>NZ_CAWNKJ010000001.1:4405000-8656060 GCF_963875125.1 Calothrix sp. NIES-2098
AATAACTTCTTCTAAGTTGTCAAATTGACCGTCTACCTCTAAGACGGATACGTAACGACCGTAGTAAACATCTGAACCATAGTACAGCTGCATACCAGGGTAGGAACAAGTAAGCTTACGTCCACAAGGTGTCCAATGAATGGTTGACCCTTCATCAAAGAGATAGGTTGGCTCAAAGCCTTCTTTACCTTCGCGCTGGAGCATCCGTACCCGTAGGACTTTGCGCTCTGTGTCGTTTTTAATTAAGTTGGTGGGCAATACTTGCAGAACCACATCAGCAAATTCTCTTTGTGGCTCAATAAACTTTTCAAAATCAGGCTTACGGGAATTGATTTGAGCTAAGACATCTTCATAGCGATGTCCCCTTTCAGCCATATCTCGCTGGATTTTCCAAGCAATTTTTACTTCGTCGCTAATATCAAAATAAACACTGAAGTCAATTAGCGATCGCACCCGTTCATCGTATAAAGGATGCAGTCCTTCAACCACTATGATATGATTTGGCTCGATCCGTTCTGGCGGATCGATCATGCCGGTTTCGTGGTTGTAAATCGGTTTGTCAACTGCTTGACCATTTTTGAGCGCTTTAATTTGCTCATACATCAGGTCAAAATTGTTTGCCCTAGGATCGAGTGCTGTGATCCCGGTTTCTTTGCGCTGTTTGCGATCTAGAGAATGATAGTCATCTAAACAGATGACTGTCATTAAGTCCTCACCAAACAAATCAATCAAACGACGCAAAAATGTAGATTTACCGCACCCAGAGTCTCCAGCTACTCCAATTAGTACCACGCGTTCCGGCTTACTCGTCATAAATCTCCTCTAGATACTAAAAGATGTGTCAATCAAAATTTTTCACACAGCAGATTTTGAAGCCAAGAGTTTACCCATTGGTTTTTCCGGCGTTCTTATTACCCACAGCGCCATAAAGAAGTTCAGACGGGTTACAACAAGTAATAGTTGTTACTCGCCTGCCTAGCCTGAGTTTGTTGCTGGTAAGTATTTAATCCTAGTGGTATATTTGATTTTAACAGAAGGGGTTATTCTATACAAGTTTACTGTCAGAAAGAATTAGCGTGGTTCATCGATCGTGTTGATGATTTAGTTGCTAATTTGAAAAGAGATCTCTTCAATACCCACAAGCAGTCTGGTAACTCCTGTGAAGTGTTTGTAACCCTATTATTCAAGTTTATAATGTTTGGTTTTCTCTGTCCGCAAATTTTTTGCAATTTTGGAATTTTAATTTGCGATCGGGTAATACTCCAGAAATTCATCAGCCAAAATCTATCTAAAGAATGAGTGCCCAAGTTAGAAAAAAAATCTTGGTTGTAGCTTTATGAACATACTCAATTACACTGGAGACCTTGGGAAATTGAATTGTTAGAGGTTGACAGATCGATCGCATCAAGTAAAACTGATTATAATTGCTTATATCTAGCCACGCTGTAACATTCAGTTTTACAGATTCACTCAAGCTAGTCATGTAATTAGTCATGATTAGGTTATGGTTGCATATTTGTTTCAACTGTACAGAGGGGCATATCGTGTAGTCTACACAAAGCTTCAGTTAATCTCTGACGGGATACCGAGAGTTACTGAAAAGCCTAAACTGTAGTGCTTGCAGTCAGCTTAGGAGTATGTTACTTCACGAAAAAAACATTAAATTGACTCATTATTAACATTCTCCAGACGACTTATCCTCTAACTTAGAAGGTGAACAGGTGTGTTTTTGCGCTGCCTGCATGTCTTTGGTGAGTGTACTTAGCAAGGCGTTAATTGATAATGCCACTTTCCTAGAGCGCCAGTTTTGTGAAGCGAAAATCCGGTACACTAAAGCTGGCTTGTGATAGGAAAAGTTTTTTTTTGAAAAACGGTTAAGTAAACATCGGAGTGATAGAACGAATGTACAAACAAGGTGCTGTTGAGGGTGCTGCTAACACAGAATCAGGTAGCCGCGTCTTCGTTTACGAAGTGGTGGGTCTGCGTCAGAACGAAGAAACTGATCAAACGAACTACCAAATTCGTAACAGTGGCAGTGTATTCATCAGAGTGCCTTACAACCGCATGAATCAAGAAATGCGACGTATCACTCGCCTAGGCGGCAAAATTGTTAGTATTTATCCCGCCAGTGCGTTACAGCAATTCAATGGCACAGCCTCATTAGGGATTGCTAACAGTGAGGGGAATGGTCAAGCCACACCTGTGAATGCGACAACTGAAGTTACATCACCAGCTGAAGAACAGCTCAAGAAGAAGGATCAAAAAGGCAACACCATGACTCAAGCAAAAGCCAAAAAAGACGCCCATGCTGATGTCCCTGTGAACACTTACCGTCCCAATGCACCTTTTATTGGCAAGTGTATATCCAATGACCCCTTAGTAAAAGAAGGTGGGATTGGTATTGTACAGCACATCAAGTTTGACCTTTCTGGTAGTAATTTGAAGTATATAGAAGGTCAAAGTATTGGTATTATCCCCCCTGGAGTAGACAAGAACGGCAAGCCGGAGAAGCTGAGACTGTATTCCATCGCCTCAACTCGTCATGGCGATGATGTCGATGACAAAACAGTATCGCTGTGCGTGCGTCAATTGGAGTACAAGCATCCAGAAACAGGCGAAACAGTCTACGGTGTTTGCTCAACTCACTTGTGTTTCCTCAAACCAGGCGATGAAGTAAAAATTACCGGGCCTGTGGGTAAGGAAATGTTACTACCCAGCGACCCCGAAGCTAACGTCATCATGATGGCAACCGGAACTGGTATTGCGCCCATGCGTGCTTATCTGTGGCGTCAGTTTAAGGATGCAGAAAGAGCAGCCAACCCAGAATACCAGTTTAAGGGATTTTCTTGGTTAATCTTTGGTGTGCCCACAAGTCCCAACATCCTATATAAAGAAGAATTGGAAGAAATGCAGGCGAAATATCCTGATAACTTCCGCCTCACCTACGCCATCAGCCGGGAACAAAAGAATCCTCAAGGTGGCAGAATGTACATCCAAGATCGAGTTGCAGAACACGCAGATGAACTGTGGCAATTGATTAAAAATGAAAAAACCCACACCTACATCTGCGGTTTGCGCGGTATGGAAGATGGTATCGATGCTGCGTTGACGGCTGCTGCTGCTAAAGAAGGCGTAGAGTGGAGTGCTTACCAGAAGGAAATCAAGAAAGCTGGCCGCTGGCACGTAGAAACCTACTAAGTGTCGAGTAGTGAGTTTTAAGTTTTGAGTCTGTAGGGTGGGCAATGCCCCACCCTACAATTGTTTTCAGGTCTACACACTAGACCTCTGGTAAAAATCCGAATTAAGATAAAAAAGAACTACAGATGTAGACACTCAGTGGCTTTCTGTAGGATAAACGCAAAAATACCGATAATTATTATTTGTGATTTAATATCCTAAATATTGATATATACAAAAGGTTTACTGAGTAATAATTTCATACTCAGGACTCAGGACTTAAAACTGAATTTGGTAGAAAAATTGTGGGTGTAAAACTAGGGATATTAGGATTAGGTACTGTTGGCACGGGTACTGTACAGTTGTTACAAGATACCACTGGGCGTCACCCGTTATTGCAGGAAATAGAAATATATCGAGTGGGAGTACGATCGCTTGATAAACCCCGTGAGGTAAAACTACCACACGCAGCGATTACCACAGACTTAGAATCTATAGTTAGCGATCCGGCGGTAGATATAGTTGTCGAAGTCATGGGTGGATTGGAACCAGCGCGATCGCTGATTCTCAAAGCACTACAAAACGGTAAACACGTTGTCACCGCCAATAAAGCTGTCATCGCCCGCTTTGGAGATGAAATCTTTACTACTGCCAATCAAGCTGGAGTATATGTCTTGCTAGAAGCCGCAGTGGGTGGTGGTATTCCTGTAATTCAACCCCTGAAGCAAGCTTTAAGTGTAAACCGCATTCACACCGTTACAGGCATAGTCAACGGTACTACCAACTACATCCTGACACGGATGCAAAAAGAAGGTAGCAATTTTGAGGATGTGTTGGCTGATGCTCAAAGATTGGGCTATGCTGAAGCCGATCCTACCGCTGATGTAGATGGCTTAGACGCAGCAGATAAAATTGCCATCTTGGCCTCATTAGCCTTTGGCGGACGCATTCACCTAGAAGATGTCTATTGTGAGGGAATTCGGCAAGTTAGCAAAACAGATATTGCCTATGCTGAGAAATTGGGATTTGTGATTAAATTGCTAGCGATCGCCAAACTTCATAGTAGCGATTCTGCAAAACTATCTGTCAGAGTTCATCCTACCTTAGTTCCCCAAGCACATCCCTTAGCTAGCATTAACGGCGTGTATAACGCCATTCTTGTGGAAGGAGAACCATTAGGGCAAGTCATGTTTTTTGGACCTGGTGCTGGTGCTGGTGCCACAGCCAGTGCCGTAACATCGGATATTTTAAATCTAGCTGCAACACTGAAAACAGAAACGGTCAACACTGCTAAACCCAATCCTTTATTAACTTGTGGGCATCAAGACTACTGTCAAATTGCGCCTATAGCAGAATTAGTAACTCGTTTTTATACCCGCTTCCTGACTAAAGATAGCCCAGGAGTCATTGGCAAATTAGGTACTTGCTTTGGCAATTACGGCGTTAGCTTAGAGTCAGTTGTCCAAACTGGGTTTCAAGGAGAACTAGCAGAGATTGTGGTTGTCACCCATGATGTGAAAGAAGGTAACTTTCGCCAAGCTTTGGCAGAAATTCAGAACTTGGAAGCGATAGACAGCATTCCTAGCTTATTGCGCGTACTGTGATGAATAATACTATTTGACTTGCCATTTTTTATACTACGCTAAACTTAGTCGCTGATGGGGGTTCCCACGAAGTAGGGATTGGGGAAGAACCCCCAAGTCGCGCTAACTCACTACGAACTCATCAAAGTGAATGAAACAGAGCAGTAATTAATTACATTTCTGCCTAATAAGGTGATTGTAATGGAGGAGCATTTCTTCTTTCAGGTACGGGATTAGTACCATCCCAAACAGCACGTTGGCCATCAGAGTTAATTAAGGTGATTTTGACTTTTTCTGATGTGAAATTATTAGCAAAATCGTGTATCCATACTAACCATTGGTCTTCTGGAAGTGCGTTCAGCCCATTAAAATTAATTTGCAATTTTTTACAAAACTCTCCAGGATTATCAGGATCGGGGTCTAGTGTAGAGATGTAGTCTTGTTTGACTTCAATTCGCGTATCGGGTTTTTCAGTCTTGTTTTCGTCTAAATACACCATTTGCACTATTACCCCTCCTGCTTGGGACAAATGATCTCCAGAAAGGGTAATTTGCGGATTTGTATTCCAGTCTTCGGGTTCACCCCACAAGACTACTTGGGTGATAACGGGGCCAGCTTTGCGGACAGCTTTACCACCGATGTAGCCACCAGCACTGATTCCCATCAGTACCAAGATTTCAGAAGGGATAGATGGTAAAGAAGATGCTGTTGTATAGGTGACTAACAGAATCACTATAAAAGCAATACCAATAATTAGATTCCAAACTACCTGCTGTACCCGTTCCAAGGCTACTACGCCACCATGCACTACCAAATCAGACCAAGCGGGATTTACGTCTCCAGATCCCTTACTACCACGGAATGTGGAAGTCGCTTGTGCTGTCACCAAAGTTACCAAACTAATCAAAAAAGTATAGGCAAATCCTGATAAGGGAATAAATTCCCAGATCCCTTGAATGACTCCACGGCCGATAAATAGAAATAAATAACCAAAAACAATGATAGTTAGCCACCAGACAAACTGGACGCGTGCCAGACTAAAGGTGTTTGTCTGTCGCTCAAGAATCAACCACTCTAATGAATTGAGGTTTTTTTGATTGCTTTTTTTGAGCGAATTGGCGGGTAAGTTGGCTTTTTTGGACTCTGTAGCTAAAGCGTAGATGATGGCTACAATGACGAGCGTTACAAGAGTAGCGATCGCAAACACAATTAATGTTGTTAAACCACTCACAGGACGCATGACATTAACCTGAAGTTGATCCTCAGTAATTTGGGGGTCAATACTAGTTGCGTTTCCTCCTACTTCGACTCTGACAGGGTGTGTTCCCCTGCTCAACTTTCTGAGTTGATCGTTAGTAAAGGTGGCAAAAATTGCCTTTCCGTCTTCTGCAACTCTCACATTAGGAGTAGTAGCATCATCAGGGGGATTACCGATTTTGACTGCAATTTTATTTTTGGGTGAATTGTCTGGTTTGGGGAAGTTGTCACCCGTAATTACTAAATTGAGCCTTTCTTGGGCGTAACCTTGAATATTTTCTCGTACAAGTGATTGAGGAATGCTGACATACAATTCCTTAGGACTGACGCTTCTAATTGAAGTAACATCAGGTGCGCTCGCCGTATCATTAGTGGCTTGCGAAATATAAGTTGTAGTATCTATTTGAGTAGAGTTGATATTAGTTGGCTGCTCAGAGCTATCATCTTGCCTTGCTTCACCCACGCCTACAGTAGTAAATAACAAGATGCACGCTAGCGCCAAAGATAATAGAGGGTAATAATACCTCTTGCTTATACGTTTCCAGGAAATTTTGAATAAGCGCATAAATGATTCTAAGAGTATCTCTGAGCTACTTACATAGAGATGAGTAAACCTAATGTCTCTTCGCCGTTATCGATATAGCCCTGAGAAAAAAATTTCTAGGACGAAAATACTGTGGGCTTTTCGCTCATTAGGTTTTTAATGCATCTCAGTATTCCTTGTTTATTAAACTGCTCGCAGTGGGCTGAGGCCATAATTTGTAATTTTTATTTAGTATTCAGCAGTCTAATTTAAGAAATTCCCCTGTCGCTTCAGAGTTGTAACCCCGCTTTTAGCGATCGCGATCGCATTGTCGATCTGGGTAATCTAAGTTGCAGTCGTCAAACTCTGTAAATGTCTCATGCCTAAAATTGTTGTATTCAGTGGTGCAGGTCTTTCAGTAGAAAGCGGTATTCCCACTTTTAGAGGTTCGGGAGGCTTATGGGAAGGACACCAAATCGCAGATGTTGCTACCCCTCTCGGTTGGATGCAAAATAAACAGCTAGTGCTGGACTTTTATGCTCAAAGATTTGCCCAGATGCAGCAATGTCAACCTAATGCTGCGCACTTTGCGATTGCGCAACTTGCTGAGAGATTGGATGTCATCTGTATTACTCAAAATATTGATACGCTGCTGGAAAAAGCAGGCGTGAAAGATGTTTGGCATATCCACGGACGTATAGATTACCACAAGTGCGAATGGCACTTCGGAATTCCGCCAATGGATGCTGATTGGCAATGTGATTATCGTGATGCGATTGAGAAACCAATTCAACTTGGCGAACTGTGCCCTAAGTGTGGTAAGCAATTACGTCCTGATGTTGTTTGGTTTGGCGAAGCAGTGGATATGAGAGTTGATGATTTGTATCAAATTGTCTCTCAAGTAGATATTTTTATTGTCATTGGGACATCCGCTACAGTGTATCCAGCTGCCAATTTGTTGAAATTCTTTCAAAATGTACCTGAGAAATACTTTATTGACCCAAATCTCAATTATCCAGCACTGAATGGTTTTACCATCTTTGAGGGTTCAGCCACGCAACATTTACCTAGCCTGGTTGCACAAATAACGGCAAAGTTTTGTTAGTGCTTCAAGCTCCTGAAAGTGAAATAGTATAAGTATTTGATGCCTACTTGCAATATTTCTCACTTTCTATGACATATTCCCCCAACCAAGTTTATCCAGTTATTTGGCACAATGACTCGGTATCGCTAATCGATCAAACTCTCTTACCCAATGAGTATGGGTTTGTGGAGATTCACCGCAGTGAAGATATGGCAAGGGCAATTAAGACGATGATTGTCCGAGGTGCCCCTGCAATTGGTGTCGCAGCAGCATACGGTATGTATCTTGGGGCGAGGGAGATTGAAACTAGCGATCGCAACGAATTTTTACAACACTTAGAGCAAGTTGCCCAAATGTTGCGTTCTACTCGTCCGACGGCGGTCAATTTATTTTGGGCAATTAGCCGGATGATGAAAACTGCCTATGAAACCTTGGGAACAGTAGCAGAACTAAAACAAACTCTTTTTGAAACCGCGCAAGCCATCAATGCTGAAGATTTGCAAACTTGTCAGGCGATCGGTGACAATGGCTTGACTGTATTGCCAAAGAACCCGGAAAAGCTGACAATTCTCACTCATTGCAACGCTGGCGCGCTAGCAACTGCCGGTTATGGGACAGCTTTGGGTGTGGTACGTTCGGCTTGGAGAGAAGGACGTTTAGCGCGTGTGTTTGCCGATGAAACCCGTCCTCGCTTGCAAGGTGCAAAACTCACAGCTTGGGAATGCGTTCAAGAAGGTATTCCTGTGACATTGATTACTGATAATATGGCCGCCCACTGCATGAAGCAAGGATTAATTCATGCTGTTGTGGTTGGTGCGGATAGAATTGCTGCTAACGGTGATACTGCGAATAAAATTGGTACTTATAGTGTAGCGATCGCAGCTAAAGCCCATAATATTCCTTTCTTTGTCGCGGCTCCCTTGTCTACTGTTGATTTTGAATTATCTGACGGTAGCCAAATTCCCATTGAAGAACGCGATCCTACAGAAATTTATCAAGTAGGTAATACGATTCTTACGCCTGAAGGTGTGGAATTTTATAATCCGGCTTTTGATGTTACCCCAGCAAATTTAATTACAGCCATCATTACCGAAAATGGTGCTTTTGCTCCTAGTGAATTAGCCAAATCTCAGGTTAAGCAAGCGGTTTAAATTACTGAATATTTCATCCGATCTACTACATTGGACTTTTGATAAAAAAGCATTGACTGCGAAACATACAAGAACATTATTATTTATTAATTTTGTTTGGAGTTTTCATTGATGCTTAGAGCGCCATGTTTCGAGAAAATCATTAATTTCTTGAGCTAACCATTCCTGCTGGTTTCTAAACAATCCAAAGCCAAATTTATGAGAGTAAATGCCTTGAGTTAGGCATAAATGTGTTTGAAAACCTATGTTTTTTAATGTTTTTAACTCTGCGACTTTAACCGAACGCAAATCTTGGGTTTTACCACTTACATGATAGTTAATTCCTAAAAAATTCCAATTAAGACTAAAACTGTGTTCGTTAATCAATAAATAAACTTTGGAGAATTGCGATATGAAGAAATAATTGGTTTCAAGGGTAAAACGCAATGGAAACAATATAATCAGAATTAATATGAATAAACATGGAATTGATAACTTAAATACTATTAAGTATATCATTAAAGCTACTAAACCTACCATGACAATATTCATGAGAATTAAAGTAGGTATAAATACAATTACTGCGAGTGCTAAACATCCATTTATTAAACGTCCAGCTTTTGTGTCTAATTTATTTATAAACTTGTGTAATGGATATATATAAATTGTTAAAGCGACATCGGTTTTTTTAAGGTAAATTCTATTTCCGGGTGGTTTAGGATAGCGATGGTTCGTAACTGAACTATCGCTATTACTATCGTCATTGTGATTAGCCATTGATTGAATTACCTATTTGATTAAGATTTTCAAAGATAATTAATAAAAATTATAATCATAAAATAACTGCTATTCACACTACCCCTACCAAATAGCTTAAGCTTCAATTAGTACAGGAAAAATAAGGTTTTTTGGCGATTTTCGAGTCAGAGAGTAATATTATTTTTAACCCTTTTGTAGCAAGGTTTTCAGACTTTACGTGGCAGATCATAACAGCTTCACTACTTTTACGACTTAGACAGTGAAATGTAGAAATTCACTAACCTGAAAGCGGCTATGCTCAACAGACAATTTATCTAGGTTTAGTCCCTGAAAGTCTAATTCTTTTTTCTCTCAATTTCTTAGTCTGTTTATTGTACTTTCAGCTAACTCCTTGGTTTTGAATCAACAAGCTTCGTTAAAATGGGGAGTTAATCTTGCCATTGACAACACTAACTCCCCTGTTTGTAGTAAATTCAAACTGGTATAACAGCTACCATAACTCTTCTAAAACAAAGTCAGGATATACAGCAGCGAAAATAGAATAATCCAGATGATGTCTACAAAGTGCCAGTAGATTTCTGCCATTTCAATGCCAGTGTGTTTAGTAGCAGAGTAATGACCGAAACGACGCGATCGCCAAAGTACTCCCAATATTAATAACAACCCAATAAATACGTGTAAACCGTGGAAGCCTGTCATTAAGTAAAAACAGTTGGCAAACACGTTAGTTGTTAACCCATATCCTAAAGTCAGATACTCATATGCTTGACCAGCAAGGAAAATAGCTCCCATTAGGGCAGTGATGCCATACCACAAACGCATTCCAGCGACATTATTTTTCTTAATTGCTGTATCACCTAAATGGATAACAAAACTGCTAGAAACTAGGATGACTGTGTTAATCGTCGGTACGAGTAATTCTACTTCTGTACCTTCGGGCGGCCAAACTGCGGCAGCACCGCGCAAAACGAGGTAACTAGCAAAAAAACCGCCAAACATTAAGGACTCCGAAACCAGAAACGTCAGCAGCCCAAACACCCGCAAGTCTGGATGTTCTTCATGGGAAGCGGCTGAACTTAACGAGATTTCTGGGGCGTTCAAAGTTGAATCCTGCATAAATTCCAATTTCCGTATTTAAATAGGGAACAGTCTTTTGTGTTAATACCAATTAACGAAAACCTTGATATAGATAGATTTCTCGTAGGGGCATGGCATTGCCATGCCCTTACCAACGTATTGTTATCATGATTAACGTGAAATGGTATTACCTATTCCCTGATACTTTTTTGCTAAATAGAAGCAGTTTGAACTGTTTGATTAACTTCCACAGTGCGCCCGTAATCATAGGGGCCGTGAGTCACTACAGGCAGTACTTCCCAATTTTCAATTGCGGGTGGAGAACTGGTTGTCCACTCTAAAGTCAGTGCATCCCAAGGGTTGTCTGCTGCTTTGGGGCCATATAGCCAACTCCAAATGGCGTTGAAGAAGAACGGTAGTACAGATATGCCCAAAACAATTGCACCAATGGTACAAATATGATTGATGCCAGCAAACTGAGGATCGTACATGGCAACTCTACGTGGCATTCCCTGCAATCCTAGTTGGTGCATTGGTAAGAAGGTGAGGTGAGTGCCAACAAAAGTAAGCGCAAAGTGAACTCGTCCCCAAGTTTCATTCATCATTCGTCCGGTAATCTTGGGGAACCAATGATAAATTCCCGCATAGATACCAAATACAGAACCGCCAAATAAAACGTAGTGGAAGTGACCAACTACATAATATGTATCGTGAACGTGAAGGTCAAAAGGTGCTGTACCCAAGGTGACGCCGCCCAGTCCGCCAACGACAAACATTGACAGTAAGCCAATAGCAAATAACATGGCACTGGTGAAGCGGATTTTACCACCCCAAAGTGTCGCCACCCAGCCAAAAATCTTCACGCCAGTGGGAACGGCAACAATCAGTGTGGAGATGGTGAAAAACATCCGCATCCACGGGGGTGTACCACTGGTAAACATGTGGTGTACCCAGACAAATAAACCGATAACGCAGATTGCCAAGCTAGAATAAGCGATCGCTTTATAACCAAATATCGGTTTACGCGCGTGAACGGGAATCACTTCGGACATAATGCCGAAGATGGGCAAAATCATTAAATATACTGCGGGGTGGGAATAAAACCAAAATAAATGCTGATAAAGCACCACATTTCCCCCAGCATCAGGCTTAAAGAAAGAAGTGCCAAAGTTGATATCAAATAATAACAGCACCAATCCCGCTGCTAGCACTGGGGTAGATAGCAGGGCTAAAACTGAAGTTGCTAAAATTGCCCAGCAAAATAATGGCATTTGCGTCCACTGCATACTGGGGACTTTCATTTTCAAGATCGTGACGACAAAGTTTAACGCCCCCAAAATTGAGGAAGTCCCCACCAACACGATCGCTAAAATCCACATTGTCTGGGCAGTATTGGCCGTGATTAAACTCAAGGGTGGGTAAGCAGTCCAGCCGCTTTGCGAACCACCAAAAAAGAAACTGCCTAAAAGTAATGCCCCAGCTGGTGGATTCAACCAAAATGCGATCGCATTTAATTTGGGAAACGCCATGTCTCGCGCCCCAACCATCAACGGCACAAGAAAGTTACCAAATCCGCCAATGGCAGCTGGTACAATCCACATAAAAATCATCAACGTGCCGTGATTGGTCATGAAGGCGTTATACAGATTGGGATCGAGAAAATCTGCATCTGGTGTATTTAATTCGATGCGGATGGCCATCGCCATCAATCCGCCAATCAGATAAAACACAAAGGCTGTCACCAGATATTGAATGCCAATAACTTTGTGATCGATATTAAAGGTGAAATAGTCGTACCATTTCCACCTCTGGTGTAGTTCGTGTTCGGTAACGACTGTGGTGATTTGCGAAGTTTCTAACTGTGTCATAGGAAAAACTAGGGATTTACGGCAACGGTGCGATCCATTTCTGGCTGTTGGGCGATGCGGTTTTCTGCCAACCAGCGATCGTACTCTTCGGGGGTGTGGACGACTACGGAAGTACGCATACTACCGTGATAGCCGCCACAAAGTTCGGCGCAAACTACCGGGTATTGTCCGGTTTTGGTAGCGGTGAAGCGTAACTGTGTGGCTTGTCCGGGAATTGCATCTTGCTTCAACCGAAACTGCGGAATCCAAAACGAGTGGATGACATCATTTGCAGAGATATTTAGCAGTACATCTTGACCCACAGGAACGTGCAGTTCGCCAGTATTCACATTGCTATCGGGATAGTTGAACAGCCAAGCGTACTGCATCCCGGTAACGTTGACTACTAGAGATGGCGGCTTACCTTCGTTTGCAGGTGTAGAACCAATCCCAATCGGGTTAGAGTTGGGTTGTGCCATCATCGACTCGTGGGTCATGCCGTGATGACTAATGGCATCCATACCCCCCATTTCGGTGTATACATCTACACTGTATATTCCCAGTCCAATCACAATGATTCCAGGGATTATTGTCCACAAAATCTCTAGGGGGAAACTGCCTTCAATTGGCTCGCCATCGGTGTTATCGCCGCGACGACGACGAAACTTGATAACAGAAAAGAGGATTGCCCCTTGTACTACTAAAAATAAAGCAGTACCAATGGCTACCATGACGTTAAAGAAATTATCTACTAAAGGCGCTTGTGCAGAAGCTTGTTCTGGTAGGAGATGATTATTTTGCCCTACCCACAAGCTAATCAAAGTAATTAAGATACCTGCAATTAAAGTTACGATCCCAAGGGGAATTTGTTTCATAAAATAATTTCCTCTGGATAAGCATTTTGCTGCCACATTCTTTCCAACATTTTGACTTTTCTTTGCAGCGCAGCAGTCCGATAAACAACATAGCGATTATGCAAAGTAATTCCCAAACAAAGACTCAGGGGAGCAAAAATTATCAGCCATAATAAGACGGAAACAATCGTATTTCCCCAATTATTAGTTAATTGCTGACTATCTTTAACGGCATAAAGTAAATTTTGTGCTGCCATGAAATTGAGATGTTCTTGCCAAACTGCAATTATTGCGACTAAAGCTGGAGAAATTACTACTAAAATTAATAAAAATACTGTGAGAATTCTCAAGAGTTTAGGTTTCATAGTCATAACTGCGAAACCGCATATCTTTATATATGCGGAGGTATAAGTACTGCATTTTAAATCCGGTTAATTCCAGTTTTAAATGTCAATAATCTTTACGAATCACAGATACCCTCTCTGATATACGAGGCGTTTTGTATATTTAGGACTTAAGCAATTGACAGACTAAATATAGGTTATGGTTGTTGGCAGCTTAGAGTCAGTCAGAGGTTTTCCAATCTAGCTCGCGCAACAAGATATGTTGGTTAGATATGCTCGGACAATACATTAAATTTTAGACTTTCTTAATACTTTAGAATTTCTTCGCTATTGATGATTGAAAGTCTAAAATCTAGAAATTTATCCAATCCTCCTTCTGCATTTTGTACTCTTTGTTTGTTCATATATCAAAATAGAACTGCTATAGAAATTGATGACACTGGCGTTAGTCCTGTATATCAACAGTGTTATATCAGCTACCTTATCTCCCAATAGCATCTAATTAAGCATGTACTCAATCGTTTAAAACCTTGCAGTATCAGGACTTTAAAGTTTTTTTAGGTTGGGGTACGAGTATTTGTATGAGGGTACGAGTATTTACTTACAGGCAGGGGTACTAGTGTTTCTGTACTCAATACCAAGCTCCACTCAGGCAAAATCGGGAGCTATTAATTAAGTGAAGAACACTGCTATTCAAACAATTTTTGTGTAACAATATACAGAATTTATCAATCTAATCTGGATTTCAAAAAAAATCCAACGCTTTTTAGGTAAATTCAGTACACAGATCGGCGCACAGAATGTTGTAACATTGCAAGATTAGCTGTAATTTCAGTAATTAGCATCATATTGCCTAAAATCAAGACAATTTTGATGGGTAATAATTAAATATATTTAATAATGTCAAATTATATTGATTTTCATTTATTTAAATGATTCTAGGGCAACTCTCTCCCGATCGCTGGTAGCTGCTGACAAAAATAATATTTATGTGGCAAGCAATTGAATAATATTCTTCTCCTGACATTGGATATAAATTCGGGAAACGTTAATTGCTCTCATGTTAAAATTACTAACTAAATTTTAAAATTGACGATTAGGTATTTTTGGAGAATATGAAGATCCATTTAATGGTTCAAAATGAACAAAAATATCATAAACTTTTGGTTAAAAAAGTTACTGAAGTTAAGATGCAAGAATGCGGCTATCGGCACAATTGTAGAATAACGAGCAATTGAGTTTTAAGTAATAAAAACTTTGTGGCGATCGCCTATTAGCAACAGCCAGTAACTTCAGCATCTTTGCTGCTGAAGCCATTCAATGTATACAGCTTTGGTTGGTTAGTACTTTAACTGAAAATCACTTTTACAATACTATGCCCTACGCCATTACTAAGCGCTGTATTCAGTGTGATAATTGCCTTCCTCAGTGTCCTACAGGTGCAATCAAGATTATTGAAGGTGATTACTGGATTGACCCTAGTTTGTGTAATAACTGTCAAGGTTATGTTGCACCGCAGTGTGTAATTTCTTGCCCGGTTGACTCGCCAGTACCTTATCAAGCAAAAAAAGGTAGATGCAAGGTTGATGTCACAATCGCTGCTAGTCCAAAGCTATTTACCGACGGTAAAAGCCATCCTTTTGCCTCAGCAATTGTTATTTGGGAATTATGCAACGTTTTAGCACAGCGCCAATCTCTGCTTTGGGAAGTGGATGCAGATGGAGAGTTATATTATCAACGGCAAATTAATGGCGGTAAAGGTGCGATCGCTTTTCGAGTTACAGACGATACCTCAGATTCAAAATCACCCATCGCGCTGAAAGATGGAAAGGCTTTGTCTGCGATCGAGACATTTGATATTAGATCTGCTTGTATGCACTTGATCTATGCGGCTCATGTCACTAACCTAGATCGGCCTGGAGAAGAAGAGTTTATCATCAACGACCGACAAATTGAGGAATATTTAGGACTGGACAAACGCAAAGACTTGAGCAAAACTACCAAGCTGGCTTTAATTAAAGAACTTGCTCAACAACCCTGCAAACTGATAGCTTCGATTAATTTGCCCCCACAACGCAAAATTAAGGGAGTTTGTCTGGAAAACAGTCGATTGTGGCATTTATTGGATATTCAGCACCACTTTCAGGAAGACGAGTTGGGATGCAAACACTTAGTGGGGTTGACTTTCAAAATTAAAGCCGGCGAGTGGGTGCAGTATTTTCTCAATCGCCAAGGTTGTAAGGATCGCACGGCGTTCTATCAGTATGGTAGTTTACCCAAAGCGTTGCTGAATGCAGTCATGAGTATTTGGCAGCAACATGAAGGTGCAGCGCGGATGATGTTGTGGTTATTATTTAAAACCAAAATGGGTAGAGAACAGCGCGTAACAATCCCCACTCTCATGAGGGTTGCCTACGGTGAGAGAAAACTGAGCCAAGTGTCTTTGCATCCAGAGAATCGCCAACGTCTGTTGAGAATATTTGAAAGCGATTTAGAAGTACTCAATCATTATGGACTTAAACCTGTATTCGATCCTGTCACCTATCCCAGAGAAATTCAACCTTTGTGGACTAAGTTGGTTAATATTCCCGAAGATGCGGAGGCAGCGTTAGAATTCTGGATTGATGATGGTAGTAATGGCACGCGATTGACTGATGCTGCGCCTCGTGGCAAGTGGAATCGATTAATGAATGCTCGGATCTTATATTTTGAGATACCGCCAGAGTGGAAAAAACAACTCACCAAGTCTAAGAAGAAGCAGCGCACGCACAACCGCAAAACAAAGTTAAAACCGCAAATAGCTTTGTCTACCGAATATATTCTTGAGGCCAGAAAAAAACTAGGGTTAAGCCAAAGAGATTTGGCACAGCTAACGGGTAAAAGTCAGAGTTGGATTCGTGATATTGAAAATGGACGGTTTCAAGCTAAGTTAGAAGACCAAATACTATTGCGTAAGGCGTTAGGTATACATTAGATTGGCTGGAGTTGTGGCACGTACATCATTTAGCCAAGAGTTAGAAAAATTTTTACTAATTCCGTCAAATTATCCAAAAAAGAATTTATTAGGCATTTATGAGGATTTGAGGCGAAATCGGGCGATCGCCTCAAATTTTTTTGAGGTTACTTGGCACAATGTTAATGCATCGCCCTGCAATTGAGTTGCATCGCCCGACAATTGCATTGCATCGCCCGACAATTGCATTGCATCGCCCGACAATTGCATTGCATCGCCCGACAATTGAGTTGCATCGACTGACAATTGAGTTCCATCGACTGACAATTGAGTTGCATCGCCCGACAATTGAATTGCATCGACTGACAATTGAATTGCATCGCCCGACAATTGAATTGCATCGCACTGCAATCGAATTGCATCGAATTTTTATAATTAGCCTCAGGCTATAAGGCTTGTCATTACCCACATTTTTGTAAAACTCAAAGCAAGGCTGGGTTCATTGGTGTCAACTTAGGTGAAACCCTCTGTGTGACAACGTTTTGCCCTCACCCCCAGCTCCCACAGGAGAGGGGAGATAGAGATTAAATTCCCCTTCTCCCCCAGGAGAAGGGGTTAGGGGATGAGGGTGTGGGGGATTTGTACAACGCTTGCCCGATATAGCTTTGGGCTTAAGTTGACACCAATAAGGGAAATTCCACCCCTACAGATTCATTCGTTGCACAAACGGCAAAATCCTCTTTCCCCCTGACCCCTGCCGTCTTAACGATCGACTTTCACTAAACGCGATATTACTCCGTTGGCACCCAAGCAGCTTGTTTGACAAGCGATCGCACTGCCTCGACAATGGCATCAGCGTCAATTTTGGCGGCATGAAGTAGTTCTTCGGGAGTGCCCGATCCTGGCATATTCTGTACTGCTAGCTTGATAAAGTTAAGTTGCAATTCACCATAACTAGGAGCAGTACCCGTACCGACAAAGGCATCAAGTACCGCAGCGCCCAATCCGCCTTCACTCCAGTGGTCTTCTACTACAATGAGGTTGCCATCGGTATCACGGGCTGCTTGGTGCAGAGTTGCCGCATCAATTGGCTTGACTGAGTAAGCATCAATGATTCGCACTATAATATCTTCTTGTTTTAGGCGATCGTATGCTTTCAGGGCTTCGTGTACTGTAATCCCAGCGGCAATCACTGCTACTCGATCGCGATCGGAACTGCGAACGACTTTGCTACCACCTACAGCAAAATCTTCATCGGCAGGATAGAGAACAGGCGTGCTTTCACGAGTTGTCCGCAGATAAACAATCCCATCCAAATCGACCATTTCCGCTACAAGTTTGGCGGTTTGATTGGCATCGCAGGGATAAAGCACGGTACTATTCCATACTGCTCGCAAACTAGCCAAGTCTTCCAATGCCATTTGCGAAGGGCCATCTTGACCAATTGAAACTCCCGCATGGGAACCAACTAGTTTAATATTGGCGCGAGAGATTGCCGCCATGCGAATAAAATCATAAGCTCGACTTAAAAATGCTGCAAAGGTGGAAGCAAAAGGTTTATATTGCCGCACTTGCAATCCTACGGCGGCAGCGACCATTTGCTGCTCGGCAATGTACATTTCAAAATAGCGATCGGGGTAAGCTTTAGCAAACTCTTCGGCGTAAGTGGAGTTACTAACTTCTCCATCTAAAGCAACTACATCAAATCGCGATGCGCCTAAAGCTTGTAAAGCATCGCCGTAAGCTTTACGAGTCGCCACTGAATCGCCTTCTTGATATACAGGAAGCTGGAGAACTTGTGAGTGATTAGTTGTAGCTGTTTCGGTTGGGAAGTTCGGCTTTTCCACCTGAATAATTATCTGACGTTCTCCTCCCAGTTCCGCGATCGCATTTTTGGCATCATCGGGTTTTAATGCCTTACCATGCCAACCGCCAATATCTTCTAAATGTGCTACACCCTTACCTTTCTTTGTGCGAGCGACGATCAGTGTGGGACAATCGAGATTATCAACTGCTTCGGCGTAGGCTTGGTCAATCTCTTCTAAATTATGACCGTCGATTTCAATTGCCTTCCAGCCGAAAGCCTGAGCGCGATCGCGATAAACATGAGTATTCCAACCTAACATTGTTTGGCCGCGCTGCCCCAAGCGGTTAACATCCAAAACGGCGATTAAATTTGCTAGTTTGTAGTGAGTAGCGTGTTCAAAAGCTTCCCAAATCGAACCTTCCGCCATTTCGCTATCCCCAAGCAAAACCCAAGTGTGATATGGCAAGTTGTCTAAATATTCGCCAGCCAAAGCCACACCCACAGCAATTGGCAATCCTTGACCAAGAGAACCCGTTGCCACATCTACCCAAGGTAGTACAGGAGTGGGATGTCCTTCTAAGCGACTGCCATATTGACGCAAAGACATCAATTCGCGATCGTCAATTGCCCCTGCTGCGCGATACATAGCATACAATAGCGGTGCTGCGTGCCCTTTGGAGAAAATCAGGCGATCGTTATGGCGATCGTGTGGATTGCTAAAGTCATAGCGGAAATACTTCGCCAACAGCACTGCCATCAAGTCAGCAGCGGACATAGAGGAGGTGGGATGACCCGATCCAGCAGCCGTGGTTGCACGAATACTATCAACTCGCAGTTGTTGTGCTAACTCATGCCATGCTTGCAACTGTTCAACGGTAGCCATGATTAATCTCCTACAAAATCGGGGCTAGGGAGTGAGAAGGCAGTCTCAATGAAAAAATTTCATCGCCAAGATGAAAAAAACAAGGAAAAAAGCAGAGGGAGCAGAGGAAGCAGAGGAGGAAGAAATAACTTTTAACTATTGGCTCTTCACCAATGATTTTGTTGGCGAATTGATAAGGGTTTAATTCATCAGCCTCAATCCATCTGAAAATTCCTTGAATAAGAGTGCGTTTTAACGCAATTTAACTATGAGCAATCAATTTATTGCAGGGCGGGAAAGCAATACCAAACCAATGTTTCATCTAAAGGGGAGAACCCATGATGAATTTAGTTGCTTTCAAACCTTCTTGCCAGAGGGAAAATTATTTTTGCTCGCCTTGAATCCTGCTAAATCTTAGAATCCTAATGTATTTAGGAAAAATTTGAAGTAGTTTCGAGTGGATGATATCTACTCTATCTACCTATATTTCAAAAATTAAATAGGAATCTCATCGCCTACATATTGTAGTTAACAGACACGGTAGTTTCCTCTAACAAATGATAGAGTCACTAGGTAGAAATTATTTAATTTAGCAAATGCCTATCAAATGCAGATTCAGTTGCGACAATATCCCAGCTATTTGAGCATTGCTGTCTGTCAACAACTCTTAATAAGGCAGCAGATATTAATCTTGATTAATTTTTGTAATAAAAATCACTATCTAAAAACAAAAATATTTAAAAGATTCACATAGCAATATTCGCTATTGCCTGTTACCTTGCGATACAAGTAAGCTCAGACGTAACTAGCTCATTCTTAATTTCCAAATATTCAGATTGATACTATGTCCGGCTGATGAGTGATGATATGATTTGGTGCATCTGTGCAAAACCCTGGAAAATCTTTCTCCCTCGACTGCCTTAATTATCGGTCTGTAACCGGACAAGATATGAATAAGCTATCACAGTAGCTACCACAACATCATCGGTAGACCAGCAATTACAGAAGCAATACCCGTCCAAATAGAAAAGCGTCCAATGTCTGCTTCATCTAATGCCGCACTCATCTGAAACATCGCTGCTAGCAATGCTGCCAACATAACTATAAACAAACTGCCATATCCCAAGTAAATCATGATTCATCCTCACTATACTTTTCAGAGTATTTGTATTTCACTGAAGCAATACTCCTAACAAAATAATGGAGATGATTTTCGTTATCTTCTGTTATACGGATGGCAAATTCTCTATTTCTTTCTATTTACAGAAAGAGATTAATGTTAAGTTAAGTTAGTGGCGAACGACACAAAAACTAGAGACACAAGCGTTAAGCAGCAGGCTGTTATTTAGGTATCAAGGATGGCACATAATCACAGTCATAACCATAATCATCATCATCACGAACATGGCACTAATAACTATAATCGCGCTTTCATGATTGGTACTATCCTCAATGTCGGATTTGTCATTATTGAAGCGTTTTATGGATACTTAGCGCACTCTTTAGCTTTGCTTGCTGATGCAGGTCACAATTTAAGTGATGTATTAGGACTGCTACTAGCTTGGGGAGCAAGTTTTTTGGGCAGCCGACCGCCAACTCTACGCTATACTTACGGACTGCGACGTTCTTCTATCTTAGCGGCTTTGATAAATGCGATCGCACTTTTGTTAGTCATGGGCGGAATTGCTTGGGAAGCAGTACAACGCTTTCACAGCCCTGCATCCGTAGGAGCAATTACAGTTATTGGCGTAGCAATGGTAGGAATTGTCATCAACACCATCACAGCTTTAATGTTTATGTCAGGTCGCAAACATGACTTAAACATTCGCGGCGCATTTTTACACATGGCGGCTGATGCTGGCGTTTCTTTAGGAGTTGTGTTGGCTGGTATCGCCATTGTTTTCACAGGCTGGTTGTGGTTTGACCCAGTTGTGAGCTTGATTATCGTTGCCGTAGTTGTATTTGGTACTTGGCAGTTGTTGAAAGATTCCGTAAATCTAGCATTAGATGCCGTACCCGAAGGAATTGAGCCGCTAGCAGTTCAAACTTATCTATCAGAACTTCCTGGTGTCACCCAAATTCACGATTTACACATCTGGGCAATGAGTACCACTGAAACAGCCCTAACTGCTCACCTAGTAATTTCCTCTGGACATCCTGGTGATGATTTTCTTGTCCAGACTTGTAAAGAACTGCACGATCATTTCGGCATCGAACATTCTACTTTACAAATCGAAATTGGTGATTCCAATCAAACGTGTGCTTTGGCTTCCAATCACAGAGTTTGACTTTAAAGTTGGGTATTATTTACTGATAGCATTTGTAACCATCTTGCCCTAACAATTATCCTGTTTAACGCGCTGAAGTTCAAAGGTTTATCGCCTAAACCCACTTAAGCGTAGTTAAATAAGCGAACTTAAATATACAGATGAGTCTACTTCAGTAGACAGTAGCTTTTAGCCTTGTAATCAATTCCGATGCGAGATAAATAGAAGCAAAATATTACAAAAGCCGAGTCATCATCAATTATGAAGTAAATGTAAATCACAAGTAAGAATAATTATTACAAAACTAACTTTATAAAGTGATTAATAAGTTAAATAAGTATGAACCATAAAGGATGAGAGATACCCATAAAAACAGTCCTCAAAGTAAGTCTAGAGAGCGCATTTGCACGAATTTAAATTTTAAGTAAAATTTTAGGATTAAGTTAATTTTCATGACAGAATTATTTCATAATTTTTTTTTAATAATCAGTTTATCCCGCATGGGCATTGTTATCTTTGGCAGCCACACTTAGTCTGGTTGCATATCATTTCAGATTCGCTAATTGCACTGGCTTATTACTCAATTCCAGTAATGCTGGTTTATTTTGTCCACAAGCGAAGAGATGTGCCTTTTGATTGGATTTTTCTCATGTTTGGCACATTCATAGTTGCTTGTGGCACAACTCATGTCATGGACGTGTGGACGCTTTGGCATCCCACTTATTGGCTATCTGGACTGATTAAAGCTATCACTGCTGTTGTATCTGTATATACAGCTATAGAATTAGTGTCTTTAATTCCTAAAGCGCTGGTTCTGCCTAGCCCCGCCGAAATAGAAGCAGCAAATCACCAACTAGCAAAGGAAATTGTCGAACGTAAAAGAACGGAGGAGGAATTGAGAGAAAGCGAACAACGTTGGCAATTAGCTTTGCGTGGTAATAATGATGGCATTTGGGACTGGAACGTCAAAACTAATGAAGTTTTCTTCTCACCTCGTTGGAAGGAAATGCTGGGTTATCAAGAACAGGAGATTTCTCACCATTTTGATGAAATGATTAGAAGAGTGCATCCTATCGATCTTGATGGTGTAAAAACAGCAGTCAAAGAACACTTTGCCAAAAAAACACCATTTTACACTCATGAATATCGAATTTTATGTAAAGATGGCAACTACAAATGGATTTTAGATCGGGGTCAAGCACTGTGGGATGATGATAGTAACGTTGTGCGAATGGTAGGTTCTCATACTGACATTACTGAGCGTAAGCAAGCAGAAGAAAATCTCAGCCAACTACTAGACCAACTAGAAAACAAAGTTGAAGAACGGACAGTAGAATTAAAAAGAATTAATGCATCGCTACAGGCAGAAATTGCTGAACGTCAGCGCATAGAAAAGGAATTGCGAGAAAGCGAACAGCGATTTCGCGCTACATTCGATCAAGCAGCCGTTGGTATTGCTCATGTAGGCATAGATGGGCGATGGTTATTAGTTAATCAAAGGCTTTGCGATATTGTTGGGTATACATCCCAAGAATTAAAGTTGCGAACTTTCCAAGATATTACCTACCCAGACGATATGGAAGCCAGCCTGAAATATGTTGAGCAGGTATTAATAGGTGATATTCCGACGTTTTCTTTGGAAAAGCGTTATCTACGCAAAGATGGTTCTATTGTCTGGATTAATGTCACAGTATCTTTAGTTCGCGAATCTTCTGGAACTCCCAAGTATTTTATTGCGGTAATCGAAGATATTAGCGATCGCAAGCGTTCGGCGGAACAAATCCAAGCATCACTCCGAGAAAAAGAGGTGCTTTTAAAAGAAATTTATCATCGCGTTAAAAACAATTTCCAGGTAATTTCCAGCCTGTTGAACTTGCAATCTGAATATATTAAAGATAAACAGGATATGGAAATATTCCAACAAAGTCAAATGCGGATTGCATCAATGGCTTTAGTTCACGAAAAAATGTATCAATCGCGCGACTTATCGAGAATTAATTTTGGTGAATACGTCCAAGATTTGGTAGCAAGCTTACTAACTTCCTATGAAGTTTCGGAAGATGCGATCGCTTTAAATATAAATATTGACGAACAGATTTTACTAGGCTTGGA
Organism: Calothrix sp. NIES-2098; assembly: GCF_963875125.1. NCBI lineage: Bacteria > Bacillati > Cyanobacteriota > Cyanophyceae > Nostocales > Calotrichaceae > Calothrix > Calothrix sp. NIES-2098. Next base: position 4,428,637 of record NZ_CAWNKJ010000001.1, read on the forward strand.
TACAGCAATTCCTTGCGGCTTAATTATTCACGAACTTGTTTCTAATTCCTTAAAATATGCGTTTCCGTTGGGGAGAAAGGGTGAAATTAGCATCGCTATTAGAAAAATGCTGGAAAATAAGATTTTACTTACCGTCCGCGATAATGGTATTGGTTTACCTGCAAACTTCAATTTTACAAATACAGCATCCTTAGGTTGGCAATTAGTAGATGCTTTAGCTAGTCAGCTTGTAGGAGATATCAATATTCACAGCGCTAGCGGCGTAGAGTTTCAAATATCATTTCCCATAGGATAAGCATATTAGGAATACCAGATGTCAAACGCCAAGGTTTTGGTTGTCGAAGATGAAGCTATTGTGGCGAAGGATTTAAAAAATCGTCTCACAAGATTTGGTTATATTGTTCCTGCTATTGCTTCTTCAGGACGAGAAGCAATTAATAAAGCACTAGAATTTGCTCCAGATTTAGTGCTAATGGATATTAGATTAAAAGGAGAAATGGATGGTATAGAAGCTGCTCAAGAAATTCATAGACAGTTAGATATACCCGTAATTTATTTAACTGCTTATGCCGACGATCGTACTTTAGAACGAGCCAAAGTTACTGAGCCATTTGGCTATCTACTCAAACCTTTTAAAGAAAGAGAATTACAAACTAATATTGAAATAGCGCTGACTAAACATAAACTAGAAAAAGAATTAAAAGCTAACCAAAAATGGCTATCTACTTTACTTAACAGTATAGGAGATGGAGTAATTGCAAGCGATATTCAAGACTCAGTAAATTTTATGAATCCTGTAGCCGAGAATCTCACAGGATGGGAACAACAAGAAGCTTTGGGCAAAAATTCAGCAGAAATATTTAACATCGCTAATGCAGTAACTCGTAACCCGATTGAAAGTCCGATTAGAAAAGTTTTACAAGATGGTGCTGTTGTCGAACTTCCAGAAGAAACTATTCTCATTGCTAAAAATGGTGAGGAAGTCCCAATTGTTGATAGTGCAGCACCAATTAGAGATGACAAAGATAATATTATAGGCGCAGTTTTGATATTTCGAGATATTACTGAGCGCAAAAAAGCTAGTGAGGCGCGGAAAAGAGAAATTGAGCAAATGCAACTCGTAGCGCAATTAGAAGAACTCAATCAACTTAAAAATGATTTTTTAAATTTAGTCTCTCATGAATTGCGATCGCCCCTCAACAATATGAAGGGGATGATTCAAGTATTGCAAGTCTCTCCCAATTCTCAGGAATTTCAGCGTTATCTAGATTTGATGAAAGTTGAGTGCGATCGCGAGCTAGATCTCATCAACGATCTGTTAGACTTACAACGGCTGGAAAGTTCTTGCTATTTTCCTGTAACTCCTGATGCACTGCTATTACAAGATTTGTTACCCTTATTGATTGAGTCATTCCAACCCCGCGTAGAAGAACATCAGCAAACTCTTCAGCTAAATGTTCCTTCTCATCTTCCCGCATTAATATCAGATCGTACTAGCTTAGAACGAATATTAACGGAATTGCTCAATAACGCCTGCAAATATACTCCTGCTGGTGGTGAAATCATCCTCAATGTGCGCTACAACTCCTCAGCAACACCCCCAGAAACTATAATTGCTGTCAGTAATTCCACAGAAATTTCCACCGCAGAATTACCGCGAATTTTTGATAAATTCTATCGCATTCCGAATGCAGACCGTTGGAAACAAGGCGGTACGGGGTTAGGGTTAGCCATAGTCAAGAAGATGGTCGAACAACTCCAAGCAATCATTCATGTAGAAAGCAGGGAGGGATGGACAACTTTCACCCTCACATTCACTGATTTAGTTCTGTAAATGATTAGTTTGCTGTACAAATATTAAGTTTGGGAAGCCAGATCTTTTTTTTCATTCGGTAGATAGGGGAAATAACTCGTAATTAGAGTTAAGATTCGGCTTGTGAATGTCTGAAGAACGTTAGGATTTGCCCTGGAGTATATCCAGGGTCTTATTTTTATATTTAGCTCTCATCAATTGATAGCTGTATCAAAACAAATTACTGAGTGTATCTCGTCCGTTAAACGTGTGGCGGGTGAAGCCATAGCATCTTTAGGAAAATTTGTATACCCCAAATAGAAAGATGATCTCTAAGAAGAGTATGTATAAATTAACTATATATGGTAAACACCTGGTATATCTGGAGGCTTGGTCTTAGCCGAGCCTTTTTCATATATTTAGTATATAAGTATTTAAGTATATGCTTAGATGCTGAGAATTTTTCCAATAGCTAGTCTCTTCAGCAAGTAGTTTCCTAGCAGTTTTTGGCATATTTGGATACATCCCATAGGATGATGCTGTCTGATAAGAGTAGGTCTAAATTAATCTAGTACGTTGTTAAGCACAGCAATGATCGAGGTTTGGCTCGCAACCAAACCTTTTTTTATCAGTCTTGAGACGATTTGCACACATCCTCTAGGATGATGAAGTGGAACTAGAGTAAGTCTAAATTAAGCTTGGTGTAGTAAATGCTTGGTATACATACAGGCTTGGTTTGGCCAAGCCTCTTTCTTCTTTTGTTGTTGTACATTCGCACATTATATGTCGCATTTCGCAAATTAATGTGGTTGATTTGCTTCTTCCATTTATTAACAAACTTTGAGAATTGTTTGCTTAAAAATTTCTGAAGACTAATTTACATCTAACACTGCAAGTATGCGGCTTCGTTGCATGAAAGCAAATAGAATATTTGAATACACCCCAGGGGAAGATGAAATATCAAAAAGTTCGATCTAAATTAATCTGGGATGTCTGTTTAAGCACCAGGATATGAAAAGGCTTAACTTAATGTTGAGCCTTTTTCTTTACGCCTACGCATCCAGAAAATTGGCGCTATTAATTAACCACTGGCTGCGAGAACAACTTTTCCCAGTCGATTACAGCTGGTCTGGTTCCCTGGTTCACCAATTCAAAAATTTGGTTTTCAGTCGTGGGGAGAAAAAGACATTCTACACAAGCTGCGGCTACGTCAATGCGGCTAGCATCAGCTAAAAGTTTATCGCCTTTACCGATAACCACACCCAACTTGCTATCTGTTTTGGCTTTAAAAAGAGTGTTGAGGTCGTATGAAGTATAAGGCCCATCAATCAAACGTCCGGGACGGATAATGGTGTAAGGTAATCCGGAACTAATAATTGCTTCCTCACCTTTTTCTTTCGCATCCAGTACGCCAAAGCTATTGAGAATACTCCAAGGAAGCCGATCTTTACGCAGAACACCGCAAGAAGAGACGAAAACGAATCTCTGAAGATTGGGAGGTGCTGCTGCTACTAAGTTACTGACACCTTGAGCATCAACTTTTGCTGGACTGTTCTTAGCCCTAGACTCGCGATGTTTGCTGTCAGCAAGCAACTGAACCCACTCAAACCAACTAGGACTGGGGTCAAAGTCCCATTTACTCGAAGGAAACGCACTAGTGCCAGTACAACAGATAATATGAGTGATATTCTCCATTGCAGCTGGCAGTGTAGCAGGCTCGCGGATATCACCAATAGCAACTGCGACTCGATTGTTAAACATTTTTTGGGCTTTTTCTGAATTGCGAGTCAGGATGCGAACTCCTAAGCCTTTCTCTAGCAGTTCGCCCACTACAAGTTGTCCTACTCCACCAGTAGCACCAACAACCAGCACCAAATTCTTAACTGAAGAAGTCATAATTGCCCCTTAGATACCCTATTGCTAATCTAATCAAAAATGCTATGCCAGCCATCAATCTCAGGGTGCGCAAATTTGAGATTTTAAAAATCAAAAGCCCAGTCACAAAGACCGGGCTTTTGAGAGGGGATATATTCCCCAACAGTTAAATATAAGAAGTTAGCTATAAATCAATATCCTTTTATTCTGAAAATGACTACCACATTGAGGTTGACAATTCCAGAAAATTTAGAGGGGAAGGTTAGAGATAGTTCACAATTTTGCTTGGACATTACCTCTGGGTGGAATTCCCCAAATCTTGATTTGTTTATCGAATCCACCACTGGCGAGCATTTGCCCGTTTGGACTAAAAGCGATCGCACTCACCCAATCTGTATGCCCATTGAGTGTATTGATTAATTCACCTGTTGTCAACTCCCACAATTTAATTCCATCTTTCCCCGCACTGGCCAAGATTTTGCCATCAGGGTTAACCGAAATAGCATTGATCCAGTTATTATGTCCAGTGAGAGTGCGGACTAGTTCGCCAGTATGCACATTCCAAATTTTAATAGTGCGATCGTGGCTAGCAGTTACTAGGGTTTCTCCGTCTGGGGTAAAAGCTACCTGACTAACTAAATCGGTATGACCTACATATCCACGAATTAATTTTCCTGTACTCAAATTCCACAGTTTAACTACACCTTTATAGTCTCCACTAGCTAAGGTTCGACCATCAGGGCTAACCGCTAGGGTATAAATCAAATTATCAAAGCTGGCTAGAGTACCCAAAGGACGCTGCTGCGGTAAATCCCATAAACGAATTCCATCTATAGCGCCACTGATCAGAATTTTACTATCAGGAGATATAGCTAAAGACAGCACATTAGTACTATGCCCGACAAAAGAGCGTTTAAATTTCTGATTTTTGAGGTTCCATAGATTGATTGTGTAATCGCTACTACAGCTAGCGAGGGTTTGTCCATCGGGCGAAATCACCAAAGAGGCTACAGCCGTTTTGTGCGCTTTACGAATAGTCCCCACCCGTTTACCCTTTACCAAATTCCACAAGCGAATCACACCCTCATTTTCCGCACCACCACTGGCCAGAATTGTGCTATCTGGACTGAAAGCTAGGGATTTTACGGTTCCTCCATGTCCATTAAGGGTGTAAATTAACTGAGGATTCGCAAAGTTGGTTCTAGCTTGTGAGTTTGGTGCTTCCCAAGCCGCATCAGCACTTTTAATGGAAAACCCCTCCCAGATTGTAACTGGAAGGGTAATAAAAGCCATAAATGCCAGGACAATATACGGGCGAAGCACAGAATAATTCCTAACTTTTCCCTCGCTCCTCACGGTTTTTTCTCATTTTGTAACGCCTGTTGCTACCCTACTCTAGTTTCCGAGCAGCTGTCCTCAGGGCGTATACTGGTTCTCTTGGGGAATATGGCAGGTTTTGGCTGAGTTAAAAACCAACGCAAAATACTCCACTTGGCAAAACTCCCAGTGAAGAACATCAAAAACCTCGCTACCTCACCAAGGTGCTGGCTCTAATTTATTTAGCACTTGAGCAATCATCAATTAAATTGCATTCAAGACGCATTAGCTTACTACTTAATTACTGCGGTGGTTTTTTCTTGGTGACACTTAGCATGGGCAAAGTTGGACTAGAGGAACGGGATGGTAAGTAATGTTGTACTACAGGCTCTTCTTCTTGTAGGGGACGGCGTTGCTGAATGCGCCACAGTTTGACTCCCAGGCTTATTCCTGCTGTCACTAAACCAAAAGTAAACAACGACCAGCTATCATCTAACCCACCAATCAGTGCGTCTACTACGCCCATAGTAATTAATAAACTAACTATTGGCTCTTTCCGGTAGGATGACTTTAAAAACCGAGGAAATATAACGTTCATTACAGTTTGCTTTGATCCCGATTGGCTTTTATAACAATTTACTGAGAATACCTCGCCCGCAATTAGACCGTTTATGGACTTTCTGATGTCAAGGCATTTTAACGTATTATAATGATCTTAAGTAGGAGAGGAAGTGTAGTAATTTACCCTCTTGCACATATAATCGCAAGTTTCGGATAAAGCTGTCACTTTTTGTGTGCCTCTTAGTCATAGACGTAAGTCGTGGGAGGTAGTTTCGCTATTTATTGCTTAAGTTAAAACCAGCTAGAATACCCAGCTGGTCAAAACTCTTCTAATTACTAGCTTACAACTTTAACGCCTGTGCTTTGTGGCAGCACTACTTGAGACCGAGCCATGATAGCACGCCTTGATTGGTCAGGTATTCAATTACCACCATCAAGATGAAGCCAATCATTGCAGCTCGACCATTTAATCTTTCGGCATATTCATTAAAGCCAAACTTAGGCTCCTCTAGTTTGGGTGTAATCGTTGGCTTTGGTTGTGTCATCATTAACAATTCCTCTCTTGTTTATGGGCAAACGAAATTGATTGCGAGAAGTCTGTAAACGCTGCGGCGTTTCGCAGAGTTGCTTCCGACCTTGATGTCATAGCGACTGGTCTTCAGACATCAGAACTTCTGTAGGTGTTGAACTGAGTTGCTATGCTGGAAACCCAGCAGCAGCTTATTGGAACAAACCCATGTAAACAACTGTTTACAATTTTTTATTAATCTTTATATATTTTAGAAAGACTAGGGCAATAGTCAAGGGTAAGAGTTGGTAGCACCTCTCAGGAAGTAGAAAAACTTAAGACCATCAGTTAGCTATCCCTAATACGGAAGTAGCCAGTCTAGTACTGGCAGGCTAAAGTGAAACCAAAATTTATCAGAGGCTATAAATGGAAATCGGCGTTCCCAAGGAAACTAAGGATCAAGAGTTTCGTGTAGGTTTGAGTCCTTCGAGCGTGCGGGTGTTGAGTGAAAACGGTCATGCTGTGTTCGTTCAAACACAAGCAGGTATTGGTGGTGGATTCACTGATGATGACTACATCGCTGCTGGGGCGGAGATTGTCTCCACACCAGAAGCAGCGTGGAATCGAGACCTAGTTGTCAAAGTTAAAGAACCCCAGTCAACTGAGTATAAATTTTTGCAGAAAGGACAAATACTATTTACTTATCTGCATTTAGCAGCCGATCGCAAATTGACTGAACATTTAATTGATTGTGGCACTTGTGCGATCGCTTATGAAACCGTAGAACAACCTGGTTTAAACAAACTTCCTTTGCTCACACCGATGAGCATTATTGCTGGTCGGTTATCCGTACAATTTGGTGCAACCTATTTAGAACGTCACCAAGGTGGTAGAGGTGTTCTTTTAGGTGGGGTTCCGGGAGTTAAACCAGGCAAAGTCGTAGTTTTAGGCGGCGGCGTCGTTGGAACAGAAGCAGCTAGAATTGCCGTAGGTATGGGCGCGATCGTGCAAATATTGGACGTAAATGTCGATCGCTTATCCTACCTAGAAACTCTGTTTGGCTCTAGAGTTGAATTGCTTTATAGCAACTCTGCCCATATCGAAGCCGCCGTTAAAGAAGCGGACTTGCTTGTTGGTGCGGTTTTGGTGCCAGGACGTAGAGCACCAATATTAGTATCTCGCGAATTGGTGCAACAAATGCGTCCTGGTTCTGTAATTGTGGATGTTGCCGTTGACCAAGGCGGTTGTGTGGAAACTTTACGCACTACTACTCACACTAATCCAGTTTATGTGGAAGAAGGTGTAGTGCATTATGGCGTTCCTAATATGCCCGGTGCAGTACCTTGGACAGCTACCCAAGCACTCAACAACAGTACCTTACCTTATGTTGTTCAGTTAGCAAACTTGGGTATTAAAGCCTTGGATGTTAACCCTGCATTGGCTAAGGGTGTGAATGTCCATAATCATCACTTAGTGCATCCTGCTGTACAGGAGGTATTTCCCGATTTAGTCAGCTAATACCACAACAAACTCGATATTTACAAAAGGTTTGTATTTATCTAGGGATTACAGGTGTAGTATTTATACCTAATTAATCAGAAGACTTTACCAGATACGAAATTTCGTGTCTGGTAAATTTTCACGTATGAGAGCGATCGCCCTTGAGTTACGATAACACCTGCAAATACCTTGCAGAAAACTACCCCGCAGATTTTGCCAGATGGTTACTTGCATCTGAAATTACAGATATCCAAGTACTCAAAACCGAACTGAATCTCGAACCCATTCGCGCTGATTCAGTGACTTTTCTGCAAATCTCCAGCCAAATCCTGCATTTAGAGTTTCAAACTTCACCAGCATCCACACCCCCAATTGACTTTCGGATGCTTGATTACTACACCAGATTGAAACGCCAATACTGGTGCGATATTGAGCAAGTATTAATTTTTCTCCAACCTACATCCTCAGAAATTGTTTTTAATACTCAATATGTAGACAAGAAAACCAGACATGAATATCGAGTGATTCGCTTATGGGAAGAAGATCCAACACCATTACTAGCTAACCCTGCACTCCTACCCCTAGCGACATTGGCTAGAACCGACTCACCCGAAGACTTACTCGAACAAGTCGCTGCTGCTGTCGATATGATTGAGGTAAGAGACGAAAAACAGAATATATCAGCTTGCGTACAGGTTCTAGCTGGTTTGCGGTTTGACAAGAATTTGATTAAACAGCTGTTTAGAGAGGAAATTATGCAAGAATCTGTGATTTACCAAGATATTTTGCAAAAGGGATTGCAACAAGGCTTACAACAAGGTGAAGAACTAGGCAAGAAACAGGAGGCACTGGAACTGAGTCTCCGTCTTTTGACACGTCGCCTTGGTGCAATTGAGTCGCAGACAGAACAGCAGATTCGCACTTTATCTATCACTCAGCTAGAGGAGTTAGCAGAAGCGCTGTTAGATTTCACTAGCCAAAGCGATGTAGTGAATTATCTGGCGAGTATTTCCCCACCGCAAACCAATCAATAAGATTAAAGATGCTGTATCGACGCGATCGCCTCATCTAACACTACTCAACTACAATATAGATAGACTTTGTTGAGATTTGTATCGTTGGGGATTAGCTGTCATGGCTCCCGCCGTTTTAATTCAAAATCTGCAAAAGCGCTATGGCTCGGTTGAAGCAGTCAAAGATGTTTCCTTTACGGTAGAACCGGGAGAAATCTTTGGTTTACTCGGCCCCAATGGCGCTGGCAAAACTACTACTCTGCGTGCTTTGTGTACGCTCACTACGCCGGATGCTGGCAAAATCGAAGTATCTGGAATCTCGGTGTTAGATAATCCCAGAGTAGCCAGACAAAAGCTTGGTTATGTGGCTCAAGAAGTCGCTTTAGATAAGGTGCTAACTGGTAGAGAACTGCTGCAATTGCAAGCGGCGCTTTATCACCTCCCCGGCGCGGTAGGGAAACAGCGAATTGAGACAGTTTTAAATTTACTTGGTTTGCAAGAATACGCTGATAAAAAAACCGGAACTTATTCTGGCGGGTTACGCAAGCGTCTAGATTTGGCAGCTGGATTGCTTCATGCACCAGATGTTTTGGTGTTGGATGAGCCGACGGTGGGACTTGATATAGAAAGCCGTTTTATTGTGTGGGAGTTCCTGCGGAAGTTACGCGCCTCTGGAACGACGGTAGTAATAACCAGCCATTATTTAGAAGAGATTGACGCCCTAGCCGATCGCGTGGCAATTATCGATCGCGGCGTTGTCATTGCATCAGGAACACCTTCACAATTGAAGGATCGAGTAGGAGGCGATCGCATTACTTTGCGAATCCGCGAGTTTTCTCCCATTGAGGAAGCTGAAAAAGCCAAACACCTATTGCAAGCCTTGCCATTAGTGCAGGAAGTAATTATCAATAGCGCTCAAGGTAATTCCCTCAACTTGGTAGTAACACCACAAAATGACGCGCTAATTACTATCCAACAAACCTTGAATACTGCTGGCTTGCCGATTTTTGGCATCGCCCAATCTCGCCCCAGCTTAGATGACGTTTACCTCGCCGCCACAGGTCGCACTTTGATGGATGCAGAACTCGCCGCTGTTGCTAATCGCGATCCGAAAGCTGAGAAAAAGCAGAACATGAGGTAGCAGTTAGAGACAAGAAGGACAAGGGGACAAGGAAGACAAGGAAGAAAAAATGACTCTTGACCCTTGACTCTTGACCAATGCCCTACCCCCAATCCCCAATTAATCCAAAATTGTTATGAGCGTTACTCCTAAATCTGATATAAATTGGCAGCCAGCAACATCACCGCAAGGTTACGCTGCTACTCCTAATTTTTTTGGTGAATTAGTACAAGAGACTTTAGCGTTAACTCGTCGCTTGTTTATTCAACTGCAACGCCGCCCTTCAACTCTATTGGCAGGAATTGTTCAGCCTGTAATGTGGCTAGTACTATTTGGTGCGTTGTTCCAAAATGCTCCCAAAGGCATTTTTGGCAGCACAACAAATTACGGGCAATTTTTGGCTGCTGGCGTGATTGTTTTCACAGCTTTTGCTGGAGCGCTGAATGCTGGTTTGCCAGTGATGTTTGACCGTGAGTTCGGCTTTTTGAATCGCTTACTGGTAGCGCCTTTAGCATCACGATTTTCAATTGTCTTTGCTTCGGCAATCTTTATCATTAGTCAAAGTTTACTGCAAGCGGCTGTAATTGTCGCTGCCGCCGCATTTCTAGGTGCGGGTTTACCTGATGTCGCTGGGTTAGGTGCGATCGCTTTAATTGTCTTTCTCCTCGCTTTGGGGGTGACAGCTATTTCCCTAGGCTTGGCTTTTGCTCTCCCCGGACACATTGAACTGATAGCAGTAATTTTTGTGGCTAACCTACCGCTATTGTTTGCTAGTACTGCTTTGGCACCTTTATCCTTTATGCCCAAATGGTTACAGGTTGTTGCTACTCTCAACCCTTTGAGTTACGCTATTGAACCAATTCGCTATCTTTATCTCCACAGTAATTGGAGTTTGGGTAGCGTAGTCATGCAAGCTCCTTGGGGTGCGGTTACTTTTGGCGAAGCATTACTGGTATTACTTGGCTTTGCAGTAGTCGCCTTGTTAAGTATTCAACCCCAACTTAGACGAACTCTTGCTTAAGATATAAGCATGATTTCCTTGTAAAAAATTGAGGGGAAAAACTATGAAAAAATCATTGCTATCTCTTGCCAAACTTGTATTTGCTACTGTGGCCGGAATGGGCTGCGCTTCCTTGCTGATGGCTCAACCTAGTTTAGCTCAACTCAATACAGTAGATTCCTATCCTGGCGGAGATTCTAACCAGAATAATAATGTCGATCCATTCTCCCGTAACGGTGGCTCAGATTTCAACATGTTCAATCTGATTCATCAAGCTAATTTTGGGACTCTCAACTGGAATGCTGAACAGCAAAACCAACAATTAGACGAAGCAACTCTTGAGTTTAAAAAACGGCAACAACAAGCAATTCAAAATGGTGGCAAGCTAGGAACTACACCCCAAGCTTTGCCAATCATCAGACTCCCAGAAAATACCCCCACTCCTGCACAGCAGACAATACCAGCAAAAAACTAAAGGTATCGCAAACTTCCCTAAATACACTATGCTTCCACTGTTTATAAGTGGAAGCATGGGTAAAAAAGTAATTATTAGCGATCGCCTACAATCAACTAAAGACCCAAAGCCGCTAAAACATCACTGGCGTGGGTAGTAGTGTTGACAGCAGAATCAACATGAATGATTTTACCGTCGCGGTCAATTACGTAGGTGACACGCTTGGCATAACCACCACCATCAACATCGTAAGCCTGGATGATGCTTTTATCGGTATCAGCCAATAAAGGGAAATTCAAATTATATTTGGCAGTGAATGCTTGATGGGACGCTTCATCATCGGCACTCACTCCTAGTACTACAACATCTTTACCTTGATAATCAGCTTGCGCATCCCGGAAGCTACAGGCTTGTTTGGTGCAGCCTGGGGTATCATCTTTAGGGTAAAAATATAAAACTACTGTCTTACCAGCAAAATCAGATAAAGAGACAGTATTGCCGTTAGTATCTTTGGCGGTAAATTTAGGTGCATCCGTACCGACTGCTAGAGGCATAATGAACCCTTCCTGTATAAGATTGTTGGGGCATTTGAAATTTTACAATAATTTACAATAATTAAATGAATTACTTAAAAAACGCAACAAACTAGTTAAAAGTCCAGAGTCCAAAGTTAATAGTCTAAATTTAAATGACTGTTGACCCTTGACTATTGCCCCTTAACCCGACCCTTGAAAATGGCTGCTACTGATTCCCAAAACCAAAAAACCTTTTCTTATCCTCAAAGTACTGTAGAACGAGCTGAACGATCGCTAGTCTGTTCTCCCTTCAATCCAGCTTTGTTGACAGCGATGCATCACAAAAGTGTGCCATTGAGTGCGATCGCTCAGGATAATGGTATCAAGTATGGTTACACTCAACGTTCTTTATCAGAATTGGCTTGTGATAACGCCTTAGATTGGCTGATTCAAGTAGGTGTACTGCGGCGCGAAGTTGATGGCCAGGGAATTACTGATAGTTTTCGCCTCACACCCCTAGGTCAACAGTTAGCAGAAAAATACCAAAGTAAAAATTGGCGTCAGCCCTCATGGCGCGATCGCTTAGTAAATGCTATGACTCGTTGGTTAAGATTGCCTTTTTAGGCTCTAAAACCAAGAAGTTAGGATGAGGAATTAAAAGGGAACAATATATACGCAAGCATCGACCCAATTTATAAGGCCTTTATAATGAGCCTCTGACTGAGTTTGTCCGGTGATTGTACGGTTTAAATAGTATAAAGAAGTACTAAAGCATTTTCTGGGATTAGTAGCGGAATGCCTTGCTTTCAATGCTTCTATCAGCTTCCTAATTTGTTAAATAATAACAAAAGGATTGCCAAATTACCGTTCACCCCTGAAATTCCACCCCTTGTATTGAAAAACTGATAGTCATTATGAAATCAATTATGGTTGTGGGGACAACTTCCCACGCAGGGAAATCACTGATAACTACAGCTATTTGCCGCATTCTATCGCGGCGTGGCTGGCGAGTGGCTCCCTTTAAAGGTCAAAATATGGCTTTAAATGCTTATGTAACCGCTAGTGGTGGAGAAATTGGTTACGCCCAAGCAGTGCAAGCCTGGGCGGCGGGAGTTGTACCTTGGGTAGAAATGAATCCAATTTTATTGAAGCCCCAAGGAGATATGACCTCCCAAGTAATTCTTAAAGGCAGGCCTGTAGGTAAAGTCAGCGCGACAGACTACTACGAGCAATATTTTGAATTAGGTTGGCGAACAATTGAAGAATCGCTACAACATTTAGGTACAGAATTTGACTTGCTAGTTTGCGAAGGTGCTGGTAGTCCTGCGGAAATTAACCTCAAGCACCGCGATTTAACCAATATGCGGGTAGCAAAATATTTGAATGCACCTACTATACTCGTAGTTGATATTGACCGGGGTGGTGCATTTGCCCATATCATTGGCACCCTAGAGTTATTAGACCAGGAAGAACGGGATTTAATTAAAGGTATAGTAATTAACAAATTCCGCGGACAGCGCTCTATCTTAGAACCGGGAATCAAATGGTTAGAAGCGCGGACTGGTATCCCTGTAATCGGTGTGATACCTTACTTAGAACATCTGTTTCCGGCTGAAGATTCTCTCGACCTGTTAGAGAGAAAAACCCATAAAAGTCAAGCTGACCTTGATATTGCAGTCCTCCGCTTACCAAGAATTGCTAACTTTACTGACTTCGATCCTTTGGAATCAGAACCCACAGTATCAGTAAGATACTTAAGCCCTAAGCAAGAATTGGGTCATCCAGATGCAGTAATTATCCCAGGTACAAAGACAACGATTGCTGACTTGATTCTGCTACAAAAAAGCGGTATGGCAGAAGCGATACAACACTATGCTGCTTCTGGTGGTACAGTTTTAGGCATCTGCGGCGGCTACCAAATGCTAGGTCAGATGATCGCCGATCCAGAAGGGATAGAAGGACAAGCTGGTAGATATCAAGGGCTAAATTTATTACCAATCAGAACTGTAATTACCGGACAAAAAATCGCTCGCCAGCGCCAAGTTAGTTCAAACTTCCCGCAAATGGGTTTACCAGTCTATGGGTTTGAAATCCATCAAGGGCGATCGCGTATCGAACAGCAAGCAGATAGCCAAGCCTTCCAACCTCTATTTGATGATGTTAATTTAGGTTTGGTGGATAGTTGTCAATCAGTTTGGGGTACTTATCTCCACGGAATCTTTGACAATGGCCCTTGGAGACGCGCTTGGTTAAATCGCCTGCGCCAACAACGGGGGTTAAAATCTCTACCTACGGGTGTTGCTAATTATCGAGAACAGCGAGAGCATACTTTAGATTCTCTCGCCAGCGAAATTGAAAATCATTTAGACCTAACGCCCTTTTTATCCTAGAGAGGTTCGTGTTTCATGAGTGTTCGCGTCCAGTTTTTACCAGATGATGTCACAGTCAATGCAGAAGTCGGAGAAGCCCTGTTAGAGGTTGCAGATCGGGCGGGGATATTTATTCCCACTGGCTGTCTGATGGGGACTTGTCATGCTTGCACTGTGGAATTAGAGGATGGAGATACTATCCGTGCTTGTATCACAGCCGTACCAGCAGGACGCGAACAATTAACAATTAATCTATTTAGCGACCCAACTTGGTGATTGTTAGTGGTAGACATCGCCTCTCAAAGATTTCGATTCCACTTCTATACAACAACAATTCAATGTGCGGAAGTCCACACAATTTTTCCTGTTGGGTTTATATAAGCGAAATGATTGTCTAACTTCACCTTGGCTAGACCATTAGTAAAAAAAGAAAAATCATCAAACTGCGGCTTGATAATCATTTTTCCTGATGTGTTGATGTACCCCCACTTACCGCTTTTCTCCATTTTTATTGATGCCAATCCTTCCGAAAATTCAGTCGCATCATAAAATTGTGGTTCAATTAAAATTCGACCATTTTTATCAATAAATCCATACTTTTTATTAACTTCTACACGAGCGATTCCGTTAGAAAAAACATAAATATTATCATACTTTGGCTCAAGTATTATCTGCCCAAATGTATTGATTATGCCAGCCTGGTTGTTAATCCATACAGTAGCTAAACATTCCGAAAAATGTGTAACACTATCATATTTAGTTGGGATAACTAACTGGCCTATTTTATTAATAAAACCCCATTTCTTTTTAGGGCGTTCTTCAAAGAATATTTCTCCAATCCATGAAAGAGAATCGTCTATATATACAGGTGCTAATCCATTTATAAACCACGTCCCTTCAAAGTTGAGATAGACTTCTTTTATATCTATGACGAATTGACCATTGCGGTCAATAAAACCTCTTCTGTATTTGTCTTTGATTCTGACGCTGACTGCTGCTAGTCCCTCAGAAAAATTGTTAACTGCATATAACTCTGTTTGAGCGATCAACTTGCCGCTAAGGTCAATAAAGTGCCATTTTCCATTACTGCGAACAGCAGCTCGTCCTTCAAAAAATCGATCGACTTTTTCAAACTGAGGTTCAATAATAAAATTACCATTGGTGTCAACAAATCCCCATTTATTACCAATGTTAACAGCAGCCCTCTGCTCATAAAAATAATCAATCTTATCAAATTTTGGTTGAATAATAACTTTACCTTTAGGGTCAATTAATCCCCACTTGCCATTACTTCCTTTGAAGGCTGCTCTTTCTTCAACAAAATCCTGAGCATAATTAAATTGTGGTTTAATTACAATTTCGCCATTTCTGTCAATAAAACCCCATTTATTATTCTCAATAATTAGAAATAGTGAAGGTTTCAAATGCTGCCAAAATGTTTGCTCTTTTCTAGATTTACAAGCTTGCTTTGAGGTTATATTTTTTGCTTGCGTGCAACTAAAAATCCCATTAAGAAATAATAACCAAATAAAAAATAACTGAAGATAAAATTTCATATCCACAATATATTTTATCTTCCTATAATTTAACACTGCTTCATTAAAATCTATTTTTAAAATTTTGCTCAAGTCGGAGAACCCATCCAACACAATGTCCCACATTTTCGCGAAATCCAAAACATAAAATGGGATAAGATGTATATTTCACCAAAATGAAATTTGCTGTAATTTTTTATTTAAAAATATATGACTTTATTTCCTGCTCTATGGAATCGCTAATAATCTCTGTTCCCATTGCAGGTTTATCAAGATTTACTCTCATAAAATTTGTCTTGTCTCGTTCGGTAAATTTTTTGTCATTATCAGAGTCTTTAATAATTTTGAGAAACAAGGCGTTTTGACTGGGAACAATCACCCAATTAAGGATTTGGGTATTATTTGGGGTAACTTGTACAAGATTTTTCCCTGACAAATCAGATATATAGCCAACTATGGCATCTTCAAAGTTGATTTTTTTATCTGCATTGGTATCTTGTTCAAGGATTTTATATAACCACAATCTTGTAGGTGTTTTACCTACTAGTTTATTTTCTAAAAAATCGAAAGAGTTTATAATTGCTTTTTTATTTAATAAAAGATGAGTTGTCCCATCTTGCTTATGATAAAAAATAAAGTTATATAATTTGTCTACTCTACCAGAAGAACGTGAAAGACTATAATTACTGTCTTTATCTTGACTTTGTTCTGGCAGAGTAACTGGAATCATTAAATAATCTGATTGTGCTTTAATAATTAATTCGCCATAGCCGATATTTGGTTGAGGCTTTTGTTCTTCAGTGGCTTTGGCCTGTGTCTGCTCGATTCTTGTATTAGTATTTGGCTCGCAAGAAAAAGCAACTAGAGATATAAAAATAGCTGTAGTAATTTTCTTCCAAGAACAATTAACAATCATCAAAATCTTCCACCAAATATTTTGCTGTCTTATTGTATTCTGTAATGTAAAATTTATCGCTAAAAAAACAAGCCCACAGATGTGGGCTTGCTAATTATATGTAAGGTGGGTGAAGTACCTTAACCTCAATGGCATAGGTTTCTTGGGCACACTAACTATTTTCCGTTAGTGTTTTCCTAGTCTTGCAACTAGCTCCTCAAGCGTAAATTCCGGTACTCCTTACCGTACTGGGTAACAATTATATCATCGCTTTTGAAAACCGCCACTATCAAACTCAAAAACCTGGTCAATGGAGACCAGGTTCGCTCAAATTCACAGTTTTCAAATCGTTAAACTTGTTAAGTGATTACAAAAATCAACTACTAGGGTGGACTTTACGGTTAGCAACTTCAGCATTTTTTGTTTTTCCGCTTTGGGATTTGGCTTTGCCTTTTTTTTAAAAAGCTTTATTTGCCACTTCACTATTTAAGATGCTGAAACTTGCTTGGGCTGATGACGGAAGACACCTGGTCATGTGCCCTTTGGTTTGGTTGTGCTTTATCTGGTGTCCTATAAATACAATCTAGCACTGGGATAATTAACCGCAACTCTTTGTTTACCAAAGTTGATGTTTTGTTTAATTCTGCAATACAGTTTGAAACTTTTACACATAGGCTTGCTAATTTAATGGTGCGGGCTAGGATGCGATCGCCAAAACCTTAAATTAGAAAAAAACCCGCCCATAGCCATAAAGCTAGCCAAACTGATTTAAATCTTTCTTCTAAGTAAAAAGTCAAGAGTTACTTTGGACTCTTGACTTTTGACTATTTCAAGCAAAAATTAGCTTACCATTCCCACATCACAGCACTTTCATCTAGGCGATCGGTGACAATTCGCCCAATAGCATCAATTTCTGCAAGTTCAGCGTCAGAAAGTTTCACTTCAGCAGCTAATGCATTATCTTTTGCTTGTTGGGGATAACGCGCACCTGCGATCGCATTTGTTTGAGGCTGCGCAATTAACCAGGCTAGCGCTAACTGAGCCAGGGTGGCATTATGTTTCTCAGCAATAGGGCGCAGTTTATCTAAAGCTTGTTGGGCGCGTTCAAAGTTTTCACCTTGAAACAGCTTATTTGAAGCACGATTATCTGCTGGGTCAAATTTAGTTCCGCGAGCAAATTTACCTGTTAATAATCCCTGTGCTAAAGATGAATACGCCAGAATAGAAATCTGATTCTCGCTACAATAAGGCCTTAAATCTTTTTCTATCTGTCGCCAAAACAAAGAATAAGGCGGTTGTAAACTATCAATTCGTCCATACTTGGATGCTTCTGCTAATTGTTCGCGAGAAAAATTAGAAACACCAATAGCGCGAATTTTACCTTGCTCTTTTAGCGAGTTGAGAGCATTCATTGTTTCTTCAATGGGGACAATTTCACTATTAAAAGCACCAGATGGCCAATGAATTTGGTAGAGGTCGATATAGTCGGTTTTGAGGTTTTTTAAAGAACGTTCGCAAGCCTCTATTACTTGCTGATATTTGAGATGATTGGCAAAAACTTTGGTAGCATACTGCACGCGATGTCTACCGACAAGCCGCGCCGCGTCTACGCGCACATCAGATAAAGCTTCAGCTACAATTCTCTCAGAATGTCCATCCCCGTAGACTTCGGCGGTATCAATAGTAGTAATCCCAGCTTCAAATGCGGCGCGAATTGTTTGAATTGAGTCGCTATCCTCAATTCCTACCCACATTTTTTTACCAGCTTGCCAGGTTCCCATTAAGATAGGCGTAATTTCTACATCTGATTTTCCTAGTGTTCGCTTTTCCATAATTAGGCAATATGCAACTTAATATTCCGTAATATGAAAGTAGCAAAAAATGCTCATAAAAAACTCCACCTCCAAGCGGATGAAGTTTTTGAGCATGAGGATTATTCTTAAGATTAGGAACGTTTCACAGGATTCATCCAAGCTTCCAAACGACTAAAGGCTTGAGAAGAAAGTAAGGTTAAGCATAAGTAAACCACAGCAACAGCAGAATAAATTTCAAAGGCGCGATAGTTATCTGCAACAATCAATTGTCCTTTGCGAAATAATTCTTCAAAACCAATTACTGCAACTAAACTTGTATCTTTTAACAAGCTGATAAACTCATTACCCAAAGGCGGAATCATCCGCCGAAAAGCTTGGGGGAAAATTACATAGCGCATGGTTTGTACAGAACTTAAACCTAGCGATTGTGATGCTTCTGCTTGTCCTGGTTCAATTGATTGAATTCCTGCACGGACAATTTCGGCAATGTAGGCGGCGCTATTCAAACTTAAAGCAACTACTCCAGCAACTAGGCGATCGAAGGAGAAAGTAAAACCCAGTTCTTGCGCGATCGCAGGTATGCCAAAATAAATCATAAAAATCTGCACTAGTAAAGGTGTGCCGCGGAAAAAATCCACATAAGCCCGCGCTATCCAACGCACAGATGCAATCCGGGAAAGACGGATAATCCCAATTAGGGAACCACCAACTAAACCCAGTACTACAGAAAGTACTGTTAGTTGCAGTGTGACTAATACTCCTTGTAAGAGTGTGGGTAAAGACCGCCAAATTACGCCCAATGAAGCAAATAAGCCAGTTACACCGCCAGCTTGGTTTGCAAAAGGTGATGTAGCTGGTAAGCTTGGGGGGTCGGCTTTAAACCATTTGCGATAAATTTGGGTGTAAGTGCCATTTTTGAGAATTTTATCAATACCATCGTTGATTAATGCTAAGTTAGCTGAGTTTTTCGGTGTGGCAATGCCGTAATATTCTTCTGTTAGCAATTGCTCTACGACTTTCAGCCCTTTGAGATTGCCAGTATTAATTGCATATAAAGTAACAGGAGCATCGTTAATTACGGCATCCACATTTCTATTAGCTAATTCTTGCAGTGCTAAAGGTGCAGAATCGAAACTGCGAATTTTCGCCCCCGGAATATCCTGTGCTTTCTTGGCTCCCGTTGTACCAATTTGTACAGCAATTTTTTTATTTTTCAGACTATCAAAGTTAGTAATATCTTGGTTATCGCTGCGAATTGCGATCGCCAACCCGGCTTTAAAATAAGGGCGAGAAAAAGAAACAGTCTTAGCTCTCTCCTCGGTAATCGTAATCGAACTAATTGCCGCATCTACCGTTTTGGCTTGCAAGGCCGGGATAATGCCATCAAAAGGCACACTTTGAAACTCTATTTTAAAGTTAGCTGCCTGTGCGATCGCATTCATCAAATCAAGAGAAAAACCTTGCGGCTTACCATCAGTTCCCAGAAACTCAAAAGGTGGAAATGCTGGTTCATTTGCAACCCGCAGAGTTTTTCCCGCACTGGAGTTTACACTACAGCCAGTTAGTAATAACAAGCTCAAACAACCCAGCAGACACCAGCGTAGCCATCGTTTGTGGAGAAGAGGCTTTTTATCGCCAAACAAAACAGGAGTAGACTTTTGAGAGACTGATTGGTAATTAAGTAGATTCACGATCGCATTATTTAAATAATTTTCCTTAATTTGCCATAGGTTCCAGAGAGTGTGGGGAGGGTGGGGAGTGTGGGGAGAAAAAACTAATGACAAATGACAAATGACTACCGTCGCTTTTTCCCACGCTGCCAACTTTGGCTGTTTGCTTGTTTGGTAAATTCACCTTGGGGAAATAATCGCTGTTCTAATTCTTCATAGCTACCTTCAAAATCACAATGTCCGTAAAGGGGACATTTCTGACAATAAACGCCTTTGGTGTAACGTTCTAAGTTTTCGCGGTTGAAATAATAGGGTTTATGACTAAAGGTGCTAGCAACCCACTGCCATGACATATTATTACTAGCTGGATCGCCATCTAAAAGATGTTGGAGAAACCATTTAGCTCCCGCTTGCCAGCGAATTCGCCGCCAATGGACGATATAAGCTGCTAACCACATCCGTGCATGATTGTGTAGATAGCCAATTTTTCGTAAGTCGTGGCTAAAATTATCGATGCAAACTCGTCCTGTATTTCCTTCGCGGATGTCATTTGGTAAATCAGGTGCGTAATTTTGCGCTATATAACCAGTTTTGTATGCTTCTTGGTCTTGCCAAATCCCATCACCTAGCTTGGCATATAATCGCTGCCAATAGTCACGCCAGCCCAATTCGTTAATTAGCTTAGTAGCATCTTCTGGGTGTTGTACTTGTTGCAGTACATAATCCCGAATTTCTCGCAAACTCAGAACTCCATAACGAATATAAGGTGAAAGCTTAGTTACTGCTCCTGTGAAAAAATTACGTGTTTTTCCGTATGTTACTGGATCTACTTTTTTTAGTGCTTGTTCCGCAGCTTGGCGTCCTCCGACTATTTCGCTAATATCGCGATCGCGTTCTGCCGCAGCTGGAAATTCTTGGCGGAGATAGTTGATTAACTCATCACGATTAGCAAATTCACGTTGCATAGAAGAAAGTTCCTTCAGAGTAGAGTAGGGTGCGGCTTGGTGTGAAAAATCGCTAAAAACTCTTTACAGGAAAATCAAAGCGATAACGGTAAACTAGCAGATAAAACTGTTACTTTGCTGACGCGATGAGCTTCTGCATCAATCCCCAATGCACAAACCCGCAAAATAGCGATGATGAACTATTTTGTATTAGTTGCGGCTCAGAACTACTACTACAAGGCCGTTATCGGGTCGTGCGTAAATTAGGTGGTGGTGGCTTTGCAGTAACTTTTGAGGCCATAGAAGTCCGGACTAACACGCCCAAAGTTCTGAAAGTGTTAACTAACAACCATCCAAAAGCAGT
Source organism: Calothrix sp. NIES-2098 (assembly GCF_963875125.1). NCBI lineage: Bacteria > Bacillati > Cyanobacteriota > Cyanophyceae > Nostocales > Calotrichaceae > Calothrix > Calothrix sp. NIES-2098. The sequence goes on from NZ_CAWNKJ010000001.1 coordinate 4,449,883, forward strand.
CGAATTATTTCAGCAAGAAGCAGAAGTTTTAAGCAAGCTTCATCATCCTGGTATTCCCCAAGTTGAGCGCGATGCTTACTTTGTGTATTTTCCCAGAAATAGCCAAAACCCAATCCATTGTTTTGTCATGGAAAAAATTGTGGGTATGGATTTGCAGAAATATATGGAAAATCGGGAGATGCGACCGATTGACCAAAATTTGGCTATTGCATGGCTGAGAGAATTAGTGCTTATTCTGGATCGGGTACACAACCAAAACTTTTTCCATAGGGATATCAAACCACCAAATATCATGCTAAGGTCAAATTCTGGCGAACTAGCATTGATTGACTTTGGTACAGCCAGGGAACTTACACAAACTTATTATTTTGCTCAGGCTCAAGGTCAGGTGACAGGAATTATGTCTGCTGGTTACACGCCAACAGAACAAATGAACGGTAAAGCTGTCCTGCAATCAGATTTTTTTGCCTTAGGACGCACATTTGTATATTTACTAACAGGGAAACAACCTAACGATCCAGAAGTTTATAATTCTTACACTAATGAGATGGGTTGGCGGAGTTATGCTCCTCATATTTCACCTCTGCTAGCAGATTTAATTGACCAGATGATGGCACAGATACCCAGCCAGCGACCAGCCAATACTCAAGAGATTTTACAACGTTTAACAGATATAGAGCGAAGTTTACAACCTCCTCCTCCACCGCCACCACCACCAAAATTGCCAAGGCGGCGTTTAATTCAAATGCTGGGCTTTGGTAGTATTGGGCTAGCTGTTCCATTGCTATCATATACATTTCTTTTTAAGGATAAATCTACTCTCACTGTCTCCAGTAGTGGATCTGGTGACTATAAAACTATTAGTGAAGCGATTAAAAATGCCCAACCTAATACGCGCATTCTTGTACGTCCAGGTCTTTACCAAGAAAGTATAATTATCAACAAACCACTAAAGATTATTGGTGATGGGCCTGTAACTAGCATCATCATCGAAAATAGCAACTCAAATTGCCTTGTTATGCAAACAGACCAAGCCGAAGTTCGAGGTTTAACTTTGCGTGGTTTTGCAGGACAGACGCAAAACAAATTTTTTACTGTAGACATTCCTCAAGGACAGCTAGTGTTAGCTGAGTGCGATATCACTTCCGATTCGCTTTCTTGCGTCAGCGTTCAAGGTGCTACAGCTAACCCGATTATCCAAAAATGCACAATCCACAATGGCGAACAGGCTGGAATCTTTTTCCAAAATAACAGTCGTGGCACAGTAGAAGATTGTGATATTTTCGGCAATGGTTTATCAGGTATAGCAATTAGAGAAAATAGCAACCCCATTATTCAACGGTGCAAACTCCACGATGGTAAACAAGGCGGCGTTCTTGTTTATGAGAAGGGACAGGGAACAGTGGAAGATTGCGAGATATTCGGACATTCTTTATCAGGGGTAGAAATTAGAACAAATGGTAACGCTATAATTCGGCGGTGCAAAATTAATCAAAATAAAGGGCGTGCCATTTATGTACACGATAATGGTTTGGGTACGGTGGAAAACTGCGATTTAACCGGCAATGCTCTCGGTGCTTTTAATATTGATGCTAGTTCTCAGGTTGTGCGTAGTGGGAACACAGAATAGTCTCACACAGAGCAGAGAGTTTGGTGGGAGTGACAAATATCGGTAAAATTCTAAAGCGATCGCTATTCCCCAAATATGAGCAACATTCTTCAAGTCGGACAACTAGCCCCTGATTTCTCGATTCCTGACCAACATGAAAGTCCCGTCAGTCTAAGCGATTTTAGCGGTCAATGGGTTGTCCTTTATTTCTACCCCAAAGACGACACGCCAGGTTGTACTACTGAAGCTAAAGATTTTAGTGAATTAAATAAAGATTTCAGCGCCCTAGGAGCGAAAATCTTAGGTGTGAGTCCAGATTCTGGGAAGTCTCATTGTAAATTTATCAGCAAACATAACTTAACAATTACCCTCCTAAGCGACCCAGAACATGAGTTAGCTGAAACTTACGGTGTTTGGCAATTGAAAAAGTTTATGGGTAAGGAATACATGGGTGTTGTTCGCTCAACTTTCCTCATCGATGCTGAGGGACACATTGCTTATACCTGGACTAATGTCAAAGTTAAAAGTCATGCTCAACAAGTTTTAACTAAATTGCAAGAATTAGCAGCTATCTTAAGTTCTTCATCCTAGAATGAAGAAGAGGTTGCAATAATCTATGGTTCAAATTATTCAAGGGCAAAATGTCACTCTCGCATATTTAAAAGAAAACTTTGCTCTTAAGAAAGCTGATGATGAGCAATTTTTTACAGAGTGGTTTGAAAATTTACCTGGAATAACAGAATTAGAAAAGCAATATTTAGATAGAGTTAAAACTAACTATCTCAGCTTACTTGAAAATGCTCCTCTTTTGGAAGAGGCAGTCAAATTAGTAGTATTGTCTCCCTTACTAGATTTAGCTGGTTTTTATCGCCCTCCTTTTTATATCGCTACAGAAGAAAGTATAGAAATTAGCGAAGATTTAATTATAGGTAATGCAGATAAGAAAGCAGAAGAAAAAGAAATTATCAAAGGTAAAATTGATGTACTAGTTATCCAAAATAAGTTGTGGTTAGTAGTAATCGAATCAAAAAGGTCTGCTTTTTCCTTAAATAAGGCAATTCCTCAAGCGCTTACTTATATGCTAGCTACTCCTAACCCCGATAGGCCTGTATATTCATTAGTGCTGAATGGCGAAGATTTTCAATTTATAAAACTCATCCAAAAAACTCAGCCAATTTATGCTTTATCTGATAGATTCAGTTTATATAGAAGCGAAAATGAATTATATATAGTTTTGAATATTTTGAAAAAAATCGGACAAGCTATAAATTCTCTTTAAGAAATGTTTGTAATATTTGGCTCTGTTCTATACCAGTAAGCTTGGCAAAACATTATCTGGTTCCTCTATAATTAAGCTAAATTTTTCTCTAACTTGAGAAAGAGTAAATTCCCTGTATGCCATTGCACTAGACTATTCTCAATGAATTGAATTATTTCGCTAATTAAAATAGTGTGGCTTTCTGTAAATGCATAAAGATTGCAAAAAATACAAGCTTTAAAATGGTAATATCACCTTTATTATATCAATTATGGTTCAAGTCATCCAAGCTCAAAACATCGGTCTTGCCTATTTAGAAGAAAAATTTGGTCTAAGACAGTCTGAACGTGAAGATTTTTTCCGGAATGGGTTGATCCTTTACCAGAAATCACAGATTTAGAAAAGCAATATCTAGATAGAGTTAAAACTAATTTTTTAAGATTAGTGAAGCGTCCACCAATCTTAGAAAATGCCGTAAAAATGATAGTATTATCTCCTTTATTAGATTTAGCTGGATTTTATCGCGAGCCATTTTTACTGGCTACAGAAGAATCTATAGAAATTGCCATAGAGGATGAAGGAGAAGTAATTAGAGGTAGAATTGATGTTTTAGTTATTCAAGAACAATTTTGGTTGTTAGTTATTGAAGCTAAAAGGGCTGCTTTTGCACTTTTAGAAGCCATAACTCAAGCCGTAGCTTATATGCTAGCTAATCCTCATCAAGAAAAACCTGTATTTGGATTAGTAATGAACGGTAGTGATTTTATATTCTTGAAACTTATACAAGAAAATCATCCAGAATATGCTTTTTCTGACCAATTTACACTACTAAAGCGAGAAAATGAATTATATCAAGTTCTCGGAGTGTTAAAAAAATTAAGTCAAGTGTTAAGTTAACTTATGTCTATTCGCCCTATCTACCTAGATTGCCATGCGACGACACCAGTCGATGAAAGAGTATTAGCAGCCATGCTACCTTACTTTACAGAAAAGTTTGGCAATCCATCGAGTATTAGTCATGTTTACGGTTGGGAAGCAGAAGCAGCTGTTAAACAAACACGAGAAATTTTAGCAGCAGCAATTAACGCTACACCAGAAGAAATTGTTTTTACCAGTGGTGCAACAGAAGCGAATAATCTAGCGATTAAAGGTGTAGCAGAAGCTTATTTTCAAAAAGGACAGCATATTATTACAGTGGCTACAGAACATAAAGCTGTTCTCGACCCTTGTGCATATTTAAAAACTTTGGGTTTTGAAATTACTATTCTCCCAGTTAAAAAAGATGGGTTAATTGATTTAACTGAGTTAGAACAAGCTTTGCGTCCAGAGACAATTTTGGTATCGGTAATGGCTGCAAATAACGAAATTGGAGTATTGCAGCCTTTAGCAGAAATTGGAGAATTGTGCCGCGATCTCAATATCATTTTCCACACCGATGCTGCCCAAGCTATTGGTAAAATTCCCTTAGATGTGCAGGCACAGAAAATTGATTTACTTTCACTTACCGCGCATAAAGTATACGGCCCCAAAGGTATCGGTGCGCTATACGTTCGTAGACGCAACCCCAGAGTACAGTTAGTTCCCCAGCAGCACGGCGGCGGACACGAACGGGGAATGCGTTCGGGTACTTTATACACACCGCAAATCGTCGGGTTTGGCAAAGCTGTAGAAATTGCTTTAGCAGAGCAAGCGACAGAAAACCAACGCCTGACAGAACTCAGACAAAAACTCTGGGAACAGCTTTCAGTAGTAGCAGGAATTCATCTCAACGGACATCCTACCCAACGGTTAGCGGGAAACCTGAATATCAGTGTTGAAGGCGTAGATGGGGCTGCACTTGGTTTAGGATTACAGTCAGTAATGGCTGTTTCTTCTGGTTCTGCTTGTACTTCAGCCAACACAGCACCCTCCCATGTTCTCACCGCCTTGGGACGCTCACAACAGCTAGCCTATGCATCAGTGCGCTTTGGCATTGGACGCTTCAATACTCCAGAGGAGATTGATATTGTAGCAAAACACGCGATCGCTACGATTCAAAGTTTACGCAAGCAGACAACTTTGGTGTAAAGAGGCAGGGAATTGGGGGAGTGTGGGAAGTGTGGGGAGAGAGGGGAGAGAGGAGAAAATATAAAAAAGCTTCCCTCTTCTCCTAATGCCCTAATCCTAATATGGATCTGAACTAAATCTTCCCCGTTTCACACTTCTAAGATAATAACCCCGTGTGGGAAGATTTTTCAGGTTGAAGGTATCTCCACGCGGAACTCGCCAAATTTTGTAGTCGTTATATGTTAAAGGCGTGCGGGGTTTACATACCTCTGGCGGATGGTCTCCCAAGACAAAATACGCTGCACCCCTCCCCATCACTTTCGCCATACCGTGTTTATCCACAAGTACAGATGTTTCCTCGCTAATGGCTATCCCTAAAGCACGTTTGGATATGCCATCTTGAATTTGACGCGCAATAAAAGCCATAATGCGACCCATTCTTTTACGCCTGTCGAAGTGGGTGTCTACAATGGTTCCCTGAAGATACTTCCATTGGAAAAAGTTGTAGGTAAAAGTGATGTCTTTGTAGGGGTCTTCGAGTGCGTCTCTGGTTTCAATTCCTTCTTCCGAAGAAGCGCAAGCATCGTAGACGAATTCGCTAAGAATCATTGCACCCGCACTAGTACCACCAATGCCACCACCTCTGGCGTAAACTGATTGAACAGCAGCCTCTAGCTTAGTATCTTTCCAATTGCGGATGTATTGGCATTGGTCGCCGCCAGCAAAAAAGATTACATCTGCATTTCGGACTTTATTGATAATCTCTGCTTTGTTAGCATCTTGTCTATTGCTAACAATTAGAGTTTCCACAGATTTAACGCCTTTCATCTCACGAATAACCCGATTGTAATCATGGTTGCCATAAGTACGAATGACTACAACATTGACTGTAGTGGCGCAGTCAGTACAACCTCTCACCTGGTTAATCAACCACTGGATAGCGTTCTCTACATCAGGGCCGCCTCCACCCAAACTTAGAACAGGGCCAGCTAAGGAAGGTAAGGATGGTAAAGGCGGTAAGGGTGTTAAAGGAGAATGGACATCCTCGGTTATGTCCTGAAAGTAACTTCTCAAGTTTGCTGTAATATGGGTTATGAAGGAGGTTCCCATCTTCAGCAACATGGTTCCTACACTCTTCAACCACTTTGCTATATTTGGAAAGGCCTTGGTCATACTAACCTTCTGGTGCAAACTGCAATTATTGCTTACTTTCTCACCAGAAGGGGTGTAATTCCCAGCGTACAAGGCTTGTACTGTTTTTTCATGCCGAAAATGCAGAGTAATCTTTTATTCTCTGCTGCTTTCTCCATTGCTTGTGCAATTTAAAACCAATCTATGCGCGATCGCTCTTGCACAACTCGCTGATATACTGCTTCTGTTTGCAGGGCTAATTTTTGCCAACAAAAGCGTCGCCCTAAATCTTCATAAGCATTATCAATCAACCATTGGCGATAACCGGGATTCTTTAAAACCTCCAAAATTCCCCAAGCAATCGAATCAGAATTGTTCACCCAGGTGACAATGCCTGTTTTAGTATGTTGCACTACTTCAGGAAATCCACCTGTATCAGATACTACAACAGGAACGCGAGAGGCAAAGCTTTCTAACGCAACAATACCAAAGGGTTCGTAAAGACTGGGGAAAACCGCACAGTCAGCTACAGTCTGAAATTTATCTAAGTATTCGTCAGAAAGAAAACCTGTAAAATAGCATTTATGCCAAATTCCTAAATCCCAAGCCTGACGCTTGAGATGGTCGGTATTACCGCCACCAACAATCACAAATTTGACATTACCGTCCATTTCCCACAGAACCTTGGGTGCAGCATTGAGTAATAAAGGTACACCCTTTTCGTAGGTCATGCGCCCAACATAGTAGACAATTTTTTCATGATCTTCAGCAAATTGGCGGCGAAAAGCTGGAGCATGAAAATCTTCATGGTGCTGTTTCTTTTCTGGCCGAATACCGTTAAAGATCACATCAATTTTGTCCCAAGGGCTGTTTAATGCTCGTTCTACTTCCCGACGCATATATTCGCTACACACGATAATTCGCCAAGCATTGAAAGCGAGCAAGTTTTCTTTACCACTAATATAGTGTTGAGTATCTGTATGAATGCCGTTATAGCGTCCGTATTCAGTAGCGTGAATTGTCGCAATTAAAGGTACTTTAAAAGTATGCTTTAAAGCGATCGCTGCATCACCAACTAACCAATCATGAGCATGGATTAAATCAAACGGCCCTTCTTCTAGCATCAGCTTACCGCCATGATGACCCATGCTGTCATTCAAGTTAACTATCCAGTGAAAAAAGTCTCTACTAGCCGCTACTGGAACTCGATGTACGTGAACTCCCTCTACTAATTCATACATTGATGCGTGGCCATGTTCCACAGTAATCAAGTGGATTTCATGTCCTAGTTTCACCAATTCTGGATATAACTCTGCTACATGACGCGCAATACCTCCAACTATCCTTGGCGGAAACTCCCAACTCAATACCAGTATCTTCATTTACTAGACTCCCCGATGCTTTATAAATAGCAAAAAAACTGTATTTATCTAAAAGTACAAGTGTGACAATTACAGTGAGTATATATACTAAAAATGTCAAATATCTTAACAGTTTTCTGATTAATACTCTTCAATTGTAAAAATTAGCAAAGCAAAATTTTCATAGTTAAGCTAATTTACATTCAATGACTTGAAATAATACAGCAAGTTTACATAAATGCCTAAGAATACAAATCTCCATAAAATTAGTCAGCAAATCTTGATACTTTTTATGAAAGTTAACAGCAAGACAGAATTTTCAAAGTGCTTCAAATAACAAAATTTCCTGATTATACCAATTCACGAAAAATTTGATTCAAATAAAGCATCAAGAATAAAGTCCCAACCTGTAATAGAAGCAATGGTTGATGTGTTTAATTTCTCCAAACGCTTCCAGATAAATTGTCTTAATTCATCCAACGCTCCAAAACTTTCCCACGCCAAATATCTTTTAACTTCCTCCCACAATCGCTCAATTGGATTAACTTGCGGTGTATGTGGGGGTTGAAATAACAAAATTATATTTTCTGGTATCTGAAGATGTTGACTAAAATGAAAAGCACCATTGTCTAACTGAATAATATGTATATCTTGGGCATAATTAGCCGAGAATTTTTCTAGAAAAATCTGAAAACAAGCTGCATTTAAATGAGAGAATTCCCAAATAAAATTCTCACCAGTTAATGGTTCTACCAATCCATATAAATAAAAATTTTCTCGCTTCCATTGCATGATGCCAATAGGCTTAGTACCTTTTGTAGTAATTAATCTTCCTGCTTCTGTTTTCAGTCCTACGCGGCTTTCATCCTCACACCAATACCTAATTTTTCTTTGTCTATCTATTGGTGATATGACATATTTCTGAATTACGTCTAGGTATTGTGGGAGTTTTTTTTAAACTCTTCTTCCGCTTCTGGTTGGTGTTTAATGCCTACTGCACGCGGCACCTTTAGCTTCGCTTTCATTTGATAACGCACTGTATCATGTACTACTTTGTATGAAGCTTCTACACCCTCTACCGCTTTTAACCATGTTCGGATTTCTTCATAACTTTTAAATCCCTGGGGGTCTTCCAGTTCCTTTGAAAGCTGCTCTCGAACATCTGTGTTAATAATTGGTGGTCGTCCTGAACCTTTTTTTCTTGATACGAGACTAGTGATTCCTGACTCTGCATAAACTTTTAACCACCTTTGTACCGTCGCGCTTCCTCTGCCCAATACCACTGCTAAATCTTGTATTGTCTTTACCTGCTTTATCTTCAGTAAATACAACGCTTGAATCCGTTCTTTACCTAATGCTGTTTTTTGTTTTCTTAGCAGCTCATGTAATTCCTCGGCTGACTCCTTTATTTTTACTTTGGTGACTCCTGCCATAAACTTCTGCTCATATTTCTTCCTTAATTATCTTTATCATTTTTTTAGTGAAATGGTATTAGGTGGTGAATCAAAGACAAAGATTGGAGTTATTAACCAATTGAAAAACCCCATTACAACCAGGTTCGTCATATACTTACACCTGTTGGGAATGGGGAATGGGATTAGCTAATAACTCTTGACTCTTGACTAACTTTGATCCAAACGCAAAACAGCCATAAACGCTTCTTGCGGAACATCTACCGTACCGACAGATTTCATCCGCTTCTTACCTTTTGCTTGCTTTTGCAAAAGTTTCTTCTTCCGGCTGATGTCACCGCCGTAGCACTTGGCTAGTACGTCCTTACGCAAAGCGGGGATGTGTTCGCTGGCGATAACTTTACTACCAATAGCTGCTTGAATCGGTACTTTAAATTGATGGCGGGGAATAAGTTCTTTGAGTTTCTCTGCCATTGAGCGCCCCACGTTGTAAGCTTTATCGCGGTGGACAATCATCGCCAAAGAATCTACCGGATCGCCATTAATCATAATATCCAGCTTCACCAGCGGATTTTCGCGATAACCAATCAGGTGATATTCCATGCTGGCATAACCACGCGATCGCGATTTCATTTGATCAAAAAAGTCAGTGACGACTTCCGCTAAAGGAATCTCATATGTCAGTGTCGTCCGTCCTTGGGTGAGATATTTCATATCCTTGAAAATCCCCCGGCGGTTTTGCGACAACTCCATCAAAGTGCCAACGTAGGTTTCAGGTGTAATCATTTCTACCTGAACGTAAGGCTCCTCAATTTTTTCGCGCTCGTTAGGAGAGGGTAAATGGCTAGGATTATCGATATACAGTTCCTCACCTTTTAAAGTAGTTACCTTATAAACTACTGAAGGCGCTGTAATAATTAAATCTAAGTTGTATTCCCTTTCCAAGCGTTCTTGGACAATTTCCATGTGCAATAAACCCAAGAACCCACAACGGAAGCCAAAACCCATCGCGCTGGAAGTTTCTGGTTCGTAGTGTAAAGCAGCATCATTGAGTCTGAGCTTTTCTAGGGCTTCCCGTAAGTCTTCAAATTGGTCAGCATCGATGGGGAACATCCCACAAAACACCATTGGGTTGGCTTCTGTGTAACCGGGTAAAGGTTCTGCGGCTTTGGCGTTGGCGAGAGTAATAGTATCACCCACCCGCGCATCAGCTACAGCTTTAATAGCTGCTGCCAAATAACCCACTTCCCCAGCGTGGAGTTCGTCAACTTGCTTTTGGGTAGGAGAAAGAACCCCTAACTCGTCAATTTCATATTCTTTCTCAGAAGCCATTAAATAGATGCGATCGCCTTTTTTGAGACTACCATCCATCACCCGAAAGTAAACAATTACTCCTCGGTAGCTGTCGTAGTAGCTATCAAAAATTAACGCCCGCAAGCGCTGATCTACAGTATTGGGAGCTGGGGGTATGCGATCGACAATTGCCTCTAAAATCTCATCAATGCCAATCCCTTCTTTAGCTGAGGCTAAAATTGCACCGCTGCAATCTAAACCGATAATTTCTTCAATTTCGCTAATAACTCGATCTGGCTCTGCGCCTGGTAAGTCGATTTTATTCAACACCGGAATAATTTCTAAATTATGTTCCAGAGCCAAATACACATTAGCCAGAGTTTGAGCTTCTACGCCTTGGGAAGCATCTACAACTAGCAGCGCTCCTTCACAAGCAGCAAGAGAGCGCGACACTTCATAAGAGAAATCTACGTGTCCCGGCGTATCAATTAAATTCAGCACATACTGCTGACCATCTTTAGCAGTGTAATTCATCCGGGCAGCTTGCAGCTTAATGGTAATGCCGCGCTCCCGTTCCAGATCCATATTATCGAGAAACTGTTCCTTCATCTGCCGATCTTCAACAGTACCAGTAGCTTGGAGTAAGCGATCGGCTAGGGTTGATTTCCCGTGGTCAATGTGAGCAATAATACAAAAATTGCGAATGCGAACTGCGGGAACGTCAGTCATATACTATCTTTGCTGAAGAAGCAACCAAAATTATAAGAGCAATTTACTTAATGTATTTTAATGCTTTCTTAGCCAATGGTCTGTGGTCATTTGTCCAGAGTCGAAAGTCATTACTTATTTCTTTCTCGCCCTGCTCCCCCAGTCTCTAGGAAGAATCTAGATAAAGTCTATTGTTCGCTGCTCGTATTGATCGACCAGAAGCGTACAATAAATATGTATAAGTACATAGTGTAGAGATCGTGGGTAATTTCAGCCGTAATTGCCCGTAATAATTGATTTACTGACAAAAATTCAACAAAGCTACTGTATCGTGTCTTTTATGAAAATTGCCACTTACAAGCAGAAGCTGTTACTTTGGTAAGATTTCGGGGAACTATGTAACTATAAATTTTTGCATTTGTCAGTAAACTAATCCGAAATTCATAATAGTACTGCTTTACAAAGCTTTTGACACAACAATTTCAGAGTATATAAACCTATGAATATGAAAGAAAAAGCTACCGATGCGGAACACAGACAAGCCGATAAGGTAGAAATTGCTGTCCGCTTAGATTCTGAGTTAGTAGAGCAAATTCAGCATTTAACTAACGATCCAAGTAAAGTGATTGAAGTGGCGATTCGGCAATGGTTGCGGGGCGAAGTTCCTAGAGATGATGAACTGACACGTACCCCTGTACGCGCTCCGATTCCACCGCGAGGAGAATGGAACGATTGAATATAAATAAAATGTAAATCAAAAATCAAAAAATTGTAAAATTTGCCACTTTGGCTGAGATCATCACCAAAACTTTCAATAAAGACTCCAAAGCTGTAATAATTTATGCCACACTTTAAGCAGCTTTAGTAATAATGTTGTCGGCTGCTATTTGTCTATCCAACTCGATAATGACTATTACTGCCAATTCTCAATTGCCGAATTTATTCTCCCAGAATCGAAACTCTATTAATAATCACACTGATTACATGTCACCAACTCTAGGAGCTGAGTTGGTATATACACAAGATGAGTCAGGGCGTTACCTGACTTTTTGTTGGCAGCACAGTGAGCTTCTGGGGTTAAATCCTGACCAGATAATTGATGAGTTCAATGATGAGGCTACCTTTGAACCAGTAGATAAGGTTGCTTATTTGGAGAGGTTGCACCAGATTTTGACAAGTTTGGTGCCGGAAAAATTGCAGTGCTGGTTTAGTTATGGCCAGGAGTTGTTTGAATTGGAGTTGGTAATTACTCCGATTATGCCGCAATTGGGTAAAGCGGCTACCACTGTTTTAGTGATGGGACGCTTACTCCAAGCTAAAGTCAACATCAGCAAAGTAGATGTAATTACCAAAACACCTACACAGATAGAGTTGGCTTTACGCTCGCAGCAACACCAAAGACTGGTTAATCGAATTACCAAAAATATTCGCCGCAATCTCGATATAGACATTATTTGGCAGCAAACAGTTGATAGTTTGGGAAAAGTGCTGCGGCTAGAACGGTGTATTATTTGCCCCTATCAGCCTTCTAGCTCCAAAGTGCGCGTCATTGCAGAATATCATCAGCCAGAGTGCAAATCCCTACTGGGTGTAGACATAAATTTAGCTACTGAACCTGCATTTGCTCAAGCCGTGGCTACCTTAGAACCGATAGTCATGGAAGTACCGGGGTATAGTTTGTGTCCACACCAGAAAATTTTAGTGGTAGCTACATCCTATCAAGACCAAGCAAATGGATTGGTGGCATTGACTTTGCGGGATGAATGCTACCCACTAACAGATGCAGAAATCGAATTAGCCAAAGAGGTGGCCGATCAGCTGGGAACAGCGATCGCTCATGCTACTTTATACAAAGAATTAGAAGCAGCCCGTCAAAAAGCCGAAGATGCTTCCCGGCTCAAAAGTGAGTTTCTGGCCAATGTATCCCATGAAATTCGCACCCCCCTGAATGGCATGATTGGATTTTTGAAGCTGATTTTAGAGGGGATGGCAGACGATCCTGAAGAACAAAATCAGTTTCTGCAAGAGGCTCACCACTTATCGATTCATCTGTTGAATATCATCAACGATATCTTAGACATTGCCAAAATCGAAGCTGGCAAAATGGACTTAGATTGCACTCCGGTTCAATTAGCTGAGTTATTTAGTGATGTAGACAACTTCATGCGTCCCCAAGCCGAAATGAGAAACCTCAGCTTCCGGATGCAAATGCCTTCTACCTCAGATGAAATTATTGTTCAAGGGAACTACCAACGGCTGCTACAAGTAATGCTTAATCTGGTAGGTAATGCAATTAAATTTACTCAAGAAGGTGGCATTACTATCAGTGCCGATATCGCCCTCAAAAAGACAAAATTCCAAGACCAGGAATATCCAGGTATGGTGAGAGTACGGGTAGCAGACACAGGTATTGGTGTTTCTTTAGACAAACAAGACAAGCTATTTCAATTATTTTCTCAAGTTGATGGCTCTCGCACCCGCCAATATGGGGGTACAGGTTTGGGATTGGCAATATCCCAGAAGCTGGTAGAGGCAATGGGTGGTGAGGTACATTTTTATAGTCTAGGAGAAGGACTTGGCTCCACAGTGACATTTACAGTGCCTCTTTATCAACAACCACTAATCGTTTCCTCCAGTGACAACGATTTACAGAATGGCATCTGTTAGCCAATTATCTAATTTTTCTATTTATAAAATAGCTTTAACAATAGATTTGCTAATACAGACAAAAACTACAAAACAGTTTTAGTTACATTGTCAATCGCTTGCAGTGTTATGCACTTGGAATATTACTAAACAGTACAGCAAAGCTACACAATAAAGAAATATCATTCAATACAGCCTCTAGATTGAAAAATTTATGCTATGGCTGAAAGTCATCACAAATAGATAACTGGCTATCCACAGCTAACAACTAGCTGCAATTAGATCTAGGATCGTTTTAACAAAGCAAGAAAATAAAATTTTGGGAACGAGCTTTATAGTTGTGCTTTAGCTCCACTATAGACTGATGTCCCATTCCCTCCGTTAACTTACAGGTCTAAAACTATGGAACTTACCGTTGACAACGTAGAAACTGTGTTAGATGAAATGCGCCCTTACTTAATGTCTGATGGCGGCAACGTGGAACTAGTAGAACTGGATGGGCCTGTGGTCAAATTGCGCTTGCAAGGAGCCTGCGGTTCTTGTCCCAGCTCTACCATGACCTTAAGAATGGGTATTGAGCGCCGCTTGCGAGAAATGATTCCTGAAATTGCCGAAGTTGAGCAAGTTATCTAGGAACTAGGGAAGGGGACAAGGGAGTGTGGGGAGTGTGGGGAGTGTGGGGAGTTTTCTTCCCCATCTCCTCATTTTCCCCCGGTTGGTGAGTTTCGACTCCGCTCAATTACCGCGAAGTCGAAGCACTCCCCGATCTCTTCTCCATGCCCAATGACGGCAGTTGCTACAACGCGGGAAACCCCAACGGACACTTGCTTCAAGTCGGCAGAGCCGCCCAACGCAGTGTCCTCCGCAACGCACTGCCTCCCCCATGCCCATTGCCCATTACCTCCTCATTCCCTATGACCCAACCTCTGTACGTCGCCTTTATCTGGCATCAACATCAGCCGCTGTACAAATCTCCTGGCAGCGGCGTTTCGTTATCTTCCAGCCAACAGTACCGCTTACCTTGGGTCAGGTTGCATGGCACCAAGGATTATCTGGATTTGGTGTTACTTCTAGAGAGGTATCCTAAGTTACACCAAACGGTGAATTTGGTTCCCTCTCTGATATTGCAACTGGAAGATTACATTGCGGGTACGGCTTTCGATCCCTATCTCACAGCCAGTTTGACACCAGTTGAGCAACTGACTCAGCAACAGCGAGAATTTATTGTTCAACACTTTTTTGATGCCAATCACCACACTCTGATTGATCCTCATCCCCGCTATGGGCAGTTGTATCATCAAAGACAGGAACAAGGTCAAGCTTGGTGTTTAGAGAATTGGCAGCTGCAAGATTACAGCGATTTACTAGCTTGGCACAATTTAGCGTGGATCGATCCGCTGTTTTGGGATGACCCAGAAATTGCTGGTTGGTTAAAGCAAGGTCGAAATTTTACTTTAAGCGATCGCCAGCGCATTTATTCTAAGCAAAGGGAAATTATCGGTCGCATTATTCCTCAACACCGGAAAATGCAAGCGGCTGGGCAGCTAGAAGTCACAACAACGCCCTACACTCACCCAATTTTGCCTTTACTCGCTGATACTAATTCCGGTCGCGTAGCTGTACCGCAGATGAATTTGCCACAACGACGCTTTCAGTGGGCAGAAGACATTCCCCGCCATTTACGCAAAGCTTGGGAATTATATACAGACCGCTTTGGGCAAGAACCCCGTGGTTTATGGCCTTCCGAACAGTCCGTTAGTCCAGAAATATTACCGTATATTATTAAACAAGGTTTTAAGTGGATTTGCTCGGATGAGGCTGTTTTGGGATGGACACTAAAACACTTTTTCCATCGCGATGGGGCGGGAAATGTGGAGGAACCAGAATTACTATACCGACCCTATCGCCTAGAAACCCCAGCAGGTGATTTAGCAATTGTCTTCCGCGATCACAGATTATCAGATTTGATTGGCTTTACTTATGGGGCAATGCCAGCCAAACAGGCAGCCGCAAACTTAGTCGGACACCTGCAAGCGATCGCTAAAATGCAAAAAGACAGGCATAGCGACCAGCCGTGGTTAGTTACCATTGCCTTAGATGGCGAAAACTGCTGGGAATTTTATCCCCAAGACGGCAAACCCTTCCTAGAAGCCTTATATCAAAGCCTCAGCAACGAACCTCACCTCAAACTCGTCACCGTCTCCGAATTCCTCGAACAATTTCCCGCCACAGTGACTATCCCCGGAGAACAACTGCATAGCGGTTCTTGGGTAGATGGTAGCTTTACTACCTGGATTGGCGACCCTGCCAAAAACCGTGCTTGGGACTACCTCACACAAGCCAGGGAAACTCTCGCCAGTCACCCAGAAGCTACAGAAGAAAATAACCCAGAAGCATGGGAAGCTTTGTACGCCGCCGAAGGTTCCGACTGGTTTTGGTGGTTTGGTGAAGGACATTCCTCAAATCAAGATGCAATTTTTGACCAGTTATTTCGGGAACATCTCTACGGTATTTACAAAGCGTTAAATGAACCTGTACCGCCCTATCTCAGACAACCAGTAGAAGCCCATACAGCGCGGGCAGACCATACGCCACAAGGATTTATTCATCCTGTCATCGATGGTAAGGGTGATGAACAAGATTGGGACAAAGCTGGACGCATCGAAATCGGCGGCGCACGGGGAACAATGCACAGCAGCAGTCCCATCCAGCGACTTTGGTATGGGGTAGACCACCTAAATTTTTATTTGCGGATGGACTTGAAAAGCGGCGTTGTCCCAGGGCGAGGTTTTCCCACAGAGTTGAATTTGCTCTGGTTCTATCCCGATAAAACCATGCACAATAGTCCAATTCCTTTGGCGGATGTGCCAGATATTGCACCAGTTAATTATCTGTTTCACCACCATTTGGAGATTAACTTACTCACGCAATCGATTCAGTTTCGAGAAGCAGCAGAACATTTTCAATGGCATCCCCGGTTTAGTCGCGCTCAAGTAGCTTTTAATACCTGTTTAGAAGTGGCAGTCCCGTGGGCAGATTTACAAGTGCCACCAGATTACCCCCTGCGGCTGATTTTTGTCTTGTCAGATGACGGGCAATTCTCTAGCTATCTGCCAGAAAATGCTTTAATTCCAATTGAGGTTCCTTAATTGGCATCAATTAGAAAATCCCCGGACTGAATAAGGACGCGCTCTAATTTATTCGCACCGTCTGGGGATTCTACTGACACAGTATATCAAGCTAGTTCAGCAAGAAAAGCCAAAATATGCTCGTTCTTATGCATTATCAATTGAACGAGATCCAGAATTTCAAAAGGTATTAAGTGTTTTAAAACGCATTGGTCAATTAATTTTGTTGTAAACAATTCCCTATTCGCAAAACAATAAAGCCAGGCAAGCAACTGCTCACCTGACTTAAGTTATGGAACTTGGAGCGTATGATACTGAATGGATATTCTAGTATTTATTCTCTATTTACCAAAAGCATCCTTGATGTTGTCTACAGCGCGTTCAACAGCATTTTTTGTGTTATCTACTGCTTTTTGAGTCCTAGCTGCATCTTCTTCTGCTCTGCGCTCAATTGTATTTCGGTCTCTTTTTGCTTTGCGCTCAACAAAACTACCATTGTCATCGGTTGCATTTTCAACTCGACGGGCGTTTTTATTAGCAGTTTCCTCAACCTTATCTGCTGTATCGCGGATGAAATTCTTGGCGCGTCGAGCATCTTCACTGGCTTTGCTTTGAACGCGATCGCCTGCGTCAGCTGTTGCGATTAAGTTTACAGCAGGATTAGCCATTGCTGCGGTGTTGGAGAAAAATGCACCTTGCCAAACAAAAGCAAACGCTGATACACAAAGTACAGTTGTAGCTATCCAACGTCCTATAACTGAAGCTTTTTTAGTAAAATAATTTTGTTTCATAGAATACAATCTCCATTACATTTAGCATTCTATTTTTACTTCATCAGACTCATCAGCTAAAACGTCCTTGAGGTAGAGGTTATGCCTTCATCAGTTACCAAAAGAATTACCTCTTTCAATAGAGACAATCAATGAATGTCAAACCCGATCTGCTTCCTAGCGAAGTCGAAGGGAGCATTGTTTTACTGGCTAAGGGTTAAAAAAGCCACAGGAAGCGAGGATTCATTTAGTTATTTGTTTAGGGAACCTACTTCTGCTCGCTGAGTGGAGTGGTTAATGAACTTTGTAGACGTGTCGAAGTTAGGTATAAAGTTATTTTTTCCAGGGTAAACTATTTTTTATATCTCAATCGTTTATATAAACTTTATGGGTGTGAAAATATGTCTATCAAATCATTTATCAGATTGTTCTTATTAGGTCTTTGTTTAAGTAGCGGTACTGTATTAGCTCAAACCCTTTCTCTTACACCTAATTTAATTAATTTCAACTCAAGAGAAGGTGAGAAATTGTTAATTGAAAGTCAAGCTAGAGAAGATTTTTTCCCACTTAGCAGCCAGTTTATTACGCAAAATAATCAAGCCTATTGTGGCGTTGCGAGTATTGTAATGGTTCTGAATAGCCTAGGGATTCCTGCGCCAGAAGCACCACAATACAAACCATATAGAGTATTTACTCAAGAAAACTTTTTTAGTAACGCAAAAACTAAAGCAGTAATTACTGCTGAGGATGTTTCTCGTCAAGGGATGACTTTAGATCAGTTGGGTGGATTATTGGGAAGTTATGGTGTAAAAGTTGGGGTTTATCATGCTGGTGATATTGGTTTAGACAACTTTCGGAAATTAGCAGCCGAGAATTTACAACAACCAAATAATTTTGTGATAGTTAATTATTTACGCAAGGCAATTGGACAGGAGAAAGGTGGTCATATTTCTCCTTTGGCTGCATATAATAAAGAAACAGATAGATTTTTAATATTGGATGTTTCTCGCTACAAATATCCACCTGTTTGGGTGAAGGCGGAAGAGTTGTGGAAAGCAATGGCAACTCTCGATGCGGCTTCTGGTAAAACTAGAGGATTTGTAGTTGTAAGTAAGAATTGATAATTTTATCGAGCTTGATTAAATCGAGTTTGAGTAATATTTATTAAAACGAACTATAGCTAATTTTGTAAGGTATTTTCATGTACGCTGAAAATATTCTTTAAAATTTACGCATATGCGTTTTTTACCTAAATATAAACGCGTGGCGATCGCTGTTTTTTCTTTCAGCGTTCTCCTACACAGCCAAGTTGTTTTAGCAGCCTTTACTATACCTCTACGCAGCAAAAAAGGGATGGTGGTATCAGCGCATCCCTTAGCAAGTGAGGCGGGTATTTCTATGTTACGTAAGGGTGGCAATGCAGTTGATGCAGCAGTCGCCACAACCTTTGCCATTTCTGTGGTAGAGCCTTTTTCTGCGGGAATTGGCGGCGGTGGATTTTTGCTGATGCATTCCGAGAAAACTGGCGAGATGAAAGCGCTGGATTTCCGGGAACGCGCGCCGCTAAAAGCTACAAGAAATATGTACTTAGATGCACAAGGTCAGGTGCGTCCGAATGCAAGTATCAATGGTTATTTGGCTGTAGCCACACCAGGAACGGTCGCGGGAATGTATGAGTTGCACCATCGTTATGGTAAGCTGCCTTGGCGTGAGGTTGTACAAACTGCGATCGCTCTTGCTAAAAATGGCTTTACCCTCAGTCGTGTAGTAACCTACCGTTCTTTACCCAGCTACGAAAATCGCAAACAGGTAGTTCTCAGCAATCCGGCGGCGCGGGAAATATTCACTCGCAATGGCGAATATTATCAACCAGGGGAAAAATTAGTCCAGCGTGACTTAGCTAAGACTTTAGAAGCAATTGCTCAGAATCCCCAAAGTTTTTATACTGGCAGTATTGCCCAAGCGATCGCCGCAGATATGGCAAAAAACGGTGGTTTAATTACTCTGGCAGACTTGAAAGCATATAAACCAATCTGGCGGACTCCTATTTGTAGCAATTTTCGTCAAGCTAAAATCTGCTCTATGCCACCACCTTCATCGGGAGGGGTTCATCTATTGCAGATTTTAAATATTATTGGAGACACCGATTTAAAATCCTGGGGATGGCATCACCCTAATAGTTTACATTTAATGGCAGAGGCGATGAAGATTGCTTATGCCGATCGCTCGCAATATTTAGGCGATCCCGATTTTGTCAAAGTTCCTGTACAGCAACTCATTAGCACCGCATACGCTAAACAACGCCGTCAACAAATCAATATGGAAAGAGCTAAACCTTCAACAGAGGTGAAGCCAGTAGATGAAAAAACCCTACAGCAGTTTAGTCAGACTTTACCATTAGGTTTAATCACAGCAACAAGTGCTATAAATCCAAAATTTCATGAGTCTCTCGAAACCAGCCATCTGACAGTTGTGGATGCACAGCACAATGCGGTTAGTCTGACTTTTACAATTAACCTTGGCTTTGGTGCTGGTGTAGTGACACCGGGAACGGGGATTGTGCTGAACAACGAGATGGATGATTTTGCAGCTGCACCAGGAGTCCCTAATGCTTTTGGTTTGGTTGGTAACGCAGCGAATGCGATCGCACCTCGCAAAACGCCTTTATCGAGCATGACACCCACAATTGTCACTGAAAACGGCCACTTACGCATGACAGTGGGTGCGCCTGGTGGTAGTACGATTATCACCCAAGTGTTGCAAGTGCTGCTCAACGTCTTGGTATATGGTATGGATGCTGGTGCAGCGGTTTCTGCGCCACGCATACATCACCAATGGCTTCCCGATGAGTTGCGAGTAGAACCTTGGGGTTTGGATGCTGTCACTCTACAGGAGTTGCGGAATCGCGGACACAACATTAAGGAAACAACTCCTTGGGGTAATGCTAATGCGATCGTTGTAACAGCAGATAACACGCTAGAGGGAGCAGCCGATCCCCGTGGGGAAGGTTCGCCAATAGGTTTCTGAAGCGTTAATAAATTAAATCCACAGTTTTTGAGTAGACTGTGGACTTACTGATTGTTGATCGTTGAATCTGAATATTTGCTAACAAACTCATTTGCACGCGCGCTTGGCACTAAAGTCCAGCCAGCCTTCAGCAATTTCTGGTAAGTTGCCCAACCTTTTGAGCCACCTGGTATTTTATAGTCTGGCACTGCATATTCCCTACAAGCTGTGTAAGGACGCCACGGTTCATTGGGCGCAGTCTGCAAATGCAAAATTTTCTCCCCATCCGCACCAAAACTAGATAACCAGCACATTTGTCGCTGCATGGTAAACTCCTTTGCGTTAAGCATATATTGCATATTGGCAAACTTTTGTCAATACCCGCCTCATCCCTGTGGGATAATTTTGTTGCTTAATAGAGGTAACTGTTAAATCTAATACTGCTGGAGAGCAGATAATTACCCACAACCCTATAACCTAGCGGGCACTTTCCGTAAGCTAAAAAAACAGCGTCAACCAACTTCTATGTTTTTCCCATCATCAAGGGTGAAGTTTTTTTTAATAGTACTTGCGGATTTTGCTAGTGTATGTATCGATCGCTACTATTTTGGGTGAGACCTTATATATAAATGATTTGTTTTTCTGGTTACATTAGTTTGAAATACTTATAAAAATCTGAAATTAGGGTATGGGGTTCTCACATCTTGCACCAAGGTATCAATAACTTGCGTTTGAAATAGGAGTAAATAACGGTTTTAACCGCAGGATATCTATCATAAATTTTGCTATTCTTCAATGTTTAGCCTAGAGCGTAAAAATCCCAATAAGCTACCTCATTTTCCGAAATGTATACGCGCCATGACAGATTATTCGACTGCCTGACGTAGTTTCTCCATAGCTTTGGAATTGATTCTTTGTGCGCTGACTGAAGATATTAACGACTCCTGATATCGAAAGGTTACACACATTTTTCCACCAGTTGTTGCAATGGCAACAATTATTGGTTGATGCCTGTATCCTGTGACTGTAAAATAAAGTTTTTCTAATTCTAATCCTCCCTGATGAACTGGTATATCCAAGCGTCCTAAATTAGTGATTCCGATATCTGAACTGGTAATATCCTTGGCGTACTGGCGTACAGTAATCTGATTGGGTTTGGTAGAGAGAAACGATTTTGCTTGGGAACTGCCTTGATATATTTTTTTCTCCGTCACTGCTTGATTAATTTGATGCTTCACCTGACGGGCTAAATCCCAAAATTGAGTCTGTTGATTTAATGAGTGAGAAGTTACCACACGAGCAATATATTCGCCAAAGTTTTCGCCAACTGCAATAGTGAGATAATTACGAAGATTGAAAGGAGACAGACATTTGATCTCAGTTTCTTTTGATGAACTTGTTTCCTGATGAAGCGACAACAGGAAAGCAGCACACAAAGCTCCGTGAACAGTAGTTTGCTCTTGCCGGCAGCGAGCAACTAGTCTGTTAGTTTCTAGGGGAGATAAATACCAATGGAGTACGTGAATCCTTTCATCGAAAGTCTCATCTAATTGAATAGTTGGATCAACCTTAACCCCCCAATCAAAATCAACGACATTCTTTTCTCCTTCCCCATAAACAGGAGGCAATAGTTGATCGACGGGGGGTATTTCTGGTAATGGCTCGCGGTAACTTCCTGGTTTTGTGATTTCGCACCAAATATCTCGCATTAGGTAAGCTCCAGATAACCCGTCTGCAATATGGTGATAAGTCACTAGCAGTTCAGAAACATCAGGCGAGTGCAACAAAACCACCCGTGCCAATGGTTGTTCACTCCAAGAGAAAGGACTCAGCAGTTCCGCACTGATCTCTTGACACCAGTGTTCTTCATTTTGGCGTTTAATCACCCGTAAAGGGAGCGATGGTACTCCCTGTGAAACCAATTGTGGCTGCTGTTGTCGATTGATGACAATTCTTGTACCAAGTATTGGATGGCGATGCTGTATCCAACTTAGAGCCTCTGCGAGCTGATTAACACTTATTGCACCCCTAATCGTGGCAGACAGCACCACATTGATTGGTCTATCGCAGCCTAGCAACCACATTAAGTGTTCTGAGGGTGTTAGTAAGCGATTCATCAAAAACCTCGGTTTTTTGTGTAGGATTCTCTGACAATATGGGTTTTCTCTGATTGTATTACGAATGCGATTTTATGCATTGAGCTACTAAAACGCTTATGCAATAAGGATTTTAAGCTTAACTTGGTAAAAGTTCTAATAAGCAAACCTAAAAATCTTGGTATGCAGATTTTGGACATAAGCCCAGGAAAAGACCGGAATTTGTTTGAGATTTACAAGTTGTGTTTAGTTAAATTTAGAGAATCTTATTAGCAAGATGGGGCATACAATCGATCGCCTACAATATCGCGAATTTCTGCTACTAATTGTTGATAGCTAGCCTCAGATAAAGCTGGTTCTGCGCCTTGAATGTTAATCGGTTGAGCTAAATCAATCCAAGATTTGCAACCACCATATTCAGTACGATAGGGAATTTCTTGTTCTGCGGGTATTTTGTAAGTCCGCAATAAGAGAACATACAAGGGTTGGCGAGCTTTCCATTTTAAGCGATCGCTAATAAAATGCTCGTTCCAAATATGGTAGGGAAGCAAGTTATTAACTATAGATTCATCGCTCACTGGCAAAATATCGGTAATTTCAGCCCAGCTACCGATGCGAACCATCTCCGGATGCCAGCCTGATGTCACTGGGGCTACAACATTAGCATACTCAGGTTTCAGCAGAAAAGCTTGTTGATGCTCGAATGTCGGGTAGAGCAAAACGCGATCGCGTGCCACTTGAAAACGTCCATTCTTTTCATGGATACCGCCTTTGCGCAGCAACATAATAGTATTGCCACTTTCTAAAGCGTTGACAGCAACCGCCCATTCTTTGAGGGCATGAAAAGTTGTAGTTAAATTCATTCAACTGCTCCGAGAATTTTTAAAGTCGCTTTCTGGGCGTTACTTAAACCAGTAACACCCTGAATATTCATGCCTTCATAGGGACGGGGCGATCGCAAAATTTGTAAACACTCTCCTGTAGCGATATCCCAAATCCGAATTGTCTCATCTTGGGAGCCACTAGCTATAATTTTACCGTGCGGATGAAAAGCGATCGCCCAGATCCAATTACTATGTCCTTGCAGTGTGTTGAGACATTCCCCTGTCTGGGTATCCCAAAGCTTCACAGTTTGATCGCGGCTAACACTAGCAAGCAAATCGCCCTTGGGACTAAACTGGACATCGGTGACTGTGGCTGTGTGTCCCTGCAAGGTTTGCCAACAATTTCCTGTAGTAATATCCCAAAACTGAATTCTGTATTCTAGATCTCCGGTAACTACAACTTGACTGTTGGGACTGAAAGCTACTGGCCCAACAAATGAATAGCTTCCTGGCAATACTTTTAGGATTTGCCCTGTGCTGACATCCCATAAATGAATACTATCTTCGCTAATACTGGCTAAAAATTTGCCATCAGCACTCCAAGCAACTGAAAATACCCAACCTGTATGACCCTCCAAAGTTTTGAGACATTTTCCAGTTGTGCCATCCCAGATTTTGATAGTTTTGTCTGCACTCCCACTCGCTAGAGTTTGACCATCGGGACTATAGCTGAGAGAAAAAATCATCCCAGTATGTTCTTCTAAAATTTTTAGACATTGCCCTTTACTGAGATTCCAGAAACGAATTGTGCCATCTAGACTACCACTTACCAAGGTTTGCCCATCAATGCTGTAAGCTAAGTCCATAACGTCACGAGTATGACCATAAAAGCTTTTGAGGGAATTCTCATTTGCCCAATCCCAAACTCTCACAGCGTAGCCTGTGTTACCAGCCAAGTATTTACCATCGGCACTAAAAGCGACTGAGCCAATAAAACCTGGATATCCTTGAAATGTCTGGATGCATCGTCCTGTAGAAACTTGCCATAACCGAATACTGTGGTCGTCGCTACCACTGGCGAGGACTTTTCCATTCGGACTGAAGTCGATTGACCATATCCGAGTGCTATGTCCTGAGAGAGTTGTAATACACTTACCTGTGTTGACATCCCATAAACTAATTACAGAAGCTTCACCTGCGATCGCTAAAATTTGACCGTCGGGACTAAAAGCAATTGACCAAACTAATTCAATGTGTGGTGCTTGTAAAGTCTGCAAGCATTTACCTGTGCTGACATCCCAAAGTTTTACAGTTTTGTCTTCACTTCCACTAGCAATCGTTCTGCCATTCGGACTGAAGCTAACTGACCAAACAGCTTGAGTATGTCCTTCCAAAGTCAGGAGACATTCACCTGTACTCAAGTCCCAGAGTTTCACCGTGCTATCTTCATTTCCACTGGCGAGAAGTTGTCCATTGGGACTGAAAGCCACCGGGCCGATTGTATTTGCTTGCCTTTCAAGTGTTTTTACACACTCACCACTGTGGATATCCCAGAGTTTGATGCTTTGATCTGTTCTACCACAAGCTAATAATGTGCCATCCGGATTGAAACTAGATAACCAACTGCGAATGGGATCGTTTTCTACAGTATGCAAGCATTGCCCTTTTCTGATATCCCAGAGTTTAACGATCCCATTCTCACAGCAACTTGCTAGAATTTTCCCATCTGGGCTAAAGTGAGCTTGCCAAAGCCAGCCAGTATGACCTTCAAAACTCCGCAGTTGTTGCCCATTTTGCATTTTCCACAAATTTACTCTGCCATTAACATCCCCAGTAGCCAGCAGCTTGCCATCAGGACTAAATTTTACCGTCAGTATTTTTACTAAAGCCTCATTAAAAGCTGAGTTTTTCAAATTGGTATTGTGCAAGTTGACTTGAGGCAAACTCACATCTTTGAGGTAAGCTTGCCAGATAGTTAAACCAGAGAAATCTCGTCCTGTAAAATCAACATTTAGCTGCCTTAATAAGTTGATAATATTACCGCCAGCATACCCTGGTTTGCTAGCAAATTTTTCTCGTAATAAGGCAGTAATTTCTATTAGTCGCTTCTCAATCGCAGTCGTTTTTCGCAAGCTAGTTTTTAACCAACTTAATATCGGTTCTAAAATTACGCGCCGCTGACTTTCTCTAACGTAATCTTTAGCGGTAGCTTCCATTATTGGGTAGGAATTAAATAATTCAATTTCCTGGGAGTTGATTTCATGGCAAATATGTTTAATTAGTTGCTCGGTCATATATTCCATGACCACAGGTTGCTGGGTATATCTACCTAATTGTTGTTCAATGAGCGATCGCCCCTGCAAAGATAACAGCACTTCTAGTAATTCTCTTTTAGAAATGCTGGGGACAATATCTTCTTCTAATTCAATCAGCTTTACCCATTGTCTTTTAATTGCTAACCAATACATGACTTGCTTTTCGTTAGCAGATAGGCGATTAAACTGTTGCTCTAATATCTGTACAATATCACCAAAAACAAACGGAGCTTGCTGGAGGAATAGCCCCACATTACCATCAAATAAGCGCTGAATTGTGGTGGCAACAATTTTTAAAGCAAGGGGATTACCTGTATAAGATTGAATTAATTTTTTCGCTTCTTCTGCGGAAGTTACTAGTCCTTTGGCGGCGAGAATTTGCTGTGCTTCTGCTTGCAGCAAACCAGTAAGTTGGAGCGATCGCACTGGTAAGCTTTCCCCTTCTCGCAGTGCAAAACCTGTAGGTTTCTCGCGACTAGTAAATACCAAACAACTTTGATGGCGTTCATCTCCCACCCGGCGAAACAGTTGTCCATAGCCTTCATATCCCGAACGATAGCGACCTAATCTTTTACCACTTTCTAAAATCGATTCGGTATTATCTAGCACCACAAGACAACGTTGGGAGCGCAGATACTTCATCAGAACAGAAATTTGACTATCTACAGAATCCGGCAAATCTACTTCTTGCTGCTCGGAAACAAATAAAATTATGTCTTTGAGTAGCTCAAATAGAGGTGGAGAATTCCGCAAACTACGCCAAATTACGTAATCAAAATTGTCCTTTAGTTGTGCTGCTACCTTCACAGATAAAGCTGTTTTTCCAATTCCTCCCATTCCTAACAGCGCTATCAAACGGCATTTTTCATTGACAATCCATGCTTTTAATTTTGCTTGTTCGTCCCTGCGACCGTAGAAGTTAGATACATCAATTGCTTCCCCCCAATCTTGATGCTGACCTGTCTTAGAAGTGACTGCGTTCAGTATTTGTGACTCTGCTTTTGGCAGGCTATAAAAACGCCGTCTCAATACCGATTTAATATTACTTTTATTGACACTTTCTCCTAATGCCTGTGAGATAGTCTGCCATAATCTATACCCAACATCTCGAATATAATCATTATCGTATCCAGAGTTTTCAGCAATCTCTGCATAGGTGTAACCTTCCCAAGATTGACGCAGCACGAGTTCTTGAATGTTACTTAAATGTTTTTGCTGTAACACTCGATCTAAAACCTGCATCCCTTGCTCAAATGTCAAATCTTTTGTTCCCACAGGCTGTAAGCAAAAATATTTCGGTATTGGTTATGAAATTTGTGTCATTCAGCTGATTTTAAGCTTTATTACTTAAAATATGACATTTTCTCCTATTTATCTGATTTTTTATGATTTTTTATCGCACTCAGGGCATAAATAAACTGATTTTTATCTCCAAGCAGTCTTTCCCGTACTGCTAAAGTAAGTTCCCGATAGCGATCGCAATCTGTACCGCTCTAAAAGAATGTTACACAAATATATGATAAATATCACATAAAAATTGTTAAGCAAGACTACAAAATGACTTTAGTATAATTAGATTCATCACTTCATTTAATGATAGACTGATTAACAGTTGCACTTAGTAAAAATTATGAAAGCGTACCTAGTTTTTAAAAAATTCGCAGGCTTTGTTCCTGTAATGCCAACCTTCTCAGATATTTTTTAAATGTAGAATTATGTCATAATATTTTGACAGTTTTTAGGCGTAAAATCCTATGTTCGTTTAATAGTGAATAACATAAAAAATTAGCCATATTACTAAAAGTCTGATGATTTTTTATAGATAACTTGCAGAAGTAATAATTTTATCATTTACTCGTCAGATAAATTTTGCTAAATCAAGCTATAAATTGGTAACAAGGAAACAATGATGCCCAATCGATCGCATGGAGAAATGAAATAACGTTTATTTTTCTTCAGAACTTACAAAATGTATGTATGATACATAGTGCACATCACGTTTTGCGCTTCAGCGGATTTTCGACATTTTAATTTCCTTGCTCGATAGCCTTGATAGCAGCTATGACGATAGGATTCATACTGCTTTTTGAAATACGCATAGGTACTACCCACCAGATCGGGGATTTGATAGGTAATACCCTACACTTACTGAGATTTTTTCAAAAATCAAATTGGCTCGCTATATCCAAGTTAATAGGTCAACAACTTGCCAGTATTTCATGCAGATTTCAGGCTCATATTCTAGTTAGAAAAACTTAATTAATGGGAATACTTATATAGTTAAAGCCATAAATAAAAAGCCATTGTGCAGATGAGGTAATCAGGTATGACCGCAGGGCTGGACTTGGGATGGAAAATTTTAGGATACCAAGTTGTCGAACAACTCCATGTTAGTTCAAAAACTATTGTTTATCGAGGTATCCGAGAAACCGACCAGCAACCTGTAATTATCAAGTATCTGAAATCTAATTACCCAAGTTTTAAAGAACTGTTACAGTTTCGCAACCAGTACGCGATCGCCAAAAATCTAGACTTTCCTGGTGTAGTGCAACATTACAGCCTCGAACCTTATGGTAATAGCTATGTGCTAATCATGGAAGACTTTGGTGGAATTTCGCTGCGAGACTATACCAAAACACAACCTCTAGAAATCGGCGAATTTTTGGCGATCGCGCTGCAAATTGTCGATATCCTCCACGAACTGCATCAGCACCGGGTGATTCACAAGGATCTCAAACCCGATAATATCGTCATCCATCCCCAGACTAAAGAAGTTAAACTGATTGACTTTAGCATAGCTTCCCTGCTACCCAGAGGAACTCAGGAAATTAAAAGCCCACATATTCTAGAAGGAACCCTAACTTACATTTCTCCAGAACAAACTGGACGGATGAACAGAGGAATTGACTATCGCAGTGATTTCTATTCCTTGGGGATCGCCTTTTTTGAACTGCTGACAGGTCAGCCTCCCTTTCAATCCCATGACCCAATCGAGTTGATTCACTGTCATATTGTCAAACAACCTGCACCTTTAGAGCAATTCAAAATTCGGTTTGAAGAGTCTACTACAGAGGTGACTGCTGCAAACGAGTGGCTTCACTGTTCGCTAAATTCCAAATTCAAAGTTGAAGCAATTCCCAAACCAGTTTCAGACATCATTGTGAAATTGCTGGCGAAAAATGCCGAAGACCGCTATCAGAGTGCATTAGGGCTGAGATATGATTTGGAAATTTGTTTAACTCAATGGCAAAAAACCGGAAAAATTGAACCTTTCGCGATTGGACAACGAGATGTGTGTAATCGCTTCCCGACTCCGGAAAAACTCTATGGTCGCCAAGCAGAAGTACAAACTTTGCTAGATGCATTCGAGCAAGAATCTGTCAGAAATACCTTACCTTTGCTTGCAGAAGGCTACCAAAGTGGATTAGAAACTGGAGACTTACCTTGGGCTAGTATTTGCGCGATCGCTTACATTATGCATTCTTGGTTGGCTGGACAAGATTTAATAGAAATAAATCGCGAAGCTGCGGAGTTTTGTACGCAGTTAACTCAACTCAAACAAGATGCACTAGTAAGTCAAATTCGCATTTTTCAGCAAGCGGTTTTAAATTTATTGGCGGATATTCATGAACCTTGGCATTTTGTGGGAGATGCTTTTAATGAAGAGCAAATGCTGCCAATTCTGCAACAAGGAAAAGACCAAACAGCCCTGTGCTATTTTCATTGCAATAAACTAGTACTTTATTATTTATTTGGGGAATTTGCATCGGCAGTTTCAGCTGCGATCGCTACAGAAAATTACCTGAGTGCGGCAACAGGATTATTTATCTTGTCTAGTTTCTATACCTATGATTCTCTAGCTCATTTAGCAATTTATCCTCAAGTTTCCCCAGAGGAACAACAACGCATTGAGGAACGAGTTTCTACCAACCAAGCAAAAATTAAAAAGTGGGCTGATGCTGCGCCAGCAAATCACCTGCACAAATTTTATTTAGTGGAAGCAGAACGCCATCGTGTTTTCGATTGCAAAGCCGCAGCACTTGAATTTTATGACTTGGCAATTACTACAGCTAGAACCAACGATTACCCCCATGAAGAAGCTTTAGCCAACGAACTGGCAGCCAAATTCTATTTAGAATGGGGCAAAAATAGCATAATTCAAGAGTATTTAATTAACGCTTACTATTGCTATGCCCGTTGGGGTGCAACTGCCAAAATTAAGCATTTAGAAAAACGCTATTCACAGTTTCTTATTCCAATTTTACAATCAGATAGTATGCTGTTATTTTCTGATGTGACTATCCCAACGGAGATGTCCACTACATATAATGACAGTATCAGAGAAACTACAAAATATAGTAGCAGTGGTGTTTCGGCGGCATTAGATTTAGCAACCGTTTTAGATTCTTTTCAGATGCTTTCTAGCGAAATTCATCTAGAAAAATTACTTTCAACTTTGCTGCAAGTCGTGCTAGAAAATGCAGGCGCAGATAAATGTGCGTTGCTCCTAAATAAAGAAGATAGGTTAGTTGTGGAAGCAACAATTGCAGTAGGGCAAGAACCGATCCTGCTACAATCTCTGCCCTTAGAAAAGACTCAGGAACTTCCAATTTTATTAATTAAATCTGTCAAAAGAACGCTGCAACCTTCAGTATTAATTGATGTTGCCTTCGATCCTTTACTGATGGCCGATCCCTACATTTTGCATCATCAGCCCAAGAGTATTTTATGTACCCCAATTATGCATCAGGGCAAACTGTTGGGGATTTTATATCTAGAAAATAATTTGCTGACGGGAGCATTTACAAGCGAACGCGTCGAAATTCTCAATCTTATCTGTACTCAAGCTGCTATTTCTTTAGAAAATGCTCGTCTCTACCAGCGTTCTCAGATTTACAGTCAGCAGTTGGAGCAATCTTTAGAAGAACTGCGAGCTAGTGATACCCGCTTTCAGAACCTCGCTGATAATATCCCCGGAATGATTTACCAGTTTCGTTTAGCTAGCGATGGTTCTACATCAACACCTTATGTCAGTTGTGGTTGCTACGAGTTGTATGAGGTGACACCAGAAGAAGTGCTAGCGGGAACGTATAATCTTTACTCCATGAATCATCCCGACGAGCTTTCACAGCTTGAGCAGTTAATTACTCACTCTGCGCAAACTTTAACGCCATTTAGGCACGAATGGCGGATTATCACACCTTCAGGAAAATTAAAATGGATTCAATCGGCTGCCCAGCCTCAACTACAAAAAGATGGCTCGATTATATGGGATGGTATCGTCATTGATATTAGCGAACGGCAAGCTGCGCTGCGCGAACGCAAACTTGCGGAAGCGCAAGCGCAGCAAAAAGCTCAAGAATTAGAACAAGCCTTGCAAGATTTGCAACAAACCCAATTACAACTGGTGCAAAATGAGAAAATGTCTGCCTTGGGTAATCTGGTTGCAGGTGTGGCACATGAAATCAATAATCCCCTGGGATTCTTAGCAGGTAACTTGCAACCCGCTAAAAATTATATTCAAGACCTCTTGGGAATACTCGATCTCTATGAGCAACAATTTCCCGATCCCGGTGAAGCGATCGCAGAGGAAATAGAAGCGATCGACCTGGAATATCTGCGTGAAGACTTACCCAAGCTCATCGACTCTATGAAATTTGGTATCGATCGCATTCGCAGTATTAGTAATAGTCTGCGGATCTTTTCCCGCGCCGATCGAGATGAAAAAATTCCTTTTAATATTCACGAAGGTCTTAACAGTACTATCATGATTCTCAAGCATCGCCTCAAAGCTAACGAACAACGTCCCGCAATTGAGGTAATTACAAATTATGGGAATTTACCTGCGGTGGAATGCTTTCCCGGACAAATTAACCAAGTGTTTATGAATATTTTGGCAAACGCCATTGATAGTTTAGAGGAATTCAACCAGCAACGCCGACAAGGTAAGTTTCGTCCGCATTCGCATCAAATCACAATTCATACCGAACTCGTTCAAGATCGTGTCGTTATTCGCATCAAAGATAACGGTATCGGTATGAGCGAAGAAGTCAAGGCGAGAATCTTTGAACACCTGTATACTACCAAAGCCGTTGGCAAAGGTACGGGTTTGGGATTAGCGATCGCGCGTCAAATTATCATTGAGCGCCATCAGGGAAGCATTGATGTAGATTCAGTTCTCGGTGAAGGTTCCGAGTTTATCATTACGCTACCGATTAAAGCTCAAAGTAGCCTGTAACACAAGGTTATTAAAAAAAGCGATCGCTCTCAATTTCAGTGCGTAATTGCTTTATTGTATAAAAATCAATTATGCATAAGATAATACGGTAAATAATGCTCAACTGGAAAAGAACCATCCTGACCACTAGTTCTTTGTGCCTGTTTCTCTGCTCTGCAACCCTACCAGTCTTAGCTAAACCAACCCCACAAAGAAAACCCGCAGCCACATCATCAAGCCTCTACGAACAAGCTAAAAAACAACTCCCTGAAGATTTTTATGCTCTTTACCGAGTCGTAGATCGGATTGCACGTGCCAATGAATTTGATACTCGACCTTGGCGGATAGTCGCTATCCCCAAATATGATGTCAATGCTTTTGCGACTGATGTCAATCTCATAGCTGTGTACGATGGTATACTTGACCAATTAGCAGGCGATTCTTCAGCATTAGCTTGTGTAGTTGCCCACGAAATGGGTCATCATGTTAAACGCCATCTCGCTGTGGGTGCAGCGCAAAAAACTGAGTTGATTGCCAAAATTGAGGAAGAAGCCAAAAAAGAAGTTTTAGGAGAACAACAAGCTGCAAATAACGAATCAACTGCTGCTGTTGTTGGTGGTGCAGTTGTGAATCGTGTAGTTGGGGGAACTATTGGCGGTTTGTTAGGATCTGTGCTGGGAAATCAAGGCGTGCAACGCCAAGCAGATTCACAAAAACGCATTAATCTAATTATTGAAACCAAGAAAAAAGAGCTAGAAGAACGTCTAGCAACACAAGAAAGACAGCATGAAACCGAAGCTGATGAAATTGGCTATATAGCCTCTGTTAAAGCAGGTTTTGATCCTGAAGGCTGTCTGAGAGTTATGCAGGTGCTATCTCAAATTCCTGGTTCGGAAGCTGATACAGATCATCCATCTGTACCCAAAAGAATTGAAGCAATTAAAGCTTTAACGATTAAATATCCACCGCAAACTTTGGCGAAAGAAGGCGAAGCTAGAATCGCTAAAACCAAACCTCTAACCTATAACCTTTCTAAAGATCGGGCATCGTTAAGAATTAACTCCACTCGTGGCGGATCGCAAGCCGATGATATAGACCGGAGATTTGGTAAGTAAAAACACGGTATTTAACGCAGATTTATTGAGAGCAATTGCAGCAATAAACCCAACACAGGAGAGATAAAGTGTTGGGTTTATCTTTGGTATTAAATTTTGCCAAAATAACTGACAAAAATATACCAAGATTTTGAATTTTTGGGATAAACTGATGCCATTGTGTGAGGAATAAACGATGGTTAATCAAAAGCTGGGACGTTTGTTTTCAGTGGGGTTTATTAGTGTTTGCTTTTGTTTGGGTATTGGTATAGGAATTATTATCCGTTTTGGACAGATACAGCGTTCAGATGCGGCAACATCACCTACAGAAAATCTACCATTTCCCTTCGTTATTCCTGAAAATCAGCAAATACCTTCAGACACAATCACTATTAAAGCAGTTGGAGATGTAATTCCGGGAACCAATTTTCCTAATCATAGATTGCCTCGCTTTCGCGATGAACTGCTGCCAAAATCGGTAAGAGGTTATTTACAAGGGGCTGATATTTTATTTGGGAATTTTGAAAGTAGTTTAACTACCTATCCTTACAGTTCTAAAGATATGAGTAAAGGACAAATTTTTGCCTTTCGCTCTCCACCTGATTATGCCAAGCTATTTGCTGATGTTGGGTTTGATGTCTTCAATTTGGCAAACAACCATGCAATGGATTTTGGTATTGTCGGTTTTCAAGATACAGTCAAGAATCTCGCGGCTGTTGGTATCGAAACATTAGGTCATAAAAACCAAATTCTCTATTTAGAAGCTAATAATATTCCGGTAGCAATGATCGGATTTACTACTTATAATTTTTATAATTCTGTTCACGATCTAGCAGCAGCAAAAGCTCTAGTATTAGAAGCCAAAAATAATGCCAATATTGTAGTCGTATCAATGCAAGTAGGGGCTGAAGGCACAGGCGCATTACACGTTAAGGATAAAACAGAGTTTTTCTATGGAGAAAACCGAGGCAATTCTCTAAAGTTTGCCCGCACAATGATAGATATGGGTGCGGACTTAGTGATTGGACACGGGCCTCATGTTCCCAGAGCATTAGAGGTGTATAAAGGAAAATTGATTGCTTATTCTTTGGGCAACTTTTTAGGATACCGAACTTTATCTACCGCTGCTGAGACAGGTTATTCAATGATTTTAGAAGCTAAACTTAACTCTAAAGGCGATTTGGTATCTGGTAAAGTTATTCCGATTCATCTAGATCGTCAAGGAATTCCCAGAGTCGATCAGCGTTTCCGAACTGTGGGACTTTTGCGCTATTTAAACAATCAAGATTTTCCCAATAATCCGCTGAAGTTTAATAAAAAAGGCGAGATTGTCGTGATGAATAGTAAGTAGTGAATTTTATTAATTTAAGCACAAAAGTAGAAGAAATACTCGCTCCATTTGGGTAGAACTCAGATGGAGCAATTTTTTTAGTATTATTACTCTCTGTAAATATTGAGAGTTTTAATAAAATACGGTTCAGTTAAGAGAGATTGTAGGGGCACAACGTCCACAATTTTTTGGTGTATACAGTAATCTTATCGGTGCCCTGCCCCTACGAAATATTGCATCTCAGCCTAACTGAACTGTATTGAGTTTTAAGAGAAATTAATACAGTAAAAAATTAAGCGTAGTATTAAATTTATCTGTAATCGCACTGTTTGAGTAAATAGATCTGACAAAATATGCAGGTCGGGTATCAAACTCAGGAGCAATTGCGATCGCCAAAATAACTCCACCCAGTACCGTACTCTATCAGCGTTTTTAGCTCTAGAGGGGAGAAGGAATTTGCTGATATTGATGAGCTTTGTAACACTTACGCTGAAGTCCCAAGAGAAATCAAGCTATGACTGATGCAAACATCAATAATCTAACTAATGAATTACTAGATCAACCAGCACCGCCATGTGTCATGGTCATCTTTGGTGCTGCGGGTGATTTAACCAAACGTCTATTAATACCAGCTCTTTACAATCTGGCACGCGCTGGTCTGCTACCAAAAGAATTTGCAGTCGTTGGTGTAGCTCGTGCGCAGATGAGTAATGACGAGTTTCGCGCCAAGTTAAGTCAGGATATCCAGAAGTTTGCCACAGTTCCAGTAGACGCGCAGCTGTGGGAAAAATTTCAACAACGGCTGTATTATTTGGCAGGCGAATTTGAAGATACAAATACTTATAGCGACCTGGAAAATTTACTAGCACATGTAGACCAAGAAGCGGGTACTCAAGGTAACTACCTCTACTACCTAGCAACTTCGCCTAACTTTTTTAGCAACATCATCTGGCAACTTGGAGCTAGTGGTTTGTCTCGTGAAGAACACGGACATTGGCGGCGCGTCATCATTGAAAAACCTTTCGGGCATGATTTAGATTCTGCACGGGCGCTGAACAAAAATATCTCCAGTGTGTTAGCAGAAAATCAAATTTATCGCATCGATCATTATCTTGGTAAAGAGACGGTACAAAATATTCTGGTTTTTCGGTTTGGTAACGGACTTTATGAGCCGATTTGGAATCACCGTTACATCGACCACATACAAATTACGGTGGCGGAAAAAGTCGGTGTCGAGGGAAGAGGTGGTTTCTATGAAGGGACGGGTGCTGTCCGCGATATGGTGCAAAATCACTTGTTTCAATTGCTCTCAATGATTGCAATGGAACCACCTGTCTCATTTGAGGCGGATGCTGTGCGAGATGAAAAATCTAAATTGCTCAAGTCAATTCAACCTCTCACACCCGAAGATGTGCTGACGCATACGGTGCGGGGACAGTACGGTAAAGGAACGATCGACGGGTCAACTGTACCTGGCTACCGTTCTGAACCACGAGTTGCGCCAGATTCTACTACTGAAACCTATGCTGCTTTAAAGTTGAATATCGATAACTGGCGCTGGGCTGGTGTACCATTCTACCTACGTACAGGTAAACATTTAACCCAGCGTGTAACAGAAGTGGCTATTCAGTTTAAGCGAGTTCCTTCTCTGTTATTCCGCCAAACATCTATCGATTGCCTCACACCCAACTTTTTAGTACTCCGGATTCAGCCAAATGAAGGTATTAGCTTTCAATTTGGCGCGAAAATTCCCGGCCCGACTGTACGCATGGGTGCAGTAGAAATGGACTTTTGTTACGCCGATTATTTTGGTGCTACACCCAGTACGGGCTACGAAACCCTACTCTATGACTGCATGATTGGCGATGCCACTTTGTTTCAGCGCGCTGATAATGTGGAGTTGGGCTGGAGTGTGGTGACTCCGATTCTGGATGTCTGGAAAGCACTTCCCCCACGTAATTTTCCCAACTATGCGGCGGGTAGTTGGGGGCCAAAGGAAGCAGATGAACTATTAGCACGGGATGGACGTCAATGGCGGGCTATTGCTGAAGGCTAACTTTGCCGAAATTTTATTGTTGTGAAGTACTCCGCACTTCGTAAAACAACCTGCGGAGCTTCCCTTGCGATGACAAGCGTTCAACCGGAAATGATATCTGTTAGCAAAAATACTTTGAAAATTCGTTTGAGAGACGTAACTTTAATCAGCCCGATCGCATTTGGCACATCTAGCCATTGCCGTTCTCTATGACCCGCTTCGGGATAATCTTCACTCAGCTGCTCTACTGGTAATAAATACATCTTGACACGGTAATTTTTACCTTGTTTGCGATACCTATAAGTACCAATTTCACGAGTATTTATCTGACCAATTATTCCCGCTTCCTCCCAAGCTTCTTTGGCTGCTGAATCTGGTGGACTCATACCATTGGGAATATCTCCTTTGGGTATTACCCAATTTTGGCGATCGCGGCTGGTAATTAGCAAGACTTCGATTTTGCCATCTTGAATTCTATAAGGAATCACCCCGGACTGCTTGAATACTTTGTTGACTTTTGGACTCATGTAACTTGTATCCTATGGTGTCATTCAACCTCGCCCAGTGTAATGGCTAATCCTCAAGTAATTGAGACGATTTACTGAGAAAATAGTGCCACTTAGCTTTACCATACGCTTTGTAACGAAATTTGCCTTACAATCATACTTCGTAGCATCTGTGTAGGAGTATGCCACCTTTTAAGGTTCATGCTACCTAATTTTTCTGAATTCAACAGAGATATAAGTACTAACTATAGCAATCTGATAGCGATAAATCAGAGACTAGACACTAAAGAATGAGCTTTAATTTGAGTTAACAGGAGTTGGCGATCGCAATAGGGTATCGCACACAGAAAGCGATCGCACTCTCACTCATCTCACAGTATTCTCTGACTTTTGCTGCTTGACATTGCTGGCTTAATCTCGATCTTTTTGTTTATCTTCTTCTTTTGGTGCAGATAATTGTGATGCAGAAGTTTCGCTTTTTTCCTGCGAACCACCTCTTCCCGGTACAATTCTTTCTGCTTGACTAACAACATCATTTGCTAGTCTTTCACTAAAACCCACGACAAAAGTAATTGCTAAAAATGCCAGCCATCTATTAATTGGCTTCTCCTCATCTTTAGAAATTGTAATAGGCAGAAGTGTAGAACTGATGAGGGCAAAAACAAAAATACCTAAAAATGCTCCAATTGCTGGCTTGAATGCGCCTACAAATATCGGAAGTAAGGTTTCTTTATACCGAGGATTGCGATATTGATCCAGCCTCAACATAATACTTACAACACTACCTGTTGCTCCTGACATTGCTGACAATACCAACAGAACTGATGCTTCATAAAACTCATATTCTGTCAATTTAATTTGATTTTTTACTTCTGGATTTTTTTCTTCAACTATATTCTGTGAAGTTACAGGCTGTATTGATTGTTCTTTAAATAAAGGTTTTAAATAAAAATTGGCTGTACTAAGTATATATGCTAAGACTATCGGTGCTAATAGATGAATGGGTAAAGCTAAAAATAGACCTAAAACAACTTTTGTATGAGTTTCTGTAGAATACAGAAATTTAAAAAAGTTATTTACGAAAAATGCAGTAAAAGGATTTTCAATTTGCCGCAAGAAGTATTCCGCATCTCTCCTAACATTCTGAGCCAAAACCTTGTTAGGATTACCTTGTAATGCACAAATTGCTAAATCAAGATTAGGAATGATTGCTTCAATCTGCTCTAGCTTATTTTTGTTATCTTGAAGCTTGGCAGTGAAAAAAGCACTTTTCAATCTTCGGGAAATAGATAAAATATGAGCAAGCTCTTCTTGGACTTCAATTTCTATCACTGCATCAGATGTAGAAAGTTTATCATGTAAGCTTTTTATAGATGAGTCAATATATTTTATTGGGTCTTCCATACAAATTTTGTTTTAAGTTTGATCGACTAGGTTATCTCATAAAGTTGCGTTTTTAGCTATTGAACCAACCAAATTAAAATATTGTTATCTTTTGCCAAAAAGCTGAAGAATTTCCATTGTGTATCTACTTCGTCAAACGCTTTACTCATTATTCGCACAACATCCTACTCGTTGTCGGGGTTGAACGAGCCTAGTAATTCTTTATTGTTCTGAAAAACCAATTATTGATATAAAAATAAGTTTCAGTCAAGGTCTAAATCCTAGCCTGAAACTTATTTAGTTACAAATTATTTTTATGGGGGTGGTGGGACTTGAACCCACACGACCGTTTAGGGTCAACGGATTTTCATTCTCCCGCAGTTTTCACTACTGCCTAATAGCTTTAGTAGCTTTCGGCTTTGAGAATTGGACTCTCCCTTTACCCTCGACTTAATAACGTTAGGGTAGCTCCCGTCGGGTCTCTGCACCTTCCGAATTTACTCAGTACTCAAAACTTGGCACTTAGCTTTTTCTTCGGCTTGGCTCAGGATTGCCATGTCTGTCACCAGATTTAGGTTTCCCTGAGTTTGAGAGCTTACACTTGAAGGATTTCTCCAACAAGGCTCAGTTATCTAAGTCCGTAGCGTCTACCATTCCGCCACACCCCCCTAATATTAATTAGGAGCTAATTGTCATTTGGAAGTAGGAAATACCTCCTCATACATTCCACCATCAATTGTGTCTTTTTTGCAACTAGATTTAAAAAATTTTGTTTGCAAAAAGCAATTGTACTGGCTTTGGCAGCTACGCTCAATACTTGTTGAAAGAGTAACAGTATTTTGCGATCGCTTTTTAGGTTTGGATTTTTTATCGCTACCTAAATATTGGCATCTCCATTTTATTTATTTTGGGATACCATAGCTTTTTTCGCGCCTTTCCAAGGATAACACAATCAAATAATGAATTGCAAGCAGAAATTTTAGTACAAGGGAGTGTTGGGGGGTGTGGGGAGTGTGGGAAGTGTGGGGAGACAAGGAGAATGACTATTGACTGTTGACCAATTCCCCATTTTCCACTTCCCTGAGAATATGCATTCAGCCTATGATGGGAAATAGATGTACTGAACGTTCTTGTCTATCTCAGAAAAAAATTATGATTGTAGCCCTGCTGTATCTGATTTTGGCTGGAGCTTACTTGTTAGTCATCCCAGTAGCTGTTCTATTTTATTTGAAGCTGCGCTGGTATGTAGCTAGTTCCATAGAGCGCACCTTTATGTACTTTCTGGTGTTCTTCTTCTTTCCTGGGTTGTTAGTTTTATCGCCATTTATAAATTTTCGACCCCAGCGGCGACAAATTGAAGTTTAACGAGATTGGTAGGTCATAATTCTCATGCGACGCATTGATGCTATAGGTATTGGCTTGGGGTTTTTTGTTGCTGGAGGCATAGCATATCTGGGCTTGCAGCTTGTAGGTTTAGATAGTGAAAAAGCTGGGATATGGAGCCAAGTCTTGCTAGTCAGCGGATTGCTTGGCTGGTTAGCTACCTATATTTTCCGTGCGGTGGGGAAAAAAATGACCTACCATCAACAGCGGGAAGATTATGAACAAACGTTTTTCCAAAAGCGTCTCGATGAATTGACTCCCGAAGAACTAGAAAAAATTCAAGCTGAGATTGAGCAAGAAAAACAAACTCAGATTTAGAGGGGGCATTGGTCGTTTGTTCGTTGTCCGTTGTTTGATACTATATGACAACTGACTGAGTGAATCTTGACCAATGACTGCCATTTCCCACTGCTTTGAAACTCTTGGACGCAATAAAGAGTGTGCTTTAATTCCGTTTATCACAGCTGGCGATCCAGATTTAGAAACAACAGCAGCAGCTTTGCGCATTCTCGATCGCAGTGGGGCAGATATTATTGAACTGGGAGTTCCCTACTCCGATCCGCTAGCAGATGGGCCAGTGATTCAAGCTGCTGCTACTCGCGCGCTACAACAGGGGACAACATTGGATAGCGTGCTGGAAATGTTGCAAGCCACTACTCCCGATTTAAAAGCACCGATCGTTTTGTTTACTTACTACAACCCGATTTTGCACCGGGGAATTGAGAAGTTTCTCCAGCAGATTGCAGCGGCTGGGGTAGCGGGTTTGGTAGTTCCCGATTTACCTCTGGAAGAAGCTGCTGGTTTACTGCAACCGGCTGGTGAAATCGGCATTGATTTAACATTGTTAATTGCACCGACAAGTTCCGCCGAACGGATAGAAGCGATCGCGCGCGCTTCTCAAGGATTTATCTATCTTGTCAGTGTTACTGGGGTGACTGGCATGAGAGCGCAAGTAGCAACGCGAGTGTCAGATTTACTCAAACAAATTCGTAGTGTTACGGACAAGCCAATTGGCGTGGGCTTTGGGATTTCCGAACCCGCACAAGCGCGTCAGATTAAAGATTGGGGTGCAGATGCGGCGATCGCGGGTAGCGCTTTTGTGAAACGTTTGGCCGAAGGGACTCCAGAAGAAGGTTTGAATGCGATCGCAGAATTTTGTCAAAGTCTGAAATCAGCGATCGCGGCTGAGTAGTATTAGTATAAATACTAGTCTTGATGCGAAAGGAAAACTAGATTAAAAATATATAACAGTGTAGTTTTTCTACCTCAGGTTGGTAGACAATTTAACAGATATAATCTTGAATATTAGCAGCAAATATGATGCTGTAACAAAACTACCTGAGAGTATCGCTGATAGTTTGGGTATTATGTGAAGTGAATCAAGTAAACAAGAAAATATGAGTGTGAGAGTGTGTCAGTTAAAAACGATGATAGTTCAGTCGCAGTTGAGGGG
Organism: Calothrix sp. NIES-2098; assembly: GCF_963875125.1. Lineage (NCBI taxonomy): Bacteria > Bacillati > Cyanobacteriota > Cyanophyceae > Nostocales > Calotrichaceae > Calothrix > Calothrix sp. NIES-2098. Next base: position 4,490,887 of record NZ_CAWNKJ010000001.1, read on the forward strand.
CGGAAGCGATGAGTGAGAGTATGGCGTTTATCGGCGGAGTTGCCGTAGCAGGACTGGCAGCTCTCTTATTGCTCAAAGGGGCAGGTAATTCTGTCCAACCTAACTTTGCTGTCACCCCACAGATGCCTGCTAACGTATTACCATCTCAGGTAATGCCACCGCAATATCCCTATCAGCAACCGCTGTATCCCAATAATCAGCCCCCAGCGGCTCCCAATTCTGAGCGCATAGCGGATATCGAAGCCCTCAAGTCGGAAATGGCGCGTTTAAAAACCGATAACGAACAGTTGAGAACGCAAAATCAACAGCTTCAGTGGCAATTCCAAAGTTATAACCAGCAGCAACAACAGCTGTTTGCTCAACAAAATAACCAGAAAGCAGCTTTACAACCTCAAACTCCTTGGTGGTCTTCACCGATAGTTTGGGCAGTTGGCGGTATGACTTTAACTATCGGTGGTGGGGTTGTCGTCGCTGGAGTGTTAGCTTTATTTTCACCAAAACAGCGTACTACTCGCACTGTCCAAGTGATTCATCCTTACCAAGGCCCTACACAACCTTTAGTTCCCGTACGTCGGACAGAGTTTTTGCCACCTCGCATGGAAGCCAGACGCGTGGAAACACCAGAATACGACGAAATGCATTAAAAGCAAAACTATAGTGGTTAACAGGGTTGGCAACTACCTCTATATTTGTTGGTATCAAATACAAAAAGCAGCAAATATTACAAATAAAATTTAAACAAACTCACAAATGTTTCTGGCAAAGAAAACAATGGTGAGTGTATTGCAATGACTATTTAACAGAGGAATTGGCTAAGTAAAAGTTTAAAATTGCTTTCACATTCGGACAAAATAATTTATTAGTTATTGAGCTGCCGTTCTTTGTTTATAGAGGGCGGTGTTTTCTATTGTTAGGGACTACAACTGCTGATGGCAACTGGCAAAGCCGATGGTTTGTTCCCATACATCCTAAAGAAGAGCTAACACTAACTAGCCCCAGAATTTGCTCTTCAATTACATCTATATATTTGTGGAATTTGCTGTCATTCACACTAATTTGCCCGGAGGTTAGATTATACCAATTTCCTAAATTATCTCGACTCATTTTAATCAAAAGCTTGATTGTGAAAGTTTAAGGATTTGCTGCTGCAAAAGTATTGCATTGTGCAGGATTACCAGTTTGAATTCCTCTTTGGAACCAGCGGACTCTTTGGGCTGAACTTCCATGAGTAAAAGTCTCAGGAATTGCATAACCTCTGGCTTGAGTTTGCAAGCGATCGTCGCCAATACTGCTTGCTGCATTTAATGCTTCTTCAACATCGCCAGCTTCGACAATTTGGCGGGAACGATCTGCATGATAAGCCCAAACGCCAGCGAAACAATCCGCCTGTAACTCTTGGCGGACTGAAAGTTGATTGGCTTCTGCGCGATCGGCTTGACTCTGCAATCTGCGCACGCGATCGGAAATCCCCATCAGATTTTGCACGTGATGTCCAACTTCATGGGCAATTACATAAGCTTGAGCAAAGTCGCCTGGTGCTTTGTAGCGAGTCTTCAAATCCTGATAAAAGCTTAAATCGATATATAGCTTGCGATCGCTAGGACAATAAAACGGGCCGACAGCCGATCGCGTCAAGCCACAAGCAGACTCCACCGCATCTGTAAACAGAACTAAAGTTGGTTCTTGATAAGTTCTTCCTTGTTGCTGAAATATGCTTTTCCATGTATCTTCTGTATCAGCTAGGACAACCGACACAAAATCAGCCATGCGATCCTCAGCCGCCGAACGTTGGGTTTGGGGAGATTGGGAGTAAGGGCGATCGCTCGGAGTTTGTGTTTGATCCCAAATGACACTGGGATCGCCACCTAAGAACGCAACTATCAGCGATAGAATTACTGCGCCAATACCACCGCCCACAACAGGAGCCGAAATTCGAGTTCCGCGCCTATCTTCTACATTGGTGCTTCTACGCCCAAATTCCCAACGCATAACTAAAAGTCTCCAAACTACTTAACCTGGCAGAAGTAAAGAAAGTACATAGACCTACAGCAGATTGACTATGCAATTCAGCAAAAATATTAGTTGTTTTCTACATCAAAATCTTCTGCCTCAAGGACAGCAATTTTTCAGCATTGAGTCATACTTAAGGAAGGCTAATTCATATTCACATGGCAATGTCTAAAGACGTACTCTAGGTAGAGAGCTTTTAGTTTTGCAATATATATCTAGATTATTTTTAGTGTTATGCTGTTTCACTTTAATTATGATAAAAATACGCTGGTAGGGGCACGGCAATGTTGTGCCCTTACGCGCAATCTATATCTATTAGGTTTATAGTAAAATGGTATTAGTGCTGAAAATTCGGGAATTTTATACTCATTAAACAGAGCAGTAGATAGACAAATTTAAAATTATTTTTGGCTATCAAACTTACTAACAACATTCCACGCGACACTTTGAATTAAGTCAATATCTGCCGCTTTTAAGCTGTCTAATTCGCTAGTGCTATTTTCTTGTGCAGCAGTCAATTTCTTACTGTCGGTTTTATAGCTTAATCCTTCTGGACTCTTACCATAAAATGTTGCGTAAAATACACAAGCTGCCGCATACGATCCTATTGGACTGGGGTGGCTGTTATCGGGATCGTAAAGACTGAGGTTTGAATTTTCTTGTTGAATTTGCTGCCAAACTATTCCCACTGGGGCTACAATCGCATCTAGTTCTTTGGCAATTTTCATATATGAATCGTTTAGTATTTGTTGTGTTTCTGGACGATTCTGTCTTGCCCAAGTTAAGTAGAATACTGTTTGAGCATGAGCGCGTTTAATTTCAGTGTTAAACAACCGCGCGTATTTGTACATCAACTGCGGATTGGTAATAGGTAAAGTGCTATGTTCTTGCAACACAACATAATCCCATCGTCCCTTGCGAATCTTACTTAATGCTTTACCTTCTTGCCAAAGCTGCTCTAATGTAGCTCCACCAACCGTCACCATTTCAGCTTCTAATTTTCTAGTTTCTTTGGCTGATAAAGCTAATTGTTGCGTCAACTGAGGAAGCTCGTTGAAATATGTATAACTATTACCAATAAATAATACTTTTAGCGGTTGATTGTTAAAGTAACGATCGGCTTGTTTGTCTAATTCTTTTGGGATTATGCCTATGTTAGTCATTACTAATATAATTATTCCGATTACATACTTCATCTTGCTTTTTAAGAATTTAGCATTAAGTATCCTCTGTAATTATATTGAAATTAGTTGTCTAGCTAGGATAAGGATTTTTTGTCGGTTCTTTTTAGCCAGCCTGCGTTTGCGATCGCTCTTGGTATTCGAGACTGTTAAATGTAAACTGTAAATAGAAGCTATAAAAAGTTTTCTGGAATGAAAGCCAGCAAATATGTAAATTTTGCCTCTTTTTATTAAAATTAGTTGATATAAGCACGTATACCAGTTGCGAAGTTACTTGAAAAGTGACAAGAGTTGCTTTGCGAGTCGCAAGAGTTGCTTGAATAGTCACAACAGTTGCTTGACAAGTCACAACAGTTACTTGAAGAAGTCACAAGAGTTGCTTGACGAGTCACAACAGTTACTCTACAAGTTGCAAGAGTTACTTGACCAGTTACAAGAGTTACTCTACAAGCTGCAAGAGTTGCTTGAGGAGTCGCAAGAATAGCTTGAAGAGTTACAAGAGTTACTCGACAAGCTGCAAGAGTAGCTTGAAAAGTCACAAGAGGTGTATGGTTATTTGCGATCGCTGTTCATGTGAAGCGATGAATATTACCGTTAGCCTGCATAGTAATTGATTTGGAATAAAGCTGTTATGGGGCGATCGCACTTATCCAACAGATACATAAGTGCGTAGACACACATAATGTAAAATTCATCATAAATATGATGTGCGTAGTTTTAGCTAGCTTGGTTGCATTAAACACGCTTGAGCAATTATTAAGGTAAATATTAAGTGACTAAGCAAGCATGACTCATAAGGATTTCTAATGACAAATGAAGAACTGCTGGAAGTAATTAAAAAAGCTGCCAGGGATCGGGTTACACAGCTTAATCTTTATGGTGAAAAATTAACTTCATTACCAGCAGAGATTGCTCAACTTGCTAACCTTACTCAGCTTGACCTCAGTCATAATCAACTGACGAGGCTGCCAGCAGAGCTTGGTCAACTTTCTAACCTCACTCAACTTGGCATTAGCCATAATCAACTGACGAGGCTGCCAGCAGAGATTGGTCAACTTTTTAACCTCACTCAACTTGACCTGAGCCATAATCAACTGACGAGGCTGCCAGTAGAGATTGGTCAACTTCATAACCTCACTCAACTTGACCTCAGTTGGAATTTTCAACTAAAGACGCTGCCAGCAGAGATTGGTCAACTTTCCAATCTCACTCAGCTTGACCTCAGTTGGAATTTTCGACTAAAGACGTTGCCAACAGAGATTGGTCAACTTTCCAATCTCACTCAGCTTGACCTCCGAGATAATCGACTGACGACACTGCCAGCAGAGATTGGTCAACTTTCCAACCTCACTCAGCTTGTTCTCTGGGGTAATCGACTGACGACACTGCCAGCAGAAATTGGTCAACTTTTCAACCTCACTCAGCTTGACCTCCGGGATAATCGACTGACAACACTGCCAGTAGAAATTGGTCAACTTTTCAACCTCACTCAGCTTGTTCTCTAGAGTAATCGACTGACGACGCTGCCAGTAGAAATTGGTCAACTTTTCAACCTCACTCAGCTTAATCTCAGCCGTAATCAGCTGACGATGCTGCCAGCAGAGATTGGTCAACTTTCTAACCTTACTCAGCTTGATCTCTGGGATAATAAACTGACGATGCTGCCAGCAGAGATTGGTCAACTTTCCAACCTCACTCAGCTTGAACTCACCGAAAATCAACTGATGATTCTGCCAGCAGAGATTGGTCAACTTTCCAACCTCACTCAGCTTAATCTTAGTCGTAATCAGCTGACGATGCTGCCAGCAGAGATTGGTCAACTTTCCAACCTCACTCAGCTTGACCTCACTGAAAATCAACTTATAGAGTTACCTAAAGAGATTACCCAACTATCTAAATTAAAATCAATAGCCCTCAGTAGCAATCAATTAATAAACCTGCCTTCAGAACTTGGGCAGTTACGCTTAACAAGGCTAACATTTGGTGGAAATCCCTTAGTGTCGCTGCCACCAGAAATCCGCAAGCAAGGCTTTAGAGCAATCCTGAACTTTTACAAGCAACAGAAAGAACAAGAAACAGATTATCTCTACGAAGCTAAATTACTCATTGTGGGAGAAGGTGGTGTGGGTAAAACTACCCTAGCCAAAAAAATTCAAAGCTTAGATTATCAGCTAGAGCCAGATGAAATCTCTACTGAAGGTATTGATATAATTCGATGGAGCTTCTTATTAGAAAATGCCAGAGAATTTCAAGTTAACATTTGGGATTTTGGTGGTCAAGAAATTTATCATTCCACTCACCAGTTTTTCTTGACGAAACGCTCACTTTATCTACTTGTTGCTGATACTCGAAAAGAAGACACAGATTTTTATTACTGGCTGAATGTAGTAGAACTTTTAAGCGATAACAGCCCCTTGATTATTATAAAAAATGAAAAGCAGGAGCGCAAACGTGAAATAAACGAGCGACAATTACGGGGCGAATTTACCAATCTTAAAGAAACACTCTCTACTAACCTTGCTACTAATCGCGGTCTGCCAGAAATTATCAATAAAATTAAGCATTATATTAGTAACCTACCCCATGTAGGAACAGAACTACCCAAAACTTGGATCAAAGTACGAGAAGCTCTAGAACGAGACTCCCGCGACTATATTAGTTTGCAAGAATATCTAACTATCTGCCAAGAAAATGGGTTTACTACACTGGAAGATAAACTCCAACTCAGTGCTTATCTACATGATTTAGGTGTATGCCTTCATTTCCAAGAAGATGATATTTTAAGAAAAACTGTAATTCTCAAGCCAACTTGGGGTACAGATGCTGTTTATAAAGTATTAGATAACTCAAAAGTAATTCAAAATTTGGGTAAATTTGATCGCCATGATTTAGCAAGTATTTGGAATGAAGAAAAGTACTTCTATATGCATGGAGAATTGTTGCGGTTAATGATGAATTTTAAATTGTGTTATGAAATTCCCAGTAGCCCTGGTACTTACATTGCACCACAACTACTGAACCCAGATCAACCAGATTATGATTGGAAAGACAATGATAACTTACTTTTACGCTATGAATATGAATTCATGCCCAAAGGTATTTTGACTCGTTTCATTGTTGAAATGCACTCATCGATTGAAGGACAAAACTGTGTTTGGAGAAGCGGTGTTGTCCTAAGTAAAGACCAAGCGCAGGCAGAGGTGATTGAGTATTATCGCTATCACAAAGGAGAGATTCGGATTCGTGTTTCCGGAAAGCGTAAGCGAGATTTGTTAGTGACAGTGAGGCACGAACTCGAAAAAATTCACTCTTCTTACGAACGTTTGAAGTATAAAACACTAGTTCCCTGCAATTGCCAAAACTGTAAGGGTAAACAAACACCCCACTTTTACCCATTACAGGTGTTATATAAATTCATAGATGACAAACAAAATCAGATTCAGTGTCAAAATAGTTACGAGATGGTAAACGTTCGAGGTTTAATTGACGATGTAGTTCTGGAACAACCTCGTTCAAAGGCTCAACATTCTTGGGGACAAGAAGCTATAAATGAATTTGACGCACAAATTTTAAGAAGTATGGCAGACAATAATAAATACAATATCAAAGCTGAATTTGTTCAAATTACTGAGAGTAACAAGGGCGAAGTTATTGGCAAAAAATATGCTTCCGATCCAGGCTTTCAGGAAGCACTAAATGAGATTATCGATATATTAAGAAAAATACAACAAGAAAATCCAACTGCAACAGAAGCAGAAGCAGAGGAAATAATTGAGGCACAATTTGAAGAGATTCAAACCAATCAACCAACTAAATGGCAGAGATTTCGGCGACAACTATTGAATCGGGAACGTTGGTTTAATGGTGGCAAAGAAGCTTTGAGTGAAGTTGCTAAACATTATGTCGAAGGCAATGTTGTTTACAAAGCAGGGCTAGCGTTTCTTGACGGCTTCAGTGAAGATGAGGAGTAGTGTAAGCCCACTAATCAAATTTCAAAGGCGGGAAAACCCCGCCCCTACAGATACAGTATTTTAAACGTTAGCCGCCGCTGGGGTTGGTAAATTTACTTTCAACCGCTTAAACATGGCTTCCCGTGCTTGCATAGCTAAAGTATCATCTAATGGTTCTAGGGTAATTGGCTGTTGATACTTCAGCCGCAACGCTGTCTGAATTAGCCAGTCTGCAACAAAGGGATTTTTTGGTAACAAGGGGCCGTGAGAATAGGTTGCGATCGCATTCTGATAAAATGCTCCCTCAGTCCCATCTTCACCATTATTCCCCAAACCGTAAACTACTTTTCCCAAGGCTTCTACTTTCCCCAGCTTGGTGCGTCCGCCGTGATTTTCAAAGCCGACTAAATACGGCGTGCTACCTGTCATCGCTTTTAAATCTTGCGCTAGGCGAGAAGCTGTAACTTCAATTACTAAATTCCCGATGCAACGTTTAGTATTTTCACCAGGATGCACAGAGACTAAATCTAATATTCCCAAACCTTCAATGCGCTGTCCGAGTCCGGGTTCGTAATAATGTCCGAGTAACTGAGGTGAACCACAGGTAAATACTCCTGGCGTGCCATTTTCAATTTTTTCACGCATAGCATCGGCTTTTGCACCTTGCAAATCGCGCATAACAATTTCTTGCTGGCGGTCTTGTGCGCCACCACCGACAATCAAATCTACAGATTTAATATTTTCTGCTGTAGTATTTTGATCTAAGGGTACAACTTTAACGCTGAATCCTCGCCATTGAGCGCGACGTTCTATAGTAATTACATTACCGCGATCGCCATAGGTACTCATCAGCGTCGGGTATAACCAACCAATTGTAATTTCAAATTTTTGAGAAGTCATATTTGTTAATAAGGCAGAGGGCAGGAGGCAGAAGGGAAGAGAAAGTTTTTATCTTTGGTTGCGAACTTTATAGCAGTTATCAATGGCATAGAATACAGACCATTCGTAGGGGCACAGCAATGCTCATTGGTGTCAACTTAACGTGAAACCCGCTTTGTGCAAAGGTTTTGCCCTCACCCCCAGCCCCTCTCCCTGAAGGAGAGGGGAGCAACAGATTCAATTCCCCTTCTCCCTGAGGGAGAAGGGGTTAGGGGATGAGGGCGCGAGGGTTTTTGTACAACACCCGCCGTATATAGCTTTTAGCTTAAGTTGACACATAAGAGCAATGCTGTGCCCTTAGCGTATATTGCATCCAAACGAGAACCGCCATAGTTCATAGAGTCTAATGCCTAACTAAGATCGCTCATATTTTTTTCTCTTTATTGTCAGAGAATCCGGTTTATATCTAGAGTTTGGGTCAGCATATCGCACATTTGGCTTAGTTGCTATGTTTATTCGTATTTTATGTAACAGTTTTGCAGTAACATTTTGCCGATAATCCCAAAAGAGTTACCAGGGAATTTCAAAAATCAGTTTCAGTTTTCCTGTGGAGCCGTAAGATTACAGATTGGCATAGGTTTGTTTCACAACCTGAAAAATTACTGTATGGATTGTAAAACTGCTACATTAGTCTACCAAACTGAGAATCATCTCGAAAAAATTCGTGAGATTTTCCCCGAAGCATGGAAGTTCTTGGAAGAACAATCTTTTGCTTACGTTCAAGCTAAGAAAGATAATTTTGATTCAGCTGTTAAAGATTTAGTAGGTGAAACCAAGTTTAAATTTAGAATGGTTCACCGTGACGATAAAGACCAACTCACTAAAGACCTTTCGGAATTATTAGGAGATATTACCTCCCGCTTACTTTTAGAAAAGCATTTTTCAGAATTAGTTGGTCAAAAAGTTTTCTTTAGTACTATTTGCTGTAGCAGCCATCTAACAGCTGACCATGAGTTGACTTTAGAAGAGGTGCTGCCAATTCAGCGTGCAGCGGTTAAGTTGCAATAAATTGGAAGGAAGGCGGACAAGGGGGACAAGGAAAAGTTACTCTTGCCGATGCCCAATGCCCCATTCTTTATTACCGAATCTTCCTCCCAGTTAACACTTCACGCACATTCAACATCGCTGTATATGTGGGTAAAATATGCAGCGTTTCGTTGTTGGGTGTACGCGCTAATGCTGTGTTAATAGCATCGCGTAAATCTTCTTCGACAATTAGATTAAAATTAGTTTCAGGATTGGGATCGCTGTAACGCAAACGTAAGGCCATATCATAAGCGCGATCGCCACTTACAACTAAAGTACCTCCACGCTGGACTAGTTTCTCTGTATCTACATCCCAAATCCAAGATACATCTTCGCCATCTTGCACGCGATCGTTTAATACTAGCAAAGTAGTTTTATCTGTACTTTCCGTGACTACGCGAATTGTTTCATTAGTCCCAACAGGATTTTTTGATAATAAAATCCGCACTTTTTTCCCGTTAATTTCCAATTCTTCCGCACGACCGAAAGCTGCTTGGAAGTTGGGAATGGTATCGCGGATAGTCGCCTCATCAACTCCTAATTCTTGGGCAGCAGTGGCAGCAGCTAAGGTATTGTATTTGTTGTACAAGCCGACAAGAATTTGCGGCCATTCGCTGCTGTTGAGGCTGGGTTGACTTCTACTAAAGCCGCAATTAGCACAGCTATATTCGCCCATGTGAGACAAGTACACGCCTTTATAGTCAAGAGCTTGTCCGCATCTGGGGCAATAGATAGAATCAACAGCATGGGGAATTGCTTCTAAATAATTCTCCGGTTCAGTCAAACCGAAAAATGAAACTCGCTGTTGGGATAATTGTTGACCGAGATAGCAGATTGTGGGATCGTCAGCATTTGCGACTACGATAGTGTCAGGTGATAAAGTAGCGATCGCACGTCCCCATCGCTTACTAATAGTATCGACTTCGCCGTATCTATCGAGTTGGTCGCGAAACAAGTTTAAACACAGAATCAGCTTTGGTTGAATTGGTGCTAATACCCTAGGTAAAATATTCTCATCAACTTCTAAAATGGCATAGTCAACATCTAAGCTACCTGTTAAGCTGGCGTTGTCCATCAGCGCTGTCATCAAGCCATTTTCCAAATTTGCGCCTGTAGAGTTATGCGCCACGCGGTAGCCTTTGCGTTCGAGAATTTCTCGTAATAGCAGCGATGTAGTAGTTTTACCATTAGTCCCAGCAATGAGAATTGCCCCTTGCTTTACCTGCTGACTCAATAATTGCAACAGCCTAGGTTCGATTTTACGAGCAATCGAGCCTGGTAATACACTAGCAGCACCCAGACGGAGCGATCGCACCATAAAAGTCACGCTTTTCGCCACCGACACCGCCAAACCAAGTCTGAATCTATCTATAAGTTGTATTTTGTTTTCCACAGTAGCTAATAACTTAACTTTTAAATTAATTTTGTGAGTGTAGCGAATCCTTGCTCAAAAAGCCAGTCATATTGAATATTGGCCATTAGGCATTTGTTCTTCTTCCCCTCATCTCCCCCTGCTTCCTTGTCTCCCTTGTCTCCCCACACCCCCCACACTCCCCACACTCCCCCTTCCCGTCCCCAAAGGCGTTATCTTAAAAAATGGTGCCAGGACGTAATCATATATCCAGCGCTGCTTGCTGAATTCAGCACAAACTCACAAAATAGTAGCTCTCAAGGTTTCTTTTGATGAATGGCTTAAAGTTTCCTTTTTTACATAAAAAAACTAATTGGCAACAATTGATTTCTAAAGCTCTGGTGCTACTTGCGTGCTTGTTAATCCTCAATGTCCAACCAGCGTTTGCTGGTATTAAGGATGACAATTATGATGGCAACATTTTCGTAGTTTATGCTGGTAATGGTTCGCTAGTTCCTTCCAAGCAGACACTAGCACAAACCCTAAAAGAGCATAAACCAGCATTTTTGGCTTATTATGTTGATGACAGCAAAGATTGTAAGGAATACGCCATTACAATTTCACGGGTACAAGAATTCTACGGTAAGGCAGCAGAGATTATCCCTGTCAGTGTAGATACGATCCCATCTCAAAAAACTGACGACCCTAACGATCCAAGATATTATTACTCTGGAGTTGTGCCACAAGTTGTAGTGTTCGATCAATCAGGTAAAGTAGTTTTAAATAAGCAGGGTCAAGTACCTTTTGAAGAAATAGACGATCGCTTTCGTGAAGTGTTTGATTTACTACCTCGTACTGAATCAGTACAGTTAAAGCGGCGTTCCTTCAATGAATTTAGTAGTGAGTTAAGTAAGTAACTTTGGGGGTAGACCAAATTGGTCTGCCCAAATTTTTCGTGATATCTGATACTACATTGCCAATTTTGCCAAGAGATAATCTTTAAATAATCTGATTTAACAATAGAGAAACTTAATTCATAGTCTATAGTCCTTAATAGATGACTAATGGCTAATTACCAATGACTAATTAGAGTGTGTTCTGATGTCAAAGGTTTATACTACCGAAGAACTCATCCAAATTTTGGCAGCCGAACGTCAAGCTTGTCTCAAAGGAGAACGCCTAAAGTTAGAAGTAACAGTCTCAGGCAATCCTTTAATTGACCAGTTTATCAGAACTGATGGGCTGCAAAAGTTCACTGCCTATCAAGATTTTAAAGCTGCCATTCACGACTATCAAAGAGAAAATCGAGTGTCAGGAATTGTTTGGCATGAAGTGAATGTCAAAGGTAAAACTGTGCGTTATCCCAAAATTGATAGTGAGTTAATTGCGCTGAGTCCTGACTTAGAAATATTACAATCTGCCAAAAATTCTATATTGGAATTTTGGTATGAAGTCACATTAGAAATGGATTTATATTTGAGTTTTAATAACAGCAAACAATATCAACAAATTAACCAACTTGATGTAGAAAGAATTGCTCAAAGAACAGAATGGGCAAGTTTATGGAAATGGGAAAATTCCAACTTTTTAGAAATAATTTTGCAGTTAGGTTGGGGTCAACCAGAAGAAGCATATTATAAACGTGGCAGACCGCATTCTGGTAGCGAATACATTCATGCGGTAAATCCAGGCAATCGTCCGATTGGTTAGTTAAAAACTGAGGATAAGAATGCTGAAATCTATCATCAAAATTTCGGAAAAATCGGCAGAAAATTGAGTTTTAACTCTGTTTTGGGTGAAGGTACTGAATTTCTCATTAAACTTCCCATGTAAATTTTGCCTTTGGCTTAAAGATGACTTGATATCTCTGGGAATACTAGATCGATAAATGACTATGATGAGCGCAATATGGTTAGCACTCTTGTTAGTATTCCCGGATATCGCATCATTGAAGAACTCTACAATGGTTCCAGAACGCTAGTTTATCGAGCAGTTCGAGAAACTGACTCATTACCAGTAGCCATTAAACTACTAAAAAATCCTTATCCCAGCTTCCATGAACTCTTGTCGTTTCGCAATCAGTACACCATTGCCAAAAATCTCAACTCACCTTTGATTGTTCAAACCTATAGCCTCGAACCTTACCAAAATGGTTATGCACTGGTAATGGAAGACTTTGGCGGGACTTCTCTCAAAAATTATTTTGCTAACGTAGAGACGTTACATATAACGTCTTTACAGGAATTTTTACAAATAGCAGTGGCACTCTGCAATACATTAGATATACTCTACCGCGATGCCTGCGGCGGGCAAAGCCTACGCATTATTCATAAAGATATTAAACCCAGCAATATATTAATTAATCCCGAAACCAAACAAGTTAAACTAATCGACTTTAGTATTGCATCTTTATTACCACGAGAAACACAAACTCTAGTTAATCCCAATGTGTTGGAAGGAACACTAGCTTATATTTCTCCAGAACAAACAGGGAGAATGAATCGCGGGATTGATTATCGCACAGATTTCTATTCTCTGGGTGTAACTTTTTATGAATTACTCACAGGAGAATTACCTTTTGCGTCAAATGACCCAATGGAATTAGTGCATTGTCACCTAGCTCAAACTTCCCCATTAGTACATGAAATAAATTCCAAAATTCCTGCGGTCATTTCCCGAATTATCAGCAAATTAATGGCGAAAAATGCTGAAGATAGATATCAAAGTGCATTGGGATTGAAATACGATCTAGAAAATTGTTTAGCGCAACTCCAAAAAACTGGTAGGGTTGAGAGTTTTGAAATCGCAACAAGGGATGTGTGCGATCGCTTCCTTATTCCTGACAAAATCTATGGACGAGAAACTGAAGTTCAAACCCTGCTGCAAGCATTTGATAGAGTAAGTCTTGGCGCAACCGAAATGATTCTCGTTGCTGGGTTTTCAGGGATTGGTAAAACTGCGGTTGTGAATGAAGTGCATAAACCGATTGTCAGACAACGGGGCTATTTTATCAAAGGCAAATATGACCAATTTCAACGCAACATTCCCTTATCTGCATTTGTGCAGGCATTTCGGGATTTGATGGGACAATTATTAACAGAAAGTGATGTCCAAATTCAGCAATGGAAAACTAAAATATTAGATGCTGTTGGTGAAAATGGTCAAGTAATTATTGAAGTCATTCCCGAACTATCAAGAATTATTGGCGAACAACCACCAGCGATAGAGTTATCAGGAACAGCGGCAGAAAATCGCTTTAATTTATCATTTCACAAGTTTACCCAAGTCTTTACAAGTGCATCACATCCCTTAGTAATATTTTTGGATGACTTGCAATGGGCAGATTCGGCATCGCTGAAGTTAATGCAGCTATTAATGGCTGATACAAGTAATCTTTTTATCATTGGTGCATACCGCGATAACGAAGTCAACACAGGACATCCATTAATGTTGACTTTGGATGAAATTGCGAAATCACAAGCAAATATTAATACAATTACTTTAGCACCACTGAGTCAAGTGCAAGTAAATAAGTTAATAGCTGACACGCTCAAATGTTCAGAAGATGTAGCATGGGATCTTTCTGTATTGATTTATCAAAAAACCAAGGGAAATCCATTTTTTGCCACACAGTTTCTTAAAGCATTACATCAAGATGGATTAATTCAATTTGACTTTGAGTTAGGCTGTTGGCAATGCAATCTATCAAAAGTGACGGCTCAAGCAGTTACAGATGACGTTGTAACTTTCATGAGTTTGCAACTGCAAAAATTACCGCGATCGACTCAAGATGTCTTGCAGTTAGCTGCTTGTATTGGTAACTCTTTTGATTTAGTAACTTTGGCAATTGTTTCGCAGCAATCAGAAATTGAGACGGCTGCGGCTTTGTGGAAAGCTTTGCAAGAAGGGTTGATTTTACCAATTGGTGATATTTATAAGTTTTATCAACAAGAGTCATTAGTCATTAGTCATTGGTCACTAGACAACAGCGAACAAATGACCCTTACGGGTACTCTTCGAGAACCCCTTCGGGGAACGGCAGTTGCTACTCTGCGAGAAGCCGCGCAGAGCGCGTCTACAAGTCGGGGAACCCGACAACAGTCGCTTCAAGTCGGCAAAGCCGCCCACAGCGCTGTCTCCCCAACGCACTGCCTCACAAATGACCAAGGAAAAATCACAGTTTCTTACAAATTCTTACACGATCGCGTCCAGCAAGCCGCCTATTCCCTAATTCCCGATGACCAAAAACAGGCAACTCATTACCAAATCGGAAAGCTACTGCTGCAACAGATTTCCGCACAAGCAAGAGAAGACCGGATTTTTGAAATCGTCAATCAACTAAATCACGGAACTGCTTTAATTACCCAACTAACAGAACGAGAAGAATTAGCTCGACTCAATTTAATTGCCTGCCGCAAAGCCAAAACTTCAACCGCCTATCAAGCAGCCCGTGAATATGCCACCGCGGGATTATCTTTGTTGGGAGAGCAAGCTTGGCAACAGCACTATGAAATGACCATCGCTTTCCATGAAGTAGCGGCAGAAGTGGCAATGCTGGGCGGTGATTTTGAGGCGATGGAACAGTTCATTAATATTGTCATCGAACAGGCTCATGACTTACTAGAAAAGGTCAATGTTTACCGCATTAGGATTCAAGCCAAGGTTTCCCAAATGCAATTTACTGAAGTATTGGGCATCGGCATTAATCTCTTACAACAATTGGGGATAAAGATTACCGAATCACCCACAATGGCAGATATTCAGCAATCAATCCAAGAAATTAGCGAATTCATTGACGACCAAAAAGTTGAAGATTTTGCCGATCTCCCTGTCATGACCGATGCCAACAAAATAGCCATTACCCAAATCGCCAGCAGTATCATGGCAACTGCTTACAGCTGTGGCTCTCTTTTGTATCCATTATTAACGACCTTGGTCGTCAAATTATCTCTACGACACGGAAACATCTCTGTTTCTGCTACTAACTATGCTTGCTACAGTCTGGTTCTCTGTAACATCAAGAAAGATATAGATTCAGCTGCACAGTTTGGCCAGTTAGCATTGCATCTCGCTTCAAAATTCGATGATAAAGCACCGAAACCTGAAGTATTTTTGCTGCTAGGTGGTTATATTCTCCACCGAAACTATCACATTGCAGAAACTTTACCCGTCTTGAAGGAGGGCTACACGCTGGGGCTAGAGATTGGCAACCTTGAATATGCTGGATATTGTGTTCAAACTTTCTGCCGGAATGCTTTTTACTGCGGTCAACCCCTTGCTGAGTTGGAGCAAAATACACGCAATTACTATCATGCTTTAGTGCAATTGAAGCAGTTAGGATCGGCAAATGCCTGTCTGATCTATTGGCAAGCAATTTTAAATTTACTGGATTTTGCAGAGCATCCCATTATTTTTTCTAGCTCTGCACTCCAAGAGACAGAATTTCTGCCTCTGCTGCGGTCTGCAAATGATTGGCATGGCTTATATATGTTTTACTCATATAAGTTGACCCTTGGCTTTTTGTTTGGGGAAGTTGAGGCAGCAAACAACCTTGCGCTTGAGTGCAGAAACTATTTCATGGGAGGTGCAAGTACAGTTGGCGAACCTGCATTTTATTTCTATGATTCTTTGATTGCTCTAGCACAATTGACTCAACGCTCAGGCGAAGTATCAACCGCATTAGAGCGAGTAGCAGAAAACCAAACTCTTTTACAGCACTGGGCGCACTATGCCCCAATGAACTATCAGCATAAGGTTGATTTGGTAGCAGCTGAAAAATGTCGAGTTTTAGGACAAAAAACCGAAGCAATTGAGCTATATGACCAGGCAATTTCTCTTGCTAAAGCCAACGAATATATCCAGGATGAAGCCCTTGGCAACGAACTAGCAGCAAAGTTTTACCTAGATTGGGGTAAACAGCGCATTGCTGGGGAGTACATGATTGAAGCTTACTATGGCTATGCTCGCTGGGGTGCAAAAGCCAAAGTCGCTGATTTAGAAAAACGCTATCCCCAATTACTCGCTCCAGTATTACAGCAAACTCGTTCGACCCTTTCCACTCATGAAACTATCTTTGCTGTGGGGACTGTCACTTCCACTTCTGCCAATTCTAGCAGCAGTGTCTCCGATACCCTAGATTTAAAAGCGATTCTCAAAGCTTCCCATACTATATCCAGTGAAATCGAACTGGAAAAATTGCTTGCATCGTTACTAAGAATCGTCATCGAAAATGCGGGGGCTGATAAATGTGTATTAATGCTGTTACGAGACGATCGCCTGTTAATTAAAGGATCTATCTCCCAGGGAACACAGCCAGTTGTGTTGCAGAACCTTCGGGTTGAAGATAGTCAAGATATTCCCCACAAACTAATTTACAAAGTCAAGCACAGCAATCAAACTGTTGTCCTGATGGATGCGACAGCAGATCCGCTTTTAGCCAATGACCCGTATATTGTGCGTCAACAGCCTAAAAGTATCTTGTGTAGCCCGATTTTGCATCAAGGCAAGTTGATGGGGATTTTATATTTAGAGAATAATTTAACTACAGAGGCGTTCACGAGCGAACGCGTGGAACTCCTCAATCTACTTTGCGCTCAAGCCGCAATTTCCCTGGAAAATGCTCGTCTTTATGAGCAAGCCCAACAAATGCTAGGAGAACTGAGTGCCAGCAAAGCCCGCTTTCAAAAGCTGGCGGATAATCTTCCTGGCATGATTTACCAGCTTTGCCTCGCTCCCGATGGTTCTGTTTCAATTCCCTACATTAGTCCGGGCTGCGCGGCTCTATATGAAGTGCCACCCGAAGATTTCTTGACAGGTATCGCACATTTTCGGATGCTCGAACATCCAGAAGATAGCCCAGCCCTCACCCAAGCGTTCATTGATTCTGCCGAGACTCTCACAGCTTTTGAGCAGGAATGGCGCATTATTACCACCTCTGGCACTGTGAAATGGGTGCAGGCGGCATCAAGACCGGAACGGCAAGCCGACGGCTCGATCGTTTGGGATGGCGTGATGATGGATATTAGCGATCGCAAACAAGCAGAACTTGCCTTGCAACAAGCGCAATTACAAATAATTCAAAGTGAGAAAATGTCTGCATTGGGCAACTTAGTTGCAGGTGTCGCTCATGAAATGAATAATCCTTTGGGTTTTATTGCTGCCAGTATTAAACAAGCTAAACCCACTATCGCTGATATTGTGGAGCACTTAAAACTCTATCAAGAAACTTGCTCAGAGCAAAATGAAGAAATCACAGAACATGCTCAAGAAATTGACTTGGAATATAGCTTAGAAGACTTACCCAAAATGCTTGATTCCATGACTATGGCATGTGACAGGCTCAAAAATATCAGCACTTCACTTCGCACCTTCTCCCGTGCTGATAAAGATTACAAAGTGCCTTTTAACATTCACGAAGGCATTGATAGCACTATTCTTATTCTCAAACATCGTCTCAAAGCCAATGAACAACGTCCGGCAATTGAAGTATTGACTAACTACGGTAATCTACCACAAATAGAATGTTTTCCTGGGCAATTAAACCAGGTATTTATGAATATTATGGCAAATGCTATTGATGCATTAGAAGAGGCGAATATTGGACGAGATTTTGCACAAATCAAAGCTCACACTAACCAAATTATCGTTACAACTTCGATAGAGAATCATTTAGCTAAAATCACCATTACTGATAATGGTAAGGGAATGAGTGAATCAGTAAAATCAAAAATATTTGACCATTTATTTACTACCAAAGCTGTAGGAAAAGGGACAGGATTGGGGCTAGCGATCGCCCGTCAAATCGTTGAAGAAGCTCATGGTGGAAAACTGAGTTGCAAATCTGTTCTGGGTGAAGGAACAGAATTTAGCATTAAAATTCCAGTGTAAATTTTTTCTCTTGTTTATCGAAGTTGCATCTAAGACTGCTACTGCTTCACCTCCTGTCCACTGCCTATTGCTTTATCCTAATGAGTCAAATTGAAATTATTGCGGCGCTGTTTGGTTTAATCAGTGTTTGGTTAACTGTTAAAGAAAATATCTGGTGCTGGCCTACAGGCTTGGTGATGGTGTTTCTGTACATCTTCATTTTCTACGAAGCCCGTTTGTATTCAGATGCAATTCTGCAAGTGATTTATGTCTTTTTGCAAATCTACGGTTGGTACGCTTGGCTACATGGTGGAAAAGATAGAGGTGAACTTCATGTAACTCGTATTACCCGCTTGGGTGCAATAGTTTGGGGTGGAGTAGCAATTGCAGGTAGTTTCAGCCTGGGTTTTGTTATGCATCGCTACACCGATGCAGCATTACCTTACTGGGATGCTGCCATTACTGTTATCAGCTTAGTTGCGCAGTGGTTGATGGCGAAGAAAATTTTAGAGTGCTGGCTACTGTGGATTACAGTAGATATACTGGCTATTGGGGTTTATGCAGTTAAAAAACTTTACCCTACAACTGGGCTGTATGCGGTGTTTCTTGTGTTAGCGGTGCTGGGATATTTAACATGGAACAAGGCTTGGAAAAAGCGGCTACTGGTATGATTCTCGGCAAATTTATGCCGCCGCATTTGGGACATCAGTACCTTGTTGATTTTGCCCGCAACTATGTTAACCATCTCACAGTTTTAGTTTGCTCGATTAAATCTGAGCCAATTCCCGGACATCTCCGCTATGGTTGGATGCGAGAGATGTTTCCCGATGTGAATGTGGTGCATGTAACTGATGAAAATCCTCAAGAACCACAGGAACACCCGGATTTTTGGCAGATTTGGCATGATACTATTCGCCGGGTGTTACCAACTGGCCCTGACTATGTATTTGCATCGGAAGATTATGGTTGGAAGTTGGCAGAAATATTGGGCGCAAATTATATTCCAGTAGACCAGGCTCGTAGTCTTGTTCCAATTTCAGGAACGAAGGTAAGAGAGAATGCGATCGCTCACTGGCATTATATCCCGCCTTGTGTCCGTCCTTATTTCCTGCGCCGTGTTTGCATCTTCGGGCCGGAATCTACAGGTAAATCAACCTTGGCGCAGAATTTGGCAGCGCATTACAACACAGTTTACGTTAGCGAGTATGCCCGTGGTTGGCTAGATCCTAAAGAAGGTAGATGTGATTTTGCAGACATCGAAATGATTGCTAGGGGACAGATTGCTTCTGAAGATGCATTAGCTAGGCAGGCAAACCGCGTCATGTTCTGCGATACTGACTTGATAACAACTACCATTTGGAGTGATGTGCTGTTTGGTAAATGCCCTCAGTGGATTTATCGTGAAGCAGAACAGCGCCAGTATGATTTGTATCTGGTGCTAGATGTAGATGTGCCTTGGGTTGATGATAATCAGCGCTACCTACCTCATATGAGAATAGAATTTCGCGATCGCTGTATTCAAGAATTGCGATCGCGAAATAGGCGCTACGTTCTCATTAGCGGTTCCTGGGAAGAACGCTTCCACAAAGCTTGTGCAGCAGTAGACGAAATCATACATTCTGCATAGCAACGACGGGAATTGCACCCGCATCTCCTGGTCTACTCCAAGGAATTTTACTATTTAAACTACGTTGCTGGTGGCAGCGAACCGAATCAAACGGTTGTCACCTCCGTGAAAGGGAGGTGCTTTACCACTAAGCTACACTGCCAGGTAAATTCATACCCTACTCTCTCAAATCATAGCAACGACGGGAATCGCACCCGCATCTCCTGGTAAACTCCAAGGAATTCTACTGTTTGAACTACGTTGCTGGTGGCAGTGAACCGAATCAAACGGTTTTCATTCGTGTTTAGCAGACACGCGCTTTACCATTAAGCTACACTGCCAGGTAAATAGATATCCTATTGTCACAAAAATAGCAACGGCGAGATTCGCACCCGCATCTCCCGGTAAACTCCAAGGAATTCTACTGTTTGAACTACGTTGCTGGTAGCAATGAACCGAATCAAACGGTTTTCATTCGTGTTTATGAGACACGCGCTTTACCATTAAGCTACACTGCCTTGGAAGAGTCATTGGTCATTTGTCATTAGTTATTTCTCCACGTCCTCGCGTCTCCGTTCGTGTTACCAGTCTATTTCCATATAATCTTTGAATAATTTAGCAAAAGGGGTTTTTCCTTCATTGATTCCCAAATAAATGGAGTCACATATGCGTGCAGCCGCATCAATAATATCAAAGGGCGGATTTACACCGCGTTCTTGCATGGATTTTGCTTGCTGATAAGGATGTTGAAAGCTTATCCATCCTGGGTCTACTGCATTCATAAAAATACGGTGTTTCGCATATTCTTTGGCACAGGTGCGAGTCATTTGATTGAGTGCAGCTTTTGCCATGTTGGTGTGGGGATGTCGCCAAGGTTTATCAACGTCGTTAAATCGTCCCTCCATTGAAGAAACGTTGATGATATATTTGGAGTTTTCTTTTTGGTGGCTCATTAAAGGCTTGAGTCTGCTATTAATGACAAAAGGTGCGATCGCATTAATTATATGCACTTCCAATAATTCCAAAATACTCACTTCATCATCTTTCATCAACCAGCTATTAAACGGGCGCAGGTCAAGCTGTTGTCCATCTTCGCTATACATTCCTGGGGGAAATAAAGCGGAATTATCTTCCTTATCTTCGGGAATCAGGGGAATTTGCGAGAGAAAAGCTGAGTTTTCTGATTGTACTTCTTGATTGGTTAACCCTGGAGTCAAATTATCTGATGTACGAGTATGACTAACCAAAGCTTGCAATTCTGGAGGCAAATTCTGCAAAGGTAATGATTCAAACTCAATTAAATGCTGATAAAAAGCAGGCGGACGGCGTACTGTTTGCGCGGCGTTATTAATAATGATGTCGAGTCGAGGATAAAATTTCAGGATATGTTGAGTAAATTGTTCAACACTGTGGAGATGACGTAAATCTAGCCCATAAATTTGCAAACGATTTCGCCATTGTTGAAAATCTGGTTCAGCTGCAAATCGTTTCGCTGCATCGTGAGGAAAGCGAGTTGTCACTATCACAGCAGCACCATCTCGCAACAATCTCAAGGCTACAGCATAGCCAATTTTTACCCTAGCGCCTGTGACAACAGCTATCATCCCCTGCAAATCAGCAGTTTGCTGACGTTTGCTGTAGTTGAGATTCCCACACTCAACGCAGAGTCCAGTGTAAAAGTTATGTGGTTGTGAAAAAGTTGCTTTGCAAACAATGCAACGTTGTTGCTTAGTCATTTGTCAGTTGTCATTTGTCATTGGTGGGCATTTCTGTCCTTCCTTCCCACACTCCCCACACTCCCCATACTCCCTCATCTTACTTATACTTCGTCCCATTGGGCATAATTGCACCTGTTAATCTAGCGCTACTAAGTTCAGCACCTAAGATATTTGCACCTAAGAGGTTTGCATTCATCAGATTTGCTCGGTTGAAGTCAGCACCTAAAAGGTTTGCTTCTTGAAAATTTGCACTTTGTAAATCTGCTTGACTGAAATCAGCGCCAATTAGATTTGTTTTGTAAAAGTTTGATTCTCTGAGTTTTGTACCGCTGAAGTTAATACCATTAAGATTAAATCCACTAAAATTAAATCCCCAAAGCTGAGAGTTTTTCCAATTAGCTCCGCTTAATTCAGCTTCATTGAGGTCAGGTGCTAGCAGGATGATATTAAACAAATTAGCCTTGTTAAATTTTGCGCCACTAACTTTTGTGTCATATAAATTTGCACCACTCAGGTTTGCTGCTATGAGATTAGTTTTGGTAAGATTGGCAGCGTTTAAATCTGCTCTGCTCAAGTTTAATCCAGTCAGATTTAATTCGCTGAGATTAGCTCTAATTAACTTAGCTCCGCCTAGTTTTGCGCCACTCATATCGGCTTGGTGAAAGTCGGCTGCTTCTAAATTTGCATAAGTAAATTTGCATTTACTAAGATTCGCTTTTCTAAAGTTAGCTTTGGTGAGATTGGCTTTCAAAAAATTTACTTTATGCAGGATAGCTTGGCTAAAATCAAATTCACTTAAATCTGTGCGGCTGAGGTTTGCACCATCAAGATTTGCACTTTGCAAAATAGCCGCAGTTAAGTTTGCACCATTGAGATTTGCATTACTCAAATTTGCACCACTCAAATTTGCGCCGCTAAGGTTAGCTTTGTAGAGTTTAGCTCCACTTAAATCTGCACCGCTTAAATCTGCCCAACTTAAATCTATTTGGCGAAAGTTGACTCGTTTAAGGTTAGCTCCCTTCAGGTTGACTTCACTTAAATTCAACGCTAAATATTCACTAAATTCTTCTTCAGGTATACATTCTAAAAGTTGTAAATCATTTGCTCTCCATTCATTCCAAACAGCAACACCTTCTGCTAGTAGAGAGAGCAGTTCGGTTTGAGTTAAGGAATCAGGAGTATCTGACATAGCAAGATTTCCAACAAAAAGATGTTTTGACTATACAGACAATAGTCTTACAGCTTCACCAAAGGGGAATTGTTCTAAGTCTAGCCCACCAGGAGTAACTACCCACAACACGGGGAGAGTTGGTGGTTGTTGAGGAAATGTACCATAGCCATCTGTGAGGTAAACACAAACACCACTACTGTACCAGTCATGTTGCTCGTTGACTTTATCAAAGAAAGGAACAAAAGACGTTCCACCACCACCTACAGGTTTGGGAAGGGGACTATCTGTGGTAAGTTCATAAGGGCCATAAGCTTCGGCATCAACGTAATAAAGTTGACACTTAAGATGAGGGTAAGAATTGAGAATTCCTACAACCTCGCTGAAGAAAAGCCGCAGTTCTGACTCGCCTACAGAACCACTGGTGTCAACAGCGACAAATACTTGCACTGTTTCACCTTCAAATGCTTCTAAGTAAAGCCGTTGCCAGATAAAGCGACGGTCGAAGCCTGTAAAATCTGTGGGCGTGCGCACTAAATAGCGCCAGAGATAAGAACGCCAATCTAATTGTGCTTGAGTTACTGCTGTGAGTTCTCGCTGAATTCCTGCTGGGATACTACCTTGATTATTACTGCTACGGGCAACTGCGATCGCCTGTTGCATCGCATTTCGCCAATGGGTTTCTAAAGCTTTCTGTCGCGCTTGATCTAAACTACCGCAAGATTTCCCATCTACGGCTTCATGCAATAAGTCAGCTTCGCATTGAGGACAAGTTTTATGGTCTTTCAGTAGCAGTTCATAAATCTCTTCTACGCTTAAATGCTCTAACTGGTAGTCGCGCAAAGCACCCGCAGGAAGTTCAAAATTGTGCTGCTGGGCAATCATTCCATTAACTACAATATCAGCAGCGACATTCCACAACTTGCGTTCTCTAGAACCACAACGGGGAACATGGAGCAAGGCGGCGTGCAAGACTTCGTGTAATAATAAGCCGTCGAGTTGGGGAGAGGAGAGCGAACTTACAAAGTCTGCATTAATATAGATATCTTCCCCATCTGTAGCCGCAGTAGGAACGCTTTCGGTAATTAACACTCGTGCAAACAATGCCAAAGTTGCAAAAAACGGCGACTTCATTCGCAACCGCAGCATAGAAGCGCTAATTAATTTTTCTAAGTTGTCATTAGTCATTGGTCATTTCTCCCCACGCCCCCCACACTTCCCACACTCCCCACACTCCCCACACTCCCTCATAGCCCCATCAACTCTTGAAAGTCCTGCATAAATTTTTGAAGTTTGGGGTCTTTTTGTACTAACTGCGCTAACGCACCAATTTGTTTTTTACTGCGCATACTGCGGAATAAATCCGTTGCAAATAACTGTACCCATTCCATTGCTGCTGCTTGGGAAATCCAGGTGAAGGCGTTGTGTGCGTGGTTCGCTGATTCGGCGCGGAGGGCTAGAGCTATAGTTGTTGCATAACGAGCAGATGGTTCAGTCGGAAATTTAATTTGCTCGGCTTTACCCAAAAAGATATCAGTTAAATCAGGTAAGTTTTGATACAGTGCAATGAAAGCATTAAATTCCGCAGTTGTTCCCACCCCTACAGCAGGTGTAATATCCAGTCCGGCTGCGTGTAATTGACTCGCCATTACCCAAGAACGGGGGGAAGGCCAAGATGGCTGCTGAGGATCGATTTTATGCAACAAGCTGGGACGGAAAGAAAGAAAAGCAATTATTTGTTCGTGAACTCCTGTAGATAGAGCGTATGCTTTGAAACTATCAAAATCCGCTTCGACTTGCAGGTGCAAAAAGCGGTTAGCTAAGGGCGAAGGCATATCAAACACGGCTGCACGGTCTTCTTTACGGTTGCCAGCAGCCCAGACAAACCAACCCTCCGGTACTACATAGGAGCCAACGCGACGGTCAAGAATTAGCTGTTGCGCTACACCTTGCATCGCTGGGGGAGCCATATTTAATTCATCGAGAAATAGAATACCTTTACTATCACGAGGTAAAAATTCCGGCGGATACCATTTAGAAATACCGTTTTCAGCTACAGGTAAACCGCGTAAGTCTGTAGGCGCAAGTTGAGACAGGCGCACATCCACAAAATCGATTTGATGTTTGCGCGCAAGTTGAGCCACAATGCTAGATTTACCAATCCCAGGCGCGCCCCAAATCATCGTACTGAGAGATAGATTTTTACTCAATAAGTTATCAAGGTAAGCTTTGAGGTCTGCTGGTGTCATGGTTATGATAATTTTTCCGATAATTTATTGTTTTTTGTTTTGTGTGATATTGCCTTAATACAGCCTAAAAAAACTGTAGATATCCAAAAAATGGTTAAAAATAGCCATATTACAAAGAATTACAGCGCGATCGCGTGCCCACATTTCTAGCACATAAATTTAGGAATGATAAAATCTCAGGCTATTGCCCCTTGAACGCCTCATTCATTTGCGCAATCAGTTTGAGTTTGTATTACAATTATACTACAACAATAAATTTGTTGAATCATTCGTCTTACAGTCAAATATCTGCTATCTATTGCATTGTTGAGATGGCAAGCGAGAGGACAGATTGCTTTCCTTCCTCATCGCCTCAACGCAGAGATAAAAATGCGATCGCAGTCAGTGCGAAAGCTGGTGTCTGAGCAATTGCACGTAGAATTAATGTAGTAAATTAGTTTGGCGTTGGTCAAAAGACAGCCGCCTGCAATATTAAAACATCGGGCTGTTATGTTAACGCGTCGGTCTGTTATATTAACGCGTCGCGCTGTGATGTTAAAACATCGGTCTGTTATATTAACGCGCCGTGCTGTGATGCCAAAACATCGGTCTGTTATATTAACGCGTCGGGCTGTGATGCTAATACATATACTTGCAAGTCGTAGCCGCAGGCTAGCGGCTTAATGCAGTATATGGGATGAGCGATCGCATTTGCTGTTTCTCAGTGTGTGTTAAGTAGATGAGCAAGAATATTTACAGTCATTGCGATCGCAACTCTACCCTGCGGGAACCCTCTTTGAGGCAATGGAACTGGTGCTACACCTGACTATCTTTGATTTCTTCCAATGCTTTTGCGGCAATTCTACGTACCTCAGAATCAGGATGTTGCAAAGCTTGAATCAATGATGCTACCGCTTGACTATCTTGAATTTTTCTTAATGCATAAATAGCACTAAAACGCAAATCAGCATCATCATCTTGCAAAGCTTGAGTTAATGCTGCTACCGCTTGGCTATCTTTGATTTTTCCTAATGCTTCTACGGCAGTGCAACGCACCCAATAATCAGGATCGTGCAAAGCTTGAATCAACGCTGTTACCGCTTGACTATCTTGAATTTTTCCTAATGCTTCTACAGCAGCGCAACGCACCCCATCATTAGGATCGTGCAAAGCTTGAATCAATGCTGCTACCGCCTGACTATCTTGAATTTTTCCTAGTGCTTGTGCGGCACTGCTACGCACATCAGAATCTTGGGCATTCAACGCTTCAATTAATAATGTTAGCACTTGGCTGCTTTTGAAGTTACCTAATGCTTTTGCCGCATATTTACGTATCCAAGACTCAGGATCGTACAAAGCTTGAATTAATGGTACTACTGCTTGGCTATCTTGAATTTTTCCTAATGCTTCTGCGGCATATCTACGCACCCAAAAATCAGAATCTTGCAGGGTTTGAATTAATGGTGCTACTGCTTGGTTATCCTTGATTTCTCCTAATGCTTCTGCGGCAGTTCTACGCACATCAGAATCAGGATCGTGCAAAGCTTGAATTAATGGTACTACAGCTTGTTTATCTTGAATTTTTCCTAATGCTGCTGCGGCACTACTACGTACCCAAAAATTAGAATCTTGCAAAGCATGAATCAATGGTGCTACTGCTTGGCTATCTTTGATTTCTCCTAATGCTTCTGCGGCATTTTTACGCACCTTAGAATCAGGATCTTGCAAGGCTTGAATCAATTGGGAGGTGTTACACACAGCTTTTAGCTTGTCTTGAAAATCAGCGTTGATTGAATAATTTGACTGATTAAAAGCTAATATTGTTGCTGAAGCTGTATGAATAATCAGTATATTAGCGATGCCTATCGGCAAGCTGTGCAACGCAAGCAAAATAATTACCCATAAACAAGGCAATCTTGAATGCATAGGCTGACATTGTTAATGCATCGCCCTACATTGTTAATGCATCGGCTGAAAACAGTATATGTAAGGTGAGTAGGTTGAGTTAAGCGCAGCGCAACCCAACATAAATTTCAGAAACTCAATATAGATGCTGGGGTTGGGTTTCCTTACGTCAACCCAACCTACATTATACTTCTTGCACGAATACAAAACTTACCCTCATCCCCCAGCTCCTTCTCCCAATTTCGGGAGAAGGGGAGCCGATATCAAAGTCCCTCTCCCAAGCATGGGAGAGGGATTTAGGGTGAGGGTAAAGATTCATGCAAGAGGTCTATTTTTTTGCAACATTTTAGGCGTGTCACGCTAGTAGCGTGCGTTATCGACGAGATATTATCTGTGAAAATCCAAGATGATGCCATCCTTTGCACGCATATAAAGTACTGGTGTAGCAAAATCGCGTTGATTTAATCCGATTTCTTGAGAGATGGCGTTGCGGGTTGTTTGGATAGCAGCGTCTACAGGATAGCCGAGAGCCAGGGTGCGGTAAAATTCATCAGCAAAAATCTTGGCGGTGGTGTCACGGATAGAATATTGCATCGCCACTACCGCAGGGATTCCTCGTTGTACGAGATTGGGTGCGATTCCGGCAAAGATTTGCTGTTCTGACACTTCTGCGCCTTGACAGGAATTGAGTACAGCTAACCCCAAGCTACGGTAGCCTAAGAAGAAATTGGCGAAACTTTCTTCATCCATCAATTTAGCTTGCTTATTGTCATCTTCTAGGGCAATGTAGCCTTTGTTGTCTTTAAAAACACCATGCCCGATGAAGTGGAATATATTATAGGATTTTTCGCGTAGCTTTTGATTAATGTTGCGGGTGGTAGCTTCTTTGATAATATCTAATTCTATTTGACCTGCGTTGATGTGTGTTTCCAGCGCTGAGTTAATCAGCGTTGCTTCGCCAGTTGCGTCTAATGGAGCTAAGTCAGTAGGAGATGAAATGACGAGTAGCACTTTTAGGGGTAACTTAGCGGTTTTGATATCGCGTTTTAGCAGAGGAACATCAATATAGCGAGAAAGCACTGTTTGGATGTTGTTTCCTAAAAAGGTATTGGTTTCTGCGTCATAGAGGAATTCCCAGGGGAGTGCGGCTAATTGGGGAGATTGAAATATTAAGCGCAAACGAACGCTTTCTTGTTTTGCTTGTGCCCCTGCTATTGTGGCATGGAAGCGAGCGTTAATTTGGTTGGGAAACAGCGCTTGGTAAAGTTGGTTTCCTAATTTTTTGAGTAATTTATCATTTGTTTTGTTCAACTCAATCAGTTCTAAGGCTAGTTCAATTTCGTTCATGTCTAAGCGGAATTCAGCCGAAACATCACCTTGTTCTGAAGAGGCGCGAATTTGGTGATTTTTATCAACTAATATTTGAAAGTCTTGGTATTTCATTATTTTCAATTCTGTTTGAGTTGCGTTTTCAATTGAAGGGGAATGAAAAATTTTATGGTTATAAAACTTGTAACGCTCTTGAATCTTGGAAATGACATGCTTTGCATCGTCTACCCCTGTTAATCGTAACTTCCACATTTCAGGAAGTATTTCAGAACTAGAAATCTCTCCTAATGCTTCTGTGGCAAGAGTACGCACCAAAGGATCTTGATCGTGCAAAGCACTAATCAATGGTGCTATCGCCTGGCTATCTTTGATTTTTCCTAATGCTTCTGCTGCTCTCCAACGAACTTCTGATTTTTCATCTTGTAAGGCTGCAACTAGGGGATTAACTGCATCTTTATTACCTATATTCCCCAATGCTTCTGCGGCTCTCCAACGAACTTCTGAGTTTTCATTTTGTAAAGCTGTAATCAGAACATTAATTGCAGGTGATGCTATATTACCAATTTGTGCTAATACTTCTGCAACTCTCCAACGTACTTCCGAATTTTCATCTTGTAATGCATTCATTAATAAATAAATGGCTGTTTTGTTACTTAATCTGATTAAAGATTTAGTAGCGGCTACACGAACATCGCTTTTTTGATGATTTAATAAAGAAATACCATCTTTGATCAGTTTCTCATATTCACTAGCTTCTAATTTTTTGTGGATATCAATCTCAAGGTATTCATCCTTTAAACCAGGAGTGGAAAAATTTTTATTAGACTTATTAGAATTTAAATATTTGTTTCCAATATCAACAGAATTGATTTTATTAAACAATTTGAATAGTTTGTAAATATGTAAAGACTTTATAGCATAAATTGCAGCTTCAGTACCAATTTCATCTAATGCAGTCATTGCACTAAAACGGACATCTTCATCTTCATCATCTAAGACATCAATTAGTGGATTAACAGCAGATAAGTTACCGATTTTTCCCAATTCTGATGCTGCTCTTTTACGAACGTCAGGATGTTTACTTTTTAAAGCAGAAATAAGATTATTTACAGCAAGTTTATTATTAAATTTAACTAATACATTTATCACTTGATAGCGAATATAATATTCTTCATCATTTACAAGATTACTTAGGATATCTATTGCGGCTTTATTACCAATTTTAACCAAAATATCTACAGCATTAATACGAATATCATCTAATATTTTTGACTGTAAATAATAATCTAAATAATTTACAACATACTCAGAGCGAGTGATATCTAAAAGCTCAATCCTAAGTAATTCAGGAATAGTTAAATTTGTAATTAAATCAATAGCTTTTGCTTGGAAATCTTGCCTCACCTCCCCCGCTAACCTTGCCCCTAACTTCAAATCTACCTCTAAAGCTAACTTCACCACCCCTACTGCTTGCGCTTCTTTCTCCACTAAAGCCAACATCAGCGCTAAAGGTTCTGTCCACTTTAAATAATTGAGATAATCCCGCTTCAACTTTTCATTACTAATATGGGGAAGCTTCTGAAGTAGGCATTCCGCAGCGTAGTATTCCTGAATCAGCTGGTGGCGAAACTCTATTTTTTCATTGCTACTAATTTGGATTAAATGATGCTTGAGTAAATCTTTCAGCAATTCTTTGGCGCGAGTAGGCGGATAATCAACTTTTCCTTCCAGAAACTTCGTCAAAATTTCTTCCGCCTCAAGCCTATCAATGATGACTCGCAATTCTGTTGGCGTTTCTCCTTGCATTATGGTGAAAGCCAATGCTTCTAATGATTGCTTCCACCAGCCGCGCAACTCCTCAACTACTCGAACATCATCTTTGATTTTGCCGACATAAAATTGCGTAAACTGTCGAAACACCAAACCTAAATTTGGCGGTATATCGTTTGTGTGTTGAAATAACTCACACAGCATCCACAGCAGCAAAGGCGTTTCCCCAAAGGAACGCAATCTTTCACCTAACCGCTGTAGCATTTCCTCACCTGTTTCCGTCAAATAGGCGCGGATAAACTGCTGCATCTGCTCCTCCGTTAGGGGTTGCATTTCCAGCTTTTGCTCAATTCCCAAATCGCCACCTACCCCCAAATCTCGCGTAGTGAAAATCATTGGCGTTTTGGGGTGATTTTCCCGAAAAGTTTTTAACTCCCGCCTTGCTTCATCATTGGGTAACTCGTTTACCCCATCCACAAGCAGCAAAAATTGCCGGTTACGCAACAAGGTTTTGATTTTTACATCTATATATAATCCATGCCGATGCAAAAAATTTTGTATCAAATCTAGCACAGAAGTTGTGTATTGCCGCAACTCCACCAGCACGGGTATGCACCCCGAATCGCCTAGAGATTTTGCTTTCTCTGCTTCTTCCAACAACAGCCGCGCTAAGGCTGTAGATTTGCCTGAACCTGGTTTCCCTACAAGTAATACATGATTCTCTGCATATTTACGTAACCCTTCCTGCACTGGTAAGCGTTCTGTTTTCTCCTGGGTGTCACCTCGGTTGTCTTGCTTTGGCGACACTGTTGCTACCATCAAGCCCTCAAACGGTGAGTTTTGTCTACGCCCTTCTACATCTGTAATGGTGTATTTTTGCCACCAATGTTGGTAAGTGTCGCAGACTGATTCTAGGTAATGTTGAAAATCAACGTTCATGCAGGAAGTTGACTGATTAAGGGCTAAAATTGTTGCTTAAGCTGTATGAGTAATTAGTATAAGCTCAAATTTTAGACGGATGGGTAAGGGTACGGCATTGCCCATTGGTGTCAACTTAACGTGAAACCCGTTTGGTTGCAAGGTTTCGCCCTCACCCCCAGCCCCTCTCCCACCGGGAGAGGGGAGCAAGAGATTTAATTCCCCTTCTCTTGGGGGAGAAGGGGTGAGGGGATGAGGGCGAGGGTTTTTGTACAACACGCGCCGTATATAGCTTTTAGCTTAAGTTGACAGGTATGGTGGGTGCCGTGCCACTACAAAGAATTTATCTGTCGCCAATATTATTTGAATTGGTATTACACTAAAGCGAATGCAGTATACAAAAAGAGCGATCGCTTTTTCTACCCTTGTTACACAATGCAACCATGCGCGATCGCCATATTATTACAACTAAATAGCAGCACTTCACGCTTGTATTATTAACGCGTCGGGCTGTGATGCCAAAACATTGGGCTGTTATATTAACACGTCGGGCTGTGATGCCAAAACATCGGGCTGTTATATTAACGCGCCGTGCTGTGATGGCAAAACATGGGGCTGTTATATTAATGCGTCGGTCTGTGATGGCAAAACATCGGGCTGTTATATTAACGCGTCGGGCTGTGATGGCAAAACATAGACTAGCCAAGCATTACCAACTCTCTCTCTTCTTGTTTTAGCTGAATATTTCAGCTTACTGCTATTTTTTTTGTTGTAATGGGCACATTAAATATATAGTCTACTACTTAACTATCTATGGTTCTTCAAAACACAACAAATCGTTTGCGCCCTATAATCATTAGTCAAGATGTTGACTCATTGAACGGTTTGCAAGCCATCGACACTTATGACACATCCCGTGCTGATGCTTCTGTTGCACACCTACAGCAAGCTTATCAGGCGATGATTGTGCAGCAAAAAGCGGAAACTGAGAAACTAGCTTTTTATCGTGCGGCTGCTGATGCTGCGAGATTGGCAGAATGGGAATTCCATAATGCGATATTAGCGATGAAAGAAGTTGTCCGCGGACAATATGGCTCAGATAGCGATCAAGCACAAGCAGTAGGATTGAAGAAAAAATCAGACCGCAAGCGTCCCAGCCGCAAAAAGTCGGTTGTTACAAGTTGATATCAATTTGCCACGTAGGGGCGGGGAAACCCGCCCATAAACTGATAATTTGTTCTTATTAACAATCAATCCAAGCTTGTAGGTAATCGCGCAGAGATGCTACCTGTACTTTCTCAACTACTTGTTGGGCTTTATTGAGTCGATCTAAAGCGACATACTGCTTCACCAAGCGAGTGTATTGGTGGGCGCGATCGTTTTCATCGGCTACTTGCATATATTCGTTGACTTGAATGATGCGGGTTTCGGGGTCGGCAATTTGTTGTGCTAGCGCAAAGGCGCGATCGAGTAATACAATTGCATCTTCATTGCGTCCCAGTTGCGCATAGGTTTTGGCGATCGCTAATAATTTTGTCGCTTGTCTATCTGGTAGCGTTTCTACTTCCACCACTTGCAACGCAGCATCAAAGACGTAGTTTGGCAGTGCCTGTTGGAAAATAACATCATAGCTCTCTTGTCGCTGAGAGTCTGAATTTGCTTGAGCTATTGTTAAGGCAGCAGTATATTGTCTGTGTTGGATAAAATAATCAACAATCTGCCTGAACAAAAGACCGCGATTAACTTCATCTTTTACTTGCTGCACTGTTTGAATGGCTTGTTGCAGGAAAGATTGTGTCTGTGCTGCATCTTTTAAACGCAGATATGCCTGAGCGATCGCTGCTAGTGCTAAGGCTTTCTGCTCAATAATTTCTAAAGCTTGTGCTTGGGCAATTGCGATTTGAATTAAACTGGTGAATAGTTCCTGTGTAGGTGCGTTGGCTGCAAGTTCTACCCTTGTTAATACTTGATATGGGGTGGTTACAGTATTATCAATTTGTTTAACTACTTCAATAGCTTGATGCCATTGTTTAGTATTAGCATAAGCAAGCGCAATTTCTTTTAAGCTCAGATTGCGTTCTTCTGGCCAAATATGATGAGGAATTTCTTTTGCTACTTCTAGCGCTTTGTCTAGGTTTTGCGAACGCAGCAACTCTTCCACAATTCGTCGATACCAACTTGGCAGATCGTAAAATTCGGTGTTATTTTTCACCACATTTAAAACTGCGATCGCCAAATTATATTGTTGTGCATCAATAGCAGATTGCAGAATATATCCAAGGTAAGGGCCAACCTCAATCGCAGGTTTTGAGTGAATCAAATCTGTGAGTTGAGCAAGAACTTGTTGCACCTGCTGAGATTGATTAGCTTTGGCGTAAGCAACAGCAATTGCAGTCAATGCAGTAATCTTTGCTCCCTCCTCAGCGAGTCTTTGGGCTGCATTGAGAGCAATGGTGAGTTGACTTGTTGTGCAATAAGTTTGAATTAGTCTTGCTTGTAAGCCTGCGGCGTACTGTTCTTTCGCCACCAGTTTCAGTGCTTTGGCAAACAGGCGATTACCCAGTCGGGGTTGATCGTGAGTCGCCCAATACACAGCCATGTCCACTAAAGCAAAAGCTTGGGATTCAGAACTGTGAATTTTGGCGGTGACAGCCTGGGCTAAATGTAAATCTTCTCTAGCGATCGCATCGCGCACGACTTCTTGATAAATTGAGTTTTCGTGATATTCATTGCCAATTGTTTCAGCTATTGCCAAAGCGCGTCGTGCTGCACCAGATCTGGTATACAGGAATGCGATAGACTCTAGATGATTTCCTCGCGCGTAGTAATCACTTGGAAGTTGTTCCACAGCTGTCAAAGCTAGAGTCAGTCCTGCTTGCACTTCGAGTTTTTGTTGGAATCGCAGCCATGCTAGTTGAATCAATTCATCAGCGCGACTTCCGACATCGGGAATTTGCTGTATTGTTTCAGTAGCTTGTTGAAGTGCGATCGCAGCCAGATCGGTTCGTCCTAGAGTTTGATAAGCTTCTACAAGTTGTTTTAAATGTGAGACGGCAAAAGTATTTACGCCCAAATTCAGCGCATACTGCTGCACCTTCAACAGCCACTCAATCCACCGATCTTGCTCTTGGCGCGGGAGTTTAGTTAACGGTTGAAAGACAATGTATTCATCGACAATCAGAGAAAAAAGACTAAATTGCTGTTGTTCGGGATTGTTGAGAACTGCAAGTACCGCACGATCGAGAATTTGATGGCATAGTTTCAGCGCTTGGTCATACTGCTGAGTACTGATGAATTGCAGCACATCATTGGCAGCCTCACTAATTTTCTCGGCAAGAAGAATTTGGTAAATTTCTGGGGATATTTGCAGAGTAGATGTCATTGTTGGGGGTATTTGGTTTACTACTATGAGTTATCAGTAGATTGCGAACTTTTACTCAAAAAATTAAACATATCGTATGGTGGGCACTGCCCACCATACATAGGTTATCTATTTAACAATCAATCCAAGCTTGTAGGTAATCGCGCAGAGATGCTTCCTGCACCTTCTCAACTACTTCTTGGGCTTTATCGATTTGTTGTAGCGCCACATACTGCTTCACCAAGCGGGTGTATTGGCTGCGGCGATCGTTGTAATCGGGTTCTGGTGTATTCTCGTAACGGATAATTGTGCGGCTTTCGGGATCGGCAATTTTTTGAGCTACCGCAAAGGCGCGATCGAGGAATGAAATTGCATCTTCATTGCGTTGCTGTAAAGCATAGATATTGGCGATCGCTAACAATGTTGTAGCTTGTCTATCTGGTAGCAATTCTACTTCCACCACTGACAACGCCACATCAACGGCGTAGTGAGAATTTAGCTGATAGAATACGGCATTGTAGACATTATCTTGCAAATAACCAGCTGGATAAGCCTGCGCTATTGTTAGGGCAGCAGTATATTGATTTTGGATAATTAGATAATCGTTAATTTGGGCGAACAGACGACCGCGACTTTGACTTTCGTCATCTTCTACCTGCTGCATTGTTTGGATTGTTTGTTGCAGGAAAGATTGTGCTTGTTCTTCATTTCCCGAACGCAGATATGCAACAGCGATCGCCGCTAGTGCTAAGGCTTTTTGCTCAATCGCTTCTAAGGCTTGTGCTTGTGCAATTGCAGGTTGAATTAAGCTGGTAAATTCTGCTGGTGTCGGTGCAGTCGCCGCTAGTTCCACCCGTGTTAATACCTGATATGGGGTACTGGGGGTATTTTCAATTTGTGTTACAACATCAATAGCTTGGCTCCATTGTTGAGCATTGGCATAGGCGATGCCTGCGGCGACGCCAAAGGCGAGCGCAATTTGTTGCAAACTAGAACTTTGTTCATCTGGCGAAACATAATTAGGAGCTTTTTTTGCTAATTCCAGTGCTTCGTAGAGATGTTGCGAACGCAGCAGCGCTTGCACGAGTTCTCGATACAAACCCGATTTATAAATCAAGTCGCCTTTATTTTTTACCGCATTGAATACCACGATCGCTAAATGATACTGTTGTGCATTGCTAACAGTGCTCATTAGCACGATTTCCCAATTATTTAAACTCTTGAGTTGAGCAAGAATTTTTTGTAACTGCTGGTGTTGGTTGGCTTGTGCGTAAGTCAGAGCAATTTCACTCAATGCTTGAGCCTTGTGTGCATCCTGAGTCAGTCTTTGGATTGCATTGAAAACAATGGTGAGTTGACCTGATGTGCTGTAAGTTTTAATCAGTAAGTATTGTAAGCCTTGGGCGTATTCTTCTTTCGCCACTCGTTTGAGTGCTTTGGCAAACAGGCGATTACCCAATCGGGGTTGATGATGAGTTGCCCAATAAACTGCCATTTCTACTAAAGCATAAGCTTGGTATTCAGCCCCTTGAATTTTAGCTGTAACAGCCTGGGCTAAATGCAAATCTCCTCTTTTAATCGCATCGCGCACAATCTCTTGATAAATTGTGTCAGGGGAATGGTGATTGCCAATTTTGTCGGCTAATGCCAAAGCGCGTTGTACTTCACTCAGTTGAATATATAGGAATGCGATTGATACAAGATAATTTCCGCGAGTGAAGGTATCTTCACTAGGAATTTGTTCAACGGTTGCTATAGCTTGAGTGAGTAATTGTTGGGCTTCGGCTTTTTGTTGGAATTCTAGGCGAATAGATGCTAGTTGAATTAATTGGTCGGCGCGACTTGTGGCGTCAGGAATTTGCTGCGCTGCTGCGGTGGCTTGTTGAAGTGCGCTCTCCACCAGTTCGCTTCGTCCCAAATTTTGATAAATTCTTGCTAGTTGTTTTAAATCTTGGGCAATCCCTACAGGCTGTTCGTGATTCAGCGCATATTGCTGTACTTTCTCTAGCCACTCAATCCACCGATCTTGCTCTTGGCGCGGGAGTTTAGTTAAGGGTTGAAGGAGATTTGCTATTTCATAATAGCCAATGACATAGGAAATCCAATATGATTGTTGTTCGCGGTTGCTCAGGAGTGCAACACGATCGAGAATTTGATGATATGTTTTCAGCGCTTGGTCATAAATCTGGAAACGCACTAATTGCACTGCATGAGCGATCGCTTCATTAATTTTGTCGTAAATAACCGTTTGACGAAGTTCTGGAGAAATTTGCAGGGTAGATGTCATAGTTTGAGGTATTTGCGTTACTACTTGCAGACTTACTACAACTAGCTCATCCGTTTTTCCTCAAAACAATCAAAAATTTCCTAGTAAGGACTTTAGTCTTTACTAGGAGTTGGCTGTTTAACAATAAATCCAAGCTTGGAGATAAGCGCGCAGAGATGCTTCTTGAGCTTTCTCAACTACTTGTTGGGCTTTATCCAGTTGTCCTAAGGCGACATACTGCTTCAGCAAAGCGATCGCTAATAGCTAAAATTTGTTTCTGCTTACACTAAACAGATACAAAAAATGTGCCTTTGTGTAACCTCTGCTTTGCAAGAGAAGATAGAGGTTACAATCAAAGTCATCAAGCCAATGGCTATAGGACTCAATGACCATGCGAATTCAGCAAATTTCCGTCAGTGGCTTATTTGGAATTTTTGATCATGTAATTCCATTGAATATGGATGAACGAATCACCATCATTCACGGGCC
Source organism: Calothrix sp. NIES-2098 (assembly GCF_963875125.1). Taxonomy (NCBI): domain Bacteria; kingdom Bacillati; phylum Cyanobacteriota; class Cyanophyceae; order Nostocales; family Calotrichaceae; genus Calothrix; species Calothrix sp. NIES-2098. Next base: position 4,527,968 of record NZ_CAWNKJ010000001.1, read on the forward strand.
AAATGGTTTTGGTAAAACAGCGATATTGAGAATATTGAATAGTTTGTTCAATTCTCAGCACTCAGAATTGATAGCTATACCGTTTAGAAGGTTTCGAGTTGAATTTGATAATAGTAGTAGTTTTGAAATAACAAAAAAAGTTGATGATCTAGAAGACTGGGAAAATAGTGATGTTATTTTCACATTTTATCAGCTTGGTTCTGAGCCACTCTCTTTTTATTTGCAGCAAAAAAAGGCTCTTGATGATGTTGATACAATATCAATAAGTGGCCGAACAAGTACTATAATTTTATATAAATATCTAGAGATTTTAAATAAGAATGTATCGTCTGCAATAGTCAAGTCAAAAGAAGAGCCTGAGTGGTTAGACAATTTGAAACGCAATATTTATATTCGCCTCATTGAATCACAACGTTTGCTTAACTTTGTTGCTAATGATACTTCCAGAGCAGAGCGTGAAACCCCATCAATATTGTCAACTGTGTCTGCTTACTCTGATGAACTTGCTAAACTGATGCAAGATAAATTTAAGGAATACGGCACAATATCTCAAGCTCTTGACAGAACTTTTCCACTTAGAGTGGTGAAGCAACAGCCATCCGCAGATTTAACAGATGAACAACTTCGTCATCAACTAAACGAACTTGAAGCTACACGTACTCGGCTTATAGAAGTAGGTCTTTTAGATAAAGATGAGGATACAGAATTTCAAATCCAGCCTCAAGATATAGATGAAAGTACTAAAAATGCTTTGTCTGTATATGTTGAGGATGTAGAAAAGAAGCTGAGTGTTTTTGAGGAAATAGCAAGCAAAATCGAGTTATTAAGGAAGATTATTAATAATAAGTTTGCTTACTCCTACAAAGAAATAAACTTTAGTAAAGACAAGGGATTTGTAATTACAACGCGATATAACTCCCATGTATCTAATTCAAAAGTTCTTTCGCCAACAGATTTATCATCTGGCGAACAACATGAACTAGTTCTGCTATATGAACTACTATTTAAAGTTAAGCCTAACTCTCTAGTATTAATTGATGAGCCTGAACTATCTCTTCACGTAGGATGGCAAATTCAGTTTTTAAAGGATTTGCAAGAAATCACAAAGCTTGCTGACCTAGATATTCTCATGGCTACTCATTCACCAGATATCATTCAAGATCGCTGGGATTTGACAGTTGAACTGAAAGGGCCAGAAAAGTGAGAGATTTTCTTTCAGTTGACCGTGATGCCAACAAAATTAGACTACTAAGAAGCACTCATCCAGGCACTTTTTTATTAGTAGAAGGTGGTTCAGACAAAACTTTCTACGAGCGTTTTGTTGATACATTAGCTTGTAAGTTAATTACTGTTTCGGGAAAACCATCCAGTAAACTGCGTGTTATTGCTGTGCTGGAAACTTTAGAGAAATCAAGCTTTCAAGGGATTTTAGCGATTGTTGATGCAGACTTTGATCGCCTTGCAACTGTGTCATACAGCAGCCCTAATCTGCTTCGCACCGATACCCATGACCTTGAAACAATGCTGATTAAATCACCAGCATTGAACAAAGTAATTGCTGAGTTTGGTTCTGAAGACAAGATTAGCCAATTTAATCGAGACATCAGATCGATATTACTCGAAACTGGAATGTCGTTAGGTTATCTGCTTTGGATATCTCAGTGTGATGGATTGAACTTGACCTTTGATGGTATTACATTCAGCAGATTTATTGACGAGCAAACGCTGCAAATTGATGAACTTAAACTGATTAGAGAAGTGAAAAATAAATCACAAGCGTTCTCGTTGAAAGATGAAGACCTGCAACAGCGACTAATTATGCAAAAGAACAACAGCCACGATCCTTGGCAAGTTTGCTGTGGTCATGACCTAGTAGAACTATTTTCATTCAGCTTACGCAAAACAATTGGCTCAAATAAACCTTCTGATGTTGAACCAATCAGCCTTGAGCGTAATTTACGGCTTGCTTATGAAGCAGCTTACTTTCGTGAAACACTTCTCTACTCAGATATTCGTGTATGGGAAAGTAACAATCAGCCGTTTAAGGTTTTGCGAAATGACATATAGCTCTTGCAATTATTTTGAGGAAGCGATCGCTCTTTCTACCACCTGCTGCATAATCTTAAGCTGCTCTAGACTGAGATAGTCTATAACCGATGAGCGAAGACAAACGAGAAGGTAGTTGTGGAAACGATATAAATCGCCTCATCTCAGCGTCGTACTCAATACGATAATTAGTAATTGCATTATTGTTGTAAAAAGATAAAAAATTAGTAGAGACTTGCTCATTAATTACAAAAGGCAAGTAGTTTATTTTACCCTGCAAATATATTTCAGCTAAACTAGAATCATTCTCTACAGATGCATAAGCCGCCGATAATATTTGCCCTGTTTTCTGAAGCTTGTGCTTGATAATTGGATTTTGAAAATTAATGAAAATAAAATACTCACTTTTTAACATATTTATTTCTTCTATAATTTATTTATTTAATTAATTTATTTTGAATTATCTAATTTTTGTGAATAATTACAATTTTAAGCTGCTCTAGACTTAAAGGTATAACATTAGCGATCGCAATCATAACTCAACGACAACAGTAAGTTATTGAGAGCGATCGCCTTTCTGCTACCCTGTTTTTACCTTCGCGTTGTTTTTATAATTGTAAATTGCCAAAAATCTTCTGGTTGTCTCGGCTAGCCACGCGAATCATATCACCTTCTTTGACAGCAACCTGCGGTGTCCACTCATAAATCCCATCGCTAGCGGTACGGGTAGAAATATTTTGGATAGTTTTGTTGTTGCGATCGTACAACTTAATTGACACATCGCCGTTGATATTGTCTCGCCACAATATTAAATAAGGTCGATTTTGTTCAATCTGTACTTTACCAACAGGTTGATCGATTAATATTTGCGGTACAACTTTTTGAGTTCTAGCTCTGCGAAATCCTAGATAATGCGGTAAATGTCGAAATGTAGGATTTTCTTGAGGACTAGACAGTTCGGGTAAGATAATATTCCCTATTTTTGAATCAAATAGATAAGTCGATCTGCCACCGTCAACTGTAATAATATCTCCTTTAACACCTAACTTGCGTAATAATCCAGCAGCTTCATCCAGAGTTGTTTGATTCACCGTCAAAATTAACAGTTGCTCGTTACCTCGATTACCATCTTTATCCAGAGTCCCAATAACTTGATATTTATTTACTTGATTTTGGGCTAATACTTTCGCTGGATGGTCGCTATATTTATAACTGACAATTGCATTTTTTACTGCTTTTTGGTTGAGAGGCGCACCGCTAACTGGGTCATAATCTGTAATATATGCTTGCTTCTCATCCCAAACCAAAGCTTTTAAGCGAATTGTGCGGTAAAACTCATGCTTTGGTTGCTTAATTGGGCCGTAAGGGCTATGACCGCCACTGATAACTACGCCATTAAATTTAATGGGAAAGGATAACTGCGTACTGGACTGGTATTGCTCGAAAAACGAACAATTGATCGTGGAAAATACATCATTGCCATAAAGTTTTTTATATTCATCATTTACTTGGGAAAACAACTTATTTTTAAAATAAGGACTATAGTGCCCACCTTCACCTTTATAGTATTTACCTTGACCGTAACCCATATTATCGACCTCACCAATAACTTGGTCGATACGCATTTTTCTAAGGTCAATTACTTGTAAATATGCTGTATTACCATTCGTTAATTCTTTTTTGTATAACCCTGCACCATCTATTAAATGAAGGGGCTGATAAGAAGATAGAGGGTTAGAAACTTGGGCTATAAAAATACTAGCCAAAAGTGGAATTACGAAAAATAAGAAGCCTATTAAAGCATTCATCTAGGTTGTTTGTAGCTAAAAATAAACATCCCAAATTATATCCGTTGATAGGTAAGTAAACTAAAATATTTATATCAATTCAAATAAGTTAAGTAGTAGGCAATGCCCACCATATCCGGGTTTGGTGGGCACTGCCCACCCTACAGATACTACAGATACTGTTCCCTACCTTTATGAGTAATTTCGCAACTCATTAGCAGACGAAATTGGCATCATCAAAGTAGTAACGCCCCTGAGCTTGAAATATGCGTTCTAAAAGTTCGGGAATACTCTGAGCAATAATTACGGGATCTTGAAGCGGCTCGCGATCTAAACTCGGCTTACCCCCCACAAAAATCAAACATTCGTTCTTGTGAGGTTTATAAACGTAGGCAATACAACGCCCATCTTCAAGATCGATGAGGTGAGTTGCATCATCGCGGAAAGATATTGGGTTAGAGATTGTGCAGTCTTTTCTATCAATATACTTTGGAATCTGCCAAGAATGACCGCTATCAGCGTAAAGTGTGGCTCCATCAAAACGCTCTAGCATTTGAATGTGTTCTTTGGGAACTACATCTGTTGAACTTCGATAAAATTCCGACCAATTAACTGGCGGTTGTGTGAGATGCTGTTGTTGAATATTATCGAGTAACTGTGCAAAGCGATCGCTGCGATCGCGCAATGCCCAACCAATTTCCGGTTGTAAAGTTTGCTGCTCAGAATCTTGATGCACGCCAATAAAACCAGCAAGTAGTTCTAAAGAATACTCTATTCCATCTCGCGTTATCAGCTGGAATGGCACTTGAGAAATTCCCAAAGGCAACCTTTCAGCAGAAATGCCACGAACAACTCGCTCAAACAATGCTTCGGATGATGACGCATTCGGAAGTTCGCAGCGATCGATTTCTAAAATCGGATTTCGTACCGAAGCAGCTTTAGTTATTGAATAATCCGTCAAATAAGGGAACAAATCAGTTAACCAACCAGTAATTAACTCAGCACCATAAACAGGTTTAGGTTTGTAGATGCAGCGCCAAAACTCTAGGGATGGTTTACCGGCAGCTGTTTCCACAAACTCTCGACAAATCGGCAATAAGCGCGCAGTCCACCATTCTAAGTCATACTTAGCCATCATTTGCACGCGATCGCAGATACTTTGCCAATCTTCGACAGTACCCAACAGCGTAATCTCCGGAATGCCGCACACGCAGGACATCATGTAGTCAAAATACTGTTGGAAAGCATTCATCATCACCACATGACTGGCTGTTTTAGTGATGGGTGTCGTCGTACTAAAGTTACACTCTAACAATCGATATAGATCGGCTCCTACACGATCGCGAATTTGCAATACCCATTGTTGCACTGCTTCACTCCAGTGCTGGGGTTCGCTATTAATTTGTGGAGTTTTAACTACGAGTTTTTCTTTCCCTTGGTGACGAACAAAACGCGATCGCAAAGTTTCCGCATGATTATTAATATGTTGCCCAAATCCTTGCGCTATTGCGATCCAAATAATGTCAGGTGTTAATAATAACGGACGATGTTCGCTAAAAGCAGCATGAACAGCCAGCGCTAGCGGATGAATACCTTGGTCTGGAATTACCTCAAATGTATCATTGTGACTGAATGCCAGAAGTTGTTTACCAAATTCCTTCTCTAACTGCAATTTGGCATTTGTAGTAGGTAATCGCTCTTGAGCGCTTTTCACATCGTCTACACCAAAGCGAATTTTACCTGTAGTTTGTTCTAATATAGGTGCCAGTACTGACATAAGTTAACTCTACTGATATTTATAGTTTTAAAGGACTTGATAACAAACTCCTGTTATGGAGATACTTGCTGCCATTCATCAAGTAAAGCTGGCAAATACTAGTGTATTTCAGTATTTGTTAGCGTCAACTTGCACTCAAAAATTATCCTTCTATATTTGTTAGAATAATAACCATAAAATTATTGATTTAAATTATACCTTTCAAATCATTACATTCCTGCTAAATCAACTATCGAGGGGAATAAAGCTATGGGTTCGATCAAAGAAGGTACGATCGCAGAAGTCGATCGTGGCAGATATCGCCAACAGTCAGTATTAATTATTGAAGATCGTTGTGACAATCCACTGGGTATATTTAATCTTGAGAATAACTATTCAGCAAAGTTAATCTCTGGAGAGAAAGTGACGATTCATGGCGACGATCTCAAGCCATTAGTTACATGTCCTCTTTTAGTTGCAGACATAGATAAGTTAAAAAAAGCTTAAGTAGCTCACCAAATGGAGTTTTTCTCATTCCTAAATAAATGAGTAGTCGTGCCAATCGCAGATAGGGCGATAGCCAATCTTTTGGTAGATGTAATTAGAAGTAGGATTTGCTAAATCGGTAAACAGAAAACAGCGATCGCATCCATTATCTAAAAGTTTTTGGCTTAAAGCGGCAACACAGGCAGTCGCGTATCCTTTGCCACGGTACTCTGGTGGTGTATAGACCGGGCCAATACGCGCCGCCGCAGGTAAAGATTTACTACCGCTAGCCCATGAAACAGGGATACCATCTGACCATAGATGAATACTTTGCCGCTTCAGTCCAGCGTTGACGGCCTGTTCTACATCTTGAGAAATCACCTCACCAACTTCAGCGATAAAATTTGTCAACCACTCTACTAGCAAAGGGCGATCGCTTTCGGTAGCAAGTCTGAGATCGCCGCTGACAGTCGCAACAGGTTCTACTTGGGTTAACTGGTGAATTCTCAACTCCATTACCCGTCGATAGGGCTGTTCAGTCAATGTTTGCCATGCTTGCAAAAACGTTTCTACCTCTGCAACCAGTCCGCTTACACCAGGGAGTTGCTGTGAATTGTCTTGCAAATCGTGAGCAATCAGCGCTATTGCATTCAAATCCTCTGCTTTCGACAACACCAGCTTGTTTGGAGGAGTGCGGATAGCCGCAGCCAGAATCTTGCCTTTTGTTTGCGCGATCGCTAAATAAGCAGGATCGGGATAACGTTCTGGGTAATGCAACAGAGTATGTGAAATACCAAGCAACAAATTATGCTCTGCCTCATACTGGAGTAAGTAATCTTGAGCGTTATTCCAAAATTCCTGAATATTATTAAATCGGCGTAATTCCATGATTCACTTCCTCACTACGGCTGCTGCAAACAATTTTAAAATTTTCGTAACAGCTAATCATGGAAAAATTCCACAAACAAGGGATGAAAATCCTTCTTGCTTTTTTTCCTCGTTCTCTATTTTTGAGTTAAATGTATGAGCCATGACTTGTTGAAAATATCAAATAATGGATCTGCCTCTGTACCAGGTTGGTCATTAAAAGAGCGCGATGCTGAGTTTATTGAATTATTAATGCCTGTATGGGAATGGTTTTACCGTTACTATTTTCAAGTAAAAACTGACGGATGGCATCACATACCAACACAAGGAAATGTATTACTAGTTGGCTCTCATAATGGGGGAATGGCTTCTCCCGATTTGATAATGATGATGTACGATTGGTTTTCTAGATTTGGAACTCAGCGTTTGGTTTATGGTTTAATGCATCCTTACGCTTGGAAAGTAAGTCCAAAAATAGCCGAACTAGCTCAAAAATTAGGAGCCATTATCGCACATCCAAAAATGGCTAGTGCTGCTTTTGATCTAGGTGCTAGCGTTTTGGTATATCCAGGAGGACAATATGATATGTTTCGCCCTTACAGCCAACGCCATAAAATTAATTTTGCCGGACATAAAGGCTTTATCAAGTTAGCTTTAAAACAAGAAGTTCCTATTATTCCTTTAATATCAGTAGGCGCTCATGAAACTTTGATAGTTTTATTTGACTGTTACGATTTAGTAAAACAATTGCATCAGTGGGGATTGCCGTGGTTATATCAATTAGATCCAGGAGTTTTTCCTATTTACTTAGGTTTACCTTGGGGCTTGTCTATTGGCCCTTTACCTAATATTCCTTTACCTGTGCAAATTCATACTCGTGTTTGCCAACCAATTATTTTTGATAGATATGGCAAAGATGCTGCTAGAGATCGTAACTATGTACGTGCTTGTTATGAATTAGTTCATACCCAAATGCAGCAAGAGCTAGATCGATTAGTTAAGGATACTCAAAAATCTAGCTAGAATATCAGGCTATGGGACTCAATGAGTAGGCAAATTCCCAAATTTATGTACTTGACACCACTTTGCGCGGCGTCAGGAAGGCAAGGACAATTGCTACCAATAACAATGCGGGAACTCTCATTCACTGCTTTAACAAAGAACTTTAGCTCTATTAGGCAATAAATGCTGCACTTCGTGTTTCTCTAGATTTTGCAGCGCGTTGTGATTCTTCATAAATAACGTGCATTTATGCCAATACGTCGGGCTGTTATGCCAATACGTCGGGCTGTTATGCCAATGCATCGGTCTGTTATGCCAATACGTTGGGCTGTTATATTAATGCGTCGGTCTGTTATGCCAATACGTCGAGCTGTTATATTAATGCGTCGGTCTGTTATGCCAATACGTCGGGCTGTTATGCCAATACACAAACGTGCAAGTTTTAACCAACCCACTTTGATTTGCCCTTGCTGCACAAAGATAGATGCATCGGCAAGTTTATTAATTTAACTATTGAGTTTATCTAGGCGATCGCTAGTTTTTTCCCAGTGCGATCTACAACACGATAAGTCCTCAAGTAATTGGTGTTAAAGGTAAAAACACAAAAATTAAGTTAGTGCTTAACGCCTCGATCTTTGCTGGTGTAAACGGAGTGAGACAGGCAGACTGAGATTATTAACAGTAAATCAGCACAAGAGGACTAAATATTATGTTTGCACCAATTATTGTTATAGTTCGCACTCATCTAGGTCAAGCCAAGTTTAATCAACTACGGGGCAAATTGATTGCACAGCACGCTCAGATTATTACTCACTTTTGTAATTATCTTAATATTGACCATAGCACCCGTCAGCATTTAATCCGTCTAGCGCGCGATAACGGTAAGCGCTTAGGTTTACTTGCTTGAGTAAAAGATAAACAATCAACTAGCGATGATATTTTACCAAAGTAGGGGTTTAGCAATGCTAAACCCTTAAATTTATCTAAAATTAACTGATGCGTAGGCACAGCCCGTCGTAGACATCGCTCCTAGCTTTTCACGCACTTTAGACGATGGAGAACCGCAATTACACCGAATATGGGGAGACAAGGGAGTGTGGGAAGTGTGGGGAGTGTGGGGAGAAATAACTAATGATATCAAGTTCGGATCAACACTTGTCATTGCGAGCGAAGCGAAGCAATCGCAGAGAACTTGTGATTGCTACCCTGCGGGAAGCCACTTCGTGTCTACGTTCCACTGCGTTACACTCGCAATGACATATCACAAGTAATTTACCGGACATGATATGACAAATGACAAAGGACAAATGACTCTTACTTGTTAACTTAGAGCTTAAGTTAGTACCTTAACACCTTTATCTTTAGTGGTGCAGTTTGGAAAGTTGTCAGACACTTTAGTTAGCAATGAGGTAGCGATTGATCGCTCCACAAAATTTGCAATTATTCCAAAACTGATTAATTGGGGAACTCAACTTATGACAAGTTCAATTATCAATCCCGTTGAGCGTCCAGAAATTACGCAACAATTATCTGAAAACGTGATTCTCACCACAGTAGACGATATCTACAACTGGGTGAAAATGTCCAGTCTGTATCCGTTGATGTTTGGTACAGCTTGCTGCTTCATGGAGTTTATGGCTGCTTATGCATCTCGCTTTGATTTAGAGCGATATGGGATGATTCCTCGTGCAACTCCGCGACAAGCAGATCTATTAATTACCGCTGGGACTATTACAATGAAGTATGCCCCTAACTTGGTGCGACTCTACGAGCAAATGCCAGAACCTAAGTATGTCATTGCAATGGGAGCTTGCACAATTACAGGGGGAATGTTCAGCGTTGATTCACCCAGTGCAGTGCGAGGTGTAGATAAATTAATCCCTGTTGATATTTATATACCAGGATGCCCGCCCAGACCGGAAGCTGTAATCGATGCAATTATCAAATTGCGCAAGAAAATTGGCAATGAAAGCATTCAAGAACGGGAGCAAAACCAACAAACTCACCGCTATTACAGTATTACTCATCAGATGAAGCCTGTAGCTCCCGTCAATGATGGACAATATCTTAGAAGTGCGACGCGGGAAGTTCCACCTTCAGAACTTGCGATCGCTCCTGGTTTAGAATTACCCTTAGCACTGCAAGAAACTCAAAATTCTGAACTTCCCCCAGACTAAATGACTCATATCAACCTTGCTAAGTCGGATGCAGAAATCGAGCGTTGTTTTCCAATTATGCAAGCGCTGCGTCCCCATCTCATCGCTAGCGATTTTGTCAGCCGGATTAGAAGACAAGAACAGCAAGGCTATCAACTGGCTTATCTTGAAGATGATGGGAGCATCAAGGCTGTAGGAGGATTTAGAATCGGTGAATCTTTATCTTGGGGTAAGTTTCTCTATGTCGATGATTTGGTGACTCAAGAAAGCGATCGCTCTCAAGGCTATGGTACTCATCTATTAAATTGGCTGTTTGATTATGCCAAAGCTAATGCTTGCGAACAATTACATCTCGATTCAGGCGTTCAGCGTTTCGCGGCTCATCGTTTTTACTTCAAACAGCGTTTAGAAATTAGAGCTTATCACTTTGCGATCGACCTGATTTAAATTAGGTTAGTGCAATTAAAGTAGACCTTTGATTGCTAGAATTTTTGGGAAGAAGTAGATGTACTTATAGAAGAATTGCGCGTAGGCGTAGCCCGCCGCAGGCATCGCTACGCTATTCTACCTTTGTGTTGATCGGCTATATCTTAATCTGAAAGATATTGTTCATTTCGCAAAAGGTGAAAGCTAATGTCAGATCTAGGTTTTACTCACATCGCCCTTGGGGTAAGCGACATCGATCGAAGCATATCGTTTTATGCAAAGTATGCTGCAATGCAAGTAGTGCATCGTCGCACTGATAAAACGAAGCACGTAGACGTTGCTTGGATTAGCGATTTAACGCGACCATTCGTGATTGTGTTAATTCAAGTTGCGGAATTAAAATGCACGCTTGCGCCTGCATCCCATCTGGGAGTAGCTTGTAAAACTCGTGAGGAAGTAGACCGCCTCTGCAATGAAGCGCGCTTAGAAGGTGTGTTGATAGATGGGCCGCATGACTGGGGTTTTCCCGTCGGTTACTGGGCTTTTTTTCGAGATCCTGATGGTCATACCCTTGAAGTTTCCTATGGTCAAGAGATTAATTTCACTGTCGAGCAAGCAGTAAATAAAAATAATGCAGACTTAACAATTGAAAATTTTAGAAGATGAGGTTTAGTGATGAAGAATATTGGTGACAAACTCAGTCTGTATCAGGCGATAACTGGTGCTGGCTTCATGACACTTATTTAAGTTGAAATAAGCGGGAGAAATCGGCGTTCTGGCTTTTGCTAACACCCAAAATTCTAGCCATTCATTCAAAATCAGTTTGTTTTTAGCCAAATTGCTCTATCCGCTTTTAGCTCCCCAACAAGTGAAAGCAATTTTTGTTAACCTGCAAAAAGGACGTGAATTAGCTAACAAAGCTGAGTTTCTCCTAGGCTACCGCTTTGAAGATTATTGGCAAGAACCAACGAACAATGTAATAAATCACTTATGCTTACCTAAAATTTCTATGATTTCAGAGCAACATTACTTTCAATTTTCAAACATCCTCTAAATAACTATTAGGAGAAAAATAATGATTAAACTTCAAGAAAAATCTCCCGAACCAACTCTCGCCAAGCTACCAAACGGCTACCAAGAATCACAATGGTTGCAGACAATCAAAATAATTTTACAACCACTAGAAAATCTAGAACGGTTGCGAGAGCGCTATGGAGATATTTTTTATAGTAAATTTAATAGTTTTCCACCGCAATTAATCATCAGCGATACCCAAGCAATTCAGCAAATTTTTACTGCCGATCCCAAGCTATTTGATTCAGGTTCAGGAAACCAAATTGTTCAACCATTGGTAGGGACAAACTCACTAATTTTGTTAGATGGCGATCGCCACACGCAACAGCGTAAGCTTTTGATGCCTCCATTTCACGGTGAAAGGATGCGAGCTTACGGTCAAATTATCCGTGAGATAACAGAGCAAGTAATTAGCCAATGGAAAATTGGGCAACCTTTTGTAGCTCGTGCCAGTATGCAGGATATTTCCTTACAAGTGATTTTGCGGTCTGTTTTTGGACTGAAGGAAGGAGAGCGTTATCAACACATCAAGCAGATTTTAATTGCGTTTTTGAATACTTTTAATCATCCTTTAAGTGCAACTTTACTGTTTTTCAAATCGCTACAAAAAGATTTAGGTGCTTGGAGTCCTTGGGGAAAATTTGTGCGACGCAGACAGGAACTCGATCGCCTGGTTTATCAAGAAATTAATGAGCGTCGAGAGCAAGGTAAAACTGACGGTGAAGATATCCTCAGCTTATTAATGTCTGCGCGTGATGAAGCAGGTCAACCGATGAGTGATGTAGAATTACGCGATGAGTTGATGACTATGCTATTTGCGGGTCATGAAACAACTGCGATCGCACTCGCTTGGGCTTTATATTGGATTCACTATCTCCCAGAAGTCCGCGAAAAACTGCTGCAAGAACTCAATTCTATTGATATCGCCAATGCAGACCCGATGGCGATCGCGCAATTGCCATATTTAAATGCTGTCTGTTCAGAAACACTGCGGATTTACCCAGTTGTTTTCTTTTGTTTACCAAGAATTCTGAAAAAGGATATGCAATTGATGGGCTATGATGTCCCAAAAGGAATGTACTTGTCAATCTGCACTTATTTGACGCACCAGCGCCCTGATATCTATCCTGAACCTAAGCGTTTTAAACCAGAACGTTTCCTCGAACGGCAGTTTTCCCCTTATGAATTTTTACCTTTTGGCGGTGCTAATCGTCGGTGTATTGGCGCAGCATTTGCCATGTTTGAAATGAAATTAGTATTGGCAACTATCCTGTCGCACTACTCACTAGAATTGCTGGATAAAGTTCCTTTGCAACCTGTGCGTCGCGGTATAGTATTTGCACCACCTGGAGGCGTGCATTTAGCGGTAAAAGAGAAACTATAAATTATGACAAGTTAGTGGTTAAGATTTTATTCTTAGCTACTAATAGCATTACACTTTCATAATGATACAACCACGTGGGTAAGGGTTTAGCAATGCTAAACCCCTACGAAAATATGTCTAGATCGAGTTTTTTGGTATAACCCTCATAACTTCAACGAGATTCAGCACGCCGAACAAAAGGTAAAAGGTCTTCTAAAATTGTCTCGTGGTAGTGTTCTTGAGCATAGTGACCAACGTTATTCAGTTTTACTAATTCGGTATTGGGAACAGATTTTACAAAATCTTCTGCTATATCTACAGATAACCACGGGTCAATCGTACCCCATTGAATTAAAATTGGTTGTTGCCATTGTTTAAAGCCATTTGAAATTTCTGTCATGGCTGAATCGAGTTGCAAATTGCGAATAGTTGCCAGAAGACCTCGCCCAGGTGCAGAACTTTTCAAATATGGCCGGCGATAAACATCTAAATCTTTATCTTCTATGCGGTAACGGCTTCCACCTTCTAATGTTCTATCAACTAAAAGTGGGTCTTGGGTCATCATTTCACCTGCTAAAGGTAAACCCATTTGTTTAATTTTCCAAGGTAATTTTGCAGCAGGTGAAATTGGTGCATTGATAATAACTAAATTCGCAATTTGTTCGGGATGACGCAAGGCATATTGTAATCCTACAGAACCTAAAAAACCTTGCACAACTAAAGAAAATCGTTCAAGTTCTAAAGCTTTAATAAATCCTTCTAAAGCTGTAATAAACGCATCAGGAGTGTAAGCAAAATCTCTCTTTTCTGGAGTTGCGGAGAAGCCATAACCAATCCAATCAGGTGCGATCGCTTTTGTCCCCTGGTTGGCTAAAGCAGGTAGAATGTGACGCCAGCTATAACTTTGTGAGACTATACCGTGCAGCAATACTACAGGCAGTAAGTCAGTTCTACCAATTGGTTCAGCTTCCCGATAGAACCACTCTAATGAATTTACGGTTATTTTATGTTCTGTTAATGACACGCTACGTTCCTATTAACTCAAGACTCATTTGTCATTGGCCATTTGTTAAACAAATAACAAATGACCGAGTATAAATTTTGTATGCAAAAGCCTTTGGCATTTAATGCCAAGGCAAAATTATCAAAAGTTATGTTTTGATTAAGAATCAACAGGAATCATCATCTCACGAATCGCATAAGCTGTTGCAGGTGCTAGTAAAACGCCGTTGCGATAGTGTCCTGTGGCTAAGAGGACATTATTAAACCCTGGCAATTTACCAATAATGGGTGCTGGGCGTCCTTCGGGGCGGGGACGTAAACCTGACCAAGTGCGAACAATCTTTGCGGATGCTAATTCTGGACAAAAGGCGATCGCTTGTTGTCTCACAGATTCCAATAGTTCTTGATTGGGCGAAATTTCATCGCCATCGCTAGGAAATTCTACTGTTGCACCTACCCAATAGTCGCTACCTCCTACAGGAACGATGTGGACATCATTACCAGTGATGGCTGGCTGGAAGTCAGGATTTCCTAAGGGATGTCCTAAATGTAGTTGTAATGCTTGCCCTAGAACGGGGCGAATATCAACAGTATGGTGTAATTGTGCTGTCAAAAGAGTTGAACCCAGTCCGGCGGCGACTACAAACCAATCAGCAGAAATTTTTCCGGCGGTTGTTTCTAGTTGAGAGCAAACTTGTCCTGAAGTTTGGGTATCTGTGACAGTCACGCCAAATTGAAAGTTAACGCCGTTGTGTTGGGCTGCTTCAACTAACGCTAATGTCAGGGCTGTAGGGTCGAGTTGGCGGTCTTGAGGAGAATAGACAGCACCGATAATTTTTTCATTATCTACCTGGGGGCAGATGTTTTTCATTTGATTTTTATCCCAGATTTCTAACTGCCAGCCTTGAGAGTGGCGAATTGCTTGCAGTTTTTCCCAGTCTGCTAGATTTTCTTCTTCCAAGCAAAGACTGAGGATTCCTTGGCGGTTAAACGGGATTTTATGCCCGGTGATGGCTTCTAATTCGGGAATTAAGGTTTCGTAGCGTTGGATGCTAGTTTGTCGCAGTTGCCAAGCTTTACCCTTGATTTTGTGGCTAATTACGCCCATTAATACACCGAGTGCAGCACCAGTGGAAGCTTGTGCTGGTGGTTGGCGATCGCAAACGGTAATATTTAAACCTTTAACTAAACTTAGTTCATAGGCGATCGCCGCCCCAACTATGCCACAGCCGATAATTACTACATTCATTAGAACTTCATCCAAAAGATAGGAGTTAGGAATGACAAATTTCTCAGTGATTCCTAACTCCTAACTCATAACTCAGGAATTATGATTCGCTGCTTGTCTCAGGAAGCAGATCGAGGAATTTGTCAATGTCTGCAAAAACTGCTTGAGAGTTACTCAAGGCAAGTTGGGTATTGTTATCGGTAGCAGCTTGATCTATTTTCACCAGATGGTTAAACAAATCACGTGCTATTTGACGTGCTGGGGGTTGAGCCTGGGGTAAGAGGTTAGGAATCACATAAGTTATGTTAAGCCTAGCTTCTGTTATCGGGCCATGTATAAAATTACCCACATAGATCCAATCTTTTTTTTGAATCAGTTTTGTCAGTTCTTCTGAGCGATCGCGCACAGCCTGAATTTCTGGCAAATATGTTTGGATTTTCGTCAGTTGTGCTGTTGTATAAGTAGGAGGTGCTTTGGCAACAGTAGGGCCACCACAAGCGATTAGGAATGTTGCCAATAATACTAAAATCAATGACAAAAGAGAGCGTTGACGCGACATATACGGAAATAATTTGCTGTTTGTTTGCCGACTAACAGTGTAATTTTAGATCGCTGTGGTAATTTATCGTTCTTGCTAGGAAAGGATTTTGCCAAAATTTTTAATACTTGCTTAATTATTTGCTGAATTTGGGAAAATTTAAGTATAATTACTCAATATATCTAAATTTCATCGATTAACTGTTTTTGTTCGCGATGATTGTGAGGAAAGCATAAATTTAGAGTTGCGAAACACAAAAGACCTTGATAAGCTGAAACTCTAATACCATGAACCTTCTGGCGGTTTTCTGTAGTCAAATTTCCTCTAGGCCAATGCAATATTAGGAGTGTTTTTTCGTGAACGCATCTGAACAAGCAACGAACCTTGAACTCGCCAGCAAGATTGCTACAGTAGTTAATTTGTTTAAATACGAGTTTCCTGATGCAAAATCAGATCTGAAACCTTGGAAGAACGATCCGGAAACTAGAGAGTTAGTCGATCCCGATTCAATAGATATCGGCTTTCACTTTCCCGGTATCAGCAAATCTTGGCGCAGTCGTAGCGTTTTAATTCAAATTCGATTTTATCAAGATCCAGTAAGCAACTCACGGCGGGCGATCGGTATAGAAGTCGCTGCATTCGATCATCGCGGCGAAGCTTGGCGACTTTCTACCATAGATAACTGGAGTATTGTTGGTGCTTCTATCCCTTCGCCTCAAGTTGCTGAGAAATTAAAACTAATTTGCCGACAAATTTTAGAAGTATTTAATAAAGCTAGCGATTAAAATTATGCGATCGCTCTCTTACAATGCCATTATTGAAATTGAGCAGCCAGTCGTTCAATTAATGTACATTAGGCTTTGATGTTTATCAACTTAATTTTAAATTCTACCCCCGGTTGAGAGGTAATTTCAATTGTTCCTCTTAGTTGCTTCACTAATCCGTAAACCAGGGTCAAACCTAGTGTTTTGTCTTTTTGACTATCAAAATCTTGAGGTAGACCAACACCATTGTCTCGAATAGTAAGTATTAAAGTGCTATCTTCTTGATAACATATAATCTGAATTTCCCCTGCTTGGGATTTAGGAAAAGCATATTTTAAAGCATTAGAAACTAATTCATTGATAATTAAACCGCAAGGAATTACGGTTTCAAGATTCAAGCTAACTTCATCAACTTGAATATTCAGTTTAACAAAATTGGGATTTATATTATAAGAATCAAATAAATGGGTAGTTAGATTAGCAATGTATTCAGCAAAATTAATATTAGATAAATCGGCAGAACGGTAAAGTTTTTCATGAACCAGGGCAATAGAAGCAATACGGTTTTGGCTGTCACGCAGGATGGCATTTGCTTGTAGGTCTTGAGTTCGTCGGCACTGCATTTGTAATAAACTGCTAACAATTCCTAAGTTATTCTTGACACGATGGTGAATTTCTTGGAGTAATACCTCTTTTTCTTTGAGAGATGCTTTTATTTGTTCCTGGTTCTCCTGAAGTGCTTGTTCTGCAAATTTGCGATCGCTGATATCATCAGCAAAGCCAATAAAACGCAGCGGTTTTCCGCTTTCATCCCGCACTATGGTAATCTGGGCAAATATCCAGCGAATTTCGCCATTGGGTCGAACAATTCGGTATTCTCGCATCACAGAGTTACCTGCAAATTGTTTTGACAGAGACTGAGTAACTAGAGGGCGATCTTCGGGATGAATTGCTTCTACCCAAGACTGAGGATTTTGATATAAACTCTCACAACTGCGTCCCCATATACGCTCATAAGCAGGGCTAACATAAATAAACTCTTCTGTGGTGGCTGAACGCACCAAGAATAACTGGCTAATCGTATGGGCGATTTCCTGAAACCGAGCTTCGCTAGCTTTTAAGTCGGCTTCTGATATCTGGTGGTTTGTAATATTATTAGTAGTTGCTAATTGTTTGGGACTAGACAAAGCAACTATTTTGGGAACGATCCTGAATAGTTCAAAGGCTGTGTATAGCACTCCTAAAGCGGCAATGCTTTTAATAAATATGCTTAACCAATACGTAGGATACCAGAGTTTCCAAATATATAATAAGTCAGCGACACCACAAATAATGATAACCGTAGCCAATAACAGAAATATCCAATTGAAGCGCAAATCTTGACGCAGACGTAAAAAATAAATTAGTGTTAGAGGAATTAAATAATTAGCGATCGCAATTATAAATTCAATAAAATGTAGATATACTAAATCTAACGGACAAAGATAGCAATTATTGAGGGGAATCAACTGTTGATTAGCTAAAAGGTTTTTCAATAATTCCAACATCTATTAACCTCAATCATAACTTACCTTTAAAATATAAAGATTTTATTTATTTGTTTACTTTTATTATCTGAGTTGGTTTTGAGACAATTCATGTCATCAAGTTCAGCCTTACACGCTTTAGGTGGTCAAGAATTTGTGTTAATAATACCTACTGCTTCTAAGTTGAATGTTAGAGAGTTCAAGCTTCACACCCTCATAACATTAATTTGACATAACGACAAATAATTATGATGACCGGCAAATTACTCTTAATATCTCATTGCGAACGAAGTGTAGACACGCAGTGGCTTCTCGTTCGACGTTCGCCGGAGGCGTTCTCGCAGAGTAGTCGTTCCCGTAGGGTAGAGTAGCAATCACAAGGACTCTGCAATTGCTACTCTTCGTACCCTAGCCTCCGGCAACGCTATGCCGAAGGCTTTACGGGCGCAATGACGGTTATTGGAACGAACATGATATCAAGCCCAACCCTAAAAATGAAGAGGCACGTGAGATTGAAAAGATTTGTGTAAGGGTAAGCGCTAGGTTTTTGGGAAGATGGGGGACAAGGGGGAGTTATTTAGTTTTGGTTACTGATTAGCGATCGCTTTTCTGAAAAACCGCTTCGCATTACTCACTTACACGCGATCGCCTTCAGCACAAAAATCATTCCATCCATAGAGAACATTCAAACATTCATAACGAACGTTTGAACTTTCTTTATGTAAGGGAACACTTTCTTTAACTAAGCAACGACTTTCTTTAACAAAGTGAAGACTTTCTTTAACAAAGCAACGACTTTCGTTAACTAAGTGAACGTATTCATCACCAACGTGAAAGCGATGCGCATCTACATTGTTAAATGCTTGAGAATCAAAGAGTAAACATCGGTTGCTGCAATTAAGTTGCTATCAACTAAGTCAGTCTGATGGCTAATCAACATCGGCCCTTCCTCAACAGAAGTAGCGATACACCCATGAGAACCCCGCACTAAGGAAGCATCGAGAGGAATCACATCCATGAGGTAGCGGAAACCCAGTTGTTTCTGCAACAGCTTGGTAGCAATTTTGAGTTTGGGAAATTTCAGTTGGGGATCGAGGAAAAGTTCTACAGGATCGTAACCTGGTTTGCGGTGAATATCCACAGTTCTGGCGAAATCAGGCGCTTTCGCATCATCCAGCCAGTAGTAATAGGTAAACCAAGCATCAGATTGTGCGATCGCTACTAACTCCCCAGATCGAGGATGATTTAGATGGTAGGCTTGTTTTCCTTCTTCATCTAATACTTGCGCGACACCTTCGGTTGCTTCTAACAAATCGCGCACTTTCGGAATATACGCCGGATCGTTCACATATATATGTGCAATTTGATGATCGGCTACAGCAAAAGCAATACTAGCACCAGGATCGAGTAGTTCTCTGCCTAACTCTTCTCTAACAGCAATTAAACCATTTTTTCGCAGTACGTGGTTTAAATCCACTGCTTGAGAAACCGGAGTAATACCATATTCGGAAACTATAATTACTTGAGTATTACGTGCTTGATAATATTTAATTAACTCACCACAAACAATATCAATTTCTTTTAAATCTTTTTGGATCTGCTTTTTATCTTGACCAAATTTTTGTAAGCAGTAATCTAAATGCGGTAAATAAACTAATGTTAATGTAGGGCTGTAGCGTTCTTCAACCCACTTGGCAGAATTAGCAATCCATTGGCTAGAAAGAATTGAGGTATTTGGCCCCCAAAAATTAAACAGGGGAAATTGGCCTAAATCCGATTGAATTTCCTCCCGAATATTAGCAGGATATGTATAAATATCTGGTAGCTTTCTGCCATCTGCCGGATACATGGGGCGCGGTGTAATGGCATAGTCTGCGGAAGAATACATATTGTACCACCAAAAAAGATTGGCACAAGTAAAGTTGGGGTCAATAGATTTAGCAACTTCCCAAATTTTAGGAGCTTGTACTAATTTATTCGACTGTCGCCAAAACTTCACTTCACAATCATCTCGGAAGTACCAACCATTAGCCACAATGCCATGTTCATCAGGCAATTTTCCTGTTAAATAAGTAGCCTGAACAGAACAAGTCACAGCAGGTAATACTGGTGTAATTGGTACTACTTGCCCTTTTGCTGCCCATGCAGATAAAAACGGTGTGTTTTCTCCTAGTAAACTAGGTGTTAAGCCGACGACATTGAGAACAACCGTTTTTTGCATTAATTTAATCTCCTTTTAGTTACTAACAAAATTTTTTAATACCCATTCATATTCCCGCTGAATAGAAGTCAGCACATCTATTTTCATTTCGGATGGTAATACATCCCAAGTGTAAGTTTCAATTTCTAAATGATGACAAGCATTATTTTTTTGCAGTAAGTCCAAAATCGTCACAATATCATCTTGCGTTGACTGCAAAATTTGATAATCGCGAATGAAAATTGGTACATGAAAATGAGTCCGCCATTCTTCAGCTAGGGATTTTTCTAAATATGGTAATGCCGTTATCAAATCAGGATAGTGATACAGCTTATCGTCACTGCGCCGTTCTATAACTTGATGCAGATAAGTAGATTCAGCAAAAGGTTGTAAGCGTTCAACTATTAAACGTCGTTGCTCAACATCAGCCGGAATTTTTACTTGAATTGCTGCGCTGATTTGGATTTTGCCAATCTTAATACCTGCTGATTGCAAACGTGTAAATACAGTCTCAGGCTGCTCATATTCCACTGAACAATGACAAGTGTCATAGCAAATGCGCACGTGTTCGAGCAATTTACTTTCTGCTAGACTCTGTTCAATATTTAATTTTTGAGCCAAATAACTACCAGCAATTGGTAACAACCAATTCTCATAAAAATCAATTACTTCAGCAGTATTTTCAATTAAACCATCAGGCTCAGGTTCCAAATCAATGTGCAGCAACTTACCTGTATAGTTCTGAATGCGAACCATTTCTGCGACAACTGAGGCTATATGAAAACAGCTATTCTTCAGAACTATATCCCAAGTGGCTTGGTCGTCTCCCCACCAAGGTTTATAAGATAAAGGTAATGTAGAAATACCGCCATCCAGTTCTTCTGGTAACAGCGCAGCTAAAATTTTTGTCAAGTTTAATGTATACTTCAGCCGTTCCTGAGTTGACCAATCTGGTACATAAACTTGGTCTTTGACAATTTGGTGATGAAATCCCCCGTAAGGAAATCCATTTAAAGTAAAAACATATAAATCTTCTTGATTTAGCCAAGCTTGGAATTTAGCTAAGTTATCATTTTCTAAAAGTTGCTTTGCGGCTATATCTGCTAATCGCAAGCCAATTCCAAAAGGTGCTTGAGGCGATAAACGCGATTTGAGTTCAGGAATATATTTCTCTAAATTATCAAAAACTTCTACCCAACTTTCACCAGGATGAATATTTGTGCAGTAAGTTAGGTGAAATGGGCTATTTGTAGCAATTTTCATCTTGGGTATACATACCTTACGTGAGATTTGCAACTAATTTTAGTGCAATCAGCAGGCTATCTCAATGAAAATATTCTTTTGTTTTCTACCATCTACCTTGCTTCAAGTGACAGCAAACATTTTGGCGAATGACATGGAAATAGGCAACAAAATTAGTACTAATAAACCATAAGCGAAACCAGCGAAACCAGCTGCAACTGTGGCATCTAAGATAATCAGAGACAAGACACCAACTTTTACTGCATTGCGAATTTTATCTGGTATTGGTTCGCGCGCAGCTTGGATAAATTTAGGCAATACGCGCACAGCTAATAAAGTAGCGAATGGTAAAGCAGCGATGTCTTCGACAACCCCTCCGGGGAACGCACTATATTCTGCAAACAATCCTAAAGCTACTATTGCTGTCAAAACGATTGCAATCAACAAGACTGCTATGACTCCGGTAATTTTTTTACCGCCGTGAACTTCTCCTTGGCTAATTGCAGTGATTGCAGCAATGTAAAGCACTGGAATGAATGCTAAATACCAACGTTCGGATAATATTTCGGGTACGGCACTTACTCCTAATAATAAGTTGCTGCCACGACATAAACCCATATTTAAGGGGCCGAAAAAGCCATGATGCTTGGCTAGCGAGTCATACAGCAGTGATGCAAAGGTAATAACTACAGCTAAAATGGCACTTAATAAAGAAACTTGGAAAGCTGCAAAAATTGCGATCGCAAATAATACACTTCCCAACCAAGCAGCATTCTCGCGCGACACGCGACCGCTAGGAATTGGTCTGGATGGTCGTTCTTTTCGATCTAATTCGGCATCAAAAACATCATTAAAAACTATGCCGCCGCCGTATAAACCAGTTGTAGCCAAGAGCAACCAAGCTAAAGGAATTAAACTTGCAATAGATGCTTCGCCATTGATTAATTCAGCAAAAATAATCCCGGAGCCAGATGCCGCAAAACCAACTAGAATATCAGCCCAAGCAGTAACAATATTAGCCGGACGCATCAATTCTAAATACCCACGCCAGCTTTGAAAATTCAAACTTGCAACATTCACTGCATTTGTCCTTTGTCATTTGTCATTCGTTATTAGTCAAGAGGCAAGCAATTCTTCCCCCTGCCTCTTCCTGCTACTCAATCAGCACATAGTCTGCAACTGATTTAATTCCTGGTTCCTGCCCCCGCAATACTGAGTTACCATTAAACATCTGACGCTGGTCGGCAGATTCAGCGTTGAGCCAATCTGATGCTTTCATTTGTCCTGTTTGACCGTAAGCACATAGAGCGTTTTCGTAGCAAACTGCGCGTACATATTCTTCGGGAATGCCCGTTTCTAGCATTAATTTCGCTGTTTTCGGGACTGCTAAGGGATCGCTCACACCCCAATCGGCGCTACTATCAACAATGATGCGATCGCATCCATACTGACGAACAATCTCTACCATCCTGGCGTTACCCATCTTGGTTTTTGGGTAAATTGTGAAAGCTGCCCAAAAGCCGCGTTTTAAAACTTCTTCAACGGTTTCTTCGTTGTTGTGGTCGATAATTACTTGGGCGGGATCTAGTCCATATTCAATGCAACGATCCATGCTGCGGCTGGCACCTTCTTTTTTGTTGCGATGAGGTGTATGAATCAATACCAGCATATCAAGTTCTTTGGCTAATGCTAGCTGTTGGCAAAAGTATTTATCTTCTACTTCTGTCATGTCGTCATAGCCAATTTCGCCAATGGCCACAACTCCTTCTTTGCAAGCATAAAGCGGTAGCAGTTCCATGACTTCTGCTGCTAAAGCTTCGTTGTTGGCTTCTTTAGGGTTGAGGCCGATGGTGCAGTAATGTTGAATGCCAAATTGACTAGCACGAAATCTTTCCCACCCAACAAGGCTGCTGAAGTAGTCTTTAAAAGAGCCAGCTGTAGTTCGAGGTTGTCCTAGCCAAAAAGATGGTTCAATGACTGCGACAATACCATATTCCCGCATGATGAGGTAATCATAGGTGGTACGGGAACACATATGAATGTGAGGATCGATAAACATCATAAATAATTAGGGATTTTTAAGGAATAAATTAACTACAGAGGAGGACACTTCGGTGCGGGGGTTCCCCCCGTTGAGGAAAGTGTCCGTCGCACAAAGACACAAAGGAATAGAGACTGCCAATAGTTTTTTGACTGTGGACTCTTGACTCTTGACTTTATTGGCAAACTAGCAGGCGATCGCGGCTAAAATTACTCCAAGTCAGTTCACCTTGTTGAATAGCTGAGTGCAACTTTGGGTAACGGGAGAGCAATTCTTGCGCTTCGCTTAAAGGAGATTGAGCGCAGGCTAAGGCTGCTGCTTGTTGTTCTGTGATCTCTCCTTCTGCTAGCACTTTTGCTAAATCTGCAATAATTGTTGTATCGGCAAAGGCTCCTACTGCTCGCCACAGTTCTGGCGACACTGGGCGTTTGGCTGCCCAACGTTCATGGGCATAGTTAGCTAACATCCTTGCTAATTCTGGGTTAGCACGGCGATCTAGACCCCAAATCTGATGCAAAGGACTCCCGACAAACAAAGCCTTCAGCACCATTTGATTCCATGCAATATTATCTAAGTAATTTGCCGGATAAGGATTGTTGAGGGCTATGGCTTGGAAAACATTAGTCATATTGCTGCGAATTCCTTCAGCAGCGCGTTGGCGATGTAGCTCTGGATGAGGTAGTAAAGGTAAACTTTGGTACAGGGCTACCAACTCTCCCATATCCGCAGTACTGAAAACTTTATCAAGCGATCGCAGATAATCTTCAGTGCGATCGTTGGGTAAAGCCAATACCAGAAATATCCGACCAGCTAAATCTACAGTCCAATTCTCAGGAAACCAACCTGGAATCAGGTCACGAGCTGCGGCTAAGTCTTGGGGTGTTAGCTGCAAATTAGCTTTACCGAGATAACGCGGTACAGCACTAAAAGCTGTAAAAAACACGCTCTCTGGTGCGCCATTTGCAATCTGTGCTTGCTTTTGTTCCAGCCAATCCAATGCTTGTTTAGAAACACACTTGGCTAACCAGCCATGCAACAACTTGTTTGCGCTACTCATAATTAATTCAATAGCATCCTTGAAAATTTTGATATGACCAAATAAAAGATAAAATTTGCCGCTAAGTATGGAAATTTATTATTGAGTCTTTTCGAGACTATCATAACTAACTCAGTATAGTAACTTCACTCAAGTTTGCAACATTTTTATAGCAGTAACTTTACTGAATCTATAAAAATCTCTCGGCTTTAAATAAGATAATGTAAAGATGGAGTTAAGGGGTATCAAATTATAAAGGCATCTTATATAGAATACTTTTACACCTTAATTCAATAATGCTATTTAAAATAAAATTCAAAAATTGATAGCGTAGCTTATGATTATTTGATATATGAAACTAAAGAGAGTAAATTACTAAGTTAGCGCTTTAAAGCTCTCTACGTTTAGTATTCAATTAGTATAATGCCTTCTTTTTGAAGATATTGCTGCTAACACTAATGGCAGTAATATCTTGATTCATATCTGTGGAAAAACTCATATCACAAAAATTTTACTTAAAAACCGATCGAGTAAAAATGTTAATTACACATAAGACTCTGCTTGGGCTGCAACCAATTAAGCAATCTGTCTGCGTCAACTTTAACTATGATGTTCATTTCACTCATGGTTTGTTTGAGTTAGACAATCCTTTGCTAGCACAAGTAATCGCCGCAGATGCAGAAATAATACCCAAAAAAGTTTTAGTAGTAGTAGATGGCGGATTATTAAAAAAACATAAAGGTTTGCTCAATAAAATATCAGTTTATGCTCAATTTTATGGAGATGTCATTACTTTAGCTGATGAGCCAATCATTATTCCGGGTGGAGAAATTGTTAAGAACGAAGTCAGATTTGTAGATCAAATTCATCAGCTAATTGATGCGAATGGATTATGTCGCCACTCGTACGTATTAGCAATTGGCGGTGGAGCCTTGTTGGACATGGTAGGATATGCCGCAACAACTGCTCACCGAGGAATTCGACTGCTGCGCGTGCCAACTACAGTATTAGCGCAAAATGACTCTGGTGTAGGAGTCAAGAACGGAATCAATGCGTTTGGTAAGAAAAATTTTCTCGGCACATTTATGCCACCTTATGCAGTATTAAATGACTTTAATTTTCTCACTAGTCTTGACGATCGCGATTGGCGATCTGGTATTGCAGAGGCTGTGAAGGTAGCACTGATCAAAGATGCAGATTTCTTCCAGTTCATTCTGACTTATGCCGATAAATTAGCTGCTCGCGATCTGAAAGCTATGGAAAAGCTCATTTATCGTTGTGCGCAATTGCACTTACACCATATTGCCACTAGTGGCGACCCCTTTGAAAAGGGTTCATCACGCCCTTTAGACTTTGGACACTGGGCAGCTCATAAATTAGAACATATCACAGACTATAAATTACGTCATGGTGAAGCCGTTGCGATCGGCATTGCTTTAGATAGTACCTATTCTTATTTAACTGGGCTACTGTCGCAATTAGAGTGGCAAAGAATTTTAAGTACGCTGAAGAGATTGGGATTCACCTTGTATGTATCTGCACTGACAGAGCAATTACATCAACCAGACCATCCCCATCATTTATTTAGGGGTCTGACTGAGTTCCGCGAACACTTAGGTGGCAAATTGACAATTACTCTGCTTCAGGGAATTGGACAAGGAATAGAAGTTCATCAAGTAGATTTACCTGTATATAAACAAGCTATTTCGCTACTACAAGATTGGGAACTTTCACACTCCTGAGCAACTATTAAATTTTATGTGAAGCTTCACATTAACGCCCTCAGGCTACAAGCCTAGGGCTATAGGAACAAAGCTTGCCTGCGCAGGCTAATTATATGCATCTATTGGTATTAAGCTGTTACGCATTTAAGTTGCATAGTGATTTATCAGGATTGTCCAAAGTCAAAGGTCAAAAGTCCAAGTGTATCCTTGACTCTTGACCCTTGACAACCCAAACAAGAAAATGTGCAATTTAGATGTGCATCAGCTTATCTAATTTTTGAAATGCAAGTAGAGAAGGTAATGCCTACTCTACTTTTTCGCTTGAGATAAATCTAATTATTCTAATATTGCCAAAATAATAGGAAGTATAATTTACTTCCTACCATTTTTATGTCTGGATTATATTTTGGAGAGTTATAGCTGTAAATTCTATTTTTTTGTAATAGCTTTATCTATCAAAGCTTTTATTGTTGCAGACACGGAACTTACCTGGGGTTCTTTAAAAACCGAGTTATGAATTCCAGAAATATCATAAATTTCCACTCCT
Source organism: Calothrix sp. NIES-2098 (assembly GCF_963875125.1). Classification (NCBI taxonomy): domain Bacteria; kingdom Bacillati; phylum Cyanobacteriota; class Cyanophyceae; order Nostocales; family Calotrichaceae; genus Calothrix; species Calothrix sp. NIES-2098. Next base: position 4,554,779 of record NZ_CAWNKJ010000001.1, read on the forward strand.
CCTAATACTAATTTACCCCAACCCATTTGGCGATCGCCCTCCTGTTCTTCAACTAAACGACCATCTTCTGTTCGGAATACAGTTGCTCGACCTGAATAAACTCGCAGAACATATTCTCGAAGTGCTTTTCTAGTAGCTTCTGCGACCATAAATTTTCGGTAAGAGTAAGGTAAGGGTCTTCCTAGGCTTAGATGAAATTGAAAGGCAAATCGCCAAAGTATCTCTTTAATGCGATACTTAAGCTCCTCTTTATGTCCTTGTACCTGCTCAATAATATAGTCAGAAGCAATTTTTAAAAGATTCTTCCAATTACGAGAGTTCGGCTGTTGCAACGACTCTGATTTGACAGATCTTGAACCGAAAGTATCAAATAAAACTAGCAAAGCAACTTCCTTGCCTTGCATAACCAATTGCCGAGCCATCTCATAAGCAATTATGCCCCCAGAGGAGTAGCCACCGATAAAATAAGGTTCATGGGGCTGAATAGTCTGGATTTGTCTAATGTAATGCGCCGCCATGTCTTCAATTCGGTCGTATGGAAGCTTTTTCCCATCTAATCCTTGTGGTTGTAGCCCATAAAATGGTTGATCTGCTCCTAAATGCACAGCCAATTCTCGAAAACGCAGAACTTCTCCACCCAAACCATGTACGCAGAAGAAAGGAGGCTTAAAACCATTGGGCTGAATAGGTACTAAAGAAGACCACGGAATTGATATATCAGAGTTTATGTCATCTGTTAGCGTCGTTACCACCCCAGGTTTTGAACTTCTTTCGCGCTCAATAATTTTAGCTAATTGCTCAATAGTTGGAGCTTGCAAGAGCATAGATAGGGCTAGGTTTTTGCCAACTATCTTTTCAATCTGAGAAAATAGACGTACTGCTACTAATGAGTGTCCACCTAAATCAAAAAAGTTATCTGTTATGCCAATTGGCTGAACTCCTAAAATATTTTCCCAAATTTCTGTTAATTGCAGTTGTAATGGAGTTTCGGCTTTAGCAAACGTTTTTTTTGTCTTATTATTAGTTAAATTAAGAGCAAGTAAAGCTTTGCGGTCTACATCTCCCTGAGCATTTAATGGTAGAGAATCGACCATGATAAAGGCAGAAGGTAACATCTGCTCAGGCAGTTTTTCTTGGAGAAAACTTCGTAGTTGCTCGCTATTTAAAATCTCTCCTGATTTGGCAATAATATAAGCAACTAAATTTTTATCCTCAGAAATATCTTCACTGAGCATGACTACACTATTTTCCACGCTTGGGTATTGCGCTAAAACTGTTTCAATTTCTGTTAACTCAAAGCGATAACCGCGAATTTTGGCTTGATTATCTAAACGTCCTAGAAACTCAATATTGCCATCACTTAAGTAGCGTCCTAAGTCACCAGTTTTGTAAAGATATGCTCCAGCTTCATTGCTAAAGGGGTTAGGGATAAATTTCTTAGATGTTAACTCAGGACGGTTGAAGTAGCCTTGAGCAACGCCGCTACCACCGATGAAGATTTCACCAGTTACGCCGATGGGTACAAGTTGCGATCGCTTGTCGAGGATGTAGACTTGGGTATTAGCGATCGCTTTTCCTAGAGGAATTTCTGAGCGCGTTTCACTAGCTTCTGTTGCAGTCTCCGGATCGTAAACTGTGGCGGTGAAACTTGTTTCTAGCGTTCCATAAGCATTTAGCCAGCGTACTTGCTTACCAACCTTTTCTAACCAAGTTAAATAAGCATTGCGGGAGACTTTTTCGCCACCAACCATCACCAAACGCAAGCTAGCTGGTAAGGTTGGAGAAGATGCAGATAACTCCTTAACTAACTCATACCAGAAAGAAGTCGCTAAATTAACAACGGTAATTTGTTGTTGAGCAACGAATGAGAAAAACTGCGCGGCTGAGTTTTGTACTTCCTGAGATTGCAGAATTGCAGTAGCACCTGTAACCCAAGTAGGGAAGAGTGATTCAATGAAAGTATCACCTTTGAGACTAGGTAGAAGTAAAACGCGATCGCTTTCCGCCAAATCCCAAGTTTCGCTGATTGCAAGGCTGTGGGTAACAAGATTGCGGTGTGTAATCGCTACACCATTTACACCAGAAACATAAATCACACAGGCGAGATTCTGCTCTGTGACTTGACAAACTGGATTATCATTTGAGTGTAGAGAGATACCCGCTAATTCAATATCTATACAGATGACTTTTGCCTGATGCTCAGGAAGTTTCTCAACTAAGGAACTTTGAGTTAAGAGAAAAGATACTTGAGCATCTGCTAAAATCTCAGCCCCAGGTGTAGGTGCGATCGCTATATAGGTGCCGCCAGCTTTTAAAATACCCAATAGCCCCACAATCGTTTCTAGGGAAGGCTCTAAATATAAACCGACATTTACCCCAACTCCTACGCCTAAAGTTTGCAAATAGTGAGCCAGCTGGTTTGCGCGCTGATTGAGTTTTAGATAGGTGAACTGCTGATTGGCAAAACTGACTGCAATATTATTAGGAGTTAGTTTAACTTGATTCTCAAAATACTGATGTATACAAATATCCTGGGGATAATCAGCCTGCTTACCATGCCAATCAACTAATAATTCCTGTTCCTCGGCTGTTAACAGAGGTAATTCCGAAATCGGCCGATCTGGGTTGGCAACAATAGCTTCCAGTAAAGTTTTGTAGTGACCTAGCATCCGCTCTACAGTGCTGGTATCAAACATCTCGGCATTGTAGTCGAATACCATGCCGAGACCATTATCCTGTTCCCGCAATACCAATGTCAGATCGTATTTGGTCTTACCATGATAGATATAGCCAAATAGAGAAGCGATCGTCAAATCAGGTAGTTCTACCGCCGCCATACCACGACCATTTGACCAAGGCGGATTGAGGGAGAATTTTACTTGAAATAGTGAGGAAGTATTACGGCTTTGTTGTTCTGGTTTAAGTTCTTCAATAAGTCTTTCAAAAGGTAAGTCTTGATGGCTATAAGCTTCTAAACAATCTTTGCGTACTCGGTCTAATAATTCTCGGAAAGTGGGATTACCAGCTAAGTTACTCCGCAGTACCAAAGTATTCGAGAAAAATCCAATCAGTCTTTCTGTTTCAACTTGTCCACGTCCAGCACTGGCAAAGCTAACTAGTAAATCTTCTTGCCCAGAATAGCGATAAAGCAATAACTCAAATACTGTTAATAAAGTCATAAACAGGGTGGCTCCCCATTTTTGACTCAAGTCTGTCAGCGCATGATTGAGCGTCTTTGGTAATAATAAAGCCGCGCGATCGCCTCGGTAAGTTTGCGCTCCTTGAGGACGAGAACGATCGTAAGGTAAATCTATGATTGGTAAATTGCCTTCTAGCTTTTGCTTCCAGTAGTTTACCTGTGACTCTAAAACCTCTCCTTGCAGCCATTGATGTTGCCAATGGGTAAAATCAGCGTACTGCACTGGTAAGGGTGGTAAAGGCGAAGGCTGACCTGCTGATAGTGCTTTGTAGATGGTAGTGAAGTCTTGATAGAAAACATCAGAAGAAGCACCATCGCAAACTATACTGTGCATATTCCAAATCAGCAAATGTTCGCGATCGCTCAACCGCAACAGCAGTACTCGCAAAACTGGGCCATTGGCTAAATCAAAGGGTTGATGAGCTTCTTTAGTTGCTAATATATGAGCTTCTGTCTCTCTTTGTTCCTCTGGTACTTGCTGTAAGTCAATAACTGGTAACTTCAAGGAAACATCCGTGGCGATGACTTGAGTCGGCTTACCATTCACAGCCGGAAAAGTTGTCCGCAATACTTCATGGCGACGGACAACTTCTCGCAAACTTTCCTCCAATACAGTAACATTGAGATTCCCCGTAAACCGCACCACAACGGGCATATTATTTGAGGAACTATTCGGTTCAAACTGATGCAGAAACCATAAGCGTTGTTGACCAAAAGAAACCGGCAAATTACCAGTTCGTTCACAAGCGACAATTGGCGGAATTTTAGAAGTGGCGGTTGTGGTCACTTGACGCAGAAAGTTGATAATTTCCGCTTTTTGTGTTTTTAACTCATTCAGCAATTCTGGTGTTAGGCTGTCTTTTGCTGCGCGATAACGCAGGCGTTCTCCTTCTAACCAAAGTTTGACATCGCGCTGACGTAGCTCAGATAGTAGTTCATCCAATGTTTTCATAAAACCTCGCGGAAAATGTGGAAACTAACTGCTTTTAGGTCTAGGAGTAATACAGTTCGGATAGAAGCATCCCCATTTAGAAAAAATATATAGAATTGGCGCAAAAACCCTTTTAAACCTTCTGATCTTTGCGCTCTTTGCGCCTTTGTGGTTCGTTTTTTCTTCTGGGTATTTTTATTCCGCTTCACCGAACTGTATCAACGATAAAAGTATCAAAGTTCACCTTCTTCGTAATCATCTGCTGAATGACTCTCAGCCGCTTGAATACCTTGAGTAGCCCAACGCAGAGTTTCCACTCGTTCAGCCAAATCTGCTACCGTAGGTAATTCAAATAAATTGGACATTAAAATTTCTACTTGCAAAGCCTGTCTCAGACGAGAAATTACTTGAATTCCTAAAAGAGAATATCCACCCAATTCAAAAAAGTTATCGTAAATTCCAACTTGTTTGACATTTAAAACCTGTGTCCAGATATCTGCAATTTGCTGCTCAATGGGAGTACGAGGTGCAACATAATTTGCTTCTAGTTCTGGACTATAAGCATCAGGCTTTGGCAAGGCACGGCGATCTACTTTGCCGTTCGCATTCAGAGGTAAAGCTTCTAGTGCCACAAAAATCTTTGGCACCATATACTCAGGCAATTGTTGTTTTAAAAATCTCCGTAACTCTGAAATAATTTGCGAACTATCTTCATTAGTTTCAGCTACAAAATACCCAACTAGCAATTTCTCCCCAGGAGAATCTTCCCGCACAATCACCACAGCTTCTTTCACTAGCGGAGATTGCAAAAGTGCGATTTCAATTTCGCCTAATTCTATGCGGAAACCACTAACTTTTACCTGATTATCAATCCGACCGAGGTATTCAATTTCTCCATTGGGCAAATAGCGTGCTAAGTCACCACTCTTATATAACCGTGATTGAGAATCTGCGCTCAAGGGGTTAGCGATAAATCTATCAGCAGTTAAATCTGGACGATTGAAATATTCTCGTGCTAAACCATCGCCACCAATATACAACTCACCTGTAATGCCAATGGGAACTTGTTGTAAATGGGAGTCCAAAATATAAACTTGAGTATTAGCAATTGGACGACCAATAGGAATAGAAGCTCCTGGCTTTAATGGTGCTGTGATTTCATAACAGGAAGTAAAAGTTGTACTTTCTGTAGGGCCATAACCATTAATTAATTTACAGTTTTCTACTGTATTGAGAAATTTCTGAACATGGGGAACAGATAAAACATCACCACCAGCTAACAGTTGACGCAAGGGTTTTAAAGCCTCAATTTTTTCATCAACTATCAAGTGGAATAAACCTGCTGTCAGCCAGAGAGTTGTTACTTGGTATTGCTGAATAATTCCCCCTAATTCATCTAAAGATGGAGTATGAGGAGGGAAGATAACTAATTTGCCACCGTTAAGTAAACAACCCCAAATTTCAAAAGTGGAAGCGTCGAAAGAAACAGGACTAATTTGTAGAAAGACTTCTTTTTCGGTGAGACTTACATAGTTAGTTTCTTTAACTAACCTGACTACACCTTGATGAATAACACTAACACCTTTGGGTGTACCTGTAGAACCAGAGGTATACATTACATAAGCCAAGTTATGAGGCTTGACATTAGTAATTAAATTCTCTGTTGCTTGTTGGCTGATAGTCTGCCAATCTGCATCCAAGCAAATGATATTTGCAGTATGAGTAGGTAGTTTTTCAACTAGTCGTTTTTGGGTGACTAATAATTTGATTTGGGTATCCGCAAGCATGAACGCCAAACGTTCTTGAGGATAACCCGGATCTAAAGGTACATAAGCTCCGCCAGCTTTCAGGATACCTAATAGACCTACTATCATTTCTAAAGAGCGTTCCACGCAGATTCCCACCAGCACATCTGCGCCTACTCCTAATGTTTGTAGGTATTGTGCTAATTGATTGGCGCGAGTATTTAACTCTCGGTAAGTAAGTTGCTGTCCTTGAAATACCAAAGCTACAGCATCAGGAGTACGCGCTACCTGTTCCTCAAATAATTGATGGATAGATTTATCTTGAGGATAGTTGGTTTGAGTTTGGTTCCATGCTGCTAATAGCTGTTGCTCAACTGCTGGCAAAATCGGCAATTTCGCAATAGTTTGATTGGGATTTACAACTATACCCTGCAACAAAGTTTCAAACTCTGCCATCCGCCGACGGATAGTGTCAGCATCAAATAAGTTAGTGTTGTACTGACATTCCAGAGTTAGTTGACCGCGTAATTCTGTAGCATTAATAAATAGTTCAAAGTTCTCAAAGGAGCGAGGATTAGAGAAAAACTCTACCTCTAACCCAGCAAAGGGGAGTTTATCGCTATCTAAACCTTGATCGATATTAAATGTAATCGGAACCAAGGGAATCCGGCTCGAATCCCGAGGAATACTTAATTTTTTAACTAGACTCCCAAAGGTAAATTGTTGATGATCGTAGGCATCTAAGACAATAGAACGACGACTTTGCAAATATTCACTGAAAGATTGTGCGCCATTAACTTGGCTACGCAATGGTAGTAAATTTACACAATGACCTACAAGATTATACTGTCCTAAAGCAGCTTGTCCGGCGGCGGGAATACCCACAACCAAGTCATTTTGTCCGGTAATACGGTGTAGCCAAGCCTCAAATCCTGCCAGGATAGTAGTCATAAAACTACAACCAAATTTTGAGCCTAGCTGTTTGAGATCTGCAACTAGTTGCGGATTTAATTGCCAATCTTCGCGCGCGGCGTTAAAAGTTCTGATATGTGGGCGAGGGCGATCGCAGGGGAAATCTAGTACAGGTACAGAGTCAGCGAATTGTTCTAGCCAGTATTGTTCAGTGGCGATCGCTTCTGGGCTATCTACCTCTTCTTCTTGTAAAACAGCATAATCACTGAGGCGATCGCTTTCGTCTAACTCTGGAACAACACCTTCTAGCAAGCCAGAATACAGTTTACCTAAATCTGGCATCAGCACAGCCCAAGACCAACCATCACAAATAATATGATGAGCAGTCAAAATAGCTATATGTTCTTGCGGCTGCAATTTGATAATTTGCGCCCGGAATAGAGGGCCATGTTCCAAATCAAAGGGTTTTTCTACTTCTTGTAGCCTGATACTAGCTAATTTTTCTTGTTGCTCCTGTAGTTCTAGGCTAGAAATATCAATAATTGGGATTTCAATTTGTAGTGAACCAACAATGCAGAGTGTATTACCATCTGTGCTAAAAGTTGTCCTGAGCGCTTCATGACGTAGCACTAACTCTTGCAGTGCAGATTGGAAAACTGTAACATCAAGTTTACCTTTGAATCGCAGAGATTGGGATTCGTTATAAGCACAATTGGCAGCATCCCCCATTTGCACAGAAGCCCAAATTTCTTTTTGAGATTCGGTAGCAGGAGCAGTTAATAGTAATTCTCCCTCTGCAAATGGGTCAAACTCAACAGCAGTTAATTCAGACTGGAAATTTACAGGTGATAAGGTCATAAAAATCTCTTATTCTCTTAAGTTATTTAATGGTTTTAGATGGATTTTTGGTTTAATAAACTGCTGATACTCAATACTGGTTAGCTAAAAGTTTTGACTTTAGATAATGACGCATAGGTACTTCTACGAATTTATATGTTAGTGATGCAACTAATAAAGTAATAATCAAAAATACTCCTAGAGCGAGAAAATTTTCCAATCTAGTAAAACTTTGCCCAAAAATCTCGTTAAATTCATAAGACCAGAAAAATTTAATTAGTTCCTGAATAAACCAATGAACCAGATAAACTGAGTAAGATATTGTCCCGAGATAGAGCATTAGCTGTGAATTTAAAAATTTTGATATCACACTTTTGTTACTGACAGCTACAGCCAAAATTAGTAGAGAAAACGCTGGTAAGATTAGCCAATCATGAAGGCTACGCCAATGATGCCAGTAATTATGCATAATCAGCATTATCCAAGTTATGGCTATAATTGCCAGTAAATTGAGATTCAAATACTTTTGATAATTACTTCGACGATAGACTTTGTAAGTGATAATGCCAAGTACACATTCTAGTCCGCATCTTGCTATCGCAGGTACACCGATAATACTATCTAAATTCCCACGAGTAAAAGTAACTAATAATAATATACCCAAGAGACTAGAAACATACATCAGTAAATCATTTTTATAATTGCTTCTTAACAAGACAAATAATAAAAATGGAAATATACAGTAAATCACAAACTCGACACTAATTGACCAAGCTGGTTCATTCCAATAAGTATTACACCAAAATAGAGGTGGACAGTTGAGGTCAAAAGCTTGGAGAAGAAAAACATTGGCAAATAATGCTGTTAAGTTAAACTTATCCGTGAATGCAGAATGATGCAGTAAAAATGTTTTTACAATTTCTAATCCCACAAATAAAGCCAAAATAAATATATGCAGAGGATAGATTCTTGCAAAACGTGAAAGTAAGTATGAGCGATAGTTATCTGAAATCACTTTTGTAGAAAAATCTCTGGCATAAACGTGGGTCATGATGAACCCACTCAAGATAAAGAAAAAGTCTACCCACAAATATCCATTATGGAAAAAGTTACTATATGTTGATAAAGTTGAACCAGTTTTAGGTAAGGTGTAGTAAGAAAAATGATGGATGACAACAACTACAGATGCAACACCTCGCAGAGAGGTGAGCGAATTAATATGTTTGGACATTGATATTTTTGCTATCAATTGAGACTTGTGTTATTTTGAGAAAATTTTGACTTTTTTCGCGATTTTGTTAGTAAATTCTTTGAGCCTTTTTTCAATTGATTTGAGTCTTAATGCTCCAGAACGCGGGATTGCAAATTTACTTTTTGGCTGGCGATCGCACAAAAGACCTAAAGCAAATATTTTGATTTGGTCAAGCAGTGCAGATTTTCCTGGTGGGGTAGGTTCTAATCCGAGTTGGCGTAGATAGTTGTTGACTTGATATACTCTGGCTTTCAAATCGTACGGTCTTAGATAAAAGAGGATACTTAAAGCCACAGACACCTTATTACCGTTTTTAGCCCAATGAGGTGCCAGTATTGGATGATGCAGTCCTTTACCTGGTTGTAAATCGTAAACGCTGGCTTTAGTTTGATTTTCCTCTTGATAATTTGCTACATTTAGCTCGCCCATGTAAAATTTTTCGATTGCTTCCTCGCTGAGTACAGAACGATCATTTTGATCGAAGAGACTCATCTGTTTTTCGCCATGAATTTGAAAGAGGAAGTTCAACTCGCTATCAATGTGATAAGGCGTAACAGAATGGGGAGAAGCAATAAAGATGTAAGCACCGAACCAAGTCATTTCTTGGCGAAGCGGCCTACCTGTAAGAATTTCGAGTTCAGTGAAGATTTGGTCAAGCAAAGCGGCGTATTCTGGGTCTACGTGCACATCTTCCAGCATTACCCAGGAATCTGATTCCGCAATTTCTGCGATCGCTTCCTTAACTTCCGAAATTTGCTTGATTCTGGGTCGATGATTCCACTTTTGCTCAACAGGGACTCTGCTGGTATAAGTCTGAATTTTGTTCGTTCTACCCTGACTGAGGATAGTATCTGCTAACTCAACCAAGCGGGGAATTTCAAACAAAGGGTGTCCCGCCAGGTTATGGGAAAACATGAAGTGAGAAGAGTTGAAATTTTCTTTAAAGCTTAGGGGTTCTGCTTGAATGATTTGTTCAGGAAGTTTTGCATCCGACTTAATAGAAATACTTTCAACTAAATTATCAACTGTCATAAAAACCTCGATTTCAAAGTATTACAAAAATTACTGAATCTCACTATTTTTCTGTGTTATTGATGTTTGGCGCTGCTGAATTAGATGAAACAAATCATTCCGCCAGCAACGCCGATTTTTACAGTACTTTAGGAAACACCAGCGACTTGTAAATATTTCCCTGGACGCTCAGGATCGGGGATGTACCAGGAAGGATTACCTTGGGGATCGCGTCCTAATTTTGCACCAGGTTGGGGAGGACGATTGCGGAGGCTGTTATTGGTAATAACAACTTCCTTTTGGCTGCGGGTTATGGCTTCTTCAGCAGGTGCAGCAAAGAAGCCAGCAGCTTGCATTTCAGCAAGACTCTCTTTAAAGGCTGTCATCACGAAAGCCAAATCAGCTTCGGAATGGGCTGTGGTGAGGAAGCAAGGACGATGATCCCAAATATGCACTCCCTTTTCCCGCATCAAGTAAAAGAACAAATCTCCATAGATGAACTCTGGCGCAGGTTTCACCATGAATAGGGAGCCGAAATTATAAGCGGTGAAGGGTGCATTTACTTGTTGGAAACATCTCATTATTTCTGCTACAAACTTATCGGTTCTAGCATTGAGATTTTGCTGTAAGCTAGGGCCACTCTGCTTTAAATGTTGCAGTACTGCTTTTGCGGCTGCTAGTGCTAGGGGATGGCGGACGAAAGTACCAGCGAAGTAAGTGACACCAACCTCTGGAACTGAATCATCACCATACTGCCAAAAGCCACCATCTAGAGCATCCATATATTTTGATGTCCCAGCAATGACTCCTATCGGTAGCCCACCGCCGACTATCTTACCGTAGGTAGCAATGTCAGCTTTAATACCGAAATGAGCTTGCGCGCCACCGGGATGAATTCTAAATCCAGTCACGATTTCATCAAAAATCAGAGCAATATCAGCCTCTTCAGTAAACTTACGCAATTGCTGTAAGAATTCTTTGGGTTGGTATTCTGGGCGGCGGCTTTGTACAGATTCCACCATCACCCCAGCTAATTCATCAGCCCGACTTTTGAGGATTTCTAAAGACTCGGGTGAATCATAATCCAGTACCAAAATATTCTCTACTTTTTCAGGAGGAATACCAGGCGCGGCGGGAATTGACCGCAGTTGCTTGCTACCGCGAACAATGACTTCATCTAAAATGCCGTGATAAGCTCCTGAAAAGATAGCGATTAAATTCCGGCCTGTGATTGTCCGCGCCAACCGCATCGCCCCTAAAACGGCTTCTGAACCTGTATTGCAAAAAGCGGCGCGGTCAAAGTTGGTCAATTCACACATTAACTTTGCGACTTCTCCCACTAAAGGAGTTTGGGGGCCGATTTCCATACCGAGTTTTAATTGAGCTTCAATTGCTTCGGTAATGAAAGCTGGCGACCAACCAAATAAATTCAAACCAAAACCGTTGCTTAAATCAACATATTCGTTACCGTCAATGTCCCAAAGTTTAGAACCCGATGAACGAGATACCACAATTGGATAAACCATCTCTTTCATCGTGGGGTTGAAGCCAGAAACGCTTCTGGGATCTGCCAAGTAACGGCGATGAGATTGGGTATATTCTTTGGATTGTTGCGTCCGTTTTGTATATCGTTGGATAAATTTATCTAGATAAGCGCGTTGTGCTGTTGTCAGAGTTTTCTGGGTTTTTTCAATTCGCGCTGCTGCACCAAATGCCTTTTTAGCACCGTTAGATTCAGCTTCTACTGCGGGTTTTGCTTCTGTGGTGGTTTGGGTAGGGGTAACAGATACAGTGTTTTGTGGAGTTGATACTGTCGGTACAACTGGCGTTGTTAGGGATAAATTGTTGTTACCCAGTAACGCCAATTGTTGAGTCATGATTTGTAGCTGCTGATTAATCACAGTTTCTAAGAAACTGGATGCAACAACAGGTTGAGCAGCAATTTGTTGAGGTACAGATACATTTGTAGGAACTTGATGCACTATCGCAGGTGTTGGTAATGCTGCTTCTGGAGTGGGTTCTGCAACAGTTTCTGTTAAACCAAGCGCTGATACAACTTCGGGAGATAAACCGTCATGGATCAAGTCAGCCAAGGTTCCTAAATTGGGGCAAACTTCTAGTAATTGTCTTAGTGTTACCTTGACTTTAAATTTTTTCTTTAACGCTAGCCCAACTTGCGTGAGAGATAGGGAATCTAACCCCATTTCTAAAAACGTTGTCGAGTCGTCAAAACCAGCGATTTCTAGTCCAGAGGTTTCTTCGAGAACTTCTTTGAGTAGGGGAATAAGTTTTTGCTTGGGGGATGACATAGTTGCAGGTTTCTCTAAACTTTGGGGATCGGGAGGTTGAGTAGTTTTGGCGCGGCTGGGATGGGGTAGTGGATCGATCCAAAAACGTTGGCGTTCAAAGGGATAAGTCGGAAGCGGAATTCGCTGGCGTGTTTCGTCTTGATAGAAATTGCTCCAGTCAATAGTCACTCCTGCTAACCACAGTTGTCCTACTGCTTTGAGTAATGCATTCCATTCGGCTGCGTTCTCAGCGTTGTCAGCCAGAGAAGGAATCGCAATTTGTTGTTTGATATCTTTTGCCTGTTGGCGCGCTAGGGTTGCAGTTGTAGCCCGTGGCCCTACCTCCAGCAGTACCCGTTCTGGCTGTTCCCATAGGGTTTGTACACCTTCCGCAAATCGCACAGTTTGGCGCAGATGATTCGCCCAATACATTGGATCGGTAGCTTGCTCGTTTGTAATCCAATTAGCAGTGACAGTGGAAACAAAGGGAATTTGAGGTGCTGATAATTTAACTTGTGCAACTACCTCTGCAAAGGGAGCCACAATACTATCCATCATCGGGGAGTGGAAAGCATGGGAGGTATGGAGATGGCGACAGACAATCTCTTCGCTTTCTAGTTGTTGTTGTAGTGATGCGATCGCATCTGTGGGGCCTGCAACTACACATAGGGAGGGGCCATTAATTGCTGCGATCGCTAATTCTGCACTCAATCGTGGTTCTACTTCTTTAGCTGGGAGGCGGACTGAAAGCATGGCTCCCCCCGGTAACTCCCACATTAAGCGACCGCGAGTTGCAACCAACATCAGCGCATCTTCTAAGCTAAATACACCCGCAATACAGGCGGCAACAAATTCACCAATACTATGCCCAATCATAGCTTCGGGTTTAACTCCCCAACTTTGCCATAGTTGAGCTAGGGCGTATTCAATGACGAATAATGCTGGCTGAGTAAAGAAGGTTTGTTTTAGAGAAATAGCAGCAGTTTCGCCATCGCCTGGTGCGGGATACATGATTTCGCGTAAATCTCTCCCCAGCAAAGGTTTGAGAATTTCCGCGCATCGATCTACTACCTCACGAAATACAAGTTCATGGTTGTAGAGATTCAATCCCATGTTCACATATTGCGATCCTTGCCCTGGGAACATAAAAGCAACAGGGGGATTACGGATTTCTGTATGACGGGTACTTACTTGATTGGGGTCTAAAGATTGGAGAGAGGCGATCGCATCTGTAATATCGTGACAAACTACATAGCGGCGATAGTTGAAAGCTTTGCGGCCGCGCTGTAGGGTATAGGCAACATCAGCTAAGTTAACTTCGGCGTTGTATTGCAGATGTTGTTGTAAATTGGCGGTTGCAGCATCTAAGGCTGTACTTGTTTTGGCGCAGAGCAACAATAGCTGCTGTGGACGAGAAGCACCGGCAAGTTGGATTTCTGGGGTTTCTTCCAAAACTACATGAGCATTCGTTCCACCCACACCAAAGGAACTCACACCAGCGCGGCGCGGAGTTTCACCTTCTGCCCATTCCACTAGTTTGGTATTGACATAGAAGGGGCTGTTGGCAAAGTCAATTTTGGGGTTGGGCGCTGTAAAATTCAGGCTTGGGGGTAATTTTTTGTGATAAAGCGACAGCGCAGTTTTTATTAAACCCGTTACCCCAGCCGCCGCTACTAAATGCCCAAGATTGCTTTTAACTGAGCCAATGGCACAAAATTGTTTCGCATCTGTATGCACTCGAAAAGCTTGCGTCAGTGCTTCAATTTCAATCGGGTCACCTAGCGGTGTGGCTGTACCGTGCGCTTCAATATAAGAGATGGTTTCAGGGTGAATGTTGGCGTAAGCTTGGGCCATTGCAATGGCTTCGGCTTGTCCATCTACACTGGGAGCCGTAAAGCTGACCTTATCACCACCGTCATTATTGATACCCAGTCCCCTAATCACCGCATAAATGCGATCGCCATCTTGCAGTGCATCTTCTAAACGCTTTAGGGCAACTATTCCTGCGCCGTTATTGAACATTGTGCCTTGAGCGTTAACATCGAAGGGGCGACAATGTCCATCACCGGAAAGCATACTGCCTTCCTGAGCGATATAACCACTATTTTGGGGTGTAGTCATAGATACACCACCAGCTAAAGCCAAATCGCATTGATAGTTGCTCAGGGCTTGGCAAGCCTGAATAATTGCTACCAAAGAAGTAGAGCAAGCAGTATTTACACTGACAGCCGGGCCTTTCAGGTTAAGTTTATACGCCGCACGGGTGGTTAAAAAGTCTTTTTCATTAGCTAGCATCGTTTGGAATTCACCGATGCGATCAACAATTTCCATCCGGCCACAAATGTGGTTGGCAAAATAAGTATTTTGTCCACAACCAGCGTACAAACCAATCAAACCGTCGAAAGATTCTGATTCATAACCAGCATTTTCTAGAGCTTCATACACCAACTCTAAGAACACCCTGGCTTGCGGGTCCATCACCACGGCTTCTGAGGGATTAATGCCAAAGAAAGCTGCATCAAAGTTTTCGCCTCCGGGGATGGTTCCTCTAGCTTTGACGTAGCTAGCATCTTTGCAAAGGTTGGGGTCAATACTTGGATCTAGTTCTTCATCTTGAAAGAAAGTTGTTGACTCTACTCCCTCGCAGAGATTGTGCCACAATTCATCGACATTTCTAGCGCCAGGAAATCTTCCTACCATGCCAATAATGGCAATACCATCAATGGGATCTTGATTATCCGATGCTTGTATATCTACCATTGCTTAAACACCTTGTTGATGATTACGGCGACGACTACGCGCTGCTTGTTGACGTTGAGCGCGATTTTGCAGCTTGTCATAAGCAGGTTGGCTGTTTTGTTTTAATTGCAAATACTTTGCTAATGCGCCAATTGTTGAATATTGAAAGAGCTTCACCGCAGGTAAATCAATACTCAGTTCCTGTTGTATCCGCGCTGTAACTTGCAGAATTGAGATGGAAGTTGCTCCCAAATCGAAGAAATTATCATCTAAGCCAACGCGCTCAATTTTTAGCAAATCGCCCAAAATAGCTGCTAATTGACGTTCTAAATCGGTTTGGGGAGCAATATAAGCTTGTTCGAGTTGCGGACGTTCTCTACTGGGTGCAGGTAATTTATGTCTATCAACTTTGCCGTTTGCAGTTAAAGGTAGTGATTCCAACAACACAAAGGCTGATGGCATCATGTAATTAGGTAGTTTTTGCTGTAAAAAACTCCGCAATTGATTGTGCGTGTAACTACTGTGCTGATGCGGCACAATATAAGCAACTAACTGCTTTTCGCCTGTTTCTTGCTGAAGTGCTAATACCACATTTTCCCGCACGTCAGGATGTTGAGCAATTTCTCTTTCGATTTCGCCAAGTTCAATGCGGAAACCGCGAATTTTGACTTGATTATCAATTCTTCCTAAAAATTCGATATTCCTATTTGGTAAAAATCGCGCTAAATCGCCAGTTTTGTAGAGGCGTGTTTGCGAATTCCCATCAAAAGAGTGAAAAATAAACTTTTCAGCAGTCAAATCGGGACGGTTGAGATAGCCTCTAGCGAGTCCATCACCAGCAATGTACAACTCGCCAACTTCTGCGATCGCTACTTGTTGGAGGTTGTCATCTAATATATAAACTTGGGTATTGGCAATGGGGCGACCAATGGGGATGGAAGCACCTGGTTGCAATGGTGCTGTGATGCTGTAGCAGCAAGTAAAGGTTGTATTTTCTGTCGGGCCATAACCATTAATTAGCTGACAGTTCTCTACAGTTTGGAGAAACTTCTGGACGTGGGGAACTGATAAAACATCGCCACCCGCTAAAAGCTGACGCAAGGATTTTAAAGCTTCAATTTTTTCATCAACTATCAGATGGAATAACCCAGCCGTTAGCCAAAGAGTTGTAACTTGGTTGTGCTGAATAATCTGCGCTAATTCTTCTAATGATGGTGTATGCGGAGGAGCAATTACTAATTTTCCACCATTGAGTAAGCAACCCCAAATTTCTAAAGTTGAAGCATCAAAGGAAATCGGCGCAAGTTGTAGAATTACTTCTTTATCTGTTAATTGAGCATAGTTAGTTTCTTTAACTAACCTGACTACACCGCGATGAATCACACAAACACCCTTAGGTGTACCTGTGGAACCTGAAGTGTACATCACATAAGCCAGGTTTTCGGCAGTGACATTAGTAGTTAGATTCTCTTGGCTATTTGGAAAAATTGCATCCCAATTTTTATCTAAGCAAATTACAGATGCATTATGAGTAGGTAATTTAGTAACTAAATCTTTTTGAGTTAATAGTACCGATACCTTGGTATCAGACAGCATGAAAGCTAAACGTTCTTGCGGATAAGCAGGATCTAGAGGTACAAAAGCTCCACCAGCTTTAAGAATGGCGAGCAGCCCTACAACCATTTCTATTGAGCGTTCTACGCAAATTCCTACTAGAACTTCTGCACCAACCCCTAAGATTTGCAGATATTTTGCTAGTTGATTAGCACGACTATTCAAGTCTTTATAGGTAATTTGCTCCTCATTAAAAATTAAGGCTACAGCATCGGGTGTTTTTTCTACTTGCGCTTCAAATAACTCATGAATACAAGCTTGTTTGGGATAATCAGTTTGAGTATGATTCCACTTATCTAGTAATTGCTGTTGGTCGGATTTTTTTAAGAGAGGCAATCTGAAACTATCTTGTTCTGAATCAGCTTTTCTAAATAAAGAATTAGTTATTAATTCCATGTTGAAATTTGCCAAAGATATATCTTTATAGAAAATATGTGCTTTTTACGGACTGTTAAGCCTTGACTTTTACAAGTTTATAAGTTAATCCTGCAAGCATTCTAGTTAATAAAATGTATTATCAAAATTTGTATCTTCTGTGTACTTCCTAAGGGTTTTGCTAATTATTACGCACCTGAAATTTAGTTATTTCATTCTGACCTATTTTCTGAAAATCGTAGTTATTGTTACTATATCTTTATGGAAAATTAAAACTTTAGAGCTAATTTGCAATGTGTCTATTAAGTAATTAGTGAAAACACAATTAGCATATATATAGGAAACACACATATATTATTGATGTGTGCTGACCATAATTTTAAGTATATTTTTTTACAATTATTCTTAAGCAATCAGTCAATACGCTTGCGATCGGCTGACAGTCTAATATCATGTCAGTTCAAATGCATTGCGATCGCATGGTTTGCAGTTGGGTATACCCAAATATTTTTAGTATTTAAAAAGACTACAAACTTGAGCAGATCGCTGAAAAAAGAACTTCAGGCAAGTGCCAAGTATAAGAACGTTTTGATGTGCTTAAATACGAAAAAAAGCAATAACAATGGTTGCAATTCTTGTCCAAGTTCAGAAATTAGTCTATTTCTTAGTGTCATTTCTACTCTTACACTATCAAGCAGAAAATTTAGAAGCTGTGTTGAAAAACTAATAACTTTGATACTCTAGAGGCTCGAAATCTTACTTAACAAATTATTTTTTTATTAAGGAAACTAAAATTTAGTATCAAGGATAACAATTTGATGGTTAAATATCAAACTAATATCACAGTTTAAAGCTTGAACTAGCGAACTTTCGAGGAGCTAGCTGATTCATTGGAGGAAAATAAACAACTATATGAGTAGACTGAACCGACGTAAGTTTTTGATTTACAGCTCTGCAACTATTGGTAGTAGCATATTTTTGAAGGCTTGCGTCAATAATTCTCCAAGTACTACAAACAGCCCGACAGCTTCTCCTGTGGCTGCTGCTGGTGGTGGCGACAAAATCAAAATAGGTATTTTGCACTCACTCAGTGGCACAATGGCTATTAGTGAAAAAAGTGTCGTTGATGCTGAGAAATTAGCCATCAAAGAAATTAATGCCAATGGTGGAGTTTTAGGAAAACAAATTGAAGCAATTGTAGAAGATGGTGCTTCTAACTGGGATACTTTTAGGGAAAAAGCCACCAAATTGATCGATCAAGATAAAGTAGCTGTAGTTTTTGGTTGTTGGACTTCAGCTAGCCGCAAAAATGTTAAACCAGTCTTTGAAAGTAAAGACCATATGCTGTGGTATCCCGTGCAGTATGAAGGTCAAGAGTGTTCTAAAAACATTTTTTACACAGGCGCAGCGCCAAACCAACAAATTGAACCTTCTGTTGATTGGTTGTTAAAAAATAAAGGCAAAGAATTCTTTTTAGTAGGCTCAGATTACGTTTTCCCTCGGACTGCTAACACTATTATCAAAGCCCAATTAGAAGCACTTGGTGGAAAAACAGTTGGTGAAGATTACTTACCCTTAGGTAATACAGAAGTTACACCAATCATCACCAAAATTAAGCAAACTTTGCCTAACGGTGGAGTAATTTATAACACCTTAAATGGTGATAGCAATGTGGCTTTCTTCAAACAATTAAAAGGTGCAGGATTAACACCGGATAAATATCCTTCGATGTCAGTAAGTATTGCTGAAGAAGAAGTGAAAGCAATTGGTGTTGAGTATCTTAAAGGTCACTACGCTGCTTGGAATTACTTCCAAACAGTAGATACTCCTGCTAATAAGAAATTTGTTGAAGCTTTTAAAAAAGAATATGGCCCAGACAGGGTAACAAATGACCCAATGGAAGCCGCATATATCGCCGTTTATTTGTGGAAGCAAGCAGTAGAAAAAGCGGGTAGTCCTGACATAGCTAAAGTGCGAACTGCGGCCTACGGTCAAACTATAGATGCACCTGAAGGAAAAGTGACAGTAAATGCCAATCATCATATCTCCAAAATTGTGCGCATTGGTGAAGTTAGAGATGATGGTTTGTTTAATATTGTCTATGCTACACCTGCACCAGTTGAGCCAGTTCCTTGGAATCAATTTGTGAAAGAAACTAAGGGATTTGCTTGTGATTGGTCAGATCCAGCTAAGGGTGGTAAGTACAAAAAAGCCTAATTAGTCATTTGTCATTAGTCAATAGTCATTAGTTAAGTTTGTTAATTTGTACTGTTGACTTTTGACTTATTACTTAAAAAAACGCTGATGGCTGGTGAAAATAATGTTAACTGGTTTTTTAGATGCTGTATTTAATGGTATAAGCATCGGTTCTGTGTTATTAATTGCTGCCTTGGGATTAGCCATTATATTTGGCTTAATGGGTGTGATTAATATGGCACATGGCGAATTGATGATGTTTGGTGCTTATACAACATTTCTAGTGCAGAATGGCTGTAAACAATTAGGCGGATTTTGGTTTGAAATTTATATATTTCTGGCTTTGATATTTGCTTTCGTTTTTACAGCATGTATCGGGTTAATTCTCGAAAGAGGCGTGATTCGTTACCTTTATGGACGACCGCTAGAAACTCTACTAGCAACTTGGGGAGTCAGTTTGATTTTTCAGCAGTTTGTGCGTAGTGTGAATTGGATATTAGTTAGTGGCTTGATATTGTTTTGTTTGTTGTTTTTTGGTGGTTTATGGTTTTTAAATTCCCGCACAAATTTAGAGAGAATCCGTAACTGGGTTGTGGGAGTGATTTTCTTACTATCTTTGGGAGTGACAATAACCACAAGCAATATATTGAGCCAAACTTATCAGTTAGCAGTCACTAAACCTTGGTTTGGCGCACAAAATGTTGATGTAACCGCACCTGGTTGGTTACAAACTGGTATCTCTTTAGCTGGGGTACAATTACCATTTGCCAGGTTATTTATTATTGCTTTGACAGCGATTTGTGTAGGCGGAATTTATCTATTCTTACAACGTTCTAGCTGGGGATTAAAAATTAGGGCTGTCACCCAAAACCGCAGTATGAGTGCTTGTTTAGGTATCCCCACTCAAAAAGTGGATGCGATCGCATTTGCTTTGGGTTCTGGTTTAGCTGGTGTGGCTGGCTGTGCAATTAGTTTATTAGGTTCTGTGGGACCCAATACCGGACAAAATTACATTATCGACACATTTATGGTTGTGGTTGTCGGTGGTGTGGGTAATTTAGCAGGTACGATTGTCGCGGCTTTGGGAATTGGTACAGCTAACTTTTTAATTGGTTCTGGAACTATAGCTTCGTTATTGTCTCCTGTGAAGCCTTTAGCAGACTTTTTGACGTTTTTTGCCACAACAAGTATGGCCAAGGCGATGGTATTTCTACTGATTATTGTGTTTTTACAGTGGAAGCCTGCGGGAATGTTTCCGCAAAAAGGTCGGACTGTTGATGTTTAATGTCACGCAGAGGCGCAGAGAATGAAGCAAAAGCAGCGAAGGTTAATATTAATTGAAGTTGGGGTGGTAGTAGCGATCGCACTTATCCTGATCGTAATTGTGCCAATGGTGCTGTCAGAGTTTCGCTTGAATTTGTTGGGGCGATTTCTGTCGCTGGCGATTGTGGCTTTAGGTATCGATTTGATTTGGGGTTATACTGGCTTACTCAGTTTGGGACATGGGATTTTCTTTGGTTTAGGTGGATATGCGATCGCAATGTACCTAAAACTGCAAGTCCCACAAGGTGAATTACCTGATTTCATGGGATTGTATGGCGTCACAGAACTTCCTTGGTTTTGGCGACCTTTTTATTCTTTCCCTATCGCTGTAGCGGCTGTAGTTCTTATCCCAGGTTTGCTGGCTGGATTGCTGGGATATTTAGTATTCCGCAATCGCATTAAGGGAGTTTATTTTTCAATTTTGACTCAAGCCGCAATTATTGTATTTTTCAATTTTTTTAATGGTCAACAACAATTTTTTAACGGGACAAATGGACTGATAGATTTCACAACATTATTTGGTGCAACTGTCAGCGATCCGAAAACAAAATTTATTTTCTACACTCTTACAGTATTATTTCTCACCGTTACTTATGGAGTTTGTCGCTGGCTGACAAGCGGACGTTTTGGCAAACTTTTAATAGCGATTCGAGATGATGAAAGTCGAGTCAGATTTTCTGGTTATGACCCTACAGATTTTAAAACATTAGTATTTGCCGTTTCTGGTGCGATCGCCGGGATAGCAGGAGCATTTTACACCCTACAAAGTGGTTCTGTCTCACCTAGAGCAATGGATATTGCTTTTTCTATTGAAATGGTAATTTGGGTGGCTGTGGGGGGACGTGCTACTTTAATCGGGGCAATTATTGGCACTTTATTAGTTAATTATGCCCGTGCTTTTTTAAGCGAACAATTTTCGGAAATCTGGCTATTTTTCCAAGGCGCACTCTTCTTAATTGTCGTGACAGTCCTTCCTGACGGAATAGTAGGCTGGTTCCGCAATCAAAATATTCCGCTTTTGAAACGTCCTCAAGAAATTTCTACCTATCCCAGCTTGGAAATAGATCCAGAAGTGCAACATGAACGCCAAAATCTTGGAAACTGAAAACGTCACTGTCAGTTTTGACGGCTTTAAAGCACTCAACCAGCTAAATTTTAGTATGGATGTGGGTGAATTGCGAGTAGTAATTGGCCCTAACGGTGCTGGTAAAACCACATTTCTTGATGTAATTACAGGTAAAGTTCAACCAACAATCGGAAGAGTTTTATTTAAAGGAAAAAACCTCCGTTCTCTACCCGAACATGAAATTGCGCGGCGAGGAATTGGGCGTAAATTCCAAACACCTAGAGTTTATCTCAACCTCACACCACGGGAAAATTTAGAAATTACCAGTAACCGGAATAAAAATGTTTTCTCGACATTATTTAATCGTTCTCATACCATCGAACAGAAGAGTGTTCAAGGTTTATTAGAAACTATTGGTTTAACGTATAAAGCAGACATTCCAGCCGCCTTATTATCCCACGGAGAAAAGCAACGTTTAGAAATTGGGATGTTAGTAGGACAGTCCCCAGACTTATTACTTGTAGATGAACCAGTCGCAGGTTTAACCGATGAAGAAACTTATAACATTGGCGAACTACTGTTAACGCTAGCACAGAGTCATTCAATTTTAGTGATTGAACATGATATGGAATTCGTGCGACAAATCGCCAAAAAAGTCACAGTTTTACATGAAGGTTCGGTACTCTGTGAAGGCAATTTTGAAGAAGTTCAAAATGACCCCCGCGTGATTGAAGTTTATCTAGGACAACAGCAGGAATAGATGAAGAAGAGGAGAAAGACACGGTGACTTAGGGACGCGGAGAAATAACCCTTGACTATGGACTATTGACTCTTGACTAATATGCTAACAATCTCTAACCTTAACGTTTATTACGGTGAAAGCCACATTCTTCGCAACGTTGATTTGAGCGTACCAAATGGGCAAATGATCTGCCTAATTGGACGTAATGGAGTAGGTAAGACAACCTTACTTAAAACTATTATGGGGTTACTCAAACCTCGCAGTGGTACTATTAACTTAGCTGGGAATTTAATCAACTCTAGATCGCCAGATCAAAGGGCAAAAATGGGCATTGGTTATGTTCCTCAAGGAAGAGAAATTATTCCGCGTTTGACAGTTAAAGAAAATTTGCTGCTGGGATTAGAAGCTAGACGGAAACCTGTGAAAAAAGCTGAAATTCCTGAAGAAATTTTTAGCTTATTTCCTGTGTTAAAAACTATGTTGTCGCGGATGGGTGGCGATTTAAGTGGCGGACAACAACAACAATTGGCGATCGCGCGTGCTTTAATGGGACAACCGCAATTACTCGTCTTGGATGAACCCACCGAAGGTATTCAACCCTCAATCATCCTCGAAATTGAAGCCGCCGTTCGTCGGATTGTTGAAACTACAGGCATTTCTGTTTTACTAGTAGAACAACATTTACACTTTGTGCGTCAAGCCGATCATTATTACGCCATGCAAAAAGGTGCTATTGTTGCCTCTGGTTCAACAGATGAACTCAGTCAGGATGTGATTCAAAGGTTTTTAGCGGTTTAATTAAACATCCGACCTAGTTATTTATAATTTGCCATTCATCAAGATTCCATAAGACCGAACCTAAACCAGAGTACTTGATATTGGCGACGCGATCGCGCACTGCTTGCAAAGATATGGGATTCACTAAGAAAAATACAGGTAGCTGCTGTGCAACTATTTGTTGAAATCGTCCATAAATCGCCTGACGCTTTTTCTCATCGAGTTCTTTGACACCTGCGTTGAACAAACTATCAATCTCTTTCTCCCAATCAGAAACCACCCATCCCTGAATTGGCGGCGCACCTGGTTGCGGCCCTTGGTTAAATTGATGAAATGAACCGCGACTAGACCAAAACAGGTTCAGCAGATGAGGTTCCACATCCGCACCTGTAGCGCCAAATGCGCCAACGTAACAATCCCAATCGCGCCGAGACAGCAACCTTCGCAGCACAACATTAAAGCTAACTACCTGCAAATTTGCTTTGATTCCTATTTGACTCAGGTCTTGTTGAATTTGCACAGCTGCATCTATCCTTGATTGATCCTCAGATTTGACCAGCATTTCAAATTCAACTCGATTCCCATCCCGATCTAGCAGTTGCTTTTGAGAATTGTACTGAAAACCTGCCGATAACAGCATTTGCCTAGCTTTATTGGGATTATAGTTGTAAACTTTTAACCCTGCTTGCGGAGATAAATAATAAGGACTTTGGACAGCAATTGGTGAATGTTGTATTTCACCCAATCCCCGATAGATGTTAGTTTTAATTTTATTACGGTCAATGGCATAGGCGACTGCTTGCCTAAAAGCTAAGTTATTAAACCACTGAGATTTAATTGGGTCTACAAAAGGTTTTCCTTGCGCATTGCGTGCTTGATTAAGATTGAAACCAACAAACGAAAAACCACTACTAGGGCCACCGTTATAAATAGTATATTTTCCGCGCTTTTCTTCTCGCTTCAACAACCCAAAATCTGATGGTGTGACATTCAGACTATCTAATTCTCCAGAACGAAATCTAAGTAATTGGTTGTCTGTAGAGGAAATAATTTGCCAGATAATGCGTTTAATGTAAGGTTGAGAATTACCCTCAGTATCTTTGCGCCAATAGTAAGGGTTACGTCGGAATGTGACTCGCTGTGCAGGAGTGTAGCTTTCAATTGTGTAAGAACCATTACAAATAATTTTTTGCGGATCTGTATTAGTTCCCCACATAGATAAAAATTGAGGATTGCCATTAGCATCATTGGAAAACACGGCAGAACGCAAAGCATGGGCAGGCAAAATTGCTAATCTTTCTGTATATCTTAAAAAAGGGGCAAAGGGTGCTGG
Source organism: Calothrix sp. NIES-2098 (assembly GCF_963875125.1). NCBI lineage: Bacteria > Bacillati > Cyanobacteriota > Cyanophyceae > Nostocales > Calotrichaceae > Calothrix > Calothrix sp. NIES-2098. The sequence continues at coordinate 4,579,119 of NZ_CAWNKJ010000001.1, forward strand.
TAAAGTAAACTCAATTTGTCGTTCGTCGAGTTTTTTTACTGATGGAAAAGCGCCTGTATCGCCTATTCTCAGCAAATCTCTATATGTATTCGGAATTTTTTTGTTGAGGTAAATATCTCGATAGCTAAACACAACATCATCTGCTGTTAGCGGTTCGCCATCTGACCACTTTAGCCCTTTTCTCAGGGTAAAAGTAATGCGCTTTCTATCTGGAGAAATTGACCAAGATTCTGCTAGCGCTGGTTCCAACTTGTTAGTAATAACATTTTCATCAAGTAATCCCCTATAGATAAAGGGAAAAACGCTATAGGGCGATTCATTAATGGCATAGTTAAAGGTAGCTGGTTCGCTGAGAGATACTAAAACTAATTGAGATACCTGAGCTACTCTAGTTTGAAATTTTGTTGGCTGACAACCTACAATAATAAAAAAAACAGCCAGCACTAAGGCAATTAACCGCTGTGGATGTCGAAAAACAGGAACTATCATCTCTTAGCAGAGTGCGTAATTTAACACAGTAACAGGATTTCCTGAAACTAAGCTTAGTTTATATATAGTTGGTAAATAGAAAAAAGTTCAAAATTATCTGTTTTTGCTATATTTAATCAGCTGAAAGCGGCAATCTATTGAGAATAGGGGGTTTCAATTAGTATTAAGAATAAAAAATTATAGAACCACAGATAAACACTAATATTTATCTGTGGTTAGTTTCACGCCAAAGTTGCAAGGAGTTCTAGTACAACACCATTAGTCCAGCCAAAGCCGATTTCGTTGGAACTGTATCCAAAGCAGATTTCGTCAGAAACATTGGCAGAACAGCGTTCTACATCGTATTTTTCCACTAAGATGCCGCGACGCTCAAATTCCTTAATTACCATAGCTAGGAACTTATGCGCAATGCGATCGCCTTCTTGATGATAGCCATAACGATGCAGTCCTTGAACGGCAATTAATGTCAAAGGTGCCCAACCAAAAGGTGTATCCCATTGATTACCTGTAACACGGGTGCTAGTAAATATCCCACCTGGCGCTTCAAATATAGAGAGATTTTCTGCAACACGTTTGGCTTGGGTGTCGGAGGCGACTCCTACCCACAGAGGATAAAAGGTAGTAGCAAATTCATATTGGCGACGTGTCTCAGTTTGAAAATGATAGTCAAGATATAACCCCTGTTTTTCATCCCAGAGACATCGATCGATGCGATCGCGTCTGACATCTGCGCGATCGCGCCATTGCTGCGCTAGTTCTTCGTTACCTAAAATATCGTTAATCTGCGCCAAATCTTGTTCCATTTGATAAAGCAAACTGTTGAGGCACACGGGCGCATAGTGGATAATATCGATACTGAAGGGGCCAAAGCGATTGCTGATATCAAAGCCGGATTCGCGCATTGTGCGATCGCCTTTGTAAAACAGATTGCTTAGTTCATCGTTTTCTTTGTCGTAGTAAAGACTGATATCGTAATCTTCAATCTCAAATCTTTGGTAGTATTCCTTGACGCGATCGTAGTGGCTTTTTCCCTCTTCATCGCGTTCAGAAAATAAAACTTCTGGCGCAGGGCCTTCTCCCAAAGCATAATATCTAGATAATCCGGTTGCAGGGTTGAGATGGGGCGGTACTACCCAGTAATAATAAAACTGTTCTAAAAGCGGGACTGCTGACTTTAGCCACTCTTCATCCTTGGTATGTTGAAATAGCGCTAACACCATCAGACTGAGAACTGGGGGTTGCGATCGCGACAGCATATAAGTACGGTTGGAATTGAGGATTGTGCCGTAATGCTGCACTTGGTATAGTAGCTGATCGACTTGACTTTGGGCTAAATCCCATTCTTCATCGCGCAACAAACCCAACAAAATAAAGTAGCTATCCCAGCCATACATTTCGTTAAAGCGTCCGCCAGGGACGACGTAAGGCCCTGGTAGGTACAGCAATCCATGTTCTTTGATAGCTTCGGCTTCCGGGGGTAGAGTGCGAATTTCAATCTGGCGCATATCTTCTTTTGATAGCGATCGCTCTAACACAGACTGAATGTTAGGATTATCTTCTCTAGGCGAAATGTAGATAATCCAGGGAGTTCCGGGTTTGTGTTCTAGTTTGGTATCTTTGGCAGATTGAAGTAAATGTGAGTGCGATCGCGTTAAGGTTTTCCAGGTTTTTTTGATGTAGGTGCGCAGGTTGTTAATTTGCGTGCTGGTGAAGGGTGATTGGGTGGAAGTTTGAGGAGTCATATCAAAAATCAAAATTAAGAATTTCTCACGCAAAGGCGCAAAGACGCCAAGAAGAATTTAAGATTCTTTGTGTCTCTGTACGGGCAGTCCGTTCAAGTCGGGAAACCCGCCCACACGGCTGCCCTCGCCTCTGTGGTTTATTATTCACTCACTAATAAAGCAACTGGAAAATGAGCAAGGGCTGCACCAATAGATAATGTTCCTGTAGCTTCTAAAGATTGCTGAGTGAGAACATTGTTCCAGGTAGAGGAAGTTCCTTTGGGTAATTGTAGCTGCGTATCTTGCCATACAGACTCGCCTAGGGGATATTCTCTAGGCTGGATCAGGCGAGTGAAAAAGCGAGGGGCGATCGCGATCGCTGTTTGATTTCCCTGCTGTCTGGCAAAGGCGATGATATGATTAGCGTGGGTTCCCTGAATTTCTAAGGGTAAATATTCGCCGTCTTGGAATAATTGCAGATAATCTGTTCTAGCTTTGAGGGCTTGAACTGTTAAAAATAGTTTGATTCTGCCATCATTTCTTTGATTGAGTAATTCTTGAATTAAGCTGAGAATGTTAGTTTGAATTTGCTGTTTAATCGTACTTAAATAACTACGTCGCTGTTCAAAATCTACAGGGCGGCGATTATCTGGATCTACTAAACTTAATTCCCAAAGTTCTGTTCCTTGGTAAAAGTCAGGTACGCCAGGAGCAACAATTTTTAATAAAGTTTGAGAAAGCGAGTTGAAGATGCCATATTCTGCAATTTGTTGTTGAAAATTACGGAAATCAGCTAGGAATTCTTTAGAGATTGATGGATCTAGTACCTTTTCTACAAAGGAAGTACAAGCCTCTTCATACTCATTATCAGGCCGCAACCATGCTGTATGTACTTTGGCTTCTCGAATGGATTTAATGATATATTCCTTCACCCTTTCCACAAAAGAAGACTGTTCCTGTTCAGCGAAGGGAAACGCCCCGACTAGTGTTTGATAGAGAAAATATTCATCATTGCGATCGGGCATAGATGAACGATGATGCTTACTTTTTAGCCCTTGATTTAGGTTACTCCAACTATTAACTTTTTCCTCCCACTCATTTGGAATTTCTGATAATACATTTAACCTCGCCCGCACATCTTCACCGCGTTTGGTGTCGTGGGTGGCGGTAGCGTTCATTGTATGAGGCCAGTTGGCTTGGTGCTTTTGATTAAATGTATGGAAGTCAGTTAGAGAAATACCAAAATGACTGGGATTTCCGCCTACTTCATTCAGCGACAACAAGCGATTATAAGCATATAAGGTGGTATCTTCTACACCTTTCGCCATCAGGGGGCCAGTGTATTGCTGCATCCGCATAACAAAATATAGCCATTGGTCGCGTTCTGTTGGCGTCAGGGATTCATCAAACTCTAGCAGCATAAGCTTTTCAATAAAGTCCATCTCATGCTGCAATAGGGGTGCGTGTTCCTTGGCTTGGCGAATTACTTCCTCAATGTAGACGCGATCGCTATCATGGATGCCATCGGGAGTAATATATGTGCGATAAATCGGGAATAGGGTGAGAATTTCTGCGATCGCTCGTTTTAATCCGTTAACTGTAAAGTCATTCCCATAGCGATATTTGCTGGAAATATTCTTCAAAAGTATAGCCAGATTATCAACGTCACCTGCTAAGTTTTTTTCTAAAATTAGGTGCTTATTCTTATTGACAAGAGATGCATAATCTAATTTATTACCAATAAAGCTATGGTAGATTTTATCGAACTGCGATTCATTTTCAGATTGGCAGAATAAGCCATTTATATAATTTAAAAAGTCGTATCCAGATGTACCTTGAATTCTCCAATTTTCTGGTAAATCTTCAGTCAGTTCCAAGATTTTTTCCACAGTGATGTAAACATCACCCATCTTTTCTTGGAGTCGTTCTAAATATTGGGTGGGGTTATAAAGTCCATCGATATGGTCAATGCGTAAGCCAGTAAATTTACCTTCTTCTACTAGCTTTTGAATTAAACTATGAGTGTTATTAAAAACTCGCAGTTCTTCAACTTTCACAGAAATGAGTTCGTTGACTGTAAAGAAGCGGCGGTAGTTCATTTCTTCCGCGCCAACTTTCCAGAAAGCCAGGCGATAAAATTGGTCTTTTAATAAGTCATCTAGCAAATTAAAGCTTTCAGAATTACCTGCTTCTCCATTGAAAGTTTTCAGGTTCTCTTCAATGAAATCGCGGATAGCATCGTTACTGTTGTAAAGTTCCCAAACCAAGCCTTTGATAAAGGCGATTTGGTCTTGTCGCTGTTTACCAGCCACCTCGGAGGGCACATTTTTGAGAATGTAGAGAATCCCTAATAGCTTGATAAAATCGGGATGATTGCGTCCTAATGTACGGGTAAGTTTACCCAGATTATAGGTGAGGAATTTAGTGTAGGATTCTAAACGCAGAGGTAATTTTAAGCTGTAATAATTAACAGTTAAACCATTTTGTTCGTATTGCAGTTGAATGTCTCCCTTTTCTAGAGAAACACCGTAAAAGTCTCCTAGTAGGGGAGCAAGAATTCGTTCTTGGCGATCGCCAAATGGGACATTCCAACTCAAGTCGAAGTAATCTGTATAGCTAGAATCCGGGCCGTGTTCTAACACGTCCATTAAGTATGGGTTTTCGCTACTATAAGCCATGTGGTTGGGTACAATATCTTGCAACCAGCCCATACCAAGGGTTTGGAGTTCGCTGACTAAGGCTTCAAATGATTCGGTAGTACCTAGTTCGGGATTGAGTTGAGCAGCATCTACTACATCGTAACCATGCGTACTTCCGGAGCGTGCTTTGAATATGGGGGAGGCGTATAAATCGGAAATGCCTAAATCTGCGAGGTAGGATGCGATCGCTTTTGCGTTGTCAAAGTTAAATTGTGAAGTAAATTGTATTCGATAAGTTGCTTTGGGAATTCGCATAGGATTGTTGTTGTGGCTGGGAAATGAGGAGGATTTTTTTAACGAACCGCGAAGGACACAAAGGACACGAAGTAATGTGAGTTTTAGAGAGTTTTTGCGTCAGTCATCAGAGTAATTAAGGCTCTAATTCGTACAACACGAGACTTGTGGGTTGGAGTTGCAGTTCTTGTCCTACAGACAGATCTTCAGGTGCTTGTGAACCGGGGCCAGCCCAGGAAGTATCGGCTGAGTCTAATCTTTTGTAAGCTTGACGCTGAATTGGCAAAGTTGCGGTTACTGGAGATTGATTGAAATTTAATGCAAATATCACTTGACTCGATTCACTCCAACGGCGCACTATGACTAATTGTTTATCTTCGTCGCTAGTTGCTTCAATGCAGTTGCGGTCTTGTTTTAACAGTGCGGGATGTGCTTTGCGCCAATCAATTAACTCGCGATACCAATTTAGTAAAACTTTGTGCTGTCCTTGGTTGCGTAATTGCCAGTTAAGTTTACAACGCAAAAATGTTTCTGCTGATTCTGGATCTGGTGGATCTTCGTCATAGTGAAAGGCTTCAAATTCTTGTTTGCGTCCGGCGCGTACTGCTTGAATTAAATCGGGGTCGGAGTGGCTGACAAAGTACATGAAGGGTGCAGTTTCGCCGTATTCTTCACCCATGAATAATAGGGGTAAGTAGGGTGATAGCAACACAGCACCTGCGGCTAATTTCAATCCTTCAAAGGATATCCGATTCCACAGGCGATCGCCTTTCATTTGATTGCCAATTTGGTCGTGATTTTGGATGCAAACGGAAAATTGTGCAGGCGGGCGATCGCGGCAAGATATACCATGAAATCGTTTGCGATGCGGTGCATACTGCCAATCGTAGACAAAGGTATCTTGATAAGCTTTGGCTAGTTGGGCGCATTGTCCAAAGTCTTGATAATATCCTTGGCGATCGCCTGTTAACAAGGCGTGCAATGCATGGTGAAAGTCATCACTCCATTGAGCATCTAGTCCGTAGCCACCTAATTCTGGTGGACGAATGATTTGGGGGTTATTTAGGTCGCTTTCAGCAATTAAGTAGCGTTTGCGTCCTCCGTTCTGGGATAAACTATGTACTGCTTCAGCTAATTCCCACAGGAAATGTTTTGCGCCTAAATCGTATATTGCCTGAATCGCATCAAGGCGCAATGCATCAATATGGAAATCTTCTAACCAATACAGGGCATTCTGAATAAAATAGTGACGCACGCCTTGACTGTGGGCGTCATCAAAATTCATGGCGTTGCCCCAAGGGGTTTTATAGGTTTTAGTAAAGTAAGGTGCAAATTGGCCCATGTAGTTACCTTCCGGGCCAAAGTGGTTATAAACCACATCCAGCACTACAGCAATTCCGTGTTGGTGACAAGCATTTACTAGTTGCTTCAAATCGGCCGGAGTACCGTAGGAATTTTGGATTGCAAACGGGTAAACGCCGTCATAGCCCCAGTTGCGGTATGCCAAACTAGGTTCAATATGGGTGTCGCCGGGGAACTGGGCAATCGGCATAAGTTCAATCGCATTAATCCCCAGTTCTTTTAAATCTGCTAGGCGGGGAATGATGGCGGTGAAGGTGCCTTCGGGTGTAAATGTGCCAACGTGGAGTTCGTAGAAAATCATCGATTCTAAGGGAACGCCAGTCCAGTTGTTATCTGTCCACTCAAATTGCGGATCGATAACTTGCGACGGCCCGTGAACTCCTTCGGGTTGATACTGCGATGCTGGGTCGGCAAAAGCGTTTTCTTTATCCAAAACATAGCGATAAAGCGTGCCGGGATAGACATCATTCACTTTCGCCTGCCAATATCCCTCTGCTTGGGGTTTCAGGGGAATTACTTGCTCTTGTGGCGTCAAAATTTGCACTGCCACGCTGTTTAATGTGGGCGACCAAACTGTAAATTCACACTCTCCGTTACCCAAGTAGTTAGCACCAGTTCTCACGCAGTATCCTCCCGTTAGATAATGTGTGCCCAATAGTGGCTTGACTTGTCGTTAAACATCGCGCCAGATAGCATAATGTAGCGTTTAGCCAATAATTTTCTAGCACCCTCAGGCGGATTTTTTTTACCAAAAAAGCTTGTCTATTAACCTCAGGGAAGATTAGTGGAAAAAACTCTGTCAATATTGTCAGTATCCTATTGAGTTTGGTGTATTGTTCGTTGTGAAAAAATTTATTGTTCAAATAGCAGGCTGCAATTTGTTACTAAGTTTGTTGATGGTACAGCACAGCAGTGGTAATACTTCCAGTACCATACAAGCGATTATGAACGCTAACACCAAACTGGAAAAGTTGGTCGGTGGTTTAAAATTTACAGAAGGGCCAGTTTGGCATCCTAGAGGCTTTTTGCTCTTCAGTGATATCCCCGCAGATACTATTTATAAATTGACAACTAATGGTAAAGTTTCTGTATTTCGTCGTCCTGCTGGTCATCCCAACGGTAATACTTTTGATACACAAGGACGGTTAATTACTGCTGAACATAATCGCCGCCTTGTCCGCACAGAAAAAAATGGTGAAATAAAAGTTTTGGCACAACGCTATCAGGGCAAACTTCTCAACAGCCCAAATGATGTTGTAGTTAAATCAGATGGTAGCATTTACTTTACTGACCCACCTTATGGCATTAGTAAGGAAAAGGAAGAACTGGGCTTTTATGGCATCTATCGTTGGCAACCGAATGGAACTCTAAATTTGCTCGATCGACAAATGCTACGTCCCAATGGCATCGCGTTTTCACCTGATGATAAAAAGCTCTATGTTAGTGACTCTGAACAAGGATATATTCGCATTTTTGATGTTAAATTAGATGGCACTTTAACTAATAGCAGGGTTTTTGCTGATTTGAAAGAACCCAAAGATAAAGGCGTACCTGATGGTTTGAAGATAGATATTCAAGGAAATATCTACTGTAGCGGCCCTGAAGGAGTCTGGATTTTTTCTCCCACAGGTCAATTACTAGGCAAAATTATAGTGCCAGAGACTGTCACCAATTTGGCTTGGGGCGATAATGACTATAAAACTCTTTATATAACCGCAGGTCAGAGTGTTTATCGCATCCGCTTAAAAGTTAGGGGTCAGCAACCGGGAAGAATATTAGATAATAGGGTTTCGCTAAACCCCAAAAAATAAAATTGGTATGGCGAAGATTATTCCTAACTTAACTTTATTAACCTATTGATTTGTTCAATTATAGGACTCATATTCGATTTCTAAAATATAGGTAGTAGTGGGCATTGCCCACCATATCCTGGTTTTGGTGGGTAATGCCCACCCTACTATTGATTTGTTCAATTATCAATGTTATGTAGCGATAATTGTTATGACTGCGTAAACTATTCAAATGAGAAGCGATAAGGCATTTGAAGAAAGCAAGATACCTTCTTGCTTGCCTAAAATATCATAATAAGTGCGCGATTTACTGAAACGAGAAAGTATTCAGGCATTTGAAGAAAGCAAGATACCTTTTTGCTTGCCTAAAAGACCATAATAAGTGCGTGATTTACTAAAATGAGAAAGTCATCTGCCTTTTTGCTTGCCTAAAATACCATAATGAGTGCGTGATTTACTGAAAGGAGAAAGTATTCAGGCATTTGAAGAAAGTGATATGCCTTTTTGCTTGCCTAAAAGACCATAATGAGTTCACGATTTAGTGAAAGGAGAAAGTATTCAGGCATTTGAAGAAAGTGATATGCCTTTTTAATAACTGTAAATAACTCAATACCTTTCGGTAAAAGAAAAAAAGCAATAGAACGATCGCGTACATTGCGATCGCAGCATCGTCAAGCTCAACACGATCGCTCCATTCGTTAATTACTTTCGACTTCCTACTCCTTGGCAAATCTGGCGATCGCCTGCGCTCAGATCGGTATTATACTGCAAATAATCGTGTAACCACTGACAACCTCGTGCCAAAAGCTGCTCTAAATCTGCATTATCAAAGGGCATGAGTTTGACAATCCCACTTTCGCCTGCGATCGCAATTTGATGCCCCTGAGGATTAAAAGCTACATTCCAAACTTCACCTTGATAATCTCTAATCTTAGCGATTTGCTGTCCTGTGATAGTCCACAAGCGCACAGTACCATCCTCTCCCGCAGTACCAATTTGCTGACCATCGTCGGGGCTGAACCTGGCATCAAAAACTTGTCCTTCATGTCCTCTCAGCAAAGCCAGCTGTTGTCCTGCAAGATTCCATACCCGGCTAGTACCATCTTTCCCTGCCGTAACAATTAACTTACCATCCGGGCTAAAGTTCGCTTGAAAGACAATATCCTGATGCCCTGTGAATTCTGCGATTGGCTTGCCAGAGAGATTCCAAAGATGAAATGTTCCCCGATCTCCAGTAGTAACAATTGTTTTACCATCAGGGCTGAACTTGACACTCCAGATTTGACCGTCATTTGTCTGAAAACTCCGAGTTTGTTGCCCGGAAATATTCCACAACCGAATTATGCCATTTTCTCCAGAGGTAACAATGCGTTTACCATCCGGACTCAAGCTGGCACGATAAATTGCTTGCCTATGACCGCCAAATTCAGCGATTTGCTTTCCGGTAATCTCCCATAACCGCGCAAAATCATCTCCCGCCGTGAGAATTTTTGTCCCATCTGGGCTGAAACTCAAACTCCAAACTGATTTTTGATGCCCCTTAAATTCGGCTAGTTGTTTTCCAGTCAAATTCCACAGGCGAACTACGCCATCAACTCCCGCCACAGCGATTTTCTTGCCATCTGGGCTAAAATTCAGGCTCCAAATCCATCCGTGACTGGCTTTAAATGCAGTAATCTGGCGCTTGGAAATGTTCCATAATCGAGCAATACCATCGCCGCCAGCGGTAATTAGTTGTTGACCATCTGGGCTAAAACTGACGCTGTTGATCCAAAGCGTGGCTTTAAACTGAGCCAACTGATGTCCTGAAAGATTCCACACGCGGATGGTGCTGTCTCTGCCAGAGGTAGCAATTCGCCTGCCATCAGGACTAAAACTCACCCCCAAGACTGCGCCTAAATGCCCTTTAAATTCGGCCAGGGTTTTACCCGCCAGATTCCACAACCTAGCTGTGCCATCATCACAAGCAGTCACAATAGTCTTGCCGTCAGGGCTAAAACTGACTTCGCTAATGCTACTTTCATGCCCTGTAAATTCTCTGATTTGTTGCCCTGTCAGGCTCCACAGTCGTGCAGTGCGATCGCTCCCAACTGTTACTAATTGTCGTCCATCAGGACTAAATCGGACATACGCAACTTGTCCCTGATGACCTTTAAATTCCACAAGTTCTTGCCCTGTCAGACTCCATAACCGAGCAGTACCATCAACGCTGGCTGTAGCCAGTCGTTGACCATCAGGACTAAAACTCACACTCCAGATTAACCCCTGGTGTCCTTTGAATTCAACGAGTTGTTTTCCGGAAAGATTCCATAATCGCGCAGTGCGATCGCTACCAGCAGTCGCAATTGTTTTACCATCTGGGCTAAAGCTGGCATCCAGAACTTGCCCCCGATGTCCTCTAAATTCAGCCAATTGTTGTCCTGTGGCAGTCCACAGCCGGACAGTGCCGCGATCGTCAACCGTGACAATTTTGCTACCATCGGGGCTAAACCGGGCGCAGGAAGCGTTGCTGCGATCTGCGCGAATGCGATTCTGTTCGTGGATGTTTTCCAGCAGCGTTCTCAGGGAGAACAGCGGGCTGGTGGTTGGATATTGAGAGATCTGGCTATCTTTCACCAGTGCTTGCAACGCTTTACCACTTTGTACTGCTGCTAAGAGCGCACCTAACTGATCGGAGTTAAACTGCTCTAAGGTAGTTGCGCCTTCCCTTTCTAGCTGCGTTGCAGTTTTCGCTGCTTGCAGTTCTTGAAGCGCCCGCATAGTCATCGTACTGACTACAACGGCTGCACATATTGTTAAGCCCAGCACTGCTGACCCAATTTGCACCATCCGCCTTGACTTTTGCCCTGCTCGAATCAATCTTTGGTAAGCATCTTCAGCTTCGCGGCTTTTGCTGATGTAGTTAACTTGCTGTGCGGTGGGTTTTGGTTCCTTGCTTGCTCCCTGCTGTAACCATTGTTCTGCCTCTTGCAAATCGCTACCGCGCAATAAAAAACTATCGTTGCGTGCTTTTGCTTCCCACTCTAGAGCGTGTACAAGCAGGCGCGCGTGCGCATATACATAGTCTAAATCAGTGTTAATCGCCTTCAGCAACGACTGGAACGCCCGATCGAAATTATCTTGCTCGCGAAAAAAAATCCAGTTGTGCCTTGCTACTGCTTCATGTACCTGCTCGCTCGCAAAACCTTCTCGCCACAAAATAGGTATTAAACGCTTACTGTTTTTCACGCTATGTTCAAGTTCTTGGCGGCACACCTTAGAAGCAACTGAGTCGGGGCTGATAATAAAAATGAAAGTATGTGCCCCTTCGATGCCACGCTGAATTTCATGCCACCAGTCTGCGGTGAGGGGAATATCCTGCCAGTCAACCCAAGCATCACAATTTGCTTCTTCCAGCGCCGCATGGAGTTTCTCTACAAATACCCTATCTTTGCGCGAGTAGGAGATAAAAATATTAGCCATGATGCGCTGTTTGGGATGACATCAATTCTAGAGCAATCTCAGTTGTATCATGACATCACTAAAAAGCTTTGATTTGACGGCGTAAATGATAAGTGGGAAATGTGCCATATCCTTTAGCAAAAGGAATTTGACCGACATAATCGCAAGTAAAATCTTCAACGCCTAAGGCACAAGCTAGGGCAGCAAAAGCTTGGCTTGTATACACTTTTCCGGGTGGGGTTATGGGTTCAATTCTCGCAGCATAGTTAACATGAGTGCCGATATAGCTGATATCTTTCGTCACAGGATTAACATATTGGTAAACTGGGCCTGCATGTAAGGAAATCCGCAAATTGAGATTCTCTGGCAAACCCTTTTCTAACCAATCAATCTGTTGAATGAGTTCGCATAAATCGAGGGCAAAGTTACCAGCATCAGTGACACTGGGAAACACATAATATAAAGCATCTCCCCAAGTATTTTTTACTAATGGCTTATAACTTGATTGAGCTTCTAGTTCAGCAACAGAACCAAGAAAATATTCAACATATTGGGGAATTTGTGATTCTGTTAAGTTTGAGTATTTAACGACATCAGCAAATAACAGCGCCATAACTTCTCTCGATTCGCCATTATTACTTGATTCCGGCTCGATGTTGATTTCTGTTTGCCAATCTGGAGATAAATTGTTATTCGTTGCTGATGCTTTTAACATCGATTCTAAGTCGATGATTTCTACTTCATAGCCCCATGCTTGCCAAGTATTAATTGCCCACGCCGTACCACCACTTCCATCACCAGGTTTACCATCCCAAACTGCCAGGTGAATTAGTTCTGTGTCGAGTACTTCGGCTCGCATTTTACCTAAGCCGTGGACAACACAATTGGCATATTCATACAAAACTTGGCTATTTTCTAATTTGCGATTAGAGCAGGTAATAACTTCATTAGCTCTTGCTAATAATTTTTCGCATCTTTGCTTCCAATTACTATGAGGAATGATATCGACCGAATATTTAATAAATTCTTCGCGATCGTAAGGCAGTACTATATGAATATCTCCGTTAAGTTCGAGAATTGCTTCTAAAAATAAAATATCAGCACCACAAGCAACGGAAGCATATCCTATTTTGGCATCAAGAGCCAAAAGGCGATCGCGAATAGCTCGATAAACTTGTGCTTCCAATTCTGGGGGAAACCTGGGGATACTTCTCCCCGGCCTATCGATTATGTGTCCGCTAAAGACAACTGCACGCGGAAGTTTAAACCATTCTTGAAGGCGCTGGGTATCTCCTTCTAAATATTCCAGCAGAATTTTAGCATTGCGGCGGGTGGAACTGATATCCCCAAGCCGTCCTTTTCCGACTTCTATTGCTCGTTTATACCATGTTTCGGCTTCTGACCAGCCTCGCAAAATCAAGGCGGCTTCACCCAGAGTTGCTAATTGCCAATAATCTTTTTCCGATTGTTGCAAACATTGCTCTCGCACTTGAGCCGCAATTTCTCTTGCTGTTGCTTCGTCTCCCCTTAACAAATTCATGGTAGCAGCATTAATTCCGGGATAGTAATCGTCGGTTAATTGATAGGCTTGTTGATATCTTTGGGCTGCTAATTCTAGATGGCGTTGTTTTTCTTGCGGAGTAGTTGCTTGTAAATACAAGTCTTTATGAGTCCTGGCGAGAATAGAGATAGTTTCTCGATCCGATTCTCCTGCTTCCACCAGTTCTAAAAGAAGCGAATTAGCTCGTAATGTTGCGCCACTCCGCGCCAATGCTAAAGCTAAAAGTTGCTTTAATCTCAGATTATTTTGCCAGTTTTTTAGTCCTTCAGTAATCACATCATAAGCCATTAAAGGCTCACCAAGTTGCAGAATTGTTTCTCCTAAGGCAATATAAATATCTGGTGAATGCAGCTTAATCTTAATAGTTTCTCTGCCAATCGCCAATAAAGAACTTAAATTTAATTCTGACGATTCTTGGAGATTTTTTAGCATTACAGCTAATTGTTGTTCTTGTTGCTCATCTGGTAAAGAAGTTGTTTCTCCTTCAATGCGGTAGCCTAATGCTAAGAGCATCTTAATAACTCCTAGGGCTGTATTGCGATCGTATTGTTTCTCTGATTCTGATAATTCTTCGTAGGGAATTAGCCCAGGATGTTCTTTGCGGAGATCGTCTCGTTGCAGGCCATATTTCCATCCTTCTGCGATGCGTTGCTGTGCCCAGATTTCATGGGTATTTTTAGCTAGTAATTCAGTCAATTTGAGGTGTTCGGTATTGATGATTACTTTTGAAGTATCTATTGGCTCTGGTTTATAGTTCATTTTGAACGATCGCTCTAGCTACCTACCTGACAGTTACCATCTACACAAAATGAGGATTGATAGGTACTGTCACGCTTGCCAAAGATAGTATAGCGATTATCGCGGATTTGTTCGTAAAAGCGATCGCCTACCCACTTCACCCCAGGTAACGCCCGATAAGCATCAACAAACACGCTTCCTAAGGGTAATAACCGCCCAATCTCTTCAGCGGCGTTACTACCTTGCCAACGTCTTTCAGGTGCATTCGCATTAATTAAAATCATCCCCTGTTCGCAATCTTGAGGAGTAATCCCAAATTGGGCGAGTGTTTGCTCGTTCTGCATCGGGCTGTAGCGAAACAGCTTTCCTTGGTCTAAGCTCTCTAATAATTGCACTAAGCTAACGCAGAGATTGCAATTGCCATCGTAAATCACGTAGTAATTCATTTGCTTTGCTTATGCCTTCAGGCAGAGATAGAGTTTCTATGAGATTATATTTCTGTATGTAAACTTAACGTACCTGCGCTCCAAAAGAGTAGTTAAGGTATTTAAGAATGTAAGTATAGCCTTACACCTAAATCTAAAAGCTTGCTGGGGTGCGAACAATGGCAGAAGAGAAAATCTTAACTGTTGATTTTACTCAAAGAGATGCTTGTTCGGAAATTCTGCCGCGATCGCCCCTGTTTTCCAGTTACGATGCCAATTGGAATGGTGTTCGCCTAGACCATCATCAACAGCCTGGTTATGAAACTCCCGAACACTATTGCCAACAGCATATTGTTACTATTAGCCTAGATCAAAGCGTTCACAAAACAGAACGGGTTTTTAATGGCAGGCTTCAGAGTGAGCGCATCCACTATGGAGATGTAGTCATACTTCCAGCAAATACTAATCACTTATCACGTTGGCAATTAGAAGCAGAATTTCTAGTTATTAGTCTAGAACCAGCTTTGTTTACTCGTGCTGCTTTTGAAGCAGGAGATTTACAACGCTTTGAGATTGTACCGCGCTTTGCATCACCAGACCCCTTAATTCAACAGATTGGGTTAGCACTTCAATCAGAACTTAAATCAGATGGCATGGGTAGTCGAATTTATGTAGAATCTCTGACAACTACGCTTTGCATTCATCTACTCAAACATCATTCTGTTTCTAATAACGCAATTACAACCTACTCTCAAGAGCAGGGACTTTCACAACTGAAGTTACGAAAAGCCATTTCCTATATTCAAGAAAACCTAGAACAAGATTTAACTTTAGCTGAAATTTCTGCGGTAGTGGGAATGAGCATGTATCATTTTTCCCGATTATTTAAACAGTCAACGGGTTTTGCGCCTCATCAATATGTGATGAATTGCCGAATTGAAAAAGCCAAAAAGCTATTAACTCGCACCGAACAAACTATAGATCAAATCTGTCAACAAGTTGGTTTCCAGAATCAGAGTCACTTCACAAATGTCTTCCGCAAATTGATGGGTACAACGCCCAGAGTCTACAGAGAAAAGGTGAAGATATAGCTTTTAACCTCAATAATTTAAAATTTTAAAGTAACAGAAAAATATGTATTTTCACTTTGTTATTTCAATCGAGAACTTAATGATAAATATAATAAGAATTAGAACAGATAAAATGCAAGCTAACCATCAGTATTATTAAATGTTTTTTGAAACAACTGCCTAAATTTTGTTACGTAATTGCAGGAAACCTGGATCGTTTGGAGCAATTTTCAGCGCTCGATCGCAATATTGCAATGCTTCTTCTCGTCTTCCTAACTTAGATAAGGCATAAGTTAGGTTAGGAGTGACGATTATTAAACCACGAACATTGGACAACATTTCATCAATTTCAAAGCCTTTAGATAATTCCTCAACAGCCCGATCAAAACCTTTACGAACTAAAAATGCTTTTCCCATTGCTGTATGTACCTTAGCAAGATGTTTCTGCTCGTCAAGTTCTTCCCCTAACTTGATACTTTGACGAAAGTACATTTGTGAAAGCTCAAAGGCTTTTACTCCTTCTTGATGAGCAAGAACTTGACCTAAGCTATTGGCTATAATGGCTTGTCCTCGCTTGTCTTGAAGCTTTACAGCTAAGTCATAACTTTGTCGGAGAATTTTTTCAGCTTCATCCCATTTCTGTTGTCTTTCCAAAACACCACCCAAGGTATTCAAGACCTTAGCTAAACTCGGCAAATCTTTTTTATCTTCAAAAATTTCCTGACAATCTTTAAGAAGTATTTCAGCTTTTTCAAATTTTCCTTTTAATTTCCAAGCTCTGCCAAGGCTGTGCAACACCCATGCAACTTGAATAGGAGCATTAAGATGGGTAAAAATTTCTTGACTCTTTTCTAAAACTTCAACAGTTTTGCCTCCAAATGTTCGTTGCTCCAAAAGAGCAGTCCCATATTGGTGAAGTGCTATCCCCATCCCATTCAAAATGGAAGCTGAAACTTCTTCGTTACCATAGTTTTTTGAAAGTTCAACAGCACGCTCGTAATATTCAATAGCTAGATCGAACTTCTCTTGTTGTAATGCTATATAGGCCAGATTTGTTAATGTCCACAATATTCTTTCGTGATTATTCAAATCATTCTCAATAGCAAAAATACGTAACAATATATTATATGCATCGTCAAAATATCCATGCTCTCTTTGCAGGCTAGCTAAGGAAGTCAGTGTCATGGCTAATCCTCGCTGATTTCCAAGTTCTTCCTCAATCTGAGCAATACGTTCAAGAGTTGTCATTGCTTCTTGAAACTGTCCTGTTGCTTTCAGAAGTTGACTAACTTGCGTTAATGCCATTGTTAGCCCTCTGGAAACACCAAGTTCTGTTTCAATGGCAACACAAAGTCTAGCTGTTACAAGTGCGTCTTGTAATTTGTTCTGTTGCTGAAGTAACCCCCCTAAACAGTTCAACCCAATGACAAGTTGAGATTGGTTATTTAGGGCTTGGGCGATCGCAATTTGTCGTTCAAAAGCCTGCTGTGCTTCTTCTAATTTGCCCTGTTGCTGAAGTAATCCCCCTAAACGGTTTAACCCAATGGCAAGTTGAGATTGGTCATTGAGGACTTCGGCGATTGCAATTTGTCGTTCAAAAGCCTGCTGTGCCTCTTCTAATTTGCCCTGTTGCTGAAGCAATCGCCCTAAACAGTTCAACCCAATGGCAAGTTGAGATTGGTCATTGAGGACTTCGGCGATTGCAATTCCTCTCTCAAAAGCCTGCTGTGCCTCTTCTAATTTGCCCTGTTGCTGGAGCAATCCCCCTAAACAGTTCAACCCAATGGCAATTTGAGATTGGTCATTGAGGACTTCGGCGATTGCAATTCCTCTCTCAAAAGCCTGCTGTGCCTCTTCTAATTTGCCCTGTTGCTGGAGCAATCCCCCTAAACGGTTTAACCCAATGGCAACAGACGATTGGTCATTAAGGGCTTCATCAATCACAATTTCTCTCTCAAAAACCTGCTGCGCCTGGTATAATTTGCCTTGTTGCTGAAGCAATCCCCCTAAACTACTCAATCCAATGGCAACAGACGATTGGTCATTAAGAGCTTCGGCGATTGCAATTCCTCTCTCAAAAGTCTGCTGTGCCTGGTCTAATTTACCCAGTTGTCGGAGCAGTCCCCCTAAACAGTTCAATCCAATAGCAAGTTGAGATTGGTCATTAAGAGCTTCGGCGATTGCAATTCCTCTCTCAAAAGTCTGCTGTGCCTGGTCTAATTTACCCAGTTGTCGGAGCAATCCTCCTAAACGGTTCAACCCAATGGCAAGTTGAGATTGGTCATTGAGGGCTTGGGCGATCGCAATTCCTCTCTCAAAAGTCTGCTGTGCCTGGTCTAATTTGCCTTGTTGCTGGAGCAATCCTCCTAAACAGTTCAATCCAATAGCAAGTTGAGATTGGTCATTGAGGGCTTGGGCGAGCGCAATTTGTCGTTCAAAAGCTTGCTGTGCCTGGTCTAATTTGCCTTGTTGCTGGAGTAATCCTCCTAAACGGTTCAACCCAATTGCAAGGGATGATTGGTCATTGAGGGCTTGGGCGAGCGCAATTTGTCGTTCAAAAGCTTGCTGTGCCTGGTCTAATTTGCCTTGTTGCTGGAGTAATCCTCCTAAACGGTTCAACCCAATTGCAAGGGATGATTGGTCATTAAGGGCTTGGGCGATCGCAATTCCTCGTTCAAAATCCTGCTGTGCCTCCTCTAATTTGCCCTGTTGTTGGAGTACTCCTCCTAAACAATTCAACCCAATCGCAAGAGAAAATTGCTCATTGAGGGCTTCACTAATTGCGATTCCTCGTTCAAAAGCTTGCTGTGCTTCTTCTAGTTTTCCTTGGGACTGTAATATTTTGCCTAAACGATTGCAAACAATGGCTAAGGAGCGTTCATCACCGATCTCTTCTTCAATAAGAATTTGAAATCTAAAAGTTTGAATGGCTTGTTCTGTCTTACCTTGTTTCTGAAAGATACCACCTAATACATTCAGCACTTTAGCTTCGCGTCTCTTCCGAGTATCTATATCCTCAATCTTTTGTAAAATCGCTTGTGAAGATTTCAAAATTTCTTCAGCTCGTTCAAATTCTTCTGCAAAAGACCAGTAGCGAGCCTCATGCATTTTACATCTAACTACTGTATACCAATCCTCAAGTTGCTCTGCCCACAACTGAAACTGTCCCATCAAGGTAATTGCCTTTTGCCAGTAGCCATACTGCTCAAATAATGGCTGTAGCTTTAAAGCAAATTGGTAGGTTTCCATTTTGCTTTGTTCTGTGTCAGCCTCACGAGTTTGCAACCACTGTGCTGCCAGAATCACATCATCTAAATTCGCAGCAACTTCAGCAATAGTAGTTTCATCTGTCAATTCATCAGACTGTAGCCACTCTACAAAAAATTTGGCATGACGTTCTTGTGCTATAGCCAATAACTCTCGCTTGCGAGCCAAGGCCTCCGCATACTCCCGTACCAACGGATGCAGCACAAAACGGTTTTCTCCAGTATCTACATAATTTAATAGTGACAAATCATAAAGCTTCTTCAAACAACGCTGGGCTTGCAAATTTCTCTGGCATCCTGCTGCTGCCATTGCTGTTTGCTTAGTAAAGCCTTCTGCTGCACATACACTTAAACAAGCAAAAAAATCAACTTCATCCTCTGAAAGCGACTTCAAGCTTAAATTCAATGAAAATTCTACGTTGAGATCGCGATCGCCCTCTATTTTGAGTTCTTCAAATAGTTCATCTTTCTCTTGTTCCAGAGCTTTTGTATAATCATCCAAAGGCTCGCGTTGTCCTCGTAACGCTGCGCCTAAAACTTGCAACGCTAAAGGCAAATTACCAACTAATTTCACTAGTCGCTGAGTCGCCGCTACAGCATTTTCAACTCGCTCTGATCCCAAAATTTTCTTCAACAATTTCAGAGCATCTGCTTCAGGCAACGGGGGTAAGTCAATGATTGCTTGCTCTTCAATATCTAGAGAGAAAGGCAGATGACGTCTACGAGTCGTCACAATTACCGCACAACGATTACCTCCAGGGCGCAATTTTTTTATGCTTGCTTCCTCTGCATTGTCAAAGATCAGCAACATTTGACGGTGAGCAAACACCTCTTGCATCAGAGTTGCTGCATCCCGATCATCTTCCGAATCCAGTTCCTCTCCACAACGTCTCACAAACTCACGGGCAATAGTATCCACATCCTTACCGTCCACCCGTAACCCAATTACTCCATCTGGAAATTTGTCTTGATGAATCGTTGCGAAGTGACACGCTAAAGCAGACTTGCCAATACCACCACCACCCGATACTCCAACAATACTACAGACTTTAGAACACTGGGAATTTAGTAATAGTGCTTCTAGTTGCTGGAGTTGTTCCTCACGCCCCGTAAAATAACGTGTATCTGACTGTGACAGCACAAAAGGAACGTCTGATGAGGCATCAGCATTAGAGTTTTTCTCAAAGTCAAAATTCGGTTTTGAATGCCCCTCTAGAGAGTAGGAGTTGGCCTGAGTTTCTAGAGGGGCTACTGAGGGAGGAGGCTTCTTAGATTTGCTTCAACGTCTGACAATCCACAACCCATAGGACTTTCAGCCCATTGCAGTAGAGCAAAAGCACGATTTCCTGGTGGGGCTGTTGAGGGTGGAATTATATTTGTGGGAACTTTTAGAGAAAAAACTAATATGTCAAAGTCCGAAGTAGTTAGTTGTCCTAAGGTTTTGATTAGCTCCATCCGATTCAGAGAGGTTTTAATTTGAGAGCGATTGTCACCCCAAAACTCTCTTTCCCATTCCTCAGGTGTTAAAGCACTAATATTCTCAGCAAACGTAATCAACTTTTGACCATTCTCTAGTCCTACCCAGTTTAAATCACGATCTGCCAAGCTCCTTAAGAAGTTAACCAGATTAATCTGCCCTTCAGAGCGTAATAGTTCCAATAATTCATTAAAAAATACGAGATTGGTTCCTTCCCAAGTGATTTGGTGAACTAGCCAATCAAACCCAACGGCAGCTAATAAAGCTTTCCGTTGCGGAATTGTTTGAGTATTTGGGACTCGCGACAAAAATTTCAACAGTTCCGATTTCAAGGGCATTGTAAAGACTTCCTAGTAACTGGAATTGAGACTTCGAGTATCTAATTAGCTGCTACATTCACCAATTCTCTAATCTCTAAGGGCAAATCCGCTAAAATCTTCTCCACGAGTATACCTTCGTTTCTAAAATAACGTCTCTGAGTAGTGGGTTCAGGGAGATTACCACCAGCATGATGAAGGGCAACAACCTCCCATCCATCGTTTAATACTGGCGATCCAGAAGAGCCGTTGAGGGTGGAGGTAATATATTGCACCACATTGCCTCCAACATACTCAACAAAGTTATTTTGGAAGGAAATTTCTTTGGGTCGTCCTGCTGGATGCTGAATGATGTTTACTCGCTCTCTGTGCTTGATATTTCTTGATAATAAAGGCAACCATCCCCATTTTTGCCCGGGTTCGCCATCAACTTGAAGCAAAGTATAGTCTAGCTCCTGATTGGTATGGAAAAGTCCACTAGGCTTTGCGTGATATTCTTGACTAGGCTGAGAACGTCCCCAAAAATCATCTTCGTAGTTAAAGCGAAATATGGAATTTAATAATAAATCTGAACTCGGCAAAACGTGATTATTCGTGAGCAATAAATCTTCAGCCACTAAAAAACCTGTCCCTGACCAACGTTCATAACCAGACTGGACTCCAATATAAGCAACCGATCGCGCTACCTCTAGTCCTCGTTGTAAAAAGGCAATGGGGCGTAGCGTATTCTCACCAATAATTTTTTCCAGGACATCTGCTGTCGTTTCTCCGCCTTTCCACTGATCAAGATCAATAGGAGGGAGTGCAGCGATTGGTGTCATCATGTCGTACTTTGTTAGCAACCCATCCAGAAACGCTTGCTGCTGAATCCCTACAAAGCTCTTGAGGCTATTAAGAAATAGCCCTAGTGCCTCATGGTCATAGGTTAAACGCCCATACTTTGATAGATAGCTAACAATTTCGCTGATTGCTACGAAAGGAGTACCTGACAGATCAATCATGGGTGCTAGTTGCTTAAGTCCAGCTAATTCTAGGATTTGTAGACGCGATCGCTCTGTTGCTAACTCTGGTATATCTTTAAGTAGAGTGATTAACTGCTTGCGATCTTCTACATCTAAATTGATCATTACCTAATATTCCACAGATAAAGACGTTTGCCAGGTTACTCAGTACTTAGCTACTCTATATTGGCTGATCGAATAACTAACGACCACTGTGGATGTTACTCGTATTTTATTGCTATTGCGTTACTCGCTCCTTTAACGCTCTGTATCGGATGGTATTTTACGGCTATAATTCCCTCTCTCAAACACTCAAATCCTTACATAGCCGTAACACAAATAGTATTGACTACTTTTGCAGACTTTGTTTGTATAGTTCTACTCTTCCAAAGTGAAAGCTTGCGGATATGGCAGCAAGATTTTGATATTGTTAGCAAAAACTGACAAAGACAAAAGTGCAACACATCGCTACACTCAATTTCAGTCATTGAGAAAGTTGTGATGAGATACAAACTTTTGGGTAAAAGCGGGTTGAGAGTCTCTGAACTCTGCTTGGGAACAATGACCTTTGGTGAAGATTGGGGTTGGGGCGCTTCCCAAGATGAAAGTCGGAGGATTTTTGATACTTTTGTGGAAGCAGGTGGCAATTTCATCGACACCGCTAACGGTTATACAGATGGTACGAGCGAGAAAATTGTTGGTGAGTTAATTGCTCAAGACCGAGAACGTTTTGTTGTTGCGACTAAATACTCGTTCCCTTTGCGGATGAACGACAATAAAAACGATCCTAACGGTAGCGGCAATCATCGCAAGAATTTGGTTCAGTCTTTGGAAGGCAGTTTGAAACGGCTGAATACTGACTATATTGATTTATTTTGGTTGCACGCCTGGGATTTTACAACACCTGTAGAAGAAGTGATGCGATCGCTCGACGATATGGTTCGTCAAGGTAAAATTCTCTACGTTGGCATTTCTGACGCACCTGCCTGGATTATCTCTCAAGCTAACACGATCGCTCAGTATCAAGGCTGGACTCCTTTCGTTGCTTTGCAAGTTGAATACAGTTTGATTCAGCGCACACCAGAACGGGACTTAATCCCAATGGCCAAAGCCTTGGATTTAGCTGTAACACCTTGGTCGCCTTTAGGTGGTGGCGTGCTGACAGGTAAGTATAACAAGCCACCGCAAGCAGGGGACGAACAAGGGCGATTAACCAATCCTACAACTGGCAGTATTTCCGAACGCAGTTTAGCGATCGCAGATGTGGTTAGTCAAGTTGCTGCGGAAATTGGACGCACACCTTCACAAGTAGCAATAGCTTGGTTACGCGCCCAAAGCGGTGTAATTATCCCGATTATCGGCGCACGCAAGCTGACTCAGTTTCAAGATAACTTAGCAGCTTTAGATGTCAATTTATCGCCAGAACATCTGCAACGCCTGCATGAAGTTAGTCAAATTGAGTTGGGTTTCCCCCATGATTTCTTACAGAACGATACGATCCGCGATCGCCTTTTTGGTGGCACATTTAGTGCTATAGATAACCATCGAGCCTGAGTGAGTGATTTTGCTCATAAAGAAGATAATAATTGATGAATGCCAAAATTCCCTCTGTCTTCGGGAAGTTCCAAAAACTCCTGCACTATTTGTAGAGTTATTGTGATGAGATTCCAAGCAGATACAACACATGAGCGACAATAAAATTGCATCCCGTCTTTATCCCACCCGCATTGATATTCCTGCCGAAGCGCGATCTCAAATTGTGGTACTTCTCAACCAAACTTTGGCAGCTACTTTAGACTTGAAAACCCAAGTAAAACAAGCTCATTGGAACGTTAAAGGCACTGATTTTTATCAGTTGCATGAATTGTTTGATGAAATTGCTGGCGAACTCGAAGAATACATCGATATGTTTGCCGAACGCGTCACAGCTTTAGGTGGCTACGCCTTAGGAACAGCGCGCGCCGCTGCTAGCAATTCAATTTTGCCAGAATATCCCTTTGATGTTTTAGATGGCATAGACCATGTAACCGCTTTAGCAGATCGCTTTGCACCTTATGCTAAACATTTGCGGGACGCGATCGCCAAAACCGATGATTTAGGCGATCTTGATACTGCTGACCTATATACTGAAGTTTCTCGCACCATTGATAAGCGTCTGTGGTTCTTAGAGGCTCATTTGCAAATAGCTGAAATCAAAGCCGAGAATGGCGCATCCGCAGGGAAAGCTACTAAACAGCCAGTTGCTGTCAAGTAAGAAATTTTGAGATTTCATTTCTAGCAGTCCTATCTGATTTGTTAAAACTTCAGAGGTAGAGCATTACCTAGAGTATGATGAATTTTTCACAAATAATTTAGGATTGCTATAGCAGTAACTTTTTGGTAAGTACGTCACTTTTAAGTGCGTACTTTTCATTTTATATGTACATACATTACTATTTAAATAGTTCAAAAATAAATCTAATACCAAGTTGCATTCGATGAAAAAATCAAAACCATAAACAACACAAAGCAATTCAGTTACAAAGAAAATTGGCTGTTTGAATGCAACTAAAATGCAGTAATTAGGGAAACTAAATAGAATTATGAAACTGAATATTGAATTTCAAGTTTTAGCCAATAAAACCTGAATATCTTTATTGCTTAACTTTACAGTTATCAATTTGTAAATACAAGAAAATCAACTAGGCAAGAGGTATATTTATGTCTCAAAGTACCAAGAATTTAGTAATTCACGATGGCAAACTCCGCGGTCATACTAAAATTAGTTGGCTGAACAGTTACCACACATTTTCCTTTGGGAGTTTTTACGATCCCAACTACATGGGATTTCGCGCTTTAAGAGTGATCAACGATGATACGGTTGTTCCTGGTGCTGGGTTTGGAACTCACGGTCATCGAGATATGGAAATCCTCACTTATGTGTTATCAGGCGCTTTAGAGCATAAAGATAGCCTGGGGACAGGTTCGGTAATTCGTCCCGGTGACGCACAGATTATGAGTGCTGGTACTGGTATTACCCATAGTGAATACAATCATTCGCAAACTGAGCCGGTTCACTTTCTGCAAATCTGGATGTTACCCAATAAGGTAGGGTTAACGCCAAGGTACGACCAAAAGAACTTTCCTGTAGAAGAGAAGCGCGGAAAACTACGTTTAATTGCGGCTAAAGATGGACGTGATGGGGCTGTGGTAGTTCACCAAGACCTCGATCTCTACGCATCTGTTCTCGAAAAGGGTGATGTTGTTAATTATCATCTCAAGAGCGATCGCTATGCCTGGTTACACGTTGCCCAAGGCGCAGCCACTCTCAATGGCGAAGAACTCAAAGCAGGCGATGGCGTACAAATCAGTGGCGAAGAGAAACTCGAAATTAGCACCAACGCTAGTGCAGAAATCCTGCTTTTCGATTTGGCTTAATACCAAGTAGCTATACTACAAGGTAATACAGTTGAGGTTGGCTGCGTTCTAGAAGACAATGCGATCGCTTAATTAGCTCTGTGAATAATTCACAGAGCTATTTTTTAGCTTAACAATGAAGTTACTTAAAGATATCTGCCGTTTTGTTTCAGAATATAAAGAGAAGCTAAAGCAATCCTTTTATCTATCTGGAGTAAGAAGTATTTTGTTTACAAATTTTAGAAATTAGAGTAAAGGAAACAGAGAATATAGCATAAAAATGATATTTTTTACAGATAAACATAAATTGTTACATGACAAACAGCAATTTTGGCACACAGAATTAGTTAAATATGGCGTAGACTATCATCAAGCTGCTAAAGTCGCTCAAATTCTAGCCGAAAAAAAACCGGATGAGCTTTTGACTGAGGAAGAAATCCGGCTTACCAAAGAAGTATGTGAAGTTTGGTTAAGACAGCGCAAACGTTTGGCTTCAATTTCTAGAGCGCTTGAGTAATATTATTCTACTGTAGGCTTTATCTTTGAAGCGGATGCGAGAAATTAAATAATCATAGTCTAGGCAAAGTATAGAAATAGTACGACCCGGTTTCAAACTCAAACGTGACCAGTGTTTCCAAACAGCGCTTTTAAAAGCTTTTGAACAACTGTTGATTGCGTCTATATTGGATAATTCATCTCTACATTCATCAACATTGGTCATCAAAAGATAACTGTCTTAGCGGTAGCATTTTTATTAAGTATTGTTAGTGAATATACATTAAACTAAATAGCTTTTTAAATTATTTTCCCTCCAAATCTTCTCTGTTGGGGGGTTTTATATTTATTTACTAAAGTAATTAAGTGTAAAAAATCAAATTCTTGCCTTAGACAGAAGAATAAAAAATTACATTTATTATTAGCAATATCTCAGAAGCGATCGCCTGTTAGCAAAAATAGAACATTTTTCGCAAGAATTCAAAAGACAGGGGGATGACTATATTTGTAAACTGGATTTTATCACTCACCTTTCGGTAGATTAGCGCAAGTTATAAAGGAAGTATATTTGAGATGGCATATCATATAATTTCTCATCAAGCTTCATCCTAAATCAGTAAATTAAATCTATCAGCTTTAATTCTCCTTAGGTTCCCTGTATATCATGACATCCCCTGAACATCAAACTGATTTTGAAGAACGTGTTCCAGAGCCGTCATTTGAGCCACCTCCACAAAAACGGCGGTGGCTTCGGTTACTGTTAGCTGCACTATTATTGCTTGGTGGTGGTACTGCCATAGTTTGGCGTTTGGTAACTCCGCAACATCAAGCTGCTGCGCCAAATAATGCTCCACCAGGGGTACGAGTCAAGATAGCACCTGTACAAGCTGGTACAATTGAGGAGAGTTCAGATTTTATTGCCAACCTAGAATCCCGACGTTCAGTGAGGCTACAACCACGAATTCAAGGTCAAGTCACGCAGATATTTGTGCGATCGGGAGATAAAGTTGCTCAGGGAACGCCAATTATTCAAGTAGACCCAAGACAGCAACAAGCAGCAGTTAGTGGGTTAAATGCTGGATCGCAAGCAGCCAGAGCGCAACTCCAAAATGCCCTTGCCACACTCAAATCCCTACAAGCCGATCGCTTATCTAATGTTGCTGATGTGCGATTAAATCAGCAAGATTATGACAGGTACACTAGCCTTGCTCAAGAAGGCGCAGTATCTCGGCAAACCAGGGATCAGTACGCCAATCGGTTGGCTACAGCCAAAGCGCAACTTGCTGCCATTGATTCTAAAATTCAAGCACAGCAAGCAACTATAACTCAGGCAGAAAAAGCTTTGCAGCAAGCAGAAGCAAATACTAACCAACAAGTAGTTGAGCTTCAGTATTACAAAATTACTGCTCCTTTTGCTGGGACAGTGGGTGATATTCCCGTAAAAGTTGGTGATTTTGTCAATACTTCAACACAACTTGCGACAATCACTCAAAATCAACCTTTAGAAGTCAACATCTCCGTGCCTCTCGAACGCGGTTCTCAATTGCGTCAAGGATTACCAGTAGAAGTCATGGATGCTCAAGGGCAACCTCTAGGCAGAAGTAAAATATTCTTTATTTCGCCAAATATCGGTAATGGTACTCAATCAATCCTAGTCAAAGCACTATTGAATAACTCGCAAGGTAAGTTGCGGGCAGACCAATTAGTGCGTGCTAGAGTGATTTGGAATCGAAAATCTGGAGTTTTAATTCCTACAACAGCAGTATCTCGTGTAGCGGGTGAAACATTCGCTTATGTAGCGCAAACCGAAAATACTCCACAAGGTAATTCCCAATTAGTAGCTCGGCAAAAGCAGGTGAAGTTAGGCAATATCCAAGGCAATAACTACCAAGTTCTGGAAGGATTGCAGCCAGATGAAAAAATTATCGTCTCTGGGTTGCTAAATCTGAGAGACGGTGTTCCTGTGATTCCAGAGTAGAGACTGGAGACAAGGAAAGGGAGACAAGGTGAGACAAAGAGAATAAGGGAAGGGTAAGTCAATATCCTATGCCCTTATGTCTTCATGCCCAATGCCCCATTTTTAATACTTAAGCAACGATTTATATGTTTGTTGACTTCTTTATCAGGCGACCTGTATTTACCAGTGTCTGCTCTATCATCATCCTGTTGGTGGGAGCAATTAGCATCCCCACACTGCCTACAGATCGCTATCCCGAAATTAGCCCGACACAAATTAACGTCACTGCTAATTATGTGGGTGCAAGTGCTGAAGTTGTCGAAAATACCGTCACGACTGTTTTAGAACGCCAAATTAACGGGGTTGAGGGCATTAAATACATGACCTCAAACAGTAGTAACAACGGTACTAGTACAATTACGGTGACATTTGATGCATCCCGCAACAAAGATATTGCGGCGGTAGATGTGCAAAATCGGGTTTCTGTGGCGCAACCGTTGTTACCAGACGCCGTACAGCGAACTGGAGTCACGGTTAGCAAACAATCCAACAACATCCTCTTAGCGATGGGGTTGTATGCCGATAAACAGGCTTTTGACAACGTCTTTTTAAGCAACTACGCCGACTTATATATAGTAGATGCCCTCAAAAGAATTAAAGGTGTGAGCGAGGCGCGAATTTTTGGCGAACGCCGTTATGCGATGCGTCTGTGGCTCGATCCTAACCGTCTTGCCAGTCGCAATCTCACCGCCCAGGATGTAATCGATGCACTCAACGAGCAAAACGTACAGGTAGGTGCAGGGCAAATTGGACAGCAGCCTACAGATAAGGATCAAAATTACCAAATAGATTTGACAGCAGTTAGTAGGCTGACAGATGTCTCTCAATTTGACAATATAGTCCTGAAAACTGCTGCTGATGGCTCGCTAATTACACTCAAAGATGTCGGTAGGGCGGAACTAGGAGCAGAAAACTATAACTCGTTTTTGCGATTTCGCGGTAACGAGGGTGTTGGTATAGGGATATTTCCCACTCCTGGAAGTAACGCCTTGGATGTGGCTAAGGCAGTGAAAGTGGAAATGGCGAAACTAGCACAAAGCTTTCCGCCAGGGATGAAATATCAAGTGGCTTTTGATACGACAGCGTTCGTGGAAGCCTCGCTAGCAGAAGTTGTGAAGACGCTGGTGGAAGCGATCGCGCTTGTTGTGTTGGTGATATTCCTGTTCTTGCAAGACTGGCGCACAACTTTAATTCCGGTAATTGTGATTCCCCTGGCGTTGGTCGGTACATTCGCCTTTATCAAGGTATTTGGGTTCTCGATCAACACTCTAACGATGTTTGGCATCACCTTGGCTACGGGGTTAGTGGTGGATGATGCGATCATCGTTGTGGAGAACATCGCCCGCTTGATTGAAGATGAGGGAATGCCACCACGCCAAGCAGCCTCGGAATCTATGCGCGAGTTGTTTGGGGCGGTAGTTGCCACTTCTTTGGTATTGATGGCTGTATTCGTTCCCGTGGCATTCTTTCCCGGTTCCACAGGGCAGATTTACAAACAGTTTGCGCTGACGATCGCCTTTTCGATTGCCATTTCTACCTTTTTAGCTCTGACTCTCACACCTTCGCTTTCCGCCTTACTACTACGCCGCGGACAAAAACCCCGTGGTTGGTTAGGCAAGATTTTCGGGGTAGTCAATAGATTTATTGATTGGATGCGCAGAGGGTATGAAAAAACTCTCTTTCGTTTAAACCGTGTCGCCGCGATCGTTGTGCTGCTCTTTGTCCTATCCTTGGGCTTAACAGCCTGGGTCTATACCCGCGTGCCTACAGCCTTTATTCCAGAAGAAGACCAAGGCTATTTCATCACGATTATCCAAGGGCCAGAAGGGGTGTCACTCAACTACACCAGCAACGTCATGGCTAAGGTAGAAAAAGAAATCCTGAAATTGCCGGAAGTAGTTGGTACTTTCGCCATTGGTGGCTTTGGTTTCAGTGGTAACACTGCTAACAGTGGTGCTATTTTTACCACACTCAAACCTTGGAACGAGCGCGCTGGTGAGGAACACTCAGCACAAGGCATTATGAATAGACTGCGGGGAGTGCTATCGGCAATCCCAGAAGCGAGGATTTTACCAGTTAACCCCCCAGCGATTCAAGGTTTAGGTAGTTTTGGCGGTTTCCAATTCGAGCTACAAGACAGAGCTGGTAATAACGGCTTGGGTACCATGACACAAATCATGGGTCAGTTACTCCAACGCGGTAATCAGACACCAGGATTGCAAGCTGTGTTTAGTACATTTAGTGCCAATACACCGCAGATGGTCATTGAAGTCGATCGCAGCAAAGCCAAAGCTTTACAAGTTAAAGTCAACGACATTTTTAACACCTTACAAAGTTATTTGGGTTCGCGCTACGTCAACGACTTTAATTTATTACAGCGGACTTACCGGGTGTATATACAAGCAGACGCAAAGTTTCGCTCTAATCCTGAAGATATTGGTAAGTTGTACGTGCGCTCTGCCACGAATCAAATGATACCTTTGAGCAACTTAGTGAAAGTTACTCCCACTACAGGAGCGCAAACCATTACTCACTACAACTTGTTCCGATCGATTGAAATCAACGGTTCAGCTGCTCCTGGCTTTAGTTCGGGACAAGCAACCAACGCAATGGAGCAATTAGCGAAAGAAGTTTTACCTGCAAGTATGGGTTACGAATGGTCAGGGATTACAGCTGAAGAACAACAATCTGGGGGTTTAGCACCCTTAATTTTTGGCTTGGGATTGGTCTTCGTGTTTTTGGTACTGGCTGCACAGTATGAGAACTATGTCGATCCTCTGATTATTATGTTTGCCGTTCCCCTAGCTATCTTAGGGGCATTATCGGCTCAGTCTTTGCGGGGTCTAGCCAACGATGTATTTTGTCAGGTTGGTTTAGTAATGTTGATTGGTTTGGCGAGTAAAAACGCCATTTTGATTGTGGAATTTGCTAACCAACTGCGAGAACGCGGTGTTCCTCTAGTCAAAGCTGCCATCCAAGCATCTGAGGAACGCTTACGCCCGATTCTCATGACTTCCTTCGCTTTTATCTTAGGTATTTTTCCCTTAGTCGAAGCGGAAGGTGCAGGTGCGGCTAGCAGACAATCTCTTGGTACAGCCGTAGCTGGCGGGATGATTGTTTCTACTTTACTAAGTCTGTTTGTCGTGCCGATTTTATATATCGTAGTCAGCAGAATCCGCGATCGCTTCCGTCCCCATCGCCAGCCACCCCAACTCCCAGAACCTACTCAGGATGGTAAGGTTCCCCACACAACCCAGGTAATTAAATAGATGCAAGGACGCGGGGAGAAGGATTTTTATTTATTACCTAAAAAACTCTCCGCGTTCCCGCGTTCTAGTTTCTTGAAGTCCATCCCAATCATCAGCAACACAAAGTGAGATCTAGATATGGCACCTTTAGCAGGAAAAGTTGCAATTGTCACTGGTGCATCGCGAGGTATTGGTAGAGCGATGTCTAACGACAAGCCGCTTCGCGTCTACGCACTGAAGTTAGCTAGTAACGGTGCATCTGTGGTCGTTAACTATGCAGGTAGCACAGCTAAAGCCCAAGAGGTTGTCGCCGAAATTACTCAGCAAGGAGGAAAGGCGATCGCCGTACAAGCAGATATCAGCCAAGTAGCTGACATTAAGCGGCTATTCGATCGAACTATTGAGCAATTTGGCAAAGTTGATATTTTGGTCAATAATGCTGGCACCATTATTTATAAACCGATCGCTGAAGTTACAGAAGCCGACTGCGACAATTTTGTCGCAGTCAATATTAAAGGGACTTATTTTGCTTGCCAACAAGCCGCCCAAAGGATGGTGGAAGGAGGGCGGATCGTTAATTTTTCTTCTTCAACCACAGCGATGATGCTACCAACTTATAGCGCTTACGTCGCCACAAAAGGAGCTGTGGAACAAATAACCAGAGTCTTAGCTAAAGAACTAGGGACAAAAAAAATCACAGTCAACGCTGTTTCTCCAGGCCCCACAGATACAGAACTGTTCCGCGACGGTAAAACCGAAGAACAAATCAACCGTCTAGCGCAAATGGCAGCTTTAGGAAAACTAGGAGATGCACAAGAAATTGCTGATGTAGTAGCATTTCTAGCGAGCGATGAAGCACGGTGGATTACCGGGCAAAATATCCGCGTGAACGGCGGAATCACCTGAAGCTATCTAATAAATTAAACCTAGAATTTCCCAGAGGTAAAACTTTTCAGTTTTATAATTGTCCTGGTACAGCTAACAAAACGGGTAAATTAATGTAGCATAAAAAACGTTGTATAAAACGTCTCTAAATCATTAGAGTATCTTTTAATTTACTCAGTTTTAAAGTCTGTATTTCCAAGCAAAATACCACATTACAAGCATCCAAAGATTATGGATTTGTCTAACTTTACTACACTCCAAAACTTAGAAGCTGCCTTCGGTGGTGAATCGATGGCGAATCGGAAGTATTTGTTTTTTGCTGAAGTGGCGCGTAAACTTGGGTTTACAGACTTAGCGAAACTTTTTAAAGAAACAGCAGAACAAGAAACAGAACATGCTTTTGCGCATTTTGAGTTGCTGCATCCAGAATTAGTTGTTAAAGATCCGTCAGCTTTAACTGATGAACAAAAGCGAGAAATTGTCTCTCGTTGTTTATCATTAGCAATTGAAGGCGAAACTTATGAATACACTACAATGTATCCAGAATTTGCCACTGCTGCTCAACGCGATCGCGATAGTTCTGCTGCGGAAGAATTTCTCAAGCAAGCTAAAGAATCTACCGATCATGCCAATACATTTCGAGAAGCAGCACATCGTTTTGGCTTGCTAAAATTTATCGAAAATTACCACGCCGATCGCTATGCTGAAGCTTTAGAAGTTCTGAACGGCGGACAAGCAGCTACTAGAGTTGCAGGTGACGATCCCAAAACTCGGAAATGGATTTGCAGACAATGCAGTATGATTTACGATCCGGTTGCTGGCGATCCTGATTCTGGTATTGCACCTGGAACACCATTTGAAGAAATTCCCGATGACTGGAAGTGTCCCATTTGCGGCGCTACCAAAAAGACTTTTAAACCACTTGAAGAAAAAGTCGCTGCTTAAGATTGTCATCTGGCAGTTTTCATTGAATGGTGCGGTTAATCGAACACAGCCCACCTACATAGGCTAAAGACATTAAGCCCACGCAGGTGGGCTTTGTCATAGTAGTTAATAGCCATGCTAGTTGAGCATCAGTTAAGTACAAATACATAAAAAACCAAAGATATTCATGAATTTTTCAAGAAATTGTTTTAGCCGCACGAGCGATCGCCTAATTTTTCGTTAAGCTATAAGCGCTAATATTCAGGATGATGAGCGTTTTATGCACTGGTTACTATCTGGGCCGTTGAGTACAGAGAAATTGACGGTTAAGATTGCAGACTTACCTGCATCCTTACAAGGTAAAAAACTGGTGCAGATGTCGGATTTTCATTATGATGGTTTGCGGCTGTCGGATGCAATGCTCGAAAAAGCGATCGCAGTTAGCAATCAAGCGGAACCGGATTTAGTTGTCTTAACTGGTGACTATGTAACAGCTAGCCCAAAACCAATTCACGACTTGGCTTTACGGCTGAAAAATCTCCGCAGTCGGGCTGGTATTTATGCTGTATTGGGCAACCATGATATATGTTACAAACACTCAAGAGCAGAAATCACTGAAGCTTTGAATAAAATTGGCGTTCGCGTTCTGTGGAATGAAATCGCCTATCCTTTTGGGAAAGAATTACCCCTAGTAGGATTAGCAGATTCTTACTCTAGGGAATTTCACCCTGTAACAGTCATGAACCAACTAGACACCGCTACGCCTCGGATTGTTTTATCACACAATCCTGATACTGCGGAAATATTGCAAGCTTGGCGAGTAGATTTACAATTATCTGGTCATACTCATGGCGGTCAAGTTGTAATTCCAGGATTGGGAACTGGAGTCATTTACTATCAAAAAATTGTGCGCAAAATTCCTGTAAAAATCCGCCGTCGCATTCCATATTTGCGAAACGATTACTCCTTCATTCGTCATTGGGAATGGGCGCAGGGTTTACATTACTTAGGAAAAAATCAATTATATATTAATCGTGGTTTAGGAACTTATCTCCCCGGACGTTTATTTTGTCCTCCAGAAGTGACTGTTATGACGTTACAAAGTAAGTGATTTAGTAGCAAAATTTTAAACAAATTACTAATTAAATTGATTTTTTATGTAGTACATATATATATCGCTTAGTTAACGCGATTTGCCTTTAATATCAATGCTTTGAAAGATTAAGAGTAGCGTCGGCTGATTTTTGCTACTCAATTGCTACTAATTTTGACTCTCTAACCGCTATTACAGGCGGTTTTTAATTTGCTACTCGTTGTCAATAAAAAGCGATCGCTCCCATCTACCTAAAAGTGCGATCGCTCTGGCTTGTTGTTCGTTAGTGAGTGACTTCATGTGTCGTTAGGGGGATGATATCGTGAAGCTTTTATGAATTTCCCCAGTGTAATCCCTGAAGTTTGGCGGTAGCAGCGAAAATGACTACATGAAATATCGCTATCTCGCGCCGATGCCACTCAACCAGCTACTAGCCGTATTGCAAGCGGCAATCAAGCTCATCCGTAAACTGCAAAACGACAACGATAAGCTACGTAGCCAGCTAGCCGATAAAGACGCAATTATTGCCGATAAGGATAAATTTATCGCCGAACTCCAAGGGCAACTGGGCACGGCGGCGACGATGCTCACAACCGACGAGAAAGAACTAGCCGTTTTGCACGGGAATCTTTCTGAGTTGTCGGATCTAGTGCTTCCCGACTCCCACCAATAAAAAAGGATTTAGTCTTGGGCAGGCGACTAAATCCTCTGGAATAGAATCCTCTAATTGCTTGTTATGCCCATAAAAATATTACGCCGCCCTGCGGGCGTCAAGAGCGTTTTCAACTCGCTTTAAAATCGTTTCAAAGTAGTGGTTTCTGGTTTGGCATTCGACTTCATGAGCGCGAATTCGCGCTTCTAAAGAGGCAATCTTTTCTGTTAATTCGTCGTTGCGTTTATCGATATTTTGATAAATTTTGAGCGCAAAACCGAGGAGAGTTGCCACTCCTAAAGCGGTTTGAATAATATCTGACATGATAAAATATAACCTTCAACTGTATTGGAAAAATCAACTTATGAAAGCCGACGCGTTAGCCTATGCGTCGGCTTTTTATTGTGTAGAATCTTAATAGTTATTTTATCTTTATGCAGAGATGAATGATAAGAGGATAAATACTGTAATTACAAAGCATCTATTTTTAATTCAATACTTGAAAGCTTGTTATCAAGATCTGTTGTATCGATGCCATCGTATTGGTAGACTGTTATTCCTAGATCGATAAACCAGGATGGGGCTAAATATGATATTTGATAATCAACTGCATTATCAGCAAAAAATAATATATTTCTCTTACCTAAAAACAGACTTTTATTAAAAGCAATCGCATCCCCTAGGGCAGTCGGTAGAATCTGGCGACATCTACCAGCGTAACGCCATATTTTACCTATAGGAACGGTAGTAGTAATATTAATGAGAATAATTGGCTTATTGAAAGTTATAGGAATAAATAATTCTGTTAGCTTTGCATAAATATCTCTTCCTGTGGTCATCTCTATGATGGTAGGGGGAATAGAGTTAGAGTATTGCAGTGAAAAATTATCACCATTACCTAACTCTAATATCCTGCTCATTTACGCACCTACTCGCATAATTAATTCCGTGTGTTCGCAAAAGTCGTGAACTAGCTCCAAAGGATTATGAACATCATTTAGCTGGAGAATATCGCAATAATCCCTCAGAGAAATTTTATTATCTAACCAATCTCTAGCAGCTTGGTTGATAGCTGCCATATTCTTGGCTTCATCCATACAAGCCTCGGCATCTACTGCTACGGCTAGCAAGTTTATATCATCGTAGGGAGTCCAAATTATCCCCGTCCTTTGGGCTATTTCACTCATGATTAAATCCTCAAGGGTAGTTACTCTTAAGCTCCTTCAGGAATGAGCTTGTAACTTCTTTTTGTTCCGGCTTCCGCTGCATCTACCCAATTTTGAGAAGCAGTAATTAGCAACGCTGAAACCGTCGCATAAGTTTGACCGCCAGAAGCCTGACCAAAAGCACCAGTATATGTATCTACATCTGGTTTTAAATAAACTCTTTTGGTTATGCGGCTAGTTTTCTTAGCGAAAGTTTGCCTGAGAGTAAAGCTTAATTTAGCTGCTTTAAATCTTTTATATTCAATACCTCCCCCAGTAGGAGCAGTTTCGGTATCGTCAATATAATAAGTATCTAAAATTGTAGTAAGAGCGTTGCCAACTCCTGCCCCTTGCCCGTCTTGGGTCTTTTTAAGAACAGGAAGAATGATATATCTTAGCGCTGTTCCGCTTTGATTAAAGGGGGATATATACCC
This sequence comes from Calothrix sp. NIES-2098, assembly GCF_963875125.1. NCBI lineage: Bacteria > Bacillati > Cyanobacteriota > Cyanophyceae > Nostocales > Calotrichaceae > Calothrix > Calothrix sp. NIES-2098. The sequence goes on from NZ_CAWNKJ010000001.1 coordinate 4,615,059, forward strand.
ATTTACGCGTTTTGGTTTAGCTCTTTTAGTTTCGTCTGTAATTGCTGCAAAAGCTGCGTGTTTGGCATCTGGACTTAAGGCTTGCCAAGCTTTGTAATTATCGTATGCAGCCTTCTGAGTTTCATAGCGTCTGAGGTCGCGAAATGACATATATATAGTTATCCAAATTAAGGTTAACTGCGATTGTAAACTGCATTTTTATTTCAATGTTTGGCTAGAAACCTATAAGGTGTTCAACTTCTTTGTACGTAAGTGTTTAGTACCATTTTACTAAAGATTGATTTCTAAATGTTGTATCTATGAGAAATATAGGGTCAGTCAAATTACCTAAAGAAATATATGCATATCTAAACCGCATTACTGCAACTGGTCGGTAACGTCGATTTTTTACGGATTTACCAAGAATTGTTGTAGTTCCTGCTGTTGCAGTGGTTGTACTTTCTTTGTCAGGGTCGTTTAAAACTATATGTGATGCTCCCTTGAAAGGTACATCTATTGCATTACACATTTTCTCAAAAATATTAACTGCATCAGTTTTAGAATTAACTAACATATAATTTCCTCGTGGAAAACCATTACTAGGGTCAGTGTAAGAAGCTGATTTATTCCCTGATGTATAGGTAATTCCCTTATGATTTTCTAAGAATAATTCTTTAATTTCAGTAGCAATCTCCGTCATATTAGCTTTTGTGATCGCTGGTCTGGATTCTCCAGACGCGCAAGCATATTTCATTAATCTGCAAGATTTTTCATGAATTACTAAATCATCTTGTGGTGCTTGTGCAGATGCATCCTGCATAAACACTAAAAATAATTGTGGATATGCAGCAACCGGGGGAGCAGTGCCGAACGGAGTTCCATAAGTAATTGATAAATTTTTACGACCATACCCAATAACATCAAAAAATAGACTGCGACGCATATTCATAATTGCGTCGTTGTCGTCATCAGTTATCCGACAAGCAAGTTTTAAAGATGATCTAACAGAACTCAAATCGCCCGTTCCTTCTACATCACTAAAATAGCGGTCAACTCTTCTATTAAATTCTGCCCTATAAGTTTGTTGTAGATGCTCAAAAGCATCAAAGCCTTCTGGCAACGTCATTATAAATCCTCCCCATCAAATAAATCTGAAAAATCAAAAGCTACTGGTTGAGATATTGTTAAAGCTTGAGTTTCGTTCGCTTTTAATTGGTCTGGTTCTGGAACAGCAGGAGACTTATTTTCTGGTTTGTCGTCTTCTTTGATTGCTTTAGTTAGTTCCGTAGCAGAGTTATTAAACTCTGTCACGGCATTAATAACATCTAATGGGGCTTGCGTAACTGCTTGGATAGTAGAAGCAGTAGTTCCAAAATTTTCTAAGAAAGATGTAACCCTGTTGAATTTTGGTTGGGGATTGAGCCAGCCATAAGCACTTTCTAAAACAACTCCTCCCTTTTTTAAAGCATTCCCAATCTTCCCTGTATATCCTGCTATTAATTCATTAGCTTGGAGGATAGTTTGAGCAATATTCAAAAAGCTATTAAGCACATTAGTAGTGGCTTGATATATCCTATTAGCCTTGGCAAACGCTGCTGATAGTTCTGTATAATTTTCGGTTCCAATAATTCCTTTAACAAAATTTTCAATTGTTGAACCAATAATTGAGCCGATATTTAATCCGTTCCCGTCTTTATCTTTAATCCCAATAAGCTGCAATACGTTTGATAATGCTTGTCCTAAAGTTCCGGCGATGTCATTGCTTAACATCATCGCATTATGAATCGTAGCAGCAGTTGTCAGAAGATTGAGCGCTCTATCTATGTGTGCCCATTCGTAAAATTTAGTGAGACTACCACCAATCCCGCCAACAATTTGAGCGCCAAGCTTGAGATTAACAGTACTAGTTATTGCTAAATTTGCAGAAGTCTTACTATCAATTCTTCTGAGTCTGGACTTAATTTCTTCTAAATCTACCGGGTTCATATCCTGACCATCTCTGCCATTAATACCGTTAATACCATCTCGACCATCGCGACCGGGTAAACCAACAGGCCCGCGCGGGCCTGTTCTACCTTGCGGGCCGGGAACACCAGGTAAGGTGACTTGCACGACGGTTGTAACGCCATCTCGACCGGGTAAACCCTGTAAACCTCTTGGCCCGACTGCACCGGGTAAACCGCGCGGGCCGGGAATTCCCCTTAGCAATTTCAGCCCTTTGTAAAGTGCGATCGCGGTGAGTGCTGTTGTTAGTGCCGTTCCAGCTTTGTCTAAAGCACTAGAGGCAATACTTCCGGCTTTTTTGGCTAGCGTATTACTTTGGTCGGCTGTTAATTTTGCGAGATCTGCTTTGGCACTGGCGCGTATTGCATCGGCCGCGGCTTGTCTTGCTTTGGTATCAGCTGAAGATGAAACAGTAAGTGCTTTGTTGGCAACAGCTTGAGCGCTTCTAGCAGCAGTATTAGCAGCTATCGCCCGTTCGCTTGCTGTAGCAGCAGTTGAGTAAGCATTGCTTGCTACTCCCCTAGCTTGGTTAGCTGTTTCTCTGATAACTGGGATTTGTCTCCCAGCGTTCAATGCTTCGATATAAGCGCGATTTAATAAGTCCTCAACTGGAGGAAATTTAGCCTTCAATCTACCTATTTCAGCATTAGCAAGTTGAATTAATCTGTAGAATCCATTGGTAGCGTTATCAAGTGCGCTTACTTGATTCTCTACAGCGTCAATTCTTGCACCTAAAACTTCTAAGTTTGCTATTTGCTCAAACAGCACAAAGAAAGTAGCGATAATGTTGAATATTTCTATAATTTTAAGACCTAACCTACCAGTAGCAGCTAGAGCGTTTTTGCTAATACCAATTGCTTCCGCCCCACGTTCTAACGCTCTTATTGCCTTACCGTTAACTTCTCCCACGAACTTATCAACTTTTTCAATTGTTGAACTAAGACCGCTAGTAATTTTTTTCAATCCATTTACTTCTTTTCCCGCATTTTCAGCAGCAAGTTTCGCTATATCAGCCGCACCTTTAGCGCTATCAGCAACATTTTTTGCAGTACCAGCAGCAGTATTTGCACCCTCAGCAGTTCTCTTTGCTTGAACGCTCAAACCATTAGCTAAACTCGCATCTCTAGCAGCATTTTTAGCTACAACGTCTACAGCTTCAGCGGTATTTTTAGCAGTTGTTGCGGTTTTTTGAGCATCAGAAATAGCAGCATTCATCTGACGTAATGTAGATTCAAATGAGCTACCGAGATTACTAACTCGCGTGTCTACTCTACTGATGTTTTGGTTGAGTGGATTAATTTGGTCAAAGATTTTAGAAGCAACAATTGGCAAGATAATGTTTTTAATTTTCTCAATAAGACTATCTTCATTAACTGGTTTAATCTTGGCTATTTCAGCCTCAAGTTTAATTAACCTTGCCTTAAGTTCTTCACAGCAATCAGCCATTACTTAACCTCCTAACTGCCTCAGTAATAACCGCTATCTTTTGTCCAATTTCATTACAAGGTAAGCAGCAATAGCCAGGGTAATTATCACAGTCACACCTGCAAGTACCAGGCGGACAATCCGAACAGGCGACACGATATTTACACGGGTAATCACCTTCAACTGTGAATACATCATTTGTTTGCCCCAATTCCTTAACGTGTAATCTACTGCGATATTTATCTGGTTTTACATCAGGACAAGTAACAGTCGGCATAACAGTAATACTATTTGGGTCAACGTTTGTGTAGTCGTGTAATCCGTCTTCCCCACATCTTTGAACTTGTAGAACGTATCGTAAATCTTGATTGCCATTACCCGTGTCAACTATGTTGTAATCCCTGACGGTTAGAATTCCAGGTGTCCCACTGTTTGTCGAGTAAAAGGATATTCTATAACCGTTCGGATTGTAGTTTATTGTGTTAACACTGAAGTCTTCAACAGACACATCAATCGGGGAAACATTGGATTGATATATTTCTTCGAGTTGTGTTGCAAACTTAAAATTTACTTTCGGTTTGTCACCGATATTGCAGTATTCTGTCATGCATTAAAAAGTTGTTGGTGAAGTAAAATTAGATGAATATCTTGCAATTCCCTTTGTTAATCTTAGTCCTCTATTTTTGATTTTTCCTTGCCAAGTGAGATTTGTATAACCGTCGGTAGAATAGTTTCCAAAACCGAGTAATACCAGGCTAGCGGTACTGTTGAAGTATGTCGGGGAATGGTCAATTTCCCCTATCTTTGCTCCGTTTACAAAGCAGGCTAGTTTATTGGTCTCGTTGACGGTATCTTTTTTTCTGACTACTGCAACGTGATAAAGGGTATCTACGCTGAAGTTATAAGCGAACTGATAATACTGGTCTGTTGAGCCGTTCGTAGTCCAGTACCACTGAACACCGTATTGATTAATCCCAAAAGCAAATTGTCTGTTAGCGTTGTCGGCTACATTGTTCGCTTGACTAATAAAGTACTTGGTATCGTTGTTGAGCGTCGTCGGTATTGCTAGTACTTCAGCAGTAAAACTATCATCACTCAAATAGAATTTTGCATCATCAGGTGTAGTTATCCTGGTAGTTCCGCCATTACTGACAATTTGATTATCAGCGTTGATTGATGCTCCGTTATTTGTGAGAGTAAAACCGTTGCTAGATAAATCAACAAGACTGCCATCGACTATCCCTAGAAGCAAGCTTACATTGCTAGCGTATTGGTCGTTGTTGTTGCCATTATTGTTGGATAACCCTGCAAGAAAATCTGATACTTTTATCTTGTAAGTCTGTCCGGTTGATGCTTCTTGAAGTATTAACCAATCATTATCGCCAGCTTCTGTTTTTGTAATGGCTAAATCTTTGATTTCAGTCATGGGTAATCGTTGAAAACATGTAGTGCTAGTTGAAATACTCGATAGTTTATAGCTCCACTCCTAAAAATAATTCGCCAGTACTCTAAATAAAGAGTATTGGCGATATCGCCTTGGTTGAAGGTAAGAGGTTGACCGTTTTCTAAGGTAATAGTGCTGCCAGATTCTGTGGTGATTTTACCTTCAAAGTTTTCGAGTATTTTTAACAAAATACCAATGACTAACGATTCAGCCGTATTATTGGCATCTGGCGTTAGTCCCGGCAATTCGCTTTTAGTAATAACAAGAGAATCAATTGATTGGGTAGCACTTTCCCCGAAGCATTGAGCTAGCGATAAATCCATTTAAAAATCATCCGGATCTATCGTGCTGGTTGTATCTTCTATTTGTAACTTAATCGTTTTTGAAAATTCTCTGTATTGGGTATTGTTACGCGTAACTATACTTTGATAACTGTCTTCAATGGTGACTTGGATATCGCCATTAGATTCTTGCGCCGTGGGCGTTGCCACAGATTGCCACTGCTTTACTAATGCCACTACCAACGATTCAGCCGTATTAGACGAACTCGCGGTTAATCCTTGGGCGACTAGTGCCGATTTTTGAATAGTTAGAGTAGACGCGTCTTGAGTTGCGCCAGATCCAAAAAGTTGCGTGAGCGTTAATTCAGCCATGAGAGATTAGCACTAATAGTTAGTGCTTTATTTTACTCTCAGGCAGTTGAAAAGTGCGATCTCAGTCTTTGCGATTAAGGCTTAGGCTTGCTGAGGTTTGAGGCTTTGACGTACTGAAATAGCCTAGAGCTTAACTGCACTTGATACTTTCGGGTAATTGGGTCGTAGCCGACTACTTGCACTTCATCTCCTCCATACATCGCCGGCTGGTTAATTTGCGTCCGCCAATTGCGATCGCATTTTTGGATAAATTCAGCCGCGTGTTTTTCTAGTTGGATGATGGTATCGGCTTTACCTCTACCTAAAATTGCAACTTCTGTTGATTGACCTTCAACAAGAATCCGCCAGCGAGTTTTATTGTCTTGCTGCTTTCGCAGTGGCAGGAAAGTCACAAGGCGATCGCTAACTTGGCTGTTAAAACTGGGGGGCAAGTCCATCTGTTCGATAGGTATATTTGCTCCCACGGTTTCAAGTCGATTGCTATTTGCACTTTCATTTTCTGAATTTTCAAAATTTTCACTTATAGGTGGATCAGGTGGATCACAAACGCTAGAACCCTGATGAATAGCGGAAAAATTGTGATCCACCTTGTGATCCACCTTAGGTGGATCATTTTCGGTTTCAGAGGTGGATCGCTCATTATTTTCTGATCCACCTTGATCCACCTTTGATCCACCTATAGAGTTCTCTAGGTGGATCATAAAATTTCCTTGATTTGCAATGTTTTCAGGGATTGCTGATCCACCTGATCCACCTTGATCCACCTTATTTTGATTTTCTGGGAAAACATCTATTTTTCTTTTGCGTTTCCAGCCGCGACTACCTCGAAGTCCGCTTTCGCGGCCGCGTTCCCAACCGAGCCGACGCATAACCCCAGAAATGCGTTTATCGCTGGCGACATCCTGGCGAGATGGTTCTATGCCTAAAAGGCTGTATAAAGCCTGCGTGGTGACAAAATCCTTGCACCTGACGTATTCCTCAACAATTTCCATCCACGGGTCAATTACTTGATAGTCGCGATTGCGTTCCGCCCGTGCCGCTTCCTGTTCGTCAGTGAGCATATAAGGATAGCCGGCTTTATAAAGTGCGTTCGCGGCCGCCCATATCTTGTCCCTACAGAATAGAACCGCTTCCACGGGAATTTTTGACTTAGTAACAGGGATAATCCAAAATCGGTGATCGCCCGATGGGTCGTTGAGTATTTCTGTTTGGTTGGTCGTGCCGACGAAAACAAAACCGCGTTTATAGTCAACTGGTACTCGGTCGTAGGGCGTTCTAAAGGTTTCCTCCTTTTTGGCCAGAAATCGCTTAAGTTCTTCAACGTCCTTGCGCTTATAGACCGTCTCGAATTCTCCCCACTCCAAACACCAAAAGCGGTGCATTTTCATTTTTTCGTCTTTGTCGTTGTCGTTCCCTAAGTCATCAGAGAACCAGTCCGCACCAAATAGCGTTCGCCAGAATGTAGATTTCCTTATTCCCTGTTCCCCGTAGAGAATGAGGGCACAGTCCATCCAGCAACCTGGATGACGGGCGCGAGCAACCGAGGCAACCAGAAAATTTTTAAAGTAAGTCGTGTGAAGCGGATCGGTAGTGCCAAAAAATTCTTCGGCTAAGTTGTCGAGGTAATCACCAGTTAACGCGATTTGCCTTTAATATCAATGCTTTGAAAGATTAAGAGTAGCGTCGGCTGATTTTTGCTACTCAATTGCTACTAATTTTGACTCTCTAACCGCTATTTCAGGCGGTTTTGATTTTGCTACTCGTTTTCAATAAAAAGCGATCGCTCCCATCTACCAAAAAGGGCGATCGCTCTGGCTTGTTGTTCGTTAGTGAGTGACGTTCGTGTTTGACTAACTAAAAATAGAAAAATTTAAAAGTTTGCAAAAGTACTGGATCATCTGGATCATCTGGATCAGTGTCAGGTGAAAGAAAATGTAACTTTGTACACAGTTAACCTTTGTTTTAATCGTGTTAGCCTCAGGTGAATGTGCTACTTTTGACTGAAGAATTAAGTATGCTAATACATCTATATCTCTAACAAAGAAATTTGACTCACTAAAAATTAGTGGGTCAAGTTCTGACCATCTGCATCACTGACAGAGAAATTGTAGTTCTGATCACCCATCAATCCCTGTTTTAGCCGTATTAGCAACATTTTAGGGTGACTTTTTTGACTTATGGATGAGATATACTGATCCAGATGATCCAGATGATCCAGTACTTTTCCAAACTTTTAAATTTTTCTATTTTTAGTTAGTCAATCATGCAAGGGGATTAGATCGCCAAAAAATACCCCCAGTTCGTGACTGTGGGTATCCTAAAGACTAAGCCTTAAAATAACCTTGGCGGGGTCGGATACTCTTTCGTTGGTACAAAGTTTCTTCTCTTGATTTCAAGCCAATACTTTTTGCCGAATATCTGCTGACTTGCAGCATCCATTAAAGGATAGGTATTGACCACAGCTAGAGTCGTAACGATTCGTTCTGCATCCTTTCTTCCGACATTGACGTCAAGCTCTAGCTTCAGTTTGGTTTCGAGAAATTGTAACTCTAAAGGACTCCCATTTAATTGAATCTCTCCAGTAAGAGTGTTGTAGTGTAACTTATCCCCCCAAGCGTCTTTGATTATGTAATAGCTTTGGGCCAACTCAGACTTAAGAAACTCGTAACGCTTCTGGACAGCCTTGTTAATGATGTCCAGCCCCTCAGTCGTTTCCTGCCTTGAGGCAATATCAGCTGCGAGCGTTGGGTCAGCCTTGACATACCTGATAAAAATCTCGGCTACATAGTTGGCGAAGCCTGGATCAAGGTAGCTGGCTAGATGAACTGCCATGATGGGGTGAACCCAAGTCTCCCAAGTTTTACCTACGCGCTCAACAATCCAGGGTTCAGCATTTAACTGTGTAGCTTTTAAATGCTCTGATCTAGCTTTTGTTTCTGGCAACCGCTTCCAGTTATCAAGTCGAGTCCCAAAATGCTTACACCATTTGGTAGCGTTGATGTATTCGTCATCTCTTAGAGCGTCTTGCACCAAGGCGTGCGCGTTTTCTCTTTTCATAATATTGTTTAGTGAGGTTTATTTGTTTGTTCGATTTCTCGAACGAATTTTCTGTGTCGTCAAACAAGACAAAAATCATCACTGTACCTAAAACGTATTAGTAAAACTTCCGTCAATCAGTCCATTCACAAAAATCCTGACTTAAGTCAGAATAAGGGTAATAGCCTTAACTCCCTTGGATTAACTACTGATGCTTTAGGTGCAGAAAGTGTTTTTGCCAAGACAATCGCCTCGGAAGGTACTGGTAACATCGACCGAGGCATTTTAATGTCACATTTTATTCAACCACTTTGGGCAATAAAAGCGATCGCGTTTAGTCATGGCAGTTTCAAAGCTTTAGCTTCAGTCCACTCAACGCGCTGGTCAAACTGATCGTAAAACGGGTGACACTCTGGCAATTCAATCTCGTATTGCCACTGTTCCCCAGTCCAGGAAATGCCGATGACATCCACCAAAAATTCGCTTGTCGTGCCTTGCAGACAGACAAGATGGATGATCGTTTGACCGATGTAATATTTTGGCTTAGGAAAATCTTTGGCTACTCGCAATCGCCAAAACCGAGGCACATTGCAAGCTATTCCCCAAAAGGGTGTACTTGGCGCTAACATTTTAGATTGTCTCCTTGGTGGATTAACGACGTTAAGGGGGAAGTCGTGCTGGTGGGGGAGATGTGGTAGTTTCTCCCTCCAGGGCGCGTTTTCAACGCCTGACTTCATTTAGCATCAGGTATTTTTCATTAATTGGATCAGATTCTTGTCAAAAAAGCGATCGCACTTAGGGAGCGACACGACGCTACGATTTACACGCTCAACCTGCTGCATACAATTTGTATTCAGCTTGCATACATATAGTATAGCCACCTGCACACAACTGTCAACAGGCTGTAGGCAATTAGTGATAAAAGACTGTATCCTGTAGACAGATTGTATATAGTACGGAATTATGGTTAGTAAAGCTTTCTCATTCCGCTTGCCAGATGAAGCAGTGCAAGCGCTAGAAGCATTGCAGCTTGAAGGTGAGACATTAAACCAGACAGCACAGAGATTCATGTTGGAACATCTAGGACTGTCTACAAAACCGTCTACAATACTGCATACACCTGTAGACATCAAAGAATTGATTAAGCAAGAAGTGCGATCGCAACTAGAGGAAGTGCGGGGAAAGTCGAACGCCCGGTAGCAGAGAAGGATACTAGCACTACCGGGCGTTTAACCGACCATGAATTGACTATAACTAGAGACCGCACGCTCAACAAGCTAAAAACTGGCAGGCAATCCACAGCAGGTAAGGCGATTGATGCTTTCATCAAGGAACTTAAGCGCTCCTCTTGATGGGTTACAGTGCGACTATTGTTGGTTGCATGGGCGGTTGCAATGCGTCTACACCCAATTGTTCAAGCGTCTACACCCGAACAATTGACGGCTACAAGTGCACTGCATGGGGGGTAATAGGCGAACAATTGACGGACACAAGTGCGGTTGCAATGCGTCTACACCCGGTTGTTCAAGCGTCTACAGCGAAACAAGGAAAACAATCGGGTGTAGACGGCTAAAACCCGCGTCAGTAGCGGGTTTTGGCGATTGTAGACAAAATTTTTCAAGGTGTATTTTAACAGTAATTCCTAAAAAATAGCGGTATCTTCTAATATATTGCTCAAAAACATAGACGCGCTACCATTGCAAAAGCCGATGCAGTTATCCACAGATGCCCCCGCCGAAAACTTCCAACTTCAACTTCCACTTACGCTAACTAGTTGAAGTGAAGCCGGAAGTTAAAGCAGAAGTCTTGCAACGCGAGTCAATCTGATTACTTGCTTGATTCCCTTGATTCTTCCTGCAAGCTTTCGAGGTATGTTTGATAAACCTGAAAGCAACGGCCTGGTTTACGGTCAAAGCTTTCTGCCGATAAAGCAAAAGATTTCAAGGTATCGAGATTTGTAGACCACTTGTAACCCGCCGCCTTTCCTTTTTTGGCAATGCTGTAAACCATGCCAGCTAAATCAGCCCTACTCTCAACGCAGAGTTTTTTAAATTTTTCAAATTCCTCTCTATACACAGCTACCTGTGCTGGTTGCGTCTTACCATCCCTGAGCGCCAAGGCTTTTGGGAAGTCGATTGTTTCATTGCCAGATGTAGAAGACTTTTGTTGTGTTCGGGCATTTGCTGAACAACCGACCAGTAGCGTCACCAGCAGAGTTATAAAAGCTTTTTTCATAGGAATTTAGTCTACAAAGACGGAATTAATTAATAATGCCCATCTGCGTCATTCCCTCCACCAGTTCGCGGTAAACTTTCGGTAAAAAGACTCAATAACCGAATGTGTCAATCGCTTTGACGGTCTTTGGGACTAAAACGTTTTACTGACACCTTGAGGGATTAGTAAAACTCTGGTGAGAAATACCAATGGACCCTTATAGGTTTCTAGAAAAACGTCTAAGGGTTTTAACGCTCTGTAGAAACTATAGAGTTTTGCCGTTGCAAATCTGTTGCTTTCCACCTGGCGATACGTTACGTACTTTGGGAACCTATAACTTTCCCCGTATTGCGGAATGCTGCAATTGTTTTAGGCAAGTTTACTTGTCCGCCTACGCGTTTCTGCTTTTTCGGCAATGAAAAATTTAAGCTGCATCTGCTTTTCAACTTTTGGATCTTCCCTTTTTTTACCGTCACTTACCGGGTGACGGGTCGGGTGACGGGTCAATTGGCTCGAAGTTAGTCCAGCCGATTTCTTTGTGAATTCACCCGATCGGCAACCGCTCGACGTAACAGACGAAATTGCCGCAATACTATATTGCGATCGAAATCTAGATGCAGCGATCGCTTATGTTTTGGTACGGATTATTAAAGCTGCATATCGAGATCTAACGAGCGAATAAATAGGAGCTTTGATGAAAAAATGGTACGGATGTCCAAAATGCACATCACAGGATTATTATCGACGGGTTTTTGATGAAGGGTGTGGTGTGAGGACTCTCTTCTACTGTCGCTCGTGCAGTCACATTTTTTATTCTGCTCTTTTATGGGAGATAGATGACAAATTCGACTATTTTGAACAACACCCACGGACAGATGAGTAATTACACTCAACTTGATATTCTGCTACTCAATTGCTACTCACATTCGCAACAACAAAGCCTTGATTTTATTGGGTTAAAACCTTCTATTGATATTACATATAAATATATGTAGGCTGGGCATTGCCTACCACAATCCCTAGTTAGCGGTCGTTGTCTACCATTTGTGTATTTCCCAAATTAAGGATGAGAAACAGGTAAATTTATAGCAATTAATTAAGATAGATTTTATTTTTTGGTAAGCTGTAAGCGCTGCTATCAGGAGTGTCTGTTGCGCTATGCATTGGTTATTTACAGGACATTTAAGAGTAGATAAAATAACGGTTAAGATTACAGATTTACCTACATCTTTAGAAGGTATAAGGTTAGTACAATTGTCAGATTTTCATTACGATGGGATGCGACTATCGGAAGAAATGTTAGAAGAAGCGATCGCACTCAGTAATGAAGCAGAACCCGATCTAGTTGTATTAACTGGTGATTATGTCACCGACGATCCCGCCCCAATTCATAAATTAGCGCAACGACTGAAATATTTAGAGAGTCGTTATGGTATTTACGCCATACTTGGTAATCATGACATCCATTACAGCCACTCCAAAGCAGAAGTTACAGATGCTTTTACTAAAATTGGAATCCATGTCTTGTGGAATGAAATCGCCTATCCCCTAGGAAAAGAATTACCATTAGTAGGATTAGCCGATTATTGGTCGCGAGAGTTTAAACCTGCACCAGTAATCACTCAACTAGACTCCGCCACACCCCGCATTGTTTTATCTCACAACCCAGATACTGCTCAAATATTGCAACAATGGCGAGTAGATTTACAGCTATCTGGTCATACCCACGGAGGTCACATTGTATTACCTGGTATTGGGCCTGTGGTGTTTCATTATAAAAAGCTTTTGAAAAAACTACCCAAAAAATTGCGGCGTTGGGTTCCCTTTTTCTTAGGAGATTTCTCGAAAGTAGTGCGATATTGGGAATGGGCGCAAGGTTTTCACAAAGTAGGAAATAATCAGTTATACGTCAATCGTGGCTTAGGAACTTATCGCCCAGGACGCTTATTTTGTCCGCCAGAAGTGACTGTAATTACTTTAATTAGTCAATAGTCATTTGTCATTGGTCATTGGTCATTTGTCTCTCTTCCCTTCCAATCAATGCTGTTGACCCTGGACTTTTGACTTTTGACTTACATACTAGAAACCGCCTCAAGCTACGATGGGAGAATATCGACAGCTTAGGGCGGTTCTTGGAATAATATGCAATCGTTCGAGAAAATTTGGAAATTCAGAGGGAATATAGCTAAACTAAGGTGGACTATGGACAATCTTCGCAACTCTATCTCTTCAGAACTACTTGTGCATCCTTTATCCAACTAGGCAGGTATTTCTGGCTGTGCGTTCAATCACCTCCACAACAATTATCGATGAGTTTAAGGCGAAAACACTTTCAACGGATGCGACAACTGAGTAGTGATTGCGAGGATATTAGAGCAGGAGGCACAGGCTCTAATTTGAAGGTTTTAGTGAACTTTTAACCTTTTTGTACCTTGTTCTTAATGTAGCATCTCCTTTTTGGTGCGTCACCATGTATTTACCAAACTTGAACGGTATTAATTTTCTGCAACAATTTGGCAATTTTTCTTAATAAGTAGAGGAGATAGCAATTTCAAACAGCTTTGCATCACATCAATCATCTGTAAGGCAATACAGTTCGCTCAGGCTGGGATGCTTACATCGTAAGGAATACCGCTATAGCAAAAGATTGTAGGTTTTACCCTACAATCTCTTAACTTAACCGTATCGATCTACAAGGGACGCGAAGCTTTGCACTTGTGACTCTGTTACTGAGCAGAACCCCCAGTGTTACTGTCTCCCGAAGACGAGGAACCTTTGCTATTGGTGTTTGACTTGTCTGTTCCTGAAAATGGAGTATTGGTCAAACTGTCGCTCTTGTTATCTTGTGCAGAAGATTTACTAGTAGAACTTTGTTGACTGGAAGTATTGGGTGATGTACTTGGCGATGTAGTTGGGGCTTTTTCAGCAGCAGGTCGTTGAGACGGAACAGTTATATTAATATTTGGTTGTGTAGGTGCAGAAGATGCTGGAGCCTGGGGTTGTGGAATTACAACAGGTACTTCTCTAGTTCTTTCGATGATTGTGGTTTTGCTTGGAGGAGATTGACTAGCAGCCGGAGAAGGACTGGCACTGTTTGGTACAGGTACAGGAACTACTACTGGCGAACTATTGTCAACAGTTGCATTGTTGCGTTGGTTGAAATACCAAAATGCTCCTACGCCCAAGGTAACTAGGGAAGTGAGGATTACGCCTATTAGTAAGCCATTAGCAGCATTAGCGTTATCGCGATCTGCTAAATTAGCTTGCTGATATCTGCGCTCGCTGTCACGACCATGTACATAACCACTACCATAGGAATTGGTTGTGTTATTAACTGTTTCAGTCGTTCTCTGCACGTGAGTACGAGTCTCACCGTTAGCATCTGTATAAGTTTCTTGCCGATTTTCGCTGCGGTAATTTTCGCGATCGCCTGGATTATTCATAGTCATTATTTCACTCCTCAATTGGAAAAATTGCTAAACTAAACTTTGCAATAATCAAATGTTTTATTGCTTTTGAAAATATGTTTATTTAGGTTTTAAATAGTGTTCTATTTGTTACCTAACGTCTTTACAACATCAGAATAACCTTTGCGATCGCGTCCACGGCTCTATCGCGAGTAGGGAGTTTTTCCTCCATCCAAAGGTGGAATATAGGCAACCATTTGATAACTATTAGCTTATTAACAGGCTAAGTATCTAATAGTTTTACTAATTTATGAAATCTTTAAATGTCCTACTTGTAATCTTGATAATTACTATATTAAAAGTTTAATTTTTATCTTTATGTAAATAAAAATACCCAGTATGTAAGATTGGCGATCGCTTTTGTACGTCATCCCCAACGCCAGTTTAGCTTCAATAAACTTTTAATTTTCTGACACCATCGTTTTACTAGAGGTTGAGACTTTGAGCTATGTCTTGATGAAGTTGACCATCTGGAAGATGAGGATGTAAACGGAGTTTTTACACCTCTCAATTCTTGTTCTAGCTGTGCAGCTTTGTTTAAATCTGAAGTAGCGCGATATTCATATCCCAGTTGAGAACAAGCTAGCCCGCGATATTTGTATGCTTCAATATAGCGAGGATTGAGACGAATTGCGCTGGTAAAATCTGCGATCGCTTCTTCATATCTTCCTTGGCTAGCATTCTGCACTCCCAAATTATAGAAAGTTTCCGCATTCCAGCGATTGACAGAGACTTTGCTAGGCTTGCTTGGCGAAGTTGGAGGTTCAACAGCAGTAGGTAGTTGTTCGGTTTTGAGGTGATTGTAAGCGGCGTTGATTTTTTTGATTTTTTCCTCAGCTGCCTGTTTTTGCTGTTGGTCAGCAAAGCGATCGGGATGCCAAGTTTTAACTAAATTACGGTAAGCTTGCTTTACCTGTGCCTGCGATGCACCGGGTTTCAGTCCGAGAACTTCTAAAGAATCAATGATACTCAGGTGTAGATGCGATCGCGGCTGGTCGTTAGACATATCGCAGATGAAGAAATAAGTAACGATGTAAATCTATGCTAACTTTTTCTCAAAATTTCTTAGAATCCAGCCAAAATCTTCAAAGACAATTTGCGATCGCATCATACTAAACTCACTGCCAAATTTTAATTGTCATGTCTCGGCTACCGCTGGCGAGGGTTTTACCATCGGGACTGAAAGCAATAGCATTAACCCAATCGGAATGATTGCCTAGAGTATAAACTTGTTGTCCATTTTTAACCTGCCACAGCTTCACAGTCTGGTCGGCGCTACCACTAGCAACAAACTCACCATCGGGAGTAAAAGCCACAGACCAAACAAAATTGTGATGTCCTGCAAGGGTATTTATTTGCTTGCCTGTACTAATATTCCATAGCTTAATACTCTGGTCATAACTGCCACTAGCGAGAATTTGCTCGTTAGGACTGATAGCAACACAAGTAACCCAACTTGTATGGCCAGTGAAGGTATGTAACAGCTTCTTATTTTTCAGATTCCATATTTTAATAGTGCGATCGCCACTACCACTAACTAAAATCTCCTGCTGACGACAAATAGCCAGCGAGTAGATCGCATCAGTATGTCCCTTCAAAATGTGTAGTAATTGCCCCATAGCTATATGTGAAATTTTAATAGCAGTATCGCTACCGCCACTAAAGACAGTTTGACCATCTGAACTGATAGCAATAGCCACCACAGGCGTTGAATGTACCTTGAGAGTATTGACTAATTTCCCTGTAGATACTTGCCAAACCATAATAGTGCAGTCATTGCTACCACTCACTAAAGTTTGGCTATCTGGACTAAAAGCAAGGCATCTTATCGACTTAATATGACCATTTAAAGTATGTATTAATTTTCCTGTTTTGAGATGCCAAATTTTAACAGTGTTGTCACTACTTCCACTAGCGAGAAATTGCCCATCTGGACTAATTACAGTTGCACAGACCCAATTTGAATGATTTAAGGTATGTATACATTTCCAAGGCGAAGCTGGAGTTTTTACTTCAGATGTGGGTGGTTTAGACTGTGTTATTCTTTGTTGAAGTTCCAGTTGTACCGCATTTCTCAAATCTGATTTTGCTCTATTTTCATAGCCTAATTTAGAACAGGCTAACCCTCGATATTTATAAGCTTCAAAATAATTAGGATTGAGGCGAATTGCTTGGGTAAAATCCTCAATTGCTTCAGTATATCTTCCTCGTTGAGCATTCTCCATGCCGCGTTTGTAGAAAGTTTCTGCATTGGATGTGTAAGCGTCAACCTTTGTTTGATGAGATTGAGAAGATTGATCTGTTGCCTCTGCGCGATCGGACTTTAACCTGCCATAAGCCTGATTAATTTCTTTAATCTTTTCTTCTGCTACCAGCTTTTGCTGAGGTTCGAGAAAACTATCTGGATGCCAAACCTTCGCCAAACGGCGGTAAGCTTGCTTGATTTCCTGTGGTGATGCATTGGGTTTCAACTCCAAAATTTCGTAGGCACGATCGATATCAAGGCGCATACTGGGATATAGGCAACACATTGAAACTATGCTTAGTATTCCCAAAAATTTCCTCGACACCACCCAAACACCACATTCTGGTTATCACTGGGATGGTAGTAGCCGTCGCTTTTTTGAAGGCTGGTATTATCGCGTCACCTTACCCGATTGCGGTCAAACTTTTGCCTTTATGTACTCTATTGAAGACCCGATTGGCAATCAACCCCACAGTGGTGGTTCAGCCCAAGTTCTAGGGCCAAACGATGAATATATCTGCCGAACTTTTCCGGATGTCACAAAATTTTGGGCGAGTCGCGATGTCTTAGCTTTGGGTCATTGGGGGACAACAGATTTAGCTACCCAACCCTTCTACCTGATCCCAGCAGAGTTTGAACATCATGTTCAACAAGGCTATCAAGCTACAGCTACCTTAAATCAAGGAATTATTAGCGACCCTGCTACAGGTAATTATTGCCGTTGGCAGTATGAAATTAAGCCAGTATATGCTTGGGGTAATCATGGCGGTCTGCAACAATCAACCGCTGGCTGGCTCTCATTTTTGCAGATTTTTGAACCGGGATGGCAAATTTTAATGGCTCACGGTTTAGCTAGTGGGTGGATTGATTGGAACGGTAAAATCTACGAATTCACCAACGCCCCAGCCTACGGCGAAAAAAATTGGGGTGGTGCTTTTCCTAAAAGATGGTTTTGGTTAAATTGTAATAGCTTCTACAACGAACCTGACTTGGCATTAACCGCCGGGGGTGGACGACGGGGTGTGCTGTGGTGGATGGAATCTGTAGCGATGATTGGCGTGCATTATCAAGGCAAGTTTTATGAATTTGTTCCCTGGAACTCGCAAGTTAGCTGGAATATTCAGCCTTGGGGTAAATGGGAAATGCAAGCACGTAACTCAAATTATGAAGTTGAGTTAATTGGAACTACAGATTTACCCGGTACACCCTTACGTGCGCCCACAGCCCAAGGTTTAATCTACTGTTGTCGAGACACTATGCAAGGACAACTGGATTTGCAGTTACGAGAAATCAGTGACGGCAAACCTAAAATCATCTTGAAAGCACAAAGTTCGCTGTGTGGCTTAGAAACTGGTGGCAGTCCTTGGGATGATTCTTGGCAGTCTAGTTAAAAGTACTGCTATCATTATATATGCTTTGTTCTTGGGGCTGTAGCTCAGTTGGATAGAGCGAGCGCCTCCTAAGCGCTAGGTCGTGCGTTCAAGTCGCACCAGTCCCGTATCCCTCTAAATCCCTAAAGCCTTTGATTTTACTAGGTTTTAGGGATTTATTTTTTTGTCTTCCTAGCGCAAATGTAGCATATAAGCACTGTTTAGCGTTGATCGGATAACCTCAAATGGATATGAAATGAATCTCACACCCAGGAAATACAACAAGGCAGAAGCAGACTCAACCAGGCTAAAATTACAGTGACATAATACGAAACGATCTAGAAACTAAACCTGCGTAAACCTTGTGACTTGTTGCGCTTGGAGGAGGAAGTTACGCAAATTGTTACTAGTAATGCACCCTTAGCGATGAAAGTCGCCTTCTCCTAGGAGGATGGAAGTAAGTCAAAAAAAAGATTAAACAGTTTTCCCGTGAAGAGACAGTTGTGAAATTTTTGCTTGCGAAAGCTAGGTTA
Source organism: Calothrix sp. NIES-2098 (assembly GCF_963875125.1). Taxonomy (NCBI): domain Bacteria; kingdom Bacillati; phylum Cyanobacteriota; class Cyanophyceae; order Nostocales; family Calotrichaceae; genus Calothrix; species Calothrix sp. NIES-2098. The sequence goes on from NZ_CAWNKJ010000001.1 coordinate 4,633,429, forward strand.
ATTGCAGATTGGTGATGTTGTTTAGCACTTAGGCAACTGGCACGCTAAATATCAGGTTAGAGTTGTCAATAGCTGATAGCCAGTGTTTGTGATTTTTTAGCCGCTTAAAATTGGGACGAGATCAATTGTTGTTTCTTTCGATCGATAAAGTGGATACCCAAATTCACGCCTTTCATATGGCCAGTCATATAGGAAAGCAGCGCGTGGATAAAGACAACGATACCTAACATCTCCATAACCTCTTCTACAGTTGTTAATAAGTCGAAGATGATGTCATCTTCACTATAGTAGTTGGCATAATAACCACCTAATAGTTCAAAACCAATTGCACCGCCTACGTAGATAGTTCCAGCAATTATAAATAAGCGTCGTGTTTTTGCGGGAAGGGAAGCGACAAATCTACCGAACACGAGCAGAAATACCAGTAAGAAGATAACACCAGCAATTACCCAGGCATAGTAAAGGAAGCCACTGGTATGAAATTTAGCTCGTAGTGGTTCTATTAATTGTTCATGAATACTTATGAATTCATCAATAGCTAAATAAACAAAGACCAAGGAAAACCCTATCCATGAGAGGTAATTTCTATTTCCGTCTAACTTTTGAGCTACGGCAATGATTGCCATCAGAATAGAACAAAATAGGATGCTGGCTGATGAATAGGTTGAAGGTATATTGAACTCACCGTCAAGGTTGAATACCATCGCTATAAAATCTCTGCCAACATAATCAGGTAAATACAAGTGGCAAATATTAGCCACAAGACTAGCAATAGCCAAAAATGCCACGATTCTCAGCAAAAATTTGGTGGTTTGCTGGGGAGAAATAAATATTTCCCACAAATGCGATCGCAAGACAGCACTCGCATCTAGTTCCAGACTAGCTTGCTCATTTATTGGTAAGTCTCGATCGTTGTTTCTGCCTGTATGACCAATCATCGTTCAAACCTATCTCCAAAATTGTTTTTCTCAGAAGAAAATTCACTTTTTCCCGGTCAGCCATCATCATTAATCTTTTACGCTGAAAATTAATTATTTCATGATCTTTTCTTAGCCATTCCTTAAACTTATATTAAAGAATACGTATATTTGAATAAATATAAATTTCTGGTATTGTAAATATGAATTTTTTGTATATATGTTCCGCAAGATCGAGTAGACGCATTCGGCGTTCGCCCTACAACTAGCAACCTACGGCGGGCATAGAATCTGTCTATGCTGGTTTTATAATCGATGGGTAGAGCTGGGGATTGTTTACGAAAAAATAGATGTCTGCATTGGGTCAAATTAGATCGCTAATCGCCGATTTCCATACCATTGGCTCAAATCATCTTCAATCGCTTCAAGAATCGCGATCGCCTCAGTTATTGATTTGGCATCGGCTGCTAATAGTACAAATGCTTGCTCAATCCTTTGTTGATAGTCCTGGGGGCAAATAGCAAATTTATTAGCAATTGCCGTTGCACCCTTTTCATTCAATAGGTAATCTTCATTCAGCGCAAATAAAACCTGATTCATACAGACCACACTGCGGAAACAGGAACCTGCTGCGTAAACAACATCATGGCGAGCGATCGCCTTTTTGGCAACGAACAGCGAGAAACTGATTTCCCAAGCAAAAGTATTAATAGTTGCTTGTTTCAATTGAACTGGATAGGGCTTTGTCTTTACCTTCAAGGCTTCTAAAACACGATCGGGATCGTAAAGTAGCTGACAAATAGCAACTTCCCCCATATAAATTGAAGACACAAAACCGTGAGGATGCCCTGGTTGATAATCAATAGTAATTTGTCCAGTATGGCAATCATCAATGACACGATTAACTTTCGCTAAATCGCGATAGAGAAAATCTACAGCTACACCTTCTACCTTTAGCCAACCGCCACCATTAATCCATTTTCCCCATCCCCCAATCGCAGTAATCAAATTTACGCGATGACGATCGTCAAGCTCAGAAGCGAGGCGATTTAAAGCAATTAAATCGGGTGGATTTTCTGGATGGTAATAAAGACCCAAATCGACATCTGAGTTGTGAGTATGATTACCTCGTGCCCGCGAACCACCTAGTGCGATCGCGGTAATTCCCTCAATTGTCTGCAAACTAGAAACAATACGGTTGATAAATTGAGGCAATTCTTGATTCATCAGAAATTCCTCTTGTAATGTTGGTCAAAATTAGACTTTAATAAATCTCTCTTGCTTAACTGATATTAATACCAAATCAAATAATGTTTGCGACACATCAATAATATTCTAGAGGTCACGGCAATGCCGTTTCCCTACAATCTGTTGCATTCTTTTTTCAAATTGGTATAAGTTACAGTTTGTTGTAATCTATCAGAATTAATGAGATTGTTTCCCTACAGACGCAATGACAGATACGACTTTTGATTGCAACTTTGCATGAAACTATTCATAAAAAAGTCAATACGAAAATTTGAAATAATAGAATTTAATTCTAGCTTTTACTAACCACAGAAAGATTTCGGAGAACAGTAATAATTTCAATGGGGTCTAACCGCTTAGTATAATCAGGGTCAACAAAAGCATAAATGACCTTTCCATCTTGAGAAACTATAAATGTAGCCGGAATAGGTAGTTCAAAAGACTCATCTCCATTGTATCTAGGTAAAACATGACCTTTTTGGGCTAATACAGGTCTAAGATACTCTGGTATTTGAAACACAATCCCAAATTGACGAGCGATTTTATTGTTGCGATCGCTCAATACCTCATAGGTTAGTTCGTGTTTTTCCACAGTTAACGAGGTATGATGGTTAGTCTGAGGTGAAATAGCAATTAGTGAAGCTCCTAATGTTTTAATTGCAGGTAATGCTTGCTGGAGCGCTGCTAATTCTGAGTTGCAAAAAGGACACCAAGAACCTCGAAAAAACGAAATAACTACAGGCCCGTTAACTAAGAATTTTTCTACTTCTATTGTTTCACCACAAGCATTAGGAAGCATAAAATTAGGAATAAAATCGCCTACTTTTAAACTGCGGTCAATAATACCTGAAGAAATTAGCTCATGGGTGAAAGACTCTCGCAAATTCATGGTAATTTTCCTGACAGTTAAATTATACTTTTATCTACATTTTTAATGCTTTGTAGATAAATACTGTTGCAGTAAAGTTACTGAAAAGTAAGCTCTTATCTGTCCATACTTAACTGAATTTTGCCAGAGGTATAGTCTTTAACTTAAAAGGATATCAACCACGGCCAACAAGGCTGGCGACTACTGTTGCTAACTCAGCTGGCTGGATTGGTTTGGGTAAATGTAGCTGATAACCTTCTTGGATAGCTCGCATTCTATCTTCTGCTCTCGCATAGGCTGTAAGTGCGGCGGCGGGGACATCGCCTCCTTGCTCTAGTGGGAGCGATCGCACTTTGCGGATGAAGGAGTAACCATCTTCTTGCGGCATACCGATATCACTGACAATTACATCTGGTTTCCACTGAGACATAATCTGCAATGCTTCTTTGACTGATGCTGCTGCTTGTACTTCGGCTTGGCATTGTCGCAGTACAGTAGTAATAAATTCCCGGCTATCAGCTTCGTCGTCTACAGTCAGGACTCGCACGCCCGCAAGCGAAGGGAAAAGCAAAGCAGAATTATCTTCGCGAATTTGTGGCGGTGAGATAGCTCCCTGAGTTGGTAACAAAAGTGGTAGCTTGACTGTAAATGTTGCTCCTTGCTGCTCGCCTGGACTATCAACCTGGACGCTACCACCATGCAGTTCTACTAGATGGCGTACAATTGCTAATCCTAATCCCAGTCCGCCATGCATTCTGGTACTAGAACTATCAGCTTGGCGAAAGCGATCGAATACGTAAGGCAGAAATTCCGAACTAATACCAATACCTGTATCAATTACTTGAATCTGAGCGTAGCCAGTCAAATTACCTTTGAATTGCTCGTTAATTTTTGAAAGTCTGATTTCTACCCTACCGCCAGGGGGTGTAAATTTGATGGCATTGGAGAGTAAATTCCAGATAACTTGCTGTAAACGTTCTGCATCTCCGGAGACTAAAAATTCTCCATAACGATTTTTTTGACAGAGGTTGTGATGCTGGAATTCTTCCCTTGGCGGGCAAAATTGCAAGTCGATTTCTTTAACTTGCGCAGCGAGGCTGACAGTTTCTAAGGCGGAATTAACAATCGAAATCAGATTGCAAGTTGCCACATTTAAACGCAACTTTCCTCTAATCATGCGTGAGATATCCAGCAAATCTTCAATTAGCTGGGTTTGCATTTTGGCATTACGTTCGATTGTTTCCAACCCTCTACTAGCTTGAGTTTCGCTCAGACTACGGGAACGCAGCAATTGTGCCCAGCCGAGGATGGCGTTGAGAGGCGATCGCAATTCATGAGATAAAATTGCTAAAAATTCATCTTTCATGCGGTTAGCATCTTGCAACTGCTCAGTTTGCTGTTGTAGAGAAGCAATTAACTGAGCGCGTTCCATTGCGATCGCAATTTGATCGCAAACTGCTTGCATCATCCCTTTTTGATTATCGCTGAAGCGAGTGCGAGTGCGGCTACCAAAGGAAAGGGTTCCCAAAAGCTGCCCTTGGGCAATTAACGGGTAACTGTAGTAAGCTGTAATTCCTAAAGAGCGAATCAATTCTGTTTTGGGATCGGTTGATTGCTGGACATGATCTAAAGCAATATGACAACGGGTTTGCGCTGTAGTACCGCATACAGCTTGACCGATTGGTAAGTACTCGATTTCTTTTGCCAGTTCTGCCGAAATTCCTGTGGATGAGGCTAGATGCATTACCTGAGAGTTTTCTTCCACTAAATAATTTAGGTAAACATCTAAACCAATTTGTTCAGCAAGTTTACGGAATAAGCTATCAACCAATGCTACAGGGTTTTGGCTGGATAATAATTCACTGGCTGTATCAAATAATAGCTGAAGTCTCTTGTAATTTAACGAAAGGGCTTTTTCTGCTTGCTTGATACTAGTGATGTCTTGGAAAACCATTACACAGGTAGCCGGATAACCATGCATTGCTGGTAAGGTATCAGCAAATACTAGTAGAGAACGCACGCCTTGATTTGTCTGCCAGTCTACCGTCAACCCATCCAAACGTTCTCCACGGGCAACCCGTACCCCTGGCATTTGGTCGTTGGGGATAGGTAGGCCATTAGCATCCGTGCAATAGTAAAATTTATGATAATCTTCGGCTGGTACGCCTTGAGGAAATTCGCCCCCAACTAATTCATCGGCGGCTCGATTCGCGAAAGTTACCCGCGCTGTTCCTGGTTCAATAAAAAGCAGTGGTCTTGGCATCAAGTTCAGCACATCTTCCAGCCATTTTTGCTGATTTCTTAGAACTTCCTCGGCTTGCTTGCGTTCTGTAATATCCAAAAATGCACCGATGCAGCCTCTAGTGTTACCTTCTTCGTCAAATAGAGGTGCAACATACTCTAGTAACTTGACAATTTTGCCATTTTCTTGAACAACATCCAATTCAAAATCTACAACTTCCACACCATGAGCCGCAGCATACTGCATGGGGAGGTCTTCCCCCAAAATTTCCTTACCATCACGGTATAGTTTAAAACTCGGTTTTTCCTCTAGTGGGGAAGTTAGGGAAGCATTTATATTTGGCGAAATTCCTAACTGTTTGGCAAAAGCGGGATTTACTCTGATAGTTTGACATTGTGGGTCTTCGGCAATACCAATCCCAATGGGAATGACATCGAGCAAAGTTTGTAACTCAGTGACCCGGCGTTGAAGATCCTTATTAAGTTTGACTATTTGTTTTTTTGTTTGTTGGCGTTCGCTTAAGTCGATAATAAATGCTACTGCTTCTTCCCGTCGTTCTCCCAGCAGTACGAAACCAACTAATACTGGAATGCGACTTCCATCTTTGCGGATATATTCTTTCTCGTAGGGCGTACAAGTACCATTAGCACTTGCTTGGGCTTCCGCAATTCCTTGTTCGTCCAGATTTTGATATTCAGGTGGTGTAATCTCGCTCCAGCTAATTCTAGCTGCTAATAATTCTTCACGCGTGTAGCCGATCATCGCTAAAAATTCGTCGTTCGCCTGCTGAATACCTCCGTAAATATCGCCAAATAAAATGCCAATTACATTTGCATCTACGAGACTTCTGAGTTTTTGTTCGTAAACTTTTAGTTCATCTTGAACGCGATTGCGCTGGCTACTAAGGCGTTCGACTACTGCTGCACTTTGCCAGATTAAAATGGCGAAAATTACCATGATAATAATGGCAAACAATGATACTGCAAAAGCTGTATCATAATTGCCTACTTTTTGACCGATAACAATTAACCACCCTAGTATAAAAGGCACAGCGATCGCTGCCAATAATAACCTGCGGGACAACAAGCCGCTATCAGTATTGCTTGTAATTACTCGCATTAATCCTTGGTTTGGATGTGTCCAGATAATACCAACACACACAACTATAAAAGTTAGCGCAGTGTGTAACGCCATTGAAGTTGTATAAGGTTGTATGCCATAAAGAATTTTTACTTGATAGGCATAACCAATCAGCGCTTGCAAGGAAATTAAACCAGCTATCAAGGCAAGAAGTTGGGAATACCAATAGCTGCGCTGTGTTCTTTGATACAACAATAACTCTAGGGATCTACCGACGAGCATAAAGTCGAGTGCAGTATTCAATCCCATTCGCCCTGGTTGCACTGTCAATAAAGCACTCGGCGAATCTCGGAATAATAGCTCGTCAATACCAAAATTTCCACCGACGATATATTGAATGACGGTTAACAAACCAATGATAGTTACTGCTAAGGCACAGAGCCGGGAACCCCAAAGGTAGAGAGCGTTATGATGAAGAGAAGCACCTTTTTGTGATTTGAGATTCTGAGCTAGCCACAGTGACACGCCAGACAGTATAAAACCTAAGGCTGTATTTGCCTTCATGGTGACAAAACCGTCGTAGCAGACACATTTAAGAAATTCAATGTCCAAACCCCAACCAAGTAGTACTAATCCCCCGATGAATATAGCGATCGCACTACTTATTTGCACTATCAACGACTGTGTGGCGACTTGATAAAGAACTTGCAGGCGCAAGCGGTTTCCTTTTAACATTGAGGCCTTTGTAACCCCATCTAAACGAGCTTGTGAGAGTCTAACGTTTTTTCTAGTCTAGTGGGTTAAATTTATTGTATTTTATGCTACAGGTAGTTGACTTATAATTTCATCTATCTATATGCATATTTTTAAGGGGAATGGGCATGGGGCATGGGGCATTGATTATTTCTCCCCACACCCCCCACATTCCCTCATCCCCTTTATCTGCTCAAAACTTCCAGCTATAACCTCTGCCATCATCTTGAAAGCGCTGTTCGCCAACACCTACAAGTTCTACAATTACTTCTCTTTCTGGTGGCGTCCATTGCCCTTCATTAGCACTAATTTCTACAATGGTTTCTTCCCCTTCTGTAAATACACTTATTTTTCTGAGAGAAAAGTTTTGATTTTGACTGGTGTTCGACTTGCCATCATCTTCAAAAAATAAGTATTCGTTCTTGCCCGGCCAAATACGCAAATGCAGTTGGTCAACTGGAAGTTCATCGACATATTGCTGTACGGGTTGCATCGGAATAATCGCACCAGCACGGACAAAAAGTGGCATTTTTTCCAAGGGTGCATGGCTGAGAATATGAGTAGAACCTTCGTAACGTTCGCCAGTCCACCAGTCATACCAAGTGCCTGCGGGTAAATAGACAGCTCGGTACTCAACGCCAGGACGGTAAATAGGTGCAGCCATCAGCGAAGCTCCCAACAATACTTGATCGTAGAGAGTGTAAGTTTGGCGATCGCTCGGAAAATGGTAAAATAATGGTCTTAAAATCGGAGTGCCTGTTTGTGCTGCTTCCCAGAAAAGATTGTAGATGTAAGGTAGTAGCTGATAACGCAGATTAATATATTCGCGACAGATATTTTCTGTGCGATCGCCAAATACCCAAGGTTCATGACGCGCAGTAGACATAGCAGAATGACCGCGCATCAATGGGTAGAGCATTCCCACTTGCATCCAACGGGCGAATAATTCCGCAGTAGCGTTACCTGCAAACCCACCAATATCGCAACCAACAAAAGCCACACCCGAAAGCCCCATATTACACAGCATGGGTAGAGACATTTCCAAATGCTCCCACAATGAATGGTTATCCCCCATCCACACAGAAGACCAACGCTGCACCCCAGCATAGCCAGAACGAGTTAGCACAAACGATCGCTCTTGTTGCCGATGGCGCTGTAACCCTTCAGCACAAGCCTTCGCCATCATCAACCCATATAAGTTATGCACCTCTAAATGAGTTGTAGCTGAAACAGGTAAATTCCCCCCTGCACTCTGCACCCTGCTCCCCTGCTCTTCTCCTCCCTGCGGTGCATCTAGCGGAAACCAAATCTTTTCCCCACCATCGCCAAAAGGACGATTATCTATGGCAGGCTCATTCATATCATTCCAAATTCCTGCTACGCCAATATCGGTGAGGCTTTGATGCAAATCACCCCACCACTGACGCACATCAGCGCGTAAAAAGTCAGGAAAAACAGCTTTCTCAGGCCAAACGTAGCCGTGAAATAACTGTCCATCTGCTTTCCGCACAAAATAATCATTTTCTATTCCTAAATCGAAAACGTGATAATTGGCTTCTGGTTCATACTTCACACCTGGATCGATAATGGTGACAGTCTTAAAGCCATCTTTTGCTAAGTCCCTGACCAATTTTGCCGGATCGGGGAAGCGTTTCGGACTCCAAGTAAACACGCGATAACCCCGCATATAGTCAATATCAAGGTGGATGACATCGCAAGGAATGCGGCGCTGACGAAATTCTCGTGCTAGTTCGCGGACAACATCTTCTGATTCGTAACTCCAGCGACATTGATGATAACCCAACGCCCATTTTGGCGGTAACGGCATTCTCCCAGTTAATTGGGTGTATGTACGCAAGATTTGAGCAGGTTCGGGGCCGTAGATAATGTAATAATCTAACTCTCCCTCGCGAGTTTCCATTTTCCAAACACCAGGCTTTTCCGCACCGATATCAAATTGACTCCAAAATGTCGTGTTGAAAAAGATTCCATAACCCACATCTGGACGCAAAGCCATAAAAAACGGAATGGCTTGGTACATTTCATCAGTCAGTGCATCGTAATCTAAAGCATCGACTGTCCAATTAGTTTTAACTTCGCTAAGTTTATCGAGAAAACCCGTGCGTTCGCCAAAACCATAGAAATGCTCATCGGGGTAAATCTTCTTCCAGCCAGCAACCGCACCCATCCGCCAACCCATGCGCATATCGAGATCGTCTTGGGCAAAGGGACGATTCTCTTTGTCAAAGCAGACGAGACAGGATTCTTGCTTTTGCACGCACACACGGATTTGTTCGGTTGTAATTTCTACCGCAGCCCCAATATCCTGCACTTCAAAAGGTACTTTTTCCCATTCGGAATCATCCACTGTCACCGCCCAAGAACGACGAGGCGTAAATTCCCCAGTTGGTGCAAGCCTGACTCGCAGTAGATTGGGAGCAAGTATACTAATCTGCAAGCGAGAGTTACTACACTCCAAATTAACAGTGCGATCGCTCCAATTTACAGACTGCACGCTACCAATAGTTGTCCAAGGTTGGTTAGTTGTGGGTAATTTTCCAAAATATTGCGGCATGATCAACCTATCTTAAATATGTCAAGTGAGAAACTCAAACCCCTACAAAGTAGCGGCACAACATTGTTGTGCCGCGATAAAATCTCTGTATTCCATGCAATTGAAATTAGCGATAAACAGCCTGTCTTGGAAATAAGGCAGAAGACAGATTTTTCATGATGGATGGCGGATATTTGCAGTTAATTACTCGTTTTTTCCAGTATTGTCAGAACTTTGATTAACATCCTGTACTCCTGGAGATAATGACTTTAATTCCTCTAAACTACATCGCAAACGCGGCTTGTCAGGGTTACTTAAATCTAGCTTGTCCCAAGGTACTTTATGACCGCCGTAGATTTTACGCGCCCCAAGCAAATGCAAAATTCCTAACCCAATTGTCCACGCGGATAATCTTTCTAAAATTGCAGCGTAGCCAATCAGATATTCCTGAACCAGCCACTCTTCACCTTGCTTTTCGGCGCGTACTTCCTCAATGCGTCCGATCGCTTTACCATTGGAGTCTAATACTTGCTTGCCTAGTAGCAGTTCTAGATGAATTTCATTATTTGCCATTATCCTCCTCCGGGGATGCGTTTGATAATGCGATCGCGCAACCATTTTTCGTAGGCTAACGCTGGTGTTGCTTCGGCTTCCATATCGACTTCCACATCAATACCAACATCCCGCACCTTCGACCAAGGAATCCGAAATGGTTCCGCTTGCTTCGCACCCCATTTATTTGCAATTGCTGCTACCCAACGTGCCAAACGTGGATTTATCCTATTAGCTAAAGTGGTCACTCCTACCTCTATATAAGCTAGTCTTGGTTGCTTTCCTGCTTGCAATTCCATGACAACGCCATCAACTTTACCCATTTTGCGTTGATTGCGATCTACTATTTGGTTATCTAAAACATCTCTAATAATATCCATATTCTTTGCGTCTCTGTGCGAGATAGAAAATCTATGCAACCACTCAATTTATCTAAAAATATCACCCTCCCACAAATTCTAAAGGAATCGCTACTATCGCTAAGATAAATGCCAAAAAAATTGTAAATATCACTACGCTATTACTAATCCAACCGTTGCGATACTTACCCACATATAATCGATCGTTCATTAAAATTAAAAATGGCACAATTACAGGTGGCAAAATAACGGCTGTAATTGCCATTGAAAATAAAGTCAGTTGTAAAGGATCTATACCAAATACCATCAATAAAGACGCCAAAAATACAAATACGGTATAGACCAAACTAAAACGTGCTGCATCTTTTGGTTTAAGATTTTCGCCCCAATTCCAACCAAAAGCTTGAGCCACAATATAGGCTGTATCCAGAGTAACCTCCAGCGCTGCGCCAAAGCAGGCTATTCCTAGGGATGCTGCAAACAGAATAAAACCCCAATAACCGAGAGGTGCTGTCAGCATCAACGCCGCTTGTTCGTAGCTATCAACCTGAACGCCTTGAGGATTGAGTACCAGCGCCGCCACAATCAGCACGCCGAGGGATACGATACTACCAAAGCCCATTCCTAAACCAGCGACAGCACGATTTACGCCAATATGCCCTTCATCCCATTTATCTTCTACTGCCCCAGATGAGTAAAAATAAAATAGATAAGGGCTGATTAATGCACCTAAAATACTCACAGCAATAAATAAATAATGGGGAGTATCTTCTCTGGATATTGTGGGTAATAAACCACTACCAATTTGAGTTAATGATGGATGTAGTTTAAAGGTGGCGTATACAAATACTAATGTAATTAATCCTAATAAAGAAATGCCATTTTCAATCAGACCAAATGTACCCTTCCAAAGCAGTAGCCAAATTGCAAAAGCCACAGGTAAAGCAAACCATTGAAAACTAATACCTGTTAATAATTGTAGTGCTATACAAACACCACCAATTTCTGCTGCTAATACCAAAAAATCAACAACAATTTCTGCAAATAAGGGGATAACATAAAAGTTAAACCCAAAGCGTTCCCGCACTGCCGCAGCTAAGGTATGCTTACTAACAGCTGCTAACCGCCCAGACATTTCTACTAAAGAAATAACACAAATTGTCCCTAGGACGATTACCCAAATTAGTTGAAAGCCATAGGTAGATCCCGCCTCTGCTGCTGTGGCGATCGCACCAACATCCAGAAAGCCGCCGATACTGGTGACAATTCCTAGCGCAATTTCCCAAATCTTCTTCATGGCTTTATTCTGGTATTTTTCTGAGTCTGTTTAGCGCTTTACTCTCTGCTTCTAATTCTTCCAGAGATTTTTGCACCTGGGCACGATTCGCTTGAGCAATTGCTGTTGATATTTTCTCTGTTTGATTAGCTAAGAGTAAAACCTCTGATAAAAGTAGAGATTTATGCTGTTGAATTGTCTGTTGAGATGTCTGTAATTTAACGATATTATCTCTTTCTTTCAAAATCTCTTCTTGAGCTTTTTTCAAAGTTTTCTGAGCATATTTTTTAGGTACAGCATCATGTATCCAAGCATCACCTACCATGTGGGCTGTTGCTGACCAAGAATACACATTTTGTATTTCCTTAGTCATTTCTTCTGACGAAGATTTGCTCGTACAAGATGTTAAGCAGAAAATTATTAATATTAAAAATTTACATTTGCCTACTTCTGGCATTTGTATACACCTCCTTGTTTAGATAATATATTTTTGGCATTAACTTGATAATTATGTACATCTCCCTCACGAAAGATTTAATGCAAGTTAATTTTTGTCAAATTTAAATAATGAATTTATACATAAATGTGAAAACTGCTCAAAAATATTGAGATTTAAATATGATATTGAATGCAATCGATCCACCTCTTCTCGAATTCGTTTGATTATATATACTTTTTTAGCGATCGCATCCCCAAAACAGTAGATAATTTATTTCTATCGAGGTATAGATACAGTAGATGTAAATAAAAGTTTAAACTGCAAAGAGAATATACTGGGATTAACTTTACAAGTTAGTTCTGGTAAAGGTCGGGATAATAGGAAAGGATAGGAAGACAAGGAAAATTTTAGAAATTTTTCCTTATATCCTTTTCTTTTTATTTGCTATAAGCTTTGACTCAAAATTTAAATTTATATGGGAATTCAAGAATATTTTATTGAGTGGCTGATATCCATTCTTTTTATATTTTATGAATTCTCAATTTTGGAAATTATTCTCAATCTTCGTAATTACTTCGTAATTAATAGATATACTCTATAAGCATCGGCGGTACTATTTGTATTTGTTCACTCTCTTTATTCCCTATTTGCAATCAGTCGGCTTGCTGAGATCGCTAGTTGTCTATTCTATGAAGTTTATAGGGAGAATTATTGTGGAGTCTGGATGTCAGTTCTTGATTTTACAGCACTCAAGTGATGAATCTTTCGGTTCTTTAGTCGCTCTTGGAAAGCTAGTGCTTTGTAGATTTCCTCCGTTATCGCAACTGGTGTCGAGTTTCCCAGTTCATAGACACCTACCTGTAGGGCCGATTACCGTAGAGTAGCAAGTGACGTGGGAACTCCTTCCCTGTCTACCCGTCACTAACTCACTACAAACCTAGTAAGATTTTTGCGATACACCACCAGTATTGACGATCGCCTAATATTTCTATTACTCGTTACCAAAAGTCTGATAACTTGTCTTTATAGATACAATAAATGTGGTATTTTAGCCAGCTTTATCTAGACTTTAGAGCTTTGAAGCATCTAAAATTAGCTGTTAATTACTAGAAAACTTCGCAAATAATTAACTAAATTCTAGCATAATTGTTCATATTTACAGGAAAAGTTTATGATAGCTATACCATCCCAACCCTTATGCATTTTTGTCACCAAAGCCCTATATACTAGACTAGACTTTAAGCAATTTGAGATTTTTGTTAATTGTGATACCGCAAACTATTAATTTTTAGAGGAAATACTAGCAAAAACACAGTTCTTAAGGTTTAGTAAAAATTAGATCCAGTATCATCAAAAAATCTAAAACTGCATGTGGTGTGAAAATCAAGAGAGGAGTGAAAACATGGATTTACGTAGAGATGCACTGCAAATCCTAAAGGAAACTAGTCGAACTTTTTACATTCCAATTAGTATTTTACCGACAGGATTACAAGAGGCAGTTGCATCGGCATACCTGTGTATGCGTGCTATTGATGAAATTGAAGATCATCCAGAATTGGATAACCCAACTAAGGCAAAGATATTAAGAACAATTAGTTTGACATTACAAGCGGGGGTTGATGGTTTTGCAGTTGATGCTTTCTCTTTGGGATTGAATGGTTACGAGAATATCTTACCAGAAGTTACCCTAGGGATTAGAGAATGGTCAATATTAGCACCGGAAGCGATCGCACCTCGAATTTGGGATGCCACCGCCGCAATGGCCGACCGGATGGCGCACTGGGCAGAAATTAACTGGAAAATTTCCACAGAGTCCGATTTGGATCGTTATACATTTGGGGTTGCAGGTGCGGTGGGCTTGTTATTGTCTGATTTATGGGCTTGGTATGATGGCACGCAGACTAACCGAACTCAAGCAATTGGGTTTGGTCGAGGCTTACAAGCAGTTAACATCTTGCGTAACCATACAGAAGATTTAAAACGCGGAGTAGATTTCTATCCCGAAGGTTGGACTGCTGCAAATATGCACGAGTATGCACGCCGTAATCTAGCTTTAGCTGATGCTTACACTCAAAGCCTTGCTGCTGGCCCAGCTTTAGACTTTTGCCAAATTCCCCTCACCTTGGCACATGGCACGCTTGACGCCTTAGCTAATGGCAAAGAAAAACTCAGCCGTAACGATGTTTTGGCACTCCTCAAGCAGTTTATCGATGTGAACATCAAAGCTAGCTAGTTTGAGAAGGCAGAAAGGAAGTGTGGGGAGTGTGGGGAGTTTTCCATCTCCTCATCTTTCCTCTCTCCACCATCTCACTTCCATGCCCCATACCCAATTACCCTTAAATATTGACTCTTGACCAAGGAGAGCTATCAATGAAGAAAACTTTGTTCCTCAGTCCTCCTTCCTTTGATGGATTTGACGGTGGTGCGGGTTCGCGATACCAAGCCAAGCGCGAAATTACATCCTTTTGGTATCCCACATGGCTAGCGCAACCAGCCGCACTTGTGCCAGGTAGCAAGCTTGTAGATGCTCCACCACACGGTCAAACAGTGGAAGATGTGCTGAAAATTGCTCAGGATTATGAATTGGTAATCATGCACACCAGTACACCCTCGCTGGCTAATGATGTCAAGTGTGCAGAAGCTATCAAGGCTCAAAATCCAGACGTGCAGATTGGCTTTGTGGGTGCCCATGTAGCAGTACTACCAGATGACACACTGCGGGATAACCCAGTAATTGACTTTGTTTGTCGCAACGAATTTGACTATACCTGCAAAGAACTAGCAGAAGGCATACCTTGGGAAAACATCAAGGGTTTAAGCTACCGTGACAAGTACTCTAACGTGCATCACAATGAGGAGCGCCCTTTGATTCACGATTGGGATGCTATGCCTAGTGTCCTGCCTACCTATGCCCGTGACTTAGATATTAATAAATATTTCATCGGCTACCTGCTGCATCCTTACATTTCCTTTTACACTGGGCGGGGTTGTCCGGCGAAATGTACTTTCTGCCTTTGGCCCCAGACAATTGGCGGTCACTTATACCGTCATAAAAGCCCAGAGGTTGTAGGGCGGGAGATGGAAGAAGCCAAAGCCATCTTCGGGGATAAGGTACGAGAATATATGTTTGATGACGATACTTTTACGATAGACAAACATCGGGCGATCGCCATCAGCGAACATATGAAGCGGCTCAAACTCACTTGGAGTTGTAACGCCCGTGCCAACTTAGACTACGACACCCTCAAAACCCTGCGCGATAACGGTCTGCGCTTGCTGCTTGTCGGTTTTGAATCAGGCAATCAAGAGATTCTCAACCGCATTAAAAAAGGCATCAAGCTAGAAGTGGCGCGGGAATTTATGAAAAATTGCCACAAACTTGGCATCACTGTTCACGGCACATTCATTATTGGTCTACCAATTGAAAACAAAGAAACCGTAGAAGAGACAATTCGCTTCGCCTGCGAACTCAGTCCCCATACAATTCAAGTTTCCATTGCTGCACCATATCCCGGTACAGAATTGTACGAACAAGCCAAAGCCAACGGCTGGTTTACTGACCAAACTTTAGTAGCTAACTCCGGTATTCAAACCTCAACACTGCAATATCCTACCCTTTCCAGCGAAGAGATAGAGGATGCAGTTGAGCGTATGTACCGCAAATTCTATTTCCGTCCCAAAGCAATCATCCCGATTGTCAAAGAAATGCTTACAGATCGGCAGATGATGGTACGCCGTCTGCGCGAAGGCGGAGAGTTCTTCTCCTACCTCAAAGAACGCCGCAATCAACAGACTGCTGCACACGCGCAATCTAGACAAACGGCAAGTGTTTCGTAGAACTGGATAATAGGGACAAGGGATCGGGGTGAAGGAAGAAATGCTTGAACCTTTGACCCTTGACCCTTGACCCTAGACTAATGACCAATGACCAATGACTAATGACAAACCCCGCCGCTTCGCCATAATTAATGGTGATGATTTTGGCTTTTCTACTGGTGTCAATCAAGCAATTATCCAAGCTTGCGAACAGGGCGTACTAACTAGTACCAGTTTGATGGTGACAGGAGATGCTGCCGAAGAAGCGATCGCCTGGGCACAAACTCACTCAAATTTGGCAGTTGGTCTGCATTTAGTCTTGGTGTGCGGTCGGTCTGTTTTGCCACCCGCGCAAATTCCCCATTTAGTTGACGCCAAAGGCAACTTTTCCGATAGTCCTCTGGTAGCTGGATTACGCTACCAATTCCATCCTGCTGCCCGTGAAGAACTACGACAAGAAATCCGCGCCCAACTAGAAAAATTCCGTGACTCTGGCCTGCCTCTTTCCCATGTAGACGGGCATCTACATTTACATACTCATCCCGTAGTATTGCGGGTACTAATAGAATTAGCTCAGGAATTTGGTATCCGAGTCATCCGTTTGCCATCGGAAGAATTGCAAATGACCCTGAAGCTTGACAGACGCAACCTCATCACCAAGTTAGTCTGGTCAGGGGTATTTGGCAGACTACGCCGTTATGGTGAAATTTTACTCAAATCTCATGGTATTAAATACGCCGAACGGGTGTATGGATTGCTACAAACTGGTTCCATGACAGAAGAATATTTGCTTGGTCTCATACCCCAAATTCAAGCAGACCTAGTAGAAATTTATTCCCATCCCGCAGTAATTAATGCTGGGGAACCGTTGAACGGGCCATCAGGCTCAGGTGCAGCAGAACTCTCTGCGCTTTTAAGTAACAAAGTTAGACAATTAATGATTCAAAGTGGTTTTGAACTAACAAATTACAATAAAGTCAAGTGGTGACGAGAATTTGAACAAGCTGATTACCACCTGAAAATATGAAAATTGGTTCAGAATTTCATAAAGAGTTGTTCTGTCGCAGCTTTATTGATAGCCACATTAAATATCAGCCAGAGCAGCTACCTTGGCCGGAGCTAGATGCAGTTTCTCTTGACCGTCTCAGAAAAATTCCTTTTTGGGAAGAAGCCCTCAATACAGAATTGGCGGCTGGAGCCAAGATTAATGCCTACCTACCAATGATTAGCGATCCCTTCCTGTATGAAGCTGTGGCTTTACAAGGAGAGGAAGAAGCCCGTCATGGTCGGCTGTTTCAATTCCTGATTCAACACTACGGTATTGAAACCTCTGGACAGCCACCAGCCCAATTATCGGGTAATCCTGAGCAAGCTTTTATTGATTTTGGCTATGGTGAGTGCCTAGACTCATTTCTTGGCTTTGGATTGTTTAAGATTGCCCGTCAATCAGGCTTTTTGCCAGAGCCAATGTTTAAAATATTTGACCTACTACTACAAGAAGAAGCCCGTCACATTGTCTTTTTTGTGAATTGGATTGCTTATATACAGGTGAGTCGGGGAAGAGGTGCTAAAGTTCTGCGGGGGTTATCTTCAGTTTGGAATTATGGTAAAGCAGCCCAAAGAATGATGGGTGTAGTAGACCGCAGTTCCCAGAGCAATAGCCAGGATTTTGCCGCAACTGAGGCTAGTGTATTTCTCGATAACTTTAGCGTGGAACTACTGATCTCAGAATGTTTAGCTGAGAATGCGCGACGCATGAGTGAGTTTGATTCTAGATTACTCCAGCCTCAATTACTACCAACGCTAGCTAAGGGTGCGCTGCGGGTTGTTAGAGCCTTTTCTCAACGCAGTTCGCCTGCAAATGAGAAAATAGCCTCTTAAACTGTTCTCTGTGTAGGCTCGATTTAGGAGCCAGAGAAGGCGTGTTTTTGCAAATCTTCTAAATTACAAACTTCCAAAGCTCTAGCATGGGTAGCCGAAAGGACGACTGGAGGAGCCACACCCGCTTCTAGAGCTTCTTGCCAACGAGCCGCACACAAACACCAGCGATCGCCTGGCTTTAATCCGGGAAAATTAAATTCAGGAACAGGTGTGCTGAGGTCATTGCCTTGCAATTTAGTAAATTCGAGAAATTCGGCTGTGACTTGGGCACAAACAACGTGCATTCCAAAATCTTGACCGCCTGTATTGCATAACCCATCGCGGTAATAACCAGTCATGGGAGAAGTGCAGCAAGTCTCCAGATTTGTACCTAATACGTTTTTAGCTTCTGCCATAAACACCTCGCCTGACGTTAACCAGTCATATTCCAAAGCTCAGGAATTAGTCCAAACTTTATCATCTTTTCATAACTGAGTGGGTAATGCACGCGTCAGACGAATCAGGCAGCGAAAAGCTTTCTGATTAAGGAATCACAGTTTTTCACAGATGGGATTTTAGCCCTAATTATCCAGTAATTCTGTACTCCTCAATTCCGTATTTTCACAGTAGCGATAGGCTGTAGCATCCGTGTAATGTGTAGCGAATATATTTTAACGATCTTCAGACGTTGTGAAATCAATTCTTCAGACCTACTTAGAACAAGAAATCTGGATACTAATAAGAGATAAGTGGTATTTCGCCACAGTAATTGGAGTTTGGGATGATTTGTTGTGGTTTAAACACAGAACTTACAACAAAGAGACAGAGGAAGATACTCTGTGGGAAATGATTGTCAAAATTAGTGAAGTAATTGCGATCGATAAGGTTAAGTCTGTTGTGAGTAGAAAACCCGACGTGTTTATGTCAAGACTACTCGAAACTGAGACAGGCAAAGCTCATCATCCAGAGCATGAAAATTAGCTAGCTGTATAAAATACCGATCGTCCCCATTCTTCCAGAGTGAGGGCGTCTTGATTTTAAAAGGGAACGGGAAACGGGCAATAGCCAAAGGTTCCCTGTTCCCTTAAATGTATGAATTATCTTTCATTCCTATCTGCGTATGACAGCGCACCCAGAAATTGTTTAGAATTTTTTGGGTGTGCTTGGTAAGCTTTCAAACTTCCTGCGCTATTTTGTAATTTCCTGTTCGTTAGCATAATTGCTTGAATGAAAAATAAGCACTTTAACAATAAGGAGGCGTGAAATGGGACTAAGCGACGAACTCTTGAATTCGGATAAAAAAGAGTTGATTGTAGATGACTGTTGCACAGTGATAGAAACACAACTCGCTTCTAAGTCAGGTATCAGTGGCATAGCTTTAAAAACTGCCTTCGCTGCATTGAAGGGAGTTAAGCCAGGATACATTCCTTACGTTGTCGAGCAACTGCTACCCCAGTGCTTTACAGCACTCGATCCTATCTGGGATGAAGGTTTACAGAAAGGCGATCCTGTGGAACACTTGGTTGCAAGTCGCGATCGCACTGCTGATGCACTACTCAGCGTCACCGATGAGAGAGTCAAACAGGCCAAGCGCCCAATCGTGCGCGGAACCTACGAGAAATTCCGTGGTTCAGCAAAGCAACACGTAGAGGAAGCAGTGCCAGAATTTGCAAAGGTAATAGGTAAGTATACAAAATAATGATTAAATGCGTAGAAGCTCTGCTTTATGTTGGCAGATATCGCCTGACAATGATGTCCTAAATATTTGGACAAAGAAAATTTATCCTAACGCCAAAAAAACTCAATGCTTCACTTAAAGCTGGGAATTAAGCGTTAGGCAAAAAATAGAAAACCCCTGTACTTTGACTTCGCATCAGCAAGGTCAAAGTACAGGGGTTTAGCAATTCAAAAATCCAATAATAAAAGCCAGATGCCAAACAAATGTAGTGTCTGTCATTGCGACTTGAACGCAGTGAAGGGAAGCAATCTCATTAATTTCAAGCTACTACAACAGACCGCAATTTAGTATCAGCAGGGAAATGTGCTTAATATAACTAATTTAATTTAGCTAATTAATTAACCCATTTGTAGGAGGTAACGAGAAAGTAAACCAGTGTATTTTACAGATAGCCAGACCAACACCAGATGGTTTGAAGCTGCAATTTATATCAGAGAGGTAGAAATCATGTTGCGCTTCATTAAAGTTACAGCTACAGCTTTTGGGTTCTCATCTGCTTTGTTACTTGCTGGACAAATTGCTGTTAATGCTGAACAAACCTTACCTCGTCTAACTCCACAACAAGCTCAACATCTATCTCGTGACTTAGTTCCATATAATTCTCAAGAATTTTTCCGGCAAGGTCAAGAATTGATGGAAAGAGAAATCGAAATTCTCAGACAAAGAAAACTTACAGCTAATCAACCTGTTCTTAAGGTGAATGTCATACCGCAAGTCAAAAAAAACAACTCACCTAGCAACAACTTTAACGTTTTACCTAAGTGATAGCAATTAAAAAAGAAGATTTATCTACCATAATTATGATCGTATTCAATTTTGCCGTAGTCTAGTTTAACCACCCGGTCTGCTAAATGAAAATAGCGATCGTCGTGACTGATTACCAATACAGTTTTACCTTTATCTCTCAATTCTGGTAATAGCTGAGTGTAGAAGATATCTTTGAATAATGGGTCTTGGTCAGCTGCCCATTCATCAAATAGGTAAATTGGTCTATCTTCTAAATAAGCGGTGAGTAAAGCTAGCCGTTTACGCTGTCCTTGAGAAAGATTTGTGGTAGAAAGTCTTCCATTTTCAACTTTTACCTTATGCTCTAATTGGAGTTGCTTTAGGTATTTTTGGGCTTGAATATCTAAATCAGAATTTTCTAAACCTAAAAGTTCCTCAAATAAATAAAAGTCAGAGAAAACCACAGAAAAATGTTGACGATACCATTCTCGATTATTGTCATTAATTGGCTCTCCATCTAACAAAATTTCTCCATTGTTAGGAATGTAGAGTCCAGTAATTAGTTTTGCCAAGGTAGATTTACCACTACCATTGCCACCGACAATAAATACTATTTCTTGGCGAAATAACTTTAAGTCTATCGGACCAAGGATAAAGCTATTATCTTCACTATCTCTATAATAAGTATGAGTAACGCCCTTTAGCTGTAAGCTCTGCCAAGTAGTTTTCACAGCCGGGGGTACAGTTGATTTCTCTACTCGACTAGCTAGAGATAGACCCAAGGAATCTATCTTTTGTAAAGCTACGTTTGCTCGAATAATTTGGGGCAAGTTATTAACTATATTGTCCATTGGCAACATCAAATAAGTGAAAGTTAAGATGAAGCCAGAGAGAGTTTGCGAATTTACACTAATCAAATGAGGCAATGCGAACAACAAAAAACCGACCGCGAAAAAAAATATAAATCTGCCCCAGCTGGTAGTAACGGCAAATAGCGTCAATCCTTGAACATTATGATTGCGGTATTTAACAGCTGTGGATTTTAGTTGGTTTTCTAAAAATACTTGACGGCGTTGATAGTTAAGTTTGAGTTCTTTGACGCCTTCGGTGATAGTGCGAAAATCTTTAAATAGTACATCTTGATCTTCACGGGAAAGAGCAAGTAATTCCTCTCCTCCTCGTAACAGCCATCGACAGCTGCCAAGTGCAACCACCATTAATCCCAAAACCATCAAAAATACAAACCAGGAAAGCCAAGTAATATATACTAAGCAACCGCCAACCATTGCCAAATCAATGCATAAGAAAGGAATTAGATATACAGCATTCGCAACAGCTTGTACATCTTCTGTTAAGGTTGCTAATATGCGAGGATTTCCTAGTTCTTCGATATGACTTAACTCGGAAGCCAGTATTTGCCGGCTCAAGCCTAGCCGTAATTGCAAGATAGCATTTTGAGAGAGGCGAACTAACATTACCTGAGAAATTATGCTGGTAATGAGTGCAACTATCACCAATCCCACAAAACCCCAGGCTATCGATGTCAGAGGTGATTGGCTACCAGGATTTGCCGCCGAACTAATCAGCGCAATTAGTCCAGCACTACTACCACCACTCAGGAATCCGGTGACGATCGCGATCGCCACCATTCCCCATGAAGAACGTAAAAGAAAATAAATCAGATTCATGAAAATATAATTATCAATTTCTGGAGTGCGTTCTCCTAGGGGTAAAAGAAGTTTCTAACGCGAACTTTCTATTATCTCATTCTATAAGTAGGATTTATCAAAATTTTCAGCCAACAGTAGGAGATGTGACGTGGGGTTTACTTTATTCTTGAACTATGCGATCTCAATTATTGAGTTATTGCTATTCATACTTTGCCTATCAGCGATCTTTTTTTACTGCTATGGCATATATGCAGCGATCGCTTTTTTTCATCAACCCCAGACTATAAATTCAGCGTTCCATCCACCTATCTCTATCCTCAAGCCGATTTGTGGAGTCGATCGGGATGCGGAACAAAATTTAGCTTCTTTTTGCCAACAAGATTATCCAGAGTATCAGATTGTCTTTGCCGTGCGCGATCGCCAAGACCCTGGTATAGAAGTTATCAATAAAATTATCCAGCAGTTTCCCGATCTAGATATTCAGATGGTAGTGAGCGATCGCATTATCGGGACTAACCTAAAAGTGAGTAATTTAGCGAACGCTGTCACTGCGGCCAAATACGAAATTATACTTATATCTGATAGTGATATTCGCGTGGGTGAAGACTATTTACAGCGAGTTATCCAGCTTTTTCAAGATGAGAATGTGGGTGTGGTTACTTGTTTGTATCGGTCTTTAGCTCAAGGATGGGTGACAATTTTAGAAGCAATTGGTACAGCTTGCGATTTTCATCCTGGCGTTTTAGTTAGCAATCACATGGAAGGGATAAAATTTGCCTTTGGTTCGACAATTGTGATTCGCAGACAGGCGCTAGAAGCAATTGGTGGATTTGCGGCGGTTGCTGATTATCTAGCAGATGACTTTCAACTTGGCTATTTACCAGCCCAAGCAGGTTATAAGGTAGTGCTATGCGATTACATAGTCGATCATGTCTTAGCTAGCAGCACATTAGCTGAAGCTATCCAACGCCAAATCCGTTGGGCGCGTTGTATCAGGGTTTCTCGTCCTTGGGGTTATGTAGGGCTGCTGTTTACCTACGGTACAGTTACTAGTTTACTTTTGGCGATCGCTACAGGTGGATCGATATTTGGCTGGACTGTACTCGCTATTACCTGGGTGATGCGTTTACTGATGGGTTGGCTAGTTGGGGTGAAAATGCTAAACGACCAAGTAGCAAAAAAATATTTTTGGATAATTCCTATACGCGATTTATTCCACTTTGCCATTTGGTGTAGTGGCTTTATTGGTAGCACAATTGCATGGCGAGGACAAAAATTTAAGCTGATCGAAGGTGGTAAGTTGACAGCAGATTTAGCAAAATCTTGAGCTAATTTTGTTGAATGACAATTCAGGAATCAAGGACTGTTAGGATAATAATTACCCTTCAGATTTGCTAGAGCGTCCATGCACAACACAGAAACGACGTTAAAACTTCGCCTGTGGACTGTGGAAGAATACCACCGCATGGCTGAGGCTGGAATTTTTGCTGCTGATGAACGTGTGGAACTTTTAGAAGGAAAGATTATCTGGATGAGTGCTAAAGGAACAGCCCATCGTTCAGCAGTGGGGAGGACAGACTACTTACTAAAAAAT
The DNA here is from genome assembly GCF_963875125.1 of Calothrix sp. NIES-2098. Classification (NCBI taxonomy): domain Bacteria; kingdom Bacillati; phylum Cyanobacteriota; class Cyanophyceae; order Nostocales; family Calotrichaceae; genus Calothrix; species Calothrix sp. NIES-2098. The sequence goes on from NZ_CAWNKJ010000001.1 coordinate 4,657,121, forward strand.
AGGTTAGGAAATCGGGCTTGGGTATCCATTCAAGACCCAGTAAAGTTAAATGAAAGGTCTGAACCAGAACCGGATATTGCTGTTGTTAAAGTAGACCCACTGGATTATGCAGACCACCATCCGACTCCTGCTGAAGTTTATCTGATTATTGAAGTAGCAGATAGCAGCCTGAAACTAGACTGTGAAACTAAAGGGAAAGCTTACTCCAAAGCAGGAATTACAGATTATTGGGTATTGGATGTGATTGGTCGGCAATTACACATCTTTCGAGAACCAACTGAGGATGGCTATCAAAGTGAAGTGATTTTAGCAGAAGATCGGACTATTTCACCTCTACAGTTCCCTGATTTGCAGATTGCAATTAGTGAGATGTTACCACCGATCGGTAAGTTGTAGATGAGTGCGATCGCTCTTAATTACCTATCTCAATATTACTCACACTGCCGAATCTTAATTGTTTTGTTCTCTTGCTAGCGTAAAGTTTATCAGCATCAACTTCACGTTAAGTTAACACAAATCATTAACCACTCTATAAATACTTAATAACTACTGAATTAAAATGCTCGATAAATTAAATTTTTTAGAAAATACTTAGTAGCATCACTGACAGTTAAATTTATGTATGCCATTTTTTAATGAAAAATGTAGTGGCAGTGACATTTGTCTAGGGGATACTACATTATCTTTTTTAAATATTCCCCGAATTTTCATGTGCAGAGGAAAAGCAAACTTAACTTGAGATCAAATAAATCTGTCATAGTATTTAATTTTGGAGGTGATTAGTTAGATTTACTGTAAAGTATTTGCAAAACTTTTGTAAGTTCATCAATCCTTAATAGTATCCTAGTATTTCTTCGCAGAAGAATACGGTAGATTAGAGGTCTGATAACTCTATAAATTAAGTATTTTCTATGTTCCGACAAACTGCTTTTGGCATAGCTTTAAGTACGCTTGTCTTTGCCAGTGGATTAACAACTGTTCCTGTTCCTGGTCACAGTTCTACAAGCAAACCTACTCATAATAAACAGTTATCGATTCCTTCAGATCGGGTTGCAGAATCAACTACTGTTTTTAATACTACGGCTCTCGAAAAATCAGTTTTTGACAAAATTAATCGATATCGTGTTTCTAAAGGTTTGTCAAAGTTGAGCATCAATGCAACTATCACTCGGCAGGCAAGAATTCATAGTCAAAATATGGCGAATGGAAAAGTTCCCTTTAGCCATCAAGGATTTAAACAGCGAGTAACTTCTCTCCCAATTATCTACAGTAGTGCTGGAGAAAATGTTGCTTTTAACCAAGGATATAACGATCCCGCATCACAAGCTGTTATTGGTTGGCTGAATAGTCCCGGACATTTAAAAAACATCAAAGGGAAGTATAACCTCACAGGAATTGGTGTTGCTACCAATAAACAGGGTGAAGTCTACCTTACGCAGATTTTCTTGCAGACCAACTAGTACCACTGCGCGGAATTCAAAATTCAAACAGGTATAAGGCCTAGGCTTACCATTGATTTTGAATGTTTGCTTGACTTGCGCCACGTTGTAATAGATTGATAGCAGTTATTCTTTGGATGTTATGTGCGGTCGAATGCCAAGATTTTGTAACTCAACAACAAATCTGCATTCGCCACAATTCAAAATGGCTAGAATTTCTGATTTTTTTGCACAATAATAATGTAGTGTCTAAAAGAACCTGCTTCTGTTGGACACTGCTTTTATTTTTGAGTGATTCATGACTTTACAAGATTTTCAGGTAAGCGATCGCGACCTTAGCGACGCTGCACTATCCCAATATCTAAAATCAGAGGCGATCGCTGTTGATACAGAAACAATGGGATTGTTACCACAGCGCGATCGGCTTTGTCTCGTCCAACTGTGCAATCAAGAAGGTCAAGTAACTGCAATTCGCATTGCCAAAGGACAAACCACAGCACCAAACTTAAAAAAACTTTTGGAAGCAGTAAATGTTTTAAAAATATTTCACTTTGCACGTTTTGATATTGCTACTTTGCGTTACAACCTAGGAATTAACGTTCAACCTATTTTTTGTACCAAAATAGCCTCTAAATTAGCTCGTACTTACACCAATCGACACGGATTGAAGGATGTCGTGCAAGAGTTGGAAAAAGTAGAACTGGATAAAAGCGCTCAAAGTTCTGATTGGGGTAACGCTGATAATTTATCAGTAGAACAACTAAGTTATGCTGCTAACGATGTTCGTTATTTACTCAGCGTACAACAAAAGCTGATTAACATGCTAAAAAGAGAAGAACGTTGGCAACTAGCTCAAGAGTGTTTTCAAGTTTTACCAATAATTGTATCTTTAGACTTATTGCAATTTAAGGATTTATTTGAACACTAGTTATTGCTACTAAAGCAGAGTCATGAGTCATTATTTCACCACTCATTATTTAATGACTCATGACTCATGACTTAAGTTAAAGTTATACGTCTTTCTTCTGGGTTTCTGCGTGTTCTTGTATCCGAGACACAACATTGTAGTCCCCAGCGCCAGGAGGAGTTAGCGCTTCCACACCTCCTTCTGTTGGGCCGCCAATTGCCTTCCAAGCTGCAAGACCACCTTTGAGTTGAGACACATGTTCAAACCCAGCAGAACGCAGGAATTGTACAGCTTGAGCAGTTTCTTCTTCGTTAGCACCGTAAATGTAAATATCACGGCTTTTATCTATGGTTGATGAGGCGCGGTTTACTAATTCATCACTAGGCATTGACATTGCGCCCAAAATCCGTCCTTCATTAAAAGTTTGGCGATCGCGCACATCTAGTATTGTGAAAGCTGGTTCGCCCCACTCTAAACGAGCTTTTAGTACGTGAACATCAGATTGAGGTTCGATGGGTGGCTGTTGAGGAATGATATTATCTACTAGATTATTAGCCATAACTATCTCTTGCTGATTACATTAACAGCAATTTATCGAAAAAAATAGTTTTATTTGCTCTTTCCCTGGTATGAGAATTTTTAAGCTCTCTCTTGAGATAGACTAGTACCGCAGACCGAATTCAAAATTAAAAATTCGTCTTGAAAAGTTTGCTCAATGAGGGAACCCCCGCACGCAACTTTTCGCAAAATTCAAACAGCTATAAGCATTTCATTGATTTGGAATTGGTTGTTTATTTAGTTTTTTATGATTGTAAATTTAGTTATAACAGTCTGAAAAAGCTTGAAAGGCTCGCTACATCGTCTTTAAGCGCTGAATAATTTGCAAGAGTGAATACGTCAAACTGTCTTTTTTTATTAGTTTGGTATCGAATCATCTAGCCAATATTTACTCTCTGATGCCTGAGACTGATACTAAATTTTTACTGACAATAGGTTTTGTTTGTTAACACCTGTTCTCCCACATCAAGCAACAGAAGCAAACTTAAATATCCCAATGGGACATCACGCCTCTGAATTGAGGATTTTGAATTGGTATAGCTTAAGTTCTCCGGGGATAACTTTGCATTTAAGACAACCGTATTTGGCTAGTTACAGGCTTATTTGGAAAATTGTAGTTTTAAATACTTTCTATTCTTGCCGCTTATTATTTAAACTTATAATTAGTGTGGTCAATTTTCAAATACATCAACAGGATTTAGATAAATGAGTTAACGCCAAGTAGAATATATTACAATTTATCATGAATGATGTTGAGTTGCTAATTTTGCTTAAGAACATTGATAAGTAGATAAATTAGACAATGAAATCGATAAACTTCTTGCACAAGTCTTGATTCTCATCTTCTCCTTTGCGTCTTTGCGCCTTTGTGTGAGACAAAAAAATATTTATGCAAGAGGTCTAATATTTATTCAGGGAAAATTTTAATTTATGAGTAATTTTAAATGACTAAGTAACTACAAAACTGTGTTGTATTTAATACTGCAATATCCTACTCCGATTTCAGGACAATTGTGTAAGAAAAAATCTTTGATTCAGAGCTTCCAGAACTTTCATAGAAATTTAGTATAGATAAGTTATACATTGCCTATGTCTGGCGAGCAGCAGCAACTTTAAAATAATCGTGAGGTTTAGATATTAGTAGGCGAGGTAAAGGAGGAAATACTCTTCCGTAAAGCAAAGCTGTGAAAGCATACACAGGATCTCACAAAGTAGCTATTGCAGAGTAGCGATCGCAAGCGAATCGCCACATAAATAATTGAGGTTAGAAAGTTATGGTGATGGTTCCCGCTACTAATCCCAAAATTCTTGTTGTAGATGATGACTATGGTGTTCGCAATCTGATATATCGATTTTTAAGCCGAAAATATCATATAGATTCGGCAGCTGATGGTAAAACTGCATTAAATTTATTCGATCAATTCAATCCAGATTTAGTGATTTTGGATTGGAATTTGCCAGATACTACTGGCTATAACCTCTGCCAAGAAATGCAACGTCGCACTAATGTGTTAGTCATGATCCTGACTAGCCGAACTGAAGAAGCCGATAAAATCAAGATTATGTCCGCTGGTGCTGATGACTTTATCACCAAGCCCTTTAGCCTAGCAGAATTAGAACTGAGAATCCAAGCTCTGTTGCGGCGTATGCGGACGATTAACCCCTCAAAAACACAACGCCTCGTATTTCATCAGCTAGCAATTAACCCCGATGGGCGAGAGGTGACACTTAAAGATAAACCTCTATCATTAACTGCATTAGAATTTAATATTTTACATTTTTTAGCCACTCATCCGGGTCAAGCTTGGAGTCGTCCCCAGCTGATTCAAAAAATTTGGGGCTGTGAATATGTTGGCGATGGACGAGTAGTTGATGTCCATATTGGTCAGCTACGCAAAAAGATGGAAGTAGATCCGAATGTGCCGGAGTATATTAAAACTGTTCGCGGCTATGGTTACAAGTTTGAGCCACCAGAAAACGGCACAGCTTAAGTAGCTCAAGTAATATTAAATACTAGTAAGTATTGTTTCCTTCACAAAACGACATATTTAGGTAAAATTAGGTAAAGCAATTCTTGCACCTAATAACCCAAGGCATCAGCAAACCCATGCAGCTGAAATCCAGTGCATTTCGTCTACCCTTCGCTCCCTTACTCCTCATAGCCCCATTTTTCTTGTGGGGTACGGCAATGGTAGCAATGAAAGGAGTGATACCCCACACTACGCCACTATTTATGGCAGGTGTACGGTTGCTACCAGCTGGGGTGTTAATTCTCATCGCAGCGGGATTGATGGGTAGACCTCAACCCAAGGGATGGTTAGCATGGCTATGGATTGCCTTATTTGCCTTGGTTGATGGCACTCTTTTTCAAGGCTTTTTGGCAGAAGGCTTGGTGAGAACTAGCGCCGGGTTGGGGTCTGTGATGATTGACTCTCAACCCTTAGCTGTAGCTTTGTTGTCGTTGTGGCTCTTTCAGGAACGAATTGGTTTTTGGGGATGGCTGGGGCTAGGATTAGGCGTTTCTGGTATCAGTTTAATTGGCTTACCCGATGAGTGGATTTTTCAGGCTCTCGGTTCTGGTGTAGATATTAGCATCGGTAACTGGCAACAGTTATTTGCTAGTGGTGAGTGGTTAATGCTGTTAGCAGCGCTATCAATGGCGGTAGGAACAGTATTAATTCGGTTTGTTTGTCGATACGCCGATCCGGTAGTAGCTACGGGATGGCACATGATTATTGGCGGATTGCCATTATGGGGAATGTCATCAGTTGTAGAATCCCAACAATGGCAGAATCTTGTAGCATCCGATTGGCTGGCTTTGGGTTATGCCACAATATTTGGCAGTGCGATCGCTTATGGATTATTTTTCTACTTTGCTTCTAGCGGTAATCTCACCAGCCTCAGTTCTCTTACCTTCCTCACACCAGTTTTTGCACTACTATTTGGTAATCTCTTCCTTGCAGAAGTTCTCAGTCCCTTGCAATGGATTGGTGTTTGCCTAACTTTAATTAGTATCTATCTCATTAATCAGCGCGATAATTTGGCAGCAAACCAAAAAGTTACTGTGGCTGAAGCCAGTAATACAAATCAGCAACCTATTTTAGACGCGTCTACTGCCAAGAAGGTAAATCCTGTCACCTTAGCTGTAAGAGAATCAGAGCCAGAAATTTTACCCTAAAGTCAATAGACCTTCTGGAAAATCAACTGACAATTTTGTAATTAGGAATTAGTTTGGTGGTAATTCCAAGGGAATTTCACCTAATAACCCTTTACGATAATCTGTTAATAATTGCCTTGCTGCTCTTTCGACATCACCTTTATAGCGATGTTCTGCTAAAGCGTGTAAGTATGCTTCTCCTGTATGAGGTGAAGAGTCAAGTTCATAGCGTGCTTCTAAAGGTTTTTTTGGTAATAAATCTGTAGCTACATCTTGCAGATAATTTAGTACATTTACGAGTTCTGCTGCTACTAGCTGATTATCATAAGATGCTTCACCAATGTCATCGCAAATAGCTAATTTAATTGCAGCTTCTTGGTCTTCTAACTTTAGAGGAATTACACCAGGAGCATCTAATAATTCTAACTGGTCGGAAATTCTTACCCAGCGCAATTGACGAGTCACACCAGGACGAGCCGCACTTTCTACTACCCGTTTTCCCAACAAACGGTTAATTAACGCTGATTTACCCACATTAGGAAAACCAATCACCACCGCACGAACTGGACGAGGTAACATTCCGCGATCGCGTCTTCTTAGATTGAGTTCTACTCCTGCTGCTTGTGCTGCTTTTAACACAGCTGTTATACCTTTACCGTGTTGAGCATTGGTAAAATAAGCTACTTCTCCCTGACGTTTAAAGTAATCTGTCCAGAGCGATCGCACTTGCGGAGAAATCATATCTAATCGATTCAGCACTAACAACCGCGTCTTAGTTCCCACCCACTCATTAATTTGGGGATGGTGTGTCGCTAAGGGAATCCGCGCATCTCGTACTTCTAGTACCACATCTACTCGCTTTAGCTGTTCTTTGAGGTTCTTTTCAGCCTTAGCAATGTGACCTGGATACCATTGGATAATGTTTAATTTATAGTTTTGAGTTAGAGACATTGGTCATTTGTTATTTGTTATTTGTCCTTCGTGCTATGACTCTGTGTAGCTGCTTGATGTAGAATCAAACGATTGCCATCGGGGTCATAGGCATAGATTTCTCTACCGTGGGAAGCAATTGTTATATTTCCAGGTGGGGGATACCCCAAGGCCGTAAGATGAGCGATCGCCGCTTCCAAGTTACTCACCTCTAAACATAAACTTATCTTACTTTTGGCTGTAGTTTCAAATTCAGCCTCGTGTGTGCTTTTGGGTTTAAAAATTCCTAACCGTAAACCAGAAAATAGAAATTCAGCATAAACATTAGGAATCAGACTTGTAGGATTTTGAGCCAAAAGCTGTGTATAGAAACTCACTACAGTTTCAAAACTCACAGTTGCTATTGTGACAAATGCATCTGTATATTGAAAAATCATATTTATTACCTAGAGATCTTATATCCTAATTAGTAATTTTTACCTTGTAAAAGTTGAGTTTTTTGATAAACAGTTTTTGTTTATATGGGTATCGAACTTCGTTACAGACGCGTTACACCTGAAGAGTTTGAAAAGTTACATAGTCATGTTGTCTATGCAAGCATTTATTTTGATGACAATCTTGAAACGGATGAAGAAATTTATGCCTATTTTGAAGCATTAAAAAATAGCGATCGCTATCTAGACCTTGATAAGTACTGGCAGTCACTTTACTTCCTTTTCACAGGAGATTTTCCATACAAGGAACACAAAACTAATATTAGAACTTGGCTTCATTAGGTATTCATGGGAGGGACAGCAACACATTGGGAAGCAACTTATGGCATGGTACGTTATTTTACAGTCAATGAAGTTCAAGAGATAGCTGAAGTGTTAAATCATATATCCTTTGATGACTTGCAACAGCGTTGCGATCGGCTATTTGACGATCGTGAAAGCAGAGCTTATATGGAGCCACATTATCTTAATTTATATAATCAGTTATGCCAGTTTTTTACTAAAGCAGCACGAGAAGGCGATATGATACTTTTATCATTTGACTAAGTTTTTATTGCAAATTATTAACTTGCATGAAATTTTAGTTGAGTGATTGTATTGCTCATTATTGAGAGCAAACTGTATGCAAAAATTTGGCTTTTTATGTTTAGCAATCTTCTTTACCCTGCTGCTGTGCTTATCCATTAATGCTGCACAACCGCAACCCCAACCTCCTTTATGGCAGGTATATCAACAGTCTTTAAAAACAGCCAAATATGTTGACCTTACCCATACAATTACACCTAATATTCCTGTATGGTCAGGATTTGGTACTTCTAAATTTGAACCTACAATTAATCCTAAAACTCTGCAACCATATAATTACAAAAAAGATGGCTTTGAAGCTACCCATTATGACTTATCTACCGATCAATTAGGTACTCAACTCGATCCGCCTGCACATTGGAATCCTAATTATCCGGCTATTGATGAGTTACCTGCAACATTTGCTGTGCGTCCTTTGGTAGTGATTCCCATCCAAGACAAAGTAGCTCAAAACCCGAACTATCATCTTATGGTGAAGGACATTCAGGCTTGGGAACGCAGGCATGGTAGGATTCCTGAAGGCTCGGTTGTGTTTGTGCGTTCTGACTGGTCTAAGGAATGGCCAAATCCAGAACTAGCTACTAGAACTAAGTTTCCTGGGGTAAGTCTTGATGCTCTCAAGTTCCTACACTTACAACGTCATATCTTGTTTCACGGACATGAACCCCTGGATACAGATAGTACGCCAACCTTGGAAGGAGAAGCATGGTTGTTGCATAACGGCTATACTCAAGCCGAAGGTGTGACCAATCTCGATCGCGTACCGGAAACAGGTGCGCTCGTAGCAATTGGATATCCTAAATTTAAAGGAGGTTTAGGAGGCTATGCCCGTTATATTGCTATCTGTCCCCCAAGCTGGCCTTATGGTGTATCGGTAGGTCAAATACCAGAATCTCCTCTACAAAAAGCAGATAAACCACTCCACTGGGATAAACAGCTTGGTGTTCGAGTCAGATAAGAAAAAACCGACTGGCTGTATCGCTCCACCAGTCGGCAACTAGCTTACTTTTCAGGAGTAGACAATAAAACGGAGAATGTTCTAAAACCTTGCCTTATAATTGCAAAAGTTAGGTAATGGTATTGGAATTACCTACTTGCTATACCTAATCTTTAGCTTGTATCGGATTAGACAGGCTTTAGGTTATTCTCAGCGTTTTTGCCTATAATTGGTAGATGCGATAGCCCGATTATTAATGCTTGTAAGGGTTTTTGCGGAAACTCTAGATTGATTACAAGTATACCTTGACCGTCTAAATAATCAAGGTATTTGTTCCACTTTTTTAACTGGCTGAAAAATTCTATGGCTTCTCACGAAAGTGATGTAAAAGATACTCCAGCGTCGTCAAAAATATGGCGTAGTTCGCAGGAAAATCTAATTTTAATTGCGATCGCTTTATGTTTGGCATTTGCGATTAGGACTTTTATTGCCGAACCGCGCTACATTCCTTCTGATTCAATGTTACCCACCTTACATACAGGCGATCGCCTGGTTGTCGAAAAAATCTCTTACCGTTTTCACCCTCCCAAAACTGGGGACATTATTGTTTTTCAGCCACCAGAAGAACTTCAACGTCGGGGATATCCTCAAGACCAAGCTTTTATTAAGCGGGTAATTGGCGAACCAAAAGAAGTAGTCAGCGTTGCGCAGGGGAAAGTTTACCTCAACGGTAAAGCTTTGCAAGAAGACTACATTGCTGAACCACCAAATAATCCTTACCCGCCACACACAGTTCCCGAAGGCGAGTTTTTTGTTATGGGTGATAATCGTAACGATAGTAACGATTCTCGCTACTGGGGTTTTTTACCGAAAAAAAATATCATTGGTCGAGCCACATTTCGCTTTTGGCCGCTCAACCGATTTGGATTTATTTAATTAGTTAGTAATCAGTTAACAGTTAACAGCCGATAACTGATTACTCAAAATCTTAAATAATACATTAACTGAGCGATCGCATCTGGTGGTAGAGCCAAACGCTGCTGAAAATCAATTAAGTTGCGGTAAGGCCCAGCCGATAAACGATTTTGCACGACTGCTTGCGCCAGAGAGATATCAATAAAAGGTATTTTTGCTAAGTGTTCAACTGTCGCTACATTTGGATTAACTAAAGGTGCAGGACATTCTAAAGATTCTTCGTCATAGTAAACAAAATTCAGCAGTGGCTTGACTGGCGCTAATCGCTGCACGGGAATCGCTAAAGCCGCAGCAATATCTTCTATACAGTAAAATTTAACACCGGAACGTGAAAGTTCGACGAGCGATCGCGCTTGGTGAATTGACAATCCAGGTAAGCGTAACCAATCATCTACAGTTGCTTGATTGGCATCAATTTGAATACCTAGTTGTATCGCCAACTGAAGTTCTTCCCCAGATTGTAATCTGTAGTATGGGTCGTTGAGCAGCTTGGCACGAAGTTTTTGCAACCTAGAATTTAAAGGTAGCCAATTTTTCATAATTTTCGCTGTCATTAAGAAATTTGGTCTAGCAACTGGCGGCGCTTTTGCTCAAATTCGTACTCAGAAATTAGTCCATCTTGGCGCAACGCATCTAACTCGCGCAAAGCTTCCGCCAGTGCGCCAACATGATTGCTGACTTGTTGCGAACTCTTGATTGCTGACTTACCAAAATTAAAATTGCGATCGAAAGCTTCTTCGTCTTGAGCTAAGTACCAAACTCCTTCAATGGCGCTAGCTACCTTGGGAATGGGAGTCCAAGAAAGCAAAACGTATAACACTCCCCAAACAGGCTGTCCCAAATAAAACTTATGTAATCCTGAAATTGTCAGCGTACCCGAAAAAGCTAAAATAGCGGCAACGCTGCGGCTTTTGCGCTTAGTTAACATATTCCCTAATCTACCACTACCATATTTCCTGCAATTAAATAGTCATAGTAGCAAAGCACCCAGGCAAATGCAGCACAAGCGCTCTCCTACTTAACAGCGAATATATAAATATATTGTATTGATTTCAGCTATAGGCGATCGCCTGATCGTAAGTAAGGTATATTCAGATCAAATCTTCTGAGAGAAACTACTGAGCATCTTATGTGTTTCTTACAATATTTCATCTTCTTCTCTGTATTATCCTGTAATACATAAGCCGCAAAAAAATCTTCAAAATATTAATACATTTAGGGCTTGATTTTAGCTGAATGAATCTTCAGCAAAAAAATAAAATTATAAATTTTTCGTTGATTTTTTGCAGCCAATAGTACCGATTCCCATTAATCTGCAAGTTAGAGCCTAGCCAGTGAAAGTGAGATTAAAAGAAAGCAATAATGTTCAACCAGTTCTGAAAAAATATGCTCAACGTCATTACCAACGAGGTATTCAGTATGCCAACCTAGCAAACTGGACAAGAGCGGTAGAAGAACTGCGCGATGCTATCAAGCTAGAACCAAAAAACAGTGACTATCATGCATTACTCGGAGTTGTGCATCTTCAACAAAATTTTCCGGGAATGGCAACAGTTTATATTCGTCAAGCTTTAAAGCTAAATCCCCAACATCCGCTAGCTTTAAAGTATGCTGCCAAGTTGAACATTATCCCAGGTAAAAATGCCAATCCCACATCGCTGGCAACATCTGTGAGTATAGCCGCTTTATTAAGTTTGTTTGTAGCGCGACAACAGTCTTGAGTCAAGTGTTGAAATTTGGGTAAATAACCGTAATCAAACCGTAGCTTATTCCCTAGATTAGTACCCTAGATTAGAATAAAAATATAAGCAAAACCATAATTTACTGGGTGTTAGCACTCAGTTGAATATTAAACAAAATGGGATTCTTTGACTCTGAGATAGTTCAGCAAGAAGCGAAACAGCTGTTTGAAGATTATCAAGCACTAATCAAGCTTGGTAACAACTACGGTAAATTTGACCGCGAGGGCAAAAAGCTGTTTATTGAGCAAATGGAAGCCATGATGGATCGCTATCGCATCTTTATGAAGCGCTTTGAGCTCTCAGAAGATTTCATGGCACAAATGACTATGGAACAGATGAAAACTCAGCTAGGTCAGTTTGGGGTTACTCCTCAGCAAATGTTTGACCAAATGCATCTGACTCTACAGAGGATGAAAGCCGAGCTAGAAAAACAGCCCTGATAAATTTTGGATTTTGGATTGGCAATTAATCCAAAATCCATAACCTGAAATTATTGGGATTTAGGGCGAGTAAACTGAGAGGGCGATTTAAAGCTCTCTACAGGTACATCCTTCAGTGCTTTTTGCATAAAGTCTCGCCAGATGGGAGCTACCATGACACCACCAGTAGCACCGTGGGCTAATTGTCTATTGTCGTCCCTACCCACCCAAACAGCAGTAGTTAACTGAGGCACTGTACCTACAAACCAAATATCTTTTTCTGAGGATGTTGTGCCTGTCTTACCGGCTGCGGGGCGATCTATAGCAGCATTTTTACCAGTACCACTGGTAATTACCGATTGCATAACATTAATAATTGCTGCCGATGCCCAAGGATCGAGAACTAGCTGGGGTTTCGGTGTGTTATCTAGGAGAACGTTACCGCTACTATCAGTAACACGGGCAATTACCGTTGGTGGTGACTGCCAGCCATAATTGGCAAAGGTAGCATAGGCACTAGCCATTTCTAGAGGTGTGACACCAATTGCTCCTAGAGGCAAAGAAGTCACAGGCTCCATTGGACTCATAATCCCCAAGGTGCGACAAGTTTCGATCACTTTATTCATCCCCACAGACTTACCTACCTTGATTACGGGGATATTGCGCGACTGTGAGAGAGCAGTACGAATTGACATTGCTCCGCCAAAACTACCATCATAGTTTTTCGGATAGTACCAACCGTCACCATCTCGATAACTAACTGGCTCATCTACAACAGTTGTGTCTGGTGTAAACTTTCCAGAAGCAAAGGCGGTGTAATAAACAAAAGGCTTGAAAGAAGAACCCGGCTGACGTTGAGCTTGGGTAGCACGATTGAATTCGCTAGTTTTAGGATCTACGCCACCTACCAAAGCTTTGACAAAATGCGTCCGGGGGTCAATTGCCACCAGGGCCATTTGATTTTTAGATAAACCTTCGCCTTGGAGTGTTTCATGCCACTTAGCAACCGTTTGCTCTGCCATTTTTTGGAAGTCAGCATCCACTGTGGTTTGGACTCGCATTCCACCTTTGAGCAGTGCATCGCGCCCGAACTTCTTCGCTAATTCTTGGGCTACAGTATTAGTCACATAAGGTAAGGCACTACCTTGAAACGACCTAATCTTACCAAGTTTGATTTCTTGCTTGAGGGCATCATCGTACTCTTGCTGACTAATCCAATTCAAGTCCAGCATTCGCCCTAAAACTTCCTTTTGTTTCTGTTTGGCCAGCTTCATGCTGACAAATGGGCTAAATTCTTCTGGTGCTTGAATCAAACCGGCCATCATCGCCGATTCACCGATCGTTAAAAATTCTGAAGACTTGTTAAAGTAACTGCGTGCTGCTGTTTGCACGCCATAGTTGTTATGACCCCAATAAACTTGATTGAGGTACATTTCCAATATTTGGTCTTTGGAAAGAATTTGCTCTAAGCGAATTGCCAACACTGCTTCCGCTAACTTGCGGGTAAAGGCTCGCTTTTGAGATAAAAATATATTTTTCACCAGCTGCATGGTGATGGTAGAGCCGCCTTCTTTGACTCCACCAGCTATCGAGTTAACAACTATGGCACGACCCACACCAGTAGGATTTATACCGTGGTGATTGTAGAAATGACTATCTTCGCTTGCTAAGACTGCCCGTTTCAGATTTGGGGAAATTTTATCTAGAGGTACAACTTCTCGGTTAGCTTCCCCATGAACGCTTGTTAAGAGTTTGCCTTTTAAGTCATAAATATAAGTAGTTTCTGAAGGAAAGAAGTTACGTAATTGCCTGACATCCGGCAAATTACGGAAACTAATAGCCAAGCCCACCAATCCACCCGCTACAATTGAACTTGTCAGCATCGTGATTGATAATAGAGTTCCGCCAGCTACCTGACCTACTCCTTTCAAAAACTCAAAACCTGATGAAGCCTTATTTTGGGCTTCCTTGTCTTCAAAAGTCCTAGACGACACGGCGATTTCACTTCCTCACTTGTAAATATAAATGTAATTGATTTGGCGAAGCAAGGCGGTTGATTTTTTGCAATTATAGTAGTTTGGCAGATAAGAGAACGGACAAATTGCCAGTGAATACAACCAACCTAACTTCTTCAGCCCAAAACTTAATTAATAGCGAATCTCCTAGTATGGTGCAAGATTTTGCTTGGTTGCGTCGTGGGATTGTGGAAATTTTCCCACAACCAACTGATGCTGACAGCGAAAGTGAAAGCTTAGAAAAGCGCTTGGCAAATACAAGCAGACCTTTAAGGGTCAAATTGGGCATCGATCCAACAGGTGCTGATATTCATCTTGGTCATAGCATACCGGTAAGAAAACTGCGAGCTTTTCAAGATGCAGGTCATACAGCAGTTCTAATTATTGGGGATTTTACGGCTCGCATTGGCGATCCGACTGGTAAATCTGAGGTGCGTCGCCAACTGACAGAGGCAGAGGTAGCGCAAAATGCCCAGACTTATCTCGATCAAGTACGTCCTATATTGGATTTTGACACACCTGGCAGATTAGAGATACGGTACAACTCCGAATGGCTCTCCCGCCTGGATTTGGGAAAAATCTTAGAGTTACTCTCGACGATGACGGTGGGGCAGATGTTAGCCAAGGAAGGATTTGCAGAACGTTATAAAAAAGAGAATCCGATTTTCCTCCATGAGTTCCTTTATCCGTTAATGCAGGGCTATGATTCGGTGGCTGTTGAGGCGGATGTGGAGTTAGGCGGAACTGACCAGAAATTTAACATTGCGGTAGGGCGAGATTTACAACGTCATTTTGGGCAAAAGCCCCAGTTTGGAGTACTGCTACCGATTCTAATTGGTACGGATGGCGTGCAAAAAATGTCTAAGTCCCTAGATAATTATGTGGGCTTATCAGAACATCCATCCGATAAATATCAAAAGTTGCAGGGAGTACCAGATAACCTGCTAGAACAGTATTTTGAGCTACTAACAGATTTAGCTTTGGAGAAATTGCCCCCAAACCCACGCGATCGCCAATTACTTCTAGCATGGGAAGTTGTGAAACAATATCACGGGGAAGCGGCAGCAAGTAAGGCGAAAGAAGCAGCCGATAGCGGTGGTAAAGCAGGTGCAGTCCCAGAATTTTCTTTAGCTGGCATACCCCAGTTTCCCGTCAAGTTGGCTTACCTACTGAATGCCAGTGGCTTGTGCAAAAGTAGCGGCGAAGGTAAGCGGAAAATTCAAGAAGGTGGGGTGTATTTAGATGGCGATCGCATTACTAATGTGGATACCACATTTGCCCAACCTGAGGAATTATCTGGCAGAGTGCTGCAAGTAGGGAAAAACAAATTTGTGCGCTTAGTACCATGAACGCCGAACAGCGAATTATTGTACCTTTGGATGTGTCAGATTTGCAGAGTGCGATCGCTCTTGTAGATCGGCTTCCCCAAGTTGATTTCTGGAAAGTTGGTTTGGAGTTGTTTACCAGCACTGGGCCGACTATTCTAGAATTGCTAAAATCCCGGCAAAAGCACATTTTCCTGGATTTAAAGTTTCACGACATCCCCAACACCGTTGCTGGCGCTTGTCAGGCTGCGGCTCGTTATGGGGTAGATTTGCTAACAATTCATGCTACTGCTGGTAAGGATGCCTTAAAAGCCGCAACTGAGGCAGTGCAAACAGGTGCAGCACACGCGGGAGTTCAACCACCAAAATTAATTGCTATTACCCTGTTGACGAGCATTTCTGCCAGACAGTTAGCCTTTGATTTAAAAATTCCTCTAGAATTGCCAGAATATGCCCTAGAAATGGCATTATTGGCACAGGAAACTGGGTTGGATGGGGCAGTTTGTTCGCCCCAAGAAGTGGCACAGCTGCGGCAAACTTGCGGGGATGATTTTCTGTTAGTTTGTCCGGGAGTTCGGCCAACTTGGGCAGACAAAGCCGATCAAAAGCGATCGCTTACCCCAGCACAAGCAATCAAAGCAGGTGCAGATTACCTAGTAATTGGGCGTCCGATTACCACTGCTGCTGACCCTGAGTTAGCTTGGAAAAGAATTTCTGAGGAGTTAACCACAGTGGCATGAAGGCAGTTATAAAGAAGGCAGAAGGGAACTCTATAAATCAATTTAGGAGCCAGTTGCGTGGGCGGCTTTGCCGACTTGAGGAGCCAGTGCGTTGCGGAAGTTTCCTCCGTTGTCGCAACTGGCGTCAAACTGTCCGTTGGGGTTCCCCAACTTGTAGCAGCTGCCGTCAAACTGGCGTGGGCTTTAAACCTTTTTGGCAGAGGAGCCAGTGCGTTGCGGAGGACACTGCGTTGGGCGGCTCTGCCGACTTGAAGCAAGTGTCCGTTGGGGTTCCCCCCGTTGTAGCAACTGGCGTGGAAAAATTTTTTTCTACAATCTTCTGCCCTTCGGGTACTCTGCGAGAACTCCTTCGGAGAACGGCAGTCCCCCATCGACGGGAACCGCCCGCCGAAGGATGCCCGAAGGGCTGTAGACGGGGGCTGCCTCACCTTCTGCCTTCTGTCCTCTGCCTTTCTTTAGTCATCGCAAATAGTATTGATAACTTAGCGTTCTCACAGAACCCCTCTTCGCTATCAGATAAGGGTGTGGTTAATAATCAGCCTGGGTCTGCTTGCATCGAACAAAACCTAGAAACTTTAACTACTTATTTGCTGCGAGATTTACCTAGTTACACCAATCGCGTGACGCAGCGTGCCCGCCGTCTGAGCAGAAATAGTGAAGTTTACAGCTATATGTTATTAGCAGGTAGACCTGAGTTTACACCCTTGCCTCTAAATCCTGGGATTGACACTACAGATACCTCTAAAAGTGTAGGAGCAGGAGTAGAGCAAGTTTTCTTTACTACTTTAGAACGGCAGTATATAGGAGCGAAAGCGGTGGAATTACAAGAATTCCACTGGCTGTTTTTGACTAAAACTCAAAGTAGTTGGCGTTTGGTTATGATGTTTACTCAAACTGGTTCATCTCCCAAGCAGCAACCACCAACCCCCCCAAGGGATAGCAGTAAAAGTACGGTTGCACAAGCAATTAATCTGTGGCTGCGGGATTGCCAGGCAGGAAGTGTGCGGATGCCTGGTAAACTTTTTTAACGAATCTCATCGTATTTCGCACGTACAGCTTGTATATCCTGCCACATCAGCCATTTAGGGCTGCCAACTTCGCGAGAAGGGTTGCGCAGTAAGTAGGAAGGATGAAAAATTGGCATACACAAACGCCCTTGCCACTCTATCCACTGTCCGCGGATTTTGGTAATACCACGCTTATCGCCAGTTAAGCCTTTAACCGCAGTTGCACCAGTTAACAAAATAATTTTTGGATCGACTAAGCGAATTTGTTCAAGTAAATAGGGCAGGCAAGCCGCCATTTCTTCAGTAGTTGGGACTCGATTCTCTGGCGGGCGACATTTATTAATATTGCCAATATATACATCATGCTCAGTGCTGAGATTCACTGATGCCAAAATTTTCTCTAGCAACTGCCCTGATTTGCCGACAAATGGTAAACCTGTCTCGTCTTCGTGTTGGCCTGGTGCTTCCCCTACAACCATAATTGGTGCTTTCAGGTTTCCGCGTCCAACGACAGCATGAGTGCGGCTGTTTCCTAACCCACAACGGTGGCACTGATTGCAATGCTGTGCCAACTCAGTCATGTTGGTATATGTGTTGGGAGGTATGGGAATTTTGCTGTCTGTGGGAATCAGATCTCTTTGGCTTTGGTTGAAACTTGAGTCGTCAAATAGGCTGAGTTGGGTTTCGCTGCTCATGACAATTTGAAAGTTGGGGTAAATACCACCTGTCTAATCTGAGGGCAATACTTCTCTTGTAGGAGATTGTTTAGAAATCAACTGTTGCTGAAAATTGTGATTTACAGAACCTTTATTGTATCAGTTGTATCGGTTGATTTCAGCAACCATCAGTCACGAGCAAAGTAAAAGTTTTTTCTAGTCAAACTCTGTCGTTTGATATTGCATTGCTTTGGCATAATCGCCTAAGGCGTAACAAGCAAGTTTGAGACTGGCAAGAGCTTGTTCTTGAGTGCGAACATCGTTGATAGCTCTAGCTAAGAACAAACGTTGTTCGTGGTAGGTAATTGCTTTAGAATAATCACCCAAAGCTTCACAAGCAACTCCTAAACTTCCTAAAGACTGTTCCTCACTACGCTTGTCTTGAATTACTCTGGCTAATTGCAAGCGCTCTTCGTAATAAATAATAGCTTTGGCATAATCACCTAAAGCATAGCAGGAGTTACCCAGATTCTTGAGTACATACACGGCACTACGCAGATTTTTCAGGGTACGAGATAAGTCTAAACACTTTTCATAGTAAGCGATCGCTTTTGGATAATCGTCTAATGCATACCAAGTATTACCCAAATTTTTCAATACTTGTTCCTCACCCCAATTGTCTTGAAGTTCTCGGACAATTTTCAAACTTTGCTCTTGATACTCAATTGCTTGTGCAACTTTACCTACAGCTTTATAAACCAAACCCAGATTATTTAAAGCCGCTACTTGACTGCGCCGATCTTGCTGCTGCTGGGTGATTTTTAAACTCTCTTCCAAAAACTGAATAGCTTTTTCATAGTTGTTGAGGTGGCGGTAAGCATTCCCCAAATGAGAAAATATCTGCATCCGCACCGCTAGATCTGAGGTGTCAGTCATTAAAGAAAGACATTGTTCGCAATAGGAGATAGTTTTCTGGTAACTCCCTGAGGTATAAGCTGTTAATGCTAGCAAGGAAAGCACTTTCTCCTGTTTCCGGGAATTTCCTAATGCTTGAAACAGCACTAGAGATTCTTCTAAAGACTTAATTGCCGCATTTAAATCCCCAGCTTGTTGCTGTTTAACTCCTTGATGCAGAAGTTTAGATGCTTCTGATAGCAGATCTTTACTTGCTAGTGAAAGACTGATTTCTGATGAACTTTGGTTAAATTCATGGATAATGGTGTTGCGCTTGGTGAGCTTTTCATATTTTTTTGAAACTTTTAAGGGATCTGTATTGTTTCCATCTGTAGACATCAACCAAGTCCTGTAAAGTTTGATGATATCTTTTAGTATTCCCAAACTTCTCGCTAAATCTTCATGCAAGCAGTCTATTCTTGTGTCATATTAACTGTGGAACGATTCATCGGGATTTTGCTGTTCCAAATTTCTTCAAATTCTGCTTTATTAATTGCAAATTCTTGCAGATCCTCTTCATTAAATTGTTTATCGCATAACATTCCATAGTTATCTGCTAAGTGGCTGCTATCATAAAACAATATATTACCGTTTTCATAAATTTCTATTTGTCTCAAGGCATATAAATCATGCCCTACTTCCATCAAGTAAGTACTAGTACCCCAATCATCGTATTCCCCTCCTAAGGATTCATCCCAAAACCATTTACAATATCTCTTATGATTTTTTGAGAGAGACATAATTTTTATAATCCCCTGAGAAGCATATATTTAAAAATTAAAGATATTTAACTTTCCTGTAAATGATATAGCAATTCAAATAATGTTTGCGACAGATGCATGGTAGTCATGGGCTGGGTAACTACGCTGCTAAAATTGAACGGTTGCATTCTATTGGGAAATTGGTATTATCAATACCCATCAATACTTATTTGAGAAATTTTTGAGAGATGGAAAACAAAATAAAAAAATTATGTTGCAGATCTATTCCCATCTCTAGAGTTTAGCGCGATCGCAGTATTTCTCTCACTTCCATTAAAATTATCCCCAGCATATTTTTACCACTCCCATCAGAGCCACAACCCCAGTAAAAGTCAATAGGAGAGTTTTCGATGATTTCTTCATTATTTGTCGCTAGTAGTATTTCCCTGATATCTGCATGAGTTTCAAATTTGCGTAATACCGCCATGCGCATAATGTCATCTTTTACTTCTTCCCAATCTGGGCGCAAGGGACGACTTCTTTCACGCCCCATTCTCGCTGCATCTTTAGGACTTTTGACTAACCGAATTTGCTCTAAATGCAAAGTGCCAACGAATTTTTGTGCTTGAAAATAGTGTTCGCTGGTAGGCCAATATAACTCATCTAACTCAAAACCATGCGGTGAAAAGTTGGAGAAACAACCATATTGTTCGCGAACGCTGTAAAAATAAATTGTCATAGAATTTATAGCCGATTACAGTTGATCGGACAAGTGAATATTTTGTTATATGTTACAAAAATATTTGAATCAACTTAATTGCGCAAAAAGCTTACTTAATTAATGGGTAGTAACATTTGCTTATAAAATATTAATGAGTATACAAAAATATATATTTTTTATGAAAATGTTATCGCGGAGGGGATGGTTTAATAGGCTTGGCTATGAAGAAAAAATCACAAGTTAAGTATTTTTAAGCTTTATGTTCGCTCCTAGCTAATTCTCTGGGTTCATAGTGACGACATCCCTGACACGGCCCGTCAGGATTGACAGCACAGCGGATATAGCCAGATCTAGCATTAAATTTGCAGCTGATGTCGCCAACTAAGTAACCTACTCCTTCTAGATAGTAGCGTTCCCCAAAGGCGTTGCCGCAGGCATCGCCATCGATTGGCCTAATAGTTTGCCTAGCTTGCACGCCTGCAACGTTCATGGCTGCTTGTCTCATTCTTATGCGTGTTCGCAAATGAGTTTTACGGATGATCCACAAGGAAAACAGCGATGGTAGAAAACCAATAACGATCACCACAAGAGTTCTTAACACTTTTTCCTGACCTCTTTTATGTGCTGATTAATCTTGCCCAATATTGCACTATCATTAATTTTCGTCAGTGCAACTATTAGGGCTGTTTCGCCTTTGCGCCTCGAAAATAAAGTTTTTGCAGACTGCAATGGCGTGTGGCATTAACGACTGTGAGAAACAACAATCGACTACCACTTTAATCAGCATAACTTTTACAGTTTATGGGTTGGGCTGTAGTTGCAACTTCATATCTTTAAGATTTGTTGATTAATAATGTTTTGAAAGTTGGGCATTTGTCAACAGTCAAGGGTCAATGGTTATTATTTATTTCTCCGCCACTCCCCACACTCGATCTGCATTCATTGCGATCGCGATTCTTTTTTGCGGTTTTGCTGGCGCAGTTGCTGTGCTAGCTGTGCTGCTTCTCTTTCTGGTTGGAAGATATCTACTTTTCGCATTGTCAGCAGGAATGACTCATCTGGCTTTTGTAGTACCCAAGGGACGCTAACTGGTGCATACTGACAAATACTTTTGTATGGCTTGCCTTTCTCTTGCAGTTTGCTGGCTGTCGCTTTGAACTCTAAAATCATTGCTTCTAACTGTGCAGCCATTTGATTGATGCTTTGTACTTGTGCAAATAAACATTCCCATTCATTACCAAGATCGTCCTCTGGAATTTGCAATGGCGCGATCGCAGTAGTTATTGTTTTGGCTTGTGACTTTGCAAGCGCTGTAGCAAGGGGCTTTTGGTCGCTGTCTTTGATTTCTCTCATCATTCCTCTCACAAGACTAATTGGCTGTTTAGGCATTTTAACTGCAAAATAGTATTTTTGTACTATAAATTTTGTATCTGAGGTTTGCACCTGGATTTTTCAGGCTTACAGGAGCTTTGATTAGACTGAAATAGACGATCTCCAAAACCATAAGTGTGTAGAGATTTAAATTTCGGAGAATAGTCTGTGAATCATCAAAACAAACAAGGTTACGGAATTAATTATTACCTCTGTATATGATAGAGCCGCTAATTATTGGGGGAAGAGGAAAAACCTATTCTAGAAACAAGTTATGCGAGCAATTAACAGCTAAATGAAGCGCAAAATTATAACTTTATAGAACTAATATTGAACTTTGATGAAGCCAGTTACAAATCGAATAATCTTCTTGACTATGACTTACATACGCCAGTCATTTCATGAATCACATCGATTATTATAGTTATTTATTTGATAATTTCTCCGCCATTCTTCGAGATGTTCTATTGTTACTGATTTTGTGATTACATTCATACCATTACCTCGCCATTCAACTTCTGGATCTGTTGTAAATACACCACATTCTAATTGCTCAGTTCTGATATGCCAATATTCACTAAATCGGCTTTTTAGAGTAATAACTTGCTCAAAAACTTTGTTTCTATGCTTATTTCTTCTTTTTCTCTCTGTGGCTCCCGTTGCTTCTGTATCAATAAATTTAGTTTCTATTAAGAATAAATTCCCTTGATTTGTTAGATAAACAAAATCGCATTTTCCCAAGTCAGTATAGTCTGCAATTGGTGACTTTTCAAAGAGCAACAATTCAGAGCATGATGGAAATAATTGGTTGAGATTGAGAAATAAATAGGCTTGTAGTAGAAGTTCTTTGTCATAGGGAAAAAAAATTACCCCTTCAAAAAATTTCTTGATATCTTCCTGCGTTTGGGGTTGAATTCTTTTACAATATGAGACAAATTTAGTTAGATCATTAACGATCATCAAGTCTTAGCTCCTTCCCCTGACTATTGCCTAAATGGCATAGCATCAAAAGATACCATGCATTGAAGGAAGACATCATCCGCATAAGTAACCAAAAAACAGACTCAATAGCCTTTTATCTCCGGCTATATACTGTTGACGGAGCGATAAACCTTGTGTCAAGCTAATTCAACAATTATCAGTAATTAAGCTGTAAACATAGTCTTTAATGAGACGTGTTTTACTTGTGATTTCCGGTATTCAACTACCAGTAAGGGGTTTGATCTGAGCCGGAAATCTGCCATTTTGAAGCGCTATAACTGTGCTAAGAGAATCTTGTACCCAAAATTGCCGACCAAAACGGACAAGTTGACGAGAATTACCAGCTTGTACTACGCCAATCACAGGTATTTTTGCTTTGTCTCCTGATTGTTCTTTCAAAATATTTCTGAGGCGATCGCGTTCTTCAATATTGACTGCTTGTAGAGGAGTTAGTTCTACCATTACTAGTTTTACGGTATCAACTACTTCAGCATCTTCCACAATAAATTGAGTTTGGTCGTCGCGTCGGTCTACTTTACCCCAAATAATCAATCTCGCATCAACTTGTAATAGAGAACTAATACGTTCGTAATTTTTCGGAAAGACAACTGCTTCTGATTGGGAAGTTAAATCTTCGATTTGTAAAATTGCCATTGGATCGCCTTTCTTGGTGATGACTTTTTTCACACCATTAAGCATGACAACTGCACAAAGCAGCGTATCTTCCCTTTGTTCGCCAAGCTGCGATAGGTTAATTGGAGCTAAAACTAGAGATGATTGTTTCAGAGATTTCAGGGGATGGTCTGACACATAAAACCCTAAAAGTTCTTTTTCCATCCGTAACTTTTCTTGGGGAGGAAAATCAGAAACAGCTTGAGCTTTAGGAGCCATTTCAAATGCATTATTGGCAGTTTTAGTATTAGTATTAGTAGTATTAAATCCCCCTAATAAATCAAAAATACTTCCTTGACCGCTAGCTCGATCTTTAGCGCGGGATTGCGCCCATTCATAAACTAAAGGTAAATCTTGAATTAATTGGTGACGATTGGGTTGGATTTTGTCAAAAGCACCACAAGAGATTAGCGACTCTAAAGTTCGACGGTTCACAGCGCGCAGATCCACGCGATCGCAAAAATCCCCCAAGGATTTAAACTCTCCACCTTCATTTCTGGCTTCTAAAATAGAAGCGATCGCATTTTGTCCCACATTCCGAACCGCCGAAAATCCAAACAAGATTTTTCCTGCTACGGGCGTAAAATCCACCCCAGAGCGATTAATGTCTGGCGGCTCGATTTGAATGTTCATACTTATACAGGTGGAGATATATTTCTGCACCTTATCCGTGTCGCCACTGTTAGCCGTCAACAGCGCCGCCATGTATTCCAATGGGAAATTAGCTTTTAAATATGCTGTTTGATAAGTTACATAACCATAAGCAGTAGAATGAGATTTATTAAAACAATTGGAAGCTATCAAACCATTTTTGATGGCAAAATTATGGTCTAACTCAACCCCAATGTCATAAACATTTTGTTCGCCCAAGGATTTACGTATAACTATTTTGACCATATTATTAAGTTCTTAAGTAGATTTATGAGATGCGTTAATTTATAAAGTTATCTGAATTGTAAGTCAGGCAATGACCATACTACACAATCTATTAGAGAGTTAACACTGCTATACTCTTACACGAATAATACGGGATAAGGGGAGATGAGAGGATCAGGAGCAGGGGGACATGGACGACAAGGGGAACAAAGGAGACAAGGAAGAAAAAGCTTATTCCTGCGTTCAAATGAGAGTTCTAACTCACCCTTTGATGAAAAACCTACACCTATGAGAGGAACTTCTCCCCCGCACCCCTTCGGGTTCGCCACTTTGCCATCGTGACGGAAACCGCCAAGACGGCAAGTAGACTCACCTGCTCCCTGCCCCTCTGCCTCTTCCCTATGCCCAATCATAATGTACTAAAATCAAGGACTTGAGTCATAAAGGGAGCAATCATGGCATCCATCCGCGAGTTGCACGAACAACTAATTAAAAAAGAACGTTCTGCCGTTGAAATTACCCAAGAAGCTTTAGATCGCATCCAAGCATTAGAGCCAAAATTGCACAGTTTCTTGTATGTAACTGCACAGCAGGCGTTAGACCAGGCTCGTGCAGTGGATGCTAAAATCGCTGCTGGTGAAGAAATTGGACTGTTAGCTGGAATTCCTATTGGTATCAAAGATAATCTTTGTACCAAAGGCGTTACCACAACTTGCGCCTCCCGAATTTTAGAAAATTTTGTGCCGCCTTATGAATCAACGGTAACGCAAAAGTTGGCAGATGCTGGCGCTGTGATGGTAGGAAAAACCAATTTGGATGAGTTTGCAATGGGCAGTTCTACAGAAAACTCTGCCTACCAAGTCACGGCTAATCCTTGGGATGTGTCGCGCGTTCCAGGGGGTTCTTCTGGAGGTTCGGCGGCGGCTGTCGCGGCGGAAGAATGTGTGGTTGCCCTTGGTTCGGATACTGGTGGCTCAATTCGTCAACCAGCTTCGTTCTGCGGTGTAGTAGGGTTAAAACCGACTTACGGGCTGGTTTCTCGCTACGGTTTGGTAGCTTATGCTTCGTCTTTGGATCAAATAGGGCCTTTTGGGCGCACAGTAGAAGATGCGGCAATATTATTAAGCGCGATCGCAGGTTACGATGCCAAAGATTCTACTAGCTTAAAAGTAGAAATTCCCGATTATGCTGCTGGTCTAAAACCAGACCTCAAAGCTAGGAAAAAAATCAGAATAGGTATTATCAAAGAAACTTTTGGTGAAGGCTTGGACTCAGTGGTAGAAAAAGCTGTCACCAAAGCAATCGAGCAATTACAACATTTGGGAGCAGAAATTCATGTAGTTTCCTGTCCCCGCTTCCGCTATGGCTTACCTAGCTACTACATCATTGCCCCCTCAGAAGCTTCCGCTAACCTAGCTCGTTATGATGGTGTGAAGTATGGTTTGCGTGTACCTGATGCAGATAATCTGCTGTCGATGTACACTCGTACCCGCGCCTCTGGTTTTGGTACAGAAGTGAAACGGCGGATTATGATTGGCACTTATGCCCTTTCTGCTGGCTATTACGATGCTTACTATCTCAAAGCGCAAAAAGTTCGCACTCTGATTAAGGAAGACTTTGAGAAAGCATTTGAACAAGTTGATGTGTTAGTTTGTCCTACTGCTCCGACTACAGCATTCAAAGCCGGGGAAAAAACTACCGATCCCTTGAGTATGTATTTAACTGACTTGATGACTATTCCTGTTAATCTTGCGGGTTTACCAGGTTTAAGCGTGCCTTGTGGGTTCGATGAGCAAGGACTACCTATTGGATTGCAGCTAATTGGCAGGGTGTTGCGAGAAGATCAGCTGTTTCAGGTAGCTCACGCTTATGAGCAATCAACTACTTGGCATCTCAGTCAACCAAAAATTTCATGACGATAGAGCAGTTCAATTAAAAAATATTCTCTCTGGGTACAGCTGATTAGCGTTAGTCAAGCGGAATGTTAACGCTAATTCCCAATCCAGAGGGATTTTTCCTAGGATTTAGCATTGCTAAACCTTTATCCTTTATTAAAACGAAGAGAGAAAAATACTGTCCCAATTCTGAACGCTAAACAGAATAATGAATAGCGCGCAGACAGTAAAGTTTTGTAAAAATTGTATATAATATTACTGAAGATTCAAACTCATTAAAATTTTTCTGTTCGCATTCATCCTAGCTGGACAACTACGAAGCAACCAGTTAGGAAAATTTTTGTGTTTATAGGTATTAGTAATTTCACTTAATCGCGTACATGAACATAGATAAGCTGCAACTAACATTAGATTTTTTATTAAAACTCCTACTTTGTTTCGGTATTATTGCTGCGATCGCCTATTTGGCATTTTGTTTGTTGCTTTTTATTCAGCAACCTCGGTTTATCTTCTTTCCTTCTACTATCGTTGAACAGACACCAGCACTTTTTAATCTTGCTTATGAGGAAGTTTGGCTACCAGTACAGATCCGATCGCGTCGAGTAGAACGCATCCACGGTTGGTGGCTCAAAGCTAAACAACCAAATGCCAAAGTGTTGTTATATCTACACGGTAACGGAGTTAATATTGGTGCCAATATTAACCATGCTTATAGATTTTATCAACTAGGATTTTCTGTACTGCTAATTGATTACCGGGGTTACGGTCGCAGTGAAGGTGCATTTCCCAATGAAATGAGAGTTTATCAAGATGCCGTTACAGCGTGGAATTACTTGGTACAACAACTACAGATTCCACCTGGGCACATTTTTATTTATGGGCATTCTTTGGGTGGTGCAATAGCCATTGATTTAGCGCTCAAACACCCCAATGCTGCTGGACTAATTGTAGAAAGTTCTTTCACCTCGATTCGAGAGGTAGTAGCTTACAGGAACTTGTTTCGCATATTCCCCGTCGATTTAATCCTGACACAGCGATTTGAATCAATTAAAAAAGTACCAAAGTTGAAAATGCCAGTGTTATTCATTCATGGCACTGCTGATTCAACTGTGCCGTTTTTCATGAGTCAAAAACTATATGCAGTTGCACCTGAAGCCAAAAAGCTGATTTTAGTTCCTGGTGCAGAACATAATGATGTCGCAGATGTAGCTGGTGTGGAATATATGCAATGGGTGGATGACTTTGTTCAACAAGTGTATGTTCCCAGGTAATGAAAAGGTTAATAGATAACTGATATTCTCGTTTTTTAAGTATTTTCTACCTGAGATTTATGGCTAATTTATACTATTTAATTATGCAAAATTAGCCGATAGCAAAGTTAAAAAATAATACATAACAATCCGGATAAGTTAGCCAATAGTAGAAGAAATTATACAGGTGGAACTACTATCTGCTCCAGTACTGGAAGAGACTTAAAATTATGAATACAGCGCCTGTATATTTAGTAACAATTCCCGGAAAAAATCCTATTGAAATTTCTCAAGATGAATTGCGATCGCTGCTTGGTGATATTGAAGCAGAATTGCATCGCAGTAAGGTGTATCGGCGTGCTCTAGCTACCTTACAGCAGTTGCTAGGATCGTCGGCAGAACAAGCTAAAATTTTATTTAAAGCTGTCAGTAGAGAAGCAATTGGTTTAGCATTTCACCAATTTGCAACACATAGTAAGGAAGTTACAGATAGTAACCATCAGACAGATGATAGTAATATTTCCAGCAACGTTGAACAAGTAGAATTACAAAATTCGGCACAGCAGTTAACAAGTGTTAAATCAAATTTAGGGAATTTATCCGCACAAACGAACACATCTGTAGATGTAGCAAAAACTCCAGAATCCAAATCTCCAACAGCATGGATGAAGCGGTTTAATCTCAATAAGCAAAAGTCTGATGCCGAACAAAATAAGCTAACAGCAGCAGAAGAATATGCATTAAGTCTGCGTCAAATCAGCCAACAACTTCGCCAAGCTCGTGAGTCTCAAGGATTGTCTTTGATGCAACTGCAAGCATATACTCTGATCCCACTTCATCATATGGAGGCTTTAGAAGATGGTAATTTAGATTTATTACCAGAAGATGTCTTTATTCGTGGTTTTATTCGGATTACAGGCAATGCTTTGGGATTAAATGGTACAGCCCTAGCAGCTTCTTTACCTAAAGTTGAAACAGTCAAATCAGTTTTGCCATCTTGGTGTCAAGCGAAAAAAGCATCTGAAGTATCAGGACTAGAACTCCGCCCAATGCATTTGTATGTTGGTTATACAGCTCTTGTTGCTGGAGCAGTGGGAGGATTATCTTTCCTTTCTCAACAAACAAACTCTGAAAAAACACTGCAAGTTAATGTTGATACTCAACCCTCTTCATCCTTATCTCAGTTAAAACAGAAGACGGAAACAACTACTAAACCAGGAATCAAATCTAGTAGTACTAGTATCATCGTCGGGCCTGATATTTCCCCACCAGAGGCACTGTAAATTAAGCTATAGTTTTGACTGTGCGTAGGCGTAGCCCGCCATAGGCATCGCTCTTTTGCACTGCTTGTAGAAGAGCGATCGCATTTTATATTATGTCTGCTTAAAGACTTAAGTAAGCCAGTAGAAATAAAGCTAAGTATGTTACGAAACGTAATTAGGTTTTAACCCTTGCTAAGGAGAAAGCGCAAAGTTCCACCGGACTGGCTTCCCGCTACCCTAACAACCAAGCAACAGTCCTCCGCAACTGGCTCCTCGACGCCCATTTTCAAGCTAGTTGAGGCAGTTTTACACTTGATTTGCTAAGTAGCAGGGTGGTATTCACTTCTGTAGAAATAACTAGAGATTCAAATATAAATAAAAAGTAAGCTTTATCAAATTTATAGCCTAATACCTATTGTATCGGTGCAAAAGTCCTGTTTTTGCAAGCTTTGTTTTCAGGTGTAATAGCTGCTTTTATCTATTAGCACTATTTCTGTTTTAACTTTTGATTAAAATCAATAATTTGAAAAAATAAAATTATGGAAAAATACTTAGGATTTTTCTGGCTCAATCTATAGCAATTGGTGTACATGATTACTTTTCTCTATCGAAGAAAGTCACAGCTTTAAAAAGAGTTTATCTTAGATATAGAAGTTATTGTTTTTATCAAAACAATCATTTTGCACTCAAGCTATATTGATGAGATGCTTACTGCATCTAGAATGCAGCTTATTTTCTATTTTAAGTTTACACACACACAATATACATAAACTTATTTCAAGATAATAAATATTTCATAAAGCCAGCATTGATTATGTGTTTTTTTTTAATATTTGGTTATATTTCAGAATGTATATTTTATTTGAGCGATCCAATTTCTAATGAAGATCAATTCGTTTCTACCTGTCTTGTTAGCAACAACTAGTATCACTTTGGTTGCACAGGCAATTCCAGCACAGGCGTTTGAGTTGGGTTTTACTAGAAAGACTAATAATAGTTCCTTCAACGTTGCTCCTCAACTGACAACATCTGTTGATGATTTAGGCTCTGGACAAGTTAAATTCACATTTAACAATTCTGGTTCAGTAAGTGCAGGAACAATTACTGAAGTTGATTTTGGGAAAACTAACTTCCTCAATTTGTTGAGTTTGTCCTCTTTGAGTACTACAGCTGCACATAATCTAGATCAAGGAGTTAACTTTACTCAAACGAATACTGCAACTCTTCCGGCGACATTTGGCTGGAACCCAGCAATAACTTTTAAAGCTACCAATTCTGGATATCAAAAAACAGGTGTAGATGTTGGAGAGTCTCTGTCAATTATCTTTAATTTGAAAAGCGGTACATCATTTAGCGATATCGAAACTGGATTTAAAAATGGAACTTTAGCAATTGCTACACATGTTCAAAGTATTGGTGGTACTGGCGGTGTTAGTGATAAGTTTGAAAGTACTTACAATACTAACAATACTAAATCAGTACCGGAACCAGGCACAATCCTTGGTCTAATGGCTTTTGGTATGGGTGGTCTATTGACTCGGAAGAAGAGCAAAAATGCCAACTCTGAAAAGGTGACACTTTAATTAAAGTTCAATTCATAATTTCAGAATCATGTTATATTTTTGCAATTTTTCTAAACAAATACCCGTGAGCCAAGAATCACATTAGATTTCTGAAAAATTTTGTAATTGATAATTTAAAACCATAGATCGACAAGGTACTCTTATAAATATCTGGGTACATCTTGTGTAAATCTATGGCTTTTTGGTTTTTTAGTATTTAGCTTGAAGTTGCAATCTAAGTTTAATTAATAAATATTGGGAAAAATAAGTTTAATCCTCACAAAATCTCGATCCAATTTATAGTTGGAGGAGTTTTACGTTTTATTTAGACCAAGATTCTAATGCGGATTTTGCTATTCTTGTTGTGACAAGAATAACGAACATACTCAAAATACCAGTTTTGTAAAGGTTATCGTTGACATCATTCTCAAGCTGGGGTTTGTAAGTACGAGAAGTATGATAGTAGCAATTCCGGTAGAGTGCGCATGTAGTACTGTCAGTAGCTTGCGCGATCGCCAAAGTTGCGATAGATGCTATTGAGCCTGCAATAATAAAAGATATCAAGCGATTCATAAGTTGTCAGCTTAGAAAATCGATATTACTTACTACACAGAAAATTCAAAAGATTTCCGAAAATATCGCAAATTTGCTGTAAAGCATATATACCAAGCTTTTGAGCCAAAGTTGGGTTGACTCGCTACGTAATCTAACTCACCTGTAGTCACAGTCTTTATGAACTGCATAAAATTAACTCGCTACAATTCGGGAATTAGGATTTTACCTCGACATTCTCCAAATCCCACTCGCTTATAACCTCCTTTCTCACAATATCCCCGCAGAATAACTTCATCTCCATCAGACAAAAATTTTCTGACTTCACCTGTAGGTAGTTCAATAGGTTTGGAACCACGTTGAGTCATTTCCAGCAAACAACCCTGAGAACCTTCTTCCGCACCAGAGACTGTCCCACTAGCCAGCAAATCTCCCGAACGCAAGTTACACCCATTACTTGAGTGATGAGTAAGCATTTGCGCTATTGTCCAATACATCTGCTGGAAAGAACCACGACTCAAACGAAACGGTTGCAAGCCTTGTTCTTGCATCTGGGCTGAACGCATCCAAACTTCCAGCGTAATATCGATACCGCCTAAACTATTATTAAGTGACGAAGAGAGATAAGGTAAAGGTTGAGGATCGTCTTGACTGCGACCAAAAGCCGGACAACGAAAGGGTGCTAAAGCTTCTAAGGTGACTACCCAAGGAGAAATTGTTGTCGCAAAACTCTTGGCTAAAAACGGGCCAAGGGGTTGATATTCCCATGCTTGGATATCTCGTGCTGACCAGTCATTCACCAAGCATAATCCAAATATATGTTCTTCAGCTTTATCTATATTTATGGGTCGTCCTAACTGATTTCCAGCACTGACAAAAAACCCAACTTCCAATTCATAATCCAGCATTTGAGAAGCTGTAAAACTGGGAGATGAATCTTCTGGTTTCTTGATTTGACCGCTGGGACGCTGAATATAAGTATCACTTGTCACAATTGAGGAAGCCCGTCCATGATAGGCGATAGGTACATATTTATAGTTGGAAAGCAATGGATTATCCGGACGGAAAAGCTTTCCTACATTGGTGGCGTGAAATATTGAGGCGTAAAAATCAGTATAATCGCCAATAATTGCTGGTAATAAAAGTTCGGCTTCAGATATGAAAATGAGAATTTCAGCTTCTGGAGGAGGCTGTTGTATGTCGTATCGCAATAACTCGCTTAAGCGATGACGCAACGCTAATCTCGCTTGGCTTTCCATTCCCATCAATAAATTTAAATTCGGTGCTGTACAAGCTGCTTGCAGCTGTTCGGGAAGTTCTGCAAATAAGCCAAGTTGGGAACATCTAGCTAAATCTAAAATCTTGTCTCCAATTGCAACCCCAATTCGTGGCGGTTCAGCGCTACCCTGAATGCGAAATACACCAAAAGGCAAATTTTGGATCGGAAAATCAGTGTCTTCTTCATTGGCTGACTCTACCCAACTGCGTAAATTTGGGTCATGGGTGGCGTCAATGGTATAGGTCATAAGTGGAGATGAGGTGAGTGGAGGAGTAGGTAGACTTACATCCTGCACTTAAAAGGTTATACCAAGAGCAGACAGATAAAAAGTATCGAAATGTAACAATAAAATAGGCGATGCAATGTCTGCAACTTGTAGGGGAGAAAACAATGGCTTGGATATACCTTCTAATTGCTGGGTTGCTGGAGATGGGATGGGCAATTGGACTGAAGTATACACAAGGATTTACTAAACTTGGCCCTAGTATTGCTACTGTTGCTTGTATGGTAGTGAGTTTCGTTTTCTTATCAACAGCACTGCGTACATTACCAGTGGGTACAGCTTACGCCATCTGGACTGGTATAGGAGCTGCGGGTACAGCTTTGATGGGTGTAATTTTGTTGGGAGAACCAGCTGAATTTAGGCGTTTTTTCTGTATTGGCTTAATTATGGCTGGTGTGCTGGGGCTGAGGCTTGTCTCTTCGCATTAGTCTTAACCTTGAAGCAGGTGCGATCGCACAAAGTACAATTTGGCATCCGAAGCTGTATTCTCAAATAGGGGTATTCTGCATTTGTAAATTACTATATGTCTGCTGGACAAAAACTACGTCAGTTATTGGCGCGTCCTGAAATTATTGTCATTCCTGGAGTCTACGACTGTCTGGGTGCTAAGTTGGCTGAAAACTCAGGTTTTGAAGTAGTGGCTACTAGCGGTTTTGGCATTGCTGCTTCTACATTGGGTTTACCAGACTACGGTTTTCTTACTGCTACAGAAATGCTCTACAGTGTAGGGCGAATTGCGCAATCAATTACTGTTCCTTTAATTGCTGATTTAGATACTGGCTACGGTAACGCTTTGAATGCCATCCGGACTGTTAAGGATGCTGTACAGTTGGGTTTGGCTGGCGTACTGCTAGAAGATCAGGAATGGCCGAAAAAGTGCGGTCATTTTGAGGGTAAGCGAGTTATCCCCCTTGCAGAACACGCCGGAAAAATCCGCGCCGCCGTAGAAGCCCGTGGTGATAGCGATCTGGTAATTATTGCTCGCACTGATGCGCGTGCTACCTTAGGTTTAGAAGAAGCGATCGCTCGCGGTCGAGCTTACATTGCCGCGGGTGCAGATATACTCTTTGTAGAAGCTCCCCAATCTGTAGAAGAATTAAAAGCGATCGCAGCTGCTTTTCCAAACGTACCACTAGTAGCTAATATCGTTGAAGGTGGTAAAACTCCCCAACTAACTGCTGCTGAGTTACAGCAATTAGGCTTTAAAATAGTGTTTTTTCCGCTTACGGCTCTGTTCGCTGTCACTAAGGTAATGACCGCTTGCTTAACTCATTTAAAAACACAGGGAAGCACAGCGAACTTGACAGATTTAGTCAGCTTTCAAGAATTTCAAGAACTCATCGGTGTCCCTAAATATCTGCAAATGGAAAAGCACTTTGCAGCAGAAAACTGCACGCTAATTTCTGACACAATTCAGAAATAAAAATGTGGATAAATTTTTGGTCATTCACCTTTGTGTCTTTGTGTCTCTGTGGTTACATAAAATCTATATTTTGAACCACAAACAGGCTAAATCCCAAATAAAACTCTTAAAAAACTGGTTTAGCCTTACCTACAATATGCGAAACTTGGCAATAGTTCTAACAAAATCAATTTAAGATGAATACCAAAATTTCTGACATTGCAGTTAAAACAATCAACGGTGAAGAAAAGCAACTTAGTGAGTACGCTGGTAAAGTACTATTAATTGTGAATGTAGCTTCCTATTGCGGTTACACTCCTCAATATGAGGGGCTAGAAAAGTTGAACCAAGAGTATGGAGAAGCTGGATTACGTATTCTCGCCTTTCCCTCCAATGATTTTGGCGCACAAGAACCTGGAAGCAACGAAGAAATTGTACAATTCTGTACGAATAACTATGGAGTGACTTTTGAACTATTCGATAAAGTTAATGCCAAAAGTTTGCCACAGCATCCACTTTATGCTCGACTCACCAATGCAGTTGAACCAACAGGCCCTGTAGCTTGGAATTTTGAAAAATTCGTCATCAATAAACAGGGTGAAGTAGTGGCTCGTTTTAAGAGTAGTGTCAAACCATATTCACCAGAATTAATTGCCACAATTGAAAGTGAATTAGCAAAATAAATTCAAAATTAAGGGTTTTAAAGCCACATGAATATTGCAATTATTGGTTGTGGTTATGTAGGTTGTGCAGTTGCTCAATATTGGCAAGAAAAAGCGAACTTTGTGGTGACAGCAACCACAACTTCACCTACACGTGTACCAGTACTAGAAGCAGTAGCCCAAAAAGTCATCCTTACTAAAGGCAACGATATAGAGGGACTAAAATCAGTATTACAAAATCAAGATGTGATACTGTTGAGTGTTGCTGCTAAAGGTGCAGACTTTTATGAAGAGGCGTATTTACAAACAGCTAAAACTTTAGTTTCTATCTTACCAGAATTTTCTCGCATCAAGCAGTTGATATATACAGGAAGTTATTCGGTATATGGAGATAGAAATGGTGAGGTTGTTGATGAAGAAACAACTGTGCTACCTAGCAGTCCAGGTGCTAAAATTCTCCGCGAAACTGAAGAAGTTTTGTTATCAGCAGCTAATGAAAATCTCCACGTCTGTATTTTGCGTTTAGGAGGAATTTACGGGACTGGTAGGGAACTGATCAAAATATTTGGTCGCTTTGCTGGTACAACTCGCTCCGGTAATGGCAATGACATCACAAATTGGGTTCATCTTGATGATATTGTTGGTGCTATTGAGTTTGCCCGTCAACACAATTTACAAGGTATTTATAACCTAGTAGATGATGCCCATCTAATTAGTCGTGAGTTTTTTGATACTCTGCTAACAAAACACAATTTACCTCAGATTAGTTGGGATGCTTCCCTTCAAAGTAATCGCCAATATAATGCTTGGGTATCGAATCAAAAAATCAAAGACGCTGGATATCAGCTAAAACATCCGCAAATGATTTTTTAACAAATAAGGCTGGTATATTATGCAATCATCTAATGATTTGCGATCGCTAAATCCAACAGCATCTCCTACTCAGTTTTATAATTGGCATAATTATCGCTGTGCCTACGAAGTGCAGCAACCAAATAGTTCCCCACCTCAAGGTATTCCTCTCCTATTAATTCATCCTATTGGTGTGGGATTATCGCGGCAATTTTGGCAACGATTTTGCCGTGAATGGTATCAAACTGGGCATCGAAATCAAATTTATAACCCCGATTTATTGGGATGTGGTGAAAGTGATATGCCCCATGTCGCTTACACTCCTGATGATTGGGCAGAACAATTGCATTACTTTCTGCAAACAGTAGTACAAAAACCTGTAATTGTATTAGTGCAAGGTGGTTTATTACCGATTGCTCTGAGATTAATTCCTAAAGAACCAAAGTTAATTCACTCCCTAATATTATCAGGCCCTCCAGCTTGGCCTATCATCACCAAAAAAGTACCAGCATGGCGACAGAAATTAGCTTGGAATCTCTTTGATTCACCCTTTGGTAATGCGTTTTATCGTTATGCACGCACTACAAAGTTTTTGCGTTCTTTTTCGACTCGCCAACTTTTTGCCTCTGGCGATATGGTTGATTCAGAATGGTTGGATACTTTAGTAGTAGGTGCAAAAAATACCGCCAGCCGCCACGCCGTATTTTCATTTTTATCAAGCTTTTGGCGACAGGATTATAGTAAGGAGATCGCCTCTATTCAGCAACCAACATTAGTAGTTGTGGGAGAACAAGCATCAAGTATTAGTCGAGAAGGTAAAGTTGCAACCCCAGAGGAACGTTTAGCTGACTATTTAGCTTATTTACCGCAAGGACGCGGCATAAAAATAGCTGGGCGCAATGTTCTACCTTATGAATCGACCAGTGAATTTGTGAGTGCGATCGCACCCTTTATCGATGAATTTGCTTAGGCATTTCTTACTCAAGCAAGTTGCACACTGATTGACAATTATACTAGTATATCTGCGCACAAATAAAATCTTGCTGCAAAACAGTGCTAAAAGCTTAGAGTAAACTTCTTTGAACTTTTGGCACTATTAATTGATTATTTCAGGAGGCCTAATGCTGTCCAATCGCCGAGGACAACGAGTTCCCAATGTCACGTTTCGTACTCGTAAAGACAATCACTGGGTAGATGTGACTACCGATGAACTATTTGCTAATAAGACAGTAGTTGTTTTCTCCTTACCAGGCGCTTTTACTCCCACTTGTTCTTCCACCCACCTACCTGGTTATAACCAGTTGGCTAATGTGTTTAAAGAAAATGGCGTGGATGACATTATCTGTATTTCCGTCAATGATGCCTTTGTTATGAATGAATGGGCTAAAGACCAAGAAGCCAGCAACATCAAATTAATACCTGATGGTAATGGTGAATTTACTGAAGGTATGGGAATGCTGGTAGATAAATCAGACTTGGGCTTTGGTAAACGCTCATGGCGCTATTCCATGCTGGTCAAGGATGGTGTCATTGATAACATGTTCATTGAGCCGGAAGAGCCAGGAGATCCCTTTAAAGTATCTGATGCTGAGACAATGCTCAGATATATTAATCCCCAAGCAGTGAAGCCCAAGCTGATTTCTTTATTTGCAAAAGTAGGTTGTCCTTACTGTGCGCGTGCTAAAGCATTGCTCAAAGAGCATGGTTTAGATTATGAAGAAATAGTCTTAGGTAAAGATGTGACTACTCATTCTTTGAAAGCAGTTACAGGTGCGACAACAGTTCCCCAAGTATTTATCGATGGACAACTTATTGGTGGTTCAGAAGCACTAGCAGCTTACTTTGGTGAAAACTAGATAGCAGTTAATAATCTAAATTTCAGCGTTGTTCCTAACAAAGCAACGCTTTTTTAGTAATTATTCTGAATTTTTTATATATAGTGTCAAGGTTTTTCGTAGGGGTTTAGCAATGCTAAACCCTTATCAGTATATTCGTATAACTATAAAATTAAAATAACTCTCAGTATTGAGATACTCCTAATAAAAACTTGTTCAAAATCGCCTATAGTGGTTCTCGTTTGGATGCAATATATAATAGGGCACAGCATTGTTACTTATCAATCGTGTATATTTGATGCAATTGAGAACCGCTATATATTTAGAACTTTAACTTACTTTTAAACGATATTTCCGTTTAATAGCTTCCACTTCTTGTCTCAGCCCATTGGCGTGAAGCAAACCAACATAACCACTTAATTGGCAATTACCATTGTTATTATAAAGATAAATATGGGGAATCTGAGCTATGTTATCTCGCATATTTAATTTTCCACTACGATCTGAAAACTGAAAACTTTCTATAAGTTTATCAAATTCACCCAAGTAATTATGCCAACCATTATCTATGGTGTAGTCTTTAGTTTTTGCAGACTCTGTAGCTTCTATTAAAGTAATTGTCATTCCAGGAACTTTTTTTAACTGCTCGATAACTATATCTATTATTCTGTCTTGAGTCCCTAAAATATTATCTACAATAATTTTTGCAGTTTGAGAACATTTCCAATAATTAATATGAGCATCGGGCGCACCTGATGCTATTGCAGCAAGAGACAATGCAATGCTTGGTTGATGCCTGGATTTGCATTAATAGCAGGAGATTCAGCTAGCCCACGTACCGTTTTTTCAAAATCATTAGCAACAGTTGATATAAATTTATCTTGAATTGATAAATTAGTTGAATCACTGAGTTTTAAGCTAGAACCTATAGGATAAGCAATTAAGTCAGAAGAATGAATAATGTTAATCCATCGGATAGGTTGTTTATGAAATAGAAGCGCAAAATTATTAGCCTGTTCGGGCTGAAAATCAAAAATCATATTGAACAACAGGATGGGTGAACCCATCGTTGTAATACTTTTTAAGTTAACTTTCTCAAGGATTAAGGAGCGAATTTTAAATGCCGGATCGCGAGGTTGGAATTTATCAGAAAACAAAATATCCCATAAAATTACAGTTCCCATAGAATGGGCAACAATATGAAAATCTTGTTCTTCAGGGTGATTGACGATAAAATCTTCTAAATGTCAGGCAATGGATTCTCGGATTTTCGCGCCTCGTTCTAAGTTAAGGTAAGTAAAAGCATCGCCTACAAAATCGGAAAGAAATTCTCGTCTGATTTCTTGTCCACGAAATATATCTTGAAGATTAACATTAGGATCTTGTTTTTTTAGGTTTGCCAAATCTCGATCGATACAATTCCAGATTTTGTCCTTTTTATTTAAAACATCAGCATAAAATCCAGAATGGAAATATGGTAAATCTTTGCTACGTTGCGTTAATTCCTCTTTAATGAGATGTTTTAATGGTTGAGCAAATTTAACTTTTGATTCGGCAACACCATGAATAAAAAATATCAGCATTGTACATTATTATAAATGACAGCGCTTCCAATTTACTTTATATATTTCTAAAGCGACAATGTGGAAATAACTTAAATGATAATTTACTAGCCAATTTAAAAACGACAGATAGATATGGGCACGGCACCAGTAAGATATTTAATATGCCAAAAGATTGTGGATGTTCCCTACAAAGAATTTATCTGTCACAAACATTATTTGAATTGGTATAAGTTTGATGACATTACCCAAAGGCTGAACCCACAAGGAGCTGATGTGTTTAGTAGTCTGAAGGATTGAGATCGCAAAGATAGAAAATAGAACAGTTGACCTGGAATATGCTAATTATGGTGTTGGTGCAGGTTGAATATGTTCCCCAGCGTAATAAACTAAGACTTTTCTGTGAGATTCATCAGGAATATAAAAGATTCTATCTCCAGAAGTTACTTCGTATTCCCATACTCCTTTATATTTCTTACCTTTTAAAGGAAATACTCTTCTTGGTTTTCGTGTCATTGGTGCAGTACATAAGTCTTCATAGCAACGTTTTGTGTTTTCTGGACTACGTTGCATTAAAGCTTCCCACGCTTTGTTGACTTTTCGATTCTTAGCAACCACTAACCATATTTTGTTGACAGTAGATAAACTAGGAGCCGTCAGTTCGACTCTGGCGGCTCCAAACGATCGTTGCTTATTTCTTGGTCTGGCGGAATATCAGACATAAGAGAGTTTACTTAGCATTTTCAACAGATGGTTGTGTCAATGGTATTTCATCCGTCTCGTCGTTAAAAGCAGCAGCAAGCTCAGGGCTAGAGATTGCAATAGCGCTTTCATGCCATTCATGAATGATGGCGTCAATCATCTTCCATGCTGTAGTTGAAGAATCTACCAACCGAAAAGCCTTACTTAATTCCTTAATAAACTCTTGAAGTTCATCTGAGTCAAACACACTCAACCATCCATAAGGATGTTCAAAGCCGATTTCTTTGCCTAATAATAGAGAAAAAGCGACAGTTAATGATTCAAAAACAGCTTTACTTTGGATAGCAGTTTTTACCAGACAAGTTACTTCCTCCCTCGGTAATAAAGCAAAGAACTGTCCATTGCGTGTAATTGTTACGGGATGTTCAGCAGCTTTATCGAGAATATGACCGGGTTGACGGTTTAACTCCGTAGCAGAGATTAGCTCATCTAAGTAAGCATTGTTTAAAAATGCAAGAGGCATAATTTTGTGCGTTTTCAGAAAACGCTGAATCATTTAATCTGTGTTAATTACCTTTACGTATTATTTTACGTAATATCCTAACGCCGTCAATAAGCATTGTGGCGGATTCCCTAGAAAGGCTTGATGTATAAGGTCGACAGAGTTGTAGTGGTACTGGAAGGGCGATTTTGTTAACCAGTTGAGCGATGAAGCGATCAACACTATTGCCAACATAATTTGTTATAGATTGGAGAGAGGTACGCCGCTTTAAAAACTGACCAACAGATAGGGATGGTCTTGATGAAAAGCAAAAATCTAGTCGTCTACGCTTTAGTTTTGCAAAGCGTTATGGTCTTTTCGCCCTTGCTGCTGTCTACTGATAAAGTAAGTGGGCAAACTGCACCAGCAGTGACACCTACTCCGGTATTATCGAATCAGGAACGGGAAGAATTGACAAGACTGCGAGCAGAAAAGCAGATTCGAGAAGCAGCCCAATCTGATTTTGAGCGTAACTTTAGTCGTACCACTATGTTATTTAATATCTGGCTAGTTTTATTAAGCTTGTTTCCTGTGGCAGTTATTGCTTTATATTGGCTGTTACGAAGGGTAGCCATCCGGGAAATTGTTAATCAAGCTATATCACAGCTAGAAGGAGTGGAAAACCTGGAAACTCAGCTAAATTTGGTAAAACAAGAAGCTGAAAATGCTATTCAAGAAGTTAAAAAGATAACTAATGATTTAGGCAAAGAAGCTGAGACTTTAAAAGAGAAAATTAAAGTTGAGCAAGATAATTTATCGACAGTTACAGCAGATTTTTCGGCCAATAAAAACAATCTTATCAATAAGTTAGAATCGGAAGTTCAAATTATCCAAAAAAATCTAGAGAATTTGCAGGCTGAATTTGCTGTTCAATTATCAACATTGCAGTCTGAAGCTCAAAATCATAGTAATTTAACTCTGGAAAATTTGGGTAAATTAACATCAGATTTAGCAGCAGAGTTATCTAAACTACAAGTCAGCGCTGAACAACAAAAAAATCTTACTCTGGAAAATTTGGATAAATCCAGAGATGAATTTACTGTGCATTTATTTGGCTTGCAGTCTGATACGCAGAATGAAAAGAATATATTTGTTGAGAGTTTAGCTAAGTTACAAACAGAATTTGCTACGCATATCTCAAATTTAGAGGTAGAGGCTCAACAAAATAAAGATACAACCTTAGCAAATATCAATGAAATAGAAGGTTTATTTAAATCGCAAATATTAGAGTTAGAAGCTGGCACTCAACAAGAAAAAGATAAAATTATTGCCAATTTAATAAATTTACAGTCAGAATTTGTAACTCAACTAGCTGATTTACAGGCGGAAGCTGAAAAACAAAAGCAGCTAATTATTGAAAATTTAGAAAAATCTGGCTCAGAATTCACATCTCAATTCTCAGAATTACAGTTAAATGCTCAACAACAAAAAATTCTGATTCTGGAAAAGCTAGAAAAGTTAGAAACGGATTTTGTATCGCAACTTTCGGAGCTACAATCAGATGCGCAACAACGCAAGGATCTGATTCTGGAAGAACTGACAGAAATTAAAGAGCCAAAGCTGCCAGAATTTGGGAAACCTGAAGTTGCAGAAAACATTCAGGAACCAACGCAATCAGAAGAAGTGGCGGCTGATGAATATCTGGAACAGGGGGATTTGCTGTTTAGCGAAAAGCGCTATGAAGATGCGATCGCACTTTACAACCAAGCAGTTAAAATCCAGCCAAATAACGCTGTTGCTTGGTTTAAACAAGGTTTAACTCTCGCTAGGTTGAAACGCTACGCCAACGCGATCGCTTCCTATGATACAGCTTTAAAAATCAATCCTAACGACCATCAAGCTTGGTGCGATCGCGGTGTCGCTTTTGGAAATTTACGCAAACATCAACAAGCTTTTGTCTCGTTTAATCAAGCCACCAAAGTCAAGCCTGATGATGCAGTTGCTTGGATGAATCGCGGTTTAGCTTTGATAGAGTTAGAAGAATACGACGAAGCGATCGCCTCTTTTGACAAAGCCATAGAAATTAAACCAGGTTCCCCCAAAGTTTGGGATAAACGCGGTTATAGTTTAGTGCGGCTAGGGCGTGACGACGAAGCGATCGCCTCTTTTGATCAAGCTTTAGAAATTAATCCGAATTATGCTAGTGCTTATTACAATAAAGCCGCCTGTTATGCACTGCAAAGAAACCTAGAATTAGCTTTAAAAAATCTTCAACAGGCAATTCAATTAAACCAAAAATATCGAGAAGAAGCTGCATCAGACCTTGATTTTGATGATATTGCAAGCGAGCAATCTTTTATTCAGATAGTCGGAGAAACAATCGTGAATGAATAGCCACTCTATCAATATGATGCGATAGAATATAAATAGTATGGGACTGAGCAATTACTAAAAATCAAACATTCCCATTACTCACTCTTGGTACAAAACATAGAAATGTATTTTTACTAGCTGATTCCAAAGAACCAGAATCAATCACTGCGAATACTGCCATCAGACATAATAGTATTGCAATAGATGTTGTTTTCGAGCAAAGTAAATTCGAGATTCGCTCCAGTTAGATTAGTGTTGGTCAAGTTGCTGTTGACGATATCGGCATCTCTCAAATCAGCATTAGTCATGTCGGCCTCAATTAGATCAACTCCATACAGAGTAGCTCTAACCAAGATGGCATTACTCAAGTTAGCCTTACTCAAATTAGCACCATCCAAACAAACTGAATTGAGAATAGTTCCACTTAAATTAGCTCCTCTCAAGTTAATATTTTCCATGTAGGAGTCGGACAATTCCAGCCCACTGAAATTCACACCACTCAGATTAGCTCCAATAATTTCATCACTAATATACAGATCGTAATTAGTGAAATCTCTAACACCAGTGGCGTAGAGTTCGAGAATTTCCCTATTCTTGAGCAATGGTTTGCTTTCCCTCATAAAGCCTTTCCTCTTGAAATTTCTGACACCCAAGCTTATGGCAAGTGTGAATCCAAAAATCCAAAATTGAAGAAGCAAACCAACCAAAGCCTTGCTTTATCTAGCTTTTTGACACAATTGGGTACAAATGTACTATAATAGTTAGTATAGCGCCCCAAAGCCTGATTAAGTGCAAAATGGCTCTGTGGCAGTTTTCAGGAAGATGGAATTAACGGTTAGTTCTATGATGAAGCACTATATTCTCAACCTCAATCCCACAGCCAAACACGAATGGGATCGGTGTATTTTACGCGATCCACTGACTGCAAAACGCCCAGATATCGCCAAATTAATCGCTGATGCGGTTGGTGCTGATACAGGCAGTTATTTAGTGAGTGTGAATATCGAAGTAACAGTGTTAGAACAAGCTGCTGTACCGCAAGCTGAACAACTATCGCTCTCATTTCCAGAGGTGAGTGCTTCATCTCCATTACGAGAAGCGGCTTAAGAACGGTAGAAGGCAGAAAGGCAGAAGGCAGAAGGAAAGATAGGAAATTAATGCCCAATGCCTTATTTATAATAAGTTGCAGTCTAGTGTAGTAGCTTGGGATTTATGAGATTGCTTCCCTTCACTGCGTTCCGGTCGCAATGACAGATACTAATTTTGATTGCAACTTGGTATTACTATTTCCCATTTCCAGTTTTTAAGACAGAGGAAGATTATTTAATTATGCAACTGAGTTATTATCCAGATGCAATAGTACAAGCTGCCCAACGGGTTAATGAATTAGACTCTCAGTTGATGGCAGTTCAGCAGCAAATTAACCGATTTGAAGGTAATGCAGATCGTAGCGCTGCCTTTGATATGGATTTAAAAAACGATGCACAACGCAAGGCACGTCGCTTTGAAGTATTACTAGTTAATCCAGAATATCAAAAGGCAGTAGATACACAGCTACGATTAACCGCAGACAAAGCAAATGCGATCGCGCATCTAGAATATCTGCGTAACCAATTTAGTGTAGCGAAGTTAGAAGCCAGATTAGCGATCGCTCAACAACTCACTGATTTTGAATCTCGTGAATTAGTAGGATTGTAAGCAATGAAGGGTTTAGTATTGCTAAACCCTTACGCAAAATCGATCTATCTCAGCATTTTTTTAGTCATTCAAACTAATTCGTAATTATAATTAGCTTTTCTTCTGTGAATTCTAATTACAAATTACGAATTATTTATTATTTTCTCATATAGTGTGGTTAATTTTTTATCCACATCTAGCGGTTTATTGGTGAAGTGGATATAAAAAATATTTTCTGTTGCTTGTTTCACAAGTTTAGCATAGATATCTTCACTAAATACTGTACTATTTGGCATCATTAGATTAAGTTTGATATTAGTAAGAGGTGCTAAAATTACAGAATTTGCACTTTGCTTAATGCTAATTTTTGCTGATTTTACTGAAAGCTCTATCAAATTTCCTGTCATCATTGAGCCATCAATATGCTTACCATCTAAAGCTATAAATTGTAGCGCAATTGCTTCTGGTAAAGTCACAAATAACTCTTCTTCTATCGGCAGATAAAGATTATATTCTCCACCAATACCGCTAATCTGATAAATTGTGATGGGTTGCTGTACACCTTTTGGTTGGACGGCTTTTTGTTCGTAGATTCTGACCAATGAACCTACCTCTTGAAAGGTTGATTCGGAAATCAAAATTTGCCCGCCGACGCTATAAGATTCTATGCGATAGGTGAGGTTAACTTGGTTGCCAACAATGCCATATTTACTACGTTTCTCGGAGCCAATATTACCTACAACAACTTCACCAGTATTAATCCCAATTCCCATTTCCAAATGGGGTAATCCTAGTTGTTTCATTGTTTCGTTAACAGGCTCCATCGCTAATTGCATGGCTACAG
Organism: Calothrix sp. NIES-2098; assembly: GCF_963875125.1. NCBI lineage: Bacteria > Bacillati > Cyanobacteriota > Cyanophyceae > Nostocales > Calotrichaceae > Calothrix > Calothrix sp. NIES-2098. Next base: position 4,701,756 of record NZ_CAWNKJ010000001.1, read on the forward strand.
CACAAGCGATCGCTCTTGTGGCATCATCTTCTCTACTGGTAGGAGCGCCAAACAGTACCAAAATTCCATCCCCCATGAATTCATCAATGGTTCCTTGGTACTGGGTAATTACATCAGCCATGTATCCCAAGTAGAGATTGATAATTTTAATCACTTCTTCGGCGGGTAAGCGTTCAGATATAGCTGTAAATCCGCGCAAATCAGAGGTGAGGATAGTAATTTTGCGTCTTTCGCCTCCTAACTTGAGTCCATCAGGATTTTCTAATAAATTGGCAACTACTTCATTAGTTAAATAACGTCCAAAAGTTTTGCGAATTGCTCCACCCATGCGCGCTAGGTAAGCTGTAACTGCGATCGCACTTCCTTCTAAAGCTAATAATGGCGGTACCACTGGTATCCACCAACCGTCTAGAAAAGCCAAAAAGGTTATACCTATTAGAGCGATCGCCGCCAGAAAAGGAGCGATTACTTTATGAAATGACACTTTGGTGATTTCACCAACGTATCGCGATTCCCAAACCAGGATAGCGCCTACTCCCGACCATAGCAAAATCCACAACCACTCTAATGGTTCTGACCAAGTTTTAATTAAAGGACGCCGATCGATTACACTGCTGAGAATTTGACTAATTTGATTAGCATGGATTTCTACTCTCGGCGTGTGTTCGATACTCAAAGGGAAACCGCTATTGAAGGGAGAAAAGACAAAATCTTCAAAAATTTCCCCCACATTACCAACTAAGATGATGCGATCGCGTCCCCAATCGGGTGGGAGACGATCTTGTAACACATCTCTCATAGAAACATAGCCAAAGGACTGTTTTGGCCCCCGATAGTTCAATAAAATTTGGTATTTGCTAGCATCGGCTCGCACATAGCTACCATCATTTGCCCTAAAAGCCGGAAATACAGTTTTACCCAAGCGATATATTGGTGCATCAATTGGAGGAGGATTGATTCCTTGCGGCTGCAAATATTGTAAGGACAGAAGCATTGCAAAGCTCCAAATTTTTTCTCCTTTGCGATCGCGAATCGATAAAAATCCCCGCCTGACTTTAGCATCTGCATCAATCAGTAGACCATTAGCGCCGACTTGTCCCTTAGCTTTGAGTACTGGGGAAGGAGGGACGCCACCACCAGTCACTTGCTGGATACCAATTATATTGGAACTATTTTGAAAAACCTTAACTAATTCTGTATGCCCTGGTTCTACAGGTAAATCGCGATAAATATCTAAACCGATGGCTCTAGGCTTTCTCTGTTGTAGTTTTACGAGTAACTTAGCGAGTAAACTATCTGGGATGTAGTCCTGTCCAATTAGTTCGTGTAAATCCTCTTCATCAATACCGACAATTGCAATGCGATCGTCAGGCGGTTCTAGGGGACGTAAACGCACATATTGATCGAATACCATCCACTCTGGGAACTGGAGAAACCCACTAAAGCGGATTAACAGAATCAATCCAGCAACACTAGGGGTAATAATCCATAAGCTACGACATTGCCAAAGTAGTTGCCTAACTTTTGTCCACATTTCACCAGCCCAAATGATTGTTTATTGTATTGTGCTAGTGCAAAATAACTCAGAGATGACACAATTTGCTACTCGTTTTGCGATCGTGTTATAAGTTCGTAGCTACTACTTCAGCAATCAAAATCAGGGCTAAAGTCCTGACTAAGAATATCAGAGCGAATCTCCAAACACCCATAATCGGTGGAGGTGCGTTGGCGCAGCCCGCCGCAGGCATCGCCTCAAAGCAGTAGATAGTAACAATGCTCCTAAAAGCACAAAAGTAAGATTAGGAGCGCCTTTAATTTCTTACTTTTGTTGCCACAGCCGAGTCGTATCAACAGTTTTAAGAGCCAATGCTGTTCAGCCTAATTGCGCGGTCGGGGCTTCAAGATTCTAGAGAATATATTTTTCCTAAATTGGTATGGTGAACTGCAAGTAGTTTGTTTAACAAACGTTTTTTATGCTAACGTTTGTTTGAGCAAGCGTTTTTAATTCTATGAAAAGACGAATATCCTCCAAGCAATCTGCTGAAGTACCAAAGCAGGACAGCCCATCAGTTAATCCGCATACTTTTAGTGAACACGATCTAGACTGGGAGCCTTTGCCAGAATGTCTGAGTGACTGGACAGGCTTTGTACTTCACTGGGTGACTGAACTTGGCGCACAGTTTTATGCCCGTGCTATGACTCCCTTAAATCTGCGCCCGCTCCAGGTTGGTATCCTCCAATTACTAGCTGGTGAAGGTGCAATGGTTCAAGCACGACTAGGTGACAAACTTCGTGTTGATAAAGCTAGCATGGTTACTTTGCTCAATGACCTAGAAGAGCAGGGCTTAATTGAACGACGACCTCATCCGAGCGATGGGCGAGCCTATGAAGTTCATCTTTTAAAGGCTGGCGAGCAACGACTCCAACAAGCAGAACATGTATCGATTGAAGTAGCAAAACAATTCTTCGCTGCCTTAACACTAGAAGAACAACAGACTCTCAATGGACTGCTAAAGCGTGTTGCGACGAGCAATGCTTCATGGAAATCAACGACAGCCAAAGATGTTGACAATTAAGGCAAGTTTCTTTTGGGGTTATATGAATATGATTCCAGTAGACAGCAGATTTTCTTGACTGATGAGGCTTGGTTAAGTATTTCCATTAGCTCAAAAACCATTAATTGATTTGCATTCATAAGTAATATTAGGACATACAAACATCATGAGCATAGAAATTATTGTTTTCGTGATTGCTGCTTCTGCAACATTTTTCAACAATGCTCTGCATTGGTACACACAGGTCACTACTTATCCACTCTTTGGTTGGGTTGGACAAACAGAGTTTGTATCGTTTCACAAAGAATATGAGCGCAGGCTCTCGTTTAGTATCTACATACCTTACATGTTGTTGATGCTAAGTACACTGCTACTGGCATTTGTACATCCAGTAGAAGTTAAGCTTGGCTGGGTACTTATGTTGCTTGTGCTGAACGCATCAATTATGATAATCAGCCTCACGTTTGCGGTTCCAATTCATAATCGACTCCAGCGCCAAGGTTACTCCGATAAAGGCGGCATTCGGAGACTGATTCAATATAACAGTGTTAGACTTATTGCCTCATCAGCTAGCAGCATTATTATGCTGTATTTACTGATAAGTTTGTTGCTAAATCGGACAGTAACTTCCCTGTAGCTTTATGCTGTCATAGTCATGCTTCCCATCAGGCTAACAACCGCGCTGTATCGGAATTAATCTGGGTCGTCGGTAAGATGCTTCCGGTTATCGGTGTCAGAAGCGCGGGAACGTTATACGCCGAATGGCTTTGTATGGATGTGACAAAACTGACTCATACTTTTCTATTAATCTAGCTACGACCGGGCAAGAAAGTTGAACAGCATTGCTTCACCAAAAGCCTATCTGTAGGAAGCTTTATAGGTGTTTACAGACAGGCTTACTTACTTTTTTCTTTCCTAGAATGAATCTTCTATATGCAGGACATCAAATTTGATCAGATACAGAATAGTACGCAGTAATTGAATCGGGGAAACACCTGGATGAGAATTGAGGATTGTTTCAATTGAGACTGGGCCGTTTTGGGCGATCGCCGCTAACACTGCATCTATAATTGAACTGGCGTTTCTTCTTTCTGCACCAAAATTAGTTATCCAATTCTGTCGGATTTGTTGTAAATGCTCTGGTGTACTCATTGCACCGAGTCCGATAACTAAATCCTGACTGGGCGTTTTACTAGTGTAATGAGCAAACAACCGAAAAGGATCGTCACATAAAGGTACTGGTGGTTCGCCTGGCTGAAGCGATACAGACATTGGTGCAGCAGTACGAATTTCTGCTAGTTCCTGCCATAAATTTTCGTAAGCTGCGATGACAACTTTCCAATCGTAAGTTTGTTGGGCGCGCTGTCTTCCGTTCTCACCCAAACGTTTTCTTAGTTCAGGATTAGTAATTAACTCTACTAATGCTCTTGATGCCGCATCAATATCGACTGCTATTGCCATTGATGTATGAGCAATATAAGTGCTGTAATTCAAATTATTACTGAGATATGCATATGCTAAATCCAGCCCTAACCCTGGCTGAGGAATTATTGTCGGAATTCTTAAACCGTCAATTTCATGTCGTACAGATTCTTGATAACCGTTCCAATCTGAGACAATTACAGGTAAACCAGCAGCCATTGCCTCAATTGGTGTTAATCCAAAAGTTTCTTGAATATTATCAACTAATGAAATAAAAATATCAGCCGCAGACCAAATCCCCGAACGAATTTCTGGTTTGCGTCCATCAACAAAAATACAATTAACAGAAGGACAGAAAATTTTGGCACTTTGTTGAAAGCTAACTTGCTCTTTTTCATCTTCAAACCAGCCAGCCAGCACAAAATGAATTTTGGCGTTGGTTGCTTGTGCGGCTTTTTCTAAAGCCAAATACATTGGTACGGGATGAGCCTTGGCATAAAAGCACAATCTCCCAACAAACAGCACAACAATATCATCTTGGGGAATGCCGAGTTTTTGACGCAGAGTTGTGCGAATATTTGTAGTATTATCCCCTAAATTAAAAGCATCGCAATCAATACCTAAAGGAATAATTGGCAGTTGGATATGAATATTTGGTTTCCCGCCTGTGCGTTGAGCTAAATATTCAGCCCAGGTATTAAGAAGATGTTTAATAGCACTTTTAACTGCAACAGACGTACAAATGAGAGCATCCCAAGGCTGAAGCGGAGCAATTAGTAGATCGCCAACACTTTCCATGACCTCCATACTTGCAATAGTATGAGTTACTCCGCAGATACTATACGCACGTTGATCGAAAAATCTTCGATTCCAAGCATATTTAGATAGTACGGGGTCAGGCTGATAGATTGTTCCAGCTTGTGCAAGTACCTGAAAATTATTGCTGGGTAGCCACTTAACTGGACGAGGACGTTGCATCCAAGGTTGAATGCGATCGCAAAATTCGGCGAATTCTCCTTGGCTAGATGTATAACAATAAAGTGAATCGGCTGTTCCATGTTGCACTAAAGCCTTGAGAAAACCTTCACCCGCAGCTTGACGCCCTAGAAGCCTTTTCCCAGATGTATCGTAGCCATCTCTTTTGTAAAAAATTGCAGCAGTATTATTCATAGTGAAAATTTTGATTTCTGCTCTCACTGCGTATTTTTACATAAAGGCTGATAAAAAACTCCACCTACAAAGAGATGGAGTTTCCCGTTATAAAACTGTCATTAGTCGCTTGGATTTACCAATGACCAATGACAAATGACTAATGACTAATTAGTTTTGCCATTTTCCTGAAGTTGCTGTAATTGCACATCATTAATCCAAATTGCTTGCTGAGGTACAGGAATGCTGATTCCGGCTTTGTCAAAGGCGATTTTCAGGCGGCGACGATACTCCCGCGCTACATCCCATTGTTTGAGAGGTTGGGTTTTAATCCATACACGAATAATTAAACCGCGATCGCCAAAATTATCAACTCCTAAAACTTTCGGTGTTTCTACAATCTGATGTTGCCATAATGGGTCTTCATCCATTTCTAAAGCAACAGTAGTAATTAAGGTTAAAACCTCGTCAATATCAGCCTGATAGTCTACAGGAATCGTTAAATCTGCTCTTGACCAACGGCTAGAAAGATTGGCAACGATTTTGATTTCGCTATTAGGAATTGTGATTAACCGCCCTTCGGAATCGCGGACTTGAGTCATCCGCAAATTGAGATTTTCTACTAAGCCTCCTACAGTTCCCACATTAATTACATCGCCTAAGGCATACTGGTCTTCGAGGATGATCAGAAAACCGTTAATCGCATCTTTAATCAGGTTTTGCGAAGCTAGAGAGACTGCAACGCCCACTAAACTCGCACCTGCTAACAAGGGAACAACATCTATCCCCAAGGCGACTAATGCGAGGAAAAAGCCAACTGTCACACAGGTAAGAGTTGCAATACTTTTAGTCACACCTGAAAACGTAGAAACTCGTAGTTGTAAACGTTCGGAAGTTTCTGATGCGAATAAAGCCCCACTGCTGATGAGAGTGGAGGTAAAGCGGTCAATCAAAGCATAGCTGAAACGGATTGCCACATAAGTTCCCAGCGCCACAATCCCCAATCTCAGAGGAATTTGCGCAGCTGAAAGAATAGCTAATTGAAAGACTCTGGTGTAAGGAAATAGACCCAAAATCGTGAATGTACCGCCTCCCCAAATTCCAGCTTGAGTCAGCTGAAACAGCCGTTTCTTGACTTCGTGTAAATGCTGATGTTGCTGTTGATTTAATTGAGTTGTAATTGGTTGTGTTTGGCGTGAAGCTGGGGGTATTGGATTTATGACATGTGCTTGAGAACGACGCTGCCAATAATATACACCCCAACTAGCAGCCATCATTGCCAGCGCGATCGCCCCTGCTATTTTAGCTTGATCGATTAAATATTGACTGTTGCGTTCTCGCTTTGCCCGTTGCAAAGCCTCTTGTAATGTATCAGATATTTGATTTGCTGAAAGTGTTGCATCTTCCTCTCGCAGTCTCGCGTCTTCGGAAGTGACTGTCATCAAGTATTGACCGTTGATAGTAATTACAGGTGCGTCTTTGACTTTTTGCACCTGTACATTGATAGTTTGAGCATCGGAACGCAGGTAATTTTGGCTGATTTCATTCAAGTTTTGTTGAATATTTTGCGATCGCTCTGGGAAAATAGCTCTTGTTGCCGCTATCTGGAACAACCTACGACCATCTAAATAGATCCAGCCAGAGACAATTCTACTGTCTGATTCTTTACTTACACTACTAGGAGTTGGCAAGTTAGGTAAAAAGGGAATCTGGGCTGTAGCTTTTGGAACAGATCCAACGGCTATAACCATTGAACCTGCAAGCGCCAAAAATTTAAAGCGCACTCCAACACCTCCTTGCGTAAAATCTCTTGTTGAACACCTCCCCAGTTATCGTCCACAATCAATTTCAGTAAATGTACCTGTCTAAAGTTAAGTCAATCCCTGCAAGAGAGATATTTTTCACCTTGAGTAATCCCTATCTTTAGACAGATGACATCATACTTAGTTTGTTGCCAGCAATAACTACAGGAGTTTTTGATATTACTCCGATCAAGGATAAATCAAAAACTAAAAAAGTATAAAGAAAAATCTCAGTACGCATGAAAGGCGGCAGAAAAGTCTATCACCTTGAGGGCACTGGGCATGGGGCATTGGGCATTTCTCATTTGCCCTCCTTGCCCTCCTTGTCCCCCTTGTCCCCCTTGTCTCCCCACACTCCCGACACTCCCTCATCCCCCTCTGCCTCTTCTTCTCCTTCAGTTGACATTACCGCGATCGAGCGTCAAGCTAGTTGACAGAACCATCGACTAGTGTTTGGAGATTACAGCCAAAAATCGCAAGTCGTGGAATAATCTATTAGGATACGTAAAGACTACGTACCTTTTTTGACTTTTTAGAGGACATTTTTGATGACCGCAACTTCTCCCCGATTAAAGCACGAGGTTAAAGACCTCGCCCTAGCTCCCTTGGGAAGACAGCGCATTGAATGGGCTGGACGCGAGATGCCAGTTTTACGGCAAATCCGCGATCGCTTTGCTCAAGAAAAACCCTTTGCAGGGCTGCGGCTAGTGGCTTGTGCCCACGTAACAACTGAAACAGCACATCTAGCGATCGCATTGAAAGCTGGTGGTGCAGATGCAGTTTTAATTGCTAGCAATCCCCTATCAACTCAAGACGACGTAGCAGCTAGCCTCGTTGTCGATCATGAAATTCCTGTTTTTGCCCAAAAAGGCGAAGATAACGAAACCTATAACCGCCACGTTCAAATAGCTCTCGACCATCGCCCCAACATTATTATTGATGATGGTAGTGATGTGGTTGCTACCCTAGTTCAGCAACGTCAACATCAAATTGCCGATCTGATTGGCACCACTGAAGAAACCACAACCGGAATTGTGCGGTTACGCGCCATGTTCAGAGATGGCGTTCTCACCTTCCCCGCAGTGAATGTCAACGATGCTGATACCAAGCACTTCTTTGATAACCGCTATGGTACAGGGCAATCAACCCTAGATGGCATTATCCGCGCTACCAATATCCTGCTGGCTGGTAAAACCATTGTTGTTGTTGGTTATGGCTGGTGCGGTAAAGGTACAGCACTCCGCGCCCGTGGTTTAGGTGCAAATGTCATTGTCACCGAAATCGACCCTATCAAGGCAATTGAAGCCGTAATGGATGGTTTCCGCGTGCTACCAATGGCAGAAGCTGCACCTCAAGGTGACTTGTTTATCACAGTTACAGGTAACAAGCACGTAATTCGTGGCGAACATTTCGACGTAATGAAAGACGGCGCGATCGTTTGTAACTCCGGTCACTTCGATATTGAACTTGACCTGAAATACTTGGCTGCTAAAGCTACAGAAATCAAGCAAGTACGTCCCTTCACCGAAGAATATAAATTGCCTAGTGGCAAATCAGTGATCGTTCTGGGCGAAGGCCGCTTGATTAACCTTGCTGCTGCGGAAGGACACCCCAGCGCAGTGATGGATATGAGCTTTGCCAACCAAGCTTTAGCTGTAGAATACCTAGTGAAAAACAAAGGTAAACTCGAACCTGGTTTACACTCAGTTCCTAGAGAAGTAGATGAAGAAATTGCCCGCCTAAAATTACAGGCGCTAGGAATTAACATCGATAGCCTAACAGCAGACCAAATTGAGTACATCAATTCTTGGACTTCTGGAACCTAAAGCTAAAGCGAACCCTGAAAATTTAGGGTTACAGATATAACTTAATTTTTGACTGGGATAGGCAAGTTGCCTATCCCATTTTTAGGTGTTTAAGTAGTATTCAATACAATTTGTGGCTAGTATTGATACTTAAACTTCGCATTTTGGTAAATCAAAAAGGGGAAGAAGAGAGTGTTTAACGATACTGAACGTTATATTCCTTCGGAAGAACAATATCTAGAGGCATTCCACTCAATTTATCAAGGCTTAACCCTAGGACACAAAGCTATTTTGAATAAGCTGTATCAGCATTGTTACTTTATGAAAGACAATCGCAGATTACGTACTTGGGAGTTATCCCAAGCGGCGGGATATGATGATGACTCTCCTGGACAAATTGGTCTTTTAGGTAAAAAATTCTGCAAGTTCTTTGGGCTAGAGCATGAGGAAGTTGGGCAACAAGCACTGGCAATAATTAGTTGGTTTCCAGAAGAAATCAATAACCATTGGTACATTGAACTAATTCCAGAAGCAGCTAGAGCATTTAAACGTTTTCGCCGGGAAACTTTCCAATCTAATAAAGGAGCCAATATGTCTGATGTGCTTCAGGTTAGCCCTAGATTTCAACTTAACTGTAAGACTTGGAAAATAACAGGTACGGAACCGAATGAAGGCCCATTCAATTTTGATGATAAAACTGCTGCAAGATTGATATACAAAGATAGAACGCAAGGTTGGTTCTTCGAGCCGGCGCTGAAATTAATAGAAAATGATCAAACAGTAGTTGCAGTTCATATTGTCACACCTTTGATTAAGTCTTTGGAAAATTACATACAAGGAAAATCTAGCCACGGTCAGTCCAGTACATTTTTCAAAAATAGGGCAAAAGCAATATTTTCATTTTTAGATGACAACGCAATTAATCTTTTATATCAAGGTGTCCGATGCGGATTTGCTCATCAGGGTTTTCTAAAAGATGATAATAAGAGATATAACATAATAATTTCCTCAGAAAAAAGTGATATCCCGATCAAATACAACCATCCTGTAATGACTATTTATACTCACAAGTATATTACTGAAATTCAGAATGAGTTTGAAAAATACTATGCCCAATTAGAAAATAACGAAGAGAAACTTAATAGCTTCTTTCTAGTTTGGAAAAATCAATGGGACATAAAGAAGACAACTGCCATAGAGATTTCAGGTATCATTTAAGCTGATACAACCACCGTAGTTAGTCTTGCTTAAGAATTCGGTTTAAGTGGACTACCAAAGCTGCTTATATTGATACAAAGGTTACTTATAACAGATCAACTGCACTGTTCAACTGATTTATCTAGAATTAAAAAGCTTTAGGTTTAAAGAATGCTTCTGACGTGAAATCATCATAAGACAAACTATCAAAGTGCGATCGCCTGATGCTAGATGATGGCAAAATTTGTGGGAGCATAAATTCTGTGCAATCAGCCTTTTTGTTTTCATGTCAACAAACGACTCTGAACTGCAAGCCCAAGCTCGGAGAATTCTGGATGCAATTGCCTTCATTCCCTTTGAGGAATGTCATCCCTTAAGCCGCGAGTTTAGTAACATTCCTGCTCGTCCTGGCATTTATGCAATTAGGCACAAAACCGATGGTTTGCTTTACATTGGTAAAACCAAGAGTCTGCGTGGTCGTTTCAGTGGTGGGCATAAAGCTTTTTTGTGGGCGTGGCTTGATAAATATAGCGATGAAGATGTTCGGATTGCGGTACATCCAATTTCTCACTGGGAGAACCCTGCGTTACTATTGGAGCTAGAAGCCATCATCCTCAGAGCCACTGAACCCCCTTACAACGTCCAAATTCCAACGGAAAGGTAAACTTATGCAAGCCAAACTTCAGGAGCAACTTTCTTCTGCTGATGCCGAAGTCATCTTAGAACGCTTGCCTGAAAGAATTAAAGCGGCTCTAATTGCTCATGCTGCTGAAATTGAATATCCAGTTGAAGCAGTTATTGAAATGGCGATCGCTAGTTTTCTCGACACAGAGGCGTTAGGTTTTGCAGATTGCAAACCAGGACGTGGACAATAAAATAAAAAACTTTTGGAGACAAGCTAGTTGAAAGCTTGGAGTTTGATACCAATCTAACTATTCAAGCAGCTTGGGCTACTGAAGCGATGAAACGACGAGATCAAGTTCGCAACGGTTCTGTGCAGCCGATTCTAGGAGAAGAAGCTTTAACTCAGGTGAGGCGATCGCTTGAGCAATGAAGTATATCTTTGTGATTGTGATAGATACTATTATTTAGTGGAAGTAAAATCGATGTACAGCAATGCTGAGACTAGCTTATATATTGATAGACTATAGGTAATACTGGTTTTGTTGAGCAATTTATTCTATGCCTGCTGAAACTCTCTCACGCTACGTTACTCGCAATGCTGGGATTTTGAGTGGAGAGCCAATTATTATAGGTACTCGTACATCCGTTCGTGCTATTGTCGGTTTGTGGCGGTTAGGCATTATGCCAGAAGAAATTTTGAACCATTTGCCCCATCTGACTCTAGCACAAGTGTTTGATGCCTTAAGCTTCTATCTCGATCATCAGGCAGAGATTAATGAGTACATCGAGCAAAACCGAATACCTGATGAATTAGTTCATCCATCTGTGAGATCGGCATTGGGTAAATTGTGACAACTTTTGCAGCACTTTACACAGATGAGGATATGTCGGTATTGGTTGCCACGTTATTGAGATCGCGTGGTCTGGATGTCACAACTGTTCCTGAACAAACAACCTTGGGCAAAACCGACAATGAGCAACTTGAATTTGCAACTTCTCTAGGCAGATGTATCCTAACCCATAACAGAGTTGATTTTGAACGACTGCATCTTCAGTACATAAAGGAAGACAGACAGCATTCTGGGATTATCATTGTGCCTCAGAAAAATGCCTATGAGGTCGCGCAACGGATTGGTATTTTAGTAAGCACGTTAACTGCTGATGAAATTAAGAATCAGTTGCTGTATGCGTAAATATTTTTAAGAACTTTGTGTTATTTAACACTCGTCGATCGCATACAGGCTATTAAACAAAAATTGATTCACTGTGATGACGATAATTGGAGAGTTACCACAAGAAGTCCGGGGGCGCATCCAAACCTTTTCTCTCAATCAGTTAGAGGAACTTGGCGAAGCGTTGCTAGATTTTACAGCTATTGAGGATTTGTTTAACTGGTTGGAAGTTAATCAACCAGAGTAGGAAGCTTGCTTGTCATCGTTTATAACCATTTTGTCAGCAGATAGCGATCGCTATCAATAAATCCTGCTTTTCGATACACAGCCTGAGCATTTATATTCTCACGTTCTACCTCTAGATGTAGAGCTTGAACACCTTGCTCTTGGCAAATCTTTTCAGCCAACTGTAAACCCTGCTTTCCGATTCCTTGTCCTCGATACTTCTCCTGAATATAGAATTCATCGACGAAAGCATCACGTCCACGATATTCTAAGCTGAAACCAAATGTTATAACTATATAGCCAACAATCTCCTTGTCTACATAGATCAGGTGAATTTGACCATAGGAATCATGATTTAAAATTAGTGTTAAAGCTGAACGTGCAGCCTGCTCATCAAAAGATAATTGCTCGTGTGCATAAAATTCACTCATCAATTTGAGAAGCGTTTCTATGCTGGAAGCTGATGCAAGTTTGAAGGCTGGTTCCATAGTTTCAAATCGCCAATATTCAGATATTTGTAGAGAATTAGATTTAAGCAAATCTCCTTTGAAAACGGACAGGCTGAAATAGTGGAGTGGTATTATCCTCCACATTCTTTTTTGTAATTTGTATTAACTTAAATACTATTTTCTTGTCTAAGTTAACTTCTTTGCAGTTAACCAAAAAGCCATCAAAGGTTACTCCCGCAGTGCATAGCCTACACCGCGCACTGTATGAACTAAGCGTTTTTCGTTATTTTCTTCTAATTTCAAACGCAAGTAGCGGATATAAACTTCAATAATATTAGAGTCTCCCATGAAGTCGTAACCCCAAACTTTCTCTAAAATTTGGTCTCTAGTAAATACTTGACGGGGATGACTTAGTAGGTACTCTAACAAGTCAAACTCTTTTGCTGTTAATTCAATTGCACGTTTACCGCGAAATACTTGACGAGTGCGACGGTTTAAACTCAAGTCTTCAAACTGCAAAACATCTTCGTCGGTTTCTTGAGTGCGGCGGAGATGGGCGCGAATTCTGGCTAAAAGTTCCTCAATGCTAAAGGGTTTGACTACATAATCATCAGCACCAGCATCTAAACCAGCGACGCGATCGCTTACTTCATCTTTTGCTGTCAATAATATCACTGGCATTGAGTTACCAGTTGCACGCAGACGGCGACAAATTTCTAAACCAGTAAGTCCTGGTAGCATCCAATCAAGCACCGCTAAATCTGGTGATGAGTCTCGCGCCAAAGTCAAACCTTCAATGCCATCATGAGCTACACTCACCTGATAGCCTTCGCTACTCAATTCCAATTCGACAAATCGCGCTAGTTTAACTTCATCTTCAACTAAAAGGATGTGTGCTGCCATATTTTCCTCCTAAAGCAGGTAATCTCAGAATCAAATTGCTACCTGTACCTGACTCTGAATGTAATGCAACCTTACCACCTATACTTTCTACTAGGTCTTTGACGATGGATAAAGATTCATTACACTTATTTACCTTCTTATATTTGATTCATCGATCGGATGGCGATATTAGCAATACGCAGTTATATCTTCACCACAAATATCTGCTAAATAAGACAAAGATCTGAAGCGCAGAGCCATAAGTTGATCGTAAAGAGGATTGAGCTTACATAAAGGTGGAATATGCAAAACTGTCTTACCCAAAATTTTAATATCGCGTGCAAAAGGACAGTAAGCTGGGATCATTTTGCAGAATAAGCGAGCGAGATTTTGATTGTTAATTTCTATCTCTTCTACGCGATGGCGTACTGGGTTCAATAAAGCGTTAAGTAATTCGACATAAATTAAACTTCTCATAGTTGATTTTCCTCCTAAAATAGCAGAGGCTTATTTCTCTATAATTTCAATGTAATTGAAAGATTTCATAGAAAAATGAGTTTTTCCTGAATAGATTTATAGCTTTTGCTTAAAAAGCTACCTTCCTTGATAGATAAGGATTTTTCCCGATTCGGTTTCAAAAATTTCTAACTGAGAAAAATAATATTCAACTCTCATAATAATTTCATTTATTAGTCAGCTTTATCTCATAGTAATAAACCAATCTATTAGTTACAGGTTCTTGAGAGACATCAAGCCCTGAGCTTACCAATCAATGAGGTTTCGATCGTGAAAGGATTACTTTTTGGTGGTTTATCTGCGTTAATACTGACTACATCTGCTGCGGCTATAGCTGCACCTGCTCAATATGAAAATCTCGATATGCAAGGACAATCTCAAATAGCGTATACAATTAGCGTTCCCCATATCACTGGTTCTGGAGTATTAAATAATACTCACTTTATTAAAGTAGCAGTAGCTGGGATGTCTGTGCAAAATTTAATGGTTACTCTTCCATACCAGATGGAAAGCTTTGATAAAGTTCAAATTAAAGACCAATCGGGGAGAGAAATTCCAGCCAAGACACAGATTAACCAACAGCGTTTGACAGTCACATTTGACCAACCTGTATCTCCCGGTGATGCTGTAGAGGTGCAATTTACAGGCGTCAGAACCAGGATTCCAGGTAGTAAAACGCTGCTTTATGGACTAACTGCTCAAAGGGTGGGATTGCAAGGAGATATCCCTATTGGTACGGCGAGAATTGATGTTCCCGATCATAGCTAATACCGAAATATTTTTGTAGGGTGAGTATTTTTAATACGAGTTGCAAAGCTGATTTTTATGTTAACTTTTTGTGCTTGCCCTACGTTTGTTGAGAATTGTGCAAGTTTTCTTAGTGAAAAACAATCAAACTTTTATGTACCCATTAAAAAACGCCTGGGAGTGTTGCCGTGTTTCCACCCCAAGCGTTTTTTATCTTTAACTTGCTCCTCACACACAACTAAAAAATATCAGTTGTTCCCAAAAATTACAAGTATAGTAGGTGACAGTTTATGAACTGTACTAGACACGGGCACAAACTTAGTGTAAAAAATGTCGAACACCTGTCAACACCATCACTAACCCTAATTCATTTGCAGCTTTGATGGAATCTTTATCTCGCAGGCTTCCTCCTGGTTGAACGATCGCAGTAATTCCCGCATCAGCAGCTGTTCTCACTGAGTCATCAAAGGGAAAGAAGCCATCGCTGGCGAGAAACGCACCTTTGGCTTGATCTCCAGCTTGTTCGAGGGCGATTTTAACCGAGCCAACGCGGTTCATTTGTCCCGCACCTACTCCTAGAGTAGCGCGATCGCGGCTAACAACAATTGCATTCGATTTTACGTGTTTGCAAACTTTCCAAGCAAATAGCAATTCGGCTAATTCGCTGGCGGTGGGTTGACGTTCGCTCACAACTTGCCATTGACTAGTATCGGCGATCGCATCATCAGCTGCTTGTACGAGAAAACCACCTGCGATCGCTTTTACGGTTTCTTTGGGGCCGCTGCTCAAATCTGGTAAAATCAAAACCCGGACTTTGGATTTAGCCGCGAGAATAGCTTGCGCATCGCCTTCACAACCTGGTGCTACCACACATTCCAAGAAGGTTTTGGTTAACTCGCTAGCTGTAGCTTCATCAATTGGACGGTTCAGGGCGACAATTCCCCCAAAAGCGGAAACCGCATCAGCATTAAAAGCTTTTTCATAAGCTTGTTTCAGGGTATCTCCCAAAGCCACACCGCAGGGATTAGTATGTTTGAGAATTGCAGCGGCGGGGGTATCTGTAAATTCAGTAATGATGCGGCGTGCTGCTTCTAAATCAACTAAGTTGTTGTAACTGAGTTCTTTTCCTTGTAATTTAGTTGCAGCCGCCCAGCCAGTTGAAGTATTTCCAGTTTCATACCAAGCAGCGCTTTGGTGGGGATTTTCGCCGTAACGCAGAGATTGCACTTGTTTTCCAGACAAGCTGTATTGCTGGGGTAAAGGAGATTCACTAGGCTGTGCGGCGGCGAGGTAAGATGCGATCGCTTGGTCGTAGCTAGCAGTATGTAAAAAGCCTTTTAAGGCGCATTTTTGGCGAAAATCTAGAGAAGCTGCGCCATTATTTTGACGTAATTCATTTAAATATTCATCATATTGGGCAGGATCGCATAAAACTGTCAGATGAGCAAAGTTCTTCGATGCAGCCCTTAACATTGCAGGGCCGCCAATATCAATTTGTTCAATTGCTTCCGGTAAAGTCACGCCTGGTTTAGCAATAGTTTCTTCAAAAGGATACAGATTGACTACCACCAAATCAATCGGACGAATTTGGTTATTTTCTAAATCTGCAACATCTTGAGGAAAATCCTTTCTTGCCAAAATCCCGCCATGAATTCGGGGATGTAAGGTTTTGACTCGACCGCCTAAAATTTCCGGCGAACCTGTATAATCAGAGACTTTTGTAACTGGTATTCCCGCATCTTTGATTGCTTGAGCTGTTCCTCCACTGCTGATTAAATCAAAGTTAAATTCTTCAACCAAGCTACGGGCTAGGTCAATTAAACCAGTTTTGTTGGATACACTTAGCAGTGCCAGACGCGCCATAATTCCCCAGTTTCCTTTGGTATAAACAATGAAGGCAGAAGATCATTTTACAGGCCACTAAGTAGGTCAGCCTAAATAATTATTATTGGGATCGGGCAGGATGAGAAGAGTGTGGGGAGGGTGGGGAGTGTGGGGAGAAATAACTAATGACAAATGACCAATGACAAATGACAACCCTCATGAGTGAATATATAACTTAAATGCGTAAAAGCTTAGTTCTAACCACTGACTACTGACTAATGACTCAAAGTTTAGAATTTATTTCCGTTCCTCCAGAATCAGAGCAAGCACCATCAGGCTTAATCGTTACTTTACACGGTTGGGGTGCCAGTGCCGATGATGTTGTAGCTTTATTGCCATTTTTTAACTTGCCAGATTATCAGTTTATCTTTCCGAATGCTCCTTATCCTTATCCCTATGCTCCTATAGGTAGGGCATGGTATGACTTGAGAACAGAAAATATGTATGAGGGGTTAACAGAAAGCCGCCAAATGCTCACAGATTGGTTGCTATCGTTAGAAAGTGTCACTGGTGTACCTTTATCGCGAACGATTTTGAGTGGATTTTCTCAAGGGGCGGCAATGACTATGGATGTAGGATTAAACTTACCTTTAGCAGGTTTAGTTGCCATGAGTGGTTATTTGCATCCTGAGGCGGGAAAGGTTGCGAAAGATAATTTTCCCCCAACATTAATTACTCATGGTAGACAAGATGAAGTTGTACCATTATTAGCTGCTGTGAAAGCCAGAGACACCTTAAAAGCTTTGGGAGTTCCGGTGCAGTACGAAGAATTTGATATGGGTCATGAAATCGGTTTACAAATGTTAGACCTGCTACGGAATTTTGTTGTAAATACAATTGAGTAGTCTCGGTTGCAATTTTTTTACAAATTATCGTAGAATTCCGGAAAATTTTTACAAAATTCACGCCATCTAATGAGTAAGATATATTGGGTGGCCGTGAAAAGCACAACCCGACCCATGCTGGGTGCGAATGCTGCAATAGGGAGGGGCAAGCATTATGAAAACTCTAGGCATTTCCAGGAAAGAGATTGCTGCTATGACTGTGGCAGAGGTTGAGGAGTTAGCTACACGTCTAGAGATGGATAATTATAGCAATGCTTTTGAGGGTTTGAATGATTGGCATCTACTGCGAGCGATCGCATTTCAGCGTCCGGAGTTAGTTGAACCCTATATCCACCTCTTAGACTTGGAACCCTACGATGAAGCTTAGATAACGGATGTCGTGTTAAAGATTAAGGATGAAGGTACTTTAATCTGATTTGCTCATCCTTAATCGCCAATGCTGAATCCAAAATTATCAAAGGTTTTAATCGGTGTAGGCGGCGGTATCGCCGCCTATAAAGTCTGTGAGGTAGTTTCGACGCTGTTTAAAAGCGGGGTGGAAGTGCGCGTCATTCTCACCAATTCAGCACAAGCATTTATCACACCCCTAACTTTAGCCACCCTTTCCCGTCATCCCGCCTATACAGATGATATGTTTTGGCAACCAATTCATTCTCGGCCATTGCACATTGAATTGGGTGAATGGGCAGATTTAATGGTAATTGCACCTTTAACTGCCAATACATTAGCCAAGTTAACTTATGGGATGGCAGATAATTTACTAACCAATACTGTACTGGCTTCTACTTGTCCTGTGCTGTTAGCGCCAGCGATGAACACAGATATGTGGGAACAGCTTGCAGTACAACGCAATTGGCGGCAATTATTAACAGATAGTCGATATCATGGGATGGGTACGGCATCGGGATTATTAGCTTGCGATCGCGTCGGTGCGGGTAGAATGGCAGAACCGCCAGAGATTTTGAGTTATATTCAATCTTTATTGCATACAGGTGGTAAACGAGATTTAGTCGGGAAACGAGTATTAATTAGTGCTGGAGGAACGCGAGAGTATCTTGACCCGGTGCGGTTTATTGGTAATCCTTCCACTGGGAAAATGGGACTAGCTTTAGCACAAGCCGCACTTCACCGAGGTGCAAACGTTACCTTAGTACACGGCCCGGCTAGTTGGGATGTGCCTTTGGGAGTGCAAGCAATTCCTGTAATTAATGCGGAAGAAATGCAGCAGGTAATGCAGGAATATTTAGCGAGTGCAGATGTGATAGTCATGTCCGCAGCCGTCGCAGATGTCAAACCCAGAGATTATAGTACAGAGAAATTACCCAAGCGATCGCTTCCCCAATCTTTACCTCTAGAACCTGTACCAGATATTGTGAGTGAATTAGCAAAAATCAAGCAGCCTCATCAACTTTTAATTGGATTTGCGGCTCAAACTGGCGATATTGTAACGCCTGCTTTAGAAAAATTACAAAGTAAAAAATTAGATGTAATTGTTGCTAATCCCATCGATAAAACTGATAGTGGTTTTGGTAGCGATAATAATCAAGCGATATTCTTAGATAAACGAGGAAAACAGCAAGAAATCGCCCCTTGTTCTAAATTGCAAATGGCACATCATTTATATGATTTTGCGATTGGCTAAGTAGACTTGCTTAGTGCCTTTCTTTAAAAGCAGCAGATAAATACTGATTGTGAAATAAAAATTTTGAGATAGCTTTGGATAAGTTAACTAATTTCAACGCCATTTCTATCTAATGGCATAATTTGCGATCGCATCTCAAAAACAATTGCACCAACAGATAAATCTTGGCATCAAAAGCATACTCTGCTATATATTTACAAGCTTTTAGCAGGTTTTTGAAGGAAATAAATTCCTGAGACAATAAATTGTTAATATTTCTGCATCATCTAACCTTTTAAACCTGTTTTCTCTATATTCATTCATGCCTTCAATGTTGCCACTGCTACAGTAGATATTAATGATTTTGTTAATCATTTTCTGCTGTGAATCAGTCTCAGTAAACTATAGCTGTTGTTTCTTACGTTCTTAAATAGCAACTAAGGTTAAAAACTACTCCTCTAGAAAAAAAATCACTTAAATATGTGTTTCTTTAGAGGAATTAACTTAATGTCTGTAATTGTTAGGTTAATAGCTGGCAATAAGTAACATTTAACAGATGTTTGTTAATCCTTTGTCACCTAAGGAGACCATTGATATGGTAGAAAGCAGCCAGACTTTTAACAATCAGAGTGGAAATGTTGACCGCACCGCAACGGGTCAATCTTATCCAGGTTCAACTAACATTAACCAAGACGCTGGAGTATTTGGAAACGAATATGTTGACCGCACTGTAACGGGTCAATCTTATCCAGGTTCAACTGACATTAATAGAGGTGTTGGAGTATCTGGAACTGGATATAGTGGCACAACAACAGGTCAATCCTACCCAGGTTCAACTAACATCAATACAGGTACTGATGTCCGAACAGATGTAAATGCTCCTAGAACGACGCCTCAACCTGATACTCGTTCAGAAAATAAAGGCATGAATCCTATGTTCACTAGGGCACTCATCGGAGGAATCATTGGTGCTACAGTAGGTGCTCTAGCAGGTAGAAGAATCGGTATAGGCTTGAATATTGCTGCCAAAGGTATCGCAGAAGCATCAAAGACTATTGGCGAGGGTCTTGGTCAAACAGCCAAAGGTTTAGGAGAAGCAGCCAAGAGTGTTGCTGAAGGTGCTAGCCAAGCTATTGTGGGTGGTACATTGGATACCGCTGAGGGTGTTGCGCAGGGAGTCCAGCAAACCGCAGCAGGTGCATTGGACGCCGTACAAAATACAGCTCAAGGTGTTAGCCAAGTTGTACAAGCTGGCGCAAACATCGCAAAAGATGCAGCACAGAATGTCACTGATGTAGCTAGACAAACTACAGTAGGTACGCTAGACGCAATCCAAAATACAGCCCAGAATGCTAACCAAGCTGTGCAAGGTGCAGCAGACTCAGCCAGGAATAGAGTTAACGATGTCCAGCCATCTGGAAATCAGGGGTATCAATCTCAAAGCCCGATGACAGGTAGCCAACAGAACACGAACGAACAAATTGGTATGGGTCAACCAGACCGTGAATCAATGTTCTACATTTCATCTCCAGAGCAAACAGAAGGACTGATTGTTACTTCAGTAACCTTAACAGAGCTAGAAAATCCAGCAAATTCTCTTGAAGATAATTCGCTGGAAGAAGAAATTTCTCGGCTTGACTGACTGTTAGGTGAAGATAGCTCAAATTCTGAATCAAACCAAGATTTTTTTGATGAGAATTTCACCAACAATTGTTGATTAATTAATCCTGATTGGGTAAGTATTCCTAAGTTACCAAAGCTTAGGAATACTTAATCAATAGACCTCGATTGGATTTGTGAAAAAGGAGAAAATAACTATGAATGGAAACCAGCAGCTTTTAGA
Organism: Calothrix sp. NIES-2098; assembly: GCF_963875125.1. NCBI lineage: Bacteria > Bacillati > Cyanobacteriota > Cyanophyceae > Nostocales > Calotrichaceae > Calothrix > Calothrix sp. NIES-2098. Next base: position 4,722,494 of record NZ_CAWNKJ010000001.1, read on the forward strand.
TAAGTCTCAGAACGATATCGATCTCGCGACAGACACATCTGAGGAATATACAGTAGATAGTGGCAAAAATAATAATCTAGCTAAAATAGCTATGGGAGCCATTGTTGGTGGTACATTGGGTGCAGTAGCTGTTGCTTTAACTATTAAAGGTACAGCCGAAAGAATCAATCAAACTATTCAAAGCTTAGGAAATGGAGTCAAAGGTGCAGCTGAGGGTGTTAACAACACTGTTAAAGGTGTGGGAGATGCAATTAAAACTGTAGCTGATGGTGTAAATTACACTGTCAAAGATGTGGGGGATGCTGTTAAAACGTCAGCTGAAGGGGTTAACAAAACTGTCGTAAATACAGTAGATGCTGTCAAGAGTACGGCAGTTAATGTTAATAAAACTGTTAAAGATACAGTAGATACTGTCAAGGATACAGCTGTTGATGTCAAAGATACAGTTAAAGATGCAAGGAATCTAACCACGAGTGAAAATCAGACCAAGAACGTACCTGAAGACCAAGCAACTTACCTGTTAATTCCTGTAGATAAAAAACACTAAATTATTGCGCAGGAAGTGTTTTAGCAATAAATATCGAGCCAAAGTGGTGTTGAGGAGTGCATTTAGGCGTTAAGAATTATTAAAATCAGTAGTTACAGATATTGCCCTTGAATTTGACAGCAATCAAATCTAAAATTCTTAAGCAGCAAAGCTAAAGTTTTATGGAGATTATAAATGTCATGGAGATATCAAGAATTTTGTCAGTTAACAAGTTATAAGTTAATCTCCTTTTACACCACAACCTAAACAACGCATACAAACAGAGAAAGCCGCCAAAATTGAGACAATCTCAACTAGTAACTGAAATGCCAAGGGAGCTAGAGCTAATCCCCAAATTAGAGAAATTGTCCCGCTGATAAAAGCGGTAATCCGATTAATTTCATCTTTAGTCTTTAATGCCGAAAGCAAAGTTCCTAAACCAACTAATAACAATACTAAGCTACCCATAAATGTATTCCTTAGTTAGAAGGCAAAACTCAACCAATACCAATTTACAATGTTGTAAATAGCATACAGCAGGTCAAAGCAAAATTTAGATCTAATTCAAAATATTAAATTTTATATTTGATTACATCTACTACTTATTTGTATGCCAATTTTAGATAAATTAGTATACAAAAAGCCTAGGTAGCTTACTTTTCATAAGGAGCTATTTCACTCCAGTGATATCCCATATAATTAGCAAGCCCAACTAAAATAGGATTCCATTTTCGACGTAAAGACACATATAAAGAAGCACCATACTCTAAATCTGGCGTTATCTCTATCCCCTCTTCTCTAAATTTTTCCACTGCATAATAATATCGCTTTCGCCACACTTCCTCTAAAGATTGATTCATATTTAAACTACTCCTTGGTAGAAAAAAGCTAGATAACTCCATCAGCAGTTGTTGACTGCCACCCCATAATTCTGCTAGTGCTGTAGAATGTACTATTGAACGATACTTTTGGGCGTTTAAGGCAGTTTTCATTAATGTTGCTGTATCCATTGTCAACAGTAATATTCGTGGCAAAGCATAGTAAGTTTGTCGAAAGCGAAAATAAAGTAGCGCTGGGTAAGAATGCTGCGATTCTAGTAAGTTAATTAAGTCCCTAGCCATGTTGGAAATATCTTGCTGTACGCCACTAAGTTCGCCACTAGCGCCTAGTCTTGCTAATACTTCTGCTGCATCTGCTGTACCAGCCGAACGGTGATGTAAGCTTAAAGCAAAGGTATTACGTCTAATGAGTGCGCTGTAAATTGAGAACAGATAAGTAATAGTCAAAGTAAATATTGAAAAGCCAAGCGCTGCCTCTAAAATTATTAGTAGTCGTTGAAAGCCGACTTCTGGAATCAGATCTCCAGTACCAAGAGTTGTTAGTGAAAAACCGCTATAGTAAAGTGCAGTAACAAAATCAGTTTCAGTCCAACCATCACTAGATTGAATAGCTGAACCTAACTCAGGCCAAATAATTAAAGCAAAGCCACAGATTAGCAAACATAGCCAGACTATTACTGTTAGAATCATCAACATCGGCCCATTGTGGGCGAGTAGCTTTTCGTCCTTAAAGGGGGCGATACGTGCAATCAAGCGGACGAATCGCCACATTCCTTTACCTAATGGCAAACTCAGTAAGCTACTGCCAAGGCGAGGAAACAACACTGTCAAGTAAATATCTACAAGCGATACAGTTACAAGCACGGTACCTACTATGTGTACTAACAACCTCATTTCAATTTGATGCTTTTATTTATACTGACATTACAAAGATTAATCAAAAATCTTCGCTCAAAACTGGATATGAGTAGCAAAACAACCTTTAGATAGAAAAAACCAAGCCTATCGGGAGTATAACCATACTGCTTTCGGCACTCAGAAGCTTTTCAGGAAACATCACCAGAATACATTTCACTGGTATATTACCTAAAAGTTTTTATAGACAAAACTTGCCGATTTAATTTCATCAATTATGCTGACGTTTACCGAACGTAAACCGCCCGATCCTGATGCAGTAGTTAGTTTTACCCTCCCTCTGACTGCGGAAGAACGCACCCGCAGCCGTCATCGCTTTGAAACGCAAGATGGCAAAGTTGTATTTTTGCGTTTACCCAGAGGAACAGTGTTGCAAGATGGCGATATTCTCCAAGATGAAAGCCAAAGTAATTTAATTAGAATTACTGCCAAACCAGAACCAGTATTGACTGTTTTTGCCGACACACCACAGTTATTACTCAGGGCGGCTTATCATTTAGGTAATCGTCACGTACCTGTAGAAATTAAAATTAACTATTTACGCTTATCGACAGACTCAGTTTTACGCACAATGTTGGAACAACTGGGGTTAGAAATTAAAGAGGAAATTTTACCATTTCAACCAGAACAGGGAGCTTATGGACATCACGCTCACTGATAGCTCTTTTTTATCGATTTTGCAGTTGACTAGCCCAGCTTTACCTGTGGGAGCATATAGTTATTCTGAAGGTTTGGAAACTTTGGTTGAACAAGGTGCAATTAAAAATCAACAAAACCTCAAAAACTGGTTAGATTCTCAACTAAGTTATGGCGCAATTCGAGTAGAAGCGGCGGTAATGCTACGCGCTTATAAATCTGCAAAAATTGGTGATTTACAGACTTTAGGTTATTGGAATAGATGGTTATCTGCGGCTAGGGAAACAGAAGAGTTACGCACTTCTAGCTGGCAAATGGGGCGATCGCTTATCCAGTTACTTGGTAAACTACAACCAGAAACCATGCCAACGCTGAATGCTGTTGGTAATCCTTGCAATTATGCGATCGCTTTTGGGATTGCTGCGGCTCATTGGCAAATTGATATCAAAGCTGCTTTATTAGGATATCTGCATAGTTGGGCAAGTAATTTAATTACTGCTGGTATAAAATTGATACCTTTAGGACAAACAGCCGGACAGATGCTCTTACTGGATTTACAAGAATTATTGAGTATTGCGACGGTAGAAATTTTAGCTTTGGAGGATGATGAACTCAGCTGTTGTAGTTGGGGTTTATCTTTAGCTAGTATGCAACATGAAACGCAGTATACGAGGTTGTTTAGGAGTTAGCGTAGACGCATAGCGACTTGCCGAAGGCTACCGCCAAGACGCCAAGAACGCCAAGGAGGAGAAGAGACAAGGGAGATAAGGAAGACAAGGGGAAAAATACCCAAGGCCTCATGCCCAATGACAAATGACTAATCACAAATGACTAATGACAAACAACACATTTCGAGTAGGGGTTGCTGGCCCTGTAGGTTCGGGGAAAACTGCGTTGGTAGATGCTTTGTGTAAGGCCTTACGCGAGCAGTATCAGATTGCGGTGGTGACAAATGATATTTATACTCAGGAGGATGCACAATTTTTAGTGCGTTCTCAGGCTTTAGCAAGCGATCGCATTTTGGGTGTAGAAACTGGCGGTTGTCCCCACACTGCAATCCGCGAAGATGCATCGATGAATTTGGCTGCAATTGAACAGCTTGAGCAGCAATTTTCTAACTTAGATTTGGTATTTTTAGAAAGTGGTGGCGATAATTTAGCGGCGACATTCAGTCCTGAATTAGTAGATTTAACTATTTACGTAATTGATGTAGCGGCTGGTGATAAAATCCCTCGCAAAGGCGGGCCGGGAATTACTAAATCTGATTTATTAGTTATAAATAAAATCGACCTTGCGCCTTATGTCGGCGCAGATTTAAACGTTATGGAACGCGATGCAAAAAAAATGCGTGGCGATAAACCATTTATATTTACTAACTTAAAAACTCAACAAGGATTAATAGAAGTAATTGAATTTGTCTGCAAACATATTTAGACTTCCTAATTCATATTTTGCATCATTGTCTTCTTGCCAAAAATACAGCATAAAAAGCTTATATTTTGTAAGGTGGGCAATGCCAGCCCTTTCAACGCGAACAAATGAACTAGTAAGAGATAATTAATAAAAGCCTTACCCTGACTAATTTCTAAAGCATAAAGCCGTTTGCAGCAGACATGAAAGTGCATTGAATTATCCTCCAGGCGATTTAAGTCAAAACCAGAAATATTAGCTTTTGTTTTGAGTATTCTGATGGGTATCTAAAAGTCGCGCAGTAGAAACGTGACGATGTTTGCTGTCAACTATTAAAGGTTCTCGCTTTTTCTTTACCCCTCGAATCGCCTTGAGGAAACATTTAAGTTCGACTCTGGCTGCTAAATCTTGCAAAACCAACACCATTTGCTCAAGAGAAAAGGTCTCAAATGCTTGCCAATGGACGGCTGGAATTGCAATCATCATTCCCCGGTAAGTGCCAGTAATTTCATCAACTAAATAGAAATCTGACAAGCTAGCATCAATTTTACCGACTCCATGTACAGATCCTAAGGCAGCTTTGAGAGTAGCAAGAATGTTGTATGTTGTTAATGCCATCGAAAATGAAAATAAAGCTGCTTTGGGATAGGCTAAGGTTTGAATTTCGCCGTGAAAATTCTCAGTTACAGTTTGAAAAAGAGTCTCCAGGCTCCAGCGATTACGATACAATTCAGCAATTTTTGCAGCATCCGCATCATGAGAGGGTAAATTGGTCAAAATGGCGATTTCCCATTCCTTGTCTCGGGTTGGTTTGAACAATTTCAGCAAAATCCGGCGAGATTTCAGCAAATTACCGTCGTAATTAATTTCGATTTCCTGCTCAAATAGATTGCCTGTATCTGTGTGACCTACAGCTTTTAATTGCGAGAGTTGTTGATAACCTAACGACCCATGTTGACGAACCACAAAAAAAGCTTGTTGGTTTGCAATCCTAAACAGAAACTTGGCTGTACAAAAATTTCGGTCTCCATTCCAAACTTCATTTGCTTTGACACTCAAAAGTACATCATCAAATAAACTACGCTCTTGGGCATGAGCATCAACACAGGGAAAAATATCTATTACTAGCTTTGACAGTGGATCTGACACAACTATCGCTTTCCCTGGTAGAGCCTTAGCTGCAAATAACCGAATTGCATCTAGTCGATGGTCTGTGGCACCTAGACAAGTCCCATCAACAATTCTGTGTTGATATCCCGGTAGTGGATTTGGCTGTTCTCCTGCCATTTTTTGAATGAGCAACTGCAATTGGCTTGCTGTTTGTCTAACTAACGCCTGACTCACGCCCAGTTCCACGCCAGAGAGCTTTTTATATAGTGCAGTACTACTCACTATTAAGTTCGCAGCTCTTGCTTTGTAGGCTGCATGAACCGATTTCTGAATTCCACACACTACCAAACTCATTAAATCAACTTAGCTGGAAAACAATAAGTCTTGCTGGTATTGGACTTTTGCATGGGTTTCAAATAATTTATCCATGATTTCTGGGGCGAATACTCGCTCCATTAATCCTCGTGCCATCACACTTATTGGACTTTCTTGCACAAATTGTTCAAAGATGGCGGATAGCATTTTGATGCCCAAAACAGTTGAATATGTTGAGGATACATCGAAGTCGTACCTCACATTCCTTACTGGGGTTGGGTTTCAGATATTCATGAAGTAGTTCATTTGTTCGCGTTGAAAGGGCTGGCATTGCCCACCCTACCCTTATTGAAAAGGTGCAAGATATCAGCTAATAATCAGCTAATAAATTTAGTTCTTCTAGCAAACTATTAATACCGGGATAAATCCCGGTATTAATAGTTTAATAAAGCGATTAATGTTGAATTCTAATTGTTAGAATCGCCGTAGTTGTTAGCGTTTTTGGTGGGAGCCAAGTTAAGAGCGATCGCCTGATTGTCTCAATAATTGTTTCTTCTTTAAAAGAAGACAACTGTTCATCCAGCACCACTTGTCTTACCCGTCCTTTGTTGACTTGTAAATCAAAGACTAAATCACCATTGAAATTTGTAATAAACCGAATTGATTGCAAGTGTTGAGTCAGAAGAGAAACCATCTCTTGATTCAATCCTGATACACTCACAATTTGGAGACGAGAGACAGGCGCAATTCCTTCTGAAAGTTTGGCTTTTAAATCTTCTAATTCTGCATCTCTGGGAGCAGAAGGAATTGCCGATCCCACATCATACTGATTAGTATTTGGCGCTCCACCTGAAAATGGACGATTAGCTTCCTTTTTAGCCCGTTTTCTTTCTACAGTTGGAGATTCTATCTCTTCAAATGATGGCATTGCTGCCATTGGAGCCGGGCGAGACATTGGGGCTGGGGGTGGTGGAGCAACAGGCTGCATTCTGGCAACAGTTAAAAACTCAGGTGCATCAGACTGAACGCTCATCATTGTTTGCGCAACACTACCAAATATGCCTTGATAGCTAATACCTTCTGGCATTTCCACAGGTACTTGCACAGAAACAGAACCCTCAGCAGGATTAACTCGCACATCATCACTGACGGCAACGAAGGCGGTATACTGCGATAACAGTTGATAGATAAGAGCCGTATCCGTCACTGCTTCTACGCCTACTTTAGTTTCACCACTCACCATCTGATTCATCAAATCCTTGATGCGGGAACGTCCCCAAAGTTGTGCTATGGCTGGATTACCCGTTTTCTCAAAATTCAAATTGAAGGTTTGTTGATAGCGCGTACCACCCGCAGCAATTCCACTGATATGCAGTTTTCCCGCACGGCTATCTGGTTTGCGCCCAAATAGCACTAATGGCTGTTCGGCAAATAAATCTGGTGGTGTGGAAGGATACATTACTGGGGATGCGCCGTCACCTTCCCATTGCAAGTTAATGTTGGCGAGAACCGGATTATTAATTTGGCGGAAGAATTTTTCCACCACCTCATCGACTGGTTCATCGTGGCGAATGAAGCGAGAAATACCCCGTCCTAATTCAGCAATACGGTTGAGCAAGAAGCGATTCACCGAACTACCAGCACCAAAGCTGTAGAGGCGGGTTCCTGCTTGGAGATGTCGTTGTACTTCTGTAAGAATTTGGTTTTCGTTGCCGATATAGCCATCGGTGAGCAGTACAATACTCCGCAACCGTCCGGGATCTGTCACTGGGAAATTCAAAACAGCGCGAATACCGCGTAACATCTCCGTTCCGCCACCAGCATTTAACTGATTTACATATTGAATTGCCAATGCGCGATTTTGCGGCGTATTAGGGAGAGGAACAGGCGAAAGTTGTTGAGTAGTATCTGAGAAATCAATAATGCTAAAAGTGTCGTTGGGATTGAGTCCGTTGATAAAACGCCGCATCAATTCCTGACATTGCATCAGTGGCGCGCCACTTTGAGAGCCAGAAGTGTCGATGAGGAACACCACATCTTTAGGAACTACCTGTTCTGGACGATATTGGAGAGCCGGAATTAAGTACAGTGCAAAGTGTCCACCGCGTTCGTCAGCTTGAGCGAGTACAGTTGCTTGAGTGAGATCGCCTGCAACTTGGTAACGTAAAATCAAGTCTTTGTTGGGAATTGTATCTCCACCCCCAAGTTTTACCAGCACCCGTTGTCCTTCGTAGGAAATCTGGATTTGGTGAGAAGGCGACTTCACATCTTGAATCTCAACTCCCGCATCAATTTCTACCGTCACTTTGATATCATGACGTGAGCGAGTACCCGCTGGCAAGATAGGTGCATTCAAGCGCGAAGCATCTGGTACTAAATCGGTATCTTGATTAGACATCATCGGTGCAGACGCCGAACCACCGCCTACTGCATTTTCCTCAATAGTTGTCCCTGGAATGTAACGCGGCCCTACCACCATCGGGAAAACAAACTCGTAATTTCCACCCTCAAATTTCAAGCGTTCGGAGTAGCGAATAATTACATCAATTTGCTCGCCAGGTTTGATGTTAGCTAGGGATTGAGTGAAGATATTGTCTCGTTCCTGTTCCAGCAACCCAGCCGTGCGTCCTTGTTGCTTCGCTTGCTCGTAGATTTGCTGTGCTTCCTGGCGTTTTTTAATACTGCCTTTAATAGTCTTGTCGCCAATGCGAATCAGCATATCATCAACAGCCGCTTCATCCGGTAAGGGGAAGATGTAGACAGCTTCTAGAGTAGTGGTGAAGGGATTTTCAAAGCTTTGGGTGACTTCTACTCGTGAGATATTACCTGCAACCTTAGCTTGCACTTCCGTGTGCTTCAGGGGAAAAGCAATTTGCTGTTGATCTGGAGTTTGAACGTATAAGCCACCAGGTTGGCGTTCTAGGATTTGAGTCATATTAGTAACCTTACGCTTTTGTTTTCTACCTTTAGCGTAGGTGTGTTTCTGTAGTGAATATGCTCAGTTTTGTGCTCACTTCATGCTCAGTCATTTGTTCATACTAAGTTGCAGTCTGTTGCAGTAAATCAGAATTAATGAGATTGCTTCCCTTCACTGCGTTCCGGTCGCAATGACAGATACTATCTTTGATTGCAACTCGGTATCAGTTGCAAGCAGATAGGCTGCAATTGTTAGTCTAGTTAATCGTATGGGTACGATATATTAGTAACTTGTAATATATTTTACCTAATTTACCTCAAAAAACCGTGAATAAATCACAAGCTATAAAGCTACTTCAAAATGAGGGATGGACACAAGCAGATGCTATACGGGCTTTGGAAGTAATTAACTTTAATACTAATCCTGATGAGATTACCATTCGTAGAGCTATTTCGTCTTTTGCTGGTTCCGAACTCATCAATCGCCAGCGTCTTCAAGCTGCTCAGAAAGGGATGGTAACGAAAAAAAATAAAGAAATTGAAAAGAATAAGCAGGAATATGCTGCCAAAATTGACCAATTAAATAATTACCAAAAACAAGAAAGGGAAAAATACGAAGCTGAAATTCAACGTTTATCTGACCAAAATAAATCTTTAGACTTGCAACTCAATACCATAAAATCTCAAAAGAATGAACTGATTCAAGTAAACGACCAACTTAAAAAAGATAACAAGGCTTTGAAAAATTTAATTGATGCAATTAAGCTCAAATTAGCTATAGATACTAAAAGACTTCTGCAATATGAGGATAGCGAAATTCGCAAAGCGTTAATTAATATGTTTAAATCAACCTTGGGTTAAAAACTATCTCTATGAATAATCAAAAAGGTTCAAAAATTAATTTTAAAGGCATGAGTTATCGCAACGTGCAAACTACCAACTCAAAAAACCGAACCAAACTCCCTAAAGAAGAACAAGCTTGGCTAAAAGAAAATGGCTATCAAAATATTGGTTGGAACAATATCATTAATCTGTATCTTAAAATTGAAGATTTTTTTACTAAACAGCAACTAGAAGATTTAACACTTGAAGATTTATTTTTAGAAGCAGATCGTATTGGCAATAAATACCTCACAAGTCAAGAAATAACAGAATTTAATCAGAGATTAGCTATAGAAGTCAATGAGATTTCGGAAATAATAGACCAGCAGTTTCCCGATTCAAAGATGGAATTTATTGATTTTAGTAAAAATTTAAAGAATAGATATCGAAACAAAAAATATATAAAACCATAAACTTTAGTGAGATATACCGTGAATTTGGAAAACAAAGAACTGAAGGAATTATTTGAGCTTGCCAACAAGATTGGTAACAAGCGGTATCACAAATTAACTCATCAAGATTTTGAAAATTATAGAAAATTCGATTATTGGCGATATATTAATGGTGATTATGAATGCGGAACAACCCCAGAAAGTAAAGACTGGGTAAGAAAAAATTCAGATTCCTACTGCCCAATTTGTGAAGATAATTACTCAGAAAAAGGAGGTAAGACAATAGATCACAAATTACCGCGATCGCAGTATCCTTGGTTATCAATGGAATTTAAAAATTTGTGGGTTATTTGCCAAGTTTGTAATCAAGAAAAAGGTGAGATGCATTGGTATGAGTATGAACACTATATTTTTGTTCATCATGCCAATCTTTATCTTGCTGTGAAGGCAGTACGTCCGAGTCAGTTATTACAATCTTTAAATGATTAGACCAATTAGCTTAATCACACTTCTCTTAAGCCAAAATAGAGACAATCTGCTTACTTAACAGATGTATGTCTAACTCGCTCAAAGCATCAACAGCAGGACTGGCAATCGTAGACAAAGCAAGGCTGCGTCTTGGTTGGACAAAAACTAGTACAGCGCGTTGGTGGCAAGATGCTCACACTTCTAGAGCTACATTACGGCGATTTTGGCAGGGCGATCGCATTCAGCGAGAAATCTTCATCGCTATCTGTCAGGCTGTTGGCATCACCAATTGGGAAGCGATCGCAGATTCTTCCGATATAGATTCTGAAATTATTGCAGATATCCCCAAGCCTTACCTCGACTGGAATGAAGCCCCAGATGTCGAAAGTTTTTATGGGCGCAATCAAGAATTAATGCAGCTAGAACAATGGATTGAGGCTGGCTGTAAGTTAGTCATGATTGTTGGTATTGCTGGTATCGGGAAAACTGCCCTGACACTTGCTTTAGCAGACCGGATTCAGTCACAATTTGATTGCTTGATTTGGAAATCTCTTCATTCTGCACCATCCCTAAATTCTTTAGTGGATAGCTTGCTGAATAACTTTGATCGAGACGTTGTTCGCGATCTTCAACAAGGGACAGCACAACTCATACACCACCTGCAACAACGTCGCTGTCTATTAATACTTGATGGGTTAGATGCAGATTTAAACAATTACAATCAATTTATTCAAAAAATCAGCCGCAGCCATCAAAGTTGCATTCTGATCGCTAGTCGCGAACAACCCAAAGCTATAGAAATCGACTCAAAAACAATTCGCTGTTTAAACCTCAAGGGTTTGCCAAAAACAGAGGCTTTAGAACTATTACAATCTAGAGGATTTACAGGTAAAGAACTAGGACTATCAGCTTTAGTTCAACTTTATCGCGGTAATCCCTTGGCGCTGAAACTGGTAACGCCATTGATTCAGTCAGTGTTTGCTGGGAATGTCGCAGGATTTCTCACTCAGAATACCCTAGTAATTGGCGATCGCTTGCGAGTTATTCTCAAACAACAATTCGAGCAACTTGCCGATTTAGAACAAGATATTCTCTATTGGTTGGCAATTTGGCAAGAACCTGTATCTTTCTGTCGGTTGCAAACTCATCTATTAATATCTGTCGATCCGGCTACAGTGTTAGAAGCAATTGTCACATTAGAAAGGCGATCGCTTTTAGAAAAATGGATCGGTACGGGGGAAATCTCCTTTAGCTTGCAACCGTTGGTGATGAAAGTCGTCACCGATGAGTTGGTAGAACGCGCTGTGCAAGAGATTCAACAGGTAGTGCAAAGTAACGATCTGCGTCATTTTAAAATCCTGCGAACCCATTGGTTACTGCGACCTGGTACTGATGATATTGCAGGCGATCGCATTTTGCATCAACTCAAGGAAAATCTGTGGCGGTTGTATGGTGCAACTCTCCCGCAAACCTTTGAGCAAATATTGTTGCTATTAAAGGATCGATCTCCTTTAGCAATTGGTTATCTCGCTTGTAATCTAGGCACAATCCTGAAGCAGTTGAGAATACTTTCATAAAGGTAGTTGTGCTTCATAGCATTAATACGGTTCTTTGTCTTTTCTCTTCCTTTGTGTCCTTTGCGTCTACGTGGTTCGTTCTCTTACCCACCTACTAGATAGTAACCACGAATTCTGCCAAAGAAATTATACTCACCCAATTTAATAATTTCAGAATCAATTTTAGGGAAATGAGTTGAGTTAAGAAGTGCAATATGATTCATTTTCAGCCTGTGTAGCAGTCTTCCCCCTTGGGGTATATATCTAAGGGAATAGGTAATCAAACTGAACAAATATTTACTATGAAAAATATCCTTGAACCAGCTATCTTAAGGACGATGCAAAGGCTATTATTGGCTAAGTAGATGTTCCAACAAGTGTTGGCAGCAGCCTTGTTTAATGGATAGAGGCATAGGGTGAAGTTAACCCCAGCCAATATACTGCCAATTATCAACTTAACAGTCTCCCCCTACAAAGCAGAGGGAGTAAAAAATATATAACTTCCTAAAGGCTATAGCGATGGCAACTGAACAGTTAATCAAAGAAAACGACAATTTAGATTTAAAACTACTATTAAGAACGCTAAATGCTGTCAAAAAAGGCGATTTTTCTGCTCGGATGCCCATCGATCAAACAGGTATATCCGGAAAAATTGCCGATACCCTTAACGACATTATTGAACAGAATGAGCGCATGGCGGCAGAGCTACAGCGAATCGGTAATGTTGTTGGGAAAGACGGTAAGGTTTCGGAACGTGCCACTTTAGGAAATGTGCGCGGTTCTTGGTTAAGTTGTGTTAATTCTGTTAACACATTAATTACAGATTTGGTTCAGCCAACAGCGGAAACTACACGAGTAATTAGGGCTGTTGCTAATGGCGATTTATCGCAAACCATCGCCCCAGAAATTGAAGGTAGACCCCTCAAAGGAGAGTTTCTCCAAACTGCCAATATTGTTAACACAATGGTAGAACGCCTCGGTTCCTTTGCATCGGAAGTTACACGGGTTGCTCGTGAGGTAGGAACTGAAGGTAAGTTAGGTGTGCAAGCCCAAGTTAGCGGTGTAGCTGGAACGTGGAAAGATTTGACCGATAACGTTAACTTGATGGCGGGTAATCTTACCGGACAAGTACGTAATATTGCGGAAGTTGCAACTGCGATCGCCAATGGCGACCTCTCGAAGAAAATTACAGTTAATGTCAAAGGCGAAATTCTGGAGTTGAAAAACACCGTTAACACAATGGTGGATCAACTTAACTCCTTTGCATCAGAAGTAACTAGGGTTGCCCGTGAGGTGGGAACCGAAGGTAAGTTAGGCGTACAAGCAGAAGTGCGCGGCGTGGCGGGTACTTGGCGAGATCTTACCGAGTCAGTGAATATGATGGCAGGTAATTTGACAGCCCAAGTACGTAATATTGCGGAAGTGACAACAGCGGTGGCAAATGGCGACCTTTCTAAAAAAGTCACCGTGGATGTGAAAGGCGAAATTTTGGAGTTGAAAAACACCGTGAATATCATGGTGGATCAACTCAACTCCTTTGCATCAGAAGTCACGCGGGTGGCGCGAGAAGTGGGCGCAGAAGGAAAACTCGGCGGTCAAGCGGAAGTGCGAGGTGTAGCGGGTACGTGGAAAGACCTGACCGACAGCGTAAACTTCATGGCAGGTAGTTTGACAGCGCAAGTGCGGAATATTGCGGAAGTAACCACGGCGGTAGCGAATGGCGACCTTTCCAAGAAAATAACCGTAGATGTGAAAGGCGAAATTTTGGAGTTGAAAAACACGATCAACACAATGGTGGATCAACTCAACTCCTTTGCATCGGAAGTCACCAGGGTTGCTAGAGAGGTGGGAACCGAAGGAAAATTGGGCGTACAAGCGGAAGTGCGCGGGGTAGCGGGCACATGGAAAGACCTCACCGATAACGTGAACTTGATGGCGGGTAATCTTACCGGACAGGTGCGAAACATTGCGGAAGTAACGACGGCAGTGGCAAATGGCGACCTCTCGAAGAAAATCACTGTGGATGTCAAGGGCGAAATTTTAGAGTTGAAAAACACCGTGAATATCATGGTGGATCAACTCAACTCCTTTGCTTCAGAAGTAACGCGGGTGGCGCGCGAGGTGGGCGCAGAAGGAAAACTCGGCGGTCAAGCAGAAGTGAAGGGCGTGGCGGGTACGTGGAAAGACCTCACCGACAGCGTGAACTTCATGGCAGGAAGCTTGACAGCACAGGTGCGGAATATTGCAGAAGTGACAACGGCGGTGGCGACGGGCGACCTTTCCAAGAAAATTACGGTGGATGTGAAAGGGGAAATTTTGGAGTTGAAAAACACAATCAACACAATGGTGGATCAACTCAACTCTTTTGCCTCAGAAGTAACTAGGGTTGCGAGGGAAGTGGGAAGCGAAGGAAAATTAGGCGTACAAGCCGAAGTGCGCGGGGTGGCTGGTACGTGGAAAGACCTCACTGACAGCGTGAACTTCATGGCAGGTAGTTTGACGGCACAGGTGCGGAACATCGCGGAAGTGACAACGGCGGTGGCGAACGGCGACCTTTCCAAGAAAATCACTGTGGATGTGAAAGGCGAAATTTTGGAGTTGAAAAACACGATCAACACGATGGTGGATCAACTGAGTTCCTTTGCATCGGAAGTAACCAGGGTTGCGAGAGAGGTGGGTACGGAAGGTAAGTTGGGCGTACAAGCCGAAGTCCGAGGCGTAGCGGGTACGTGGAAGGATCTGACTGGTGCGGTGAATATGATGGCGGGTAATCTTACCGACCAGGTACGGAACATCGCCGAAGTTGCAACTGCGATCGCCAATGGCGACCTCTCGAAGAAAATCACCGTGCAAGTGAAAGGTGAAATTTTGGAGTTGAAAAACACGATCAACATCATGGTGGATCAACTCAACTCCTTCGCTTCCGAAGTAACCAGGGTTGCTAGGGAAGTAGGAAGTGAAGGGAAACTGGGCGTACAAGCAGATGTGCGAGGTGTCGCTGGTACGTGGAAAGACCTCACCGACAGCGTGAATTTCATGGCAGGTAGTTTGACGGCACAGGTGCGGAACATCGCCGCAGTCACCACGGCGGTGGCAAATGGCGACCTTTCCAAGAAAATTTCTGTAGATGTCAAAGGTGAAATTTTGGAGTTGAAAAACACCGTCAATACGATGGTGGATCAGTTAAACTCCTTTGCCTCAGAAGTAACGCGGGTGGCGCGAGAGGTAGGAACCGAAGGAAAATTAGGCGTACAAGCAGAAGTGAAGGGAGTCGCAGGTACGTGGAAAGACCTCACCGACAGCGTGAACTTCATGGCAGGAAGCTTGACGGCACAGGTGCGGAATATTGCGGAAGTGACAACGGCGGTGGCGAATGGCGACCTTTCCAAAAAAATCACCGTGGATGTGAAAGGCGAAATTTTGGAGTTGAAAAACACCATCAACACAATGGTGGATCAGTTAAACTCCTTTGCCTCGGAAGTAACTAGGGTGGCGCGAGAGGTGGGAACCGAAGGGAAACTAGGCGTACAGGCATACGTTCGGGGGGTTGCGGGTACGTGGAAAGACCTCACCGACAATGTGAACTCGATGGCGGGGAACCTGACAGCACAGGTGCGGAACATTGCAGAAGTTACCAAGGCGGTGGCGAACGGCGACCTCTCGAAGAAAATCACTGTGGATGTGCGGGGTGAAATTCTCGAACTCAAAGACACCATCAACACAATGGTGGATCAGCTGAGTTCTTTTGCCTCAGAAGTAACGCGGGTGGCGCGGGAGGTGGGAACGGAAGGGAAATTAGGCGGTCAAGCGCAAGTGCAAGGCGTAGCGGGTACGTGGAAAGATTTGACCGACAATGTGAACTCGATGGCGGGTAACTTAACAGCCCAAGTGCGAGGTATCGCCAGAGTTGTAACGGCGGTGGCGAATGGCGACTTGAAACGCAAATTAATGCTAGATGCTAAGGGAGAAATTGAAACCCTAGCAGAGACAATCAACGAAATGATTGACACCCTAGCTACTTTCGCCAATCAGGTGACAACAGTGGCGCGGGAAGTGGGGATTGAAGGAAAGTTAGGCGGTCAAGCTAAGGTGCCAGGTGCGGCGGGTACCTGGAAAGATTTGACCGACAACGTAAACGAACTGGCTGCAACTCTCACCACCCAGCTAAGAGCGATCGCAGAAGTGGCGACAGCTGTGACAAAAGGCGATTTAACGCGATCGATTGCGGTGGAAGCTTTAGGGGAAGTAGCGATCCTCAAAGACAACATCAACCAGATGATCGCTAACCTGAGAGAGACTACCCAGAAAAATACCGAACAAGACTGGTTAAAAACTAACCTTGCCAAGTTTACCCGAATGCTGCAAGGTCAGCGCGATTTGGAAACCGTCTCCAAACTCATTCTCTCAGAACTTGCACCCCTGGTAGGAGCGCAACACGGCGTATTCTACATGATGGAAAACCCAGAGAATCAGCCTTTCCTCAAATTACTGAGTAGCTATGCTTACCGCGAACGCAAACATCTAGCTAACCGCTTCCACATGGGTGAAGGTTTGGTAGGGCAATGTGCTTTAGAAAAAGAGCGAATTCTGCTCACAGATGTGCCAGGAGATTATGTGAAAATTAGCTCCGGGTTAGGAGAATCTTCGCCACTGAATGCGGTTGTGTTACCTGTATTGTTTGAAGGACAAGTCACAGCAGTCATTGAATTAGCTTCCTTCCGCCGCTTTAGCGAGATACATTTAACCTTCTTCGATCAACTCACCGAAAGTATTGCGATCGTCTTAAATACGATCGCGGCTTCGATGCGGACAGAAGAATTACTCAAGCAGTCGCAATCTTTAGCAGAAGAACTACAAACCCAGCAAAACGAATTGCGAGAAACCAACAAGCGTCTCGAACAGCAAGCGCAATCCCTCAAAGCTTCCGAAGATTTACTCAAAGGACAGCAAGAAGAACTGCAACAAACCAACGCCGAACTAGAAGAAAAAGCCGAGTTGCTAGCGCTGCAAAAGAAAGAAGTTGAACGTAAAAATCTAGAGATTGAACAAGCAAGACGTTCTTTAGAAGAGAAAGCCGAACAACTAGCCCTCTCATCTAAATATAAGTCCGAATTTTTGGCGAATATGTCCCACGAACTGCGGACGCCACTAAATAGCTTGTTAATTTTGGCTCGGCTATTAGCAGATAACATTGAAGGCAACCTAACAACTAAGCAAATTGAATACAGCCAGACGATTTACTCAGCAGGTACAGACTTGTTGACGTTGATCAATGACATCTTAGATCTGGCGAAAATCGAATCGGGAACGATGTCAATTGACATGCACCAAATGTTATTTTCCGAGTTAGGCGATCAACTTGAGCGCACCTTCGGGCAAATCGCCAAAAACAAGGGACTTGGCTTCACAATAGAATTTGCTCCCGAATTACCCAAAACCCTATACACAGATAGCAAACGCTTACAACAAGTACTGAAGAATTTACTTTCCAACGCCTTTAAATTTACAGAACGTGGAGAGGTGAACTTCCGGGTTGAGGTGGCGAAAGAAGGTTGGAGTCTCTCACAAGAAACCTTAAATCGCGCCCAAACTGTGATTGCTTTCTCGGTTAGGGATACAGGTATTGGGATTGCGCCAGAGAAACAGAAAGTAATTTTTGAAGCCTTCCAACAAGCCGATGGTAGTACTAGCAGAAAATACGGCGGTACGGGATTGGGCTTGTCAATTAGTCGCGAAATTGCCCGCCTGTTTGGTGGCGAAATTAAACTTGTCAGCCATCCCGATCGAGGTAGTACCTTTACTTTCTATCTCCCGCAAACCAGTCCGGAGTTACGCGGTTTAAGTGCTGAGATTTTAACATCCAGACCAGTCTCTCTCTCTGGTTCTAACTCTTTTAAGCCTCAACTCCCAACCCCAACTCCCAACTCCTCAGCCCTGAATGACGATCGCGCTATTATCGCCGAAGACGATCGCGTACTGCTGATTGTGGAAGATGACATCAACTTCTCCCGTATCCTGCTAGATATGGCGCGAGAACAAGGATTCAAGGTGATCACCGCCCAAAACGGCAGTATCGGACTCACCCTAGCACAGCAATATCATCCTTCAGCCATCTTGCTTGATATCCGCTTGCCAGAAATGGATGGTTGGACGGTGCTAGATCGCCTAAAACATAATCCCCATACTCGTCACATTCCCGTACATATTATGACGGTTGAGGAAGGAAAACAACGCGGACTGCAACTCGGCGCGATCGCCTATCTCCAAAAGCCTTTAACTAGCGAGACAATTTCCGAAGCCTTAACTAAAATTAAAGGTTTTATCGAACGGCGAGTGAAAAGCCTGCTGGTAGTAGAAGATGACGACACCCAACGCCACAGCATTGTCGAGTTGATTGGTAACAGTGACGTCACCACTATCGCAGTCAGTACAGGTGCAGATGCCTTAGAAGCAATTCGCACTCAATATTTTGATTGCCTCGTCCTCGATTTAGGACTACCAGATATGAGTGGTTTTGAACTAATCGAGCAGATCAAGCTACTACCCAATGGGGAAACGCTGCCGATAATCGTTTATACTGGTCAAGAACTTAGCAGGGTTCAAGAAACAGAACTGCGAAGATTAGCGGATACAATCATCGTCAAAGACGTGCGATCGCCCGAACGTTTGTTAGATGAAACCGCATTATTTTTACACCGAGTGCAAGCAAATTTACCTGCACCCAAACGCGAAATTCTCGAACAGCTACACGCTAGAGACTACTTACTCACAGGTAAGAAAGTGCTAATTGTCGACGACGATGTACGTAACATCTTCGCCTTGACAAGTATGCTAGAGCGTTATCAAATGCAGGTAGTATATGCAGAGAACGGTAGAGAAGGTATTGCGCTTTTAGAAAATACACCCGATATTGATATTGTTTTGATGGATGTCATGATGCCAGAAATGGACGGTTACGAAACCACACGCCTCATCCGCCAGAACAGTAAACTGCGCAACTTGCCAATTGTGGCACTCACAGCTAAAGCTATGCAAGGCGATCGCGAAAAATGTATTGAAGCAGGCGCATCCGACTACATCACCAAACCTGTAGATACCGAACAGTTGCTTTCTTTATTGCGCGTTTGGCTATATAGATAGTATCAGGAAGCTGGGGAGCAGAGGGAGCAGAGGGAGCAGAGGACGCAGAGGAGGAAAGTAATAACTATTGCCTATTGCCCAATGCCCCATGCCCCATGCCCCATTCCCATTTCTAATGAACCCAAATCTAGAAGACCTCGAAATTCAACTATTGCTTGAGGGCATATACCGTTACTATGGTTTAGATTTTCGGAATTATGCCCTAGCTTCTCTGAAACGTCGCATTTGGACGACCATTAAATCAGAAAATTTAACTACTATCTCTGGCTTACAAGAAAAAGTCTTGCACGATCGCGAATGTATGGAACGGTTTTTGCTGAATCTTTCAGTTCACGTAACCGCCATGTTTCGCGATGCTAGTTTTTATCTTGCTTTTAGAAAGAAAGTCGTACCTTTATTAAAAACTTATCCTTTTATTCGGATTTGGCACGCAGGTTGTTCTACTGGCGAAGAAGTTTATTCTATGGCCATCTTGCTGCAAGAAGAAGGGCTTTACCATCGTTCGCGACTCTATGCCACAGACATGAACGAAATGGTGCTACGCAAAGCCAGAGATGGGATTTTTCCCCTAGAACTCATGCAGCAATATACTCAAAATTATTTACAATCTGGCGGTAAAACTTATTTCTCAGAATATTACACTGCTGCTTACGATGGCGCTATATTTCGCGCCTCCCTCAAAGAAAATATTGTCTTCTCACCACATAATTTAGTCACGGATAGTTCTTTTAATGAATTTCATGTAATATTGTGTCGCAACGTCCTGATCTACTTTGATAAATCCTTACAAGCTAGGGTGCATCATCTATTGTATGAAAGCCTAGTTAGATTTGGCATTTTAGGTTTAGGACGCCAAGAGTCGCTGCGGTTTACACCTTATGAGAAACAGTATGAGGTATTAGATGACCGTGAGAAGCTTTATAGGAGAATCGGTTAGCAATCGAAAAATTATTTCTCGCCCTTACTTTGAACTTATTGTCATTGGTGCATCATTAGGAGGGTTAAATGCTCTGACAATTGTATTAGGAAATCTCCCAAAAAATTTTCCTGTACCGATAGCTGTAGCACAACACCGTCAGCCCTATACCGATGATAACTTAAGTGCTTTCTTACAGAAACACAGCAATTTAATTGTTAAAGATGCCGAAGATAAAGAAGAAATCATACCTGGGACAGTTTACTTAGCTCCAGCTGATTATCATTTATTAGTGGAATGTGGTGTTTCTTGCGAATCTCGCCACTTTGCCCTTTCGACAGAAGCCGCCGTTACTTATACGCGACCCTCAATTGATGTTCTATTTGAGTCAGCGGCTGATGCTTACGCCCAAAAGGTCATAGGTGTAGTTTTGACTGGTGCTAATCATGATGGTACAAGTGGATTGACGAGAATTAAAGCACTTGGTGGTAAAGCCATAATTCAAGACCCAAAAACAGCTGAATGCCCAATCATGCCACAATCTGCGATCGCATCTGTAATTGTCGATAAAATCTTGCCCTTGACAGATATTGCCAGCTTCTTAACCCAAATTTGTTGTCCTATGCTTCTTTAACAACAAAAAGAGAAGCCTTTGCTTTTTTTATGCGAGATTATGCGATCGCGTTCACCATCTCTAAGGTTAATATTCCTCTGGATTTGTGACTCAGGAATTCTTTGACAGCCAGCTTGGATCTTTCTACAATTAGGCTCTGAGAACAAAAAGCAAATCTTTAGACAAGGCTTTCTCAATCGAATGGCATAAATTAGTATATCTTTATTCCTCTGTCGCAAACTTGTAACCTGAGATAGTTGTAAAATACCCCTCCCAAGAGTGAAAGTCTATAAAAAAGCGTAGAAACTAAATTTTTAAGTCTACCTAGGAGTCTATACCCATAATGCCGTCCGAACTACCAGTAAATATTCTCCTGGTTGATGACCATGCAGAAAACTTGTTGGCTCTAGAAGCCATATTACATAGCCTAGGTCAGAATCTGGTAAGGGCGACATCGGGTGCCCAAGCGTTAAGATGTTTGCTAAATCAAGACTTTGCGGTAATTTTGCTGGATGTGCAAATGCCAGAAATGGATGGATTTGACACAGCAACTCTAATTCGACAACGGGAGAGGTCGCGCCATACCCCAATCATTTTTTTGACTGCCTTTAGTACTAACGAGTCAATGGTATTTAAAGGATATTCTCTGGGAGCAGTAGACTATCTATTTAAGCCGATTGAACCAGAAATCTTAAAATCGAAAGTAGCAGCGTTTGTCGATTTGTTTCAGAAAACGGCAGAGGTGGAACGACAAGCTGCCCAACTAGCAGCTTTGAATGCTAATCTCAGAAAAAGCGAAGAACAGTTTCGCTCTTTATCTGCTTGTTCGCCAGTAGGCATTTTTTTAACAGATGTTGCTGGGAATTGTACGTACACCAATCCCCGCTACCAAACGATTTTAGGCATCTCGGAAGATGAATGTTTGGGCAAAGGCTGGTTGCGATCGCTTGCTTCCCAAGACCGAGAAAAAATATTTGCCGAATGGTTAACCTGCACCGAAGAAGGCAAAGAATACTATAGCGAGTTTAGTATTCAAACACCTAGAGGGCTGGTAAGATGGTTAACCCTGCGTTCCTCACCCATGCTTTCCGATCGCAGCGAAGTCATTGGTTATGTAGGCACAGTAGAAGATATTAGCGATCGCAAGCAAGCAGAAGAAGAACGCGCCAAACTGATCCGCGAACAAGCAGCACTCAAAGAAGCGGAGGCAGCCAACCGCATGAAAGATGAGTTTTTAGCCACCTTATCTCACGAACTGCGCACGCCTTTAAACTCCATTCTGGGTTGGGCAAAACTCCTACGCAATCGCAAACTAGATGAGAAAGCGACTACACGTGCCCTAGAAACTATAGAACGCAATGCGCTTTTACAAGAGCAGCTCATAGAAGATATTTTAGATGTCTCTCGAATTATTCGTGGCAAGCTATTTTTAAATATCTGCCCTGTAAATTTAGTATCGGTAATTGATACAGCAGTAGAAACTGTACGCCTGCAAGCTGAAGCCAAAAATATTTTATTTGAGTTTGTCATTGCACCTACAGACACGGGGAATCTTGAGAAAAAGAAAAAAGCCCAAAGCAAAAGCCAGAATAATGGCTATGTCTCCGTGTCTAACCATTTAGCCTCACCTTTTATGGTCTCCGGCGATCCAGATCGCTTACAACAAGTTGTCTGGAATCTACTCAGCAATGCGATTAAGTTCACACCGCAAAACGGTCGGGTAGAAATTAGATTATCAACAATTAAGGGTAAAGAAACAAAAGACAGCTACGCCCAGATTCAGGTAAGCGATACAGGAATCGGTATAAAATCAGACTTTTTGCAATTTGTTTTCGATCGCTTTCGTCAAGCCGATGGGAGTACCACCAGAAGTCACACTGGGCTAGGGCTAGGATTAGCGATCGCCCGTCACTTAGTAGAACTACACGGCGGCACTATCCATGCTGACAGCCCTGGTGAAGGACAGGGCGCAACCTTTACTGTTAAATTGCCTCTGTTACAAGCAAAGGCGCAAAAAAGCCAAGAAACTGAAGAAAACTCTGAGGACACTGCTTCTGTATCTTTAACACCATTACCTTTAAATCAGGTGCGCTTACTAGTTGTTGATGATGATACTGATACCCGTCATTTTCTCACTGTGGCACTACAGCAAGCTGGCGCTGAAGTGAGGGCAGTAGATTCGGTAAACGAAGCACTCTCAGCAATTCAACAAGACCCACCAGATATTTTAATTAGCGATATTGGGATGCCCGAAGAAGACGGCTATACACTCATCCGCAAAGTGAGACTTCTGGAACCAGAACAAGGAGGGCGAATTCCCGCGATCGCCTTAACAGCCTATGCTAGAGAAGAAGACACCGCCCAAGCCCTAGAAGCAGGCTTTCATATGTATGCTGCCAAGCCAGTTGAACCCGCTAAATTAATTAATATGATTATCAAATTATCAGAACTGAATCGTTAGAACTAAAAGGATATGGGGCATTGGGCATTTCTTCCCCTGCTCCCTTGTCCCCACCTCCCCACACTCCCCACACTTCCCACACTCCCCACATTCCCTCTGCTTCCCCTCAATTTGACATCAATTGCTGAAGGCGCTGTGGTTCCTCTCCTAGCCAATCGGGATTTTGAGCAGTGCTATCAAAGATTGATGAGGTTTTGAATGGCTCAAATTCACCGCGTGATGCTGCTTGTGCTGTTTTTGCTAAAAGCGATCGCACTTGTTGCTCGTCCATTGGTTGAAATGTCCGGACTGCTTCAAAAGCTTGGTCGAGAATCTCCATACTGTCAATCCCGGTAATCACAACTGATGTCGGCAAATTTAACGCATAGTGTAAACACTCAATGGGCGTGACAGTATTTGACTTGAGTAGAATACCGTTTGCCATGCTTTTCATGCCCAAAACACCGATGTTTTGTTTGACTAGTTCTGGTAAAACCAGCTTGGCAAAACTGCGGTAGTGTGCATCCATGACATTCAATGGCATCTGCACTGTATCAAACTTAAACCCAAAACTAGCCGCAACCTCTAGCATATGCAGATGCACATAAGGGTCTTTGTGCCCAGTAAAGCCAATGTAGCGCAGCTTCCCAGCTTCTCGCGCCTCAATCAAAGCAGCATTTGCTCCTTCTTCATCAAATACGCGATGGGGATCTTCGTGGCGGAGAATTTCGTGATGCTGGACGAGATCTATGCAATCAACTTGCAGGCGTTGCAGTGATTCGTCTATTTGTTTTGCCGCTGCTTTCTTAGAACGACCATCGATTTTCGTCATCAGGAAAACTTGATCTCGGTAGCCATCGCGGAGTGCTTTGCCCATGCGAATTTCACTGACACCACCGTTATAATCCCAACTGTTATCCATAAAAGTCATGCCGCGATTGATCGCTGTACGCACAATTCGGATACCGAGTTCCTCATCAACGTGCTTCAAACCTATGTGCCAACCACCCAGTCCGATCGCAGAAACTCTCTCTTTGGTACTGCCAAGAACTCGGTATAGCATTTCTGAATTTGACGTACTTTCTGACATCTTTTCTCCTTTTATGGTCGCTATCGCTTCAGCTGTGAGCCAATTCAAACATAGGAGAAAAGTTAACTATAACTTCCTAAAGACACACTTTCTGAGGCGAGCGCGGAAGATAAAAACAGCCGAAATACTGATGGCAGTTTGGGATGTGTTCGGTAAGAGGTGAGCAATCTGAAAAAGTGAATCTCAAAGTTTAGACTCACAAAATTTTTGAGTTAGTTAGCAATCAATTTATTCAACCACATGATAAATTGTGTTTCAAACTTGCCAAGGTTTTTTGACCGCGAGTAACTACTTGGCTTAGAAAGGTTCAATGTCCGGCATGAGTACTAGTTTAAGTTGGTTTTTCAGTATTGCGATGTCTTGCGACAAGACGCTTTGCGTCTACGCAAGCGTCACTATTCTTTCTGCAAATAGTGCTTTCGCTCAAATTACAACAGATGGGACGCTACCTAATAATTCTAGAGTTACTCCCCAAGGTAACATCAATCTGATTGAAGGGGGAACTCAAGCTGGCAGCAATTTGTTTCATAGTTTCCAAGAGTTTTCTGTTGTAACTGGTAGCACTGCTTTCTTTAATAATGCCGCAGATATTCAGAATATTATTAGTCGGGTGACAGGTGGATCGGTCTCTAATATTGATGGGTTAATCAAAGCTAATGGGAATGCTAACTTATTTTTAATTAATCCTCAAGGAATTATTTTTGGTCAAAATGCACGCTTAGATATTGGCGGTTCATTTATTGCGAGTACGGCAAGAAGTTTAAAATTTACTGATGGTTTTGAATTCAATGCTACTAATTCCCCAGCAGCAATGTTAACTATCAGCGTACCTATTGGTTTGCAATATGGGGCAAATCCCGGCAGAATTCAAGTCCAAGGCGATCGCAAAGGAAGAAGAACGGCAAGTTCTGCTATTATCGATACTACAAATGCTTTACGAGTCCAACCCAACCAAACCTTAGCACTGGTTGGTGGCGATCTGAGTTTAGAAGGTGCAACACTCAAGACTGCTGGCGGACGGATAGAATTGGGTAGCGTTTCAGGTGAAGGTTTAGTTAGCCTGACTCCGATTAATAAAGGTTTTGCCTTGGGTTATGACACCGTAAAAAACTTTGGCAACATTCAACTATTTCAAAAAGCGATCGCTGATGCTAGCGGTAACGGTAGCGGCGATATTCAAGTAACCGCTAACCGGATTTCCTTATCTCAAGGTTCCCAAATCGAGGCAAGTACTTTGGGTGCGGAAGCCGGGGGTGCAATGGTTGTGAATGCACTCGAATCAATAGATATAGTTGCTAGTACCGATAGCGGACAAGACACTGGCTTTTTTGTCATAGCTTATCCAGGTGCAACTGGGATGGGAGGAAATTTGACAATTAATACTCGTGACTTATTCGTTCGTAATGGCGCACTCATCAGTTCTGGCACATCGGGGCCGGGAAAAGGCGGCGATTTACTTGTCAATGCTAGTAACTCTGTGCAACTTATTGGCAGCTTACCCAATTTTCGTTTCTATGGCTTGTTTGCTTCTAGCGCCCAAGGTGCAACAGGTGCAGCCGGAAATATCACAATTAATACCGATAAGTTGCTGGTAAAAGATGGGGCAAGAATTAGCGCGAGTACCTTTGGTGCGGGTAAGGGAGGGAATGTGACTGTAAATGCTAATTCTGTGCAAGTTATGGGGACTTCCCTGGATGGCCAATCTAGTAGCGGTTTATTTACACGGTCTTTGCCAAACGTTACAGGCGATGCGGGAGACTTAACAATTAACACTAATAAGTTGCTAGTGAGCGATCGCGGTATAGTTACTGTGCGCAGTGAGGGAAAAGGTAAAGCAGGCAACCTCAATATTAATGCTGGCTCTGTGCGTTTAGATAACAAAGCTACCTTGAGCGCTGATACCCAAAGTATCAGTACTGACCCAAATAAAGAGCAAGCAACTATTACTCTAAATTCTCGCGATTTAATCTTACTGCGGGGTAGCAAAATCACCACTAACGCCTTTGGCCCCAATGTCGTCGGCGGTAACATCAACATTGACACAGATGTGTTAGCGGCATTTGCCAATAGCGATATCAGCGCCAATTCCGCAAACTTCCGGGGCGGAAGAGTTCAAATCAACACCGAAGGTATCTTTGGTACAGAGTTACAAGATGTAGCATCCGAGCAAACAAGTGATATTACAGCGACGGGGGTAAATTCTCAACTCAATGGTACGGTGCAAATCAACGGCATCAATGTTGACCCTAAGCATGGATTAGTAGAATTGCCCAGAAATGTAGTTGATGCTGCCCAGCAAATCAACGCCAGCTGCTCTCTTGGTAGCAGAGAAAGCCTCAGTTCGTTTGCTATTACCGGACGCGGCGGTTTACCACCCAATCCTTATGAGATGTTGGCTCCTGAAGCTTTGTTAGTAGATGCAATTACTCTCAATCGCGATCGCTCTCATGCATCTGTTAGTTTAAAATCAACAACTGCGATCGCGGAACCGATTGTAGAAGTTAACAGTTGGGCGATTAACAACAAAGGTGAGGTTCAACTAATAGCAAACACCACACCTCATAGTTCTTGGCCTCCTATATCTTGTCATGCTTCTTAATTTAGCGAGACCACAGTGGTTGATATATTAGCCGTGGACTGTATAACAGCATTACTACTCTATTAATGTGGATGTAAATGGTAATTTTTATATCATGCCCACAGCAATCCGCCACGCTTTTGCATAAGCTGTAGATGCTGATGTAGTTTAAGCAACCAAAGCAGTTCGGCTAAACTATTAGCTTGGTTATATTTGATAATGCTACTTAGAACTATACAAACTGAAGAAAATTTCATATAACCTGTTTACTCAAGCTGATTCTGCTGTGCAAACACAACATTAACTTCCAGTTTGATATCCCTATTAAACCCAGATAAAGATATGGTTCAGCCACTCTCACCAGCCCAAGAACCTTTTGATACACCTGCATCAGATAAAGGTAAACGCAAACTTTCTCCTCGGTTGTTAATACCTGTAGGTTTAGTACTCACAGGTATTGGTATTTTCAGCTCTTATTTGATTTCATCACGCTCGGAAGCTAATACACTGCGAGTAAGCGGTCGTATTGAAGGTTATGAAACTGATATCGGCGCTAAAGTAGCGGGACGCATCGCCTCTGTTGCTGTGCGAGAAGGGGATAGAGTTCATAAAGGACAAGTTATTGTCCAGTTAGATGATGCAGAGATTCAAGCGCAACTTAAAGGTGCATCTGCGCGTGTAGATGCGATGCAAAAACAAGAAGAACAAGCACGTTTACAAATTAATCTTCTAGAAAGCCAAGTCTTAGAAAATCGGCTGACCTTGCAACAAGCGGTGGGAGATGCTAAAGGCCGAATTTTCCAAGCTGAGTCATCAGTAGCTTCGAGTCAAGCCCAGCTAAATCAAGCAATTGCTCAGGTAGAACAAGCCAAATCTGAGTTGAAATTAGCGCAAATGAATCGCGATCGCTACGCTAAATTAGTTAAACAAGGAGCTGTAACTCGTCAACAATTTGACCAAGCCCAAACCAGCTGGGAAACTGCATTAGCCAACCTCAGATCCCGTCAAGCAGCAGTAGATTCTTTCCGGAAATTAGTCAATTCTGCCCAAGGACAATTAACCCAAGCTCAAAGTGTCGGGTTAAATCCTTCTATTCGCAGCACCCAACTCTCAGGGTTAAACACGCAATTGGCTCAAACTCGCCTGAAACTAGCCGCAGCTCAAGCTGATGTAGCCAACGCCAAAGCCTCTCAGCAAGAAATGAAGGCTAAATTTGCCGACCTCAATGTTATCAGTCCGATTAACGGCGTAGTTGTCAGCCGCAGTGTTGAACCCGGTGCAGTTGTTACCACTGGCAAAACTCTGTTGACAATCATAGATCCTAATACAGTCTATCTCCGTGCTTTTATTCCCCAAGGAAATATTGGTAAAGTCCGTGTCGGTCAAGAAGCTAAGATCTTTCTAGATTCCGCACCCAAACAACCCCTGAGTGCCAAAGTTGCTGCTATTGATACCCAAGCTTCTTTCACCCCTGAGAATATTTATTTCCAGCAAGACCGAGTGAAACAAGTTTTTGGTGTCAAAATCATCATCGACAATCCCGCCGGATTAGCCAAACCAGGAATGCCAGCAGATGCCGAGATTAATATTACACCGGAGGGGGAGAAGTGAGGAGATGAGGGAGTGTGGGGAGTGTGGGAAGTGTGGGAAGTGTGGGGAGCGTGGAGAGAAAAGGGACAAGAGGACATATTATGTTGTGAAGTAAGGATGGTGTTTGCGCCTTTGAGCTTGGATGTTCAGCCTTAGAGCCTGGAAGTTGATCCTTTGAACCTGAAAATTGCACCTTTGAGCTTGAAGATTGCTCCTTTTTGCTCGGAGATTGCTCCTTAGAGCCTAAATGTTGAACCTTTGAACCTGGAAATTGCACCTTAGAGCCTGGAAGTTGAGCCTTTTTGCTTGGAGGTTGAGCCTTTGAACCTCAAAGTTGCACCTTTTTGCTCGGAGTTTGAGCCTTTTATCCTCGAAGTTGCACCTTTTTACTCGGAGATTGCACCTTTTATCCTCGAAGTTGCACCTTTTTACTCGGAGATTGCACCTTTGAGCTTGAAAACTACATTTTTGAACTTAGAATTTGCTCCTTTGAGCGTAAAATTCCAAGCTTAACTCTTGACCCTTGAACGCCAGTCGCTCATGGGGGGAACCCCCAAGACCGCGCTGGCTCCCCTTGACCTTTGACTCTTGACTCGTAACCAATGACAAATTCTGTAATTCAAGTGGAGGGTTTAAACAAACGGTACGGCAAATTAGTTGCCGTTAAGGGAATTGATTTTGCTGTCAAACAGGGGGAAATTTTTGGCTTAATTGGCCCTGATGGTGCGGGAAAAACTACGACATTCCACATTTTAGGTGGAGTGATGGAAGCATCGGCTGGGAATATTCAGATTTTAGGCAAACCTCCCCGCGATGCGCGTTTAGCTATTGGTTATCTGACACAGCAATTTTCGCTTTATCTTGACCTCAGCATCGATGAAAATCTCCGTTATAGTGCTGGTCTGCGTGAAGTTCCTGATAAGACTTTTGTGCAACGTCGCAATAAATACCTGCGATTGATGAGTTTGGAGAAATTTGGCGATCGCTTGGCTGGTCGTCTCTCCGGTGGGATGAAGCAGAAGTTAGCTTTGTGCTGTGCGTTGATTTCCCAACCAGAAATTTTGTTGTTGGACGAACCGACGACAGGCGTTGACCCGGTATCGCGGCGGGAATTTTGGGATGTTTTGGCGGCGATTGCTGCTGAGGGAGTTACGGTAGTTGTAGCTACACCTTATCTCGATGAAGCTGAAAGGTGCGATCGCATTGCTTTAATGTACGAAGGAGAAATTCAGCAAATTGGTACTCTTTCCCAGTTACGCGAAAGTTTAGGTTTACAGCGTTTAGAAGTTCGCACCAATCAAATTGAAGCTGCCGAACAAGTATTACATACAAAAATCAACAATACCCAAACATCAATTGTCGATGTTCAAACCTTTGGCGATCGATTAGACGTCTTAGTCAAAGATGCCGCGATTGCTACAGCAACAGTTGAAAAAATCTTTGTGCAACAGCACCTACAACTCGACAACATTCAAACAGCAGATGTCACTCTAGAAAACGTTTTTGTTAGCCGCCTACGCGCATCTGGAAACGACCCAGAATTTATTTCTTTTCCTCGTTCTCAGTTAAATAATAGAGGTGTTCGAGGAGAGATTGCTATTGCTGCAAATAAACTCAGAAAAATATTTGGCGACTTCCAAGCAGTGAAAAGCGCCGATTTAGAAATTCGCTATGGAGAAATATATGGATTACTAGGCGCAAATGGTGCAGGAAAGACAACAATCATTAAAATGCTCTGCGGATTGCTAGAACCAACCTCAGGCAAAATCTCTTTAGCAGGAGAAACTCAAAATCTACGCAGCAGTGCTTTGCGCAAACGCATTGGTTACATGAGTCAAAAATTCACACTCTACGATGATTTAACTATTATCCAGAATCTAGAATTTTACTGTGGAGTTTATGGCGTGCCAAGACAATTACGCCGCAGCAAAATTAACTGGGTACTAGCAACTTGTGGCTTAGTTGGTAGAGAAAATATGCTCACCGGACAGTTACCAGGAGGATGGAAGCAGCGAGTCGCCTTTGGTGCTTCCGTCATGCACGAACCAGAAATATTATTTCTAGACGAACCCACATCAGGAGTAGACCCGTTAGCACGCCGTCAATTTTGGCGATTAATTAATGAGTTCGCCAGGTCAGGAACAGCAGTGCTAGTCACAACCCATTATTTAGAAGAAGCCGAACAATGTAACCGGATGGGGTTTATGGTAGCAGGTGAAATGGTAGTTCAAGGTTCTCCCAGCGAAATTAAAGCCGCACAACCCGGCCAGTTGATAGAAATAGTTACAGATAAAACCCAAGATGCGTCTAATTTACTTAAAACACAATTAGCACCGTGGCGAGTGTCAATTTTTGGCGATCGCCTACACTTAGTTCTCGATTATCCAGACTCCGATATTCCCCAAATTCGCTCAATTCTCCAAACAAACAACATAAATATTCACTCCCTGCGATCTATTCCCTTCTCACTCGAAGACGCCTTCATTGGCATAGTACAACGCACCGAGGAAAGAGGCGAGTAGGGGGATGAGGGAGTGTGGGAAGTGTGGGGAGTGTGGGGAGAAATAACTAATAACCATTAACCCTTGACTCTTGATCAATGAAAAGAATTTTATCCCAATGTCGTAAAGAGTTAGCACAATTTCGGCGCGATCGCCTTTCCCTAGCGCTGGCATTTCTCTTGCCATTAATGACCTTAATTATTTTTGGTTTTGTGATTCGCTTAGAATCTAAAAATATTCCTTTATTTATCCAAGATTTTGATAACACTCCTCTCAGTCGTTCTTATATAGAACGCTTATTTGCCACAAATCAATTTGAACCAATTCATAATTCTAAATTTTCCCTTTTTACTTCTAATCAAAATACCGACATCCAAAACCCCCAAGTAGCTATTGATAAAGGACTTGCAAAAGCTACTGTAGTAATTCCCCCAGATTTTAGCCGAAAAATTAAGTCAGAATTGCCTACTGACGTACAAGTTTTAGTAGATGGCACTGATGTTAATAACGCGCGAATTATTAAAAATAGTATTCAAGCAACAACAATATTTTTCTTAAGAGACTCAGGTTTACAAACATCATTTAATAAAGTAATTGCTCATATTCGCCTCTGGTTTAATCCTGGCAGAAAAGAATCACTTTATATTGTGCCTGGTGTTTATGCAGTTATTTTATGGATTTATCCCTCACTATTAACAGCAGTTGCAATGGTACGCGAAAAAGAAAAAGGGACAATCCTACAAGTTTACGCTTCCAGCCTCACCGCCGAAGAACTGTTGTTAGGAAAAGGTTTAGCTTATCTATTAATTGGAATTAGCGTAGCTTTAGTGATTACGGTAATCAGTGCAATAATTTGGCAATTAAATTTTGCAGTAGAGCCAACATCATTATTACTAGGCACGTTAATATTTTTAATAGATAGCGTAATGTTTGGTTTATTAATTGGTGTACGGGTAGGTAATCAAAATTCTGCCGTTCAAGCCGTAGCATTAGTTGGTTTCTTAACAGCTTTACTACTATCTGGATTTATTTATCCTATCAGTAACATTCCTTTTCCACTTTCTCTAGTTTCGGCGATTATTCCAGCACGTTATTATATTGAAATCACACGTGATGCTTACGTGCGCGGTACTGGATGGACAGGCGTTTGGTTTTCAGTAATCATGTTAATAATTCTAGGACTATTATTATTTAATGCCGCACGTCGGATATTAAAGCGAATGCAATTATCAGATTAGTACCCAGTAGGAAGAGACTTTAAAAAATTAAATTTGCTTACCCAAATATGAAATGGATTCAAACTTTATTAAACAGCCGATTCTGGAGTTTAGCAGTTAAAGAATTTCGCCAAATATTGCGTAGTAGAGAAACATTAGTGTTGTTGATAATTCCGCCAACAATTCAAATGTTACTTTATGGCTTTGCTCTCAATCCAGATGTGCATTATCTCAAATTAGGAGTTGTCGATTATGCAAATACTTATGAAAGTAGAGAATTAGTTTCTCTTTTAACAGTAAATAAAGTCTTTACATTAGAAAAATATCTGTATAATACTCAAGATTTAGGCGAACAAGTAAGGCAAGGAAAAATCACAGCAGGTTTAATTATCCCGCCGGATTTTAAACGTAATTTATCAGAAGATAAATCTGGTGAAGTTCAAATTTTGATTGATGCAGTAGATGCCAATACTGCTGGTATCGCCCAAGGTTATCTCAATCAGATGATTAATCAATTTAGCCGTCGCTTATCATCTAATCAAGCAGCACCATTAATTAGCCCACAAACAACTTTTCTTTATAATCCTGGATTGCGAAGTAGTTGGTTTTTTATCCCAGGAGTTTTGGGATTAGTTTTAACGCTAATTAGTTCTTTAGTTTCTTCAGTAACAGTTGTTAGAGAAAAGGATACAGGAACTCTAGAACAATTGTTAATGACTCCAGCAGAAGCTTGGGAGATATTACTAGCTAAAATTGTGCCCCTATTTGTGCTGTTGATGGGCGATGTAATTTTGGCTTTAAGTATAGGAAGATTAGTTTTTAGCGTTCCTTTTCGAGGCAATGCTGCACTTTTTTTAACCTTATCAGGACTTTATTTATTTGTCGGAATTGGAATTGGTATTATGCTAGCTACAGTTTGCCGTACTCAGCAGCAAGTTGTACTGACATCATTTTTTATTAATTTACCTTTAATTCAGCTTTCTGGTGCTATCTCTCCCATTGAAAGTATGCCCATATTCTTTAAGTATTTATCTCTACTAGATCCCCTACGTCATTATATAGAGATTGTACGAGGCATACTGCTCAAAGGTGTGGGGTTGGAGGTGTTATGGACTCATGCGATCGCACTTTTGCTCTTTGCTACACTACTGTTATCCATCAGTATCAACCAATTCCGCCGCCAACTAAGTTAATAAATCATCGGCGTTTATCGGCGTACATCGGCGGTTAAGAATTAAGTCAAAATCGCCCCACCCATTAACCTTTCATACCGATATTTCAACTCTTCCTTCATCAAATACCAACGTTCTAAAGTTGCATCCATCTCAATTACTTTCTCTGCTGCTTGTCGCGCTAACAGTAAAACTTCCTCGTCTTCCACCAAACTTGCAAGTGTAAAATCAGGCACACCCGATTGACGAGTTCCCAAGACTTCCCCAGGCCCGCGAAAACGCATATCCATTTCTGAAATGAAAAACCCGTCCTGGGACTGTTCCATCACTCTCAGCCTTTGTTGTGCGTCAGGACTTCTCGAACTACTCATCAGCAAACAGTAAGACTGTGCTGCACCACGTCCAACACGTCCCCGCAATTGGTGCAGTTGTGATAATCCAAACCGTTCTGCATTTTCAATTAACATTACCGTAGCATTCGGCACATCTACCCCCACCTCAACAACTGTGGTAGATACCAAAATTTGGGTTTTGTTATCGCGGAATTTAGTAATTGCTTCGTCCTTCTCGGCTGAACTCATGCGACCATGAAGCAATCCGACTTGAAAGTCAGGAAAAACGCTCTCCTGTAGCTTTTGATACTCCTCAACAGCCGATCGCAAATCCAGCTTTTCTGATTCTTCTACCAGTGGCAAAACTACATATACTTGCCGTCCTTGGGCTATTTCTCGACGCATCAGGTCGTAAGCATGGGTGCGTTGCTGACCTGTAAGCATTGTAGTTTGAATCTTTTGCCGTCCTGGTGGTAACTCATCAATCTGGCTCACATTCATATCCCCATGTATCGTCAATGCCAATGTCCGCGGAATAGGAGTAGCTGTCATTGTTAATACATGAGGTTGTTCGCCTTTTTGCTGCAAACGCGCCCGTTGCTGCACCCCAAAGCGATGCTGTTCGTCAATAACTGCTAAACCCAGTTGGCGAAAGTTTACTGGGTCTTGAATCAAGGCATGAGTACCAACTAACAGGGGTAATTCTCCAGTTTCTAGTTGGGCATGAATTTGTCGCCGTTTGACAGTTTTTGTGGAGCCTGTCAGTAATTCTACTGGTAAATGCAGCAAGTTAAACCAACTAACCAACTTGCGATAATGCTGTTCTGCCAACACTTCAGTCGGAGCCATCAGCGCTGCTTGGTAGCCAGATTGAATTGCCGCTAAAATAGCAACCACAGCCACCACAGTTTTACCAGAACCTACATCTCCCTGTACTAACCGATTCATCGGTGTGGGTTGCTGTAAATCGTTGAGAATATCGTTGATTACTCGTTGCTGTGCGCCAGTGAGTTGAAACGGCAATATTTCGTAGAATTGTTTTATTAGCTGACCTTTGGGAGCAAGAATAGCACTAGTTTGGATTTGCCTGGCTTGATACTGTCGTTGCAATAAACTTAGTTGCAAGTAGAAAAATTCGTCAAAGACTAGGCGACGACGGGCAACTTGCAAAGAAGCGCTATCTGGAGGAAAGTGAATATTAGCGATCGCATCTTTCAATTCCATCAAACCATACTTTTCCCGCAAACCTTTGGGTAAGGGATCTTTAAGATTGGCCGCTGCTGGTAAAGCCGCTATTACCACCTGTCGTACCATATTCGCCGCCACACCCTCAGTTAAAGCATAAATTGGCACAACCCGACCAATAGTAAGAGAATCAATCGTATCTCCGGGATTTGCTAATACTTCTAATTCGGGGTTATCCAGCGTCAAGCCGTATTTACTTTCCTTCACCAACCCACAAGCCGCAATTACACTACCCACCGGGTAGCGGCGTTTTAAAGCTTCTTGCCAAGCGCGACTGGTAAAACGCGTACCAGCTGAAAAGCGACTAACTTTGATTTGTCCGGTATTATCCTTTAATATCAGTTCTAAAATTGATAACTTCTGATTTTTGGGACTATTAAAACAGTTACAGCGCTTTACCGTTGCGACTATCGTCACCGTTTCACCCGCTTGCAACTCGCGGATATTTACCTGACGTGCATAGTCAATGTGGTCGCGGGGATAGTAGTAAAGTAGGTCGCGCACAGTATACAAACCCAGACGACCCAAATTGTCAGCTTTTCTAATCCCAATTTCTGGTAAATCGCTCAATTTCTGGTCAATCTTGGGCGCAAGTCTTCGACTCACCTCAGCCACAATTGGAGTTGTGAGATTTTGCATTTTAGATTGATAATTTCTATTCTGCGCCTCTGCTACCCCGTTCTTCTGCTGCTGTTCCCCATCATCTTGCTGTAATTGATATAAATACCTGCGAGTTTCTGCTATTAAATGTTGTCTCTCTTCCAAAACCAAATCGGGATATTTAGCAAATTGCAGCGCTAATTCTTGCCAGCGACGACGTTCGCTTGAGGGCAAACCTATAGGGAATTTCCCAAAAGTCAGGCTGAGAAATTCACTAAAGCGATATTGTCTACCCATCAAGTCTGTAAAACCTTGTTCTGCTTCTATTGCCAAGGCTTTCTGCAATCTTATCCAATCTGGTTTGTCATTGGTCATTAGTCATTGGTCATTGGTCATTGGTCATTGGTTGTTCACAAAGGACAAAGGACTAGTTAATCATCATTCCAAATAGCGCGCCATGCTGCTTCAGCCTCAGCAATTGAACGTTCGCGCTGCTTTTTTTTATAGTCCTGTCCTAGTTTATTTAACTGAATTAAAATATTGCGAATTTGTTTGCGTGCAGAAGAGAGTTTAGGATCGGCAAATTCAATTTCACTCAATCTGAGGTTAATCGCCATCAGCCTTGTCAGTCCAGATTCCTCTGTATCCTGCTCATTTTCAATTTCAATTACTAAGTTTAATATGTTAGGCGGGCCAGGCATGACTTCGCCAGATGCTTCTGATGCGGCCGCAGCTACTTCTAAAATCGGTTCTGGTAACTTTTTGGGTAAGATACTAACTTTTTGCAGCAAAATATTGGCATCATGGGTAACTTTTTTCAGTGTATGTTGAATTAATTTCTCTAAGCTCTGTTGCCAAGCTACCAATTCCATCGGGTTAGAAGGATCGGTGAATTTGAGCGTTTTAGGAAAGTTGAGCCAGTCGCTTGCGGAGGATGCTTGCACAGGCGCGTTTCCCGACTTAAGAAGCCACTGCAAAGCAGAGGACAGTTGGGTGGGCGGATTTCCTGACTTGGGCAAACTGTCTGTTGGGGTTTCCCCCGTTGGAGACGGAATGCTTTCTTGGGGTATGGCAGGTGGCGTGTCTGTTGGCGTAATAGAAGGATTTTCTTCTATAGCAACCTTTTCCAAACTAATTTGAGATTGTGGATTTTTGTCATCATCCCCATCTCCCTCATCACCTGCATCTTCCTCAGCTACTTCCACCACCTCATCATCCAAAACTTCCTCAGTTACCTCCGCCACCTCATCCTGAGTTTCTTGATTATTAATGAAAGTCAGCAACTGTTCAGCTGCTTTCTGCCCTAACTTGCGGATTGCTTGTTGCAATTGTTGCCGCTGATTCAGTGACAAATTCAGGAATTTTTCGGGATAACCTTGAGTACAAAGGTGATAAGTTGCCAGAATCAACTGCTGGCGAACGGCTTGTCCTAAGATGCCTAAATAATTAGCATAAGCACTTTCAAGTTCTAGTGCGATCGCGCTTATCGCTTCTTTTAACAGTGCAATATCTCGATCAATTCGCTCGATTGCTCTAGCCATATCTTTTTTCGATAGCTCATCTAAACCTAATAGTGATACAAATGTACCTATCTATTTTAAGATAAACATTCTGAGAATTTGATATTTTGCGCAAAGTATAGCAAATCCCGATTATCGGCGACGAGAACCCCAACTTCTGCAATAAGTCGAGGATCTGAAGCTGTGAAATTCTCAAAAATAAAATACAGGCCAGCATAGTTTGCCTGACCTGTCTTTTCAAGAGTCATCTGTCTTTAGCCATTTGTTCTTAGTTCTAATTACAAATGACAAATGACAAATGACCCTTCGGGTTCACCAGTTGCTCATGAGGGAAACCCCCTACGTACCCGTCACTGGTTCACCAATAACAAAATTACTTAGTGCCCATCTGTGCAGCAACTTCCTCAGCAAAGTTACTTTCTTGCTTTTCAATGCCTTCACCTAAGACATAGCGCACAAAGCGTTTAATTTTGATGTCTTGACCTAGCTTAGACTTAACTTGCTTCACCAGGTCTTCCACAGAAATGCTCTGATCTCTAATGAAAGGTTGATCTAGCAAAGCAAATTCTTTCAGGCGTTTTTCAATCCGTCCCTGAACAATCTTTTCTTTGATGTTCTGGGGTTTGTTAGCTAAATCATCCCGCCCCATTTCAACTTCTGTTTCTCTAGCAGCAACTTCGGCAGGGATTTCGTCTACACTGACATACTCGACATTCGGGCAAGCAGCTACTTGCATAGCGGTGTTCCGTGCTAAACCTTGGAACTCTTCATTGCCAACTACAGCATCAGTTTCGGAGTCTACCTCAACCAAAACACCAACTCGACCGCCAGTGTGAATGTAGCTGTCTACTATGCCTGATTTGCCTTCTGCTATTGAAAAATTGACAAAGCGGCGTACCTTGATATTTTCACCCAAGGTAGTAATGATTTGCTTGATGAAGTCATCTACAGTTACGCTTGTATCTTCAATATAGGGTTGAGCCAATAAAGCCTCAACACTATCAACTGTGACTGCTTGCTTTGCCAGATTCTTAACTAGAGCCTTAAAAGCATCGTTACGGGCAACAAAATCGGTTTGGCAGTTGACTTCTATCAGTACACCCACCTGAGATCCAGGCTTGATATAGGTGTCTACTAGACCTTCTGCTGCAACGCGATCGCCTTTTGTACCTCCTTTAGCGATGCCCTTTTGCCGCAACCAATCTATGGCTTTTTCAAGGTCGCCATCATTTTCTTGTAGTGCTTTTTTGCAGTCCATCATGCCAGCATTGGTTTTTTGGCGTAGCTCTTGGACTAGTTTTGCTGATATTTCCGCCATGTTGCCTCAATTCCTACTTGACCTCGAATTTTAATCGCTCACGGGTGTTGAGTATTTCTATCTTACTCAGGGCTGAAGAAACTATGAAGTCTGAAGTCTGAAGTATGAAATTTTATTTTTCATACTTCATCCTTTATCTTTTACCTATTCTTCTTCTTCGTCATCGCTTGCATATGTACCAGACAACTCGGTGTCATCATAGTCATAATCTTCTTCAGCGCCTTCGTAATCTTCATAGTCATCTTCCACATCTAGTTGACCATGACGACCTTCATAAATTGCATCCGCCAATTTGCCGACGATCAGCTTAATCGATCTGATAGCGTCGTCATTTGCTGGGATGGGGATATCTACTACATCGGGGTCACAGTTTGTATCCAACATCGATACAATCGGAATTCCCAATTTTTGGCATTCTTGAACTGCGTTATACTCCCGCCGTTGGTCTACAATCACCACCACATCGGGAACTTTGCGCATGGTTTTAATCCCGCCCAAATACTTCTGAAGCTTCGCCATTTCTCGGCGTAACATTGAGGCTTCTTTCTTGGGCAATAAATCCAATGCTCCGCTTTCTTCACGGCGTTCCAGATCTTTGAGGCGTTCTACTCTGGTTTTGATAGTCGCCCAGTTG
This sequence comes from Calothrix sp. NIES-2098, assembly GCF_963875125.1. Lineage (NCBI taxonomy): Bacteria > Bacillati > Cyanobacteriota > Cyanophyceae > Nostocales > Calotrichaceae > Calothrix > Calothrix sp. NIES-2098. The sequence continues at coordinate 4,761,365 of NZ_CAWNKJ010000001.1, forward strand.
GTCAGCATTCCACCTAACCAACGTTGGTTGATGTAGTGGGAACCGCAACGACTAGCTTCTTGGGCAATAATACCCGCCGCTTGCCGCTTAGTGCCAACAAACAGGAATTTTTTCCCTTGTTCGGCTTGGGTACGCATATAAGTATATGCATCTTCCATCAACTGGGCAGTTTGCACCAAGTCGATAATGTGTACACCATTGCGGGAAGTATAAATGTAAGGAGACATTTTTGGGTTCCAACGCCGGGTCTGATGCCCAAAGTGAACCCCTGACTCCATCATCTGAGCCAATGAAACGACTGGCATATTTTTTTAACTCCGATTCGGGTTAAACCTCCACTCAGGCGTATTTCCCAACAAGGAAACACCCGAATTCCTGAATGTGCGAGATTAATGAACCATACTAGGGTAGCACATTTGGGCTGGAGTGAATGGAAGTCTAGATTTTAGCGATTGTGAAAATTCATCAGTAAGCGATCGCTTTCTACTTCAGCGCCGTTTTTTAACCATTCAATCGGTTTTTCTACTTCTATTTTATCTGGGTTTACCCACACAATATGCTGAAGTTCATCGACTTTATCAGATGCACGGCTAAAAAGTGTTCTTGCAGTATTATCATCCAAAGATATAACAATTTTATCTGTTGCTAATGCTGCTTCTATCAACCGCAAATCTTTAGTCATTTCCCAACATTCTTTATCATTAGCAGCTATACTTTCTATCTGTTTCCATAAATCACTATTAATTGGGATCTCCTCAAATTTGAACTTTCTCTTTGCTACCATTTGAGTTCGCCATTTACGGGCAAAATTTGATTGATGTTTGTCCCACTCCGTTTTTATATCTGGTGTCATTACGACTTGGTGGCAGATATCTAAAACTGCTTTTAAAAAATCTCGGCAATTTACTGATGTTGGATAAGTAGCTTCTTCTCCCCCAGATGAACGTGCAACAGAAGCATCTATTACTAAGCGCTTAGAAACTACTTTAATTGCCATGTGAATTATTGAATAAACGAGCTTCAGCCGCATTTAAATAACGGCTTTCAAGATTTAAAGATACATCTCCGAAATCTTCTGGCCAATCTCCAAAAGCACCAGTATCATCTAAATCAGTACTACTAACTTTTGTGATCCCATTTTCTTGCCTTGTAAACCAGTGAAGTTTAACTAATTTTGGTGCTAGCTTACCCTCAGCAACTAAAGACTGCACTGCTAAAAGTAACAACGCACTATGAGTTTCTACAACTACTTTTACACCACGATTAGCTGCATGAGCAAATACTTCTGCTAAAGCAGCTTGGGCACGAGGATGAAGGTGAATTTCTGGTTGCTCAATGTAGACTAATTGCCCTGGTTCTGCAACCAACAAGGCAACTAAAACAGGTAAAGTTTGTGAAACTCCAAAACCAACATCAGCAATACTGACTACATCACTTTTGGCATTAGAATGACGTGGTAAGCGACCTACTCTAAGCTCAACTTGTGTATCATCCACTTGTTTAGCCTCAACTTTCCAAGTAAGTCCTAAAGTTTCTAGTGTATTGCCTAAATCTTGAAGACGTTTATCTTTATTTTTCTGCCAGTGATTTATAACACTGGCAACATAGTTTTCAAATGTACCGGGGAATTCGCTGCCTATTGCTGTAGTCTTATAATTACGCTCTGGGTTCCCTCTCAACCCTGGTACGTGTATTGTTTGACTAATATAACGTCCAAAGGTTTCAGCAGGGCTAGTAGGATTTAAGGATTGAAGCAATGAAGGTGTCATTGTTTCTTTACCCATCAACAATGCGAATTCCAAAAAACAACGATTTCGCTCAATAATCCATCTACTTTGATTTTTTAGCGCTTCTACTTCTTTTGCTAATTCATAAAATGCTAAATACGGCTCAGGCAAAATTTTTATAACATCACCTGGAAGCATATCAGGTGAAAGTACTAATTTCTTCCCACCTGCTTCATATTCCATCTTTAGCACATCTATTGCCTTGCGTGGATACTTGATAAAAGTATTCTTAATAGATTCATTATTTTCCACTTCTATATAAATCGTAAATTCTGTAATACGTTCTCTACCAAATACTTTAGAAAACAATTGTGTTGCGGAAGTAAACTTAACATTTGGTCCATTTAGTAAGAGAGCGCCAGGATCATAGGTAGCTTCTAAAGTTTGTTTCAGCAGCAATAAAGGCTGCATAATGCTCGATTTTCCAGAACTATTAGCACCAGCAAGAATAGTTAATGGACGCACTTCTATATAGCATTCTTCATATAATGACTTGTAACCATTTACTGAAATACTAGTTATGCCTTTTGCTATTTCCTTTTTCTTACTTTTAGTTGCAGTAGATTGGCTCATAATTTTTGCTTTTTTAATTAAGGATGAAGGTTCAGTTAAATTGCGTCTTCATCCTTAATAATTTTACAATGCCTTCTGACTTTGAGCGTAAGCGTCGTAAACACCCTTAACGTTATACCAATTGAGAAAGATTCGGGCGGCTTCTAAAGCTAATTGCGGTTTACCTAAATTAATTAGCCATTGTAAAAATGGTGCCATTGTGCGTTCGTTAAGTGCGCCATTGAGTGAAAGAATACCCCAAAGCAAACGGTGTAACCAAGTCATTTGAATCATCATCCGCACTTCCCAAGTTGGATGCTTTTGATAAAACAAAACTCCCATCCGTCCGCGTTGAATTTCTTTATCAATCAAGTTAGGAATTTGTTCTAAGTTAAATGCTGGATGCCAATGATAACCGACTGCTGCTGGACATTTAATCAGTTGCAAACCGAGATTTTTTAGCCTGACACCAAGTTCTAAATCTTCCCATCCATAGAGTTGAAAACTAGTGTCAAATAGTCCAGCTTCCTCTAGCCAATGTTTAGGAATTGCGACATTCCCTGTAGCAAAAAAAGCTGCTGAAAAATCTGTGACTTTATAAGGTTCAGCGGTGGGATTCTCGAAATTACAAGTATTAATAACTGCACCATAGGTAAAAAAGCGATCGCTTCCCAATCTCTTTTGTCCCTGTACTAGTGCATCAGCATGAGCTTGCAAGAAGTTTGACAGCACCACTAAATCGCTATCAATAAAGATAATTGTATCTCCCAGTGCTTTTTCTACGCCCAAATTCCGCGCCGCCGCCGGGCCGTTATGATCTTGCTCAAACCATCGCACATGGGGAAACTCGTCTTTATGTGCTGCTAACCATTCTAAAGTGCCATCAGTAGAACCATCATCTACCAAAACAATTTCATAACCTGTAATCGGAGTTGACTCAGCAAAATCCTGCACCTCCAAGGCGCGCAGACACTTTTCTAAAATTGGTTGGCGATTATAAGTCGGTATTACAACGCTGAAATACACAGTCTCACCCACAACACTATTACCCATCTCCAGAATAGGACAACTGCGACACTAGTACTGTTCCTGTTCGCTTAAACGCAAATAATAAACGATGTGTTGGATATCAAACTACTAAGGTAGACACTCAATAGTGTGTATTTTTAATTACTTACTTAAAATCGCTAAGACTTTTCTTAATCAAAAGATAATCTTTAGTTAATTATTGATATGTAGATTTATCGCTGATTAATGAAGTACAGATAAATAGTATTAATCAATAAATCAGCGTTCTAAACATATTTAGCTATCAATAATTTTTCTGTCATTGCAGAGGAAAGCTTAATGTCTAAATTAAGTCGCAGGCAAATTTTAATATTTTTTGCTGGTAGTGTTAGTGCTACATTGTGGGGCACTAAAAATCTCAACACTGCTTCTAGTAATGCTGGTAAAAAAATTACATCACTCAACTTTACACCAGTACGTTTACCTCATCCTCTACCAATTTATCAAAAGCACAAAAGTTTTTTACCAACGGGAATAGGTCAGGGACAAGAATTAAATATATCTGAGGATATAAAATTGACTAGTTACAACGTAGTTGATGATGTTGTAGTGCCTCCAGAATACGAACGTTACGTAATTGTCAGTTGGGGCGATCGCGTGTTTCCCAATCGAGATGAGTATGTAGGCTACAACTGTGATTACACAGCTTTTATTCCCTTAAATAAAACCAAAGATGAAGGTTATTTATGGGTAAATCATGAATATGTAAGTTATCCTATTTCTAGTTTAGTATTAGAATCTGCTGATAATTTAGCTGAACTACCTACTGCCTTTGAATCTGTAATTGGTTGGGCTTTACCTAGCAGTAAAAATATTCAAACCGAAGGGGAATTTTTATATAATCTAGGCGGTTCTATTATTCGCATTTCTCGCAATAAAACTAACAATCGGTTTGCAGTTGTTAAAGATGCTAAAAATCGCCGGATTCATGGTCTTTCAGGATTAGGAATTAATAGCAAAAGAAAAGATAGCTATCAAAATATAACTACTTGGGGAAATCTTAGCTATCAAAAAGGCGACCAAAACTATTTAATTGCTACTGGCCCGGCTGCAACTGAAGTTTTTAATTTGAGTAGCGACGGATTAGGTAACAAAATTATTGGTACTGCCTATAACTGTTCTGGTGGAACAACACCTTGGGGAACTGTTCTATCAGCTGAAGAAAACTTTCAAAATCAAATTGGTGTCACCGAAGCAGTCAAAAGCGATGGTACTCAAACAGGTTACACCGATGGCAGCACTGGTAAAACTTTCGGTTTGGTCGGAGAAAAATACGGCTGGATTGTGGAAATTGACCCCGCTAACCCGAAATTCCGTCCCCGCAAACACACTTGGTTAGGTCGTTATCACCATGAAAACGTCGCTATGCGCGTTGCAGCAGGCAAGAAGTTAGTTGCTTACATGGGTGATGACAGACGTGGGGGACACACCTGGAAATTTGTGAGTGCAGATAAGGTTTCCTCGCCAACTAGTAAAAGTAATAGCCGATTGTGGGAAAAAGGTACTTTGTACGTTGCCCGTTATAATCCTGACGGTACAGGCCAATGGATACCTTTGCTTTTAACTACTCCTACTAATCCCATTGCGCCAACTGTACTATCTTCCGTAGAATTTGCCGCTTTAGGGAAAGTGCAAAAAGATGGTCATTTACCCTTACCCAAACGTAAAGGTATAGCCGGACAAACTGAAGATGGTGGTATATGCAAATGCGATCGCACTAACGAAGCGAAAGTACTACCTGCTTATCAAAACAAAAAATTATCTGACTTTTACACTACCCAAGGTGCAGTTCTATCGGATGCCTTTTTAGCAGCAAACTTAATTGGGGGAACTCCCACAGCCCGTCCAGAAGACATCGAGGTACATCCCCGTACTCAAGAAGTTTTCATTGCTTATACCGATGGTGCGCCGGGAAGCGATGGTTATCCTGATTCACGAATTTTCCAGGTTGCAAAGTTAAATAACGCTGTTAATGCCACACAGCAATCAGGCGGATTGTACAAAATTATTGAAGATAGTGCCGATGGTACAGGCCTTACCTTCCGCTGGCAGCGATTAGCCCAAGGTGGAGAAGCCGGTTCGGTATCTGGGGCTGGCTTTGCCAATGTTGATAACTTAGTCTTTGACGATTTTGCTAATGTTTGGGGTGTAACAGATATGTCTACCAACACCCACAACGGTTTTAATACTGGTGCGGCTGGTAAGCAAACTACAATCGATCGCACAGCTACTGGTAACGTTTCCGATCTTACAGGCGTTTTTGGCAATAACTGGCTATTCTTTAGCCCTACCACTGGTGCTAATGCCGGACAAGTCATACCATTTGCCCACGGGCCAGTGCGCTGCGAAATGACCGGGCCTACTTTTGTCGGAGATACTCTAATTATTTCAGTACAACATCCTGGTGAAGATTGTCCAATTAATGATGGTACAATCTTGAGCCGCAGTATTGAGTTATTAGATTTGAATGGCACTACATTCAATCAAACTCGCACCGTACCTCGTGGCAGTAGTTGGCCTAGTAATATCTCTAAAGATGATGGTGGTAAAGGTCAACCTACAGGTATTCCGCTTCCCTCTGTAATTGGCATTCGCCGGAAAAATTCGCTTGGTAGATTTATCTAAATTCCTCAAATTCTCTCCCGCTTTTCTTGGCGTACTTGGCGTACTTGGCGGTTCGTTTAAAAATTAATTATCAAGGCAATACATGAGGAGTAAGACATAAAAAATTTTGCACCACAAAGGTACAAAGACACAAAGAAAAAAAGTATATTAGCAAACTTTGACAATTAATAAATAGCTGTTTATCTTGAAATTTAGAGTTAATTTCTCAATTGTTTGAATATAGATAAAATATACGTGTATTAGTTAGATATAATATTGACTCATTGTTTGTTTTCCTAAGTGGAGAAACTAATGGGTCGCGCCAAAAAGGTTGTCCTGGCATATTCTGGGGGAGTGGATACCTCGGTTTGCATTCCTTACCTCAAAGAAGAGTGGGGTGTGGAAGAGGTAATTACCCTAGCAGCAGATTTAGGTCAAGGAGATGAATTAGAGCCAGTTCGAGAGAAAGCTTTAAAATCGGGTGCAAGTGAATCTCTGGTGGCGGATGTTAAAGACAGTTTCATTAAAGATTACGCCTTTGCAGCGATTCAAGCTAACGCCCTTTATGAAAATCGTTATCCTCTGGGAACTGCACTTGCCCGTCCATTAATTGCGAAAATATTAGTAGAAACAGCTGCAAAATATGGTGCCGATGCGATCGCTCACGGTTGTACCGGTAAGGGTAACGATCAGGTACGCTTTGATGTATCCTGTGCAGCTCTTAATCCCGATCTGAAAATCCTCGCACCAGCACGCGAATGGGGAATGAGCCGTGAAGAAACCATTGCTTATGGCGAACGCTATGGTATCCCCGCACCAGTGAAAAAATCTTCTCCTTACAGTATTGATAAGAATTTACTCGGTCGCAGTATCGAAGCTGGTGTGTTGGAAGATCCAGCATTTGAACCACCAGAAGAAATTTATGAGATGACGAAAGCGATCGCTAATACTCCTAATGAACCAGAGTACATCGAAATTGGTTTTCACCAAGGTATTCCTACAACCCTGAATGGTGTAGCGAAATCCCCAGTCGAGCTGATTGAACAACTCAATCAACTAGCCGGAAATCACGGTATCGGGCGAATTGATATGATTGAAAACCGCTTGGTGGGTATCAAATCGCGGGAAATCTACGAATCACCAGCGATGGTGGTGTTAATTCAAGCACACCGAGATTTAGAAAGCTTAACTTTGACGGCAGATGTCAGTCACTACAAGCGCGGTATTGAAGAGACTTATACTCAATTGGTCTATAACGGTCTATGGTACAGTCCCCTGAAAGCAGCCCTAGATGGGTTTATTCAAAAGACACAAGAACGCGTTTCTGGTACTGTCAGGGTGAAGCTTTTCAAAGGTAATGCGACCTTAGTCGGGCGTTGGAGTGATAATTCTCTTTATACCCCTGACTTGGCAACTTACGGCGCTGAAGACCAATTCGATCACAAAGCAGCTGAAGGTTTTATTTACGTTTGGGGATTACCTACACGTATTTGGGCAGCAAAATCTAAATAAAAGTTAAGAAGGCAAAAGTGCAACCAAGAAATTGCCACTTTTGCCTTTAAGTTGTTATTGCTTTACTCTCCCGCCGCACGCTTGACTTGGCGAGATTCCAACCAGATGGGTACAACGATCAAGGCAACTAAAATCAGTAAAGCTGCGATCGCAAAATGGCTCACCCAGGAAACCAATTGTTCCAAAGAAACAACTCTGCCTGCGAAGAAAGCTAATGTCACCATCACGCTAGCCCAAGCACTCGCCCCTGCTAAGTTATATACAAAGAATTTCCTAAAGGACATATCAGCTATACCAGCTAGCGGCGCAGCAAATATGCGCAGTAACGCAAAAAAGCGTCCAAAAAATACAGCTTTAACAGCATTTTCACTAAATTGCGCTTTAATATTTAGTAGTTTTTCTTCAGAGATGCGGAATATCTTGCCAATTTGTAGCAAGAAACTCCAACCACCGAGTCTACCAATCCAATAACCACACGTGCCACCAATTGCAGCACCTGCAACGGCGTCCCCCAGCACCAGCCAGTAATTAAGTTCATCACTGCCTGCTAGAAACCCACCTACAAGGGTAACGGTTTCACCAGGAAGGGGAATGCCTAAATTTTCTAGCAAAATTCCCAAAAAAATTGCCCAATAACCATAATTATGGGCGAATTCCTGAATGTTTTCTAGGGAAATCAACTCAAGAGACATTCCGCACCGCCGCCTTTACAAATTTTTACTTGTACTATAATCTTTGCTCCTTTTTGGGTGGGGTGTCAATCTAGCCACTCACGGGAGTTTATAGCTTCTAGTCTATCCTAATCTATTAACTATGGGGGATTGACTGGTGCGTCTTCATCGGGTACTAACACAACCGTATAGTTACTGACGAATAAGTATTATCTTTTTATAAAAAATTTATCTAAATCCTACAAAATATAAAAATCTTGTAAAAGATACGTAAGCTACTGCCAATCTTAGGAGCTTATGCCTATATTGATAAAGTTAAGACAAATTATACGGCATGAATACTGAAAAAACCTGTTGCGAATGCATTGCTGTAATTTCTTTGTTATTTATCTAACATAGTAACTACACATAGCAAAGCGAACACAGTATTAATGCCAATTTTTTCTTTTCTGTTATATTGTTGCAATTAATTCATTGAAATTCATGACTCTGAAACAGAAAGCTCAAGTAGTTTTGTTTAAACCTCAAGGTAGTATCGACTTGCAAGGTGGAATAGCCCTAAGTAATGAAATGGCTGAAATCATACCACAGCCTCATCAACTCTGGGTTATTGACTTAGCAGCAGTGGATTTTATGGATAGCTCTGGCTTAGTTTCGTTGGTAAAAGGCTTAAAAGCTGCACGCCAAAGAGGTTGCCGCTTAGTACTTTGCAACGTCAAAGATCCAGTCCGGTTGATATTAGAATTGACTCAACTGGATACAGTATTTGAGATCTTTAATACTTATGAAGATGTCCTCACTATTACCAACGATAACAGGCTGGTACTAGCAGGGTGAGCCTCTATTTTTACCAACCAATGCATGGTGAGGCCAATAAATTTTAGCAATTTTTAATATTTCCTTCGATTACGATATCCTCACCATGATTAACCACACCTTAAGGGCAGTTGCCCTTGGTGCTTATACATAGACTTAGTTTATAAAATTCTAGCGACAAAATTTTTAGCTTCAGAATTGGTACCTAACGGGAAACAGTTAGGTAGATAAGAGCCAAAGTATTTATCTTTATTTAAAATAAATCACAGATAACACCAGATGCTTGCGTTTAAGAACCTTTGATTCTCGATATATTTGCAAGCAACTGGCTCAACTGTTAGTAATTTTCAAAATTATTATTAGCTATTAGGTACTGGAGAAATACTAGTTTCCTCAGATGCAGGACGGGGAAAACTCGGTAAATCGATGCCACTATGGTTGGCATTACGGCTTTTCAGCGCTAGACGATAACTAACACTTTGCAATTCTGCTTGCAATTGCCGATTTTCTCGTTGTAGTATTGCTACCTTTTCGCGTACTGGAGCCATACGCTCCTCAAACTTCCGACGGTAAATTTGCGGTAACTCCTGTACGACTTGTTCCAACATCCGACTGCGATCGGTTAATTCTTGGACTGTTTGGCGCAATTGGTAAATCTCGGCGTCACGGGCGGTAATCTGTTCTTGGTAGAACGTCACTTGTTGCTCGACAGCTTGCAATTGTTCTTGTAAAGCCTGCAACTGCTTGGTATCTACCTCTGACTCCGTCTTTTGGGGCATAAAACTAGTATTGCCCTTTACCAGCCGGAAGAGTTCTTGAGATAACTGTTGTACTAATTGGTCGCGAAGTTGCAGCTCTTGGCGCAGCTGCGATACTTCAGTCGAGAGAGCTTGGATGTTAGATGTATCAGATTGGCTCACAGTGGCTGGCAGCTCCCATTTAGAATCTTGTCCACTTTTACGTATAACTGCGGTCATAATGATTTTGGCAAGTAGTTGCTAATGTAGCATTACTAGCCAATATAGGAATAAAAAAGGCACATTTTTTTATAAGTTTTATCTTAACCAGTTTTCAGTGCTGAGTCGGAAGACCTCAGCACTGAAGTGACTCAGAACTTACTTAAGCGGTTACAGCCACTTGAGCAGCTTTTTCTTCGTGGACTTCTTGTTTGATTGTGAGGTAGCGAATTACTTCTTCACTCAAACGCATTGCCCGTTCTACAGGGGCGATCGCATTTCCGGGGCCAGTGTAGTTGAATTGAATGTAAATACCATCCCGCTGCTTTTTGATTTCATAAGCTAGACGACGCTTCCCACGGTTTTGAACTTGAATATCTCCAGCACCGTGTTCTTTGAGCAAGTTTTGATATTTATTAATTGCTTGCTCTACTTGTTCGTCTCCCAAATCGGGACGCAAGATGAACATTGTTTCGTAAACTATCGACATGGTTTTTAGTCTCCTTATGGACAAGGTGGCTGCTGATGTTAATTTATACATTAATTGTGAGAAACGATCTCAGTACCAATCAACATCTGAAGCAACAAGGAACTATAATCTTACCAGTTTTTAATTTGAATCTTGAGCTAAATCCGCCAAAGTTTCAATCTCTCACAAGAAGCTATGCCCTAACTTCTGAAGTTTAGCCGCCTGTGTAGCCGCTTCAGCACTATCCTGACGGAAAATTGTTGAGTGACAAAATAGGCAGTTAAGTTCACTCTGGGATTGAATTAAAAAGGGGAATCGGGTTTTGAGCGCTCGACCGCTATTGGTTTTTGACTCAAGGTTCTATTGTTCCCTGTTGGCTTTTCACAAGCTAACTCACGATTGATACCAGCTAACAGCTTTCATTGCATCCAAAAGGATATTAATCAAGGTTATGGCGCAGCGCTATGTGCGAGTTCAGAATCAAGAAGGACAGATTTACTATGGGTTATTACAACTATCCCTAAATGTCCAGGTACTAGATGCTCCACCCTGGTTACAGGGACAACCTACCGATTTAATCTTGGAACCAGACAATTATCATATTCTGGCTCCTTGTGCTCCCTCAAAAATTGTGGCGGTGGGCAAAAATTATGCAGACCATGCAGCAGAAATGGGGACGCCAGTGCCAAGCGAACCCCTGATCTTTCTCAAGCCACCAACATCTATTATTGCCTCTGAGACAGAAATTAAATATCCTATTCTGTCACAACGGGTAGACTACGAAGGCGAATTAGCGCTGATCGTTGGCGATCGCACTAGTGACTGTACCCCAGAAGAAGCCCAAACTAAAATTTGGGGTTATACCATTGCTAATGATGTGACAGCGCGGGATTTACAAAAAAAAGACGGTCAGTGGACGCGAGCCAAAGGTTTTGATACCTTTTGTCCTTTGGGGCCTTGGATCGTCAGAGAATTAAATCCAGGTGCAAGATTGCAGACTTTTTTAAATGAGGATACCAATCCCGTGCAATCTACTTGTATCGATAAAATGGTATTTGCTCCCGATTTTTTAGTGTCTTACATCAGTCAGGTAATGACACTGCTACCAGGAGACGTGATCCTCACAGGTACTCCAGAGGGCGTAGGTTGTTTGCAACTAGGCGATCGCGTCCGTGTAGAAATTGAGGGCATTGGTCGCCTAGAAAACACAGTGGCAGCTCGTTAATTACTACCGCACTTGCATATAAACAGCATCTGAAATTGCGGGAATTTCTGCGTAACGTCCTAAAAGAGACTGAGCAACAGAATATCCAACTGCTGCTACTAAACCGAGAAAGATAGTGCTGGCTACAGTTTGCACTGCAAAATCTACACCAGGGAGTGCTACAACTCGCAAAACTATGCTGCACAGAAATACAATAATATCTAAAAGAATTGCCTGCATAGTGTTAAAGCGAATGAAATGAAGGATTTTTTCATTTCTCACCACCAAAAAGAATAAGGCAAAAAAAACAATTAATTGCCCAAATTGTCCTAAGCTGCTGTAAATGGCAACAATCGGCGCAAGGGGTAAAAACACCACTTGCAATGCCGGAAATTGTCTTAATAAGGATACATAACCAAACATCAACCCATCAATTAAGGGCAGTAAATAAGGTAAGCAAGCAAGAATGCGGTCTGAAACCGTTGTAGACCCGCGCCAAGCCATTGTGCGTTCTCCTGTGGATAAATTTCAACAGTTACTTGAGCCTAGGATAACGCAGTTACCTGATATTACTAGCAAATCATATTATTCTATATTGGCAATGCGGAAACCCATCATACATTCATACTGTTCTGGCTGCTGTTCGCTGAGTTTGCGTACTTGTTGACCGCAACGCAGTTGACCTTGACTCCAACGTGGTTGACCGCTGCGATCCGCTAGTAAACAAGACTGGCAAACCTTCCCAGGTGCAAGGATTTGATCTTCCATTAAAATTACTAGCATCTCATCCCTCCTGTAAATTCACACTATTATCCGCAATTGACTTAGGGAGGATCGGCTTTTTAGACGCCCTAGCCTCAGAATTACCAGATGTTCCAGCTTTGCTCAGTCTAGAATTTAGGAAAAGTGGATTGTGATTCGGGATGGCAGCGAACGCCTAAAAGTAACCGCTGATGTCTCTTGGGCAAAAATGTGGGCGATCGCATAGCGCTTGAGAGCAGGGGAGGAGTTTTGAGAACAAGCACCTCGAAAATATACAGGCGTCGCAACTCAAACAAAATTGCCACAGTAGACTCTAAATTTATTGTATGTTGTATATAGTAGAGAAGAGTTTTTTTAGTAAAAAGTAATACATATAACGCCCCAAGCAATTAAAAGTTAAAAAAATAAAAATCTTTGATTCTGGAATTTTATCCAGTGTTGAACTTGCATCTAATCGCTAATAAGTTGGTAATCGTCTAAAGCCATTGAACTATAGACTAAATATGTACTATTGACTGTGGACTGTTACGTAGGTGCAAGACCCAGCCAAAATTAAACCTTTGTCTCAATTTTCCTAAGGATAGCTGAAGTGACTAAGACTAACTCGGACTTTCTAGCCTCTAGCGACCCCACGATCGCGGAACTACTTAATCAAGAACTCAAGCGTCAACGCGACCATTTAGAGTTGATTGCTAGTGAAAACTTTACCTCCGCAGCTGTACTCGCGGCTCAAGGTTCCGTACTAACAAATAAATATGCTGAAGGCCTTCCCGGCAAACGCTACTATGGCGGTTGTGAGTATATCGATAAAGTTGAGCAGATAGCGATCGACCGCGCAAAACAGCTTTTTGGCGCTGCTCATGCTAGCGTTCAACCCCATTCTGGCGCGCAAGCGAATTTTGCCGTGTTCTTGACACTACTAGAACCAGGCGACAAAATTATGGGGATGGATTTGTCTCATGGCGGTCATCTTACCCACGGTTCACCTGTGAATGTGTCGGGTAAGTGGTTCCAAGTCAAGCACTACGGTGTTAGCCAACAAACAGAACAACTGGACTACGAGCAAATTCGGGAGCTGGCGCTGAGGGAGCGTCCTAAGCTGCTAATTTGCGGTTACTCCGCTTATCCTCGGATTATTGATTTTGAAAAGTTTCGCAGTATCGCTGATGAAATCGGTGCTTACTTGCTGGCTGATATTGCCCACATTGCTGGTTTAGTGGCGACTGGTCTTCACCCTAATCCCATTCCTTACTGCCATGTAGTCACCACTACTACCCATAAAACTCTCCGCGGCCCTCGTGGTGGTTTAATTTTGACTGGCGATGCCGAACTTGGTAAAAAGCTCGATAAAGCTGTTTTCCCAGGAAGTCAGGGCGGGCCATTAGAACATGTAATTGCTGCTAAAGCTGTAGCTTTTGGTGAAGCTTTAAAGCCTGAGTTTAAAACGTATTCTGCTCAAGTGATTGACAACGCCCGTGCGCTAGCAACGCAACTGCAAAACCGCGGTTTAAAACTTGTATCAAATGGTACTGACAACCATTTAATGCTAGTAGATTTACGCTCTATTGATATGACAGGTAAGCAAGCAGATCAACTGGTGAGTGGCGTAAATATTACCGCTAACAAAAATACAGTTCCCTTCGATCCGCAGTCACCATTTGTAACTAGCGGTCTGAGGTTAGGTTCGCCAGCAATGACAACCAGAGGGTTAGGAGAAGTAGAATTTACAGAAATTGGCAATATTATTGCCGATCGCTTACTATCTCCAGACTCAGAGGAAGTTGCTGCTGATTGTCGGCGACGAGTAGCGGCGTTATGCGATCGCTTCCCCTTATATCCTCATCTAGAGATTCCTGTACCAGCTCTAGCATAGGGCATGGGGCATGGGGCATGGAGAATTGATCGAAAGATATTTCTCCCTTGTCTCCCTGTCCTCCTCAACTTCCAATTTTTATGCCGATCGATGGCTCAAATTTAGTAGATTTAGGTAGCAAAATCCCTCAGCAGATTTTTGTCTTGCAATTTACTTTTTGAAAATACAGATGCCTTTTCAGATTTATCATCTGATTTCCTTCCTAGTAGCCGCCGTAGTCGTTCTCTGGACTACGCCAGATGTCAAAAATATTGGGATCAAAAGTGGACGTGTAGATCAACCTGGTGGCCGCAAAGTCCATCAACACCCGATGGTACGCCTGGGAGGAGTTTCGATTTTTGCGGGGACTGTCACCTCTCTACTAATTGTTTGGTGGTTAGGTGGATTTGGCAGTCTACCGCCAGAAAAAGAATGGCAAATTTGGGGTGTCACCTTAGGTGGTCTCGGCTTTTTTCTGATTGGTTTAGCCGATGATTTGCTTAACCTGTCTCCCTTATCGCGTCTGTTGATGCAAATGATTGTGGCAGCTGGTGCATGGAAAGCAGGCGTCAGTATAGATTTTATTACGATTCCCACTGTAGGGATTGTTAACCTAGACTGGTTGAGTTTACCGATTACAGTTCTCTGGCTAGTAGGAATGGTCAATGCCATAAACTGGATTGACGGTTTAGATGGATTAGCGGCTGGCGTGTCGGGAATTGCTGCTATGGTGATGCTCGTTGTAGCGCTGTTTATGAACCAACCAGCAGCAGCCTTGATTGCCGCAGCTCTTGCTGGCGCAGCGCTAGGATTTCTCCGCTACAATTTCAACCCCGCCCAAATCTTTATGGGAGATGGCGGGGCTTATTTTATGGGATTTACCCTAGCATCTGTAGGTGTCATTGGTCTGGTAAAAATCCCAGCTTTTACTGCTGTACTATTGCCTTACTTAATTCTGGCTGTACCAATTGTCGATATGTCAGCAGTGATTTTGGCGCGATTGCGACGGGGTAAATCTCCATTTAAAGCAGATAAAAGCCATTTGCATCATAGGCTACTCAAAGCTGGTTTATCTCATCGCTGGACGGTTTTATTTATTTATTCTTTAACTGTGTGGGTTGGCAGTTTAGCCTTAGCTATTGCTGGCATACCTAGCGGTATTGCTTATGCTTGTGCTGGAACTTCGCTACTGAGTTTCGCTATCTGGCGAGTTTGGAAACTCTCTCGGTAAAATCAAGTATTTTAGATTTGTAATTTTGGGAAAGTTCGCTAGGTTGGTAAACTCTCAATACAGTTCGGTTTAGGGGGAAGGGTGAATTCACACCTTTCCCCTTTTCCCAAACCACAAGAGATATGAAAAGTGTTTATCCAAACTTGATTGGCTAAACTCCTGCCAGAAATGGCTCAACTTTCCACAAAATCTTAAATCTCAAATTCTAAAATCTGATGAGTGCAGAAGTTATTTGTGTTGGTACAGAAATGCTGTTAGGAGATATCCTTAACAGCAATGCGCAATTTCTAGCTAAACAATTAGCCCAGTTAGGTATTCCCCACCACTATCAAACCGTAGTCGGGGATAATCCCGAACGAATCAAGCAAGTTATAGAAATTGCCACCTCAAGGGCGCAAATTTTGATTTTCACAGGTGGACTGGGCCCTACGCCAGATGACCTCACCTGCGAAACCATCGCTGATTTTTTTGGCGCTGCTTTGGTAGAAAGTGCCGAAATCATCGAAGATATAACTCAGAAGTTTGCGCAACGCGGTCGGGCGATGACCGTTAATAACCGCAAACAAGCTTTGATTCCGCAAGGTGCAGAAATTTTACCCAACCCTACAGGTACAGCACCTGGCATTATCTGGCAACCCCGTCCAAATGTCACTATTTTTACTTTTCCTGGCGTGCCATCGGAAATGTATCGGATGTGGGAAGAAACAGCAGTACCTTTTCTCAAAAGCCAAGGCTGGGGCAAAGAAATTATTTACAGCCGGAGTTTAAGGTTTTGGGGAATTGGTGAATCTGCTTTGGCAGAAAAAGTAGCTCCTTTATTGGATTTGCCTAACCCCACAGTTGCGCCTTACGCAGGCAATGGGGAGGTGAGACTCAGAGTTTCTGCTAAAGCCCCTTCACAAGCAGCAGCAACAGATTTGATTGCGCCTATTGAAAAACAAATCAAGGAAATTGCAGGCTTAGATTATTACGGCGTTGATAGTGAGACCTTAGCATCAGTAGTAGGTAAGTTATTGCAAGCTTCGGGAGAAACTTTATCAGTGGCAGAGTCCTGTACTGGTGGTGGACTAGGGCAAATGTTGACTGAGATTTCTGGCAGTTCGGAATACTTTTGGGGTGGAGTAATTTCTTATGACAACTCCGTGAAAGTGGGTTTGTTAGGAGTGAACCCAGACGACTTGGCTAAATATGGTGCTGTTAGTGCTACTGTTGCAGAGCAAATGGCAATGGGAGTAAAAACCCGCCTCTCTACCACTTGGGGATTGGGTGTGACTGGTATTGCTGGCCCAACTGGCGGAACGGAAACTAAGCCTGTGGGTTTGGTTTACATTGGTTTAGCCGGGCCAAAAGATGAAGTCGCCAGTTTTGAGTATCGCTTTGGGACAACCCGAAATCGATCTTATATTCGTTATGTCAGCGCCTGTGCAGCATTGGATGCGCTGCGACGGAGGTTATTGACGAGCCAGTCTTGATGAAAAAGACAAGGAGGACAAGGGAAGGAGGATAATTAATTCTCTTAACTTTGTACTCAGTACTCAGCACTCAGCGCATTCAAGCTAAATCGATTGCAGGGGGATTTTAACCCCTGTAATGGTAAACCACCAAATCTTTGATTTGATGGGGATTTTAAAATCTTGGGCAAACTGTTTTTTGCTTCTGCCACGCTAGTTAATACCAGTCTGCCCAAGCTGGGAGACCCCTCCTCTGCCTCTGCCTTGGTTTCACACAGAGTTAATGTCTGTTTTAGCAAGAGTTTGTGAGAGTTCCCTACAATTTGGGTATTTTTTGATTGACAGTTCCCAACCTAGTGTTTGTTTCCCTTGTTTACATAAGTTAACGAATCTCATGGCCAATCATAGATTCACATAATGGTTATTATTAATAATTTCCGCTAGTTATGACTGAAAATGTCATATAAATAATCTGAAAAATATGCATTCATAGTATCTAAATAATTAAAACAATAGAATAAAACTTATATATTAGAACTTTGCAACGACTTTAGAACTGATAGATAAAATTTTACTTATATAACCAATCTAATATTTATTTAAGATTCATCTATCCAAAGTTAACCATTTGCATCTGAAAGCTTGTAAACTAATTTCAACAAGTTAAGTGATACGTCGCCAGTTGCCCAGACTCTAATCTATCCATTCCCAAATTTTTTTTGATAACCACAGCATTTGCGATCGCCATTTCTTTTAGGAATGACGAAAATCTGTGTACCTAAAAACGAACAAATAACAATTAAGACGCGCAAGAAATGCTTTATTTTCTTGTCTTAATTGTCATACAAAAAAACTTAAATTTCACTTTTAAGGAGACATACATGACAGAATTTTTCAATCAATTTTCTCGCCGTAAATTTATCTTAACAGCTGGAGTTTCTGCTGGTGCTGTGTTACTGAAAGGCTGCTTGGGCAATCCTCCTGAGAACCTCAGCAGTGGTGGAACTACAAAATCAGCAGTTCAAGAAGTAGCGAATATTAGCCCCGAACAAAAACCAGAAACTACTACAGTCAAGCTGGGATATATCCCAATTGTGGAAGCAGCACCGCTAATTATTGCTAAAGAGAAAGGCTTTTTTGCTAAGTATGGCATGAGCAATGTAGAACTTTCTAAGCAAGCTTCTTGGGGTTCAGCCAGAGATAATGTGGAAATTGGCTCGGCTGGTGGTGGAATTGATGGCGGTCAATGGCAAATGCCAATGCCTCATTTAATCACAGAAGGTTTAATTACCAAGGGTAATCAAAAAATTCCCATGTATGTTTTGGCGCAATTAATTACACATGGGAATGGAATTGCGATCGCAAATAAGCACCTAGGCAAAGGTGTTAGTTTACAATTGGCTAGTGCTAAGTCTTTATTTAAAGAACTCAAATCTTCCACACCCTTCACCGCCGCCTTCACCTTCCCCCACGTCAACCAAGATTTTTGGATTCGCTACTGGTTAGCGGCTAGTGGGATAGATCCTGATACAGATGTAAAGTTGCTCACCGTACCTTCGGCGCAAACTGTTGCCAACATGAAGACGGGAACAATGGATGCATTTAGTACTGGCGACCCCTGGCCTTATCGTCTTGTCAACGACAAAATTGGCTATGTGGCAGCATTAACCGCAGAGATTTGGAAGAATCATCCAGAAGAATACCTGGCAATGCGGGCTGATTGGGTAGACAAAAATCCCAAAGCGACCAAAGCACTACTTAAAGGCGTCATGGAAGCGCAGCAATGGTTAGATAATTTTGATAACCGCAAAGAAGCTGCTCAAATTCTCGCTGGTCGAAATTATTTTAATCTGCCCTCACCGGAAATTCTGGCAGCTCCATATCAAGGTAAATATGATATGGGTGATGGCCGCAAAATTGATGATAAATCAATGGCAGCTTACTACTGGAAAGATGAAAAAGGTAACGTTTCCTATCCCTACAAGAGCCACGATTTATGGTTTATCACAGAAAGCGTTCGTTGGGGATTTTTACCGAAAGATTACATCGCCAATAACGCTGCAAAAGCGAAAGAACTAATTAATAAAGTTAACCGCGAAGATATTTGGAAAGAAGCTGCGAAAGAAGCAGGAATTGCGGCGGCTGATATTCCCACAAATACATCTCGTGGTGTGGAAGAGTTTTTTGATGGGGTGAAGTTTGACCCAGAAAAACCAGAAGAATATCTCAAGAGTCTCAAGATTAAAAAAGTGAGTGTTTAGTTAAGAATCAAGAGTCAAAAGTCAAAAGTCAAGAGTCAAAAGTCAAAATTTATTTGCTACCTCGATTTATTACAGGACAAATGACTAATGACCAATGACAAATATCAAACACCAAGTACCAAATACCAATAGCCAAATACCCAATTAAGAGGAGATAACAGTTTATGACAATTGCCCAAAAGCGCCCTGCAAGTCCTAGATTTGATAACAGCTTCATATCCCGTTTCCAAAAGCAATTTCCGAATGTTGTCCCACCTGCGATCGCAATTATTATATTTCTGGCTGTGTGGCAACTGTTTGCTTTGACTCCTGGCGCAACATTACCGGGGCCAGTTCAAGTAATCGCAGATACCTGGATATTAATTTTGTATCCCTTCTATGACAAAGGTGGCACTGATAAAGGTCTTTTTTGGCAGATTTGGGCAAGTCTACAACGGGTTGCTATTAGTTACACACTAGCGGCAATTGTTGGTATTGGCTTGGGTATTTTGATTGGGGTGAATAAAACAATGTCTAAAGCTTTAGACCCCATCTTTCAGTTATTGCGGACTGTACCACCTCTAGCTTGGGTGCCAATTTCCTTGGCAGCTTTACGGCAAAACGAACCAGCAGCTTTATTCGTAATTTTTATCACAGCAATTTGGCCGATATTAATTAATACGGCTGTGGGTGTAACTCAAATTCCCCAAGATTACAACAACGTTGCCAAAGTTCTGCAATTAAGCCGCAAAGACTATTTCATTAATATTCTGATTCCTGCTGCTTTACCCTACATTTTCACAGGTTTAAGAATTGCGATTGGTTTGGCTTGGTTAGCGATTATCGCCGCAGAAATTGTGATGTCCGGTATTGTCGGCATTGGCTTCTTTATCTGGGATGCTTATCAAAATAATGACGTGAGTGAAGTGATTTTGGCTCTAGTTTATATCGGTGTTGTTGGTTTGCTCCTCGATAAATTAATGGCTTGGTTACAAAATCTAATATTGCCAGCAGAACAGAAGTAATCATTAGTCATTAGTCATTGGTATTTTGCTAATGACCAATGACTAATGACTAAAACAAATAACAAACACCAAATGCCAAAGGACAAATGACAAATGAGCGTATTCGTTGCTGTCGATCAAATTGATAAGGTTTTTGAGTTAACTGGTGGTGGTCAGTATATAGCCCTGAAAGGAATTGACTTACAAATTAAAAAAGGTGAGTTTGTTTCTTTAATTGGTCACTCTGGTTGTGGTAAATCAACGCTATTAAATATGATTGCTGGGTTGGATTTACCATCTGAAGGTGTGGTTACTTTGGAAGGACAAAAAATCACCAGACCTGGCCCAGACCGGATGGTAGTATTCCAAAATTATTCCTTACTTCCTTGGCGGACAGTTAGAGAAAATATCGCCTTGGCTGTAGACTCAGTAATGAAGGGAATGCCAGCGGCGGAACGCAAAGCCGTTGTAGAAAAACATATAGATATGGTGGGTTTGCGTCCCCATGCTGATAAACAGCCGGGAATGTTATCTGGGGGACAAAAACAGCGTGTGGCGATCGCGCGCGCTTTGGCAATTCGCCCTAAACTATTATTGCTAGATGAACCTTTTGGTGCTTTAGATGCACTCACACGCGGAAATTTGCAAGAACAACTGATGCAAATCTGCGAAGAAAATGAAGTCACTGCGGTAATGGTGACACATGACGTAGATGAAGCAGTGTTGTTATCTGACAGAATTGTGATGTTGACCAATGGCCCCGAATCCAAAATTGGTGACATCTTAGAAGTAGATATCCCCAGACCCCGCAAGCGCATGGAAGTAGTAGAACATCCCAGCTACTACAGTCTGCGGAGTGAGATGATTTACTTCCTCAACCAGCAGAAACGCATCAAGAAAATTCGGGCGCGGAAAACTGCGAATATTTCCCGTCATGGCTTAGAAAAAGTTAACTTAGAAATTGGCTTTTTACCACTCAGCGCCTGCGCCCCCTTGGCCATTGCGAAAGAAAAAGGCTTTTTTGCCAAGCATGGTTTAGATGAAGTCAACTTAGTCAGAGAAACTAGCTGGCGCGGGATTGAAGATGGGATCGCTGGCGGTTACTTAGATGCTGCTCAAATGCCTTCGGGTATGCCAATGTGGTTAACATTGGGCGGACATAAAAACCAACCGCTACCCGTTGTCAGTTCCCTCACCATGACTCGTAACGGTAACGCCATTACCTTGGCAAAACGCTTTTACGACCAAGGTGTACAAAGCTTATCAGACTTTAAAAAATATCTCCAACGTACCCGCGAACAGAGGCACACAATGGGGGTAGTGCATCCCGCATCAATGCACAATTTACTGCTGCGTTATTGGCTAGCGGCTGGGGGAATTGACCCCGATAGCGATGTGGATATGAAGACCATTCCCCCAGCGCAGATGGTAGCCGACTTACAAAATGGCAGTATTGACGGTTACTGTGTGGGCGAACCTTGGAACTACCGCGCCGCCATTGAAGGTGTTGGCTTTACCGTTGCTACAGACTTAGAAGTATGGCTAGGACACCCCGGTAAAGTACTTGGCGTGCGGGAAGATTGGGCAGAAGCTTACCCCAATACCCACATTGCATTAACTAAAGCCTTACTAGAAGCTTGCGTTTACTGTGCAGATCCCAAAAATGCTGAGGAAATTAGAAGGATTACAGCCGGGCGAGATTATGTCAGTACAGATATAGAGTATATTCAACTCGAAGACCCCGAAGGCTTGACTTGTGACTTAGACCACCCACTACGGGATTACGCCCATCACCAATTTTATTCTGAGTCGGCAATCAATCGCCCCAGCCGTACCGAACAAATTTGGATTATGAGTCAACTAGCGCGGTGGGGTGATACTCCCTTCCCCAGAAACTGGGTAGAAGTTGTCGAAAGAGTTTGTCGAGTCCGCGTTTTCAGCACCGCAGCCAGAGAATTAGGTTTGGATATTAGCTACACTCGCCAACCAATTCAGCTATTCGATGGTACACCTTTTAACGCTGACGATCCCATCTCTTATCTCAACAGCTTAGATATTAAGCGCGACTTCTCCATTGCTGAAGTCATCCTCGATGCACCCAGAAGAACAGCAGCGTAGGGAGAATTCAAAATAATTTTCTCAGTGTTTAATGCTGGAGGGCATCCTCAGCCCTCATTTTTCTAGACTTAGAAGTTTTTGAATTTCACGAATGAGGCTAATAACTCCATTAATGAAGCTCAGAACTCCATTAATGAGGCTCAGAACTCCATTAATGAGGCTCAGAACTCCGTTAATGAGGCTAATAACTCCGTTAATGAGGCTAATAACTCCATTAATGAGGCTCAGAACTCCGTTAATGAGGCTAATAACTCCATTAATGAGGCTCAGAACTCCGTTAATGAGGCTAATAACTCCGTTAATGAGGCTCAGAACTCCATTAATGAGGCTAATAACTCCATTAATGAGGCTAATAACTCCGTTAATGAGGCTCAGAACTCCATTAATGAGGCTAATAACTCCGTTAATGAGGCTAATAACTCCATTAATCAGTCTCAAAACTTCAACTCTAACAGGACATACCAAAAAATCTTTCTAAAACCCTTTTCCTTCGTGTCCTTCGCGCCTTTGTGGTTCGTTTTCCTTTTTCTTAATTCGCCCCGTAACTGCTCAATCAGCCTTTCAACCTCAACCTCAGCTGTTTAACTCCACAATCACCATGCAAAACCGCAATTTAAGATTAGCCGAAAGAACAACATTAGCAACTGGAATCAGCAATCGCCAACCTTTCCTAGAGATTAGAGACGTTTCCAAAGTCTACCCCACCAAAAAAGGCCCCTTCACCGTACTCGACGGCGTAAACCTCAACGTCGAACAAGGCGAATTTATTTGCGTAATCGGTCACTCTGGCTGCGGTAAATCAACCCTCCTGAACATGGTATCGGGTTTTAACTTTCCCACCTCAGGACAAGTACTGCTAGAAGGACAACCCATCACCAAACCAGGCCCAGATCGGATGGTTGTCTTCCAAAACTATGCCCTACTCCCTTGGCGGACTGCATTTGAAAATATTTATCTAGCTGTAAACGCAGTTTACCCCGAAAAACCAGAAGCCCAAAAAAGAGCGATCGTCCGCGAACATTTGGCAATGGTGGGACTCGCTGATGCGATGGACAAAAAGCCAATGCAAATGTCCGGTGGTATGAGACAGCGCGTTTCTATCGCCCGTGCTTTGGCAATTCGTCCCAAAGTTCTAATTTTAGACGAACCTTTTGGGGCATTAGATGCAATTACCAAAGAAGAATTACAAGAAGAATTACTAAAAATTTGGGGTGATAACCGCTGCACAGTGCTGATGATTACCCATGACATTGATGAAGCACTGTTTTTAGCAGACAAATTGGTAATGATGACCAATGGCCCCCACGCCAAGATTGGGGAAGTCTTGGAAATTCCCTTTGGGCGTCCACGCGATCGCGCCCGCATCATGGAAGATCCACAATATTACAAGCTGCGGAACTATGCCCTAGACTTCCTATTTAACAGATTTGCCCACGACGACGTAGGGTAAAACCTCCCCACACCGAAAGGTTAGCATTCAGTCAAAAGTAAAAGGTAAAGTCCACCCAACCGCTTGCCTTTTATTTTTGACTTTTTTTATCAGATATAAGGAACGTGAAGCAAAAATGCAGCGCAGATCCCCGACTTCTTGGAAGAAGCCGGGGATCTTAATTTTCACGCATATTTCACCTGTAATGGACTCAGCCAAATAACAAATGACCGAGGATTCCTCAATCACAACCACTTTTTAAATGCAACATAACAGCAGCTGAAAGTCCATCCCAAAGAGGAGTATTCACATCAGCTTCTCTGAGGGCTTCTGCTGTCCAACTATTACAATTCCTTAATATTGAATAACTACCCAAAGCATCATAAAAGCCAGCATTAGTAGTATGACCATTACCAATGCGGATGACTCTACCTACATTGTCTAGCTTAAAAGTAGCTTGGATAAATTTTATTAACTGCAAATAATTATTTTTATCAACTTTAATACATTTAACTTGTAGATAATCTGGTATTGATTGATAACCCTGAATATATATAACAGAAGGAGTGGGTAGAAATAAAGCTCTCAAAGTCGTAGACAATCGTAAATCTGCCACAGAAGGAGTTGACATATAAAAGTCGCGATCGCCCCAACCAAAACTTAAATAATTATAATTATCTGAATTATCTATGCCAATTCCCTCTACAGATATATGCTCGTGCCAATTAAAAACATAATTCTTCGTTTGTAAAATTATATTAGAATGAATACCTGTATTAGAAATACAAATATCCAAATTACAATTATCTTTCGGCTGATAACTCCATTTCCTAGGGATGAATACACCAATAGCTAATAAAGCTAAACTAGATAAACACAATCTAAAAAAATAACGTTTATATAAAAAACAGCGAGCAAGTAAATTCTTAGTAAATTTCATAACAGCCCCAACAGTTTATTTCATTAAGTTCCCGTAGGTGTAGAGATTGATAATTCGACATCTAACAATATAAAAGGTAATACTCATGAGTCCCCGCGCACTGCTGTTAATAAATCGTCATGCTCGCCAAGGACAAAAGCGTCTCACAGAAGCGATTGAATGCCTAAAAAAATCGGGCTTTGATTTAATTGAAGAATCTACAGAACATCCCAACCGTCTGACGGAAATTATTCTTCAATACCGAGATAAAGTTGATTTGGTAATTGTTGGTGGTGGGGATGGTACGCTCAATGCTGCGGTGGATGCTTTAGTTGATACGCAATTACCTTTAGGTATCTTACCTTTAGGAACAGCTAACGATTTAGCCAGGACTCTAGGAATCCCCAATTCTTTAACCGAAGCGTGCAAAATTATTGCCACAGGAGAGCAGCGCCGCATTGATTTAGGATGGGTAAATGGCAAGCATTTTTTCAACGTCGCCAGTATGGGACTGAGTGTGAAAATTACCCAACGACTAACCAAAGAAGTAAAGCGCCGTTGGGGAGTATTTGCTTATCTAGCCACAGCATTGCAAGTAATCTGGGAATCTCGACCTTTTAGCGCAGAAATTCGCATTAACGGTGAATCGATTCGCGTGCGAACAGTACAGATTGCCGTAGGCAATGGTCGCTATTATGGTGGGGGAATGGCAGTAGCTCACGATGCCACAATCGACGATCAAAGACTGGATCTCTATAGCTTGGAAATTAATCATTGGTGGCAAATCATACCCTTACTTCCAGCTATGCGACAAGGGAAACACATAAAATGGCGGGAAGTTCGTGCTTTGCGAGGTCAAGAAATGGAAGTACATACCCGCAAACCACGCCCCATTAATACTGATGGCGAAATAACTACCTATACCCCTGCACATTTTTTTGTTATCCCTAAAGCTGTAGCTGTGTTTGTCCCATCAGGAGGAGCGCAGGTTTAATTTTTGCGTGCTAGATTAGCAACACTTAACATCATAAAAATAAATAAAATTTGATTTTTTACGGAATTCTTTGTAGAACAAATGTATACCTTGATAAACGATTTACTTAACTAAAGTTGGGTATTGTGAAAAGTCGCCAAGACTCAAGCCAAATGCATCTCGGATTCTCTCAAGAAATTAAATCATTATTACAACACTTAGCCGAACACCCATTAACCTTAGGAGAGATTTTGGCAAAAACTTCCGAAAGGGGTTTTAGCTTGGTAATTGCAATGTTAGTTTTGCCCTTTTTATTTCCTATGCCACCCGGATTAACTGGGCCATTTGGCGCTGCTTGCTTGTTATTATCATTGCAGATGGTTTTAGGAAGGCGATCGCCTTGGCTACCCAAAAGAATTGCCAACTATAAATTTCCTCGGCGCTTTGCCCAAGTATTGTTACATAACCTGCGACAAGTTACTAGAATATTAGAAAAAATTGCCCGTCCCCGGTTAGCAAAAATTGCCAATAGTCATTGGGCTTGGCGATTCAATGGGTTTTGTATTTCGTGGTTAACTGTATTACTAATTTCACCAATTCCCTTAACAAATCCCATCCCTACTGTTGGGATTTTACTATTAGCAGTTTCTACCATTGAATCTGACGGTTTATTGATGTGTATTAGCTATATATTAACTGTCATTATTACAGGAATATTTGGATTTATCGGTTATGCGCTGTGGTTAGCTCCGAGTTTATTACCATCTATTTTAAGGTGAATTAAATAATAAAAGTCCCCAACGTAAAATTGGGGACGGGACTTAAAATTAAGGTGCATCTACCATCTCTATATCCATGCATTATTTTGGGCGATCGGGACAAAATTAAATCTCTACTACATGGAATCGAGGCGACGGCGTAACTGGCTACTAAAAGCATCGATTACTGTAACAACTACCAACAAAACCAACATCATAGTTGTAGCTTTGTTGTACTCAAAACCATCAATGTAACTTTTCAATTGAAAACCAATTCCACCTGCGCCGACTACACCTAAAACAGAAGCAGCACGGATATTGTATTCAAACATCCATAAGGTATAACCTAATCCTAATGGCAGCACTTGAGGTAAAATTCCATATTGGGCAATTTGCAGCTTTGATGCTCCGATCGCTTCTAAAGAATCTAAAGAACGAGAATCAACTGCTTCGATCGCCTGTTGATAAAATTTAGCCAAATAGCCAATAGTATAAATTCCTAAAGCTAAGGTTCCTGCGGGTGCGCCTAACCCAGTGGCGGCGACAAAAATTAGCCCCAGAATAATTGAAGGGACGGAACGCACAGCATTTTGGAGTAAATTCGCCAACCATTGCAACCATTTTGGTGCAACGTTGTTGGCGCTAGCAATGGCAATGGGTAAGGAAATAATTGCGCCGATTGTAGTACCCCATAGCGACATCTGTACAGTTTCAATCAGTGCTTTAATCGCTATATCTAAAACTGTCAAATCTGGAGGGAATAGTCTAGAGATGAAATCAGTTATGTAAGGCCAACTATTAGTAATTAAATTAAAATCAAGTTGGAGTCCTTGTAATGCCCAAATATAAACTACAACTAGAATTAATAAAATGATGACAGGACTTACCCAAGGGTAGCGCCGCAGAAGATTTGAATTGAAAAAGTAATTCATAAATTTGTATTTGCCCCGA
The DNA here is from genome assembly GCF_963875125.1 of Calothrix sp. NIES-2098. Lineage (NCBI taxonomy): Bacteria > Bacillati > Cyanobacteriota > Cyanophyceae > Nostocales > Calotrichaceae > Calothrix > Calothrix sp. NIES-2098. The sequence continues at coordinate 4,788,692 of NZ_CAWNKJ010000001.1, forward strand.
ACACTCTACACGTGGGAAAATTTCGCTTGCAAGTTTTCACAAGGGCCGTCGTAAACAATGCGTCCTGCATTAACAACGATCGCTCTTTGGGCATATTTTGCTGCTATTGCCAAATCATGCAAAACTACGATAATTGTCATGCCTTGCTGGGAGTGCAATTCTGATAAAGTCTGCATTACTTGTTGGCAAGCCATTACATCTAACCCAGCGGTTGGTTCATCGGCTAAGAGAATTTGTGGTGATTGAATTAAAGCACGGGCGATCGCTACTCTTTGTTGTTGTCCGCCGCTGAGTTGGCTGGTTTTTTGATAGGCTAATTCCTTTAAACCCAACTGTGCCAATAAATCTAATGCCAAAAGGCGATCGCGTTTAGGAAATCCCAATAGAGTTTGCCAAGTTGTCCTCGTACCGAGGCGTCCACAGAGAACATTTTCAATTGCCGATAATTGACGAATTAATCCACCACCTTGAAATAACATCCCCACATCATGCCGAATTGCTGGTAGCGTGCGCTGAGTTAGCGTCACACCATTAATCTGAATTTCTCCCTCTGCTAAGGGGACTAATCCCACAAGCGATCGCAGTAGGGTTGATTTACCAGCACCATTGAGTCCCAGCAACACTACAAATTCTCCTCGCTGAATCTGGCAATTTATGCCATTGAGAATGGGGCGATTTAGAGCCGCAGTATAAGTTGTTTTTAAGTTGTGACACTCAATTACGTAATCTCTCATCCCTACAATTCCACTAACAATTAACAGGTATTCAATGAACAGTTATCAGACTGATTACTGATAACTGTCCATTGAAATTAGGGTGCAATACCCACGCGTGTGAGTGCATCCCGAATTGGTGCTAGGTGACGATTGTGATCTACTCTCACCAATTCTGTAGAGTTATACAAGTTACGTAGTAGCTGGTTATTTTGTGACTGATTTAACTTGAGTAAGGCATTAATAATTTTTTCGCGATCGGGGGCAGGAACATCATCATCAATGGCGATACCATGAGCAGGTACACCAGAAATTCTATGCAGCACTCGCAACTGACTTTTTTCTTCTGGTGTAATATACGGTGAATTTAAGGCATATTCTGATACAACAGCCACATCTGCTTGTCCGCGAAGAACAGCTTGCAATGCTTTGCTGTAATTACCACCGTAGCTAATTTGACCGAAGAAACCATTTAGGCGATCGCTACTTTGTACAAATCCTTGTTTTACCAATTCACTCACAGGGAAAATAAAACCTGAACCAGAAGTAGGGGAAGTAAACGCCATTTTTTTACCCCGCAGTTGTTCTAAGGTTGCTTTGGCGTTATTTCTGGATTTTAAAGGGCTATTGCTGGGAACAACAAATACTGAGCTATAAGTATGTCTTCCCGAATAATTATCGCGTACCTCAGCTAGATATAAGCGAGAATTTGCCAATTGTTCCGCTTTCAGGGCTGGACGGCTACTCAAGAAAGCTACATCAGCCCGATTAGCTCTTAATGCTTCTACAGCAGCAGTATCATCGCCTACCTGTGCTTTGACGGGTATTCCTAGTTCTTTAGACAAAAATGCACCTACAGAATTCGCTTTATTTTGCAAATCTGTGGAATCAGCTCTGCTAGGAAAAACTATTGTCAAAGTCTTCAATTTTTGGGCAAGCAAAGTTGGCGCTTGTTGATTAAGAGTAGAATTAGCGGTAGTCGCTTCTACTTTCCCCAATGTGCTGAATCCTAAACCTGCCAGCGCTACAAATGCAGCACCAGCAGCTAACAAGCCCTTTTCCCTCACAGCCATTGCTAACTCTCCATTAAGAACTATTCTCAGTATTTTTGCAAATAAATTGCAACTAGCTCAATAAAGCAATCTAGGACTTTTAGGAATTAAAGTCAATATGAGATGTATCGTAATTCCTCAATGAAGCTTATAGACTCAAACCCCAAGCCGATCGATCCGGTGAAGTTGCTTTGGTGTTGCAAGCATAAACACAGGAAAAAATCAAAAACCCCACCTACAAAGAAGATGGAGTTTTCCGGTGACTTTTATAAAAATTTCCTTCCTCAATCGCCTACAAAAATTTCATCCCAATCGGTAATGGCTTCTTTTTGGGCAATTAATAATTCCTGAATTCCTTGTTCTGCGAAATCTAACAACTGATTCAATTGGCTACGGCTAAAGCTTCCTTCTTCTGCTGTTCCCTGGACTTCAATTATTCCCAGGTTGTGATTCATCACGACGTTGAAATCTACTGTGGCCGCTACATCTTCGATATAGTTGAGATCTAAAAATGGCTCTTCTTCTAATAAACCTACTGAGACTGCTGCTATTTGTCCGCACAGAGGCGATCGCTCTAATACCCCTTGGCGTAATAATCGAGAAATGGCATTAGCTAACGCTACAAAGGAACCTGTAATTGCGGTTGTCCTCGTTCCCGCATCTGCTTGTAATACATCGGCGTCTACAGTCAGGGTGCGTTCTCCTAGCACCTCAAAATCTAATGCTGCGCGTAAACTGCGGCCAATCAACCGTTGTATTTCTTGCGTCCGTCCTGACAATTTCATCAATTCCCGTTCTTGGCGTTGTTGAGTGGCGCTGGGAAGCATTCGATATTCAGCAGTTAACCAACCCTTACCGCTACCGGCGAGAAACTTGGGCACTCCTTCTGTAACGCTGACAGTACAAAGTACCTGAGTATCGCCGCATTTTGTCAGCACAGAACCAGGAGCAAAGCGGGTAAAGCCACTGTCAAAGCTGATGGGACGGAGTTGGTAGGGGAACCTGCCGTCTGGACGCTGCCAAACCATTGGAGTTGCCTCAGAATGTTTATATGAAATACTGCCTTAAGGGTACCTCAGTGTCACAGTCATTCTAGAAGCCCGATTGTATAGTCAGGGCAAAATTAACGCGATGAAACTCTGTAGTAAAATTGCAGATTTTCTTAAGAAACTAAAAGTAGATTGAGAATAGTGTGATGCACAGCCTCTGGTGATTGGTCGCCATTAATCGTCAAAAGTCGGCGGCGACGGTCATAATATTCGAGTATGGGAACAGTGCGATCGTAGAATAACTCTATACGGCGCTGGACAATTTCGGGTTGCTCGTCGGGAAGCGATCGCCCCAAACAGCGATTAACCATAATAGCTTCTGGTACTTGTAAATAAATTGCCCAATCTAACTTTTGACCTAAATATTCTAATAAAAAATCTAATTCTTCGGCTTGGAAAGCAGTACGCGGATAACCTTCCAAAAGCCAACCCGATTTTAAATCCAGCTGTGTCAGCTGCATCCGAATCACTTCAATCATCATTTCATCAGGGACTAGCTCCCCTTTTTCTACGTATGGCTGTGCATGGCGTCCCAAATCACACAGGCTATCGTGGAAGTACAAAGGCAGACTATCTTCCTGTAAAACTAGCTGCTTGTCGCCAGACATTGCTTCTCGTAAAATTTCACCTGTAGAAATCTTAGGAATATCAAAGTGTCTACAAAGGTTTTGTGCTTGAGTGCTTTTCCCCGATCCTGAACCACCCAGAATCACCAATCTCACAACAATTCACTCCTCATAGTGTTAAATTTACTACTTACCTACTCTGTTGTGCCCAAACAAATGGGAAATCTAACATTTACTGATTTTTAGCCCTTGCACCCAAAGATTTGATGAAATTTAACCAGTAGTTATGTGTTTTGATTATGACCACTGCTTGCATTTACGAGCCAGAAATGTCAATATCATTAACTCTTGACTTCCCAGTAAACCTAGTGGTTGACTAAGAATGCAACTGACCCAATACAATACATTTGTGAAAATTGAATTGATTATACAGGTAGAATTGCGATTGCTAGTTTCAGCAAAATCTCTTTGATAATTTGTAATATTTAAAACTTTGATTTATGGTAGCCCAGCTAGATACCCCAAGTGTAAATTCGAGCCTAAATTTACCATCCCCTGTGGAAGGGCTAGTGCAAGTTTTTACTAGCACTCACCGGAACTTTTTTACAAACGTTATGGCTCAAGCACTGAGAATCGCAGGTCAAGGCACACCAGTGTTAGTAGTACAGTTTCTCAAAGGTGGCATTCGTCAAGGACACGAACGACCCATTCAAATGGGACAAAATTTAGATTGGATTCGTTGCGATTTGCCTCGCTGTATCGATACACCACAGCTAGACGATACCGAAAATGAAGCCTTACAAAAACTGTGGCAACATACACAAAAGGTAGTATTCGAGGGTAAGTATTCTCTCGTTGTCTTAGATGAGTTAAGTTTAGCGATCAACTTTGGTTTGATTCCAGAAGCTGAAGTTTTAGGATTTTTAACAAAACGCCCTCCCCATATTGATATCATCCTGACTGGGCCAGATACACCTAAGTCTCTTTTAGATGTGGCAGATCAAATTACCGAAATTCGGCGCAGTCATAGCCCCTAGCTCGCATAGGATTAATCTATAAGGAATGAAACGTCTTCACCAAAAACCGCAAAAGGTTGTATGAGCGATTCCTCAGGACAATACAATGGGCAAGCACAACCAAGCAGGCTTGAGCAAATAGAACTCCTGCTGCTACAAACTACTGCTAGCCTGAATCGCGTATCTCAACAGCAGGAAGTAAATACCCAAGCGATCGCAATGCTTGGCGATAAAATTGACCGATTAGGCGATCGGCAAGATCGTTTTCAGTTGCAACTAGAAGAAAGCATTAGCGAGTTAATCAAAACGATTGATTACGCTGTCGATCGGACTGAAGAACTGATTAAGCGTTTCTTAGAACAAAGTAGTAATGGACACGAGTAGACAATACTCAACTATTTTTTGTTTTTCTTTCTTTTGCTTTTTAGCTGTTGGTTTGTTAGGTGAAGAATGTGCCACTTCACGCTATCCTAGTACTTCGTCTGAGTTAGTTGTGAACTTGTGATTAAAAACGATATCTGGATTACTCAAATGGCCCAAAAGGGTATGATTTCTCCTTTTGAGCCAACTTTAATTAGAAAAGTGCAACAAGACCAAGAAATAGGAACTAAACCAGTCATCAGCTATGGTTTATCTTCCTATGGCTATGATATCCGCCTTTCGCCTTCCGAGTTTCGCATTTTTCGTCACATTCCTGGAACTGTTATCGATCCCAAAAATTTTAATCCTCAGAATCTAGAATCAACGCCTTTACATACAGATGTAAACGGTAGTTATTTTATCTTACCTGCGCATTCTTATGGTTTGGGCGTAGCTTTAGAAAAACTAGAGGTTCCCAATAATATCACTGTAATTTGTATTGGGAAATCCACCTATGCACGTTGTGGAATCATTGCCAATTTAACTCCGGCTGAGGCTGCTTGGCGAGGTCATTTGACCTTAGAGTTTTCTAATTCTTCTAGTGCCGATTGTCGCATCTACGCTAATGAAGGAGTTGTACAGTTGTTATTTTTAGAAGGCGAACCCTGCGCTATTAGTTACGAAGCTCGTCAAGGCAAATATCAGGATCAAGCGGAAATGGTGACGCTAGCAAAAGTCTAATGTTTAAATTTTAAATTGGAGTCCAGCATCTAAGGTGCTAATCTCGCTTTACCCAGACGAGACTTTTCATACCATTCTGCGATCGCGGGCACCCAATCGGCAAAATGAGGCCACATCATTTCACATAACTTTTGAATTTCTAATTGAGCGTCTTTCTTGTTTCTTAAATCACAAAAATGCAAGAAAGACCTGATATTAAAACTAACTACAAAATGCTGGCGGTAATCAAAAGGCATTTTACCTCTGATGTGTTCCTCAGACATACCAGCCTCAAAATCAGCTTTATATCGCTTGGCGGCTTCAAAACACCACTCTAAATCTGCTGCTCTTTGCTCTGGTGAATAGTAATATTTTTTACCTTGTCTATCATTGTAATAACCAACAGGACGCAGGTAAAAAACATCTTCAATATCTTTCTTGCCTTCTACTACATCAATAAATTGATTACCAGTATATCTAAAAGATTGTACATCAAAGGATACACCTACTCTGTGCGTACGCGCCTGCTGCATCACACTGTGGGGAAAGTAGCCACAGTTAAAGATAATCTGGGGATGCTCTAAAGGCCCGTAATGTCCCCTTTCACCAGCTAAAAGTCGCTTAACAATAATTTCGCCGCATTGTGACTCTGACGGCCAGGAGTCCCGTTCGTCAAACACGAAACCCTCAGTGTAGTCCTGGTGCATGGCGGCATAAATCACCTGCTGGGGATTGGGTGTTTTGCTGATAACTTCTACGCGGAATCGATCCATGAGCTAGTTAAAACTTGATTGGTGACTAAGAATCCATGAGAACGATTCATTATCATAGCCCTTTGACTTCATCTTCAGCTGACTCATTTAGTTTACAAAAATTAATCTTTGCGTTACACTTCGTTACATAGTGACTTACAACGGGAAAATCTTATGCGTACAAATGCTTCCATTGTTGACGACCAGGGTTTAATGAACAATTTTGCGATCGAGCCAAAGGTGTATGTAGATGAGCAAGGCGAGCGCACTGGGTTTACAACCTATGCAGAAATCCTCAACGGGCGTTTAGCAATGATTGGTTTTGTTGCTCTCATCGCATTAGAAGTTTTCACAGGACACGGTATTTTCGGTCTGTTAGCAAATCTGTAAATAGTAATTTTAATTTTTATATAGCAATTACTAATCATTAATTAATCAAAAAAGCCCCGACTTGTTAAATAAGCCGGGGCTGTGTAATTTACTAATTCTACAAAATTTATTTATCTATACTAAGTAAATACCGAATTTTTTCTCAAAAAATCTAATAAATATAAAAATAATTACGTAAATTTCACAAATAATATCTAGCAAAAGTTTTGCTAAAATTAAATACCTAATTTTGATAGAGCAGCAAATTTATAAATTAAATTATTGCTGAGTTAATGCTTAACTAAAAATTGTGTTTATTGATTAGCAAATTCTGTTAATTGATAAATACAAATTTATTTAGATTTTGCAATATTTGCATTTTAAATACTTTTGAGATTTAAGCTTAAAATTTTTAAACAATGTCTTTTATCAATCCTGGCGTATTTAATGTAGGACTTGATGGGCAAGTCAGCATTGAGTTTATAGGTGATGGCGGTAGTTATCATGGAGAACTCGGCCTCTTCAGCTTGAAGGGAATGGAGAACTTACAACTTGGTTCTGTAGAATTTATTCAAGAATCTGCCCGTCGGATTATGAGTAATTCTGATGCTGGTTATCTCGCAATTTCTGACCCCACAGAGGGAGCTAAATTTAGTGGCAATTTAGGGGAAAATGAGAAAAATGATGGCAACTTCGTAGGAGAGAAAAACTTTGCTCTGACTCCTGGGGATCGGGTTGCTTTCCTATTAGTACCTAATGGAAAAATTAAAGAATTTGTTGCTAACTCATCTCCTACCCAAGATAAAACTGCACTATTTTCGATTGCTGATGCTAATTCCGACAAATCTGTTCATTTCGCTCAACTTGGACAGGGGACTGCTAAAGGTGCAACTTTTGGCGTAGAAGATATCGTTGCCGATCGAGGGTCTGATTGGGATTACAACGATATCATCTTTCAAATCAAAGGAGCCACTGGTAAAACTGCTCCATTAGACACATTTATTAACCCAAACAAAGAGTGGCGCAACACAGAGTTAGGAAAACAATTAATTGATTACGCTCAACAAGTTAGCCAATTTATAACTTTGGCTTCTCCCTTTAATACTGCTTACACTGTCACTGGTCTTGGTGAAGTACCAGGGCTACCAATTCCTTATGTGGGATTGGCTTTCAAAGCAGACGATCCTAATACCTTATTTATTGGTGCTACACCCGAAGCAGAAAGCAGCAAAATCTTTTCCATTACAGTCAAAAGGGACGCCAACAATCGCATTATTGGATTTACGGGTACAGCTACTTTGTTGGCTTCAGCACCTGGGTTAAATGGAGGACTGAATGATGCAGGCTTGAGCTTTGGCCCGGGTAACGTTTTATTTTATACAACTTGGAATGACAATACAGTAGGACAAATCAAACCTGGTAGTTCTAGCCCTGATAAGCAAGTCGATTTAAATTCTCTGGGTTTTCAGCCTTCTGTTGGTGGGTTAACATTCGTTCCGCAAGGATTTCCTGGTGCTGGGCGATTGAAACTTACTTCCTACGACACTGGCAATTTTTATGACACAACTGTGTCTGCTGATGAGAAAGGGACTTGGAATATTGCACCTGCAAGTAAATCAGTTCAACTCAGTGGCGGACCAGATGCTTTTGTCTACGTATCTGCCTCAATGCCACAATTTAACAGCGATCGCATCTTAATCGCAGAGCAAGATGCTGACAAAGTTGCTGTCTACAGCATAGATGAAAATGGAGATCCGATTAGCACAACCCGCCAAGACTTTATCGCTGGGATTGACGGCCCCATAGGCGCAGCCATCGATCCGTTGACAGGTGACTTTTTCTTCTCAACCTATTCTTATGGAGACTTTAATCCCTACGGGTTTAACCAAGTCGTAGTAGTGAGAAGTCTCGTGTGAAATAAAAAATTTAATGGTATTTTGAAAATAACCGATCGCATCGGCAGTTTCCAGGGTAAATCTATCAGATAAATTATGGCTTTAACTGCTTCTACAATGTTGCCTTTAGGCACTATTGCCCCAGATTTTCATCTACCAGAAGTAGTATCTGGAGAAATAATTTCCTTGGCTAATTTTGCCGATCGAAAAGCATTGTTAGTCATGTTTATTTGTCGGCATTGCCCATTTGTCAAACACGTTCAAAAACAATTGGTGCTGCTAGGAGAAGACTACTTCAACAGCAATTTGGGAATAGTTGCCATTAGTGCCAATGATGCCAAAAATTATCCAGATGATGCACCAGAGTCATTAAAGGCAATGGCGACAGAATTAGGGTTTAAATTTCCCTTGTGCTACGACGAAAACCAGGAAATTGCCAAGGCTTATACAGCAGCTTGCACTCCTGATTTTTTTGTATTTGATGGCGAACGCAAACTCGTGTATCGCGGACAATTGGATGATAGCCGTCCTAGTAATGGCAAGCCTGTAACAGGTGCAGATTTACGTGCAGCTATTGAGGCGGTGCTAGCAGATAAACCTGTACCAGAGGAGCAAAATCCTAGTATTGGTTGCAATATCAAATGGAAAGCTGGGAATGCACCTAGTTATTTTGGCTGATCGAACTCTAATTTGAAAAAGGGCTTTGGGGGATAAGGGAGAAATGACAAATGACCATTGGCTTTTGACCCTTGACTGTTGACTCTGGACTCTTGACAAATGACACGCGAATCGCAATAAAAATTCACCCTCGCTATATTTTCTGAACTAGTGAGGGTGAATATAATTTGCGATTAGTGTTTGATTTCCAAATTGAGGATGTAGCGTCCCAATTGAACTTTGTCTGCCCACAATTCGTATTCTATGCGCAAATGCTCTGGCAGAGATTGGCCGCTGAGGGTCATTGCATTTGTGAAATTACGTAGACGGATCGGATCGTTAGGCTGCAATGACTCGTTTGGCAACCAATAACGGCTTACACCATAAACGCCCTGTTCCCAGAAGTGACGATAACTCACTTGAGCGTTACCTTGCATGGTCATGATTACCCGATAAGGGGAAATCTCCAGCCACAAAATCCTCGGACTGCTTGGTGCATAAGCATTACGCCTTTTTTGCGGAGGCGTGTCCTCTGGATTTGGGGAACTCACTATTTCGCAGCTGATTAAAGGTGGCGCAGTCAACAATAAATGAAATCGATCGGTATCTTTTTGATACAATGTTCCGGCAGTTTCCACAACAGACCAGACTGGCAGGTCAGTGGAAATCAGTGATAAGCACACGGGCTTGCGGTGATGGGTCAGCATGGGAGCGATAAAGGCTAAAAGCTATTGAACAAAAAGAATCAACACCAAGGTCTCTAGCAGGCCAGGTCAGAAACTAAATGGTGAAACATGCTTAGATATTAACTGAATCTGCTTATTTGGTAAGCCAGATAAATAAAAATGAAAATAGTTAGTGTACGAATTTAAAAAGCAAAAATTGCGATTTTTATCCGGAAAGCTAATTCCAAAGTAAATTTAGCGAATATTTTGTAAATAATCTTCAGATTACGGAATTAATATAGCTGGAGTATTTGGTGAAAGACAAGAGCAAGGATTTTTGTTTAGCTTCTAGAAGTGTAGTGAGTTAAGAACTGAAAATTAAATTTACTCAGATTTGTAAGAGAAGGCTGACTTATTTAATAGGTAAAAATATCTATTTAGGAAGATTTGATTAAGTTTTATAGAACAAAAGGCGATAGGATACTAGGGAGGAAGTCAACAGATGCGGCACACGCAGTCGCTTATGTACTTTCATTGTATTCAAAAGCCAGTGTATCCTAATGTCGGCTGCTGTCATAACCGTAGAAACGCAAACAGACCTTTCACATAATTTAATTATCCAACGACCTCCCTTTGGGCTGTCCTTGCACGGTCGTATTCGGATTCCAGGTGATAAATCTATCTCTCACCGTGCTTTGATGTTGGGTGCTATAGCCCAAGGTGAAACTGAAATTCAAGGACTTCTCTTAGGAGAAGATCCGCGCAGTACTGCGAGTTGTTTTCAAGCAATGGGCGCGGAAATTTCTGAACTCAATACAGATTTAGTCCGAGTTAAAGGTATTGGGCTGGGGAATTTACAAGAACCAGTTGATGTATTGAATGCAGGGAATTCTGGAACTACATTGCGTTTGATGTTGGGACTTTTAGCATCGCATCCAGGGCGCTTTTTTACAGTAACAGGTGATAGTTCCTTGCGATCGCGTCCCATGTCGCGTGTAGTTAAACCTTTGCAACAAATGGGCGCGCAAATTTGGGGACGCAAAGGAAATTCTTTAGCACCTCTCGCAATTGCTGGACAAGCCCTTAAACCCATTCACTATTATTCCCCTATCGCCTCTGCGCAAGTTAAATCCTGTATCCTCCTAGCTGGTTTAGCTACAGAAGGAAAAACTACTGTCACCGAACCCGCCCTTTCTCGCGACCACAGCGAAAGGATGTTACGGGCGTTTGGTGCAGAACTCAGCGTAGACCCAGACACAAACAGCGTGACAATTACCGGGCCAGCGCAACTATACGGACAAAAGGTAATTGTACCCGGCGATATTAGTTCAGCAGCCTTTTGGTTAGTAGCTGGTGCAATTGTTCCAGGTTCGGAATTGGTAGTAGAAAATGTGGGCGTTAATCCTACCCGCACGGGGATTTTAGAAGCTTTAGCATTAATGGGAGCAAATATTCAACTGGAAAATCAGCGAGAAGTTGCTGGCGAACCAGTAGCCGATATTCGAGTGCGTTCCAGTAGTTTAAAAAGCTGCACGATCGCAGGTGATATCATACCGAGAATGATTGATGAAATTCCGATTTTGGCAGTAGCAGCCGTATTTGCCGAAGGCACAACCATTATTCGCGATGCAGCTGAGTTAAGAGTTAAAGAAAGCGATCGCATTACTGTAATGGCGCAGCAACTGAATAAAATGGGAGCTAAGGTCAGCGAATTACCCGATGGGATGGAAATTACAGGCGGTACTTCCTTGGTTGGGACTGATGTAGATAGCCATACAGATCATCGCATTGCTATGAGTTTAGCGATCGCCGCTTTAGCCGCCTCTGGAATAACGACGATTCACCGTGCAGAAGCAGCAGCGATTTCCTACCCCGGATTCTTTAATACCCTGAGTGCGATTATTAACTAATAGTCGGTTCAGGATAACTCACCGATAATTTTGTCTAATTCATTCCCAAAGAGTATGGGGATGAATTTTTATTTCATATACTCCTCAAAATCAGGAATATATCCGCTGGCTAAAAATAATAAATTTTAATTTATTTTAATACTTATATAAGTTCTCTAGACTGGCGTTTTTGTTTGGCCTTATAAGTTTTATTTAGTTATTTTTATCTGACCATAGATATTTTGTATAATAGAACCGAAAAAATCCAAAATTGCTTCTCAAGCTATTAGCGAACTATAAATTTAGCCATACATTTAATAAATGGTAATAATCATTTACTTAACGTTGTATTTCTGGGAAAGAAACTGCTATTTAAGTTTTGTCAAGCTAGGTACGCTTACATAATTACAAGCCATTTCAGCAATCAAAACGAATTATTATATTATTTTTTCAACATTTGCCTGTATGATATTGGCTAAAATCAATCTGAATATAAAGCAAGTTAAACTACTTGCATAAATTCAAGTACTTGCGTAAATTCAAGATTTTGCATTGGAGAAAATAGAATTATGGGCTGGTTACAAAGACTTTTTGGCATGGAAAAACCCGAAGATGCCCAAGTGAACCCAGAGCCAAGTTTAGTTGCTGAGGACTCTGGCGAAGAATCCATTGCTCCTGAAAGAATGGGATTGAATGGGGAATATGACCAAAGTGGTTTAGCAAAAAGGGTTGCCCTTGCTTTTGATGAAGATTCTAGTTTCGATAATATTGATAGCCTCTGGGTTGCTCAGACAGGAAGTACAGTAGTTTTAAAAGGCTCGGTACCCGATCGAGAAACTTTGGATCAATTGGTCGCTATTGCTAGTGAAGTTACTGGTGCTACCGATGTTCAGACTGACCAAGTCACAGTTGGCTAAAACAATTTTTTAATTAATGAAGATTAGCTGACACAGGCTAAACAATTGTCAACTTAATTGATTTTTTGTTTTTCAAAGCATATTATTTTTAGACGGCACTTACACAAGAGTGCTGTCTACACCTTTCATCAATATATCTTTGATTTCTCTTGAGAATAGAAATTCCATGAATACTCAAATTAAACTACGTCGATTTAGTATTGGGCTAACATTATTAGCTGTTTTAATGTTAGCTAGTTGTGGACAGAAACCTGAAGAATCTGCTACTACTACCCCCGAAAAGCCAACTGCTGTTTCTCAAGTTAAGCCTAATGGTCAAAGTGGAACTAATGCGGCGATTCCAGCAGAAGCACAAAAATTAGGGGTTAAACCCCAAGGTGAAACTACTTGTCCTAGCAATGCACCTATCAAGGGTAAAGTTACTAAAAAACGAGGCGATATCTACCACACTGCTAAGTCACCTGATTATGCAAAGGTAAAACCAGATATCTGCTTTAAAGATACAACAACAGCAGAAAAAGCTGGTTTTAAAGCGCCTAAATAACTCATAGGATTTTGAATTTTAGAGACGTTGCCATACAACGTCTCTAATTATTTATGGATGATTTTTTGTCTTTGCCAAATCTTGAGTCCTTCAAACCACAAAATACTAAATATTCCAGAAACTAAACTAATTACTAAATCTTCAAAATGAAGAAAAGAGAACCGAAATAGATGGCGTAAAAGCGGAACATAAAGTACTAATCCCAAAAATACTAAGCCACCACCAATCACCCACCAAAGTGCTGTATTCGGGGAACGTAACATTTCTGGAATTGTCCGCGACCAGGAACGATTGCTGAGAATCATACTCAGGTTAGAAACGATGAGGGTAGTAAAAGCTAGGGCGCGGGCGTCTAGTTCGCCATTACCTCGATAAAATGCGATCGCAAATACTACGACCAACACTACTAATACACTCACCCCTTGCAGCAGTGCTAATTTCCAAGTCTGAGGGCTAAATAATGGTTCTCTGGGATTGCGTGGCGGACGGGTCATAATATTGCTTTCTTCTGGTTCCGCTTCAAACACCACCGTACAAGCTGGGTCGATAATTAGGTGTAAAAAAGCAATATGAACTGGCAGTAAGACCAAAGGCCAATGAAACATCACTGGAATCAATGACATCCCTGCAATGGGAACGTGAACCGCTAAGGTATAAGCCATGCCTTTTTTGAGGTTGTCAAAGATTCTGCGTCCCAATCTCACAGACTGCACAATCGAGGAGAAGTCATCATCTAGCAATACTAAATCCGCAGATTCACGGGCAACATCTGTGCCGCGTTCGCCCATAGCAATGCCAATATCGGCTGACTTCAGGGCTGGGGCATCATTTACCCCATCTCCTGTCATCGCTACAATTTCACCATTCCGCTTCAAGGCATTAACAATCAGCAGCTTTTGTTCTGGTACTACCCGCGCAAAGATATTCACCGTTTGCATCCGCGAACGTAACTGCGCTTCATCCATTTGTTCTAGTTCAGCGCCGGTGATGACTTCAGTAGCAGGTGTCAATCCGATTTGACTGGCGATGTTTTGGGCTGTGGCTGGATAATCGCCTGTAATCATGACTACCCGAATTCCAGCAGTGTAACACTCAGCGATCGCCTTTTTGACTGTGGGACGCACAGGGTCGGCTAATCCCACCAATCCTACGAATTCAAATTCAAAATTATGCTGTCCTTCAGGTAAAGAATTCTGCTGCGGGGATGTACGATGCTGCTTTGTAGCTTTAGCAACGCCTAAAACCCGCAAGCCAGCCGCAGCCATTGTACTGATATGCTGTTCTAGATTCTGTAATTGCTCAGTTTGAAAATGGCAAAGATCCGCGATCGCTTCTGGTGCGCCTTTGGCGGCGATTGTTAAATTACCTGTCGGAGATTGCCAAACACAAGACATTGCCAACAACTGACCAGAAAGGGGATACTCGCGTTGCAATTCCCAATCATTATGCAAATGTTCGGTCTTTGCTAAGTAATGTTCGCCCATTTGTCGCAGGGCTTTCTCCATCGGATCGAAGGGGTCTTTCCGACTCGCCAAAATGCCAAACTCAATTAACTGATGAAAGTCTTCTGGTAAAGATTCGCGTTCGTGTAAAGCGACATCATAAAAACAAGGAGTGCTGACTGCTGAATTTTGATACACAAACATTTGTTGCACCGACATCCGGTTAAATGTAAGCGTCCCAGTTTTATCTACACACAGCACTGTTGCAGAACCTAATGTCTCAACTACCGGAATGCGCCGAGTTAAAACTCTTTGTAGGGAAAATCGCCATGCACCCAAGGCTAAAAAAATTGCCAACACTACAGGAATCTCATTAGGCAAAATCGCCATCGCCAGCGCCAATCCGGCGAGAAAACCTTGTAACCAATTACCTCTCGTCGCCCCGTAAATAACTACAACTGCAACACAGATAGCGATCGCTACAAATGTCAGTTTGCTAACGATACGCCTAGTCTCTTTTTCCAGAAAAGTATCTTCTGGTTGCACTGTCTGCAAGGCTTTACCAATCTTGCCCATTTCTGTATGGATACCCGTTGCTTGCACTTTGGCAATACCCTGACCTTGCACAATCAAGGTTCCAGAGTAAACAAAAGGTAAGTCATCTCCACCTGGGCGTTGGTTGATGACATCTTGAGTATGACTCGCCGCTACTTTCCTAACTGGTAGAGACTCGCCTGTGAGCAAAGACTCTTCCACTGTGATATTTGTAGACCACAACAAGATAGCATCCGCAGGTACGCGATCGCCTTCTGAAAGTACCAGCAAATCATCGCGCACCACTTCTCGCCCCGGAATCCGTTGGCGTTCTCCATCGCGAATAACTAAAGCACGGGGGCTAGAAAGGTCGCGTAAGGCTTCTAGAGAACGTTCGGTTTTTTGCTCTTGATACAAATTAATGCCGATGATGAAGAACACAAAACCGAGCAATATCAAGGCTTCTTGAACATCGCCGAGAAATAGGTAAATTACACCACAGCCAACCAGTAACAAAAAGATTGGCTCTTGAACAATTTCCCAGGCGATCGCCCAGATCGCACGATGGACAGTTGAGGGTAGCTCATTATACCCCTCTCGCTGTAGGCGATCGGCTACTTCCGATGCAGATAACCCTGTTAAAGTCTTGAGATCGGGTTGATAAACCATAACGATAAATTTCTAAGTATTTAGGCAAAATTAAAGTTACAGGTGAAGGTAAGGATCAACACAGAGAAGTGTAATTAATTTTGTTTAAGTGCAGACACAGAGAACAAACACAGAATTTTCAATTCCTTTCACATCAAAGCAGGGGATAAGGTTATTGTCAATAACTGAGGCTTATTGACAATAAGTACTAAAACAATTGCAGTAAACTTTGTTTATTGAGAAAAATTTAGTTTGATTATTGAAGCTGAAGTACAGCGTGGATTTTAAAAATCAGATATGAATCCTATATCTTGAAGCTTGAGCAAATGTGCCAGTTATGGCTTGAGGTTAAACAATAAACTTGAGGAACTTGTGAGGGAAGTCATGTCACGTCTCCTGCAAAGACGCTGTGCGATCGCTCCCAATTCAAAATTAATGATCCCTATAAATAAATTTAGGCGGCTCAATCCTTTTCGTTGTTGGTTAGAGTTGTGGTTGCAGTCAAATTCTGGGTTTTCTTACTTTAAGAAATCAAAAACCTGATATCTGAGAAAGCTAGCAGGCTAATTGTTAAATCTAAACGTTAGTCTATGGGTTATGTTGAAAAATTTTGGTAAAATACGACACTTACAAGAGCGCTGTTAGAGGAACAAAAGTTGCCTTTACAGGCTCTAATGATTTTACCTGTAGATATAAAAATTTACTTATGCAACTACGTTTAATTACTTTAACAATTCTATTGACATTAGCTTCTCCATCCTTATACTTTCATACTTCAACACAAGTTCTCGCCCAAGCACCAACACCAACTGCTGAAGAAAAGATTACAGAAGCAATTACCCTGAATAATAACGGCGAAGGTTTGGTATACAAAGATTTAGTCGGTTTAGGTGATTTGCAAGCAGGGTTAGAAATGTTTCAGCAGGCGTTGGCTATTTTCAAAAAATACAACGCTACAGCAGGGGAAGCTAACAGCCTTACCAATATTGGCTATGTTTATTTGCGTAAAGGAGAATACACCAAAGCGCTGGACTTTTTGCAACAGTCTTTAGCTATTCGTAAACAAACACGCGAGCGGCAAAATGAATGGATACCTCTGTCCTATATAGGAGAAGTTTACACAAATTTAGGTCAGTATCCAAAAGCTTTAGAAGCTTATCAATCCAGCTTAACTATTCTTAAAGAACTGCAAGCAGCTAACCCTAAAGATTCTAGTTATGCTACTAGTCAAAAAAGTCTACTGGCTGATACTGGGGCAGTATACTTTAGGATGGGTCAATATCAAAAAGCACTGGAACTTTATCAACAAAGTTTAGCAATCTACAAAGCTAACGGCGATAAAATTGGCAGTTCTGAGACTCTAAATAATATTGGCGTTGTTTATATTAACTTAGGAAACTACACTCAAGCACTAGATGCTTATCAACAAGCTTTAATTCCTGTTCAAGACTTCTGTTATAAAGAAAAATCAACTTGTTTTTATGGTACAGAAGCAGCAATTTTAAATAACCTTGCAGGTGCTTACTTTAGCTTAGGACAATATCAAAAATCTTTAGAACTTGCGGAAAAATCTGCAAATATTTACAAAAAATTCCGGACTGGTGAATATAAGGGAACCAATAAACAGGATATCAAGTTACTCTACGATGCACTAGGACAAAATCCCCAGGCTTTGCAACAATTTACTAGTCGTGCCAATGTTGGTGATGCTTTTGGTAAAGATTCTTTTC
This sequence comes from Calothrix sp. NIES-2098, assembly GCF_963875125.1. Taxonomy (NCBI): domain Bacteria; kingdom Bacillati; phylum Cyanobacteriota; class Cyanophyceae; order Nostocales; family Calotrichaceae; genus Calothrix; species Calothrix sp. NIES-2098. The sequence continues at coordinate 4,806,210 of NZ_CAWNKJ010000001.1, forward strand.
AGTTTCAAGGTGAAGCATTAAACCTCAACAATATCGGGCAAATTTATTTTAGCCAAGGTAAATACGAACAAGCCCTAACGCTATATCAACAGGCTTTAGCTATTTACCAAGAAAATAAATATCCTCAAGGGATTGCGGTAACTCTCAATAATATTGGGCGTGTTTATACAAATACAGCCAAGTATAACCAAGCAATCGAGTCTAATCAACAGGCTTTGACTAATTATAAAGCAGTAGGCGATCGCACTGGCGAAGGTGTCACTCTCAGCAATCTAGGACAGGTTTATCAAAAGCAAAATCAGTTAGAAAAAGCTTTAGGATTGTATCAGCAAGCTTTAGCAATACATCGGGAAGTTAGCGATAAAGTGAGTGAAGCTGCGACGCTGAAATATTTAGGAGATGTGCTATCTAGCCAAAATCAACCACAACTAGCGATCGCATTCTATAAACAATCAGTCAATCTCACAGAAACTATCCGTCAAAGTTTGCGAGTTGTTCCTACCGAGATTCAACAATCTTATACCGAAACTGTGGCTGAAAGATATCGCCGTTTAGCGGATTTATTACTCAAGCAAAACCGTTCTGCTGAAGCGCAACAAGTTTTAGATTTATTAAAAATACAGGAAGTACAAGATTATATTGGTAATAGCCGTGGAAGTACTAAAAAAATTGCTAATACTCCTACAAAAGTAGTGAATTCTCAAAGAGGTATAGCTAATAGCGATTCTCAGCCATCACAAAACTTACCTCTCAAACCACAAGAACAAGAAATTTCGCAAAAATATAGTGCTATTCAAGATAAAGTAATTGTTTTAGGTAAAGAACTTACAAGTCTGCGTAAGATTAATCCTCAAGAACGCACAGCTACTCAAGAAAAGCGAATTGCAGAACTTGTAAAACTTGAGCAGGATATTACTGCTGAATTTAACAAATTTATCAAAAGTCCTGCTGTCGTAGCACTGGTACAGCAATTATCTGCAACTTCAGGACAAGAAAATCTAAGTTTACGCCAACTCAATTCTCTGCGGGATAATTTACGACAGTTAAATCAAAAAGCTGTACTACTTTATCCCTTGGTTTTAGAAGATAGATTAGAGTTAGTCATCGTCACCGCAGATGCACCACCAATTCATCGCACAGTACCCGTTAAACAAGAAGAGTTAAATAAGGCAATTCTTGAGTATCGGCAAACAATCCAAGTACCTCATAAAAATATTAAAGAGCCTGCATTAAAGTTATATAACTGGCTAATTAAGCCTATAGAGAATGAGCTAAAACAAGCTGATGCTAAATCGATTATTTATGCTCCCGATGGACAATTAAGATATGTCCCGTTGGCAGGATTATACGATGGTAAAGAGTGGCTAGTGCAAAGATTTGTTGTGAATAATATTACATCTGCTAGCCTCACCAAATTTGACAACAAACCAGAGAAAAATATTAATGTCTTAGCAGCGGCTTTTACAAAAGGTGACTATACAGTCAAAATTGCCAATCGGTCAGAAGTTTTTAGTGGGTTGCAGTTTGCTAAACAGGAAGTAGAAACCTTAGCTAAGACTATTCCAGGCACTAAGATAGTATTTGATAATCTGTTTAGTCCTTCAGCTACAGTTCCCCAAATGAATGATTACAAAATTGTTCATTTGGCAACTCATGGGCTGCTAGTAAAAGGTAATCCCGAAGATTCTTTTATTCTGTTTGGTGATGGCGAACGTGTAACTTTAAAAGATATAGAAAATTGGTCATTACCAAATGTAGACTTAGTAGTTTTGAGTGCTTGCCAAACAGCTTTGGGAGATAAATTAGGCAATGGTCAAGAAATTCTTGGTTTAGGATACCAAATCCAACTTACAGGCGCTAAGGCATCTATTGCTTCATTATGGTCTGTCTCTGATGGCGGAACACAAGCTTTAATGAATGTATTTTATAAAGTATTGCGATCGGGCAATATGACAAAAGCTGAAGCCTTACAAAAAGCTCAAATTGCTTTAATTTCAGGTAATTATTTGGGCTATGGTAAAACACCACAAATAGCAAGCGGGCAAAATAAAGGTAATAATGTGTTAAGTGCTGGCTCTGAAAATGAATTTAGCCATCCCTTCTATTGGGCACCTTTTATTCTGATTGGTAATGGTTTGTAATCTTAGTTAAAAGTAGGGTGGGCAATGCCCACCTAAACTACTAGATAACCAAGATGTATTCTGAAACACAATTGCAGAAAAAATTCACAATTCTAGCTGCAAACTTGTATACATATTTTAAGAAAACTCTGCTTGATAATTATTAACAAACATATCAAAAAGCAGTTGTCAACTACCTCGCAAAAGGAGCAGATCAAAATTTTTTCTGGTGTTTTTTAAGCGCTGCTTTTTTTTGGTGCTAGGATCTACGACTATAAATAATCAAAGAAAAGTGCTATAGCTGTGAAACAAAAGCCAAAACCAAGGATCGCTTTGCTTCGTGAAAAGGCAGGGCTAACCCAGCTTGAGTTGTCACGTCTTGTTGGCGTGACTGAAAGCACTATCCAAAACTGGGAAAGTGGCAGAACTGGGACGGATCATATTGAAAGAATCATTAGGTTTTGTAAAGCGCTCAATTGCCAAGTAGAAGACCTAATTGAGTATATGAGTGAGTCCCCAAAAGAACCAGAAGCACCACCAAGTTCATTAAGTGAAATACATCATTTATTGGGAACTGGTGAACCTGTTGCTACTACCAGTAATGATGCTGAAGTTGCTTCAACAAGCCATGTCAAAAGCAGCTGAAGATAGATTTCAGCTAATTTTGTACTAGTAAGAAACTTCAGATGTGCAGCAATTTGTTTTACCTCACTCTTTCATGACTAAGTGAAAGTGTGAGGCTTCTGTGATGGGTAGCTAATGATGAATTTTAGCTTGCTGCCAGAGAGTATCAACGCTGACAAATTGATAACCTTTTTGTAGTAATTGCGGAATTAAAATTTCTAAAGTTGCTGCTACATCTTGACCGCCATAAGCACCATCATGTAAAACAATAATTGAACCGTTTTGCACTTGATTGAGAACGCGTTGCGCTACGGTAGTCACTCCTGGGCTAGTCCAATCTACAGGTACGACGCTCCACATCACTGGACGATAATTCCACTGAAGAAATAATTTTAAAGTTTGGGGAGTAAATAAACCGTTGGGTGGTCTAACATCCCTGACTTTTTCTGGCAGGAGATTGCAAGCATTGTAAATTGCAGCTTGGGTTTTTTCCAAACTGTCTCGAAGTTGTATGGGGGAAAGTGTAGGAAAAGAACGATGATCGTAGCCATGCGATCCAATCCAGTGTCCGCGATCGCATATCGATTTAGCTATCTCTGGCGAACGATTTACACAAGCACCCAACCAGAAAAAACTAGCTTGAATTTGATAGCGGTCTAAAACGGCCAATACCTCCGGAGTGTATTGGGGATGCGGCCCATCATCAAACGTGAGTGCGATCGCTCTAGAATTGCGATCGCCACTCCAAAGACAGTTAGGAAAACTGGGTTGGAGAAGACGATAGAGAATTGGCAAAAGAGAAGCAAGTTGCATAGACCTGTGTTAACACAACCCTTGTACAGCATGGCAGAAGTCAGCCTACTATCCAAAACTACCCAAAAGTTTAAAATCAAAGTCTTTTGACATTTGACTTCTGCACAGCAGCACTAGCTTCCTACCATGCATTCAGAAATAACATCTGAGATTGTAGGTTGCAAAGTGCGGAGTACTCGCCACTTGGTCAAGGGGTGTATTAATTTAATTTGAATTTCTCTATCAATTGAGTCGGTATCTAAGTTGTAGATGGGCTTGCTAATTAATCTGTATTAGAGTTAAAAGCCCTCGATCTGCACCGATAACCTTATATAAGTACTAAAAACAATAAGAACAGAAGCAGTAAACGTAGCGTTTCAGAAGCGGTGATGCGATTGATACAGTAACTCAGGTTTTTTCACATTCGGAACATCAGGATGGGATTTGGCTATGAATACAAAACTTACGGATGGAATACTGAGCAAATGCTGACGTACTTAGTGTGTTGATTGAGATCGCTCTACTATAAAGTTTGTGTAAAGGATGTTAAGCAAAACACTCCATAAGCCTGTAATTTAACTTCCCTGAGAAAATAAAAATTACTGCTAAAGTGGTTAAACAGCAGGACGAACATTTCCGTAATATTCCATTAACTCTCTACGCCCACTACCACGATGTGGTGTAGGTTTTTCGGGTTGATTGGGCTTGGGTTTAGGTCTGGCTGCGAGTAACTGCTCGGAAGCAGAGGAGGCCAGCAATAGATGAGATACGCGATTGACCATTGCTTGATAGTCAAAAATCAAGGTAGCCATTATCAAACTTGAGGCTAAAAGCGAAAAGACTGCACGCATAGCAAATGTTTATTTTAGAACTCACTTATTCACTGCTACTGAGTTTTTATTACTGCATCCGGACAATTCCCTAAAAAGTATTGTTTTTTACTGAATAAAAATCAAGAGTATTAAACCTCTATATGTTCTACTAGTAGCCAATTACCAGCATGGTTGAGGCGACCGCGAACTGCGAGCAATTGCTGATGGTTACAAGCTTTTAGTTGGGAATCGATATGCGATCGCAGGGTTACAAGCTGCCAATTCTCTTGTTTATGAAGTCTTGGTGAAATTATTGTGAATCTGTAATCTTGCTGATCCTGAAAATATAAAGTGCCTTTAAAGCAGATCTGACTCCGTGTAAATACTTTATTTTCTTCCTGGTAAAAATACTGAGAAGAAGATGAAATTGGGCAATTACCATCGCTAGGATAAGCTTGAGGATTATTTAAGTAATATGTCTGCCACTGTAACCACTGAGAACTATTAGGTGGCAAATTAAACAATGGAACGACTGCCGCAGGTGCGCGATTATCCTTAAGTAAAGCTGTTTGCAGTGTTTTTATTGGTAAATCTCTCGGTTGACAATTTAACTCAACACATATAGATGCTGCCATGCCGGCGGCTTGTCCAATACCCATCACCACTGGTTGCAATCTGGTTGCCCCATTGGCAATATGAGAAACAGAAATATTCTTTTCACAAACTAAAAAACCATCGGTGGTGACTGGAACTAGACAACTGTAGGGAATGGTGAAGGGTGTACCAGTCCAGCGTCCTCCCCAGCGAATCGATTTAGGTTGCAGTGGAAAGTTGAAGCCAGGGTAATGGTGATCGTTGGCATAGTTAGCGATCGCAATTGTATCTATATGTAATGGCGCAACTTGACCCCCGGCTACAGGCAAAATATCCTGTTCCCTCACAGTGGAGATTCCCACTAAGCGGCGGCTTTCGCGATAGTAAGGATGTAGTGCAAAAGCTGTAGGCGAATGGGGAAAAACTTGTGCAGCCAACCCGTAACGCCGACCAAGCTGTTTTTGAATATAATGGGCGAAATTTTGGCTATGCCAGCGAGATTGTTGAATAAATTCATCTCTCTTACTTTTTGACTCTAGCAGCCGCCCTAAACCTTCGCCGTAGTCATTCCCACAGATAGGCCAATTCATCATCAACAGACCGCCAGGTAAGCGTCCGTAATTCAAAAATTGCTCTGCGCCATAGCCATCCCAAGCACCTGTGAATAGAGATGGATCGTAGTTAGGCGCGCTTGGTATTTCTGGCGCTACCTCTGCATCAAAATCTTGCATCAGCACTACCCCAGTCGGTGCTTGTACGGGATATTTCTCTGTGAGATGATTAGGGCTTTCTGGTGCGCTGAGTTCTCCCCATTGCGATCGCCATTCCCAACCCCAACGATGAGGTATCTCAGCCAAAGCCAATAAATCGCCTAATTCTGTAGCGTCGAGAGTAATCTTGGCTTTGACAATAAAATCGCTAAACCGAACGCCAGTTACACAACTTCCCTGTTGAAAAACTTCTAAGGGAACTTCTCCATCAATCCAATGCAGATTTGGTAATTCCTTTGCCCAATCTGCAAAAATCTCTGCACCAATCCGCGGATCGAAACTAAAAAAGCTTACCCAGCTACGATCTAAACCTCCTGGTTGACGCTGCTGCAATTCTCGTAAAAACTCACCCCATAACCCCGTTTGAAAAGCTTCTAATTCATTACCATCGGGAACAGATACCCCAGCCGAGGTTAACATTCCTCCCAACCAAGGAAATTCACTGACTAGGATAGTTTTTGCTCCCCGTCGCGCCGCTTGAATCGCTGCTGCTGTACCACCAACTCCGCCACCTACAACTAAAACATCAGCTTGATATGTCTGATTCACCATCTATTAACCCTCACTAGAAGTGCGACATATTTTTACCAGCTGGGTGGAAATTAAACAAGGGAATTTGAATTAATCTTTTTCCCTTTCCCTTTGAACCGAACTGTACGATCTATCAAAGTGCAGATTTTTTTTTACAAACCCCTTGACAAAATTCCTGCATCAATATCTATGAGATAGACTAAGTAAGTAGGTGGCAAGAAAACAAACTAATACAGCAGATTACAAGTTGGTGAGGTACAGATAATTGTAAGGGTACAACAATGTTCATACGTGTCAACTTAAGCTAAAAGCTATATACGGCGAGTGTTGTACAAAAACCCTCGCCCTCATCCCCTCACCCCTTCTCCTGGGGGAGAAGGGGAATTAAATCTCTTGCTCCCCTATCCCTGTGGGAGAGGGGCTGGGGGTGAGGGCGAAACCTTGCAACCAAGCGGGTTTCACGTTAAGTTGACACCAATGAACAATGTTGTGCCCCTACCCGCATACCTCATTTACTTGAAATACGCTGTAACTATCTAAAATTTGTTTTTCGCCTATGTTAAATACCTTGTAGCCTGTACCTGACCTGAATAGGTAAAATTTGATGCTCATGGAGTGACCGAGCAGAAATTTTTCTTCAGGTTTCAGGAGTAATGGCTATGGGGATAAATGCTATTTCTGATTACCCACATTAAATATGTGAGGTTGGCGATGAGCGAACAATTGCATATTAATAAAAAAGCTACTGCGTTAATTTCTGCGCCAGAAGAAAACACTTCCCTTTCTTCTGAAGAGAATAAAAAAATCAGATTGATTCGTGATTTTGCTCAACTTTTCCGATTACCAGTTGCGATTGTTGCTGCTTTAGCAGGCTGTGCGACGATCTATGCGTTGAATTCAGCAGCTTCATTACAGCAATATTTATTAACAGCAACTATTTTAATTTTTATGCACTCTGCGGCCTGTGCAATTAATGACTATTGGGATGTAGATAAAGACCGCATCGATCACCCAGAAAGACCACTCCCATCCGGTCGCCTTTCACCTGATGCAGTGTGGTGGGCGGCTTTGATTCTATTTATCGGTGCGGCTGTAGCGGCTATTCCTTTAGGAATCTCTTGCTTGCTGTTGGTAATTGTCAGTTCCATTTTGCTTTGGTATTACTCTCACATACTGCTGCAAAGCGGTATTTTGGCGAATTTCATTGTGTCTACAATTACTGCGGCGGTGATTTTGTTGGGTAGTTTAGTTGTAGATCGACCTTTAGCGATGGTTTACCCAATTTGGTTTTTATTTTTCTATATCTTCGCTAAGGAAATTATCTGGGATTTACACGATACAGCAGGCGATCGCAGTCAGGGAATTATCACGATTCCCAATAGCTGGGGAAAGGAAACAGCTTTTCGGATTGCTTGGGCATTAATGGTAATGTTGATTGTGTCAATTCCGATCGCGGTGCTACTATTGCCGATGGCGCATCCTGTGATATTTTTAGTTTTCTCTACAGCAATGATGCTGATTGTGACAATCGCACTAGCACACTATCAACAGCAAGGTAGTAGAAGTGCTTACGCAGGATTTGTTTTCTGGGATCGGATTGGGATGTTGTTAGGAGTAGTAGGGCTGTTAGGAACAGCACCAGCATTATAATAGGAATATTGGGATTAGATGCACGTAAATGAATTACGCAGGTAGGGGCACAACAATGTTGTGCCCTTTTGATAATTAGTATTCAAAGCCTGAATTTTATGCAAACAAAAAGCACTGGAAAAGTTAAGCGATCGCACTCCAACATTATTTCATCTGGTGAGAGCGATCGCCTTCAGCTGCTTTAACTTCGTCTTCGCTAGGATTACCATGCAATAACCACGCGCACAAAGTAGCCAGAATTGCCCCAGCAATTGGCCCAACTCCATAAATCCAAGTGTTACTCAGCGTACCAGCAACGATATCGGGGCCAAGAGAACGCGCTGGATTCATGGAAGCACCACTAATTGGGCTAGCAAACAAGCCACAAAGCGCAATTGTTCCGCCAACCGCAACCGCCGCGTTATGTCCAACTAAGCGATGCTGTTGCGCTGTTCCTAAAATTACACTCACCAACAGCAAAGTCAGCACAAGCTCCATCATCACGGCAGCAAATGCGCCATATTGAGCATCAGGATGCGTTGCTCCTAGATGTCCTACATTACCAAAAAGCGATCGCAGGAATAGTGCTGCCAAGATAGCACCCACGAATTGAGCCAGCCAATAACTTGGCACTCGCCGCCAAGAAAAGTCGCGCCGAATCGCAAATGCTAATGTGACAACTGGGTTGAAATGCGCTCCTGAAACTTCTCCCACAGTGTAAATCATTGCCATCACCAACAGTCCAGGTGCTACGACTTTGGCAGCGTGTCCTAATTCATGATGCGTTGCTGCTTCGATAACATCCGCACCCGCCGCCACCAATGTGAGCAAAAACGTGCCCAGTAGTTCTGCAAACAAACATCGCCAATCTTTAATTCGCTTGTCTGATTTGTGCTGGAAATTATTCCTCGGTTTGCCGTTGCTCATAACCTCACACCTGCTTGCTGTGTCTGTTGCAATAGCTGGGTGATTGGGTGTGATGTCTGCGACATTGGGGCGGAAGGTTTCGACAAAGTTGTGCGAGTTTCTACCAAAGGGGATACTCAATCCCCAATTGGATTTTAACCGCTTCATGCCTACCAGCAGCTTTTTCCTGTCTCCAGCTATTAGATAGTTGGTTAAGTAATGGTTAACTTAATACTAATAATAAGTTATTTGTCACAAACAGTTGTGTTCCCAAGGTCAGAAATGACGAGGATGTACAGTTATCTTTGCAAAGAGTGCGATCGCGTGGATAACACTATTCAATCACAAGCGATTGCGCTGGATAAAAATCGAACATCATTATAGAAGTGCTTGAGAGAAGCCAGAAATTATCCTGTGGTTGTAGATATGTATATATTAGAATATTTCATGAAGCATTAAACCATATATATATGTAAAAACGTAGCGATCGCATTAGATTAAAACCAAAGTTTAGGGTTAAATAAAAGTTAAATTTTATCAATAGGTTATTTATATTTTGTCAAATCCTACATTCTTTGAGCGCTACTTAGCAGGTGAATATGAATGTGTTTGGGAAGAACTACAAAGCTTAGGTGAAATTCTTGAATCTTCTCTTAGAGATGATGCCCTGGCTGTTGCACGAGAAACTATGAGACGTGTATGCACTAATCTAAAAATGATAGCGCATCGTCTCCCAAAGTTAGGTTTTGAATTTGAACAACCAGACCAAGTTTTTATACCAGCACAATCTAATGCCTCCCAACATCTTGATTTATTTGAACAACGATGGGGCTTATTACCATTTTCTGTTCGTGCTTGGTATGAATTTATTCACTCGGTTGATCTGGTTGCTTCTAACCCTCTATCTAAAAGTTTGATTCAGTCGCTTGACTCAAAATCAGTCGCCTTAAGTTTTTCCAGTAGTCCAAATTTATCTGATGATGTGTCAGATAATGATGAGCTGCGTTGGCACATGCTAGGAATAACATTTTGGAGTTTGGAAAAGAGCTTAGAAGAAATTACAGATGCATGGGAAAAATTAAAATATGAGTGGAAACAAGGAACAGTTAATGGCTGGATTCGAGAATATTATATCGAGCGAAGAATTGACCCACTGGTATCACCTTTGAGTGTAGATTCTTTGTCAGTTGGTATGTCTGCGAGTAATTGTGAAGCAATGGAATTTAAAGTAGGTAAAGCTTTAGCAGACTGTGTATTATTTGATGATGGAGAAGAAACAAAATTTGTCGATTTCTTGCGAGAGAAATTACTTTATGGAAGTTTGCTCTCTGGACACTGTTCAAAAAATAATGTTTATAACTATCTTTATATTGGAAAGCTTCCTGACCACTCAGTAATAGCTTCAGAGGTTATCAAGGAATTGATACCATTTTAATAATTTAATCAAGCAAGATTGAACTAATTTATTGCTCATTGTATGCAGTTGCATTCCAGTAATATATGTCTCACATTCTTGTCGAAGACCTCAAGAAGACTTTCTTTGTGTCTGAACGTTCCTCTGGGCTTTTAGGTTCAATTCGAGGACTAGTGCAGCGAAAAACTAGAGAAGTTTATGCACTTAAGGGAGTTTCGTTCTCGCTACAGCAAGGAGAACTGGTAGGCTACATCGGCCCCAATGGCGCTGGTAAATCAACTACTATTAAAATTTTAAGCGGTATCTTAGTACCCTCCAGTGGCAAATGCATCATTGGCGGACGCACTCCTTGGAAAGATAGAATCCGTCATGTTAGTCGAATTGGTGTGGTGTTTGGTCAAAGAACGCAACTATGGTGGGATTTGCCAGTAATGGAGTCTTTCGATTTGCTGCGGGATATTTATCGCGTCCCACATTCAGCGTATCGCCAAACCCGCGATGAAATGATTGATTTACTCGACCTCAAGAGCTTTCTTTCTACTCCTGTGAGACAATTAAGCCTTGGTCAAAGGATGCGATGTGATTTTGCAGCCGCAATGCTACACAGACCTGAGATTCTGTTTCTGGATGAACCTACCATTGGGCTGGATGCAGTTTCCAAGCTGGCTGTACGAAAATTTATCAAAACGCTGAATAAAACTCATCAAGTCACCACGATTTTAACTACCCATGATATGGATGATATCGAGGCGTTGTGCGATCGCGTCATTATTATTGGTGGTGGTGAGATTCTTTGTGATGGTTCGCTTGCAATGTTGCGTTCTCAAGTTTGCTCACGCCGCTATTTAAGAATTGACTTGGCAAACGATGATTTTTCCTTTGCAGAAGCAGGAGTTAGTATCATCTCCAAACAAGGTCGCACAGTAACTCTGGCTTTCGATCCCACAAAGCTTTCTGCTGCATCCTTGATTAGCCAAGTTACCTCAAAACACGATGTGGAGGATCTGTTTGTAGAAAATCCACCGATAGAGGAGATAGTTGCAGAACTTTACGCCAATTCAGGAGAGATTTTCGGATGACAGCATACTGGTCGCTGTTTGTGGCGAGATTTGCACTGCTGTTGCAATATCGTACTGCTGCTTTAGCAGGGGTAGCAACTCAGCTTTTTTGGGGATTTGTGAAAGTAATGGTTCTGGAAGCATTTTTCACTCATGTACCCACTACTCAACCGATGACTTTACACGAAGCGATAGGATATGTGTGGCTTGGGCAAGCTTTTCTGATAGCGATTGTACCTTGGTCAGGCGATCGCGAAATTCAAGAATTAATCCGTTCTGGTGCGGTGGGATATGATTTGCTGCGACCCACAGACCTTTATAATTTTTGGTTCACTCGCGCTTTAGCACTGCGCACAGCACCCCTAATACTGCGTGGTATTCCGCTACTTACTGTCACAATTTTTCTTTTTCCTATTGTAGGGTTGAGAGAGCGATCGCTTGCTTTTCCACCTTCATTTGCAGCTTTCGTTGCTTTTGTGCTTTCCTTTATCGGTGCAATTCTGCTTTCGTCTGCACTGACTATGCTTCTCACTGTATCAATGATGTGGACAGTTTCTGGTGAAGGAATTAATAGTATTTTTCCTGCTATTGTGACTATTTTCTCTGGAATGATTGTTCCTTTACCACTTTTTCCTGAGTGGAGCAAGCCTATTTTAAATGCACTTCCTTTCTCAGGACTTCTCGACAAACCATTTCGTCTTTTTACTGGTAATCTTCTACCAAATTCACTGTTTAATGTATTGTTACATCAAATTTTTTGGATAGTCATCATTGTTATTCTTGGACGTTTTCTAGTAAAACGTGGTGTCAGCAAACTTGTAATTCAAGGCGGATAAAATAATTCGTAATTTATCTAAATTAATGTGACAGGAGCGAATTAATTGTGAATAATTTTTTACTCTACTTTCGATATATATCTGTATCTTTCAAGTCGCAAATGCAGTATAAAGTGTCCTTCTTGCTACAAGTATTAGGACAGCTTTTAGGAACTATTATAGAATTTTTGGGAATCTGGGTGCTATTTTCCCGCTTTGATACTATTGGTACGTGGAAGCTCTCGGAAGTTGCTCTTTTTTATGGATTAATTAATATTTCTTTTGCTTTTGCTGATGCGCTTGGCAAAGGGTTTGATTCATTTGCGAAAATCATTAGGAACGGTGATTTCGACCGTTTACTACTTCGTCCACGCACTACAGTATTGCAACTTCTAGGTACAGAATTTACCTTGAAACGAATAGGAAGATTTTCTCAAGGGATTGTTGTTATGGCATGGTCGCTTTCAACGCTGCACATTCCCTTTACCTTAGAAACATTGTGGCTTTTGGGTACTTCATTTATTGGTGGTGTGGCACTATTTGTTGGTATTGTCATCATCCAAGCAACGCTCACATTCTGGACTATTGAATCGCTGGAAATTATGAATATCCTCACTTATGGAGGCGTTGAAACGGCTCAATATCCGCTTTCAATTTATAGCAAATGGTTTCAGAGATTCTTTACCTTCTTGATACCGCTTGGCTGTGTCAGCTATTTTCCTATGCTTGCAGTGCTGGAAAAAGAAGATAATTTTGCAGTGCCTTTGTGGTTTTGTTACGTTTCACCAATCGCAGGTATTCTTTTTCTGATAGTGGCGCTTCAGCTTTGGAAGATAGGCGAGCGATATTACTGTTCTACTGGCAGTTAGATAATATTAATAAAGTTTATTTAATAATAAGTATTCGTTCTTTTAAAAAATTAAATTCTATAATATAGAACTATCGTCAAACTTGAAAACTCTATTGTACTGCAAGCGTAATTATGGATAAAAAATTAGTAGTTAGGCAGTTTTACGAAGAATATTTGAAAAAGTTTTTTGTAGAAAATCCCTATAAAGGAATAAGCGGGTTCAAATCTAATTGTAGGATTGGTGGAGCAGGTGTTAGTGGCAGTGGTGACGAGCCGCCGATAAATGTTAGTGGCAGTATCAACAATTCTCAAGGAGTACCTGTAAGTGTTTTAGATGCATTTGATCGGCATCTTTGGTACGCGCAACACAGCCTCAGCGATATCTCTGTTCTCAAAGTTCCTGTAAGTGAAATTCCAACCTTTGCTATTTGCATCAATGGTTATGTGGATGATGGTTGGGATAATAGCGGCCAGTTTATCGAAGTATATGATGAGCATGGTCAATTAATGGGATCGGCAATATTACCTTCCGATGATGACGAAGATGCTTGGCAAGCTTGGACGTGGATGGATCGTCCAATAAAAGGAGATGATTTTGACACTCCTTCTCCTCCTCATCCACAAGAAGTAGCTAACGATCAATCAGCAGAAACTCAAAAGCAGGTGATTGATGCTAGACAACTTTATAGTTTGATTCCACCAGTATTTATGTCTATTTATCAATCTCCTAATCCAATAATTTATGTTGGTAATTTATACGATCAAGCTTTAGAAAATGATATTAAATTTATTTTTGCTGATTATGGAACTGTTCGGCAAGTATGTCTTGTTAAGGATAGTCAAGCTGAAATTTTTGCTTTTATTGAAATGACTGAAGAAAAGGGAGCAAAGAGCGCTGTTTTTCAAATTAATGGTGCTAAATGGCGTACATCCAAGCTACAAGTAGTATTAGTTCAGCCGCCAATGAGTATAAGCAATTAAAGTTGTGTAGCAAGCAGGCTAACACTGCAATAAAAAGCATTATATGTATGTAAGCTGCTGCATTTAGCCATTATCTATGAGATCCGATCGCCAAGTAACCAAAGTTTATCAGTAAGTTGATGATGAGCGATCGCTCCCAATCTCTGCCTTCAATTGCACTAGGCAAGGTTAAAAAAAGAATAGGTTAACTTTTGCAGGTCAATGCAATGGCATAACAGACCGACGTATTAATATAACAGCGCGATGTATTGGCATAACAAGCCGACGTATTAACATAACAGCCCGACGTCTTGGCATAACAAGCCGATGTTTTAACATAACAGCCCGACGTTTTGGCATAACAGACCGATGTTTTAACATAACAGCCCGACGTCTTGGCATAACAGACCGATGTTTTAACATTGCAGGCGATCGCTATTTTCCATAAATTCCCCGCCTATAATTACCCTAACCAGATCCAATAACAACCAAAGGGCAACAAAAAATCATGTTGGATTTGCTGATTCAAAACGGGTTAATTTTCGATGGTTTAGGATCTGCACCTGTGCGCGGGGATGTTGGGATTCAAAATGGACGAATTGTGGAAATTGCTCCTTCCTTACCCGTTGCAGCCCGTGAAGTAGTTGATGCTTCTGGGTTGTGGGTAACGCCAGGATTCATCGATATTCACACTCACTACGATTTAGAGTTGGAGATTGCACCGGGACTGAGTGAATCTGTGCGTCATGGTGTCACCAGCGTTGTCATTGGCAATTGTAGTTTGTCGATCGCGATCGGTGAAGCTCAAATGCTGGCAGATATTTTTCAAAGGGTAGAAACGCTTTCCCATCGGCTAATTGCCAAATGGCTGAACAAGTCGCTTTCTTGGCAAACACCAGCAGAATATTTACAGCATTTGCAACAGTTACCCCTTGGGCCGAATGTTGCGCCTTTGTTTGGCCATAGTGCTTTACGCGCTTATGTGATGGGATTGGAACGCAGTTTAACCGTTCAACCCAGCAAATTCGAGCTAAAACTTATGCAGCGAATTACAGCCGATGCTTTAGATGCTGGATTTTTTGGTGTTTCTATTGATATGTTTCCTTGGCATCGGATGAGTGGTGAATGGCAAGGGTATACGATTCCTTCACAACACGCCAAGTATAAAGAGTATGCCATGCTAGCTAAACTTTGTCGAAAACGCGATCGCGTTTTTCAAGTCACTCCCAATTTACACAAGCTAACTTCCTTTGTAGACATTCTGCGGATGGGTTCGGGGATTGGCAAACCACTGCGGCTAACTATTCTCTCAGCTTTAGATGCAGTCCACGATCGCAAACTATGGC
Organism: Calothrix sp. NIES-2098; assembly: GCF_963875125.1. Taxonomy (NCBI): domain Bacteria; kingdom Bacillati; phylum Cyanobacteriota; class Cyanophyceae; order Nostocales; family Calotrichaceae; genus Calothrix; species Calothrix sp. NIES-2098. The sequence continues at coordinate 4,821,431 of NZ_CAWNKJ010000001.1, forward strand.
GAATATTCTCCCCTATCTTGTTTATTTGGAATCGCATTCTCAATGGTAATGTGCGCTTTCAAACATTAACTGAACCATTCACCATTTACTCAGATGGCCCTGTCACCCCGTTATTTGAAGAATTCTCCACAGGCGCACAACTTAATGGTTGCAAATCACGGCAGGAACGCCAACAATTGTGGCAATCTGAAGCTTTTCGTCGCCAATTTCGCCAAGAATGGAATAGTAAATGGCGCAAATCTTTTCATCGTCAATTAGATTTAATGGAAGTTGTTGACTGTCCCGAAGCGAGTTGGCAAGGGTTAAGCTTTGCAGAAATTGCCCGCCGCCAGCAACAAGAACCAGTAGATTTGTTTATGAAAGCATTGCAGACTTACGATACAGATTTGCGCTGGGTAGCAACGGGAGCAAACGATCGCTTAAAACCCCGTTTGGCAATGATGCGACACCCTAATATTTTCCCTGGTTTTACTGATGCTGGCGCACACGTGCGTAACCTTGGCTACTATGATGGCGCTTTATCGTTGCTCAAACAAGCAGTTGCAACAAATTTCCTTTCACCGGAAGTTGCGATTTCTCGCGTTACTGGAGAACCCGCGCGTTGGTTTCGTCTGGATACAGGAGTGCTGAAAGTTGGTGCGAAAGCAGATATAGTTTTACTCGATCCTAATGCTTTAAATCAGCCAATTAGCCCGCAAGTGGAAATATTAGATCCTGTTTTAGATGGCGAACCGCGGATGGTGAAGCGGGGTTCGGATGAGATTGTGCAAGCAGTTTATATTAATGGAGTGAGGGTTGTTAGTAGAGGTAAGGTAAGCGATCGCTTGGGGCGTGAAAGATTGGGAACAGTTTTGTTTCCGTGTTAATGAGGGTATTTTACGCAGAAGCGCAAAGATGCAGACAATCCCTCATCGCAGTAAGGTTTATGAGCCGTGAACAGGCTAACGTTTGCTAATATTAAAGGCGAATATCTTGGTATTACTTATGGCATTAGCAATTGTAGCTGAACCTGCTCCATTGCAAATTACTGCTGAAGGTGTAGTTCGGGTAGGCAAAACTCGTGTAACACTAGACACTGTAGTTGCAGCTTTCAATCAAGGATCAACCGCAGAAGAAATTATTTACCGCTATCCATCGCTTCAGCTTGCTGATGTATACGCTACTATTGCCTTCTATCTCAATCATCAGCAAGAAGTCGAAACATACCTACAGCAACGACAGCAGCAAGCCCAAGAAATTCGGAGAATGAACGAAGCTAAGTTTGATCCACAAGGATTGCGTGACAGATTACTTGCTCGCAAAGCTCAACGGGAAGTATGTTGAAGTTGCTAGCTGATGAGAACTTTGATAACACTATTGTCAGGGGGCTATTGCGACGTAGAGCGAGTATTGATATTGTCCGAGTTCAGGATGTTGGTTTATCAGGTGAGGACGATCCAACAATTTTGGCTTGGGCAGCTGAAGAAGATAGAATCTTGCTGACTCATGATGTTGCTACAATTACACGCTTTGCCTATGAACGAGTAGCACAAGATTTGCCAATGCCTGGTGTGATTGAAGTTAGTACAGATGCAGGAGTTGGGCAAGTGATAGAAGATATTCTGACGATTATAGATTGTAGTTTAGAAGGTGAATTTGCAGGACAGATTCAGTATCTTCCGCTTTAGTAGACAACACCAAGGAAACTGGTTTACTACCGTGGATAAGTTGTTGCTGATAGAATAGGTAAACTTAGTTAGCGATCGCTTGAGGCGTGAAAGATTGGGAACTGTGTTGTCTCCGTATCAAAGATAGTAAATCACGCAGAGGCGCAAAGACGCAGAGAGAAGATCAAGAGAACCCTAAGCGTTTTTTTACCTCTTCCCAACTAGAACCGCTTGCAGGGTTTGTCTTGTAATTTTCTAAACGTCGATCTAATTCTTGTTGTTGCGCTTGACTCAAGGGAAGTTCCTCTTGCTGTTCTAAGATGCTGTCCCATAAATCTTCAGCAAGTTGGATACGTTCTGCAACGCTGAGTTCATAAATCTCAACTTTCAACAGGGGATAGGAACTCATGAGTCTAGAGTTTAGGGTTTATCTTTGACCTAATTTTACAATATTGGCGCTTGAGGTCGTGGGAAGGTTGTTGGCGATCGCGTAAACTCTTGGGCAAGCAAATAATATTTTCCCAAAATTGGTTCCCTTACAATGGACAGCTTGCCAGGTATTGCTATTGACCTGTTAGATTTTTCAGCTACATTATTATTGATTCAAAACATCACAACAAATAGCATCCGTCTTACAAAATGAAGAAGAAGTATCGAGCAAAGGACAACCGAGATAAATTTGATATTCTTTCAGCCTTATGGGTACTAGCTTGTAATGATCCTATTTCCATTATGAGTTATAAGGCAATTAAATATAGGTTGAATTTGCCTGCTGACTATAACATAGAAAGTCTCGTGGAAGAACGCGGTGAGTTGTTCCGACCGGGAGTATCTTCAGACCGATTGGAAGAATGGAAAACTGCAATGCAATCACAAGTTAATAAGCGTCCCGCTTGGATTCGTGACTTGAGCGACGAAGCATCACAGCTAAGAGCAATTGAAGCGTTGTCAGGTGATGATGTTTTTCGTAGCCAATTTCGTACAGGAAAAGATGCTCGTCCTTCTACACTTGAAATTATTGATTGGGGTTTACAACATATCGAGAGATTGAGAAAAGCAAATCTTGAAGCCCGTGAAGAAGTAATCAAAAGATGGCAACTTTGGTCTGTCATACTTCTAAGTCTCATCAATATTGCCGTAACTCTGCTTAAAAAATAGCGAAGACAAGGCAATTATGGATACATCTGCGTTATTTTATGGGCGAGTATCGGCAGGTCAATACTTAGTGGCAGCGCACGGTTGAAAGCCGTTAAACTTAGCTAACCTATTTTACCAACTTAAGATCTGCTGTATATACAAATTTTTTTATGAATCAACTCAATTATAATCCTCAACAAAAATTGAGAAATCAGATTAACAATCAAATTATAGATCATCCTTTTACAGATTATTGGGATATTTTTGTTCTCAAACATCAGCATCCCGTTAATATCGCTCTACATATTGTAGGGATATTCTTTTTTTACGGATTGCTCTTTTCTGCTTGGAAGTTGCAAAACTTATGGTTACTCTTAGGCTTGCCATTAACTCAGGTAATTGGATTAACCGGACATTTTTTATTTGAGCGTAGCCATATCGATTTACAAGATGCTGTGTTTTCTTGGCGTGCTTCTTACTGTTTAGGTCGAATGTTACTCAGGGTTGTAATGGGCAAATATCAAGATGATATTCGCCAACGGCAAGAAATATTACATAATTATCAGTCAAGCAATTATGCAAATATTTAATAACTGGAATATAGTTGCTAAGGGTTGGTATATTGCCTGTGCTAGCCATGAATTACCTAAAATAAAAGCAAAATCTGTAGAAGTATGTGGTCAAAAAATTGCCATCTTTCGCGGTGAAGATGGGCGAGTACGTGCTTTGGATGCTTACTGTCCGCATTTGGGAACAGATTTAGGAATTGGACAGGTTGATAATAATTGGATTCGTTGTGCCTTTCATCAATGGGCATTTGATGAAACAGGACTATGCCAAAATATTCCCTGTCAATCAGAAATCCCGGCTAAAGCAAAAGTACAAGCTTATGCAACAGCAGAAAAGTATGGGTTTATCTGGATTTATCCTGATGCTGTAGCGCCTGAATGTGTGGCTGATTTTGATGAATTAAAAGGTAAAGAAATTATTGCACAACCCGATCGCGCATTTGAAAGAAGTTGTCATCACCATATTTGTATGATGAATGGTATTGATGCCCAACATTTAAAAACCATTCATCGTTTAGATATCAAAATGGATTTGTCGCTACATCGCAGCGAATTAGGTACACAAATTGACTTTACAATGCGGGGGAAATTTCCGCAAACAACCTGGCGAGAACGATTAGGGCAAAGATTTCTTGGTTCTACCTATGAGTATTCTATGCGGTATGCTCATGGTTGCATTGGCTTATTAACAATGATGAAAAAAGTGCGACTGTTTCCGCCGTTGCACATGATATATGCTTACACTCCAATTGCGCCAGGAAGAACGCGAATTCAACCAATTTATGTAACTGAAAAACGTAAAGGAATCGGGGGATATTTGGTGAGTAAATTTTTGCTATTCTGTACACGCTTGGCTTACTATATGCTCAGAGATGAAGACGGCAAGATTTACGACAATATTCGTTTTAATCCAAACTTACTCCTGAGTATTGATACGCCATTAGCTAAATATATGGAGTATGTGAATCAACTAGAACCTTCTCGCTGGTCACAAAAGATAGTAAATGCTTTGACATCTGAGCATAGTGAAGCATAACCCAACATTTAGAATTAGTGTTTCTTGGGTTTACTAACGTAAATATACCTTAGAAGCGATCGCACTCTATTTCAATCTCTTGAAAGTCATAATAAATTGAATCTTCTCTCGCAAAATTATCCTCATCCAAGTAAAGCAAACAATGTTGTTGATGTTCGCTAAGAAATCTATGTACTGCTGGTAAAATCTGCTTGATTAGCCAAGGCGAACTTTCATCTGGTGGTGGCTGCCAGTACTTTTCTGCATGAAAAACCTGCTCTGCCGAAATTCTTTCACCTTTATCAATAATGCCAGGATTTTCCAGTAGCCAATAAGCCCATCGATATCCCGCATCAATATATTTTTTGCAGTCTATACAAGCAAAATAGCAACAATTCATTACAGTTAAGAAAATTAAATTTTAGAGTGTATTATCACTTTAGTGCAATGCTCCATCAGCAATTCTAGGGGCTAGTACTGCTGCGCGGAGAACAGAAATTTTCATATTTGGTTGTGGAATTTTTTCGTGTAATCGCATTGTCACCCGATACAATCGCATTGTCACCCGATACAATTGCATTGTCATTCGATACAATCGCATTGTCACCCGATACAATTGCATTGTCATTCGATACAATTGCATTGTCACCCGATACAATTGCATTGTCACTCGCTACAATTGCATTGTCACCCGATACAATCGCATTGTCACTCGCTACAGTGACTAACTTAATTTATTCACCATTTTTGTTAAACATTATTAAGAGTAATGTAAATAACCATTCTGAGATCTGTCACATTACTCCGTAACAATACTAATTTGCTAGATAAAGTGTTAATACAAAACATCTATCAATTAAATTTTAGGTAAATTCCACATAATGAAGAGTTGGCTGGTTCCTGTTCAAAAGCTGCAACCAAGCGATCGCATCGCCATGTATGCATTACTAAATAATCATTTTAACGGTGTAACCTGGGATGTCTTCCAGGCAGATCTAGAGCGCAAAAATTGGGTGTTGTTGTTGAGAGAAGAAATAACTAATACCCTCAAAGGCTTTTCTACCCTGATGTTGTGCGAGACGAATTTTGCGCGAGAGAAAATTACTGTAGTGTATTCCGGCGATACGATTGTCGATCCTAGCGCTTGGTCTAGTACAACCTTACCGCGTACTTGGATAGCCGCAGTCAATTTTCTGCGCGAATATTATGCCAACGATAAAATGTATTGGCTGCTAATTTGCTCTGGTTTTCGTACCTATCGCTTTCTTCCTACCTTTTGGCAAGAGTTTTACCCCCGCTATGATGTAGCAACACCTACCGAGGTTGCGAATGTGATGGCAAATCTGGCACAAGAATACTATGGTGATTCTTACGAAGAAGGAAGTGGTATTGTTCGCTTTCAGCAGCCGCAAATTCTCAGAGAAGGTTTAATAGAAATCCCCACAGGAAGACAGACTAACCCCCATATCCAATTTTTTGAGGAAAAAAACCCAGGCTATAAACTTGGGGATGAATTGGTTTGTTTAACTGAAATTCGGTATGAGAATCTCACCCGCGCTGGACAAAGAATGTGGCACTCAGAATCGTTGTTAGAATTTGTGCAAGATTCTGTACGGATCTAAACCTATACGTCCATCAACTTGTGTATGAGAGTTAAAAACGACGAGATAGCAATATCTACTACCCTGGAAGCACCACAGCTTTTCAGTGTCAGTCGCTTGTTTAGTAACCTACGCGGCGATTTAGCGGGAGGATTGACAGCGGCAGTGGTAGCATTACCTTTGGCATTAGCCTTTGCTGTAGCAAGTGGAGTGGAACCAAAGGCGGGACTATACACTGCTATTGTGGCAGGAATTGTCGCAGCAATCTTTGGGGGTTCACCTGTACAGATTACAGGGCCTACAGGTGCAATGGCTGTGATTTTGGTGGGAATTGTCGCCAAGTACGGCTTAGAGAAAGTTTGGATTGCTGGGGTAATAGCTGGGATTATCCAGATTGCTTTAGGGGTCGCTAAACTCGGACAATTAGTGAAGTTTATTCCCTATCCTGTGACGGCTGGTTTTACTAATGGTATTGCCGTTATTATTTTTTGTGGTCAGTTAAATAATTTCTTTGGCTTACAACTACCGCGTCAAGAACATTTTTTGCCGGGACTTTGGCAAAGTTTAACTCATCTAGCAGCGTTAAACTGGGCAGCTGTTGTATTAGGAATGCTGGTGATTGCAACTAATATTTTATGGCCCAAGATTAACACTACAATACCGGGTTCTTTAATGGGGCTGGTGTTGGCAACAGCGATCGCATCTTATTTGCATCTTGATGTCCCCACAATTGGAGCCATTCCGCAAGCTTTACCGATGCTCCAAGGTATTCCCCACTGGAATGATTTTGGCTTGATTCGCGAATTGATTAATCCGGCTTTGGCTTTAGCCGCACTGGGAAGTATTGAATCGTTGCTCTCAGCAGTAGTGGCTGATGGTATGACCGTGAGCGAGAAACACAACAGCGATCGCGAATTAATTGGTCAAGGGTTAGCAAATATTATTATTCCATTTTTTGGTGGTATCCCAGCTACAGGTGCGATCGCACGAACTGCTGTCAATGTCCGTTCTGGCGGTAAAACTCGACTGTCTGGGGTAATTCATGGCGTTGCCTTAGCCATTATTGTGTTAACTTTAGCACCCCTAGCAGCGCAGATTCCCTTAGCAGCGCTGGCTGGGATTTTAATGGTGGTTAGTCTGCGGATGATTGAGTGGGAAGCAATTGGCTTACTGCTACGCGCTACCTACTCTGACTTTGCGGTGATGATTCTCACCTGGTTAGTAACAATATTATTTGACTTGGTTCTTGCTGTCGAAGTGGGATTAATTGCAGCCGGAGCCTTATTTATCAAACGTATGAGCGATTTAAGCTTGGCGAAAATCCCGGAAACGGAAGTATTTCCCCCTGGAATTCCTCTGGAATTAGGCAAAGAAATTGCTGTTTATCGCGTAGATGGCCCCGTATTTTTTGGTGCTGCGGAAAGGTTTGTTACCTTTCTACGGGAGCAACCAGAAGTGAAGTATTTAATTCTGCGGTTGCGGTTTGTACCCAATATGGATACGACTGGATTAGTAGCTTTAGAGGATATTTATCACGACTTAGAACGGCATAATTGCCGCTTAATTCTCACAGGTTTACAACCCCAAGTTCAACAATTATTAGAACGTTCGGGATTGTTAAAAAAAATTGGTTTATCTAATTGTTTTGAAACAACAACAGATGCGATTTACTCTCTCACCCCTCTATCTTCTCAACCTGTAGCAGCTAATTTCCAATCAAAAGAATTGATGGAATTAAATGATTAAAATTAACCGCCGATTAAGCCGGATAAACGCCGATTAACGCAGATAATTTGCTAAGTTAAAATGTTGGGTGTGTTATCGCTTTAGCGTAACGCACCCTTCGGGTGACGCTCGTACCTCGCTCTAAGCGAAGCTATGCCGAAGGCTTTACGCTACGCTAACAGCAGTCGCCTGCGGAGGGAAACCCTCCCGCAGCGCTGCTTCACCATCAACAATTCTTTTAAATATAGATATTCCCTATTCAAACACGTTAAATACTACTGGTAAAAAAGTATAAATCCTATGCATTGTACTAGCCCAAATTCAATCTTTAATAATCCGAGACAATTTGTAGAAGGATGGTACTGGGCATTACCATCAAGAAAGTTGAAGGTTGGTAGGGTGAAGGCTGTAACGCTACTGGGTAGAAACTTGGCAATTTATCGAGGAGTTAGCGGTCAGGTGGTAGCGGTGGATGCTTATTGTCCACACATGGGCGCACATTTAGCTGAGGGTAAGGTAGAGGGTGATGGGATTCGCTGCTTCTTTCATAATTGGAAGTATGATGAACGCGGAATTTGTGTAGACGTTCCTTCTCTCGGAAAACCCTTACCTGTGTGTATCAAAACTTGGTCAACGGCAGAAAAGTACGGCATGATTTGGGTGTGGGTGGGAGAAGATCAACCAAGTTCGCTACCCTTTGTGCCTGAATTAGAACAGATAAACTGCGATTATATATTAGGAACTCAGTTTGTCAAAAACTGCCATCCTAATGTGTTGCTGATTAATGCGATTGACGCTCACCACTTTAATACAGTCCACAATTTACCCTTAGAAATTGTATTTGATTCGCAAAGCCTCAATCCTAACGCTATTACCTTCAGTAACACGACACGAGGAGGCGATGACTCCTGGTTAATCCGCCTGATTCGTCCTCTATACCGCAATGAAGTTACTTATAGTATGTGCTATTGGTATGGCAGCACTGGTACTGTGACACTAGGGCCAGATTTTCTGCACTTCTACATCATATTTGCGTTGCGAATGCTCGAAGGTGGTCAAACTGAAGGGCAAACAATATTAGTTACTCCCAAACGACCTGGATGTTTAGGATGGGGTGTAAATCGTGGGTTACTGTGGTTAACGCAGCAGGTTGGTAATTACTTTGCTAAAGGCGATACACAAGTATTTCAAACAATTCAGTTTGATTTGAAGACACCCACCAAAGCAGATCGGTCAATTCTGCAATTTATCCAGCATGTTAATCGCCAGAAAGCCTTAACTTGGGGAACTTGGGAAACTGTTGATAGTCCAGAAGAAAGCGATCGCTCTTCTTCATCTACCTCTGTAATGTTTTAGTATGACTAATATATATAACATTGCCGGACTCGACCTGCCGCACGCAGCCCCCGATAACCGATTGCGACGTATACTAACAGCAGCATTGCCAAATCACAGTGATAATTCTCCGCAGCAGCAATCAGATTATTGGGATGCGAAATTTTTCAACTTGCATCAAGTCCAAATCTTTCAACAAGCAAGTATAGCCGAACAATCTGCCATACTTGGACTTACCAATCGCAGCCTGTTAGAAGAATCCTATTTTATTGAGAAAGTAGGCGTTGGCTATATGGCAAAGATGGTACTGTTAGCTGAAACAGTTGAGGAGCGAATGCTCTACGCCATGTTTAGCGCTGATGAAGCTACCCACCTCAACCAAATAACTAATTTTTTATCAGAATCAGAACCAACTAACAGCAACGATCCATTTCTGAGCTTATTAGCAGAAGTAGTTGAAAGTGCAGACAAAACAGTATTGTTATTTGTGCTTCAGGTAGTACTAGAAGGATGGGGTTTAAGCCATTACCGACGCCTAGCCAAAGAATGTCGCCATCCAGCCTTAGCAGAAGTGTTCGCCAGTTTCCTACACGCAGAAGCACGCCATCACAGCACCGGAACCACCTTATTTAACCAAACACCACTTTCAGCTGATAGCCAAGCAACCATCCTTGATGTGTTGGCCAAATTTCTGTTTATGGTGCAAGTAGGGCCGCAAAACGTCTTATCAGCCATTGAACAAATCAAAGGACATCTGACGCGATCGCAAAAAATCCAAATCCTCGAACAATTAGACACCGAAACCCACAGTGGAACTAGATTACAACTACTGCGATCGCTCATGCAACCAACATCAGCAAAAACCATCCTCCAAATCCTAGACGCACAAGGAGCCTTTGCACCTCTCCCCCCTCATCAATGCGTATATTAATAAAGCAGAAGGGACGAGGTTTTTAAGAGGTTAATTGTTATTTAACAGGACTTACGCAACTGGCACAATGCGATCGTTAGTTCATAGTACATATGTATTAATTAAATCTGATTTTGAAAGCTTTGCCTTCGTAATAGAAGTCGCTGTCTTGGAAGTACTATCGAAATATTCGTGAGAAAATAGGTAGAGGTTATATTAGATAAATTTCGCTAAGGGTAATGAGATTTACTAAGCTTAATTACTGCCAATATTTATTAAGTAGTCAAATTAATTATACAATTACCAATTTGGCAGAGCATTTAGAGAGTATTAGTCATGACGCAATTAACTATTATTTGAAAACCGAAAAATTAACACCTCGTTTACTATGGGATAACGTGAAAGAGGTCGTTGAGTCTGATGAAAATGGTTACATCATATTTGATGATAGCGTTTTAGATAAAAAGTATTCTGAAGAAATAGAAATAGTCAGAAGACAATATAGTGGTAATGAGCATGGTGTCCTGAAAGGCATTGGTGTAGTTAGCTGCGTGTATGTCAACCCTACACTTCAAAGATTTTGGGTCATAGATTATCGAATTTTTAATCCTGATGTCGATGGGAAAACCAAGATAGACCATGTGAAAGATATGCTCCAAAACCTTGTGTATCATAAGCTTTTACCATTTGATACTGTTTTGATGGATACATGGTATGCGGTACACAGTTTAATGCTATATATTGATAGCTTAGACAAAATTTATTATTGCCCTTTAAAAAATAATCGTTTAGTTGATGATACATTTGGTCAAGAAAAATATAAACGGATTGAATTATTAGAATGGAACCAAGAAGAATTAGACTGTGGTAAAATCATAAAAATTAAAGGATTCCCAGCTAATAAAAAAGTGAAACTATTCCGGGTTACTGTTTCTACCAACAGAACGGATTATGTCGCCACTAACGATTTATCTCAAAGTTCCACGGATGTTGTACAACAGGTGTGTAAAATTCGTTGGAAAATAGAGGAGTTTCACAGGGAAATTAAACAACTAACTGGCATTGAATCTTGCCAGTGTCGGAAAGCTAGACTCCAAAGAAATCATATTGCTTGTGCAATGTTGGTTTGGGTTAGGTTAAAGAATTTAGCCTATAGAACTGGCAAAACTATCTATCAAATCAAGCATAACTTGCTTTCTAATTATTTAATTCAGCAACTGAAGCGCCCAAGTATTTTTATGTGCTTGGTTTGATTTATATTGTCGCGTGTCAGGGCTTTGCCCTGCCTGCTATTTGTGCCAATTGCGTAAGTCCTATTTAAATGATTATATTTTTAGAGATTATTTATGGAAACTACTATTCACAAACTATCAGACAACCCAACTACCTATCGCAAACTCCAAATTAACCACACCCGCAACAAACAACAAGACCATACTGCTTTAATGGATGAAGCAGCCGCCAACTTTCGTTATAAAGATTGCCAAGACGAATATTGGAACCCCGAAGAATTTTCCCTACTTTACGGTACACCTTTGTGGGAGCAATCCACCCCACATCAGCGCATCATATTAAACCACCTTTATTGGGTAGCATACTACTCACAAATTGTTTCCGCCGAAATTGCAACCATCTATTTTAATCAAACTAGCGCAGCCGGACTTTACGCTCAAGAAGACTTTCGCTTAATTTGCGATACCTTAGATTTAGAATCCTCCCAAGAACGCGCACATATTAACGCCTTTCGCACAATTGCCAAACAAGTTGAGCAAGCATTATTTGGGGAACTTATTTTTACCTACCCCATGCGCGGCCCCTTTACCGAAACGATGGTTTATGCTGACACCAATGCCTTAAAAACATGGTGGAAAAAGATTCAACTGCAATACTTTGGACTAATTTCTGCAAATAATACATTTTTGGCTTGTCAATATTTCACAGTCCGAGGAGTGCGGACGCTCAATGGCAAATTAGTCCAACATAAACTCAGCAATTATTATCAAAAACATCCTCATCAATATACTGCGCCAATTCCTGCGAAAATTTCTTATTATCACTTTCTAGATGAAAGCTTTCACTTCAATAGTTCGACAATTTTATCTCATGATGTCATTGCTTGCTTGAAACCACCTACTAAATTTGAGCGATTAGTTGCTAATTTAGGATTATTAGGATGTCAGCGCGATCACTTTCACTTTTCGGCGGCAATTAACGGAATTTTTTGGTACGATCCGGCGTTGTATACGAAGATTTATCGCGTATTGCGATCGCCTATTTTTGATATGAGCGAGCGCGATGCTAAAGAAATGATGCGTCGCTGTTTTACACAAGAGTCCGAAGGATTGCACCGCAGTTACTTAACCCATCAAGAAGCGATGCAATCTTATAAGGTATATGTAGAAAAACTCAATTATCTTTGGCGAAGAAATCTAGAAATGTCACTCATGGGTTCTAATTCAATTTCTCGATATTTGGCGACTCAACAAAGTGCTTTTCGACGTTTTGAACAGCATCACGGAGAGGATTGATATTATGTCTGAACTGTGTATAATTTCTTTTCCAAAAACTGATTATTCTCCCATAGCTCTGCAACCTCATCAAAATTTATCTGAACATCTGACGATTCAAAATTCACCTGTATTGTTTGGTTGTCGAACTGGTATTTGCGGAACTTGCTTAGTTGAGGTTATTGGTGACATTGCTCCACCTCAAGCCGATGAACAGGAAATGTTGGATACATTAGCGCCTCACAATCCCAATGCTCGATTAGCTTGTCAGGTTGAGCTTACAGCTAATGTCGAAATTCACAAAATTGAACAATGAATTTGATTAGACTTAGTTTAAAGACTTAGATTTTTAATTTTATGGAAACTGTAAATATCGAGCAAGCTCAAACAAATCTCTCAGAACTTTTGTCACGTGTAGAACTTGGAGAAGAAATCATTATCTCTAACCAAGGCGTTGCGATCGCAAAGTTGGTTCCGTTTCGTGCCTCATCAAATCGACGCCATAGCCTAGGACAAGATCGAGGACGTTTCGTAGTTCCAGAAGACTTTAACGCTCCCTTGCCAGAAGATATTTTGGCGGCATTTGAGGGCGGTGACAAGTGAAACTCTTGCTAGATAGCCAGTGCTGGTTATGGTGGTTTGCTCAACCAGAACGTTTAAATGAAGAGGCGATCGCTCAAATTGCCAATGAGGCTAATGAACTATGGCTCTCAGTTGCCAGTATTTGGGAAATAGGAATAAAAGTTTCGATCGGAAAGTTACCACTGCCAGATTCTCTCGACAGTTATTTTTCTAATCGGATGGCGCAGTTGGGAGTGCGATCGCTTGAGATTACAGCGTCTCATGCTCTACAAGCGGCTGCATTACCTTTGCATCATCGAGATCCTTTTGACAGAATGTTGATTGCACAGGCTCAGATAGAAGCCATGACGCTTGTAAGTGCCGATTCAATTTTTAGCCAATACAATATTTCACTACTTTGGGCAGGTAACTCGTGAGATTTTATTTCAAACTAAACCCAACACCTCAATAGTTTGATATGTTGAGTTTCACTTCAGTTCAAACGCCACTTGCTACAAGCCGGGAAACCCTTTCGGCAGTTGCTCATGGGGGAGACCACGCCAGTTCCTACAACGGAGGGAACCTCCGCAACGGACTGGCTCCCCTACGTACCCGTCACTGCATCACCACCGCAGTGGCTCCCCAACCTACACATCTGTCGCTGAATTACTAGTGTTCATTCGCACATGATTTTAGTTTTAGCTAAAAATCCCAAGGCTTAAATGTCAGTTGAACGAAAAAAAACTAACTGCATACTTTCATAACAAAAAGCCTAAAAATTTATAAAGAATTTCAACTAAACTGCTGTATCCGAGGAAACATAATTAATAGATTTAAGCAAATTTTCTCTTAGCTTAAGGAGGGCCTGATGGTTACAGCAACAGTACCAGGTCAACAGGTCAAAATCGGCCCAACTCAGCTGCTGATTAATAACGAATGGGTAGAAAGTGTCAGCGGCCGCCGGTTTGAAACTATTAACCCAGCTACAGGCGAAGCTATCTGCACAGTAGCAGAGGCAGACGCCGCAGATGTAGATAAAGCTGTGCAAGCAGCGCGTAAGGCCTTTACCAGCGGGGATTGGCGGAAGATGTCTGCTACCCAGCGCGGAGAGTTACTTTACAAGCTAGCTGACTTAATTGAAGAGAATATTGATGAGTTGGCACGGCTGGAAACTCTAGATAATGGCAAGCCTTTACACGATTCCTTGGGTGACTTGGGGTTAGTTATCGCTTGCTACCGCTATTATGCAGGCTGGGCTGATAAGGTGCAAGGTAAAACTATTCCGATCAATGGCCCTTATTTCTGCTATACACGCCATGAGCCTGTGGGTGTGGTTGGTCAAATTATCCCGTGGAATTTCCCACTGTTGATGCAGGCGTGGAAGTTAGCACCAGCTTTGGCTACGGGTAATACTGTGGTGATGAAAACGGCTGAACAAACACCTTTATCTGCTCTGCAGGTAGGTGAGTTGATTGTTGAAGCTGGCTTCCCGCCTGGTGTGGTGAATATACTTTCAGGATACGGCCCAACGGCTGGGGCTGCTATTTCTCGCCACATGGATATTGACAAAGTAGCGTTTACTGGGTCAACTGAGGTAGGGCATCTCATTATGGAAGCTGCTGCCAAGAGTAACCTGAAGCGCGTTACTTTGGAATTGGGTGGTAAGAGTCCTAACATCGTCTTTGCTGATGCTGATATGCGTCAAGCAATAGAAGGTGCCCACCAAGCTTTATTCTTCAATCAAGGACAATGTTGCTGCGCTGGTTCTCGGTTATTTGTGGAAGAAAAATGTTACGACGATTTTGTCTCCTTGGCTGTAGAAAGAGCTAAAAAGCGAGCTGTGGGCGATCCTTTCGATAGCAACACAGAACAAGGGCCGCAAGTAGACAAAGAGCAATTTGACAAAGTGATGGGTTACATCGAGTCAGGAATGCGCGAAGGTGCTCAAATGCTTTGCGGTGGTACTCGTGTAGGAGATAAAGGTTTCTTTATTGCGCCTACAGTGTTTACTGATGTCCGCGATGACATGAAGATTGCTCAAGAGGAAATCTTTGGCCCTGTGATGAGCGTCATCAAATTCAGGGATATTGATGAGGTGATTCAACGGGCAAATAATACTATGTACGGACTCGCCGCTGCCGTGTGGACTCAAGATATTACTAAAGCTCACGCGATCGCAAACAATGTTCGTGCTGGTACAGTTTGGGTAAATTGCTACGACGTGTTCGACGCCGCCGCACCCTTTGGTGGTTTCAAACAATCTGGTATTGGTCGGGAATTGGGCGAGTACGGCTTGCAACAATATACCGAAGTTAAAACCGTCACCATCAAACTGTAAATCCGTCTTTCAATGCTCTAGCTCAAAGTAAGTCTGAGTCTGATTTATCCCCTCTTATGCCTAAAAAATTTGGGTATAAGGGGGGTTACGCATGTGATATTTGTGATGGGTTGGGAATGATAAGTAAATATTGCAGACAACAACCCCAAGAATATTCTTATGATAAATGCGATCGCTAGTAAATTTCGCCAATTAATAATCGCTTGGAAAAGCAATACTGCTTACTTTTACAGAGGTAACGGTAAAAACAAAAGCAAGCATTCCGCAAAACGGCATATCTGGCTAGTATTATTAGGCGGAATTATGGCGCTATTGCTGGTGCTGTCGGTAGCGAACCCAGGACTAGCGCAAAAACCCGAACCCGAACAATCATCAAAATCATTTCTTGTCGCTACACGTGCGATCCCACCCTTTGTATTTGACAACAAAGGTGAACTATCAGGCTTCAGTATCGATCTCTGGCGCAGTATTGCTACCAAGTTAGGCATAGAGTCTAAATTTGTTGAGTATTCAACTGTACCGGATCTGCTGGCTGGTGTTAAAGATGGCAAAGCAAACGTAGGAATTGCAGCGATTTCCATTACCGCCGAACGCCAAGAGAATTTTGATTTTTCTTTACCGATGTTTGCGGCTGGACTGCAAATCATGGTAAGACCCCCAGAAGCAAATGGTGGAGCCTTTTCTAACATTACGCAATTGTTGTTTTCTGCCACGCTTTTGCAGGTAATTGGCATTGCTTTACTGCTGATTGTCGTAGCAGCTCATGTAATTTGGTTGTCTGAGCGCAATCACAAAGAAGGAATGATTGATAAATCATACTTCCCAGGAATTTTTAAAGCCTGTTGGTGGGCAGCTGCAACATTAGCAACTCAAGCCGACGAAATGCCCAAGGGAGTAGTGGGACGGGTAATAGCAATTATCTGGATGTTTATCGGCGTTTTGTTCGTCGCCTACTTTACAGCCGCCGCTACCACTTCGCTAACTGTACAGCAGCTTCAGGGAGATATCAGAAGCGTAGACGATTTGCCAGGTAAGCTAGTAGCAACAACAGCAGGTAGCACAGCCGCCAAATATCTGCGCGAACAAAAAATTTCTGTCTTAGAAGTCCCCAAGATTGAGCAAGCTTATGAGGCTTTACAAAACAAAAAAGCTGATGCTGTAGTCTTTGATGCACCCGTACTGCTATTTTATGCTGCCAATGAAGGTCACGGAAAAGTAGAGATAGTAGGTAGCGTTTTCCGGGAAGAAAACTATGGTATTGTCCTGCCTAATAACAGTCCCTACCGCAAACAAATTAATAGCGCATTGTTGAGTCTCAGAGAAGATGGCACTTATCAATCACTTTATGATAAGTGGTTTGATGCGAAGAAATCTTGATTGGGGCATGGGGCATTGGGTATGGGCGATGCATTAATAAATACTCAAGCAGAATTAATTACACAATGTCATTGCGAATGGAGCGAAGCGGAATGAAGCAATCGCAAGGGCTTAGATTGCTTCGCTTCGCTCGCAATGACTGTAAAGATTTTTGTTTAGGTACTTATAACGAGCCGATGCAATTCGATTGCAGGGCGATGCATTAATATAACGAGCCGATGTAATTCGATTGCATGTCGATGCAATTCAATTGCAGGGTGATGCATTAATATAACGAGCCGATGTAATTCGATTGCATGTCGATGCAATTCAATTGCAGGGCGATGCATTAATATAACAAGCCGATGTAATTCGATTGCATGTCGATGCAATTCAATTGCAGGGCGATGCATTAATATAACAAGCCGATGCGTAGACGCAAAGCGTCTTGTCATAGACATCACATTGTCATCTTAATCTGCCCCCTGCCCCCTGCGCCTTTGCCTCCTACCTTCTCACCCTTCCTGAGCAATTTGGGCTTTTGCCTGTTGCCACAAAGCTTCCAACTCTTCCAAACTGTAATCTGAAAGGGGGCGGTCAACAACTGCCTCCATTTTTTGTAACCTTTGAATAAATCGCTGATTTGTGCCTTGCAAACCAGCGCTAGGATCGAGGTTATTCCAGCGCGCTAGCTGAATTGCTGCAAATAGTAAATCTCCAAATTCGGCTTGTTGTGCTTCTGGGCTTTCTTCGGCTAAAGCCTGGCGAAATTCTGCCAATTCTTCATGGAACTTAGCCCACACCCCCTCAATGTTTTCCCACTCAAACCCTACCGCCGCAGCTTTTTGGGAAATTTTCATCGCCGCCATTAATGGGGGAAGGCTACGCCCATAACGACTGAGTTTCGCACTGAGTTTTTGATTTTCTGGAGATGGTTCGCCTTTTTCTGCGGCTTTGATTTCTTCCCAATTTTGTCGCACTTCTTCAACACTCGCCACTTCCACATCACCAAACACGTGGGGATGACGGCGAATTAACTTTTGGGAAATGCCTTCAGCAACTTCTTTAAGAGAAAATTGTCCTGATTCGCTAGCGATTTGGGCTTGTAAGACTACCTGTAATAATAAATCGCCTAATTCTTCCGCGATCGCCTTTCGTTCGCCACTCTTAATCGCATCCACCACCTCATAAGCTTCCTCGATTACATAAGGTGTCAAACTCTCCGGTGTTTGCGCCAAATCCCAAGGACAACCACCATCAGGCGATCGCAATTTCGCCACCACCTCAATCAATTCCTGTAATGCCGCTAAAGTATCATTCATAGTTATTTGTCATTGGTCATTGGTCATTAGTCAAAAGTTAATACTTATTTCTTCCTTGTCCCCCTTGTCCCCCTTGTCTCCCTTGTCCCTTCGCCCCCGACACCCGCCGCCTACCTGTTTTAGTTGATTTACGTTTCTTAATTTTGCCACTTGGAAGCAAAGCACGGATGCCTTGTTTTTTGACACGTTTGTATGCGGAACCGATCCAATCGCTGAGAGAATGGCTCATAGCACCGAGTTCCATGCCTAAGAATAGGGCTAGGAATTCTGTAGCGTAACTCGTAAGCGATCGCCCAACTGTGCCACCGACGTTTTGCCAAATAGAGGCGATATTCCACAGCTTTTCAGCAACGGCTAGCACAAAAATTGCCACAATAGCCAGCAAGCAACTTAAATAAAGTACTCGTAGCGTCGTGCCAATAATCGGCCCGTGGGAAAGAAAAGAGCGATGACGCAAACTTTTTTGATAAGGTAGCCAAATCCAGCGCAAGAAACCCCAGCGTTGGTATTGAATCGAGTAAATATCTAAATCCGGGCCGAACATCAGCCCGCCAAACAGAAACCCGCCGGACACGAATAAAGTCACATTGCTACTGCGAGTCTGCCAGAAAGTTACACCCGCCACCAACGGCAGAGCATACAGCGTAATGCTATCGTGGGTTCGACCAGAGGGCATTTCTTGGTTCTCAAAAATTTTTTCTCAAAAATACTAGCGCGATTAAAAATCTTTTGCTATATTGTTTAATTGTGAGTGCAAACGGGTGGTTAGCTCAGTTGGTAGAGCGCCTGCCTTACAAGCAGGATGTCACTGGTTCGAGTCCAGTACTACCCATATCAAAGTTAAAAGACAAAGGTTGTTTGATTTGTGACTTTACCCATAACTTTGCCGCAACGGCAAGCTTATGCTTCCAATGAGAAGTGGCAAGGTTATGCTTCTAGCTTTTGAAGCTTATACAAAACTATAGCAACCTACACACAAAACTCGCCTTGTGCATTATGGAAGGCAGCGCGTACTTGTTTGTATCGAAAACATCCTGGGTTTGCCATTAATTCACAAACACGAGCTTCTGTAGGATAAACACCCTGACTTTTAAGGTCAAGGACAATCTGTTTAACTTCGTTACAAAATTTTTCAATGCTTCTGAGGCGGCAAGCTTTGTTGTAATCAAGACGTTTAGCAGAAATAGCACAACATAAGTCAGGAAAGTGTCTAGAAATTGTTCTTCTGTCGTACCCTAGACGCTTTGCCACTTCTTGCATTGTTAATGGCGGTTCCTCGTCACTGCCAAGTATTGCTAATAAAGCATCTCTTACTAGATTTTGGTTGAATGATTTTGGAGAGACCCTTGGTGTGCGGCAAAGTTGCGGATACTTCTGCGAGATTTTTGTCAAGGATTTAGCGATCAGAATTTTTGGGGACAGAAATTCTACTAAAGATATATCTAGTTCGTAACAAATCTTCAAGAGGATGTTTAGTTCTGGCAAAGTTTCAGTAGACTGCCACATCCACAAACTATTTTTTGGTACTCCAATAAGACGGGCAAAAGCAGCTGCATTTTTTTCTGCAACTATATCAATTATTATATTTAATGATTTTTTAATATTTTCTTTTGGTGGGGCAGACTCAAAACATTGACCAACAGAAATTAGCTCTCCTACAACATTAGCAGTCCAAGATTGCCATTTAAGCTCCAAGTTTGATGGGGCTTTGCCATTTGAAAATATATTATGGCATTTATCTGTACCTAACCAATTCTCACAATTTGAACAATAACCAGGTCTTGAACGCCAACTTAATAACGGTAATTCATGATTGCAATGCGGACAAATTTCGAGTAAAGGTTTTTGATGCTGTGAACAGATTTTAATGCAATTGATTGTCCAAAGCAATTGTTCATAAACTACCTGCTCATTTTCATAACTGTCTTGATAACAAATTGGACACCAAGCTCTTTTAGCACGAAATAAATTGCGTGGAGTCAAAATTTCAGCCCAAAATAGCATAGTTAAAAAATGCAATTTATCGCTACACGTTAACTTTTGTAAGGCTTGAACTAAATCTCCTGCCATTTCTCCCACACCATTTAAAGCTTGGGCACGGTTGAATATTTCACGGAATCCTCGACTAGCTCCATTTTGAAAGTATAGTTTATTGATAAGTGGAGCAATTTCTCTAGTCATTAAGACACCTGGAAGAACTCCATGTGACTCTGCTATCCGCGAGATATAACCTGTTAAACTCTCTATGTAAGATGTGCCAAGACCCACAGGTTGAAGTTGATAGAGGCGACTACATTGAGGAATTAATGGCTTTTTTAAATTCCAAAATTCGTATGTACTTAAGTCTTCAGCCAGCATTTTAGTCAATTAAAATTGGGTCTCGTTGTGGTTGGCAGTTGCCAACTTTTCTTTCTGTACGAGCATTTTTTGGAACTTTTGCTGTCTATGCAATTGTTTTTGTTCGAGGTCTGGTTCAGTTTTCGTATCCTAGCTCACGGCGAATCTCGTATAAGCTAGCCATAGCATATGAAGCCCTCATTACTCCTGGCTTAGGCAGCATTTGCTCAACATAGTAGCTACTGGGATTGATACCTTTTGTATGTAATTCAAGAACTGCTTGCTTAATTTCTTCCATAACATTTTTTTTGTATTCTATACTAGAAGCTTTTCTATAATTTGAATATTTGATTACAATACTACTGGCTAGTTCTGGAAAATTTCTATAAATAAAGCTAGGGCTAAGATTTAGCTTTCTGGCTACTTCTTCTAATGATAACGGAAAATTATTATCGTTTAGCAAAGCTTCTATAGATAATATTATTTCTTCTTGCTTTTTAGCTATTTCGGCATCACGATAACTAGCATATCGAGCAGAAATAACAGAAGATATATCTGGAAAATTTGTCCATAAGTAATTTTGGCATACTCCTAATTTATTAGCTAATTCCTTCATTGAAATTGTAGAATATTGAACGTTATTCAAAACTTCTTCCAAAGAAAGTTGTATTACTTTCTTAGAATCATCTCTATGCCTAGATGAGATAGTGTAGCAGATAGCTGGAAAATATGCCCGAAGAGTTCTAGCAGTATGTCCAAGGCGGCTAGCTACTTCTTTGAGAGAAGGTAAAGGAAATTCATCACTATTTAACACTGCTTCTAAAAAATACTGTATAGCTTTTCTTTTTTCAGTTCGATGCCTAGCAGCGATAGCATGACATAGAGATGGAAAATGATTATAAAGTGCTCCATTACTAGCTCCAACACATTTTATTATTTCGCTTATTGATGGAGGAGGATACTCTTGAAGAGCAGCCTCTAAAGTTTGCTTTATAAAACTTAAATCGTATTTTCTAGGAGTCATTTGATGTTTTTTTGAAGATGAGTTTATGGATGTAGAATTATTATTTTTTATCGGTTTACTTTTTCGGAATTCTTGATTTTTCTTATGGACTATTGAAGAGTTTAGCTTTTCTGGATCATATTCTGTTACTTGTAAAGGAAATTCTAAAGATATATCTTTTGTTAAAAAGCTTATCAGTCTAATTTTCAGCTTACAACAAATATTCAAAGTATTTATTAATCTAGGTAGACTTCCACGTTTAAGCCAGCCGTCTAAAGAGGTTACATCTATTCCTAGGAAACAGGCAAATTTAGCTTTATTTCCATTACTGAACTGATTCATACATGTAAGAATATTTTTTCTTAGTATCTCTTTCGATGGTACTGTTATTAAAATAGGTGTTGTAGCTATTAATTCTCCAATATTATTCATTAACCAAAATTGCTGCTTTAACTCATCTTCTGACAAACTATTACTAGTGTGTATATCAACTTCTGGCGAGTTTCCAAGCCAGCCTTTACATTTTGAGCAGTATCCTGGTCGAGAGTACCATGCTAGGCGAGGCAATTTTTGAGAGCAATGAGGACATTGATTTTTCAAAAATTGAGAATGACGTGTACAAACTTTTATTAGGTTAAGTGACCAAATTAATGGTTCATAAACCTGATTTTCTTTATCCCACTCTTCATAACAAACAGGACACCAAGCGCGGAAAGATCGAAAGCATCCTTCAAGAAACAAAACATTCTTCCAGGTTAAAAATGTTAGACAAGATAAATTATTTAACAAAGTTAGCTCTTCAAGCACATTAACTATCCTTGCTGTAAGATGGCCATTTCCATTCAATACTCCCTTTGAAGCGTTAGAAACTAAGGTTACACTTTTTGTTGCGTTGATAAGTGGAGCAAGCTCCTGTGCCATTAATTTGCTAGTTTCTACACTATGAGATTCTGCTAGTCGAGTAATATAGCTTGTTAAGCCCTCAACATATGGTGTTCCTATACCGATCGGTTCTAGCTTGTATAGACGGCTATGTGATGGAATTATAGGTTGCTCCAAATTCCAAGATTCATAAATACTTAAATTGTTATTTATCATGGTTTTCTACCCCTATTGGATCTCGTTTTGGTTTACGTTTACCTACGCTACCTTTCCTTGGTGTCTTGGGAATTGGTTCTTGTGCTTTATTAGATATTGCTGATTGGACAGATTTTGATGGATTTAGTTCTCTATCTAGACCTGATTCGGTTCGTAGTTGATTACGATCAGCATCATTTTCTGTCAGAAGCTTCTCCCCTTCTTTGATTTCTTGAAGCATCTTCTGGCACTGAGCTACTAACAAAGCACGTCTCTCTAAATGTTTAAGAGTTAGAGTAGTTGCTTGCTCATCAAGTGCATCTCTCAATGCCACTGTGAACCAGTGTTTCAGAATACCAACACAACCAAGAGTTCTTTCATAACAGTAATCCCAGTGCGCTACTAAGTCGGGTGGCTCTTCTAGAGGCATATGGGATTGAAAAGTGAAAATAACACTCTTAAATGCCCGAATATCCTCTTGACAGTTTCCAAGGTAACGTTGGAAATGTATATCAACACTGCGTCGGCTCAGTTGGGCACTTAAGTTGCGGAATACCAGCAGTTCATAAGTACCAAGTAGCCCATGCAGTGTTTTGGTCATACTAGCCAAGGATTTAATGCAGTCTAGTTGATATTGGAGTTTATTTCCGCTGGCTATTTTTGCTAAATGTTGGGCTTCATCTATAAAAAATATGCGTGGTCGCCGATGACTTAGAGCTTGTTCCAATGCCCTACGTAAGGCAGGTGCAACTATCCGATCGTGAATTCTAAGTTGTCCTTCGCTATTTCGCATTATTCCCCGCACACCATAATCTATTTTGTGATCTATGAGCGGTTCTTCCAGGGTAACTAATGCCTGTGTATAGTACTCCTTCCAATTAAAACTTCTCGATTCTGGTGATCCAGCTTCAATGCCGACAACAGGAATGTGTCCTCGGTCAATTTCGAGATTTGATAAGGCTTCTTTTATCAATGTCTTCTCTACTCGTAATCTTAGAGTGGTTTTGCCAACACCAGATGGGCCGTAGAGGAAAATTAGTAATGTATCTGCTGGCTCACGAATAGCACGAATAAGAGCTTCATTTGCTTCTTTTAGCTTAGGGTGTGCTACTGTGTAACTCCGAAAGTAATCTAGTCGTGCTGCTACAGATTGCTGAAGCAACTCACGAGGAAAACCACTAAACATTACTAAAACTCCTCATATACTTCTAGTTCATCAGAAGCGATCGCAACATTTCCACTTGATAGCGGTTGAAATTGAGTTTGGTTGTGGCTATGATTCACGCCCATCTCTTCTAAACTTGATGTCTCAACGCGGTTGCCTTTTGCTTGCCCACCCTCAATAATCTGTAATACTCCTTTTACCTCTGCATCACGCGATCGCTGCTTCAATAAAACCTCCTGTGCCTCTAGGGAACCAAGAAATTCTGCCAAATTTTTAGCTGATATTTTAAGTTGAGCAGTGTGATTTTGCTGGCGTTTACGCAACTCAATAGTAGCCAGTTTCATTTCTTTTTCTGATCGGCCATGAAAGTCTGCATAGTATTGAGAAATGCACTGCACCCACTGCCCCCGAACAAAAGCGTAGGCAGTTCCAGCATCAAAGGGATCGTATCTTATAGGAACTGATGTGTTTTCTATTTCTGGATCTCGAAAGGCATTAGACCAGTAGTAGATATAGTTGATCTTTACGCCATGACCTATTTGAACCTTTGCCTTCCCGCGCTCAGTTGTTGGCAGAGTGAGTATCCTGAAATTTTCATCGTAAGAAATCATCAGGTGAGTCCGACTGCCACTTTGAAGCATTCCTGTCGCAAAAGCTTCCCTTGGACTTTGCCCTAGAGATGGATGTTCGTCAATATCGTATACCTCATAAGCCCATACACATAAATACTCGTAAAGAAGATTAAGTGTCCAAATTGCATGATTTTTAGGATTGACTGATTTAGTTACCTGCCTAACATTGCGGGTGATTTGAGTATTTCCTTGGAGATTATGAACAAATTGTGTATTGGAAGTACCAAAAAGGCGCTCACAAATTGCACTAAACCTTGCTTTAGCAGGAGGACGATGCTTTTTCGTACATTCAAAAGTGGCTAAAAGTGTCTCAAAATAAGTACTATGGAACTCTGATCCATTGTCTACTACTACAATTTGTGGAAGCCGTCCGTGGTTCTTGACGCAGAGCCTCAATACCATTAAGCAAGAGCGATAAGAAGGTGGATCAAAGGAGAGGTAAACTGCTAGTAATCGTCTTGAGTAAGCATCTACTAAGAAAGTTGCCCAAGGTCTATCAAGTTTACGACCTGTGCTGGAACAGACTAACTCTGCATCTAGTTCCGTATGGTCAATATGACCAATCTCAAAAGGGCGATCGCCATGACGGGGAGTGGTTCTCTTTAATTCCCAATAGAATTCTTGGTGCTGATATGCTGCTCGATGTCCTTGGCGTTTCTTTGTCTGATCATACCCGGCACGTCGCTTGACTTCCTTGACAAATGTCTTATAACTTGGGGCAATTATGCTGTTTTTTTCACAAGAAAGAACTAAAGAACCGTAGACTTCAAACATTTTCTTTTGCTTGATGGTCTCATAGTCCTCTAAGATAAATTCCTCCATGAGAGCTAAAGTATTTTTAGGTAATTTTCGATTGCGATTTCCTTTGGCATGGCTGTGAGATAGAAGTCCAATGTAGCCACAACCACAATTCTGTTGTGCAGCGAGATATTTGGCTTTCCAATCTCGAATCGTGCGATCTGATATAGTTTCTTTTTCAGGTGGTTGACCCTGCAAGTATGGCTCGATGGCTTTATAGCGGCGGAGGGCTTCCTCTTGATCTTGAGGGCTTGCTTTATAGAAACGCTCCCAAGATTCCTCACTGATGGTTGGTGTTTCTTGTTTTTGGAGGCTTGTGATCTCACCTTGATGAATTAGATTCTCGAATACAGCTTTCTTTAGCTTAATTAGCTGTTCATCTTCTCCACTAAGTACAATTTCTCGCTCTCCTACGTGAACAATACTCAAGCCTTTGCCATCCCAGCAAATGGATGTTCCAGCCACAATTTTAATAATAGGAGAACCGAAACTAGAATCTGGCAACGTTGTTTGCAGTAATACATAAGCATTAGCTGTCTGCTGGTCACGGAATATGTGTACCCGTGATGGTTCAGCAAGAGGAGCAGCGCTAAGATTTACGTACAATTTTTCTGTGGCAATCAAAGTATAAATCTCATCAGCGCTAGCTTCCTTTAAATTACTGAGCAGATTCGCTAGTGATATTCCTACGTTATCTGAGACCAGGGAAAGAACTTCTGTAGCCGATCGCTCTTTTACAACTAAAGACTCAGATCGACGATAGTAGTCTTCTAAAAATATGATGTTGCGTTGGAGAAACCAATTGATTTCGGCATCAGAATACAGCCGATAGTAGAGTCCAAACTGTTTGGCATAGTCTTCTCCTGGTGGACTGTACCACTGACCATCTTTACTTTGACAATAGCGATTAGGGCTTTTCTCAGCTAGTTTTTGTAAATTATTCTTGGGTTTGCACTCTTCCCATCCAGCAGACTTGCTTCTTATGACAAAGAAGTCTGGGGTGTGAAAATGGCTCAGTTTTCGCCTATTTTTATCTTGATAATCAATCTTAATCGGAAGTGGTTGGTCGTAAAACTCTATTACATCCTCATCATGCTCTAATTCGTAGATCCTAGGAAGTTCTACGCGGTGAGACTCAAATTGAATGGTCAGCCCCATTTTTCGGCTTGGGTAGCGTCCAGAAACATTTCTGCTTCCACCTCCTACACGGCGCGACGGCTCGGATGAACGAATCGCTTGTATTAGTTTTCGACATTGCTCTGAAATTGTTAATCTGTCGCACCAATTATCAAACTCATTCTTGCTGAGCATATGTAATCTTTACTTATTTAAGTAAAAGGGTAAGCTTTGTCCTATCAATGTGTAGGCATACAAAGCTTATGAAGAATGTGATCGCTCTACCGGATAATCTACCTAATTAATTAGCTAAATATTGAACTCTTGCTCATCGACTATCCTTGGTGAAGCAATTAATCCTGTTTTCCAAAGTTGAATCTTTGTTTGGTTTTGCGTTAAATTTTCTACTTTTTGGTTATAGTTATTAACAATGTAATTTACTAGGAGTAAATATAGTTCTTGTATGGTCAAGTACCCTTTATTAGCTCCTGTGTTTTGGCGTTCTTGACGGTATGAACCACAGCATTGAGGTAAATTACATAAAAGTTCTGTATTAATCTCCAAAATACTAATTTCTTCCATTGCTATCGCCCTATTACAATAGCTGATAACCCACTGAACAGCTAGTTTTTGAGCTATATGTTGTAAATATCTAGTCTGGAAATGCTTGCTTTTATCGGTAACAATGTACTCAGGTACTCCAAATGTTTCCCATTGGTAATGCAGTGCGTATTCTTCTCCATAATGCTTTGGCAAAATCGCATGACGTAATGCTAGAGCAACCACTTTAGAATTTGGTGCCTCAAAGCTTAAATGAATGCCCATTATGCAATCAGAATAAAGATCTGTAATTTTGGTCAGGTAAGGACGTGCAACAAGATTATTGTGATGATCGGCTAGCTGAATATCTAACTGAAAATGGTGACATTGCCAAAAATGGTTGCTATAAAGCGCATCTAAACTTCTTTGACGAGTTTGCCTTCTAAATCCTCTATTCTCCTGATCTTGTTCTCTATTTCCATTAGAATCAAAAATCATGATGGCATCCTTTTGAGTATAGACTTATAGTTTGTTCGCAAATTTTATGGACTTTTATTTGCACCTTTCTACTTATTCTTCTTCATACTGCTTTGGCAAAATAGCATGACGTAATGCTAGAGTAATCACTTTAGAATTTGGTGCCTTAGAGCTTAAATAACTGCCCATTATGCAACGAGAATAAGGATCTGTAATTGTGGTTATATAAGGACGTGCCAAACGGTTATTGTTAGGCTCGACTAGCTCAATATCTAATTGAAATATTCCAATTTCTATATTCTCCTGATCCTGTTTTTCATTTTCGTTAGAATCAAAAATCATGATGGCATCCTTTTGGGTATAGATTTATAGTTTGTTCGCAAATTTTATTGACAACCAGAAATTTACGTGTTGAAGCTCAGATGAACAAATCGCTTATATTATTTTTCGAGATTGCTCTGAAATATTTAATCTTTTGCACCAAGCATCAAATTCATCATTGCCGAGCATATCTAAACTTTAATTATTGAAGTAAAAATGCAGGTTTTCAGCTATCAGCCTGTAGACATACGAAAGCTTATGAGGAATGTGATCGCATTCCCAATAGCTCTAACGAAACATTGCTGTTTCTTAGAACTTGGTAAATTATCTCAGAGGTATATGTATGAAATATATATCAAAATCACAATTACAAACAAACTATTTATTACAGTTTTTAACACTTGAATTAACTATCAAATATCTGACGTTTCTCTAGCAATCACAGCTACCAAAAAATAATCTATTTAAAATAGCATGAATGAGAAAAATTCGAGTCTTGTTTCATATCCCGCCGCAAATAAATCCGGTGAGATAATCATATTTTTCTTGATTAATGCTGGCTAAGATTGCTCGTCTAACGCTGAGAACTAAGATTGGTCGGGAAAACGGCTTGAATGATGACATCAAAAACCAGCCTATCTATTCATAGGGCATACATTTTTATAAAAACTGGATATTTTGGCAAAAATTAGATAACTCTCGAATATAGCTAACAATAACTAATGTGATGTTGGATAAAAATTTTCGGATGATTACAGCAGGACTTATTCTCGTAATTTTTATATATTCCTCTTAGAAATTGTCTAACGCTGTTATCAAAATTTGGCGTAGCAAGCACATAATATAGTTTGTTGCATCCCTTAAAAGCTGTCACACAATGTTGAAAATTCTGGATATCCAGAATTTTTCACAGGACTTATATAGCTTTGATAAAGATAATGGCGATCGCAGACCAACTAGGCCAGCTACCAATAACCTCTGTTACAGCCAGGTAGAACGTAGCTGGGTTGATTGCTGCGATTTTTACGTATAAATAAACATTCCAAAAAATGACCTCAAGATTGGCTCAAGCTTTTCTGCACCGCTTTGACTTGAGGTGGAATTTACTGCTGCTTTTGGCGGTCTTCTATCGCCTTACTCACGATCCGCACCACAAGATTACTAATGGGGCGGTCTTCTTGTTCTGCCCATTTGACCAAAGCATCATAGACATCTTTGGGGAAGTATACGGAAGTTTGTACGCGATCGCTCTGGGTCATGAATGTTATCAGGATTTGTCGCCAGACCATCATACCCTTCTCACATTGCTAAAATGCTTAATAATGTGTGGCAATGTGCGGCAATGTTTTCATGTTAAACTAAAAACATTGTTAAACATTAAAATAATGTGCAGCGATACTTAATGCTGGGTGATAAATCATTGATGAATAAGCTCAGAATATTTACTGAAATTACTACCAGAAAATCTTCACCCTGCTAAATGGGTGCTAACCTAGATTCCTGATAATTCAATATGACTACAACACCAGAACCTACAGCAACTAGGACTGAGTTGGCTTACCAGTCTGGGTATTCTCAAGCACTTAAAGATTATGCGATCGCTAATTTCCTAGAGGCGTTACAACAAACAAACTCTATCTTGCTACCATCGGAGTCGAGTCTAATCGCGGCTTTACTGATTGAAAAATTGCCACAAGCAATTGACCCGGAACTTGTTAGCCATTATCTTCATGTCGTTCGTGAAGGATATGCGATCGATGCTTTCACTACACCCATTACCTTGGAATATCCTCAATCTGTTGAGCTTCCCCAGCTATCAGACATTCCTGCGCCCTGTTACTCTGTAGGGACAAAAGTTCGCCTAACTCCTATTGATGGTGCAGCGGAATGGGGAACTTTAATTGGGTACTACCTCTGTTATGCGCCTCATCGCTGTAGATGGATGTATCGCTATATTCTTTATCTGGAGAGTAATTCTCCTAGCGCGGCTTGGATGAAGTCAACTTTTGCCTGGGAAGAGGAAATTGAAAGCCGATTAGAGGAGACTTCATGAGTAATCCTCAATCACCTCGACCATTAAATCCCCAACAGTTGCTAAGGCTGAGAGCATTTATTTATCTTGAACCGCAAATCAATCATCAAGAATTTAGGGCGAAGTGGGATGTCAGCCGTGAGTTAATCGCCCAAATTTGCAGGGTTGATATTCGCACTTGTAATAGTTGGTTTAGCCAAGGTCGTACTCACCAAGAACCTCAGCCGTATCATAAATTGTATTTATCACTGGCTGACCTAATTCTAGAAAGTTTTGACGAGCTACCAGAGTTTCTACAAACCTTGCTGTGTCCCCCTAACTATAGTGACTTCTGAGGACGTACACCTACCAGATTTTCCCCAAAAATCAATGACAATCGATCATATTTTTTACCAGTCTTCTTATTTAGGCTTGTTTGATATAGTTGACTGTAATTGATTTTATGAATATTCCTCCTCATAAATTGGTAGCAAAACTTCTAGATGTAGATGAAAGAGAATTTTGGAAGATATGCTTACCGGGAGTGAACCTTTCAGGACAAGACCTGAGTGGAGTAGAATGGGCTTGCGGAAATATGAGTAAAGTCTGTTTGGATGGTGCAAATTTACAGGGAGCAAACTTGCATCTATGTAAGCTGACAGAAGCATCTTTTAAAGGAACAGTACTCACTCAGGCGTGTTTAATATCCACAGATTTACAACGAGCGCTATTTCAAGGTGCAAATTTAATAGAAGCAGCTTTGGCAAATGCCAATTTGAGTAATGCCAATTTAACGGGCGCAGATTTGAGAAAAGCAAATTGTGAAAATGCCAACTTGAGTAATGCCAATTTAACGGGCGCAGATTTGAGAGAAGCAGAGTTGTCTGGTGCAACCCTTAAAGGCGCTATCTTAACGGGTGCAATCCTGGAAGGCGCTAAATTGCCTGATGGGGTTGTTAATAACCAAGGTATTCCCTTCAATCTCAACAGGCGAATTTACAATTGGCAAGGGCTGAGATTCCGTTCCAAAAATGAAATAGAAATAGCAAAAGCGCTCGATCGCGCTAGTGTTCTCTTCTTACCCCTTTGTCTGGTTCGGCTGAATACTGCCACAGGTAGGCAAAATCTAGAACCTGACTTTTTAGTTTGCCATCAAGGCAACTGGGGCATACTCGAAGTCGATGGGCCTTACCATACACCATTGAGACGAGTAGACGAACAACAGCGGGAACGCCTTTTCCAGCATCATCGAATCCGCATAATTCAGCGATTTGATGCTAAAAGGTGTGAGGAAAAACCAGACGAAGTGGTTAGGGAATTTTTGCAGTTAATCGAAAAGATGTATTAGTAGCCCTGTTCCGGAATTATCAAGTCTGCTGAAAGTGCGATCGCTATTTGTTCACAAACGGATAAGTTGCGATCGCACTTCATTCCCCTATCCATTTCAAGGGTGAGGATTGAGCAGAATTAGCTTGTGCAAATTTGTATTTTGGGAAATGCAAGTAACTGGATGATTTATCGTAGATAATGGTGGCTGAATATTCAGCAAGAGTTGCATCGGGCGATTACCTGAATGCAACCAGAGTTGGCTTGAGGATTAGGTCAGCGTGGCACGAAGCAAGAAAGACGAGACAAAAGCAAAAAATGGCAATGGGGCAAATCTGGGATTTGAGCAAACCCTATGGGCAGCAGCAGATAAAATGCGCGGTCATATGGATGCTGCGGAATATAAGCACGTTGCTTTGGGGCTGATTTTCCTCAAGTACATCTCGGATGCATTCCAAGAACTTTACGATGACTTAGCGCAACTGCAAGAGACAGAGTACACCGACCCGGAAGATCGGGACGAGTATCTGGGCATGAATGTCTTTTGGGTGCCGAAGGAGGCGCGGTGGTCGCACATTCAGGCAAACGCAAAGCAAACGACGATCGGCAAGCTCATTGATGAGGCTATGCTGGCGATCGAAAAAGAAAACCCCCGCCTCAAAGGAGTGCTGCCGATTCAGTATGCGCGACCAGATCTGGATAAGCAGCGGTTGGGAGAACTCATTGACCTAATTAGTAAGATTGGCTTAGGAGATAGCGCCAGCCGAGCAAAGGATATTCTAGGACGGGTTTACGAGTATTTTCTGGGGCAGTTTGCCGAGAAGGAAGGCAAGGGTGGCGGAGAATTCTACACGCCGCAGTCGGTGGTGAAGTTGCTGGTAGAGATGATTGAACCCTACAGGGGAAGGATTTATGACCCCTGCTGCGGGTCAGGTGGAATGTTTGTGCAGTCGGAGAAATTTGTCGAGGCGCACGGGGGACGCAAAGGCGATATTGCTATTTATGGGCAAGAGTCTAACCCGACAACACGCCGTCTATGTTTGATGAACCTGGCGATTCGGGGGATTGATGGCAATATTGGGGACAGGCAAGCGGACAGTTTCACCAATGACTTGCACAAGGATTTGAAGGCAGACTACATCCTGGCAAATCCGCCGTTTAACATCAGTGATTGGTGGCATAACTCGCTGGCGGATGATGTGCGCTGGGAATATGGCACGCCACCTAAGGGTAACGCCAACTATGGCTGGGTGCAGCATATTATCCATCACCTTGCACCGAATGGGATCGCGGGGTTTGTGTTGGCGAATGGTTCGATGAGTTCTAACCAGTCGGGAGAAGGGGAGATCCGCAAGGCGATCATTGAGGCAGATTTGGTGGATTGCATGATTGCGCTGCCAGGGCAGTTATTTTACACTACTCAAATTCCCGCGTGTTTATGGTTTGTGACCCGTAATAAAAAGGGAATTATGGGGACAAAGGGCTTTACTAATTTGAGAGATCGCCGAGGGGAAACGCTGTTTATTGATGCTCGAAAGTTGGGCTATTTGGTAGACCGTACGCACCGAGAGTTGACGGATGAGGAGATTGCCCGGATTACCGGAACTTATCATGCATGGCGTGGTGAACTGGAGGCTGGCATCTATGCGGATGTACCGGGATTTTGCAAGAGTGCAAAGTTGCAAGATATTGAGTTGTATAGGTATGTGTTGGCACCAGGGCGATATGTAGGGGCGGAGGAAGTGGAAGATGATGATGAGCCATTTGAGGAGAAGATGCAAAGGTTGACCCAGAAATTGGAGGAACAGTTTAAGGAGTCGGCACGGTTAGAGAAGATTATTCGAGAGAGTTTACAAGTGCTGGATTATGATAACTAACTCCATTCCTCCTAAGTGGCAAGTGACGACGTTAGGAAACATTGCTGGTAAAGAGTACGGGTTAGTTGATGGTCCATTTGGCTCAAACTTACCCGCATCCGATTATGTCCCTGTAGGAGTTCCAGTTATTCGCGGTTCCAATCTTTCTTTAGGAGATGTTTCTTTTAAGGGTGACGAATTTGTATATGTCTCTGAAGAAACTGCCAAAAGGTTAGAACGTAGTCTGTGTGGCCCAGAAGACATTATTTTTACAAAGAAGGGAACTTTGGGGCAAACGGGCTTTATTCCAAAGTCACATCGTTATCAAAAGTTTTTAATTTCGTCAAATCAGATGAAGCTATCTGTTAACCGTAAGGTTGCAGATCCACGCTTTGTTTATTACTATGTTTCTTCTCCTGCTAGTCGAGAAAAGATTATTCGCGATTCAGAGGTTACTGGTGTTCCAAAGACGAACTTGGCTTATTTACGGACGTTCCCAATAATTCTGCCTTCTCTAGATGAACAGAAAGCGATCGCCCACATTCTTGGCACTCTTGACGACAAAATCGAACTCAACCAACAGATGAACCGGACACTGGAGAGCATTGCCCGCGCTTTCTTCAAATCCTGGTTTATCGACTTCGATCCCGTCCGCGCCAAGCTAGATGAACAAAGACCCGCAGGGATGGATGTGGAGACCGCGCCTCTGTTTCCTGATGAGTTTGAGGATTCGGCATTGGGTAAGATACCAAAAGGGTGGAGAGTTGGGACTTTAGAACAGGTAGTCAATGTAAATTCACGTAGTATTACCAAGAGCTATCCGCATCAGCTAATCCAATACGTTGATATTTCATCAGTTACAGTAGGTCGTCTCGAAGGAACAACGGTTTATAAGTTATCTAATGCACCAAGCCGAGCTAAAAGACTAGTTCAACATGGTGATACAATCTGGTCTGGAGTCAGACCAAATCGTAAATCCTATTTGTTTATTCACACTCCACCAGAGAACCTTGTAGTTTCCACCGGATTCATTGTGCTTTCACCTAAAGCAATTCCTTCCTCATATCTTTATGCTTGGGTTACGACAGATGAATTTGTAGACTATTTGACATTTAATGCTGATGGAAGTGCTTATCCAGCAGTACGTCCAGATATATTTTCTGATGCACCTATCCTCATTCCCTCACAAACTGTTCTTGAGGCATTTGATAAGAAAATCAGTTCTATTCGTGACAAAATTGTTTGCAACGAGCGTGAATCTCAAACTATCGCAACAATTCGCGACAGTCTAATGCCCAGATTACTAACAGGCGAGATAGGCATAAGATCTGCTGAGGAATTTTTGAGGTAGCGTAAATTCTTGTTAAGCTTCATCTAGTAACTATATGATTATTCGCTTTGACTCTCTAAGATTTTCTTAAGCTCCATTTCAACTTGTTTAATTTCTTTGTGAAGTTTTTCCCAGTGGTTAGAAACTTGCTGATGAATTTTTTTACAATCCATAATTTCACTTGAACGTGCAGCATAGCTAAAAAAGCTATGCTGCCCTAAATGAGTATATTTTTCATATATATCTTTGCGATGAATTTTACTATCCTTAGCTTGACAGGCAGCGTGCCCTGCTTTACGCACTGCGCCCTTCATTCTTCGGTAATAACGGGAAACAGTTTGAGATCGCAAAAATCGCTGTTGCCCATCAAATGTGAATCCTAAATATTGAAGAGGTGAACCTTTTATTAATCCTTCATTAGTTTCTCGAAATACTATTAATCCTTCAGTTGTGTCCTGGAATAAAAAGCGTTCTGTCTTGTCAGAATTAGGAGAAAGAGCCTCACCACATCTGTTAATCTCTTGATGAACTAACTCTTCAATTGTCTTTGCTTTTTCTGGTGGACAAATCCAAAGGATATCATCACAGTATCTGCGGTACACACCATCAATTTCAAGGGCGTACTCAGACATTACTCTATCGAATTCAATAAGATATATATTAGATAATACTGCACTTATGGGAGAACCTTGTGGAATTCCGTAGTCATTAGAGTTTTTCTCTATACAGCCACTAGCTCTAATATGCTTACGAAACTCTTCCGAAGTACAAAATCGTCCTTTCTCTTTGATTGCTTCATAATCGGTAATTTTCAAAGTATTAAATACTTCATCACGCTTAACATAAGCATATTTAGTAATAGATTTATAAACTTTGTAGTGATCTGTTGGAAGTTCAGAAACTTCTAAAACTTTACACCATGCAGATTTAAGTTTTGCATGATCGATATGATCAAAAAAACCTGTTAAATCAAAAGCTAGAGCATTACAGTTTCTTCTTTGCTCAATTGTGTCAAATACTTCCTTGGCAAACTCTATATTAGACTTCCCTAAAGATCTATACGCAAGGACAGACTGATTAAAGATCTGTTTTTGAATAAACTTCTCATACTGTTCACTAAGCTGCTGTGCATACCAGGCATAAATATGCGAATCTAAGTGACCTGCGTAAAGAATAGGACGTTTTTTGTCTACTGTCTTATGTTCCTTAAATTTATATCGAGGTGTCACTTTAACGTACTTTAGAAACGGCAGAAAAGCATGAACCTCAATCTTCTTCGGATCTGTGACATAGCTGAAAGCAAATTTTTTAGAAACCTTTCTATCAAAGTGAATGTAACCGCGAATCTTATACCAACTATTGAACCTTTTGCCCTGTGATCTCAGCATAAATTCTTGATAGATATAGCAAAGCTGGAAAGTCAGGACTGACGGCATCCATGCTATGACGCTAAGACCTCCCAGCGCACGCCCTACCTTCGCTCTACTTAGGCTGTTAAACCTGTAAAGCCCCGTCGCGGAAACTATACTGTAGATAGGATAATTAAGCCCATGCTACTCTTGGCAGCACGTACTTTGGTGAACCCAATTCCCTGCATACTTTTATACAGGCAAGTTAACTATAACCTATTGGAATACACAATAGCCAGTCTATAGACAATTCGGATAACCGTACAAATAATTTAACCCGTATATAAATAAGGCCAGTTCAGTCCAATCATACTGGAATAGAAGGGAATACTAATAGAAAGGGATTCTCAAACCGGACACGCCTCATGAGTAACTTTACCGAATCTGAAGTAGAAGACGCTGCGCTTTATTACTTTGAGCAGTTAGGTTATACCATTCTCGGCAGTAGCGATATCGCCCCAGGTGAAGCCCAAGCAGAACGTAGCGATTACAAAGAAGTCATTTTAGAAAGTCGCCTACGTTCTGCCATAGCAGAAATTAACCCACAAATTCCCACTTCTGCCTTAGATGAAGTCGTGCGGCAGGTGTTACGTTCCGAAACCCAAAACCTGTTTGAGAATAATCATCGCTTCCATCAGCTTTTCACTGATGGCGTACCTATTTCTTACCAAGAAGGCGATCGCACTGTATACGATCAAGCTTGGCTGATCGACTGGAATAACCCCGAAAATAATGATTGGCTTGTCGTTAATCAGTTCACCGTCATTGAAAACCACAAAAACCATCGTCCTGATGTCGTAGTATTCATCAATGGGCTACCTCTCGCCGTGATCGAACTGAAGAATGCTACCGACGAAAATGCCGATATTGATAAAGCTTTTAACCAACTGCAAACCTACAAACGCAACATTCCCAGCCTCTTTACCTACAACGAAGCCCTGGTTATCTCCGATGGTATCTATGCCCGTATTGGTAGCATTACTGCCGATCGCGAACGCTTCATGCCTTGGCGTACCATCGACGGCAATGGCCTTGCCCCCAAAGGCACGCCAGAACTAGAAGTTGTGATTCGTGGTGTGTTTGAAAAAACCCGCTTTCTCGACCTGATCCGCTTCTTCATCGTCTTTGAAGTCGATGGGGAAACTATCACTAAAAAAATGGCAGGTTACCACCAATACCACGCTGTTAACAAAGCCATTGCCAAAACTGTCGAAGCCACCTCTCCGGAAGGTGACAAGCGTGTGGGCGTTATCTGGCATACCCAAGGATCGGGTAAAAGCCTGTCAATGACATTCTATGCTGGAAAAATCATTCAACATCCGGCAATGGCAAACCCAACCTTAGTTGTTTTGACCGATCGCAACGACTTAGACGACCAACTCCTCACTACCTTCTCCAAATGCCAAGAATTGCTGCGCCAGCAACCTGTCCAAGCAGCAGACCGCCTTGACCTAAAAGCTAAACTTCAGGTCGCATCCGGTGGCGTTATCTTTACCACCATTCAGAAATTCGCCCCAGATGAACGAGGCGGTGAGTATAAAACCTTGAGCGATCGTCGTAACATCGTCTTCATTGCCGATGAAGCCCACCGTTCCCAATACGGGCTAAAAGCACGAGTCGTCAAAACCAAAAACAAAGAAACAGGGGAAGAAACAGGAGCCTACACCGCCTACGGTTTTGCTAAACACCTGCGGGATGCCCTGCCTAACGCCTCCTTCATTGGCTTTACTGGCACCCCGATTGACAAAGCCGATACCAGCACCAAAAAAATCTTCGGTGACTATATCGACATCTACGACATTCAACGCGCCGTTGAAGATAGAGCCACCGTCAAAATTTATTATGAAGCTCGTCTCGCTAAAATAGACCTTGATGAGAGCGAAAAACCCAAAATTGACCCCGACTTTGAAGAAGTTACCGAAGGCGAAGAACCGAATACCAAAGACAAGCTAAAAAGTAAATGGGCGCAGTTGGAAGCAATGGTTGGCACTGAAAAACGTCTAGCAATCATTGCTCAAGACATCCTCAACCACTTCGACAATCGGCTTGCTGCAATGCAAGGCAAAGGCATAATCGTCTGCATGAGCCGCCGCATTTGTGCCGAACTCTACAAGCAAATCATCAAACTCCGCCCAGAGTGGCACTCTGAGAACGACAGCGAAGGCGAAATCAAAGTTGTGATTACAGGCAGTGCTTCCGATAACGCCGATTTGCAACCCCACATCCGCACTAAAAAAGGAAGGGATGCGATCGCTAACCGCCTTCGCAATCCTAAAGATCCACTCAAACTTGTGATTGTACGGGATATGTGGCTGACTGGCTTTGATGCGCCTTGCCTCCACACCATGTACATCGACAAACCCATGAAAGGGCATAATTTGATGCAAGCGATCGCCCGGGTCAATCGTGTTTTTGGGGCAAAACCTGGTGGTCTAGTAGTAGATTATCTCGGCATTGCCCAAGACTTGAAAGATGCTTTAAAGGAATACACAGAAGGTGATCGCAGTGAAACTGGCATTCCCATCGAACAAGCCATCGCCCTGATGCGGGAGAAACACGAAATCGTTGCTGCAATGTTTCACGGTTTTGACTATTCCCGCTTTTTCACAGGTATTGCCCCAGAACGCCTTACTGTCATGCGCGAAGCAACTGACTGGATTTTACGTCCTGAAATTCAGGACGACAACGGCGTACAACGCTACATTAAAGCCGTTACTGAACTCTCCAAAGCTTTTGCTCTGTGTGCCACTGAAGAGGAAGCGCTCGCTCTGCGGGAAGAAATTGGATTTTTCCAAGCCATCAAGGCGACACTTTCCAAATATACCGTTGAAGGAGGCAAGAGCAAAGCCGATCTCGACTCTGCTATGCGTCAAATCGTCTCCCGTGCGGTTGCATCCGATCAAGTAATTGATATCTTTAGCACCGCTGGGCTAAACAAACCCGAACTTTCTATCCTCTCCGAAGAGTTCTTAGAAGAAGTGCGAGGTATTGCCCAAAAGAATTTAGCGCTGGAAATGCTGCGAAAACTGCTAAATGATGAAATCAAAGCGCGATCGCATCGTAATGTCGTACAATCCCGCACCTTCTCGGAAATGCTGGAAAACAGTATCCGCCGCTACCAGAACCGCTCGCTCGAATCTGCCCAAGTTCTACAAGAACTCATCGAGCTTGCCAAAGAAATCCGAGAAGCTAACCAACGTGGAGAAAACTTAGGATTATCAGAAGATGAACTAGCTTTCTATGATGCCTTAGAAGTGAATGATAGTGCAGTTCAGGTACTAGGTGATGAAACCCTGAAAGCGATCGCTCGTGAGTTAGTCATAGTGGTTCGCCGCAATGTCTCGATTGACTGGACGCAAAGAGAAACCGTCAGAGCCAAACTCCGCACTATTGTAAAACGATTACTAAGAAAATATGGCTATCCTCCAGATAAACAAGAGAAAGCTACCCTAACAGTACTCACCCAAACTGAAACCCTTTGTAAGGATTGGGCTGCATAATACTGGAAACTGAGCTATTGCGGTCGCTTCCGGTGATTGCAGTGCTTCAATTTGAACCTGAGTAATTTATGATGGATTTGACCTACGGCAAGCTTATACTTCCATTATTAGCTCCTGGCAAAGTTAGGGTTCCAAGCTTATAAAAGACTGCGATTGCCTGACTTGAGGATAAGCATTTCAGGCTCTAGTGTGGCAAAGTGATGGGTAAAGTCACATCAATGTATTGGATAACTTGATAATTTGCCATCATTGAAGGCATAGCAAGAGTATAAATTTTAATAATGGTTAGTAGTCTGTGGTAGTGCGATCGCCTATCTCTGGACGTAGCCCCGCCACAAGTATTCAGTCAGTTGCCGACCTACACGGCGCTCTTCCTCGGTATCAGCAGGCAAGTTCCAGCGTATTGACTGATAGAGCAAGTGGCGGTGCAGGTCAAAGGAGGCTTCGATCAGTTCACCATAGTTCCTGGCAGCATCCAGTGCCCAGTAATAATAAGCAAAAATGGCGGAAATGATTCCCACAGGAGCCGCCCACCAAGCCCAAATTGTCCAGATGATAAATAGTAAACTCCACAGCCAAACGCGAACGGCAGTGTTGAGGTCAGCGCGGGCTTCTTGCAGGTCTTTCTTCACTGCATCTGAGAGGAGAAGCCACAACCGTGACCAGCAGACGATCGCATCAAGTCCATATTTTTCCAGGGGGCGCTGTTCGGCAGCACGGAGAATATTGCCCAAGCGGGTGGGCATGAGTTGGTTGGGTAAAGGTAGGTGGATTTGCAGCCAGTCAAGTTGGACAAATTCATCGCGCTGTTCGGCAGTGAGTTGAGCAGGGTCGAGGCGGGCGAGAGTTTGCCAGCGATCGCTAATCCGTTGACTGCGTTTCACTTCCTTGGCGATCAACCAACGACGTAAAGGACGCAGCCAAGGATGCCAGTAGCCTTCTAGAAAGCGCAGCACAGGCAAATCGAAGCGTTGCACCACAAAGGCAGAAGCGGCAATTACGCAGAAAACTCCAACGAGGAGAGCAATTTGTAGAGGTTCAGGCTGTTGGCTAAACCAAGTACTAGCTCTTTTCCACCCAAAGCGCTGTAGCCAAGCGGCGGCTCCTCCTGCCCAAAAGACAAAAGCGGGAGTAAGCAGAGTAGCAACCCATTGTTCAGCGAGTTTGCTGCCAAAGCTTTCGAGGAATTTTGCAGACATGATACACCTTGGCTATGCCGGATATAGCGGCAGATTGTGGGTAGGGCAAAGAGGTGGTTCAATGCCAACTCTGGGACGATACCATATGTAGTCACCTTGGGGACAAACAAATTTAGCAGCGTTCACTATTGAACCCTGACCAGGTAAAGGAGAGAAACTTCTCATATGCTCTGGCTGTTGTTTATCTTGGAGAAACCTAGACAGCCATTCACGGGTGGTATCTTGGGCAGCCAGAAGTTCTAGGATCAGGTTATCGATAGGTTGCCTAGTGTTAGCTTGCGCCAGCAGATTAGCGAGTCGCTGGTCAATGATTTCTGCTTGCGCGGCTGGGAGCAATTCACCCAAGTAAGGACGAATGGAACGGGCGGCTTCTAGGATATCAGCAGAGTCGTACATGATTGGTTATGGTTTGGTGATTAATGGTGAACGTTGTTTACACACCCACATACTGGAAGGCTGCCCAGTGAAAAGGATGGGCGAAATCCCTAGCGTTGGGGTTTGAGAGCAGAACTGACTTGTATAGGAAACTGGCGGTGTCAGCAGGCATTTTTACCTGAGCGAATTCAGGTAGTGAAGCTTTGAAGTAAGCAACTTTTTCACCATTGGTGGTGTCACGAACCCATTGCTGTGCCTGACGGAGCGCCTGGGCAATTTCCAGCCCTTCGACGCGCCATAGGTCATAAAAACAGGTGAGGAGCATCATGGTGCTGAGGTCGGAAACTGACCACAGGGAAGCAGCAACCCCAGCAACTCCTGCTTGGAGCAACCCTGTGGGTAGGCTAATGGCTTCATCAGCCAGTTTAATCCCTGGCAGTCCAGTTTCACAGGCAGAGAGAATGGCGAGGCGAATGCTATCAAGTTTGAGGTCAAGGAGGTCACGCAGGGTGAGCAGTCCATCGCTCATGGCCAGTCCACTGGTGAGGGGTTCTTGCAGATTGGCTGTACCGTGGCACGAGAGGTGGAGAACGTTGTAGTGAGGCAGAGCAGCAAGAACATCTGCGATCGCCGCTTGTTCGTGTTGTAAAACTTTGCGCTGCTCGAAAGTGGCAATAGCAGCAGTAACTTCACGGGTAGAGTT
Source organism: Calothrix sp. NIES-2098 (assembly GCF_963875125.1). Lineage (NCBI taxonomy): Bacteria > Bacillati > Cyanobacteriota > Cyanophyceae > Nostocales > Calotrichaceae > Calothrix > Calothrix sp. NIES-2098. Next base: position 4,862,628 of record NZ_CAWNKJ010000001.1, read on the forward strand.
GGGCAAATCGTTGCGGGGATTATCAATTGCTAGTATCGAATCTGCTACAGTCCGTTGAGCAATTTCCTGAGCTACCGAGAGCGATCGCGCATTGGGAGCATAGGTAAAATTGATGGTATCCAAAGCATAGTGCCGTCCAGTGGGAGCGGTAGAATCTTCGACCCAGGCAGCGTGGAGGGGGAGCAAGCTGAAGAAACCTGTCGGAATGAGGATGGCTTGCTGTAAATTGTGCTGTTGGAGGTGGTTGATTAGGGGTGACATTAAGGGTTGCCAAAGTTGACGAGTGCCTTGCTCAATGCCTTCTAGCCAAGCCTGACGGTTGGTTGAGGATTGATTATAGGCTCTGAACCAGGTATTGAGGAGTTCTCGTAGGCTGTTTTCGGTGAGATCATTCAACCAAAGATCATCAATGCCGTCTTGGGTAACAATCAGGGCAAGGCTGCCAGCAGAGGTGGGTGCAAGGTAAACGAGAGGTATGCCAGGGCGGAGAGCTTGGTGGATGTCATCGAAGCTCGGTTGAGCTAAGAAGTCTTCGTAGCCGGGAACTTGACGAATTTGCTGAATGATTTTCGTCAAGCTTTCCCGTAGTTGTACAGCTTCGGTGCGTAAGTTTTCAGGGGTGAGACTATGGCGATCATCTGAGGTCATCCGCAGGCGTTGTTGGGTTTCGAGGTTGCGGAGTTGCTTGGTAGTCTCTGCGTATTCAGTATAAAGGTTGGGGGCAAGTTGCTGAAGTTGGGTGAGGTCGGCTCTGTCTCGATCTAGGGTTTCACTAAGTCCACGGGCGCGACCTTGTTCGAGAGTGAGGACAGATGCTTGCAGTTTGCCACTACGGGCGAGGGCATAGGCAGCGTGTCGAGGTAAATCGTTAATTACGGCAAGTTCGGCGGCTTTGCCATCAAGCAGGATGGCAGATTGGTAGAGAATTTCGGCAGCTTCAAGGGCTTTAGTGTAGGTACTAGCGGCTTCTGTCCAAGTTTGTTGCTCAAAGTAGAGGTTTCCGAGGTTGCGTGCAGTCCCAAGGCATTCTTTGGGAAAGGCCGAACGGGTTCTCACTTCCAGGGCGAGTTGATAGGCAGTAATCGCCAACTCCAGGTTCTCTGCCCTCTCCCCTTTGATGCGATCGCTGTAGGCAGTTGCCAGATTATTCTGGGTCGCTGCCCAATCAACAGGAAAGGCGGCACGGGTTCTCACTTCCAGGGCGAGTTGAGAGGCAACAATCGCCAACTCCAGGTTCTCCGCCCTCTCCCCTTTGATGCGATTATAGTAGGCAGTTGCCAGATTATTCTGGGTCGTTGCCCATTGTTGGGGAAAGGCGGCACAGCTTCTCACTTCCAGGGCGAGTTGATAGGCAGCAATCGCCAACTCCAGGTTTAGCCAGCGTTGTCCTAAGGGAAATTGTTGAATTAAGTTGCCAAACTTACCCAGAACAGCCGCTACATACTGTTGCTCTGATTCTCCCACAAGCAACCTTCCTGCCGCTTTCGGTAAAGTTTGCAATAGTTGTTCATTTAACTTGTCTTGATATTGTCCTAAAAACGAATAAACTTGTTGGGCATTCCCACGGCTGTCTGCCAAAAGCTTTAACACATCTAACAAAAACTGCTCTGAATTTTCCAGTAACTCCTCTGCCTCAGCATTATTGATTCCTATTTCTTCTGCCAACTACTCTACCAACCCCGCAAGCTCCAACAAACGCTGTGCGGCCTTCCCATTTCTTCGCCGCTGCAACTGCTCCGCTTCTAGCGCCATTACCTCCAGCAGCCCCGCATCCAGCAGTTTAGGTTGCTGCTGCAAGATTACCATCTCTTCCCCACTCGTACACCACAAAAGCTGTTCAATCAGGTTAATATACGCATCTATGCGTTGTTTATCCATAATTTAAAAGTTTCCTTAGGGTCGAAGAATGGCAATTAACAACGATTATCACGCTAATAATCTGAATTTAGTTCCTGGACTTGCCCTGATGCTATCTCAGCAGTTCTAAAAAAGACTACAAGGCAGGGATTGCCTTTTCCTGAAAGTGGAGTCTCCCCTAAAGGAAGAGATGGCCAAAATCGCTGGTAGCGTTGAGGTTGGCAGCGACAATTGCTTACCATACAACTTTTGGTCAACTAATGCCTCGTATTTCAACTTGTGGTCAATTAATGCTTGTCGATGGGTTTTTCTGCTGCGATCGCCCTTACGGGAGAATCAGCATTTTAGAATGTGTCTTGGTCAACTATTGGTTGTCACTGTGGACAAATTATGATTTTTGTTGCATCAAGTAACCACAACCCTGCTGCTATCTAACTTTGTTGCATATTTTTGAGACGTTTCGCAGTATCATCGACTAGATTGGGAGTGGGAACAGTAAGACTGCATGGGCTATTTAGAGGCTTGTGCCTTAAAATTTTTAAGTAGATTAAGAGACGTTAGCAGTTGATCAGCCATTCGGGCGGCGACTTCTGTGCTTCCTATTGTTGCGATCGCTTCCAGAGATTGCAGTGCTTCAATTTAAACTTTGGTAATTATGATGAATTTGAACTCACGGCAAGTTTATACTTCCAATTATGACTCTAGGCAAAGTTATGGTTCCAAGACTGAAAAACAACTGCGATCGCCTAACGTGAGGATAGACATTTCAGACTCTAGTGTGGCAAAGTTATGATTCCAGTAGCGGCAAAGTTATGGGTAAAGTCACACAACCAGCCATAAACTAAAAATGCGGGGATTGCGAACCAAGTGCCCCAACTAAGATAGGCGATCGCACCAGATGTCATAATTAACGCGAACCACAACACAGTATCTCGCAGTGCTGGCAGATCGCTGCGCTTCATCAATTCCTTGAGTTGCTGATGTGGAACCGGGCTTCTATACCGCTGCACGCATGACAAACCTTTCTCAACAGCTTTCACCGATTCCGAACCAACTAAACTGTAATCTTTGTGAGTAAACTTGGTTTCCATAAAATTCTTTTGAGATGTCTATTTGTTGTGGCTGGTTATAGGTTTTCGTCAGCATAAAGCGTTCTAACTACGAACTCATCCTTCCCTAATAATTCATGCGATATACGACTACTTTTAGAGTTAGATTGCTGGCTGACTTTAGCTAGGTTTTTTAAATTAATTTATTAAATACTTTTTATGCACACGTGTGCATAAACTGTTGTTTTTGATTCTTTCACAACTGTGCAAAATCTTATATTAAGTTTCTTCACGACTAAACTTACAAATCAAATAGGAGCGCAATATATCTATACGAAGCTAACAACAAATATTATTAACTTTGTCAATTTGATTATCCGTACTCAGATACTTGACGATATTAGCTAACTCTTGTAATTGATTTATCGCTTCTGCACCTTCTAACTTCATTAATTCGTGGTCATCCTTCATTTCTGTCCACGTAATACCGTAATCCGATACTAAAAACCGAATCAAGTGATTTTCTCCCAAGCTAACCATAAATGAACCGCTGTTCATTTTGTCGCCGCAAGTATAACAAGAGGCTGGATAACCCCGGCGATCGAGTACCATTGCCAAGGCTTGCAGGTTCGTTACCAAGTCTTTGACAAATTCCCGATGTTGTTGCGCTAATCTGAGAAACATTTGTTCCCTCCTTCGATCGCCTAACTGCGATCGCTTGTATATTATCTTGAGATTGACGTCTAATGTGATTTAGTTGCCAAAATATTCTGTATTCGTAGAGCTGCAATTAATATTTTTTGTTTCCGTTAAATTCCTAAAATTGTTCTAATGTTCTGGACAATTGCCTGAGGAGGCTCTGCAATATCTATATATATGGTTTCTAATGGTTCTTCAAGAGTCTCAAACTGGCTGGTAAGGAGTTGAGCGCTCATATAATGATTCTGACGCTCTTGCAACCGTTGTTGAATCAACTGATAAGATCCTTTGAGGTAGACTAGCTTAACACGATCGCTATCCACTACCAAAAATTGACGATAGCTATATTTTAATGCTGAACACGCTAAAACTACATTTTTATTTTCTTGCAGCCAATGTTTAATAGCTGTTTGCAAATCTCGTAACCAAGGCTTCCTGTCAGCCTCACTCAAGGGAATACCTTGACGCATTTTTTCCACATTCTGCTGAGAGTGGAAAGTATCAGCGTCGCTAAATGTCCAGCCTAACGAGTTTGCTAGCATTTTCCCTATGGTAGTTTTGCCAGAACCAGAAACACCCATTACCAGAATAATCATTTGACAAGTGGCTATATTTTCCTAATAATTGATATTGTAATGCACACGTGTGCATAAATAAAGTAAGATAATAAATGAGTAAACGAAAAATCTCAATAGAAGATATTGCTCGAAAAGCAGGAGTTTCTCACACCACGGTTTCACGCGCTTTGCGAGATAGCACTCTCATTAGCCCTAAGGTAAGAGAAGAAATTAAGCAGTTGGCGCGAGAGATGGGTTATGTTCCTAATATTATTGCGCAAAGTTTACAAACTCAACGTACTAATACTATTGGGGTAGTAGTAACTTCAATAGCAGATCCCTTTTTTTCGGAAGTAGTAGAGGGAATAGAACAGATAGCCAGAACATCAGGTTTAAGTGTGTTGTTGAGTACTTCACACCGAGATGTCGATCTGGAAATAGCGGCTATTGATAATTTTCATCGCCGCAGAGTGGACGGTATTCTAGTGGCGGATTCACGCATTAGTAAACATGATACGAAGCAAATAGGGCAAATTGCTGTGCCAACAGTATTTATTCATAGCCAAACTGAAGATCCACCCGAAATATTTCACTCAGTATCAGTAGACGACTGCTTAGGCGCTAGGTTAGCCGTAGAACATCTAGTCAGTTTGGGACACACTTCTATAGGATACCTGGGCGTAAGCGATCGCAGCAGGTCAAATCAGCAACGTTTAGAAGGATATCAAAAAGCTCTTAGTGAAGCAGGTTTACCCCAAAAGGCTGATTGGGTGGCAATTAGTGATGAATATAATGTCAGAACAAGCGATGTTTTTACAGGTCAACAGATGCTACCTAAACTAGTTGCAGCTGGGGTGACAGGCATCTTTTGTTACAACGATATGGTAGCGGTAGGTGCTGTTTTAGCCTGTCAAGAACGAGGAATTTCGGTTCCGCAAGACTTAAGCATAGTCGGATTTGATGGTATTGCTCTGGGAGGTTATATCACCCCTCCACTCACCACAGTTCGCCAACCAATGTTAGAAATTGGTCGTTCTGCAATGCAAATGTTACTCGATTTATTACAGGAAAAAACTGTAGAAAACTGCGTTTTATCTCCTTATTTAATTAAGCGGGGTAGTAGTGCGGCTAAAAGGCAGGAGGTAGGAGGTAGAAGGCAGAAGGGAAAATGAGATTCAAAAAGTTGTGAAGTGCATTAGTTGATTTGAGAAATAGTTCGCGTTTTGTTTGCGCACTCAGCGATAGTTAAAGAATTTGTTTTCAGCATTTTAATACATCTTTGTTAATACTAATTTCACACCTATAAAATTCAAAAATATGTCTTATGATAGGTTCAATTGAAAATAATTCACCTCATAAAGTTGTGATTGTTGGTGGTGGCTTTGGCGGATTGTACACTGCACAGTCTCTTGCCAAAGCTAATGTTAACGTTACTCTCATTGATAAACGTAACTTTCACCTATTTCAACCCCTGTTATACCAAGTTGCTACAGGTACGCTATCACCTGCTGATATTTCTTCACCTTTGCGAGCAGTACTCAGTAAAAGCAAGAATACAAAAGTCATGCTGGGTGAAGTTACTGATATCGATCCCCAAGCACAAAAAGCGATCGTCGGCGATGAAGCAATACCTTATGACACACTAATTATTGCCACAGGTGTAAAACATTCCTATTTTGGTAAAGACCAATGGGAAGAATTTGCGCCTGGTTTGAAAACTGTAGAAGATGCTATCGAAATGCGCCGCCGAATTTTTATGGCATTTGAAGCAGCAGAAAAAGAAACCGACCCAGAAAAACGTCGTGCTTGGTTAACTTTTGTCATTGTAGGTGGTGGCCCTACTGGAGTCGAGTTAGCAGGCGCACTCGCAGATTTAGCCTACGAAACCCTCAAACAAGATTTTCGCAACATCGACACATCAGAAACGAAAATCTTACTTCTTGAAGGTATGGATCGCATCCTGCCACCTTATGTACCAGAATTATCCCAAGCAGCCGAAGCATCTCTGCAACGTTTTGGTGTGGAGGTACAAACAAAAACTTTGGTAACAAATATTGAAAACGATATTGTTACCATCAAACAAGAAAATGAAGAGAAAAAGATTGCCTCAAAAACCATATTGTGGGCAGCAGGCGTTCAAGCTTCCCGAATAGGGAAAGTATTAGCAGAACGCACAGGTGTAGAATGCGATCGCGTTGGTCGAGTCATTGTTGAACCTGACTTAAGTATTAAAGGCTATCCGAATATTTTTGTAATTGGTGACTTAGCCAATTTTTCTCATCAAACTGGTAAACCTCTCCCTGGAGTTGCACCTGTAGCCAAGCAAGAAGGGGAATATGTCGCAGCATTAATTAAACAGCGGCTGCACAATCAAACCTTGCCACAATTTTCTTACATCGACCGCGGTAGTTTGGCAATGATTGGACATAATTCCGCAGTTGTAGATTTAGGTTTTATCAAACTTACAGGTTTCATTGCCTGGCTATTTTGGCTATTCATTCATATCTACTTCTTAATCGAATTTGACAACAAATTAATCGTAATGCTCCAGTGGGCATGGAATTATGTCACTCGCAAACGAGGAGCCAGATTGATTACAGGTCAAGAATTGCAGCCAAGTGAGTGAGCATCATTAACTAACTTTAAGCGGACACAAATATGTTAACTAAAACATGGAGTTTATCACGCGATCGCTGTTTTGCTCCTGACCCAATTCAACGACAAATAGCCCATAAATTTTTTGATAACATCTCCTCTCTACCAATTGTCTGCCCCCACGGACACGTAGATCCAGCCTTGTTAGCCGATCCAGCAGCTCGTTTTGGTTCGCCAACGGAATTATTAATTATCCCCGACCACTACATTTTCCGTATGCTTTATAGTCGGGGCATATCTCTAGAATCTCTCGGCATACCTACTACTGATGGTTCGCCAGTAGAAACCGACCATCGTAAAATCTGGCAGCTTTTCGCAGACCATTTTTATCTATTTCGGGGTACTCCCTCCGGGTTGTGGTTGAGAGAAGAACTAACTAATGTTTTTGGGGTGGATGAGCCTTTAAATTCTCGCAATGCTGGCTATATCTACGATTACCTGGCAGAAAAGTTAGCTTTGCCTGAGTTCTCACCGCGGGCGCTATTCAAACGCTTCCACATTGAAGTACTTTGTACCACTGATGCAGCTAGCGATCGCCTCGAACACCATCAATCTTTACACCAAGAAGGTTGGACTCAAATTAGACCGACCTTCCGACCAGATGCAGTAGTTAACTTAGATACTCCCGGTTGGCGCGAAAATCTTGCCAAGTTGGAAAGCAGTGTAGGTAGAGAAATTAGCACCTACGCTACTTTTATCCAGGTTTTAGAAGAACGTCGAGCTTACTTTAAAAAGATGGGTGCGACTGCTACCGACCACAGCGCAGCTACACCTTATACCGCACAACTCTCTGACCAAGAAGCAGAGGCTATCTTTACTAGAGCTTTAGCTGGAAAGCTCAATTCATTTGATGCACAGCAATTCACTGGTCATATGTTCGTAGAAATGGCTCGGATGAGTGCGGAAGATGGCTTAGTCATGCAAATGCATTGTGGTGTTACACGCAACCATAACCCAGCAATCTTTGAGCGATTTGGATCTGATAAAGGTGCTGATATTCCATTGCAATTAGAGTGGACTCAAAATCTACGTCCGTTGTTATCAGCCTACGGTAATCACAAGAATTTTCACCTCATTCTGTTTGGCATGGATGAAAGTACTTACAGTCGGGAATTAGCGCCGTTAGCTGGTCATTATCCTGCTGTATTGCTGGGGCCGCCCTGGTGGTTTCACGACAGTGTGAATGGTATGGAGCGCTACTTCGATCGGGTGATGGAAACTGCTGGTCTTTACAATACGGCTGGGTTTAATGATGATACACGGGCTTTCGTTTCTATTCCCGCCCGTCATACTGTTTGGCGGCGTGTAGCTTGTAATTGGTTGGCTGGGTTGGTAGTGCGTGGGTTAGTTGAGGAAGAGGAAGGTTTTGAAATGGCTCAGGCTTTGGTTTATGACCTGGCTAAGAGCGCTTACAAATTAGATTAATCTTTGCGTCTAAGAAAAACGAACCGCGAAGACGCGAAGGTCGCGAAGAAAGAGTTTGAGAGAGTTTTTGCGTCAGTCCCAGAGGAATTATCAATGACAGAGTTATTGAATAAAGCAGATTTTATTTTGGATAAACTTTTTAGCCTCAAAGATCAGGTAGCAGTAGTTACAGGCGGTTCTGGTGTGCTGGGTGGGGCTATGGCACGGGGTTTAGCTTTGGCGGGAGCGCGAGTGGTTGTTCTCGGTCGCAATGAAGTACGGGCGAAAGCTGTGGTAGCTGATATTACTGCCAATGGTGGGGAAAGTATGGCTGTGCTGGCGGATGTGGGCGATCGCTCTCAGTTAGAAGTAGCCAGAGATAGTGTATTAAAGCATTGGGGACAGATAGATATCTTGATAAACGCGGCTGGTGGGAATATTCCGGCGGCGACAATTACTCCTGATGCGACTTTTTTTGATATGCCACACGCGGCTTTTGCGCAAGTAGTCGATCTCAATCTGGTGGGTACTTTAATACCCAGCCAGGTTTTTGGTCAAGCGATGGTAGACAGAAATCAGCCTCGTGGTTGTATTGTGAATATTTCTTCGATGTCTGCTATTCGTGCGATTAGTCGGGTGGTGGGTTATTCAGCTGCGAAAGCTGCGATTGATAACTTTACACGTTGGCTAGCTGTAGAACTCGCTCAAAAGTATGGAGCCGGGTTGCGAGTAAATGCGATCGCCCCAGGTTTTTTTATTGGGGAGCAAAATCGAGATTTACTGTTAAATCCAGATGGTAGTTTAAGCGATCGCGGGCAAAAAATCATTGACCATACCCCCGCTGGGCGTTTTGGCGAACCGGAGGAATTACTCAGCACTTTGATTTGGTTATGCAGTTCCGGTTCTAGTTTCGTCAATGGGGTAGTCGTACCTGTAGACGGTGGCTTTAGTATCTACAGTGGAGTATAAAAATGTATTCACTTGCTGTAAATAACGGAACGCTTTCGGATGAAAAAGTGTCCGAACTAGTTCATCAAGCTTTAGCAGATCCTCAGTTTAATGGACAGCGCATCCTAGTATTAATTCCCGACGGAACCCGCACTGCGCCTATACCGCAAATGTTTAGATTACTCCATCAAGAGTTGGGTAATAGGGTAGCTGCACTTGATTTTTTAATCGCTCTGGGTACGCATAATCCCATGAGTGAAGCACAAATCAATCGCTTAGTTGGAGTAACACCACAGGAGCGAGAGACTATATTTAAAAATGTGCAAATTTTTAACCACCTTTGGCATCTACTAGATACCTTTATTTCTTGTGGCGTAATTTCCGCAGATGAAATAGCAGAAATTAGCGGGGGAATGCTGCATCAAGAAGTCGATGTGCGTGTTAATAAGCTGGTAAATGAATACGATTTGATAATTATTTGCGGCCCAGTTTTTCCCCACGAAGTTGTCGGTTTCTCTGGTGGAAATAAATATTTTTTCCCTGGTATTAGCGGTCAGGAAGTAATTAATCTATCACATTGGTTAGGTGCTTTAATTACCTGTTACGAAATTATTGGTACGCAGGGAATCACACCAGTTCGCCGCTTAATTAACCGCGCCGCTAGCCTAATTCCTACACCGAAGTTGTGTCTAGCTATGGTTGTTGCACCTGGAACAAATCAGTTAGCTGGACTTTACATAGATAAACCAGAAGTAGCTTGGGAAGACGCTGCAAAATTATCGGCTAAAGTACATATTAAATATGTAGCTCGGCCTTTTAAACAAGTGCTTTCCGTTATGCCCGAAATGTATGATGACATTTGGACTGCGGCTAAAGGAATGTACAAGCTAGAGCCAGTAGTAGCCGATGGTGGTGAGGTAATTATCTATGCGCCTCACATTACCGAGTTTAGCTATACACACGGCGAAATCCTTGGCCAAGTTGGTTATCATGTGCGGGATTACTTTCTCAAACAGTGGGATAAATTCCAAGGCTATCCTGCGGGAGTGCTGGCTCATAGTACTCACTTGAAAGGTATGGGTACTTTTGACCCAATAACAGGGGAACAAGCACGAATTCGTGTGACTCTCGCAACTGGTATTTCTCCAGAACGCTGTGCTGCACATAACTTGAATTATCGCGACCCGACTACTATTCGACCAGCAGAATGGGCTAACCGAGAGGATGAAGGTATCTTACTTGTACCGAAAGCCGGAGAAATACTTTACCGCTTGAAATCTAGTGTTTCTACAGATGTAGAAGCTAATGCTGCTGACTTTAGTTCGCCTATCCATAAAACAATCGCAGAAACCCAGACCTTTACGAACTAGGTCTGGGTTATTAATTTTAAAATCCCTAAGGAGTATTAGGAATCAACCTACCACAAGGATAAGTAGCTGCTTGCTGAGATGCATCATCTGCAACAGCCGCAGGAATTTTATCTGAGGGTTGTGATTTAGCAGCCAAATAGTCTTGGCGCAATGCCTCAACAATGGCTTCTCGTCTGTCATACAGCCGCTTTAATGGGCGTGGTTGACACTGCTTCAGGACGTATGCTGTCACCAACGGTAGGGCTATTGTGCTATCGGTATAACAAACAATCGTACTGGGTAATTCTTCCGGGTCGATTTTACCCCAACTCACAGCTTCCGAAGGTGTCGCCCCAGACAAACCACCTGTATCAGGACGCGCATCGGTAAACTGGACAAAGTAATCGTGTCCCCGTTCTTCTAACCCTAATACCTCGTGAATTTGCGGCTGAGTTTGTAGCAAAAAGTTCTTTGGACTGCCACCACCGATAATTACAGCTGCACTTTTGCCTTCACCTTCTCGTGCATTGTAGGCGATCGCAGCTGTCTCGTTCACATCAATTGAGGGATCTAAAATTAACTGCGAACCTTCAAACGCCAAAGCCGCGACATTCATCCCAATGGAACTATCTCCAGGTGAAGACGTATATATAGGTACGCCATACTCATAAGCTGTCGCCAACAAACAGGAATTTTTCACTCCCAATTGCTTTTCGATTTCCCAAACATACTTTCCTAGTAAATGGTGAAACTCAGCGGTTCCCATGCGCTTTTGAAAAGGTTCGGCTTGCAGAATCTTGCGGATAAATGCATCAGTTTCCAGCAGCACATCGTAGCCGAAGATAATGTCATAAATTCGGATAGTTCCTTGTTGGCGTAGCTTCACATCATCCAAAAAGGGATTACCCGCAAATAATTCAAAACCCAAACCGTAGTGCATATCGTGATAAAGATTTGCACCGGTGCTAATCATCCAATCAATAAAGCCGTTGCGAATCAAAGGTGCAAGAACAGAAACCCCGAAGCCGGCTGGTGTCATTGCGCCAGAAAGGCTAACACCCACCGTTACACCATCCGTCAGCACATCGCGACTCAGCAGTTGGCAAATTTCCCGTAACCGTGCTGAGTTGTAAGCGGTGAAGTAATTATCAATCAAATCAACCACACTAATATCTGTTGACATCGGTATGGGTGCAATTTTTTGACCCAGCTGTTTTGACATTTTGAGATCCCGAAAAGTAAACGCGCCGAATCTAATGTTATCTAGCTTTCTGCTAATTCTTGTATAACCTTGAGATAACATTCGTAGGCAGTTTGTCCAAAACAAACAAAAATTACTTGTTGTAGAGACTTATGGCTGTGTAAAAACTTGTTAACTTCCGCGATCGCAATTCTGCTAGCGCGTTCAAATGGAAAACCATACACACCTGTGCTAATCGCTGGGAAAGCAATAGTTTTAATTTGATATTGTTCAGCCAAAGTCAAGCTGTTGCGATAACATCGAGCTAACATCTCATCTTCACCTTGATTCCCACCGTGCCAAACTGGCCCGACAGTGTGAATTACCCATTTTGCCGGGAGTTTATAACCTTTGGTAATTTTAGCTTCCCCAGTAGCACAACCATGTAACTGGCGACATTCTGCCAACAATTCTGGCCCAGCAGCGCGATGAATTGCACCATCAACACCGCCACCACCAAGTAGAGAATTTTTTGCAGCGTTGACAATTGCATCTACTGGTAGCTGCGTTATATCACCTTGAAAAACTGATGTTTGCTCGATCATCTTTGGTTTGGAATTTTGGTTAACGTTATTTAATATCAAAGCTGTATGGATTGCTTGTAGTCTTGGGAATATTGCCAGAAAGTCTCCATTGTCAATTATTCCCGCTAAATGACCGCTTAAAGCACGTGAGTAGCGAACAATTTCTGCAATGTAGCAATGTCTGCTAAAGTTAATAATTCTGGTTCTGTAACAAAACGATGAGCTTTATTCTGCCAAGCTTGCCAATCAAAGTCAATGACAAAATTTTCTTGATAAATAGATGTAATGAATCTGTTAAATTCTTTAGAATAGCAATAGGGATCTAAAATCAAAGGTTCAGTTTGTATCTCATATAACTTAGCTTCCTTATCCGCAAATAAGGTTGAAAAAGCTAATAAATTTTCAATATTTTTCAGTGTAATTGTACTGGATATCTAGAAAATAGAACTTAGGTAAAATTGGAACAAGAACAAAATTTTACTTTATTTTCAGTAAGTATCCTGAAATTGCGTAAATCTGGATGAATGAAATAAAATTTAATCCTATCTTCTGCCCTCTGCCATCTGCCCCCTGCCTTTGTTAAGTATTATTAGATAACATTGATGAAAGACGACACCCCACAACAATTAGATTCAGACCAAGAGATTGCACGTGTAATTGACGAAGTAATGTCCTCATCTTTAAGTAACGAACAGTACCGCAAAAAGATGCAGCGACGTAAAGAAGTACAGGAAAAGCGCATAGCACAAGCTGTACCGGAAAAGGGATTAATTATTGTAAATACTGGTAATGGTAAAGGTAAAACAACTGCGGCTTTAGGGATGGTATTGCGATCGCTTGGTCACGGATATAAAGTAGCGATCGTCCAGTTTATCAAAGGAGCCTGGGAACCATCAGAAAAAAGGGTGTTCAGTAATTGGCAAGACCAGTTAGAATTTCATGCTATGGGCGAAGGCTTTACCTGGGAAACCCAAGACCGCGATCGCGATTTAGATAAAGCTCAAGCCGCCTGGGAGAAATCATTAGAATATATTCGTAACCCAGACTTCAGATTAGTTCTATTAGATGAAATTAATATTGCTTTGAAAATGGGTTACTTACAAGTTGACCAAGTGTTAGCCGGGTTAGCCACAAAACCTGCTGATACTCACGTTATTCTTACAGGTAGAGGTGCACCAACCGCTTTAATTGAGCGAGCCGATCTAGTTACAGAAATGACTTTAATTAAGCATCCTTTCCGCGATCAAGGTGTAAAAGCTCAACCGGGAATCGAGTATTAAAAAATTTGTCATTATTTATTGTGTGGTGGGCATTGCCCACCATATTTTAGTAGCTATTTCTCATCTTATCTTTAGCTAAAAATAACAGCGATCGCATACTCCTAAGCAGCCTACGATCGACACTAATATCTTTAATAGGTTTAGTAAAAATAACTTTACAACTTGATTTTAAGATTTTCGGAATAACCAGCAGTACTGCAAACGTTTAAACCATAAATTAGGAATTAGGTTTTGATAATTCCTAATTTATAATTTATACTTCATGACTCATTATTTAACTAGTTTGCGGTATTCGCTGGCAGTAGGTTGATTGCACATCTGCAAAATGCGTCGGTCATTATTACTAATAGACTTTAGCTGATGGTAATCTTGCAGGGCAACTGAGTAAGCATAGGTACTTAACTCATCATCATTAATGCTAGGTATGCTATTGGCTGTAGCAACCTGATTTGAGCTAGTTTCATCAGGCGAAGCATTAACCGTCATTGCTAACTCTCCCGAACGGTCAATTGTGCCCTGGAAACAACTAAACTCAGAATTGGGCATATACATTGCACCCGTCACCTGAGATTGGCGCTTCTCAAATATGATGTAGCCTTGACCAATCTGGTTTGCTGTTGGTGATTGACCATACAGATAAACTCCATCGTTTTGAGGCAGATTACTTACAGGTACATTTGTTGCTTCTGCGGCAGATTTTTGAGTTCTGCTCATCATTGCTGTAGTTGCGGTTGATGTTTTTAAGTCTTTTGCAGAACTTTTAGAAGATGGTTGAACAAAACTTTCGGTAGATGACAGTTCAATGTTAGGGATAGTAGCCGATTGCACAACTTGTCTTTGCGCTTTTACTTCTCTTAGCTGTGATAAGAGATGCGTTCCAGAACTAATTTGAGAATCTGTTTGGATTTGATTACTCAGTACTGGTTTAGTCTGTTCGCCTAGAACCCCAAGGGTAATGATGAAAGCAACAGCGGGAATTGCTACCTGACGAGAAGCACAGAACTCATAAATGTTTTTCAGCACCTGATTTCTCCTGTTAAAAAACTAACTACTCTCTCAGCACCTTAAATAAACTTAACTACGTATTTGTAGTGCAAGGCTCCATCAATGGTTTGATTTATATTGTCCGGGAAAAAATATTTCCGAAAACTGAAACTTTTGTATAGTTTGCCATTGCAAACTCAGATTACTGCTTGAAAGCTATCTGCTGCTTCACCCTACAGAGTCACCCGATCGGGTGATGCTAGCGCTAAGAATACAAAATTATTTTTCTGTTTTGATTTCAAAAAATGTTGACATTTGTCGAGAAACATCTGACTTTTGTCCTATATCTTTAGTAACGGTATAGGCAACTACAAAAGCAACTTCCTCTATTACGGATTATGTCTAAAGATTTTTTTAGCGATTGAGTAATTATATTTTTTTGCAGGCATGGGAAATGAGGTAGTGGGGAGCCAGTGCCGTGGATAGCTTCGTCATCCCAGAGAAGACACACTATGAATTACCGCTACTATGGGCCTTCTTCAGCATTTTCCGCTTCCAGCCCTAACCACAAGACAGTCGCTAGCATTCAGAACCGAATTGTAATACAACCAGGCGATGCGATCGCATCTTGCTCGCTTGCAAGTAAAGTTTTCAATTAGACGATTGCTCTTCCCAGTAACTCGGTCATAGCTTCCTCATCCTAAAGCAGACAGGTCATCAATTATTAACCAGTTCTCTATTGTGGTGTTAGCTATCGTCATTCCGATCGATTTCTCTTTCAATGATTTCCTTGATAAATTCAGGAATTTCTTTATTCAGTTCCACAGCTTGCTGTTTTAATCTTTCGTATATACTAATATCTTCTCCTTGCCATAAGAGATCAATTCTTCTTACTTGTCGCATGGCAATATGTGTATATTTTTCTGGATAAGCCCAGTAACATGATAAACAAATAGATTTATCCTTGAGATGATTCCAGTTTTGACAATGCTCACATGACCAAGATTTTGCTCTGTTAGCAGAGCCACAAAGCAGCATAAAGTATTCAGGTAAAAGTTCCGGTTCCCCATCAACTTCAAAAGGAACACGGTGATCGATCTGCAATTCACGCTCATCTACCTCTTCCAAATAAATGAAGCATTTACAGCCATATCTCTTAATTAATTCATCCTTCAATTGTTTTGATAGACCAGTTCTACCAGAAAACCTAGAAAATCTAGCCTTACTAATATCACCAAATCTATAAGCAGCGATTCTTCTACCATCGCTTCCTTTAACACGGAAAGTTTCTAGAGGAATTCCATGTTCTCGAACATCTCTTGCTGCTCTTGGAGGATGATTATAGCCGTATGTGTTCTTGAGTTCTTCTGTAGTTACGAAACCATATTGCAAAATGTGATCGATCACAGCTTTTGGTCTTTTAGCAGTCACGGACTGACAAAGTTGTATGAAGTCATCTGGTAAGAGAGGGTGCTGCTGAGAACTATCCATACTTCTCCATCAGAATAAGCTGTTTGCGCGATCTGCTAATATAGCTTTCTATCTCTGAAGTTTGATTACGAAATAAAGATGGTGATAAGTACAAGAACTCTATCGTTATTTCCTCTTGCCCCAAAAGAGTTGCTTGGGATGAGCGCCCAACCTCAATTTCTATCTTTTTCAGCCCTAATTCTTCTGGTAAGGTGTTACCGAAAGTTTTATTTCCTCGTTTGCCATCATAACTAACTACAAACGCTACTCTTTTTCGATTTAAATCCTCAAGAGCGATAACAAAATCATCAAAACTGATTCCCGAAAAATATCTTGTATCTCTATTACCACACACACCTTGATAAGGGGGATCTAAATAGATAAAATCACCTTGTCTAACTGTAGACAAAACTTCTCTATAATCTAAACAAGTGAATCTGCACTTATTTTTCAGCAGACGAGAAATCCCTTCTATATTTTTTCTCATTTTGTCAGGCTGAGTTCCCTTTCGCCTTTTATCAGGGCTTTGGTTAAAAAGACCATCAGAGTTATATCGAACAGACCCTTTCACGCATCGCGCCAATAAATACAGAAAAATTTGAGGATCGTGAGTCCTATTAAACTTATCTCTGGCTTGATAGTAATGTTCTAGCGAATTGCTATGCTGCTCATTCCAGATATTTTCATAACCAGTTGCTATTTTTTCAGGATTTTTTACGATTAATTCTAATAATTCAACTAGGGGTTGATTTAAATCATTGAGCCAAAAATTTTGGGAAATTTTTTGATAAGCAGCAGCAATACTAATTGCAGCAGTTCCCGCAAATGGCTCGACCAATCTATCTAAAGTTTTAGGCAGAAATTGGAGAATATCTGATGCCAGGTTTCTTTTACTGCCTTGATATTGAACCAGATGCGGGACACTTGTCATGTCAATAAAGTACAAATAACCTCAATAAGCTTATCATCAGGGCTAAGGTTAAGGAGCTTTTTTAATATCTGTTTGCTCGAAAAGATTTTTGAGTAGAGCCAAGCCTTCTTCAATGTCAGATACTTGTTCTGGTGTCAGACGCTCTAGAATATCAGCAATATGAGTGCGCGTTGTGTCTTGGGATTGCTTTAACAGCAGTTTTCCCTCTTCAGTTAAATTCAGAACTATTCGCCGCCGTTCTTGAGGATGATCGCTACGTTGCACTAGATTGCGTTGGACTAAACGTTCTATGGTTGTTGATGCTGTAGCACAGGTGACGCCTAAATGTTCTGCTACCTCAGATAATGATGCACCAGAATTGCGATTGAGAAATGCTAGCGATCGCAACTGGGGTATGGATAGAGATTCAGCATTGTGACTGCGCATATCTGCTCGGATAAACCGCATCAGCAAAGGAACTGTTTCCATAACTCTAGCGGCACATTCTTCAGTGGGTTTTCCGAGCTTGGGCATTTTTTTCTCCTAATTACATCACACCTGTGGGTACAATCTCCACAGATAACAGTCAAGCCTATTAATGTTAACAAGAGAATTGTACAGTCCAGACCAATGCTTGCTTGACATACTGCCTACCTAAAGTAATTTTGAGTCAGTATGGCTTGTAGCTATAGAGCCAACTTTGAAAATCATCATTATTTACTAATTGCGATCGCTCTTGCATTTGCCTGTCAAATGTCTCAGTATCGATTTCGTAATAGCGCATCTCACCTAACGCACTACGAGCTTGAATAACTTGTGTGCGCTCAATGCACCGCTGTTCATACCTATTTAAAGCTGCTTCCAGATGAGATTCCTGGGATAAACACGCTTGCAATTCGTATGCATCTTCAAAAGTAGAATTTGCTCCCTGCGCTAAAGCAGGTGCCATTGGATGAGCAGCATCGCCTAGAAGTGTGACTCTGCCTCGGCTCCAATGAGTTAATGGCGGGCGATCGCAGATAGGATGCTCCATGATTTGCTCGGCTGGTGTTGCTTCTACAACCGCCCGAAAGGATTTATCCCAGTCTTTTAATTCATTGAGAATACGAGATTTGACTTGTTCGGCACTCTGTGAAAGAGAGTAATCAGGTAAGAATTTACGACTAATCCAACTGGTGTATCCATCACCCACGTTGAGCAGGTACATGAACTGTCTATTACCTTTAACAAAAATTAGATCGTTGGAATTAAACAGATCGTGGTTATATTTGATGACTGAACGCCAACACATACTGCGCAAATAATTAGGCTGACCTTCTCCAGTTAAAGTTTCTCTAATCGCAGAGTTAACACCATCAGCACCAATTACAAAATCAGCATTTACTGTATTTCCACCATCAAAATAGATTTCCACACTCCGATCGTTTTGTTGAAAGCCAATGCAGCGATGATTGAGGTGGATAATTTCTGATGGCAATCTAGATGCCAGAACTTGTTGTAAATTCCACCACCAAATAATGATAAATGTCTGACCGTATTTCTCTAAATACTTGGCTGTATTAGTGCGGATTGTTTCTCCATTAACATTTTTTAAAGCTGACTGGCGAAGTTCACAGCCTGCACTTTTCAGACTCTCAACTATTCCTGGCGAAATTGCTTCTAAACAATTCAATCCGTTGGGAGTGAGTCCTAGACCAGTACCAGCAGGGCGAAACTCTTGTGCTTTTTCGTATACCTGAACATCAAATCCTTGGTTTCGTAGTGCGATCGCAGTAGCCAAACCACCAGGGCCAGCACCAATGATAGCAATTTTTTCTACTGTCTGTTTAGTTGAGTTCTGGGTAAGAGAGTGTTCTTGTATATTCATATTGCTTTTTATCTTCAACTTCTCTGTGATAAGTTAAAAACAGTCGCATCAAGATATATCAATGAATTTTCACTAGATAGAGTTTAACAACTAAACAGTAAAAGATTTTCGGCTAAACTGAATAAAATGCGGGCATAACTAGAGTGATAACTAGAAATTATGCAAGAGTATTACAAAGAAGACCTCGCATTTATTCATGATGTCGGTTTCAACGATTATGCTCTCAAGTCTGCTCCTGGCATATTAGAAATTCTGGCTCAACACAACATCCGAGAGGGATTGATCGTAGATTTGGGTTGTGGCAGCGGTTTATCCGCACAAGAGTTTACCAAAGCTGGTTATCATGTTTTGGGAATTGATATTTCTGAGCCGATGATTAAAATCGCACGCGCCAGAGTGCCAAATGCTGAGTTTCGCATCGGCTCATTGTTTCAGGTTGATATTCCGCCGTGCAATGCTGTAACATCCATCGGTGAATGTCTTAATTATCTGTTTGATCCCCAGAGCAATTGCCAAACCCCGATTAATCTTTTCCAACGCATATATAGCGCTTTAACTCCTGGTGGTGTCTGCATCTTCGACATTGCAGAACCAGGACAGGTAACACAAGGAATAACTAAAGGATTTACTGAAGGTCAAGATTGGGTAGTACTGGTCGAAAAAGAAGAAAATCCAGAGCAAAACCTCTTAAAGCGTCGGATTATCACCTTTCGCCAAGTCGGAGAACACTACAGGCGGGATGACGAAATACACTACCAACGATTATACAAAGCGACAGATATTGCCGATGAACTGCATCGAGTTGGTTTTCAAGTTGAGATCTTGCGTAGTTATGGCGAATACTCTTTGCCAAAGGCTCATGCTGCTTTGATTGCTAGTAAACCCAAATCTGACGCTTCTTGTTAATTGGAGTTTTTTATTCACCCAATTCTGCAAACAACTCCGCTAAAACCACATTAGAAAATAAAAATCCTTGGGGATCGCTCAAACGTAATTGTCCCTCTACAATTTCTACCCAACCTTTCGCCAAATACGGCTGTAAAAATTTGTGAATCTCCTCTACCTTCTTCTCGCCAAACTCCGCTGCTAATGTGGATAAATTCACACCTTCAGCTAAACGTAATCCCAACATTAAGGTTTCTAACAAAACTTCATCTGCTGGTGTGACTTCACAATCGACTACACAGCCAGCTTTTACCCATTGGTAATACTCTTTAGTCTTGCGCGGACGAGTGAACCGTTTCCCCTCAATGTAGCTAGCCGCACCCATACCAAAACCATAATAAGGTCGATTTTCCCAATAAACCCGATTATGCTGACATTGATGACCGGGTTGAGCATAGTTAGAGATTTCATAATGCTCGTAACCTGCACCAGTCAAAACTTGCTGTGCCATCTGGTACATTTTGACTGTGGTTTCATCTGTGGGTAAAGGGAGATCGCCTGGTTTGTAATAACGACCAAAAGCCGTACCTGGCTCAATTGTAAGGTCATAGATAGAGATGTGGGTTGGAGATATCCCTACAGCTTGTGCTAGCGAATCCTGCCAACAATCTAAAGACTGATGTGGTAGACCAGAAATTAAGTCTAAACTAAATTCGGGAATCTCGACTTTGCGGACTAATTCCACAGCTGCAAAAATATCCGCAGTTGAGTGCGATCGCCCAGCAACTTTGAGTAACTCTTCTTGAAAAGCCTGTACGCCCAAACTTACCCGATTCACCCCAAGACTGCGATAACCTGCGATATGTGCTAAATCAAACGTACCTGGGTCCATTTCCATTGAAATTTCTGCCCCTGGTACAATCCCAAAACGCTTTTCTAGTGTCTTTAGTATCTTTTGTAACTGGTCTATTGAGAGTAGTGAAGGAGTACCACCGCCAAAAAAAATCGTCTTTAAGGGTTGACCAAATATCGGTGTAATGCTGATTTCTTGAGTTAGTAGTTCTACATATTGGGAGATAGTACCAGATGTTTCACCACGCAAGCGATCGCCCACAACAGATATGGGAAAATCGCAATAAAAGCACCTGCGTCTACAAAATGGAATATGTACATAAGCAGACCTAGGAATGCTATAAAAATTAACTTTTTTATCCATTGTGAGAAACATTAAAATTAATTGTACTGACAATACAAACGATAAAAATTAGTAGTTTATTTACAGGATTTATCGTTTTACAACAAAACGATGAAAAATATGAAGTTAAACCTATTTGGTTATAATATTTGCAGATATTGCCTGCTTAAACCCCTAGAGTTAAGTGAACATTTATCAATTGGTTTTGCCGATGAAATAAAAAATACTTAAACTCTTTCGGTTAATACCAGTTGCAGGAAAACAACACAACCATGCTTGATGCAATTATTATTCTCTCATTTATCCTAGCAGCAGCGGGTATAGGGTTCTATAGCATAGAACTACTACCCAATGGTTCGCTAGACAGGGTAACAAACCTAGAAGCTTTACGCTTAGTTGTTGCCGTTTTTGCCGCTATTATTGGCGGTGCAGTGGGACTGAGTTTCCAAACGACATATCGACGTTTAGAAGCACAAGTCAAAGAAATGCCTCTGGAAGCGATCTTAACGCGAGCGATCGGTTTAGTGATTGGGCTATTATTAGCCAACTTGATGCTAGCCCCGCTATTTTTGCTACCTATTCCCCCTGATTTTAGTTTTATTAAGCCTTTAGTGGCTGTTGTCGGTAGTATTATACTGGCTGTCACGGGCATGAATTTGGCTGACACTCACGGGCGAGGTTTGTTGCGATTTATTAATCCCAACACTGTCGAAACGATGGTAGCGGAAGGGACTCTCAAACCTGCCAATACTAAAGTTTTAGATACTAGCTGTATTATTGATGGTCGTATTGAATCACTTTTAGAAACTGGGTTTCTCGAAGGACAAATTATCGTACCGCAGTTTGTCTTGCAAGAATTACAGCAAGTAGCCGATGCTAGTAAAGACCAAAAGCGGGTGCGGGGAAGGCGAGGCTTAGAAATTCTCAACCGCATTAAAGAAGCTTATCCCGATCGCATCCTCATCAACCCATCTGACTACGAAGATATTCCCACAGTAGATGCGAAGTTAGTGCGATTCGCTCAAGAAATCAACGGTACGCTGCTAACTAACGACTACAATTTATCAAAAGTTGCTAGCGTGCAGAAAGTACCAGTATTGAATGTCAATGATTTAGTTAACGCTGTTCGTCCTACCTATTTACCTGGCGATAATCTTGATTTGAAGATTCTCAAAGAAGGCAAAGAACCCAGCCAGGGAATCGGTTATCTAGATGATGGCACAATGGTTGTTGTCGAGGAAGGTAGCAGTTATGTAGGCGGGGAACTGCGAGTAGTAGTCACCAGTGCTTTGCAAACTTCCGCCGGACGCATGATTTTTGCTAAACCTCAGGCTTCAGCATTGGCATAAGACAATAGAATGTTTAATTCAAACGAATTTAGCGATCGGTGTAGGTTAACTGCACCGATTGTTTATTATATTCATGAGACTAACTCTATCGGGAAAGAATGAACCTTATTGGTTATCGTCGCTTCTTAATTCCACCTGTAAATTCTCTAACCGATCTGTTGATAAGCCTGTAACATTTGCTATTTGTGCTAATGGCATACCAGTATTAATTAGATTTCTTGCCACTTCAAGTAAAGCCTCAGCCTTACCTTCGGCTTTACCTTCGGCTTTGCCTTCAGCTTTACCTTCTTCTAAAATATCTTGATAAATCACTGATTCACGCATAATATCTGACCTCAAAACTCGTTTAATGACCTCTTTATCTAATACTAAACCAGCTAAAACTGCTGTAGCAGCAGCAATATTACTTTGAGCTTTCAATTCCGTTATGCTGTTAATTTGCTGTGCGACATCATTAAGCACTAATTCTGGTTCAATTGTACTGCTGAATGCTGCAAAGGGTAACAGTCCAGGCGTTTTCATAAATACTTCAGTCGGTTGTTCCCAAAGTCTGATAACTGTAAATTCATGGCGCGTCTGAGGAATTGAAAATGTATTTTGTTGCACCAAATCTGAGTTTGTCTGTTTGAGATAGATTACGACTTGATGCATTGCTTTTTTTGGGAAGCGACGATAAACACGAACTCGATAATCTAGCATCCGAAAAGGGATTTCAGCATCAATTTGGGTTTGAAATTCTAGATGCAGTATATTTTGTGCTGACTGTAGCAAAATCAGCGCATCAGCACGAATGGGTTCAAGGGATAATTCTTGAGGACTCAGTTCAGTTAAAGTGATGGGTTCACCTAACAACCACGTGGCGAAGTCTGAGGAGAAATTTTCAGCGAGGAATTTGCAAATGTTGTCAAACATATTGCAATTTTAGCAACTAGTGCGTAAATGCTGTATTTGTATAAGGAAAATGCCCAGTAAAATTCGAGTTAAATTATGCGATCGCTGTAGTCAATCTGCATCAATTTTTTACAGAGTGAAATATGAAGAAGGCGGTCAATGGATATTTGTTTGTCCTGAATGTTGGACTTCACTAAGTGAAAATAACCCGTTTTATGTTTACGGAGGAACGTGGAAAGCTCAAAAGAAGAGAAGATGAGTAAAAAATATTCTAATACTCATAAATTTCTAATGGCAAGTTATCTGGATCTTTAAAGAAAGTAAACTTATTACCTGTAATTTCATCAATTCTAATATTTTCTACTTCTATACCTTGCGATTGTAAGTCAATAACAGTTTGCTCAATATCATCAACAGCAAATGCAAGATGTCTTAAACCGCAAGCTTCGGGCGTACTAGGTCTTTGGGGAGGATTGGGAAAAGAGAATAACTCAATTTGGCTATTTTCGCCAACTCGTAAATCTAATTTATAAGAATTTCTGCGATCGCGAAAAGTCTCTTGAATAATCGGAAACCCTAAAACCTCTACATAAAATTTTTTTGAGCGTTCATAGTCAGAACAAATGATAGCTATATGATGAATGCCATTGATTTTCATAACAGTTTGTAATGATAGCGGCTAGGAGTATTACTGAATACTTCAAATTTCCTAAACGAAGCAGAAACACCTGTTAGAATGAGCGACAGGTGGAGTGAGTAGACGGAATGCCTACAGTTGCTCAATTGCAGAGTTTATATCGCGTTAGCTATCAACTGACGTACATCATGATTCAGCCTATACATCTTATTTGTATTGATAATCGAACTGGTAACATATACATATTAGCTGGGTATGACGAAGAGCTAGAATTCCAAATCTTACCTAATGGAGAGTTTGCTGATGAGCCGAATTAACTACGATGCAATGTCCGATCCTGAATTGAAACAGTATTTTCTTAAACATCGTGGAGATCGAGCTGCTTTTCAAGCATACTTGGAAAGAATCAATCAGCGTCCACTCAGGATTATTGCAAGTCCAGAAGATCCAGATTTTGATGAGAAAGTTCAAGCCGCAATTCGCCAAAAGTTAGAAGCAGGCAGAAGCGGTAGTAGTGAGCAGCCTAACACTACTTTGGAACCAACCGACCAAGAGTAAGCTATTTCAAAAATTACGAATTACAAGGGCAGGCGATCGCCCACCCTCCGCTAAATTATTCTTGTAAAATCGTCTTGGATACAATTCTAGTTTTCTTGCGGTCGGCTTCTGACAGTTCTTCACCAGCTTGCAAGCGGGTGGCAGAAGTTTGTAAGACTGTGGCTGCACCTTTATCTCCTATTTGGAGGGCGGTTTTAGCGGCTGTTTGCAGCATGGTTGCAGCACCGATAAGATCGCCCTGTTGTAATTTTGCTTCTGCTAATTGAGTTTGGCGATACTTAGCTAATGCTAAAATCGACTGCTGTACCTGGGGATTGGGATTTGGCTGGTAAACGCGAACCACATCTGCATACACAGGTGCGATCGCCGAAACTAAGCCTTGTCTATCTACAGATGGATCGTCATAACGAATTTGCACGTGGCCGATCTCTTGTCTACCTTCAGCTAAATTGCCTAGATAAATATTGGCTAAAACTACCCGTTCCACATCTTGCATCAAGTCTCCCAAGCGCACAACAAAGCGTCCATCGGCTTCTTGTTCCACTGGTAACTCAATTGTATCTGGGGCTACTTGGGCAATCGGTTTGAGTTCCGCTAGCCGGACATTTGGCATTAAGGACAATAGCAAGTAGGCATTAGTTAGCCCTACAGACTGAACCCGTCTAAATAAACGGCTAAATTCATCTACTGCTTGTTCGGGATGCTCGATATAAGCTAGAGTTCCACCACCAGCATCGGCAATTTTTTCTAGTAAATCAGAGTTCCAATTCGTCCCAAATCCTAAGGTGTTGAGAGTCAAGTTGAACTTAGTAGCCTTATGGGCAAGTTCTAGACAGCGTTTGTTGTCATCTGGCCCTAACTCCCATTTCCAAATTCGCAAGCTGCTTTCACCATGTCCATCTGTCAGCAAAAACGCCTGGGAAACAGCACCTTTTGTACCCTTCATCAGTTCTGTAATTCCCAGCGCCAAACCTTCAGCAATTACTGTGCCACCGCTAGCGCTAAGTTTGTTTTTAATTTGTGATTTAATGCTTTCGATGTCTTGAACTACCTGGTTGGGGATAATCACTTCAGCTGAACCAGCAAAGGCGACAACCGAAATGCGATCGCCTGGTTTTAGTCGATCGAGTAATCCTTCTACTGCTTGAATCACGGTGTTGATGGGTTGTCCATGCATGGAACCACTTTTATCGAGAATCAAGCATAAGTTGAGTGGCAAATTGCTATCAAATTCCCCAGCAATTGCAGAAATGGAAATGCCCAGTTGACGCTGGCTAGCCGCTTGCGCCACATCAACATTACTATCATTCAGCACCGACAGTAATTTTACTTTCATTGGCGAGGAGTATCCTGCAAAACTGTTTTTGAGACAATTCTAGTTTTCTTGCGATCGCTTTCGGATAACTCTTCACCAGCTTGCAAGCGAGTGGCGGAAGTTTGCAATACTGTGGCTGCACCTGTATCTCCCATTTGCAAAGCAGTTTTCGCCGCAGTTTGCAACATTGTCGCCGCCCCAGCGCGATCGCCTTGTTGTAATTTGGCTTCTGCTAACTGAGTTTGGCGATATTTAGCTAATGCCAGGATAGACTGCTGCACTTCAGTATTAGCAGCAGGTTGGTAAACTTTAGTTACATTCACATAAACTGGGATGTTGGGTGTAAATAACTTTGTTTGGTTGTTAGCAGGGTCATCGTAGCGGACTTGCACGTTTGCGATCGCTTGTTTACCTTCGGGCAATTGTCCCAAATAAATATTAGCTAAAATCACCCGTTCCACATCCTTCATTAAGTCTCCCAAACGCACGGCAAACCGTCCATCTGCTTCTGGTTGCACGGGTAACTCAATCGTATCGGGAGAAACTTGGGCAATCGGTTTGAGTTCCGCCAATCGGACATTGGGCATCAGGGAGAATAGCAGATAAGCATTAGTCAAGCCAATTGTTTGAATTCTGTTAAACAGGCGGCTAAACTCCTCCACTACGCGATCGGGATTTTGAATGTAAGACAGCGTACCCAAGCCAGCATCAGCAATTTTTTCTAAAATATCTTGATTCCAGTTGTCACCAAATCCCAAAGTATTTAAAGTCAAGTTATAGTTAGCAGCCAATTGCGCAAATTTTAAACAGCGATCGTTATCACCATGTTCGTTCTCGCCATCAGTTAATAAAAAGACTTGAGAAACAGTGTCTTTTTTCCCTTTAGCTAACTCTTCAATGCCCAATCGCAAACCTTCATCAATTGCCGTCCCACCATCAGCACTCAAGCGGCTAATTTGCTTTTTGATCTGTTCTCGATCTTCAATTACTTGATTGGGTACTAAGACTTTAGCCCGGTGATCGAACACCACAACACTCAAGCGATCGCCAGGATTTAGCCTATCAACCAAACGAATTGCAGCTTGCTTGACAGTTTCTAGCGGTCGCCCATTCATCGAACCACTATGATCGAGAATTAAACATAAATTAAGTGGGACATTGCGATCCAAAATTTCACCGATTGCCGAAATCGAAAGCGATAATTGACGCTGACTGTTCGGTTGATGGGCATCTAAATTACTATCATTCAGGACTGGCTGTAAGTTAACTTTCATAACGCAAAGTTCCTAGTTAGGATACACATTTTTATAAATAACTTCAAAGCGTAACATTAAAGCTACGGAAAGCAGATACATTAATTACGTTTTTAAAAGTCCAAAGTTTCTTGACTCTTAAACGCCAATTCACTCAATGGAGGGAACCTCCGCACGTGATTGGCTCCTCTTGACCCTTGACAACCTTAACGAAAAAATATGCAACTTATAAATCGCAGTAGCTTATATTCAAGAATATCTTAGAAGCTAAGGATTGGCAGATGTTCAGCCCCCTGACACATTAGCCAGAAATCCACACCTTGAAGATAGCTAGCATCGCGCTAGTATGTATTACAGTTAACGGCATAATTTCAGGCGATCAGTTGCTATGGACATTTCCCCCATCAAGGCTGTTCAAGCCCCCTACTACGGCGATAATTTTTACCGGACGCCGCCGCCAGATTTACCTTCCCTATTGTTGAAGGAGCGAATTGTCTATCTTGGGATGCCCCTGGTGCCTGCTGTCACAGAATTAATCGTCGCTCAACTACTGTATTTGCAGTCCGACGACCCCGAGAAGCCGATTAAAATTTATATCAACTCCACTGGCACATCCGGTTATAGTGGCGATCCGATTGGCTTTGAAACCGAAGCCTTCGCCATCTATGACACTATGAAATACATCAAGCCACCCATCCACACTATCTGCATTGGTTCAGCAATGGGTATGGCAGCGATGCTACTCGGTGCCGGTACTAAAGGTTGCCGCGCCAGTTTACCCAACGCTACTATTATCCTGCACCAGCCTAAGAGCTACGCCCAAGGTCAAGCAACGGATATTCAAATTCGGGCGAAGGAAGTTCTGGCAAATAAGGCCTCAATGGTTGACATCATATCTCGCACCACTGGCCAACCCCCAGAAAAAATTACCAAAGATATGGATCGCCTCTTTTACATGACTCCCTATCAAGCTAAGGAATACGGTTTGATCGATCGAGTTTTTGAAAAAGAAGAACTTGCCAATCCACCTCTGCCTGCAAGCATCCTTTAATTTGTCCTTTGTCATTTGTCCTTTGTCCTTTGTATGAGACAAATGACCAATGACTGATGATGAATGACTAAATGACTAATTACAAACGGAGTAGCAAAAATGCCTATAGGTGTTCCTAAAGTTCCTTACCGGATGCCCGGAGGGCAATTTACAGATTGGATTAGCATCTACGATCGCCTTTACCGAGAAAGAATTATTTTCTTAGGGCGAGACATTGATGACGAAATTGCCAACCAAATTATTGCAGTTATGTTATACCTGGACTCGGAAGATCCAGGCAAGGACATTTATTTGTATATCAATTCCCCTGGTGGTATGGTGACTTCCGGCTTGGCAATTTATGACACCATGCAACACATCAAATCAGATGTGGTGACAATTTGCGTTGGTTTAGCTGCTTCAATGGGGTCTTTCCTGTTGGCTGCTGGCACCAAAGGCAAACGCATGGCACTGCCTCACTCGCGGATTATGATTCACCAACCTTCTGGTGGCACCCGCGGCCAAGCAACGGATATCGAAATTGAAGCTAGAGAGATTCTGCGGATTCGTAACCAGCTCAATCAGATTTATGCCAACAACACTGGTCAAACTTTAGCCAAAATTGAAAAAGACATGGATCGTGACTTTTTCATGTCTGCCCAAGAAGCTAAAGAATACGGTTTGATTGACCGTGTAATTGAAGAACGTCCGTAATAGGGAGATGGGGGAGTGTGGGGAGAGAGGGGAGAAAATAAACATACTTTCTTAGCTTTCCCCATCTCCCCCATCCTCCCACACTTCCCACACTCCTTGTTTGCCCCATACACAAAATAAATTGTCAATCGTGAACTTTCAATTAAAATATAAATCTTTATTATTAATTACCTCAGACTTTAAGCCACAAGCTTGAAGCTGAATATTTGATAGCTAATAGCTCAAGATGGATCTTGGAGATTGCTACCGTGTATTGGGTTTAAGATCGGGGGCCTCTTTTGCCGACATCAAAGCGTCTTACAGACGATTGGCGCAGCAATATCATCCCGACATCAACCCTGCTGACAACAAAGCTAAAGATAAATTTATTGCATTGACAGAAGCCTACAAACTCCTACTGACGGTAGTTATACCTGAGGATACTGTGAGTACTTCGAGTCAATCGCAGGTGTCTGCGCGTGAGGAAAAACAGGCAACAGCAACACCGCAGGAGAAACCACCAGCAGCTTCGGTGAAAACTCAACAAGCGACAACACCAAAGCCGCCAAGTGTCACAGACATAGAACAGCGGCTCAAGTGGAAGACTTACGAACAGTTGCAGCGGTTTTTAAAAGAAAAACGGTATCCGCAAGCGATCGCACTCGTAGAAGCTTTGGCAGATCGCTTACCAGACGATGCTGAAGTTCGCCAGTGGCAAGCTATTGCCTATCAAGTTTGGGGACGGGTACTAATCGAGCAACATCAGGTGCTGAAAGCCAGAATTTATCTCAAAAAAGCCCTGAAGACAGACCCCAATAACAAAGCTTTATGGAATGAGGTGCAGCGAGATTTTCAGCGCTTGGATCAGATTTTTTAACAGTCATTTGTCATTTAAAAATCTCATAGAAAGTTAATAGAATAATGCGGCCGATGGCTAAGGGCACAACATTGTTGTGCCCTTACGAATAATTTATATCATGTCCGGTTAAACAGTCGTCATTGCGAGCGAAGCGTTCGCTGAAAGCGTTCTCGAAGAGTAGCAATCCCAAAGTCTTTGCGATTGCGTCGTCCCACTGCGTTCCACTCACAATGACATATCACAAGTAATTTGGCGGACATGATATTATATGTCGCAAAGATTTTTTGACTACGTAGCTAGCAAGATTTCGCGCCAAGCACGCAACCTCTGTTCAATAGCGCATTTACTCGCTTAATCGCACTAAATAAAATTTTTACGGAAAAATATTTATTCTCTGTGTAGTTACTAGTATCAATTCCCAAAGTATTGACTTTTGGGGGGCAGAAAAACTTGTGTTTGTCTTATACAACGTACTCAGAAGAACTGAAGATATACCGATTTTTACGGTTAGATCTGCTTTAACTGTCAGGGTGCATATAAAGTTTATCAGTCAATCTATAGGGAATAAACAGCCGATACTGTGATGTCAAAAGATTTTGAGCAACCTGAAGTTAATTTCCCAAATATTGGGTCGGGTAAGTATTTAACATCATTTCAGCGCAAACTGCTGCAAAAAAATCTCCAAGAGGATTTGTCTGAGTCTTATCGTCAGCGAATAGAAATTATGTTGTTGGCAGATGAAGGCAAAACTCAAACAGAAATTTGTCAGATAGTAGCATGTTGTCCGGCAACAGCACGGCATTGGATGCATATTGCTCGGAGTGGGATGGCGCACCAATGGCAAGATTGTCCTCTTGGTCGTCCGAAAGCTATTAATCAGGAATATTTAGAACGCTTACAAGAGTTGCTTTCGCAAAGCCCCAGAGATTATGGTTATGGGTTTAGACGTTGGACAGTCAGCTGGTTGAGAAAGCATTTAGCAAAAGAATTGGGTATTGAAGTTAGCGATCGCCATCTCAAGCGAGTCCTCAAACAGATGGGATTATCAACAATTCCCAAACCCAACCCATCTACAGGTGAAAATACAGAAAAAACCACAGGACAAAAAATCTTGATTTCCGATCTTAAATCCGAAAAATCACTGAATTTTTCCGGATTTTTTCTTTTGGAATCAGAAAAATAAATACACATAAAAACTAAGTAGAAATACAAGATTTCATGTCATGGCGGAATATATATCAGAGTTGCTGTCTTTGCAGCAATTATGTACTGTCTTGGGTTATTCTCTCTCTTCAGAAGACTTACAGCCCTGCCTTACCCAAGTTAAATCTCTTACACCCAAAGTAGGGAAATTTTGGCAAGGAACAGATGTTGAACCAGGTATCTACATCGTACTTGCAGGTAAAGTCAGATTGCTTGATGAAACAGGTGAACTGATTGCAACCTTGGAGGTAGGAGAATCATTTGGTGAATTTACCTTATTTCAGGAAGCTGGTTTTAAAGCTTATGCAGCAAGAGCTAGTGTCAATTTACACTTGGCTTTTCTTTCTGGGGAAGCGCTGTCACCATTGATAAGCAAATATCCCCAAATTTACGAACATTTACGTACCAAAGCGCGATCGCGAAATTCCCTGTTAGTCCAGTCTGACAGCGAACCAGTATCTCCCAATCTGCCACAACAGTTTGCTAAACGAGAAGAACAGACTATTACTTCCCCAGCACCAGTAAGTAATCTACAGAAAAAGATTAGCAAAGCCTACTTTCCCAACCCCACACAAAGAGTAGGTCATTTATGGCAGCGCGTCACTAAAAACTATCCATTTTTTGCCCAACAGAGTTCATCAGACTGCGGTGCAGCTTGTTTGGTGATGGTGTCTCGTTATTGGGGAAAACGCTTTAGTGTTAATCGCGTGCGAGATATTGCTAATGTTGACCGCAACGGTGCATCTCTGCGGGGATTGTCAGCAGCAGCAGAAAGTATCGGATTTAACACTAGACCAGTCAAAGCTAGTCTCGACCAGCTAGGGAAGCAAAAACTACCTGCAATTGTTCACTGGCAAGGCAAGCATTACATAGTTGTCTATGAAATCACCAAGAAATATGTGATAGTTGCAGACCCCGCCATTGGTCAGCGTACCCTCACTCATCGGGAATTTAAAGCAGATTGGACTGGATATACTTTACTGTTGCAACCTACAGCCCTTTTCAAAGATACCGAAGAGAGTACAACACCCTTCTGGCAATTCTTTGAATTAATCAAACCGTACGGGTTGGTGATGCTGGAAATATTTCTAGCTTCCCTTTTTATTCAAATATTTGGATTGATTGCACCTTTATTTACCCAACTTATTCTCGATAGAGTGGTGGTGCAGCGTTCTGAATTGACCTTAACAGCTGTAGGTTTAGGGTTGCTAATTTTCAATCTGTTTCGGGTAGCACTAACAGGTTTGCGGCAATATTTACTAGATCATACAGCTAATAGGCTAGATGTAGCTTTGATTGTGGGATTTATCCGTCATACCCTACAACTTCCTTTAAGTTTTTTTGAAACTCGTTATGTTGGGGATATTATTTCTCGAGTTCAAGAAAACCGCAAAATTCAACGTTTTCTCTCTGGTGAAGCATTATCAACCCTCTTAGATTTACTTACAGTATTTATCTATTTAGGGCTAATGTTTTGGTACAGTTGGAAAATGGCATTATTGTGCTTGGTAATTGTACCGCCATTCTTTTTATTAGCATTGATTGCCACACCCTTTTTAAAGAAGATTTCTAGGGAAATATTTAGTGCTTATAACCAAGAAAGTAGTTATCTCATTGAAACTATTTCTGGGGTAAGAACAGTAAAATCGACAGCCATAGAACAAACAGTTCGCTGGCATTGGGAAGAGTTATTGCACAAAGCAGTTAAAACTAATTTTGCTGGACAAATTATTGGAAATCGTCTGCAAATTTTTAGTAATTCTATTCAAGCAGTAGTCACTACAGCATTGCTATGGTTTGGGGCACATCTAGTAATTCAGAATCAGTTAACAATTGGGCAGCTTGTGGCATTTAATATGCTGTTAGGGACTATTATTAGCCCTTTCCAACGTTTAGCAGTATTGTGGAATCAATTGCAGGAAGTTGTCATTTCAATGGAACGCATTAATGATGTGTTAGACACCGAACCTGAGGAGAATTTACAACATCAAATCAGACAAAGCTTACCTTCGATTCAAGGTGAAGTTCGGTTTGAAAATGTCACATTTCGCTATAACTCAGAAAGCGATACTAATGTAATTGAAAATCTCAGCTTTCAAATTAAACCAGGGCAAATGGTAGCACTAGTTGGGCGTAGTGGTTCTGGGAAAACTACGATTTCTAAGTTAGTTTTAGGCTTATATCTTCCTAGCGATGGCAAAATCTTAGTTGATGGATGCGATATTACCAATATCTCTTTACGTTCCTTACGCCAACAAGTTGGAGTAGTTGACCAAGATACCTTTTTATTTGGTGGTACAATTCGTGACAATATTAGCTTAGGACATCCAGGAGCCAAATTAGAAGAAATCATCGAAGCGGCAAAGCTAGCTGGTGCTGATGAATTTATTAAAAAATTGCCAATGGGTTATGAAACCCAAATTGGTGAAGGCGGAGGGATGCTATCTGGAGGACAGAGGCAAAGAATTGCCATAGCTAGAGCTTTATTAGGTAATCCTCGCTTATTAATTTTAGATGAGGCAACTTCTCATTTAGATACAGAGTCAGAACGCATTATTCAGAAGAACTTCAACACAATTCTCAAGGGAAGAACTACCTTAGTAATTGCCCATCGTCTTTCCACCGTCAGAAATGCAGATTTGATTTTGGTATTAGATAAAGGCGTGTTGATTGAAAGTGGAAATCACCAAGAATTGATGGCAAGACGCGGACATTATTTTTATCTCAATCAGCAACAGTTAGACGCATCAGCATAACGTAATTATTACATAATTTAAATTTTAACTTCTAACTCATATAGCAGTTCTAAATCAGAAATTAAAATACTGTATACAGTCAATAGTGAGTTTTTCACAAATGATACAGAATTGTTATCCCTGCTAGATTTCAACTTAAAGGATACATAATGTCAGAGATATTAAATGATAAAGTTGCAACTACAATTAATGAATACGAAGAGCAAGACAATTCATCGATAAATGTAACTAAATTAGCTGATGATTGGTCTGAACATACTAAAGATATACTTGATAGCTTACCCCAAGTTTGGACAAGGGGAATGTTATATTTTCTGCTGAGTTTTGTATCTATTGCTCTGC
Source organism: Calothrix sp. NIES-2098 (assembly GCF_963875125.1). Classification (NCBI taxonomy): domain Bacteria; kingdom Bacillati; phylum Cyanobacteriota; class Cyanophyceae; order Nostocales; family Calotrichaceae; genus Calothrix; species Calothrix sp. NIES-2098. Next base: position 4,896,387 of record NZ_CAWNKJ010000001.1, read on the forward strand.
CTTGGGCGATGCTATCTAAAGTAGATGAAACTGGTACAGCCAAGGGAAGACTTGAGCCAAAGGGTAAAACAGTTAAGTTAGATAGCGCAGTACCAGGAACAGTAACTTCTATCCCAGTTAAAGAAGGGGATCTAGTTAAACCTGGAGAACCTGTATTGATATTAGATTCAGAATTAGTCCAGGCAGAATTACGCCAAACAAAAGATAAATTAGAAGGGCAATTAAATAGGCGATCGCAATTAAATCTTTTAAAAAATCAGCTAGTAGTAACTATAGCAACTCAGCAACAACAAAATCAAGCCCAAGAGTTAGAAAAACAGTCCCAAATCGAGCAAGCGCAGCAAAATTTAACGGCTTTAAAAAATTCCTATGAAATCCAAAAAGCCGAAAAAATTACCCAAGTTAATCAGGCACAGCAGACTATCGAACAAGCTCACACTGCAAATAAATTATTAGAAAATAGTTTAGCAAGTGCTCAAAGAGAGGTAGAACGCTACAGCCAACTTAAACAAGCAGGTGCTATCCCAGAAATTCATGTTGTAGATAAGCGAGATATAGCTAAAGACAGACAGAGAGTATACGAACAAAGCAAATCAGATATTAAACAAGCTAATCTACGTCTAGCCGAACAGCAAAGTAGTTATCAACGCACAATTCGTCAAGCAAAGGCAGAAATTGAACAAGCATATTTGCGCTTGAAAGAACAGCAAAGAAGTTATCAAACCTTAACTCATTCTGGAAAACTGGCTCTACTCAAAAGCGAGGAACAATTAAATAATTTAGAAACAGAAATGACAACGTTACAAGCAGAAGTTGCTCAAACTAATAGTCAAATCAATAGCTTACAGTTGCAATTGCAGCAACGAGTATTAAAATCTCCCATCGCTGGTAGAGTATTTCAACTACCAATTCAACGTCCGGGTGCAGTCGTTCAACCTGGAACAATGATTGCAGAGATTTCTCCAGAAGGTTCACCTTTAATTATTAGGGCGCAAATGCCAACATCTGAAAGCGGTTCTTTACGCAAAGGATTGCCAGTAAAAATTAAATTTGATGCTTATCCATTTCAAGATTATGGAATTCTTGAAGGAGAATTATTAGAAATTTCCCCAACTACATCAGAAGTGGATACACCTAATGGAAAACTCTCTGCATATAACTTAGAAATTTCCCTGAAGAGTAATTGTATCCATGGTAAAAATAAATGTATACCTTTACGTCCTGGCGATACAGCAACAGCAGAAGTAATTGTACGTCAGCGTCGGATTATTAATTTTATCCTCGATCCATTTAAACAGTTGCAACAGGGAGATTAACAGTTAATAGCTGCTCCTAACTTTATGTAATCGATATTTATTTTTAGACCGAAATCATGTTAAAGACTATCACAATTGCTAACCAAGATATTCTACATATTGTCAAGCAATGCTGCCAAATTCCCGATTTTATTGAAAAAATTATTACCCGCAAGATAATTGAAAATACTGTGTCCGATATGGGTATAAAAATAGAGACTGAAGAACTTCAAAAAGCAGCAGATACTTTCCGCTTAATGTATGAATTAGCAACTGCTGAAGATACCTGGAAATGGTTAGAAGAACGCGCTCTCTCTGTAGATGATTTTGAAGAATTAGTTTACGCTAATTTACTTGCTAATAAGTTAGCCCAACATCTGTTTGCAGATAAAGTTGAACCCTATTTTTTTGAAAATCAACTAGACTACGCTGGTGCAGTGATATATGAAGTGGTGTTGGATGATGAAGACTTAGCTATGGAACTATTTTATGCCGTTATGGAGGGTGAAATTAGTTTTTATGATGTTGCTCACCAATACATACAAGATACAGAATTACGTCGCAAATGTGGATATCGAGGAAAAGTCAATCGTCAGGATTTAAAGCCAGAAATTTCTGCTACTGTTTTTGCTGCTAAACCTCCCCAACTTCTCAAGCCAATTATTACATCTAAGGGAGTACATTTAATTATGCTAGAAGAGATTATTCAACCAGAATTGAATGAGAAGTTGCGTTATCAAATTATGTCAGCATTTTTTGCTGAGTGGGTAAAGCAGCAAATAGAGCATGTAGAGGTTATTAAACAATTGTAGAGCAATAGCATGAATCCTACACTCCCAGCGTGGTGAGTGTAGGCTTCTCATCAAGATTTAATTAGCATTAGCTCTATACCAATGGTGTATAAATATCTTCTGCATTAGGATTGAGATAGGGGCGCTCTATATCAATTCCATATTGTTCAAATTTTCTGAGTATATATTTCATTCGCTTCTCCGGCGAATTATCATTATTCTGATAAGCCTCTAACAAAGCATCAGCAACAAATTCACAATAATTACCTTCAGAATCTAGTGAATTTCTCAACTTTATTTCAGTATTTGGACGTTCAGCTAAACCAATACCAGGTGCAATTTTTTTAGTAAATATCGGAACTTCTTCGCGAAAATAGTATTTATTTTCTGCATAAATTGTTTGTAAGACTGGCAAAATATAGTCTTTGTATATATCGGGATTGTATTCGTAAGCAAAAACTTTCAGAACTCCAGAGTTATAAAATCTATAATTCAAAGGATTGTGCAATACATGGAAAACAAAGGGAATTTTAGCTGCATTCAACTTTGTGGTTACACAATTCATGGAATAAATTGCAGCTTTAGAACTGAAGTTAAAATAAACTAGTATTGTGTAAACGAAACGATTATAAGGTGGTAAACCTCCAAGATTATCTCCATTAGCATGATAATTGTATTTACCAATATAGCTACTAGGTAAAAATATTGATACCGCATCATTTATGCTAGCTGATTGTAGTACTGGAGGAAGATGAGTCTTTCGTTGTATGTTTATAATTACATCATCAAATTCTGCGGCGAGGCTACCATCAGCCTCTTCTCTTATGAGATGGAAAGCCGGATGAAACCAACCTTTTCCTTGATTATTTTTGTCCAGTTTCTCATAAAATTCCCAGTCTATTTCTTGGGAGGCTATTTTTTCTAAAATTTGCTCGTTTGTCTTGTAAAATTGAGCGTATTCTACTATTTGTAAACCTTTAAAGTAAGTTTGATATAAAAAATCTAATAACTGTGAATTAAAGTAACTAAACTGAACTTCTAGTGGCAATTTTTGCAGTTGTTCCAAAGTTGTAGCAGAAGTTTCTCTATAAGACAAGTAAGAATGACTGATGCAGAATTTTAATGGATCAATTTTAATATTTGTGGTAATATCTTTTAAGTAATCTTTTGATTCCAGCATAATTAATATTAATTATAAAATAATAGGTAAAGCTCTTAAATACAAATACTTTAAATAGCCATAAATTTTTCTGGTTTACAAAGTAATTGTGCCGCAATATAAAAATAAACTTCTTGATGGCATAGAGCTATCTCTGGCTGAAATTGAAATTCTGTTAATAGTTGATAAATTACAGCAAGCCCAGCAAATTGAATAACACGTCTGAGAAATTCAGGATAACCTTCTAAAACCTTTGTGTGAGCATTGATATAAGCTTTAATCGTGGCTACAATCGAAGGGCGAACAACTTCTAAAGGAATAGCGGCTAGCTGTATAGATTTTTTAATCTCAATAGTAGGATGCATAATCATGCTATTAAGCCAAAATAGAAAATAGCCAGCAATTGCTTTACCTAAATCGCAAGCCGGATCGCCCCAGCTACAAGTTTCCCAATCAATAAGCTTAATTAGGTTTTCTTCATTATGATTTAGATCTGATGATAAGGTATGCCAGTTCTTAGATATTAAGAGATTTTTAAATTGAATATTGTTGTGCGTTAAACAACAACGGCGATGCTGAAACAGCAGATCTTTAATTACTTCTATTAAAGCATCAGCTTTTTGAAAATTTCCGATAAATCTCCAAACATAAGTTGGAGTCTTCTTTAAATTCTCAGGCTTCAAGCGCTGAAATAGATGCTCGGAAATATAATCAGGGTAAGAAAGTTGATAAGGGATTTTTTCTGCTGAATACTTAGTTAAAAATTTGTAGAACTTTTCCGAACTGATACTTTCTTTATGCAGTTTTGCTAAAGTATTTCCAATTAATTCGGCAATGGTATGGGGAAAATTATTATTATTCATATAATAACTTTCTAAATTGATATATCTATCAAGATATTTATATATCAAAATCGAATTCATCTCATCGAAATATATTATTTCTGGGGTTAGTGATGAAATAAAGTACAAATTTGTTTCTACTTGTAAAAACTTATAAATCTCTCGTTCTTTATCAATTCTCTCGTCCCGATCGTGACTATGATAATTAGGAGTTTGTTTAATAACTAGCTTGTAATTGTTTTCAGCTACTTCTATGAGCCAATAAGAATTTTTGCTATATTTGACATCAACTTTCATATAGGCTAATTCTTCTTGTGTAAAGATAGCGGTCTCTTTTAAGTAACTAAATAAGTTTTTATAGTTGAGATTAATAGCCATAAAAACTCTCCTTTATTTTTCAAATATCGAGACTGTGTTTGTTTGAAATGGCTAATGAAATTAAAATTTTTGTTCATAGAGTGGGTTAGTACCCACCCTATGTTTAATTAGACTAGTTACTTAGCCACTGGATTGGTACGGCATCCTACGCTATCAGTGCTAAATTCATTGGTTGTAACTGTTCCGCAGTAATAGCTCTTGGTACTGGCAATCTGCATTCCTCCTCGTAGATTTAGTTCATCGTTGCTCAATTCATTCAAAAAGCTTTCAGAATCGAGAAATAATTCAGCAACATTAAGTTTGATGTCGTTAATCTTAATATCAGCCATTTGAGTTTTCTCCAATTACGTTTTTTTGGTTACTTGGAATCGTTTTTTATTTTTGATTCCCGATCAAATTGTATTTATTTAAAATTGATATGCCTAGATGTATACAACTAATTAATAGACCATAAAAATAACACTTTTGCTCGTAAAAATGCTAAAAACTTACTAATGCTTTCTTGGTTAGAATTCGGTTATACCGATCGCGCATCCAGAATAAAAATTCTAATTATCAAGCATAATTTTCAAGTTAAATTCTGTCGATTAAAGGGACAAAACTCAATCAGATATGTCATACGAAAATTTTAAAATAAAAAAGTCTCAAAATATTTTGAGACTTCAAACTAAATTATATTGTTGAATATTTATTAGCTATTAAAACACCCTATAAATATCTTCAGAGTTAGCATTCAAATAAACCCGTTGAAAATCAATACCTAAACGAGAAAATTCATTAAGAATAGACTTCATCCTTCCTGCGGTTGAGTTATCTGCTTGTTGCCAAGCTGACAACAACCCATTCGCCACAATCTGACAACGATTCATGCCAAAACTTTCACGTTCAGCAAACTTTTGGTCTGGTTCTTCTGCTAACCCCAACCCCGATGCTATATGCATAGTAAATAGGGGGATTTCTGTCTTAAAATGTGATTTATGCACTGTATAAACAGCCTTTAAAACTGGCTCAACAGCTTCATAATCTCTCTTATCAAAATACAAAACTCCTGAATCATAGCGTTCATACTGCTTTGGATTGTACAAAACTTTAAAACTAAAAGGAATTAGTATCTCATTTAGTTGTCGGGTAAGACTATCCATCATCGCTACAGCACCTTCAGGAGTGAGATTAAAATATATTCTCACTGTTATTGATTCGCTGTTTGTGTATTCAAGACGACGAAAACCTGCATTGCTAACTGCCATATAAAAGCCGTTTTGCACTCGATTCTTAGGCATTCGGATAGCTACATAATCACCCGGACAAGCAGATTGTTCAGATACTTGCAGATGCTTATCTCGCTGAATATGCAGCCTTAAACTACCATTAGTGACTGCTAAACTCCCATCAGGTTCCTGTCTCAAAATAGACCAGCCAGGATCAAAATAGCCTTCTCCAGAATTGCTTTCATGTAATTGCTGATAAAACCCGACATCAATTCCCAAAACAGTATTATTTTCTAAATCCAAAGGGAGTTTATTTTCTTCTGTATCTGCTGCTAGTGCTTTTCGCATAGCACCGTTGTAATAAATACCGTAGAGAAAACTTCGCAGTTCTAGACTTAGATATTTCTGTTGTATTTTTTCAGGCAGTTTCTGAAACCTTTCAACTGTATCAGCAGGTAGTTCCACTGGTTTATAATCTGGATGGCGAATCGAAAAATCAGATTGAATTTCAACTTTGTTAACAATATCTTCTAAAACATCCAGCAATTGCGTATTTATCTCAGTTTGAAGCTGAGTTTGAGTTGTGTTGAGTAATTGCATAATTATTGATTTATGATGAAATGTTTTAAGCAGTTAAAGCAGTTTTTTGAATTAATTCACTAGTACCAAAAATTATTGGTATTGATTGTTCTGGGCGGCATAATAAGGTTTTAGCTACCTGAAGCATAGCAATACCTGCATTGCCAAAAGATTTCTGATACTGAATCATTCCCTGAATTCCTTGAATTAAACCAAAACCTGTAAATTGCATTACCCGCAGCAAGAAATCAGGATGTTGTTCTAAAATTTGTGGAAATGTCTGTAAATAAACTTGGGTTAATGTTGCAATTGAAGGCTGAAGTTTTTCTAAGGGAGTCATCGCTAAACCTAGAGATTCCTCAAGGCTTAAAGATTTACTAATCGCTAAACTACCCAGCCATAATTGTACGTAGCTACTAATAAGCGTTCCTAAATCAAAAGCTGGATCTCCCCAAGCAGAACGTTCCCAATCAATTAAGCGTATAATACTGTTATTAGATTGCTGCCAATTTTTATAGATTAATATATTATTTAGCTTCAGATCGTTGTGAGTTAAACAGCAAGGAATAACAGCGTTACCTAAATTGTTGAGAGATGCTTCTAAGCTTTCATAGCGTTGATATAGGGAAAAAAACCTCAACCCATCAGCAGGTATTAAACCGAAAATTTCCGGTTCTATCCTTTCCAATCCTCTAATCGTTGTTTTTACCTGTTCTGTTCTAGAGTTGTCTAAATTGTCAACCAGAAAGTCTTGATATTCTTGGTTATTGAAAGTATGACGATGAATTGTTGCTAAGAAAGTGCCTATGGACACAGCTATTTCCACTGAAAAATTCTGTTCGTTACTATAGAATTCGATTAAATCTTGATAATCATCTAGATATTTAAACACCATAATGGAATTTTCTGCATCAAAATGCAGTACTTGTGGTAGCGAAAGCTGAAGATGATTGAGTTCGGGAAATTTTTGTAAGAATTCTTGAATTCGCCACTCACTTAAAAATTCACCAGATGCTTTTCCTTCGTGATTGTGTCGTTCTTGCTTAACCAACAGCTTTTGATTATTTGGCAGGGTTAGTAATAAATTAAAATTTTTGGCAGCTTTCAACTCTATCTCAATTTGGTCTTTTTCTATTTGAGTATAAAGGTGATGTTTAGTTAAATAGTCAAAGACATTGTGAGAATTTAATAAAAACGTCATAGCTATATTAGGTAACTGTCAGATTTTAGATAGTGAAAATTACAATATTTGTTTCCTATATTCTGCCAGTATCTAATATTTTTTTGAGTTTTTTGAAAGATAAAAGTGACAAAATAAATATACTTAAATCATCTTATTTTTGTTAATTCATATCGAAAATATGTTTGTGAATATAAATCTCGATTATCCCGAACGATAATTAAAATTTTTATGTCCTATTTTCTTGCGATCGCACTTTACTCAAATTAGAATTTCTGGTGTTGCACCTGTAAGGAAAACTAGCAATAGACGAGTAACTTCGCCTACTGCCATCTGCGCAATTATCTCTGGGAGTGTATATAATCCACAAAGTAAAATTTAGGGCGAAGCCAGAATTTTAACCAAGCGTAAACTCCTAAACTGAAGAGGGCTGTAATCATTAGAGGTAAGCCTAGCTTGACTCGCAGCGCATCAGGGAGAACGGCAACTACTGATACTACTGTGATAAAGTACGCTAAAAGTCCGACCTGCGAGCGCTCGATATTTTTCAGCGCCCCACGACAGCTACTACAATGCTGAGTATGTTGTTTGTAGCGATCTAACATCACCGAGCGATCTTCATTGATTGTTGGGCTGTCTGGAACTTTAATTCCCGCTTCGCTCCAAGGGAGTTGCCCGTGACAATACTTATCAAACCAATTGCGAAATTCAATGACTAAGCGATCGGCGCTTGTAGGTAGTTTGTAAGCAGTTTTCCAGCTTTCAACTGATGTTATTTTTTGCAGAAAGTACTCTTGTTGTTGCAAAAGTATCATATCTCCATCCAGAACCGCATTTCGAGTTTTGATATGATTCCACCAACGAGGTATTAAATTATGCATTGTTTTGGCAAAATTGCGGGGAAATTGCGCGACAATCCTTGATTTACCTGGAGCAACGGGAATGCAGTAGGTTATCAGTCCCATCTGCTTGTCAGAATCACCAATCCTAATTGCATACTCTAAGTGGCAAGGTGGTTCAAAAGTGATTGTGGTTTTAAAGAATCTGTCAGTATTTACCTCAATCAAGTTTGGCGTTGATTGTACGAGTTTCAGCGGAATGGGTTTTGCTTTTTGGCGATCGCCTTGCACTCCATGATGAGCAAAAGGAACATGGCTGGGATCTGCGACATTTTCTACAAGGGTTTGCCAATCGTATTCTAAGTCACGTACAAAGGAATCCCAGACAAAACCTTTACTAGCATCTACTAAAGGTGATAAAGGTAAAGGTGTAGCAGCAGCATTTTCAGTTGATTTCGCATCTGGCCAAACCCAAAGTAAATCATTTTCTTGGCGCACAGGTAGCGAAACTGCACAGAAATTTTGTTGATTTTTAGTGACAATTTCTGGATCTTCTGCTTGGGGAATATGAGTACAAACTCCTTCGGAATCAAACTGCCAGCCGTGATAGCTACACATTAAATTGCCTGTTTTATCGTCAACTCTTCCTTCACTCAAGGGGGCTAGGCGATGCGGACATCGATCTAAAAATACTTGGTAAGTTTCAGAGAATTTAGGCTGCCAAATTACTAAACGAAGTCCCAAAAGCGTTACTGGGGTTGGTTTATTGGGGTCTAGATCTTTAATTGGTGTGAGAGGATACCAGTGCTGAAAAAAGTTGAATTCAGATTGCATTTTACTTTTAATACCTTTAATGATTCAATCAATTAACTTGGCAAACAAACACATCAAAAAATCATGCAATGGCAGTTTTCATCACTATTCATCATGTAATGTTACATCTCTATTTGCATATGTCTTAGTTAACTTTACTAACTTGTTTTCAGACTTTCTCTACTAAAAGACTTAATTATTATATATAATAAAAAATTTATATAATTCCAGTTTTAATTATTTTACTAAAGCCATCATTAGCCACTTATCAAAGGGGCTAGAAAAAAAATGTAACTTGATGATGTCGAAAATAGTAATATAATTCCTACAGAATTTCATGTTTCAAAATTAAGTCTAAAGCATAATGAGATTACCTTGTGTAGGTGAAAACCTAGCAGGGAGATTGCCATCTGAAAACTAGAAATCCCCGTATTTATGGCTGGGGAATAATAAAAGTTTATGTCTAATTCTGTTATTACCGTAACCGTGAAGTTATTTGCAGCTTACCAAGAAGCTTATAAAACATCAGAACTGGTGTTAGAATTTCCCAATGGTACGCCAGTGAGAGCAGTATGCGATCGCTTGATTGCGGAACATCCAGAACTGCGCCAATTGCGAGATATTACCCGCTTTGGGATTAATTTAATATTTGTCGAACCGGATACACCCCTGCAAAATGGCGATGAAGTCGTGTTAATTCCACCTGTGAGTGGTGGTTAGGGAATTTCAGCTAAAAAATTTGTAGGCGGAGGGGCAGGGAGCAGGGAGCAGGGGGAGGAAGAATATTATTATTTGAGTAAATTGGATAATTTATTTTCTGGCAGTCCCTTAACATACAATAGGCGATCGCTCGTAATAAAATCTGATGAGTAAACCAATAGTTTGGGTACATGGCGACTGTTTAAGTCCCCACAATCCTGCACTGCAAAAATATCCCGACGCACCAGCTATCTGGGTTTGGGACGATGCGTTGATAGAAGAATGGCAACTGAGCCTTAAACGTATCACCTTTATTTACGAATGCTTGCTAGAGTTACCTGTTGAAATTCGGCGTGGTAATGTAGCCCAGGAAATTATCGCCTTTGCTCAAGAGCATAATGCCGATTTAATTGTCACCACCGCAAGTCCTAGCCCGCGCTTTGCGAATATCTGCAAGGAAGTTGAATCTGCTTTAGTTATGGAAGTGTTAGAGGTAGAACCGTTTTTTGATTACGATGGGTATATTGACCTGAAGCGGTTCTCTCGCTATTGGAAAGTGGCTGAGAAGTATGTTTTAGAATAAGTAGCGATCGCTAAATCTTGGCTGATATTTAATTTCTTTTTTGCTGATTTAATACCAATTCAAATAATCTTTGTGACAGATAAATTCTTTGTATGGGCACGGCATCAGTAAGATCATTTGATATACCAAAAGATTATGGATGCCGTGCCCCTACTCATCTGTCGCATTCTTTTTTCAAAATGGTAAGTACTCAAGCAGAATTAATTACACAATGTCATTGCGAATGGAGCGAAGCGGAATGAAGCAATCGCAAGGGCTGAGATTGCTTCGCTCGCAATGACAAGTGTTGATCCGAACTTGATATGAGATTCCACTTTTAAGGCTCATTAACGGAGCTAAAAGACTCATTAATGGAGTTCTAAGCCTCATTAATGGAGCTAAAAGACTCGTTAACGGAGTTCCGAACCTCATTAATGGAGTTCTAAGCCTCATTAATGGAGCTAAAAGACTCGTTAACGGAGTTCTGAGCCTCATTAACGGAGCTAAAAGACTCGTTAACGGAGTTCCGAGCTTCATTAATGGAGTTCCGAGCTTCATTAACGGAGTTCTGAGCCTCATTAACGGAGCTAAAAGCCTCATTAATGGAGTTCTGAGCTTAAACCGCATCACATCTTGAGAAAAAACTATTCTCAGACTCAGGCTGAGAGCAAGAAATATCCTGGTTAGAGGCAGAAAATTGTTGTGCTACTAAGTTTATCTTGTTCTCTCCCTAAGTTTACTGAAAAAATTCCTTATAATCGTTTTTAATGGTCTAATATCGTACCAAATTACTATGGAACCAATTACCGTCGGTGCGATCGCTCTTTTAACTTTAATCGGTAATAAAGTCATCGATTGGTCAACAGAAAAGGCTTTGGATGCTGGTTTAGACAAAGCCAAGCAAGTTCTTAAAGCTAAATCACCCGAAACAGCCGCAGCTTTAGAAACCGCAGCCGCACAAGCAGCCTTACCACCAGCAGAACGAGAAGATATTGGTGAAGCTGTATTAGTAGAAGAGGTAAAAAAAGCAGCAGCAGCAGACCCGGAAATTAAGGAAGCTGTCGAAGCATTAGGAAATCAAGCCAGCACTGCTGCACAAGCTAACCCTGAACTAGCAAAGGCTATTGCAGAGTTAACCGCAACTATTAAAGCGCAAAGTCCTACAACAGTAGAGAACTGGCAAGGTATAAATATTAAGGGTGGCACTAATACTATCAGTAATCCCACATTCAACTTTGGCAGCAAATGAGCAATGAGAATTGGCAAGGGATAAACATTAAGGGTGGCGAGACTAACATCAACAACCCAACAATTAATATTGGGTCATCACAACAGACTTCTCCACCAAATATCCCTAACAATTTAATTTACAAAGGCGCGGTCAAGTTTGTTGGGCGAGACAATGAACTTACCGACATCCATCAGAAATTGCAGCAGTCGGGTAACGTAGCAATTTCGGCGGTAGCTGGGATGGGTGGTGTCGGTAAAACAGAACTAGCAACCCAGTATGCACTAAGACATGAAGCCGATTATCCTGGCGGTATCTGCTGGCTAAATGGGAGAGAATCGGATTTAGCAGCTAGCATTGTGCAATTTTATCTGTTGTACATCGGTCAAGAAATCCCAAAAGAGTTAGGCGGAAAATTGCTGAACCTCCAAGAACAAGTACGATGGTGTTGGCAGCATTGGCAACCATCCGAGGGTTTGGTGTTGGTAGTATTTGATGATGTCACTAATTTACAATACTCCGGACAGTTTTGAGTTGAGCCAATCGACAAGAAAGCTATCGATCCATTAGGGTGCTGATTAGAAGAAACAAGCACAGGAACGATAGCTGTATGGAAATTATACAAAGCCTGGTGGAAAAAATGGGCGTTTTGGGCAAACCGGGAGTAAAGGTGATGACAACGCTGTTTGCAACGATATTAATTACATGTGGCAAGGTAAATTTTACCAACTTGAGTCGCTACAGCAGTTTGAGCGAGAAAACCTATCGACGACAGTTTCACAGACAGTTTGACTTCGCCCAGTTCAACGCAGAAATTATCAAAGCAGCAAACTCTTTACAGCACCAGATGATCGCCGTGATGGATTGCTCATTCATTGCCAAAAGTGGGAAAAAGACCTTTGGACTTGACCAATTTTACAATGGTAGTCACAATCGAGTCGAGAAAGGATTGGAAGTGTCCTTGGTGGCGGTGATAAATGTAGAAACTGAAGTGGGCTTTGGTCTGCTTGCTGAACAAACATTTGACCAAGGCTTCTGTCCAGAACTGACACGGATGGACTACTATCTTCACCACCTGGAAATTACTCAACCTCAATTACCTCCCCAAGTTCGCTATCTTGCTGTGGATGGAGCATATGCCAAGGAAGCATTTGTCACAGGGGTGAGGGCGCTCAAGCTCGATGTGATTAGTAAACTGCGCCGAGATGCGAATCTACGATATGTGTTTGAAGGTGAACAAAAAGCACGGGGAGCTAAACGTAAATATGATGGCAAAGTTGATCTAGCCGACCCTACTCGCTTGAGTTGGGTACGCGAACTGCAATCAGGGCTTGAACTCTACACATCTGTTGTATGGCACGTTTCACTCAAACGCAAGATACGCCTGGCTTATTTACTTGACCGCCGTCAGCCTCACAAACCGAGTTATGCTGTCTTATTCTCGACAGATATCAGCCAATCGCCAGACGAAATTTATCGTTTCTACAAACTGCGCTTTCAAATCGAATTCATCTTCCGTGATGCTAAACAGTTTACCGGACTGAGTGATTGTCAAGCCCGTGATGTTAAAAAACTTGATTTTCATTTCAATGTCAGTTTCACTGCCTTAAATCTTGCCAAGCTCGATGCTTATCGACAGCAGTCGGGTCAACAACCCTTTGTCTTTTCAATGGCCAGTGTCAAACGACGCTCTTTTAATGACCATTTGCTCGACACGTTTATTTCAAAGTTAGGCCTTTGTGCGACTGTAATTAAATCTCATCCTAACTACCAAAGCCTACGATCTTACGGCGTTATTGCTGCCTAATTTTGTCCGAAGTATTGTAATTTAGAGAATCTGCGAGAAGTACAGCCGACAACCAACCGCTTCCGGGTACTCATCACTACCCGGTTACGCAACCTCAACCCCAATTTTGTCCAAGAAATTTCTTTAGATGTACTACCGCAAATCAAAGCTTTAGAACTGCTGACAGCTTTTGTGGGTGAAAAGCGCATACAACGGGAAGAGACAACCGCTAAAGACTTGTGTCAATGGCTGGGATATTTACCCTTGGGGTTGGAATTAGTCGGACAGTATTTAGCTGAAGATCCAGATTTATCCTTAGCAGAAATGTGGGAACGGCTGAAAGCGCAGCATCTAGAAGATGAAGCACTAGAACGGAGACAGCCAACTCTGAGTGCAGCACAGCTAGGAGTGAAAGCCGCCTTTGAATTAAGCTGGCGAGAACTAGAGGAAAAAACTCAGCTTGTCGGTGCGTTGTTGAGTTTATTTGCCCCTGATGTCATACCTTGGCAATTGGTAGAGTCTACCAGTGAGTTGCTGAATTGGGAAAAGGTAGATGTAACGGAAGCGAGAAAGCAACTCTACAAACGTCATCTTATTCAAAGATTAGAAGAGAAAAACGCTTGTTATCAAATTCATCCGTTAATTCGGCAATTTTTCCAAGGGAAGTTAGCACAAATTAGCCTCCTTGCTGGAGGGGAAGAGTTAGAAGTGGAATTTAAACAAACTTTTGCCGCAGCGATGGTAAAAAAGGCCAAAGAAATTCCTCCAACTCCCACCCATGAATTTATCGAGTCATTCCAAGATACTATTCCTCATCTCCAAGAAGTAGCCCAAAAATTAATTCATGTTATCAAGGATAAAGATTTAATTTGGGTGTTTGTTGGCTTGGGTATATTTTATGAAGGACAGGGTTTGTATAAGTTAGCAGAACCTTGGTATGTGCAGTGTTTATCAACAGTCAAAACCCGCTTAGGAGAAGAACATGCCGACATCGCCCAAAGCCTCCACATCTTGGCATATCTCTATTATTTACAAGGAAAGTACGCCGAAGCCGAACCTTTGCATCAGCAAGCATTAGCAATGAGAAAACGCCTGCTGGGAGAAGAACATCTCGACATCGCCACCAGCCTCAACAACTTGGCATTACTCTACGATTCCCAAGGAAAGTACGCCAAAGCCGAACCCTTATTTCTGCAAGCTTTGGCAATGAAAAAACACCTGCTGGGAGATCAACATCCTGACATTGCCACCAGCCTCAACAACTTGGCTGAACTCTACAAATCTCAAGGAAGGTACGCCGAAGCCGAACCCTTATATCTCCAAGCTTTGGCAATGAGTCAAAACCTGCTGGGAGATCAACACCCTGACATTGCCATCAGCCTCAACAACTTGGCTACTCTCTACGAATCTCAAGGAAGGTACGCCGAAGCCGAACCCTTATATCTCCAAGCTTTGGCAATGAGTCAACACCTGTTGGGAGATCAACATCCTGACATTGCCACCAGCCTCAACAACTTGGCTGAACTCTACAAATCTCAAGGAAGGTACGCCGAAGCCGAACCCTTGTATCTCCAAGCTGTGACAATGTATAAACGCCTGCTGGGAGAAGAACATCCCTATGTCACCGCCAGCCTCAACAACTTGGCTACTCTCTACGATTCCCAAGGAAGGTATGCCGAAGCCGAACCCCTGTATCTAGAAGGTTTGGCAATGAGAAAACAACTGCTGGGAGATGAACATCCCGACGTTGCCATCAGCCTTAATAACTTGGCTTATCTCTACTATTCTCAAGAAAGGTACGCCGAAGCCGAACCCTTGTATCTGCAAGCCTTGGCAATATATAGACGCCTGTTGGGAGATGAACATCACCTCTTCGCCATCAGCCTCAACAACTTGGCTAAACTCTACTATTTCCAAGGAAGGTATGCCGAAGCCGAACCTTTGTATCAACAAGCCTTGCCAATCCTGGAGCACAAATTAGGTGTTAATCATCCTTCTACAGTTAAGTGTCGTGAAAATCTTGAACTTCTTCGTGCTGCTAACTCTTAACCCTTGACTTTGCCCTTCAGTAGCAGACATGGAGCAAATAATTGCACAATAAAAGTAGTTCGTCATAGTTACTACTTAGAAATGCCGACTAAACTAGCTGATGCACAAAATTTACTTTCCGATTTAATTGCCCGCTACTCATCTCGTGTAGATTATTTGATGATTCGCCTGGAAGAAGCAGAAGGTACAGATATCTTGTTGCGTGGCGACAAGGTAGAAACCCTCAGCGAAGGTATTTCAATGGGCGGACATATTCGCGCTTGTTATAAAGGCGGGTGGGGCTTAAGCTGTTTTAATCGGCTTTCGACAATTAAAGAACGCATCGAAGAAGCGATCGCAGCTGCGCGCATGGTAGGTGATGAAGAAACTGTACTAGCTCCCATTGACCGAGTGCAAGCAGTCTGTCAGCTACCCCTTACCGGAACCGATCCGCGCAAAATTTCGTTGAGTCAGAAAAAAGAATTATGCGATCGCTATTCCGATCTACTCAAAAGCGTTGACTCCCGAATTACTACAACTTCAGTCCGCTACGGTGATACTGCCCAAAAAATTATTCTTGCCACCTCAGATGGTACATTGATTGAACAATCTTGGGTGGACATGGAAATGCGCTTTGCCGCGACTGCAAGAGACGGCGAAACTGTTCAAACTGGGAGAGAAACCACCGGTTCTCGCAAAGCCTACGAAGATTTAACCAATTTAGACGAACAAGTTAAGAGTGCTGCAAAAAGAGCGATCGCAGCTTTATCTCTGCCATCAGTAAAAGGTAATACTTATACCGTCGTCATTGACCCTATACTTACTGGTTTATTTGTTCACGAAGCCTTTGGACATCTCTCGGAAGCTGATATGGCTTATGAAAACCCAGATATTTTAGAAGTCATGACCATTGGAAGGCGATTTGGCCCGGAAGAACTGCAAATCTTTGATGGTGCTGCGCCCGAAGGACATCGCGGTAGTTATTTTTACGACGACGAAGGCACACCCGCCACAACAACTCAACTAATTAAAGATGGAATCTTGGTAGGACGTTTGCATTCGCGAGAAACCGCAGGCAAATTAGATGAAGCGCCCACAGGTAACGCCCGTTGTCTGAATTATCACTTCAATCCCATTGTCCGAATGACAAATACCTGGATTGAGAGAGGTAAAACCCCAGTTGCAGACTTATTTAGCAACATCAAAGAAGGCGTATATGCCCGTAATTGGCTAGGTGGTATGACCAATGGAGAAATGTTTACCTTTAGCGCCGGGGAAGCATGGATGATTAGAAACGGCAAAATCGCTGAACCTGTCAGAGATGTCACCCTTTCTGGTAATGTTTTCCAGACCTTAGCAGATATTGAAGCAATTGGTGATGACTTTTACTGGGATGAATCTGGCGGTTGTGGTAAAGGCGGACAAAACGGCTTACCTGTAGGTTGTGGCGGCCCCAGCCTGCGAATTCGAGATGTAGTAGTTGGCGGTGAAAGTTAATAAATTCGTAATTCGTAATTTGCAATGCGGTAATATCATGTTCGCTGCGAGTGCAACGTAGACGCCTAAAAGGTAGCTTTTCACAGGGTAGTGGAACGACGCGATCGCAATTGACTTGTGTTTTCCTGGACATGATATAAGTTCTTTCAACGGCTGAAGTCTGTTTCTCTAACCGTTTTTAATTACGAATTACGAATTAATAACTACTAATTACAATCGATCTGTAGGCTATGCTTTTAAGCATAGGGCAAACACATCTCATTTTTTAGTTGTTCCAACTATAAAGAACAGCTAGTAGAATTTCCATGACATAATGCTCATAAAAATTTATTGACATTGGTCATGCTTTGCGTAAATCCTGTTGTATTTTGATCGGCAATAAGCTAACAGAGGGGAAATTAACAATCAAAATGCTTTTGCCCTGCTATTAAACAGGATTGACTTGAGAGGTATTTCATCAATGAATAAAACTTCCCAGACGCAAAGCAGCGCCATTATTACCCTATTGGGCAGAATAAATTTAAGAGTTACAAAAAAGAAAATTTTATTTACTTTCCTGGTTTTATTCTTGATTTTGCTTAGTCTGGGTAGTCACTGGTTTTTCAGCAGATATAAGTTTGCTAATAAAATGGCGATCGAACTACAAGAACTATCTAATGCTGATTATCCTGCCAATCCGGCTCAATTAAGCAAAAACTTCCAAAGATATTCTAGCCGTAAATTAACCATTATCAAGAGAGATACTACTCACTTTGATTTTGTATTGGAACCAACAAACACAAAAACAGCGAAAATAGTCATCAAGAATGTTGACTTAAAATTATTTGTGCCTAAAGTCCCAGAATGGGTTAAAAAAGACAAAGATTTAGAATTAATCGCCTTTATTGAACGCGAATGGAACAGACAACAGGTAACTTTTCCGGCTAACTCAGAAAATATCGAAATTAGTGGTGGTGATGGTTTTGAAAATCAAAATCTCTATGAAATTGCTTTAAGCAACAATTGCTTAAATGCCGGATATTGGGAAATTGCACTGTTTACTAAAGAGGATAACAATAAATCTCTTTATTATCAAACTTGGTTTACCTTCCCCCTAGGACATTACAAAAATATCTTTGAAAATATTAATAAAATATCTTATTGGCAGTATTGGTGGCGATTGGAACACTGGCAAGAACCCAGCGATTCTATTATGAGAAATAATCTGTTGCGAAATGTCATTGACCAAAAAGAAGCTACTGTTAATTTTCCTCTAGATGAAAGAATAATTTCATCAGGCGAACAGAGTAGAAAAATCAGAACTACCTTAACTAAAAATCTCACAACTTGGAGAGATTTTTATAGCAATCAACAAGAAATTAGATTTGCGGCTTTCCAACCCCCAGGATTTTATAACCCTAACCAACCTTGGAATACTCAATTCTGGAGAATAGGTAAGTTTGAAAAAGCTATTTTGAGGAACATTAAGCCTGTTAATAATAATGTCACTTTACAGGAACTTGAGTTGTTATTTGCTGATATGAAAACTGGCGAAAAAAATAGATTATTCATCAGTGGTATTAATTTCAAAGAGTTGCCTAGGTTGCCAATTGCAGATTATGCTAAAGGCTTAACTATGCCCCTAGGAATTAGCGTTCCTCCGTTTGTGCAAAGCTACGAAGAATTAAATCAGAAGCATCCAGATGAAAGCCCATATTTTAGTTTTTTGCTAGATTCTCAAAATAGATGGATAAATCATCACCAATTAGGAGTTGATGGTTCAATTATGCATCTAGATAAAGACAATCCAAATCTTTTGCATCTTTACTTACTTTCTTACGAAAGAAATACTTTAATTGCTCATTTTCTGGTGAATCTAGAATAGATATAGCTAGCAAAATCCCCAACTTCTTTAAGAAGTCGGGGATATGTATTTTGCATACAAAATTTATGATAGCTAGTTATTCAAATCTTACTTGCTTCACTAAGGCAATCCACATATCTGATGGATCTGCATAGTAATCAATTTCTTCTACTTGATACCGATAATTTTGAGACCCATGCTGCAAAATAATATAATCGCGGGGTTTAATACCTTTTCCTGTTCCGGTCATGTAACCCCTCAAACCTCCTTGTAGAGTTTCAAATATGTAGTCTCTACCACGAATTAATTGGGTGTAATCGTGTATTTTATGCTTTTGTTTTGTTTCATTTAATATAACAAGCATTGGTAAGAACCCACTGAATAAGCTAAAGCTAAAATTAATACCTGTCCTCAGAATAGACATAGTGAGTTCTCCAAAAGTTATGTTTACAAAAAGGGTTTTAACTAGATGAATATTAGGTTTTTACAGCAACTAAGCCAGCAAAAATGTTGTGGAAATTGTAATTAGAAAATTAGCCTACAAGACAGTAGCCTGGAATAAGTTTATCTAACTACAAACAGGCGAATGCGCTTATGTGTGCCAAAAGTTTAACTAATACAGTTTATTTAGTCTTGCTTATTTTTCAGATAATCCTAAACCCTATTAGAGGTAAGGAATATAGAACCCAAGTTTTATCTGCACCCTATTGCAACATAAACTAAAAAATTATGAGCAGTTTTTTGTGAACATAGACAAAAACAACTCCAACATAAGTATTTATAATTTGGAATTATTTTTTGAATTGTTAGTACATAAAATTTCTCAGGAAAATATAAATACCAGTTACTAGCTAATAATTATATCTCCTCAAGATAAAATGGAAGCTCAATGAATAGTCTACAATAATAGCGATCTTACCGTCTACTGTAAAATTACTAAACTATTTGTGTGGCAGTTCCATATATAGGCTTCTATCCTCGAAATAAGTACATACTTAATCTACCAATATTTGATGTCTTTGCAACATTACTGATAAGTCTTTTAAACAGCACAAATTTTCTATTTTTCATTAGATTTGTTTATAGCAGCATCTATTTGCCTCAGTAATACTTCTAGTGTATGAGAATTATCTAATACTATATCAGCATGAGCAACTTTTTCTGTAATAGGCATCTGGCTTTTGATTCTAGCTCCGGCTTGTTCTTTAGTTAAGTGATTTCTATGTATCAATCTTTGCAACTGTTGTGACTCAGAACAACACACTACCCAGATTTCTGTAACTAAATGAGTCATCTGGGCTTCAAACAGCAGAGGGATAACTAATACTAGTGTTGGTGCAGAGGATTCAGCAATGGCTGTGAAAAAGCGATCGCCTACATAAGGGTGAATTAAATTCTCTACCCAATGGCGCTCATCTGGATGAGTAAAGATAATTTCGCCCAGCTTTTGACGATTGAGGTTGCCATCTGGAAGTAAAATTTCTGCGCCGTAACGCTGTGCGATCGCACTTAGTATTGGCGAACCTACAGACACTGCATCTCTAGCATAAATATCTGCATCTAAAATCGGCAGATTGTAAGCGCTAGCTAAATAATTAGCGACAGTGGTTTTACCTGTAGCAATACCTCCAGTTAACCCGATGATGCGTTTGGTCATTTGTCGTTTTTGTCTGTCATTTTTTCATTTTTAATTGTCATTTATTGCCCATGTAATTAAGGCTTGGGTCAACCCATCTAAAGTATATTCTTCCGCTTCTACATCTACTCTTCCGATTAGATCGCGGCAAGTTTTCGAGGTTTGCGGGCCAATTGAAGCGATACAAACTCCTGCTAAAACATCTGAAGTATTGCTGAATCTACTTTCAACGAGTTGGCAGAAAAATTGCACAGTTTTAGAACTGGCAAAAGTGATGACATCTACTGCATGATTTTGCAGTGCTAATTCTGCGGTTTGGGGAATGCTGCTGGGACAACAAGATTGATATGCTGCAACTTCTATCACTTCTGCGCCCTTGGCAGTTAATTCCTTAACTAAAACTTCTCGTCCACCGCTTTCGACTCTAGGAAATAAAAGTTTTTTCTGTGATAGTTCCTCTGGGAAGTTTTCTACTAAAGAATCGGCGACAAAATTAGGAGGAATAAAATCAGGCTGCAAACCGCGTTTTTTCAGACTTTGGGCGGTTTTTTCACCAACCACTGCAATTTTGACCTTAGCTAAGGTACGCGCATCCTTACCCTGTGCGGTTAATCTATCAAAAAAGTAGTCTACACCATTAGTAGAAGTGAGAATTAACCAGTCAACGTTAGCTAAATTCGCGATCGCATTATCCAAAGCTTCCCAACTCGAAGGCGGGCCAATTTCTAATGTAGGCATTTCAATTACAGTTGCGCCTGCTGCTATTAGGCGATCGCCAAATTGGCTGGACTGTCCAACCGCGCGTGTGACTAAGATTGTTTTACCACTGAGAGCTGACATAGTTGAAGGGCTGTAATCTCGATCTGTAGTTAAGTTCGCTGAGGATATTTTCTCAGGTTGTGTAGGGACACAGCACGCTGTGTCCTTGCGTAGCCCGACAACCTCGCCAATGACGATTACTACAGGCGAAAGAGATAAGCCAGCCGTTGTATCTAAAATATTGCCTAGTTGGGCTGTCCAAATTTGTTGATTGGGAGTTCCTGCCCAACGGATGATAGCAATAGGTGTGAGATGCGATCGCCCTTGCTGGAGCAGCCGATGTATAATCTCTGCAAGATGTTGCCCACCCATCAAAATTACTAAAGTTTCTAGCCTTGACAGCGCTTTCCAATCCAAAGCATCTGGTTCGTGGGCTGTTAACACTGCAAAACAACGGCTCAAAACTGGATCTGTTAGGGGAATTCCTGCTAATAATGGTGCTGCTAAGGCAGAAGATATTCCCGGTACAACTTCAAATGCACAGCCAGATAATTTCAATGCTTCTATTTCCGCAGTACAGCGCCCAAAAATAAACGGATCGCCTGACTTTAGCCGCACCACTTGTTTGCCCTGCTGACAATACTTGACTAATAACTTATTAATTTCAGCTTGCGGTGTGCTAGGTTTACCACCACGTTTGCCCACATCTAACTTCAAACAATCAGGTGGTACACACTGCAACAATTGCTCATCTACTAGGGCATCGTATACCAATACTTGAGCTTGCTGTAAGAGATTATGAGCTTTTACTGTTAGATATGCCACATCTCCTGGCCCAGCACCTACAAGGTAAACTTTGCCCATGTCTTCAATCATTTACTTAATTTATTTGTGATTTTTCGACAATTTGATTTCGTAGTCAAAACTAAAATAGTGACTACGAAATTATTCACCCTAAATATTGTTAATTTGATTTAGCGTTCATTTTATCGAGAATAGTGGTAACTTTCTCAGCCTTTTCTGGCTGTCTTTGTTTTTGCAATAAATCTCTAGCTATTTGCAGATTAGTTTTAGCGGCTTCTGGTTTTTCTTGTTGCATCAGCACATTTGCTAAACGTAAGTAAGCTTGAGGATTTTTGGGACTGCGCGCTATTACGTCTTCAAACCATTGTTTTGCTTCCTCAATTTTGCCTTGCTCTCTTAAAACATCTCCTAACAGTAAGCGAACCATATCATTAGTAGAGTTACGAGAAATCACTTGGCGAAAAGTCGTTTCTGCACCTTTATAATCTTGCTGTTGATAAAGATTGACACCTTTTTGAAATAGATTAGAAGTAATCAAAGTCTTTACAGCAAAATAAATGAGTAGAGCAATACTGGAAACTACGACAACAATGGCAAGAATATCGATTGTGTGAAAGGTTTCTCGCATTTTTTTTAAGCCAAAAGACAGGCGATGGGGAAAATCAAATATTCAATAAAAAACAGTTTCCAGATAAATTGGTAGAATTGAGCGATCGCACGTTTGTCTTGCAAGTCTACTGCTAAACTGCGCATCCACATCACACACAGCACTACCAGATGAGTAATTACTAAGAATAGGGGGTTAACAGCGGCTAGATGTAGCACGCCCACTAAAATCATCCCCAAATAGCAAACAGTTAGCACCCAAAGCGCCAGATTAAACACTGCACGCGGGCCGAGTTGGATAGTCAGAGTATTGATATTGTACAAGCGATCGCCTTCCATATCGGGGACATCTTTAAAGATAGCGATCGCAAATGTAAACACCAAAATAAACACAGTCAGCACCCACACCGACGCAGGAATTGATGGGTTTTGTTGTAATAGCCAACTAAAGTGCAAAAATAACCCTAAATTAACAATCGTTCCCCGCACCGAAAAAATACAGAAAGCTGCCCAAAAAGGAAACCGCTTCAAGCGAATTGGCGGTAAAGAATAAGCAGTTCCAATCGCCAAACTAATCGCCACCATCCCCAATAAAAAAGGGCCGTTTAGCCAAGCTATGACTAGTGCCAAAACGCCAGTAATCGCTACAATTAATTGCCCTTGGATTTTAGAAAATACCCCTGATGCGAGTGGTAGATGAGGCTTATTAATTTTGTCAATCTCAATATCTTCCAGTTGATTCAGTCCCACAATGTAAACATTGCCACACAAACAGGCAATCCAAGCTCCCAAAAGTGGGAAGAGAGAAAAATTACGATTACCTACAGCAACAGCAATCAAATACAAAGCCAATACGCTTAAACTCGTACCAATAATTGTATGTGGACGGGAAAACTGCCAAAAAGCATAAAGCCACTTACTCCACACACCAAGAGACTTTTGCCCAGAAAACTGATTCATGCTCTATTTATTCCCGCACAACAACCCAAACCGAATCAACCCGCGCTGATAACCTCGACGCATCAAACCTAGTGATAGCGCCCCCATAATCGTCGTCCAGCCGGAAGTTAGTAACCCCCAAATCGCTTTGGGAGTAAAAGCTGAATCAATCACAAAATCCCAAAATGGCGCAACAGCAGTTGACCAATCAGCAGTGCGAATATTTTGTAAGGGAAGTTGAGATGCGATCGCGCTATACTCTGGCAACGAAATCACATAAGGTAAACAATACACTTGATAAATTTCTTGCAAGTGTTTTTGCTCATCCTCTGTCAATGGAGAGTTATCAATCGGGCGATGGCACCAAGTCACCATAATCAACTTACCACCAGGTTTCAGCACTCGGTAGCATTCCTGCATAAACTTGGTTTTATCTGGCATATGTTCGCCACTTTCCAAAGACCAAACCAAGTCAAAAGTATTGTCATCAAAGGGCATTGCTTGCGCATCTGCCACTAAAAATTGACTTCTAGCGCTCAAATTCAACTCTTGGGCACGTTCTGTAGCCCTAGCTGCTTGCACTGGACTCAGAGTAATTCCTGTCGCCCTAGCATGAAACTTTTCTGCTAGGTACAGAGAACTACCGCCAATACCACAGCCTACATCCAAGATATTTGCCGCTGTTGCTACTCCTGCCCAATTAAGCAGTTCTTCGATTAAATCAATTTGAGCTTGGCGGCGGTCTTTTTTTTGCGTGCCATCTGGCCCGTAGTAGCCATGATGCATATGTTCGCCCCAAATGTCTTCCCAAAGACCAGAGGAGGCATCGTAAAACTGCTGAATTTTTTGGTAAAGTGTTGCACTCATGAAAAAAGCAGTGTTAAGACAAAGCAGAATTTAAATCAACATATTCGTAGGCTACCATGTGTGTTTTTAATTAAATAAGAGTGTTTTGGATTTTAGGGAGGGTAAATCCCATGCATACCCCCTTAGCAAAATTTACGAATCTTACCTTGGTATGACTGTTGCCCGCACAATTTGTTCAGGTTTTTTAGCTGTCATCACTGTAGGAACTATCCTACTGATGTTGCCTTTTTCTACTAGTAGTGGTAATTGGAACGATCCAATTGTCGCCCTATTTACATCAACATCCGCAGTTTGTGTGACTGGTTTATCGGTAGTCGATCCTGGTACTTATTTTTCCTTTTGGGGTCAGTTTTTTATTGCGCTGTTGGCTCAGATAGGTGGTTTGGGCTACATGACAACAACCACCTTTTTGATTTTGCTAATTGGACGAAAGTTTGATTTGCGAGAAAAAATGGCAATTCAACAAGCTTTAGATCGACCGGGGATGAGTGGTAGTGCCCAAGTTATTCGCTCGATTATTGCTACTACCTTAATTTTTGAAATCACTGGAGTGTTTTTATTACTACCAGCATTTGTGCCTGATTATGGTTGGAGCCAAGGACTTTGGTTAGCGATTTTTCATAGTGTTAATGCTTGGAATAATGCTGGATTTAGCCTTTTCAAGGATAATTTAATTGGCTATCAGTCATCATTACTCGTAGTATTGACAGTTACAACATTAATTATTTTTGGCGGTATTGGTTATCAAGTAATTTTAGAAATGTATCTCTGGTTACGCGATCGCTTGCGCAGAAAAATCAGTTGTCAAATATTTTCTTTAGATTTTAAAGTTGCAACTAGCACGACATTAATACTGTTGTTTCTGGGGACAATTGCCTTTTTATGTATAGAAGTACGCAACCCAGCAACATTTGGCAATATGAATTTACGCGACCAGTTATTATTAGCTTGGTTTCAATCTGTTACGCCTAGAACAGCTGGTTTTAACACCATTGATATTGGTAAAATGACCACTGCTGGTTTATTTATCACCATTGCCTTGATGTTTATTGGTGCAAGTCCCGGCGGTACAGGTGGCGGCATAAAAACCACAACATTGAGAGTTCTCACCAGTTGTACCCAATCAATTCTTCAAGGAAAAGAAGAAGTTTTGTTATACGAACGTAAAATAGCAATCAATCTAATTTTGAAAGCTGTCGGCGTATTAGTTGGTTCGGTAGCAACCGTGATTTTAGCGACAATTTTAATTGCCCTGACAGATCCAAAATTAGATTTTATTCAAATTCTGTTTGAAGTAGTCTCAGCTTTTGCTACAGTTGGTCTTTCAACTGGGATTACCGGAAGTGTTTCAATAGGTGCCAAGCTAATATTAATTCTTACAATGTATATTGGACGGGTTGGTGTTCTACTGCTAATGTCTGCTATATTAGGCGACCCACGTCCTACTAGAATTCACTACCCTGAAGAAAACTTGTTAGTGGGATGATCGCAGTCTGAACATTCAATAAATAACCTGATAAAATTTACACGGATAGGCACAAATATGGTTTTGCCTATCCGTGTAACTTTTGTGCCCTCAAATCAGGGAGCGCTATTTAAGGAAGAAACTTGTGAATCTGTCAGCATTAAGCTTTTTTCGCAGTTTACGTAAAGATAACCATCAATTTGCAGTCATTGGTTTAGGTCGTTTTGGTCGCTCTGTATCTTCTACACTGCATAGATTGGGTTATGAAGTTCTAGCAACAGATATTGATGAAAAGCGAGTATCAGAAGCATTGACGGATCGGATAGTTGGTCATGCTTTGCAGCTAGATTCTACAGAACCAGCCGCACTCAAAGAAGCAGGAATTTTTGAATTTGATACGGTTATCGTGGCAATTGGTAACTATGTTCAAGAAAGTATCATCACTACTTTAAATGTCAAAGAGGGCGGTGTACCCCATGTAGTTGCTAAAGCTTCTAGCGAAGTTCACCGCAAGCTGTTGAAAAGAGTGGGAGCAGATCACGTTGTTTTTCCCGAATACGAAGCAGGTTGTGCTCTTGCACGCACGCTTACCAAGCCATCAATTATCGAGCGATTTGACCTCGATCCCGATAACAGTATTGTAGAGTTGATTGTGCCTGACGAATTTCACGCCAAAACTATTACTGAACTCCAACTGCGTAACCGCTATGGAGTGAATTTAGTGGCGGTGAGTCAGGATGGTAAATTTATCATCAATCCTGAACCCAACAAGCGTCTAGAGCGTGGTTCAGCAATGGTAGTTATTGGTCATAACAAAGATATTAATCGCTTACCAATTTAATTTCTCACATAGCTGCTGATAAGGAGCGATCGCATCTAGATTTAATTACATACATTGTAATTCTTGTCAAGATATAAATTCCCCAAATATAAATTTTAGTCAATTGGTGATTCCTCAGAATTTCCTCATTTTTTAGTTTTACGATAGGCGTCCATCAAAAAAACAACATACATAGTCAGGGCATAAAAAATAAATGCCTACTATCCATAATGGAAACAATCTAATTGGCTTTCAGCCTTTTAGAAATTTTGTTCAGCCCCGATCAAAGCCTTCATCTGAACAAATTAAATTAGATATATTAAGGATAATATTTACATGAGTTAGCTAGAATAATATATCTAACCTTTAAACAGACATTTATTTATTTTTAAACACAATTGTTTACATGAATTTCAAGAGTTTTACAAGTAAATATCCTTTGATAGTAGGGCTTATAGCTATTTAAGCGTAAGGTAGTTTGATGCTATTTGAGGCACAGAAATTTTAACTTTTTTGTAATATATATCAACTTATTCTCATAATTCATTATTTATACGGAAGTATTTTTCTAGGCAGACAAGGTAAATTTCTATTACATAAGTAATTAAGCAGTATAGATGAGAGAAATTCCTAAATTAATGAGTGTTAAATTTTAATTATCCCAAATAAACATTCATCAAGTTAGGTAAATATTTTTGCACATCTGCTTCAAATACTTTTTGAGGATAATTAATCATGAAAATCCTCAATATACCTTCCTAAAGCTGGAAAGTTTCGGGTTATTGGAACTTGGCGATTTTCACATTTTTAGGTAAAAAAATCCTGCGTGCGACCGCAGGATTAATTTCGATTGAATATATACACCTCCATAATGGCAAAAAATCAAAGATTAAGCAAACAGCGATGTCTCACGACAAGCCGCTGCGCGTCTGCGCAGTTCTACCGTTCTTTGGTAGCAACAGTATTATTAGCCAATGGCGTTTTCCAATTTGTTGCGCCTGTATTAGCGGAAGGAACCAAAGCTGGACAATCCATCAGTAACACCGCGACTGCGACTTACGAAGACCCAAATAATCCAGGCACCACAATAAATGCAACTTCTAACACAGTTACCGTAACCGTAGCAGAAGTTGCTGGTGTAACTGTGACTGATAATGCACCGACATTTAAGACTGATGCCAACAGTGATGGTGACTATAATACTGGTGACACTATCTACTTCAACTTCACTGTTAAAAACACTGGTAATGACCCCACCAAGTTAGTCATTCCCGAAACACCACTAGTAACAGATAACAATGCTGGGGTCAATCTGGCACAGCTTAATGGTAGTGTAGAAATCAGTTACGACAACGGCACTACTTGGAGCGCTCTCCCCAGTGGAGGAGTCACTAACTCTGTAGCAGCTGATACGAGTGTTTTAGTCCGCGTACCTGTGCAAGTACTGAACAATGGCGATCCGACAAATGGCGATCAAATTTCAGTTCAGTTAGGTAATACGCCAGCTAACGATCAGAACATTGCCAGGACAACAACTGACACTACTGACTTGTATACTCAAGATAATGCTGATGGTGCAGTAGCCAACGAAGTAAATGGCGCACCGGTTAACGGTGTTCGTGAAGCTAGTGATACCTCAACCTTGACACTTACGCTGAAAGCCCTTTTGAATGGGCCTCAAGGCGCTGCTGGTGCAGATTACAATGGTGATAACAATAAAGACTTTACCAACAAATCTTCACCCATAGCCGCAGGTACAGCCCCCGGTAGCCTCATAGATCCAAATACTGTCACCTTTACCAACACAATCCAGAATACTGGTACAGGTACTAACAACATCTCCCTATTACCCACACCACCAGCAACTACAACAGATTTGCGTGACGGTACTATAGTTACCATCAGCAACACTGCTGGTACTGTGACTGCTACCTATACATACAATAGCGGCACATTTACTTTCACTTCAGGAACAGGTATTGTCGGAGGAAATCCTGTTAGTGCTACAAATCCTGTGCGGATTGATAACGTAGCAGCCAATGGTACAGCTGACTATACCGTTACAGTAAATTTACCTGCTAATACTCCCCTGTCTACAGATATTGAAAAAGGCTTCCCAGCTCCCATTACAGCTTTCGTAGATCTTAATGGCAATGGAGTTAGTGATACTACTGAACCCAGAAATATCACGATCGACAGGGTATATACTGGTTTCTTGAAGTTGGTGAAAAAATCTCGAATTGTCCAAGGTACCGGGCCAGCTGTAGTAGGAAATCAAGGTAACTTTGAATCTACACCAGCAGTCGATCCTGATGGTGCAGGGCCTTTACCAGCTATAGACCCCAATCCTGGTGTTGCAGATGAAGCCAGAACCCCTGCACCTGGAAACATTATTGAGTACCAGATTAGCTATAAAAACGTTTCTGAGGCGCAATTAGGTACAGGCAACAAGATTTTACAAGCTGCGAATGTCAACATCACAGAAGATGGTACTACTGGTGGCAACAACTGGGCAAAAGACAACGATGGTAACGGACAAATTGATACTAGCCATATGATGGGTAGTGCCAAGGTTGAGACTACACCAGGTAATACAGATGCGAATGCAAGTATTGCTTACACTCCGACAGAACAAGGTACAACTGCGGGTAATGATGTGGCGCTAACCCAGACTGCGGCTAACGATGTGACCAAGTATGTAGTGACGCTATCAAATAACCTTGCACCCCAAGATTCTAGGTTATTTACATTCCAACGTAAGGTTAGCGGTACTACTAAGCAATAAAACTAGCATTTAGTGCTAAAACCGATACACAGGGACATTTACCCAGTTATATGTCCCTTTTATCCAAAATTTTTCTACTAGGTGATTGAGATGAAACGTTTTTCCATGATGAGTATAAGTGCGATCGCACTTATTGCAGGTATATCCTTTGCTGGTGAAATTCCAGTTATTAGCAATATAATTCATAGTGACACTGCGATCGCGCAAAATGCCAAAAAAGGGGCAGTACAGTTACGCTTAGAAGCAGAAAAGAAAGTAGTACAAGATAATCAAGGTAAACAAACAGTTACTTGGCAAGCTTTGCAAGGTCAAGTTGTAGTACATCCGGGGGATATATTGCGTTATACAGTAACTGGTGGCAACAATGGCGATAAAGCCGTCAAAAACCTCACCATTAATCAAGCAATTCCTCAGGGAATGGTGTATGTACTGAAATCTGCTACAGTCAACGATAAACAAGGCGCAAAGATTACCTACAGTATTGATGGCGGACGTAGCTTTGTGGAAAATCCGACAATCAAAGTCACCCTCCCCAATGGTAAAGAAGAGACTCGCCCAGCACCAGCCACCGCTTACACTCACATCCGCTGGAATTTTGGCTCATCTGTTTCCGCTAAAGAGACAGTTAAGGGGACTTATCAAGCTCAAGTACGCTAAGTCGGTTAGATTTTTGCTAATAGAGACGTTAGAACAAACGTCTCTTAATCTATCCTCAATAATTTCCACAGATCTGGGTGCAGGCTCGAACCCAGTTACCGTCCAGTTTACCAGGAGAAAAATTCAGTGCGCCGTCAAAGTTTGCGACATCAGATTTCTGATGGTGGCTGGTTTCAGCGTGTCGCAGCAACCATTTTAGTGGGAAGTTTTTTACAGATTCCAATACCTGTTTTTGCTCAAATTAATAACGAGATTGCGTCTACACCCATCACTAACCAAGCTACATATACTTATACAGATCCTACTAGTCAATATACATTTCAAGGCAGTTCTGGTGTAATTAATGCTAGTTCTAAACCCTTACTTGACCCTTTGGGTCGGATTTTAGGTTGTGGTGGGCAAGTTTTACCTGATTATCAAGGCTTTTCTGTTGCTTTATATGAACCATTATCTAACGACCCAACGGGTACAGAACTCGGAAAATTAGTATCTCTCACCCGCACAGAAGTACCAGATATTGCTAATAATGGTGTCCCTAAAGGAATCAACCCGAATTCAGAAAATAGTAATCCATTCTTTCTGACGAGTGCGACTGAAGGATACTACAACTTCTTATTCGATCAAAATCAGGGGCAAACTGCTAAAGGTAAAACTTATATTTTGGTGGTCAATCCACCTGCTAACTCTATTTATACGCAAAGACGCATCAAGTTAACAATTGTAGACAGTAGTGGTGAGGGTGAAAACCTGAGCGTCCAGTATACAGCTACTTCTTTAGATGGTTTGCCAATCAGCGTTCAAGGTCAAACCCAGCTGACTAACACAGTTTTAGTATCTGATGCTGAACGCATCGGACTTAATTTATTACCTTTGAAATTAGATTTAGGTTTGTGTCAAACACAACAGGTACAAATTATCAAAACAGGCGATCGCGCCACCGCAGAACCTGGAGATACGGTAATTTATCGCCTATCGATCAGGAATATTGCTGATACTGCTTTAGATAACTTGGTAGTTAATGACACATTTCCCTTGGGTTTCAAATTTCTACCCAAATCCGTGCGAGGTGAGATTGATGGTCAGCTAGTGAACGTCACAGCAGAAAGCAGTGGTTCACAAATAATCTTTCGGACTCCAGCAGTTCTGCCATCTGGGGGTGTCATCAATATTGCCTACGCTGCCCAACTGACTCCTGATGCTGTACGCGGTTCTGGTCGGAATTCCGCAATTGTCAACGCCCAACGCACAGATAACGATTTCGCTGTTAAAGATGGGCCAGCTACTCATCAGTTAAAAATTCGACCGGGAATAGTGTCTGACTGCGGTACTATCATCGGTCGCGTTTTCGTAGACAAAAACTTTGATGGCGAACAACAGCCTGGCGAACCTGGGGTGCCCAATGCCGTGATTTTCATGGAAGACGGAAATCGCATCACTACCGATCCGAATGGCTTATATTCCGTAGCCAACGTCTTACCAGGAAATCATACAGGTGTTCTCGATCTAAGTAGTCTTCCTGGTTATACCCTCGCTCCCAATTTACGTTTTCGCGAACGTAATAGCCAATCTCGTTTAGTGCGTTTAGAACCCGGTGGCATGGTACGGATGAATTTTGCAGTCACTCCCACCTTCAAATCAGAGGTGAAGAAATGAAAACCAGACTGCACCATACCAATATTCTGAATTTGAAATTAATCGGGTCTGTTGCTGGGGCTGTGAGTTTGATTTTGTATCCTGCGATCGCTAAAGCAGAAAACTCTGCGATTATTCAAGAACAGCAGAACTTTAAAGAACTTCCTACCCCCTCTTTACTAACAGAGAAAGAAGCAGAAGTTAAAGATGAAGATTTGAAGCAGAAACAGGAAGACAGCGAGACGCAGAAAGTTGTTTTTGAGCCGCAATTAGCATCGACTACCGTTGATACAGAACCAGTTGGGATACAACCTTTTCAACCAGAAAATGATACTCAATTGCCTAGAGGTTTGCAAAAAATAGCATCTGTAACATCAAATTCAACATCCACAACTCCCTCTGTCCTTGTCATACCTAACGATGGGTCTGCAACTGAATTGGATACTACTGATGCCATCCAACCTTCTCAATCAACATCTGATGTTAGGTTGTTTAGAGGCTCACAACAAGCAGTATCTGTGACATCAAATTCAGATAGTCACTTATTATCCAAAACTCCCTCTGTCCCTGTCATTCCTAACGATAAGTCTGTAACTAAACTTGGTGCTACTAGTGGTATCCAACCTTTTCAACCGACATCTGATATTCAATTGCCTAGAGGGTTACAACAAGTAGCATCTGTAAGTACCGAAAAGCAATCTGTTACTGGTGGTATCAAACCTTTTCAAGCAACATCTGATATTAAGTTGCCTAGAGGGTTACAAAAAATCGCGAATGGTACAGAGAATGCAGAAAAGGATACGCAAACATCAACGCCTCCCATTGTCACCGGGGTCAAAATCCTCTCTCCTACACCCGATGAGATAGTTGATGTCGCAGCAACTACGATAATTCTAGAATTTCCTGAAGGAAGCAATGTAGAGTTGCGGGTAAATGGACAGCTAGTAGATACCTCGCTAATTGGACGCACAGCAACCGATGCAACAACCAAATTAGTCACGCAGACATGGTATGGCGTTTCCTTAAAAGAAGGAGAAAATACCGTCACTGCCCAAATAGCAGGCTCTAATGCACCTCCTGTGAGTACGCGGGTGATAGTAACAGGCGCACCCACACAGATGAAATTAGAGACTGTAGAGGCTCGGATTCCGGCAGATGGACGTTCCACAGCTACAGTCAAAGGACAATTACTGGATGCGAATAACAACCGTTCTAAATGGAATGCTGTTGTCACTTTAGCAGCCAGTGCTGGGGAATTTGTTGGGGCAGATTTTAAACCCGATCAACCAGGATTTCAGGTGGAGGTTAAGGATGGGGAATTTACAGCAAAGCTAAAATCTACCTTGAATGCCCAAACAATCACAATTAAAGCTAATGCTAATGAGTTAGAAGCATTTACGAGATTACAATTTGAAACGGCATTGCGTCCTAGTATTTTGACTGGGGTGGTCGATCTGCGTTTGGGAGCTAGAGGTACAAATTATTACGGTAGTTTCCGTGATTTTCTTCCCCCGGACAAAGATAATAGAATGCAGGTAGACTTCCATTCGGCGATATTTGCTACAGGTGCGATCGGGGATTGGTTGTTTACTGGTGCATATAATAGTTCTCGCAACCTCAACGAAGATTGCAACTGTGATAATCGCTTGTTTCGCAGTTACCAATTCAGCGAGCAAAACTATCCTGTTTATGGTGATAGTTCTAGAGTTGATGTTGTCGCTCCTTCAATTGATAGCGTATTTGTACGTTTAGAGCGTTCTACCAGAATTCCAGGTGCCACCCCCGATTATGTGATGTGGGGTGACTACAATACTGAAGAGTTTGCACGTCAGTCACAGCAATTTACTGCGATTACCCGCCAACTTCACGGTTTTAAAGCCAACTACAATTTAGGGAATTTCCAATTTACAGGTTTTTACGGCAACCATCTTCAAGGTTTTCAACGCGATACTATTGCTCCTGACGGTACTAGCGGCTATTATTTCCTCTCTCGCCGCATATTGGTTCCAGGTAGCGAAAATGTGTTTCTAGAGTTGGAAGAACTGAATCGTCCTGGTACTGTCCTAGAACGCAAGCAGCTTAATCGAGGCCCAGACTACGAAATCGATTACGATCGCGGTACTGTAATATTCAGAGAACCAATTCTTCGCACAGATGTCGATCGAGATGGTCAAGTTTTAGTGCGGCGGATTGTTGTCACCTATCAATACGACAGCCAAGACTCAAATAGCAATATCTATGCAGGTCGTCTGCAATACAACTTTTCTCGCACCTTTAATAGTGAAAGTTGGTTAGGCGCAACCTACATTAAAGAAAACCAAGGAGTGCGGGGTTTTGAACTCTACGGTGCTGATGCCGCGATCTCTCTGGGTTCTCAGGGTCAAGTGGTGGCAGAATATGCCCATTCCACTAATGATTCTGATGTGATGGGCAAAGTTAGTGGTGAAGCTTATCGTATAGAAGCTCAGGGGCAAATTTTACCAGGTATTCAAGGTCGCGCTTATTATCGTTTTGCTGATACAGGCTTTGCTAATAATGCCACTATTAGTTTTGTACCAGGTCAAACCCGCTATGGAGCGCAGGTGACAGGTCAAGTCTCTTCCACGACAAATGTACGACTACAATACGACCACGAAGATAATTTTGGCATTGCGCCCCAACCATTAGATACTTTTGAAGAACTCTTTTCACCTCGTTCTCAAGCTGTCCCTGGTAGTAAAGTTGATAATTCCTTGACAACAATTTCTGCTGGGATTCAACAAAAGTTTGGTAGTGTCACAGCTGGTGTAGATTGGATTCACCGCGATAGAGAAGATAGAATTGCTACTAATGCTCTGCGTAGTAATTCCGATCAATTGCGATCGCGTCTAACTGTCCCGCTAGCAACTAACCTCACTTTCCAAGCGCAAAATGAGGTGACATTATCTTCCACCAAAGATACTGTCTATCCAGATCGGACTATCCTAGGTTTGAATTGGGCTGTAATTCCTGGTATTAATGTTAGTCTGGCGCAACAGTTTTACAGTAGCGGTCAACTTTCGGGTAACTCTATCACGAGTTTAAGCGTTAATGGGGAACACAAACTCGGT
The DNA here is from genome assembly GCF_963875125.1 of Calothrix sp. NIES-2098. Lineage (NCBI taxonomy): Bacteria > Bacillati > Cyanobacteriota > Cyanophyceae > Nostocales > Calotrichaceae > Calothrix > Calothrix sp. NIES-2098. Next base: position 4,931,173 of record NZ_CAWNKJ010000001.1, read on the forward strand.
ACAGATACCACCATCACTGGTCGTTACTCAATTCTGGGTGGTGCTAACGAAATCACGACCCAAGGTGCAATCGGTCTGAATAATCGCTGGTCTATTGCTCCTGGTTTGCGGTTAAATCTGGCTTACGAACACGTATTTGGCAGCTTCTTTCAACGAACTGGTGCGGGTCAGCAATTTGCCCAACCCTTCGCCCCTGGTCAAAGCGCTTCTGCCATTGGGTTTGATGGTGGCGATAGTTACAGCGTTGGCTTAGAATACAGCGATAACCCTGATTTTCAAGCCAGCGCCCGCTACGAACATCGTAGTTCCTCTGGTGGTTCTAATACCGTCATCTCGGCGGCGGCTACGGGGAAAATTTCACCAGCGCTCACAGCTTTGGTACGTTATCACCAAGCAAATTCTTCTAATCAAAGGCTCGTAGGATTGGGAGATACGGTCAACCTGAAGGTGGGTTTAGCCTACCGCGACCCCAATAACGATAAGTTCAACGCCTTGTTGCGTTACGAATATCGCCAAAATCCCTCAACCATCCCTGACACTATCCTCTTAGGTAGCGGTACAGGCTCAGAAGACCATACCTTTGCTTTAGAAGCCATCTATGCACCTAACTGGCAATGGGAATTTTATGGCAAATATGCCCTGCGTAATAGTACCTCTTACCTAGCTAGCGATTTAGCTGGTACGAGTACGGTAAATCTGGGACAAATCCGAGCTACCTATCGCCTGGGATACAGCATGGATTTGGTGGGTGAGGCGCGAGTAATTAATCAAGCTAATTACACCGAAACAGGCTTTGTCATTGAAGCAGGTTATTACCTCAGTCCTAATTTACGTCTAGCGGCTGGATATGTATTTGGTCGAGTCGATGACCGAGATTTTTCTGGTACGCGTTCCGCAGGCGGCCCCTATTTGGGCTTAACACTTAAACTCAACGAATTATTTGATGGCTTTGGACAACAGAAAATTGCTCCGCCCCAGCAACAAGAATCTGTGGTGCAACCAGTGGTTGACCAAAAAGGGGAAACTGAAAAGTTAAAAATATGAAAGTTTTTCTAGGATTAATCAATTTCGATCGGTCTATCGTGAAGACTGAAGTCGTTACTACAGCTGTTTGCTTGTTACTTTTGGTGTTACCAGAAGTAGCTGTTAGTCAGCCTCCACAGCCTTCTGTGAAAGTAGTAGTGAATAGTAACCAAGATGGGGCAATACAAGCTGATGATGTGTTGACTTTGCGAGAAGCGATCGCACTTGTTAATGGTACATTGCCAATTGAGCAGTTGAGCGATCGCGAAAAAGCTCAAGTGCAAACCCTTGGTAATAATTTACCCTCCCGCATTGAGTTTAATTTACCGCCGCAAGAAAGAGCGATTGCACTCAAGGAATTGTTACCACCGCTTGCGAGTCCGGGTTTGGTAGTGGATGGCACTACACAACCTGGATATGATGACGCTAAATCACCCATTGTCGCAATTACCACTACTAACGATGCTGATGTTATCCGCGGTTTAACGGTTGTCGCTGATAACATTACCATTCGCGGCTTGAGCTTGTATGGATTTACTGCTCGTCATGGTGCTACTGCTAGTATCCCACCCGCAGATATTTTTATTGCACCACTTTCGGAAGTCGTAGAGGTAAAAGGAAGCAAAACTTACGCCTCCACACCGCCGAAAGATGTGGTTATTGAAAATAACTGGCTCGGTATACCACCAGATGCTAGTTTACCCTCCAAGACCTCGGCGTTTGGGGTATCTGTTTTTAATAGTATCGGTACAACAATTCAACATAATCGCATTGCCCATCATGATGGTAGCGGCATTATTACCTCAGTCCGGGCAGAAAATTTACAAGTCAAGGAAAACATCATTACTCACAATGGTCTAGGGGGGATGCCCGATGCGATTCGCCTAGAAGGTGTAATTAGTAATACCCAGATTACAGCTAACTCGATACAGTTTAATGCTGGTAGTGGATTGTACTTATTTAAACCTGAAGGTTCAGTAAAAATTATTGACAACACCATCAGTAATAACGGTCAACAGTTGCGTCGAGCAGCAATTTACCTGATGGGGAACGGTCATGAAGTAGTGAATAACAAAATCACCGAACAACCGGGGCCTGGGGTTGTGGTAGCAGCTTATCCCCAAAGCCAAGGTAATAGAATTCAAAATAATCAGTTTGCCAAGTTGCAGGGACTAAGTATTGACCTGGTAAGTCAGCAACACGTTGGTGTAAGTGACTACCAGCAAGGCGATGGAGCTAATCCAGTCCATGACAGCTATCAGCGTCATCGTCAGACGGGTAACTTTGGGATTGATGCACCCAGCTTTCTCAGTCGAGAATTCTTTATTTTACAAGATGGATCGGTGACGCTGGATGGTATTGCGGCTCCTGGTTCGGTAGTAGAAATTTATCAAGTCAGTGAATACAGGGACAATATCAGCACACTGAATCAAGCGATCGCCACAGTAAATACCGATGGCGATGGTAGATTTTCTGTGAAATTGGGAAACCTAAAGGCTGGAGAACGCGTAAGTGCGATCGCTATTCATCCCCGATATGGAACATCTGAACCAGCAGATCTAACCCTGATTCGCTCCCTCAACCTCTCTAGAACTCTGCGATCTCTGCGTTGAAAAACCAAAACACCATCGATCATGCCCAGTAAACAATCTCCAACACCATTAAAAAAAATCACACAAACCATCGTTCAAGTAATGATAGTATTTGTGCGATCGCTGTGGGTAATATTCACAGGAATTAGTACTTACATACACAAAAAAACTAATCAGCAATTCAAAAAACTGCCAATCGCAGCCGACAATACTACTCAAAAAAAGAGAGTTCTTCGCGAAAAAATCAATTTATTCCCTATATTTAACTTCACATTTTTAAATAGGAAGTTGTTGATATTAGTAAATCAATTCAACAGCAACCGCTTAACTCGGTTTTTAATAACGATATTAATGACCTTAATATTTACTATTAGCTTTAGCAGTATTAACCTATGGTTCAGTCTACCAGGCTATACAGAAGGTTCACAACAATTAGGTGTAGGCGCAAACGGATTAAACGTTTATCTGTTTGAATATAATGCCAACAATGGATTTATTCAAGCTCCATACACCAGACCAATTAAGGTCAACGTTGAAAATGCTGGGGAAGTAATCAATATTTCCCTTTGTGGTTGGAGTACAGGCGATGATTTAGCAATTGAGGTTTTTCGCCCTTCCGGGACAGAAATTAACTATACTACTCAAGTTGCAGCTGGTTCACCAGGAGCTTTTAGTGGAACTGCTGCTGATGGTGCTGGTGCTTGGTTGTTAACAACAGGTAATGCCAGAACCGCTACACAAACAACTATTTGTAACAACCAAGCTAAACCAACTCAACCTAGTAGTGTACTCACCACTCCAGTTCGCTTTGTCAGCCAAGAATCTGGAACTTATGAAATTCGTTTATATAATGATACTGAAGCAGCTACTAGTACAAATGACGTTTTCACCTATTTTGATATCACAGTTACTGCTAACTCTTCAACTAACCCAAATCCCGGCTCAACTAACGGACAAGTTTGGGCGACAAGTTGGGCTTTTAATGCCGGAAACGCTTTTACATCAACAGCTAGTTACGATGCTGATTTATATGTAAGAGTACCAGGAGGTAGACCTGGCACAGAATTTATTTGGCAATTAGATTTAAACCAATTTGCGCCACAAAGACATGAAATTGTTGCCAATGCTATTGGACTTAATTCTCCTTACTCTCGTTATAGTGTTCCTGGTAGTTCATCTCCTACTCCTACATATACTCGCCAATACCCTATTTATTTATCTAGACCTAATCCTACTTCTACAGTTGCGCCTATTTTACCCGAACCCGCAGCACCTAATGTATCTAACTTGAAATTCCTTGATAGTGCGGGAGAAGATAATACTATTTCACCTGGTACAACCGCTGCGGTTCAAGATTCAGGTACATTTTACTTTGATACCGATGTCACTGGAACTTATGAAATTATTATTGATACAAATAAAAATGGAGTTTTTGGTCAAGGCGATCGCGTTTTATTTGGTCTTGCAAATCCCGGAACCAATTCAGTAGCGTGGGATGGCAAAGGTTTTAATAACGCTGTCCTGGCCCAAGGAACTTATAATGTGCAAATAATGGTGAGAATTGGGGAATATCACTTTGCTACTTACGACTCTGAAACCAGTGGTGGTGGTAGCGGAAATGGACTATCAGTTTGGAAATGGAATGGCATTGCACAAACTAGATCGCAAACCCTCAATTATTGGGATGATGCTACTTATTTGTCTGCTTCTTTCCCCACTGCAACCACAAACCTAGTTGGGGGATTATCCGGAACTGCTGCGGGAAGTCATACCTGGGGTAGTTTTGCAGCAGGTAGTATTGGGGATACAAATTTTATAGATACCTGGGTTTTTGGGGCTTCCCAACAAGTACCAACTATAGCCATTATTGGTGATGTTGATGATATTGACTTTGGTGATGCTCCCGATACCTATGGTACTAACAAAACTAATAGCAGTGGCGAAGGCATTGGAGCCAGTCAACTTCTGAGTACTAACATTTTATTAGGTACTAACGCTACTGATAAAGAAACTGATGGGCAACCGAGTGTTAACGCTGATGGTGACGACGTTCTTACCACTGACGATGAAGATGCAGTTGCAAGCTTTAACACTTTAGTAAATAATGCTACTAGTTATACGGTTGCGGTCAAGGTAAAAAATACCTCTGGTGCTAATGCTTACTTAGGAGGTTGGATTGACTTTAATCGCAATGGTAAGTTTGAAGCCAGCGAAGGTGTAGTACAGACTATAGCTACGGGAACTAATGGAAATGTCAATGTTAACTGGACGGGGTTAAGTGGCTTAGTCGCAGGAACTACTTATACTCGGTTTCGGATTAATAACGATCCTCTAACTACCAGCGATTTTATTGGCGGTGGTAGAAATGGGGAGGTAGAAGACTACAAACTCAGCATTATTCCCAACTATGACTATGGCGATGCACCGGATACGGGAACAGGTACAGGTTCGGGAAACTATCAAACCACCAGTAGTGATGGTGGAGCCAGCCATTCTATTGTCACGACCTTAAAATTAGGTACTAATGCCGCTGATACTGATGATGGTACATTACAAAATGCTAGTGCGACGGCTGACGATACCACAGGTACAGACGATGAAGATGGTGTCACACTCCCCAATACTTTAACCACAAGTAGCACTAGCTACTCAGCAACTGTAAATGTCACCAATACTACTGGGAGTGCAGCTAAGTTAGTGGGTTGGATTGACTTTAATAAGAACGGTCAATTTGAAGCAACTGAAGGTGTGGCACAATCGATTCCGAATAATGCCAGTCCGCAAAATATCACTCTCAATTGGACGGGTATTACTGGATTAACAGTCGGAAATACCTATGCTCGTTTTCGGTTGAGTGATAGTGCCAGTTTAACGACTTCTACTCCTAACGGTGCAGTAGGTAATGGGGAAGTCGAAGATTATCAACTGAGTGTTAGTAATATTGACTACGGCGATGCACCGGATACGGGAACAAGTACAGGTTCGGGAAACTATCAAACCACCAGTAGTGATGGTGGAGCCAGTCATTCTATTGTCACTACTTTAAAATTAGGTACTAATGCTGCTGATGCTGATGACGGGACATTACAAAATGCAACTGCGACGGCTGACGATACCACAGGTACAGATGATGAAGATGGTGTCACCTTCTCCAGCACTTTAACTACAAACAGCACTAGCTACTCAGCAACTGTGAACCTCACCAATACTACTGGAAGTGCAGCTAAGTTAGTGGGTTGGATTGACTTTAATAAGAACGGTCAATTTGAAGCAACTGAAGGTGTAGCACAATCGATTCCGAATAATGCCAGTCCGCAAAATGTCACTCTCAATTGGACAAGTCTGACTGGATTAACAGTCGGAAACACCTATGCTCGTTTTCGGTTGAGTGATAGTGCTAGTTTAACGACTTCTACTCCTAACGGTGCGGTGGGTAACGGGGAAGTGGAAGATTATCAACTAAGTATTCAGGTGAGTAATCCTAACCTGCTATTGGTGAAACGAATCACCAAAATTAACAATGCCACTACTACTAATGGTGGGGATAACTTAGCAGCTTATATTGATGAAGCGAGTAATTTCTATGATGACAATACCTTGGATAACCCAGCCCCACCAGCCAAGGCAGATACAGATAAATGGCCTAATCCCAATACTTTTTTGATTGGTGGCGTCAATGGAGGCAAAATTATGCCTGGGGATGAAATTGAATACACCGTTTACTTCCTATCTGCGGGAAATGTTACAGCCAAGAATGCCTTATTCTGCGATTTAGTGCCAGCAAATACTACCTTTAACTCCACTGCTTTCAACACAGGAGTAACTCCAGATACCAGTGGTTCAGGCGATCGCGGTATTGTTATCAACCTCAGTGGTACTACTAAGGCTTATAGCAACGCTGATGATGGCGATATTGCTCAGTACTTCCTTCCTGGTATTGAACCTAGTACTAAATATCCCAAAATTGACTGCGATGGCAACTCCAGCACTACAGTCCCCAATACCAATGGTGCTGTTGTTGTTAACCTAGGTGATGTGCCGAATGCAACTGCATCTGGAACACCAACTAATTCTTACGGTTTTGTTCGCTTCCGCGCCAAATTGAAATAACTCTAGAAAACCTCGGCACTTTCAATGCGATCGCCAATATAAATAAAATGGCGATCGCATCTTTTTTACGAGATTTGAGGCAAATTCATCCGTTAATACTAATTCTCCCCAATTAACCAAGAGATACAAACCCTAAAACCTATATTCTGCAATTATTTCGTCATCAAGTTCAAAAAGAGTATACAGATAAATTCTTTGTAGGGAACGTCAGTAAGATAATTTGATCTACCAAAAGATTGTGGGTGCCGTGCCCCTACTACACATCTGTCGCATTCTTTTTTCAAAATAGTATTAAGCAAAAAAATACGTTCAAGATTTAATTCTTGAACGTATTTTAATGAGCAGCTAAAGCTAAATCTTAAAGGGGACTCATAGAAGTAGGTTGGGGTTCTAAAACTGGAACATAGCCAGGATCTTCTTGAGTTGCTTGCGGAACCTCTTGTTGAGTCGGCTGTTGTGGCTCGGTTTGTTTGAATAAGATAGTTCTAGTGCTTGCAGCCGCAGTAGGAGTGGCTTGTTGCCTAGCTTGAGCTTTTTGTACTGCTTCCTTTTGAGCAATTTGCAGCATTAAGGAGTCAATTTTATCGGTTTGTGCCATTTGACCTTGATCTTGGTACTCTTTGCGGGCACGTTTCAAGGCGCTGTTGGCTTGTTTCATATGACCTTGATTGTACAAAGTCACTCCCAAATTGTAGAAAGCCAAGGCATTTTTAGGATTCTGACGAACAGCTTGCTGGTAAACAGCAATTGCTTCAGCTGCTTGACCTTGCATTACCATCAGACTACCCAAGTTGTTGTAAGCTGTGGTATTGTTAGGATCTTTTTCTACAACTTGTTTGTAAGCAGCGATCGCTTCTTGGGGTTGACCTTGCTGTTGTAGGGCGATCGCGAGATTAAAATAAGCATTGGCATTGCTGCCATTAAGATTAATTGCTTGCTGGTACGCTGCGATCGCTTCTTGGATTTGACCTTGTTCGTACAATGCTAAACCTAGGTTATACTGGGCTGCTGCCATTGACGGATCTAGCACTAGGCTTTGGCGATAAGCGGTAATCGCTGCTTCTTTTTGACCTTGTTGGTGCAACGCTAACCCTAAGTTGTAATAAGCCTCGCCGTAATTAGGATTTAACCGAATCGCCTCTGCATACTCTTGTACGGCAACATCTAGGCGGTTTTGTTGTAAGAGAATATTGCCCAAGTAATTCCGTGCGATCGCCAGGTTAGAGTCTCGCCGCAACGCTTCGCGAAACGCAGATTCCGCACCCTGTAAGTCTTGGCGGTGATAGCGCATAAATCCCTGTTGGAAATAGCTAGCGGCTTCCAGATCCTTGCTGACAACGTTTTGAGCCAAGAGCTTGCTTCCAGGTAAATTAATTATTGTGGGTGCAGCTAATACTAAAAATGCAACGGAAGTGGAAAGCAACTGCCGATTAGCACTCCGATGCTGCGCTACTTGAGAAAAACTGCAAAACCACTGGCGAAGTTGATGTTTTTTAAACATGAGTGGCAGGCCTGTACTTATTGTTAGATCCTTATAAGTCAGAGTACCCACCACAACATGAAAAATTAAAAGTCAAATTTAAAGATTTTCAAGTCCTCACTGAGAACTTGAAGCTGTCACCGCTTCTGGCAAAATTAACATTGCATCGCCAAAAGAATAAAAACGATATCGGGAGGCGATCGCTTCTTGGTAGATTTTCAATAATCTTTCTCTACCAATCAAAGCACTCACCAGCATTAACAAACTAGAGCGTGGCAGGTGAAAATTAGTAATTAGACCATCCACTACCCGCCATTTGTAACCAGGGTAGATGAATAAGTCTGTCTTACCACAATATGGTTGTAAATCCCCAGATTGCGCTGCCCCTTCTAAAGCACGTACAGCCGTTGTACCCACAGCAATAATCCGGCCACCCGCAGCTTTAGTAGCCCGGATTTGTTCTACTGTTGAGGCGGGAACTTCAATCCATTCTTCATGCATTTGGTGGCTAGTAACATCTTCGACTTCCACAGGGCGAAATGTGCCCACACCAACGTGCAGCGTAATAAAAGCTCGATCAATGCCGCGATCGCGCAACTTTTCTAGTAATTCTGGCGTAAAGTGTAACCCAGCTGTTGGTGCGGCGATCGCTCCCGGAGTTTTAGCATAAACAGTCTGATACTGTTCGTCGCTAGCTTGAGATGCAGTAATGTAGGGCGGTAAAGGTATTTCACCAAATTCCGCCAACAATTGCACTAAAGAAACTCCCTCTGGTAGTTCAAATTTTAATAGCCGTCCCCCGGTTGCTTCATCTGTTTCGAGTACGGTAGCTGTGAGGGATGAGGGGGAAATTACTTCCTCTGTTCCTCTTCCTCTTGGTTCAAAAATAATCTTCGCCCCTCGTTTAAAGCGTTTTCCTGGCTTAACTAAGGCTAACCAACAGTTCTGTTGCCGTTCCTCTAGCAATAACACCTCAATTTCTGCGCCCGTAGATTTATTACCATACAGTCGAGCCGGAATAACTTTTGTGTTATTCATAATCAGTAAATCTCCGGATCGTAAAATTTCTGGCAGATCTCGAAAAATATGGTGTATACTTCGGGAATTTACTACTAGTAACCTAGAGCTATCTCTAGGTAATACTGGATTTTGGGCGATGAGTTCGGGCGGAAGTTCGTAGTCGTACCCAGCTAACGAACAGTCTAAGTTCACATCTTCTACCCCTATATTCGAGGTATCGTTTAAATTGGCTTGTGTTATTTGTTGCTTCATTGAGATTGAATCTGCCTGAAATCAGCCTGTTTGAGCTTTCCTAATTAATGAAACTCTCAAGGAGCGCTGCTCGACTTAATTCCTTGATTTTAAGATCGATACTATTACGTAACACGGAACCCCCCAATATAAAAATTGGGTAAACCTCCCTATCAAAAAACGGGGGCTTTTACCCTACCGGGATCTGGCATTTATTGACGAATATATAAATGTAGGATTGGCTTTGATCCCAAGCACCAACATGGAATACTTGTATTACCTGGCAAATGCCAGTCTAACACTGAGGGTCGTTCAATACCTGCACGCCAGACCCCAATTGCCTGTATCTTTCGTCACCGTAATTCATCAAATAGATGGCTGGGTGGTGAGGATTAAATTCAAAGGTCAAGTTTCGCCCCAGGTAGATGGTGACTTTCGCGCTTTTCTCAATGAATTAGGAATTAGCTACGAACCACCAATGCGCGTACAAATGGCACTTTGGAGTTTGGAAGCAGGGCAGTGTCCTGTAGACGTGATGCGTCGCTACCAAGTAGCTATCGTTTCTCATGGTAGCCCAGAAAGAGAGGAAATTGAGGCATTCCGGCAACAGTTTGTTCGCGGATTAGGTTACTGTCCCGAAACATTGGCGTGATGACCTTTAGCTGAAAGACTAAATAGTAAATAATTGGTTGTTAGTAATTAGAGATGTTGTCTATAAGTACTAGTGACCAATTACGCGTTATCAACTACAGAATCAAAAGCGGCAGGAATATATTCTTGTAGTTGTAACTCGTAACTACCGACTGCTAAACTGGCTAGGGCTTTCTGTGTAAATTTTGCTTGAGAGAATTTTTCTGCTATCTCCTGACAGTAAACGATAGCAACATCAAATCTACATGGGTAATCTGCCTTTTGGGGGTACTTCGCTAAAAACATCTCAGCTGTACGCCAAATTTTTGCTTGTTTTTTGCGCGCGATCGCACTTCTTCCCCCTAAATCCCAATTACCTGAACTACGAGTTTTAACTTCTACAAATGCCAAAGTGGAGTCTTGCATCCCTTTGCCATCATATTGAGCAATAATATCGATTTCTCCCCAACGGCAATAAAAGCGGCGATGGAGAATTAACCAACCTGTAGATTGCAGCCATTGTGCTACTAGGTCTTCACCTAAGTCACCAATGTCGGGATAATGAGATGCAGGAGGGTTCGCCATTGGCTGGAAATTTTTATGAATAAAAGATTAACTATTCGGATTTGGACAAGTGTATTCAGTGTATTACTTTGGGGATTGATTGGCATCACGGCAATTATAGGTTCTGCGCCCACAGCGTTGGCACTCGAATACAACAAAGAAATTTTGGTAGAGTCGGATTTTTCGGGACGGGATTTAACAGACTCCAGCTTTACTAAAGCTAATCTCAAAAAGAGTAACTTCAGTAAGGCAAACTTGAGTGGTGTTAGCTTTTTTGCAGCAAATCTAGAATCAGCAAATTTCGAGGGAGCGAATCTTAGTAATGCTACTTTAGATTCAGCTCGCTTTATTAAAGCAAATTTGAGTAATGCAGTTTTGGAAGGTGCTTTTGCAGCGAATGCTAAGTTTGATGGTGCGATCGTTGATGGCGCAGATTTTACTGATGTGCTACTGCGTCCAGATGAGCAAAAAAAATTATGTCAGGTAGCGAAAGGTACTAATCCCACTACAGGAAGGGATACTCGCGATACCTTGTTTTGTCCTTAGGGTGGAAATATTTGAGGACTAAAGTCCTCACTACAAAAGCATTGATCGAGAAAGTTTAGATAAATTGCCTAAACTAAGCGAAAGATAAATGGGTAGCGATACAAGACATCGCGATCGCCCAAAATTTTGACAATGGCAATAATGGGCATAATAATACTGATGACCCACAACCCAATCAATAGCAAAATCCCAATGCCTACAAGGGTCAATAATCCAAAAATCACTCCGTAAATGTAAAGGTTGATGTGAAAATTGAGGGATTCTCTGGCATTGTCTTTAACAACGAGGTCATCGCTGATCAACAAAATTGCAATTGGTATGCCAATAGATACAATTGTAGAGCTAAAAAATATCGCTCCATGACTGATGGCAGATAACAGCTTGCGTTGTGGGAAGTCTTCCATGAATCAATCTCTCTGGTGTTGCTCGCTCCTTGATTTTAATCTTGCAAGTTGCGATCGCCATCATTCTGTCAGAATATATTTGCAACTAAACTGAGGTATTGAATTTTTTCTCCCACAACCACCCCAATATACTCAAACCCAATAACAAAGGTGTCAACCAATCTCCCCAACGCACATATAAAGTTTGGGTTTGGCGTTGATAAATCGTTTCAGCATGGGTTTCGTAGGTATTATATCTAGATATCCACAAGGTTCTACCGTGAGGGTCGATAAACGCTGAGTATCCTGTATTCGTCGTCCGCACTGACCATCGATCGGTTTCAATTGCCCGCATGATATCCTGTGCATGATGCTGGAATGGCATGGCAGCTGTGTAATGTGCATCGTTGGAAGAACTGAGGATAAATTTCCCACCTGCTGCTGCTTGACGACGGAATTGTGCAGAAAAAGCTGAGTCGTAACAAATACCGACAATTACACGACCAAAAGGGGTATCAAATAGCTGATTGGGCGAACCGGGAACTTGATGTTCGTCTAGTGGTGATAAACGCTGAATGAGTTGTCCTAAGATTGGCTCGAAGGGGATATATTCACCTAAGGGTACTAGTTTAGTTTTGTCGTAGCGGCTAAAAGCTTCACCATTACCAGTGTAAGTAAATAAGCTATTAGTGTAGCTGCGTCCTCGTTCTCCAAAAGCACCAATCCAAGCGACTACGCCTTTTTCCTTCACGGCTGAGATGATGGGGGTTGTGCCTAAGTCACGCTGGAAAAAAGGTAAGGCTCCTTCTGGGGTGAGGACTGCATCGACACCTCGATCTGCTAAAGTTAAATATCCATTGGTGTAACCTGCGATCGCTCGCCGCAATCCTTCTGGTTTTAGTTTAATAATGTTGGGGATATTGCCTTGAACAATTCCTATTTTTAAGGCTTGTTCTGGAGGTTGGCTGAGGGGAACGCTGTAGAAGCTAAAACCGATGAGGTGTAGGGTGATGAATAGTAATGTTGCAAGTGCAAAGTATTTATTAACGAAACGCCGAGGAGGACACTTCTGTGCGGGGGTTTCCCCCGTTGAGGAAAGTGTCCGTTGCGCGGAGGACACAGAGGAAGAGGTTTTGCGGTAAATCCAGGCTTCGGCAATAAAGCCATTTACGGCGACAATGGCGGCTGTAATGGCGCTGGGCCCGGCGATTTGACCTAGGTGTAAAATTACTAAATTATACGGACTTTGAGTGTATGAAAGAGAACTCCACCATAAAGCGCCAGCACTCCAAATTCCTTCTAATAAGCACCAGATAGCTGTGCCAATCAGTATCCGCAAAACAGGTTTTGATATAGCCAAACGCGCCATCAAAGCTGCCCAAGCAACGACAATGGCAGCACCCCACAGGGTAACGAATGTCAAACAAAAGATAGTAATTGCCAAACTTGCCAGCCAAGGGACACCCAACCAATTCATCGGATGGATGCCAGTAATCCAGAATAACGCTAACCCGTGATAGCCAATACCCCAAAATAAAGGTAAAAGGAAGAATCTCCGCCTTTTACCTGTTAAGTTTGTATTTTTTTGAACGACTAATACCCAGAGGGGGGCAAGGGCAATCCAAGCTAGGAACCATGCGCCTACAGGGGCTACAGTTAGCCCCATTAATACCCCACTGATGAAGGACACAATGTAAAGGCTAAAGGATGAAAATAGCTTTTTTGTGGGATACTTCATCCTTAATTCCTTATTCTGCTTCTTCTAGAAGACCCGTATCGCCAGTATCAGGAGGAACTATAGCTACTCCGGTGATGGCGTCATCTTCGTCTAAGCGCTGCACTCTCACGCCTGTTGCCGATCGCGATTGTACGGAAATGGCATTCACCGCTTGGCGAATAATAATACCGCGATTTGTTACCATCATAATTTCGTCGTCACAGTTGACGATTTGCAAGGTGGCTAATTGGTCTTTGGTTTTACGGTTTTTGAATTTGGTTGCCATTAAACCTTGACCGGCGCGATTTTGCAAGCGGAACTGGGCAACGGGGACGCGCTTACCATAGCCATTCATCGTAATTACTAATACCCAAGGGCCGCTACTAGCGTTAGCTGGTACTTCTGCGGACTCTTCATTTTCGGTATCTTCGACTTCGAGGATTTCTTCAATCTCGGCTTCGATTTCGCTATCTGTACTCAAGGTGTCGAGAATGGCGGCGGGAAGTATATCCATGCCGACTAATTCATCACCAGGTTTGAGTTTCATGGATTTGACACCACGAGTTGCTCTACCTAGGGGACGCAATTGTTCGTGGTTACATCTAAAGTGAATCGCCATCCCCTGACGGGAACCGACAATTACGCTGTCTTCTACCCTAGCGCGTCTTACCCAGCGCAGTTGGTCGCCTTCTTCTAAGGAAATTGCGATTAAGCCGTTGGCGCGAATGTTACTAAATGCTGCCAATTCGGTTTTCTTGATATTGCCACCTTTGGTGAGCATCACCAGATATTCTTCACTGGTAAACTCATCAACTGGGACAATGGAAGTAATTTTTTCTTCCTTGGGAATAGGTAACATTTGCACAATGGGCGTACCACGACTGGTACGAGAACCCACGGGAATTTGATAAGCTTTGAGACAGTAAACGACACCGCGATCGCTAAAGAATAAAACGCTGTCGTGATCGCAGCAAGTCAAGAAATGTTCTATGGTGTCATCATCTTTTACTTTGGCGGCTGCTTTCCCTCTGGTAGCCCTGCTTTGGGCTTCAAAGGTGTTAACCGGCATCCGTTTGATGTAACCTTGCTCTGTCAGCAGAATTAGTACTTTTTCATTGGCGATCAGATCGAGGTCATCAATTTCACCTTCTGCATGGGTAATTACTGTGCGTCGGGGTGTGGCGAAGCTAGTTTTGATTTGGGTGACTTCGTCTTCAATGATTGATAGCACTCTTTCCCGCCGTGCCAAAATATCTTGCAGATCGGCAATTTGCGCTTGTAAATCTTCGTGTTCTTGGCGAATTTTATCTGCTTCTAGGGCAGTTAACCGCCGCAGTTGCATTTGTAAAATCGCATCGGCTTGAACTTCCGATAGTCCGTAGGTGGTAATTAGTTCGCCTTTGGCTGTGGGTGCATCGGAAGCATGACGAATCAAGTTAATGATGGCATCTAAATGTGCCAAGGCAATTAACAAGCCTTGCAGGATATGGTCGCGTTCTTCCGCTTTCCGCAGTTCGTAACGCGTGCGTCTGTTAATCGATTCAATACGAAAATCGAGGAAGACTTCTAAGAACTGCTTGATGGTAAGGGTTTGGGGTTCTCCATTCACCAACGCCAGCATATTCGCCCCAAAGTTGGCTTGCAGTGGGGTTTGCTTGTAGAGGTTATTCAGTACTACTCTAGGATAGGCGTCACGCTTGAGTTCGATAACGATACGCATCCCATCGCGATCGCTTTCATCCCGGATATCTGCAATTCCCTCGATACGCTTTTCATTCACCAACTCGGCAATTTTTTCAATTAATGCGGCTTTGTTGGTTTGATAAGGCAATTCGGTGATGATAATTGCTTCTCGTTCGGGACGTCCTCTTTGCTCAATGGTTTCGATGTTAGCTACACCGCGCATGGTAATCGAACCGCGCCCAGTGGTGTAAGCTTCTTTAATTGCGGCAGTTCCTAAAACCTGCGCCCCAGTGGGAAAGTCTGGGCCGTGGATATACTGCATTAACTGAAGATTGGTGATTTCTGGATTGTGAATTAATGCCACTAATCCATCAATCAATTCGCCTAAATTGTGTGGCGGGATGTTTGTTGCCATCCCCACAGCAATCCCAGAGGAACCATTCAGCAACAGCTGGGGAATCCGTGATGGTAGAACTGTTGGTTCTTGTTGGGAACCGTCGAAGTTATCAATAAAATCTACGGTTTCCGATTCGATATCGTGTAGTAAAGCTGTGCTAGTTAAGGCTTGCAAGCGACATTCTGTGTATCGCATTGCCGCTGGTGGATCGTTATCTACGGAACCAAAGTTACCATGCCCGTTGATTAAGGGCGATCGCATGGAAAAATCCTGTGCCATCCGCACCAAGGCATCATAAACTGCCGTGTCGCCGTGGGGGTGATATTTACCTAAAACTTCCCCAACCACACGGGCGCATTTACGGAATGGGCGATCGTGCGTCAAACCTAGCTCGTGCATTGCGTAGAGGATGCGACGATGCACAGGTTTCAGACCATCCCTGGCATCTGGCAGCGCCCGACCCACAATCACACTCATGGCGTATTCCAGATAAGACCGGGACATTTCGTTCCGCAGATCTGTCGGGATAATCCTCTCCTGTGAGGTTGTCATAACCTAAAAAACTCCAAAAATCGCAGATTTTAGCCCTAATAGTTGACAAATTGCAAAATTATTCCAATTTACTCTTGAATAATTGCTAGATTTTGGTACAATTCTAGCACATATTGCTTTTTATTGCCGGGAGAGGTAAGTCTCAAGGCTAGGGAAAAACCTAACTGGGATGAAGTAAATGACTGTACCTGAGAGGCTTTTGGCTAAAGGTTAAGTGAATCTAACTAAAAAGCCTGCCAAATATAAGCAATTCAAAATTTAAAAAATTCTAAATAAATAACCATTACACAGCAAGCATTATAGCTACTGAGCGTGCGCCAGTGAAAGGTTGGATAGAGGATTCAGATTCACTGAGCTATAGACAGGAGAAAGCAAATATTAGATAACGGTGTACATTATGTCCATTAGTTTTTACTTCTGTCACCGTTATTTTCTATATCATCGGAGACTAGTATGACTTTTCAACAATTACAAATTGGCGCTTACTTTCGGATACCTGGTATCAGTTTTGGTTGCGTATATAGAAAGGCTAGCAATTCATCTTGCAGTCTGAATTCACTATTACAGCCAATTCGCCCTAGCACAAAGGTTGTACCTTTAAATCGCGCACAAATTGCTAAATATATAGCTCAAAAGCAAGAATTCTGGAAAAGCTTACACGAATAGTAGTTTGCTTGGCTAAACAGTCTTCAAAAACAGGAATTGGCTACTAAGTAATCTTGTAGGAAAAGGAATTAGCAATATACTGTTATGTCTTCACCACACTCATCTGCTAAATAACTTAAAGCTTTGAAACGGAGTTCAATTAACTGTTCGTAGAAAGGATTGAGTTTACACAGAGGAGGAATGGAAATAAGAGTGCGATCGCAAAGTTTAATTTCACGTTCAAAAGGACAACTGGCCGGAATAATTTTACAGAGTAAGCGCGCTAATCGGCAATTTTCTATTTTCAAGGATTCAAGTTTTTGACGCAGTGGTTGTAGTAGAACCTTAGCCAAATAATTTGCAGTGAATTTACTGGTAAACATCATGTTATTAGTGAATGAACTTGTTTGGGAGTAAGTACTACTTTTTCAATTAAAAGTCTATCGGAATCAGAAGTATCTGCCAGAATTACATTTTTCGTATTTTCATGCAGCAAAATTTTACCTTGAGCATCAAAACTAAAGTCTATGCTAGGAATAAATCCTTTGTTAATGAGTTTTTTGAGCACAAATTTAGTAACCTGTGCTAGTAACTGAGTGTAGGGTTTCCAAGCAGACAGATTATCTAAAACCCAGTGAAATGTATCGATATCGGTGATAGATAATTCTAGTACTGCTGCTGTTAAAAAAGAGTCTGTATATGCAAAACCCATGCTACTGTGAAGCTGAGTTACCCAACATTCGGCTAATTTTTTATCTTTAAAATTTAAGATGTAGATTGCTCTTTCAAGATGAAAGTGAAATAGTTCTAAATCTTCCATAATGCACCAATGAGTTACAGCAAAGAAAGTTAACCACCTCTTTTAAGGAGAGGAAGGAGGGTGAAGATGAATATTCATTTCACCCTGAATTCAGGTGTAATTAAGTTGATGGTTTTCTACTTGCTTTTAACTGTAAAACTCAAAAATGCAGAAATTGTGGAGATGAAAGAAAGTTAGAAAAATTTTTTCAGTTTACCAGTTAAGGGCTGCTGCAATTTGCGCAGGTAGTTTCATGGCTTTGAAGGGCTTGGTGATGATAGCTTTGACTGCGAGTTCGGCAAATCGGCGTTTTTCAGTAGCTTGAGCTTTCGCTGTCAGCAAAATCACGGGAATTGACTGAGTTGCAGGATTCGCTTGTAAGGCTTGAAAGGTAGCGATCCCATCCATATCGGGCATCATCACATCTAAGAGAATTGCATCTGGCTGTTCGGCAATTGCCTTAGCTACTCCCTCACTCCCAGAAGCAGCTGTAGAAACTTGCCAAGCACCCACTGCTTTCAAGGCGAGTTCAGCTACTGCCCGGATATCATATTCATCATCAATGATGAGAATGTGTTTCGCGATCATGGAAAATTTTGACTGCGCTGCTGAGACTCTTGTCTTTATTGTGCCTTATGAGTTGTCTATTGAAATAAATTAGTTACAAACAAATAGGCTAATTTCGTTGCAAACCAAGAACTCACCACGCTACCGCAGATAATAACAATAGGCGCAATGATGAACTTATTAACTTCCGAAAAACTAATGGTAGCGATCGCACTTGGAATTAATCCAGCTAGCACAATGGTAAAGCCAATGGCAATTATTTGAAAGATAGGCGAAGGTAAGTCACTGACTTGGTATCTGTACAATATTGCCGCCAAGCTACCTCCGGCAACAGCACCTGTATAGGCACAAATTGGCAGCGTGATGGGAACAAAGATAAAACCTGCGGCTTGCGACTCCATCCAGCGATGATGAAAAATCTGTAACCAGTAAATTCCCGATAGCGCAATTGAGATGGCTCCAGCGATCGCACCTAACAGCACAACCACTAGAGACAACAACGAATGATTGTAATTGAAAGCGATCGCACCCACCGCGATAAATGGCGTGACTAATAACAGCGGCAGTAGGTAGTCTAGCATTTGTCTTTAGTCATTTTTTATTAGTAAAGGTTTTAAGGCTATTTATTTCGGAGTTTTATTCACGCAAGAAATACGATTGGGCTTTGCTAAAATCCAAGTTGACTAAATCACTTTCTTCTATAAAAAAGTAGAAGTTATCATCAACTTCAAATGGGTGGTTAAGTTCTAGCAATAATCGTCCCTGCGGTTCTTCTATCGTTTCTTCAACATAAGAATGCAGCTCTACATATCCACCTAGCTTATTGCCGCGCTGCTCCACAATGTTATTGTCAAGTTCATAGTCCCTAATCCATTCATCAAATTCCCTGCTGAGTTTTCTTAGGTCTTCAGGAATATTGAGTGGATTGTATACAGATCGCGCTTGCCAAAACACATCATACTGTAAGGCAAATTTTAAAGCATAAATATCGTCATACCATTCAAATTCTTTGCTAGCATTGGCTAAGAAGCTAAAGTCAGTAACTAAGTTATTTTTATCTTGAGAAATTTCTGGAAAATAGAGAATGTGGTGTTTTTCCGGACTAAGCTCAGACATCGGCACATCTAAGCCTGAATAAAATTGTAAAATTCCCTGTCGAGGCAGAGCGAATCCATCAATTATTGGCAGATCGGCACAGTTTACCTGCATGAGAAACATCATCATCTCACCAGTTTCGCCATCGACAGGATAGCTTGTGCCTTTGGGAAGATAGGGATGACCGCCAATTTTACTTTGCCAAAGTTCTAATGGATCTCCGCCCCAATCAAAATTGGGATAGCCAGCAGAATTAAGGTGTCCAGCCTCTGCCGCAATGATTTTGATGTAAGGCGACAAGTTGGCTTCGAGGAGCGATCGCAGTGGTTCAAACTCAGGCGGTAAATCGTGCAGAATGTTATCTATCATACTTATTTGGTGTAGAAGCACCAGTAATTATATTGAATCCTGGCTGACTTCGCTACGATCGCCAATCATGCGGTTGAGTAAGTTAATTACTCGCTGTTCAAATTCTTGGGGAGTAATGCGTCCTTTGGTGAAGAATAGAGTTTGTCCTAACTTTAAGCGATCGCGATCGCTCTCATCTAAATCGCGCGCTGTGTATACAACTAACGGCACTTGGCACAAACGTTGATGTTGGCGTAGCCAATCGACTACCGCAAAACCGTCGTTTTCTGGCAATCCTAAATCGAGTACCAACAAGTCAGGCAGAATGTTCTGGCTGATCTGGATAGCTTCCCTTCCTGTTTGCGCATAAAAGGTAGTAATGCCGTGGCGATTGAATAAGGCAATGAGTACTTGTGCTAAATCTAAGTCATCTTCGATAATTAGAACTTTGATACAGGGATTTTGCGTAGCAGTAGCTTTTTCTAAGGCTTGACACAACAACTTGGGATTGGGTGGTTTGACAATCCAATCGCTAACACTTTGCGCTAGATCTTTATTGGCATCGGGTAACAAACCGCTAAGAATAATTACAGGGATATTTTGAGTGTGTGGCTGCTGTTTGAGAATTGCCAAGGTTTCCCAACCATCCATACCCGGCATCATTAAGTTGAGAATAATTGCGTCAGGATGGTACAACTTTGCCTGCTCTACAGCTTCTTGTCCTGATGCAGCTACCATGACGCGATAACCTTGTCTTTCTAACATGGTTTGCACTACCACCCGAACAGAAGGATCGTCATCGCACTCTAATACTAGAGGCGAGGCTGAGGCTGCGGTGATAGGGATCAACACAGATGGCGAAAGATTTTCTTGATTCTCTCTGTTTCTTTGTCTGGTTTCTTCTTCGGAAAGCAGTGGCAAAGTAAAGAAGAAATTGCTACCTGCTCCTAAGGTACTTTCAACCCAGATTTGCCCCTGATGATGTTGCAAAATACTGCGACAAATCGCTAAACCTAAACCTGTTCCTCCCTTTTGGCGGGAGTCGGAAGCATCAACTTGTCCAAAGCGCTCAAATACAGATTCCAGTTTCTCAGATGGGATGCCTCGACCTTGGTCTTTGACTTGGAAGCGGATTTGTTTTCCTGCGAGAATTTCGCCACTCAACCAAATTGTTGAACCCGGTGGAGAAAATTTAATCGCATTGCTGAGTAAGTTGGTAAAAACTTGAATTATCCGGTCGGGATCGGCCCAAATTGGCGCTGATAGGGGCGAAACTGATATTGTCACCCCTGCTTGCTCTGCCATTTCCTCAACAGTCTCTACTGACTCAGTAATTAACTCGCCAGCATCGCAGATTTCCGGGGTCATTTGTACCTTACCCGACTCGATGCGCTCAATATCCAAGATGTCATTAATCAGACGCACCAACCGATCTGTATTACTAGCTGCAATCTTTAACATCCGTTGCGCTTCTTCCGGTTCGGCTAAAAGAACGCCACCTGCTAATAAATCCAATGCACCAGCAACAGAAGTCAGGGGTGTGCGTAATTCATGACTAACTACGGAAACAAATTCATCTTTGAGGCGTTCGATTTCGCGGCGATCGCTAATATCTTTCATAAAGCAATAATGCCCGATGAATCGCTGCTGGCGATCGTAGGCTTTGACCATCACCACTTGTTTGTCAAAAACCGATTTGTCTTTGCGCAGGCCTCTAGCTTCTACATCCACCTTGCCGTTAGTCAGCATTAGTTGATAGGCTGCATTCAATGTTTCTAAATCTTCTGGGTGGACGGTTGATACCCATTCCATGCCAATTATTTCCTCTGCTTGATAACCAACGGTGTTGGCATAAGCTGGATTGACTTTGATGTAACGTCCCTGAGTATCTAACTGGGAAATACCTTCGACTGCGCTTTCTAAGGCCAAACTGAGGTGACGAAATTCTTCTTCGGCTTGTTGTCGCTCGGTAATGTCGTTATTAATCTCCAAAATTCTCTCAACTTTACCTTGCTCGTCGCGCTGCAATGCCCAACGACTGGACACGACAACAGGAGTACCATTGCGTTTACTGTGTACGAGTTCACCTTCCCAACGCCCTGTTTCCAAAAGTTGAGCTTCGATTTCTGTTAACGGTTGGGGAAATTGGGTTTGCAGGAATTCATGAGAAATTTGGCCAATGGCTTCTGCTTTCGTCCAGCCGTACATCTCCTCTGCACCGCGATTCCAAAAGGTAATTCTGGCGCTGGCGTCGCGGACTATGATGGTGTCGTGAGTTAAGTCGAGGAGAAATGCTTGTTGTCGGAGTTCTTCTTCTGAGTGCTTGCGTTCGCTAATATCTTCAACTATGTAAGAAAATCGCGGACGATCAGCGCGATCGCTATTAATTGCCGAAACTGTCGCTGAAAGCCATTTCTTATCTGTGGGCGTTTCATGCGCGTACTCAAAGCGAACTGGAGCATGGTTGCGTTCGGCTGCACGGTAATACTCAATCCACTGGTTTATATAGTTTTGTGGGGCACCCATTTCACTAGCTAGCCGATTCTGCATGGCGGCTGGTGTCAGTCCATAAAATTTCGCGGCGGCGGCATTATCAGAAATATGTAGGACGTCATCGTCTAGCACCTCAACAACTCCCATCAGCATCGGTGCGCTGTCAAAGAAACTGCGCAGGGTGGCTTCACTCTGGCTCAGTGCTTCTTGTGTAAGTTTGCTATTGCTAATATCGCTGCCAATGCCGAGAAAGCCTGTAATATTGTTTTCAGCGTCACGCAAAGCTGTTACTGATAGCAATAACGGAAAGCGCGAACCGTCTTTGCGGATATAAGTCCATTCGCGCTCCTCTACTTGTCCGCGTCGCGCCTTAGCAACAAATACCTCAAATCCCGGCTCAATAGTTACGCCCAGTTCTTGAGATAGTTCTTGCGCTACTTGCACAATTTCATCCCAGTCATGGATAATTGCGGGAGTTGTTTTCCCAACTACCTCTTGGGCAGTATACCCCAGCGATCGTTCTGCTGCTGCATTAAACGTGAGGATGATACCTTCTGCTGTGGTGGAAATAATTGTGTAGTTAGCACTATTTAAAATCGCGCGTTGCAGCCTTGTTGTATCTCGTAGCTCTGATTCGATGCGCTGGCGTTCGGTAATTTCCGCCTGTAAAGCTTCATTAGCTGCTAATACCTCTGTAGTTCGTTCTTGAACTCGAATTTCTAACTCATCGTGCGCCCTGCGTAACGCGGCTTCTGCGTGTTTGCGTAAGAGCAGCTCGTAGTAGACAGCGCTAATATCGCGACCTTCAGCGATGAGTATGACTACTTTCCCTGCTTCATCAAATATCGGTTTGAGGGAAAAATCCACCATTGCTTGCGTATCTTCTGCACCCCTGAGATCGACTTCATAACGGACAAATTGACCACAAGCTGCTTGAGCGATCGCAGTTTTTAAGCGGTTTTGGATTTGCGGGGATATTGTCCACCACCGCGTTTCCCAAAGGGGGCGATTGATAACATCAGCATGAGTCAACCCGCCAAAGTTGAGGGCGGTGCGGTTGACTTCCAAGAGCGTGCCATCTGGTTGGAGTAGCCCGATAAATTGGAAAGTCTGGTCAAAGATAGCCCGAAATCGTCTTTCGCTATCGCGTAGTGCGGCTTCTATTTTTTGGCGTTCAATAATTTGCTGTTGCAGTTTTTGGTTAGTTACTTCTAACTGGACTGTATTAAGTATTTCTAGTGCTTTGGGCAATAATTTCACTAGCACAAGGGCTGCATAAAC
The DNA here is from genome assembly GCF_963875125.1 of Calothrix sp. NIES-2098. NCBI lineage: Bacteria > Bacillati > Cyanobacteriota > Cyanophyceae > Nostocales > Calotrichaceae > Calothrix > Calothrix sp. NIES-2098. The sequence goes on from NZ_CAWNKJ010000001.1 coordinate 4,954,329, forward strand.
TGAAGTTATTGCCGTCACCGCTTTCACAGCACCAGATACCCAATAATTTGGATACCAGAGCGTCCAAATTGACATCAGATGAGTTGTGCCGCAAGCGATTATAAAAGCGCTAAATAACAGAAAAATAGTTTTAAAGGGAAAGGTGTTGCCCTTGTAGACGAAATAAAGCAACGTCAAAGGAATAAAATAATATGCCAGGACAATTAAAGCATCGGAAAGTACGTGTAAAAATACCAGCCCCGGATTCCAAAGATAGCAATGCCCGTGGGGGATAAAGGGGCTTGAGGTTAAAAAGGTCTGTAGTAATTCTGACATATTTCCTCCTGTGTGCCACACTCCCTACACTCCCACACTCCTCTTTGCCTGTTCCAGAACTGCGTCAGCAGCTTGGTACAGCGCTTGCAGATTAGCACCATCTTGAGGATACTCAACCACAGCTGTAGTAAAGGTGGTATGAAATTTCTGATTATTGGCAGCAGTAAATTCAATCTGACGTAAGCTTTGGAGTAGTTCTAAAAGCCTTCGTACTCCATCGCTTTTGGTCATACCTGCCATTCCTATTACAAATTCTGAACCTCCCCAGCGTCCGACTACATCCTGAGTATGAAATGTCTGGCGTAACAGTTCCCCTAGTCGAGATAAGACGCGATCGCCTACAGCATGGCCGTACTGGTGATTAATTTCTTTGAGGTTGTCTAGTTCTACAATAGCGAAGCAAAAGGGCTGTTGATGGCGTTCGCTCGATTGAAGATAGCGATTTAAATCTTCAGTAGATTTGCGACGATTGGCAACTAAAGTTAAACCATCTAGTTCTGCTAAATTTCGCAGCCAGCGCGATCGCTCTAGGCGATTGAGTATGCGTGTAATCAGTTCTGGTTCGACAATCGGCTTGCTGATGTAGTCGTCTGCACCTGCGAGAAATACCTGCTGTCTAGTTTTGGTATCGCTATGCGCTGTGAGAAATAAAATCGGCAAGCCACTCCATTGAGGGTCATTTCTGATAACTTGGCATAATTCTATACCGCTTACTTCCGGCATTTCCACATCTAAAATTATGAGATCTGGTTGAGCGACTGCTATTGCTTCTAAAAACCGCAGGGGGTTCTCTAGAGTGTAAACCTTTAGCCCCCAAGGCATGAGTAAATTCTGGAGTGCCGCCAATATGTGCGGATCGTCATCGACAACCATCACCTTGGCTTCGGCAGAGCGAGTGCGCTGTAATATTTGTGTCACAGTCTCTAGAATTTGATTTGGAGAGACAGGCTTTTGTAAGACACCGCTTCCTCCCAAACGGGCAACTTTTACCCGATCGAGTAAACTGTCTTTATCTGTTAAAACTATCGCTGGTATGGGGGATTGACGGGCGTTGAGTTCTGCTAGTAAAGCGAGCGTATTTTCTGTAGAGTTGCTAGCACAAAGGTCGAGCAAGATAACATCAGGAGAATTTTTGGCGATCGCTTCTCTAGCGGCGATCGCATCATTTGCGATTTGCGATCGCATCGCCCAACTATTTGTCTCTTTCGCCAACGCTTCAGCCAATTCCCGATCTTGGTTAACAATCAACAGCAAAGGACGTTCATCTACTAATTGATTCTCACAAAGCAAGTCCTGTTTATACTCAGAGTTCAACAGTTGCAATTCTTGACGCAACGCCACAACCAATTGCGAAATCTGCTGTGTTGTCTCTGGCTGGAGTTGAGTTCCCATGTCCCACAGCGATTCTAGTTCTTGAGCTAGATGCGAACCTTCATCAGAGCCAAACATTCCTAGAGAACCAACTAGCTTATGAGCTTCTAGCTTGGCTTTTAACTGCATTTCCTGAGAAACTTTACCCTGTCGCAACATAGTAGAAGCTTGCTCAATCGTCGCCACCCGTTCTTCGAGTTTCTGTGCTACTTCTTCCCAGACTTTGCTAACTCCAGTCGCAACCTGATTTTGAACGTTGGCTGGCGGTTTCTTCCCGTTGTTGTTAGGGGCGTGATTTTGCAGCCAATTGGGCTGGGGAGATTGGGGTTGCTGTTGGCGTCCGCGTCGCCCATCATTTCCAGCAATTGAAGACTTAGATTTTCCCTTACCTACACCTTCTCTGTCTGCTGGCTTGAGTTTATATCCAATTCCATAAACCGTCTCAATTGGATCGTCTGCAACTCCGGCTGCTTTAAGTTTTTGTCGTAAACCTTTCATGTGCGATCGCACTGTATCATCTGTAGGCGGTTCTTCAAATGACCACAAATGATCGATTAACGCACTACAACTAAATATCCGGTGATTGTTACGCAGAAAAAGCTCCAGCAAACCGTATTCTTTAGGAGTTAAATGCAGAAGTTTACCGTTACAGGTGACTTCGCAAGTGCTGGGATCGAGCCGCAGGTTTTTCCACTCTAACAAAGGCGGTAAAGCAGAACCGCCCCGACGTAATAGCGCGCGGACGCGAGCCAACAACTCTTGAAAATCAAAAGGCTTGGCAACGTAGTCATCAGCACCAGCATCCAATCCCATGACCTTATTTGTACTGGTGTCTTGGGCTGTTAATAAAAGCACAGGTGTTAGATTGCCATTAGCCCGCAATCGCTGACAGAATTGAATGCCGTTCAGCTTAGGTAGCAAAACATCCAGCAAAATCAGATCGTAGGTAAATAACTCTGCCAAATCCCAACCTGCTTGCCCATCCTTGGCGACATCAACGGCATAGTGCTGGTCGATCAAAGATTTAGCAAGCGATTTTGCAATCAGTTCATCATCTTCAACTAATAGAATTCTCATAGCGGTAGTCACCGCAAATTAACATTTATTAGCGCAAAGATAAAAATATATACAAAATTTACTTAAAACATCATCTTCAGCGTAGCGTAGATTAAGTTGTGGTGTTACTTAGGTTTGTAAATGTCAACATTGCTAGTGCTACTCCCTTAAGAGGCTCACCTACCCAATTTTCACTGCTCGTTGGTTGCGTCTGGTAACTTCGCTCTTGAGCTTGTCCCTATTGTTGAGATGCCCAGTTTTCTAAGTCGTTGAAGTCATTTATGTTCGTTCACGCATCTTACATTGAAAAGTAAAATGTGGGTAATGACAAGGCTTATAGCCTGTGGGCATTTATCAAAACTAGGATGCACCTCTTCTTAATGATGATGAATTTCAGAGATGATTCTGAATTACTAATTTCAGTAGATAAAGTTTCTAAAAAGTTTTGTCGTAACTTGAAGCAGTCTTTATTCTATGGAGTGCAGGACATTTTTCAAGAGTTAATAGGTGGAAATAGAAAAAGTGAAAATCTTCGTCCACAAGAATTTTGGGCACTAAAAGATGTAAGTTTCCAACTGCGAAGAGGAGAAGCCTTAGGATTAGTAGGAGCCAATGGAGCCGGAAAAAGTACGCTACTCCGCATTATTAGTGGATTGATTAATCCCGATACTGGCTGTGTAAAAGTTAGAGGGAAATTAGCACCATTAATTGCTTTAGGAGCAGGGTTTAACCCAATTCTTACAGGGCGAGAAAATATTTATGCAAATATGTCGATTTTGGGTTTATCAACACAAGAAATAGACAAGAAATTTCAAGATGTGATAGATTTTGCTGGGATTGCAGATGCGATTGATGCACCCGTACAAACTTATAGTTCTGGGATGGCGGCCAGATTGGGTTTTGCTTGTGCAGTTCACATAGAACCAGATGTTTTACTAATTGATGAAGTGTTGGCTGTTGGCGATATCAATTTTCGAGTTAAATGTTATCAAAAACTCGCAAAACTGAGAGAAGCGGGTACAGCTTTTATTTTAGTTTCGCATAACCCCCATGTAGTTTTGAACGTCTGTGAAAATTCGCTTTATCTTGCCAAAGGTGAATTGATTAAATACGGCGAAACAGAAACCGTAATTCGCCAATACGAAGAAGATTTAAGTTTAGGCGGTACAGAAACATCTTTAGGAATGATGTTATTACCAGAAAAGCCGCCAAGTGAAAGCTTAGGTATAGATATTGTTTCTTTGAGTTTTAAAGATGAGCAAGGCAATATACTTGCTGCTCCTCTTTGTGGGGAATTAGCTTATTTATGCGTAGAATGTAAAGTAGATAAACAAGTTGATAATGCAAATTTAGGCGTGTCTATTACAGCTTTATCTGGACAAAACGAGCGAATTTTGTATATAACTTCTGCCAGCGATAATGAAGCATTAAAAATACTGCCGGGAAAAGTTGAAATTCAAATGCAAATGCCTTACTTTTGCTTATTACCCGGTTTATATAGTGCCAAAATTTATATCAAAGAAGGTGTATGTTCTTTTGATATAGTGGAATCATTTCGATTTACTGTTAAAGCCAGCAAGATTACTAGCCGTTCGTTATTTTATCAACCACGGAAGTGGAAAGTTATTAATAATTCGTGATTTGTAATTCGTAATTTATTTGTAGGTTGGAGTGCGATCGCTCTGTAAATTTGGGAGATGTGTGAAGAAACAAGCGACCGATCGCTCTCTTATTCTAATGCGATCGCAATTCAAAATTCAAACTAATCTGCACGTAAAAAAATAGTCGCCTATTACGCTGTCTCTGTAGTAGCAGCTTTTGCATCTGCGCTTGATTTTAACCGCGTGATGGTAGCTTTACGAACGCGATCGCTTTTGCGTACCGCACCTGCTAGTTCATATTCTCGGCTATCTTTGCCATACTTCGACGCTACACCACTAACTAAGCGTTCGGAAGTTTCGCGAATGCTTTTTTCCAGAATTTCTATTTTTTCCTTTGCTGTATCGAGGGTGTTTAACAACTTATTATATTGCTTGAGTTCGTCGCGGAGTTCGCTCGTTAAGTCAGTCAAATGCTTCACACTGACAGAATCACCAAAATCGAGGCTGGGATCGATCGATTGAAACCCGATTGTCTGCTGTTCTATTTTTTCTAGTATGGAAGAAGTTTTTTTGACGCGTGGCATCAATGTATACCTTTTACTTAACTTTATGCTTCTAGCATCTCTCAAAAATACAAGGAGTCGGTTCAGTGAAAATAGCCAAAATTAAGCATTTCTTTATGAAAAAGTTGAATTATGAGTTCAGTAATTACCGAAAAATTTTTTATCTTGTTAAACAAAGTGGTTAGTTTGTTAAAGAAAGTCTTTGTCTTGTTAAACAAAGTGGTTAGTTTGTTAAAGAAAGTCTTTGCCTTGTTAAACAAAGTGGTTGGTTTGTTAAAGAAAGTCTTTGTCTTGTTAAACAAAGTGGTTGGTTTGTTAAAGAAAGTCTTTGCCTTGTTAAACAAAGTGGTTGGTTTGTTAAAGAAAGCCTTTGCCTTGTTAAACAAAGTGCTTGGTTTGTTAACTAGCGTTCGTCGAAGACGTTGGCGCAGCCATCGCATATCTTGTCTGTTGGCTCAAAATCCCTGAGATTTTTGTAAACATCATGTAACAAATTTGACTTATACAGGGAAAAAGTTGTAATCTAAGAATAACGTGCGTTACTCATCGACGCATCTCGCCCGAACCTTGAAAACCGCATAACTTCGTTGAGATGCGTCGATGCCTTGCCTAGTAAGGCTTTGGGACTGCAAAATTGACAATTTTTGGAAAACTTTTTGCGATTTTTCAGAGATGCGTCGATTAGGGTATCTCAAACCCTTTCCCTGTAAGGTTTCCACAAGTGAACTCTTTCCAATCACACCGCCCCGAAAGGGGATGGAAACGAGAACTTGTCTGTAATTAAGTTTCATGTTTTTGTTTCTTTCCAATCACACCGCCCCGAAAGGGGATGGAAAAAGTTGAGATAGCCAGTGCGTAGACGCGCAGCAGCTTGTCTTTAGATATCGCATTGAGCAATAGATAATTGTAGCGGCTGTCTTAAATATCAAGTGCGATCGCATTACAAGGTCAAAGACCTCATCTTAATCATCCTCATCACCAAGCAATTGCGACAAATCTTGCAATCGCTCTTGGGCAGCACGCAGGACTCGATGGATTTGCACGATATCCTGGCTATCTTGGTCTTTGCCCGTACTGACTGTAAATAGAATTCGGTATTGTTTTTTATAAAGCAATTGCCGCACAGGTCGATTCAGGTATTGGCTTTCGATGGACAGAGGGCAACGATTTGGAAAGTTTTCCAGCGTTAGCATGATTTCGTAGCAACCTCTAACCTACCGATAGGCTCGATCGACTGAGTAGTCTTTCATCCATAGAAAAATGCTCTCGACATCCGCTTTGGCGGTGGGTGAGATTTCAATCCGGTATGTCATGCTTTTGACGCAATTGCTGAAAGGCTTCGTCTAAAGGAATACCCTGCCCTTGCTCAAATTCATCTAGACTTTTGCGAATTCCGGCTAGGGATTCTAGAAGTTCTAATCGCTCTAGCAAGCGTTGGTAGCTTTCAGCGTCTTGGACGACGACGGCCGCTTTGCCATTTACAGTCAGTACTATGGGTGCTTGAGTATCTTTCAGAGTGGTTAAAAACGTTTTGGCGCTGCGTTGAAACTCTGATAAAGGATGAATGTTGCGAAGGTCAAAAGACATGGCTATCGCTCGTAGACGAATAATTATATGATAATTTTTTGAAAATTATTTGTCTAATCGGTTGGTGAATGTACCCGTAGCGATCGCACATCTTGTCTGTTGGCTCAAAATTGCGCGCTCGCCTAACTAGCCGTCAAAACTTCTTGGTGTAGAGATGCGATCGCCCAAATTTACTTAGCTGTTTGTAACAAATGTGTAATAAATTTGACTATAAAGTGTAAAAGTTATATTTTAGAAATATCCTAATGTCGCTCAATCGACACCACTCGTCCGAACCTTGAAAACCGCATAACTACTCTTCGAGAAGCCGCGTGCGCGTCTACGTTGACTGGTGTCGATTACTTACACAGCAAAGTTTCCTAGCTGTAAAAGACAGGAATTATTGAGAATTTTTTGGAGGTTATTGACACTAGAAAAAGTGGTGTCGATTAGGGGGTCTTAAACCCTCTCCCAGCAAGACTTCCAGATATGAACTCTTTCCGATCACATCGCCCCGAAAGGGGATGGAAACTTTGGACTGTGTGACCCACTTATCTTTTCCATTACTTTCCGATCACATCGCCCCGAAAGGGGATGGAAACCAGAAGTCGTTGCTTGTGCAGCAATCACGACTTGTCTTTCCGATCACATCGCCCCGAAAGGGGATGGAAACGTTTGCATCGAATTATCCGGCATAATGAATAAATTATACTTTCCGATCACATCGCCCCGAAAGGGGATGGAAACGTCTCGATTATCAATTTAAGTGTTTGGTACAAACTTTCCGATCACATCGCCCCGAAAGGGGATGGAAACCTTAGTCACCTCACCGTGTCTACTAAACGGTGACTTTCCGATCACATCGCCCCGAAAGGGGATGGAAACTCGCTGCTGATACCAGAAGATAAGGTAATGCAAACTTTCCGATCACATCGCCCCGAAAGGGGATGGAAACGAGTCATTGTTGGCAACCGGTAATTTAAATGTTACTCCACTTTCCGATCACATCGCCCCGAAAGGGGATGGAAACACCCATGAGTAGTCTGCACATTCTGCGGCGGTGGTGCCGACTTTCCGATCACATCGCCCCGAAAGGGGATGGAAACGCCTGGCTGGAACTTTACAGCGTTATTGCTGCTGCTTTCCGATCACATCGCCCCGAAAGGGGATGGAAACTCATCTGCGTATACGTCAAGCAGCAGATGTACTCGACTTTGCGATCGCATCACCCCGAAAGGGGATGGAAACATAACTGAAAACAAGTCTTTCTCTTACGAGATTGATCCTTTCCAATGAGAAATTCAAACCGAAGTGCGATCGCCTGGTCATGAGTAAGAGACTATTTTAGAAGCCAACCATTTACTTGATTCAGAAAGTAATGAAGCTCTACTACATTCCTACGACACGAGCAGTACGTCCTCGGTGGCTCCTAGAAGAAATCGGAGTTCCCTATGAATTGATACAGGTTGACATGAGCATGACTCAGGAGCCAGAGTATAAAAAATTGCACCCACATGGAAAAGTACCAATTCTCATAGATGGGGAAGTGACAATTTTTGAATCTGCTGCTATCTGTGCTTATCTTGCTGATAAATATCAGACAATGGGTTTTGCTCCAGCAATAGACAGTCCGGAGCGTGGCTATTACTATCAGTGGCTATTTTACGCTACAGCTACATTAGAACCACCTGTAGAACATTTTATGTTTGATGTTCTACCTAATCTGCCAGAAAAAATACTACCAATAAAGGCACGCTCCGCAGTTTCAACACAAGAGGCTTTGCAATGGTTTGACAAAGTTTCTCTACCTTTAACAGAATTATTGAGCGATAAAAATTATTTAGTAGCAGACAAATTTAGTGCTGCTGATATTGTGACTGGAGGAGTTTTACTATGGGCTTTCAAGTTAGGAATGCTCAAAGATGATAGCCCTCTCAACAGATACATTAAGCGCTTAATGGAGCGACCTGCTTTGATGCGTGCTGATGAGGATTTTGTCTCCTAAATAAATCATTAGTTTTATAAGGTAATACCATTTCACGTTAATCATGATACAAATACGTTGGTAAGGGCATGGCAATGCCATGCCCCTGCGAGAAATCTATCTATATCAAGGTTTTCGTTAATTGATCTAAAAATAGAATCCAAAATCATAAGACTCAGGTTTAAAGTAGGTAATTAAGAGCCAAATTATACCAATTAAAAACAAGAACGCGACAGATATGTAGGGGCACAACAATGTTCATTGGTGTCAACTTAACGTGAAACCCTCTGTGTGACAACATTTTGCCCTCACCCCCAGCCCCTCTCCCGCAGGAGAGGGGAGATAGAGATTAAATTCCCCTTCTCCTGTGGGAGAAGGGGTTAGGGGATGAGGGCGAGGGATTTGTACAACACGCGCCGTATATAGCTTTTAGCTTAAGTTGACACAGGTGAACAATGTTGTGCCCTTACGTATATTTATGTGTTACAAACATTATTTGAATTGGGATTATTGGGAAAATTAACTACAGGTAAACATAATATATATAGCCGGATTTTATTCACAGCAAATAATTTCAAAACCTATTTAAAAAATATCTAAGTAGATGCATTTAATTTAAACTCAAATACCTTCTGCCCTCTGCCTTCTGCTATACATTTAGCCACCAGACATTGCTTTGAGTTTTGATGCGAATGATTCAGTGCGATCGCTTTTTTCGGGGGTAAATTGTCCAATCGCCCGATGATTGACACCAACTGGTAGGAGTCGCTGCGGTCTATTACTAGCTGGATACACTGGGGAATTAGCCTGTAGCTGGCTTTCTGGTTGGAAGCTGGGTTGTAACTCAGACTCCGCTTGAGTTGGCTCGGTATTGGCTGCGTTATGTGTAGCAGAGGTTGCAATCTCTTGTGTATCTTCACTTGCAAGTTGCGTTTCTGCTTCCCGTACCACTTTTAATGGCGGAAGTGCTCTTTGGCTATAGTCACGAGTCGCCTTAGGTGGTGATGGTTCAGGGTTCGCGGATGAGGATGCTAAATGATAATTAGTCTTCTCAACAGGCGTGGCGATTTTTTTAGCAGGATATAAAACTGGTGTTGGAATTGACGTTAAACTTTCAGGGAATTTGCTACAAATTAGGCGTTCAAATTCCATGTTGAAATGATAGGTAGCCTGACCCCGCCGATGCCAAAAATTTAAAATTTGCTGTACGGATACTGCTTTATAGCGACCTTGATACAGTGCTTCGATCACTGCAATGTGTAGCCATTCAATTGGATATTGGTTTTTCCAACGTCTAATTAACTCACTGGCACTATAACCACTGAGGTCAAAGCTATAGTGAGTTAATAAGGCCGTTGCCAATTCAGTAGAAGGGTCTTTAACTGGTTTTAACATCGAGCTATGAGCTTCAGACATAGGTAATATTTTCTACCCATTGCGTATAGGCGAAATAACTTTTAACTACAGGGTTTGTGCCCAAGTATTTTTAAATTAATAGGAAATGTTTCTTATTCTACTTGGTCAATTGGGTTATCTGCGAGACGATATATGGTGATTTAATTGCATTTGCGCGCTGGATTGCAACCAATGCCTGATATACCATAGCTGCTACCTCGGCGCGTGTCGCTTCACGAACTGGCACAAGCTGCTTAGGATCGGGATAATTCACTGCTATCTGCTGTTGAGTTGCAGTGGCTACAGCTTTACGGGCATATTCGGGAATCGCATTGCGATCGCTGTAAACAAGTAAGTTATCGTTATCGGCTGCTGGTAAGGCCAGCCCGTTGACTAGAGATACTATTACTTGTAATCTTTGCACGTTTTGGTCGGGGCGGAAGGTGCGATCGCTAAATCCGCTGACAAAACCACCCATAGCCGCCGTTTGGATTGCCTTAGCCGCCCAAAAATCCTTGGCTACGTCAGTAAAATCGATGGCTGGGCGTTGGGGAGTGGGGTTAAAAGCACCTGCCACTAAAGCCGCATACTGGGCGCGAGTCATCGGTTTATCTGGCTGATAGCTACCGTCAGCAAAGCCTGTAGTTAAGCCCATACTCACCAAGGCGCGAATAAATGTTTCTGCCCAATGTCCTTTGAGGTCGCTGAAGGAAGCAATATCGGGATCGGGATTGACAATATAGGGTGAAGGAATCGCTTTTTCTTGACCAATAGCTACTAGTGCTTGGTAAATGATTGCTGCTACCTCAGCGCGGCTGATATCGCGCAGTGGTTCAAGTTGTTCGGTTTTGGGATAATTGACTACTAAGAGTTTTTGCGTGGCAATCGCTACAGCATTAGTAGCATAGCTGGGAATTTGAGCGCGATCGCGATAAACAGTTAACACATTTGAGTTTCCTCCACTCCATTTCAAACCATTCACAATAGATACGATTGCTTGAATTCTTGTTAAGTTTTGTCCCGGTCGAAAAGTCCCATCAGGGAATCCACTAATAAACCCCATATTGGCAGCCCGCAAGATAGCTGATGCCGCCCAATAATCGGGATTAACATCAGTGAAATTACTGACTTTACTACCATTTGGTGGTGGAAAAGTCTTGGCAATTATAGCAGCGTACTGGGCACGAGTGATCGGAGAGTTTGGACTGAATGAACCGTCAGGAAAGCCACTGAGATAGTTTTTACTGACTAAAGCCTCGACAAAAGCCACTGCCCAATGTCCGCCTAGGTCATAAAAGCTAGTGCCAACTGATACTTGCCCAGCCGATTCTACCGTAGCCGAAAGAAAATCTACTGCTCCTTTTACCAGGATCGGATTCAACTGATTGCCAACAGAAACTAGCTGCTGCGATGTGACATTTTGTAAATCGTATTCTTTGTTATCGCGGAACACATTCCCAGCCGCGTCTTGGGTGCTACCTAAATCGGGGATCGCGTTTCCATTCACCAACAGACCGCCTTGGATATTGCTGGTAATGATATTTTGCCGCAGTACAGGTCTGGCATCTCGCGAAAGAGCGATCGCAGTTTGGTTTTCTGATAACTTATTATTTGCCACCAAAGGCGCAGCGGAATCACTAATGGCGATCCCCAAAGTATTTTTCTGAAAAACATTCCGCAACACTTCGCCTTTGCTATTACGTGCCATCGTCAAACCACTGGCCGCATTTTGCAAAAATACATTATCTAAAATTGCAGGTTTGGCTGCGCCGGTCGTAAATACACCTTCCCGCGCACAGTTAATAAATGTATTGCTAGATACAGTTGGTGCGGTCGATTCTATCCAGACACCAGTACCTTTAGAAGTTGTATTTGTAACAGTTACGCCCCGGAGACTGGCATCTTCCTGTAACATCAGCGTAATGTTTTGCGTCCCAAAACTAGGACTTTGATAAGTGCCATTGCCGATAATGACAATTCCAGCACCTTTACTGGCTTCATTACCTACCACAATTACCCCCGCAGGGATAATCAGGGGAAACACCTCACCAGTAGCAGCACTGTATGTTCCAGGCCCCAACTGAATAATTGTCGATTTTGTCGATGCTTTTAAAGCACGGGTGAGACTTTTAAAGGGACTCAACCGTGAACCAGCGTTAGCATCATTCCCTTGAACAGAGTTGATATAGAGTGTGGTCACGAGGGTAGAGTTCACCATTAGATGTTGCAATTCAATTGTTTAAATTATGACAGCGATAAATAATAACCTAGTTATAATCACTCTTATAGAATAAGTACACCTAAGTGCAAAATATATCTGAGTAATTTCATCTTTAGATAGCTATAGCTTACCTACCTCGTTGAGAAAATCAAGGCATGGTAAGTACCCCCTGCTAGAACGATCCCAGCATGGGCGATCGGATACAAGCTCGTAGTTGCGCTTTAGCGCTATAGACGCAGCGCGGTGAAGCAGTGCGTTGGGCGGGTTTCCCGACTTGAAGCAACTGCTGAACCCGAAGGGCTTCTCGCAGAGTAGCGCAACTACGAACCAGCTAACTTTCGTACAAAGTACCGTCTTTACGCGTAAACATCCAACCGTTAGCAGATGCTTGAGCCATCAAATCATCGTCTGGATAGTGAGCTTGATCGTCAGCAGTTCTATCCCCAATTTCCAAATAAATTACCGTTTCTGGGGAATGATTTACCAAGTGATGTCCATTGGCCTCACCAGCAGGAAAACCTGCCATCATTCCTGGCTGGAGGATTTGCTCACCTTCGTTAGTAACTAGAGTCACTTCACCTTCGATGATATAAATGAACTCATCTTGTCGGGTGTGCCAATGTCGCAGAGACGAACGACTTCCGGGAGCCATAGTTACTAAATTGACGCCAAAATTTTTCAGTCCAGCTGCATTTCCTACAGCTTTCTTGACTCTTCCCATCACCAAGGGCTTAAATTCTTGAGGGTAAAGTGTAGTTGTCCGATCGGGTACATTTTCTGGATTAATAATCATTTGTTTTTGGGGATCGTAGATTGTAACGATACATCAACTGCATTCCGCTTAATTCATTAGTAAAGCCCCAGCGTTGATAAAAGGGAATCATTTCTGGCAAGCAGTAAAGAGCAATTTGTTCAACTTCACTTAACTGGGGATGATGAATCGCTGCATCAATTAACTTAGCACCAAGCCCCATTTTTCTATGGGTGGGTTTAATGATGACATCGTAAACAGTTGCCCGATAAACAAAATCTGTCAGAATGCGGGTAAAACCAATTAATTGTTTGTTGTCATCAACCAAGGCAATAATAATATCTGATGCCGCAAGCATTTTGACTACGTCTTGATATGTACGTTTTTTACTCCAAAATTCGTTTTTGTACAAGTCAACTAATTCCACAATTTGATTGTCTGTCAGCTGGTCAACAGTCTGATAAGTCATGAGCCGTTAAGTAATTTAAAAAGTATATGTAGAGTGGGCAGTGCCCACCCTACTTTTTTTAAAATAGTGGCAAGAAAGCGCGATCGCATTTTTCATCAGTTCAGAAATCATTAGCCAAGATCGTTCACATCAGTCTTGTTATCATTACAATCAGCCGCTACTAAAAGGAGTTTAAGCCATGTTTGCCCTCGTCTCCTTAGAAAAAATTCAATTACCTTCTGGGTCTGTAGTGCGCTTACCTGCTACATGGCAAGAGTATCAAATCCTTTGCCAGCAACGAGGAGATGGGTCAATTCCCCGCATCAAATACCGCGATGGAGAAGTATTGCTGATGTCACCTTTGCCTGTTCATGGTCGAGATGCTAACCTGCTTGCTGATATTGTTAAAGCTTTGCTAGATGACGATAGACGGGAATACGATGCGTTTACACCCGTGACAATGGAACTACCCGAAGAAAGCGGTATTGAACCTGATTATTGTTTTTACATCGACGATTGGCAAGCGATTTCTGGTAAAAAGCGGATTGATTGGCAACAAGATCCACCACCGGATCTCGTCATCGAAATTGACGTGACTAGTTATTCTGATGTCCAAGATTATCTTCCCTACCGCGTTCCTGAAGTTTGGTTATTCAAAAAGCAGCGGTTATTGATTTATCAACTGCAAGGAGATGATTACCAGCTGCAAACCCAGAGCCACTATTTTCCAGAGTTTGACTTGCAAAATTTGATTGCTAGCTGTGTCAAAATTGCCTATGAACGTAATACCAGCGCAGCTATCCGTCATCTTAAACAGCAAATTTTCCAGGTTAATAAGTCGATTTAGCTAAAGTATAAAAATCAAATTTCTTCAGCATTTCTAAAAAAGTAAATACAGCCGGAATGTGGAGTCCATTAGATAAAAGAGCAACTGCCATAACTCTTTCTAACGGTATTGGTAAGCTATATACCTGGACATTTTGGGGAATTGGCACAGCTGCTAGGCGAGGAATAATTGCAGCTCTCAAGCCCTGATTTACTAAGCTAACAATAGTAGAGTCTTCTTGAATATCACTAATAGTATTCATGAAACTTGCTACATTTTTCAGGTGATTGTGCAGCGAGCGTCCGCAGGGTAGACAAGATAACAAAACTGGGGAATATACAGCAATATCTTCCCAAGTAATTGTGGGACTGCTAACTTTAGCCTTTGGTGGTAGCAAAGCTACATACTCATCTCTGACAATTTCCCAGACTTCAAACTCATCACTGGTGGGTAGATAAGTGATGCCAATATCAGCACGTCCTTCGCGCAAACACTGTTCTACCTCAATGTAGGAAAGAGACTCTATGATTGTGACAGCTACTTCTGGGAATTGATCGTGAAACTGCGCGATCGCTTTTGGTAATAAATGAGTAGCAACACTGCGAAAAGCCGCAATCCGCACGTGACCGCCATGTAAACCTTTATGCAGATTCGCTTCTTTGTGCATCATCTCTAGATGTTGTAATGATTGACGCGCATGATATAAGATACGCTCTCCCGCAGGTGTAAGCACGGCACCATGACGACCTCTAGCAAATAACGGCACACCCAATTCTTCTTCTAAGGTGGCGATCGCATGACTAATTGCTGGTTGCGAAAGTTGCAATTCTAAAGCTGCTTCACTGAAATTACCACAATCTGCTACTGCAACTACAGCTCGAAGTTGGGAGAGTTTCATGGTCAATTGCTGAGATAGAGATAAGAAAATTTCTGATTTAATTGTCTCAAAAAGATTGTATTCGTGTTTTTTATATCTATAAATGCCATTTATAGAAACTATACAAGCCATGTTTTGATTGTTAGCTCAGGGATTGTTACAGTTCGTATGTAATGAGCATCTATCGGGAATAATGCTATGAGAAACGAAATTGGATGTCTGCAACCCGAAGAGATAAAAATAAGTTCTAGAACCGGAAATATCTTTACATCTGTTTGCCAAGCATTGCATAGTTTTTGGCAAAATACGATGCAAACACTATTAGCACCTGACGAATTACAAGTTATCCAAAAAGTTGACCGCTACGGCAATATTTATTGGCAAGCTTACGACCCTGTAACAGGAAAGTCCTTCTCTTCCGGTTCGGAAGTTGATGTATCGATGTGGATTGAACAGCTTTACAGACACTAAAAATCAACATGACGCAACTTACCTTAGTTATTGGTAATAAAAATTATTCATCCTGGTCATTACGTCCTTGGTTAGCGTTAAAGCAGTTCGGGGTGCAATTTGATGAAATTCGTATTCCTCTTTATACCCCAGAAACTGCATCCAAACTTCAGCAATATTCGCCTTCAGGAAAAGTGCCAGCGCTGTTACACAATAATCAAACCATCTGGGACTCTCTAGCGATTTGCGAATACTTAGCGGAAGAATTTCCTCATCTGCACTGGTGGCCAGAAGATAAAATTGCTAGAGCATTAGCTCGTTCTATTAGTGCAGAAATGCACTCAGGCTTTCAAAATCTTCGGCAAAATATGCCCATGAATTGCCGAGCTAAATTACCAGGGAAAGGTCTAACATCTGAGGTGCAAAAAGATATTGACCGCATTACAAGTATTTGGCAAGAATTCCGTCAAAAATTTGCAGCAGATGGCGATTTTTTATTGGGCAAATTTACCATTGCTGATGCAATGTTTGCCCCTGTGGTATTAAGGTTTGTTACTTATGATGTGCAGTTAGATAGTATTTCTCAAAAATATGCGGAGACAATTTTAGAGCTTCCAGCAATGCAACAGTGGCTAGAAGCAGCCAAAAACGAGACAGAAGTTCTTGCTCAATATGAGTTTTATAGCAATCAGAATTGATTAAGGAAGTACAGATAATTGTAAGGGCAGTATGCTCTGCGTTCTCAATAAAACATAGGTAAACTGCGAAGCTTCGTCTAAAGTAAAATTAACTTTTCTGCATCTGATAATTCTTCACAGTTTTTCAAACTTCTTAGCACGATTTCTCAAACGCATTGACGCAGTTTAACTAAATCAATCACTGCCTTCGCTAACTCATCTAAGTTAATCGGCTTTTGTAAATACTTCTCATAACCCGCTAAGTACGCATATTTCCGATCCTCATCCATAATATATGCGCTGAGTGCGATCGCGGGAGTTTTCCTCCCTCGCTCTAAGTCAATTTTCTTAACTTTCCGCAGCAAAGAGTAACCATCTTCATCAGGTAAACAAATATCGCTAATTAAAACATCTGGTTGGAAGCATGAGATTATTTCTAGAGCTTCGCTGGCTGAATTCGCTGCCATAACCTCTGCACCATCCAGTTCAAACAGGATAGTCAGTAGCTTTCTTGTATCTAGGTCATCATCAACAACAAGTAAGCGTAGACCCTTAAATGATATGGGTTTGTTAGGCATGATTTTGACCATCGTAAAAGTTTTAGGCTTGGAGTAGCGATCGCATCGCAATGCACGCTCATTCCAACAGCATTCAAATGCACACTTTAATTTAAACGTACTCAGATGTAGATCTCTGTCCGATTTCGCACATAGAAATCTAAAAATCTTTATGTATACTGCTACACAAACAAATTGGCTAGTAAGTAAGTTCATCTTCTATTATCATATAACACTTACAAGAAGTCGCTTACAAAGTTCTCAGTTCTCTATCTAAAATCGTAATAATGATGACATTTACACGCTTATCTCTGCGCCAGCTTGATGATTGAAACTTATCGGTAAGGCAATAGCAAAGTTTGCAGATAACATATCTACCGCAAGCCAAATCGGTTGCGAGCATATCTGCATTTCTCTGGAGAAACCTGCATTCCGCAAGTGCGATCGCTTTATTTAGATATTCAATTCTAAATTTTCCGAATCCGAATATTTGTCGGTGTAATCACAGTAAAAGCTCCCAGCAACTCGTCAGTATGTTGATTTATTGCACGGGTAACAATGTCTGCTTTGCTGAGTATAGATAATCCTGATAATCGAATTAGCACAACACCTGAAGCGATACGGCCTAGACGGAAAACTAATTCACCAAAATCTTTATCAGATGTCAATAATAGCGCTCCCTCCTGATTAGCCAAGTCCAGCACTTCATCATCAGAAATCCCCGGTTCCATTTCAGGAACGTACCAAATGATATGACCATCTTGGCGTAAACTTTCAACTATTTGCCGATCTAAATTCTCGTCTGCTAAAAATTTCAAGAAGCGTTCTCAACAATTGGATAAATCACATCATATCGTAAAGCCTCAACCGCAAATGCTAGAGCTGCTTGAATTGCTTCGCGTGTAAGTCGCGGGTGAGATTCTAAAATTTGTTCTGGAGTTTCACCAGCAGCTAATTTTTCTAAAATCAACTCAACGGTGATGCGTGTCCCAACAATCACAGGTTTCCCCATCATTACCTTTGGATCGGATACAACCAATTGTTTCATCTGCTTTTGCATAGTTTTTGCTCTTTGCTTGCTTCTTCTATGATCGCACTAGCTCTAAGCGATGTCTACGACGGGCTACGCCTACGCACCCAACACTCCCAAAATTTCCCAAGGTGCGATCGCCTTTCAGACAACCTCAAACATAAAGCGATCACTACTATCTGTAGAGATAATGCAGGGTTAACTTATGCGCTTCTCCCAACAAAGAGGCAACTCAAAAGCATTTATCAATAATGGTTTATCGTAATCTCCAGTTCCTATAAATATCTTACTTGGTTGCCAATCATCTAGCACTTTTTGTATGAGCTTTGTAGCTTGTGTTCTAACACTTGGACTTTTTTTGACCTTAAGACGCTCGTCATAAAAATCACCTGAGTAGTGAAGATATTTGCTTTGACACAAATGAAGATTGCTTTGGTATATTAGTTTATCTCCTAGGGAAATGATGAGTGCCAATGATGGTTGGTTCGGATTTATATAGATTGAACAAGTTGAGTCAGTAGACCAGTCTGGATCTGTCATTTTTAAGGCAATCCCTTCTTTAACTGTTCTACTAAGTCCTTTACCACAACAGGGACAACGTTCAACTGGAAGCGGTTCATTAATAATAGCTACTTTAATATTTTCTCCAAAATTATGAACTTCACGGAGAATTTCTTCTGCCCAATACTCATAGTCACCTTCGAGGAGATGAAATATTCTCTCATACTCTATCTTCTCGTCAAACCACTGCATAACCAATCGCGCTGCATGGATGTGTTCATAATTTCCATATGCGCTAACAGTAGCCAGAATCTTTGGTTTATCTTGCCTAGCTTCTGTGACAAAGCTTTCCCAAGAACTCTTAAATTCTTTAATCCTCTCCCTACCTAGTTCAGTATGCTTTACACGGTCATAAGCATCAGGTCTGTGATGTAGATCGTGATCTTGAACACACAAAACAGCGAGATTCTCATCAACGGTGTGAGATGGATCTTCATCAATATGATGCAAATGAAGACCGACACCCTCTTTTTTACAGACACAACATCTATATAAATTCCTTTTAAGCAAACGTTCTCTTTGCTCTTTTGAAGGATGCTTCCTTTTAGGCAACTGTAACCTCCACAATAAGTATTAAAGATTTGTTGACAAATAGCCGCTATTTTTATTTGCATATTTGTCTTATTTTATACATTTATTGCAAAGTTATATCAATGCAGAAGGCACGGTATTACCGTGCCTCTAATGTTATTAGTTATGTATCAAACTAATCAATCCCTTCAATTCGGTCTTCAACTTCTTGGTACAACTCGCGCAGGCGATTTAAATTTTCCTCGCTAGTCTCCCAATAACCGCGTCCATTCACTTCCAACAAAGTTGAGACAACTTTGCGGAAAGAATGAGGATTAAGGTTCATCAACCGTTTTTGCATTTCTTCATCTTTGATGAAGGTTTCATTGGTATCTTCGTAAATCCAGTTATCCACAGCGCCAGCTGTCGCACTCCAACCCATTGTGTTTACCAACCGCTTGGAGAGTTCGCGCACGCCTTCGTAACCGTGAGATAGCATTCCCTCGTACCATTTGGGATTTAATAATTTAGTACGAGCATCTAAGCGCACGGTTTCGGATAATGTCCGCACTTGAGCGTTAGCTGTGGTGGTGTCTGCAATGTAAGATGCTGGTGTTTTACCATCACCCCGCAGACTAGCTACCAGCTTGGTAGGATCTGAGTCGAAGTAGTGGGAAACGTCCGTTAAGCTAATCTCGGAAGAATCGAGATTTTGGAATGTCGCATCAGCAGTTTTCAAAGTGCTTTCAAAAATCTGCCGAGATTCGTCCATGATTCCGGGGTTATCGGAATTGAAGGCGAAGGATTTCCGCTTCAGGTACATTTCTTGTAATTCGGCTTCGCTATCCCAAGTGCTGTTTTCTACCGCCAAGTTAATATTTGACGAGTAGGAACCAGAAGCATTGGAGAAGACGCGGGTAGCTGCTTGACGCAGGTTAATACCCATTTCCTCAGCTTGTTGCAAAGCGTGTTTGCGGACAAAGTTCATTTCTAAGGGTTCGTCTATCTCAGCCGCCATCTTCACCGCTTGATCTAGCAGGTTCATTTGATTGATGAACAAGTCGCGGAATACGCCAGAACAGTTGATGACAACGTCAATTCTCGGTCTGCCCAACTCTTCTAAGGGTATCAATTCTAACTTGTTGACTCTTCCCAAGGCATCGGGAACGGGTCTGACACCAACCATCCACATGATTTGGGCTAGTGATTCCCCGTAGGTTTTGATGTTATCGGTTCCCCAAAGTACACAGGCGATGGTTTCCGGCCATTTACCGTCGTTTTCGGCTTTGTTTCTTGCCAATAGCCGATCCACAACGATTTTCGCTGATTGTACCGCCGCAGTTGTGGGGATGGATTGGGGGTCAAGGGCGTGAATGTTCTTACCTGTGGGTAATACATCTGGGTTGCGGATAGGATCGCCACCGGGGCCAGGTAGGATGTATTCGCCTTCTAAGCCTTTGAGTAATCCACCGAGTTCGTTATCTGCACAAACTTGCTGCAAACAGAATTCCAAATACTCAAATAGTGGTTTGAGGGCGGAGACTTCAACTTTGTTATAGCCAGCTTGATGTAATGATTCTACCCAAGGTTCTTTTTTGCCCATGTTGAAGAAATTCAACCGGGAAACCAGGGAAACGCGACCTTCGGCGTCGGTTTGCTCTTTTACTAGGGCGCTGACTGCGGCGCGGGTGGCTAAGGTGATGTCTTGCAATAGCTGGACATCTTCTAAAATGCCTTTGTCGTTATTGTGGTAAATATCGTCAATGTTCCGCCCAATGCTGTTGGCGATAATGCGGGGTAAGCTGAGAATTTCTTCCTCTTGACGATCTAAGCTAGCGATGTTGACCAAAGTTGCGATCGCTTCTTCGGCTGTGGGTGGTTTACCAATAATATGCAATCCACAAGGTAACAACCGGGATTCAATTTCCATCAGCTTGCGGTAAACGCTGCCAACTATATTATCCCGCTCATCTTCGGACATATCTTTGGCATCGGTTTCGGGCAAGTCGATATCCTTATCCAGGTTTACCATCCGGCATTTATCCATGATGGAGTTAACAATGGGGATACCGCGTCCTGTGTCTTTCAGGGTTTGGTAAGAAGCAATCAATTCGCTGAGTTCTTTTAAACCCTTGTATAAACCAGCATTCTCAGCGGGTGGTGTCAGGTAGGAAATTGTCTCGGCATAGCTGCGGCGCTTGGCAATTGTCGCTTCGCTGGGGTTATTGGCTGCGTAGTAATACAGATTGGGAATTGTGCCAATTAGTTGGTCTGGATAACAATCACCAGACATCCCCATTTGCTTACCAGGCATAAATTCCAGGGAACCGTGAGTACCGAAGTGCAGTACTGCATCAGCTTGCCAAACTTGCTCTAGGTAGGTGTAGTAAGCCGCAAAACCGTGGTGTGGACTAGCAGAACGGGAGAATAACAACCGCATCGGGTCGCCTTCATAACCAAAGGTAGGCTGAACACCGATGAAGACGTTACCGAAATGCTTACCGTAAATCAGCAGGTTTTGCCCATCGCTGTTGAGATGTCCGGGAGGTGCGCCCCAGTTTTCTTCTAGGCGTTGAGAGTAAGGTGTCAATGCTTCATATTCGGGCACTGACATTTTATAGGCGATGTTAAGCTCTGGGCTAGCGTACTGTGCTTGAGCATCATGGATGACTTCTTGCATCAGCGCCTCGGCTGATTCCGGTAATTCCGGTAAATCGTAGCCGTTATTCTTCAGGGCTTTCATCACCTCATAAATGGAACCGAACACGTCTAAATATGCGGCGGTACCCACATTCCCTTTATCAGGGGGGAAACTGAAAACGGTAATGGCAACTTTTTTATCTAGTTTGGGTTTGCGGCGGAGATTTGCCCATTTTAACGCCCGTTTGGCGACTACTTCTACACGGTCTTGGAGTGCGATCGCTTTTCCGGTAGCACCATCTCTACCTGATAAAATGATCGGCTCAATTGCTCCATCCAATTCCGGTATGGCAATTTGCAAGGCTACTTGAATTGGATGTAACCCTAATTCGCTATCCATCCACTCTTCGGTGGTTTGGAAGACTAAGGGTAAAGCTACCATGTAGGGACGATTTAACCGCTTGAGTGCGTCAATCGCTTTGGGATGATCTTGTCTAGCGGGGCCGCCTACCAAAGCAAACCCAGTCAAAGAAATTACCGCATCTACTAAAGGTGTATTGGTAGTTGGTTCGTAAAAGTAAGCATCCACAGGCTTGGAGAAATCCAAACCACCCGCAAATACTGGTAGTACTTTTGCTCCCAGGGATTCTATCTCCTGGACGATCGCTACATAGTGAGCATCATCGCCTGTAACTAGGTGAGTACGTTGTAATACCAAACCCACACAGGGAGCTAAAGGATCTTTGAGATTCTTGGAGATATCCTTACGGGCTGTGTACCAATTGAGGTATTCTCTTACATCCTCAAACATACTCGGAGCCAGGGGATGCCAAATTCCCATATCGGGGTAAACCACTGGCGCTTCATAAGTTGTCGAGGGCAGATTGGCTTTATCTACACCTTTTAATACATATTTATCAGTCAGCATCAGCAAGAAGTTTTCCAGGTTTTCTGGCGAACCTCCTAGCCAATACTGAAAACTCAGCATGAAATTGCGTGCATCTTGTGCTTTGTCCATTGGCAGAAACTTCAGCACTTGTGGCAAAGTCCGCAGCAATTTCAACATCCCGTCTTGGAAGCCCGCACCGGATTTTTCTTTGCGCTTCCGCATGAATTGCGCGATCGCACTTTTGGATTGACCCAATTGTGCCAGAGAAAAGCTGCCCATTTTGTTCAGGCGCATAACTTCCGGCATTGAGGGGAATACCACAGCTACGTCTAAGCGATCGCGGTGTGGTTCTACGGCGGCTACTACTTTCTGTGCTAAGTCCTCAATGAAAATCAGTGAGGCAATAAATATATTGGCACTCTCGATATCCCGCTTGAACTCCTCGTAGTTCTCTGAATCTCGGAGTTCCTCAATTAAGTACCCGCTAATTTCAATCGCAAGCGAGGGATGGTTAGCGTTGATGGTGCGAACAGCTTGCGACAATGCACTCTGGTACTGGGACTCAAGCACGACATAGACCACCTTGATTAAATTACGTCCGCGTAAATTATCAGGCGCAATATGTCTGATGGTGGACTTGACGTGGGTGAACATGCAGATAGGCTCCTTTGATGCGCGTTCTCTACTAGAAGTTCATCACGGCTGATATTGCCGTTTGTAACTTCGACTTAATTTAGCAATATGAATTTTTTTTATCAGAAAACGCTTACCAAATGGTGATTTTGTCGTCTAACTGACACAAATCGATAAACATAATGAAATATTTCTTTGCAGATATTGCTTTTAGCTATGAGTGTTTGCTACACTGAATTGTTAAAAAATGTAAACTAAAGAACTAGCAGTACTAATTTTTTATGGTTGAAATGCTTGCTATTTAACCATAGAGGAATATTATTATTATCATTTGAGATCGCTATTTTTCATACCAACTACTGTTTTTTCAGTAAGACAAGCCCACAGAGAATAGATAATTGTAGTCTGTGGTACAGATTAGATTTTTATCTAAAAAGTATTACTAAAACTGGAATTGCATTTCCTTGTAAGCGATCGCCAAAATATCTAACCTTCCCACGCCATCCAAATCAACATTCCCAATAGTTTTTCCACTGGGGGAACGGTATAATCATTCAAATCAATACTTAGTGTTTGCCCTTCTAATTTCAAAAATCGCCAAGCCGTACCACTGCTGACGCTTCCATAAATAGTTTTAATTGGGATATTATTAGCTTTATTAAATTTTTGTGCCGCAATTATTTCTGCTGCACATTGTCCTAAACCTGATTTTAAATCGCCTTTTTTTGCTTTAATAATTACAATTACAGGAGCTTCTATAAATATTTATTCGGGTGAACGGCTAATTAAAAAATCACAGACTCCACTTAAACCTAAATCCAGCGAGACGGTAAAATCTTCACCCGAAAACAAGCTGATTTTGCGTTCAAGTATTTTCCGCACTTCTACAAGAATAGAACTAATAATCAATTCTGAACGAGCTTTTTCCGAACCAGTTACAGTTGCTAGCGGTAATCCTTCGCTTAAAGCTTCTTTGAGGTAAGGGCTAGGTTCTACAGAGTGAGTTTTGGGTAAAACTTTCCGTTTTCAATGATAGTTAAGTTAAATTCGCGTTTGAGTTTTGACAATGAGAAGTCGCTATAAGACATGAGTAATAAGCTTACTGTGCTGGATTATTACCTACTTGCGCCTGTAAATGTTGAACTTGTTCAATAGTTAAACCAGTGATATCTACTATTGTTTTAACATCTATACCTTTGTTAATCATTTTGATGGCAATTTCTTGAGCTTTTTGTTCTAAACCCTGTTCCAGACCCTGTTCCAGACCCTGTTCAAATCCTTCTTTCAGCCCTTCTTGCAAAATATCTTGATAGATAACAGATTCGCGCATAATATCACTCCGCAAAATTCTTTTAATGAGGTCTTTATTTAATACTAGCCCAGCTAAAACTGCTGTTGATGCAGCAATATTACTGCGAATGCGGGTGTCATTCATTGCTGCAATAACTTGGGCGACTTCTTCTAAAGTTCGCCTTCGATCGTCAGTTTGACTTAAAGTTGCAAAAGGTAACAAACCTGGAGAATTTAAAAATAGTTCCGTTGGTTGTTCCCAAAGTCGAATGACTTCAAATCTGTGCCGGGTATTCTCTAAGGCAAATTCCGTTTGATAAACTAGAGTAGAATCGCTTGGTTGTAAATAAATTACCACCTGACGCATCCGTTTTTGGGGAAAACGCCGATACACGCGCAGGCGATAATCAGCCATGCGAAAGGGAATATCGGCTTTAGGTACAGTTTGGAATTCGAGATGGAGAACAAGTTCATCCGACTGCAACAAAATTAATGCATCGGCGCGGATGGGTTCGAGAGATAATTCCGATGGACTCAGTTCCGTAAGTGTAATTGGTTGACCGAGTAACCAAGTTGCAAAGTCACTGGAAAATGATTCGGCAAGAAATTTGCAGACCTTATCAAACATAGCCTGCAATTATATCAGTAGTATTGTACCTGTAACCAAGGAACGAATGAGGTAATATTTGCCTCTTGACTAATAGTGTCTAACTCTTCACCATTAACTCATGACTCCAGTAGATATTCTTATTCTCTCCAATGGCCCTGGGGAAGTTACAACCTGGGTACGTCCAGTAGTTAAGGCATTACGGCAACAATTGGGCGAAGATCGCTCTTTAGTCAGGATTTCTGTAGTTTTATCTCCTTGTCCTAATGCTAGCGGTAAAGAAGCGGCGATCGCACTTTCTTACCCAGAAGTAGATAGGGTTCAAGCAGCTGAGCATTTTTGGCAATTTTTACTCTGGGGAAAAACTGCTGATAATTGGGATTGGAGAAGTCACGGAGTAGTGGTTTTTCTGGGCGGGGATCAATTTTTTCCTGTAGTTATTGGTAAAAAACTCGGCTACAGCACAGTGATTTACGCCGAATGGGATGCGCGCTGGCACAGTTTGATTGACCGCTTTGGCGTAATGACAGCGAAAGTTGCTGAACGCATTCCCCAAAAATACGCTCACAAATTTACTGTGGTTGGGGATTTGATGCTAGAGGCTAAGAGTGATTCGTCCTTAACAAATTACCAAGGACAAATGACAGAAATAATTGGTATATTACCTGGTTCCAAAGCCGCCAAGTTATCTCAAGGTGTACCGTTAACATTAGCGATCGCAGAATACATCAAAACCAAAAGACCTCAAACTAAGTTTGTCATTCCTGTAGCGCCGACTTTGGATTTAAAAACCTTAGCTAGTTTTGCCGATCCCCAAAAAAACCCTTTTGTTGAAACCTTTGGTTTTAGTGGTGCTTCCTTAATTTTCCCAGATGGCGATAAACAACAGCCAATACTCAAAACAGCTAATGGTTTAACTGTGGAACTGTGGCAAGAATCGCCCGCCTATCAATTATTATCTCAATGTCGTATCTGCTTAACAACAGTTGGAGCTAATACCGCCGAACTCGGTGCTTTAGCCGTACCAATGCTTGTTTTGCTACCTACCCAACAACTGGACGCCATGCGATCTTGGGATGGTTTACCGGGATTGTTAGCTAATTTACCAGGTATAGGTTCGAGCTTCGCCAAAATTATCAACTGGTTATTCCTTAGACGCAAAGGTTTATTAGCTTGGCCAAATATCTGGGCACAAGAAGAAATAGTACCCGAACTAGTAGGACATCTCCAGCCGCAAGATATTGGCGAAATGGTATTAGATTTACTAGCTCATCCCGAAAAATTAGCGCAAATGCAACTCAAACTCCGCAATGTTAGAGGTGAAGCAGGGGCAGCGCAGAAGTTAGCCACTTTGGTTAAAGAAGAAATAGATAAGAGCCATTTGTCAAGAGTCCAGAGTCAATAGTCATGAGAATTTTCTCATTCCGAAGAACTTCCATCTCTTCGCCCTAGCTCATAAATACCAGAACCGATACAAGCAAGTATACCCGTGCTGATTCCCCAACTAGGGCCTAAACTGATTTCCAAACCCCAGTGAACTAAAGCACCTGCTATCAAAAAAGGCACAATACTAAAAAGTGAAGCGTAAAAAGCGTTTTGGGATTCTCTAGCTTTGCGAGTTCGTTCAAATTCTGTTTGACTAGTATAAAGCGATCGCTCGGCAAAGTTAAACCACCGATTTAGTTGCTCAATTACCCATTCACTCAGTGGGGAAAAAGCTAAGTATAGCGCCAAAGACCACAAACTCGCTCCTGCGATCGCAATTGTGTCCAATTCAAAGTGGAAAGGCCAAATATCTGTCAGCATAGTTTGTCGGAGTCTTGCAAAGGCACACTTTTCGCTATAACGCTTTGTTATAGATACCAAATTAATCTTTTAAATAAATTAAATTAACAGCCTTTTGCCGGATTGACAACTCTCTTCAGGGTAAATTATCTCAGCCAAAACTTTATTTTTAACTCTAATGTATTAATTAGCATACCAAGTTCATCCGTAAAAACTAGCATAAATATTCACTACTAAAAATTATTTAATCCGTAATTACTAGCTAAACACTATGCTAATTAGCGACTATACTTGTCTACTGAAATGTATTAAAAATCCTGACCACATCTGATTTTTCGGTTATTGATTTCAATAGCTAATTAGATAAATTTGACAGTTTTAAAAGCATTATATTGTTAGCTAGATAACTTGACATGGTAATATGGACGAGCTAAATATTTCCATGTTCCCACTATTGATATATCAATAATCAAGTAGCTTTCATCAAAGCTTTTCAAACAGATTAAACTGAAGTTTTCCAGCAATTTACTGATAATTTTATTGAAATGAGGAATAAAAAAATGAGTCAGCGGCAACACAGAGTAATAGCATCAGTAAGCTCTTTATTAATATTAGGGTTGAGTCTTGTAAGTTTCATTACTCTATTGCCTAAGTCAGAAATTGCTAGAGCCAGAGAAATCAAGTCAAACAAAGCAAATACAAGCAATGCTTGGTTATCAGCTTCTTTTCCGGTAGAAAACTTTCAAGGTTACACTTCTGCCTTTGGTTATCGCCGTTCTGCTACTGGTGGTGATAATTGGGAATTTCATGGAGGTTTAGATATTGCTGCCCCTCAAGGTAGTTACATCCGCAATTGGTGGGGTGGTACAGTGATTAAAGTTGGCGATCGCGATGCCTGCGGCACCCATATCATCATTAAATCGGGAGCTTGGCAGCATACCTACTGCCACATGGAAGGACACGTCGAAACCGTATCTGGTCGCCGTTATCTAATTGACCGCACAGGTGGAATTCAAATTGCCGAAGGTCAACAAATACCCACAGGAATTAGAATTGGCAGGGTAGGAATGACCGGACGTACCACCGGGCCGCACCTGCATTGGGGACTGAAGTATGATACCAACTATGTAGACCCAGCAATGGTTTTGCGCGAAATGTTCTCACAGCAGCAAATTGCTAGGCGAGAAGGGTCAAAAGTTAATGCTCAACAGTCACAAGTTGTAATTCAAGAATCACAGAATACTCGCGATTCTGGTTATTAAGGACAAAAGGTATGGGGGAGTGTGGGGAGTGTGGGGAAGAAATGAAACATGACTAATGACTATTCTCTATTGCCATCTTGACCCATGATTGACCATTTTTCAAGTTTTATACATTCCGGAAATTGTTCTTTTCGATGTGAAGTTTGGCTCAAGTGTATTTATATGTTTGAGATATGCAAACAAAACTCTCACATCGTCACTTAGGATTATTGCTATCGCTGTTGTTAATATCGACACCTAGTGTTTCTTTAGCGCAAGCAGAGACAGATAACCAGCAAGACATATTAATTGAAGCTGTAGCAACAGATCAAGTTGATGTGCTAAAGAAGTTTCTAGACAATGGTGGCGATCCCGATAAATACTTTGCGTTGGCTGTCAGTGACGGTTCTATGCAGAGTGTAGAACTCATGCTGCGGCGGGGAGCAAATGTGAATCTCCCCGATGCAAATGGTATAACTCCGTTGATGGTTGCAGCCCGGTATACCTACCGTGCTGGAGCAGGAATGACGAAATTGTTGCTGGATAAAGGTGCTTCAGTCAATGCCAAAAGTAAAAAAGGTAGCACTGCACTGATGTTTTCTTGCTCACCAGTAGCTACTTACTATGAAGATGAGTATGCAGAGGTAGTGAAGATACTAATTGCTAAGGGCGCACAGCTAAATGCCAAAAACCAGCTAGGAGCCACAGCACTCAGTGTCGCACAAGAAGGAAATTGGCAGAAGATAGTTGCCATTCTTAAGAAAGCAGGGGCAAAATTATAGTCGCATACGGTTCGGTTCAGAAAAATCCTCTGTGGAAGAAAAACAAGCAAGAGGATTCTGGAAGATTAAGGTGTACCAAGTTTTTTTCCAAAATCAAATATAAGTTCTGTAGTTACCAGATACGATGCGATCGCACTAACTAAATACTCTAGCGATCCTACTGACAACAAAAGCTGAGTTTGAACTTCCATCGTCAGCTTTATTTTTTAAGTTTAACCCTTCAGTATAAATACAGAATCTTTAAATTAGAAAAGCTTTATTTTTTCTTAAGACGTGGTATATTTACTATACGAGCATATTTTGCAAGTAAAAATTAACAGTAAAGGATTTTTCAATCACGGAAAATTTTTATTCTGTCAGCAATCTACCGGAAATAGTCTCAGATTGATATCCAAGCTATATGGTGTCTAAGCGTTCACATAAATTGACCGCTAAAAATTGACTTGCACCGAAACGAATCTTACTCACTCAAAATGCTTAGATACTTAGTAGCTTGTCGGAGATAGCAGTAGTACTTTGTTATACATACCTTGAAAGTTTGCAGTTAGCGGCTTTGCTTTCTCAAACGCACTTTGTGCTGACTGCAAAACATTCATAGTTGCAGTGACAAAGTAGTTGTCCGTGTCATTAATTTTGACGAATTCGTATTTTGTAGTAAGTACTTTAGTGCTTCAAAACCCAGCGCTAAAATCTTTATCTCGCCTATTTACCAAATCTTGATTCCCACACATAATTTAATTAGATATGACAGTAGCAATAGAGCGTAATATCCAGCCAGCAAGTAATGCGATCGCTAACAATCAAGTCAGTCTATCAACTTCATTAGGTTTACTCAAAAGACAGTTAAAGGCGAATGGCGCTCATAGCTTTGAAGATATAGCTGAAGCTATTTATCAGCATAAGCAATTGCAAGTTCAGGCAGGTTTGTATTCTCAAGACAAATTTACCTTGGAAGGTAGCGATGGCGAAGCACAGCTAGTTTGTCCATCTACAGGAACGTTGCACCAGTGCATTATTTGGTGTGTTAATCACTACACAGGTCTAAATAGAAACGAGAAGATTATCGATAAAGTCTGCGAAGCCGTCAAAAAATTTGGTACGGGAAGCGGGACTTCTGCAATATCCGGGGGTATGTCTTCGTTACATAAAGAGGCGGAAAGAAGACTCGCGTCTTTAGTTGGCAAAGAATCTGCTTTATTGTTCCCCACAGGATACACCACTAATTTAGGTGTCATCTCTGCTTTACCAGGAACAAATGATTTTTTACTTTTCGATCGAGAAGCTCATGCTTCGATTATTGATGGAATTAAGCTTTCTGGGAAAAAGTTTGCTTCGTTCAAGCATAATTCTGTAGAAGACTTAGAGAACAAACTGAAAAAATACAGAAACAACTACGAAAACGTCATTGTTATTGTCGAATCTGCATATTCCATGAGTGGCGATTTAGCGCCTTTAACTGAAATTGTCCAACTCAAGAAAAAATATAATTTTCATCTCTATGTAGATGAAGCGCATACATTTGGTTTTTACGGTCATCAAGGTGCTGGCTACTGTAATCAACTTGGGGTGACTGATGAAGTAGATTTCATTATGTCCACCTTATCTAAATCAACAGCTTCTATCGGCGGTTTTATTGCTTGCAAAAGTAAATATATCCCTTTACTAGAATGGAGCGCCAATTCGTACTTATTTCAAGCTTGTCTAACTCCAGGGGATGCAGCCGCTATCTTAGCCTCACTTGATGAATTAGCTGCAAATCCAGAATTAATCGCCCAACTGCATCAAAAAAATAGCTACATGCGGCAAAAACTCACCGCAATGGGTTTTGATTTAGGTCATAGCCAAAGTCCGATTATACCGATCTTTATTCCCGATCCCGAAACTTTACACGCTTTTAACCGCGATTTGTTCTCAGAAGGAATTTTTTCCATCGCCATTGTTTATCCAATTGTCAAACCTTCAGAAGGTCGAATTCGTTTTATCTTAAACGCTTCCCACACTTATGAGAACATCGATAGAACATTGGATGTATTGGAGAAACTAGGCAAGCAATACAGACTTATCTAGTCAAAAACGGCTTCGACAGGCAAATGTCAAAGCCGGAAAACGAATTTATTGAACTATATTCTCAAATTTATTATCGCATCAAGGTTGAAACTAATGACGATCGCACAAACTCTTAGCATTCGCGATGCAATTACAGCAGCGAACCAAAACTTTATGCAGACTTTTGCACGGGGTGATGCAGCAAGTTTAGCTAACTTCTACACAGAGGATGGTCAAATTCTCCCGACTCATAGCGACTTTATTGGTACAAAACAAGGAATTGAAGAGTTTTGGCAAACAATTTTTCACCTCAACATTACCCAAGTAAATCTGGAAACCATTGAGGTAGAAAGTCATGGCAATACAGCCATTGAAGTAGGAAAATATTTGTTAAGCGATCGCAACGGTCAAACAGTAGACAAAGGCAAGTATATCGTCATCTGGAAACAAGAAGATGGACAGTGGCGCTTGCATCGCGACATTTGGAACAGTAGCGTACCTGGTTAAGCTGCTTTCATCGACACAGCGATGTTGTATCCATACGATAGATATGGCGCAAATGCATGAAAACAACTGTAATATTGCGCCATTTTATTAATAATTGAGATCGCTTATTTTATGAATATCAAAGGTTCAGTTGTTTTAGTTACTGGTGCTAATCGCGGTATTGGTAAAGCTTTCGTCCAAGCATTGTCTGATGCAGGTGCTTCCCGAATATATGCTACTGCGCGTAACGTTGACTCGCTCAAAGAAATTGTCGCTATTGACTCAAAAAAAATTATTCCCCTAGGGTTAGATATTACCAATCCAGAGCAAATTGCACAAATAGCTGAGATTGCCCAAGATGTGAATCTACTAATTAACAATGCAGGGGTATTGGGTACAGGTGGATTTTTCAGCCCCAGCAGCATAGAAATTGCGCGTTGGGAAATGGAAACTAACTACTTCGGCGGACTATATATGATTCAGGCTTTTGCACCAATTTTGAAACGCAATGGTGGAGGTGCGATCGCCAATATACTTTCTTTAGCCTCTTTTGTGAACGTGCCAATGTTTGGTTCTTATTGTGCTTCCAAAGCTGCGTTTCATTCCTTAACCCAAGGGGTACGTGCTGAACTAGCGCCACAAGGAACCTTAGTAGTAGGCGTATATCCTGGGACTGTCGATACAGATATGGGTGAAAAAGTCCCATTAGACAAAGTTTCGCCCAGCGAAATTGCAGTTTTTACACTGCAAGCAATAGAACAAGGAATCGAAGATATTAACCCAGATCCTATGTCACAGCAGGTAATTGCTAGCATCAAACAAGATGCAAAAGCTGTAGAAAAACAATTTGCAACGCTGTTACCTAATTAACGCGATCGCACTTTTGAAAACTAACTTGCCCAAGATGATAATACAGCGTTTTTCTGGTAAATGAAGTACATCGGTAGGGGCACAAAAATTTTGTGCCCTGACTTCGCCATTATTGTACTACTTTAATAGACTTAGCAATAATCGCAGGTCGATCTACATAATTTTTATAGTCTTCTTCCTGTAAATTCAAATTATAATCTCGTTCAATTTCCGAAATTACGAAGTTGCGAACTTCACCTGTAACTTCAACTTTTCTATTGCGATTAGTAGGTAGATCGAAAGCTACACCTGAAGCATTCACAACTAATATAGGTTGTTGGATAATGCGAGGACGATCGTTGATTGTGAAGGAGCTTAAGCCAACTTTCTGCACTGGATTGCTTCTAATTCTCACAGTTTTACCGATAAATTCATCTGTGTTTGTCGCTACTTCTGATGTATTAGCAAGGTCGGGAAAAGTGCTTTTATCCTGGTCATTAATGCTGCCAAATCTCACAAAAGCAGCTATCAATATTAAAGCAATTAATAACGTTGCATCCTGTAACCCTAAAGTTCGTGGGCTATTTTTAACCTTAGTATCTTTGTTAGATTGATTGCGATCGAGTGTATTCATGTGAGGAAAGTTTAAAGACTTATAGCGTTGATGGTATTGCTAATTAATCGATACATATCAGTATCAATCAAAGCTGTAAATTTGAAAGTTGCTAGGAATTTATTAAGCAAATCGAGCAGGATAAATAAGCTATATTCCGTAACAGAATAAAGCGCAATATCCTAGAAATTGAGAATGAGATGATTGCAAAAAATGTGGATGTGAAATTGTAAATGTAAAAAACTGCTGTGATATTTATAAAAGGATATTAGCAATAAAAAATATAAGTCTCTTCCTGCTCAAGTGATAAACTGGATATGAAATACAGGTTGCGAACAATACTATAGGTAGAGCTAGATACGTCCAATAGTAGAGATGCCAAAGCACTCGCAGCAATTCTTTCAATATGCAAAGCTTTATTTATCATCCAAAGCCTTTACTCTAAACCTTAACCATGAGTGATGTAAAAAATTTTAATGTAGGGTCTACTACCTCAACAAAAAAGCCAGGAAAATCATTACCGCCAAAGTTGATTATCGGGCTGGGTAAGTTTGTTTGGGAAACAATGTGGCATACAATGATGTCAAAAATTGCTCCGAGGAGTCAATCTGGAGAGTATATTCGCCCCAGCAGTCAGTTTAGAAACTTTATTAGCGCAGAGAAAGATAACCGCTATCCACCAGCAACAGGGCGCTATCACCTGTATGTGGGGCTGAGTTGTCCTTGGGCGCATCGTACTCTGATTGTGCGGGCGCTGAAAGGATTAGAAGATGCGATCTCTGTCAGTGTTGTTGTTCCTTCGGCGATCGCAGGCGGTTGGGTGTTCGATGAAGAAGAACAAGGTTGCGCTAGCCTAGCCCAATTGTATGCCCTGGCTCAACCCGGTTACACTGGACGCGCTACAGTTCCAGTTTTGTGGGATAACCAAACAAAGACTATTGTCAACAATGAGAGTGCAGAGATTATTGTGATGCTGAACTCAGAATTTAATGAGTTCGCCACTAATCCGACTTTGAATTTGTATCCTGAGGAGTTAAAAGAAAAGATTGATTCGTGGAATGAGAAGATTTACCACAGCGTGAATAACGGTGTCTATCGTTGCGGCTTCGCCCAAACTCAAGCAGCTTACAATCAAGCTTGCGAAGAATTGTTCGCTACCTTAGATGAAATTGAAGCAGCTTTAGAGACAAGCAGATATTTGTGTGGGGATAATGTCACCCTTGCAGATATTCGGCTGTTTACAACATTGTTCCGCTTTGATGTTGCTTACTACGGCTTGTTTAAGTGCAATCGCCATAGAATTCAAGATTATCCCAATTTAGGAGTTTACCTCAGGGATATATATCAACTTCCGAGTGTAGCTGATACTTGCAACATAGAAAGCGTCAAACAAGATTACTATGGGAATCTATTTCCTCTCAATCCCGGCGGTATTATTCCTTCGGGGCCTGATATGTCATACCTGCTAAAACCACACGATCGCGATCGCATTAGCAAGAGTGCAGATGTGCAAGTCTAAGAAATCAAGAGCGATTGCTGTCAACTTCATCTAGCATATTTTAAATAATGCGATCGTCCACAGGGGTGAGCGTCATACTTTAGAAAATGCTCACCCTAAATCAAACTACACACCCTTAAGCGGTTCCTGCGGCTTGGTCAGGATTATTAAAAGTAGGACGTCTGTTCAAAGACAGCATTACTCGTGAAACACCAGTGAAGAGAATGCTAACACCCAGTAGGGTTCCAATCAACCAAGGTGCGTTAAAAGGCCACTGGAACCAAATCATTGCACCCAAGATTAAGGTGATAATCCCATCACCTAATACCCATGTCCAGTTTTGTTGCGGACGCAGCCTAAAAGCCAGAATTAACTCGAAAACACCTTCGGTTAATAAGAAACTACCCAGCAATAGAGTTAATGTCAGGATACCCGTAGAAGGGTAAATCAACAGCATTACACCTGTTGCAATGTAGAGTACGCCTAATAAAACTTTCCACACTAAACCGCCTGACTGGCGGGTGTTATATGCATAGAACAGTTTAGCGAAACCAGCAGAGGCTAGAATTATTGCTACCCAAGTTTCTGCAAAAATTGTCGAAATAGCAGGTAGAGCGATCGCAATAATTCCTAAAACAGTCAAGAGACCGCCAGTTAAGAGCGACTTATTATCACCCTTGTTAATATCATTGGAAACATTTGTGGTCATATAACTTTTTCCTAATGCCTAATTGAACTCTCAATTTAGGCTAAGGAATTTTTTCCTATCAACACATCACCCTAAGGTAGACTCATAGGGATTAATTTCATCCATAGTTTAGTCAAAAGTCATGACTGGAGATTTAAATAACTGTTATCCCAAGTATTTTTATATCTGTTGGTAGATGAACTAAAAATAAATTCATCTTGCTGGATTTTTAACACCAACGTGCTGACTCCAGTAAAAAAGTGAAATAGTTTATTTTTTATTAGGTATAGTATCAACTCGTTGGTTGAGTTCTTGAAGTTGAATGTTTAACTCTCTCTGACGCTTGATTAAAACTTCTAAGTCTTCTTTTGTTGCTAAATTCGCTCGATTATTGGGAATAATTTCATTTACCCGATTGAGGCAAGCATTCAACCCAGCTGCAAATTCATAGCGAGTTACTGGTCTATCGCCTCTATATGTACCATTAGGATACCCAGATACACAACCTAACTGAGGATTAACAGTGCGATCGCTTGGTGTTTGCGACCAACTTTTTAATGGATAAGAGAAAATTGTCGTCAATGCTAAAGTAGTTGCCAGGGTAGCTGGATGTAGCAACAGAGAAATTGATGCGATTTTCAGCATAAATATTAATCGTAGCTAGAAGCTGTATACATTATCCACCTTACCAAAATTAAATTATTTTGGTATTACAGCCAGACCTGAAATAATCAAGCAACAGTCAAATAATCTTGAACTGCTGGATATTTACTATCACTAACCAACTATAATCTTACTTTTATACCTGATAATACTAAAATGTTTTTTATCGCGATTAAAGACTTTAGGGCTGCTCAGTCTGCACATAATTTTAGTTGAAATTGAGTATTTAAACTTCAACTTCAACTAACTGTAATTTTGAATTTTAGATTTTTAGTATTGGTCTTTGTACTTAAAAAGCAGTACGTGATTTCAAAAAGTTATAAATAGCAATAGCAATTGCTAAAAGCAAAAAGATATGAATGAGATTGCCAGCAATATGTAATGCTAATCCCAAAGCCCAAAACACAAATAGTACAACTGCAATAGTCCAAAGGATACCAAGCATAATTTTTTTACCCAAACATTATTAGCTAATAGTCTAAATAAGCTAATAATTTTTTGTTAACTATCTTATGGATGAATTATTTCTAAGTATTTTGATAGAAAAAGCATCTCTTTATACACGGCAATACTATTTGGCGATTGCATCGCTTGTAGGCTCAAGACTCATTCAATTTTCTCTGTGTAATTAAAATTTTCTCAAGCAATAAATAGTTATTTACTTTAGTCAAAAACAGCTTGAAATTATTAATTTTTGTATAGCTAATTCTCAAGCTATTTATTAAATCAACTATTCCTTCAGGTTGCAACAATTAGTTCTAGCGGTAGATAAGATATCCAGATTTGAAATGTTAACTTAAGCATAACAGTAAAAACTCTTTTGACACTTTAAAAACTATGAACATTCTTGCTTGGATTGTTTTAGGTCTCATTGCTGGTGCTATTGCGAAGGCTATCTATCCCGGTCATCAAGGCGGCGGCATTCTCGGAACAATTTTGCTAGGTATAATTGGTGCATTTGTTGGTGGTAGTTTAGGCATATTCTTTAGTACGGGAACCCTAGCATTAGCTGCTCCTACTCTGAGTATTACTGGCATCATAGTGGCAGTTATTGGTGCAATTGTTGCCGTGTTCTTGTGGAACCTACTAACTCATCGGAGTGCTCTATAAAAAGTTAAGTTCAGTTTAATATTTAGTAAACCTCAGGGAGCCTATTTTAACTATATTTATCCCTGAATTAAATTAAACAAATAGCGCTGGCTGTCATCAGCTGGCGCTATATATTTTTTATGTGAAGCATTATTTTATCTTCGCTGCAACCAAGCAAATAGATCGTTAACAGAGAGATTCAGTTTGATACCTTCCAAAACAGGCAATACTTCAGATCCAGATAGCAAATCTGGCAGACGATTAGGTTGATAAACTAAAACTGAACGTTCTCTTGGATCTATCAACCATCCAAGCTGAGTACCGTTTCTTAAACAATACAGTATATTACCTGTCACCTTAGTCTGACTTTGGTCAGGCGAGAGAATTTCAATTACCCAAGCTGGTGCAAATTCAATTCCAGTGCTAGCGAGATCACCACTTTCATCTAGTGGAAGTTGATTGCTAGCAACGATAACTACATCCACAACAACAGAACGATTACCAAAAGAACAACGTAATTCTGGAAAGGCTTCATAATTGCTATCTGCTGCATCGATTACAGCAACTAAACGCTTTTGCAATAGGCTATGTTTGCCTCCCCCCATTGGTTTTTGCAGTGCCTCTCCGTTAATATATTCCCAAGCTGGTGACTCATCAATGTATGGCAGTTTTAAGAACTCTTCTAAACTGCTGCTTGGAATTGCAATTGTCATTTCCCTTACCATCCTTTAATTAAGCATATTTATGGTTTAGGGATACTCTCAAGATTAAGCAGAAAAAGAGATTATAGCATTAATGGTGCTACTCTACCCTAGTGGTCTTTGCCATTAATTTTTGATGAGTTTATATGTTAGGGCTTTTACCATAACTACGAGTGGATAGATACTGAATTTTAGCTTAAGGTGATGTTAGTAACGCTCTGTCTGCTTTATTACTGAATTAATAACAAATTACTTTAATATTATGGAACAGTCAGATCCTAGAGAATTTGCCCGCCAGGGAAATATAGAGGCGATCGCAGTTTTAGTTAACCGCGCACTGCAACATCAAAGAATTACTAGTAAAATTAACCTCAAGGATGGCAGGCTGCAAATATTACTAGCATCTGACATAATTCCAGATGAGCAAGCATCAGTCAATTTGATTCGCAGGGAGTTACAACTTCTCAATGCAGACTTTGCTAAAACTGTGAGAATCTATGGGCGAGAACTAGGTAGCGAAATTCCTGCTTGGGTGCAAGAATTTCCTTTAAAACCAATATCAACCAATCCCCCTGAGATCGCCAGTCTGCAATCTTCAACTACTAAACCTAGCATTAGTTCACCTCGTTCTTCAGTTGACTTTCTCAATCAACGTATCGACGCCCTAGAGTTTGTCCAAACACTGCGGACTTTTCGCTTTTCTGCGGTTGTTCCTTATCGAGAAGCCCTAAGTCCAGCTTTGTATGGTCATAACAGTGTGAAACTGCTGCTTTTCTTCGGTTTATTTCCCTTAGCAGTCAGCTTTATTTTCAGCCAAATAGGTTTTACAGTCGGCTTGGAACAAACTGCTTGGGTGTTGGGAGTCTATTACGCTTCAATTTGGGGAGTTGTTCTGCAAAACTTGATCAGACCCAAACATTTTTCTTGGCGTGAAATATTGAAATGCGTTCTGTTCACAGTATTTGTTGGTATTCCGCTGTTGTTATTTATTCAAAAAGTTCCGGTATTTAGCTTTCTCTACGCTGCTACTGATTGGGGATTTATTCCGCGGTTGATTGGTTTTGTCTTGGGTGTAGGCGTTCTAGAGGAAGTATGCAAGGCGCTACCTATTTATCTATTCTTTGTGCGTGTTGGTAAATTGAGCGACCCCCTGACATTAGCATTTTACGGCACCATGTCAGGACTGGGATTTGCAATTTCCGAAGGGGTTGTTTACTCTGTGGTTTATGCCTTCGGTTTAGTGAAAGGTGACATTGATTTTGGTGCTTACGTTTTAACTAATACAATTCGCTTTGTTTGCTTACCTTTATTTCACGCTATTTGGGCAGGAATCGTCGGCTATTTTCTCGGATTAGCCTCGATTAATCCTTCCCGCCAAGTTGCTATTATTGTGATTGGCATAGCGATCGCAGCTATATTACACGGTCTTTATGATACATTTTCTGGCGGTTTCCTAGGTCTTGCGGTCATGGCATTTTCTATTCTGCTATTTGTTGCTTATCTCCAGCACAGTCAACAGATGATTGAGGATTTGAAACAAGCAGAATTGGGTAGAAGCGATCGCGAAAATAATTCGTAATTCCTCTTCAAAGATAGTTTCAACGAATTAGGTAAAGCGTTTCTAGTTTTCATTTTTAACGGCGCTTTCGTGCCATTTACTTAATATAAAATCGGATAAAGCACTCAAGCTGATAAAAATTAAGACTCCTAAAGCCGTTGTCAGGAATAATGCTGCGAACATTCGGGGGATTTGTAGGTTATAGCTGGAAATGAGAATGCGATAGGCGATACCTGATTTTGCGCCACCTGTCCCAGCGACAAATTCAGCGACAACTGCACCAATTAAAGCCAAACCCCCACTAATTTTTAATCCCCCTAAGAAGTATGGCATGGCACTGGGTAAGCGCAGATACAGTAGAGTTTGCCAACGAGAGGCTTTGTAGAGTTGGAATAAGTTGAGCAAGTTGCGGTCAACGCTGTTGAGTCCGAGGGTAGTGTTGGAAACGATGGGGAAAAAAGCAACTATCCAGGCGCAAACTACTAAGGCGGCAAAGGTGTTATTTTTTAGCCAAAGTATTATTAAAGGTGCGATCGCTACTATCGGAGTTGTCTGTAAAATGACTGCATAGGGAAATAAGCTGCGTTCAATCCATTTACTTTGAGTAAACAATATCGCTATCAGTAAACCAGAAATAGCAGCAGCAATAAAGGCAAAAACTGTGATTTGTAGAGTAATTAATAATGAAGAGAAAAGCTCATTCCAGTCATTAATCAAGGTTTGAAATACTAAGATCGGCCCTGGAAGTATATAGGGAGGTAAATGTGTCACTCGCACTAAAATATCCCATAACACCAATACTAAAATCCCCACGAATACTGGTGCCCAAACATCAGTTGATAGTAATTTAGTAGGTTTCTTTTGCAATTGTGGACGACGGGTAAACATTCAAAATTCAGTATTGTCAGAATGATTCATAGCTACCGCTAGCGACTGGGAAACTTTGCGGCAATATTCAATATACAAAGATGAGGTACGAAAGGCTTCAGTGCGGGGGTAAGGCGCATCAATTTCTATCTCTGCAACTATTCGTC
The DNA here is from genome assembly GCF_963875125.1 of Calothrix sp. NIES-2098. Classification (NCBI taxonomy): domain Bacteria; kingdom Bacillati; phylum Cyanobacteriota; class Cyanophyceae; order Nostocales; family Calotrichaceae; genus Calothrix; species Calothrix sp. NIES-2098. The sequence goes on from NZ_CAWNKJ010000001.1 coordinate 4,994,180, forward strand.
CTGGATTTATCCCCATCACCAGCACGCGATTTGATAAGTATACCGCTTCGTAAATATTATGAGTGACAAAAACTACCGTCCACCGATGTTGCTGCCATAAATCTAGTAAATCGCTGTTGAGTTTGCTGCGATTAATTTCATCTAACGCCCCAAATGGCTCATCCATTAAGAGAATATTTGGCTGAGTCACTAAAGCACGAGCAATTGATACTCGCATTTTCATCCCCCCAGATAACTCGCGGGGGTAGCAATGTGCAAACTTTTCTAATCCTACTAATGCTAATGTCTGCTGTACTAAGTAATTCGCATCTTTTTGGGGTACTTTCGCCAGCTTTAGGGGGAGGCGGACATTTTCTCTCACCGTTGCCCAAGGCATGAGTGCCGCGTCTTGAAACACAAAGGCGAGTTTTCGTGCTTGTGGCGAAAAACCCCAATCAATACTACCAGAACTCTCTCGTCCCAGTCCGGCAATTAATCGTAGCACTGTACTTTTACCACAGCCGGAAGGCCCAACTAAGCTGACAAATTCTGCTTCTGGAATAGCTAAATTTATGTCTTGCAGGGCAACAGTGCCATTAGTGTAGATTTTGCTAATGTGATTGAGTTTAATAGCGGGAAGGTTATTCATTATGGAAATATCGAAGCCAATTCTTTTTTTACTGTTGTCTCAATTGGCGATTTAGGGATTTGCCGCTTTTCTATTACCCCATAGGCTATACAAGAGCTGCTGTAGAGTTGATGCGGGTTGGCAAACAACTTAAGTCATTGAAGACTGCTTGATTTCGCAATATGAACTGATATATTTGAGCGATTGCTTCTTTCATTCCTGTGGCTGCGATCGCTGAAATTTTCAGTACAATTTCGCTATTATAAGTGTTGGATAATCAACAATGGTAAATCAGTTAAGCACTCAGTGACTTAGTTTCTGTACTTGATATATCCAAAACCCGACACAACCAATCTTGTATTTGTCCAGCAGCAACTTGCTTTTGTTCATCATCAGACCAGATGTTATCCCAATTAAATAACCAACGAGTCAAAACACGACCCAAATCAACCAATTCTGCTGCTTGGTCAATATCGTCTGCTGTCACCATGTCGGGGACAGTCCATTCGATAAAATATCTGCTTTCTTTGACTAGAGCCATTATTAAGTCCTGGGAAGAGTCTTGAGTCCACAAGGAATTAATTTGTGATAGATGTGTAGCTAGATGATGCAAACGAGTGGGGACATCATCTTGTACAAAACTTTGTTGTTGTGGTGTCAATTCAATCATAAATTTCCCAGAAACTCGTTAATCAGTTGAGCAACCCTTTCTCTAATAATAGGGTCTAAAATTTCCATTGAACGATTCTGACGCGGGCGCAGGTTGACAATTGATTCAAAAATAATCTTGCCAGTAGCAGGCATAAAACTTGCTGCCCAGATATTTTCCTGGCGGCTACCATCTTGTATTAAAGCTTGTTCGCAGTCATAGTGCATATCACCACCACCAATCAACACTCTACGCTCCAGATCAACCGCAAGTTTCACATAAAACTTGTGTTGTTGGAGCATTTGCTCAAGTTGTTCACCAGTAGCACGCTCACGTAATAGCAAAATCAATTAACTGCCCTCACTTAATTTTATGTTCTTCGTCTTCAGTTACTCATAAATTTAGATTTACTTTCTAAGTTGTTAGTAAGACAGTAAACTTGTTTTACTTCATAATGCACAATTCTGCTGTCAATTCATATCTCAGCAGATTAAGAAACGCTATAAATTACTATCTATGATTTGTAATAATCTATACCTTGATTCACAAATTGCAAGGTAAATGCATCTTTATAGTTAACATGAGGCTGAGAAAGTCCGGTATTTACCATGCTATCGAATAGCGATTTCCATCTTGCGTCGGTCATTGCCCCAATACCGAGTTTTTCGGCTTCCCCAGATAAGATAATCCCATATTCTTTAAGTTTAGGAATGCTATAAGCTAGCTGCTCATCTGTCATTTCTGGATTATCTTTTTTGATTAATTGATTACCTGGTTGGGGATTTTCTAAGTAGCTGTACCAACCTTTAATTGAGGCGTCAACAAAGCGTTGTACTAAATCTGGATTTTTTTCTACTAATTCTTTCTTAGTCTCTATAGTCGTTGCGTATGCTGGATAACCATAATCTGCTAGTAAAAATACTATCGGCTTAAACCCACCTTGCTTTTCAATAGCGAAGGGTTCGGATGTGATGTAGCCTTGTTGTGCTGAGGTTTTATCGGCTAGAAATGGGGCAGGATTAAAGTTATAAGGACGTTTTTGTTCGTCACTAAAACCATACTTAGCTTTGAGAATTGGCCAAAAAGTAACGTTAGCAGCAGCAGAGACATAAATCGGTTTGCCTTTGAGATCGGCAAGACTTTTAATTGCTGTGTTGGGATGGGAAATGATACACTGGGGGTCTTTTTGAAATATTGCCGCTACCGTGATTTTCGGAATATTTTGTGCTATTGCATTTATGGCATCAACGCCATAACCCATGAAAAAATCTACTGCTCCTCCCATCAATAACTGGGTTCCACTAGGTACTTGGGGTCCACCCATTTTAATAGTGACATCCAGACCGTAGTTTTTGTAAATTCCAGTGGCGATCGCCTGATAAAATCCGCCGTGTTCTGCTTGGGCAATCCAATTTGTACCAAAGGTAACTTTATCTAACCCTGAATTAGTAGATAATTTTTGGTTGCTATTAGCACAGGCGGCAATCAAACTGCTACCAATACTGATGCAACTATACTGAATAAACTGACGGCGACTAAGGCGATAAATTGCTGTTGATGGAGATGGAGAATGATTCATGGAAAAAGATAACGCTCTTTGAGTTGTGATGTTTTAGCTGATTCTGAATGTGCATTCTAGAATCAACTTTTGATTCACCACAGAATAAGGTTGAATTAGTAGAGCGCGTTGAAAAGCTTGGATTGCTTCCCGATACTTTCCTAATGCGGCATAACACAAACCCATACCGTGAAGTGCGCCAAAATGTACGGGATTGAGATTAATAACCATCTGACAATCTGCTAAGGACTTTTGATAATCGCCAATGCTGTAGTAAAGAAAAGCACGACGATTCCATGCCTCGGCAAAATCTGGTTGTTCTGTAATTAGTTGGGTTAGGACTTTTTCGGCTTCAGTAGTTTCACCTGCATCTAACAACTTTTGACTGTGGTCAATTTTCTCCAACCCGTAAATTCCTTTTTGCTGAAACCAGATGCGCCATATTTTTTTAGTTGCTTGCTCCCGGATTGCAGCATTGGAGTTTTTCAAATCTTCAAGTAAAGAGTTGATAGATAAAGAATCCATAAATTAGGTCTAGGTAAATGTATTTATATATCAACTTTCGCACAAAATTCTCTACTTAGTCATTTTTAAAGTTAACTTTAAATTCTCTTTTTAAAATTCCAAAATGGGCAATTTCCGTGTTGTTATTTTTAGGTATTGAGTAATACTAGAAGTACGGGTTTCAATATGTAAATTCATGGTTAACTAGCTCTTAGTACATCATAAATTTAAAAATAAAAGCCAACTGTTGGTAGTTGACAAACCCCTATTGACTAATAGTTGATAAAAACATCACAAAACAAATAAATTGACTATGCCAAAGCCAAATAGTGTCTCCAGGCATATTGTTCTGACATCCCATCCCCATAGTTTTGGCCCCAAACCAATCCCCATTAGCTGGGGAGCCGCCGATCCCATGCAACGCGGCCCGATTATTGCCACGTTGACTAAGCAAGCGCACCGGAATGTAATTGGCACTCATTCTGGTAGTTATGCTGTGTATCGCGCTCTAGCGGTGGCTAGCGGTGCTTTACAGTCAGATCATCGCGCCGATCTAACTAACACATCTCCTGTCACCCATATTGGCCCCCATCCTAGCTGGGGCGATCTCGATAAAATTGTTTCCCTTGACCCGTTTGGGGCAGTAGCTAGTGAGGTGTTTGCCTCCTATTACGCCCAAGGATATGACATCCGCCCAACGATCGCCATTACTCAGGCGCACATTAATATGCCGGAATTGCAAGACGCGGTGGAAAAAGGGCGGTTGCAGGTTGATGGCAAAATTATGAAACCTGGTGGCGATTTGGTTGTCACTAAGGCGGCGATTGAGCCAGTGTGGTATTTACCGGGAATTGCCAAGCGCTTTGGCATCGCAGAAGCAGATTTACGTCGCGCTTTATTTGAACAAACTGGGGGGATGTTCCCCGAATTGGTGACACGTTCTGATTTAGAAGTATTTTTACCACCGATTGGGGGTGTAACTGTTTACATTGTCGGTGATGTTGCCGCGATCGCCGATCCGCATAAACCCTTAGCGGTACGGGTACATGATGAATGCAACGGTTCTGATGTGTTTGGTTCTGATATCTGTACCTGTCGTCCTTATTTAGTACATGGAATTGAAGTCTGCGTACAAACCGCACAAGAGGGAGGTGTGGGTGTAATAGTCTACTGTCGCAAAGAAGGACGCGCCTTGGGAGAGGTGACGAAATTCTTAGTTTATAATGCCAGGAAGCGCCAAGAAGGAGGCGATCGCGCTGATGCCTACTTTGCCCGGACAGAATGTGTAGCGGGAGTCCAAGATATGCGCTTTCAGGAGTTGATGCCCGATATGTTGCATTGGTTGGGTATTACCCGTATTGACCGCATGGTGTCGATGAGTAATATGAAATACAACGCCATTACCCAAGCGGGGATTGAAATTGTCGAACGGGTGCCCATTCCAGAGGATTTGATTCCTCAAGATGCACGGGTGGAAATTGAGGCGAAGAAAGCGGCTGGTTACTATACCACAGGTGACGTGTTAGATGGTGAGAGTTTGAGTGAGGTGAAGGGGCGAGATTTGGAAGGGTAAAGTGGGAAGGATGAAGGATGAAGTTTTATCCTTTATCCTTCCAAGGTGTATCAGGAGGTGAAGGATGGAGAAACGTAGACGCGACAGCGGCTTGCCGCAGGCTACCGCCAAGACGCCAAAAACGCCAAGGGAGGAAGAGAGGTTAGTTGCATATCTTCGTTCGCCGGAGGCGATTCGGGAACGGTGTGGGCAATTGTGTTCTTGGGTGTGTGAGGGTAAGTCAGAGAATTTTGTGTGTGATTTGACGCAGTTGGGGAGGGTTGCGGATTATGTAATTGAGGTGATACGCGGAGAATATCCGAATCTGGATATTCCGTTTCATAGTCGGTGGCGACATTTTGAAGTTGGAAGTGTGCAGAGATTAGCTAAGTTGGATAATTTGTTGGCTGATCTGTCGGCGGTGGAGAAGGCGGCAGCTAAGTTTGATTTGGTAATTGTCAGCGTGTTGTTGGATGCGGGTGCTGGGGATAAATGGCATTATTACGAGCAGGAAACTGGTTTGAGATTGGGGCGTTCTGAAGGGTTGGCGGTGGCGAGTTTCCAGATGTTTTGTCAAGGTAATTTTGCGAATGAGGGTTTACCACAGGTTGATGCTTTGCGGTTACAAGCATTAACTGAGGCAGAATTAGCTACAGGGTTTCAGGTAAGTTCGGAAAATCCTTTGGTGGGAATTGCGGGAAGGTTGAATTTATTACAAAAGTTAGGTCAAGTTTTACTGGCTTCACCCCATCTGTTTGGAGATAACAATCCTCGTCCGGGGAATTTGGTTCGTTATCTGTTGGGTAAGTCGGAAAATGGGGAGTTAGCAGCTAAAACTGTATTAAATGCCGTGCTGGAAGGGCTGAGTGATATCTGGCCGGCAAGATTAGAGATAGCTGGGGTAAATTTGGGCGATGTATGGCAACATCCAGCTATTGGCGATGATGGTCTAGTACCTTTTCATAAGCTATCTCAGTGGTTGACATATTCTTTATTAGAACCACTGCAAGAACTTGGGTTAAAAATTACCGATCTAGATCGACTCACTGGTTTACCAGAATATCGTAATGGCGGCTTATGTCTCGACTTAGGACTCATTAGTGTGAAAAATCCAGATATTTTAACTTCGTCTCACTCAGTAGCATCGGCAGTTATAGTTGAATGGCGAGCTTTAACGGTAATTCTTTTGGATAGAATCGCTGCTACAGTCCGCGAAAAGTTGAGTATGAGTACCGAGGAACTACCATTGGTGAAAATCCTCCAAGGGGGAACTTGGACAGCTGGGCGCAAAATCGCCGCCCAACTCAGAACAGGTGGTATACCCCCCATACAAATAGAAAGTGATGGCACGGTATTCTGATTGAACAGTGGGGATAAGGGGGATGAGGAAGAAATGCCCCATGCCCAATGCCCTATTCCCAATGACAAATGACAAATGACCAATGACAAATGACAAAAATCAAGTAACGTTAATTGAACATCCATTAATTCAGCACAAACTAACGCTAATGCGGAAAGCTGAAACTAGTACGACGAAATTTCGTAACCTCGTTAAAGAAGTTAGTTTGTTGTTGGCTTATGAAGTAACGCGGGATTTACCGCTGAAATACGAAGAGATTAAAACACCACTTGCACCAATGAACGCGCCTGTGCTTGCGCCTGATAAAAAGCTGGTGTTAGTTTCGATTATGCGTGCGGGACAGGGCATTTTAGATGGAATGTTGGAGTTGATTCCCTCAGCAAGGGTGGGACACGTGGGTTTGTACCGCGACCCGAAAACTCTGATTCCTGTGGAGTATTATTTTAAGGTTCCATATGATGTAGAGCAACGAGACATGATCGTTGTCGATCCGATGCTAGCAACGGGTAATTCTGCGGTGGCGGCGGTGGAAAGGTTGAAATCTACTAATCCGTTATCGATTAAGTTTGTCTGTTTACTCGCTGCACCGGAAGGGATTCAGCATTTCTGCGAGGTGCATCCCGATGTACCCCTGTACACGGCTGCGATTGATGACCATTTGGACGAACACGGCTATATTATTCCCGGATTAGGTGATGCAGGCGATCGCTTATTTGGTACAAGATAAATTAGTCGGAGTGCCGATTTTCTCTAAAGTAGGGGGTGCCTAAAGCTTTGGGTGGTGTAGATTTCCCCGCTAATCCCACTAATGCCAATAAAGCGATCGCATAAGGTAGCATAACTAAAAATTGGTAAGGGATATTTACACCTAACGCCTGAATTCGCAGCTGTAAAGCTTCTGTAGCGCCAAACAGCAAACAAGCTAAAGCACTATATATAGGATGCCATCTGCCAAAAATTAAAGCGGCGATCGCAATAAATCCCTTACCAGCACTCATCCCTTCGGCAAAGAATCTTACCTGTACCAAAGTTAAATAAGCACCGCCTAAACTCGCAAGACAGCCACTAATTATCACAGCGATATACCGGACAATTTGCACGGAAATTCCCGCCGTATCAGCAGCTTTAGGAGATTCCCCCACAGCCCGCAATGTTAATCCAAAGCTAGTTTTAAATAAAATGTAAGTAGTCCCAACAACTAATATAAATAGCAAATATACTAAAATATCTTGCTGAAATAGTAGCGAACCTAGCAAGGGAATATTAGCTAAACCAGGAATCGTAATTACCCCAATTCCCGGTAATTGCTGTGTACTGCTACCGCTAAATACCAGCCTTGCCAAAAATGATGTTAACCCAGCAGCGACAAGATTAATTGCTAACCCAGATACTAATTGATCGACGCGCAAAGTTACACACAAAAAAGCATGGAGTAAACCTACTAATCCCCCAGCAATCAAAGCCGCCAGAAGGCCAAGCCAAGGATTACCAGTGTAGAAGGTGGCAGCAGCACTCGTAAAAGCGCCAGCGAGCAACATCCCTTCCAAGGCGATATTTAACACACCCGACCGTTCCGAGTACAATCCACCTAGGGCAGCAAATCCTAAGGGTACAGCTAAACGTAAAGTAGCTACCAAGTAATCAGAGAAAAAGTTGAGATTATTCATAAAGCTATTTTTAAACGCAGAGAAACACAGAAAAATCTTTGCGAACCTCTGCGTTAAACCTCCGCATCCCTTTGCGTTTCTACTCTTAGTTCCCTTTCCACCGCCAGGCTGACAGCAATAAACAACACCGTCAACCCCTGAATCGCGTAAACCACAGTCACCGGCACACCTGCACTTCGCTGCATTACATTTGCACCACTGCGCAGCGCCGCAAAAAACAAAGAAGTCAATACTACACCAATAACACTACCACGACTTAAAAAAGCGATCGCAATTGCATCAAATCCATAACCAGGAGAAACTTGTTCAAATAGCCGATATTTCAACCCCATTACCTCACAACTCCCCGCCAAACCAGCTAACCCCCCCGCTAACGCCATCACCAACATAATTGTCCGTTCAACAGGCATCCGAGCATAACGGGCAGCAATGGGGTTAAATCCCACTGCCGTAATTTGGTATCCTAGGGGCGATCGCACTAATAACACCCATAAAATCCCAGCGGCAATTAAAGCCAATAAAATCCCAGCATGGGCGAGACTCTGCGGTAAGATAATCGGTAGTTGTGCTGATTTGGCAATTAGCGGCGAATAAGGGCTAGGCGCACCTGGAGCCATCAAGGGATTTTGTACGAGGTAACTAACTAAATTCACTGCAATATAGTTGAGTAACAACGTAGTAATTACTTCATTTACTCCCCGTACTGCTTTCAGATAGCCAGGAATCCCACCCCAAACTGCGCCAAACAGAAATCCTACTAAAAGTGCTAAGGGAATATGAATCAGACCAGGTAATCCTTGCACATATAACCCAATTAAAGTACTTCCCAACGCACCGAGATAAATTTGTCCTTCCCCACCAATATTAAATTGCCCAGCCCGCAATGCAACTAACACTCCTAAACTGGTGAATAATAGCGGTGTCATTTTGGTGAGGGTGTTACCAAATCCAAAGTAAGTAGAAAGAGATTCTTGAAATAAAGCTGTGTAGGCGGCGATCGGATTCGCCCCAGCAAATATGATGAGGATAGCACCGACGATCAGGGCACAAGCAATCGCAATTAGCGGTGATAGGATTGGTAGCAGAAATTTCATAGAATTAGTTGCGATCGCTATGTGATGTTATTTGCACTAAACGTTACCGAACAGTTCTCAAAATTGTAGATAAAATAGATTGGTCAGTGGTATAGATATCGCCCAATTAGACTTGACAAGCAGGATAATGGCGTAGTTTTTGGGGGTGATGTTTGAGTTTATTTCGTAAGTCTGACAGGCAAACTGCACCCAAGAGTAGGCGATTGCATTTGAAAAACCGTCTCTATTCTACTGGGATGTTTTTGCTTGTCGTATTATCGCTCTCAAGTGGACTAGGCTACCGTTTTTATGACCAACCACAATTGGATGTCGGTAAGATAGCTCCTCAAACGCTTATCGCACCGATTTCAGCCCGTGTTGAAGATGTAAAAACTACCGAAGAAAAACGCCGGGAGGCTCGTAGCGGTGCTTCAGCAGTATGGGTTGTGGATAAACAAGTGAACGAGCAAATTCACCAAAATCTCCAGCACTTATTGATGCAAGGCGGTAAAATCCGGGAGAAGCTGGGCAATTTCCCGTTTGTGAAGACTTCAGTATTATCCACAGCCACGCAAACTTACCTGCGACAAGCACCAGAACCCGAATGGCAGAAAGTATTGCAAACGTTGGCGAAAAATAGCAATCTGACTGGCTTAAATTCTGCGCAACAGCAAGCTATTAAGGAACTGCGAACTTACCGAGATTCTTCTCAATTATTAAAAGCGATCGCCTCTTCCCGTCAACGCTATACTATCACCCTCAATAGTCTGAGCGAAAATGAAACGCTTTATGATGCTACTTTCTTAAACCTGTCTGATACCGAGTGGCAGAAAACTCAAATCCAGGTACGTCAAGCTTTAGACCGAATGTTAGCTCAGGGTATCTATCCAGGATTATCCAAAGATAACTTGAACTCTGCGATCGCGATGCAGGTAAGTGTTTCTGTTCCCAAAACTGCACAACCTTTAGCACAGCGATTGTTATCAAAGGTAGTCGATGCCAATTTAATTAAAGATATCGAGCAAACTAAGCAAATTGCCGAAAAAGCAGCACAAGCAGTAGAACCGACGATAGTCAGCATTCAAAAAGGTGAAGTTATCGTTAGGGCTGGAGAAAAAATTACTCAGGCTGATTTTGTATTGTTAGACCACTTTCAGTTGAGCCAACGCGGTATCGATTGGTTGCATCTGATGCGCTTTACTTGGTTGGTGGGTTTGGCAGTGGTTATTTTCAGGCTAGTAGAACGACGGCTTCAACTCAAATTACGAAATAACGATTATATCTTGATTCTGCTGCTGACTCTCAGTGCGCCGTTACTCATCATCTTGACCAAATCATTAACAGGTTTACCCGCCATTGGTTTGCTTCTGGGTAGCTTCTACGGTACTGCCATTGGGGGTACTGTGATGGGGTTACTGACGATATTGCTCTCAATTGGAACCGAACTTAGCTGGCATGATTTAATAGCTAGCGCCGCGGGTGGAATTCTGGGCGGCTTGATGGCGGGACAATGGCGATTTCCCCCTAGGGAAGCGCTGCGAACGCGCGAGGAATTAGCTACCTTGGGAATTTTAATTGGGTTGACGCAGGGATTGGTTTACCTGTTGGCAAATACTGCGATCGCTCCCCTTTGGTATGCTGTTCTGGGTACAGCAGTCCTCAACGGTTTGGCAGGATTGATTTGGAGCATTTTAGCACTAGGGTTAAGTCCCTATCTAGAAGCTTTATTTGATTTAGTTACACCAATTCGTTTGGCTGAATTGTCCAATCCCAACCGACCTTTGTTAAAACGCCTAGCGAATGAGACTCCCGGAACTTTCCAGCACACGCTATTTGTCGCCACTCTCGCAGAAGCCGCAGCACGGTCATTAAATTGTAATGTGGAACTGGTGCGGGCTGGGGTTCTGTATCATGACATCGGTAAAATGCACGACCCACTAGGATTTATTGAAAATCAAATGGGGGAAGCCAATAAACACGATGTTATTAATGACCCTTGGAAAAGTGCGGCAATTATCAAAAAGCACGTCAGTGAAGGGTTGGTAATGGCTCGTCATTACAAGCTCCCTAGCGCTATTCAAGCATTTATTCCCGAACATCAGGGGACTATATTAATTGCGTATTTCTACCAAGCAGCACAGCAACAACAAAAACATAATCCAGACATTATGTTGCACGAATCAGATTTTCGCTATGACGGCCCCATCCCCCAGTCTAAAGAAACCGGGATTGCCATGCTGGCTGATGCTTGTGAGGCGGCGTTACGTTCGCAAAAAGATGCCACCCCAGAAGCAGCACTGGCTATAGTAAATAAAATTCTCAAAGCCCGTTGGCAAGATAATCAATTAGTAGATTCAGGGCTAACACGACAAGAAATGTCCCAAATTGCTCATATTTTTGTTCAGGTTTGGCAACAATTTCATCACAAAAGGATCGCCTATCCGCAATTAACCCCTAGCAATCAATAGACATTTAAAGCAACACTATGAATAACTAACCCCTATACTCAAAACAGCTAGAGTATGCAAATCTGGAACTTCTAAATCGGGTTGAGCGACTACTGGTAAATTAGCACCGATACCTTCTTTACCTGCTCTCCGATTTACCCAAACTGTAGATATTCCTAAAGATTTTGCTGGAACAATATCGTGATAAATACTGCAAGCAACGTGTAATATTTCTTCTAATGGTTGGTTAATTCTCTCAATTGCAACTTTAAAATTGTTGAGAGATGGTTTGTAACTTTTTACTTGCTCTGCTGTAATAATCCAGTCAAATTCAACTTCTAAAACTTGGGCAGAGAAGGCAAATAAATTGTCATCTACATTAGAAATAATTGCTAGCTTATACTTCTGTTTAAGAGCTTTTAGCGCCTCAACTGTATCTGGAAAAGGTTGCCAATGCTTAATAGAATCAGCAAGGGCATACAATTCTTCAGCAGTAGGAGTAAATCCAAAATATTCACCAAACTTTTCCACTACTCTTCTGAGGACTTCTCTATATTTTAGATATTCTCCTTGCTGAATTTCTGCCTCAAATTCAGCAAAAAGTTGCAAAAGTCTTTCATCATCTAAATTATGCTTGTGGTTAGATAAAAGTGGCTTTAACGCTGCTAATATCCCACTTTCCCAATCAATGAGGGTGCCGTAACAATCGAAGGTTAAAACTTGGGAATGCTCGAAGTTAATCAATTTCTCTACTCCACCTTAAGTTAACAGTGTTCGGTAGTTTCTTACCTAAAACTTCAATCTGCCTTAATTTTATTAACCAAAATTTAATATTAAATTAATTTAATAATTTAATATCCTAATTCTAAATTTTAAAATAACTGTGAATGAATTTGTCAAAGATTTTTGTAATTAACACTCTAATTTAACTAGGCTACTCTCACCTGAGAGCCTACATTTTGCCTAGTTTCCAGCGTTGCTGTGTATGGCTTATTCATAGCGCAAAGCCTATTGTAGTTTAGCAGTATTCCTGTTGCTGCTATGCTGAAAATTTTCTTAGAACTTCTTAACCTAAATTTGTACGGTTTTTAACTCAACCTTTGCTAATCCTGTAAGCCTGAATAAGAAGATTGTGAAGTCAATATGCTAAAATACGGTATTCCGATTGGAGTTTAGATGTATTTGTGTCATCAACCCAGAGCAAAAGTTAAGATTCAAGGCTATTACAGGTCGCTGTGCAATACTTTCAGTCCATTAGATTCAGAACATATAACTTTCTAAATTGCTGATTTTCTAAGCAATACAAGTGCGGTGTAGACCGACAAATATAAATACAAAAATTTAGAGGACACTGCTTTGCAGGGTTTCCTCAGAAGCACTGCGCAAAGAAAAGCTAGAACAGTGTTCCTAGCGTCTACATCTAAAGCATGACATCTGCATTTTTTTCTTTGGAGTTTTTTTAACTAGATGTGAGGAGTACAAATGCTTGAGGCTATCGCTGTTGCTTGGCTATTATTATTTTTTGGTGATTTCCTTTCGACTTTCGTTTACCACGTACCCGAGCATGTTTTTGGTAGCCTCCACCTGAAAACGCACCATTCTTGGAAAAAAGACTTCCGTCATTATGCTATTTTGACGTTAAATCCCCAGGTTTTATTAGATGGTATTCTGGGTGCATTGCCTTATTTAGTAATGGCAATAATTTTGTGGTCTTTCTCTCCAATTGGTGTCATTTCTGGACTACTATTGGGTCAGTTTCATGTGTGGTGGAGACACATCAGTGTTTTAGATTGGCAAACTCCAAAGCCTGTGACTATTTTGTGTCAGATTTTATTTATCACTACTCCTGAGAGACATTGGTTACACCATCAAAAAACTAATCAGGGTTTCGGTGATATTTTTACATTCTTTGAGCAACCTTCACTCATTTGGTTGCGTTGGTTACGCCTGCTGAGGATTCGTTTTCGTTACTCGCGTATCTAGCAGAAGCTAACATTTAACGCTACATCCAAGATAAACATAAATAAATGCAAGTAAAAATCAATGAATATCGGTGTTTATTTGTGTTTATCTGAGTTTAGCCAGTGTTTAAAACTGTAGAGCATCAAAACTGCTACTCTGTAAGATCTCAGTAGTATAACTAGCGTGATACTTATAAACAATAGCAGTCTGGTCTTGTCTGCTATCCGCATTCGTGGTACAAATTCGGCAGTGGATGCTCGCTGTTTGCAGTCGGGAATGTTAAAGATAGAAAAAAGTTTAATACTAAGTTTTATTGCAAAGTTCAATAACCTCTTCCAACTAGGGATTTGGTATGGGTTATAGATTAGCATAATTAATATTTTTTAGATAAATAATTAATAAAATATATACTGCAAATCGCAAATTCTAAGTTTCTCACAAGAAATCATTATTGATATAAAAGCTTTTAATTTCAATATCAAATATTTACGAATAAGTTCAGTATAAGTACTGAACAAAGTGTTGATTTTATTTGGCATAAGAAGTCCGGATTTATCAGATTGCTCTTGAAGAAGTAATTAGTAATATAGGTGAAATCCACCTGTAAAGAGTTCTGAATCAGACAATTTTGATTTCTGAATTCTCTACAGCCGTGAAATCACACACTTAACAAACCAGGGTAGTAATTTGGTTGGGTATGAAAACGATAAATTCAACAGATGACATCACTTTAATTCATCAATATATTCAAGGTGAAACTAGGTTTTCATTTAATCAAAATTTACGTATAGAAGCAGTAGCAGAGACAATACAATTGTTAACTAAAAACGGCTTCTTACTCGCTACGATAAATTTAAAAAGTCAATCTAAATTTTTTCTAGTACGACAAAACTCAAATTATTGGGAATTAATCAATCAGGTATTGCTAGAAAATAGTTTTATGCCTAGAGGTAAAAGCGATAATGGGTTGATGCGGTATGAATATTACCCTTTACCTGTAGGCTACCAAATGTATTATACAGAAGCGAGACAATTATGGAAATTGTGGCGTTCTCAAATGAATCAGAGAGCGAACAATACTACACAATTGGATTTACTTGTTTTTGATGGAGATACTTTCCATAAAATTCAAGAAATGGCATTTTGTAGGGAAAGCGTATATATCAAAACTACTTTTAATGAAATATTAATAGAAAACTGCGATCGCGTGCTTTGGATGAGTTCAGCATTAGCACAAACAGAACCGACAACTGTGATTCAAACAAATACTGCTGATGAACATATCCAGGCTTGCGAACAGTTAGCGTCAACGCCTGCAATCACAACTAATAATATTGTGAATTTCTCCGAAGGCAAACTTTATATCCAAACACCCGAAGGTGAAATTGTAGTTGAAGGTTCCAACCTCAAATTCTCATTCACTCAACCTCGATTACCAAATATCATTCCCCAAGCAGTAGGAGTGAAGTAAAGAATTAGGAAAGTTGCTATTTCTCATCATCGAAGCATACACAAGGACTGTCAATTTCCTTTGTAGGTTGGAATGAATTGCAGAAAATAACGGTAGAACAATTAACCTCCAATTCGTCTGGGTGATTACACTCCATCACTCCTGTAACATTGCTAGCAAAAACACAGTCTTGGCAAATAGTTTGATGTGGCGATGGCTGGGAATACTCTTGACTTAATTGATATTGGTAGTTGATAGAGTCTGACATAAGCCAAAATCCTATTTCAAACGGATAAATAGTTTTATGCAATTCAGCTGCAAGAGTGATGGAAAAGCTAAGGTATGGGATGTATAGCCTTTTAGCTAACATCAAAAATTGCGATCTAGGCTTCGTCAAGCCCTTCGGTCTACGTTATCTACAGGTGTATCCTCTGAACAAGGAAGTTCGCTGAGGTCTGCTTTCACGATAAATAATGATGCTGCTGAAGTGACCTTATTTTATCAAGAAAGGCAGAAGGCAAAAGGTGAGTCAGACTGTATGAAAAAACTCGGCTAGAGATAAATATCCGTGTCCCCGTGTTATTATATATTTCCTCTTGCTGGAGAATTGCTATGAGATAGGAATTTTATCTCCATCTTCTTCAAAAGAAGATTTTTCTCTGCTAGAGTATTTAATTCTACTTAACCGATCGGGACTAGAGATAAATCAAGCAGTCAATGATAACCATGACTTTTTCTGATATATCAAATTTCTCTGACTTATGTCAGCATTTTTTGGTCAAAAAAGCCCTAGAATGCTGATTTTTCGCTGTTGACTGATTTTTTCTAAAATTATTGCTGATTAACTAGTCGGTTTATCTTCTTTTGGGGTGTACGCTCGATATACAGTAACTCTCACAATAGACTGTTGCCATAATTTACACCTTGAGGTAATACCATGAGAAATTATGCTGACAAACAGGACTTCATATTCAGTCAAAGTAGGGATTTCAGCGGATGTGACTTAAGCGGAATTGACCTGAGAGCAGTTGATTTGAGTGGTGTTAACTTTTTCAAAGCAGATTTGCGTGGTGCAAATCTCTGCGGCTCTATCCTCACGGGTGCTAACCTCCGTGAGGCGAATCTCATAGAAGCTTCTTTATCCGAAGCTAACTTGATTGATGCTGATTTAACGCAAGCAAACTTATGTGGAGCAATATTATGGCGATCGCAATTTAGTGGTAGCAATCTGACATCTGCTTCTTTATGTGCAGCTGATTTCAGCGAAGCTGACTTAAGTGAAGCGAAATTGATTGAAGCATCTCTGATTGAAACAAAATTAGTCCGAGCAAATCTTGCAGGAGCAAAGCTATGTGGCGCAAAGTTATTAGAAGCAAATTTAACTGATGCAAATTTAATTGGTGCAGACCTAACATGGGCAAATTTAACAGAGGCTAACCTGACTGAAGCCAGGCTTTGGGGAACAAAGATGATTCATACAAAGCTGGTGGATGCGATCATGCCTGACGGTACGATTCAGGAACCGCAATTTATATTTCTGTAATTATGGGTGAATCTATCTCGTAGTAAGAACTTTAGTCTTTTTCAACGCTAAAGTTCTTACTACGAAATCTATTTTAAAACTCTCGGCGTGAAAAAATTAATATGGCGATCGCCAACAGCATGGAACTATAAAGTAAGCCATAGCCAGCATTAGCAATCAATGCAGTTGTTCCAGGTAGTGCTTGCATTCCATAGACAGCATGGTTTTTGAAATCTAGCCTAGATAAATCGGGCAAAATTAGATATAAAGCTTGAGTCAGGTGTTCGATGCTGGGGTTGCGGCTCAGACGACCAAATTTTAATAAATCTTGCGATATATTGCCCATTAAATAAACGGCGAAGGTTAAAACTACCGCTAACAAGGAACTGGTAAACGAACCAAACCCAACAGCCACAGCAGTAATTAAGGATATCTGCAAGAATAAGAAAACAACAGCAATCAAAATGCTATTGATGGCATAAGGAATATGCCCAATTTGTAAAAATCCCAGATAAATCACCGTCATAATAGCGATCAGTACAGCTAGCACGGCTGATAAACCTAAATATTTACCAGCGATAAATTCACTGCGGCTGATCGGTTTGGCAATTAATACCAAAACAGTGCGTTTTTCAATTTCTTTGTTGACCAATCCAGTCCCAACAAATACAGCGACAATTAAGGCGATAACACTCATTAAAGCTATACCAAAGTCTAAAAATATTTTGGCTTCGCTAGTAGCTGCAAATTCTGGTAGGAGGCGAATAGCGGCGGCAAGTATCAGCGTGTAAAAACCTATGATATATAAAATGCGATCGCGTATCACTTCCTGAAATACATTGCTGGCCATGACAAAGAGGCGGCTAAAATTCATCATATATTTAGTACCTAGTAATATATATTGATGATTCAGTTTCACGCTAGGTAGAAACTGAATAAGAAATATCTACGACCAAATTCTAAATAAAGAATCTAATTTTGTCTCTACCGGAATTCTCGGTTAGAGACAAGCCGCAATTAAATTCAGGGATTGCCAGAGGATAAATTAATCAATAAAAACCGAGAATTCACACTTTAACCAGATATTCCACTAGTTCAATTTTCCCGCAACTCTTCTGACTCGATACTCTGAACTCGTATTCTAAACATCTTCTGGTGCAAGATTCTGTTTTAACTTCTGACTGATTTATTAGTTTTTATTATATTTTAACTCTCAGTGAGCGATGTTACACTAGTTTTTTTTAATACGAATTTTCTGCAAAATCTTGCTTAAATCAAGTTTTTGGTCTATTGATATTTAACAAGTCGCAAGCCTTCTAGTCGAACAGCTTCAGGATAGAGAGCTTTGTAAATATTGCAATTTGGAGATTGAATATCATAACGACCTGTAGCCTTAAAAGTTGCTAGAGGGCAACCACCTGTACACCAGTATTTCCACTCACATGTACGACAGCCTTCTTTTTCCTCAACAGATAAATTCTGAATGCCTGCTTTATCTTGTCGCACAACAGTTAAAGGATCTTGAGTGTTAATTGAGGATACTGTTTTATCTAGCTGCATCTGGCATTTGGCAATTTTCCCTTTGTAATCAAATACAAGATAGCTTTGCCCAACTCCACAAGTTCGTTGATGAGGAGATGATAAATTGGCACGATCGATCAATGAACCGAGCAAACTACGATTAGGTAATTTCAATTCGATAACTTTGAATGCTGCTAACATTCCCTCAATCAGCTTAGATTCTTCTAGTTGCAAGTCCTCGTGGGAAGCTGAGAATTCGTTTTCGCGATAGAAATTTAAACTAAAAGGTAGATTATATTCTAATATCCATTCAAGTAAGCTAGGTAATCCTTCGGCGTTACGCCCACTAACTGTAATGGAAATATCTGGTATCAAACCATTTTGTAAAGCAATTTTAATGCCTTGTTCAACATCTTGAAACGATCCCTTCCCGCCTGCATAAAATCGTTGCATATTATGGAAATTTGATAATCCATCTAGTGAAATCATCAGGCGCAGATTCAATGTTTGGAGCATCTCAATAATCTCAGACGTAATCAATGTTCCATTACTGAGAACAACTCCATCTAATATGATGTCTGTTTGCTGGCTAAGGGATTTAGCATATAAGTGCAAATCCTTAATTAAAGTAGAACATAGTAATGCTTCTCCTCCTGCATATTTGAGTTTGACACGGCGGTAACGATTTAAGCTGGCAGAGCGAAATGTAGATTCAATAGCTGCTTTGCCTATATCTATTGACATATCCTTTGCTAGATGAGGTAGGTAGCAGTAGTCGCATCTTAAGTTACAGCGATCGGTGATATGCAACCATGCTGTTAAAGTTTCTGGTATTTCTTTTAAATTAAATGAGTAATGATTTTTAGGCACAATTAAACGTGCTTGATATAGTTCCTGAATAGCTGTCTGTAAGTCTGTTGTTTCAATTTGGGGATGCTCTATTGCAATATCATGTAAGTTATAAGGATTTGTAAATAGATTTAGTAAATATAGTGCTGATTGATTAAGAACTGCTATTTTATGATCACTACCATAACAGATAGAATAAGTATCATCTAAATTCATGATCTGCGAGTTGTGAGCTTTGATAAACTCTGTCTTAAACATTCCCAGAGATAACTGTTTATCTGAACTTAATTCTGCTAAAGGTGATAAGTCACAGGCACAGTCTCCTCCGTCACAATCACATTGCCCAGTTGGTACACAGATAGAATTGAGAGATACTAAAATTTTGGGTCGAGCGATTTTTTTACTAAGCATGAAAAGATGGCTGTTTTGTTGCACGGATTCTAGTCAAAAACATTTGTTGATCGCACCATTCTTTAAGAGCTTTATAATCTTCCCACTGCTCTTGAAGCTCCTCGATTTGAGTTTTAGAAAGTTCTACAGGCAAGCGTTCGATTTTATTTTGCAGCAGATTTAGCTCATGTTGGAGTGAATAAGGCCCAAAACCTCCATGCTGAAAGATTTTGGGTATCCCTTGAGCATATTTCCTAAAGGCAAAATCGTAGTTCGCTTGTTGAAACTCAACATCACCTTGTATCCGTAAAATTCGACCAAAATATAGTCTATGAATATTTTCATAGTATTGGAAGCGATCGCTAAGTTCTCGTGCATAATTTGAAATATTCTCATAGGCTTTTGTATAATAATCAAACTCAGCTTTACCTACCAAGCTATCAATGGCATATCGGATGTCATTGTATTCTAAACTAGTCTGGTACGAGCGATTGTTGAGTTTGAGAGCTTGTTCTTGCAGCGAGCGATCGCACCTTTGAAAGCCAAGATGCCAATAGACACTGGCAGTTCGGCGCAAAATTTCTGGTAATTCCTCTTCAATTCCGTATTTCTCTGCCAGCTTCAGGCTTTGTTCTAAAGCATCTTGAGCAAGACTTAGCAGATTGAGATCCCACTTTATTTGTGTCACATCCCAAACAGCTTCATTTACTATCTCGGCACTAAACCAATGATTTAAGCCTAATTGAAGGTATGCCCTACATAATATTCGATGATCGTTTTCCTCATTGTCGCAACGGTTTAACGCTCTCTCAAGTAGCTGTTTAGCTTTAACATAATTACCACGATCTACCGAAATAGTAGCAGAAGCAATTTCGGCATGAGCTATTTCGCGTTTGCTCTTAACACTCGACCACATATCAATAGCAGCCTTAAAACACTGTTCAGCCTTTACATAATTTTTTTGTTGTCCGTATAAATATCCTAAGTTATTCTGAATGCTAGCCATAACTTGAGTTAAACCTTTGTCAGGGGTTTCAACTTTCATAGCAGCATCCCAACCTAGTTTGTAATATTTTTCAGCTTCCTTGAAGTTATTAAGTTGTCGATAAAGATAACCAACTTGGTTAGCTACACCAGCAATAGCAGATGATAGCTTTTTCTCTTGAACTAAGGATAAGCACTCTTGCTGATATTTCAAGGCTTCATCATATAGATGTAACTTGGTATTCAGCATTCCCAAGACATTATAAATATTTGCTTGAAGAGAAGAATCAAAAGATTGTTCCGATAACATTCCCTCTAGCTTTCTCACATTATCTTCTGTTGCATTCTTGTCTTCACGGGCGCAAACAAGCTTTGCCTCAAAAATAATCATTTCCAGTTTTTGATCGGAGTTAAGCTCTGTTTCAAATTGTTTTGCAATTGCCAACAATTGATTGACAAAGCTAAATTTCTTGGATTGACGGCGTATCCTATCAGTAACTTCATACCAAGTTTTAAAGCCTTTTTTCGGCTCGGCGTATAAAGCATTCTCTAGCCATCGTCTAGTATTGAATTCCCGCAGTTGTTTCACTTCCTCAGTCAGAAATGAATCATCAGAATAACTTTGAAACTCGAATATGCTTTTTTGCGGCCCTAACTCATAATCTTTTTGCTCAAAATATTTAGCAGCAATCCGACTATCTCGCTTTCTCCATTCCAAATCGGGATCAATATCTGTCCATACATATTTATTAACCAAATCACGCACAATATCATGCAATGATATTTGAGAACTACCCATTACTGATTTAATAAAAAAGTAACTCTGGGCATCAATAAATAATTTTTGAGCATCTTCTTTTGATAGTTCTAATAAATTAGCAATATCAGAGCTATCTAATGGGTAGATGCGTGAAAGCAACAGGACTAGCCGATCCATTGATGTTCGCAGCTGCGTCAGATGTCGAACCATCTCAGCTTCAAATCCACCAATTTTTTCCAACTTGCTGGGAATAGTTTCTATATCTTCACTTTCTAACCAATCTGGTATAACTTGCCGATAAGCATACTCAACTCCAAATTCAATCATGATGGGGCTACCACCAGAAAGAACTACGATCTTTTTAGCCAAGTCTTGTCCAAGAGTAAAGTGAAGCTGCTCCTCTTTGCAAAGAATGTATTTCTGCACATCCTCATGAGTAAATTCATTTAACTCTAAATAAGTTAATTCTTCTTCTTTGAATGACTTCTCCAGAATTTGATGGGCAACACTAGGACGGCCTGCCAAAATAAATACAATGTTATCTAGTTGTCGGCAGAGATCGCTAATATACTCCCAAGCTTCTTTTTTTACCTCTGGTTGTCCTAACTTCTCAACCGTATCAATTAGAAATACTAGTCTCTGTTGTCTAGATTGTCGATTAATTGCATCTACAAGAAACTTTTCCAGTTGTTTGCGTTCCTGTTCGTATGCAGTTTTACTAAGACGGTTTTCATCTTCTCGTAGTTGTCGTAATTGGAGCAGCCATTTTTGATATGTACTATCGTACAATTGTTTGGCAATTTGAGTGCATAAATCTCCTACATCCTTAAAAACAGGAATATCGCAATCAATAATTTCGCTTGTCCCGATCTGAACTTGGTTTAAACGGCATTTTAATGCATGAAGCAGCCAAGTTTTGCCAATTCCACCTCTGCCTTCTACCAAAACGATATGCCGTGTATTAGCCTCTTTTACAATAGAAATAATTCGGTTTAGTTGTTCTTCACGACCAACAAACTCTAATTTATCTAGTTCAGACATCATAGACTCCTGAGTTAGTTATTTTGAATTGCTTCATCAAGCTTCTTAATTAAATCTTTATAAGGCCGATCGTTATATTCATCATTGTGCAGATAGTAATTAACAATAAATTGAAATTCCCAGTCGTGCTCTATTTCAGATTTCAGTGTTGAAAGAAAGTCATGGATTTGCTCTCGATCTGTATTACGGAATATGTCAATAGTTTCTGTAACAGTTTGTTCAAAAAAATCTTTGTGGAGTTTTTGCCGATAAGCCAGACTATCAGCACCAGAATTGATAAAACCAGCGTGTTGCTGAAGACTTTGAAACAAATACTGCATAGACCAAGTACCCGCAACAGCAGATTCATTCTTTGATTTGCGATCGTGAACATATTCCCAGCAAATTTTAGCCGCTTCGCCACAAAGCTCTCGAAAGATATCTGGCGAACTTTCTTTGAGAAGACCAATAACTAATAGTCGCCTGGTCATGCCATCTTTGATAATCGTTTTGTCACGAGTAAATATAGATGTCTTGGTTAATTCAATATTTAATTTAAAACTATCATCACTGAAAGGTAGCTGAAATCTCCGAACGACTTCCTTTAATATCCAAGTGCTATTTAGTATAGGAAATATACTCAATTTTTCAATAGATTCATATAGATCTTTATTTTCTTTTGTTAAGCTTTCTTTAATCTGATCTCTGCATTTTTTCAGGGTTTTTTCCCATAATTTTTTCCCATAAATATTTAAAAACAGGTCAACCGTACAAGGACTACTTCGATAAACTTTTAGTGCTTCAGCAATCCCACCTGGATGTCCACCAGTTAAATATAGTAAATGTCCTGTCAGTAGAGCAAGACTTTCAGAAGTCATCTCGATTGGCTTGAGATATTTTGTTGCTGTATCCTGAATCACTTCCAAGTTAAAAGGAGAGAGTGTTAGTTCAGAGAATATCTGATATTCTAAAGGGATATTAATTAAACAGCGAGATGCAATGATAACTCGAAATCTACTGTAATTTTCTTTAAATAACTGTAAGTCCTTCAAACATTTTTCAATTCTCGATATAAATTGCTTAAAGTCCTTAAAAATTTCGTTTAAACGTTGCTTTTGTGGGGCACTGCCATCCAGATCGATTAGCAGCACAATACCTTTTTGATTCTGAGATTGCCATGTAGCCCACCAATTATTATGTAATAGTAAGCCTAAACGCTCTCCCCAACTTAATTCATGCCCTTCTGGCAGCGTAATTTGGAGAGAATTTGCTAAACGTTTTTCTAAGTCTTCAATACTTTCATAACTAGACATAGAAGCATAAGCACAGCACCATTGTAATTCTTGAAAACGCTTTTGTATTTGTTTGAGAAATTCTGTTTTTCCGTAACCTTCAGGAGCAGTTACTAAACGATAAGGAGGAGACTTAATTGCTGTAATCTCACGAATTGGGGCATCACGATTAGTGAATGGAATCTTATCGAGTTCAACTTGCTCTGAAGATTCTCGATTTAGCTGGTTTAATTCGGATTCAGCTTTTTCTAGCGAATTGAATTTATCGTTCAGTTGCCTTTGCAATTTATTTTTATCTACATCATCAAGAGTCCGCACTATTTGTTTGCTAGTAATTTCAATTTCAGTTGTTAAATGGGCTATTAACTGCTCTAGATGATTCTTTCGTAAATCTGAAGAATTTGTCATAGCATTTAGGTAGTAAATTAATGACTCATGGCATTAAGTTCGCTTTCTACTTGCTCAAGGTCTTGCAGTATGGTATTGATTTGCCGTTGGATGATATTGCGATCGCTCGCGCTGAGTGTATAGTTCAGTTGGTTGTAAGCTGCTTCATAATCACTGCTCAAAATTTCAAAGCGTTGTTGCAAAGTTTTGATTTTGAGTTGTTGTACCCGGCTTAAATTTGTTTGGGTATGTGCATTTGATGAAATCGAAAAAGACATTTCATCCCATGCTTCCATCAATACATCTGTAGGAATCATAAAAGCAGTCTTGATATCTTCTCGCTGCTTTTCCGCCGCTACTGCCATACCAACCACTGCTAAAAGGGTTTCATCCCATATAGGCGCACCACTAAAGCCTGGTTCTATCCTGTAGCCAGTTACCTTGCTATCTTCGAGTTGCACCCATCTCTTTCCTTGGCTATCTCGCAACACACCTGTGGCCCAAACGCCATCATTGTGTCCGTTAGGAAAACCGAATATGCGGAAACGATGCTCCCAGATATTGCTAGCTCTTATAAGCTTGATAGGTTGGGCTTCTTTAGGTAATTGCCCTTCTATTTGCAAACCTGCAATATCTTCAGGCTCAGAAGTTGATGCATTGCTGACAACGGGTTGCCAAAAAACAACTTTAGCTTTGAGTTTTTGGCCTGATGCAATTAAAGGAAAATCTAAATAAATATCATGACTAGGAGCTTCAACTATATCCTGTGGTAAAGATATAGCTGAGGTAATAACGTGAGCGCATGTCAGGATGTAATTTCGACTTCGCCCGGAGATTAAAAAACCTACACCAACTACCCCACCATTAGCATGGAAAATTCGGGCGATCGCGGACCTAAAAGTTTGAATATAATTATCTCTACTTGTTACCATGCGTTATTATGCCTTGTCTTGCTTCCATTTCAAGGTAATTTCGTAGTTCGCTTCACCACTTACAGAAGTAAAAATTGCACCCGCCGCTGCATTTAACTTAATGCCAAATTTCACCTCTATTTCATCGGCAGGTGTATTCAGCTGACTCAGTTTGGTGATAATTGCTGAAGCTACAGGTTGTATTTGATCTAATACATCATCGAATTTCTTTTTAGCTTCAACAACCATTTGTCCTGTGTCTGGTCTGGCAACACGTACAAGAGCATTGCTATTTTCTGGCTCATCAACTTCAGCTAAAAACTTCGTGCCATCTTTGAGAGAAAATTCTGTGATTTGTTGCCGATTCATAGTATAATCTTTTATTTAAAACTAATAGTGTGATGCGTTGATAATCAAAAGAGTTGGCAATTTTTTTACATAATCCTATCCTTCTCCTATCTCATTCAAGCTTCTACCAGGATTCTGGCTTCCTCACCTCGTCTCCCTATCTTTGGATCGCTACCTATCCATAATTTGTTTATTGGCAGGCTACTTGAAGTTTGTGAAGTTTGTGAATAAACTGACCTACTTCATACTGCTTGGGTGTAACAAGCTGCCTGATGCTATGTAATAGATTTAACCAGTATTATACAAAACATTATACTAGCTATATTTGCTGCTTTACTTTAATTAGTAATTTTACTCAGTAAAATACATAACTCTTAAGTATGTAGTTAACTTCTTGTTATATTTCCGCCCTGAATGTCTAATTGCTATGTGCAGAGATGCGTGACATAAAAGTTGTTCGTAGAGGTAGTAGCTTATTTTACTTGTTACTCATCTCCTCCTAGAATGCCTTCCTGCCAGCCCCCACAAGAAAGGGTAACAGACCCCGATCGCATCAGTAGTAGTAAAAAATTAAATATACATTTGTCAGAAACACCATCCTGTAGAGTACTGAACGAAGTCAAGCCTAGCAATCGCAAGGGTGTTAGGATTGCTACTCTACCTTGCGGGAAAGACTTCGGCGTTAAGCGAACCTATACCGCAGGCTTTACGCTTCGTACCCTACCCTGCGGGAACGACTACTCTGCGAGAACGCCTTCGGCGAACGTCGAACGGGAATGCCAAGGGCAAACACAATGACATAAATAGTTTTGCGTGAGTATTAATACTGATTGATTATTTTGGCACTTCCTCAGCCTTGTGCTGGAGGTAGATCGTTAGTCCGTTTAATCCTCGGATCGCAATCAACTTCTGCGATCCGAGGATCGTCTGATTTTTGCGCAGTGGATTTGTTTGCAGATGCTGCAATTGGCCCAATCTCACACGACTTCTGCAAATAATACCCACGTGGAGAGGAACTCGGCCCAATCCAGATAGCAAAAATATTTAGTAGATAATCGTCTTTACTTTTAGGATTAGGATTGGTTTTTTGCGTTACAATCCGCCAAAATTCCCTTACTTCTTTTTGTTTGAGACGTTTTTCTTGAATTATTTCCTGGGTCAGGTTTTCAATATTAGTATTGGCATTTTGTAGCCATCTTTCTACCTGCGACCAAGACTGTTTATTTAATTGTCGCTCTAATTTTGGTTGCAGTTCTTTGAGAATTACAGTGCCGTTAAGTGAATTGTTAGTTGGAACTTCTGTTCTTACAACAAAGGTACTGCGGTTAAAATTATCTGACAGCACGCTAGGATATTCTTCTAACCAATTATTGACTACAAAGTAAAACTGAATCCAGCAACTGAGAACCATGCAGCTAGCAACTAGGACTACAATTTTTTGGCGGTCTTCCGGTTTAGGAAGTTGAGCTTTAGCATCAGTACCACTTCCTTCAAAAAACTCTGGTATAGCAGTAATTAATGCGGAAATTGTCGGCCACAGCACAATGGTTCCTGATGTAATTCCAGTTTCTTGTTTGCCAAAAGCAAAAACACTAACTAAAAATCCAGTAATCACTGCTCCTACAGGCATATAAGTCCCAGGAACTCTTGCTGGGTCATCGGTAGTATACCAAGATGTCCCAGCTATTAAAAATAGCCAACCAAAAAATGCAATTGTATCCTTGATCGCGCCAGTTGCAAAGGATGATATCGCCCAAGAAAACAAACTCAAATAGAGTAATGTCTGCCAGGAATAAGCTCTATCTGGAACAAAGAACTTTTTAATTCCTGCATAAACATCAGAAATAAATCCGGTTAAACCTAATAAGTCTTTAAATAATGTGTTCATACTTGAACCTCTAGCTTATTTAGCGATCGCTATTTTTTCTGTAGCCCAATTTCTGAATACTTTTATTTCATCCGAATCAGTAAAACAAAAGTTATCGCACTATAACTCAAAGAATTTGCAATTAACATAGTAGAAACTAACTTATTACTAATTAATTTAGCTCTGCCCATATAACGCCACTTCTGACGTTCAATACTTGGTGCCTCTTCAGATTTTTTACCTAGGTCTTCACTCAAGGCCAGCGAGAAGACCCTTAAGAGCAATAATTTAACGATGAATGTACCAAAGAAAATTATAAAGGCAGTCAAAATAATGTAAGTTGGCGTATTAGACGATTTAACACTATTGAAAAAGACAAAATTCATTAATTCTGACTTTAAATATAGTGGCAGGATTGGCTCAACCAGAAAAAATACTATCCAACCGATAACGCTGGAAAATAGATTGATAGAAATGGCATAAAAAACGCTGGTTTTTTTGTCAAATTTTAATCTAATATTGAAACAGTATGCCTCTATAGCGATGGCGATCAACAAAAATAAAAGATCGAATAAAACTGCACCAACAGGCAAAACCCTAGGAAGTGTCCATTCGTCAAATAGGTCAAACATAAAGTTGCAACTGTAAGGGTTAACTTTAGAGAGTATAACTGCGATAGCTACGGTGATGGGGGCAATTATCTCATTGTTCTTGCCTTTTCCCATCTGGATGTGCCACTATGCTGCTACTTATTTTATTAATACATTCTCCTGAATCTGGTACGTAAGTGCTATGATAGCTGCTCTACCAGAGAGTACAAGAGTTTCGTTAAGATTAAAAACTGCTAAATTACAGCTTTTTGACAGATGACAAGGAACGGTATCGGTATTCGCACGGCGCAAGTGCGTCCTGAACGGCTTACTGGTCAAATTCATGTGTACGATGGTGCGGGGAAAGGGAAATCCCAAGCAGCTTTAGGGGTGGTTTTGCGCTCGATTGGCTTGGGGATAAATACACCGAGCAATTCCAACCGCGTTTTATTATTACGATTTTTAAAAGGCCCGGAACGAGATTATGACGAGGATGGAGCAATTACCGCCTTGCAGCGAGGGTTTCCGCATTTAATCGACCAGGTGCGGACGGGAAGAGCAGAGTTTTTTGGCCCTGAAGAAATCACTGCCTTTGACTGTGCTGAAGCAGCTAGGGGATGGGATGTAGCCAAAGGTGCCATCGCCTCTGGTTTGTATTCAGTTGTGGTTCTAGATGAAATTAACCCCGTTCTAGATTTAGGTTTGCTCCCAGTCGATGAAGTGGTGCGGACACTCAAATCTAAACCCCAAGATTTGGAAATTATTGCTACCGGACGTGCAGCACCGCAACAGCTGCTCGATATTGCCGATTTGCATTCAGAAATGAAGCCTCAACACCACCCAACAGCCAAAGCCCTGTTGATTGAGGGAATTGAAATATACACCGGTGCAGGGAAAGGTAAGTCTACCAGCGCCTTAGGTAAAGCGTTGCAAGCCATAGGTAGAGGAATAAATCATCCCGGTTCTACCCGCGTGATGATTATGCAATGGCTCAAAGGTGGTAGCGGTTACACCGAAGATGCGGCGATCGCGGCCTTACAACAATCATATCCGGAAGTCGTCGATCATCAACGCTGCGGTCGAGATGCGATCGTCTGGCGCAATTCTCGGCAAGAATTGGACTACGTAGAAGCCGAAAGAGGTTGGGAAATAGCTAAGACTGCGATCGCTTCTGGATTGTATAAAACTATCATCCTTGATGAACTCAATCCCACCGTTGACCTAGAATTACTCCCCGTTGAACCAATTGTCCAAGCCTTGCTCCGCAAACCACGGGACACCGAAGTAATTATTACTGGTCGCTGTCAAAATCAACCTTCATACTTTGATTTAGCTAGCGTTCATTCGGAAGTATATTGTCACAAACATTACGCCAATCATGGTGTAGAGCTAAAACGGGGCGTGGATTTTTAAATTAGTCATTTGTTATTGGTCATTGGTCATTAATTCTTTTTCTGCGTCCCTGCTTCCTTGTTCTCTCTAGGGGGAAAGCCAGTCGCCTGCGGAAGAGGACAGTTGCACAGCAAGGTTTCCCGAATTGAGGCAGCCCTGCACCCTTACGGGTTTCCTACCTAGAGCGCTTTCTCACCTTGTCTGCCTTCGCAATGCTCCATGACGGCAGTTGCTACAACGGGGGGAACCCCCGCAACGCACTGCCTCCCCTATGCCCAATTCCCCATTCCTTATTTTCAACTAGACCATTGGTAGCAATGTCATTGTATTAATTCAATACAAATTAACAAGTAATTTCTCTAAAGCCTTTTCACCATTTTTTCAATTAGTTTTTATTATCCACCTAGAAAAATGGTTAAAACGTGCTGTACCGTAATTTACTTACATTACCAGTTGTTCTAGCTGTTTTGGGCAGTACACTTCCGGCTGCTGCTGTACCCTCTGAGGTTTTTACTTCCCAATTGCCAGAAATTCAGCAAAACCTACCACTTGGGTATGGAATGCGCTTACCCGATCGAATTCGTTTAGGTAACGATAGCAATCGCGATTTGTTGAGTAAACTGATTGTGCATCTTTTTCCTAGCACTACACCTCGCGGCTTAACTTTGGGCTTGTTTAGTTGTGAAGATACGGCAAAATGTTTAGTAGGCACTTTTAGCGTGTATCGCCCTGATGCTGTTAGTGTAGTAGGGGATTTTGCTAAACACAAAAGTACAGGTGATGTAATTTCTTTATCAAAAGATATTAAAGGATATTTTTTGGATGGAAATATCCAAAACCCACCACTACCTTTTTCTTCGCTAATGTGGCGTCAGGATGAATTAATCCACACAGTCTCGTTTCCTGCGAAAGAAAGGCAAAATATTCTCTTGATGGGTTATTCAATGGTACATCAGCCACCGATTCGCCACAGCCATGCAAAATTAAAAAGGCCAGAGCCAATATTCTCGTTAGTTAAATAACTTGGTTTAACCCCTAACTATACCCTAATGGTGATTGGATTGAGGAGCAAAAATGGTTTAGGCTGAGTTTATACACCTAATTTCTCAAAAGGTGCAAAATGCCAGAACCAGATAAGAATATTTTAAAACTCGATCCAGGTACGTTAGTTTTGATTGTCTCGATCCTGATCCTTTTGCCTCTGCTATTAGCTGGGTTTTTCTCACAATAAGCTATGGAGAACCGAGGATTGCTCAGACGTACTCTCTACTAAATTATTGTTGAATTTGTTAGTAGTGCGATCGCGCTGTGCAATCTATCTCCTTGAGCTTCAGAATCATGCCATTCAAGGAATTTTCCAGATGAATACTATAAGCAAGCTCTGCAAAAACATCAATTGCTTGCTGATTGAAAATCACTCAATAACTATCTATAAGTTTTAATCTTAAGCTACCACGAATTCATAGACAAAATATTATTTTGCTGCTTCTACTAATGAGCATATATCTGTAGTTGTGTTTTAGACATAAATGATTCTCCCCAAGGAGACATGAATATCCCTGAGTTAAATAGCTAACTTAAAAAAAGATTATTGGACAGAAGAAATCAATACAGGTTTCTACTGGCTAAAAAAATCAAAAGTTTTAGTTAGCAACAAGGAGTACTAAAATGTCAGATACAAGTAAGCGTGGCTTTGCTTCTATGGATGAAGATAAGCAGCGTGAAATTGCCAGCAAGGGTGGTCATGCTGCTCATGAAAAAGGTACTGCTCACGAGTTCACATCAGAAGAAGCTCGCGAAGCTGGACGTAAGGGTGGCGAAACTGTTAGCCAAGATAGAGAACACATGGCTGAGATTGGCAGCAAAGGTGGCAAGAGTTCTCACAAAGGCAGCGGCAAAGGCAAAGATAACAGTGACGATGATGAAGAAGATGAAGGAAAGGGCACTCAGGGTGGTACATCCGAGCAGCATTCCAAGGCTGGAAAACAAAGCCACAAGAACGAATAGGCCGATTGAGCAATTTTAGTTAACAGCTGCCTGGTAACTAAAGCAGGGTGCATCATCGCAAGTTAAAAAGTTAGATTATTTTTTTCAACTCCTGCCTAAAAGCCGTTTGACATTACTTTCTTAGAGGAAAGTAAGGTTAAACGGCTTAATTTATGGAAGTCGGTGGGAAACTCTATCTCCATGTGAGTCGAGAGGGACAGCAGCCCGGCGGCTTGGGGTATAGGACATAGGGCATGGGGCATTAGTGATTCTTCCCTTCCCCATACCCAAACACTCCATTCCCTTGGGGGTGGAGTTTTTCATTTAGGTAAAACTTGCCGCAGTGCTTCTAAAAGTCGGTCAACACTTTCCTTACGGCTATTGAAGCCCATAAGTCCTACGCGCCAGACTTTACCAGCCAATTCGCCCAGACCTCCGCCAATTTCAATGTTATGTTCGTTGAGTAACTGGCGGGCAATTGCCTTGCCATCTACTCCTTCGGGAATTCGGACTGTAGTAAGTGTTGGTAAGCGGAACTCTCGTTCAACGTGCAAACCCAGCCCTAAATCTTCTAAGCCATCCCAAAGATACTCTACGTTCTTTTGATGACGTTGCCAGCAATTAGCCAGTCCTTCCTCGGCTACTAAACGCAATGCTTCCCGTAGGGCATAGTAGAGATTAATCGGAGCAGTATGGTGATAGATGCGTTCGCTACCCCAATATTTACCTAGCAAGTTCATATCTAAATACCAGTTAGCAACCTTGGTGCGGCGCTGTTGCAATTTTTCCATTGCACGGGGACTCATGGTAAAGGGTGAAGCACCAGGCGGACAACCTAAGCCTTTTTGGCTACAGCTATACGCGAGGTCAACTCCCCAATTATCTAAAAATATTGGCACACCGCCTAGACTTGTAACTGTATCCACTAACAACAGCGTGCCATATTCACGACAGACATCAGCAACTCCCTCTAAGGGTTGGCGTGCGCCAGTGGAGGTTTCAGCATGAACTAAAGCGAGAATTGCTGGCCGATGAGTTTCTAGGGCAGTGCGGAGTTCCTCTAGTGTAAAAACTTGTCCCCAAGGTTTGGTAATAGTACGGACATCTGCGCCATATCGTCCAGCCATATCAACGAGACGATTACCAAAGTATCCAGCTACACCTACTAACACCACATCACCGGGTTCGGTAACGTTAGCAATAGTTGCTTCCATTGCTGCGGTTCCCGTACCGCTGACTGCTATTGTTAGGGGGTTTTCTGTTTGCCATACATAGCGCAGCAGGGACTGAATTTCATCCATGATTGCCAGAAAAGCTGGGTCAAGATGCCCAAGTGGAGAGGTATTCATCGCTTGCAGCACCGCAGGATGGGCATTGGATGGCCCTGGCCCCAACAGTAAACGGGATGGTGTTTCTAAAGGTGCAATTTGTAATCTCTGACTATCGTTGATTGAGACTGTTGGCGTCATGATTTGTTTTTGGATATACGGTTCTTACCGGATCATAGAGCGATCGCATCACCGTTGTTTGATTTTGTTTGTCTGATTGGGACTAGGCGCTCTGATAGAGTGAAATACAGTTTCACCAAAATATTTGCAGATAAAATTATGATTTTTGCAGGCAAACGACCAAATAATTTAGGGGTGAACAACGGCAAGTTAGCCCCCTGTCCCAGTAGCCCTAACTGTGTCTCCAGCCAGTGTACAGATGCAGTTCATCAAATTGCTCCCCTGACTTTCACATCCACCCCAGAACAGGCGATCGCTAATCTTAAAACTATCATTGAGTCCTTACCCAGAACTCAGATCATTAGCGAAAGCCCTGATTACTTGTATGCAGAATTTAAAAGTGCCTTGATGGGATTTGTGGATGATGTCGAGTTCTATGTAGATCGCAATGCAAATGTCATCCAGGTGCGTTCGGCTTCCCGTTTGGGTCAAAGCGATTTAGGCGTCAATCGCCAACGCATAGAAACTATTCGCGCCAAGTTCAACCAAGTGTAGTCATTTCAGAGTGGCGTCAAACGTCGCTCTGACTGCCCTGAAAATTCATAATTATAAAAGCCAAACTTTCACAGGATTTCTGGGTTTGGATCTGTTGTCGAATGTTGGAGAATTAGTATAAGTTCTAGATTTTCGATCGAGTTATACAGCTTGAAGCACGATGAATTTCTGTTTTGTTTATATAATTTTTATATTGTTAATTTTTATTTAATCTCCATCTTCAGAATTTCCTCATCTTCTATACCTATTATCAACCTAGAGAGCTAAGAAATTAATAATTTTGCTATTGTGACTAAAGTCATGTATTTTTAAGAATTTAAAATTAAGTATTTAATCCAAACTTCTCTAATTGATCGTCCTTTCTCCAAGTAGTTAAAATCTCAGGATTTCCACGGTTGTAACTTATTTTAATAAAAATTAATATAATGATGTTAGGTATGATTCTGGCTTTTTAATTAGCAACCAGATTTTCCAGGGTTGACTGACTTGATAAAGGAAAAAAGGATGAGTAATCCAAAATCTATACTAGAATTTAACAAGATTTTGAATGAATTTAGTAAATGTGCCCAAATAAAATTAAATGGGCATTTAAATATTAAGAGTTCCCAAGGAAGAAAATGGACTTTTTATTATCGTTCAGGACAGATAATTTGGGCGACAGGCGGAACTCATACTTATAGAAGGTTGCGGAGAAGTATTGTACAAACTTCTTGCCCAATTGATATTAATAATATCCAGCTAGATTCTCAGGAAATATCAAAAGATTATTGGGATTATCAATTACTAGAATCTTTATATAAAAGGCAAGTAGTTAAACAAGAACAAGTTAACGCGATTGTAGAAAAGACTGTAGCGGAAATTTTATTTGATATAGCTCAAAGAGTAAATAGTGAAGTTTTGAGTTGCGATCGCAATCCCGGAGTAATATTAGAAGCACCAATTAGCTCCATAAATCCACAGATATCTTTCAAGCAAATGCAAGATTCTTGGCACAATTGGTCAAAAGCTGGGTTAGCGAGCGTGTCTCCTAACTTAGCACCTGTACTGCGTAAACCTCAGGAATTGCAACAGCAAGTAAGTTCATCTGTTTATAATAATTTTGTCAATTTAATCAACGGCAAACATACACTTTGGGATTTAGCCGTAAAAATGAATCAGAGTGTATTGCCTGTAACGCGTTCTTTGCTTCCCTATATTAATCACGGAATCGCAGAACTTGTAGAAGTACCGGACTTGCCTTTACCAGTTAGTAAAGTTCAAAACAAATCTACTATTACGCCAGCAAAAACATCAACTATACCACTGATAGCTTGTGTAGATGATAGCCCACAGGTGTGTAAAATTTTGGAACAGATTATCACCTCTAAGGGTCTGAGGTTTATCGCCATTCAAGATCCAGTGCAGGCTCTACCAATTTTGATGCAAACTAAACCAGACTTGATTTTTTTAGATTTAATTATGCCAGTTGTGAATGGTTATGAAGTTTGCTCGCAATTACGTCGATGTTCGTTTTTGAGCCAAACACCAGTGGTGATTTTGACAGGTAGCGATGGGCTATTCGATCAAGTTCGATCTAAGGTATTCGGTGCTACAGAATTTATTACCAAACCAGTAGCATCAGAGAAAGTAATGGAAATGGTAAATAAACATCTATTTGCAAAAACTGCTTCACAAGTCAAAGGTCTATCTAATTTAGCGATTGGTTACTAAAGTGAGGACTTAAGTCCTCACTACGAAAGTTTTTTATTTGATTTCATTCGGAAAATTGGATAACAGAGGTAAACCATCCTGGAAAACTAAAAGTTCACCTGGTTGGATAATTGTCCAAATTTCATTGTCTGTGAGAGGAGTAGTTGTAATCACAGCAACGCGATCGCTTGGTGAAGTCAACTCCCGAAAATCGACAGTCATATCTTGATCGATTAAGTGAGCAGCAGCAAAGGGTGCTTGACGCACAATGTAGCTCAGTTTAGTGGAACAGTAGGCAAAAAAATGTTCTCCATCCGATAGCAGGTAATTAAACACGCCTGCTAATGCTAGGCGATCGGTAACTTGACGCAGCACTGGATATAGTTCCTCTAGCGGTGGCTTACCTTGAGGAAAGCTTTGGCGTAGAGTTTCTAGGATGACACAGAATGCTTTTTCGCTGTCTGTGTCGCCTACAGCTTGGTAAAAGCCCATATTTTCCGGCACAAAGTCTGGCAAATTACCGTTATGAGCAAACACCCAATATCTTCCCCAAAGTTCTCTTTGAAAAGGATGACAGTTTTGTAAGGCAACTTTACCCTGAGTCGCTTTGCGAATATGGGCAATCACGTGTTTAGAGTGGATGGGATAGCGCCTTACCAAATCTGCTACTGGAGAAGTAACAGAGGGTTTCTCATCCAAAAAAATCCGACATCCTTTTTCTTCAAAGAAGGCAATACCCCAGCCATCGCTGTGATCGTCAGTTTTTCCTCCCCTAGCAGAAAAACCTTCAAAAGAAAAGCAGATATCTGTTGGGGTATTGCAATTCATTCCCAGCAGTTGACACATCTTCAAAAACCTGAGGTTCATCTCTGGGATTACAATACCTTGTCTGCCAGGGGTTTTCTCTATCGGCTGACACTATTCTGCAACCACTAGTGTGTTTTTACATTGTTTGTTACCAAAGTTTACACTAAATATCAGCTTCTCCGGCTGCGGGCGTTGGCTGCCAATAACGGGTAAAATCGCCCATAATTCCCCGGAATTGACCATTGTCAGCCTCTCCGGCTGCGGTCGTTGTCTCCCCCTGCGTATCACACTAAAATATTAGTATAAAAAGTAACTATATTTTATGAATTTAAGGTATAATTAAAATAAAATGTTATGAGAACACCCTGCAAGATTTGCTCTATGCCGGAAGCTGTGAGGGCGATTGTGGATGAGTATTTGCTATCTGGCATGGAGTACAAACATATAGCTAAGTATGCGGAGGGTGAGGGGTTTAATATTAGCCCTGCTAACCTGTCAACGCATAGACATAAACATTTAGAAGCGGCGATCGCAAACAAAAGAGCGATGGTTCATGAGGCAGAGGGTGATCCTGAGTTACTGCCTATGAAAGAGTACTTTAAAAAGCTAATGGCTTTTACCCAACATTTAACCCTTGCTCAAGCAGTTTTTATCAGTAATCAACAAAAAAGCTACATTTCCGGGGGTCGGGGGGCGGTACTACTCAGAGATGTTGAGGTATTTGAAAAATTGGCTAACCTTTCACTTAACTTAAAAGCTTCGGTTAGGTTTGATCGGATCGAGGAAGAAGCCAAAAGAGAAAACCTGGCTAGATTACTGGACGAAACGTTAGC
The DNA here is from genome assembly GCF_963875125.1 of Calothrix sp. NIES-2098. Taxonomy (NCBI): domain Bacteria; kingdom Bacillati; phylum Cyanobacteriota; class Cyanophyceae; order Nostocales; family Calotrichaceae; genus Calothrix; species Calothrix sp. NIES-2098. The sequence continues at coordinate 5,030,160 of NZ_CAWNKJ010000001.1, forward strand.
TGATTTAGCTGCTGTAAATCCCAATCATCACATTGAACAGGCTTGAGGAGCTTTTAAATGGTAAAACCCAGTGAAAGAATCATTGCACTACCCCCAGAAGAACTGTCACGGCGGTTCATAGAGCTTCGGCGGCGGATTGTCACCGAGGTGGAAGCCGTGGAATTTCAACTTGTCGAGGTGTTACTTAACAAACATATCCGCCTAGAGGCTGTTCGGGAAAGCCGCCGCGATGTTAGCCGTATTCTTGCGGGTCTTCCCCCGGCAGAAATCCGGTTAGATGCCGATGACCCCGCCGCGCTTTTTCTCGCGGATTGCGATCGGGATATTGAGCTACTTTGCCAGGGATACGACCGGATAGCGGAACCCCTAGCAGCGAAGGATTACACATATAAAATTAGCCACACCCCAGCGAAGGTGAGTTACTAATGAAAATTCAAGGACAACCTAAACTGACCGACCTACAGCAATACCAACTCCGACAACGCCGGGAGATGGTTACTAAAATTCACACTCAACTACAGGAAAAAATTAATGCAGATAAGCGGAGTGACTGAGATCGTAATACCCTACGAGCGATTAAAAGTTCAAAACACCGGGGCTATTACCTTGTATTTGTTGGCTGATGGTTTCCAACCCAACGCCGCGCAAGCTAAACGAGTATCTGGGTGGATAATTCCCCCTGGCGGCGATGTTCAACTTTATGGAACAACATTCTTGTTCACAAACTTTGTGATAGGAAAAAAGGGAAAGCTTGTAATCTATCCCATCGGCGCGGCTGACGGGGATGTAACACTGAGTCAAATATAACACTTGCTTGCATAACCTTGGTCTGATGCTGACTGACGGTAAGTATTGAAAATGCCTCATATTTACTGGTTTTATCCCTGTTTCTTGTCTGTTGAAATTACTTAAAGTTAGTAGTTTTATACACAATAACAAAACCCCCGGTTATCGGGGGTTTTGTTATCGGTTTAGTTTTCCTCAGACAAAACTCAATACTTCCGAATCGTAGGCGGGAATCTTGGCGATCGCCTGTTTGAACACCTCGACATTTAGGAAAAATTTCTCTGCTATTAGTTCAAAGATGATAGACCCGGAGTAGTGTTCGTTGATTATCAGGTGTGTTGTGTGCCAGTCGTTATCTGAGTAAGCAAACACGCTGTAATCTTCATGGGGACTGGAAAATTTGAGTTGTACCCCCTCATCGTTGTGGTTTAATTCCTGGGTGAATAGGTCATGTTGGTGGAAGAACTCGATCATCTCCCGTGTTGCAGGGCTGGCGATGTGTTGCAGGTATTTTGTTAGTTCTTGTCCGGTGTGTGCCATGTTGGTAAAATTTAGGTAACTTTGACTTAATGCCCAGTGGTTCACCCTGCTGGGCAGCTTTCTATGCGAGTGCGCGATCAATGGTTTTTGTAATGCCCCGCGCCTTTGTGATGCACTGAGACAGGTTTTCTAGTGGTAATACCCATTGAGTTAAACTATTTTCCCCGCGCCACAGGTCAGCGTGTAGGGTGGTGTACGGGGCTGCTGTGGTCAGCACAAGTGGGTAATCTTTCTTTACTTCGCAGATAACCACCCAGCTTTCAGGGGTGTCATCATCATCACAATCGCAGTGAAGGATTACTAGTTTTTGATCGATGATTGTGTTCAGTATTTGCCTTGCGATCGCTCTCATTGTTTTATGCTCCCGTAGAATTCCACGATTTTGGAAGCTGCTTTATACAAATCCCATAATCTTTGCACCTTGGCTCGGTGGGTAACGGGGTGTTCACCTGAAATTTTAGGTATGTACCGATTCTGTATTAAATCAACCCAATCAAGTAATTGTTCGTCTGTCCACCCTTCGAGATTAACCCTAATACACCCTTCGATAATTTCCCTTCCGAGGCTTGGGGGATAGTCTGCGCTAACCGCTTCTGCTTCGCAAGCAAGGATACACCTTTTTAGTTTTTCCTGTCCGTTCACGCTGCTCTCTCCTGTTGTTTAACTGCGATAAACTCACGGGCTTTTTGATTCATCTCCCGTAGTTCCTCTGTGGATAGGTCACTGCGGTACTGAAAATTTAGTTCTAGTTCCGCATTCTTCGCTTCGATCCTTGCGATCGCCGCGCCCTTGTTCACATCCCGGCGTTTTCTTTCCTGGGTAAGTAACCATCTGACCCCGTTGGATTCATCTAGGAGAGGTTCCCAGCTATCCCGGCGGCTAAGGTTACGGCGATCGCCAATGGCAACCAGCAGGGCTTTTAACTCTGCGGTTGTGGACAGTCCCAAAGAGGTTAGGACTTGCGCCTTGATCGTTTTCAATGGCGTGGGTTTCACCTTGGCGGCTCTCTTCGCTTTTTTGACCTCAACTTCCTCTAGGGCTTTGACCTCGCTGGGTAGCAAAGGCATTGGACAGGGTAACGACCACGAATCCCAATCAAAACTTCGGCGCATATCCTCGACCTCTCTCTTTGACCATGTAACCAGTATAGCAGTTACAGTTAATTTTGTGTAACAGTTACAGAAATAATTTTAGATATTTTCCGAGGGGCGGGGAGGTGAAATATACCTAATAAAAAGACCCCTTGGGCGGGGTCAGAGTTGGTTTAATGCATCTTTCAGTATTTTGTATGTCTTTGATTGCTTGCCTAGTTTATACTTCACCGCGATTTGGTTCAGGACGCGATCGCGGTCAACTGCTCCCCCGGCTGGTTATCTCTACGCATTAATAACTCTGTCAAGTTTTTAATAATTGCGTCTTTCTCGGCTAACGCTTCCCTAAGCTTCTCTACTTCGCTCTTTCTCTCTGCAAACACCCCTGCTTCTACATCCTTGGTGTATGCCTTATCCATTGCCGCCAAAGCCCCGGCTAATATGTCTGTAATCTCAGTAGGCAATTTGTCTGCCAGATTGCCCACGTAAGCCCTGTACAACTTCCCTTGGCGTTTCTTGTAAGCACTCCACAGATCGCCCCGGTCACGGCGAATGGTTATTGATTCCTCCCCTCGCTCATATCGGAAGGATGAAGCTTCAGCTAGGAACTTTGCCCAAGCCGCCGATCCTATGGGGTTGACCTCTCCCCCTATGATTAGCTGGCTGTCTTTTACTACTGGTAGTGCTTTCATACTTTTTGCTGTAACTCTGTAACTATTCTACACCAGTTACATGGTTAAACCAATGACCGCCGTCGAGGCGGTTTTATTTTGGCTGTACCCCTGCCCCCGGCGATATTTTTGGTTAGGTATTGACATTTTTAGTTAAATAATGGCTGTACCCCTTGCTCTGTCCGGGTTTAAAGGTACTGACAACATCTTAAATCGTCACCCATTTTTCTTAAAAGTAAGAAATGAAAGTAAGAAATAACTAGGAGTACTGGCTGTGAAGCATTGATAGCAATACTTGTAGGAGCCTCGACCGCCCAACACTATTGCGCGGTCGTGGTTTTCTTACTTTTGTTATAAGCATCATGATGGAGCTAGCCATAATGTAACCAGTTGTTAAGAAGTGGTTGTTAACATACGCAGATAAAAACTTAGAAATTTGACATTTCTTTTATTTTTTAAGTCATAGTGTTTCTAAAAATGCTTGTTGCTAATTTGTGGTGCATAAGCCGTGCATAAGCCGTGCATAAGTGGTTGACAAGTGGGGTACAGTGGGGTAACTTAGGGGTGTTGACACCCGTGCATATACACGGGCATACCTTGTAACTTTGGTGCTTTCCTAAAGAAATCACTGAGACATCAAGGAAACAACTTTAAAGAGGTTTTTCACGGCTATCCGCTTCTTAGCCGATGAAACTTCTTGACATAGATATTTTTGCTACTCTAATATGAGCATTAACTGTAAAACCCCTGGCTTAAGCCCCCAGAGGTTTTACAGTTAATCTATTTACAAACTATTACCAGATATAGTTTAGCGACAGATATCTGGTGATTACTCTACACATCAAAAAGGAGTAACAAGATGATGTTAACATCGTCAATAGTTCCTGGCAAGAGTCGTCAGGTACTACAACTTGAGTTGCCTTTGTTTACCCTCAACGTCAGTAATCATGGGCTTGCTGATGATTTAGTTTCTGCGTCAATGCGTAAGCGTCAACCCCGGCGTATTTGTGCCCGATCTGGGTGTATGACAGAGGTTCGGAAGAAAGGCGCAAGAATATGTAGTTACTGCCGAGAAGGGAGAAAAAACTAAAGATACTAGCTGTTAAAATCACTAATCTATTTCCCTAAATTGTTTTATCACTTTAGGTACTAGATATAGCTGATTGATTTTGCTTAACCCATCATAGATAAAGCACCTCCACTAACTAGAGGTGCTTTACTTACACATACATTAGAAATATTACAAGGTATTATGGCAGGAGATTTAACAGGTATTGGAGAAGCTGCAAAAGCTGGTGTGGAGCTTTATAAAGAATCAGGTATAAAAGGACTTATGAAGTTATTAGTTGCCCCAGCCGCTACGGAGTTAGGGTTACTTCTTGCTGATCATGTAAAAAGTTGGCGCAATACAAATACTGAGAGAACTTTGCAAAAAGCACAACAAAAATTGAGAGAAAAAGAAATTACTGCGGAACTTATTGAGCAAGCACCTAGCCAAAAGTTCATTGCTGGGTGGGTAGAGGCAGCATCTTTGGAGGATGATGAAAGTATGCAAGAGAAATGGGCTAATCTCCTGGTAGCTGCGGTCTCAGGCATTTCGATACACCCAAAATATATAGAGACATTAAAATTATTAGATCCTGTAGATGCTAATTTGCTTGAGATTATACGTGATTATCGTAAAAACTGTAATCGGTTAACGAATGGTGGAGCAATCACATCACTTACACAAAGAGGAATAAATATTGAAGATGATGCAGTATTACGAGATCATTTATATAACTTAGTGGCAAGAGATTTATGTGATGCAAACAATCTACAAGGGAAACCGAGATACAGCCAAATGATTGCTGAAAATATATATATTAGCGAATTTGGCACAAAGTTTTTAGCTATAGTCAATGGAGAAGATTAGTACCTACGAATAAAAAGCCCCGCCTTAGTTGTTTCCAGGGCGGGGCTTTTTATTTTTAAATGAAGGGTTTGATTAATGGGTTAATCATCATCCTTATCCATCAACCGTGCAACTTCTTGATTAATCTCGTAATCGTCCCAGTTAGATCCGGAGGCTTGAAGAAGAACACCCTTAGCTAACTCATCCGCTTCCTGCCCTAGTGTTTGATAGTCTCCACCAGCTTGCCCATTCCCGATGTACGTTTCATATTTATCGTAAATCCGCCAAAGTTCTTTCCAATGCCAAGGCTCTAAATCATTTGTGGAAACGGCAATAATATCTTCAACTTCCAAATAATTAAAGATTCTATTTAACCAGTTATCGAACTTTGCTTTGTCCCTAGACATATTTACACCTCTAGTGTAGAGTCCCCTAACAGTAAACTAAAATTTGTAAACTGTGTAATTAATTCATTACCAATCAACACTGGACTGCTCCAACAAGATATTTATATCTATCTGCCCACTGCTGCTACTTTCTGAGTCGTAACCTATGTATTGGTAACGTAGGTCTTTAACTAAAAAAGTTCCCTCATCTAGAGTGACCTTTTCACCTATGCGTGGTAACGGTTCAAGATTATAAATTTTACAAATCATGTTTCCGTTATTCCAAAACAAAGCTCTTGTACCTGACATATTTTCCCTGATAATAACTAAAGGTTTTATCCTAACACTAATTGGGTATTTATAAAGTAGACAAGTCTACTGTCTACTTGGACAGTAAACCCTGTCCGGCTGTCTGTCGCTGTCTCCCCAGACAGAAGCCCTGTCCCTTGTTATATAAGGCTTCTGTCTGTTTCTGTCTGCCCTGTCTGCTGTCTATTCTGTCTCGATTTCCAGGGTATTCTCATCAATCCAGACAGCTAGACAGTTCTCCACCAACTCATTAAAAAGCCGCTTCAACTCGTAGACCGGGAACCGTTGCCCCTTTACCTTGAAGTTGGGTTGAACTTCTGAAATAGTGGTTTTATTTCGGTTTGTACGCTTAAGAAAGGCTAATAATTCCCCGGCATTGGCTGATAGTTCAGAGTTTGAATATTGGCTACTATCTTTAATTAGTTCCTCTGTTTCCTGGGGGATAAAACTCTCTAATATGGTCATCGTGTCTCGGTCATAACCCGATAAATTATCTAGGCGGGGCATGGGCAACCATTTGTTAATTGAGCCGTGGTAAAAAGCCCTTTTAACTGGGGAGTCACCACAAATATCTAATATTGCTTCTGAATCGGGTTTGCGGTCACTGGGGAGCCATTTAGTAGTAATTAAACTGGTGTATGATGCCATGCCGCTTTCACCGACCAAACACAAAGGGGAGAACTGAGAACGCAACCCACCGCTAACACCGATGTCCTCACAATGTGGGTTTTGAGCCAAGATCCACAAGTAAATACCTGCGCTATCACCCAAGCTGGTTAACTTAGATACAACGCCCTTTAGCCAGCCGCCCTCGCTATTGTTTTTACACAATATGCTGATGCTTGTCGCCTCATCAAAGACTAACAACTTCTTCCCTGGCAATGTCATAAACTCAGCGATCGCCGCCTTGAACCACTCAATGACCTTGCTATCACTCCAGTTCAGCGTATCGCCCCGCTTAAGGATGTCCACAGAAGCAAAATACCCCGTTTCTTTTGGATCGCCTTTGGGGTCGATGTAAAAAATAGTCATGTCCGGGTGTTGCTGCTTAATAGCTTTGAGAGCATTACTTGTTACCAAGCCCTTCCCGCTTCCTTGTTGTCCTATAACTAAGTGGTTTTTAACCTTAGTAGCCATCATTGCTATAAGATCATTGTCCTTTGGCATTGTGGCTGTAGTTGTGGCGCGGTTTGTGGATTGTGTTATAGGTAAAAACTTGGTAGCTAAACCTTGAACACGCTCAACCAGGGGAACCGATACGGGTTTTACTGTAGTTTTTTCAAGTAGATCCAGGGCATCACCGCTGATTGTATACCCCCGATCCGCCGCCCATTGAATTTGTTTAATTGCTTCCTCCTCCCCTACCTGATCTCTATAATCAAGTAGTCTGTTCCCCGTTAAGACATGGGCAACTGCCCCGTATTGGTTTATTGCTTGCTCATTTTGGTTCGTTCCTTGAACACGTCTGTATGCTGTGTAAAAAGCCCATCCAGCGACCAATAGACCAGTGGGAGGAAAAGCAGTGGCGGCGGCTGTTGCCATGCCTGCGAGTATGCCGCCAATGACTAAAAACTGCGCCCCTGTTTCCTCGATCTGTTCACTGGCTAGTTCCTGCCATTCTTCTGGAGTTAGCTGATGGTTGTTAGGATTGAAGTTACTCATACTTACCTATATGTGGGAATGAAGCCGGGGTTTGTCTCATGTCCCCGGCTTTGTTGTTATTTGCTGTTGTGGGCTTTCTTCATGTAGTAGGCAATTTGACCTAACCAAAATAAGAACTTAACGATCAGTTCCACGATGTAGATCGTGATAAACAGTCGAACAATGTTGTAGTAATCCAGTTGCGACCACTGACCAGTCATTAATATAAAAATCAAGTTTCCAAAACCGCCTCTACACGGAGGAAACTGCACGAAACAAACAAGGAAATCCACCGCATAAGACCCTAACGCCCATGTTCTAGCCCTACTAATTGTGAGGGCGGGGAAGTTGTTAAACCACCGCTTAAGAGCTACAAGAGTAGGATCATCGTCCTCATTAATGTGAAACTTAGATGTGTTAGCAGCATCCGCGATCAGTGTTCGCATGAATGCCCGATCTCGCTTCAAAATAATGGGAAGTAATTGAATAGTTTGGAGTACTAACCACAGTACAAACCCGATGATCCAGTGAATAGCGAAGCCGATCGTTGCTGCTACTCCGTTAACGATGGGAATTATTGAAATTAATTTAACGAGGGTGTTATCTCCCCCTCCCATGTACTGCCTAACAAAAGCGGCGTAAGGTTGGATATTCAGGTATGCGAACCACAGCCCCGCTAAGACCGCCCCCCAGTACAAAACCCTAAAAATTAGTCGGGCATCGAATTGTTTTGTTTTCTTTGTACCGCTTGCCGTGGTTCCTGAAAAACCGCCGCTATCTTTAGAAGTTGATCCTATTCCCATGTTTCACCTACTGATAAATCTTCATTGCTTGATTACTGGCGATCGCATCTTGTACCGCTTCCCGGTTGCCTGTGTACGCCAGTTCACCCACAACAGGGACAAAAACCCCGTCACCGTCAAAGTCCCTTGGAATTAACTTTGCAGTGTTGCCAATCTGGTCACATACAACGGTTCCTCTCGGTAGTGGTTTCCCTTTGGTGTTGTACACTGGTTGACCCTGGATTAGTGGTTGGGTAAGCAGTAAACACCCGTTTTTATATCGTTCTATAGCTATGTCCGATTGTTGAGCGGCGTTCTGTTGGGAAGCTTGCAACTCTAGCTGCTTAGTTGCGTTGTACTGGGTGGTTTTCTTGATATGTTCGAGGGTTCCTAGATTCTGGCTAATGTTGCCACTGGAGAAAGCCAAACATCCCAAGATTCCCACGGTGAAGGCTGTATTTACTGGGTTGCGTTTAATGTATTTGAGCATTTTTGCAAGGGCGACACCCGCCGCCCCGGTTAGGTTTACTGGACTAGTGCGCGGAGTAGTGAGATCTTTTCGTGTCGCTTCAACTCATTAATGCGGGTTACAATTTCTTCGACTTCTTCCGATGGTGGTTGGTCGTCATCCGAAGACATCCATAAATCATGGGCGATCCTCCCGACCAGCCAGAGAGTATCACTCTCTGACATCTCCCCCGCCCCGTCGCCAAAGGTTTCTGTAATGTCTGCTATAAGCTGGTTTTCTTGACTTAGTGAGAAATAACCAAAGGGCTTCGTCATGTTAAAATCCTTGTGTAGTCTATGTTTTGCGGCGTAGATGCTCCCATCGGACTTGCTCGAACAAGTCCGTGGGCTTTCAAATTCGGGTTAGTTGTAAACCCTGGCAAGTTTGGACTATTGAAACCTTCCCCCGTTGCACCAGGGGGTGAACAATTCGATCACTTATCCCAGCAAGGGGGATGTACTGCCTGGTTTTCAAAGCTTTTAGGATTTGTTGACTGGTCATAGTAGTGATAGCTGTATATGGTCTGGGTGAATTTCCCCGGATCTGAGTGATGTTTCTTCAACCCTGCGAAGACGGTTTTTGTTCAGAGTTAAACTCGCCTTCCGTCGTTGCCCTCCTAGTGGGTAAAAATGAAATTGCGGGGCTTGAATTGTCCCGGACTTATGGGAATAGCGGTATAGATGACCCTCGATCAAATAAATCTTGGAGGCAGATAAAAGGGTGGAATCTAGTACAAACATCAAGCCTCCAGTGCATCGCAAGCCGAGGCGATCGCGTCCAAAGCATCCGCAAGGGTCACATCTCCCGGCGATTCTTCACAAAGGGTTTTGAACACTTCCGGGTTCCTGTGTTGAAAATCTACGAGAGTGTCAAAGATCCGGGCTAAATCTTCCTTGACCCCCGCACCTGTCCGGCGGTCTTGGGTCAAGGCAACTATTAGTTTTTGGGTATTAGTCATTTGTCGCAGGGCGATCGCGTTAAGTTGTAGTTGGTTTTCGATTAAAGTTTGGATGGTCATTAGTTAATCTCCTAGTAGCCCAGCTAAATCTGATAGATCATCGGCTTTTGGCTCAGTGTTTAACTGGGCTTGCGGGGCATTAGGGGCAGTAATTGATATACACCTCATGCCTTTATCCATGACTTGAAGTATTAAGTAGTTAATAGCTTCCCCATAATCCTCTACTCCCAAATCCTGAGCTAATTGGGTTACGAAAGGTTGAAGCGGTTTTCTGATGACGACGCGCATTAAGCAGCCTCCTTTGAAATCAGTGTGGACATCTCATACAGACCGGAAGCATTAGCCCACACTGGATCAGAGCTAACCGTAAAACCTTGCGCGGTCAAAGCTTCGCCAATGCCAGGTAACAAAGCCCCACCACCTATTACTAATGCTGTGTGTGCGTTAACTCTCCAAGGTTTTAGGAACCTAACAGCAGGGGATAACGAGGATTCAACCCATACCCGCAACTTCTTTTTGTAAATGTTTTGGAAGTTAAAACCAGTAGAACCATACTCAAAAGACCCAGCATCAACCGCCGCCCTGATATATTGCTCATTGGCAATCTCACCTTGCAGATATTTTGTAAACTCATCAGATCGGGCAATGTCTGCAATAAGGCGTTGCACCCCGGCGCGTGGGAACGGTTTTCTATCCACAATTCTCCCTTGCTCACCAAACAAAGAAGCAATCAAAGTACCATTGCCTATGTCTAAGACAATATTTTGAGATTTAAGATTTAACTCGCTACGGTGTGTGAGTAGTGCAGGGTGTCCCTCTTCCCGAACCGCTAAAACTTGGCTGTTAACCTTCGTTGCAGTGGCGTAATCATTGCATTTAACAATGTGGTTGCCTGTGAGGGCTTCCTTAAGTTCGCCGCCTAATGTCTTAGCATCGTGGATGGACGCAACAATTTCTAAATCATAAGCGGGGCGGTAAGGGAGGTGAGACACCAGACCAAACAAAGCCTCTAGAGCAAAATCAACTTTCCCTCGTGTCGAGTCACCGATTTTTAGAACGTTCTCAGGGTCTTGTTCTAGTGCTGCCTTACCTACGTACCAATTTCTTGGCTTTATACTTTCAAAGCGATCGCCTTGTTGATACTCCACAAACCCCGCTGTGGGGAGTTCATGAGGTCTGAAGGTTAACCGCTTAAAATAAGCTGGGATGTAAAGCCTTTGACCATCTACCACGGCTTTAATGCTTCCGTTTCCAATATCTAGACCAATTTTCATTAATTTCATCCTCAATATAGATAAGAAGGTTTCCCCTCGTGTCTGTACCGTGTGACATTTCTGCCACTAACAGACATTTTTGGTTATTCGTGCCCCTAGACACATCCTGGGGCTATCAAGTTTTCAAGGTTCAGAATGGGCTTGTAGTAAGTGTTTAGGAGTTTTTACCAAGGAAATATCACTAAATTTACCTGTGGTTTTTCTGCCTCACTATGTCTCTTTTGCCTCATACTGCCATTATAGCCTACATGGGTTATAAGGGTATATGGGTTATAGAAAAACAGACAAAAAAGTGGCACACTGGTTATGTGCCAGTTACCCTTGTGACCCATATGAGTGATAGCGATAAAGTTAGTTTTAAGGTTTTTTTGACTGAAGAGGAGCGAACTAGGTTTAAAATAGCTTGCGCTCAAGAGCGATCAAACATGAGTGAAAAAGCCAGGGAATTTATACTTAAGTGGCTCGAAACCCGCGAAAAATCGGTATAATTTATATAACTGTTCTAAGTCTATAAATTAAAAATATACTAAACACACCCCACCTAGTTTCTAAGGTGGGGCTTAAAATTTAATCCACCCACTCCCACATCGGTGTTTCCAAATGCTTCTCAGGGAGTTGACCCAACAATTCCGCAACGGCGATCGCGTTATCGAAAATTTTGTAATTGGCGTAGACACAGCGCTCTGAAAGTTCCCAAACGCAGTAACTATGATGGGGGCGGGAGGTCATTATTTGATGAATCGCCAACCGCCCCGCCGGGGTGAACTGGTAACGATTTGTACCAAGAAAACCCTCACAAAGGTCGAATACCACCTGGGTTTTGTTCCATTTCAATCTATACACGCCGATTAGCGGAAGGTTGCGTCTTTGAATCTCCCGAATCTGACGCGCGGTGGGCTGTACTAGATAATTTTTCTGTTTAGTTTTTGGCATAACGGTGAAAGTTTTTTGGTTATCGCCCCAGATGTGTCTGGAGTTTTTACTTAGTCCAGGCAAGTATTTATACTCATAAATAAAGGGCGCGGACGAGGAAAAACAGCAGAAAATTTTACTTCAAAAAAGTAGAGTCAAAAACGGCTGAAACGTAGTCTGGGTAAGCGCTAGAGGGTGAGTCAGATCGTTCATGGGTTATATAACATTATTGGGCGATCTGACTCACCCCCAGCTACTTATACAGCTACTAGATCCGCCTCTATCCGCCGTAACCACTCCGGCTTTTCTCTGGGTTGTTCCGGTAAGCTTGCGATCGCCTGCCATCGCTTAATGTACTCTGGAACATCCCGAACATCGGCTGCAATCACTGTTTGTATTGCGGTTTCTCTCTCCTCTGCTGGTGTGGGTTTTGGTTGGTAACGTTCCCCGACTGCGTTGTAAATGGCTTGTATCATGCTGTTGTTGGATTTTGTTTTATCTATGCTGTATACCCTCCGCTGCTTTTCACCGTCCCGTTCTCTCGTTGTTTTTACCTGATAACCGAAGTGTTCTAGTATCGTTCTCAGTAACTTACATTTGTCGTAATCTTTGTGCAGCCCCACCCCAAAAACAACGGTCATCAACTTTTTACACCTCAACGCTTTCTTAAGCACTTCGTCTAACCACTCTGTTCCGTTTGTCCATATCACACCATCAAGCAAACAGCCGTTGATTAGTGAAACTAAATCCAGCTTCTCTGTAAGCTCTAACAATGGGGCGTAGCTTCGCACATCCCACAGTTGCCGCCCATCTTCCAATGCTTTTGGTACTTTCTTGGTATCCCTCCCTATAATGACTTGGGGATTGTTGATGATCCAGCGTCTTTCGATGGCGCGGATTGTGTGCTTGTCTTCTAGGATGAACTCTTGGATAAACTCGGCTGTTAGTTCTAACCCTGGTAGTTGGTTTGTCCAAAAAGCTTTTTGGTACTCATACTCTTGTTTAAGTGTGTGTTGGGGGTCTTTGCGGTTCTCTGCTGCTTCTGCCAGGGGAACCACTGCGGCGTTAGCTATCTCGTTTGCTTTTTCTTGCCTGTACTCCTTGGCTTCTATTTTGAGTTCGTGATCTGGTATCACTTCCGCGATTATGTTCACCTCTTTTACAGTGTGCCCCCGTTCTTTCAAATCCCGTCGTAGAAGTTCGCCTAGATTAGCCATAGAGTGATTACGCATGGCTTTGTAGGCGGCGAAGGCTTCCATGTGTGGGTTTGACCATTCCGAGGAATTGGAATCTAATATGTCTGCCAGCTTTCTGAGTAGATCCGCTTGGTTTGGTTGAATCTCACCTACAAGCCCTAACTTTTGAATTGTTTCCGTGTGGTGGTTAAACAGTGTCTCCTTGACCTTCTCAGGGAGAGGTGATCGGCTCCCCTCGTTAGCTGGTTTCGCATAGGGGGGAATGTGTATTTTCCTGGGTACGTTATTGTCTCGTAACCTAGCCAGCATCTGAATCACGCTTTGATGGTTTATCACACCGTAGAACAGCCCATAAACCGTATTAAAGTAACCGTGAGAGTCTACCGACACACTGCTTTCTATGGTTGGACTACCAAGAATTACACGGGGCTGGTTAACTTCGATCCAAGCTGCTGGATTATTTAAGAACTCAGCAACACGGGGGCATTTGTCGGTAACGCGATCGCCGTCTATCAGGAGGATTTTGTCTTCGGGTATTGACTTCTTAAAGCGGAGATATAGTTTGTTTAGTGTTGCCTTGGCATCGCTTACAACAAAAACCTTCTCGCCTGCCAATACCGACTGCATAAGGGCATCCTCGATAGCTTTCTTACTGCGTGGTCTGCCGTCTACGTTTATAAATGAGCAATCCCAACCCCCTTGGCGATATTCGTTGTGGATTACATTGGCTGTATGACCACTTAGACGTTGCAAGTACTCGATATCTAACGCCCTCACATCAGCATCAAGGCAAATTATCCGCGAAGCAAACCTCAAATGCTCTTGGAATTTTTCAATGATCTGTGTGCAAAACTGGACACAAGTTGACCCAGTGATCATTGTCTCAAGTACCTTAGAAACTTCCTCAAGTACCAGGATCGGTTTTGGAGGGAATTTAAGAATACTTTCAATGGAACTCGCCGCCCATACATTAACGCTATCCCAACGCTTTCTAAGCTGTTCTACAGACTCCTGACCACTGCCCCATACATAGTCAGCCCCGGTATTGGCGCAAAACTGCTGACATAAACTGTTGCGGTAGGAGAACATATTACCCGCTTCGTTGTCGGCTACTACCTTTCTAGTCCCGAAAGTTTTCCCAGTTCCTGGGATGCTGGCTATGATCGTTAGACCGAGGGGCAATTCATCAAAAAGTTTTTCGGGTAAGTATTGGGCGTTTAGTGTTTGGGTGATGAAGGGGGAAATGTTATATAACTGGCGTTGGGTTTCCTCTACTTTGCGGCTATATGCTACTTTCCAACTCTCCTCACCCTGGATAATCCAATTCTCAATCCGGGCGCGTATTTCATCGACTGGTAACGATGGTTTAGCCTTGAAATCGTCGTAAGCTCTTTGTAAATGCCGATCGATGTCTTCTTGGGGGCAGGGTGGGTTACAGCGATCGCCGTGCTGTTGAAGTAAGTCTTTTATATCCCCAGTGAATCGCACCCCTTCATTTTGCAAGAATCTTGCAGTTGCAACCAAGTTCAAAGCAAGTTTGTAATTATCCGGTCGGCGGCTTCCCTCCCCACTGCCGTTGTAGATTAAGTAGCGATCGCTCTTGGTTAGTGCTTGGGTAAGCGGAAAACCGCCCTTAGACTCTAGTAGTTCTAACTCCACTGTTGTAATCGGCTGGGAGCGTTTAACGACCACTTCCGGGGTAAATTCCTCTTCAGGGATGGTCAAGGCTGACTCCCCTTGCTTTCTCCAATCATCGAACCGTGCCCTGGACATCCCCAAGGGAAACCGGGAAGCCAACTTAGCTTTAAATTCCTCGGCTGAATACTTCGCGGCTGTAGCAAGTAGTAATCTTTGGTGCTTACCTTTCGACTTCCGATAAAACCCCGCGATTCTCATTACACGGGCGGGATTTTGGATGTTTGGATCGCCGTTGGACAATACGATTAAATGTCTTTGAATCTCCCGGAAAGTCTCGATATCACACCCAGTAACGCGATAAAAGCAATGCAGCGATTTAGAGCCGGAGAACACCACAGCCGAGGGAGTTAGACCAAATTCAGCCCCTATCGCCTGTATACGGTCTAATTGCTCTTGAATGCTACCCTTGTCCGATTCAAAGTACACCGCCCGAATCTTTTCTACGTTGCTGTCCTTGATGCCGCCCTGGACATCGTTTGGGATGAAGTAAATCTCCTCGCCGTCGCTGGCTAGGAAAGCAAACAGACCGTAACCATCGGGGTATTTTGTTGTGAATATCCGCGAGTCGCCCTCAATTTTTGTCGCCTGGGCTGTGAAGTTATCCACGCCCATGACGCAGCGATAAGCTAACTTGCTACCCCGCTTGATCCAAAACTCCTCGCCTTCGGCAACTCCCAAAGCTCTCAAATGCGCCAGAGTCGCGGCTTTCCCTTCCAGGTTTTGGGCTACAATCTCTACCCCTGCGGGGGATTCTTGGGGGTCAATTATGATAGAATTATGAAAAGACATGGAATTTCACCTTAATTTTTGTAGGTGAAACTTCCGAAGAATTGACTATTTACCTAGAAACACACTAAAATTTAAATAAGTTTTTATTGATGCTTTTGAAGTTTTGTGTTCCTGGCTCAGTTAGCGCTGAGTGGCAAAAGGTGCAAATCTTTGGAAGCTTCTTTTTTAGGTGTTCAGATACACTAAATATTTGGTATCCGTCTGTATAGTACTGCCGGGGTCGCCCCCGTTGGTTTAAATCGGCTCTACCCAGTAAAACTTAACAGGGTAGCCTCTGCCGTGTGAGCGTTCCTCTACCAGATGAACCTTACCTAAAGCCGAGAGTCTTGCTAAGGCGGCTCTAATGGTCATTGTTGTAACACTGAGTTTATCCGCTAGTTCATACATACTGTAGCCAGTTGATTTGTCAGTGTTTCTGTATATCCACCGAATCCTTACATCCGGGGGTAGTTGATCGAAATACTCACTGGGAACCGGAATTGTTTTCTCTAGTACTGCCATATTGCTGGCTCCGTTCTCCTTTTCTCTATTATAAACCAAGTTTTAGTTTTTGTCGGTAGTTTTACTAAGTCTGATTAGTATTAATTGATATCCACATTTAGCAACAATGTACGGGGTTGGGAGTGAGTCAGATCGCCCCAGTAATGTTATATAACCCATGAACGATCTGACTCACCTTTTAGCCCTTACCCCGTCTGTGTTTCAGCCGTTTTTGAATCTACTTTTTTGAAGTAAAATTTTCTGTTGTTTTTCATCGGTTTCTCCCCCTGCCGCGCCGAAGGAAAGATCAGGGAGTGCAACTTCACCGACCGCGCCGAGGTAATGGCGATACATAACCGCCGGACTATGCCCCGTCACCCTTGACAGCTTCAAGGGGTCTGCACCTTCGTTTAAATAGTGGCTGACCATCGTCACCCGTAAATTATGGGGTTTTCTGTAGGGGACACCCACGGATTTGAGTAGCGTTTTCCATACCAAGGCGCGGAAATTGTTTGCAACTATTGATCCACCCATCGGGGCGGGGAATACCAATGAATTTGGGTCAGGGTTGGGGGGACGGTGAGCAAGCATTAATTGCTTCATGTAGTAAGTTAATGTGACTTTCCTTGATTGGTGGGTCTTTGTGGCTAATATCCACACCCCGCCACAGTCAGAATCTACATTTCCCCACTTCAAAGCGATCGCCTCCCCTAAACGACAACCAACCCTAAGAAGAAATTCAATGAAGGGGGCGTAATGGTTTCCCTGTATCCCAGTAAGTATTTTGTTAACCTCTTCTTGGGTGAATGGCTTGGGTTGGGGTGGATCTATTTTTATCGTCTTGATATGACGCTTCCAAGGATTTTTGGCTGTAGTTAATTCTTCCTCTGCCGCCCATCGCCAAATGGCGCTTAATCTTATTACATAAGCTTTAAGCGTGGATGTAGCTACTTGGGGACGAAGCCATTGGATAAATTTTGAGGCTTCGGGTGGTGTTATATCTTCCTTTCCCCCGTATTTGTTAAACTTTTTGACCACTACCCCGTACAGTTCCTTTGTGTCTGGGTTCATTTCACGAGCCAGGAAGGCAGCTATAAATGACGTACCATCAGGCTTATTTTGATGTGCGGGGCGGTATTTTACCAGGGTGGGGTCAAAGTTATTTGTTACAAAATCAGATTCGATCTGGCGTTTTATTACTTCCGCCAGACCGAGGTTTAATTTATTGGTGGGTAGACCGAGGGCTAACCAGTAACGTTTGCCCCCATACCGCCAGATTAGGGTTATATGCCCTTGGCGATCATAGATGCTTACCTCTCCTTTTCGGCTCCTCATGATTGCAACCAATTTGCACTACAGTGGGTAGCCGATGAGAATTTTAGTTAGAGAAAACTGTCTCCGTCGATGTTTAGGGATTCTTCAAAGAAGGCAATACCCCAGCCATCGCTATGATCGTCAGTTTTTCCTCCCCTAGCAGAAAAACCTTCAAAAGAAAAGCAGATATCTGTTGGGGTATTGCAATTCATTCCCAGCAGTTGACACATCTTCAAAAACCTGAGGTTCATCTCTGGGATTACAATACTTCAGATCGCTGCAAAAGTTCTGCTACTTGGGATTCTTTATCTACGATTCTCGTCCTGATGTCCAGGTATCACGCCACTTCACGGTGCCTTCTTTGGCGATTACCCAACGGCGGGGTACGGTATTTTCCCGCAGAGGCGATCGCCCTTCGCGCCACATGGCATATTTGTAACTGATTAACTTGCCTGTACTCTCGTTAAAGGGAATTTCCGCAAACCAGGTATTGGTGTTGATGTACTCTAGGGGATAGGCTTTGCTGATATCCCAGTTACCCAACTCTGGACAGTCTCCGGTGACAACAATGGTTTCACCTGGTTGAGTTTGCACGCCATTTAATTGCACTCTGACAATCGTCTGTCCTTTGATTCTTTCACCAACGTGGCTGAAAACAATTACTCCCCGTTCTTCGAGTACCAAGTTTTGAATCTTACCGTCTTTGACTTCATACTTGTTACGTGTTACTACACAGGTATGTTCGCCATCGGGTAGTTCTGTCTCTACTTCTGGAATGGTGACTTCTCCACCACGATTCAAGGCGACAAAACACAGAGAATCGCGATAGCGGCGCACGTAGCAATAAACATCTTCTGTTAAGTACTTTTGCCAGTGACTACCCATTGATATTGCGGGATTGAGTCGCCGCAAGCCAGATAAGAGGCGGACGTAACGATAAATCTCCGTATCGGTATCCCATTTCTCCATCATCGGGCGATTGTAGGGATCGTTACCGCCATCGGTATCGTTGTGCAGATATTGTTCTGTGCCGTAATAGATACAGGGAATACCACGACAAGTCATAATCAGAGCGATCGCCACCTTCAACATCGCTGGATCGGGATTCAGCGATTGGAAGCGAGACATATCATGGTTATCGATAAACGTAATTAACTCTGTTGCGCCGCTATAGCGATGGTCTTGGTCAAAGATATATTGAATTGTATGGAATCCATTTTCGGAACCTTGTGCCAATGCGGCTCTAATCGCCACACACAATCCAAAGTCTAAGATTGTCATCCCAGAGTTATTGGCAAATTCCACAGAGCGATCGTCACTAGGATTGCTGTAAATCCATTCGCCAAAAATGAATACATCTGGCTTGTGATTGCACATATCACCAGTGAATTCTTGCCAAAACCAAATTGGCATATGCTTAACAGTATCTACCCGCAGTGCATCTACACCCCGATCTAACCATTGTTTAATTGCTGATTTGATGTACTCGCGGTATTCGCTATTATTTTCATTGAAGGTTGCTAGTCCAGCTAATTCGCAATTTTGTACTTGCCAATCGTCTTCCCAATTTTGCACTTCACCATAGTGGTGATACCAATGATTTACATCATCATTAAAGTCAGCAATTTTTACACCATCATCATATAATTCGCCTTTACTACCACTAGTATCTGGCGTGCTATGGTTGCAAACAATATCTAGGATTAATTTCATATTGCGCTTGTGCATTTCTGCAATCAAGCGGTCAAAAGTTGTATCTCTTGTTTCTTGAGTTGCGTTTAAAGAAGGGTTTTCTCCTTTAGCAATGAAGCGAGGATTAATTCGCTTAAAGTCTTTTGTCCAATAGCCATGAATGGCAGCATTACCAACAAATAACTCTTCAACCTGCTCAAATAATGGAGTGAGCCAAATGGCTGTAACTCCCATATTTTTTAAATAATCTAATTTATCAATCACACCTTGTAAATCGCCACCCCAGTACTTACCCCAATCTTGTCCGCTGGGATCGTACAGTTCTGAGTTAATACCTTCGCTATTATCTGGATCGCCATCATGAAAGCGATCGACCACGAGAAAGTAAATAGTTTCTTGACGGAATTCAATATCTCTTGTGTAGAGGAATTCGAGATTAATTTCTGTCTCTGATGGCGGTGATTGTATTATATTTTCTACTTCTTGATTGGGCGCATCTACTTTGTATTGTTCTGGGGAGAATTGGGAAGGGGGAGTCTGTACCATAAAAAGATTCAAATTTATAGATAATAAATGTTTGCAGAATTCAAAATATTTTGCTTTGAATGTATTGATGAAACTGCAAACATGGGTATTATCTAATCATTTTTATTGAGGGGGCATCTATCTCCAGCTAGTTTAAGCTTATATCTGTAGATAGGGATTGGTAATTGGTCATTTGTCAAGAGTCCAGAGTCAATACTTATTTCTCCCTTGTCTCCCCACACTCCCCACACTCCCTTATCTGCCTTGCCTGTCACGAAAAAATTAACCGATTGCCTTTCTTACGGCGTTTGATTTCAGCTTGAATGGCATCAACTACAGTTTCAATTACCTTGACTCTGGCATAGTATTTGTCATTGGCAGCCACAATTGTCCAAGGTGCAGTTGGGGTGGTGGTACGTTGAATCGCTTGATTGACTGCGACTTCGTAGTAAGGCCACTTTTCGCGATTGCGCCAATCTTCATCGGTAAGTTTGTACTGTTTAAAAAGGTCATTTTGGCGCTCAGTAAAGCGTTGGAGTTGTTCCTCTGGGCTAATGTGCAGCCAAAACTTGACTAAAACGTAGCCTGCACTTGTTAAGTGGGCTTCAAATTCATTAATTTCTTGGTAAGCTCTACGCCACTCTGCTTCTACAGCAAATCCTTCAACTCGCTCGACTAACACCCGTCCGTACCAAGAACGGTCAAAAATCCCGATGGTGCCAGTGGTGGGTAATCGCCGCCAGAATCGCCACAGGTAATGATGAGCTTTTTCTTCATCTGATGGTGCAGCAAAGGGATGAACGAAGTAACTACGGGGGTCAAGGATATCTGTGAGACGCTTAATTGCTCCGCCTTTACCAGCTGCATCCCAACCCTCGAACAGCACTAACACTGGAATTTGGTGTTTGTGAATGCTTAACTGTAATTGCCGCAGTTGTATCTGTTCTGTAGCTAATTGCTCATCGTAATCTACTTCTGAAAGACTTTGGCTCAAATCAATTTGTGCTAGTAAGTCTGGCTCTGTGGGTTCTAAACGGACTTGTGCGGGTAGAATCGGGGCAGGAAGCTGAATTTGTAGCCGATCTAGGGCAGTAGTTAAAGTTGCAGCTAGATGAGTTAGCACCTTCACCCGCGCCCATCGCTCTGAGTCACCTTCTACTAAAGTCCAGGGGGAACTACCTGTACTGGTTTGAATTAGCATCTCTTCAGCCAAAGCCGTGTAGCGACTGTAGTGTTTTTCTTGTTGCCAGTCTTCTTTGCGTACCCGCCAAGCTGTTAGAGGATCTTTGGCATATTCTTTCAAGCGACTTTTCAATTCTTTACGGCTGAGGTGCAACCAAAATTTAGCGATCGCCACCCCATTATCAACCATCTGGCGCTCAAAGGAGTTGATTTGCCCCATTAATGTGGGAATTTGGGCGGGTGCTACGCGCTGAAATAGCCGATCTTCTAAAACATGAGTATACCAACTGTGATAAAAAATGCTAATCGCGCCTTGGGGGGGTAACTTTTGCCAAAATCTCCAAAGAAACGGGTATTGGCGTTCTTCTGGAGTCGCCGCCCAAATGGGATGCACTTTAAACCCACGCGGATCGATGTAGGAAACCATTTGCTTTACTAGTCCACCCTTACCAGAAGCCGCCCACCCTTCCAATACAACAATCACAGGTAATTTTTTTTCCCAACAGGCGGTTTGCAACGTTCGGAGTTGATGCATTAGCCTGTCAATCTCAGACTTATAGGTTGCTTTCTCCAAAGTCAAACTCAAATCTAATGTATCCAGCATCAAATTTTCAAATATAAGTATTACTGAACTATAGATAATAGGCGAAAACTCTGAATATGCAGACAAATAGATGATGAAATATAAACTTGTTAACAGATATTAGGAATTTCGCTTCTAGCTCGTGACACTATAAATAGCAGCTAAGACTGTAATTAGTCATTTGTCATTTATAAATGTAAATTACTAATGACCAATGACAAGGAGAGAAGTCTGTTTAACTGCATCGCAGCTTCAGCAGTTTTCACTCTCCGACAAACGGCTATCAGAACAAAATATTTTCTACAAAAGTGGTAAGCATATGACTGAAACACCAATTAATGCGAGGTTTCCTCAAGGTCGCACAGCTTTTTTACTGATTCACGGAATCGGCGAACAAAATCCTTATGAAACTGTAGACTATTTTGCTCAAAACCTGCTCAAATACTTTGAGGAGCAGAAATTACCAATAGATTTAGAACACCAGATTGCTAGGCGAAAACTTCCCAATGGTAGTGGGTGGACGGAAAGCTTTGTGAGATTAAGTTCAACTGACAATCAACAACAAGGACTAATTGACGTTCACGAATATTATTGGGCACCTGATACAGAAAATAAAATTAGCGTGCCGGAAATATTACAATGGGCGGAACAGACACTTGAGGGCACAATTGAGTTTTACAATCGCCCTCAAAATAAAGATTTATTAGATAAGCTTTTGCAAAACCAAAATCGCAAAGGCTTCTTTAAATTCCGCTTGCGATCGCTAACTATTTTCCTGCGCATATTTAACTTTATTTACCCTGTATTGCGACTGGCAATTTTGTTAGCTTTGTTGTTTGCAGGCCCATTTCTTAAAGGTAGTTATCTGCAATCGGCTTGGAAACTTAGTAAAACGCTAATCACTCCACCTTTAATTAATTTTGTTGGTGATGTTGCTATCTACACAAAAACCGATCCCAAATCACCTTACCAAAAAATTCGCCAACAGGTAATTTCAGAATGCTTAACATTACTCCAAGAAATTCTGCAAGATGAAAAAGCAAATTACGACCAAGTAATTATCGCCGGACATTCACTAGGTAGTTGTATTGCTTACGATACATTAAACCTGCTTTGTATTGAGTCTAGTCTTTCTCCAGACTTGGGTAAAAGTATGCGCATCGATAAGCTCAAAGGACTAATTACCTTTGGTTCGCCACTAGATAAAATCGCCTTTTTCTTCCGCAATGTGGCGCAGGAACAGCAGTATATTCGACGACGGATTATCGAACATCTCAACTCTTTTCGCGTCAAACCAGAATTGATCCGCAAAATTCCTTATTTGTCCAAAAACCCCGTAGTTTGCCAATTAGAACACATTTCTTGGATTAATTATTACCACTTAAAAGATCCAATTAGCGGTAATTTAGATTACTACGAAGACCTCAAGAATGAGCAAATGACAACTCCCACAAAATGGGGAACCGATGGACATCTAAGTTACTGGACTGATATGAAATTCTATGAAAGTATCGCCAATCATTTCCTTTATGTTACAAAGCAATAGCTATATTAAATGATGCTAAGGTAAATCTGTTGTAGTACAGATTCGCTACAAAAGCATAAAAAAACTACAGATGAACACTAATGTATATATGTGTTCATCTTTTTTCATCTGTGTACCCTAAGAGAAGCTACTGTATATCTAAATTTATGGTTCACTATCCAAAAAATCAACTGATGTAATAGGTCTATTGCTAAACTAACCATTGTCACTTTTAATCAGTTATTACTAGAAAGTATTTGTTAGGAGGTAGCGATAATGACTAAGTATAGTAAGATTTTTGATTCAAAACAGACTACAGAAGAATCATTAAGTCCAGAAGAAGCAGTAGCAGCGATCGCGGTGATAACTGCGATCGCTGATTCTTCTATAGAAGAAGTAGATGCAGAAGCTTTAGCCACTGTTCTGTGGGATTTTGAAGTGTTTGAGGAGTATTCCGAAGAAGAAATCACAGATATAGTGCAAAGACTTTTAGAAATTGCACAAGAAGATGGACTCGGTGCTTTGTTTAATACAGCTAGCCAAGCCCTTTCTGATGACATAGTGCTAGATGCTTATGCGGCGGGTGCGATCGTACTTATAGACGAAGAATTGGAAATTCCTCAACAAAAACAGCCTTATCTTAAAGAGTTGCAACAAGCCCTAGATTTGGAAGATGAGGAAGCAGAAGAAATTATCCAAGAGGTAATTGCGGCTTTTGAAGAAGGAGAAAATCTCGAATTCCTGGATGACGAAGTTGAGATCGCCTTAGTAGAAGACTATGGAGATGAAGTATATGAATCGCCTTCAGAAAATTTTACAGTCCCAATTCCTGTGACAGCAGAACAAGGAGGAAGAATTCAAAGCCAAGAAGGGGTAGTTGGTTTTTCTGATGACTTTGGCACTTTACTAAGAATAGATTATTATCCTATTCCTGCGGAACATGAAGAAGAAATGGAAGCTGTAGGACAGGAAGAATATCTGCAAACAATTTTAGTAGACAGATATGTGCCTCAAGCAATTTTTGCCAATGTACCCAATGCTGAAATTAAGTATGCTGAATATTTGGAAGATACACTTGCTGGGTCTTATTATGTATTAGTTGATATGCCAAAAGGGTCAACAATTTCCAAGCAAGAAAATAATGGGGCTGCTACTAGATTAGATGCGTACCGAGGATTACTTACCTTTATTAAGGGTGACTTTTTATATATAGTTAGCAATCAACGTAGCTTTTTTAATGGCGAAACTCCTGGGGCGGTAGAAGAAGAATCCAAAATTATCAAAGACAAGATTTTAGAATTTGTCGCAAGTATACGATTTAATTAGTGAAATCCTAATAAAATCAATCGGCGGTTAGAAAGCACACCTACACAGGCAAAACCCACCTCCGTGGGTTTCAAATTCTTATTGAATTTTGAATTAGTATTACATGGATATTCCTGTTTCCCTTAACAGCGTTATTCTGCAACAGCCTTACCCACTTTTATTTACTAGTATTAGTGGTTCTCATTTATATGGCTTTCCTTCCAGGGATTCTGATTATGACTTACGTGGCGTACATATTTTGCCAATACCAGAAGTAGTTGGCTTAAATACTGGGACTGAAACTATTGAGATTTCAGAAATTCGAGATTCTATACAAATTGATTTAGTAACTCACGATATCAAAAAATTCTTTTTGCTGTTGCTGAAAAAGAATGGCTATGTTTTAGAGCAATTATATTCACCTTTAGTATTACAACAATTACTAGAGTATGAAGAGTTAAAAGTTATTGCCAAAGATTGCATTACCCGTCATCACAGTTACCATTATTTGGGGTTTGCGGCAACGCAATGGAAACTTTTTGAAAAAGAACAGCCACATCGAGTCAAGCCATTACTTTATGTGTATCGCGTGCTATTAACAGGCGTTTATTTAATGCAAACAGGGGTAGTTGAAGCGAATTTGATCAAGCTTAATGAAGTATTTAATCTACCATACATTCCCGATTTAATTGCCCAAAAGCTAGCAGGTGGAGAACATGCTTATTTATCAGATGTCGATCTAGCTTTTCATCAAAAAGAATATCAGCGATTGCGCGATCGCTTGCAGGATGCTTACGCAGTTAGCCAATTACCTGAAGTACCCATTGCGAAGGCGGCTTGACACGATCTACTGTTACGCCTCAGAATTAAGAGTTAGAGATAACTAACTTTTCATCTCTAACTCCTAAATCTTTTAAAATTTTAAACTCCAAGCCGCAAAGGCTAAAGCACCCCAACCAGCTAGAAAAGCAGCGCCTCCCAATGGTGCGATCGCTCCCAAAGATTTCACACCTGTTAAGCTAAGAGCGTACAAACTCCCTGAGAAAATAGCAATCCCAATAATAAACAGCCAACCACTTGCTATGAGGGTAGATGGCGGCGATTCAGCGCGACTAAGCAGTAGTGCTACTACTAACAGCGCTAGAGCGTGATACATTTGGTAACGAGCGCCAGTCTCGAAAATTTCTAGCGAGCGATCGCTGATTCTTTCCCGTAAAGCGTGGGAAGCAAACGCACCAGCGGCAACAGATAAACCACCTAAAACAGCGGCTATACTCAAAAAAAGCTGCGTCATGAGACCTAGCCTTAAATTGGTGTAAAATTTAGCGGTGTAGAAGTATTAACCGCTAATTGAGATTTAAGTTAAATCTCAAAATGATATGATATAGCCCCGTCCTCGCTCACCTTAAAATTGGCATTGAATTCTTTAGCTTTCTCATCTAAATATTGTCTAGCGGCGATTGCAGGGAGTTCGGATTTAATTGCAAAGCCAAGCAGAGTCATTCGTCCTTTATTTTCTTGTAGCATTTGATAAAAAATCGATTGCAGGCGCTCGTTCATTTGTTGATTTAATGCCTTTTTTTCTTGCCTGCTTTGTCGATACAATCCTAAACTAAGCCATCCTCCTAAAATTAGAGTAGGAACGCCAAAAATTAGACTTTGCCTAGCAGTAGCATCAAGTAAATAGAGATAGTCTTTATTTACAAACTCTTGTGCATATTCTTCATCCTGTATTGGCGGTTGGATGAGTTTCAACATATTATGTTTCTCAATTCCTGCTGAGACTGATAGCGTTAAAAACATGAATCCGAGTGTGAGTAGCCAACCAGCGGCTAATTTTTCAGCAGTTTTCATAGTTCCATCTCAGATTTGAACCTTGTTTGCGATTCTAACCTTACTTTGGCTGAGGTTCCATTAATTGCCAAAATCTAGCAATAATTTTGTTAAGAAAGTATAAAATTTTAGTGAGGATGGATGAGGGAGTGTGCGGAGTGTGCGGAGTGGGGGAGGACAAGGAGGAGCCACTGTGTTGTGCGGGTTTCCAAGGCACTCCGTTGGGCGGCTAGCCTTCGGCAACGCCAAGGGCGAACGCCGACTTGTTCGCTGAAAGCGTTCCCGTTCGCGTCAGCGTCTCCGAAGGAGAAGGGTAGGAAGTGCCGTCGCGTTGTAGCAAGTGGCGTTGACAAGGTAGAGAAGATAAATGACAAATGGCTATTGCCTATGCCCCATGACGCCACTTGCTACCCTGCGGGAAGCCGCTTTGCGTCTACAAGCTGGGAAACCCTTCCAACGCAGTGGCTCCCCCATGCCCATTTTTCAACTACGTGTAGCTTCCAGCAGGCGGGAAAAGTAGAAGCGAGTCTTAGTCAGCGCTTTTCGTTGTATGGCGAAACCGTTGCTTTCGAGGATTTTGATAACATCTGCTTCGCGGTGTAGATAAGCGCGAGTTGTCTTACTCGGCCCGGGAAAGAAACTACCAATTTTCTTGAGTAGAGTTAAAGCGCAGGTTTTAGGTGCAAAACTGAGAATAATTCGTGACTGTGCTAACGAACACAGGTGAGAAATCATTTCATCTGCTTTTTCTTGCGGGTAGTGAATGAGAACATCCAGACAAATCACAGTGTGGTAGCTACCAGTTAAAGATTCTAAATCTTGCACTGTAAAAGTGGGATTTCCAGGGTTTCCTAAGGTTTGTAAGGCTCTTTCTTTGCCTTCTGACACCATTTTTTCGGAAATATCGCTGGCATAGACTTTAGCACCTTCTGCCGCCAAAGGAATGCTGAGACTACCTACACCACACCCAGCATCGCAGATGGACAAGGTTGCTAAATTGTTATCAGCTTTTAACCAGCCGATGACAGTATCCACAGTTTGTTGATGTCCGTTGCGGATGTCTAGCTGGACTTTGTTAACTTCACCATCGCCGTAAATCCGCTTCCATCTGTCAAACCCTGTGGAATTGAAATACTCACGAACAATAGTTTTATCGTCGGCTGCGTTCATAAAGTTTGATTTCTAAGGGTTCCCAATGCTTAAAATTATCATTGATGGGAACCACAAAGTACGCTCGGTTTTACAGATTTTTCCTCATGTGTCTGATTGTAAGGGTAAAATGCGATCGCTTGTTCTTCACTAACGATACAATCCGACTCAGACTTGCTGAGAAATCCTGGCAAAAGCACTGTCTCACAGCATTTCACAAAACAGTATGTGTTTAGTGGGAGTTAAAGTCACCGAACTAGAGATTTGCACAGTCAAGTAAAAGCACTCAAGTTTCTCTAAGGAAAAATGAGTGCTAATAGATAACAACATTACAAAAACTATCTGCCTTGATAGACCGAAGTAGCTATAACAGTAACAACCATTCAGTAAATAAACTGCAAGCAAATTTACAAATAGATTGTTAATAATAATACTACTTCTTGTAGTCTAAAGGTTGGTTTGCTACATCTTAAATGCGGACACCAGTCTGAGAAGCATCTGGATAAACTCGCCATTCGTAAATCTTATCGCCATCAAAACGATAAATATCTACACAAGGAACTTGAACAAATCGTTTGTCCAGTTTATGAATATAATTAGCATCCATTTCTAAAATAATGGTGTTGCCAATCTCCCACATTCCTCGTGTGTTGTGAGTTGTGAGTTTGAGAGTTTTATAGATATGAGTTAACAAATCTCCACAGGCTTCTGGCCCAATTACAGGGTCGTTCGCACCAATTTTGTAAAGTAAATTCGGAGAAAAGAAGGTTACAAACTCATCCCAATTTTCAGCGTGTAAAGCTTCATACATTTTCTCCAATTTTTTGGTTAATGAACCGCTAGAGTTAGCAGCTTTAGGCTCGGCTTTATCTTTGTCAAATACGAATACCGGATCGATATTCATATAAATTCGTAATTCCTGGACTTTATCGCCTTTGAAGGCAATTGTGTCGCAACAAGGAAGTGTAAACACTTTACCGTCGTGGCGAATGTAAGTAACATCCATTTCACAGATAACTGTGTCTCCTACTTCCCACATATTCTTAATGTGGTGATAAACTTTGGCAACTGTTGCTAAGAAATCAACAGAAGATTCTCTAATACCTTGCGGGCCATAAACAACTGGAAAGTTGCTGAATTGATACAAAGCATCTTCGGTGTAGAACTTGACAAAGTTTTCTACATTCATCGATTCGCCTGCTTGAAACATCTGGCGGACAATTTCAGATTTTGTACTCACAGATGTTTGTGGATATGTCAATGTTATTGTATTTCCTTCCCCATTATTTCTGCTTTCAATGATATTTTTTCTGCCCAAGTAAGCATTAATAGGAGCGCTGGATGTAGAATAAACTCTCTGAGCATTTGATTCTAGTTTTTGGGAATTTAAAAACCAGTAATTTGTCCCATTAGCTTGGTTATATTCTGCTTCTGCTCTAGTAAAGTTTTCTTTGGCTTTGCGAGTAACTTGATTAAACTCCAGCTGTTCGCCGTTTGGCCCTTTGCAGTACAATAGTGCCCACCCGTCAAAATCGCCACTAAAATCTGTCTTAGCAAATTTAGGGGCAAGTTTTCTCATTTCTTCTGGCGAATTTGCTCGAATAATGCGGTTAACAACTACTTCAGTCAAACCCCGTCTTTGACATTCCTCTTCTAACTTTTTCGCAAAGACATCAATATCTACATCATCTTTCACATAGAAGGAAATGTGCGGTGCATTGGTATAACCAACGGAGGAAGGTATTTTTTCAAAAGCATTCGGTGCAGCAGATGTTAATTTAGCATCTCGGAAATGAATAATTTCAACTACTGTGTTACCAAAAGAAATGAATCTGACATCTAAAGCCATGTCTGTACCATCTCTGACGTTAGCAACTCCTACAGACTTTGGATCGATTCCTTTTTCAAGAGCCTCCACTTCCTCTTTTTGAAAGAGCAAATTATGTAAGGATTCACCATAAAATCCATCTCCACCAATAGCAACTTTACCACCCAATACTTCAAGGTAAAATTCTAGAGATTTTGGCAGATCGTAAACTGTAAGACCGAAGTGTTGTACGCCTTGGAGGTAATGTCCTAATCCCGATTTACCATTTTGATTGCTGTTCATGAGAGTAACTATCCGTAATTTCTTTGTAAGTAAGTCTGTGCAAATAATCATTACTGGTTTGTAGTTGCGCTTTAGCGCTGCATCTATAGCGCTAAAGCGCAACTACGAGCTAAATCCAAAGATTTTACTTTTCGTCATTTGTTTGAGCCGATATTAAAATGTGCTGAAAAAGACTGCGTTTAATCAATTAATGACAGCAACTCTATAGCGATTAAGTTGTTGCATTGCTGCTTGCTGAAGTTGCATAGCTTCGGCTGGTGAAGTTTCTGGATCTAAATAGGTACAAGTGAAAAACATTTGGTTTCCTACAGTAGCAACTCCGATAAAACGCTCATTTTTGAGGTGTGTCACCACAGCAGGCCCGTAAATTGCTTGGAGTTGGATATTGCCATACTGTTGCGGAATATTTAAACGCCCAAGATTAGAAACCAAAACTTCATGAGTATAGGCATCATCGAAGGCTTGCTTGACTTGACTAGGACTAGGATTGGTCTGCAAGAAAGCTTGGCTGGCGATAATTCTTTGAGCAACTCGATCTAGCGTGATTTGCGGATGAAGTTGAGATTTGAGCGATCGCGCAATATCCCACAATGTTAAATCAGGGGTAATGTCATGTGTCGTCATTCCCACGGAAGCATAATAACCACAATCTTCGACAATCAAAGGTGCAAGGTGTTGGCGAATATCAATAGGAGATACACACTTGAGATTGGACTGTTGACCGCTTTCTTGAGAAACTGCTAACAGAAAAGCCGCACAAATAGCAGCATGAACCGAAGTTTGCTCTTGACGACACTGAGAGATGAGCAAAGCAGTTTCTTCTGATGACAGTGACCAAGTTAGTAAACGAATAGTTTGATTTTCGGGCAATGTATCTGCTTTTATACTTTGAAAATCGTTAACACGATCGCTATTTTCTAAACTTGGCAAAATGGGTATTTTCCCAGCCTTCTCCAGAATTAACTCTTCATAACCAGGACGCACAGGTAAAATTTGCTGTTCGCTATCGGGTATACCAACAGCTTGCAAAATATCTCTTAGCAGGTAAACCGACGATAAACCATCTCCAATTGAGTGTTGAGTGGTGACAATGATTTCTGAAACCTCAGGAGAATGGACAAGTACTATCCGCAATAGAGGTGCTTGACTCCAATCAAAAGGTTGAGAAAGTTCTTGTTCAACTTCTCGTTGCCAATCTTGCTCTCCCAAACGCTGTACAACCCGCACAGGAATTTTAGCTGCATCTTCTTTAAACCAAGGTTGTCCAGATGCATCAGTCACAATACAAACTCGTAATAATGGATGTCGTTGCTGAAGCTTAATAAGTGCCTTTTCTAATTGACTAACACTAAATTCTCCAGTTATCTGTGCAGTGACTACAAAATGAAAAGGTGCTACCTGGTCATATAACCAAAAACTATGTTCTCCTGTACTTAGAGAGCGATGCATAAGTAAATAAACTCCATATATAAGTTAAGTAATTATTAGGCTTAGTTAAATTTCTCTTGAAATGTTAATCAAGAAGCCGAGACTCTGTATTCAATAAAAGTATTAATTTAACTAGCCGCCAAGGTTCAATTTCAAAGTAAATAACTCAACTCGATTTCATGCATAAATTTTTAATTGGGTTTTAATTAAGCATGAATAATCTTGATATTTATAAATATATTTGGTTTGTATGTGGGTGTCATTACAGTAATTGTCTGGAATTTACAAGATGAAAAAGTCAGTCAATGTCGGATATTTCTTTGTGAAATTAGAAAACTTATAAAATAAGGATTAAGCACTAATTTCACATTATTTTTTTAAATATTTAAATCTACCAGAACAGAATTTATCTCCTCGCAACTTTAAAAGTGTCTGGAAAAGTCAGGTATGATTACCAAGTAGGAGTCAGATGTAAAAAGATGAGCCTGGAACTCAAGGTCTCTGTTGTAAATGCTGCGTTATTTGAGCGTTTTGGTAGATATCTAAATGATGTCGAAACGTCAATTATTGTCGGTTCGCTGCAAAAGCAGACTTATGAAGAGATTGCACAAAGTTCTGGTTATTCTGAAAGTTATGTCAGGCGTGATGTAGGGCCAAAGCTTTGGAAGGTGCTATCAGAAGCACTGGGGGAAGAAGTCAGCAAAAATAACCTGCAAGCAGCATTAGACCGAAGGTTGCAGTCGCAACAACGCATGGTAAAAAGTTATGATGCCAACTCTGGGACTGCAAGCTTAGAACAACAAACTCAAGACTTACCTAAATCGCGTCAAGATTGGGGTGAAGCGGTTGATGTTTCATTTTTTTATGGCCGTCAAAGCGAACTTGCAACCCTCAAACAGTGGATTGTACAAGACCAATGTCGATTGGTTGCACTTTTAGGTATGGGTGGAATTGGTAAAAGTGCTTGTAGCGTGAAGCTAGCTCAATCTCTGCAAGTAGATTTCGAGTTGATTATCTGGCGCAGTCTGCGTAACGCACCCCCTTTAGAAACACTGTTAACTGATTTAATAGCGTTTGT
Source organism: Calothrix sp. NIES-2098 (assembly GCF_963875125.1). Lineage (NCBI taxonomy): Bacteria > Bacillati > Cyanobacteriota > Cyanophyceae > Nostocales > Calotrichaceae > Calothrix > Calothrix sp. NIES-2098. The sequence goes on from NZ_CAWNKJ010000001.1 coordinate 5,061,799, forward strand.
ATCCCACCAACAAGAAACAAAAGCGGATATAGGAATACTAATTCAATACTTGCGTAGTCAGCGTTGTCTGGTGATTTTAGACAATCTGGAAACGATTTTGGATGCACAGCAAGCTGGACAGTATCGCCCAGGTTATGAGGGATATAGCGAACTGCTGCGCTTGGTAGGAGAAACTAAACATCAAAGTTGTCTAATATTGACCAGTCGAGAAAAGCCTAGCGAAATCGCTACTTTAGAAGGGGAAGAACTAGCAGTGCGATCGCTAAAATTGGAAGGTTCGCCGGAAGTAGCACAGTCCTTATTACAGGCGAAGAGATTGGTGGGGAATGAAGCACAGAAACAGACATTGTGCGATCGCTACGGTAACAGTCCTCTAGCTATCAAGATAGTTACTACCTCTATTCAAGAATTATTTGATGGTGACATCGGTGAATTCCAAAAACAAGACACAATTATTTTTAACGGCATTCGGCGTCTTTTGGATCGGCAGTTTGAGAGGCTATCGCCATTAGAGCAAACCATTATGTATTGGTTAGCAATTAATCGCGAGTGGACAACAATCGCTGAATTAGAAGCAGACATTGTTGGGGCGATACCCAAAAGCAGAATTTTGGAGGGCTTGGAAGCTTTAAATGGGCGATCGCTTTTAGAGAAGAAATCTGGTAGCTACACTCAACAACCTGTGGTCATGGAATACGTCACTGACCGATTGATTGAGCAGATTGTTAACGAATTAATTACAAAAAACCTCTCATTATTCCTCAGCCATGCCTTAATTAAGACAACAGTCAAAGATTACGTGCGTTCAAGTCAAGTTCGGCTGATTTTACAACCCGTTGCTGAACTATTTAGGAGAGTATTTAGCTCAAATTTCATTCTCAAACAACAACTTCAAGCAATTACAGAGTTACTGCGACAGCCAGAAAATAGACTATCTGGTTATGGTGGCGGAAATCTGATCAATCTTTGCCGTTATTTGCAAATCGATTTAACAAACTATGATTTTTCCGATTTAACAATTTGGCACGCCGATCTGCAAGGAATAGATCTACATCGAGTCAGCTTTGCCCGTTCCGATCTAGCTAAATCTAGTTTTACTCAAGCCTTTAGCGTTGCTACAACTGTAGCCTTTAGCCCGAATGGAGAAATTTTAGCGATCGGAGATGGTACGGGGAAAATTAATCTCTGGCAAATTCTTGGTAGCAAGGGACTGACAGCAGAAATAGGTCAACCACTTTTAACTCTCAAAGAACACCAAGCTTGGATTTGGTCAATTAGTTTCAGTCCTGATGGAAAGACAATTGCTAGCGCCAGTGAAGACCGCACCATTAGGCTGTGGAATGTAAAAACAGGTGAAAGCTTAAGGATTTTACATGGACATACGGGGATGGTATCGTCAGTTACCTTTAGCCCCGATGGTCAGACTCTTGCTAGTGGCAGCGCCGATTTAACCATTAGGTTATGGGATGTCAACACAGGCCAATGTTTGAAAATTCTTTCTGGACATCACCATCAAGTGCGCACAGTTGCCTTTAGCCCTGATGGTCAAACAATTGCTAGTAGTAGTGACGACCAAACTATTAGGCTTTGGCAAGCCAGTACAGGTCAAGTTTTGAGAGTTTTAGAAGGGCACACCAGTCCAGTATGGGCAGTTAGCTTTCACCCTGATGGTAAGACCCTTGCTAGTGGTAGCCACGACCAAACTGTTAGGCTTTGGGATACTCACACGGGTAAATGTCTCAAAACTTTACAGGGACACGACAGTATAGTGTGGTCAGTCGCTTTTCACCCCAATGGGCACATTCTGGCCAGTGGCAGTGGAGATGCAACTGTCAGACTCTGGGAGACTGACACAGGGCAATGTTTGAAAATTTTGCAGGAACACGACAGCATGGTGTGGTCAGTTGCCTTTCACCCCAACGGGCAAATCCTAGCGAGTGGTAGCGAAGACCGCACTGTAAAACTGTGGGATTTGCAGAGTAACCAAGCTTTAAGAACATTTCAAGGCTATGCCAATCAGATTTGGTCAGTTGCCTTTAGTCCTAATGAAAAAATCCTTGCTAGTGGCAGTACTAATTCTTTAAGGCTCTGGGATACTGATACAGGTGAATGTTTAAAAATATTACAGGGGCATACGAGTTGGGTGACATCTGTTGCCTTTAGTCTCGATGGAAAAACCCTTGCTAGTAGCAGTTGCGATCGCACGATTCGCATCTGGGCTTTAGGTACGGGTGAATGTCTAAAAATTTTACAAGGGCATACAAGTTGGGTGTCAGGAGTTGCCTTCAGCCCTGTGGAACCAATTCTTGCCAGTGGTGGTTTCGACACAACTATTAAGATATGGAGTATTGATGATGGTAGATGCATTAATACTTTGCAGGGACATACAAGTTTCGTCTGGTCAACCGCTTTTAGTCCAGATGGGCAAATTCTTGCTAGTAGTAGCTTTGATAAAACTATCAGGCTGTGGCATATCCACAATGGTAAGTGCCTGAAAGTTTTGCAAGGACATAATAACTGGGTTTGGTCAGTAGCTTATAGTCCTGATGGTCAAACTTTGGTAAGTAGCAGTGCTGACCACAGCATTAAACTTTGGGATGCTAACACAGGTGAATGTTTGAAAACTCTACAAGCGCATACCAATCAAGTTTTTCAAGTCAAATTTAGCCCAGACAATCAAACACTTGTTAGTTGCAGTACTGACCAAACAATCAAACTCTGGAATGTGAATTCGGGTCAATGCCTTGCCACTTTACAGGGACACACAAATCAGATCCGTTGTGTTGCGTTCAATGGCAATGGACAAATCGTTGCTAGTGGTAGCGCTGATGATAGTATCAAAATTTGGGATTGGAAAAAGGGTGAATGTTTGAAAACCCTTAAGGCTGAGTTACCCTATCAAGATATGAATATTACAAATATTACAGGTTTAACCGAAGCCCAAAAAGCCACTTTGAAAGCTTTAGGAGCGATTGAGCAATGGACTCATCTGTGAATTCCAAATACTTTGCCAATATGAATTTGTATTAGTTTGATAGGCGATCGCATTTATGAATCCTGAATGTCCATTCGTCGGATTAGACCATTATCGATAGTGTAAATATGCTGAACCATTTTATCTATTATTAATTTTCCGTCTAAATCGCGTACAACTTGATGAACATCGACCACGATTTGTCCGCCTCGATCGAGTTGAAATTTCTGGGGTTCGACATGGGGATCGATCGATTTCCATTGGCGAGTCCAATAATTACGTACTGCTTCACGTCCGCGAACATAACCGCCTTCCATACCATTTGCCCATTCCACATCAGAGTGCATCAACGCGAGAACAGAATCAATATCGCGAGCGTTAAATGCAGCATAAGCTTTTGTGAGTAGATCTTGCTGTATTTGCATTAGGGTTTGCCACTCCATCACTTTGAACAACTCATCTTTGCAATTGATATAATCCTTTTAACATTTGCAACCCTAACCATGCACAAGGATAACTCGCTTCAGCAAAACATCGGGCGTTGATTTTGATATCTCTCTAAAAGTAGCGCACTTTTCAAAAATTAAATTCTATTTCTATATTTTTGGCATATTAAATACTGAATATGCTTTTTTACGCAAATTTTTATTACCGAGAAGTTTGATATCTCAATAAAAAAGTAATTATATCATGATTTTATGCTGATTTTTTTGTCACGAGTATTTATTTCGCAATTGAGACTTAATATAGATATAAACAACTAACTTAAGATAGAAGCATAAATGCGATCGCTAAATTTATGCTATTGAAGATTTAAATATTTAGCAAGATTCAGTAGATAGATAAAAATATTCATTTAGTACTGAATTCTACCCTTTAATGTAATTCCTAAACAATGGCATTAAACTTGGCAGATAGTCCCATCATTGCATTTACCATTCTCCTAGCAGTAATCTTTACTGTACCCCCTTTATTTGAGCGATTGCGACTACCTGGATTAGTAGGTTTACTCGTAGCAGGCGTAATTTTAGGGCAAAATGGATTAAAGCTGTTAAATTCTGAATCCGAAACTATCAAATTGCTCTCGGATATTGGCAAGATTTATTTAATGTTCGTGGCAGGGTTAGAGATTGATTTAGAACAGTTTCGTAAAACAAGAAATCGTTCAATAGGTTTTGGAACTCTGACATTTCTAGTTCCACTAATTGCTGGAATTGTTGCCGGACGTTTATTTAATTTTAGTTGGAACTCTTCAGTTCTAATTGGTTCTTTGCTTGCCTCTCATACTCTATTAGCTTATCCCATTGTTAGCCGTTTGGGAGTTGTCACAAATGAAGCAGTAACAGTTACAATTGGTGCCACCATTTTTACAGACACAGGTGCTTTGCTTGTATTAGCAATTTGTGTAGGCATTCATGGCGGAGATTTTTCTGCCCTCAGTTTAGTAACTTTGTTGGGTGGATTGGCAATTTATTCTGTTGTAGTTTTATTCGGCTTTGATTGGGCAGGAAAACAGTTCTTTCGCCGTTCTGGGGATGAACAAAGTAACCAGTTTATCTTTATCCTATTAGCATTATTTTTAGCCTCAGTCGGAGCGCAAGTAATTGGAGTTGAAAAAATTGTTGGAGCATTTTTAGCAGGTTTAGCCGTCAACGATGTTCTAGGACGCAGCCCAGTTAAAGAAAAAGTAGAATTTATTGGCAGTGCTTTGTTCATCCCTTGTTTCTTTGTAGACATGGGATTATTAATTAATATTCCGGCATTTCTGAAAACTCTCAGTTCAATTTGGCTGACTGTAGTTATTGTAGTGGCTTTAATTGGCAGTAAATTTATAGCGGCATTATTAGCCAAACTGCTTTACCGTTACAACTGGGCAGAAATGTTAACGATGTGGTCATTGTCTTTACCACAGGTAGCAGCGACGTTAGCAGCAACATTAGTTGCTTATCAAACGGTAAATCCAGCTGGCGAAAGGCTCATCAATGAAGGTGTATTAAACAGTGTGATTGTGCTGATGTTAGTTACGGCTATTCTCGGCCCGGTAATTACAGCTAGAACTGCTACTTTGTTACAGGTTTCTCAGTCAGATTATGAAACAGATAGGCTAACAACTTGGTGGGAAAATGCGGAGGAACAAGTAGTAGATGAAAACCATGAGCCATTCACTATTGTAGTACCGATATACAACCCCCAAACCCAACGATATCTAATAGAAATGGCAGCCCTAATCGGTCGTCATGAATCTGGAACCATTGTACCCTTAGCTATTACGAAAAGTCATGTTCAAATGGACGATCCCCAATTAGTAATAGCGCTAGAAGAAAGTAGAAAGCGATTAAATTTAACCAGAGAAATCAGTCAAGAATTTGGTGTAGAAGTATCGCCGACAATTCGGATTGATGACGATCCAGCTTTAGGAATTAGCCGTGTTAGTCGAGAACAAAACGCTAGTTTAGTGGTGATGGGTTGGTCGCGGACAACAGGTTTGCGTGCCCGTTTATTTGGTAGTGTAATTGATAGCGTGTTTTGGTCATCTCACTGTCCGGTAGCAGTGACGCGCCTGTTAAGCAGTCCCACGACTATCCAAAGAATTCTTGTCCCGGTTGGAGACTTAACACGGCAAACTATAGGTGCTGTCAGGTTTTCACAAATTGTAGCTGATGTCAATCAAGCAGAAGTAGTACTTTTACACGTGAGCGATCGCAAAACACCTCAAAACTTAGTAGACAAATTTGCCTTGCAAATGTCTGAAATTGCCGATAAAAGCCAGTTACAGGTGAAGACAAATATTCAAACAATTAGAGGTGATGATATTGCTAGAGTCATCATTCAAGAATCTCAGAAATTTGATTTAGCAGTGTTGCGTTCTGTCCGTTATCGCACAGCAGGTGGATTAGCCGTCAGCCATGTAACCACCCAAGTAATTAGAGAATTAAAATGCTCAATTGTTTTGCTAGGAGAACCTAACTCATGAGCAAGAAGTCAACGTCAGTAACTATAATTACTTATAAATGTTACAAAGTAGTTCTCTAGAGACAGAGAGAAAAAATCTAGATAGCAAGATAATTATTAATCATCTCCTAAGCTAATTTAGGTAGTATCTATCGCTTTTACACCTGTGATTCACCAGCCTCAAGAGTTAACAGAAAACCGCCTGCTAGATAACTTTCCACCAGAGGAGCTAAAACGCTTGCATCCTCATCTGGAGCTAGTTTCGCTCTCATTAGGAGAATTTATTATCTCGCCTGATGAGCCGATATCTTTTATTTATTTCCCTGTTAACTCATTGCTTTCTCTAGTAACAGTGATGGAGGATGGCTCAACAGTTGAATCTGGGTGTGTTGGACGTGAGGGAATGGCAGGTTTGCCAATCCTTTTAGATGCAAGTACAACGCCGATGCAAACGTTGGTACAAATTGCAGGCTTGGCTGTGCGTGTTAAAGCTCAGATCCTCAAAGAGGCGTTCGACAGAGGCGGCGCAGTACAAAAGCTTCTCCTCCGTTACATACATACAGTTATTGTTTTAGGTTCCCAAAGTACTGCTTGCAACGCTCTTCATCATCTAGAAGCGAGACTGTGCCGTTGGTTGCTCATGAGTAGTGATGGTATAGGTTCAGAATCACTTGCTCTCACGCAAGAATTTCTGTCCACGATGCTTGGCGTTAGGCGTTCTGGAGTTAGCGAAGCTGCTAGTAAACTTCAGAGTAGGGGCTTAATCCGTTACCAACGGGGACAGATCCAAATTCTTGATAGAAAGGGTTTGGAAACCTCTGCCTGCGAATGTTACGGTATCACCACAGCAGAATATCGCCGCTTATTTAGCTGAAGCTACGTCTTAACTATTTCAGGGCATTCTCGGCTGCTCAAGAGTTACAGCCGCTAAAAAATGCAACTTGTAGGCACGATAGCGCCTATATATCCGATACCGGACAGACTCAAGCTTGTATATATATCTACACTTAGACAATTTGGCATTTGGATGCTCTTGATAGGTATAGGGCTTCAATAACGGTATAAAAATCTACTAATTTTTATTCAGTCTGGTGAAAGAAACTATTTTTTCTGAAACTAAGACTATTGGAGGCTTTTATTAAGCGAATATTGATTTGTGATGATGTTGCTGATGACTCTTTTCTTCTTCAAACGATTTTACAAGCAGAGCCATGCCAGATTGAAATTGTTGATTCGGGTGCAGCGGTGCTTGCCTTTTTGGAAACAACCTCTAATTTACCTGACTTACTAATACTAGATGTGATGATGCCAAAAATAGATGGATTTGAAGTTGTTCGCCGTCTGAGAGAATCGGTTAAATTTCAATTTATTCCTATTTTGTTAGTGACAGGTTTAAATGAAGAAGATGTCATGAATGAAGACAATATCAAGATTGATGGCATTATCCATAAACCCTGCGATCCAGATACAGTAATTGCTAAAGTGCGAGTAATCTTAGATTGAAATTTCTCAAAATTAAGTTAATTTAAAAAGCCAGTGTCTCGAAACAGCGATGCAAGATACTGGCTCCAGATATTATCAAAAATTTAGGGTATTGCCATTAATTAGCTAGTAAGAAATGAAGTGTATCCAGAAAGTTATCCCTTTTCTAAAGCAAGATCTGGAAATAAAAAATAGTCCAATAGTTGAAAACTGACTATTAGAATTAGAGGACAGAGGGAGACATTAACTAATGCTCATTTCTCCCTCTTGTTCTAATCTAAGCAAACTTACTCGCGGCGGCAAATCTTTTGTTAATTTCATCCCAATTAACCACATTCCACCAAGCTTCTAAATAATCGGCGCGGCGGTTTTGGTAATTGAGATAATATGCGTGTTCCCAAACATCATTACCTAAAATAGGATATTTACCTGCACTGATGGGACTGTCTTGGTTAGCTGTTGTATTGACTTCCAATTTGCCATTTGTGTTGCGGACAAGCCAAACCCAACCACTACCAAATTGAGAAGCACCAGCTTCGTTAAATTGTTTTTTAAAGGCAGCAAAACTACCAAAATTTTCATTAATGGCGGATGAGATCGCTCCTGTTGGTTCGCCACCACCTTGGGGCTTCATAATTTGCCAAAACATCGAGTGATTCACGTGCCCACCGCCATTATTACGTACCGTTTTGCGAACATCTGCGGGTACGGTGTCAAGTTTACGTAACAGTTCTTCAACAGTTCTGCTTTTAAGTTGTGGATATTTCTCTAAAGCAGCATTTAGGTTTTTCACATAAGTTGCATGATGCTTATCGTGATGAAACTCCATTGTTCTTGCATCAATGTGTGGTTCCAGCGCATTGTAAGCATAGGGCAAAGGTGGTAATTGAATCGCTCCTTGAGTAGTATTTGGTGTTGGTAGGGGACTGCTGGAACTGGCACTAGGAGATTGCTCTGCTGTAGCACAACCATCTAATGCAAAAGTCCCCGTACCTACTGCGAGTAAAAACAAGAAATGGCGTCGATTAATAGTCATAAAATTTTTTGCAGCGAATCAATTAAATAACTTGATAAATTTTATTTTCTTCGATTCAGGTGGCAAAAAATCAAGAAATGGGGAATGGGGCATGAGGAAGATGGAGGGAGGGAAGTGTGGGAAGTGTGGGGAGAGAGGGGAGAAACTTCCTTGACTCGTTTGTATCCCCTGCTCTTTGCTCTCTTGCTTTTTCTCAGTCCCTAGCCCCTAGTTCCTTTTCTATTAACCAAAATGTTGAATAATGGCGTCGGCAAATTCAGAACACTTGAGGGGTTCTACAGGTGGTTCTAGCAACCGCGCTAAGTCGTAGGTGACTTGACGGTTGGCGATCGCATCTCCTAAACCTTTCTTAATTAAATCTGCGGCTTCTTGCCAACCCAAATACTCAAGCATCATCACACCAGACAAAATCACCGAACCGGGATTAATTCTGTCTAAGCCGGCGTGTTTGGGTGCTGTACCGTGGGTAGCTTCAAAGATGGCGCAAGCATCACCAATATTCGCCCCTGGCCCCATTCCTAAGCCGCCCACAATCGCAGCCGCCGCATCGGATAGGTAATCGCCATTCAAGTTCATCGTCGCCAGAATCGAATATTCATCGGGTCTGGTTTGGATTTGTTGAAAGATACTGTCAGCAATTCGGTCATTGACCATGATTTTTTCTTTCCACTTGCCGTTACCGTGGCTATCCCAAATTGCATTAAGAACTGTTTCAACTTCCTTGACAATTTGCGCTTTTTTCTCTGGAGTTAAAGCATCAAATCCAGGGTCAACTAGACGGGCATTTTCTTCTAAGGAAATATTGGGATTTTTCTCTTTGTTGCTCAAAATCCAAGATTCCCGTTCGGTGACGCACTCGGCACGAAATTCGCTGGTTGCGAGTTCGTAACCCCAATCACGGAAAGCGCCTTCGGTGTACTTCATGATGTTGCCTTTATGCACCAAAGTCACCTGTTGCTTGTTTTGGGGCAATAGTAGGGCGTGTTTAATCGCACGGCGTACCAAGCGCTGAGAACCCTTTTTGCTGATGGGTTTGATGCCAATCCCAGAATCTAAAGGAATTTGCTTTTTGCCGTGTTCTGGGGTGGCGGGGATGAGATCTTCGTTGAGAATTTTAATTAAGCGATCGCCGATTTCGCTACCTTGTCGCCACTCAATCCCCAAATAAATATCTTCTGTATTTTCCCGATAAACAATTACATCCAGTTTTTCGGGGTTTTTGTGGGGTGAGGGTGTCCCTGCATAGTAACGGCAAGGACGCACGCAAGCATACAAGTCAAAAATTTGTCTTAGTGCCACATTCAAGGAACGAATGCCGCCCCCCACAGGAGTTGTTAGAGGCCCTTTGATAGCAACACCATATTCTTCAATTGCCGTTAGCGTATCCTGGGGTAAATATTGGTATGTACCATATAAATCGCACGCTTCATCCCCAGCGTAAACTTTAAACCAACTAATTTGACGTTTACCGTTATATGCTTTTGCTACCGCAGCATCAAGTACTTTTTGGGCAGCAGGCCAGATATCTATACCCGTTCCATCTCCTCGAATAAAGGGGATAATTGGGTTATCAGGCACAACTGGTTCACCATTTTTGAAGGTAATTTTTGCTCCAGTTGTTGGGGGGGTAATCTTTTCGTACATAAATCACACGCTCCTGATCGATTGGCGGCCAGTCAAATACAGAAAATTTTTTATGGGAGGCTTGCAAATTTTACTGCGTATTTGCTCTGAAATTGAGGATGAGACAGCAGGAAGTAGAGGTAAATCAGGTACAGAGAGGTTTTTACCATAATCCTTTGTCCCTTCTCTTCCTTTGAGGTGCAGATTTTCCCCCTATTCACCTTGTACCTTATTTGGGGCTGAAGTTATGGAATTGAGCGAAGCGATCGCTATTTTGTACGATCAAAAATAGTAAACTACTTTTCGCTATCAGTGTTTCATCTTGAAAAACACACCATAGCGATCGCTGTTTCACAATCCCGTTAAAACGAGTAATGGCATGACAGACCCAATGATTGTATCAGGCCCTGCTAGTGACATCGACTCCCTTCGCCTCCAGTTAATCGCTGGGTCTCTTCAAGTCCAACAACAGATAATCCCACAATTAGCTGAATTGGGTAACGAGGGATTGGATGTATTGATGGAGTTTTTACTGAAACGTTCTGACACCCCAGCAACTTGGCTTGATGGCAAAGCCTACCAAGTACTCTACAACTCTGATGCACCTAAAGCCAAAGAATTTCTACAAACAAATTTTCCTGAGGGCATTGTACCTCTAAAATCAGAGTCCGGGATTAATTACAATCCCTTGCAACAAGCACTTGCTACCCAAGACTTCCAAGCAGCCGATCGCCTCACCATCCAAAAAATGTGTGAATTAGCGGGCCCAACAGCAACACAACGAAAATGGTTGTATTTTACTGAAGTGGAAAATTTCCCTACTGTTGACTTGCAAACTATTAATCATCTTTGGTTAGTCCACTCTGAAGGCAAATTTGGTTTTTCAGTACAGCGAGAAATCTGGTTAGGCTTAGGAAAAAATTGGGATAATTTCTGGACAAAAATTGGTTGGAAAGATGGTAATAATTGGACGCGATATCCTAATGAGTTTATCTGGGATTTAAGTGCTCCTAAAGGTCATTTACCTCTATCTAATCAACTGCGCGGAGTGCGAGTTATTGCTTCTTTATTTGCTCATCCAGCTTGGAAGTAGTTATCAGTCATTAGTCCTGAGTTATCAAAAGAAAGGACAAATGACAACTTACAAATGACAAAGGACAAAATCAAATAATGGCAAATGTTAGGCTAGAAGACATTAAGCGTAGATTTAACAACGTGACTGCGATCGAGGATATTTCTTTTGAAATTCCCGATGGGGAGTTTTGGGTTCTGGTGGGGCCTTCTGGTTGTGGTAAATCTACAATTTTACGCACGATCGCCGGTTTAGAGACAGCCACATCTGGCAAACTCTATATTGGCGATCGCTTGATGAATAATATCCCTGCTAGACAGAGGGATGTGGCGATGGTGTTCCAAAACTATGCGCTTTATCCGCACATGACGGTGGCGCAAAACATCGCTTTTGGCTTGCAGATGCGGAAAGTTGACACGAAGGTGATTCAAGATAGAGTCAGTACAGTGGCGCGATCGCTTTCTTTAGATAAGTTGCTGGATCGCAAACCCAAACAACTTTCTGGGGGACAGCAACAACGGGTAGCATTAGGAAGAGCGATCGCGCGTCAGCCACAAGTTTTCTTATTAGATGAACCTTTGTCTAATTTAGATGCCCAATTACGCGATGATACTAGGGCTGAGTTGAAACAGCTACATCAAAATTTGGGAATTACGACAATATATGTCACCCACGATCAAGTTGAAGCGATGACTTTGGCGGATAAGATTGTGGTGCTAAATCGCGGTAGGATTCAACAAATTGGCGATCCACAAACTATTTATGAGCTTCCTGCTAATCAAATGGTGGCATCTTTTTTAGGTAATCCACCAATGAATATTTTGCCAGCAATTTATCAGCATGATGGTTTTGATGTTAGCGGTCAGTTATTAGAAATTCCACCAAATTTACTGGAGAATTTACGCTTGCGTCAGGGACAAAGTGTGAATTTGGGAATTAGGCCTGAGCATATTTATATTAACGAACCACAAAGGCATGGAGAACACAGAGAAGACAAAGGGGGAGAATTAGTAGTTGAGGTGAGGGTGGTGGAACCTTTAGGAAGGGAAACTTTGATTCGCGTCAGTTTACCCGATTCATCGGCGTTATTGAATGTGCAGATTGGTGGTGGCGTGCGTTTGCATCCAGGCGATCGCCTTTCCCTACAACTAGATTTGAGCCAGTTGTTTGTATTCGATCCTTCGACTGGTGACAGAATTTTGCCTTAGAAATGAATGATTAAACAAGTACATAATCAAGTAATTCGCCTAGCGATCGCGCTGTCTTGGCGATAAATTTGCTATTAAACACACCAACATTGAAAATGCATAAATTTAACTGCGACTCAATTACAAGCAGACAATTAAACTGATATGTAGAGTTAAAAGCATTAATACTTATAGTAAACTTTAATTCTATTAGTAGTGTATTAGTTATATAAAAGTCTAATACTATTAATTTAATCTATGAACTTAGTAAGCCATCAGATGCAGTTATACTGAGTTCTTATCAAACAAGGCGTCGTCCATCTCGGCTCAATGCCGACAAGTTATTTTTAAACACAAGTACGATCTGAAATTACTCCAAATTATCCATCTCAAAATAATTGATTATACTTGTATTAATTAATATTTTATAGAGACATGTTAAGGAATTTTTTTAAATTAAAATACCGTATTCACTGCTACAGTTACACATCGTCAGTTCACCTAAGATTTGAAGCTAATAATAAGTCGGCAGAAATAAACACAACAATGAAGTTAAAGAATATAACGTCAAGCTTCCCGATGTTTATCAATTTTTTAGTCTTACTCCAATTCTGCAATCGGAACGATATGAAACTCTAGCCAACATAAACTAGGGTGTTCCGGGGTATATGACAACGACTTAACACGGCGTAGAAGTAGCGAGCGTGGCATGAGTCTTGCTACTAAAGGGTTACAAAAATAAAATTGCTCTACAATCTGAAAATTGCTGAAAAAGCTGATTTTTTACTGTGCCAATCGAAGTCTAAGTTATTTGGCACAGACTTTTGTCACCTAAAAATTAGAGGGGTTCAAATGGTACGGATAAAAGTAGTGGTTCTGGTCTGTCAAATCCTAATTTATAGGTAAAAGGCAATTTTTTAAACATAGTCTGGTGATGATTTTCAGACGATGCATATCGGCAAAATTAGCCTTGGCTACTTTTAGCCTAATACAGGTAATACGGGCAGCAATTAGAGGTATTTTTGCCAATAAATTGCACGTATTCCCTGATGTTATAGCCTAGGAATATCTCCTAGGTTGAGTGGGTTAACTCTACATCTGTCAAAAGTTTAGAAAATACTCAAGAAAAATTAAAAATTATGTTGGACACTACTCACAAGCATCTAATTCTTGGGGCTGGTATTGTGGGATTGGGTATGGCTGAAGCGCTCAAGAATGCGGGTATTTCCTATGACCAAGTTGATGCCAGCGATGACATTGGTGGAAATTGGTATCATGGTGTATATGAAACTGCACACATTATTTCATCACGCAAGATTACCCAATTTACCCATTTTCCTATGCCGGATAATTATCCGGACTTCCCCAGCGCTCAAAACATACGAGATTACATAAACTCCTTTGCCGATCGTTTTGATTTACGTAAAAATATTGAACTGAATCGTCTAGTTAACTACGTGCGGCCTGTTGAGAATAATCTTTGGGAAGTTACCTTTGATAATGGGGAACGGAGAATTTACAAAGGAATTATCATTTGTAATGGTCATCACTGGTGCAAACGTTTTCCTAAATTCAGAGGAGAATTTGATGGAGAGATAATTCACTCCAAAGATTATAAAAATCCTCAGCAACTACGTGGTAAGAGAGTTCTGGTGATTGGTGGAGGGAATTCCGCTTGTGATATAGCCGCAGAAGCAGCTAGGGTGGGAGCTAAATCTGTGTTGAGTATGCGTGAATCTGTATGGTTTATTCCCAAAACCTTTGCAGGTGTTCCAATTTCTGATTTAACTAAATGGTGGATGCCAGAATGGTTTCAGCGGTTTATGGCTTATGTAATTATTCTGCTGACATTTGGTAAGCACAAAGATTATGGTCTACCCAAACCCAAATATCAAATTTTTGATAAGCATCCGACCTTAAATAATGAGGTGCCTTACTATATTAAACACGGTCGCATTGCCTATAAGCCAAAGGTACGACGTTTAGATGGTAAGGAAGTTGAATTTGCCGATGGTAGTCGAGAAACCTTTGATTTAATTGTTTGTGCAACTGGTTTTCATGTTGCCTATCCATTTTTACCTCCAGAACTGCAACGGGTGGAAGGAGCAACAGTGAAATGTTATGGAGGATCGTTTCTTGAAGATTATAAAGGAATTTACTACATCGGTTGGGGACAAGCTAGAGGAGGTGTTGGTTCTTTAATTTCCGCTTTTGCACCGACATTTACTCGTTTTCTTAAACTCCAGGATGAAATTAAAATTCCTCTAGGTCTAGTCTTCAAAAAAATGGGACAGCAACTACCCACAACCCATCTTGAAGATCCACAAAAGATTTTTCGGGAATTAAAATTAGCCAATCTGTTTTTTCAACGGATAGTTCAAAAAGCTCACCGAGTTAATTCACATTATTCTCAGTTTGAAAATCATCCACTCCCACCCTTGGACAGCCCTAAACAGAAACAACGAATTTCCACTATTGCAGACTTTTGAGTAGTACTCAGCCAAGCATTGTAAATGTAAAATTTTATTCCGATGCCTCTGGGCGTAATCCATACAAGAGTTTAAAGTCTTCAGGCTTTAAGCTCTTTACTTGTTAGTAGATCGTCAATGCTACCCAACTCTGACCTACTTCTTAAACCACTCCTCCACAGACATTTTCAAGATAGGTCTAAGTAACTCGGTGCAAATAATCATCACTTGTTTGTAGTCGCGCTACTCTGCGAGAAGCCCTTCGGGTTCAGCAGTTGCTTCAAGTCGGGAAACCCGCCCAACGCACTGCTTCACCGCGTTGCGTCTATAGCGCTAAAGCGCGACTACGAGCCAAATACAGAGATTTTACTTTTCTTGACATAGTTTGGTTTTTTCTCATCGACTTATTTAATGTTTAATTGCTAACTTTGATACTTTTATGATTTTTTAAATTGTTCTAAATAGACCGAAATCTCTCTCATCATGCTGTTACAACTTTGTTAAGAAAAGTTACGCTCTCTTAACACAAGGAAATACTTCGTATGGTAGTTGCACTTGACAATAATGCACAACATCAGGTTGTAATCATTGGTGGAGGCTTTGGTGGACTCTATACAGCAAAACATCTGGCTAAAGCTAATGTGAATGTTACTCTCATCGATAAACGTAACTTCCACCTATTTCAGCCGCTTTTATATCAAGTTGCGACAGGTACCCTATCACCAGGTGACATTTCCTCACCATTGCGAGCTGTATTTAGCAAAAGTAAGAATACACAAGTGTTGCTAGGAGAAGTAAATGATATCGATCCCAAAGCACAACAAGTGATGATGGGCGATAGAGTAGTACCTTACGATACATTAATTGTTGCCACAGGTGCTAACCATTCCTATTTTGGTAAGGATCATTGGAAAGACTATGCTCCTGGCTTGAAAACTGTTGAAGATGCGATAGAAATGCGCCGTCGGATATTTGGTGCATTTGAAGCGGCAGAAAAAGAAACCGATCCCGAAAAACGCCGTGCTTGGTTGACTTTTGTGATTGTGGGCGGTGGCGCTACTGGTGTAGAGTTAGCAGGTGCGATCGCTGAGTTGGCATACAAAACCCTCAAAGAAGATTTCCGCAACATCGACACCTCAGAAACAAAGATTTTACTCTTGCAAGGGAGCGATCGCATCCTCCCACACATGGCACCAGATTTATCCCAAGAAGCAGCAGAATCTTTACAGGAATTGGGTGTGGCTATTCACACTAACACCAGAGTGACAAATATTGAAAATAACATCGTTACTTTCAAGCAAGGTGCTGAAATTAAAGAAATTGGCTCACAAACTATATTGTGGGCAGCGGGTGTAAAAGGTTCCCCAATGGGGCAAATCTTAGCAGAACGTACCGATGTAGAATGCGACCACGCCGGACGTGTGATTGTAGAACCCGACTTGACTATCAGGGGTTATAAAAACATTTTTGTAATTGGAGATTTAGCCAACTTCTCCCATCAAGATCTTAAAGCCTTACCTGGTGTTGCACCCGTAGCCAAACAACAAGGAGAGTATGTAGCTAGACTCATTCAAAAACGGCTGAAAGGTCAGACTTTACCACAATTTCATTACAACAATGTGGGTAGTTTGGCAATGATTGGGCAAAACTTAGCTGTTGTAGATTTAGGCTTCCTCAAACTCACAGGTTTCATTGCTTGGGCATTTTGGCTAGTAGTTCACATTTACTTCTTAATCGAGTTTGACACTAAATTGCTAGTAGTATTTCAGTGGGCTTGGAACTATATCACTCGTAACCGTCGCTCTAGATTGATTACAGGTCGAGAAGCTTTTACAGAAACTTTAACTAACAATAGCAATCCTTACCTGGACGAACAAAAAGTCATTCCTCTAACTCAGCTAGAAAACCGCGTGTGAAGCGTTCATTTTATACGTTTCATCGGTGATTTTGTGCTTGTCAAGCTACCTACAAACTACATTAACTTAGTTCGAGTGGACTATGGGTGTAACAATTTTTCGGGCAAGTCCTAGCGCAAGCTTGACAGCCAATACAATACTCTGGATGAACGATGGACATAACTTTACGCTCGATTTCTTCATTTTCCTCGTCATCCACAAACTCACCATCCTCATTCAATGCTCGTAGTACTAGCACATTTCTACCGCAAGCCTTAAAGCATCGACCACAGCCAATACATTTATCTTGGTTAATTTCTTGCACGAATTGGGGTGTCCAGACTTGACCCCCGAAGGTCAAACCAGTGAGTATTGCCATAGTGTAATTTTCCTTGATGACCAATGTGAATTTTTTCCGATCGCATCCGTGGATAATTTTTTTAACGCAGAGGAGCACAAAGTCAACGTGGAGGTACGCAAAGTTTTGGAGATGGTTTCTCCTCTGCTGGCTATTGGTATTGACTGAGGATCAGACTAGATAAGGTTCTTGGTGAGTGCGAATCGTGCAGTCTGAACGGGGATAGGAGACACAGAGGACAATAAATCCTTTAGCCATTTGATCGTCATCGAGAAATACCTGTTCGGATTGATCTACTTCACCTTCAACGACTTTGGCGACGCAGCTAGAGCAAGAACCAGATTGGCAAGAAAAGGGTAACTCTACATCTTGTTGTTCTGCGGCATTGAGAATTGAGGTATTTTCATCAACAGGGATGGTGATATCGAGCGATCGCTTTTTATTAATTAGTCTGACTTGATAAGTTGTCATCTTCATGTCCTCCAAAATAAATTAAGGTTTTGAGTATCAGCTACAAGGTACGCCAGCAGGGCTGCAATTCCCTGTTTGGAATGATTTCCCACAGCCACAGGTATCTGTAGCGTTGGGATTGCTAAACTTAAATCCGCTCTCTAGCAAGCCATCGACAAAATCCACAACCACGCCTTCTAGTAATGGCGCGCTTTGGGAATCAACATATATCCGTAACTTCCCTTGTTGCAAAACTATGTCATCGGCTTGGGGAGTATTGATTACTTTGATGGAATATTGGTAGCCACTGCAACCGCCATCCTCAACAGCCACACGTATACCCTTTTGAGTAGCATTTTCATCTTTACTTGAGGCTAAAAGGAAAGTACGCAGCCGGAATTCTGCTGCTTCTGTTAAAGTTAACGTCATAAAATATACCTTTTGACCATTGACCGTTGACTATTGACTATTGACTAAAACGCGACTTAGTTGTTGGGGAGTAGAATATTGGTGAGAATGAGTACCGCAGACTGGACAATTGCGATCGCGATATGAACGACGTTTAGCAAAATTCATCTGGTGCAAATCCATCGTTAATAGTTGCGATAACAATGGTTGACTACATCCAGTAATCACCTTAATTGCTTCTAGCGCTGTCAAACAAGCCAGAGTACCCGAAACCGCACCCAGTACGCCAAAACCACGCCGATCCCATTCGGGTTTTTCGGGAAATAAGCAAGACAAGCAAGGTGTTACACCAGGGACAATTGTCGTTAAGTAAGCTTCCATGCCATCCATCGCGGCTTCTACCATTGGCTTACGCCAACGCACACAAGCTGCATTTAATAAATCACGTTCGGTAAAATTATGGGCGCAATCAAGCGCTACATCGGCAGATTGAACCAAAAAATCTACATTATCTGGCGTAACGTAATCAAAAATGGCTTCGACTTCCACATCTGGGTTGATATCCGCCAGCCGTTCTTTGGCTTTAAACACGCGCGGCTTACCTACCCAATCGTCACTCATGAGAATCTGACGATTCATATCATCTAGCCGCAACTCACCGCCTCGAACTAGAATCAGCCGCCCCACACCAGCTACCGCCAAGTAAAGCGCTGCTGTACCGCCTAATCCGCCCACACCTGTAACTAGCACCGTTGCTGACTTAAGCCTCTGCTGTGCTTCTTTGCCAAAACCAGGGAGCATGATTTGGCGACGGTAACGTTCTAATTCAGTAGGCGAGAGATTTACCACTGTTGATTTCTCCTGTTTTGAAGGGGCTAGGGACTAGGGGCTAGGAATAGCCCTTTCAAAGTGCATACATTTACAATAACTTCTTCACTCTGCGCCTCTGTGAACTCTGCGGTTAAAAAATAATTTATATAACCGCAGAGGGCGCGGAGAACACAGAGAAAGAGATTTAGCTGGTGGCGATTTCTGTCAGCATGACAATATTGTTTGGCTTCTGTTTAAACACCTTGAACAGCTTTTGTTGTAGAGGTGTGGAACTGAGAAAAACTTCGTAAGCTTGTTTGAGTGCCGTACAGTATAAATCGAGTTTTTCTGTTTGACTGGCTGCGGAATTATTATTATCAATTTCGCGAATGTATTGAGAAAACAGCTTCAAAATATGTAAGCGATTAACATGGACAACTTGAGGATCGTAATCAAGTTGAAAAAACTCAAAGTATTCCTCCGCATCGACAATTTGATTAAACTTTTCAACATCCCATGTCATGATTTCTGCTCCAAACTTTTTAACTGAGATTTCAGTTCATCTAAATGACGGTAAATTTCATAAGTTTCGGCTGCTACTGCTGTCAAGTTTTGATAATCTGTTGGCAAGCCTTCCGCTAAATCATGCAGATCCATCTTCATTTGACCTGCCTTACTATTCAGCCGCTTAATTTGTAGTTTTAAATCTTCAATAGATTTTTTATTTTCGCAATCTGTTTCTGCTGCTGGCACCATAATTTTACCCTGCGAATTATTACAACTTGGCAACTTCAGTGTATTTCTCTGCTAACTCAATACCCTTTTGTGTCAGTTTATCGCCCTCATCTGCTAATTTTTCTAGAGAATCAAAGCCGAAACGTTGAGCATCACGTAAAGTTCTAGCGACTAGCAATAAACGACCGGAAAACACCAGCACCCAGCCAAAACCCTCATGACTCAAGTCGATGACAACTTGGGATAATGAACCAGTTTTTTGTTCAATTTGTGCGGCGATCGCGCGATAGAATGACATAATTCTGGCTTTGGTAGCCGCTTCCACATCACCTTCTACAGAAATTTGGCGTTTCGCTTGCTTGCTGACAATATAAGGTTTGAGAATTAATTCATCCGACCAATTGCGATAAAATCCATAGGAATCTTGGGCGCGAATTTGTCTAACTAACTCTTGCACAAAAGGAGAATTTAACGCTTCGCTGCTAGTAGTTTGGTTGACAGTTTCTGTGGAACTCATACGGTTATTTCCTCTTCTACAAAACTTGGTGATTTTTGTTGTAAAGCTTTTCGCAACCAGGGGGGAGGGCTGCCTTTTAAAGTTTGGACTAACTGATCTAAAAGGTCAGTAATTTTATCATCCTCAGACCTCGCTTTGATTGGTGTAATGCGTTTCTTAATTAACCGAGCAGCCGCACTACCGCCAATTGCTGATACATAAACAATCGTGCAATCAGCTAAAGCTTCAATTTTGGGAACTAATTTATCCTCATTCCCATCTTCTTTGAGGTCGCCATCAAATTTCAAAGTATTGAGAAAGTGATAACCCTCCGGTGAAACTTCATAAACATCTATTTTCTTCGCCCAACCAAAATGAGCATTAATATGAATTCGATCGCTAGTGGTGAAGGCAATTTTCATAATTTATCCTCCAATAATTAGGAATTTTTTAATGCTTGGCTTTTTCTTCTTCGGCTTCTAGAAATAAATTGCCCAGGTCAAATAAAAGTTGAATAGTTCCTCGGTAGCCGACAGTACAACGCTGTCCATTACCCAAGCGGTCAAAAACAGGGAAACCGAGCCGATAGTGAGGAGTGTGCAGACGGCGAGCGATCGCTTTACCATGAGAATTAGCAATCACCAAATCAGAACCTACTGCTAATCGCTCAAAATCTTCCAAATCCCCAATAGTGACGCTTTCCACAGGCAGTTGCTCCAAAAGCGGCGACTTTGTAGTTGTCACGGCGGCGTGAATTTCCGCACCCATCGATTGCAAAAACCAAGCTGTTGACCACAACAAATCAGGTTCCAGTCCTAACGACACCCGCTTACACCCGAAATAAAAGTGAGTATCCAGCATTGCATCTTGTAACTGACGGCGTTGGTGGCAATATTTTTCTGGAACTGCATTACCGCTAATATCTACCAGTCCTTGCAAAAAGTTATCTACTGCATCTAACCCAGTCAGTTGGGGAAACAGCTCGTAAGGTATATCAAACTGTGTTTGTAAACTTTCTGCTGCACCGCGCATACTCTCGCCTAGTGCGAGGGTAAACACCGAACTACCCATTTCTCGGAGTTCTGGTAAAGTCGTCCCACCACCAGTCACCGCACTGTAGGAATCATCCAAGTGACCGTCAAGGGAAACAGAAAGGTCGGGTACTACAATGGGTTTTAGCCCGAACGCACAGACAATCTCTTTAATTTCCTGTACATCCCCAGGGGTAAACGCCGAACTTACCAAAATATTAATTTGGTCTAATCTGGTTTCTCCCGGTTGTGGCAATTCCTTAACTATACTTTCCACGGCGGCGGCGAAACCATCTTGCAACGCACCTTTAAAATCAGGTGTAGAAGCAAAGACAATCGGCAAATCATATAATTCTGGGTGACGCTTGCGGATACTTCTGAGAATTCCTTCCATGTCATCCCCTCTAGTTTCCGTGAGTCCGGTAGTTAACAAACCGATAATTTCTGGCTTTGATTTCTCTACCAGCGTCAGGATTGCTTGCTCAATATTATCTTCGCCACCTAAAATAGTGCTAACTTCTGTCATGGCAGTGGTGGATAGGGGAATAGCTTCCCGAAAATGCCGCACTAACATAACTTTGGCGAACGCAGTACAACCCTGAGAACCATGAAACAAAGGCATTACACCTTTCAATCCTAAAAAGGCTAAAGCTGCACCTAAAGGTTGACTTTGCTTCAGAGGATTCACCGCAACCGATTTCTGCGAATTTCTAACTACAGTTTTCCCCCTCTGCTCCTCTGCTTCCTCTGCTCCCCGGTCACTTCGACTTCGCTCAGTGACCTCCCACAGTGCCGGCTTCCGCACCTGCGCCCAAACAGGACTGTGCAAAGCCTCATCTAGTTCTCGCGCCATTTCCACCATACCCACATATCCAGCATAGGGATGATGGCGTTCTTGATTAATATCTAAAAATGGGATACGGGCTTTCAGGGCAGTGTATTGATTGCGACCACCAGCAATCAGCATATCCGCTTTTGTCTGGGCAATCACCCGGAGTAATTCTTGGGCGTTGCCTTTTTCCATAGCAATGCCATCTTTTCCTAGTAATTCTTTGATCCTCGCTTTATCTTCTTCAGTACTTTTCTTGGTGCTAGTGGCGACAACTTCCATGCCTAAGTCCTTAGCTGCCGAGATAATCGACCAACTTTTCACACCTCCGGTATAAAGTACAACCCGCTTATCTTTGAGGCGATCGCGGTAACGAGCTAAAGCAATATCTAGCGCAGTAGTTTCTTCTGTAATTAATTTTTCTACTCTTTCTTGTAAAGCGCGATCGCCTAATTTTGCAGCAATATTCCGCAAACAGCGATTCATGTCATCTACACCATAGAAAGATTCTTCAATATAAGGGATACCATAACGCTCCTCCATCTTTCGCGCCACATTAATCAGGGCTTTGGAGCAAATCATCACATTCAGCTTGGCACGGTGAGCATAACGCACTTCATTATACTTAGCATCACCCGTAATTTTAGCGAGAACGCGAATACCTAATTTTTCAAATAATGGCAGAACACCCCACAATTCGCCAGCAATATTGTACTCACCAATCAAATTAATATCATAAGGGGTAGTATATTCTGGTTCAGCACTACCGATAACATATTCTAGTAAAGCTTCCCCACCGACGCGATTACCCAGATTTTTACTGCCAATAAAGCCAGGTGAATTTACGGGGATAACAGGTATACCTGTTTTCTTCGCCGCCGCTTCACAAACTGTATCCAAATCATCGCCAATCAGCGCCGTCACACAAGTGGAGTAAACAAACACCGCCGCAGGTTGATAGCGTTGCTGTACTTCTAAAATTGCCTTGTACAGCTTCTTTTCCCCACCGAAGATGATATCGTTCTCACTTAAATCAGTCGTGAAACCCATTTTGTAGAGATGGGAATCAGAGGAAAGACTACCACGACCACCCCAAGAATTACCAGCGCACGCGATCGGCCCGTGGACTAAATGAGCAGCATCGGTAATCGGGACTAGGGCGATGGATGCACCATCGAAAGCACAGCCTCCTTGAGCAGCACCGGGTTGGGCTTGTTGGTGACAAGATTTGTTTTTCTTCTGCCCATGCTTGTTGTGATTGTGTTCGCATCCTGGTTCACTCAGCAGCTCGTTAATTTTGCCTTGGGTGATTTTCATGACTTGATGGGTGATTGGCAATCAAATTTCTTGTTTTTCTTCTTTTCTTCTTCCTTTGTGTACTTCGCGTCTTTGCGGTTCGTTTTTCAGAATATTTCTTAACGCAGAGGAACACAAAGAACTAGCAAATATATTTCGTGATGTCTTCACTACACTCATCTGAAAGATAAGACAGACTGCGGAAGCGCAGACCCACAAACTCGTCGTAAAGTGGATTTAATTTGCACAGTGGGGGAATGTGGAAAGTGTGTCCGAAAAATTTAACGTCGCGTTCAAAAGGACAGCAACAGGGAATAACTTGACAAATGAGATGGGCGGTACGGCGATCGCATATTTGAAATCGATCCACCCATCGGCGTAACGGAGAGAGAATATCAAAAAAGCGATCGCGGTTGTGGATGATTGTACTCATAGCGGCTGGTATAAGAGACAAGGGAAGGAGGACAAGGGGGACAAGGGAGACAAACAGAATAATTAGTATCAATGCCCAATGCCCCATGCCCCATGCCCAGTTATCATCGAATCAAGTCGTAAGAAATATCGGTCTTAGATGGAATAATGGTGTTGCGATCCAACTCATCTAGGAGTGTGTTAACAATCCAGTTGAGTAGGTTGATTGTACCTTGGTAGCCGTAGGTGGCGTAGCGGTGCAGGTGGTGGCGGTCAAATATGGGGTAGCCAATCCGCACGAATGGGGTTTTGGTGTCGCGCCAGAGATACTTACCGTAGGAATTGCCGATGAGCAAGTCTACAGGTTCGGTAAATAGTAAAGAACGCATGTGCCATAAGTCGCGTCCACCATGAATTGTTGCACCTTGACCAAATGGGCTAGAGTCGAGTAATGCTCTCAGTTCTGCCTCAAAATGTTCGTTACTATTGCTAACCAAGATGTGAACTGGTTCCGCACCAACTTCTAATAAAAATTGTGTCAAACCAATTACCAAATCGGGATCGCCATACATAGCAACCCGTTTGCCATGTAACCATGCTTGCGAATCGGTTAACGCATCCACTGCGCGTCCCCGTTCATCTTCTAATTCTTGGGGAATTGGCTTACCAGTTAACGCCGACAGTTTCATTAGGAATTCATCAGTACCGCGAATGCCCACAGGACGGTTAACGTAAGTCTTTTGATGCCATTCGTGTTCGATGTACTCGCGAGTTTTGGTAGTAGCGTAAGCTTGGAGTGCGATCGTCGCTTCAGCATTAATCGAATCAGCCGCATCTTCTAGCTTAGTTCCACCTGGATACATATTATATGTACCGTTATTCGGAGAATCCAAGTATTCGGAGTTATCTGCTAACAAGGTGTACTCAATTCCCATCACATTAGCAATCCGCTTAATTTCCCGCAGGTTGCCAATGTAGGTTTCAAACCCAGGAATAAAGTTAATTTTGCCGTTGGTGGTTTCTTTCTTCTTACCTGCTGTCAAATTCGACAAAATCCCCTTCATCATGTTGTCGTAACCCAAAATGTGGGAACCGACAAAGCTGGGGGTATGAGCATAGGGAACGGGGAATTCTTCGGGAACCGCACCTTCTTCTTTAGAAGTTCTAATAAAAGCTTGCAAGTCATCCCCGATTACCTCTGCCATACAAGTTGTGCAGACAGCGATCATTTTCGGCTTATACAGGTTGTAAGAAACTGCCAAACCTTCAATTAAGTTCTTCATACCACCGAATACGGCTGCATCTTCCGTCATTGAGGAGGATACGGCAGAAAACGGTTCTTTAAAGTGGCGGGTGAAGTGGCTGCGGAAGTAAGCAACGCAACCTTGAGAACCATGTACAAAAGGTAGCGTACCTTCAAAACCAACAGCAGCTAAAATTGCGCCTAGAGGTTGGCAAGCTTTCGCTGGGTTAACAGTCAACGCTTGGCGGGCAAAGTTCTTTTCGCGGTATTCCCAGGTTTTTGTCCAATCAGCCATCTGGGTAACTTCTTCAGATTCATGCCCACATTCAAACTCTTTCTTGGCTTGAAATAGCTCTTGGTATTCCGGTTGCTGAAAAAGTTCGGCGTGGTCTTTGATTTTGTTGATGTCGTTTTGTGCCATAATAATAGTTCTTCAAGCTTTGAAAGTAATCAGTTCAAGGTCTGAGAAAACAACAATTTTGATGTCTAGTTATGAGTTTTGAATGCTAGAAAATTCAAAACTCATAGCTTTTTCACTCACTTTTTTTCCAAGGCGCGCCGATTAAGCTCCAGGTGGGGCTGTTGAGAGCGAGATCCATGTCACGGGCGAAGATAGCGAATCCGTCGTAGCCGTGGTACGGCCCAGAATAATCCCATGAGTGCATTTGGCGGAAGGGAAGCGCCATTTTTTGGAAGACGTACTTCTCTTTAATCCCGGAAGCGATTAAATCGGGCTTGAGTGCTTTCACAAAATGCTCAAATTCATAGGCAGATACGTCATCATAAATTAAAGTGCCATTTTCTACGTAGTGGGTAGTACGTTTATAGTCGTCGTTGTGACCGAATTCATAACCTGTACCGATAAGCTTCATACCCAGGTCTTCAAAGGCTGGAACAACGTGACGGGGACGCAAACCACCAACCATGAGGGCGACTGTTTTACCTTCTAAGCGGGAGCGATATTTTTCGAGTACAGCTTTGGTTTGAGCTTCGTACTTGGCAATAACTTCTTCTGCTTTCGCTTGAATTGTCTCGTCAAACTTGGCAGCAATTTCTCGCAGAGATGCCGCAATCTTGGTGGGGCCGAAGAAGTTATATTCTAACCAGGGAATACCATAAGCTTCTTCCATGTGGCGCGAGATGTAGTTCATGGAGCGGTAGCAGTGAACTAGGTTCAGTTTCACGCTGGGGGTGAGCATCATCTCGTGTAGCGTACCATCGCCAGACCACTGAGCGACAACCCGCAAGCCGATTTCTTCTAACAGGATGCGGCTAGACCAAGCATCACCACCGATGTTATAGTCCCCGATAATGGCTACATCGTAGGGGCCGGGTTCAAATCCGAGAGTGCCTTCTTTCTTGGCTTTGTCAGCTTTGGGGAATACCCAGTCGCGGATGGTGTCGTTGGCGATGTGGTGACCGAGGGATTGGGATACACCCCGGAAGCCTTCGCAACGTACAGGAACAACAGTTTTACCAGTTTCCTTGGATTTCTTCTTAGCTACGGCTTCGATATCGTCACCAATTAGACCAATGGGACATTCGGATTGTATGGAGATACCGCGATTGAGGGGGAACAGTTCTTCAATCTCATCGATTAATTTAGCAAGCTTTTTGTCTCCACCAAAGACAATGTCCCGTTCTTGGAAGTCGGAGGTGAACTGCATCGTGCCGAAGGAATCGATACCAGTAGTACCGATGTAGTAGTTACGCCGACCTGACCAGGAGTAGTAACCGCAACCAACGGGGCCGTGGCTGATATGAACCATGTCTTTGATGGGGCCCCAAACCACACCTTTGGAACCTGCATAGGCGCAACCACGGGTGGTCATTGTACCGGGAATGGATTTGATATTGGACTTAACGCCGCAATCAGATTTACCTTCTTCGTAAACGTTTAAGTGTTTTTCGCGCTTTTTGCGCGATTTTTCAGGGTAGGCTTCTAGAGCCTCTTGAATAAGTTCTTTCTTCTCTTCAACTGGCGTTGGTTTGCTCAAAGTAGCGGATTCAGGAGGTGTCATAATTCTATGGGGATGAGGGAGTTGCAAAGTGGGTGCGGGGATCGTGGCAGGGAGGAAGTGAGATGGTGGTTAGATGGCTGGAAGTCTGTGAATTATCGGTTAATTAATGTGGAGAACGCTCCATTAACGAACTCTGGCGACATCGTGACACCATCACACTGCGATCGCAGCAATTAGACTACTGCGGCTGCTTTACCAGCGTCTTGAGCGATCGCTTTTTGATATTCTTCTTCGCCACCGAGAATACCGAATTCCACGAGCAAGTCTTCCAATTCGTCCATAGAGATGGGGGTAGGAATTGTCAGCTTGGTATTTTCTTTGATTTTCTTAGCGAGAATCCGGTATTCTTCAGCTTGAGGATGTTCTGGCGCATACTCAATTACAGTCATCCGGCGCAGTTCTGCATGTTGCACCACATTGTTACGGGGAACAAAGTGAATCATTTGGGTGTTGAGTCTCGCAGCCAATGCTTCAATTAATTCAACTTCGCCGTCAACGTTACGGCTGTTGCAGATTAAACCACCCAAGCGCACGCCACCAGAGTGAGCATATTTGAGAATACCTCTAGCAATGTTGTTAGCAGCATACATTGCCATCATTTCACCGGAGCAAACGATGTAGATTTCTTGTGCTTTACCTTCGCGAATTGGCATAGCGAAACCACCGCAGACAACGTCACCTAATACGTCGTAGGAAACGAAATCTAAGTCTTCGTAAGCACCGTTTTCTTCTAAGAAGTTGATGGCGGTGATGATACCGCGTCCAGCGCAGCCTACACCGGGTTCAGGGCCGCCTGACTCTACGCATCTGACACCCAAGTAACCATTCAGCAATACTTCTTCGAGTTCCAAATCTTCAACTGCGCCGCGTTCAGCAGCTAGGTGCAGAATGGTGGTTTGAGCTTTGCTGTGCAACATCAGGCGGGTGGAATCTGCTTTAGGATCGCAACCTACAATCATGATCCGTTCGCCCATTTGTGCTAAACCAGCGATCGTGTTTTGAGAGGTTGTAGACTTACCGATACCGCCTTTACCGTAGAATGCGATTTGTCTAATGTTGTCAGTCATTGTTGTTTGTCCTGCAATAAGTTTGGTGGTTGAGGTTTTTTGGTGGTCTGGGTTTGAGAGTGCGATCGCTTAGTTGTTTGGTTGCGATCGCTTGTAAGAACGTCGCTGGTGGCGCTCGCCCTAACACCTTTGGTTCGGGAATAGAGATAGATTGCATATATTTGGTTAAGTGGTAATTTCTAACGACCCTTAGCAAGGCTGAATAATGGGTCAACAGCTTCTACTCGTAAGCTTGGGCTAACACGCTCTTGTAACTTGGCTTCAACGGCAACTTTCAGGGTAGCGGTACTGCTAGGACAGGAACCACAAGCACCTTGCAATACTACTTGCACTCGATCGCCATCGACATCGTAAAGTTCAATATCTCCGCCATCAGCAATTAGTAGTGGTCTAACTTCTTCATCGAGAATTTTTTGAATCAAGGCGATTTTTTGGACTGTGGTTAGCGCTCGTGGGGATTGCTCTTGAGTAGTAGCAATATTTGCCGCAATTTGAGTGCTGATTTTATAGCTAGTACCAACAGCTGATTCCTGTTTCACCGTAGCGATTAGGTCATCGATATTAGCAAGGCAAGAACCGCAACCGCCACCAGCCTTGATATAGCTTGTTACCTGTTCCGCAGTGGTGAGGTTGTTTTCTTGAATTACCCGGCGAACCTTGGCTTCGCTAATGCCAAAGCAACTACAAACTAAAGCACCTTCATCATCGTCATGGGCAACTACAGGAATACCCCGGTATTTGAAAATTGCTGCTTCTAACGCTTCTTGTCCCATCACAGAACAGTGCATTTTGGCTTCTGGTAATCCACCCAAGTATTCAGCAATCTCTTTATTGGTGACTTTCAGCGCTGCATCTAAGGTAAGACCTTTAATTAACTCAGTCAAAGCCGAAGAAGATGCGATCGCACTTGTACAGCCAAAAGTTTGAAACCGAGCATCAAGAATCTTATCGCTGTCTACTTCTATTTTCAGGTGCAGTCTCAAAGCATCACCGCAAGCAATACTGCCCACTTCACCAAAAACCACTGCTACACCTGATTCATCGCTATTTTCAATTGCACCTTGGTTTTTGGGGTTGTAAAAAAGTTCTAGTACCTTATCAGTATAATCCCACATGACCGCTTTCAGATTGTGTATGAATTATTGAATATTCGACATTAGGTATAAAGTAAAACTTCCCCCTCTGCCCCTCTGCTTCCTCTGCTCCCTCTGCTCTCTTAGTGAGCCAAAGCCTCTTCCCTTCCTTGCAGCCAGTCGGCTTGGTCGTTATTAAAGGGAGAAATAGTGCGTAAACGTTCAACAATTGGCGGCATTACTTCTAAAACTCGGTCTATCTCGGCTTCAGTGGTGTAACGTGAAAGACTGAAGCGAATCGAACCGTGTAAAGTGGTATATGGTAATCCCATTGCCCGCAAAACATGGGAGGGTTCCAAAGAACCAGAAGTACAAGCGGAACCAGAAGACGCACAGATACCGTATTGGTTGAGGGATAATAAAATCGCTTCGCCTTCGATATATTTGAAACCGATGCTGGTGGTGTTGGGTAATCTTTGCGTAATATCACCGTTAACTTCGGTATCATTAATTGTAGATAGTAAACCTTTTTCTAGGCGATCGCGTAATGCTTTTTCCCGTTGCACATCTTTTAAATGTACCTGAGCTAATTCCGCAGCTTTGCCTAAACCAATAATACCGGGAACATTCTCTGTACCTGCTCTGCGTCCCCGTTCTTGATGTCCGCCAATTAACAGGGGACGGAACCTCACACCGCGTCTGACGTACAACGCACCCATACCTTTGGGAGCATGGAGTTTATGACCGGAGAGGGTGAGCATATCAATGCTGCTGGTCTTGAGGTTGAGGGGAATTTTACCCACAGCTTGCACTGCATCTACATGAAAGATAGCACCTGCATCCTTTGCCCACAACCCAATCTGCTCGATGGGGAAGACTACACCGGTTTCATTGTTGGCGTACATGGTGGAAACTAAAGCAGTATTGCCAGTTAAGGAGGCTTCTAGTTCCATCAAGTCAATTTGACCCTTGCGGTCTACAGAGAGGTAGGTGACTGTGTAACCTTGTTTTTCCAGTAGTTTGCAGACATTGAGGATAGCTGCATGTTCTACTTGAGTGGTAATAATGTGGCGCTTATCGGGTTGGGCGGCTAAAGCGGCTTTGATAGCTGCATTATTGCCTTCAGTACCGCAACTGGTGAAGATAATTTCCGAATCTTCTGCACCCAACAAAGCTGCAACTTGCGCTCTCGCTTCTCTGACTGCTTTTCCTACTTGTCCGCCAAAGCTGTGCATCGAAGAAGGATTACCGTAAAACTCGGTGAGGTAGGGCAGCATTGCCTGTATAACTTGTTCATCTACCTTGGTTGTAGCATTATTATCTAAATAAATTACATTCATGCTTCCAGACTCATCACATCTTGTTTACGCTGGGAAAATTGCTCGGAAAGTTTTTGAGAGTACAGATTAAACCAGCGTTCCCAGTAATCTGCTTGATAAGTTCCTTTTAACTTCGCCACTAAACGGTCGTGAGTAGCAAACCAAGATTCCCAGTAATCAGTCAGTGCTTTTACGCAACCATCTTGTATCGGACATTCGGCGGCACATTGGGCTACACCATAAGCACCAACACAGTTTGTACAAAGGCTAGAGTCAATCCAGTAGCGATCGCCTGCGATAATTTTAATAGCACCAGTAGGACAAACAGACCGACAGCGAGACTCCTTCGGATTCGCTACGCTAACGCAAGAAATACATTGGCGAGTAATCTTGTAAACCATGATGATTCTCTTTTTCAGCGGTCAACAGTCAACGGTCAACAGTTTTCTCTAACCCTTTGATATACTGCTCGTAAAATTCCAAAGCCACTTTTTCGATTACGTCGTAAGCTTCAACTGTCTGTAAACCAGCTTTCTGCAATTCTTCCTGAGGACAGTGACCAATTTTAGAAACTAGAACCGCTTTACAATCGGAGATAGCTTGAATAATGTTGTCTAAAGTCGCTTCCTCACCATATCCACTTTGGCAATAGTGGTCAATTTTGCGATGACCGACAAATTTAGCGCTGCTACCATCTACTTCGTAAACCATAAACTCTTTAGCGTGACCGAAGTGCTGGTTAACTAAACCGCCGCCTTTGGTAGCGACTGCAACTAAGATTTTTGGTCTGTTCTTGAGAGCAGTTGTTTGCAAAGTCTCTACAGCTTTTTCTTTGGTAGCTTTGATTTCTTGTTGAGATTTCTCTATCTGTGCATGGACTTCTTGGCGTTGCTCCAAATTGTATTCTGGAGCCATTTCCATGAATTTATCTTTGGTAAATTCTTGACTGCGGTCTTCACCCAATAATCCTACCGCATCAGCGCGACATTGACGACAATGGCGCATCATTTTCATATTACCAGAACATTTATCTTGTACAGCTTTCAATTCTTTAGGATTGGGGCCGCGTTGACCAGTCAAACCAAAGTGAGTACCGTGTTCTGGGGCAGAAATCAAGGGCATAATATTATGCAGAAACGCACCCTTGGAACGAATGACTTCGTTGACTTCTACCAAATGTTCGTCGTTAATTCCCGGAATCATTACCGAGTTAACTTTGCACAGAATATCTGCTTCTTGGAGAACCTGCAATCCCTCCATCTGCTTTTCATGCAGAATGCGGACACCTTGAATTCCTCTGTAGCGTTTGCGGTTGTAGTGAACCCAAGGATAAATTTTCGCGCCGATTTCTGGGTCTACCATATTAATAGTTATGGTGACATGATCGATATTCAGTTGTTTAATTCGATCTACATAATCGGGAAGCATCAATCCGTTGGTTGATAGGCAAAGTTTGATATCTGGTGCTTTCTCGGCAATTAACTCGAAGGTGCGGAAAGTCTTTTCTGGATTCGCTAGGGGATCTCCGGGGCCTGCAATTCCCAAAACGGTCATTTGGGGAATTTTTCCAGCAATCACTAAAACCTTGTGTGCTGCTTCTTCTGGTGTGAGCAATTCGCTAACTACACCAGGACGACTTTCGTTAGCACAATCATATTTGCGGTTGCAATAGTTGCATTGGATGTTGCAAGCTGGTGCAACTGCAACGTGCATCCTTGCATAGTGGTGGTGTGCTTCTTCGCTATAGCAAGGATGTTTCTCAATCCGCGCCTTGATTTTTTCATCTAAGCTAGTTGTGGCATCAGTTTTACTACTGCAACCACAACCGCCAGATTTGGCTTGAGTTTTTGTCTCCGTAGTGGCAGAAGTTAGTAGCCCTGTAGGTGGTGTCATTGAATTTCGCTACGTATTTGGGTTGGGGGCTGGCATGATAGAGGATGCTGGAGTTTCAATCTCAGCTTGGAATTAAAGTCACGTTGCACTTTAGAGAGCAGTGACTTCTATTCATCGAGACTTGCTACTATCACATCTTCAATTACCGATCGCTACAACCTTGGATAGTTATAAATGTCAAGTTTTTGTTAATGCATTAGGTTGTTAGCGATACTTTTTGTTAGTGCTTTAAGTATTTAACACTACATGTTTTATTTATAGCAGCCGCTGCAAAAGAGGTTCTTGAGAGTGTTCTTTATAATTTATTAAATTAATTAAGCTTGTACTCAAAAATCGAACCTTATAATTACCAAGGTTTGAGAAGATTTTCAAAAAGTTTTTAGGTATGGGTACTAGTATTTTTTGGTTAGGCTACGAGTATTTATGATGAAGGGGTTCAAGTATTTATGTACTCGCCTTGAACCTAATACTAGTAATAGTTTGAGCGTAATATAAGTTGTTTTTTGGTCTTGCTAATCTGTACTCAGTTTGTGTTTCCTCGCTGCCTAAATGCCCTATTTACTTAGGTAGTTTGGAGATAAATAACTGGAGTAATTAACTAAGGACTACTCCAGTTTTTTAGCGAAATTCAATTCCGTATCTAAAATAACACTTTTTTTATTGAAACAAGTATTTTTAAAATAACTTTATCTAAAATCGTGTCTACATATACAGACGCACTAACTTCCTCAACCTCAGGATACTATTAACAAATGGTAGGTTTGACCCCTCAGGCTAACGGTTTTCTAGACTTTTTGCAGCATTGTTGGTCAGGCGATCGCAAAGTAAAAGCTGATTTTTTTCCGAAACTTAGCAATAAAACAGTAGACTGTAGCTGGATATACAGAAAAATTTTTTTCAATAAATTTCATCTCTGAGTACAGATGAGTACACAGGAAAATATTCACA
Organism: Calothrix sp. NIES-2098; assembly: GCF_963875125.1. Classification (NCBI taxonomy): domain Bacteria; kingdom Bacillati; phylum Cyanobacteriota; class Cyanophyceae; order Nostocales; family Calotrichaceae; genus Calothrix; species Calothrix sp. NIES-2098. Next base: position 5,094,876 of record NZ_CAWNKJ010000001.1, read on the forward strand.
AAATTATGACAAGAGCGTCTGCAAGTCTCGCTTGGTTCAAAGTTTAGCTTGAGTCAACAACTCACTTTCTAGCCTAATAAATACCAGTACCTCTCATCTCAAAATACTAGTACCCTGGCGTGAAAAAAACTTTTTTTAGCTTGTAAATTCTGATGGCATCGGGATCGATAGTAATTGAGTACAAGCTAATATATGCAATAGTGCGATCGCCTCCGCCTGATATAACTAACACATAGCTTTATTGCAAGAGTCAGTTGTAAATTGTCATTTGCCAATAAGGCAATAGACAATATTCATTTGTCCTCTGCCTTGTCTGCTTGTCCTCTCATCCCTCGAAGTTCTGAACGTCGGCCTCCGGCGTTGCCTATGGTAACGCCTCCGACGAGCAGATTTCTCTATTTGGCATTGCTGAATCAAGGGATGATTTAATAATTTATCAAATGCTCCCTCTGCTTGCCTCAATTCATCCTAATATTCTGCAACGCCCTCTATATTATCTGCCTCATCTCCCTTTTTATTCCCATATTGGGACTGCCTTTTTAAATAGAATCCATCGACCAACTCAAACAACTATTAGATGTTTGCAATGGAAATTAATAATTGCTCGTGTGGCAGTTGAGAATGAATTAAAAATTATCAAAAGTTATTTTACCTCCTGCTCTGTGCCTTTCTTCGGTCATTGAACTTAAAAGCAAAAATTTAAAATCCTACAAGAGAAGTTGTGTATATGAATGCGATCGTTATTAATGACACTACACTTCGGGATGGAGAACAAGCGGCGGGTGTTGCCTTTAATATTGAGGAGAAAGTAGCGATCGCTCAATTATTAAACGCTATTGGTGTAGGCGAGTTAGAAGTTGGCATCCCAGCAATGGGAGAAGTGGAAACACAAGCGATCGCTGCAATTTCAAATTTAGGTTTGCAAGCGCAACTTTTAGGCTGGAACCGGGCGACAATTTCAGATATTCAGGCTTCTATCGCCTGTGGTTTGCAGCGCGTACATATATCTGTTCCCGTTTCGGAAATTCAAATTGCTGCCAAGTTTCACGGACAATGGCGCTGTATGTTAGACAAACTCAAAGATGCGATTAGTTTTGCACGCGATCGCGGTCTTTGGGTAGCGGTAGGAGGTGAAGATTCTTCCAGAGCCAATGAAAGTTTTCTCTTAGATGTCGCCATTTATGCTCAAGAGTGGGGTGCGTCCAGATTTCGATTTTGCGACACTATCGGCATTCTCGACCCTTTTACTACATACACCAAAGTCAAGCAATTGGTGACGTATTTATCAATTCCTGTAGAGATGCACACCCATAATGACTTTGGTTTAGCAACAGCAAATGCTTTAGCTGGGTTGCAGGCTGGAGCCTTATCGGTGAATACAACAGTTAACGGCTTAGGGGAAAGAGCAGGTAACGCCGCCTTAGAAGAAGTTGTCATGGCACTTAAACGCATCCACGGAATCGATTTAGGAATTGACACAACTAGGTTGTTAGAACTGTCTCGCATGGTAGCCACAGCATCAGGTTGCAAAGTACCGCCTTGGAAAGCGATCGTTGGTGAAAATACCTTTGCCCATGAATCTGGTATTCACGCTCACAGTGTTTTACAAAACCCTGTGACTTACGAACCATTCGCACCCGAAGAGGTCGGTTGGGAAAGGCGCTTGGTTGTGGGTAAACATTCAGGTCGGCACTTAGTAGCTAACTTGTTACAACAACAGGGTATCGATTTAAATCCAGATGAAACTCAATCCATCTTGGACGCTGTGCGGCAACAATCAATAGAAAACAAACGCAGCCTCGATATGCATGAACTATTGAGTTTAGTCCCATCCCAGAGGTAATTTGATGCAATTAGATGAATTAGAACTAGACTTGCCACCAGCCTTTGAAATTGGTTCAAAAGTTAGAACTCGCAAGCTGATCCGCAACGATGGCACATACCCCGGTCAAGAAATTGGGGCAACACTAGCAAAAAAGGGAGACATCGGCTACATCGTCAGTATTGGCACGTTTTTGCAAAATTCCTATATCTATGCAGTGCATTTTATCGAAAAAGGCTTAATTGTTGGTTGTCGCAAAAAAGAACTAGAAGCTGTTGAGGAAATTAAATGAAAATCATGCTGCGTCAAAATGCTGCTGGACAGTTATTAGTTTATGTTGCCAAAAAAGATCTGGAGGAAGAAGTCGTCAGTCAAACAGTGGGAGATGAAGGTAAAATTTTTACTTTAGCAAACGGTTGGGAACTAGCAATTCCAAATTTACCAGAACCCTTACAATTACCGCAGACTGTAGAAGCTAAAAGGCTGTCTTAAAGGAAGTGTATAAAAATTAGGCGTTGCAGAATAGTGAGATAAATTGAGGCAAGCAGGGGGTGCAGAGGAGGCAGAGGATGCAGAGGGCGCATTTGATAAATTATTAAATCATCCCTTGAATCAGCAATGCCATAAAAATTGATATACCGAACAAACTTTCCAAATTAAGCATTGTGTTGTTGGGCAGCTTTGACAGCTATTTGCTCGCTTATTATTAATTACATGGCGAGCGATAGAGGTTAGTAGTTTTTTGAAAGAAATAATAGAAAATGTCAAACAAACTATAGCGCAAAAAAGAATACTTTGGGCGCATCCAATTGCACGAGAACTACAAAAATATCACTATACTTTGGCAATCAAATGGGCAGTAGAATGCATACACATATATTCATCCGAGATTAAATCGGACAAACTCTCTAAGCTTAATAAATATATTGAGCAAACAATGTCAGAGCAAAATGTTTTAACTCCTTCACAGTGTGATGAAATTGCTCGAGAAATATGGTATTCGCCTGAGAGAGAAGACATACAAACTGCCATAGCTCGACTGTGGTGGGCTATCTCAGCTTTTAAAGATGGACAAGAGCTTGATGGAATAATAGAAACCACTATGACTGTTGAATTATTATTACCCGATCTATGCGATCGCTCTCTATTAGATCGATACCTAGAAGCTGCTCTCAGAATTTATGAAGAATACCAATCACAAAACTAGGTGAGTGAATTCTATTGTGCGGTATTAGTTCCTCACATTTAACATTTGCCTCTTGACTAAAGCATCGCCAGATTGAACATCAAACCAGTGAATATCTTCCGGGGGTAATGCCAATATAATATCTTCGCCACTCCAACTTTGGTCTGTTGCTAACAAAGCACGTACCGTAATTGCTTCAGTTTGCGAACCCTCCACCCTGACGCTAACCAAATAATGCATACCCAAGTTTTCTACTAAAAACACTCGCCCTTGGATAGTCTGGGTATCACCTGGTTGAGCAATGCGGACATTTTCTGGACGGATTCCCAGAACAATTTGCGGTGGTACAGTTGGGATATCTGGCAGACGGACTTGGAAGTCACCTAGTATGGCGTATCGTCCCTGACAAGGTAGAGTGAGTAAATTCATTTGCGGACTACCAACAAATCCAGCGACGAAGAGATTAGCTGGATGGTTATAGATGCGATCGGGTGAGTCAAGTTGCTGAACATAGCCATCGTTGAGCAATGCAACTTTTGAGGAAAGTGTCATCGCTTCGGTTTGGTCGTGGGTGACGTAGACTACTGGGACTTTTTGGGCGGCAAAAATCTGCTTGAGGTCGGCGCGCACTCTTTCCCGTAGCAGTGCATCTAAGTTACTCAAAGGTTCATCTAATAAATACACATCGGCGTTGCGCACCAAAGCACGACCGACCGCAACCCGTTGGCGTTGACCGCCAGACATTTGACCGGGCTTGCGGTTGATTAATTCTCCTAATCCCAACACATCTGCCACTTCTGCGACGCGCCGTTTAATTTCTGCGGTTGGTACTTTTTTCAGCTTCAGTCCAGAAGCGAGGTTTTCGTACACTGTCATGTGGGGATAAAGTGCATAGCTTTGAAATACCATTGCAATATTGCGATCGCTTGGTCGTTTATGAGTAACATCTACATCCCCAATTCTGATTTGACCGCGCGTAGGTTCTTCCAGACCTGCAATCATGCGTAGGACGGTAGATTTACCACAGCCGGAAGGGCCAAGCAAAGTCAGAAACTCATTGTTATCTACAGTTAAGCTAACGTCTTTGACAGGGACGACTTTGGGATTATAGGTTTTATTCAAATTTATGAGTTCGAGTTTAGCCATTTTTCTTATCCTTTGACAGCGCCAGCGGTCAGACCTTGGACAATCCTGCGTTGAAACAACAAAACTAGTAACACTAAGGGGACAGTCCCCACGACAGTTGCAGCAGCGATGGGGCCGTAGGGAATTTCATATACTGATGCACCACCCAATTGAGCAGCCGCTACGGGAATTGTTTTCAATTCTTCACGAGTCATAAATGTGAGCGCGAAGATAAACTCGTTCCAAGCGAAAATAAAGGTGAGAATTCCCGTAGTCACCAAAGCGGGAAGAGTCATAGGTAGGACGATTTGCCACAGTAATTGAAAGGTGTTGTAGCCATCGACCCTGGCGGAATCTTCTAAGTCTTTGGGTAATTGCTCGAAAAAGCTTCTCAGCACTAAAATTGTTAGCGGTAAATTAATTGCAGTGTAGGGAATAATCAGCGCCAAATAATTGTTACCCAGTCTCAGCGCTTGGATAATTTCTAACAGTCCCAAGAACAACAAAATTCCCGGAAATAAAGTCACGATCAGAATGCTAGCGAGGATAATTCTTCCACCCCAAGGACGTAACCTTGCCAAAGCATAAGCCGCAGGTGCGCCAATTGCTAAAGCTAAAGCTGTAGAAGTAATCGATACAACAGCACTGTTGAAGATGTAGCGCCAAAACGGCCGACGAGTAAATAATTCAATGTAGTGATTGAAAGTAAATCGCGTCGGAAAATAAACAGTAGGAACGGCGGCAATATCTTCGTTAACTTTAAACGAGGTTAGCAATTGCCATAAGGCTGGCGCTAGGCTGAATAGTACTACTAATGCAACTGCTATGGGTAGCAAGATTTTTTTCCAAGAAAACTTACTTTCTCCTGTTGGTTTTGGAGTCGTGGGAACTGCTTGGGGAGTTACACTCATGAGTTAAATGGCTCCTGATTTGGCACGAGATTTTTTTAGCAAGAAACTAGCGATCGCCACCGCAGCAATTAATATTAAAAATGTCACTACTACTAAAGCTGCTCCATAACCAAAATCTAAGTAGCGCATCACTGTAGAGTAGATGTACAGCGACACCACTTCCGTAGCGCCACCAGGGCCACCCCCAGTCATTACAGCAATCAAGTCAAAAATTCCGAAAGCTTGAGCAAATCGAAATAACACTGCAATTAAGATTTGCGGTAGCAGCAGTGGCAGGGTAATATTGCGGAATTGTTGCCAAGCATTTGCCCCATCAACTGAGTAAGCTTCATAAAGGTCTTGTGATATCGACTGCAACCCAGCTAGCAGCAAGATACTAATAAAAGGCGTAGTTTTCCAAACATCAGCAAAAATTACTGCGATCGTTGCCAGCGTTGGATCTCCTAACCAGTTAATTCCCGTTTTAATCAGTCCCAGCCGCAGCAGAATATCGTTGACAACGCCAAACTGGTCGTTAAAAATCCAAGCCCATGCCAAACCAATCAAAGCCGTCGGCAACGCCCAAGGTAGAATGGCGGTTGTACGCACGATACCCCGACCAAAAAATGCCTGATTGAGAACCAGAGCAATACCCAGCCCTAGCAGTAGTTCTAAAATTACTGATGATGTTGTGAACACCGTCGTCGCCCATAAACTCTGCCAAAAGCGACCATCACCCGCCATCCGCACGTAATTATCCAAACCAGAGAATACGGGTTGTAACTCTGTACCCAGATTCCTCGTAAATACACTTAACCAGAATGCTCGTAAAATCGGGTAAGCAAATACAAACAACAGCAGCAGTAACGCTGGCGTGAGTAATATCCAAGCTGTCCTTTGTTCCCGACTTCGGAGTGTAAAATTAGTCATTTGTTATTAGTCATTTGTCATTGGTTAATGGGCATGGGAAATAAGGCAATATTCATTTGTTATTTATCATTTCTCCCTTCGGGTTCGCCAGTCGCCTGCGGAGGGAAACCCTCCCGCAGCGCTGGTCTCACCTTGTCCCCCCACACTCCCCACACTCCCCACACTCCCCACACTCTCCTCATCCTCTCCTCCCCGCTTCTAACAGTCGGCGCGTTTCCGCAGCAGCAGCTTGCATGGCGCGTTCGGGATTCATGCGACCGGATAGGGCGGCACTGAGATAACGCTGCAAAATATCTGAGGTTTGAGCGTATTGGGCAATGGGTGGACGTAAAACTGCGTTGTCTACGGCCTCCAGTAATTTGGGATAGTGAGGATATTTGGCAACAATCTCTGGGTCTGTAAATAGTTCCCGGCGGCTGGGCACATAACCTGCGGTCAAAATGAAGCGGCGCTGTGCTTCGCGACTGGTAAAGTACTGAATTGCTTTCCAAGCTTCTTCGGGATGTCTAGAAGATTTGGCAATTCCTAAACCCCAGCCGCCTAGACAAGCTGCTCCCGTTTGACCAGGAGCGTGAACCATCGGTTGAATGCCAATTTTGCCTCGGATTGGCGAATTTTCTGCTTGGGCTAAAGGCCATGCATAAGGCCAGCTGCGAAGAAATGCTACTTGACCGCTTTGAAATAAGCGCCGGGTATCTTCTTCTTGATAAGTTGTAACTCCGGGAGGTGAAACGCCTTGGTTAACGGTATTCCGCAGAAACTCAATGGCTTTTATTGTTTCTGGTCGATCTAGTCCAACTTCTAGGGTGTCGGGATTCACCCAGAAACCACCAAAACCATCGAGGACTTCCACAAACATCGCCACGAGTCCTTCATATTGGCGACCCTGCCAAACATAGCCCCAATTCACCTTGTCTTTCTGCTGCAATGTTTGGGAAATTTGCATCAAATCTTGAAAGGTTTGCGGCGGTTTCAATCCTGCTTGTTTAATTAAATCTTCTCGGTAGTAGAGCATTCCTACATCGGAACGCACTGGCAGGCGATATAGCTTATCCTGATAACGCCCCCCTTCTACATCTTTGGGCGAAAATGCTGCCAACTCTTCCTTGGAAACGCGATCGCCCAGAGGTAGCAACCATCCAGCAGCAGCAAATTTGGATGTCCAAATCACATCCATATTAATCAGGTCATAAGGGGATTCACCCAAAATAAAAGATGAAGTATATAAGTCTTCAAGCAAATTTGTGGCATTCGGCCCTTCAACCAGATTAATACGAATGCCTGGGTTTTCCGCCTCGAAGTCTCTAATTAAACCCTGTCTCCAAGGTTGGGCATCAGGGGCAGTCATTAAAATATTCAGGGTGACAGGTTGCTGCGAAAGCGCTATCCAACTGAACAATACGATGCCCAACAGACTTGCTAGAAAAACTCCTATATGCAAAAAACTTTGTTTTTGAATGAATTTTTGCAGCTTGTTTATTGGCTTGCGGTACAACATTATCAATGTAGCGATCGCTCGACTTAATAATTAGGAAATAAAAACACCGAATACCTTGAAAAAGGTTTCTTTTGTGTCACCTGTTAACGAAATGCTTAAACAATGAATGAAAAAGTTTAATAAACTTAAATTTTCTTAGCTTAAAAATTGTAGCTTCATTGCAAATAAGCATCAGATTTTGGTAACAACTCAAAAATATCTAGCAGTTTCTTCATTTTTGAAGGAACTGTTGACTAAGACAGTTAAAATCTACTGCCATTAATGTAAATTAATTTCTTTTTAATTAACTAAGCAACTTTCTAAAGATAGAAAAAGCCATAATAAATGGCTTCCTCAACTTGTAAAAGATTGTTAGTGCTGAAAAGTTTAATATTTATTATTTTTTATATTTAACTAACGCTTTTTATGCTTTGGGTTAGTAGGTTTTATTTGTATAGTGGCGGTTTTTCACCGCCTTAACTCAGTAGTATTTCTACTCTTTAGTGAAGCCGATAAGTTCATCAGTTGGTTCATCCAGCATTTCCGGTACTAACGCTGGGTTGGATCTGCGTTCTTCTGCGGATTGTTCTCGGATGACATCGTCCATTTTTGGAGGATGTTTAATTTTGTCTAGTACCTCTGGACTTAATTGTGATGCATCACCTTCTGGATTCATCTTTTCGGCTTGACTAGGAACAGTTTCTTTATTCATGACTATTTCCCCTAACTTCTACGCCAAGCTTAGATTTTCTACTTGCAAGGCACACACTATCTAGAGGCTTAAATACTTCTGATAAGGACTGGAGATGATTTAGCTAGCCAATAACCTCTACTATAGAAAATGTAAATATTCTGTAACTTTCGTTTCAAAACAGGAAATCAGCAGTGCTACCGAATAAGCCTCCAGCTAGCAACCAAACTCAACGTTGGACACTTTCTCAACTTTTTGGCTTGGCAAAGCGACATCCTTTGATGATTTCCCGCTGGGTTTTATGCTGGGCTGCTGTAGGGACTGTTAGCGGTTTGTTTGCTGGTTTGTATTGGAATGTTCTAGAACTGCTGGTTCATGGCTTGCAAAAATTTCAGGGTGCGAGTCTGCTTTTTGTCATGCCACTATGCGGTTTATTAATTGGGTTAGCGATTCATTTTCTGGGGAATCCAGGCGAAATTGCTGCGATAGTTGATAACATTCACTTTCGCAACGGACGGCTGGATACTCGGAAAAATCCCTCAATGATTATCTCTTCTTTAGTCAGCATCTCAGCTGGCGGTAGTGCGGGGCCAGAAGCACCACTAGTACAAGTAACTGGTTCCTTTGGTACTTGGGTAGCCGATCGCTTAAAACTCCAAGGAGAAGATCTCAGATCTATGAGTTTAGCAGCGATGGCGGCTGGCTTCACTGCTTTATTTGGCTCGCCGCTTGGGGGTGCGATGTTTGCCCTAGAGATTTTACACCACCAGCATATTGTGGAATATTACGAAGCTTTGATGCCTGCGATTGTTTCGAGTTGCGCTAGTTATTTGGTGTTTGCAGCAATTACACGTTTAGGAATTGCACCGACTTGGAATTTTCCGCAATACAACTTGGTAAATATTGATGATTTTGCTTTGGCGATCGCCTTTGGTATTCTAGGGGCGGTAGCAGGATGGATTTTTATCGGCATTTTTCGCAGTTGCGATCGCTTATTTTCTCATATCCCCGGGCCTATCTATGTGCGCACCACAATTGCAGGCTTAGGATTGGGCAGTTTAGCAGCTGTTTTGCCGCTAACCCGTTATTTTGGTCATGAAGAATTGGAATCTGTCGTTACTACTAACTTTTCTGCTATTTTTCTTTTGCTGCTAGCTTTGGGTAAAATGGCTGCAATCAGCATGACTGTCACAGGTGGTTGGCGTGGTGGATTTATCATCCCCTTATTTTTTACTGGTGCTTGTGTAGGTAAAGCAGTAGCAATCTTAATTCCAGGAGTCAATCCCGCCTTAGCAATGATTTCTACAATGGCTGCTATTAATGCAGCCGTGACGCGCACACCAATTAGCACCACTTTACTATTATCAAAACTAACTAACTTCAGTCCCTTCACACCCATACTCTTTGCAAGTTTGATGGGATTTTTCTTCGCGCCTAAAGTGCCTTTGATTGCATCTCAACTTAAGAATCAAACAGAAGCGGTTCATTAAGCAATACAGTTCTAGAAAAAAATGAGACAGATGCGTAGGTTGGGGAGCCACTTGCGTGGGCGGCTTTGCCGACTTGAGCAAAGTGGCGTTTGAAAGAAGTGAAACCCTACAATTACAAGACTTTGGAGTGTTGGGTTTCACTACAATTATTCTTACTGCTTGTTTCAGTCCCCTTAAGGGGTAAGTAATTGTAGAAACTGCTCGGTTCTGAAACAGTGTTTTTTCGCTTGAGTAGGCAGGCTTTGTTCGTTTAGCAATAGCTTTCTAGGGTATTGATTAAAAAAGTGGGATGCTCCTATTAAGAACTAACTCTTTCAACCACAAAAGGCATAGCTAAACGGAAGGCAACCCAGGTTATTAATAATCCTACTAAAGTAATTGCACTTACTAACCAAAAACGATAAGGATATGAGATTACGTCTGTTGTGGCTAACTCTCGCGCTGTTACTAATAAAGGGGTGACGGGATTAAGCTGTACTAAAAACCCAAATATTCCTTGTTTTGGTACTGGGTAAACTACGGGAGTTAAGAATAACCAAAAGCCTGTTATTAAACTGAGTCCTCTAGATATATCTTGATATAAGACTCCAAATGGTGCTAATAAAATACCGAAAAATATTCCCAGTAAAACTAAATTAATTATGGCTACAGGTGCGAGAATGGCTGTCCAAGTTACAGAGATTTGAAACCAGAGAAAAAATGCCACGATCAAAATTAGCTTGATACCAAAGTTAAAAAATACCTCGCCTATTTTTGCTAAAATCAGCGCTTCTCTGGGAAAGTTGACTCTTGCTAACATCGGTTTTGCTAAGATAACAGCTTGCACTGGCCCATTTAAAGCTTCGACAAAGGTTTGCCATAATGCAGTGCTGAACATCACATAAGCGGGATAAGGTAAATCTGTCGCTTGAATATTAATGACATTAGCATCATGAGCGAGGGTAAAGCCCAATGCCATAATTATTGGTGGTAAAAAAGCCCAGGCTATTCCTAAAAAAGATTGACGATATTGGGCGCTAATATCTCGCACCATTAGCCGCCAAGCAAGTTCGCGAGAAGCTAGCAAGTCTCGCCACATTTGTTTACCCAATTTTAGGGGATGTCTCAATCTACTTTCGGGTGTATAAATAACTTCCGGTAGCTGAGAATTTAAACGCTGCTGCTTCATTATTTCTCGCTGTTACATCATATATATCCAAAGACGTAGGGTGGGCAACGCCAACCCTACAGATAATTTCTCACCGTGACATAAGACGATCCGAAGTATAAATACTAGGTGCGTGTACTTTAGTTTGGAGATGTAGGCATCAACTAGTTTATAAGCTCTGAGGGTCTGAATGTCTAACTGACTGCGTTCTTCAAATTCAATGCAGCGTTTAAATTAGTTTAGGAAAGATTGTGGCTTATTTAATACATACGCATAATTTATGGCATCATAAAATCCGAAGGTGAACAAACCTGTATTTAAAGCAATATGAAATTGAGGTAGTGGTGTGAATACATTTCTGTCGGTTGTGGCTGTATTCCTTTCGACTGTAGCTTTAATATGTGGTGGCTATGCAGCTTACGAAGTTTTCACACTGCGACAGACGCTAAATACCACTAATACTAGTACGCAAAGTAATACTACTCCTCCAATATCTACCACACAATCAAATACCCCAGAACCAACAGCATCGCCAGAAACCACACCATCACCAGTCGCTACCTCAACAAATGCAATTCAGCCTGGTCAATTTGTCCAGCCTGCGTTTGGTAATAAGGCGGAAGTTGAGTTACTTTCAGCAAAACGGATTAAAGATCCCCAAACTGGAAACCGTGATGTGGTGAACGTGCAGATGCGCATCCGTCGTCAAGCTACAGATGGAGTTGGCGGTAGTGATATTATATCGGTTGCTAGTACTACAGCTCGCAACCCTGAAACCAGCGAAACCTACAAAGCAATTGCTTTAAATCGCTCAACCGGAACTGTTTCTTTAGCGCAGCTACGTCCAAAGGCGTCAGCTGATGCTTATGTGTGGATAAGAGTTCCTGATGGTGTGAAGGATGTGGACATTTTTGTCCCAGATACAGCTGCGTTTAAAAATGTACCAATTTCTAACTAAACTTCTACCTGGATGATACTGCGATCGCATTCACCAGCTAGTTATCCAACGGTTTAATACCCGATCCATCAGACGCAGAATTTTAGCTACCACCCGAAAGCCAAAGTTCCCAATCGACACTTTTCTGGCAAATGGGTGAATAATTGTCATGTGTCGTCTTGAACCTAAGCGTTTGTATCGATTTTGAAAATACTCATCTTCGCTAAGGTTCCACTTTTGGCGTAGGTGTTTCAGGCTGGATAATTCCCAGCGATCGCTCCACCGCAGCATATAGTAATGTAAGTCTGTCCACTCTAGTGGCGGCCCCGGTACATAAGTAACGAGAGATTCGGGTTCAAGGTAGACTGTACCGCCAGCCTCAGCTATCAACATACACAAATCGACGTGTTCTTTTGTGGAAAGCAGCGCTTCATCCAAAAAACCAATTTGCTGAAATATCTCTGTGCGTACTAACATACAGTGAAATTCTGCTAACTCCGTTGGCTGTTGTTGTAGCTGGGGTTTGATATCTGCTAACTGCCGACCTTGATAATATATCTTTTCAACAATCCGCCGTCTGTGCTTTTCTACCCGTATCCCCGTTTCTCCTCCCGCACAATGTACTTCTTGATGTACAGGTGTACCTTGACATAGAAGCGGACTAACTAGAGTTGCTCCGGTTGTTTGCGCACAGTCTACTAATGGCTTGAGCCAATTTGGTGCTACAACTACATCGTTATCAAAGAACACAACATATTCGCTAGTAACTTGTTTGAGTCCGATATTTCTCGCGCAGTTTGGCGACAAGTATTTATCGCTGCGAATGAGTTGAAATTGCTTTTGTTGGGCTTGTTCTCGTAAATAATCTCTGATATGCGGCGGCGAATTGACATCTACATAAATTAAATTAAATGGATAGTTTGTATGCTCGTAGATGCTTTCTAAAGATTCGCGTGTATAGCTAAAACGCTCTCGTGGAACAACAACAATTGTAACTTGGGAGTTGGCGATCGCTGATAAGTTCATCTCTCTATTGTTAGTAAAATAAAGGCAGTAGGCAGGAGGCGGTAGGCAGAAGGAAAGAGAAGTAAAAAACAGGTTGCAAGGAAATTGTGAATATTTTTTTACATGATTTAACACCCCAAATTTTGTTACGGAATCAAATCAAAGCTCCAAAACCTTATTAAATACCTCCTATCTTTGCATGAGAATTACCTTCTGCCCTTTGCCTTTCTACTTCTGCCTTCTTATTACTGACTTGTTGATAAATTTGGATTAATTCATCGTTAAGCTTGTTGATATTGTAGTTTGCTTCTACATAAGCGCGTCCGGCTTTACCCATCTTTGTCCATATTTCTGGATGCTTTATTAAATAAATTATTTTCTCCGCCATTGCTGCAACATCTCGTTCAGGTACAATAAAACCAGAAATTCTATCTTCTACCAGTTCTGGAATACCACCATGTAAAGTACTAATGACTGGTAAACCCATAGCCATTGCTTCTTTTAAAGTGTTGATGGGAGCATCTATATTCCCATCGTGAGTTGTGACGTTGGGAGCAATAAAAATATGAGATTTATCTAGTATTTCAATAATTTCTGTCTGATTTCGCCATCCCAAAAGGTTGATTTTATCACCCACATTTAAGTGTTTAATTAATTGCTGTAACTCGGTTTTTAAATGCCCATCCCCAATGATATTGTATTCGATATTAGGGTAAATTTTTATTACCTCAGCAACAGCACGGATGCTATATTCTATGCCTTTCTTTTCAATTAGGCGGCAAGTTGTAGCCAGGTAAATTTTATCGTTTTCACCCGGAGCCAGTCTGAATTTAAATTTAAACTGGCTGCAATCTATTCCCGAAGCATGTACAACAATTTTTTGGCGATCGCATCCTATTTGAATCGCTTTTTTTTGAAAGTATTGACAATTGGCTAAGAAAAAATCACCTTTTTTAAAGAGTTCGTCATAAATATGTTCTCCATATTCATGCACAAACCAGGTGATATCGTAGCCGCGAAACGAAGTAATCAACTTTCCTTTAATCGCACCGATATCGCGCCAAATTATGGCTTCGCGGGCAAATGTGCCAAACTGACAATGAATGATATCGTAGGAATTAGACTCTAATAAAGGTATAACTGAATAAAATAATCTTAAAGAAGCTGCCCATCTGCCATATTTGAAAAAATTTAGCGATCGCAGTAGAACTAAAGGATTTTTCCGAAAATTTGTAATTAGTAATTTTATCGCTTTCAGGAGCCGTAAAAAGTAATTTAGCGGTATATGCGGTTGATAAACAGTCCGATTTAACAACTGATAATTCTTAATATTTGGATGTACTTTAGTAGTATTAGCTGGTTGATAAGCGTATATATCAACTCTATGCCCTCGGTCGATTGCACCTATAATTTGATTGACAATAAATGTTTCCGATAATACGGGAAAATATCCAACTACAACAGCTATTTTCATTGCTTCAGTGTAGAGTTGGCATCACCTGCTCTACTCCCCTTCGTTTACTTGCAATGAATTTTAATATATATTGCTACCTTATTCAATTAGAATTTTTTAGATTAAATGTGACTTTTAGACAATAGTATTTCCGTAAAAGGTATTGTATTAAAAATACCAGTTATTGATAGTTAAGAAGTTCGATTTTGCAGTTGGAATTTGGAATCGCTTAATTGACTTTCAAAGCGGGTATAAACAATTTCAGTAGGATACCAAGTAGAAAACCAATACAGATCTTGAATAACTTTGCGATCGCTATTGCCATCTATCTCAAACTGAACTAAGGCTAAATTATTTAATCCAATCACTTCTCGCCCATCTTGCAACCAAGGTAATTTCCAACAAGTTAAATACTGCAACCATCTCCATTTCTGGTTTTTTGCTTGTCGTCGAGAATTAATCAGCCATGAGACATTATTGCCAAAATCAGCAGTTTGCGTGCTGGTTCGGTGAACCCATTCCATGACACCATGCCATTCAGGCTGATGATGTGACAGATAATTGCGACGGGATTTCCTATCAGAAATTTCTACCATATAAGGTGGATTTGACCAGCCTATCCAATGTCGGCTTGTTTCTGGTAACAGCCATTGTTTGAGTCGTGTATGAATAATGCGAGTAATAGTCTCTTCATTTTTAAAAGGGCTAGCAGTTAACTGCACTAATACAGAATTTGTTTGAGAACCTAGAGAAGTTCTGGTATAAGATAATCGGACAACGGAACTGTAATGAATATCTCCAGATAAAACAATTACTTGTTGACGTTGCTCAAATAAAGTTGTGAGAAATTGCGCCAATGCTTCGTAATTAATGTTCCAAGCATCCCCCACATCTACACCATAAACTTTTTCACGGTGTAAGTGCCAATGATGAATCCAATCAATTACTTTTAAACCAAAGAGATTTGTCGGTGCAATCACAAATGTAGCTTGCATTGGCGATCGCCCTTTGGGTTTATGGGTTGCTTGTTCTAAAGGTTGAGAAAGTTGCTGGTTAAAGGCTGGGGGAGATAGCAGCATTGGCGGTGCAATTGGTTTTTGATCCGCAGGATAACCCCGCCATGTACGTGTATCTAAAACAATCACTTCATGGCAAAAACTCCGCACTGTATAATGCCAGGTCAGCGCTTCTGGATCGCGATCTAGTACCAATACTGAGTCATATTGGATAAACTCTGGTAAGCCTGTGCTGGGGTTGGTAGGTGGCATTCCTAAGTAACGGGCGATCGCATCCCAGGCTACACCATCCATTCCACCAGCAGCAGACCATTTCTCAGCCGCTTGCAATAATTTTTCTCCAGGTTGACCGGATGTAAATTGTTTGGGTGTATTGCCCCAAGCTTGAAAAACTGCATAAGCTAACAGCGCATTTTGAACGGTTCTGCGCCCCAAAGGTCGTCCTAATACGCGCAAACACCAAGCTTGGTTGAGATTCCAGTCATCGCTGACATCATGGTCATCGAAGATACTATACATGGGAATATTCGCCAAAGCACGGCGCACTTTCCAAAGAGTATGGATAAATTGCTGCATATCTCGCACTTCTTTGTCCCAGCGTCGGCTGACTCGATAACCATCCATGACTTCCCGTCCCTGAGGTAAGGTTGTCGGCCAGCAGACTGGAGACCAAGCTAACAGGTAAGATGCGTAATACTCTCCCAAACTCAGCAGGTGACTGCTAACTTTGGCAGTTTTATTGTGCAATCCGGCGGTGAAACCAGCTTGGTTAGTTGCTACCTCAGCCCGATGTCCGGGAGGTAGTTGCTTTGGGGTGTAATAACTAGCATCTGTAGCTGTTTGCTGTGTCAAAGGTAGTTGTTCTTCCCAACCCAGCAGCGCATCGCCCAACTGACTGGATACCCACAATAGCGGATCGGCTACATCATCTCCATAAATTTGGTCGCCTGTAAGGAAAAGTTGATGAGGTCGTTGTCGCGGCTGGTTGGCGGCTTTTTCAATCAAGCAATCGAGAATTGGTAGGGTATCGAAGCCATCACCGTGGGGTTTGCGACAGGAACCATGCACAATTCGCAAATCTTGTAAATCGGCTGGTGGTAAGACGAATGTAGGTTTTTGATGGGCAAAATAGCTGATGTTAGCGGTGGGAAAGCGGCTAGAACACAAGGCTTGCAGCAATGTTTGCCGATTCTGGGAAGATTTCTCGATAAATTGTAAGTCGTATGCATATATGCGATCGCTACTCAACAAATACCCACTCGCAGATTCAGCTGTTACCGCCACAATATGCAGCGATTCTCCTAACGCATAAGTAGAACGTCTGCCTTCAAATACACAATCTGTAATTAAAGTACCGTTGTTGGCTGTATCGTAAACCTGAAGTAGCACCTCACACGGTTTTTTGAGTGCTACCCAAACTGTAACTGATTCGGAATCTGTATGTTGTAAGATTGGCCCCGCCAAAATCAGCGGCAATTCCGGTAAAAATGCTGCTCCAAAAGGGTAATTCATTGCCAACTGTACTCTTATTGCAATGATTGTGCATTTTTCTTGGCAAAGCTTGACAGTCAACCGCTTATATAGTACAAATGTATTATTAAGCGATTTGATTTTGCATAAGAATTTAACACTATCAACTGAAAAATATCATCTCTACGCCAACAGGAGAGCAAAATTAATGAAGTTATCGAAAATGGATTTGAGTAGCTTGATTGCGATCGCTCATTCTGACGGACACTTACAGTTATTGCTCGATCGAGGTGATGAAATAGAATTTTTAGAAATTCCCGCACCCATCCAAGCTTATGAAGGATTGCGAGAACTCAACGAGATTGTAGCTGAACCTGCGGCACTTCCTCCTCAAGAAGAACCAATTGCCTTCTTACCAGTTAGTTCATCAATGGCTAGCACAATTGCCTACGATAGTAACGAGCAAACTTTGCAGGTTGAGTTTCGTAATGGCGCAGTATATCAGTATTTTGGAGTAGATCGAGAAACTTGGGAAGATTTTTATTCTTCTGATTCAATAGGTAGCTTTTACAATCAACAAATTAAAGGTAGATTTGATTGCGAACAAATTTATGATGAGTAAAAAAAGCTAGATTTGTAAAAAGGTTGAGGCTGTTTCTCTAGCGTTTCTCAGACACTTTAAATATTGGATTTAGCTCCCCGACTTCTTGAATAAGTTGGGGATTTTAGCTAAAGTGAGTGAAATTTTATCCTACAGTTTAAGTTTCTTAACTAATTGATATTTCTTAATAAAAACTAAGTACATAAAACAGGTATTTCTATCTTTAAGTAGAAGATTTATTATTATTGCTCCGCTACACTCTACACACACATAAAATATTTAATATCAGCTGGCAATTATTTACTTTGGTAACTATCAAAGTAGTATATAGGATTCATACTTAATTATTTTTAAAATCTACGTAGGAGAGGAAAGTGGGCAGTGCCCATAGATCGGAGTTTTAGTAGGTAATGCCTACTACATATACGTAGATTTTTTCAATAACCAAATTCAGATTCCTGTACTTGCCAAAAGGTATCTGGCTAAATCTTCATTGCATAAATTTTAGTTCGTATTTGTAACTGAGGGAGTACAATTGCTGTGTCTTCGTCAAAAGTTTTTACAGACCATGTAGGCACTCGGACTACTTCACCTAATGTCGAGTTTTTCAGAGAAGTAGGTCAAGTAGCTGGTGTTACTCTCTTATCGATCGCTATGCTGACAAGTTCTGTTCTGGCTGGAGGACTGGTTGGTTTAGCGATTAGTTTTCGTAATTTACCAGATGTTAGACAACTACGAAACTTCTTTCCAGAAGAAACAACTTATATCTATGACATTAAAGGTAAGCTTTTAGCAGGTATACATGGGGAAGCTAACAGGAAAGTTGTACCACTAGATGATATTTCCCCAAATTTAAAACGAGCAGTATTAGCTAGTGAAGATAGCCACTTCTACGTTCACCACGGTATTAACCCCGCCGGTATTGGACGTGCTGCGTTAGTCAATTGGGCAGCAGGTAGCGTCCGGGAGGGGGGTTCTACAATCACCATGCAGTTGGTGAAAAATATCTTCCTATCTAAGAAGCGTGCTTTTACTCGCAAAATAGCAGAAGCGGTACTGGCAATTCGGTTAGAGCAAATTTTTGGGAAAGACCAAATTTTAGAAATGTACCTCAATCAAGTTTATTGGGGTCACAATAACTATGGCGTGCAAACCGCAGCACGAACTTACTTTGACAAATCAGCAGCAAATTTGACTTTAGGCGAATCTGCAATGATGGCAGGTTTAATCCAAGCGCCAGAGCAATATAGCCCGTTTGTGAACATGAAACTGGCAAAACAAAAACAAAAAGAAGTGCTGGGGCGGATGCTGGAATTAAAATGGATTAACGAGCAAGAATATAATCAGGCTCTCCAGCAAAAAATCAAACTGGGCAAGATTAGATCGTTTCAAGGTAGTGCCCTTCCTTATGTCAGCAATACCGCAGTTCAAGAAATCATTAAAAAGTTTGGGCGTGCTGCATTGCTTAAAGGTGGAATGCGCGTACAAACGACAGTAGACGCCAATTTCCAAAAGTTAGCAGAAGACACTATTAAAGAGTGGCATAAAACCCTCGAAGGTCGGGGATTATATAAAAATCAAATGGCTTTAGTAGCTATCGATCCCCGCACGCACTTTATTAAAGCTTTGGTGGGTGGTATAGATTCAAAAGCTGGCGAATTTAACCGCGCAACTCAAGCGCTACGTCAACCAGGATCTTCTTTTAAGCCATTTGTTTACTATACTGCCTTTGCGAGTGGGAAGTTTACACCAAGTACAACGATAGTCGATTCTCCAGTTAGCTATCGCGATGGTGATGGTTGGTACTATCCCCGCAATTACGATGGTGGTTTTATGGGCGCAATGCCGATTCGTACTGCTTTAGCATTGTCTCGGAATGTGCCTGCGGTCAAGATTGGCAAAGCTGTGGGAATGAATAAAGTCATCGATACCTGCCGTACCTTGGGAATTACGAGTCCAATGGTTGCTGTCAGTTCTTTACCATTGGGTGCAATTGGTGTGACACCATTGGAAATGGCTAGTGCTTATGCAACATTTGCTAATTACGGCTGGCAATCACCACCAACGGTAATTGCTCGGATTACTGATAGTAGTGGCAATGTATTGTTAGATAATACTCCTAAACCTCAGCAAGTTCTTGACCCTTGGGCATCAGCCGCATTAATAGATGTGATGCAGACGGTAGTCAAAGAAGGAACTGGTAAAGGTGCTGCACTAGATCGGCCAGTCGCAGGTAAAACAGGTACAACTTCTGCTGAAAAAGATATTTGGTTTATTGGTTCTGTACCGCAATTAACAACTGCTATTTGGGTAGGAAGAGATGACAACAAACAATTAGCTAGTGGTGCGACAGGTGGAGGTATGGTGACTCCTGTTTGGAAGGATTTTATGGAGAAGGCGCTTAAAGATGTGCCGGTGATGAAATTTAAATCGCCTTCTGAATTTACTCGACCTAAGGCAAATTAAAATAATTCGTAATTAAATTTTGTTTTAGGGGAAATTTGTTGAAAAGGGCAGGGAAAACCTGCCCCTCAAGTTTTTTATTGGGATTATGAATACGGACGCGATCTTAAACGCGACAAGCAGCGAAACCTCTGCCATTAACTGCGCCTTTCATGCCCAAAACAACTGCTTTAACTCGTTGTTCGGGGGTTCCGTGATGGTGCTTGCTGCCCCAGTCATAATCGCCGATGTGATAGGCTAGGCTAGCAATTTCTAAAGTATCGCGTTCATCTAAAGTAATATTAGGAATTAACCCTAAATAAACTCCTGCTAAACAATCTGCTTGGAGTTCGGATATTGGTGTAATCCGTGGTTGAAATCCATAGGCAGTTTGCATGGCATGAGCATATTCATGGGCGACTATATAAGCTAAAGCTGCATCTCCAAATTGATATGCCATTTGAATATCTTGTCTGGTGATATATACAGTGTGGTTTAGTTTGCAATATAAACTACCGTAAATACGCCCACAACTACTACGAGAGCCTCTAGCAACATTCCAAATTAATTGTGGTGTCGCTTTATAACCATGAATATGTTGAATGCCTGCATATACTCCATCTACAACAGCTTGCGGTGCCCATTCTGCTTTAACTGGAATATTTGCTAGTACAGTTGCTATACTAATTAGCGCTGTAGTCAATGCTTTGCGTGCTTTCATTGTCACCTGATAATTGGCGGATGAATGTAGGGTGCAATCCCTCAAAGTTTGATGACGAATGTTCAGCAAAAAAGTGCTTAATTATAATTGAAGATTCCCAATTTAAAAATAGGGTGGGCATTGCCCACCCTACCTTAATCTAAGTATATTTAATGATGTGAAAAAGGCTGTATTTATGAAGTTTTGAATTTTAGGTTTATCGGGAAGTAATTAATTATTTAATCTGTAGCAGATAGCTTTATCAAATTGAACGCGCTTGAATGATGCATCTAGGTTAATAGTTGTTTCAGCATTACCGAGAAATAAGTAGCCATCTGGACTTAGTTGCTGCTTGATTTTTTTGAGTAAGGCTTTTTTGGTTGGGATATCAAAGTAAATTAAAACGTTGCGTAAAAATATCGCGTCACTTTTGGGAAAGTAAGGCCAAGATTGTATGAGATTTATCTGGCGAAATTCCACCATTTGAAGAATTTCCTCGTGAATTTGCCAGTCGCGATCTAGTTGCTGAAAATAGCGATCGCGCAAATTTTTCGGTAGTCCGCGCTGAATTTCTAGTTGGTTATAACGTCCTTGTCTGGCTCTGGCTAAGACTTTGCTAGAAAAATCGCTGGCAATTATTTTGACAGACCAATTGGCAAGTATAGGAAAATGTTCTTTAATTAGCATAGCGATGCTGTAAGGTTCCTGCCCATGAGAGCAGGCTGCACACCAAATATTCAGCGATCGCTCAATGGCTTTTTTATCAATCAACTCTGGCAGCACATATTTTTTTAGTGCTTCAAAGGGATGATAATCTCGAAAAAAGGATGTTTCATTGGTAACTAGTGACTCAATTACCTGGCTGTGAAGACTGCTGAAAGGTTGAGTTTTTAAGTAATTGACTAAATCAGCTATTGTAGCGAATCCGGCTGATTCCGCAATTGGCTGTAAGTATAGCTCTGCTAAATAAGTTTTATCAGCGTGCAAGACAACTGCTGAATGCTTGTAAACTAATTCTCGGAGAAATTGAAAATCACTGGTGCTTATGCCCATAGTCTGTTTCATTACAGACCTGAAAGAGGAACTTGATTGTAACGAACTCGGCGGATAATTTCACTTGCCATTTGGTCAAGAGAAAGTATTTTATCGGCTAGTCCGGCGTTCGCAACAAAACTCGGCATTCCCCAAACTACACTACTGGCTTTGTCCTGTGCTAGTACTTGTCCGCCTGCTTCCCGGATACATTTACAGCCATGTAACCCATCTTGTCCCATCCCCGTCAGTATGACTGCGATCGCTTTTCCACCATACACTTGTGCTACCGAACGCAACAGTACATCTACGGAAGGACGGCAGGAATTTTCTGGTGGTGCTTGATGGGTAAGAAGTCGCACGACATCTTTTTGACGTTGTACAACCATGTGGAAATCTCCCGGTGCAATCCAAGCTTGCCCAGGCTCTAGTATTGCTCCGGAAACTGCTTCATCTACCCGAATTTGGCATTTAGAAGCTAATCTTTCCGCCAATAGTTTTGTAAACATTGCTGGCATATGTTGCACAATCAAGATGGGAACCCCTATATCAGCTGGTAGCGCAGGAAGTAGTTTGGTTAGGGCATTGGGCCCTCCTGTAGAAACCCCAATTGCAACAACATCTACCTGTTCTATACGTCTATCAACGGGAGCAACAACTAAATCACTAATTGTACTTGGTGAGGAGACTAAATTATTTCCGGCACCAAATACTTTAATTTTGGGAATTAATTCCTCACGGATATGTTGGTTAGTTGCCTCCACACTTCCTAAGTTACTAGGTTTTGTTGCATAATCTGAAGCACCCAAAGACAGAGCTTCCAGTGTTGCAGTTGCTCCGGTGTACGTAGCCGTGCTAAACATAATCACCGGGAGGTTGGGATAAATTTCGCGGATTGCCGTTAATGTTTCTAAACCGTTCATATCTGGCATTTCCACATCCAAAACGATCGCGTCAGGATTGACATGAGGAATCTTGGCCAGTGCAATGCGACCATTAGCCGCAACTCCTACCACCTCTAGTTCTGGATCGCTGGACAATATCTTACTAACTCGACTGCGAACTACTACTGCGTCATCAACAATTAGCACCCGGATTTTGGGCATATATTTTCACAAGGAGTGTGGGGAGTGTGGGAAGTGTGGGGAGTGTGGGAGAGGGTGGGGGGAAATGACAAATGACTTTTGACCCTTGAACGCCACTTGCTACAACGGGGGGAACCCCAACGGACAGTTTGCTCAAGTCGGGAAACCCCTTCGGGTTCGGCAGTCCACTCGGCGGCATAGCCGCACGTGTGGCTGCACTCACCGCCCACGCAACTGTCCTCCGCAACGCAGTGGCTCCTCTTGACTCTTCACCAATGACTAATGACTAATGACCAATGACAACTAATATTTAAACTTACTGACGACTTTCTGCATATCTATAGCCATGCGGGCAAGTTCTGTGGCAGCCTGTGAAGTATTACTGGCTCCAATTGTCGTAGTTTGAGCATTAATAGCAACGATCCCGATATTTTTAGCTATATCTGAGGTTCCTTGCGCTGCTTCTGCTATATTGCGAGCGATTTCATTAGTGGTGGCCGTTTGCTCTTCCACTGCGCTGGCGATGGTGCTTTGAAGGTCGTTAATTTGGTTGATAATATTGGTAATTTGAGAGATGGCGGTAACTGCACCTTTGGTATCGGACTGAATTGCTTCTATGCGCTGGCTAATATCTTCGGTAGCATTTGCTGTTTGTTTGGCGAGTTCCTTAACCTCATTGGCTACAACTGCAAATCCTCTACCGGCGTCTCCGGCTCTAGCTGCCTCAATCGTAGCATTTAAGGCTAGCAAATTTGTTTGTTGGGCGATCGCCGTAATAACTTTGATGACTTTGCCAATTTCTATGCTACTTTGACCGAGTTTCGCAATTGTTTCGTTGGTGCGATCGGCAGTTTTTACGGCTTCAGATGCAACTTTTGCACCGTTAGCAACGGTTTTTGCAATTTCTCGAATGCTAGCATTCATTTCTTCCACCGCAGTGACAATTGTACTGGTGTTTTGATTCACCTGTTCTGCTGAGGCGGATGCAGCAGTTGCTTGTTCGGCTGTTTGTTCGGCATTAGCGGTCATTTCTTTACTCACTGCGGTGAGTTCTTCGGAAGAAGATGCAACTGCGATCGCCACATCTGCCATTTGTCTGATGGAAGATTTGAGGTTACTAATCATCTGATTGGCATTATCGGTGAGTTGCTTAAATTCTCCAGCATTGCGGGCTTTGATTTGTTTGGCTAAATTGCCTTGGGAAACAGCTAAGGTAACTTCATTAATACTTTTGATTTGCTGTGCTAGGTTAGCAGACATTTGGTTGAAATTGTCCAGCAATTCTTGCCAAGAACCTCCTGCGCCTTTGAGGGTAACTTGAGCACCAAGTTTTCCTTCTTTGCCGATTTCGGTTGTGAGGCGGCTTACCTCAGTAGCAAAGTTTTGGTTAAAACTCACTAATTCGTTAAAAACTGTGGCGATTTCACCCAAACCATTGTCCTCAACTGGGAGACGAACGCTAAAGTCACCGTTTCTAGCGGCTTTTAGTGCTGCTAGTAATGGTTGCAGTTGTGGATCTGTTGTGCCGTAATTTGTATTTATTTCATCTGCATTATTATCTATAGAAGATTTAGAGTTATTTGTTGTTTTCCTAGCCCGATTTGTAGCCATTGCCAATTACTCCTAAATTTTTAAATATAATGAATGCCTCATGTAGAGACGCCCAGACGCAAAGGAAAATTTATAAAATTCTGCTGTTATGCCAGGTTAAGGATTTTTTCGGTATCTAGAACTAGTAAAAACCCTTGTGGTAGTTGATAAGCTCCGGCTAGCATTTGACGCATTTTACCTTTTAGTGTTGCTGGTGGGGGTTGCAGCTCGTTATCTTTGAACGCTAAGACATCCCCGACATCATCGACAAGCAGGCTAACTACTTCACCATCAGCAGATACAACAATATTAAATTCCGGCGATCGCATTGCTGACTCTCCGATTTCTAAGCGCTGTTGCAAATCAATGACAGTCAAAATTTGTCCTCTGAGGTTAATTAATCCACAAATATCTGGTGGAGCCAAGGGTACGCGAGTCACGGCTTGAGGGCGAATCACTTCTTGCACGTGCTGTACATCAATGCCAAAGAACATTTTATTGAGAAAAAAGGTGCAAAGTTGTTGTTCAGCCACGATCGCTCCCTTGCAATAAATAAGGGTTGGCAATTTGAATCACTCCCTCAACGTCTAGAATTTCGGTGATTTGTCCTTGAATGACTGCACAGAAAAGTACACCTGGTCTGCTAGGAATACCTTTAATAGTGAGTGGTTCGTCTACAATGTCAAGAATGCGCTCGACTACTAGCCCCACGTTAACTTCAAAGTTGGCAGAAACGATCGCAATTTCTAATGTCTCGTTTAGACTCTCAAGTTCTCGGCGATCGCCAAATATAGCGTGCAGATCGATCAAAGGTAAAATCCGGCTATGAAACTGGGCTACATACTGGTTAGCTACTTTTTCTATAGCAGATGCGGGAATTTTTTCTAGCCGAAATGCTTTGGTTAGCGGCACACCCATAGGCGCGTTTTGCGGCCCGGTAAATAGTAAAATCATTTGGCGATCGCTTTCTGCTTCTGGGATATCTGCGGTTATTGCATTGATCAATTGCTGGTATTTCTCGCTCACACCAGCTTGCTTTGCTAAACCTGCGACATCAATAATTAATCCGACTTTACCATCTCCTAGAATTGTAGCTCCGGCAAATATCGATAAAGTTTTTAACTGCTTTCCTAGCGGTTTGACAACGATGTCTAGGATATCTTCTATAGCATCCACAACTAGCCCAAATCGATAATTTTCAACTTGGACAATTACCAAGTTAAGGGTTTCTAAGTTAGCAATTTTATCTTCAATCTGCAAAGCTTGGTTGAGGTAGATCAAGGGTACAAGTTCGCCCCGCAAGCGATACACGGGGACATCGTAAAGCATCTCAATACTATTAATTGCCTCTGCTTCTAAGCGAACTAGTTCTTGTAAACTCGTTTGCGGAATAGCATAGCGATCGCCGCCACTCGTAACTAATAATGCAGGGATAATTGTCAATGTCAGCGGCATCTTAATTTTAAATGTCGTGCCTTCTCCCTGCTGACTGAAAATTTCAATGCTACCGTTAATTTTTTCAATATTGCTCTTGACAATATCCATACCTACCCCACGCCCAGAAAGGCTAGTGATTTGCTCTGAGGTGGAGAAGCCAGGTAAGAAAATTAAGTCTATCGCTTGCGAGTCGCTGATGCTTGCAGCTTGAGAAGGAGTTAGTAAACCAAGTTGCTGCGCTCGTTGTTTGAGTTGGGCGGGATCGATCCCCCGGCCATCGTCGCCAATTTCCAGATTAACTTTGCCGCTTTCATGAAAAGCTCGCAGAAAGATCCGTCCTTGGGTTGATTTACTCTTCGCACTGCGTTCGGCTGGAAATTCAATGCCATGATCGATACAGTTGCGTACTAAATGAGTTAAGGGGTCTTTAATGGCTTCAATAATACTTTTGTCTATTTCCGTATCTAGCCCTTCCATTTCTACTTGAACTTGTTTACCAGAGGCGATCGCTAAATCTCGGATCGCGCGGGGGAATTTTTGCCAGATGTGACTAATTGGTTGTAGCCGAGTTTTCATCACTCCTGCTTGCAAATCGGCTGTAATTAAGTTCAAGCGTTGGCAGGTAGCGGCGAAAGAGCTATCTTGAAACTTAGCGGCAAATGCGATCGCTTGGTTGCGGGTTAACACCAGTTCGCCCACCAAATCCATCAACCGATCTAAAAGCGCCACATTCACGCGGATTGAAGATTCGGAGGTTGTGAGGGTTGAGTCTTCTGTGTCTTTTTCCACAAATGGCACAACTACAGGTTCTGTTTCCTGCAACTGCGTCAAAGCCTGAATCAGTTCTGGATAATTGCGATCGCCCTCATGTCTTGTCGCCTTAATTTCTGCCAAGATTTGCCGGATGGTATCAATGGTTTGCAGTAAAGTACTAACTATCCTCGGCGTGACTGTTAATTGGCGATCGCGCAAACGTGAGAGCAAGCTTTCCGCCGCATGAGCCAGTGCTTCTAACTTCGGAAAGGGTAAAAAGCCACAGTTTCCTTTTAATGTGTGAAGTGAGCGATAAATCCGCACTAGCACCTCTCCATTCGGAGGCGCTTTCTCTAAAGCAATAATATCGCGTTCTATTTCATCCAGATTCTCATAGCTCTCAATGAGAAATGCTTCTATATCATCATCAATTTCTGCTAACTCCATTGCGTTAATAGTCAGGAAATCTATTGTGTTAAATACTAGTTCTAATTTTACACCTTAAGATAAATCTCTCTTATGAGAGATGTTTAGAGTAATTATTGGTGAAAATATAATGCTACACTAAATAACGCAGTGAGATAGATGCAATGTCCTAGTTGCCATTCCATCCAAATTTTTAAGAACGGACGGCGAAAAAACAGACAATGTTACAAGTGCAAACAATGTGGTCGCCAGTTTCTGGAATCCTATCAACCTTGGCGTTACTCCAACGATATCAAGCAACTCTGCCTAAAAATGCATCTTGATGGTATGAGTCTCAGAAAAATCGCCGAAGTAACAAATATTCACCACACAACAATATTGCATTGGTTGCGGAAAGCAAAGGAGAAAATAGAAGATATTTCTCATAAGTATTAAAAAGTTTTGCTAGCAATTATATATATTAATTATTTTTTATTTAAAACTCTGATTAATATGCAATCTCAACGGATTAAACCCTCAATAATTGAAATAAGAGGTCAAAAGGGTAAAACTGATGGCATTGGTTTTAATTATCGATGATGCAGCATTTTCTCGCAGAATGATTCGCAAGTTTCTGCAAGCTGATGGCTATGAAATCTTAGAAGCAAGTAATGGGCGTGAAGGCTTGGAAATGGTTCACAACCACAAGCCCAACTGCGTATTAGCTGATATTTTAATGCCTGATATGAATGGCTTTGAATTTTTGCAAGCGCTTCAAAATGAAAAATTGCAAATTCCGACCATTATCATTTCAGCCGATATTCAAGAAGGTTCGCGCAATCAAAGTTTTAACCTAGGAGCAGCTAATTTTATTAATAAACCTCCAAAGGAACAGGAATTGCGAGCAGCAGTTCAGCAAGTTCTCAACACAAAGGAATAAATATAAATGAATGTGACAGCAGAACAACTAGATGCTCTACAAGAGTTGATTAATATTGGAGTTGGTCGAGCCGCTAGTTTACTTAATGAGATGGTAGACTCTCACATTCGTCTAGAAATTCCGTTTGTGAAAGTGTTAACAGCTGCACAGGCCTATCAAGAATTAGCGATCAGATTTCAAGATGATTGTCTAGCAGCTGTCAGGCTAGGTTTTACAGGATCTTTTTATGGCACAGCTGGCTTAATCTTTCCAACTGATAGCGCATCAACATTAGTTGCAGTTCTGACTGGAGAAGAGCCAGGTTCGAGTGACTTGGATGCTGTAAAAATTGGCACATTAAGTGAAATTGGCAATATTGTCATTAATGGAGTGATGGGTTCTATTGGTAATGTGCTAAAACAGCATATGAACTATACATTACCCGTTTATTTAGAAGATAGAATTGAAAATCTATTGACAGATACAAATGTCAGCCAATCACAAATTTTACTGGCACAAGCTAGATTTACAATTGAGCAATTAGAACTGATTGGAGATATTATTTTAGTTTTTGAGTTAGATACATTTGATGCCTTAATTCAGGTGATTAATCGCGAGATGGGAGTTATGTAAGTTGAAAAATTTACAGTATATTTTGAGGCAAGTAGGAATTAAAATCGGTCTGATGTATTTATGGATAAAGTAGAACAAGCTCAACAACAATTTGGACTTTTAGACAAAATCACTTTAGGAGCTTTTGTTCTACAGTCAGACTATATTGTTTTATTTTGGAATAGTTGCTTAGAGCAATGGACTAAAATTCCTAGAAGTAAAATTTTGGGAGTCTCAATTCTAGAATATTTTCCACATTTAGAAGAACCTCGTTACGCTAACCGCCTGTACCAAATTTTTCAAGGCGGGCCGCCAACAATTTTTTCTTCTCAGTTGCATAAATATGTCATTCCCATACCCTTAACGCAAGGTAAACACCGCATTCAGCACACTACTGTAACCGCTGTAACCGCAACTGATGGAGATGAATTTTATGCCTTATTTTCTATTCAAGATGTCACTGATTTAACCTTCCGAGTTCAAGAATATAAAAACTTGCGAGATCAGGCTTTAGCGGTAGCAGAAGAACGCCAACGAGCACAAGAAGCTGCGGAAGCTGCGAACCGCATTAAAGATGAATTTCTTGCTATTGTCTCTCACGAATTGCGTTCTCCACTAAATCCAATTTTGGGTTGGGCAAAATTACTCAAAAAACGTTCGTTAAATGAAGCTGCAACTCTACGAGCTGTGGAAACTATCGAACGCAATGCGGAAGTTCAGGCTCAGTTAATTGATGATTTATTAGATATATCTCGCATTCTGAGAGGGAAGTTAGCACTAAGTTTAGAAACTGTGAATTTAGCGACTATTATTGAATCTGCCTTAGATACAGTTAGACTAGCAGCAGAAGCCAAGTCAATTGAAATTCATTTAAATTTAAACTCCACAGTTGGACAAGTAAAAGGTGATAGCAGCCGTCTCCAACAAATTGTTTGGAATCTCCTCTCGAATGCGATTAAATTTACACCTGAAGGTGGGCGAGTTGAAGTCCATTTAAAACAGATTGATTCTCAAGTAGAAATTCAAGTTAAAGATACTGGTAAGGGTATTAGTCCGCATTTTTTACCTCATGTTTTTGAATATTTTCGTCAAGCAGATAGTAGTATCACCAGAAGGTCTGGTGGATTAGGGCTAGGATTAGCGATTGTCCGCCAACTTGTAGAGTTACATGGCGGTAGAGTTTGGGCTGAAAGTCTGGGAGAAGAAAAAGGTGCAACATTTACAGTTTCTTTACCAGCACTGCAAAAAACGCGGAAATTAGCCCAAAGAGACAGAGATATATATGATGATTCTCATTCATTTTCTGCACTCCAAGCTCCTTTAGGAGGAGTTAATGTGCTAGTTGTAGACGATGATGTTGATACCAGAGAGTTTCTTGCCTTTTTGTTAGAACAGCAAGGAGCAATCGTCACGATCGCATCATCAGCCCAAGAAGCCTTAACTGCGATCGCGCAATCCAAGCCAGATTTATTGTTAAGCGATTTAGGTATGCCAGATGTAGATGGCTACGCCTTGATCCGTAAAATCCGCGCCATGACAGTCGATGGAGGCGGACAGATTCCGGCGATCGCCCTGACTGCTTACGCCGCCGAGACAACACAGCAACAAGTGTTTGCGGCTGGATTTCAAATGCATATTGCCAAACCCGCCGATCCCTCAAAATTGATCAATGCGATCGCTGCACTTGTCAAAGCATAAATTTAGAGCCAAAACTTAAACCAAAACTCCGCGTACCTTTGCGTTTAAAAATAAAGAAAATAACCACAGCTCAACACAGATGCACACAGCCACAAAAATCATCATAATTGGGGGAGGTATTGGCGGCGCAGCAACCGCCTTCGCCCTTAATCGCGCTGGCTTTGATGTCACTGTTTACGAACGCACTTCAGAATTGCGCGAAGTGGGTGCGGGAATTGCACTGTGGGCAAATGCTACCCATGTGTTAAAAAATTTCGGCTTATTAGAAGACGCGATTAGTGTAGGCAATCCTATCACTAATTATCAATTTAATTCGCAAGCTGGAAAAGAATTAGTCAACATCAATGTTGATAGATTCGATTTACCAGTTCTAGGAATTCATCGTGCTGATTTACACAGATTACTTTGGAGTAATGTCCCAAAAGAAAAGTTGGTTTTAGGGCAACTTTTCGAGCGATATTCTCATGTGGGAGACAAAATTCAAGCTGATTTCGCCTCTGGCTTGACGGTTGATGGCGATGCTTTAATTGGTGCTGATGGTCTAAAATCGCGGGTACGAACAGTACTATTTGGAGACAACCCACCCATTTATCGTAACTTTACCACCTGGCGCAGTTTAACAGATTGCATTCCCAGCGGCTACAATTCCAGCTATATCAAAGAGTTTTTTGGTTCGGGTAAAGCCTTTGGATTTATGATGCTGGGCAAAAATCGGATGTATTGGTACGCAGCAGCTAAAGCACCAGAAGCACAACCTGACTCAGCACTGGGACGCAAAAGAGAACTCGAACAAATGTTTCAAGACTGGTTTCCCTCAATTCCAGAATTGATTGCAGCGACAGATGAAGCCAATATCCTCAAAACAGATCTCTACGATCGCATCCCTTCACGCCCTTGGGGAAAGCAAAATATTACACTGCTAGGAGATGCTGCCCACCCCATGCTACCAACCTTAGGACAAGGCGCGTGCATGGCATTGGAAGACGCACTTGTAATTACCAAATGTTTACAAGCACAATCAGATCCCACATCTGCCTTTCAACAATACGAATCACAGCGATTTGCGCGAACTAAATCGATTGTCGAACAGTCCTTGCGATCTTCAAAAATGGGAGAATTAGAAAATCGTTATGCTGTAGCCTTACGCAACACATTTATGAAGCTCATGGGAACAGCAATTAATAAT
Organism: Calothrix sp. NIES-2098; assembly: GCF_963875125.1. Lineage (NCBI taxonomy): Bacteria > Bacillati > Cyanobacteriota > Cyanophyceae > Nostocales > Calotrichaceae > Calothrix > Calothrix sp. NIES-2098. The sequence goes on from NZ_CAWNKJ010000001.1 coordinate 5,125,975, forward strand.
AGCTTTCACTCAATTCACGCCTACAGAGCTTAATCTTAACTTTTACTTTCTAAAAAAATCCTATTCAAATCCAATAAACTATCTTCAAACCCAGGAATTGCAACTGACTGATGAGGTAGAGAAATTTGCTTGCTGAGATAACCAAATTCTCCTTGAGCATTTTGATATGGCTGATTGTAACGTTCTAATTGGTGAGCAATTAAGTTCACAATCCAGTAATCAGAAATACCTGCTTCTGCATAAAGTTTTAACTTTGTATCTCGATCGTAATTTAACGTTTTATCGGAAATTTCAATAACTAACAAAATATCTTCAGGATATGGATGATGAGCCAGATAATCTTCATCTGTTCCGCGTGCAATTACAACATCTGGCTCAGGTTCGCTGTTATTGGGAAGAGTAATCGGATCTTGTCCGCGAATCACAACTCTATCACCCAACAGGCGATCCATCTGACGGCATAAGATAGAACAGCAGACTGTGTGTGGTGTTCCCTTGGCTGTCATTTGGATCAATTCCCCTCGAATCAACTCAATGCGTTCGGCTTTGCCGTCTCGAAGAGACTCGCTCTCTTGGAAAAATCCCAGTTCAATCAACTGATGATACTCATCTACTGTAAATCGTTTAGGTTTGACAACATTCATGGAAAATCCAGCCAATAGTGCTTATGCAAAAAACAACATTCTTCCGTTTTCCTCTGCGAACGCCACTTGCTTTAAGTCGGGAAACCCGCCCAACGCAGTGGCTCCTCTGCGTGAGAAAAAAAGATCTGTTTTCTATACCTATAATCTACTCTTACTCGGAATCACAATCATCGCAAAATAAGGCACTTCTGCCGGATCGACTTCATCCAAGGGTACAATTCTTTGCTGTGCCATCGTTGCTCGTTCAATATACAGCGCCCGCGATGCTAACCCTAATTGATGGAGAATATCACGCACCTTGGTAAAGTGACGACCCAATTTCATGATTGCGGCTGCATCGGTGGTTAATAGTTGTGTGGTGAGTTCTTCGGCTGGTAGCGGCGCAGGCAGAACAGTGAGAATATCGTTGTAGTAGGTGAAAGGTACGCCCAAAGCCACCGGACAAGCCATCAAGGAAGAGACTCCAGGGACAACTTCTGTTTCGTACTTTTCAGATAAGCGTGTAAACACATACATAAACGAGCCGTAGAAAAATGGGTCGCCTTCACAAACTACTACCACATCCCGTCCAGCTTCTAGATGTGCGGCAATCGGTTCAACTTCTTTGTCATAAATTGATTGTGCTTTTTCTGGCTCTAAAGCACGGGGGAGGTGATACAGTACCTCGATTTGATTGCCTGAAAGATATGGCGCGATGATTTTTCTAGCAATACTTTCTTTATCTGTTGCTGATTGATAGGCGACTACAGGTGCAGCTTGCAATAGCCGTAGCGCTTTCAGGGTCAAAAGTTCGGGATCGCCAGGGCCTATACCAACACCATAGAGACGACCTTTAGCTGTCATGATTATTCTTCCTCTGTTGCTAGGGCGTTAACTGCGGCGGCGGCGATCGCACTTCCGCCACGCCGACCATGTAATGTTAAAAATGGTACATTGCGGTTATCTGCTGCTAGGGCGGCTTTTGACTCTGCCGCACCGACAAATCCAACGGGAAAACCCAAGATTACCGCAGGTTTGGGGCAACCTTCATCTAGCATTTCCAACAGCCGAAATAGGGCAGTGGGCGCATTCCCAATTGCCACCACTGCTCCTTCAAGCTGGGTTCGCCATAATTCTAAGGCAGCAGCCGATCTAGTAGTAGCCATTTTCTCAGCCAGTTCTGGGACTTCTGGATTGTTGAGAGTACAGATGACTTGGTTATTTGCAGGTAATCGCCGCCTAGTGACACCTTCAGCCACCATCCGACAATCGCAGAGAATGGGCGCACCATTCGCCAATGCGGTTCGTCCAGACTGCACTGCTGTTGGTGAATATCCAATATCAGCTACAATATCCGTCATTCCACAGGCATGAATTAGACGAACTGCAACTTTTGCTACATCAGGTGGCAATATTTCTAGATTCGCTTCCGACCGGATGATGGAGAAAGAATTACGGTAGATTTCCTTGGCATCTTGGATATAATCAGGCATTCAATTTGAGATTTGGGATTTTAAATTTTAGATTTATCTAGTGAATAGCTATTGGGGTAGGTTCGTAGTCAGAGGGAGCGATCGCATAATTGTTTTAATTGAGTGATTTCATATCGATTCACAAATTCCCTAAAAGTCTCCTCCAGGTTTAGGCGTTGGGTTTTATATACTAGCAGCATCCGTTCTATCAATGCTGGCAACTTCGCAACAGTTACCAATTCATATTCACGACCAAATTTTTGCTCGTTGTCATCAACACCTAAATAAACCCGATAACCTTCCACCATTCCATTGTCCTGCTCAACGTTGACACCAAGCAGGGTGATATCACTTTTGCTATGCTGGGCACAGGATTTAGCGCAGCCGCTAAAGTGGAGATTCACAGGACTATCTAAAGAAACACGAGTTTTGAGATATTCTGCCAATGTTAAAGCATCAACCTTGGTATCAGTAGCAGAAGCAGCACATCCTTTTTTACCAGAACAAGCAACCAATGCGCTGTTAATGTTGCTAACCGAACAATCTAATCCCAAAGCAGAAATTTCACGTTGTACATCAGCAACCCATTTTTGGGGAATATCTGTCAGCAGTACATTTTGCCAAGGGGTAAGCCTCAGAGTACCGCTACCATATTTTTCTGCTAACTCAGCTAACCCTAATATCTGCATTGTTTCTAAACGCCCTAAAGGCAAGACAACGCCAAGATAAAATAAGCTGGGCTGACGCTGCGGATGAACGCCAATATGGCAATAATTAGTAGTTTTTCTCTCGATAAATCCCTTTTTTTGTGGTGAAGCAGAGAGGGCAAAAGTTAGACGCTGCTGGACTTGTTGAAGATAATTTTCACAGCCCAAACTATTTACTACCTCTCGCAGACGCAGCTTGTGTTTACTATTAGTATCAATATGAGCTAGGTAGACATCAGCTAAAGCTGCTAAGGCTGGCAAGCAATTTTCTAATGACAATAAAATTCCTGTATCTTTGGCTGGTTGACCTTTTGCACCGACACTCACATACAGCCGGAAGTATAGATTCTCATCAACTAACACAGCAGCAAAGACGATATCATTGATGCGATCGCTTACCGAAATCATCCCGCCACCATCAAAGCAGACGCTAAATTTGGCAGACAGTGCTGATAGTTGAGAATTGGCTGTGATGTAATTGTCCCAAGCTTGGACAAAGGGACGAGTGTCTACCAATTCTTGAGGATCGATACCAGCAGTAGGGCTGGTCATAATATTGCGGATTTGGTCTACAGTGGCGTTACTAGAACCCAAACCTAACTCTTGTAGGCGCTGTAACACCTCAGCATTAATTCTTTGATGAATTTCGCGAATTTGCAGATTAGCGCGGTTAGTGACATCAACATAGCCACCACCGTACTCTTGGGCTATATCTGCGATCGCGCGGCATTGCTTGCTATTTAAAATTCCACCTGGTATTCTAATGCGAGATAAAATACCATCTTGGGCAGGTGTGGCGTAAAACAAGCCTGGACATTTGGTAAAACCGGACAACACAACTAGAACTCCTTCCCCGTGCAACGCAGAGAGTAGATAATATGTGCCTGTTGAGGACAGCCTGAGAGTTGGCATTCTGACTTACTTTACAGCTGCGGCACAGTCCCGGAATTTCACCGGAGTTTCCCAACTCCAAGCTTTAGTAATTTAGCATGAGAAGCTTGTCAGAATTATCGATGTTTCATAATTTTCATCACCTGATAACATTGCCTGAAAATGAGAGACTCACACAAATGGCTGGCTATCGTTGGTATTGGCGAAGATGGGTTACAAGGGTTAAGTGCGATCGCCCGTTCCCTAATAGACCGAGCTGAAGTTATAGTAGGAGGCGATCGCCATTTGGCAATGCTTCCTAGTAACGACCAACGCCCAAAAATTGTCTGGACTTCTCCAATTAGCACCTCAGTAGCCGAAATTATCCAACGTCGCGGTCAAGCTGTATGCGTACTAGCTAGCGGCGATCCCATGTGTTATGGCATTGGTGCGACATTAACAAAGCAAATTCCTATTGCTGAAATCACAATTATTCCTGCACCTTCAACTTTCAGTCTCGCTTGTGCCAGACTGGGATGGTCGTTAACAGAAGTGGAAACCCTTAGCTTGTGCGGTCGTCCATCTTCCCTGATCCAGTCTTACATTTATCCTGGGGCGCGACTACTGATTTTGAGTGAAGGTAAAGATACACCTGCAATTGTGGCAGAAATTTTGACACAGCGAGGCTATGGTGACAGCAAAATCACAGTTTTAGAACGGATGGGTGGCACTCACGAACGCATTTTAGAAGGTATAGCTGCAACTTGGAGTGAAACAGACATCGCTACTTTAAATGCGATCGCAGTTCATTGCCTTGCCGATGCTGGCGTTGTATCATTACCCAGAATCCCAGGATTGCCAGATAACGCCTATCACCACGATGGACAGTTAACTAAACACGAAGTTAGGGCGATTACTTTAGCTACCCTAGCACCCACACCAGGACAACTACTATGGGATGTAGGCGCGGGTTGCGGTTCCATTTCAATAGAATGGATGCGGACTCATCCGCGATGTCGAGCGATCGCTATTGAACAAAACTCATCTAGATTGAGATATATTGCCGATAATGCTGCTGCTTTAGGCGTACCAAATCTGCAAATTGTTGAGGGGAAAGCGCCAAATGTTCTCAAAGATTTACCCCAACCTGATGCTATTTTCATAGGTGGTGGAGTAACCGCCAATGGCTTATTTGATATTTGTTGGTCAGCACTCAAACCTGGTGGAAAATTAGTCGCAAATGTCGTCACCATTGAAGGCGAACAAACCTTATTTAAATGGTATGAAAAAGTTGGGGGAAATTTCACTCGCATAGCCATCCAACGTGCGGAACCAATTGGTAAATTTTTAGGTTGGCGAGGAATGGCACCTGTAACCCAGTGGATAGCAGTTAAATCATAAAACAGCCACGAAAATTATTTCAAGGGTAGAACAAGCCTCAGAAGCATTAGCAATTGAACTAGCAGAAGAGAAACTAAAAGCATCGACCCAATGGGTGCAAACACAGCAGCAGCGTTTGTCATTTTGGCAGCAAATAACAAACCAATTCAAATCGTGCTTTTTGTGCTTTGTTCTTAGGCTGGGATCGGGTTTTTCTGGAACCTGTTTCTACATGACCTCGATTATAGTTTATGTAATATTAGGGACATTGATTGATGTCAACTTGCCAAATAGAATTGCCTGCCCAAGTACGTTGATGTCTCTAATGGGGCGCTCTGGTCATGAATAATTCTCCGTCTATAATCTCATAGCGCGTACCCTCGTTTTCGGGTAGGAGGTCTATGTCTGTAGTCGTCCATCATAAGCGATCGCTTGCTGTCTGGTTCATAGAGGATCTCCTTTTCATAGGGTTGTAGAGCCTTAATTTTAGATAATGATAATCATTGCGAACAAGTGAGCAATGTTTCGCCACTAGTATCAAAAGCGGCCAAGAACCATATTATGATTCAAAGGACAGATCAGTTCAGTAGTGTGGTCAGCAATTCTGGAAGCGAATTTCAATAAAAATTACAAAGCCTGAACTGGCTATAACTCGCGCTATAGTTTTAGCAAACTAGATTAGGACGGAAAAGACTTTGAGAGCTTCGCTCCAGCAGGGGTGAAACCCCTGCACCCCACCATAGCATCAATAAATACAGCCACAGTTCTCAACAAAAATGAATTTTTTGGGTGCCATTATGTCAATCAGAGAAAGAACTATTGAAGAAAACCGTAAGCCGAGTGTCTGTATGGAGGGCAGCCAAACGCTAACGGAAGCCATTGAAGCTTTTCAAGCTCTAAAGTATTCAGAAAACAATACCTATCTTGTTGTCAGGCTATCCGACGACAAGTATAACGTCATTCTCTTCTCTAACTTGAAAGCGATTCTGAAAAAGCTGGGATCTAACAGCTTAACCCAACTATCTAATCTGCCGATTCCTCCCGCTAGTCGAGTTGTGCCAACGGATACAGAGGAGAGTGGTGGCGATATTCTTGATTGGGTTGCCAGTCATCCCCAATCGCCTGTTGTTGTGACTGATGCAGGCAAGTTTGCTGCTCTTTTTGTCAATCCAAATAGGTCTGGAGATTCAGGGTTGGCAGATAATTTGTCATTACTCGGACTTCATGGTGAATTGGTTCAACTTAGCCAAGATCCTCGGTCTGATTATAAACCCAAAGTACAGCCGCCGACCTGTCCCCATTGTCATCAAGTTAACTTCTATAGGTTCAATACTGATGCAAAGCAATTCTTCTGTCCCAATTGTAAAGGAATTGTATAACCGTCATGAAAGAACCGTCTGAAACCGTTTCTGAATCGGTTAAATATCTTGGTCAGGGGTTTTTACTTGCTTATTATTTACCAGCCTTAGTTTTTATTTTGGCTCATCTCTATGTATTGATTCCTGCCTGGATCGGGAGTCTACATCTGTCTCAGCCAGCAGCCAATAAATTAACGCTACCTTTGATTGGCGAAGTTAATCTGTCTTCATGGGTTAATTCTTTGCTTTGGTCATTGATAGTTGGTATTGTTTTATTTGTTCTTAATAACATACTGATTCGTTTATTTGAGGGTAAACCGAGTTGGCTTAAAAACGGCTTACTTTCTCGTTTAACAAGGCGCTATCAAAAAGAATGCAAAAACTTGTATGGCGAGTTAACTAGATTACGGAACGCTTATCTTGAAATTATTAGTCAGGCACCGCAGACAATCTCACAAGATAAATTTGAGTCTTTTAGACTTCAGCTCAAAGAGGAGCATGAAAAAATAGAAAAATCAAAATCTCAGCAGACCTTACCCCATAATGTTGAACGAGTTTGCCCTACTTCTTTTGGCAATGTTTATGCGATCGCAGAAGAATATCCCTACGAACGCTATGGGATAGATTCAGTTCTTTTTTGGCCACACTTACGAATGCTCATGCAGGAGAAAGCACCCAACCATTCCTTGCGGCTAACTCAGCAAAAAACGGTATTGGATCTATCCATTAACTTTGCTTTTCTTTCTGGCGTATTAACCGTTGAGATAATAATAACTATATGTTCAGGTTATAAACCTTTGCTGCTTGTATTAGCTGGAGTAGCCTTCTTACTTTCTATTAGCTTCTACCAGGCTAGTGTTGCTGCAATTCAAGGTTTGGGAGAACTGATTAAAGTGAGTTTCGATTATTATCGTGGGCTTGTTTTAAAAGAATTTAATTTGAAAATGCCTGACAACTTGACTGAGGAACAGGCATTATGGGTAAAATTGGCAAGCTTTATCCGGCGCGGTGATGCATTCTATTTCCCAGAGGAATACCGAGATTCGGGAATGGGAAGTGGTGGGATTGAAGACAAGAAAAAAGATGATTGAAATCGTAATTCTTTCTTGTAACACAAGGGGGTGCAAAAAATGGTTAAGCAAATCCCTGGTACGCTGACGATTACAATTAAAAAGCAGGATGAAAATTATACCATTGAGGCAGAGGGGCCTAAAGGGATTAAAGTTGATCCCCAACCTGCTCCCCAATTGACAACGTTGCTTTCCAACCAGGAGATCGCTGATACCCTCAAAGAGTTATCCAGCAAAGAACCCTCTACAACAACCGAGGCGATTCAGAAACTCGGTAAAGCCTTACATGATTCTCTATTCACTGACAAAGATATTCTTTTAGCTTTTGATAGAGCACAAGGTAGTGCAAATGCTGATAGTGGTGTGCGTTTGCGGTTGCAAATTGAGCCTACAGAATTAGCAGTTTTGCCTTGGGAAACCTTATACGATGGAAAAAATTGGCTCTCGGCTCAAAGCACCACGCCACTGGTGCGGAAATTAGCACTTTCTGAAAATAGAAAGCCCCTACAAAAGCTCCAGATCCAGGGAGCATTACGCATTCTTTTCGTAGGGGCTTCCCCAGAGAATAAGGAGAAATTATTGGAGGTTGAGAAAACTGCTAAGGCGCTAAAGAAACTTCTTGATGAACCTATCAATAAGAAGCAGATTGTCTTTGATGAATTACTCAACGCCAACATAGACAGGTTGCGTCAAGAATTACTCGAGGATTACCATATCCTTTACTTTGCAGGGCACGGTAGCCCCAAAGGAATTTACTTGCATCATCATAGGGTACACCAAGACGCCTATCTTGTTTCGGCTAAGGAGTTGGCAGATGCATTAAAAGGAAAACAAACGCGACTGGTATTCCTGGCAGCTTGCGAAACCAGCAAATCTTCAGGAGAAAGTCGTTTACTCAGGGGATTTGCCCAAGAATTGGCAGAACTATCAAACTTGCCTGCGATCGTTGCCATGCAATATTACTTTAGCGATCAGCAAGCTAACCCTTTGACCACCCACTTTTTTGCCGCACTAGCTGCGGGTTGTCCGGTTGATGTGGCGATGGCAGAGGCGCGATCGGGATTGATCAAAAAAGGAGAAGTGTTCCGCGATGTATTTTCGCCAGTGCTTTATCTACAAGCAGAAGATGGGGCGTTGTTTCCGAAAGCCAAAAATTGGCCAGCGATTAGTTTGGGTGTAGCTTTACTGATAGCCACTATTGTAGGAGGAGCATTTTTCCAAATTGCAGAAACTAATCAAATTCGAGATTGGATATCATCCTCACAGAGTAAATTACGAGGAGATGATGAACTAGGTGCTGTATTAGATAGCCTACGTGCAGGCAAAAACTTACAACAGTCTTTCTGGCAATCCATTCTGCCCGATTCTGAGTTGAGGCTAGCTGTTCTAGGACAACTACAGCAAACCGCGAATACTGGGCAAGAAAAAAATCGACTGGAAGGACATCAAGGGCCTGTCAAAAGCGTAGTGTTCAGCCCCGATGGCAAGAAATTGGCTACTAGTGGAGAGGATGGTACCGCCCGTCTGTGGGATACCTCCGGCAAACAACTGGTCGTACTTAAAGGCCATCAAGGGTCTGTCAAAAGCGTAGTGTTCAGCCCCGATGGCGAGAAATTGGCTACCAGTGGAGAGGATAGTACCACCCGTCTGTGGGACACCTCCGGCAAACAACTGGTCGTACTTGAAGGAGAGAGCGTGGTATTCAGCCCCGATGGCAAGAAATTGGCTACCAGTGCAGAGGATGGTACCGTCCGTTTGTGGGATGCCTCCGGCAAACAACTGGCCGTACTTGAAGGAGAGAGCGTGGTATTCAGCCCCGATGGCAAGAAATTGGCTACCAGTGCAGAGGATGGTACCGCCCATCTGTGGGATACCTCCGGCAAACAACTGGTCGTACTTAAAGGCCATCAAGGGTCTGTCAAAAGCGTAGTGTTCAGCCCCGATGGCGAGAAATTGGCTACCAGTGGAGAGGATGATACTGTCCGTTTGTGGGATGCCTCCGGCAAACAACTGGCCGTACTTGAAGGAAAGAGCGTGGTATTCAGCCCCGATGGCAAGCAATTGGCTACTAGTAAATATGGCAACGTCAGTCTATGGAACACCTCCGGCAAACAACTGGCTGCACTCACATTAGGCAGTATAGTGAGGACTCGATCGGCTTTACTCGATGTAGATATGGGGATTATCCATAGCGTGGTATTCAGCTCCAATGGCAAACAACTGGCCATCATCAGTGGACATGACGGCACTACCCTCTTGTGGGACACCCTCGACAAGCATGGCTCTCAAGTAGCTGAGCTCAAAGGCCATACAGGGGTGGTCAATAGCGTGGTGTTCAGTCCTGATGGCAGCCAACTGGCTACCAGTGGAGAAGACGGCATCGTCTGTCTGTGGGACACCTCCAGCAAGCAACTGGCTGAACTCAAAGGACATAAAGAGCGTGTTGATGGAATTCAGTTCAGTCCCGATGGCAAACAACTGGCTACCACCAATAGCGAGGATAGCATTGTCCGTCTATTGAACACCTCCGGCAAGCAACTGGCTATACTCAAAGGACATAAAGGGAGTATCTATTCCTTAGAATTCAGCCCCGATGGCAAGCAATTGGCTACCACCAGTAGCAAGGATAGCATCGCCCGTCTGTGGGACACCTCCGGTAAGCAACTGGCTATACTCAAAGGAGATCGCGTGGTATTATTCAGCCCCGATGGCAAGCAATTGGCTACCACCAGTAGCAAGGATAGCATCGCCCGTCTGTGGGACACCTCCGGCAAGCAACTGGCTATACTCAAAGGACATAAAGGGAAGATCTATTCCTTAAAATTCAGCCCCGATGGCAAGAAATTGGCTACCAATGGAGAGGATGGCACCGCCCGTCTGTGGGACACTTCTGGCAAGCAACTGACTGAAATCAGAGGTGTCTACCATTTGGATTTCAGCCCCGATGGCAAACAACTGGCTACTAGTGAATACGAGAATGGCATTGTTCGTTTATGGAACACCTCCGGCAAACAACTGGCTGTACTCAAAGGACATAAAGGATTTCTATATTCCTTCGATTTCAGCCCTGATGGCAAGCAACTGGCTACTAGTGGAGAGGATGGCACCGCCCGTCTGTGGAACACATCCGGCAAGCAACTAGCTGTACTCAAAGGCAATCAAGCACCTGTGTTGTCGGTGAAGTTCAGTCCGGATGGCAAACAATTGGCTACCAGTGGGCAAGACGGCACCGTCCGTCTGTGGGACACTTCCGGCAAGCAACTGACTGAGATCAGAGGCTATCAAGGGCGGCTCTTTAGCGTGGTGTTCAGCCCCGATGGCAAGCAACTAAGCACCTTTGGAGGAGAGACGCGCACCTCAGGCTTGTTACGGGTAGGGGGAATCGATGAACTGTTCTCAAAAAGCTGTGATTGGGTGCGGGATTATTTGAAGAATAACCCTAATATCAAAGAGAGTGACAGGCATTTGTGCGACGGCATTGGTACGCAACAGCGATCGCCTCAAGCTCAGTAAGGGATAAAGCTTAGATTTGCTGCGATCGCTTTTCTGGGGCTATCTGTTCACAAATTCTATATGTTCTGGCGAATTTAATCCTGCTTGCAATACCGCCATAACACCAGACATATCACCTGCAAGTAAAGCTGGAACTGCTAACCATAAACCCGGCATTACTTGACTTTGCAAAATCCCATCTGCATTTGGTTCTAAAGGCACATATTCGCTTTCATTTAACCGGAACCAATCAACACGATTTTCTAATATTTGCCAAACCAGATATTCTTGAACCCCGTTACGCCGATAAGCCTTTTTTTTATCGTGTAAATCATAAGCTGCACTACTAGCAGCAATTTCTACAACTAACTCTGGTGCGCCTTCGATAAAGTCATCTTCTGTTAACCGCGACTGTCCCTCCAAGCTTTGATCGATTAACAAAACTGCATCCGGTTGTGGTTCATTATCTCGATCTAGGCGTACTGTTGGTTCAATTCCTAAATTCACACCAGGAGTAGAAATCCGGTAATTCCATAACCAACCCACTAAATTACTGTGTGGTTCTGCATGATGTTTAAAACGTAGAGGTGATGCCAAGTAAACAACTCCTTCAATTAATTCAGCTTTCTGATGTTTTGGCATAGCTTGATAGCGACGCTCAAATTCGTGGCGAGACAATCTATCGCCGCTTTCCAAAGGTGGAATTAAAGCTGGAGTTTCGTTAATATCTGGTTGCCGTTGTGTTACCATTTAGCATCCCTCCAGGTATTGTTAATACTTTCATTTTATTTGGTTAACTAACCAAGCCACAGCATCTTCAACGTTACTTACTTGTTCCCCTGGCGGTATAGCTGGACGATTCACCATCACGACTGTTACACCCATTTCTCGCGCCGCAATAATCTTGGCGTAAGTCGCATCCCCACCACTATTTTTACTAACAATCGTATCAATTTTGTAGTTAATCAGAATTTCTCGCTCATTCTCTAAGGCAAAAGGGCCGCGATCGCACAATACCAAACCCGGCGGTATCAAGTCATCAGGGCTAGGTGGATCGATCACCCGCATCAGGAACCACAGTTTTTTTAAATGCGCAAAGCTACTAAGTTCTTGTCTACCAACAGTTAAAAATACTCGCTGTGCTTGATTTGACAGCGCTGCGGTTGCGGCTGCAATATTATCGACTTCAATCCAGCGATCGCCACTTACTTTCTCCCACACAGGACGGTTTAACATCAAACGGGGTATACCAACTTCCGTCGCCGCCGCCGCTGCATTAAAAGAAATTTGACTAGCGAAGGGATGAGTTGCATCTATCAAAAGGTGGATTTTCTCTTGACGCAAATAGTTGGCCAACCCCGCCGCACCACCAAAACCCCCAATGCGGATATTACCAGATGGGATTGAGGGTTGACGGGTACGACCAGCTAAAGATGCGATCGCCTCGATTCCTGGGATCGTAGCAACTCTAGCAGCTAGTTCTGCTGCGTCTCCCGTTCCCCCCAAAATCAAAACCCGCATCATACAATACTCCGGACAGTTTTGAGTTGAGCCAATCGACAAGAAAGCTATCGATCCATTAGGGTGCTGATTAGAAGAAACAAGCACAGGAACGATAGCTGTATGGAAATTATACAAAGCCTGGTGGAAAAAATGGGCGTTTTGGGCAAACCGGGAGTAAAGGTGATGACAACGCTGTTTGCAACGATATTAATTACATGTGGCAAGGTAAATTTTACCAACTTGAGTCGCTACAGCAGTTTGAGCGAGAAAACCTATCGACGACAGTTTCACAGACAGTTTGACTTCGCCCAGTTCAACGCAGAAATTATCAAAGCAGCAAACTCTTTACAGCACCAGATGATCGCCGTGATGGATTGCTCATTCATTGCCAAAAGTGGGAAAAAGACCTTTGGACTTGACCAATTTTACAATGGTAGTCACAATCGAGTCGAGAAAGGATTGGAAGTGTCCTTGGTGGCGGTGATAAATGTAGAAACTGAAGTGGGCTTTGGTCTGCTTGCTGAACAAACATTTTGTCTTTTCAATGGCCAGTGTCAAACGACGCTCTTTTAATGACCATTTGCTCGACACGTTTATTTCAAAGTTAGGCCTTTGTGCGACTGTAATTAAATCTCATCCTAACTACCAAAGCCTACGATCTTACGGCGTTATTGCTGCCTAATTTTGTCCGAAGTATTGATCATAGATACTTATATTTAGATTTGAGATTTTGGATTCAAACTCGGTATGGCTGGAATCCTGGCCAAAACACCCTTTTTCAAAGCTTCTGGACGTTCTGACCAAGGCAACAAACCATCAGATTTGCTGTAGTATTGATGAGCACATTCCAAAACAGCAGATGCACTGTCATCCACTGCTAGATCGCCAAATAGATAAGTAATTTTACCTTGTGCGGCAAAAGCTACGACGCAAGAACGGTTACAAGCACTCATGCATTCTACTTGTTGAATGGGGAATAGATCTCGTAACTCCCAATCTTGTGCCAAGTCTTGCAGCTGGTTGAGTAGTTTTTCTCCACCACTTTCGCCTAAGCGTTTGCCATCTTGCCAAACACTGGCACAGGTTTTGCAAACAAATAGAGTATGAGAGGATACACTAAAATTACTAGTTTCAGAATTATTAACAGCAGTCATCTGTACCTCGCAGATGTGTAGAACAAAACACTCAACATTTGGTGGGCATCCTGACTCACTCAATTTTGGAAGTTAGAAAATTGGTTCACAGTTGCGGGACAGCGCCGGATTTACACCGAACTTTCCCCGTTACCTCTGATGGCTGCTCCCCACCAGAACCAAATGACTTGTTAAATCATACACTACACTCTGCGATCCTCCGCGCTGCCTTCGTGTTCCTTTGCGTTAAAAAAAATCCCACGCCTTCAAGACTTGGGAATTTAATTTTCCTTTGATTCTCAACTAATTAAAATCTTAAACCTACGCCACCTTGCAACGAAAAAGCAGTCCCACTACCATCACGGTAGGCATCAAAAGCAATAATAGCGTTACCAAAAAGAACGGTATTGCTATTTGGTACAACGTAATCAATTCCAGGTTGTAGGGCAAAGCTAATTTTATTACCCACCGGCGAAGGGTCATCCCCGCTAGCCAAGGCTAATCCAGCACCCAAGTAGGCATCAGTTTGCCAGTTCAAAGGTACATCGTAAGAAACCGTAGGCACAATTGCTGTACCATTACCTATTAATGCCTGCGCGCGGAAAGAAATTGGTGACTCCAAAAGTTTATAACGAAAAGCAATTACCCCGCCAAGCTGAACACCATCACTCAAACCTACAGACGGGCCAATACCGACATAACTACCATAGGCCACTTGAGCTTGTGCTGGTTGAATGCTCATAGCAAGATTCAACAGCGAACCAGCCCCTAAAACTGCAATTAAATACCGGAGATGCTTCATTGCCCGTATCCTCACACCATCTGAAATTGTCAAGGTTTCTTTTAATACCTATGTTATCGCTGTTGTTGATAATAATCAGTGGGTAGTGGTCAGTTGTTATTGGGCATAGGGCATGGGGAAGAGGCAGAGGGGCAGGGAGCAGGGGAGAAAAGTTCCTAGCCTCTACTCCCGTGCTTCCTACACCCTAAGGACAGCGGGGATGAATGCCGCCTTGAGTACAAATGTAAGCCAGTTGTTTGGGGTCTAAGTTTTTGGCTTGAGAAAAATCCACTCCTTGGACTACGGCAGAAACTGCGCCTTTGGATGGTGTTTGGACAAATTGATCTGCTGGATCTTGTTTGGTAGGTGCGAGAATTGTTCCCTTAAAATCTGCACCTGCAACATTGGCTCCCCGTAAATCTACAAGGCTGAGGTCAGCATTTTGTAAATTCACATTTTGCATTTGGGCTGAACGCAAAACTGCACCAGTCAGACGAGTAGCACTTAAATTAGCATTGCTGAGATTGACACGTTCTAAATCGGCTCCAGATAAGTCTGCCCCTTGCCAATCGGTTTGGGTTAAGTTGGCATAAGACAATTGAGTACCTATGGCTGTTACGCGGCCTAAACGAGCTGCATATAAATCAGCTTCGTTCAATTTGGCATCACCTAAATCTGCTCCAGTCAGGCTGGCATTTTCTAAAGCTGCACCACGTAAATCTGCTCCTACTAGCTGGGTACTGCTGAGGTTAGCACCAATTAAGCGTGCATCGGATAAGTTAGCTCTGTTGAGAGTAGAGCGACTTAAATCACTACGGTTTATTACTACGCGGCTGAGATTTGCATCGGTGAGATTGGCTTGCTTCATCTGCACTTGACTCAAATCAGCGATGACATCGTCGTAGGTATCCCAACGCCCATCTTCACCAACGCTGCGAAAGCGACTACCGCGAAAACTAGCTTGATTCAGATTTGCGGACTTAAATTTAATTCCCGATAAATCAATGTTGTCTAGTACCAAGTTGAACAGGGGATTAGCTTCAGCGCTAGTAAAACCTAATTGGGTACGACTCAAATCAATACCGTTGCCTTGACCGCTGTAAACAGCGAGAATTTTGTTGATCGCTTGTTGGTTGAGTTGTAAGCGTTTTTGTCGTATTTCTCGGTCTTGGGGTGCATTATTGTTGCCATTCACCTCGCCAGCAAGAAACTGATTCTGATTTTTTAACTCAGGGATAGCTGTTAGACCAACATTGACTAAAGCTTGTTGAAGGCTATCTACTAGGGTAGGGTTGGTTTCCTTCACCAGTAGATCTGCAAGAAATTGAATCGCCTGCGGGTCTTTGAGAGTACCCATAGCAAGAATTGCACTGCGGCGTTCTTCAAGGGTAGCAGTAGAATTTGGGTTAAGCTGTTTTACGAGTTCGAGAAACTGTTGGCTGTTGATTTGCTGAGATTTACGCTGAGTTTCCTGAGTTTGGATGTAGACTTGAGTGCCTACTAAAGTTGTCAATACAGCTACCATACTCAGGAGTGCTACTCCGGTGAGGGTGAGATTAGGATTACGCCGGATAAAGTCTAGCAAGGGATGCGATTGTGTATTTTCAGCAGCACCTGCTACTTCTTCGTCTTCCGTGAGTGACTGTTCTGCTGCATCAGACTTGTCCTCTGTAAATGAGGCTGGCAAAGGACGAGTAGCATCTACTGTATATGTACCTGCCAAAATATCATGCAATGCCCGCCGTCCCTGCTTTGAAGGTAAGCCAATTCCTTCAGCAGCGATCGCTAATAACGCCAAAACTGCAAAAATGCCTAAGTTGGGAAAGGCTAAACTGTAGCGCCACAGCAAATAAGCTACAGATAAAGGTACAGTCCAACGACCAACTCCTTCTCGCACTATGACTGCGCCAAAACCTGGTGCTTTTCCTTGCTCGTTCACAACCCGAATCCCAAATCGCCGCTTGGGAATCGTACTACCTGTTTTTGCGAGTAAATATAGTTGCCAGCCCGATATTGTCACTGGTGCTAATAATGCTAGGCTCCATAAGATATTAGTAGGCCAAGCTACATTACGGATACCATAGCTAACAGGTAAAGCTAAAGGTCGAGCGATCGCTCTTTCTGTCACCACCAAAACTGGGTTAACGGGTACGCGGTTCAAATCGCTTCTAGAATTGGCATATACGCCTAAGCCGAAAGGAATCAAACCACTAGTAACCACCAGCGCGATTTCCGCTGCCCAAGCACCAACACGTCTAGTTACTAATGGCACTGAATTGGATTTTGCTGGGCTGTTTGACTGACTAGATTGATTATTACTTCTCCTGACAATTGGGGTCGCCATTGTATTAATTACCTTTGACTTTATTTCTACACCGCTGCCGACGCGGTTTAAATACACTATTTTTTATGTTGAAAGCTATTGGACACAAAAAATTTGTATCCAACATACACTAACACTGCCAACACTGCCAGACTGATGACAGAAGCTACAAGTTTTAGCAATGCTTGCACCATTGCAATACCTAATACAGCCGCCACCCCTAAAACTACTAGCTTTCTCGTTCCAGATAAGCTATTGAACCAGCTTTGCAATCGCGTTATCTGGGAGTTCAAGCTCCCAAAATTAAACCCAAAAGTTTGTCTTCGTTCTTCGGGTGGAGAAACTTCAGCTGATGAGGAATTAATTTCTGCCTCTAGTTTTTGCAGGCGACGTTGCAAGTCTTCTTCTGGTTGAGGATTCATAAATCTTTTTTACCTCAGCATATAGACGGTTTTGTCTGTGATTTTAGCGAATGTATCTGTTTGCTAAATATTTTTAGACGCTTCATCATATCTTATTGTTTAAAATTTACCATTATTAATTTCTCAAACTCCTTTATGGCAAGGACTTCATGAGCTATACTCTTAAATCCGGACATTCCGAAATAGTACAGGCATCAACAAGAACTAAAACTGTAGTTAATAAAAGTCATACTGAGTACTTCGGTTTTTGTCTTACCAGTAAGTAGTATTGCTTTATATTTTCTTAATACATATTTATTTCAGGCTTTTTTTATACTTTTTGAATTGAGGTATTTTGATATATAAATATAAAAATTTATACGCTATATTTAGGAATGCTGGAACACAAACTAATAAACATCGTCTAACAATTTAGATTAAGCCTAAAAATATCGCTTAATAAACAGTCGGGAGCATTATATATAATCATATGAAAATAGATAGAGTATTAACGGTCGTTCCCACAGCCTTGGCGATGAGTTTAGTGCTGAACGATGTGAATTTGGCGAAAGACGCTCCCACAATCGTTAATCGTAACTTCAGTCCTGACCCCCTAGTTTTCAATGGCAATTCTGGGGGTTCGGTGAAAAGCAATTGCGGTAATATTCCTGCTACACCCAGTCAAGTTATCAAAGTTTCAGAGTCGTTACCTTATTTGCGCGTCACTGTTGAGAGTAAAGGACAGCCCACATTGTTGATTGACGGGCCTGGGGGAAAATTTTGTGTTTTAGCCGATAGTTACTCTGCTGGTAAGGCAGAACTTGCTGGTTACTGGCCAGCAGGAGATTACTCGTTTTACATAGGTGACTTATCTCAACAGCAATCTCAACAGCAATCTAGCTATACCCTCTCAATTTCGCAAAAGCCGTCTAAATAGTTGGGGAATATTTCCAGGCTGAGGGGCTTAACCCATAACTCGATTGACCCACCGCATCATGAGTTCTCGATCGAGATAAATATACATCAATAAAAGATGTAGAAAAAGGCTATGATTTGCTTGATTTACCTTTTGCCTTAGCAAGACAATATTCCAAAGCAAAAATCAAATCTCAGTAAGTCAGTGCAAATCACCATCACTGGTTTGTAGTGTGCTACTCTGCGAGAAGCCGCTACGCTACAAGAACGCGTCTACAGCGCTAAAGCGCAACTACGAGCCAAATACAAGTTAGGTTTTTCCCACCGACTGACTTACTACAAAACAGAGAGTGAGTAACGGCTAATTGCTGCTACTCACTTTCTGATTAACTTATTAAGAATAATTAATATTATTTCTTGGAGATTCTATTTTTTAGAAATCCCTTAAATGTAGTACATAAGTTCCTTCTCTCGGTGTCTGCTCCTGCGTTCGCAAAGGTCTTGAAGGGTATATCCTTCTAAAACAGAGTTAGCCGCTTGACGTGCTTCCTGCCAAACTTCTTCAATGAGTTGAGAGTCTACTGTGTTGGAATTGTGGTCAAGTTTAGGTGTAATGGACTCTACCCCTTCAATGCAGCTCCAAGCTTCCAGCAAAGTAATTTTTCGAGGATCTCGCGCCAGAACATAGCCACCTTTGGCTCCACGTATACTTTTAATTAGACCTCCACGCCTCAAAGTTGCTAGCAATTGCTCTAGATAGCGGTTTGGGATATCTTGTAGTACTGCCATCTGTCGGATTTGTAGCGACTCACCATTAGAGTATCGACTCGCCAACTCTAACAGGGCTAGAAGTGCGTATTCAGATTTGTTAGAGAGTTCCACAGGTATAATATGTTAAACTTGAAACTATAATGATACTGTTGACTTTCGGTTCGGTCTTTAAATTATAAAACTTGATAATCAGTGTTTGGCTAGTTAGCTAATTTAACTGTATAGGCTCTGACCGATAGAAGCAAATATTGTTATTTTTTATTTTAATAAATAAAAGTGATTAATTAAAGTATACTCTCTGGCGTAAGTGTTTAATTCAGGCTGAATCATTACTTAGTCCCATTAACAAGAGGGCAATATTCTTAGGTTAGGAATTGTGTACATCTTGTTATTGGCATTCCTAGAGATAGAACAATAATGGCATCACGACTTTGTTGTCGCTGAGTTCTGCGCTAAGAGGCTAAAAGAAAAATGGAACTCAAAGCAGTTGGCATACAAATTCCAGAAGGCTGTAACCTGATTTTGGGGCAAACCCACTTTATTAAAACAGTGGAAGATCTGTACGAAATTATGGTGGGTACATCTTCACAAGTCAAATTTGGGATTGCTTTCTGTGAAGCTTCGGGGCCATGTCTCATCAGAACCACAGGTAACGATCGCTCTCTTGAAGAAGCAGCAACTAACAATGCACTAGCTATTGGTGCAGGCCACAGTTTTATCATTCTACTCAAAGAAGCTTATCCCATCAACTTCCTCAACGCCATTAAGCAATGTCCAGAAGTATGCACTATTTACTGTGCAACAGCAAATCCAGTAGAGGTAATTGTAGCTGAAACTGCTCAAGGAAGAGGAATTCTTGGGGTGATTGATGGCTTTTCACCCAAAGGAGTAGAAACTGCTGAAGATGTAAAGACGCGTCAAGCGTTTTTGCGCCAAATTGGTTATAAGCTTTAGTACTTTCTGTACTCGCTCAAAAAACCTCAAATATCGCTCGAAGACTGATTACCTAAAAAATTCTTGATTTTATGGCTTCAGATGCTTTTTAGAATTTTTCAACTCTTGCCATAAAGCTTTAATCTGCTTGTAGGCTTCTTCGGGAGAGAGTTTTCCATGAGTTTCTAAACAAGTAATAAATTCAACTCTCTGAGAAAATTCTCGGAGATTAAGAGTAAATTCTTTATTTTCTGACTTAATTCGGGCATAATCGCGAGGATAACTAGCTAAAAAGCTATTTTTGTCTTTGTTATTGCACTGTTCCATATTTCTGCCTTCTCATTTGGCTGCTTTTTTAGGCGAATATCCAACTTCCTGAATTCAAACAATTTTTCCGATCTGTCAAACGTAAGCTAGATGGGGATCGTGCTTAACTTTTAAGTAAGTGATTTAGTCAATACAACATATTTAAAAGTTAGCTATTTACTACAATTACAAAAATCTTGTGATTTTTTAAGGTTTTTATTAAGGTCTTGTCGTACGTTAGCATAGCTAAAATTATGGCTAATTTACAAGTGGATTAGCAACCTGATTTTTTATTACTAGTTGACAAAATATTGATGTGATAAAACCTGATTTTTTGTTACAATTATCAAAAATACCTGGATTAAGTTAAAAACTATCGGTTAATAAAGAATAATTTATATTAACAGTTGTTAAGTGTTAGCTATATTGATAAATTAGTTACAATCGTTGAATTTTTATATATGTTTCTATCAATTACTGCTAGTATTTGTTGGTTTAGCCTTTAATTAAAAATATCAGGAGATAAATTTTATTCCCTAATCTTAATTAACCTTGGAGGGAAAAACTCATGCGGGAAATGCCATTGATAAACTTAACTGATGAAGAGCGCAGGAGAAACGAATATCTAGACAAAGTTAATCATGCTCCATACCCTAGGATATTTTTGATCGCATTAGGGATTTTGTTCCTATTTACTCTAGCGTTCTCACTTACCGCTTTTTAAGTCTTTTGTTGTCATCTTTAATGCTCCTTGCTGTACAAATGGCAATAAATGCATACCAAGAATTTTTTACAAGGCTATCAAACCCTCTTTTCTGTATTGAGAGAGGGTTTAATTTTGGTTCATCTGCAAAGGCTAACTTTGATTAGCGATAGCTCTAATTTTTGCCTCCAATAACATTGTTCAATTTCGCTTTCAGGTCTGCCCAGCTAATACCAGCTAAACTTGGTAAAACAACATGAGCTGTACCCACTCGCTCAACGGGGCCGAGTCCGACTGTCCACATTCCGGCGGCTAAAGCGGCTTCAATGCCTGCGGCAGCATCTTCTACAACTACGCATTGACTTGGGGGTATTTCTAGCAGGTTAGCAGCGAAGAGAAATAAGTCGGGTGCTGGCTTGGGTTTTTGCACGCTGTAGCCATCGGCGATCGCATCCACTTTATCAGCTATCCCTAGTTTTTCGACAACGGTGCGGGCATTTTTGCTAGCTGAACCGATAGCAATTTTAATCCCAGCTTGGCGCAGTTCGTCTAATAAAGCGATCGCACCTGGTAACAAATCCTGCGGCGTAATATTTTCAATAGATTCCACGTAGTAGTGGTTCTTACGCTCCATCATCTCTTGGATTTGGGCTTCCGAATACGATCTATCTTTAATAATCAGCATGAGTGATTCGCGCCGAGACACACCCCGCAACGCCTCGTTAGCTTGGCGATTAAAGGGTATCCCCTCTTCATCTGCTAGTTTTTGCCAAGCACGATAGTGATACTCTGCTGTATCTGTTAACACGCCATCTAAATCAAAAATCACTCCCCGAATATCTGAGGAAAGAGTCGCTTCACTCTTTAATTGTGCTTTAGGAACCAAGTTAGAGAGACTTTCTCCTCTGCTCCCTGCGCCCTGCTCCTTTGCCTCTTGTTCCTGCTCCCCTGCCTCTTCTGGTTGCAAATCAAACTCATGCCAATGTCCGCGCCAATGCACTCGGAACTTCAGCCGCTTCCAGCCTGGGGGTAAATGAGGATGAGCTACAGGGCCATTTTCTGTCATTTGGATGCCACCAAAGCCAAAGATCGCTGCTTGCCAAATACCGCCAGCACTCGCACCGTGTATCCCTTCATTTGTATTACCCCGCACATCTAACAGATCCACCATTGCTGCTTGCATAAAGCGTTCGTAAGCTTCTGTTGTTTTGCCTAAATCGGAGGCTAAGATGGCGTGAATAGCCGGGCCGAGAGAAGAACCATAGGTGATGTCTGTACGAGGTGCGTAGTAGTCCCAGTTTGTCTGCAAAGTTTTTTGGTCGTAGGGAAATTCCCCAGATTGGCGCATGAGATAAAGCAGCATTAACACATCTGGTTGCTTGAGTACCTGGCGCTTATTGGCTCCTTCAATTCCCAAAATGGCTTGCATGGAACGGGTACGAGGTTCGTACTCATTTAAATCGATATCTTCTAATTGGAAAAATCCTTCGTATTGCTCGATCGTGCCTGTGGCAGGATCGTGGAGAATCCAGATATTAGCGATGATATCTTGCCAGCGCGATCGCTGTTTAGTACCGAGGTGCAATTTTTGTTCTAGTTCCGTCGCCTTTTCGGGGAAGGTAGTTTTGAGCCAATCATAAACTTTGATGGCTCTTTCTAAATGCCATTGCACCATGCGGTTGGTGAATGCATTGTTATGAACAAACTCGTGATATTCGTCTGCACCGATGACTCCGCGAATTTCGTAGCGTTCGTATTTGGGGTTGAATTCAACTCGACTACCCCAGAATATTGCTGTATCTAAAACAATCTCTGCACCACAGTCGCGCATCCATTCGTCATCGCCAGTGGCTTGCCAGTAGTACCAGATAGCATAAGCGATGTCTGCACTAATATGAATTTCGCGATCGCGACACCAAATCCTGACATCTTCACCATAGGGATCGTTAGGTAGCGCCCATCTTGGTGTCACTTCATCTCCCGTATCCGCACTTTCCCAAGCAAACATCGCACCTTTATAACCATCATGGGCTGCCTTGCGTCGCGCCCCATTCAAGGTATGGTAGCGATAACTGAGGAGATTGCGGGCTAGGGCTGGTTGGCTATAAATAAAAAATGGCAGTATAAAAATTTCTGTATCCCAAAATATATGTCCGTGATAACCGAATCCGGATAGAGTTTTTGCTGGAATACTTACCTTGTCATCATGTTTTGGGGCGGCAATTAATAGCTGAAACAGATTGTAGCGGACAGCAAAAGCAGCTATAGTATCGCCTTCAATGGCAATATCACTTTGTTGCCAAATCTCATGCCATGCCTGCTCGTGGGCTTGGAGTAGAGTTGCGTAGTCTGGTAGCAGCTTGAGTTTTTCGGGCGCTGCTGTTTCTGGTGCTGCGACTTCCCGCGAGGTAAAAACTGTGACAATTTTCTCTACCGTCACTGTTTGGTTGGATGTCGCTAAGAATGTCGCAGTCAAAGTCGGATAGCCTGGCGCACTATTCACCTGCAAAGTTGCTTCTGCACCAGAAATTCTTAACTTAGTTGCTAGACCAATATCAAGGCGCGAGTTACGAGTGCGGCGATGTAACCACACACCTTCGTCAGTTTTGTCTTGTTCGAGACATTCCCAATGATTAAAACCGGGGTTTTCTGGATAGCCGTTGATGCTTGCTTGAATTTCAATCAACCCATCAAAATCTAGAGGTGTAACTTGACAGCGTTGCCCTAATACGTGCCCATCTGCCATGCTGGCGAAGCGCTCAAAATGCAAATCTATTGTATTTCCTGTAGGGCTGCGCCAACGCACAGAACGGCTCAAAACACCCCGGCGCACATCAAGTTGCCGATTATAGTTTAATATTTCTCCGCGATCGAGACGAAAGCGATCGCCATTAATCGTCACTAATAATGGTAGCCAGTCAGGACAGTTGACCAGTTCTGTATATACTACAGGCACCTCATCATAGACACCGTGGATAAAAGTAGCTGGTAATGCCCGCGTATACCCTTCTTCAAAGCTACCCCGCGTTCCTAAGTAACCATTGCCAATTGTGAACATGGTTTCGCGGCAGTGCAACTGTTCGGGGTCAAACTGGGTTTCGGTTAATATCCAATCGTTGTAGATAAAATGGCGAGAACGACCTGTTATATCCATCACAATATCTTTCTTTAGCTGTCATTTGTTATTGGTCATTTGTCATTGGTCATTTGTCTCCCTTATCTCTCTTGTCCTCTTGTCCTCCTCATCTCCTTATCTGTCCCGCAAGCTAACGACGCATATGTTTTTCTAAAATTTTCTCGGCTCTGGGTTTATAAATTAGATGGAATAAGCTGTCCACGTAGCGGACTCTGGCTTCGGTATTTTCGGGAGCGACAAAATTCCAGAACCCATAAATTTTAGCTAGCAAAAGTAACTGATTGCTGTGTATCTGCCAGTTGTACTTATTATGAATGCGTTTAATCATCCAATGTGAGACTTCATCCCAATGTTCGGGATTAGCATCGCATTGGTTGAAGAAATCTAACATTCTGTTGGCAGATCCTTCTAAATCTGTAGGGTTGAGCGTAAATTTATGTTCTCGCTCCTCAATAATTTCTAAAGCACCGCCAAATTGAGTGGCGAAAGTTGGTAAACCAGAAATCATGGCTTCCAAAATGCTTCTCCCAAAGGCTTCAAAGCGGGCAAAGTGGACATATATGCCCTTTTTATCGGCAACTACTCGATAGGCTTCGCCAATGTCACCGCCAGGTAGACGCATCCCCAGCCAACGGATATGGCCGTGAAGATTGTATTGATTAATAATGTCGTGAAGTTTTTGAATTTCTGCGGCTTCTTCGGCGTTGATGGCTTCTGATGTATGCAATTTGCTGGTTAATATCAACAAGTTGCAATGCTCTTGCAAAGCCTGACTTTTACCAAAGCACTCAGCCAAGCCAGTCAGATTTTTGATGGAGATAATCGGTGCTACAGACAAAATTGGCCGCTTCTCAGGGTTATCTAAACGACCCAAAATCTGGGAATCTTCGCGGTGAAAAAGTAGGTCGTTGAGATTTTGGCGCAGCTTGGGATCTCGATGTTCCACACGGCTGAAAGGAAAAAATATATTCTCGTTGACTCCTGGTGGTACTACATTGAACTTATGACTAAATAGATCGATACCATCGATCGCGTGATACAGCTGCGGCATCGTAAAACATTTGTAAGACTCATACTGTCCAATATTCTCTGGCGTGCCGACAATTTCTTGGTAAGACGAGGTAACAATAAAGTCGGCGGCATTCATGTTGATCAAATCAGCCGTAAACTGTGCCGAGAAGTGATATTGTTCCTCTAAATCTTGCCAGTAAAGATTACTAAATAGATGTTTCGGCTTTTCTAAAGAGTGGGCAATATGACAATGAGTGACTTTTAGCTGTTTGGCAAGCAGAAAAGCGACTAAATTCCCATCGGTGTAGTTACCAATTAATAGATGCGGTTTACCCTGAAATTCTTTGAGCAGTTCTTGTTCTGCGTCTTGAGCAAACGTTTCTAAATAAGGCCAAATTTCAAATTTAGAAATCCAATTATTAGTGATTTCGGGATTAAACTCTGCAAAAGGTACGCGCAAGATCCAGCCATTTTCTGTACCCTCAATTTTTTCCCGCCGCAGGTTGCATTCTGTACCTTCGCAGTTAGGAATCAGGCGGGTGAGAACAACGACGTGGGGTTGAATTCCCAAAATATCAAGACCCGCAAGTTTAATTTCTGCACGTAGTTTATTTTCTAAGCTGCGTGCTTGTTCTAAAACATAAACAACTTGACCGAGTGTCTCATCTCTACCGACAACTCCCTCCTGCGCTACCCAGCCGTGGATGGAAATCAGCACGACACGAAAGACGGCAGGAACGCGAGCTACAAATGCTTCCAGAATTGCTGGCTGTGGGTTGTCTATAAGACGTTGGAGAAGTTCTAGGGTTTCGCGCACTCGCGAGGCTGTGTTACCCCAACCTGGTTCAAAGCCGAGTTCTTCGAGTTCAAAGCGAAATTTTTCGTAGGGTGTGTCAGGATGTTGCTGGCTCAGGAACTTGAGAACTTGCTGAATTTTTTGGGCTAACTGAGTACCTGAGTGAATGCGATTATTGATCAGCATTTCTATCCCGTCGTAACTCAGCCGATGTAGGACTTTAAATAAGACCTCTAAACAATATTGTGGATCTGTCAATACCTGACTGCACAGATAACGGTTGAGAAAAGCTAGACCTTGACCAATATTTCTGGGGTCGCTAATCGTTGGAGAATTAGCGTAAAAGGGACGGAGGTCTATGTCGAGAATGTGGGGTTGATAGCGATTAACTAGGCGATCTCTGACATCTAGCAATGCTTGGGGTGTCATGAGTTCAAATTGAGTCAATTCGTCTGTTAGTCGCCACACCTCCTGACTTGCAATCCTGGGACGCACCACAAACCAAGTACTTTCATCTTCTAAAATGATTTCGTGGCAGTAGTGAATGAGTTTACCTACAGAAGAAGAATTATAAAAGTACGTAGGTTTATGAGATTGCTGACAATAGTCAGCAAAAGCTTGTAAAATCTCATTTCTTAAGAAATAACGCTTACCTGTGGCACTCAGCGCCAGAATCAACTGACGCAAAGCAGTTTTATCATCACTGTTTAAGGCAGCTTGAACTAGTTCATACATGACTAATCCCAGAACTCTAATTTAGGTCACGACCTCATTAAATTCTCTCCTCAACAAAAATAAAGACGCGATCGCTTGTGTTTAGAGGTACATTTCCGTTTTGATTATAGAAAAGGAGCAAGCTCTTTACTTCTAGCTGTAGGATGAGAAGGTAAGAGCGAATTTCCCGCCCATTCTCTGTCATCTTGCTACAGCCCAATCATCAATACTGGCAAACGATCTTATATATATGTAGGAGTGTTAACGCAGATTAAGTGTTTTTTCAGCTTTAGTTATTTATGCAGACATTGATGCTAATATTTGCAGCCTAGTAAAAATAGTGTAAACTACTAATAAAGCTCCTATAGATACTAATCTTATTTTTGTCATCCTACTAAAAGTAGATTTTACTGAAGTGTATCCTCATCCTCAAAGAAGATGGAAGTACTAAGCAGTTTTGATATTTTTTAATACTAGAGCTAGCTGAAGTATGTTAATCGCAGATACACCTATTTTGACAGCAAAAGAAATAATTTAATTTTAATTTAATAAAATTACTGAGAAATTGATATTATAAAGCTACTAAGCAAATTTAGTTTTTTCTGGTTTTTACTTTAATTTTATAAAAAGCCAATTTATTTTAAGGATATTGTAAAGAATCTGGGAAATCAAAGTTGAACTACGTATTTTCGTATATCCCTTCCTTGACAAAGTTATGGGTAAATGCGTAGTATTTCTGTGTATGTACGTAAGTACAAAACCAATGCAATAGCAAAAGTCAGTTTTCAACTCTTTGATTCGGATAGCTTATCCTTTCCCAGGTGGCATCATAATGTATGATATTCAATTTTATAAAAACATAGCTGGAAGTACAAAGTGTCGGCAGAATTTGGGTGCAGTTTGTCTACTTCTGGTTTTAGACAGTTAACTTGGTGCGATAAATAACTTTCTTAATCGAGCATTTCAGGTCGAGGAAATTTTATACCGATCGCCATTTTGATTTAATACCATCAATAAATGCTGATTGGTAGAAATTAAGAAGTTATTTAGAGTATTTTAAGAAAACATTATGTAAGTAACATTTCTGGTGTTACTTACAATTAAGCATCCAAAAAAATCTACCTGTGATGCAATTAAAAAACGTTTTACCTGAACTCATACCCATCAAGGTGCTACTTAACAGTTTTCTTTTTTAAAAAGATATTGGGCTATTGTCTAATACAGAGGAACTGTTTTTGGCAAAATGCAAAAGGGAAGCTGAGACATTAATTGGACTCAAATCTGTTTGATAGTTAAAGTCAATAAATAGAAGAGGATTCTTAAACTTTAAGAAATCCTAAATTTTTAATGCTTTTAAGTCTGAAATAAACAGTGGAGTTTCCTTTTAAAGTAATTGATAGTTGCTAGATGAAACATTGATTAAATTACTAAATGTTTGCATAATTTTTTAGCTTTGATCTGATAACTTAATAGACCTTGTTTTTACAAAATTTCCAATTTTCGGTACTCTATGAAAAAGATATTAGAAGTTGAAGGAGAAGGTCTGGCTGGAGTATACGGCGATGGTAGCCAGCTTCTAGAAGATATTCTGCTAAATTTATTTCCTGAAAAGAAAAACTTGGTATCTAAATTCAGCCAAGCATTTCAATTAAGTAGTTTTTCTCTAGGAGAAGAGATAAGTAAGTATACTACATTCACCACAACAGATAATTCTGTCCAAGATGAACAAAATAAGCAAGGTCTTTACATAGTTTGCCAAGGTAGAGTTAGACTCGTAGGTTTCGATCTGGTAGCACAAAGAGAAGTGCCATCGGCATTACTAGAGGACGGAGAAAGCTATGGGGCAGATGAGTTGTTTGGCGATCGCCCTTTAGGTTATCGAGCGATCGCCGCAAGTACGGGTGCGATCGCTTTTATATCCACAGATCGACTGCAACAGTGGTTCGAGCAACTACCAGAATTGCCAGATTACTTGAACCGCAACACCGCCACCAGGCAAATGCTCCTGTTCTTCAAAACTGCTGTTGACCTGTCCAAACATACAGCAGCTAATCAAGCAGACGAAGCACCACCAGAAAATCCCAAAAATACTAAGAGAACAGCTAGCCGTCAGACCCAAATTTCTAGCCATACACTCAAAGAATTCTTACCTTACTTAGTCGAAATTAAGGTTCCGGCGGGGGCGGTGTTATCCCAAGCTACTCCTGTCAATAGCGGTATCTTCTGGCTGCGCAGTGGAGAGATTCGCGCTCAAGACAATCAATCACAACCACCCCTAGCAATTGGTGAGAGTTGGGGATGCCCAGAAGAAATCTCCGCCGATTGGGTTGCAGAAACTGACTTACTAATTTACAAGCTACCAAAAGAAAATTGGGAAGCAGCCCAAGCAATTGTGCCGATTTTAGGAGAGATATCATCCCCAGAGGTGACAGGGGGTAAAACTATAGACGCTCCCAAGCGACCCCGACGTTCAGCTGCAACAGTAGTATTAACTCCGCAACCATCAAAACCACAACAAGAAAAGCCGCGATCGCCTGCGGCGCGAAAACTGGGTATCCCATCAATAGCTTTTCCGCGACCAAATAAGATTCGACGCCCCTTGTTTGGCAACAAATACCCCTTCATTCAGCAGCAGAGTACTGCTGATTGTGGCCCCACTTGCTTGGCAATGGTATCCCAATATTGGGGTAAAAAATTCAGCATGAATATGCTGCGGAATCTTGCAAATGTGGGCCGTGCTGGAGCCTCTCTCAAAAGTTTAGCCGCCGCCGCAGAAAGTGTAGGATTTCAAGCCAGACCAGTGCGGGCAAGTTTTAACCGCCTAGCCGATCGCAAACATCCCTGGATTGCCCATTGGCAAGGCGATCACTATGTAGTTGTCTATCAAGTCAAGGGCAATCGGGTTTGGATTTCCGATCCGGCGCTTGGCAGAAAAAAGCTGAGTTTGCAAGACTTCCAAGCTAGCTGGACTGGATACGCACTTTTATTACTGCCGACACCACAACTACAAGCAACACCCTCTTCTAAACCATCCCTAGGCAGATTTTGGGGCGCATTTTTGCCTTATGCCTCAATGCTGATACCGATCGTTATTGCTTCCTTGCTATTGCAAGTATTTGGTTTAGTGACGCCCCTGTTTACGCAAATCATTCTTGACCAGGTAGTGGTACACAAAAGCCTGAGTACCTTGCAAATCATGGTCGTTGGTTTGTTGATGTTCAGTATCTGGCGCATTGCTTTGAGCAGTATTCGCCAGTACATGCTAGTAAATTTTTCCAATCGGGTAGACCTGACTCTCGTCAGTGCATTTATCCGCCATGCTCTGAACTTACCCTTGGAGTTTTTTGCCTCGCGTCATGTTGGTGATATCCTGACCCGCATTCAGGAAAACCAAAAAATTCAATCATTTCTCACTCGCCAAGCAATTGGTGCTTGGTTAGATGTCCTCTCCGCAGTTGTTTATGTTGGCTTAATGGCCTACTACAACTTGCAGTTAACGATGTTAGTCCTAGGAATACTACTACCGTTGATCGTCTTGACAGTAGTGGCCAATCCCTTCTTACGGCAGATCTCGCGAGAAATCTTTAATGAAGCAGCCAAACAGAACTCCTCTTTGGTAGAGATGCTGACAGGAGTGGCTACAGTCAAGGCCGCTGCCGCCGAGCATGAGTTGCGCTGGCGCTGGGAAGACAACCTAACGAGTACGATTAATACCCAATTTCGCGGTTATAAAATGGCAATTGGGTTACAAGTCTTAAGCGGATTAATTAATACATTAGGCAGCACAGCATTACTTTGGTATTCTGCAACGCTAGTAATTCAAGATCAACTAACTATTGGTCAGTTAGTAGCTTTCAATATGCTGATTGGTAATGTGGTAGGCCCTGTAATGTCTCTAGTCGGCCTGTGGAGTCAATTGCAAGAAGTGATGGTTTCTGTAGAACGGTTGGATGACGTATTTAACACAGAACCAGAAGAAACAGCCGAAAAATCCATGCTGGTGTTGCCAAAACTGCGAGGTGAGGTGCAGTTTGAAAATGTCACCTTCCGCTACAACCCGGATGATGAGCGCAATATTCTGCAAAATATTTCTTTTGAGGCACATCCAGGTGAAACGATCGCCATTGTCGGTCGTAGTGGTTCGGGTAAAAGTACCTTAGTCAGTTTATTACAGGGTTTATATCATCCTACTAGCGGCCGAGTTTTAGTAGATGGGCATGATATTCGCCATGTTTCGCCCCAGTCTTTACGCCGTCAACTAGGGGTAGTGCCGCAGGAGTGTTTTTTATTCTCCGGCACAATTTTAGAAAATATTACAATTTATCGCGAAGAATACACCTTAGAGGAGGCGGTGGAAGTTGCCAAACTAGCAGAAGCACACACGTTTATTCAAGGTTTGCCATTGGGATACAGCACCAAGGTAGGCGAGCGAGGTTCGACCCTTTCTGGAGGACAAAGACAGAGGGTGGCGATCGCGCGGGCGCTTTTACCTAATCCGCGGATTCTGATTTTAGATGAAGCTACCAGTTCCCTCGATACCGAATCCGAGCGTCGCTTTCAGCAGAATTTGCAGCGCATCAGTCGCGATCGCACTACTTTCATTATTGCTCATCGTCTTTCTACCGTGCGCAATGCCAACAAGATTCTCGTCATCGATAGAGGAATTATTGTTGAGCAAGGAACTCACGAACAATTGATCGCCCTCAAAGGTCTTTACTATCATCTGGCACAACAGCAAATTGATATCTAAGGTTGCGAATTATTGAGTATATTGAAGCTCTTACCAGTAAGCGCTACTTATTGGTATTATTCGCTATGTAAATTAGCAAAAATGCAGCAGCTTGCCTCTTTTGTTAAAAAAACTAGCCAAATTGGCTGAAGTGGTGACAAAAACAGCGTATCATATAGATATAGACATTCATAATGAAGCAAAAAGTACCGCAGACTTTTCATGAATCATTGCGAATGAGCATAGATATAGCAGTTAGCAATCACCGCCAAAATTCAATAATCCGGTCTTCTTCAGCAATCAAGTTTAAGTGTGAAATAGCAAATGACATCTGATAAGCTGCTTTACATTTAATTTGTAGTTTCTGGAGGACGGGTATCTGAAATTCAGTCCAGTTATTTCGCTAGTAGCTAGAAATACAAAAGCGAAGTTTCTAATATTAGATAGCTTCCATGAAAATACTTTTTAAATCTCAGCTTAAGCAAGATATCTATTCATCAGTCGTGCTGCCAAAAACGAAACCGCATTTGGTAATTGATGAACTTGATGAAGAAGATGTACTCCTAGATTCATCTTCAGAAGCAGTTTCGCTCTATGGAGGTACAGCTGCTTCTATACGAGAGACTCCGAGCCAGCCAGCTAATTTAGATAATGGTATTAAGGCAGAAACTGTCAATCCCCATACATCTTTGACTCAACCCTCCGCCAACTGGTCGGGATCGCTGCAAACAATACTGGACGATCCACCCTCAGCGCTTCCTTACCAAATGGTTCTAGGTGGAGCCATCTTTGGTATGGCTGTAGCCACTTGGGCAACAATCGGACAGATTGATGAAGTGGGTAAAGCCTCAGGTAAGTTGGTTCCGCAAGGAGATCCCTATAAAATTCATACACTTGTCTCTGGCAAGATAGCCCGTATTGATATTAAAGAAGGAGAGACAGTAAAAGCTGGACAAGTAATAGCACAACTGGATAAGGAAATAGCGCTGAATGAAGTTGAGCGTTTATCACAAGAGCGTACAGCTTATAAAACTCAATTAATTCAAACCGAAGCCTTAATTGAAAAAACCCAGTTAGAGGCCAAAACTCGTGTAGCTATTGCTAACGCCGAAATCAAGGGACAAGAAGCGATTATTAGCCAAGTTAATGCCAAAATTCAGAGCCAAGAAGTAGCGATCGCTCAAGGCCAAGGAAGAGCTAATACCAGCCAAGCACTGTTGGAGCAATTAAATTTTGATGCTGCTGCCCAAAAGGAAAGATTGGAAAGGCTAAAATCTTTAGTAGAACAAGGTGCTATCTCCAAAGACCAAGTATTTCAAGCACAGCAAAATTTAGGCGATCGTCAACGTACTATTACCCAACAAACTGGCGAAATTCAACAAGCCGTTACAGATTCCAAACGATTACAAGCAGACTTACGGCGAGTTCTAGCAGAAGCCCAGCAACTGCAAGTACAATTAGCCCAAAAGCAAGCTGAAGGCAACACAGCTCTGTTACAAGCAGAGCAAGCGATTCAAAAACTGCAAGTAGAAAAAACTCAATTAACTGCCAAAATTCAACAGACAGATAAACTCTTGCAGCAAGCTAAAGCTCAGTTAAGACAGCTTTCTTTAACTGCTCCCATTGATGGAATGGTCTTAGCCCTCAATATCAATAACAGCGGGGAAGTAGTTCAACCAGGACAAACAATAGCCGAATTGGCTCCTCAGAATGCGCCACTAATTCTTGAGACTGTTTTACCTACAAGAGAAGCAGGCTTTATCAAGATAGGAAATACAGCAAAAGTCAAATTTGACGCTTACCCCTATCAAGATTACGGTGTCATTACTGGCAAAGTTATCTCTATTTCCTCCGATAGTAAACCCGATCCGCAACTTGGTGCAGTCTATCGAGTCGGGATTTCGCTAGATCGTAACTACGTACAGACGCATCATCAAATCGTCAAATTTAAAGCTGGTCAAACAGGCCATGCTGAAATTGTCATCCGTCGTCGTCGCATTGCAGATATCCTACTTGAACCAATTAGGCAACTACAAGAAGGCGGGATCAATTTATAAACCTCTAGTTAGGCAAGTCACATTGGGGTTAATTGTATGAACTACCAAATTTCTTCTGCTCAGAAAAACTATCATAAAGCTATTAGTCCTGAACAATTAAATCAGGTGATTGAAGCTATTACTGAAGGTAGATATTCCTGGGCTTGCGTGCTGATATTGCGGTTCGTTGGTTATAATCCACTCCACTTTATTCCCCAGCGAACTTACAGCCGTTTAATTAAAGAAAATAATCAAGCTCAACAAACTACGCTAGTATCTACAGCTACTAATAGAAACCTCTCAGCCAGCTTCCAGTCTTCCATTAATTCTATGAATAGCTCCACTAAAAGAGCTTCATCTCAGGTTTTAAGTAAAATTAATGACCTGGATTATATGGAAACTTCTGACAAAAAACAGGCCAGTCTCAATGGTGGCTCTAATGTGTTAATGCGTCAAGAGGCATTTGGTATTGCTAAAAGAATATTCTTACACTCTATCAATTGATAATTCATATAACTAAGTATAAATTTCCAATAGTTTTTGACAGCTAGATTCCGCCAAAAGCTGGGATAATTTCTCATCTATTCTGTTAAGAGTGGTAAATATAACAACATGGGAGCGATCGATCGCTCCCAATTTTTCTACAGCGATTCAAACCAATTCTGCGACCAAATTGGCCTAAGTAGTATTGTTTGAAATTTCTAGAACTGTCTGATGGTAAAGATTTTTACTCTAAAATTTGTATGAGCCAATAAACTCGCGCATTCTTTAGCGTGTAGTCGATCGCATATCCTCGATTTTTTGAATTCACATTCAAGACTTTAGCAGCGAAATCCCAAGATACTACACTAGACTGCAACTTAGTATCAGATAGTTAAAGATATGAAAAGTTAAAGATTTTAGAAAAAATTTATACAATTAAATTTTAGCTTCATACATCTGCTGAGATTTGACCGTAAATACAATAGCATAACTTTATACCAAAAAATAAAAAATACTTTTCCGCCAAAATGACCACATTTTTTGCAAATAATTTTTTAATCTATAAATATAAATTGGATTAGCGTTGAGTAAGCGGAATGTTAGAGATGAAACACCACAATGATTGCTGACTGAAATTTTCTAGATATCGAAATGTAACGTACTCAGGTAAATTTTGAGTTCTTACTCTTGGATATTGAATTCTTTTCCACAATTGGATTAATTTAGATCAGCCAAATATTGTTGCTATTCAACCAAGAAAAATTTGCTTATTCAGGCAAATTTTATGCAATCTATGCAGTAAAGATAGCAACTTATTCAGATGTTTGGATAAATGATAAAAATATCCAAAATACAATTCTTGAATCCTTAGCATTTAACTGAGTTAGTAGGAAGCTAAATTCCTGCTTTTTATTAATTTAGCTTAATAAATATTAACTTTCCAAAACATTCTGCAAATTTTAGGAAAAAGATGACAACTACGACACAAATGATCGACTTCAAAGGCCATATTATTTTCCCCGAAGAGATTATTACATATCTAAAAAAGACGATGCAATTAAAAGAATTGTGTAATCATCTTTTATCTCAGAAAATTATTGATAAAGCTGCTGAAGAGAGAGGTATAACACTCACTCCAGAAGAAATTCAAGCAGAAGCAGATCGGCTACGTTATGAAAATCGGTTAGTCAAAGCAAGTGATACTTTAGCATGGCTAGCAGATCAGTTAATTGTTTCCGATGACTGGGAAGCAGGAATTCGGGATAAGTTGTTAAGTAAAAAGCTTTCCGAGACTTTATTTGATAAAGATGTAGAAAAATACTTTTCTGAGAATCAGCTTGATTACGATCAAGTTGTTCTTTATCAGATAGTTGTACCGTATGTACAGTTAGCTCAAGAAATCTGCTACCAAATTGAAGAAGGTGAACTCAGCTTTTATGAGGCTGCTCACATTTATGACATTGATGAGAAACGCCGCATCACCTGTGGTTATGAAGGGAAATTTTATCGCTGGAGTTTAAAACCAGATATAGCAGCAGTTGTCTTTAGTGCTAGACCCGGAGATTTACTCGGCCCACTCATAATAGACCAAGCAAGTTACATTTTAATGGTTGAAGAGTTTATCCCGGCTGAATTGACACCAGCCAGACATAAAGAAATTTTGAATAAAATGTTTAAAGAATGGTTAGCGGCAGAACTCAACTATCTACTAAATGCCTAATAGATAGTATATAGTACTCTTCGGAGAAGGGTGACATCATTGTAGAGCTGCTTAATTGGCAACAGTAAAGGGGCAAGTTGAAAATTAGTACATTCTCCCAACAATCAAACTGTAATTTTATAAATAATAAATATTTTTTAGAATTTGAATTAATCAAGGTTGAGTTTGTCTTTTCTTCATATATTAAAAAAATAGCAAACTCAAAGTTTGCTAGCTTCCTACGTAAGTAAGAAAAGCTTCCGCCGTTCTGGTATAACTGCAATGCAGGGTTTTCTAGATAAATATAGATAAATTCATAAATTCGTTCCCGATCAAATTAAATAGCTAACTGAATTAATTAAAATAAAAAATTTCTTGCCCGTGTATATAATATCAATTAAAAAAAGAATTCGGCAGTAGGGTGTGCAATACCCACTACAACCTAGCTGCCACAAATATTACAAATACTGAGGAATAGTTTATGTGTTGCAAATATTATTTCAATTGCTATAATTTCTCTAAAAAAACTTGGATTAAGCTGAAGTATCAGCTATTTTGTAATACTTTAATGCCTAAAAATTATAATACAAACTTTTAATATAGTAATTCAATGGCTTGGTAGACCCTGATAACACACAATACACCCTTGAAGTCGTTTATCTTCTACACTTTAACTATATTAATTAGCAGTTGGTTGCCAAGTTGGCATTTTTAAATTTGTTGAATTGTTCGTATTTGACTTTTCTAATCTTATAAATATGCACGTTACCTTAAAAAAATAAAAATCATACCAATTTGAAAAAAATGCGATAGATGGTTAAAGAAATAATACCTAGTAGCTAAGTCGTGATGGGCAATACCCACCCTACAAATACTACAAATACTGCAAGACCCCTTGAAGAAATGCAAATGATTTCAAGTACTATTAATATTTAATACCAATGCATTTTCAGAGAACATGAGATTAAACACAAATAAGGGTATGGAATTACCATACCCTTATTGATAAAAAACTTAATTTGACAGAGTTTTACTTTGCAATGAGATTAATATTTGCGTAAAAGAGCAGATAAAGAACTCTGTTTACGAAGATCCATCAAATCTGCCAAAGACTCTTTGCTTTTCTCCATACGATAGCTGTGTTCTGGTGGTAGAACTGTCATCAGCGGTTTTGTTCGAGATTGCATGGAGACAAGGGGAGTTAATGATGGCGGTGGTACAAAGACTTGGGGATTTTTGGGAGTTTGTGGTTCTACTCTAGACGGTTGGCTTTGTACTGAGCGTGTTGGATAGCGTTTTAGATGTTTCTGGCTTTTTTGTGCCTTTGCTGGACGGTTGAGGATTCGCAAAATCACTACACAACCACTAGCACAGCTGAGAGCGATCGCGGCAATCATCCATAAAGGTGTAGGATTGCTATTCTCAGAGGGTGTATTGATTGGTACTTCAACTACTGTTGTCGTTGCTACATCTAGGTTTTTGTCTGATTCTTCTGGCTGTTGTACATTTCCCACAGAACCCAGATTATATAAGGCAAGCACAGCACTTGCAAAAAATATTGCTGATAACCCAATCAACAACAGCCAAGGATGGCGTGCGAGCAGATTTATCAGAACTTGTGAGCTAGCAGTCGCTCTCGATTTACTGTTTGTCAGCTCTGGAGTGACCCCAGTAGATTGGGTTGCCTCGTGCTGTACACTCTGACTATTTTCCATAGATTACTTTCAGATTTGTACCCCTCTAGATCCAAGATCATACTGGAGGATTCAAGTATCAGGTATCCGTAGCCAAATTTTGCAATAAAGTAATTTTTGTGTGCAACTTAGGCTACAAAATCTCATAACTTGCAGCAAAAACTGTACTTTTAGCACAATTTAGGGTTGAGTACAGGCTATTCCTCGGCTTAACTCTTTCTTTCGACAGTAGAATCTCTTTCTATAGCTAGTTGAATTAATTTATCTACTAGTTCAGGGAAGGGTATTCCACTGTATGCCCATAGTTGGGGATACATACTAGTTGCAGTGAAACCAGGTAAGGTATTGATTTCATTGATCAACACTTCTCCTGTTGCTTCCACGTAGAAAAAGTCTACTCTAGCCAAGCCAGCAGCGTCAACAGCGGCAAAAGCTTGTAATGCCATGTCTTTAATTTTACTAGCGATCGCATCTGGTAAAACGGCAGGTATATGTAAATCTGCGCGCCCTTCAGTATATTTTGTTTCGTAATCGTAAAAATCGCTGTTATAAGTAATTTCACCAACAACAGAGGCTTGGGGTAGATCGTTGCCTAAAACAGCACACTCTACTTCTCTGGCTACAACTCCCGCTTCCACAATAATCCGCCGATCGTAACTAGCAGCATTATCTAATGCGGCTTCTAATTCTGGGCGCGATCGCACTTTGGCAATTCCCACCGATGAACCTAAATTTGCAGGCTTAACAAAGCAAGGGTAGCCGAGTTCCGACTCAATTTCATCACACAATTTCGGAAATACACAAGGATTTGACCAAATTTGCGCTCTCGTGACTGCTTTGTACTTAACTTGGGGTAATCCAGCTTGAGCAAAAGCGACTTTCATGCCAATTTTATCCATCCCCACTGCCGAACCTAAAACCCCAGAACCAACAAACGGAACTTGCATCAAGCTAAGTAACCCTTGAATTGTGCCATCTTCACCATTGGGGCCGTGGAGAATGGGAAACCAAAGATCTACTTCTTGTGTTTGTGGTGGGAATTGCCAAAGGTTAGGAGTAGCAGCTTGATTTTGGATAGCAACGCCAGAGGATAAAACTTGTTGTGCAACTTCGCCTGCTTGCCAGAAACCGTCTTTTTGGATGTAAACAGGCAATATTTCGTACTTATTAGCATTTTGCTCTGCACTCAGCGCTTTTGCGATCGCCCTTGCTGAACTAATCGAAACTTCATGTTCCCCAGAACGACCGCCAAATAGCAACCCCACCCGCAGTTTAGTCATCTTCAGTACCTCTTAGCTCAGTCTCGCAGATAGCGTATCATAACCTGCTCAAAAATCTTGATTGGTCAAGAGTCAAGAGTCAAGAGTCAAAAGGCAGTCTTCTTCAGAATTGTCCTAGAATCTCAACAGGAATAATTGTCTGTGCTTGACAAATCCTGTTAATATGCCTGGATGTCACACACAAAACATCACCTCCAGAAAAAACTCGGTTGGTCTTTGGATGAGCGAGATCCAAGATTCATCGAATTGATCTTGCCACTAGTTGGGTGGTTCTATGACCACTATTTTCGAGTTCAAACTAGTGGTTGGGAGCATATCCCACCCCAAGAGAAAGTTTTATTTGTTGGTTCTCACAATGGTGGACTAGCTGCTCCTGATATGGTGATGATGATGTATGACTGGTTTCGGCGTTTTGGTGTGGAGAGGCCAGTCTACGGTTTGATGCATCCCACAGTTTGGCAGGTCAGCCCACCAATAGCACAACTAGTAGCCAAAGCGGGCGCAATCATTGCTCATCCCAAAATGGCTTATGCTGCTTTGCGCTCTGGAGCTAGCGTACTGGTATATCCTGGTGGCGCTGAAGATGTCTTTAGACCGTATTGTTTGCGTAACAAAATCTATTTTGCCGGACGACAAGGATTTATTAAGCTAGCGCTGCGAGAGCGAGTACCGATTGTACCTGTAATTTCCTCTGGTGCCCACGATACGCTGGTTGTGCTGACTGAATGCTATGAAATTGTACAGCAACTCCACAAATGGGGGATGCCTTGGTTATTTGGAATCGATCCTGTAGTATTTCCGATATATTTAGGCTTACCTTGGGGATTATCGCTCGGCCCGTTGCCTAACATTCCTTTTCCTGTAACTATTCACACGCGGGTTTGTCCGCCGATTAAGTTTGAACATTATGGCAGAGAGGCAGCGTGCGATCGCGAGTATGTTAATGAATGTTATGAGTTAGTGGTTAATCAGATGCAGCAAGAGTTAGACCAGTTAGTCAAGCTCAGTGCTAAGTCATAAAAATTATCGTAACTGTTAAATCTATTTCCCGATTGCGCCACGAATTTATCCTGCAATTGATTGCGGATTATCTACTGAAAATCGAAACATTCCGGTAAAATAACTTGGCAGCTTTGCAAGGAGCGAGGAATCATGGCAGAAGCGCAGATTGGGATTATTGGCGGTAGTGGTCTATACAAGATGGATGCACTCAAAGATCTAGAAGAAGTGCAGGTACAAACGCCATTTGGTTCGCCTTCCGATGCTTTAATTGTGGGTACATTAGATAGGACACGAGTAGTATTTCTGGCTCGCCACGGTCGCAATCACACGCTATTGCCATCAGAATTGCCATTCCGCGCCAATATCTATGCAATGAAGCAATTGGGCGTGCAGTATTTAATTTCAGCTAGTGCGGTGGGTTCGCTGAAAGCAGAAGCTAAACCACTGGATATGGTGGTTCCAGATCAATTTATTGACAGAACAAAAAATCGAATTTCAACGTTTTTTGGCGAAGGAATTGTGGCTCATATTGCCTTTGGCGATCCGGTTTGTCACAATTTGGCTGGTGTTTTAGCAGATGCGATCGCATCTTTAAATTTACCAGAAGTAACTCTGCATCGTGGTGGCACTTATGTATGCATGGAAGGGCCAGCATTTTCCACCAAAGCGGAATCGAATCTTTATCGCAGTTGGGGTGCAACAGTGATTGGGATGACAAATTTACCAGAGGCGAAGTTAGCTAGAGAAGCAGAAATTGCCTATGCAACTTTAGCATTAGTTACAGATTACGATTGTTGGCATCCAGACCACGATAGCGTCACAGTAGAAATGGTAATTGGTAATTTACAGCGCAATGCAGTGAATGCACAAAAGGTAATTCAAGAAACTGTGCGCCGCTTGAGTGAAAATCCGCCTCCTAGCGATGCACATTCGGCGTTGAAATATGCTATTTTGACTCAGTTGGATAAAGCACCAACAGCAACAAAAGAAAAATTGAAGTTGTTATTGCAAAAATATTTGTAGACTTATTCATAACTAGGTGATGAGTGAGAAGAGTATCCCATTTTTTGAAACACGAAGAGCTTTGATGAAACCTCTATGTTTAAACATTCAATCAAAAATTAGGGATGCTCTCAATAAACGAACCGCAGAGACACAGAGGAGGGCAGTTGCGTGGGCGGGTTTCCCGACTTGAGCAAACTGCCTGTGACCCAGAGAATAATTGGGTTGTAGGCTATGCGAATTTAACCCTCAAGCAATTTTTGAAAGCGCTCATCTGCGCGAATCGCTTCAAAATCCGAATTAGTTTTTGCTAATTTTCGATGTTGATCGCCTCTTAATTTAATTGCTTGGGTGAGATTTTTAATTGCTAACTCAGTGTCTCCTTGTAGCGTGTAACAACGAGCTATATGAAACCAAGCCCAGTGAAAGTCAGGCTGAAGTTTTAAAGTTTGTTCGTAACTGCTAATTGCATCAGCATATTTTTGTAAGTTTCTTAAGCAATTACCGCAGCCAAACCAAGCTATATAGTGATCTGATTGGATACTAATTGCTTGTTCGTAAGATAGTAAAGCTTCTGAATAACGTCCTAATTTTCTTAGCGTCCAACCTTTATTTACCCATGCTATATAAGAATCAGGTTCTCTTTGAGTGACTTTCTCATAGCAGCCTAAAGCATCTTCATAACGACCTTCAAAAAATAAAGCATCTCCTTGTTTAAGGTAATCATTAGCAGTAAAAAATAAGCGAGGATTTTCTGATTTTAAAATTTCTAGTTGGGTGGTCAAATCTTGAATTTTTTGTTGAATTTCGGGATGAAGATAATCTTGTGTTAAGGAAGGTGAAGGCGTGAGTCCAGATAGCTGTTGCAAAATTTGCTCTTTTTGGCTTTGTGCATCTAAATATAAATTATTCAATTGAGATAATTGACTTAAAAAGTCAGATTTTAATACTTCTAATTCTTGTTTAAAAGCTGCTGTCTGATTTTTTAATTCTGCGGCTACTTCTTTTTCCAGTTGCTTTTCTACTTCTTCTTCTAAGCGTTTTTTGGTTTCGGCGACTACTTCACTAATTACACTGCGACGCAATAACCAAACACCAGCCGCCGCTAAAATGGGCAGCATGGTCAGTACGACTAGCAAAATATTGAGTAAGGCTGTAGTGTGATTAAAAGCACGGTCAACTTCCTCTTGCACCCGATCGTCTATTTCTAATTTTTCCCGATCTGTTAACGTCGGACTGGAAGTTGCTTGTGTGTAGGCTACTGGTGTTTGACTTGCTTGGGGCGCAGCTATGGCACTAGTGGCATTTAGGAAAATGAGTAAAACTGCTAACGCAATGTGATTCTCGATCTTCATGAAATCTGGCTAAGTGTAAACTCAGAATCTATAGTAATCTACACAACCAAGTTACTATATTCCGTGTTTAAGCTACTTGAAAATTAAAGCTGAGAGTTGCCCAATTATTCACATCCAACACATAGGAGTCAGCAGGTGTAGCGTTAATCTCTGCTTTTATTGGACTAGCGTTATGTAAATCTTGGAGTATGGCTTGGGCAACTTCTAAAGGGTTTAATAACGGGCCGATAGGTTGCTGATCTGTTGTGCTGTTCTTAGCGGTTTCCAAGGTGGTGAGGGTTTCATTAAAGGGAGTAGTGCTAAAAATCAGTTGGTGTTCGCATTCATAAGCTGGCCCCGCAATCACCCATTCAGAAGCGGCAGCGCTTTGTGGTAAGGTAAATGTTTCACCTGGGGCGATGACCAGTTGTTTAACTAAGGGTGTGGTTTGGGAAGTATCGGTTTGGGGCGGAGTTTGCCAAGGATAAAATGCGATCGCACTCCTGCTATTTTTTAATCCTAGTAAGATGAAATATACCGGGCGATCGCCCAGATTTTGCAAGCGGTATTGCATCCGGCTACCAATCGGTACAGTAATAGTGCTAAGTGACTTGTTAGTTTGAGTTTCTGCACCGAGAGTCCGCATAGTTTCTCGTTGAATGACCGCGCGAGGCGATATGCTGTTAACAATCTCTAGGGTTGCTTTAATTGCCAAGCGGGAAGAACCTTCATTTTCTGTAAGACGCCATAACTTAGCCGCTAATAAAGTAGGTAATTTTGGCGCTAACCTTTGAACTGCAACTTTAACTGCTTCTCCTACTTCCCCAGCAGTGTTGAGAATAGGATCGCCGCCAATCGAAAATAAACCGTAGCGAGTCGGAGTTTGCAACAGTTTGCTAAACAGATAATCAGCTGGTTGTTCTCCTGCAACTACAGTGGAAACATGGGAAACTGTCGCAAAAGCACTAGTAGCGTCTACTCGTTCAATTCTTTCTAATCCAGTATCCAGTCCGACTATTAAATTGATATTGCGGGGTAAAACTCGTACTGTTTCTTGGACGAGTTGCCCGACCTGTAAACGAGTAGTAGTATCAAAACTGGAAAGCTGTGCTTTTGCGGTTAACCCAGTACGCGATCGCAATACTAACTGTTCGCCGCTAACTAAGCTGAGTCGGGAGTTAACGCCGTAGTATTCTAATACTTGTGGTGGTAATCCCGCTAACCACAGACTAACTGTTTTCCCATCCTCTTCTGTGGCTATTATTGCGCCCTCACCGCCAACTGGGCTATCGGGAAGAAAACGATCTGTTAATAAGGGATTTTTCTTACTACTTAATAAAGCTGGCTGCTGCTTGCTACCCAGCTTCCGCATCGAACTTTCTACTTGAGACAGACTTACTTGAATTGTCTTTGCGGGGATAGCTTCCCATAAATATTGAGTCAAAGCGTAGGTAAATAACCCAGCGCTAAAACCAGATAGCAGCACTTCTCTAGCTGATTGCTTCGGATCTAGCGTTGCTGTTAATAACAGCGGTGGCGTCAGTTCTCCTTTACTCGATAAATTTTGCGTTTTCAGTTGTTTGAGAAATTCTAGTTCTGCTGACGCTAACTCCGTATCTACTAATTCTGAACGGGCACGAACTCGCAATCCTGGTGGCTGAATTGTCGGAGCATAGTAACTAGTATCTAATACTGCGGTGACACGATCTGTAGGGAGCGATCGCAACAATAACAGTAGAGTTTCTTCTAATAAATAATTGACATTTTGATTATTTTGTATATCTGCTGATACTAGCGCATTTTGTACCGTGTCAGTTCCTAATTTAATCCGCGTACCATAGCCGCTAAAGTGAAAGACTAC
This sequence comes from Calothrix sp. NIES-2098, assembly GCF_963875125.1. Classification (NCBI taxonomy): domain Bacteria; kingdom Bacillati; phylum Cyanobacteriota; class Cyanophyceae; order Nostocales; family Calotrichaceae; genus Calothrix; species Calothrix sp. NIES-2098. Next base: position 5,169,493 of record NZ_CAWNKJ010000001.1, read on the forward strand.
AACATCTCCAGGTCTAGCTTGCTTACCCAGATGTTCTGAAAAAGCCGCTTCGATAAATTCCCGGCTAGCTTGTTCCTCTGTTAACGTCAGGATATTGGCGGCTGAAAAACCAAAGCGATATATCAACAGTTCTTTTTGTAGTTCTACATCTGTCAAGCAACCGCTGAGGTTAGAATTTTGTCCGTATTGATTAATACCTATTAATAAAGCAAATTTACGCGGATTAGGTTGGGCTAAAGCTTGGTAATAGCGATTTCCCAAAGTCAACCACTCAGCCTCAGTTACGCCCAAAACTGCGAGTATTGAACCAATTCGTTGTAAAAAAGTCCGACGCTTCATAAATTCGCTATCAGCCCTCAGCCCATCAGCATAACAGCTTAAAGGGCTGAAGCCTGTAGTGTAAAGTTAAGGTGGGTACAATTCTTGAGTGTTCTAAGCTAATACTTGCACTTTCATTGCCCTTGCCAACTCCGCCGCTACCTCAGGACGAGAAAATTCTGGGGGAGGTAATTCACCCCGACGCAGCATTTCCCGAACTTTGGTTCCCGACAGATGAACCCGTTCCTCTGGTCTACTAGGGCTAGTTTTAGTTGTCGCCATTTGTTTGGTGCGCGTACAGTAAAATGCGTGTTCAAACTTCATTGGCACAATACCCAATTCACTTGGCTCAAACTCATCAAAGATATATTGAGCATCATAAGTGCCATAGTAGTCGCCTACACCAGCGTGATCGCGTCCCACAATAAAATGAGTGCAACCGTAGTTCTTGCGGACTAAAGCATGGAAAATTGCCTCCCGTGGACCAGCATAACGCATTGCCGCCGGATTAATTGCCAAAATCACTCTGTCTAAAGGATAGTAGTGTTCCAGCAAAATCTCATAGCAGCGCATCCGCACATCAGCAGCGATGTCATCTTCTTTAGTTGCCCCTACCAATGGGTGCAAAAATAAACCATCTACAGTTTCTAAAGCGCACTTTTGAATATATTCATGGGCGCGATGGATGGGGTTGCGAGTTTGAAAACCAACGATTGTTTTCCAGCCCTTGGTTCTGAACATTTGCCGAGATGCGGCAGGATCGATTTGGTAGGCGGGGAAATAAGGATGGGGATCGCGTTTCAACAGCCAGATATCGCCTGCAAGATGTATCGGCTCCTGGTTATAGAGTACTTTTACCCCAGGATGTTTAGCATCATCAGTGCGATAGACATTAATTGCTTCGCGGGTTTTATCGTAGCGATATTTCTGCGTTAGCTGTAAAACCCCTATATATTCGCCTTTAGGGTTATCTAGACGGATCAAGCCGCCTTCTTTGAGGGGGGAAGCTACTTCTTCGGCTACCGACAGTGTAATGGGAATTGACCACACCAGACCGTTAGCTAGGCGCATTTCTGTCACCACGCGATCGTAGTCTTCTTGGTTCATAAAACCTTTGAGTGGACTAAAACCGCCGATCGCAATCATCTCTAAATCAGAAACGGCGCGTTCGTCAAGTTGCACTCTTGGCAAAAACTCAGCTTTGGAGAGAAACTCTTCTCTTTGTTCCGGCGTGGCGATGCGATTAACCAATTGTCCACCGTGCGGCGCAATAGCATCTGAATGGTAACTCAACGTAATCCCCTCTTTGCGTTCAGGTAATTGTTTCAAACTATGTACTAACTTATCAAAATGCTGGTACAGAGAGAAAAAGAGTTTGAAGAATGGTGCATAAAGAATAAGTTACCCTGAAGCTAATGCACCTTACAGCCTAGGAATTATGACTGCGGTATCCCCTGTGGTTAAACCTGTTAGCCTGATGCGGCTAGCGCCTGGTAGTGTTGTGACTATTGACGATGTGAGTTGGGAAGAATTTGAGTCCATCTTACAAGAACTAGGACAAAAGCGATCGCTGCGAGTTGCTTACAGCAATTCTACTTTAGAAATTATGGTTCCTCTACCCGAACACGAAAAGCCAAAAGACTTAATTTCTGATATTGTCAAAATTTTACTTAAGAAGTTAGGCAAAAGATATGAACCTTTTGGTTCAACTACATTTAAGCGAGAAAATTCAGCAGGAGTAGAACCAGATGCTTGCTTTTATATCGAGAATTATCAAAGAATGATTGGTAAGCGCAGACTAGAACCTGACGATCCGCCTCCCGATTTAGCAATTGAAACAGATGTCACCTCGAAAACAACTCTTGATGCTTACGAAGCGATCGCTGTTCCAGAATTATGGATTTATAATGGCAAAAATCTCTCTATTTATCTGCTTCAAGATGGGCGTTATATTCAATTTGATCGTAGTCCAACCTTTCCTAATATCCCTTTAACTCAGATAATTCCCGCTACTGTAGAACGGGCTTGGCAAATAGGAAGCGTGCAAGCTATAGAAGAGTTTGAGAACGAGATTAACTCAACTTATTTCTGATATGTTTGACCCTGTAAAGTATGCTCAACAACCAACAGATGCAAAACAGGACAATGAGTTACTGAAGTGGATTCATCAACTTGATGAAGAGCATAAATTTACCTTTGTTTGGCGGGTGTTAAACATAAATGCTTGGAAAGGATGCAAATTAGCAAAGCGATCGCAACTCAAGCCAATTTTTTTAGAAGTGATTCTGGAGAAAGGGTTGGTTTACGGGGATGCAAGTTCGGTTAGATGGTGGATTGAAGCAGTTATATATGGTTTAGGTCATCGCCGCGTACTAAACATTATCAAAGCACATATTGATATTGCGCCATTGAGCGTACATAAAACACTTTATTGGCTACCTATGCTTTATAAAGACCAATCTAAAGAACTTCAAAATGAAATGCGATCGCTTGAGATTGAGTTTGAGGAAAAATATCCCAACTATCAGCCATCTAAAAGTATAGGAAATCATGCTTAACACTCTGGTTTGTGTCTCAACATGAGTTAATTTTACCTACAATAAAATCATCTCTATTCTGGTGTCAGCAATCAAAATTTATGACTGAAGATCAATATCGCATCAATCGTAATATGCGTCTAGCAGTCAGCGCCCTTTTGGAAACTGTAACGCAGCATCAACTTAATTTTGAGTCCATACAGCGTAATTTTGAAACAACTAACCATAGATTGGAGAGGATCTTCACACAAATCAGAGACATCCGTACAGATATGTTGCAAATGCAATCAGAGATTCGGGGTTTACAAACAGAAAATAGCCGCATTCTCGATATTTTACAAAATCGCAACCCTGAAGATGATTCCTTTACCTAGCTACCAGAACAACAAGATACCCGACTTCTTCAATAAGTCGGGTCTCTAAGGTTTATTAACTAAATTGTTCGATAATTCCACCACCTAAGACTTTATCCCCTTCGTACCACACCGCAGCTTGTCCGGGGGTGATGCTGAACTGGGGTTCATCAAACACCAAGCGCACGCGGGAGTTTTCCAGAGGAATTACTGTCACTGGTGTGGGATGGGAACGATAGCGAATTTGGACTTCTGCATGAATTGGGGTGGATGGTTCAGCGATAGAAACCCAATTTACGCGATTGACGGTGCATTCTGGTTGAGTTGCCTTAGTGCGATCGCCTACTATCACTTTATTATTCACCGCATCTAATTCAATCACATACAATGGTTCGGGTGCAGCAATCCCCAAGCCTTTACGCTGTCCAATCGTGTAATGATGGACACCATCATGTTGACCTAAAACTTTCCCCGAAGTATCGACAATATCGCCTTTTTTGGGGGCGAGATACTTATCGAGAAATGCCCGCATCGAACCGTTACTTTCCACTAGGCACAAGTCTTGGCTTTCTGGTTTATCGGCAGTTGCGAGTCCGTATTCAGCAGCGATGCGCCGCGTGTCAGCTTTTTGTAATTCGCCTAGGGGAAATACGGAAGCTGCAAGTAAATCCTGCGACAAATCATAGAGGAAGTAGGACTGGTCTTTATTACGGTCAACCGCCCTTAACAATTGATAGCGTCCAGTAGCTTCGTCATAGCTAATTCTGGCATAATGACCCGTAGCAATGCGATCGCATCCCAATTGTTCGCGCGCATACTGCACCATTGGCCCAAATTTCACAGTTTTGTTACACTGCGAGCAAGGTAAAGGTGTGATCCCAGCACTATAACCAGTCACTAAGTAATCGACAATATTTGTTTGAAAGACATCGCGAATATCAACAACTTGATGGGGAATTCCCAATTGTTCGCAGATATTAGCCGCGTCGATCATTCCTTCAGAGCAACACTGACCTTTGCCTTTCATCAGCCAAAGGGTCAAACCAACAACTTCATAGCCCTGATTGTGTAGTATGGCAGCGGCGGTGGAACTGTCAACGCCACCGGAAAGACCAACGACGACTTTTTTCATATCCTTAAAAATTATTGTTAGGCTAGTGGCTTCTCCTGAAGCTAATGCTAAACATCAAACGCAGGTTTTGAGCTATTAAAATTCATGGCGTGCAGCCCAATCGTCACGATTGTAGCATATATATCTTCAAACCCTTGCTAGATAAGCACTTCAGCATGAATTTCTGTGATGAAATTGCATCAATATCTGAACTGTCAGTAGTTAAGATATAAGATTTTAGCAAGACCTATGCAATGCCACTCAGCCCGATGGACTCATTCTAAGTTAACACTTATATAGGTGCTACAACAGACAGCTCTATTAGTTCCAAGAAGGAAATTGTCGAGAACTCCTGTTACTACTATGTCCAGACCAATACCAGATCTACCGATCGCATTTCCAATTGTCCCTTTTTTCCTGGGAGGATGCTTGGCGTTGCTCCCCGACTCTACCCCAGCACAAGCACAAGTTACCAAGAGTGGCTTTTTATTGGCAGAACGAACAGTGGTTAACAGCTTACCACCACCGCCAGTTCTCCAAACCATTCCTAACAATCAGCAGACACAAACAACAGTTTGGAAATCATATAATCAAGATTTTCAGTCTCCCCCAAGAGTGAGGGTTAATCAATATAAACAAAACTTTAGACCTTACCAAACAATACAAGCTAATTCTTATAACTGGAGCGCCGAACGTTACATAGTCTACGTTGATGGCAATGATTACCAGCAGTTGCAACGCGTACGCCAATTGGAAAGTAGTGCTTATATCCGGAATTACAATGGTCGTGCGGTAATTCAGTCAGGATCTTTTAGTAAACCAGTTAACGCCCAACAACGAGTTCGAGAACTAGAGTTAAGTGGTATCTATGGGGCGCGAATTGTCAGAGCTTCTAGCGGGCAGCAAGTAGGCTATACTTCTAGCTCAAACTACGTTGCTAGCAATAGAAATCCTAGACAGCAAAGATCTAGTTATTACTATGTAATTATTCCAGCTAAATCCCAAGATTTGTCGGCTATTGCCAGTCGCATTCGCCAAAATTCTGGACGCTATGACATTGTAGTTGAAAGACAAAAACCACTAGGCCCCCATGTCGCTATAGGAGCTTTTGGTCAGCGTTCTGATGCTGAACGATGGAACGATTATGTGCGCAAATTGGGATATGGTAACGCCAGAGTTTACTATGGCAAGTAAAGAGTTCTGAGTGCTGGGTGAAAAGCGAGGTCTGAACAAACTTTTTTGGTGATTTCCAAGAAGAATTTTACCAGATTGAAAATTGATAATTCATCACTCAGGACTCTAGGCTCATGACTCAGCTTCAGCACAGAGAAGAAATTTCTCACTTTGTAGTTACCGCAGCGCAGATGCGGGAGATTGAAGACAGAATATTTGCCGCAGGAATGCCTGTAGTTGCTTTAATGGAAAAGGTGGCGGGGCTTATCGCCCGTCGCCTTCAAGCGATGATTCCTCAAGAAAAATCTTGTGTGGGGGTTTTAGTCGGGCCGGGACATAATGGCGGTGATGCTTTAGTAGTAGCTCGGGAATTACATTTTCAGGGATATAAAGTTTGGATTTATAATCCTTTTACTAAACTCAAGGAATTAACTGCCCAGCATTTGCAATATGCTCAGAGTTTGGGGATACCTTGTTATGAAGATATTGAGCATTTACCAGATTGTGATGTCTTAGTTGATGGCTTATTTGGTTTTGGTTTAGAAAAAAACCTGACAGATGCGATCGCTTCTGCAATTAATCAACTAAATTCATGGAAACAGCCAATTTTTAGTATTGATTTACCTTCCGGCTTACATACTGATACAGGCGAAGTTTTAGGAACGGCGATTCGCGCTACTCATACATTTTGCCTGGGTTTGTGGAAACTAGGATTTTTGCAAGATCAGGCTTTAGATTATATTGGCAATGCAGAGCTAATCGATTTTGATATCCCTGTAGCTGATGTGCAAGCTGTACTCGCAGATGCACCCAAGATTACCCGCATCACTACAGCTAAAGCTATCTCAAATTTACCGCTACCCCGTCCGCCAGTCACCCACAAATACAAAGAAGGACATTTGCTGTTGATCTGCGGTTCTCATCGCTATGCTGGTGGAGCAATTTTAACGGCTTTAGGTGCGCGCGCTAGTGGTGTAGGGATGCTTTCAATTGCTGTGCCAGAATATCTTAAACCCATTTTGGTGTCGCATTTGCCAGAAGCATTGGTGGTTGGCTGTCCAGAAACAGAGACAGGAGCCATAGCTAAACTACAATTACCAGAAAAAACCGATCTAAGTTCCTTTGATGCGATCGCTTGCGGCCCTGGTTTAACAACAGATAGCACTCCGATTGTCCAACAGGTAATTGAAAGCGATCGCCCTTTACTGCTCGATGCTGATGGTTTAAATATCTTGGCACAGATGGGAACCATCCCCACCTTAAAAAAACGCCAAGCACCAACGATACTTACACCCCACGCTGGTGAATTTAAGCGGTTATTTCCCGATATTCCCGGTGCTAATGAAGATAGAGTCAAAGCTGTGCGGGAAGCTGCAATGCAAAGTGGGGCAATTGTTTTGTTAAAAGGAGCCAGAACTGCGATCGCAAATGCTCAAGGTTCAGTGTGGCTCAATCCCAAAAGTACCCCAGCATTAGCCCGTGGTGGTAGTGGCGATGTCTTAACTGGAATACTCGGCGGATTATTAGCGCAAGCAATTAAGAAACAAATTGCGATTGAAGATATGGTAGCAACTGCTTCTTGGTGGCATTCTCAAGCCGGAATTATAGCAGCCCAAGAGCGTACAGAATTAGGCGTTGATGCGTTTACATTAACGCAATATTTAATGAAATCTCTCAACTTGTAGTCAGCAATTCATTTGTCGTCATTGCGAATGGAGCGAAGCGGAATGTAGACACGAAGTGGCTTCCCGCAGGGTAGCAATCGCAGGGGTTAGGATTGCTTCGCTACCCTTCGGGAACGCTTTCAGCGAACGCTCGCAATGACTGCAAATAATTTTGTTCATTTACTTATTTGAATTCACCCTTTTTCCTTTTCCCCCTTCACCGAACCATATTAAGTTAACATCATCCCAAACCGAAGAACTTAGAAATTACAGGCAATAATTTATTACCAGCTTCCACCAGTGAAGCCACAGCAGGTAAGCCTGTAAATATTCCTTTCAACATGGTGATTGCAGTCTTTGCAGTCTTCTTCGTTGCATTTTCTTGGGGATTTTTCGCCGCTTCTGCTAAACTTTGCACCTGTTCTAACGCGTCGGCTTTATCGTCATCTGATAACTCTGTTGACTGGGAAATTGCTGCTTGCAATTGCGTCAACAATTCTTTGATTCCGGGTTTCTCTGCTTCCGGGGAATCGGGTAACTGATTGAGGGCAATACTCACATTACCGCTAATCGTTCCCAGGTTGGCGACAGAACCACCCCCAGCAATACCGCTATTATTGTCACCTACAATATTGATGCTACTACTGTTATCAGACACTTTGTTATCTCCTTGGATATAGTATTTCGGCTGCTGAAGTGCAGTCGTGAGCATATTTTTTAAATCATCAATGTAACTATCTTTTTCTATCAGCAATAATTGCAGACTTTGGGGCAAAGCCTTGAGTTGATTATAGTCATCAAAATATTTTGCACTCAGTTGGGATTTATCACTCCCTGGTGCGGTTTTGGCTCTGAGTAATAATTTATCGTCGCCGCGTTTCTCCATTGCGACAATTTCTAACTCCGCTTCTGGGTGATTTTCTGCCAGGTTTTTGAATGCAATTGCAATGGCGCGGGGGTCAACGCTTTGATTGTGGTAAAGGTCGAGGGTGTCAAAAATTGGCTTGATAAAGTCGCCAAAGTCACCGTCTTGGAATACTTCTTGTTTATTATCTGGTTTGCGGTGGGGGTCGGGGTTTTCTTTGGTGGGTAAGCGCATGAAGATATACTCACACCTCACACCATACAATTTAGTTTCACTACTAATCCCCCAATCTTCAATGAATGAACCTGTGAGGGTTGCACCTGTTAAATCGGTTGCTTCTAGTTGGGTTTGCTTGAGTTTGGCTCTGGATAAATCCGCATCTTGCAAATTAGCTTCACTCAGGTCAGCGCCGATAAAGCTAGCATCTGCTAAGTTTGCCGATTGTAAGTTGATACCTCGCAGGTTTTGGTGGTCAAAGTTTTTATCCTGTCCCTGTCCTGTAATTAGCAATTCTCGGACTTGTGATTTCTTAAGGTAAGTTGAGCCAGGACGAACGCGGTCAAGCATTTTGACTTGATGCCAACGGGTATTAGTCAGGATAGTATTGCGGAAATCTGTACTTTTGAGTGTAGCTTTGGTGAAATCAGCATTAGTTAAAGTAGCGTTACGAAAACTTGTACCGCCTGTGGCTGCAAAGGCAATAGCAATATTACGAATCAAGGCATATTTTTCGTCTCCTTTCATTGCTTGCCAACCGATGTAGATACTAAGTACAGCACCGACAACGGTAACAGTAAAGGAGAAAGCAACACCTAAGGCTCCGACTCCAGCAGTAGCGAAGGTGAAGGCAATGGCTAAGGCTAATGTAATGACTCCGGCGAAAGCGGCGGCGAAGGCGAAGCCTCCGATAACGGCGAAAGCAACGGCGAAGGCAAAGGCGAATGCAAAGGCTCCGGCGAAGGCTCCGGCGAAGGTGAAGCCTCCGATAACAGCTCCGCCGAGGAAGGCTTCAAAAACGAGGAAAGCAAAAGCTAAGGCTCCAGTAACAGCGAAAGCGACGGCGATTAAACTAACCCCTATGCCTTGGCGAATTGTAACAAAGAAAAAGACAATCAATAAAATTAAAACAGTCCAGCCTGGAATACGATTACCTGTGGAGCCGATAAATATTAACGATACCAATGCACCGTTGATAGCCCATAAAAATCCAGACACTCCTGACAATAACAAGGAAATCAGAACTAAAAAAATTGCCCAACGGCGTTGCAGTCCCGCTTTGGCATGGCTGAAGTTTGCATCTGTTAAATTAGCATTGGTGAAATTTGCCCCTCGGATGTCGGCATAGCTAAAGTTTGCACCCGCAAGGTCTTGTCCTTTGAAGTTGCGTCCTCGGAGATTTTGCCCAGAAAAGTCTAACGCCATGTTCCACTGCACACAGATGAGCAAATTTTACTACACGCTTAAGCCTGTATATTTAGCAATGATGAGATATTTTTAGGGCATTGGGGAGCCACTGCGTTGGACGGGTTTCCCGGCTTGAAGCAAGTGGCGTCATTGGGCATTGGCAACAAGCCTCTACTTCTCGTGAATGAAGCTCGGAAGTTCATTAATGAGGTTATTTTCTTCTTTAATGAAGCTCGGAAGTTCATTAATGAGGTTATTTTCCTCGTTAATGAGGCTCAGAAGTTCATCAATGAGGTTATTTTCCTCGTTAACGAGGCTCAGAAGTTCATTAATGAGGTTATTTTCCTCGTTAATGAGGCTCAGAAGTTCATTAATGAAGCTATTTTCCTCTTTAATGAGGCTCGGAAGTCCATTAATGAGGTTATTTTCCTCGTTAATGAGGCTCGGAAGTCCATTAATGAGGTTATTTTCTTTATTAAACAGTAAATATACTGAAGCGATCGCGCTGTGGAATTGTTTAGGCGATTGGTTTATTGCAAAATTATACTTACTGAGTAAGCGTCAGCCCTTGAGTTACGATAATACTTGCAAATACCTCGCAGAAACCTACCCAGCCGATTTCGCCAGATGGCTACTTGCATCTGACACTTCAGATATCCAGGTTCTCAAAACCGAACTGACTCTCGAACCGATTCGCGCTGATTCTGTTACCTTTCTGCAAATCGCCAATCAAATCCTGCATTTAGAGTTTCAAACTTCACCCAAATCCATACCACCCCTTGACTTTCGGATGCTGGATTACTACACCAGATTAAAACGCCAATACTGGTGTGAGATTCAGCAGGTACTAATTTTCCTGCAATTCACATCTTCAGAAATTGCTTATCAAACTCAATATGTAGATACCAACACCATACATAAATACCGTGTCATTCGCCTTTGGGAAGAAGATCCCAAACCTTTACTAGCGAACCCCGCACTTTTACCTTTAGCGACATTAGCGCAAAGCAACTCACCCCCAGATTTGTTACAACAAGTCGCGGCGGCTGTGGATATGATTGAAGAAACAGACGAGCGCCAGAACATATCAGCTTGCGTCCAAGTTCTAGCTGGTTTGCGGTTTGAGAAGAATTTGATTACACAGCTTTTTCGAGAGGAAATTATGCAAGAATCTGTGATTTACCAGGATATTTTGCAGAAGGGATTACAACAGGGAGAAGAACGAGGAAAGAAACAAGAAGCGCTAAAACTGGTTCTGCGTCAGTTGACTCGTCGTTTAGGTGCAATTGAATCCCAGACACAAGAGCAGATTCGCACTTTATCTATCGCTCAACTAGAAGAATTAGCTGAGGCGCTGTTAGATTTCACTAGCCAAGCTGATTTAGTGAATTACCTCACAAATATCTCCCCAGCTTAACCAGATACAGGAAAATAAGCGATCGCCTGAATAATTGACAGGACTTACGCAACTGGCACAATGCGATCGTTAGTTCATAGTACATATGTATTAATTAAATCTGATTTTGAAAGCTTTGCCTTCGTAATAGAAGTCGCTGTCTTGGAAGTACTATCGAAATATTCGTGAGAAAATAGGTAGAGGTTATATTAGATAAATTTCGCTAAGGGTAATGAGATTTACTAAGCTTAATTACTGCCAATATTTATTAAGTAGTCAAATTAATTATACAATTACCAATTTGGCAGAGCATTTAGAGAGTATTAGTCATGACGCAATTAACTATTATTTGAAAACCGAAAAATTAACACCTCGTTTACTATGGGATAACGTGAAAGAGGTCGTTGAGTCTGATGAAAATGGTTACATCATATTTGATGATAGCGTTTTAGATAAAAAGTATTCTGAAGAAATAGAAATAGTCAGAAGACAATATAGTGGTAATGAGCATGGTGTCCTGAAAGGCATTGGTGTAGTTAGCTGCGTGTATGTCAACCCTACACTTCAAAGATTTTGGGTCATAGATTATCGAATTTTTAATCCTGATGTCGATGGGAAAACCAAGATAGACCATGTGAAAGATATGCTCCAAAACCTTGTGTATCATAAGCTTTTACCATTTGATACTGTTTTGATGGATACATGGTATGCGGTACACAGTTTAATGCTATATATTGATAGCTTAGACAAAATTTATTATTGCCCTTTAAAAAATAATCGTTTAGTTGATGATACATTTGGTCAAGAAAAATATAAACGGATTGAATTATTAGAATGGAACCAAGAAGAATTAGACTGTGGTAAAATCATAAAAATTAAAGGATTCCCAGCTAATAAAAAAGTGAAACTATTCCGGGTTACTGTTTCTACCAACAGAACGGATTATGTCGCCACTAACGATTTATCTCAAAGTTCCACGGATGTTGTACAACAGGTGTGTAAAATTCGTTGGAAAATAGAGGAGTTTCACAGGGAAATTAAACAACTAACTGGCATTGAATCTTGCCAGTGTCGGAAAGCTAGACTCCAAAGAAATCATATTGCTTGTGCAATGTTGGTTTGGGTTAGGTTAAAGAATTTAGCCTATAGAACTGGCAAAACTATCTATCAAATCAAGCATAACTTGCTTTCTAATTATTTAATTCAGCAACTGAAGCGCCCAAGTATTTTTATGTGCTTGGTTTGATTTATATTGTCGCGTGTCAGGGCTTTGCCCTGCCTGCTATTTGTGCCAATTGCGTAAGTCCTAATTGAGTAAGGCGATCGCTTAACTTTTAAGATAGCCGCTACACAGTTTAAGTTGTTTGGCTAAAACTATAATATTAATGAAAATATTGAGGTATAGACTCAAATATGAGTACTTTGCCAGAAATCGAAGCTGCTATCAAAAAATTACCGGAAAATGATATTCGTCATCTAGCTGCTTGGCTGGAAGAATATTTAGAACAAATGTGGGATCAACAAATCGAAACTGATTTGGTATCGGGAAAATTAGATAAACTAATCGCCAAAGCCGAAGCTGATATTGCAGCAAACCAGGTGCGAGTTGTAACTGTAGGGGCACGGCACCAGTAAGATATTTGATATGCCAGAAGATTGTGGATGCCCATTGGTGTCAACTTAAGCTGAAAGCTATATCGGGCAAGCGTTGTACAAATCCTCCACACCCTCATCCCCAAACCCCTTCTCCCACAGGAGAAGGGGATTTTAATCTCTATCTCCCCTCTCCTGCGGGAGAGGGGCTGGGGGTGAGGGCAAAATGTTATCACACAGAGAGTTTCACGTTAAGTTGACACCAATGGTGGATGCCGTGCCCCTACGACCGATATTGTTCTCAATTACTAAATATTCGCCTGTTGCCGTTGATAAAGTGACCAGTACAATCCCTTTTGTTGCAACAATTGCTGATGTGTACCGCGTTCCGCAATTACGCCTTGTTCCATTACCAAAATTAAATCCGCACGTTTCAGGGGAGCAAAACGGTGTGCAATCAGAAAAACGGTGCGGTTGGCAGAAATTTTTTGTAGATTTTGCAGCACTTGCTGTTCGGTTTCACTATCTAAAGCGCTGGTAGCTTCATCCAAAATTAAAATTGGTGCAGAAGAAAGGAACAACCGCGCTAAGGCTATCCGTTGTCTTTGTCCGCCAGATAAAGCTGTACCGCGTTCGCCCACGTTGGTTTCGTAACCGTAGGGTAATTGACTAATGAAGTCATGGGCTACAGCTAGTCTTGCAGCTTCTACTACTTGTTCTGCGGTAATATCAGGATTTCCCAGAGTGATATTTTCTAATATTGAACCGTTGAATAAAAAGTCTTCTTGGAGAACGACACCAATTTGTTGTCTGAGAGAAGCTAAATCAGCACTTTTTATATCAAAACCATCTATTAAAATGCGTCCTGATTCAATTTGATAAAGGCGTTGCAATAATTTAGAAAGGGTACTTTTACCTGAACCACTGCGTCCCACAATCCCGACAAATTGCCCTGGTTCAACATTAAAAGATATACCCCGTAAAACTGGTTCGGTACTTGCTTGATAGCGGAAAAATACTTGCTCAAAAGTGATTTGTCCGTTCAATGCAGGTAAAACTAAACCTGTTCCTGGTTCTGCTTCGGGAGCAACATTGAGAATATCACCAATTCTGTCTACTGAAAGGAGAACTTGTTGCAGATTTTGCCACAACTGCACTAAACGTAACAATGGCCCGGTGACTCTTCCCGACAACATTTGAAAAGCTACCAGTTGCCCGATAGTTAGTTTGTGATCGATAACTAATTTGGCTCCAAACCAGAGAATTAATAATGTCGAAAAATTAGTAAGAAAGTCACCGAGATTGCTGCTGATATTTGAGGTGGTAGAAGCTTTGAAACTGGTGCGAATGAAGCGAGCAAATAAGCCTTCCCAGCGATCGCGTGCTACTGGTTCGGCTGCATGGGCTTTAACTGAGTGTATCCCGGTAACGGTCTCTACCAAAAATGATTGACTATCAGCACTGCGGTTAAAGGTTTCGTTCAGCCAACCGCGCAGAATTGGTGTCGCAACTATCGTTAAAGTTGCAAATAGTGGTAGTACTGCCAACGCCACAAAGGTGAGAGGGATATTGTAATAAAACATCAATGCTAAATACACCACAGCAAAGATGCTATCCAAAATCACCGTTAAGGCTGTACCTGTAAGAAACTGGCGGATTTGTTCGAGTTCTTGAACTCTAGCTACTGTGTCCCCGACGCGCCGCGACTCAAAATAAGCTAAAGGCAAACGCATTAAGTGGCGAAATAGCTGTGCCGATAAACTTAAATCTAAACGCCGTGCTGTATGGGTGAAGATAAATAGACGCAGAATTCCGAGTACAGCTTCAAATATGGCAACGAGTAAAAGTGCGATCGCCATGACATCGAGAGTCGGTAAACTCTCCTGTACCATGACTTTATCGATGACAACTTGAGTAATTAGCGGTGTCGCTAATCCCAAAAACTGCAACGTCAAAGACGCAAACAAGACTTCACCTAGTAATCCCCGATATTTCCAAACTGCGGGGGTAAACCAACTGAGGTTAAATTTTTCTTGCGTGGAGATGAGTTCTACTTGCCACATTTGCCCATCCCAAGCAGCTTCAACCACTGATTGGGGGAGACTTTCGCAAGTGCGATCGGTATTGAGGGGATTAGCTATAATTAGGCGATCGCCTTTCACTCCATAAGCCACTACCCAGGTAGGAGCCGATTGTGCGTCAGAATTCCACTGCATTAAAGCTGGAAATGACAACTGTCGCAAATCGCTCCAACTGATTTGCAATCGCTGCAACACCAAGCCTAACTTTTCTGCTGCTTCGACAACATTTTTGGGGCGTTGTCCTCTGAGTTGACGTTGTACCCATTCCAGTTTCACTGCATTATCCAAATGTTGCGCCACCATTGTTAAACAAGCGGCAGCTGTATTCCAACTCGCAACGAAAGGATAATTAGAGATTGTTGGCGTGGGTGATTGTGAGCTAGGACTGGGGAGTGAAGTTTGGGGACTGGGGGACAAGGAAGACAAGGAAGACAAGGGGGATAAGGAAGATAATGCTCCCTTGCTCCCGGCTCCCTGCCCCTCTGCCTCTTCTGCCTCCTCCCCTTCATCTTGCGAACCTTGCCAGAAGCTTTCCATTTCTGGCGTTAAAACTTCTGTCCACAGTGCTGTCTCCCAGCACACTACGATGACTTCTTTACTAGCAGCTACAGCTTTGCACTCTACAGATAACTTTTGTAAGTCACCAAACCAATCTCCTGGTTGTAAAGCTGCTAGTGGTTTGCCAACATCTTCTTCTCGCAAGCGAACTTTACCAGCGACAATAAAAAACTGATGACCGCCAGTTTTAGTTGACCAGATTTTTTCCCCAAGACGATACCGACGAATTTCTGACTGATTTTGTAATTGGGATTGTTGTTCAGGCGTCAGCCAGCATAGCGGCGGTTGATTCCACGGTACAGAAGCTAGCACGTTTATTCGTAAATATTGATTATCCAGAAGTTTTATTTCACTTGTAATTTGACTGTCAGCTTTTGAATTTTCTCTGCTAGCCATTTCTCAAACAACTCATTTTGTAGTGCTTGCTTTAGCTGAGTATCTTCTAAAGAGGCTGGCAGAAATTGTTCGACTCGAAACAAACCATAACGTCCGTCGATTTCTATTGGCCCGATCGTTTGTCCGGGAATTGCTGCATCAATCGCAGCCCTCAATTTATCTGGCAATGTCCCCCGGCTAATTGGCCCCATCATCCCATTGACAATGCGATCGTCCGCTAGTGAATACTCTTTAGCTAATTGCTCAAAACTACCTCCTTCTTCGATTTGAGTTTGTAGTTCTTCACTGAGTTCGCGATTATCAACAAAAATCCTCGAAAGTACCACCCTGTCTAGATAGATTTTGCGTTCAATAAAATATTCGGGGAGTTTTGGTTCTGTTACTAAAGCTTTCAGTTTTTCTAATTTAAAGCCAAAGGCAATTGATGCGTGAAATGTAGCGTAATCCGTACCATTTTTCTTTAACCATTCTTGGAAAATTTGGGGTTCAGTTAGGTTATTTTTGAGACGAAAATCAATAACTGTCTGTTCGGTTAATGCCGAACTGATATCAATATCGTCTCGCGTACTGATTTCTTGCTCAATTATGTACTGGCGAATAATATCTCCAATAAACTGCGTCAATTTGCCAGAGGCTTGCAGATATTTTACTGCCTGTTCAATAGAAATCGGTCGGTTATCAACAGTTAAAAATGATAAAGATTCCATAAACCTGTTACTTAGAAAAATGTTTAATAATTTATACGACCATAGTTGTAATAATATAGAGATAGCTAAATATTATTGGTTAAATTCGGCACATAAATCAATATTCTAAAAAAATTTTCTAAATTATTTTTCAATATCGATCGCAGTAGCCAGCGAGAAAGGAATTAACAAACTCAGCTTTTACCTCTCTAAAAATCTTGCATATATTTATATCTTTTAGAGGTAGTACAGAGACTCAAAATGTCAAAGTCCCTAACACTTTTACAAATGAGCAATGATAAATGACAATCCTTAAAAATTAACTTTCTAACTTTAAAAAGTAGGATAAATGAGCGACAAGAAAGACAAGGGGAAATAACTAATGACCATTGCCTCTTGCTTTTTGACTTTTGACTCTTGACCAAATCAAACAATCAAACTTGCCCATGTAAAAGCAAGTAACATAGCAGCGATCGCACCGATGAATGTATTAACAATATTTACTAGTTCATTGGTGAGCCAAGTATATTTAGATTGCAGCGTTGCACCAATCACACTTTCTAAACTGGTAGCAATCAAAGCAGCGATCGCACACCAAAATACCCCAAGAAAATCAATCAAACCGACTCCCCAACCCAAAAGAGCGATCGCAACAGAAGCCACCACCCCAGCTAAGGTTCCCTCTAAACTGACTGCGCCTTCTGTACCGCGAGGTACTGGTTGCATTGTGGTAATCAAAAAGGTTCGTTTACCGTATGCTTTACCCACCTCACTCGCACAAGTATCGGAAAGTTTGGTGCTAAAACTCGCCACATAGCCCAACAAAAGCAGAGATTTGAGACTGAGGGCTAGAGACTGAGGAATGGAAGTAAATAATCCTGCATTTAAGATTCCAATTCCTAAAGCACACAGCGCCGCAGTCAACGCCGAACCCCAAACATTTTCCGGGCCTCTAGCACCAGAACGCTTTTCAGCAATCCCTTCGGCTTCCTTTTGGGCTATTCCGATGCGCGTCACCCCGGAACCAACCAGAAAATAGAATGCTACTACTAGATACCCTTGCCAACCCAATGTTCCCCAAATAATCACGCCTAAGACCCAGGCGTGGAATAATCCAGCTGGCGTCAGCAGCTTTTTGGGAGCGATCCAAACTAAACCCAACAAAATTGCGTTTAATCCGACTCCCACCAACCAAGGATTTGCAGAATCAAAGAAAGAGAGCATCAGCAATACATCACAATTAGTTTTTCTTGAATATCAACACAATAGCGAATTTATCACTTAGATGCTTAATCCTTTTGACCCCATAATTCATGAATTACAGATTTTTTGTCCTCTTTCCGGATAAAGCTAGTATTCTGTTTGATGAATATTGGTTAATTTGTAGTCAGCAATACACTACTTATGTCCTGACTACAAAATTGATCTATCACTATACTCTTGACTTTTATTTAAAATTAGTATGATCGGGCGATTAAGAATAATTATTGTATAGGCAAAAACTTATGAACCAAACTTTATTTCATCTTGCCTTTCCTGTCACCAACATTCCTCAGACAAAAGCTTATTATGTTGAGGGCTTAGGCTGCATTCCCGGACGCGAAAACCCCCACGCCTTAATTCTCAATTTGTACGGTCATCAGTTGGTAGCTCACGTCACCAAAGATCCATTGATGCCGCAACGCGGTATCTATCCCAGACACTTTGGGCTAGTTTTTACTACAGAGCAAGACTGGCAATATTTACTAGAAAGGGCACAACAGCACCAATTACTTTTCCGAGAAGAACCCAAAAACCGCTTTGTCGGTTTGCCTTTAGAGCATCACACTTTCTTTTTAGAAGATCCTTTCTATAACTTAATGGAGTTTAAGTATTACCGTCACCCAGAGGCAATTTTTGGAAGTTCTGAATATTCTCAAATTGGCGATCGCGTTTAATCGGCTCTGTTAATATTTCTGCTACTATTGCCAAACATCTAGCATCTGAAAGCATCCAGGGATGTAAAGCTATAGGCAACACCACCTCTTTTCCCACTGGTAGTTGCGAACTTTTGGCTGGCACTATCATCAGATCGTAAGGTGTCCAGATTGATGTAAAATTTAGCTCCTGCAACATCGCCACATCAGAATTTAAATCTTTGAGAAAAGCGCTGTTGGGGCGCATTTGCACGCAACCAGGTCGTTGAGTACCATACGCAATTACAGTGCCATTGTGGGGCGAAGAAATCGTAATAAACCGCTGTACGCGCTTAATTCCCTCAAGGCGTTGGATATAGTAACGACTGACAATTCCACCCATACTGAAACCAACTACATCCAGTGGTTGTTCTGGTGGAAATTCTGCGGCTACATAATCTGCTACCTGCTTTGCCAATTTATCCAGACCTAGCGCACCATTATTGGGTACTAAATCTAAGGCATAGACAGACCAACCAAGTTGTTTTAAATATTTCCCCATTCTATAAAAAACTGCCCCTGTGTCATCAATCCCATGTACTAACAACACGGGATTGCGCTGCTGATTGTTACTGTTCATCTCCAGATCTCTGCTGAATAATTGCTGTAGAAAATTTAACTGAGTCCCATTGTTACTTATAAATAACCTATGACACTCGTTTTACTGGGTAAAAGCAAATTACTGTGTTTTACCAACAAACGCTATTTAGAAAATAAATAATTGTTAAATTTTATTACGCTACCTTTCAGAATCTTGCCCTGAGTTACAGTAAAATTTAATAATTAATTCTCGGTGTATGTATTGTATGCAGGTTGCAAGTGCTTGCAAAAATCAGTGGAAAAGACTTGCGCTGTATTATTACTACAATCTTAATTAAGTACAAACCTAATAGTGGTTGCCATCCTCAATTGGATAACGCAAAGTAAAAAAATGTAACATAATGTCGTAATTTTTAACAATTACGGTCAAAATTTCAGATATAAAGGGCAGGAGAGATTGTAATGGATTTTATCAAAAAGTTGATTGCAGGAATTGTCAGTTTTCTGACTGGACTATTACCAGGGAAAAATAAGAAAAGCAATGGTTACTTCTTGGAACTAGATGAATCTAAGGACGCAAAGCCAATAGCTGCTGTTAAAGAGGCAGCAAAAGAAGTAGCAGACAGTGCCAAGAAAGCGGCAGAAACTGTTACAGATAGTGCTAAGAAAGCAGCAGAAACCGTTACAGATAGCGCTAAGAAAGTAGCAGATACAGTTACATCAGCGGCCCCTGCGCCATCCAAGCCAGAATCATTGAACGGTACAAAAGCTGCTGCATCTAAGTCGAAGAAGAAATCAGCTAAAGAGCCAAAACCAGCAGATATAGCACTAGTCCAAACAGCTGAAGGTCTGAAGGTTGAACCTGGCAAAAATGAAAAAGCCGCAGCCGCCAAAGTCGTGAAAGAGGCTCCAAAAGAAACCACCTTTGCACCCAAATACGTTGCTGCTGGATTTGCTACCACTAACGGTCGCCGTCGTCCAGGAGCTAATATGAGTGCTTATTTAGATCTCGCGCGTCAGGTCAAAACTCCTGGCTAAATTTAGGCATTGGGTATCGCTAATTATCCCCATCTATGTTATGGGTGAGGTTTGAAAATACAAGTCCGCTATATAAATGAAATGCTGGGTCCCAATTAGTCTTATCTCTACGGAAGAGGTGAATGTGAGATTGGATGTTACCCAGCATTTCTGTTTGGTCTAATATTGTCTCTGCAAAGGGTGTGAAATCTGACCAGACTTTGACATGAGGTAATTGCTGCTCCAGCCATTCTAGTAAATGATTCCAATTGATTCTGATGGTA
Organism: Calothrix sp. NIES-2098; assembly: GCF_963875125.1. Classification (NCBI taxonomy): domain Bacteria; kingdom Bacillati; phylum Cyanobacteriota; class Cyanophyceae; order Nostocales; family Calotrichaceae; genus Calothrix; species Calothrix sp. NIES-2098. The sequence goes on from NZ_CAWNKJ010000001.1 coordinate 5,189,424, forward strand.
TTTTGGCTAGTTTGAGGAGCAATTTCCAACCCTTGCTGAAATTCATAGCTTTTATCAGAAAGTCGTAAAATACAACGCCTACTAGGTAGGAGTAAATCGCAAAATTGCGCATAATCTTGGGTTTGAGTTTTGCGTTCTAATTTGCGATTTACATTAACATCTACAACTTGCTCAAAAATCGGTAAAAGACCAGCTACCCGTGCTTTGACTTCTGACCAGTTAAAGGTTAATGAACCAAGTTGATTTGTCTGGTTAGTGCAAATCACAGTGGTATTAGTGGCAGATTCTACAAAGTAATTAACTTGATAAACTTGAATTTGTTGAATTGTAGCAATTGTTGTCCAAAAACAAGGAATCTCTGCTTTTTGTAGTTGTGTACCGTAAAATTTGAGTTCTCCTATTTGTCCAGTGCGATATAACTTCCAGCCGCGACTTGGTAAAGTTAACCTTGCAGTATAGGTGTCAATTTGAAAAATCTGGGCAAATTTGGAAGCTGCTTGAGCTTTGAGTTCATTACTTAGAGGTTCTAAGACGAGTACGCCTAATTCTGTATTACTAGGTTCCGTTGTTGCTTCGATAATAGCTCTTTGTCTTGCTTCTTGCTCAATATCCTTAATTCGCTGTAAACCTTGACGTGCTTGCGTCAATATTTTGGTATTGGTTGTACTTCGCAGCAGTTGTCGGTAAATTTTTTCTGCATCTTGAAACTTTTTGGATACTTCATGCAGCCGTCCCAGATAAAATTGCACCCAAGGATTGTCTGGAGATTCTTTTAGCAGCTGTTTGAGTAGTTTAGCAGCAGTGTGATAGTCTTTACGCTCAAAAGCCGTGGCAACTTGTTCAATCATAAATTAAGCCCAAACAGCTATATTGTTTATTGTTATCCGATACCAATAAATCCAAAAATATAAGCTCGACGTTATCAGCCACATACTAGAACAGAACGAGTTTATTCAAGTTAACATGACTTACAAAGTTTAGCCAACCTTCTGATTTGTATGGGAGTTATTAATACAAAGATGATCAGCCTTTTTAGAATCTAAATTTGCAAATTTATCTCGCGAACCTAAGCTAAGAAACTGACTATATACAATTAAATTGGCAATTGTGAATTTACTTAAAATTTATCAATAAAAAACTGCTATTTAGCTGATAAGTACTTTGTATGTCATCAGGGTAATTTGGGAGAAAATTGATAAAAGTGACTACTGTAACTTGCGTTTATTTTTTTTGTAAAACTTATATAAAAGTACCGACATTTCAGAAAAAATGTGTATTACTGAAAATAAGTACACTATTTTTTTAAATGAATACAAAGAACAGACTTCTGGAAATTGATGTTCTCAGAGGAATTGCAGCCATAGGCGTTGTATTATTTCATTACACCACTCGATACAGCCAGAAGTATGGTCATTCAGATAGCGTTTTAATGTACTTCCCTCAGGGTTATCACGGTGTTGAATTATTCTTTATAATTAGTGGCTTTGTAATCTTTCTGAGCCTTGAGAGAATTAAAAGTGGCTTCGACTTTATAGTTGGACGTTTCTCGCGGCTTTATCCAGCGTATTGGACTTGTTTGATTTTGACATACGCTATTGTCAATATTGCTGAATTACCTAATTATAAAATCAGTTGGAATGCTTTCTTAATCAACTTCTCGATGTTCCAATTATTCTTCAAGGTTCCTAATGTCGATGGAGTTTATTGGACTTTAGGAATTGAGCTTTGTTTTTATTTGATTATGTTTATTCTCTATCAAACGCGGCTATTAAAGTATATCTATCATATTTCAATAATATGGCTGATATTAATGGCAATTACTATTTTTTTAGAAAAGCAAGGAATTATATCTATTGAAACAAGAATTGGAGCCTTATTGCTTCTGAAGTATGGCTCATCAATATTTGCTAATTTATTTCTCATAGGTATGATGTTTTATAAAATATATAAAGAAGGAGTCTCAAGAGAAAAATATAGTATTATTGCTGGCTGTATATTAATTTTTAAATTTCAATATTCTTGGGCAGAAACTGTATTTATTATCTGTTGCACTTTAATATTTCATCTGATATTACACAATAAAATGAGGTTTTTAAATCAGAAACCTCTTTTGTTTATGGGAACAATATCTTATAGTTTATATTTGATTCATCAAAATATAGGCTATGCCATAATACATACCTGTTATCAAATTGGCATTAATCCCAATATCAGTATATGTATTGCTTTGCTCGTAACTATATTGTTGGCAACTATAATTACATTTCAGATTGAAAAACCGATGATGCAGCTGATAAAAGAACAGTACAAAGTTAGGATGTTAAGCAAAAGATGAGACTACAGCACAGATATCAATTTTTTTTAGCCTTCTAAAGCTGCGGTAACTAAAGATAAAGCCACAATAGGAGCTGTTACGGCTCGCAAAATGCGCCGACCAAGGGAAACGGCTTGAAATCCCGCCGCGATCGCACTATCAATTTCTTGTTGAGTCCATCCTCCCTCTGGGCCAGTGGCGATAACTAGTTCTTTTTGTTCTTGGTACTGCAAGCAATTTTTTAAGTGTGGGAAGTTACCACGGGCTTCACAGATATATTTATGGCTGTTTTCAAAGGACAAACTATGGCTAAAAGCTACAGGTTCTAAAATTGTCGGTACAAAAGCACGTTCCGATTGTTCCGCAGCTTCCGCCGCAATTCGCCGCCAGCGTTCGAGTTTTTGCGGGCTGGGTTGCAGTAGAGTGCGATCGCTTAATACTGGGGCAATAGTTGTTACTCCCAACTCAGTACAACACCGTACTACTTCATCAAATCCACTGCCTTTAGGTAAAGCTACCATCAGGGTAATTGATACAGGTAACTCTGTTTCTACCACTAAGTCTTCTAAAACCTGCCCTTGCTCCCCTGCTAGCTGCGTTAACCACCATTTACCCCTACCATCCATAGCAATAAAGCGATCGCCTTCACGCAACCGCAACACCCGTGCTAGGTAGTGTTGTTGCTCTTTTGTAAGTGAAATTTGCCCTTGTTGGAGTTGAGAAGGTGCGATCGCAATTCTTTGTAGTTGAGCCATGAGATGATAAAACGCCGATAATACTGATAAATTATCGGCGTTTATCGGTGGTTGAAGTTGCTAACTAGAGATTTTTTAAATAAGCCTCTAGTGCCTCATTTACCAATTCAGTCATCGGCCTACCTTGGCTAGTGGCAGCAGTTTTGAGCTGGTTATAAATCTCATGTTGCAGGCTGACACGACGGCGGGTTTTATAAGTGGCGATAGTGGTATTAGCAATCGCCACTTCTTGACCGTCACTTTCTACGGTTCTGGAATCTGCCATTGTCTCAACTAAGCCATCACTATCGTCTGTAATTTCAGGCGATGCAACAGTTTGAGCTTCGTAATTAGCAGCAAACTCGCGGATAGCATCAAAACCGACGCGATCGCAAAAATCCCCAAAGCTTTCTTCAGGCTTTCTCGACTGCTTAAAGTAAACAAAAATCGGCTCTAGCTGAGTTTCCAAATCGTTATGGTGCAACCTTTCCATGTAAGGCTGTGCTAACCGTGTCTGATGTGGCGAACCGCCTAACCATACTTGGTAACTTTCCGGCGCACTACCAACAAAACCCAATTCCGCCATGTAGGGACGAGCGCAGCCATTAGGACAGCCTGTCATCCTTACCACAAACTCCTCATTTTGTAAACCAACTTTATTCAGAACTGTGGTAATCCGTTCTAAAATACCTGGGATTGCCCGTTCTGATTCAGTAATTGCTAAACCGCAAGTTGGCAATGCCGGACAAGCCATTGATAGCCTTTCTAGAGGTGCAATTTGGTTGGGATCGGAGATAATACCACAGCGATCGAGAATTTTTTGAATCGCGGGTTTATCTTCTGGGGCAATTTCGTAAAAAATCAGGTTTTGGTGGGGTGTGAGGCGGATGGGTAGGTTAAATTGCTCAACAATTTCCCTTAAGGCGGTTTTCAGTTGAAACGAACCTTCGTCCTTTACCCGACCGTTATCAATGGAAATACCCAAGAACAGCTTGCCATCACCTTGTTCGTGCCATCCCAGAAAATCGTGGTATTTAAATTCTGGCAGGGGTTTGAAGGGGGCGATGGGTTTGCCAAAATATTCTTCGACCTTGGCGCGGAACTTCTCAACACCCCAATCGTGAATTAAATATTTTAATCTAGCGTGACGGCGGTCAGTGCGATCGCCATAATCTCTTTGAGTGGCGACAATAGCTTTAACAATGTCGTAAACATCTTCTTTTGCCACATAGCCAATCGGATCTGCTAGCCTAGCGAAGGTTTCTTCTTTGTTGTGTGTCCGCCCTAAGCCACCACCAGCAAACACGTCAAATCCTTCTAGTTTGCCTTTCTTATTGGTAATGACAACTAAGGTGAGGTCTTGGGAATATAAATCAATAGAATTATCCCCTGGCACTGTCACACAAGCTTTAAACTTGCGAGGCATATAGTATGTGCCATAGAGGGGTTCTTCGGAATTGTTGATTAATGTCCCATTACTATCGCTTTGTCGGGCTGCTTTTACTTCTGGGCTTTCTTCAGCGGTAATTGCTTTTTCGCCATCTAACCAGATTTCGTAATAAGCACCAGTTTGGGGTGACAATAAATCAGCGATATTCTGGGCATATTCCCAAGCGTACTGGTAGTCTGAGCGATTCTTCCAAGGTACAGGGGGAGCCATGACATTGCGGTTGACATCGCCACAAGCGCCCAAAGTGGAACCTAAATTGTTAACAATAGTAGCGATCGCAGTTTTGAGATTTTTCTTTAAAATCCCATGCAGCTGAAATCCTTGACGGGTAGTGGCCCGCAGTGTGTGGTTCCCATATTCATCAGCCAGCTTATCTAAAGCAAGATACAGCTGCGGCGGTACTAACCCACCTGGATTTTTTGTCCGCAGCATAAACTGGTAATCTTTCTCCTGCCCCTTGACGCGATTATCGCGGTTATCTTGTTGATAAGATCCGTGAAACTTCAGTAACTGCACTGCATTTTCGCTAAAGTGAGTCGTATCCTGAAGTACTTCGGAGGCTACAGGTTCACGCAAAAAATTACTGTTTTCCTTGATTCCTTCTACTTTGGAAGGCTTACGGCTAGCAATCGGGGAAGGAGGAGATTTAACCATTAGAGTTGTAGACTGTTCTCAATAAGGCATCGGTAGACGCCGAAGCTGCAAATTACAAAGCACTGTTCGGCTAGGTGATCCCCGGAAATCCGGTCGGAATTATGAGGAATATTTTAATTTTAACACGGCAAAAAGCTGGCTTTGTTAGTGATACAGCACTTAACAAAACCAGCATACCAGTATATCTGGTTGTACTAAACTATGACATTTTGAACTTTAGAACAAACAACTGACTTCCCTACCCGCTACAAGAATGCCTATTTCCCATCCTCTGCGCGTCTATACGGTGCGCGAATGAGTAGCTTTATCTAAAACGATAACCTAGACCACCTTGGATGCTGACAGCAGAAGCAGGGCTATTTTGATATGTTTTCATACCCAAAGTTGCATTGCTGTAGAGCAGGAAGTTTTTGGCGACTTCAGATTCTACACCAGCAGTTAGGGCTACGCCATCTCTATCGCCTAGGGGAGTTTGTTTCCCATTTTTTTCCACAAAAGAGTAACCTGCACCTAAATAGACGTTGGTTCCCTTAGCAATTGGTGCGTCTACAGAAACTTGGGGAATGATAGCAGTCGTTTGATCGGTAAAGAGGACTTGAGTGCGTGCAGAAAATGGAGTGGGGCCTAATTTTAAACGACCTGTTAAGTTTCCACCAAATTGAGCATCTTGACCCACTTGTCCGCCACTAGTTACTCCACCTGCAACGCCAGCACCAATATAACTAGCATCAGTACCATTTTTTGTTTGAGCAGAAGCTTGACCAGCATTTATAAAAAGTGGCGCAACTACTAAAGAAGACAAAGCAGAAATTGTCACAAAAGACTTGAGTAGACCTTTCATAATTTTTACCAAATATTGTATTTTGCTGTTAAATTACAAGTCGAAAATGCAAAGAAAATGTTCCTGTTTAATTGCCAATTTTTACTGCGATTTCCGTGTCATTTGTTAGCGCTTAGTTGTTGCAATTATCTAGCGTAATTACTCATGACTTTTGTCATAGATTGCTTGAGCGCTGACACTTAATAATGACTACTCAGTAAATCAATAGTTCCCTTGTGCGCGAACCTTGCTACTAAACACTTGGTCTAATTGATGTTTACAAATTCAAATATTTCAGCAATCTAAGCTTTAAATCCAAGAGCTATAATTACGCCCTAGTATTGTGTTATCCGGTATTTTTTACTCAAATGTAGACGCTTTTCAAACTGGCACAATAAATAGTAAGAGAAAATCATCTATTAATCTCATGCTGAGAATATTTCTACCCTGGATGAAACAGTAGGTTGTAGCAGCTATTGCAACAAGCTTGAGGGAGAATCTATAAAGTTAAATTTTGGAGACTTCTATGGAGACTGAATAATGCTAACCGCTGCAAAAACGTTATCTGGATTGATGGGTTTATGTATCGGTGATGCGTTGGGTGTACCAGTGGAGTTTACTAGCCGCGCTGAACGAGTTAAATCTCCAGTAACGAAGATGGTGGGGTATGGCACATGGAATCAACCACCAGGAACTTGGTCTGATGACAGTTCGTTGACGTTTTGCTTGGCAGAGAGTCTTTGTAGAGGCTATTCGTTGGATGCTATAGCCAATTCTTTTTGGCGCTGGTACAAGGAAGCTTACTGGACTCCCCGTGGCGAACTATTTGATATTGGCAATACCACCCATGCAGCGATTATGCGCTTGAAACAGGGTATTTTACCTAGGGAAGCGGGTGGAAAAATTGAAAATACCAATGGCAATGGTTCGTTGATGAGAATTCTGCCAATGGCTTACTACCACAAAAGCTTGAGTTTCGCGGAATTAATTGCGCGGGTACATGATGTTTCGGCAATTACCCATGCCCATGCGCGATCGCAAATGGCCTGTGGTATTTATATTACGATCGCTGCTGCCCTGCTAGAAGGGGCTGATCCGCACACAGCTTATTTACAAAGTTTAGACAAAATTCACACAATTTATTCTGTGCGGGAATATTTGTTAGAAAAACTCCATTTTGCCCGCATCTACAGTGGTGAAATCGACAAGCTACCAGTGGAAGAGATTAATTCTGGTGGCTACGTAATTGATACCCTAGAGGCATCGCTATGGTGTTTGTTAAATAGCTCATCTTATTCTGAGGCTGTACTGAAAGCTGTGAATTTAGGTGGCGATACCGACACCACCGCAGCAGTGACTGGTGGATTGGCAGGAATTTACTACGGGGTGGAGAATATTCCCCAAGCATGGATTAATCAAATTGCTCGCAAACAAGACATTATTAACTTGGCAACCCGTTTTGCTGCTGCTGTTTATCGCTAAATTTGCCACAAAATTATTTAATAAATCACCCCATCTCCTAGAAATGTAGAAGATGGGGCAGTATTTTTGATGAATTACTTACTACTCGCCCTTGACTTGTTCAGAAATCCATTGCAGGTAGGGTTGAGAACCCGCAACAATCGGTAAAGCAATAATTTCGGACACTTCATAAGAGTGTATTTCCCGAATTTTGGCTTCTAAAGTGGGAAATTGCGCCAAATCAGTTTTAATTAGCAACTGCCATTCATCTTCTTTGTGCTTTTTCCCTTGCCAGGTGTAAATCGAGTGGATTGGCAACAAACTCACACAAGCAGCAAGTTTAGCTTCCACAAGGGCATTTGCGATCGCTTCGGCCTCTTGGACGTTAGCAGTAGTTACCAATACTACACCATAGCCAGTAGGTATATCCATAACATCTAAACCGGAGATAAGGAATACACCTGACCGTCAATCAACAGACGCGTGATGCCTTTAGCTTGGAGATGAGTCCGAGCCTTGTGCAGCATTTTACTATCTGGCACTTTAATCACGCGATCGCGCTTGGTAGAAAAGCGCTTGGCTACGCGGTGATTATCGAACACTGGTAGAGTTCTTTGCTGAGTTTCCAAACTAGGAATTTGCCCCAAATCACCAAAGTCTCTCAGCGGTCGGGTAATTAATTCTGAGGATCTGTCGATCACCAAATAACAAGTTTTGGGCAAGTGCGCTGAAGACAATGGCAACACCTGAACTGGTGCTTCACCTCTACGTCTGGTAACTAGAGGTCTTGGCTCCTCAAAATCATCTTCCTCATCCTCATCCTCGAAGTCATCTTCTTCGTCTAAATCGTCCTCTAAATCGTCCAAATCCTCTGACTCATCAAGCAAGTCTTCACCAAGCATTTGGGCAAAGACATTGGCTTGTGAAGGTTCATCATCCAACAAGGGAGGAGAAATGCTCGGAATTTCTGTCCGCTTGGGAATAGGAACGCTATTGACTTCCGGTGGCTTAGGACTAGGAATACTGACAATTTCCGGCAGTTTCGGACTGGGGATGCTGGGAGCTTCCGATGGCTTTTTAGGCAAAATTTCCAGCTGCTGTGCTGCTGGAGGCTTCGGTTTTGCCTCTGCTGAAGAGCGCCGCCGCACCCGTCTGATAGCGGGAGTTGATTCTCTACTATCTTCGTCTGGGGACTCTGCTACGACTGGCTCAGGCTCAACCTCAGGTAACTCCAAGGAACGGTTATCGCTGCTGGGAATTTCTTTTTGTGGTTGTGACTGACTCAACAGCTGTAACTGCTCATAGTTTACCTGCGCTCTACCTTCAGGAGTTCTCGCTGCACGTTTTAAGGAAACGAGGTACTCGTACTCGTCTTCTGGCAGAGTACTTTTGAGCAAACGGCTAATTGTCGAGTTACTCACGTCATAGCGTTCCGCCAAAGTTGAGGTGGTTTCGGCAGTTTCTCGATATAACTTCAGAATTTCTTGTTTGTCAGAATCAGTTAATTTTCTCACGGTAGATACCAAAAATCTTTTCTAAGCTCGTTTTTTTCCTCGCTCCCGCCGCGATCGGCTTAATGATGCGTCATATTCTAAAACAGCGCCCATGCCGAAGAGAACTCCACTCCAAACCCAAAACACTTCTAACATTTCTCCACTTTGATAATTGGGAATCGAATTCGTGGCGTATTTAAACCACATATCTGCAATGTAGAGCGAAAAGGCTGCGGCTGCAATCATTCTCCAAGATTGGGCAACTCTTCCACCCCAAAAGGCTAATAGTAAAGTGGTGGCAATAATTAAAATAGCTACATCGCTAACGACATAAAACCAATTCAAAACAGTGCCTAGCAAATCTAAAGATTTTGTTTGTTGCAGAGAAATCCACCAGGCTAGCAAACTCCCAAAAACGCCAATGGCTAAAACAATTAGCCATTGCCATTTTTCGAGATTGATTCGCCTATGAGCCGCTGCCATAATCATACCTGCACCAACAAACAGATAAGTTACTACAAAAAACACATCACCAATAGAAACATCCGGTTCTTCTTTTAAGATTATTTCCGTATAACCGAAAAATATCCCCCCTAGGAAATAAGACACCATACCTATGCCGATAGCGAGCCAAACATTTCGCCCACTGACGATTTGTGGACTACGCCAATTCCTCAAGCATAAGATACTGGCACCCAGGTAAGCTAAGGCTTCAAAAATATTTGTACCAATTACATACCACTCGGCTCGGCTTTCTATGCCATCTGGCCCTGGAACTTTAGCACTAAACAATAAAAAGTATAGCAGTGCCAGTACAGCCCAGCCAATGCCAAGCAAGACGATGTTGCCTGTTGTGAAAATAGATTTAGAATTGTAGGATTTTTCGTAAGAGGTACTCATAGGACTTGACTATGTAAACGCACTTTGGCAGTATTTTGACGTGCATGACTGTGTGGGAAGCAGTTTATCTGAAAACCAAGTAGTCAATTGCTCTGCCAAACAATACACAATCAGATGCCTAGAGCAACTATCCGTGGCAACAGTTTTTCCCACCCTGTCTATGCTATTGCCACAGTTTACTCATTGGAGATTGATTTAGCCAAGTGATAAACAGCGATCGCTCTCCATCTGGCATATCTTGTAATCTATCGACTACTGGATGGGCAAATTTAGCATTGCCAAAATAGGTTTTTCCTAGCTTATGGAGTTCTTGTAAAAAGATAACCACATGATTTTCTTGCCAAGCAGGTAGGCTGGCTGTATCTAGTGGATCTTGCTTGAGCAAGTATTTGACTGCTTCTGGTGTAGAGGCTTGCGGTAGTTGCTTTTGCCGCAATATTTCCGCCAGATCTTTTTCAAATAAAGCTGCTTGCCTAGCACCTAAAAAATCTTCAATGTCTACATACACAGCTTGCAACAGCAAAATACAGCCTTGAGTATAAACTCCTGCTTTGCCGTGACCACCCGTGTCACTACCTAGCTGCTCTAAGCGGATTTTACCCCAGACGCTATAGCGATCGGGTTCTTCCAGCAAAACACAGGCTTTACCCCGTTGATCGGTTAATTCTCTCCACAAGGCTCTAGCTTCTTCCTCTTGGCTAGCTTTAAAAACACTAATCAAGCGAAATGTTTGCCCCTGATAGTGGAGGACTGGCATTGGCTGATCCCGCTTCGGGTGCTGAATGCTTGATATTTCTACATCCTGCCGTTTGAGAATAAACATGGCACTAGCAAATAACTCCTCACAGGGGCGTTCTCAATATGCGATCTATAATCCGATTTGACAGCATCGCCAAGAGTGCGATTACCTAGCATACTGTAGACCTTGACCTCGCGATCGCAAGAGGCTAATCTACAGTACCCCGCCCTAACGTGATTTATATCAACACTCAAATAACCCATTGACCACACAATCTATCTAACAAATAGTCCATTTATTTCGTTTTTAGCGTACATTGACTAACCAGCGACTAGCATCTTAGCCTTCCTACCAGGAAATCTGCAATTTTCAATTGCTTCTTGGTAAGGGAAACGATATAATTGGATAGATGACTCTTTTTGGAGCCATAATATTGTAGTGGGCGCGTAGCTCAGTGGATAGAGCCACGGATTTCTAATCCGTTGGTCGCAGGTTCGAATCCTGCCGCGCTCGTTGTCATTAAACACAAACCCCTGAAGCAAAGCTGTATGATATTGCGATTGCAGCATTGATTTAGGGTGCGTTTTGCTGCATCATACTAAAGATAAAGGTAGTATTGCTACTACAAAAGCGATCGCAGATCTAACCTTTCAAGGTAACTTAATTCTCATACCAGTAGTGTGTGAGCATTTACAATTTGATTTTGTTGCTTATCAAATAAATTTTACAAACTAAGCTAAATATGCAAGAGACAACCAAGTAGCCAATAAGACTATCTGGGTAGATAACAATGGTACTTATCAGAAAAAATATCAAGCTGAAGACTTTGATTTGTATGCTGTTTATCTACTTGAATCGATAAAGTTGTCTATCCTTCAGAATAATAGTTGAACAGCAGACAATCTAAAAGTTATGAGTAATTATTAGCCAAAATAGAACAGCAAAGTAGCTTGATACTAATTGGTTTTTTCGGATAAGAAAGATTTTTAAGTTCATTTTTATGATAAATAAGTATAAGTACTTAAGATAGAAACAAGTGGAAATTATGTCTTCTATTTTTTTTGGTTTGGCTTGGGCATTTCAAGGATTCCTTCTAGGAGGTATTATTCCATTAGTATTTTATTTAGTACTCAGCACATTTTCATACTATGTAATGCCGAATTTTAAAATCAATAGATACATAGATAAATACGTAGAGCCTATAAAAGTTATACAGGTATCTGCATTAATAGGTACTGTATTCGGATTTTTCTTTGGTTTTACTTACTAATCTAGTATATAGATAAATGAGCCAAGTAGTTTATATTACTTAGTTTGTTAGTGGATAAATGCAAAAGGTAAGGCTGCGCAATCTAGGTTGCGCAGTAAGTAAACATTTCAGTAGCGTGTGTTAGTGCTGTGCAAAGATTTCCGAGTTTGAACGAGTGAGGATTAGCCGTAAAGCACCATATTTATAGAATTATAGAAATGGTGGATCAGGATTGTAAAAAAAACTTTTATTCTAGCATATTACGGGTTAAAAATCATCACGTTTTCTTGAATAGTCTTCATGCTTTTCAGTGTTTTTTCGTAATATGTCTTGTTACAATATCAATGTTAAATCTAAGATTTGTACTTAACATGTATGAATCTCTTACCTTAAAAGTCATGAAGTCTCTAGCTGGAACAGCCTTTAGTCAAGGAGCAAAAGCAGATAGACGAACTAGTTCACGATTAAAAAGATTGTCAATTTTTATACTTAAACTTAAATCCGAATCTGATTTACAGAAAGATAAAGTAAGGTCTAAGCTAAGGAAATTCTTTAGAAAGTAGGTGATTTAAACAATAGCTCCTATCAGTTGTAATGATTGGTAGGAGCTTTTATGTGGTGCGACTCATCAATGCACTATAAACTATTCAGTTAAAAGAATCTAACTTTGAAATCAAAATTTTTAAAACAGTTAAGCATTCATAAATCTTCCTATTTCCAGAAAATTGACTTTGTTTTTTAATTAAAAATTCTTCAGCTTTTTTTAGATATTCTAAAGTACGTCGGTCTAACAGTTTTATGGTTTTAAACTTTCTTTTAAAACATTCTATACGATATTTTTCAATTTCTTCATCAGTTATTTCAATTTCAATATCATCAAAAGATTCATAATTTCTCTCATTTCTCTCAGGTAGTCTTGTTGCTTTATGATTTATTTCATCTTTCCCAGTTAGAATTTTTTCTTCGCTATATAGATAATCAAATTTAAAATATTCAACAACTTCGTCAGCTATTTCATTTAGAGTATATTTACCATTATATAGATCATCTCTATCTAAATAATAAAGATCATGTCTATGTTTTTCAGTATCATTCCAGGTAGCCAAATCATCAGCTTCTATCTGTGCTATATAACCTAATGCTTTATCTTCAATATATTTGTTAATGACTCGTGAAATCCAACTAACCTTTGTATCATTATCATAATGAATAGCGCAATCTAATAAAGCACAATTTTGTTTACTGATTGTTATATAAGTAATGGAGCGTTTTAGTAGATAACGGTCTGATAAAGTAGGTGGTAATGGACTAATATGTAATTCAACTAGAGGTTGTTTATATGAAGTTAAAGCTTTCATACCTCTATCAACAACAATTTTTCCCCATTCACTAAATGAAATATTACGTGATTGAGCATCTTTTTTAGCTAAATCTAAATAATATTCTCTATTACAATCTATCCAGTCACACAAATATTCTGTTATAATTCTTTTTTCATTATCACCACTTGATTCGAGAAACTTATCAATAAGTTGGTAATAATCAATTGGCAGACAGTAATAGCCTAGATGGTATTTAATACTCACAGATATCACCTATTCAAATTTACACAAATGCTCAAAGTATTAAATTTATAAATATTTTGAGCTTATATTTCTTTTTTCTTACTATGCAGAGATTGCCAAACCAGTACCTATTAAATAAGAATTTCGATTACTCTAATCACCCTACCTTCCAGCACTTCAACATTAACTCTCTTAATACCTACTTTTTGCGATGCAGCATATCCAGCACCATCTCTTTTCACTACACAAAATTGATAACCTTTACCCTCAACATATTTTCTAGCGTCATCTTCTTCTCTTCCTTCTATATTTGCGCTATTTATCATAATTTCTCTCCTATTTCCATAAAGTATTGGTCTTATAGTACCCATTCCAAAAATATAAGTTCTAAGGTTTTGAAAATTTGCTAAGGAGGTACGACCGAGCAATTAGGCTGAACAGCATTGCCTCTCAAAACCAAAGCACCGCAAGTAGTTTCTAGCTACTAAAGTCTTTTCATTTCTTGTTTCTGTTTAATAAAAAGGGTTTTTACAGCCAAAAGAAGCACGTAATACTGCAAATGTACCCTGAGTACTTAAAGCTATGCTCAATAGTATGATATGTGACTTATATAGGGCTTTTATAGTTATTAAGTACTAGCCGCATTATAAAAAGCTATTGTTTAAAAGTTAACTCACCATTTGTCATAAGGTAAGCTTCAGCACATATATAGGAATACTGACTGCTACAAACCTCTATAACAGGTCATATGTTGCTTTAGGTTGTATTACCTGAGACTGAAAATAGAGGCATTAGAGGAAGCCATATAAGGGCTTCTTATCTAAATGGTTATAAATCTATAAAGGAAGTTTTTATATAATAAAATTTTATTAAATAAACTTAGTCTGATAAACAATTCTGTTATGCAACTTCTATGCAACTTCATTGACGCAAAGCGATACTGATAGAGGACAGCCAATTTATGCAAATTGTTAAAACTATTGGTTTTTCGTTCTTTAAAAAGCCCGTGACGAGGATTGAACTCGTGACCTCACCCTTACCAAGGGTGTGCTCTACCACTGAGCCACACGGGCAAAATTGAACTTTTGCTTTTAGTTAAGAGTTATAATGCTGCGAAATCTACCATTTACTCAGCGATTATAACTCATAACTGCGAAGTGGTGGGCCGGGCTGGATTTGAACCAGCGTAGGCGTAAACCAACGGATTTACAGTCCGTCTCCATTAACCACTCGGACACCGACCCATTTGTCTCACGATTTACAATCTTAACAGCAAGTTTTAGAAATCGCAAGGGGTTTTGAAAAATTATTTTGTAGAAACCGAGTTTTTTAGGAAACTCGGTTTCCCTCGCCTAACTCAGAAGTTCACCTGTTTCTTGCAAGGAATGCAAGCGGCGGTAAATACCCTCGTGGCGCAAAAGTTCATCGTGGCTACCGACTTCCACAATTCTTCCTCGATCTAGAACGACAATCTTGTCAGCCTCCCGCACTGTACTTAGACGGTGAGCAATGATGATTGTGGTGCGAGTTCCTTGAATCGATCGCATCGCTAATTGAATAGAACGTTCAGACTCGTAATCTAGGCTGGAGGTAGCTTCGTCGAAAACTAGCACGTCTGGTTCTACCAGCAACGCTCTCGCAATTCCCAAGCGCTGTCTTTGTCCACCAGATAATCTCACACCACGTTCGCCGACAACGGTGTAATAACCTTGGGGTAGGTTTTGTACTACTTCATCGACTCTGGCAATCTTACAGGCTTCCTGAACCTGCTCAAAAGTGGCGTTTGGTCTGCCATAGGTAAGATTGTCTAACAATGTGCCGTTGAAGACATCGACTTCTTGGTGAACGATCGCTAATCTTCTTCTGTAATTACCTACATCCAAGGTGCGAATATCTTGACCATCAATCAGAATTTGACCTGATTGGGGTTCAAAATACCGCAGCAATAGCTTCACAAAAGTAGACTTACCAGAACCAGAACGACCAACTAACGCTACTGTTTGGTACGGTTCAATCAATAAGTTGATATCTTCTAAAACTAGACGGTTGGCATCATACCCAAAACTTACGTGAGATAACTCTATTTTTCCAGTAAATTGATAAGGTGATGCTGCCTGATTTTCTACGTTTAATAAACCATCTGCATCAGATCCAACTGGCTCTTGCAAAAATTCGTGAAACCGGAGCATCGAAGAATAACGACGGGCAAAAACTTCTGCCAGGTTACTGATAGGTTCCAATTCAGCATAAGCCATGCTAGAAAGAGTTAAGGTCATGACAAAATGACCAAGGGAAATCTTACCGCCGACGGTTGCTGCTAAAGTTAAACCCAGGATGGTAAACACACAAAATTGAATTAAAGCTTTCTGCCAAGTCAGCAGGTTAATATAACCTTTATGGATGCGATAATCAACTACTGTTAGCTCTCGATCTAATCGTTGTTTTTGCCGCTTTAGTTCTTTTGCTTCTGTAGCAAATGCTTTCACGGTTTTGATATTAGTGATCAGCTCGGAAGTACGACTTTCGGTGTTTTCCATGTACTTATCCAAACGGCTTTCGTACCAAATCAGCCGTTTTAAATCTCTCAAAGTAAAGCTGAGAATAATTACAAAGGAAATGAGATATAAAGTTGCAATCCGCCAATCAATTAACAAGATGATCGCGAAAATTCCCAGAACTCGCATTAGTTTGGGAATTAACTGTCCGGCAATTTCAGGATATGTCCACGTGTGGTTTGCAACACCTCTTGCTACTCTACCAGCAATACGCCCAGGATTATTTTCATCATAAAATTCTAGTGGGAGAGTAAGAATTTTCGCGATGGCTGCTTGGCTTTTTTCTCGACGTGCTCTTAATGGTATATCCCAGTGAAACCAATTAGTTAACCAAGGTTGTGTTGGCGCTTTGACAACGGTGACAATAAAAATGATGCCCAGTAAGACACCCAAGGATAAGTGTTGATTAACTGGGTAATTAATGAGGCTAGAAAAAGTTGCGATCGCACTTTCCAATGGTTTGTCTAACGGTTGACCAGACAAGACATTTAAAATTTGTCCAATGGCATAAGGTACAACCAAATCAATAATTTCGTAAATGCTGGATGCTGCAATACTGAATATACTCAGCCCCCAGTAGGGACGAAAATAATGTAAAATATCTCGAAATTTGGCCATGATGCACTCTTTCCCAGAGCCTATGCTTTGAGCTTGGAATCTTTATACTACATACGTATTACATTGTAGTCAAGCTCTATCGCTCCAAATCATCCTTAGGGAGTAGTTAGCAATTGCGAAGGAAAAAATTCTAGGCGATAGCGATAAAGCGCAACGGGTTTAGAGCCTGCTGTAAAGTAATCTGGATCTTGAGGTGAAAGGTAAACCGCAGTAACTTGATCCGCTTCTATGGCTGGATGAGATGTAGAAAGTTGGTGGTAGGCTGTTGTAGATTCTACAGTGTTGAAATAAGGGCGAGAACCACCTTTAAACAGTTGTTGAAACACTTCTGTGGTGATGAATTTTCCATCGGAAGTAGTTTCTGTGGCGCGTGCGGTAACAACAGAAACTAGTTGCCGTTCTCCACGTAATAAAGTAATTTGGCGATTAGGCGAATTGGGATCTACTTTTACAGATAGCACAGTTTCATCTCCTAAATAAGCCCGTGCCAAATTCAAGCTATTAAAAGCTCTATCAGCTATTAAAATGTTTGCTTTGTTATCTATCTTAGGGAGGATTTTTAATCCAGATGTAGGCAATTTTTCGGGAATAAATCTGACTAAAAAACTTATAGGTTGATTTAGTTGTTTGCGGTTCGCTTCAAATCCAGGTGTAACTATATCTGGTGCTAAAGGTGCAACTAAATCTACTAATTTACTTGTAACCTGCCAATTACCTGCCATCCACTGAGGATAAGCTAAATCTCCTGAAGCCGATTGCAAGTCCCTTATTTTTTCCCATTGTGGAAAATTAGCCAACTTTTGAGACAATTCCCCCGCAGTTGCATTCCCATTCCACCCAAATAGCAACAAAGCCATCAAACACAAATGCCAAATCACCTTCATCGCCAGCAATTTATTGTTTAACAAGTAAAAATTTATCTATAGAACTATTGTGTTGCATTTTTTTGACAGTGCCAATTTGAGATTTTGTAAAAATTTACCACGAAGGTAAACTCTCAAGTCATCAATCTAAAATCCTGTTAGTAGTAGGCTCAAATGGCAAAAATGCAAGCAAGTATCAATCATCAGTTTTCAGACAAGTCACTATGCATATAGTTAAGCAATTTATCTAGTATTATGTAATACATAAATTTATGTACAAAAAAATAATGAATTACTGTTTGAAAAGTAAATTAATAATAGTGTACAATCCGTTAAAATACTGATCGACTAATTTTCGGGTGCAGAATACCTGGTGCAATTGCTTTGTGAATTGCATCATTGCTGAAAATATTTACTACCAAAATTCTCAAAGCAGACTAGAACTACTGATGTGCTTCCAGAATATATTTGCACTCTTGATATCAGTGTGGGCAATTCCTATTGTTTTCACGCTTATAGAAGGCAGCTCTTTTATTATCCCAACGACTAGAGAAGTATTATCCTTGCGGAGGTTGAGATGGAAATCCTACGCATTGCGATCGCAGGTAGCGTAGGTGCAGGGAAAACGAGCTTTATTCGCAATATCAGTGAAATTGAGGTCGTTGATACCGATAAAAGAAGCACAGATGAAATAGCGCTATTCAAGGATAAAACCACGGTAGCGTTGGATTTTGGGCTGCTTACCATAGTACCTAATCAATTACTTTACCTTTACGGCACACCAGGACAACCCAGATTTGACTTTATGTGGGACATCCTGATTCGCCAGGTTCAAGCTTGCATCGTACTTGTAGATGCGCACCGCCCAGAACATTTACACTATGTAACTCAGATTCTCAACTTTTTTAACCAAAGGGTGCAAATTCCCATACTGATCGGGCTAACTCATATGGATTGTCCGAATGCGGGGAAACCAGAAGATATTGCGATCGCTTTAGGATTGCATAATTCAAATAAAAAATCACCCCTCATCGTTGTGAATCCTACTCAAAAAGCTTCAATTATTGAGGCTTTAAAGGTACTTATCTCCGAAATGGTAAAACCTTCAATATTGTAGTCAGCAGATAAGCCTCAATGCATTTGGGCAATATCCTCAAGCTACTTCCAAGGAAATTTAGCCAAATGTTTGTGAATGGCAAAACCGCAAATTTGCCAATAGATTCCCAGACAAACGATCGCCAATTTTTACCAACAATTATTCAGGAAAAACCCATGATTAACATTTCAATGTTACAACAGGTTTTACAAGAATTTGTTAGCGGCACACCTAATATTCAAGGTGCAGCTTTAGTCAGCCCTGACGGTTTAGCGTTAGCTTCGGTACTACCTGCTGAGATGGATGAAGACCGGACTGCGGCTATGTCAGCAGCTATGCTTTCCTTAGGCGAACGTATAGGTAGTGAATTAGTTCGCGGGACTATCGATCGGATTGTGGTTGAAGGTGAAAAAGGCTTTGGGATTGTAGTTAGTTGTGGCCCCGATGCTGTTTTATTAGTGTTAGCTAACGCTGCTGTTAAACAAGGCTTATTATTTCTTGAAGTTAAACGCGCCGTTGCTCAAATTGCGCCTTTAATGGCTTAGTTAATCAATTTTGTATTTGGAATTTTAGATGGAAAAATCTCAAATTCTGTCAATAGATTTTTGACTTTGAAATCTGGATATTTGTGAAAATTGTGGAGAATAATTGTTAATGTTGCGTCCTACTTTAGGAGATTTTAGCAGTATTGTCTGTTTTAAAGCAGCAATTGCGGGTATGGAAGAAGCCTTAGGGGAAAAAGCCACTGCGATCGCTTTGACTGCGGCTGGTCGTACTCGTGGTAAACACCTAGCACAAGAATTAGGCTTAGTAAACACAAGCTTGTCTTTAGATGATGTAGTCTATAAACTCGGATTAGCTTTAGGAAAAGATGGTACACGCTTGTGTATTATTGAGCAAGTCCAGCAAGAAGGCGATGTTATCAAGATTCTTACCTCAGAAACTTTATGCTGTGCTGGAGAAGCTCAAGGTTCTAACCGTAAATGTACTTATACATTAGGTGCTATTTGGGGAGCGCTTGAACTGGCATTTGGTAAGCGTTTTGTAGGCAAACATACGGAATCTGTGCTACATGGTAGTAGTCATGATGTATTTGAGTTTACTGAATTGAGTTGCAATAAAAAATGAAGTAGCGCATGAGGATTTATGCGCTATACCCAATTCCCTTGCTTAAATTTCGGCTGGTAAAGGTTCCCAAACTTCTCCATACTTATCTTTAAGAGCCTGCCAAGTTTCCACCTGGCCTGGTTCATATTCTCCTGGCTTACCCCATTGCAGGAAGAAACTTAAAGCAGGCTCCTGTTTCTCATCCAAAAACCGGATAGCATAAGTTGTAAAGTTACCTCTTTTCGCTTCGCCCGTTTCAAATTTCACTTGTGTAATTTTGTCCATATTCAAGTGAAACTCAAAATCTTCAGCGTGCATATTTGCATATTTACCCTTGGGTATTTCTGCATAAAATAGTTTTTCTACCTTGCTTCTTACTTCTAAGACACCAGCGCTGCTAGTGACTATTAAACGCAAAGTTCCTAAGTTTTCGCAAGCTGTTAAAAATTCTTTTAATGTTGTGGTCATTTGTAATTTGTCCTTTGTCATCTGTCATTTGTTCTTGGAGATTAACCAATGATTCTTGATTATTTCTCGTATTGTTCGTATGCAGCGACGATGCGCTGAACTAGGGGATGACGCACGACATCTTTTTGAGAGAATTCACAAAAAGCAATGCCTTCAACGTTTTTGAGAACGTGTAAAGCTACTGCTAAACCTGATTGTTGGTTTAGGGGTAAATCAGTTTGTGTCATGTCACCTGTAATTACCATACGCGAACGGAAGCCCAAACGAGTCAAAACCATTTTGATTTGAGCAGGTGTGGTATTTTGGGCTTCATCAACAATGACAAAAGCGTTATTTAGGGTGCGTCCCCGCATATAAGCTAGTGGTGCAACTTCAATTACACCACGTTCCATTAAATTGGGCACTTTTTCTGGATCGATGAATTCATTGATCGCATCGTAAAGTGGGCGGAGATAGGGATTAACTTTCTGCTGTAAATCTCCAGGTAAAAAACCGAGTTTTTCGCCAGCTTCAACGGCAGGACGAGTTAAAATCAGCTTTTCAAATTGGTTGGCGAGGAGTGCTTGGACAGCGACAACAACAGCGAGAAATGTCTTACCAGTTCCCGCAGGCCCGGTGCAGAAAATTAGGTCGCGCTTGCGTAGAACATCGATATACTGTCGTTGTCGAAAGGTTTTGGCACGGATTTCTTCACCGCGTCGAGTTCTGGCGAGGATATCTCGCTGTAAATCTTGCAGTTCCCCTTCTCGATGCGTATCTAGGGCTTGACGAGCTGTGGAAATGTCGGCACTAGAGATAGTGTTACCTTTAATCCAGATGTCTTCAAGCGATCGCACTAATCGCGAAGCTAGATCGATTTGCTTTGGTGTGCCGGAAATATGTAAGTCCTGTCCGCGTAGTACTAAGCTAGCCCCTGTTTGCTGGGATAGGAGTTTGAGGTTTTCTTCTCCATCGCCAGCTAGAGCGATCGCGCTGGGAATATTCGGCAGCTCAATTTTCAACGACTCTGCCATAGTAATTTTTTAATATATAAGAAGTATTTAGAATATTTCAGCAAAATTATGAAAAATTTTCTTGTTGAACTATGCTTTTAATTTATTTGTGCCCCTATACTCGCCTTCAGGGGAAAAGTAGAGACACGAGCGATCGCATCTCTACTTTGTTTAGGTTTGCTCTCAAAATAGTTTCAAACCTAAGATTGCCCAATTAATACAAGTTAACCGCATTCATCAAAGACACTACTATAACTTAGTAGCGGACACCTTTGCGTGCGGCTTCCTCTTTGCGCTTGCGTCGTAAGCTAGGCTTTTCATACCTTTCCCGACGTCTGACTTCGGACAAAATTCCGGCTTTTTGAATTTTCTTTTTAAAACGTCTAAGAGCTGAGTCAATTGACTCGTTCTCACCTAAACGAACTTCGGCCACTCCCTGGTTTCACCTCCTGACAGAGATTGTTCAGAGTTACATATAATTATCGCTAACTACAAGCAATATGGCGATCGCTTCTCTTGATGAGAAACACCCATCTGTTCAATCCTCAAAAGGATTTCGAGCATTTTATCTTAACGCCACTGATGCCAGATTACCAAATTTAGTTGGTTTTGCATCATTCCCATTTACTAGTATGTCTGGGCGGAGAGGAAAACGCCCAGACTGGTTATCAAGTTTCAACCTAGCGGGTACGGGGTTTAGCGATCGGCCTGGGTGTGTTGTTTCCGTTTCCACGTCGTTCTCTTGATTTGGGCGGCGGTAATCGCTCTTCCCGTTCTTCATCAAAAGATGCGCCTTCTCGTGAGGCGCTACTGCCATAGATATCCAGATATACTGATTGTCCAGCCAATTCGGCCGCTGCGGCAATTACCGTGCGAATCGCCTGTATATTGCGTCCTCCCCGACCAAACACTTTCCCTTTATCTGCGCTGTCAAAAGCAATGCGAATCCAAGCCTTTTGAAGGCTCTGAGAAATTTCACAATCGACGCTTAAAGACGCTGGTGACTCTAAAAACGGCTGTATTAAAAACCTTACCAACCCCTCGTAATTGGGGCTGGCTGTGGAGGATTTTTCGGCACTATGATGCGGCTGTTGTGGCACTGACCTGTTCAAAAACATTGGCTTTTACGAGGATGCGACGGACTGTGTCAGTCGGTTGAGCGCCTTGTTGTAGTCGCTTAACGATGCCGGGAACGTCCAATCTTACTTCATCCGTTCTGGGGTTGTAGAATCCCAGTTCTTCTAAGGGACGACCATCGCGGCGAGCGAGGCTGTTAATAGCTATGATGCGGTAACTCGCTTCCCGCTTTTTACCGTATCGCTTCAAGCGCAGTTTGATCATGATTGAAGAATCGTTCTCCTGTTTCGTAGATATGATTTGAGGTCAACAGTCAAAAGACTTTTTTAGTTATAGCTTTTGACTTTCATCAAGAAGCAACCTAACTCTGCTGTTGCCAAGAAAGTAAGGCTGAACTTCTTTTAGGCACAATTTTCCATCCTGGAATGCTAATTTTAGCACTTCCTGAGCATTAATTGCTATTGGTCAATGGTCATTTGTCCTTTGTCAGTTGTTTAAGCTAATGACTAATGACAATTGACTCTTGATTAAAGATTCCCGAAGCCTTTCTTTTTTTTCTCTTTCTTTTTCTTTTTCGCGGCTGGGTTGCCAGTGTAACCTCGCCATCCGGGGGCGGCGGGACGATTGCCTGCTCCGGCGAAGGCGTTGCCCATACCACCACCGAACATTCCGGGCATCCCGCCAAATTGACCTTGACCCATTTGCTGCATAAGCGATCGCATTTTCTGGAAATCAGCAACTAATTTACTCACGTCGGACTCTTTGTAGCCAGATCCAGTCGCAATCCGTCGCCGTCTGCTAGGAGAACTCGCTAATAAATCCGGGTCGTGACGTTCTTGGCGGGTCATGGAGTTAATCATGGCTTCACAGCGTTTTAGCTGGGTTTCTCCATGCTTTAGCTGGTCATCGGAAAGCTTATTCATTCCGGGAATCATCTTGATGATCCCACCCAGCGATCCCATGTTTTTCAACAGGCGCAGTTGCTTGAGAAAGTCGGTGAAGTCAAACTTCGCTGACAGGATTTTCTCCTGCATTTTCTCGGCATCTGCCAAGTCAATTTCTTCCTGGGCTTTTTCTACCAAGGTCAAGACATCGCCCATACCCAAAATCCGCGATGCCATGCGGTCTGGGTAAAATGGTTGCAGCGCCTCGACTTTCTCGCCTACGCCCACAAACTTAATAGGCGCACCGGAGATTTGACGTACTGAAAGTGCAGCACCACCACGGCTATCACCATCTAGCTTGGTAAGAATTGCTCCAGTAATCCCGATTTGCTC
This sequence comes from Calothrix sp. NIES-2098, assembly GCF_963875125.1. NCBI lineage: Bacteria > Bacillati > Cyanobacteriota > Cyanophyceae > Nostocales > Calotrichaceae > Calothrix > Calothrix sp. NIES-2098. The sequence continues at coordinate 5,212,856 of NZ_CAWNKJ010000001.1, forward strand.
GTGAAAGGTACGGGTAAGATTTGCGGCTTCCTGACCAGTCATGGAGTCCACAACTAGTAAGGTTTCGTGAGGCTGAACTGTTGCTTTAATCTGGGCTAGTTCTGCCATCATGTCTTCGTCAATTTGCAGACGCCCAGCAGTATCGATGATTACCGTATTCACGCCTTCTGCCCTTGCGCGTTCTACACCTTGGCGGGCAATTTCTACTGGGTCGGCGTCGCTTCCCAGTTCAAATACAGGTACATCAATTTGCTTACCTAAAGTTATGAGCTGATCGATCGCGGCTGGGCGATATACGTCTGTGGCGACTAACAAGCAGCTGCGGTCTAATTTACGTAGATGTAAAGCTAACTTAGCAGTAGCGGTAGTTTTACCAGTACCTTGCAACCCAGCCATCAGCACAATGGTAGGTTCTCCCTGCACTTCTGCGAGGGGAACATTTTCCTCCCCCATCACCTGCACCAGTTCATCGTAAACAATTTTGATGAACTGTTGGTCAGGTCGCACGCCAGCGATCACCTCAGATCCCTGTGCCTTGGCTTCGACTTCGGTAATAAAATCTTTGACTACCTGGAGGTTGACATCTGCTTCCAACAAAGCGCGGCGAACTTCTCGCAAAGCGTCTTGAATGTTGGATTGAGAAATTTTATCTTGTCCGCGGAGTTTCTTCCAGGCAGATTCTAAACGATCGGCTAATGCATCAAACATAATTTCGATTACAGATAGTAAGCCAGTAGGAATTTTGGGTAGAGTTTGAACGTGCTATTTACCAGCTTAGTAGTTTTCCCACCGACTTGAGCAACCTGATACTTATCTGTGTTGGGGTGGTAAACCGTCCTTTGTCTGTAAATTTTGATTTTTATGGACAAAACCACAGATAAACACAAATAAATTATCTGTGGTTGCAAAATCAGGAAGCAATCAGTTCCTCCACAGCACTAGCTTGATTTGGTAACGCGGCTGTTAACACTTCGCTACCATCTGCTGTAACTAAAACATCATCTTCGATGCGGATTCCGCGCACATCGGCAAACTGTGATAAACGCTTCCAATCGACAACATTCTGATACTTGGAACTTTGTTTAGCCTCATTTAAAATTGCTGGGACTTGATAAAACCCAGGCTCAATTGTAACTAGCATTCCGGGACGCAGGGGACGATTTAAACGCAGGTAGCCTAAGCCAAAGCGATCGCTTCTTGTGCGCCCTTCTTCATATCCTGCTAAATCGCCTAAATCCTCCAGATCGTGAACATCCAAGCCGAGGAGATGTCCAATACCGTGAGGGAAAAACAAAGCGTGGGCATCTAGTTCTACTAAATCTTGGGCATTTCCTTTTAAAATTCCTAAATCTACTAAACCTTCAGCAATAACTGTGGCAGCTAAAAGATGAATATCGCCATACTCAACACCAGGGCTGATTTTGGCAATACAAGCATCATGGGCTGCTAGCACAACATCATAAATATCTCTTTGGGTAGATGTAAACTTACCGGAAACTGGCCAAGTACGGGTAATATCTGCTGCCCACCCCATCTCAGTTTCAGCACCAACATCAGCTAGCAGTAAATCGCCTGGTTGCAGTGGATGGTGATACTGCTCGTTGTGCAAAACTTCGCCGTGGACGGTGACAATACTGTTATAAGAAGTAGTCATGTTATGGGCAATGATTACACCTTCCATCGCCCCACGAACTTCTGCTTCTCGTTTAGCTTTGGGCGTTGCTGCCATACCCACTTTATGTGCTTCCACACTCACAGCTGCTGCTTTGCGTAACTCAGCTAATGCACCTTCGTCATGAGAGAGGCGTAAGGCAACAACAACCTTAGCTAACTCTAAATCAATTCCTTGGGGTGGATTTTGTGGTAAAACCCATCTATTTAATAGCTGTGATTGCTTTGTCCAAGTAGCCGCATCCTGCACGGCAATTGTCGCTGCTTCTGCTACCAAAAACTCTAATTCTGCCATTGGTTTAGTAGCATCTGCCCCAATAATTTGGGCAATTTCCTCACGCTTGGGCATTTCTCCATGCCAAAGGGCGCTGCTAGGTTGCGGATCGTCCATGAATAACTCTAGCTTTCCGCCTTCTAAGCGAATTGCCGCATTGGGCAAAGGGAGTCCAGCAAAATAGAGGAAATGGCTATTAGCGCGAAATGGATATGCATTAGCAGCAAAATTGCGTGGACTGCTGCTTCCTGACCAAAGAATTACGGGAAAATCAATTAGTTGAGCTAGTCGTTGTCGCCGTTGACGTAAAATATCAACCAGAGAACTATAGGCGTTGTGGATAACCATAAATAGAAACTCAAACGCTTTTATTTAATCTTTATCTTCATTGTCTTTATCATTTTTCTCGTCGTTCTCATCTTTACCGTCATTATCTTTTTTGTCGTCGTCATCTTTGTCGTTCTGCTTAACCTGTTGAGGATTTCGGGTAGGTTGATTTTCGTACTGTTCTTTTTGTTGCTCAGTTTGATTGAGTGGGTTCTGTACTTCAGTACCGCAACTAACTAATCCTGAGGAAATTATTACTAAGTTAATAGCAGCAAAAATAACACCAGCGATCTTTATCCTCAAGTTTTGGTTCTGATTTATCATTGCCCGAACCTTTAAATGCTAGGTTTGCTCATTTCTGATATGGTAACTAAATTAAGAATCTAAAATAGTCGATGGTTGTTTATTATTGCGCGATCGCCTAAAAGCTATCAAGCCAATAATGCGATCGCTTTATGTCAGTCTGAAGCTTTTTAATCCCTGTGCAATTCTGCGTTAACTACTGAGTCAAATACAATTAAATGGGTATTATTAGGTACTAACTTCCGCAAAATCTGTAAATAACCGTCTGCATCTTGCCGTCGATGAAACCTAGCAACTACTATTGTTTGCATATTTGGTAGCTGCCGAACAATACACCAAGGATGAGTATTTGATTTTGGCTGCAACGTTGATATCATATAGCAATCCTTCCCACTAAGTGGGATGCGTGAATAATAGCGATCGCTCTGTTAGTTTTCCAGGCTCATCGGGCGATCGCTTTTGATGTTGTTGATCTTTAAGGTGGAGTTCCACCTGATATTAATTATTAAAAGGTGGAATCCCGCCTTTGTCAAGATGAAAAAATGGGGCTAGTTAGACTAAAAATTAGAGAACTTGCAGCAGAAAGAAGTTGGACAATCAAAGAGGTGGCTGAACGTGCCAATGTCAACTACAACACAGTGAAAAGTTACGCCCGACACCCTGGGATGAATATGGTTGACCTAACTGCTGTTCAAAAAATAGCCCGTGCTTTTGGTGTATCAATTGAAGAATTGATGGAAGTCGTGGAATAGAATCTCGCACTTAGTAGTATAATTGTGCTTTTAAATATCAACTTAGGCAGACATTGCTATTTTGGCGCTTAAATTCGCTAAAATCTCTATCATGATTGACCACGAATGAGCTACGCGAACGCCTATTTAAAGAACTTCTTTCTAACTTCTTTCCAGAATTTATCGAGCTATTTTTCCAGATTTTACAACTACTACTGATTTAGAAGCTTGGTTTGAAAGTAGATAGTTAGGTTATTTCTTGTCTTAAATATTAGTAATTAAGAGCGATCGCATCTTAGAGGCAACAGTCTTTTTTGATGATTGATAATCTTAAATAGCTTAATAACTCTGCTTGCTCAAAAATCATTCAAATCAGCGTGACACTATGGGACAAATCATTACACAAGTAGATGCTTTCACCAATACACCATTTACAGGAAATCCGGCTGCTGTTTGTGTTTTAACTGCGCCCCAAAGCGATCGCTGGATGCAGAATGTAGCGCAGGAGATGAATTTATCGGAGACGGCTTTTCTCATCAAACAGGATGATGGCTTTAATCTGCGCTGGTTTACCCCGACGGTGGAAGTACCGCTTTGTGGTCATGCAACCTTAGCTAGTGCCCATGTACTCTGGACTGAGGCTTATTTGTTACCGGATGAAATTGCCCGTTTCTATACGAAAAGCGGTGTGTTGATTGCCAAACGCCAAGTTAACTGGATTGAGTTAGATTTTCCTGTCAATCATTCACAAGCAACTGTTGCACCAGAAGAACTAAGTCAAGCTTTGAGTGTAGAGTGTAAATCTGTTTTGCAGAATTCCCTTGGTTATTTGGTGGAAGTGGAGTCTGAGGATTTGGTACGACAATTACAGCCCAATTTTCAACAATTGAGAACTTTGCCTGTGTCTGATGTAATTGTCACCAGCGTTGCTAAAGCTGATTCCGAGTACGATTTTGTTTCTCGCTTTTTTGCGCCGGGATTGGGTATTAATGAAGATCCGGTGACTGGGGCGGCGCATTGCTGTCTTGCTCCTTTTTGGCGCGATCGCTTGGGTAAGGATGAGTTCTTGGCTTATCAAGCATCCAGTCGTGGGGGGGTAGTGAAGGTACGGTATACGGGAGGCGATCGCGTCTTTTTAGCGGGACAAGCTGTTACTGTATTGCGCGGGGAATTAATTACAATTAATAAGCAATAGTATCTTATAGATTTTATTTGTGAAAATACAAGATACAGATCCCCGAATTCTTGAAGAAGTCGGGGATATTGTTGTTAAAGACTGACTGATATTGAACCGATGAAATTATTCTATTCTCATGAAAATGGCGAACTCTGGCAAGGAGATGCAATCGAGTGGCTGCGTAATTTAGATATAGAATCGGTTGATTTAGTTATTGCTGACCCGCCATATAATATAAAAAAAGCCGAGTGGGATACATTTGAATCTCAAGCAGCTTACGTGCAATGGTCTTTAACTTGGATTGAACAGGTATCCCGAATTCTTAAGCCTACTGGAAGTTTTTATATTTGTGGTTTCTCGGAAATATTAGCCGATCTAAAATTACCTGCTTCGCGTTTTTTTCAAGGGTGTCGTTGGTTAATTTGGCATTACAAGAATAAGGCAAATTTATCAAATGATTGGGGACGCTCCCATGAAAGTATTTTACATTTCCGAAAATCAAAATCTTTCTATATGGATATCGAAAATATCAGAATTTTATATGGAGAACATACTTTAAAATATCCATCTCATCCGCAGGCGATAACTAGTCAGTATGGAAATAATGGCAAGAATAACGGCAAAACTTGGAATCCTCATTCTAAGGGTGCTAAACCAAGGGATGTGATTGAAATTCCTACAACTTGTAATGGAATGAATGAAAAGACAAAACATCCTACACAAAAACCAGAAGAACTGATTAGAAAATTTATTCTCGCTTCATCCAAACGCCAGGATATTGTAATTGACCCGTTTTTAGGTTCGGGAACTACAGCTGTAACTGCCGAACAATTAGGCAGAAGATGGTTAGGATGTGATATTAATTCTGAATATTTAGAATTAGCAGTTCAACGGATCAAGAATGCCAATCGCATGAGTGATGAAGAATGGTTTTGGTTTGATAGAAAAAATGAAGAGCGTAGGAAAAAAATTAGATAATACTATTTTTGATTCAGATTCCCGACTTTTTAAATAAGTTGGGAATCTCAGTAAGTCAATTTTCACAAATAATTATTCTGCGGCACAATAGTTAAAGAAGCCCTGATTTAAATTAAAGAAATGTCTCCTAAACAAACTGCTAGTAGAAACTCTATTCAAGCCTGTGACTGGCCGATTGAACAACTACCTGGATTAAGCGAAGAAGAACAATCTCGATTGCAAAATTGTGGAATTACAACTACACAAGCATTATTTAAGCAGGGGAAAACTCAAGAGGCTAGGCTGGCGTTAGCCAATAAATTACAAGTTCACCTTCAGTATGTAAATAAATGGGTAGCTTTGGCAGATTTAGCACGAATTCCCACTGTAGGGACGCAATATTGTGGTTTATTGTTACACGCTGGGATTGGTTCTGTAGCGCAATTGGCTCAGGTTCCCTCTCATCGATTACACCAACAAATTTTACGCTTGCAGGTAGCAACAATGCAGCGACGAGATTTGTGTCCGGCGATTGAATTGGTACAACAGTGGAGTTACCAAGCGCGACAAATAACTTAAAAGCTAATTTTGGGAATTTTGAATTTTTTATTCTTTTGCTAGTACACCATTGAGGAAAATATCAGCTAATCCTTCTGCCATGTGCTGCATTTCTTGGGGGGAAGCGTCGGGTTCCATGAGAGTATTGTTGGAAAAACCTGCGATCGCAAACATTCCCAAGAATACTTTAGCAACTAATTTGGCATCCGTTTGGCGATAAATGCCTTTGTCCATCGCAGTTTGGAAGAAAGCCTCGGCAACATCGCTCATTTTATTAATCACATCCGATTGAATGCGATCGCGCAAGTCTGGGTGAAACTGCACTTCCATAAAACAAACGCGCATCAAATCGGCATTTTTCTGGAAATTCCACATCCGGCGGCGCATTACCTGAGCCACAGCCTTATAACTACCCATTTCGCTCAATTCTGTGAGCAAATCTGTGAGAATATCTACCCAACCGCTAGTGGCTACTTCTATCAAAATCGCCTTTTTATTGGGAAAATGGCGAAATAAGGTGCCCTCAGCCACCCCGGCGGCCTGTGCTAAGTCGCGGGTTGTAGTACCATCAAAACCTTGAGAGGCAAACAATTTTTGTGCCGCTTGTAAAATGCGGGTACGTGTCTGCGCCTCTGAGGGGGGAGGAGAATTAAAAACTCGCATAGTAGTTATTGGCAGATCTCCGGAACACGACTTGTAGCATTATTGTCTAACGTTCAGTACAAAAAGCACAGAAAGCTTAATACAAGATTAACGCTCTGTTTCTCAATTTGCCTGCCTCATAGGTATTAAATAATTAGTAGTTCGTAATTCTTAATTCGTAATTTATGTTTTGTGAAAGTGATTTAGCGCCAAACCGCAGCGGAAGTTGCTTCTGTATCTGGCTTTCGCAACAGATACCAAACACAAAACAAGCTGTTTATATAATGCATTACGAATTACGAATTAGTAATTACGAATTATGATGAAACTTTACTTTAATTGCCGCTTATGAATCAGCCCAATTGCTTGTCAGCAATTTTATCTTCGTCAAAGAAGGTATCCATGATACTTTACCGAATGTTTGCGACTTTGTTAGTGCTAACAATGTTCTGGTGTGGTTTACTCCCAGAAGTTGCTTTAGCTCAGACTCAAAGAACGCTATCACCTAGCAAAACTCCGACTTCGATTCAACCTTATCTAGATCGGGTAGTTAAGCAGTTGACGGAGTTTCGCCTCGACAATGGTTTGAAATTCATTGTTTTAGAACGACATCAAGCCCCTGTAGTTTCCTTTCTGACTTATGCTGATGTCGGTGGAGTGGATGAGCCAGATGGTAAAACTGGTGTAGCACACTTTCTAGAACATTTAGCTTTCAAAGGTACAAAGCGCATTGGTACAAAAGACTACAATGCGGAAAAACCACTGCTAGAAAGACTGCAAAAGTTAGATGCGCAGATTAAAGCCGCGAAAGCGAGTGGCAAAAAAGATGAAACTGTCAAGTTGCAAGCTGAGTTTGAGCAAGTGGAATCAGAAGCCGCCAAGTTAGTTCAGCAAAATGAAATGGGGCGAATTGTTGAACAAGCTGGAGGTGTGGGTTTAAATGCCAATACTTCTACGGAAGCCACACGTTATTTTTACAGCTTTCCCTCGAATAAGTTGGAACTGTGGATGTCGCTAGAATCAGAGCGATTTCTCGAACCTGTTTTTCGCGAGTTTTATAAAGAAAAAGAGGTGATTTTAGAAGAACGGCGGTTGCGGGTAGAGAATTCACCCATCGGCTTAACGATCGAGAAATTTATCGATGCGGCTTATAAAGTGCATCCTTACAGGCGTCCGGTGATTGGTTATGACCAAGATATCCGCAACCTGACACCAGAAGATGTGCAAAAGTTTTTTAACAATTATTATGTACCCAGCAATTTAGCGATCGCTATTGTGGGAGATGTGAAACCAGCTGAAGTCAAAAGGCTGGCACAAATCTACTTTGGACGCTTTCCGGCAAAATCAAAAGCTGTTGAGCAAATCGCCAAAGAACCCAAACAAACACAAACGCGAGAAGTTACTGTAGAACTACCTTCCCAACCTTGGTATTTAGAAGGCTATCACCGTCCCGCAGTTACCCATCCAGATAATGCTGTGTATGAAATCATTGGCAGTTTATTGAGTAACGGACGCACATCGCGGTTGTATAAATCTTTGGTAGAAAAGCAGCGTTTGGCGTTAAGTGCCCAAGGTTTTAGCGGATTTCCTGGTGATAAGTACCCAAATCTGATGCTATTTTATGCGCTCACTGCTCCCGGACATACAGTTGATGAGGTGGCGGTGGCTTTGCGTCAGGAAATTGACAGATTGAAAACTGAACCTGTGACAGACAAGGAATTGCAGCGCGTGAAAACCCAAGCACGAGCAGGTTTGTTACGTACCCTCGATTCCAATATGGGGATGGCGCAGCAATTGTTGGAATATGAGGTGAAAACTGGCTCTTGGCGGAATTTGTTTAAGCAATTGGATGAAATTGCAGCTGTGACAACTGCTGATATTCAAAGAGTGGCGAAAGCATCGTTTACAGCAGAAAATCGCACGATTGGCAAGTTGTTGTCTAAGGCATAATAAACCGCGAAGGGAAGAGATGAAAAAAGATATGCACAGGTATCAGGTGAAGGGTAAAAAACAAGTGGCGTTCACAATCACGCCACTTGCTACAACGCGGGGAACCCGCGCAACGCAGTGGCTCCGAAATGGCAAGAGGCTGATTTATGCGTTGGTTGTTGCTTTTGCCTTTTTACTTTTAACTTTTAATTTTTCTGGGGCGGCGACGGCGGCGGCTAAACACTACACTGAATTGCAGCTACCACCCTTACCGCAGATTAAGCTACCCAAGTATGAGCGCTTTGTCATGCAAAATGGCATGGTTGTCTATTTGATGGAAGATCGCGAGCTACCGTTAGTAGGTGGTACGGCGTTGGTACGTACTGGGAGTCGCTTGGAACCAGCAGATAAAGTGGGCTTGGCTAACTTTACAGGTGAGGTAATGCGGACTGGGGGGACGAAGCAGCATTCGCCTGATGAACTCAATGAAATCTTGGAACAACGGGCAGCTTCGGTGGAAACTGGGATTGGTGAAACCTCTGGTAGCGCTAGCTTTGAAGCCCTCACTGAAGATTTAGAAACAGTGTTCGATCTATTTGTTGAGGTGCTGCGAGAACCAGTATTTGCTCAAGAAAAGTTAGATTTGCAAAAGACGCAGGAGAAGGGTAGTATTGCGCGCCGCAATGACGATCCTAACTCTATAGCTATTCGCGAATTTCGCAAATTAATCTATGGGAAAGAGAGTCCTTATGCTCGCACAACAGAATATGCTTCTGTAGATAATATTTCTCGTGAGGATTTGCTCAAGTTTTACCAGCAATATTTCTACCCGAATAATATTATTCTGGGGATTTTGGGAGATTTTGATTCTAAGAAAATGCGATCGCTCATTCAAGCAAAGTTGGGCGATTGGAAACCTAACCCCAAACTTGCTAAACCCCAGTTACCAGAAGTTTCCCAAGCCAAAACTGGCGGTGTCTTTTTTGTGAATCAGCCGCAATTAACTCAAAGTAATATCTACCTTGGACATTTAGGCGGAAAATTTGACAATCCTGACTATGCAGCTTTGGATGTATTGAATGGCGTGTTAAATGGATTTGGCGGACGCTTATTTAATGAAGTGCGATCGCGTCAAGGTTTAGCTTATTCAGTATACGGTCAATGGAGTCCCCGCTACGATTATCCGGGAATGTTCGTTGCTGGGGGACAAACGCGATCGCAAACTACTGTGCAATTTGTCAAAGCCTTACAAGCTGAAATTAAGCGCATCCAAACTCAACGAGTCACAGCCAAAGAACTAGCTTTTGCTAAAGAGTCTACACTAAATTCCTTTGTTTTCAATTTTGAAGACCCTAACCAAACTATTTCACGGTTGATGCGATATGAGTATTACGGCTATCCTACTGATTTCTTATTTCGCTATCAAAAAGCTGTAGCAGCCACAACAGCAGCTGATGTCCAGCGAGTCGCAAAGCAATATCTCAAACCAGAAAATCTAGTAACTTTGGTTGTCGGAAATCAAACAGCCATTCAACCACCTTTGACACAGCTAGCAACACAAGTAACGCCCATAGATGTGACTATTCCGCCTGCACAACCACAGGCTAAAAATTAATATCTATAACTTTTCTCTCATAAGTTGTAGTTAAATTATCTGTAGAGATGCGAGAAATTGCGTCTCTATTTTTTTATTTACCCTTTATTTAGGTAAAGTAAATGGCATAAGAGAACAGGTTTTTAATTAAATTTAAGTTTTGTAATATATTTTTATTTATTTGCACTGTTCTACTTAAATATATGATTCTTAATATTCGCCTGCTGCCCTCTACCTATTATGAAGCACTGAGAACATATTCTAGTTCATTAGCCAGCCAATTTTGAAACATATTATCGAGAATTTCTTGATACCTTTCCGGTGTTAATGTAGCTGGCATAAACTCTTCAACCATAAAAATATGATAGCCTTGTTCAGTTGTTAATGGCCCGATCAATTCATTAACAGGCGTACTAAAGACAGCAGCCGCAATATCCGGTTCTAAATCAAAACGGTAAATATTACCTTCATAACCACACTTTTTTCGCCGCTGTATGTCTATATCATATAGATGGGCAGCATCATAAAAGCTGATTTCGCCTTCTTCAATTTGATAATAAATTTCTTGCGCCAATTTTTCTGATTCAACAAGGATTTGGTAAAGGCTAACTCGCTCGAATTCTAACCGATTTTCGACAAAGAAAGGTTCTACATCTTTACCGAACATTGCCTCAGCTAATTTTTGCGCCAATAAGCGATCGCGAATTCCTACTTCCCAATCATCGGGAGAAATTAATTGATCGGCTAACCATGCTAGTGTATCTGCTGCCTTTTCTAAATGCTTTTGGCGTCGTTGGCGATTGGCTTCCGCTTCAATTTCCTCGGTTGTAACAGTTATCCCTCTTTCTTGGGCTGCATAATTTATCAATCTTTTATACAAAACATTTTGATATACTTCTTTGAAATTCATTTCGCTTTTAAGGAAGTTTACAATTTCCTCAGCTTCAACAACTATTCTTAAAATATTAGTCATTTAGATTTACGATTTACAGTTAATAGCTCTAAGATTAATTAGTTAGTTAATATCTTCAGTATGCAATACTTTAAGCTCGACTTTATCAAAGTGAAAGTAAAGTAATACCACGTTCTCATGAAGATGCAGTTATTAGCTTGCTTCCTCAGGGATTTTTAGTATAACTGAGGTATTGCATTCTTGCACTTTCACGACTAATAAACTTTCCGAGGGATATATTTCAGTAAGTTAGGAATCCTATCTAGTCGGCTATGGACTCTCAAAAGTAAGAGATCGAAAATGTATGCAGGCGATCGCATAACTTTTCAGTCTCCTGACAGTATGATTGCTAGACAGAAATCCGATCTATGCCCATAGCCTGAGTAGTTGTTCTTCCTCCCAACTTTCCCATCGCTAGATACTCTCACTATTAGTTAGCACTCTACTGTAATGAGAGCGCCTATAACCTCCACAATTAGCTGAAATCCGTGCCATCTCTTGCAAACAGCTTAACATTTCGCAATTATCAGTTAGAAATTTACTCCTATCTGCTACCAAGATAATTTCAATCTGACGGCAGTATTTAAGCTGTATATCTGCTTGCAAAAAGCGTGATTTTGGATGAGAAATTTGTGTATTCAAAAGTTAAAAGCTTGACTTTAAGCTATGTGAAACACATCTCAAATCTATCTTCTTTGCTAAATAAAAACTGGAAGCTAGCTAATTTTTCTAGCATCCAGTCCTGATTAGATCGATTACTAATTTCTAAAACAGCCATAATCCCGTTTAGGAAGACAGGGATTACGATAGTCGTTTATAGAAGCGTAAGAGTTACAAGTTCTACCAACATTATCGACGATTTAACTGTCACTTTTTCAATTTCCAACTTTGCTAACAGTGTTATATATAGCTTTTTGGGCTAAAGCCATACCAACTACAATTTCACTATCTCTAAAATAGGTGAGAGCAATTCAAAGTTTGCAATAGAGGAAGCCACTACTCCTAACTTTTATTAGCTCAAGCTGTTTGAGAAAAGGAACCACCAGCAGCAACAGTTAGAGTTTCGGTCTTGGTGTTGGAGTTATTTACTCTATAAGACGTTGACAGATTCACCAATCAGATTAATATATTTCACAATTGGAACTCATCATTTATTTGGTTCCCATACGTGAAATTGGCTTGTCAATCAACTATGTTTAAGTTGGCATATATAATTTATAGAATTTTATCGCTAGATAATTGCCAATTTGGCACATTTTATCAAAAAAGTTGGCGTTCAATTTAATAAACTTTAATTGTAGATAAATTGGCTGATGATTTACTCATATTTTTCGCTAAATATGTTGCATTTATATCATATTAAGACAGCTTTATACGGTTTATTGAACATCATTTATAAGTTATAATGGAGAACCACAGCAAAAACAAAATTCAACTTTAATATACATCTGATAAAAATAGCATAAGCATGAGTTATATGTTTTGCATTCCCAGGATTTTGGGCAATGCATAATTAATTTCTCCAAATGTCTAATATTGGAATTTAGCAAAGAGCAGTCCCCCTAAAGGAGGGGGACGCTAAATCGAGGAGTTTTTAAGGTCGCAACCACAAAGCGAATCTTTAGGCTAGATTTTTACAAGCAGTCCATTCAACAGCAAAACAGCATAATAAAACTGCCGTGCTAAGGTGATTAATCTGCATGGCAAACATACAGCTACTAACTGAACTGCGATTCTAGAGCTATTTGATTAAATATGCCAGAAATTCCCATCAGAACCGAGAGGCATTTCTAGAAGTTATTGAACTTTCTTTGTTAGCCACTGCTCTTTATTACGAATTTCTGCTTTTTGCTTGCTCACAACTTCCAGATAAGTCACATCTTTAATTTTACTTAAGCTGTTTGGCGAAATATTAGTATCAGTCCTTTTCTCCGTAGATTGTTTAGTAAGGCTCATACTAGGATTTTGTTGGGAGTGAGACCGACTCATCAAAGAGTTTTCTTTGAGTAATCGATTGTATGTACGGTAAGGAATGTAATGTAAAGGATTGTAGCCAGCAAAACGCAGCATTAAAACACAAGCCCATGAATACTTTCCCGCCAGAATCGCTTCAACTACTTGGTCAAACTGTTCGGGATGCATTGAGTCCTTTAATTTGCTACTAATGCCAGGAATCTCTTGGTTCATAGTGTTATTTGTCTAGTTATTGAAGTAAACCGATTTAGTGTCTGCGGTTTTTGAAATTTGAGTTGAAGTTAGCAAACAGCTCTAGCCTAGTTACATTTGCTGAATTAGCTACAGAAAGATATCGGTAAAGCAGTAGTAGCGAATGCTGCGGGAAACACAACTCTATTAACAGGTTCAAACACAAATATCAAAATTTATGAGCAACTTCTGCCATTCTTGGCAAATGAAGTCGCTAGGTTGAAATCGCTCGCTCTACTAGGGGACACCGCTAACTCTCCACATCCCCCCTATTCAAGAACTGCTATGCGAGTTTTTCTTTGGAGTACGCTGAACAGGTTGTCAATTACCTTAATTGACAACTCTTGTAGTACAGTTACCGTTGTCACCGCAACAGCACTGCCACAAATTAATACTTTTTCAGGAGCCAGATGGTTTTGAGACATAAATTCGTCAAACTTCATCCGATAACTGCTCCCTTGGCTTGAGTTTTCGACTGCATTTAATTTGATGATTCTTTCCATGAGCTGACCTGTGTTCGGAAACTTGACTTTTGCCGTAATTCCTCAGATACCCTCCCAAGTTTCCCAGCCTTCATTAGAGTACTAAGTACTAATGAAAGAAGCTGCTGTTGCTTGGTAGTTAACGTTGGGTAAAAATTTACCCTTTGTTATGTCAGATGACTGGCAGAAAAAAGTCTCTGGATGGCTCTTGGTAGATGCAGTTTCGTCCCCTTGTAATTTTCCAACTCCTAATTCAATTACTTTCCCTGATAAGACTGTTGTATTTTTCAATACTTATAAACTAGGATTTGATGAGAAAACTACATAGATTTTAGGTTAGTAATGAAAAATTCTGTAACCTTGACGATCGAGAACAACATTTTTATTTATACTATTTTTTGCTGTGAATGTCATCTACCAAAATAGTAGCTTTATCAAATAAATTTTGAGATTTCATTGTGATATCTACTTGTGTATTGTACAACGTTGCTTTTTTTATCTATTTCAGGAATACTGAGGGGTAATACCCCTCAGCTAATAGATAGTTAGGAATTTTATACACCTAGGGTTACTAAGAAATTTTACCATTAATTCTGTTGTTTAGCGGCCGCAAAATCTAGCCGTACAGATATTATTAAAAAAAACTTAAAATCCTATTGTTTATTGCAAGTTATTTTTAGAAACGATCTATGTTTATAGTTCATCTCGATTGCCAATAGTGCTTATCTAGCTTAAGTTACAGCTTTTAAATATCCAATAATTTATATGATGATTCTTAACAAGTAAGCATGAGATTAAATAATGAGTTACAGATGGCAATTTGGAAATTTGACTGTTTTATGTTATGATAGATAAACAATTAAAAAACAGAGCTATATTAGCTCTGATAAATTAATCACAAAAATAATATTTTTAGAAAAAATATTCAACTAAAGTGAATCGATAAATTACTCTTTTAATAAAGAACGGTAAAAATTTCTTTTATACAGCAGAGATCGCTAAGTTAAGGTAAAAAAGATTGCTAGGTTCTCGCTCGTTAAGAAATTCATTTAAGGGAGATTACAGAATAAATCGTAAGTATATAAGTGGCGATAAAGACTGTTAATTACTAATAGTTTTTCAGGAGTGAGTTTTTCCACAACGATACCTCGGTCAAAAACAAGTATAAAGTCATTCTGGTGGAGACTAGAGTATTGTTCGTTCGATATGGAACTTCTAATTCTTTTGTGAGAGGAAGATAGAGTATCAGAGAATATCTCCTCACTGCTTGTTGAATTTCCACATATATATTTGTACTAGTCAGTTCTTCATCTTGTTGTGACTTCCATAACCTCCGGACTTGACTTAAGTCTGATGCTATGTTTGAATTACTTGCAACCATACTCAACAATGGAAAGCTAAATGCTTTTGTTGTGGGAGATGGTTGGTTATTTATATATTCCATATCTCCCTGAACCCTTAACAACAAAGAGGAGTTCATGGCTAAATTAGGTTTTTGGGTAATTTATTTAACTGTAATGTGGCGAGTACGTTCAGTATAAGTAGTACTAAATTCTTTCACTGTTAGGATTTTGTCATTTTAAAAGCCTCTACAAAATGCAATTATTTGTGTTGTTAATCACCAATTGCTCAGTTATCATTTTTCAGCGGCTTTTCGTAAGTGAAAGTTTGAAAGAAATCACTAGCAAAATCCATGTTTTTTATTGGCAGTCTTCTAATCAACTGCTGATAACTTCTGATAAAAATTGGACTAAGGTCTTTTTGAGACTGACTCAGTTACTTACTTGTTAACCAGTAAGAATTGATTTTACAGCCTTTTTTATGTATTTGCAGTCACATAGGATGAAGCATGAAAATATAATTCTACAGTAAGTTTGAATAATTTTCATACCAAAAAACTACATTTATAGTATTGATTTTTACAGAAACTAAGGAAAAATGATTTTGTGAGCGAGTAAAAATTGTTAACGCACGACATAAAATTGGCGAGATTAGAACTCTCAATTACTAAGGATAGCGATGCTGGATATTTTGAAAACACTGGTCTTGAGGTTTCAACATTTTGCATCTTTGTTAGTATTACTTATCTTTTCCTTTTAATTTTGAAACACCCGGAAAATAAAATCGCAGTTATAAATACTTACAGCCTCAGCTACAAGTAAATTTAGCTGCAAAACGCAAATAATAAAACGTATATATTTTTTTTAATGTATATTTGGTTGCAATTTTTCGATTAGTTAATTAAAGCGAAAGGGATGAGGCAGGGGAGAAAAACTTCTCCAGTATCCAATCCCCAGTGCCCGATGCCTTATTGCCCAATCACTAAGTAAATTGCCCAAATAGCCATTGCCCGCAGGTAGGTACTAGCACGAAAAGTTCCAGATGCGGTGATCGCTTCGGGTGTGCGGAATTGTAGCCCGTTGTTGTACATTTGCTGCACTACAGCTTGTGTTAAGCGCCATGCTTCATCCTGCATTCCCATCTGTACAAGAAAAGCCGCTAGTCCAAAGTTGATACCTGTCCAGACTTCTAGTGGGTGAGTAGCTTTAGGGTTTTCTGGGGAACCGTCGGGAAGAACACCATTTGCAGCACCGAACTGACCATTTTGGAACTTGAGAAAGCAAGCATCATACACAGTTTTGAGGGCAGAGAGGGCGCGATCGCTATCTACAATATCTGATAATCCCAATAACCGCGCATAAAATTGTCCGCACAACTGATCTGCCATTACTACATCAGAACCACTCTCGCTATCGAGACGGTAATATTGCCCATTCCAAAGTTTTTCTTCGTAGATGGGGCGAGATTGTTGCAACCAAGTCTCATAGGTGGATTTTTGAACTGCCAAGACGCGAAGGTCGCCAAGGTTACTTTCGAGTAAAATATCGCTAATGGCGATCGCAGCTTCCAAAGCCGCTAACCACAAACCGCCGCAATATGCGCTAACACCTTGCAGTCGCCAATCATCAAAAGTTTGATCTGGCGCACCGGAATTTTCGGGAATTCCATCGCCATCTAGATCGAAAGTTTTTAGGTAGTCGAGGGTTTGGACGATCGCATCCCAACAATCTGCTAGGAACTGTACATCATTAGCACCCGTGAGCAGAAAATCTCGGTATACTTGCAATACAAAATCGCTGCCTAAATCTTTCCACAAATTGCAGTCTTGGTAGCAGGTGTAGTTAGTTTTCTCCCAGACGTGTTCGTTAGGTGCGCCTAAATCGTGGGGTGTAGCGCCTGCGACTTTGCGAACGGCAGTTGTCGTGTCTGCGCCAATTGTATAGTAATAGCCAATAACGCGTTGGCGATCGTCACTTTGGGGGATCGCCCGTGCAAAAGCCCGCATCACTGATTTTTCCAGTTCCGGAAACAACATCAGCAAGGCGAAAGAACCATATAACCGCACATCTAAACTTTCATACCAGCGATAATCTAAGCATTCTAATACGGCAAATTGACCGATGGGATCGAGTTCTGAGGCTGCACTCCAGAGAGTACCACCACTGGTAAGGTCATAAAGCTCGTTAAATAGAGCCATTTTAAACCAAGCTGGTAAATCTTCTCGGTCGAGGATGGGTTGTTGCCAACTTTGAATCTGCGATCGCCAATTTTGATATTCTGTTAACGCAGTAGATGCGATCGCCCAAGCATTCTCACCGCTTCTGTCAAAAAAATCTGTATATCTGCGGTGATAATTAACTCCGGTGGCAAATTCTGTTACTGGAAAATCCCAAGCTAAGACGAAGGGAAGTTCTAGAGATTCCCCTGGTTGCAGAGTAAAACGGAGTGCGATCGCTGCCCCGATTTGTGTATTATCTGCTGCTGGCGTTGCATCAACATAATTGGGCAAAGAACCATCACGAGCAAAGCTTTGCCACAGTTCGTCACCCGTACCAGCCGGATTCCAGCGCGTATGATAAAACACTTCCACTTGGGGATGCTTCAACGTGGCAATACACCAGCTACCATCTCCTTCTTGGACGGGTGCATTACGAGCAACTTGGGATAAAAGACAACCAAGGTATTGCTCATTTTCCACTAATTGATTGTAATTACCTTGACTCTCGCCCAAACGCGGCTGATACTCATATACCGGACTCCCATCATCGCGAATTTTCACTTCCGGCGACTTCAAAGCATTAGTAAACCAGCCCACCATATTTTGCCAAGCGAGCATAATGCTAAGAGTAATCGGTGCATTCGTGGGATTATGCGCCTTCCACAGAAATATCGCCACTGGATAACTAGTTTCTTTGTAGTTATTTGCCCAGATGGGGGAAAATTGCTCGCAAGTTAGCTGTGCTTTGAAGACATTTTCGTAAACAAACCAACTACGGGGATATAGCGCGTGATAAGTACCCGTGTGGGAAGTCTCTGCTGCTTGTTGGCTAGATGGATACCATCGCCAAGCAGCTAGACTACCATCCTCAGGTACTTGGGTAGATAAAGCATAAGCTTGGGAAGATGAGCCATGAGACTCAAACACGCTAAATTGACAAGCGGGAATATTCTTAAAAGTATGCTCTCCCCCGTCAATGTGCCAGAGATTAAAGTCTCCCCGTGAAGAACGCCCGATACAACCAGCACCAAAGCCACCTAAAGGCATACCATGCCAAGGGCCATCATCAATATTGCTAGCGTAACGGACAGTGTAGGGGTTATCCCAACCAAGACCAATGGGACGATTCCAAGTGTAAGGGGGGATTATGGAAGAGAGCAGATTTTTCATCGCCTGATTATACAGCGTGCAGTTACGGTAATGAAGACTAGCGCGATGTGCAATTTTTCTCAAGTCAAAGGCGGTACTGACTTCAATGTTGTTACCGAGCAATACAAATTGGTTGTGACAGAAACTTTCGAGATAGCATTAAATTAAGTGCAAGTTTAATGCATAATCAACTCTATGCTCAACATTAGTCGAGACATTCATTCACTCTCTAGCTTTAAGCGCAATACGGTAGAATTCCTCCAGCAGATGAAGCAGACAGGAAAACCTGTAGTGCTGACAGTTAATGGTAAAGCTGAACTTGTTGTTCAAGATGCCGAATCTTATCAAAAACTCTTGGATACCTTAGAAAGATTAGAAGCGATCGCTGGAATTAAGCAGGGGCTAGAAGATGTAGAAGCTGGTAGAACTACCACTATGAGCGAATTTGAGCAAGAAATGCAGCAAAAGTATGGCATTTCAAGTTAGGTTAACTCAGACTGCAAGATCTGAAGTTGAGAGTGCTTACTCTTGGTTAAGACAGCGCAATCCAGTTTATGCGGATAAATGGTTTCGGGAGTTAATGGATACTATTGCTACTCTGCAAGAAAAGCCACTACGTTGTGCTTTAGCTCCAGAAAATGATGCATTTACAGAAGAAATCCGTCAACTTATTTATGGTAAGTCCAGAAATAAGTACCGGATTTTGTTCAGTATTCGGGAAAATACGGTTTTTGTGCTTCATGTACGTCATAGTTCGCAAGCGCCACTGATGGGCGAGGAAGTTGACGAGGAAGAAGAATTTTGATAGTTGAAAGCGTAGCGATCGCTCTCCCTTGAAAATCAGAATATTTATTGCTACGTATTGAAATTAAACTTGTATCTGTGGGCACACTAAATTTTAGCAGCATACTGGAGAATAATTCCTATGTCCACAGCCTCAATAAGTGCAACACTAGCGCAAAAACAGAGAGATGAGGTGTTGCAAGCCATTGCCACTATTAAAGAAAAGCTACCATTTTTGATTGATTTAACTAACGAGGAGCGTAAAGCTTTACCGAAGATGGGGGATAAAAGCCGCGCCTTTGTCAGTAAAGCATTGGAGGTGGCGACACAGAATCCAGAGTTTTTACCGCGATCGTTTGACCTGGAAGAGATGCGGAAAGACGTACAATTATTTGAGGCATTGTATCCAGTATTGCTGTCACTTTCCCAATTACATGAATTGGTGGATGATACATCTTTGGCAGTGGGTAGCGAAGCTTATGCAGCCGCCTTGCAGGTGTATAACTACGCCAAAGCTAGCGGACAAGGTGGTGGTTTAGAGACAGTAGTTGACGAAATGGGGCAAAGGTTCGCTCGTAAATCTCGGAAGTCCAAGCAGCAAGAAGCAGCGTTGTAGAAAATAACTCGGTAGTTGCACTTCAAAGGTGCAACGTTGCAGTTCAGAACTCGGATGTTCGAGTAAATTACTCGGCGTTCCGAGTTCAGAACACGAAACTTCACCTTCAGAACACCAAAGTTCGAGATCGGAACACGAAACTTCGCCTTCAGAACACCAACGTTCGAGATCAAAAGGTGAATGATGGTGAAAAAAACGCGATCGCTCGTGCTTTGAACTCGGAACTTCCTGCTTTGAGGTGCAACAGCCGAGATTCAAAAGCGATCCCTTGCTTATATAGTATTTCTCATGTGGATGCAATACGCGCTGAGGGCACTGCCGTGCCCCTACAATCTGTCGCATTCTTTTTTAAAATTGGTATAACTTTAATTTTTTACTTTTCTCTTGGTGCTATTTTCTAACCACAAAACTGTAGCAGTGCCTATTGTATAAGCAATTATATCTTTCCAATCAAATGTACTTCCTAACGCAACAGCTATAATCTTATATTTTTGCCATCCCAATTGATTTACAAAATTAAAATATTGCAGAATTTCAATAATACAAGAAAACACAAGAACTGATAAAGCTACGATGGTGGAATTTATATTCCAAAAAGCTCTCACAAAACAATAAATTAGTATCACTACTAAAACATCACCAATAAAAGGACGGATGAAACCATCATCGATAAAAACAGCAATACCTACCTCTATTAAAAACAATATGAGTGTGAAATAGAAGTATTTTTTGTTGAAAGTAAACATGGTAATAGATATACTATTCTCTTGATTGCAATATATAGGAATCAGATAGAATCAGCTTTCATAAGCTACAATTTTTTAATTACAATCTGCTAAAAAATGTAATGGAAAATTCTCTGAGAGGCGAACATCTAATCTAACACCAAGTTCTAAAACCGCAAGAAACGGGTGGTTTTTGATCTACACCGTCTGTAAAGTAGGAAAATGCAGATGGGGTGAATCATGTATCGATGAATAGTGTAAATGTCTCTGACAGCAAAGACTACAGCCGAATTGCTCAGGCGATCGCATTTATGCGGCAAAATCACCTGAGTCAACCTGATTTAGCAACTGTGGCACAGCACATAGGGCTGAGTGAGTATCATTTCCAACGGTTATTTACCCAATGGGCGGGTATCAGTCCCAAAAAGTTTTTGCAATATCTGACTGTGGAATACGCCAAGTCAAAAATTATCGAAACGAAAAGCCTTTTAGACCTAACCCTAGATGTGGGGTTGTCGAGTCCGGGGCGATTACACGATCTGTTTGTGAACTTAGAAGCGATGTCTCCTGGTGAGTTCAAAACAGGCGGAGCAGGTTTGCAAATTCGTTATGGCATTCATGACACTTTATTTGGTCAATCTCTAATCGCTACAACATCTCGTGGTATTTGTAACTTATATTTCTTAGATAACGCAGATGAGCAGACTGGCGAGCAAATACTGCGTCGTTCGTGGAAAAGTGCGGAAATTATTCACGACGAACAAACCACCCAACCCTTGCACGACCAGATTTTTCATCCCAATAGCTTGAATGTTGATAAGCCATTAACACTGCTAGTTAAGGGAACTAATTTTCAGATTCAAGTTTGGAAAGCACTTTTACAAATACCCTTTGGGGGTATGACAACTTATCAGAAAATTGCGGAAATGATTGGTCGCCCAACTGCTGCGAGAGCCGTTGGTAATGCTGTGGGTAATAATCCCATTGCCTACATCATTCCATGTCATCGCGCGATCCGAGAATCAGGGGAACTAGGCGGCTATCACTGGGGCTTGGAGCGTAAAGCAGTCATGTTGGGCTGGGAAGCAAGTTGTAAAATTTGACGCTGAAAGTTTCAGTATTTTCTCTAATGATTTGGGAACTATAAAGCCAGCCTTAATGGCGATAATATGCCAGACACTTGCTCAAATCATGTCGTTGCACCCTGCCAAGTTAACTCAGCTAGTGACACTCCGCTTGATTCTTGTTGTTCCCTTTGTGCTACAAATTTTTGTGGCTGTGGGATTAGTTGGATATTTCTCATTCAAAAACGGTCAGAAAGCAGTTAACGATCTCGCCGAGCAGTTGATCGACAAAGCTAGTCAGCAGGTGGATAACCGTTTAGATACGTATCTGGCGTTGCCAATTCAATTAACCGAGATTAATGTTGATGCGATCGCCAACAAAGAATTGAATCTCAAAGATCTAATTACCAGTGGGCGTTATTTTTGGAGACAAGCTAAAGCTTTTAGACACCTCAGTTATGCTGGATACACATTAACGAATGGTAAAGAAGCAGGAGCAGGACGCTGGGTTAAAGGAGTTGACTTGCTGCTCTATGAAAATCTGGGAAAAGGTAAAGCCTCAGACTACCTCGTTGACGATAAAGGCAACCGCACTAAACTTTTACAAAGCTATGACTACCATCCGTTGACCGAACCTTGGTACACAGATTCCGTCACCGCAGGCAAGCTCGTTTGGAGTAGCATAAAGGCGGCTGAAATTACTAATGTGGCTTTCACTGAGACGGGAAAAGCTCTACAACAGCCAGATAATCCCTTAGATGCTAGCCTTGAATATTACATTACTGTTTCTGCGGTGGCTCCGTTCTATGACAAAAATCATAAGTTACTGGGTGTAACGGGTATCGATCTGACTCTGACCAGTATTAGTGATTTTCTTCGCCACCTAAAAGCCACTCCTTCTGGACAGGTTTTTATTATCGAACGTAATGGCAAATTGGTGGGTAGTTCGGGTAATTATCCTATTCTGTACAAGCTGAATGACCAAGTTGAACGGTACAGTGTTCTCGATATTCCCGATCGCCTTATTCGGACTGTGGCACAGGAGTTACAAAAGCGATTTCATACTCTGCAAGCAATCCAGAACGAGCCAGAGTTTGACATATCTTTCAATGGACAAAAACAGTTTGTTCAGGTTAAACCGTGGCGAGACAAGTACGGTTTAGACTGGCTGCTGGTTGTGACTGTACCTGAATCTGATTTTATGGCACAAATCAATGCCAACAATCGCACAACTATTTTGCTATGTTTGGGGGCTTTGGTTGTCGCCACAATTTTAGGAATTTACACCTCGCAGTGGATAACTAGGCCAATTTTGCGGTTGAGTCAAGCAGCCGAGGCGATCGCCAATGGTAAACTCGATCAAAGCGTCAAACCTTCAAAGGTCAAAGAATTGGGCATTCTGGCTCATGCATTCAACTACATGACCCAGCAATTACAAGAATCATTCATGGTTTTGGCAAAAACCAATGAGCAATTAGAACAACGAGTAGAGGAACGTACTGCTGAACTCACAAATACTCTCGAAGAATTGCAAAAAACCCAAGCGCTGATGATTCAATCGGAAAAAATGTCCAGCCTAGGGCAAATGGTTGCAGGAGTTGCCCACGAAATTAACAATCCGGTTAACTTTATTCATGGCAATATCAGCTTTATCAATGAATATACTCAATGTCTTTTGGAGTTAGTGCAACTATACCAAACTGAATACCCCGAACCCACATCAGTAATTGCAGAGACAATTGTCGATGTTGATTTGGACTTTCTTAGCGAAGATTTGCTGAAACTACTCGCATCAATGAAACTGGGGACTGAACGCATCCGCGAAATTGTCAAATCTCTCCGCAATTTCTCGCGATTGGATGAAGCCGACATCAAGGAGGTTGATATTCATGAAGGAATTGAGAGTACGTTGCTGATTTTGCAACATCGCCTGCAAACTCAACCAGATTCATCGGCGATCGCTGTCATTCGAGATTATGGTAACTTGCCTCTAGTAGAGTGTTATCCTGGGCAACTCAACCAAGTTTTGATGAATATCTTAGTTAATGCTATTGATGCGCTCGAAGATATTCAGGATCGTGCCAGTCAAATTACCATCCGCACCTCAGTTATTGATTCGCAGTGCGTCCAAATTGCGATCGCCGATAACGGACTGGGTATGACAGAAACAGTTCGCCAACGCATTTTTGACCCTTTCTTTACTACCAAACCTGTAGGAAAAGGTACGGGTATGGGTATGTCAATCGCCTATCAAATCATTACCCAAAAACATGGCGGCAAATTAGAGTGTTTTTCAACTCCTGGTAAAGGAACAGAGTTTTTGATTCAAATTCCTCTTTGCCAGTTAGCCTCATTAGATCGCAGTG
This sequence comes from Calothrix sp. NIES-2098, assembly GCF_963875125.1. Taxonomy (NCBI): domain Bacteria; kingdom Bacillati; phylum Cyanobacteriota; class Cyanophyceae; order Nostocales; family Calotrichaceae; genus Calothrix; species Calothrix sp. NIES-2098. Next base: position 5,236,920 of record NZ_CAWNKJ010000001.1, read on the forward strand.
TCTCCCTAAACTAAGAATGACGAAATTACAAGGCTTTTTTGTAGAGGCTTGTACTAAGATGATTGAATTAAGTTTTGAAATCTTTTATCGCTACGTATTTTATTAAAATCTGGATCGGTTTTAGCTAATTTCTGATATTTACCTGGAGCTAGTTTGATTGCTTTATTCAAGTTTGAAATTGCTAATTCTACGTTGCTTTGTAAAGCATAAGCGCAAGCTTTATTATAATATACCAAATGCTTATCCGGCTTAATTGCGAGCGCTGTATCGTAAGATTTCAATGCTTCAGGATAGCGTTGCAGTTTTGTCAGCGCAATACCTCGGTTAATCCAAGCTTCATACTTGTTGGGTTTAAGAGCGATCGCTTTATCGTATGCTGCAATCGCTTCTTTGTAACTTTGCAAAGATGCTAAGGCATTGCCACGATTATACCAAGTTATATCTTTGTCTGGCTGGATGGTAATTGCTCGATCGTAGGATGCGATTGCTTCTTTGTAGCGTTTTAAAGAGGTTAAAGCATTACCTCTGTTAATCCAAGCTTCGGCAATTTTTGGCTGAATTGCGATCGCTTTATCATATGCTGCGATCGCATCTTGGTAGCGATGGGCATCTAGCAGCTTATTACCTTGATTTAATACATCTTCTGCTTTTTCCCCAGATTTTGCCTTGATTAAAAGCTGGGAAATATTGCTTTCTTGTACAACTTGCTTAGTATTTTCTGCCGTTGAATTTGCCCGATCGCTACACCCGTATATCGACATAGCGATAAAGCTAGAGGCAATCAAGCAGCGCCGTAAGACCATGCTGTACCTACAGAACTCATAAGTATGATGCTAAAACTTGTTTCTCTTAAAAGATAGTATCAAACTACACTGTTTTTATCAATATTTTTTTATTTTTATAAATCCATTTTTTGCATAAAGATAACAAAATAATATCATATTTTGCGTTCTAAAAATAACAAAATTTATTGAACAAATATTTATATTATCTCAAGATTAATCGTTCTACCTGCATCAACCAAATAGAAATCTCAACGATTAAATAGATATTATTTTGCCAATGCCATAAGATTGAGCTTGACTAAAATTTGCTCAAAAAAAATTGCAATTAATCGCTAACTAGAAGAAATTTCATCTATCTTGAGATGGGAGTTATTAATTAACAAGAGAAAAAATTTCCTCAACGTAGATAAGTTAATAAGCATCTGAATTGGAGATTTTTTCAGATGCGCGCAGCGTATTTGATAGGAAAAGACCGCCACTGGTGACAGAAGTTGACAAAGGGTAAAAGACGCCCCTAACGAGTCAATATCCAGCTAGCTTGATTTACGTCAAATCTCGAATTGCCATATTGCCTGAGCCTATCCTCTAGCAGTTAACATAAAACAGCTGTTTAACTGAGTATGCTGGGGCACAATATAAAGAATGACGATTGAATCCAACTCCTCCAATTCACCAACCCCAGATCCCATCTCGGAAGAGGAATCACAACCAGATGACTTTGATGGTGGGACAGGCGATCGTAGCCTAATACCAAACGATCTGGCTACACAACAAGCCTTAGCTGCGATTGCTTCTTTGCAATCTCCACAACATACAACTGCTTTAAAACAAGCCCGTTCTTTCTTCAAACCACAGACAAACAATCTATTTACAGTCAAGCCAAGGGCATTGCTAATTACTTTACTAGCGATCGCCATTACCATCATTGGGCTGTCTGTCAATAACTGGGTAATTGGCATTTTTGGCACCGTAGTGACTTTAATGCTATCTCTGGCAATGCTGTTACCTTGGTTGCAAAACGCCATCAAACAATGGTTTTCACCTCAAGATAGAACATTGTTAATTGCTTTTGTAGGGCTAGTAGTAGCGATCGTTGGCTTGGTGAAATTTTCAGGATTGGGCGATCGCTTGTCTAATTGGGGACTCAAAATTAATTGGGAAGCTTCTGGAACACTGGCGGAGTGGTTTGGTGCTTTGGGGCAAATTCTCATTGCCATCATTGCCGTTTACGTAGCTTGGCGACAATACATTATTTCTAAAGACCTGACAATTCAGCAAAACCTGCTGACAGTTCAACAAAATATTATTACCCAGCAGCAAACAATAGATTCTTATTTTCAAGGCATCTCAGACTTAGTATTAGATGAAGAAGGATTATTAGAAGATTGGCCTCAAGAAAGATCGATTGCCGAAGGACGCACAGCCGCCATTTTAAGTAGTGTTGATGGTAGCGGGAAAGCAAAAATTCTCCGCTTTCTTTCCCGTTCAAAATTGCTTACGCCCCTGAAACGCGATCGCCGTTTGGGAAGAGCTATTCTTAACGGTGTTGGTGGTTATGCTGAAGACCGCATTGAAGGCGTGCGCGTCATCGATTTAGGTGTCATGCTAGCTGGTGCAGACTTGGCTGGTACAGATTTGCGTTGGACTGACCTCAGCGAAGCTAATCTTGTCCGCGCCGATCTCAGTGGTTGCGATCTGGTAAAAGCCAACCTTTCCCGCACAATCCTCTATGATGCCAAACTCTGCAAGGCCGATTTCAATGGCGTTCGACTATTTTATGGTTCCGTGGAAAACGCATCACCCCGCAGCCGCACCGCACCACCGAACTATCAAACTGGCGAACATACTGGCGCTGTGGTAGAGAATGCTGATTTTACCGATGCACAACGTATGTCTGAGTCAGCGCGTTATTACTGCTGTGCGTGGGGTGGGGAAAACACTAGAGGTACTATTCCTGGTGGCTGTGAAGGTATTCCTAATAAATTGGGGCGATAAGTCTTAAGTAGTGCTGAGTAAGAAGTTATTCAAGATGAAAGAGTGCTTAATTTTACGGGAATACTGAAGCAAGACCCTGTATTGAAAAATTTATCTGGGTTTGATTTAAAGTCAGTAGTCCATAGCAAAATGAAGAAAATCATACCATTAGATAGTTTTACCGTCTTAATACCTGACACAGCAGATGAAGTTGTACAACGGTTGAGACAATGTTTATTTTACCAAGGAACTTTTTCTGAACAAGGCTTTAAAATTACTCGTAATTACTATCGCGCTGGATTGACACTGATTCAAGGACATTTTGAAACACAATCTCATCAAACAGCCGTTCATATAAAAATGAGCATACATCCTATGTTTATTGCATCTTTAGGGTTTGTGTTTTTAGTCTGGTATGGAATAGCTGTGCCTAATGCTTTTGAATCTGCTACATATATCTATGCAAAACCACAGCACGTGCCAATATCTTCTTCAGATGGCAATGTTGTTGCCAGCGCAATTAAATCTGTTGCGGAAGGTACTAAAGGTACTATGCCTAGTCATTTGGCTGCAATGTATTTAGGGCTGCCTATAGTAATGCTGATTATATTTTGGCTAGCTTTTCGAGCAGATGCAAAACGAATTCGGCGTGAATTGTCTCAAATTATTCAGGGTAAATAGACCGCTATAAACCCACGCTCATGAGAAATTTAGTGGTTGCGTTGTCCCTTTTAAAGACGAATTCATAATTATTTTGCCAATTGGCTAATACGTTTCAAAATTCTGAGAACACGATGTAACTCATTGCTACGGTTACAGCAATATCACTTACTCAAGTGTGATGTTTTCCGCAGCAAGAGTTTGCACCATTTTTAATCACCTTCAGCTAGGGTGAGGATTTCCACGCCATCTTCGGTGACAGCTAAGGTATGCTCAAATTGAGCCGAAAGTTTGCGATCGCGTGTTAAAGCTGTCCAACCATCACTGAGAACTTCTACTTCCCAAGTACCTTCATTAATCATTGGCTCAATTGTAAACACCATTCCTGGTCTGAGGCGCTTACCTTTACCCCGCGTACCGTAGTGAGGAATATCTGGTGCAGTATGGAAAACGTTGCTGATGCCATGTCCGACAAAGTCCCGCACTACAGAAAAGCCTTGTGACTCAGCATACTCTTGGATCGCCGCACCAATATCTCCAATCCGCGCCCCAGGTTTAACCTCAGCAATTCCCCGCCGCAAACATTCCTCAGTCACTTCTACCAATTTCTTGGCTTTTGGCGAAGGATTACCTACCAAAAATGTTCGGGATGTATCGCCGTGGTAGCCATCAATAATCGGTGTCACATCAATATTAATGATGTCACCATCTCTAAGTATTTGCCTGGCATTAGGAATACCGTGACAAATTACCTCATTTACACTGGTGCAAATTGATTTGGGAAAGCCCTTGTAGCCTAAAGGCGCGCTTTTGGCTCCATGCGCTTGAGTCCAACGTTCGGCTTCATCATTGAGTTGCTGAGTGCTAACCCCTGGCTTCACCATTGGTTCTAAATGCTGTAAGAGTTTGGCAGCTAACCGTCCTGCCTTACGCATTTTCTCTATTTCGCGTTGAGATAGAATAACGATTGTTTCGCTTCTCATAGATTTTTATTTATCTCTTAAATATCTTTCATAAATATAGTTAAGCCTGTTTGGGCAGCTCTTCTGGCAGCTTCAGCAACTTTCAAAGTGTATAAGCTTTCTTCTGGGGTGACATATAAAGGAGTGCCATTAAAAATACGATCTAACACCATAGTAGTGTCTTTAGCAAATAAACCCCGACGAGTACCAACTTCTATAGGCGTTGTTTCCCCCGCTTGCACAAAAAATCCTTGGTCGCCATCAAATATCAATCCACCTTTTTCACCATGAACTTCAAACTTACGTTCTTGCTGCCAAAGAGTTTCGCCTTTGCCATAGACTACTTGTGCTAAAAGTCCGTTGTTAAAGCACAGTTGAGTCAAACAGAAGCAAGTTTGATAGTATTCTGGTTCTGTTTGCCAAAATCGTTGATGACAGTTCACTGTGAAGACTTCACCAAACAAATCGGTGAGACGATGTAATCTCGAAAGCGCACCAATTAAGGGGAAACCAAACAACTCATGGTTATAAGTCCACTTCCGGGGTGCGGGATATCTAGGCGCAATTGTGCTGTAGCGCACATAAAAAATATCGCCAACTTTTTCTATGTTTTGCTTCAGCGCTTGATGCAATCCGCCTAAGAGTTCAATGTGTTCGACGTGTAGCAGTTTATTTTGGGATTTCGCTAAAGCAATAATTTCCTCTGCTTCTACCACATCTAAAGCTAGAGGATATTCGACAATTACGTGTTTCCCATGCGTAAGGGCAGCCCGCGCGATCGCCCCATGATCTCGATTAATAGTGGAGATTATTACTAAATCTATATCTTCTCGCTCTACTAGCTGTTGCCAAGAACTCATCGCCTCAGCTTGGTAATCTTGAGCAAAGGCTTGGGTATTTTCTAATGTATGTCCAACGATCGCCACTAAATGCGATCGCTCATCTTGTAGCAAGGCTTCACTGCGAAACTTGGCCGCATAACCAGTACCAACCAACCCCACCCGCACTTTTGCTTGTTCTAAAGTTGCCTCGGAATTATACATGACAGTTACTAGTTCTGTTTGTAGGTTTTCTGTGTGGGCAAAGCCAATGGCTTATACTGTACAGCGCTTTGCTAAAGCTGTAGATGCCAGAAGCGACAACTTACTACCCCACACTTTGGGTACTCCCAGTCATGAAATAATTCCGCCCAGAACGCCATTACGTGCAGAGGTTATTGATTTATAGCCAGCGCGGAAATAAACATACCACACCCTGAGGGTTCGGCGTACTCCAAAAGCGAAACCCCAGAGTAGTTGTGACCCATCTACCCAACAGCACAAAAGTCTGAAATCAAGGTGTTTCATCCATACTTTGATGTTTGAGGAACTTATGTATAACTTTTTTAAATATTAGGTTGGAGAAGCCGCTAGATATATAAGAAAAATTTATTAGTATTAAATAACTAAATTTCATTACTAATCGCGAGCAATTTCCAGTTACATCATTGAGTTTTTCTCGTAGTATCAGAATTGAAGCAAATTTGAAACAGCGGCTAATCCCATAAGAGTAGCCGGGGTCTTTGCCTGCCTTTGCTTTAGGATAACTTATACTGCCGTTTGCAAAAGAGAGGATTACTGAGATGGCAACTTACAAAGTCACACTAATCAACGAAGCTGAAGGACTAAACCAAACCATTAACGTTGAAGATGATACTTATATTCTAGACGCTGCTGAAGAAGCTGGCCTTGACTTGCCCTACTCTTGCCGCGCTGGTGCTTGTTCTACTTGTGCTGGTAAACTCGTATCCGGTACTGTTGACCAATCTGACCAGTCTTTCTTAGACGACGATCAAATCGAAGCTGGATATGTACTAACCTGCGTTGCTTATCCCGCCTCTGATGTAACCATCGAAACTCACAAAGAAGAAGACCTTTACTAAGTAATTCAGCACCTCAATCATCACATCTCTGGCAAGAGTTAATGATGATCTAAAGAACAAAGCAGCACAGTAAAGGAGAAATATTTTTCTTTACTGTGTTATTTCAAGGTAGAAGGTGCTTAAAAAAGTCAATAGTCAAGTATTTTTTCTGCTTTTCTTCCTTATCCCTTTTTACTAAAACTGAATCTCGTTACTCAGAATTTTAATTTGCGTCCCCGGATAGTAGAATTGCAGAATTTTTGCACTTGGCCAACCTAGCTTCGCCAAATTTTGCGCACCTGTTTGACTCAAGCCCACTCCATGTCCGAATCCCCCACCAATAAAGGCGTATCCCCACAAACTTGATTTACCTTTATTCAGGGGTTGGATGTAAAATAGCGTACTGATGGGAGCAGCAAAGGCGCTACGAACTTCGTCTTTATGTAAAGTAAAGACACCAATATTAGTCTTCACAGCTAGTTCGAGAATACGTCCGCTATCAGACCGCTTAACTACAGACATAGCCTCAATAGTTTTAAATTTACTGTAAGGACTTTTTTTCACCTGCAAAAATTTCTGCAATCCTTTAGTAATATCTTCTAGGCTGGTTTCTTTCCGCCAGCGAAACAGATCCCAGTCGCTTTCATTAAATCCTTTTTGTAAGCTGATAAATTTCTGGAAGTTATTTTCATCGGCTAAATTTTGTCTAGATAAGTCCCAAATATTCATCGAAGCATCTACTACTGGCTTGAGATAGGGACGATCTTCACCATTCCAGATATCGCTAAAAGAAGCAGTTACACCGCCAGTCGTAGAAGAATAGAGAGCATCTACTAGCTGGTTTTGATAAGTTAATACCATGCCTTTGGTGGCGGCGATCGCTCGATCTGTATTCTGAGAAACGCCATTTAAACCATAATAAACTTGACAGTGCGTATCAGCACATAGTTCGTAATTATCTACCGCAAATCTACGTAAATTGCGTAAAACATAGGTGCGAGCGAGAATTGCTTGAGCTTCTACAGATGCCGCAGGTGCATTCGCACCAATTTCGTTAGGAACAACCCCCCGTAAGTATGTTTCTAATGGCACTTCATTGACTAAAGTAAACGTACCATAAGCATTGGGCAGTAAGTTCATTTGACCAGCGTAAAGGCGAGCATTCTCTGGTTTTTCGCTTTTATTTACCCGAATCAAATTTTTGTCACTGCTGATTCTGACATTATTGCGGCTGTAGCGTTTACCATTGATTACCCAACTGACTCGCGGCAATTTTTGCGAAATTTTGGTATCCAGGTAGGCTGTATTCCGATCGGATGCTTGTAAGCCCTGCAATAGCAGTCTTCGCAGTAAAGGCGTGTTATAAATATCTCGTTTTGCCCAGACTTGCCAGCGTTCTGGTTGGGCTATTTCTACCTCTATTCCCTGAGAACGCCACTTTTGGGCGCTATCTTCAGCAGTTTCAAAGGTACGGTAAGTACCTAAAACTAAAACCTCTTCAACTGCTGCTTGGGGTAAAGCTTGCATAGCTATTTCTAGCTTGAGAGGATTTTGGGTAACTAAGGTTTGCTCTCTATTACCTGTTTTAAATCTCAGCTTTAAGCGATCGCCTTTTGTAGGTTCCAATTGCAGCTTGGCTGTGGGTTGTTCCCCAAATCTTTGGACAATCCCGATTTTTAAGACCACATCCTTCGTTTTGCTCTCAGTGCTTGATGCCGCAGTTAGTCCCAACAGACAAAATGCGATCGCTAGAGTACGGGAAAAATTCCAGTACGAAATTTTCTGAGAAACTTGATTCTGCCCCTGAGTACGGCTTTGGGGCGGATTTGCCAATTGCTTCGTAACGTAGTGGTTTTGTCGCATGAGTGCTCCAATGATACCATCAGCAGTTTTGCCCCAAAAGTTGCAAAACAAAGTCATAACGAGTATGATTTATGTATGGTCAAAAAAGGGAACTAGTTAGGAAAACCCTTATGGTTAGAATCCAAGAAATACCACTCAATCAAATTAAGCGACCGTTGCCCCGGACAAACGATCCTAATAAAGTACAGGCTTTAATGGAATCGATTGCGGCGATCGGGCAGCAAGAACCGATTGATGTCCTTGAAGTAGAAGGACTGTATTATGGCTTCTCTGGTTGCCATAGATATGAAGCATGTCAACGTCTAGGCAAAGAAACAATCTTAGCTAGAGTCCGCAAAGCTCCTCGTAGCGTTCTCAAGATGCACCTAGCATGAGTTAATGTCAATAGAAAAAGCAATAAGCCACAACAAACAACTAAATAAATAAATAACTGATTAGGAGAAAATTATGCCATCTAAACCAGAAAGTCTACCCCTGAATATCGGTATTGATGACGCCAGTAGAGCTAAAATTGCTGAAGGGTTGTCTCGGCTGTTGGCTGATACCTATACGCTGTACCTCAAAACTCATAATTTTCATTGGAATGTGACAGGGCCAATGTTCCAAACCCTGCACTTAATGTTTGAGACCCAGTATACAGAACTAGCTCTAGCAGTTGATTTGATTGCCGAACGAATTAGAGCGCTTGGTTATCCAGCACCTGGAACCTACAGCGAATTTGTCAATCTTAGTTCAATTCCCGAAACTTCCGGAGTTCCTAAAGCTACAGAAATGATTCGCCTGCTAGTAGAAGGGCAAGAAGCCGTAGTCCGAACTGCGCGGTCTGTCTTTCCTGTCGTAGACGAAGTAAACGACGAACCCACCGCCGATTTGTTGACACAACGGATGCAGGTGCATGAAAAGACAGCTTGGATGCTGAGAAGTTTGCTGGAAGAATAGAGGAGTGTGGGGAGACAAGAGGGACAAGGAAGACAAATGACCAATGACCAATGACAAATAACTATTGACTCTTGACTATTGCCCGATGCCCAATCCCCCATGCCCCATGCCCAATAATGACTTCACCCATTTGTTGCAAGACTTAATGCAACAAGTGGGTATTTTGAGTTTTAAAGCGCTGAGTCGTGCGGCTGGTGTCTCAGAGCGTCAAATTTTGCGCTTGCGTCAAGGAAAGGTAGAACAGATGAGAGTGGATATACTCCTCAAGCTGTCGCAAGCGCTACAAATAGAATTGGATGAGTTGATTGTAACTTTTTCAGCTATTAGTCCTACAAGCCAGCTAGAAAAGATAAAACCAGAAAAACAGCAGCAGTCAGTACTGAAAAATACTGAGCAAGAATTGTTACGACAAATTGCTGATTTACAACAAGAGTATGAGCGATCGCAGCTAGCTCTAGAACAGCAGCGAGAGTTATTACAGCAAGAGTTTCAGCAAACGAGTTTGCAACTTTTAGAATCTTTGTTATTGCAATGGCCGACAGCAGCACAGAAAGCCCAAGAAAATCCCCAGCTAGCAGCAATTAAAATAGTGCCGTTGGTGCAAAAGCCTCTAGAAAAACTTTTACAAGCCTGGGGAGTAGAAGCGATCGCATCTGTGGGCGCAGAAATACCCTACGATCCGCAATGGCACCAATTAATGGAAGGAAGCGCACAACCAGGTGGTATAGTCAAGGTGCGTTACGTTGGTTATTGTCAAGGGGAAAAACTCTTGTATCGAGCTAAAGTCAGTCCTGCTTGAGCAGAGGGAAACCACATCTAGCGATTTTCATCAAGAGTGTTAAAAAAAACCTCAAATTTGGGCACTCTATTAATATGAAAGGCTATCGCTAAGAGTTTCTCATCTAAAAACCCGATAAATAGGTATTTGGGCATGGACAGGACTGACACAAAACCTCTATTAAACTGTTATTTCTACCCTTGGGTAAGTTCCTTTAGCTTGCGGCAGTTGCTCCAAGATTCCTTTACTCTTCATAGGACTTACACAGTTAGAAATTAGGCAATTTCAGTTGCACCAACCAATACAAAGATATAAAACTTGCTTTCTCTAATTTCAGCAGACATGAAATCTGCTTGCTGTCAGTCATTCATTAGATATAGTCAAGTTAACTACAGCATATTTCATCTGAATAGTATATACACCTTATATAGATAGTTGGAGACAAGAGTTTTCATATACTAAGGTGTATTGCACATAACTAAGAAGTGCTATATCTTATTCCCATACTAAATTTCCTGAGCCAACGATCGAAAGTTATCTTGGTGTGTTGATTATTGATTATTTAATAATTGGTAGTTATGGATTCAGATTTTATTGATATCGATCGTTCATAATTTATAACTCATCGGTCAAGATTGGTAATTAATAACTTTACTTTATATATCAATAGGAACTAACAAATGAATGATGATTAATATATAATACTTAATATTCACAAATTCATTTTTTACAAAATTTAAGGAATCTCATGACCCAATCAGAAGTACAAGTTATTAAACTTAGTGGAATTATCAACTCAGCTACTTCCCAAGATTTACGTCAAAGACTCACTGAATTAATAGAGAAAGGCACAAAAATAGTGTTAATTGATTTTCAAGATGTGACGTTTATGGATAGTTCTGGGTTAGGAGCTTTAGTGTTAGCTTTCAAAACTTTAAGAGCAGCAAATAGCAGGCTGGTACTTTGCTCGATTAACGAGCAAGTCAGAATATTATTTGAATTAACTAGTATGGATAAAATATTTGACATATTTTCTAGCCAAGATGAATTTTATCAAACAGCCTTCTCAAAGGCTTAATTAATCAAATTTTATTTCCAGAATGGATAAATCATCCGCAAAAGCTTCTTGGGAATTCAAGGCCATTAAATAGTTTAAGATTTGCTCAAGATGGGAATCAAATTTATTTTGTACGCTTACGAGCAGTTGAATAAACGCATCTAAGCTCCAAATTGTCCCGTCTGATTTAGTGATTTCGTAAGCGCCGTCACTAAAGATATAAAGAGTACTGGATGTTTTAATATTGCAAAACCCATCAATATATTTTGCTTCGGGAAACATCCCAACTGGCATACCAGGGGTTCTCAACATTTCAACTTCAGTATTCTTTAAGCGTTCGCTCGATAATAATATTGCTGGTGGATGTCCAGCACTAGCATAAGTTAACTCGCGCTTAACTCTGTTATATACTCCGTACCAGATAGTAAAGTATTTATCATTTTGATAATTAATTTGGAAGGTGTCATTTAAAGCTGTCAAGACATCACTTGGTTGATAGTAATTAAGGTTGCCAAGAGCGCGCGATCGCAGTAAATTTAATACTGAAATTGAAGGCAGAGTGGCTTTAAGCCCATGTCCGGCTGCATCTAATAAGTAAATGGCCAAACAATCGGGATCTAGCCAACAGTAATCAAAACAATCGCCTCCAAGTTGACGTGAGGGAAAAAATCGGTAATTGATACTCAAGGGTTCGCTAATAGGGAGGGGTAACAGAGAGCGCACATATTCTGCGGCTTCTGCTAATTCGGCTTCTAAAAGTTGCTTTTGGATTTGCAAATCCCGGCTCAAAATATGTAGTCGCAATCCTGCTCTTACCCTTGCTTGCAATTCGTTTTGTTCGATAGGTTTAGAGATAAAATCATCGGCGCCAGCATCCAAACCCTTAACGCGATCGGCAACTGAATCCAAAGAAGTTAATAAAATAAAGAAGATAGTAGATAGTTTAGGATCCGTTTTAATCCGATGGCAGACTTCTAAACCATTCAACCCTGGCATAATCCAATCACAAATAATTAGTGCTGGATGATAAGCTAGAACTTGGTTAATTCCTTCTTCACCGTTAGTTGCAGTGATTACTTGATAACCCTGCTTTTCTAACATTCGCTTCAGAAGTATTAATATAGAAATATCATCATCAATTACTAAAATTTTAAACATAGGGAACGACACAGAACACGAGTTAGTTATTGCTATCGATCGGGAAGAAAAATATGGCAAGGAGTAATAATGGGTTAGTAAACTTGCTAATGCAATCCTACTAACCCATTTCCTGTCTATAGGGTTCATTCCTTTTCGATTAGCATAAAATATTATGGTGGCGAAAGCGGATTCAGCCACAAAAGCATGGCATTTTTAAGTTGGTTTAAGTCACGGTATGCTTCTTGTTTAAACCATTGCCCTAATGCATCAAAAGGAGTAAAAGATGCTCCTGTTTGCCATTTAATGTCTTGGCCTAAAGGTGTGGTGTGAGTTCCTGGCAGGGTTTGTACCGTTACCATCTCCGGAAAACGTGCTTGTAAGATTTGGCTTAAAGCCTTTGATTGGTCAAGGGAATCATTGCTAAATCCGATCAATAAGTTGCGACGGACATTGTAGCGTTCTTGCACCAGCTTGTTGGTTTCCAATGGAGTAGGGGTAAACTCAATTGCTAAAGCAGAATTTAACTGTTCTACTAAGGGAATAGCATCTCTAGCAGCGTAGTTGTTGAAAGATATCAGAATATTACCTGCACGTTCTACGTCAAAGACACTACCAATTAGTAAATGGAGTTTGCAACCCATGCTATGTCCTACACCATACACCGGAAGGTAAAGCTTGCGTAATGCGGAAGAGTCGTGCAGACGCTCTAAAGTGCGCTCAAAGTTTAGCAGTACAGATTTAGCGATCGCAACATGATCTAGCGTATTCACAAAAGGCGTGGCAATTACTACATACCCTTTATTTGCCAGTTGTTCTAGTACCCAACGGTAGGTGAGATGAGGTGCAGTAGCTACGAATGCACCCCCTAGGAAATGGATGATACCGATAGGATTTTGGGGAATAAGTACCCAGTTACCGCGAATTTCTTTCCAGTCCATGCCGATAGGCGATCGCTTAATTAACACATCTTTATAGTAGACCAGCGATCGCAGTCCTGGAGTACTTTACTTAGTCAATGTCATTGGGCATACGGCATAGGACACAAGTCAAAAGTCAATATTTATTTCTTTTCCCCCTGCACCCTGCCTCTGATTAAGGCTGATTCTGTAACCTTTTCATTTCGTGCTGTACATCTAAGGCAATTTGTAATGCTTCGTTGAGTATACGTCCATGCTCGGTTGCCTGTTCGGTAACTTGCATTGCAGTTAAATTGGCTAAATTATTGTCAAAAAATTCGCTATTACTGATAATAAAATTTTTGTTTTCTCTCAAGATTTTTTCGGTTTTTAAAGCACGTACTAAATCATTTCTCGTGAGTTTGAGTGCTTCAATTACTCTTTGTCTTTCACGAATACTTACACCTGCGTTACCAGCATCTTCTATTTGATCGTTAATATCTATTGCCTTAATAATCGCATTGTATCTCTCAACATCATTTAAGAGAATTCGTAAAGAGTTTGTCATATTTGCTTTGAGAATTTTACTACGTTTTTTCCAAAGCAAATATAAACCTATTTGTGTAATTCCCCCAACCCATAATCCTAGAACTAGCAACACTAGCCAAGATGGAATTGTGAGCCATACATCAAAGAGTTTGAGAATGAAATCAAATATTAGATAAGCGCCAACCACAATAGAAAAACTGATAAAAACTACGGTAGCGCCTTCAGTTCCTTTAATTTTTTCTATAACTTGCTTTACAAATCCTCCCAGAGGATTAATGATATTTACGAGTTCATCTTTAACAGGCAGATTAGTCAGGTTTTGTAGCTCTTTGGGACTAATCTCCAACCCTTGTAAATCATCCCGCACAGTTTTCCCCACCTCACCAGAATAGTTATTTAGTACAATATAGCAATCTAATTTTTGGAATGCTAATGTTAAAAGCGTTTTGGAGAAAATTTATCAGCCAACTATTTTTGTAAGTTGAGATACTCTTTTTTAAAGTAGCTGGTTATACCTTAATAATAGACGTAAGCCAACAGATAAATTAAAATCTTGATACAGATGATATTCAAAAAAAACTTATTTTAACAAACTAGTATTTTTGAGCGCGAGCGACAATATTGCAATATATATAACTCCTATTTTTTCACTTAGAAGATCTGTATTCTTACCTTCGCGATTTCTCAGAGTCATTCAGAAATTAAATCAGATTGCTATAGCTACAGATGAGTTTACAGAAACTCAAAGTATGCAAAATGGTATAACCTCCCATATTGCTAAATAAATGATTATATAAGATAGAATTTGCCTTCCAAGTTCCAACCAATCAGAGTGCCCGGTATGGTTAATGTTTAACTTGCCGACACCGCAGTCATTTTGAGTGGTTGTTAATTTAAGGTATCCCTTGTAATCGGGTTATGCTTTACCATTGTAACCAGCTACATGCCTAGGAGCAATGCTTTCTGTTAACTCCCTTTAATCATTAAGATTGCGATCGCCAAATTTATCGGCAATGAATTGCACTGAAGAAATTAGAATCAATCTGTTCCATACGCAAGGATTGACAGTATTAAAGAATAGTACGCTCGTAAATTAATATCTGGTTTAGGAGGAATCTACCGCGATAACTTAGTCGAGTGCTATAATTTTTCAGCCAATGTCCAAACGAATGTATATTGTCTAAGAAAAGGCTGAAGTTATGGGAAAATGGTAGGAATTTTCTCTTCTATCTATAAGTCACTGGTTATATTTATTTTAATTACTAAATGCATCAATTGTGGATTTTGCAATATAGAATAAGATGCGTAAAATTAGCAGTTTGTTGCCTGAAATCAAGCTAACTGTAAGTTTTACAATTGATGCCCCTTCGGAAAATATGCGATCGCTACCCCAAAGCCTTCTGGTGCGTCCGCTACGCGTAGCTTGCTTCCCCGTAGGGTTACAGCTAACGCACTCCACAATTACTGAGGGTTAAATGATTAAAATTGACGTTGCATCTGACAGCTTGTTTTTATCTGTACTCATGGTATGGATGTACGTGATGAGTGAAATCAAAAAAACCTTAGTACTGCTGCTGAGTTCAGTCAAAAGAAGTAGTGGTTTGGGAAACTACTGTATTGGAAACGGTTTTTGTACTGTTTTCTAGAAGCAAAGGGTGAGACAAGGCTGCGAAAAGAAGTTGCCAGGAAATTGGCTCAATCCAAGTCAGGGGATCTTTATTTACCACCTACTGTTCTACTAGCAAGGCAACTCAAGAAATAGTAACCAAAACTAGACATCAAGTTTATTTTATCTAGGGTTTGTTGCTTCATAATATCTACCAACGCTGATACATATGTAAAGATTAAGGTGAGGACTTAGACGAGTCATACTTATGTTAGGAAGTTTACTAGATGGGCGTTATCAAGTCCTCCAAGTCCTCGGAGGAGGAGGATTTGGTCAAACATATATTGCCCAAGACACTCACCGACCCGGTTCTCCTAGGTGTGTTGTCAAGCATCTCAAACCCTTCACTCAAAATCCTGAATTCCTTGCAACCGCCAGACGGTTATTTACTAGTGAGGCAGAAACACTAGAAAAATTGGGTCATCACGACCAAATTCCGCGGCTGTTAGCTTACTTTGAAGAGAACCAAGAGTTCTTTTTGGTGCAAGAGTTTATTCAAGGATATTCGCTAAAAGCGGAATTATTACCTGGTAGACGCTGGACAGAAGAACAAGTTGTGCAACTACTGCAACAAGTATTGGGTGTGTTGGAATTTGTTCACAGCCATAAAGTTATTCATAGAGATATTAAGCCGGACAATATTATTAGGCGACAAAACGACTGCAAGTTAGTATTGATTGACTTTGGCGCAGTTAAGCAAATTCAAACTCAACTCAGAACAGCTATTTCAGGACATATAGAAACTACTATTGCCATAGGTACCCCTGGGTATATGGCTACAGAACAGGGACAAGGCAAACCTCGCCCTAACAGCGATATTTATTCTTTGGGTATTATTGCAATTCAAGCATTAACAGGCTTACATCCTAGACAACTTCAGGAAGACCCGAATACAGGAGAAATTTTCTGGCAACAGGAAGCTAACGTCAGTTCTTGTTTAGCATCTATACTGTCTAAGATGGTGTTGTACCATTTTAAAGAGCGCTATCAGTCAGCTACAGAAGTACTAGAGGCGTTACGCAGTACTAATATTGAGACTGAAATCGACAATCAATTTACACAACCGCCATTATCTATTATTCAGCTACCCCAAGCTACATTTCCTCAACAAAATACAGGACAGTCAACAGCTTCTATTCTCAGCCCAGAACAATACAAGCACTTAGAAAAGATGCTTTTGGAATTAGTAGGCCCTTTAGCACCAACTTTGTTAAGGAAAATAGCAGCATCAGCAAGTAATTATCAAGATGTAATCGACAATTTGACACAGCATCTTGCAGGAGAACAAAAAACGGAGTTTCAAGAGAGGTCAAAGTTAATTCTTAGAGAAACTACTAGTCAAACTCAATCTCAGCAAAGTAAGCAAAATATTTCACAAATTCCAGAAACCCCAGCCATTAGCAATGAATTTGTAAGTCGATGCGAACAAGAATTAGTTAATTTAATTGGGCCAATTGGTAAATTCTTGGTTCAAAAAGCAGTAAGATCTTTTCCCCAAATTTCTCATCCAGAACTTGTCAAGCTGTTGTCATCACAAATTCCCGATCGCCAAAAAGCTTTGCAATTTGAGCAACGTCTACTTTCTTAGAATAGTAAGTGAATTATTTTTTGATTTAATCATTATTACTGCCCCTGCTGATTCAACATATCCATAGCTATTCTTAAACTATACTTCATGCGATTAAAGGCTGCTGCCAGTCCACCAATTTCATCTTTATGATCGTCATGAAAGTTAGCTTCCATGTCTCCGGTACTGACTTGTTGAGCTATTTTTTCTATTCTCTTAATGCGCTCAATTACCGTTTTCTTGATCAAGAAGTTGATTAAAATAACTACAACCGCAAAAATTGCAATTAATAGTCCCATAATCAATATCCAAGTCTGTTGAGCGCTATTAAATACCTCTTCTGAAGGAACAGAGATAATTTGAGCAGCAACAACCTCATTAAGTTTCCAGCCAAAACCATTATTTGAGCCATAAGTGGTTAACTGACTTTTAGGCGCTTGTTCTGGGGTGGAATGACAGCGTAAACATTTCTCTTGTGTAATAGCCAAGGGTCGCGCAATATAAAATACTTTTCCTTCAGGAACGTCACGAAAATCGGCAATTTCTTGTAGCTTGGAATTGTTACGGAATCGCTCTACTATTTGAGTTTCAAAACCATCTGCTTTATCCCTTAAGTTGGTAGGATTTAGTGTCGCTTCTTTATAAAGATAGTTTTTATACTCATCATTCTTGCGTAAATTTTCAAACACTTCTGTCGCAGAGAAGGCTGGTACTGTTTCTGGGATAAATACTGGTTCTGTTTCCAACTCAGGTGCTAGTCGCGGATTGACGTTATCTTGTGTATATTTTCGCACTGAGTTCATCGTTTTAATTAGAATCTGTGCTTTTTCTGCTACTTCTGTTTGCGCTCTTCGCTGGAGTACAGTTGAGAAAGCTGTACCACTAATTACAATGCTAATAATGAAAACTACGATCAAAAGCAAGTTGAACTTAGTACCAATTTTAAAGTCTTTTATCTTTTTAAGCATAATTCTTGTCTCTAGACAAAACTTTACAGATGATTACGAAAACTTAACTTAGCTAATTGTATTTATAGCTTTACTTATAGCTGGTCTATAGCAGATACTTTAAAAGTAAACAAATATTAATTTACTAGTTGAATATTAATCGTCCTTACCATATTTAAGCATAAGATCCAGATTATTTTATATAAATAAAATTACTAATGTCTTGGAAATTATCTCGCCGTTTTTTTCTGTTACAAATGCTGTTTTGGGCTGTGAATGGATGCCAACCAAAGGCTCAGTTTGATGGTGAATTAACTATCGGTACTATTAGCTATGGTGGCGGAGAAGATATAATTACCCAATACACGAAATTCAATCGCTATTTAGCTGAAAAAACCAAATCACACATTAGGCTAGAGCCTGCTTTTAATGAAAATAAAGCAATTGAGCGACTGGAAGCAAGGGCTTGGTCTTTGGTATTTGCACCACCAGGTTTAGCAGCAATTGCGATCGCACGTTACCAATACGTTCCGCTTTTTCCTTTAGTGGGTGTAAGTAATTTGCGCTCAATTTTCGTAGTGCGCAAAGATAGCCCAATCTCAGAATTGAAACAGCTACAAGGTCAAACAGTAGCGCTAGGTCAACAAGGTTCAGCAACAGGATATTATTTCCCACTGTTCAATCTTTATGGTTTAACAGTAGCTGAAATCATTTCTGCACCTACACCCAAAACAGTAATGGAATGGGTAGCTGTCGGCAAAGCTACTGCTGGTGCTGTCTCAATCGCGGAATATAATCTTTACAGTTCTCAGTTATCGCAGACTCAGTTTCGCGTACTCTACACAGATCCACACTATGTACCAGCAGGTGTAGTTTTGATTGGGCCGAATATCGAACGAAATCGTCAAGAGTACATCCGCAAAGTCATGAGTGAGTTTCCTTCAGGTTTAGCCCAACAAGTAGGTTATATACCCAATGGAAATATACCGGATTATCAATACATGATTTCTGTAGTTGAGCGAGTGAAATTGATTGTTCCTCAGCTACAAAATAAACCTGTGCGGCTATTTGTCAGTTAATTGATTGTTTGTCATTGGTCATTGGTCATTTGTTGTTTATCTTTTATCAGAGGTTGGCTTGGGGATTATTCAAAGCTTTTGCAGATATTCCGGGGGTACGGCATCTACTAACCAAACACCATTATCCGAACAGTAAAATTGATAGCCTACTTGATGCATGGCTGCTGCATCTACAGCTAAAACTACGGGTTTTCCATGTCTTGCGCCGACCGCTTGGGCTGTGGCAATATCTGGTGATAAATGTACGTGGTGCCGCGACATTTTGGTGAGTCCTGCTTGCATAATCGATTCCACAGACTTGTGTCCCGTACCGTGATACAACACGTTTGGGGGAATCACTGGTTGTAACTGTAAATCGACTTTTACGCTATGTCCTTGATTAGCACGAATGAGCGTGCCTGTAGTGTCAAAGGAAAAGCGTTGTTTATCATTATTGGCGACTACTTCCTGTAATTCTTCTAAGGTGATGGGAAATTGATTATTAGCACAGGCTGTAATCAGTTCTTGCACATTCACCCAGCCACCAGGAGACAGTTTAATGCCAATGCGATCGGGTTGGTGGCGGAGATGTTTGCTCAGGTATTTGCTGATTTTAATTAAGCGATTATCCATATTGGTTATTGGTTATTGCCGCAATCCTGAGTTTAATTACAAATTACAAATTACAAATTACGAATTAGTAATTATTGTTGACCAAATTTGTTTGGCGATGATGGCTAAGGCAAGGGAAATCATGACAATCAGTGTCGCTTGACCACCTGGGACTAAGGGTTGATGAATTTTATTGGCGCGTTCCTGTCCTTGTCGTTGCTTCCAAGTCATCAATGCGGGAATGATTCCGCCTAAAACTGAGATACTGAAGGTTCCAGCATAATCTAGGGCAGTAAAAAAGATGTTGGGATTGACTACCCCGAAACTCATGGGAGGTAACAGAACCATCGAATAAAGTGGTAGGCGGCTAGAAAATTTGACTCTGGTAACTAAGAAAATTTCTTGGAAAAAATCTAGCAAACCATAGACAAATCCAATGAATGATGTGGCGATCGCAAACTCGGAGAAAATCGAGACTAATACTCCTAACCATTCTCCCGCACCACCCGATCGCAGAATTTGTAAAGGGTCAAAGATAGTTTTACCAGCAGCAGTATTCTGGATAATTTCTGGGCTGACGCTTCCCAAAATCACGGCATTCCAAGCTAGAAACATCATCAGGGGAATTACCGAACCAATAAAAATAGACTGACGAATTTTTTGGGTGTCGCCTTCTAGCTGAGTCACTACCACGGGCACAATATTATGGTAAAACAGCGCTACAGACATTACTGATATGGCGCTACCTACAGCACTCCAATTTTGAAAGAAAAATTGTGTAGTTTTAACCTGGCCGCCTGCCAACAACAATAGGCCGACAAATGACGCTAAGACAATTGCAACAAACACGCTATTGAGTTTTTCCACAAACTTGTCTCGCCCAAAATACATGATCCCACCAAATAAAAGTGTGAAAACGGTCGTACCCACCCATGCAGGGATAACGTTTTGCACGCCTAATAATTTGGCGATCGCCGAGCCTAAAATCTCTCCTCCTTGGGCGGTGTATGCTACTAGCAGGGCATAGTGTAAAAACAGGTAAGTCCCGCCAGCAATTCGCGCACCGATAAAGCCGAGAGTGTTCTCAATCATCGCCAACATCCCGACACTCGGACGCCCTGCCAAACGCATAGTATTGACGGTGGCTTCTGCAATTAATAACCCGGAAACTAAGGTGTATAACCAAATAGCAATTAGTAGGACTGTAGATGGGACAACGCCAGATGGTAAAGTCACCGCAGGTAACGCCAGAATCCCTGCACCAACAGTCGTTCCCGCAACCAGCGCCGTACTTCCTAAAACACTACCAGGTTGATGAGTTAGCTGTTTTCCATTAAATTCCAGGTTAGAAAACAATCGAGTTACTTGTTCTTGATTGGATGCGATCGCAGTTTGCATAAGTAATGATGCTAAAGTGTGCGCCCAAATAAAAAACGCGATGTTAAATTATGTAACCAATCTTAGCAAAACCCTCAATGTGTCAAATTAAAGCTAATTTTTGAGTTGGCGTATAACTAGGCAAAACAAGATTTAGTGTTTTGTGGTCAAGCTGTAAGTGACGGTCTAATACTGTAGAAATCACATCTCGAAAATCGGTAGCGATCGCTAAATCTCGCTGCTGGTAAAGTTGGGTTGTTGCTAATCCCGGCCAGTCTCCATAAACCTTACCACCGCGCACTTTGCCACCCATTACCCACATTACATTCCCATGTCCGTGGTCTGTGCCACCGTTACCATTTTCTTGTACTGTCCTACCAAACTCAGACATGACCACAATTGCTGTGTTTTGGTAAATTGGCCCTAGAGTTTGTACCATCACAGCCAAACCCTCAGCTAATTTTTTTAGCCTCTGGGCTAATTGTCCTTGGCTTCCACCTTGATTAACGTGGGTATCCCAGCCACCCACAGCCATAAACCCTAATTCAACTTTCGGGTCTTTCACCATCAGTCGGGCTAGCCGTTGGGCATCTCTGGCAAAAGCATCCGGTAATGGCGCACCATTATTTGCCATCTTCATTTCATCATCCAAATCTTTCAAAATAGCTTGACGCGCCATCCGTCCTTCTTGATAAGTTTGACTCAAGCTATCATTGCCAGTATAAAGTCGGTCAAAGGCTGCCCCGACTTGCGGACGATCCAATGACAGAGGATTATTACCTCTTCTTCCTGATGGTAAGCTGGCTACAGACATCCGACCATGCAAAATTAGTGGTATTGTTTCGCCTACGCTGACTGCTTGGATGGGCGCTTTGTTGGAGATAGTAGCTAATAAACGATTCATCCAACCATCCCCGGTCTTTTTTGTCCCAGGAATGCCGCTTTCCATATAATATTGAGCATCAAAATGGGAGCGAGTGGGATCGGGAGAACCACAAGCATGGACAAATGCTAGATTACCCTGCTGCCAGAGGGGCATCAAAGAACTTAACGCTGGATGCAAGCCAAAGCGACCGTCTAAATCTAAAACTCCTCCTTGTTTCCCCGGTTGAGGAATTGCAATTTTCGGTCTTGCTTGGTAATAAGCTGTCTCCGAGTAAGGAACCACTACGTTTAAGCCATCAACTGCGCCCCGGAGAAAAATCACAATCAAGCGTTTTTGATTGCTATTCTCGCTAGCCGATCTTGCAACCCAAGCATTAGTTCCGATCGCGGCGATGGCTGAGGCGGAAAACATTCCAGCTTGGAGAAGAAAGTTGCGTCTTTTCATATCATTTTGCTTTTAAGTATCGTGTATGGAGTTCTGAGGCTGAAGTTTGAGGTTCCGAACTCGGATTGTCGAGTGATGAAGTCGAAGTTTGGTGTTCCGAACTCGGACTGTCGAGTGATGAAGGCGAAGTTTGGTGTTCCGAACTCGGATTGTCGAGTGATGAAGGCGAAGTTTGGTGTTCCGAACTCGGACTGTCGAGTGATGAAGTCGAAGTTTGGTGTTCCGAACTCGGACTGTCGAGTGATGAAGTCGAAGTTTGCTGTTCCGAACTCGGACTGTCGAGTTCTGAAGCTGGAATTTCCTGTTCTAAACTCGGACTGTGAAGTTATTAGAACTTACCCATCAGTTGGGAAACAGAATTTTTGTTCATTTAGCTCAAAAAATTGTCCTTGGATCTGCGGCAAATTTGAGATTTTGCCGCTAACGACGCATAAATTCTGGACTACCCAAAATTAAAGCTGCATGAAGTTGGGGCGGACTAGAAGCGATCGCACTTTGAGTTTTAGTAGATAAAGAGTTACCTAATGTATTTGTGAGTTGCAGGCTATCGACAGGAGATGGTTTTACTTTCACGGGTGGTAGAGAGACTCCCGGTACATTATTAGCAGCGTTCCTTGAAGTTGGTACGCTGGATAGCGGTAATCTGCCACTAGCGATCGCAGTCGCAAAGTTAAGGCGACGAGTCATAGCATCAGGATTCAACCATGTTTCTTCTGTGTTTTTGTAACCATCTGGAGTGGGGCAACCATAAACAGGCATCCCCAACTGTTGTAGTAAAGTGAATATTGGTTTTGTGTTATTGACTTCAATACCTGTTGCTCGTACCGCAGAAATTGTGTATTGATAAGGCGTTTTAAACTTAGCATTAAAGTTTTTTGTGTCCCAAAATTCCGAACTGTGAAAGAGAGTATCGAGGACAGCGCGAATATTCCCATCAGTGGCGAGATAGCGCTGTGTTAAACGATTAACTAAAGCTGTAGGTGGGCGATCGCTGACAAAATACTGAGCTAATTTGTAGCTAATATGACGGGCTGTGGCGGGACTGCGCGCTAAAATATCTAAAGCTTGTTCGCCCTCATTCTCGCCACCACCTTTGATAGTGGTTTTCAGAAAAACTTTATCGCTATCATCGTGGCGCTTGGGGTCGAAGTAAAATCCGAAACTATTATTATTAGCTTGATTGGGACGAGCAATTCCCCAACCAGTCAAAATCTTTGCCAAAGCGATGACATCTTGCTGAGTATAGCCACCATCGACGCCGAGAGTGTGTAATTCCATTAACTCACGGGCATAATTTTCATTTAAACCCTGAAATCTACCACGGGAACCAGGACTACCAGGAGCAGTATTTTGCCAATTATCTAGATAAAACAGCATAGCAGGATGGTGAGCCGTTGCGCCTAGAAGGTCGCGAAAGCGCCCCAGTGCATAGGGTCTGATGGCTTGTTGTTCGTAGGCTCCCACCCAAAAGCGATCGCGCCCTTTAGCTGCATCCACATTGAAATGGTTATACCAAAAGTCCACCATCACTTCTTGGAGTTGCCTTGGACTGTTAGTAGCGCGTAATAATCGTGCTTGAATTGCTTCTTGCAGCACTCCTCTAATTTTTCGCTGGGCAGCTTTCTTGGCTTCGGGGCTGGGTTTTTGCCCAGTTACACCATAAGCCAACAATTGCATTGGATTTAAGCTGAGAGTTTCTAGCTGCGCCAGTTGGCTTTGCAGGCTTGCCGATTCAGGTATACTCTCAGGTGAGAGTTGCTCTTTGATGTAGCGGTCTACACCAATAGACTCCACTCTTTGCACATCTCCAGGGCGAGGCCCAAAACTGAGACGGTTGATTATATGTAGAATTTTCGGATCGACAGCTTGAGGTGCAGCATTACTGGGTGTAACTCCTAAGAGGAAAATCACCAGCGACATCACCAAGAATTTCGGCTTTGCATTCATACGGCTATTTTTACTGAATTGGACGCTGAGGATAATTGCGTTTTGGCTTATACAGATGGTCGGCAAACTTTTGTCTTTGCTCTGGACTCAAAATTTCACGAATTGCCAAGGTATTTTCAAATTGAGCATCAGCAAGCTGTTGTCTGAGAACTTTCAGTTGGTTGTATTTTGTCCGTACCTGTTCTTTAGAGGCTTGTCCGGCTAATAAATCGCGTAATTCCTGCTGTGCTTGCTGCACTGCTTCTCTTTTGGGTTTGATTTGATTTTGGGATTGGCTGCGAATTGTTTTAATCTGTTGAATTTGTTGAGATGTCAAATTCAATTCTTGAAGCCAACCCGATTGTGGGCGGCGCTTAGGTGGTAGATTTGTGGGAGTTTGCGCCAAGTTTTGAGGTAAAAAGGAACCACTAGCTTGGGCAAAAGCACTAGCACCACCCAGAGCCAGGATCGTCACTGCTATCAGAGACAAACGACGTAAAAACATTGAATTTATCTCCTAGAATTCAGTAGATTGCTCGGTACTATAATCTGTAAAATGCCATACATAACTTCCTGTATATTCGCTGACAGTGCCTTGCCAATTACTATCAATGAAAGCTTCCAAATTAGCTAGTTCAGCTGCACTGGGTTTAGCTGGGACTAAGACACGGTAGCTAATTACAGCAGCTAATAAGGAAGCCGCGATCGCAGGTGGAACTAACCACAGCCGTGGAGAACGGCGTTGAGGTTTAACTGCGGAAGTTTGCAGCTGTTGTAATATCTGTCGTTCCAAATCAGGGGAAGCTGGGGGGAGAGGCGGACGATGCTTCCCAAGAAAATTCACCAGATTTTGGTCATCATCGGAAAACTGAGTCATAGTTGCACTCCTTGTTGTTGGAGAAATTGACGCATAGCAGCACGAGCATGGAACAATCTGGACTTGACCGTTCCTAGGGGAATATCCAAGATTTCTGCTATCTCTTTTTGTGGTACTTCCTCCAAGTCATGCAAAACTAGTATCGTGCGATGGTCAAAGCTTAAGTTAACCAACCCCTGTTGCACCAAGTCTTGATAATGCAGCGCCATCAAATCTGGAGCATCTTGCTGGGTAGGAGTATGTACCGTAAGCGCCTGTAATTGATTCCGTCGTTGAACTTCTGCTTGTCGCTGATTGCAAGCTAAATTCCACGCAATGCGATACAGCCAGGTCGAGAATTTTGCAGTTTGCCGAAACTTAGGCAATCCTTTCCACGCCCTCAAAAATACTTCCTGCACTAGATCGTCCAGGCTAGATGGTTCGCATTGATGTAAGATTACTCTCACCCGTTGCTGATGGCGACGATAAAGCAGCCCGTAGCTTTGAATATCACCTTGTAAGCACTGCTGTACTAGATAACTATCAGATTCGCTTGCGGATTTGCTGGGGAATTGCCTATTCTTTGAAAGTTTTATTGGCACAACTAACACCTGAGGCTCTCTCCTCCACCCGTTTGTAGCTTGTATTTATTAGACCGGATGGCAAAGCAAAAGGTTCAATAGGTTAGGGTATTGGGGCAGAGTCAAAATTTCTCCCTTATCTGCCTACACCTCCAGATGGGCATATTAAATGATGTAAGGATGTGTAGTTGGCTCTTCAGACTCATGGACTCAATCACCAAGCTAGTAGGGTATAAAATCGCAGAGCAACTTTACGTAGGCTCCAGAACTTTGGTGTACCGGGCTGTGCGGGAGTGCGATCGCACTCCCGTAGTCATCAAAATGCTGCGGAATAATTTTCCCACTTATAACGAACTCGTACAATTCCGCAATCAATATGCGATTGCGAAAAATCTCAACTTGCCCAGTATTATTAAACCTCTAGCGCTGGAACCTTATGAGCAATCCTATATCTTGGTGATGGAAGACTTTGGCGGCATTTCGCTAAAGCAGATACTAAAGCAAAATGGCAAACTGGGAGTTTCTGTATTTTTTCCCATAGCAATTCAAATAGCAGAAGCCCTAGATGGACTTTATCAACACCGAGTCATACATAAAGACCTCAAGCCAGCTAATATCCTAATCAACCCAGAAACTCAGCAAATCAAAATCATAGATTTCAGCATCGCTTCGCTGTTACCTCACGAAACTCAAGAAATTCAGAATCTCAAAGCGCTGGAAGGTACATTGGCTTATCTGTCACCTGAACAAACGGGACGGATGAACCGGGGAATTGATTATCGTAGCGATTTCTATTCTCTGGGCGTGACATTTTATGAATTGCTTACCGGAAAGTTACCTTTTGTTTCCGAAAATCCGATTGAGTTGGTGCATTGTCATTTAGCCAAGCAGCCGATTCCGGTTCACCAAATTAATCCCGAAATACCAGAAGTATTGTCTGCATTGATTAGCAAGTTGATGGCAAAGAATGCCGAAGACCGCTATCAGAGTGCTTTAGGGCTGAAGTTCGATTTAGAAAATTGTTGGCTTCAGTGGCAAGATAATGGTACAGTTACGCCGTTTGCATTAGGAACGCGCGATATATGCGATCGCTTTTTGATTCCGCAAAAACTCTACGGACGGGAAAAGGAAGTAGCAACAATCCTCAACGCTTTTGAGCGAGTTAGCGCAGGTGATACAGAAATCATCCTCGTAGCTGGTTTCTCAGGCATTGGCAAAACTGCGGTAATTAATGAAGTCCATAAACCAATTGTGCGGCAACAGGGTTATTTCATTAAAGGTAAATACGACCAGTTTCAGCGTAATAGTCCGTTTTCTGCTTTTTTGCAAGCCTTTCGCGATTTAATTGGGCAATTGCTATCTGAAAGCGATCGCCAGCTGCAACAATGGAAAACCAAAATCCTGGCAGCTGTGGGTGAGAATGGGCAAGTATTAATCGAGGTGATTCCTGAACTCGAACACATCATTGGTAAACAACCCCTAGCCGCAGAACTTGCTGGTAGTGAAGCCCAAAATCGCTTTAATTTACTATTTCAAAACTTTGTGCAAGTTTTTACTACCGCAGAACATCCATTGGTAGTGTTTTTGGATGATTTGCAGTGGATCGATTCCGCATCGCTGAATTTACTGCAACTGTTAATGCAGGAAAGAAGACATCTGTTAGTAATTGGTGCATATCGCGATAATGAAGTTTCCCCTGCCCATCCTTTGATGTTGACTGTGGATAGCATTCAAAAAACAGGGGCAATAGTGAACGCGATAACCCTACTACCATTAAGTCACTGTGCGGTAAATCAGTTAATTGCAGATACGCTGAATTGCCAAGTTACTGCTGTGGAATCCCTCATCGAATGGGTCGATCGCAAAACCAAAGGTAATCCTTTCTTTATCACTCAATTTCTCAAAGCATTACATGAAGAGGGACATATTACATTTAACTGGGAAGCACAACATTGGCAATTTGATATTACTCAGGTTAGAGTATCGGCTTTAAGCGATGATGTGGTTGAATTTATGGCACTTCAGTTACAAAAGTTGCCCTTAATCGCCCAAACAGTTTTAAAATTAGCTGCTTGTATTGGAAATCAGTTTGATTTGCAGACTTTAGCAATTGTGAGTGAAATGTCTGTATTGGAAACTGCAACAAATCTGTGGCAAGTCTTGAAAGAAGGATTAATAATTCCTACTAGTGACGTTTATAAGTTCGATCGAGAGCCAGAATTCAGAATTCAAAATTCACCAGAGCAAATAAATCCTCCTAATTCCTGTAGTTATAAATTCTTACACGATCGCGTCCAACAAGCAGCTTATTCCTTGATTCCTGATGAGGAGAAACAATCCACTCACTTAAAAATTGGAAAAATATTACTAGAAAATACTCCCGAAGCAGTCTGGGAAGAAAAAATATTTGCAATTGTTAATCAATTAAATATTGGTCGCAGCTTAATTATTTCCCAGTCAGAGCGCAATCAACTAATTCAGTTAAATTTGACTGCGGCTCGGAAAGCTAAATCTGCAACAGCTTATGGTGCAGCAATCGAGTATTTAACAACCGGAATCGAGCTATTACCAGAGGATAGCTGGCAATCTCAGTATTACCTGACTTTAACTTTGTATGAAGCCGCCGCCGAAGCAGCTTATTTAAATACGAATTATCTGCAAATGGAACAACTAGCAGCAGTAATTCTGCACCGGACTGACAACTTATTAGAAAAGATTCGGGTGTATGAAATTAAGATGCTAGCTGCCAAAGCTCAAAGTCGATTATTAGAATCCGTGCAGATTGGCTTACAAGTGCTACAGCTATTAGGGGTAGAGTTTCCCGAACAGCCGACTTTTGCGGATATTGGGCAAGCATTAGAGCAAACTCTGCTGGCTTGGCAAAACCTTTCAATTCCCAACTTGTTAAATGCACCAACCATCACCGATCCGGCAAAGCTAGCAGTGATGCGGATTTTAACTCAAATGGTTCCCTCTGCTTATCAAGCAGCTTCGACACTGATGCCATTGCTAATTTTTCAACAGATTAATTTGTCCATTGCTGATGGTAATTGTGCCGTTTGTGCATTTTCTTATGCAGATTATGGGTTGGTGCTTTGCGGTGTCGTCGGTGATATGGATGCTGGCTATCAATTTGGACAACTAGCTTTGAATATCCTCGATCGCTTTCAAGCAATTGCTTGCAAATGTCGAACTTATTTCATTGTTCATAGCTTCATTAGCCATTGGCAAGAACCTCTTCAAAGTTTATTACCACGATTCCAAGAAGCTTATAAAGTTGGTTTAGAAACGGGGGATTTAGAAAGTAGTGCCTTAAACGCCCAAATGTATTGTACCAATGCTTATTATGCAGGTCATGAATTAGCTACTCTAGCATCCAAGATGGCTACCTATAGACAAGCAATCTATCAGCTAAAACAGGAAGTCACTTTGCATTTTTTGGGAATTTGTCAGCAAACAGTTTTAAATTTGCTAGGACGCGCTCAAAATGCCTGTCAGTTAGTCGGAGATGTGTATGATGAAACGCAGTTATTGCCGCTTCACCAACAAACAAACAATTACACTGCCCTTTATTATCTCTACATTAATAAAAGCATTCTCTGTTACTTATTTAGGCAATACCAAGCAGCCGCAGACTACGTTGCTTTAGCCGATCGCTATGTTAATGGTGTAGTTGGGATGTTTGCCGTTACTTTATTAGAATTCTATAGTTCTTTAATATATTTGGCGTTGTATTCATCAGCGACGCCAACTGAACGGTCAAACTATCTAGAAAAGGTGGTAGCTAATCAAGAAAAGCTGAAGAAATGGAGCGATCGCGCACCGATGAACCACCTACACAAATATTATTTGGTAGAGGCAGAACGCCATCGAGTCTTAGGTGACAAAGCAGCAGCCATTGAATTCTACGATCGCGCCATCACCCTAGCGCAAGAACATGAATACATCCAAGAAGCAGCATTGGCTAACGAACTAGCGGCTAAATTTTATCTGGAATGGGGTAAAGAAAAAATTGCCCAATCTTATACGATTGATGCTTACTATGCTTATACTCGGTGGGGCGCAACCGCTAAAGTTAACGATTTGGAACAGCATTATCCGCAACTATTAGCACCAATTTGGCAACCGTGGCAACCTGCATTCTCATCCCATGACACAACTATTCCCGATACTTTAATTACCTTTTCTCACCCCCATAAATCTACATCAGGGGGTAATACTGCTGCGGCTAGGCTAGATTTGGCAACTATCTTAAAAGCTTATCAAACCGTGGCTAGCGAAATCGAGCTAGAGAAATTACTTTATACGCTGCTCCAGGTTTTAATTGAAAATGCTGGGGCTGATAAATGCGTCCTGCTGCTACCAAAGGACAATGAATGGGTAATTGAAGCGATTTCCGAACTCGGACAACTCCCTAGTTTGCCGCATTCGGTTCCCATTCACCAAACTCAAGCTGTAGCCCTAACCCTAGTCAATACCGTTAAACATACCTTGCAGTCGGTGGTAATTGCCAATGCGATCGATCATCCCATCTTTGCCGTTGACCCTTACATTTTGCACCAATGTCCTAAGAGTGCTTTGTGTACTCCTATACTCAATCAAGGTAAGTTAATTGGGATTTTATACTTAGAAAATCACCTGACGGCGGGAGCATTTACAGGCGATCGCGTCGAATTGCTGAATCTCCTCTGTTCGCAAGCAGCGATCGCTTTAGAAAACGCCAAACTTTACCAAAACCTCCAGCAATCGGAAACCCAACTGCGACAGCAAACCCAAGAGTTACAAGAAACTTTACAACAACAGCAAAGAATCCAAGCCATCCTCACAGCACAGTTAGAAGTGAATTTGGACGGCATTTTACTTGTAGATGAAAATCAAAAAATAGTTTTTTATAACAAACTCTTCGCTAAAATTTTTCAAATGCCAGAGGAGTTGCTAAAAACAGGCGAAGATAACCAGCTTCTCGGATGGGCGATAGAGCAAATTGAAAACCCGATAGAATTTTTAGAGAAAGTACAGTATCTTTACCAAAATCCCGAACAAGATAGTAATGATGAAGTTGTTTTAAAAGATCGGCGAATTTTAGATCGTTGGTCTACAAGCGTGCGATCGCCCTCTGGCGAGTACTATGGCAGAATTTGGTATTTTCGAGATATTACAGAGCGCAAGCAAGCTGAAGCTCAATTACGCAAGCATTCTCAAGACCTACAGCAAGCATTCCAAGACCTACAACAAGCACAAACCCAATTGGTACAGAGTGAGAAAATGTCTGCTTTGGGTAATTTAGTTGCAGGTATCGCTCACGAAATTAATAACCCTGTCGGCTTTCTTAGCGGTAATATCCAACCTGCTTTGGACTACATTCAAGATGTATTTGGCTTGATTGATTTGTATCAACAAGAATATCTCCATCCCAGTGCCAAGATTCAAAAACAAATTGAAGCTATTGACCTGGATTACATCCGCGAAGACTTACCAAAAGTAGTCGCTTCCATGCGAGAAGGTGTGAATCGGATTTGTGATATTAGTACTTCTTTAAGAACTTTCTCCCGTTCTGATAGCGATCGCCCAGTTGCTTACAATATTCACGATGGCATCAACAGCACAATTTTAATTCTGAAACATCGCCTGAAAGCTAATAACATTCGCCCAGAAATTAAAATTATCAAAGAGTACGGTCAACTGCCGCCAGTAGAATGCTATGCGGGACAGCTAAATCAAGTATTTATGAATATTTTGGCAAATGCGATCGATGCTTTAGAAGACGCAAACAAAGGACGCAGTTTTGCTGACATTCAAGCCAATCCCAACCAGATTAGAATTACTACAGCTACTACTGCCGACGGTCAGCAAGTTGTGATTCGGATTCAAGATAATGGCACAGGAATGAGTGATGAAGTCAAACAGAAGATATTCGATCATCTGTTTACCACCAAAGGCGTTGGTAAAGGAACCGGCTTAGGATTAGCGATCGCGCGTTCAATTGTGGTAGAAAAACACAATGGCACGCTAGAAGTCAACTCCATTCTCGGTGAGGGTTCCGAGTTTGCGATTACAATTCCGTTAGAAGCCAGCATTTCATAAAACCCCGCAGACTTTTCCTCACCTCTTGCCTCAGCGATAGAATACAAGGTTACATAAATTACCATGACTGTAACTACCTTTAAGTGGACAATTGAACGCTATCACCGAGCAATAGAAGCAGGTATCTTTGACGATCAGCCCATTGAACTATTACGCGGCGACCTCATCGTTATGCCCCCAGAACGAGAACCTCATGCTTACTACAATACTGAAGCCGCCGATTATCTCCGCACGCTACTGGGCGAACGAGCAAAAATTCGCGATGCTAAACCCATAACTCTGCCTAACAATTCAGAACCATCCCCAGATATTGCTATTGTCAAACCTTTAGGGGAAATCTACTTACAACACCATCCCTACCCTGAAGACATTTTCTTTTTAATCGAATTCTCCAACTCTACCTTGAGCAAAGACTTAGGTGAGAAAAAAGCAATCTACGCAGAAGCCGGAATTGCTGAATATTGGGTTGTCAACCTCAAGTCTTTGCAGTTGCAAGTCTTTCGAGACTTAAAACATGGGGAATACACAACTGAATTGACACTAACTACAGGTAATATTACCCCCTTAGCCTTTCCAGATGTATTCGTCCAAGTCCATCGCCTCATAGGTTTCCGGCAAATATAAATCGTTCTACAATATCAATTGGTATAATTTATCAACCTGTGACAGATCTACATTTCCACCACTGATAATTACACCAATTCTCGCCTCTGGTAATTTCACCACACCTTCTAATACAGCGGCAGCTGCCAGCGCTCCTGTAGGTTCAACGACAATTTTTAAGCGTTCCCATAAGAAAAACATAGTACGTACAATTGCTGATTCTGATGTTGTCGCCATATCATCGACGTAATGCAGTACTAAAGGGAAAGTAATTTTACCCAAGCTGGGAGTACGAGCGCCATCAGCAATAGTATTAGGATTATTGACAGTTTGTAGCGTTTTGCTGTGAAAGGAACGGGTTGCATCGTCGGCTAGTTCTGGTTCGACACCCATGACTCGACAGTGTGGTAAAAGTGCTTTAGTAGCGATCGCACAACCGGAAACTAATCCACCACCGCCACAAGGAACCAACAACAAATCTAGTTCGCCAACTTCTGCGATCAGTTCTAAAGCGGCTGTACCTTGTCCGGCTACCACATGGGGATGATCGTAAGGCGGAATGATTGTCAGTCCGCGATCGCTTGCTAAATTTTGCGCTAGTTCTTCGCGGTTGGTGGTTTGTCGATTGTAGAGAATAACCTCAGCCCCGTAACCGCGAGTAGCAGTTTGCTTAACTGCGGGCGCATCATCAGGCATAACAATAGTTGTCGGGATATTTAGTAATTTTCCCGCAAGAGCGATCGCTTGGGCGTGATTCCCCGATGAATAGGTGAGAACGCCTTTTTGCTTTTGTGCTTCAGGTAGCTGTACCAATGCATTGTACGCCCCTCTAAACTTGAAAGCCCCCGTGCGTTGAAAATTTTCGCACTTAAAAAACACCTGGCTATGAGTTAGTTCATTAACTGTTCTCGAAGTTAGCACAGGTGTCTGGCGAGCAATACCCAAAAGACGATTCTGGGCTGATTTTATCTCAGCGATCGTGACAGAGTTGTTTTCCAGCATTGATATATTCAGCGTGATGGATCGCAGTTCAAAGCACTTGGACGATTGCGCTTTCAAAATCAACTTTCGTTAGCAACTTTAACCCATTTATAAATAATATCAAGGCATTTATGACTAAGGTCGTGATGTTTCTCATTACTGCCTACTCATTCATAGATAACATCAAGGCATTTATAAATAACATGTTGATGTTTTTTATTACTGCCTACTCATTCATAGATAACATCAAGGCATTTATAAACAACATGTTGATGTTTTTTATTACTGCCTACTCATTCATAGATAACATCAAGGCATTTATAAATAACATGTTGATGTTTTCTATTAACCTTAACTCATTTATATATAACATCAAGGTACTTGCGACCAAGGTCTTGACGTTTCTCATTACCGTTAACTTATTTATAGATATTATCAAGGGAGCATCCCATTTTTTTAATCAATATCCTTTTAGTAGGGTGGGCATTGCCCACTATATTCAGGTTTTGGTGGGGCAATACCTACCCTACACTTAAAATTATTATCTATGAATTTATTACACGTTAAGAATTTTAATTTCTGCTTGCAGATTAGCTCTAGCAGATGCTTCTGCAACCTCCAACATTAAAGGTGTAAAATAAAGACGCTGACGCTGCAAAAATCGCTCTAAAATTTGCCTACGACCTTTAATATACTCTGCTTCTGGAACCCATGCATATTCTTGGCGAATCGCTTGAGCGTATTCCTGATACTGAATTGAGTTAACAGCTAAAATAGCTAAATCTGCATCAAGTAAAACTTTGCCATCCCAATCATCCGCAGTAGTTTGATGCTGTTTTGTATTGAGAATAAGACGTTTAACAGTAGCAATATTATTAATTGGTAGCCCTAAATTACTCAATAAATCATCAGCGTATTCCGCGCTTTTTTCTTCATTATCTTGAGCACGAGTATCATAAACTATATCGTGCAACCAAGCAGCAAGTTGTACGGAAATTAAATCTTGGGTATAGGTTTGTAAACTATCAATGGTAGCGAGAATATGCTCGATATGTTTGAGTGTATGGTAGTAGCGGTTAGGAGTAGAGTAAGCATCAATTACTTGCTTAAAGGCTCGATCGATTAATCTTGGCTCGATGCCAAAAGGTTGGAGTATATTCCGCCATCGAAACAATAATATATTTGTCATTATTTTTGTGGAGGACATAAAAATCTTAAGAAGCTTGCTGTGCATACAATTAATTGCACCGCCCTACTTATGACTTAATTTTACTGGACTGGCTAATTCCTCAGTTTCTGCAACTGTGATGTCTCACGACAAGTCGCTTCTCTCCGAGACGCCACCGCCTCTACGCCAAGTGACTACAAACAAATTCTGTTGCCAGGGATTATTGTATGATGATGAACCAGTAATCCTAGCTAAATTAGCTTTGAATTAATATCAGAGATTTTGAAAAGTGCTAATTGAGACATCAGCAGATATGGTATTACTAAATTGAGAAATGCCGATATTAAATAGTTTAGAGTTATACCAATTGATGTGGCAGGATGCTCAGTGGGGGATTTACCGTTTCTGGGAGTGACAGCATATACTGATGCAAAATCCCTTCAGCAAGCCTTTGCAGCAGGAGCCAGGGAGAGGTAAAGAATATGAGACTTTATTCGCGATTATTGCCCTATGGAGTGGCGATTGGCTCAACTGCGATCGCTCTGTTGCTAAAACTTTCGCTAGAACGGCTGCTACCTGAAATTTTTGGTGGTTTTTTTTATATAGCAATCCTCATCAGTACTTGGTATGGCGGTTCGCTTCCTGGGATAGTTACAGTTGTGCTTTCGGCACTAGCAATCGAATATTTCTTTCTCTACCCGCGATATCAATTTTGGCTATTTCAACCACAAAATGTATTGCAGTTAAGCGTTTTTTTACTGATTGCCTTAGTAATTAACCGACTCACCAGCAACTTTCTCAACAGCAAACAGAAAATTCTACAACTCAACCAAAAATTAGCTCAAGAAAATGCCGAACAACTGCGGATGGCTCTAGGAGCGGCACAGATGGGGATGTGGGACTGGGATATGGTGACTGGAGAAATCAAATGGTCGCCAGAACACGAACAGTTATTTGGCATGGCTGTTGGGACTTTTGATGGTAAATACGAAACATTTGCGGCTTACTTGCATCCTGACGATCGCGAGTCTGTAGATCGGGCAATACAACGAGCGCTAAAAACTCATAGCAGCTACCAGCACGAGTATCGGATTATTTGGGTAGATGGTAGCATCCACTGGCTCGAAGGGCGAGGACAGGCATTTTATGATGCAGCCGATCGGCCTGTACGCATGACAGGAACGATCGCGGCAATCGACCAGCACAAACAAACACAAGCAGCGCTACAACAGCAATTTGAACAACAACGTTTAGTGATGGAAATCACTCAGCGCATCCGGCGATCGCTCAATTTACCAGAGATCCTGCAAACCACCGTAGATGAAGTCCGGCAGTTCCTGAATTGCGATCGCGTTATCATCTTCCAGTTTTCTGCTGACTGGAGTGGCACTGTGGTTGTCGAATCTGTGGGAGCCAACTGGACAGCCATCTTATCTACTAATATCTACGATCCTTGCTTTAGCGAAAGCTACATACAACCATTTAAAGAAGGCTTAGTCACAGCGAAATCTGATATTTATCGTGCCGAAATTAACCCGTGTCATCTCGAACTGCTGGCCAATTTCCAGGTAAAGGCGAATCTGGCTGTTCCAATACTCAACAAAGATGAATTGTGGGGACTACTGATTGCCCATCACTGCACAGATCCTTATGAGTGGCAATCCTCAGAAATTGAACTGCTGCGGCAGTTAGGAGCGCAGGTAAGCATTGCGATTCAGCAAGCAGATCTGTTTGCTCAGGTTCAGACTGAACTCAAAGAACGCCAACAAGCCCAAGAAGCCTTACAGCAGAGCGAACATCGATATCGCGCCTTAGTTCATGCTTCGGCTCAGATTGTCTGGCGCACTGATGCTGATGGCATGACGATAGTCGCTCCGGAGGTTTGGGAACAACTATCCGGACAATCCACAGCAGAAAGCTTGGGATTGGGTTGGCTGAATTTTGTTCACCCAGAAGATCGCGATCGCGCTTTGCAATGCTGGCAAGAATCTTACACAAATCTTACTTTGTTTGAAACTGAGTATCGCCTGCGGATGAAAGATGGTAATTACCGCGATTTTGCCGTTCGAGGCTTGCCGATTCCGGATGCTGATGGCATTAGCGAGTGGATCGGCACTTGTACAGATATTACCGAGCGCAAACAAGCCGAGAAAGAACTGAAACAAGCCAAAGAAGAGTTAGAGATCCGAGTTGCAGAGCGCACATTAGAATTGACAGAAGTAAACGATCGCCTGTTAGCAGTACTAATGCAACAACACCAGGCGCGTCAAGTGCTTGAGGAACAAGCGCAACTACTAGATTTGGCACACGACACCATTATCACCCGCGACTTCAACGGGGCGATATCTTTTTGGAACAAGGGAGCCGAGCAGATGTACGGCTGGAAGAAAAGCGAAGCATTAGGGCAAATCTTGCATACGCTCTTGAAAACCCAATATCCTCAGCCGTTAGCAGAAATTGAAGCCGAACTGTTAGAAAAAGGTTATTGGGAAGGAGAACTAATTCATTTCTGCCGGGATGCTCAACCTATTAATTTAGCCAGCCGTTGGGTGTTACAAAAAGATTGTGCTGGTAGACCAATTAAGATCCTAGAAATCAACAATGATATTACCGAGCGTAAACTTGCAGAAGCAGCTTTACAGCAATACGTACATGAAGTTGAGGATCTTTACAACAATGCACCCTGTGGTTATCACTCCCTAAATGCAGAGGGTAATTTAATTCGGATTAACGACACAGAACTCAA
Source organism: Calothrix sp. NIES-2098 (assembly GCF_963875125.1). NCBI lineage: Bacteria > Bacillati > Cyanobacteriota > Cyanophyceae > Nostocales > Calotrichaceae > Calothrix > Calothrix sp. NIES-2098. The sequence goes on from NZ_CAWNKJ010000001.1 coordinate 5,273,925, forward strand.
GTGGCTAGGATATACCCGCGATGAAATTCTGCACAAGAATTTTTCAGATTTTGTCACCTCTGAAGCTAAACAGATTTTTCAGGAGAACTTTCCTAAATTAAAGCAGCAGGGTTGGCTGAATAATCTGGAGTTTGAGATTGTTAATAAAGATGGTAGAACGCGATGGGTTAGCTTAAATGCTACAGCAATTAAAGATGAAGCAGGCAACTTTGTCATGAGCCGTTCAATGTTGTTTGATATTAGCCATCGCAAACAGGCAGAAAAAATGCTAGAGCTTCAGGCTGTAATAACTCGCAACATGGCCGAAGGCATTTGCTTAGTGAGAACCGATAATGCAGTTATTGTTTATGCCAATCCTAAATTTGAGCAGATGTTTGGCTATGACTCTGGCGAACTCAACGGACAGCATGTTTCGATATTGAACTATGCCCATGAATCGGTGACTGCGGAAGATGTCAATCAAGCCATTCGCTCTGCCGTTTTACAACAGGGTGAAGCTACCTATGAAGTCCATAATGTCAAAAAAGATGGTACGCCATTTTGGTGTAGTGCAACGACTTCTGTATTCAGCCATCCCGACTACGGCGATGTTTTAGTCGCGGTTCACCAAGATATCACTGAGCGCAAACGGATCGAAGATGCTTTACGCCAAAGCGAAGAAAAGTTTCGTCAACTGGCAGAAAACATCCAAGCAGTATTTTGGATGACAGATATTCACACTCGGCAAGTTCTCTACGTGAGCAAGGCTTATGAAACTATCTGGCAAAGAAGTTGCCAAAGCGTTTATCAGAATTTTTCTGATTGGTTAGATGCTATTCACCCAGACGATCGCTCTCGTGTCGATCTGGCATTTAGCCAACAGTTAAAAACAGGCCAATCTGATACAAAATATCGCATCATTCGCCCTGATGGTTCCATGCGTTGGATTCGCGATCGCGCATTTCCGATCGAAAATGAACGAGGGGAAATAATTCGCGTTGGTGGGATTGCCGAAGACATTACTGAACTGCAAAAAGTTGAGCAAATCAAGAGTGAGTTTATCAGTATTGTCAGCCACGAACTCCGCACTCCTTTAACCGCGATTCGAGCAGCTTTAGGCTTATTAAATAGCGGTATCTACGACCAAAAACCAGAGAAGTCCAAGCAGATGATTGAGGTTGCAGCCGTCGAAAGCGAGCGCTTAGTCCGCCTAGTTAACGATATTCTCGATTTGGAACGTTTAGAATCAGGTCGATCTGTCCTGAAAAAAACCACCTGTGAAGCCGCTGATTTAATTCAACAAGCAGTAGCAGGAGTAAAAGCGATCGCCAAACAGCAAAATATTAGCTTTGATATCCACCCTACCAACGCTCAAGTTTGGGCGGCTGCTGACGCCATCATTCAAACACTTACCAATCTATTAAGTAATGCCCTGAAATTCTCACCTCCCAACTCCACTATTACCATTAGCGTCGAGCAGCAAACAGATCGCGTACAATTCCAGATCCGCGATCGCGGACGAGGTATCCCAGCTGATAAATTAGAACTGATATTTGGTAGATTTCAGCAAGTAGACGCTTCTGACTCTCGCGATAAAGGCGGCACAGGTTTAGGATTAGCAATTTGCCGTAGTATCATCAATCAACATAGTGGGAAAATCTGGGCTGAGAGTACTCTTGGTGCAGGTAGTACGTTTTTCTTCACTCTGCCATTGGTTGAAAAATAGAACAAAAGGGAGTGTGGGAAGTGTTTAAATCAAAAAGCCATATCAAAAAAGCAATCTTGCTCATCAGAATTATGTTGCGTGTTTTCGGGATCGTCTGCCCAACGCTGGGGATTATTTAAAATATATTCCCGGATATTATCTACGGATTTTTGCTCTCTGCCAATGTGTTCGTAAAAATTGCGTTGCCAGATTGATTGTCTTTGCGTATGCCAAATTATATTAATGCGTTTGCTGACAACGCCTTTATAGCTGCGAATAACTGTAGGAATAGAACCACGTACAGGTTTACCGAATTTTTCTTTGTTGCTGTCAAGATGTTGATTTAGGGCACAACAATTTTGTAATACTGCAAGTTTATCGGTAATGATTAAGATGCCGTGTAAATGGTTAGGCATGACGACAAATGCATCTAATTCAATGTGGGGAAAATGTTCGGGTATTGTTTGCCAGCAGTTGAAGGCAATATGACCTAAAGAATTTAATTGCATTTCGCCCTGAACCACATTCCCAAATAAACATTGCCGCGCTTTGGTACAAATAGTGATGATTATTTGCACCGACTTACTTATCACAAAATAAAAAAGCCCGCAGATGCAGGCTTTGTAAATCAATTAAATAACTTTACTTAGCGTTTAGCTAATTTCTTCGCCATCTTCCGCAAGCGAATTGATTGGGGTGTGACTTCTACCAACTCATCTGGGCCGATGTACTCTAAAGCACGCTCTAAGCTCATATCTACTGGTGCTTGTAACTGTACTAGTTCATCACCACCAGCAGCCCGGTGGTTGGTCAGTTGCTTGGTCTTACAGATATTCAGTTCTAAGTCTTGGGGACGATTATGTTCTCCCACAATCATGCCTCTGTAAACTTTAGTTCCTGGGGTAATAAAGAATACGCCTCTATCTTCAGCGTTTCTCATAGCGTAGAAGGTAGATACGCCTTCTTCAAAAGAGATTAAAACACCTTTGTTTCTGGCTTCAATATCACCACTGAGTTGACGGTAATCGAGGAAGCTGTGGTTCATGATGCCTTCGCCGCGAGTCATCCGCATGAATTCGCCACGGAATCCAATCAAGCCACGGGCGGGGATGACAAACTCTAGCTGGGTGCGGTCATTACCACCGGGTTGCATATCTTGCATTTCGCCTTTGCGTTGTCCCAAGCGTTCGATACAGCTACCAACTGCGTCTGCGGGGACATCCAGAACCAAAAGTTCGTAGGGTTCGCAAGGTTGTCCGTTGACTTCGCGGTAAATTACTTGTGGCTGAGATACTTGAAACTCATAACCTTCACGGCGCATGGTTTCGATTAAGATACCCAGGTGAAGTTCACCACGACCAGAAACCAAGAATTTATCAGGAGAATCAGTTTCTTCAACACGCAAGGCGACGTTAGTTTCTAATTCTCGCAGCAAGCGATCGCGTACTTGTCGTGATGTCACCAATTTACCTTCTTGACCTGCGAAAGGTGAATCATTCACCCAGAAGGTCATCTGTAAGGTTGGTTCATCGACCTTAATTAATGGTAAAGCTTGCGGTTCGTTGGGATCGGTAATTGTTTCCCCGATGTTGGCATCAGCAAAACCAGCTACAGCCACAATATAACCAGCGGATGCTTCTTCCATATCCACCCGCTTCAGGCCTTCAAAGCCCATCAACTTGGTGATTTTGGCTTTGACAATTGAGCCGTTTTCTGTGACTAATGCTGCTTGTTGCCCAGCACGGATAACACCGTTGTGAATTCTACCAATCACAATCCGTCCCAGATATTCAGAATAATCTAGGGTTGTGACTTGTAATTGTAGAGGTTTGTTGATGTCGCCTACTGGTGGTGGTACGTGGCGGAGGATGGCTTCAAATAAAGGTTGCATATCCACCGCTTCTGCATCTAGGTCATCTTTGGCATAGCCAGCCAGACCTGAGGCAAACAAATAGGGGAAATCACATTGGTCTTCGTCTGCACCTAATTCCAGGAACAAATCTAATACTTTATCGATTGCACCGTAGGGATCGGCTTGGGGACGGTCAATTTTGTTGACGACGACAATTGGGCGCAGTCCTTTTTCCAAAGCCTTTTTCAGTACAAAGCGTGTCTGAGGCATGGGGCCTTCATTGGCATCGACAATTAGGATACAACCGTCAACCATGCCAAGTACACGTTCGACTTCACCACCAAAGTCAGCGTGACCTGGAGTATCAACAATATTGATTAGTGTTTCTTTGTAGCGAACTGCTGTATTTTTAGACAGAATTGTAATTCCCCGTTCCCGTTCTAGGGCGTTGGAGTCCATAACGCAATCCGGAACGTCTTCACCTTCTCGGAAAATGCCGGACTGTTTGAGGAGTGCATCAACCAGGGTGGTTTTGCCGTGGTCAACGTGGGCAATAATGGCGACGTTACGAATTGGGAGCGTCATAGAAGCTTTTGGTGAACTCTAGAGGGGGTTTTCAGATGTACATCTTATGTTTACGATGCCAGGCTGTTTTAACAGAATTGAGGGTAAAGTACAAACTCTGTAAAGAAGCTTTAACAATTCTAGCGTAATCGTCACAATTGCGGGGCGTTTTGCAACTGAGAAAATCAGGCAGAGGGGCAGGGGGAGATGAAGGAGTGTGGGGAGTGTGGGAAGTGTGGGGAGAAATGACAAATGACAAATCACTCAATGCCCTATGCCCTATGCTCTTTTTTCAAATATAGAGATATGGCGTTTTCGCGTAAAATTGCAGTAGCGATCGCCTCCGCTTCCTTCACTGTTAAGTCTGTATCTTCAATTGCCTGGTCTAGCACTTCTGCCAATAGCTGGCGACCCCATTTTGCTCCTAAATAATACAACTCTGGAATTGAATGAGCATCAGAAGAATACATAAGTTTACTGGTAGGAGCTAACTCTAGTAATTGCCTAATTGCTTCTCGCATCCCAGATACGCTTAAGGATGGTACTGCCAAACCATAATCTAAATAAACTTGGGGATAAACCGAAGCTAAATATCCAGCTTCGCGCATATAGGGATAGGCAGCGTGTAGCAGTACTATTGGTGCGTGACGATACTGGGGTAATTCTAAGAGCGATCGCAAGTGTAGCGGATTCGCTAATCGTAAATCTAAATCGGGGTCGCCAAAGCCGGTATGTAATTGTAATGGCAGCTGATGTTTAGCAGCAATTAATAAAGCTTGTTGTAGTAAGAAATCAATCAGAGATTTATCAACTAAACGCAATGGTTGATTCGTTAGCTGTTGTTTGATTTCGTAAAAGCGAGATGCTGCAACTTCAAACGTCACAGGCTGAACATCCAAACCAGTACGATAACAAACAATACTTTTAAAGCCGACAACCCCTGGTGGTGGCGGGTCAATTTCGCTAGTGAATCTTGCTAAGAAAGTTTTAAAATCTGCTATTTGGGGAATTAACTGTTCGGCGATTACTTCCAAGCGGAGAATTCTTTGCACGGGTATTAATTTTTCGTGCCATGAGAGGGGTAAGATACTCTCAACTTCCAATCCGTCATCTAAATAAATGGCTTCCAGGTTAGCAGTCCGGAAATAAAGTTGCGTGAGATTTTCTAATCCTAATTCTTGCCGACGGGCTGCGATCGCATTTTCTTGTGCATCGCATTCTAGTAGCGCCGCAATTTCCCGCAGACTGCGCCGATAGAATAAAGTGTGACGGGCATGATTGTTAACTATTTCTTCGTCATATCCTTCTGTAAAAGCCGCCGCATAAGGATAACGCGCAGCTACTTCCGGTCGAAGTATGTTGTGCGCGTGTTGGTCAATTAAGGGAATATCAGCAAGGTCGAGTCGCATATTCGCTTAGTTGGGGAGTGTGGGGAGTGTGGGGAGTGTGGGGGGAAATGGGACACAGGGGACTCATCATGGCGTGAACTTATCATTTCTTGTGAGGCTTTGAGCTTGGAATTTGAGCCTTTAAGCCTGGAAGTTGAACCTTTGAACTTGGAGGTTGCACCTTTGAGCCTGGAAGCTGCGCCTTTTTGCTTGGAAGTTGAACCTTTGAGCCTGAAAGTTGCGCCTTTGAGCCTGGAAGTTGCACCTTTGAGCTTGAACGTTGAGCCTTTTTGCTTGGAAGTTGCACCTTTGAGCTTGAACGTTGAGCCTTTTTGCTTGAAAGTTGCGTTTTTGAGCCTGGAAGTTGCGCCTTTGAACCTGGAAGTTGCTCCTTTGAACTTGAAAGCCACAACTTTGAGCCTGAAAGTTGCACCTTGAAAACTAAAATTTTGACTTTGACTTTTGACTTTTGACTCTTGACTCTTGACCCTTGACAAATCGCAAATCAATATCTCTCCAATAACAACTTTACTTCGGCATCTAATTCCCAATCTTTCATTGCTTCCCACTCAGCTTGACGTACTGCTAAAAAAGCTTGTGATAATTGGGGATTTAAAGCATTTAATAAGACTTTATTTTGTTGAAAATACCCTAACGCTTCCCCTAAATTTGTGGGTAAGGCGTCAATACTATTGGCTTTACGTTGTTCAATTGATAAGTGTCCGGGATCTTCGGCTACGGGGTTGGGTGGTTCTAGACCTCGCTGCACGCCATCTAATCCAGCTGCAATTATTGCACCTAAAGCTAAGAAAGGATTAGCTGATGCATCCACAGTTTTTACTTCAAAATGGCTAGAACTTTGTAAACCTGGGTCGCTGGGTACTCTGACAGCGGCTTCACGGTTATCTAATCCCCAGCAACGGAAAGCAGCACTCCAAGTATGGGGACGGATGCGGCGGTAAGAATTGGGGCTAGGGGTAGTTAATGCCATGAGTGCGGGGAGATGATCTAGTATACCTGCAATAAATGCTCTTGCTATTTGGGAAAGACCGCAGACACCTTGGGGATCTGGTAGGAGATTTTGTCCGTCACGCCAAAGGCTGAGGTGAATGTGACAACCGCTACTAGCCGCATCAGGGAAGATCTTGGGTAAGAAAGAAGCTGTAAGATGATGATGACGAGCGATTGCTCTTACAGTTTCACGAAATCCAATTTGCCAGTTAGCGGCTTGTAAAGCATCCGTATACCGCATAGAAATTTCTTGTTGACCGGGGCCGGATTCTGGATAATACTGCTCTACAGGTATTCCTTGGGCAATCAGTGCATCAGCGATCGCATCAATTACTTCACGATTAATATCCATTGATTGCGTCGAAGCAAAAACCGTGGAGTCTGTGGGCACAATTCCTTCAGATGTTTGCCGCAGTAGGTAAAATTCGTTTTCAAATGCTGCTTGAATTTCTAATCCTTCACGTTTCGCCGCCGCTATCATCTGGATGAGGAAATTTCGCGGACAAAACGCCCAAGGTTTGCCATCTAGTACCATGTTTCCTAGGACACGGGCATGGCCGGGAGCATAAGGTATAGGCGTCAAACTAGACCAATCTGGTACTAAGCGGATTTCACCCACTGGTGCCAAACCACTGTTAGGAACGATCGCATCATACATCACAGGTATTCCCTGTTCTCCGGCGGAAATGCCCACACCATGTTCAAAATAGTGAGACAACATATCTAAATGAACAGCTTTTCCGCGGATGATGTTGGCATTATCGCACCAAAGAATGCGAACAAATTTGACGCCAGCTTCGTGAAGGGATTTTTTGACTTTCTTATATGTGTAGTGTTCAGCCATTGCTCATATTAATTTGAGATCTTCTGTGAAATGTCATTGGTCATTTGTCTTTCTCGTACTCCCCACACTCCCCACACTCCCCACACTCCCTCCTAAATCCCCAACTTCTAACTTAGTATCAGCTGTAAAATGACAGCGACACAACCTTTCTAAGGAGAGACACGTGAGCATTTATCTCGATTCGGCAATTATTGCTGAAGCCCAAGCTGCCAAGGAAATGGGTTGGGTAAAAGGGATCACAACCAACCCAACTCTTTTGGCGAAAAGCGATTTACCAGTAGAGACTACACTCAAACGCTTGGCACAATTGACTACAGGCCCCGTGTTTTACCAACTAATGTCCTCTGACTTTGATGAAATGCTGGCAGAAGGACGGGCGGCTTTTGAAATTATTGGCAACCAGACTGTATTAAAAATACCAGCATCATTGGTTGGCTTTCAGGTAGTTGCAGCATTAGCAGGAGAAATTTCCTGTGCTGTTACGGGAATATACTATGCATCTCAAGCAGCAGTAGCAAAAGAGGCGGGTGCGAAATATGCGATCGCTTATGTCAATCGCGCTACTAGACTTTTAGGTGATGGAGTAGCTTTGATACAGCAAATGGCTAGTGTGGTGGCGGGTAGCAGTACAGAAATTATGGCAGCTAGTATCAAATCTCCCGAAGAAGCAGTAGCATCTCTACAAGCAGGTGCGCATCATCTCACCTTACCTTTGCCAATGTTGCACGCTATGGCTACCCACGAACTTTCGCTGCAAACTATTGATGAATTTGCCAAACACGGGCGTGGGATTTGGGTATCTTGTAAGCTGTGAGTCAAAAGTCAAATGACCAATGACACCCAATCATTTCCAAGTATCAAAATTAACGCCATAGTAAAGCCAGAAGCAGATTAGGATATAATTGCAGCGCTTTAGGAAAATTATGGCAGAAAAAATCACAGCAGTATTTGATGGCAGGGTGTTCTATCCTATTGAATCAATAGCTTTACCAGCAAATACTCGTGTAAGGCTGAGTATCGAAGTTTTACCGCCAGAGAAACAGGAGAGTGTATCATTTTTAATGACCGCGCGATCGCTCAATCTCTCAGGGCCAGCTGATTGGTCTACCAAAATTGACAAATATTTGTAGGGTCTAAAAATTCAGCATGAGGTCTGAAGTCTTTCTTGATACAACATTTGCGATCGCTTTAGCTGCACCGCAAGATAACTTGCATCGGCGCGCTGTCCACTTAGCAGAACTTTTAGAAACAGCAGGCACGCGGTTAGTAACTACACAAGCCGTAATGTTAGAAATTGGTAATATTTTAGCGAAACAACCCTTACGTCATGGGGCAGTCACGTTATTAAATGCCCTAGCAGCAGACTCTAAGGTAGAAATTGTACCTCTATCTCAAGAACTTTATGACAGAGCTTTTCAGTTATATTGCGATCGCTCTGAGAAAGAATGGCGGTTTATTGATTGCGTATCTTTTATTGTCATGCAATATAGCGGAATTTCTGAAGCTTTAACTGCTAACGAACATTTTCAACAGGCGGGGTTTCGGGCTTTGCTGCGAGAAGAATTATCTTATTGAAATGTTTAGCGGAAACGCTGAATCTTCTCAATTTCCTGTCGTGTCGATCGTCTATTTAGTCCCCTTGCGGGGTAATAGTTAATGGTAACGGGAAAGGCGACAAGGAACGCGACGTGCTACTTCCGTTTCAGTCCCCTTGCGGGGTAATAGTTTGCGGAAACGATAAATACTTGGCTGCTAGTCAAAGAGTAGTGACGTTTCAATTCCCTTGCGGGGTAATAGCTAGTGGAAACTATGATCATTGGCAGTTAACAGTGGTTAATCATAAGTTTCAATCCCCTTGCGGGGTAATAGCTAGTGGAAACGAAAACTTAATCGGTTATAGTAGGCATCGCTAGCCAGTTTCAATCCCCTTGCGGGGTAATAGCTAGTGGAAACAGCTCGGTGCTGAAACTGTTACAGAGCAAGCTTCCTGGGAAGGGTTTTGACGAACCGAAAATTTTGGTCATTTTCAGCCGACCTTATTGCTAATAATTGGCATCTTCCCAAATTTATCAAACGCTGGACTTATTGATTTGTCAAGGTTCTGGCGATTTTGACGAATCCCTGAGGTTTTTGTCCTCACTTCGATTTGTCAAACATTCAGTTAATAGCATCATCATAAAATGCTCATCGACTTTTGTCGAGGAGTAAATTATACCAATTTGAAATCAGAACACGACATATACATTATGTAACGGCGTGGTTTCTTCACCTTTAATTACATAAAAATGTAACTTTGCTCACTTTTATCATCTTTTAATCTGTGCAAGGTGAACAGAAAGAGTTTTGCCAAGTTTGATACATATTTATTAAGAATAGTTACAATAGCCGTAACACAAGGAAATATTTCTTATGGTAAATTTGCTTGACAATAACCCACACCATCAGGTAGTGATTGTGGGTGGTGGCTTTGGCGGGTTATATGCAGCAAAAGCACTTGCCAAGGCTCCAGTTAACGTTACACTCATCGATAAACGTAACTTTCATTTATTTCAACCACTGCTGTACCAAGTAGCCACAGGTACTTTATCGCCTGCTGATATTTCCTCACCGTTGCGATCGGTGTTGAGCAAGAGCAAAAATACTAAAGTATTGCTGGGATCTGTTAATGACATCGATCCCGAAGCGCAAACAGTGCAGGTTGAAGGCGAAGCAATACCTTACGATACGTTAATTGTGGCTACAGGTGCCAAGCATTCCTACTTTGGTAAAGACAACTGGGAAGAATTCGCGCCTGGGTTAAAAACAGTGGAAGATGCGATAGAAATGCGTCGCAGGATTTTTACAGCATTTGAAGCAGCAGAGAGAGAAAAAGATCCGGTAAAACGCCGTGCTTGGTTAACCTTTGTGATTGTTGGTGGCGGCCCTACAGGAGTAGAATTAGCAGGTGCGATCGCAGAGTTAGCATACCAAACCCTAACAGAAGATTTTCGTAATATTGACACATCAGAAGCCAGAATTCTGTTATTAGAAGGTATGGATCGCATCCTCCCACCTTTCGATCCGGAATTATCGCAAGCAGCAGAAAAATCTCTCAAAGAGTTGGGCGTTATTGTTCAAACAAAAACATTAGTCACCAATATTGAAGATGATATTGTTACTCTTAAACAAGGTGATGGACTCAGAGAAATTGCCTCAAAAACAATATTATGGGCTGCGGGTGTCAAAGCATCCCCGATGGGGAAAGTTTTAGCAGAACGCACAGGTGTTGAACTCGATCGCGCAGGACGAGTTATTGTTGAATCAGACTTAAGTATTAAAGGATATGACAATATTTTTGTCGTTGGCGACTTAGCAAACTTTTCTCATCAAGATGGCAAACCTTTACCTGGTGTTGCACCAGTAGCCAAGCAAGAAGGAGAATATGTTGCGAAACTCATTGAACAGCGAATTCAAGGTAATATTTTGCCTCCCTTTAATTACATTAACCGTGGTAGTTTAGCCATGATTGGGCAAAATTTGGCTGTTGTAGATTTAGGTTTTATTAAACTTAGAGGTTTCTTTGCATGGCTGTTTTGGCTATTAGTGCATATATACTTTTTAATTGAATTTGACAACAAATTAATAGTGATGGTTCAGTGGGTATGGAACTATATTACCCGCAATCGTGGCGCGAGATTGATTACAGGAGGAGAATCACTTGCCTTAACAGGGCTTGACGATAGTCATAGTTATTATTCGTCAGAAGAAACTAGACAAGCCGTTAATGTCTAGGAATTGAGTCAACAAAAAAAACACAGATGAACCCTGATTATTGATCGGCGTTCATCTATACTTAAATTGGTAAATTCACAATAAAAGTTGTACCGATTCCCGGTTTACTAGCAAAAGAAATTTCCCCACCATGTAATTCTACATAATGTTTCACAATTGCTAAACCCAAACCATTGCCGGGAATATTGCCGACATTACTACATCTGTGAAAAGAATTGAACAAATTTTCTTGATCGGCTTCAGGAATTCCAATACCTTCATCTTGAAGCCGGAAAATAACTTCTCCGGGTACATAAAAAAGTTCCAAATTAATTGTGCCGCCTTGTGGTGAATATTTCACAGCATTTGTCAGCAAATTAATGAGGATATGGCGGAGCATTTTTTCATCCAAGCCAATCGCCTGCGAAGTTTGCTTAGTGATAGTATTTTCTTTACTGGCGCTGCTTCCTTGGACTGTAAATATAATATTGTGATTTTCGCTAGCAGTTAATTTAACATCAGCTATTAAATTTTGGCAAAATTTTTCTATATCTAATGGTTCTGGATTAAATTGGATTTTACCTGTTTCTGCTTTACCTATCAACAGAACATCACCTAATAAATGCTCAAGATGTTGCACGGAATTTTGAATATGATTAAGATATTCATCCTTCTTTGCTTCGGTTAATTGATGGCTGCGATCTGTAAGTAATTCAGTACAAGTAAAAATATTACTTAAAGGATTCCGAAACTCATGACTAATCATCGAGAAAAATTGGTTTTTAATTTTTTGATCTTCTTTCTCCTTCTCTAAAGCTTTGCGCATCACCACTTCTGTTTGATGCTTATTTAATGCAATTTCAATAGTAGTAATTAATTGAGTTTCTTCAAATGGTTTAAGTATATAGCCAAAAGGCTGGGTAGTTTTGGCTTTTTGTAAGTTACTTTGATCTGAATAAGCAGTGAGATAAACTACTGGAATATTAAAACGAGTGCCAATTTCAGCAGCAGCTTCTATACCACTCATCTCACCTTTTAACATTACATCCATCAAAACTAAATCTGGAGATAATTCTGCGGCTTTAGCAATTGCTTGTTCTCCATAAGCTGCAATTGCGGGAACGATATATCCTGCTTTTTCTAAACAAGTCTTGATATCATAGGCAATAATTATTTCATTCTCAACAACCAGGATTTTTTCTTTCATTTTTAGACTATCCTTAGTTTTGTTCTTTGAAAGTAATTGTGAATGAAGTTCCTAATGAAGTATTAAATGTAATCATACCTTCTAACTGTTCTACTAAACTCCAAACTAGTTTCAATCCGAGTGATTGATTTTTATAAATTTCTATATCTTTAGATAATCCCACACCGTTATCGCTAACAACTAATGAATATTGATTTTTAGCTGTCTCTATAAGTTCTATATGAATGTCACCTGAATTCTTATTTACAAAAGCGTGTTTGATTGAATTAGTAACTAATTCATTGATAATCAAGCCGCAAGAAATCGCAGTATCTATTTTGAGTGAAATATTATTAATGTTTAAATCAATTTTGATATTAGATTTCACTCCATAAGAACGTAATAAATTATTAGTTAAGCTCCTGGCATAATCACAAAACTCAATTTTTGTAAGGTCATGAGACTGGTATAGATTTTCATGAATAATAGCCATAGCTCGAACACGATTATGGCTATCTTGAAAAATTTCTAAGGTTTCTCCATCATTAATATATCTAGTTTGTAGACGTAACAAGCTAGAGATAATTTGTAAATTATTTTTAACGCGATGGTGAATTTCTTTTAAGAGAATCTCTTTTTCTTTCAGAGATACTTTGAGTTTATTCTCTACTTGTGTCCGAGCAGTAATATCAGTATTGGAACCAGCTAGAAAACACTCATTATTTTGCGATTTACACAGGAGTGTAGCACGGCTGAGAAACCAGATACAGCTACCATCTTTGTTGAGCATTCGATGCTCAATTTCATATTTCGGAGTTATCCCCGCTAAATACTGATTGAGTGCATTTTTTACATAATCGACATCATCAGGATGAACAAACTTGAGCCAATCATCATAATATTGAGGAGTTTCTTCCTCTGTGTAGCCAAGCATTGCTAGCAAATTGGGATCTATATAGATTTCATTAGTTTTAGTATTTAATTCCCAAATTCCCACTTTCCCAGCACTAATAGCCCGAATATATCTTTCTTCGCTGATTCTTAATGCTTGCTCTACACGCTTGCGTTCTAAAGCATTTCCCAGAATTTCTCCTACCATTTTTAGCATGGTAATACTATCTTCTGTCCAATTTTTTGGAGTTTTAATTGAGTCAAATTCTAAATAGCCAATTAGCAAACCACTACATATTATCGGCACAATAATTAGCGATCGCAGGTTTTTTGTACTAACTGGAAGTAGCAAGTCATCAACATTAGGGATATGAATAGTTTCAAAGTTACTCAGCTTTTCTTTTCCCCATAAGAAAACGATATCTCTAATATCTTGTAAGTTATTAATTTGCTTTTCTATCCCCTCAGCGTACCATTTATAAGTATTGTCTATCTTGCTATCTTCATCAAATACAAATACATAAGCACAATCGACATTAGTAACTTCGCCAATTAGCTGCAATGCTTGGTTGATACCGTTCTCAATCTCATCAGGAGCGAGATTAATAAAATGAGTTGATATAGCAGTAATCAGTTTTTCAAATTCAACTCTATATCGTAGGGCTTCTTCGATATGCTGGCGATCGCGTATTTCTCGTTGCAACTCATTATTAGTTATGATTAATTCATTAGTTGCTTGAGCAATAAGTCTTTCTGACTCATCTTCAGCTTTTTTTAAGCTCATTTCTAAGGAACAACGCTGTGCAATTTCTAGCTGCAAATTCTCTTTGATTTTTGTAAGTTCCTTTTGTAAACCCAAAGCCAGACTTTCTGGGGTAACAATTCCTAATAATTGTCCGCGATCGTTCACAATAGGTAGATGACGTATGCCATACTCGTGAATGAGAGACAATGTTTTATTAACATCAAAATCCCGTTCTAAAGTAATAACTGGTTCTTTCATTACGTCAGCAAGTTTAACTACTGACAAATTTATCCCAGAATTAATTAGCCTGATAGCGTCAGTAAGTGTGACTATGCCTAATAATTGCAATTTGTCTACAACATAGATGCAATCAATGGGTTGAGCGATTTGATTAATTGGTGATGTTCTTTTGCTAGCACCAAGATGATTAAAACTAGGTGGCGATTTACCTGCAATTACTTGAACTTGGCTGCGGTAAGTATGTAAAGTATGGGCATCCACAAATGAGCCATTGTCTATGTCAATATTTTCTCCAGCTTGCCCCAGGTAAATGAGAATTTCTTTTAAAGGTGTGTGAGGAGCAAAAGTCAAGATATAGTCTTGGGTGACATAGTTTAATACAGGCATAGTGGCAACTTTCAATAACTACATCAAAGCTGTAGCAAATCATTCAGTTGAATAGTTCAAACTTTAAAGAATAATTATTGCCTAGCTCAATTATTCTCCATCATGCTAATAGCATCTAAGTTAAGAATTTCTGCGTTTTCAGTAAAATATATCTATCAAAATATTACTGTTAACACTAAGATATGACACTTTAAGAGTGCAATTGCTCTTTTCACAAAGTGCAAAGATGAATGAAGTGGAGGAAAATAATTTATAACTGCTATAACGTGAGTGGCAGTTTCAGGCATAATCGCCTATTTATAAAGATATGACAGTAATCTAAGTGCATATCCTGTATCACATCAGATTTATCTGATGCTGGAAGGTTATAGATTGATGACATTGCTACCCTGAAAAATAAATATACAATTTACAGTCATATAACTTCTATATTGGTCAAATATGACTAAATATAGATTTTAAGATGACAATTTCCTATAGTCAGCTTAAGTCATCATTAGTTTTATTTCTTCCGTGTTTGTACGTAAAAAGTTTTACCGAGTATTAAGTTAAATTAGAAACTTTAAATTATATATTTACCGCATTTCAGCATAAAAAGACGGATTTTGGCGGTATTGGCAGTAATTTTGAGTATGAGAGGCTGTTTATTGAAATACACCGCAAAACTCCATCGCCTTGTGGGTGGAGTTTTTTTATATAGTGTTGAGTAGCAAGTTCTAATAGCTCAAGGCACTCAGCACTTTTTTAGTGAGGTTAGCCAGTAAATTAGAAATAGGGCGTAAAAAATAAACTGATGAATGCGATCGCTTCTAGTTTGGCATCTATCGTCAATGAAGAAAATGCTGTCTATCTCTGGGAAAATCTTGAACCCACTCGTAAAGAATCTATCCAAAAGGCAATGGCTGCTGGTAAATATCCCAGTTGTATTGTCTATCCCCGCACTCAAGAACAACTAGCCGCCATTATTGCCGAAGCACACCGTCAAAATTGGCGTGTCCTCCCCTGCGGTAGTACTAGTAAACTTAGCTGGGGTGGTTTGGCTTGTGATATTGATGTGGTGGTAAGTACAGAACGCATCAATCAACTGATTGAACACGCCGTTGGAGATTTGACTATTACAGTAGAAGCTGGCATGAAGTTCGCCGATATCCAAGGGATTTTGGCAAAATATCGGCAATTTTTGGCGCTAGATCCCACTGCACCAGAGCTTGCAACCATTGGCGGTATTGTTGCTACAGCGAATACAGGTTCCCTCAGACAACGTTATGGTAGCGTGCGCGACCAGTTGCTAGGTATTACCTTTGTGCGTGCTGATGGTCAAATTGCCAAAGCTGGGGGAAGAGTGGTAAAAAATGTTGCCGGATATGACTTGATGAAGTTGTTCACTGGGTCTTACGGTTCGTTGGGAATTATCACTCAAGTAACCTTTCGAGTTTATCCACAGCAAGAAGCTTCAGCAACGGTGGTACTAACTGGCACAGCAGAGGCGATGTCTGACGCGGCCGCTACTTTACGCGGTTCGGCATTAACACCAACCCAAGCGGATTTACTTTCTAATAAACTCGTATCTAGTCTGGGTTTGGGTACGGGTTTGGGATTAATTGCTCGGTTTCAAAGTATTAGTGAAAGTGTCAACGAACAAGCAAACAGATTGTTGGAAGTTGGCAAACAATTGGACTTAGCTGGCACAATTTATGTAGCACAAGATGAAACTAATCTATGGCAGAGATTGCCAGAACAAATACAATCTTCTGCTACAGATTTCCCAATTACTTGCAAAATAGGAGTATTACCTAGCGCTGCTGTTGAGGTTTTAAATCAAGTAGAAATAGGTTTTATTCATATTAGTAGTGGATTGGGAGCGTTGTCTTTAAATAGCCAAAAGCAAACTTTGAAAATGCGCGAAATATGCCAAACTCATAGTGGGTTTCTATCTATTTTGGAAGCACCAGCTACAGTTAAAGAAAAATTTGATGTTTGGGGATATACGGGTAATGCTTTGGATTTGATGCGGCGGATCAAAGCACAGTTTGATAGCAAGAATATTTTAAGTCCTGGTCGGTTTGTGGGTGGGATTTAGGTTGTAAACGAACCACAAAGGCACAAAGGACACAAAGAAGAGGTATTATGCAAGTTTCAGAAAATTCTGTTAATAATACGGCGAGTTTAAAGAATTTAAAGGGGTTTGATGAAAATCATCCACCAGATCCCAAGTTAATTGATAGTTGCGTGCATTGTGGATTTTGTCTTTCGACTTGTCCTAGTTATCGAGTGCTGGGTAAGGAGATGGATTCTCCTCGGGGACGTGTCTATTTAATGGATGCAATTAATGAAGGTGAAATTGCACTAAATACGGCAACGGTAGAACATTTTGATTCTTGTTTGGGGTGTCTGGCTTGTGTCACAACTTGTCCTTCTGGCGTGCAGTATGACAAGTTAATTTCTGCAACTCGTCACCAAGTTGAACGGAATTATACCCGCAGTTTGCCAGATCAATTGGTTCGTAAATTAATATTTTCTCTGTTTCCCAACCCCGACATTCTCAGAATGTTACTCGTACCGTTGATGGCTTATCAAAAGTTGGGGTTTTCTAAATTCGTTCGCGCTACGGGTTTGCTCAAAAATATATCCCCCCGATTGGCAGCAATGGAATCAATTCTGCCAGAAATTACTTTGAAAACCTTTCAAAATAATTTACCGACGGTTATCCCAGCAAAGGGTGAGAAGCGCTATCGAGTTGGGATGATTTTGGGATGCGTGCAACGGCTGTTTTTCTCTCCTGTCAATGAAGCAACGGTGCGGGTATTGACAGCGAATGGTTGTGAAGTTGTGATCCCGCGATCGCAAGGTTGTTGTGCGGCGCTTCCCGAACACCAAGGACAAACCGAACAGGCGAAAGCTTTAGCTAGGCAGATGATTGATAGTTTTGCCAAGACTGATGTAGACTTTGTAATTATCAATGCTGCTGGTTGCGGACATACATTAAAAGAGTACGGTCACATTTTAGAAAATGACCCAGAATATCGGGAAAAAGCGAAAGAATTTGCCGCTAAGGTAAAAGATGCTCAAGAATTTTTGGCAACTGTCGGTTTAACAGCGAAACTATTGCCAATTACAGATAAACCTTTGAATTTGGTTTATCAAGATGCTTGCCATTTATTGCACGGACAAAAAATTAGCGTACAACCGCGTCAGTTGTTGCGACAAATTCCAGGGGTGAAGTTAAAAGAACCTTTAGATGCGGCTTTGTGTTGTGGAAGTGCAGGTGTTTATAATATGCTGCAACCGGAAGTTGCCGAAGAATTAGGTCAGCAAAAAGTACAGAATTTGCTTAATACTGGTGCTGATTTAATTGCTTCTGCTAATCCCGGCTGTACTTTGCAAATTACTAAGCATTTGCATTTACAGGGTAAGAATATTTCTGTAATTCACCCGATGGAGTTATTGGATTATTCAATTCGGGGTGTGAAGTTAGCAGTTTAACTCTGTGTTCCATGAAATTTCGTACTAATTCACACCTATCCTAATAAAAAGAGTTTTTTCGTAGGGGTTTAGCATTGCTAAACCCTCACCCATGTATGCCGCTTTAAAAAATCAGATATGTAGGGAACATCCACAATCTTTTCGTATATCAAATTATCTTACTGATGTTCCCTACAAAGAATTTATCTGTTACAAACATTATTTGAATTGCTATAAATTAAACATCATAATAATATCTGATAAACTATGTGTTTTGCCCGGACAAATATCTTTTGCTACACCTAATTTGACAAATTCACAATTCTCGTAAAATGATATAGCAGCTAAGTTAGGATTATCTGTGTATACCCAAAGCTGTTGAAATTCAAATTCTCTGGCGTACTCTTTTAGCTGATTAATTATAATTCTTCCCCATCCTTGCCTTCGGAATTTTGGACGGATTCCAAACCATCCTACCCAGACAACTTCTGAAGGACTATCAACTAGCTGGTAAAGTCCCATGACACCTATGGTTTCTGCTTCTAGCTTTGCTAGATAAACCTGCCAAAAACCTATTGAGCGATCGCGATCGCCCATTCCACACCACTTTAGCATTGCTAACTTAAATGTATCGCCAAATTCCAATTCTTTTAACACAGGAATAAAGTCAATTAAGTCTGTGGTTTGGATTATTTCTAGAGAATTTTTTGCAGGATTCTCAGCGTTCTGCATAATTCAACTTAGGAATAAAAGATAATAGTAATTACCAGGCGATAAATTCATCAAAGGTGACTATTTTTGGTAAGGCTTGAGTCATAACAATTGAGCTTATTCATGAGTACCAGTCACGCACAAGTCGTACCCAAAGTATATAAATCACTGGCTGGGGAAGCAAATCAATTTTAAAGTACTCTGACTAATTCAATAATAAATCCAGTAAATTTACTGAAATTATTCACGATCGCAGCTTTAAGAGTTGCAAAAGCTAGTGAAAAATTCACCACTGCTACTACAACATTCACAACTGCTAGTGAAACAGCCACAAACACTAGTATAAGAGTTGCAAGTGCTATTAAAACAGCCACAACTGCTACTACAACAGTCACAAGTGTTAGTAAAAGAAGTCACAACTGCTACTACAACAGTCACAAACGCTAGTTGATGAGTCACAACAGTTATACTCGTTAAAATAATGTTAGCAACGCATAAATAATTAGTAAGGAAAATTCTTCCCTACCCAGCTGTTGCATTATTTTTTTCAATTTGTATTAGTGGTAGCGTGCAATTTCTAAACTTGCTTTTAAAGCATCCCTTCCGCAGAAAAGACCACCCGAAAACCACAAATCCTCAAGCCGCCATCTGACTCATTCCAACTGCGGCTAGCGCTGCGACAAAGTTCTGCACCGAAACTCCAAGAACCACCGCGCAACACTCGGCGATGAATATCACCACCTTCTTCCCAAATGCTTCCATCGGTGGGTGCGCCATGATAATTGTTGTGCCAAGGGTCAGCGCACCATTCCCAAACTAACCCGTGCATATCGTACAATCCAAAGGCGTTTGCTACTTCAAAACTGCCGACGTTTGTGGTTTCTTTGCGGGTTTTAGTATCGCTATTACTACAACTTACGAAATCGGAAGTGATGGTTTCGCCAAAATGAAAGGATGTCTTCGTTCCTGCGCGACAAGCATATTCCCATTCGGCTTCGCTGGGTAAACGATAGTCGCGTCCGGTTATTTCAGCGAGTCTGAGACAAAATTCTACAGCTTCGTGCCAGGATACATTTTCTACTGGTCGAACTGGGCCTTTGTTTTTCGATGGGTTGGGATTTAATGCTTGTTTGACTTTTGGTAAGGCGGCTACGGCTTTCCATTGTGCTTGAGTTACAGGATATTTACCCATAAAAAAGGGTGCGACTCTAACTTTGTGTTGGGGACGTTCGTCAGCATCACCCTCAAATTCTGGCGAACCCATCAAGAAAGTACCGCCAGGAATTGATACCATTTCTAGGGCGATCGCTTTATTCAATTCTTCGATAAAGTATTTACCATAACGGCGATCGCGGTTGACTTCTCTACCTGCTGTATCTACTGTAACTACGTCAAATTCAAAGCTTTGTAAAGATGGTAGAGGTTTGATGTCTTTTTGGGGTCTTGTTGGTGTTGATACAGGTAATAATATCTGCTGAGAAATTGCTAAAATCTCGGCTTCTAATTCTGATGTAGTTGTAGACTTTAAATCATCGAGAACTTCGGCTGCGGATTGATATCTATCTTTTGGTAAATGTTGAAGTAATTTATCTAAAATTTTGGCTAATCCATCGCTAATCTTAATGCCATTTTTTTGCAAACGCTCCGGCCATAACCACTTAGCACTCATGGCATCATAAAGATGATCTTCAATTTGTCCATCACTATTTTGTAAGGGCAAACATTGAGTTAAAAGACGCACGCAAGTTACACCCAAAGCATATAAATCGCTAGCATGACAAGCAAAGCCAGCCATTTGTTCTGTAGGAGCATAACCAATTGTATAAATTACTGTAGCTTGTCTGGCTAAACTAGTTTGTGTTACTTGTTTAGCACCACCAAAATCTATTAATACAGGTTTACCATCACTATCGCGACGGATAATATTTTCTGGTTTGATATCTCGATGAATAACATTATGCGAATGAATGAAGTCAAGAACTGGCAATAAATCGGCTAACAGTTGGCGAATTTCTTGCTCAGTAAAGCATTGTCCTTGAACTTCCTGTAAAAGAGTTTTACCTTGAATAAATTCTTGTACAAGATATAAGCTAGAACCTTGTTCAAAATAAGCTAGTAATCTGGGAATTTGAGTATGATTTTCTCCTAGTTCATACAACCGAAATGCTTCTTCCTTAAAGAATTCTGCTGCTTTCTGTCGTTGTCCGGTTCCTTGAACTTGCGGAAAAAATTGCTTGATGACGCAGGGTGCATCTAGTCTATCTACATCTTCTGCTGCATAGGTTCTACTAAACCCACCTTCACCTAATAGCCTTAAGACACGGTAGCGGTTTCTTAGTAGTTTGCCAAAGTTGCTGTGTCCACAACTTACGCAAAATCTATTGCCATCATGATTGAATGGATTTGAGCAATTGGGATTTTGGCAGATTTGCATAGTGTAGGGGAGGTAGCATCTTGTCCAAAGTTAGCCCCAATATTATCGAAGTGAAAACAGATGTATAGACAAATAAATATGGACAGACTTAATCTATGTACGTACTTAGAAAAGTAAATACAGATATAGCCTTTTTATTTATTTGTTGTTTTCTGTTTGTAACTTTTTAAATATGAGTATATATGAGAGCAATCATTTTCATTACAGAAAAAATAATAATAGCAATTTCCTAGAATTGTCAACAGAATTATCGTTGTATTTGTAAATACAGCTACTATCAAAGCTTATTAATAGATGCAGCGCGATGCAAATTGGCTGCTAGAGTAAGTTTACTTTTCAAGTAATTAGAAAATTTAAATTTCATCTCCGTAGGCGCGAATTAATTCTGCTACAAAAGCGACGATTCCCGAAACTAAAATTAAGATAACGCTGAGAGCATTAATATCAGGTTTAACGCCAGTTCTGATGCGGCTAAAAAT
Source organism: Calothrix sp. NIES-2098 (assembly GCF_963875125.1). Taxonomy (NCBI): domain Bacteria; kingdom Bacillati; phylum Cyanobacteriota; class Cyanophyceae; order Nostocales; family Calotrichaceae; genus Calothrix; species Calothrix sp. NIES-2098. The sequence goes on from NZ_CAWNKJ010000001.1 coordinate 5,295,553, forward strand.
TTCCATTGGTAGAGTGTTGGAACCGCTACCTGCGGTAAAACTAGCGATGAGAAAATCATCTAAACTCAGGACAAAAGCTAAGAGGCAACCAGCAATGATACCAGGCATTAACTGGGGTAATAATACTTTGATGAAAGCTTGTACTGGTGTTGCGCCTAAATCTAAAGCTGCTTCCTCCAAATGAGGATTTAAGTGCGAGAGTCGGGAAGAAACCACAAGGGCGACGTAGGCGAGACAAAATACCACATGAGCCGCGATAATTGTCCACAAACTTAGAGGAATCGCAAATGCTGCTAAAAAAACTAGGGTAGCGACTGCGATCGCAATATCGGGGATAATCAACGGTAAATAAGAAACGCCTCGATACAATTTCTTTAATGGAAACTGATAACGTGCCAAACCCACAGCCATTAAAGTTCCCAACACGGCAGAAATCGCCACCGCACTAAAGGCAACTATCAAACTATTCCACAAAGCTGAGACAATTCGCTCATCGCTAAATAATTGGCGATACCAATCGAGGGTAAATCCTTGCCAACTTGCACTGTACGGCGACTTGTTAAAACTATAAAAAGCAAGAACAAGTATAGGCAAGTACATAAAGATAAATATAATTACTGATAAAACCGCCTGCCATGCAGCACGCGGTTTTTTTGAAGATGGAGAAATATTCACGTTAGTTATTTTTTTAATTATTTTTTATCAGCCAATAATTATATTCTCGTTATATTAAAAAGTCAATACTATCTAATATAGAAACACTCAAGTTTTCTACAATTACAACCACATTTGCTGGCAATTCTCGATTCAAGTATCCACCAAAAGGTAGTAATTGCAATTAGTTGATAATGCTGATAAATCATTATCATAGTCCTAAATCTATGAATTTCACGCGCATTTGTAGGAAGCCTAAAGATAGAGATGTGGTGCATTTGCAGTCAAAAATATAAAATTTATCTCTGAAGTAGAAGATAATTTCCCTACAAAGGTAGAAGAAAAAGCTGGTAGTGAAAGCTTAGGATTCTAATGTAATTCATAATTTGCTTGGCGTTCAAAGAGAGCTTTGGGCTTAGATTGTAGTACTTGAAAATATTCCTTAAATCCTAAGCTTAGATAGCAAAAACTCTCAGCCAAGACTAACTTTTCAGGAGGTTTGTGATGCGAATTGCTCAGATAGCCCCACTATGGGAGAGAGTACCACCTCCAGGTTATGGAGGTATAGAGTTAGTAGTGGGGTTGCTGACCGATGAACTGGTACGGCGCGGACATGAAGTTACGCTATTTGCATCGGGTGATTCTATCAGTTTGGCAGAGTTAGAATCAGTTCACCCTCGTGCTTTAAGACTCGACCCTAATGTTAAAGAGTATGGCATCTACGAGATGTTGCAATTGGGTTCAGTCTACGGACGAGCAGAAGAGTTTGATATTATTCATTCCCATATGGGTTGTGCAGCCTTACCCTATGCGAACCTGGTCAAAACTCCCACAGTTCATACCTTGCACGGTATTTTTACCCCTGACAACGAAAAGATGTTTAAATTTGCTAAACATCAACCTTATATCAGTATTTCTGATGCTCAACGAGAAGCAAGATTGGGACTGAACTATGTAGCCACTGCATATAACGGCATTGATGTTAGCAGTTATCAATTTCATCCAAAACCCACCGATCCTCCTTACCTAGCATTTTTGGGACGGATATCTCCAGAGAAAGGAACACATTTAGCGATCGCGATCGCCAAAAAAGCTGGCTGGCATTTAAAAATTGCTGGTAAAGTTGATGTCGTAGATGTGGAATATTACGAAAAAGAAGTCAAACCCTTAATTGACGGTAAACAAATTGAGTACTTAGGCGAAGCCAACCACGAACAAAAAAATGCCCTCATGGGAGGTGCAGTAGCGACTTTATTCCCGATCACCTGGCGAGAACCATTTGGCTTAGTCATGGTTGAATCTATGGCCTCAGGTACGCCAGTGATTGCAATGAAACTTGGTTCTACAGTCGAAGTCATTGACCACGGAAAAACAGGCTTCCTCTGCGAAAATATTCAAGAGTTCGTAACCGCTATTAATAAAGTCACAGAGTTAGACCGCCACGCTTGTAGAAAGTATGTAGAAAACCGCTTTAGCTTCCAGAAGATGACTGATAGTTATGAAGAAGCCTATCGGCAAATTCTGCAAAAGCGATTTGCTCAGAATGGTCGTTCCCATAGTGTAGCTGGTTTAAGCAAAAGCCTGATTTAGGTGAATCTTTTTGGTTCACCTTTTTAATGGCTGTTGTTAATGACAAATGTAGAGACTGTACATTACGGTCTCTACAATTTTTGTAGATATCTAACGATCGATGACGCAAAACGAATAATTTGATATGAGGTGTATAACCCCTCAGCAATCTCTCAAAAGTTTATTTATAATACTAGGGCTGAATGAGATTTGAATTCTTAGCTTTTTTTAATTATCTAATAACAATTGTCAAAAACAAGGCGGCAGATGAATTTCTATAATCCAGGTGCACAAAGCAATTCGACATCAAAAATGGTATGATGATTTGATAAATAAAAAATGATAATTACTGTACATTTATAGTCAGCCAGGAGTGGTAAATCCAAAAAATTTCCCAAACCCTCATATGGCTATAAATAAATTTTTTTTTATATTTCCTCGATTTACTTATCATAAATTTCACATATTTTCTTTCACTGTTCCTAAATTTTGAAGTAACCTAGGTTTTATTAACGAACTTACTTAATATCTACCATTTAGCTGAAAAATAATAATTTTCAGCTACTTACTATTGCAATCTGCTGTTAGCAATGAAATTAGCCTATGAAGCAATGAAAAAATTCAGAAGTTTCCCAAAGCAGCTACTAACCTAAAATTTTGTGCGCTGGTTCGGTATCAGACATCGATAACGCGGCGGTACATAGAAAACAAGTCTAGCCAGAGTTTTCAAACTTACGGAGATTTACTATGCAATTCTGGAAATTTCTCTGTAAATTTGAGAATTTAGGACTTAATATCGTGCCAAGTAGCTAATTTCCTTCCATTACAGTTAAATTTGCTTAATGCTCGTAAAAAGCTTGCTTTCTGCCAAGTCGGTAGCAATTAAATCTGATGACGCACAATCATCGCATCAAAAATTAACTGACTCACCCTTGATAGTAATTCACTATTATTGTACAAAGTAATAATTTTATCCAAACATACATAGAAAGCCTCCACAATCTCTAATTTGGATAAAATAATCAACTGTTTGTTTACTTAGTTACAATAAATACGGTGAGTTTAAATGGAGTCAGAGCCAGAGCTGAATTAGCTGCGATCTCATAACGCGAACAACCTTACCAGTAGTGCTGTCGTCTTCTCAAGTTTGAAGGCGGTAGTGTACTAGTAAACACTAGCGTTACTGCGATCTGAGCTAGATTAGCGAAAGATACAGAAAGTCAAGCTGATTTTTGGAATACTGTTTCCAAGCAGGAAGTATAGCCATTTTGCTATTTGGCAATAGCAAGGCTGTTCTACTTCAGCACGAGTGCAGTTCAATGCACTATAGTGTGACAGGGAGTGGGGAGTTTAAGAGTGGGCAATTTGCCTGTACTCATGTAGATAAGAAGCGCTATGTTTATCTGAATGCACTTCTGTGACTCAATCCCTGTGATGCTGGGGAAGGGTTTCCACAACATTCAACTGCAAATATTGCTTTTATACTAGAGCCGTCCCAATGAAGACACTTCCTATTAGTAGATATCGGTTTTTTCAGAAAATACAACCTCTATCTCTTTTAAAAAAAGTCACTAATAAGTCTGTTACCGGGTGCTTACAGGTGTTTACTACATCAGGTTCCTGGTCAATATATATAGATGAAGGTAAATTGATCTATGCTTGCTACTCGGAGAAAATTTTTGAGCCCCTGTATAGAAACTTGCAGCAATTGAGTCAGCAAATCTCTACGATTCCTCAGGGAATCGATCAACAATTACGAGCTATATTTGAAACTGGTATTGAGAATCAGGCAATACCAAATCCCGATTATTTAGCTATTTGTTGGTTAGTCAATCAGAAATATATTAGTGCTGCCCAAGCCGGAATTTTGATAGAACAATTGGCACTAGAAGTTTTAGATTCATTTTTGAAAGTAGAAGAAGGAAGTTACGAATTTATTCCTGAAAGCTTTTTGGATGATTTGCCAAAGTTCTGTTATCTAAATCTACGCCTATTGGTTGAACAGTGCCAAAAATATCGCGGAGAATCTGCTGGACAATCGCCAATTTCTCAAAGATCGGGAGCGTTTCCACGTCACAAGCCATCACAACCTTCCGTTAAAGTTCCTCCCTCAGCAATGAGAACTGGTAGCAGCCAAGTAATAGAAAACCCCAACTATTTGTCTGCTTATACTCATAATCGAGGTAATAGTCTTGACCAAGTTTCACCTCCTAATGACAAAAAAATTTATACTATTTTTTGCATTGATGATAGCCCAAGCGTATTGAATGCTATCAAAAACTTTTTGGATGAGCAAATGTTTTCTGTTGTGGGAGTAACAGATTCATTAAAAGCTTTAATGGAAATTCTCCGCACCAAACCCGACTTAATTTTATTAGACATTACCATGCCAAATTTAGATGGGTATGAGTTGTGTTCTCTGTTACGTAAACATTCACAGTTTAAAAATACGCCTGTAATTATGGTGACAGGAAAAACTGGTTTGATAGATAGAGCAAAAGCCAAGATGGTGAAAGCCTCAGGTTATTTAACTAAGCCGTTTACGCAAGGGGATTTACTGAAGATTATCTTTCAGCACATGGTGTAAACACCTGGTGTAATTCCAAAATCAGCAGTATAACGATACCAGACCAACATATTTCTCTAAGGGGTTGAGGGTTGAGTATTACTTGGGCTGGGAAAATTCTGCTTGTTGAAGATTCTCTGCGAGAATGGAAAACGATCGCTCATTATCTCGGAGATTGGGGTTACAAAACTGTTAAAGCTTCTAGTGCGAAAGAGGCTTTAGAAATTGCATTGGAAGAAAGACCGGATGCGATTGTCACCGACGTCGTGATGCCAGGAATGAGTGGGTTTGAGTTGTGCCGCTTTCTGAAAATTAATTTAACTAGTCAAAAAGTGCCAATTGTGGTCTGTAGTAATAAGAATCAGGCAGTTCATCATCTGTGGTCGAGGAAACAATGTGCCGATGTCTATTTAACTAAGCCATATACTCCTGAAGATTTACTGAGTGCGATTAAATCAGCGACTGAGTGGAATTGTATTCTATCACGAATAGTTACAAATTAACAAGTAGCTATTTGTGATTTGCACGTTGTCATTTATAATTTCTTGTTTGTCATTTTGTCATTTTTTATGGGGCATGGGGCATTGGTCAAAGGTCAAGAGTCAAGAGTCCAAAGGCAATAGTCATTGGTCATTTCTCCCCACACTCCCCACACTCCCCACACTCCCTATACTCCCCATCAAGGCTTGGGACGGCAACCAGATAAAATACCGTGCATATTAACCACTGAGCCAATGACTGCGATCGCAGGTGCGCCAAATCCAGTGTTTTCTACTAGTTCGACAATTGTGCCCACTTTGCCAATCAATTCTTCTTGGTCTGGTCGCGTACCCCAACGTACTAAAGCAATTGGTGTTTCTAAACTCAAGCCTGCTGCTGTCAATTGCTCGACAATATAAGGTAGATTGTGAATCCCCATGTAAATAACTATAGTTTCCGAACCGTGGGCGATCGCGCTCCAATTTACCGTCGGTCGATACTTACCCGCCGACTCGTGACCAGTGACAAAGGTGACAGAAGAGCTATGCAACCGATGAGTTAACGGAATACCCGCATAGGCTGGTGCAGCAATTCCGGAGGTAATACCAGGCACAACTTCCACCGGAATTCCTGCTTTTACCAATTCTTCCATTTCTTCGCCACCGCGACCAAAAATAAACGGGTCGCCACCTTTGAGCCGCACGACTATGGCGCGATCCTGCGCTTTCTCAATCAAAAGTTGAGTTGTGTCTTCTTGTAATAGAGAATGTCGCCCCATCCGCTTCCCGGCGTTGATTCGCTCTGCTTGGGGGTTAATCATTTCCAGAATTGCTGGACTCACCAAGGCATCATAGATGACAACATCGGCACATTCCAACAAACCTTTGCCCTTGAGAGTCATCAGTCCCGGATCTCCCGGCCCCGCACCTACCAAATAAACCTTGCCCAAAAACTTGTTCTCCTGTGTATCTGTGCGGTTCATGTATCTATTAAATCCCAAATTAGTTGGGCTAAGTCTGCTGTATTGGCTCCCAAGGGCTGTGCCAGATGGAAATTTACGAGAGGAAATTGTAATTTTAGCGTCTCTATCGATTGAGCGATCGCATCGGTTATGCCACCAGGGAATAAAAAGTATGGCAAAATTGCAATCTCTCTCTTGCTAACAGCGATCGATTCTTTGACGCGTGATTCTAAACTCGGAGCTACAGACCAATAAGCTGTAATTGCACCGAGATTTTCAGCCATTGCTTCGAGTGGCTGTTGCGAGCCAGGGCGACGGCTACCATGAGCTAATAGAATCCATGCAGCTGTATTTTTGGTAGCCATTTGTTTGGCAATTAAGCTTTCTAAATTGGGGTGAGCGCCTATATATGCTTCTTGGTCAACGATTATCTTTTGACCCAAAGCCGCTTGAGCTAGAGTTATTTCATCGGGAATATCTTTCATTACGTGTACTCCCGGCAAGAGAAATAGAGGTATAACTTTGACTCGGTTACAATTAGCAGCAACAGCGCTTGCGGCAAATTGCTCGATTTGCACGTGTAAAGGTTCCGGACTGAGTTCTAAGTAAGCTATCTCAAATAGATTTTGTTGCTTGTTGGAGTTTTGTATTTTGTCACGTATTAACCCCGCCAACTGCTGCATAGCAATTTCTGGACGCGGATCGCGACTTCCATGAGATACCAGCAAATACGCAGATGGCATGAGCAAGGATTGAAATCGTACTAGTTATTTGTAATATGTTACAGAAAGTCGGTGGAAAAGCCTACGCCTTAACGGGGTGGATGAATATCCTCTTGCTAAAATCCCAAATTGATATTACAGTTTGCCAGTTTTGCGTTTAAAGCACTGACGTGTCGCCACAATTGAGTACCGCCAGCCCAATTGTGAGAGGGTAGGTGTCCTAGAGGTGCTGACAACTGAAAACATAATTTCTGAACAGGAGAAGTAGACTGAGGTAGATTCCAGCCGATAGCAGCGCAAAACTTACCATAGTCACCGTCAACGCTTTCATATATTTGCTTCTGTACGCTAAAACCGAAACGCCCCTTGCTATGTTTGCTCCACAGTTCGTCAATGATTTGTAAATCTTCACAAGGCAAGTTTTCGATATCGCTACTAAAAAAAAAGCTGCCTATAGGTTTCCTAATTGCTTGACACATCAGCGTCCAAGTTTCGCGATCGGCTGATTGCCATTGTCTTAAAGCCAGTAAATCGCGCAAGTGATAGTAATCAACTCCGGCGGCTGATTTTAATGTATGAACTGGCTGTTTCTTTACAGGTTGGGAATAATCAAGCTTTAGCGCACAGTTCAATGCTTGCAGAACTTCAGCAGCAGATTTATAACGCTGAGAGAGGGCATCTTGTAGTAGTTTATCAAGAATGCCAGCAAGCTGAGGGTTTACTGCATCTTTACCTAAAATATAATCGCGCCACACCCAGCGATCGCTAGTCACATCAAACAAATCAAACGGAGAAATCCCCGTTAATAAGTAAATACAAGTCACCCCTAAACTGTAAAGGTCGCTAGCTGGTAGCGCTTTTCCCCGCATTTGTTCGGGAGCCATATATCCTGGGCTTCCTACTGTTGTACCTGTGCGTAGCAAAGCTGTAGCGGTAATCTGTTTAGCAACTCCAAAGTCAATCAAAACGAGTTGCTTTCCTGACGATCTCCGCATGATATTTGCTGGCTTAATGTCCCGATGAATGACGTTTCGGACATGAATAAATTGCAGTACTGGTAACAACTCTTTTAAAAGTTCCCCAATTTGCTCTGCGTTTAAAACTCCTTGCTGCAACTCCTGTTCTAGCGTCCGTCCCGCAATCCATTCTTCCACCAAACACAGCTGATTTTCTTGTTCAAAGTAATCCAGCAGTTGGGGTATTTGGGGATGCTGCAACTCACTCAGGCGAACTGCTTCTTGACGAAACAATTCCACAGCCTTCTCAAAGCTTTCCCCACTGGTTTCTGGACAACAGAATTGTTTAATAACACACTTGGGTTGAGAGGGAAGGTGCTCGTCCAAAGCCAAAAAAGTGATACCAAAGCCACCACGTCCAATCTGATGCAGCAAATGATAGCGGTTTTTAAGCAATAGTGGCTTACCACATCTGGTACAAAATTTTGCCGTGTCAGAATTGTGCTGATACAGACAGCCAACGTTAGGACAGAGTTTCATTACAAGGTAGAGCCTTCCTTAGGTCTACATAGAAGTATTCCCAACCAGTACCAAATTCTCTCCCTGTGCTTGATTCTATTGCTGTTCGGCAGAATACGTATAAAAGTTATTAAATGCTCCGACAGTTTCAAATTTATAAGAAGGTATAAAGGAATTTAATTTTAAATCAGTACGATAAATACTAAAAACTATAAAATCTTGCCTTTGTGTAGTTCCGGCTATAATTCCCCGCATTTGTGGATTAACTGAATCTACAGCTTTCTCACAATTGAAATGTATTAAATTTTCTATAACTCCCTGAGTTTTCTGACAAACATCAGTTTTTAAATATTGTGTCAATCGTTGCACAGCATAGTCTTCATATGCAGTCTGAGTGGGATTTGATTTCGCCATGATTACGCCCAATGCGGCTAGCCCTGCGGCTCCTAAATATGCAATAATCGTTGATGCTTTCATGTTGTGTCAGCTATGATTTGTTTTAGTCATCAGACTGCAAATTAACTGAGTCCGTTCCAAGAATAAAAATTCTCTGGATCAAATCGGCAGAGACGTGTTATACTCAAATAGTTAATGGCGAGCGTAGCCAAGTGGTTAAGGCAGTGGTTTGTGGTACCACCATCCGTGGGTTCGAGTCCCATCGTTCGCCCTCTATAAAAGTAGACTTATATATTCTGACTAATCAGTGAAAGATAGACTGTTGTTGGCAATACCAATAGCTTTCACTTTAGCAAGAATTTGCCATCTACAACCTAATCAATCGACCAGAAATAAATATCTAATCAGATTAATTTATATTATTTATATTCAAGTTAAACATAATATAATCTGATTTATTAGTCGGGGTAGTTTTTTTATTTCCACTTTTACCCCAAGCAAGCTTTATCAACCATTCAATAAATAGTGTAAGCAAATTTGGTTAAGTAATGAATCCGCTTCCGCAGAAATTTTTGCGTACACAGTCAACTATGAAAACATACCTATTAGCAAGATAAAAGTTAGGTCATAAAAGGCTAGCACTGAAATAATCGCGATCTGAGAAATGCCAAGATCGAAATGAGTTAAGCCTGATGAATTATTAGAAATATAAATCGTCCTATGGCCATTACTAGTGATGCAATTATATCTAGCTTATAGCAATACTGTTCTTAAGATAGCCAAAGTTACTAAGCTATATTGGGAAATAAAAAAATTAACTTTTGTTGAGAAAATTGTCAGTAGAGCGAGATATTTGCTTTGACCTTTGCGGCTGAAGCAGCTAATCTAGATGCCAATCGGAAAATCATTCTCACTCTTTTTTTTGATAAAAGTTTACTTAGCTGATAGTAAATATGTAAATTAGATTGAGTTATGAAACAAGCATTTTTTAGATCGACTTTTAATGCTATTACTCCTCTTTAGGATAACGCAGTCACCTTATAAAATAATTTGCTTCTAATAAATAAAAAACTTGCAAACCTGCTCTATAAAAGGCTTATGGTTAACACATCTAGAAAAAGTATGTAAATTTCTATGCCTTTAGTTAGAGTTCAAAGTACTGAGTAATAGATACTTTAAGTAAAGCGAACAAAGTTGGCTCGTCAGTCTAAATCTGGCTGTCATATAAATCGTATTTATATGCGATGCAACAATAAGTAAATTAGCTATGGCGCAATTAAAGTGTATATTGACCATCGGGGTCATCCTTAAATTTCTCATGCCGAGCAGATCGTGTAGACGCTACGCGATCGCGAAAAATATCCAATTTAAATGCGCATTAGCTAAGTGAATTAACTCTAGTGGCGAAAATACAAAATCAACTTTTGGAGGAGTAACTATGTCTGAATTGATCCAAACAGTTTTAGATAGTGAAGAAAAGGCTGATTTGCGTTCCTTTATTAGTGAGTTACGCCATCAAGAAAAGAAATATTTTTTACGTAACGACATTATTAATGTATATAGCGAATATTGTGCCAAGTACCAAAAACCTGAGAAATTTTGCAGTTCTTCTCATTTAAGCAAATTAATTTACTATACTCAAGAAATTATTCAAGAAGACTCGAACCTCTGTTTTATTATTCGTCCGAAGATAGCCAGCCAAGAAGTTTATCTGGTGACAGAAGACTTAAAAGTAGAACAAATGACGGTTCAGGAATTGTTGGATATGCGCGATCGCATAGTCAACAGATTTCATCCCAATGAAGGCGATTTGCTAGAACTGGACTTTGGGCCATTTTATGACTACTCGCCAGTCATTCGCGATCCGAAAAACATCGGTAAGGGCGTCAACTTCCTCAACCGCTATCTATCCAGCAAATTATTACAAGACGCTAAACAGTGGCTAGAGAGTCTATTCAACTTCTTGCGGTTACATCAATATAATGGCGTACAACTGCTAATCAACGATCGCATCAAATCACAGCAACAACTTTCTGAGCAAGTCAAGAAAGCTTTGGCCTTTGTGAGCGATCGCCCTAGCGATCAACCTTATGAAGAATTCCGCTTTAACCTACAAACAATGGGTTTTGAGCCAGGTTGGGGAAACACAGCCCAGCGTACTCAAGAAACTTTGAGCATTCTGGACGAATTAATAGATTCTCCCGATCCCCAGGCTCTAGAAGCGTTTATATCTCGCATTCCAATGATTTTTAAAATCGTCCTGGTGTCTCCCCACGGATGGTTTGGTCAAGAAGGAGTATTAGGACGACCCGATACAGGCGGTCAGGTGGTTTACGTTCTCGATCAGGCTAAGTCTCTAGAAAAACAGCTGCAAGAAGATGCAATACTAGCTGGCTTAGAAGGGCTAAATGTTCAGCCCAAGGTAATTATTCTCTCGCGCTTAATTCCTAATAATGATGGAACTCTTTGTAACCAACGTTTAGAAAAAGTTCACGGGACAGAAAACGCTTGGATTTTGCGAGTACCTTTGCGGGAATTCAATCCCAACATGACGCAAAACTGGATTTCTCGGTTTGAGTTTTGGCCTTATTTAGAAACCTACGCTATCGATGCAGAAAAAGAACTGCGTGCAGAATTCCACGGAAGACCTGACTTAATTGTTGGTAACTATTCTGATGGGAATTTGGTAGCATTTCTGCTAGCACGCAGAATGAAAGTTACCCAGTGTAACATTGCTCATGCTTTAGAAAAATCTAAATACTTGTTCAGTAACTTGTACTGGAACGACTTAGAAGATAAATATCATTTTTCCTTACAGTTTACTGCTGATTTAATTGCCATGAATGCTGCCAATTTTGTAATTAGCAGCACCTACCAAGAAATTGTGGGAACTCCGGATAGTGTAGGACAGTATGAATCTTATAAATGCTTCACTATGCCGGATTTATATCATGTAGTGAATGGGATTGAATTATTTAGTCCTAAATTTAATGTAGTTCCACCAGGGGTAAATGAAAATTACTATTTCCCCTATACCCAGAATCAAGAGCGAGTGGAGAGCGATCGCCAACGGATTAACGAAATGCTTTTCACTTTAGACGATCCCAGTCAAATATTTGGTAAACTTGACGATCCTGACAAACGCCCTCTTTTCTCAATGGCACGTCTTGACCGAATTAAAAACCTCACTGGTCTAGCAGAATGCTTTGGTCAAAGTCAAGAATTACAAGAGCATTGTAATTTAATTTTAGTCGCCGGGAAGTTGCGTGTAGAAGAATCAGGCGACAACGAAGAACGGGACGAAATTGTCAAACTTTATCAAATTATTGACCAGTACAATCTCCACGGTAAGATTCGCTGGCTGGGTGTACGCCTATCTAAAACTGATTCCGGTGAAATTTACCGAGTAATTGCTGACCATCAGGGAATTTTTGTCCAACCTGCCTTATTTGAAGCATTTGGTTTGACAATTTTGGAAGCTATGATTTCCGGGATACCAACTTTTGCAACACAATTTGGTGGCCCTTTAGAAATTATTCAAGACAAGGTTAATGGATTTTACATTAATCCTACCAATTTAGAAGAAACAGCCGCTAAAATTTTAGATTTCGTCACTAAATGCGAACACAATCCCGATTATTGGCAGAAAATTTCTCGCCAAAGTATTGAGCGCGTTTATAGCACATATACTTGGAGAATTCACACAACAAAGCTGCTATCTCTAGCGCGAATTTATGGTTTTTGGAACTTTAGTTCCCAAGAAAATCGAGAGGATTTGCTGCGCTATATAGAGGCTTTATTCTATTTAATTTACAAGCCAAGAGCACAACAACTATTGGAGCAGCATAAGTATCGTTAGGTAGCCAATCGTCCCGCTAGAGAATCAATTGATTCCCTGGCGGGACAAAACGAAGCTGGAGATTTACAGAATTTGGGTAATCACAACTACTATCGATCGCTACTCAATATCTTCCAGCTTTCGCGACTGAGAAAAAAACCATCGCCACTAGCATTAATACAGGTCAATCCTGTTTTTTGAGATACACAGTTAAAACCTGATTTTTGCCAAGTACTGCCGTAGGATAGTTTGTAATTGGCATCAAATGTATCGCTCACACACAAAATCTCAGGTTTACCATACTCAGATAATAAAAAGCCTCCGCCCCAATCATATTCACAATAATTGGCATAAGGTTGAGGCGGTTTTGGATTTAGTCCACTTCTGATATCACAGCGCAAAGTATCATTGTTTTCTCCGACGACTGTGCAGCGGATATTACCGCTAGGAGTGACAAAGCTCTCAGGAACTGTTTGAGCATAACTGACAGAGGTTATTCCTACGGTTAAAAAGACTGAAGGTAGTAAAATTCTTTGTACTTTTAAAATTTTTAACCACATAAAAAAATTTTTGGATTTATTCAAGATTACTAATCTATAAAAAAAATTTGAGGAAGTTATGAGGCTTCTAGGAATTAATGCCATCATCCCGAAATAAAATCCCCCAGAGGCTAACTGAGGGATTTACCAGGAACGCGAATTGAGAACAATATACAATACAATTGTACTATACACGGATAAGTTTGTACAAAAAAATTAAAGACAACCAATATCTTGAAGCATGGCTAAATGCTGCTGCACTGGTGCTAGGGTATTTGCGGCTATCATCCCACTGGCGGCGACGGCTGGTAAACCGATACCTGGAAATGTGGAATCGCCACAACACATAAACCCTGGTAAAGGTGTTCTAGGGCCGGGAAACATTCCCACACCTGCTTTAATCGCCGGGCCATAGGAACCGCGATCGCGACGCAGAAAACGCTCATGGGTAAGAGGTGTACCCACCAGGGTAACTTCGCAACGAGAGCGAATATCGGGAATAATGCGCTCTAAAGCTTGCCACATCACCTCTGCACGTAAGTGCTTTTGTTGCACGTACTCTGGGCTTTTCCTGTCCATCCCCTGCCAAAGAGCATACGGCTCATTACCAGGAGTGTAGACATGAATGACGTGTTTACCTGGTGGTGCTAGTGATGGATCGAGAATTGAAGGAATTGATATCAGTACAACATTCTGAGGTGCAGTGACGCCCAGTTCCCAGTTGTTGACGACTATGTAGTGACAAGCCAGATTTGACGGTAAGCCTTGAGCATCAATACCTAAATGCAGATGCATAAAGCTATCACACTCAGGTGTAACTTGCCTTTGATGACGGTACTTTTGGGGCACTGCCGTTTCTGGTAGTAATTTCAGCGTATCCCAAACAGATGTGCCAGAAATTACCGCTTTTTGTGCCCGGATTTCTTGGCGATCGCGCAGACGCACGCCTATCGCCCTACCTCCTTCTACCAGAACTTGGTCTACATGAGCGCCAAGCATCAATTTACCACCGTATCTTTCCAACCCCTTTACTAACGCGTCAACTAAAGCACCACTCCCACCGATGGGGTAGTCAAGTTGCACTCCTGGGCGATACCAGTCAGCAAACATAAACGCTACCTCTGCCGCACTCGTACCATCTGCGGGCAGGCCGGAAAGCAGAAAACACAGCAAATTCAGCCAATTTTGAATAAAGGGATCTTTGACAACACCATCCATAATTTTGCTGAAGGGGCCTGTCAGCTTCCGCACATTTGCACTATGCCTTGCCAAGGATGGCGCAAATCGGCTGACAGTTTTTACTGCACCCCAATCAAAGCGTAATGCTGCTGGCGGTATGGCAGTTGCGGCAATAGCTAGAGGTTCCATCACGCGCTGGAGTTGTCGCCATTCTCTCACAGCACCTTCACCCCGCAGCTGCATCAGCACTTCACAAAATTGTTCCGCACCGACTGTGGTATCAAAATCACCTTCTGGAAGGCAGCATCCCCAAGTATCGTAGGTGACACAGGGTAGCTCAGATTCAATTGCATCTAGTACTTGTCGCAGTGGGTTCGGAGAGGGACTGTAAGATAACCCAGAGTACAGAGACGGGCCCGAATCAAATTTGAATCCATGACGTTCAAAAGCGTGCGCTGCACCACCTGCAAGGGAATGGCTTTCGCAAACTATGACATCAAAACCATAGCGCGCTAATAGTGCCGCACAACTTAAACCGCCAACACCGCTACCAATGACGACGACATCTGTGTTTAACAAATTTCCTCTCCCCCCTAACCCGATGCTGCTGTAAATTTGAATTTTATACTTTTATGAAGAGGCGATCGCTCATCAGGAATCTAGATCGAGCTAAAAGCACTCAAAATTTTTTCATTGGGACTGCCTTATCTGTCGTGGTAATATCAGTTGCACGCAACTGTAACGAAATGTGGCTACAGCATTGAAATCTCATCAGGTATCAAGAAGGCGTAGACATTCTTTGCATCCCCTCCAGCGTCTGCTTGACTATGGGCATCAGTATCGTAAACAGATTTGGCTGGCAATCGGTGCTTCGATTTTAAATAAACTCTTTGACTTAGCACCACCGGCATTGGTGGGAATTGCTGTAGATGTGGTAGTTAAGCAGCAGGATTCGATTATTGCTCAATTAGGAATCAAGGATATCTTTGGGCAATTTTTGATTCTTTCTTTCCTTACCGTCATTACTTGGATACTAGAATCAACTTTTGAGTACCGCTACAAGTTGATTTGGCGCAACTTGGCGCAGAATATTCAGCATAACTTGCGTCTGGATGCGTACAATCACCTGCAAGAGTTGGAATTAGCGTATTTTGAAGAACGTAGCACTGGCGGTTTAATGTCCATCCTCAGCGATGATGTGAACCAACTAGAGCGCTTTTTAGACGTGGGCGCAAACGATATCATCCAGGTAATCACGACTATTGTTGTAGTTGGCGGTGGCTTCTTTATTTTGGCTCCCAACATAGCTTGGATGGCGATCTTACCCATACCTTTTATACTTTGGGGTTCGGTAGCTTTTCAGAAATTGCTAGCACCGCGTTACGCTGAGGTGCGGGAAAAAGTCGGTTTAATCAATGGACGGTTATCCAATAATCTCAGCGGGATCACGACGATCAAAAGTTTCACCTCTGAAGATTATGAATCGGCGCGCGTGGAGGCAGAAAGTAACGCCTACCGCCAAAGTAACGTGAAAGCGATCGCACTTTCTGCGGCTTTTATCCCATTAATTCGGATGCTGATTTTGGCAGCTTTTACAGTATTGTTGCTATTTGGGGGGATGGAAGCTGTCGCTGGGAGAATTTCTGTTGGTGCTTACAGTTCCTTAGTATTTTTAGTTCAGCTTTTACTCTGGCCTTTAACTAGATTAGGGGAAACCTTCGATTTATATCAACGGGCAATGGCTTCAACTAATCGCGTCATGGATTTGTTAGATACTCCGATTGCGATTCATACAGGAGATATCGCCTTACCCGTGGATGCAGTTAAAGGAGAAGTGGAATTTAAAAATGTGACGTTTGCCTATAAAGATAGATTACCAGTAGTAAAAAATCTGTCTTTGCAAATTCCCGCAGGTGACACGATTGCGATTGTCGGTTCCACCGGTTCCGGTAAAAGCACCTTAGTCAAACTTTTGTTGCGATTGTACGAATTGCGCACAGGCAGCATTACCTTAGATGGCATTGACCTGCAAAATTTAAATTTGCGAGATTTACGCCGTTGTATTGGCTTAGTCAGTCAGGATGTATTTTTATTTCACGGTACGGTTGCGGAGAATATTGCTTACGGCAGCTTTGAGACGACAGAACAAGAAATTATCATGGCGGCTAAGGTAGCTGAAGCACATGAATTTATTACCCACCTCCCCCAAGGATATGCAACAATTGTCGGGGAGCGCGGACAAAAGTTATCTGGGGGACAACGACAAAGAATTGCGATCGCGCGTGCAGTATTGAAAAATCCGCCAATTTTGATTTTAGATGAAGCCACCTCGGCAGTAGATAATGAAACCGAAGCCGCAATTCAGCGATCGCTCGAACGGATTACAGTCAATAGAACCACAATTGCGATCGCTCATCGTCTTTCTACTATCCGCAATGCCAATTGTATTTATGTCATGGAACATGGAAAACTAGTAGAGTCGGGAACCCACGAACAATTGCTAGAGCAAGATGGTATTTATGCTAGTCTTTGGCGCGTACAATCTGGTTTGAGATAGAAAAACCTTCACTTCCAAATCCTCTTTGTAAGCAGAGAGGAGAAAATTTTGAATTTTGAATTTTGAATTAATTTATGTTTTTTGGTAGTACTCAGCCGGAATTAGGAGATAGCAAGTGGCGCAGTCAGTTGGATAGATTTGTGAAAGCAAATCAACCAGAATTAGCGGCGCTGTTTTGGGGATTGTGGTTAGAAAATGGGAATAGTCAAGGTACTATTGGTATTGATTTGCAACCAACACCGCATTTTGTTTATTGTCCTCTAGATGAGATAGAGAAATTAAATAGTAAAGTTGAGAGTCGGCTTCAGGAAATATTAGGAATTATCGAGAATCACAAACCAGAAGTGGAAGTTGTGATGATTGGTATTGGTAAAGGTGAAATTAAGTTAATTCAGTTTGCACCAGAACCAGCACCACCCGCTTGTTTTGAGCAAGTTGGTAAGGATGTGGATGGGTTACTGGAATTGCTAGAACAGAGGATGAAAGAGCAGATTGTTTTATAACGCAGAGGAACGCTGAGGAAAGCGCTGAGGTGCGCTGAGAAGAAGTTTTGTGCTACTCTGCGCACTTGGGGAATATGCGTTAAATGGGAAGTTTAATGACAAATTCTGCCCCTGTTCCAGGTTGAGAATTTACTGTTAGCGTTCCACCATGCTTATCTACTATTACTTGATGAGCGATCGCTAATCCTAAGCCTGTGCCTTTTCCTACAGCTTTGGTAGTAAATAAGTGGTCAAAAATTTTCTGTTTAACTTCCTCGCTCATTCCCATCCCATTATCAGCAATACTAATCTTAACCTGCTTATCTTCTACTGAAGTTTTAATGGTAATTCTATTAGGATTGGCTTGAATTTCCGTAAAACTTCGCCCAGTATTTGATTCTTCTAAAGCATCAATAGCATTTGCCAAGATGTTCATAAATACCTGATTCAATTGTCCGGGAAAGCAGTTAATCTGTGGAAGATGACCATATTCAGTTAACACATCAATTGCTGGGCGGTATTCGTTAGCTTTTAAGCGATGTTTGAGAATTAAAATTGTGCTATCGATACCTTCGTGGATATTAAAAGGGACTTTGTAATCTTTATCAGCACGGGAGAAGGTACGCAGACTGGTGCTAATATTTTTTAAGCGATCGCACGCCATCACCATTGCATCAATCATCTTCGGCAAGTCTTCTAAGCTAAACTCCAAATCAATTTCTGCGCCATGCTCAAGAATTTTATCGCTGGGATTGCTGAAATCTTGATACAGTTTCAAGTGTTCTATAATATCTACAACTGTAGGTTTTGCTTGTTTGAGACTAGCAGCAATAAAAGCCAGGGGATTATTCATTTCATGAGCTACCCCAGAAACTAAGTTACCCAGTGCAGACATTTTCTCACTTTGGACAATTTGAAGTTGCGCTTGTTTTAAATCTTGTAATGCTTGTTGAGCCTGTTGATACAGTCGGGCATTTTCTAGAGAAATTGCTGTCTGCGAAGCCAATAAATTAATAACTTGTAAACGTTGATTAGTAAATACTCCAGAAGTTAAGCGATTTTCTAAGTAAAGAATTCCTACTAAATGTCCTTGATTAATAATTGGCGTACAAAATACACTCTTGGGTTGATGCTCTAGCATATATTCCCCAATTAACCCAGGAATATCTGTTTGTAGATTATCTATGAGAATTGTTTGTTGGGTATTTTTGACGTAATTGATAATATTTGTGGGAATATATCCGCAAGTATCTAATGGTTGGAAATTCAGGATAGTTTGTATTTGCTCTAGGGAGTTTTCTAGATCGTTAATCGATGTAATGGCTCGTACTTGCCAAGTATCATCTTCGGGGAGAATCAATACTGATGTTTTCGCACCAGAGTTTTCCAAAATAATGCGGGTGAGATTGGCAACCGATTCATCGAATTCTATAGAGCTAGAAATAGCTTGAGCAGCTTTGAGAATAGAGTTAAAATCAAGAGCATTGGAAACACTGGTGTTACCCGTACTGCTAGTGCGAGTTGATAGAGAATTGCCAGAAAAACCAATAGTTTCTAGAGGGTTTAGATTGAGCCGTCGCTGTTGCAAAATTGGTTGCAGCAGTTGAGGATAGCGTTTTTCTAGATCGTCAACTTTGGCTTTTGCACCCCAACGTGAATAGCAATAATAAGCTTCCTGCATATAACCTGCGGCCACCTTCTCTTTACCCCAATCAAGGTAGAATTTAGCAGCTAATTCATTAGCGAGTGCTTCGTCTTGAAGATATTCGTTTTCTTTTGCACCTTGAATAGCCATTTCATATAGTTCTATGGCTGCTGTTTTTTGATTGAGAACGCGAGATTTTTCAGCTTCAACTAAATTCAATTTGTGTAGATGATTCATTGGGGCATAGTGTGCCCATTTCTGTAACTTTTCTTGATTTTCCTGCACTCGTTGCCAGTGAATATCTGACTCATAATTTGATTCCGGCGTTCTGGCAAGTGCTGTAAGCGAATCTAACAAGTAAAAGACAGGTTCAATAATTGTTCCCGTACAAGCAAATAAATTTTTTCTCGCTTGAATTGCATCCTGTTCGGCTTTGGTAATGTCTTCTAGCAAGAAATTCAACGTGAATCTATGCAGATAAAAGATACACAAGCGAAACATATCATTGGATGCTTGCACTTGAGAAAGCAATTCTTTCTCATAGAAATCTCGCCGGAAAGGAACTTCATCTTCTGATTCACCTAATAAGATGAGAGCCGTTTCCCAGTAAATTAAATAGTGCTTGGCTGTTGTTACTTGGTTGAGGTCGCGTAAATGCTGGTGGTAGGCACGAATTTGAGGTTCGAGTTCAGTTAGTGGTAGACCAGTCCAGAAGGCATTTAAAGAATATACTTGTACGGTGTAAATCACAAATTCCAGATTGCCCGTTTCCAATCCTGCTTGATAGCCTTCTTGAAAAATGGGTAGCGTTTCTCGCAAATGTGCTGTGCAGTGGTGAATATATCCAGCAAAGATCACAAAGGTTGCTACTCGTTGAGTTTTGGCATACGGTTCTTTTGCCAGATGGTAAGCTAATTGCCCAAACTGCTGTACCTCTGTCATCTCTTGCCAGAGGATATTGATTTGAAATGCATAACTAACATAGCTAACAGGTGAAAACAGACTATTGCCAAATTGAATAGACAGCTTAACCTGTAGCGCCACCACTAATGGATAAAGCGGCGAGCTTGTCAAGTAACAAGAAGGCATAATAGTAGCAGCAATCTGGACAATAGCCAGTTGGTGAGCATCCGTCATCTTTGGCAGATGAATCAGATCTTCAATCGAGCGATCGCCAATTAATGCGGCGATTTCTTCTCTAGCCTGCTGAACATCCTCTGGTGTGGGGCGATCGGGTAAGCTGACTCCCAATATTTCTAGGACAGATTTACCTGTGGCGATCGCTGCTAAAAAATCATTTTGGGAGTTTAATGCCTGAATTTTTACTTGGTAAACTTGCATCCGATCCAGGGGTGTCATGGCGCGATCGATTACAGCTGCAATCCACTGGTTCATCTGCTCGAATTCACCACACAATAAGGCAATCTCGGCAGCTAATTCGTGCAGGGCTAAGGTCATGGTATATTGTCGCTGCCAAGCCTCTTCTCCCAATAATGTCAGCCCTGTTGTAGTATATTCACGAGCTGCTTGATAAGCTGTGGCGGCTCTAGCTTTGCGGCTAGCTGTTAGGTTAAGTTGGGCTAAATTATCCCGTTCTGCTTGTTCAACAACTAACGTCGTTCCATAGTTCAACTGATTAACTAATTCAAAAATCCGTTCTTCTCTAGCTGTGGGTGAAATTTGTTGCAGCAATAGTTGCCCAATTTGGTAATGAGCGATCGCGCGGTTTTCTTCTGGAATTAAAGAATAGGCAGCTTGTTGAACTCGGTCATGCAGGAATTTATATGCAACAATCTCCGAACTTTCTTGATTAAAAGTTCGATCTCCTTCCCCAAGATAAAACTTATAAATATCACTTTGTGGCAAGATTAATCCTTCCTGCAAAGCATTCCACAAGCAACTAGCAGTTTCTATCTCTGACTGTTCAAAAACAATTGCTAATGTTTTTAAATCAAAAGAGTTACCAATACAAGCAGCTAGTTTCAATACTTGTTGAGTTGATGGCGGTAGCCTGCGCAATTGAAAAGCCATGAATTGCACGACATCATCTGTCAGTGCTTGCTGATTGATTTTTGTGATGTCGCATTGCCAACATCCCTCTACAAAATTAAATTCAATTAGTCCATCTTGATGTAATGCTTTGAGAAACTGAGTGGCAAAGAATGGGTTCCCTTGGGTTTTCTGATAAACCAGTTGGGAAAGCGACCACGCCAAGTCTTCTACACAACCCAATGTCTCTGCGACTAATTGATTCAACTTTAATTGACTGAGCGCTTGCAGAGTAATTGTATTAATTTTTGCGCCTGCTTTGATAATTTCATCCAAAGTCAAAGTCAAAGGATGAGCAGATGATACTTCATTATCTCGATAAGCTCCAATTAATAATAAATAACCGCTTTTAGATTCACTTATTAATAATTGCATCAGCTTCAAAGAAGCCGAATCTGACCACTGCAAGTCATCCAAAAAGATTACTAATGGATGGGCGGCAGTGGTAAATACTTGAATAAATTTCTGAAATAATAAATTAAATCTATTTTGTGCAGCATTACCTGATAATTCTGCTGCTGCTGGTTGTTTGCCAATAATTCTTTCTAATTCGGGAATAACTTCTGTAATTACTTGCCCATTTTCGCCTAATGCTGCGAGAATTTTAGTTTTCCATTGTTGTATTTGGCGATCGCTTTCTGTTAACAATTGCCCCATTAAATCCCGGAAGGCTTGTACAAATGCCGAAAATGGGATATTGCGATTAAATTGGTCAAATTTGCCTTTAATAAAATAGCCGCGTTGCCGGACAATCGGTTTGTGAACTTCATTTACCACCACCGTTTTCCCGATTCCAGAGAACCCAGCGACTAACATCATTTCACTGTCACCTTGAGCAACTCTTTCAAATGCTGCTAGTAATTCCTGAACTTCTGTTTCTCTACCATAGAGTTTTTCTGGGATGAGGAAGCGATCGCAAATATCTCGTTGTCCCAACACAAAAGGCTCAATTGTGCCCGTTTCTTGCCACTGACGTTGGCAAATCTCTAAATCATGCTTCAGTCCCAGCGCGCTTTGATAGCGATCTTCAGCATTCTTAGCCATCAGCTTTGCCACAATCGCAGACAGCATCTCAGGCACCGCAGAATTGACCTCATGCACGGGAATTGCCTGCTTTGCCAAATGACAATAAACCAATTCCATCGCATCATTAGACTGAAATGGCAACTTTCCTGTAAGCAGTTGATAAAAAGTAACACCAACAGAGTAGAAATCGCTGCGGTAGTCGATACCGCGATTCATCCTTCCTGTTTGTTCGGGTGAGAGATAAGCCAGCGTTCCTTCCAACACATTGGGATTTTGAATCTCTGGTGTTTCCCTCGGTAACAATGAAGCAATGCTGAAATCAATTAGCTTTACCTGCTGAGTCTTAGGATTTATGAGTATATTGGCAGGCTTAATATCCTTATGAATAATGCGATGGCGGTAGAGTTCGTACAGGATATCTGCTAGTTGCAACGCGATCGCCAAAAAATCGGCAATAGCTAAAGCAGAGTGTTGCTGTTCTTGGGTATAAGCAAAAAGAGAAATACCGCCAAAGTCCTCCATTACCAATGCATAGCCGTTGCGATGGTTCTCCAAACTGCAAGGCTGGACGATGCCAGGAAAATCAAGGCTTTTAGCGATCAGGTATTGATTGCGGAACTGAATGAGTTCGCTGAAGCTAGGGTAGTTATGTCCAAGCAGCTTAACGATCACAGAACGGCAATCCGCTTCTCTGATTGCTTGATAGACTAGGGTTTTGGAACCCACATAGACTTGTTCGGTGATAGAGTAGCCAGGAAGAACAGTTGCTTCAGCCATATACGATTCTACAGATATTAAAGACAGTTTTCTTAATGTCTTTAATATGCCCAAGCCGAGGAAATAGGTAACAGTAGTTTCACCGCCTTGTTCTTATCTTTGCGAAAGTTTGTAGAAATCGAGATAATTCATCTTCTTGGCACAATAGCTGTAATGTAGCGTAGCGATCGCTAATATAAATTACCTAAGTTAATACTGGCGTACTTGCACGCTTTACTTGAGGTCTGGCAATCATCCGCATTCCTGGTGGCGTGGCGACAGTTAGACCGCGACGTACAGGATGCACAGGACGCTTGTTGACCAGTGAAACTTGAAAATGCGACAGAATTGTTGCTAAGACAATTTTCATTTCATACTGAGCAAATGCTAAACCGATACAGCGGCGATTACCACCACCAAAAGGTAAATATTCGTATGGGGAAAATTGTCGTTCTAAAAAGCGTTCTGGTTGGAATTGTTTGGGATTTGGATAAACTTCTGGGCGATGGTGCGCTAAATAAATACTAGGAATAATTACATTTCCTTTGGGAATTTTATAGCCTGTAATTTCAACTGGGGATTTCACAATTCTCGGTACACCATTCATCACTATGGGATAAATTCGCAAGGTTTCCTGACAAACTGCTGTTAAATAAGGCAACTTAGCAATGCTACTTGGATCTGAGTTAGTACCAATAGTATCCAGTTCTTGCAGCAACTTTTCCCGCACTTCTGGTAACTGGTCAATCCAGTAAAACGCCCAAGTTAATGCAGAAGCAGTAGTTTCATGTCCTGCAACTAACAATGTCATTAATTCATCGCGCAATTCTATATCAGACATTGGTTGCCCATCATCATAACGAGCAGCCATCATTAAGCTGAGGATATCTTGCCGATTTTTTTCAGTTTCGCTTCGTCGTTCTGCAATCAAAGTATAAATAAGTCGATCGATTTGCTGGATTAAACGCTTCACTCGCCCCCACGGACTCCACGCACCTAAATCTTTTTGTAAGAAGCCAAAAAACAAGGCGCTGGACATCAAAGGCGCACCCATGAAATCTAACAGAGAAGATAGCAAATGCTGAAGTTCTTGAAAGCGCTGTCCTTCATCTAAGCCAAACACCACCCGTAAAATGACGCGCAAGGTAATTTCTTGCATCGAACTACGGATATTAAAAGGTTTACCTATTTTCCATTCATTACTTACCTGCTCAGTTATTTTACGAATATCTTCACCGTAGGCGCGCATTCTTTCGCCATGAAAAGGAGGCGTTAATAATTGACGTTGGCGTTGATGGCGATCGCCATCCAGTAAAATCAAAGAGTTGTCGCCCAGTAAAAATCCTAAACCCCCACTACCTACCCCTGACGCAAAACACTTGGAATCGGCAGTAAAAATCTGCTCTAATGCTTCAGGTTGACTAAAGTAGATAATATGAGTATCTTTGCTACCCCAAATAGTAAAGCGATCGCCATAGGTTTGAGCAAAATCTTCCACATATTTCACTGGCTGAGTAATAAACTTTACCAACCGCAAAAAGCGCGACATTCTAGGGCCATCAGGTAGAGTGTTAGTGATTGTCATATCAACACAGATGATGAGTTCCGGATTTTATTGTGACAAGTTTTTCGATGATTGACAGTCAATGGTCATTTGTCATTTCTCCCCACACTCCCCCATCTCCTATTTCCCGATTGTAAGCAAGTGTTAGCAAAATAAACCTCAGAGGCACAAAGCAGTATATTCTTGTATGGCAGCGTCGGAAGTAAGCAGTGCCAAAGATCGTCGTTATACTCAACGGTAAAGGAGGCGTCGGTAAAACGACTACCGCAGTCAATCTGGCTGCAAACTTTGCCTTAGAAAAAAAGGTGATTTTGATTGACGCAGATATTCAAGGATCTGCCAGTTGGTGGTTTGGGCGCAATCAGAATGCTATGGGATTCGATCTATCTCAAGAAATCAATCCAAAACTTTTAGGTGATTTAACAAAGCTAACAGGTTACGATTTAGTAGTAGTGGATACGCCTCCGGCGCTGCGCTCTGAAGCATTGGCGACGGTAGTAGCGATCGCAGATTATCTGGTTTTACCTACACCCCCAGCCGCAATGGATCTAGCTGTCCTAGTTGAGACAGTCAGAAAAGCTGTCACTCCTGTGGGTGTTCCCCATCGAGTGTTACTAACCAAAGTTGACACGCGCAGTTTGGGGGAAGCAGTTGAGGCACAAAACACTCTCATGGGATTAGGAATTCCTGCTTTTAAAACCTTTATTCGTGCCTATAAAGCGCACGAACGAGCAGCACTTGAGGGTGTACCAATTACTCAATGGCGAGGAAAACACGCACGCGAAGCGGAATCTGACTATCGCCGTGTAGCCAATGAATTACAGCTTGACTGGAGGAAATAATGGCAAAGAAACGTCTCTCCGATTTATTACAAGAAGAAGCACAAAAATTTACTCCTTCCGAAGGTGAATCAGCTATCGAAGTTAATGCTGAGGAAATTATCGAACAAAATACTCCAGAACTAGAGGAATCACCAACACCCGAACAACCAACTTCCGCTAGACGTACAACTCCCACCAAAGCTGATTTAGAAGTAACCATCAAAGAGTTAAAAGAAACTCTCGATCAATCTCAGCAAAAGGAAGCCGCCCTGCAAAAACAAGTTGCAGATTTACAATCCTCTGTATCCGAACAAAAAACATTAGCTAAACGGCTAACGAAAGAGCTTGATGAAGCGAAAAAAGCCGCATTGCACCTTGCAGAATCTAATTCCAAGCTGATAGAAGAAGTCAACTCTCTAAAAGAAGAAAAGGAAAAATTTGCCGAAGCCAATGCCAAACTTGTAGAACAAAGTAAACAAAGTAGCGCTTTAAAACCACAAAAGCCAACCTATCAACCAGTAAAACAAACCTATCACCAAGATAACTACAGAAAATCTTACCGAACATCAGAAAAGCTAGCTCCAGCACAACCAGATGAGTCTGAAGATAGTTCTTCTCAAATGTGGTTACTTGACTAGAGTTTTAGCAAGTTAATTCACTAAAAGCATTCTCAGTAGATTATCTAAGGAAATACCAAAAAATAAATTATCCAATATTCTTATGGTGCGTTAATGACGTAACGCACCATCTTTGTTAACTTAATCCCACCAAAAGTACCAGACTTTGTTGTGTAGTAAGAGATTTGCTAATTTATTCAGCGTTCTTACTCCTTGGTCTACGATATCGTAGCAGTAAATATACTGTTCTTGAGCCAGTTGAAATGCAGCCTCACGATTTTTAGGAGGATGCTGAACGCACATTTCCACTACATCATGGCTAATACCAACTACCTCTGCACCATACTTCTCATACCAATACTTCATCAGACAAACATGTATTTCTGATGCAGGACAGTCGTTCCAATTGCCAAACTTGAGAAAAGCCGGAACTTCCCAGCTAAATGTAGTTGGCACTAATGCCACAACTATATTTGGATGTGGTAATCGATTCAAAATATTATAGGGAATTGTATATTCTCGATTGGTAGCAGAAATCGCCTCTTTCCACTCTCCTATTTCTGCTAATGTTAGCGGATCTAAAATGATATTCTCATCGTGTTTCCTATAATTTTCCCATTCTTTCCGTCGCTCTTGCGCTATATTATTCAGCCACTCGCAAGCATTTAAAGAATTTCCCCGATCGATGATTTCAGCAATAGTTAAAGATTCATAGAATTGAATGCTTTCCAAGTGAGATTCAAGTTCATCTTCATTACCTAACAACAAAGGATAGTGTCCTGTATCGCCAACAAGCTGGCGAAGTTTTTGCCAAAAATCAATAGCTTCAGCGCCAGGAACTCTCAATCCATAAATCTTGTGTGAGTCAACTTCCCAAAGTAGTTCTAGAGCATCTGAGTTAACACTATTGTTAGCTAATATGGTTTTTAGCTGGCTGTGATTGAGAACCATAATGTTTACCTACTTAGCTTACATCCAGCCTTTAAAAGTTAAATTTATGCGTAATTCCTGATTTTATAGCAGGGAGACTTATTCCGGTAACATGAGTAATTATCGATGAGTCTTAATAAATAACTTATGTCTTCTCCTCCCCTAACGTTGAACCTAGTTGAAGGTTCTGTCTCTTTCAGTTTTTCACCTCAAGGCGCACAGGAATTAAAAGCAGCATTGGATGAATTGATGGTTCGCCTCAAAACTGTGGCTGCTAAAACGACTCCAGGTAGCGGAAAAGTTACTCCTCAGGCTCCTGTCGAATATCGCTACACTGGTGAGGTATTTTTAGAAATTTTCTGTAATCCGAATATCTGGCCTACTCCCTTTGCTGCTAAAGTCCTGCTTACCGTTCGTGATGTCAATATTCGCCTGACTACAGAAGCAGAACTGACTCGCGTGATTGAAGACGTTAATCAGTATTTAGAGCAAGTTGGCTAAGTTAGTTTACCATTAGGAACTTATGTGAAAAATTACCGGAGCAGTCTACGATTGGAAACTGCCCCGGTTAGGGAATGTACATACTATACTCAGATGGCGGCATCGGATATAAACAAAAACTGGGATGTCGATGCGATCGCTACTGGAAAAGTTGTATAAATTCGACTCTAATGCTTCTCTCTTAATGGGGAATTTAAGATCCTGGATCGGAGTAATGTTAATTAAAACCAGAGATTATCCCTCAAATTCGGTTCTCAATCCAAAATCTGAAATTGAGTCAAATCTGAAGTTGAATGTATTGATTAGTCGTTGTCCCATTCTTCACGACCAATCAGATCGCCAATGCGATCGCGTAACAAAAAGTCACATTTTTCTAACTCACATTCAACGCAAACCCACTCTCTCGCAGGGATGTATTGGCAGAGTGTATATATTGGCTGTTGCCGGCTGACCATTCCCTTCTGCACCAGTCGGCGTGCTTCGTCTTGAATTACATCCAAAGAGTAGTAACTGATAGAGGGCACCGTATTCACACTCATGATTTTTACTCACAAATTACACGTAGATAGTGTTCCCGATATTTACTTGGAACAAACATGACCAGAATTAGACTTGTAGCTAATGTTTTGTATTTTGCTATACGGAACTAATTTCATTTTGACGCTACATTCCTTCAAATTATCTAAAGAAATGTAAATAAAGTCAACATATTCTGACATTGCTGGTAAATATGCTTCATATAAGAATACCAGGGTAGTCAACATAACCTGCTATGCAGATTATTTGTTTTTAATTTAAAAGGGTTTAAATGGTTGCAGCGAAAGGCTTGAAGCATAGTTGAGTGAATTGGGAATAGTACATAGAAAACAGTTGGGCACTGTCAAAGCTGGCCTAGTGTTGCAGCTAATTATCTACATGAAAACTCGGCCGTAATCTCTAGCAGAAATTAGGGTATAAACGATTGCAAAATATTAGGGCTAAATTACACTAGGAAACCTTGCAGCCTCTCATCTGTTAATTATTTCTTAAAGAAATTCTCATTTGCTATGTTAACTTTGGCACTTAATAAAACGAAAAATACTTGTGGAATGATTTAGTTTTAGGGTAGCAAGAACTTGGATGAAGCGATCGCTCATTTTAAGTAGTACAGACCAGAAGATATTGTTGAAAGTCTCAACAATTAGCGATCCCCACAGCGCTAAACAGTAATTTCAATTCCTTAAGAAACTAGCAACAGTGACATGAACGACAATTACATAATTATGCATCTATGCAGGAGAAAAAGAACCATTCCCCACTCAGTACAGTGTTTGCAGTAGGTTTCTAAAACTAAAACAACCAAACAATGTATAAGTTCAGTTGGTAGGAATCCAGAGGAATATATTACGAAACATAAACAGACTTAAAATCCTTAACAACGACAGATGACGATCCTTACAACTTAGCTTTACTTGCGCCGAGTTACTTAAACTTATGCAAAAAACTCTTCCCTGAAGCTATAGTCACATTGAAACAGACGTTATCTAGTCACGTCTGTAAACTGGCTGGCGAATTTTCAGGGATTAATTGTTCGAGAAGTTACTTTGTTGTTTAAGTTACTTATTCCGAGAATTCATCATCATCTTCGTCTACATTGTTGTCATCCTCTGCTGACAAATTTTCGGATGGACGTTCATACTTGAGTTGGTTCAACAGCGACAACACCCTTGTACCGCGTTCTAGAGAACGGTCTTCGATAAATATTACTTCTGGGGTGCGACGTAGCCTAACCCGCGCACCCAGTTCGCTGCGGACATAACCAGTTGCTGACTTTAAGCCCGCCATTGTTTCCGCTTTAGCTTCTTCTGTACCGTAGATACTGACGTAAATTTTGGCGTGTTGTAAATCACCAGAGACATCAACATCAGTTACGCTGACCATTCCTGTACCCACACGGTCATCTTTAATGCCGTGAAGTAGCATTTGGCTAACTTCCCGTTTAATCAATTCAGCAACGCGGGAAACGCGGCGATTTGTAGCCATAAAAATTCTGCCTCCTCACAGAGGTTGTACAACATAACAATAGATGGAAATCAGGTAGGATAGTGCTTGCCCAACTCTCTAGAGGGCAAACCCTCCTATAACCCCAACCTAAATTGTACTTAAGCCCAGCATTGCGCGCAGGGTAAAAGTAATAAAAGCTAGGCTGGCAAAAAGTAAACCTATAAGGGCAATCAAGGTGACTGGGCGTTTCAACAATGGAAACAAAGGCTCAAATGTGTTCAAAAAAATACCAAAGATGATAGTAATCAAGTAGCGGGGGTAGCGCAGGACGTTATCCCAGAATCCGTCAAACATTTATTTAGACTGCCTTGCTATAGACTATAAGTTTGTTTTGATATGCGTGTTTAATTCAATTGTAATGGATAGGGAATGAAAATTAATAAATTCCTATAAAATATGATTCGTTAGTTTATAGTAGTTAGATTTAGTAAGTAAGTTGTAATAAAATGGTAAGCCAAATTCCTAAAGAAATTTGCCCGCGTCCTTTTTTGAAGTGGGCAGGTGGTAAAAGTCGATTAATTCAGCAATATATTCCTTATTTACCCACAAAATATAAAACTTACTTTGAGCCATTTATTGGTGGGGGCGCTGTTTTTTTCTATCTTCAACCACAAGCAGCAGTTATTACTGATATTAATGCAGAATTGATTATTACTTATCGCTGTGTTCGAGATAAAGTTGAAGAATTAATAGGTTTATTACAAGAACATAAAACCCGCCATAATCGAGACTATTATTATAGCGTAAGAGCTAATCCTGGAAGCACTGATTTAGAAAAAGCTGCGCGTTTAATTTATCTCAATAAAACTTGTTTCAATGGGCTTTACAGAGTCAACTCTAAGGGTCAATTTAATGTGCCTATAGGCAGATACGAAAATCCTAATATTTGTGATGAATATTTACTACGATCAGCCTCAGCAGCACTTTCGCATACGGAAATCAAACAGGCTGATTTTGTTGAAGTTCTGAATCATGCAACTAACAGCGATAATTTTGTCTTCTGCGATCCGCCTTATCATCCGATAAGTAGTACCAGTTATTTTACAGGTTACAATCGTGATTCTTTTAGTAAAGCAGACCAAGAACGATTACGAGATACTTGTGCCACATTAGCAAATCGGGGTGTTCAAGTGATGATATGTAATTCTGATTGTGAATTTATTAGAAACCTATATCAAGAAATTAATTTTAATATTTATCCGATCGCGGCAGCTAGATCAATTAATTCTAATACTAAAAAACGCGGTACGATCTACGAATTATTAATTACTTCCTATTAACAATATTTATTTGCCCAAGCTATAAATCTATCTAAACTGTAAACTCCTAATAAATTGCGATTATACTTCACCTGTTGCCTCAGCCAGTTAATTGCTCCTTCTCTCATTCCTTCACCGCCAATAACAACAATAGTTGGTGCTGGGTAAGATTGCTGAATATTCAAATTTAAATAAGGGAATTTTTCATCAACAGATCCGCCACTTTCTTGCCATTTACACTCAATAATTAACCCTGACGGGTTGGCTGATAAACCAACAACATAAAAATCTACTTTTAGGGCAGTTTGATAAATTCCTGCACCAATATAAACCTGTTTGGCATAGCGTTTTGGTAATAAGGTCGCAGTTAAGAGGAATTCCTTTGTGACATGGCTTCCGATTTGGAAATAATGATGTCCGTTCAAGACTGCTTCGATATTTCCTTCTAAAATATTTCCTGACTTATTTGCCCGTGCGCCTTGAGTCATAGTCATTTTGAATCCCTCTGCCAAAATCGCTCTTGATTCTAGGATTCCACGAAAGCAGCCATACAAGATATGTTACTTAATAGGAATTTTTAATTTCCCATCAAAAAGGCTGAATTAAGAGATAGAACATTGAAGTTTTTTAGTACTTTTGTACCAAATTTTGTAAATTGAAATATTATTGCCCTGACTTTTCACCACATATGGAAAAGTTGATCTCAAGGGTTTCTATAAGCCCTAATTTTTCTGTTAATCAATTTTATTAATCACAACTATTGAGAATTATATTGTAAAACCAAGGACTCTTTTTCTAGTTTGATGACTTTATGCAGAAAGTTAGTATAGTATTGAGTTTACAGATGAAAATCTGTTATGACTTTAACAATTTTATTTTCTATATTAAATCCGAAGTAAGTAGGGTAAATACCATCGCCCCACCCAGAAGAAAAGGCAATGACATTTGCTTGATTTGAGTTATCTACACACATATCTGCCCAATCCCATGTAGGACTGTAATTTTTTTCTAACTCGCAGTTAAGCTTGTAAAATAAGCTTTCTTGGTATGTGTTTTTAGAATAAATTGAGTCATCCATAATTTGAGCAGTATCTGCATCCATGAAGCAACCAGTTCCAGAGTCAACTCCATAACCAAAAAATTCATCTTCTTGTAGAGAACTTAAGTCTTCAGTAGGGTGAGTCGCCATTTCCCACGCCACTGGAGTTTGTTCGCTCAGACAAAGCATTGCATAGGCAACTCTTCGAGAGTTGTTCTTTTGAATGTGGGCAATGCTCAAAATCACTGGGTAACGACCTGGCGCGAAATTGGCTGTGAAAGGTTCGCTATCTGCTAATGTTAGGGGATCGCAAGCAACTAATTTTCCTGAAGTTAAAACTAATTCTCCTACTTTATATGGTGTAAAAATGATGTCACTTAATTTTTCATTTGATAAATTTTGTTCGTTTTGAAAATAACTTAAAAAATCAAAATTATTCATTTTTTCTTTTTCTGTTTTAAGTTATATCATATCCGTTCAAATAACCGTCATTGCGACCGTAGGTAAGCAATCTCAAAAACTCTGTGATTGCGTCGTTCCACTCGCAATGACATATTTAGGGTAATTTACCGAATATCATATTATTTATTCTCTCTTAATTTCTTATTAATATGAATGCAACGGAATGAATTTACCCCCATTCCTGTCTGTTGTAATCAGAAGGGATGGAGATGAAGTTACATATTTGATTTTTTCCACAAGATGAAGTTGATAGGAGATTAAATCCGAGAAAGACAGACGAGATGGCTGACAGCCCGATCGCAATTTACTTTTACTGCAACATTTGAAAAGATAAAGGCAGATGAGGAGACAAGGAGGAGAAGGGAGATAATATAATTATTACCTTCTTGACTCTTGACCATTGACTCTTGACTAGCACTGTTTCAGCCTGTCTGAACTTGAGTATTACCGTTGCGAATAGCCCATGCGAGGTCTAACAGTTGAGTCCAGCGCTTTTGCAGTTGTTTGGGGGTGCATTTGAGGGTTTTAGCGATCGCTTGGTCGCTGTGGCGTGCAGTTTTTAATTGTAAAATTTGCTGTTGTTGTTCTGACAACAAGCTTAAAAATGTTTGCCACTGTTGCGCAGAAAGACCCAATCTATGCTCTAAACCTGCACCTAGCCATTGATGTACCAATTGCCATTGATGTTGCTTGGCAAACTTTTCTACATGGTATTTAAAACGCTGTTGCAAGTAGTCGCGCTGACGGCTGCTCAAACCGAGAATCTGGTCAATTTCTGGTGCAGATAGGTCTTGCAGCTTCAGAGTGAGGTAATCTACACAGTCAGATTGACCTTGAGATTCTAAATAATTGATTAATTCTGCAATCACGCGATCGCGTTCTGATTCTTCTGAGGGATCGAAGTTATTTTGCGCTATCATCTGCGATCTTAGCTGTTGCACCGCCGAGTTACGCTGGTAAGCTTCGCCTTCTTCACTCTTAGCCGACTCTACCGCCATTTCAATATCTACGGTAGTTTCTTGAGGCTGGCGACGGGCAAAACCTTGGGCACGTAAGATAATCAACTGCTGACTAGCACTCCCAGGTAAATTGATGCGGCGCTTGGCATATTGTTCTGTAAATGCCATGTATTCTGCTAGTTGTAGCTGAGTGCGGGGCGTGTAATCTTCAGCCAGTTCATTTTCCCGACGGAAAGCTTTAATCGCTTCAATATAAAATGCTTGTAAAAAATCTTCAATCAGGTTGTAACGTCCCTGAAATCCCATATCTGAGCCGGAAACAGTAACGTGGCGATAAACCATAGCACCCAAATTGCTATGTAATTCTACACGTCCTCTGCGCGAACCCAGTTGGTAGTAACGCAGACACTTTTGCAAACGATGTCTTGCTAGCGTCAGCTGCCAAGATTGGATTTCTCCTGATGTTTGGATGCGGGTGCTTTTATCACAAATGCGTTCCACTTCTCTAGCTATGCGTTGAGCTACCGCTTGCACACACCCAGGTGCGGCTTTTACTTGAGCTTGGATTTCTTCTAATAGCAGTTGCATCAGGGTATCGATGTTGCTGGCTGTTACTTCTTTGGTGGAAGCGGGGAAGTTAAAAGCAGATGTGGAGGTTGGCAGATTAGCAAGGTTAGCTTTCATAACTTTTACTAGGAGTGGTATTGCACCGTTATAACAATGTCCATTCAGCACCTGAGTCTAGTCTTGCTTCCTAAATTTGGTATTTATTCATCAAGACTCGCTGTGAGCAGTGCTCACATATATGACTGTAAGAAATCTGAAAAAGTTACAGGCTAGCATTGTGTCGGTTTTTTCACAAGCAACCTCATCCAGGTGGCACAGAGGTCTTTACCATGTTCTAAAATTGACCCAAACTATTACTGTGCCGGGCTTTGTCGTCATCCGCTACTACTTGCTTTTGACCCCTGTAATTAGGACAATTGTTAAACTGGAGCTTCTTTACTTAGATTTTCCGAAATTGACGAATTAGCTTGTGAAGTACATTCCTTAAACCCATGCTGCGGCTGCTTCCCAACCTAAACCTCGTCGTGTAATCATTGGTCGATCTCCTGTCAAATCCAAAATTGTAGACACATCATATGTGGGTTCCTCGCCAGTGTCTACAATTACATCTACTAAGTTATCCAAACGGTCAAACAGTTCCACCTGAGACAAACTAGATTCTGGATTGGCTCCAATCTCATCGTCTACCTCATCTGGCGGCAGATGAGCCGAAGTAGAGATAATGGGATTACCTAGGGCTGTCAGCAATGCCAAACATACAGTATGATTTGGAACTCGAATGCCTGTAGTTTTGCGTTTGGGGTTTTGCGCTAGTCTTGGTACCAATTTAGTAGCAGGTAATAAAAATGTGTACGGGCCTGGAATCAGGCGCTTCATGATTCGATAAGCTGTATCACTGACAAAGGCATAAGTCGCGACATTTGATAGTGAAGGACATAAAAATGTCAGTGGCTTGTCATTCGCTAGCTGCTTAATTTGCCGTACTCGTTCCACCGCCGACTTGGCATTTAAATCACAACCAATTGCATAGACCGTATCAGTAGGGTAGAGCATTACTGCGCCGCTAGAGAGTGCCGATTTTATTTCCTCTATACGGCGGATTTGAGGATTATCAGGATGGACTGTGAAAATTTTTGCCATAAAAAATTTGGGAAGAAAAATTGAGGGTTGTGCATTATTAGAAAAATATAAAATTGAATACTAGATCGACTGGCAGTAAATACGACTATATTAAGGCTGCTAATTAGGAATAATCAGTTATTCAGGTGTCAATCGGCAGTGATTAGCTTGTGTACTGTGTACTGTTAACTAATTACTATGTACTGATGAGAAATTCATATATGACCAAAGTTGCTTATCTTCAATGTCCATCGGGGATTGCCGGTGATATGTGTTTGGGAGCGTTGGTAAGTTTGGGTGTTCCCTTGGAGTATTTAATTGAAAAACTCAACGCATTGGGCATTCATCAGGAGTATCAGTTAAGGGCAGAACTTGTCCAGCGTCACGGTCAGCAAGCGACTAAAGTCCATGTGGATTTAGCGCACGATCGCGACGAACACCACCACGAACACAGCCACCATCACGGACGCCACTTGCCAGAAATCGAGCGGATGATACTCCACGCAGGCTTACCCGCAAGGGCAGAAGCTTGGAGTTTAGCTGTATTTCGCCAACTAGCAGTCGCAGAAGGTGCTGTCCACGGCATAGCCCCAGAAAAGGTTCATTTTCATGAGGTGGGTGCTGTAGACGCAATTGTAGATATTGTCGGTACTTGTTTGGGGTTAGATTGGTTGGGTATTGATAGTAATGACGAAGGATGGCCCCTACTCTACTGTTCAGCGTTTCCCACAGGTGGGGGAACAGTCCGCGCTGCACACGGACAAATGGCAGTACCCGTACCCGCAGTTTTGAAGTTGTGGGAAATGCGGGGTTGTCCAGTTTACAGCAATGGTATTGAACGAGAATTAGTAACACCTACAGGAGCCGCGATCGCTACTACTCTAGCCAGAGATTTTGGTGCGCCACCACCAATAACCATCAAGCAAATAGGATTGGGAGCAGGTTCGATAAATTTGCCCATCCCCAATATACTACGGCTCTGGCTGGGTGAAAGCAGCAGTTTACAGTCAGATTTTACCAATTATGGCGATACCAGCCCAACTTTAGAAACTATATCCGTTCTAGAAACTCAAATTGATGACTTAAACCCGCAAGCAATTGGCTATGTATTTGATGCATTATTTGCGGCGGGTGCAGTAGATGTATTTACTCAACCTATAGGGATGAAAAAATCCCGTCCGGGGATATTACTAACTGTAATTTGTCATCCCGAGAATTTATCTAACTGTGAAACAGTTTTATTTCGGGAAACCACAACTTTAGGAATTCGCCGCACAACTCAGCAACGCGCCATATTAAAACGGGAAATTCAACAGGTAGAAACTGAATATGGTAAGGTGCGCGTTAAGGTAGCTTGGCATCTTAAAGATGCGATCGCTAACGTGCAGCCAGAATACGAAGATTGTGCAGAATTAGCACGCAAACACAATATTCCCTGGCGCGAAATTCAACGGCTAGCACTACACAATTGGTATTTACAAAGACCGAATTGATATCGCTTCACTACAAACATAAAAAATGGGGTGAGCATTTCGCTCACCCTTGGCTGTAACCGATGAGTAATTTAAATTAACTTATCTAAATGCGCCTTTGACGTTATCGGCTGCATCTTCACCCGCACGTTGAACATTTTTGCTCACACCTTCAGCAGCATTTTGGGTGTTGTCTTTGATGTTTTCAAGGCCGCGCTTGGTTCCCTTAGCAACGCCTTCGCCTACTTCAGCAGCAGAGCTACCGATATCTTCGCCCAAGTTCTTCACTCTTTGACCAAAGGGTGTACCTTGGCGATAATTTTCAACATATTGGCCTACGCTATCAACGCTCTTTTCGTCTACATTGCGTTTAGCATTGTCGCGAAGACCTTTAGCTTTAGCATCTGCTGCGCGTTGATCTCGCTCTGCTCTAGCATCAACATCATTAAAGTTATTCATCCCACCGCTTGGAGTGTTGAGATTGTAACTTTTTGTGGGATCGTATCTGTCAGTATAAGCTGATTCCGAACCAGGATTCGTTTGAGCGCTAGGTTGTGGTGGCTGTCCAGCTATGCTGGGATTATTACAAGCTTGTGTCAGCAATAGCAATACACTAGCTACAAAAGCTGTTAAAACTTTTGCGGGACGAATGGTTTTGAACCAAGCAATAACTCTTTTCATTTTGCTACTCCTTACGTCATTTTGTGGAATTTAAAATTTAACCAAGTTGGGTTTGGATGATGTTTACCCTGCTCTCATCCAGCCGTAAAACAACAGTTTTATCTGCCCACTGCTGGATTTTTTTGTAGTTCAGGTCTAGCACTTGCTTCATCTGCTTTATCTTTCAAAAAGCTAGAAGCATCTTTGACAGTTTCTTTGACAGTTTCAAGACGCTCTTGAATCCGAGTGCCTACACTTGGTTCGCGCTGAATTAAACCACCTGGTTCAGGTTGTTGGAAATTCTTTTCTGTAATTAGTGGTAATTCTGCTTCTTTTTGTAATCTACCTGCTGGTGTTTCTGCACCTGGGTACAGTATTTCGGAATCACGATTTCCTTCTACTGTAGCAATCAATAGTTGTGTACTTGGCTCTAGTAAACTAGCTCGATCGCCCTGATTCCTGCTGCTAGAGTTAGTAACTTTTGGATCGGTGGACATTCTATAATTGGTATATTTATCCCCACCGTTTTTATAAGGATTGTTTGCTCCACCAGCTTGTACCGCTGGATTTTGGGGATTTGCACCTTGAGCATTGGCCCCACTACAAGCAGTGCTAACTATCAAGAATAAACTGGCCAAAAATACAGTTAAAATCTGGCGCAGCCGCAGTTTTTTCAATAAGGCTGTCAAACGATTCACTCAGTCCTCCTTGCAACTATGAGCAAAGCAAACAAATTTTCTCTGAACATTATTGTTTGCTCAGTGGGATTCGCTCTTGCTTTTAGTCGCCTTAATCTTTGTTCAACAATTATTCAGAATATGAGTTTTAAAAAAGCTTTCCATCTAGCGCAGGCCACATTTGGCTTGTATATAATACACTGCTTTTATCTAACCCAAGAGAGATTATCTGCGTTAATTAGCTACTGTTACTGATTGCAGGTATTTAAGCTATTTTTGGTAATATATACTTTTTCTAATGAATTAAGGTCTGAATTTATATTTACTAATACAATTTTGTTAAAGAATATTAAATGTAGATGAAATTATAAATCTTATTAATTAATAGACTTTTGATAACTGACTATGTAAAATGTACAACGCTAAATATCTAATATTTTTTTTGATGATAAAATTTTAGGAATTGTAGTTGAAATCCTAAATTTTTGTCAAAAGCAATACATAAAATGATTTCAACTTACCAGTCTGTTTGATAAAAAATTTGTTGATATACCCGATTTACCATAAAATTTGAAAGATTCAGCCTGAGAATATTTAACCGTTAAATTACTGGGATGTGGAAAAAAATTTTACGTTGGATGATTTTAGGCGGAACGCTATTTTTTTTGGGGAAAGCCTTAAAGGATAACTGGTTAGAGGTAATCAATATCCATATTGATGCCATCGGATGGTCAATTTTGGCGATCGCCACTGGTGTAACTTTACTAGCACATACTTGGGCAGGCTGGATATGGACATGGGTGCTACGAGAGTTAAATCAACCTGTAGAATCTTTGCAGTTCATTCAAGTTTATCTAAAAACAAACATCGCCAAGTATTTACCAGGTAATATTTGGCACCATTACGGACGCATAGTTGCCGCTAAAAATGCTACAGGTTCTATAGGTGCAGCTACTTTAAGCGTATTGCTAGAACCTCTGTTAATGGCGGCAGCAGCTTTAATTATTATTGTGTTATTTAGCACTGAATTGGCGGTAGCTAATATTAATATACTGTGGCAAATTTTACAATTTTTCTGTTTAGTTGGGATACTTTGTGCGCTTCATCCCTGGTTTTTAAATCCAGTTATTCAATTGGTACAGAGATTGAAAGCAAAAAAACAGCAGCAGGATACCAACTCAATCATTAATCTGAAAATAGAACGCTATCCCTTACGCCCGTTGTTAGGAGAGTTAGGCTTTTTGGGACTACGGGGAATGGGATTTATTTTAACAGTGTTTGCTTTCGGGCCTTTAAACGCGAGCCAAATTCCCCTGTTGCTAGGTGCTTTTAGTTTCGCTTGGCTGTTAGGGTTTGTGATTCCTGGCGCGCCTGGGGGGTTAGGTGTGTTTGAAGCAACCGCGATCGCGCTTTTGCAACATCACTTTCCCGCAGCCTTGGTTATTAGTGCGATCGCCTTATATCGTCTGATTAGCATTATCGCTGAAACTGCTGGTGCTGCCCTAGCTTGGCTTGATGAACGTTTGTAAATCAAAGCCAGTCTTATGTTTGTGCATCTACTTTTAATTGGGAAAATACACGGTAATCATCTAGATTCTCAGAGTTACAAAGGTCGTCCTCTTTCATCTTAATCAAGTTGTATTCTACGTTCTCAGCATAAATTGCAAATGTAATATTAAAAAATTCTAGAAAATTAATAAACCAACTACATTCATCTTCGGGATAGCTTTCGTAATAATTAATTAAATCGGCAATCCGAATTTCTAAATGGCTGCGGGCATTTCTACAAATTAAAATAATTTTTAGCAATATAATTACTAGCGTCAGTGGATTGCCTCCTGACAGCAATAAAATAAATAATGGTGAAGGTTCCTTACCAGGTTCTATTGTCAAACAATCTATGACTTTAGTACAGGTTCTAAGAATTAAATTATTGTTGATAATATCTTCATTAGTTTCTTGTTTCCAAGGCTCTAGCTTGTCTGATAAATACTGCATTACAGTACTTACTAATTCTTTGTTCTTTTCTGTAAAAAACAAATATTTTTGAATACTTTTTTTAAAATCTCTTAATGTTTGTTTTTTTGTTTGCTTGAGAAATATATTGGCAAGGTTTTCATAACTAAAAACACCCTTTTTAACTACGATCATTTTGATAATGCGTAAAACATTATCTCCCAAAACACTAGGATTTTTATAGCGACTTGTACTAGAGGCAGCAGACTGAGAACGAGCAATATACATTGCTAGCTCAAACTTATATTTGTCTTTCATCTGTTTGGATAGCTTTCTGGCTACTTCTTGCTGCTCTCTCGGTCTTTTACTATCATAAGATTGAGCTACTAATAAATAAGAAGTGTAGCGATTAGCCCAATTATTTTTTTCTTCTTGTTTAAGTGCTTGTTTTTTATATTTAGCAGCTAAAACTTTAAGTTCTTTATAGTCTTTACTATTAACAAAATTTTTTAGCCAACTTGGGAAAATTTTAGTTTGAGGATCGATTGTATTGCGCGGTGGTTTATAGGTGTCAAATAATTTAATAAATTCTTGGATATGCTTATATTTTCTTTGTGCTTCCCAATTATTAACTATTATGTAAAAACAACGTTTCAGCGTATAATAAAAATCTTGCTCGCTTTCCAGAAACGAAATGTTATAGATTCCTGTAGCTTTACCTAAATTAACGGAGTCTAGAAAATCTATAAATAAACGTTTAAACTCGCTTAAGAGGTCTTCAGCAGGCCATTTCTGGACAATATCTACCAGAAAGCTATAAAGCTTTTCCTGAGGAATTTGGAGATTGATCTGTTTAGGCTTAGATTTAACAATATCTTGATGTTCCTGACTACTTTGTAAACTATTGGTTGCCATGCCAGTTTCAAAACCCACAAGCTTGCTGATTCTATTGTTATCAGCTTAACCTTGGCGAACCAGAGCATCAATCTGTTATTCAAAAATTAAGTAATTTTTTTGGCTAAATTTGTTTAGAAATAGTAAAATTACCGAAAAATTACGTAAGCTTTATTTTAAGGATTAATACCGATTGTCTTCAAGGACGGGAAAACCCCGTCGCTACAGAGCTATCTGTTACAATCTTTTTTCAAATTGGAATAACATCAATAAAAAAATTCATCTGTAACCCTTGTGCCAGGGGAAAATCAATTGTCCCGTTTCCAGGGTTGTTGTCAACACTTACCCTTGTTAGGGGGATAGACAAGGGAAACTTATCCCTTGTCTACGTTGTGTTGCTTGTCCTCTTATCTTCCGTACTCTCAGCTTTTTTCCTAGTTACTACTATCTAGTCCAGCAAAGCTGTTTCTTGCAGTAGTCCTCAATTGCTTCATTTAGGTGAATAGGGTTTTTCCGCAGTAACGAAATTAGCACTTGCTGTCTTACCATTTTTGCCGTTGGTATGGCCATTGTTATGGCGGGGTTGAATCACCCCATAACCGCCGTGATTGCGTTCGTAAATTACATTAATTTCACCTGTTTCCGAATTTAGGAACATATAAAAGTCATGTCCTACCAGTTGCAGCTGTTCTAAAGCTTCTGCAACAGTCATGGGTGGCATGGAGAAATATTTAGTCCGAACGACTTCATTGGGTAGTTCGGGAGTGCGATCGCCAATTAAATCTGTTACTACTGGTTGTGGTACTACTACCTCGTTAGTTGGTTGAGCCTGAGTTTTCTTATCTTGACGTCTTTCTTTGTATTTGCGCAATTGACGGGCAATTTTATCTGCTACCAAGTCAATGCTGGCATATAGGTTTTCGCTGCTTTCCTCGGCACGGATGACGCTACCATTGGCATAGATAGTGACTTCAGCCGCCTGTTTAGGATTAATTCGGGGATTGCGAGCTACGCTAAGGTGCACATCCACTTCATTGGTGATGTTCTGAAAGTGACTAACTGCCTTTTCGATTTTTTGATGCACGTAATCCCGAATCGCATCGGTGATTTCAATATTTTTGCCGTGGATGACAAGCTTCATGTAAACTCTCCCGCTCAATATTTATTTTGATGTGAATTGGTTTTGTATGAAACGGAATTGCGGTAAGGTCTATCACTGCCGCCAAAACTTTATTTGAAGCATTTGGATGTATTACCGATACGCCTATATCATTGTTGTATCTTGAACTTTCAATCGCGCGTTCCCTTAATAAATTTCTCTATGTCTGCACTGGTAGCCAACTGGTTGCCAGACATTTGGCTACCTATGAGAGATACCTAAATTAAGTCAGCCTGAGCAGCAGACCCCTGACTTGCCCTTGCTATCGGTGCAATCTTGACATAACTATAAGTAGTTCTTTTTTGTTCCAGGGGTTGTTCGCTTCGCATAGAGAAGAGTGGTGTTTTCGATGCAAACAATTTACTTTAGACGTCATCAGCCTTTACATTTCTTCCTGTTGTTTTGGCGTGATGCTTATTGCAGAGAATTCCTCCTAAAACCATTCAGGTTATATATTCAAACTAGCACTTTGTATTTTCTAAAGCGGGTTCCGTTGATGTTCCTTTAAAATCCTTTGCATAGCTTGACATTTTTTGACTCATACCTGGTGACTCGAAATATAGTTTATCCCTAGAACAGTTGATTTTTAGAGGAATCCGTAGTAGGCAAATGCATTTATATCGCTGTTTGTTATATAACCGAAGGCTATTACCTTACTTAGAGGCATTGGCATGGCAGAGATCGCTGATGCGCGATCGCATTCACAACCCGCATCTAGATGATGTGTTAATCCTCTTGGAGCATCCCCCTGTTTACACCTTGGGACAAGGAGCGAATGTAGAATTTCTCAAATTTGACCTTGACAAAAGTAACTTTGATGTCCACAGAGTCGAACGCGGCGGTGAAGTCACTTACCATTGTCCTGGTCAATTGGTGGGGTATCCAATTTTAAATCTGCAACGCTATCAGAAAGATTTACATTGGTACTTGCGGCAACTGGAAGAAGTTTTAATTCGGGTATTGGCAGTTTACGGATTGCAAGGCGAACGCATACCCTCATTAACTGGTGTTTGGGTGGAAGGACGGAAAGTTGCAGCGATTGGAATTAAAGTTAGCCGTTGGATTACGATGCACGGCTTTGCCTTAAATGTCTGTCCGG
The DNA here is from genome assembly GCF_963875125.1 of Calothrix sp. NIES-2098. Lineage (NCBI taxonomy): Bacteria > Bacillati > Cyanobacteriota > Cyanophyceae > Nostocales > Calotrichaceae > Calothrix > Calothrix sp. NIES-2098. The sequence goes on from NZ_CAWNKJ010000001.1 coordinate 5,338,245, forward strand.
AGATGGCAGGTTTTACAAAGATTGTTCCCTGCGGTATTGCGGATAAACCTGTAGCGAGTTTAGCCGAATGGATTCCGGAGATTACCTGCCAAGAGGTACGCTTTCATGTGGCACAGTCTTTTGCCGAAGTCTTTGGCGTGGAATTGGTCGAGTCAGTGCATGAAGACTTTACTGTTCCAGAGTAAACCAACGGCGAATCAACTCTACCTGAAAGCGATCGCCCTCACCAACTTCTTCAATTAATTCCCGTTGCAATAACAACTTGCGGGTGGTATCAGCATGGGGAAACTGTTGCGATAGAGTTTGATGATTAGCGATCGCACCTTCCCCTTGAGCAGCGATAAAGCGTAAAATCGCCCTACCATTATCATCTACTTGATTATTTTGGATATCAGCAAAGAAGAAACCGCCACTTTTGAAAGCTTCGGGAATTGCTGCTTCTACATCGGCTAGAGTTGCTAACCTGCGAATTGAGGGATCTTGCTCATTTTTGAGGGCGATAATTTCCGCACAGAGTAGCTGTATTAAGAATGGGTGACAACGGGTGAGTTGTAATACTCGCTCAACTGCGTCAGGTTCATAGCGCAGAGTAAAATCTTTGACGGGGCGTTCAATGAGTTGTCGCGCTTCTGCTTCTTTGAGGTATGAGATATGCACTACCTGCACATTTATGAGATAACTAGCCCAGCGTTGATATTCTGCGATCGTATGAGAACCTGCTAACAAAACCTTAAAGCGAGGACGATGTTGGATCAGGTGACGCAGCATTCCTAGAACATCTTGCTCATCAAAGCGTCCTTTGGTAATGGCGCTGTCTAGTACCTCGAACTCATCTAGCATCAGCAAGGCAGTATTTTGTTCGAGTGTTTGTTCTACTTTATCTAGCCATTCATCAAAGCTGGTAAAGGGGTCAGAGGTTAGGGCTTCGCGGGTTAGGGGTGGTAAAGTAACAGCTTGCTTTTTTGCTGATTTCACCATTTCTCTAGCAAGGTTGTAGAGAAAACCTGCATGGTCGCTAGCTGATGAGGATGCGCCTTGCAAGTCTACAAACATGGGGATGATGGTATTAGGTAGCAACTTTCCTAAGTTGTTGAGCAGAGAAGTTTTGCCCATGCGACGCTGACCGTAAAGTAGCAAAGGTGGGCGACGGCGGTCTAAGAGTAATTGCTCAATTCGCGTACCGATATCATTCCGACCGATGAAAATTTCTTGTTCCTGTGTGAGGGGTACGCCAATGATGTAAGGCGAGTCAATTTCTTGGCGGAGTTCCGTAGCTTTTGCCAATTCCTCTGTATAGTTGGCTATGATTTCACGCCAACTTTTGGCGATAGGACGGAAACGAATTGTATATTTGTCGCTACTGCGAGTGAATTCTTGCAAGTGTGTGTCTAAGCGGTCGGTAACAGATCTGAGGGCTAGACGTTGGTTGTAAGTACTGGCTTGATTTAGTGCAGCAGCCAAATCATTGCTGATGCGACTGAAAATGTTTAGTAGAGTTTGAACCGGGCTTTCTAATTCGTCATTTCCTAGACGGCGATGAGCGTGGCAAATAGCTTCCACATCTGCATAGCGTTCTAAACTACGCGCATCCAGTTCAATTTGGGCAGATTGAACTGCCCAGCGTTGGGGACTGGTACTCAAGTATTCCAGAGCGGCTTGTCCTTCAACTGGGTTATGTTCGATGACAAAAAGCAAATATTTATCCAAGCCAAACAGAGGGAAACGCTCCCACTCATCCCAGAAAGCAGAATGATAGCGAAATAAACAAGGGCTTTTACCATTACGTCTTTTGTCTAATCTATAAAGTAGATAATTGATAGCCAGAAATGGAAAGTAAAAGAAGGGAGGTCGCGATAAGTACATACTTAGCAATACACCCAACACTGTACCAAGCACCATACCAAACGCCACGTCTAGCGCCACGCCTAGCGCCACACCTCCCTTTGTGCTTCGCGTAACGGTAAACTCCACACCTGTCACCACAACAGCCACATTGAACTCCACACCTCTCACCAAAAAAGCCACGGTAAACGCCACGGTAATCGCCACGGTAAACGCCACGGTAAACCCCACACCTCTTGCCACACCAAACGCCAAGGTCAATGCCACACTTATCGCCACAATGAACGCCATGCTTATCGCCAAAATGAACCCTGTGCCGAACACCACAGTAAATGTCACACTGAACACCAAATTGAATGGTACGACTACCATCCCGCCTCTTGCCACACCGAACGCCACAGTAAATGCTACACTGAACGCTACGCCTACCGACATGCTTACCGCCATGAGAAAAGCTATAGTTGCGATTGGTTTACCTAATGCCCACAGCACCAAACTCAGCGGTAAGTTAGCTAGGATAGGTAAAATAAAGTACCCCTGGATAAAAAATCGGCAAAATGCGAGATTCTGCCATTTCCCTTGTCTGATAAAGGTAATCAGAGAGGTATCAGTGTTTAAATCGGGGTCAATGCGTTTGAGGTGATTACGCCAAGCTGCGGGACGGAAGAATAGCCAGAACAGCAGTTGCAGGCTACCTAGTATCAAGTTAGGGTGCTGTTGCGGCGCATCGGTGTAGGCGTTGTGGAGTATGTTGTTAGGCATTTAAGTTGCCTTGTCGCTGTTGATGATGAGATGAGAAACTTTGTTGATATTTATTTAAGAGTTTGCACCCCAGAATATGCCAGAATTTTTGCGTCAGCAGTTAGTAACGGACAGTCGTAAATTCTGGCAGTGGCTACAATAAGTTGGTCAAATGGATCTTTGTGAAAACCTGTGAGTTTGGTTGATTCAACAATAATTGGAATTGTTAGTTCGAGTAGCTGTACTCCTGGATAAGCTAAAGCTGCTGTTAACCACTCATCAATTGGATCGGGTATAGTTAGCTTGCCAATCTCTACCAATTTGGCAACTTCCCAACATGACATGATGCTGATTCCTAACCCTTGGGATTCATATTGTTGCAGCCAGTTCTGATATTTTTTAGTCAGTCTTGCATCACCTTGAACCCACCAAACCCATATATGAGTATCTAATACAATCATTGCAAGACTTCCCAATCTTCCAAAGGCACAGCAGGTTCAAAAGGATCATCATAATGGTACGGTTGTTTGCCACGCAAAGGGTAAGGATTGGCTTTTTGGGGATGAGTTTGGCTTTCTAGAATGATAATTTCAACGGATTCCCCAGCCTGAAATGGTAAGTCTTTGATAACCAAAGTTCCGTCTTCAGTTAATGTTGTTTCAATTCGATGTGCTTTCATAGTTACTCTGTTAGTTCTTAATCTAATAAATGAGCAAAAGGTTTCATCTGTCGTAACCCTTCCTCGTGCCAATTCTCATCCTCTCCTTCTTCTAAAGTAAATAATCTTTCACGACACAGAATTTGTAATAAAATTGGCAAAAACTGACTTTGATTTAAAATCCACTCTACATCAGTATCATCAAAAGGAATGGGTGAACTAGCTATTAATTCCCGTGCTTCTTGTTGAGTTAATGCTTCTAAATGTGCGATGTAGCCGAAAATATTAAAGAAAGGCGAACTGTGTCCTGTATTGTGCGCCAGTTCAATTGGCGATTCGGGGGTAGCCAAGATAAATGCTAGATTTCCGCCTGTGTGATTAGTCGCTAAGGAACGCAAGCTTTCCCAAAATCCGTCATCTAATTCTGGACAGCGTTGCAATCCCACGCCAATTTCATCTAACAAGATAACTGTGGGTTTATGCAAGTTGTCGCTGACTACATCCATGAAATAATCTAAGTTACAAGGTGTCGGTACTTGTATATTCAAAGATTCTAGGATGTACTTGAGCAATCCATCTCGATTCTGCATTCGTGCGTCTTGCAAGTCTATGAAAATCCACTGATAATTTTCTGGCTGTGGTAGCCAATCAGATTTTTGATTCGGACGCAGCTGTTGTCTTGGGGTGGTGGTGATGTTTTTCAGGTAATGCAACAGAGATGTTTTACCACTGCGCTTTTTACCGATAATGGCAGCGTTTTGCAGGGGATGGCGCTTGAGTAAGTTAAATAGGCGTTTTAGTTCTTTCTCTCGTCCAAAAAAGTAACGGGGTTGGGTAATGGGTGAACCTGTGATGAAGGGTGAGGCTTCCTCGTTGTTTGGTTGCGGTTGATGCGGTTGAATATTTGATGGGAGAGAAAGTTGAACTTGATTTGCGGTTATTTGTGCTTCAATTTGATTGAGTTGATTTTCTAACTTCGACAACTCTGTTTCTTCTTGTTGAAGCTGCTGTTCTAGTTGAAATTTATTTGTGCTACCAGCCTCAATGGCTAAGTCATTGCGTAGCTTTGCGATTTTAGCGTCGCGAAGATCCCACTCATTTTGCAGCCTTTCTCGTTTTTTTTCTAATCGAGATTGTTTTTCTTTGCTCAAGGGTTAGCGGTGGTGGATTTTTCGATTAGCGTGCGATCGCTTTTCATTATAATCCCAGTGTCTCGCTACTTCGTTAATGAGGATAAAAAGCTCATTAATGAGCATCCGAACCTCATTAATGAGGATAAAAAGCTCGTTAATGAGTCTCAGAACCTCATTAATGAGGATAAAAAGCTCGTTAATGAGTCTCAGAACCTCGTTAATGAGGAAAATAAGCTCATTAATGAGTATCAGAACCTCGTTAATGAGGAAAATAAGCTCGTTAATGAGCATCCGAACCTCATTAATGAGGATAAAAAGCTCGTTCACGGAGTTCTGAGACTCGTGAACGAGGATCGGGACTGTATTGATGAGATTTAAGGACTCGTAATTAACTACTTACTAATCACTCTCAACTTTTCACAGCGCACAACTTAATTCACCGGCTTTTTGGGTAAAGCGGCGATTCTCACGATAGTCTACAGGACAATCGATGACCGCCGGGACATCTTGAGCCAAGGCTTCTTTGAGTACGGGAATTAAATCGGTAGCAGCTTCAACTCTGTAACCTTTTAAACCCATGCTTTCGGCTAATTTGACAAAATCGGGATTACCAAAGCGGACAAAAGCTGACTGTCCAGGCCCAAAATGATTTTCTTGCTTCCACTCAATCAACCCATAGCCACCATCATTAAATATTAAGGTGACAAAGGGAGTACCAACACGCAATGCTGTTTCTAATTCCTGGCAATTCATCATAAAGCCACCATCGCCAGTTACAGCTACGATTTTGCGGTTTGGATATACGAGTTTTGCAGCTAAAGCACCAGGAATCGCAATACCCATTGCGGCAAAGCCGTTGGAAATAATGCAAGTATTCGGGCTATGACAATGATAATGGCGAGCCATCCACATTTTATGTGCGCCGACATCAGAGATGACAATATCATCTGGCCCCATCACTTGTCGCAAGTCATAAATTAGTTTTTGCGGTTTGATGGGGAAACCATCATCATAAGCGTGTTCTTCGTAATCTGCACGAATATTTCCGCGTAAGCTAATAGCGTAGGGATTGGGTTTACCTTGTCTGTCTGCTAACTTTAAGATTTCAATCAAAGAATCAGAAATATCGCCAATTACTTCTGCATAGGGAATATAACTGCTATCAATTTCCGCTGGACTAAGACCAATATGAATAACGGGAATTTTGCCGTCGGGATTCCATTTTTTCGGTGAGAATTCGATTAAATCGTAGCCAATAGCAATTACTAAATCTGTGTTATCAAAACCGCAGGTAATAAAATCTCGTTGTTGCAATCCTACTGACCACAAGGCTAGGTGATGAGTATAGGGAATAACGCCTTTGCCCATAAAAGTATTGGCAACTGGAATATTCATCTGAGTGGCGAATTGGGTGACTGCATCACTAGCTTGGGCACGAATCGCTCCATTTCCTACGAGAATTAATGGATTTACTGCTTGCGAAATTGCGGCTGCGGCTGCGCGAATACTAGCAAAAGATGCATAAGTTTTTTCAATTTTATCCTTATGCAAGGGTTTACCTTCGACAGGCATAGCTGCAATATTTTCTGGTAAATCGATATGCACTGCACCGGGTTTTTCCGATTGCGATCGCTTAAAGGCTTTGCGCACAACTTCTGGTGTAATACTAGGGCGAACAATCTGCTTATTCCACTTAGTTACAGGTGCAAACATTGCCACCAAATCTAAATATTGGTGGGATTCAATGTGCATTCTATCTGTGCCTACTTGCCCAGTAATTGCTACTAATGGCGCACCGTCGAGGTTAGCATCAGCTACCCCAGTCATCAAATTTGTTGCTCCAGGGCCAAGGGTAGAAAGACAAACTCCGGCTTTTCCCGTTAGGCGGCCATATACATCCGCCATGAAGGCTGCACCCTGTTCGTGACGAGTAGTAATAAATGTAATCGAAGAATTTTTTAATGCTTCTAAAACGTGAAGATTTTCTTCACCAGGCAGTCCAAAAACGTATTCTACACCTTCATTTTCTAAACACTGTACTAATAATTCTGCTGTATTCATTTGTTGATTTCCTCTATTTTGTCATTTGTCATTTGTCCTTTGTCATTGGTCATTTGTCATTTGTCATTGGTTTTTTGACTTTTGACTCTTGACTTTTGACTCTTGACCAATGACTCTTGACTAATTACTTAACCCACACAGTTTTAACATTGACAAACTCATGTATCCCCTGGATACTCAACTCTCTGCCATACCCGGAACGCTTGATACCGCCAAAGGGTAAGCGGGGGTCGGATTTGACCATACCGTTGATAAATACCGAACCTGCTTCGATTTCTTCAACTAAGCGATCGCGTTCTTGGTCGTCGGTTGTCCAAGCGCTTGCACCTAAGCCAAAGGGTACGGAATTAGCTAGTTTAATCGCTGCATCAATATCTGGGACGCGGAATACTAAAGCCACTGGCCCAAAAAATTCTTCTTGGGCGATCGCGCTATCTTGGGGGATATCTGTCACGATCGTCGGTGCATAGTAATTGCCAGGTCGATCGGATATAGGATGTCCGCCCGTGAGGATTTTACCGCCGCTTTTAGTAGCAGCTTGTACTTGTTGGTCTAAATCCTGGAGAATCCCAGGAGTTGCCAACGGGCCTAGGTCGGTGTCTGGTTGCATCGGATCGCCAACTTTTAAGGCCAGGAATTTATCTAACAACAGTTTTTCAAATTTATCCGCGATCGCTTCTGCAACAATAAAACGTTTCGCTGCTATACAAGATTGCCCGTTATTTAACATTCGTGCTGTAGTAGCTGTGACAACTGCTGCTGTTAAATCAGCACTCTCTAACACGATGAATGGGTCGCTTCCTCCCAATTCCAAAACAGTTTTTTTAATTTGTTTTCCCGCAGCCACAGCTAAAGATATACCTGCGGGTTCGCTTCCGGTTAAGGTAGCAGCTTTAATGCGATCGTCAGCCATTAAATCGGCAACTTTCGCAGCACCGATTAACAGAGTTTGAAACACGCCAACAGGAAAACCCGCACGTTGAAAAATATCCTCAATTGCTAAGGCGCATTGGGGCACATTAGAAGCGTGTTTGAGTAAGCCAACATTGCCCGCCATTAGTGCTGGTGCAGCAAAGCGGAACACTTGCCAAAAGGGGAAATTCCACGGCATGACTGCGAGAATCACACCTAATGGCTGGTAGCGAACAAAACTCTTGCTCGCATCGGTTTCTACAGCAACATCAGCTAAGAAACTAGCAGCGTGTTCGGCGTAGTAGCGACAGACAAGGGCGCATTTTTCGGCTTCTGCGATCGCAGCTTTCAACGGCTTGCCCATTTCTAGAGTCATCACTTTAGCAAATTCTGCTTTCTCTTGCTCTAAAATCTCGGCAGCTTTTTGCAGCCATTGCGATCGTTCGGCAAAACTAGTCTTGCGGTAATGCTCAAAAGCCTGGCCTGCTAAATCCAGTTTAGCGGCGATTTCTGTATCATTCAGCGACTCAAAGGTTTTGAGCGTCTCCCCAGTGGCGGGATTAATGGTGGCGATAGCCATTACCTAACCTCCCGTTTAAAATAGCTTGAGGCAGCTTCTTAGTGTTACACATATAATTTGTGGAAGCTACCACCCAAATTGTAGACTTTGGATTAGAAATTGGGGGCTGAATATTACGATTTCAAAATAAAAATAGAAATAAACTATACAATATAGCCTGTGATTTTACTTATTAGTTTCTATTTTTTCAGTAGTAATTATCAATAACGTATAGTAGTACACCACCACATCTACTTGATGACTCAGCATTCATAAATCAGTCCTAAAAATTCCGATCCCTATGTGAAAATAGAATGCCACAGATGGTTAGGAAGCATGGTAAATGAGGTATGCGGTTAGGGGCACGGCAGTGCCGTGCCCTTACAATTGTTTAGCTATTTTGCTAACAAAATAGACATAGGAATTGAGCTAACCATACATAGTGATTAAAATGGTTAATAATAAATATTATTAATCTGATTTTGCTAGGTATTGAGTATGAATAAAAACTACAACATAGTGTGATTTTTCTATTTCTAAAAAAGATAGAAATAACTTATTGTTTCTTTGATGTCGAAAACAGGCTAGCCCCTGCATAAAAGCCTGTGCCATCGACCCAATTTTGCACTCCGTTAGTAGTTGTGACAATCCAACCAGGAAAATTATAGCCTTGGGCAACTAATTGAAAAAAGCGGATTCCTATAATTCATAATTCGTAATTCATAGTTAAAAAAATCAGGTTTAATCTTGGCAAATTTATCTAGCTATTCATAAACTTGTAATTCGCCATCAATATGGGTAACTTTCCAGTGAGTTTGTTCCTCCTCTCGCCAAAAACGCAATGATACATTAGCGTCTCCTACGCTCAGATTTTTTAGTTCCAAATCTGGCAAGCACTTTGGTAGATTGGGCTGTACCTTTAACTTTCGTTGTGGTGCATCGGCTTCGAGTCCTAAGATACTGCGAATGAGTAAGAAAATTGAACCTGCTGCCCAAGCTTGGGGGATATTGGCATCTGGATAGGGGACTGGAAAGTTATTATCTTGGCGTTCAATTCCCGCAAATAATTCTGGCATTCGCCCAGCCTGAAAATAACTAGCAGCTGCAAAAATTCCTTCAGCAATGCGGTTAGCTTGTTTGTGATAGCCGTATCGCTTCAAGCCAGCGGCAATGATAGAGTTATCGTGCGGCCAAACACTTCCCTGTTGATAACTAATGGGGTTATAAGCTGGATTTTTTGCAGAAAGTGTCCGCACGCCCCAACCGCACCACATATCTGCTTGGAAAAGTCGCTCCACAAGTTTTTGCGATCGCTCTTGGGGTACAATACCAGACCATAGCAGATGACCGGGATTAGAAGCGATAGACTTAATTTGTTGCTTGTTGTTATCTAAGCCAAGACAGTAAAAGCCTTCCTCTTCCATCCAAAAGCGATTGTTAAAGCGTTGATAAAGTGCTTCTGCTTTTTGACGTAGCTTTTTCGCTGTTTCTTGTTCTCCCCAGACTTCATAAATTAAAGCCGCTTTTAACCAAGCATCGTAAACGTAACCTTGTACCTCACACAAAGCAATTGGTGGCTCAACTAAATTGCCATTTGGGTAAACCATTGAGTCACCGGAATCTTTCCAGCCTTGATTGCGTAATCCTTGACTAGAACGAGTTAAATACTCAACAAACCCGTCATCATCAAAATCGCCATATTTATCAATCCAACTTAGCGCTTTTTCTAAAGGCGATCTACACTCATTCAGCATCGCCAAATCGGCGTTCCAATTATAAGTCTCAGCCAAGGTAACAATCCAGAGAATCGTCGTATCTACCGTCCCGTAATAGGGACTGTATGGGAGTTGATTGAGTTTAGTTAATTCATCACGCCGCAATTCATGCAGCATCTTGCCAGGTTGAGCATCGTACCAGTCATCTAACTGTGTTGCTTGTAACTGAGCTAACCTTAACAGCGTTCCACGGGCAAATTCGTGGTAAACAGCCATCGTTTGTAAGCTAGTAATTACAGAATCGCGTCCAAAGACAGCCATAAACCAAGGAATACCCGCGGCTGGCATCCAAAATTGCTGTCCATTATCTTCTACCTGAATTCGTAACGCCCCCAAATCGACAAGCGCTTGCTGATAAAATCCTTTAATCTCAGCATTAGACGATCGCAATTTTGTCGCCTTAATCAGAAATTCATCGCTTACCTTTCCGGCTTCTGTAGTATGAGACACAGCACAAGTTTGTTGAGGTTTGAGGACATCCCCATTGGCTAAAGCTGTGAAATCAATACAGGTGTGCCATGTTTCACCAGGAGCAATAACAACATTAAACATCAAACGTCCGTTGGCATAGCTGACTTGGGACGTAGCACACACTGGCTCAGTCACGATACCTCGGACAAAAGATTTGTTACGGTACCTAGTAGTCAGTACGCCATCTTTCCAGATTGTTTCAGTATTACCTCTGGTTAAAATGTTCTTGGCCTTCACCTCAAAAATATCCGCAAAGTCAGAACGAATTGCCAACATCAACTGAAACTCAACTGTTTCTGGATGATAGTTGGTAATGTCGATATCTTCGTGCATCCCGCCTACAATGTCGCGCCGGATGGAGATAAACAAACTACCAGAAGGTAAATTACCGTTGATAGTAGGAAGTGGCGGATTGGTAAATTGATAAAGCGCACTATGATGATTGATATTGCTAGAAGCTAGCAGCAAAAGTCGGTAGCGATTCAGAGAAATTTCGTAGTAAGAAATTAAACGGGTGTCGCGAACAAAAAAACCTTGCGCTTGATTATCATCGATGGAACCATCACTAGCTGTCACCAGAAATGAGGAACCATCGTTAATTGTGATTAAACCAGGGTTGACAGTAACTTGTGTAGGCATAGGGCATAAGGCATGGGGCATTGGGCAAGTAGTGAGCAGAGGGGGAAGAGAGGCAGAGAGGGGCACAGGGAGATTCTTTCTGTAATTTTCCTCCTCTGTACACGCCAGGTGCTACAACGCGGGGAACCCGCGCAACGCACTGGCTCCCCTGCTTCCTCTGCTTCCTTGTCTCCCTTTTAGCCATTCTCTGTAAAACCTGGATATAAGGTCATGCCTCCATCGACAAACAGAGTTGTACCGTTGACGTAATCAGAATCATCAGAAGCCAGCCACACTGCTGCTTTGGCGATGTCTTCTACTTCACCTACTCGTTTTGCTGGAATCAATTGGAGTAAGTTCGCCTCGGCTTGTGGTGTATCCCACGCTGATTTATTGATGGGAGTTTTAATTGCACCAGGGGCAATGCTATTCACGCGGATTTTATGAGGGGCAAGTTCTTGGGCAATACTTTGCATCATCATATTTATACCGCCTTTACTGGCAGCATAATTAACATGACCAGCCCAAGGAATTACTTGATGTACTGAACTGATACAAATAATTTTGCCTGCTGCACACGAGATCTGAGGTTGCACGCCTCGGCGCAAAAACTCTTTTGCGGCTTCTCTAGCACACAAGAATTGCCCTGTGAGATTCACCCCAATCACTTTATTCCATTGTTCCAGGCTCATATCTACAAAAGCTGAGTCTTGTTGCAGACCCGCATTGTTCACTAATATGTCAATAGTCCCAAATTGCTGGAGTGTTTGGTTAAACATCTCCTTTACTTGGTCTTCTTTACTAACATCAGCTTTAATGGCAACAGCTTCACCGTTGGCAGCCCTAATATCATCGACAATTTTTTGTGCTGCTTCCGCTTCAGAATGATAGTTAATAACTACTGCCGCACCACATGAAGCTAAATTGCGAGCTATAGCTTCACCAATGCCAGAACTAGCACCAGTTACGAGGGCTTTTTGACCTTTGAGTAGATAAGGAGAATAGCTCATAATGTTTCTTGCAAATTTAGAGCTTTATTATTGCTAATGCCAAAAGAAGAATTACGCTTTTTATTATTTTTATCTTGTTAATTCTTCATAGATTTAAGAATTTAACATTGACGTATATTCTCCAAGCAAAAACCATCAAAATTGTGCTAAAAGTTACCTGGTATCTATCTAATCTTTGAGACAAATTGCTTTGATTCTGGCATTACTTTAGAGGTTTAAAGTAGCGATCGCCTCCAACCATTGGATGAATAAATACTTCTATCTCTAGGTCTAGAAAAATTTCATTTAATTTTCATAATTATATGAAATCTTTAAAAGATGAAGGTAGCAACACTTGTTGCCCAAATAAAAATAGATTTACTCATATATGTATGGATTTTTTTATAAAAATATAATAAACAACAAAAATTATTAACTTAATTTCGCTGATAAATCACTCTTACGATAGTATTTTTTGCTCTATTGTTTCGGTAAGAGTTACTAAGAATACTTTTTGTAGAGGAATTTTAAAAGTTAAGTCCTCAATCAAGTTTGGTTTGCTCAAAATTAACTTATATTACAGCGTCTAGCGATCGCCAGGAGAAAGCGATGTTCGCTCTGCCTCTGAATAGCCAAAATCTGCCGTACCCCGACCCTCTACACCCAATCGTTGTCCATTTCGTGATTGCGATGGTGTTTTTCTCATTCGTTTGCGATGTGCTGGGTTATTTTACCCGCAAACCGCATCTGTTTGAGGTCGGTTTTTGGAATATGTTCGTTGCGGCGATCGCAATTTTTGTCGCCATAATTCTGGGACAGTTTGAAGCTGGTTTAGCACAAGTGTATCCAGCAGTCCAACCCACACTGAATTTTCACACAGTTATGGGTTGGTCGCTGGGGGCGATAGTTGTGGCTATTACAGCTTGGCGGTTTGTCATACGCGATCGCAACCCCCTGAAAGTTCCGCCTGCTTACCTCGGTGTGGCAACATTTTTGATTTGCTTGGTGTTCTTGCAAGTATATCTAGGAACTAAATTATTTTGGGTTTACGGGTTGCACGTCGAGCCTGTTGTCCAAGCCATGAAGCAGGGAGGTTCGCCATGAACTCGCAATTCATTGATTCTTTGGGCTTGAGGTTAGGCGCTAACGGATTACCTTACGAAATTCCCATACACCCACAGTTAGTACATCTAACATTGGGTTTGTTCATTATTGGCATCATTTTTGACATAGCAGGCGCTATTTTTCTCATCGAAAGACCAATATTCAAATTTTTAGGTCTTACCGCCATCCGTTCTGGCTTCTTTGATGTTGGCTGGTACAACCTACTAGCGGCCGCGGTGGTGACATTTTTCACCGTTGCCTTTGGTTTTTTTGAGCTACTACTGGCAAACCCACTAGTGGAGAAAAAGACTGCTTGGGGGTTGAGTCCAGGTTTAACAATGCTTTTGCATGGTTTGGGTGGTGTGTTGTTGTTGGCAATTATTGTAGCCATGACCGTATGGCGAGGTTTACAACGCTATCGCTGGCGCAAGGACGCTTCCAGGCAGGTGCAATGGAGTTACTTATTAGCAGGTATTGCCATTTTAGGTATTTTGTATGTTCACGGCACTTTAGGAGCGCAATTAGGAGAAGAGTTAGGCATTCATGTTACAGCAGCTAAGTTAATCCAAGAGGGCACAAACCCAGATTTGCTATTCAAATAATTATGCTGAGATTTTTGGAATATTTACTAATAGCTGGTTGTATTGCAGTGCTGCTTGTTGTCAGTCATTGGATTGGGCATTTGGCATATTTTTGGATGCCACCTGAAGCTACAGAAGAAGCGCAAAAGGTAGATAGTTTATTTAGTTTCTTAACCTCTATTGGCGCGTTTATTATTCTGGGGCTTGTGGGTATGATGGTGTACTCGGTAATTTTCTTTCGTGCAGCCAAAAATGACTACAGCGAGGGACACCCATCTAGAGGCGATTTCAAACTAGAAATCTTATGGACGGCGACTCCAACCATACTAGTGTTATGGATTGCTTGGCAAGGCTTGAATATATATCAGCAATTAGATGTTCTGGGTTTGCGGCAAATCGTACATTTACATACACCTCTAGAAGAACCAGCCTATGCCGCAGCTAGCGATGACAAACCTAAACCAGCTGCGGAAACTGTTGAGGTTTTTGTCAAGCAGTGGGATTGGACTTTCCGCTATCCCAATAATGTTACCAGCCATGAATTACACTTGCCTGTAAATCTTCGGACTCGCCTAAATATGCACGCTCAGGATGTACTCCACAGTTTTTACGTTCCTGAGTTCCGCTTACAGCAGTATATTGTCCCCGGACGCAACATTGACCTTGTAGTTACACCCATTCGCACGGGTGAATACAAGCTAAAAGACGCGCTATTTAGCGGTACTTACTTTGCTTTGATGGATGCCAATGTACGGGTTGAATCCCTTGAGCAATATAACCAATGGCTTTCCACAGCAGAACACGAACCAAATACCATCAAAAATCAGGCAGTAGCTGAATATACCCAGCCACCAAAGACATTGTTTAAGAGCAACTGGTACACTGTCGCACCTGCTCAAGAAGCGATCGCCAACGAAAGGAAAGTAATGAATGACACATGATTTTAGCGAACCTCTCGCCGAGGATATAGAACCGGAAACTGAGTTGGAGAATAACTGGCGACAATACCTCAGCTTCAGCACCGACCACAAAGTCATCGGCGTTCAGTACATGGTGATGACTTTCATTTTCTTCTTAATTGGCGGACTGTTGGCAATGCTCATCCGTGCCGAACTGATTACGCCAGCATCCAATGTGGTCGATCGCCCCCTCTACAACGGCTTGTTCACCTTGCACGGGACAATCATGATTTTTTTATGGATTATCCCCTTCAATGCAGGTATCTCTAACTACTTAGTGCCGCTAATGATTGGCGCGCGGGATATGGCTTTTCCCCTGCTCAACGCCATCTCTTTCTGGATTCTGCCACCCAGCGGCATTTTATTACTCTCTAGCTTTTTACTACCAAATGGCACGGCGCAGTCTGGCTGGTGGTCGTACCCACCCATTAGTCTGCAAGTTCCTCCCGGTCAGCCGATCAACGGTGAATTTATTTGGATTGTGAGTATCGTCCTGATTGGCATCTCTTCAATTATGGGGGCTGTTAACTTTGTCACCACCATTTTTTGGATGCGTGCCCCAGGCATGACTTTTTTCCGGATGCCTGTGTTTGTTTGGTCAGCTCTCAGTGCCCAGTTGTTACAGCTGATTAATTTGCCTGCTCTCACAGGTGCATTGATACTGCTGTTATTTGACCTCAGTTTTGGAACGCAATTCTTCAAACCCACAGAGAATGGCGACCCAATTATTTACCAGCATCTATTCTGGTTTTACTCCCATCCCGCAGTGTATATCATGGCGCTACCCGCCTTCGGTATTTTTGCGGAAGTTCTGCCAGCCTTTGCCCGTAACCCCCTGTTTGGCTATCGGTCATTAGCTGTTGCTTCATTAGGCATTGCGGTAGTCAGCATCTTTGTCTGGGTACATCATATGTTCACCAGTGCTACCCCTGGCTGGATGCGGATGTTATTTATGGTGACATCAATGTTAGTTGCCGTGCCTACTGGTGTGAAAGCATTTGGCTGGACTGCCACAATTTGGAAAAGCAAACTGCACCTAGAAACACCCATGCTGTTCGCGATGGGAGGTGCAGCCATGTTTCTGCTTGGTGGTGTTACTGGTGTAATGCTAGCAGCAGTACCGTTCGATCTTCACGTTCATAATACCTACTTTATAGTGGGGCACTTCCACTACATTGTCTTTAACACCATCACAATGGCAATCTTTGCTGCCATTTACTTTTGGTTTCCCAAGATTACCGGACGAATGTATGCCGAAGGCTGGGGAAAATTGCATTTCTGGTTAACCTTTATCGGCGCTAACCTCACGTTCTTTCCCATGCTCCCATTAGGTTTGCAGGGAATGGTACGCCGAATTTCCTCCTACGAACCGCGTTATCAAGGATGGAATGTCATCGCTAGTTTAGGGGGATTTTTGTTGGGAGTATCCATACTGCCTTTTATTGCCAACATGGTAGGTTCTTTGCTCCACGGACAGAGGGCAGGTAACAATCCCTGGCTGGCTAC
Source organism: Calothrix sp. NIES-2098 (assembly GCF_963875125.1). NCBI lineage: Bacteria > Bacillati > Cyanobacteriota > Cyanophyceae > Nostocales > Calotrichaceae > Calothrix > Calothrix sp. NIES-2098. The sequence goes on from NZ_CAWNKJ010000001.1 coordinate 5,354,154, forward strand.
GGGACTGGAATGGACAACAACCTCACCACCACCGCGAGATAACTTTGAAGTAATTCCAGTGGTGAGAAGACCTCCTTACGATTATGGCGATCCTAAATACTCGGTGATTGAACCTCCCGACTATCATCAGGCAGAACATTAAGAACCAGCAATGGAAGGGGATGAGGGAGTGTGGGAAGTGTGGGGGGTGTGGGGAGATAAGAGAGAAATAATTATTAACTCTGGACTTTTAACTAATGACAAATGACTAATGACAAAAATATGAACCGTAGTGTTATTCATGTAGATGAAAGTCCTTTCCCCTTAGAACGGTTGCGGCAATCCCTACCAAATTGGCTCAAGCGTTTTTTGCCAGTTCGTGGTGGACGTGCTGAAGACCATCATGGTAAGGGTATGTTTGGGTTTACCGTATTTCTATTGTCAGAAAGCATAGTTTTTCTGAGCTTTTTCTTCACATACATTGCCCTGCGATTGACTCACTCAAAAAATTGGCTGCCACCTGGTATTTCGGGTCCAGAATTGTCTAGTTTTGTGATTATTAACACGGTAGTATTACTCTCCAGTAGCTTTGTCATTCAACCAGCAGAAAATGCTCTTAAGCATCACCAGTTAAAAAAATTTCGCTGGCTATGGCTGATCGCGATTTGCATGGGAACCTATTTCTTAATTGGTCAAGGAATTGAATGGAGAAATCTTAACTTTGGGCTAAGTACGGGGCTAGTGGGTTCTACATTTTACGTATTAACAGGTTTCCACGGTCTGCACGTTCTCACTGGTGTAATTCTCCAAATAATTATGCTTGTTCGCTCCTTCATGCGAGGTAACTACAATAAAGGTCACTTTGGCGTAAGTGCAACTACTTTGTTTTGGCATTTTGTAGACGTAATTTGGGTTTTTCTCTTCTCTCTTCTGTATATTTGGCACGCATAAAACATTTTTGTGGAGCATTTTTATGAATTTATATCTTCAAGACATACCAGCTTCCGACTTGCCCCCAAAAGCAATTCAAGAAACTCCAGCACCAAGTAACGACCCCCTAATTGCTCGTGGTTTACAAAAAGAACAGTACGTTGCTATTAGTGTATTCGCGATTATTCTTGTTGCTGCTGTAGGATTTTTTAGCCGGAGAGTTGAATACGCTATTATGTTTGCTTTCGCCCTCAGCATTGTTTTTATAGCGTTTGTTTTACTTATATAAATAAGCATCAGTCTTATTTTTTCGTTAGCTATTCACAACATAATTGCACAACTAAGGAATGAAAATCTTTTATTCCCTGTTCCCTATTTTGAAGTTAGGAGATATCTGATGAATAGCCAAGTTTATCAAACTGTAATTATCGGCGGTGGTTTTACCGGATTATTTACAGCATTACACCTAGCTCACGAACACTATCCTCGCTCTGTAATTTTGATTGATAAAAATGAACGATTTTGTTTTAAGCCATTACTATATGAATATTTCGATGGCGAGATGGATACTGTGCAAGTAGTACCGCGATTTTCGGAATTACTTCAAGGTAGTGGTGTGATTTTTGTTCAAGATTCAGTGCAGTCAATAGACCTGCATCAACGGGAAGTTAAATTAGCTTCGGGCAACTCTTATAACTACAGTAACTTAGTATTAGCTTTGGGAAGTGTGACTGGCTATCATCACGTTGAAGGTGCCCAAGAAAATGCTTTTCCTTTCTGGACACAAGCAGATGCGATCGCACTTGACAAACATTTACGCGATTGTTTACAAAAAGCCTTGCAAACTGAAAATCTAGAACAACGTCGCCAATTACTCACAGTAGTTGTAGTTGGTGGCGGTGCTTCCGGTATTGAAATGGCAGCTACCTTGGCTGATTTTCTACCACATTGGTATGATGCTTTAGGCGGCAATCAGAATGAAATTCGTGTAATATTGCTCAATCACGGTCAAGAAATTCTCGACGGCGATATTAACGATCCACTACGTCCAATTGCTGAACAGGAATTACAAAAACGGGTTGTCCCGATAGAAATTATTCGAGAAGCCGAAGCAACAGCCGTTCGCCCCACCGCAATTGAATATAAGTCTGGCGATCGCGTGGAAACGCTGCCAACTTATACGACAATCTGGACAGCTGGCACTTCTACTAATCCATTGATTAAAGATTTACCGATTCCTTCAGAACATCGAGATAAACACGATCGCCTCCTGGTAACACCGACGATGCAACTACTCGACTTTCCTGAGGTCTTTGCAGGTGGTGATTGTGCAGCCGTGCAAGATGATAGTTCCTTACCGCCTACTGCCCAAGTAGCTTATCAACAAGGAGCTAATATTGCCAGAAATTTGAAAGCGATCGCTTTCGGAGAAGATCCCGAACCAGCTAAGGTTAATCTCCGGGGAAGTCTCTTGAAGTTAGGGGTAAATGATGCGGCTGCTAACTTGTTCAATGTTTTTGAAGTTGCAGGCGAACCAGCACACTTAATTCGTCAAGGTACATACTTAACTCTCTTACCAACGCCAATTCACGACTTTAAAGCCACAACTGAATGGGTAAATGAAGAGATTTTTCACCATCACCTCGATTCTCCAGATGTAAGTAAAAAAGTAGTGCAAGCGGTGGAATTAGTTGGTGCAGGAATTGTGGGTGCTTTAGTGGCGAGAAAATTATTAAAAATGTTAGGTGATGAGGATAAACGAGATGAGGTAATGGGGAGTACTTGAATTCGCTGCTGTATTGTTGGCATTGCCGCAGGCATCGCACTTCCTCGAAAGTCTTTGTTTGATACCAAAATAAAAAGACCCACCCAAGCGTTAGCCTGGATGGGTAAGAAGTTAAGGATGAATCGCATCCTTAACCGCAAAAACTACTTGCTTTCAGTGAAGTCAGCATCAATTACATCATCACCGCCGCCGGAAGGAGGAGGAGTAGGGCCGCCATCTTGAGGGCTAGGGCCACCAGGCGCAGCACCGCCAGCTTGTTGATAGATGTTGCTACCAACAGCGAATAGTGCTTGTTGCAATTCTGGTGTCAGCTTCTTAATTTGCTCGTCATCTTCCTTAGCGACTGCATCGCGCAGTTCTTTCACCAAACCTTCGACTTTGGTTTTGTCAGCTTCAGGAACTTTATCACCTAGTTCTTGCAATTGCTTCTCAGCTTGGTATGCCAAGGAATCAGCTTGGTTCTTGCGTTCAATCTTCTCACGACGTTCCTTATCAGAAGAAGCGTTTTGTTCGGCTTCTCGTACCATCCGGTCAACATCTGATTTATCCAAAGTGGAAGCACCAGTGATGCTGATGGATTGTTCCTTACCAGTACCTTTGTCCTTAGCAGTAACGTTGAGGATACCGTTAGCGTCGATATCAAAGATTACTTCGATTTGGGGGACACCGCGTGGTGCTGAGGGAATACCATCAAGGCGGAAGGTTCCCAAACTCTTGTTGTCGTTAGCAAATTCCCGTTCGCCTTGGAGAACGTGGATTTCTACATTGCTTTGACCATCCACGGCGGTGGAGAATACTTCCGACTTCTTGGTGGGAATTGTGGTGTTGCGAGGAATAATCTTGGTCATTACACCACCCAAGGTTTCCACACCGAGAGATAGTGGTGTTACGTCTAACAACAAGATACCTGTAACATCACCTGCTAATACCCCAGCTTGAATAGCTGCACCAACAGCTACCACTTCATCGGGGTTTACAGTTTGGTTAGGATCTTTACCTAACAAGCGCTTTACCAAGTCTTGAACTGCGGGAATCCGGGTAGAACCACCCACCAGCACAACTTCATCGATATTGTCTTTGTTTAACTTGGCATCTCTGAGAGCATTTTCTACAGGGACGCGACAACGGTCGATCAAGTCAGAGCAGAGTTCTTCAAACTTAGCGCGGGTTAAAGTAGTATCCAGGTGCTTAGGCCCTTCCTGGGTAGCGGTGATAAATGGCAGGTTAATTTCCGCTTGGGTAACGCTAGAAAGCTCAATCTTGGCTTTTTCTGCGGCTTCAGTTAAACGCTGTAAAGCTTGTCTGTCTTTACGCAGATCGATACCTTCGTCTTTCTTGAACTGTTCAGCTAAGAAATCAACAATCTTCTTGTCGAAGTCGTCACCACCAAGGTGAGTATCGCCAGATGTTGCTAGTACTTCAAATACGCCATCGCCTACTTCGAGTACAGATACGTCGAAGGTACCGCCACCAAGGTCAAAGACCAGGATAGTTTCGTTACTCTTCTTATCAAATCCGTATGCCAGAGAAGCGGCGGTAGGCTCGTTGATAATCCGCAGTACTTCAATACCGGCGATTTTACCAGCGTCTTTTGTAGCTTGGCGCTGGGAGTCGTTAAAGTAAGCAGGAACGGTGATTACAGCTTGAGTAACAGTTTCACCAAGATATTTACTAGCATCTTCAACTAGTTTGCGGAGAACTTTGGCAGAAATTTCTTCAGGAGCAAATTGTTTTCCAGCCCCAGGAGAATCTAGCTTCACATTACCGCTGCTGCTCAGTACTTTATAGGAAACTTCTGTAGCTTCATTAGTAACTTCATCGTAGCGACGACCGATAAAGCGCTTAACTGAGTAGAAAGTGTTTTCCGGGTTCATCACCGCTTGACGCTTGGCGATTTGCCCTACCAAAGTATCGCCGTTTTTCGCAAATGCCACTACCGATGGGGTTGTCCGAAAACCCTCTGCATTAGCAATAACCGTGGGTTTACCACCTTCCATGACTGCTACGCAGGAGTTCGTTGTACCTAAGTCAATTCCAACTACTTTTGCCATTTTAAGTGCTGGCTCCGTATAACTACAAATGAATGGGATTATTAAGGACTAAATTCTTTGAACCAACTGTGTTAATAAAAGCAGCCAGTTCAGCATCAATACCTTGGGTTTGGTTTTTTAGGGGTTTAGACCCCATAGTATGCTGATATATATACTGAGCTTATATAGCCAGTCCATTAAGGGGGGTTTCCCGAACCTTATTTGGGGCGGTTAAATTTGATGATGTATCTAGTTGGCTCATGGATTAATTCGATTGCACTCTGTACTAATGTATGAGAATTAATACTTTCGGGAATTGGGGTGAACCGTAACACCAAAGTGGGGTTTGCCGTCTTTATAATCAACTAGAGTGCTTACACAGAAAAGAGCGATCGCTTTTTTCATTAAATTTATAAATATTTATCTATTACTCCTGCCCACCAAGAAAAATTTTTATGCTTCGTGCTTCTGGATGTTTATTCGGGCTGGCCCTTGGCGATGCATTGGGTGCTGTGACAGAATTTTTAACCGTTGACGAAATTTGCCGTCGCTTTCCACCCAACGGGCCGCAAGAACCACTAGGCAAGCCAGCGCTGGTGACTGACGACACGCAGATGACACTATCTGTAGCACAGGCATTATTAGAAGCTTCCTCAGCAAACTTGACTGTAGCTAGTTTAGAAGCAGCGCTGAGGCGTGCTTTTATTGAGTGGCTGAACAGTCCAGATAATAATCGCGCCCCTGGGATGACTTGTTTACGCGCTTGTAAAAATTTAGAAGCTGGTCTACCTTGGCAGCAAGCAACTAGGGCAAATTCCAAAGGTTGTGGTGCAAATATGCGGGTTGCGCCTGTGGGTTTAATGCCATTAACAGCAAAAAATCGTGCGGCGATTGCCCAGTTTCAAGCAGCCCTCACCCACGGTCATCCTACAGCATTGGCTGCTTCCGACTTAACCGCAACTGCGATCGCGGATCTTGTCCAAGGAGGCGAACCCCAAGGATTACCTTCGCGACTCTACAACTATGCCCAGAGCCAGCGCACAGTTTATCATAGCGATTGGCTAGGTTCTCTGTGGCAACGTCCCTACATCAATACACCAGAGGAATTTATTAGTCATGGCTGGGATGAATGTCTAGCTGTGCTTGACCGCCTCAACACCGCATTAGCCAACCCAAACCGCGAAGCTGACCCTTGTTTAGCAACGGGCGATGGTTGGGTAGCAGAAGAAGCCTTTGCCACAGGTTTATTATGCTTTTTACTGTTTCCTCAAGAACCATTAGCAGCGCTGCGTCGCGCAGCAGTCACCGCAGGCGATTCCGACTCAATTGCTTGTTTAACTGGTGCGTTTGCTGGCGCTTATTTAGGGATGGCGGCTTGGCCGGAAGATTGGGTAGTTCGCATTGAATACCGCGATCGACTGGCAGAATTAGGCAAACTTTGGGATTAAGTTCATTCTACGCAGAGGGACGACAGGTCATAACTCCTTCTTTCTGCTTGTTGGCATTGGGATTATTGCCCATTGCGCGAAGTGCGATCGTTGGTTCATAGCCAGGGTAACAACGCACCAAGACAGTATCTTGCGATCGCGTTACGTACAAAACATAAACTGGTTTGCCTCCTAGTACGGCAGGTACAAGGCTAGGAGGAAGGGGCGCAGTTGCAATAATTGTTGGTTGCTGAAGAGAGTGTGTATCGAACTTTTCAGATAGAACTACCTTGGCATCAAAAAACTGCCAACATAACAGTAATAACGCTGTCATAATCACTAGTAAGGCAGAGAATTTAGGGGATAGTTTAAACATGGTTTAGATTGACCCTTTTGATTTGTGTAATAACTAAATTTGCATAAAGCTGATTATGCGAACATATTCTATACTCGTAGGCTTTTGGAATTATCCTCAATGAATAGCAAACAGTTCGCGATCGCTAATTTTGCCTTATTAATTACCACTCTAGTTACTTTCAGTTTAGGCGCTACTCAAGCTCAAGCTTCATGTGCATCTCCTCTCTCAGAAGGAAATTTTGAAGGACAGACAAGCCAAAGAGTCAGCAGTCCTTGGGTTGGGGAGGGTAGAGTTGGTATCGATCGCGGATTGGGATACAGTAATGCAGGTAAAAACAACGCTTGGATGCGAAATGTTTCAGGATGGAACGCCATCCGTCAGCGCGTGAGACTTCAACCAAACACTCAGTATCAGTTAACAGCTTATGTACGCACATCAGCGAATGTGACAGATGGTTATTTTGGGGTGCGAGATGCTAGGCAAAAAGTATTTTCCGAAATCAAGTTTGGTAGCTTACCTCGCTACACCCCGCTAACGCTCTGATTTAGAACAGGTAGCGAAACTGAATATAACATCTTCACCGGATTGTGGGCATTAGGCCAAGATAGTTGGGTTCAGGTAGATGACTATCGCCTTACAGGAGGTTCGTGTGCAGATGTAGAATTGGTTCCGGCGAGTAACTAATACTAAAAATCAACTTAAGTAAACACATCAATATATGTAGAGATGTTGCATACAGCATCTTTGCTTGACTTAGGAGACAAATTCGCCTTTAGAATTAGGAGTATTCTCAATTATTAGACTTACTTAACTCTGGGTGGAGGGGTATGATGAGCCGTCCAATAATTCTTGGTATTGTCGGTGACAGTGCCGCAGGAAAAACAACGCTAACTAGAGGGATTGCTCAGGTACTCGGGCCAGAAAATGTCACAATTATCTGCACGGATGATTACCACCGCTACGATCGCAAACAACGTGCAGAAATTGGTATTACTGCCCTCCACCCCGATTGCAACTATCTCGATATTATGCAGCAACATCTATCGCTGCTACGCACGGGACAGTCAATTCTCAAGCCGGTTTACAGCCACAAAACTGGTACATTTGAGCCGCCACAGTATATCAAACCCAGTAAATTCGTAATTATTGAAGGATTACTTGGTTATTCTACTCGTGCTGCCCGTGATGCTTATGATGTGAAAGTTTACCTCGCACCTCCCGAACAAATACGCGCTCAATGGAAGGTTAAACGCGATACCCAAAAGCGAGGCTATACTCCAGAACAAGTACTAGCAGAATTAGAAAAACGCGAACCAGATTCAGAACAGTTTATTCGTCCCCAGCGACAATGGTCAGATATAGTTGTCAGTTTCTATCCACCCGAAGATGAAGCAAATGAAATCAACGGACATCTAAACGTGCGGCTGGTATTGCGTCCGACAATTCCCCACCCAGATTTTACCCAGATCGTCAATTCTACTGCTGGTAATTTAGACTCAGCAATCCGCCTGGGGCTAGACAGAGATATGAGTAAGCCTGTAGATGTCTTGGAAGTAGATGGTCACGCCACTTTAGATCAAGTGAATAAGCTAGAGCAAATTATCTGCTCTGATATGCCGCATTTAAAGAGTATATGCGATCGCGAAAGTAATCCCGAACTCGGTAAAATCGCTGGGACAACAGGAGAAACACTTCAGAGTTATCCTCTGGCTCTTACCCAGTTGATCATTACTTACCATATGCTTAAGGCAACGCAAATTTATCAGTAATAAGAGTTAAAAGTAAAGACCCGACAAATTTACCAAATGCAACAGTGGGGTTAAAGGCAAAAATAAACCTCAAATATCAATGTTTGGTTTGAGTAGCGAACACAAGCAGAGGATAGCACTTGCAATCTCTGGCTAAAAAGTCAGCAAGCGATCGCCTACGATCTGTTTAGATACTTGGGTACTTGTCGCTTTACTCTACGAAGTTACCCAACTCCTTAGATAACCAATGCTAGCCATGCATTATTGATAGAGGAATTCCCATTAGTTTTTACCCCAGTTGTCTGCCCAAATTGTCCAAAACAATCTCAAAAATTTTCCAAAGCTTGGAAAAAATTGCTCTAACGCCCAATAAAAAAAGGCTTGAAAGCCCTAAAATACTTGATATTCTTGAAGGCGGCACCCGGATTTGAACCGGGGAGTGGAGGTTTTGCAGACCTCTGCCTTACCACTTGGCTATGCCGCCATAATTGCGCTTAACTATATTACCAAAATTCTAACTAAAAACGCATCCTCTATTTGGAGAAATTTCTGAGTTTTAACTCGATTGGGGAGAGATTAAGTCTTTGTACTCAGCGCGATCGCAGTTTTTGCTATCTTCAAAGCCTAAGCGCGATCGCGTCTTACCCCCATAATGATTAGTCACGGGTAATTAGTTGAACCCATTTCTAACATTCTTTATACTTTCACTTCATCAGCAAAACTGTTCCAGCGCACAAAGTGAAATGGCCCGGCTACAGATCCCCAGAGATGTTCATCGGTTTCTAGATCTCTTCCCCTATCAAGGCTGAGAAGTTTATCTTCGTTAACTTCAAATTCATTATCGAGATAGGTTTTTTGCCCGTTGCGAACGACGATACAGCCTTTTCCCGGTTCTATCCTACCTTTAAAGCTGTTGCCAGTCCATTCTACAATCATGTCACACCCTGGCATCTTTTCTACGTCATCAGTAGTTAAGGTGGCAAGTTTTTCTAGATTGCGGGAAGCACCGTAAAATTTTTCTTCTTCTTTAACAGTGTAATTTTCTAGGTGAATGCGATCGCCTACAGTAAGTAACTTTAATACTCGTAAGCGATAAGGCTGATTGAGTGCATAGTCGTAAGCTTGTTCTAAAAACAAACTCACTCCTGATACTAGTTCTAAAGGTAGGGGACGCATACACACGCGAATATGCGCATAAAAAGGTGGGTTTTCAAAAGCTTGTTCTTGATTGCTAAAATCAGCTGCCATCCAGCGAGCTAAGGTAGCAATGTCTGTAGAGTGAGTCATTACAAATAATCAAGTAGTTGCTGGAAAATGCTCTTGAAGTATTGTAAAACTTGTTGAGCTTGATCCTACGTTTTGAAGTTAGGATTTTGCTTCTGGTTGTCATTTGTCATTAGTCCAGAGTCAACAGTCAAAAGTCAAAAGGCTATAGTTATTAGTCATTTGTTCTTCTCTGCCTCATCCCCCCACACTCCCCACACTCCCTCATCCCTTCAGGGATAATTACCATTGTTTTATGCGTCTAAAAAATTCTATTGCCTAATGACTGTCTATGCAACTGACTCAGAGTAAACAACCTATGCTAAGTCGCTTAAGTATGATTATGACTGCTGCTATCATCTGGCAGTTTAGCAGTTCTTTAACGCTGGCGCAGAGCCAAAAGCCAAAACAGCCAGATAAATTTCCTCCTAGCCCACTAGAGAAAATTACGCCCGATCCCTTACTATCACCGTTGGTAGATCCACAAAAGTTAACTCCGGAACAACTGCAACAGTTAGCACCGCAAATCGATCGCTTAAATGAAACTGCTAAGGCTAAGTTGGAAGTTGGCGATCAAGTGGCTGCGTTTGAGATTTGGAACCGAGAACTGCGTTTGCGTCGCTTATTTGGTTCTTTATCTGAGGTGCAGGCATTGTCGCGAGTGGGTGCGATCGCTTTTAATCAAAATAATCGCGAAGAGGTACAGTACATTACTCAACGCTTGCAAACTGTTCAAAAACAGGTACTATCTCAGCCATTAGTTGATTTACAATTGTTGCGATCGCTTGGTGAAGCTTATCAAAATGTGCGATCGCCTCAATTGGCGCTGGAAGTTTACGATCGAGTTTTAGCAACAGTAAAACAGCAAAAAGATACAGCCGCAATTGTAGATACTCTCAAAACGATGGGAGAAGTACATCTGGCTTGGTTCGATTATCCGAAAGCCGCATCTACATATCAAGAATTGTTGGGTTTGGCTACTGCTCAAGGCGATAACCTCAATAAAGTAGCATATTTGCAAGAGCTAGCTTATATTTACGAACAAGCAAAAGAACGCCAACAATCGATAAATACATTGAGTAAGCTGGCGGAAATTTACGTCAGTGAAAATAATACGACTCAATTACCAAAGTTAAAAATGGCGATCGCTTCAAATTACCAAGCATTAGCCAAGGAAAATCCTAGTTTACTAGCCGCAGCATTTAAAAACTATCAAGAGGCTTATACTACAGCTTGGGAATTACAGCAGTATGTTGATGCAGGTGAAGCTTTACAGCAATTAATTACACTTTACCGTTCTCAGGGGCAAATCGATGATGCTTTGCAAACTAGTCAAATCTTAGTAGAAGCGCAAACACAAGCTGCCAACTTTTACGGTATGATGCAAGCCTATGACCAAATAGGACAAATTTATCTAGAACGCAAACAGTATCCTCAAGCATTAGCAGCTTTTCAAAAGGGATTAGAGTTAGCACAAGAACTCAAGTATGATGAAAGCTACTTTGCTCAACAAATTGAAAAAGTCTCAAAAGGAAATTTGTAAGTTGAATATTTACAGCATTTTCAGGTAGGAACATAACATTCTTGTGCCCTGAGGATAGTCTCTGCTTCAGCAAAGTTTGAGCATTTGTGGCGATCGCTAAAATATTAAGCCTTAAGCTTAGAACGTTAAGCCTTAAGCTTAGAACATTAAGCCTTAAGGTTGCATGGTTTTGCATGAATGTTACGACTTTTGCATGAAACTTAGGTAGCGTCAAAAAGCTTAATCTGTATAGCTTCCTTCCAGCAGGGTACACAGTGAAACCCAACAAAAACTCAAAATATTGGGTTCAATTATGCTTTAAACCCTGACAAATGACAAATGCCAGCCATAACCAGCTATTTTTAATTCCTCCGCTTTACTTATGAGATGGATTAATACACTTAAGATGCTCGCAACCAAAATGTTGAGTCATCATTGCAGTTAACTGTTGAGAAACTTGGCGATCCAGATTTAATTCTTGCTCGATCTGATTATAAGTTTCTCCCTGCACTATTCTTGTTGCCATTTGTTGAAACTGTCTCCAGGTTAAATCATTTTCCACAAATGCTTGAGCGATAGTAATGACTAGTTCCTCATAATCATTGTCTTCCATTTTTGTCATCATTCGGTGTTCGATATGCAATGAATCATCAAAGCAGTAATACCAGGATTGTGGTTGATGCTGGAGTACCCTGTGGAAAAAATTCTGTTGTTTCGGAAGGCTAACAGCGCGATCGCCTTCACTACAAACCATTAATATAGGAGCAGCAACACTGCTTTGAGCTTGTTTTAATAGCTTCTCTCCCAACTCCAGAAATATTCGCAATGCTGGAATCCGAAAGCCTTTATAGCCGAAATTACCAGATGCGTCTTTGTTAAACCATTCAAAGTAAATTGGCAGGATTTTAATTAGCTTGTCAAATATTGGATTATGACTCCCTAAATAAGGAGCAAATAATAAAGCGCGATCGATCAGCTGGGGATGTTCTAAAGCTAACCAGGCTGCTAAAGTTGCACCTGTGGACAATCCCCCAATTACAACTTGTTGACCTAGGTTTTTGGCAATTTGCAACCACTTCAGCACAAATTCTTGATAAGTTTGAATATCTGTTGGGAGTGGTGGTGGATTTTGGCGCTTCCAATCCCCGGCGAGTCCATGACCGGGTTGTAAGGGAATTAACACATTGTATCCTTTGTTGAAAAAGGCTTTGCCAATCGGTACAAACTGGTAAGGGCCTGCTGTAAAGCCATGCAAGAACAAAAACACTTTTGGCGTAGTATGGGGATGAACCAGAAATTGGGAACGACAAGCTTCATTCCTCAACCCAAAATTTGATTCCGATCGCTGAACCTGCTCAAGGATTTCTGCTGTAGTTTGAATGCTAACTGTCATTTTGTCACTTACCGTACTTCTGCTGATATTGTGGAAAAATGTATCTCAAAAACAGAAGTAGCCACATCCAACTCATGTAGTAATTCTTTAGGCTGTATTTTTTCAGCAAAAAAAAGAGTAATTTCATACTTCAGTTGACTAGATAGCCATTCAAGTCCATCCTGTTTAATAGCGTTCAAAAATCATGCGTAAGTGTAACCAAATGTAAAGGTTTTTGACATGATCGAACAGAGATGGGCAACGACACATAGATGCACTCAACTACTTTGGAGTGTGTTATTGGTATTAGTCTTGTGGAATATACCTCAATATGCTCTAGCGGATGTCAACCAACAAGAAATCGATTCTATTATCCGCACGCGAGAAATTGCTTTACAAGCTTTGAACACGCGCAATTTTTCGCAAATTGAACCTTATTTGCACCCAACTTTCACGATTACAACAGTTGATAATCAAGTTTTTCATAAAGTACCTGAGTTTGAGAAGTACTGGAATCAGCAGTTCTCGGATACGATTCAAGATATTAAAATGGCTCTCAAAGGAGATATCATTAGAACGTTTCTTTCGCCAGAGACAGTAGTTTCTTCTGGAGATGCGATCGCCACTTTCTCTTTTAAAGATGGCAAAGCTGCTGATATGGCGATGCGATGGACAGCAGTACTACAAAAACTCCAAAATAAATGGACAATTCAATCGCTGCATTTCTCTTCTAACCTTCTAGATAATCCAGTATTAAATGCTACTAAACGCATGAGATGGATAATCGGAGTTGCAGCAGGGATAGGTGGCTTTTTATTAGGCGCGATCGCAATGCTGTTATTACGTCGTATACCTCAGCAAGAAACTGAGAAAGTATAGTAATTCTAGTGAGAAAAAGCATCAATCGCTCAAATGGCGATCGCCGCCTCAAAGCAATAACAGTAGTTATACTAGTTTGGGGTTTTGTCAGCCTGTTACATTGGCGACCAGAAACTCAATGGTTCGTGGTGGGATTAACAATCCTTTTTAGCGTGCAGACGCTACGAATGCTACTATCAAAACCAGCCAGTTTGGTAATTGAGAGTAATGCTGACTTACCGTTAGTCTCAATTTTAGTTCCGGCTAAAAATGAAAGTGCAGTCTTAGCCGATTTAGTTTACAGTCTCTTGCAATTGAAATATCCCAGCGATCGCCTAGATATTTGGATCGTTGATGATGGTAGTACCGATGAAACTCCGCAAATATTGAGAAAATTACAAACTCAATTTCCGGCGCTACAAGTTCACAGACGAGAATCTAAAGGTGGTAAATCTGGGGCGCTGAATGCAGTGTTTCCTTTCACTCAAGGAGAGATTATTCTAATCTGCGATGCTGATGCGCTGCTGAGTGCCAATTTTCTACAGCAAACAGTACCACTGTTCCAAAAGAAAAGCATAGGTGCGGTGCAAGTACGAAAAGCGATCGCCAATGCAGATACAAATTTCTTAACTTGTTGTCAGCAAATGGAAATGCATTGTGATAGCTTTCTGCAAACCCATCGCATTGCTGTTGGCGGAATGACTGAGTTGCGGGGTAATGGGATGTTAGTTCGCCGGGAACTAATAGAAAAGTGTCAAGGTTGGAATGAAAATACTGTCACCGATGATTTGGATCTCTGTTTCAAGCTTTATCTGGTTGGTACTGAAATTGAATTTCTCACCATTCCTACAATTCAAGAAGAAGGCGTCATAACTTGGAAACAGCTTTGGTATCAACATTGTCGTTGGGCTGAAGGTGGCTATCAGCGTTACCTGGATTACTTTCCGCAAATCCTGACTTTAGGCTGGGCTAAAGAAATCGATTTATTATTATTTTTCCTATTACAATTTCTGCTGCCAATTGGGTTGATTCCTGACTTACTTTGGACGCTATTTAATAGCGATCGCCCGGTGCTGTTTCCACTACAAACCCTACTCAGTATCATTTTGACAGTTGCTTTCGTTACTGGGCTTTACCAATATCAAAATTTGCGCGGATGGTCTTTACTTTGTGCAACAATTCAAGGTTCGGTCTATATGGCGCATTGGATTCCAGTGATGATGGTGACAACTTTAAAAATGTGCGTGCAAAAGAGGCGATCGCGTTGGGTGAAAACTGAGCATCGTGGTAAAACTATTCACAGCGATTCTGGCAAGTTTTGATAGTGCATAAATACCACAGGAACTCGAATCAGCTTTCTACCCAATTCCGACCAGCGAAACTTCGGTTTTAGCGATCGCGGTAAATCTTCAAAAGCAACGGTTACAAAGCCAAACCTGCTGTAAAACTGTGCCAATCGCTGACCTAGACATTCTAAATATAAAGGTTGAGTGGCTGTAGCAATCAAATGCTGTGTGAGCAAACTCCCCAAACCACGACCTCGCCAAGCTGGTGCAACTACTAAACTACCTAATTCTTGAATATTAGAGAAGCTACGTAACTGTCCGCAAGCTGCTAATTGGCGATCGCATTCAATAACCCAAAACTGTTGCCAACGTAATTGAGTTGGGTCGAGTTTAGCAGATAAGACCAACAACCGAATCGGCCAATCATCCTCAGATGTTGCTTTGCGGAGGATACATTCAGAAGGTAAAGCTAAATTGCTCTGTTGCATTACTTTTAATTATGTATTGAAGATTGCAGCAATTACACTTTAATACTTAACCAAACGCACTGAAAATTTACTAAAAAATAGCAGTTCTCGCCGCACAAATTCTCCAAGATTATTGAGTATATCATCTTCTAGAAACTCGTTCTGGCTTACTTCTTAGCCACTAGAAGCAGTTTCAATTTATCAAAAGATATTTGATGAGTATCACTAAACATTACTTCCGATAGAGGGATGAAGCAAACAGAACTATATTCTAGATAGATAAATTTACACTCCGGTTGTTCTTAAAATGTAGCCAAGAACAAATTAAAGGAGTTTAATATGTCTGAAGAACAAAAACAAAAATCTGAAGGTACTACACCCACTGCTTCTGGTGGCTATCAAACCCCCCTTGAAGAGGATATCCGCAAAACTGGTGATGCCGAAAAAAGCGATGCTAGAGAAACTGCCAAGCCAGAAGCACCAGGTGAAGATAATGTAGCAGGTAGCCCCAATCAAGGAACTGAATCTCGCTAATTAGTTGCAATTGCGTCAAATTAACCCAGCCTAACAGCATCTTTTTATTCTGTCCCTAATTCAGCAAATTCGAGTGGAGATTGCGATCGAGAGCGCAATTTTCCACTCACTTTTATTAGGAATCAAAACTTATCAATAGACGATTTTGACGTTGTTTTAGTTGGTGCGATCGCTATTTTAAAACTATCTATAGCTTCCATAGTTGACATAATTCAATATATTTCAGTAACCCTCTAGTTATATCATCGTATACAGGATGTTATTAACAGCTTACTATTGAGAATAGAATGCTAGGCAACACTTCTGTAATGAGGCGATGAGACAACTAACAGAAAAATTTGTGATAGGTGGTTTTGGTTTAGCACTACTGCTATTATCTAGCGTGGGTGCGGCTTCCTTTTGGAGCGTGCAAAAGCTCAAGGAAGACAAGCAATGGGTAACTCATACCAATCAGATCTTAAATATCCTCGATCGTTTAAATAATGGATTTCTAAATGCCGAAAGCGGACAACGGGCTTTTATGCTTGCTGGCAAGGTAGATTACCTCAAAAATTATGGAACCAACAAGCAGGAAGTTTATCAATCATTCCAATCATTGCGCCAGTTAACCAGGGATAATCCTAACCAACAACGCCGATTAGATACTCTCAAACCTCTAATCGATCGTAGATTTAATTTACTGGAAGAGTTAATTGATTTACTCAAACAAAATTCTTCAGATCGGACAAAATTAATAGTCATTACAGAGCAAAATCATACAGTAACTAAACAATTCCAGTTAATTAGCCAATTAATGAAAGATGAAGAAATCATCTTATTGCAACACCGAACAGCATTAACAAATTATAGAGTCAATCAAATTATTTTTGTAATTAGTGTTGGATACGCTTTGAGTTTTGCATTGCTAATATGTGTTTATATACTACTACATAAACAAATTCGTATTAACAAAGCATTATCAGAAGAAGCTATTCATTTAGAAAAACAAGCTGCCAAAGCCCAATTAGCAAATATTTTAGAAACAGTATCAGATGCTTTTATTGCTCTAGATAATAATTGGTGCTATACCTACGTTAATGAAAGAGCCGGACAAATCTTTAATCGCAACCGACAAGAATTAATTGGCAAAAATATCTGGGAAGAATTTCCCGAAGGTGTGGGGCAAAAGTTCTATCACGCCTACTACCAGGCTGTAGCCGAACAGCGAGTCCTTGAAATTGAAGAATATTATCCACCTTGGGATCGCTGGTTTGAAAATCGCATTTATCCTGCAAAAGAAGGACTCTCAATTTTCTTTCAAGATATCACTCGTCGCAAACTCGCAGAAATTACCTTAGAAGAAAGCGAAAAACGTTATCGCTCGCTAGTTATTGCTACTGCTCAAGCAGTTTGGATAGCTGATGCTCATGGTTTACCAAAAGAGTTTTCTTCTTGGAGAACTTTGACTGGGCAAAGTGAAGAAGAAGTAAAAGATTGGGGTTGGCTGGATGCAATTCATCCTGAAGATAGACAGTTAACAGAGTCTATTTGGAATCAAGCATTCGCACAAAAGAGTATTTACAATGTAGAACATCGCGTGCGAGTTACTGATGGTAGTTATCGATTTTTTGCAGTCCGCGCAATTCCTGTATTAGATGCGAATGAACAGATTATAGAGTGGGTGGGTACTCACACCGATATTACCGAGAGAAAACTTGCGGATGAGGCACTAAAACAGGCAAAAGTAGAGTTAGAAATTAAAGTTGCAGAACGCACAGCAGAATTATATAAATTGAATGAGGATCTCAAACGTTCTAACCAAGAGTTAGAGCAGTTTGCCTATGTGGCTTCTCACGATTTACAAGAACCATTACGCGCCGTAGCTGGCTATAGCCAATTATTAGGGCAAGAATATCAAGAGTGCCTGGACGAGTCGGCACGAGAATACTTGACTTACATTGTTGATGGCGCAACCAGGATGCGGCAGTTAATTCAAGATTTGCTGGCTTTCTCCCGTGTGGGAACTCGCGGTCAAGCATTTGTCGCCACTGATTGTAATATCGTACTTCATCAAGCGCTGAGTAATTTACAAGTAGCGATCGCAGAAAGTCAGGCGATGATTACTCATGACCCTTTGCCGACTGTACTTGCCGATAAAACCCAACTAGTACAACTATTTCAAAATCTCATCGGTAATGCCATCAAGTTTCGCCAAGGTGAGTCACCCCAAATTCATATCGGTGTAGCCAAAACAGCAGAAAACCTCGAACCTAATCCTGATTGGCTCTTTTGGGTAAAAGATAATGGCATCGGTATTAAACCCCAATATCTTGAACGTATTTTTGAAGTCTTTCGCCGCTTGCATACCCGTCGGGAATTTGCTGGTACTGGTATTGGTCTTGCTATCTGCAAAAAAATTGTTGAGCGCCACGGTGGGCGAATTTGGGCAGAATCTCAGTTAGGAATAGGAACAACATTTTATTTTACACTCAATAAAAATTAGATGTAATGTATAAAGTGCTTACAATACTTATAAGTAATACTGAGGATAATGAACAATCAAACATTCCGATGCATTGAAATTTTGTTAGTAGAAGACTCTCCTAGCGATGCCCACCTGACCATTAAAGGCTTCCAGAAGGCCAAGATTGCCAACAACCTGCACTGGGTTGAGGACGGTGAAACAGCGATGAACTACCTACGCCAAGAAGGTGAATATACCAACGCTCCTCGTCCAGATTTAATCTTGCTCGACCTAAATCTGCCCGGTTTGGATGGGCGCGAAGTTCTCACAGAAGTAAAATCCGACCCAGACCTCAAACGGATTCCTGTTGTCATCCTCACAACCTCAACAGACGAACATGATATTCTCCGTTCTTATAATCTCAGTGCTAATTGCTACGTTACCAAACCTATCGATGTCTACCAATTCATCGAGGTTGTGCAATTGATGCAAGACTTCTGGTTGGCAGCAGTGGCTTTTCCACGAGACTAGCAAGTTAGAAAAATTCTGTAATTACAGATAAATACAGTCGTTTAGCTGGAAATTTTATGTAACAGAATATTAATAAAATATATATAACTGCATATAAACATTAAGAAACACAGATAAGTCTGTATTTAATCTCGATTAGCAGCGTTGTAAATAGAGTGTGGCAGCAGCAAAACCAGGAAATTATCTACCAAATTGATGAAAGCCTACCTTATGGAAAAGACAACAATTCACATCCTACTGGTAGAAGATAGCCCTACTGATGCCATGTTGCTGCGTCAGATTTTGTCACGTGCAAATCCGGGAGAATGGCAGATGACCCATGTTGAGAGGTTATCTGAGGCGATAGATATTAGTAGAGAAAATACGAGAAAAACTCCGGATGATTTTCAAAGTGAGAGTTTTCGCCAACACCAATTCGATGTCGTTTTGTTAGATCTCTACCTTCCCGACTCTATGGGATTAGATACAGTAAAAGAATATCGCACAGCAGTACCTGATATTCCAGTTGTAGTATTAACTGGGCTTGATGATGAAGATTTAGCACTTCAAGCCATGACCGAAGGAGCGCAAGACTATCTTGTCAAAGACCAAATTACAATCCAACGATTATTGCGGTCGATTCGCCATGCAATAGAACGGGGCGAAATTCTCAACAAATTACGAGAAAGTGAAGAACGTACTCGTCAAGCCCTAGCAAAAGAGCAGGAACTCAACGAGTTAAAGTCAAACTTTGTGGCGATGGTTTCCCACGAGTTTCGTACTCCCATGACGACGATTCGCACAGCAATAGAGATGCTGCAATATAACAACGATCAACTCACGGATGAGCGTCGCGCTAAATACTTTAGTAGAATTCAAAAAGCTATTAACCAGACAATTGAACTTTTAGATGAGATACTGTTCTTAAGTAGAACTGAAGCATCTAAACAAGAACTCTATCCGCAACTTTTAAATTTAGAAAATTTTTGTAGCGAACTTACAGAAAGTTTCCAACTCAGTGCAGGTAGCCAGCACAATATTATTTTCACTTTTCAAGGAGAACGCCCAGAAGCTGAAATGGATGAAGAACTACTCAATTGTATCTTCACTAATTTACTTTCTAATGCTATTAAGTATTCGCCACCTCAGAGCAATGTTTTGTTTGAGTTGACCTGTCAGGATAATATTGCAACTTTTAAAATTCACGATCGAGGTAGAGGAATTCCTCTCAAGGATCAATCGCATCTATTTCAAACTTTTTACCGCGCCAGTAACGTGAGGACAATTAAAGGAACAGGGTTAGGGCTGGCTATTGTGAAAAAGTGCGT
Source organism: Calothrix sp. NIES-2098 (assembly GCF_963875125.1). Taxonomy (NCBI): domain Bacteria; kingdom Bacillati; phylum Cyanobacteriota; class Cyanophyceae; order Nostocales; family Calotrichaceae; genus Calothrix; species Calothrix sp. NIES-2098. The sequence continues at coordinate 5,373,995 of NZ_CAWNKJ010000001.1, forward strand.
GGATTTACATGGGGGACAGATTCAAATAGAAAGTAAGCAAGATATAGGCACAACAGTGACAGTAAAGTTGCCATTACACTCTGCTGCTGTATCGCAGAATTTGAGATTTTAAATTTTCAATTTGGATTAAAGAGTTTCTCTCCTAAATTCCCAACATTAAGATTGTTTTACTTCTAGATTCTGCTGTATGTTAGATTCTGCTGTATGTAATTATGCAGCCTCCTTAATTGGCTGACAATTTTGCTTCAGCAGGTCAGTGATTCTGTCAGCAGGAGCCGGGATACCAAAGTAGAATCCTTGACCTTCTTGACACCCACGCTCTTGTAAATATTCTAGCTGTTGTTGAGTTTCTATCCCCTCGGCTGTAATCTTTAACTGGAGGCTTTTAGCTAGAGCAATAATGGCATTAGTGACAGCAGCGCTATCAGGATTAGATGTCACATCTTGCACAAATGACCGATCGATTTTGAGCATATTTACAGGAAAGCGCTTGAGATAGTTTAAGGAAGAATAACCAGTGCCAAAGTCATCTAAAGCTATCCATATTCCTAATTCTCGTAATTGCTTGAGAGTATTAACAGAATGTTGAATATTTCCCATTAAAAAGCTTTCCGTCACCTCCAATTCTAAGTAAGATGCTGGCAATTCTGTTTCTTGCAGAACTTGTCTGACAACCTCGACTAAATTTGGTAGTTCAAACTGTCGCGCTGAAAGGTTCACTGACATCCGAATTTGTTGCAGTCCGGCAAGTTGCCAAGCACGATTTTGGGCGCAGGCGGTTCGCAAAACCCATTCACCAATGGCTACAATTAAACCGTTATCTTCAGCAATAGGAATAAACTTTGCTGGAGAAACCAAACCTCTGGTAGGATGCTGCCAGCGCACTAGTGCTTCTAGCGCTGTAATTTGTCTGGTGTGTATATCTACTAAGGGTTGGTAATAAACTACCATTTCACCGCGCTCCAGCGCTCCGCGTAATTCGTTTTCTAAGGTCAATCTCTCCTGCAACTGCGCGTTCATTTCCGGCGAATAAAATTGATATTGACTGCGCCCTTGCTGTTTTGCTTGGTATAGTGCAATGTGAGCTTGTTGCAGTAGTCGATCTACACTATTGCGTTCCCCGCTGGGGTTGTCGGAGACATCGCTTATTTCATTAATGGCAATCCCAATGCTAGCTGTAAGATGAATTTGCTGGCCTTCGATCGCAAACGGCTTAGATAGGGTACTCAGTAATAGCTGCGATCGCTTAATTACGCTTTCAAACGAAAGTATATTTGTACAAGCGATCGCAAACTCATCTTGATTTAAATGGGCTAATATATCTGTTTTACCCAGTCCACTGTTCAAACGTTGGGCTACTGTTCTCAATAACTGATTGCCAGTTTCATGCCCTAAAGCATGACTGATACCAGTAAAATCATCAATTCCTAACAAAAGCACAGCTACAAGCTGCTGGTAATTCTGAGATTGCGATACATTATGGTAGAGGCGATCGCGGAATAAATCTCGATTAGGCAATCCAGTCAAATTATCATAATTACTGATCTGGTGAATCAACTCATCTAATTTATAGAGAGTTTGTGAGGTATCTGCCATTAATGTGCCTGCCTCATCGGCAAATTCTGTCGGGAGTTCGGGTAATTTTTTGTGATGTAAATAGTCTTGTAATGCAGCAGATGTCAAAATCACAGGAGCGAGGAGATAATGCAATACAAAAATAGTCGCTGCTGTCCCTACTAGGGTTGCTAAGAGGGCAATTAGCAAGACACGCATTGCTATCTCCCAAGAATAGGAGTTAGAAGTAACAAAACTGATGATTAAAGTTAACAGAGGTACGTGAGTACCAATAAATGCCACCAACATAATTTTGGCGATATAACTTTTTTTAATTAATCCCAATTGCGCCAGAGACGAATATAGATAAAGTTTGTGTTTTATCTGCATATAATCTTATTCAAGTTAAAAGTCAGTTAATGTTCTAATAAATTTGTCTGCAAGGCAAGCATAAAAATATTAACTACTATTGTATGAATACAAAGTTCAAAATAGTAGAACAATATATCGCTACGGAGCTTGCTTTTCTAAATTATGAAAAATTCCAAGTTTTAATTTTCTAATTTGTAATTGCTGCCAAGCAATATTAATTTTTTATTGAGCAATTATTTTAGATATTCTACCACTATTTTGTAAATCAATAATCTATCTTATATATCTATAAAAACCTTGTAAATAGGCGGGAAGATCCCCTATTTTAGCTTTGTTTCAGTATAGTACTAATTATCAAAATAAATACAAGTATCTTTTTGAAAAATGTTCGTATCTTTATATTTATTTTAGATTTATTAAGCAAGCTAATCTCAGTAGTTACATACTATAAACTTGATTTTTTGTCGGAATTTTAATAATAAATTCTGATTTTTCACCTATAACCGAATTACACGTTAAGGTTCCACCATGCTGTTGAGTAATTATCTGGTAGCTGATAGATAAGCCTAGCCCTGTGCCTTTTCCTACTGGTTTTGTGGTAAAGAAGGGATCAAAAATCTTGTTTAAATTTTTATTATCTATGCCTAAACCATTATCAGTAATCCGAATTTCGATCCAATTATTATTAATTAGCTTGGTCTCGATCGAGATTTTATAGTTATCTAATAAGCTCCGATTTTGTTCTGAATATATTTGATGATTTTGCATTTTTTCTTCTAATGCCTGAATGGCATTTATTATTATATTCATAAATACTTGATTGAGTTGACTTGGATAACACTCAATTAAAGGCAAGGCATTGTAGTTTTTGACTACTGTAATAGCTGGACGCTGTGGCGTTGCTTGTAAACGATGCTGTAAAATTAGCAAAGTATTTTCGATACCTTCATGAATATCTACTTGCTTGATTTCTGCTTCATCTAACCGAGAAAAGTTACGAAGACCCAGCACAAACTGCTGAATTCGCTCAATTCCTCTGGACATTGCACCTATACTTTTGTGCATGTCTTGATTCATTTCGTCCAAGTCTGCATACTCTAAAATTTCCTTGATTTTCTGTCTATTTTCTGGGTATTCATCGTGATAAATTTGTACGAATTTGAGTAAGTCTAATAGATTTTGATGAATATAATCAAGATTGCCAGAAATAAAATTGAGTGGATTATTTATTTCATGAGCGATACCTGCTACTAGTTGTCCTAAGGACACCATTTTTTCATTTTGAATTAATTGGGTTTGTAGCTGTTTAAGTTCGCTTAAAGCTTCTTCTAATTGCTGTTTTTGAATATTAAGTAGTGCTTCCTTATGTAAACGTTCTTGAATTTCCTGTTCTAATACTAGAGATTTTTGTTGTGTTTGTTCTAATAACTCAACTTGCTCTAAAGCAATTCCTAACTGACTGCTAATTTGCACAATGATATTTATTTCTCTTTCTTTCCATTGACGAGGTGCAGAATTTTGATAAGCAGCAAGCAATCCCCAAAGTTTTCTATGAGAATAAATCGGTATAATCACATAAGATTTTGCTTGCAGCTGCTCTAAAAGAGTAACGTAACAATTATTAAATCCAGCATTGTAAATGTCTTCTACAACTCGATAAGGTAATCCTTGGCTGTAAACACCGCCTTGTGTCGCTTGCAAGTAAGTGTCTTTAACCGAAATTAGATTACTTTTGTTAAACAAACATTTATTATAGGCAGTAACATTCTCTTGGATTTGAGAATTTTTATTTTGTTCTTGGTATAAAGAAATCCAGCCCTCGTCAACAGACTCAGCAACAAAATATCCACTCCAGTCGGGATTAAAACGATAAACAACCACGCGATCGCAACTAATAACTTGCCGCAATTCTGAAGTTGTAGCCGCAAATATACTTTCTATATCTAATGTTTGCCGCATTCTTTGAATTGCCATACTTAGGGCTTTTTCCCGTTCGGCACTTTCTTTCAAAGCTGTTTGCCAAATTAACTGATCTGTATACCGACGATCGAGTAATGAGATGATGAGAGTGGCAATTAAAATCAAAAAAGTAGCAATACCAATTTCAATTGCTAACCAAGAATTAGATGCTCTCCAATCTGCACTCAAGACAAATTCTGGTATCTTGATGAAGCAAGTTGCCCACATTCCTGTGTAGTGCATACCAGTAATAGCAATTCCCATTACTAAAGCACTACTCAACTTCAGCCAGTTAAAACTTGATTTTGGCAGATTACGAAAGTAAACAGCCAGCCACAAAGCTACGCCTGAAGCAGAGATAGCAATTACAATTGACAAAGCAACAAGCCATTGATTGTAGTGAATCGTCGCTCCTGAAACCTCCATCCCAGCCATACCTAAGTAGTGCATGGAAGCGATCGCTAATCCCATAACGACACTACCACTAAGCAATATCTGTATACTCAGTTTTGGGCGACTCAATACAAGTAATGCTAGTCCAGAAGCACCAATTGCATCTGCCCAAGAAAGCAGTGTAATTTTAATATCGTAGGTGACAGGTATTGGCAACTTAAACGCCAACATAGCAATAAAATGCATTGACCAAATACCCGTTCCCATTGCTGTAGCACCACCAAAAATCCAACTCAATCGTGCTTTGAGTGGTAAGTCTGGTGTAACTCGATTGGCTAATTCTAGTGCTGTATAAGAAGCAATTATGGCAATGGCAAATGATAATACTACTAAAAGTAGTTCGTAACTTCCAAAAATCATTTTATCTACAAGAGTATTAGATACGTTTAACGAAAACATCGACTCAAAAGTGTATTGATGGCTTTCTGAGAATTTTATAGTTATATTTAAATTAGGTATCATTAACTATAGTGAAATTACCGATATACGCTCGCTTTCCTTTCACTTGCTAATGACTTACTATTAAGCTTTAGAATAGTATTTTTATTACTATTTGTAAATCAGCCTATGTCGCGGTTTTGACATTAAAAATGTATCTTTAATATGCTAAATTGCTGCAAAAAGGTGATTTGCAGGTAAATCTGGGGCTAGAGGTCGCAAATTATTATGTTTCAAGAGATTAGTAGGCGATCGCAGTTTTACTCCTCATCCATCACAACGCCTAAAACTTTGATAAATCAAGCAATTGACGAAAGCCATCAATTAATTGCTGTGTAACCTTGAAGAGTTTTGACCAACTTTCCGTCCAATCGCTACAGCTTCACGGTATTATCCAACTACCAGAAGCCACCATATTTACTGTCAGGACTAAAGATGACTCTCCAGACAGATGTTGTGTAACCTTAAGAGTGCTGAGTAACCTAACCTCAATATCTAACAACTTAATCTATGAAATAGGTAAACTAATTGTAAATACACTGCCTTCACCTAAGCGCGATCGCACGCTGACACTACCACCCATACTTTCTACCAACGTCTTCACAATCGACAACCCCAAACCAGAACCTCCAGTAGAACGATTTCGATTTTCATCTACGCGATAAAAGCGTTCAAAAATCCGAGATTGGTGTTGCAGCGGTATACCATAACCTTTATCAAAAACTTGAATAGTCGCCTCTTCACCTTGCTGATGCAATTTCACAATTACTGGAGTATCGGCTTCAGAATATTTAACAGCATTATCAATTAAATTTAATAATACTTGTTTGAGGCGATTATAGTCAGCTTTTACTTCAATTGTTTGATTTGTAGACTCAATTATAATTTGGCGATCGCTATACTTATGTGCCATACCAACAACTTCTATAACCAAGTCATTTAGTACGCAAGGGTCTATATTAAAATGTAAATAACCACTATCTGCCCGTGCTAGATCGAGTAAATCTTGTAAAAGACGGATGGTATGTTCTGCTTCTAAAGCAGCAGTTTCTAAAGCTTCTAATTGAGTTGGTGTTAAATTATTTTGCCGACGCAATACACTTTGTAAATAACCATGCACAATTGTTAAAGGCGTGCGTAACTCGTGAGAAACATTGCTCACAAATTGTCGCTCTTGCTCCCAAGATTGAGAGAGGCGCGATAACAGCATATTAAAAGTTTGAGCTAATTCTTTAACTTCACTAGGTGCTTTATCAATAGATAATTGAGCTTCTGGTAAATCCGCTGCGGAAATCACTTCTGTCATGTGGCTAAGTTGACGCAGAGGTTTAAGAGAACGCTGGATATAAAATGCGATCGCTACAGAAATTATAATAATTACCAAACTACTAGCAATACCTAAACTTTGCACCATTGCCAAATACATTGTTTGTTCGCGGGTCACATCCTGTACCACGAATAAATTTCCTAATACGTTACCTTTGATTGGTAATGAACCACCGCACAAAACAAAGTAGCGCTGCTTAACTTTAGTTACTTGGGGTTTAACCGACATCTCTGTGAGAGACATTAATTCCGATGCAGCTGTATCCGATAACTCATCCCAATTATTAGATTTGGCAATAATTTTATTCTCAGGATTTTTTATCCAGATAAAGGTATTGGTATTAATCAAACTATCAACAGACTTTTGTAACCCCTGTTCCGGCGACATCATTGCACTATAAATTTGGACATCACGGGGTAGGCGATCGGCAATTCGTTCAATATTATATTTATGACTATTAATTAAAATTTGCTGCATTTTCCAAGTAGTCCAAATAGCGAGGCTACCTAATCCCAATGTTGAGAATGCAGCAATGCCAATTGTTAGACGTACCCGTAATGAAAATGGATCAATTTTTTGCCAAATTTTGTTGATTTGATTCACTTTGGTACTCGATCGTTTAGTATCGAAATAGTTTCTGCCTTCTGCTTTTCACAACGACAATGTTTAACATAGTTTTACTTTAGGTAATGGCTTTCAACTACTTCTTAAAGGAGCATAGCCGAAAGTAGCATTAAATTGACGACACCATATTGCCACAGATTTAAATTCTCCTAGCTTCACTGTTTCAGGTAAATCATAACGTTGAGTACCGCTTGTTTTTTGCAAGCGAGCAATACTTATATAATCTTTCTCTTTAATCCCAGATATTGGCGGATTCTCAGAACGATACAAAATTACATATAAATCTGGTCCTTGATTAGTTTTAAAATTTTGATCGAACTCTAGGTAGCGTTTTCTTTTTTCAGTAATGACTTTCACTTGTCCCTGAGTAGGTTGTTCCTTAGCCTTAAACGCTCCAACCTCTGCACCAGAACTAGCTACAGTTGTGTTAGGGGTTGTTTGAGTATCTGTCTGACTTGAGGTACTCTCTTTTGCACAGCCTATAGCTATGACAGCAATGAGACTTAAAATAGCTAAATGCTTTAACTTCATAGCGCTCATGTCCTTAAATTTGACTCTAATATTAATTTAAGGCTTTGCACTATAAACAAAATTAATTTAAGCTGAGAATTTATTAAAAATTTAGGTATTCAATTTTGATCGAGATTTAAAAAATAGAGTCCTTATATAATTTTGGGTAGCTTTATTAATTACCACAACAATTTTCCAGAATTACTATAAAAACTTTTAAAAGTAATATTAATTTGAGTATTGAGAAGCAAATTTATAATAGAATTTTTAAAGTTCCCATTTAACTTGGCTTACTATGCAAATCCAACGAATATTTTCTGGTGCTGCTTGGGAATCTAAAGTAGGTTACTGTCGTGGCTTAAGAGTTGGAAACCAGATTTATATTTCTGGGACTGCACCAATTGATGCAACAGGTGGCGTCTTTGCTCCGGGTGATGCTTATGCACAAGCAAAACGCTGTTTTGAAATTATCCAACAAGCTTTGCAAGAATTAAATGCAGACTTAAGCAATGTGGTAAGAACTCGAATGTTTGTGACAGATATTAGCCAATGGGCGGAATTTGGCAAAGCACATCAAGAATTTTTGGGAGAAAATCCACCAGTTGCAACTATGGTAGAAGTTAAATCTTTAATAGACCCAGCAATGTTGATTGAAATTGAAGTTGATGCGTTGGTTAATACTGAGGATAATTGAGATGTGAGATTTTTTAGAGCAATCTACTTCTTCAGAAAACTATGCGAATGCCACCTAGCAAACTCTTCGATATTCGATATAGTTAAAAAATCAATGGTTTTGAAGTAGCGATCGATAGCTGGAAGGCTACATATTTTTGCACCAATATTCAAGTATGCTTGCACAATATTAGGAATATTGACATTACATGAATCTGGACAATTTTGGGGAATTTCTATAGAGTATTCTGTATTTGGATAAACCAAAATACTTGGATGCATCAACTTATTGACCAGAAAATAATGATAAGCACAAGCTGCTTGCCAAGGATTTTGCGTTAATAGAGATGCACAACCAAAAAAATATTTGTTTTGACTACGGATTAAATAATTTGCTAGTCCTTCCCAGAGTAATAAGAGTGCTTGGCTATTACGGTATTCTTTAGCTATGCAGGCACGTCCAACTTCCACAGACATCTGAAGAACATCATCAGGAATACCATTAAGATTAAAGATATCAGCAGCATCAAAGCCCAATCCTTGAGAAGCCATTGTATAGGTTTGCATTCGATAGGTGCCGATTGTTTTACCAGTTAATTTAGAAATCAGCATTAAATGATGGCAAACTGCATCAAACCTATCTCGATCCATTTGCGTAAGGCTAGAATTAGAAAAACCTAGGCCTAGTTCAAGATTAAAGACTTCAAAGCGCAAACGAAATACTGATTCTAATTCTTCTTTAGTCGCAGCGAGTTTTAAGATATAGTTTTTGCTTTCAATTACAGGAAAGTCTATTAAATTTGAAGCAGGATTCAGTGGGTTATCAGTATTGTGGTAATAAATTTCCATCTGTCTTCCTACTGGGGATGGGAAAAATATCTTATGAGAAGCGGTGTACAAATAAGCTACATCGTGTATTAAATTGTTGAAGCGCAATGGTCTTATATTGTAGATATTTCTGCTTGTAAACCTTATTTTTGATAACTTCTCCTTAAATATATATTTAGTTGATTTCTTCTAAATTCCTGTCAAAAAATCTGAAAGAGTAATCACAGTTAAGACTGAAATAATTAATCACAGTAGACGCGCAGGGGATGCACGCAGATAAATCAAGCAAGATGTTGATTAAAAATATGTGATTTTTATAACTTAAACTTTCGGAATTGAACCGTATTTTCCTAAAGGTAATTGCATTGATATGTATTCCTTTTAGGATATTGTCTACCTGTCAGAGAACATTGAAATCATTAAAGAGGTGAAGAATAGGGTGTTAGTATTATGAATATAATTGGCGAAAAAATCTGGCAATAAGATACAGAATTTTTTATTATGTATTTGATCTATCTATTTAGCCTAAAAGAGGTAACAAGCCCACGAATTTATCCGTAGGCTTGTATAGTTTCTGCACCAATTATCCCATGACTTCCGTATGAAATTGCTCTTTGTACTGGAGAGAAGAGCAGCGAATTCAAAAGGCAAGGAATGTACAATCAATTAAGGAATGTACAATCAATTGCGGTGATTATTACTGTAGCGAACCCTAGTACCAGCCCAAAGCAATTTCTCTCGTAGGGTCTGATAATATGAATTGTTCTCTCGCAAAATAATAAACTTTGCTCGACAATCGGCCATCCGCACATCAACGCGGTGTCCTGGCCAAATTGAAGTAGCTAAAACTCCATCTGTCCACAACTTGGTACTCAAATCGTAATCCCCCAAAGGCCAAACGCTGACCACGGAACCAGGGGGTAAGACGAGAGGACGACTAGAAAGACTCATGGGACAGATAGGAGTGATAGTCACCGCTTCCATACCATCGTGCATAATTGGGCCGTTGGCAGAAACGGTGTAACCAGTAGAACCAGTGGGAGTGGAAACAATTAACCCATCCCCAACATATTGATCGACAACCTCACCGTCAATTTCCATTTCTAAAATTGAGGTAATCATGCGATCGGCAGAAGCGGGTTTAACACAGAATTCATTCAAAGCCAGATAGCGATCGCTTACTGGTTCTAAATTCGAGCCATAGCCTTCAAACACTGCTGCTTGCAACATCATCCGCCGCTGAACAGCATAGCGGTCTTCAAACAGCCTGTCCCAAACTTTTTCTGTATCCTGAAATTCTTCAACTGACTCAGTTAAGAACCCCAGATGGCCTCCTACATTCACTCCCAGAATGGGGATGCCAACTGGGGCTAAATGTCTCGCACCAGTCAACACAGTGCCGTCACCACCAAGTACCAATGCCAGGTCGATGGGTTGCCCGACTGAAGCCAAAAATACCGGATAAGGGTTATCTTTGGGCCCGCTAGGCCCCATTAAAACCTGACACTGGCGGTTTTCGAGTTGTTTAGCACAGATTTCTGCCCAGCGTTTACTCTGGGCATCTCGCGCTTTATAAGCAATGATTACCTGCTTGAGTTGCACGCACAATTACCACTTGAGGAGATTAAACTGCTCCATATCGACGGTATCACGGTTGCGATAAATAGCAAGTACGATCGCCAAACCTACCGCCGCTTCGGCTGCGGCCACAGTAATCACAAATACGGTGAAAACCTGACCCTTAATTAATGTTGAGTCGAGAAAATTGGAAAATGCCATTAAATTCAAATTAACAGCATTGAGCAGCAACTCAATTGACATCAGCACCCGCACAGCGTTGCGGCTGGTAATCAAACCGTAGATGCCGATACAGAATAAAGCAGCTGCAAGTAATAGAAAGTACTGGAGTTGCATGAATCTTGTGAGTTTTTATTTAGATATCAGTTGTTAGTTGTTGCTTTCTCATCACTCGCGACGAGAACTACCACGATAAACCGGAGAATCACCAGATTCATTGTTAATGTTACCTATTGCTGCCATTTCTCTGGGGCGTTCGGGCAAGGTTAAAACGGTTTGTGGCAATTCCGAAGGTGTTACTTGGTCTGGTAAGTATTCGCGACGTGCCAAAATAATTGCTCCTACCATTGCCATCAGCAACAACACAGAAGCTAATTCAAAAGGTAGTAGAAAGTCACTAAAGAAATGCTGGCCAATCAACACGATGGAACTTTCAAAAGCTACAGGAGCAGTTGCATAAGCCCAAGGGGTAGCCAAAATCATCGTACTCAAAAGTCCAAATAATCCCAGACTAACCACAGCTGTCAAGATTTTTCGCAGCCAAGCGCTAGGAAACGGTGCAAAATTCTGCCGCTTGTTAACCAACATAATCGCAAACAAGATCAGCACGTTAACTGCGCCAACATAAATCAATACTTGTGCTGCGGCTACAAAGTCACCATTTAGTAACAGGTACATCCCAGCAATGCTGATGAATACGCCACCAAGCAAAAAGGCAGAATAGACGATACTAGAGGACAACACTACACCTAGTGCTGCTCCAATCATCATTACAGCCAGTATGCCAAAGGAAACAACCTGTACTCCTTCTGCTAAATTCACTGTTTTTTGTCCTCAATTACTTGTCATTAGTCAAGGGTCAAGAGTCAAGGGTCAAGAGTCAAGTTGAATTACTCTGGACTTTGGACTTTGGACTTTTGACCTTTATTTTTCTGCTTGTTCTACCAGGTCTTGGGGAAGCGCACCAGCACGGGGTGCATCGGCGGGTAGGTCGTGGGGTTCTAGGACACCTTTGGGTAAGTAAACTAATTCGCGTAGTGGTGTCACCATTGGGTCATTTGTTACCTTATAAGGCAAACGCCCCAATGCTACATTGTCATAGTTCAACTCATGGCGATCGTAAGTGGAAAGCTCATAATCCTCTGTCATGGATAGACAGTTGGTTGGGCAGTATTCCACACAGTTACCGCAGAAGATACAAACTCCAAAGTCAATGCTGTAGTGATTGAGCTTTTTCTTCTTGCTGGCTTTGTCAAATTCCCAATCGACTACAGGTAGGTTGATCGGACAAACGCGCACACATACTTCACAGGCGATACACTTATCAAACTCAAAGTGAATTCTGCCGCGAAAACGTTCGCCAGGAATTAGTTTTTCGTAAGGATACTGTACAGTAATTGGCCGCCGCCGCATATGGTCGAAGGTGACAGATAATCCTTGACCGATGTAACGTCCGGCTTGCACTGCTTCTTTGGCATAATCGCCAACTTGTTTGAGGAACTTTAGCATCGTGTTTTACTCTCTCTTGTGTCAGTTGTCATTGGTCATTCTTACAAAGTTCTGATCGGAGGAAACCTCCGCTCAGACTTTGCGCTTTTTCATTGGTCATTTGTGAAATAACTCATGACTCATGACTTGTGACTAACCACCGAAGGCTACGGGAAAAGCTAGTTTCAGGGCTGCGGTTAATAGAAGATTAACCAAACCAACTGGTAGCAAGAACTTCCATCCTAAATCTAACAATTGGTCAATCCGTACCCGTGGTACTGTCCAGCGCAACAGGATGGCGACAAATACTAGCAAGTAGGCTTTGAATACGGTCATAATAATACCCAAAGAAGCAGTTACTACTTGCAAGACGGGATTTGCTTCACTGACTCCCAACCAATTAGCGATCGCCGTAATCGGAATCGGAAAATCCCAACCGCCTAGGTATAAAATAGCAACCAGTAAGCTAGAAAGTATCAAGTTAACGTAGGAACCGAGGTAGAATAAACCGAATTTCATCCCGGCATACTCGGTTTGATAACCTGCTACTAGTTCTTCTTCTGCTTCGGGTAAGTCAAAAGGCAAGCGTTCGCATTCGGCAAGGGCTGCTATCCAAAAAATCAGAAATCCCACAGGTTGCCGCCAAATGTTCCAACCTAAGATCCCGTAGCCCGATTGCTGGTTGACAATATCAACGGTGCTAAGGCTATTAGACATCATCGCGATCGCTAGCACGCTCAAAGCCAGAGGAATTTCATAGCTAATTGACTGCGCTGCTGCCCGCAATCCCCCTAAGAGTGAGTATTTGTTATTGGATGCATAACCAGCCATCAACAAGCCAATTGGCTGAATGCTAGATAGGGCAATCCACAAAAAGACTCCCATTCCGACATTTGTAATGACAATATTCTGTCCAAAGGGAACAATCAGAAAAGACAGAAACACTGGAATTACAACAATAATGGGGCCAAGAGTAAACAGCCAAGGGTCGGACTTGGCTGGTACTATATCTTCCTTAAATACAAGCTTTAGACCATCTGCGACCGGCACTAACAACCCAAAAGGACCCATGTATTCTGGGCCAATCCGCTGCTGGGCTGCGGCGGAAATTTTTCGCTCAAGCCAAGTGGCAACTAGTACCCCCACTGTTGCTCCAATGAGCATCAGTATCATGGGCAGAGGCATCCAAATAGCTTTGGCTGCATCTGGTGGTAGTCCTAAATCCGTGAGGGATTTAATAAAAGTTCCTTGGAGGTCAATTCCTGAGTTCATGTTTCCGCTCTTTAAGTCATCGAGTCATGGTGAGTTACAACTATTAGTAAAGTTAATACTTGTAAGTTCACCCTTTAATATCTCTACCGCTAAGACGCCTAATTGAATATTGATTGCTAATTCCATGCCTAGTATATCGTTGGATGGTTTTAGCCCCTCTACAGAAATTAGAAGTTCTACTTATGGAAAGGATTGAGATTTACGCATCAAAACCCTTGTTTGCTTTCAGAGCTAGCATTAAAAAGTTGAGACAGTAGAAGCTTACAGTGAGATAGGCAAAGGGCATCGATCGCTGAGAATTCTCTTCAATCGTAGTTTTACTTTTCCCTAAGATCTCTTATTCTTCCAGTCAGACAACACAAAGTATCCGCTTCCATTTTGGCAACGGTCTTCGCTTTACACAATATTTATCTTTCCCCCAAAAACTTGGGGGATGGTATAGCTGGCAGTTGGACTGACCATTAGCGTTGGTCAATGTCAATATAGGGAACTTCGTGCCGACCGTTGTAAATTTGAGTGGGGCGGAAGATGCGGTTTTCTTCGAGTTGTTCTTTCCAGTGTGCTAACCAGCCAGCAACACGAGCGATCGCAAAAATTGGTGTAAATAAGTCTGTGGGAATTCCCATTTTCCTATACACTAAACCGGAATAAAAGTCAACATTAGGATAAATCCCTTTGTGACCCAGTTTTTCTGCTACCACCCGTTCCATTTCTTGGGCAATTTCATAATATTTGTCGTCCCCATATTTGGAAAACAACTTTTCTGCCAATTCTTGCAAAATCGTGGCTCTGGGGTCTTTTACCTTATAAACACGATGCCCAAAGCCCATTATTTTAGCTTTGCGTTGCAGCAGATCTTCAACATAGGGACGTACATTGGCTACCGAACCAATTTCTTCAAGCATTTGAATTACTTCTTCATTAGCTCCCCCATGCAGCGGGCCTCCCAAGGTTCCCACCGCACTAGCAACTACAGCATAGGGGTCTGTGAGCGTAGAAGCTGTCACCCTAGCACTAAAGGTAGAAGCATTCATTGTATGCTCGACATGAAGTATCAAGCAGACATCAAAAATTCGCGCTGCCAAAGGATCGGGTTCTTTCTCGTGCAGCATATACAGAAAGTTCCCGGCGTAGTCTAAGTCATCCCGCGGACGCACGGGGTCGTTACCCTTGCGCATCAACTGAAACGCCGCTACCATCGTAGGAATAGTTGCTATCAAGCGAACAACTGCATCCCGGATGTAGACGGGATTATGTAAATCCCGCCGGGAGTAAAACAAGCCTAATGCCGCGGCCGAGGCTTGTAGAGCGTCCATTGGATGACCGCTTTCTGGAAAACATTTCATCATATCCCGGATGCGATATTTAATCCGCCTGTGATGGCGAACTTCATCCTCAAATGCTTCCAGTTCTTCTTTGCTGGGCAGTTCACCCCAGATTAAAAGATAAGCAGTTTCCAAAAATGTACTCTTTGCTGCTAGTTCCTCAATCCGGATACCACGATATTCTAGTATTCCCTTTTGCCCGTCAACATAGCTGATACTGGATTGGGCAGCAGGAATGCCTTCCAAACCGGGCTTGTATTCGCACACCGACATGGCAACACCATCTGCTTTGTGAAAGATTTGCTCAGGCTAACTTACCAGAAATCGTTATTGCAATAACAGTGACAGTTATAACCTAAGTTCTTTCATAACTGTTAAAAAACCGTTATAGCAAGTACTTGGGTGGTGTCAACCAATACATCTGACTACGACCCAGAGGCGAGCCTATTTCTGGTAGTTTTATCCCGATCATACCTGCTTTTTTCAAGACTAAGCTTGCTTTGACTTCTCCCCAAAGAAGAATTTCTGCCCATTGGCTCAAATCAGGTTCGTGTCCCACCAAAGCAATTTGAGTATTTTGGGCATAATTTCTCGGTTTTAACCAGTTTTCCCACCAAATCTGAATATTACCACCAGGAGCAAGGTAGTGGCATTCCTCCATCTGAGAACTTAGTCCAGCTGCCGTGAGGATTTCTGCTGTTTGGCGTGCCCTAGCTAAGGGACTTGTAGCTATCAAATCAAAGTGTAAATCTAGCTGGAATAGTCGATGAGCAACTTTCTTAGTTTTTTGTCTTCCTTCCTTGGTGAGAGAACGCTCCTCTTCTTTAATCTCAGCAGACCTCTCTTGGGCTATACCATGTCGAAATAAATACAGTTCCACAATTTTGTCCTCGATCCTTTATCCTTTGTCATTTGTCTTTGGTAAAAACGACAAATGACAAAAGACAAATGACTACTCTGACTGAATTGGGTTGTCTTTAGGATTAACTAACTTCAGCAGCTTTTGCTTGATTTGAGTATCGAATACTTCCCATTTCATTTTTGCATAGGCAGAGTTTTCGTTACCGCCCGATAAGAAACCCATTGGAATTTCAAAGCCGCCTGCACCTGTCCTACCTCCACCAAAAAAGCGCCCATTACTATCTTGGCCAAAGGCTTCCTTGATAAATTCATCAGGATCGAGGGTGAGTTTAGTAGTTCGTAGCGAGCCGATAACTACTTCTAGTTCGTCATCTTCATCGTGAACGATACCGTAAACTACGGCAGTGTGAACGTTTTCTTCGGTCACTAAGAAATCTGCTGCTTGGGGGATGGCATCGCGGTCATCATAGCGGATGTAACCAACACCAGCAATGGAAAAGTTATTTTGAACAATGCGGTTTTTGAGCGCACGCTCAATCACATCCATTACTCGCTTAGAACGATTTGCCTGTAGAATTGCGTTCAGCAGCTGGGCATCATAAAATCGGCTGAGATAGGCAGCAGCCATAAAATCTTCTTCTTGTGCTTGCATCAGCCTATTTGTATCCGATCGCAAGCCATGCATCAAGGCAGTAGCACATTTAACGTGCTGGTTGATGCTGCTATCTAAGGTCAGCAATCCTGCCTGAAGATATTGAGTAAAAATTGTTGCTGTTGCTCGCACATAAGGACGAAGATCGGCGAATTCTGGCTTCAGATCTGCCTGTGTACTGTGATGATCGATGACTGCAACTAGGGGAATACCTGCTTGTTGTACCGTTGACAACAGCTGACTTGTGGTTCCCTGGTTATCAATTAATACGAAACCTTGGTAAGATGACAAATCTTTACCTTTTAGGGTTTGCAGCGTCCAGCGCTGGGCAGGTAAATTAGTGAGCTTGACTAGGGCAATATTCTCCTGGTGGCTCAAGGTTCCAGCATAAATAATTTCACATTTGATATCGTATTGCTGGGCAATTAACTGGTACGTCCAAGCACAAGAAAGGGCATCAGGGTCAGGAAAATCTTGCAGAATTATTAGCTGACGTTCGTGTCGGTGTGCTAAAAGGGTCTTTTGCAGCTCTTCTGACTTCTGAGACACCAAGGAATTACCACGCTGAACTAGATAGACACCTCCTTCACTGGTTGATGGCGGTACGGAGGTTTTGCTAACTGGGACTTCAACGACAGGAACTGCGTCTATTTCAGCATCCTCTTGGTTCGGCTCTGTGGTCAATGACAAACTCTCAAACTGCATCAAAGAAGAATTCAATTGCATATGGAATGTTTGTGTAAGCGAGAGGCTCCATTCATTAGTTAAGAAATATTACAATCAGTCTTTCACTGATTTCGCCACATATTACGATCTTCGCAAAAATAGAGCAGCGTGGCACTATATATCTCGGTCTATTTTTTAGCAGTGAAAATAATTAGCATTTAGCAGATTCCACTAGCTTATTTATATAGATTCTGGAAGATAGCATACTTAGTATTTAGCAATACATTTCAAGAAAATATAATTTTTTCATCTTTTTTATTTTTCTTTTTTACAGAAAAATAAACGTAATGTTTTTGCCGATTGCTGGGCTAATGACTAACCTTTAAAGACACACATTTTGTGGGTGTAGAGGCTAGCTTTTATGCCGCTTGCTTTACACAATTATGCTGCTAATTAGATATTTTTTTGCGATTTTTCACGGTTTTAGACTGATGTTTTATAAGTAGGCTTTTAAATCATTTTTCAGAGGTAATCATTAACTAGGAACGGATGACGGGTCATAATCCGATCCTAGTGAGGAATGCGCAATTAACAATTATTTTTATTGTTAACGAAAATTGCCCTTTTATGACCTACCTTAATAATTATGCAAATCTAGCTCGTAAACTTGAATTTTTACTGTGGTAAATGGTATTATCAAAAACCGACAATTTCTTATTCTACTAGCTAATGCGCTGACAAGCTGTAGAAATGCAAATTTCAAAGCACAACAAGCTACTGTGATGAACCAGGTTCATCAAGTTTGCAGTTGCTTTTACCACCTAAGATAATTTCCCGGACAGTGTCAAACAGGAACATCCTTTAGGTGATGTCAGTTGTAGGCTCTAATGATTGAGATAAGTAGTGTCAAAGTCCTATTACATACTTTTGCCACTCTTGGTGTAATCCACTCTTCAGGTGTTTACTAACCTCAAAATAAAGGCTGCTGTAAGGTTGGCGGGGGGGATGACGTAATAGCATATGGGCTTCGTGGGGTGTGCGACTGCCTTTCTTGACATTGCAACGCACACAAGCAGTGACAATGTTTTCCCAGCTATCTCCGCCGCCACGCGATCGCGGGATTACATGATCTAGCGTTAACTCATCCCCGGTGTAACCGCAATATTGACAAGTATGACTGTCGCGGTGCAAGATATTTCGGCGTGTCAGAGGAATTTCTTTATAGGGAACGCGCACATAGTGACGCAACCGGATTACAGTTGGCAATGGAAAATCCGAGTACAGGAATTTACCGTTGTGTTCAACGCGTTCTGCCTTGCCTTTTATCAACAAAACCGCAGCGCGACGCCAGCTCGTGATATTGAGCGGTTCGTAAGAGGCGTTTAGGACTAAAACCTTCCCCATTGGTAAGCGCTCAAGGTATTAGTTTTACATATATTAACACAAATATACTCTAGCTGAGAGATGAGAATAAATTATACTTCCGCCATAATTCTCAAAATAGTTGCTCAGTGTTAGATAAATATATTACATAACAACTACAGAGGAAAGTTCGCTTCAAAGCTTAATTTTTAAGGCTATTGAGGATATTTTCCTTTAGGCTTGCTAAGGTTCGGTTGTTAAAATCACTGAAACTTCATAGCTAATCATGGAGTTGCAAGTCCTCTAAGACAAAACTCGTTGAGCAAAAAACTTTAAGGAACATTGCCTTAGATCAAGCACAAATCATCTATGTAGCGTCTTGTGAAAATTTCATAATCAAATGTAAACTTCCAGATTAATCTGATTCATTTTCAGAGGAAGGGAATAGATAAATCATCAGGGAATTCAGTAGTGGTGTGATAGGAGTGAGTGAAAATGTTAAGTAGCAAGCAAACGCCTGGTGTAGCTTATGACCAAGAATGCGATACGTATGCCTGGTTCTCTCAACGTGCTTGGGTAGAGATTGATTTAGCCGCTTTGTCCCATAATGTAAGGCAATTAGTTGGGTTGTTATCGCCATGTACCCAACTCATGGCAGTAGTGAAAGCTGATGCCTATGGACATGGAGCTGTAACAGTGGCTCAAACAGCATTAGAATCAGGAGCTAGTTGGTTAGGAGTCGCAACAGTTCCCGAAGGCATTCAACTGCGAGAAGGCGGAATCAAAGCACCAATCTTAATTTTAGGAGCAACCCACACACCAGAACAAATTCACGCGATCGCTCACTGGAAACTACAGCCCACACTATGCAGCCCCAAACAAGCTTTAGTGTTTTCAGATACTCTAGAAGCCATGAATTACGGTTCTCCCTTACCTGTACATATTAAATTAGATACAGGTATGTCTAGGTTAGGAACTAACTGGCAACAAGCCGGGGAATTTGTGCAGTTAGTGCAACGCTTACCTCGTCTGGCGATTGCTAGCATTTATTCCCACTTGGCAACAGCAGATAGTCCTGATACCAAGATCATGAAACAACAGCATAGACGATTTGAGGAAGCGATCGCTCAAATCAAAGCTATGGGTGTAGAACCACCTTGCTTGCACTTAGCAAATTCAGCCGCTACTCTTGCAGATTCAGCTTTGCACTACAATATTGTCCGCGTGGGTTTAGCAGTGTACGGACTCTATCCATCTCCTCATTTAAAAAATCAAGTCAACCTCCAACCTGTTTTACAAGTTAAGGCGCGAGTTACTCAAGTTAAAACTATTGCTGCTGGAACTGGCGTCAGCTACGGACACCATTTTATTGCTGCTAGCGAACTACGCCTTGCCGTTGTGGGTATTGGTTATGCTGATGGTGTCCCGCGCAATCTCTCCAATAAAATGCAGGTGTTAATTCGCGGTCAGCGCGTACCTCAGATTGGCACCATTACAATGGATCAGTTGATGGTGGATGTGAGTGCTATTCCCGATCTCCAAGAAGGAGAAGTAGTTACTTTACTTGGGGAACAGGGCAAAGAAAAAATTACCGTTGATGATTGGGCAGAAAAACTAAATACGATTTCTTGGGAAATTCTTTGTGGATTTAAGCATCGTCTACCAAGAGTTGCGATCGCGTAGCCCTAAATCCATCACAAACTCTAAAGAAAGAAGGTAAAAATCTGTTCTTTACCTTTTTTCTCGATCTAGCAAGATTTTAAAATTTTGAGTTTTTAGCTATTTCCATAAATAAATTGTTGTGTTAGAATAGGAAACTGATGCGGATGTGGCGGAATTGGCAGACGCGCTAGATTTAGGTTCTAGTTCCGAAAGGAGTGAAGGTTCAAGTCCTTTCATCCGCACTTTTAAGAGATAGCTGCCCCAAACTAGTTGCATATTTTAGTTAACTTGGGTTGACTGAGAATACAAGTATTTAAACTTTATTGCTGCACGGTCTGATAGTTGAGGCTTTCAGGCTGTCAGTTGTGATTTAGCTAGCTATTTCAGCCTTGAGTCGGCAAATCTATCATTCGCCAGCTGTATCTGGAGGGTGAGGAGGTTTTCAACTCAGCGAACTGGCATCAAAAATCTTACTCTACAATAGATTTTCTTTTTCTGCTGGCAGTGTTCTTCGCTAAATTATCACTATTGTTTGGCGATCGTAATAATGACAGATTAGGTCAATTAAAAAACTAAATCTAATTACAGCCCAGTAAAAATAAAAGTAATTTATATCACTTTTAAGTAAGTATACTTATTGTTTAATAAACAGTAAGTTGAGTTTTCGTGCTAATTTATCTCAGGGTAAATACTTAAAATATTAGGTCAATTTTATTAGCTAAACAGTATTATTACTTGCAAAATTTGAATAAAGGCTACTAAAAGGTATTTTGCTTCATCTAGTCTTTAAATTTTATTTATTAATTGTCCAGACATCTCTGATAATCTCAGTATAAGTAAGTAAATTGACAATAACTTCATAATTGATTAAGACTTTATAATCTAAAAACAAAGCTATGACTCAGTGTATCTATAAATAGAACGAATATTTTTGTATGTTATGCTACAGGGCACCAATATTTACTAGCTTGATTGGGAATGTATAACAGCGTCTGTACAAGTTTAACTTACACGTATTGAATTTAGCTGAAGTAAAAGCAAAATGAGCACAACTCCTATAGGTAGCTACAAGTTGTTCCAGAAATTACATCCGATATCGCTGTTGGCACAACTCACCAGTCGGCGTGCTACAGGATGCTTAAGGGTATATACAGAGACTACTTCTTGGTCGATCTATCTAGAGGACGGTAAACTAACTTATGCCTCTTATTCAGATAAAGTATTTGAAAGGCTTGATAGTCATTTGCGGCGCTTGAGTCAGAAAATTCCGACTCTCAACAGCGCTACTAGGGTGCAAATGCGGCTGATGTTTGAAACGAATAATGAAAATCAATCAACATCTAATGCTGATTATCACGCTATCTGCTGGTTAGCTGCTCAGGATTATATTACTTCTCAGCAGGCAGCAACCTTAATAGATGAATTGGCTAAAGAAGTTCTGGAGTCATTCTTAGCTTTAAAAGAAGGTAGCTATGAATTTAATCCTGAAATCACCTTAGATGGATTACCAAGATTTTGTAGTTTGGATTTACGGTTAATCGTCGAACACTGTCAAAAGCAGCTGAGAAATCGGCAAATTACTCAGTCACCACTTCCATCTGCTGGAAGTTCCCCAGTCTTAACACAAACTCAGTCGTCGCCATCTCAAAGCAATTTGGCACAACAATTACCTAAACCCAATAATTTTACTTTGACTGAGGAGAGAAATTATAAGTTTAGTCACAAACAGTTTAGTAAGGGGCTTTATACGATCGCCTGTATTGATGATAGCCAAACCGTGCTGAATTCTATTAGGCACTTTTTGGATGAGGAAACATTTTCTGTTGTATTAATTAACGATCCGGTCAAAGCTTTAATGCAAATACTCAGGAGTAAACCCGATCTAATTTTACTAGACATCGAAATGCCCAATTTAGATGGTTATGAACTCTGTTCTTTACTGCGGAGGCATTCACAGTTCAGAGACACACCTATTATTATGGTGACGGGCAGAACAGGATTTATCGATAGAGCAAAGGCAAAAATGGTCAGATCTTCTGGCTATTTAACAAAACCATTTACACAATCAGATTTGCTAAAAATGGTGTTTAAACACCTCGGTTAATTTTTAATAAATATATAGTTAGTAAAACCGATAGCATTTGTTAGGAGATTTAGTAGTGAGCCTTACTTTGATTGGCACAATTCTGGTTGTTGAAGATTCCCCTAGTGAATTAGAACTAATGAGTTATTATCTCACAGAAAGTGGCTACAACGTAATTTCAGCTACTGGTGCTAAAGAAGCTTTACAAAAAGCCTTATCACAACAACCAGATGTAATTGTTACTGATGTAGTTATGCCAGGAATGAGTGGATTTGAATTATGCCGTTATCTGAAAAAAAATCCAATGACACAAAAAGTTCCCATTGTAATTTGTAGTTCTAAGAATCAGGAAATTGATCGATTATGGGCAATGAAACAAGGAGCTGATGCCTACCTCACAAAACCATATACTCGGGAACAACTTTTACGTGCTATTAAATCAGTAGCAATTTGAACCCATGAATAGTCCAAGCAATGCACTTCCCGCCAAACCTATTCCTAATAATTTAGGCGATGGCTATATCAAGTTTCAGCTAAATCAACAGACTGCGGCGATTTTATCAATGAGGCACACGCAAGAAGCAATTATTGTGCCTGTTGAGTCTGTCACCTCCATGCCAAATATGCCTGCTTGTATTCTAGGATTAATGAATTGGCGCAGTCGCATAATTTGGGTAGTAGATTTGCCAAGAATGCTCAATTTAGAATCTTTAGATAATAGGCGGCGGCAGTACAATGTGATTGTTGTGCGGGTGGAATCAATTCTTTTAGGCTTAGTTGTACAAGAAATAAAAGGTACAGCTAAGTTTTTGGCTGATGAAATTTGTTCTCCTTTAGGACAGGTAGCATCCAGTTTAGTACCGTATCTATGTGGATGTGTTGGGCAACAACAAGAGATATTACTGGTATTAGATGCACAGGCTATTGTCCATTCTTCGATTCTTCGCAGTGATTAGGGTGTACTACTAAAAAAGGCTTTTGAGGGTTCTCATTCACATATCTAGAATTAATTTATGTTTAATAAGACTGACACGGCTAAGAGTAGTGACACGCAAAATCGCTCATCATTAATTTCATCTCAAAAACTTTCTAATCAAGCAGTCAAACAAGCGCATAAACTGACTCATGAAACTGCTAATAACTCTTTTATAGAGAAAGCAGCTAGTTATTTTAATAGACTCAGTTTGGGGACAAAAGCTACAGTATTAGCGATCGCGATCGGGACTCTCCCAACATTAGGAATTGGCGCGATCGCTTACAGCTTTGCCAATAACTCAATTAACAAGCAAATTACTAAAGCGCAAGAAGCAGAAACTATTGGCTTGCTCGACAAAGTTAATCGTTATATTTTAGGGCGCTTTGGTGATATTCAAGTTCTTTCTAAGCGGCTGTTTTTGACAAATCCTCAAGTGAGGCAAACAACCAGTCTGGAAGAAAAACAAGCAGTTTTAGATAGCACGATCAAAGCCTACGAAGCTTATGACAGTATTGCAGTCTTCGATCTCGAAGGTAATGTAATTGTCCAGTCTACAGGAGAATCCTTAGAAAATCATAAAGACCGCCAGTATTTTCAAGATGCGCTTAAACAAAATACTACTGTTATTAGTCAGCCAGAAAAATCAAAAAGTACTGGTGTGATGAGTATTCACATAGCCGCACCTATTAAAGACTCAATAACAGGGCAAAATATTGGTGTGGTGAGAGCGCGAATGCCTTTAAAAGCTATAGAAGAAACTATCAAAAACTATGCAGGCAAAGGGCATGATTATCAGTTAATAGATCGGTCGGGTAAAATCTTTCTAGCTACGCAAAATAATCAAGAAGGTAGAGAGGCGAAAGCAGAGTTTCCGGGTTTAAGTAAAGTCCAAGGACAAAAACAGGTAAGTAGTTTCACGACAATTAATAAACTGAATCAAAAACAGCAGCTTGTGAGCTATGTACCCTCTCTTAAAATTGAAGGTTTACCAGATTTAAAATGGGATGCGCTGATTGCGACTGATACAGCAATTACATATGCACCTCAAAGAGAATTATTATGGACTATCGCAATTGGCACCGCATTAACCGCATTTATTGTCGCAGCGATCGCCGCTTGGTTAGCTAAACGAGCCACAAAGCCAATTTTGATTGCTACAGAAGCAGTGAGTAAACTTGGCGAAGGTCAACTGAATACTCGTTTACAAGTACAAAGAGCAGACGAACTCGGAGTCTTGGGTATTAATATTAACCAAATGGCAGAGCAATTACAAATATTGCTAAGAGAACAAGAGCGAGAAGCAGAAAGAGTCAAATTTATTGCAGATATTACTTTAAAAATTCGTAAGAATCTCATAACTGAAGATATTTACTCAACAGCAGTAACCGAAATTCGTCAAGCACTGAAAACAGACCGAGTAATTATCTACAAGCTAAATCCCGAAAATTGGGATGGGGTCGTTGTTGCTGAATCTGTGACTAATGATTGGCCGAAAACGATCGGCGCGCGCATTGATGACCCTTGTTTTCGCGAACGTCATGTAGAACTTTATCGCGCAGGACAGGTAAGGGCGATCGCTAATATTTATCAAGAGCCAAACTTGTCTGATGCCAACTGTTACATCCAAACCTTAGAAAAATTTGCAGTTCAAGCTAATTTGATCGCACCGATTATTACTCAAGATCAACTATTGGGTTTATTGATTGCTCATCATTGCGAAAGTCCGCGAATTTGGCAACAGCCAGAAATTGATTTGTTTCAACAGACAGCAATTCAGATTGGCTATGCCTTAGAACAAGCTAGGCTCCTAGAAGAATTAGAAAAAGCCAAATCTGCTGCTCAACAAGATACCAAAGAAGAACGCCAACAAAAAGAAGCACTGCAAGCCCAACTTTTAGAATTATTAAGTAACGTAGAAGGTGCAGCCAGCGGCGATCTTACGGTACGTGCTGATGTGACAGCTGGAGAAATTGGCACTGTTGCTGACTTTTTTAACTCCATCGTTGAAAGCCTCCGCGATATTGTCACCCAAGTTAAACATGCTGCTACTCAAGTAAATACTGCGATCGGTTCTAACGAAGCAGCTATCCGCCAGCTAGCAGAAGAAGCGCTAAACCAAGCGGCGGAAATTAACCGCACCTTGGATGCTGTTGACCAAATGACTCATTCTATCCAAGCTGTAGCCGAAAATGCCCAGCAAGCAGCGATCGTTGCCAACAATGCTGCTCAAACTGCAACTAGAAGTGGGCAAGCTATGGATTTGACCGTACAAAACATTCTTTCTTTACGGGAAACTGTGGGTGAGACTGCCAAGAAAGTCAAGCGTTTAGGAGAATCTTCGCAACAAATTTCCCGCGTGGTGTCTTTGATTAACCAAATCGCTGTCCAAACTAACTTGCTAGCGATTAACGCGGGAATAGAAGCTGCACGTGCAGGCGAAGAAGGTCAAGGTTTCGCCGTAGTTGCAGAAGAGGTTGGGGAATTAGCCGTTAGAAGTGCAGCTGCAACCCAAGAAATTGAACAAATTGTCGAGAACATCCAACGGGAGACCAGCGAAGTAGTACAGGCGATGGAAGTGGGAACTACCCAAGTAGTCGAAGGTACGCGCATTGTCGAAGATGCGAAACAGAGTCTCAATCAGATTTTGGACGTATCGCGTCAAATCGACCGCCTAGTACAGTCAATTTCTGAGGCTACTGCATCTCAAGTAGAAACTTCCCAAAATGTTAGCAATTTGATGAAAGCGATTGTGGCTGTCTCACAGCGTACCAGCGATTCTTCCCGCCAAGTTTCTGAATCTTTACAACAAACGGTGGAGATTTCCCAAGAATTGCAGGAAACTGTCGGTACATTTAAGGTTAGTTAGTTCTAGGGTCATTGCTGATGACAAAGACAACCGATCGCTATCACAAATCCTTTATTAGACGCGCATTAGCTTAACAACCAACCAAAGCCATGTCACAGGACAAAGAACTGGAAATCCAGATGCAGTTTCTGGAAGAAGCTACAGATTATCTCAATACTCTAGAAGGAGTATTGCTAGAAATCGACACCAGTAATCGCATCGACTCAGATAAGATCAACGGGGCACTACGAGCAGCTCATTCCATCAAAGGTGGTGCGGGAATGATGGGATTTCGCACCCTCAGCGATTTAGCCCACCGCTTGGAAGATTCTTTTAAAGTTTTAAAAACTCGGAAAAATTCTTTAGAAATTGACACCCAGTTACAAAGTTTACTGTTATCTGGTGTTGATTGGTTGCGGCAAATAGTGGAATTGCTTTCAGAAGGCAATGTCATCGAAGAGCAGTGGTTAGAAACCTTTTGTTACCCAGTTTTTGACGAGCTGCATCAGCGTTTGGGCGACCCAGTTCCCGAAGACGCGACAACCATGCTCTCACCAGAAGATGGGCAAGACATTATCCCCTTGCTGTTTGAAACAGAAGTGGAAGGGTGTTTGCAGCGCCTAGAATCTGTGTTAGCAGATCCAACCCAGCCTTGTTTGCAAGAAGAAGTGACAATCATGGCGGCTGAATTGGGTGGTTTAGGAGAAATGCTGCAATTGTCAGCTTTTACCCAGCTTTGCGAGTCGATCGCCCATCACTTAGAAACAGCTAAACCCAATCAAGTTGCAGAAATTGCCCAATTAGCATTGCAAGCATGGCGGCGATCGCAAGCTTTAGTTCTGACGCATCAAATAGAGAGTCTACCTACAGAGCTAAAATTAGACGAGCTAGAGAATGTTAATCTCTCACCCAAACAAGCCGCAATCGCGGAGTTTCTCGCCACAGATACATCAGAAATTCTCGCCAGCGATTTCTTGCGATCGGAAGCAACAGAGGAAAGTTGGAGCGAAGCAGAGGCGATCGTTGCTGCCGATTTTGAAACTTTAGATGTAGAATTTGCTGAGAATATTCCAGAGCCAGTCAATTTCCTCAATCCCAGAATTGTAGCAGCTCGCGAAATTCCCGCCACAGAATACAAACTCATCGAACGCAAAGCCGAGCCAATTGCTAATGGCAAAGACCGTGACGTTCATGAAAATACAGTCCGAGTTCCCAGCAAGCAACTCGAGCAAATCAACGATTTATTTGGGGAACTGATTATTCAGCGCAATGGGCTGAACTTACAACTAGAAAGATTGCGCAAACTCGTCCGCAATCTCAGCCAACGCGTCCAAAGTCTCGATCGCGAAAATCAAGAACTCCGGGCAGCTTACGATAAAATTGCTACTCAATCTGTAGGCTCATCTGGGATGCTGTCATTTACAGACGAGCAACCGCATTCGTCAGACATCAGCACTAACTTTGATGTCTTGGAAATGGATCGCTATAACGAATTAAACCTGCTGTCGCAGGAAGTTATGGAAACCATTGTGCAAGTACAAGAAGTGACAACTGATGTGCAACTCAGCGTTGATGATACAGATCAGATAGCTCGCAAGCTGAATAAAACCTCAAAACAGTTGCAAACCAAGCTGACACAAGTCAGGATGCGCCCCCTATCAGATTTGGTTGAGCGTTTTCCGCGAGCCATCCGCGATTTGAATGTTGAGTATGGCAAAAATGTGCAGTTAAAAATTGAAGGTGGCAACACCTTGATTGAACGTAGCATTTTGGAGGCTTTGAACGAGCCTTTAATGCATCTGTTAAGGAATGCCTTCGATCATGGTATCGAAGATTCAGTCACCCGCCGGAACTTAGGTAAATCAGAACAAGGCTTAATTGAAATTAAAGCTACTCACCGTCGCGATCGCACAATTATTACTATCCGTGACGATGGTCGGGGTATTTCTTTAGAGAAAATTCGCGATCGGGCACTAGCGATGGGGTTAGATGCTTCGCTGTTAAATAGTGCTAGTGATGAAGAACTACTATCACTGATCTTTGAACCCGGATTTACCACCTCCGACCAAGTCACAACCCTATCGGGTCGCGGTGTGGGTATGGATGTAGTGCGCAACAACCTCAGACAGGTACGGGGAGATATTAAAGTTGATACTGAGCCAGGAGTGGGAACTACCTTCACCCTAGCAGTACCATTTACGCTTTCAGTCGCCCGCGTGCTGTTAGTCGAAAGCAGCCGGATGCTATTGGCATTTCCTACAGATGTTGTTTCCGAGATATTTTTACTGCAAACCGAACAGGTTTTTGCGATCGCAGGTAGCGAATTTATCAATTGGCAAGGAGCAATGCTGCCATTAATTCGCCTCGGTAGCTATTTAGAGTTTAACGGCCCTCGCTACGATAACCCAGAATTGGAAACTCCTCCAGCTATTAATGCCAGCAGTATATTAATAGTCAAAAGCAATAATCAATCAGTGGCTATCCAAATAGACCGTTGTTGGGGCGAGCAAGAAGTTGCGATTCGGCAAGTAGAAGGTAATATCCCCCTACCAGAAGGCTTTGGTAACTGTACTATTCTTGGTGATGGTCGCGTAGTCGCCCTAGTCAATACCAGTGAGTTACTCTATGCAATTGCTAGTAATCAGCGCACATCGAGAAACAATCAATTACCATCAGCTCGATTAAAAACAGCCTTCCTGTTCCCCCAAGATGACAAACAACTAGTGCCTGCTGACAGCAGGAAAAGCACTATTTTGATTGTCGATGACTCGATTAATGTGCGCCGCTTTTTAGCCTTAACTCTCGAAAAAGGAGGGTATCAAGTAGAACAAGCAAAAGATGGTCAAGATGCTTTAGAAAAGCTTCAGAGTGGACTGCAAGTTCAGGCTGTAATCTGCGATATTGAAATGCCTCGTCTTGATGGTTACGGCTTTTTAGGCCGGATCAAATCCAATGATGAGATGAAAAATATACCAATTGCTATGTTAACCTCTCGTAGTAGCGATAAACATCGCCAACTAGCAATGCAATTGGGCGCACGCGCTTATTTCTCTAAACCTTATAACGAACAAGAATTACTGCGAACACTACAGGACATCATTATGTCCGCAGATGGTGCAGTAGTGTCTCATAATTAAATTCATCTTAGTTCTAGAGGATTCACCCTTGGTAGGATCGTAGCAAGATCAAAAGTACATACCAACTAAATTGGTAAAGCTATGCCAAGAAAAGAACAAGGATGGGTAACATTTCAAACTTCAGAAGAAGAACGCAAAATACTGGAAGAGTTCTGCAACCAGTCTCAGCGTACTAAGACAGAAATTTTACGGGAATTGGTACGCGGTCTTAGCCAGTACTCTTCACCAGCAGTATCGCCATCTACTAAACAGGATGTAAAAAAAGATTTTGACACTGCTGAGGTAGAAATTAGCAGTCAAAAGAAACCATTAAAAGTTAGTTCGCGTAATATTCTTAAGGGAGTTGTCAAACGAGTAATTACAGGAGCTGTTAATACGGAAGTGACTCTAGAGATTGTTCACAAAGTTGAGCTAACTTCTATGATTACTAGAGTCTCAGCAGAAGAGTTGGGTTTGGTTGAAGGAACTGAAGCCTATGCAGTTATTAAGTCCAACGACATTGTGATTGCTAGGGAATAAAAAACAACTTTTCAATAGTTTCTGCTGTTGAAGATCAAAACAGCCTTTTTCGCTGAAGATGCTACAGCGATGCTCATTAGTATCAAGTGAACCACCCCACCCGATAGGCGAGTACCGCAACTTAGACTTCCACCGAAAGTTTCGGTCTGATCTCTCCTACAGCAGAGACGGCTGAACCAAAGTATATGCACAGCCGTTGATAGAATCTTTTGATCGGGATAAGGTTGATACGCTATCAAAAGCGTAGGTTTTTTATTAACAGGTGAGTTAAGACACTTATTTGAACGCCAGAATCAGCTTTTCTAAGCTTGTCTTACTTATCCAAAGTCTGAGCATCAGCTGACGATGTTCAGACTTCTCTGCGGTCAAAAACTAGACTTGTCAGCAATTATCTAATCTCTGTACTCTACACTCAATTCCACTGCCAGTTGATTTACAGTTAATGGCAATGTAAATAATTCTGACAATCCACCCTAACCTACCGATAGAGGTATAGTTATTTATTTACTTCTGTGTTATGGATAACCGGAGAATAACTATGCTTGACTGGTATACCGATATTTACACATAGATGATATGTGTGCTAAATCTGCTTAGGCTGATGTCAAGGCAAGTATTAAATTATCCTAAACCAATTCTTGCATCTAAGCTAATTCCGATAACTTCTAAAGCAACTCCACAATTTTCTCTACCAAAATATTTCTATGATCTATTCCGCTAATTTGTCTTATGACTCTGCCATTAAAGAACAAATTCCCCATCGCTTATTTGCTAGGCGCGAAATGATACCCCCACGCAATGATGTACTGTGGCGAATCGAACGTGGAGCAGCTCGTACCTTAACGTGGAGTGAAGAAGGCACATTTATTACCTTGGGTTACTGGGGTACTGGAGATTTAATCGGTTCTCCTTTGTCTAAAGTCAAGCCTTACCAAATTGAGTGTTTAACTAATGTAGAAGTCAGTATAGTACCACCTCATCTTTGGTATCAGGATGTCAGTGCTTTACTTTCTCACATTCAACAGGCAGAGGAACTTTTAAGCATAGTGCATTGTAAGCCGATGTCTCTGCGTTTATGGCAATTTTTAGTCTGGTTAAGCCGGAAATTTGGTCGTGAGGTAGAACAAGGTCAACTGATTGACCTGAATGCTACTCATCAAGAAATGGCAGAAGTATTGAATACAACAAGAGTAACGGTAACACGCCTTTTACAGCAATTTGAAGAGGAAGGAATACTGTTACGTCAAAAACGCCAGTTGATATTGCGTTTGACAAATAGATGAATCAAAAAATTTTCTTATATTCTGGTGGTTGAGTTTTATCAACCACCACAAAAATAATTACTTCCAGATGCGTGGAAAAAATTAGATTCTACTAAGCCTCAACTTTGACACCACGCCAGAAAGCAACATAGCCTTCAATATTTTTTGCTTTTTCTTTGGTACTAGGGTAGTACCAAGCAGCATCTTGATTAACTTGCCCATTCACTTCAATACTATAATAACTAGCAACACCTTTCCAAGGGCAAGTAGTGTGGGTATTGCTCTCTTTGAAATACTCTTTGTTAATAGCCTCAGGCGGAAAGTAATGATTACCTTCTACAACTATAGTATTATCGCTCTCGGCTAAAGTAGCGCCATTCCAAATTGCTTTCGGCATGAGTAACCTTTACCAATAAACTTGATTAAATAATTAGTAATTCGGAGTTTGTAATTCGTAATTAACACAGTTAAAGAACTAAAACTTAATTAAAAGTTAGGTAAGATTTCGTAAGCACCAGCATTGATTCTAACTACGAATTACAAGTTATCAATTACGAATTATATTGTTATTTCCCACCGTAGAAAAAGGCAATTTCTTTTTCTTTCAAAGGTGCAAAACCAGCATCTACGAGTAATGTGTCGAGTTCGGCTTGGGGAATGTGTTTCGCACCAATTCGGACAATGCGCGATCGCATTGTATTCGAGACGCCGCTACGCTGTCTATTTGCCTCTAGTCCCATGACTCTGTTATAGAGTTCCAGCTTGGCGGTAGGAATCGGAGAACCGTCAAAATCAATTCCCCGTGCGATCGCTTCGTCAATAGCATCAGCACCTGTGGTTGTTTGATTTACTTGATTAGTTTCAGCAGTCATGAAAATTTGCTCATAAGGCTATGGGTATATTTTACCAGCCATACTGACCCTGGCTTGAAAGGTGACTGTACTCTTGTCACTTTTCAAGATTTTGGTTTAATCTCAAACCATCGGTGTAGCTATAGGTGATGCTATGTCTGACGCTCAAACCCCCCAAAATCAAGACCGTACTCTCGAACAAGCTCTAACTAACAAAATCATTGATGATTATTTTGAGCACTCTGAAAGTTGGCTGAGAGCCATTTTGCGGATGTGTATTTTCTCTTTGGCTCACCTGGATGGAAAGCCGGTTTTCGTCGTTGAGTGTCCAAACCAAGCAGTAGCCAAGCGACTCAGCCGTAAAACTTACCCTTTCAGAGGAATTGTCTATTATTTAACCGATTATCTTGATGGACACGATCGCACTCTATTTTGCTATCGAGAAGTTAAAAGCGGAAAATGGCACTGTTATGATAGCAGTACTCAATCTTGGAAGACTCTGAGTAATTTGCAAACACCCACTGCTTCAACGGATAGTCAATAGTCAATGATCTTCAAGCCATTTACTGTAGACTAATTACGATTTTGCTGTGTTGCCAACCCAGCGACAAATGCTCCTAAGACTGTGCTCATCCATAATCCGGTTGTGCTACCTTGCCACATTGCATTTGTTGTCGCCCAAGTATTGCAAAATTGCTTTAAAGCCCAAGTCTGATTTTGACATTTCTGGCTATGCAGCGTTAGGGTGATTTGTCCGAAGATGTAACTACCAAAAAATCCTGATGATAGCGCTACTAAAGTGCAAATTAAAATTCGATTTTTAATCATAAGTTATTGGTCAAAAGTCAAGAGGAGCCACTGCGGTCTTGGGGTCTCCCCAAGTGGAGCAAGTGGCGTTCAAGAGTCAAGGGTCAAAAAACGTTAGACTTTGGACTCTTGACTCTGTATAACAAATCAACCTGTATTTCTCATACCTGCTGCAATCCCGTTAATAGTTAGCAATGCGCCTCGTAGTAGTTCGCCCTTACTGTAACGAGAGTGGATCACTCCAGATGGAGCATTATTCCGCGACTGTCGCAAGCGCTTGAGTAAGGAAACTTGAATAAATCCTAAAGGCACAATTGTCCCATTACGTAATTGTACTGAACGCTGCAATACTGGATCGCCATCTAGCAGTCGATTGTGTCCAGTAATTTTTAACACTAAATCTTTGGTGAGATAGTATTCGCTAGCAATTTGCTCAAAAACTTTCTCAAATCTCGGTTTATCTTCAGGGTTTGAGAGTTCTTGAACGTAGTGCTGGGCCATTTGCATATCTACTTTTGCCAAGGTCATTTCTGCTTTAGAAATCACCATTTTGAAGAAAGGCCATTTTAGGTAAAAGTATTGCAGTAGTTTTAAGTGTTCT
Organism: Calothrix sp. NIES-2098; assembly: GCF_963875125.1. NCBI lineage: Bacteria > Bacillati > Cyanobacteriota > Cyanophyceae > Nostocales > Calotrichaceae > Calothrix > Calothrix sp. NIES-2098. The sequence continues at coordinate 5,406,898 of NZ_CAWNKJ010000001.1, forward strand.
TCTGGTTCCTCTTGCAAAAATTCTTGCAAAGCTGTACCCACACCATACCAGGAAGGTAGTAAAAACCTAGTTTGTGTCCAACTAAATACCCAAGGAATGGCTCTTAAAGAACTTAAATCCTTTTTACCAGAGGGACGCCGCGCTGGACGAGAACTAATTTGTAATTGGCTAATTTCTTCAATAGGAGTGACTTGGTGGAAAAAGTCGATAAAATCTGGTTGCTCGTAAATCAATGAGCGATAATGAGAACGCGATCGCGCTGCTAGTTCCTCCATAATTTCGTTCCACGGTTCGATATCATCGAAACCTGTTTTGAGGAGGCTGGCTTGAATTACAGCAGTTGTAATCGTTTCCAAATTATACAAAGCCAAGTCCAAGAGAGAATATTTAGAAGCTAGTACTTCCCCCTGTTCGGTAATTTTGATTCTGCCATTAATACTATGACCGGGTTGAGCCAAAATCGCTTCGTAAGCCGGGCCACCACCCCTTCCTACAGAACCACCACGTCCGTGAAAAATCCGCAGATTCACACCATACTCTTCTGCTATGTGCTGGAGTGATTTTTGAGCTTTATGAATTTCCCAATTGCTGCTTAAAAACCCAGAGTCCTTGTTACTGTCAGAATACCCTAGCATCACTTCTTGGAGATTCAGGGTCAGCGGACAAGTAGCATGGGTAGAAGAGGTAGCTTTATCTTCCTTGTCTCCCTGATTTTCTACCTGCTGATAGCCTCCGGCTAACAAAGCACGATATAACGGTAGTTCAAACAGTTGTCGCATTACGCTTCTAGAGCGTTGTAAGTCTTCTACCGTTTCAAATAAAGGCACAACCTGAATTGTACCTACAGCGATCGCCGGATCGAATAGTCTGGCTTCTTTAGCCAATAGCAAAACTTCAAGTACGTCGCTGACTTCGCGGCACATACTGATAATGTAAGTTTGGCAGATGTGGACGCCAAACTCTTGTTGTAGCGATCGCACTATGCGGAAAGTTTCAATGACATCGTTGGTTTTTTCGGAAAATGGCAATTCTGAAGGAATTAACGGTCTGCGGGTTTGCAATTCTCCGGTTAACCAAGCAACTCGTTGTGCTTCCGAGAGTTCATTATAAGATTGGGGCAAGACTTGCAAATATTCTAGAATCTCATTCAGCGCATCAGAATGACGTGAGGATTCTTGGCGGATATCAAGCTGTGTCAGGTTAAAGCCAAAAATTTCTACCTGCGCAATCAGATTATCTAATTCCCGACAGCTTAAACCTGTTTCGGTCAAGTTGCGTTGAATCAATCGTAGTTCGGCTAAAAATTCCGCCCCCGAACGGTACATGGGTTTGTCTTCATTTTTTGGCGTTTCCCGCTTATATAAAGCTAGATTGCGATCGCGTGTATTTTCTAGCCTTCTTAAGACGTAAGACAACTTCAGCCGATAAGGTTCTTGACGATAACGTAGCGCCAGTGCATCATAGATTTCGCTCAGCTGCGACTGATCTAACTCCAAAGATTCCAGCAAATCGGGGAGAACATCACTCCAATGCATGGAGACGCTTAATAATTCAATCAGCTGCTTCACTGATTGAATATACCTCTCCAACACCATTTTTCGCTGATAACAAGCGGTTTGCCAGGTAATTTCTGGTGTCACTGAGGGGTTTCCGTCCCGATCTGAACCTACCCAAGAACCAAAAGAGCAGAAGTTTTTCTGCGGTGGTTCTAGCCAAGGAAAGGTTTTATTCAGGGCGTATTTAATGCGTTTATGCAGCTGGGGGATACCGTCAAATAAAACTTCTTGGAAGTAGTGCAGAGCATAGTCTACTTCATCTAACACAGTAGGCTTAAACTGGTGCAATTCATCTGTGCGCCACCACAAGCGAATTTCTTCGAGTAATTTGTCTTGGATTTCTGCTGCTTCCCAAGGATATCCTCCCCCTGTACCACCAGAACGATTTTCTACCCTATCCAATTGTTGCAATAGGTTTACCACCTGTCGTTGCTTATCCCGGATAGTGTGACGCACAATTTCTGTAGGATGAGCTGTAAACACTAATCGCACATCTAGTTGAGCGATCAAGCGTTGAATTTGCTGCGGTGGTACATTCAATTTAAATAAATGGGGGAATAAAGCCGCAAAAGTACCTTTTTGTTTGTCCTTTTCTTTTGCAAGCCAACTCTTGGCTAGTAAATCTGCGCCTATCCCCCGATTCACGGGTGCATCGTTTTCTCTTTGGTTAGATGAATAGCTAACATTCGGTAAGATTTCTGGATCTTCTATCTCTTTTTCTGCTTCAGAATAGCGAGTCAATTGCTGCCGTTGTTCGTATTCCTGCTCTATGATGTTGATTAACTGAAAATATAGAGCAAAGGCACGAGCTGCCCGGATGGCTTCGTTGATATTAAGTTGTTCAATCAACTTCACAGCCGATGAGGCTTGGTCGTGAGTAGCTTGGCCTTCTGGCGAACACAGATCGCGCAGTTGACCCAATAAATCTACCATTTTTTGTCCGCATTCTTGGCGGAGTACTGACTCCCACAATTCCTCCACAATTTGGAGGCGATGGCGCAAAAATAATTCCGATGCGGGGTAGATGTTCGCCGCCTGAGACAAAGAGTATAAAAGGGAACTCATATTCTCTATTCTTGCAAGACAATTATTGTTTTGAATGCTATGTTCTGTAAGCAACACTCTCGGAGCTAGCTCAGAGTGATTGATTTCTTAGAGTAAAATTTTTAACTGTTCTTTAATTCGTTATCTTCTGGAAAGTCGAGTATGGGTAGGCGATCGCCCCGAAATAATTCTTCACTGGCTTGTCCTAAAGCTTCTAAAGCTCTAGCGGAAAATTGTCCCGCTGTCAGCAGCAGTAGTATAGACGCTGTACCTACATTTAAAAGCAAAGATTGGGGAATGCTAAACAGCAACAGATTTAATTCAGGGTTGGGTGAAGTTTTGTTGGTGGCAGGAGACATAGCTTATTCTTGGGTGTTTGCAGATTAGTAAAATAAACAGAAAATCCAACATTGTATGGCTCGCAACTGTACATAAATATCTATCTTTGCCCATATTGCCAGCCAAGAAGGTAACAAAAGTGTTAAAAACAAACGTCAGGGTGTGATAAATCTATGGTTCTAGTTTACAAGTGCAGGCACTATCCCCCAATACTCGCTTCCTCTAAAGTTAACTGCCCATGAAAACAGCATCTCAACTAGATCGCCAAAAATCCTTAGTGCAATGGGTAAGCCAAGCAACTGGGATTAGCACTGTCGGGGTGAAAATCCGGTTGCGGGGAAATGACTTACATATCCTTTGTGAAGGCACAGAGTGTCCGCGACGTTGGCGGACTCTGTCTGACTTGCTGCAAGCCATCCAGCAAACCGACTTAGATGTTCTAACAAACAGCGAACAAACCTCAATATACCAAGTATTGGTCTACGGACGAAAAAAAGGGGAGTCGCGACCTCAATGGTGTCATCGAGTTTATTTAAATCAGCTGGATAGACATTTAGAGCAAGTTAACCAAGCGCTGTTAGAAGACAAGAGAAAATCTCAACAAACGGCTGGGGCGTTAATTATATCTAACGAAAGCTTGGCTAAACAAGGACATCCAGATGCCATTGCTCGCTATCTGAGTGAAACCCTAAGTCGATTAGGCGTAGCAGTACAGGTCAAGGTTAAGCCGCAACAGTCAACACCGCAAAGCGCTTTAGAGGAACATCGCCTGTGGATATTTTGTCAGTCAGGTTATAGTCCCGATCCTTCATTATTGGCAGAGCCAATCGCCCAGAAGTTGCGACATCTCAAACTTAGTGGCTACCAAGATGCAGTGATAGTTTCGCAAGTGAATGGCGAAACTACACCAGATTGGCTGCTGCGGATAGATTTGACGCCACCAGAGGTAATGCTAAAAGAGTGGGCGCGTTGGGGAGATGTGCAAGCTATCGCCAGGCTGTTAACTGAGATGTTATCAGAGTTAAAAGTGGCAGTACAAGCTTCGTTGCAAGAATCAACTATACATATATTTTGCACTCCCGCTTCCGATCCTCTAGAAACTGCCCCCGCACCAGATAAGCATTTATGCTTGCAGGCGATTGCCAATCAATTAGAAGCGATCGCGCCTCAAGGTATTAAAGCTGCTACGATTTATGGACAAAAAACTGCCCAAAAGCAACCAGCATGGATTGATTGGCTGACTTTACCCGCAGCCCAGCATCCAGCCCTAGCATCATCACCCCTAGAGTTGGCAATGGCTGGTGATGAACCTGCTATGAATTTTTTATTAGAACGTTTACTCAATCCCGATTTAGATTGGCGGCTGAAGACAGGTGGTATTCGGGTAGTCCCGCTAATTAAAGGCGATTTATTACACATTATGTGTGATGCTCCTGTTTGCCCAACCCGCAAGAAAGTAGCCAATAAAGTCGTTCAGTTAGTCCGCGAATTAAAAATTCCCGGAGTTTTAGGAGTACGGGTCTATGGTCGTCGTGCAGGTAATAAGGAACCAGCTTGGCATCATGGCGCAGATTTTGTGCGTCGCCAACGTCTAGTACCAGAAGCTACTCCCGAATTTGCGGCCACTGCTATTTATATTAAAGATTTAGTACCTTCCCAGACTAACGAACCCATCTTACGTCCAGACGTGACTACAGAGGAAGTTCAAACTTTTATTACAGAAGTCGCACGGGATTGGGTTACAACAGCAACTACAAAAGTGAAGAAGTTGCTACTACAAACGCAACTTTTTACGGAAATTGACCAGCCAACAGAATATAACCCAGAAGCTCAAGGTATTAAGGTTGCTCTGGTCTGGGGTACTTTGGGATTATTGCTAACTATGCAAACTGATTGGGTATTAGGTCAAATTATTAGCCGTAATAACTCCAATCCGCCATCTCAGGTTGTGAGTGCCGTAACTCCATCATCACCCGCCAATCAAAAGCCAGATCCCAAGCCGGGGATAAATCAAAACCAAAGAACAGCATTTTTCACTAACACTAGTAAAACTAAACCAATTCCGGGTAAGAGTTCTGTATTTAATGCTTCTGGCTTCACTCAAAATGAAGATACCGAGACAGAAAGCTTAGAAGCTGCACCCCTAAAAGAAAAAGCTACCGCTACGGCAATTCTTTTAGCAGCGCGATCGCAAATGCCCAGTTTTAATGCTAGGCAGTTAGATGAGCAAATAGCATTATATAAACAGCGTTTGGCTAAAACTGGTACTCCTCCCCATGTTTTAATTATTGGCTCTTCTCGTGCCTTAAGGGGAGTAGATCCCGCCGCCCTTTCGGAAGCTTTAGCAACTCAGGGTTATCCGAAAGTAGATGTATTTAACTTTGGGATCAATGGTGCTACAGCCCAAGTCGTAGATTTTATTATTCGTCGCGTCTTAGAACCTTCAGAACTACCAAAACTAATTCTTTGGGCAGATGGTTCGCGTGCTTTTAACAGCGGTCGCAAAGATATCACCTTTGCAGCGATCGCGTCTTCGCCAGGCTACAAACAGGCGTTGCAGAAAGCAATAGCCGCAGGTACTACGGATGAATTGCTCAAAGATCCAGCAAATTCAGCTAGCGAACAAAAAACTAAAACTCAAAAACCAGAACTGAGCAGCTATCAGCTTGCCAATCAATGGCTTAATCAAACTTTAGCAACTATTTCTGCTAGCTATTCCAATCGCGAACAAATTAAAGAGTTATTGCAAAAACAACTCAACTCTTTACCTTTAATGAGCCAGCCTAGTCATTTAATTACATCTTCTACGCAATTAAGCAACGATGCGCTAGAAGAAGAAGCTTATCAACAGTCTGTTGATTTTGATGGTTTCCTACCTTTGTCTATTCGCTTCCATCCTGCGAGATATTATCAAAAACACCCCAAGGTTACAGGGAATTACGACAACGATTATCAGTCTTTTAAAGTCGAAGGCGAACAAGATACTGCTTTCCAAGCACTGCTCCAGTTTACACAGGCGCGGAAAATTCCTCTCGTATTTGTCAATATGCCCCTAACCGCAGATTATTTAGATCCAGTACGTCAAGAATACGAGCAAGAATTTCAACAATATATGTTACAGATGTCTAACAATCCCAACTTTATTTATCGAGACATCAGTAAACTGTGGACAAAAGCTAACGATTATTTTTCTGACCCCAGCCACCTCAACCGTTTTGGCGCTTATGAAGTCTCGAAAAAGCTAGCTCGCGACCCAATGATTCCTTGGTCTGCGAAGTAGGGAGATCGGGGGAAAAAGAAATGCTTGACCCTTGACTATTCACTTTGGATTATTGACTCTTGACAAATGACTAATGACCAATGACTAACAAATGAACTTTATCTCAATTTTCTACGGGCTATTTTTGTTGAGCGTGCTAGGAATTTACTGGTCTTTATCAGAACAAAAGCTACGTTTGTGGACATTGTTGATTGCCAGTCTAATATTCTACGCATCTTTAAATGTTCAGTACATACCTCTGCTATTAGCACTTACTTTTATTAACTTTCGTTTGGGATTGGAGATCGGAAAAAACACCCTATCTGACAAAAATTCTCTTAATGGGCAAATTTCTAATGAAGAATTATTGTTTTCTCAGGCTGATTGGAATCTTCGGCGGCTGAAGCTTTTGTGGCTAGGAGTGATTTTAAATGTTTTACTTTTATTAGGTTTTAAATATCTACCCCTGTTGTTAAATGCCGTTTTTCCCCTGCCAACAACATCACAAGATGCTGCTGTTAAATTCATTGCACCTTTAGGTATTTCATTTTTTACGTTTGAATGTATTTCTTATTTAATTGATGTCTATCGTGGTGCCCCTGCTACTGGTCAATTTCTAAAATTTGCAGCTTATAAATTATTCTTTGCTAAACTAATTTCCGGCCCAATTACTCGCTACCACAACTTAGCAACTCAAATTAATACATTACAATTGCCTAGCCCCAGCCAAGCATCTGAGGGATTGTGGTTAATTGCAAGAGGTGCAGTTAAAAAAGGTATATTGGCAGACCATTTAGGAATTTTTGTAGATTTATGTTTTGGGAATCTGCAACGCGCAGGTAGTACAGACCTCTGGTTAGCTACATTTGCTTACGGTTTACAGTTATATTTGGATTTCAATGGTTATGTAGACATCGCCCGTGGTACTGCACTGTTATTTGGCTTTGTTTTACCAGAGAATTTTGACTTTCCTTACTTCAGCACTAGCATCGCAGAATTTTGGCGACGCTGGCACATGACGTTGGGTGATTGGTTGCGTAACTATATTTACTTTCCTTTAGGTGGTTCCCGCAGAGGTTTAGCTCGTACCTGCTGGAATTTAATGATTGTAATGTTAATTGCTGGTATTTGGCATGGTTCAGCCTGGGGTTTTATTGTTTGGGGCGCATATCACGGATTAGCTTTGATAGTTCACCGCCTGACAGATGCACTGAGCGATCGCCACGAAAATCTAGAGCATTTTTGGCAAAAGCCTCTGGGCATATTTTTAGCCTGGCTATTCACCCAACTCATGGTTTTCACCTCTTGGATCTGGTTCCGCCTACCCAACCTCAAAGATTCTTCTTTAGTATTTCGCCACCTCTGGGGTTATCCAGCTGATGCCCAGTTTGCACAAAAAGTTTATGTAGAAGCCCTTAATATTAGCCAGTCCCAACTTGCTGGAAGATTAATATTTTTGGCTATACTCATGGCGCTTGTCTATGCTTTCAAGAGTCGGCTGAAAGTAGAATTTAACTGGCCTGTCAAGCTTGTGTTTGTACCTCTTTGTTTATATGCTGTATGGTTATTAGCTCCTGAAGGCAGCTTGCCGTATATATATTTCGACTTTTAGTAATAACTTCCATCTGCCTAAGCAAGCTCAACAATACCTAAGGCAGATGTTCTATTTACATAAGTAATGTTAATGAGTATTGCAAAAGTTAATAAAAAAATAAATAACATTTTTAACTTAAATTCATGTAGAGTGGATGAGTATAGGTGAAACCTAAATCACCTAACTAATTTTTTTAAGACAAATCGCACTCATAAAACAATGACAACAACCTTACAACGGCGCTCTGGCACCAGTGTATGGGATCGGTTTTGCGAGTGGATCACCAGCACCGAAAACCGGATTTACATCGGTTGGTTCGGTGTGCTGATGATTCCTACACTGCTAGCCGCTACCGCCTGCTTCGTAATTGCTTTCATCGCTGCTCCTCCAGTAGACATTGATGGTATCCGCGAACCAGTTGCAGGTTCTTTAATTTACGGAAACAACATCATCTCTGGTGCAGTTGTTCCTTCCTCCAACGCTATCGGTTTACACTTCTACCCCATCTGGGAAGCTGCTTCCTTAGATGAGTGGCTGTACAACGGTGGTCCTTACCAGTTGGTAATTTTCCACTTCTTACTAGGTTGTGCTTGCTACATGGGTCGTCAGTGGGAACTGTCTTACCGCTTGGGTATGCGTCCTTGGATCTGCGTAGCTTACTCTGCGCCTCTGGCTTCTGCTACCGCAGTATTCTTGATCTACCCCATCGGTCAAGGTTCATTCTCCGATGGTATGCCCTTGGGTATCTCCGGTACATTCAACTTCATGATTGTGTTCCAAGCTGAACACAACATCCTGTTACACCCCTTCCATATGCTGGGTGTAGCTGGTGTATTCGGCGGTTCCTTGTTCTCTGCAATGCACGGTTCTTTGGTTACTTCTTCCTTGGTTCGTGAAACCACCGAAACCGAATCTCAAAACTACGGTTACAAGTTCGGTCAAGAAGAAGAAACCTACAACATCGTTGCGGCTCACGGCTACTTCGGTCGTTTGATATTCCAATACGCTTCTTTTAACAACAGCCGTTCACTGCACTTCTTCTTGGCTGCATGGCCCGTTGTCGGTATCTGGTTTACCGCGTTGGGTATCAGCACAATGGCGTTCAACTTGAACGGTTTCAACTTCAACCAGTCCGTAATTGATTCTCAAGGTCGCGTTATCGCTACTTGGGCAGATGTAATCAACCGCGCTAACTTGGGTATGGAAGTAATGCACGAGCGTAACGCTCACAACTTCCCCTTAGACTTGGCTGCTGGTGAAGTTGCTCCTGTTGCGTTAACTGCTCCTGCAATCAACGGCTAATACTGAAGTCTTAGCTTAATGAAAAAACGCCCTCCAGAAATGGGGGGTGTTTTTTTATGTTTTAATATCAATCAAGTATTTTGTTGCAGACTAAGATTTTGTCGCTTCCATTCTAAAGCTCTTTTTTCCCTATCCTTAATAAATCCGTCTTTCCCATCCATATATCCATTTATATCTTCTGGGTACTGCTTGGCTAATTGACGCTTCAATTCACTGTATATGTGTGCTTCTTCAGGATGGGCAATCATATAATCGCGAAACGCCAGATGTCTTTGTAACTCAGAAAAGTTAGCCTCAAAGGCGTGAACGTGATGTGTCCTTTTGCCGTTTTCATCATGTTTACGAAAGAAACGACGACCTGGTAAGCCAAACTCCCCCATAGCTATATAACCCAACACTGCCATTTGAGAATTTTGCGGTTCTACTTTAGCAATGTCTTTGACCTCAACTAACATATCAATAATCGGCTTCGCGTAGATATAAGGAATTGCAGTACTGCCAATATGATGAATAGCAATTACATTTTCTCCCAGCGCCAACGCCACTAGCTTGGATTCATGCTCAAATTTGATACGCCATGTTGGGTCATGGGGTACTACTTCTACTTTCATAAGAAATTCCCAATTCTAAAATAAAGAATATAGCTACTTACCCTTGAGGATTTGTAGTGCTATAAAAAACAAAATGTTTAACTCTGCTGTGTGGAGATATTTCCAGTCTTTCCTGACCTTCTTAAAGCATCTGATTGTTCGCCGTCGTGCATCTTTGGCGTTGCTTGCGATCGGAGTTTTTTTACCTCTACAGGTATTTGGAGAGTTAGCAGAAGAAGCCTGGAAGAACGAAGGCGGTTTTGCTTGGGATGTACCTATCTTGTTAGCAATTCACTCAACAGCACAACCGCAACTAGATGTTTTCGCTTCTACATTTACCAAATTGGGTGTATTCTGGGGTGTGTTTCCGGTTGCAAGTGCGATCGCGCTATTTATGTTTATCCGAAGACGATGGCGCGAACTTGCTTACTTCATCACCACTTTGCTGGGAAGCATCCTCATTAACCGAACAGCGAAGGTACTTTTGCATCGAGTTCGTCCGCACCTATGGCAATCACCCTCCCCAGAATTTGACTACGGATTTCCTAGCGGCCATGCAATGTCAAGTATGACTTTAGTAGCAGCCTTGGTGATTTTGACTTGGGGTAGTCGCTGGGGAATGCTGGTTCTGATTACCGGAGGCCTATTTGTCTTGGTAATTGGCTGGACGCGGCTATATCTGGGAGTTCACTATCCCAGTGATATTTTAGCGGGCTGGATGGCTTCAGTTGCCTGGGCAACTGGAGTTAGTCTACTCATCAAACCCTATAGAACCAGGCGTCAGGAATAAGACTGCATATTTTGGGTAATTACCATCCCCAACTACCAGGAATACCTTTAAACGGCCCGACTATATCGCTAGTAATCCAGCCACCGTAAAAATTACCTGGTTGCGGTTGTACCTTTTCTCCATCAACATAGCAAGCATCCATAACATGGGCGTAAAAAGCTACATAGTCTTTAATAGATGCAAACGCTGGTGTGGGACTGGGGTAGAACCAAGCAACATTCTGGGCTTCTTTATCACCAACGCGAATAGTGTAATAACCTGCACGTCCTTTCCATTCACAAAAGCTAGATTGCGGTGTCAGGAGCAGGTATTCCATTTTGATATCAGCAGGCGGAATATAGTATACAGGTGGGTGGCTAGTTTCTAAAACCCGCTTGGCAGAGTGAGTATCGACAATCGTTATCCCATTGAAAATAATTTGAATATGTTTATTTGTATCCTCAAGCCTTGGAGGACGGGGATAATCCCAAACTGACTCTTGTCCGGGAGATGGTTCGATACGTTGAGGATAAACCATAGTTACAATTCAAAATTCAAAAGTAAGAAATTTACTACTTGTTAATTTCCTTAACAAACTTATTATAAATAAGCTGTTGTACATTTTTGATGCACAACAGCAAAAGGAAGACGATCGAGACAATACTAAAATTTGGCTTAACGTACTTCTTTGAGGCTCTCAACTTGCTTGGTAAATAACTCAGTAAATAGACTCATTACTGACCGTTCTTCGCGAACTTTAATATTGGCACTGATTGACATACCCGACTGTAAATGAATTTGTTTGCCCTTAATATTTAAGGATTGTTGATCTAAACTCACTCGTGCAGGAAAGCGATAAAACTGATGTGTTTGATCTGGAGGTAATGCATCAGAACCAATTTCAAGAACTCGTCCTTTAATGTCGCCAAATTCGCTGAAAGGAAAAGAATCAATTCTGACATCCACTTTCATATCTTTGCGGACGAAACCAATATCTTTGTTCGTGATGAAAACTTCCGCAATATATTTTTCATTCGGTACGATTTGCAAAAGTTTTTGAGTGGGATTAGCTACAAATCCTGGATTTTTAGCTTGCAAATCAAAAATAGTTCCACTGACAGGAGCGCGCAGTTCTTGATATTTAACATTCATCTGCGTTTGCGAAATCTTGCTATTGACATCTGCTAAACGCTGCTCATTTTCCAGAATCACTTTCATGAATTGGCTATCGATGTCAGCAATGCGCTGTTTATTTTGAGAGATTTTTTCTAAAATATCTTTATCTGACGCTGCTACAGTATTGGTTAACTGTTGTTGTCCTTTTTCAATATCAAATTGAAGGCGTTTTTCTTCTTCACCTAATTGTGCTATTTCTGCCCTTAGATTTTGTACCTGTTGTTGCTGGTTAAGATACTGAAGTTGAGAAATCCCACCTTCTTCTGCTAATGTTTTGACTTTTCCTAAAATCTTATCTTGGATAGCTAAACTTGCTTCAGTATCCTGCTTTTTGACTTGAGTTTGCGCCAGCTGCTTTCTAGTTTTTTCAACTTCCAACCTGGCCGCTGAAGCTCGAGAATCTAATTCTCTTCTGGCGACTTCTAGACGTTGTGACTCATCAGTACCTATTCCCGGTTCTGTACCATATCTTTTTAATTGAGAGCGCAACAATTCATTTTCTGAAACTAATGCTGCTCGACTTTTGAGAAGGAAAGCTGTTTCTTGAGGTAATTTACCACGCAAAAATTCTAACTCAGAGGCTGCGGCAAAGCTTGCTCCCATCAAGCGGCGATAAATTTGGTTTTCTTGAATTAAAGCAGTACGAATTTTGTATAGAGAATTTAATTCTGCACGGGTGGCGATGGAATCAAAAGTTACTAGTAAATCTCCAGCTTTTACTTCTTGACCATCTTTTACAAAGACTTCTTTCACAACTCCACTCACCGGAGCTTGCACTTCTTTAACTGTTCCCTCTGGCTTTAACTGACCTGCGGCTGGTACTACTTGCTCAATTTTGGCAAAACAAGCCCAAGCAACCCCAAAACAGGCCAAAGCCATGAGAGATATCATGATTGTGCGCGACCAAACTGGAGATTGACGCAGTACAACAGCTTGCTCAAAGTTAGCTTCTTGGAAGTTAAAATTAGTCTGTTTAGGAGCTTTTGCAGTTGATGTTAATACCCGTGAATCTGTTGGTGCTTCATGATTATGTCGCCCGTTGCCATTCATGCCATTAAAATTATTTCCATTAAGTTGAGTCATAGGGATTTTTAGATTTTGAATTAGTAATTGTTTATTATTTATCAAAGATAAATTATTAGTTATTAAGTTGGTTCTTAATAACTAATAACTCACTTATTACAGGTTAACTTCTTGCTGCTGATAAAGGTAGAAATAATGCCCTTTCGCAGCCATTAACTCTTGATGGCTTCCTTGTTCTGTAATTCTGCCGTTATCCATGACGATAATTGTATCTGCATGACTAACGGTACTCAGGCGGTGAGTGATAAAAAATACCGTACTCCCTTTAAATTCCTGAGCTAAATTGAGGCAGACTTGTCGCTCTGTAGGGTAATCTAGAGCGCTAGTAGCTTCATCTAAAACTAATAACTTGGGTCTTTGTAAAACAGACCTGGCGATCGCAATTCTTTGTCTTTGTCCGCCCGAAAGCGCTGCACCCCGTTCGCCTACACGGGTATTGTAACCGTTAGGCAGTCCCATAATAAATTCGTGGGCAGCGGCAATGCGCGCCGCTTCGATAATTTCTTCGGTTGTCGCATCAGGATTAGTCAGAGCAATATTTTCCTGAACTGTACCGTCAAACAACAGCGGATCTTGCGGTACTACACCCATCTGTCGTCGCAGCGAATAAAGTTCTACTTTGCCAATATCGTAACCATCTATTAAAATCCTGCCAGACTCGACCTCATAAAGTCTCAGCAGTAACTTCATCATCGTACTTTTACCAGATCCACTCTGTCCGACAATGCCGACAAATTCACCCGCTGGAATCTCAACATTGACGTTAGAAAGTTGCAATGGCCCGCTAGCAGCAAAGCGGAAGGAAACGTTTTCATATTTCACTGCTCCCACAATTGCGGGTAAGGGAATGTTTTGACGATTGCTTTCTGCTTCTTCTGGGGTATCGACAATATCGCTTAAGCGTTCTAAAGATAAGGCTGTTTCTTGGAAGCTTTGCCAAAGTTGAGCCAAACGCAATATCGGGCTGGTAACGTAACCAGAGATAATTCTAAAGGCGATTAATTCACCTAAGGTTAATTCGCCTTTAAGTACCAAATAAGCTCCTACCCACAACACTAGTAAACTACTGAGTTTGTTAAGAAAGTTACTTGTAGAATTAGCCAGTGTAGAAGTAACAACAGTTTTAAAACCAGCGGCGACATAACGAGCATAACGCTCTTGCCAAGAAAAGCGCGATCGCAATTCGATATTTTGCGCTTTTACTGTTTGAATTCCCGACATCACCTCAACTAAATAAGACTGAGTTTCGGCGTTTCGTTCGGCTTTGCTACGCAACTGTCTGCTCACCGTAGGAGAAGCAATTAAAGTGATGACGACAAAGACAGGAATTGTGCCCAAACCTACTAAGGTGAGTTGCCAACTATAAAACAGCATGACGATGATATAAACCACCGAAAATACTGCATCTAATCCCACTGTTAAAGCTGTACCAGTAAGGAATTGTCGGATATTTTCTAGTTCGTTGATCCGAGTAGATAATTCACCTACTGGTCGGCGTTCAAAATAGCGTAGTGGTAGGCGGAGTAAGTGGTCAATAATTTGCGACCCCAAACTCATATCAATGCGGTTGGTAGTATCGACAAATAGGTAGGTTCGCAATGTAGTTAGTATTGCTTCAAATATGCCGACTACCAATAGCAACACACCCAAAACATTGAGGGTGCTAATACTATTTTGAACGATGACTTTATCAATAATTAGCTGAATAACCAGTGGGTTAGCTAGTGCTGCCAATTGCACAAAAAACGAAGCAATAAATACTTCTATCAAGACACGACGGTGGCGCGACAAATAGGGAATAAACCATCGCAAACCAAAGCGTTCTTGAGGTGTTTCGTTGGTGGTAGACACCAGCAATACCCGCACCTGAGGCGGCATACTAGCTTCATCGACTTCTAAGCGAGCTACCAGTTCAGCTGGTTTACAGCGCACAATGCCTTGAGATGGTACACCGACAACTACAGTATTGGCGTCGGCTGCATATAAAACCGCAAAACTATCACCATAGCGAATCAATGCTGGTGTCGGAATCCGGGTAATCGAGGTAGCAGGTATATCTACTAGATTAGCCTTGAGTCCGATTAACTCCGATAGATAGGCACAAAGCTGAAATGATAAAGTGCCTTGCTTTCGCATTTGCTCTGTTAAAATGCGGCGCACTACTTCCCTACGAAATGGGATTTGTAGGTGCTTAGACAGCATTTGAAAACAGGCAAAGGCGGAATTTATCTCCCCAGTACCGCGGAAGAAAGGATATTTTAGGTGTTTTTGTGTACTCTTAGATGCAGATGATAAGGGTACTTCTTCCTCAGTGGCGTAGGGAATATCTAGTGCATCTGCAATTTGTGGTCTGGTATCGTTTACCTGCTGAAGTTGGGCTGGTTGATTATTCAGGAAATATAAATCTGATGGTTCTAAACCAATCAAGCGTATAGAATTTGGCCCTTGAACTTCGATGGGGCCGCCATCAGTTAGTTCTAAACGCGAACCTGTAGATAAATTCTTGACTGTACCGCTACCACTGACAAACCAAATACTTTCCCGATCGAGTTGGTAAGATGGATTTCTTCCCGGCGGAAGGTAATGTACTTTCGCGTCTGGTAAAGCTTGTTCTGAAAGTTCTTTGAGATTAGCACTAGCTAAAGCTTGCTGTTCTAATTGCCAACCTAAGACATCAAAAACTTCAATAATATGAGCGCGGTTTTTACGGGTATTGGCAAAAGCTGGGTATGCAGAGAGTAGCCGTAAATATTCAACCGTACTTAAGGTTAAACATACTATTTCCGTGGAGGCGATCGCAGTTTCGCAAGCAACCTGACGCAAAAAACCGATTTCACCTAGGATTTCTCCTGGTTGCAGCAACTTTAAGGTTACTGGCATTTGCGTCTGGGGATCGTATCCTAAAAGGCGTACTTGTCCTTCATAAATGATTGTGATTCGTTCTGGAATTACTTCTTTGCCGATAATTTTTTGACCTATGCGGTAGCGCCAAGCTTGTAGTTGTTGCGATAGATTCGCAATCTCTTCACTAGGTAATTGGTCAAAACCTTCAACGGTACGCAGAAATTCTTCAAAGGCGTTCTTAATATAAGTCATGCCTAGTTTTGGTAATCAGTTTCAATATCTGTCTTAGTTATTGGTAATTGGCTACTACAGCCTATAGGAGTATTTCCCATGACATACTACACATTATCCGGCTTAAAATTTACATTGATTGCAAAGTTTTACTGAAAATAGTTGCGATAGTTGCCATTTTGGTAGTTAAGTAATTTGCCTATTTTACTTAGGTATTAGCCTAATCAGATACCCAGTATCAGTAAAGAATTGATATTCCTGGGCTAATTTGTTACATTTAAGGGGGTTACTCGATTGTGTATGCTGAATTCTGGCGTTAGCGTAGCTCGCCGCAGGCATCGCTTCTTCAAGCATTATCTTTTGTAACGAGAAACACGAGGTTGCAACTGCCTAGTTGCAGAACTGCGATCGTCAAGAATTATCGAATTGTCCACTTTTATAACCTGTCTCAGACAAGATAGGGGTCAAATATTTAGAAAACTTTGTCAGTTGGTTAAGGTCTGACCATGACAAAAGGGTTACACTCAAGTAGCAATTCCTTTGAGACATGGGGTACAAGTCAACCGCTACCCTCAGATGTACAGAGGCAAACTCAGCACATTTACGGTTAGCAAGATATAATTTTACTCGAAGTTAAACTTTACTTCCTCTATTAAGTAAAGTTACAGTTTAGACTAAAAACTTTAGTGCTTTTCTCTGTTCCTAAAAAAGAAACTCCAGAATTTCTCTCAGTTTTTCTGGAGGCTTCCGGAGTGGATACAGATGCTTAATACGAATCAATTGTTACTTGCTTAACGCTGAATGTCTTTAGGGTATATACCGAAATAGCGGCTCTCAAAGCGGAAAAACCGCATGGGATCTCTAAGTGGGGACAAAAACAAAATAAAACCTCGGCCTGCGCAGGCCGAGGTATAAGAAGAAAGCTCCGAAATACCCAAATGTCAGATTTTCTTCAGCGTTGTCGTCGTTCAAATATTTATATTTCTTAGCTTTGTAAGCTTATATTAATATATTTAACATATTCTTCATATATCGTCAACTACTTAAAGTTTTTGTAAAGCAAAACCCCCAAGTCTGAGTTAGGGTTGGGGGTTTGATTTGTGAACATTCCAGTAAGCCACCTTAACTGTTATAGGGGCAGATTGCGGCTGGTATAGGCATCCATTGCATAAGCAGGAGTGCGTTGACTATAGTCGATATCTTTACCAGTGAGAGATTTGGCTAACTTCTCAAAAGACTCAGAGCGCCAGTTACGCTCGTGGATAGGCTTGGTTTGTTCTCCCAAGAAATAAGCCAAAGTGCCGATAACTGAAGCAGCTACCCAACCTACAACCAATAACGCAATAAAAATAGTCATCTCAAACCTCTGTTTAAGTTATGTAACTTTATGTAAATAAATATAACTTTAATTTTACAAAACTCGCAAGCTAATGTTATGGCGTGCTAGCCGATAAGCAAGGTAGGGTATTCCGTACTTAACAGTGCTGACTAGCTATTTCTCCCTTTCTGGAGTTGGAGTGATGAGTATTGATGTGCTAAATACTGTCTAGGTCAGTATTTAATTATCTAAATTAAAGTTCAATTTTGCCCTAGAATTGTTAAGTGAATTTGTAAAGTAGAATTTTATTATTTAGTGAGATGTAATGAACGAATAAACTTCATGCCAATTTTCTATTCCAAGAGCTTGAAGACCCAAGTCAATTGCATTACAAATAGTTTCATATTCTTCATCATCTTTCATTGAATTTATTGAAAATCTTTCTCCATCAATTAAAGGTTCACCTTCTTCATCCAACAAAACCCAAATTTCATCATTTTCATCAAATGAAGATATAGGTAAACCTTCCTTGAACAAAATTGAGGAACGATGTCCAATTCTAGAGTCATAGCGCATTACCAGAACGGCAGAAATTTCTAATGATACTTGGCTAGCTAAATACTCTATCTGTTGAGAAAATATTAATCTATGTCTGTTTTCTTCAAGTTGATAAATAACTAATAGAGATTCATTAATTTTGATAAATTCTAAAGTTAGCTCTGAAGATATTGTTGCTAGTAAATTTTTAGCTCTATCAAAATCAATCTCACATACAATAGCTTCAAAAACGTTACTCATACATTAATTTTC
Organism: Calothrix sp. NIES-2098; assembly: GCF_963875125.1. Taxonomy (NCBI): domain Bacteria; kingdom Bacillati; phylum Cyanobacteriota; class Cyanophyceae; order Nostocales; family Calotrichaceae; genus Calothrix; species Calothrix sp. NIES-2098. The sequence continues at coordinate 5,424,813 of NZ_CAWNKJ010000001.1, forward strand.
GCTATTTTTGGTAATTTTATAAATAGTCTTCAGTAAGTACATCAGCAATAACAGACGCACTATAACAAAAATTTTAGCTAACTAACTAAAATGCGATCGCCATGACTGGGAGGTTGGGAAATGATCAGGAATTCCAAATCGCGATCGCTTTCATTTAGCATCTGATGAGGAGTCTTAGGAGGAATCTCTACACCTTGGTGTTGAGAAATAATTTGACGAGAACCATCAATTTCTAAAGTTGCTGTTCCAGCTAAGATAAAGAAAAACTGCCGCGATTGCTGGTGATAGTGTCTGACTTCCGAGGTTCCTGGTGGCATAATTTCTTGAATCACGCTTAACCCTAGTTGTTTCACAAGATGCCAACCATGACAATTATTACCCCATAAATAATGCTCGGCAGATTCTTTGCTAATCATGTTGATATTCAACTTCGACATAGGAATGCTAGCTTCTCTGTTTGCTGCTGATTTTTGATAAAAAAAAAGACAGGCAATCTGCCTGTCTTATAAATAAATGAATTCGCAAATAATTTAGAAATTCATCTCAGCAGCTTGAACCTTCTCAACCTGCTTCTTCTTCAGAACTAGCATGACTTGAGCCATCATCACCAGCGCGATGAATGCAATCAACCATTTGACTCGATTAGCGTCTTGCAATACGATTTCTGCATCTCTTTGACCAAATCCGCCAACGTTAGGATTGTTAGTCAAAGCATCACCAGCTTTTACTGTTTGCCCTTCGGAAACAATTAATTCTGGGCCTAAAGGAATTGTATCAGTGACAACTTCACCGGCGTCGGTTTTGATGCTAACTACATATTTGACGTTGCCATCTCCATCTTCTTCTTTGGCAATCTTGGTAATTGTGCCAGCAGCAGAAGCGTTGTAAACCGAGTTGTTGCTCTTTTCACCAGTTGGATAAACTTGTCCGCGTCCGCGATTACCACCTACGTGAACTGAATATTTACCAAAGTGGATATTTTTATCAGTTGCGGGGTTGGGAGAAAGAACTGGGAAGACGATTTCCTGATACTGTTCGCCTGGTAAGGGGCCGACGATAACGACGTTTTCTTTATCTTCGCTGTAAGTTTGGAAGTAAGTATCGCCTACTTCTTCTTTCAGTTCTTCAGAAATACGGTCTTCTGGAGCAATCTTGAAGCCTTCAGGTAGCATCAATACCGCACCAACGTTTAAGCCGACTTTAGAACCATCAGCACCTACCTGCTGGACGCTGGTATCGTAGGGAATTTTTACCACAGCTTTGAACACAGTGTCAGGTAGAACTGATTGGGGAACTTCCACTTGTGTCGGCTTGGCGGCTAAGTGACAGTTGGCGCAAACAATTCGCCCAGTCGGTTCGCGGGGTGTTTCTGGATAAGTTTGCTGGGCCCAGAAAGGATAGGCAGCAGCAGATTGTGGCAGGGCTAAATCGCTGGTGAAGTAGAATGTCACGGTAGCGATCGCTATGAGCAATGTTTTGACTATTGCTCTAGTACTGCGAGTTAACCTCGCTGTTATTGAAGCATTTCTCATCTCTATAAGGGCAACGATTCTCTCGTGAATTAGTCATTGGTCAAGAGTCAAGAGTCAAGAGTCAAGAGTCAAGAGTCAAGAGTCAATGGTTCACACTGTGGACTTTTGAACGCCAGTTCACTCAACGGAGGGAACCTCCGCATGTGACTGGCTCCTATTGACTTTTGACTAAAATTATTAAGCCCACCAAGGTTCTTCGCCGGTGCGGAAGTCGGTTTCAGTCCACGGGCTAACAACAACTTTGTCGTCTTGGACGTTGGTGTGAGCCAAAGCCAAAGACAGAGGTGCTGGGCCGCGCACAACTTTACCGGTTGCGTCGTATTGGGAACCGTGACAAGGACATTTGAACTTGTTCTCTGCTACGTTCCAGGGGACAACACAACCTAGATGGGTGCAGATGGCATTAATGCCGTAATCGCCGATCGCTTCTTTGCTTTCTACGACAAGATAAGTGGGGTCGCCCTTTAATCCCTGAACCAGGGCGCGATCGCCTACATTATGGCTTGCTAGAAACTTGCTGACACTAACATCGTTGCCCAGTTCGTCTTTTGCCGTTGTACCGCCACCAGCGCCACCAGTAGCAGGTGGAATAAAATACTTGACAACGGGATACAATGCACCCAGAGCCACTCCAGTGACGGTTCCAAAAGTGAGCAGATTCATGAATTGACGACGCCCCATATCGGGCACGTCTGCTGATTCAGAAAATTGAGCCATAATCTACGCGCTCTTTGTGTATTTTGTTAAGCATTTTGATAAGAGTACTAGTAGTTGAGCAACTCTTATCTAAGTCGAAATGCTAACGCCCACAAAAATGCCATACTTCTCTGTTCCAAGATATTTCTAGCATCTTTTCTGTTAGCATTACATTTCTTTATATCCTTATCATACTTGAGTTACGGAACTTAACATCATAACTAAATGTAAAATCTAATTGAGACAACGTATGACAGGACAGGAATTACGTCAACTGTTGCTTGATAAGTGGGGACGCTCTTACGATGTGCAGTTGCGGCGATCGCAGGGGAAAATATTTCTGCAAGTCATGTGGAAATATTTAGAGCAAGCCTCTTTTCCTTTGAGTGAAGACGAGTACCAAGCCCATCTTGATAGCATTGCCAACTATCTTCATGCTTTAGGTGGAACAACACAAGTCCAAACATTTATCACACAAACACGCGATCGCCCCCGATTGGGCAAAGCTGTGAGTATTCCCCTTGATTTAGGCGAGCGATCTTCAGAGTGGATCTTATAAAATACTCTTGACAATTGGCTTATTTAAAGATATGTAATCAAAGCTATAAGGATTGCTATGTAAGAGTTACTATAAAATTCTTTTGCCCAAAGCTACATCTTTATCCGGTTGAATTAAAACTACTTCGCCACCATCGAGAACTACTCCCAAAACCAAAACTTCAGACATAAAATCTGCAATTTGGCGAGGTGGAAAGTTGGTGACAGCTAGTATTAATTTGTTAACTAAATCTTCTGGCTGATAAAGCTTAGTAATTTGGGCACTAGATTTTTTAATGCCCAAATCACCAAAGTCTATCCAAAGTTTATAGGCTGGTTTTCTCGCAGTAGGAAAATCTGCCACTTCAACAACTTTCCCAACTCGAATCTCGACTTTTTCAAACTCTTCATAGGTGATTTGTGGCATTCATTTCCCTATCAGTTTTACTAAACCAATGCCACCAAAATAAAGCCCTAAGACTGCACCTGCTAACAGACTTTGCGTAAGAGGGTCAGTAGAAGGAGTGAGAACAGCACCTAAAACCACTGCACCCATAATTACGTAACGCCAACCAGAAAACATTTGTTGAGAAGAAACAATTCCCAAAGCGCCAAGCAGTAGTTGAATCACAGGAATTTGAAATGCTATGCCTGTGCTAAATAATAACAACAAGACAAATTCAAAGTATTTTTCAATTGACCAAAGTTGTTCTACTACATCTGCACCATAGCTAATAAAAAACTTCAAAGCTGCGGGAATTAGCAGAAAATAACCAAATGCTAACCCTGCCACAAATAGCACACTCGACCCTAAAACTACAGGCCCTAGCAAGCGGCGTTCGCGGCGGGTTAGTCCGGGAAGCACAAATTGAATAATTTGGTAAAGGATGAACGGAGTAGAAAGTAATAAGCCACTATAGGCTGCTACTTTTAAAGAAACAAAGAAATATTCCCCAGGAGCAAGTTGGAGAAATTTTACTCCTTGTGCGGGAACTTCTAATAGCTGGACAATCGGCCTGACGTTGAAAAAACAGCCTACAACACCTACTGCAACAGCAATTAGGGCATAAAAAATTCGCTGGCGCAACTCCTCTAGGTGGTCGAAAAACGACATTTCGACTTCACCTGGTAATTCATCAAGCGGATCGATATCAGAATCGCCATATCCTTCCACGTTGATATCCGGTGAAGTTGTAGCAGCTGCATCTGGGAATTCCCTTGACGAATCGGACTGCGGTACAGTGTCTAAATTTTGTGGCGTCATGATTCAGCGATTAGGCAACATTTGCTAACTATTTTACTGGGGAAGCAGCTAGCAAAATATGTTTTTGGTGACTTTGCGATTTTTCTTGATTTCGCCCTAGTATTTATGATGGCACTCAATATTATTACTAATGCCACTTACCCGTAAGCCTGGCTGACTGACCGTTACTTATACTTCAGCAGGCGCGAGGGATTGCCAGAATATTGCCAAATTTTATTGAATTTAAAGGTTTTAACTTACCAGTTTTCTCTATAGCAAAAAACTCATAACCCCATTCTTTCAATAAATTCCATGCTCCATCTGTTGTCAAACCTAACATTTTAGCTCTATCTGCACTTGCTTCAAATATAATTTGAGGACGCATTTTCTTTATCAAAGATTGAGATCCACGCAAGACTAATTCTTCAGCTCCTTCCACATCAACTTTCATTAAATCAAAACGCTCAATAGCCTCTTTTTGGAAAACATCTTCTAGAGTAACTGTAGCTACTTCCTCAAAACTTGTACTTTCTGTATCTGCTCCCAAAGAATAACTATTAGGCGCATTATTAACATGGTAAAAACGCGAAGTCCCAGTTTTATCAGAGACAGCTGCATGAAATACCTTCACATTACTAAAATTGTTGATTTCAACGTTGCGGTCTAAAATCGGGTACGTCTCTGCCGCTGGTTCAAAAGCAAGAACCTTTCCTGTATCTGCTACCAATTTGCTAGCAATTACTGTGTAAACTCCAAAATTTGCTCCAACATCTACAAACACTCTTCCTGGTTGGAGTACATTATTCAAATATTTTAATTCTGGTTCATAATCTTCTCTTAATACATAAATTCCTGTCGAACCTGCTTCTTTAAATTTGGGAGGCAAATAAAATTTAGCTCCACTGTGCCCCAGACTAATTGTTGCTGGACGTTTAAAAATACAATATACAGACCAAATCGCAATTCTTATAATGGTAGTAATTGATGATTTCTCAAAGGCTGAATGACCCTTGAGGTAATTCCATTTAGCAAATAAATAAGCTAAAAATTTCCTCATAAATTCCTCCTAAATAACGAGTTTTTTTGTGAGCTAATCATCTAATAATTAGCTCTTTTGAAAAAATACTGTTTTGCTGCTACCCTAATATTTTCATTCCAAATACCCTCTATGCTTTCGTCATAGGTATTTAGAAAATTAAGTAAAGCTTTGGTAATTAAGCTTTAATGTTTATAGTTTTAAGTCTGCTATAGCGTAGATAAATGCACCGCACATTAAAAAAATGCACAGATCCTAAGCTAATCAGCCTTCAGTTACTATGAGACTATTTATGAAACCCTGATAGGACTAACTTTCAGTAATAAAACTGTTTAACGATTAGCCGCTAGTATTAAAGCTTACTATAAAAAAAAGAAAAAAATCCTCAATATATATACGTAGATCTTATAGTCTTTTAGATACCGTAATAAATATGCTTATACTTCAAATTAATAGAGTGGCCATTCTCACTGTTGCATAGTGTATTTTTCTACGATGCTATAATTACAAACTTTTAAATAATTGCAATCGTTAAGTTGATGCGTGCCTAGATTTAATATTCTTATGTTAGGGCTTTCCAAGGTCAAGAGAGCCACTGCATTGGGCGGGTTTTCGCTGTAAGAAGCGTCCCCGTAGGGTAGTAGGTAGAGTGCGACTGGTGTTACAAATTACAAGCTAGCCTTTGATGTCTAGACTCTTAAATATTGTCAAACCAGCCGCAATATATACAATTTAAATGCGTAACAGCTTAATCAAAAATCACTGCGTTGGCAATTTAGGATGCGCGGTTGAGTATTGTCCGACTAAGGCAGAAATTTCTGGGTTGTATAGTCGCAAATAATTCCAATAGTTACCTAAGACTTGACGCACGTAATTTTTAGTTTCATCAAAGGGGATTTTTTCGACAAATTCATCTGGATCTTGGGTGGGGATAGTTTGCAGCCATTTGGAAACGTTGCCAGGTCCAGCATTGTAACTAGCGATCGCAAGCAGGGAGTTATTGTTATATTGCTGATGGGTATGATCCAAATACCAAGTTCCCAGCATAATGTTGTCGTTCGGATCTTCTAGCTGAAGTTTTTTGCTATCTACCTTAATTTGTGGAGCGATCCAATTAGCTGTGCTTGGTAAAACTTGCATTAACCCCATAGCATTAGCGATGGATTTGGCTTTAGATTCAAACCGCGACTCTTGACGAATCAAAGCAGTTACTAGCAAAGGATTGAGTTGACGTTCGTTAGACCACTTTTCAATTTCTTGCAGATAAGGAAAGGGATAACGAGCTTGCCAATAAATGCTTTGTTTGCTGAGGGCTTGATATTCGGCTTGTTCTTCTGGGGTTTCTCGATCTTCTAATTTAGAAATCGTATCAATTCCTAATTTATTTTCGCCTCTGGCTAGTTGCATTAAACCTTCGGTGAATTGTTCGGCTACCGTCGGCTTGTCTTTATTTTGAAATTCTGTCTCCCATTGCAACCAAGCATCTCGGTCTTGTCCTAACAGATACAATTCTTTGAAAGTTTCCGAACCAGCAGTTGGTACAGGACGTTGCGGTGGAACTACTTCCGGCTTGAGTTGACGCACGGTATTAAAGTTACCGACATTCAACCCCAAGATTGCAGCCGATCGCCATGCGTAGTAAGAGTAAGGAAACTGGCTAATTACATATTCATAAGCGGTTTTCGCTTCTTGCTGCTTTCCTAATTGAGTTGCCCATTTACCTACCCAAAAACCTGCTCTGGGAGCCAAAATGCTAGTAGGGTTGTTGGTGGTAATTGGTTCTGCCCATTGCCAAGCACCTGCATAATCTCTAACTGCGGCTTTTTCTTGGGCGATTTTCCAACGGTATTCTGCGGCTTCATCAGAATTGCCGTATTTAGAAATCAGTAATTGCCATGCTTGTTGGGCTGAATTATTATCCTTGAGTCCTTGGAAAATTTTGGCTTTTTCTACCAATGCTTTACTAGCTGCATCAGGAAATTTGGCGATCGCTTGGTTTAGATATGGTAAAGCGTCTTTACGGGTTTTTGCCATTTCTGCTAACCGCAATAAAGCTGTGCCACTTTCTGGCGCTTCGGGAAATTGCTGTACCAGTTGTTTATAAATTGCGATCGCTTTGTCTTTTTCCTTACCTGTTACTTGCAAACCCCGTCCAGCACGATAGAGGTTAAGTGGTGTTTTGGGAGCTTTCGCATAAGCATTGGCAGCTTTATCAAATATGTTGTTTGTCCAGTAAGCTGTACCAATAATTTCCCAATCTTCGGGTTTGAGAGTAAAACCTTTTGCTAAGTTATCCAAGACAGCAACTGTTCCTGGTTGGTTAGCGGCGTATTTTGCCAAAATTAATTCTAATTGCGGCTGATTGGGGTTTTGTTCGAGGCGCTTGCGGATAATTTCCCAGGTTAGAGGATGAGAGGGAAATTGCGCGATCGCTAAATCCTGTTGCTTTGGTTGCGCAATTAAATAGATGGCTTTCACTGCTGCTGCTGTTTTTGGATACTGTTTCAGCACTTTTTGCCGCAGATCTGAAGCTTTGCCATCTTCACCCAACATATCCTCGGCTTGGGCCTGTTTCAGCAAAATGTAAGGGGCGAGGAGTGGATAGTCTTTATCCAATCCTTCTAGTAAAACCAGTGCTTTTTTCGCTTGTGTTCTTTCAATGTAATCGCTAGCTAACAAATAACGCGCACGCTCTCGATCGAGAGTACGAGAATTTTGGGCGATATCTGCTAGTTTTGCGGCTCGTTCTGGCAGAGATTGTGATACCAGTGGGTATACGGCTGATTTGGCTTTAGTGGTTTCCGATATCTGCTCAGGTGAATTATTGCCATGTTTTAGCCATTGCCCTAAGGATTTTCCAATCTCAGGTGCTGACACCATAGCCCCGGCTAAAAAGGCACATAGTCCTGCACCAGCAATTAGAGGAATTGGATTTTTTTTAAGCTGCTTCAGCATGAATACCCGCTGAAAATTTCAGGTGAATTTCTTGAAACTTTAGCATTACTGACGGTCAGTGTCGCCACTTTTTCATTTTTGATTTTTAATCTCATCTTAGAGCGTACAAATCTGTAAATTCTTAGATTTGCTAGGACTGGACTTACTTCTAGCGCATAAGCGATCCCCTGACATCTATCTATCAGTAGAGGATATGCCAGATCTGGGTGGAAATGTAGCGTTAGGCAATACACTTAATGAAAGTTAATTTATTTATGTCTCTAGGTATTCCTAGCTATTCTATTTAATTTATGAGCTTACGAATTAGAGGTAGAAACTGCGAAATCTGGAATTTCAATAGATTTTTATAAAAAAATATAATTATACCTCTATAAGATATCAGCCTATTTACTGATATAACACTGCCAATACTCAGCGTAATTATCTTTAAAGAGAATCTATATCAAATTCGCAAATTTTAAATTATATTTTCTATTTTTAGATTTTTTTAGAATATATACATTTATTTTTAAGATAAATATTCATTTTTGTAGCCAAACATTTACTAACAAAAAAATTCTAAATTTAAATAATTACTTTTATTATATATTTTGAAATTATTTTATGCCTAAATTTATAACTAATAAAAAGTTTAATTTACAAGCGCTAAAATCAATATAAGTATACTCAAATCTAATGATTCAGATGTATTCATACACTGGCATAGTGCATATGTCGGTAGAGAGAAGAGATAGAGCAAAAAGTATATTCATCTTTAAAATATTTCCTAAGTAAGAGACGAATATCACAATATTTGTCTTATTCTTCATTCTATATATAAAAATTAAAAAATAAGATGTCTGTAAGAAAGCTGCTGAACATTTTAGATTTATTTCTCGATCTGCGGCAGCAAATTGATCTGTTTTTGCCAAAGTCTACTGTTATACATGGAGGACAACTCCAGATAGCTAACTGCTGTGTTAACCCGCAACAGAAGCGATTTCAGGCGTTGGCGCAATATCTAACAAAGTTCAGACAAATACTTAGTAACCTAATACTTGAAGAATGAGGAGCAGAGACTGTGACTCTAGAAACGAAAGTAAATAACCCTGCTGCTCGAATTCTCTTAGCTAACAACGATGTACAAATGCGCGATCGCTTGCAGCAGTTGTTTAGCCAACGTTATCAACTCCAGCTAGCAGTGGATGGCATAGAGGCTTTAAATAATATCCAACAATTAAAGCCGCTACCTGATTTAGTAATCGCTGATTTAATCATGCCCAGAATGGATGGTTTAGAGTTATTGCGATCGCTGCGCGCGAATCCGCAAACTCAAGATATCACCATCATATTGCTGTCGTCACATTCAGATGAAGAACTTTGTGTGAAAGCGCTAGAAGCGGAAACTGATGATTATCTCAGTCAGCCTTTTTCTGACTCGCAACTCTTATCTCGCATTGAGATAAATCTCAAGATGAGTCGGTTGCGTCAAGCAACTGTCCAGCAACAGCAACAATTGCAAGCCGAGTTAAAAGCCGCAAAAGAGCAAGTCACCACCATTTTAGAAAGCATGACCGATGCTTTCTATTCTTTGGATTGTAATTGGTGTTTTACCTATATTAATAGTTGTGCGGAGCGCATCTTAGGACAACCGCGCCATGAACTACTGGGCAAAAACATCTGGGAGCAATATCCAGTGTTCAACAGTACTGTAGTTTATCGGCAATATCATCGCGCTTGTACGGAAAAGGTGCCGATTAACTTTGAATACTACTATCAAGCTTGTGATTGTTGGTATGATATCCACGTTTATCCCTCAGAGGAGGGCATAAACGTATATTTTCAGAATATCAGCGAACAGCAAGTGGCGCGGCGCGAACGCCAGGAAGCAGAAGCAGCAGTTCGAGCTAGCCAAGAACGGCTGAGAAGTTTTTTTGAAGCGAATTTAGTGGGAATTCTCTTTGGCAATGAAGACGGTAACATTGTCGAAGCCAATGACGAGTTTTTACGAATTGTTGGCTATAGCCGCGCCGATCTCCAAGCAGGTAGACTCAGTTGGGTAAGTATCACGCCACCAGAATACTTTGATTTAGATGAATTAGGTATTGCTGAAGCCAAAGTTAAGGGAACTTGTAGCCCTTATGAAAAAGAATTTATTCGTAAAGATGGTTCCCGCATACCTGTTGTTGTTGGCTACTCTCTGCTGCGCGAACCGCAACAGCAATCAGTCGCTTTTATTCTTGACATTAGCAGTCGCAAACAAACTGAGAGAGCGCTACACCAAAGTGAAGAGCGATTTCAGACTTTTATGGATAATAGCCCAGCGGCAGCCTGGATTACAGATAGCGAAGGACACATACTCTACCTCAGCCCAACTTACTACCGCACATTCAAATTAGCAACAACCGAGGCGATCGGTAAAACTGTTTTTGACCTCTACCCAAAAGAAGTTGCTCAACAATTTCTCAATAATATTAAAAAGGTCGCGCAGACAAATCAGGTACTGGAAGCGATTGAGTCAGCGCCGCTGCAAGATGGCACGATGGGCGACTTTTTGGTGTATAAGTTTCCCATTGCCGATGCTTCTGGAAAACGCTTAGTAGGAGGCGTAGCAGTTGATATTACCGAACGCGAACGCGCCCTGCGACAACGCCAGCAAGCAGAACAAGCTCTACAAAAACATAGCGAACGACTGAAGTTACTCTCAGAAACAGCCAGCGATTTGCTTTCAACTGAGCATCCTCTAGAGTTAATGAACGATTTGTTCGGCAAACTCTCAGCCCAGATGGATTTACATTGTTACTTCAACTATTTAATCGATATACAAGGAAATAGGCAAAAATTGCACTTAAAGTCTTGGAGTGGCGTTGAGGATCGAGTAGTTCCGACACTTGAATGGCTGGAAATTGGTCAAGCAGTATGTGGGTTAGCAGCACAAACACGGCGTCAAATTATTGTTAACAATGTACAGCATTCCACCCATCCAAATACCGAGATTCTCTGCACTTTGAAGATGACAGCTTACGCAGCTCAACCGTTAATTGCTCGTGGTAAGTTACTAGGCGTACTGTCTTTTGGCAGTCGCACCAAAACTCATTTTACACCAGAGGAAATCGCACTGCTGCAAGCAACTTCTGACCAAATTGCGATCGCCCTAGAACGTTCTGAATTAGTTGTTTCGTTGCAACAGCAAACAGAGCAATTGATGCAAGCGAACCGACTCAAAGATGAATTTTTAGCAGTCCTTTCTCACGAACTACGCACGCCACTCAATCCGATTTTGGGGTGGTCAAAGTTACTACGGACTCAAAAGTATAATGAAGCAATTCTTGACCGCGCCTTGGAAACTATCGAACGTAACGCCAAGCTTCAGACCGAGTTAATTGAAGATTTACTCGATGTCTCTCGCATTCTCCAAGGCAAACTCAACTTAAATATTACTCAAGTCGATCTAGCATCAACAATCGTCGCCGCCATAGAAAATGTCCAGTTAGCTGCTGAAGCTAAATGCATTCAGCTTCAGGTGATACTAGAACCCGATGTTGGTCAAGTTTATGGCGATCCAAGTCGTTTACAGCAAGTCGTTTGGAACTTACTATCCAACGCTGTCAAGTTTACTCCGGCAAATGGACGTGTAGAAATTCATTTAGCATCCTTAGATTCCCAGGTGAAGTTGCAGGTGAAAGATACAGGTAAAGGCATTAGTGCTGATTTTTTACCTTATGTATTTGACTACTTCCGACAAGCAGATGGGACAAACACCAGGAAATTTGGGGGATTGGGTTTAGGATTAGCCATTGTCCGTTACCTGGTCGAGCTACATGGTGGTACAGTCAAGGCAGAAAGCCCTGGAGAAGGACAAGGAGCGACCTTTACGTTGACGCTGCCATTACTAGGGAGGATATGTGGGAGATGAGGACAAGGAAGTGTGGGGAGTGTGGGGAGTGTGGGGAGTGTGGGGAGTGTGGGGAGAAATAACCAATGACAAATGACTATTGCCTTTTGACTCTTGAGTCTTGACAAATTTACCTTTTTGCTAATTCTGGAGTGCGTCCTTTTAACCCAATCATCAGTTTGAGTGTATAGATTTTGAGCATTGGGACTCGGCGCATAATCCATAAACCCAAACGCCGAACTAGCATTACGGGTAAGAAGTTGTTAGAAAACATCCGATCTAATAAATCGGTGAAACCTAAGATTGTGAGGTTTTCTCGTTGACGCCAGCGTTCGTAATCTTTGAGGATTTGGATATTGCCAATGTCTTCACCAGCTGCGTTGGCTTGTTGGATGACTTGCGCTAAAGCGGCTGCATCGCGAATACCTAGATTTAAACCTTGTCCGCCAACAGGATGGCAATTGTGTGCTGCATCTCCAATTAATGCTAAACGGGGTAAGACATAGCGATCGCTTTGCATGAGTTGTACTTGAAAAATAAAGCGATCGCCTAATAATTGTAATTTACCCATCTGATTGCCAAAGCGACGAGTGAGTTCTGCTAAAAATTGCTCGTCATCCAATTCACATAAGGCTTTTGCTTCGGCGTGGGGCGCTGTCCAGACAATTCGGCAACGATTCCCAGGTAACGGTAAAATTGCAAACGGCCCGCTAGTCCAAAATTTTTCGTAGGCGGTATTGTTGTGGGGTTTTTCTGGTTGGACAAAGGCGACGATGCAAGATTGCCAATATTTCCAGCCGTGAGTTTTAATTCCTGCTGCTTGACGAATCGGCGATCGCGCTCCATCTGCGGCTACTAGTAATTTACTGCGAACTGTGCAGATTTGCTCTGCCACTTTGATGTCTATGGCTACTATGTCTTGTTGGTACTGTGTATTAACTACCTCTGCGGGACATAGATAAGTCACATTTGCACAATCGCGCACAAATTCTTGTAAGGGTTGCAACAGTGCTTGGTGTTCTGCTACATAACCCAACTCTGACGTACCTAAATCTGTTGTGTTAAATTCCACTACCTGAGAATAATCAGCATCAGATAGGCGAACGCGGTTATATTTGGCGATTTGAGGCAACATTTTGTCCCAAATCCCAATTCCTTCGTAAATTAAGGCCGAAAGCATATGAATTGCATAGGCTTGCCCTTTGGCTACTGCGGCTGATGCTACTTTGGCTTCTACCAGCAGTATACTCAAGCCTGAATTTTTTAGGGCAGAGGCTAGGGTTAATCCAATAATCCCGCCGCCGACAATTACCAAATCATAATCGTATCCCCGCTTGTCTGTGGATGTTTGGGGAGGGTTTAGGGTTTGCAAAAGCTGTGTTAGCGGCATTGTTAAGAGAAGTTACAGCATCTTAACTCTTATTCTTACGCAATTGGGCGGTCTAAAGCAAGTTATATCAATTCAAAATTCAAAATTAAGAAACTCAGATGTCAAAGGGATTTCTAAGTTTGGATTGAGAATTGAATCCTTTGATTAATCTGAGGGATTGGATATTTTCAATGTGCGATTTATTTCACAGATAAATCTGCTTACTTCATCTCATTAATGAATTATTGCTCAATATGTAAGTTAAATATGCATGAGATTAACTCTATTTAAACAAGAAAAAACCTCGCTGATTGCAGAGGAACGCAGCGAAGTTTAATAGTTTTATCTTGAGCAAAGATAAATAACAACGAACTATGTTGAAAAGCTACTATAAACTATTGAAACTCCAGGTAATCAATGCTTTCAAAGCATAAAGTTAAACGAGAGAACTTACTTTTTCTTTATGGATGAAGTAGTATGACGCTTGAGATGTTTTCTGTGATGTTTATGCTTAACAACTTTGCCACCATTAGCCTTATTTGCTGCTACATGAGTAGTTTTATGTGTAGTAGCAGCTTCCGCTTGGAAAACTGGTGCAGACATAGCTACAGGGGTAGCGATCGCTAGAGCAATAAGTAAACCTTTAGCTAACTTATTCATCATGGATTTGTGATTTCCTCGATTAATGAACCAACGATTTAACTATCCCAGATTCATATGTCAGTGATTTGTTCTTTCTATGAATTTTTAGTGGATATTTTTACTATAGACTTTGCAGTAATTGTAAATATATTTTTATTTTACCGATGCTGTAATAGTCTAATTGAGCTTAATAAATATTCCTAAATGAAAAACTATGTAAAGGGACATGAACGAAGCTTAAACTATCTTTACTTCTATGACATTACTCATCTGTCAATTTTGTTTGACGGGTGTTTAGTAAGTGCTTTAGTACTTATAAAATCAGGGCTTCAGCCCATACTACGAAACGATCCGCTTCCTAAAGAAAGCAAGCTTTTAAGCTAAATATAATAAATTCACAAGACAAAAAACCTGCTACCGAAGGCAGCAGGCTCAAATGGTATAGTGTGTAGTTACGGGAAAATCAAACAAAGAATTTTCTTTCTGCTATGGAGTGTAGAAATTAGCAGTTACTATTTCTTGGCGAAGGATGTTGTATCAGAACCTCAAACGTTGGTTAGAGAATAGGTTTGTGGTTAATACAACCTAAAAATACAGCCAAACTTGGGAATTAACGCCAACTTCTTTATTTGAGATATTTTGCAATATCTGGGAATAGCAGACCATTATAGTATCGCAAAATAGTGTATTTTAATCTAGCTTTTTATATAAATTTTATATGTAGATTTCTATATTTTTCTCTGAAAAAATTCTTTTTTTAGCTCTATATGTCATCCGATCTTAGTCTATTTTGATATAGAAATCTTATGGCAAATATACCCAAGGCTTCAAAGAAAAAACCTTCATCATAGCAGCAAGCTTAAATAATCAACAGCGTGTTACTAGAGTAAAAACAAATTTGCTAGATGGCTCGCCAGCCTAGGAAATAATTGATAGCAGCCTAATTGGATGACGAAGGAAACAGGAGACAGTTAAGAAAGGAGATAGAGGCTTTTAGAAGCACAATAAAACTTTAGTCAAATTATTTAGGTGAATTTTTTATCCATGTATTAACAATCAAACTATCCCATAGCCATATGTCATAGGTTTGCAATCTCTGTGAAATTTGTATGTCTATTTTTCGGCTGTCAGGAAAATCTAAACAATAAATTATCTAAATTTTTTAACTGTTGCTTTCTCTTTGCTCCCGGCGTTACAGTGTAGGTTTTTCATCAAAGGGTGAGTTAGGACTCTTATTTGAACGCAGAAATCGGCTTTTTCTTCTTGATATTTTTTGTCCTATTCCCGCATGGTTGTCAAAAACCTACACGTGCCAGATGCTTCTTCCCGGCTTTATTTGGAAGCCCCTCAATATTCTTCTAGACAATACTCAAAGCCATTAGGCTTTCTGCCATTTCAAAATTGGAGGTCACATTTTGAACGTCATCTAAACCTTCTAAAGTGTCAATTAACTTGAGAAGCGATCGCGCTTGATCTGGATCGGTAACTTCGACTGTATTACTAGGAATCCAGCGCAATTCGGTATCGGTTACTTGAAAACCTTTGTCGTTGAGGGTTTTGTTGAGAGTCTCTAAATTTTCTATGGCGCTAAATACTTCCGCCATCTCATCTTCGGCCATTTCGTAAGACTCAGCTCCACCTTCTAGAGATGCTTCCAACAGCTGTTCTTCATCAACGACTTCCTGGACTGTACAAACGCCTTTTTGTTCAAACATCCAGCTAACGCAACCTGTTTCACCCAAATTGCCACCATTTTTACTAAAAGCGGCGCGTAAGTCAGCAGCAGTCCGATTGCGATTGTCTGTCAACGCTTCAACTAAAATTGCTACACCACCAGGCCCGTAACCTTCATAGCGAATCGCTTCTAAACTGTTGTTATCTCCGCCAAATGTACCTGCACCTTTTGCGATCGCGCGTTCAATATTATCATTAGGAATCCCCGCTGCCTTCGCTTTATCAATTGCTGTCCGCAGTTGAAAATTTCCTGCTGGATCTGGGATACCGCTTCTCGCCGCAACGATAATTGCCCGTGACAGCTGAGTAAAGGTCTTTGCCCTTTTTGCGTCTACTACTGCCTTTTGGCGTTTAATATTCGCCCACTTACTATGTCCTGCCATAACCTAAACTTAACTCTATTTCAAAATTTAGGATATACGCAGGTTTCACCAAAATGCAAAGGCAGTTGGCAAAAGAGTCCACAGTCAAACTATTGACCATGAACTCTCGATCGCGATTTAAGGGTAATACTCCTCACTTATCCCACAATCTTGCCTATTCAAAAATTACGAAACCTGCGGCAGGAACTTTAACTAATACTGCTTTACCGTTTCTGGCTTCAACTTTGATTTTTTGATCGATTTGTGACTTGTCTGTGGAGTAGATGCAGCGCAATTGATCGCCTTGAGAATGCAGTTCATTATCAATTGTTACCCAGGCGGTCGTGGGCTGGTTATAGTCGGTGTTAATAGCCAGCAAGATTTCCTTGTCACTGAGAATCCGCGACCAGGGAATTACCGATTGCATCCGATTATTATTAAGTATCTGTGGCAGACCAAATTTTACGCCATCTTCTGGGGCGGAAATTTCCCTTAAGTATTGACGACCGCGCTTTAGGGTAATGTGTTGGCTGCGGATGTCGAGAATTTGGGCGAGTTCTCGATAGATAGAACAATCTTCATCGAAGAAATGCATGCCTTTGCTTCTAAATGCACCAAATTCACCTCCAAACATTGCTTCTCGAATGTAGCGATCGCTTTCTTCGCTTCCTCCTTGTCCATCAAAACCCTGTTCGCTGCCATAATAGATGCAGGGAATACCCAAGGTCATGGCATTTAATGCCAATACATTCAAAGCAACTTTGGTGGCATCTGGATCTGCACAAAACCGGGCTTTCTCTCCTCCCTTACGCACCTGATCGTGATCGTCATACATCGTCACAACTTTATCTCTCAACCAAGTGTGAGAGTCTTTATCAAGAAGTACGGAATTGCGGAATAGGCTGAAGTAATCATTGGGATTGCGCCACCCCTTCACTAGGTACTCCAGTTTATCGGGAATATCATCAATGCCTAAAGCCGCGTCCAAACCTGTCAATTCTCTGGTATGGAAAGCCCGTTCCCGCCCGCCAGTAATCTCGCCCACTAAGAAAAATTGGTCTTTGCCAAGACTTTGAGCAAATTCATGGATGGCGGAAGCAAAAAAGCGGGTTGCACCAATATCCATGTGTTTGACGGTATCAATGCGGAAACCATCGAGATCGGCATAGGCAATCCAGAATTTATAAACTTCACAGAGATAGCGGAGTCCGGGAGCAACTTGATAGTTATCTGCATCTCCTGTTCCGTGATGCACGTCCTTTAAGTCACAGAAATCGCCTTCGCGAAACTCTGGATCGTAATCCCAATTGCTGATGTGTCCTTTACACGTAAAAACTGCGGGGTCTTGGAACTCAACTGGCCATACACTATCTAAGCTTTGTGGCCATGTTGCCAGATTTTTGGGATCGGTTTTGGTGAAAGGAAGGGTGGGATGACCTGATAAATCGTTAAATCCCTGTACTTTGTAAGGATTTCCATTCCACGGGGTATCAGAATTCTCATAGCTAAATACGTTGCCTGTGTGATTGAGAATGATATCGAGAATTACATGAATGCCATTTTCATGGGCAACTTTAACTAAATCTCGTAAATCATCGCGGCTACCAAAATGCGGGTCAACTTCTAGAAAATTTTGAATGCCGTAGCCATGATATGTGTCTTGAAACTCAACCTGCTTAAAGATAGGACTGATCCAGATGGCGTTGACTCCCAACCGTTTCAAGTAACCGATTTTGCTGGTTACTCCCTTTAATTTGCCGCCTACATATTTTGTTCCGGCATCACGCCAATGGGCAGCATCCGCCTCTGTTTTGATTGCATTGCTACGAGCAGCTTCTGTAAACATCGGCGTTGTGCCAGTCTGGACAAGGTTTCCGTGATTGTCCTTGTATCCATTCTCATTATCGTCGGAAAATCGATCTAGCATCAAAAAATAAAAGACTCGATCTTCCCAGGCTGTCGGTGATGGGAAAGAACATGGTACTGGGGCGAAAAAGTCTTTTGATTCTTGTGATATGGATTTCAAATCAATTTGGTTGAGGCTTTGATATGCTTGCGTCATAGTCTTTTTCCCAAATACTTTTTGAGATTTCTGGCGATCGCTATTTGCACTGTTGTTTTCTCATCAAGCGCGATCGCATCTCCTCAAGGCAATTTAGTCATCCCATTTCGATATCAACATCCATATTCTTAGCCTGGATTCGCTGGCTTACTGGCCTTAAGCTCCTACTTGTCTATCTTGAAGAGATACCATTAGTTTCCGTCTTCCATTCCGGAATCACAACCGAAGTTAAGGAACTTAAGAACGAACTTAAGAGGTGAGACTACGAACTTAAGTAGGTCGGCACGAACAATTATTGCTACGAAAAGGCAGAAAGCAGTCTCAATGATAAAAAGGTCAGATATCAAAAATTTTTCTCAATTTTAACGAAGTGTTATTGAAATAATTAAGTTGAGAATAGGATGGATTGTTTAATGCAGCAAATATGCATAATTATCACAATTAAAACCATCTATGTTCTGCAATTATTGCTGTTTAAACAATAAAATTTTTTAATTAATTTTAACTGCTTCCTTAGCTGAATGTCTTAATATATCTAGTTTTTTGTCTCTATCTTCCAAGGTAAGCGTTGAATTTTTTGATAATTAGCTAACCTATCATTGATATGATTTTTATGTTAATTAAAGGTTAAGTTATAGTTAAAATAATATTAAATTTGTTTAGTAATTATAGATTCAAAGAACCTTGTAAAATGATTGTCTCCTTCACAATTTCCTTAGATATTTACTCGATAATCAAAGCGTCTTAGTAGAAAGGAACTTTTTTGGCAAGGGAAACAATCATGCATAAGTTAGATAGAAATCGCGAGATTTTATGTAATTACTCAGGTTTGAATCTATCAAATGCTCAAGATTTGTTAAAGACGCTGCAACAGTTGCGGCAGTTGGTGATAGAAGAAGGAGACAAAATTTTTAGCGAGTGGCGATCGCACATTGAAAGGGAAACTTTTCTCAGCAGTAGTAGGAATTTTGCCTATTACTTGGCATTACGGCGACACGATCTGCGTCAGGTGCAAGCGGCTTTGATACCTTGGGGTTTGTCTTCTTTAGGGCGAATAGAAGGGCGGGTATTAGCGAATTTAGATGCAGCGATCGCAACTTTGGGCGCGATATGTCAAGCAGATCCCAATACTCTACCCACTCGTCCGTCACTTGAGGCATTTTTTGAAGGCGATCGCTTGCTGCAACAACATACAGAAGAGTTATTCGGCAATACACGCGATCGCCGTCGCGTCAGAATTATGGTGACTTTGCCGACACAAGCCGCTAACAATTACGAATTCGTGCGGGATTTAATTCAACGCGGATGTGATTGCGTGCGCATTAACTGCGCCCACGATACTGCTGTGCAATGGTCAGCAATGATTACTAACGTGCGACTGGCGATTAGAGAAACCGGATTTCCTTGCAAAATACTCATGGATTTGGCTGGCCCCAAGCCGAGAATTAGCATGGCGATCGCGCCTAAAGCTTCCACACGCTTATACCGAGGCGATTGTATCTTGCTCACGGGAAATTTGCCGACTACAATTTGTTCTGATTGCTTTCAGGCAAATTGCTCTATTCCGGAAGTTTTAAATCAATTAAAAGTTGGCGCTACCGTTTGGATTGATGATGGTAGTATTGGCGCGCAAGTTGAATCTTTAACGCCTGATGGGGTATTGTTACGCATCACCCATGCTAACTTGAAGGGCAACAAAATTCCCCATGAAAAAGGTCTGAACTTTCCCGACACTGATTTAAATCTCAGTCCCCTAACAGATAAAGATTTGCAGGATTTGGATTTTGTCGCCATTCATGCCGATATGGTCGGTTATTCCTTTGTACAGCAACCAGCGGATATTGAGCTTTTACAATGGGAGTTAGAACGCCGACATCCCATAAATCCGCCAGCGATTGTGGCGAAGATTGAAACACCTCAAGCCGTGCGTAATCTTCCAGAACTGATTGTGCAGGCAGCAGGCAAACAACCCTTTGGGATTATGATTGCCAGAGGAGATTTAGCTATTGAAATTGGCTATCAACGTTTGGCAGAAATTCAAGAAGAAATTCTCTGGCTGTGCGAAGCTGCCCATGTGCCTGTAATTTGGGCTACACAGGTTTTAGAAAATCTCGTGAAAAAAGGCATTCCCTCCCGCGCCGAAATCACTGATGCAGCAATGGCAGAACGCGCTGAATGTGTCATGTTAAATAAAGGGCCGTTTATCGCTGATGCCGTGACAATTCTGGATGATGTTTTAACGAGAATGCAAGCACATCAACAGAAAAAGACACCGCAGTTGCGATCGCTCAATTCTTGGTAATTCCCGATTGCATTTCTATTTTGATTTGGTATTAATTAATGCTCATCTGTGCTGATACTAAAATTCCTTTTCCACGCTCCCTAGTTTATGCTACCTATCGAGACAAACTAGTTGAGCTAGTTCCTTATATGCCCAACGTGCGCCACATCGAAGTTAAATCCCGCCGTGAAGTAGATGGCAAAGTTGATAGCGTTAATGAATGGCATGGTGGTAGTGAAATTCCCGCAGCAGCAAGAGCCGTACTGAGTGAAGATATGCTGTCTTGGACAGAATACAATACATGGAAGCAGGCTGAATTTACCCTTGAATGGCGGATTGAAACTCACGCTTTTACAGAAGCAGTCAACTGTTCGGGTGTAAATCGCTTTATAGAAGATGGTAATAATACAGTTATTGAAAGCCGTGGCAAACTAATAATCGATCCAAAGAAAATCAAGGGAGTACCATTTTTCCTCACAGGTACAATTGCCCATGTAGTCGAAGATTTCTTAGGAAAAAATGTCGAACCGAATTTAGTAGCAATGAGTGTAGGGGTAATGCGGTATTTAGAGCAAAACCCTTGATGAAAAGGCAGACGGCAGGGGGCAGAAGGCAGATGTAAGTTGGGTTTCACTACGTTCTACCCAACCTACAAATTCACAGTTAAGTAGTTAAACATAATTAATTACACAATGTCATTGCGAATGTAGCGAAGCGAAATGAAGCAATCGCAAGGGCTGGGATTGCTTCGCTTCGCTCGCAATGACTGTAATTAATTTTGCGTGGTTACTTATCACAGTTAATTAAATTGCGATCGCACTTGAATTTTTCCGCTTAGAACGTTTGCGATCTGATTTTTTCTTCAATCCTACCGCTTGGGCTTCATCGCTATCTGAGCCATATTGCCCGCGGACAACTTCTTTCATCGCCAATACAGTATTGTGAAATTCCCATTCTGCTAATCGCGCCGCATCTGCCGCCGCCCTGTATAAATTTAGCTTCTCAGTTTCGGCTTTTTGCTGCGCCATCATTGCTTGATACGCTTGCTGTAACTTGGCAGCAGAAGCATCAGCACGGTTTGTATCGTAGGCGCTGACAGTTTCCAAACCGTGCCATGAATCTATATCTTGACTAATGGCTTTAGGGGGTAAACGGCGTGTTTGATTTTGGACTGACATAGTAGCATCAGTGGTAAATTACATATTTAATGTACCCATTGTCACAAAAAAACTTATCAGTAAGACAAAAATCTATCGGAGGTAAAAATGCTGTGCCCTGACTGGGTATTGCATCCACATGAAAATCGCATTGTCAGGCGATGCAATTGAATTTGCACCCGATACAATTGAATTTGCACCCGATACAATTGAATTTGCACCCGATGCAATTGAATTTGCATCCGATGCAATTGAATTTGCACCCGATGCAATTGAATTTGCACCCGATACAATTGAATTTGCACTCGATACAATTGAATTGTCAGGCGTAACAATACACTGTAGGGGCACGGCGTCCACAATATTTTCGTATCTCAAATTATCTTACTGGTGCCGTGCCCCTACAAAGAATTTATCTGTCGCCTTCTGCCCTTTGTCTTCACCAGCCCATCATTGACAGCAAAATCTAGCAACACTCTAAAATAGCAACATAATGGCACATACTATAGTATGTATGAATATTTCCTTCACTCCAGAATTAGAGCAATTTATCCAAAGTCAAGTTGCCAGTGGTAAGTATGCTTCGACAGAGGAAGTAATTATTGCGGGTATTAAATTGCTAGAGGAAAGGGAATCTATTTATCAAGGTAAATTTGAGGAATTGCGACGAGAAATTATGATTGGGGTTGAAGCTTCGGAACGCGGTGAAGTTATTGACGCAGAAACAGTTTTTCATCAACTATTTAGCAAAGTTTCCCAATATGGGACGCAAGCGTGATGAACTTTTACCTTTATTACGCAGCTTTCCTGTATCTGCGATCGCATTACAAAATGAAGATGAGTAACAATGCGATCGCTTATAAATAGCCGTTAAGTGCGATCGCACAATGATTGCAGATTTTTACGGATAGTAATTGTGTCGGGATGATTTACTCCTAAAATGCGATCAGCAATTTCCAAAGCTGTTTTTAACAGAGGTTCTGCTTCCGCATACCGTCCTTGGGAATAGTAGAATAATGCCAGGTTGTTGTAACTAGCGGCGACATCGGGATGCTCTTGTCCTAGCAGCTGTTTATTTAGTGACAATGCTTTTTGATACAGAGGTTCTGCTTCACTGTACCGTCCTTGGGAATGGTATAGTCCTGCCAGGTTGTTGTAACTGGAGGCGACCCAAGGATGTTTTTCTCCCAGCAGCAGTTTCTTGAGTGACAATGCTTTTTGATACAGAGGTTCTGCTTCCGCATACCGTCCTTGGGAATAGTAGAGTAATGCCAGGTTATTGTAACTGGAGGCGACCCAAGGATGTTTTTCTCCCAGCAGTTGTTGGTTGAGTGCCAATGCTTTTTTATATAATAGTTCTGCTTCTAAGTAACGTCCTTGAGAATCGTAGAGTGCCCCCAGGTTGTTGTAACTACTGGCAACACAAGGATGTTCTTCTCCCAACAGCATTTGCGCTGTTTGATACAGAGGTTCTGCTTCCGCATACCGTCCTTGGGAATAGTAGAGCATTGCCAGGTTGTTGTAACTTATAGCGACATCAGGATGCGCCTCTCCCAGCAGCCGTTGCCTAAGTGACAATGCTTTTTTATAAAGTGGTTCTGCTTCCGAGTACTGACCGCGTTGTTTTAAGTAGTAGCCAGTTTTAGTAATTAACAAAGCAGCTGTTTCCAACTCAAATTTATACTGCTCCCTCCAATTAATTGCAACTCTCGCATGTGGTAAAAGTCGCTCACAGACCCACCAATTTGCATATTCAGCATCTGGAAAGACTTGTGAAACCGCACAAACTGTTCTTTCTGCCCAAAGACGGCGGTTGTCTTCATCCATCTCGGCTTTTAACACTTCCTGCACTAGGCGGTGAATATCTAAAGTTTTATTAGTCGGGTTGCGGTAAATCAACGAAAACCGTCCCGCTTCTGCGATAACTTTGACAAAATCTAAAGGTTTGTTTGCTAATTGGCTGAGATTTTCCCCTAATTCTGCCGCACCTGCGGTAAAAATTTCTTCAGGAATCCCATCGGCTGCTAAAAACGCGCAAACGCGAATCAAATCGGCTGCGGTTGGGTTGCGTTCTAACACTTTCTCAAAAGCTAGAGAAAAGGTGATGCTAACGCTAGGATGATCGATTGCCAGTTCGCCTCGTTCCGCTAGCAGTCTCGCCCCTTCTTCTCGATAAAATTGCAAATACTCCACCAAACTTGAAGGAGTTTCTTCAATAAACGCTGCTGCTTGATCTAATGCTAGGGGTAAACCATCCATTTCCTGCGAGATGGTTGCTGCTAAATTGCTTTCTTCTTCTGTCGCTGCATCTAACCCCACATCTTCTGCTATCAGTTTGGCACGTCGCAGCAACAACAGCGCCCCATCTTCCGGTTGCAACTGTTTAATTTCAATTCGCTGATATATCCCCGTAGCCTGAGCGCGGGTAGTCAACAACACATAACCTTGATGCGCCCCTGGTAGATACTCCCGTAGCATTGCTATTTCATCGGCGTTATCTATAATCAACAGCCAACCTATATGTGTTGCTAACCACTGTTTAACTGCCGTAACTACTAAGCTTTCATCCTTTTCTTGGCTGATGGGTAACTTGAGTAATTCTGCCAGCTTCACCAAACCCGATACTAATTCTTGCTCTGTAGCTGCCCTTACCCAAAGTATCTGCTGATACTCATCTTTATAACGATAAGCATACTCGATCGCAGTCTGAGTTTTGCCGATACCACCCAAGCCGCTTAATGCTGCTAATTTCTTTGCTAGCAGCGCATCCCGCAATTCTTGCAAAACGTTTTCACGTGCTGTAAAAAACGGGTTACGCGGGTATGGTATATTCCACAATTCTTTAAGTAAAATTTCCTGCTGCGGCAGAGGAATAATTTTTGCCAATTCCTGTTGGAGTAGTTGCAAACCACAACCCGTTGGTGCTTCCGCCCACCTTAATAATGCAGCTACGCGATCGCCTTGGGGTGCTGTCAGTGGTGGAACTACACTATTCGGCGCATCCACTGCAAACAACAACTTATCCAAATCTTGCGGCGTTATCTCATTCAGCAGCTTGATAAGTGCAAAGCGATCGAGTGCAGGTGTAGCCATATTGGAAAGGCAGAGGGCAGAAGGGTTTTTTACTCAGTATAAATTTAAAAGTAGGGTGTGTTGTCGCACAGCGCAACGCACTGTCTAATACCAATTACACAAGCGATCGCTTCGGTTTGCTTTAGCGCTAAAGCGCAACTACAAACCAAGGATGTTATCTAATTGCTGTTGCAACGCTTCCAAACCGCAACCTGTTGGACTTTGTGCCCATCTTAAAAATGCAGCAGCGCGATCGCCTTGAGGCGCATTGTTTGGTGGAATTACACCATTCGGTGCATCAACTGCAAACAACAGCATATCTAACTGCTGCGGCGGTATATCATTGAGTAGTTTAATCAATTTCAGTCGGTCTAATTTAGGCTGAGGTTTTGCAGCTGGCGGCGTAATTGTAGTTGTTTGTGTAATAGTTTCTTGTTTATTTGCCAAGGCAGCTTTTAATGCCGTATTAATTTGGATGATGGGTGTAAGATGCTCTGGAATTCCTTGCAGTTGAATTGCATTGCGACCAAACTTGTAAGCATCTTCTACATTACGTCCGCTACCTAAAGCATCATAAAACCCCACAGCAAAATTAATTGCAGCTTCATCGCCAATGTCTTTACTCATCCCAATTACATAGCCAACGTGCTGAATCATTGCTTTAGCTTGTGCTTGGGAATAACAAGCATTGAGTACAACACCTTCAACTCGTCCTGCAAATAACTCAAACAAATTCGCCAAAGCTTCTGTACTGACTAGTTTACTTTTGCCTTGTTCGTCTTCAAATATGAGTCCTTCATCAACACCATGACCGCAAAAATGCACGATTTGCGGTTCAATATCTAACAATGCTCGGCGTAAATCCTTAATTCTCACAGCCCATCGAGATTGCAACTTAATTTTGTCGCGATATTTAGACAGTCGCAACCCTTCCTCAATCTCACGCACTTCTTCATATAGGCGCAGTCTAACCCGATCTACGGGACTAGCTGCAAGTACAAGAATTGTTTTCACCGCAGGACTATTGCTCATAAACATCCGCATTGAATTGTGAAGTAGTGAGGAGTTTTTAATTGTACGGTCATAAAATAAAAGTGATGATAACAATGAAGGTGAAAATACTATGTCAATTAAATTTTTACCAGACATTGAAGATTTAGTTGAAGGCCTTGGTGTTACAGGTATTGCAGCAATCGTACTTCTACCATTATTTGCACCAGCGATCGCGCGTGTAGCTAGACCAATTACCAAAGCAGCGATTAAACGTGCAATTCTTTTATATGAAAATAACAAAGGAGCGATCGCAGAAATCAACGACGCTTGGGAAGATATCTTAGTAGAAGCCAGAACTGAGCTTGCTGAACAGCCGATGAAGTCAGCTAAACCCATAGAATAAAGTGTGAATGTGTTATGCTGCACGCTAACGCACCATCTAAAACTTGTGGTGCGTTAGGACTTGGAAATTCATTGCAAAATTGGCACTTTATCAATTTCCTCCCAAGGCAAAACACCAATATCTAACCTACCTACATGACCGTAAGCCGCAAGCTTTTTATAAAATCCGCCTTTGACAATTGCAGGCAAATATCTTAAATTAAACTCCCGAATAATTCCTGCTAGGCGGAAATCAAAATTCTTTTCTAAAATTACGGCAATTTCTTCATCATCTATCTTACCCGTACCAAAGGTTTCTACTTGAATGCTTACAGGTCGAGAAAGTCCAATAGAGTAGGTAAGTTGCACCTCACATTCATTAGCTAAACCTGCCGCAACTACATTCTTCGCAGCATAACGCGCTGCATAAGCTCCGACTCTATCTATGCGTGTGGGATCTTTGCCACTCAACGCTGCACCACTGTGGCGAGAATATTCGCCGTAAGTATCAATTGCATTTTTCCTCCCCGTTAACCCCGAATGCACAGAAGGGCCGCCAATCGCAAAGGGATCGTCAGAATCAATAAATATTCTGGTGTTGGCATCGGGTTTCAATTCTTCATCTGCAAACACAACATCAATGACACTTTCTCGCAAATCTTCCTGAAGGCGCTGAAGATTTGCTCCTAATAACTTACTCTGACTGGCAATCAAGGTAATACTATAAATACGATGAGGTTTTTTGTCTTTGTATTCAACTGCAACCTGAGTTTTACCATCAGGTGCAAGGTAAGCTAGTATTTTCTCTTCCCTAACAGTAGTTAGTCTCCTAGCTAATTGATGTGCTAACCAAATCGGCAGTGGCATCAAAGCTTGGGTTTGATTGCAAGCAAAACCGAATACTGTCACTTGGTCTTTGACAGGAATTTGCTCTATCTCTGCTTCAGAAAGTTTTTTTTCATCCCAACAGCGATTCTCACTATGGGGTAATTCCTTCAAGCTAGTCATGATGCTACAAGTCTTAGCATTAAAGTCAGCTTGGTCATAACCAACTTGCTTAATTACCTGTCTCGCTATTTTCGTAAAATCTACAATCGCATCCGACTCAAACCTAGCAGAAATGAAGACAATGGCAGTTGATACAGCGCATTCAGTAATGACTCTAGCAAAGGGATCTCGCCGGAGAAATTGATCGACAATGGCATCGCTGATTTGATCGCAAAGTTTATCAGGATGTCCTTCCGTGACAGATTCCGATGTAAATAAAAAGTCTTTTTTCATAGATTTTTCTCACGCAAAGGCGCAGAGTTGCAGAGAATAGGAGTAAGAATTTGAGCGTTTGAGCAAGAGAGAAATAGCCAGTAGATGTAGGTTGGGTTGAGGAACGAAACCCAAAACTCCAAAGTCTTGTAATTGTTGGGTTTCACTCCGTTCAACCCAACCTACGCATCTGATGTAAACAAAAAGTCTTTTGCCATAGATTTTTCTCACGCAAAGGCGCAAAGGCGCAGAGAATAAGAGTAGGAATTTGAGCGTTTGAGAAAGTGAGAAATAGCCAGAACGCAGCATTAAAGGCTGGAATTATTTTGAATTGGTTTCGTACCTTCATTGACGATAAATGGCAGTAAAGCGCTAGTACCAATGACAGCACCATCGAGAAGATTAATTGGCGTTAAATTAAGTAGTTGTCTGAGTCCTGGGATTACTGCTGCTAATATTTGCAGACCGAAGGAACCGCTCAGAGCTATAGTTAAATATCGATTGGCTGGCAGTTTTTCGGTGCTAAAAATACTGTGTTGCGGCGAACGACAGCTGAGAGTATGTAGCAGTTGTGCCATTGTCAGGCTCATAAAACCGATGGTGCTGGCTTGTGCGCCAATGCCATAACGACTGATTGCATACCCATAGGCTGCTAAGGAACTAACAGAGATTGTGGCTGATTCAAAAATGATTCTTTGAAAATCTGATGTTTTGATAATTCGTTCTTCGGGATTGCGGGGTGGTTGACTCAGTACATCTGGTTCTGGCGGTTCCAAAGCCAAAGCTAATCCGGGGAAGATATCTGTCACTAAATTTAGCCATAAAAGTTGCATCGCAGTTAAAGGCTGACCGATACCTGCGGTTGTCGCTGTCAGCATCACCATGATTTCGCTCATGTTGGTGGACAGCAAAAAATGCACAGATTTTCTGATGTTGTTATAAATTGTCCTGCCATGACTGACAGCAATAATCATGGTTTCTAAATTGTCATTTTCTAAGACAATATCTGCGACTTCTCGCGCTGCATCTGTGCCTGTATGTCCCATTGCGATGCCAACATCAGCAACTTTCAATGCAGGTGCATCATTGATCCCATCGCCAGTCATGGAGACAACTTTATTTGCGCTTTGCAGCGCTTGGACAATTTGTAATTTATTGGCAGGACTTACTCTGGCAAAAACATTAACGCGATCGCACAATCCTTTCATCAACTCTGGGTCAAGGTTGTGGAGGTCGGTGGAATCGAGGATTTCTAATTGCTCGCCCTGGCTGAGATGCAATTCTTTACCGATGGCGTAGGCGGTGGGGCTTTGATCGCCTGTGATCATCACTGTATTAATCCCCGCCTGATGGAAGACACCCATCAAGTCTTTGACGCCATTTCTAATTGGGTCTGCCATGCCAATCAAACCCAGCCAAATCACATCGTGCGGAACGTTACCATTTGTTTGTGCGGCATCAATATGAGTGTAAGCTGCCCCTAGTATCCGCAGTCCCTTCCCAGCCATGACTTCGTTTTCGTTCTCGATGGCAAGTCTATCTGCTTCTGTTAAAGGTACTAACTCGCCATCTTTAATTTGCTGAGTAGACATTTCCAACACTTCGGAAGGACTACCTTTAATTGCCACAAGCTGCTTTTGTCTGCGGTGCGATGATGGGGGACGACCTCGGCGTTTTTTCTTTATTGTCAATGGTTGTAAAGAGCCGATTTCGGTTGTCGCCGCAACCACAGGTACAGTATCAGAAGTCGAGGATAGAGTATCCTGAGGTTTCAGAGAATGCACCGTACTCATGAAATTCTGATGTTCTGAACGGTGGTTAATTCGGCAGCAAGGATAATTTTCTTTGAGTTGGATGACATCTACACCAGCACTAATTGCCAGATAAATTAGTGCATTTTCTGTGGCAGAACCTTTGACTACATACTCGCCATCAGGATTTTGATGAACTTCACTCTCATTGCACAGTACTGATACATGAATTAACTTTAAGAGGCGATCGCAATTGTAAGGGTTAATATCTTGCGATCGGGCAATAAATTTACCATCAGATGTTACTTGAATCGATTGAGTATCTGTATATAGCTCAACCACAGACATCTTATTTTCTGTCAGCGTGCCGGTTTTATCCAAGCAAATTGTTTGTACGGAACCCAAGGTTTCCACCGCATCTAAACGCCGAATCAGGACTTTATGCCGCCTCATGTTGGCTATTCCCAAGGCTAAGGTAGTAGTTGCGATCGTTGGCAAGCCTTCGGGAACCGCAGCCACAGCTAAAGATATGGATGATTTCAGCATCTCCAGCAAACCATATCCCCGCAGTAAACCAATCCCAAAGACCACCGCACACACCGCCCCCGATACCACGACAAGTTGACTACCCGCTTGGTCGAGTTGTTTTTGCATCGGCGTTTCTGGCATTTGGCTTTCGGATACCAAAGTGTGAATTCTACCCATTTCTGTAAATTGTCCTGTAGCAACCACTACAGCCAATCCTTGACCGCCTGTAACTAAGGTTCCCATGTAGACCATATTCACGCGATCGCCAAGCGGTATATCCTGTTTACTCAGCGGTTCGGTGCTTTTGGGAACGGGCAAACTTTCACCTGTTAAAGCCGACTCATCCACGCTCAAACGATTGGCTTCAATTAATCTGGCATCTGCTGCTACATAACTGCCCGGTCTAAGTACGAGAATATCGCCAATTGCAATCTCGCTGGCGCTAATTTCTTGAGAAATTCCATCTCTAATTACCACAGCAGATCGTTTCACCAAATGCTTGAGTGAGTTAATAATCTTTTCTGAGTTGCTTTCTGTGGCGTAGCCAATAACAGCATTAATGAAGACAACTCCCATAATTACTACAGCATCAGCCATTCCCCCAGTAGCGATTGATAGTCCCGCCGCCACACTCAGTAGTCCTACTGGCAAAGATTTAAACTGGTCAATAAAAATACTCAACTTCGAGCGAGTTGTCGATGCGGGTAGAATATTTGCCCCATATTTTTGCAAGTTGGCTTGAGCATTATTACTAGATAATCCGGCTGTTGCTGATGTGTGCAAATCTGCGATCGCCGTTTCTGCTTTTAAGATATGCCAGGGTAAAATTTGTTGCTCCTGAGTAGATGTAGTCAACTTGCGCATCTTACTAGTGAAGTCGCTTCTGTTTGGGAGAGATGGGCTGATAACAGGTGTTTTGGCTAGAGATTTTCTACCTTTTTCGAGGAAATCGCAGACAATAGTTTTGATGAGCGAGGCGATCGCTTGTGGGCTAAAATCTGGTTGGAAAATTACCAGTACATTGCCTGTTAGCGGATTAGCAAAGACATCCCTAATACCTGCTTCATCTTTAAGTCTTAACTCAAGATATTGCTTGAGTGACTGCGAATAATGAAGCTTATCGACCTTATATCTAGCTCTCCCTTTGACAGCAGTATGTATTGCCCGAACAATAGGATTCCTGCTAGGGCGAGAGTTGGGGAAATGATTGTTCATTTTTCCAATTAGCTGAACTTCGCGGCGAGATGAGAGTAATGGATAGACTCTGGTCATTGAGGGAAGGGTTAGGTTCCAGTCTTTTCCCTTTCTCCTCACATTTGCCCTAGAGAAAAATCCGAAATTTTCACACGAAAAGTCAGTTCCTACTTTTTAGAATAATTTGTTAGCTGTAAGTAAGTCGGTGGTAACAACATTTCTTGATAAACTTTTGCACCACAGAGCCGCAGTTAATTAGAGCTAGTTAGATATTTAGGCTGCACTTCTAACGTGAGAATGCAGATAAGTAACCAAGCTAAACCGATAGCATAGCCAACTAGCACATCAGTAGGCCAGTGTACGCCTAAGTAAAGCCGACTAAAACCGATTGCCAAAATTAAGACAGCACTCAAGATTGAAATCTGTTTGCGCCATTGCGGAAATTGCTCTGTCAAAACATAACAAATGAAGCCGTAAATCACCATTGATACCATTGCGTGACCGCTGGGAAAGCTATGTTGACCCACATGAATAATTCGCTCCCACAGTGCTGGACGCGCGCGACCAAAAACTACTTTCAGCAGATAATTTAAGCCGATGGCGCTGGCTGTAGCTAAACCTAAACGAGTAGCGTAGGGACGACGATGATAACGGAGATAAAATTCTACTCCCAAACAAATCACCACCAAAGCTAGGGGATCGCCTAAAGAAGTGATACCAAGCATGAACCGGTCTAGAAGTGGCGTGTGTAGCTTTTGAATGGCTAACAATATGCTTGCATCCAGATTGTATCTGTGCAGC
Source organism: Calothrix sp. NIES-2098 (assembly GCF_963875125.1). Taxonomy (NCBI): domain Bacteria; kingdom Bacillati; phylum Cyanobacteriota; class Cyanophyceae; order Nostocales; family Calotrichaceae; genus Calothrix; species Calothrix sp. NIES-2098. Next base: position 5,456,273 of record NZ_CAWNKJ010000001.1, read on the forward strand.
AATGCGGCTGCTAAAGCAAAAGTACCAATTGCTCCCGATGCCAAAATTAATTGATTATTGGCTTGTTTTAACGTTTGTAGTGAATTTTTAGCTTTTTCTACTCCTCTATTAATAGAGGCTGTCTCTAGCGTTAGTTTTCTGACTTCTTTTAGGTAATCTCTGACAATATCTTGCACGAGGAGAGCGATCGCATTTGGGCTAAAATCGGGATGGAAAATCACCAGAACATTTCCTGTCCAAGTACTAGCACTCACTTGGGTGATTCCTTCAGCTTTTGATAACCTAAATCCCAGATATCTTTTAAGACTTTCCGAACCATAAAGTCCCTTCACTTTATATCTAGCTCTGCCTTTAACAGCGCTATGTATGGTTCTGACTAAAAGATTTTCATTGGCAAGTTTATCAAAATTCAAAGTGCCCATGTTTCTACTTACAAGTGGATTAAATACAGGCCAAAAATTGTTCGTTTGTAAATTTTATCGTGTTAGGCGTTCCACCTAAAAGAGTTTACATACTTGAATCTCAGTATTATAAATGTATGAATTCACAGAGAAAATGTCACCTTTTTGCTAACCATAGAAAACATTGCTGCTTTAAGCATTTTCGTCCTTCTAAATTTCCTTAAAAGAACTAATTAAATCAAATCGGTGCAGCTTGGCTTTGAGCATCTAAGCGAACAGATGGCGGCAATTTGTCGCTAGAACGCCATTGTTTATTTGGCAATATAAACACGATCGCAGATTTTAGCCCCTTAATTACGCTTTTAGCACTAGCTAGTATCCGTTCCCAAATATCTGTCTTCACTTCTTTATGTTGAATTGCTGTACGCGCTTTGTTGATGTTACGCGTACCGTCAATTAAGTTGATTAGAGCATCAAAGATGGCTTTGGCAATTGTTTTTGCTGTGACTGGGGCGGGTATTGCTATATTGGGAGCAGTTTGAATGAGATTAACTAGATGCGATCGCATTTGTTCGCCAGAAATTACCTTTGGTTGATAATTAATGACAATCGATGCAGCTGAAAAATTAATTCTTACATTTGTAATCCTAGCGTCTGATTCTATCAATCGCTGAAGTTTATTGGCATACTCCGAATCTTTGGCTAGCCGAGGTATCCGAAAACGAATTCTTCCGGGAATGGCATGAACAACACTATAAGATATATTTGGTATTGGCGTTGCTGTACTAGCTAGGCTCTTATTTGTATTTTTACCTTGTTGACGCTCTACATTGACAAGAACGCGTTCGTGAGAATTACTCAGTTTTTTAGAAGCCATACTGTCCTATTTCAGTTTCAAAATAACAAAAAACAGAGCTAATATTTCAGTATTTCCAGGACATTTGCTTCTAATCTAGCTTTGGCTTTTATCAAGTTTCATTAAGTATCTTTAAGGAGTACTGAGGATATTGCCCTCTTCTCGAAAATAAAAGTTATAAATTATACAGTTTATACTTGGTCGAATCAGATTCCACAATTTTTTTTAAAATTCCACCGCATTCCTATACTTGCAGCCTATTACTAACTATGCATTCTCAAAAAAGCTATATACATTATTAAAATCAGTATTTTTGTTGGCGAGATGGTTTAGAATAAAAATATGGTTAATTTGCCAGGTTTGTAGGATTTAAGTTCTATTAATTACGTATATCTTAAGTAAAAATTAACCTGGCAATAAATTACAGCTAATAGCATCAAGCTATCAACTTTTCGCTCATATATGAGGTGGTAGACATAATTGCCTTAGCTGTGCAAATATATTACTTTGTCATAAAATTGGATAGTAATTAATTTGCTCAAATTTGCAACCAAACTAACTAGGAGATAGCATTTTAAAAATATTACTACAATTGTGAGAGATGCTTCTAGCAAAAGTTCTCTAAGCAGAATAATATAGAACAGCTTGCTTAGGAACTAGTCCAAACTAGGCATGGCACTGAGGTAAAATTTGAAATGCTTTCTATTTAAAGCTTTCAGTTTTATAAATAAACAAAATCTTGGACGAATTTAATCATTCCCCATTCAAAGTGAGTTTTTTATGATTAACGGGCCTTTGTTTGAAGCACCACGTAACCAGCGAGCTACTGTCATTCGTTCAAGTAATGAATTTGTGCTGATAGAATGGCTAAAGTCTAATGGTCGCTTAATAGCGCGTGAAACTCAAGATGCTGAATATCTCAATCAAGTAGAAGAAATCTCAGAGATGATCGATCTTGACGATCTGCCTTTCGATCATGATGATGATGACAGCGATATCGAATTAGATGATTAGTCATTGTCTTGGACGATTAATAATTCATTGTTTTTGTCAAACTTCTTCTCATAAGAGTCGGTGAAGGGGGAAAAGGAAAAGGGGAGAAGTTTAAATTTACCCTTTACACTTTCCCCTTTTCTCTTTGCTAGGTACGTAATTCTTCAGTATAATTAATCGCATAGATTTAATTGTACGTAAAAAATATTGGCGATCGCTCCTTACATTTAAATATCCGCCGCTATTTCACCACCGCCTGTTGAAAAGTCTTAATAGCATCCACATGATTCACCATATTGATGCAACGTAACAACAAATCCAGATCGATCCCTTTCACCTCTTCACTAATGGAAAGCTTTTCATAATTAAGTGCATTACCCTCTCCCCGCAGGTGATAGACCTCTAAAACGCCATCTTCCCAAAACCACACTTCCTTTATCTTCAGCCGCTTGTATGCTTCTAACTTGTCGATTCCGCCACTGGTAAACACCACCTCAATTGCCAAATCAGGACGCACTCGACCAGGAGCAAGTTTATAAGATTCATCCGCCTCTCGCTTGACAGCACCCGCTTCACTTTCCAAGGTCATTGAGCCAGTTGGCGTAAAGTCAAATCCTGCTATGAGCAAGTACAGTTCCACCAATGCGGCAATTCTTTTCTTAACGGTTTCGTGTGGTTCTCCTGGCATTCTGCGTATCTCCAAAACACCGTCTAGGAAAGACAGCCGATATCCCGGACGGTCTAACAATTGCTCAACAGCTTTAAACTCTCTCCAGGTCAGTCCCTCAAACAAAAGGGGTGATTCCTTTCCCGGTTTTGCAATCGTTGCTGGGGTCATAAGAGTCTCCAGTCTGTTTCCAGATGAGAAATAATTAAATTGGAGAGCGATATTTGATTGTAACGTCTTTCGGAGTTTGCCAGCAGAAAAACATACCTTTTCGCGATCGCTCCTCAGGCTTAACGCTATTAATTCAAAAACTTCTCCACGCATCTAACAAATATTTCCACACCCATTGGCAAGGCAGTTTCGTCAAAATCAAACCTGGGATGATGATGAGGATAAGCTAAGTCTTTTGCAGGGTTGGCTGAACCTAGAAAGAAATAACACCCAGGAACCTCTTGCAAGAAGAAGGACATATCCTCACCACCCATAGTTTGGCATTCTGGCACGATACCTACAGGAGTTTCTACTACTTCGACTGCTATCGATCGCACTAATTCTGCTATACCTGCATCATTAATGACTGGGGGATACAGTGACACATATTCCAAGTCATAACTTGCACCATGACTTTGGCACACTCCAGCAATTATTTGTTCGATACGCTGTTGAAAATAGCCTGCAAAAGCTGGGTTAAAATACCGAACTGTTCCTTTCATATTTGCTGTATCAGCAATTACATTGTGTGCTGTACCAGCGTGCAACGCGCCTACAGTTACTACTGCTGAATCAATCGGATTGACGTTGCGTGCCACAATGGTTTGTAAGGCGTTGACAATCTGGGCTGCAACTACAATCGAATCTACAGTTTGATGGGGTATTGCGCCGTGTCCACCTTTACCCAATATTGTGCAGTTAAATAATTCTACAGCCGCCATTAACGCCCCAGCCCGCACACCTACTGTTCCCAAGGGCAAATTATTCCACAGATGTAAACCGATAATGGCATCAACATCAGGGTTTTTCAGTACCCCAGCCTCAATCATCGGTTTTGCACCACCCGGCCCTTCTTCTGCTGGCTGAAAGATAATTTTGACAGTGCCAGCAAAATCTTCGCGATGCTGTTGCAAATAGTAAGCTGTACCTAGTGCGATCGCTGTATGTCCGTCATGTCCACAAGCGTGCATTACTCCATCATGCTGCGAGCAATAAGGCACTTGATTGAGTTCTTGAATTGGCAAAGCATCCATATCTGCCCGAATTGCCAAAACTTTTTCGCTAGTGAGTTTGTTACCTTTAACGATCGCAACAATTCCTGTTTGCGCAATCCCAGTTTGATGCTCAATACCCCATTCTTGTAACTTCTGTGAAATAAACTCGGCTGTGAGTTTTTCTTGAAAACCCAACTCTGGTTTTTGATGTAGCCGCCGCCGCCATTCTACTAGTTGCGCTTGTAACGACCGGATCGAGAGGCGGACGTGAGATAAGTCAACAGCAGCAGGATTTGGGAAGGTAGAAACCATTGTGAAGAAAAACCTAGGTAAACACAGCTAACTTGGGTTATTTTTTCAGTGTGACATTCTGCCACACTTCCTGCAAGCAGAGTCAGCACCTTTGGGGAATTCAAACTTTAATACGTGAGATTTCTGGAATTACTCCTAAATCTAAATCTGACGCAGCTTGGGCTAGTTTATCTAAATCAGTAAGGTTATCGAGATGAGGTAAGCAGCCTAAAACAGGGATATTGGTTAGCGATTGAATCAATTCTGGTGGCGTTAAGTCGGCTATTTCTGCATCAGAACGCGGTTGTACGCAGTTAAGAACAATTCCTTTAAGATTTACCCGTGTTTGCCTAGCTAGTGCGACATTAGCCACTGCTTGAGCGATCGCACCTAATCTCACTGGTACTACTAAAATTGTTGGTAAACGCCATTCTCCGGCTAAATCGGCTACTGTCAATTCTTCTGTAATTGGCGAACCTAAGCCGCCCAAAGATTCTACTAAGAGAAAATCGTGACGCGATCGCAATTTAGATAAAGCTTGCCACACTACAGCTAAATCGACTTGGCGGTTTTCCTTAGCGGCGGCAATGGGAGGTGCTAGCGGTGCTTGAAAATACAAAGGTGTAATTTCTTCAGCCGTTTGTTGTAACGAAAATAGCTTTTGATACCACTCGCGATCGCCTTCTCCTGATTGAATCGGTTTCATTATTCCCCAGTTACGCCCAGGAAAATATTTTTGCCAATATGCTGCTAATGCTGTTGTTAAAACAGTCTTGCCAGCCTCAGTATCAGTACCCGTAATTAGTAGTGTATTCAACAATTTGATTTAATAGAGTCAATTCTTAGCTTGTGTACTAATTATTCATAATACTTATATTTATATTTATTTACAACTAGATTTTCATAACTAGCAAGGCAAGTATGATAATACATTTTTAATATTTAAACTTCTTTAAAAATAGGAAATTTAGGTAGACAAAAATGTTGTGCCCCTATGAATACCTGATGTCTTCCTACGTATATTTCAAAATCCATCCACCTTTCTAATTCAAGACAAATATCCTTTTAAATAGCCAATAATCTTGAATAAATTGGTAAAAAAAACTGAGATAACTGCTGTGAAAAATATTTATTATGGTTAGATACTATTCATTAATTTTAAGTTCCTGGGGTAGTAATTGGATTTGGGAAGTTATTTGGTTCTCCAGTAGAAGTAGGAGTTGGTGTTGGGCTGAGTGTTGGAGTTGGCGTAGGAGTGAGAGTAAGAGTAGGTGTTGGGGTTGGCGTAGGAGTGAGTGTGGGAGTTGGTGTTAGCGTAGGAGTTGGTGTGAGTATAGGAGTTGGGGTTAGCGTAGGAGTTGGTCTCTCCTTGATTATTTTTTCCAAAGCAACATTGAGACTATAATCACTCTCAGCAATTCCTGGTTCCAGATTTAATTGAATAGTGTATCTACCAGTTACTGGCAATCTACCTTCATAGGATTGAACTTGGCTAGCTAAATTATCAATTGGTTGTTTCTGAGGATCTAAAACTGTGAGGACAATGCCAGTTCCTTGTTGAATAACTGTAGTTAACCTTTGCCCTTTTTGTCCAAAAAAACTATATTGAGCTACTTGATTTTCTTTCAAAGTACTTTCTACTGTAGCTGTATTTGATGCTCCCAAATTGAGGCGCTTACTCAAGACAACAGGTTCAGTGTTAGTCGGGGTAGGTGTGGGTGTTAATGTAGTACCACCAGAAATCACTGGTGAAGGAAAAGTTTGTCCTGGGGCTTGTTGTGGTGTATTCGATTGGCTGCGAATAGAACTCACCAATGCCCAAGAACCGACTCCTGCTAAGATAACTACTGCACTGCCAATAGCCCCAATTGCTAGAGGGTTATCTAAGACAGAGCTATTATTGTTGGGTGGAATTACAGGTGCAGGTCTATTAGGCGAACGCGAAGGTGATGGTAATGGGTTCGGCTGACGACCGCCAACAGCAACTGTCTGTATATTAGAGACATTAGGATTGGGGACATTCGATTGATTGATAGCTTGCAATGCTTGGATAACTTCAGCAGCACTTTGATAGCGATCGCTTGGTCGATAATTCAACATCCGATTAATAACTTGGGCAAATCGTGGATTAACTCTCGCCCATTGTTGCCAATTCCAAGTTAGTTGGCTGTCATTAAATAATTCTGATGGTTCTCTACCAGTTAACAAAACTATTGCTGTGACTGCTAATGAATACAAATCGCTATTAGGATAAGCTTGTCCTGTTTGCATTTGTTCGCTGGGAGAATAACCTAATTTCCCCACAGTAGTGACTGGTGCTGTGCTATTTGGGGCTTGGATTCTAGTTGCTAATTCTTTAACTACTCCAAAGTCAATTAATACTGGTTTCCCATCACTATCTCGTAAAATAATATTTTCTGGTGAAATATCTCTGTGAATAATTCCGCGACTGTGAATATGCTCTAATACAGGCAATAAGGAAAGCATTAGCTGTAATACTTCTGCTTCTGTCAACGTTTGATTAACAGCTTGGCGTTCCGATAGTATAGTCCGGTAAGTCTTACCTGCAACATAATCTTCTACCAAAAACAAGCGCTGGTCTTGTTCAAATCTTTCCCGAAATTTCGGCACTTGGGGATGTTCAATTTGATACAAAATCGCTGCTTCTCGGTGGAACAGTTCTTGTGTCTTCTCCCAAACAGAAGTTCCAATTGTCGTCGGAATTAATTCTTTGATGGCACAAAGTTCATCAAAACGTCTTTGATCCTCCGCTAGATAGGTTCTGCCAAATCCCCCTTGTCCGAGAATTTGAACAATACGGTAACGGTTTTGTAAGACAGTACCAACTGTAATGGGTGGTTGCATAATCGAATAATTAAGTGTTATGGCAACGGAGAAGAAAGTCTCTACTAAGATTAAGTCTAAGCAGTGACAACATTTACTTGCGGCGATATTCTACCCTACCTGATGGGTACTTATCGTAACCGCACTCTGCTTTATGCATTTTTTCTTGAGTTTATAAAACTCCTGTCGGTCTAGCGGAATTCTGTCTTAGTGGCTGCTATCAAATTTATATTTACACTCTTTTTTCAGTACGTAAGTGGGTAGCATCCTGAAAAGATAAGCCCAAGTTGCTGGCGCGTGACTAATTCGCAGTAGTTAAAGATACTATTGTATACTAGTAAAAATTACTACTGCGATCGCCATTCATCAACAGCTTATATCTATGAATGATTTTTTATACATATAAACCAGGGTTTATATGTATAACTACTAACACTAGTTTAGGAACTAGTCTATACCAGGAAAAAATTACAACACGGTTGGGCAACAAGAGTTATTCTTAGATTGAATTGTGTTATTTATTACAATAGCTAACATCTCCTACTTTATAAATTTGCAGATTAGATGGTTAGATATTTGGTTACTTCTTACGTATTAATTTATCAGCGTTCAACTATATAATATCTCGGACTAACTTTGCCAAAACTTTAAAAAGTTGATTCTTAGCTACCAATGTAGCTGGGTAAAAGCATCAATCTCCTAAATCAACTTGGGAAAACTGGTGTTTTTCTTCGACATAGCAAAAAATCCGAACAATAGGCCTAGTTAATATGCTTGTTGTTCAGTTAAGCTATCAATGGTTTGTTTAGCAAACCTACTCAAAAATTAGCAAATCATAATTTTCTGGAGAAATGTTTTAACTTTTACAGATATTTTTTTACACTATTCCGGTTAAATTTGCTAAATTGCTGATGTTAAGATTGCCATGAATGCACATCGAGGATCTGCTGTGCTCAGTTCTGCAACTTTGTCCAAATTGCAGCCAGCTGCAACAGGACTGAATGAAAATCATCGCCTGCGGCTGTTTTCTGGCTCCGCCAATGTAAAACTGTCTCAAGAAGTCGCTCGTTACCTGGGCATGGACTTAGGCCCCATGATCCGTAAAAGGTTTGCGGACGGCGAACTCTATATTCAAATCCAAGAATCAATCCGGGGTTGTGATGTCTATTTAATCCAGCCTTGTTGTCAACCCGTCAACGATCATTTGATGGAATTGCTGATTATGATTGACGCCTGTCGTCGCGCTTCTGCACGTCAGGTAACGGCGGTAGTTCCTTACTATGGTTATGCTCGGGCCGATCGGAAAACAGCTGGACGAGAATCAATCACTGCTAAGTTGGTTGCTAACCTGATCGTTCAAGCAGGTGCCAACCGCGTTCTGGCAATGGATTTGCACTCAGCACAGATTCAGGGATATTTCGACATACCTTTTGACCATGTTTATGGTTCGCCAGTAATTCTAGATTATCTGGCAAGTAAACAACTCTCAGATCTGGTGGTTGTTTCTCCTGATGTCGGTGGTGTCGCCAGAGCTAGAGCCTTTGCCAAAAAACTCAACGATGCTCCCCTAGCGATTATCGATAAACGTCGCCAAGCTCATAACGTCGCTGAAGTTTTGAATGTAATTGGTGATGTCAAGGGCAAAACAGCTGTCTTAGTGGACGATATGATCGACACTGGGGGCACAATTGCCGAAGGCGCAAGGTTGCTGCGTGAAGAAGGAGCGCGTCAGGTGTATGCCTGTGCAACTCATGCAGTGTTCTCTCCGCCAGCAGTCGATCGGTTGTCTAGTGGCTTGTTTGAGGAAGTGATTGTCACTAACACAATTCCCATCCCAGAAAGCGATCGCTTTCCTCAACTGGTAGTGCTGACAGTGGCTAATCTACTCGGCGAAACTATCTGGCGGATTCACGAAGATAGTTCAGTAAGTAGTATGTTCCGCTAGCAGAAAAACGACTGTCACCGCTGTTACAGTTCTGCGTAAAGAAGTATGAAGTCTGAAGTATGAAGTCTGAAGTATGAAGTCTGAAACTTTCCCAGCTTCATCCTTCAACCTTCATTTTCAGGTGAATACTAATGCCTATACCTCTAACACTACCCATTCTAATTCTGGGGTGAGTTAAGAGGTCAAAATCCTCAAGATGACAGAATTTTACTTTAGCCTAGGACTAGATCGCCGTTACAATAGAAAGCCGTGCGGTGAGATTTGTTCTGCTTCTATGAGGCGACCCTGAAGGAAGTAAATATGTCATGGATGGAGTTAAGCCTCAATACCACAGATGAGGCGGTTGATTGGGTTTGTACGTTACTTGCCAAAAATAACTTTACTAATGACATTCGTATTAAGAAATACACAGAATCAGAGAGTGAAGAAATAAAACCAGACTGGACATTTACCATCAGCTTATACCTACCCTACGATATCCATGCAAATATGCGTGGGTCAGAAATCGCCAAATTATTCTCACCATTGCAACGCACAGGGCTGGCTAGCGATCTCCAGATGGCTGTAGTTGAAGAAAAACCAGTAGATGCAGAACTCGCAAGTTCCCTCATACACAGAATTGGGCAAAAGTTTGTTGTCCTTTCTGCCGATCTGCCATATGGTGCGCAAGCAGAGGAAATCACCTTAATACTGAAACCCAGCCTGGCTTTTGGTAGTGGGTTACATCCTGCAACCATACTCAGCCTGAAACTACTTGAGCGTCATATTACCCCAGGAATGAATGTGCTTGATTTGGGGTCTGGTTCTGGTATTTTGAGTGTAGCGATCGCAAAACTTGGGGCGAATGTTTTAGCTTTAGACAATGACACTATTGCTGTGCAAGCAACTCAAGATGCTGTATCGCGTAATGGCGTAGAGCAGCAAGTAACAGTCACAGAAGGTAGCCTGGGATGTGGTAGCGATTTTGGACATTGGCTAGGTGGCGACTCTATTAATAATGTGCCCACAGTTGAGGCGAAAAATCAATTTGACCTGATCGTTGCAAATATTCCCGCTAGAATACATATTGCCTTAGCTCCTGATTACCAAAAAGCGCTGTGTCAAACTCATACACATGGACTGGTAATTGCTGCTGGTTTTACTGTAGATGCTGAAGAAGATTTGGCTACAGCATTCACAGAAGCAGGATTTGAGTATTTCGATTGCGAACGCCAAGATGAGTGGATTGCACTTGCTTATCAGTTGAAATAACTTCTTAGTCAGGACTTCAGACCAGATTTTTAACTACTACAAACTTATCGAAATTCAGCTTATGTTGTTTCTGAATTTCTTTGATAAGCCTGTAATAAATATTCACCATTAAAATGGATGAGATGAGTAGCATCTTCAGCAACCCAAACATCAGTTTCCCAGGCAATTTCGTCCAAGTACTCTACCATAGCTTTACGACTTAAGAAAGTTGTCACCATTACTAGAGGAATTGTTATATCAGCAAAGATATTTTTAAGTTCTTGCTTGCGCTTAGGGTTAATTGATCCGTGAGAAGTTACCGCCTCAATTAAAACTAACCAGTTATTTTTTAAGTGATGGATAATCACATCGGGCATTTTCCCATGAGTATCAACATTCAGACCTAAATCTCTCAATGCACTTTCATTAAAATGAGCAAATTTTTCATCTGTATCGCCAACATAAATTAATTTTCCACCAGGTGTAAACCGAGGTGCAAATTCATTAATAATCTTCTCAATTAAAATATTTTGCCCACCTGGAGATAGCGTTTTCACCTCTCCTTCAATCACTATGGGGATACGTGCTAATTCTCGTTCTTGAGCATAACGTTTTTTTAGAGTTTCGACTGAAGCTAGGTAAGTATGAATGCTTTTTTGCCATTTAGGAGTTCCATAAGTACGTAGTAATTTCAGTACAGTTTCTTCAATTTGATAGACAGTTTTTGGACTGTTAATGGGACGTTCAGGAGCATCGGGATTTGTAATTATCAAAGCTGCATCTAAGAATTGATGAACTGTTTGGCGGCGAACAGTTTCGCGTGTGTTCGGTTTATATGATTTGCCATAGTGCTGTGCCATAAATTCCATCATCGGTGTAATCCCCATTAAAGGAGATGCAGCCTCAGACCAAGGATCGTTCGATTTTAAGCCAAGTAGAGCCAGCAAGGTTAAGGCTGAACGTTCATTAAGTTGTGCCCGTGGTAGTCCAAGTTCAATTAATATTTGTAGTGCTTCATCAATACGAGTTTTAACGCTCAAAGGGTCGTTTTCAGACTGATTTGTCATATTTAATAATTGTTGTACAAGTCCATCGAGTTCTGATTGTGATGGAAAATATTCTCCAATACTGCTCCCTAAAGTTATTAATTGCTCTATTGTTGGGTATTTTAAATTGCGTAAATCGCTTGCATTAACCTGAGTGTGTCCATTAAATAAACGAAAAAATGCGTCTACAAGGCTGGAGTTAAGATAAGCTGCAAGACCTCGTGCTAAAGTAATATCCAGTCCCGTTCCATCTTTGTGAATGTAGTTTAGGTGATTTTCAAAACCTACGCGATCGCAATTAACTCGGTTAGCATCATATACAACAGCAACGACTCGCTTTTTTTCCTCTTTTGTGGAAAATCGTTTAGTCAAAACATAATGTTCGTTCGGTACCAATAGAGAACAAGTCTTTTCTGTATAAACTAAAGCTTGGTGTTTTTTAGTGACCTTAGGATACTCAACATATCCTGCTGATAAATTTAATGGATAAATCAAGGGAACAGTATTTTTCTCTGGTAGTAAACGCAGATATTCTTTAGCACGGAAATCTACAACACGTCCTGTAGAAACAGTTAATCCCAAATCCTGTAATGTGCAGGTAAAATTCGCCATTTGTTGAATTACCTGTTGACTTAGGGTATCTGGAATAATATGGATAAATTGTTGCGTATCGTTGGGATGAACTATTTCCGCATAAGGTAAACAATTGGACGTCAAAAAATCATCATCAGCATTTACAGATGTGGTGATGAGTACATTGTCAAATTTTTGTTTTTGTCTTATGGCATGAATAATAATTGTTTCTTGTAAAACTTCATCTTCGCTAAAAGTTTTTTGTCTTGATTCAAAAAGATGTATCTGGTCTAAAGCCATCATTTCCAAAAACATCTTGCGGAAGTCTTGGAAATAGGGGCCATTACAGAAACTACGCGGTGAAATAGCTACAAACTCCCCTCCTGGCTGAAGAAGTTGGGCTGTAGCAGCCATAAAACCTGTATAAAGATTACTGGTTTCTAATCCCAGAGAACGTAATAAGCTTCGCACCTGAGATTGAGCATTAATTTTTAAATATGGGGGGTTGAGAATAGCGTGTGTAAATCTTAAATTATCAGGATTATCGAACAAACTAGGCTGAAGCAACCTGACAGCATCTTGAATAAAATCCCGATCGCGGATGTAATATTTCAAAGAAATCCCAGCTATTTGACATTCTTTGGTACATAGTTCTAATGTTTGCTGCAAATAGTTAATCAGAAAAGGATCGATTTCATAGGCAATAATATCTAAATTAGCTGGGCGTTGTTGTTGCTGACAAAGGTGAGCTACAAACGCTGCAATTAATGAGCCAACTCCTGCGCCAGCATCCAGTAAAGATATGCGAGTCAGATTTAGTTTGTTAAACATCCCAGCCATTAATTCTGTTACTGGTGCGGGAGTAAAAAATTGACCGAGTGTTCCTTTACGTTTTTGCTCTTGTTTTCTACTAGCGCTAATCCTCAAAAGTTCTACTTCACGAAGTAAGTTTCTATTAGCGTATGTTGCCAAGCTGTTAAATTTTGGCTTTTTACTAGTTGATTGAAACATCAGGTTGATTGTTACTGTATAGAAGCGATGCCTTTGGCAGTAAACTACGCTCTTTTCTCTAAAATATTAGGCGATCGCTCTACCCAAAAATAGCTTTTAGTCCGGATTTTTATGAGTACCTTGTTCGGGTAGTCCCTAAGTTGACAGGCTTCCAGCTTGAAAAATCTGTTCGGCGGTTAAATTCAATTCAGGAAAAGTTGGTGATTCGATGCGGTCTTGAGCGCGAAATTTCCTAACCTGATACTCATCTTCATCCAAGCAGCAAACTAAGATAGTAGGTTGTTTGGGTTTGCCTATAAACTCCCTACCACCTAAAGCAGCATAATCAACTATCCAATATTCAGGAATTCCCATTTCCTCATAATCGGCGTATTTTTTATGATAATCATCACGCCAATTGGTACTTACTACCTCAATTACTAAAGGAATAGATGCTGCAAAGCTGACTGTAGATTCTTTTTTCCAGCGAGGCTCATTTACTAAATTAGGTAGATTTAGTAACAGCACATCTGGCGAGTAAGCTGATTCGTTTTCCAGTGGTTTAACTAATACTGTTTTTGGTATGCCATAGGGTAGGTTTAGGCGACTATATTCTAAAGTAATTTTTGTGGCTAAAAATACAACTACCTGTTCATGATCCCCTAATGGCTGTGGCATTTCAACTACTACTCCATCATGTAGTTCGTAGCGTTTTCCTGTGTTATCTGGATATTTATCAACGAATTCATCAAATGTAACTATTTTACGTAAAGTTTGACTCATAAATTATTGCCTCGCTAGTTTAGCCCCTGCTAAGGTCGGTTTCGATAGAACCAGCGTAAATTCGGTCTACCACACTCTTTCAATATACAAGCGCAAAATTTTCTCGTTTTAGCACGATGACCCCAGATCTAAAACCTAAAATGCCATAACCTGAAAATCTCTTGACCTCCTGTAGAGATGCAATTAATCGTCTGTACCTACTCCTTACTCCCTTACCGCATCTGTAGAGTAAAACTGTTGGGCATAAAAACGGGCATAGCGTCCTTCCTGAGCCAGTAGGGCGGCGTGAGTACCAGTTTCAACCACCTGTCCTTGTTCTAGTACGAGAATGCAATCAGCCCGACGAACGCTGCTTAAGCGATGGGCGATGATAAACACGGTACGGTTTTGCATCACTCGCTCTAGTGCTTCTTGAACTAGGGCTTCTGACTCGGAATCTAAGGCAGATGTGGCTTCATCCAGGATAAGAATTCGCGGATCGTTGACGATCGCTCTGGCGATCGCTAATCTTTGGCGTTGTCCGCCGGAGAGGTTCACTCCCCTCTCGCCTACCCAGCTATGATAACCTTGGGAAAATTGGGTGATAAACGAGTGAGCGTTGGCAATCTTTGCTGCTGCTTCTATGGCTGCAAAGTCTAATTCTTCTTGACCGTAACCGATATTTTCGGCGATCGTTCCTGAAAATAGCGTAATGTCTTGGGGAACAATGCCAATTTGATGGCGCAAGCTGGTAAGCGTGACATCGCGGATATCAATATCATCAATGAGAATTTCGCCGACTTGGGGGTCATAAAAGCGAAGCAAAAGGTTAATTAACGTCGATTTACCCGCCCCAGAAGCACCAACCAAAGCAATCACACTACCTGGAGCAGCTTGCAGACTAAGATCCTTGAGGACTGGCTGACCTAGATTGTAGGCGAAATTAACATGACGATATTCTACTTTGCCAGCAACTCGTGGTAGTTCCTTAGCATTCGGGTTTTCGCTTAAACTTGGCTGCTTCGCCATCAATTCAAAGACGCGTTCTACAGAAGCCTCGGTCTGTTTGTATTCGTTGTAATTGCTAATCAACAAGTCGATTGGCTGAATCAGTATAGCCACAGCAGCTAAGAAACTGATAAAGCCTTGAGGTGTCAGCTGATTTTGAGAAATCTGCCATCCTCCCAAAAGAAACAGCAGCATAATGCTAACTGCTTCTAAAAAACCAATAACGGGAAATTGAATCGATTTGAGTTGTAGAGCGCGATACTTAGCTTGACGATTACGATCTGCTTCCTGGTTGAATCGCTTGACTTCATACCCTTGGGCTGCAAAAGCTTGAACAACACGAATCCCAGCAAATACTTCAGTTAATAGCGCCGACAAATTGGAAACCTGATTTTGACTCTGGCGAGATAACACGAGTAATCGCTGACCAAATGCTCCAATCAACCAAGCCATGATTGGAGCCAAAAGCAAACCTGCTAGGGTGAGTTGCCAATTCAGGTAAAGCATGTAAATGGGAATCGCAATTACCTGCAAGAGATTGGAAAGAAACTGATGGGATAACTTTTCTACAATCTCGCCTACACGGTCGATATCTTCAGTCAGCCGATAGGTAAGATCCCCCGTCTGTGTGGTTTCAAAGTAATCCAATCCGAGTTTGTGCAAGTGAGCGTAAACCCGCTTACGCAACTCAAAAACCATATTCAGAGCAGCAGCGATCGTGAAGACATTCTGCCCGTATTGACAAAGCCCTCGCAGCAAAAATACCACAGTAGCTAGTCCCAGCCAGTAGGCAATCTGGTTAACATTTCCCTGACCGACAAAAAAAGCGACCTGACCTGCTAGATAGGGCAGTGCTACAGTGAGCAACACAAATCCTAAGATACAGGCGAATCCCCGAACTAACAGCGGCCATTGGGGCCACAGATAAGGTAACAGTTGCCAGTAGCTAGAGCGAACTTTCATAGTTTAATTCTTGATTGTTATCCTTATCTTCATGATTGAAATTTGGCAGCAGCACCTGAATTCTGACGAAATTTTTACTCAATTTCTCCTAAAGAAGCGAGCAAAAAGTGGGCTATTCTTTCAGATGCGCCGGGCGGGCCAAATCGCTCCGGGCCATTTTGCTGACACTTAGCTAGGTAGTCTGCATCTTGTAAAGTTTCAACTACTCTTTGAGCCGCTTGTTTGAGAGTCTGTGGGGTTGCTGGGCCTGTGCCGATGGTTTGGGCAGAAATGCCCAATAGCCGGGTTTGCGCTTCTGCAAATTGATAGGTAAATTGAGGCCCTTCTCCGGGAATTTGGATAATCGGTTTGCCGATCGCTACTGCTAAATCCACCGCCAATCCTGCCATACCAATGACGAGGTTAGAGTAATACAAGATATCGCTGAAGGCATCTGCATAACATCTCACTTCTACAAGCGGTGATTCCTCAGCAGAACTTCCAGAAGGGGAATAGGTAAGTACGCCTTGATGCAATTGCCAACCTTGAGTTTTAGCAATGTCGTCTAATTGTGCCATCAAACTTGGTACTAAGGCGGCGCGAAACTGAAATCCTGATTCAGGCATTACTTTGGCAATTTCTACCACCAGTTGCAACTGCAAACAGAAATTTCGCGCTGCTTCTGGCATCCGTGACCCTGGAAGGAGAGCGATCGCCGGAATGTCGGGTTTGAGGTGCAAGTCTTTACCAGTCGGGACGAGGCGATCTAAAGCTGGAATCCCGCCAAACTGCGCTTTAGCTATACCTTGGCGTTGAAGGTCAGTAGCCGTATAAGAATCTCTGGTGAAAACTGCCAGACATCGAGCAGAATTCAAATCGTGCCACAGTAGCGGATTGATCCGCAATCGCCCTTCATACAGCGCAGAAAGACAAGAGATAAATGAAACGAAAGGGCGCTTGGTTAAATAAGCAAATGTCTGGGAGACAAAATCCCCAGTAGCCATAATCAAATCGCAGTCGGGAGCATACTGCAACACCGCTTGTAACTGTCGCCACGTTAACCCAATCAACCCCGATTGAAAATCTTTGAGCAAATAGAGGCGCTTCATGTAAAAGAATCCGCCAGAGGGCATCGTTTGTGTCGGGCCAATGATGGGAATGTTTAAACTGCGGTAAGCTTTTCCTTCCCCTACAATCGGCATTGCTGCCATCTCCAGAGAAGGACTCAATTGTTGCAGGGTTTGAATAACATGAGAGGTGTGGTTATCCTCGCCATGTCCGTTACTAATAAACAAGATTCGCTTAGAAGGCATCTTAAGGTTTAGTTTGGTTTAAAATGCTTGCCTAGTGATATTTTTTGCATAAATACTTCGGTAGTCGCTAAAAATATTCTTTAAAAGCTCACGCAAAGGCCAGGCAGCGCGTTGCGGGGGTTTCCCGACTTGTTCGCTGGAGGCGTTCCCGCAGGGTAGCAACTGCCGTTGCAAAGAATAATTTGAAAATCACGACTTTTGCAAGAAGTATATTCTCTGTTCATTATTTGGGAACAGAAATAATTGCTCTTTTAACTCTACGCGATCGCTCTACCCCAAAAATAGCTTATAGGCTGGATTCTTGTTTTCGTCCCAATAGCGATAACCCAGTGTATCAAGAAATGCCTGCCATTCTGCCATCTCCTGCGGTGGAACCTGGATACCTACGACAATTCGCCCGTAATCTGCACCGTTATTGCGGTAGTGGAACATACTAATATTCCAGTTGGGACTCATAGAACCAACGAACTTCATTAACGCGCCAGGACGTTCGGGAAACTCAAAGCGGTAGAGTAATTCATTATGTGCTAAAGGAGAATGTCCGCCAACCATGTGGCGCAGATGTAATTTTGTGAGTTCGTCGTCGGTTAAGTCGATGGTTTGGAAACCGCAGCCTTCAAAGGTTTCTCGCATCTTGGTTGCATCGGCGCGGTTTTGAATTTGTACGCCGACGAAAATATGTGCTTCTTTTTCATCGGCAATGCGATAGTTAAATTCAGTTAGGTTACGCTTGCCGATACATTCACAAAATTTCCGCAGACTTCCCCGTTCTTCGGGAATCGCTACAGCAAAGATGGCTTCGCGGCGTTCGCCAAATTCGGCGCGTTCGGCGACAAAGCGCAGGCGGTCGAAGTTCATGTTAGCACCGCAGGCGACGGCAACTAAGGTTTGTCCCTCGATTTGCTCGCGTTCGGCGTAGGCTTTGGCAGCTGCGATCGCCAATGCTCCGGCAGGTTCTAAAATCGATCGCGTGTCTTCAAATACGTCTTTAATGGCGGCGCAGGTAGCATCGGTATCTACCAAAATGATTTCATCTACATATTGCTGGCACAAGTGAAAGGTTTCTTCCCCGACTTCCCGCACTGCTACGCCATCGGCAAATAACCCCACCTGGGATAAGCGCACCCGATGTCCAGCTTTTAGCGATTGATTCATCGCGTCAGCATCGACTGGTTCCACACCAATAATCTTGATTTCTGGACGCAACCGCTTGACATAAGCTGCAATCCCAGCAATTAATCCGCCGCCACCAATGGCGACAAAAATTGCATGGATGGGTTGTTGATATTGCCGCAGAATTTCCATGCCAATCGTACCCTGTCCCGCAATCACATCTGGATCGTCAAACGGGTGAATAAACGTGAGTCCCTTTTCTACTTCCAGTTGACGGGCATAGGCATAAGCATCATCGTAAGTATTACCATGTAATATCACCTGTCCCCCCCGTGCTTTCACAGCATCCACTTTTACCTGGGGTGTGGTGACAGGCATAACAATAATTGCTTGCGTTCCCAACCGACTGGCAGCTAGAGCCACTCCTTGAGCATGATTGCCAGCCGATGCTGCAATGACACCCTGCGCGAGTAAATCCGGTGGCAGGTTGATCATCTTGTTATAAGCGCCACGCAGCTTGAAGGAAAATACTGACTGCATATCCTCCCGCTTTAGCAATAGCTTATTGTTGAGTCTCCTAGAAAGATTTGGGGCATACTCTAAAGGTGTTTCCTGGGCAACATCGTAAACGCGGGCAGTCAGAATTTGAACCAGGTAATCGCAATACATGAGGGTCAAGGGGGTAGCAGATGCCGATAAATGATAATTTTACGGCACTTATGTATCCCTTGCGGTCTAATTGTCATTCCATCGCCCTGGTGAATGAGGCTATTTGCTCCGGGAATGTGGCTATTTGCTCCGGGAACGTGGCTATTTGCTCCGAGAACGGGGCTATTTGCTCGGGGAATGTGGCTATTTGCTCCGGGAATGTGGCTATTTGCTCGGGGAATGTGGCTATTTGCTTCGGGAACGTGGCTATTTGCTTCGGGAATGGGGCTATTTGCTTCGGGAACGTGGCTATTTGCTCGGGGAATGTGGCTATTTGCTTCGGGAACGTGGCTATTTGCTCCGGGAATGTGGCTTTTATCCTCATTAACAAATATCCAATGTTAACTATGGATACAAACTTGTCATTGCGAGTGGAACGTAGACGCCTGGAAGGCGGCTTCCCGCAGGGTAGTGGAGCGAAGCAATCCCAACCCTTGCGATTGCTTCCTTTAGGTCGCAATGACGGTTACTTAAATGGATATAATATGAGGCGATCGCAATAACTGTAAATATTTTTGCACCTGTACGCGGCTTACAGTGGGGAAATCTTCCAAAAATTCATCAAGGCGATCGCATCTTCCTTATCTTCATCCCATCTCCTCTCTAGGCAACCAAACAAAAATCATCCTGTGCAAAAATGGTTGTAACTTTGTCGGAGTAAAAACTATGGACTGGCGACAGTACATTCATTCAGATCCCAAAATTTTGCTGGGTAAGCCGACTGTCAAAGGAACTCGTTTATCTGTAGAGTTCTTGTTGGGTTTGTTTGCGGCGGGATGGACAGAACAACAAGTGCTAGAAAACTATCCCACCCTGACAAAAGAAGCACTAAGGGCAGTATTTGCTTTTACAGCAGAGTGTATGCGTGAAGAATCTTTGTATACCCTACCGCTTTTGTCTGAGGCGGGATGATGCGGTTTCTCGCAAATGAGAATTTTCCTGTGATGAGCGTTAGATATTTGCGCTCTGCTGGTTACGATGTAGCCTATGGAAGCGAAGACGCAGCAGGTGCAGAAGATTCTGAAGTTTTGACACGCGCAGTTCGTGAGGGGCAAATCATTCTGAAATTTGACCGAGATTATGGTGAGTTAATTTACCGCCTGCGAATGCCATCGCCAGTCGGTGTTGTTTATTTCCGCTATTTTCCAGCTACGCCAGAGGAACCAGCTGAAGACTTGCTACGCCTTTTGAGTATAGAAGGCATATCATTAGAAGGAAATTTTACAGTTGTAGAGCGTACACAGTTACGTCAGCGCCCATTGCCTTAGTTTATCTTCATTGCTCAAGCAGCGATCGCACTCCCTCATCCCCCTCATCTCCCACAACCTGACTACGCTCAAACACCCACCCATCCCCAACAATCTCCTCTAGGCGTTGATTGAGTCGAGGAAGGAAATATTCTGGATCATTTAGCCTTTGCTGGACAACCCAAGCATCAAACGCTTCCTGTGTCTTAACTCCCTGTCTATCCGCCGCCCCTGATATTATCCCCAGACTAAGCCGTTGAAGTTCCTCTAATTGCGGATGACCTTCACCTCGGTAATTACACAAGAACATTGCCGTTGCCCCTAGCAAAGCTTGTAATTCATCGCCTTGAGGTACTGCTTTATATAAAGCAATAATTGGCGCAATAGCGTTTGATAAAGGGGTTTGAATCTTCAGACAAAGCCACGTAGCTTGAGTTAGATAAATAAGACACTTACTTGCAGATGCTACGCCCAAGTTAATTAGGACTTTTACTAAATCTACATAAGCTTTTGACTCTCCGAAAGCTCGTGCTGACAATTCTAGTAACTCTAAACCTCTATAAATTTCACCTTGTTCAAAGGCTATACACGCCATATTGTTTAGTGTGAAACCTTTCCCTCTGGCATCACCAATATGCTCACTAATTGTCAAAGCTTGTTGCCATAAATTCAGTGCTTGCGGTATGTCACCCTGTTTGAGAGTTGCTTGACCCATGTTATTTAGGATGTAGGCTTTTGCTCTAGCATCACCAATACGGTCATTAATTGCCAAAGCTTGTTGCCATAAATTCAGTGCTTGCGGTATATCGCCCTCTTGGAAAAGTACGCATCCTATACCGCTGAGGGCGGAAGCTTGGTCTTGGGCAGAGCCTATGCGCTCGCTAATTTCCAAGGCTTGCTGCCATAACTCCATTGCTTGCGGTATGTCACCTTGTTGGGCAATCACTTGTCCCATATCATTGAGAGTAGCGGCAATTCCTTGGGCATTGCCTATACCCTCATCAATTTCTAAAGATTCCTGCCATAATTGCAGTGCTTGTGGGATGTCTCCCTGTTGGGCTATCACTCTTGCCATTTGGTGGAGTGTAGCAGCTTTTCCTAGAGCATCTCCAATTTCGTCCTTGATTTCTAAAGATTCCTGCCATAATTGCAGCGCTTGTGAGATGTCACTCTGTTGGGCTAGGACTCTCGCTATTTGGTGGAGAACATTAGCTTTTCCTTGGAGATTCCCTGTACGCTCCTCAATTTCCAACGCTTGTCTAGACAATTGAAGTGCTTTGTGGATGTCACCCTGTTGGGCAATAACCCGTGCCATATCGTTGAGGGTAAGAGCTTTTCCTTCTAAATCGCCAATGCACTCTTTAATTTTTAATGATTCCTGCCAGAATTGTAGCGCTCCATGAATGTCTCCTTTTTGGGCCATTAGACCTGCTGTGTTATGGAATATAGTAGCTTTACACATTTCATCCTCCTCAGGGCAACAATCCAAGGCTTGCTGATAATGGCTCAGTGCATTTTCGGCACTTCCTAATACAAATTCTGCTGGTGCAATGCTTGCCAAGATGCGGTAATCCGAAAAATTTTGCAGTATTTGAGAACAAAGTTGTACTACTTCCACATAACGGTAAGTGTTCGACCAAAAAGTAGCGATTCTTTGCCCAATAATTACAGCAATTTCCTGGTCTTGTGCCAGCAATCCCAACCGCATAATTTCCAGTGCTTCTGCTTCCGTTCTTTGCTCAGACTCCTCCCACCAAGCTTGATAAATTTTCTTCACCCCTTCCTGTCGCGTTGCTTGCCATTCTTCTTCAGTCAACACTGGTTCTAACAACGGTTCTAAAATTGTCGTCACCCGGTAATTAACTGGCTGATTGGGGTGAGTAGTAGCAGATTCAACTAAGCTAAGGCTGGTTAACTTGCCCAAAACTGCCAATTCATTGGAGGGAGAAATTGCCCGCACAATCTCCTCTGTCACAGGCAAATTAAACACACTCAACCGCGCCAGAAACTTTTGCTCCTCCACTTCCAACGCATCCAGCAGAGTTTGCGCCAAAATATTTTCGCGGAATTTCTGCTCAGTCGCTTCCAACCGACTCAATAATTCATCCGCCGCCGATCCTGGCTGCTGTATCACCTCCAAAAGCCACTTCAGCAACCGGGGATTTCCATGCGCAATCTTGAGAATCTGTTGCGTTCTTAACTGCTGCTTGACTTCCTTATCTAAAGCAAAGCAGATTTTATCAATATCACTGCTGCTCATCCCCGCCAAAGATTCCAAGTGCAGACGATGAGGTGGTAAAGTATCTGGCTTTAAATAACGACAGGTAACAATCAGCCGACTTTCTCCCCCATTCTCTGCCAATGACGCACAAATTGCCTCTAAAATCTCATAAGCCTGTGCTGTCATCCGCAGCGAACCATCTTCAATATTAGCTGTGGGGATATTTTGCTCAAAGTCATCCAGCACCAGCAGCAAAGGTTGGTTGTGTTCTTGTTCAATCGCCGCAAAAAAGTTTTGCAACCGTCCTTTAAGAGTTACCTTTGGTTCATTCAACAGTGCTGGAACATCAGCAAACCGTTCATACTTGCTAGAAAGCTTATTCAGCAAACCGCTTTCATCCAGAGGGCCAATTAACACCACCCGCGCAAATTTGGGACGCTGCGCCTCAACTCGCGTACATAACCGCGCCGCCAGCGTACTTTTCCCCAGTCCCCCCATCCCCGCAATAAACACGCCGATTTCGTCGCTAGTTTTCCGCAACGCTCTAAGACAACGTTGCAAAGGTCGTCTGCGTCCCACAAATTCAAACCGATTGGCAACTTTAATTTGATTATGCTCATCGAGAAATTCTTGCTCTGGCGCTAGAGATCGCTTCAGACTTTTACGGTTGTCGGTTTCCAACGGTGTCACGAGTTGCTTGATGGGGCGCGTATCCCGATACACCCGCAATAAATGCCAGTCGGTGCGTTCTTTATCAAGCATCTCCTGCTGCGCGGCTTTCACAGCCGCTTCCACCGTCGCCCCCGTCGCCAATTCTTGATAAAGTGCCTGTGCTGCTACAATACCCGTATTATCTAACACCGGACGCGCCCAACCTAAAACCATACCCGCCCCCGCTTTCACCAAGGCCTGCGACATTGAAGGTACTGTTCCTTTGTTCGGAACCTGTCCCGTATGACAGCCAGAAAGAAAAGTTACACGCGGCCAGCGTCCGCGAAAGGCTTTAGCTAGATCGTTGACGGTGGTAAGTTGTAAATTCCCCACCTCATCTTCGGTAATAAAGCAGGGAGTATTATCTGGAAGGGTTTTCCCCTTGGGCAGCAAAAAGCCGTAATCTTTTTGGGAATAAATTATCCCGTGTCCCGTGAGGTGAAAGACATCAAAATAATCTTCTGGGTAAGATTTCACCAAATTGGCTAACTCTGCAACCGAGCCACTTTCCTCAACAATCAACGCCAAAGGCTGATCCTTGGTTGCTTGTAAAATGTTCGCTTCTTCGCGCTCAAATCCCAACGGTGGAACTCGCGGATCTTCCGGCGCAGTCGCCATAAACAGCAACCGCAACGGGCGATTTTGCACGCCAATTACTTGGGTTTGACGCTGCTGCACAGCACGCACAGGTAACACAGAAATATCCCGGCGTTCGATTAAAAAACCATTGCCATCATGTAGCAATTCCCAAGGTAAATGCGCTAATCCCAAGGCTACCCGTTGGGTATCTGCGTTTAACCCCTGTGCTTCACTAGTTTGAATCAAATCTAAATAAATCGTCTGCTCATCCGCCTCATCCAGCGCCCTTCTCAGCCAGCCTTCCTTCCCATCCAGCCATTGATAAAGTCGCCGTCCCAACTGAGTGAGATCGGGTAAGCGGTCTACTTGTTGCGTGTAATAATTTTGCTCGCACAAATCAATCAGTGCTGCTAACTCCGCTTTATCCAAGCGACGCGAACCATAATTACAGCGCAGTTCAAAGGTTTGCTGTTGACTCAGAGCGAAGGTAAATGTCAGGGGCATAGCTAGCAGCAGTAGATTTTACAATAATCTTCACCGTATTCGCGGTAAATTCCCAACGTCAACAAAGTTACGTCATTGTACCGGAAGTCAGAAGTCAATCGATGGAAGATTTTGTAAAATAGTTAATAGAGCTAGAGAGCGATCGCTTTCATTGAACTTGAACAATTCTCAGACTTAGCGCAGCGAGAACCAAAGACAGCAATATCAATATTTAATCAATATATATAGGGATGATTTAAGGTAAGAGTTACCTGCAAGTTGAATGCGATCGCATAATTCATAAGCTTGAGAGAACTGTATAAGCAAAACCGAAAATATACAGAGCAACTAAATTTATTGATGGCAATTATTAATTTTGAATCTTGAATTCGGAGCGAAGCGACGTGACTCATTCATTATTAGTTAAATCAGGGCTATTACTCACTATCTTGACAATAGATTTAGCGATTTATTCTCCTGCACGAGCAGACATCGCTCAGGCGATCGCTCAAAACCAGCCGCTAGAATCCCAGAGTCTAAATTTGAACAAACAAATGTCATCTTCTCAACAACAATGGGAACAATTTAGGCGGCAGCAGGATGAACAAATGCTAATGCAACAACAGCGTCTTGAACAATTTAGACAACAAAATCGAATCAGACAACAACCGTTTAGACAATTTGGGCAACAAAATCAAATCAGACAACCATTTGGACAATTGAGACAAGAGCAATTACTACAACAACAAAGACAGCAAATGGAAATATTAAGGCTGCAACAGCAACTTAGACAGAAGTAATAAAATACATTGCTAGGAGGGGGTAAGGGTTTAGCAATGCTCACCTGTGTAAACTTAACGTGAAACCCGCTTGGCGACAACGTTCTGCCCTCACCCCCAGCCCCTCTCCCACCAGGAGAGGGGAGCAAGAGATTCAATTTCCCTTCTCCCTGAGGGAGAAGGGGTTAGGGGATGAGGGCTAGGGATTTGTACAACACGCGCCGTATATAGCTTTTAGCTTAAGTTGACACGTATGAGCAGTGCTAAACCCCTACAAAAAAACTATTTAGATCGGGTTTTTTGTGAATTGGTATAACTCCATCTGAACAATCAATTACCTTTTACTACGTGTTAAGTATTAAATTAGATTGCTCGGCTGTGGGTGAAGAACGCTTTTTATCTTTCCACAGTTGAGCAACCATCTCAGCACGTGAGGAAACTTCAAGCTTACGAAACATTCGCTTCAAAGCTTGCTTGACAGAATTTTCTGTAATCCAAAGTTCTTTACCAATTTCTGCGTTTGTGTAACCTAACGCAACCAATTCTGCTATTTGCAATTCTCGCGGCGTTAAGCGTTGGCGTAGCCCGCCGCAGGCATCGCTCTTTGCAGGTTTATACTGCGATCGCACTGTGGCATTCCAAATAGATAGGTGCAAACAGAGGGCGCTTAAATCTGCTAAATCTTGCGCATCAAATGCAGTCATTGTCTGTTCGCGGGTGAAGCCGATTGCACCTACTAATTGTCCGTGGCTGACAATCGGCCCTGCCATTACGTGCCAATGATCCGGTCGGGGACAAATCATGCTCCAGACCTTCGGTGATGTCACCAATGCTTCATGGACGGGAGCATGGCGTTCCACTAAGTAACGCGCAACAGGATTATGTTCGATTGAGAGTGCAGTTTGGAAGGTTTTCTGAAGCTTGCGATCTATAAAAGCAAGTTGGTCGAAGAAGAAAACCCCCGATTTTTTAGTAACAAAATACTCACCCAGTTTCGGCACGACACGCGATCGCAGTTCTTGTTCATTCTGTGCCTGGTTGATGGCTTCAAAGAGCGACTGCAAGGAATTTTTCATAATTAGCGTGTCGAAAACTGTACTCGATCGAGGACTGGGCGTAGCTAATACCCTTCTCCTAATCTTAGCTTTAGTGCAAGTTACAGGAGAACACCCCATGTCTGAGTATGCTCATCCTGAAGTTCTTATCGATACCCAATGGCTGATGGAAAATCTCAACGATCCTAGCGTGCGCGTGGTTGAGGTTGATACCAGTCCAGAACCATATAAAAATGCGCACATCCCTGGCGCAGTCTTTTGGAATATCTTCACCGATCTATTAATGCCAGATTTGCGGATGAATTTAGATCCAACGGCGATAGAAAAGTTGCTGATGCGATCGGGTATTTCCTCTGAAACAATTGTTGTTCCCTATGGTAGTTATCCCGGAACAGGAGCCTGGATTTTCTGGCTGTTGAAAACCGTTGGACACGATAAAGTATACGTTCTCAATGGTGGGCATCAGAAATGGGTAGCAGAAAATCGTCCATTAGCAACGGAATTATCCAACTTTACCCCCACCCAATACCGCGCCAAAGCAGCCGATGCTGACTTGCGAGTTTTACAGGCGGAAGTGCAAGCATCTCTCAACCAAGCAAATCGCGTATTATTGGATGTGCGTACTGCTCAAGAATACAGTGGCGAAATCTTCATGATGCAGCCGCCACAAGGAACAGAACGCGCCGGACATATTCCGGGTGCAGTGCATATTGAGCATACCCTGACCTTGAATGAAGATGGAACCTTTAAGTCAGCCCAGGAGTTGCGCAATCTCTACAGTAGCAAAGGTATTACACCTGACAAAGAAGTATTTCCTTACTGTGCTATTGGTGCGCGATCGGCATATACTTGGTTTGTTTTGAAATATTTACTCGGCTATCCCAATGTGCGAAATTATGATGGCTCATGGAATGAATGGAGTCGTCTTGCTGATGCGCCGATTGAAACAACCGATCAGGGTGTAGTTGTAGATGAATCTCAAACAGGAGTTTCTTCAAAAACATAAGAAATAATGTAGGGTGGGCATCGCCTAAGGTGTTAACTCTGTGCCTTTTTAGAAGTTAAAAAATCATGCAAAATCTGTGCCGTCATTGCGTTCGCGTAGCGTCTCGCAGAGAGGAGGAACGACGTAGGCGAAGCCTTCCCGCAGGGTAGCAATCCCAGAATATTTGCGATTGCGTCGCTACCCTTCGGGAACGCTTTCAGCGAATGCTCGCAATGACGCTAGACAAAAATAGCATGAATCAAAAACGCCCAAATTTCCTCAAAGTGAACACCCTAGGCATCGCCCACCATATCCGCGTTTCTATTTAGTAGAATAGTCTTTTCTGCTAATATTTGAGTTTGTGTTATCCCGAAAATTACAAAAGTAAATTGCTAACTCTATCTAAGCAACTGCCTTTATATGGCAAAAGAATATTAATAACAGCACCGAGGAATTATGCTTCTAGGTTGTCTGAAGAAATCATCAATAAAGGTGGTTTACCTTTGCTCATGCCAACGATAGAAACCACTTGGTTAACAGATTACGCTGAGTTAGATAGTGTTTTAAAACAAATAAATAAATTTGACTGGATTGCATTCACCAGTAGAAACGGTATTACTGCATTTTTTGATCGCTTAAATGTTTTGGGTATCTCAACAGATGCACTGCAAAATTGTCAACTGTGTGCTATTGGCAAAGATGCAGAATTATTATTATCTCTGTGTAACAGAGTCGATTTGATTCCTAAAGAATCTAGTCCAGCAGGAATTGTGGCAGAATTCTCGCAAATTCCTGATATTCATCAGAAAAAAGTATTAGTACCAGTTCCAGTAGTTGTTGGTATCGCAGAGCCGGATGTTGTACCCAATTTTATTGCAGGTTTGCAAAGATTGGGTATACAGGTAACTCGCGTACCTACCTATACTACTGGCTGTGTAGATAAAGAAATTTATGCAGTTGAATTAGAGTTACTGCGTCAAGGAATAATCGATGTAATTGCTTTTAGTAGCA
Source organism: Calothrix sp. NIES-2098 (assembly GCF_963875125.1). NCBI lineage: Bacteria > Bacillati > Cyanobacteriota > Cyanophyceae > Nostocales > Calotrichaceae > Calothrix > Calothrix sp. NIES-2098. The sequence continues at coordinate 5,484,231 of NZ_CAWNKJ010000001.1, forward strand.
CAGCAGAAATAGAAAGCTTTTTAGCAATGCTCGACTCAAATAGAGATTATCGGCATTGTATTGTTGCCTGTTTTGGCCCGTATACAGCTACTAATGCTAAAAAGTTGGGTGTAAATGTCTCTATTGTTTCACAAGACTATAGCTCATTTGCCGGATTTGCAGATGCGATCGCCCAATTTTTTCATCAGTATGAATAATTTCGCTCACACCACAGATAAACACGGATAAATATCAATGTTCACCTGTGAGTTATTTAATCATTTCTCATACTTATATAGCGCGTGAGAATTGTTTTTCTTTGATTCTCAAGTGGTTATCGAAGATGACAGCAATATTTCTCACCAGCAATCTGCCAATGTCTGTAACTAGAATGTAGTTTTTTAATACGCTAACTAGTCCATCAGCTTCTAGCGGCTGCAACATCTCTAATTCGTGAGCGAAGTATTCATCAAAACAGATATGATATTTCTCTGCGATGTCTTGCTTATGCAATTGAAAGTGAGACATGATACTCATAATCACATCTCTTCTGATAATGTCATCTTGATTGAGTTTAATACCTTTACTCACAGGCAAAGCATCTTTAGTAATTGCCTGATAATAGTCTTTTAATTGCTTGTGGTTTTGGAAGTAAGCATCTTCTAGCATACTAATGGATGTGGAACCAAAACCAAAGAGTTCTGTTTCGGCGTGGGTGGTGTAACCTTGAAAGTTACGCTTGAGGGTGCCATTACGTTGAGCGATCGCTAATTCATCATTAGATTTGGCAAAATGATCCATACCAATGAAGATATACTCATTACTTGTCAGTTCTTCAATGGTCATTTTCAAAATCTCTAGCTTTTCCTGTGGTAAAGGTAAAGCAGATTCCGGAATATTTTTTTGTGCAGCTTTAATCCAGGGAATATAAGCAAAGTTAAAGACAACAATCCGGTCGGGATCTAATTCAATTGTCTTTTTCACGGTTTCCCGAAAACTTTGACGGGTTTGATAAGGTAAACCATAAATCAGGTCTACATTTACGCTTTCAAATTGGGCTTCTTTAATCCAACTCATAACCTCAAATAGCATTTCTTCAGGCTGAATGCGATTCACTGCTACTTGAACTTGGTGGTTAAAGTCTTGAATACCAAAACTAATGCGATTAAACCCTATCTGTCTGAGAAATAAAATGTAGTTTCTATCTACATAGCGAGGATTGATTTCAATTGAGATTTCCGCTTGTGGATCGATGGTGAAGTGTTGAGTAATGTTTTTCCACAAGAATTCTACTTGCTCAAGCTCTAAGTAGTTAGGCGTACCACCGCCCCAATGTACTTGAAGTACTTTGCGATCGCAATCAATTAAGGCTGCGGTCTGCTTGATATCTTTAACCAAATTTTCTAGGTAGGGTTTGGCAATATTCTTGTTGTTGGAAATTACTGTGTTACAGCCGCAGAAGTAGCAAGCACTTTGGCAAAAAGGGATGTGGAAATACAAAGACAAGGGAGTTTTTCTTAGATTTGAGGCGGCGATCGCAGTTTGCAGATCGCTTATGGTAAATGCTTCGCTTAATTCAGTAGCAGGTGGGTAACTGGTGTATCTGGGTGCGGGTGCATCGTACTTTTGAATCATCTCCAGATCGAATTTGACACCAGGTAAGAGAAAAACCATCAAAACCTCCGAATACCGCCTAGCGATTAGTTGTAGAGTCAGCCACAGACTCAGGATGTCTGTCAGTTCACAGTCAATGGCAGAGTTAGAGAATAGTTATTTTGGGGTTAGACAGCATTCGCATCACTCGATCCAGCAAATAATACTGCCGATGCGGGTACTGCCTTTTTTATCTCTCCCAAAATTATTTAACTATTTATATTTGTATAACTATAAAGCTATTAATATTTCTTTATTTTTGTCTGTGTGTGAAGGCACATCTTGGCAAGGGTCAAGAGTCAAGAGTCAAGGGTCATTAGTCATTGGTTGTTACTTATTTCCCCCTTGTCTCCCCACACTCCCCACACTCCCTCATCTCCCCCTCGCCACTGGCAAATGACCAATGCCCTATGCCGTATGACGGATTTTCCAATATAGAGCTTTTGTGTCTTCTATCTTCTGCCAGATTTGCAAGACACATACCACAAATATGGTTAATATAGTTTAAAAATGTTGAATCTACGGAATTTAACAGTTTTTCTTAACTAGTTAGCGCTTTGGTCGCAACAGTTAGCATCTGCCACAAGAGCCATATTTTTCGACTCTTGGAGGATTTACCAGGTATGAGCCATTGAAGACGTTAATCTACTTGGGTTTCAGCATCCTTAATATCTCAGTTCGCAAAAACCAGTCTTTTGACTCATGACTGTGTATTCCCAATAGGCAATCTCTCAGATGTTGAGTAACATTATCGACATACTATTACTTCACAGTATAAAAATTTATTCTATCTTCACAGGAGTGCTGTCAAGGTGATTTCCCCTATTGTGTTTCCTAGAAATCGTAGGTCTGAAGTTCTCTCAGTAACAGCGGTTGCTAAAGGCGATCGCCCAGATTTATACACAGAATTTAGACTTCATAAACTTTTTCGCGCTTCCGTATTATCTTTGAGTATTGGTATAAGCCTCGCGACTTTGACTTTATTGGGAATAAGTTTTGGCAGTGCTTTTGCCCAAGTACCACCTGCGGGTGAGAAACAACTCTCTCAGGTTAATGTACTATTTGTCAACCCTGCTACCGGAGAAGATAAAGAAGGTAATGGTAGCGATCGCACTCCTTTAAAAACAATTACCCAAGCGTTACAAAAAGCTACTGGCAATACAGTAATTACCCTAGCACCAGGTACTTATAGTGCTGAAACAGGAGAGTCCTTTCCGTTAATCCTCAGACAAGGTGTTTCCATTCAAGGGGATGCTAGCGATCGAGGTAAAGGAATTACGATTCAGGGAGGTGGCGAATACCTCAGTCGTAGTTTTGGAGGTCAAAACGTCACCATTGTCGGAGCAAACCAAGCAGGGTTAACTGGGGTGACAGTAACTAATCCCAATCGCCGCGGTTACGGTTTGTGGATTGAATCGAGTAATCCAGTAGTTTCACAAAATACATTTACAGGCAATACCCAAGATGGGGTATTTGTAACTGGTAATGCTACACCAACTATTAGCCAGAATAGCTTTTACCGTAATGGAGCTAACGGGATCACAATCGCTGGGACTTCTCAAGCTCAAGTGCGGGAAAATCTTTTTCAAGAAACAGGCTTTGGGATTAATATTGCTCAAAATGCCACACCAGTAATCTCCAACAATCAAATTCAAAACAACAGAGCTGGGATTATCGTCCAAGCTAACGCTCGCCCAGTTTTGCGGAATAACATTATTGAGGGTAGTAAAGAAGATGGTATGGTAGCGATCGCCCAAGCCATGCCAGATTTAGGTAATGATTCGGAACCTGGCGGTAATCAATTTCGCAATAATACTCGCTACGATATTAACGCCAGCGCTGCCAAACAAGTAATTGCTGCTGTTGGTAACACGCTTACTAGCAATCGCATTGCTGGTAAGGTGGAGATGAAAGCTCCGACAACGACAACAGCGATCGCGCGGAATGCTCAACCTGCGGCTGGTGGCCCCGAAGACGTACCTACCAACGGTGAAATTATCTTCTCGGCTCCAGGACTCTCGGAAACTCCTAACAACCTCAACGTCCCATCAGCCAACAACAGCAATTCTGGTAATAACCTGAGTATTGGCAAATTAAATCCGCAATTATTGCCACTGCTACCAGCCAATACATCGCGTGTTGTTCCTACGTTGAATCCGCCACCACCCACTCCGACAGTTAACTCTCCAGTTCCCGGTTTCCCAGTTCCTAGCAGTTTGTCAGGTAGACAAACACCAATAAATCCTCAAGTTCCCCCAACGGCAAGTATGCCGCCTGTAGCTGGGAATTCACCTGATACTCCACAGTTGAATTACATACAGGTGAATACCAATGCAATTGAGTTTGCCCCACCTCAACCTCCGAGCAATTCTGTAGTCAAACCACGAGCTACAGGAAGTAGAGGTAAAAAGCAGCCATCACAAAGACGGCAACCAGCCCCTCCCGTGGGTAACTCAAATCTTTTGCCCGTTCCTAATTCCAATATTCCAATGGGCAATACTCGGAATATGCGCAAAGTGCCAGTACCAGCAAGCTCTCCGGTTGTAAATTACGGTGGTTCGTTACCAAATAATGTAAATGTAGCGCCAATGGGTACAGGTTCGCTGCCTCCCAGTGCAGTGCCAATGGGTAGCAGTCCATTACCTGCTGGTGTGGCTCCAATGGGTAGCAATCCAACACAGTATGGGGCGGTCGGGCCGATGGGTGTCCGTTACCGCGTCTTAGTAGAAGTAGCAACAGAAAGGGATCAGGAGTTAGTGCGATACCTTGCTCCTGGGGCTTTTCCCACAGTTTCCCAAGGTCGAAACTTCATGCAAGTGGGAGTATTTAGCAATCGCTCGAATGCGGAAGGCATGATGAACTCGCTTAATAGCAGCGGTTTAAGAGCGATATTTGAAGTGTTGAATTGATGCCAAAGGAACAGGGAACGGGTGAGAGGCAATGCCTTGACCCTGTTCCATTACTGAAGCGATCGCTTCTCTATGCCGAGATTACCTTGTAAGCCGCCGGTGTGGATCAATAGTAAGCGATCGCCTCGCTGAAAAAATCCTTGCTTGAGTAAATCCATCACGCCGTAAAACATTTTGGCGGTGTAGACATAATCTAAAGGTATGCCATGTTCTTGGGTGAACTGCTGACTAAACGTTAGTAGTTCATCGTTCACTTTGGCATAGCCACCCATGTGGTAATTACAGATTAATTCCCAGGATGCGATCGCCTCATTAGCAGTGGGCAAACCAGAGGCGAGGTAATTCTTCAGCCAACTATCTACTTCTGACGCGAGAAATTCCCCACCTTTGAGAACGGGAAAGCCAATGGCGCGTTGACCTTTTTGCAGCGACAGTATAATTCCAGCTAAGGTAGTACCTGTACCACAAGCCACGCATACAGTATCAAATGCTGCCGTGTTGACTATTTCTATGCAACCGCGTACACCGTTGAGATTGCCGCCGCCTTCAGGAATGATAAACACCTCACCAAAGCGTTGCTGTAATTCTGTTTGTAATGCTGTGGTTTGTCGCTCTCGGTATTTCTGGCGGTCGAGGTAGAAAAGTTGCATTCCTTGTTGCACGGCAAAACTCAGTGTAGGGTTAAGGGGCAATCTCTCTTCTCCGCGAATCATGCCAATAGTGCGAAATCCAAAAAGATTTCCGGCGGCGGCGGTGGCAAAGATGTGGTTAGAATAAGCACCACCAAAAGTCAGCAGTGTTGTGAAATTTCGCTGTTGAGCCTCCAAGATGTTGTACTTCAGCTTAAACCACTTATTACCATTAACCCACGGGTGCATAAAATCGAGGCGTAGCACAGATAAATTAACTCCAGCCTGTTGAGCAATGGCGCTATGAATAGGTTGTATGGTGGGAGGCAGAAAAATTGACGGCATTCACAACTAAGAAATGGGTATGCAATTATTGTTTGGCTCGTAGTTGCGCTTTAGCGCTATAGACGCGTTCGCGAAGCGTTCTCGTAGAGTAGCGGCTTCTCGCAGAGTAGCGCAACTACAAACAAGTGATGATTATTTGCACCGACTCACGTTAAATAGATGAAGTTGCATGAGAGTAAAACTCAACCTTGCTTAATCTTTAGCTAAGGCATAGGCTGAGGACACAGAGAATTTCTAAATTTACTTGGCATTAGACAGTTTATGGCTAAAGTTTTTGACAGTATCACTGAGGAACTAAAAGAATTTATTGCTGCTCAACACCTGTTTTTTGTAGGTAGCGCACCCTTGAGTGCCACAGGTCACGTTAACCTTTCTCCCAAGGGGATGGAGAGTTTTCGCGTGCTTTCTCCCCACCGCGTAGGCTACTTAGATCTTACAGGTAGTGGTAACGAAACTTCAGCCCATCTACAAGAAAATGGGCGAATTACCTTTCTATTTTGCGCTTTTCAAGAACCTGCCCGCATTCTGCGACTTTACGGTCAAGGATACACGATTGTACCCGGTACTCCAGAGTGGAACTCTTTTGACTCTTGGTTTCCTTCACTGCCTGGAACGCGTCAAATTATCATAGCTGATATTGAACGAGTGCAAACTTCTTGTGGCTTTGGCGTCCCTCTCTATGAATATCAAGGACAGCGCCAGACTTTAGTAAATTGGGCAACTAAAAAAGGCGAAGAGGGAGTTAGAGAATATCAACAGCAAAAAAATCTTGTCAGTATTGACGGTTTACCAACTCCGCTGAGTAATTTACCTGGGGGTTGAGGAGTGTGGGGAGGGTGGGGAGTGTGGGAAGACAAGGTGAGACCAGCGCTGCGGGAGGGTTTCCAACGCCACTTGCTTCAAGTCGGGGAACCCGCCCAACGCAGTGGCTTCTCCGCAGGCGACTGGCGTTCCCCGTAGGGGTTCTCGAAGAGTACCCGAAGGGGGGACAGAAAGGAGATTTAGTTAATAATATCGCAGCGTTTATTAATAACATTGCGATGTTCATCAATTGGTTCCTTCTCGCTTAAGTTGACACCAATGGGCATTGCCATGCCCTTACCAACGTATTTGGATCGCGATCGACGTGACATGGTATTAGGTAGGAAACTGTTATTTAGGACAAGAGTTTTTTGTGCGACTTTTCCAAATCCAACCCGGTTCTGGAGAACTAATTTCTATCCAGCCACCCTCAGTTTTACCAGTAGTTGTCACTTGAGTACCTGCTTTAATTACTTTCCCTGTTTTTCTCTGTCTGGAACCAGATACAGAGCGTAAGTTTGAGGAACTAACAACAACCAGACAACCTATTTTCTGTTCGGGTTCTTTCGTATTAGTTGCTACTTGCTTAACTTCATTTTGTGCAGGCTCAGAAGCTGGTTTTTGTGAGCGATTAGCAGACATGATACCAAAAGCAATGAGTGCGATCGCTCCACTAATCCCAATCAACAATCGTCTTTTTGGAGAAGCTGAAGAAAGAGAACGCAAGTTGAACTGAGAAGTGCTAGGTGCTTGGGTGGGATTAGTAGTAGTTGACAGTGCATTCTGAGCCTCAGAGGCTCGCAGAGTGGATGGAGCAGTTAGTGGTGCTGTAGAACCAGAGGATGTTTCGTGATTCGGCGGAATGTAGCAAGGCTTTGCTAGTTCTTGAAGATAGTTCATCACTTTGGTTGCGGTCACATAGCCATCTTTTAAATAGTGACCCACCACTTGGGTAACAACAGCTGCGACAGCTGCTGGCGTGTTGGCATTAGTGATGGAACTGAGTGCTTGCAGTGCTTCGGTTGCTGACTGGTAGCGGTATTTAAAGTAATGGCGTATCATCTTATTCAAGATAGAAGCCAATTGGTTGCTGACTTGAGCGTGATGCTGCCATAATATCTCTCCACTGCTAGCATCCTCTCCTAATTGCTTGGGACTCAAGCCTGTCAGAGCTTGAATACAAGTCATACCTAGTGCATAAATATCGCTACAAGGTCTTGGTCTACCTTGTCCCTGTTCGCTTGGCATATAGCCTGGAGTACCCACAGCTACGGTTTCATTTTTCAGCTGTTCTGGAGTCATTAGTGAGTAACTCTTAATTTGTTTGACAGCCCCAAAATCAACCAAAACTATTTTATTGTCTGAAGCACGGCGGATTAAGTTGTCGGGTTTGAGATCTCGATGAATCACCCCATGACTATGAATAAATTCTAAGATAGGTAAAACATCTTGCAGCAATTGAATTACCTGTTCTTCACTCCACCTCGATCCCGGTGGCATTTCCCACGACAGTGGTTGTCCCTCAATTAATTCCTGTACTAAGTAAAATTCTTCGTCTTCCTCAAAGTAAGCCAAAAGTCGGGGAATTTGGTCATTATGTCCCAGCTTTTCTAAAGTTTCGGCTTCTCTATTAAACAAACGTCTAGCTAGTGGCAAAAATTCAGGTTCGCTAGTAATCGGTTTGAGATGTTTAACGACACAACTAGGGTTTCCAGGACGGCGAGTATCTAAGGCTATATAAGTATGACCAAATCCGCCTTTGCCTAATAGTTCAACCACTTGGTAACGTTGGTCTAGTAATCTGCCGATCATGGTATAGCTGGACTGAGGTTAACTGTGAACTAGAATACACTTTCTCACAAAAGCAGAAATTCTTGCGAATTTCACCATAACGCTGATGTATATCTGACTATAATTGTTCCGTAATATTCACTACATTCTAGTTGTCGAAATGCCATTAATAGTGTCATAAAGAGAAAGCCAAGGCGAACCCTTGGAGTATTAACGGTTTCAAAAATGCTTGCACCCCCAGATTCCCTGACCTATATTCACACTCATGACTGAACTCAAACTACGTCTACAAGAGGGAGATACTGAAACAATGATTTCAGTCGATAGAGAGATATTCACTATCGGACGTTTACCAGAATGTAACCTATATCTACCTTTTGGGGGAGTCTCCCGTAACCATGCCCAGATTGTGAAAACTGCTGATGGCGTATGGACTATTGCGGATATGGGCAGTAAGAATGGGACACAAGTTAATGAACGGATACTTACTCGTCCACAACAGTTGCATCACGGTGACATTGTTTGGTTGGGTAATGTGAGTTTACTGGTGTTGGTTGTAGATCCTGCTGCACAGCCAATGAGTAAACATGAGCCAACTCAGAATCGGGATGGGGATAATACTGAGCAAAAAACGATTCTACGCAATGTCAAGCAACTGCAACAGCAATGGATACAAGCTGATAGTAAGGATGGTGATATCAGCAATAAGGATATTACCATTGCCCGACTAAAAGACTTGGTAGATATCGCCAAAAATCTTTGTGCTGCTACATCTATAGAAGAGATTTTCTTCCAAGTGCAAGAAGTGGTTTTTCGTTATTTAGATAGCATCGATCGCTTGGCATTATTAATTGATGTTAGTGGCGGTGGGAATCTAGAATTAATGAATGCTGCTATTAGAAACGCTTCGCAACAAGAAAATCTGGCAGCTGATGGCAGTTGGATTAGTCGTAGTATTTGTCAAAAGGTATTTGACGAAAAAGTTGTGATTCAATCTGCTGATACCCATAAGGATGAACGCTTTTCTGGAGAACATAGCGTTTTGGTTAAGGGGATTCGCAGCGTGATGGCAGTGCCGTTATGGGATGAAAATAAAGTTGTTGGCGTTCTCTACGCAGATGCACATCTGTCTTCTTATCATTGGGCTAATGAAGGTGAAGAAGAACTCAGCTTTTTTTCGGCATTAGCTAACCTTGTTGCTACTAGCGTACAACGCTGGTTATTGGTAGATAGACTCAAAAACGAAGAGGTAATTCGCCACAGACTAGAACGTTACCACTCTCCGGCTGTAGTTCAGCAGTTGATATCTGTAGGTAGATTACCCGATGGACGTTTACCTCCCGCAGAAAGCGAAATTAGTATTTTGTTTGCAGATTTAGTTGGTTTTACTGCGATTTCCGAAAGAGTCACAGCAACCGCGATCGCACAATTACTCAATAATTTATTTGAAGAGATGCTGCAAGAAGTGTTTGCCTATGGTGGCACTTTAGATAAATATATTGGTGATTGTATTATGGCGTTCTTTGGCGCTCCTGAACCTCAACCCGATCATGCCGAACGCGCCATTGCGGCGGCTAAAGGGATGCTAACTCGTTTAGAACGTCTGAATCTGAATGGTTTTTGGCAAGAACCTCTACAATTACGCATTGCAATTAATAGTGGTAAAGCAGTTGTGGGAGATGTTGGTAGCTCCCAACGGGTAGAATATACGGCTTTAGGAGCTACTATTAATCTGGCTGCACGCATGGAAGCAGTTTGTCCTCCCGGTGAATGCGTAATTAGTGAAGTTACCTATAAAATGCTCAAACAACCCTCCGACTTTCAAGAGATGGGAAGTTACAGTTTCAAAGGTATTAATCGATTAATTAAGATCTATCAAACAAATATGCATCAATAAATAAGGCAGATCGCAGAGATAGAGTAGGGTAGTGAAAAGAAGCGATCGCAAAATCTCTAACTAAAAGCAAATCTATTTGGAGTACTTCTAAGTCGTGTTGAGGTACTTCTAAGTCTTGTTGAGTAGGGTGGGTAATGTCTAGGCTGTTCCTTTTGATGGAGTTTCGGCGTTTTTGGTTCACACTAGGCACTGCCCACACTACGTATTGTTATGATTTTTTTAACTACGAATTACAAATTATGACTTATTATCATGTCATCAGATTCTTCTAAGAAAACAATTTTTGCGGCGATGGCTGCTAATTTAGCGATCGCTATTACTAAATTTATTGCGGCTGCCATTACCAATAGTTCAGCGATGATCTCTGAGGGTATTCATTCCGTCGTAGATACAGGCGATCAATTGTTACTGCTGCTGGGAATTCGCATGAGCCAAAAGCCAGCAGATGAGAGCCATCCCTTTGGTTACGGACAAGAACTTTACTTTTGGACTTTAATTGTTGCTATCCTCATCTTTGCAATTGGTGGTGGGATGTCGATTTATGAAGGAATTACCCATTTAATTAAGCCCAGTCCTCTCGAAGACCCAATGTGGAATTATATTGTGCTGGGTATAGCTATAATATTTGAGGGTTCTTCATGGACTATAGCTTTAAAAGAGTTTCTACCTACTAAGGGCGATCAAACTTTTTGGCAAGCAATAAAAAATAGTAAAGACCCTACAGTATTTACAGTATTATTTGAAGATTCTGCGGCAATTTTAGGTTTGATTGTTGCTTTAGTAGGAATTTTTTTAGGACATGTGTTTAACAATGTTTATTTTGATGGCATCGCTTCAATTATTATTGGTGTTATCTTAGCTGTAGTTGCCGTACTATTAGCTACTGAAAGTAAAGGATTATTAGTTGGTGAAAGTGCTAATCCTCGCATTATAGCTGATATTCGCTCTTTATCTAAAACAGAGCCAGGAGTGCAAAATGTCATGCGCATACTCACAATGCAACTTGGCCCGCAGGAAATATTATTAAACTTAGAAATTCAGTTTGCTCGACATTTATCAGGTGAGGAAATAGCATTAACCGTGGAGAGATTGGAAACCAGAATTTGCCAAAAACATCCAGAAGTTAAACAAATTTTTATTGAAGCAAAGTCCTTAGTTGCTATTCGTAAATCTAATTAACGGTAACTTGACAGTAAAAGTTGCACCCTGTCCAATACCTGGGCTGTGGGCGTGGATTGTACCGCCATGCAGTTCTACGAGTTGACGAGCGATCGCTAGTCCTAAACCTAGTCCTTTCTTGACGCCATCAGCTTGTCGGAAGGTATCAAAAATATATGGTAATAAATCGCTATCTATGCCGCAGCCAGTATCGCTGACTATAATCTGGGCTTGATTTTCTTGAGTTTGTAGGCTAACTTCAATTCGTCCACTTTCTGGTGTAAATTTAACAGCATTAGTCAGTAAATTTAAGATTATTTGTTGTAATCTTTCTGGATCGCCTTGTACTATCGTTGGTAATGGATCGAGCAGACAATCTAGGCGAATGTCTTTGGTTTCGGATTGGCGTACAGTAGCGATCGCATTTTCAATTACCGCTTGCAGTTCTACTGGCTCTAAATTCAAGTGAATTTTACCCGCAGTAATCCGCGAAATATCCAGCAAGTCTTGCACTAATTTAGCTTGTAGAGTAGCATTGCGTTCAATGGTTTCCAGCGCTTTCATCAGCATAGCTGGACTGGGCTGGCTGCTACGAAGTAACCGCGTCCAACCGAGAATGGCGACTAGGGGGGTATTCAGTTCGTGAGAAACTGTTGATAGTACCTCATCCTTTTTGTGGTTAATTATTCTTTCTTGGTGCAGTGCTTCTGAGCGCAGGTGTGCCATTTGCAGATAGGCATTAACACGGGTGACAAGTTCGGTAGCAGAAAAGGGTTTAATTAGATAATCATCAGCCCCAGCTTGTAGTCCTTCAATTACTGATTCTTCTTCTGCACGGGCAGAAAGCAGAATAATCGGTATTTCTTTTGTCCGTGGATCGGCTCGCAAAGCTTTCAGTAACTCAAAGCCGTCTAAACCAGGCATCATCACATCAGAAAGAACTAAATCCGGCATTCGCCCATTCAACGTCGCCAGTGCAGCCGCCCCATCAGCAACCGCTTGGACTTCAACGCGATCGCTTAATATCCGCGTCAGGTAATCGCGCATATCGGCGTTGTCATCAATGATGAGAACACGGGCTGCGGATGGAAGGGACAAGGGGGACAAGGAAGAATTTGCTCCCCCCTCTCCCTTGTCCCCCTCATCTTCCCCAATCCACCTCTCCGCTTCTTGAACATAAGGCGTAGCACCTAATGCAGTTGATGATATGGTGCGTGTGGCTTGAATGGGTTCGCTTGGCAGGTGTGCTGTGCCTAATGGAATTGTGACTGTGAAGCAACTACCCACTCCTAAAGTGCTACTTACTTCTACAGTTCCACCATGCAGTTTAATTAACTCCTGCACCAAAGCAAGACCAATCCCCGAACCTTCATGAGTCCGCGCCTGTACTCCACGTACTTGGTAAAATCGCTCAAACACATGGGGCAGTTGTTCTGGCTCAATCCCCGTACCTGTATCTTCTACTTGTAGCGTTACACGATCGCCATCAGCAAGATGTAGCCTGATAGCGATTTCGCCTTCTAAAGTAAACTTAAAGGCGTTGGAGAGCAAATTTAGGACAATTTTCTCCCACATTTCCCTGTCTACGTATACAGGCGCGCTTATTGGTGGGCAATCGACAATTAGCTGTAGCCCAGCCCGTTCTATGGCGGAACGAAATACACTGGCTAACTCAGTGGTGAATCTTGCCAAGTCGGTTGGTTCATAAACTGCTTCCATCCTTCTGGCTTCAATGCGGGAGAAGTCAAGCAGGGTATTAACCAGTTTTAGCAGCCTCATGGCGTTTCGCTGGGCAAGTTCTAGGCGATCGCGTTGTTCTTGCGGCAGGGGATGGGTGCGTTCGCTCAAGGTATCTTGCAATGGAGCCAGCAGCAGTGTTAGCGGTGTGCGAAATTCGTGAGAAACGTTGCTGAAGAAGAGAGTTTTGGCGCGATCGAGTTCTGCTAGAGTTTCAGCGCGTTGGCGTTCTTGTTCGCGGGCAGCTTGTTCGTGAATCAACTGAATCCGATTTTCTTCAGCTTGCCGTTGTTCAATTATGTCGGCAGCTTGACGGGCGAGTAAATCGAGAAACCGCAACTCGCGATCGCTCAGTTGGCGATCTTCGCGCCAATGAGTTGAAACCATGCCGATAGGTTTGCCGGAACGAGAACGTAATGGGGTTGACTGGGCGCAGCGCAATCCAGCGTCTTTGTGCATTCGCTGAGAACCATCTGGGTCTTCGCTCTCAGGCACGTCAAAATTGATGAAGGTACGCTCGCCTGTTGCCAACGCGATACCGCAGGAGGTATTTGAACTTGCGTCAAGCCGATGGAAATGCTCCGCCATTGTTCGATCGATACCCTGAGTAGCCATTATCACCAGCTCTTGGGTTGTTTCATCAAGGAACTGAAATGAGCCAGCATCTGCTTGGGTCAGCGCGATCGCGGTTTTGACTATCTCTTGATAAAGTGCTTGTATATCTCCTTCACCGATCAGTCTCGTCGCGAGATTATGTAGCATCTGAGTATCTCTCAGATCTGCCTCGACGGCTGCTTCGGCGCGGGCGCGTTCCAGCCGCGTCCAGATGCGGTTGGCGAGTTCGTGGGTCAATTCGATTTCGTCGTCGCGCCAGTCATAGGGTTCGGTATGATAAATGACGAGCAGGAAGCGCCACTCGCCATCGCGCACGAGCGGTATGCTGAGGAAGGAGCGGATGTTCAGAGCCGCATACTGCTCGCCATCGACTAGGGGGTCGTCGAACACGTCGCGGATGACGACGGCTTCTCCGGCGCGGCAAAGTTGCAAAACTTCGGGTGTTACGAAGTCTTGCATACGATAAGTGCCAATAAAGCTTGGCATGTGACTGAGCTGCCAAGTGTAGTCGATGACTGCAATTTCAGCCGTCTCACTCAATTCGGCAAAGACGCAGGCCGACAAGTTGAAATATCCGCCGATTTTTTCGCCCAGCGCATTCATCGTCTCGTCAATGTTCGTTAGTCGCGCTAGGTCTTGGCTGATTTCGGCTAAAAAGGTGAGATTCGCCTCTGCGAGTTTGCGATCGCTAATGTCATAAGAAACAACAAGCACCGCATATACTTCACCGTTTGGCAACCGTAGCGGCGTTCCGCGCGAGAGGAATGAGCGATCGTGAGCGTCGTGTTCGTGTTCAAACGGCTCACCAGCCAGCGCTCTACGGTAATTCACCTCATAATTTACCGCTAATTCGGGACTCAGCGCTTCAAAAATCGTTTTGCCAACTAAATCTGCGCTTTTGAATCCGGCGGTATGAAGTGCTTCGCCTTCGGCAAGTAGATAGCGCAGATTGCGGTCAACGACAAATACAGCCCCACCTGGTAGATTCTCCATCATCGCGCGGAAGTATGCTTCCGACCCCCGCGCCAACTCCTCAGCTCGTTGGCGTTCCGCCGCCTCCGCTTCTAGTTGGGCATTCTTCGCTAGCAATTCTTGGGTTTGTCGCTGATTTAGTAGCAATGCCGCAGCCGCCAAGTCTGCCAAACTCGTCATTACTCGCACATCTTCCGAGTCAAAATGCCGCTGTTCGTCGTGCGACATAATCCAGATAGTACCCAGCGCATGGTTATCTGCAATTAGCGGTAACACTAACCCTTCAACAATGGGAGTGTTTGCTGCCTGTAAATAAGTAAAATACCGTTCTGGATAAGCATAAAGTTGCGGAGTACCCCGATCTAGGCAGACACCACAGGGGCTAAAATTGCGGGGTGTAGTACCGCCTACGTACTCTGCTAACTCTCCTGCCAACACATTCCAGCGAAAGATTTCTTCCCCTTTTGCTGTTATTTCTAGTAAACTCACCCCAACCGTTTCCGCACTGCACAATTCTAGTGCTATATCAACTAAACTCTGAAGCATGGTTTGGGGCTGATTTACCAACTGCCGCGCCAAAGCCTGCAACGCCTGATTTTCTGCGAGTAAGTTTGCCGCACGGGGATTTCGGCGGGACAACTCTTCGGTAATGATAATATCTTCCAGCGTCACTGTTTTTCTTTGAGGTCGTTGCATAGGACGCTTTGGCTCCAGCAGTTCACCAGGAAAAGGCTCTTAATTGCCATCTTACTCACTAATTATGTAGCTTGCTTCTTGCTGGAGGTGATACTAATTTTCTATGAACATGCACTGTAATATGGCAATATTGATTTACTTGCCTCATTCTTACTTAGCAGGGAATAATCGAGTTAAACAAGGCAAGCACTTTCTTTAAGAAGGTAAACACTTTGTTTAACAAACCAAATCTTTTCTTTAACAAACCAAACCCTTTGTTAAACAAACCAAACCTTTTCTTTAACAAACTAAACCTTTTGTTAAACAAACCAAACCTTTTCTTTAACAAACTAAACCCTTTGTTTAACAAACTAAACCTTTTGTTAAACAAACCAAACCCTTTCTTTAACAAGGCGAACACTTTGTTTAACAAGGTAAGCACTTTGTTTAACAAGGACAATGCTTACAAAACCTCGATATCTTTTGCCATCTTGCCCTGTCAAATTAATGGCAGCTTGATGGTAAACGTTGCGCCCCGCCCAATTCCTGCACTTGCTGCTTCAATTGTACCGCCGTGTAGTTGGATAAGTTGATGTGCGATCGCCAATCCTAACCCCAAACCCCCAGGTGAATGTCTGCTGGGAACCTCAGCTTGCGTAAAGCGATTGAAGACATGAGGAAGAAAATCAGCACTCATCCCGATACCATTGTCGCTAACCTGGATAGTCGCCCAAGCGTCAACAACATTAAGCCGCACTTCAACAAGTCCCCCTTCTGGCGTAAATTTAATGGCATTATGCAGTAATTTTGAGAAAACTTGCTGCAATCGCATTAAATCCCCGCAAACGCAAATATCTCTGGGAGTAAGCTGAGATTTGATTTGAATTGTTTTAGCCTGAGCATCGCTTAACATTGTCTGCATCACTTCACCCACCGTAGAGATGAGATTGATTGGCTGACGATCTATGCGGACTTTACCTGAGAGAATATTTGAGATATCGAGTAAATCCTCAATCAGCTTTGCCTGGTTGTTAGCATTGCGCTCAATTGTATCTAAAGCTCGTAAAGCAGTAGACCGATCTAGCCGATCTGAACGTAGTAAGCGAGTCCAGCCGAGAATAGCAACTAGAGGTGCGTGAAGTTCGTGGGTAACGGTTGCTAAAAACTCGTCTTTCAAGCGATTTGAGGATAATTCTTGACGCAGACGCACCATTTGTAAGTGAGAATCTATGCGCGCGATTAATTCTTGGGCAGAAAACGGCTTGATGAGGTAGTCGTCTGCTCCTGCTTGTAAACCCTCAATTGCTGCTTCTTCTCCTGCACGAGCCGATAGCAGGATGATGGGTAGGCCTTTGGTTTTGGGATCGGCACGCAATGCACTGAGCAATTGAAAACCGTCCATTTCTGGCATCATCACATCAGTCAACACCAAATCTGGCGGTTGCAATGAGATAGCAGCTAGTGCATCTGCGCCATTAGCAACAGCCGTTATCTGCCATTGTTCCTGTAGTAGCCTTTGGAGATAGTCGCGCATATCCGCATTATCATCTACTAACAAAATATGCCCAGCTGAGAACTCGTAGGAATTTATGGAGGCCGCCACTTCGTGGCGGCCCCAATGCCACAAATTTTCTTGTTTTTGCCATTGCTGTGCTTCTTGGAGGTAGGGAGCAGCATCAAGTAATGTTGATGGCAGTGTTCTAGTACTAATTTGCTCAGATGGCAAGTGCGACGAGCCTGTATGTAGGGTGACTGTAAATGTCGTTCCTTTACCCCAGACACTCTCTACCTTGATAGTGCCGCCATGCAAGTGAACGAGTTCTTGCACTAAAGCTAATCCAATGCCTGAGCCTTCATGGCTTCTTGCCTGTACTCCGCGTATCCGGTGAAAGCGCTCAAAAATTTTGGGTAACTCTTCGGGGGCAATGCCTGCGCCTGTATCCCTTACTTTTAGTTCTACTTTGTCATCAATTTGGTGTACAGAAACAGCAATTTCTCCGGTGAAGGTGAACTTAAAGGCATTGGAGATTAAGTTAAGAACTATCTTCTCCCACATTTCCCGATCTACATACACAAGGCTACTCAGGGGTGGGCAATCTACGATTAATTGCAGTTTTGCTGTTTCAATTGCCGAACGAAAAACTGAAGCTATCTCAACTGTAAATGCAGCTAAATCGATTGGCTCATAAACTGCCTGTATCCTACCTGCCTCAATTCGCGAGAAATCGAGCAAAGTATTTACCAGTTTCAGCAAGCGTAAGCTGTTCCGGTGGGCGAGTGCTAGTTGTTCGCGCTGCTGAGGCAAAAGCGCACCATGTTCTCCAGCTAGCAGATCTGCTAAGGGATCGATCAACAATGTTAAAGGTGTGCGAAATTCGTGGCTGATGTTGCTAAAAAAAACAGTTTTTGCGCGGTCTAGTTCTGCTAAGGCTGCACTTCGTGCCACTTCGCGAACGGCAAGTTTGCGCTCTTGTTCATAGGCTTGGGCATTAACGATCGCGATTGTCACTTGTCTTGCAACTAGTTCAAAGAAACCTTGGTAATCATCATCGAATGGTCTGTAAGGGCTAATCCCCACAACCAGAAACCCGAGGATTTCTTGTCCAGCACCGATAAGCGGCAATGCGATCGCAGTTTTTGGTGATTCAGACCACGCACCACCAGGAAGCGAACCAAATCGTTCCACTAAATTTTTAATGACTCGGCTTTCACCAGTCGCTAAAACAGAATTGAGCGACCAACAATCAGCCGATTTTGGCACGGAGGTCAGCTCAATTGCAGTCGGGCTGGCAAGCGTTCCGACGGCTAAATTTGTTGTACTGGCAAGTTGGGCAGAGCTTTCGCTCTCTAGTAGATAAATTAGCGCAAAGGGGATATCTTTAGGGTTGTTTGCCAACACCCTGGTGGCAATGTTGCAAGCTTCTTTTATAGTGTTGGCTTTTGCCGTTTCTGCGCCTAATTCACGCAGCGTCCGCAGGCGGCGCTCGTCTAATACTCGCCTAGTATCTTCAGTGCAAGCGCAAAAGACACCCCCGACTCTACCATCGTCATTGCTAATCGGACTGTAAGAAAAGGTGAAGTAGGTTTCCTCCTGATAGCCATTGCGCTCCATAATCTCAAGTAATTCTTCATTCCATGAAGGCTTTCCTCGATTTAGTACGTCTTCTGCTTGCGACCCAACCAAAGGCCAAATATCCGTCCAGATATCGCGAGCTAATTCACCCAAAGCTTGCGGGTGTCGCTTACCCAGCACAGGAATATAAGCGTCGTTGTAGAAGTTGAGTAGTTCCTGTCCCCACCAGACGAACATTGGGTAGCGGGAACCTAAGATAATCCGGATAGAGGTTTTTAAACTTTGCGGCCAGTTTTCTACCGGGCCAAGTATGCTTTTTGACCAGTCGTGCTGACGCATCAACTCGCCCATCACGCTACCGCCTGCAAACACATCTAAAGCAGAAGCGGCTTTCTTGCTTTTGGTGAAGCTATCCATGTTTCCTAGGAAAAGATACTCACTAAAGTCCGTAATTCTTCAGCTAAGAAAATTTTAGACTTTTACTTAATTGATATAAAATTCCACTTTTTCCAAAACTCAAATCCTTTTCTCCCTCTGCTTCCTCTGCTCTCATTTACTCTCGCCCAGCCAGCTGTGCAATCATGGCAATCAACTCCGTTGGTGCAGCAAGTTTATGTAAGTGGGATTGAAAACCTGCGTTGATTGCCTTTGCTCGGTCTTCTGCAAGATAAGCAGTCAAAGCAGCAGCCGGAATTTGCCATCCTTTCTCGGCTTCTAGTGCCTTAATTTTGCGAATTAAATCATAGCCATCTTCATCGGGCATCCTAATATCACTAATTATGACATCGGGGCGCGATCGCTCTAATTCTTGCAAAGCTTCTGCCACTGTGGCAACTGTTGTCACTTCTACCCCATGTTGCATGAGTACTGCGGCAATTAACTCGCGGGTATCGGCTTCATCATCTACAAATAGTACCTGTAAACCATCCAATCCATTAGGTCTGGCAACAGGTGCGATCGAGCTTGGCATCTGCTGAGAAACTGGTAATCGCTTGTACTTGGTAATATCATGCAGGCTAATATGTAACGCACCTAAAGTTCCAGAAGTTTCTCGCCCAGGTTTCACCAAAAGTAAAGCATCAAAAGCTTGACCGCCACGGGGACAGATAGTGACTTCCAATTCTTGCACAGACTGAACATTGAGCAATTCTTTCAGTTTGGCAAGAAAATATGAATGCTCGTCTTGAGATACAAAATTGATTAACGATTTACCAATGAGCAAACTGGGCAATACATTCAATAACGCCGCAGCAGTATAGTTTAG
Source organism: Calothrix sp. NIES-2098 (assembly GCF_963875125.1). Taxonomy (NCBI): domain Bacteria; kingdom Bacillati; phylum Cyanobacteriota; class Cyanophyceae; order Nostocales; family Calotrichaceae; genus Calothrix; species Calothrix sp. NIES-2098. The sequence continues at coordinate 5,503,729 of NZ_CAWNKJ010000001.1, forward strand.
TTCGAGAATTATGCCTTCAGCATTTGTTACCAAATAAGCATTAGGTGCAAATTTGAACAGATCGTGATAAACCTTACGTTCTGCTATTATCGTCTCATATTGTTGCAGCAGTTCTTGTTCAATAACTTTAAATACTTGTAAATCAGCCTGCATTTCTTCTTTGAAGAATTCCAGGTTTTTGATAGAAGCTGTTAGCACTTCCAATGCTGCAACCCACTCTGGATGATGCATTGGTGACTCTTTTATGTATTTTTCTAATGCCTCTATATGCTGTCGAATTTTTTCAAAATTATAGTTCAATTCTTCTTGGTTCACAAATAACTCACTTGGTTACAAATTTAGGCATACTCACACACCGAAATATTTAATTATTTGGATTGATATATCTATAAATATTGCGAGATTTTTCTGAAAGCTACAGTTACAGTTATGGTTTTTTAAATAATTTTTTTAATAATTAGCAAAGCGTACTTAACCATTGTTAAGCCATTGAGATTAATAATAATTTTACTAAATTTTTAGTTCGGTATTGATTTAATGATAATCAAAACTATCTTTTAAGGAAGAGTTCGCTGCGTAAACTCTCACATAATTTAATACGGTTCAGTTAAGAGAGATTGTAGGGGCACGGCGTCCACAATTTTTTGGTGTATACAGTAATCTTATCGGTGTCGTGCCCCTACGAAATATTGCATCTCAGCCTAACTGAACTGTATTGTCACATAATTACCCTAGAACGGCTATAAAATCAGAAATGCTGGTTTTAGCTTCACATCGCTACTTCTAAAGGCTTGGTATCACAAGCTTTATCTGTAGTACCGGTTCGTTGGGATGGGATATTGTTGTTGACGTTGTTGAATTGGATAAAGTCGAGCCAAGAGCGATCGCACTTTTGAAACGAGGCGATCGCTCTTGTTGACAATTAAGATTCTATCGGCTCAATTTCCCACCATTTTTGGGCAAAAGGTTGTCGGCGCGTATTCGTACCACAATGAATTTCTCCTCTGGCGCGAAAATAAGGGTCCCAATCATCGATAAAGTGGCAAACTAAACCCAAAGGTTCTAAAAGCCCTTTCACATAGGCTTCAAATTGACATTGGTCGTTAAGTTTGGGGCCGAATGGTTTGGGAATACCCAAATGCTGGTTAAGCACAATCATATTAACCATGTTGGGGAAGAAAGTTTCTGCTCGTCCATAGCCATCATCTTGAAACAAGCCTGGTATGTCGATAATATCTTCTTCACCTAAATCTAATTGCTGTTTCAAAACCTCGCGATTCCAATTAATATGTTCTTGAAAACTTTGGTTCTCAGCAGTTAATTTTTCATTGTCGAGAATCTCTGCCACACTAATATCAGCAGGCTTGCGAGAAAGTTTTTTTCCTTGCCGCAATAATAGCCGAGAATGTCCTTCATCTCGTAAGCGTTTGAGAACGTCATAACACTTATCGGGACTTGCTAAAAGTAACTTAAATCCTTTTGGAGTCGGTGCAGGCACAAAAGTCATAAACTCATCAATGTGACCTACACTCAGCCAGTCAGAAAAAATTTCAAATGGCGCTTGAATTTTTTGACCGTAGAGAAAGTCGCGCAATACTTTTAACATTCGTCGCGGTTTATCTGGGATAATTTCTTTGCGAGTTCCGCCAAATATCAAACGACCAAAAGGATAATGAACGCCTTTAACTGTGACTGGGGGAGAAACTTCTAAATTACCAAATGAATCTAACTTTGTAGCTTGACGGCGGCTTTTGCGGGTTACATAACCAAAGTCGATTCCGAGAAGTTGACGTTTGGGAAAATCAATTAATCCGCGATCGCGTGGCGAGTCAAACACTACGTGCATGAATTGTCCTGGTGCTTGAGCATAACCAATTTCAATTTCGTCTTGCATCCAAGGATCGTCTTGATGAAACTCATAAGGAACTATATCTAGTTGGGCGTTCGCTTTACCCACAACTTTTCTCAGTTCCTCAATAAATTCGGCATTAAATCCATCAGATAAACGAGAAACATACACCGTAATCGGAGGTAAAGTATTAGGTGTCATTATCCAAGGAGCGACTCGAAAAACTACGCGATCGCTATAAACTGTTTCTCCTGCTTTGACAAGATTTAAAGTAATTTCAACTTTGCCATCAAAGTCATAATCGGGATAACTCAATGCTTCAATAGCTAAGAGAATGTCTTTGTCAGTATCTTTAATTTTGGCTTTTGTACTTCTCGGCCCAATTAACTCATAGCCATCTCGATCTAATTCGTCATAAATGCGAATTCTTTGGGCGGTACCTCGATTGACTGATAAGTAAAGTTCGTATCCAGCAGGTAAATTTCTTAAACCAACTTTACGAATCACAATAAAGCTAAAATCTTTGAGATCCAGCAGTCCTCTAATATAGTTTTCTTCGCCATCATACTGACTATCAGCATAAATAACGTCGCGATCGCTATTAACTAATAGAACTGCACCATGACCGTGAATTCCCCATTTCCACTCTCCTTTATCAGGATGATTTTCTTCAATCACTCCATCCCGATCTGCATCCACATCTAAACAAATCCGCAGACAAGTTAGATGAAAGCGAACTTGACCCAAGAGACGTCCCACATCATCTTGAAAGGTGATTTGTAAAGAACGGTCTTCTATGCGATCGCTAAAAGTTCTTGCTAGTAGAGTAACTTCGGGAATTTCTTCTAGGGGAATCAAGGTTTTGATGGCGATCGCAGATTGTGCATAAGATGAAATCTCGATTTCTCCCTGAGTTTCTAAACTCACAAATTTACTATTAGCAGGAGCGAGATTTTGTAAAGATATTTGCAATGGTTGACCGACAACTAAAACCTCTTCGTATTCCCGAATTCTTTCTCTTGAGCTTGGGCTACGGCCGTTTAAATCTTCAACTTGCAATAAAGTTCTCATAATTTTCTGATAATCTAGTAAACTTTTGTAACTACTTGATTCGTTTCTAACTGATTTTCAGAACAGCTATATCGGAAAAATTTTATACCGATGAATTGGTTTAATTCTACTAAAAAATTTACTTAAATTTTCGATATTTACGAATTAGTATGTATATAAAAAAGTTATATAAACGTGGTAAATGAATTCTTATAGATCCCCGACTTCTTGAAGATCTGGGCAGTAATTTTTTCTTAAGTAGAAACAATAAGGTAGTATCTGGGTAATCTGAAGTTTTTAGCGAACAAGGTGGATTCATGTTCCAAGACATTCTTGCTCAGATTGCTTATTCTGAATCATTTCCATACTTAGCCATAGTCGTAGGTGCAACTAGCATAGCGGGAACACTTGGGTGGCGTTGGTGGAAGCAAAAGAACGCATACAAATCGCTAGAATCGCTTCCTTCTCCTCCCAAACACTGGCTGTTAGGAAATCTGCCGCAAGTATTAGCAGCTGTGAAACAAAAAAAATATTTCCAATTAATATTTGATTGGAGCCAGCAACTAGGGCCGATGTATGTTATTTGGACTAATAGCTATCCGATTGTGGTTTTAAGTAAGCCCAAAGCGATCGAAGATACCATTATCAATGGGATGAGAGATGGTAGCTTAATTAGAAGTGAGCGATCGCGCAACGCTTGGAACGATATCACAGGCCCCATTCTTTTAGGACAAACCGGAGCTGAATGGCAATGGCGACGCAAAGTTTGGAATCCAGAATTCAGTTCCAGCAGTCTCTCTAAATATCTAGAAATTATTAGCCAAGCCTGCGAACAAGTCATTGAGACACTGAAAAAAGCTACGCCATCAAAAGTAGTTGAAGTAGATCCTCTGTTTGTAGAACTAACAATGAGGGTAATTTCCTGTTTAGTACTAGGAATTCCCGTGGATAGAAACAGTGTTAGCCAAGAAGGGCCACCTCTGGAAGTTTCCAAGGTATACGAAGCGATGTCCATTGTAACCTATCGATTCTTACGGCAAGCTACTGGCGAGAAAACATGGATGAAATATTTGCCAACTAAGAATTCGCGAGATTATTGGGCAGCAAGGCGATATTTAGAGGAATTTTTAACTCCCCGTATAGACTTAGCTTTAAAAATGAGAGAACAAAACAAAACCGATTTACCACAGGTAAGTCCATTGTTCCAAGAATCAATGTTAGTCAAAATCACTGCCAAAGAACCAAAATACAATCGAGAAGCATTAATAGCAGAATCTGTTGAACTCTTAATAGCTGGTACTGACACAACAGCCCATAGTTTATCCTTTGCACTAGGGTCGTTGGCATTCAATCAAAGGGTTTTTCAGCAAGCACGGGACATTGTTGACCAAGCTTGGGAAAATCAAGGTGGTATTAATATAGAAAGTCTCAAAGAATTAGCTTATATTCGCGCAATTTTTAAGGAAACTTTGCGCCTTTATCCAGTCACTACAGGCTCGACTTCATTGCAAACTCAACGCGAAACTGTTATCGAAGGTAAGGTAATTTCTCCGGGTACAAGGATATTCTGGTCAATACTTGCAGCTGGAAGAGATCCAGAAGTCTATGCTAATCCCGAAGAATTTCTGCCAGAACGTTGGTTAGATAAGAGTAAGGAAACAACTTCACTGCCAATAATAGGCTTTGGCTCAGGCCCGCATCGCTGCTTGGGAGAGCATCTATCAATGCTGGAAGCGACAGTGATGCTAGCATTATTGCTCCGCCACTTTGATTGGGAGTTAGTCAACGGTCGTTCTTCTCTAGAAGATTTACAGCAGAACTTGTTAATTTATCCTGCCGATAAAATGCCAGTGCGCTTTCGGTTGAGAAATTTGAGTTAGTTAATTAAGAACTTTCAAGAAATAAATAATCCTGCTTCAAGTTGTTGACTGTCAAACCTAAACAGTCAGATATGCAATATTGTGCCTGTATATTTGCAGAATATAGCTAGTCAAAGCAGATAGGTTCTTAAGGCCAGTCGTAGCAACTTATTAGTAGGAGAACATACTTTATGCAAATAATATGTCTTTTACACAAAAGTTTGCAGAACAGCCTGACTAACAACTATATGACCTTGAGTTTGTTGTCCATAATCCCTATAGTTACTTGGTCAAACAATGCAAATGGCTCAAGTTGAGAGTAGGTCTATTAACGCTGGTCGCTGAAAACAGTATTGTTCTAAAAATTTTGCAATTTAATGAGAAGCTCATGACTGAATACGATTATATTGTCATTGGTGCAGGCTCGGCGGGTTGTGTTCTTGCCAACCGTCTTACAGAAGACAGTAAAACTACTGTGTTATTACTCGAAGCAGGCAATCCGGCTAATAAACCAGAGCATCAAGCTCCTCTAGACTGGATAAAACTCTGGGGTACTGAAGTAGACTGGGCATATTTTACGGAAGAAGAACCCTACCTAAATAACCGCAAAATCTATTGTCCGCGCGGGAAAGCCTTAGGTGGCAGCAGTTCCATCAACGCCATGATTTATATTCGCGGTAGTCGGCATGATTATGACCATTGGCAAAAATTAGGCAATCCTGGTTGGAGTTACCAAGATGTGTTCCCATACTTCAAGAAATCGGAAAACCAGCAGCATGGTGCATCCGAATTTCATGGGGCTGATGGATTATTGAGTGTCACAGATCCCTTAGCACCTGCTGTAACATCACATCGATTTGTAGAAGGCGCAGCTGCACTAGGGTATGGGCGCAATCCTGATTTTAATGGTGCACAACAGGAAGGTGCTGGACTTTATCAGTTAACTATCAAAGATGGTAAGCGGCACAGCACGGCAGCAGCATTTTTAGTACCAATTTTGGATCGCCCTAACTTAACTGTAACTACTAGTGCATTAGTCACTCGGTTATTGTTTGAAGGAACGCGCACCATTGGAGTGGAATATCTGCACGGAGGAACGATACACCAAACCTTTGTAAATCAGGAAGTAATTCTTTCTGCTGGTGCGTTCGATTCTCCCAAGTTGCTGATGCTCTCCGGAATTGGTAATGCTGAACATCTCAAAACTTTAAACATTCCTGTAGTTGCTGATTTGCCTGGTGTCGGTCAAAACCTCCAAGATCACTTTAGTGTCATAGTTGCATACCAAGCAACTCAGGATTTGCAACCTGCTCCAACTAGTAATATCGGGGAAGCTGGATTGTTCTTACATACTGAAGGTCGTTTAGATACTGCGCCAGATTTGCAGTTTTTCTGTGGCCCTGTTTTGTGGGCACCTCCTGCATACGCCCGCGAAGGTTCAGGATTCGCAGCTTCAGTCTGTGTAACTAATCCCGAAAGTCGTGGTCATCTCACCCTGCGTTCCGCTTCCCCCCAAGACGCACCCCTAATCCGAATGAATTATCTCCAGGGTGAATCCGATTTACAAAAGTTGGTTGCAGGAATCAAAATTACTCGCCAGATATTCCACTCAAATGCATTTGATGACTTCCGAGGTGAAGAAGCTGCTCCCGGTGCTGATGTAAGTAGTAATGAAGCACTACAAGCTTACGTCCGGGAAACTTGCGAAACTTTATACCACCCTGTTGGCACTTGCAAAATGGGAACAGATGCCAATTCAGTGGTAGACGCCGAACTGCGGGTACATGGTGTTCAAGGTTTGCGCGTTGTAGATGCATCAATTATGCCAACCATCACAACGGGAAATACCAACGCACCCACAATTATGATTGGCGAAAAGGCGGCTGATTTGATTAAAGCTGCAAGGCTGATTTCACAGCCAGAACTAGAGTTAGGGAAAGTTTAGTATTGAACAAACTTTGTTTTCCCTGACAGCTAAAATTCACAGTACTTATTCAGCATCAGGGAAAATATTGAATCTTGCGAGAATAGAAGTCTGATATTAATTTTATTAATGTGCTTCGCTTGATTGACAAATTTGTTTGCACAATATATTTAAAAGATAACTTAAGGTGCTATGACCAAAATTTGTGTTATTAATATTTTTCTTATACTGCTGACTCCGCAGAATACAGAATATAAAACTTCATGCAAAATAATGTTATAAATGCTAGTCTTTCTACTCAAAACTTAACCTTTCGTCCTAGCGGAACCCCAGCTTTATTTGAAGTCATTGTCAACAATGACAGCGATCGCTTTGCCAATTTTCAAATAGAAATTACTGCTGCGGGAGAAACTCGCAATCCTGAATATCGCTGGTATAAGCTGGAACCAGAGGTAGCAGCCGCCAAGCCACCGGGTAGTAGCACAACTTTTCAGGTCTTCGTTTTTAATACACCGATTCCTGGTTTTGTCGGTACAGTCAACCTCACTGTGAAAATTTTCTCACCGCAGTTAGGGCAAGAACGCAGACTGTTACTGCGGTTAAAAATCGAAGCAGATACTCAACCAGCACTTTTAAGCGTGGAGTTGCCTGTACGAGAGTTTCAAGTATATCCTCGTAATACTGTAGATATACCAGTACGAGTCCGAAATTTGGGTCAACAAACTGTAAATGTGACGCTGCGATTTACGGGTGTGGATTCTGCTTGGCTGGTTAGCAGTGCAGAACGACGGTTTTCTCTCGATCCTGGCGGTCAAACAGAAGCAATTTTTCAATGTCAACCTTTATCTGTAATCCAAGCACCTAGCGACATCTATCCATTTATCATTGAAGCGATCGCTAGTAGCGGTTATCCGGCTAGCACTGAAGGAAATCTAGAAGTTTTACCTGTAGGTTTTGTTGAATTTACTACAACTCAAAATTCTCAAATCATTCCGCAAAAACGTAGTTGGCTACCAAATTGGAAAGCTGATACTGCATCTTTTGAATTGCTATTTAGAAATGCTAGCAACCTAGTTCAAGAAATTAATGTCAAACTTCAAGGACGCGATTGGCGAAGATGTACTTTCAAAACTGTACCAACAACAGCCAATCTAAATTTAGGTGAAACAACTAAACTGATTTTAGATATTAAAACCAAACGCCCTTGGTTAGGTATAGGCAAGACTTTATTTTTAGAAGCTAAATCGGAATTATCAGACCAACGTTTGGGGAGTACAGACCCTGCAACCCAGAATTTAGAATTAAAAGTTTTACCGATTTTACCGCTATGGTTACAGTTGGTTATTTTAATTTTAATACTTGCATTGCTAGCATTATTATTAAGACCAGAGCCAATAATGCATACTCGCTCTGTGAACTCAGTCGGCTTTAGCGGTACGAGTTTGTCTGTGGTCAGTGGTTCCGATGATTGCACGTTAAGACTGTGGAATATTAATGGCGATCGCTTAGAACCTGCAAGCATTACCTATGATGGTCAGCCTGTGGCTTGTGGTAGACAGCACAAGCCTCAAGGTTTATTAGCAATTACCGATGATGCTGTAGAAGTAGCGCGCTTTATACCTTTAGAAAACGATCGCGTGGCGGTTGGTTTAGATAATGGTGTCATAGAACTTAGAGATGTTCCCACAGGTCGAAAACGAAACGAACTGCAAGACCAACAAGACCCCAAAGCTAAAGGTGATAGAGTTTTTGACTTAGTATTTACAAAAAATTCCCTTGATTTATTTAGCGGTTATGGTAGTGGTAAGGTAAGACTATGGTCAAGACCATCTACCAACGATGATTTCCAGCCAGAACCAAAAGTAATTGACTTGCAAACTCAACAACAGTTATCGGGGTTTCAAGTTAGGGCTTTAACTCTTAGTCCAGACGATCGAATTTTGGTAATGGCGGGTAATTTTAAGCGTTTCTTATTGTGGCAATGGAATCAATCTCAAATTAAGATTCAAATTAAAGGTTTAGCCGTTCAAAAATTAGAAAAGTTAGACCCAAGAACCGGACGCGAAGACTATATTTGGGGATTAGCCTTTGTACCTAATTCTTCCGAAAAAATCCTCGCAACTTCTGACTCGGCGGGATATATTACGATTTGGAATTTAAATCGATGTCAAACTCTGCCAAATCCTCAAAATCAAATAGCTGAATTAAATTGTCCCACATTAGATCGCTGGTCGGCATCAAAAATGTCAGTGCGGAGTTTGGCATTTAATGAAGATGGTCGCCTGCTAGTAAGTAGTGGCGATGATGGGCGCGTTATGATGTGGTATTTAACTCCAGAACATAAGCTCGATAAAATCAAAGCAGCCACAGGTGAAATAATTTACCAAAGTACCAAGAAAATTAACACTATTGATTTAAAAACAATTAATCAAAGAAATGCGATTGTGAGTGGTGGCGAAGATTTTCGGGTAAAACTAGATTCACAGCCTATTAAATAAGGGAGTTGGTAATATGCAAGCTAAACCCAGTCCCCTGGAAGTATTTATTACCCCACCTGGTATTCAAGATGCTATGCCAGGAGATACAATTGAACTTCATGCTGTCGTCATCAATAAAGGCGATCGCAATGCGATTATTGATTTATATTTAAACTTTGACGAACCATTTAAAAACGTCACGGGATTATCTATTATACCTAGAGAAAGTTGTGCGATCGCGCCTCAACAAAGTAGTGACGAAGTAACATTTACCTTTGAAATTCCTATTGAGGCTAACCCTGGAACCTACGACTATACTTTAGTTGTAGACGCGCCTCAACATTATCCCCAAGATACGCCGATTAATTTCCCTCGCCAACTGAAGATTGTACCCAAAGAACATACAGCCATTCGGGCGAATGATTCGACTTTTTCTATTAAACCCAGCAGTAACACTAATAAGCCTCTAATTTGCAAACTCCACGAACCTTTGCTATTAGAGGTGACAGTTGAAAATCGCTCTCAATATGTAGACCGTTTTCGTTTAAATTGCCTCGATTTAGATGATAATTGGTTTACAATTACCTATCCCGCAACGGGAGTAGAAGGTACTGGGTTATTATCTGATATTAATGATTTAGCACTTAACCCTGGTGAGTCAGGTAAAATCTCCTTAAAATTTCATCCGCCAGCCGATACCTTGGCGGGAAGCTATTCTCCAACTCTGCGTTTGTATTCAGAGAAATTTCCCGATTTAGTCTTGTTAGATTTGGTGTATCTCCAAATTCCCACAAATTATGACCTAGATATACAACTAAATACTATTTTGGGACAAGTTAGCCGAATTCCTGGTAGGTATGAATTATCCCTGGTTAACCAAGGTAATATTATCCGCGAACTGATATTTGGTGTGGAAAGTCGAGATGAAGAAAGACTATTTACCTATAAATTAGACCCAGCAGAAGTCAGATTATTACCTACCAAAAGTTCTGAAGTTAATCTCACATTAAAACCTAGACCTTGGTGGCGCAGACCCTGGTTTGGTGCAGGACACACGATCAACTTTCAAGTCAATATTTACGATAAACACGATCTATTTATTCCTGATACATTACCACGGGGTACTTTAGTCTGGAAACCCCGCCCTTTGTGGCAATTTATCTTATTAATCTTACTAATTTTAGGATTATTGGGCGGAATAGGATTCCTGATTTGGCAACTCTTAAATCCCCCACAGTTGAAAATAGAAAATTTCAGCGCTAATAGCCCTCAACTTACCGAAGGTGAGGATGAGGTAGCTTTGAGGTGGGATGTGCGTAATTATAAACAGTTAGAAAATTTAATTCTCATCATTAAAGGGCCGCAACCAATTAAACCGATTATCTACGATTTTCGTAATGGTATTCCTGAATCATTAGTTAGCCGAAATGTTAATGAAATATCACCTTGTATAGTACAAAGACGAATAGATTTGATTTGCAACAATGTTAAACCTGGTATCAACACCAAAGGTAATTACAGTTTCGAGTTACAAGGCTTATATCATAAAGGTAATGCATTCTTTTCTGAAACGGCAAAAACAGATAATCAAACAACCCAAGTAGTAATAAATGATAAACCAATAGCAGAAATTGTTAATTTTAATGCCAGTAAACCCCAATATAAATTCGGAGAAAATATTTTAGTTAATTGGACAATTGCCAATCCTCTATTACTAAAAGAAGCTCAGATTAGTAGTATAACAGATGAGGGCACATCAACTGGAAATCCAATAGTTTTTAAATTTACTCAAGGTAATATTGATAACTCTAAACTCAAGAAGTATTGCCAAGAAGTTAATCGCCAATTGCAATGTACCAATATACCTATACCACCATTAAAAGCTGGTAAGTTTGCCTTAGAATTGAAAGCTTTGGCAAATAATGGTAGTGAAAAAATTAGTGCTAAAAAAGCTGAAAGTAAAATTGAAGTTTTACCTAAACCAATTAAGATTATTTCTTTCACTATCAATGGAAGCGAACAACCAAATCAAGCACTCAAAGAAGGCGAAACAGCTACTTTATCTTGGAGAGTAGAGGGAGAAGATATTCAAGTGAAGCTGCTACCATACGGTAACGATCTTAAACCAGTAGGTTCGCTGCAACTTCCCGTAATTTCAGAATTTCCACCCCAAATTGCACTGCAAGTAATTGATAAATCTGGTAAGCAACAACCCCAGCAAAGAGGATTTGCGATCGCAGTTATCAAAAAAGTTGTACCTACCCCTACACCACCTGCAATTACCCCAGTTCCTTCAGCTAGCCCAGTTCAACCAGGTTTTTGATGTAACAGAAAATCAGCAATATCTCTTCTCTGCCTTTTCAAAATCTGGTTTCCTCACTTTGAGATCGCCTTGAAACTTGAGTATTTAGTAGTACTAGATACCTCATTTCCCGCAAGTGCATCAGTAAAGCGTGTATTTTTTTGCCAGGAAACGTTGCTTTATGAATCTTATGAAGAATTTATAAAGGGCAATCTCATAACTTTACAATTAATCTGCATAATTCTTTTTGAACTTGCTGTATATAAAGTATTAATTGAAACAATTTGAGTTTTTAAGATGATGTATGTACCATTGGCTGTCCAAGCGCAAGTTCATCCCAGCAAACAAAGTGATGTCGCAACAAATGCCCTGACAGGTTGTATGATAATTTCAATACCTATAGTTCTAGTACTAATAATTACTGGCTATGGCAGGTGTAAATCTCAAATTCGTCGGCGACGAATTGCACATATAGAAAAGATGTGGCGTTTAAACGCTCCCGAAAAAACTCCCTAATAATTACCGAAATTCAAAAATTGCAGTGTCAAAATCAATGATATAACAATCCTAAATGATACGTGAAAATGAATTAAAGCTGTAATGCTTATAACATAAAGATTTTTATTTCAATATTTTCTCACGAATTATTTCGGATTGTAATAGCAGCATGATTGATTAATAAGATATTTCAGATATTTTATTAATATATCAAGTCTAAATATTGATTTTATATTGGCACTGCGATCGCATTGATTAGTTAATATTGCAATTACTTATAATTTTTTAGTTTTAACAAACATCAGATATTGATATTAGCTCGTGACGACCTAGGAGGCAGACCGATTCTGCCTTTTTTGTTGAGCATAGTTGAAAAGTGAGATGCGCAGCTATTACTCAAGGTGGATTAATAAGTAGGGGTGAAATGAATAAGATTAATTTGATACTCTGCCTAAAAGCGAGGAAAACTTGCAATGAAGGGATTAAAGGGAAAAAATGCACTGATTACCGGAGCTAGTTCGGGAATTGGACAAGCGATCGCAATTCGGCTGGCACAAGAAGGTTGCAATATTGCCATCAACTACAGCAAAAGTCCAGAAGGTGCTGAGGAAACAGAAGAATTAGCAATGCAAACTGCTTGCGGACAAGTCGAAGAATGCGGTGTCAAATCCCTACTCATTAAAGGTGATGTTTCCCAAGAAGCAGAGATTATTAATATGGTGAATACAGTTGTCGAGAAATTTGGCAGCTTAGATATTCTGATCAACAATGCGGGAATTCAGAAAGAATGCCCATCCCATGAAATCCCTACCAAAGATTTTGATAACATCTTATCTATAAATCTGCGCGGTGCTTTCTTGTGCGCGCGGGAGACAATTAAGCATTTTCTCTCGCAAAAACGCCCTGGCATTATTATTAATATTTCTAGCGTTCACGAAATTATTCCTCGACCTTTGTACCTCAGCTATTCGATTAGCAAAGGTGGAATGGAAAATCTGACGAAAACACTAGCCCTAGAGTATGCCAAACAAGGAATTCGCGTCAATGCGATCGCGCCGGGAGCCACAATTACACCAATCAATAAAGCGTGGACAGACGACCCAGAAAAAAAGGCGATCGTTGAAAGTCATATTCCAATGGGTCGCGCCGGAACTTCAGAAGAAATGGCAGCAGCCGTCGCATTTCTCGCCTCTGACGAAGCCGCCTACATCACCGGACAAACTCTATTTATTGATGGCGGACTCACGCTGTATGCAGACTTCCGAGAAGCTTGGTCAGCCTAAATTTGTCGCTAAGGATTTCTGCGATCGTTGACCACAAAGACACAGAGACACAAAGTATTTTAAGAGAGGATGCAACTTAGTACAACATAAATTAACCAACTCTCTTAGCCAAACTCTGTGTTCCTCTGCGTTGAAAAACTCTTCTAAAAGTCCCAAAAATTAATGAACCTTGCACAGTCCTCACCGAAAAATATTCTCGAACTCAGAGCGCGTCTAGGAGAAGGGCCTTGTTGGCACCAAGATGAGCAACTGCTGTATTGGGTTGATATTTACAATCATCGCGTTCACCAGTTTAATCCAACTACTACTGCGCATAAAATTTTTGATGTGGGTGAAGTTGTAGGTTGTATTGCACCAGCCGGAACTAACCGACTAATTATGGCTCAACGCCGCCGCCTAGCTTTTTTGGATACCAGTAACGGTAAAGTTACGCCGATTCTGACATTAGAAGATATTGAGCCTGATATCCGCCTCAACGATGGTAAGTGTGACGCAGTAGGGCGTTTTTGGTTCGGCTCAATGAGTACTAGCGGGACAAATGGTTGTCTTTACCGTTACGATCCTAATGGTTCGTTACACGTACTAGAAACTGGACTGACAATATCTAATGGGTTGGGGTGGAGTCCAGACAATCGCACTTTTTATTTGACTGACTCGCCCCTTAAAACTATCTATGCTTTTGATTTCGATGCTGAAAGTGGTAGTATTAGCAATCGTCGAGTCTTCATTGATTTAAGCGCTGAATCCTTCTATCCCGATGGTTTGGCAATAGATCGGGAAGGTTGTATTTGGTCAGCTATGTGGGATGGTTGGTGTATTATCCGCTTTGATCCTGCTGGTAAAGAGATGATGCGAGTGATGATGCCGGTTCAGCGTCCAACTGCCTGCACTTTTGGCAATGCAGATTTGATGACGCTTTACATTACCACAGCATCAGTCGGGTTAAGCGAGGCAGAAATTCAAAACAGCTTCTATTCTGGCGATTTATTTAGCTTAACAACTCCTATCTCTGGCTTGCCCACGCATCCTTTTAAAGGATGAGAATACGAGTAATTTTTCATGCCCTTAGGGGTATAAATTCACGAATCAAACTAGGATAGCTATATGCCGATCGATAAGTACTTTGAGTTACTGTGATTTCTCACAACTCAACTGAGATTGCTATATGCTAATTCTTCTCACCTTCTCTCAGAACCACCTGGAAGTATTTACCAGTTGGGATGTCAATGCCGTACTGGAAAGAATTGGTAGTTCTGACAATATCTGGTTGCGCTGTATTCAATTTCGCGATCGCACTGCTATTGGCAAAATTATCAAACACTTCGGACTCAAGCCATCTCGTGTTGACATGATTTTTAATCATTGTCAAATGGGAATTGATGATGACATCGAAGATTGTTTATTTGATAACTATGAAATTCTCACTCATCAAAAACAAAATCGAGAATTCGAGGTTGCCCGTGGCACTATTATAGTTGGCAACAATTTTATCATTACATTTGAAATCACTGAAGTTAAAATCTTAAGTACATTAAGTATCAACATTCAAAAGCGAAATATAAATATTCAACATCTAGGAATCGATTATCTTTTCTATTTAATTTTTAAAGATATTTTGAACAACTACTATACTGTCTTTGACCATATCTCTAGACAACTTGATGATTTAGAAGATGAAGTTTTAGCAAATTCTGGTGATGAATCAACATATCAAAAAATTGCCGCCATGAGGCAATCTACTCGCTTTGGTCGCCGGAATTTTCAAAGCATCAAGTCACTGCTAGCGATGATGAATTATGAAGATTTTCAATGGTTGAGTCCACCAGTCAAGGAACTATTCAATCAAGACTTGGTTCATGACGCCGATAAACTCTGGCAAGAATATCAATCGCTAAGAGTGTGGATGTCAGAATTAATGGAAATTCAACGCGATAATGTTGCTAGCAAAACCAGCGAACGTATTAATCGTTTAACTATCCTCTCGACTGTATTTTTACCAATCACTTTCATTGCTGGTGTTTATGGCATGAATTTTAAATATATGCCGGAATTAGATCAACCTTGGGCTTATCCTACGGTGATGGGCGTGATGGTTTTAATTGTAATTGGTAGTATTATCTATGCTAAACAACAACGTTGGTTGTAGAATTTATAACTTGGAAAACAATTGATTATTTGATAATTGTTGCGTCTTGTCCATGAGAATATTTTGGGAACTAAGTTCTGGCTCATCTTGATGGGGACGACGTTGAATATAAGAACCATCTGACTGTAGTTCCCAAGCTTGTTGATTATCTTCTAGCATGATTGCCAAAATATTTTGTAAGTTTTGTACAATCTCAGCATCTTCAATTGGCGTAACTGCTTCCACACGCCGATCTAAGTTGCGAGGCATCCAATCAGCACTACCAATATATACTTCATTTTGTTCATTATTATTGAAGTAAAATATCCGTGAATGTTCTAAAAAACGACCGATAATACTAATAACCCGAATATTTTCGCTGACTTCCGGAATTCCCGGACGCAAACAACAAATACCTCGGACAATCAAGTCAATTTTTACCCCAGCTTGCGAAGCTTCGTAAAGAGCAGCAATAATCTGAGCATCAACCAAAGAATTCATTTTGGCGATAATATGACCTCTGTTGCCGTTTTTACAGTGTGCGATTTCTCTATGAATTAAGGCGATAATGCGATCGCGCATATTCACAGGAGATACGAACAATTTACGGTAAGACTCTTGGCAAGAATAACCCGTCAAATAATTAAATAAATCGGTTAAATCTGCTCCTAAATCTTCTCGGCAACTTAATAGCCCTACGTCAGTATATAAATTTGCTGTCTTCGCATTATAATTTCCCGTACCAATATGCACGTATCGTCGCATATTTTCTCCTTCCTGACGCACCACCAGTACAATCTTGGTGTGAGTCTTGAGTCCTACTAGCCCATAGATTACATGAACGCCAGATTTTTCTAATTTATTAGCCCAAGTAATATTATTTTCTTCATCAAAGCGAGCTTTTAGTTCTACAATTACAGCAACTTGTTTACCACTTTCAGCCGCAGTAATGAGAGAACCGATCAGTTCAGAATCGCCGGTAGTGCGATAAAGTGTCATCTTAATTGCCAATACATGAGGATCGCGGGCAGCTTGGGCAATAAATAACTCTACAGAGCAACTAAAAGATTCATAAGGATGATGCACTAGTAAATCTTTTTGCTGAATCACTGAGAAAATGTTGTTTTCCTGGCCATCTATGTTGGCAATTTTACTCGGTTGATGAAAATGCCGCAGACGAGGTGGAATAACTGGTTTCCAAGTTGGATCTTTCAATTCCGGCAAAGGCAACTTGATAAACGATATCAAATCTTTCAAATTTAGTAAGCCGTCTATCTCATAAATATCACTCTCAGCCAAATCCATTTCTGTTATCAACATCTGTCGTACTGAGAAGGGCATTGATGGTTGGATTTCTAATCGCACGACAGAGCCACCAAAGTGACGTTTACGTAATTCCTGTTGAATTGCTAATAACAAGTCATCAGCTTCATCTTCTGCTACTTCTAAATCAGCATCACGAGTTAAGCGAAATAGATGATATTCCTTAATAATCATCCCTGGAAATAAAGCTTCTAAGTTGTGAGCAATAATCTGCTCTATCGCCACACCTGTCCAGTGATTTAACTTGCCATTTTGTAGTTGTAATTCCTGAGGCAAGGCAATAAATCGAGGTAGAATATTTGGGACTTTTACTCTAGCAAACTTTTCTTCTCCTGTATTTGGCGCTTTGACTACCACGGCTAAATTTAAACTGAGATTCGCCATCAACGGGAAAGGATGGCTGGGATCGACTGCTAAAGGAGTCAGAACTGGAAAAATCTTTTTTTGAAATATTTGTTGTAGGTAACTACGTTGTTCTGGACTAAGATCGATGTAATTTAGAAGATGAATACCATGCGATGCCATTTCTGGACGCAGCACCTGTTCAAAGTAGCGATGCTGTTCAATTACCATTGGATGAAGGCATTGATAGATGGCTTCTAATTGTTGTTGTGGAGTTAGTCCATCGATGGTTTGTTGACTTAACTGCGCTTCAACTTGTTCTTTGAGAATTGCAACACGAACCATAAAAAATTCGTCTAGATTAGAACTGAAGATAGCAGTGAATTTCAGTCTTTCTAGTAATGGAGTGCGACGGTCTAGCGCCTCATGTAAAACCCGACGATTAAATTCTAACCAGCTGAGTTCGCGATTTAAGTAATATTGTGAATCGTTTAAATTAATATCTTTGTTAGCTTTTTTTGTTTTACTCATAATAATTTTTGGCAACTCTATAATGAGGCGATCGCAATTATTTTTACCTTACAGTAACATGGGCTAGTTTTTTTCAATCAGCTATCTTTTATTTTAGATTGTGAATAATCAATGTAATATTTTGAGCTAATAATATGTTTAACTTTTGATTAAGCTAAGATTTAAAATAAGTTAATAAATTTAAAAATCCGATTTAGCTTTTACAAAAACTAAACCGGATTCTATATCAATAATTATTAATTTGATACTTCAGGTAGATATCTTTTTAATACATTGTCTGGCTATTTACCTTGGAGTTTTGCTTTCCATTCCCGAATAGCGATCGCAGTTCTTTTGATAGAAGGTATGTAGGTTTGCGGAATTTCTTCTTTGATAGGAGTTTTAACTCGCCGTGGTTGGGTAGTTAAACAGTTAGTCAAACTCGGCACATAGCTTTCCAAATCCAGCGCTGTCATCACATCCTTAGCGGTTTTAAAACGCTCTTTTAAAGGAATTTTGACCATCTTTCCTAAAATTTGCGCAAAATTATCGCTGACAGTCACCTCTTTTTGCCACAAAATTTCACCAGTATCCGGGTCGTAGTCAAATTCTAAAGGCCCTTTGCCTGTTAATAAATAAAGACAAGTCACACCAAGCGCATAAATATCGCTAGCATACACAGGTCGTAAGGAAAACTGTTCTGGGGGTGCAAATCCCATCGTTCCTACAAAGTTAGTAGTTGCGCGATCGCTAATTGAGTGTTCGCAAGCATCAGCTAATTCCTCTTTCACTGCACCGAAATCAATCAGCACAAATCGCTGATGATCTTCACAACGTAATAAGTTATGCGGCTTAATATCTCGATGAATAACGTGATGTTGATGCAGATACTGTAAGACTGGTAATAATTCCTGTAAAAACTGTTTGACTGCGGCTTCATTTTTGGGGCCGGATTTTCTTACTTCCCGCGCCAAAGTAGAACCACGCACATACTCTTGAACTAAATAAAATTCTCCCTTAACTTCAAAGTAGTCTAAGAGCATGGGAATCTGCGGATGATTACCTAATGCACCCAAAGCCTTTGCTTCTTTTTCAAAGCGCTGACAAGCTCTTTGCCAACTATTGAGACTTGTCACCTTAGGACACAGTTGCTTAATTACACACAATGGCTTACCAGGTAATACAGCATTTTTGGCTAGAAAGGTAATACCAAAACCACCTCTACCTAAAATTCTCAAGATTTCATAGCGATCGCGAAATCGTTCTGAAGAGCCGCACATCCGGCCAAGTTGTGTTTGCTGGATGCACTCATGAAGATGTCTGATTTGCGGGGAAAATCGATTCATTGCTTCAGAACGGCTACTCTCTCTTGTCTTTAATTTAACGAGAAAGACTCCTGAGTGCTAGTAGGATTACTATATCTTTGCCAAATCATAATTTTTCTGGCTATTTACATACAGAATTCCCCATAAAAAATTCAAAAAGCTGGAAAAAATTGCTGCTAATAATATTGACTTGTAATTCTACTTAGATATCGAATTGCTATGATAGTATTAAGTATTAGATGAACTAAGAGAATATACGGTTATAGTTGGAGAACTAGCGCTATGACTTTCCGAGATAGCGATCGCTCTAACCCAGAAATCTTTAATTTTGATAGAAATGATGATTTACTCCCACCATAATCAACTACCTTTTAATAGCATTTTCTCCTTATCTTTCTACCAGCCTAATTTATCAAACTGAATATGAAACTATCTGAGGTTATTTTATACTCTCATCCAGCAATGTGCTGATAAAAAACGATCGATAATATTAGGCAATAAATTTTGCTTATTTGCTACTTCTAAATGAAATATTATCAATCAGTCTTCTGGAAATATCTTAAAAAAATAATGGACAAATGGTTTTATATTAATTGGCGAGCAATCTTTGTACCTAGTATCAGCGTGCTGGAATTAGTTATTCGCGGGTCGCTGGTTTATCTAGCCCTGTTCTCAGTGCTACGCTTATTGCCTAGCCGACAGATGGGAACTCTGGGAATAACAGATTTATTGGTAGTTGTGCTATTTGCTGAAGCTGCCCAAAATGCAATGGCGAGTAATTATACATCTATTACTGAAGGCGCTATCTTGGTAGGAACTGTAATTTTTTGGAGCTACTTACTTAACTGGTTGGGTTACAAACTTCCTCAGTTTCAGCGCTTTCTTAATCCGCCACCATTATTGCTGGTAAAAAATGGTCGGATAATTCATCGGCATCTAGAACGGGAATTGATAACTGAAGATGAATTGATGAGTAAGTTACGCCAGCAAAGTATCGAATATTTGGAAGATGTAAAGTTAGCATTCATGGAAGCTGACGGTAGCATTAGCGTCATCACATCCGAATCTAAAACTAGTTCGATTGCTAAACAAGAGACTAAATCAAAAAGCGATCTGCCCTAATAAAAATGTAAAATATGACGGTTGTATTCTGTGGCGGATTGTGATTGAGCGTTATACCTTGCCCGAAATGGGTAATCTTTGGAGTGAAGCCTATAAGCTAAAAACTTGGTTGCAAGTAGAAATTGCTGTTTGTGAGGCTCAGGCAGAACTGGGTTACATTCCGTCTGATGCGGTTGAAGAAATTAAAGCCAAGGCGAATTTCGATCCAAAGCGCGTACTAGAAATTGAAGCTGAAGTCCGCCACGATGTCATCGCCTTTTTAACCAATGTCAATGAATATGTTGGCGATGCAGGACGCTATATTCACCTGGGTTTAACTAGTTCTGATGTGCTAGATACAGCTTTAGCATTGCAGTTAGTAGCCAGTCTGGATGTATTGTTGCAACGCCTAGAAGATTTAATTCAGGCAATTCGCCAAAAGGCCAAAGAACATCGTTACACAGTGATGATTGGGCGTTCCCACGGCATTCATGCGGAACCAATCACCTTTGGATTTAAGCTAGCTGGGTGGCTAGCAGAAGTGTTACGACACCAAGAACGTTTGCAAACTCTCCGCAAAACAATTGCTGTGGGTAAAATTTCTGGTGCAGTCGGAACCTATGCCAATATTGAACCACGTGTAGAAGCGATCGCCTGTCAAAAACTCGGACTCAAACCCGATACCGCCTCAACACAAGTTATTTCCCGCGATATCCACGCCGATTACGTGCAGCAATTAGCCTTAGTAGCAGCATCTATTGAACGCTTTGCTGTAGAAATTCGCAATCTGCAAAAAACAGACGTTCTCGAAGTTGAAGAATTTTTTGCCAAAGGTCAAAAAGGTTCCTCAGCCATGCCTCACAAGCGCAATCCCATCCGTTCCGAACGGCTGACAGGAATGGCGCGACTGGTGAGAAGCCATGCTGGTGCAGCTTTGGAAGACATCGCCCTCTGGCACGAACGAGATATTTCTCACAGTTCTGTAGAAAGAGTAATTTTACCCGATGCTTGCATTTTGACCCACTTTATGCTGGTAGAGATCGCCGATCTGGTGACTAACCTACTTGTCTATCCCGAAAATATGCAACGCAATCTCAACTGCTATGGCGGGGTAGTATTTAGCCAGAAAGTGCTACTTGCTTTAGTAGAAAAGGGAATCAGCCGCGAAGAAGCATATGCGATCGTGCAAACAAATGCTCACGCAGCTTGGAACAAACCAGATGGCAATTTCCACGATTTGATTACCAAAGATCCTCGTGTTACCGAAAAGTTAACACCAGCAGAAATTGAGTTATGTTTTGACCCCCAACAACATCTGCGGCATTTAGAACAGGTTTATCAACGCCTGGGTATCTAGAAGTTAGGCATAGGGCAAGGAGGAGAGATGGTGAAGAGGGGGAAGAAAACTCCCCACACTTCCTTGTCTTCCTTGTCTCCCCTGCTTCTTTCGTTCCCCAAAACTGATTTATTTGATGTAAAATATTATATATATCGTGTACTGAGAATATTTAAGCTTCCATTGGCGATTAATTTCCGTAAAAACTATTAATCGCAACCATTGGCCTATTTAGTAGCCCTGTGAGTGTCCTGATGATTGACATACTAGCCACCCTTTCCGCTTCTGCGGCAGCAGGAATCAGAATAGGTATACCCCTACTCATCATTGGATTCTTGCACGGAGGTTATTTGTGGTCAAAAGTCCCGATTTTGTCTCACATTTCATCACCAGTGTTGCTAGCATTCTTCAGTATCTGGTCTGTGGTTGAACTGGTTGCTTCAAAAAAGCGGTTAGGGCAGAGAGTGCTACAAATATTTGAGTTATTGTTGTCCCCTATTGTGGGAGCAATCATGGGATTAACAGTAGCTTCAACAACAATAGGCCCTAATTGGCTAATTGCAGTTATTGGGGGTTTGTTAGCTTTAGTATTCCAACTAGTACAAGTCGGTTGGTTCTACCGCTTGCGTGGCCTACCATTGTGGGCAGTATTTCTTCAAGATTTTTTGTGCGTTGTTTTAGTATTATTTGCCTTTAAAGCTCCCTGGCCCGGAGGATTAATTACTCTTATCCTCCTCTGGTTTGCCATTCGTAGTGCGAAAGAATGGTATGACTGGTATTGGCAATACCGTCGTCGTCAGTCCAAAGCCAAGAGTTAAGGCTCAGAAGTCAACAGTCAAAAGTTAATCTTTTAAATGGTAAACCGATCAAAAGATGTAAAGTCGGTTCATTGTGGTATTTGCCAAATCTTTATAGTGCCATCCTGACTGCCACTGGCAAAAGTTTTTCCATCAGGATTGAAAGCAACAGACCAAACTTTTTCTGTTTGCGCCTTGAAAGTGCTGATAATTTTGCCAGTCTTAACATTCCATAGTTTGATAGTGCCGTCTTGGCTGCCACTAGCAAGAGTTTTTCCATCTAGACTGAAAGCAACTGTTCTCACTTCACCTGTATGACCAGTCAAAGTGTGGATGAGTTTGCCACTATTAACATTCCACAGCTTAATAGCATTGTCACGGATGCCTGCGGCAAGGGTTTTCCCATCTGGGGTAATGGCGATATCATTAATCAACGATTTGGCATCGAAACTACTGAGAACTTTACCAGTACTAACATTCCATAATTGACTAGCTTGGCCTGAACCACTTCTAGCAAAGAATGTCTGACCATCTGGGCTAAAAGCAATGGGTACAGATTTGAAATTATCAAATCCCCTTCTGGAAGCATTGAAGTCATCTGGAATGCGGATAATTTCTCCAGTGCGCCAATTCCACAGCCTGATGTTAGCGCCCCCATCGAGACCACTGGCTAGTGTCTGTCCATCTGGACTAAAGACAACATCAATCACAGGTTCTGAATGCTTAAGGGTTCGGATGAGTTCTCCAGTGCTAACATTCCACAGACTAAGAGTTCCATTCTGACTACCACTAGCGAGAATCTGACCATCTGGGCTAAAGTTCACAGCCCAAGCCTGTCCGGTAAAGGTACGGATAACTTTTCCAGTGCTGGGATTCCAAAGTTTAACTGTTTTAGCACCAGCACTGGCAAGAGTAGAACCAACAGGATTGTTTGCCCTAGATACTTCTGGCGAATAAGCAACCGAATAACCCGAATCTGAGTCTGTTGAGAGCTTGCGAAGCAGTTGACTATTTTGCGAAGATTGGGTAATTAAGTCCTGAGTCTTGGAAGTAAAGGTATTGCAACCGCAAACAGCAGTAGTTACTACGGTAAGAGTCAATACTGTGATTGCTTTCCAAGGGATATGGTTCAGAGTCATTATAGGTCTGCAACCTAAACTTTTATATATGACTCGACTCATTCAAAAACATACTGTTCCGTTGTCAGTTTCAATGTGCGTAGCGCTTATAAAAGGCCAATCATGTGCAGCAGTCCCCGACCGGTTACTAGCTCAATGATTAAGGCGATAAAACCAAGCATAGCAATTCGACCATTCCAAACTTCGGCGCTAGTTGTTATACCCCATTCCCAACGCTCTTGGGGATACATTTTCACCTTTTTCTTCATCTGGGCGGCTTGCGAAAGCTTGAAGTTAGGTTTTGTCAGCGCATCAATGACTAAATCTGCCAATGCTCTAATAAAGACTGGATGGGTATTAGGAGCAGGTACGCGCCGGAAGTTATGAATTCCTGCTTCCTCAGCTATTTCTCGATACTCAATGTCAATTTCCTGTAGTGTCTCGATGTGTTCTGAGACAAAACTGATAGGTACGACGACGATATCTTTGACGCCTTTAGCTCCTAATTCTTTGAGAGCATCTTCAGTGTAAGGTTGCAGCCATTCTACAGGGCCTACACGACTTTGATAAGCTAACGTGTGAGCATTGGGACGATTGAGGGTACGCATAATTAGAACTGTACATTCCTCAATTTCTTGTTGGTAAGGGTCGCCTGCTTCTTCTACATAGCTTTTTGGCACACCATGAGCACTGAAGAAGATATGAACTTCATCAGGATTAGGAAATCGATCGAGTTCTTGGGCGATGAGTTCTGCCATTGCTTGCAGATAACTCGGTTGTTTATACCAGGAGGGAATAACAGTGTATTCAAGTGGTTGAAGTTTTGGGTTTTCTTGCCAAAGTTTTTCTAAAAGGCGGAAGCTGGAGCCACTGGTACTGATAGAAAATTGGGGGTATAGGGGTAAGATCACCAAGCGTTCGATATTATCTTGAGCAACGAGAGCGATCGCTTCTTCAGTATAGGGATGCCAGTATCGCATTCCCACATAAATATTCGCTTCTTGCCCTAAATCTTGCAGCTGCTGTTTCAAGGCTTCACCTTGCGCTTCTGTAATGCGCCGCAGTGGGGAACCACCCCCAATTTGCTTGTAGTTTTCTTGAGATGTTTTGGTGCGTCGCGAAGCAATGAACCAAGCTAAGGGTCTTTGCAGCGAACGAAATGGTAGGCGAATAATTTCTGGATCGGAAAACAGGTTAAACAAAAACGGCCCAACGTCTTCCAGCTTATCGGGGCCACCGAGATTAAGTAATAAAACGCCTACACGACCCATAGCAGTTACTTTCCCCCAACCCTTTCAGTTTTTTTACTAATGTTAACAATATATCTTTATTAAATATAAAGGTTAACAGGACAGAAAGTTGTTATGGCAACAATTTTAAGAGACTGGAGTTACCGCTATCAGTGGCTATATGACGGCATATCAGGTTTAGCGGCGTTAAGTGTAGGTGGTGAAACTCGGTTTCGGCAACTAGCTTTGCAAGGTTTAACAATCAACTCAGACACTAAGATTTTAGATTTATGTTGTGGCAGCGGTCAGGCAACACAATTTTTGGTGAAATATTCACAAAATGTAACAGGATTGGATGCCTCTCCCTTATCTTTGAAACGGGCAAAGCAGAATGTACCTAGCGCCACCTACGTAGAAGCTTTTGCCGAAAATATGCCTTTTACTGATTCTGAATTTGATGTTGTGCATACCAGTGTGGCGCTACATGAGATGGAACCTGAGCAATTGCGACAAATTATTAATGAGGTTTATCGAGTCCTGAAACCAGGTGGTGTGTTCGCGCTCGTGGATTTTCACGCTCCTACAAATCCTATATTTTGGCCTGGAGTGTCACTATTTTTGCTGTTGTTTGAAACAGAGACAGCTTGGCAACTATTAAAAACTGATTTACCTGCGGTGTTAGCAGAAACAGGATTTGAGGTTAGTGAACCAAAATTATATGCAGGTGGAAGTTTACAAGTGATTCAAGCAAAAAAGTGAGAGATATCGCTTAAATAATGGCAGGCATTTTGTCTGCCCTATTAAAAATTTAGTGTTATGGTATATAGTCATTCACTTTATCCAAAGTTATCGAAGATTTTCATCTATCTCTGGTTGAAAGTGGAGTATTTCTATCGCCTACAAAAATAAATGTTAGACCTAGCCCATATTTGGCAGAATTTATTATTTTGAATCGTTTGGTTTATATGATGAGTTCGGCGCGATTAAAGAATAATAAAAAATAGCGATTGCAGTCTTTTATGGAGCAAAATATTAGCATCTTAACACTAGAGATATTTCGTTATCAGACCTTGACGCACCCTGCTAATTGATAAAGAGTGTTATAAGTCATTCATGGAAGGGAATACTGAAACTAGTGCAGCAATAAAGTAATAAAGCAAACACTTAAAATCTACAGAAAGCCTACGTCATCAGCTTTTTGAATTTTGAGCTTTGATTTCGTGTGGCTGCACTAGGTTATCAGTACGCTTCTTCATCTATCCTCAATATGACCCAGCTAAATACTCTCGAACTTGCTAAACAGGGTGATACCAATGCCATTAATACTCTGATAATTGAATGGTTAGGCTTACCCAGCATTACAGCAAAAACAAGCCTGAAGCAAGATTGTTTACAGGTAATGCTAGAATCAGCAAATATTCCAGAGCAAAATTCATTAGTTCCGTTGATTCATCATGGATTAATTGATTTAGGCATCCAAACTTTAAAAAAAGTCAAAATATTTGGGCGAGAAGCTGGTGAAGATTTTCCTGATTGGCAACAAGAATTTGAATTAGAAGTACAGCCAAATTCACCTTCATCAACACCTCAAGCAGATGTTGATACTGAATCCGCCACTGCTATTACCAAGACTACAACAGATAATCAATTATCTGTACAACAACCATCTTTCTTCGACTCATTGTTTGGAGTAGTAGCAGGAACAGCAGGAGCAATAAGTGGTGCTGCTGTCCAAACTGGGCAAGCTGTCGCTGGAGCCGCTATGGGAGTTGGTGGTGCTATTGGTGGTGTAGCATTTGGTGTAGCAGATGGTGCTGTCCAAACTGGGCAAGCTGTTGCTGGGGCTGCTATGGGAGTTGGTGGTGCTATTGGTGGTGTAGCATTCGGTGTAGCAGATGGCGCTGTACAAACTGGGCAAGCTGTCGCTGGAGCTGCTATAGGTGTTGGTGAGGCTCTCAGCGGTGCAGCTTTACAAGCAACACAAGTAGCAGGACAAGCATTAGCAATTGTTGGCAATAATCCTCCGTTGCGATTAGCAATAAAATCTTTAAATCAGGATTGGTTGAATCCTTTTATAGAAAAGATTGATGTAGTTAAAGCTGAGGCTGCTGTCAAAAAATTACAGCAAGAACACCCAAATCAAAAACCAGGAGAAATTGCTCATCATCTAATGTTGGAAAAAGCTGTTTTTGCTGGAGGAACAGGATTAGCTAGTAGTCTAGCACCAGGACAAGCAGCAGCCATGTTTGCTGTCGATTGTGCTGCTACAGCCGCATTATCAGTAGAGTTAGTTTATCAAATTGCTGCTGCTTATGGAATGAATTTAACAGCTTCTGAACGTAAATCGGAAGCTGTAGCAATTTTTGGTTTAGGGCTAGGTGGACAAACAGCAATTAAAGCAGGGTTGGGTTTGCTGCGAAATCTACCAGTCGCAGGAGCCGTAATTGGGGCTAGTTCAAATGCAGTAATGATTTATGCCTTGGGTTACGCTGCTTGTCAATTTTATGAAGCAAAGCAAAATCCAATAACCTTACAAGCAACATTAGTAGATGCTCAGATAGAGAGCGAAAAATATCTCGAAGCTGCTATTTCCCAAGAAAAAATTATGGATCAAATTTTAGTTCATGTTGTGTTAGCAGGTAATCCAAATAAATCTTGGGAAGAAATTCTAAAAGAATTGCAAACTGCAAATCTTAGTCCAGCATCTATCGATGCGATCGCTGCTAATATGAAGTCCCCACCATCGCTAGAAAGCTTGCTTAAGCAAGTTAGTAGTGATTTCGCTGTACCTTTAATAGCTCAGTGTCATAAAATTGCTCATTTAGATGGAATAATTACGCCAGCAGAAGCCAAGGTAATAGAGACTATTAAAAGCAAGCTAAACCGTAAATAATTTGCACTTAAATATCTAGCAGTTCGTCTTATTAGTTGTGAGAAGTTGCAAGGTATTCAGATTCCCGAATTTTCTAAAAAGTCGGGAATCTTACAGCCAAGCAAGATTAATACGATAGAACAGTAGATTATTAGGGTGAATGCTGAGTTAGCATAGATACAGCATCTCACGGGCGGTGAGTTTTTTTAATTATATACTCAAGGCGCTACAAGACCTGACGCTGTTAATAGGTGAGCGATCGCGCGATCTAACTAATTTTTTGATATCAAAATTCGCGGTGTCTGCATCCTTGGGTTATTTGTGGAAATTTTACTGAAAATAAAGATTTATTTCACTTAAACAACATCAATGTTGTTTAACTTAAGAGCTAGATCCCAAGTAGTTAGCAGGTTTGAGCGATCGCACTTGACTTGAAACTTAATAATTTGCCCATTTTGTCCGAGGCTCAAGTTTTGAGAGAATCAGACAACGATGAGAAAACCAGCAATCATAGTCCACTCATATTGGACTGTTTGTTATTTCAGTTTATAAGGGAGAACACCTGATGAAATTGGCTTACTGGATGTATGCAGGGCCAGCCCACATAGGTACACTGCGAATCGCCAGTTCTTTTAAGAATGTCCATGCCATCATGCACGCCCCACTTGGCGATGACTACTTTAACGTCATGCGCTCTATGCTATCAAGGGAAAGGGACTTTACTCCGGTAACAGCCAGTGTCGTAGATCGCAACGTTTTGGCACGTGGCTCTCAGGAGAAGGTGGTAGACAATATCACCCGCAAAGATGCTGAAGAACGCCCGGATTTGATTGTGTTAACTCCCACCTGTACTTCCAGTATTTTGCAAGAAGATTTGCACAACTTTGTCGAACGAGCACAACTGGAAGCAAAAGGGGACGTAATGCTGGCGGATGTTAACCACTACCGCTACAACGAACTGCAAGCAGCCGATCGCACTCTGCATCAAATCGTCCAATTCTACATTGAGAAAGCCCGTAAAAAAGGCGAACTCCCAGAAGGCAAAACTGCTAAACCCTCTGTTAACATCATTGGTATTTCTACCTTAGGTTTCCACCATCAGCACGACTGCACCGAACTGAAAAAGCTGATGGCTGACTTGGGAATTGAGGTGAACACCGTAATTCCTGAAGGCGCTTCTGTGAATGAATTGAAGAAGATGCCGCAAGCTTGGTTTAACCTAGTACCTTACCGCGAACTCGGCTTACAAGCAGCTCGTTACCTAGAAGCAGAATTTGGCACTCCCTATGTAGACATTACCCCAATGGGTGTTGTAGAAACTGCTCGCTGTATCCGCAAAATTCAGCAGGTAATTAACGCCCAAGGTGCTCATGTAGATTACGAAGAGTTCATTAACGAACAAACTCTGTATGTATCTCAGGCTGCTTGGTTCTCCCGTTCTATCGACTGCCAAAACTTGACTGGTAAAAAAGCTGTGGTATTTGGTGACAACACCCACGCCGCCGCCATTACCAAAATTTTGTCACGGGAAATGGGAATTCACGTAGTTTGGGCGGGAACTTACTGCAAATATGATGCAGACTGGTTCCGCGAACAAGTCAGCGAGTATTGCGATGAAGTCTTAATCACCGACGATCATGGAGAAATTGGGGATGCGATCGCCCGCGTTGAACCCTCCGCCATCTTCGGTACGCAAATGGAACGCCACGTTGGTAAGCGCTTGGATATTCCCTGCGGTGTCATAGCTGCACCCATCCACGTGCAAAACTTCCCCATTGGTTACAAACCATTCTTGGGTTACGAAGGTACAAATCAAATTACAGATTTGATTTACAATTCCTTCACCTTAGGAATGGAAGATCATCTTTTGGAAATCTTCGGCGGACACGATACCAAAGAAGTGATTACCAAAGGAATTTCTGCCGAATCAGATTTGAATTGGACAAAAGATGGTTTAGCAGAATTGAACAAAATTCCTGGATTTGTGCGCGGTAAAGTCAAGCGCAACACCGAAAAATTTGCACGCGATCGCGGCATTAAAGATATCAATTCTGAAGTGCTATACGCTGCAAAAGAAGCTGTTGGCGCTTAGGCTAATAGTTGATAATCAAAAACAAAAAGAGCATCTTGAATGGATGCTCTTTTTGCTATTTATAAATAAAGACTGTTGTGAATTTACTAAATATCTTTTAGGCTCCTTTCCAGTAGCGATGTGCGATAAAATTCGCATAATTAATCAATGTCCTCAGTGGGAATATCGCAGCATACCTGACCAATCAGTTTGTCAGTGATGTATTCCATGACTACAGGTTGTTGAGTATAATTACCCGATTGCTGTTCAATGAGCGATCGCTTTTGCAAAGACAACAGCGCTTCTAGTAATTCTCGCTCAGAAATTTGTGAAATAATACATTGCTGCAATTCTTTTAGCGTTACCCAATCTTGTTTGACTGCTAGCGAGTACATCACTTGCTTTTCGTTAGCAGAAAGGCGATGAAACTGTTGCTCCAATATTTCCCAAAGTTCGCCAAAAACAACAGGACTGTGCTGTAAAAATTGAGAAATATTACCATCAAATAAATACTGAATTGCCGTTGCGACAATTTTCAAAGCTAAAGGATTACCTCGATAACGCTGAATTAGCTTGTCACATTCAACTGTTGAATCCACTAGCCCTTTTGCGGCGAGGATTTGCTGTGATTCTAACTGTGACAAGCCATTTAATTGTAGCGATCGCACTGGTAGAGTTTCACCTTCCCTAGCTGTAAATCCACTTGGTGTTTCTCGACTAGTAAACAATAAGCAACTTTGATGAACTTCATCTCCTATTCGTCTGAGAAGTTGACCATATCCTTCATACCCAGCACAATAGTGACCTGAGATTTTCCCACTTTGCAAAATTGATTCGAGATTATCCAATAGAATCAGGCAGCGTTGGGAGCGCAAGTACTTAATCAGACATGAGATTTGACTTTCTATAGTGTCGGACAGATTTACTTCTGTTTGCTGGGAGCAGAACGAAATTAACTCCCGCATCAGCTCAAAAATCGGCGGACTATTCCTGAGACTACGCCAAATTACCAAATCAAACTGGCTCTGCAACTGTTCTGCAACTTTCACAGACAAAGCTGTTTTGCCAATTCCACCTATACCTAACAGCATCACTAAGCGGCATTTTTCCTCGACAATCCACTCTCGCAACAATGCTTGTTCTTCCGTACGTCCATAGAACATAGACACATCAATTGCTTCTCCCCAATCTTGCTTTTTCTGGGGAGTATCAGGGATTGCAAAGCCTGGGGTTGTAGATAGCTGTGATTCTGCTTGTAAGAGATTGGAGTAATAACGCCGCAAAACTGTTTTGACGTTACTTTTGGCGATATTTTCTCCCAGTGCTTTTGAAAGGGTTTGCCATAACCGAAAGCCTACGTCTCGGATGTAATCATCATCATAGCCTGAGCTTTCGGCAATCTCTGCATAAGTGTATCCTTGCCAACACAATCTCAGTACTAACTCTTGAATATTGCTTAAATGTTTTTTCTGCAATACTCTATCTAAAACCAGCATTGCTTGCTCAAAAGTAAATTCTATGACTCCCCCATAATCTTCTCGTACCTCTAAGCTTCATAAAGTTATCAGAGATTCATCAAAATTTTATGCAGCTAAAAAATAATTTCACTAGGCATAGGGGAGGCAGTGCGTTGCGGAGCCAGTCGCGTGGTGAGGCAGCGAGGTCTTGGGGAGCCAGTCCGTTGCGGGGGTTCCCCCCGTTGAAGGAACTGGCGTGGTTTCCCCCATGAGCAACTGCCGAAAGGGTTTCCCGACTTGAGCGTAGACGCCCAGAGGGCGGCTTCTCGTAGAGTACTGGCGTGAGGTATCCTCCGTTGTAGCAACTGCCGTCATTGGGCATGGAGGAGAGATGACAGGGAGAGGGAAGATGAGCAGATGCAGAAGAAAACTCCGCACACTCCCTCATCCTGCCTCTTCAGTCACCAAAACTCAGCATTGATTGTACGCAATTGAGAAACCCTGTAAAGGATCAAATCTAGAAGCGGAGGCTAAAAATCCCCTCAGTACATCCAGAAAACTAAAAGATCGCTGAAGGGATATGTTTTATCAAATAAATTTCTCCTAAATTCCACACCACTCTACCCCTTGATCAATGCAGGTAATATGTTATAATCATCTGCGTTGATTAGCGGTTACTAACTATGTCCAAAGAAAAGGCGTTAGTTAGTAGTAATCATGTTGTGGTTCTGGTTCTGGTTGCGTCATAGCAAAATTTGATGCATCGTACAAGTAGCGGCTGGCTTCCTCTTCTAGACGATGAATCAGATAAGGTTCAATGGCGTTCCCATGTCTCAGCGCGGCTAAATATCCATCCAAATACATCCGCATATCGTCCATACGATAACCGCGATTCCATAACTCGACGAAGGCGTCGGTAATTCTTTGGTAATAGCGGATGGTTTGTGCGTCTTGGAGCATAACTGCTGAATTAATCTCTTTGGAATGAGAATTGTAAATGATTCACGCGGAAATGTGAAGTGTCACTTTCCCCTCGGCATTGAGTCAAAATCAATATCTCTACTTTGGGCCTTACCCTCCAGCAGCTACAACGTATTTCGATCCTATTCCAGAAAACATGGAATAAGATTAATTGGTAAGCTATTTTTATAATTCCGTTGATTAACATCCTAGCTTTTCTGGGGGATGGCAAAAACAACTTCTGCAAGCTGCAATTGGCTGTCACCATAAGACCGGAAGCTGGCTTGGTGATGATAAGCTTTTTTGGCGATCGTGTTTTGGTACATTACCCGCTTTTAGGCGCTAGGATGTTTAAGCAGAACTAATTTCAATAAGTCTAACAAAAATTTAAGAATATTACTAATCGGCTTGGGGCAAAGCATAAGTTAAACTTCTAGCCAAGATTGCTATCAAGAAATATAGAGCCAATAGTAATTGGAGTAACAAAGGCTACAAAACCTTGGTCATGGGCTTGTTACTTTGAAATTCATCAACGCTAAGGGGTCTTGCCACCGTGGGTTCGGTTTGTATTGAAATCGTTGAGGGGAATCCTCATCTGAGGTCGTTGCTAGGTTGGCACTTACAACAGTTGGAATACCGGGTACACCAAGCCGCCAGCATATATCAAGCAAGGGAAGTGTTTTTGAGCCAGCAACCGACACTGGTAATTCTTGATGCTGATTTGCCTGATGGTGATGGCATTGAGTTTTGTCGTTGGTTAAATCGTCAACAACAACCTTTAATTCTCATGCTTTCTGCCCGTACTAATGAAGCTGATATTGTTGCAGGTTTAAAGGCGGGAGCAGATGATTACTTGAGCAAACCTTTTGGAATGCAAGAGTTTTTAGCAAGGGTAGAAGCACTCATTCGTCGCAACCGGACACCTGTTGCACCAGCTTATCTGGATTATGGTGCCCTGCAAATTGATTTAGTGCAGCGTCGGGTGAGATTTCAAGGAGAGTTTATCGATCTAACGCCCCAAGAATTTAGTTTATTATACGTTTTAGCCCAAGCGGGAGGAGTGCCATTATCTAGGTCAGAATTGCTACGAAGAGCTTGGCCTGATGCGATCGATAATCCGCGCACTATTGATACTCACGTTTTATCGCTGCGGAAAAAAGTTGAACTCGATCCTAGGCAACCTAGTTTAATTCAAACTATCCGTAATGTGGGCTACCGTTTTAACATGGAAATTTTGAATTCCAATATTCCCCAATCACCACCAAAGTTGCCTAAAGAGAGATTTAGCAATCAACGCTCAACTCTTAGTACTCAACGCGTATAAGGGAGATGAAGGGGAAAGCTATTCAAAATTCAAAATGCAGAACTTTACTTGACTTTTGACTCT
Organism: Calothrix sp. NIES-2098; assembly: GCF_963875125.1. Classification (NCBI taxonomy): domain Bacteria; kingdom Bacillati; phylum Cyanobacteriota; class Cyanophyceae; order Nostocales; family Calotrichaceae; genus Calothrix; species Calothrix sp. NIES-2098. Next base: position 5,536,924 of record NZ_CAWNKJ010000001.1, read on the forward strand.
TGAATCTTAACTAAATCCATTCCTCGGAGGCTTGAGCATCTGCGTGCATCAAGCTTGTTCGTAACTTAGGCCAGTCTATTTCAGAGGCTGTGCAATCTGCCAACAATCGACCTTGCTGTAAGTGTAATAGTCGCGTACAAAATGACTGTGCTAGCTCTAGTTGGTGATTTACCATCAAAATTGTGGTGTGATGAGTGGGAACCATCTGAGTTAAGACTTCCATAAGATGGGAAGCTGTACCGATATCTAAGGCAGAGGTTGGCTCGTCTAATAATAAAATTTTAGGTTGGATGACTAAGGCACGTGCGATCGCTATTAGCTGTCGCTGTCCAATTGAAAGTTGCACTTCAGTCTTTCCTAACCAATCACTGGGAATACGCAGTTTTTCTATCCAATGACTGACTCGCTGCTGAATTGTCTGTTTGGGTAAACCACGCAAAACCAGTGGATAAGTCAATGCTTGTTCAACTGTCATCCCCAAAAGCTTCGACTCTTGCAATACCAGTGTCACTACCTGGCGTAACTGGATTATGGGAATTTGGCGATATTCCTGATTCTCCAGAAATATTTTGCCACGAGTAGGTTCAATTAGGCGGTTGATCAGCTTGAATAACGCTGTTTTTCCCGCACCTGATGAACCGACAATGGCAATGCGCTCCTCTGGGAATAGCTCAAAATCAATATCTTGTAAGATGGGATATCCTTGATGGTTTGCGGAAATTTGACTTTTGAGCTTAGTAAACAGATTGACTTGCTCTAGTCTGAGTATGGCTTTTGGGGTGACATTATCCAAGTTCAACTTTGATTTACTTAACCTTATCGAAATGAGGAAGAATTAGGTTCAGCGTTCACTGATTCAAGGCTGTGGAGATAGTCCAAGCATCTATCAATAGTAATAATAAGGTGAAGCCTAGTAAAGTCACATACATCCAAGGTTGTGCTAAAGGACGCACATCTGTAGTATCTATACCTGTTTTTGCCTGTACTTGTCTTACTAGTTGAGCAAATCCGACTACACGCATCGGTAATAAATAAGCTTTTCCTTCCTGGCTAAGGAAATAATATACTATACCTCCTTGACCCGTAGTTCGAGGTTTTAATTCTTTTACCTCAGACCAAGCTAAAGACCAACCTTTACGAAAAAAACGCGGAACCCAAACAGGGTATGTCACCTGAATTCCCTGGTCGTCTAAGATAACTCGTTCAGTCAACACTGCATACAAAGCGACTAAACCAATGCAAATTCCTAACCACAGTAAAGCTGGTGGGATGGGTGCTGCTGTTGTTTGGGCTAAAAAAGGTAATGGTACTGTGAGTGCTAAATATAAACTCAACAGCGTTATCCGGATCAAGGGCGAAAGGCGAAAAACAGAAACTGTCACGGCTCAATCACGATCGTTTACTTCAAGTTCATCTTATCTAGGAACTGGGGGCGCATTCAGTCTTTGATGCGAATGTGTGGAGAAGGTTCCCGAAATTTGCTCTCGATCAATTGGCGATCGCCTAGCCGAGACTAACATGTAAAAATTAAGGTAAATACTTTTGTACTACACTCCAGCCAGTGAGCGATACCCAAGCAAAACCTATAAATAAAATAATATTTATTCCTACGTGTAAAGTTCTAAACCAAGGTTTTTCCGTGCTGATTTGCGTAGCGCTCACAGCAGAGAGCAAAACTAATACTACTACTAATATTCCAGCAATCAAGTGTGATGATTGCCCCAAAGAACCAAAATGTCCTAACGTGCCAATAATACCAATTGCCAGTAGTAGCAGCACTAAACTGACCATGCTGATGCCAATTGTATAGTGGAGCGATCGCATCCCACCAAGTCCTCGATTCAACAACGGAAAACTAGGAGGGTGTTGGGAGGTTCTCGCTTGAAACATCCAAAAGCCAGTGGTCGCTAGCATTAGATATGCCAGTAAGGATAACCCCATCGACCAAGCAGCTATTTTCCACAACCAAAGAAAAGAAGGCAAATTCATACCAATGATTGTAGAACACACTGGGCACTAGGGGAGTGTGGGGAGTGTGGGGAGTGTGGGGAGACAAATGACCAATGACCAATGACTAACCAACAAAAAGGGTTGCTGAATTCAGCAACCTTTAATTTTGAGAAAAATTTTTTTAATCAACTGATGCTAAACCAGCTATTGTTAAGGGTTTTGTTGTATTTTCAGTTTTTGTATTAATTGGCTGCACCATTGGTTTTGTATTAATAGAGTCTATGGCTACTTCTGAGTTGTTACTCAACTCATTAGTACCAGGCTCATTGATCGCAAGACGAGTACACGGAATTGTATCTGATAAGATTGCACTTGCCATCATCCCCGTATGAATCTCCATTTGAGCTTCTGGAGGGGCTTCAAAAACGAGACGCTGTCCAGGAAAGACAACCCTTTCAAAGTACCAATTGGGAATATTGGTGATGCGGGCAACCTGGATTTTGCTCGTGGCATTCATGTAGCAGCAGAGAATTTTCCCCGATTGCTCAGGTGGTAGAGGATCTAGTATTTGAGCCATAACTGCTGAGGAGCTTTACGCCACAATTTTACATTACACCAGCAAAACTAACATTGGGCGATCCCCACAAGCTGTAACTCCGACTACCAACTGCACATTTCTGCATTATTTCTATCTAAAGATAGGTATCCAATATGAAATTTTTGTAAATATCTATGATTTTTTTACAATTATACACTATAAAGGAAGTTTTTATTTTCATTCTTTGATAAAACGCCTCTAAATTCGTGAATCAAGATTGATAGAGGATATGCTATGACAACGATCCCCGGAGCTATTTCTCAAAGAAAAAGCGAGGTTCTGGTGATAACTATTCGCAAGAGCCACAGATGAGAATCATCGCTCAATGTTATGGTAAAGCTATATGAAAAATATCTTCATAAAACTGCTCTGATGGATGCCATGCTTCATGGTAGGCAAAGCAATTTTAGCTATGTCCGCGGTTCTCAAGAGAAGATAAATCCACTTAAGACTTAGCTTATATGTCAAGCGCGATCGCACAGAGCAACCAAAATCAATACATACAGTTAAAAACTGGATGTTTATTTCACTTTCTTTCCCCAGAAAAACGGCAAGATGGCAGTTAAAGCAAGCACAATGGAAAATCGAATTCTTTACGTTCGCCTTCCCTGTAACCCCATCTTTCCTATTGGGGTTGTCTACCTAAGCGATCACGTACACAAACAGTTTCCGAATATCGAACAACGCATTTTTGATTTGGGCTGCGTACCACCTTTAGATTATGTTCCAGCTTTAGAGCGTTGTATCGATGAATTTCAACCCACACTGCTGGTATTCTCTTGGCGGGATATTCAAATATACGCGCCAGTTGGTGGTCGTGGCGGAAACCCTTTACAAAACGCCTTTGAATTTTACTATGCGAAAAATCCCTTAGTAAAATTACGTGGAGCCTTGGGTGGACTGAGAATTTTCATCGCTTATTACGTAGAGTTATGGCGCAATCTGGGCTTAATTAAACGTGGGTTAAAACGCGCCCAGAAGTATAAAAAAGCAGCCCGTGCCATTGTGGGTGGTGGTGCAGTTAGCGTATTTTACGAACAATTGGGTAAAAGCTTACCTCAAGGGACAATTATCTCTGTAGGTGAAGGAGAAACCCTGTTAGGAAAATTTTTAAGTGGTAAAGAGTTTCGCGATGAACGCTGCTATGTAGTCGGAGAAACTCAACCACGACAACGGTTAATTCACGAACAACCCACTCCCCTAGAAAAAACGGCTTGCAACTACGACTACATTGAGAGCATCTGGCCGGAATTTAACTACTACCTGCAAGGACAAGACTTCTATATTGGCGTCCAAACCAAACGTGGATGTCCTCATAACTGCTGTTATTGTGTTTACACTGTGGTTGAAGGCAAACAGGTACGCATTAACCCAGCAGATGAAGTTGTAGCTGAGATGCGTCAATTGTACGATCGCGGCATTCGCAATTTCTGGTTTACTGATGCCCAATTCATCCCCGCCAGGAAATTTATTGATGATGCAGTAGAACTTTTACAAAAAATCGTCGATTCTGGAATGACAGATATTCACTGGGCAGCATACATCAGAGCCGACAACTTGACACCCCAGTTGTGCGACTTGATGGCGAAAACCGGGATGAACTACTTTGAAATCGGGATTACCAGTGGTTCTCAGGAACTCGTGCGGAAAATGCGCATGGGATACAACCTGCGAAACGTGCTGCAAAACTGTCGCGATTTAAAAGCCGCTGGTTTCAACGATTTAGTTTCCGTCAACTACTCGTTTAACGTGATTGACGAACGTCCCGAAACCATACGCCAAACCATCGCTTACCACCGCGAACTCGAACGGATTTTTGGTGCAGATAAAGTCGAACCTGCCATTTTCTTTATTGGGTTACAACCTCATACCCACTTAGAAGAATATGCCTTCAAACAAGGTATCCTCAAACCAGGGTACAATCCTATGAGCTTGATGCCGTGGACAGCCAAAAAACTCCTGTGGAATCCTGAACCCCTTGGTTCCTTCTTTGGTGAAGTCTGCTTGCAAGCTTGGCAACAAAACCCCAATGACTTTGGGCGTGAAGTCATGAAAATCTTAGAAGAGAGATTGGGGTGTGCTGATTTAGAGTCAGCACTGTCTGCACCAATGGAAAAAAACGAGAAGCAGTTGGTAGGTGTTTAATTCCCTTTGATGCTAGATTGACGATCTCCCGAATTTGATTCGGGAGATTTTTTGGTAAAAGCATTCCTGACTACGACTTCATCGCCACTTTCCACGCGATCGCTTAAACCAAATCTTGCTTGTAAACTTGCTTTAAAAACTAATTTACATCAGCAGTGAACTAAAAACGCCTCTTATCTCCCAAGGATTGATATATTTGCCCAAAATCATTGTTGTGGGACTACCTACGAAATTACAAGGCTTTCAAGACTTAATTCACATTAAACGTAATTCATAAACAACAATACTTCTGGTCTGTAGCGTAATTCGTACCTCAAAAAGTAAACTTAAAAGAGTTATAGTCACACATTTAAGATTGTTTATCTTCTCCGCTTCCGCGGTGCATTTAATTAAACCCCATGTTAGAAGGCTCTATACTCCAACAATTAGAAAGTATTCATCGCCGTAGTAGTAGACCAATTAGATTCGGGGTGTACTACAAAAATACCCTAGTTGCCCTGTGTCATGCCTTAGAAGACCACATCCTCCAAGACGATGGCAAACCCTTAGTAATTACTGCCTTCCAACAAGGTAAATGGTATCTTCAGGAAGCAGAAAGATATGCAGACATCGCCAAATACAGCGATGAGATTGTAATTATGGCAGCCCCCGATGCAGGCTTTGCCGAACATCCCACCAGCTTACTATCTAATGTAGACTTGGTAGCTTTAGATCCAGCCGATCCGGTAGCCCAGGAATGGCATTTAATTATTCTCTCGCCTAAATACACAGCAATGGTAATTTGTCAAGAATTATCAGAAGCTGATTATGGTAGTGCTGGGCTACCTGCATCCGATGTAGAGCGTAAATTCTATGGCTTATGGACATTCGAGCCAGAGTTAGTTAGAGAAACAGCAGAATTAGCGATCGCTCATATTAGACCATACAATCCACAATTAGCGGACAAGCTGACGGCTCACAAAGATTCGATTCAGCCAAGTCTTGTGACTCCAGAAGACTTGAGTGCAGTAGTCTCCCGCGTTGTAGATTACCTGCAAACAGGGCAAGAAAATTTATCTCTTCCCACAGCGCCGCGTCAACAAGTGCTAGATCGCAACTTGGTTTCTAATGAAATCCAGGCATTCTTGCGGATGGCGCAATTGATGGATCTGGCTGATATCAACAACCCAATGGCAGCGGCGGAAGTTGTAGCCCTCTCAGAAACAATTGGTCAGCTGTTAAATCTCCCGGCATGGCAGATTAAAAGATTACGTCTTGCTGCTTTATTACACCGCATAGATCCGTTACAGAAAGCAGAAAGCGTTCTTGTACCTAGTTCTACACGTTATCACGAAGAAACACCCAGTATTCCTTTAAGCTGTCCCTTAGTACCAGGCGCACAAGTATTGCGAACCATGCCCAGGTTACGAGCAGTTGCTCAAATTATTACTCATCAAACAGAGTGGTGGGATGGTACAGGAGAACCAGCCGGTTTAGCTGGAGACGAAATTCCCCTAGAGTCAAGAATTTTAGCCTTAGTCGCAGACTTTCAATGGCGAGTCAACCAGAAAAAATCTTCCCAAATCAGCCGAGAGGAAATTTTTACTCAAGCTTTAGATGAGTGCAAACAACAATCAACTCGCTTTGACCCTAAACTTTTAGATACCCTATCTTTGTTAGTCATGGGTTTGCAACAGGGACTCGACTTACCTTTAATAGAAACTAAAGTCACTGCTGGAATGTGGCTAATTGATTCCCGATGGGATAGTCAAAGTAAGACTAGTGAGGAGATTGGTACTTACCCACAATGAATATCGAAGCCATTAAATCAGGAAATATTAAACAACTGCCAGGAGCAGATTTAGAAGACGAGGAACTCTGTCAGCTGGATTTGAGCCGCATCAATCTTGCAGGCGCTACCCTTGTTGGCACCAATTTCCGTGGTTCCAAACTCGAAGGTGGGCATCTAGAAGGTGCGAATTTAATGGGAGCAAATCTCCAAGCTACTGACTTACGGGCAAACCTCATGGGAGCAAACCTCATGCAAGCCGATTTGACAGGTGCTGACTTGCGCGGTAGCAATTTACGTGGTGCTAACTTCATGGGTGCGACACTCAGCGATGTGTGTTTAGCTGGTGCTTTCTTAAGTGGTGCCAATTTAATGAATGTGAATTTGCAAGGCGTCGATTTGCGAAGCGCTGACTTGCGCGGTGCTAATCTGACAGGAGCAAATCTAAAAGGTGCAGACTTGACACGCGCCGATTTGCAAGGGGCATTATTGAGTCAAGCAAATCTTGAAGAAACCGACTTACGCGGAGCAAACTTAGCAGGAGCGAATTTTAGTGGTGCAAATTTATTGTGTGCGGAATTGGAAGGTGCGAATTTGAATGGTGTAAATTTGGATAAAGCTTGTGTAGTGGGAACAGTTGTTGACATAGTTTAATGAAAATTCTTAACTGTTCTCTGTCGCATCCACAAAGCCAATATACTCATAAATAAAACCCCCATTAGACCTTGCAAAGGATTATTATTTACTCCAGTAACCCAATCAGGAACTTGACCAGAATATTTAATTAATCCACCAACATTAATAATGTAATAGCCCCAAACTAAACCACCATGTAAACCAATGGGTAAGCCAAGGCGTCCTCTACGCCAACGCTTTCCCCATACCTGCGTTAACCCCAAAAGTACTAAAGCTGGAAATTGTGGCAATGTGTGAATAATTGCCTCTAGTGGTTTAATAAAGTGCAACGCAGCAAATAAAATTGCATCTGTCCATAAAGAAACACGTGGGCTGTAATTCCGTTGCAATTCATTCAACAACCAACCGCGGAATAACAACTCTTCAGCAAATCCTACCCCTGAACCCACAATTAAACCTTCTAAAACTACTTTTAGTAAAAAACTATGAGGTTGTTGCCACACCAACCAACCTAAAGAACCTTGCAAGCCAAATAACGTTAATACACTAATTAGTCCAATAGCCAAACCACGCAGTAAATCTACGCCGTTGTGTCTAGAAATTTCTAAGCCATAACTCTGTAGTATATGAGGCTCTTGGTAAACATACTTACCCCATAACTTTAATAGAAAAATAAACTCTACATATAGCAATAACATTGTCACGATACTTACTAAGTTAGAATCATGCACTAGTAAGTAAATTGGTGTAGCGAACGGCAACCATAGCAATAGTAAAGCCAAAATAAAACAACCCAGCCTAAGAGGGGCAGGGTGTTGAGCTAGATGGACAAGGTTAATTTTCATGCTATATAAGTCAGCAGTTATAACTCAACATTCTAGATGTAGACTCATAACTTATGACGCATACTTATTCATCAGGTTCAATCGTGCTACTCAAACCATGACTTTTCAAAGTTTCACAGTAGAATTCCGCGTGTTCCTGAGCACAAGTAATCACTAAAGCTAGCCCGTTAGTATGGGCTTCCATCATAATGCTAACAGCCTGGGGCTGGGTGAGGCTCGACACTGTGGTCATTAGTACCTGTACCACGTACTCCATAGAGTTGTAGTCGTCATTATGGAGCAAAACGCGATACCGAGGCGCGAGCTTGCGGGATGTGGAACGCTTCTCAATGGTTTCGACTGACACTGCTCTTTGCTCTTTTTTCCGTTGATTTACTACAACAAAGTCCCTGTAAGTGCGATCGCTTAACAGTTATTTACCTATTCTATAGCATTTACATACAGATGCCGTGGCAGGAAAAATTTTTGCTGACTGCGTTTGATTGCTTGGGAAATGTACAATCAAAAAATAGTAGGTGCAAAAGTGCTAACCTAATGTTACTGCTGTTTCTCCTCAGAATAGCCCACTCTCAGTTTTAACATTCAAGTAACTACAATATTATTCTTGCTGCCTCAAGCTGCGTGATTATGGACATGAGCCTAGACTTTCAACCAGGACAAATTGTGTCTTTAAAGCATGGCGACATGAATCTTTATGCAGAAGTTATCCAAGTCGTCATCTCCCGCCAATTATGCTGGGTACGTCCTTTAGTGCTAGTCAATTTTACTCTGGAACCACCCCAGATAACTGACTTACGCGATGCGTCTGACTTATTATGGCCTGTAAATTTATTTCACCCAGCCCTAGATACCGAAGTCATAACGATATTGAGTCAGGTTTTGGTCAAAGAACCCAAAAATGAACCAGACTCAGCTATTAAGCAGCAACTCCATCAGTTTATAAACTTGGTCTGGCAGGGATATCAAGAGGAATTAGGGAGTAAGAGCTAGCAGAGAAGGAAGACAAGGGGGAAATTAAGTAATACCCATGCCCTAAGCCCCATACCTTGATTAAGCGTAGCGAATATTGGCGTTCTTAAGGCGTTGAATTGCTTCATGCATTCGTTCATCAGCTACAGTTAGAGCAATCCGAAAAAAGCCTTCTCCAGCTGCTCCATAACCGTTACCCGGAGGCACAAGAATACCACATTTGTCAAGTAGTAAGTTGACAAATTCAGCGGAAGTATATCCTGAGGGAACAGGTACCCAAACGTAAAGAGTTGCTTGTGGCGGCTGAATAGGCCAACCTAGAGATTGCAGTCCTTTAACGATGATGTCTCGGCGATTTTGGTACACAGAAATTACAGATTGGAGTTCTTCATCATTGGTAGAATAAGCCGCGATCGCACAGGCTTGTATTGCCTTAAACACTCCAGAATCAACGTTACTTTTGACCTGTGTCAAGCCTTGAATACCGAGGGCATTTCCGACTACAAAACCAATCCGCCAACCAGTCATATTGTAAGATTTTGACAGACTGTGAAACTCGATCGCTACATCCTTTGCGCCTGGAACCTGTAGCACACTGGGCGGTTTATAGCCGTCGTACGCCATTTCTGAGTAAGCATTATCGTGACACAGCAAAATATCGTACTGCTTGCAGAAAGCTACCAATTCCTCAAAAAATTCTAGTGTTGCCAATGCCCCTGTAGGATTATTAGGATAGTTTACCCACAACAGTTTGGCTTTGCGAGCAACTTCTTCAGGAATCGCATTTAGATCGGGTAAAAATTGGTTTTCTGCCTTCAGCGGCATTGTAAAAGACTCACCACCAGCAAATATCGTCGAAGTCCGGTAAACAGGATAACCCGGATCTGGTATTAGAGTGTAATCTCCCGCCTCCACAAAGGCTAAAAAAGTATTGTGAATCGCTTCCTTGGAACCAATAGAAGAAACAACCTCTGTATTCGGATTCAAATCGGCTACTCCAAACCGTCGTTCCATCCACTTAGCGGCTGCTTCCCGGAATTCTTGAGTACCTTGATAAGGTGGATAGTTGTGAGTGGAGGCGTCATCTATCGCCTCATGCATTACCTGGAGTATATGATTTGGAGTCGGTTTATCTGGATCGCCCACCGCCAAATTGATAATATCAACTCCCTTGGCTACAAGTTCATTTCCTTTGCGGTTAATCTCAGCGAACAGATAGGGAGGAATTTTTTCTAGGCGTTTAGCGAACTGCATGGCGACTTGTTACTAATGCAAATGTTGATGCTCATTAGCACAGTTTACGCCAGAGGAGGGAAATAAATATTCAACTTGCAAAAAAATACCCGCGATGGTATCAACCTAGTTATCAGTGCTTTGATCTTACCAAGATTATGTTAATAATCCTTAAGTTATATAACTCTAGATGGAGATAAAAGTTGCTCTGTTGAGCGATAGTTTATTACTATCCTAAACTCGGAACTAACTTAATTCGCCCAGCATCCATCTCTGCCATTAATAATTCTAGAGCTTCATAATCAACATCAGATATGTAACCCCTTTGTGTCAATTCTAAATTGATTTCATTTTCAATTTCAGGGGTTAATTTTTTAATATCAAGCGCCTTTTCTACCAATTGACGAATTACGTGCGTAGTTCTCATAAAAGATCGGCCAATTTCTATTTGCTATTAATTATCCAAGATATAGTCTGGTATAAAAAGTGATCTAAATACCTATACAACTGTGATCTGGATCACAATGTATCTCCATATATTTTTCCCATCAAGCTCAACATTTGCCGCTGTTAAGCACAGGGTACAAGGAATTTTACCTAATAGCTAACCTTAGTTTAAATCAGACTGCACTTTCAATAAAAATAGCTCACTCCGCATACCTACGGATGTTGATTTTGTTCTTTGGCTTGCTATGTTGATTGTTTTTTAACTGCCCAGAAAAAAAAGTATATTTACATACAATTTCTCTAGTATTTATGACAATCTTTAAACAGAGGTGGTAAAGCAATAAAGATTCAGCAAAGAAACCTAAGACAAATGGCCGATGTTCTGAAAAAAAGTTTATGTTCAAATAAATCTAAGCTTTATGGTTCAATAACTTTAATTAGGATTTCTTTATGCAAGCGGTACTTAAATGTCCAAAAATTACAGTTATTCGTCCCCAAGGTTGCTTAAATGCCACCAACGCTTTAGAACTTGAACGGGATCTGACTACAGCGTTAACGCAAGATGATACCTCTATCTTGTTAGTGGATTTGGCAGCAGTGGAATCCCTAGACAGTGCAGGTTTGATGGCATTAGTATCTGCACTCAAGTTAGCTGGAAGTTTAGGACGAACTTTACAGCTGTGCTCTGTTTCTGGCTCTATTAGAATTATTTTTGAGTTAACACAACTCGATCGGGTATTTGAGATTGTTTGATATCCTCAGTAATAGCAGTATAAACTGATGCAGGCAAACAATACTGCTATCAAGTAGAGGAAAAATTATGTAACAGAATTGTAAGTTGCCGTAAACAATTCTGTATAGAGACCTAATCAATGCTATCGTTGGAGGTGAGTAGCTGTAATTAAGTGAGCTAGAAGATAGCACAGTGGCTGTTGCAGTTGAAAAATTAATCACACCAGATATTTTAAAGCCAGCGCGTTACCTAGGTAATGAGCGTTTAGCAGTACACAAACCTTGGGAAACAGCAACAATACGCTGGGTATTAACCTATCCAGAAGTATATGAAGTTGGATCGTCCAACCTAGGACATATCATTCTCTATAACATCTTAAACGCCCAGCCGCGGCAGTTATGCGATCGCGCTTACCTACCAGGTCAAGATTTGTCAGCGAAACTACGACAAACAAATACACCGTTGTTTGCTGTCGAGTCTAAGCGCTGGCTAACAGAATTCGACATTTTAGGTTTTAGTCTCAGTTATGAACTGGGAGCGACCAATATCCTAGAAATGTTGGATTTGGCGGGCATACCTTTAACATGGCAAGAACGGACAGAGGGTAATTACCCCTTAATTTTTGCTGGAGGACAGACAGCAACATCCAATCCTGAACCTTACGCTGACTTCTTCGACTTTATCGCCTTGGGAGATGGTGAAGAACTATTACCAGAGATTGGTATGGTTTTGGAACAAGGAAAACAAGCAGGATTGAACCGTAAGCAATTGCTGCTGGACTTGGCACATATACCAGGGGTATATGTTCCCCAGTTTTATGGGATGGCAGAGGATGGTTCAGTTCATCCCTTAGTTCCAGATGTGCCAAAAAGAATTCTGCGGCGAGTTGCTACACCTATACCAGCTTATTCTATAGGGCTAGTTCCCTATGTCCAGACAGTACACGATCGCTTGACAATTGAAATTCGCCGTGGTTGCACCCGTGGTTGTCGCTTTTGCCAACCCGGAATGCTCACTCGACCAGCAAGGGATGTCGCACCAGAGAAGGTAGTGGAAGCCATTGAAACTGGAATGCGGGAGACAGGTTACAATGAGTTTTCCTTGCTATCCCTGAGTTGCTCTGATTATTTATCCCTCCCCGCAGTCGGGATGGAAATTAAAAATCGTTTAAAAAATGAAAATATAACCCTGTCGCTTCCTAGCCAACGGGTAGACAGATTTGATGAAAATATTGCTAACATCCTTGGTGGTACAAGGCAAGGAGGACTGACTTTTGCCCCTGAAGCTGGAACCCAGCGAATGCGGGATATTGTCAATAAAGGACTGACCAATGAAGAATTGCTTAGGGGTGTAAAAACAGCCTGGGAGCAAGGTTGGGATAAAATCAAGTTGTATTTTATGATTGGCTTACCTGGTGAAACTGATGCTGATGTTATCGGCATTGCAGAAACGGTAAGTTGGTTACAGCGGGAGTGTAGGGGAAAAGGCAGAAGACCGCTAAACTTTAACTTGACAATTTCTAACTTTACTCCTAAGCCCCATACACCCTTTCAATGGCACTCAGTTTCTACTGCTGAATTTGAGCGCAAGCAAAAGCTTCTACGGCAAGAATTCCGCCGAATCAGGGGAGTAAAACTAAATTTTACTGATATCCGGATTTCGGCAATGGAAGACTTTATTGGCAGAGGCGATCGCTCTTTAGGAAAAGTAGTCCGGCGGGCTTGGGAATTGGGTGCAGGGATGGATTCTTGGTATGACAGTGTAGATAAAGCTTTTGCAGCTTGGGGGAAAGCGATCGCGGAAGCAGATTTGGACTGGAAATACCGTCAAATAGAAAAAGGTGAATGGAATTTATTTCATACTGTTAAGCAGCAAGGCAGTGAAACAGAGGAAGATGAGACAGATGGAGAAGTATTATCCTCCTCATCTGGCTTACCCTACTCCCTCGATATTCCCTTACCTTGGGATCACATTGATACGGGCATTGACAAACAGTGGCTGAAAGAAGATTTACAACGTGCCCTAGAAGCCGCAATAGTACCAGACTGTTCCTTTGAAGGTTGTTCTCATTGCGGTGTCTGTGGTACTGATTTTGGTCACAACATCGTCATTGAGCCACCGCCTATACCCGAATTCGCGGGTGAGTTTGTGCCCAATACCACCAAAATACAACGCTTGCGTGTTTGGTTTGGGAAACAGGGAGATATGGCTTTAGTCAGCCACTTAGATTTGCTGCGCTTATTTGACCGCGTAGTCCGACGAGCAGGCTTACCAGTGGCTTTTACTGGTGGTTTTCATCCAACTCCGCGGATTTCTGTAGCTAATGCCTTAGCTTTGGGTGCGACTAGCAAGGGTGAAATTGTTGATTTTGAGTTAACTCAGGTAATGGACGTGGATACTTTTCGAGAAAATCTTGCTCGGGAGTTGCCCACAGACATACCTATATATGATGTCGTGCATTTAGATTTAAAAGCTCCCGCAGCTAGCCAGGCAATTGTCGCAGCAGAGTATTTAATTACCGTCTCAGCTAATGAAACTGCAACACCTGCACAATGGCAAAACTGGATTGAGCAAATTCAAGCCAAAGAAGAAATTGCCTGGGAACAAATTACCAAGTCAGGTAAGCATCAGGTAGTAAATCTGCGCGATCGCTTGTTTGAACTGGAATTAGTAGCAACTAATAATACTCAAACTGAGTCTACAGCCAGACTGCGTTATGTGGGTAGCTGTCGTCCAGATGGTGTGTCGTTGCGTCCCGAGCAAATTCTGTTTATGCTAGAAATAGTGGCTGGCACAGAATTTATTTTGTTGCATATCCAGCGCGAACGGCTAGTTTTGGGTATATAATCCGTCAAGGGTAGCTTGCTAGTAGTTGCCCTAATGTGGTACATCGTGGGAATTGATTTTTGGCAAGGTTGCGTTAGAATGAGATGAAGAGAAATTTTCTGGCGCTGCATTGAATCAGCTGGTTCACTACCCTGTTAGGGGTCAAAAGCAAAGATATTAGAGTGCAACTTCTAGGATTTTATCCCAGAAAAACTGAGGCAGGTTAAAGAACACACTCTCTCTTTAGCTATTTAGTGAACTTAGTAATTAATAACAAGCTCGTCGGCAACTCTTCCTCTATGCTTTTAAAACAACTGCTCGATACCTAATACCTTAAGGGTGAAGGTATAGCATCAAAAATCAACCACAGATGGTTGATGCAATTGCTTAAACATATGCAGCCTTTTTGGAATAATCGCGCGTGTAAACGCAATCACAACATCAATAGCTCTCTAACTCTGAGCTTAGATTCACAATTTTTATTACCAGCACCACCTTTTAAGGATTACAGGGGCGAGAGGCATCACAAACCTCCTTTACCAGTTAGTGCTGCCAATTTTTGAGGAAATTGAATGCCAAAGCAAATTATTATCGCGGAACAGCATCAAATTGCTGCTGTCTTTTCAGAAGATCAAATACAAGAACTTGTTGTAGCCACAGGTCATCACCAAATCGGTGACATATACCTAGGTGTAGTAGAAAATGTATTACCAGGTATCGATGCAGCTTTTGTGAATATTGGCGACCCAGAGCGTAACGGTTTTATTCATGTAACTGACTTGGGGCCGTTAAAGCTCAAACGTACAGCAGCAGCTATTACAGAATTATTAGCACCACAGCAAAAAGTGTTGGTGCAAGTGATGAAAGAGCCAACGGGGACAAAAGGCCCAAGGCTTACAGGTAATATCACCATGCCCGGACGTTATGTAGTCCTCATGCCCTATGGTAGGGGTGTGAATTTGTCCCGGCGGATTAAGAGTGAAAGCGAACGTAACCGACTACGGGCACTGGCAATTTTAATCAAACCCGCCGGCATGGGTTTACTGGTGCGTACAGAAGCGGAGGGTAAGCCAGAAGAAGCAATTATTGAAGATTTAGAACTATTGCAAAGGCAATGGGAAGCTATTCAACAAGAAGCTCATTCTACCCGCGCGCCAGCATTGCTGAATCGAGACGATGATTTTATTCAGCGCGTATTGCGAGATATGTACGGCGCAGATGTGAATCGCATTGTGGTCGATTCCAGTACTGGTTTGAAACGAGTAAAACAGTATTTGCAAAACTGGAGTGGTGGACAAACACCGCAGGGATTGTTAATTGACCATCATCGCGATCGCTCGCCAATATTAGAATACTTCCGCATTAATGCCGCGATTCGCGAAGCCCTCAAACCTAGGGTAGACTTACCTTCTGGAGGCTACATTATCATTGAGCCTACAGAAGCATTAACAGTCATAGATGTTAACTCCGGCTCATTTACGCGATCGGCAACAGCCAGAGAAACAGTACTGTGGACTAACTGCGAAGCCGCCACAGAAATTGCCCGTCAGATGCGTCTGCGGAATATTGCTGGAGTTATCGTTGTAGATTTCATTGATATGGAATCGCGACGCGATCAACTGCAAGTTCTGGAACACTTTAACAAAGCTCTGAAAGCAGACAAAGCTCGTCCGCAAATTGCCCAACTCACCGAACTGGGTTTAGTAGAACTTACCCGCAAGCGCCAAGGTCAAAATATTTACGAATTATTTGGGGACACTTGTCCAACGTGCGGTGGTTTAGGACATACAGTGCGTCTGCCTGGAGAAACTGAAAGCAGATTGCCCACACCAACAGAAATTCCTGAGCGTTTCGTATCTCTGCCGCATCGAGAACCACGAGAACCGCGTCTGCCAGTTGCGCGCACGCCCGAACCACGGGAAAGCTACGATGGATTTGGGGAATCATTCGATAGCGAAGCTGATTTGGGTGCTTTGCATTTGATGAATCATCCCAGCTATCAAGAACTGAGCGATCGTGATAAGCGCCGTACCCGTACTCGTCGCAGTCGGATTGGCATTGGTGGCGCGAATGGCAAAGATGAAGGTCGGGTGGTTAGCAATCCTCTAGCTTTTGGTACTGAGTCAGATCTGGATATTGATGCAGATAGCGAACTAGCTACAACACCAGAAATTCCTGCACCAAATCTGAACAAACAACCTTGGACTGACAGAGCAGAACGGACTAAAATTACTAAAGCAGAGCCAGTCAAACCAGTGGTAGAACCACCGGAGATTAGAACTGTAGAAATGACCCTAGAAGAGCAGGATGTTTTTGCTTTAATGGGAGTTTCTCCCTTGGTGAAGTTAGATAGGGAAGTGAAAAATCCCAAGTCTGTAATTATTAATATTGTTCAACCAGGGCAACTTCCAACTCAGCCTCCAGAACCAGCGTTAGATGCTGCTAGCCCCGACAGAACCAGCAGTGAAGTCATTGTAGTCAAAGTGCCTACACCACAACTCGATCTAGAACCGAAATCTTCACCCCAACCAGTAATTGAACCATCAGGATTCACTGCGCTTGCAGATGAAAGCGAAGCCAGTAGCGCTTCTTCCGCCAGCCGTCGCCGTCGTCGTCGCTCTTCTGCGGTAGATGGAACAGAAGATAGTTAAGCTAAATGATGATGGAGACAGAGCAAACTGCCGCAGATAGTTGGTTGCTTCCACCCCAAAGCGAATTGAATTGGCTGGAATTGTCTGCCTTATCAGGTACTTCCGGCATAGCAGGTGTGGATGAAGTAGGACGAGGTGCTTTATTTGGCCCTGTGGTTGCGGCAGCAGTCATACTACCCGATTGTGCTTTGCCAGAACTGCTAGCAGCTAAAATTAAAGATAGTAAAAAGCTGTCTAGTTCTCGCAGAAAGCAACTAGCACAACAAATTTGTGCATCAGCAATAGATTGGAGGATTGGCTTCGCTTCTACTGCTGAAATCGATCGCCTCAATATTTTGCAGGCAACACTGTTGGCGATGAAGCGGGCTGTGCTAAAACTGAAAGTACAGCCTGCACTCTGCTTAATTGATGGTAATCAGTTGGTAAAAGACTTGCTATTACCGCAACAAACAATAGTTAAGGGAGATGAGCGATCGCTCAATATTGCCTCAGCTAGTATAGTGGCTAAGGTTTGGCGGGACGAACTGGTGCTGCGTCTAGCATCAAAGTACCCAATGTACGATCTTATACGTAACAAAGGTTATGGTAGCCAAAAGCATTTACTAGCACTGCAACAATACGGCCTATCACCATTGCACCGCAAGTCTTTTCGTCCTTGCCAATTTTAATACTGAAAAAGCCCTGCATTCTTCGGCTGTCTTGAATTAGAGAATGTTCAAAGGTAGGGTATTAACTATTTTGCTTGATACTAAACCATTGAACTATTACTCTATATTCAAAATTGGTAACTCTTTACTGTCATCATTAAGCCCTTGTTCTTTTGTTTGAATAATCGCCCAACGGCGGTAATCTGCTAACAGTTGATGTAGCAGTCGTTGCTTTACTGTCAACAGTACACTCTTGAGTAAACCATTACCAGTAGCTTCTAAAATCGGTTTAGGAGTAAAGGAAAATGGGGGTGGTAGTTCCACCTCTACTTCTAAATCGGCTTTGCCTTGTAGACGAGTCCCCGTGCTAATTTGAGATGGTGATAGATAGCCTTTTAAATTGAGAGCAAAACGTTGATTAATATACTCAATACCTAAAATTTCACAACCGACAGAGCGCAAATAAATAGTGCCATGAGATTCTGCCCATACTCTCATGTCTACAGTTGGTTGAATACTCAGTGACAAAAAACTTAGAGGACGCATTTTTAATCGAAATACTTCCTCAGAAAGCTGCTGAATGCGATTCGGATCGACTAAAGCATGAACTAGACGTTGGGGTTGACGTAAGTAGTGCTGAATGGGAATAGGCTGCTTGGGAACTGCTATTTCAACAGATTGAGAAGCTGTAAACCGGGTAGTCATGAGTGATAAATATGTATGTTGTTTAATTTTAATATTTTTTAAAAAACTAAATTTAGTTGCAAAAAAGTTTAAACTCTTTTTTGATTATAAAAATTATTGTTGCTCATAAACTATCGTTTATGGGTAGAACTTGATAATCTCATGAGTATCTTGAGTTAGAAAAATATCTCAAGCAATCATCGAAATTAATTATTGACAAAATAGAAATAATATGTAAGAGAAGGAAAATATTAAATATTACAATTATTCATCAATCTTGTGAAAGATTTGAGAAAAGTGAAACGCAATGTATTTCAGGAAATCTAGTTGTTAGAGTGTAATTTCTCAAAAGTAAAAACCGAACTCTGTACCTGTATTTTTAATCAAATTTCTCAAAAGTAAAAACCGAACTCTGTACCTGTATTTTTAATCAAAATTGTACCTCAAGGCTAAAGCATGACATTATCGATCGCACATTTAGGACCTCCTGGCACTTACGCAGAGCAAGCAGCCGTTTTTTATGCTAACTGGCTGAAGCAAACCACAGGAGTTGAAGCTACTTTATGTCCTTATCCGAGCATTGCCCAATCACTCCAAGCCATTGCTGAAGGACAGACCAAGTTAGCTGTTGTGCCAGTGGAAAATTCTATTGAGGGCAGTGTGACCATGACAATGGATACACTATGGTTGTTGGATAGTTTACGAATTCAGTTGGCTTTAGTCTTGCCCATTACCCATACCTTAATTTCTTGCGCGACAAGTTTAGAGAGTATTAAAACTGTTTATTCACATCCCCAAGCTTTGGCTCAATGTCAAGGATGGTTAGGGCGCTTTCTCCCCACTGTGCAGCTGATTCCCAGCAATTCTACAACCGAAGCATTGCAGCTTCTTAAACCAGACATCACATCTGCGGCGATCGCATCTATGAGAGCAGCTGAACTCTATAATCTACCTATACTTGCTACTGCTATAAATGACCACCCAGAAAACTGCACCCGCTTTTGGGTAGTTAGTCAAGCTCAAACAGAAAATTCACACCACACATCTTCGACAAATACTACTCATACATCGCTGGCTTTTAGTTTACCTGCGAATCTACCTGGGGCACTTGTTAAACCCTTGCAGATATTTGCACAACTAGGGATTAACCTTAGTCGGATTGAATCTCGTCCAACAAAGCGTTCTCTCGGAGAATATTTATTTTTTATCGATTTAGAAGCAGATGCAAATACACTAAAAATGCAATCCGCTTTGGCAGAATTAAGCAGCTACACTGAAATCTTAAAAATTTTTGGTAGCTACAATATTCTCCCGATCGCAACATAACAGCCAGTTGACTATTAACTCACAGCTTCTGGTTAAATGTGTCTTTGAGAACAGTACGGGCTGCCAAGTGATTGCGTGTAGAAGTTAGAATTTCTGATTCCCTTTCTAAACGAGCCGCCGTATCGCGCATTTCCAATAATGACTGCTGCTCTGCGGCAACACCATAAAGGTTACTTGCTACCCAATAAGATAATTCTGTGGGTAGATCGGGGACATCTTCTGGTAGCTCAATGTTTTGTTCGGTTAACTTAGCTGAAAGACGCACAACATCTCGTAGCAGCTGCTCTACTTCCGAAGCTAAAGGTCGCAAATCCTTGGTTGGTGGCTGGTCTTCAATCCACTCGACTAAACCCACTCGGTAAGGTTTTTCTCTGATATATTCTAGAACCCGGAATCTTTGCTGCCCTAAAGTTAACATCTTCATCCGATCGTCTGGCAATCGCTGGTAATGAATAATCTCTGCACAACAACCAACGTTTGCAATCGTGCCTTTGACTGGATCGACCATCAAAACGCCAAACCTGCGATCGCTTTCTAGAATCGTGTTCATCATGATTCTGTAGCGAAATTCAAATATATGCAGGGGTAAGGGTCTGCTAGGAAAAAGAACTACATCAGGTAACGGGAACAGAGGTAGTTCGCGAACTGCAATTCTAGAAGAGGATGCCATAGTTACTTAGGTATAAAGATAATCTTTAAGATTTAAAATGCTCTGCTTCTCCCGTAATTTGTTTACATTCTATCATTTGTTTTCTAGCTAAATAAAAAGCCCTGAGATGGATTACTTCAGGGCAATGTAAATCTTACTACTAGAGTCAAGAGTCAATGGTCAAGGTGAAAGTTAATTACTCTGGACTATGGACTTTTGACTGTTGACTTTAAAGTTTTACTTCAATGTCTACCCCGGATGGGAGATCCAGCTTCATCAACGCATCAATAGTTTTGGAAGAAGGCTGATAGATATCAATGATTCGGCGATGGGTGCGAGTTTCAAAATGTTCGCGGGAATCTTTATCTACGTGAGGCGATCGCAGCACACAATAGATCTTACGTTTTGTTGGTAAAGGAATTGGCCCGATAGCTGTGGCGTTAGTGCGGTTAGCGGTGTCTACAATCTTCTCGCAAGATGTATCCAATAAGCGACGATCGAAAGCTTGTAAGCGGATTCTAATTTTCTGCTGCTGTAGAGTTGCCATCTTTAGTTTTCTAGGTTCTGATTAATTAGAGGAATGGATACTGAAGAATAAAGAATTGATAAGAGCCAGGATAATAATTTTACCCTATACTTCTTCTCTAAAGGGAAGAGAAAGGAGCAGAGACTTATTGTCCTATCTCTGCTCCTTTTGATGAGGATCAAAAAGTGCTATTTGATGATCTTAGAAACCACACCAGCACCGATGGTACGACCACCTTCACGAATCGCAAAGCGCATCCCTTGCTCAATCGCAATTGGGTTGATCAATTCTACAGTCATTTTGATGCGATCGCCTGGCATTACCATTTCTGCCGTACTGCCATCATCAGAGGTGAAGGCTTGGATTGTGCCAGTTACATCTGTTGTGCGTACATAGAACTGGGGACGGTAGCCAGAGAAAAATGGTGTTTTCCGACCACCTTCTTTTTCCGTCAGAACGTAGACTTCACCTTCAAATTGAGTATGAGGTGTAATCGAACCGGGTTTAGCTAACACCATACCCCGTTCAATATCGGTCTTTTGGATACCGCGCAGTAGTACACCTGCGTTATCCCCTGCCATACCTTCATCGAGACTCTTCTTAAACATCTCGATACCAGTGACGGTGGTGTTACGGGTGTCTCTAATACCCACCAACTCAACCACATCACCGACCTTAACTTTACCGCGTTCAATCCGGCCTGTAGCAACAGTACCACGACCTGTGATGGAGAATACGTCTTCTACCGCCATCAGGAAGGGTTGATCGACAGCCCGTTCTGGGGTGGGGATGTAGGAGTCTACAGCATCCATCAATTCGTAGATTTTATCTACCCACTCATTCTCGCCACGCTGGGTCTTAGGATTCTTGGTCATTGCTTCTAAAGCTTGGAGACCAGATCCTTTGATAATGGGGATGTCGTCACCAGGGAAATCGTAGCTAGAAAGCAGTTCACGCAGTTCTAGTTCTACTAGCTCTAG
The DNA here is from genome assembly GCF_963875125.1 of Calothrix sp. NIES-2098. Taxonomy (NCBI): domain Bacteria; kingdom Bacillati; phylum Cyanobacteriota; class Cyanophyceae; order Nostocales; family Calotrichaceae; genus Calothrix; species Calothrix sp. NIES-2098. The sequence goes on from NZ_CAWNKJ010000001.1 coordinate 5,558,537, forward strand.
GAGTTCTGGGTCATCCATCAAGTCTTCTTTGTTTAAGAAGACAACCAAGCTGGGAACGCCTACCTGTTTTGCTAACAGGATATGTTCGCGGGTTTGGGGCATAGGGCCATCGGTAGCAGCAACTACAAGAATGGCTCCATCCATCTGCGCTGCACCAGTGATCATGTTTTTCACGTAGTCAGCGTGTCCGGGACAGTCTACGTGAGCATAGTGACGATTTTGGGTTTCGTACTCAACGTGAGCTGTATTGATGGTAATACCCCGCGCCTTTTCTTCTGGTGCGTTGTCGATTTGGTCGTAGCCTTTAGCTACAGCTTGGCCCAGAGCTGCCAAGGTCATGGTGATAGCTGCTGTTAATGTTGTTTTACCGTGGTCAACGTGGCCAACAGTACCGATGTTAACGTGGGGTTTGGTTCTTTCAAACTTTGCGCGTGCCATGAATGCTCGTTTCCTTTTTTAATTAAGCGTTCCCTTTGCTTTTTGCAATGATTGCCTCAGCCACGTTGCGAGGCACTTCGTCGTAGTGGCTAAACTCCATTGAGAAGATGCCCCGACCTTGGGTTTTAGACCGGATATCGGTGGCGTAGCCAAACATTTCTGCCAATGGGACTTTAGCAGTCACTTTAGCAAGACCTTGCTCAGATCCCATACCCTCAATTTGTCCCCGACGGGAGTTGAGGTCGCCCATGACATCGCCCAGGAAGTTTTCTGGAACTTCGACTTCGACTTTCATCATAGGCTCTAACAGGACGGGCGAAGCTTTGTGTGCCGCTTCTTTCAATGCCATAGAACCGGCGATTTTGAAAGCCATTTCTGAAGAGTCTACATCATGGTAAGAGCCATCAACTAAAGTGGCTTTCACATCAATGAGTGGATAGCCAGCTAAAATCCCGGATTCGCAGCATTCTTTCATTCCTTGTTCGGCAGGGCCAATGTACTCTTTCGGTACCACACCACCCACAATCTTAGAAACAAATTCAAAGCCGCTTCCTGGTTCACCTGGTTCCAAATCGATCACAACGTGACCGTATTGACCCTTACCACCACTTTGACGGATAAATTTACCTTCAACTCTAGAGACTGGTTTACGAATTGTTTCGCGGTAAGCTACTTGGGGCGCACCCACATTTGCTTCCACTTTAAATTCACGTAACATCCGGTCTACGAGAATTTCTAGGTGTAGCTCTCCCATCCCTGCAATCACTGTTTGGTTGGTTTCAGGATCGACGCTGACGCGGAAAGTCGGGTCTTCTTCTGAGAGGGATTGCAACGCCTTGGATAATTTATCCATATCGTTCTTGGTTTTGGGTTCAACCGCCACCGAGATTACAGGCTCAGGGATGAATAGAGATTCCAGTATGACTGGCGCACCTTCATCACTTAGGGTGTCTCCTGTCAAGGTATCTTTCAAACCTAACGCTGCGCCCAAATCTCCTGCCCGCATTTCTTCGACATCTAGCCGTTCATCTGCTTTTAAAATCACGAGGCGGGAGATCCGTTCTTTCTTATTCTTGGTTGCGTTGAGAACGTAGCTACCCTTCTTCAGGACGCCAGAATAAACGCGGACAAAGGTTAGGCGACCGTATGGGTCAGCCATAATTTTGAATGCCAAAGCTGATAAAGGTTCGTTATCATCAGCCCGACGTTCAACGGTATCACCGTTAGGCAAAGTGCCTTGAATTGCGGGGACATCAATTGGTGCTGGCAGGTAATCTACAACTGCATCCAGCATCAGCTGTACGCCCTTGTTTTTGAAGGCTGAACCACAAAGTACTGGAACAATCGTACCTGCGATTGTTCCTTTCCGCAGTGCAGTTTGAATTTCCGCTTCTGTAAGTTCTTCGCCCTCGAAGTACTTAGTCATCAAATCGTCATCGGTTTCTGCTACCGCTTCGATGAGTTTGGTGCGGTATTCTGCTGCTTGCTCTTGCAAGTCGGCGGGAATCTCAGTTTCCTGAATATCTGTTCCCTGATCGTTGTTGTAAATATAGGCACGCATCCGTACCAGGTCAACGATGCCTTTAAATTCGGTTTCGCTACCAATTGGCAGTTGAATGGCAATAGCATTTGCTCGCAAGCGATCGCGCATTTGCTCGTGAACTCTGTAGAAGTTCGCGCCTGTGCGATCCATTTTGTTAATAAAGGCTATCCGCGGCACTTTATAGCGGTCTGCTTGACGCCACACTGTTTCCGATTGGGGTTGTACACCACCTACAGAACAAAATACGGCGATTACACCATCCAACACACGCATGGAGCGCTCAACTTCGATAGTGAAGTCAACGTGACCTGGAGTATCGATAATGTTAATTTGATGATCTTTCCAGCTGGTACTAATAGCAGCAGCAGTGATGGTAATACCTCTCTCCCGCTCCTGTTCCATCCAGTCGGTGACGGCGGTTCCTTCGTGGACTTCGCCAATCTTATGAATTATCCCAGAGTAAAACAATATTCTCTCTGTTGTTGTTGTCTTGCCCGCATCTATATGCGCCGCAATACCGATATTGCGTACTCTCTCTAGCGGGATCGTACGTGCCACAGTAGCCTCCTATAGTTTTTGCCTCATGATATCTTGTATATTACTCTTTGTTAAGATTCTATACTTTTACGGAAAACCGTCTTTTTTGAAAATCCGCGATATATCGCTGTTATGCCGATATATCGCTTCATAAATTTAGTAACGATAGTGAGCAAAGGCTTTGTTAGCTTCCGCCATGCGGTGTGTTTCTTCCCGCTTGCGAATAGCGTTTCCGGTTTCGTTGGCAGCATCCATTAACTCATTGGCTAATTTGCCAGCCATTGTCCGTCCGGGGCGAGAACGAGAAAATTGTACCAGCCAACGTAGTGCCAGGGTTGTACCTCGTTCTGAACGCACTTCCATTGGTACTTGGTAAGTGGCTCCACCCACCCGGCGGGCCTTCACTTCTACTAACGGCGTTGCATTGCGCACTGCTCTTTCAAAGGTTTCTAACGCCGGATTACCCGTGCGTTCTTCAATAGTTTTTAGGGCATCATAAACGATACGTGCGGCCAGTGATTTTTTTCCATGACGCATTACCCGCCGCATTATCATACTAACGAGGCGGCTATTATAAACTGAGTCAGGCGGAACTGGGCGCCTTTGACTAACACCACGACGAGACATACTTCACCCTTAATTCGGTTTTGGCAACGAAATTATATGCTATCAGACACCGGAAACTAAAAGCGGTACGAACCGCCGCTCAAACTTCCTCAATTTTTCTTTTACAGATGCAGCCAGGTAAACATAATTCACTTGTTACCTGACACCAGATAAACAAGGCGACAACATTAATAAACCTTAATATCTAGATTAAAGCGTTGCTGTCACTTTATCCAATTCGGATCAAAAGTTCCTACACTTGCTCGCTTAGTGCAGGACTTGATTTGTTGATACAGATACAAGAAGTATAACTAATGCTGCGATCGCGAATACCCTTTGTTTGTCCCTGAGCTATTCTAGGTTAGACGATTAATCGTACTTTGATGCGATTAATCGCCTAGTTCCTATTTTTTCGCTTCTTTTGGACGCTTTGTTCCATACTTGGAACGGCCTTGTTTGCGGTCTTTCACTCCGGCTGTATCTAAGGTGCCACGGATGATGTGGTATCGCACACCTGGTAGATCCTTAACCCGACCGCCACGAATCATCACAACTGAGTGTTCTTGTAAGTTATGACCAATTCCTGGAATGTAAGCTGTAACTTCAAATCCAGAAGTCAGCCTGACTCTTGCCACTTTCCGGAGTGCTGAGTTAGGCTTTTTAGGCGTAGTCGTGTATACCCTGGTACAAACACCCCGACGTTGGGGACATTGTTTCAGAGCCGGAGACTTGGTTTTCTGACGCGCTTTTTCGCGTTCATTACGTATGAGCTGCTGTATAGTTGGCATGAGTTACAGCGCGTGAAGCTGCTTAGGGTCTAAGTTTTAACAAATCCTAATTATAACTTTTTTCAAGATTCCCTGTCAATTAGTATTTCTCAGTAATTTAAGGGTTATTGAATGTTTTGGACTATTGATGATTGATTAAATATTCTTGAGTGAAGTCGAAAGAATTACCACAACCACAGGTAGCGATCGCCCCTGGATTTTGGAAGCGAAAGCCACCACCCATCAGATCTTCTGAATAATCCACTGTTAACCCATGAATATATTTTACACTTTCTGCATCTACAACTAATTGGATGCCATTCAAGTCAAAAGTGCGATCGCCTACTTTTGCTGTTTCATCAAATGACATTTCATAAAACCACCCAGAACAACCACCAGCTTTAATTGCTAATCGAAATAGAACATTTTGCGGCTGCTTTAACTTTAATCGCTGAATTTCACTAGCCGCGGCTGGACTCAACTGAATCATAGAATTTATTGTAGTCATTTTAAACCCCATCTTTAGAGTATTACAGATGGGTTGATATGGTGATTGAGGTATGAAGAAGGAAAGTGAAGAATTACAGAGGAAAATAACGCAAAATCCCACCTGACAACCAAGTGGGATGAGTGAAAATATTGCTAAGTCAAAGTAATTTAACGGTTTGGCTCGCTATTACGAGCATAATCGTCTTGATAACGGATAATATCGTCTTCACCCAAATACTCACCATTCTGTACTTCAATTAAAACCAAGGGAATTACACCAGGATTCTCCAGACGATGAGTTGTACATTGAGGTACATAGGTTGACTGATTGTTACTTAACAAAACTTCTTTTTCACCACAAACTACCCTAGCTGTACCAGAAACAACAATCCAGTGTTCGCTGCGATGATGATGCATTTGCAAACTGAGGCGATGTCCCGGCTTAACTTCAATGCGTTTGATTTTATATCCGCGCCCCTCTTCCAAAACTGTAAAAGAACCCCAAGGGCGTAACTCAGTAGCTGCAACGCCTCTGGAATTAATGGCTGGCGGTAAGGGCAGAGTGTTAGTTTGTGTTGCTTCTGAAAATTGAACCATAGTGACCTCGTTTGGAGATATAACAAACCGTCTGTACTCTATGAACCATTGATGAAAAATCTGGCGTTATCTTGCAGTAGCGAAAATCTGTAATTGAGCCGCACTTTGCCCAACATAGCAAAATCAACTTTGATGCTGTAAAACTCCATTCATTAAACTACTGCGTCTATATGAATTCTTCATCAATCAAAATCCCAGCTTATTCTCAACTTTAAAAACAGGCTAGAGATTGGGAACGGGCTCTGGGGGACAAGGGAGCAGGAGAATTGAAATACTTGACTTTTGACTTTTGACTCTTGACAAATGCCTTAATTTATTGCTTCTGTTCCAGAAAAATACCAATGCCGTTATGGACACGTGCAGCAGTACTGGGTGAACGGTCAATGAGTTGTCCTCCTAGGTAAAGACTGGTAGAACTACCACCGTCTAAATTTAGAGCATCTACACAACCTAGAAGTTGCATGAGTTGAGCATGTTCCGCCAAAGTAGGGCCGGGGCCGCTAGCACGATTATGTACGGCAGCAATCATCAAATTCCCTGTGCTATTGGTGCAAATGCCGCTACGGATTGCTTTTTCGGCAATAAAGGCATTGCTGAATTTTTCGCTTTTAGCATCAAGGACAATTTGACGATTTTTTACCAATAGTGGCCCAGCACCGATGATGTTGGAATAACGGCTAAAGTTACTAGGTACAGTAGTGCTGGTAATGCTGAGTGCAGTACCAATGGGCAATTGTGCAGCTGTATTCACAGCGTTACCGCGTAAGGTTAATAGATAGCCATCCTGAGGTACAGGAAAGTTGGTTTGACCGGCTTTACCGCCTGGTAACTGATTAGTAACTTGGTCTTTTTGGACAGTGAGGATAATTTCGTTATCTGTTAGGGGAGTGTAAGTTGCTCCCCAAACTGGGGTGTAACGAGCAATACCACTTTGTACATAAGCACTGTTGAGAAAGAGAATTGGCAACCTCAGGTTATTTGAAGCAATTAAAGTTTCTTCTAATGTGAGACGATCGAAATAAAATTGTCCAGAATCATTCCAAGCGATCGCTCCACGGTTGAGTATCGGCCCTGACACCCATTGACCATCCTGACGAATTGCACCCAAAGGCAAGCGATTATTGCGGTTAAAATAACCACCATTAATTGCTGCTGCTGCTGAATATTTTGGTGCTATTTGCATTAAGGGAGCAGTACCAGCTAGAGAACTGAGGTTACTGCGCATCGGTTTCAGTGTTAACCCAAAGGCGCGTGGATTAATTTCTAACCAAACGATCGGAAAGCGTTCTTTACCTAAATTGAAAAACTGCTGTCGCCATTGCAATCCTCTAGCCCAAGCAATATTTTTCTCTACCAGTGCATCAGGACGAATCTCTATAACTAAGCGATTAGGGTTAGCGAGAGTACTAATCCGAGGAGCCATACCAAAAGGGACGCTCAAACTAATCACTGTTTGGTTATTGACTACCTCGACTTGCTTAATTAATGGTTCTGATTCTGGAGTGGGCGCTGGTGATACTGGTATTGGTAATAATTGTTTGAGTGGATTTAGCAGTGGTGTTGTTGGTATCGGTGCAGTTGGGAGGGGCGTATACCGTTGTATCAAAGCGGGGTCAGCTATTCCATCTAAGCTAACTTTCCAAATTCGATTAGGGATTTTAGAGGGTTTAGGTGTTGGCGTGTCAGGATCTTGAGGACTTTTGACTGGTAACTCTTGTGATACTTGCCAAGGAGTTGGGCGATCTAAATCTACAAAGATGCGAGCCTCCTTTGGAGGAGCTTCGCTAACGCCCACAGGTTGTTGACTTTGAATAATTTCTTTAACTGTCGCTGCTGGCGTAGAAATCACCAAAATATTGCCATTAGCTTGAATCTGCCAGCCTGCTTTTTGGGCAAAATTAGTAATATCTAAATAGCGGTATCCTCTTTGCAGCCAAGCGCCTAGAACTACTGGCGTTTTACTTGGTGAAAACCACTCAACTGGTTGTCTGACAGGCTCGTTAGTATTTAATAAATCTACTCCTATTAACTGCCTGAGTGCGCCATCACTAAGATAAATTGTTGCTCGATCCGCAGTTCCTGGACGCTGCAACCAAGCTCCTGATAAAGTACGCCCATTTAGGGAAATTTGATTACCAGAGGTCAATACCCTAGAGGTGGGAACTGTTGGCATCTGAGACGTTAAATTTGGCGATCTGGTCAGCGTGGGTAACTGCTGTGCATTCGTTGCACTGGTAGTATATAAACACAGTGCTGTGGCAATAATTGGTGAAATATTAGTCCAAAAAACTCGGCTATGACCCTGATTTACAAAAGCAGTAAGGTATTTTGGTCGATCGCTATTTGGCATTTTCAACATTATTTACGAGGTACTTTGGAAAGCTATCACCCAAGAGCTAGGTTCATTGATGATTTAAAATTCCTAAAAAATCACGATCTGAGCTTTACTCAAACGTGATAATATATATGATGGCTTGCTATCTCTTGTAGAAACAAACAAGTATTTCTTCATCAAACTACTGCAACTCAGTGTTTTCACTGGCGCTTCCAGCAGCCCAAGACGGAAGTCTTGGTAATAGAAGCTGGATTAAAATATTCCCTCCTCACCGATGTTTGCTACTGTTGCTACTCAAGTGAGGTATAGCTAGTAGTAACGCAAGTGGCAATCAATAAAATCAACAAAAATCTAGATAACAACAGAAATATTTAGGAATTGTCAAATGGGCATATAGTGTAATAGGCTAATTTTATTACCGCATCCGGGTAATTTTGGCAACTTTTGTTTCGGGTTGGTTATCACTAACTTTACCTGGAAATTAGCTGTCATCTGGTAAAGAATTGAGAGAATACTTAGCTTCACGATATAAATAAAAAGCTACAGGGCAAAGGTAATTTGTCTAACTCAGCATAAACACATAAAAAATAACGCGATTATTTTAACACGGTAAAACAAAACGTAAAACCGAAGTTAAAATTTTTTTTCCTTAAATTTCGGTGATTTTTGTTTTCCTCCATTGCTCAATCTGAGAAATTTTTCTCACAAGCAGCGGCAAAATTCGTAACTCAGCATTTCAGGAACAGGCTATGCATAATAAACCAATGAATCAAGTGCAGAAAATGTCATTTTCACATACTGACTCAAGGGATAGTTACCAGGGGCAAAGGTGGTTAGTTGAGGAACGAGATGCTTGTGGTGTAGGGTTTATCGCCCATCGCCAGAATTTTGCCAGCCACGAAATTGTGGCCAAAGCTTTAGCTGCTTTAACTTGCTTAGAACACCGGGGTGGTTGTAGCGCTGACCAAGACTCAGGCGATGGTGCAGGGATATTGACCGCTATACCTTGGGAGTTGTTCCAAGCAGACTATATCCCCAAAGAAATAGAAGCTTTATCCAGCAGTAATTTGGCTGTGGGCATGATCTTCTTACCACAAGACTCCGAAGCAGCGCAAAAATCGCGAGCAATGGTTGAGCAAATTGCGGCTGAGGAAAAATTAACCGTACTGGGCTGGCGAGTAGTACCAGTGCAGCCTCATTCATTAGGGATACAAGCAAAAGAAAATCAACCCCAAATCGAACAAGTCTTTTTATCTTCTGCAACTAAAAGCGGTGAAGAACTAGAACGGGAACTGTATATTACCCGCCGTCGGATTTTTAAAGCGGCAAAAAGTATCTCGGATGACTTTTACGTTTGCTCCTTATCGAGCCGCACAATTGTCTATAAAGGCATGGTGCGTTCTGCGGTGTTGGGAGATTTTTATGACGATCTCAAAAATCCTGCTTACAAAAGCGCTTTTGCAGTCTATCATCGCCGTTTTAGTACCAACACCATGCCCAAGTGGCCTTTAGCTCAACCAATGCGGTTGTTGGGTCATAATGGCGAAATCAACACTTTGTTAGGCAATATCAACTGGATGATGGCTAGAGAAGCTAGTCTAGAACATCCTGTGTGGGGCGATCGCATTAATGAACTCAAGCCATTAGTCCACATTGACAATAGCGACTCAGCCACTCTAGACAACGTATTTGAACTGTTGGTGCGTTCTGGACGCAGCCCCTTGGAAGCCTTGATGATGCTGGTTCCAGAAGCTTACCAAAATCAGCCTTCTCTCAAGGACTATCCAGAGATTACCGATTTTTACGAATACTACAGTGGTTTGCAAGAAGCGTGGGACGGCCCGGCACTTTTGGTATTTAGTGACGGGCAAAAAGTCGGAGCCACATTAGATCGCAATGGCTTAAGACCAGCTCGTTACGCCATCACTAAAGACGACTACATTGTTGTAGCTTCCGAAGCAGGTGTAGTAGACCTCCCAGAAGCTAACATTGTTGAAAAAGGCAGGCTTGGCCCTGGACAGATGATTGCCGTGGATTTAACCACGAATGAGGTGCTGAAAAATTGGGAAATTAAACAGCGCATCGCCAAACAGCACCCTTACGGGGAATGGTTGAAACACCACCGTCAAGATCTGAAAGACCTAGTTAATGGTCATGCGGCATCGACCAATGGTAATGCTCATAAGGCTATTAACACCAATGGTAATGGCCATGTTGCCAGCGATAATGGACACATAACAGCAGAAAAAATCGATAGACAAACCTTGCTGCAACATCAAGTTGCCTTTGGCTACACCACAGAAGATGTAGAAATGGTGATTCAGCCAATGGCGATGCAAGGTTCTGAACCTACTTTCTGTATGGGAGATGATATTCCTCTAGCAGTGCTGTCAGAAAAACCCCACTTGCTTTATGACTATTTCAAACAGCGCTTTGCACAGGTGACAAACCCAGCAATCGATCCTTTACGGGAAAAGCTAGTAATGTCGCTGAAAGTTGAACTGGGCGAACGAGGTAACTTATTAGAAGTTAAGCCAGAGTACGCTCGCAGAATTAAACTAGAATCGCCAGTACTGACAGAGGCAGAATTAGAAGCGATTAAACTTTCAGGATTTGCCACTGCCGAATTATCAACTCTGTTTGAAATAGCCACAGGCCCAGAAGGTTTGAAGAAAGCAGTTGAAGCTTTACAAGCCAAAGCAGCTGAATCGGTACGGGCGGGTGCGAAGATTTTGATATTGAGCGATCGCTCTCCTCTAGGTACAGAATATAGTTACATTCCTCCTCTGTTAGCAGTGGGTGCAGTACACCATCATCTGATCCGCGAAGGGTTGCGGATGAAAGCATCCCTAATTGTCGATACTGCTCAGTGTTGGAGTACCCATCACTTTGGTTGTCTAATTGGCTATGGTGCTGGTGCAGTTTGTCCTTATATGGCTTTAGATACTGTCCGCGATTGGTGGTCAGATCCTAAAACCCAACAGTTTATGGCACGGGGACAAATCGCTAGCATCACCCTAGAGAAAGCTATAGCCAACTATCGCAAAGCTGTAGAATCTGGATTACTGAAGATTCTCTCCAAGATGGGAATTTCTTTACTCTCCAGCTATCAAGCAGCACAAATCTTTGAAGCCATCGGTATCGGTGGAGATTTGTTAGCACTAGGATTCAAAGGTACAGCCTCCCGTATTGGTGGCTTAAGTGTGAGTGAACTAGCTACGGAAATACTTTCTTTCCATCACAAAGCTTTCCCAGAACTAACAAGCAAGAAGTTAGAAAACTTGGGCTTTGTCCAGTACCGTCGTGGCGGTGAGTACCACATGAATAGCCCCGAACTGGCAAAAGCATTGCATAAGGCTGTAGATGGCAAGCAATACGACCACTACGAGGTTTACAAAAAGCATTTACAAGGTAGACCAGTAACAGCTTTGCGCGATTTGCTAGACTTCCAAAGCGATCGCTCGCCAATTCCTTTAGAAGAAGTAGAGTCAGTTAGTGAAATTGTCCAACGCTTCTGCACCGGCGGGATGTCTTTGGGCGCTTTGTCACGCGAAGCACACGAAACTTTAGCGATCGCTATGAACCGCATTGGCGGTAAATCAAACTCTGGTGAAGGTGGCGAAGATCCAGTACGTTATAAAGTTTTAGATGATGTAGACGAATCCGGTCATTCACCCACCCTTCCCCACCTCAAAGGATTGCGGAATGGTGATACTGCTTCTAGCGCGATCAAGCAAGTTGCATCGGGACGCTTTGGTGTCACACCTGGTTACTTAGCCAGCGCCAAACAAATTGAAATCAAAATTGCCCAAGGTGCCAAGCCAGGAGAAGGTGGACAATTACCAGGGCCGAAGGTAAGTCCTTATATTGCGATGTTACGCCGTTCTAAGCCTGGTGTAACTCTAATTTCTCCACCTCCGCACCACGATATCTACTCGATTGAAGACCTCGCCCAGTTAATTTTTGACCTGCACCAAATCAATCCCAAAGCGCAGGTGTCGGTGAAGCTAGTAGCAGAAATCGGCATCGGGACGATCGCAGCTGGGGTAGCTAAAGCTAACGCCGATATCATCCAGATTTCCGGTCACGACGGCGGTACGGGTGCATCGCCGCTGAGTTCTATTAAACACGCTGGTTCGCCTTGGGAACTCGGTTTAAGTGAAGTACATCGCGTGTTGATGCAAAACAGCCTGCGCGATCGCGTAATTCTACGGGTAGATGGCGGTCTCAAGAGTGGCTGGGACGTGCTAATTGGTGCTTTAATGGGCGGTGAAGAATTCGGTTTTGGTTCCATCGCCATGATTGCCGAAGGTTGTATCATGGCGCGGATCTGCCATACCAACAACTGCCCTGTAGGTGTCGCTTCTCAAAAAGAAGAACTGCGGAAGCGGTTTACTGGTATGCCCGAACACGTCGTTAACTTCTTCTACTTTGTGGCAGAAGAAGTACGTAGCCTCTTGGCGAAACTAGGCTACCGTTCGCTATCAGAAGTAGTTGGACGTGCAGATTTATTGAAATTGCGTGAGGATGTCAAACTCACCAAAACGCAATCGCTAAATCTCAACTGCTTACTTCAGCTACCAGATACTAAAGAAAACCGTAGCTGGTTGGTGCATGAAGAGGTTCACAGTAACGGTGCGGTTATAGATGATGAGTTGCTTGCCGATCGAGATATTCAAGCAGCGATTCGTCACCAATCTACAATTAGCAAAACCTTGAAGATAGTCAACACCGACAGAACAGTAGGTGCTAGATTAGCAGGAGCGATCGCTTCTCAATATGGCGATAGTGGATTTGCAGGACAAATTCATCTCAACTTCCAAGGAAGTGTAGGACAGAGTTTTGGCGCATTCAACCTTCCTGGGATAATTCTTCGGTTGGAAGGAGAAGCCAACGACTATGTAGGCAAAGGAATGCACGGTGGTGAAATCATTATCAAACCCCCAGCTAATGCCACCTATAACCCTGCGCAAAATGTCATCGTTGGCAATACCTGCCTCTACGGTGCTACTGGTGGGGTGTTATTTGCCAACGGTTTAGCAGGAGAACGCTTTGCTGTGCGCAACTCCAAAGGCGTAGCAGTCATTGAAGGCGCTGGGGATCACTGCTGTGAATATATGACTGGCGGCGTAATTGTCGTCCTCGGTAAAGTCGGACGCAACGTAGCAGCGGGGATGACTGGAGGACTGGCATACTTCTTGGATGAAGATGATTCCTTCCCGGAATTAGTCAACAAGGATATCGTCAAAATCCAACGGGTAACTTCAGAAGCTGGTGAAAAGCAATTGCAAGAATTAATTCAAACACATTGCGATCGCACTGGATCGGCAAAAGCGAAGATGATTCTGCAAAACTGGCAGGAATTTCTGCCTAAGTTCTGGCAATTAGTCCCACCCTCAGAGGCCGACAGTCCAGAAGCAAATCCTCAAATCAAGCAGCTAAGTACAGTTTAATTGCTGAGTTTAGCCATTAGTTCTCAATAGTTTACTAAACTAATGGCTAACATACCAATTCAGTTATAAGATAAAAAAATAGATGAATGCAGATAAAAACTTATATTTATCTGCATTCATCTTTTATTTTGAACTTATTTAGATTTTTCCCAGAAGTCTAATCTAATACTTTAGTTTTAATTAAGCTTATTTACTTAAGTTATTAGTAATTGACCATTACTTTTTATTTGCAATAAATTGTTGGTCTTTAGCTTGCATTTCTAACAGTTCTGGAACAGTTACAAAACTATAACCTTGCTTGCGAAAGTCGGCAATAATATTAGGTAAAGCTTGCACAGTGTGAGAACGATTACCACCGCCATCATGCATTAGCACGATACCACCAGGTTTTGCTTCTCTAAACACATTATTGATTAACCGTGGCACGCTAGGGCGCGAGTAATCCATAGAGTCAGAAGACCACATAATAATGGCGTATTTGCTATTTTTAGCGTAAGCAGCTACTCCATTATGCATAATTCCTCCTGGTGGTCGAAACAAATTTGTTTTTACACCAGTAAGTTGAAATATTAAATTGGTAGTATTATCAATTTCATAGGCAGCTGTTTGTGGATTCATAAAATGATACCAATGATGCCAAGTATGATTGGCAACAGTATGTCCTTCAGCTACGACTCGCTTTAAAAGATCGGGAAAATTCTTGACGTTCTGCCCAACGACAAAAAATGTCGCTTTGATATCATTTTGTTTAAGAATATCGAGTACTTGTGCAGTACTCTCAGGCCAAGGGCCATCATCAAAAGTAAGCGCAATAACTTTCTTACCTTGACTTAGTTTTGCCGCTTCAATAGTTTTTCCTAAAAAACTTGGTGGGATAGCATAAGCGAAACCCTTAGCTTTGGCTTGTTGCTGCCAACTTGAAAGCATAGTTGTCTTTAAGCTTTCAATACGCTCTTGAGTACCTAATTTAGCAGAGGTAGGGGTTTCACTTATATTATTCTGGCTCTGAGCTTCAGAGGCATTTGGTTTGACAAGCATCATCAAGCCAAGACTAAAGCTACCAACTAAAGCAACTAGTGCAATTAATAGTCCTTGCGGCCAAAAAAATGACTTATTGTGTTCCACTTAATAGCTCCTTTAATAGTCGAACCATCAACTAAGTATCTGACGGTACTTCATAACACATTTTTTTTACAGACTTAGATACAGTGACACTGTCTAGTAATCTTGAAAAATTGAATCAAGATTAACAGAAATTTAGCAATTAGTCATATAGATTAAAAAGTTCCATGCAAACTCAGATTATGGTTTCGTGAGAAGCATTATCTATACGATATTTGCTACTATTTAATGTCAAATATGCAATTTTCAAGGTTTCAACCTTGAATTTGTATCTATCAATAGCTCAAACAAGGATACATAACAATCTAGTGATTGACTGCACCTTTAAAAATTTTGGAGTAAGAATACTGAATTTACTCAGACTTCTTAAGCTATTAGTTAATTAATTGTGCAACTCTTTACCTCTTGTTAATTGGGCATATAAATAAATATATATCCCACTAAATATTCAGAAGTAAGGTATTTAGTTAGCCAATCAGGGACGTGCTATCTACCCAAAAAGCATTTAACAAATTATTCAATTTCATAGGTGACAGAGTATATTGTAAGGCTGACAGTGATTTTTTCTTTTTTAAGAAAAAGTTAAATTTTCAATTTCTAAGGTATTACCGTTATCTTCCCTTAAGTGGGTGGACGACTCCTAATGGAATATAGTTTCCCATTTCCCAACTTAAGTTATTCGTTAATCAATATACTCTTTACTCATTCACTCAGAAAAATTTTTCTGGAATCTATATTGCTATCGTGTGTCGATAGAATGACATGATACCTGAACTGTTGAGTAATTATTGAGTTACTTTTACTATTAAGAACTTATATCAGCCACCTTTTACTATATGTATTACTCAATTAATATGATATTTTTGCATATTTTAAACTAATAGAAATACTCGCTATAACCGCAAAACTACTGAGAAAAGGAATTTTGTTGGCTGTAATCATATCATAACCGGGAACAGATTCAAATATAAATTCTAATGAATTAACTGTCACCAGTACTCATGTAGTAGTTTATTGCCAAAATAGTATTTTAGTATACTGTATATCTGATAAATCACTTAAGTAGGTTCGTTCGACTTACACTTGAGGCGTTCTGCTTCCCTCGTATACGTGCGGGGAAGCAAGCTAGGCGTTAGCACATTTGCAGGTTTAGAGGCTTCCCCACAGTTAACTAGAAACTTGTAGCTAGATATCCCATCTAAGCTAACCATAAATCTTGAGAAAATCTGATAGCAAATGTTGCTATGAGGATAGCGAAGAAACCAATAATTGCATATCCCCAACGAGGATAACGGGCAAGTAACAATCCAAATCCTACTGAAAGTGAGACAATACCGTAAGCATAGCGCTCAACAGACAATGTATTCCCAATATTGAGGATTAACAAAAAAGAGCAAAAGCCATAGATAACAGCCGCTAGAGGAATCTTCTTTCTTGAAATCCATAAAAAATAAATACCACCAAAAACCAGCAAAATTTTAATATATGGATCTCCTCCTAATAGCCATAGTATTAAATTTAATAAAGAAAAACTACATATCAGTTTGATAGAAGTCAACTTATGACGGAAGCGCCATAATAAAAAACCGCTAATAATACAGATTGTAAACAGTAGTGGATGTAATGGTTCTCGAATCTGACCAGACTGTGGATTAACCGGGCCTATTACAACTAACATCAGGTTATACCACCAACCTTGCCAGTCAAACCCTGCTGAAGAACGCCATCCTTTTTGTGCGTGGATAAAAGCTAACGCATCACCAAATTTAAGTTGGCAATACAAACTATAAATAGATACACCTAATCCCACTGCTAAACTAGCAAGATAAGCCTTTATACCTCTGCGTTCTTTCCAAGAAACAAATAAAAACGCAGGTATCAGCGCCATTCCTGGGGATCTTGTTGCGGTGGATAATGCACCCCATAATGCAACAGAGAGATATTGCTGTTTATCAAAGGCGCGTAAGGCAGCTGTAGTGAATAATAAAAACAAACCTTCAGTGTATATAACTGTTCCATAAACAGAATAAGGACACCATGCTAAAGTTGCTGTAGCCCACCTTGCTGCATTTGTACCGTACTTCTCTTCTACCCAAAAATACAGCACAATCAAAGCTGCTAAAAATGCCAAATTATTTAACAGCACGCCTGCGACTTCATAAGGCAAACCGAGGCGCATAATGAGATGAATTAATAAAGGAAACAGTGGAAAGAAAGCAACAGCACTCTGCCCATATTCATTAGTATATCCATAACCAAAAGTGGCAATTATTTGATACCAAATACTATCCCAAGCGGAAAAAACATTCCAACTAAATGTAGCAGCGATCCCGTTGGTTGGAGTTGGTAATGAAGGAGCAATCAATAACATAGCAATAACGATTATCAGACGGCTAGATAACCACATTGCTATGCCAAAAAATAAACCATTTTTTAGTAATTCTTTATTTGGTATCATTGAAATAGCTTATTTTTAAATTAATAGTCTAAATAAAAATGTATTTAACCTAGCCACTTATCTTGACCATAGCGTATCCATTGCTGAATTAAAATAATTGCTGAAATTGAAATTAAGCAGAATAGCGTGTTGTATTTTGTATTTCCAGGTATACAGCGATATAAATATCCGATAGCAACAAATAAAAATGGCATAGCAAAAACATATCTTCCTAAACTAAATAGACTACCTTGGGTTAAAAATACTATAACAGAGTGAGCAAGAGTGAAATAAACACAAACCCAAAATATATAATTTTTTGCTAAGGTATGGGCATAATTTGATGGTATTGCATTAGCAGAATCGGTCTTTAATCTCTTTAGATTGACTTTGAAAAAGTTAAATAAATATACAACAATTAACAAAGGAGGATACAAAAATAAAATATTCCACCAGCTGATAAATTTAGGAAGAATTATCTGCGATTCAAGTTTAATCTTTTTTAGATAAATGAAAAATAATGCTGAAGATAAAACAATCAACGGTAGATAAAGACCTAATAAATCTATAAGCAAAGTTTTGGGTAAAAATAATAGTTCTAAATGCAAGCCAAAACTTTTTCCCCAATGACTCTGGTCATGGAAAGGTGCAAAAAAATCACCTCTAGTCTGCCAACAGAAAGTGCCATAGACAATATATCCTAATAATGCTGATATCCATATAGCGATTGTTAGTTTCAGCTCATGCCGATATTTTTGTAGATTCTTTAATATAGTCCTTACAGAATAATTTTTTAAATCTAAACATTCCCATGTAATAACTGTCAGAATTGCTGCTAATGTTGAGAAAACTATTTGAACTACTATTGGTCTAGCTAAAGACATTAAAAATGTGATAAAAAACAAAAAATATATTTTTAAATTTTGATTAATTTTAAAATTTGGCAAACATATCCAAATAAAAAAGATACTTAAAAACGTGAATAGACTTTCTGTATAACCTATAGCTCGAAAGATTGCCATAGGATTAATAGCGTAAGCTAAACTCACAAGAAATGCTAAATAAAAGCTTTGAAAAGCTTTTTGTGAAAGCCAAAAAAATAAAAATGTAGAAATAAAGAATAAAATAGTTGCAGTAACTAAGAAATAGTGAGCAGCTTGTTCTATTGTTTGGGGATGAAAGATATTACGGATGAGGAAAGGCCATAGGGGATAAAAAGCTTTGCAACTAGGATTTATAGCCATTTCTGCATAAGCTTCTACGTCCCAGTAGTAACTTTTATGGGGTGCAACCGGGGGTATTTCGCGAAATAGTCTAGATACCGAAAAGAACTTATGAAAAGCATCTGGATAAATTAACATTCCCACAGCAGCACAAAGAATAAAGGCAATGCAGATAATTAAAGGTAAAACCCAACTAATAAGATTTTTTTTCTTGGACACCTAATATTATGTCTCCCTAAGCAATAATTTTATAAACTAGTTAATAAACTGATAAATAATTACTATCTTTTCAAAAACAAATATACATCATCACGTTGATATTGCAGTTGGAATTTAGAATTAGCTCGCAGTTTATTTACTAAACTCATAGCAAACTCTCGATTACTTGCCCAACCTGGATGGCGAACATTCAACAATACATAATTAAAACTGTTAAAATCGCCTGGTAGTGAATCAGTATTTGTAAACTGTATAAATTCTCGTTCGCTTAAATGGGGAGCAATTTGTGCTGTAGTATAAACATTTCCTTGAGTTGAAACTTGAGAGATTGCTTGTTTTGTGGCTTGCCAATTATCTACAGACTCTAAATATTTTCCACCAAAATGAGTAAACTTCGCTAGACTCAAGAATGTCACTAATGACCATAAAATAATTCCACGTTTGTTTTGTAGCCATCCTCTACCTTGAGCCAGGCTAGAAATTACAGCTAAAATCAGGAATGGTATTGCTGGTACAGAGTACTGATGTACCAAATCTTTTTGAGGTTGATAATCTGCAAGAATGTTGAGAGCTACACAAGGAATAGCACCAATTAATGGCTGCATATTTTGAGGTGATAACCCCCAAATTACAGGTGCTACCAATAGAATTAAATATCCTAAATTATCTAGAGAAAAAACCTTGGATAAAATAATTCCCGGCTGAGTTACAAGATTTTTCGCAATATCTAAAACTGAGTTACCTAAATAGCTGTAACGTCCCACTGCTGCTGCTTCTGCACCACTGAAAAAAGGAATAATCAGTTGTGTGGCGATCGCAAACCACACAATACCTGCAAAAATAGCGATCGCACCATATAAACGTCGCTTCTCAAATACCAGTAGCCAAACTCCCATCGCCGCAACTGTGAGAGATAAGACAGCTTTACATCCTAATATGAGGATAATACTGGCACAAAACCACCAAATCTTTCTGCTTCTTGCTGCCAAAACAGCCGCCAGTAGTCCTGGGATGGCTATGACTTCTGGATGGAAATCAAATAAATTTACATTAAATACTAATGGATATAGAAGGTAAACAGCTGCCATTGCTGAGGCTTGGCTGTCTTTTAATCCTGCTTGACGTGCTAGATACCATGTTGGTAAAGCACCGAAAGCTAAAGCGATTGCCTGCACAGCAAATAACCAATAAACACTGGGGTAAATTTTGTACAGTAAAGCCAAGGGATACCATATCCAAGCAGCATGATCTCCAAGTATGTGGAAACCCATGAAAGAAGAAATAGGCGGTTTTCCTTGACTAATTAAATAAACTGCTTGATCAAAAATTCCTAAATCATAAGCGGTTGATTGAAATAATTCATGTCGTAAGCTGCTAGATAAAAAGAGAATTAAGGCACTAATGCCTATCATCCAACTCACACCACCTAACTTAAGTTTTTCTTGCATAAATTGTTTAATAATTTCAATTAAAAAAAATTAACCACAGAGACGCAGAGACGCAGAGAATTCATAAATGCTAGTTTTTGGCAAAGACATAAAGGTTATCACGTTGATATTGCAATTGAATTCCTGGTTGGTTTCGTAGTTTTCCAACTAAGGTGGATGCTAATTCTTTAGACATTGATAGACCAGGTTTATTAGTGTTAATTAGTATATAATCAAAAATGTTAAAATTATTTGGCAGAGCATCACGATTAATCAAATAAATAAATTGTCTGTGGCTTAAATGAGGGGCAAGTTCATCTGTTGTCAGAACAGTACCTTGAGTTTTTACTAGGGCGATCGCTTCTCTTGTAGCTTGCCAATTATCGAGATTTTTCAAATATTTACCACTGAAATATGTAAATTTTGCTAGGCTTAAAAAAGCAACTAAAGACCACAAGATAATCGTTCGTTTTTTCTGTAACCATCCCCGTCCTGTGGCTAGAGTTTTAATGACAGCTAATAATAGGAATGGTAAAATTGGTAGAGAATACTGGTGCAGTAATTCTTTTTGAGGTTGGTAATCAGCCAATAGATTAATAGCTAGAGAAGGAATAGCAGCAAATAAAGGTGTTATTCCTTGAAGTGACAATCCCCAAATAATGGGTGCTATGAGTAAAATTAAATATCCTAGGTTCTCAGTTGAAAATAAATTTCCAAATATAATACCTGATTTATTTAACAAGTTTTGAGGCATCTCTGAAAAAGAGTTACCTAAATAGCTATAGCGCCCAATATGACGTTCTATTGAAGCTGCTTCGGTACCAAATATAGGGATGATGGTTTTAGTTGCGACTATAAACCAAGTAATACCTGCAAAAATAGCGATCGCACCATATAAGCGTCGCTTTTCAAATATCAGCAGCCAAATTCCCATCGCCGCAACAGTTAAAGACAAAACTGCCTTACAACCCAAAATTAGAAGGATGCTGGCGCAAAACCACCAAATTTTTCCGCATCTAGCTGCTAAAACTGCCCCTAAAAATGCTGGAACAGCCATAACTTCTGGATGAAAATCAAAAAGGTTGACATTAAAAATGACTGGATAAAGTAAGTACACAAATGCCATTGCTAAAGCTTGGCTATCCTTCAATCCAGCTTGATGTGCTAGATACCATGTTGGCAAAGCACCAAATGATAAAGCGATCGCCTGTACAGCGAATAACCAATAAACAGTAGGATAAATTTTGTACAGTAAAGCTAAAGGATAGAGAATCCAAGCAGCATGATCGCCAAGAATATGAAACCCAATAAAAGAAGAAATAGGTGATTTTCCTTGACTAATTAAATAAACTGCTTGGTCAAAAATTTCTAGATCCCAAGCAAGGGATTGAAATAATTCATGTCGTAAACTACTACACGCAAATAAAATTAAGGCACTGATGCCTATTATCCAAGCTAAACCACCAAATTCTTGTTTTTTCTCCATGCTATTTAGATAAATTAAGCAAGTTTATCGAAACTAATTTTTCTAGCTGCTTATTTTTTTAAATAAATAAACATCATCGCGTTGATATTTTAAGTTAAAATTTTGATTATTTTTTAATTCATTAGCTAAACTATCGGCAAATTCTTGGTTACTAAAATGATGACGAAGATTTAGTAATACATAATCAAATATATTTAAATCTACTGGTGGAGCAGTTGCATCTGTTAACTTAATTAATGGTCGATGGGCTAAATGAGGAGCGATATTATAAGTAGTTAGCACACTGCCTTGAGTTTGAACTAAGGCGATCGCTTCTCTTGTGGCTTGCATGGTGTCTGCATACCACATTTGTTTTGAGCTAATAAAAGGAATTTTCGCTAATGCTAAAAACCCTACTAAAGACCACAAAATAATAGCTCGTTTTTGTTGTAGCCATACTCTGTTTGCTGCGATATTAGCAATTATAGCTACCATCAAAAATGGTAAAACTGGTAGCGAATAATGACGAATTAAATCTTTTTGTGATGGATGATCTGCAAGAATATTGAGTAATAAGCAAGGAATAGCACTAATCAAAGGCGTAAAACCTGGAGGTGCGAGTCCCCAAATCACAGGTACTATTAGTAGCAGTAAGTAACCTAAATTAGTTACAGAAAAAATTTTCTCTAACATAATTTCTGGATGCAGTGCCAGAATTTTAGCCATCTCTGAAAAAGAGTTGCCTAGATAACTATATCGATAGAAATGACGATTTAGTAATGCTGCTTCACCACCAAATAGAGGGATAATAAATTTGTTCGCAATCGCAAACCAGACAATACCTGTAAAAATAGCGATCGCACCACATAAACGCTTTTTTTCAAACCAGAATAACCAAACTCCCATCGCCGCAATTGTCAGAGAAAATACGGCTTTGCAGCCCAAAACTACAAGTATGCTGAAACAAAACCAAGCAATTTTTCCTAACCTTGCTGTTAAAACTGCCCATAACAGCGCTGGAACAGCGATTGTATCTGGATGAAAATCAAATAAATTGGCGTTATAGACTAATGGATACAGTAAATAGACTAGTACCATTGCAACTGCTTGGCTTTTTTTCAGTCCAGCATGACACGCTAAATACCATATAGGTAAAGCACCTAAAGCTAAAGCAGTTGACTGTACAGCAAATAACCAATAAACACTAGGGTAAATTTTGTAGAGTAAAGCCAAAGGATACAATATCCAAGCAGCATGATCGGCCAGAATATGAAAATCTAAAAAAGATGAAATTGCTGGTTGTCCTTGGCTAATTAAGTAAACTGCTTGGTCAAAAATTCCTAAATCCCAAGCGCCTGAATCAAACTTCTCATGTCTAAAAATGCTGGATATAAATAAAAATAAGGCACTGATACTTATTATTGAAACTAGAGGATTTGCGATCGAATTTAATGATATATTTTTAATCTCTTTTACTTGATTGCTCATCAATTTTAAATTAATAACTAAATGAAATAGTCAATTGATTATAAAAACTATTTTTTAAACGAACAACAAAGAAGATAATTAGAATAGTCTTTAATATATCATCGGTGCTAAATAATTAATTTTTTAACAAACAAATATACATCATCACGTTGATAAGTCAACTTAAATTCTGAGATATTTTGGAGTTGTTGTACCAAGCTCTGAGAAAATTCTGGCTGATAAGCCCAAAGTCCAGTATGGCGCACGTTCAGCAACACATAATCAAACTCTTTTAAATCTTTAATAGGGGAATTAGCATCTATCAGCTTGATTGTTTGTCGATGGGTAACATGGGGGGCAATGATATCTGTAGTGTAAATACTTCCTGTTGTGTGAATTTGGGCGATCGCTTCTCTTGTAGCTTGCAATGTATCGAGGTAACTCAAATATTTTGTCCAAAAAAAGCCATATTTACCTAAGCTTAAAAAAGCTATTAATGACCATAGAATAATTGCTCTTTTATTTTGTAGTAATCCTCTACCTGCTGCCAAACTTTTGATTACTGCTAATAATAGAAAAGGCAAAATTGGTAAAGAGTATTGAAATACCAAATCTTTTTGATGATGATAATCGGCTATCAAATTGATTGCTAAAGGAGGAATAGCAGCTACCAAAGGTGTCATAGCTGGTAGAGACAGCCCCCAAATTACAGGTACAAATAGCAAAATTAAATAAGAAAGGTTATCAAATGACAGTAGCTTTTCTAAGACAATCCCTGGTTGAAAAAGAAAAGTGTGAGCCATTTCTGGAAAAGATTTTCCGAGATAGCTATAACGATAAATATGACGTTCGACTGATGCGGCAGAGCCACCAAAATAAGGGATGATGCCTTTGGTAGCGATCGCAAACCAAGCAAGACCACTCAAAAGAGCGATCGCACCGTATAACCGTCGTTTTTCAAATATTAATAGCCAGACTCCTAGTGCGGCGATGCTGAGAGCAAATACTGCTTTACATCCCAACACTATGAGAATGCTGCCACAAAACAACCAAATGTTTCCGCCTCTTGCTACTAGAACTGCAAATAAAAGTGCTGGTACAGCAATTACATCTGGATGGAAATCAAACAAATTGATATTAAAAATTAGTGGATATAGCAAATAAGCCGTAGCTACAGCAATGGCTTGACTTTCCTTCAATCCCGCTTGCAAAGCTAAATACCATGTCAGTAAAGTACCTAATGACAAAGCAATTGCCTGCACAGCAAATAACCAGTAGACACTGGGGTAAATTTTGTACAGTAAAGCCAAGGGATACAAGATCCAAGCAGCATGGTCAGCTAGAACGTGAAAACCCGCAAAAGATGAAATAGGTGGCTTTCCCTGACTAATTAAATAAACCGCTTGGTCAAAAAATCCTAAATCCCAAGCACCTGATTGAAATAGCTGATGTCGTAAGCTACTACAAGCAAACAAAATTAAGGCACTAACGCCAATCATCCAACTAACGGGAGCAAGCTGATTTAGTTTTTTTCCCATGCCATCAAGAAGCGATTAGAAATTTCGAGTGGAAAAAACCAGGCTTACCAAGTTGCAATTTAGATATATTACTAGAAAAGGTAGCGCAGCAGATGAGATGGAAAGCCGCATAACTAGCATTGTGGACTAGAGTTCATCTTTTCTTTGCATAAATCAAGATTTCGGATATCAAACCACCGATAAATATTGACGTTTTGCTTTGATCCCAAGTTGCAACAATTCTAGCGATCGCTTTGATGAAGGAGTCCTCAGCAATTTATAGTGAGAGTTGTCTGTAAATCTTAAACAATTGTGAAAGCTATTACTCTTGTTGGTTCCACTGGCTCTATTGGTACTCAGACTTTAGATATTGTTTCCCAGTACCCAGATCAGTTTCGGATTGTAGGATTGGCAGCGGGAAGTAATGTAGAAATGTTGGCTGCTCAAATTCGGCAGTTTCGACCGCAGATAGCAGCTATTTGTGTAGAAGACAAATTGCCAGCGCTGCAAGAAGCAATCAAAGACCTCGATCCCCAGCCAATTCTTCTCGCTGGCGAAGCGGGAGTTATAGAAGTTGCTCGTTATGGTGATGCTGAAACAGTAGTCACTGGTATCGTTGGATGTGCAGGATTACTCCCCACCATCGCTGCTATTGAAGCTGGTAAAGATATCGCCTTAGCAAACAAAGAAACTCTCATTGCTGGTGGGCCTGTAGTTCTACCTTTAGTAGAAAAACACGGTGTAAAACTACTACCCGCAGACTCAGAACATTCCGCAATCTTTCAATGCCTCCAAGGTGTACCAAAAGGCGGTTTAAGGAAGATTTTGCTCACTGCATCTGGTGGAGCTTTTCGAGATTGGGAGGTAGAAAAGTTAGCAGAAGTAACTGTTGCCGATGCTCTCAAGCATCCTAACTGGTCAATGGGACGTAAAATCACCGTAGATTCTGCAACTTTAATGAATAAGGGATTAGAAGTAATTGAGGCGCACTTTCTCTTTGGTTTGGATTATGACCAAATCGAGATTGTCATCCATCCCCAAAGCATCATTCACTCGCTGATTGAACTACAAGATACTTCCGTTTTAGCTCAACTCGGCTGGCCAGATATGCGCTTACCCTTACTCTATGCTTTATCTTGGCCCGATCGCATCTACACTGACTGGGAAAGATTGGATTTGGTGAAAGCTGGAAACTTAACCTTCCGCGAACCAGACCATCAAAAGTATCCTTGTATGCGGCTAGCTTATGCTGCGGGACAGGCTGGTGGTTCGATGCCTGCTGTATTAAATGCTGCTAATGAGCAAGCTGTGGCTTTATTTTTAGAAGAAAAAATTCGCTTTTTAGATATTCCCCGTTGTATCGAATTGGTGTGCGATCGCCATCAAAATGATAACTGTAAAAATCCCTCTTTAGATGACATTGTGGCAGCAGATAAATGGGCAAGACAAGAAGTTTTAACAGCAACTGAAAATTTATCAAGCCACTCGCAAGTAGTTTCGTTGCGATAACTAATGAAACCCAACAAAACGATGAAGATTTGTTGGGTTTTACTTGACTCTATCTGACTTATTTTTGATAGATAGATAAAGCAGACACAACTAATAATTTTTGCTTATTGGCTCTTAACTCTTGACAAAAAATTTTTGTTACCATTCTGTAAAACTGCCGGAATTATAGGCGCAAGCTCTTTATTTAACCTACCAGACTTAACCAATTCCGCATAGGTATCTGCCTCGATTGCCAAGAGTTCTCCTCGAAACTGTTCTAATGCGAAGCTTTGAAGATTCGGATACTCTTTTTGTAATTTGTCTATTTCTACTTGCAAATCTTCAAGTTCACCTTTGATTAGTGTTTCTTGATAACGGTAATATTCTCTATCTATGGCTGGGTTTCGATCGGTTTCGAGGTGTTGCAAAACTCGTTCTAAAGCTATATGTCGAGCAACTAATTCTAAATAGCGATCGCGTAAAGGCGCATCACCTAAAAGATTGAGTTTTTGCAACAAAGGTTTAATAGTTAATCCCTGAACTAACAGAGTAAATAGCACTACTCCAAACACTGTGGCGATGATTTTTTCGCGTTCTGGTAGTATTGTTGGTACGCTTAATGCCAAGGCAATCGAAACGGAGCCACGCCAGCCACCCCACCACAGAATAGTTTGGTCAGGTAAAGAAATTGCTGAATTAGTAAATTTAGTACTCAAGTAGCTCAGAAGATAAATCGCAATTAAGCGCATCAAAATCATCGCTATCACAGTCATAGCGATGAGATGCAAGTTTTCTGCTAAACCTGTAAAGTGAATTTGGTCGCCAATCAACAAAAAGACTATTGAGTTCACAAAGAAAGCCAAGAATTCCCAAAATTTAGAAACAATAATTCTGGTACGGGGATTCATTCCTATACGAGAGCCAAAGTTCCCCAAAATTAAGCCTGTGATGACAACGCCAATCACTCCTGAACCACCCAAATCTTCTGTAATTAGGTAAGTACCGTAAGCCGAAATTAAAGTTAAAGATTGTTCCACCATTGGTAAATCAAAGCGTTGAGTGAGGTAGGAAATTCCAAACCCAATTAAGGCTCCCACTATCACACCGATACCAACAACTGTAAAAAAATCTAGCACAATTGGTTTAAGTTCCAATTGGGCATTTCCCAAAGGTAAGGCTACTAAAAAACCAAAAGCAACGACTGCCATGCCATCATTAAATAAGCTTTCACCTTCCATCAAGGTTACAAGACGGCTACCTACACCTACTTCTCGAAACAAAGCAGTCACAGAAACCGGATCGGTAGCTGACAAACTCGCTCCAATTAAGAGATCTGTAGTTAATGACAGCCCAGCAAATTGATTAAGACCTATTGCTACCCCAAGAATAGAAATAATGACTCCCAATACTGCATACAAGCAAATTGGCAGCAAATCCCGCTTCAAATCCAACCATTTTAAATTCCATGCGGCTTCAAATAACAGGGGTGGTAAAAAGATTAATAAAATTAATTGAGGCGAAAGATTGACTAAGCGAATATCAAAAAATGCCAACCCCAATCCAACAATTACTAATAGTAGCGTATAAGGAATTTGGCGCAGCCAGCTAAATATTTGCGGTAAAGTTGCTACTCCTAAAGATAGTGAAAGTACTATAAGAAATTGCTTTATATTAGCCGCAATAACTTCTTCACCAATGGTTGATGCAAGCGTCATAAAGAGAATCTCAGTAAAGTTGCTTACTTACTTTGCATCTAACCATTTCCAGATGACATCGACCAAATATAGGATTTTAATTAGCAAATAACTAAAATTACACAGTTAATTTATGTATTCAGGAGGATGGTCTTGGGTATTAATATTCGAGATCGCTTTGAAAATTTTCGTCGCAGAGGATCTCAACCAGAGCAACTTCAACAGCTACAAACAGATTTGCTTGCTGAATCAACCTTAGACCTATCCTACATAACTTTAATTGTTGGTTCCTGTGCGATCGCTACTTTCGGTTTATTGTCAAACAGTAGTGCCGTAATTATCGGTGCCATGATTATTGCACCCCTAATGTTACCAATTCGGGGGTTAGCTTTTGGTGCTTTGGAAGGTAATATCATTCTCTTCCGCAAAGGCATAATTGCTGTGGTGGTGGGAACACTCCTAGCCGTAGTCATGGCTTATAGCCTGGGAATGCTAGTACCTATACCCAGTTACGGTAGTGAAGTACTTGCTCGTTCTGAACCCACACTATTAGATTTGGGAATTGCAGTAGCAGCAGGTGGTATCAGTGGCTACGCTAAGGTGCAACCAAAAATATCTGGTAGTGTGGCGGGAACTGCGATCGCAGTTGCGCTTATGCCCCCTATCTGTGTGATTGGATTAGGCTTGGCGCAAGGAAACTTGTCTCTGAGTTTGGGAGCAACTCTACTTTACCTCACTAATTTGCTGGGCATTACTTTATCCTGTATGCTGACATTCTTGGTAGCAGGATACACAACTTTATCACGGGCACGTCGCCCTCTACTTTGGACATTGGCTTTGACGGCGGTTTTGCTGATTCCTTTGGGTGTCAGCTTTGCTCGGCTTGTGCGACAAGGACAGTTAGAACTCAGCTTACGAAGGGCATTATTGAATCGAACTGTCACCTTTCAACGCTTACGGTTAATCAACAGTAATACCAACTGGCTGGCAAATCCGCCCGAAGTCCGTTTGATTGTGCGAGCGCAGGAACCTGTCACGCCTCGACAAGTGCAGTTATTAGAAAAATTTGTTGAACGTGAGATGGGGCAACCATTCACCCTAATTTTTGAAGTTGGTCAAGTAGAAGAGGTTCGCGCAGTAGATTCTCAATCTAAATAGTTATTTGTCATTTGTCATTGGTCATTTGTCCTTTGCCCAGAGTCATTAATTATTTCTCCCCTGCTCCCTTGCTTTTTATTCCTCCCCCTGCTTCCTCATCCTCCTTATCCCCTCATCTTCCCAATGCCCCATACCCAATTTTTTAAACTTCCTGCTCTACTTTATAATTTTGGACTTGATATTTTGCTATCAACTTTTTAACTTGAGCTGCCACAAGTGGGTGTTTATCTTTTTGTAGTTGGGGAAGGAGTTCTAGAATCACACGTCTTGATACTACACTAAGATAAGCGATCGCAGCTTCCCTCACAAAGCCTGTAGGGTGGCGCAGGGAAATCATAATTTCTGGAATTGTCAATCGAATGTGGCTAACTTGGGCAAAATGAAAACAGCAAGCTAAACACCAGTCAGATAAGTAATTAGACAGCATCAACAACTTACGTAGCCTCTCGCTGACTGATAACTGTTGATATTCTCCTAACCCTGCTGTTTTCAGCAGATAGAGTTTTTCTTCGTGCGATCGCCGATCTAAAATATTCAACAACAACGATTTGCAAGACAGATTCACAGTATGGTCTAAAATTTCTAAACCTCTAGCTAAATTGGTTCCTGACTCTGAGCGAAGATTAAATGCTGCTGCTTGCATCTTTTCTGGGGAATAAAGCAGCTTTAAGAGCAAAATTAATCTTTCTTTGACATCTATTTCTAGCTCTAATAATGCGCGTTGTAATAATTCAAAAACTACTTTTGCTTGTTCAGTTTCCAGATTTTGTTGTTGTGTAAAATCTATATGCGCTGCATAAATATTACCTAAAAACTTTAATTCTTCCTTAATTAAAGTTTCTACTCTACCTTCATAAAATTGATCTTCTAAACTTCTAATTTCTGGCTGTTTATGTATCTTTAATAAGCTGCGAAGGATATGATACCTAGTAGCACCCCATGATTGTTCCAAGTTTTGCCATAAACAATCCACAGCTTCCAAAGTACCTATTTGACCAATAGTACGCCAAGCGTACATTCTGACGATTTCGGGTTTGTAAGTACTGGTAGCTAGGCGTAACAGCATTTCTAGAGCTTCATTTTCTAGTTGCACTAAGGCACGCATTGCAGTGGTGCGGGTGGACTTATAGTGTAGTGCAGCTAACAGTGCCGAATAGTATTCTTCTAAACGAGTAGCTGCAATCATTTCTAAAACAGCACAGCGCACCCGTAACGACTCATCTTGCAATAAATTCGGGATGTGAATCCGCAAGGCTTGCAAATAAACAGCTTCCCTTAACGCTTTGACTCCATTTACCCGTTCTCGTTCGTTTTTATGAGTTAGCATCCGACGCATGGCTTTGGTAGCTGCGACCTTTTGGATGGGCGTACCCTGACGTAAGAGTAAGGCAGCGGCAGTGGCGCGGATGAGTGAGTGTTGCCGCGGGTGTAGATACTCTTCTAATAAACTTAAATTCGGATGTGGTTCAGCCAACCAAACGTAGCGCAAAGCAAGTGCAAACACCTCTGGGGTGATAGTACCTTGAGGCTGTTCTAATAAAGGACGCACATAAGGCAAATAAATCGGATTGGCTTCCGCCATTAACATGACTTCTAAGCTTTGGCATTGCAGATCGGCAGGTAATTTCGCTAGCAAAGGTGCTAATACTTCCGCCGCACCTTGGAGATCTATTTGGGCTAAAAGTTCAATACAAGAACGCTTATCTGCCAAACTACCTTTTTCTGCTAAAGCCTTGACTACACCTTGCTGCAAAACTCGCAGACCGACGTTTGTGGCACTCAGTTCACCCCGATCTGCACTGAGAACTAATAAGTCAACATAGCGCGATCGCAGCATTAAAACTACTTTTAAACAGATACCAGCTACTATTACTGTTTCGCCGATAAACACCCATTTTTGTAATGCTTCGGGAACAAACTGCCGACAATACAACAAGGTAATAAAAATTACTACTCCTGCAAAACCTGTAGCGATCGCATCTGCTGTTCCCCCCGATAATATTTGCGTCCGGCTGCGAATGCGTTCGGGTATCGGTTGGTAGAGTGCGGGGCCGCTACTCATGATAAAGGTGTAGCGCAGAAGTTCATCGCAGAATTTGAGAATTATTAACCCCCAAAAAAAGCTGGACAATTGCAGTCCGGGAAATAAATTAAATACAGCGATCCCACCAGGGATAAAACAACCTACAGTAATTGGTAAGATCGCCGCGGCAAAAAACACTCCAATACGTTCTATCAAGCGGCTGGAGATAAACCACTGTGTCATTAATTCACACAGTCCCACCATGCCACCAAATAGTCCTAAGAAACTAGCAAGGTCTTTGTCACCGAAATTAGACTTTAATTCGCTTAGATATTGAAAATCTATTAATAACCCAATAATTTGTAAAAGACCAACAAAAGCAAACAGTTGCCATATATAAGTTTTTAGTGGTGTTTCCAGGCGGCGGTGTCGAGAAGTTGGTTCTTGAGAATTTAGTCTTTGCGGTGCGTCAGGGAATGCTTCTCTATAGTTATGACTTAGATATAAAAGAATTCCTGACCCCAAAATCATCACTACGCAAGCGATGACAATGACTTTATTCAGCTTGACGAATTCCAGCAACCACGGCAAACTAAAGCCACTAATTACATCGGCTACTAATAAACCACTACTTACCAGTGGATAAGTGCGCTTAATCTCACGAATATTAAATAGTTGATTAGCGACAATGGAAGTGTTGAGGTCATTGACTACATAAAGTGCGTCTACCCATAGCCGCATCAAAAATACAATAATAACTGTTAAGTAGGAAATATGTATTTTCCAATGTAAGAATACTAATAAAATTAATGGCGTGACCATGCAAGGTGCGATCGCCACAATTACCCAGCGCAAAGGAAAAGTCTTTTGTAGCCAAGAATATAAAAAAACCAGTCCAAAACCGATGGCTGCACTGGCAATATACATTAAAGGCAGTGGCCCAGCCCCATATTCATCTAAAAATAGTGCTACTGTACTGTCTTCTGCCCATCGCAATCCTACAGATACAGTTGTATAAAAGGCAAACATCATCCACGTCCGTTCGCTCTCCTCAGGTCGGAGATTTAACCACTGTAGCAGCCGTGCCAGAGTGCCTCTATTTGCAGCCAACCAGTTATTTTTTAGTTCCATTCAGTTTTTCTTTCTGGTATCTTTACCGTGCAAAGGGCAAGTAAAAAGAATCAGAGTTGTTTTTGGAAATAGCATTTTGAAGAATAGAGATAATGAAGCACAGGAAGATCGAGGGCAACATCAGCAAATGAACAATGTTAATCTTCCTTATCCTCCTCATTCTTCCCTGTGTCCTTGAAATTGCAAAAGTCCTGAACAACTGAGTATTATTTTTCCCACTCAGCGTTCAGGACTATCATTTTTCGATAAATTTTACAGACTTCAGTAACGGTAGTAAATCTTCAGTTCCGATTTATACTTATTGCACAGAACAGTTAGAAGATTACTTTTTGGGAGATATCAACATCATCATGTTTCTTCCTTCTTTTTTCGGTGCTTGCTGCACCTCGCCAAATGGCTCCAAATCAGTTGCCATCCGCTTGAGCAAATCTTCTGCTAAGTCACTGTGTTGAATTTCTCGACCCCGAAACATCACCGTAGCTTTGACTTTATCGCCGTCTTTCAAAAAGCGCTCTGCTTGTTTGACACGCACGTTGTAGTCGTGTTCTTCTATCTTGTAGCGCATTTTTACTTCTTTGACATCAGCCGTGTGCTGCTTCTTCCGGGCTTCCCGCGCCTTCTTCTCTTGTTCAAACTTATATTTCCCATAGTCCATAATCCGACAAACTGGCGGGTCAGCTTTGTCACTGAGTAGCACTAAATCCAACTCTTTTTCTTCAGCTAGTTGTAGTGCTTCTTGGGGGGGCATAATCCCCAATTGAGCGCCATCAGTGTCAATAACTCGAATTTTCGGGAAGCGAATACGTTCGTTAATTTGGGGCAGATCGCGAGTTCTTTTTTTCTCAATCACAGGCATTATGATTCGTGGGAGCTCTTTATTTAAGAATTTGGCTTGGTCTTGATTGGCTGAGTGTTTGATTGGTAAGCCTCAGGATAAAGTAGCAAACTAGCTGAGGACTTAAAAAACAGTCTGACAGTTCTAGCTTAACTAATCCATAAGGCAGTTGTGACTTAGTTTGTATTTGTCATTCTACTCATTCTGAGAGAATTTCTCTGAAATTATTAATCTAAACTACACAACTGGAAGAACGTTAATTATTGTATCAACTGGTTAAGAATTGATTGACATTCGGTTCTCCAAGCATATTTCCAGAATAACAAGATTACAGATAAAATACTTTATTACCAATAAATTGTAATATTTTATACAAATATTTACAATTGACAAAAGTAACTATGGTTAGTTTGCCAGCTTCTGCAAAAAGTCGAGAATCTTGCAATCCATCCCAAATAGTTAAGATCGAGCTCTTAAGATTGGAATTAAGAGGATTTCGCTATTGAGGAATGGGAGAGAAGTGTGACTACTGGAATACACTGGCAACAGCGAGTTGGTAATCAAAGAGATTGGATTTGGCGAGGTTGGCAAACCCGCTATACTTATATCCGTTCTGCCCAACAGCACCAAAAGACAATACCCTTGATTTTGTTACATGGGTTTGGTGCTTCTATTGGTCATTGGCGGCATAATTTAGAAGTATTGGCAGAACATCACACAGTCTATGCTCTAGATATGTTGGGTTTTGGTGCTTCAGAAAAAGCCTCAGTTAACTACAGCATAGAAATGTGGGTAGAGCAGGTTTACGACTTTTGGAAAGCCTTTATTCGTCAACCAGCGATCTTAATTGGTAATTCTAATGGATCGCTGATTTCTTTAGCTGCTGCTGCCGCCCATCCGGAGATGGTGCGAGGTATAGTCATGATGAGTTTGCCCGATCCTACTTTAGAGCAAGAGGCGATCCCAGCTTTACTGCGACCAATTTTAATGCCAATCGTTACGACAATTAAAAAGATAGTCGCTTCCCCAGTTATACTAAAACCCGTCTTTCATTTTGTGCGCCAACCAAGTATACTGCGCCGCTGGGCTAGTCTCGCCTATGCTAACCCAGCGGCAATTACCGATGAACTTATAGAGATTTTAGCCGGGCCTCCTCAAGATCGAGGTTCTGCCCGTGCTTTTAGTGCTCTGTTCAAAGCTGCTATGGGGGTGAACTTTAGTCCTAGCGTCAAGACTGTACTGCCAACCTTAACCATACCAATGCTCTTGATTTGGGGACAGAAAGACCGATTTGTTCCCCCAGTACTTGCTAACCAATTTGCTCAGTACAATGAGAAATTGCAACTGCTGAACTTAGAGGATGTGGGGCATTGTCCCCATGATGAAAGTCCCGAACAAGTCAACCAGGCTATTTTAGATTGGATTAATCAGTGCTTTGACGATACCCAACAGTTAGCGACTTCCCCAAATAAATAAGTTGGTCGTAGTAAGGACTTTACTCCTGATTTTGAAGCATGGGAGTGCTTACTACGTAAAAGCTAGCCAATCGTCACTTGGTTAGTTTCAACACCTGTGGCACCATTAACAGAACGCGCGACAGAAACCATTCTGTTGAGAATTTCTTGGCTGGGAACTTTACCTTTAAGAACTACAGTCCCACCAGTCTGAGCCACCCAAAGCGTATCGATATCGTCAAGTTGGGAATCTTGGTCAAATGCGAGTGCTACCCGTTTTGCCAAACCACTTTGATCGTATTCTCCGTTTAACCCTAAACGTTCTGGGGGAATAGATTGTGTAGCAGTAGAAGGGGCAGTAGTGTCAGGAGCAAAGTTAGCATTAGAAGCTTGTGGTACAGCTTGGGGAGTAGGGTTTACTTCTGCGTTTTGAGGTTTTTCTAATCCAAACAGTCTTTTGAGCCAACCCATAAAAAATTTTCTCCTATAAGAGGTTCATACATATTGAGGATAAAATTTTTACAGATTATCTACATCTGCCAGTGAAAATATATCTACTATTAAAGGTTTCTACTTGCAGGATGATTTCTATGGAAGTTTAACTTCTATCTAGAAGTGTAATGAGTGCAGTCTTAAGTTTAAAATTAAAGATCGGATTTACTTATTCAATTAGTGGGCAGTAAGTGTAGGGCAGTCATTAGCTAATAATTGTGTTAGTAAAAAGCTGCCTGAGCCTGTGTTGGCAAAGATGAAACATACCCTTTCAGTTCTGGTAGAAGATGAGGCGGGGGTTCTGTCCCGCATTTCTAGTTTATTTGCTCGTCGCGGTTTTAATATAGAAAGTCTTGCTGTTGGGCCAGCTGAGCAGGGAGGAGTTTCCCGGATTACGATGGTTGTACCTGGTGACGATCGCGTGATCGAACAACTTACCAAACAACTATATAAGTTAGTCAATGTCCTCAAAGTGCAGGACATTACGGAAACTCCCTGCGTTGAGCGAGAATTAATGCTCCTTAAGGTGAACGCTACCAGCAGCAACCGTTCAGAAGTGATTGAACTATCACAGATTTTCCGGGCGCGAGTGGTAGATGTGGCAGAAGATTCTCTCACGCTAGAAGTAGTAGGCGATCCCGGTAAGATGGTGGCAATTGTTCAGGTGCTGCAAAAATTTGGTTTAAGGGAAATAGCCAGGACTGGCAAAATTGCGCTGACGCGGGAATCGGGTGTAAATACCGAATTACTCAAATCTTTAGAAGCAAAGGTGAGTTAACAACATCTACAAACCCATAGAATGTAAAACCACACGCTCATACAGTTTATCGGGTAAAAGATGTTTGAGCATGGCATAAATTTTGGCGTCTTGTTCTACGAGATAGCGTGTTTTGGGATGTCTTGCGGTGAGTGCACGGACAACAGCGCGAGCAACAATATCCGCAGGAATTCCTTTTGACGCCACGACCTCTTAACTATAAAACTACTTGTTGAGTACAAATGACAGCTTTGCTAGGTCGCACCGTTGTCATGATTTTGTAATACCTACGTCAAAATCATGTGTGATATTGAAGTTGGTATTTGGTTACAAAATGCTTTGATTTCGGTTAGAGGTAGGGTTTCCTGCCTTTAACTGATTTTTTCTCTGATTTCATCGTCATTAGACCAAACAGTATTTACTTAAGATAAATCAGCAAGTTCAATCCCGGAATGGTACGCGAGAGAGTCCACAACACTAAGGTAATGTAAAGTAAACCTAGACTCCACTCATACCAGCCAAGTGTCGCGATGATGCTAGGTAGATGTTCATCTCGCATCCGAATATCGTTAAACCCTAATCTCACTAAGTTATTGAGGCTAAAGTCGTAGTAGTTGAGCCAGTTCCAGCGCCGAGTCCACAACAAAGGCATATATCGTTCGCGAAATGTGGGATTTCTGGGAATGACTGGTAGGCGTCCAATGAGTAATCGTAATTGGCGCAGAGTTCCGTCTTCTGTGAAGTAAGAAACATCTAATAAATTGTGATAGCGACCTTGCTGGTACAGTCGCATCAATAAAATTATCGGTACGGGGACAATAATAATTAACAGACACCCTAGTGTAAGCCAAGGTTGTTCGGCACTCCGAAAGATGGCGAATAGACTAAAAAATTCTAAACAGCTAAAACTCACCAATATAGAAATTGTTTCGTAGTATGTGGGAATAATTGGCACGGGATGCAGACGACGATAACGATCGACTAGCCAAAATAGCAAGCCAAAAAAAGCGATCGCAACTCCGCCAACGCCAAATACTAGCCAAATATTTGTACCATAGCCACTCAATAGCAGTAGCACGCTCAAAGCTAACCAACTCCAAGCTTGGAGTAACCAGCCACCTAATGAAAGTGGTTCGCTGACAATGATGCGATCGCGCAATTGACCGTAGGTGTCTAAATCAATGTCTGCTAAAGTTAGTAATTCGCTATTGTTGCGGAATAGTTTAACTTGACGACGCTGGGCGATCGCTTCCGCTTGATTTGCGGAAAAACCTAATCTTTTCAAATTGGCTAGAGGAGCAGTATTAATATTTGTAGATATCAGACGATGGCCTAATTCCGTCAGTCGCAATCGTTGTTTAGTGTACTCCAGCTGATTAGCATCTGCTATTTGCTGTTGCTGACGAAAATTCTGTCCTAAATTACGCAAGACGTTTTGATTTCCTTGTAGGGTAGGAACGCAAAATCTCTTACCAATCTCACCAGAATTACCTAAAATTTTTGCTTGATTAGAATTAAAGCTAAGACCAGATACAGCTAAAAATGCTTCCTTTGAAAACTTGGCATCGCTAAAATCTGCGAGATTAAGAATGCTCGCACCTTGTAAACTTATAGCTCGCTCAAACTGGGTTTCTCGAAATATCACTGCTTGGTCAAAAGTTGCTTCTGACAATAATAGAAATTGCTCAAAATTAGCTTTAGTAAACTGTGCTTGACTCAAAAAATGCACATTAGAAAAATCAGCACTTCCTAGCCATTGCACATTATTAAATTTAGCCAACTGCTTAAAATTTACCTGATTGAAGTTGGCAGTATCTTCAAATATACTGTGTTGAAAATCAGCAGTTTCTTGAAATTGGGCTTGCTTAAAACTAGCTTTGTTGAAAAAAATACTTCCCTGGAAATTGCTCAAATGTCGGAAAGTAGCACCAGTAAAGCTAACAGCACGGCTGAATCTGGTTTCATTCCAGTTAGTTGGTTGAATAAAAGTTGCGCTTTGAGCATCTACAGATTGAAGAAAGAAGATATTAGGAAACCATACTTCGCCATTAAAACGAGTTTGTATCAGTGTCAGAGAACCACGAAATACCGTAAAGTCGCTAGATGCTGCTGATTGCGTTCCTAAAAGCGATCGACAGTCTTTAGAATTGGGTAAAGCAATTGCGAGTGACTGCAAACAAACGAGGCGCAAACTTTCTAATTGTTCTTGTTCAGTTGAGGTAAAAATAGGTGCAATTTCTTGGGCATAGAGGGGAGTTCTTAATCCTAACTCGTTACCCATAAAATCTCCTTGAATTACAGAATAACTAAGGTCTAACCCCAAAGGTTTTGCACCAGTTTTTTGTAATTCTTTACGCAGCAATTGATAAAAAGCATCGCGAAAGCTAGCGTTTTCTGGGCGTAGATCGATTACCATTTGCCGCAAATCTATTGTTAAATTGCCTTCGCGGAGTATTGGCGTACGTACTCGTTCTTGTAAGAGAGCAAGAGTTAAAGGTGTGCGTTCTAGTGATGTTTGTACAGCAAAAGCTGGTAGAGGAAAGAAGAAAAGAAGACTTAATAAAACGCAGAGGAGCGCAAAGGTTGAACGCAGAGGTACACAGAGTAATTTCTCTGCGAACCTTTGCGCTTCCCTTGGCGACACTTTGCGTTTCAAAAATAATTTACTCAAATTGTTTTTAACTATTCATTGCTAATCAGCAGAACAATTTTACCTGTGATAGACCCAGTTTCAAGTAATTGATGTGCTTTAGCTGCTTCTTCTAAAGGGAATTTATGGCTGACATGGATTTTTAACTTACCTTGATCGATCCAAGTCGCGCACTGTTGGAGAATTTCGGCATGGTGCTGAAGTCCCTCCACGATTCCTTGCAACATCGGTGTCAACATCAATTCCAAACCAATGCGAAGATTACGGTTTCTCGCAACTTTCCAAATAGTATTAGCACTTGGTTCGAGAATTGTCACAATATCACCATATACCCGCACGGCTGGGAAGGTTTTGTGAAAGGTTTCTCCACCTACAGTGTCGAAGGCCAAATCTACACCTTCACCATTAGTCCAATCTAAAGCGGCTTGTACAAAGTCAGTTTGTTTATAAAAAATTACCTCATCAGCACCTAGTTGTTTAACAAAGTTAGCCTTATCTTCCGAACCGACTGTAGTAGCAACATTAGCACCTTTGAGTTTTGCGAGTTGAATGGCTACATGGCCAACTCCACCAGCACCAGCATGAATTAAAACGTTTTCTCTGGGTTCCAGTCGTCCTCGTTCGTATAAAGCTTCCCAAGCAGTAATTAGTACTAAAGGTGCGGCTGCGGCTTCAGCAAAGGATACGGAAGCGGGTTTATGCGCAACAAAGCGCTCATCAACAACAGTATATTCAGCATAATTACCTTGATGTGCGCCTAAGCCGCCATAGCAAAAATACACCGCATCGCCTGGTCGAAAGCGCTGTACGCCAGCACCGACAGCTTCAACTACACCTGCACCATCGCATCCGAGAATAGCAGGCATTTGTTCGGGGTAGAAAGTACCGCGTTGGCGAAGTTTTGTATCAATGGGATTTATACCAGCTGCTACCAAGCGTACTAAAAGTTCAGTATCTCCTACAGGAACACCAGGGTTTGTGATTTCTTGTAGTTGTAGCACCTCAGGGCTACCTGCTGCTGTCATTAAGACTGCTTTCATAACTCTTTCCTCCTGGCTTAAGCTAGATCCACGCTCATTTGCAACTTTAGCTTAAGAGGGAGTAGGGAGCGATCGCTTTTATTCAAGTGTTTCAGTACTTTATCGATAACACCATAAAACTACCGATGCATCAGCGATTGAATTTGCTGTGTAGTTTGTAATGGTGCATCTGGACTGCGGTTGAGTGCCGTGACTGTGACACCTAAAGCCGAAAGCGCGGCTATGGAAACCCCAACTAGCCATCTGACTTGCTGACGCAAATATTTAATTTCTCGGCTCATGTTATCTACTTCTAGCTGGGAATAGGGTTTGACTTCTGAAATTTCCACAGCAACTTTTTGAGGTAGATCTGTGGGGTCTTCAAAAGCAACCTTGGTTTCCAGCCACTTAGCAATTAACTCAGGACAATTTTTTTTAAACCAATGCCATGCAATAATTCTAAATACAGGCTTAGACATTTTGGCGATTTGTTTCATTGTCCGGTTTAAAGGACGCGATCGCAGCCTGCGGTTAATTAAGTTTACGGAACCAACATCATATAGACAATCAATAATTAGCTTAATAGTCGCTTCTTCACTATTAGCTAAATTTTGTAGTAAAAGGTTAACATCTTGCATTCTTTCTGCTGCAAGACGCTGATGAGCTAATCTCTCAGGAGATATTAGTGGTTGAGGCAGATTATTTCTGGTAACTATCGTCATACGGGTATCTTAAAATTTTGAGATATTAAATTATGAGTGTCTTAAGTCAGAGATTTTAGCTATCAGAATCAAAATTACTAGAGCAAGTTTTTATTAAATTCATATCCCCCATTAGATGTAATGCAAGCAGTTTTTGTTGGGAAAGTATAATTTTCTATGACGATAAATTTAACTATCTTTAAAAATTCGATTTATGATTGCTGATAGTGAAAGCAATCTAAACTAATCAAGCCTTGATTTAAGCTGTTTGCGACCGAAATCATTAACTGAAATTGGTTAATCTTAATTTGATATGAACAACTGTACTGCTATTACTCATAAATATTCAAGATACCAAAGAATAAATTATGTCAACTGGAAATATAAATTGGTAGGGATAGCATCCTAATACTTTTGATAGAAGTGATTTTGATCCTATGGTAGACGTTGAGGAAAATCGCAAAAGTTATTCTTAGTCAAAGTTACCTCGACGTATAGCAAACCGTCGTGGGGGTTTTTACGAGGGTGCAGAAATAGCGATCCTAATAATGCTGATTCCATCAGTCCATTACCAAGCTCATACTCAAAGCAGAAATTTTTCAGAAGATCGAGATAATTATGAATCTAGTGTGAATCTTCATCTTGCCTAAATATCGCTGAAAACTGCCTAGGCTTTTTCTTAATCTCATTTATTCCCATGTTTTCAGACCTTAGGGTCTTTAATCTGTAGTGCCTAAAAATACTGAATTTAGTAGCAGATTGAGTTGCCAACGGCGTTATTGACAATCTCTCAACCACAGAAATCTAGACCATTTAAGGATAATAATCATGAGACCTTTGAATTTATCTAAATATGTTTTGGCTGGTATCTTTGCTCTGAGTTTTACTGCTGTACCTTTATCTATGTCCGTTTCTGCCCAAACAGGTTCTTCTGGCGGTAGTTCTTCAGGTAGTAGTACAGGCAGCACAGGCTCTACAGGGACTACAGGTACAGGTAGCAGCACAGGTGGTACTACTGGTCTAGGCACAGGTGGCAGCACAGGTGGTACTACTGGTCTAGGTACAGGTAGTAGCACAGGTACCACGGGCACAGGTAGTAGCACAGGTACTACGGGTACAGGTAGCAGCACAGGTGGTACTAATGGTCTAGGCACAGGTGGCAGCACAGGTACTACGGGTACAGGTAGTAGCACAGGTACTACAGGTACAGGTAGCAGCACAGGCACTACAGGCACAGGTAGCAGCACAGATACTACAGGTACAGGCACCACAGGTACTGACACGACCACAGGTACTACAGGTACTGGTACTGACACAACTACAGGAACTAGTACCACAACTAACCCTTCTGTGCGAGGAACTAGCGATGTAAGAGGCGATCGCGGTTTTGACTGGGGTTGGTTAGGATTACTTGGTTTAGCGGGTTTAGCTGGTTTAGCTCGTAATCGCGAAAAACCCCGCGCTTATACAGATCCCAATCAAACTACAGGCACAGGTTCCGGCTCAACAAGATATTAATGATTAGCTGACAAGTATCTCGCATTCTTGAGCATTTCCTAAATAAAGCCCTCACTGTGATAGTGAGGGCTTCTCTCGATCGATTGTCATGGATTGTAGGGGCGATCGCGTTTTAATAAGCAGTAGTTACTGTAGCGTTGTATTCTTGGAGTTCAGTTTCTCGTAAAGATGGGCGCAAACAAAGATAAATTAAAGGGCCAAATAAAGGAACAAGCGCAACACTCCAAAAAATCCAGCCATCCTTAAGACCTCGACGTGCCATGTCATCATCAAATAGTGAAGTCAATGGAAATACCAGGCACATCAGACAAAAATCGATACTAATGAGATGAACGAAAGGCCGTGAAAAAAACTGTTGAACATAATCTTGCCAGTTTCCTGCAATTCCTGCATAAGCCAACAGTCCCATCGTAGTGCCTAGTAGGATAACTCCTGTTTTGCGTTGTTCAAGAATTGAAAGCCACTTATCTATTGGCCCAGAGAACTCTTGATTTGATTGACGAAAAATTAAATAAGGCAAAAGGCAAATTACTCCCGTAAAATTTGAGCCAATGAAATATGGCCAAGCGCGAAAGTTTTGCATTCTGCCATCAGCAAACATCAAACAAGCGTAGATCATAGGCCAGATGCCCATCAGCCAGAAAATCGTGGGAACGATCGCGTTGAGTTCTCCCAATTGAAAGGTTAACAACTTCCACGCTAACGACCATGTATCAGCTTGATCTAGTGGAGCCAACCAGATCGTGTAAGCCACAAATCCCAACCAAATCAAAACAAGAATGATTTTTCTAGACATAACGGCAAACTGGCTATGAAATCTACAACTGTAGTAATCGTTAACGTCTTGCTGTCATCTTTTGAGCCATCTGTAAGTGTTGAGCAACAAGTGGTGAAATTTGATTTGCAAAACCTCTCAAATCCGGATCTTGTCCATTTTGTAGGTACTTTTGGTACTCAGCTAAGGTTTTTTGATGAGCTTGAGTTTGTCCTTGCAGATATGCTTGGTTGAAAGTATTACCAGAGGCTTTTTGCAGGTTTGTCAACAAGGCTTTATTTTCTGGGCCAATATCTGTCGGTAGAGTGAAGTTTTTATTTTTTGCGATCGCAGCCAGTTTTTTGCTGGAAGCTGTATGTTGTTGAATCATTTGCTGTGCATAGTTACGAACAGCTTTGTTTCGTGACTTTCGTAGTGCTAGCTGACTGGTTTGAATTTCGGTCAAGTCACTTTGCGCTGCTTTAGTCATGAATTCTGCATCCAGTGTAGTTACTGAAGTATTACCATCCGTAGACCCTTGGTTGGGTGTGGAACTTCCAGGAGAAATCGGTGTAGAGGTATTCTGAGCCAAAATGTAATGGCTAGAAGTGTTATTAACATCATTCAAATTAGCTTGTGCTAATCCTGGAAGACTAATAAAAGCAGCAACTCCGAGAAAGCTACCAATAATCTTTTTGAAACCCTTTGTGCGATTCAGCATATGCATTGATATTGCTCTGTTTGAAACTTTGAACAATGATGATTGCCATCAAGCCTACCTTTGGTGAATTGGTGAAATCGCTTCCTTGAGGAAACTTTCACCTGTTCGCCATCGGACATTTACCATCGACTCAATTTGTATTTGCTTACGATCGCAAAGGTAACTACTGAGGCAGAAGTTTTCCTTCCGCCTCAGGAATAGCTTTCCCTTCCATCTATGGAGGTACTCTCAAGTTATCAAGAATCTCTCCTCAAAACTTGACTACGTTCTTCAAAGCTTTTCACAATCCAACATGATATTAGGCTGTTGCGATTAACTTCAACAATCCACTTGGAGCAAAAACATTACGATAGAAAGTTAATTGCTCAGTTTTGAGGTAACACTGCCTCTATGACCGCGGTGAATCTAGGTGACATTTTCTTTAGCAAGTACCAAAACCCTTTGAGTTAGAGATCGGTTTGTGTTCCAGCATTAGAGAAACTATATCCTCTCTCAATTGGTTGGTTGCACCCATATTAACGATCAGTTCTGCGACTGTAGAACTCCGCTGTCCCGCCAGCGTCATCTTGCCTTCGTAAACAAAAGTGTAAGCAGCTTGCTCTGGAAATGGTAAAAATCGCTGAATATACTTAGCCTTATCTTGCACAGCAACAGCATATTCTTTTGAAGCAAAAAATCTTTCCATTTCCAGACGATTGGCAAAAGCAATTTCAAAGGCAGCTTGATACTGTTTTTCTGGAGATTCATAATGAGATACCCCAGGTGCATCTGGGCGAGAAGTATCTACTTCCTCCAATAAATGCAGCCGGAATTTCAGCACAGAATTATTTTGGATAACTGCTGGGGCAAAAGTTTCTGTCATGTATCTGCGAAAAGCTTCCACACTCACAGCATGAGATTTCTTCACCATGATGTGGAACTTAACCACACCCAATTTTCCGTTGGGATCTCCTGTGGGGATGCTATCAATATAGGTTTTGGAATTGCCAGCATTAGTTATGTAACCAATTGCTTTGCTGAATATATTGCGTTCATCATCCATGAGAATGGCGGCAGATTTGAACCAGATATCGCGTTCAGCTTCTGATTCAAAAGTTAATTCGGCAATTGCTGGAAATTGTTCTTCTTCAGTACAGGTGTAATCTACGCCGATAGTTTGCGGCCAAATGCCAGCTTCATTTTGAGCTAGGTGAAACTGCCAGTATTGATACTGTCCTGGAAGACGCGCACAGACAGGGCCATGCACGTTTTTCCAATAGTTATTGAAAAGTTCTAGGGAAATGCCTTTGCGTTTCCACAAACACAAGTAGAAAGCTACCTTACCTTTTTGATCGCGGTTTGAGTAATCAACTCTTCTAATTTGTGTTGCTATTACTGTTGTCATTACCTTTTTCCTTGCTTAACAAATCTCATTAAGAATGCAGAAAGCCTGCGGCTTGATTGAATCGCATACTTCGGATTAATACCTGAATCTAAGTCAATAAAAGA
The DNA here is from genome assembly GCF_963875125.1 of Calothrix sp. NIES-2098. NCBI lineage: Bacteria > Bacillati > Cyanobacteriota > Cyanophyceae > Nostocales > Calotrichaceae > Calothrix > Calothrix sp. NIES-2098. Next base: position 5,602,062 of record NZ_CAWNKJ010000001.1, read on the forward strand.
AATTAAAACTACTGGGCTGTAAAGCCACCATCAATAACAAAGGATTGTCCAGTAACAAAACTAGCGGACTGCGAACAAAGCCAGATAACACTATTAGCAATTTCTTCTGGTTTACCTAAACGACCCATAGGATGTAAAGAGATAAATTTGCTTTTACCTTCTTCACCTAAACTATCTAAATTACGAGCCAGCAAATCTGTTTCTATGCCACCAGGACATAGGCAATTAATCCGAATATTGTCTTTAGCGTGTTCTAAAGCTAGCGATTTGGTTAAACCAATAACGCCATGTTTACTAGCAGCGTAAATAGGAACATGAGGAAAGCCAACTAATCCAAGAATAGAGGAATTGTTGATAATTACTCCTCCACCTTGTTTTAACATTTGGGTAATTTGATACTTCATAGATAACCAAACTCCTTTGAGATTAGTATCAATAACTGAATTCCAAATCTCTTCAGTTTTTTCCACACTAGAAGTAACAGGTTCTTCAACACCAGCATTATTAAATGTATAGTCGATGCGACCGTAATTGTTAACTATTTGAGCAATTAAGTTTTTAACTTGAACGGCTTGAGTTATATCAGTCTGTATGAATGTTGCTGTACCGCCTTTGTCTTGAATTAATGAGACTGTTTCTTCACTCTCTTGAATTCTGCGGCTAGCAATTACTACTTTTGCTCCTTGTTGAGCAAAAGCTAATGCTGTTGCTCGACCAATACCTGAATTACCACCTGTAATTAGCGCGACTTTATTACCAAATTCATCCATATTTTTGGTATATCTTGTATTCCTGCTATTAACTTAATTCGAGATTTTATTTATGTCATTGCAGAAAATGTCTGCTTTTTAAGGCTAATAAAGTCAGGTATTTTAGAAAAACAATGAAATATATTTAAACATTGTTTTAAACTTTTAAATCTTAGAGATTAGCTTGTTGCCCGACAATATTAGGTTTATCAAAAGATAAGTTAGACTCCGTTGTTTATAAATGTCTGAAAATGTCAGGTATGATAAGGATGTCGGTATAAAAAATGAAAAAATGGACTTTGAGCCAAAACTCTCTACAGTAAACGCTGCGCTCTTTGAGCGTTTTGGCAGATATCTCAATGATGTCGAAACGGCAATTCTGATCGGTTCTCTTCAAAGGCAAACCTACGAAAAGATTGCAGAAGATTCTGGATACTCTGAAAGTTATGTCCGGCGTGATGTTGGGCCAAAGCTGTGGAAGATGCTTTCTGAAGCATTGGGGGAACAAGTCAGCAAAACCAACTTTCAAACAGCATTGGAGCGAAGATTGCTGTTGCTGAAAAGTGAAGAAAAAGAGGCTCAATCAATCCCTCTAACACCAAATTCACACAGCAAAACAGAATTATTCAGTTCCTCAGCCCAAGATTGGGGTGAAGCAGTTGATGTGTCGTTTTTTTACGGACGACAATGTGAGCTTGCTACTCTGAAACAGTGGATTGTGCAAGATAAATGTCGATTGATTGCACTTTTAGGTATGGGTGGAATTGGTAAGAGTGCTTGTAGCGTGAAGTTAGCTCAACTTCTGCAAGCAGAGTTTGAGTTTATTATCTGGCGTAGCCTGAGTAACGCTCCGCCTTTAGAAACTCTTTTAACTGACTTAGTACTGTTTTTATCAAATCAGCAAAGCACTAAGACAGACATAGGACAATTGATTCATTACCTGCGTAGTGCGCGATGTCTTGTAATTTTGGATAACTTGGAAACGATTTTAGATGCAGAGCAAGCCGGACAGTATATCCCAGGCTATGAAGGATATGGCGAACTGCTGCGCGTAGTAGGGGAAACTAGCCATAAAAGTTGTGTGATGCTTACTAGCCGCGAAAAGCCAGCGGAAATAGCTACTTTTGAAGGTGTAGAATTAGCAGTTCGTACTTTGAAATTGCAAGGCTCCAAGGAAGCAGCGATCGCTTTGCTACAAGCAAAGGGATTAGCCGGTTCTCCACGGGAAAAGCAAGTATTATGCGAACGCTACGGTAACAATTTATTAGCTCTCAAAATTATTGCAACTACCATTCAAGACCTCTTTGATAATAGTATCGAGGATTTTTTAAAACAAGACACAATGGTGTTCAATGGTATCCGTCGTCTATTAGAGCAACAATTCAATCGCTTATCTACATTAGAACAAACTGTAATGTACCGATTAGCAATTAATCGGGAATGGACAACAATCGATCGGTTACAAAAGGATATTTTGCCGACTGTTTCTAGAGCAAGGTTGTTAGAAGCGTTAGAGGCTTTGAATGGGCGATCGCTAATAGAAAAAAAATCCAGTAGCTATACTCAACAGCCTCTAGTAATGGAATACGTTAATGAGAAATTAGTAGAGCAGATTGCTACAGAAATTGCACTGAAAAAACTTTCGTTGTTATTCGCTCATGCATTTAAGATGGGAGGATCTATCCTTGGCTCATCAAGCTTGAAAGCAGCTTTAGATTTGAATTGGAATGAACCAAAGCAAAGAAATTTAGCTTTGAGTATAGTGCTGGGTGTACTTGAACAAGCAGAAACACGCACTCAACAATCAAAGTCGTAACTCAGCTTTAAAAGAATGGGGATGGATTTAACTCATTAAAATCAAATTACTTACGATTTTCGCGTCGCCATTTTCCCCGTACTAAGCGAATTTCATCATAAGTATAACCCTCACCCAGTTGATCGCGAATTGGAGTTAGAGAAATATCACCTAGCACTTCTAAAACTTGCCAAATCTTTTTTTGGCGTTCTAAAGGAACCAACTGATTTAAATCTACAGGCTGATTTTTCTCAATTAAGTCTGCAAGATGGCGGATGATTGTAGTAGAGCGAATATTTCTTTTTTGGGCAATTTCGTCAATACTCAAACCTCGTTGATGTAATTGTAATGTTAATAATTCAGTGTCGGAAGGTAAACTAAGCCGAACCACAGGTTTGGAATTATCTTGCGGATCTATTACACCTTGTTCCTGACGATAGGCACGAATTTCTGCTAGGAATTTCTCCCCATATTGGGCAAGTTTGTGACTGCCTACACCGGAAAGTTTTGCAAATTCAGTGAGGTTTTTGGGTTGTACCTGTGCCATTAATTTCAAAGTAGAATCTTGAAATACCACGTAAGGCGGTACAGACTGTTCATCAGCTAGTTGTTTGCGGAGCGATCGCAATCTTTGCATGAGGATTTCCACCTCAGCAGCTTTTTCACTTCCCTCTTCCCAACTAATCTTTTGTATTACAGGAACAGCTAAATTAACTGTGCGCTGTCTTCGCATCACTTCCCAACTTAAAGCGTTAAGTTTCAACACTGAATAACCATCGCTGGTTTGTTCTAATAAGCCTTGATGTAAAAGCGATCGCCCCAGCATTCGCCACTCATCGATACTTCTATCTTTACCAATACCGTAGGTAGAAAGTTTGTCGTGTTCGTTTTGAGTAATTTTCTGGTTTTTTGCTCCTCGCAACACATCAATAATATGCAACATTCCAAATCTTTCTTTACAACGCGCTACACAAGATAAGAATTTCATTGCTTCAATTGTCCAATCTTGTATCGGTTTCGGATGACGACAATTATCACAATTACCGCAATTTCCCGCAAACCTTTCGCCAAAATAACCTAATTGAATTGTGCGCCGACAATCTGTACCTTCTGCATAGTCTATCATCTGCCGTAATTGTTGTTTGGCAATCAACTGTTCTTGCGGATCTGTTTTTTGGTCAATACTCCATTCAATTGTTTTAATATCACCAAAGCTGAAAAAGATTGTACAGCGTGATGGTTCGCCATCTCTACCTGCCCTACCTGATTCTTGATAGTAACTTTCTAAATTTCGGGGAATATCAAAATGAACTACTAGCCTAACATCTGGCTTATTAATGCCCATACCAAAGGCAATGGTTGCTACCATTACTCTGACATCATCTCGAATAAACCGCGTTTGATTTTTGCTGCGTTCTTCATCAGGTAATCCGGCATGATAAGGTAAGGCAGCTATTTTATCATTTTGCAGTTTAAAAGTAAGTTCCTCAACTTTTTTACGAGTTAAACAATAAACAATTACTGAACCTTCTGTTTCGCGAATTAATTCTAATAACTCAGCGTAAGCATATTTAGTTTTAGAACGGACTTCATAATAAAGGTTTTGGCGGTTAAAACTAGCAACGTGGATACTAGGTTGCTTTAATCCTAATTGTTGGATGATATCACTACGGACGCGATCTGTTGCTGTGGCGGTAAGGGCAAGACTCGGAACATTTGGGTAACGTTTACGCACAGATCTTAACTGGCGGTATTCTGGGCGGAAGTCATGTCCCCACTCAGAAACGCAGTGCGCTTCATCAATAGCAAAAGTAGAAATACCAACTTGGTGATTGACTAAATCAAGAAACGGGAGAAATCTTTCACTTAGAAGACGTTCTGGCGCGACGTAGAGTAATTTGACTTTACCTTTCAGGATGGCTTCTTCGCGCGATCGCACTTTGTAGGCGTTAAGACTGCTATTGAGGAATGTAGCGCTAATATTATTATTTCGCAGTGCTTCTACTTGGTCTTGCATCAAAGCGATCAGTGGCGACACCACCACAGTTAAACCCTTCTTCAATAACGCTGGTAACTGAAAGCACAAAGATTTACCTCCACCCGTAGGCATAACTACCAGCAAATCCCGATTTTGCAGCGCATCTTCGATAATTTGCCGTTGTCCGGGGCGGAATCGGTCGTAACCGAAGTGATATTTTAGCGCTTGTTCGAGATTGGGATACTGAAGCATAGCGATCGCTTTTCTGAGGCCTTGTGCGTGAGTAGTTATGAGGATAACAGGATTTTAACAATCTCTCTGATTGAAGTAGCGATGATGAGCCTCTGAGAAGCAGGCGATCGCATTTGGGATTTGGGAGTGCGATCGCCTAAATTGTTAACATGAGTTCGATAAATCAGAATCAATCGGGCGAATACTCAGTTCCTACCACTTTGCCATCCTTAAAATAAACAGTCACCCATTCCGCATTGTAACGACCATCGCTTAGGTCAAGAATGTAATGTAGATTCTGGTCAGGTATAGCTACAAAGCCTTTTTCAGCAGGGTCACGATTTTCCAGCACGCTATTATGTCCATAACGTAGTTCCCATTCCGGTTGGCGAAATTTTCCCCCTTTTGGAAAACGCTGGTTAAATAAGCTTTGAACCTCCGGAATTGTCATACCATTTTTAATATCGAGATAAAACTTTGTGAAGGGTTTTACAGGAGTGAGAGTCAAAAAGTGCAGAACTAATAGACTAATATTAAACCCGAGGAAAAGCCACAATTGTTGTTGACGCCGAGATTGTAAGTATACTGGCAACAGTAAGATTAGGGCTAACACAGCCATCAATAAGTAAAACTGCCAGAACAAGGAAGCAGCTAATTTATAATCGAGGAAGAGTCCAAAAATAAATAAGGCTATTAAGAAAGCAACCTCGACAAAGAGTTCTATCCCTTTAGCGTGACGTTTAATATATTTCATTCCACTGTATCTTGTGTTTTCTTTTGAGGTAAGAATACTTCAGTATAAAGCGATCGCACTTGGGAATTGAGAAGTGCGATCGCTGCTTAATTAGCAATACAATAATCAGCTTGTTGAAACGTTGCGAGTTAAAATTTTCATCACTTTTCCTGGTTCAGCAGCCGCTAACAGTGGACTCCAGTCGTTAATCTCAGCAAAACCCAGTCTATAAAGTGTGTGAATAGTATTAGTAACAGTCTGACGCGAACCGATGACGAGGACACTCACAGGTTCTCTGTCTGAGTCTGGTTGTATAGAAGGTAGAGTGCTTTTGTTCATTATATTTGACCTAAAAGTTTATGTTCGGAACTACGAACATAATTAGTTTAACATTTTGTTCGTAGCTCCGAACATTTACTTGTTTATAAGCCTCTGACAAAATCGGAGGTATGGGAAAAGCAGGAAAAGCCCTCAAACGGGTACTAGAAATTTATGGCATTACTCAAAATCGATTGGCTGTAGTGATGGGAGTCAATCGTTCTAGTGTTTTTGGCTGGGTAAATGAAATTGCAGATCCACCAGGTGATACGGTAGTAAAAATTCGCAAGGCTCTTCAAGAAATTGAGCCTGCTGCATCTGAGGAGTTTGTCAGGCTGTTCTGGGAAGATTCAGAAGAGGAATAATTTTAGTTGAATGGATTATTGCTGAAAATTGAAGCGATGTCTAGCAACAAGAAGCTTTACGTCTACGCACTTTTTGGGGTAAGGGTGCGATCGCTACATAAGTAGAAGGTGTGTTAAAGCTATATTTCTTGAGCAAGTATTGATTTTTCTCATCCCTTTTCCTAATCACAATTATTTATATAAAATACAATCAGCTATATGTTTAGTAGAAATCCGTTGATCTAACCTAATTAAATACTATGCGACAAATAACTATAAACTCTCATGTTGGACAAGATGGAATATTACATTTAGATATTCCTGTGGATGTCACTAATGCTGATTTAACTATTACTGTAATTTTACAATCCGTTAGTGATTCTCAGCCGGAAAATCAATCTAAAGGAAAAGGTTGGCCTGCTAATTTTTTTGAAGAAACTTCAGGATGTTTGAAAGAGACTCCTTTAGTCATAGATTCTGAAGGCGTTTTTGATGATTTAGAAGAATTTAAATTGTCATAAGATATTTACTAGATACAAATGTATGTATTAAATATCTCAATGAAGACTCGATTATTCGCCGGAAACTAGAAAATACGGATTTAGAAGATATTGCGGTTTGTTCAATTGTAAAACTAGAGTTGTTTTATGGAGCGATGAGAAGTGATAATCCTGACCTAGTATGGACAAACGTAAAACTATTTTTAAAAGTATTTATTTCTTTACCTTTAGATGATATTTCAGCTTTAAATGCAGGTAGGATTCGCGCTCAATTAACTAATGCTGGTACTCCTATTGGCTATAATGATTTATTAATTGCTTCTATTGCACTGTCTCATGACTTAATTTTAGTGACTCATAATACTAAAGAATTTGCCAGAGTTGAAGGGTTAAAAATAGAAGATTGGGAAATTGAATAATATAGTTGAAAGCGATCGCATTCCTCAATTCCTAAATGCGATCGCACAAATTGACCTCTCTCCTAACTCTTGTCCGAAGTCTGGAGCTACATTTCTCCCTCTTCAGTATGAAAGAAAGAGTTGATGTGTCATATAAGAGGTTTCAACTAGATTCATCTCATTTTATTTAAGCAAAATTACTAATGTTGTTCTTAATAGCTCTGTATAAAATTATTCTTAAATCTAATCAATGAGTTAATCATTTATGGATGAAGTAGTTAGAAAGGTTGCAGCTTTGGGTTTACCTGGAGTTTTACTTGTAGTAACAATGGCAGCTACAGGGCTTGCAGGAGGTGCTGCAATAACAACAGCTTTAGCAGCATTGGGCGGGCCTTTTGGGATGATTGGTGGTATAGCAGCTCTCGGAATAGTAGGATTAGTAGCAGATGCTATAGGTAAATATGGTATTGATGGTCTTTTAATAGGAATATATACAGAGCGTAGGAGAAATGAGCCTAAAGCCAAATTGTGTGATGAAATTGACAATTTACCTATTTCTAGTGATTTGAAGCGTAAGCTTAAGGATGCTCTCGGTTGCAATGATACTAATTGTGTATAGTTATTATTAAATTTTGAATTGCAAGCTTAATAAGATAGATGGAAAATTGAAGCTCGCATGGGTGGGCTTTTTTAATCAATCTCTAGGCTTTAGTCTGCGGACATCTAATCACAATTATGACTACCTTGTTGCCGTAAGCATACCTAAATTATCTCAAGGAAATTTCTTATAACGGAATGTTGCATCTTCCATCTTCAAAAGATTAATATCTTCTTGACTTCATCTAAAGGTACAGAAGGATTGTCTTTTTCTTCTTTTTTAGCTTCGCGTAAATCTCTCAAATCTTCTAAATCTTCTAATAATTCTTGAATTTGCAAAAATTCTTCGTATGGCAAAACAGCAAATTCCTTCTGACCATTTTTTGAGATAAATTCTGGATGTAATTCAATCATTTTGAGCCTATCCTTTTACTCATAAGCCTTACTGCGATGTTTCACCCTATAAATCATTATAGTTTGTTCTTCAATTTCAAACAAAACTCGATAATCACCAACTCGTAATCGGTATTCTGGAGTAAAGTTAGTTAAGTGTTTAACATCGCCTTGCAAATTATCTTGCATCGCTTCGATTTTAGAAATTATCCGTTCTTTAATATCGGTGGAAAGTTGCGCTAAATCTTTAATAGCTTTGGGTTTAAATTCTATTTGATACTGCACATAATTTAACCTTTTGACTTAAATTAATGTAAAAAAACTTATTTCGTCATCAAACTTAGCTTTTTAAGCGATCGCAAACTCAGTCAATTTACGAGTTTCTGGATCGTGAAAAGCTAAAACAATATCCTCTTTCGGTACACCTTCCCTTAATAACTCAGTAGCGATTCCTTCCTCAGTCCAATCTTCCTCAATATAAATCTTCTGATTCTTAATGCGAACATAAACCGAAATTGCCTTGACTCTTTTATCATTTTTCCAGCCAATATTAAACCAAAGATATTGGCTTCTTTGATCGTCAAACATTAATACCTCATCTATATCTGGATCGGGTACTTGTGATGAAATTCTGTCATACTCGGTGAGGATTTGTTTGATTAAATTTTGATAATGGGTTAGTTTATCCATTGAATAATCTCCTCTTGCTGTAAATCAATAATTAATAGTAATACTTGATACTTATCTACAATAAACTTGATGGCGACTTGTTGAAAGAAATCCTCGTAAATTTTTTGACCTATAGCTAAATATAATTTCTGTTCAGGATGGTCAATAGTAAGTAAAGCTTTATAAATGAGATACTGTCCTAATGCAGTTTCAAAATCGCGCATAGGAGAACGACTGAGAAAACTTTTAATTTCAATAACAATTTTTTGTCCTTGTCTAGTCGCTGCAATGGTTTTTTCACCTGCAAGATCCGCAAACAGCTTAACTTCTGCATATTTAATTGGATAAGGATCGGCTGTAATTATCCACCCATTTTTAATTAAGGCATTTTTGACTGCATCATGGTAGAGATCTTTTGCTGGCATTGTCACCCTGCTAATAACAGTCAGGTGGGTATTACACCCACCCTGATAAAACTATACCAATAAAGCCTGCTGCTCCTTAGTAATTACTCGCCCTTCATCCTCAAAACCGGCGATTTGATCGAAGTTCAAATAACGATACAAATTGTCAGCGAAAGGATTAATTTTCTTCGCCACAATATCAAGATATTCCTGCACTGTGGGAATGCGTCCTAACAATGCACAAACTGCGGCTAATTCGGCGGAACCTAAATACACTCTTGCTCCTTTACCCATGCGATTATTAAAATTGCGGGTAGAGGTAGAAAATACAGTTGTGCCATCAGCAACTCGCGCCTGATTACCCATGCACAAACTGCATCCTGGCATTTCTGTCCTAGCACCTGCTGCACCAAAAACGCTATATACACCTTCTTCTTTGAGTTGGTATTCATCCATGCGGGTTGGGGGTGCTATCCACAGGCGTGTTTTTACTTCACCTGCGCCTTCTAAAACTTTCGCAGTTGCGCGATAATGGCCGATATTTGTCATACAAGAACCAACGAATACTTCTTGCACCGGATCGTTAGCAACTTCTGATAATAATTTCACATTATCAGGGTCATTGGGAGCAGCAACAATTGGTTCTTTGATTTCGTTCAAATCAATTTCAATTATTTCGGCATACTCTGCATCTGCGTCAGCTTCAAGTAATACGGGATTGGCTAACCATTCTTCCATTTTGGCGATGCGGCGGAGGATAGTACGCTCATCGTGGTAGCCTCTGGCTATCATATTTTTTAACAGCGTGATGTTAGAACGCAGATATTCGGCAATTGTTTCTGTACTCAGTTTAATTGTGCAACCTGCACAAGAACGTTCTGCTGATGCATCTGTTAATTCAAAGGCTTGTTCAACTTTTAAATCGGGCAAGCCTTCCATTTCTAAAATCCGCCCAGAGAAGATGTTTTTCTTGTTCTCTTTCTCTACTGTTAGCAATCCTTTTTGAATGGCGACGTAGGGAATGGCGTTAACAATATCTCTGAGGGTAATACCTGGTTGCAATTCTCCTTTGAATCTTACCAAAACTGACTCTGGCATATCCAAAGGCATGACACCCAAAGCTGCGGCAAAGGCTACTAACCCAGAACCTGCGGGGAAGGAAATACCTAAGGGGAAGCGGGTGTGAGAGTCGCCGCCAGTTCCTACGGTGTCGGGTAGCAGCATCCGGTTTAGCCAAGAGTGGATGATACCATCACCAGGGCGTAGGGCAACGCCGCCACGTTGGGCGAAAAAGTCGGGAAGTTCGTGGTGAGTTTTGATATCGACTGGTTTGGGATAAGCTGCGGTATGACAGAAACTCTGCATCACCAAATCTGCACTAAAACCGAGACAGGCGAGTTCTTTTAACTCGTCGCGGGTCATGGGGCCTGTGGTATCTTGAGAACCAACGGTAGTCATGATGGGTTCGCAAGATGTACCAGGACGGACACCGGGTAAACCGCAAGCTTTCCCTACCATTTTCTGGGCGAGGGTGTAGCCTTTACCTGTATCTTCAGGTGCTTGGGGACGGATAAATAAGGTGCTGGGTTCTAAACCTAGTGCTTGGCGGGTTTTGTCGGTGAGGGTACGTCCTATTAATAAAGGAATGCGTCCACCTGCACGGACTTCATCGAGAATGGTATCAGGTTTGAGGGTGAAGGTGGAAATGACTTCGTCGGCTTCGTTAGCGATTTCGCCTTTGTAGGGATGGATGGTAATCACGTCACCTGTTTCTAACTGGGTGACATCACACTGAATCGGCAAAGCACCGGCATCTTCAGCTGTATTAAAGAAAATAGGCGCGATCGCACCACCTAAAATATACCCCCCTGCGCGCTTGTTGGGCACAAAGGGAATATCATTGCCCATGTGCCACAATACCGAGTTGATAGCAGATTTACGGGATGAACCTGTACCCACTACATCCCCAACGTAAGCAACGGGATGTCCTTTTTTCTTTAATTCGGCAATGGTTTTTAAGCTTCCCGGTTGCCGTGACTCTAGCATTGCTAAGGCGTGTAAGGGAATATCCGGGCGAGTAGTGGCGTGGGTGGCGGGGGATAAGTCATCGGTGTTGGTTTCCCCAGGAACTTTGAAAACTGTAACGGTAATTGCTTTGGGGAGTTGGGGACGAACGGTAAACCATTCAGCTTCCGCCCAAGAATCTATCACGCGCTTGGCGTAGGGATTGGTTTTTGATAGTTCCAAAACATCATGGAAAGCATCATACACCAACAGGATTTTGCTGAGGGCGTTGGCGGCATAAGCGGCAATGGGTTCTTTTCCTTGTCCCCCCATCACCAAGGGGGTTTCGGAAGACTCTGAGACAGAGGTGGTAGGAGTTTGCAGCAATTCAATTAAAGATTGCACGTTGTAGCCGCCTACCATCGTTCCCAGTAATTCTACTGCTTGGATGGGTGAAATTAAGGGGCTTTTTGTTTCACCTTTGGCAATGGCTGTGAGAAACCCTGCTTTGACGTAAGCTGCGGCATCAACTCCAGGGGGTACGCGATCGCGCAATAAATGCAATAATGTATCTTCTTCCCCCTTGGGCGGATTCTTCAGTAATTCGCACAGTTCTGAAGTTTGTTTTGCATCTAACGGTAAGGGGGGAATTCCTAATTCGGCTCTTTCGACAACGTGTTGACGATATGATTCCAACATTCTAGACTCCAAATATTAGCCACAGATGGTTTTAGTGTTTATAATCACTGCCTATATTTCAGGAGAATTTTAGCTTACAAGTCTTTATCGACAGTATCAACTGCTAATAAGTCTCCCTACTTGAAGTTTTTGGTCTGGCTAGGACTTATAATTATCACTGTATAGCTACTTTTGCCAATAAATCTATTTGAAAATAATTCTTGGGTTGGCATTTCTCGACTTGGTTGTGTGTCTATTCATCAGATAAAATATTTCCTTTGTTAGTTAAGTTACACTCCTATTTGTATATGTCCAAAACATACACCGTTGAAGTTATCCATCAAGGCAAGAGTCACACTTTACAAGTCCCTGAAAATGAAACTATCTTAGCAGTTGCCGACCGAGCTGGTTTAGAATTACCTAGTTCTTGTCATGCAGGTGTTTGTACAACTTGTGCAGGTAAAATTATCTCCGGATCTGTCGATCAAACTGATGGTATGGGCGTTAGTCCAGATTTACAAAAACAAGGTTACGTGTTGCTTTGTGTCGCTAGACCTCTGTCTGATATAAAAGTGGAAACAGAAAAAGAAGATACACTTTATCAACTGCAATTTGGCAAAGACTAATTAAAGGATGAAGTATCAAGGCTAAAGGATGAAATTTCTCTTTTAATACTTCATCCTTTATGCTGTTATCAGCTATTCTAGAAAGCACTAATAACGAGGATAGGCGAGAATGACAACTCATTTTATTACCGCAGAAATCGACCTTCAAGAAACTCCCACAGAGTTAGAGCAAGCAATTACCGCAGAATTACAAAAACAGGGTGAACCTTTACGTTGGGCAATTACCTCTGTGGATACAGAACAGCAAAAGGCTACTGTGGAAGCTGTTGTCACTACAACAAGTGCAGAGTAATTAGTAATGAGTTCTGAGTAGTTAAAAATGAAACAAAAGTTAAGCTACTAATGACTAATCTGACTACTCAGCACTCTGGAATTGGTATGCAACGTCCATATACTGCTATTTTAATTGTACCAACTGGTGTAGGGGCAGCAATCGGAGGTTATGCTGGGGATGCTTTACCAGTAGCCAGAGTTATATCACAGGTGTGCGATCGCCTCATCACTCATCCCAATGTCCTCAATGGCGCAAGTTTGTACTGGAATCTACTTAATACTTTCTATGTTGAAGGTTACGGACTTGACAAATTTGCCGCTGGATGCTGGGGATTGCGTCCGGTGCATAGTAATAAAATAGGTTTGCTTTTAGACCAGGGCATAGAGCCGGAATTGCGGCTGCGACACCTACAAGTAGCGGATGCAGCCAGGGCCACCCTTGGGTTAACTTTGACAGATTATGTAATTACAGATACGCCATTAAATATAGAATTACGCACTTCGCCATCGGGAATTAGTTGGGGAACAATTGGGAATCCCGATAGTTTATTAAGAGCAGCAGAAGTATTAATTAAACAAGCTGGCGCAGATGCGATCGCAGTGGTTGCACGTTTCCCCGATGATATGGAAGAAGAAGCTGTAGAAAACTACCGCCAAGGTAAAGGCGTAGATCCCCTAGCAGGTGCAGAAGCGGTAATTAGCCATTTAATCGTGCGTACCTTTAAAATTCCTTGCGCCCATTCTCCAGCTTTAGCCTCAGCACCCCCAAATCCTAATTTATCTCCCCGTTCTGCCGCAGAAGAATTAGGTTATACTTTTTTACCGTGCGTACTTGTCGGTTTAAGTCGCGCACCGCAATTTATCATAGAGAAAGGAACAGTCCAATATCTACCAGAAGATATCTGGGCAGAGCAAATCGATGCTGCAATAATACCAGCAACTGCTTGTGGTAGTAGTGCAATTCTGAGCTTAAATCAGAAGCGATGCCAAATTATCACTGTGGAGGAAAATCAAACTCAAATCCAAGTTCCTCCTCAACCTTTAGGGATTAAGCCCATACAGGTAAACTCATATTTAGAAGCAGTAGGTGTTTTAGCAGCACACAAAGCAGGTGTGAATCCATCTGTTCTACGTCCGCAAATAAATTCGTTGCAGCAACTTAAATAATTAGTCAAGAGTCAAAAGTCAAAAGTCAAGCATTTCATTTCCCCCTGCTTCTTTGTCCCCTTCCCTCCTCTAAACACCCGTGGTAGAACAACAAAAACAAGAACCAGAAATTCCATACTTAACACGCATCCAAGTACTGGGGGCGATGGGAGCGACTGCTATCATTTTGTGGATAGTCGCGAAATTATGGTTGCGCTTCGGTAATTTTTCTCTATTTGCTTGGAACTGGGATGGAAATGATTTGCTAGTGGGGATAGGGTTAGGATTAATTATTACTGTTTTGAGTGGTTTAACTTATCGCTTTGTGCCACCTTACCGTAAAAGTGCAGATTATTATTTAGATTTGGTACTCAAGCCTTTAGTTTTACCAGACATAATTTGGCTAGGTTTACTACCGGGGTTAAGTGAAGAATTATTATTCCGTGGTGTAATGCTACCAGCCTTAGGAGCCGATCATGTAGCTGTAATTGTATCCAGTCTTTGCTTTGGCGTTTTACACCTGAGTGGTTCGGAACAATGGCCTTACGTGCTGTGGGCGACTATTGTCGGGCTAATATTAGGGTATGGCGCTCTGATTACTGGCAATTTATTAGTGCCAATTATTGCTCATATTATTACGAATTTAATTTCTAGCTATTTATGGAAGTTACGGCGAGTATAAGGGACTTCCAAATTAAAAAATCATCAACGTTTGGGAAGTAGGGACATAAGTTCTTATTCAGGACTTTAGTCCTAAATTTTCAAGCACTAAAATCCTAACTACAAACTACTCAAGTTCTGCAATTAAATTGAGAATTTCTCGGTAATATTGAATGTTACCTTCTTTGTAATACAGGTTAGCGGATTCTTGGAAATCAGCAATTGCTCTTTCGTAATCTCCGAGATTGCGGTAAACATCAGCGCGTACTAGGTATGCTTCTGTCCAATGCGGTTGGAGTTGTAAGGCTTGGTTTAAGTCTTTGAGGGCTTCTTCTAATTCACCTAACCAAGAACGGCTACGGCCTCGATTGAACCAGTCTTCAGCAAAACTAGGCTCGATCGCTATTGCTTGATTATAATCCTCTAGCGCCCCTTGATAGTCTTCTATGGCATAGCGAGCGTTACCGCGATCGCTATAAAATGCGGCGGAGTTGGGATTTAGCTGTAATGCTTGGGTATAGTCTGCGATCGCACCTTCGTAATCTTCTAAGGCATAGCGCAGAGAACCTCGGTTGTAATAAGCTTCTACTAATTCGGGATTGATTTGTAACGCTTGGTTGTAATCGGCAATTGCTCCTTGTTCGTCGCCCATTTGGCGGCGGACGTTGCCTCGGTTGCAGTAGGCTTGAGAAAAGTTAGGTGCAATTTCTATGGCATGAGTGTTATCGGTAATGGCTCCGTGGTAATCTTGCAAGGCTTCCCGAACAATACCTCGACCATAGTAAGCTTCGGCTAAATTGGCATTAAACATCAATGCCCAATCGTAATCTTTAATTGCCCCTTGGTAATCACCTAAACTCCGACGAGCCGCCGCGCGATCGCAATATCCCTCAGCCATCAAGGGATTGAGTTGCAGGAGTTTTGTACTATCTTTAATTGCTTCTTGATAATCTCCCATGCGGCGTCGCACATTGGCTCTTAAGCCGTATACTAAATCTAGAGTGGGATTTTCTTGCAATGCGCGGTTATAGTCGGCAATTGCCCCTTGATAATCTCCCAAAGCACTGCTTACTAAACCTCTTTCGTAATATGCTTGCACATCATCAGGATTTAAGGCGATCGCTTGATTAAAGTCTGTCATTGCTTGCTGATACTCTTCTAGGTGAGCATAGACCAAACCGCGATTATAATAAGCTCCGGCAAAATGGGGATTTAATTCTAAGGCTCTGTTGTAATCTTCAATGGCGCGTTGATAGTCTGTCAGAGCATAACGCGCATTTCCCCGGTTATGATAAGCTTCCGCCAAATTGACATCTAGCTGTAATGCTTGGTCGTGATCGGCAACAGCTTGGATATATTCTCCCAAAATATAATAAACATTGCCGCGATTAGTGTAGGCGGCGGCGAAATTTGGGTTTAACTGCAAAGCTTGGTTGAAATCCGCGATCGCTCCTTGATTATCGCCGCGATCGCAACGTGCTACACCGCGGTTATGGTAAGCATTGGCAATATCAACATTAATATAAGTAGATAAGTGTGGATTAATTTTAATTGCATTGTGGAAATTTAGCAGCGCTGTTTCATAGTCGCCTAGGGCAAAATAGGCTTTACCCCGACTATGGTAAGATTCAGCTAAATTGGGATTAATTTGTACAGCCTGGTTATGATCGGCGATCGCTCCTTCATAATCTTCTAATAAGAAACGCACGTTACCCCGATTGCAGTAGGCTTCCGCAAAATCAGGGTTAATTTCTACAGCCCGATCGAAATCTGCGATCGCACCGTGGTAATCTTTAAGTTCGCTGCTAACGATCGTCCCTCGGTTATAGTAGGCTTCGGCAAAATCCGGCTTAAGTTGTATTGCTTGAGTATAAGCGGCGATCGCTCCTTGATAGTCTCCTTGAAAGTTTTTGTTTAATCCCTGAGTTAAAAAATCTTCGGCATTCATAAATATTTAAAATAGAAAGTAAATCTTGCAATCAGCCTGAACGCTGGGAAGTCACATGCCAGTTGCACGCAGCATGTCTCTTCTTATCTAGAATGCAAGATGTGAATAAAGGCTCATTATAGACGACAGAAACTCTTCTACCAAGGTTGTACTTTTATCATTTCCGATGTCATTAAGGATGGGGGGTGACACCCATTTTTCGAGCCTGTGAAGACGATTGTCGGACGCAAAGCTGTGACACCTGCTGAGGGTGTATATATGATAATATCCTGATGCTGTCAGGACTTTAGAGGTAGATATTTTCAGTAAAGCGTGTTCTTTAGCGCAAAATTCTCCTAATTCGCGCATTATTGCGCTGATATGATTCATTTTCTGCATAATTTGCCAAAGTAGTCATGAGCCAGCAACAACGGACTGTTTTGATTGTTGATGATAGCCCAGAAGACCGCGAGCTGTATCTGCGATATTTACGGGAAGATCGGGAGTATGACTATCACTTTGTCCAAGCAGAATTGGGGCATTTAGGCTTAGATTTATGGCAGCAACACCAGCCAGATATTGTATTGGTGGATTATTTCTTACCCGACTTAGATGGGAGAGAATTTCTGAGCCAACTGCAACTCAAGACAGGCCAGTTGTTCTTACCTGTAATTGTAGTCACAGGGCAGGGAAATGAAGCGATCGCAGTTCAAGCAATTAAAGCTGGTGCCCAAGATTACTTAGTCCAAGGGAGCATCACTGCGGATGGATTGCGAGTAGCAGTGAATGCAGCTATTGAGAATATGCAGTTACGCAATCAACTGCAACAAGCATTACAGCAGGTACAAGATGAACTAGCAGAGCGCAAACGAACTGAGAAAATTTTACAAGACAATCAACAAAGCCTGCGATTAGCTCTAGAAGCTGCTCGCATGGGCACTTGGGACTGGAATATTCTCACCAATCAAATTCAATGGTCTAGCAACTTAGAAGCTTTGTTTGGGTTTGCACCGGGAGAGTTTGATGGTACTTATGCAACGTTTATTTCTAGAATACACCCAGACGATCGCGATCGCGTTCTTGAGTCTATCAATGCTGCCATTACTACAGGTGCAGACTACAAAATTGAATTTCGAGTGCTTTATGCCAATGGTGATGTTCGTTGGGCACTCAGTCAAGGTAAAGTGTTTTACGACCAAACAGGGCAACCTGTACGCATGGCAGGTGTAGATTTAGACATTACCGAACGCAAGCACGTAGAAGAGCAACTCAGACTACAAGCTCAAGTTCTCGCCCAAACCCATGATAGTGTTATCTCCACCGATCTCAATGGCTACATCACAAGTTGGAATCAAGGCGCTGAGAGAGTTTTTGGTTACTCTGCTCAAGAAGCAATCGGTAAGCATATTCAGCTAATTTATCCACAACCAGAAATGCTCAGTGTTCTGGAAAATCAGGTAATTGCGCCCCTGAAAGCCAAAGGTAAGCATGAAGTAGAAGTAACTGTGCAGCGCAAATCTGGCGAACTCATAACTGTCCTACTCTCACTCTCCTTACTACGCGATCGCGATCTCTGTCCTGTGGGCATGATTGGCTTCTCAATGGATATCACAGCTCGCAAACACGCTGAAGCAGCTTTGCAAGACAACGAACAACTGCTACGACTGGCGTTGTCGGGTGCTCATGCTGGCTCTTGGGATTGGGAAATTCACACAGGTAAAATTATCTGGTCGCCAGAAAATTATGATTTATATGGGTTTGACCCCAGTAAAAGTCAAATTCAATATGCAGATTGGTACAATGCTCTGCACCCAGACGATCGCGCAGGTGCTGATGCCGAAGTCAAGCGGGTTATAGAGCAACGTCTGCCAGAATTTAACTGCGAATTCCGCATCGTTCACCCACAAAGGGGTATTTGCTGGTTACTAGCCTTAGGGCGCATCACTTTTGACGATCGCGGCCAACCTGTGCGAATGAGTGGTATTAACTTAGATATTAGCGATCGCAAACGCGCCGAAGAAGAATTACGCCAAAGTGAAGAATTTAACCAACGGATGCTGGCTAGCAGTAGCGACTGTATCAAAGTCCTAGACTTAGATGGCAGACTCTTATACATAAATCCAGGCGGTATCTGTCTTTTAGAAATCGACGATCTCACACCTCTGCTTAACAGTGAATGGCGCTGTTTTTGGCAAGACGACGCTAGACAAATGGCTGAGGAGGCGATCGCCGCAGCTAAAGTAGGGGAATTGGGCAGATTTCAAGGCTATTGTCCCACTGCCAAAGGGACGCCAAAATGGTGGGATGTGGTGCTGACCCCCATACGCAACTCCGCAGGGCAAGTAGTACAACTGTTATGTATTTCCCGCGATATTACTGACTACAAAAACGCTGAGGAAGCTATTCGCCAAAGTGAAGCCCGTTACCGCTACCTCGCAGAAGCAATCCCTCACCTCGTCTGGACTTGTAATGCTGATGGTGAATGTGACTATGTGAATAAGAACCTATGTGAATATACTGGATTGACATTTGCACAAGCCTTGGGATTTGGTTGGCTGTCCGCAGTGCATCCAGACGATCGGCAATTATCTCAAGAATTGTGGGAAGATGCTATCCAAAATCGCACTTTCTATAAACATGAATACCGCTTCCGACGCAACAGTGATGGTAGCTATCGTTGGCATTTAATTTTAGGCTTACCACTGAAAGATGAACAAGGACGGATAGTGAAATGGTTCGGTACTTGTACTGACATTGACGATCAAAAGCAATTGGAAATAGAACGCGATCGCATTTTGCAATTAGAACAAGTTGCCCGTAATGAAGCGGAAAAAGCGAACCGGATTAAAGATGAGTTTTTGGCGATTCTCTCCCATGAGTTACGTTCGCCCCTCAACCCGATTTTGGGTTGGACAAAGTTGCTGCAAAGTCGCAAGCTAGATGACAGTAAAACCGCTGAAGCTTTGGCCACAATTGAACGTAACGCCAACCTCCAAACCCAACTCATTGATGACCTGTTGGATATTGCTCGGATTCTGCGTGGTAAACTCAGCTTAAATGCTGACCCGGTGAATTTAGCATTTGTGATTGAAGCTGCCATAGATACAGTGAGAACCGCCGCAGTCGCCAAATCGATTTTGATTCATCCAGTGCTACCGAATATTGGGCAAGTATCCGGCGATGCCGTTCGGCTTCAGCAGATAGTTTGGAATTTGCTTTCCAACGCCATCAAGTTTACCCCTAGTGGCGGACAGATAGACATCTGGCTAGAAAGAGTAGGCAAAGAAGCACAGATTACCGTTGCTGACACAGGTAAAGGTATTAATCGAGAATTTCTCCCCCATATCTTTGAATCTTTCCGCCAAGAAGATGTTTCTGTCACGCGCAAATATGGTGGACTAGGGTTAGGGTTAGCGATCGTGCGTCACTTAATCGAAGCGCATGGGGGAACAGTCACCGCAGACAGTCCGGGGGAAGGACAGGGAGCCACCTTTACAGTTAGATTACCTTTATTGCACGTAGAACCAGAGAGCGATCGGGTTGAGGAACTGTCCGCAGATGCATTCAATCTCGCAGGAATTAAAATATTAACCATTGATGATGAACCAGACAGCCGCGATTTAATCGAATTCTTGTTGGCTGAGTACGATGCAGAAGTCATGACAGTTGCATCCAGCGCAGAATTTTTGACAGCCGTAGAATTATTTCAGCCAGATATTTTGGTAAGTGACATCGGTATGCCAGAAGTAGATGGTTATACTTTACTGAAACAGGTGCGTTCCCTCCCAGAAGAACGCGGAGGTAAAATTCCGGCGATCGCCCTGACAGCTTATGCTGGTGAAATTAATCAGCAACAAGCTTTAGAAGCAGGATTTCAGCGACATTTATCTAAGCCGATTGACCCAGATTTATTAATTTTGGCTATCATCCAACTGCTTCGGACTCAGGACTAAGAGACTTCCAATTAAAAAAATATCCCATCGCTGCGTAGGCAGGGAGCAGGTGAGTCCACTTGCCGTCTACAGCCCTTCGGGCATCCTTCGGCGGGCGGTTCCCGTCACGTAGACGCAAAGCGGCTTCCCACAGGGTTGGCAAAGTGGCGTTAGCGCAGCGTAAAGCCTTCGGCATAGCTTCGCTTAGAGCGACGAAGGAGCGTCACCCGAAGGGGAGCAGGGAGAGAAAGGCAAATATTACCTTAGTAAATTAGATAATTTATTTTCTAGAAGTCTCTAAAGTCTTAGTGCAAGATTTTTTGTTTATTTGCATGAACCAATAATTGCCAATCTGAAGAAATATCAACCACGGTATCTCCCATATTTCTGAGATGAGTCAACATTAACTCATCTCGTTGCTGCCAAATTGCAAAGATTTTTTGCCTACCATCATCAAGGGTTTCTAGATCGATTTGATACGCTTCATTTACTCTCTTCAGCTTTAATCCCAATAAACTTAACAGTCGGCTGAGTATTTTAATTGCGGAAATATTTTCGGTTTCGCTTCCTACGTTAATACCCAACACTCTTTTAATATGTTTGCTATTTTGCACAGCCAAATTTTTCATTAAGATTAAATCTGGCTCGTTCTCCATAAATTCTCGTCCTACTTCCAGAAAGTCTACCATTCCCAAGGCTCGCATCGCCTCAACTTTCAAGGTGTAGGTCTTTAAATCGGGAAGAAAAACTTGACCATCACCCCAATATAATTGCTGATTCCACTCCTGGCGATCGCGAATGTGAAAATACTCGCTTTCGTGGGTTAAATAATAATGAGTTAATAGTTGCCCATAATAGCCTTTATCATCTTGTAATTTCAGCAGGGGCGTAACTGCTATACCATACCTTTGTCTGAGAATATATTTCTGGGTAGCGTTACGTTCATCCTGAGTCAGGGAATGTTTGGCTAATAATTGTTCGTATTCCACATAATCAATATCTCTAGCATTAGCTACAGCAGCGGCCGATCCTAATTGATTCTGCTGCTTAATTTCTTTAATTTTACGTTTAATCTCTTTAGCTTTTTGGCGTTTTTCTGCCCACTCTTTTTGGACTTTGACAATTTCTAAGATTAATCTGCGGCGGTTAGCTAAATCTTGCGGATCGGTTGCTAAAAATGCTAGGCGTAAATCTCGAATAATATTATTATGTACTGCATTGCTTCTTGCCCATATCTGATGACCATCGGCAATTAAACCTTCTTGTAAAGATTGGCGATAAAGACGAATAGAAGCATTTACCCTAGCAGATAACTTTGCCCAGGTGCGTAAATGGATGGGGTCAAAAACTAATGGTAAATCTACATCTATTTTATGTAGGGGACTGAGCAAAGCTAAATTATCTTTTTGATTTTCCTGATACCAATAAGAAAGCAAGCGATAATTAGTGCTACCACTACCAATTAAACCAATACCTCGCTTCGCACACCAAACAACACGTGGTACATCATCTCGTACTCTTGCTAATGCTTGTCGTGCTTCCGAATCAGGAATTACACCTTGAAAAATGCCATAAACCCTATCGAAATGTTGAACATCAATACTAATTCCTGTACCAATACTCGGAGTAACAAATACTGTGTCATACTCCGGAATCTTTTGATTAATTGCGGCTACAAAATCAACTGCTGCGTGTCCAGGCGTATTCGTCGTTTGGCTGCTCACAACTAGAGTTTTTGGAAATTGTCGGCGTAATTTTTCTAAACGTTCTTTGAGATACCTTTCAATAGTTTCACAGCTGT
Source organism: Calothrix sp. NIES-2098 (assembly GCF_963875125.1). Lineage (NCBI taxonomy): Bacteria > Bacillati > Cyanobacteriota > Cyanophyceae > Nostocales > Calotrichaceae > Calothrix > Calothrix sp. NIES-2098. The sequence goes on from NZ_CAWNKJ010000001.1 coordinate 5,624,218, forward strand.
AACGCCCAGTTCGACTATCGGTAGTAACATAACATTTACGTCCGGCAATTAAATCCAATTCCAATTGATGAATTAACGGCGTTGGGTTAGGAGAATCAAAGAAAGTTACATCCCATCCTCGCTGGGGTTGCCATTGATTTAAAACTATCCAAGGTGTTAATTTAATTCCCGCTAGTCCCTGTAAATATTCTAGGGATACATCAGATAAATCGGCATCTTGAGCAATAACTAATCCTCCAGTTGTCAAAACTGTAGCAATAAGCTGTTGGAAGATTTTTAAAATTTTAACGCGCTTTTGTTTACAAGTATTACTATTAAGTAGATGCCATAAAGATTGCTCTACTTCATCTAAAATAACTATCGAACCTTGCCAATCTTCTGGATTTAGCTTCCAGATCGAGTCAACACATAAACCGAATGATTTGGGCATGGGGCATTGATGAAGATTTTCTTCATGCGAACCGTTGTTGATTCCCCAGTTGATGCCAATTTTTTCACATAAAAATCTTCCTAGTTGAATTCTATGGGTAATTAACAAAACTGGTTGATTTCTAGTTTTAGCTCGATTGACAACAGCTTTTAATCCGGTAGTTTTACCCGTGCCTTTTGCTGATTTTACTCCTACTAATCCAGAGGTAGGAAAAGGTATTTCACCTAAATAAGGAGAATTAACAGTGAGTGTAGCCGGAATAGTTAACTCTGTATGGGGTTTGGTTTGAGCTAAGTAAACTTCTAAATCAACACTTTGACGATAAACTTTCTCGAAACTACCTGCACCCTTAGCAACGATAAATTCATCAACGCCTTTTTCCATTCCCGGAAGTTCAATAACTTTTACCGGACAGTCTTTTTCTTGGAATAAAAAACCCAGTTGGGAAATAGCGTTATTAACTGCGGCGATGGTTTTGGGTTTAGTTTCAAAATCAAAACAAATATAAAAGGTGCGTTTTTTAATAGTAAAAATGCCTAAGTCAGGAATTAGCTGGCGACGAGTCACTTTACCAAAGTCATCTTTAACTACTCGATAACCGCTAGTAATTCCAGGAATAGCGATCGCAGCGTATCCTTGTGTTAATAGTGTCGCTGCTTTCTTTGCACCCTCGCAAACAATTATAGGTATGTTCTGTTCCAGCACCCATTGCCAAAACCCTACAGCTTCGCCATTGGAACCAGTACTGATATTGTTGGGTATGGAGAGATTGTAACGCTGGGCGACTTGCTGCCAAACAGATAGGGGAACCCGCAGACAAAAAACACGCGTTGGTGTGCTGGGGGGATGTTCGTACTTGATAGCCTTACCATTCTGATTCATCCGGGGTTGATTTGGCTTAAAGCATCCCCATTCCATCGTTTGCCAATCATTTAGCGGATCTAGTCCCGAACACCACCAACCGCCTTCTGTAATATGGGCGTAACGCTGCAACCAGGCATTCTTCACCATTCCGGTATTGGTGCGGGGAAGTAACTCAGAAATCAACAGGTATTCATAGGCGTTGATTCCTTGGAGGGATAAAAAATTGAGCTTCGCAATGTGTAAATTTATGCCACTGCTCTTGACTAATTCCTCAAGGTGTTGGGGGTGTAAATAGTGCAGATGCATAAGGCAAAGCTCTAAGCGAGGACGATGGATTTAAAACTTACCATGCATCTGCCGATTTTTTATCATAGTTTTCTTGAGGGTTTAAGGATACTTTTTTTACTCAGTGGCGGGAGACACATCGGTAAAAGATAAAGTAGGTGATTTTCTCTTTTGTCTTGGTTCAGTAATAAGTTTGTATTGTAATAATTGTTCGCGATTAATTTTTAATTATCCGTAGAATCCTAGATTAAGGAATGCAACTACATTCGGACAGAACAATGAAACCAGACTGTTGTCAAGATGTAGGAAACCGCAGCAGTTTGGCACGATAATCGGTTTTTAAGCTAAAAGTAACAAAAGTTACTGAAAATATATAGAAAGTGATATTGTTAATTGTCAGGCAATGAGATGATTCCCCGGCGATCGCTATATTGCCATTCAATTGCAGTTTCATCTGCTTTCCAAGTAATTGCTGCACTAGCGCTGCGGCGACACTTAGCTGTACCAATGCGAAAGCTACCCACTCGCTGCATTACCAGAAAGCGATTGAGATAAACCTCATGCTTACAGATTATCCCCTGACGCTCAATGGTGATTGAGCGCTGTCCGCTAGGAGAAACGTATTCTCTCATCAGATCGGGGCCAATGAATCCAGCGAAGATTCCTAGCCAAAAACCCATTAGGTAAAACGGCAAAAACAGCAAAGCAGGAAAGTGCAGTAAATAAATCAGGCTTTGCCAGGTTTTGGACAAAGATGTAGCTGGCAATTTCTTGAGCGCCAACCAAGAAATTATCAATGTCAGCAACCCGAAGCAAGGAAGAGCCAGTATACTCCAGAAGCCGCGCAGAGTGTAGGTAGCTTCAGCAGGTAGCAGTCTCAGCAGCAGCCAAAAGGCCAGGTTTAATATTAGTGAGAACATCCACAGGCTGAAGCGAAATGATTGAGTCCGATCGCGTTTTGAGTGTATCAAGTTCAGCTCATAATTCCAAAATAAAACTATCCCGTCGGTGAAAGTCAGCCTCAGCACCTCGATGATTTAATGCCCAATAAGTTACTTCAACATCTGTTTGTTTAATGACGGTGGTAATTGCAACTTCCAAGGCTTGCTCTTGCAGGATAATTTTATCCAAATCGACATCTAGAGTCAGTTCTAAACTATCTGCTTGTTGCTGAATAATAAACGGGAGTGTGGAGAAAGCTGCTTCCTCTTGCATTCCTTGACGATAACCATCAAAGCGGTAAACATTCCAATCTCCGGCGGGGGAAAGGTTGAATTCCCAATAACGTTGAGAATTCTTGATACCAAGGAAAAACTCGAAGCAAGTCTCTTGCCAAAGTTCGTGTTTCCTTGATGGTGTTGCTGATGGAGAAGCAAGCGCTATTTTTTCAATATCGCCAAACAGCGTATATTGAATAGTCAGTTTATTGACATTTCGGGCAATATTACCTGCAATTTTGATCTTCAGCAGTTGCCCAGTTGCAGGAAAAGGTTGCAGGGAAAATGACTGATTGTTCATTTTACATCCTGAATAATGGCGCGAATTGCACTTTCTTGAGACTCAATGCTTTTTGTTAGCGCAAACTGCACCAGCGCCCGATAAAGATTGTGTTCTGGGTGCTTGACTTTGAAATAGACATTGCCTGCTAAATGATCTGCAAAAAATCTCAGTCCCAACTCAAAGGCAATCAAACGGATGGCATCATACATATATGCATAGTCATTCTCGGTAAGAAAGGCTTTAGCTACTGAGAGATAGCCTTGCAATATGCCTTGACAAATATCAGTATCAAAACCAACACTTTCCCAATCTTCTGTTTCTTCCCCAACCGGGTTGCAACCAGAGCGCAAACAGTCGCCAATGTCGTAATGTACTAAACCTGGCTTCACAGTATCCAGGTCTATAACACTGACAGCTTGATGGGTTATAGCGTCAAATAATACGTTATTGATTTTAGGATCGCCATGCATCAAACGCAGAGGTAACTTACCTGTAGCTTTAGCATCTTCGAGGATAGATGCAAAGATTTGGCGATCGCTCACAAACTGCAAGCAATAATTTACTTCAGGAGTCTTTTGTACAGAAGTTTTCGCCAGAACTTCGTTGTAATTTTGGAGATAGCGCGGTGTAATGTGGAATCCTTCTAAGGTATCAGCGAGTTTTTCTGGTGGTAAATCGCCGATCAAATTGTGGAACATCCCCAAAGCATAGCCGACTTCGCCTGCTTGCGAGCGATCGCGTATCGTGTCAAAAGACTGCGAACCTTCAATAAAGCTAATCGCCCGCCAGAAGGCACCATCTGCATCTATCCAGTGGTCTTGTGCGTCCTTGGTAAAAAGTACGCGAGGAATTTCCCAACGGCGATTGAGTGGGTTTTGTTGTAGCCGTTTGCGAGCGTGCCCTGTAAAAGTACACATATTCTGCATGATCGAGTGCGGCTGACGAAACACTTGTGTATTAATACGTTGCAGAATAAAATGCTGTTCTTGCGAACTATCCAGCGTTACTAGAAAAGTGTCATTAATATTACCGCTGCCAAATGCTTGAATACTCTTTACTTTGCCCTGAAATGTAAATTGTTCAGCAATAGCAGTGAGATTGTTTGTGCTTTGGGTTTTGATATTTTCTATCGTATTCATAATTTAACCTGCCCTACTCCCCACGTAACGTCCCAAAAGGAATTAGGGGATATCGTAGCTTAAGTTGCCTGTTTGGTCTGTGTATAAGTGTTGCAGTTTTTGCGATCGCCTAGGATAGCCGCTTTGTAAATCGCGTAACATCTCTGTAGTGAAGGATTTTTGAACGCGTCAGCCATTTAAAATCAAGTTATACAGCGTATGCGGATCGATGTCAGCCAAAAACAGATTTGATAAAAAACAGTAAGGGTAGTAAGCGATCGCACACAAACCTTTTAGTTATTTGAGCGTTGGATATATGAAATTAAATGACGGTTATGAGATCTTACTTAAAATGATTGAAGTAGATCGAGATAGAATCACCTTCATAGCTCTATAATATTAATCTTAATTATTTTAGTATTCCTACCTGTTAGTAGCAAAACTTCAGCTTTGAACAAATGAGTTTTGGTACTAATATTTAAAGATTAGATCGCACAATATGTTATTAAGTACAAACTTAAAGGTTAGAACTATGTAGAGAAATTTAGATGTAAAGTCTCTACGTGGTTTGAGTTATCAGTTTGTTAGTAGCTTGATCGTCAAAGCACAGCTTTAAATAAAGTCAAGATAGTGAAGTTAACTGATGCCTAAGCAGTAAAAGACTTTTTTGTTTCTTTACATGTCATTTAAAAAAGACATAAAAATATGCCTTGATTTTTCGGGTCACAAAGAGAGAAGGTGAAGTAAGTAATATTATTTAACATCTACATATATATGGCTGACAGAAGGCGTTCCGACGATTACAAGCAGGTCAGTGGTTATATTCCACGAGAACTAGCCTTAGAGTTCAAAAGTATTTGTGCTCGCTTAGGTATATCTCAAAGCGATGCCATAGAAGAGATGATTCAGGAGTGGCTCAGTAAAACTACAAGTTCTAGTGCAAAAAACACTCTTCCAGAAGTACCTAAAACAATTGCCGATCTAGTCAGGTTGAACATGAAAAAGCTCAAGCGCTGCGGAGTAAAGAATTTACAAGCGCTGGCTGAAGGAGAAGTCTTACCAACACCTGGAGATTTTGCTATCATCACCTCGGCTTTAGCTATCCCAGAACAAGAAAGGATGAAGATTTGGCAAGGAACCTATGAAGCGTCCGTGTATCACAATACTAAGGGTGTAAAAGTATATAGAGTTGCTGAAAGTGTAAAAGCAGATGAGTGTGAGTATTCTTAAAATTCTCAACTTACCGGGTTGGAACTATAAAATGTCCTATGATGGCTTGTCAATTCTGGCCCCAACCAAACGCGATGCTACACAGCTAGCTCAAAGCTACGGAGAGGAACTCAGTGAGACAGCGGCGAAAATTAACGGTAAGGTAAGGATCAAATGGCGTGGTTGTAAGCAACCAATCGAGTTCTTCGGATGGATGGCGAGCCAACCACCTACAGCTTCCGAAACTGCCGAACGTATCTTACAGACTGACGGTAAAGTGTTTTGCAGCCAGCTGCACCTCCCTGATGAGTTGTTGTATCGCATGGTTGCTGCTGCTGATAACGAGCGTCCTGTCAGCATCGTCAGACAAGATAACCGCAAGCAGATTATTGTGAATCAGCCAATGGTTGAGATGCTGCAAACTCCCCCAGAGATTGCAACTCAACGGGTAATGACCAAATTTTGGCTACCGGAAGATTTGGCTGAACTAGAGCAAAGATTACACCATGACTGCCAATTTACTTGGACTTACTCAGCCGGTTTAAATGAGCAAGCTTGGGCAATCTTGACTACTCAATTTGAAGCTTTCGAGGTTGAAGGGATTTGGTACAGGCAAGGAACCTGCATATCTACTCCTCAACTCGTACCAATTCCGCCAGGGGTGCTTGAATCGGCTTAAATGCACAATTTAATTCCTTCTAGAACTCACAAGTTATCAGGTGTCGTCTTTTTTGAATAAGTTAGATCGGGAATTTATTGTCATAAAACTCTAACAATATACAGGCTCTTTATTTAGTCAAAACTATCAACTGCTAACGCTGTTATATTCATACCAAGTTGCAATCAAACATAGTAAAGTCATTGCGACTGTAACGTAGTCAAGGAAACAATCTTATTAATTTTCAGGTACTACGGCTGACCGTAACTTAGTACCAACATACGTATTTCGCTTCAAAGATAACATCAAGATTTTGCACCAAGTTGAGGATGATTTGAGTTTAAGGTAATACCGCAATCTTTTAATTCATTAAACATAATAAATAAACCGAAAACCAACCCAAATAACAGCAATACACTACCAATTTTTAGTAAAGAGTAGGTGTTGCTGTCGATTTGTCTTTTGATGAGAGCTTCTCACAACAATTTGGTATAGCTTTCGATTTCGAGCTTTGATAGAGCGTTCTTCAACCCTCACATTGAAAATTAGACCGATGGTTTGTACCCATTGTTTTGCTCGATGCGACCTCCAAAGCGATCGCGCAGACATAACTATCAAAATTAAGCCAATAATAGTAAATGGCAAGACTGGAAATACATTGGATAAAACAAACTCGATCGCAAATCTTTCTTACTTGACAGTAAGGTATGAAAGCTGCACTACCTTATCCGAAGAATCTCTCATAATCATCATGACTACCAATCCAAAACCATGTCACTGTATCGCTTTCTAAAATGCCAATAGCTCGATAACTACGTGTAATTCTGACAGACCAAATGTTCTCCTGGTCATTGATACATTTGAAATGTAAAGATGGGTGAAATGGATTTTCTCTCCAAATTTCATAGGCTTTTCTAGCACTCTGCCTAATATTTTCATCTAGAGACCGATAACCAGCCCAAAATGAAGGGAGAGTTGCGGATTTCATAGCTGGTTGTAGTCCATTGGCTGAACAAGCCCCTCAGCAATTTCCTGTTTAGCACGTTGAGCAGCTGTCACAAGCTTTTGTTGAGTTGCTTTAAATGACTCTTCCCACTGAAGTTCATCTTGTAAGTCTTTTATATATTCTTGAAGATGTTCTGCAATTTTATTTTGTACATCTTCTGGTAAAGATTCCATCATTTTAACTACAGTACTAATTGCTAGAGATGACATTATACAATTTTCCTTTTTATCTACCTCTAGCATTTATTTTATAGCCTTTTTACTCAGCATACCAAATCTGCCGTAGTTCGGCGAACCAATATTTTGATGGCAAAATCATCGCAGCCGGAGTTTTTTCCGGAGCTATCAAAATAGGAAACCAAGGAGATTTTAAATATCCTCCAGGGAGATGTTTTCGATATACCATAATCGATGTGAAATATACGAGTTGATTAAATGTTAATGAGTCGGGAATTTCGATATTAAATAGACAGTCCATTTCATTAGTAATGACTTCAGCAAAAGTTACGAAATCTGCCATCTCTGGATGCTCAAGCTTTTTATCTTTCAGTTCATAAAGGTCTTTGGCGATTCTTGTGAGTTCCTTGAGGTTACTATCAAATACTGGAGCAGGACTACAGACGATAACTGCTGGATGATCCCACTTTCCTGGCTGAAAAAGTAAATTATTTGCTTGAACTATTTGTCCCCAAACGACCATACCCTTTCTTAAAAGAATATTTTGGTCGCGGTATAACGCGCAAAATCTGCGATCGCGTTCTAAAATCATCCACCAAGGAGGTATCAAGGAGTTATACAAGAATCGCTTGAAGGAAAATCCTTGACATTGCTCCTGAAATTTTTTGCGTGTCTGATACAAACAATATGCAGCGTCCATCCCAAATCGTATCTCCTTTTCCAGCTTATTAAGAAAGACAACAATTCCCTTGCTCATTATTCCCAGTGCGTTCCCCAAAGAGGTTGTCAAAGACATCGCTACTGTTATAACCGAGTTACACTCTAAAAATAGGCGATCGCTAAATAAGTCTAGGCTTTAGCCAGACGTAACTTTAATATCTGTTGCTGGTAGACAACGCTTGCTGAATGCTCGCTGTAAATCTAGCAAGCCTTACACCCTAAACCATGAATTATATAAAAAAAAGCCCGGTCTAAGACTGACCGGGCTTTTAGCTATGTCACATTATCTAACGAAGAATGTAGTCTTATTACAACTCATTAAGCAGCAGGTTGCTCAAGATTTACTTTCACAACTTTGTTCTTCGCTTGCTCAGTTTTAGGCAATGTCAAATTCAAAATGCCATCTTTGTAATCTGCTTGTACTTTGTCATTTTGAATTGGCGCAGGTAGAGGAATTACACGTTGGAATTTACCATAGTAAAATTCGGTTTTGGTAACGCCTTTTTCCTCAGTTTTGTTTTCTGTCTTGCGTTCCGCTTTTACAGAAACAGCCTTTTCAGTCACTTGAATATCTAGGTCTTTAGCATCTAGTCCTGGAAGTTCTAGCTTGAGATGAATAGCATCTTCAGTTTCTTGCAATTCAGCAGCCGGAACTCTAACCAAGCCTTTTTCAAACACTGTGGATGGTACTCTTGTATCTTCAAACAAGCTATTGAGTTGGCGTTGGATAGCGTTTAATTCTTGCCAGGGGTTGTAACGAACTAACATATCAATTTCCTTCTTAGCAGTAGTCTTTGTTTGCCTTGCTTTGATTCTTATAGTATTGTTTGTAAAACCTAGTGTTAGTTCGGCTAATAACACATTATTTAATGATGATTACCGAACCTAATTAAAGCTATAATTTTAGGTGTAGAAAACTGCAAATTATTAGTTCGGTAAACCCTAAACCTTGCTGTTATTTATGCGATAAATCCTCGTCGCAGCTTTCAAATCTGCCGCAAGTACTAGCATTACCCCAAGAGGGCGATGTCCAGTCAGTCATTGCAGGTGTATTATGTAGTTGTGTAGATAAACATATAAATAACTGCACTTGACAGAAAATGCTTTTGAGAAAATCAAAAGATTACAGGTAAATATATAAGTATTGCGGAAAAATAACCTTAACATCAGCGCATTACAAAACTTACACGCACGAAAATAATATTTGATATAACTTATTTTTCATACCCAGAGTAGGGGTAATAGATTAATATCCAAATTAACTTTGTCTTAATAAAGCTCATTTAAATTACTCTGCCAAGTAGATAGACTTGATTAAACCTAAAATGCCTTGTAGAGTAATAATTTCTTCTGCTCTCTGCGCTCTGCCTTTAAACAAAATGATATGAAAAAGATTACTACGCTTTTTAGTGAAGAACGCAACCAACTCCAGATAGATATTGAAAACACAAACAGTATTGAACAAGTAGTTAAGCTGGTTCAAACCCGACTTGATAATCTTGAAAGAATTTATATTAGCGAGCTAAATTTAACTCAAGTCCGTTTGGCTGCTTTTTTCTTAGATATGCTGCGCCAGTCTATTAGTACTTTGGCTGCGGCTAACCTTGCTCAAACCGTTTCAACACAGCAAATTGATCGCCCAATTCCCAACTTTTCTCCGAATAGAGCCATTCTGAAACTATTAAAAGCACTGTTATATATAGGCATTTTAGGTTGGTTATTTTATTTAAGTAAAACTACACCAGGTGCATGGATGGCTATTTTACTAGCTTCTGTGCTTTTGGGATTGGAAGTTGTGCTGCAACTCGACAAAAACAATCAAGAAGGCAATTCCACCTCACAAGAGATATTAAAATTACCTCAAGCTGTCCTGCGAGTTGATAGTAAAGTTCTTTTAGATAACCTTGTTGATGCTCTCCATACCATTGACCTAGCAGTCGCTAGATTTGAAGAAGGAAACAAGCAAGAAGGCGATCTGGGTATAGAAGAAGTTCCAGAGTTATTAGGTTTTCTACAAAAGCTCATGGGCGCATCATTTCTAAATAAACCCCAAATGGCGATCGCACTAGCGCAACTTCTACCTCAAATTTTAATGGAACAGGGCATTCGCGCCCAAATTTACCGAGCTAACGACCCTCAAAGCGATCGCAATTATTTTGACTTTGAGCCAAGTATCGACCCTGACACCAAAGATTACGTAACTTTAACACCTGCATTGTTAAAAGGCGATCGCTTATTGCGGCGCGGTCGAGTCATTGAGCCAGCATATTCCCAGGCTAGAGAATAACAGACAATAAGACTATGGAAATTTTAGAGACAATTGGTTTTGATTTGGGACACGGTGAAACAGCTGTAGCAAAAGCGATAGTAGAAAGCATTGAACCTCCCCAAATGCTAGAGATTAATAATAAGAAAAACCAAATTACGGCTTTGGGTTGGCATCCTAGATTGGGTTATCTTGTAGGAGAACAAGCTTTAATTCAAGCTGGCGTTACCCAACTAGCAATTTCTTTCAAGCAAAAACCAAATAACGACCCCAAATATCAAGAGACAATTAGCACATTTGTTGCCACTTACTACCACCTTTTAAAAGAAAGTAAACAAATTGAAGGTGGAGAAAATACTTATTTTTATGTGGGTTGTCCTTCTGGATGGTCAGCGAGCGATCGCGCAGAATATCAAAAGCTACTACGATCGGCAGGCATCGATCTACTAAATGTTGTCCCCGAATCGCGAGCTGCTTTTATGCAAGCCAAAGAAGCCGGGAAATTAGAATATGAAAAACTACTTTCTTCAGTACTAATTGTCGATATTGGCTCCTCGACCACAGATTTTACCTTAGTTAAAAGCTTACAAGAAATCCCCATAGATTTTGGCAGCAATACTTTAGGCGCATCATTAATTGATAAGGCTATCTTTGAACGCACTCTTGCCCAACACGAGCAAAAAGCATTATTAGAAAAAGTCTTTGCAGAATATCCTCATCACCAAGCGCGTTGTGAACTTGCTTGTCGCAAAACTAAAGAAGATTACTTTTCTAACGAACAACTATATAGTGATGCTCAATCTTTTGCTCGTGGATTTGAATCTATCAACGAACAAATATATTTTATTCCTCAAGTTAACAAATCAATTATGGAGGAAATCTTGCATCAACCTTTGCCTGAACTAGAACAAAAGAGTTGGATGCAATCATTTCGCGAAGCAGTCAAAGAGGCGAAAGAACAGCTAGATAAACAAGGAATCGTACCAAAAATTCTGCTGATGACAGGTGGTGCATCTCGGATGAAATTTACACACCAAATCTGTCAAGAAATCTTTCCCGAACCAGAAACACTCCTGCGTCCAGATCCGGAGCCAGAACGTTGTATTGCATTGGGTTTAGCGCGTGTAGGTAGATGGGATTTACGGGCTACTGCTTTCCAAAAAGAAGTTAACAAACTAATTGAATCAAACAAACTAGAAAACTTAATTGAAAGACATATTCCAGAGTTAATTGAATTGTTAACTCAGCCACTTGCAAATAGTTTGATTGAAAACGCAGTTCGACCAGGAGTAAAAGACTGGCAGAAGAACAAAATAAAAACTTTAGCCGATCTGGAAATTTCAATGACAAATCGAGCAGAACAGTGGCTACAAGGCAATATCGCGCAGCAGATAATTAACAAACAATGCATTAATTGGTTTAATAATAAAATCCAACCAGATTTAGCCGCTCAAACCGATCCTATCTGCCGAAAGTTTCAAATTCCTAGAAGTAGTTTAAGATTTGAGGATAGCATTGACCCAGCTTTTGTTAATCCAGAACTTAGAATTGGCGATGCGATTCTGGCTGACACAGTAGCGTTGATTGTTAACGTAATCATTGGTGGGGGAACTCTTGCCAGCATTATTACTTTGATATTAACCGGACATTTTACATGGCCGATCGCATTAGTATATGGTGCTTCAGTTATGGCAGCAGGAATGGAGTTAAATCGTAAGGGTGTCCAAGAAGCAATCAAGACAAATGTTGATGTTCCAGGTTGGCTGCGTTCTAGTTTTTTGAGCGACAAAAAAATTGATGATATGTGCCAGCAAATTAAGCCGGAGTTAGAAAAGGTGCTGCGAGAACAACTGACAGCGAATCAAGAGGCTTTTGACGAACTGATAGCCAAAGTTGAGCAAGGTTTGGAAAAAGCCCTTTCCACCAAAGTACAAGAGGCAGTAATTCTTATTCAATAGCAAAATTCTGCTCAAATTCGTGTAACCACACAAAATTAATTACAGTCAACAATCAACACTCAACTCATTGGTTGTGAATGGAATCGCGTTGTCTATGGATGAGTGCTCGTTGATAGAGAACCCGATCTCTTTGGTTGTGAATGCGATCGCTTTCTTTATGAATGAGTGCTCGTTAATAGAGAACCCGATCGTGTTGGTTATGAATGCGATCGCGTTGTCTATGGATGAGTACTCGTTAATAGAGAACCCGATCGGGTTAGTTATGAATGCGATCGCCTTGTCTATGGATGAGTACTCGTTAATAGAGAACTCGATCAAGTTGGTTATGAATGCGATCGCCTTGTCTATGGATGAGTACTCGTTGATAGAGAACCCGATCGTGTTGGTTATGAATGCGATCGCGTTGTCTATGGATGAGTACTCGTTAATAGAGAACCCGATCGGGTTAGTTATGAATGCGATCGCGTTCTCTATGGATGAGTACTCGTTGATAGAGAACCCGATCTCTTTGGTTATGAATGCGATCGCCTTGTCTATGGATGAGTACTCGTTGATAGAGAACCCGATCTCTTTGGTTATGAATGCGATCGCTTTGTCTGCGAACTTAATGCAGCAAATTGTTGCCAGCAAAGATACAGCGCACGCGGTACGTGAAAACAACCTTTCCATTTACCGCCTTTGAGGTTTAATAGCACTTCTCCACGCCGATTGAGGTAGCCAAACCACTCACCATACTCGGCATCTGCAAAGTGTGACCAAGCATAATCATGCATTTTTTTATACCATTCCCAACAAGCGTCACGCCCCGTTAAGCGATAGCCCATTGCCAATGCAACCAACGACTCCAGGTGAACCCACCACAACTTTTGATCCCATTCCAGTTGTTGTGGTGGATATCCCTCCGCATCCATAAAGTAATACAATCCGCCATACTCACTATCCCAGGCAAAATTTAGGATATTTAGCACTACATCAACAGCTTGGTTGATTGTCTTCGCATCTTGACGACGGTTGGCAATATCCATAATGAACCACATCGCTTCAATCCCGTGACCGGGGTTAATTAATCTACCTTCAAAACAATCAATGTGCGAACCATCAGGCGCAACATTTTCGTACATCAACCCCCGTTCTTGGTCAAGAAAATCGCTCATCACTTCCTGAACAGTCATATCCAAGACATTCTCTAAGGTTTCGCTAGGTAGCAACCATGCCATTTCTAGAGTGAGATTGGCTAAAATCATCGGTACAGCCAACGATTTCATCGGGCGTGTACCTGGGTAAGTCTTGGTATATTTGCCTTTGGGATTATCCTTGCGGCGCAAAACGTTGTCATAAGCTTGCATTGCTATATCCCTAGCCCAATCTTCACCGCAGGTGAGGGCGTATTGGCTAAAAGCCATCGCTGCAAAGCAATCAGAAAAGATATTGTAGGGCTGTACTAAAGGCTGACCTTCACGGGTGAGGGCAAAATACCAGTTACCATCAGCATCTCTGCCATGCTGAGAAAGGAAATTAGCACCATTAGTAGCTATTTTCAACCAGTTTTCGCGTTTTTCTAGCTGGTTGTAAAGCATAGAAAATGTCCAGACTTGGCGGTTTTGCAGCCAAATAAATTTATCTGTGTCATACACTTTACCTGTGCGATCGAGGCAAGTAAAATAGCCACCTTGCTCCCAATCAATCGAGTGTTTTTCCCAAAAAGGGAGTACATCATTGAGAAGCGCGTTTTTGTATAGTTCAGCCAGTTCTTGAAAATCTTGCCTCATAATGTCCTCCACCCTTGCAGCAAAATCAACAGCGTTAATTATCACTCTGCTGTGGATAGACTACAAGTACTATGCACTACTTGTACTCTGGCTTATTCACAAACTAATATCATGGCTTCTCCAGAAAAGTAAAAACTTTGTAATATGCTAATTTAATTTTTGCGGTGACTGCCATTCTCTCTGATATTGTCTGTTACGAGCTATCAGAGCTTTTATTAAATCGTCTGTAAAATTTAATTCTCTTAACAAAGAAATATGAAGTATTACACTTAGTGTATGAAAAAGTTGAGATAGTTCTTTACCTCTTGCAGCCTTCTTTCGTTGTTTTTTATTATGATGTGCTAGTGCATGACGAGTATTAGAAGCTCTACTAACAAAGTTTTGTTTATCATTATCACTGCCTATAAAATTATCAGGAAGTAAATGTGAAATATCTGCCAATATTTCATTTAGCCTTGTTTGGAGACTAACTTGGTTTTGAAAATTGAGCTTTCCTTTCAAAGCTTGTCTAAAATCATTAGTAATTCCATATTGATTATCACTACTATCACTTGGAAATTCTTGGATAACTTCTAAAAGTTTCTTGTAGATACCATTTTTGTATACTTTATCATCCTGATACGTACCTTTATATTTGTTGCCATGATACACCTCTAGAGCTTGAATTATATTTAAAAAACCATAATCTAAATAGAGATCAGGAGTATACATTGTGGTCATCAGCAAATTAAAGACTGGCTCGTATATTTGTCTCTTATTTAGCCATTCTATAAAAATTTCTCCAAATCTATCTCCCACATCAGTAAATAGAAATAGCATTTCATAAGGAGTTACTTTTATATCTAAGTGCTTTCCAGAATTCCAGAGACCGAACATTATAATAATCTGGCTTTCCAAAACATCCTCTTCTGTCATAAATGTTCCGTCATCATGGCTTGTATTCTTTGGATGATTAACATCTACATTTGCAGTTATGGAAATTATTGATGATGGCTTCGAGATTGCAAAGCTTAATAAATCTCTAAAATGGATTAGTAATTCAATACATTTATCTAATGGTTGATTACAATTATTTTTTATTGTCAAATAGGTTTTCTGCTCGATATTAGCCTGATAGTAAGTTGCACCCAAATAAACATCAAAGGGGTTGAGATTTATGCGAGAAAAAGTAATAGATACATCTAAATCATTAATTCTTGCCAAGGAAATACTTGAAGGTGGTTGATATGTGATCCAGAGTTTGTTTTCTTCTTGAGGTATAATAGCTTTTATGCCAGACTTGCCTATCCACTCTCTCAAATAAGCATATTCAACAGAAATAGACTTTAATTTAATACTTTCTTCTTCTTGAAAGTGAATTTTTTTAAAGATATACCTAACATTAAATATAACAATAGCTCTACCTTTGAAGAACTCGAATTTTTTGATCCTACCAGAACAGTTATACAGAGTAATTTCTTCATTATTTTCTAATAAGCCAAGAATAATTGTTTCTTGGGGTTTAATAAATTCAACTACTACTCCTCTTTCTAGTAGTGTTGAATCCCAAAAGGAATTCTCTGCATCAGACGTGATAAAGTCTCTTGCTTGACCTATTTCTTGAAATTCTGAATTATAAAAGGAACCAATTAGTTCTAGTTCTGCACCACTCTCAGGTGAAAAGCTTAATTTTCCTGGAACTACAATCGCAGGGTTGCTAGGAAGCCACCATTTTCCCAGAATGACAAATTCTTCTATCATTAACTATTTAATAGTACTTTTGTTCTTATATACTATTATGCATATTCAATTTATTTATTCAAGTATCTAATAAAAATCTATTAGCAGAAAACAATGAGTAGTGAAGAGTAAATATAGTCTTTGACTACTCATCTAGTAGAAATTAATTTGATAATAGCTTTCTTGTTCTACCATTAGCTTTTTCAATTCGGTGTAGTCGTTCTGGTTGTAAAAACTCAGAGTGGAAATACCTATGACATTAGCGGAGATTTTGTTGTTTTTCTTTCTGATTGTTTGACTTTTTTAGTGATTAAAGCGTATATTTAGCGATTTTATGCCAAAATACGGAGTAATAAATGATTTAACTTGAAAAATCGCCTATTAGCGCTAATAAATTTTACTTTACTAAAAGATTATATAATTTCTTCTGTAAATGAATGTAAATTATTATATTCTGCCTTTCCGATTGGGAAATATATGAAGTGAGTGCTTAAGTTTAGGGAAAGGAGAAACGATAGTGTTAACTTCGGTTATTCCAGGTTATGACTTAACAGAAATTATATCTGAAGGAATTAACACAATTGTTTACCGGGCTAGGGCGCAAAACACCCAGCAGTCTGTGATTTTGAAAGTTCTGAAGGCTGATTATCCCTCTCTTGAGCAAATTACTCGCTTCAAGCACGAATATAAAACTACAGAAAATCTTAATTGTGAAGGTATTGTTAAAATCTATCGCTTAGAAAGCTACCAAAACCGTTTGGCGTTAGTAGCGGAAGATTTTGATGGCGTCAATCTTAAGGAATTTCTTTCTCAGCAGCAGCTTTGTGAAGTTACTTTTCTCAAGATTGCTGTGCAATTAGCAAAGGCATTGTTAGCGTTACATCAGCAAGGCATTATTCATAAAGATATTAAACCTACAAATATCATCATTAATCCCCACACTGGAATTGTTAAAATTACTGACTTTAGTATTGCCTCATATTTAAATAAAGAAACTCCGCAACTGACTAATCCTCATCAATTGGAAGGAACTGTTGCTTATATGTCTCCTGAGCAAACTGGGAGAATGAATCGCACTGTCGATTATCGCAGCGATTTTTATTCGTTGGGGATGACATTTTATGAGATGCTGACTGGTCAATTGCCTTTTGTAACTGACGATTTACTAGAGATGGTTCACTGTCATATTGCCAAGCCAGTGACACCAATTACGCAGTTGAATCCAGAGATTTCGACAACGATAGACGCTATTGTGATGAAATTGATCGCGAAAAATGCTGAAGACCGCTATCAAAGTGCTTTGGGATTATTAGCGGATTTAGAATTCTGTCTTGAGCAACTGCAAGTTAGCGGTGCTATTCCTGATTTTATCCCCGGACAACGCGATCGCATTTCGCAATTACTCATCCCCCAACAATTATATGGACGAGAAACAGAAGTCTCGACTTTGTTAGCGGCTTTTGAGCGCGTTAGCCAAGGTAAGAGCGAAATTATGTTGGTTTCTGGCTACTCTGGGATTGGTAAGTCATCTCTAGTAAATGAGGTACATAAACCAATAGTTAAACAGAAGGGTTATTTCATTAATGGTAAATTCGATCAATTTAAACGGAATATCCCTTACACTTCTGTGATTCAGGCTTTTCAATCTTTAATGCAGCAATTACTAACTGAAAATAGCGAACGCTTGGAAATGTGGAAAGAAAAACTGCTGCAAGCACTAGGTAGCAATGCTCAAGCGATCGTTGATGTGATTCCCGAAGTAGAATTAATTATTGGTAAACAGCCAGTTCTTCCTCAATTAGGTGCAGCAGAAAGCCTCAATCGATTTAATCGAGTATTTCAATCTTTTATTCAAGTTTTTACAAAACAGTCACACCCTTTAGTACTTTTTTTGGATGACTTACAATGGGCTGACTCTGCTTCGCTGAAATTAATTCAGGTGTTAATGACTAACCCAGATAGTCAATATTTGCTATTGATTGGAGCATATCGAGATAACGAGGTCAGCATCAGTCATCCATTACTAAAAACCTTGGCAGAAATTCAACAAGCAAACACGATTGTTAACAATATTATTTTACGTCCATTAGAATTTACTCATGTCTGTCAGATGGTTGCAGATACCTTAGGCAATTCTGAAAAAATTACCCAATTAGCGCGACTTTTATTTAAAAAAACTCAGGGAAATCCTTTCTTTTTAAATCAATTACTTAAGGCACTTTATCAAGAAAATTTGCTGAAATTTGATTTCAATCGAGGAATTTGGTTTTGGGATATTGAGCAAATTCAAAATGTTAATATTGTAGATCGAGATGTGATTGAATTAGTGGCAGAAAATATTCAGAAGCTTCCAGAAGCTACGCAAACAGCGCTACAACTAGCTGCATGTATTGGCAATCGCTTTAATTTAGATGTATTGACAACAGTCAGCATCAAGAATCTACAAAACATTGCCGAAGCATTACAACCAGCTTTGCAATTGGGTCTAATTTTACCGCTGAATAATGAATACCGCATACCTCTACTATTTGCTAACGAAGAGTTAGCTGATTTAGGATTTGATAAATCGAATGTCACCTATCGCTTTTTACACGATCGCATCCAACAAGCCGCCTATTCTCTAATTCCTGATGACCAGAAACAAGTTACCCATCTGAAAATTGGTCAGCAGTTATTGCAAAATACACCTCCCGAACAATTGGAGGAAAATATTTTTAATATTATTAATCAATTAAATGTGGGTGCTAGCCTGATTACAGACCCAGACCAAAAGCAACGGCTAGTTGAATTAAATTTGCTGGCTGGGAGAAAAGCTAAAGCCTCAACCGCTTATCTAGTGGCGATCGCATATTTAACCACAGGTTTACAACTCCTCCCACCCGATAGCTGGCTGAGTGAATATGACTTGACTCTAGCCTTGGTAGTGGAAGCCGCAGAAGCAGCATATCTAGGTGGCGATTATGAGTTAATGGAGAGTTTAGCGAGTCAAGTATTGCAAAATACTCGCACTCTACTAGATCGAGTGAAAATCTATGAAGTAAAAATTCAGGCTTATGTAGCGCAGAGTAGACAGCCGGAAGCTATCAAAACAGCATTAACTGTTCTAGAACTTTTGGGTGTTAAATTTCCCGATTCGCCTAGCCAAGCAGATATCACCAAGAGTTTGCAAGCAACTCAGGCTATTTTAGCAGAAAGGAGTTTTGCGGATTTAATTGACCTACCAGAGATGACCGATCCGCAAATTCTCGCAGTTATGCGGATTATTGCCACAGTCACGGCGGCTGTATATCAAGCAGTACCAATGTTACTGCCCTTAATTGTATTTAAGCAGGTGCGGCTATCAATACAATACGGCAATGCCCCAGAATCAACTCTTGCCTATGCTTGGTATGGAGTGATTCTCTGTGGAGTCATCGGGGATATTGATACAGGCGATCGCGCTGGTCAATTGGCATTAGATTTACTATCGCGTCACCAGGGTAAAGCGCTGAAAACTAGCACTTTTAATATGGTTTACCCGTTCGTCAAGCCGTGGAAGCATCATATTCAGGAATCTCTATTACCCTTACTAGAAGCACATCACAGTGGTTTGGAAACTGGAGATTTAGAATACTCTGCTTACTGTGCCTACAATTATTGCTCTCTTTCTTATTTCCTTGGCAAAGAACTGAGAGTCTTAGAATCAGAGATGGCAACTTACAGCGAAGCTTTGGATAAAATCAAGCAAGAAGTCGCCCATAATTATCTCAAAATATTTCGGCAATCTGTATTAAACCTATTCAGTGAAGTGCCTTTCCCAGGAAAGTTGCAAGGTGTGGCATATAACGAAGACATCATGCTGCCCTTACATTTAAAGGCTAACGACCGCTATGCGATCGGCACTTTATACGTCAACAAATTGATTCTTTGCTACTTGTTTGGAGAGTATCAACAAGCAGCAGAAGTTGCTTCTCTAGGGAAGGAATACTTAGATGGGGTGACTGGATCTTTTATGGTGCCAGTCTTTCATTTTTATGATTCTCTCACCCAGCTTGCTATCTTATCTCAAACCTCAAGTCCAGAAAAAGAAACCTTGTGGTTGCGAGTCATGGCTAACCAAGAGAAGCTGAAGCAATGGGCAGATATTGCGCCCATGAATCACAAACACAAATTTTGTTTAATCAAAGCTGAGTACCACTGGGCGCTGGGAGAGTATTTAGAAGCGATGGACTACTACGATCGCGCCATTGCTGGAGCTGCTGAAAACGGTTACATTCAAGAAGAAGCACTGGCTAACGAACGCGCCGCAGAATTATACCTGTCACTAGGTAAGAAAAAAATTGCCCAACTTTACATGACTGAGGCTTACTACGGTTACAACCGTTGGGGTAGTTCCGCCAAAGTCAAAAACTTAGAAAAGCGCTACCCAGATTTAATTTTACGCAGTGCCAGTGCGATCGCCACCACAGGTAGCATCTCTCGAAAATTAAAAACTGATGTTTCCATCAGCACGCACGCTACCACCAACACTGGTGGCAATCTAGATATAGTTACAGTAGTCAAAGCGTGTGAGGCAATTAATAATGAAATCTCCTTAGAAAGTTTACCGCGCACCCTTCTACATATCATTTTAGAAAATGCTGGTGCCCAAAAAGGTTGCTTAATTTTAGTTAAAAATAATCAATTATTTATAGAAGCAATTGATAGCAGCATGGAAGATTCGGAAATTATTTTGCTATCAACTCCGGTTGAAGATAGCGAATTGGTGCCGAAGAAAGCGATCAACTATGTAGCGAGAACTCAGCAACCCTTGGTCATTAGAGATGCAAAACTTGACCCCATATCTAATAAAGACCCATACATTCAGCGGCATGAATGTAAGTCGATATTATGCATACCTATTTTTTATCAAGGGAAGTTTATCGGTATATTTTATCTCGAAAATAATTTGATAACTGGAGCATTTACTCCCGAACGGTTAGAACTTTTAAAAATTCTTTCTTCCCAAGCTGCGATCGCCATCAAAAATGCCCGCCTTTATGCTAAAGAACAAGAAAAATCCCAAGACTTAGAAGCAACGCTTTTAAAACTTCAACAAACTCAAACTTTACTCGTACATACAGAAAAAATTTCTTCTTTAGGTCAACTAGTAGCAGGAGTTGCCCATGAAGTAAATAATCCTGTTAGCTTCATTTTTACTAACCTAACTCATGCCAAACGGTATATTGAGGATTTAATTAATTTACTGCATCTTTATCAAAAGTATTTCCCCGAACCGCCAATAGAAATCATCGATGAAATTGAGTCTATAGATTTAGATTTCCTGCTAGAAGACCTGCCAAACATGATTTCCTCAATGAAGGTGGGAACCCATCGCATCCGCGATATCATGCAATCTCTACGCAACTTCTCACGCAATGATGGTTTAGATAAAAGAGCAGTTGATATTCATGAAGGAATTGAAACTACGCTGATGATTTTATCCCATCGCCTGAAAGCTAATCCATCCCGTCCCAAAATTTATGTGGTGCGGAATTATGGAAATGTACCTCAAGTTGCTTGTTATCCTGGTCAATTAAATCAGGTATTTATGAATTTGCTAGCGAATGCTATTGATGCATTGGAAGAGTCTAATCAAGGAAAAACTTATGCTTATGTAGAAGAGAATCCCAATGTCATCACAATTACTACTACAGCAGACGATGAGCAAGTCAAAATTTGTATTGCTGATAACGGGCCGGGAATGTCCGAATCGGTAAAACAAAAAGTTTTTCAAGCTTTCTTTACCACAAAGCCAGAAGGTAAAGGTACGGGTTTGGGGCTATCGATTAGTTATCAAATAATTACAGAAGCCCATCATGGTACTTTCAAGTGTTTCTCTTCCCCTGGCGAAGGTGCAGAATTTATCATTCAGCTTCCCATTTTTGGAGATTAATTAACTGTTTTGCTAATTTGTGTTTCTTTGGAGATGTAATGTTAGGCTACACTTAGCAAGATTGAGATTCTAATACCAATTTGAAAAATGATTGCGAGCAAAATCTAAAATCCAAATGGTATAAGTATGAATGCCGTAATTCTCAACCTCTATCCTACCATTGAACTAACAGATGAGCAGTTCTTCTAAATCTGTCAAAATAATCGAGATTTACGTCTGGAGTTGACAGATGAAGGCGAATTAATAATTATGCCACCAACAGGATGGGAAAGCGGAAATCGCAATAGCCGACTGACGCAGCGCTTAGGTAATTGGGCCGATGCTGATGGTACAGGCCTAGCTTTTTAATTCTTCCACAGGTTTCACACTCCCCAATGGTGCAAATCGTTCGCCTGACGCATCTTGGGTAAAGCGAGAACGCATAACAGCATTGAATCCAGATCCAACTAAATTTTTACCAATTGCACCGGATTTTGTAGCAGAATTACGCTCGGCTACAGACAGCCTAGAGATACTGCAACACAAAATGCAAGAGTATATTGAAAACGGCGTGCGTTTAGGTTGGTTAATTGACCCCCAAAACCAACGAGTAGAAATTTATCATCTAGGACAGGAAGTTGAAGTTTTACAATCTCCTACTAGCTTGTCAGGAGAGGATGTATTACTAAGTTTTGTCCTGGATTTAACACAGATTTTGAGTTAATGCAGTAAATATACAGATATTAGCGATGCTCCTTAACAATCTTCAGTTGTGTGATGGATTGTCACCAATGTTAAGTTGCCGTTTACTACGCTTCAACTGTTTCCAAAGCGCTTTTATTTGCTTATAAGCTTCCTCTGGAGAAAGTTTACCAGATGTTTCTAATGCGGTGATATAGCCTACTTGTTGAGCAAATCTTTGGAGATTGGCATTAAACACCAGATTCTCTGGGTTAAATTGACCGTAGTAGCGACTGTGAGGGTAAAGAAATTTGTCTTTGTCTTCCCAAGGAGATTGTGCCATAAAATACCTACAATCAAGAAAACCCGGCGCAATGGTCGGGGTGATTTTTGTCTTTGTTTTACTACTGGTGTATTTTTAGCAACTAAATCTGAGGAAATTGTGAAGATGCGAGCTTAGATTGGGGGGTTGTAGGTGAGGTTGGCATCATGAAAACCAATACTCCTGCTAATTTTATTCTCTATTGCCCGTGCGATCGCCTGACTATATAACTAGCAAGGATTATGAGTAAAATTACTGTAACCAATCAAAAATCTGACTCTGCGTTATTTTGGAAGATTTCCATCCTTAGAGAGCAAAGGATGAAATATGTTTTTTTTAATGAAGAATTTAAGTATAAGTTGTATTTTTGATAAACCAGAAATATCTAAATATAGTAAGATATTACACTAACACCTACCGCAATATTACGATAATTAGAGAATAAAAGGCATTTAGCTTGTGAGATAGGTTGTTTAATTTGGATTTTTGGAAGGCAGTAGTTCATCAACTACTGCTTAGGAGGATATCAATTAAATAACGCATAACTATAACAAATGCTGACAGTGAATGCACTAGCGTAAAGTAGTGTTATTCATTACTTTAAATTTAGTCATTCCTCAACTCATGGGTGAATTCTCTGGCGATCGCTACCAATGCTTAAGCGTGGAGTCTGGCGATCGCAAAAGTTTAATTTTGTACTTTCCCTGAGAAGAATTAGATGAAATTAGCTCAAAAGCTGGCCATTGCTAGCACTAGTGTTGCCCTCTGTGTTGCTGCTGTTAGTGCTAAACCCGCTTCAGCCGCAACTATCGCTTGGACAGATTGGACATCAGCAACCGCAGGTAATCCGGGATCTGCACAGGGTACTATCACCCCTGCTGGGGAGTCTCCAATTTCAGTCAACTACAATGGCGAAATTGCCTTTGCCCAAACTTCGGGAGGAACTAATTACTGGAATCCGCCTACACCTTATATCAGCGCAACTGTATCTAACGCTCCTCCTGCAAGCGATATTATCACGCTGCAAGGTGGTAATAACACTGTAAATAAGATTCAGTTTTCTAAGTCAGTTTTAAATCCTGTTATGGCTATTGTTAGTATGGGACAGTATTCAGTCCCAGTACAGTACAACTTTAAGAATCCATTCAAGATCCTGAGTGTCGGTCAAGGATACTGGGGTAACGGCACCTTAGCTCAGTTACCAGGAAACGTGTTGGAAGGTCGCGAAGGACATGGAGTTATTCAATTCTTAGGAAACATATCCTCAATCAGTTGGACTACTCCTAATCCGGAGTACTGGCACGGTTTCACAGTTGGGATTGAGAAATCTGTTCCCGAACCTCTGACGATAGGTGGTTCAGCGCTAGCTTTAGGTTTAGGTTGGTGGGCGAAACGTAAGCGAACAGCCGCTACTACAAAGATGTAGTCATAATTTTGTTTGAGTTGCCAAGGTTTAGTTAATTACTCTGGAAATAATAGCGCGATCGCACTCAATGCTACCCTAACTCCAAGAGCGATCGCGCTTTTCGATGCTTTATCTGGCAAACCATCTCATAGTCATGCCCCCAAGAATTAAGCAATACTTGAAAATATCTTGTTAAGGTTTTTCATGAGATATGGTGACGTGAGTATTTATCTCACAATCGACCAAGAGGTGATGTCAAAATGCCCGAATGGAAATTAGTCACAGAATTCACCTTTGATAGCGCCCACTACATCAAAGATTATGATGGCCCTTGTGGTCGGATGCACGGACATACCTATAAGGTGAGACTTGAAGCAAAATCATCGCAGTTGTACTCTTCACAATACTGCCCACATCCGGTTATGGTAGCTGACTTTAGAACTTTACGTTGGGCTAAACAAGATGTAACTAAAGGAGGACTCGACCACAGCATTCTCAACGAAGTCTTACCGCCAGAATACGAAACAACTGCTGAGATGATTGCTAAGTATATTTACGATCAAACTAAGAAGCGTTTACCAATAGATGTGGAACTCAAAGTCCGTGTTTCCGAAACACCTAACAGCTGGGTAGAGTATAAAGATTAACTAGATTTGAGGTTGAGAAATAGCTAAAAATTGTGGTGTTAGTAATAACTATTAACTAAATATTGCAAAATTACAAAGTAATTTGTTATACTGCTCCTCAAGAAAACGGAATTTTGTTATTTCTCTTCCTCCTAAGGGCATAGAAATCATTTAATAAATGTAAATTAATTACACTAATTTTTCTGATTTCATTTTTGGCACAGACACATCTCTTGCCATCAAGGAGTTGAAATGAAATCATGCAATGCGTGTTTAACTAAGGGGTCAAGCCCTGGCGTTCCGAAGTTCTGAGCGAACAGAATAATATTATTTTTTCTTCCAATTAAAAAAGCGGGATTTAGGATATTTTAAGTATATATACCCTAAAATCTTAGTCAAATTATTAGAGATATCAGCCGATTGTGATAGCTAATTCTTAAACTACATAAAGTTATAAATCAGTTTATTAAGCTTTTGATAATACTTGTCTCAGCTTCGACATTCATGTCGTAACCTGTTATCGGAATTGTGTAATCTGAAGACAGTTAAGCTAATACTGAAATTGAGGTCTGATGACTCCTAAAATTATGCGTCAGCTTTGGTCTGTGGTTGAAACCGCCCATACCAAGACTCTATTACAGCTAGACGATGCTAACTTAGTGCAATGGTTGGTAAAACAGACTAATACCCAAACGCTGTTAGAACCAAGTGAAACCGATTTTCTGTGTGATTATATTCAATCTCGGCTCTCCTTAATTCGCGATCTGGCCTACGAGCGACAGTGTTAACGATCGCTTGTCACAATGCATTAGTCCGTAATTAAAAGCGATCGCTCTGAACAATTGAAGATGAAGTTTATCGGGGTAAATAACCTTCTATCAAGCAATCAGAACCCACTACACGCCAACGAACATTTTCCAGGGGTAAAGCTTCGGTCATAGTGGTAAAACCTAAGTCGCCTACGGGCGTGGGTGCAGAACTACCACCAATGATTTTCGGAGCAATAAAGGCAAGAATTTTTTGCACCGCTTTTTGCGCGATCGCACTTGCAGCTAAAGTCCCCCCACATTCCCATAAGACGCTACAAAAACCCCGTTCATATAAGTGCGCCATTACATTATCTGGTGTGAGTGACGTGAACTCCACCACTTCCACTCCCTGTTGCCGTAAAATTTCTTGAAAATTAGGGTTAGCACCTACCTCTGTCAACACCAAAGTAGGAGCCTCAGATATTTGCCATAAGCGAGCATTTTCTGGCAAGTTGAGATGGCGACTCATCACGACTCGCAAGGGATTATGCGCTCCTACCCGATGGCTGGTTAAATAAGGATTGTCCTGCCGCACGGTATTTCCGCCAACAATTACTGCATCACAAGCCGCCCGCAGTTGATGAACTTCACTGCGGGCGTCTTGGTTTGTCACCCAAGCACTATGGCCGGAAGTAGTAGCAATTTTGCCATCCAAAGTCATAGCATACTTCAAAATACCTAAAGGGCGTTTGTAGAGAATGCGATGTACAAAACCTTCGTTGAGTTCTTTGCAGGCTGCTTCTTCTACTCCGACTAAAACTTCTATACCTGCTGCACGTAAACGAGCAATACCACCACCCGCTACTAGTGGATTCGGGTCTACCATACCCACCACTACTTTTGCGACACCAGCGGCGATTAATCCTTCGGAACAAGGCGGAGTCCGCCCGTAGTGGTTGCAGGGTTCGAGACTTACATAAACAGTAGCACCACGAGCGCGATCGCCTGCTGCTCTGAGAGCAAAAACTTCCGCATGAGGTTCGCCAGCACGGGGATGAAAACCTTCACCCACAATTTCCCCATCTTTGACAACCACTGCACCCACTAACGGATTGGGTGAAGTGCGTCCCAAAGCGCGACGGGCGAGTTCCAAACACCGCCGCATCATCCGGGAATCAAAATCACTCCCTATCCTTTTGTCAGTAGTTTCTGGATTGTAGTTATGTAGAGATGCATCTGCTTGAGCGATCGCAGGGAAATTATTCATAATTTTGGGTAACACTCTCAATATTTTCCACGCTAGCTGGTCTTTTGCGCGATTTTTCAACAGTAATATTTAGGTTTTACTTTTGGCGATCTTAACTTACAGGGGTTTGGGTATGGGGCATTGGGCAATTGTCATTTTCTCGCGTCTTTGCGTCTCCTCATCCCCCTTGTCCCATTCCCCCTTCCTCACAAGTGTAGGTTTTTTGCATGGGCATGAGTCCATACTTGAAAATCAACATTTTAAAAGGAATTAAATTTGCGTTCTCCGGATATTCATCGAGTTATTGTCAGGCTTGATGACCAAGAAACCAACAGACTAAATTTTACATCTCCCTTAACAGCCAAAGGCTTGGAAGATATTCGTCCCAGTGATGGGGGATTTATTGACCCCCGTGGAGAAGCCAAGGCGGTTTTAGATGCGATCGCTCAAGAAGCAGCAGGAAAAATTGAGGTATAATTTTTGCGTCCAGCGACTTTGGATAATTTAGTCGCCCGTTTAGAATACGAACGCCTACCAGCGATTGATATTGTCCACTTTGATGGGCAGACTGCTGCTTTGGGAGAAACACCGGCGTTATTAATTTTAGATAACTTGGAAAGCTTGCAGCAAAAAGCATTGTAAGAATTGTTAACTGTGGTGAAACAATGGTCAAAGGTAGAGTAATGTCGCCGATTACTCACCAGCCGCACACCGAATTTTCATCATTCAGATTATGGCATTGAAGGCAGTTTGAAACATCGCTCATTGCCATTGTCGGGGTTGGGTGAAATAAAAAGGATGAAAAATTTTCATCCTTTTTTTTGAACATTATTACTTAGTATTTCATTCAAGACAGTTCAGTTAATTGAACTTGACATCAAAAACGAAGTAAATATCTAGATTTATCAGCGTAGATCGGCGATTAATTATTCTGATCTGAACCGTATTGATATTTAATTCCAATGAAACTGATGCTGATTTTCTACTTGATTTAAAACCTTGATGGGAATCTGAATGATAAACTCAGCACCTTCTCCCGGAGACGAAATACATTCTATTATTCCACCATGTTTTTCTGTCACAATCTGATAACAAATAGCTAATCCCAACCCTGTTCCTTTACCTACGGGTTTGGTAGTAAACAAATGATCAAAAATCTTCTGCTTGACTTCTGCTGTCATTCCCGGGCCATTATCCTTAATTTGAATCGTAATGTTATTCTGGTCTTCACTGGCCTTAGTAATTACAGTAATACAATTGGTATTTGCTTTCAGAGCATCCATACTCCGTCCTATATTTGACTCTTCCAAAGCATCAATAGCATTGGCAATCAAATTCATAAATACCTGACTAAGTTGCCCAGGAAAACATTGAACTGGCGGTAGATCGCCATATTGTTTGACTATTTCAATAGCAGGACGAATGTTTGAAGCTTTCAGACGGTGCTTAAGAATTAAAATCGTACTATCAATCACTTCATGAATATTGCAGGTAATTGGTTTTTGAGTATCTGCTCTAGAAAAAGTACGCAAGCTTACACTCACATCATAAATGCGATTGATACCTTCTTGCATGGAAGCAATGAGTTTGGGCAAATCTTCTCGTACATACTCTAAATCTATGGCCTTAATTTTTTTTGTAATTTCTGCCATAGGTTGAGGATAGTGCTTTTGATATAAATCAATTAGTTCTAATAAATCTTGGACATACTCACTAGCGGGTTGTAAGTTACCAGTAATAAAACCAATTGGGTTGTTAATTTCATGTGCTATCCCTGATACCAAACCACCCAATGTAGACATTTTTTCGCTCTGCACCAATTGTAATTGCATCTGCTGGAGGTCAGAAAGAGAGATTTCTAATTGCTTGGCATAGTCTTGTGCTTGCTGATAAAGTCGAGAATTTTCTAAAGAAATAGCAGCTTGCGATGTGATGAGATTTAAAATGGTAACGCGATCGCTAGTAAATACACCTGTTGCAATATTATTTTCTAAATACAAGATTCCTATAAATTTACCTTGATAGAAAATAGGAACGCACAAAATTGATTGTGGTTGATAGCGTCGGATGTAAGGATCTGATTGAGAAATCGTCTCAATCAGAGCATTGTTGGATACCAACGGTTCCTCTGTTCTAGCAACATAGTTAACAATAGAAACAGGAATATCTTGGCTATCATTAACTGAGATTGATTGCCGAATGATAGAAGAATTTTTTGTAGTTTTGATTGCTTCTATGAATAATTCATTGCCTTTCAGCAGAATTAGGCACCCTTTTTGAGCCGCAGCATTTTCGAGAATTATGCTTAAAAGGGTATCTAGCAGTTTATTTAAAACTATTTCGCTACTAATAGCTTGCAAAGCCTTAATTATCGTAACTAAATCTAAAATACCATTGCTATGACCTTTGCTGTCTAAATAATTAATCTTTGCAGTAGCAATAGTTCTGGTTACATCTATTGCTGTATCTTTAGTTATTTCATTACGAATTATCAAATTGGAATAGCGTTCATCCAAATCTTGTACTTTTGCTATGGCACCCCAACTTATATAACCATAGTAGGCTTCGGTCATATACATTTTGGCAATCTTGCCTTTACCTAAACCTAGATAAAACTGTGCTGCTAATTCATTTGCTAAGGCTTCTTCCTGGATATAACCATTCTCTTCTGCTCCTGTAATAGCAATATCATATAAATCTATTGCTACTTGTATATTACCTAAAACTCGTGCTTTCTCAGCCTCAACTAATTCATATTTATGTTTGAAGTTGCATGGTGCTTGTTTAACAAATTTTTGCATGTCCTTCTGATTGGATTCGACTTGCTTTAAATATTGCTTTTTTTTATCTAGTGAGGCATGAGTGCAGAGCGCTAAGAGAGCTAAAGAATAATAAAAATTATTGGCAATATAAATTAATAATCCTGCATTGTTCGCATGAGTTTCTTCTGCTTTTATTGCATTTTCTACAGCTAATTCATATTCGTTAAAAAAATAGCATAAAATTGTCTTACAACCATAATAAAAACCTTTAAAAGAGTAGTTTTTAGTTACTTCATTTACCATCTTTATCTCATCGAATGCTTCGCCAATTAAAGTAGACTTATTCGGTGAAATAGCTTGTAAATTTAAAGCTGCTTGTCTAAAAATGCTTGTAGCTGCTGCTAAGGTTTCAAGTTTCAGCTTCTGCATCAACTCGATGTAACCCAAAATTTTCTTGTCTACTAATTCTAAGCTTTCCCCAGAAAGTAATGAATGGTAGCCTGCGATCGCTGCACAATAGCCAGCATTTTCTATATTCCCCATTTCTATTCCACTCTGCATTCCGTCTATAAGAGAAGCTATGGTATCTTTAACAGGCTCTTTAAAAAACCTAATTGTACCATTAAATACAAAGTAAACAGTTGCTTTTAGTGAGTTAGCATTCATGTTTGCAACCGACTCTACTGCTAACTTTCCTAATCTATATCCTGTGTCAAACTCACTAAATTTATCAGATACAATGGAAGCGTAAGCTACATAGCCATAAGCTGAAACAGGCGATTTACCATATTTGACAGATAATCTCACCATTGCCAATACAGCAAGTACAAAAATCAAAGAGCCAGCCTGACTAGCAGCAGGAACAATTTGTAATAATATTTGCATAGCTGCTAATTTATGAGGATCGGACATTTCCGGCAACAAAGCCAAATCTTCTATTGATTTACCTAATAATGTGAATTTTGTCTGAATTACTGCTGAAATTACATCTAATTGCGTTGGTTGATGTGGTAATTTTACTCCTAGCTCTTTGAGTACTTCTACACCAATTTTTAAAACTTCTGGCATTTTATTTTCTGCCATACAAGTTAGCATTTTTATTTCATATACCTTAACTTTATCTAAAATATTATTGGCTTGCTTTAGAGTAAAATTTACTAAATTATTTGATTGTTCAAAATTCCCGTTTAAATACTCTGCTTCTGTAGTTTCAATATATAAATTGAGTGTCAAAGAATAGTCTTTCTGCCAACTATCTGCTGCTAACAGTCCCAAACCTATATTTAAGTATTTAGTAGCAGTTTCATAAGCTGTGGCTTGTTTAGCTTTCTTCCCAGCCATGAGATTAAGTTTGGCTAGTTCATCTTTTTCAGATTGTTTAGTTAGTAAATCCAAGCCGAAGTTAAGCTGGTTAACAATATCTAAAATATTTTCTATAAGGGTTTCAGATGATGTTTGTTGTAGTAGTAACTGACCTATTTTTAAATGAGTTGTCTGTTTTTTATCTTCTGGAATTAGAGAATAGGCAGCTTGCTGAACCCGATCGTGTAAAAATTTATAACCAACTTTTCTGCTATCAAAACTTGTAGTAACTGAATCTTCTTGTTGAAATACTAAAGGTATACGGTAAGCATCGTTTAAAGGCAAAATTAAACCAGCTTGTAAGGCGTAATAAAGTTCATTAGCACTACTGGCAGGAGATTTTTCGCTTACTATAGAAAGTACATCTAAAGAAAATCTGTTGCCTATACAAGCTGCTAGTTTTAAAATTTCTTGTGTAGATTGTGGTAAATTTTGAATTCTGCTAGCAACCAGTTCTACTACACCTTTGTTAGTAATGCCAATTGTTTGAATTTCATCTATATTCCACTGCCATGATGAGGTTGTAAAGTTAAACTTTAGCAACTTTTCTTGATAAAGTACTAGTAATAGCTGTATTAAAAAAAAAGGATTTCCACCTGTTTTGTTATAAAGTAAATTCGCTAGTATTTCTAACCTTTCTGGCGATTCATTTAATGCATCAGTAATTAAATTCTTAGCATCAT
This sequence comes from Calothrix sp. NIES-2098, assembly GCF_963875125.1. Classification (NCBI taxonomy): domain Bacteria; kingdom Bacillati; phylum Cyanobacteriota; class Cyanophyceae; order Nostocales; family Calotrichaceae; genus Calothrix; species Calothrix sp. NIES-2098. The sequence continues at coordinate 5,655,625 of NZ_CAWNKJ010000001.1, forward strand.
TTAGTAAAATAGGTTCTAGAAAAATGTTGTTAATATTAATATTTTTTTTATTAATTGTTTCTATCGTTTGAATTAATGGATGTGTGGAATTAACTTCATTATCTCGATAAGCTCCTATTAAAAGTAAATATTTACTATTTAGGTCAGTCATCAACAGTTCCATTAACTTCAATGTGGCTGAGTCTGCCCATTGTAAGTCATCTAAAAATATAACCAAAGGATGTTCTTTTTTAGTAAAAACGCTAATAAATTCACTAAAGACTTGATTGAAGCGGTTTTGCGATTCTGATGAACTTAATTGAGCTACAAGTGGTTGTTTGCCTACAATCAATTCCACTTCAGGAATTACATCAATGATAACTTGTCCGTTAGAGCCTACAGCTGCTAAAATTTTCTTACGCCAATCTTCAAGTTTAGTAACATTTTCTGTCAAAAGTTGTCGCATTAATCCGCTAAAAGCTTGAATTAAGGATGCATAAGGCATACTTCGTTGAAACTGGTCAAATTTTCCACTAATGAAAAAGCCTTTAGCGCGAGTAATGGGTTTATTAACTTCGTTAACTACAGAAGATTTACCAATTCCTGAATAACCAGAAACTAATATCAGTTCGCAGCCACCTTGGCTGGCTCGCTCAAAGGCATCCAAAAGTAAATTAACCTGAGTTTCTCTACCATAAAGCTTTTGAGGAATCAGTAACTGGCTTAAAACATCTAAACGACCAGGTGTAAAATTAATGATTTGGCCTGTTGTTTTTAAATTTTCTGCACAAATTTCTAAATCAGCTAAAAGTCCTTTTGCTGTTTGATAACGGTCTTCAGCATTTTTTGCCATTAATTTCCAAACAATTGCTGCAATTGAATTCGGAACTTCTGGATTTAATTCCTCAATCTCTACAGGCTGTTTAGCAATATGGCAGTAGATTAATTCCAGTGGATCGTCGCTTTGAAAAGGTAATTGTCCAGTAAGCATTTCATAGAAGGTAACTCCCAATGAATAAAAGTCGCTCCGATAGTCGAGGCTACGATTCATTCTCCCGGTTTGCTCCGGAGACATATAGGCTAGAGTACCTTCTAATTGCTGGGGATTAGCTAATTGTGTTGTTTCTTTATTTAGCTGTGATGCAATACTAAAATCTGTCAACTTTACAATCCCTGTTTCAGGATTAATAATAATGTTGCCTGGTTTAATGTCTTTGTGAATTATCTGGTGAGTATGTACTGATACTAGAGCTTGTGTCATTTGCAATGCAATACTCATAAAACTATTTAACTCTAATTTCTTAGTGCTAAGTATTTGCTTAAGTGATTTTCCGCCAAAATCTTCAAATACTAGAGCTAAACGATTTTCGTGGTTTTCTAGCCTCAAAACTTTGACAACACTTTCTAAATTAAGATTTTCTGTAATTTTGTATTCATGTTTTAAACTAGTAATTGCATCTAAAGATGGATACTCTGCTTTAAGGATTTTTAAGATTACAGACTGTTTGTCAATTTGCGATGTTGCGCGATAAATAACCGTATCATCTCCCTCATGGAGAATTTCGTTTAGATCGTAATTTGGCATCATCAAGGGAGAAGTCAGCATTGCAATACCCTTATCAGTAGATATGACATTAAGATGTTATAAGTTTAGAATTCCCAGTTTTGCTATTACTCAATCAAATCAAGAATTTTATTTTTCAAAAGATATAGTAAGTAATCTTAGTTTCGATCGACGGTAAGAGGCTAAAAGTAAAAGCCACTGGCTCTACAGACGAAGCCTGACGACCCAAGCTATAAACACTTATAGCCTGGTTCATCAGGCTTTATTCGTATAGCAACATCTTTTTAGCGTATCGATTAAAAAGTGAGATGCTCCCATTTATACCCTTTCACTTGGAATTTGATGCATTTAGGCAGGCTAGAAAAGTTGGGGAGTTAAGTGTATTAGGAATTTTGTTAAATGGTATTATTTGTGACAATCAACGTATAGCTGAGTGGCAAAAGTGATTAACTATAGACTGAAAGAGTAAGCCTTCTTAAGACCTGATATCAGTCTTGAGAAGGCTACAACACACCAATATGATTAAGCTATTTCTAGAAATGGTGTACTAGCATTTACAGCTTCTGTTGATAACCCTTTCACAAAGTTAGGTAAGTATTGGCTAATCAAAGCCTTATCTATTTTTGGACATTGGATGCCAGAATCTTGTATGGCGTTAATTGTATTATCTACTTTCCATATAGGAGTTCGATGGTGTACTTCCAGAATCGTGCTGCGATTCTGATACACCTTTTCTTGGAAGAAGGAGGTTAGGGGATACAAGGAATTTACTGATGATAACGTTGAGAGCGCATTCAACCAGTTTTTGGGTGACATTTTTTGTAAGGGATAGCCCAACTCGTCAATTAACTCAAATATCTGCACATTGCTGACTTCATCTTCCCGAGGAATAGCAATGTTGTAATTACCACCTATATATTTTGGTTTTAAAGAAAGATGAGCGATGACGGCAGCAACGTAGTCAACAGGTACGGGAGTCCAATATTTCTCGGGCCAGTCTGGGTACATACCCATCTGAATGCAACCTGTAATAAAACGGTAGAATGTGTCATTGACATTAGCAATGCCTGTTTGTCTGTGTCCAGAAATGAAACCAGGACGGTAAATAGAGACGGCTAATCCTTGTTCTCTTGCTGCTATTACCATGCGTTCGGCAGCCCATTTTGCACGTACATAGCCAGATTCTACGGCCATAATTGGTGCACTCAGGTCTAGATCGAAATCCTCTGCAACCTCGTTCATACTTAATAATGTAGTTACTGACCCATAAACAGCTAGGGTAGATAGGTAATGCAGAATTTTGTGACGCCGATGTGCGGCAAAAGCTATCAGGTTGGCAGTACCATCTAGATTAGATGTTTTAATTACAGAATAAGGTTTGATGTAATTAGTGTCAGCCGCTACATGATAGATTTGATCGACTTCTTCACTCAATTTGTCAAATAGAGCTTTCGGTAATTGCAACTGTGGCTGCTGGATATCTCCCGCGATCGCATATACTTGTGCTAACCCTGCTGTTGGTAAGTGATACTTAACAAAGGTTGTATGCAGCCTTGCCATTGCTACTGTATCGCTTTCTGCTCGCACTATACAGTAGATTTTTTGGTAGCTGTCTTTTTGAAGAAATTCATGCAGTAAGTGTGCCCCTAGGAAACCTGTTGCACCTGTAATCAATGCACATTCATATTTATGTTGTGGTGTTTGTTGCCAAATAGATGTATCCAACTCTGAAGAAAGTCTAGCTTCTGCTTGTAAGTCAACTTGTCTATCATCAGCTACATCGTTAATTTTCAGTTTATATTGTTCTAAGAGTCTTGCTAAATCTGATGGTGTAGGGTATTCATAAACTAAGCGAGAAGGAATAGACACATTAAAATCGCGCTCGAGTGCATATAAAATATGGGCTATGCAGAGTGAGTTACCACCCATATGAAAGAAATTACTGTGAGGAGTACAACTCCCAACAGGCAACTGTAAAGCTCGATCAAAAATCGCTGCGATTTTAACAGCGTTATCTATAGTATTAGGGATGAAATAAGATGTTTGTGGTAGTTCCGGTAAAGCATTTCGGTCTACCTTACTACGGTTAGGTAGTAAAGGCAATTCGTCAATGAAGACAAAACGCGCAGGTACCATATAATCTGGAAGTTGTTCTGCCGCAAAGCGTTGCAGATGCTTTTCAGTCAAAAATTGTCCAGTTCTGGGAACAATATAAGCAACAAGCATTGAAATACCATAGTTTTCTGGCACATTGCCGTTTTCTACTTGTACATTTTTAATTGCTTTAACTGTGTTCGCTTCTACGCCAGGATGTTGGGCAAGTAACATTTCAATGGCTTCGATTTCTATGCGCTTGCCTCGGATTTTGACTTGATTGTCAGTTCTGCCAGCATAATGTAGTAGTCCTGGATAATGGATGTCTTCGTAAACGATATCACCAGTTTTGTAGATCTTGCCCGAACCGAAGGGATTATCTAGAAAACGAGCATTTGTGATATCTGGTTTGTCGAGGTAGCCTTTGCCTACTCCTAAACCACCTACGTATAATTCACCCTTTTCACCTTTATTACAAAGTTTCAGTTCTTCATCAAGAACGTAGAGTTCCACATTTGGTAATGCATAACCAATAGGTACAGTATTATCTTCTGGTTGAAATTCGTAAATGGTACAACAAACTGTTATTTCCGTTGGCCCGTAGGCATTGAAAAATCGAGTATATGGTGAAACCCATGATTGAGCAAGTGCTGTTGGGCAGGTCTTGTTGAGGAATGTATTGATTTTTCCCAACAAAGGTGAAACCCATGCTTTGGCAAGTGATATGGGGCAAGCTTCACCACCTACTACCACCATTTGTAAATCAGGTAATTGGTCACGAAACTGTGTTAGCGTTGATAACACAGAAGGCGGCAGCATTACCCAATGTACTTTGTGTCTAGCTATAAAGTTTGCTAATGGTTGCCCAGGAAGCATTTGCTCTCTTGCACCCAAAACCAAAGTTGCTCCACCACATAGTGCTGTTACTATTTCCCAAACTGCGGCATCAAAGCTAATTGAGGCAAACTGAAGTAAACGCAATCCAGGTTTGATGTCAAAAGTACTACAGCTTGTTAAGGCTAAATTTAGTAACCCTTGATGGGTCAGCATGACTCCTTTTGGTACACCTGTAGAGCCAGAGGTATAAATAATGTAAGCTAATTGCTCAGGCTGTACTATTTGAGATGGTGTAGAGGGTGCAGGTGAATGCTGCCAGACAACAGGAGTATCCAAAAAACAAATATGCCCATCAATACCACTTTGCCGTAGAGCAGGCTCAATATCAAATGCAAACTTTTGTTGTGTTAAAACTGTGCTTAGTTTCGCATCAACAATCATGTAACTAAGCCGTTGACGAGGTAAATCTGGATCGAGGGGAACAAAAGCTGCACCTGCTTTCAAAATAGCATAAATAGCAATGACCATTTCAAAAGAAGGCTCTATACACAGCCCTATTAAAGTGTTAGGTTTTAATCGGCCTTGCGCTATCAAATAGTTAGATAAATATTCTGCCTTTTGGTATAACTCTGCATAAGTCAACTGCCGATCTTCTAGTACCAGCGCCACTTGGCAGGGATATTTTTGACAAACGAAATCAAGCAGAGAAACTATAGATAGATGAGATTGTAAAGATGGAAAATTTATTTTTTGAGAAAACATATTGCCTTATCTGATTCTTTGGCAGAACTAATATTCCTTAATTGGTAGTACACCCTTAAAAATCCATACTAGTTTGTATCCTATGCTCACTCATTATCCAGCTTGAAATTTCTGGAATTTATTTTTTAATTTGAGATAGAAACACCATTAATTCAAAAGCTTAACCAGCAGAATCATCTTTAGAAATAGAGTTATTCTTTGAAATTGACGATTTTCTGAGCTTATGTACGGTGTATAGAGATAGATGTTAAATGGATTATGGCATAAGCTTTATTAAAAAAAATCTTTTTAATTCAATCTTCATTGATTTAATTAATTCAGAGGTTTTATATTATTAATTTATTAGAGCTTCTACTGATAGTTTTATATTTTTTCAGAATATATACTGATAACAACCAATTTATTATGATTTTTTATTGATTAATACCAGTAATTAAGGCTTGCCTAAAATGCTGGAAATGCTACAAATACTGAACTTTGAGTAAGGTAGTAAGGAATATACGTAAAATCACGCTGTTAGACTATCGCTCATCAATAGTCAAGCTACTAAATAACCAATTTTCAAGAAATAAATTATTCAAATAAAATAACTATAAAGATAAAGAGTATTTCCCAGCTTGAGGAGCCACTGAGTTGGAGTTAGTGTAGGGGTAGCGACGTAGCGGCGTCAGGATTCTGCTATAGCGGGACTCTCCTAGGAGAAACTACTAAAAGCGTTTCCTGGGATGTACTTCAAAAGAAAACCCGCAGTTAGCAAGTAGCGTCCAGATTTCCGTGAACTAGAGAAAATTTTTTTATCAATTTTCGAGAATTTTTTATTTGACCTTACCTCATAAAACTGATTTATTATTTATAGTTTATGAAGAAGCTAGCACACCGATTCAGCAATGAGGAAACTATACAACATTAAGCCAATATAGTGTAAAAGATGAAAGTTAAAATAGTGAAAAATGTTGCCGAAAATTATTCAGGCATTAGTAAAGTAACATGGAAACTTAATTGGCTTCCAAAGACAAGTGCGCTCATAGCTTAGGCATATTGGGTGTTCAACTAATTTATGAAAGTCTGAGTTACTCTAAATTTACCCAATAATTTATCCAGCCTTGTCCAAAAATATCCAACATGAGATTTAATTACACCATCTTTACACCCATAAAAGAAGCTGAAATAGGTTTTTTGAAGAAACTTTAAACCCCTGACAGCTTTAGCCAGCAGGGGTTTTGACTATAATGCCAGGAACCAGACTTGAACTGGTGACACGAGGATTTTCAGTCATTGCTAAATATCGTCCAAAAAGCTTGTGCAGTCTACATCCATTTCAAAAAGTAGTTCACAAGCACTAGCATTTATGCCAGTCTTTATGCCAGAATCACGTAGAAGTGATGGGCAAGGGTACTGGTATGAGACAAATTACTCCCCGCGACAACAACGGCTCAATAATCCTCCGATTCAGCTTTGAGGGTAAAAGATATGCTTTTAACCCAGTCCCAAACGGAAGTTACACCGATAAACTGTCACTTGCTAAAGCCGTAGAGATAGCTCAAAAAGTATATCAGGACTGCCTTACAGGACATTTTGACCCAACACTCACCAAGTACAAGCCACTGGCGCTGAAGGGTAGAACTGCTCAGGATGCCCTAGACGACATGGAGGAGGCAAAGCGGATAGTGGCTGAACGGGAAGCAGTTAATGCAGTAAATCTGCTGACGTTGTTTGAAGATTTCACAATCTTTAAGTCTAAGACACTGAAGTCCAATAGCTTGATTGACTATCGACTCATCAAAAACAAACTAAGTAAATGCCCTTACAAGCTGGCTAAGGAAGCAGTGGACATCGTTAACTGGTTGGTGAGTGACCACAAAGGAACATCTACCAGCAGTCTTGATAAACAATTGAAGCTGATTAAAGCCTGTTGCAATTGGGGTGTGGCGAACGGGAAGTTACAAAGCAATCCGTTTAATGGACTAGAGAGACTGATACCGAGAACCAAAAATTCCGGCAACAACGACGATATCAATCCATTTACTCGACAGGAACGGGATGCCATCATTGAGGCGTTCAAAAAACACGATTATTACAGCTATTACGCACCATTGATAGAATTCTTATTTCTCACTGGCTGTAGACCAGAGGAAGCATTGGCACTGCAATGGAAGCACATTAAGGGCGGGAAAATAACCTTTCAACAAAAACTCACTGCCAAGAGAGAAATTGAGCCAGGTACTAAAACACAAAAGAAACGTTCTATCACAATGAACGAACAAATAGAAAGTGTTTTGATGAGCATCAAAACAGAAAAAAGTTTGCCAGATGACCTGGTATTTCCTAGTAAAGAAGGTAAGCCGATGGACTGGCACAATTTTGCTAACAGGGGATGGAAGAAAATATTAGAATCATTAGACGATATTGAATATCGGAATCCTTACCAGATGAGGCATACAGCGATAACTTTGATGGTAAGAGCAGGTGTAGACAGCACCATGATAGCCAAGTGGGTAGGCAATTCTCCTAATATGATTGCTAAAAGATATTTGGGTGATGTGAGCGATATTGGTATACCCCTATCCTGAGTTTTATGTCATAAGTGAATGTCATTATTGATGTCATATCAAATGTCATTAAATATGACATATCGAGATGGCATTCTAGGAATAGGGGTATAGCATCTGTTATTTTTCGCCACGCTCCTTTTTTATCGATTCAACATACTGAGTAAGAGCGCGAGCCACTATGTAGCTGATGGTTCTGTCCTCTTCTGCTGCAAGTTTTGCAAGATAGTCTCTTACCTCAGATTCCACCGTGGCACTGACTTTCGGGTTGTTAGCCATCACTTTTTTGCTAGTGTTTACCATATCTATACTATTTCCTCGTTGACAGAACATATCGAGTGTAGCTACAGTATACGCTAGATACACCTGATACACCTGATATGGACACAACCAAAGAACTTGCCCTCAACGGCAATGGCTCTACCAGTGCAAAGCAAGAGAAAAAGCCTAGAGTCCGTAGACAATACGGTACTCTTCCCACTGCTAACGCTGGTTCACTACAAGACTTGGATATTCCCGCAAAGATAGACACTGCACCTACTTCCTTCGATTCACTGGATTTGTACGCGATGTTTTGCATTGCCAGTGATGGTAGTGGCGGTATTTACGTCAAAGTAGCCAGAAATAAATATGCTTCCCTTCACTCAGGGAAGAGCGATTTTGTAGCAGGCGGTCGTTGTTACAGGGTGGTTTTATGAATGCACTAATCCTTGAAGACTCAATGCTGACGGGTCAACACTTTTTGATAGAAACATTACCACCTGGTAGTAAGTTTCAAAGGGCATCAGAGTTCAGAAGACTCATCTATACCATTATCAGAGATGCCCATTCATCATTTCCAGAACACAAACATAACCCTGATGAATGGTCGGCAATGGCTGATAAATTGACTGACGAAAACTGGGAATATTTTTAACAAGTTAGTCGCTACCCTACCCTCATTTACACACAAGACACATCACAAAAGGACACAACCATGACACGTCAAGAAATTATTCAACAAGCGCTAGAAGCCAACAAACAACTTCAGGAACTCGTCCAATTGTCATTTGGCAACTGTGAAGCTAAAGGTGATGAACAACTTCAAGAAGACCTTAATGATTTTAACTGCTCTATCAACCTGTTCATCAAGGGAGTGAAATGGTTGGAAACGTTAGCAAGTGAAGGAAGAATATAACAAATGAACACTGAATACACCGACGATTACCTGATAGATGATAAACACGTAATCGTGGAAGAAACACAACCCAATGGTGACAAACATATCTATGAAGCACCAGTGGAACAATTAGCAGCATTCCTAACAGGTACAAGTCCTACAAACCCCAACCATTAATATGAACGGTTATTATCCTCCAGCAGAACATTACGGAAATTTAGCTTCTCTGCCTAATTCTGAGAAGGAAGCACATTTAAAAGTGAAATCTTACCAACTTTATGGACTAAGTGGACGACTTCATAAATTACTAAGCAATCAATCATCAAAGGGTAAAAGTGAACGGCAGGATGAAGCAAGAATTATCTCTACCCAGATTGATATTCTTACAAAAGAAATACTTTGCTTGCAAAACCAAAGATAGGATACCCTGCTGACGATAATGGCATCTGACAATGACATATTTAATGACATATTGAATGTCATCCAAAATGCCATTACTCGATGTCATTATCCAGCCAGGGGTATAACACTCAAAGTTATGACCCACCTACGTTTGAGTATTTCTGCTTGCTGCTGTCTCCTAGCAGCATATTTTTTGTTTTACAGCCTGCCACAAATCACTTTTGAACTATCAATAAATATCAAATATGAACCACGACAACAACGACCTTATTCACCTTGATATTCCAATGCAAAGAATGGAGCGTCATGCATGGGTATATCAACCATTTCCCAGTGCTGGACAGATGGCGCGTTTCACTGGCTGGATGTGTGGAAGATTAGCGTTTATGGCGGTAGACACATCCCTATCAATCATCAAATTTGCAGCCAAGGGTATCGTCTGGTTATGCGAAAAATTACAGCAAGGTGTAAAGCACTTTGAGCGTTTTTATGATGCTATGCCCTTAAATGGAATGCCCCTATCCGCTATCACGGTAGAGGCAACCAAGGAGAATAATTCAACAATTGACATGGTTAGGACTATTGATATTTTATCAGCGATAGCTGGCAAACACTGCTTAATTATTGGCGACACTGGCACAGGTAAAAGCACACTAGCTCAATGGCTAGCACAGCAGAACAATTCACAGGTGAAAGTCTATGACCCAGATGCATCACCCGATGAATGGACAGGCTTAAACGTGATAGGAAAAGGTGGTGATTTCGAGACTATTGCTAATTCAATGAATGAAGACCTATGGGAAATGCAAGAAAGAATAGTTTCACGTGCCAAGCATGGAGACAAAGCCAACCTAGGGAAGGATTTATGCATCATTGCTGAGGAATTCCCAATATTAAAAGATGAATGCTCTATTGCCCCCGAATGGTTAGGGAAGATAGCCAGAAGAGGACGTAAGCCAAAGATGTTCATTATTGCCCTATCCCAGAGCGATAGCGTTACAGCACTGGGGATAGAAGGTGATGGAGCGGTGAGAAGCAATTTCCGCTATATAAGGTTAGGTAAGTTCGCGGTACTTCATGCCAAGAAGCTGAAAGATGAGTCACTTGTGCAATGGCTACAGGCTGGTAAGTACCGTTGCATGGTGGATGATGAACCGTGCCAGCTACCAGACCTATCAGGGTACAAGGTGGTAACAGTGCCACAACCTTTTTTACCAGTTGAAAAAACTGAAACCACGCCACAGCAAGAAGTTCAGCCAATTTTACCAGTTTCAGACGGGCTGAAAAATGCCGTAAAAGCCTTGAAAGAGGCAGGCTACAGCGATAGCAAAATCATTAAGGATGTACTTGGTTATCGTGGCGCACAGTACAACGACGGAAAAGATTTACTAGCAAGGATATTGAGTATTAGTGAAAACTGAATATACCACCATCCCTTGACGGCTTGAGTTTTGTCACATAAACTCAATATATGCATTAGATAAGGATTCCAGAAAACACCGAGTCACAGCTTCTATTGCGATCGCAAAATTCCCAAGAGTAACAGTCATGCCGAGAAAACCGTATGAGCCAGGAAGCAGAAAAGGTATAGGTGGCAGACCTAAAAAGTACGGGGAAGATACCAAGCAGGTAAGAGTACCAGCCAGCATTGCCCCAAAGTTGGATGATTTGTATTTGTTCTTGGCTGAACTGGATGCTGAGATTCAGCAGTGGGAACAGGAAATCAATGAAAAGGACATAGCCAAAAATCCGCGCTATTCAAAGGCTAAGGTGCTTGCTGAGTCCATTAGAGAGAAGATTTCAGCACTGGGTATCGATATCAAGTCTATTGCTAATGACTAGTTCTAGTCACTCGTAAAGATAGACATAGTGACCACTCCCAGATACCCTAATAAAGCAATTTCCCTAGGAAGTGTTACCAGCACGACCTAGGGAAGGAAAATAAAATGACTTTATGCCTACTATTGTAAGCGTTAACATCGTCAATACACAATAGGGATGTTAACACTTCAATGATGTAGATGTCATCAAGGGGATGACCTTTCCCCCCTTCTGGCACACAGGCATAGATGTCATTCACCCACCAAACGAGAAAAGGTGAACATGGCATACATTACAGACTTGCTTGGACGGATAAAGGGTTATAGCGCTGATGTAGAAGCATTAGCAGCACTACGAGATATTTCAGCTAAGTGGATAGAAGAGAACTGTTTATGCGCTAACCGAGACTTAGAAGGTAAGCCAGGAACAGGATGGATAATAGGGAAGAATTCGCAATCTCAGCAATTTAAACGAGATGAACCAAGGAAGGATAACAAGGGTAAAGACATCAAGTATGAATCGCCTAAAGGTGAAACACCAGACTTGTTTATCCCATCAGTACCACATGGAGAGTTTAACCCATACACAACTTTCCCTAATTGCCGCATCATCACCGAGGGGCATTTTAAGGCTATCAAAGCAGCAAGTGTTGGATTACCAGTTGTATCAGTAGCTGGCGTATGGAATGGGCGAACAAAAGTGAAGTCTCGCGATGAGGAAACCAAGGTACTCATTCCACTTCTTCAGCATCTAATAAGCATGGGTATCAAGCGTTTCATTATTGCTTTTGATGCTGATTGTGCTGATAATCCCAACGTTCACAAGGCATCTATAGAGTTAGCGAAACTCATTATTGACGCTGGCGCTGAGTGCCTAATAGCCACAGGACAATGGCAAGTATCAGAAGGTAAGGGGATGGACGATTTTATTAGCAAGAATGGCGTTGATGAGATGAGGGCAAGGTTAGAAAGAGCGCTCACTCTTGATGAGTACATTGAACGGTTTGATGTCAAAGCATCCAACAGCAAGCGCAATGACAAACTAGAGCCTGGAGAAGTGGCTGATGCGCTGTCTGGACAAATGAAAGATTGCCTTGCGTATGATTACAGTGTTGGCTCATGGCTCATATACGAAAAAGAATTGCCTGGTGCATGGAGTCAAGCTAATGATGATGAGGCTGATGCACTTATATATGACAAGGTGAAGGACACTTATCAGCAGAAAAGCAGCGCATCATTTATCAAGGAAGTGCGTAACACTTTACGCTTATGTCTCAGATGGCAAGGTAACGCAACATGGGATGATGGCATACCCTTTAGTAATGGTGTTCTCACTTCCAATAACGAATTTATTAACCATTCCCCCAATAATCGCTTTACATGGTCATTGCCCAGAAAATATGAGCCTGGCGCGACTGACTGGTCACTCATCCAAGACACTTTTGATTTTTGGGTAGATGGCAATAAGGGTGATATCGAGATACTCAATTGTTTTGCTGCCGCTGTACTCAAGGGGATGTACACCCTACAAAAATGCTTATTCTTAATAGGGGAACCTGGCACTGGCAAGGGCACTTATGCGGCATTACTTCAAGAGTTGGTAGGCAGGAGAAATTGCCACAACAGTACACTGCCAGCATTCTGTGAGAACAACTTTGAACCTAGCAATGCCAAAGGTAAGCGTCTTTTGATGTTTGACGATGCTGACAAGTACAATGGCAGGCTACAGAATTTTCTCTCTGCCACTGGAGAGGGTGCATTGAGATATGAACGCAAGGGCAAGGATGCTAGAGATTTTATCTTTGAAGGTTTGGTAGCAGCAACAATGAATATCCTTGCTTTCACTGGCGACAATCTAAAAAGCGTCTTACGTCGAGCTATTCTTGTCTACTTCAATAAGCAACTACCTGCTGAACAAAGAGATAGCAGGTTAAGAGCTAAACTTTCTGCCCAATTACCAGCATGGACTAACTACCTGTTGACCATCCCAGAGGAAACCATAGAGCGAGTTTTGAAGCACAAAGGGCAAACATCACTACTCCGCGACTGGGAAGCCCATATAAGCGAAGAAAGCGTGGCTGACTTCATAAATGAACATCTGGTACAGTCAAGCCTGTCCTACGTCCAAATAGGGGCTAACGCAAGGGAATTAGAAAAAGGGGAGGATATCTTTTTTGGAACCCACACTCTATATGGCAGATATGGGGCATTTTGCGAACAGACCCATAGACAACCTAAGTCACATAAAGCTTTTTCCAAAAAACTGGAAGAACATCTCACATTCTTAGGTTGGGGAGTGCGAAAGGGTAGAAACACCAAAGGACAAAATTGTCTATGGGGCATCAGACTGAGAGCAAGTGAAGATGCTGCTCTTAAGCCCAGTGAGTTGATGTCTGAAGCATTATACATGGGGACTGAAGCATCACTGAAGCATTCCCGAAGCATGGAATCCTTGCTGCACAAGGAAACTGAAGCATCTGAAGCATTTTTAGCACATCCAATTGATATAGAAATAAAAACAGGTTGTCTGTTAGAACAAAAAAATATTTTCCCTACGTGCGTAACTACTGAAAATGCTTCAGACCCTTCAGAATCCATACAGGGCAATGGTTCTATCCTTCAGACAATGCTTCAGTCATGCTTCAGTGAAGGTTCAGATGCTTCAGAACAAACTGAGCCAGAGAGATGGTATCCGCAAGTTGGCGACAAAGTAGAGTTTATCCTTCCTACTACATGGTGTACGGTTGGGCACATCGACGTAATCGCTGAAGTAGATAACAGAGGTAACTTGTGGTTTAACGCGCCAAAGACCATTGCAAAGCATGATACTGGCAGGCGGAATGCTGCTACTGACTTACACGTGAAACCTGTTGCTGGAGACTTTCGTTCATAAAGATAAGCGCCACTTATAGGGGAACACTATATTTACCAGTTCCCCTGATGGATGCCCTCAGAACAGGTTATAAACAAAAACATTGTTCTAGTATCTAAGATATCAGAATAACTTATCTATCTGTTCCATTGCCCCACAAGTGCCTGTGCTGTCCATCAAACCATCTGACATAAACTGGCATAAGGTTTTCGCGGGTCATGCGCTATCGCAAAGCTGATGTGAGGATATTCACACCCGAACGGATGACGTAGAACACCCCTAAAATAGTCACTGGCACAAGGGTTTTCCTTATGCCAGTTTTATGCCAGTTATGCCTTATGCCAGAAAGGATATTTGGCTGTAATGTATGCCAGGAACCAGACTTGAACTGGTGACACGAGGATTTTCAGTCCTCTGCTCTACCGACTGAGCTATCCCGGCTGGGCTTTTTTCTGCCACGATTAATTAATGTAGCAAACATAGAATGATTGTGCAAGTATTGTGAGCAAAAATTTTTTAGGCTACTTTCATCGTCAACTTGATCCAGAGGAATACAGCCACGAACACCAGAAACTGAACTAGAACAATACTAGGCCCAGAGGCTAAGTTAAAAATACCCGAAACTATCATGCCTACAAGACTGGTAATAGAACCAATCGTTACTGAAAATACTAAGAAACGGGTAAAATGGTGACTCATTAATTTGGCAGTAGAAGCAGGAATCACTAAAAAAGCGTTGACTAGCAAAACGCCGACAGCCTTAATGGCTACAGCCACAGCTAATGAAAGCAAGATTACAAAACCATAACGATACAACTGAACTGGAATACCTTGTACCTGGGCTACATCTGCGTTCAAAGTCAACAAAATTTGCTGTCTTAGGGTTGAGAGTAAGAATATACTGCTACTTACTAAGACAAGCAGTGTCAATATTAAATCTGTGGCATCAATAGCGAGAATATCCCCAAACAGCACTCCCATCAAGTTGCCGCGATAGCCTTTGATTAGGCTTGTGAGAATAACACCGATCGCCAAGGCTCCGGAAAGAACTATACTGAGTACGCTATCGCTTGCTAAATCGGTTTTGTCGATCAAGTAGAGAACAATCACACCAAAAACTAGGGTAAATGGCAGTAACATCCACGTAGGATTTAATTGTAGTAAGACACCTAGCGCTACACCTACTAATGCTGCATGACCGACAGCATGGCTAAAAAAAGATAACTGGCGTAAAGTGACAAAACTGCCTAACAAACCGCCAAGTATTCCCATTAAAACAGCACCCGCGATCGCACGCTGCATAAATGGGAATTGTAATAAACTCACCAAATCTTGCGTATTGGCGATCGCGAGCCAAGTTATCTGGCAATCAGTGAATAAATTCATTTGTAAGCTTTTTAACTTATTAGCTTTTTATTTATCACAGATTACTCGGTAATTTTTTTCATTAATCACAAATGACGACTCATGCTAGTTAGATTTCATTGCAACGGCCTACTTCTTTAGTGATGATGCTGGTAACGACTAAAGCCAGGGCCGTAGGTTGCTAAGAGGTTTTTGGGTGAAAGGGCAATTTCTGGTTTACCAGTGCAAACAACTGTTTGGTTGAGACAAAGAACGCGATCGCAATGGTGGTTAACCATATCAATATCATGGGAAACTTGTAATATTGTCCAACCTTCCTCACGCTTTAGCTCGTTGAGCAAGAGATAAAAATCTGCTGCACCTTGTACATCTACTCCGGCAAATGCTTCATCTAGTACTAAAAGTTTTCGGGGTGTGACTAAACAGTAAGCCAATAATACCCGTTTGAGCTGACCGCCGCTGAGAGTCCCAATAGCTTGATGTCGCAAATGGTAAGCATCAGTTCGCTTTAAAGCTTGCACCACTGCTACTGATTTTTCCCGATCTTGTTTCCACCACCTTTTCCATAATGAACTTTTAGGCTGATTTTCTCTGGGAATCCTAGCCCATCCTAATCCTACCAACTCACTAACCGAAATTGGAAAGCTGCGGTCAAAGATAAAATTTTGTGGCATATAGCCCAATAAATGGCGTAGATGCCCTAAATTTTGCATTGGGCGACCAAATATTTCAATCTTGCCTGCATTATGCGGAATTAATTCTAAAATTGCTTTTACTAATGTACTTTTACCTGCACCATTAGGCCCTACGATAGCTGTATCTGTCCCAGGTAATAATTCAAAAGAAACATCTCGCACTGCTAGGTAACTGCCTTGATATACAGTTAATCCCTCTACTTTTAAAATAGGTGATGCTATTTCTTGCTTGTCATTTATCATGAGTAAATAAAAGTGGTAAATGCTTAATAATTACGAATAAAAAGTGCTCTATTTCTTCTATCACTAGATTGACTTACTTACAAGCTGCTTCCAGAGTCTGCAAATTAGCTTTCATTGCCTTGAAATAATACTGAGGATCTGGATCGCCATTTTCTAAGGAATCTAGTGTTTGCAAATTCAACTTTAAGTCTTGGGAGAGATTTTTTAGTAATTTATTGTCTGTTCCTGGTTCGCTCAATAAGGCTTTAACCTGATATTTCTTGACGGCATTAGTTACATTTTGTATGTCTGCTGGAGAGAGTTGATCTTCAGGAATTTCTACTACTGCAACTTGCTTGAGGTTATAACGTTGAGCTAAATATGGATAAGCATCATGAAAAGTGACAAAGGTGCAGTTAGGATTTTTCTGCAAAGTCTGCTGAAATTGCCTATTTAAGGTATCTAATTCTTGAATATAAGCTGCTGCATTAGACACATAGGTAGCTTGATTTTGAGGATCGGCTGCAATTAACCCATCGCGAATATTTGTTACCTGTTGTTTTGCTAAAACAGGATCTAGCCAAATGTGGGGATTACCCTCAGTATGTTCGTGTTCGTGGTCGTGGTCTTTTTCATTTTTAGCAGTGTTGACAATGGGTGAAATTGCACCAATTGATTTTATACCTTTACTGCTGTCGATTTCAGTTAATTTGGGATTTTGGGCATTTTTGACAGTTTCTTCCAGAAATTTCTCCAGCCCCAAACCGTTTTTGACTAATACATTAGCAGTAGCGATCGCTCTCACATTTTCGGGTTTGGCTTGATACTCATGTACTTCCGTACCTGGCGGCACTAAAATTTCTACCTCTGCTGCATCTCCAGCTACTGCTTTAGTAAACCAATATATCGGTAAAAATGTCGTTACTATTTTGGTTTTTTTCGCAGATGGTAAATCTTGGGAAGCTGCTTTCCGATCTGTTAACGATTGGTTGCAACTAGCTATTGATAATATCGACAGCACAATTAGAGGCAGAATACCACTTCTTGTTCTGCCTTTTTTAGGTTCTATATGAGTGCGAACCACAGTTTTTCCCCTCCGAAAACTAGCTGGCGCTGTCTTCGTTAAAATGCCTATTGACAATGAGATTGATTCTAAATCTCATATTATAATAATTCTCATTCTCATGCAATCGGGGTGTAAGCCATCACATCCAAAATTTTGGTTATTTGATTGATGATAGTTTCCTGACTGAAAGTTTTAAAAAAATTCTCAGCTTCCTGATATTATATTGAGAATAGTTTTTAATAAGCTTGAATTCAAAGCATGGTAGTGTAGCCATTTACTATCAATAGGTGTGAGGGAAACATGCGGAAAGTATGGAAGTCTCTGCTGGCTAGTTCAGCAGTTGGCGGTGCAATGCTATTTTTGAGTGCAGCAGCAGTGGCGGGTGAAATTAGCGAGCCGCTTGTTGCAGCTGATGTAGAACAAGAGACTGAGAATTTCCTGCAACAACAGTCAATGTCTCAAGTTACCTCAGTATCTCAACTATCAGATGTGCAGCCTACAGATTGGGCCTTTCAGGCATTGCAATCTTTAGTAGAACGTTACGGTTGTATAGCAGGTTATCCCAATGGTACATTCCGGGGTAATCGCGCAATGACAAGATATGAATTTGCTGCTGGTTTAAATGCTTGTCTCAATCGTGTCAACGAACTTATCGCCACAGGTACAGCCGATTTAGTGACAAAAGAAGACTTAGCTAAACTGCAAACACTACAAGAGAACTTTGCCGCAGAATTGGCAACACTAAGGGGTCGGGTGGATGCATTGGAAGCCAAGACTGCGGAGTTAGAAGCAAATCAATTTTCTATCACTACCAAACTGCAAGGAGAAGTAGTGACCGTAGTCAGCGATGTTTTATCAGGTAATCAAGTCAATGGTGAAGAAATTATAGACAAGAATACAACTCTTGGGGCACGGGCAAGAGTTGAATTGGCCACTAGCTTCACGGGTAAAGATACGCTGTTTACCAGAATTCAAACCAATAATATTCTCAGCCCCAACATTGGGACACCAGAGGGTAACTTGTTCTTTGCTGGGGAAGATGGTACAAATGACGCTTTTATCGATGCACTATATTACCAATTTCCGATTGGTGAAAAACTGCAAGTAATTGCTCTTGCCAATGCTGGTGCAGCAGATGACATTACGGATACCATAAATCTCTTTGATGGAGATGGTAGCTTTGGGGCCTTGTCTACCTTTGGGACACGCAACCCGATTTATTATCAGATGAATGGTGCTGGGTTAGGAGTAAATTATGATTTTAGCAACCAATTAGCACTGAGTTTGGGGTATTTGGCGAGTTCAGCTAACAATCCTACTCCCGGAAATGGTTTATTTAATGGTGGATACGGTGCTTTAGCACAGCTAATCTTTAAACCAAGCGATCGCCTGAAAGTTGCCTTCACCTACATTAATGCCTACAATCAGGAATTGGCGACTGGTAGCAATCGGGCAAACGTCGGCTCGTTTCTTGGTGGAGTAGTTCAAAATTTAACCGGAAGTGAAGAAGCTGTTCCCGTACCTACTTCTAGTAATTCCTATGGTATAGAAGCATCTTTCGCCCTGAGTAAAAAATTTGTGTTGGGAGGCTGGGTAGGATATACCAATACTCGCAACCTATCCACAGCCGGAGATACAATTAACCGAGGCAGTGTTGATGTCTGGAACTGGGCTGTGACTTTAGGACTACCCGATCTTGGTAAGGAAGGGAACTTAGCTGGTTTTATCTTCGGTATGGAACCAAAAGTTACAAGTTCCAACATTACTGGACTAGACAGAGACCCAGATACTTCTTATCACATTGAAGCTTTCTACCAATACAAGGTGAGCGACAATATCAGTATTACTCCAGGAGTGATTTGGCTGACAGCACCAGATCACAATGAGCAAAATGACGATGTTGTGATTGGTGCTTTAAGAACTACATTTAGTTTCTAACGTTACTTGTAGTTTAAAAGTCGCCTAAAAAAGATTCGGATCTTTTTTGCAGAAATTGAAGTAAAAACCCAGCATTTCTGCTGGGTTTTATCTTTTACACCAAATAACCGTTGTTTCTCTTTGGATCTCAGGCAATTATCTTACCTAATGCTTCAACTTTGCTGCACTTAAAGAGTGTAGACTTAATTGGATTAATTTCGCATTTAGCATATCTATACCCTGGCATATAAAAGATATAACTGTGTAGAGCAAAGCAACATTTTTTACAAAAAAATCATTTTTCTCACCTCAGTCTAAAGATAGAAACAAGCACACATATATAAATAGGTATAAAACAATTTTTTGAGAATATTTTTCAGTATTTTTATGCAAAAAAAGGCACGTTATTGTATGAAAAACAAATTCCGATCGCAGGTATTTATGTAAAATCTCGTATTACTAGAATCTATGACAGAGTAAGGTATAAGAATATTAGTTGATTTAACGTAGATTCGCAATCAACCATGCGGAAATTACTTAAATTTTGGAATCAGATTAGTATTACTTAGTCAGAATTAATTTTAGTAATGCCTTGTGATGTAGTCGTTAGAGAACGAGTTTTCATAGAGACCGTAGGAACCATCAGGTTATTGGATGTTACTCAAGTTGTGTTCGATCGCATCGATAAAATTGCAATTATCGAGTTAGTTGGGATAACCCAAAAAAAATGACCAGCCTCCCACAGCTGGTCTCAAAAATATTTTTCCGCGTTGTCTTCTCAATAGAGTTAAAACCTAGTTGCGCGTTCCCAAAATGCAACAGGCAACTTTTCTTAACAATATTGTAGCAGTCAACACAGTTTTTTAGTAAAAATTTACCAAAAAAAGATAGCTTAACAGGTTAATAACCTCTATCTTGGAGAATAATTCAACATCTTTCTCTGGCAATAACACGTCAATTGTCATTAGCCAATTGGCTTTGGACTGTTGATTGTGGTTTTCCCCAAAGGATACGCTCTTGCTTGTAAATAGCAATTCCTGGTTTGGCTCCCTTGGGTTTATAGACGTGTTTTGGCTGAGTATACACCACTGGTACTTGGTCACTTTGACGAGCGCGGCTGTAGTAAGAAGCCAAGTTAGCAGCAAATTGTAAATCTGTTTCTTCAGGGACAGCCCCTGGCTCTAAACGGAGTAATACATGACTACCAGGAATTTCTTGCGCGTGGAACCATAGGTCATAATCTCCAGCGACGCGAAAGGTTAATTGGTCGTTCTGGCGATTATTGCGCCCGATTAAGACTTCAAAACCGCTGGGTGTGCGGTAACGATGAAAGCTGCTAGTAGCTTCATTGTTACTGCGGTTGCGGTATTCTGGATCTTCTAGATAGCCTTGTCCAATTAGCTCATCGCGGATTTCTTCGAGAGCTTGTAAATCCTCAGATGTTTGGTATTTTTCTATTTGGGCGATCGCATCTTCTACTTGTTCTAAATATGCAATTTCCCCATTCACTTCTGCAAGTAGGGGTTCTACCGCCGCCCGCGCTCGTTTGAGCTTTTGGTGCTGTTTATAAAGGCTTTGGGCATTTTGTACGGCATTTTTATCTGGCTGAAGCGCGATCGCTACTGGTAAGCCAGTCTCAAAATCTGGGAGAGTAATCTCCTTCATTCCTGCTTCCCAGTTTTGCAGATGCGCCATCAACAAATCTGCTTTTTGACGATATTCATCAGCGCGATCTGATTGCTGCAAGCGTTCAGAAAAGGTGTTAGCTTTCAGCCGTAATTTTGCCAAAATGTTATTCAGTTTTTGACTTAGCTGATGGCGCAGCTGGGAAAATAATTGTTCGTTTAGGCGATCGGTGTAGTAGCGATTGAGTAACTGTTGGATATCTGTTGCTGGTGTCACCGCACCCCAACCCATTACCGTATAGCCTTCAGCAGTCCAAGCTGGGTGAAACTTTTCATCATTTAAAGCTTGTAACCATACTTGCCATTGCGCAAATAATTGTTGCCAATTTTCAGGAGTGAGACTATCGGTAGTTGTGTCTGGTGCGATGTTTGCCGATCGCACCATTGAATCTACCAGTGCCGCACTCAAGCCGCTATAACTTTTGAGTAACTGACGTTTAATGCCTCCCGGTACTAAACTAACTCTTTCTTGCCAACGTTGTTGAGATTCGCTCAAACTGGGAACTGGGCCTGTGAGTTTCGGTGGCGTTTCATAGAGTTGTCCGGTTTGGATAGGACGGACGCTGGATTGTTGCTGGCTAACTTGATGGGCAGCAGTGATAATTAAATTGCTGGCATCGGTGAGAATGACATTGCTGTATTTGCCCATGATTTCCACATAGATGTGGTAAAGCGGACTTTCCCCAGGACGACGAGCAAATTGTAAATCAACAACACGCTCCCAAGGAGCGATCGCCTCAATAGCTATCAGTGCCAAACCACCCAACTGATGTATAAGTTGTTGGCTAAAAGTAAAAGTATCTGGTGTGCGCGGTGGCGGCTCGCCAATACAAATGCGTGCAGCTTGGGGATGCCAGGAAATCTCTAGCCAACCCCGCTGTTTTAAGGTACGTAATGCTACAGAGATAGTATAGCGATCGCGCTGGAAAACCTGTTCTGTCCGAGATGGTAGCCAGTGAGCGCGTAGTTCGCTACAAGCAGCTGTAAGGGTGGTAAAGTCAACTGGTTGCACATCAATTAGCCATTGGCTTCAAACGTAGATGCTCAGTATAGTGCCAAAATGCATAGACAACTATTCTTATGCTCTGCGTTTGCCAAGGATGAAACATTAAAAGGAGAAGGTAAAATACCTTCCCCTTTATGATTTTAACGATTAGTTACGCTCAAAAATTGCAGTAGCTCAATTAGCTGAGTAGAGCCGGTTGTTTGGTAGATTCTACCGCAGGTTTTACGGCAGGTTTTTCCAAGCTTTGCTCTAAAGTTTGTACTACAGATGCTGCTACAGGCTGTTCTAATAGTTGGGTGTAAAGTTCGCTGAGTTGAGACGCCACACCATCCCAACTAAATTTATTAATAACGCGCTCTCTAGCAGCTTTACCCAATTCATCACGCCATTCTGGATTCATCAGAATTCGGTCAATGGCTTCTCTAAAAGCGGGTACATCTTGTGCTGGTGCTAATAAGCCAGTTTCCTCAGGGACGACAGTAAACTGAAGTCCACCAACATCACTGGCTACCACTGGCGTACCGCTAGCCATTGCTTCGATCGCTACAAGTCCAAAGGGTTCGTAGTGGCTGGGAACAACGCATACATCAGCAGCGGCGTAGTAAGTGGGTAGAACTTTTTGGCAGAGACGACCGGGTAAGGTGGTCATATCGTTCATACCCAATTCATTAATAATACCTTCGATGCGATCGCGTTCGATACCGTCGCTATTACCGGGAGTGCTACCACCACCAATAATTAGATGAAGTTTTTGCGACGCACGCAACTTAGAGGCTCCCACAGCACGGACTACTGTTTCTATACCTTTGCGCGGATCGAAACGACCTACATACAATACAACTTTTGTATCTGGGTCAATACCTAACTTAGCCCGTGCTGCTTGGCGATTGATAGAGCCAAATTGCTGAATATCTGTACCGCAGGGAATGATATCAATATTACCTTTAGTAGAAACGAGCGATCGCATATGTTGTTTTTCTTGCGGACTCGTCGCGACAATTCTTTCTGCTGTTTCCAAAACTTCTTTTTCTACTGCTAATCGCTTACTAGCAATTACAGGAATTGTTGCGATTGTGTTGTACTTAACTGCTCCTAAAGAGTGGTATGTGTGAACCTGTTTACATCCTTGGAGCTTCTTCAATTGCATTCCTACCCAGCTTGAGAGCCAGTAGTTAGTGTGAACCAACTCATAGGTAATGCCATTTTTTCGTTGAAATTCCAAAAACTTATCTATAAATTCTGGTAAATAGTCAAAAAGATTGTCTCGCGGTACAAACTCTAAAGCACCTGCTTGGAAACGGATGGTTCGACAATTATCACTATGCTGAACTATCGTTTCTTGCTCCGCACTCACTTTGCGGGTAAACATATCAACTTGCCATCCCAACCGCGCTAGTGCTTCACCCACTTGTCGGACGTAAACATTTTGTCCTCCGGCTTCTTCCTTACCAATTTCAATTGCCGGATCTCCGTGAACTGAAATTAAAGCGATGCGTTTTTCAGTGGTAGCGTTCATAGTTTGTTGTTGATGATTGTAAAAAAAGTCGCTGGCATAGGCATTTCCAAATTTGCGCCTAGCACTTTTAACCGAATCATTTAAGAACTTTAATTAAACTTTATTTTAATTTAATAGGTCAAATTTATTTATGCATCTACTCGGAGAAATAAGCTGTTTGACTCCGTATTTCTATTTAATTTCTTTATATATATGCTGCTATATTTATATCTAATGCTTTTGATAGACAAACTTCGACTCCATATATGTTTTAGGAACTAGCTGTCTCATCAATATATGCATTCAGAAATATTCATCTAGGTTACTTGGATATTTTCTAACATAAAATTACTTACTTTCTTTGGTTGAGTCGTCGGTAAGTAGCTAAAAATCCGGTTATCAATCAAAAAACGGTTAAATTTTTTACAAAAACTATTTTATATATTGTAGTTACTTATACTTAAAATCCCAATTTAATTTTCTGTTGCATAAGATACAGATTTTCTCGAAATCGATATTTGACAGTTTCAGTAGCGTAGTTTACTTTGCTAAATGTTAAGTCATACAAAAGCCTAATGCATTGTATAGGATTTACTAATGAATTAAGACTCTTACAGCTGCGCACTAGTCAAAATGTAAAAAACTGATGAGGTAAACTTTTGATGGATTTTGAATAATCTCTTGATTTTTGCCTTACTGTACTAGCTTAGAGAACGCGCTGAGAATTATTGACTACCTTAAGACCTAGTTATTCTCTGCTTGGGCTATTCTGTAATTTTCTCACTGTCGTGATGCAATCAAGCCTCGATCTGGTTTGTACTGACACTTAGCTGTACCCAAATATCTCAGATATTATGCTGCTCTTTCCACAAGCTCAATTTATGCAAAAGTGTGTGACAACACTATCGCCAGAGGTATCAGTTGAGTTTGCAGTGCAAGTGATGAGTCGGCTAGAGACAGGCTATGTCTTGGTTTTAGAGCAAGACCGGATATTAGGAATTTTTACTGAAAGAGATTTGGTCAAGGCGATCGCATCAGGGATAAACTTGAACGTTGCTACCCTAAAAGATGTAATGGTACACAACGTCATTACCGTTAGAGCATCAGAGTTAGGCGATGTATTTCCTATCGTCCGCCTGTTGCAGCAGCATCAAATCTCCTATCTGCCAGTTTTGGACGAGCAGGAGCAACTATTAGGTATCATCACAGATCGAAGTATTCAGCCGGCACTAACACAGGAATTCGATCGCTGCGACCACCTTACACAAACACAAGCACAGTCACAAGCGCAGCTCGATCGAATTCTCAGCAATACAAACACGATTGTCAGCAGAATTAGACAGCGATCGCATCAAGAATTCGAGTATGAGTATATTTCTGCTAGTTGCGAGCATATTTTAGGCTATTCTCCAGATGAATTCTTAGCCGATCAAAATCTTTGGAGTTCTCAGCTGTCACCAGAAGACAGAGATTTATACTTTCAACAGCTTCAGAATGCGATCGCTATTCAGCAAACAGTTAGCTTTGAATATCGCTTTTCTCACAAAAATGAGTCAATCTGCTGGATTTCCGATACCTTCAATACAGAGTGGGAGGAAACAACCCAATCTTGGCTAATTATCAGTGTAAAATCCAATATTACAGAGCGCAAACAAGCAGAACAAGCTTTACGAGAACGAAAAGCTTTTTTGCGGGCGATTGGAGACCATATTCCCAATGGCTTTATCTACCAGATGGTTCGGGAATTAGATGGTAGCAATCGCTTTTATTACATCAGTGCTGGCGTGGAACAGACAAATGGATTGCAAGCCGAAGCGATCTTGACCGATTCAAGTCTGCTGTTTAACAACGTTTTAGCAGAAGATATACCTCACATCCTCCATAAACAGGAGGAGTCTGTGCAAACGATGTCAGTATTCGATATTCAACTACGGGAGTATTCCCCGCAAGGAGACATCCGTTGGGTGCGCCTGTGTTCAACTCCTCGCCGCCTGGATAATGGACGCATTTGTTGGGAAGGTATCCGACTCGATATTACTGACATTAAACATACTGAAGAAACCCTACGTAAGAATCAGGCTTTGCTGATAGAAGCCCAGAAAATTGCCAAGATTGGTAACTGGGAGTTTGATTTGGCTACGCAAAAAATTACTTGGACGGAGGAGCTTTTCCACATATTAAATCGAGATCCAGCGTTACGAGAACCTACTTATGAAGAAAACCTGCAACTGTATCACCCAGAAGATGCAGAGAAATTACATCAAGCGGTTGAGCAGGCAATTACTACAGGTGAATCTTACAAACTAATACTGCGATTAAATACCCAACCAGACGATCCGCCTCGCTATACAGAAGGTATTGGCCATGCAGAATTGAATGCGGATGGTCAGGTGATTCGTCTGTATGGAACTGCACAGGATGTTACAGAAAGGTTCTTAGCAGAGAAAGCTTTGCAAGAGAAAGAAAAGTTTTTAAGCAGTATTTATAACGGTGTTGAACAATGCATTTTTGTAGTAGATATTCTTGAAGATAATGACTTTCGCTTTGTGGGGTTAAATCCGATTGCTGAACGTTTATCAGGTATGCGTTCTGTGGATATGCAAGGCAAAACTCCAGAAGATCTATTTCCTCCGGAAATGGCCTCATCAATTCGACAGCATTATCAAGCTTGTGTAACTGCTAGAGAAACTATTACCTATGAAGAATGTTTACCCTTTAAAGGACAAGATACCTGGTGGATTACTAGCTTGACACCTTTATTGAACGAACATTCGCGGGTTTATCGCATTGTTGGTAGCAGTATCGAAATTAGCGATCGCAAACGAGCAGAAGAAAAGCTCAGACAAGCGGAATTGCAATACAGAACTTTAGTTGAACAAATACCTGGAATTTTTTACACTGCACCCACTATCGCTACTGCTGAATTCGCTTATATTAGCCCCCAAATTTACCAATTACTCAACATCCCCCCCGAAGAATGGGTTGCGGGTCACTTAAATACTTGGGCGAACTATGTGCATCCCGAAGATCGCGAACGCATCCAAAAAATTTTTGAATATACGATTGAAACGGGAGAACCTTTGATTGCAGAATATCGGATGTTCACCCATGAAGGTAAAATTATTTGGGTGCAGGATCGAGCTATGCGTGTGCTAGCGCCAGATGGCAAAACTCCGATTCTTCAAGGACTAGCTTTTGATATTAGCGATCGCAAACAATTAGAATTGGCTGTACAAGCTTCAGAAACCCGATTAAACAGCATACTCACTACAGCTAGCGCCTCAATTGTCAGTCTTCGGGTTTTTGCCAATTACGACTGGGAATATGAGTATCAATCTATTGGTGGCGAAATTCTTTTTGGCTATACAGCACAGGAAATTACCTCTAATAAACAGCTTTGGATGTCAAAGGTATTTCCAGAAGATCGAGATCGAGTTATTTATCCACTATTTGAAGAAATTTTTGCTGAACGTACTGCTACTGTTGAGTATCGTTTTTACCACAAAGATGGTTCTCTGCGTTGGATTTCTGCCACTTACACTTCCCATCGGGATGAAGCAGCTGATTGCTGGATTGTAACGGGAGTAAGCATTGATGTTAGCGATCGCAAACGCCTAGAACTGGCTCTACAAGCTTCCGAAAAACGATTAAAAAATATTCTTTCCACAGCTAGCGCTTCAATTTTTAGTTTTCGCGTATCTAGCAATCAAGAATGGGAATATGAATATCAGTCTACTGCTAGCGAAGTAATTTTCGGTTATACTCCATGCGAAATCCTTGCTGATAAAGATCTGTGGCTCTCAAGGGTATTTCCTGAAGACCGAGAAAAAGTAATTTATTCTCGCTTTCAGCTGAGTGTGAATGAAGGTACTAGCTCTATTGAATATCGATTCCGTCATAAAGATGGTTCTCTACGCTGGATTTCTACTACTTATTCTTCTCATCGCCAAGAGGAAACCGATTGTTGGATAATCATCGGCGTGAGCATTGATATCAGCGATCGCAAACGAGTTGAAGAAGCATTGCGAGAAAGTGAAACTTTATTTCGGACTCTCAGCGAGTCTGCACCAATTGGTATATTTAGAAGTGATATCCACGGAATGAATATTTATACCAATCCCCGTTTTCAAGTAATTAGCGGATTGAGTATTGAAGAATCATTCGGCGATCGCTGGATGCGATTTATTCACCCAGACGATTTAGCATTATTTTTACCACAATGGCGTGCATTAGCAACAATCAACCAAGAATTTTGTTCGGAAGTACGCTACATTCTCTCTAATTCAACCCTACGATTTTTTCGCATCACCATCGTTCCCATTCTCTCTGAGAAAAATGAGCTAATGGGCTATGTAGGTACAATCGAAGATATTACTGAAAGTCGGGCAATTGAGAAAATGAAGAAAGAATTTATCTCAATTGTTAGTCATGAATTACGAACACCCTTAGCTGCTATTCGTGGTGCTTTGGGATTGTTAGCAGCTGGAGTATTACAAGCGCAACCAGAAACAGCTCAACAAATGTTAGACATTGCTTACAACGATACGGAACGGTTAGTACGCTTAGTAAATGACATTTTAGATTTAGAACATTTAGAATCAAACAAATTTACTATAGTTAAGCAATGGTGTGATGCTGCTACGCTTATCCGCAAATCTGTAGAAACAGTCAATGCTCTAGCCTCTGAAAATAATGTTTCTTTAGTTATGTTATTAAGTTCTATGCAGATATGGGTAGACCCCGATCGCATTATCCAAACTCTAGTCAACTTAATCGGTAATGCCATCAAATTTTCACCGACAAATAGCACAGTAGCGGTGAGTTTGGAAGAATTAAGCGATCGCGTTTTATTTAAAGTCCAAGACCAGGGTAGAGGAATTCCTGATGAGATGCTAGAAAGTATTTTTGCCCGGTTTCAACAGGTTGATGCTAGCGATTCCCGGCAAAAAGGAGGAACAGGTTTAGGGCTAGCTATCTGTCGTGGTATTATTCAACAGCATGGTGGCATAATTTGGGCAGAAAGTACCTTAGGAAAAGGTAGTATTTTTTATTTTACAATTCCTAAAATAAATAAAAGTAATACGAAAGTTATTTAATAAATTTTATAATTTAAACTGACTAATTCCATAAACCCAATCGATCTTCTAAGTTTAAGCAAAAGTCCCTAGTTTTAACTAAATAAAACTGGGTGTTTGCATCATAGTTATGAGAATTTAATTGGTATTGCAGATCTTTTTTAATTACTTTTACTTTCTCCCAAGCTGCATTAATTCTTTCAGTTGCTTGAGACTCATATATCTTCCCAGTATTGTATAAATTATAAATGTAAGCCTGATGTCGAAAAAAAGCAGATAAATAAGCTTGAAAAATTACATTTTCTGCCTTTAAATCTTCAGCTTCATAGTTGTAATAATCAATAAAATTTTCTGGTTCCATAATCATTAATTTTTGCTCCTACTGTCTGTAATTGTGCAGCAATTTTTCTACATTAAATATAGTATTTTATTTAGTTTTATCTTTGAGGAAATTGCCTAGACATTTACTTCTTTTACCTGCCTCTACGACTAAGGTGACACATCCAAAACGATAGCTAGACGATCAGTTCCAGCCCAACATCCCTGCTACCTGTTCTGCTAGCTTTAAAGGGTCAAAAGGTTTATTAATGACACCGACAATTCCCAACTCGGCATATTGATGATGCTTGGTAGGTTCTACTTTGGCAGTAATTAACATTACCGGAATACTTTCAGTAGCAGGATTATTTTTTAACTGTTGTAATACCGTAAATCCATCGATATCTGGCATCATAACATCAAGCAAAATAGCATTCAGCTTTTCAGTTTGGGCTTTGAGTAATCCCTCTGTGCCAGATTCAGCCTTGAGTACTGTCCAGTCAGCTAAATTTTCTAAACAAGCCTGAATTACCGTGGCTAAGGATTTTTCATCATCAATCAAGAGAATACGCTTTTTGGACATATAAAAATGTCAATTAAAGATAGAAACAGCAGAGGGATAACGGCTCTTAATTGAGTACAAGGCACTTTTTTCTATTGGGACGATCGTCTTAAACTCTGAGGACAGGCAAGATGCACATCCCTCAAAATAAATGTTGTATTTAATACAATTGAGAACCGCGATGTTATTTGGTTGCGGAGAAAGGAAGGTAAATTGTCAGCCAAACAATTTTCCGATCCCCTATTAATAAACATGCCCCAACTAACTATCTTTAAAATTAAAGGATAATTATGAGGAAATTCTGAGCATTTTTCAAGTTATTTATAGCTCAGACCACCAAGGTAAGCTTTTAAGCAAAGCCTACTTCTTCAGCGTTCATCGCCGCGATGCAATATTGTTATCTGAAAGTCCCTTAAAACTGCCACCCCAGAGTGCTTGCAACTATTTCCGATAGACGCAATGGGTCAAAGGGTTTGGCAATCACTCCGGCGACGCCCAACTGGGCAAATTGATTTAAGTCTACTGTTTGTACTTTAGCCGTTAGTAAAATAACTGGAATTTCGCAGGTAGTTGAATTGTCTTGCAATTTTTGAAAAAGTGCCATTCCGTCTATATCTGGCATCATTACATCTAAAAGAATTGCATCAGGATGTTCAGTTGTGGCTAAAGCCAAGCCTTCACTACCAGACTGTGCTACCAAGACTTGCCAACGCCCAAAGTTTTCTAAACAGGCCTGAATTACTGTACACAGATTTTTTTCGTCATCAATTACTAAGATGCGTTTTGCGAGCATGGTATCAAACTGGCTGTTGATAATATTTATATAATAATTTCTTTCTCAGATCTGTCCGTTCTAACCTATTTAAAATCCGGGCAACTAATTCTGGTTCGACAATTGGTTTTCTAACATAGTCATCAGCTCCCACAGCATAAACTTTATATAGTATTTCTGGTTCAAAGTGAGCCGAGAGAAATAGTACAGGTAAGCGATTCCAAGAGAGATCGCTACGTATTGCTTGGCATAAATCTATACCATTAAAATATGGCATCTCAATATCCAAAATTAGCAGATCGGGTTTAGTAGATTCTAAAACTTCCCACAATTTTTGAGACTCTTGTAATAGTATTACTTGTAGTCCCCAAGGCGATAATAAACTGCTAACCTGATGTAATACTAAAGGATCGTCATCTACTACAAGAACTTTGGCTTCAGTATTAATTTGTTGGTTGACTGCTATGTTGACTGCGGTTAGCAATTGCACAACAGGCATAGGTTTGTTTAAAAAGCTATGGGCACCTAGACGAGCTGCTTCTACTCTGCAATCCAGTTGATTGCTATTAGTAAATACTAGAACGGGAATTTCAGGATAATTTTGTGTTAGTTCTGCCAGCAGAGTGAAACCATTTTCTTCTTGGTCAGGAAATGATAGCTCTAGTAAGATGACTTCGGGGGGATTCTGGGAGAGTATAGTTCTTGCTGTTTTGGGATTCGCTGCTACCTCTACATGAAAACCCCAAAATACTGCTTCTAATTTAATCCTTTCAGTTAGCGTGCGATCGTCGTCCACAACTAACAGTCGTACTGATTTGATTTGCGAGATGCTAGGGTTAGGAGTTGAAGATGGCTGTTGATGAAATGTTTGTTTTAGCAATTTAACTAACTCTGCCAACTGCAAAGCTACACTCTGGTAGGGGCTGGTAAATTTATCTAGCAACTGTTCTATTTCTCTTGCTATTTTGGAAGCTTCCAAAAATCCGTAACACCCTGAAGAACCAGCTAGGCGGTGAGCTTCTGCTTTTGCTTGTTGGAGTATACTTTTATCTGGATTGAGAGTTGATAATTGCGCGATCGCTTGTTCAAATAATTCTAACTTTTCTGGAAAACTTTTCTCAAACTCTTCCCGCATCTTGGCCACTACAGCCATAATCTTGGCTTCGGCTTGACCTTTTTCTGATAGTTCGCCGCTATAAACTGTTTTACCATTTGACTTTTTGGGTTCTTCTTTCAGGCGATAACCTAACCCATAAACTGTTTCAATCAAATCTGCGGTCATTCCTACAGCTTTTAGCTTCTGTCGCAAACCCTTAATGTGGGTTGTTACAGCTTCTTCTCCAGGAAACTCATCAGCAGTCCAAATTCTATCTAATAGGACACTTCTACTAAATATCCTCCGGGGATTTTCGAGAAACAGTTCTAATAAACCATACTCTTTAGGTGTCAGGTGCAGGCGCTTCCCTGCATACATGACTTCTTTGATATTAGTATCAACCTCTAAGTTCTCCCAAACTAGCAATTTTCCTAGAATTACCTTTCCTCGTCGCATTAACGCCCGAATTCTGGCGATTAGCTCTGACAACTCAAAAGGTTTGATAATATAATCATCCGCACCTGCCTCTAATCCAAGGACGCGTACGCTAATGTCTTCCTTTGCAGTCAGTATCAGAATGGGCATCTGATATCCTGCCAACCGGATTTGGCGACAAAGACTAATTCCATCTAGTCTTGGCAGAATTACATCTAATATCAGCAGGTCATAATCAAATGCTTTGACCAACTCTAGCCCTTTTTCACCATCATGAGCAGTCTCAATTTGATAATTAAGCGCTGTAAGTGCTTCTACAAGTAAGGAAGTTATTTGTTTGTCATCTTCTATTAAAAGAATTTTCACAGAATTTTCTCGAAAGCAGGTATTAATTTTTACAATTAACTGTTAAAAAAAATTGTGTATAACTAGGCAAATCGATCTTGTCTGCCAAGAATAGTATTCCCCGCACGATCGCACTTTTGATGATTATTTATAACAATATAACTTTGAAATCGATCGGGCACGCCTACTCGCGATCGCTCAGTAAATCACCGATCGAAAATTTTATAACTAGGCATGAAATATCTGGCTTGGTTTAGGGCTAGGAATGCCCACTCTACAAGTATTTTAAAAGTTAAGTAGCAATGCTATGTAGCAAAATCTTGTAGAAAGCTTCAAAAACCCCCGATCTATCTTGGTATGGTTGGGGATTTACTTTGTTATGGCAAAAAGGAATATTCTTATCCAAACAAAAAATCGGACTTTTTCAGGCAGAGTACATTTCTGCCACAAAGACCTTACAATAAAAGTTTGTTGATATTAATATCCAAAGGCGGCTTGCTCTCTAGCCTTTGGTATTCTGGCAAAATTAAGAATTAAAAATTAAAAATCAAAAAAAATTCTGATTTTTAATTTTTAATCACACTTCCTGCACTGATTAGTTTGTAGTTTGTGCAGCTAGCATCTGTTTCAGCTTTTCTAATTCCGAAGCCCAACGGGGATCTGGACGAATAGCATCTGAGTCAGATGTTGTGGTACTATGTTCGCGCCCACCACCACTGCTACCACCACCACGCCGAGATTTCTTAGAACTTTTCTCGCGACGATTGCTGTCTTTATTGGTGACAGGAGCAGCAGTAGCACCACCAGCATTTTGGGCTGCTTTGGGAGCTTGCTCCTCACCTTCTTCTCCCTTATTGCGAGGTAATGCCTTCTCTAGCTTGATCGGAGTGTCTTTGAACATCTGACCATTATACTTTTCAATAATTTGATCGGCTTGTTCATCATTATTGACAGTGAGAAAACCGAAGCCACGGCATTTACCTGTTTTCCGGTCTTTAATTAGTTTTGTCGTGACCGCATCACCTTCGGCAGCAAAAACTGCTTGCAGTTCTTGACGATCTATTTCTTCTTTTGGCAAATTGCCTATATATAGGCGAACAGACATGAACTATACCTCCAGAGTTGAATAAACATGGCAAAGTGAGAAAACTATCGCTTGGCTTTGGCTATTACATAGATGCTATTGACCAAGATTGCCATAAACCAATTTTTTGACTCAAAACTGTCAACCTATACAATACAATTTTTCGTCGGGATCAAGCTTGTTTAATACAAAAGCGTACAAGACGCTCAATTACATACCACCTTAATTCTAAGAATTGTAAATTAATAGTTTACTGCCTGCTCAAGTAAACTTTTATTTTATGCCCCTGTTCGCAGAATAAAACACCATTCCTTACATTATCACGGTATTTTCTACGTAGCTAGTTCAGCGCATACATTTCTGGCATATACTTCAATCGAAGTGTAACATAAAATACATTTTTTTTCTCAACAGGGATATTTTGAAACAAAAACCAGCCACTGGCTGGTTGATTTACTGCTGTGTTGGGAGAATACAAAAATAGATTGGCGTAAGTGTTGACAATCAATAACTGAGCTAGCGTGCTGAGTTATATCGATAGGGAAAGATAGTGTAAATAAATGTAACACTAATCGAAACAAACTGCAACGTTTCTTTACATTTTTTGGGCATGGGGCATTGGGCAATAGTTATTTCTCCCTCATCTCCCCCATCCTCCTCTAACCTCTCAAGAAAATGTAAGCTCCCCATGCTTGAGCTGCGACTGCTAAGACAGTAGACCAAATAGGATGAGCGCTGTTAATGGTTTTCCCATTTTGAGCTTGGAGGGATTGGATATCAATCCAGGGGGTTGCACCTCGCCGGAACCAGCCCACAACAGTAATCTGCCGCCCAATCCAGTCTTGAGGATTGATTGATTGTCCCAACCAGGGAATGTGGTGTAATTTCACTAACCCGATGTTAGTTTGTAAGATTAAATCTTGTGCTAGGCAGTTGCCAACGCCTTGACGACCTAATAGCCTACCCGCAAGGCAGACGTTAATGCTATCGATGGGCATAGCAGATGGATTTGCTAACAGGTTAGGTAGGCGATCGTCAGTTTGCACGTTAGCAGGTTGGATATCGGGAAAGAAAGCATTCATCCGAATTACCATACCGATGCTAAAGCCAATCAATAAGCAACCTGTAACGAATGACCAATCCTCATATATCCATTTCAGGTTCAAAATCTTCATTGCAAATGCCAGTTGCCACAGCAGCCAGATGAGACCGGCAAACAAAAAGCCTAGAGGAATTCCCAACCAAGGAGCTATTTGTAAGAGGAAGGGTTGAGGCTTACCTCGTAAAGCTTGTTCGGTTGTCAGGTGAAGTTCTGGTTCTAAATGCCAGTGACGAGCGATTTTGCAGAGGCGTTGGATGCGATCGCCTATCAAAGGATGAGTGTTGTTGAGTGTAAACCAACGGCGATAGGGATTGAAATTTTCCCACATCAATAAAGATGTAAAGGGAATATGACCCGCCACGCTACCCAAAGAGATACTTTGTTGATAGCTAACTGGTGCTAAGATATTCAAACTTTCTAACTGCCAACTAGTTTGTTGTTGTTTAGCAATATCAGCTGCAACACCAATGCTAAGTTTGAGTAAGGCACGAATTAAGGCATTAGGATTACCAGTAATTTCAGAGGCCAAGCGATCGCTATAATAAAGCCGCAACTTAGACAACCACAAAGTCGTACCTGTCAGCAAACACCAAATGCCATAGGCGAAACTAGCTACAATTATGGCTGGCCAACGCCAAACTCCTTGATACTTACTTCCCCATTCTGATATCTGGTGATACAGCCTGTAAACAATCATTGTCACCAGCAGTACCACAGACATCACCACAAAATCTCGATGCACAATCTGCCCGAACTGTGAGGCGTAGATAACGGCAATTTCATCATCTGCCAGCTGTTCTAATAGTCCTTGACTGACTACAATTCGGGCATTGCGGGCGAGATTACCATATGTTAGTGCTATTGGAGCAGCGATTGGTAAGATCCGCAGTTTGGGGAATTGCCAACCTCGCTGTTGGCAAGAACGCTGTAATACCCGAATCGTTTCCCGACTGTAACCATTTAAAATCTCTTTGGACAACTCTGTCTGTCCGTAAAATTTTTTCAATAGCCAATCTAGTAACCACGGTGATAATGCCATTACGATCGCCAACACCATGAGCAAACCCACAGTTGGATCGCGATATAAAATTGGTAATGGATTGACGTAAGGTAGTTTGACTAAAATCTGATTAGTTAAACCCATTGCTAACCGGAGCATTTCTCGCATCACCCAAAACAGAGCGATAAATGTTCCTGCTGCCAGTAATTTTAAAGGTATTAAATTTAGTTTATGCAAGGGTTGCCAAACTTTAGCTCTGCCTGCATGACGCCAATAAAGGTTGAATGATTTGGCTTGCGAACGGTTGACACCGATGAAACTACTCGGGCCAATAGGAGTTTCTACATTGGGATTTTTAAAGCCCCCTGTGGGGATGGTGGATGAAGTATTAGTGGCAGTGGTGGCTTTTACTACTGTTGGTTTTGCCTGCTGTGACGATTTTGCAGCATTCTGATTGGAGTTATCAAGCGCGACAAATCCAGTTGCAGAATTTTGTGATGATGTGTTTTGACGTTTTTGGCGTTTTTGCAAATGTTCAAGAGCGCGTTGTGCCCACTCTTGAACTTGGGGATTAGGACTCTCAAGCAGGTTTTGACAAAGAGCGATCGCTTTTGAGACTTGGCCGCTGCGTGCATAAGCCATCACTAAGCCCACCTTGGCTTGCAAACCAGCATTCCCCGTCTTCTGAGTGCTAGCCACAGGCTCTAACTGAGCGATCGCTGTTTGATAATTTCCCTGCTTGAGAGCAACTAAACCAGCCTCCAAAGACAATTCGGCATGTGAAGGCATAGAAATTTTGGCACTCCCATCTTTTCTAACTAATCCAAGTTTGCGCTAAAGCGCATGAATTTAGATACCCCAGCCAAGCAATCGCGTCCGGAATTATCCCTCCACTGGTTGCTGACCGGAATATACTGGGGCGATCGCGCTTAATTTCAACTCTGGATGATCTCCCTGTAACTGTTGACAGTTCCATTCGTTGCGGAATAGCAATACGGGGCGTCCCATGCTGTCTTTGACTGTGGTGGTGTTAAATACCCGTCCCACCTTATTCAAAGCTTCCCAACCGCCATCTACCCAACGGGCGACGCTGTAGGGCAGCAAGTCTAAGATGGTTTCTACACCATACTCATTTTGTAAGCGAAACTGCACTACCTCAAACTGCAACTGACCCACCGCCGCTAAAATTGGATCGCGTTTGGCTTCATCAATTGAGTACATAATTTGTACTGCACCTTCTTCGCGCAATTCCGATATGCCTTTTTGAAATTGCTTAAATTTTGAAGGGTTGGGGTTCCTCAGTGTCGCAAACAATTCTGGTGAGAAATAAGGAATTCCCTCATATTCCAGCTTTTGCCCCGTGTAAATCGTATCGCCAATAGCAAAAACACCAGGATTGTTTAAACCAATCACATCGCCAGGATAAGCTTCATCAATCGATTCTCGCTCTTGGGCAAAAAGTTTTTGTGGGCGAGACAGACGGACGACCTTGCCTGTACGGGCATGAGTCACCGTCATATCTTTTTCAAACTTACCCGTGCAGACGCGAATAAACGCCACGCGATCGCGATGCTTCGGGTCCATGTTAGCCTGGAGTTTGAAAACAAACCCAGAAAACTCCGGATAAGTCGGGGGAACTTCTCCCACACTGCTATTGTGATTACCTGGTTTCAGGGCATATTCTAAGAAGGAATTCAAGAATAGCTCGACCCCAAAGTTGGTCATGGCACTGCCAAAGAACACTGGCGTCATTTTTCCTTGATGCACCAAATCTAAATTCAGTTCCGGCCCTACTCCTTCCAATAGTTCTAAATCGTTTTTGAGTTGGTAGTAGAGATCCTGTTCTAACAGTTCCTCAATTCTGGCATCACCCAAATCGACTATTGTATCTCTGGCTTCTTTGCTACCGTGGGCACTACGTTCAAATAGGTGAATTTGTTGTTGGTCGCGGTCAAACACACCTTTAAAGCGATCGCCCATACCAATCGGCCAGTTAACGGCATAGGTCTGCAATCCTAATTCTTGCTCGATTTCGTCTAATAATTCCAAAGGCTCTCTCCCCGGACGGTCGAGTTTATTAACAAAGGTAAAGATGGGGATGCCGCGTAACTTACAAACTTCAAATAACTTGCGAGTTTGCGGTTCCAAGCCTTTTGCCGCATCAATCAGCATCACTGCGTTATCTGCGGCGGCGAGAGTACGATAAGTATCTTCACTGAAATCTTGGTGTCCTGGGGTATCTAATAAATTGACTTGACAACCTTTATAGGCAAATTGTAGTACTGTGGATGTAATAGAAATACCCCGTTGTTGTTCCATTGCCATCCAATCAGAGGTCGCCTTCCGCTGCGCCCGTCGTGCTTTGACTGCACCAGCTTCGTGAATTGCTCCTCCGTACAATAGAAGTTTTTCTGTGAGTGTCGTTTTCCCCGCGTCTGGGTGAGAAATAATCGCAAAGTTGCGCCGAAGTTCAACTGCTTTTTGCAGATCTGACTCAAGTTCAGTTGACATAAGTGTATTTGTTTGCTTGCTATTAACTTAGCTTAATTTTTTCTGAGTTTGGTGAGTCTTTTCATCTTAAAACAAGGATGCGCGCCATTGAGTCGTAAGATCTCGTAGGGAATAGCGAATAGGGAACAGACCCATAAATAACTTATGATGCTTGAAAGAAAATGCCAAAGAATCTATTAATTTACATTTAAATGTAGGGCTTTATGAAAAAATAGATTGCAGCAGTACTTTAGCTCACTTTGGATTGCTTACTCCCCTAAGAGTTATCAGGTATCTACTAGACCAAACGCTAAATTATTGAATTCATTCTCATTAGTTATTAGTATTCACAAAGGATCAACGACCAATGACAAATGACTAATGACAGATGAGTATCTAATTTACAAACGCATTAGCTTACTCATTACCCAATTTCTGCAATTAATTTCAGGGGATTTTTTAACTTGTTTTTTGCAGTGCGTCGAAGAGATGTCTGCCACGCTGTACAATACGAAATTGCCCCACAGCTTCATCAACAGTAGGGCAAAGGACAGTTAAGCACTGCTCGTAGTCTGTCCTAACTGAGTAAGGTTTTTCCTTACTTTTGTGACGCTTTATGTTGTGTCCATTTGCTTTGTAATTCTTCATAAAACTTTATGTTTCCAACTCACCGCCCCCGCCGTCTGCGTACCCATCCCCAACTGCGCCGGATGGTACGTGAAACAATTTTATCTACTAGTGATTTAATTTACCCATTGTTTGCAATCCCAGGCGAGGGAATTGCTAATGAAGTAAAATCTATGCCTGGTGTTTATCAACTATCGGTAGACAAAATTGTTGAAGAGGCAAAGGAAGTTTACGACTTAGGAATTCCTGCCATCATTCTGTTTGGTATACCCGCAGATAAAGATGTCGATGCTACTGGTGCTTGGCATGATTGTGGGATTGTACAAAAAGCAGCTACTGCGGTGAAGGAAGCTGTACCAGATTTAATTGTTGTAGCTGATACTTGTCTATGTGAATATACAAGTCACGGTCACTGTGGTTACTTACAAGTAGGTGATTTAACAGGTAGGGTATTAAATGACCCCACCCTAGAATTACTCAAAAAAACAGCAGTTTCTCAAGCCAAAGCTGGTGCTGATATTATTGCGCCTTCAGGAATGATGGATGGTTTTGTGCAGGCAATTCGTGCGGGTTTGGATGAGGCAGGATTTCAAGATACGCCGATTTTGTCCTATGCTGCTAAGTATGCTTCGGCTTACTACGGGCCATTCCGGGATGCAGCAGATTCTACACCACAATTTGGCGATCGCAGAACTTACCAAATGGACCCAGGTAACGCCCGCGAAGCGATTAAAGAAATTGAACTGGATATCGCTGAAGGCGCTGATATGTTGATGGTGAAGCCAGCTTTGGCATACATGGACATCATCTGGCGCGTTAAAGAAGCCAGCAACCTCCCCGTTGCTGCCTATAATGTTTCGGGTGAGTATTCCATGATTAAAGCTGCTGCTCTCAATGGTTGGATTGACGAACAGCGCGTAGTCATGGAAACTTTAACTGGATTTAAACGCGCTGGCGCA
Organism: Calothrix sp. NIES-2098; assembly: GCF_963875125.1. Taxonomy (NCBI): domain Bacteria; kingdom Bacillati; phylum Cyanobacteriota; class Cyanophyceae; order Nostocales; family Calotrichaceae; genus Calothrix; species Calothrix sp. NIES-2098. The sequence goes on from NZ_CAWNKJ010000001.1 coordinate 5,694,979, forward strand.
GACTTAATTCTGACTTACCATGCTAAGGATGCGGCACGCTGGTTGAAATAAGCTAACTAAGACAATAACTATTGCTCATCTACGTAAAAAATCTCACGCATAGGTACAAAGGCGCAAACTGAATTTAGTGTCTTGGTATCTGAGCGTGAGATTATTGTTGAGATGAATTATGATTCTGAAATTTGGTCACAATAAAGTTGGTAAAAGCCTAACCCAAGAGTTAGCGATTGCATCTCCATAATATCGCTGCAACTTTTGTTGGAAACAGCCTGTTTGAGCGCTAAGAAATATATCTCAACAATTAATTTGAGTAAAGATGCATTGATGAAATTTCTGTCAAAATTCTAGGTATAACTAGAGTATTTACAGGGTTTGAGCGTTACTGGAAATTTCTGTTGGGTACAAATAAGTACGGAGCTTTAGCGTTTAGTAAACAATCTTGTACGCGATAGTACAGAAATATGGGGTTGTTTCGTTTGCCAGAGGGTGAGGCGATCGCTTATAAAATAATATAGTTAATAAAATTTCCGTAATTGGCATTAAATGTCAACTGATTTAATAAATACAATCTAAGTTTTTTCAAGGGAGCATGAAATATGGATATGCAAGTCCTGAGAGAACGTGCTGGGCTTAGCCGTGCAGAGGTTGCCTTCAGGCTTGCAATCAGCGAAACCAGTGTTCGCAACTGGGAAGCTGGGCGTACAGAACCAACAATGACACCAAAAAAATATTTAGATGCTTTGCGTCTATTTAAATGCACACCTGAAGAATTGGCAGCAGCTAGCGAGAAGTCAATTAATCAGCGGCATAAACGCAAACCTGGAAGACCTAAACGCTTTCCAGAAAATCCCATACCCGTAACTCAGGTAACTGATACGCCAGTTTGCAGCTGATTGTTTGCTAAGTGAAAATTCAGGCTGATAATAGTGGTTTACTCTAGTAGTGGCAATTCTGGGGTTACTAGAGCTTTGCGTGAATTAATATTAATTTCAGTAACAAAATTTTTCCTATCCGCTGTGTAGAAAATCAACAAGGTTGTCTCATGCCGTTAATAAGTTGCCAATACTAAGTCTACTTGGCAAACGATGATTGCTCGTAGGTTTTTGACTACATCTAATTGAGGCATTTGTTGAGCTAAGTTTTCAGGACGCAAAAACAGAAATTTATTTTTAGAATCAGTTTTCTTAATGACTTATCTTGAAAATTAAAAAATAGAAAATTACCTATGCTCAATGCTTCTTGATCATCAGACTGTTGAGAGTTTTATTGGGAACCAATGGCTGTCATCAAGAAAGGTGTACTGTTTAGTTATTGAAATCTCTCCAAACTCATTTAGCTGAGAACATCAGTATGTTGACGGAATAATTCCTCATGTATCAGGTATTTTGTGTAGCATAATACAACTAAGTACTCAGACAAAACAATAGTAAAATTAGAGATTTAGTAGATTCGATCAACTTAAATAATTGGTTTTTACTCATTGGATTATGGAATGAATAATTGCTGGATGGCTAGCAATCTGTGCATTGGTCTCTATCCTAATTTGACAGTTACTGCGATTGATTAGAGCAGATTTACTATTATTTCTGTAACGCGGAAAAACTGGAAAATAATTTCTTGGCAATTACAACCTACTTGAACAGAGAATAGCAATTAGGTCTAATATTGAAATGGGAAACCACAAATAACAGGAAGAATACAGCGCTCCGAAATCATTGGTGCAAAAATTTATTACTTATTCCCGATTGTCTACCTGTAAGAACTAGGTTCCCGAATCCAAGAGGAGTGCTAAATTTATACCTTCAATCCTTTCTAAAGCTTCACCTCAAGTCGTAGCTTGTGAAAAAACTCATTTCTAACTAGTGCGATCGCTCACGGTATTTGCCACGGCGGCGCGATAAGATTCTAAAACAACAGTCGTACTATAAGGTTTAAATGGCAGAAACTCTTTTCTTTAACGCCCTCCGTGAAGCCATTGATGAAGAAATGGCACGTGATTCCAGTGTATTCGTTCTTGGTGAAGATGTAGGACACTATGGTGGTTCCTACAAAGTCACCAGAGACCTTTACAAAAAGTATGGTGAACTAAGAGTTCTCGACACCCCCATCGCCGAAAATAGCTTTACAGGCTTGGCAGTAGGAGCAGCGATGACTGGTTTAAGACCCATCATCGAGGGTATGAACATGGGTTTTTTGCTACTTGCCTTTAACCAAATCTCCAACAACGCTGGGATGTTGCGCTATACCTCCGGCGGTAATTTTAAAATTCCAATGGTAATTCGCGGCCCTGGTGGCGTAGGTAGACAACTAGGCGCAGAACATTCCCAACGCCTCGAAACTTACTTCCAAGCCGTTCCTGGATTAAAAATTGTTGCCTGTTCTACGCCTTACAACGCCAAAGGATTGCTAAAATCGGCAATTCGTGATGATAACCCTGTATTGTTCTTTGAACACGTTCTGCTTTACAACTTAAAAGAAGATCTGCCAGAAGAAGAATACTTACTACCTTTAGATAAAGCAGAAGTTGTGCGTCGCGGTAAAGATGTCACAATTCTTACTTACTCGCGGATGCGCCATCATGTGCTGCAAGCCGTCAAAACTTTAGAAAAACAAGGTTACGACCCCGAAGTCATTGATTTAATATCACTGAAGCCATTAGACTTTGATACCATTGGAGCCTCAATCCGCAAAACTCACCGCGTAATAGTAGTGGAAGAAGCTATGCGTACAGCCGGGATTGGTGCAGAAGTCATTGCTTCTATTAATGACCGCTTGTTTGATGAATTGGATGCGCCTGTGTTGCGTCTGTCATCTCAAGATATTCCCACACCTTACAACGGTAATCTGGAGCGACTGACAATTGTCCAGCCAGAACAAATTGTAGAAGCCGTGGAAAAAATGGTGGCTATGCGAGTCTAAGTTTGAGGAATAGGGAATTAGGGACTGGGACAGATTCCTCGTGTCCTATGCCCTATGCCCCATGAATAGTAATAATTCTTACTAATAACTAATAACTCATAACTATTTAAAAGAGCGCTATTATAGCCTTTGTCAGTTGCGAGTTATGGTATGCAGAGACAGCGATCGCTATTAGCTTTAATTGTAGTTTTGATTATCGCCGCTATTGCGGTGATGCTCACAATTCCCATACCTTTGGGACTAGATTTGCGGGGAGGTTCACAGCTAACAATTCAGGTGAAACCCACAGCAGAAATTAAGCAAATCACTGTAACAGAATTAGACGCCGTCAAAAAAGTAGTTGAGGGGCGGATTAATGGACTTGGTGTTTCCGAGCCTGTGATTCAAACTGTAGGTACAGACAAAATCCTAGTCCAGCTTCCTGGCGTTAACGATCCAGAACAAGCAGAACGGGTATTAGGTGGTACAGCACAGTTAGAATTTCGCCAACAAAAACCTAGTACAGAACCTCAACTTTTTGCTTTTCAAGCATCTCGTGCTGAACTAAAAGCCAAGCAAAAAGAATTGAGAACCAGTAATGACAGTGCTGCGATCGCGAAAAATCAAGAAGAGTTGCAGAAAAATAATCAAGCGATCGCAGAATTGTTTGAAAGTACTAACCCACCACTAACAGGTAAATATCTCCAAAATGCCTATGGTGAACCCACTCAAGGTAATAATTGGAATGTTGCCATTCGCTTCAATCAACAGGGTGGTGAATTATTTGCCGAACTGACGAAAAACCTTGCAGGTACTGGACGCAGCATAGGTATTTTTCTGGACAACGAACTAATTAGTGCTCCTAATGTACCGCCAGAATTTGCTGCCACAGGGATTACTGGTGGTGCGGCTATAATTACAGGTAGGTTTACTGCACAAGAAGCCAATGACTTAGGCGTTCAGCTACGTGGTGGCGCATTACCTGTACCAGTAGAAATCGCTGAAAGACGAACAGTTGGAGCTACCTTAGGTAAAGACAGCATTCAAAGCAGTATCTACGCTGGTCTTGGTGGCTTGTCTTTAGTATTAATATTTATGGTGGTGTACTATCGACTACCAGGACTAATAGCGGATGTGTCATTAGTCATTTACTCTTTGTTGACTTGGGCTTGCTTTGCTTTGCTTGGTGTGACTCTGACTTTGCCAGGTATTGCTGGTTTTATCCTCAGTATTGGGATGGCAGTTGATGCCAACGTATTAATTTTTGAGCGCACGCGAGAAGAATTAAGAGCAGGTAAATCTCTATATCGCTCTGTAGAATCTGGTTTTTACCGAGCATTTTCTAGTATTTTAGACAGCAACGTCACTACCTGGATTGCTTGTGCTGCCCTGTTTTGGTTGGGTTCTGGGTTAGTAAAAGGCTTTGCCTTGACTCTAGCTTTAGGGGTAGCAGTAAGTATGTTTACAGCAATTACCTGTAGTCGGACATTGCTATTTTTGGCGATTTCTATCTCCTCTTTGCGCAAAACAGAACTTTACTGTCCTAACGTACCAGTTGCGAATAAGGCAGAGGTGGCTCAATGAAACTGAGTATTAACAAATCGCGATCGCTCTGGTGGACTGTTTCGGCTGCCTTCATCCTCAGCGGTATCATCTCAATGGTGATTTCTTGGCAAAATCCTAATATCAAGGCTCCTCTACGTCCTAGCTTGGATTTCGTTGGTGGTACGCGGTTACAGTTTGAACGCGACTGTACCAAATCAGGTAACTGCGACAAACCAATTGATATCACTGTTGTCAGGGATGTAGCTAAAGAACAAGGTCTAGGTGATAGCAGTATTCAAATTGTTGGTGACAACGGTATCTTAGTTCGCACGAAAAATCTTGATGCCGATCAGCGTACCAAGTTGCGAAATACTTTAAGTGAAAAAATTGGTGAATTCGATCCGCAAAAGAATCAAATCGACTCCGTTGGCCCTACATTGGGTCAGGAGCTATTTCGCTCTGGTATACTCGCTTTGATTGTGTCCTTCTTAGGAATCACTATCTACATGGCATTCCGCTTTCAGTGGGACTATGCCATTTTTGCGATCGTTGCCTTATTCCACGATATTTTAATCACTGTAGGGTCTTTTTCAATTTTGGGTTTGGTAGCAGGTATTGAAGCAGATAGCTTATTTATCGTTGCCTTGCTGACCATTACAGGTTTCTCAGTGAATGATACTGTCGTAATTTACGATCGCATTCGCGAAACTCTTAAAACTCATCCTGGCGCACCAATTGCCGAAATTGTCGATGATGCAGTTAACCAAACTTTAACTCGGTCAATCAACACAACCTTAACTGTATTACTAACATTATTTGCGATCTTTCTGTTTGGTGGAGAAACGCTGAGAAATTTTGCCCTAGCTTTGATTATTGGCTTCACAATGGGGGCTTATTCTAGTATTTTCATTGCCAGTACTCTCTTAGCTTGGTGGCGAGAGCGTACAGGTCAATCTCTAGCCGTAGCAACAGCCCAAACAACTGATACCTCTGCTAGTTCCCCAGAAAGTTAAGCTGGTGTATATTTTCTAACTGGGTGAAAGCATTTTGTATTGCTCATACCAAATTGCAATAGGTTCCATGATTCCAAATTGGTGAATCACCTGAAACATAAATATTCCCAATCAAAAATCTCAAATCCTCAATTCCAAATTGGTATCACCCATATTTTGCCGTTTTACGTCCTATGGATCGATCGGAACAACCATCACTCAGTGGCGATAATATTCACAACTCTGACCCAGCTTTTGCTCAACAGGTGCAAAGGTTACATCAACTAACAGTCTACGGTCGGTGGTTATTTGTCGGCTGTTTATGGCTGACCATTGCGCCTCTTTGCTTGTGGAACCTCCAAGCAGAAATTGCTTTATGGCAACAATACTTTACCTGGGTGGCGGTGCGATATGGACTTGTATACCATCCACTGTCTACCTTTGGTTTAGCTTTTTGTATTGGGATGACAACTGCTGTTTTAATTTGGCAAAGTCGAAATATCCTTCTAGGGCTACCACCGCAGGAAAAGCAACGCTTAGAAAAGCAAGTTTTTCGCATACGCCAGCAAGGCCCTTCTCATCCTTTGTGGAAATGGGTTTGTCAGCCTCTGCGGAAAATTAAAAATTAAAAAATCCCTTAAACAAAGATTAATCCGACCAAAAAAAGCGATCGCGATCTTAAAAGAAGAGAAAAGTCGTCAGCAAGCACTGAAATTTCTGCGATCGCTACAAATGATGTCGCAAAAAATTGAAGATTCATTAGCAAAATCTGTAAAAATAAGGGTTAAAAGTGGTAAAGATACTACTAAAATCGAGCGTTGTAAATGAACTATCCTCAAATTCAATTTAGCGATCGCAAGTCTGAAATCGATCTCGATCAACTGCAACAGCTGTTTAATCTTTCTGCTTTTTGGGCACAAGGACGTAGTATTGAGGATTTGAGTATAGCTATTACTAACAGCGATCCGGTAATTTCCCTTTGGGATGGAGACAAACTAGTTGGCTTTGCTAGAGCAACTTCCGACGGTATATATCGCGCCACAATTTGGGATGTTGTGATTCATCCAGAGTATCGTGGTAGGGGATTGGGAAGCAAATTAGTTGAAACAGTATTAAGTCATCCTCGCATGAGGTGGGTTGAGCGTGTTTATCTCATGACTACTCATCAGCAGGAGTTTTATAAAAAAATTGGTTTTCAATCCAATACGAGTACCACTATGGTGCTACACAACCAACCTAACCTTGATTCCCTACCGTCTGGAGAAATTCAGCTTCAGGAATCACTAGGGGGATAGAGACTTGTACCCTGGTAAATTGTTCATTTTCTCCCTGAGTAGCGGAAGGTACAATTTCCAGCTTTCCTCCCATCACTTCCAAGAGAGTTTGACTGAGTAAAAGCTTCATTCCTGGTGAAAGATTGGGATTCTCTTTCTCAGCGACCACAGGTTTGTCTTCCGCCTGCATAAAATCTATGGATTTGATGAAATCGATAGACTCACTCCAAGGTAGAGCATGAACTGGTATATCTAGCCAAATATATGCAGAATTTTTTGTAGGTGAAGCGTTTGTAGAAATTGAAATTGTCCCTTCTTCCATCTGCACAATTGCAGTGTCTACTAAATTTAGTAATACTTGACGTAGCCAGCGAGGATCTGCCAAAACATAAATTTCTGACTCTGGAAGCGACAGGTGTAGAGAAAAATTGCGATTCGCCGCCAGCATATAAGTTAACTTATAAACTTCCTGCAAAACTTCAGTTAGAGATAGGGGTTGAATATCTAATTTATTGGTGCCATGCTCTACTCTGGCAACATTGAGAATTTCATCAATTAATTTCAGCAGTTTTAACGCTCTTTCGTGAGCTTGGGCAATAAATTCTCGCTCTTCTTCTGGATTTTCGCATAAATCCGACAAAATTAATTGATGTAAACCAATTAAACCATTGAGGGGCGATCGCAATTCATGAGTAGTGCGCGCCAAAAAACCCGCTTTAAACTGGCTAATTTCTTTAGCCATTTGATATGCTAGTTGGGTTTCCTGCAACCTTTGCAGCGCTTGTGATGAAGGTTTTGGTTCTGTTGTTTTTACTAGAGATGAGCTAGGTACAGCCTTGGTAGAGCGTGCAAATAACCAACGGAAACTCATCCCCAGTGCTAGCCCTATTCCTAAATACACCCAATTATTCCAATTCATCATATTTGCCAATCGATCAGCTCTATTCTTTGACCACAAAAATTCAAAATTAAGTTCCTGATGTTCAGATTACCTAATTCATCTCTAGTTTCTAGGTGGATTAGCAAATTTTTCTGTTTTTACATCGGGGAACTGAGCGTCATCTAAGATACTATACATTTCCTCAAGTAGCTTCTTATCTAAATAAAAATAGCCTTAACCCATATAGAGTTAAGACTATTTTTAAGCAAACTGTATTTTTATCAATACTTGTAAATTTCTAGCTAAAAATTTAACTTAATAGCCCCTTGCCGCAAAATTTGCCAATTCATTCCCGTCCATTTAGCTACTGTAGAAGGTACGCCTCCTGCACTTACTTCTAGCTGAGATTCTGCTACGCTCAAAGTCAAAATCCCAGGGAATTGATTCTCAATTTCTGCCATTGTCTGCAAAGCTGGTTGACCAGAAATATTAGCGCTAGTTGTTGCCAAAGGGCCTGTTTGGGACAAAATATTTTGGGCGATCGCACTTGCAGGAACTCTGATACCAATTGTTGTTGGATCGTTAGGGTTCATTACTTTTGGTACTAAGCCTGATGCTGGCAAAACCAATGTTAGCCCTCCAGGCCAGTATTTATCTGTAATTTCCTGCCAAATTTTGTACTCGCGATCGCTACCTTGAACATAAGGCCACAAATCCGATCCGCTAGCAGCCATCAAAATCAAAGGTTTATCTTCACTGCGTTGTTTAGCCTCAAATATTAAGTCTGCTTTTTCTGGTAAAGCTGCGAGTGCAGGAACCGTATCTGTAGGAAAGCTTACTAATTTCCCAGCACGTGCGCCAGCTACTAGAGCCTCCAAGGAAACTTTTGTCATGTTCAACGAGTGCAGAGTTAACAATTAATACATCTAGCGGTTTGCAGCACTTCAATAAAAACTGCGATCGCTCAACACTCAGCATTAACATAAGCTAGGGCAAAGCGTTCAATTCCAGCTAGATCGGAGTGAATTTCGATATTACTATAGCTATCATGATTTTGTAGAATTTCTCTGACTCTATCTGCCTGCCCTGCCATCATCTCAATCAACCATACACCACCAGGTCGTAAATAGCTGGGAGAAATTTCAATTAAATGACGGATGCAATCCAAACCATCAGCACCACCATCTAAAGCTAAATGTGGTTCGTGGAGAATTACTTCTGGTTGTAATGTTGGTAAGGTGCTGGTGGGAATATAAGGCGGATTGGAAACTATACCACTGAACTGACCTTTGAGGAATGAGAGTGGTTCCCACCAGGAACCTTGATAAAATCGAATCCGGTCAGCAAAGCCCAAATTTTGGGCATTTGCCGCTGCGATCGCCAAAGCTTCTGAACTGTAATCTACGGCGTGAATGGTGGACTCTGGAAAGGCATTTGCTAGTCCCAGAGCGATCGCGCCACTACCAGTACCCAAGTCCGCCCAATTTCCTTGCTGTAAAGGTGGGATAGCTTCACTATGATTGGCGGCTGTTACAGCTAAATCAATCAAACATTCTGTTTCGGGTCGAGGAATCAGAACGGCGCTCGAAACAGCAATTTTAAAATTTCGCCAAGGTGAAGCTCCAGCGATGTACTGCACTGGTAAGCGATCGTGTAACCGCCTTTGCCACAACTGCTCTAAATCTTCTAAAGCCAACTTCAATTGAATTTGCGGCCAATTTTTGTAAGATTCTAAACGCAGTGCCAAGCGATCTAAACCTGCTATTTCTTGTAGCAGCCAATCAACTTCCGCTACTGGAACATCTGTGGCGATCGCAGCTTGAATTGCCTGATGACGCCACTGCCAAAGTTGTAAACCAGAGACTACTTTTGGCTGTGTATTCGTCATACCTTAACATTACCTAGGCTTTTTGGGTTGTGAATTCTGAGCAGGAGCCTTAGGCGCATTATTATTCCTAGGCAGTGTCTTAATATATTCTCTAGATTCTGGGGATGGCACTAAGACAACTTGATTTAGCCATGCATCATTTTTATCTTGCAACGTTTTAATCACGCCGTCTACATCTATTACTTGAATATCAGCCTTGGGATATTTAGGCTTCACTTGGTTTAACAAACCTTGTGCATCTTGCTTGCTTAAAAACAAAGGAATTAGCTGCTGATTGCCAGCAGTCAGTTTAATTGGTACATATCCTTGATCTGGCGCAAACCGGACTGCAAACACAGGTACACTCTTAAACTGCTCTACCTTTTGACCACTTTGGCGTAGTATATCCATTGCGCCTTGGATTTCTTGGTCTACAGGTTTAAATGCAAATAAAAGACGGTTGGGCTGATTTTTGCTTTGTTGCAATTGCTGATAAATTACCCCCAAAGGTACTGCTGTCACCTGGAGACTTTTGACAATTTCTTGTACTTTTGGGTCTTTTCCTTGCGTACTCCGCAGATCGTTAATAAATTTCTGGGCTTCTTGGCGGCTCAGATAAACTCCTGTGACTGAACCACCAGCTTTTTGACCGTTTTGATTCTCAGGCAGGGGACGGCTCAGTGGTAAACCTTTTTCGTTAGTTACCAAATATACGGGTACAGAGTCTAATTTCTCTTTGATTTGCTGTTCTGACAATGCCAGCACTGAAAGATTTCCGGCAAAAACTGTTCCCAGAATTGTACTTCCAACTAAACCCAATGTTGCGCCCCAGCGAACCAATGATTTCATGACTACTCCTCGTGTCAACAATTCTATTAACTCAGACAAATAGTTGGTTTTACACAGCACCAACTTGTTTTAGTTATATAGCAATCCCTTAGAAATGTGAAAAATTCGTTGTGCCTATTGAAAGTTAATAGACAGCCCTCAAGAAGTGTTATTTCCTGCCAATTAGGATTGCTATATTATCGTCCTCAACCATTAAAAGTGTTTAAATGGTCTGTTTCTCAATGTCGATCTAGCTATTTTTGCCTTGCACTGCAAAATGCCGTAGATGCTTGTTATATGGCGCTATCTGGTAGCGACAAATTACTCAAATTATTTCAGCGCTAAATGTCATTTGATTGTCTTTACCTAGCTATAAATGACGCCATTATATAGTGAATCGTTCCAGTTGCCTTGAATTTAAACTCTGCTCAAATTGAGATAAATGTATATAAAATTCAATTTGTAAATTACTCTCTGCTAAAGAGCAAATTTGTCTATGATAGCTTGCACAATACATTAAGAGCAGCATAGCCAAATTAAATTACTTAGATTACTCCGAAAAAATATCTAATTTAGAAGCACAGCTATTTACCAAAGAAAAATTCTTATCAATTATTTATTTTTTTTATTGGTTATTTAAAAAACCGTAAATCTATTGATAGATCTACGGTTTTTGCTTTGAAATGCTAAATCGGGATGACAGGATTTGAACCTGCGGCATCCTGCTCCCAAAGCAGGCGCGCTACCAAGCTGCGCTACATCCCGGTTAATTTATCTATTGCCAGTAGTAGAATCTGACTCTTACACAAAGGCTTTAGAATTGATAGCTCCCACAAAAATTAGTGGTACTTGGGTTAACTTAACAAAGCGCTTGCTCGATTATATCAGAGTCAGCAGATATTTACTCAATTTTTTTACCTGCTAACACAAGAGTAATCAAGTTTCGACTTTTATCAAGCCTTCAAGTGCCAACTGAGCTTTACAATCAAGCTAGTTGCTGGCATCTCGATTTAACCTCGGAAACTAATCTTGAGTAGACTTTCGTTATTATAACTATATTTTGGGTGGCAATTTATTTTATTTCTATAGAGGATTTAGTGAGGATACCAGAACATACCTTTTATGCCTTCAGGATCGGCCATAAAACCCATAGTCCGGTAGAAATCAACAACATGAGGGTCAGCAAAGAGAGTGACATTGCTAATCTCTTCACTCCTAAGTTTTTTCAGCACGTATTTCATGAGTGCTTTGCCCAGCCCTTTACCTTGAAAGTCCGGGTGAACGACTACATCCCAGATCGTGGCATTAAAAGCGTGATCGGAAGTAGCACGAGCAAAACCGATAAGCCGCCTTTGGTTTCCTCGCACTTGCCACATTGAGGCTACGAGAAAACTGTGCTCAATAGCTTTTTTTACTTTTCTTAGAGGACGACGCGACCAACCAACAGCATCACAGAGTTCTTCGAGTTCGTACAAGTCTATATCTCGCTCTGTGCTGAAGACGATGCGATCGCTATTTGGGCTGTTGCCCGTAAATTCTGCGCTCATCTCTTCTAAGGGAGCTGTTCTAGTTGTCGCTGTAGATTCAGAAGTACTAAACCAAGTTTTCCAAAAACCCATGCCAACGTGGTTCGGGTAGTATAACTGAATTGGCTTCCACCATCAAAAGTGGCGATCACTTCTAACAACGCTATTTCCATCTAATGCCCCTTACACTCAAGAGATTTTTGGTGTTTCTAGGGTTTTCAATGGCGATCGGTTGCTAGGCGTGTTTTACACCAATCATTTTCAACTTTAGCATTTTGTTGTAAAGCTAGGAGAAATTCAACACAAGGGAAAGATAAAAGAGTGAATTTTTAGATAAAGACAAGCATAAGGAAAGAGTGACTAAAGGATTTTTTGGCAAATTAATCTAGAATTAGACTCTCCCATAAGGTAAATCAGCACAAAGTCAAGCATTTGGGCAGTTAAAAGCCGAGGCACCTTTAAAAGTGCTGACTACGAATCCGAATATCTAAGAGGGGTAATACCCTCTGCTAATTGACCAACAGTATGCTGGAGATTATTGGGAAATAATTTGTCGCCAGCCTCTATCTTTAGATAGGAAAAACAAAAAAGTGTGTGGAAATATTTTAGTGCGCGACACACAAAGACTGATGCTTCCCAGCAAGCAACTTTCTTTGTAGAGTTTCCCAATCTTCTCTGTTCCCAGTCCCTAGTCCCTAGTCCCCAGTCCCCTGGTGGCAAATCTCGCGAGTCTTACCCCCAAGATGGCTTCTGGTTTAAAATCTTCGACTCTGGAACTCCTAAAGCGCTTTAACCGAGCGTTTCCCCAGTTTTATGAACAGTTTGTTAGCAGTGAAATTCAACTGCAAAATTTACGACTAGCCTACCGTCTTTATAAAACTAGACGTGCTGTTATCGAGCTGAAACCGGAAGGTAGCAAAAGCGCCCTGCATTTTGCTTACCGTAACCAGTCTTTTCTCCTCAGCGATATTTTTGGTGTGCTGGCTGCTTACGGGCTGACTATTCACGGTTTAAGTCTGTACGGTCAAATCCGACCACCGATGTTAGTTTTTATCAAACTGCTAGTATCTCGTGGTAGTAAAGCCTTGACCGAGAAAACCGCAGATAATGTCTGTAGGGCAATTCGTGAGGCTCTAGGCGGGCGGTTTGAGGTAGAAGAAATGCTGGCTGTAGAATTTAACCTCGATACTGGCTTAGAGCAAGTACAGACAGAGTTTTATGTCGATCCAGTCTTTCATCTTCCGGCTTTAGTTATTGAAGCTGATAATCAACCCGGATTATTCTACAAAGTAATGTACGCTATCTGGCAGGAAGACCTACTAGTAGTTAATGCCAACTTACTAGTTTGGCGAGGACGTACACGGCTGATTCTGTATTTACTCGGGCCGAATGAAAGTCTGATTCCTGAATATTTGGGTCACAAAATTGCTGAAGGTGTGCGACAGAGGTTACTAGGTAAATGACGTGAACTATCGATCGTGAATTTATGAAGGAGAAAATTTTTCCGCCTTTAGCCTTAATCCTTGTGCATTCCATATTTAATCGCACCCGCCCTTAAAGGTACGATATTAAGTATGGCAACCATAGAAATCTTGGGCGTTCCCCACGCATACGAGCTAACTGCTCCCACATCTTGCCCCCATACTTTAGTTTTTATTCACGGTTGGCTAAATAGCCGTGGTTACTGGCAGCCTGTAATTTCCCGACTGTCAGAAGATTTACAATGCCTTTCTTATGATTTACGAGGTTTTGGTGAGTCCCAGTCCCAGCCAGATACTGAGTTGAGTCAGGCAGAAGTTTCTGTCACTCATGCTCGCAATTTCAATAGTGGAGTTGACTCACCTTTCGATTCTACGTATACCCCATCTGCCTATGCTCAGGATTTAGCAGTCCTTCTGCAACAGCTGCATGTTACCAGTGTTTGGTTGATTGGTCATTCTCTAGGTGGCACGATCGCTCTTTGGGCAGCAGCCCAAATGCCCGATCTCGTTCAAGGAGTGATTTGTATTAATGCTGGTGGTGGCATCTATCTCAAAGAAGCCTTTGAGCAGTTCCGTTCGGCGGGTCAGCGATTTTTACAAGTCCGCCCTCGCTGGTTATCACAAATACCTTTAATTGATTTACTCTTTACCAGAAATAGTGTGGCACGTCCCTTGGAACGTTATTGGGCGCGTCAACGAGTGATCGATTTTGTCGTGGCCGATCCAGAAGCGGCTTTGGGAACTCTCTTAGACTCTACAACTGAAGAAGAAATCAACCGCTTACCTCAACTAGTATCGCAACTGAAACAGCCAGTTTATTTTTTAACAGGTAGCCACGATAAGGTGATGGAACCCAAGTATGTGCGCCACTTAGCCAGCTTTCATCGACTTTTTCAATACTCTGGCGACAATGTCATTGAAATTCCTGATTGTGGACACTTAGCAATGTTAGAGCAGCCGGATGCAGTTGCTAGCCATATCCGGTCAATAGTTAATATTGAAGAAGAGTCAATAATCAATAGTCAATAGTCAAGGGTCAAATAAGCAATATTTATCGATAAAGCACAAATGACAAATGACAATTGTCTATTAACTCGATTGATACAACTTCATTACCTGAGCAAGCGATAACCTAGATTCGACGCCTAGGGTTAAAGGAGATGTGTGCCCTCGCGAAAGATGATCGGCTGCGGCACAGGCAATCATGGCGGCATTATCGGTACAAAATTTTAGAGGGGGAAAGAGGACACGTAAGTTATGTTCGGCGGCTGCTGCTTGTAAGTGCTTTCTGAGTCCACTGTTAGCTGCGACACCTCCACCCACAGCAATTGTATTGAGGCCATAATCAAGGGCACAGGCGATCGCTCTTTTTGTCAGGGATCGCGCTACTGTTTCTTGAAAGCTAGCTGCTACATCTGCTATGGGAATTTCAGTGTGATTTTTTTCTAGCTGTTGTACTAACCGCAGTACGGCTGTCTTTAAGCCGCTAAAACTGCCGTCATAGCGATGATATCCTCCACCTGGTAAAGAGACTTTCCCTTCTGGCAAAGCAAAGGCTTGAGGATCGCCTGTTTGTGCCAAGCGATCGATGACTGGCCCGCCCGGATAACCCAACTTTAACAGTCGCGCTATTTTATCAAAAGCTTCTCCTGCCGCATCATCACGGGTTTCACCTAAGGTTTCGTACATACCACAATCTTTGACGTAAATCAAGCTTGTATGTCCGCCCGAAACGAGTAAGCTAAGAAAAGGGGGATCTAAACTTGGCTCGCTCAAGTAAGTTGCATAAATGTGCCCTTCGAGATGATGCACTCCCAAAAATGGCTTTCTTTGAATCATTGCTAAGGTTTTGGCAGCAGTTAACCCTACCAACAGCGCTCCTACCAATCCAGGGGCACAAGTTGCTGCAATGCCGTCAATTTGCTCCCAATTCATTTGGCTTTGCTCAAAGGCTTGGGCGATCGCCCAATTGATTGTTTCTAAGTGTTGACGGGATGCTACTTCTGGTACTACCCCACCATACTGCTGATGGATCGAGATTTGCGAAGCTATGATACTGCTACAAACTTGACGATTGTTAACAATTGCCACAGCAGTCTCATCACAGCTAGTTTCGATTGCTAAAACGGTTGCCATTGCTATAGGAGAGTAATGAGTAATCGGTCTTGAGTTCTGATTCTAGGTCGGGAATTTTCTCAAATATTACGAAATTTTATGCAGCACTGGGCACTCAGAACTCAAAACTCGATAGGAACTTGGTTGAGAAGCTTTAACTTTTATTTACTTAAACTTTACTCGGTTCCCAGGCAAGAGTATGATGACTTGCTAGTTATGTAAATAAAGACTGTACAAGCCGCTTCGTTTTGTACAAAAAACTTTTTGTTTTGTAATAAAAGGAAACAACTCCATGCGACGATTGTTTGCTTTGATTTTAGCGATTTGTCTTTGGTTCAATTTTGCCCCACCCGCAAAAGCGCTGGGGGCTAATCTTGCACCATGCGCAGACACTCCCGCTTTTCAAGAGCTAGCAAAAAATGCCCGTAATACCACTGCCGATCCCCAATCTGGGAAAAAGCGGTTTGAGCGTTATTCTCAAGCGCTTTGCGGCCCTGAAGGCTATCCCCATTTAATTGTTGATGGTCGCCTAGATCGTGCAGGTGACTTCTTAATTCCCAGCATTCTTTTCCTTTACATTACTGGTTGGATTGGTTGGGTAGGTCGTTCCTATCTACAAGCCATCAAAAAGGGATCTGACGCCGAACAAAAGGAAATCCAAATCGATCTCGGTTTGGCATTACCAATTATGGCCACAGGCTTTGCTTGGCCTGCTGCTGCTATCCAAGAATTACTTTCAGGTCAATTAACGGCTAAGGATACAGAAATTCCCATTTCCCCACGCTAATCATCTGAACTCATTCACTGGTTTTGGAGGCTAATTTTATGGCAGATAAAGGCGACTCATCATCCTATTTGATTAAGTTTATTTCCACTGCACCTGTAGCAGCCACCCTCTGGTTGACAATCACAGCAGGGATTTTGATTGAATTTAACCGCTTTTTCCCTGACCTACTTTTCCACCCACTGCCATAAGTAGAAGACTATATTCTCACAAGCTGAATTTTTGTCTTCTGTCTAATTTTTTATGTAGTTATATTTTTCACCATAGCTAGGTGAAAATATAGCTCAAATAGGCAGTACAAATAATTATTAGAAACTCGTATTCTCTTTACGGAGTACGAGTTTCTTTTTTTAAATTAGCAAAATTAATTTTTCTAAACTTCGCTGACAAAAAGCACCTTTAGCTACAATTATTATTAATAGAAAATGCCACAATTCTAATTTAGAGGCGAACATAAAATATGGCGCAAGCAGTAGATGCATCCAAAAATCTTCCCAGCGATCCTAGAAATCGTGAGGTTGTTTTTCCCGCCAAGCGCGATCCTCAGATAGGCAACCTAGAAACACCAATTAATTCTTCTCCCTTGGTGAAGTGGTTCATTAATAATTTGCCCGCTTATCGTCCCGGTCTAACTCCTTTTAGACGTGGGCTAGAAATTGGTATGGCTCATGGTTACTGGCTATTTGGCCCATTTGCTAAATTAGGCCCCCTGCGCGATACAGCTAATGCTAACTTGGCTGGATTACTAGGAGCTATCGGCTTGGTTGTACTTCTTACCGCTGCTCTATCCTTGTATGCTCACAGCAATCCTCCTAAAGCACTAAGCAGCGTGACTGCAAATCCTCCCGATGCTTTTACTACCAATGAAGGCTGGAACAACTTTGCCAGTGCTTTCTTAATTGGTGGTATTGGTGGCGCAGTAGTTGCTTACTTTTTAACTATCAATTTGGCAATCATTCAAGGCTTAGTTGGTTAAGTAGATCGTCAACGGCAATTAATTGCTAAAAAATGGACACATAATAAAGCTTAGGTCTTTATATGCGTCCATTTTTTGTTTGCCTGAGAAACAATTAAGCTTGGTATTGAAGGTTACAAATTACCCAAATAAATCTGCTTCTAGAGCTTTTAAAGCGGTTTCAAAATCGTCATTAACGATTTGAACGTCAAATTCATCTGCTGCTTTCACCTCTTCTTGGGCGCAGAGCAGACGACGGGCGATCGCTTCTTCAGCATCCTGTGCGCGACCGCGTATGCGTTTTTCTAATTCATCGAAGGAAGGTGGCAAGATAAAAATGCTATGCGCACTAGGGAAAGAAGTGCGAATTTGTCTTGCCCCCTCCAACTCAATTTCTAGTACAACCAATTTTCCAGACCCAACTTGGTTCAGCACAGTTTCACGCGGTGTGCCGTAATAATTACCAGCAAATTCTGCCCACTCTAAAAATTCGCCTTGAGCAACCAATTGTTCAAACTTGCTACGGCTTACAAAGTAATAATTTTTGCCGTTAATTTCTCCTGGGCGAGGAGAACGTGTGGTCATAGACACGGAGTAATACAGTTCCGGATGACGTTGTAACAATGCACGCAATAAAGTGCCTTTGCCAACCCCACTGGGACCCGTTAAAACAATTAGCCGACCGGAAGGCGGGCATTCTGTAGTAGTAGCACCACTCTGGATGGGTAGAACTTGCATCATCCGCTAAACCTGTGAATTAATCGAGAGACATAGATTCTTTAGTCTACTATTTGTTAGCTGTGTAACTCTTGACTAAGGAATTTGCAACACGGGTGACATAATAGTTGTCTAATTCACATGGTACTGCTGATAAGGTGCAAATAGGGTAGGGCTATTAACCCATCGCTACTTAATTATCTACAACTTGATGCTCGCGAGAAATTACGAAACGATTTGCAACAGTTTCTGGCTGAATCGCAGACAGAATGACGTGGCTGGAATCGGTGATAATTACAGCCCTAGTACGACGACCGTAGGTTGCGTCAATCAGTTGACCTCTGTCCCGCGCATCAGTAATGATCCGCTTAATTGGTGCAGACTCTGGACTAACAATGGCAACTACTCGGTTGGCAGATACGATGTTGCCAAAACCTATATTGATTAACTGAATTTCCATAAATAAACTGATGCCAAACTTGGTATGAGTAGCCAGTACATAATTATTTCCATGTTATCCCTAAAAAATTGGAGTTACAACGCTTAAATAAACGCCAGCTTTAGTGTTTAAACAATAATTGCTTTTTTTAGCGATTTCTTAACGGATTTTACTGAAAATATTCCTTAAGACATATGCAGATTCATCTAATACAAGATATACGTAGACACTATTGATAATACATAAACTTTAGATTTTAGATTGAAAATCACTTTCTGTTTACTAGGGTGGTGAATCCACTATCGCAATCATTTTTAAATAAGTATGTGTAAAACAGCAAAAATAAAAAAAGTGTAAGAGATGAATTCCAAGTCCCTTACACTTAAATTTTATATACCTAGAAGTTTAATTCCTCAGATTTTTAAATTTTGCGGCAAGTGTAATTGCATATTTCCTCCCATCAGAACCTTCCAAAACGAAATTTGAATTTTGAATTTTGCGCCGCAGTTGTCGTTTTCAATTCTTGCCATCGTTGTCTCAGTTGCTGCAAGTTAGGAGTGTGACCACCATAACGCCAGCCCACATAGGCTTGACAAATTTCATCTATCACTTGAGCATTTGCTGTTGAATGATGCTGGTATGCAACTTTGGCATACTCTAGAGGTGTTTGTGCTGGATGCTTGCCTAAGCCTTTTTGGTCTGCCCATTGCAGCATTTGTTGATAAAGGCTTTCCATTGGCGACAATTTTTTCAACCATCGACGGTTCAGCCACTCGCGCCATTGTTCCCAACCTAACCAACAGAAGAAAGCTGTTGTAGTGGTCAAGATTAAGCCAGTCAATACACCTAGCCAACCTTGTGAAAATAACGCAAAAAACCAAGCGCTCGCTCTAGTCAGCCAGCTAAATATGATGCTAAACACATAATCAAGCCAACCCCGGATTGGAGAAGGTATCCATCCTGCTACCCATTGCCAAAATTGGCGCAGAACGCTAAAAGTCTGAACATCTTCTATTGATGGGGGTATGAGAGGATGATTGGGAATTGGGTCGAAGGCAAACCAGCCATATTTAGGAATGTAAACTTCCGTCATGGCGTAGGCGTCGGTGTTACGCACAACATACATACCTGTGAAGGGATTAAACTCTCCCGGACTGAATCCTGCTACTAACCGTGCTGGAATACCGATGGAACGCAGCATCACTGTCAGTACTGTAGAGAAATGATCTGGATAGCCGCCTTTGTACTTAAATAAGAAAGCTTCTACTAAGTCTTCTTTTTCACCTAAATAAGGCAAATCAAAAGGATTTTCGGGAATAGAGTAGTTTTGCTTCAGGTATTGGGCTAGGTACAAGGCCTTTTCGTAGGGTGAATCGAGTGTTTTAGTTGATTTTCCTACCCGTTCGCGATTGTAGTTGGCGAGAATTTCTTCGGTGCGTTGCCTAACCTTTTGTTCAATCTCTGGCGGAATTTGCAGATAATGTTTCTGAATCGGCTTGGGATATTTAGTAGAAGCTTGTCCTAATACAGTGCGATCGCGGTATGGGACTTCAGAAATTACTGTATAGGTGAGACCTTCTGATAATTCCACAGGCGATCGCAAGCCATTTTCCCGATCGACAGCGATTACTGATGTGGGAAAGTAAATTTCCTTGGGATAAGTCAGTGCTGGAATCAGATTTGGTAAATCTGCCACTACAGTGTAAGTTTGTACTACCTGCTGGGTTTTGCCGCTAATCGCAGGTGAGGCGAGGAAAATTTGGGATGACCAAGGCGATCGCTTTAAAGTCAGAACATCATCATTGCGAGATACTTCCCATCCCTTACCTGTATAGCGATCGAATCCTAGGACTCGCCAAAAACCCTCGGCTTGCGATCGCACTCGCATCACCACCTTGGGTTTCATTGCTCCCCGTAGGTTTTGGTTAATTTGGCTATTAAAACCGTAATAAAAATTATTATCTAGATTTCCTGGTTTGCCATCTTTAGCTTGACCATCGCCGTTGCCACCACGACCTTGATTTTTGCCATTACCTTGGCGGACATAACCAGGATTGATGATGCTCCGTCCCGTAAAATTATTTTTGACTGCAATGTTAGAACTGACAGGAAAAGTACGTAATTGATAACCAGGGAACCTTGGTAAAACGGCAAAAATCCCCAGTCCCAATCCGAGAATTAACGCGAACAGTAAAAAATAAAAAGGTAAAAGAGAAGACCATTTTTTCTCTTTTACCTTTTGCTTTTTCAAGTTTAACTTCTCTAAGCCGAGTCTTGAGCGATAATCTAGGACTAGAGTTGGCAAAGCGATCGCTAGAAATAACAGCAGCACAGGCGCAAATGCTAATGTTTGACTCAGCGTTGCCGCCACACCTAGTAAGATTAACCCAATGACAATTGAATAGCCCAAGTCCTTACGGCGGGGCATATCAAAGCTGTGGAGTATTTGAAGTTGAATCAATAACTCTGCCAAACTCAGTCGGGTATCATTTAATTCCCCTAACAACCGCCCAAAGAAAGCACCTAGTGCTACTAACATTCCTATGGCGATGCAAAACTTGACTGTAATATTAGGATTGCGGCGACTGCGGTTACTCCAAATTGCACCCATCACACTTGCCGGAATAGCCCAGAGACTAAATTGAGTCTCAGCAGCAATATCGGTCGCCACAATTCCTGTCATTACCAACGCTAGCACTAGCACCCGTAAGGAAATTGAATCTTCCACTTCCATTAAAGGCGGCCCCTGCTTGTTTTGCCGCCAGTAGTCATGTCCTACAGGTAGACGCCAAAACTGATTAATCCTGGATAAGTTAAACATTTAAAGTACGAGCAAAGCGATGATGTAGACGCTAAAGACACAATACTGGGGGTGAAAACCAACTACCCAGCCTCCAGCTGCTACCCTACCCTACTCTATGGAAACGCCTTTAGCGAAGGGGAATTCCCTAAGTAACGTGGTAACAAACTGAAAATGCGCCTACGGGAATCTACTTGTCTTGTGCTAGGTTCTACCAATCAATAGTATGCTTGTGTAGGCTCCCTCAATACCGCTTGTGAAAAAAAGATAAGTTTCAAAACCAGGAAATCATTAATTATCTATTGGCATTTATCAAAGTAGGGTGCTAGCCGTGCGATTTTGCCTATGTTATGGGATTAATGACAAACAACAGCGGCTGTTGGTCTATTTCTGGAAAATCAACTTCTAAAGTATAAATCTGGTTGAGTTGCTGACAGTGTAATTCTACACTTAAGCTTCCCGAACTTGCTGACCGTCCTACTGCCTGGGTATCCTTTCCTTTGAGCGTGAAAACTCCTTGGGTAGGTAACTTACCCTCGACCCGTAGCTTTCCTATCTGTCCCTGAGACTGGTATTCTACTTTTAGGCTGAGAACACCTGCACTAGTTAACCATTCTCTTTCGACTATGG
This sequence comes from Calothrix sp. NIES-2098, assembly GCF_963875125.1. NCBI lineage: Bacteria > Bacillati > Cyanobacteriota > Cyanophyceae > Nostocales > Calotrichaceae > Calothrix > Calothrix sp. NIES-2098. The sequence continues at coordinate 5,716,710 of NZ_CAWNKJ010000001.1, forward strand.
GATTGGTTGCGGAAAGTGGTAGCGTCAAGTTTTCTAACAGTTGTTTAGCAGCTAACAACGATAACGCTATTTGTTGACGTTGTTTTAAATCTGAGTAATCGCTCTGAATATTGGGCATGGTCTCCAGAGCATCTACAGACCGATAAGTACTTCTCAGTACTAATCCAGCTATATCGTTGAGCGTTTGGCTATCGTTAGGAAACAACTCCTCGACTGCCTGAACTAATTTGGCCCCTAAAGGTAGGGAAGATGTCAGCAACACTTGACACTTGTGTAGCAATTGACGGAAAATGCTTTCCGGCAGAGTAACAGGTAAATTAAGCTTTGACTGTTGTGCCACCCATCCCCAGGCTGGAACTAATTCTATAGATGCTTCGTCCGCATAATCGGGATAGTCTATTAACTGAGTTTCCCAGGGGAATAAAGGCGGGTGGTTTTGGATTTGGATTTGTAACCGACGTTTAATGACGGCTTGGAAACGTTCTTGCACAGTAGGAATTTCTCCCAGTTGAAAGGTTTGGGGCGTCCCTCCCGACTCTGGCTCGCCACTTGTTGATGTGAGAGCTTGCTTGAGAGGGTTTTCCACCCCGTCAATTTCCTCACTATCTACCGAAGACGACTTAGAGGTGATGACATCGTCTGCCAACACCCAACTAAGTAACTGGTAATGTAAGGATTCTGAGTCACTATTCATGAGTAGATGCACCCGATCCGGACACTAAAGAGTTACGAATTTCCCAAGCTTGTTCAAGAATCTTAAACCACCGTTTTTGCAATTGTGCCATAGACAAACCTAGAGTTTTCGCGATTTTTTCATCGGGTTGCCCTTGTTGTTTCATATTCAGTAAAGACCGCTGTTTCTCGTCTAACTCCGCTGTATATGTTTGCCACTGTTGGGGAGTTAGACCTAAATTCGTTGGTAAGGAAGCTTCTAACCATTCGTGAACTAATTCCCAACGATGCAACAAGGCAAACCGAATTAAATGATATTTAAAACGCTGCTGTAAGTAATCTCTCTGTCGAGGGGTTAAACCTAAAATTGACTCTATTTCCTGTGCGGATAGATCTTGAAGGCGGAGACTAAAGTAATCGGCACAGTCATTTTGTTGTCGTTGTTCCAAATAATCCAATAACTCTGTAATGACGACAGAGCGCAACGTGTCTTCTTCTGGCTCTGGTTCTGCTTGCGTTGCCATTGCCGAACGCAATTGTTGTACTGCTGGCTCTTCCCAGGAACCATCGGCTTCGTTGGCACTACCTTCTGCCGCTTGTTCGATATCTACACTGGTTTCTGGAGGTTGCTGTTGAGAGAAAGTTTGCGCTCGGAGAATAATTAGCTGTTGCTGACGCCCTGGTAAGGGTATACGTCGCTTACCATAACGTTCGGTAAATGCCATATATTCAGCCAATTCTAGTAGTGTCTGAGGGCGATAGGCACTACCCATTTGGTTTTCCCGCCGGAAAGCGTTCAAGGCCTCCAGATAAAAGCTCTGGAGGAAATCTTCAATGATAGTCAGCCGCCCTTGATAACTCAATTGCTTCTGAGGAGGATTAATGTAACGATAGATAATCGCACTCAAAGTGCTATGTAATTCTACCCTGCCTCGATTTGAACCCAGCTGATAATACCTCAGGCACTGTTGCAGCCTATGGCGGGCTAAGGTCATTGCTGAGTTTTCTATAGCACCGGAAGCTTGGATACGTTTACTTTCGTTGCAAATTCGGTAGACTTCGGAGGCGATTCGTGTTGCCACATCATGGCAATTCTGTTCCGAAGCTTTGGTTGACTGCTGAAGCTCCTTAAATAGGAGTTGAAATATCACCTCCACGCCGATAGAATTCTCTCCCTGAATAGTTGCGGTTGCGGCTGAATTCATAGTCTCTGTTTTTAAAAGACCCTAACATACTTAAACACAACCTGTACGACCGTGGGTGTTGGCTTGATGATTTTGCTTATAAGCTAAACACAAGACCAATCCTGCATTGAGGATTTGGCTTAATTTATTATTCCCAATCACAGTGGGATTATTTACACTTTGCTTTGATTTTATGGCCATTACCCAGGAGCCGTTGACAAGTCATTATGGATTTAGAAGCACAAATTCAATTGTTGATTGATGATGCACCCCACGATGGTATAACACCACAACTTGTTGCAGCAATTGCCCCTGCGCTCAAGGCGATCGCTCATCAGTTACGTTACCCCCAGTATTATATTCTCCAAAGCTTGGAGTCAGAGTGGGTTTTAACTACATTGAGCAACCGAGCAAATCCACAATTAGAAAAGCGGGTAGTTTACGCTTTTCCTACCTTAAAGGATGCCACAGTTACTTCATCTGCTGGGCTGGATTCTCAAGTAATAGCTACAGCCATTCCTGTAACTCACATTTTGTTCCAACTGCTGGCATTAGAACCCGTAGATAGTATAGTGTTTTTTGAGACTCCTGGTATGACTAATAATACAGTCGAGGTGCGACGAACTGACCTACAAAACCAGATTCAACAAAAACTACAACCCAGCAATACCCGAAAACGAGTACCACCCGATATTGCATAAAACCATTTTAGATTTTGGATTCAATTCAAAATCCAAAATCTAAAATTGCTTAATACAGCCGACTCAGTACATAGTCAGCCATATTAATTAAAGCTTGACGCGATTCTGAGGGTGAGAGAACTGCAATATGCTCGGTTGCTACCTTAGCATGGTAAGCGGCTAATTCTCTTGCCTTTTGTATTCCTTGGCTTTCTTGAATCAACCCTAGTGCTTGTTCTAAATCTCCTGATTGAGCAAACTCTCGCTCAATTAGTACTTCTAGATATGGTTTTTCCTTTAAAGCGAATAAAACTGGTGCTGTAAGGTTGCCACTTTTCAGATCTGACCCTACAGGTTTGCCTAATGTATCAGTTGAACTGGTGAAATCTAAAATATCATCCACAATCTGGAACGCTAGACCTAGATGGCGTCCATAGTTATATAAATGGTCGGCATTTTCTGGGGATACTTCGCTAAGTAACCCTGCTGCTTTAGAACTATTGGCAATTAATGAGGCAGTTTTGTAATAGCTCTTGTTGAGGTAAGTCTCTATCGTGATGTTAGTATCAAATCGATTTAGTCCCTGCTGGATTTCTCCAGCCGCCAAATCCATAATCACTTCTGATAGCAGTTTTACAACTTCCAAATTGTCTAAATTTGCTAAATACCAGGAAGATTGAGCGAAAAGAAAATCTCCTGCCAACACGGCAATGCGGTTGCCAAATAAGCTATGAACAGTAGGAACACCGCGTCGCATTTGGGATTCGTCCACCACATCGTCATGCACCAAGCTAGCTGTGTGGATCATTTCTGCGATCTCCGCTAAACGTCGGTGACGGGATGTAATGTCTTGATTTAGCATTGTTGCTCGCGCTATCAGCAGGACGATAGCTGGTCTAATACGCTTTCCCCCAGCTCCAAATAGATGTTCGGCTGCTGCATAAAGTATGGGGTGGCGATTTCCAACTAGCTGTTTGAGATTATCTGCTAGTATTCGCAGGTCTGCTTCCACAGGGGTAAACAGGGAGGTGGCTGGGGTCATGGATGGGCGGACTCTGGCTTAGGTTACGAAAGTTTACATATCCTATACTCATTTTAAGATAACCCTGTGCCTGCGCAAAGTTTTAATCCGGGAATCCCTCAATTTCTAAAGGCTGTACCCTCTTCAGAATTCAAAAACCTGCTGTTTTAGGCTTTTAAAGTATTTTGAGTAAGATTCTGTTTGGTTATGCCATACTAAAATAACTTCCTTAATTAAAAAAATGTATTGTAGAATACTGAAAAATCTTTCAACTCTATAAAATTTTCCTTTTAAGGTAGAATTTATAATCCCGTAACTTTCCAGACTAATGACATCTGTTATCGATAATTTTAAAATCACTTCAAAGTATTTACTTAAGTAATTATACTTAAGATATGGCAATGGTTATCCTTAAGACTGCTATATCTAAGTAAGCAATTTATCTTTTGCCCATATTATGATAGTCTTTTAATAAAAAATTTATTTATAGTAATAAAATAAATCTGTCATTTGTATTACTAAATATAGAAAGATATCTCTATCAGCAAGAAGAAAAAACTAGCACTAAGTATTTCCCAGGTTAGAGGAGTTTTTTCTAGCTTGGTGAACTGATTGAGAAAATTTAAAATTTAGCTATGAAGTAGGCTTAAAAGTCAGGAACGTTGTGTTACGCTAAGATCTAGGGATTTTAAATTTTTCAGATATTCACTCTCAAAAGTAAATTTACCTGTAAGTAATTTTACTTTTAAGAGTTGTGAGTAAATAATCTTGTTGCAGTTATTTTATGGGAGTAATCCCTGATTTGATAGCTGCGACCTGCGAACCTGTTATTTGGAGCTAGACGCTGCCCTTAAGGGGAAAAGCTCGTTTTTATCTTACATTGAGCGTTGGCGTTACTCCAATGAATTAGCGTACGCAGCAATAACGCGGACTAGGTAGACTGCTGAGGAGCGCAGTTAAAAGTTGCCATTTGGCAATTTAGCTGCTCTGCAATGTATGGTCTGCGAAAAATTAATTTAAATGATAAATCCGTTGACCGTGGAGAATTGTTCTCTACGGCGTACTCTAGCATAGCAAACTATAGCCATCAAGAACTAACTTGTGTGGTTGAGGTTTTGCTTAGGTTATTGAATTGCATATTCGTTTAGATAAAGGTGCTGGTAGAACAATGATTTACGGAAATATGCCTATGATGATTTTTATTTTAGCTTCTGGATATTTGTTCACAGTTTACCTACTACTAGCATTGGCAAAGCGAACTGGAAAAAACACTGATGCTAGAGATATATCTTTGGCAACTCAGGGAAAACACCAAGAAGAGTTATCAGTAGCATCGAATGTGACTGAAGTTGTTAATAGTCAATAGTCAATAGTCAAGAGTTTATTGACTCTTGACTTTGGATTTTGGACTTTTGAGTTCATCGCCAATTACCCAACAAAGTCTTGTTGGAGGCGAGATTTTGAAGCATCAGTAAAGCAAACCTCCTCAACTAGTGGGGTGTAGCCTAACCACTGCAATCCCGATTGGGCAAATTGTTGCGCGCAGCCACTAACAGCAAAGCGAGTAGGTAGTGGGGGATGGGTATTCTTTAAACCTAGTAAGTCTAAATCTTGGGCACAAGCTGCTACGACATTCACTGCTGGATCGACTAGCTTGACATGGGAGGGAAGGAGCGATCGCAACACGGGTGCGAGGTGGGGATAATGGGTACAGCCGTAAACTAAAGTATCAATTTCCTGCTTGATTAACGGCTCTAAATAAGAACGTGCTACTTCAGTAGTGTAGGGGTCGTGTATGCGGTTTTGTTCAATTAGCGGTACAAATTCTGGACAACCAACTTGCCAGACTTGAACATTAGGGTCAATCTCTAGTATTGCTTGCTTATAAGCATTACTTTTAGCAGTTGCTGGGGTAGCAATTACACCAATCCGCTTGCCAAGCTGTACTGCGGCCCTAGCGCCTGGAAGGATAACACCGAGAATAGGTAGGTTGAATTCTTCTCGTACTATTTCTAGGGCTAAAGCAGAACTTGTATTACAAGCCATAATTACCATTTTTACCTGCTGCTGCTGCATCCAGGTAAGAATTTCGCGCACAAATTGCAATATCTCTGCTTGCGAACGAATGCCATAAGGCAATCGAGCTGTATCACCAAAATAAATAACTGATTCGTTAGGAAGTTGCCGATAAACTTGTCGCAGTACCGTTAGACCGCCGACGCCACTATCAAAAATGCCAATGGGCGCACGTTGAGGTTCTTGCTCGGAAAAATTATAAAGATTGCCTTCAAAGATGGAAGATGAATACACGGGCTGATATTGGTTGAGGTTTTTTGAATTAAGATACAGGATTTAGTAGCCAACTTGCTAAGACTCATAAATCCTGTATGTAAAAGAAGTCTAAATATCACCTCTTTAACTAGTAATTTTTACTACATTTTTACCTTCTTCGTAAGTATTTGAGAATTCCATTAGCGATCGCTTCTGCCATGCGATTCTGGTATTCTCGGCTTGCCAATCTGGGATTGTCTTCCCGACCCGTCATATAGCCTGTTTCCACCAGAATGGAAGGCATAGAACTTTTCCTGAGGACGTAAAATCGGGCTTTGCGTGTTCCCCTATCTTTGATAGTACTGATACTGTTGAGAATAGTATTGCGAACCACGTCAGCAAAATCGCGACCACTGTCGTAATAATATACTTCTAGCCCGTTGACATCAGAACGGTTATCAATCGAATTCGCGTGAACGCTGACAAACAAAGTTGCATTAACTCGCTCGGCTATATCTACCCGTCCTTGAAGTTCTACGAAAAAGTCAGCATCTCTTGTTAGTACTGCTTGTACGCCATTTTTCTCTAAAATCCTGGCGATTTGCATCCCAATAGGCAAAACCACATCCTTTTCTAGCAGTCCGCCTAAGCCTGGCGCGCCAGAGTCTTTACCACCATGTCCGGGGTCAATCACTACTAGTAATTTTCCTCTGGGAACTGTGGGACGTGGTAATGGCTGCGGTATAGTCCGAGGATTATCTGTGGGATCTGGCAATTGTCCTTGAGTTGGTGGCAGTGGGGGTAAACCCACAGGGGGTATTCTAGGGGATGTAATTGGACGAGAGCGTTGTAATTGTAGAGCTAGCAGTTGACTGCCGACTTGATTAAGTTCGCCAATCTGTACTCCGGCGGCGGGTTGAACGAAAACCACAACCGAATTTGGTTCTTGCGGTTGTAAGCGGATGCGCAAAATCGGGCTAGTCGCATCTAAACTGGGGCCATTGACTCTGGGAGCTAACTTTGCATTGGCAATTGTAATTCGGAACAGACCCGTGCTGCGATCCCAACCACTGGTTGCAGATACAGCTTGGTCAGCGCGAATCAACAATTGGCTGCCATTGCCAGCAAGTTCGACAGATTGAATTGTCGCTGGCGAGTCAGTTGATGTTCTCGGCAGTTGAGTGGTATTTCCGGGTAATCTGACTACACCACCACTATTGGGCAGAACCACAAATCCACCCACACTGCTAGTGCTTGCCCGCCAATCGGGACTGTTGCTGTCTAGCTTCAGCGTCATCCGCGCCACTGGTGGTTGTGCTTGTAATTGACTAAACAGGATGCGATTGACACCATAGCGATTAATTAATACATCCCGTTGCGCTAATTTTGGTGATAAAGACGCACCTGTAATGTCAATATTAACTGTTCTTTGATCTTCTGTTCGATTCACCTGGATTTTGGGATTTGCACCACTGGTACGAACGAAAAACCCATCTCCTGTTACTCGTAAGTTCTCTATTTGAGTTGCTCCGTCTGTCGTGTTGACCGCAGTTCGGTTATCGATGGGAGTAACAGAGTCAGTTTTGACCACGTTATAAACACTTCTGGGAGGAAATACTGTCGGAGATGTTGTAGAAGGGACTACTGTCCTTGGTGTTTCTGTTTGTGGTCTACTAGCATCAGCTAAGGTGGCGACCCGATCGACTTTTGGCTCCGGTAAATTTACTGTCCAACGGCTGGCAGTGATGCCTGTAAATTTTACCTGTTGGGGGTCTAGGGTATAACCAGGAGTAAGTTCGACAACTATGCGGGTTGTCTCTTTATCAAATTGCCCAACACGAATCGAACGAATTGCTCCACCTACTGATTGCGTTACCTGTGGACGCCCAAATACGGTTTGTGGTAAATCGATTACCAAACGGGTGGGGTTAAATATGAGTTGTGCTTTTGGTTGTACAGCACCCGCAGTATTAATTTCCAACCGATTTTGATTAGGATCAAAACGCCAAGATTCTAGTCTCGCTGCAAAAGCTGGCGACGACAGTATGAAGATAGTTCCAAAAGTACCGGGTAGTAACCAGTGTAATTTCACAATCCATTCTCCTGATTTGCATTCATGGGAGCCGTTAAGCTTTCAAAATATTGATAAATCCTCACACCGTCACTGCCCAAACTTTAGCTTTAATGCAGCAAAAGCATTTCGCACTTGGATCGAGACACAGCTAATGGCGTAAAATCTTAGCATGTACCTGTAATTTTGCCATGCTGTTAGCGCTACGAATTTTAACCTGCAAAGCATCAGGGTACACCAAAAAAGACAACTATAATTAAACTGACTCAATCAATCTTAGTTAATGAAATTGCAATCAACCAAAAATTGATTTTAATCTGTTTGACTGCTAGTAATTAATGCACCAAGTGTAGAAATCCAAGTAATTTAAACTGGTATATTCGGGCTAGCGACAGCTACTCTTTAATATTTAGAAAAATATTTATAGATGGGTGTGTCGAGCAGTACAGATGAGACTAATTGCCTGTAAAAGCGAATCGACTTTTATAGATTACTCAGCATAACTGTCTTGAAAATGGGGCATTGGGGAGCTAGGTATTCGCTCTCCAGCGTTCCCGTAAGATAGAGGTTCCTCCAAGTTAGATTAACCTAAGGGTCTTGGAGTTTTTCGCTATCAGCAATTGGCGAAACAGTTCGCTGTCTTGCAGAACTTCACGTTGGGCGTAGCCCTTCCTACCGGATAGGGATTTTGGGAATGCAAAGCAAAATCCGTTCCCTTCCCTAGGAGAAAACAAGCTACGCATTAGCTTCTTTGCAAGAGAAGAAGGTTCCCGCAAGGTAGCGTAAGGCAATAGGGTTAATAATTTTCATGTTTGGTTATGAGAATTGCCGCTGATGGATTTCTAAAAAAACTAAAAGGAAAGAGAAAATTTGTGCTACATATTGGTATTAAAGTTAATGTCTAATTAGTTGTATAACAATTGGCATCATTCAGTCTAACTACTCAAATTTTCTAGTGGTTTTCTTATCTTTGTTTAAGGTACTGGAGAATACCGCGAGCGATCGCTTCCGCCATTTGATTTTGATACATTAAAGTTTGTAATTTAGCAACATCCTCTCGACCAGTTAAATAGCCTGTTTCTACAAGAATCGAAGGCATAGAACTTTTTCTGAGGACATAAAACCTGGCTCGCCTTACTCCTCGGTCTCTGACATTCAAATTTTGCAGAATGCTGTTATGAACAGTGCGAGCTAGACCTAGACCATTGTCGTAATAATACGTTTCTAAGCCACTCACATCCGGACGCCCCGCACCTGCTGAATTGGCATGAATGCTTACAAATACGCTAGCATTTGCTTTCTCTGCCATTTCTACTCGTCCTTGCAGGCTGACGAAATAGTCAGCTTTTCTGGTCATGATTACTTGCACGCCATTTTGCTGCAAAACCTCTGCCACTCTTGCGCCAATGGGTAGGATAATATCCTTCTCGCGTACTCCACCAATACCAATAGCTCCTGGGTCTTTGCCACCGTGACCTGGGTCAATTATGACTAGCGCTCGTCCATTAAGAATCGGGGAACGCGAACCAGGTTGAGATATAGGTGGTAGAGAACTGTTGGGGTCTGGCAATGTGCCACGATTTGGTGGTGGTAGAGGTGGTAATCCAATAGGAGGCCTAACGACTTGAGAAGATCGTTGTAATTGCAGAGTCAAAAACTGGTTATTCTGGTTGAGTTCACCAATTCTGACTCCGGCGGCGGGTTGAACGAAAACCACAACCGAATTTGGTTCTTGCGGTTGTAAGCGGATGCGCAAAATCGGGCTAGTCGCATCTAAACTGGGGCCATTGACTCTGGGAGCTAACTTTGCATTGGCAATTGTAATTCGGAACAGACCCGTGCTGCGATCCCAACCACTGGTTGCAGATACAGCTTGGTCAGCGCGAATCAACAATTGGCTGCCATTGCCAGCAAGTTCGACAGATTGAATTGTCGCTGGCGAGTCAGTTGATGTTCTCGGCAGTTGAGTGGTATTTCCGGGTAATCTGACTACACCACCACTATTGGGCAGAACCACAAATCCACCCACACTGCTAGTGCTTGCCCGCCAATCGGGACTGTTGCTGTCTAGCTTCAGCGTCATCCGCGCCACTGGTGGTTGTGCTTGTAATTGACTAAACAGGATGCGATTGACACCATAGCGATTAATTAACACATCCCGTTGCGCTAATTTTGGTGATAAAGACGCACCTGTAATGTCAATATTAACTGTTCTTTGATCTTCTGTTCGATTCACCTGGATTTTGGGATTTGCACCACTGGTACGAACGAAAAACCCATCTCCTGTTACTCGTAAGTTCTCTATTTGAGTTGCTCCGTCTGTCGTGTTCAAACCTTGAGACAACTCAGGTTTGGTGACAGAGTCTAGATTTAATACACTAGAAACACTATTAGTAGAATTTGCTACTTTATCAACATCTGGCCTTGGTAATTTTACAAGCCAGCGGCTGTCTGTGATGCTGATAAATTTGACCTGTTGCGGGTCTAGGGTATAACCAGGAGTAAGTTCGACAACTATGCGGGTTGTCTCTTTATCAAACTGTCCAACACGAATCGAACGAATTGCCCCACTTAATGGTTGTGTTACTTGTGGACGACCAAATACAGTTTGTGGCAAATCAATTACTAAACGGGTGGGGTTGAAGATGAGTTGTGCCTTTGGTTGTACAGCACCTGCGGTATTGATTTCTAGCTGGTTTTGATTGGTATCAAAACGCCAAGAGTCCAGCCTTGCTGCTAAAGTTGGTGACGCTAGCAATAAGATAGTTCCCAAAGTACCAGGTAGTAACCAGTGTAATGTCACAATTTTTTCTCTTGATTCGCATTCATAGAAGTAGTCAATATTTCAACATATTGGTAAATGGGCACACTTTTACCACCTCAAGTTAGCTTTAATGTCTGCTTGACCTTTAAAACTATGATCGCGACATATACAATAGAGTGTAATTTTATACTTTAATCTCATTTCTTCTATGCAGTTAGCGCTGAGAAATTCAATTCGAAAAGCATTAGGTAAAGACGACAAAGGATAACCAGACTTAACTTTAACTAGTAAATCTCAATCAGTAAAATTGACCTGATTTTCAGAAGTTTATTGGAGATGGGCGATCGCTACCTCAAGTATCAACTTCCAATTACTATCAACATGATGTGGTTAGGCTGGCGAGTTAATTCCTAATTGCTGAACAATGACTAAAGTTAGGATGAGAAAATACAGAAAAGCTGTAACCCTAGAACATTTTGAATGCTGAATTGGATAACAAAAAATCAAAATTGACAATCTTAGGGGACGGAGATTTGGCACGAGAAGTTTCCTATGAGCATAGAAAAATCCTGAAGTTACTCGGAGAATACTGACACAGAATGGTATGTAACTCACACCTATAGCAATATCTGAAGAAAAGTCACTACGTGTCTGCGCAACTAGCGACTGAGTTCTGAATGATTCCGATTCAGAACTCAGTCTTAATCTACCTCAAGAGGCAATGAACAGGGTGTTTTTACCTAAGATATGCACTCAACTTTCCTGAGAATCAGGAGATGATTCCAAAATACCAGCATCGCTTGACTTTGAGACAAGCAATTGAGGTGTTTCTATTGTCAAGGATGGAGCCGAAGCACCATCTAAAATCAATTGATCTGAGTCTGTTGAGACGTTATCTGTATCGGGAAAGACAAATCGTAACAAGGGAGGAGCTAAAAAGGTTGTCAGTATTACCATCATGATAATTGCTGCACCCAGGGGTTTGGAGAGCGCACCACTAGCAGCACCAACACCAGCAAATACTAATCCAACTTCGCCTCTGGGAATCATCCCCACACCAATTGCCAAACGGTTGATTTGTGGTTGCCCAAACACCGTTAAGCCTGTGATAACTTTACCAACGATCGCTACGGCAATCAGGAAAGATGCCATAACTAAACCTTCCCGATTGCTAGGGATTGCTGGGTTCAATACGCCTAAATCAGTTTTTGCGCCCACAGCTACAAAGAAAATGGGCACTAACATATCAGCAATAGGAATGACTTGCTTTTGCAGTTCTTTGCGCTTATCTGTCTCTTCCAAGACTAAACCAGCAGCAAACGCTCCCAGAATTGCTTCCAACTGAATCACAGCCGCAAGATATGCCATCACAAACGCAAAGATGAATGCTGGTATGACCAACTCACCTCGTGTTTTTAGGCGATCGACGATCGCAACAAAAGTCTTATTGAAAACATTACCCAGTAGGATAGCACCCACTAGAAAAGCAGTGGCACTGATAATGAGATAAATGACTTTAGTCACATCTACCTCACCATCTTTAGCAAGACTAGCAACTACAGCCAAGACAATAATTCCCAGTACATCATCAATTACAGCAGCACCGAGAATAATCTGCCCTTCTTTAGAATTGAGACGCCCCAGTTCTGAAAGTACCTTAGAAGTGATACCAATACTAGTAGCAGTCAAAGCCGCCCCAGCAAAAATTGCAGGTACAGCACCAATACCAAACAAAGTCATCAACCCAATAGTACCTGCCGCAAAGGGTGCTGCTACTCCCACTATTGCCACGATAGTAGCTTGGATGCCAACTGCCATTAAGTCTTTTAAGTTTGACTCCAAACCAATTTCAAATAGCAGGATAATCACACCCAGTTCTGACAAAACAGAAATGACCTCTGACTGTGCGTTAAATACTCCATCAGCGGCTTGGGGAGTCAACCCAGCAGTGCTGCGCAGAAAGGAAATAATTAAGGAACTAGAACTATCTGTACCAGCTTCTGGAAACACCACAAGATGCAAAACAGATATGCCAATAATTACACCACCTACGAGTTCGCCTAAAACAGGCGGTAAACCGACCCGATTTGATAACTCCCCACCAACTTTGCTAGCGAGGTAGATGACCACTAAGCTCAGTAGCACCGCTGCTACTACCATTGAGCTATCTGCTGTTTCTGTTGTGCTTGCCAACAGAGGAAAAGAGAAGTTCATTGCATCTAAAAACTGCATTGGTTCTGTGAAAATCCTTCTCTTTATTTTTACTCTTTTATCGAAAAGAGCTTTTTGGAGATTTTCGGTAAATTAATCTGAGTTCGATTTTGTCACCAGGAAAGTACGAAGCAATCCAACACTTGTATGGGCAATCAGCTAAATGTATGTTCTCGTGAGATTATCAAGGTCTCACGACCTGACTACAAAGGATTAAACTCTCGTTCTCAGTTCTGGTAGAAATAATTGTTGAGTTTTGTTTTCAGCAGCCAATATACCATCAAACAATTTCCTCAATTTTTCGGCTGCTGTTTTAAGTTTCAAAAAATGTAACCATTCCAGCTTTTAACTGTAGCAGTGTCACAGTGGAAATACACAAATCGTATCTACTCAATTCATGAGAATTGTGCAAATCTCTTGATGGCGGTTAACTGTTAAAAGTTGACCGTTAAATTTGAATTGTTAGATCGGCTTGATGACAAATAACCGTAGATAATTTTCCGAGGAGTGCAAATCTTATGGATAGAGCCGCTTTATCAGGTTCTCAGTTTCGTATTGGCAAATTCTGGCAAAGTTTACCTTTAGCTTTGCTCATGTGTGTAAGTTTTTCTATGCCAAGCTTGGCCCAAGAAAAAGAAAAGTTGTCGCATACACTGACAGTTAGCGGTCGGGGTATGGAAACAATTCCGACTACTCTGTCTCTTGTTAATTTAGGGGTAGAAATTCAGGGTAAAACAGCAGAGGAAGTACAGCAAGAAGCAGCTCGCAGGTCATCAGCTGTGGTTGCTTTACTGAAGAGCCGTAATGTAGAGAAGTTACAAACTACAGGTATCCGTCTTAACCCAGTTTATAGCTATACCAATAATGTGCAGCGAATTACTGGGTATGCTGCTAGTAATACTGTAAGTTTTCGGATTGCCACAGAAAAAGCTGGTACATTGTTGGATGAAGCCGTGAAAGCTGGTGCAACGCAAATTAATGGTATTAGTTTTGTGGCTAGTGATGAAGCGATCGCATCTGCACAAAAACAAGCATTGAGAGAAGCCACCCAAGACGCCCAAGCTCAAGCAGAAGCTGTTTTCAGCGCTTTGGGTTTGAAGTCTAAAGAAGTGGTGAATATTCAAGTCAACGCTGCTAGTGCGCCGCCACCACCCCCTGTATTAATGCGTGCTGAAGCGATGAAGGTGAGTAATGCGGATGTATCTACTCCAATTATTGGCGGCGAACAGCAAGTAGAAGCATCAGTGACGTTGCAAATTAGCTATTAGTCAAGAGTCCAGAGTCAAGAGTCCATAGCATTCGACTCTGGACTCTTGACTTTTGACCAAACCTTTAGAAATTTTCTGGCGAAAAATCTCCACCTCCGCCCTCACTATCACGCTTAGAACCTAATAAATCGAGTTGGTCTACCTGGATAACTGGTGATGAACGGGTGGTTCCAGAGTTGCGATCGCTCCATCTGTCAAACTTTAAAGAACCTTTGACAGCAATTTGACGCCCCTTAGTTACATAATTACCTGCTATCTCTGCCGTCTTACCCCATAATTCTAAATTGAACCAGTCTGTATGTTCCCCATCTCTAGTGCGTCGATTAACAGCTAGTGTTAATTTACATACAACCTTACCAGAATCAAAATATGTAAGACTTGGGTCGCCGCCTACACGACCAATTAGAGTGACAACATTAATGCTCATGTGCGTTACCTTTCAGTACATACGTACTTATTTATCTTGAATTCCATGATAGCGAATTGTGAAACTATTGAAAATATGTTAAAGATTTAGCAATATAGTTGTGTTTAAAAATGATACAAATTACCTGGGATAAAGTAGAAAACTATACGGATATACTGACTAAGTCAGAGAAGATCGGAAATTAGAGGTCTGAAAATACAATAAAGATTCTCAAAAGTTATCCAAAAAAATAGCCAGCTTTACTGGACTCAGGTTCAAAAACATAATAGAATCCAGCACGATTAACTCTTACCGTCGTAGTCATCAAGTATCGCAAATAGGGGGCGTAGGACGCGTGGGTCTTTTCAGGAACTTTCGCTCATCGTGGGATATGGGTATCGACCTCGGTACTGCTAATACCCTCGTTTATGTATCTGGTAAAGGTATTGTACTCCAAGAACCTTCGGTTGTTGCCATCGATCAAAATGAAAAGATCGCACTGGCAGTAGGAGAAGATGCCAAAAAAATGCTCGGTCGCACACCAGGAAATGTGGTAGCTCTCAGACCTCTGCGCGATGGGGTTATTGCTGATTTTGACACAGCCGAGCTGATGTTAAAAAGCTTTATTCAACGTGTGAATGAAGGTAAGTCTCTGATTTTACCTCGAATTGTCATTGGTATTCCTAGCGGTGTTACAGGGGTAGAAAGACGGGCTGTAATGGATGCAGCTTCCCAAGCTGGAGCCAGAGAAGTTTATTTAATTGATGAACCAGTAGCCGCCGCCATTGGTGCAGGGCTACCAGTTGCCGAACCGACTGGCAACATGATCATCGATATTGGTGGTGGTACAACAGAAGTTGCAGTACTCAGCCTTCAAGGTACAGTACTGAGCGAGTCAGTACGGATTGCTGGTGATGAACTTACCGAAGCAATTCTGCAATACATGAAGAAAGTTCATAATTTGGTGATTGGGGAACGTACTGCTGAGGACATTAAGATTCGCATCGGCTCTGCTTATCCCACCAATGACGATCATGAAGCGATGATGGAAGTCCGAGGCTTACATTTGCTTTCTGGTTTACCGCGAACTGTGACTATTAAAGGCCCGGAAATTCGTGAAAGTATGCTGGAACCGCTATCAGTAATTATCGAAGCGGTGAAGCGAACACTAGAACGCACACCACCCGAACTAGCAGCAGACATTATCGATCGGGGAATTATGCTGGCTGGTGGTGGTGCTTTGCTTAAGGGCATAGATACTCTCATTAGCCATGAAACAGGTATCGTCACACACATTGCTGCCGATCCTTTATGTTGTGTGGTATTGGGAACAGGTCGTGTTTTGGAAAACTTCAAACAACTGGAACGGGTATTCAGCGGTCGTTCGCGTAATATGTAGCAAAAATATCAGATATTGGATTCTGTACACGTAGAATTCACTATCTGATATTGGGTTTTATATAAATAGAACCTTGGATTCACAAAAAATTAACAATATAAAAATTAAGGTATGGATAGATGGTTTTATCACGTCGTTGGTGGGATCGGAAGAGCCTACAAATTGGATTAATTGTACTGGCGTTAGGTAGTGCTTGGGTACTGCGGCAAACCCAAGGTACAGCTCTGCTGGAGATGTATCAAGGAATTGCTCGGCCATTGCAAATGTTGCAAGCAGGGCCAACACCCGAAGAACGGCTGAGAGATGCGCGGTCATTAGAATTGCAAGCGCGCATTACAGATCTAGAAAGCCAAAATCAAAAGTTACAAAACTTACTAGGCTATGTAGAAAAAGAGCCAATTTCATCGCGCCCAATTCCTGCACGGGTAGTAGGACGCAGCGCCGATCACTGGTGGCAGCAAATTACTCTAGATCGCGGTGCCAACTCCGGAATTAAAGAAGGCTTTATAGTCAAGGCAGAAGGTGGATTAGTCGGTTTAGTAGAGACTGTTACTCCTAATACTAGCCGCGTGTTACTGATCAGTGACCTCAAAAGCCAAGTGGGTGTAACAGTTAGTCGCACATCAGCTAAAGGCGTCTTGCGGGGAGATGCTTCGGCTGAAGCTGTACTGGAATTTTATGAAAAAGTTCCCAATGTCAAAGTTGGTGATTTTGTCTCCACATCAACTTACAGTCAGAAGTTTCCTTCTGGTTTAGCGGTTGGAAGAATTAAATCTCTGGATTTAAAGAAGCTTCCGGCTTCAGTTGCCAAAGTTGAACTTTTTCCACCGATTCGGTCATTAGATTGGGTGGCTGTCTATCCAAAACCAGAAAACCCAATCCCAGAGGGAGAAAATCCCCAGCCGACGAACCCACAACCGCAAAAGTCTAACTAAACTCCCCAAAGCTGTTGCAACACTATGAAGATCCCTGCATTCACTGGTCGCCGACAAAAAAAGTCAAAATCGCCAGCGCGGAAATCCAGAATTAAAATCCCGCCGATCGCACGTTGGAATCCGCGCACGCGTCAGTTTGTGGATTGGTCAGTAACAGTAGGATCTGTGTTGTTATGTTTGCTGATGTTGCCAACCCGCTTACCAGGAATGGAATTGTTGGGGATTGGGCCGAACTGGTTGTTAATTTGGGTGGTGGCTTGGAGTGTTAAGCGCACAGTTTGGTCTGGGTTATTCGCAGGTGTAGTTCTGGGGCTACTTCAAGATGGAATGACATCGCCTAGCCCCACTCATGCTATATCACTGGGGATAGTAGGGATGTTAACTGGCTTAATTCAGAAGCAGCGTTTTATTGAGGAAGATTTTATTTCGATCGCGTTAATTGTCTTTGTGATGGCGTTTGTTGCAGAGACAATTTTTGGGGTGGAATTAAGCTTGATGGGCGATCGCAAAACAGAATACATCTGGACATATTATCAGCGTGTTGCCTTAGCTTCTGCGATCCTCAGCAGTCTTTGGGCACCTGTGGTTTATTATCCCCTGAATCGTTGGTGGGAAGAAATGAAATTGTTCGAGCAATCTTAAATTTGCTCTGCCAATTAGTTTTTAGGTGTAGCCGAGATTAGGGAAAACACAATTTTGCAAGTCAATAAACCAAGCTGGGGGCACAACAATGTTGTGTCCTTTTGATTTTTCAGCAACATTCAGGCTTGGAAGTGCAACGTTCTCGTTCTGAACTATTTTGATACATAGGTAGATAATATTATTGTGCTATTACCCAATTGTGCTGAACCATGCCTAATTTCTGCGTCTAAATTGCGATGTGCGATCGCCTTCAATTACAAATTCAATAAATGGGCAAAAATCTTTACAGTCATTGGGAGCAAAGCGTTCGCGTAGCGTCTCGAAGAGAAGCAATCCCAGCCCACAGCACATCCTCAAACACTGAACAATAGTATTGACAATAGTTATCTATGAAGGCTACTGTGCTTACTGCTTGTCTGTGCGGCGTAACCATCTATGTTACTTACTCCGTGTTTCTTCCTGATTATACTTTCCCCGTAGTCACAAAAGAAGGATTACAGATTAATCTGTGAGGATTAGCTTTTAATTTTGCAGATATACCCCAATAATGGCTTCTCGATCGCAAGTAACTTAAAAAAGAAAAGTACTTCTCAGAATGCCGATAGTCACTGGCTCGTTATTTGGTGTATGACCGGGTTCCAAGATATGGATGATTCCTGGTGTGATACTAATATTATTTGTTAGTTTGAAAAGATAAAATGCTTCGATATGTGTAGTTGTTCCTGGTTGTCCTCCAGCACGTCCTAATCCTGTGTCGACTAGATCGGGGACATTGCTTCCTATTGGTAGGTTGCTACTTGTAATTCTAGGAGGTTGTCCTACATAAATTCCACCTAAATTTCCCTTAGCAAATAAATCTGGGAAGTTAATAAATGCCATGTAATTTGTGGTTTCGACATTTCCTGGCTGTCCCGGAATATAAGAATTAGTATAACCACCCCATGCGCCAATATTTATGTGGGGTGAAATTTGCCAAGTTATAGTAGCACCAAAAGCATTAGTTTGTAGAGGTTCTGATTTTGCAGTTAAGCATTCATCACCCACATAAGCCTTTAAACAACCATCTGAAGCATAATTATTAACATAATACAAACTTAAATCTATAGCATCAGTTGGTGTTAGCAATAATTGCACACCTGTAGTAGTTGTGCCATCAAATAAACCCGTGCGTTTACCAGGATTGCTGGGAATATAACTAGAATAAATTGCCTGCAAACTAGCACGTTTAGCAAACTGCCAATCTATAGCTATACCACCATGACCAAATCCTATATTTAAAATAGGATTTCGTTGTGCAAAGTAAGATAATGGCCCGGTAGCAGCGCTTTCTACACGGTTTGGGCCTCGGAAAGCACTTGCCATACTCACGCCTTCGGTTCCCACCATCAGCGCTAAGTTATCAGTAATTAACCAGTGATAATTGAGGTCACTGATAATAAATTGGTTATCTGTAGGAAATTCGTAGCCAAGAATAACATCATTACGAGAAACGCTATTATTAAATCTTGGACCAGTACCACCCGTTCCATTTAAAAGACCTGTAAATAAGTAACTACGAGGGGTAAATTGGGTAGTTAAATATAGCTGAGTTAGAGATGTTAGAGCTATATTTGTGCCACCATCACTTGTATCTTTGATACCATCTCTAGGATTAACATCGCCACGGTTGCTATTCCTTCCTTGCGCTCCAACTATTACTAGTCCGCTGAGTTTAGTTGTGGTAGAGAATTGCTTGGCTTCAAGTTCAGTAGTGCGTGCTTCTAAGCTATCAACTCTACCCCGCAATGTTGCTAATTCTGGAGCAAATTCTGATTGTAATTTTTGTAATTTGGCTAAATCTTCGCGAGTAACTAAATCAGTTGTAGCTGTAGCGATTAACTCATTAACTCTATCTAAGCAAGCATTGACACCTGCGGCGAATTCATACCGTGTCAATGCGCGATCGCCACGATAGGTATTATTTGGATAACCTGCTATGCAACCGTAGCGTTCTACTAAAGACTGCAATGCTTGAAACGCCCAATCTGTCGGCTGCACATCTTTTAGTTGAGATACCGATGTTACTTGTGACATCGGATCTTCTTCCTCTAAGTAAGACTGATTTGCAGGAGATGGAAAGCTATAGTCTTGTGCAGTCGCTTTTTCTACAACTCCGTTTACGCTCGCAACGATTAACCATGCGAGCATCCAGACTTTACTCTTACTGTGGCTAATCATTATATTTTTCAATTTATTTTACTCTATATCACTATATAAGCCATGAGTTTATGTAAAATTATCTATTGTTAGCATGAGTATATTTACGTATTTTATAATAAGTTAGATGAAAAAAAATCTGGGCAATATTTAACAAGCGCGAGTATAAAAGATAAATTAACTAGCCCAAATATACTCTCTGGATAGAGTGAAAAGTAGCATGGTAAATCGGTTACGAAAGCTGACGCCAAAGTCCTTAGGACAAAATCAGCCTCGTGCAGTTAGAATCAAACATATCTTCAAGAAACCCCAGAACAATACTCAACTGGGAAATTTACTTACATCAACGCTAGCGATCGCTGCATTGTTAAGCAGTGTAGGTTTACTGATAGCTTTTGCCTGGATCAGTGTTCTATTCATATTTAATCCAGAACAAATTATTTGGCTAAATAAATTTTTACCTGAATGGGCGCAGATTTCTGTTGGTAATTACGGTGAACGTCCTCAAACCCTCAAACAAATTCAAAACAGCCTGAGCAAACAACAACGCATAGCTGGGAAAAGCCTAGCTTTGGAGCAAGATAAAGACAACTCTTTTTTATTACCAATTTTTCAGCAACGCCCTAACTGTCAGTATGATTGTCAATTAATTGTAGAACTGAGAGTTTATCAACAAGCCAAAGACTTAGAATTTCAATCCCAAACAGAAAAATATTATCGTCTTGTAGCGCAATTACCCATCGTTGGGCCGGAAGAATCCTTTGTGTTGGCTACATCTGATGAGGTAAAAATAGAAAACCTAGAAAATAGCATTCCTTTACCACTAGAAGAAGTCAAACGCTTTGAAGGGGAGACCCCATCATCCGGTTTTTGGTTTGATTTACAAGGTAAACTTCAACAAGGAACGGGTGCGATCGCTTACGGTCAAATTATCTATTACAATCCACAACGCAGTAAACTGCAACAAATGTTGTCGTGGAAAAGTCCCAATGGACAAGTGCCCAAATGGCAGCAGGCAACTGGTAGTGCGGACAAAGAATTAGTCATCGATCAAACCGTGGGTTTAGAACCACAGTTACGCATTTACCAAGTCAAAGCGATTAAGTTGTTCCTCAACCCCATTCAACTAGAAGAAATTTCCCTGAAAACGCCAGCCCTCAAAGATACTGCTTACCAAAATGCTTTATTACTGGCCCGTAGTGGACTGTGGACACCAGCCTTCGAGTGGTTGAAATCTTGGCAGAAACAGCGAAAACAGACACTCCCAGAAGCAGCGCAAGCGCAAATCGATCTGATTGGCTTACACTCCCAACTCACCAAAACCCAAGCTGATAAGATTTGGGCAATTCCAAGTCAACAGGTACTTGCAGATTTGATTGATGGTCGCTGGGCAAAAGCTTTAGAGTTATTTGAAGATTCTTCGCAGAATATCCCAGAAATTGCTACTCTACTGCAAATGGATGGCGGAAGATTGTGGAATCGAACCACAACAGCATTACGAGTCAACCCCAATAGACCAGAAGTACAAGCTTGGGGAGCATTGATTTTAGCAACTCAACGGGGAGAAGAACGAGCAATTTCTTGGTTGGAGGCACAACCCAAAATTACCCCAGATACTCTAACCCGGATTCAAGGTTTATTAGTACGCTTGAGTAATGAAGGAGTTAGACCTAAAATCATTTCTGGTCATCCCAGCCGCATTTTAGGTTCAGTAAAACCTCTAACTCAAGTTGTCAGCAGTGAGTGGCTCAGACCAAACTCAAAAACACAACTTCAGCTGATGGATAACGAAGTTTGGTATCAGGTAGAGGTAAGTGCATTTAACGATGGTAAACGCTGGCTGAATTTCCCCTTTGGAAATTTGCAGTTACCTCAAACTTCTCCTGCCAAATATCTTTGGGACACTTTGGGTATCTATTCTGACCCAGGAATGTTACTTGTGGTTTGGTTAGCCAACGGAGAACAACAAATAACTAGCGCCACAATCAAAGGAGTGAAATTGCAAGGAGGTGATTTGCGGCTACTAGTTGCTGGGCAAAAAATTGCTGACAATCAAAATAATCTTCTCCAACCCAGACCATTAGCTTTGACAGATGCGGCCTTGGAATGGATACAACCATCTCCTATAACTCTGGCAGAACTATATCAACAAGATCCCGCAAGAGTAACGGCAATGCTGCCAATTGTATGGCAGGCTCTACAACAATCTGGTCAAATTCCCAATGGTGCTAGGCCTCCTCTGGCACTTATGTTGCAAGAACTAGGCTATTGGCCAGTACAAGTGATTAATTTGACAAATAATTCTCAGCCTGAAACCGTACTAACTATCTCAGCAGAAGCGATCGCATCTTTGAAGCAATCACTATATGGAGAGCAAAAGCAGGCAGAAAATTCATCCCGTCCTCGTACCCTGATCTTGTCTGATAAGGGTAAAGTACTTTATACTGATTTTCAAAGAAATTCCGAGCAAACACTGACAGCGATCGCTCAACTTTCAGATGGGCGTTCTCTAGCTTTGTTGGTAGAGAATGCCGATAGATACGCGCTCAAGCGGTGGTCGCCCAAGAATCAGCGTTTTGAATAGCAGCTTGAGGAAGCCTGAAGTGTGAAGGTATTAATTTATCAGTACTAAGTTCGCTCCCATAACTCAAGTTACTGGATTGAATGTACTGCCGCAGGGTAATAGGTTAATTTCTTAAATTTAGCCTTGAGACTGCTTCAGACTTCAGACTTCGGTGGATTTATTGTTCTTGACTGTTACTAGACAGGCGTTGCTGTTTGAGGTTTTGCAACTGCATCAGCAAAGAGTCTATCTCTGCTTGCAAGTGCATAAATTTAACTTGCTGATCGTCTTGGTAATAAGACTTGTTTAACTTGCTGGCCCAGGCATCTTGGGACACGCGATCGGAAACACTAGATGAACAGGTAGACATAGTTAAATAGATCCACAACTCAACTCACACCATTAGAGATATTATAATAATGTAGTTTTAAGCTTTGTTAAAAAATTGTATATTTTACATCATTTACTCTAATAGGTTTTTAGTTTTGTGATAAGAGACTCAAATTGTGATACATGTGTTCCAGAGAATACATCACACCTGCAATCCTTTTGTGACAAAACTTCTGACAAAGCTGCCTGGGAAAATGGTAAATAAAACTTATAGGTGAAATGCCTGCACCATAAGAAATTACTTTCTTCTTGTGATGAGAGCATCTAGTGGTGCAAGATGTCTACTATTAGTATTTTTCTGTTTGCACTAAAAATTTTGTATAAATAACCGTGACTGTAAGCTTGTCTGTTGCTAAATCTCATCGCCAACCCTGGCCCGGACTGATAGAAGCCTATCGTGAATACTTGCCTGTGAGCGAAAAAACGCCGGTTGTCACTCTTTTGGAGGGTAATACGCCTCTGATACCAGTGCCTGCGATCGCGGAAATTATTGGCAGACAAGTGCGTGTCTTTGTCAAATACGACGGTCTTAACCCCACTGGTAGCTTCAAAGACCGGGGAATGACAATGGCAATTTCTAAGGCGAAGGAAGCAGGCGCGAAGGCAGTGATTTGTGCCAGTACAGGCAACACTTCAGCCGCAGCAGCAGCTTACGCTAGGCGTGGGGGGATGAGTGCTTTCGTGCTGATTCCCGATGGTTATGTGGCGCTGGGTAAGTTAGCACAAGCTTTACTTTACGGGGCTGAAGTACTGGCGATCAAAGGTAATTTTGACCGCGCCCTAGAAATCGTCCGCGAGATGGCAGAAAGCTATCCAATCACTTTGGTGAATTCGGTGAATCCCTATCGCTTAGAAGGGCAGAAAACAGCCGCATTTGAAATTGTCGATGTGTTGGGTAATGCCCCAGATTGGCTGTGTATTCCCGTAGGGAATGCGGGGAATATCTCAGCATACTGGATGGGATTTTGCCAATATCATCAAGTGGGGAAATGCGATCGCTTACCTAAGGTGATGGGATTCCAAGCAGCAGGCGCAGCTCCCTTAGTGCATGGTAAGCCAGTAGAGCATCCAGAAACCTTGGCCACAGCGATTCGGATTGGTAATCCGGCAAGTTGGGAAAAAGCGATCGCTGTTAAATCAGCTAGTCAGGGAGATTTTCAAGCCGTTACGGATGCCCAAATTCTCGATGCTTACCGACTATTGGCATCATCTGAAGGTATATTTTGCGAACCAGCCAGTGCTGCTTCCGTAGCGGGGCTGTTGCAAGTGAAAGACCAAATTCCTACAGGAGCAACAGTAGTTTGTGTCCTCACTGGTAATGGTTTGAAAGATCCAGATACAGCTATTAAACACAGCAACAGTCAATTTAAACAGGGTATTGAGGCAGAAATAGGAGCAGTAGCCCAAGCGATGGGATTTTAAGAAGAGGAAAGGGGAGCAAGGGGATGGGGAAGATGAGGGAGTGTGGGAGTTTTCTTCTCTATCTCCTCATCTTCCCCCTCCTCTTAGCCCCATGCCCTATGCCCCAAGCGGCGGGAGCAACCTCATCAACCCACAATAAAATGAAGTATTCCGCCGCTTTCAATGAATCTCCTGCATATCGTGTTCTAGGGAGGCTCGTTCCCTTGTCCAACCATCTATAGCGTCACCCAAAGCGGTAGTTAAGTTGTCACGAGTTTGGGCGTGGTTATCTTGCTCGGTTTTCAAAGCTTGCAGGAGGCGATCGCGTTCTTTGATGACTGTAACTAATTTAATTTTCAACTCATCCACCGATTGGAGTTGTTCTACTTCCTGTTGGATAGCTGTTACTGCTGTAGGATCGGGGAGTGCTTGTGTATCTAAGCCTTGGACTTTCTGCAATTCTGCTTTGAGAGATGCGATCGCCTGTTGAGATAGCTGTGCATCGGTGCGGCGTTGTTCCGCCTCGGTATTGTAGAGCTTACGCCACTTTTCAGCACTTTCCCAAGCGGCATCGCGATCGCGCCCAATTGCTACTATCTGCTGTTTGAGAGACTGGATTTCAGTCAACCATTGTGTTGTTAAGTCTTGACTCATAGCGATTGTTAATTAGTTAATAGTCAATAGTCATTGGTCAATAGTCATTAGTCAAGAGTTAAGGGTCAAGAGGCAAGAGTCATTTGTCATTTCTGATTTCTCCCCTTCGGGTGACGCTCCTTCGTCGCTAACGCTACGCTAACGCCAGTCGCCTGCGGAGGAGCCACTGCGTTGGGCGGGTTCCCCGACTTGAAGCAAGTGGCGTTGGAAACCCTCCCGCAACGCTGGTCTCACCTTGTTCTCCCTGTCTTCCTAGTCTTCCTCTTCTGCCTAGCCTCAGTATTATTTTGGTAAAAAATGTAAGAATAAGAGATGTGCTGATTACGGTAAATTTGGCAAATTAGTCGCACAAGCAGTCAGAACACCACAATCATGTATCAGCTTCGTTTTGTCCGCTTCTTTCGCCATCTTAACTGGCGTACTTTGAAGAAAACTTTTGCCAGGACGATGGAAAGACGACTGTTGGGACTGGCTTCGGAAATTGCTTTCAATGCCATGCTATCGCTCTTTCCAGCGATGATTGCTTTATTTACAGCCATTGGCTTATTTGCAGAATCGTTGCAAGAGACCTTTAGACAACTAGCGATGGAACTAAGCCGTATTGCACCAGAAGAAGCAATAGTTTTAATTCGGGATTTTGCTTCTAGAGAAATTGCTAATTCCAAAAATAGTAGTTTGTTTTCTCTGAGTTTTGCGATCGCAATTTGGGCTGCTTCTGGGGCGGTAAGTACTGCTATGACGGCTTTAGATCAAATTCATCAAATTCCCCCAGATAAAATGCGTCCCTTTTGGAAAGCTAAACTTGTTTCTCTGGGGCTAACTATCGGTACTATGTTGCTTTTAGTATTCGCTTCCTTCTTAGTGTTTATCAGCGACTTACTATTGGCAATGGTAGTGAATGAAAATACTTCTTTAGCCTTTTTGTTAGGTATTTTGCAACAATTACGTTGGCCTTTAGCTTTAAGTATTGTTGCTTGGGCTTTTGGCTTTGTCTATCGCTACGGCCCAAGCGTATGGAATCCAGGTACACCAATGATGCCTGGAGCCTGTTTAGCAGCTGTTTTTTGGGCAATTTTGTCTGGTCTGTTTCGACTTTATGTGGCTAACTTTGGTAACTACAATAAAGTATATGGTGCTGTAGGGGCTGTAATTATATTAATGTTATGGCTGTGGATGAGTGCATTTGTTCTCCTTGTAGGCGACCAATTAAATGTCACTGTTGGTGACGATATGCACTCGCGCAAACAATCAAATTTTCTTAACCAAAATTAATTAATAAATATACAGCAGTAAAATACTTAACTATTCAACTTCAAAAAGCGATCGCACTCATGCCTGATTTTCCTTCTCGATTGCCCATTACTGAACCAGATGCTAAAGCACCTACCTTGAGACGGCTGCGTCAACTAAGTAGGCTGTTGGATAATGTTATTACTGTTCCCGGAACCAAAGTCGGTGTAGGTTTAGATCCAATTTTAGGATTATTACCTATAGGCGGTGATGTTTTAGGAGTCATTCTTTCTAGTTACATTATTGTAGAAGCAGCGCGCTTAGGTGCATCTAGAGCAACTCTTGGCAGAATGGTATTTAATATCATCATTGATGGGTTAGTAGGCGCTATCCCAATGCTAGGAGATTTATTTGATTTTGCTTGGAAAGCTAATACTCTAAATATTCAACTATTAGAAGACCACTTAAAGTCTCCTCAACAAACTAAAAAGGTAGATAAGTGGTTTATTTTAGCACTAATAGCTGGATTATTGCTGATTGCCATTGTCTTAGTTATATTGCCTATGATAGTAATTAGATGGCTGTGGCAAGCCTTCACTGGTAGTTAATTAATTGATAATGGAATGAAAGATTGGTGGCAGGCGACTTTTCCTAAAGGGCAGCAAAGTGTAATTATTACTGATACACAAGGATATCCTGTAAAAATTGCCTACGGTGAAAGAGGTAAAGGTAAACCGTTAATTTTCTTACATGGTATGGGTACTTGGAGCTACAATTGGCGTCATAGTATAGCTCCATTATCTGAATATTGTCGGGTAATTTCTTTTGATGCTAAAGGTTATGGTTTCTCTGAAAAACCTTTGACTAGACGCGAAGCTAACGGTCAT
The DNA here is from genome assembly GCF_963875125.1 of Calothrix sp. NIES-2098. Taxonomy (NCBI): domain Bacteria; kingdom Bacillati; phylum Cyanobacteriota; class Cyanophyceae; order Nostocales; family Calotrichaceae; genus Calothrix; species Calothrix sp. NIES-2098. The sequence goes on from NZ_CAWNKJ010000001.1 coordinate 5,743,555, forward strand.
CAAATTATTGAACTAGCACGCGTAATTCAGGAATTATGCGATGAACCTCCTGTAATTGTTGCCGAATCTTTAGGAGGATTAACAGCCCTTTCTCTTGCTCAAGAGTATCCTGAATTAATCGGGCGGTTAGTAGTAGTCAATGTACCGATTTTTGCCGAAAAATTACCTCATTGGGCAATGTGGCTACTGGCTCAAACCCCTATAGAAATTATCGAAACAATAGACTCATTACGTCTAGCATATTGGTTTGCGCCTCTGTTTAGAGAAATTATGGCAATAGAAAGGCGTGAGGTGCTATTCGATCCTTCATTGCTAACCCAAGAAGATATCTATTGGATAACCTACCCTTTTACTGAACTTCCTGGCACTATTGTTAAAGTTGCCGAAGAATTACAAATAGCGGCTAAAGAAATTGAGAATTGGCAAAGTAAGAAACCAAATTTACTTAGTAAAATTCAAAATAAATTAAGTGATATTATATCCCCCACACTAATTTTATGGGGTGAGCAAGATAGTTGGTTTCCTGCTAGTCATGGGGAAAAGTTGCATAAAAGTATCCCCAATGCGAAATTGCAAATTCTACCGAACTGCCGTCACGACGCAGCCGCCGGTTCTTCTAAAGAGGTAAACACAGCGATTGTGGAGTTTTTGAGAGATACAAAATTCTTATAAATTGCGGCTAAGTTAAATAAAATACAAGTAACCACAGATAAACAAAGATAAACACCTGTATCTATTGTTATTTGTGGTTTGATATCAAAAACATCTAACTGGAAGATGGAGGATTGGGCATGAGATAATAATTTTCATGCTTGGTCGTGCCAAAACCTACAAGTTGATAATTACAGCTAAATCTAACTAAAGATTGAAAAATTAAACACCTCCAGTTGATAGGATGAAAAAATCTTGGAGGTTTTTATGCAAAGTCCAGACTTCCTTAATTCAACAGCAGGCTTTGAGGAGGTTGAACATACAGCTGATTGGGCTTATCGTGTATGGGGACAAAATCTCACAGAGTTGTTTATTCAGGCGGCTAAAGGGCTTTATGCGATCGCATCTGTCCAACTAGCAGATGATTCTCCCATTAACTGTAACATTCAACTTCACGGCGTAGACCATGAAAGTCTATTAGTTGCTTGGTTAAATGAACTTTTGTATCTGCACGAAAGCGAAGGTTTAGGGTTTAGCCAATTTGAAATCCTGCATCTGGATCGGCAAAATTTACAAGCAAAAGTTAGTGGTGCAAAAGTTAAAAATTGGAACAAGTTAATCAAAGCAGTAACATATAACAATCTAGCAATTCAAACTACAGAAAACGGTTTAGAAGCCACTTTAGTGTTAGATGTTTGAATGTGCCTTAAACTGTTATTAGTCATTAGTCCACGATTGACACAAATGACGAATGAGTAATGACAACTCTGATATAAAAATGCGCTATACCTTAAAAGCTTTTTCCCCCTGAATATATTAGACAATTAGCAATTTCTAGAGCCAGAGGGAACCATGTTTAATAAACGAGATTTCCGTCGAATTGAGGACTATTTGTGGGAAATTCCTACTTCCTACAATCCAAAAATGAAAGTTCCTGTCTGGATTTTTGCCGATGCACAAATTCTAGAGGATGCTTTGGCAGATTTATCAATTCAACAGGCGGTTAACGTTGCCATGTTACCTGGATTAGTCGGTCATGTAGTTGTCATGCCCGATGTTCATCAAGGCTATGGTATGCCTATTGGTGGAGTGATGGCAGCGAAAGTACCTGGTGGGATTATCTCACCGGGGGCAATTGGCTATGACATCAACTGTGGTGTCCGGGTTTTAGCTTCATCAATTGAGTATAAAAACGCTAAGTCCAAACTGAGCGATTTAGCAACTTCTTTATACCGTAACTGTCCTAGCGGTGTGGGCGAAAAGGGGAGTGTGCCATTAACTACCGCAGAATTAGATCGAGTTTGTCGTGAGGGTGCAGGTTGGACGTTAGCTCAAGGTTACGCTGAACCAGAAGATTTAGAATATACGGAAGAATTTGGTTGTTTGCAAGGTGCAGATCCGGATAAAGTAAGCAAACGAGCCAAAGAACGAGCTAGAGGACAGTTAGGTACTTTGGGTGCAGGTAATCATTTTCTCGAAGTGGATGTAGTAGATAAAGTTTACGACTCAGAAGCGGCTGATGTCATGGGCTTACAAGAAGGTTGTCTGGCTGTGCAGATTCATAGCGGTTCGCGCGGTTTTGGACATCAAATTTGCACGGATTACGTCCAAGATTTTCAATTTTCAGTCATTAGCTATGGAATTGATTTACCAGATCGAGAATTAGTTTGTGCGCCGATTGAATCTCCAGAAGGACAAGCTTATCTAGCGGCGATGAAGTCAGCTGCTAACTATGCTTTTGCTAATCGTCAGTTGTTAGCATCCCATACCAGGCGGAGTTTTCAGGAAATATTTGGGAGAAAAAACTCGAATTTACGCCAAATCTATGACATTGCTCACAATATGGGCAAAATTGAAACTCACGAAATTGAGGGCGAACAAGTGACAGTATGCGTTCACCGCAAAGGTGCAACTAGAGCCTTTGGGCCGGGGTTTTCCGATCTACCTGCTGACTACCGTTCTTTGGGGCAACCGGTGTTAGTTCCTGGTTCGATGGGTACGCAAAGCTGGATTTTGTTGGGAACTGAAAGAAGCGATCGCCTTTCTTTTGGTTCTAGTTGTCACGGTGCGGGGCGAGTTATGAGTCGAGCCAAGGCGAAGCGAGAAGTAAGAGGCGATCGCTTGCGTGGCGAACTTGAACAAGAAGGAATCAATATCCGCACAGGTTCTATGTCTGGTTTAGCAGAGGAAGCACCACAAGCTTACAAAGATGTTAGTCGGGTTGTGAATGTTGTCCACAACGCTGGGATTGCTCGTAAGGTGGCTCGTTTGAAACCGGTTGCTGTAATCAAAGGATGATACTCACTCATAAGCTAAGGGGTCTAGTTGCTATCAACTAAACCCCTCAGTTTTGCAATCCAATTCGATCCAACTATTCCTCCATAACGAACATGAGTTTACAGGTCTCGCTTTCTCAGTCCGAACCTCTCATAGTCGCCTCTTCCTTAGAGCCTGGTTTGGCATGACTCTTAACTCAAGAATTCTGCTAAGGGTGTCGCCACTATCTCCTATTTGAGAGATTCTTTGCGATCCCACCTATATATTAGCATAGCTTTTGACAACTGCATGGTATTTTTTTGGATTTTCAGCTATCAGTAATAAAATCTTTTCTTTAATATTCTAATATTTTTCTTTCTGCCTTCTACCTTCTGCTCTCTGCCTTTATTAAATGACTTTTGTTAAGAAAAACAAACAATTTTCTGGCTAAATAAACAAATCTTGTTGTCTTTGATAAGCTGAAGACATCAAGTATAAATACCAAACTTCAAAAATCCTTAAGCTCTTGCCTAGCATAAGAATTATGTTACAGATTGATTAGGGCATTTTTTTCAAAATTAGCCTTGAAACCTGAGTTTGAAAAAATATCTTACCGCCCCTATAGCTTAAGTCTAAACTAAAAGAGTTTGGTTTATTGAGGTTCGGATTATTTTCAGACAAATCTTTTGTATTGATTGGCGATCGGTTGCCCATTACATAGCTATCCGAGTGCTTGAAGAGATTTTGTTTGCTATCAGGTTTTACCTACTTTCTAATTAAAGATTGAAAACGTCAAAGCTAGGGGAATAACTGCTGAGAAATCGGCAATAAACAACCAATACCGCCGAAATCAAGAGATATCAAGATTACCAGAGGAGTTTAAGATGGAAATCTTCGATTATGTGATTTTAGGAGCTGGATTAGGTGGACTTTCAGCCGCAGCTTGTTTAACCAAGCAAGGATACCGAGTGGTAGTTTTGGAGAAACATTACTTACCAGGTGGCTGCTGTCATACCTTTGATTATGGTGAATATAGCTTTTGTGCTGATGTGCATTATATTTCCCAATGTGCCCCCGGTAAGACCATAGACCAATTTCTCAATTACATTGAACGAAATGTAGCCTTTAACAGCCTCAATCCTGACTGCATTGACCGAGTAATTACACCAGAGGCAGACTTTCAAATTCCCTTGGGATGGGAAAACTTGCGTACAGCTTTGCTGTCTAACTTTCCCGAAGAACAGCAGGCTATCAACCGCTACTGTAATGAAATTCAGCAACTCCATCAAGAAATGCGTAGTTTGGTGCGAGAAGTACGTTGGTATAATCGCAAGTGGTCTGATTGGTTGAAGTTACCAAAATATTGGAATCTATTTTGGAAACGGGATTGGACTTTACAAGATTTGTATAACTATGTGAATTTATCGCCCAAGCTACAAGCAGTACTAGCGGGACAAAGTGGCGATTATGCGCTACCACCCAATGAAATTGCGCTGATCACCCATACTTCCCTCGTTTGGGACTACTCAGAAGGAGCATACTATCCAAAACATCACTTCAGGCACTTTGTTGATACGATTACTGAGGCAATTACCTCTGGTGGAGGCGTAATTAAATATTCAACGCCTGTTGAACATATACAGGTAAGTAAAAACACTATTCATAGCGTTATTGCCAATGGTAAAACCTATACCGCCAGTAAAGCCTATATCAGTGACCTCGACCCCAAATTAACAGTAGCGTTGATGCACGATCCGGAAGCTTTAAGCCATAAGGAACGTCAACGTTTAACTAGTTATGAATACTCAGCTAGTGCTTTCAATATTTACCTGGGTTTAGATAGTCGCTTCGATCCGGAACGCTATGGTATTGGTAACTGGAATGTCTGGTACTATCCCACAGGCGACCTCAACAGAGAATATCAACAACAATTGGCAGGAGACTTTAGTCGTCCGTGGATTTTTCTCTCTTGTCCAACTATGAAGTCTCAGGAACCAGGAATGGGGCCACAAGGACATCACATTCTGGAGATTGCTACCGTCTGTCCTTACGAACCATTTGAACAGCTACACAAACACGACCCGAAAGCTTATAAAGCGAAAAAGCGGGAATTTTATCAGCAAATTATGACCAGTGTGCGAGATTTGATTCCAGATGTAGACAATTATGCACGGATGAAACTTTACGGCACACCTACCACCAGTGAATTTTATTTGGGACAACCCCAAGGTAATATTTACGGTGCGAAGTTAATACCTAAACAGGTGGGTTTAGAACGCTTAGGATATAAAACGGAATTACCTAATCTCTTCTTTGTGGGAGCGAGTGCTGGCTATCCCAGCGTACCTGGTGTTATTGGTAACGGCATGGATGTAGTGGAATTGCTTACAGGCGAAGCGGTGCGGCGAAAACAAGAAATACCAAGGACATTGGTAGCTGCTGGCTAGTTATTGAGCAAAAGGTAGTTTCAATGATATCTGTTTGAAAAGCGATCGCTCTTGTTTTTCTACCCCAGGATGTACGATTTCCTCTCTGTAGATTGTAGTGCCAGCTCTAGTGAAAGTTTACGATGTGACCACTGAGATGAATTTAGCTCACTATCTGCCGAAACCAGAGCGTTACTCCAAGGATGGCATTTTATGAAACTACCTCAAATGATTGTCACAATCGTCGCGGGGATTGCCTTTGGCTACCTCGCCTCCCAATACTTGAATAAAAATATTATGTATGCCATAGGCGGAGGAATGTTAGGAATTGGTGTGCTAACATACATTGCTCCGTCCAAGTCACAAGAAAAGCCAATTTCCACAAGCATTAGAGAGCCAGTGTGAAAAGCCAGCGCTGCCAACACACTTTATCTAAAAATTCTGGAATGGTAACAAAGGACAGACGCTATCAATTTCAGATTTACTTGAGCAATCAAATTCAGACTTTTAAAATGTTGGTTTTTCAAACAGTAACAAAGACAAAACGAAATCCATTATAAAAATTGACACCCAGGTAGTGACAACTGCTGTTGTTGCCGACTCTCCTACTTCTTTTGCTCCTCCTCTGGTAGTTAACCCCCAACTACAACCATTGACAGCAACTATAGCTCCAAAAATAAATCCTTTCAGCAAAATAATCCATAAATCTGCTGGTTCTAAAAAACTTCTGACTGACTCTAAAAATGCCTCTGGAGTAATCTGATAAAACTGTGATGCAGCAAAAATCCCACCAAAGATACCTGTAACTAAACCAAAAATTGTCAATAATGGTGTCATCAAGCAGCAAGCAATAACTCTCGGAAGTACCAGATAATCAATTGGGTCGGTTCTGAGCATATGCAATGCATCAATTTGGTCTGTGACTCGCATTGCACCTATCTCGGCTGCAAATGCTGAACCTACTTGACCGGCAATAATACTAGCAGACAGTATGGGAGCCAATTCTCTGCAAAATGCTAAGGCAAAAGCACCGCCTACAGCACTGACAGCACCAAATTGGACTAATTCCCTGGCTGTTTGAATAGTAAAAATCATCCCCGCAAAACCACTCACCAGCAACACCGGAGGTAGAGAAGCTGGCCCAGCAGTCACCATATGTTCCAGAATTTTACGGTGATAGGTTTTTCCTTGGAGTAAATGCAGCAATACTTGACCCAAGAGTAGTACTACTGAAAAACAGCGGGAAATTGAAAATTGTTTTATATTTTTTCTAGGCTGTAGTTTTAGTACCATCTAATCCTCCCTCAAGACGATCGTTAAAAATTCGTTAAACTTAAAACTTGCTTTATGTAGACGATTGAGGGAGACAAATTGAGCGTATGCATTCAAAAAAATCAGATAAAAAAAGCATGTAGTAATTATTAAGGACGCTAAAAGAATAACCCATTCTAGTTGGTTGTGGGAGTTTTGGATATAGCAATTTTTAATCAGAGCGATCGCCTGCTATCCGATTTATCCGTATACGGAAATAAAATTAGAAATAAACACTTAAAAATGAACCAGGTAGATTACCTCAGGATTAGCTTAATCGACCGCTGCAATTTCCGGTGTCAGTACTGTATGCCGGAAGGTGCAGAAATAGACTATATTCTCAAGCAGCAACTACTAACAGATGAGGAACTGCTCGTCCTCATTCAAGAGGTATTTATCCCTGTAGGTTTTACTCGGTTTCGTTTGACTGGTGGGGAACCTTTACTGCGTCCTCATGTGGTGGAATTAGTCAAAGCGATCGCATCTTTTCCCCAAACCCAAGACTTGTCCATGACAACCAACGGCTTTTTATTAGCTCCCATCGCCCAAAATCTCTACGATGCTGGGTTGCGGCGCATCAATATTAGCCTAGACTCTCTGGAACCAGAAGTATTCGATCAAATTATCGGCAATCGCGGCCGTGGAAAGTGGCAACAAGTATGGGATGGGATTCAAGCTGCTTATCGCGTCGGCTTCGACCCCCTGAAGCTGAATGTAGTGGTAATTCCTGGGGTTAACGATGGTGAAGTGCTAGATTTAGCTGCTCTCACTCTTGACCGCAACTGGCACATCCGGTTTATTGAATTTATGCCGATTGGTAACGGCGAATTATTTGGCGATCGCGGTTGGGTTTCTTCCGCACAATTACGTCAACAAATCCGCGATCGCTGGGGGTTGACAGATGCTCAAGTTCGTGGTGCTGGGCCTGCTGATGTATTTCAGATTCCTGGTGCGAAGGGAACATTAGGATTTATCAGTCAGATGTCCGAGTGTTTTTGCGATCGCTGTAACCGGATGCGTTTAAGCGCCGATGGTTGGCTGCGTCCTTGCTTATTGAATGAAACTGGTCAAATTGATTTAAAAACTGCTCTCCGGGCTGGTATCAGCACCGCACAATTACAAGAGCAAGTGAGAAATTTGTTGATGATGAAGCCAGAAATTAACTTTAAACAACGCGAATCTGGCACTGCGGGTACTTATACCCGAACTATGTCGCAAATTGGCGGGTAGTCAATAGCCATTTGTCCTTTGTAAATAACCAAGGACAAATGACTGAGGACAAATAACTATTACGCTTGTCGTGAGTAGTATTCCACCACGAGCAGTTCGTTAACTTGTAGAGCCACCCATTCTCGCTCAATAATACCGTTGACTTTACCAACCAGCTTGTTTTTGTCAAATTCCAGATGGCTGGGAAGGTTAGCTAGTCCAGGATATTGGAGGTTGGTTTCTACCAACTTCCGCGATGCTTCTTTATCCTTGACAGCGATGACTTCACCAGGACGGCACTGATAGCTAGCAATATTAACTACACGTCCATTCACAGTGATATGACCGTGATTGACGAGTTGACGCGCTGCGGGAATAGTCGGAGCTAAACCCAAGCGGAAAACTGTATTATCCAGGCGCATTTCCAGTAATTGCAACAGCGCTTGTCCGGTAGAACCAGTAACACGTCTGGCTTTACGGACATAGCGTAGCAGTTGCTTTTCGGTCAAACCGTAGTTTAAGCGCAGCTTTTGCTTTTCTTCCAGACGGATAGCATACTCAGAACGCTTTTTACGGTTCTGACCATGCTGACCAGGTGGATAAGCGCGTCTAGCGCTTTTACGAGTTAATCCTGGTAAGTCGCCCAAGCGACGTACAATTCTGAGGCGAGGCCCTCTATATCGGGACATGTGTTTCCTTAATCTATTCCTGTTTCAACTTTACCCAGACATTCCATTATAAATATCTGGAAAACATAATTTCCAGATATTATCAATTTCATTATGAGAATTTTGTGCTAATGCCAAAAGGCAGTGGCAATTAAAACACTTTCATCATTATGTCTTAAAAGTGTACAGGAGAGAAGGAGCAGGGGGAGATGAAGGAGTGTGGGGAGTGTGGGAGGATGAGGTGAGACCAGCGCTGCGGGAGGGTTTCCAACGCCACTTGCTTCAAGTCGGGGAACCCGCCCAACGCAGTGGCTCCTCCGCAGGCGACTGGCGTTCCCCGTAGGGGTTCTCGAAGAGTACCCGAAGGGGAGAGATGAACAAATAACCAATGACTCTGGACTCTTGACTATTGACCTTGTTGAATTTTGAATTGCTTGAGTTATCCTCGAATGTGCAGCTACAATTGCCTAGATCGAGAAGTATTGATTGCACTTATTGAGTTAGCATAGCCTTGGGTGTTTGGAGAACGGCAAAGTTAAGGAGTTAAAATCAATGAGCAAAAAAGGCGGTTCTGACTATAGAATGTTGTCTGCTAAAGCTGTTAAGGTGACAGTGCCAGTTTTAGCGATCGCAGGATGGTTAGCCACAATGGTTCCCAGTATGGCTATCACCGCCTCCTACAGCACCAATGATTACCGTGCCTGTGCTGGTCAGCTTTTACGGGTAAATATTAATGCGAACTCTGCATCACAAGCTTGTGCAGGGGCACTCCGTCCACGGGATTTATCTTCCTGTGTAGTTTCTATCAGCAGGCAAACACAAATCAGTGCTGTAGATGCTCTCACTACCTGTAGACAGGCTCGACGCCCTGAAGATTTAGCTAAATGTGTAGTTGGTATTAGCCTTTATCCGAGTAAAGAAGCGGCTAACCCAGCAATTTTAAATTACTGCGGTCGGAGTTTATTACCCGTCCGCTTTGGTCAGTGTGTGGTAGGCTTGCGAAGTGAAATTAAGTTTGCGCTCAATCAAGCATTAGATACTTGTATTAGCGGCAGCGATACAGTTAGTAACTTGTTTACACCTTCGGCTCTACCGCAAGTCCCCGCAGGAGCCTCAGAATTTCGCCCTACTTTTGAAACAACTCCAATTCCTACACAACCGTAATTGAAAGTCTCATGCAGAGAGCAGGGGAGCCACTGCGGTCTTGGGGTTTCCCCAAGTGGAGCAAGTGGCGTAGCAGGGGGATGAGGGCAGGAAGAAATAACTCTCATCCTTGGCTCTCGACTTTTTACCCGATCTATCAGTCTTCTTTTTTACCAAATACCAACTGTAAAATCATGGGGATACCACCTTCTTGGTGATATCTATCTGCCCAAGCACGGAGTACTTCATCCAACTCTTCCATTGCCTGCTCAAAGCGTTCTGGAGGAATATCCAGTTCTTCTAAGGCTCGCATGGAATTTGGCCGCCGTTCTGCCCAATCTTTCATGAGTCGGAAATACCGAGCTGTATCTTCGACCATGATATAGGTGCGCTCTTGGTCGTCTGCTGGCGCATAGAAAGGACGGGTAAGCGCGTAGAAAGGCATACCCCAAGGAGAATCAATGCGTGTCACCGTACCAGAGTAGAGCACACGGCGCTTGATATGCTCCGCTAAAGCTTCACTCAAGGGCATCTGATGTTCAGTCGGCAGATCCTCCTGCGATCGCTTGTGCAAAAATTCAATTAACTCTAAAAACTCAAAAGAGGTAATTAACTGGGCATCCGGCAGATTACTAGGTAGTTTCTGTTCAATTTGCCTTTTTTCTTCGCTTGTCAGACTTGTGCCAGGAATGCGCGATTTCCCTGGACGCCAAGGATATTTTTCCATCCAAACATAAGGCAATTGAATCAGATAGCGAGGCTCCTGAGAACCCAGCATTTTCAGCAATTTACCTTCAGTCAGGGCTTGTCTGACCTCTTCTACAATGATTTTGACCCGCTTCGGCTCCAAGTGGTGCAAATGACCTGTCATTCGCAAGTTTTGCCCCTGCTCTAGATAGGTCATGTAAATTGCACATTTGGCAGCCGTAGCTGCTGCATCTAAGAATGCCCCATGCCTGTGCCCACTCGTCCGCATGGCACTAAAAGCCAGATAAAGCATGATCTGATCCATCGCACTGGGGCCGAGACGTTTGATCAGATCTATGTCGTTACTCATATAACAGACAGTTAAATAGCACGTTTACAAATTTATTAGCCGTAGGAAAGTAAGTAGTATACACCCGACTGAAGGCAATATTGTCACTCCAGATTATTTATTATGCTTCAAGTATGAGGTTGTTGGTAGTCAAAATTATGAATTTCCGCGTAATTTCTGGCACATAGTTCGGAAAAAGTGTTTTTACTGTATTTTATCTAACGCATTACCGTAATATTACGGTTATAGTTTACGCTGTGATCTCGATTTTGGGGCTACAAGAGTAGAATTCGATCGAACTGTACTTTCATAGATTGTATTAAAAAGCTCCTGCTGGCTTAAATGATATCTGGATATCACTTTGTATTTATTTTATACTTAGAGATTATAATAAAGAGATTACAAAGGATTTGCTGAAACTATAAACTAGACATAATTAGTTACTAGTGAACTCTACCGCGGAATTCGTAACGGCAGAAAATCCCTCAGTAGTCAGCAACAAAAGTTTGAGTCATCAGCAATTAAAACTCGTTTTCTCTTGATGATTTCATCTGAAAAAATCTAAGCATTGGAAGCCACTGCTCAGAATTTTATATGTGTCTATGCAGTTCAAAAAGTTTTTAGGCAACTAAGACACAAAGTGTTTTATGAGTTTTTTCTATATTCCGTAAGTGTATCATTCTTTTGTGGTTAATTTGATTATATTAATGTATTTTTAATTTATTTTAAGTTAATTATTTAATTTTTCTATATAAAGAGTAAAATAAATATGTATTGATATATTTGTAACAACAATTAGGTAAAACGCTGATACAAATTACTGCAATCGTTGCTAGAACCTACTTCATTTGTGCCTTTTATCCTATGGTTGTTTGTTGGTAGTTACTAGTAAATTAAATGATGCATAGTGGTTTTAGGCACAAATTCTTCGTAGTACCAATTTTATATGGAGTTGCACATTCACACCTTCAGGCTAGAAGCCTTGTAATTAACCATATCGTTAAAATCTCTGGCTTCGTGTTTACCCCACTTTGGAATTAATTCCAAAGCTAAGAGCTACTATCTACTGAAGTAGACTGGCTAATAATTTACATCTTGATATCGAAATGGTATTAGGAACAATCTTCCCTAGCGATCTATATTATTTTTGTCAATTGGTATTAGTCTCAGGAGTTATAATAAAAGCTAAAATTTAACAATAAATGTAAGCAATTTAAAAAAAAGACTAGATTGCTATATAGGTAATTAATAAAAAGTTAAAAGTTAAAACAGAAATAGCTAATTCCTAATTTTAACTTTTAACTATGTTGATTTAAGCTGGCTGTTAGTGCAAATTCAATTTGCTGAATTAGAAGAATTAAGCTGATTTCGCACTTTATCAAAGCTAAAAGCTGCTGCGCCAAACGTTACTAGCAGCACTCCCAAAATTTGCACAAACTCTAAGTTTTCTTGAATCAGTAAACCAGCAAAAATCACAGTTAAGAACGGGACGCTTGCACCGATAATTGCCGAGCGTGGCGCACCTAATTTGCGAATGCCAACATTATTGAATACGTAACCCAATAGAGTCAGTACGCCCAAAATAAAAGCACTTAAAATAATTTCCAACAACTTAGACGGTTCAAATATTAAGCCCAACTCGCTGGGTACAGGTATCAGCAAACCGATGAAGCTTAACAGCAACATGGTAGCGAAGTTAATCACAGTAAAAGACACGGGATGTAGTTTGCTAGCACAAATTCGTGTGAGAACGACGTAAAAAGCAAAAGCTACTCCTGAAAAAATTGCTGTAATACTTCCGAGGGGAACATTACCGAGAGCAATGCTGGTAGCACCAGCCAATATCAGTAACTCGCCGCAGAAAACACCACCAATAGCAGCAGTGCGGAATCCGCTAGGACGATCGCGGAATAAAAACCAAGATAATAAACCGCTAATTACTGGATAAATAAAGAAAAGTGCGATCGCCATTCCAGTTGTGACTTGCCCGATCGCAATATAAATCAGCACTTGAGATAAAAACAAAAAGCATCCGCTAGCGATCGACAACTGCAAAATCTTTCGTGTCTTGTTATTGCTAGGAGAAGAACTTCCGCGTACTGAGCTAAAGAGTGTTTGTAAGTCTTCCCACACTCGTGGATGCATCATCGGCGCTAATAACAACATCAGCGGTACAACTACCAGTAACCGCAGCATCAAAATTAATAGCGTATTGCCTAAAGTTGGTAAAAGCAGACGCTCTACTTCAACTACGCCCAGAATCGCAGAACCTTGGTGAAAAATCACCTTAATAGCTACGTTGTAAAGCGATGACACCACCGCTGACAACACAATTAGCACAAAACCTATCTGAATAGACGATAAGCTGGATGAGCTAGGTAAACCTAGTGATGGGGGAGCTATTCCCTGGTTGCGCGATGGAACAGGCTCCGGTGTAGTTTCGCTTTCTGATAAATCTGGGGATAAGACAGAAATTGGCTCATCAGAATTATTCCTGACTGGCGGGGGTGTGGCTTCTGGTAACGGAAAAGCAGGCTCCGGTGTAGTTTCACTCTCTGACAGGTCTTGAGAAATTACAGAACTTGGCTCAGGATAGTTTCTCCTAAATGGTGGGTATGTGACTTCAGTGGTTGGTAAAGTAGGCTCCGGCTTAGTTCCGTTCTCTGACCAATTCGGGGAAATGACAGAACTTGGTTCGGTGAAATTTTCCCTTTCTGGCAGAAGTGTTGTTTCCGGTGGTGTTGCTACACTCTCCGACTGTAAAGTAGTTTGGCTCTGTGAAATTGTAACTGGCTGAGTAGCTTGGCTAATTGTCTGTCCTGACTGCGGAGAATCCCAAGAATTATTTTGTTGCTCTTGTGGTAGTTGCAAAACCGTGGGTAGTGAAACTTTTGCTTCTGGCTGCTCAGATAATTGCAACACAGTAGGCGGCGATACTTGTACGGCTTTTCGAGGAATTTCGACAATTGTTTTTTCTAGATCTTGCAACCGATTGATTAACTCCGCAACGATTGCTTCCCCCTGCTGTTGTTGATTTTGCATCCGAGACAACTGTTGGGAAAGATTGCTTTGATAGTTCTTTAGCTCTTGTTGCAGCGAACTAAAGGTGATGGTGAGCGTATCATCTAAGGAACCAAGCAGTTTTTCTACATTCTCATTGTTTTGTTCTGAGGCTAATTTTTCTCTTTCGTCGGATTTGCTCTCGATTGCTTGGTTAGCTAAACTCGTCAGCGAAGATTGCAGTTGCGAAGAGATGTGCTTTGCCAAAGCTTCTGCTAACTGACGGATTAATACCTGCTGCTCGGTGATTTGACGCGCCTGTTGTAACTGTTCTTTTTCATCAAGCAGTCGTTGAATGTCTTCACTTAAACGATTTTTTTCTGCTTGAAGCCGCTTTACTTCTTCCTGTAACGACCTCAAAACGTGCTGCTGAAGATTTTCTAAGTCCTCAACAACCGCCCAAAGAGCATTTTCTGCTGCTCTGGACAAATCGCCTCTAACTCGCGGGTTGTCTGGTTGCTTTTCAAATCGCCCCATTCGCTTTTAACCTCTAACACCTTGACGATAAAGCTGCTTCCCGTATAACTGCTTGGCGTTCATACTAATTTCCTAGAGTTCGTCAGATAAACCAAAAATTTTAACAGGACTTACGCAGATCAACGTAATTCTGTCATGCTGAACACAGGGTTGGCAAAGGATATAATTTAGCTTATTACTTATTCAAGTGTGTTTTGTTCAGCATCACTAGCAAACATTCTGTCAGTCTTATTTCAATCATCTATGTTTTTAGCAGGATTTTTTGCAGAGAAAAAATCTTACTCCAAATCAATACGTATTCTTTTTATACAGATATTAATTGTTAAAGACTTGTGAATGAAGACTTTGCTAGCGCAAGGTTGTCTCAATTATTAGACGAGACTTACTAATTCAGGTTGAATGTAACTTAAGCGACAGTTTATATATGTAATCGGAATTAAATTGTTGGTTTGTGCAAATTAAAAATATTGCTAACCTCTGGAAAATATTCTAGTGAATTACCAGCCATTGTGCAAAAAACATTTTGGCTTTAGCGTTCTTAAATTCGCATTTAGCAGTTATGGATACAGACGCAGGGAAAAGCTAGAAAAATATAAATAATTAATTTAGGATTTAGCGATCGCTTTTACAGCAAAAAAATCTTGGCAATGCTAAAGATAGCAGCACTCAGGATGGCACTGACAGGAACCGTAATCAGCCATGCTGCTGCGATCCCCTTGAGAGTTTGGAATTTAATTGACTTGATATTTTGCACCAATCCAATGCCAACCACACCACCAACAAGGGCGTGGGAGGTGGATACAGGTAAGCCGAGACGGGATGCGAGGAGGATAGTTGTGGCGGTTGCGAGTTCGGCACAGAATCCACTACTAGGTTGTAAGGAAATAATATTTTCGCCAATGGTGGCAATCACTTTTTTACCCCAGATGGCTAAACCCCCCACAATACCCACGCCACCAAGGATTAAAATCCATATTGGGATGGTAATGCCATCTATGGGTACGCTACCAGTCTGATTAATGTAGACGATCGCAGCCAAAGGAGCGATCGCATTTCCCACATCATTAGAACCATGAGCAAAAGCGACAAAGCAAGCACTCAGCAATTGAAAGCGCCCAAATAAGCGTTCAGTAGGATTTTGCAGATGAGAGTTGGAATTTTGGATTTTACTGTTATCTAATTGTTGCCAGCTATAAAAAGTCAGCCCAACTGCGGCTATTGCACCTGTGAATATAGGAATATCATAACTAGGGATGTTTAACCCAAATCGATCGATGAAAAAATTGGTCAGAGGTTGAGTCAGTGAGGGAAGAACAATCACGCCAAATATCCCCAGAAGCGATGCACTCAACCAAGGAAGCCACTCATTTAACTGCATCAATTGATTAGGCTGCTCTAAAATCCAGCGCTTGATTTGACTGTAGAAAAGAGCAGCGATCGCACCACTAACGATCGGCGTTAAAATCCAGGCAATAGTAATTGAGCCAATCGATGACCAATCAATCGCATCGACTCCCAAAGCCACCCAACTAAATCCGGCGATCGCACCGACAACTGCATGAGAAGAAGATACAGGCAAACCCCGTGATGTGGCAATTTGCAGCCACACCCCAGAAGCCAGTAATACTGTCACCATCCCCATAACTAATATCTGAGGGGTAGCAGCGAATAAAGCAGGATTAGCAATTTTCGTCGCTAGGGTTTCCGTTACCTCATGCCCAAACAATACTGCACCTGCAAACTCTAACACTCCAGCAATGATTAAAGCCTGCTTTAAGGTAACAGCTTTGGAACCAACAGAAGTTCCCATTGCGTTAGCAACATCGTTAGCACCGAGGTTAAAGGCAACGTAGAAAGCGAGTACAGCGACTAGTGCGAGAGTGATGAGCATTTTGGGATGAGGGAGTGTGGGGAGTGTGGGGAGTGTGGGGAGTGTGGGGAGTGTGGGGAGTGTGGGGAGTGTGGGGAGACAAGGAATAAAAAGCAGAAGAAGCAGAGGAGAAATAACTCTTACCTGTTCCCTGTTCCCTGTTCCCTTTGACAAATGCCCTATGCCCCATGCCCAATTATTAGGGATAAATCAAAATTTTGTATGTTTCCGGTGTGGGAGCGATCGCTCGATCTACAGCTTGTGATAAATCTTGTAAGGGATAGCGATCGCTAATTAACGCTTCTACATTAATGCGTCGATTAAATACAATATCGGCTGAGAGATTTTGTAGGCGGTAGGATGAACTATAACTGCCCATCAAGTCGATTTCCCGACGGTAAAGAATATTCGGGTTGATGGGAATTGATACTTCATCGGGAAACTCCGCGAAAAAGAGAATTTTGCCACCTTTACGAGTACAATCTAAAGCCTGAAAGAAAGCTTTGTCGCTGGGGACAGCTAGTAAGGTGACATCCACACCCAACCCATCAGTGATAGCATGAATTTTTGCGGGTAAATCGGGATCGCGAGCGTCAAAAGCGGCTTCTGCACCGACATTTAAAGCTTTTTCAATTCTAGAGGGTAGTAGATCGGTAGCGATCGCTCTAGCTCCGAAATACTTCACCAACATGACAAACATTAACCCTATTGGCCCCGCACCAGTTACCAAAACAGTTTGTCCGGGTGCAATTTGCGCTTTTTTCACTGCCTTCAAGCAGCAATTAGTCGGTTCTACAAAACTTGCTTCTTCAAAACTTATATCATCGGGAATGGGAATTAAACCACCATTTTGCACAATATGTCCTGGGACTTTGACATATTCGGCAAAACCGCCGCCACTAGCGTTAAATCCCGCTGTCGTGGAGATGTTTTTATAGACATCACACATGGAATAATTTTCATTGAGGCAGTAAGCGCAATGCATACAGGGGATATGGTGCATTACCGCCACCCTTTGTCCCACTTGCCAATTTTTGACACCAGAACCCACAGATGCGATCGTTCCCGCAGTTTCATGTCCAAAAATACGCGGCGGTTCGTATAGCGGGTAACGAATTTTTTTGATATCTGATTGACACAAACCCACCACCCGTACCTGTACCAGCACTTCATCCGGTTCCAGAGTCGGTACTGGGATCTCTTCGTAGGAAAGTTGATTGACGCCTCTAAATACCTGTGCTTTCACGTTGATTTTTCACCGTTCAACGTTATTAGATGTAACATTTAGTCGTCAACTTTAAGCTATCTAGTTTGAAAATTATCAACAAAGGCAGAGAGTAAGGGGAATGAGGGAGTGTGGGAGGTGTGGGGAGTGTGGGAGGAGAGGGAGATGAGGGAGAATATTGACTCTTGACAAATGACAAATGACAACCCTAACCTTTACTTAGTGTGTCACTTGCGTCAGTCATACTGGTTTCGCAAAAATCGTCAACAAGACAGGCCCTAATAAATAGTAGTGACCAATACAGCTTAATCCAGCAGACGCACCCATCAGTTCGCGTTGATTAGAGCTATAAAATCTAACTTTGCCAAGGGAACCCAACTTCAGATGCAGTTCTGGCTTACCTTTAACAGTGGTATCAACTAAATAAAAACGTCCACCAGGTGAAAGCACTCGCCCTACTTCGTTCAAAATCTGTGTGGGTTCTAGATAGTGTAAGAAACTTATAGTGTTAAAAACAGCATCAAACTGACCATCCGCAAAGGGAAGGAACTCAGCCTTACCTTCCACATAAATCAACCGGGGGCGATGGCGGTTGTTCTGTCTGGCTACCCGCACCATTTGAGGAGATAAATCTAATCCAGTACCGCGCAGATCGGGAAATTTAGCAGCAAGGCGATCTAACAAGCGTCCTGTACCACAACCCAAATCTAATACATGAGGACGTGGTGGTAAATCAACGTATTCTAGCAACCGTTTGTGAACGCTTTGGTAAAACACAGATGGTAAAAGCCAGTCATAACTAGGTGCCCAAAGGTCAAAAGCTTGCTTTTTTTCATTAATAAAGTTAATGGTCATTTGTCATTGGTCGTTGGTCATTGGTCAAAAGGCAATAGTTATTTCTTTTCCCCTGCACCCTGCCCCCTTGCCTCTTTCCTGTACTCTAGCCTAAAGCTCGCACTCCTGCATTTGAGCATAAACGCCCATTCAAGTTCGGTTACACCTACATAAAGACCGCCAACTTGGCGTGTCAAATTTATCTTGAGGCGATAGGATAGCGATGCATAGACAAATCATCCGGAATGTAGGGACTTGATGGTGTAGTCAGATTTGTCAGAAAAAGAGAAATGCACCGACAAAGGAACTAACTAAAACTTATATTGTCTGCATAAAACTCAATTAACTAGCGTATAAATTTATAGGGATGAAAATCCCAAGCACTAAGCGAACTTTGCAATTATAAATTATTAGGAGAAAAATTATGACTTGCTTTACTCAAATTCTGTTACATCACGATCTACTTTACCCAGTGCGTGAATGGTTAGAAAGTATAGAAATTCATAACCGCAAACTAGCTCATTTCTTGTGTAAAGCTATTCCTGCTCAATGTCCGTTTGAAAGAGACATCAAACTCTTTGGTAGAAAGTTGGTTCACATTCCACCGATGTGTAAGTTAAATCCTCTTTACGAACAAGTAGTAACATTACGTTTTAAAGCTCTCTGTTATCTTGCGGATAAGTGTGGTGAAGATGTAGCAGTCTACTGTTAAATCTTGATGATTTTGTGATGTAGCAGTCATTGAGAACCGCAGATTTACGGTTGTTACGTACTCAGAACTATACTAAGCTGGCGTAGTACTAATTAGATGTCTAACTATCTAGTAGTTAGTACCGATCTAAAACCTGCCTAATCTGTGTCTCTGTAACTCTATCCTGCTGAAATTATCAACATTATCTATGACGCACATCTTACTGGTTGAAGATGAAGTCAAACTCGCACGTTTTGTAGAATTGGAACTAAATTATGAGGGTTATCAAGTTAGTGTTGCTTACGATGGATTAACTGCCATTACCGCAGCGCAGAACTTGCATCCTGATTTAATTATTTTAGATTGGATGTCACCAGGTTTATCGGGGTTAGAAACTTGTCGCCGCCTGCGAAGTACTGGCGATCGAGTACCGATAATTATATTAACTGCTAAAGATAAAGCAAGCGATCGCATTTTAGGCTTAGAGGCTAATGCTGATGATTATCTAGTTAAACCCTTTGATGTTGAAGAGTTAGTCACTAAAGTCCGTACCCATCTGCGCAGAATCCAGAAAAAAGATGTTGCAGATGTCTTAGAATTTGAAGATCTCAGTTTGAATCGTCGGACAAGGAAAGTTTGCCGAGGTCAACGTTTAATAGAGTTAACTGACCAAGAATTTGATTTACTGGAATATTTATTGATTCATCCTAAACAAGTCGTTACCAGCGATCGCATACTAGAAGAAGCCTGGAGTCACGATCATATAGGCGATTCTAAAATAATTGAAATCTATATTCGCTATTTACGCCAAAAGCTGGAAGCTAACAACGAAAAGCCTCTGCTTCAAACCGTGCATGGTGTCGGCTACGTTTTAAATGCTTAATTCAGACTCGTACAAATCCTTTAAACTGCCGTATGTCATGGCTGTTTGGGGGATGTTTTGCTTTTGAGTAAAGCTCAGATCGTTAAACCTCTATATTTTATCTAGCTCTGAGAATTTTGTACTCTTACTTAAAGCGCATACAATTGCGAGTCTCTTGTATTAAGATGCACACAGTTGACTCTACACCTCAGCACTGAATATTAAAATCGCAATGACCTATTTAGAAACCGCGGCGCAATTTTACCGCGAAGTTGCAGAAACACCACAAGTGGGACTTTGTTGTGTCCAAAGTACACCCCTGCAACTACCTGGGCTAAAAGTTCCTCTTGCAATGCAGGAAATGAATTATGGTTGTGGTACTACCGTTCACCCAAATGAATTAGCTAACCAACCTACTGTTTTATATGTTGGGGTTGGTGGTGGCTTAGAAGCCTTACAATTCGCTTACTTTTCTCGCCGTGTAGGTGCTGTAATTGCTGTCGAACCAGTTGCAGCCATGCGAGAAGCCGCTAGACGCAATTTAGAAATTGCTGCTCAAGAAAATCCCTGGTTTGACACTAGTTTTGTCGAAATCTGCGAAGGTGACGCTTTTAATTTACCCGTTGCTGATGCTGCTGTAGATGTGGTAGCACAAAACTGTCTTTTTAATATATTTGAACCAGAAGATTTAACCCGTGCTTTAAAAGAAGCATTTCGCGTCTTAAAACCAAGCGGACGTTTGCAGATGAGCGATCCGATCGCGACTCGTCCCATTCCAGCACATTTACAACAAGATGAACGACTACGCGCTATGTGCTTATCAGGCGCACTCACATATGAAGAATACACTCAACTAATAGTCAATGCTGGCTTTGGTCAAGTGGAAATTCGTGCCCGCCGTCCTTATCGTCTGTTAGATACTTTAACTTATAACTTAGAAGAAAATTTACTCCTAGAAAGTCTAGATTCTGTCTCTTTCAAAGTTGCTATACCAGAAGACGGAGCTTGTATTTTTACTGGCAAAACGGCAATTTATTCTGGCGCAGAACCCTGGTTTGATGACTCAGCAGGTCATCTGTTGCAGCGCGGTATTCCCGCAGCAGTCTGTGATAAAACTGCTGCCAAACTTGCTGCTTTAAAGCCAACAGAAATCGCGATCACCGATTCGACATGGCACTATAACGGTGGGGGTTGCTGTTAATTCTTAAAGGTTCAAAACAGGCGATCGCTGAGTAGGCGATCGCTACTAGCCTGACAGAATTTCTAATTGCTACAACTAAAGCGAAGAATTTTTTCTATTTTATAAGATAAGGATACACAATGCAGATTCAATCGCTAAATTCACTAGATATAAAAATAACTCCTTTCAAACAAAAAGTTAGCCACACCTTAACTAAAACAAATATATCTATATTGCAAATTAATCTCGGTAAACGTTGCAACCTGGCTTGTACGCACTGCCATGTCGAAGCAGGCCCAAAACGCACAGAAGAACTTACTCCAGACATTTGCGAACAGTTGATTGAAGTAATTCAAAAATTCCCCCAAATTAAAATTGTCGATTTAACTGGTGGCGCACCAGAAATGAATTATGGATTTAAACCATTAGTAGAAGCAGCCAGTAGAACTGGTAAACAGGTAATTGTCCGTTCAAATTTGACGATTTATTTTGTAGACGGTTTTGGCGATTTACCCGAATACTTTGCTAAAAATAAAGTGAGAATAGTTGCATCTCTGCCGTGCTATTTAGCAGATAATGTAGATAAAATGCGCGGTAGTGGGGTGTTTGATAGTTCAGTTCAAGCTTTGCAATGGCTGAATCGTCTTGGCTATGGACACAAACCAGATTTAATTTTGGACTTAGTATATAATCCCCAGTTACCTACATCAGAAAAATTTTCCTTGGCTCCCGAACAGAGCAACCTAGAAAAAGATTACAAAATGTTCTTACAAGAACATTTTGGCATCATGTTTAATAACCTATTCACTATTACTAATCTCCCAGTTGGTAGAACTAAAATGCATTTAGAACGTCAGAAATTGTACGCCAACTATTTGCACTTTTTAGAATCGCATTTTAATCCCAGTACAGTTGACTATTTAATGTGTCGCGATCAACTATCAATTGACTATTTAGGTAATGTATATGATTGCGACTTTAACCAAATGATGAATCTACCTGCAAAAACTCGCAATGGCGAAACTTTAACAGTTAGTAAATTACTAGCAGCTGGCAGTTTAGATTTAATCGATGAGATCCAAACTGCTGCTTATTGCTACGGTTGTACTGCTGGATGTGGTTCTAGTTGTGGTGGCGCTTTAGTATAAATTAAATCAATATTAAACCTCAGATTGATTGCAAGACAATAACTCTATGTCATCAAAGGATAATTTTGTTACAAAACCTATTCAGCAGGCATCAGTTAGAGTCAGATGGGTTTATGATGACATTAGTTAAGTCTCCTCACACCACACCAAAAAGCCGTGGAATGCTATTAGTCTCCACGGCTTTTATTTTTTGAAAAAATATAAATTAGACATTTATGCAGTATTTGGAAACTTATAATTTCACTTCAACTTTAAACTTAAGTCCTTGAAACAAATATCCATATTTTTGAGAGTAAAACTCAATTTATTTAATTAGAAAATGATCGATCTAGGAGTATTCTTTATTTTGTGCGGATTATAGATCTCTTCCCTCCAGTTTGCGAAAAAAGTCTTTCGCCTATCCAAGATATCGCCCGCAGCCTGGAAGCCTTGCTACAAAATGTATCCTGGAACGAGCGAGCAATCAAGCGGCGGCTGTCTCTAAATATTCTGTTACCAAAATTGTTACGAGGGTGGTGTGACTGCTCAACTACCTTATGATGATATGTAGTTAAGCTCCTCACACCACACTAAGAAGCCGTGAAACATATAGTTTCACGGTCTTTTCCTTTTTAGAAGTTGAAAGTTGTTCTGAGCGTGCCAATGACTGCATTATCGCTATTAGCAGCTTGACCTGGATTGGTTAACCATATCACGCCTGGAGTAATAGAGATGTTGTCTGTGACACGATATCTGTAGAAGCCTTCAATATGGTAAGGGCGATCGCCACCTACACTACCTAAGTAGGGTTGGGCACCTGCAAAAATGCCTAAAAGGTTGCCTTTTTTACCTAAATCTGGTAAAGCAACTCCAACTCCATAACTCCAAACTTCACCATCATTATTGGCAACTAAGTCTGTAATATCGCTATAAAGCACAAAGCCACTAATCGATAGTTTATTGCTAGGTTTGAAAGCTGCTTCAATGCCGTAGGAATTACTTTGATATGGATTACCACCCGCGACGAAGTTAGCTTGGGAAGTACCAACCACACCACTAGTTATCCCACCAAGATCGAATAAAGCACTCCCTGCACCATGATATCCATGAACGTAGGTTCCAGCTAAGGTCAGGCGATCGCCAACATTCAAGCTTAATTGTGCCAGAGCTGCATAATTACCTTCAACTAACCCTGAACCTAATGCGGGATTAGCACCTTCAGAGGCCAAGTAACCTAAGGTGACTGAAGGTTTGAAACTACTGTTAGCACCACCAAAGACTAAGTTAACACCTGCACCTGCACCACCACCAATCCGGTAAATTGGACTTTCGGATGCAAAGGTAGACAAAGCACCGTTACCACCATCATAATCCTCAAAATATGGATTAACGGTAGGAACGTAATCGCTGTGAATCCCCCCAGTGGCTGCTATGTATACTTGGGAGTTGCCAATTGGAAAGTAGTATGACAACCAATCTATGGCAACACTGTTATTGGTACTGGGCGATAGATTAAAGGTTTGAGTACTTTCATATGTGCCATTTGGCAAAGTTAATCCCACTGCATTACCAGTAGCCAGCCTAGTGTGCAATGTATCTTTACCGGTGAAGCTGGTTTGTAGGTCTAGACGTACCCTATCTTGAAAGACAGTATTGTTAGTATCGTTGCCACCAAAGTTATCGGTGACAGCAAAAATTGCTTCACCAACTAATTTAGTTGTAGTAGAAAACTGATGTGCTTCGAGTTCTGCAGTACGCGCTTCTAGTGAATCTACTCTACCGCGTAATGTTGCTAGTTCTGCTGAGAATTCTTCTTGCAAACGCTGGAGAGTGGCTAAATCTTGTTTTGTCACCAAGTCAGCGGTTGCTGTTGCAATTAGTTCATTAACTCTATCTAAACAAGCATTCAAACCTGCGGCAAATTCATAACGGGTTAAAGCACGGTTCCCACGGTAAGTACCATTAGGATATCCAGCAATACAACCGTAGCGCTCGACTAGAGACTGCAATGCTTGAAATGCCCAATCAGTTGGCTGGACATCAGAAAACTGCGAAACTGATGTCACCTGAGACATGGAATTTTGGTTATCAGCTTCACTGGTTTGGGCAATTAACTGCCGATCGACTTTTGGTTGGTCTTTAGCAATAGCAGTACTAGCGATGATTGGTGCTTCTGTTTCAGCATTATCTAACTGTTCAGCCGCCAGAACGTTGGCTGAAAGCAACACATTCGCACCCAAAACAACTGGAAATAGCGCCAGATTTGTCCAAAATATACGAGACATAATTTTCCGTTTTCTCCTCCAAGAAATACCCAGATTTATGAGCTGCAAACAACAAATAAGTCGGGTAGTTTCTGCACACCTTATAAAGTTAGATAGGTTACATTGTTTAGCGGTATCAAGTCAAGTGGTGACTGATGAAGATAGAGAGAAGAACTCCATCTTATTTCTCTCTAATTACAAGATAATTTAGCCAAATACAACCTTGAACGAGTATGTCAAGAGTTGTTTTGGCTGAGATTAACGAAGATTAAAGTTTGGTGCTTACCACCTAATGCATAAAAAGCAACTTTTTTATGTCCTTATTATGCACAAAGTTCATCTTTTTTATGCAGAAATAACACAAATTTTCTGTGTAAAAATCATGTTTTTTATACAAAAAAAGTGAAAATAATATTTCCGTAACAAAAAGCACAAAAAATAGCTAAAAACAAATAAATATATAAAAATTTAAATTGCAAGTATCTAATAATACTAGTCTCAAAGCAAATTAGATGAAACTAATCCGAAATATCTAGTAAATAATTAGTAGATTGGAGTAGAATAACCCTTTAATGTTTTCCTACTTGGCTCTTGGATGCTAATGAATTTTTTATAGGAAAAATATTGAGAAAGTTTTTCGATAACTAGATTGTTTTAATTGTATCTACAAATTCCACAAAGAGCGATCGCTATTTTATCTCCCTGAATAGTTAGCAGAATTAGCAGAAAGTTCCAGGGGACGATGGGAATAGATTGTTACAGTAAACAAAGTGCCAATGCCGACTTTACTTTCAACGGTAATCTTTCCTCCATGAGCATCCACACACTTTTTGACAATAGATAAACCCAATCCTGTACCGGGAATGCTGCTGACATTGATGCCTCGATGGAAGGGCGTAAATAGCTTTGCCAAATCTTGCTCTGTGAGACCAATGCCTTGGTCTTGAATATAGAATTGAAGGTAATCTTGCTCACACCGTAACTCGAATCTCACTTTGCTCTCTTCTGGAGAATATTTCATGGCATTCTCCAGCAAGTTAATGAGGATATGTTGCAATAAGTTGGGATCGAGATTATAGAAAAGATTTGCTGTTTCGTCGCATCCTGAAACAGTCAACTCTACTCTGTCTCTAGTGTGAGAATGGGACTGTAAATCTTCTACTAGGTAAGAGCAAAATTGGTAAATATTGATGAGTGTTGGTTGACATTGAAACTGCTCTTGCTCTATTTGCCCTAAAACTAAAACATCGGTAATCAATTGCGCCATGTGCTTGATGGCTGCTTTACCCCGTTCGATATGAGTTTGTCGCTTTGCGGGAGTTAGTAGCTCTGGCTGTTCAAACAGTTCTAATGTCAGGAGTAGGGAACTTAACGGATTGCGAAATTCATGGGAAACAATAGAGACGAATTGCGATCGCAACTCGTTAAGCTGTCTTTCTTTCTCCAGTGCTTGTCTAACAGCTTGCTCGGCTCGATGATTTGCCAGAGCCACTTGAATAGCAATAATCAGATCCTGTTCTTCAAAAGGTTTAACGATGTAGCCGTAAGGGTGGGTAGCGATCGCTTCTGTTAGTGTTGCCTCATCAGCATGAGCAGTGAGAAACACCACAGGTATGTCAAACTCTTGCCGAATTTGATCTGCGGCTTCAATTCCGCTTTTGTCGCCTTGCAGGTAAATATCCATCAACACCAAATCGGGTTTGGTTGCTGCAACCAGATCCAAAGCTTTTTCGGCGGAATTAGCAGTTCCAGCCACACTGTAGCCTAACTTGGTCAGATGTTGTTTGATATCTAAAGCAATCACCCATTCATCTTCGACAATTAGGATAGTAGGCTTTGAGGTATATTGCGGCATGGCATATTACAACCTTTTTCTCAAAAGAATTTTAAACTGAGTGCCTTGTTGCCTATCCAGTTGCAGCGTACCTCCAAGTTGTTCTGTTAAACCGTATATAAGTTGCATCCCTAGTGAAGTAGTACACTGAGGATCGATATGGGTAGGTATTCCAATTCCATTATCTTTGACAATTAGACAATAATACTCAGCATCATACAGCCAGAATTGCAGTATAATTTCGCCTTGTTGGTTGGGAAAGGCATACTTCAAAGCATTAGAGACTAGCTCATTGATGATTAAGCCGCAAGTAACCGCTGTATCTAGGTCTAGTTCTAGCTCGTCCACCTCTAAGAAAACACTGATATTGGAGTGGCTAGAAGTATAGGAACGTACTAAATCGTTGACCAGGTGTTGCACATAGGTTGCAAAGTTAATCCGGGCAAGATTCTCAGAACGATAGAGCCGTTCGTGAACGAGTGCCATTGTTTTTACCCGACGCTGGCTTTCGCTGAGTAACTTGAGTATGGCAGCGTCGTCAATGCTTCTAGCTTGCAGGTTTAACAGGCTAGAAACCATTTGCATATTGTTCTTAACCCGGTGATAGACCTCGCGCAATAAAACTTCTTTTTCTTTGAGAGACGATCGGATTTGTTCTTCAATTTGGCGGCGTTCTTGCAGTTCAATTTGCAGCTGCTTGTAGAGTTCAGATTGCTGAATTGCGATCGCCAATTGGTTGGCGATCTGTTGCAATAGTTCTATCTCCCAAGACTGCCACTGGCGAGGAGCCGTATTTTGGTAAACAGCTAACAAACCCCAAAGATCGTCTCCAGAAAAAATCGGAGCGATCGCATAGGCTCTGGCTTGAAACTGTTCTAGAAGAGCAATATGACAAGGTTGGTGCCCGACAGTGTAGATATCTGCAACAGCAAAAGTTTCGTGATTTTTGTACCGTCCTCCTTGGGTTGCTTGCAAATAAGTATCTTCCCAAACTTTTTTGAAGTTGGGTTTAACCAGTTTCACCCAATCGAGAGCGACTGATTCGACGATAAAGTTTCCACTCCAATTGGAATTAAAACGATAAACTGCTACTCGGTCGGCTTGCAATGCTTGCCTAGCCTCAGTGACAGCAGTTGTGAGGATAGCATCTAGGTCTAGAGACTGGCGAATTTCTTGGGTAACAAGTCGCAGTACTTGCTCCTGTCTCGCTTGGTGGCGTAGGGTGGCTTCTGAGAGTTTGCGATCGCTCACATCTACCAACACTCCATACCAAGCAAAGACCCCGTTACCTCGTGCTTCAACTTGAGAATTGATCTGCACCCATTTGAGTTTGCCAGAGGGTGTAATGATGCGATATTCCATGAAAAACGGTTCTAGGTTTTCGATGCAACGAGCCATTATGACAGCGCGAGTGGGTAGATCCTCAGGATGAATCAGCTTGACTAGAAAAGAGGCATCTTCCATTGCCTGCTCTGCTGTCACCTCAAGGATAGATTTACAGGCTGGACTGATGTATTCAAACCAAGTGTAACCATTGGCTTCCTGAACCATAGTGTAGACCACCGCAGAAATCTTCTGAGTAAAATTCTGCAACCATCTTTCGCTGCGTCGTAAAGCTGCCTCAACCTGTTTGCGATTGGTGATATCCATTGCAATTCCCGTTAACCGCACAGGTTGTCCCTGTTGGTTGAGGACACAAGCACCTCTTGAGTACAACCAATGAACGTTGCCATCCCTGAGTAATCGGTACTCTACTTCAAATGAAGAACCTTGTTTTATTGCTTGCCGGGTTTTTTGCACAACATAGTCTCGATCTTCGGGATGAACACAACTCAAGAACAACTCAAAGCTCGGATAGGGACTAATTTCTTTGCCGTTGCGATCGAGAACGCGTCCCTGAGCATCGGTTTGAAAGCCAAATAGCTCGTATTCTTCAGGCGACCAGCAAACGACATTCGTTTCTGTATTCAACTGCCAAGTTCCCATTTTGGCAGCAGAAAGTGCCATTTTGAGTTGGGTAGTACGTTCTTGAACTCGCTGTTCTAGCTCTTGGTTGAGTTGTTGCAAAGCTGCTTCAGCGCGCTGACGTTCGCTGAGTTCTTGCTGTACCTGTTGATAGAGTTGTGCTTGCTGAATGGCGATCGCTAACTGATCTGCTATTTTACTAGCGAGTTCTACCTCTTCTTGGTTCCAAGGAGCTTTTTCAACAGGTTTTGATAGCGATAAGCTGCCCCAAATTTTATCTTTAACGACGATAGGTGTTAACAACCAAGCAGGAGGACGAATCTCAGCAATTTTTTGGTTAATTGGATCTTTAATGCTATCCATCCCATTGATTTGCACGACTTGGAGTTGCTTTAGTTGTGCAGCAAAGGGATTGCCCTCATTGGGAATTTCTAAACCTGTTATATCTGTTAGCGATCCATCTTTGCAATAAGAAGTTAGAGTGCGCCAGCATTGGCGTTCTGGCAGATACTGCACGATAGAAGTTCGATTCACCCCCAACAATTGAGTAACTTCAGCGATTGCTGTGGAGAAAATTGTCGATAAATCTAGGGAGCTACGAATAGCTTGAAAGACTCGATTTAAAGTTTGTTCTTGCTGTGCCTGACGCTGTAAAGCAATTTGAGCAGCTTTGCGATCGGTAACATCTCGCGAAATACACAGTATCGACGCGATCGCGTTGTCACGAGTCAACTCAGGAGCGATCGCCATTTCAAAGGAACGCACTCCGTTCAGTGTCAGCGTTTCAAATTCAATGATCTGTTTTTGCCCTGTTGTCAGTAGTGCTTGAGCCGCAGCTTCCCAAGTGTTGACCATTGCCTCTGGCAATCCTAGTTCGCGACAGGTTTTGCCCATAAACATGTCTGCTGGAATGCCTGTAAGTTGTGTCAAGGCTGGACTAGTGTAAAGATGTCGCAGCTGAGTATCGAAGCGTTCGATAATATCAGGAGAATTTTCTACTAAGGTTTGGTACAGCTGTTGCGACTCTTGCAGAGCAGTTTCCGTGGGTTGGCAATGCCTGCTTTTAGTTGCTTGACAACGAGTTTGGGTACTCTGCCAGACATCGCGAACTGCTTGCACCAATCGCGTCAGATTTTCGGGCGACTCGATCACATAATCATCCAAGCCTGCTTTCATGGCTGCGACAGCAATTTCTTCGCTACCGGAATTAGCGAACATAATTACAGGACAATCGCTAATCTGCGCTTTGAGCGATCGCAAAACATCCAGTCCGTTTGTCCACGGCAAATTATAATCGGCGATCGCCAGATCGAAGTTACGAGATGCGATCGCCTGCGCTAACTCATCAGCATTAACAATTTCCTCAATATGAATTCCCGGTAGGTTGTCAGTTAGTGCTGCGACGGTAAGAGCGCGATCGACTGGATTAGCATCGATTAGCAGAATTCGTTGTAATAACTGCTCTCTGCTCATATGTGTGAGGTTTAAATACTTTTAAAAAGAAATTTATTTTGTGTATATCGTAATACATCCAATCAAAGGCAGTAGCAAAGAAATCTATATGCCGCAAAATATTTACAACTAGGGAAGTCGCCGTAGCGATCTCGTCAATTACTATCTCCTCATCACTTAGACAGGTTATAGCCTGAAAAATCAGCGTCTGAAGTTACTTTTGCTAGCGTAGTGATATAGGGTTCACTACCTATCTAGCAAATAGCTAGGTGAAAAGGAGTTGAATAATATGGCTAATTTAAAATTGCGTCGCTTTGAAAATGTTAACGGCGATTTTTATGTAGATAGTAGCTGTATAGATTGTGATACCTGTCGCTGGATGACTCCTGAGGTATTTTATAGTGTTAACGAACAATCAGCAGTTTATCACCAACCTACGAATGAGCAAGAAAGATTAGCAGCATTACAAGCGCTTTTAGCTTGTCCCACTAGTTCTATTGGTACTTTAGAAAAGCCTAAAGATATCAAAATTGCTCAAGAAAGTTTTCCGATTTTAGTTGAAGATAATGTTTACCACTGTGGCTATCATTCAGAAAAATCTTATGCTGCTACTAGCTATTTTATTCAACATCCAGAAGGCAATATTTTAGTTGATTCTCCTAGGCTTACGCCGCCTTTAGTGAAGCGTCTAGAGGAGATGGGCGGAATTCGTTATATGTACTTGACCCACAAAGATGATATAGCCGATCATCAAAAGTTTGTCGAACATTTTCATTGTCAACGAATCCTTCATGCTGATGAAATTTCTGGAAGTACTCGCAATGTGGAAATCCAATTAACTGGTTTTGAACCATTCGCTTTAACTGGAGATATATTAATTATCCCAGTTCCCGGACACTCTAAAGGACACACTGTTCTACTTTATAAAAACAAGTTTCTGTTTACTGGCGACCATCTCGCTTGGTCAGAAGACATACATCAATTGATTGCGTTCCGAGATTTCTGCTGGTATTCCTGGTCAGAACAGATTAAATCAATGCAGAAATTAGCTAATTATTCGTTCGAGTGGGTGCTACCAGGACATGGGCGGCGTTTTCATGCTGATGTGGATACTATGCGCCAGCAAATGCACAAGTGTATTGAGTGGATGGAGTCAATGTAGTATCCACCACACTAAATTTGGATGGGTAAGGGAACTTAGATGCAAAGTACACGAAGAAAGATTTTCACAAGAAAATAGGGACGGAAAAGCCCACCCCTACTTTTTGCAAATTGGTATCAATTTCATTCCTGTGCTGGTGCTTAAGCCAAGTGGGAATCTATGGACTTTGCTGGAATCGCCATAGCATACTATCGATCAATCGCCATTCATCTAAGCCACCAGATACAAGCAGACGAAACATCCATATTGGTTCACCTCCTTCTACCTTTACACGCGGTAAAACCAAGGGATCAAGTTTTGGATTAATAGCACCGTGTTGGGAAGTAAAAGCCAATTTGTAGCCACTTTGTTTAAGAATTAGGGTTGTAGAATCGTTGAAATCAGCTAGTGTACCAAATGGATATGCGAAACTTGTTACCTTAAGCCCCAAATTTTTCTCTATGGCTTCACGTGACATTACGGCTTCTTGATGAGCTTCATCCATACTGATTTTGCCAAGGGAACGGTGGGTGTGGGCATGAGAACCAATGCTAACACCTGCTTCGGCAAGGGCTTCAACCTCTTTCCAGCTTAAATAAGCTTCTGTAGTATCACTATTTCTAAACTGATTATTTTGGCTGGCACTATCAATTTTACTTGTAGTGATAAAGGCAACTGCTGGTATCGAGTATTGCTTTAAAATCGGTAGTGCATTCGTATAAAGGCTCTGATGTCCGTCATCTACAGTAACCAGAACTGCATTTTTCGGAAGGTCTTTTTTCCCGGCTAAAAAATTCTCTATATCCGTCAAGGATACAACCAAATTTTGGTTTGCAATCCACTCCATTTGTGCTTGAAAATCATTTAATCCAACACAAAACGGATCGCGCTCAGAATCCCCAAAGCGATGGTAAGTGAGAACACGCACTGGGGAATCAGTCAACTGATTACTACTCAACGATAATTGTTTTGATGGTAGCGTTGCTAAACACATACCGTAGCGGGCAGTTTTTTTTAAATACCAACGAATAGGTTTAATTGAGTTCGATGTCATTGCTTATTATTACTCAGTCACGAGAGAGAACCATGCGGACAATAAATTTTGGATTACCAATAATATAACGTCGCCACTTCTTACCTGGTTGCTGAAGTAAAATTTGCAGCCACTCAAATCCTAACTGTCTAACCCATAATGAGGCACGTTTCAGGTTTCCTCCCCAATGATCAAAAAGTCCTCCAACACCAACACATACAGGGGCTTTGAGCCTGTGTTGATTTTTATATAGCCAATATTCCTGTAAAGGATTTCCCATCCCGACTAAAAGTAGATGAGGTTGTAAGGAATTAATTTCTTCTATTACCTCTATAGTCTCATCGTCTTTTATGTAACCATGATGGAATCCAGCTAATGTCCAACCTGGAAATTGCTTAGAAGTATACTCTGCTGCGTATTTTATGGTATCTGGATCTGCACCAAGTAAGTAATATCGATAACCACAGTTACTTGTTGCGTTAAAGAAATTAGGAATAAGATCAGTACCAACGAGATTGCTCTGGAGAATTTTACCGCGCAGTCTGGCTGCCCAACGAACTCCTGTACCATCTGCAAAAACTACGCTAGCACTATTTAAAACATCTCGATATTCAGGGTTATCAGTTGCTAAATTCAGAGTGTGAGCGTTGACAATGAAAATGTTATGAACTTTATCTGGCTCCTGTTTAATAAATGATTCCATCATCTCTACAGCACCAAGCTGTGATGTATCTGTGATTTGAACTTTTAGAACAGAAATCACTGAATTCCTCGCCATAACCCAAAATATATAATTAAAAACCGTGGTTATTTTAACAAATATGTATAACAAACGACAACTAACACGTGAAATAGATTTTATCCCCGTGCTGGTCAAATACTAGTTGAAGTATACGGAATTTGTTCAAAAATCAAATAGGAGTCCTATGCGATCGCCTTAGGCGTGGGCTTCGCATAGTCGCTCGTCGCGCCACAACTGATATAAGCGATTTGCTGGCATTGTCAAATATAAAATATCCCCAGGACTGAGTTGCGTTTCGAGTAAATCCCAGCCGTGAAAGGTTTGGCAACTCGATTCTACGTACAAAGGTACAAAGTCAGCAGACATGGCTACATCTTTGACTAATTGACCGCAAAATGGGTGTACCTGGGTAATCATCGTGGCAAAGGCTACCCAAAGGCTATCTGCGGTAATACCATTACCAAGGATGCGTCCCCCTAAGGCGGCGGCAGCAAAAGCTGGGGCGGCTAATTCCGCAGGGCTGAGAACAGCTTCAAAATCAAATACTTGTTGTGCCATACCCGCAAAATCGGGGTCGGCATAATGGACAATTACGGGGATGCTAGGTGATAATCCTTTGGCTTTCAGGGCAATCTCTAAGTTAATGGCATCGTTACTGGTCACAGCCAGCACTGCGGCAGCCGTATGTATATTACTGGCTTTGAGGATGGTGCGGAAGCTGGCATCGCCTTGAATTACCGGAATGCCGAGTCCGCGCGTAGTGTTAACAAATCTATTATTACTATCGGTTTCAATGACTACTACCTCATGTCCGCTAGCGTGGAGATCTTGGACAATTCTGACACCGATACCACTCAAGCCACAAACTATGTAGTGATGGCGCTGGGGAATGCGGGCTGCATCCCAAAATTGCTTGAAGCGGTTTCCCAGAACAAAATCGGTAAGCATTGCATACCAAATACCAATTACCGCCGCACCAACCAGCATCATTACCACAGTAAATAACTTAATACTATTGGGAGCAGATTCTACTACTTTGTCATTACCGCCGGCTCCGGTAATCATGCCAACAGCAAAATATAATGCATCAACAAAAGAGATATTTAAACTAGCAGAAACATAGGTAAGTGAGGCAAGCAAAATAATTACTAATAAAACCGCTGCCATTGCGACAACCGATTGGGCGTGTTTTTGAAATTGCTTCAGGCTAGTACAGACTTTTAGTAATTTTCTTACCCAAGATTTACGGATAGGACGGGTGCGGGGTTGGATACCAACAATAATGCGATCGCCTAATTTTAATTCTTGTCCAGATAGCACCGCCGCTACCAAATCCATATCGCCTTTTACGGGCAAATAATAAATTAGCATTCGGGAACGATCTTCCCATAAATCGCTCAGTTTACGACCCAACCAGGGATGATATTCATCAATATATTCTTCTTGAATCGGCCAAGTTTGTTGAAATAATTTGATTTGTCCGATCGCTTTATTACCTAATGCGGCAAAAGTAAATACTGGTGCTGCCAAACCGACAACACTCATACTTAAATGATCTGACAAAGTTTGGTCGAGACGCTCCGCCAAACTTGTATTATAAAAGCGATTAATAATCCGAATTTGCGGATTTAGCACCCGCGCTTGTAACATAATTGCTAAATTGCGCGCATCATCCGAACTAGTAATTACTAAAGTATGAGCTTGCTCAATTCCCGCTGCTGTTAGGGTAGCAGCTGTATGCAAATCGCCAATAATTACATCTCCAGCAGCTTCGCTAGGAATGGGTTTGTGATGAATACCAACGACAAACGCACCCTGCTGTCTTAGCAACCGAAAGACTTTATATCCAGTACGTCCTAAGCCACAAACAATAATTCGAGGTTTCATGAATTAGCAGCATTATCTGAGAAGGGCTGCATTCTGAGATATTGATTAATATTGTTGCCTACTTTCCTTGGCTAGAACTGTAGCTGACAACACGGTAATCTCAAATAAGATGGCACTTTTATCGGCTGCTACAAGTCAATATTATTTAGATAGCTTGGACGGGTAAAACTTCAATTTATGAGTAATTTGCTACAACTAAAAATTATTGGCGGTATTTTATGTCCGCTAGCGGTAGTGGGAACAATGTATGCTACTGCACAAGCACAACCACAGTCAGCACCGGGGCCAATTTCTGCACCTAATGTCACGCTAAATGTCCAACGTAGTGCCGGTAATTGTCCCGAAAAAGTTGGGTTATGGTGGTTGACACTGCCTTATGAAGGTGGTTCCGAACATACAGTAGTTGCAGATACTAGAGCTTTTGCAGATTCTAGTAAGTTAGTTTCATCTAATAAGCAAGTTGCCGAATTTGTATCACCTTTACGCGATGATTATGCTTCTTGTGTGGGTCAAACGCAGAGTCAAGAATATGGTTTTTATCGCGTGCAATTTAAGAATAAGCAAGCCTATTTTCGTGTAGATTTACGAAAAATTGATGCGCCTGCTAAGGAAATTACCTACAAAACTGTAACAGCTTCTCGTCCTTATTTGAGGTGGGCGATCGCAGACTAATACCGTTTCACTTTAAGATAGAGGTGGGGAGAAAGAATTAGAGATTCATCATGTGTATCGGGTATTTTGTGAAATCGTCAATTTCTCATACGAAGTTGCAATCAAAGATAATATCTGTCATTGCGACCGGAACGCAGTGAAGGGAAGCAATCTCATTAATTCCGATATATTACAACAGACTGCTACTTAGTATCAGTACTTTATGACGAAAGTCATAGTTTATTCATGACTTTTGTCTGAATGATTATTTGAGAAAAATAGTTTTAATAATTAATAGGAGCTAAACGCAGCTACTACTTAATAGTGGGTCAGGACATTAAAAAGTAGTAGCTGTTCAATCCTCGGTTAAAGCTAGTTCACTCCTCGTGGCATATAGTTGTGTTCTATTCACAGCTATATAAGCAGAATCAACAATCATTTCTCATTAATATCATTTAGAAGCTATTTGGCCGTAGCTTCTTTTTTTATACTCAATTTTCCTGTCTCCATCTGATTTTATTGATGAACTTATAGTAGTTACAAACTATTAGTCAAATATCAATAATTCATAGGGGCGCAAATCTTTGCACCCCTACCTCATATATTACTCGTCTTCTTTAATTAACTCCGCGAAGCTTGCGAGTATTGTCAACTAAACTTTGAGCAAATTGATCGAATCTTTGGGAGAGCTTTTCATCTAGTAGCTTACCTTCAGGATTGAACGCCCCCCAAGCTTGTCCAATTGCAATTTGTTCGGGAATCACCCAACCATGTACCCAACGAATAATCAGCCGCAGTTCATTGAGGGCGTTGCTATTCGACTGTCCCCCCAACACGCTAATCATTCCTGTGACTTTTCCAGACAGTTCTTCAAAACTCAACAAATCTAGCGCATTTTTCAGCACACCACTCACGCCGCCATGATACTCAGGTGTAGCTAAAATTAAACCATCGGCATGAGTTACTGTATCTCGTAAGCGTTGCACATCTGGGTATTCTGGGTATTCTTTGCCACCATTGCAAAATGGTAGCTGCATCTGCCGCAAATCGAGGATTTCTACTTCTGCTCCTAGTGCTTCTACCCTTTGTGCTGCTAGTTGTAAAGCAATCTGGGTATAGGAGTTGGATCTTAAGCTACCACCGATACCAACAATTTTTACCATAAATTCACCTACACAGTGGATAACAAAATTGAATAATTAGCTACTATCACTAAATTTTTTGAAAAACGGACTCATTACGATTATGTTTATCTTAGCGATTTATTGCGTTATATGTCAAATTGCAATACTCAGGAGAATTTGATGATAAGTGAGTAAAACACAGCTAAGTCCGAATTTTGTCAGAATAGATACTATGTATGCAACTTAATGAGCGATATAAGCATCAACCAATCCAGTAAGTAACTCAAAGTCAGTTTTCTAGGCCATTCCCCTGACAAATGGGAGCCTATTCCTAAAACCTGATGAATACACACTGGGAAATGGTTTTGTGTGGAAGCTAAACTAGATGAGAAAACAATTATTTCCCGTTATTTCAATTTTTGTTAGAAGAATAGGCATAAAATCAGCGCTCAAGCTTTTGCCAGCAGGAAAAGGGTAATTATTATGACAGTTGTAGGTAAAAAAGCATTGAATAAACAGCGATCGGCAAAGCGTGTTCCTTGGACTGGCGCTTTAGCAGCCAGCTTAATCTTACTGCCAGGGATTTTAGCTGGCAATCCAGCCTTGGCACAAAAAGCAGAGCGCAACTCCTTAAGCTATGGGGAGTTGATTAAAAAAACAGAAAAAGGTGAAGTGGCAAAAGTCGAGCTTGATGAAGCCGAACACATAGCAAAGGTCTTTTTAGTTGGTCAAAAAGAGCCAATACAAGTAAAACTTCTAGAGCAAAACCCAGAGTTAATTAATCGGCTCAAAGAGAAAAATGTCGATTTTGCCGAGGTTTCCTCTGCTAATAGTAGAGCCGCCGTTGGCTTATTGATTAACTTGATGTGGATTTTACCACTAGTAGCTTTAATGCTCTTGTTCCTGCGGCGCTCTACGAATGCTTCTAGCCAAGCGATGAATTTTGGTAAATCTCGCGCTCGTTTTCAAATGGAAGCGAAAACCGGGGTAAAATTTGACGATGTTGCAGGCGTAGAAGAAGCAAAAGAAGAACTGCAAGAAGTCGTCACTTTCTTGAAACAGCCAGAAAGATTTACTGCTGTAGGCGCGCGGATTCCTAAGGGAGTGCTGTTAATTGGCCCTCCTGGTACGGGTAAGACTTTACTAGCAAAAGCGATCGCAGGGGAAGCTGGCGTACCATTCTTTAGCATTTCCGGCTCAGAATTTGTGGAAATGTTTGTGGGTGTGGGTGCATCCCGCGTCCGTGACTTATTCAAAAAAGCCAAAGAAAATGCTCCTTGTCTGATATTCATCGATGAAATTGACGCTGTAGGTAGACAAAGAGGTGCAGGAATTGGTGGCGGTAACGACGAAAGAGAGCAAACTCTAAATCAGTTGCTCACGGAAATGGATGGTTTTGAAGGTAACACTGGCATCATTATTATTGCTGCCACAAACCGTCCTGATGTACTTGATGCAGCCTTACTTCGTCCCGGACGCTTCGACCGCCAGGTAATTGTTGATGCACCGGATCTAAAAGGGCGCTTGGATATTTTAAAAGTTCACGCTCGGAATAAGAAAATCGATCCTAGCGTATCTCTAGATGCGATCGCACGCCGCACACCTGGATTTACAGGCGCAGATTTAGCAAACTTACTTAACGAAGCAGCAATTCTCACCGCCAGACGCCGCAAAGAAGCGATTACCATCCTCGAAATTGATGATGCGGTAGATCGGGTAGTCGCAGGAATGGAAGGAACCGCTTTAGTAGATAGTAAGAGCAAGCGGTTAATTGCTTACCACGAAGTTGGACACGCCTTAGTTGGAACCTTAATTAAAGACCACGATCCCGTACAGAAAGTCACGCTTATTCCTCGCGGACAAGCGCTGGGATTAACTTGGTTCACTCCCAACGAAGAACAAGGTTTAATTTCTCGTTCCCAACTCAAAGCCAGAATTACCTCTATTTTGGGTGGTCGCGCTGCTGAGGAAGTTGTTTTTGGTAAGCCAGAAGTAACTACTGGTGCTGGAGATGACCTGCAAAAAGTCACAAATTTAGCACGACAAATGGTAACTAAGTTTGGGATGTCCACTTTAGGCCCGTTATCTTTAGAAAATCAGAGTGGAGAAGTCTTTTTAGGTCGCGATTGGATGAATAAATCAGAGTATTCTGAAGAAATTGCTGCCAAAATTGATGCTCAAGTCCGAGAAATTATCAGCAGTTCCTACCAAACTGCAAAATCAATATTGGAACAAAACCGCGTAGCTTTAGAACGCCTTGTAGATTTATTATCAGATCAAGAGACAATTGAAGGTGAACTATTCCGCAAAATTGTTGCCGAACACGCTCAAGTAGCTGATGAGAAAATAGCTGTGTCTCATTAGTACTGAAGCCAGGAGTTGTTATTATATTAACTACTGGCTAGATTAAATCAACGAGTAATTAATTATCCTCTTGTTCCCTTGTCATTTTTCATAAATGGCAAGGAAATTTTTTTTCTTGAGCCTACCTTCTGCAATCTACCTTTCTCCAGTCATACCAAGTTGCAATCAAAGATAGTATCTGTCATTACCACCTAAGGAAGCAATCTCATTAATTGTGATGTACTACAACTTAGTATAAGTTCTAGATTTTTACTCAATTTCAGAAATTCATTGTTCAGCCAGTGTAGGAATTACTGTCTAGTTCCTAAATTCCTATTTTATGAATTGTTGGACTTCACTATTTCGCCCATGTTTAATCGCAACTTTATTAAGTGTAGCTATTGCTCAAGATACTGTTGCTACATCATGCATCTCACCAAATAATTGTAATTATGCTGCTTATCAAGGTGAGAAAAGTTACCGTGAATACGATCGCGGTGAGCATCCTTATAGAACAGGTATTACAATTATGCTCATAACTTTTATTACGACAAAAATAGCTAAATCTGCATTAAAGTCGTGGCTGCTTAAACCCTAAAATACAGCATAATTCATAATTATCACAGGCTTTATACTTAGGTTTAGCACTAGACAACTCTACAGAATATCAAGATATTTACTCAAGTTATTCTACTAAGTCAATTTGAATAAGTATTTAATTATCAATTAATCAGATGATCGTTTACCAGGCGTAGATAAACCCCACGACAAAAGAAGTAAATATAGCTGGAAGAGTCATACATTATTTTCCTTGGTTTCCAAGCTCCAGATTAGCTGATGGTTAATCTGGAGTTTTTATTTTTTGATACCGAGAATCTTGCGATGATGCTCTAATGCTGACTTTGATACCAATTCTATGTGAGGCTACACATTCATATAATTGAAAAATAGCTCGACATAAGTCGATGAGTATCTTACACTTTCCCCGCAAGGGGGCTGAAACTTGAAGATGGACGGGAGATATCAGACGTTACGGACAGTTTCTACAATCACTTTCCCCGCAAGGGAACTGAAACTTTACGCTTAGTTTGTTCGCGTTTTTGACTGCCAGCCCAAGGTTTCCACCATTACTTTCCCCGCAAGAGGACTAAAACTCTTGAAGGTGATCGCTTGTACCTTGTCTTCCCAGGGTTTGCATAACCACTTTCCCCGCAAGGGGACTAAAAAATGGGTTTGACCTTGCGCTTTTCGCTAGTCTTATCCCAGTAATTTTTTAAAAAGTGCGATCGCTTCGAGAATTTAGGGAAAAGCGATCGCGTAAAATAAATAAGTTCGTAGCTAACTACAAACTCATCAAATTACCTCAAGTTTGCACAACTTTTTGGTGGTAAAGGCTGAGGATTTAAAGCACTAATAACTCCAGGATTACCTACAGCAGTTGAATTTAATTGAGAATTTAATTTAGGAGTTGGAGCCGGATCGTCTTGCTTGGGGCCGATAGCTAAAATACCTCTGTCTCGTCCCAAAATTTCTGATTGGGAATGGGGACGGGGTGGAAATCCCGGAACGCGCGTTCCGCACCAATCGTCTGGATCGGAATTACCAACACCAGAAATACCATTTAATTGAATTGCATGAGGTAAAATTGGTTGCGATCCAGCGAAAGCAGGACTAACTGCATTGATACTTAAAAATGTACCTATTACCGCCAAAGTTAAAGAAGGTTTCAACATAAATACTCCATCATTAACTATCTTTGAGTTTTCTACCTTCATTAACTACATAGGTATGACAGAGGTAGTTTATGCATGAAGATAAAATTGTTCAAAAAAAACCACAGATATTCATCGGTGTCCGGTGTTTATCTGTGGTTAGCAGTCATCAATCAATTAAGATTTATCTATTTGGGGTGATGAGAGATTTTGGTAACTCTACAGGAACTCTCACCTTTGTAGATTTTTGAAAGTAGTCGCGAGAATAATAATTTTGCCGACCACTGTTATCTAAAAATTGAGTGAAGCTTTGCAACATGATTTGAGAGCCAGCATGGTCTAAGGTTAATAAGGTGTTAGAAAAACCTTTGTTGTAGTTGGCTGTTGCATAAGTGTGATTAGTATCTTGCACGTTAAGTCCATAGGTTGTTACTGGTGCAGTTCCCCAATCACAATCTGTAGGATGACATTTACCAAACACTTGAATATTTAATTTATTACTACCTGCTGAAGTAATGACTACGCGAGTTACGCCACGAGTGTTACTATCTTTATTGACCCAAGTACCAACAAAATCAGCAGGTGCAGCCAAGGTTGGGCTAACTAAAGCAGCAGCTAAACTTACACTAGAAACAGCGATCGCTAAAGAACGTTTGAACATTTTACTAGTACTCCATTATTAGTAATTGTGTTTTGGTTTATCGATAAGACAACCCTTAATACTTGTCAGCAATATCTCAGAAATATATCGGCGTTTATCGGCGTACATCGGCGGTTAAAATTTCTTTTATTACCGCCACTTTTCACTCCAAGCACCTGTGACATCAATACCACCACCAGCAGGAGTTAACTTCAAAGAACCCCAACCAAATGTGTTACAAATTGGGCCGAAACCATTCCCACAAATATCGCCTGCACCATAACCATTGAACGAACGAGTACCGATGTGGGAATAAGTAGAACCTCCCCAATTACCGTTACCAAACCAAGTTGTATTTTTTGGCCCTACACGGAGAACACAACGCAAACCTTCACCTTTGCGAGTTCCATTTAGATCGGAAACTTTGTATTCATCAAAATAGCCACCACAAGTTCTAGGTCTAGGTAAAGGCTGATAGTTAGTAGCATTGACTAATTGCCATTGTTCATTCCATGCACCCGTAACACGAATTGTTGCAGGATTAAGGATTTGTATCCTCAGATTTCCAGGAAAATTATTGTTAATATCTTCACCGTTTCCGTGAATATCTGAGGCAAAACCAACTAAGTTAGAACCTCGGTAAATCGCTTGTCCTACGTGGCGATAGGTAGCACCACCCCAATTACCTTCGCCGTACCACGCTAATTTAGGAATCGTCGTTCCTGGTCTACCTTCGCTGAATTTGACGCAACGGATACCTTGACCTTGACGGTTATCTAAAGGTTTAACAATATATGTTCGAGTATGGGGGCCACAACTAAAGCTTGGTAGTTGAGCGAGATGTATATTTTGTGATATAGGTATTTGAGCAAAAGCACTGCTTACAGTAGATAGGGCTACCATACTACCAAGTGCTAAAGATTT
This sequence comes from Calothrix sp. NIES-2098, assembly GCF_963875125.1. Lineage (NCBI taxonomy): Bacteria > Bacillati > Cyanobacteriota > Cyanophyceae > Nostocales > Calotrichaceae > Calothrix > Calothrix sp. NIES-2098. The sequence goes on from NZ_CAWNKJ010000001.1 coordinate 5,785,293, forward strand.
CATTGAAAGTCGCAACATGATTCTCGTTTGGTGTAGTAAAGTTTGTGGAGGCACTCTTAAACGCCTTCACTACTTCTCTAGGTAGGCTTCGAGTTTTTTATGCACCCTCGCCAAAGCATCATTGAAATTTTTTCAACTTTTGTGCAATTCGATGCCGATCGCTTCAGTCATTGGGCGACAGAATCAAGATTGCGTAGTAGTATGCAAGGTTGTGTCAAACGCACACCGCAAGAAACTTCTGAGTTCTTTTGGTCGCTTTATTGGTATAAGTTTTGGCAGCTTCCTGAATCTCAATTTTTGGCGAAGCAACATCTAACTGCTTACTTGCAAGAATCCTGCTATTGGGTATCCCAAAAAACTGTGAATGGTTTCGCCAGTACTCAGTATCAATTATCAGACTGTTTTCAGATAGCGATCGCGCAGATCGATCGCGTCCTCAAAGGTTTCAACCCCAGTCAAGGTCATACGCTGAAAAACTACGCCGGCCCCATCTTTGCAAGTGCAATCCGCGAAACTTTGCGCCAGCGTCACGAAGTTGATATCTGTACAGATTGGGGACTGTTACGTAAAGTCTCGCAAAAGCGATTGCAGGAGGCTTTGCAAAATGCTGGTTTATCTAAAGAAGATATTCATGCTTATATCCTTGCTTGGAATTGTTTTAAAACCTTTTATGTTCCCACTCAAGTCGGGACTTCGCGCAAGCTGACTCGACCAGACGACCAAACATGGGAAGCGATCGCCAAAGCTTATACTTCTCAAAGTAACCAGCAAATAGCCATCCCAACCCTTGAGAAGTGGTTGCTAACTACAGCCAAAGCCACTCGCAAATATCTTTATCCCACTCCGGAATCTCTCAATATTACCCAAGGCAGTGATGATTCCTGGGAACTATTAGATAATCTCCCAGGTAATCAACAACCATCCTTAATTCAGGAAATTATTACCCAAGAAGAAGAACAAACTAGAACTTCTCAACAAACTGAAATTAATCAGGTTTTAGTTGCGGCGATCGCTCAATTAGAACCAGAGGTACAACAGATTGTACAACTGTACTATGCTCGTGGACTCAATCAGGATAAAATCGCCAAACAGCTAGAAATCAAGCAGTATACTGTATCGCGGCGATTGACAAAAGCCAGGGAAAATTTGCTGAAATCTTTAGCTAATTGGAGTCGAGACACCCTGCATATTTCCATCACTCCAGATCTACTCAAAAGTATGAGTACAGTAATGGAAGAGTGGCTGCAAAGTTACTACGGTGTACCTCCTCAATAACTGAGACGCGGGGACGCAAAGAAATGACAAATCACAAATGACCAATGACTAATGACAAATGACAAATTTCTGGAGGAACCGCCATGACTACATTTACTTTTGCCAACCCCACTGATTTAATTTTAGAAATTCCCGCTAACGCCCAAAATCAGGCGGATCTCCAGAGTTCATCTTTTTCTAACCCCACTTCTCGCTATCAAGGTTATATTAATGAACTTTGCCTGAGTGCTGTCTTGCCTTGGTTGCAAGAGGATTTTACATCACAGGCAAAGGTCTGGCCAACTACCACTGCTTTACCTAGTTTTTGGGAACTGGTAAATGGAACCGCAGTCGTAGTTGACGCCACTCGATTTATTTTGGTTCCTAGTGAAACCATTGATTTAAGTGAATTACGCGTACCTCAAGAATGGGTGGATTTACCTAGTTGGGCTGGTGATTATTATTTAGCAGTGCAAGTCGAACCAGATGAAGGTTACGTTAGGATTTGGGGTTACAGTACTCACGAAAAATTGAAGAATCAAGGCAATTATGATGCAGGCGATCGCACTTATTCTTTAGACGTGACTGAAATTATTAATGATATAAGCTTGTTAGCGGTAACTCAAGAACTTTGCCCGCAAGCAAACACACGCACCGCAATTTCACCTCTGCCCAACCTACCACAACAACAAGCCCAAAACCTGATTGCTCGCCTGGGAAAGTCGGAAGTGCTAACACCTCGGTTAGCAATCCCTTTTCAACTTTGGGGTGGGTTAATTGAACACGGGGGTTGGCGACAAAGCTTATATCAACAACGCTTGGGATTACCAGAACAATGGTCAGTGCTGCGATGGTTGCAACGCGGCGTTTCGCAAGCAGCAGAAAATATTGGTTGGGGACGCTTGAATTTACAATTGAGTTTTGTCGGTGGTAAAGGTGTAGAAGAAGCACAAGCAGATTCTATTCTGTCTCGGCAATTGGCGATCGCTGGTCAAACATACGAACTATTAGTTATACCGCAAGGCGAACCAGATGCACCGATCTGGCGATTTGAATTGCGTAACGCCACAGTAGGCACAGCCATCCCAGGTGGATTTAAACTGCGACTACTCACCGAAGATTTACAACCATTCCCTAATAACGAAGATATCGCGACAACTGCGGTAGAACAACTTTTCGTAGAAGTTGCCTTAGAACCTGGTGAAAGTATAGTTTGGGAAATAGAACCTCTCCCAGAAAACTACGATCGCGAAATACTCAAATTTTAAGCTTTAGTTTGGCTTTTTTTATAGATACTAATATGGGGAATTATTTCCTCAATCCACCTATAAATAAAAAGCCATGAGAGAAAAACCAAAACCACAAATGCGTATCTGGGCGATGTTTTGCCATCTCTCGGCTTTATTAGCTTGGATTTTATTGTTTTTCTTAGTATTTCTCGGAATTCCTGTATATTTACCATTAAATATTTTAGTTCCACTGATAATTTGGCGATTAAAAAAAGCCAAATCGCCGTGGATTGATTTCCAAGGTAAAGAATCTTTAAATTTTCAAATATCCCTGACGGTCTATATTTTGATTGTGATAATTATATCCTTATTGCTGATGTTAACTATATGTGGTATTGCTATCACCACTAATAGCACGGGCAAAGAAATCAAGACTCTTTTAGATACTTTATTATTCGTGTGGTTATTGTTAACTTCATCAATGATATTATTGCAATTATTTTTAGTTAATTTTGCTGCAATGAAAGCTTACAAAGGCGAGCATTATCGTTATCCCTGGACAATTAGATTTTTAAGATAATTAATAATTTCCCATGTCTATTTAAACTTATACAAATTCAGAGAAATATCTGGTTATATCATGTCCGGCTGATTAGTTATGAATCCTGCATCTGTGCAAAAAACTGAAAACTCTTTCTCCCCCTACTCCTTGTCCTCTTCTTTTACTACTGAGTATTAACCATCGCCACAATTGTAGATATAGGTACTTCTGCAAAATACTCTTTCTGAAATTGTTCTTCACGAACAGCTGCTAAAAACTTGGCAATAGCAGCATCGGCTTGGGTTTGCGAGACATTTTTGGGTTCTTGGCTAATGCGCAAATAATTGTCTTGGCGTTGCAGAGTAAATCCTAAATATTTTAAAGCTCTGATACCTAAAAGTAAGGTTTGGTCGCCAATGCCCAGTTTGTCTAAAAGTTGGACGCGGGTAACTAGGTGATTGGTGCGACTGAGGTATTTAGCAATTCCTACCAGAGTTAGCCAAATTTCAGCAGGTGGTTGCTGGTGGGGTTTAGTCCAGGCGATCGCCAGTTGTTGATGATTGTAAAGACTCCGCTTCCACCAAGCGCGTAAATCATCCCAACTAGCAGGACATTCTTCCAGAATCAGTGCTGAGTTCTGCTTTTTGAGTTCAGATTGTTCTCGATCGCGCCAGTCTAAAATCAGTTCTGAATTGTGAGTAGTAAATACTGAGTTAGCGCTGGGACGAACAGCTATTAATCTAATTTCATAGCGTTTTTTAAAGGTGTTGTAGTCCAACTCAGCTATGCAATCACATCTACCAATAGGTAATTCATCTTTGTAATGTCCCCACCAAATACCCGGAAAAGCATTTCTCGTAGAATCATCGCGAATATCAAAATCGGTTTTAATGTACTGGATTTTTTTCCCTTGAGAATCTTGTTGATTGCGGTGCCAAGCATTTTCAAACCAGCAATTTTGAATTAAAAGTTTCGGGACGGGATTACCCATTCCACAAGGTTCTAAGACTTTTAATTCTAAAAATAAATCTTTTCCTAAATCTGCTACTGTAACTGCAATGTCTGCTTGCACTGTGGGCGTGAGAGTTTTTCCTCCCAATGATTGCCGCAACCTTTGATTAATTGCTTCTGAAAATAAGGGAATATTTTCTACTGGCATACTCAACCCGGCAGCATAAGGATGTCCGCCAAAGCGATGTAATAGATGTGCTTGGTCTTTGACTAGTTGGTATAAATCGACAGAATTTATTGAACGGGCAGAACCCCTAGCAAGGGAGGAAGATGCAGGGATACCATTCTCCCCATCTTCGGAAATAGGGCTTTCTGTACTCAACAAAATCGTTGGGCGACCTGTTTCTTGTGCTACTTGTCCAGCCACTAAGCCCAACACGCCTACAGGCCATTGGGCGTCTGCTAGCACGATCGCACTGGTGGTAGACAAATCTAATTGGCTAAGTTTTTGCGCTACTTGGGTTTGGACATCTTTCTGCAAAGACTTACGGCGGGCGTTGGCTAGTTCTGTGTCTTCTGCTAGTTCGTGACAGCGTTTGAGGTCTCGGCTGGTGAGTAATTCTACACAAAAGCTAGCATCGCCTTGAATGCGGCTAACTGCATTGATCCGCGGCCCCAAACCAAAAGAAATATCTGTGGGGCGATCGCCACTTTTTTGGCATAGTTCTAATAATCTGCCTACCCCCGGTCGTCGCCGTGCTGCGGGTGGTTGCTTAAAATCTTCCTGTAAACGTTGAATTCCCAATTGTGCTAAATAGCGACAATCGCCACTTAACTGCACCAAATCAGCAATTAACCCTACTGCCACTAAATCTAATAAATCTTCTAAAGGATGTTTTGCTACATTAGGCAGAGCTTGATATAGTGCTTCTACTAATTTATAAGCTACCGCCACCCCAGAAAGATTATATAGCGGATGTTCATTCGGCAAATTGCGGGGGTTGATAATTGCCTTAACTGGTGGGCGTTCTGTGGGTAATGTGTGATGGTCTGTAACTATGACATCAATGCCTAGCTTTTGAGCATAAATAATTTCATCAATATTTGTGCTGCCAGTATCGCAAGTAACAATTAATGTAAAACCTTCTTTTGCTAAGTTATCAATACCTGAATTGTTGAGTCCGTGGGATTCTTTGAGGCGATTGGGAATGTAATAAGTTAACTGCAAGTTTTGGACAAAAAATTGCCCCAAACCATCCCAAAGCACAGATGTAGAAGTAATTCCATCAGCATCAAAGTCTCCCCAAATCGCCACTTTCTCACCAGCATTGCGTGCTTGTTGCAAACGCGCGACAGCTAAATGCATTTCTTCCCCAAACTCAAAGGGGCTAGCTGGTTGGTAGGCTTTGTAGTTGACAAAACCTTCTAATTGGGATTTATCTTGAATACCCCGTTGCCATAATAATTGTGCTGCATAAAGTCCACTTGATGCAGGGGTATACTTTTTCACTGCTTGGATAAACCACTCTGGTGGCTGTTCAGTTGCGGCTAGAGTCCACTGCATTTTTTAAAGAAAGGAGATGAGGGAGTGTGGGGAGTGTGGGGAGACAAGGGAGAAAAGGGAGACAGGGAGGACAAGGGAGATATAAGTACTATTAACTTTTGACTTTTGACTCTTGACTATTCATCATTAATGATTAAATCTACCTGAGGTTCATGTACTAGGGGATTAAGGACTACTTCACTAGAAAATCCCTCAGGCTTACGGGTGCGAATAGCAGCAGGACGCGATCGCCTATAACCTGCTCTTTCAGCTTTTTGATGTTCATAATCAATCAGTCTGCCATAATGTGGATGCTTGCTGAGATTCATCGACAAGAAAATATGCTGACGAGTATTGCCAAAACCTTTGCGGTTGAAAAACTTAACTGCTGATGTATTGGTGGGATCTGTGTCTACCAGCATGAACCGCGCCCCGTCTTCAATCATCCGGGCGACGACTTTATCAACTAACTTATCTGCTACTCCCCGACGTTGAAATTGCGGATCGACTCCTAGCCACAAAATATAACCGTAAGTCCAAGATGCTTTGGTAATAATAGTTCCTAAAATAAATCCGGCGAGTTCGCCATCTATTTCAGCCACTAAGCAATATTCTGGGTCTGTGTTGTAAAGTCCAATCACCTCCCATTCGTCCCAAGTTCTATACAAATAAGGATATAAATCGCTGGTAAATAATTCTTCTCCTAAGTGGTACACAGGAGCTATATCATCAATTCCTAATTCACGGACATAAACTGTGTCCGTGTCATCAATATTTGTCATAGTAGTTATTTGTCATTTGTCATTGGTCATTTGTCCTCTCTTACAAAGTTCTGATCCGAGGAAACCTCGGCTCCGACTTTGCGCTTTGTCATTCGTTATTTCCCCCTTTTCTCCCCACCCTCCCCACACTCCCTCATCCCTCTTCACAGTGATACTTCTTCTATACTTGCGAGATTTGGTAGAGAATTGGGATCGCTCTCTTGTTCAGCTGCTTGTGCGCGATCGCAGCGTGTGGCAAATTGACAATAGGTGCAGGCTTTATTGCCAAAGGGTAGTTGGGGAAATTGCTCTTTTTGTTGATAACGTTCTAGCCAATAAGTTAAATCGCTTAAGAGTTCATTAAGTTCATTAGCAGTTCGCTGGTGTTGAGCCGTATTGTAAATAAATTTAATATTTTGTGGTTTGCCTTCAGATTGAACAAACCAATAAGTCATCGAGATATTTTCTGGCAGGTATTCGCTAGTTTCTGCCAAAACATACAAATAAAGACGTGTTTGCCAGTTCTTTTCTAATTTACTTTTATGTAGTGGTTTGGGATAAGTTTTCCAGTCGAGAATTTGAGCTTTTTGGCGATCGGCAATTAATAAATCGTAGACAACAGTCAACAGATAATTTTGAACTTGCAGAGTGCGGTAGTGTTCGCTTTCTCGGAAAGTTTGGTTATCAGTCGCAGGTGCCAAAATTTCTGGTGCAGCATTAGCAAAAGCTGACATCCAGGTTTGTAGTTGGCTATCTGCTTGCAAAAAACTCTGAATTGGTAAACCCATTTCTCGCTGTTGCATTAGCAGGTGAAACCGACTACCTAAAGTTTGTCGTTCTTCCTGTTCTGGATCTGAGGGAGAATTAAGATTTTCTAAGTAGGTATGTTGAAATTGACGAGGACAACGTTCTAGTAAATTAAGTTGTCCTTGGGAAATTCGTAATAATTGAGTGGGAGTTGACAGCATTCTTATATTGTAGAAGCGATCGCATATTACCCTACAAGTAAGCAAACGAAGTATTGATTTTCATTAATGGAGTTCTAAGCCTCATTAACGAAGCTCAAAGACTCGTTGGCGAGTATTAAAGACTGATTAACGGAGTTCAAAGACTCGTTAGCGAGTATCAAAGACTGATTAACGAAGCTTAAAGACTCGTTGGCGAGTATTAAAGACTGATTAACGAAGCTTAAAGACTCGTTGACGAGTATCAAAGACTGGTTAATGAAGCTCAAAGACTCGTTGACGAGTATCAAAGACTGGTTAACGGAGTTCAAAGACTCGTTGACGAGTATCAAAGACTGGTTAATGAAGCTCAAAGACTCGTTGACGAGTATCAAAGACTGGTTAATGAAGCTCAAAGACTCGTTGACGAGTATCAAAGACTGATTAACGAAGTTCTGAGGCTCATTCGCAAGCAGTGGAAGACAAATGACTTCGACCGAATTTAGGACTTCCTAATAAAAAAACATTCCAATCATAAATTGTAGGGGTAGGGAAATCCCAAACCGTAGGGGTGGGGTAATTTATTTTTTGTTTCCCTTGAATGATGCGTACTTTACCCATGTAGAGAACTTACTCTACGGTTTCTATATTCATTATTGGAGATTTTTAAAGAAAAAAGTAAAAGGTAAAAGGCAAAAGGATGAATTTTGTCATCACTCCTTCTTCCCTTTACCTTTTTATGTACCTGATGCTTATTTAATGTTATCCCTTGCGTCCCTCACTGCGGCAAAGAAAAATAATGCTGTCAGTGGAATGCTCAAAATCAGGATAATCGTCGTGGCTTGAACGCCTAAATCTGGTTGTCCGTAGCTGAGTTCAAAAATCGAACCGACAGCCGCGATCGCAGCTACGCAAGAACCGCCTAGAAATAAACCGCTTTTTGGAGTTAAATACACAACTAGACCACCCTATGCTACAGGTTTCACCGCTTGATACGAGAAGCCATTTTTAGATAGTTCCTGGGCCAAAGTCAAGGAATTATCTACGCGATCTACAAATACCACGCCATTGAGGTGATCCATTTCGTGCTGAATGCAGCGTGCGAGTAAGTCATTAGCTTTTAATGTCTTAGGACGGCCATATTCATCTTTATAGGCAATTTCCACCACTTCTGGGCGCTTTACATCCATGTAAACATTGGGAATGCTCAAACATCCTTCTTGCGCAACGCAGATTTCCTTGCTTACCTGTTTAATTGTGGGGTTGATCAATACCAGTGGTGGATTAGCTGGGTTATCTGGTTCTAAATCGATAACTATTAGTTGTTTATGAACTCCTACTTGCGGCGCAGCCAAACCAATGCCATCTTTGCTGTACATAGTTTGCAGCATTTCGCGTACCAGTTGGCGCAATTCATCATCTACTTTGGTAATGCGTTTTGCTGGTTGACGTAAAACGCGATCGCCTAAATAGTGAAGTTGCAACGGAGGATTTTTTAACTTTTTTTTCTCGACAGCAATTTCGGAGGGCATGATTCCTTATCGGCTAGATTGTGAAAATTCCTTCTAGTTTAATTCTATCAATCTCTTTAGGTGTGAAATCTGGCAGTCTCTGCGGTAATTGGCACAAAATACCCAAACTCTTCACTGTCGAGTATAAATGTGATACCATCTCGCGCCAATTATCAGAGTTTGTACGGTTTTAGCATTGCTCATTGGTGTCAACTTAACGTGAAATCCGCTTAGTTGCAAGGTTTCGCCCTCATCCCCAGCCCCTCTCCCACAGGGATAGGGGAGCAAGAGATTTAATTCCCCTTCTCCAGGGGGAGAAGGGGTGAGGGGATGAGGGCGAGGGTTTTTGTACAACACGCGCCGTATATAGCTTTTAGCTTAAGTTGACACGTATGAGCATTGCTAAACCCCTACGATATCTCGCATTTGGCTGCGAAATTCGCATATCGGAGTCATAATGTGTGTGGAAATTTTTAAATAAACTTGACTACCTGCTTAAAGAAACTTTCCTGGGTTTGCTGCGGGGAGGTTGGATGAACTGGGCAGCTGTCAGTACTGTAACGGTATTGCTATTTTTATTTGGGATGAGTTTGCAAACTTCCTGGCAATTAGAAAAACTCCTCTATCAGTTTGGTAGCCAGATGGAAGTCTCAGTTTATCTGGATTCGGGGACATCAGCCGCAACTATTGAACCACTGGTGACAACCATGCCTGATGTAGTAGCAACTAAAACAATCACCAAGGAACAAGCTTGGAGTAAGTTAGTTAAGGAACTGAGAATTTCTGATATTGAAGGTGCTACCCAGCAGCTAGGAGAAAATCCCCTAGTTGATGAAGTGAAGGTAAAAGCACGGAACACTGAAGTTGTGGCAAATTTATCGACACAGTTAGCTAAGTTACCGGGAGTGAGTACGGTGCAGTATGTCGATGAAGCAGTGAAACGCATCGCTCAGTTGCACGCAGGTCTGAACTGGATTACTTTGACAATTACTATCCTCCTCACCTTAACTGCGATCGCTGTCACTAGTATTACCATTCGCCTAATTGTGATGGCGCGACGCCAAGAAATAGAAATTATGCAGTTAGTAGGTGCAACTACTGCTTGGATTTACTTACCCTTTATTTTGCAAGGTATAAGTTTTGGCATAGTTGGCGGTGCGATCGCTTGGAGTTTGATTTCTCTAGTTCAACAGTTTCTCGGAAATCTGCTAGCTAACCAGCCTGAGTTTATTCAATTTCTTACTAAAGGTTTGCAACTCACTCCCATACAAATCTTATTGTTACCCCTGATTCTCTTGAGCTTTGGTGCAGCTGTAGGATTAATGGGGAGTTTATTTGCTGTTCGGCGTTTTGCCAGAAGTTAGTCAAGAGTCAATGGTTATTCAAATGACAAATGCCAAATGACAAAGGACAAAATCATTATGCCATCTCAATGGGAACGATTGCTGCTAAATCTTGGTGAATGGGAAGGTTCATTCACCCGTTTTTCTCCTCAAGGGGAACTATTGGGAGATGTGAAAAGTGTCGTTTCTCTGGAAGGTTTGAATAACAACCAAACAATTCGCCAAATTGTTCGTCGTCAAGGACAAGAAGATTTAGTTCTGGAATACAGTTCTTTGGGAAAAAGTACTCTATTTTTTGAAAATGGCGCATTTTCTCAGGGTTCTATTCAATTAGCGCCCTTTACTGAATTTGGTGCGGAACTGGGTTTAATTTATGAAAATCGCCGTTTGCGTCTGGTGCAATTGTTTGATAAAAACGGTCAATTAGATAAACTTACCCTAATTTCCGAACATTTAGTTGGTACTGAAGCCGTAGAAAGCCCTGCTGTAAAGGTAGATAACTTGTTGGGAGAATGGCGAGGTGAAGCAATCACAATATATACAGATTTTCGTCCTCCTCTCACAGTCTCAACAAACTTGAAATTAGAACTTGATGACGCTGGGCGATTTGTGCAAACTCTATCTTTTGGCGATCGCACAATTACTTCCAGTGCTACCGTTAAAGGATCTATCATTCACTTCGATCGCGATCCCCAAAAGCAGATGCAAGTATTGCTGCTACCTCATGGTGCTTCTGCTACTTCTCCACCGAAGATAAATTTACGCCAAAGTTTTATCTTAGAGGTTGGTTGGTTAATCAAGCCAAATCTACGTCAAAGAATGGTACGCAGCTACAGCGACAAAGGCGAATGGGTAAGCCTAACTCTAGTCACAGAACACAAAATATGACTTAATGCCCAACAGCACCACCAGTAGCTTTGACTTTTTTAATAAAAATAATTGCCAGTCCGCTTAATAATAAAGCAATGCCAATAAAGTAAAAACAATCATTAAAAGCCATTACAAAGGCTTCGCGACGCACAATATTAGATATAGATGCGATCGCCTGATTTTGGGCTGTACTCAAATCTGCGCCTCGACTGATAAAATACTGTGTCATCTGGTCGATTCGCTGTTGAGTTTCAGGATTATATAAGGATACGCTATCGCCCAATCTATTAGAGTGAAATTGCTCCCTATTCGTTAATAAAGTGGCTAATGAAGCAATTCCTATAGAACCGCCCATATTACGCATCATATTAAATAAACCACTTGCCGAACCTGCTTCTTTAGGATTCAATCCAGCCGTAGCAATACTACTCAATGGAACCATAATTAATGGTTGTCCCATTGCGCGTACTAGTTGCGACCATCTTAATTGATCTAGCCCCGTTTGATGCGTCATCCCAGCGTTCATAAAAGCACTGATAGCAAACAGAGAAACGCCCAAACCAACCATAAAGCGCACATCAATGCGTTGCATCAATTTCGGTATAAAGGGAATAATAAATAATTGGGGAATACCTGCCCAAATTAATACTTCACCGATTTGTAGCGCATTATATTGTTGAATTTGGGCGAGATATAAAGGCAAAATATAAATTGAGCCATATAATCCCACACCCAACGAAATATTAACAATACTAGCTAAACCAAAATTTCGCCGCAGCAACAATCCTAAATTAATAAATGGTTGCTTGCGAGTTAATTCTATAAATAAAAATAATGCTATAAATATTGCTGCTATTACACTTAAGCGGACAATTAAAGCCGAACCAAACCAATCTTTGCGGCTACCTTCTTCTAATACAACTTGTAGGGAACCTAAGCCAATCGCCATTGAAATAATTCCCCACCAATCGCCTTGTTTTAGCAATTGTAATTGCAGTTGATCTTGTTTAATGCCATACCAGACTCCGGTAAGCATTAACACACCAGGAAATACATTTATATAGAAGTTATACTGCCAACTAAAATTTTCTGTTAACCAACCTCCTAATGTCGGGCCAATTGAGGGTGCAAAAACTGCGGTAATCGCGAATGCTGCTAGTCCTACTGATTGCTTAGATTGTGGCAAAGTCGTCAGTACAACTGTCATTGCTGAAGGAATTAAAATCCCACCAGTGAAGCCTTGTAAAGCACGAAAGACAATCATGGAATTGAGGTTCCACGACCAAGCACAGCATATAGAAAAAAAGATAAATAATACGGTATTTACTAATAGATAACGGCGTAGCGAAAACACTCGCGATAACCATCCGGTTAACGGGATGACTACAATTTCTGCAACCAAATAAGCAGTAGAAATCCAAGAACCCTCTTCTAAGGTTGCGCCTAAACTAGCTTGAATTTCTTGTAATGAAGCGTTAGTAATTTGAATATCTAAAACCGCCATAAATGCGCCAAGCATACTGGCTAATACACCAATCCAAGTTCTCAGAGGTACGTGTTCTGGCGGTAGGGTAGGATTTTGCTGAATAGCACCTGTCTTAGCCATCTATTTGCTCCGGTTTCAGGTTTGGGATGCACAAAGAAGAATGTCTATTTTTAACTTTAAGGTAAATTGTGTAGTAAATGCTTGTCCGATTGCGCATATCAGGCTATCTATTTGGAATATTCAACATCTTTTAAAATGCCTTTTTGCTCATAAATAGGGATAACTAGCTTTCTCAATCCAGGTAATTGTCTGCTAAAAATGAGCGAGCCGATAATACAAGCTATACCATCAATAATTAATGTGTTAGGAGCGCCAATCCGGCTGGCTAAGAAACCTCCTAATAAATTGCCTACAGGTATCATTCCTAAAAAGGACATAGTATACAAACTCATCAATCTACCGCGTTTGTCTTCTTCGACAATTGTTTGTAAGAAGGTGTTACTTGATGCAATTTGCAGAATTGTTCCTAAGCCTACAAACAACATTGTGAATAAAGAAAGTGGTAGAAATCGAGATAAAGCAAAAGCAATTAACCCAACACCTAAAATTGCTGGAGCTATCGCAATTAATTTACCAATTCCTAATATTGTCCGCCTGGTAGCTAAATAAATCCCACCCGATAAGGCTCCTACTCCTGAAGCTGCCATCAAAAAGCCTAATGTTTCTGCACCACCTTTGAGAATTTCTTCGGCAAAAATGGGTACAAGAATGGTGTTTTGCAATCCCATTAAGCTAACTAAAGTTGATAGTAACAAGATGGCTCGAATGGGAGGAAAGTTAAAAGCGTAACCAAAACCTTCTTTAACTTTTTGTAGGGGATTACCGCTACTTACTGGAACTCGCCAGGGTTTAATTGTCATTGCTAATAAAGCAGCAATCACAGCAATATAGCTTAAACCATCGATGAGAAAACAATAAGCAGCGCCAATTCTAGCGATGATCAAACCGCCGATCGCCGGGCCAATTAATCTAGCTCCATTGATCATCGTTGAATTAATTGCGATCGCATTGGCTAAATCTTCTCTACGTTCTACTAATTCTGGGACAAATGCTTGTCTGGCTGGTGCATCTAAGGCATTAATAAATCCCTGAAATAAGCTTAAAGCAATGATGTGCCATACTTGAATCACACCAGTTAGCGCTAGTACTGCCAATGCTAACGACTGAATCATCGCCATAATTTGCGTACCAATTAAGGTACGATAGCGCGAAAAGCGGTCTACAAAAACACCCCCAAAGGGAGCGAGAAAGAAACTAGGAATTTGGCTGGTAAAGCCGACAACCCCTAATAGTAATGCTGAGTTTGTTAAGCTATAAACTAGCCAAATTGTCGCTAGTTGTGTCATCCAAGTGCCAATTAGTGATATACCTTGTCCGGCAAAAAACAGGCGATAGTTTTTTGATTTTAATGCAGGTAGAAGCAGCTTTGGTTTAGTCATTTGTCATCTGTCATTTGTGATATCTCAATAGCGACGGAAAAATAAATCATTTCCGGCAATTTCTCATAACAAAACTTCCCCACTTTCTAACCATTAGCGCTTGTCTAGATAAAAGACAAAGTATAACTTTAATGGGTTAGGGATAAGACAAAAGTATGAGTAATTTACCGGACATAATAGAAGTTCTTTCGGTCGAAATTCACCTGTCATTGGTTATAGCTAATTAACAACTGATAATTAAAAAGGAACAGAGAGATACTCATAAGAATATTCCCTGTCCCCTTTACACTTCATTGATGACAAATCACTTATTTAACTTCTACATCAACTTCCGCAGACATCCCAGGTGCAATGCGAGACTCATATCCTTGGATACTGTTTCCATCAAAAGTTACTTTAACAGGAATGCGTTGGACAATTTTGGTGAAGTTACCAGTGGCGTTATCTGGGGGTAATAAAGCAAATTGCGCGCCGGAAGCTGGAGATATACTGTCAACATGACCTGTAAACGGGTGATTAGGAAAAGCATCCAACTTGATTTCCACTGGTTCTCCAGGTCGCATTTTATTTAATTGGGTTTCTTTGAAGTTGGCTACTACCCAATAGCCGTTATCAACGATCGCCATTAATGGCGTTCCTACTTGTACCCGGTTCCCAACTTCGACGTTTTTCCTACCTACTCGTCCGGCACTAGGCGCAGTGATGTTGGTGTAAGAAAGCTGCAACTGTGCGTTTTTCAGCGATGCTTCGGCTTGAGCGATCGCGGCTTTTGCTGCTTCATACTGACTTTGTTTAACTGCGGTGTCTTGTCCGCTAGCGGTGGCTTGTTGCAATCCACCCTTAGATGCGGCGAGTTTCGCTTGGGCGCTGGTGACACCTTCTTGTGCTTGTGCAAGTTGCGATTGGGCTTTTGCTACACCTACTCTCGCAGAGGCTAACCTAGCTTGTGCTTGTTGAACGCCCTGAACCGCAGCATTCTTCTGGGCTACAGCCACATCGTAAGCTGCTTTGGCTGTATCTAACTGCTGGCGAGGAATTGCGCCTTCTTTAAACAAACTTTGGTAACGGTTGTAATCTGCTTGGGTTTTTGCCAAATTAGCATTAGCCTGCGCTACTTGAGCTTGGGCGGCGGGTATCCCGGCTTGGGCTAGTTGTACCTCAGCTTGGGCGGCGGGTATCCCGGCTTGGGCTTCTTTGACTGCGGCTTGCGCTGTGGAAATTGCAGCCAAAGCATTGCTGACATCTCCTTGCGCCTGAGCTGTTTTACCGCTGGAGGTTTGTGAAGTTAAAGCAATATTCGCTTGTGCGGCTTGCGCCTGACTGCGAGCAGTTTCTAATGCAGCTTGCGCTTGCTGTACCTGACTTTGATAATCACTGGGATCGAGAGTTACTAATAACTGTCCGGGTTGCACCAGCTGGTTATCATCCACTAACACTTGACTAACAGTACCGGGAATGCGGCTAGCAACTTGGTGAATATTTCCCACTACAGTAGCGTTATCTGTCGATTCGTGGGTAGAAGCATATTGCCAATAGTGATAACCAAATCCACCAGCAGCGATCGCACCTACACCCAGTCCAGCTAAAATCAAGCCAATTGGTTTTTTCCGCTTCTTATCAGCTTTTTTTTCTACCTCTGGCTGAGGATGAACATCAGTTTTCGGTTCTGTTGGAGCTTCGGGAGTTACAACGGTTGCTTCTGCAATGGCGGAAGGTTCTGAGGTAACAGCCTCTAAACTCTCTACATCAGTAATTAGTTGTTTGTCGATAACAGAGGTATTGCCTTTTTTGTGTCCGTTCAATGTATTAGCGCCCATGATTGTTGACTTCCCTAACTCAAGAATTGAATTGATAGATTTTATTTAGCGCACGTACTATTCACATATTAAATTTCATCTACCTTTCCCTTCGTATGCGTATCATTATCGCAAAATAAAACTTTACAGTACCTCACCCAATTGGGTGATTATCACCTATTCCTCAGACAGACTTGTGTTCGCTTAAAAGGAGGACTATATCAATAAATTGAGCGATCGCAAACTCTCATCAGCAGGAGATGCGATCGCGATTCACAGGCTCAGTCACATTGTGCCAATTTTGCAGTCAGAGCCGAAAATCCCACCAGACAACCAAATAACCCGACAACCCAACCTTGGCGAACGGTGAGTAAATCAACACTGGCGGCTGCTGGAAAATGACCAACAGGTGCATCATCCGCAAAATTTAGGTCAGAGTAGAACAGCCAAGCATTATTTACGCGCCAGCCGATGCGATCGCCAAATTTAACCCATGTTTGATAATCAGCATCAGGTTGACCGCCAACCTTTTCCCAAACGCTCTTTTGCACGCTAAAACCAAAACGACCTTTGCTATATTTGACCCAAAGTTGGTCAATGATGCAAAGGTCGGTGCAGGAAAAAGTGTTAATTGCTTCAATATCTAGCCAGCCTACTTTCTCTCGCCTCGCCAGCTTCAGCATCAGCCTCAAAGTTTCCCGATCTGCGGCTTTCCAATCACCAGCTGCGAGTAATTCGCCCAATCGCTGATAGTCTACTCCGCCTTCCGAACTGAGGCGATCGATAGCGGGTTCTGGAATTGTCGCGGTTGATTGATATTGAGGTTGTGCAATTGTATTTACACCTGAAACGTAAACGCTAGGTTTTCGAGCAAAATTTTCACCAACTCCTACATATTGAGCAATTCTATGGCTCTGCTGGAATGTATCCTCATCTGAACTAATTGTTCGTATCCATAGCTGCTCTAATTCTGCCAATTCCTGACTGCGATCTGCTTCTGTTACCAATGAATTTATCTGTTGATTGGCAATTTCGTGTAAATTTGCATATTTCGGTATAAAGACTCGATGCGACTTAGCAACTGAATCTACATCTAGATTTATATAAGGTGTTTGCGCTGGATACTTGTAATGTGCCAAAAGTTCGGGCACGCGGAAACTGAGATATTGATGCAACCGTTTCACCGTGGCGCATTGTCCCTGAATTCCCAAACCTTCAAGGATTGCATGGGTAAACACACCTTGTTGTAGCGCATCAATTTCCGCAGAAGATTCATCGGGGCTACAGGATAAAATACTGATGATTCCGGTTTGAGATGCTAACTGTTGTGTTTGCAGCCCAAATCTCGCGCTAGTTTGTTTGTGCTGAGAACGACAAGCATCTAATATCATCACAATATTCTCAGAACCGCAACTGCGCAGGCATTCAGTCAGATATTTCAGGGAAATTCCTGTATCTTCAATGTTATAGGGATTACCATCAGCAGGCATCAGGTAATCTTGATGAGCAGACATCATTCCATGACCGCTAAAGAAAAACCAGAAGTTATCTTCTGGTTCTAAGAAAGGATGCTTAAATAACTGCTCTAAGAATTGTAATAAATTAGCGCGGTCAGGATGAGTCAGTTCCCCACCAATATTAGGCGAGTCATCTGAAAATAAGAAAACTTGCTCAAAACCTGCTTGATTGCGGAGCAAATTCTGCATCAAATCTGCGTCCCGCTTCGCATACTTGAGGGGTTGCAAGCATTCGTAACGATCGATACCAATAACCAACGCCCAGTTTTTCACCATCTCACTTTAGATTATTGTCAGTGCAAGTAGAGTTTGATTGCTCCTAACCCAGTACTTCCGGGAATTTTCCTGAAAGTAGTTCAACCCTAGCCAGTCATGAGAAATCCTAGATTTAGGATCTAGGTTCCATAAATCTTAGGGCTGAGAATCGGATCGCTTTGTATTTCGTGCTACATATATTGAGACAAACAACTCCTTCTACGGTCGTTGGTAAGATGTTTCCGGACTAAAAATAGCATTAATGAAGACACAGAAATACAGAGCTAGCAAGATGGAAAAAAATGCGATGTCTAGCGTCTACGCACAATACATTACAGTTACAGCAATTGAACTGTTGAGGCTGCTAGCTAATTAAATCTCTAATTTTTCGCGAATTATTTCTTCTTTTTCTTTGAAACCTACTAGCACTGCTTTTGCATCTTTTACAAAAACAGGTCGCTTCAGCAGCATTGCGTCCTTAGCAAAGGCGTCAATCCACCGTTCATCATTCCAAGTCTTCTTTTCATCACCTAAAGCACGGTAGGATTGACCGGAGGTATTGCGCATAGGCGCAGAACCAAAAGTCTCCACCCAGTTTTGGATCGTTTCACGAGTAGGAGGATTTTCTTTGGTATTGATGAATTTGTAATTAATGTTGTTGTCTTTGAGCCATTTCAAAGCTTTTTTACAAGTACCGCAGTTAGGAATTCCATAAACTTGAATTGGCATACAACAGACAAATAAAATTATCAATCAATTATCAAGCAAGTTTCATAGACAATGTAGGTATAGTTATCAGATTGGTGCATATAACATCAATATCTATCTGTAATTATCCTCTGGAAGTTTGAAAATGGCAGAAGGGAATAAAGCTTTTTTAATATCGATGTTTGTTTCCGCCAAGCTGTACTATTTAGCGTTACTTAGTATCATCGTCTTGATTCTTTCTCTGTAGTATTGGGTAGTTGATATTCATTTTTTGACAAGAGCTTGTTAGTAGTTATCAGGACAGCAACTAACATTAGTAGCTGTATCTGCCAAGGTGCTAAGACCAAACTCAAAATGAAGCAAATGAATCCAAATACACCAGCGATGTAAGCTATTTCATCATTAGATTGCTTAACTAAATAGCCAGTTAATAAAGCTGTGCAAAGTGGAACCAAGAAAAACAAAGCCATTTTTACTAACCTCTGAAATCAAACCAATAGCGCCTAAGATAAACAGATTAAAACAATTACTGGTTATAGTTATTGATTTTACATCCTAGCTAGATTGAGGTAAAACTAGCTATGTAAAATAACGGTGGAAAAAATCAAGATTTCATAATCATCTGGTAAATTAGCTTAACATCATTACGCTTGCATGAGCAGAACGATTAGCATATTACCTTGAGAAGTAGCGTTTTCCACTGAGACACCCGATGCTGAACATTCCTCAACTACTGGCAACTGAACTAAACCTTAAACCCTTTCAGGTGCAAAATGCGCTGGAACTATTCGCAGAAGGTGCAACAATTCCTTTTATCGCACGTTACCGTAAAGAGCGCACCGGCGAAATGGATGAAGTTCAACTACGGGACTTATCCGATAGGTATAGTTACTTAACTGAATTAGAAGAAAGAAAAGCGGTAATTTTAAATGCGATCGCCAACCAAGGTAAACTCACTGATGAACTGAAAGAGCAGATTATTTCTTGCTTACAAAAAACCGAGCTTGAGGATTTATACTTACCCTATCGACCCAAGCGACGCACCCGTGCAACTATCGCTAGAGAGAAAGGTTTAGAACCACTGGCAGATTTTATTAAATCGCTCAATGTGAAAAATCCTGTCTCTGCTTCAATAGAAACAGAAGCAGCAAAGTATATTTCGGAAACTCAAGGAATTAAATCTGCTGAAGAAGCGTTGAAAGGTGCGGCTGACATTTTAGCGGAGGAAGTGGCAGAGAAAGCCGAATCTAGAGCATATATCCGCGATTATCTTTTAGAATCGGGGATATTTACCTCGCGGATAAAAGATGAGCATCCCGAAGGTACAACGAAATTTGAAATGTACCGCAACTATCAAGCTAAAGTGAAAAATATTGCACCGCATAATATTTTGGCGTTGTGTCGGGGTGAAGCCGAGGGAATATTAAATTTTGAAATTACCTTTGATGAGGATGTAGTACTTTCCTATTTAGAATCAAAGGAAATCAAAACCAAAGTCCGCGCTATTCGAGATTTTTATCAGGCGATGCTGAAAGATGCATTTAATCGCTTGATGAAAGCTTCTTTAATGGGAGAAGTAATAACAGAAAAGAAAACCTACGCTGATATTGAGTCGATTAAAACCTTTGAAACTAATTTAAGAGAATTATTACTATCTGCACCAGCAGGAATGAAACCAACCTTAGCAATAGATCCTGGTTTTAGAACTGGGTGTAAAGTAGCAGTATTAGACCAAACTGGTAAATTCTTGGAATACCAAGCGGTGTTTCCCCATCAAGCAGCAGAACAACGGACTAAAGCTGCGCAAACTATCAAAAATTTGATTGAAAAATACAAAATAGAATTGATTGCAATTGGTAACGGTACAGCTTCTCGTGAGACTGATGAATTTGTCTCGCAGGTACTGCAAGCTATAGAACGCAAACCAGTTAAGGTAATGGTAAATGAATCGGGTGCATCGATATATTCTGCTAGTAAAGTCGCATTAGAAGAGTTTCCCCATTTAGATGTCACCGTGCGCGGTGCTATTAGCATTGGTCGCCGTTTGCAAGACCCTTTAGCAGAATTAGTGAAAATCGATCCGAAATCGATTGGTGTGGGACAATATCAACACGATGTTGACCAAAAGCTGCTGAAGAAAAAGTTAGATGAAACTGTAGAAAGCTGCGTTAACTATGTAGGTGTGGACTTAAATACAGCTTCTAAAGAACTTTTGACCTTTGTTTCGGGAATTACGCCAGCAGTTGCCAATAATATTGTTACTTATCGCAACGAGAATGGAGCCTTTAAAAATCGCCGCCAACTGTTAAAAGTACCAAAACTAGGGCCAAAAGCCTTTGAACAAGCAGCTGGGTTCTTGCGCATACGTAACGGCGAAAACCCTTTGGATAATACAGCCGTGCATCCAGAGAGTTACTCTTTAGTAGAAGCGATCGCATCCGACCTCAACGTACCATTAAATCAGGTGACACAAATTGCTGCCAAACTGCAAAAAACCAACCTGAAAAAATACATCACCGATACCGTAGGCGAACCAACACTGCGCGACATCCTCAGCGAACTCGAAAAACCTGGTAGAGATCCCCGTGCTGAGTTTAAGTATGCCACCTTCAAAGAAGGAATTACCGAAATCAAGGATTTGCAAGTCGGGATGGAATTAGAAGGTATCATCACCAACGTTGCGAACTTTGGCGCATTTGTTGATATCGGCGTCCATCAGGATGGCTTAGTGCATATCTCTCAACTTGCTGATAGATTTGTTGACGATCCCAAAAAGATTGTCAAAGTCGGACAAGTGGTGAAAGTTAGAGTGTTGGAAGTGAATGAGAAGCTGAAGCGAATTAGTTTGTCGATGAAGTCTGTGAGACAGTAAATTTCTGATTCGTCTTTTGTCCTAAAAGTAGATAGGACTTACGCAAAATATTTTTCAAAGTTCCATTTCTCCGTGACCCCTACGTCTCTGTGGTTTGTTATTCCGTAAATCTGGCGTAAGTCCTATTACTCTAACGAGGGTAAAAAACCTTCCCATACTTTGTATAAAACTACCTCAAAAGGAGAAAATAACAACAGTTATTTCTTGTATATTGCAAATGGCAGTTTATCAAGTTCGACTCATCAATCCTACTATTGGGTTAGACCGTACCATTGAAGTCCCAGACGATCAATATATCCTTGATATCGCAGAAGACTTGGGTATCCGACTTCCCTCTGGGTGCAAACAAGGTGAATGTTCCGCTTGTGTTGCCAAACTCATCGGTGGCGAAGTTGACCAAAGCGAACAGAAATTTCTCCGTCCCCAAGAAATTCAGGCTGGCTATGTTGTTACTTGTGTAACTTATCCCTTATCTGATTGCACTTTAGAAACCCATCAAGAACAAGTTTTATATAAATCGTCGCTTTACTACAAGCAATAAATTTTAGTATACAAATTTAAGAATTTCTTTATAAAATAATTTTTTGAAGTTTTAGCAGTAAAAGATGAAATAAAAAATTAAAAACTGATTTTCCAACTCGCACAATTCTCAGCCGAACGATAGAAGCAAAATCTATCTCGCTATTGATGTTCGGGCAGATTAGTTAGGTAACAATAACTTAAAGAAGTTCAAATTATCAATAATCTGTTTCTGAGGTAAAAATAATGTTGGGACCCGTGTTAACAGCAATAGCTACAGCTTTGAGCTTACTAATAGTTGATTTAGTTGTTCCAGGCGTTAATATTGCAAATTTTCCCGCCGCGATTATTGCAGCGTTAGTTATTGGTTTGATTAATGGTTCAGTAAAACCAATTCTATCTACCTTATCTTTGCCACTTAACTTTTTAAGCTTTGGAGCATTTTCGCTAGTTGTTAACGGTATTTGTTTCGCATTAGCAGCAGCCTTAGTTCCCGGCTTTACCGTTCGCGGAATCATTGGTTTTCTCCTCGGTCCAGTGATTTTATCTTTTGCTAACACCTTCATTAACAACTACTTTGTCGAAAAAAATCTCGCTTCTTTAGGCAGTGCAGATGTTAAGAATAAGGGAGAATTACCCTCCAGCTAATTCTTAGGTATAGATATAAGTCTCATTAATTATGTCTCTATACCAGTTATTAGTCATCGAATTAATATAACTCTTGTGGTAGATTTTATAATTCGATGACATCCATACAAATGTAAGTAAACCAAATCAAACATTAGAATCAAATCCATGAAATTAACACGCTTACTTCTTGGTCTGTTGTTACCTCCCGTAGGAGTTTTTCTAGAAGTTGGTATTGGCCCAACTTTGTTGATTAACATTTTACTCACACTGTTAGGTTGGCTTCCTGGTAGCATTCATGCAGTTTGGGTTATCGCCAAGCATGAAGAGCAGCTTAATCGGCAAGTGTAACAGACAGGGTAATATTTCCTAACAATATGAGATTGGTAATGGGGTGTCACAGATGTAAGCAGTATTCCCATTACCAATTTTTATATTGAAGCTAACAAACTGAGAATCTTTAATCCCAATTTGAGAAAAGATTGCCACATATGGGCAAAATAATGTTGCGCTATTACTCATAATGGACAGCATATTTCAAGTTGGTGAAGTAGACATCCTACGCCTTAAACCAAAGCCTAAAGGCTGTTTCACTTCTGGGCACTACTGTATATATCTCAAATATTATTTATTTCATTAACAATCATAAGATAGCAGAGACACCTTAATTTGATAATTAATGAAGAGCAAAATTTTCTATTGATACAGATACATGAATAAGGGTTTAGCAATGCTAAACCCCTACAAAAAATATATATGTATCAGAATTGTCGTGAATTAGTATTAGCTATGGGGAAGCTTTGGTTTATCAGAATGATCCTTGTCTTTAAACAAATCAGCTGCTGTGAGTAGTAACTCTCTTAAGTACTGTTTTAACTGACGTTCCTTACGTGCGATCGCACTTCCGGCTTCACCTAGTTTATCATCGAGTTGCGATCGCTTCTGTTCTACTTGTGTAGCCAAATTTTCTGCTTGAGGACGAGCTTGATTATACCAGTGTTTAGCTTCCTCTAAATAATCTTTCACTTCCTCAGAACGTCCACCGTAGCGTGCAGCTAAATTAGCTCTTACAATAGCGAGTTGTGCTTGCAGTTGTGCATAGCGTTTCTTGAGTAAAGCTGCTTCCTCACTATCTTTAATGCCATTGATTACAGAGTCAAGAACAGTTTTAGTACTAGTAGAGGTTTCTTTACCTGTCTCTTCAATCTCTGCCAAAATTACATCAACTTCTTGTTGCAATTGTTCTTCTTCGCTATCTAATTGAGACTGTAGCTTTTTAATTTCTGTCTGGGTTTTAGCAATATTTTCGTGTCGTTTGCTATTAACCCCTTCTAATACTCCTTCAATAGAAGCTGTCACTTCTTCTTTGATTTCGCTACCTTTTTCTTGGAAAGTTTCAATTACAGCAGAAACAGCATCTCTGACAATACTACGCAGTTCTATAGAACCCGACCTAAACTCAGAACCTACTTGAGAAACTGCGGCTTTGACAATCTCTCTAATTCGTTCGCTTCTCAACTGTCCAGTTTCTCTGGCTTGTTGCAAATCTGCTTGAATTTTCTCTTTGATATTGTTACTAGCCATCTTCAACTCTTTGTATGTAGATAATTTGGATATAAATTTCCAGACAAGCTCCTCTATTGCCATTATGGTGCAGTCTGTTTGAGTCAGGCACTTCCTTTAGATAGAAAATCACCAAAATCTCAGTTATTAATCTTCTATTTCTGTGCTTGGCGGCCTTGGCGTCCTTGGCGGTTCGTTAATCCTGAATTTGTCACACAAATATCCAAATTATGAGATGATTAAAATTTATTGGTACACAATAGATTTTAATTATGTGGCAAGTAAACATTGATTGTTCTGGAGAAGCTTGGAAACTCTATGGTGCTGAATTTAAAGCATTAGCAGATAAATATCCAGGTACTTGCATTACTTCTAAAAAAATGCCCGATGGTAAGCGGATTATGGTATACAAAATTGAAGATGTTAGCGATGCTGAAGCTTTTGTGGAAGAATGCCAAAAATTTTCTGGATTTACCGTATATTTTGAATCTTTATAGAATTAAAACTTAAGATATTAGTAAAAATTATGTTGAAAATAATTATAAAATTGATATTAATTACTTTCTTAATACTGACAAATATTCTAACGCCGCCTGCTAGCGCAGCAGATATAGATAATGGCGCACAAATATTTGAGATGCATTGTGCTGGTTGTCATATCAACGGTGGTAATATTGTCAGACGAGGTAAGACTTTAAAGAAAAAAGCGCTCAAGAAATATGGTATGGATTCTTTAGAAGCAATATCATCCATTGTCACCAATGGTAAAAATAATATGTCAGCTTACAAAGACCGCTTGACTATAGAACAAATTCAAGATGTTTCTGCTTATGTTTTAGATCGAGCAGAAAAAGACTGGCGTTAAATAATTTATTATTTATCTTTCAAAATGGCACTACCCGCAGCAAGTTATCTACAATTTACCTCCGATTTAAATATCTGCCGCATCTTAAATGGAATGTGGCAAGTTTCTGGCGGACATGGACGCATCGATCCCAAGGCTGCTATTCAAACTATGTTCAAATATGTGGATGCAGGCTTTACTACTTGGGATTTAGCAGACCATTACGGCCCGGCTGAGGACTTAATTGGTGAGTTCCGCCGTCAACTAATTGCAACTCGCGGTCAAGAAGCTGTATCTCAAATTCAAGCCTTCACCAAATGGGTGCCTCGTCCTGGGAAAATGACGAAAAAAATTGTCGAGGACAATATTAATATCTCCCTGAGAAGGATGGATGTAGAATCATTAGATTTGATGCAGTTTCACTGGTGGGAGTATCGAGATAAAAACTACCTTGATGCCCTTAAATATATGGCAGAACTGCAAACTGAGGGGAAAATTAAGCATTTAGCTTTGACTAACTTTGATACTGAACATCTGCAAATTATTGTGGAAGCAGGTATCAAAATCGTTTCTAACCAAGTGCAATTTTCATTGGTTGACCGTCGTCCAGAAGTTAATATGATTCAGTTCTGTCAACAGCACGACATCAAACTTTTTACTTATGGTACAGTTTGCGGTGGGTTACTATCAGAAAAGTATTTAGGTAAACCAGAACCGCGAGGATTTGATCTAGCTACAGTTAGCTTGAAAAAATATAAGAATATGGTTGATGCTTGGGGTGGTTGGCAATTATTTCAAGAGTTACTTTCTACTCTCAAATCTATTGCCGATAAGCATGGAGTTAGTATTGCTAACGTAGCATTACGTTATATTTTAGATAAGCCTGCTGTTGGGGGAGTAATTGTTGGTGCGAGGTTGGGCATATCTGAACATTTAGAAGATAACGCGAAAGTATTTGATTTTAGCTTAGATGCTGAGGATGTAAATCAAATAGATGCGGTGTCTCAAAATTCACGAGATTTATATCAGTTAATTGGCGATTGCGGCGATGAATATCGGCGTTAATAATATCCTCTATTGCCCGCAGGCTAAAGCCTGGGGCTATATCAAACTACCTTAAACGTTTACCTTGGCTTTAGACCACACACCGTTTTCATCTTCATCGAATTGCTGATGCACTGCTTCCCAAGCAGCTTGTTCGGCGGTGAATTCGTCGCTAGTTTCGCTGAGTTTAGCGTTATAGCATTCAATAAATGTGCGTTGTGCTTCTGCCGAAAGATGAGCGCGAACTTCTGGAGATAAGTCTTCTGGCTTGTTGCAAGGGCCGGGACAAGGACGAGCAAAGGTTTTCTCGGCGGTATGAATTTCTTCACCGCCAGCGCTTTCTAGTAATAGTTGAAATTCTCCAGCGCGATCGCTTGGTACTTCTGCCATTAATAAAAACTCGCCAGCTTGCAAGCGGGTTTGGTAAACTGCTGCTTTATCTTCTGGCATTCCTAAAGCAGTTAAAACTGACACCAATCCTGCACCAGCGCTACCTGCGATCGCACCGCTTGCAGCCCCAAGCAATAGCGCACTGATTGGGCCTGCTGCTACAATCGGCCCAACAAAGGGAATAAACAGTACGCCTACTCCTGTCAGCAAGCTGAGAAAGGAACCAAATAAGGAACCAAAAATTGCCCCAGTTCTCAAACCTCCAAAAATCACATCTCTTTTGGTAATGAAACCAGCAATTCGCGTTTCTGATTGAAAGTTTCTGCCCAATACGGAAATACGATCTCTAGAGACACCCCGATCTAACAAACGGCGAATTACATCATCAACTTGCTTTTGTTCTTTAAATACAGCTGAAACGGTACGTTCTGCTGTGTGTGTTTCTGGCATTTACATCTCCTTGAATGTTGTTATTGCAAAGTACAGATTAAATAGGCAGCTGCGGATAAATTTCTTTTTTCCACAGACTGCCATTTAAAGTTAGGTATTATGCTTGAGCAACTGAGCTACACACCGACAGGAGTTTGAGTGTCAGCTGCTGCTGATTCTTTATTACTGGGGTCTAATGCTTGCCCTTCAATAAACGAGCGCAGCATCCAAGCCATCTCTTCATGCTCTTCCATTAATCCAGTCAAAAAGTCAGCAGTTCCTTGGTCGTGAAACTCTTCACCAGAACGATCTACATGTTCCCGAAAGTTACGAATTACCTGCTCGTGATCTTGCACTAAATTAGCTACCATCTCTGTGGCTATAGGAACTTGACCGCCATGTTCCTTGAGGGTAGCAATCTGGAGAAATCCCTCCAATGTTCCTACTGGATAACCACCCAAAGCACGAATTCGTTCTGCTAAAGCATCAATATTTTCAGTCAGTTTTTCGTAGTGTTCTTCCCAAAGCTGGTGCAGGGTACGAAATTGAGGGCCCACAACATCCCAGTGATATTTCTTAGTTTTAACTAACAACACATAGGCATCAGCTAAATCTTGATTCAATAGATCGATCACACCTTGGCGTTGTTGCTCTGTCAACCCTATGTTAATTTTAGGCATTAATTTCCCTCTCTTCTCTTGGCGAACTTATTTACTAAGTTCACAAATTAAATCCTAAATTTACATCAGTCTCTAGAAAGATCCTAAATAATTTTAAATTTTCAGTTAATATTCTATTTTTATGCTAATAGATAGATGTGCCAATTACGCATTGTCAGAAAATTAATATTATGCAGTCGTGCATCTTTTTCAGAGATGTACATCATTTAATATTTGTAAGTTTTCTTTTTGAAACTTCTACGAAATACCTTCTACTTGACCAAAATTTTTTAGATATACTATTAAACCAGATTTGGGAATTTATATCTTTTGGACTTGAGTAAAATTGTGTCTATCAACCGAACATGAGCGATTTTTAGCTATTCCAGCGAAAAACTCTAATCCTTTGTCTTTAAAGAACTTTAGATTTTTTTTGCTCGAATACCAAGTGTCAGTAATTATGGTTTTTGGACTTAAACCCCAAGTCAAAACCTCGGCAATCATCGATCGCAAATATTCATTTTTAGTTTTCCCCTCCTGTTTGTTATAAATGCGATACCCCTGCCAAAATCGTCGAAGTCCGCGAAGAACTCCACGAGGAACCGATCTCACCCGAAGGCGGACATTACCAAAGTATGAATTGCCAAAGGAGGGAAACTAATGAGTTCATTTGTGCTTTGTTTTCAAGATATTGACAAAACAAAACTCACCTTTGTTGGGGGTAAAGGCGCAAACCTGGGGGAACTTACCAAGATTGAAGGAATTTATGTACCGTATGGCTTTTGTATTTCTACTGAAGCTTTTAAAAGAACCATTGGAGAAACATCGTCGATTAACGAATTACTCGAACGGTTATCGCTTCTGAAGGTCGAAGATGGGGATAAAATCAGTGAACTTAGCGGTGAAATTCGCAGGGTCATTGAAGGGATAAGCATTCCTCAAGATATTAATGAAGAGATCGCCCACCACCTCTCCAGGCTTGGAGAAAAAAATGCCTATGCAGTACGATCCAGCGCAACCGCTGAGGATTTACCGACGGCCTCCTTTGCAGGCCAGCAGGATACGTATTTGAACATTATCGGAAAGGAGGCAATCTATCAGCATATCAGCAAGTGCTGGGCATCTCTATTTACCGAGAGAGCAGTAATTTACCGCCTTCAAAACGGCTTTGACCATCGTAAAGTCCACCTGTCTGTGGTTGTTCAAAAGATGGTCTTTGGGCAGGTGGCAGGAATTTTGTTTACTGCCGATCCCGTCACTTCTAATAGGAAGGTGTTATCTATTGATGCCAGCTTCGGACTTGGTGAAGCCTTAGTTTCTGGCCTTGTGAATGCTGATATCTATAAAGTTTGTAACGGCAAGGTTGTCGATAAGAAGATATCCACCAAGAAACTAGCTATTTATGCCTTAAAAGATGGCGGTACGAAAGAACAGGAGATTGAACCTGAACGGCAGAATAGGCAAGCGCTGACAGACGAGCAGATTTTGCAGCTTGAGCGCATCGGTAGAAAGATTGAAGCACATTTCGGACACCCCCAGGACATCGAATGGTGTTTGGTTGATGACACATTTCATATTGTCCAGAGTCGCCCTATCACAACTTTATACCCGATCCCTGAAGCGAGCGATCGCGAAAATCACGTCTATGTATCTGTCGGTCATCAACAAATGATGACTGACCCGATCAAACCATTGGGATTGTCTTTATTTCAGTTGACAGCTGCTCGACCCATGTATAAAGCGGGTGGAAGGTTGTTTGTTGATGTTACACACGATCTGGCTTCACCTGTTAGAAGAGACATTTTAGTCAACGTTCTTGGGAAATCCGATCCGCTTATAAGGGACGCACTTATGACCATACTAGATCGGGGAGATTTCATAAAATTGTTACCAGAGGACAAGCAAGAACAAAGTGCCGGTAACAGCAATAAGGGTACATCATCTTTGGATTTTCAAACGCTGACCGAATACGATCCGGCGATTGTTCCCGATCTGATTCAGCGTAATCAAGCATCGATAGAAGAGTTAAAACATAACATCCAAACGAAGTCAGGAGCAGATTTATTTGATTTTATTCAAGAAGATATCCAGAAATTAAAGAAGAGTTTATCCGATCCCCAAAGTTTTGGTGCGATTATGACTGCTATGAATGCTTCATCATGGATCAATGAAAAAATGCAGGAGTGGTTAGGTGAAAAAAATGTAGCAGACACGCTTTCTCAATCTGTACCCAACAATATTACTTCGTCTATGGGTCTGGAACTATTGGATGTCGCAGATGTGATTCGTCCTTATCCTGAAGTAATTGATTATTTACAAAAGGTAAAAGATGACAACTTTCTGGATGAACTGATTAAGTTTGAGGGTGGACAGAAAGCCAGGGACGCTATCTATGCTTATCTCAACAAATACGGAATGCGATGTGCTGGTGAAATTGATATTACAAGACCTCGTTGGAGTGAAAAACCAACTACACTTATCCCGATGATTCTCAGTCATATCAAAAACTTTGAGCCTGGTGCTGGCGATCGCAAATTTGAGCAAGGGCGACAGGAGGCTTTGAAAAAAGAACAAGAGTTATTAGATCGATTGAAGCAATTACCGGATAGCGAACAAAAGGCTGAAGAGACAAAACGAATAATTAGTTTAATCCGGAATTTCATCGGTTATCGTGAGTATCCAAAATACGGCATAGTTAATCGCTACTTCGTTTATAAGAAAGCTTTACTCAAAGAAGCCGAACAACTGGTACAAGCCAACATTATTCATGAAAAAGAAGATATATACTATCTCACTTTTGAAGAACTTCGCGAAGTCGTACTCACAAATAAAGTTGATTACCAAACGATCGGCAAACGAAAAGACGAGTACAAATTATATGAAAAACTAACTCCCCCACGTGTGATTACGTCTGATGGTGAAATCATTGCAGGTCGGTACAAACGAGAAAATCTCCCAGCCGAAGCTATTATAGGTCTACCTGTTTCCTCTGGAGTTATAGAGGGACGAGCGCGTGTCATCTTAAACATGGAAGATGCCGATCTAGAAGATGGAGATATATTAGTAACCTCCTTTACTGATCCTAGCTGGACACCATTGTTTGTATCCATAAAAGGCCTAGTCACTGAAGTTGGTGGACTGATGACTCATGGAGCAGTTATCGCACGTGAATATGGCTTACCAGCAGTTGTCGGAGTAGAAAGTGCTACCAAACTGATTGATGACGGACAGAGAATTCGGGTTAATGGAACGGAAGGCTATGTAGAAATTCTATATTAAAGCGAAAATTACAAAATTAGATTTTAAATATTGAGGATTAATCTTTCTGTCAACGTGGTAGCTTAAAAATTCATTCAAGCCGACGCCCTTTATCGGCGCGGCTTATTCGCTTACTAATTTCCTAATTAGTATTTAAGTTTTCTGCAATATTAAGTTATCTTCTACAGAGAACTTGAAAGTAATTCCCAAACTATATTTAATAGCAAGAGGCATCTTGAATATTCTCACGAATCAAGATGCCTCCACTAAAAGCTAGATCGAGTTACTGTGTTAATAAAGGGTTACTTCACAATCTGGGCAAAGATATCAGGTATGGGAAATCGCGGTTTATTTCAACATACAGAGGTAAATTTACCGTTACTTTCCCAAGATTACTATTATGCAACCTACTTCTTACCTGTAACTTTTTCCAGTACATTCTCTATTTTTTCTTCTACTGAAGTTGCAGATTGTGAATTAGAAGGACGCTTCATCTTGTCGATATCTGCATCTCCCTGAACTTCATTTAGCCCCTTATTGGATTCCTCTTGAACCTTATTCAATCCTGGAGGTGCGGATCTCTCTACTTCGTCAGTTTTGCGCTGAATGTCCAGAAGTTGTGTAGTGGCTTCTTCGGGATTGCTCCGATAGCTATCAATCGCGAAAGCGGGAAATGCATTAGATAGCAATAACAATGCACAGGTAAAAGCGACAACTAGAAAACGTACAGGACGTAAGATAGATGAAACCAAAGCAATAATTTTCATTTGCATTCCTCAATAATAGCGTCAAAAACGCAGAACTTGTACTTTAAGAGAGAAGAGAAGCATCTTTCCTGACTGGTTAATTATAAAAAATCAATTTTTCAGGTATGTCTCTATCTCGAATTTTGGCTAATTAACCTAGTGAAGAAATAAACTTCTTTTGACTAAGTTGAATAATCAATTAATATATAATTATTACTCAACAGATAATTAATGATTGAAGTTTTAGTCTCTTCACCTGAGGTCGATAATTTATTTTTATCCTGATTATTAAATGCTTGCATCAATCTGAAGAATGAAATTGATGGCAATTAATGTGCGATAAAATCATTCTCAAGGCAGAGCTAGATAATAAGATTTAGTCAGGTTAATTGTTTCCAGAGTTATGTGAAGTTAGATAATTGTTAAGTAGGTTAGAGTCAATACTTTTATGGAGGAGAAGGCAGCAGGTAGCAGGCAGAAAGCACAAGGGAAGAGGGTTTGATTCAAATTTACTTTTATGTAAATAGTTATGTTTATTTATCGCTTTCTACTTAATTACTATTATTTATATATTAATAATTAATAGCCTAATTATGGCATGAATTTATTAATCGAGGATTGGGCGATCGCTATACTAAAAGTCCGCCTGAAGCATTATTAATTACGAATTATTCTAGCTTAAGTCTTCACCACATTTAGCGGTTGGGCTGGTATCCAGACGGTAAAAATTGAGCCAATGCCTACAGTAGACTCGACTTCAATGCGACCGCGATGAAGTTCTACCAGTTGTTTAGTTAAAGCCAAACCCAGCCCTGTACCTTCATAGCGACGACGATAGGGTGTGTCGAGTTGTTGAAATTTCTCAAACAGTAATGGTAATTTTTCTTCAGGAATACCAATACCAGTATCTTCTACTTGAAAGATAGCAGTATCATCTTCTACCCAAAGCCGCAAGGTGACATTGCCACCTTTAGGTGTAAATTTAATCGCATTAGTTAATAAATTGGAAATGATTTGATCTATTCTGGAGACATCAGCAGTAAAGCGATCGCGTCTGGGATCGATTTGTAAATCGAGTGTCAGATGCAGCTGTTCGATTGCGGCTTTTTCTTCTAACGCTTTTACAGCATTTTCTGCCACATCTCTTAAGGAAAATTCCGTAATATTTAAAACTGTTTTACCTGCCTCAATTTGAGATAAATCGAGGATGTCATTAATCATTTCTAATAAATGTTCGCCGCTGTCGTGGATGGTTTGCAGATAATCTCGTTGGCGTTGACTCAACTCACCCAAAGGCCAGCGTAACAGTGTAGAAGACATCCCAATTACATAAGTTAAAGGCGTGAGCAATTCATGGCTGATGGTGGCGAGAAATTCATTTCTCAGGCGACTAGCAGCTTCGGCGGCCAGTAAAGCATCGCGTAGCGCCACTGTGCGCTCAACAACACGCTGTTCTAAAGTATGCTTTTCTTGAGTTAGCGATCGCATTAACTCTGCTTGATGAATGGCGATCGCTAATTGTTCGGCAATCGAAGTCAGCAAATTTCTTTCACTTTCCGTCCATTCTCGTGGACTGTGGCACTGATGAGCAATTAGCAAACCCCAAAGTTTCTCTTCAAACATAATTGGAGCAGCTAACTTGGCTCTTACCTTCACTTCCCTTAAAAAATTTAACAAACACTCTTCTAGAGAATAAGTTTTTTCTACATCATCCACAGCTAGGGTAAAGCCTTGACGATACTTTTCCCAACATTGAGAGGAGCGCAAAAAACACATTTCTTCACGGTAA
Source organism: Calothrix sp. NIES-2098 (assembly GCF_963875125.1). Lineage (NCBI taxonomy): Bacteria > Bacillati > Cyanobacteriota > Cyanophyceae > Nostocales > Calotrichaceae > Calothrix > Calothrix sp. NIES-2098. Next base: position 5,818,241 of record NZ_CAWNKJ010000001.1, read on the forward strand.
TGCAACACCGATGGAATCTCATCTGTAGCCCGAACCTCATAAACAATACAACCCCCATGCCGTTGATAATCTTGTAGTGGGGGTTGGGGGTTGAGTGGCGTTGGCGGTGAGTATTGCCTGTTCAGTGATTGGGGAGGATCTCCTCGTTGCGCACCCAGCTGATTACTAAGGTTCGCGCCATTGAAGGCAGACGTGTCAAAAGGATATTGTAAACTTCGAGAGTCCTCAAATTTATAAATTACGATTCTGTCTAATTCTAAAAACTCACGCACACGTGTAACCGCAGTCGCCATAATTACTGATAAATCTAGGCTTCTGCGGATTTGGGTTGTTACCTGATTTAACAGCCGTTCTTGGTTAATCTGTTTTTTCAGGGCATCTTCTACAGGTTGACAGCTATAAGCAATAGCGCAGTCTGGCACTGATGCTAATTCAACCTCATGATTAATTTGCGGTAGGAGATATTGTAATAACAAGAGGCTAAATTGACTTTGGAGTCTAGCATCATTAGTACCAATAACTTGACCAAAACGTTCAAGATTTTGATAAGTGTAAGAATCAGACCCAAACAAATTTCGTAATTTCCAGAGAAAGGAAGCGATCGCCTCTGAATTAAATGTCAAGCTAGTAGTGAGTTCCGTTGAGTCCTGATGACTGTAGAGTCCTTTGCGATGCCAAGTAGGAGGAAGTTGCTGCTGCTGATTCGCAGCATTCAGCACGCTATCAGTTGGGCTTACGCCCGTTGTCGAAACTGATGTTGCTTCTGTACCAAATAGCTGTTGCTCCTGAACGCAATGTCCCAGCAAAAGCGCACTAAACTGCTCAGAAACTAGTAATGTAAATCGTTGCTCCTGCCACTCAACAGGTACGCGAATCCTTGATAAAACAGCCTCTGTCACTAACAAAGCCCCATCTCCCACTGCTTGAGCCATCTGCTGTAACAATTCCCCAAGCTGATTAAATGTATCTAAGGGTAAGGTTTGGGAGAAGCTCAAATCAGGAGAACTAAGCATGTTCAAGAGTCTAGTTAGGGGCTGGCTGCTGGTCTAAAAGGTTTTTTCTTGTATTGTAATCAACAGTTTAATGCGGTAATCCAAAATTATGCATCGTGTAAGTGCCACATCCGGGGGTTGGAATCAGTCAGAAGACCTGATTTTTCTAGAACAAACTCCAGCTCCCTTTGTATTTATTACAGCTGCTGATACTGATATTCAAACTCTGGCAGCTGCGGTTCCCAAACTACCAGCGACATTCCCCGATTTAAGAGTCGCAAACTTATTGCAATTACAGCAACAAATTAGTATAGACACTTACGGAGAACAAGTTTTAGAACTTGCCCAGGTGATAATTTTACGCCTACTAGGAGGACGTTCTTACTGGGCTTATGGCTTAGAAGTAGTGCAAGAAATTGTTCAACGTAATAGTATCAACTTCATTGTAATGCCAGGAGATGATGCTTTTGATCCCCTGTTAATTTCTCAGTCTAACGTGCCTTTAGATATTGTTAACCAAGTCTGGCAATACTTTAACCAAGGTGGTGTAGATAATTTTGTTAACGCACTCCAATTTATTGCTGATACTTGCCTATCAACTTCATTCAATCCCTCACCACCGCAGTTAGTTCCGCGTATTGGGTTGTATGAGTGGGGACTGGGGAATGGGGATAAGGAGAAGAAAGCAGAGGGAGCAGAGGAGCAGAGGAGCAGAGGAGGAAAATACTCCATGCCCAATGCCCAATGCCCCATTCCCAAAGTCGGGATTCTTTTTTATCGCGCTCACTATTTGTCAGGAAATACAAAGGTAATTGATGCTTTATGTCAATCTTTGGTACAGAAAAATTTACAACCCGTGCCAGTGTTTGTCTCTTCATTGCGCGAACCGGATATCCAAGTTGAGTTGAGCGAGTTTTTTCAGCCAAAAGACTCAGAACAAATTGCACTGCTGCTCAATACCACTAGTTTCTCTCTGGCGCGATTGGAAACAGAAACGCCTCAAATCGAATTGTGGGAGCAATTGGATGTGCCAGTGTTTCAGGTAATCTTCAGTGGTGGTGCTGTTGAGCAGTGGGAGTTACAGTTATCAGGGCTTTCTCCCCGCGATATTGCTATGAATGTGGCACTACCAGAGGTGGATGGGCGAATTATTAGCCGTGCTGTGTCTTTTAAAACAGTGCAAACTCGCAATCAGGATTTAGAAACAGATGTGGTAGTTTATGAGCCAGTAAGCGATCGCATTGAATTTGTCACTCAACTCGCAGCTAATTGGGTACGCCTACGTTCCAAGCCACCCCAAGAACGGCGAATTGCCTTAATTGTCGCAAATTACCCCAACCGTGATGGACGTTTAGCTAATGGTGTAGGGCTAGATACCCCAGCTAGCTGTATCGAAATTCTTCAAGCTTTGCAATTAGCTGGCTATCACGTAGAAAATTTGCCTGCTGATAGCGATGAATTAATTCAACGTCTTACTGCTGGCGTAACCAACGATCCAGAAGGTAAAGATTGGCGTACAGTACAGCAAAGTCTATCTGAGGCAGAATATCAAAATTATTTCGCTAATTTACCAGAGCCAGTACAGCAAGGTATTTCTCAGCGATGGGAACAAGGAGAAAATAACAATGCCCTATACCCCATGCCCATTCCCGGTATTCAACTCGGTAACATCTTCGTCGGAATTCAGCCAGCACGGGGTTACGATCTCGACCCCAGTTTGAGTTATCATGCACCAGATTTGGAACCAACCCACGCTTATTTAGCCTTTTATTACTGGGTGAGAGAATGTTTTGCTGCGGATGCAGTCGTTCATGTAGGGAAACATGGAAATCTCGAATGGCTTCCGGGTAAAAGTTTAGCCTTATCAAGTAATTGTTATCCCGAAGTTGCTTTGGGGGCAATGCCTCACTTATACCCGTTTATTGTCAACGATCCCGGTGAGGGTTCACAAGCTAAACGCCGCACTCAAGCCGTAATTATTGACCACTTAACACCACCAATGACTCGTGCAGAACTATATGGTTCGCTACAACAATTGGAGAATTTAATTGATGAATATTACGAAGCTGAAAGTTTAGATCCGGTGCGATTACCAATGATTCGCGATCGCATTCGCGAACTAATTCTTCAAGAAAATTTACAACATGATTTAGGAATTACAAATGAACAAGATATTTTAAATTTTGAAAATTTAATTTTAAATTCCATAAATGGTTATCTTTGCGAATTAAAAGAAGCGCAAATTCGTGACGGATTGCACATTTTTGGGCAATGTCCTCAAGGACGACAATTACGCGATTTAATAGTAGCGATCGCCCGCATTCCCAATCGCCATTCCATCGGTATTACCCGCGCCCTCGCTCAAGATTGGGGTTTAGATTTCGATCCCTTAACAGCCAACTTCGGCGATCGATTTACCCTACCAGAATTCGCCTCTGCGCCTTTGGCGAAACTCAAATCTTGCCACACCATTGGCGATGCTATCGAAATCTTAGAAGAACACGCTGCCTTCCTCATCGAACAACTAATCGCTAATAACTCACAACTCACAACTCAGCACTCAGCACTCACCACTGTTCTCAACTGGATATCCGCAAAACTCCTCCCCGCATTACAACAAACCAACCAAGAAATTACCAACTTGCTACGCGGACTTGATGGTAAATATGTCCAAAGTGCTGCATCTGGCGCACCCACACGCGGACGCCCAGAAGTCTTACCTACAGGTAAAAACTTTTACTCTGTTGATATTCGTGCCTTACCCACAGAAACAGCCTGGGATATAGGTAGAAAAGCAGCCGAAACCTTAATTGAACGTTACACCCAAGATAATGGTGAGTATCCTAAAACGCTAGCTTTGTCAGTATGGGGAACAGCCACTATGCGAACTGGCGGGGATGACATTGCTGAGGCGTTAGCGTTGCTGGGCGTGCAACCTGTATGGGATGGTGCAGCAAGGCGCGTCGTAGATTTTGAAATTTTACCGCTTTCAGTTATGGGAAGACCGCGTGTTGATGTTACTTTAAGAATTTCTGGGTTTTTCCGAGATGCTTTTCCCAACTTGATTGATTTATTTGACTCAGCAGTAAAAGCAGTAGCAGCATTAGACGAACCAGCAGAAGAAAACCCCTTAGCTGCACAAGTTCGCCAAGATACTGATTTTTGGACAGAACAAGGTTTAACTTCAGAGGAAGCAATTGGGCGATCGCAATATCGCATTTTTGGTTCTAAACCTGGTGCTTACGGTGCAGGATTACAAGGTTTAATTGAATCGCAAAATTGGACAGATGATGAAGATTTAGCTCGTGCTTACATTAATTGGAGTTCTTATGCTTATTCTGCTTCATCTCCAATCGCCGCACCTGAAGCTTTGAAGCAACGTTTGATGCAAACACAAGTTGTATTGCACAACCAAGATAACCGCGAACATGACTTGCTTGATTCTGATGATTATTATCAATTTCAGGGTGGTTTAACAGCCGCAGTGCGATCGCTTCAAGGAAAAAACCCCCAAACTTATTTTGGTGACAATTCGATTACTGCTCAACCAAGAGTCCGCCAACTCAAAGAAGAAATTGCCCGGGTGTATCGTTCTCGCGTAATTAATCCTAAGTGGATTGCAGGAATGATGCGCCACGGTTATAAAGGAGCCTTTGAAATGGCAGCCACAATGGATTTTCTGTTTGCCTATGATGCAACAGCTCAATGTGTGGGAGACTATATGTATCACGGCATATTACAAGCTTATTTACTCAATCCAATTGTGTCAGAGTTTATTTACAAAAAAAATCCTTGGGCATTGCGTGATATTGCTGAGAGGCTATTAGAATCATACCAACGCGGTTTATGGCAGGATGTAAATACACAAACATTAGAAATGTTACGCAGCCTGGTACATCAAGCTGAAGCAGCGATAGAAGAACAAACAGTGGTGTAGGAACCGAATATGGACAACCTCGCGTATTTCCACCTAGCTTTTGCTTACGAAGACAGCCAACCCAGTGAATTGGTTTCTCTGAGTGCTTTGTTTAACAAAGCAGCAGCACCAGACTGGACAAGGCTTTCTGGTAGAGCTTGGAGGTATATGTTACCTCTTGCCCTTACTTTATCTATTTTGAGTGCTGTTAGTAGCGTCATGGCATTAGAAAGAGGCGATCAAGGCCCTTCTGTCAGGAATCTACAACAACAGTTAAGAAAAGTAGGCTTTTATCAAGCTCCCATTACTCAAATCTACGACTTCCCTACAGAAGATGCTGTCCGACGCTTCCAAAAATCAGCTGGTTTACCAGTGGATGGTGTCGTCAACACAACTACTCTGCAAAAATTACAAAGCTGGCGTCCCAAGGCTGTAAGTACAAATACACTGGCGACAAGAACCAGTACTAACAGTTCAGCTAATAAACCAACCGTTGTACGTACTACACAAACCAAAAAAACTAGTAACACCAATACAGCGGCGAGAAAAACTACTGTTGCTACTGCATCAACTACGCCAGCTACCAAGCGCAGCAATCCTAATTACCTTTCTAGAGGTGATGAAGGTGAAAATGTCAGAGTTTTGCAAGAACGGTTGCGAGTTGCTGGATTCTACTACGGTAACGCCACAGGCATATTCGGCCCGATTACTGAAGAAGCAGTCAAGCGATTCCAAACCGCTTACAAATTAGATGCTGATGGCGTTGTCGGCCCTGCAACACTATCAAAATTACCGCCAACTGATATTGGTGGTGGCGAAGATGCACCCAAAGCAGTCGTCGAGCGCGATAAACTCCGTCTAGGCGATCGCGGTGAAGCAGTTCGCGTTCTCCAAGCACAATTAATTAAAGCCGGATATTTACAGGGAGAACCAAATGGCTATTTTGGCCCCTATACAGCAGATGCAGTCCGCCGATTTCAAGCTGCTAATTATTTAGCCCCCAGCGGTGTCGCTGGCCCAACAACCAGAGCTAAGTTATATAGCTTAGTGAGCAATACTCCCAAGAGTGAGTTTAGCGTATTGGAAATTCAACGGCGATTGCAAGAAAAAGGCTTTTACAAAGGTGAACTCAATGGTGTCATGGCAGACGATACCAAAAAAGCAATCAAACAAGCTCAAGAGTTTTACGGTATCAGTCTCAGCGATATAAGAAGCGGACGCTTTTAGCATCCGCTTAGATACTGGCAGTAAGTTCCAATTGGTTGCTACCTCCGATAACAGCGAATGAGAAACTGCTCAAAATTCCAGATTTGGTTAGATTGAGGCTCCGCCTTGTTATCCTACCCAGGTACTACAACGGCATTAGCGCCCTTTGGCACTTGGGACAGACTGCATGGATAGTCAGCTGACAATCAAGAAGATGGAAGCCTTCTTTTTGAGCAGTTTTCGCACCAATTTTTAAAATTGAGTCGTTTTTAAACTCAATGGTGTTGTTACATCTGACACAGATGAGGTGATGGTGGTGATGGGGGTAGGGCTGATTAAGTTCGTAATGTTTATGTCCTTCTCCCAGCTCTAATTCCCGCAAAATACCCATCCGGGCCATCAACTTTAAAGTCCGATAAATCGTTGAGAGACTGATTCCTTCACCTTCAGTTTCTAATCGATGATAAAGATCTTCGGCACTGAGGTGTTCACCTTGCGGAAGCTCTTGAAAAATGTGTAGAATTGTTTCTCGTTGGGGAGTTAAACGCCAGCCGCGATCGTTTAACTCTGCTTTGAGTGAACTAGATGTGTAAACAGTCATACTAATTTTTCTCAACAAAGCCTAATAGTTGAGAATATAGCAAATATTTTGAGCAATTTGCAACAACCATAGCTTATTGAGAATCTTTACTAAAGACTGAAGAATAATTCATGAAACATTGATAAACCAAAAGTAATAGACGATCCCCGCTATCAAAGCATCTTGAAAGTAGAGTTCGTAAAACTCTAGCTGACTTAAATGAAAATTATTTGCCACAAACTAAAGAGAGATTTTGGCAACGGGGATCGAGCAACTCGGTTACTGATGAGTTCGTAGTAAGCACAAAGGGTGCTTAAAAATCCCAGACTAAAGTCCTACTACGAACTTATTTTCCCAATAAAACTAATGACATACACCACTAGCTAAGAGATTCCAAATAGTCGCGGATCAGGTTACGCCGCTTTGGTTGGCGTAGCTTTTGTAAAGCCTTAGATTCGATTTGCCGTACTCGTTCGCGAGATAGATCGAGGGCGCGGCCAATTTCTGCTAAAGAGTAAGGATGACCATCTGCCAAACCAAACCGCATGAGAATAACATCTCTTTCGCGACTGGTTAAATCAGCTAACAGATGTTGCAAGTCTCTTTGTAAAGATTCTCGCATTAATAATTCTTCTGGCGTAACACTATCAGTTTCGAGTAATTCGCCTAATTCTGTGTCTTTATCCTTGCCTACCTTGGTTTCTAAAGAAACAGAGCGAGGTACTCGTAACAACACTTCCCTTACTTGGGTAGGAGTCATTTCTAACTCAACAGCCAAGTCTTCCAAGGTGGGAGTACGACCTTTTTCTTGAGCAATTTTGCGTTGTGCTTTTTTGATTTTGTTCAGCTTTTCAGTAATATGAACGGGTAGGCGAATTGTCCGACTAGAAGTTGCGATCGCTCTTGTAATACCCTGACGAATCCACCAGTAAGCGTAGGTGCTAAAGCGATAACCCTTAGTTGGGTCAAATTTCTCGACAGCTCGCTCTAAACCTAGCGTGCCTTCTTGGACTAAATCCAACAATTCCAAGCCGCGATTTTGGTACTTCTTCGCAACAGACACCACTAGACGAAGGTTAGCCTTAATCATGTGTTCTTTAGACTGGAGTCCTTGAGATTGAATTTGCTCCAGTTCTTCCACTGTGATTTTGGCAATTTCTGCCCACCGCCGCTTACCTTCTGACAAAATTGGTTTCAAGTCGGAAACGTTCACGCCAGCAGTGTTAGCCCACCTTTCTAAAGATGGGCGATGTCCTAATTCAGATGCTAGACGCTCCTGAACTTCAATTAAGCGCAGATAAGGCTCAATTACTGCATCTCCTTGTTTAGCGGCATTAGCAAGTACTATCCGCATACGTAAGTAACGCTGGACTTTTTGCGCTTCTGAAACTTCCTCATCCCGGCCTAACAACCGAACCCGACCAATTTCCTGAAGATATAGGCGTACTAAGTCTGTACTCCTACGGTTGGTGTTAGCAGCGAAATGAGCAGGATCGACAGAAGCCAACTCCAAATCCTGCAAATCGTCTACAGGTAACTCTTCGTCAACTGTGAGATCTCGGTCTAAGATATGCTGGGATTTTGGGGCGTTGTAGGGGGCATCTGCGTAAAAAGATGTTGCTGGCATAAAGATCGTCTCAATGGCTCCAGGTAACAATAGATTACGGTCAGCTAAAAATTATGGTCAGCTAATTAACTGTTGCTATTGTTCCCGTGATTCAAGATGAACTAACACGGTTGAGGGTGACATTACGGTTTTTTTTAAAAAAAATCTAAAAAAAACTGTACTGATGGTTTTTTAAACATGACTACCGAAATAGTCGGCGGCTGTAGCAGTCTGATTGAACCAATAGCTATTCACATCTACAGCTAGCCTTTACGCTTTGAAATATATTTTCAACATTTCAACTTCGATGGGACTTGACTGTTACAAAAGTAACGTGGTATAAACATATTTCAGTAAATATCATGTTCATAATCGGCATAGTCATATCTACACGGGGATAGAAGTACTATCCTGACAAATTGCTAATTTTTCTCTAGGGAATATTTGGTAAGCAGAGTAAGTGATTGTCATGGTCAGTGCGTTAGTAGTAACGCTGAAGTGTTAATACCAAGCCTTCACTGTCTCAGTATTCCCAATAATGGTACTGAATTCTGGATTTCCCAAGGAATTGGGCATTAGCAACTGGGAATTAGGTACTGGAAAATAGCGCTCAGTTTGACCCAGCAGCAAAATTTAAACATCCCCCAAAATACAAACAACACTTGTCAAGGTTCACTGACAACTGAGTGGGGAATACCAAAAAGTGAGTTATTCAATATTTATAGAGTCTATTACGTAACCGCTTACTCCTGCGATTGAGTAAGCTGTATGCAGAGTCTTCGACAAGAGAAGGGTAGTTTAATGCACCATCTTGATTTCCACAGCAGTGCATCAAGGCTCCTGAAAGTGTCCACAATGTTTACAATACGGTAAAAGTTTGTAAGTAAGTTCGTGGCAGTTTTGGCATTCTATATATTGATAATAACCGCAGTGCGGGCAGTGGTTATCGTGCTGCCGAATTCTCTTAGCACAGTTAACACAGCAGGAGTTTTGTACTCTCTTAGCTGCTTGTAATTTTGTATTGAAAACAAACTGTTGAAAAAACTTGATAATGCCAAAACCCAAAAGGGGAATTAGCAAGATATAAATATAACTGATAAGGAACAGCAATCCGCCAAAAATGGCGCTAATTACATCAAAGAGGAATTGAAATAGTGCCCCGATTTGGAGAAATTGGAATATTTTGAGGATTAGCGGTATAAAAAAGATTATTAGTAAATGCCAGCTAATGAGCGAAATTAATCCATATCCTCGGCGTTGAGCAAAATTGTGAACTGAGAAGGCAATGAGAATTAGTGGCAATAAAAACAGGGTTTGAAAACCAAGTTGGATACTTGGATACCAAAAGGATGCTTGTTTGTAGCCTTTTTCAATTTCAGTGAATTTATTATTGTCTTTGAGAAAAGCTAGAAACCTAACGCTTTCTGATTTTGATATCAGTCCATTTTTCTGATTAGAAATTTCGGTTTTGAAAGTAGAAATTTGGCGGTTATTTTGCTCTAAATTCTGTTTGGCTTTTTCCGCCGCAACTTGATTAATTGATTGCTCGCGAGGCTGTCCGGCAATTTTTTCTAACAGTGTTGAGTCGTATTGAGCGCGAATATTACGATTGGCTTGTTCCAGATTGCTAATTTTTGCTTGTTCCCGATCGATACTTTTTATAGTTTGCTGATTCTCAGGACTGTTAATTTTATCTTTGTAGCCTGCGTACTCTAAACAGGTTGGTGAAACTTTACCTAGATGACCTGTTTGGGCTAGTTGATAGTTTTGCTGAAAACTGGGTTGATTATTGATGTTGTATGGCAATGCCAACTTAATAATTTCATAGTCTTTATCTTGAGTGGTTTTTGTGCGGTAATTTTCCCACTCGGCATAACATGGGTAAGCTTGGTAAGGGCTGAGATGCCATCGGCTAATATCATCCAGTCCGTTAAAAACATTAATTAAGATAAAAATATCAATCAGAATAATGACAATCAAACTAACAGGATTTAATGGTTGGTTATTGATTGTTCTTGTCTTATTAAAAAATTGATTCCAAAGACGGCGGAGTCTGGCAAGCATATTCTTTATTAAAATGTAAAAATTTAATCTCAAATATAAGAATTGTGGTTAAGGACAGGGAACCCCCGCCCCTATAAGTGATACTAAGTTGCAGTCTGTGGTAGTAGCTCAGAATTAATAAGATTGCTTCCCTTCACTGCGTTCCGGTCGCAATGACAAATAATATCTTTGATTGCAACCTGCTATGAAATACTATTTATCGCGCTGCTGAAGAAGGTTCCCAGCCATACCAGTGGCGCACTGCTAGCCAAACTGCTGAAAGCAAACCGGCTAGGCTGAGGGTAAGGCCGCTGTATGGTACTAATAATCCAAATACAGGTAGTACTGCACCGGCAATAGTGCAAACGATCGCGGCTAAGGAAGCACGACGAGTTGAACCCAATCCCCACATTAAGGTGAGTAAGACTAGTGAAATCATTGTCCAAACTAATTGAGGGCTAATTAACCGACCTAAATAGGTGAGTGTTAATAAACAAGCAAAGAAAATTCCCCCAGCGATCGCTATATTTTTTAAATTCATTGGTATCGATAAATATAGCAATAATATCCACCACAAAAATATAGCTGGTGCTAACAATAATAACCGGGGAATAATACCTGTATTCTTAATTGGTGCAGTATTTGTAAACACACCAAAAGGATTTTTTACAGAAACATTGTCATCAAATATCCAAGTAAATTCGGTGCGTCCTTTCTCAGATTTTTTATTACTTGGTACAATGCCGCTAGCAAAATCTACTGGGCTAAAATTAGCAATTGCTGTTAAGCGAAATTTAGAAAGTAACTGTCCGGCTGCGTTATAAACCCAACGCGGCCCGCCTTGCGCCTGATAGGTAACTTTAAAGGTGGTTTCTGCGCCTGGTTCTAAGCCAAAAGGAAAGCCGTAATCACCAGGATTAGTTTGTTGTAACTGAGTGTTATCTCGCTCTACTTTATATCTAGATAGCAGTGAGTAACCGTTAGGCGGCGGTGCTTCAAAGAAAAAACTATTAATATCTTTGAGTTGGTTAATAACTTTGTATTCAGCAGTGTAATCTACGATATAAACAGAGCTGCGTCCTTTCACATCTACACTTTGATCGAGCTTTACTTGAATCTGCGATCCAGCAAATGTCAAGAAGCGATTGACTTTTTGCGTATCATTTACTTTAACTATCTTGTCTTTAACTCTAGTTGTATAAGTGTATGGTTCTTGAGCTACGTAGCGTATTTGAGGTGCAGTTTGTTCTAGCTTGTCACCAGCAACACTTTCAGCTACTTGCGCTACCCTAGCTTGTTCCCAATAGTGATAGCGATTGCTTAAGGTTGAACACAGAAAAAATCCCGTGACTAACAGCACTAATATTAAAGCTAAATGCTGTAGCCCTTTTAAAATTTGAGAATAATGAATCGCCCATTCGCCAAAGAAAACTGATTGTTCTAACGAATTGCGTCTGAGCGAAAAACTGACTAGAGCGATCGCTATTCCTAAAGCTATAACTAAAAATACAATTAACAGTGAACCTTTAAGTATTTGGCTGCCAAATTGCAGTAACTCATGAGGATGCGTCAAATCAGGCAATCCGGGAATGCCTTGAGCAGAAGAATTCATTTATAGATATTTGGATACTTTGAAAAACCAGACCGATGTATTCTGACAAAAGTTTCTGGCAAAAGTAGCAATTTTATTAAAATTCACTGAATTCTTTAACAAAGAAGCAAATTCTTATAAAAAAATTAAGGCAATTCTGATAGCTTTCAGAATTACCCCAAATGTTGTAGCCCTGCATAAGTTCTTAGTTATTGGTTGAAAACAAACTTTGCGTCCCTATGCGTTTACATTTAAGCCCTAGAGACTGGCTTTAAAAATAGCCATGCCACGAAAAATGTAGCGGCTGTAAATAGTTGCGTCAAATCCAAAGCTGATAGATAACCATCTGCAAAGGAGGCAATACTGCGATCGGTGATGCCAAATAACCAAGATGAGAGGCCAAATAGCCAAATCCCATTCTTTAAATTGCCCAGAGCATCTTTAGAATCTGATGGTTTCTGGTCTTCCATGTCTTCTACTCCGTTGGTAAAGCATTGATACAAAATGCCCGTCAGAGCTTTTTCACTCTCAACGCTGAATCTATATTCATATTAATAAATATTTCAGGGTATTGACTAAACTGCCAAAAGATACATATCCATTCAATGACATTCCTCCTTTGGATCTGCGATCGCGCAAGAAGGGTAAAAGCTTGAATTAGAAAGCTTGTCAACTGAAAAAGCGTGTTATTTTATTACAATATTCATGCAATAACTATATAAAAATTTATTTATCTTTATAAAAAATGTCTCAAAAGATAGATGTGTCTGTGAAAACCTCAACTACACAGCAAGTCCACAGGATCTAGATAGCTGATGTGTGTTGTTTTCATCCCTCAACCTTCAGAGTTCTGCCTTTAGATAGCGATCGCCCTCAGACAGAACTTAGTTAAATCAAAGAAGTGCCAAGATTTGAGCAAGTGAATTAATGACTGCCATCCAGTTCCAAAATCTACCTAATCTACAATTGCCAAAAGGTTTTCTACCAGAGTTAGGGCTGGTTTGCATTACCTTTGACAAACAAGTGCGCTTTCGGACAATGACGCGGACGCGCTATTTACAACTCACGCCTGAACAACGCCAAAGTGCCCTGAGAGAACTGTATGAGAGTAACTTGCAGCGCTTGGATGCAGCATTATCTTTTTGTCAGGCAAACAAGATTCGGCTGTATCGGATGTCCTCAGCGGTGTTTCCTCTGAGCGATATGGAAGACGAAGTTGGGGCAAATATTTTAGAAGAAATGAGCGCCGATCTAGCGAAAATCGGACAGCGATCGCAAGCCTTGGGTATCAGAATCGTACTGCATCCCGATCAATTTGTGGTGCTGAGTTCTGATTCTCCTCAAGTATTACAATCGAGTATCAAAATTTTAGAACGCCACGCCCGGACATTTGATTTATTAGGTTTACCGCGATCGCCTTGGTCTTTGATGAATATTCATGGCGGTAAATCCCAACGTACCGAACAACTGGTAAAGGTAATCTCGGAACTACCCGAAGCAATTAAAAGCCGCTTGACGTTTGAGAATGACGAATACGCCTATAGCGCCAGTGAAATTTTAGCAGTCTGTCAGCAGGCTGGTGTACCAATGGTCTTTGATGCCCATCACCATATTTGCCACGAAAATCTCGACAGCTACGACGAGCCGAGTGTGGCGGAGATGTTTTACGCTGCACGGGAAACTTGGGAAAATCCAGATTGGCAATTAGTCCATATTTCCAATGGTGAGACTGCTTTTAAAGATAGAAAACACAGCGATTTAATTACCGCTATGCCCAGTGTTTATTATCAAGCACCGTGGATTGAAGTCGAAGCCAAACATAAAGAAGAGGCGATCGCGCGTTTGCGCTCTTGGTGGTTAATAGAGAATAATCACAAATGAGTAGTTTGTTGTGATGGACATTTTCGCCGGGAAGTGTCCTGGTCTTGGCGCGAAGTAATAATTATAAGATATGGCGATCGCAATCGATTTTGGTACTAGCAACACAGTCATTGCTCGTTGGAACCCTGTCACCCAGCAGCCAGAAACCCTTAACATCCCTGGTTTATCAATTCAACAAAGTCTGAATCCGCCGCTAATTCCCAGCTTGGTGTATGTTGAAGACGCAACCCAAGGTAAAGTTTTAGTAGGGCAACAAGTACGCGATCGCGGTCTCGATCTTAAGGGCGAAACGCGATTTTTCCGCAGCTTCAAACGCGGTATTGGTGCGGATATTCAAGGTTTCTTACCCGAACTAGATGGGCAAATTGTCACCTTTGAACAAGTAGGTAATTGGTTCCTTAACCAGGTAATTGCAGAATTATCACCACAGCAAGGGGGTTTAGATTCTCTGGTTTTAACTGTACCTGTAGACAGTTTTGAAACTTACCGCCACTGGTTAGGACAAGTTTGCCAAGTCCTTCCCGTCGAACAAGTGCGGATGCTAGATGAACCTACAGCCGCAGCTTTGGGTTATGGTTTAGCCGATCGAGAAATTCTCTTGGTAATTGACTTTGGTGGCGGTACTTTGGATTTATCCCTCGTGCGCTTAGATCGCAGCGTGCAAGCTAATACCAAACCTGTAGGATTTTTGCTGAAGTGGGGAAATAAATCTTTAGCGGAAGACTCCAAACAAAAAGTCAAAACCGCCCGCGTATTGGCGAAAGCTGGACAAAATTTGGGTGGTACTGATATTGATACTTGGATTGTTGATTATTTTGCCAAAACTCAAGATTTGGCGGTTAGTCCTTTAACTACACGACTAGCAGAACGAGTGAAAATTCAACTCTCAACTCAGAATCAAGCTAGCGAAGTTTATTTTGATGATGAAAGTTTTGAAAGTTACGAACTCGAACTTAACCGCGACACTTTAGAAAATATCCTTAAAGAACACGCATTTTTTGAGCGCCTTGATGATTCAATGACGAGTTTGCTACAGCAAGCACGACGCCAAGGAATAGAACTTGCGGATATCAGCGCAGTCTTGTTAGTTGGTGGGACTGTGCAATTGCCAGCAGTGCAGACATGGGTAAAACAGTATTTCGAGTCTGATAAAATTCGTTGCGAACGTCCCTTTGAAGCGATCGCTCAAGGTGCCCTGCAAATAACTCAAGGTATAGAAATCAAAGATTTTCTCTACCACAGTTATGGCGTTCGCTATTGGGATCGGCGTAACCAGCGCCACAGTTGGCATCCAATTATTCGAGCTGGACAAGCTTACCCCATGAGTCAGCCAGTAGAATTAGTTCTCGGCGCATCCTTAGAAAATCAGCCCAGCATCGAGTTAATTATGGGAGAATTGGGTGCAGAGTCAGGCGGGACTGAAGTTTACTTTGATGGCGATCGCCTAATTACCCGTCGGTTAGATAGTGGCGCGACTACTGTCAAACCCCTCAACGATAAAGAAGGTGCGAGGACAATCGCCCAACTGACACCACCGGGATTTCCTGGAAGCGATCGTATTAAAATCCAGTTTCAAGTGGACGATCAACGCTTTTTACGAATCACAGTTGAGGACTTATTAACCAATGACACGGTGCTAGAAAATCAATTAGTGGCACAGTTGAGTTGATTATTAGCATTACAGTTAACACCGATAAACCAGATATTTATCGGTGTGAATTTGTGGTTTCATTGAATTGAAAAATAAATTTTTCGATAAAGCTTTAGTTCTGGCTTTTCAAGCAATAAAGTGATTACTAAGAATAAGAATTACTGAATAGTTGCATATTGCAGGACTCGTTCCCATTCCCAACGCCATGCAGTCTCTACTACTAATTCTTTGCCGTTGGTGAATTTAATAAATTCTTGACCGTGATCATAAAATACATCAGCTACTAAGCGATTTCGTAAATCATTTCCCCACATTTTTGCAGCCGCATTCCACCACCTTTGACCTGGAGATTGCAACATTGGCAGTTCCAGATATTCATCACGCCATGCTACAGGTCGCCATTGTTCTTGTAGCGCTCTAATTAATATCGCATTGGGAAAAATCTCTCGTTTATTTTCATTTAACCATAACGCATACTCAATCGTTCTTTTCAATGCATCTTCTAATCCAGATGTACAACTTTCCAGCGCAATTTGAACTTCCTCTTGGGACAAATTTACACCAATAGCTACTAAAGCTCGTTCGTATTGCTTAAATATTTCGTAGTCAATTGAGTCTTCTTCCCAAAACCACACAGTTAATCAACCTCCGAATCACTTTCATCATACTGTTTGTTAACTAATAACGGTGGGCAATACCCACCCTACAGTGATTTTCATTTATTCAGAAAATTCTATTTTGATTGTATGCAGTTACGAAAAATATATAGCTATATTTAACAAAAGGTATACACATTAATTATATATTTCTCTCTTTAGTAGTATTTTTATCACATATCGTTATTTTGTCTTTTAAATTTATTGTTCGTGAAGATTATTGAGCCTTTAGGAAGAGGTTTTGATATATTGCATTGTTTAATCTGCAATAAATAAGATGTTTTTGAGTTTGCTTAATCGTCGCTAGACAATGTTGACCGCAAAGTATGTAATTTCAGATGGGAAATTAAAATGTGATTGGATTTCGTTCTATTTTGAGTCAGCTTATCATTCGTAGTTGTAGGATTGCTGATGCTAATGCTCCAACCTGCAATTGATTTTCATTCAGCAATAAGTTGAGGTAATGTATGAATTACGTTATTGCAGTTTTACCAGATCGGATGCAAGCTGAAGCGGCTTACTCTGCTCTAGAGAAAGAAGGTTTACGGGACAACCAAATTGACATTTTAGGTAACGGCTATAAAAGCGCTGATGAATATGGATTCATTAACCCTGAAAAACAAGCTCGTAAAGGAGCAAAACGCCTAATTTATTGGCTGGTTCCCCTAGGATTTCTCGCAGGTTATACTTTCAATTTTTTAACAGGAATTGAAATTTTTCCAGCATTTAATGCTTTTGGTAATCACTTTATTGCTGGAATTTTGGGCGCTATTTCTGGGGCTTTAGGTGCCTACTTTGTTGGTGGTGTCGTAGGTTTAACTGAAGGTAGTGGAGATGCTTTGCCTTATCGCAATCGTCTGAATGCAGGTAAGTATTTGATTGTGGTAAAGGGTACGGAAGAATTAATTCGTCAAGCAACTCGTGTACTGCGTCAGTTTGAACCAGAAAATATTCAAGGTTATACAGAACCCACAGGCGCGTAAATTATGCTTGTGAAGGATTCAGATTCCCTACTTTTTAGAAAAGTCGGGAATCTTGCAGGCTATGACAATTAATGCGATAGTCCACTAGGAGGGATGCTTAACCCGCCGTGGTTTCCGGAGTTGTGCTTTGCGTAGTTCTTCTGCACCAAGTAAAATTGGCGGGCAGATGAGCAAGAATAACCATTGCCAAGGTGTCAGTGCTGAAGTGGAGAAGATATGCCGTAGGGGGGGAATTTCAATGATGGCGAGAATCAACGTCCATTCCGTGGCAATTCCCAGCCAGATGAAAGGATTGGAAAAGAATCCTAATTTAAAAATTGAAGTCCGTTCAGAACGACAAGCAAAAACGTTTCCATCTTGACAAGCAACGATAATCGCTAAAGTCATAGTGGTGGCTTGAGCATAAATCAAGGCGATCGCAGGATCTGCGGTACGAGAGAGAATTGTGGGAGCGATCGCTTGCAATGATGCTAAGTTGTAACCATAGCTTTGCCAAACCAGAAAGAAGCCGATCATTGCCAATGCTGCTTCAATCAATCCTAAGAAACAGTAAGCCCGCAAGAGCAAAGAGCGATCGAGGAGTGGTTTGGATTTGGGACGAGGTGGCATCTGCATTGTACCTGCTTCGGCGCGTTCGGCTCCTAAGGCGAGGGCTGGAATAATATCCGTTCCCAAATCCACGATCAGAATTTGCATAATGATCAGCGCTGGGGGGATTTTTAAGGCAACCATTGCCAGAAATGGTACGAGTTCGGCAACATTGGACGCCAAAATGTAAGTCATAAATTTGCGAATATTCTGATAGACCGAGCGCCCTTGCTCGATCGCCGCTACAATCGTGGCAAAGTTGTCGTCTGTCAGCACAATGTCTGCGGCTTCTCTGGCAACATCTGTACCGTTTAGCCCCATTGCAATGCCGATATTTGCCGCACGCAATGCAGGCGCATCGTTCACTCCATCGCCGGTGACTGCGACTACTTCCCCGATATCCTTGTAAGCTTGCACTAGGCGCAGTTTGTGTTCTGGTGACATCCGCGCAAACACTAAGCCAACCCGATATTTGACAATTTGCTGTAGTTGTGCATCGGAGATATGTCCCATGCCTTCACCGGTGACGACGCGCACCTTATCGCTCACCAGACCAATGTTGCGCGCGATCGCTTCGGCTGTGAGTCCATAATCGCCAGTCACCATTGTGACTTTGATCCCAGCTTGATGACATTTGGCGATCGCATCTTTGACTTCCTCTCTGGGGGGATCGAACATGGCCACCAAACCGATGAAAATCAGGTTTTGCTCTAAATCCTGTGCCTTGAGATCGAGCAATTCCTGGTTACCCCTACGCGCTGCCAGCCCCAAGACGCGAAATCCCTGCCTTGCCAAATCATCATTTGCCTGCACTACGTCATCCCAAGCTTCATGGGTTAATTCTTGCACATCACCATCGTGCAGAATTGTATGGCAATGCCTCAAGACTTCTAAAGGCGCACCTTTGGTAAATGCTATATAGGGAGATGTATCTGGCCATAAATCTGAAGCCTGCCAATTCAGCACCACCGTCATCATCCGGCGGCGAGAATCAAAGGGAATTTCTCGCAAGCGCGGTAGCTGTTGCTGTAAATTTTCTAAATTTAGTCCGGCTTTGGCGGCTGCTACGAGCAACGCTGCTTCTGTGGGATCGCCAATTTCTTGCCAGCGACTAGGTGCTGTGAGATGAATCAGGCGGGCGTTAGAGCAAAGCGCAGAGCCGATGAGTAAAAGATTCGCTTTCCACTTGACAGCGGTATTTGATGGCAAATTGACCTTACCAATCGTGGGATCGTAGCCTGCCCCAGTAAGCTCAATCAAGGCCTTGAAGCTAGAAGGATGAGTCTCCTGAGGTAGCCACAGATAGCGCACTGTCATTTCATTTTTAGTTAATGTGCCTGTTTTATCCGTGCAAATTACGGTTGTCGCGCTTAGGGTTTCCACCGATGAAAGCCTCCGCACCAAGGCATTTCGCCGTGCCATCCGGCGCACACCGATCGCCAAGGACAAAGTTACAGTCGGTAATAATCCTTCAGGCACCAGTGCCACAATGATCCCGATCGCAAAAATGAAGCTTTCTTTTACCTCTATACCCACCAAAAAGTAAGCCAGTAAAAAGACAATAATTCCCATACTGACAGCGATCGCAGTAATAATCCGCACGATATAGGCAACCTGGACTTCCAAGGTGCTGGGTTCCCGCTTTACCACTGTCGTTAAATGGGCTACCTGACCGAACTCCGTCTGAGCGCCTGTGGCATAAACTACAGCCACGGCGCGTCCGGCTGCTACAGTCGAGCCTGCTAAGACCAGATTGGCGATTTCCGAGGGATTCACCTTTTCTTGCATCGGCTGCTCTCCTGGCCGCAGCAAGGTTTTACCGCCGCGAATCGGTACTGCTTCCCGCAGTCTTACCGGGTAAGCATTCCGCGCCACGGGTAAAGACTCCCCCGTCATCACCGATACATCAAGATACAAGTTGTCAGCAGATACTAGACGTGCGTCAGCAGAAATGCGATCGCCTTCTTCTAGTTGCATAACATCGCCACGCACCAACTCCCGCGCTGGAATCTGCTTGAGTTCGCCATTCCGATACACTTTCACCTGCATCGGCAATACTTTTTTCAAAGCAGCTAGTGCCTGTTCTGCTTGAAACTCTTGCCAAAAGCTAAAGATAGCGTTAATCCAGATTACCGCCCAAATTGCCCAACCGAGTTCAGGTGTACGCGAAATAAAAGCTAAAATCCCTGCTACCCATAGCAGCAAAGCCATGAAATGGGTCAATTGGTCGGTAAAACGCAGCCACAGAGGACGATGCGCAGGTTCGGGTAACTCATTTGCGCCGAATTGTGCAAATCTTCGTTCGGCTTCATCTGCCGATAAGCCATCACTAGCAGTACCTAGTGACTCATAGACCTCTTCAACAGGTAATGCCCAAATAGGTTGATGAGACGATGCCATGATCTTCTTCGGTGTTGGTTGATCAAAGATGAGGAGTTGTCTAAAAAACTCTCGTCGATCGAAGCTAGAACTTTGATGTTAGTTGAACGGCAACTATCAATATAATTTGTTAGCGATAATTCTGAATTCTTCATTATTATCCCACGACGAAAGCCGTGGGATGGAATACTTATTGAAAAAGGCAGTTACGCTCAAGAAATTTTCACGACTATGCATGAAAAATCGAGCTTTTTCTCTGCCTTTTTCGGTTACAATTTTACCTTAATTGCATCTTCTAATAAACCTAAGTTTTCTGCTTGTTTAAATGCCTCTTCTAAGGACATACCTTGTTTAGTGGCGATATACATTAATACCATTGCGATCGCGCGGACTGCACTATCACAATGTATCAAAGTCGGTTTGGGCATTTCGGCAATTTTTTGAAATACCCGGAGTGCCATTTGCGGATTAATTTCTGTCAGTTTTGTTGGTAGATTAGCGTAATGTAATCCTAGTAACTGAGTATAAAGTTGTTCGCTATCTTGAAAACCTTGTTCGTCAGGCGATCGCAAATTAAGTACGGATTTATACCCTTGTTGGGCAAGTTGTTTTAATTCTTCTGGAGCAATTTGTCCCGCGATCGCCAATTCATCGTTAATTTTTTTGATTGTATCCATCCCTCCCGCCTCCCCTAGTGTGAGTAATCTATTAAAGAAGTTATATTATGTCCTTGAAATTATCTCTAAGCAACAGAGATATCGTATTCAACTAGGAGAAATTTTCAAGACATAATCTTCTTCCTTAATCCAACTCACTAAAAATTAATAACGTTTATTTTTGGCAGGAGGATCGCCTTCGTATGGTTGTACTCCTGACTCTGGATAGTTATCTTCATTAGGTCTAAAAGCTCTTGTGGCAGAACTATAAATAGAGTCAATTACCCCAGCTATTGGTGCGATAATTATCCGTAGAGCTTCTCTCATTTTATTTTTAAAAGACATATATTTTCTCCTTAATTAATCAAAAGTTTTATTTGGAAATTGGCTAACTCAACCTAGCGGACATCGGACAAATTTTGGTTCCAGCAATTTTCTAATATTTGAACTGAGTCATTATGCCAACAACGCTCTAGTAGCTGGATTTTGTAATCGTGCCAAAACTCGAAAGGATTGAAAACAGTTGTTTTGTCAAAAAGTGGCTGTTTGAGAAATAGCCATATGGGAAAGTGAAGTTTTATTGAGTAGGTTTTAGTCAGCATGATAATTTCTCATAGGGTAATATATAGGATGAATATTTCACAAAATCGAAAAATCTTCTGCAAACTGTTGTCTTGTTAAAGGTTCTGTCAAACTGATGCCTTCACCACCAAGTGGATAATTTTCATCTAGCAATTGACCTTCTATAGAGATAAAGACTTTATCTTTTGGATCGAGACTGCTAGCCGTATACAGCACTTGAGCAACCCGATAAATCATCGAAGTACTACCACCTCCAGAGGCAAATTCACTCGACAAATTGACGTGAATTTCTGTTTTAGCGATCTGCAAATCTAATAACTTAGTACCTGCGGGAATTGTGGTGCTGAAGTTATGATTTTTAGGACTGCTAAGAAGATGATTTAGTGCTTCTTTGAGCGCCAATTCTTTGGATGCTCCCTTAGCAACAGTAACTAGTTGAGGTGCTAAATGAACTTGCGTACCTTTAACTGTTAGCCAATAAGTCTGAGGTTGTAATTGTATTGCTATTGTGTTGACTTTTGGTGCTAATGTTTGTGCTGTTGTTGGGATATTTGTCTGCTGTTTTGTTACGGGAACTGTGGTTTGAGGAATTGTTGAGACAGGGGGTTGCTCTATTGGGGAAGAAACAGTAAGTTCTTTAACAGAGTTGGGTTTTGTGGTTTGCCAAGTCCACCAAGCAGTTCCTCCTACTACAGTTAGCAGGAGTAGCGCAAAACCAACGAGAACCTCATTTTGTCTGGAATGATGATTTTGGGTTTTCATGGCTAACTCCTGCAAAATTGAGATAATTTAAAGAATGTTTGGCAATAGTCAACCTGTTGCTACATTCCAAATTGAAATCCTTGCTGCTGGTGCAGGTACGCCTACCTCAGTAGCAGTGCAGCTATTCATTGTCTCTTCTATACTTAGGTAGCGAGCCAATGTTGGCTTATTCTCAAGTTAGGAAAAAAATTTGAGGAACTTGTGAGGGCAGCTTGATTTGATAAAGATTAATAAAATTTCTCGATAGTGAACTTTTGCGTGCTTCAGCGCGTGTTTCCATCTTCCTGTTCGTACAATCTCTATCCTCACAACTTCCTCAAATTATTACCCTATAAACTGAAGTGCAAGGCTGAGAGCAGCCTGACACTGTGCCGGAGGCTTAAATCATGAATTCAGCATCTGCTGCTCAAAAGAAAACCCCTAAACAAGCACTTTCAGCAACACACGCCAGTGGCGATAAACGCTTTAAGATGCTGGATGCAACTATCAAACGCTACCAGTATCAGCAAGATGCACTGATTGAGGTACTGCATAAAGCGCAGGAACTCTTTGGTTACTTAGAAAGCGATGTATTATATTACGTTGCCCACAGTTTAAAATTACCGCCTAGCCGAGTTTATGGCGTTGCCACTTTCTACCACTTATTTTCACTTGCACCTAGTGGCGCGCATACCTGTGTAGTGTGTACGGGTACGGCTTGTTATGTCAAAGGCGCTCAAACTATTCTCACAGAATTAGAAAAGTCTGCTCGCATTCACGCTGGTGAAACGACACCAGATAGTCAACTATCATTACTCACAGCAAGGTGCTTAGGTGCGTGTGGAATTGCACCTGCGGTAGTTTTTGATGGCAAAGTCTTAGGTAATCAAACGGCTGAATCAGTATGCGAATGGCTACGCCACTGCTTCGCAGAACGCAATTAAAGGATGGCTTAAAGATGGATATCGCTGAATTACAGGAAATTGCTCAAAAAGAACGGTTCTCTGAAAAACCCGTGCAAATTCGCTGTTGCGTTGCAGCCGGTTGTCTCTCAGCCAATTCTCAAACTGTCAAGCAGCGCTTAGAAGAATCTGTCACATCTGCTGGGTTAGAAGCACAAGTACAAGTAACTGGCGTTGGCTGTATGCGCTTGTGTTGTAACGGGCCATTAGTAGAAGTCAAGGAGAAGAACACAGATAGTCTAGGCACACTTTATGAGAAAGTCACCCCTGAAGATGCACCATCAATTATCGCCACGCTGAATGGCGTAGAAACGACAGTTCAAAAGGGCGATCTAGCGCAGCCATTTTTTACCTACCAAATGCCGATTGTTTTAGAAAACAGTGGCAAAGTCGATCCCGAACGCATTCAATCTTATATTGCAGCGAAAGGTTATCAAGCGCTTTATCACGTGTTGCGGGAGATGACACCGGCGGAAGTTGTAGAGACGGTGACGCGCAGTGGTTTGCGAGGAAGAGGTGGTGCTGGTTATCCTACAGGTGTGAAATGGGCGACAGTTGCTAAAGCCAAAGGCGATGCCTACGGCGCGCGCAGCGATCGCAAGTTTGTTATCTGTAACGCTGACGAAGGCGATCCTGGTGCATTTATGGATCGTAGCGTTCTTGAAAGCGATCCGCATAGGGTTTTAGAAGGAATGGCGATCGCAGCTTATGCTGTCGGCGCAAATCAAGGCTATATCTACATTCGCGCTGAATATCCTGTAGCCATCAACCGTTTACAAACAGCTATTCGCCAAGCACAACGCCTCGGTATTTTAGGCAGTCAAATCTTCGACTCGCGATTTGATTTTAAAATTGATATCCGCATCGGTGCGGGTGCTTATGTTTGCGGCGAAGAAACTGCACTCATGGCTTCAATTGAAGGTAAACGCGGTACTCCTAACCCCCGTCCACCCTATCCCGCCGAGTCTGGTTTGTGGGGATATCCTACCTTAATTAACAACGTTGAAACCTACGCCAATATTTCACCAATTATTCGTAAAGGTGCTGATTGGTTCGCCAGCATTGGTACAGAAAAGAGTAAGGGGACAAAAGTTTTTGCCCTTGCAGGTAAAATCCGTTACACAGGCTTAATCGAAGTCCCAATGGGAACTCCATTGCAGCGGATTGTTGAAGAAATGGGTGGCGGCGTACCAGATGGTCGTGTAGTCAAAGCAGTACAAACAGGTGGCCCTTCTGGAGGATGTATCCCCGCATCGGCTTTTGATAGTCCGGTAGATTACGAATCCCTCACGCAACTTGGTTCAATGATGGGTTCTGGAGGCATGATTGTCATGGATGACAGTACTAACATGGTGGATGTCGCCCGCTTTTTCATGGAATTTTGCATGGATGAATCCTGCGGGAAGTGCATCCCTTGTAGAGTTGGGACTGTGCAGTTACATCAGTTATTGACGAAGATTCGAGAAGGGAAAGCCTCAATGGCTGACTTGGAACTCTTAGAAGAACTGTGCGATATGGTGAAGCATACCAGCTTATGCGGTCTGGGTCAGTCTGCACCTAATCCGGTATTTAGTACATTGCGTTATTTCCGAGATGAGTATTTGGCATTAATTGCGCCAGTTACTAGTAAAACGTAGGAGTACCCCTTGCAATGTGAAACATCAAATCTCTTTTTCTCTCTGCGCCTTTGCGCTCTCTGCGGTTAAAAAGTAGAGATGATAGAGGAATTGAACATTAACAGTGAAATTTCTTGCAGATATTACAAACTATTAGACCTATTAGTTATCAAGCAAATTAAATCGATTATTGGCGATCGCCTACCGCTACAACAAGCTGCTTGTACCTGAGTGGACAACTATTCAGTACAGCCATTAAGTAGCTGAGGTGTATTGAAAACTAGGGGACGGTAAAATCATGTCTAACTCAAATCAATACGATGCAATTGTGATTGGTTCTGGTATGGGTGGTTTAACTGTTGCTGCAATTCTCTCAAAATTAAATCACAAAAAAGTTCTGATTTTAGAACAACATTTCGTTATTGGTGGATACACCCACGAATTTGAACGCGATCGCAAATTCAAATGGGATGTGGGACTCCATTATGTCGGAAATATGGATAAAGGTGAACTCGGACGGACAATATTTGACTACATCACTGATGGTAAATTGCAATGGAGTAAAATGCCCGATCCGTTTGAGAAATTTGTCTATCCTGATTTTACATTTGCCCAATCTTCCGATCCGAAAAAATTTCAAGCTGACCTAATTAAAATATTTCCAGATGAGCAAAAAGCAATCATCAGGTATTTTTCAGATGTTAAAAATACAGCGATGGCAGGCACTTTATCTGGTTTATTAAGTTTTTGGCGCAAATTATTTTTACCCAGAGTCAACAAAATTTCTCGATTGACAACTAAAGAATATCTTGACCAGAATTTTGAAAATCCCACACTCAAAGCATTGTTAGCTTCTCAATGGGGCGATTATGGTTTACCACCTTCAGAAAGTTCTTTTATAATTCACGCGATATTGGTTTACCACTATCTCACAGGTGGGTATTATCCTGTAGGAGGTGCAGCAGAAATCGCCAAAAATATCATGCCTATAATTGAAAGAAATGGCGGTCAAGCACTTACTAAACGTCAAGTAACAGAAATTATTATCAAAGACAATGTAGCTCAAGGTGTAAAAGTTCAAAAAGCACACCAATCTGATGCACCAATTGAAGAATTTTATGCGCCAATTATTATTTCTGACGCTGGCGCATTTAATACTTACACTAAGTTAATTCCCGCTACAATCGAAAACAAATTAGTTGCTAAATACCGCAAAGAAATCCAAGAATTTCCCAAATCTCACAGTGTATTTACGCTGTATTTAGGATTTAAAGAATCTCCTGCCAAGTTGGGTTTTAAAGGTGAAAATCACTGGTTATACTCAGGTTACGACCACGATCGCACTTTTAAAGGACAAAGCGCTGCACCTCATCAAGGTATTAAAGCCTGTTATCTCTCCTTTGCTTCCCTTAAAGACTCTACCCAAACAGCCCACACTGGTCAAATTATTACCTTTATTGATTACGACTTCTTTGCCAAATGGCACGACCAACCTTGGAAGCGAAGAGAACAGGAATATTACAAACTCAAAGAAACAATTGCACATAATCTTCTAGATTTTGTTGAGGCTCACTATCCTGGTTTTCGAGAATTAATTGAATACAGCGAAATTTCTACACCTCTGACTTTGGAATACTTCGACCAAAGCTACAGCGGTGCTGTTTATGGTATCCCTGCTGTACCAGCTAGATTCAACAAAAAATGGATCGGTTCTAAAACTCCGATTAAAAATCTCTATCTCACGGGAGCAGATGCAGCATTATTCGGCATTATGGGTGCTTTGATTGGTGGTGTTTCCACAGCCGCCGTACTTAACGAACCGTTCGGTTTTCTCAAGGTGATGAGACAGTGCTATCAAGAAAGCGCTCAAGCTGCGAAGCTT
This sequence comes from Calothrix sp. NIES-2098, assembly GCF_963875125.1. Classification (NCBI taxonomy): domain Bacteria; kingdom Bacillati; phylum Cyanobacteriota; class Cyanophyceae; order Nostocales; family Calotrichaceae; genus Calothrix; species Calothrix sp. NIES-2098. The sequence continues at coordinate 5,844,752 of NZ_CAWNKJ010000001.1, forward strand.
AAGGATGATGTGACGGATGAAGCGATCGCACACGCTCAAAGTCCAGAGTCCAGCGTAGTTAAGTCTTAAGTATTGAATATTAAGCCTTAAGCATTGAACAGTAAGCCTTCACCATTGAATATTAAGCCTTAAGCATTGAACAGTAAGCCTTCACCATTGAATGTTAAGTCTTAAGCATTGAACAGCAAGCCTTAACTATTGAACATTAAGTCTTAAGCATTGAACAGTAAGCCTTAATTATTGAACGTTGACCAAAAATCAGGTTAAAGGAGATTGACAAAATGCTCTTCCTCAGAAGCATGATTGTTTGGCTAGTGTTTATCCTTACTGAAAGTCTAAATGGGACTGTTCGCAATTTGTGGCTCACACCATCTTTGGGCGATTTTTGGGCACATCAAATTTCATTTTTTACAGGGTCGATTATCGTTTTGGCGATCGCGACTATTTTTGTGAAATGGCTTGATGTGACCCGTACCTCTCAATTGTTCAGCATCGGATTACTGTGGCTGTTGCTAACTCTTACCTTCGAGATTTGCTTGGGACGCTTCATTTTAGGTTATTCCTGGGAGCGAATCGCCGCTGATTACAATTTGCTACAGGGCGGACTAATGCCCATTGGTTTAATTCTTCTGATGTTAGCCCCTTTCATCGCTGCCAAAATTCGGGGCGTATTGAAAGAGATGAATCAAAGCACGTAGAGAGTTAGTGTTATGAAAATACTAACTATAATTAAGTAGACCCAAAAAACACTATAACACTGTCACAGTGCTGAAACGGTAGTTAACCTCACAATCTCCTCAACTTTGGAGTATTGTCGTCTAGTCTAGAGATATAACCAACAATGGAGGGTGGAATATGAACGCACCTATTAATAATGCTGAAGAAAACACCGCCGAAAATGTTCGAGTTGAGATCATACCTACAGAGCCGGAAGTAAAGCCTGAGGAAAAGGTTGCGGTGGAAGAATTTAGCATCAATGGTGATGCCCTAGTTACCAAATTTAAGGAACTCATTCATCAAGGAAATATTCGCCGCATTATTATCAAAAATCAAGAAGGCGGAACATTGATTGAAATCCCCTTAACCGTGGGAGTGGTTGGCGGCGCAATTGGTGCGGCTCTATTTCCAGTCCTGGCTGCTGTTGGCGTGATTGGCGCGATGGTTGCGCATCTCACCATTGTGGTTGAGAAACGAGATAACCTAGAGTAATTCGCATGAAAGATGGGCGTTGGGCTATGAAAATTCGATTTGCTAGGTAATAAAGGAGCAAAAAGGAATCACAGCCATTTTCAGCGCAGCAATTTGGATAATTTATTTTTTGGAGTTCCCCAATAGACTCATGATAAGCAGGGGGGCGGAGAATGATTGCCAAAATTTTACTCGGCATTGGTCTATTGTTTGCGATCGCATTTATCGCTTTAGTTATCAATAAAATAAAAGCCGACCGAGAAATCGATCGGATTTGGCGATCGCTAAAAGCAGTCCCAGCAGCCCTTGCTTTCACTGAAGACATGGTTGCAGAATTACCTGCTCCCGTACAGCGCTACTTTCTTCATGCGATCGCACCGGGAACTCCTTTAGCTTCTTCTGTCAGCTTACAAATGAGTGGCAGTTTTAGAATGCTACAGGATAAACCTTGGATGCCGATGCAGGCACAAGAAATTATCTCTGCTTTGAAAGGATTTGTTTGGAAAGCAGTTATCGGTCGCGGTTTGTCTCAATTTGTGGGAGCTGATTACTATACTAACGGCTCTGGTCGAATGCGGTTTTTTCTGGGGGGACTGATTCCCATCGTCAATGCTCACAGTCCCGATCTTGCCCGTGCTAGTATTGGGCGATTCGCTGGAGAATTGATCTGGCTACCTTCTGCTTTGCTACCTCAACGTGGCGTGAGTTGGCAAGTAATTGATGAGAACACTATTCAAGCTAGCTTCAAGATTGATGGCGAACCGATAACTCTGACGCTGAATATAGACGCTGATGGCAAACTACTGAAGCTATCTGTACCCCGTTGGGGAGAACACACAGAAGATGGTAGCTTTGCTTACATTCCCTTTGGTGGAGTAGTTCAAGCAGAAAAAACATTTGGTGGTTTTACAATTCCCTGCCAAATGGGTGTAGGTTGGTGGTTTGGTACAGACCGTTATTCAGAATTTTTCCGTGCCACAATCGAGCAAGCTGATTTTCTGCCTAAGGATTGAAAAGCTTACTGAGTAATATTTTCTTTATCCTCAATTTTCATTGGCAATCAACCAGTTTTCTAAATCAGCGATCGCGCTAAAATCTAACAAAGCTTCGCCCAAATCCTCTAACTGTGGGGTTGATAGCTGTTGAATCCGTTCTTGTAACTGGGGAGTTAAAGCACCGACACGACGATTGAGCAAGCGCAGAACCATCGTACATGCTTCTAATTGTTTTCCCTGTTCTCTTCCTTCTTCCCTTCCTCTACGTTGCCAACTTGTGACAATCTCCATAACTTCTTCCTCCCGTGCTGGTTCAATGGTAGCAAGTTGCGATTGGAAAACGGCTTCTTCTTGGGTGTTTAATTCCAGGTAAACATCGATAAATTGCGAAATTAATTCAATTTGTGCAGGATTGAGTCCCAAACTCACAAGTAACTGTAATGACAATAATTTCACGGTGGGACGTTCTTGTTTGTCCATCCGCATTTTTGCGATTAAAGCACTTGCAACTGGGTTGGGTATATTCACAAAATCGCGCCAATTAAGTTGGTTTAATTGAATAACCCTGTAGTTAAATTCTAGGACTTTCCAACCAGGAAACTCAACGGTGTAAATGTTTGGTTCGCGGGTTAGGGGTGAGTCGTGAGAATATAAGACAATCGGGTAAATTGGCAAGCCATATTTTTCGTGCAAACGTGCAAAATAGGTAAACATTCGCGCATTAAAATCAGATTCACTGGATGATTGATGTTCGGTATGGATGATAAATAATGAATCTCGATCGCGGAAAGATGCGCGGACAACTAAATCAACGATTTTCTTGGTTCCCACAGTGATATCTGTAAATATCTCTTGGGCTAAAAATTCGATACTGTCGCGTTCCCAGTAGTTAGTGATATCGGGGAAAAATAGCTCTATGAACTCAGGAAAGAAGTTTTCTAAGAGCTTTTTAAATAATTGGTCATGGTCAATCATGAAATGATATTACAGGGTTTTAGCAAAAAAGAGCGATACTCCAAAGGAGTCGCTATGCGATCGCTAATCAGTTTGTAATTATCCATTGGGGAAAGATTGACTAGTTTAATTTTAATTTGGGAAGTTTTTGGGACTGAAGATATATAAAATTAATTGGAATTTCTGTGAAAGATGTGATTAGTTTGATTCAAATCCTCAACTCTAAAAGCGATCGCACGAGCGCAACTTAAGAATCTCAAATTTCTAATTTGTAAATCAACTTCACATATTGTAAAACCAGTTAAAAACCCTTAAATTTCTGATTTGAAATAAATTTCACGGTTCTTCATTATTCGTAACCTTCACAAGTTCCTCAAACTCTTAGCCTATAAATCAAGACGCAGGGTATTTCAATAGCCAAAGGCTAATTTTAATTGAGGCTAAGGGCAATGTCAGTAAAAACTTTGACAATCAACGACCAACTCATTAGCGCTCGTGAAGAGGAAACTATTCTCGAAGCGGCGCAGGAGGCTGGAATTCACATCCCGACACTCTGCCATTTAAACGGAGTATCAGATGTTGGTGCTTGTCGTCTATGTTTAGTGGAAATTGCTGGCAGTAATAAACTTCAACCTGCTTGTGCGACGAAAGTATCAGAAGGAATAGAAGTTAAAACTCATAGCGATCGCCTCCAAAGATATCGTCGCACAATTATCGAAATGCTGTTTGCTGAGGGCAATCACATTTGTTCAGTCTGCGTAGCCAATGGCAATTGTGAATTGCAAGACCTAGCTGTGGAAATGGGCATGGAACACGTGCGTTTGGAATACCATTTCCCCAATCGCAAAGTTGATGTTTCTCACGATCGCTTTGGTATTGACCATAACCGTTGTGTTCTTTGCACTCGTTGCGTCCGTGTTTGTGATGAGATTGAAGGCGCGTATACTTGGGACATGGCGGGAAGAGGGACAAAATCTCACGTGATTACCGATTTAAATCAGCCTTGGGGAACCTCAGACACTTGTACTTCTTGCGGTAAGTGCGTTAATGCTTGTCCAACAGGTGCAATTTTTAACCAAGGTTCGACAGTCGGTGAAATGAAACACGATCGCGCTAAACTCGATTTCCTAGTCACAGCAAGGGAAAAACAGCAATGGAACCTGTAGGGAGAGGGTGGGGAGTGTGGGATGAGACCAGCGCTGCGGGAGGGTTTCCAACGCCACTTGCTTCAAGTCGGGAAACCCGCCCAACGCAGTGGCTCCTCCGCAGGCGACTGGCGTTATCCGTTGGGCAAAGCCCTTCCCGCAGGGTAGGAGTTCTCGCAGAGTACCCGAAGGGAGGACAAGGGGGAGATGAGGAGAAGAAGAACAAATGACGAATGACAAATGACAAATTAGGAATATTATGAATCGTTTGAAATTAGCAACAGTATGGCTTGGCGGTTGTTCTGGCTGTCATATGTCGTTTCTCGATTTGGATGAATGGCTGATTGATTTAGCCCAGCAGGTGGATATAGTTTACACTCCCTTCGCTGATATTAAGGAATATCCGCAAGGGGTAGATGTAGTATTAGTAGAAGGTGCGATCGCTAATGAAGAACATCTGGAAATGATTCAGAAAGTGAGAGAGCGATCGCAAATTTTAATTTCCTTTGGAGACTGTGCTGTTACAGGCAATGTTACTGCTTTACGCAATCCTTTAGGTAGCGCTGAACCCGTGCTTCAGCGTTGTTACATTGAAGCCGCCGATATGTACGGACAAATTCCCCAAGCACCTGGCATTGTCCCGCCGTTATTAGATAAAGTACAACCAGTGCATAAATTAGTACCAGTTGATATTTATTTACCAGGTTGTCCGCCCTCAGCAACTCGCATTCGCACCGTACTAGAGTCATTATTGCGAGGCGAAAAACCAGAATTAGAAGGACGCGAATTCATCAAGTTTGGCTAAATATCCTCAATTAGCGAGGTAAACCGATGAATATCAGCAAAATCAAGCAAATTGCCTCTATAAAAAGAATCTTTTTTATTTTAGTTTTGCTGTTGTTAGGAATTCTGCTAGCTATCTTTCCAGCTTGGTCAAAAATTAGTGCAGCGACTAATAACGAAATCTTGTACTTAGCAGGCGATCGCATGACAGTTCCTCAACTGCAAATGGTTTCGTAGTCTACAAGATCCCCGACTTTTCAAAGAAATTGGGGATCTATGCAACTCACAATCTAAAACAAAGTCTTATGTCGCAAACAATTATTATCGATCCTGTCACTCGCATTGAAGGACACGCCAAAATTTCTATTTACTTGGATGATAGCGGAGAAGTTAGCGATGCGCGATTTCATGTCACCGAATTTCGCGGATTTGAAAAATTTTGCGAAGGTCGTCCTTTTTGGGAAATGCCAGGAATTACAGCGCGGGTTTGTGGTATTTGTCCGGTAAGTCATTTATTAGCTTCAGCCAAAGCAGGCGATCGCATTTTAGCTGTGACAATTCCCAAAGCAGCCGAAAAACTGCGTCGCTTAATGAATTTGGGACAAATTATTCAATCTCATGCACTGAGTTTCTTTCACCTCAGCGCCCCAGATTTACTATTAGGAATGGATAGCGATCCGCAAAAACGCAACGTATTTGGATTAATTGCAGCCGAACCAGAACTAGCCCGTGGCGGAATTCGCTTGCGTCAATTTGGACAAGAAATTATTGAACTGTTAGGCGGGCGGAAAATACATCCATCTTGGGCGGTTCCTGGTGGCGTGCGCGAACCCTTATCAGCAGAAGGACGCACCCACATTAAAAATCGCATTCCCGAAGCGCGAAATACAATTATCGATGCACTGGGCATATTTAAGCACATACTTAATGATTATCAAAAAGAAGTGCAAACCTTTGGGAATTTCCCAACATTATTTATGGGATTAGTCACACCTGATGGTTTGTGGGAAAATTACGACGGATATATTCGCTTTGTTGATAGTGCAGGTAATATTATTGCCGATAAACTTGAAGCAACTAACTATCATGAATTTATTGGCGAAGCTGTTCAACCAGATTCATATTTAAAATCTCCCTATTATCGTCCTTTAGGTTATCCTGACCAAGAAGGACATTGTACTTTAGATAGTGGTATCTATCGAGTCGGGCCGTTAGCACGGTTGAATGTTTGCAGTTATATTGGTACACCATTAGCTGATGCAGAATTGCGCGAATTCAGAGATAGAGGTAAAGGCACAGCTACCTCATCATTTTTCTATCATTACGCCCGATTAATTGAAATTTTGGCATCAATTGAAAGAGTAGAAATTTTATTAGATGACCCCGATTTATTCTCAAATCGACTGCGTGCTGATGCTGGGATTAATCAATTAGAAGCAGTAGGTGTCAGCGAAGCACCAAGAGGTACATTATTCCACCATTACAAAGTAGATGAAAATGGTTTAATTGTGAAAGTTAATTTAGTGATTGCTACAGGTCAAAATAATTTAGCAATGAATCGCACAGTCGCTCAAATTGCCAGACATTTTATTCATGGTTCCGAAATTCCCGAAGGAATGTTAAACCGTGTTGAAGCTGGAATTCGAGCTTTTGATCCTTGTTTAAGTTGTTCGACTCATGCAGTCGGGCAAATGCCATTGCATCTGGAATTAGTCGCAGCAGATGGGACTGTTGTTAATGAAGTTTGGCGTAATCAAAATTAAGAATGAAGTAGGGGCACAACATTTTCGTGCCCTTATGAATAACTTTATGTATCACAAACATTATTTTAATTAGTATGAAATTAATGCGTTTATGATAATAAAATAGAAAGCCATTTTTTGTTTACCAACCATGTCAAAAATATTTTTATGAATATCAAAGAAATCCTACTCCAAGAAATTGAATCATCTCCAGAGTCACTCTTAGAAGAAACTCTTGATTTTCTACGTTTTTTAAAGACTAAGCAAACAGCAGTAAAACAAGATACGCATTCTCAACATATTCAGCCAGAAACAGCCAGTTCCGATACCCTAAATCAACCAGAAGAAAAACCGACAGTATCTTACCGTCAGGCTTCTGGCCGTTCCATCCTCAGACACGCAGGTACTTGGGCTGGTGATGACTTTGATGAGTGTCTTCAGTCCGTTTACGCGACTCGTGGCAAAGCTAAATTCGATTATGACTTAAATCCTTTTGAGTAATGTACCTGCTAGATACTAATCACTGTAGTGCTATTATCCTTGGCACACCAAATGTTATTCATCGAATAACTGAGGTTGGAGAATTAAACATCGCTACCTGCGTAATTGTCCAAGGAGAACTAACATACATGATGGAAAATTCTGCTTAGAGGGAAACTAATCTTGCTTCTCTGACAGAATTTTTTGAAGATATACGCATTTACAATGTGACAGAAGACACGGCTAACATTTACGGTCAACTCAAAGCAGCCTTGATGAGACAATTTGGCCCCAAAGATAAAAGCAAGCGGAGAAAAACTCAGATGACAGACCTGGGGTTTGATGAAAATGACCTCTGGATTGCTGCTGTAGCTCTACAATACGGTCTTAGCGTTGTATCAGCTGATAGCGACTTTCAGAGAATTCAACAAGTAAGAATATTGTCTATTGAATCTTGGTTGTAAATATATAGATTAGGAGGAGTTATCGATCCTCTTCTGCTTCCTCACAAGTTCCTCAAGTTTCTTGCCTAACTTGAAAATAAGGCTGGGCAGGTAAAGATAATGGGCAATATAGTAGCTATCGGTTACGGCAACGATTTACGAAGCGATGATGGCATTGGACAAAGGGTAGCGAATACGTTGCAGTTATCGAATGTGAAATCTCTGGCTGTCCATCAACTTACCCCTGAACTGGCGGAAATTTTAGCAAACGCTGATTTAGCAATTTTTATCGATGCTTGTTTAACTTCCGAAAGCTCCGAAGTGCAAGTACGATCGCTCTCACCAAACTCTTCCAACATTATTACAGGACATACAGCCGATCCGCGATCGCTTTTAGCGCTGACTCAAGTGCTTTATGGTCATTGTCCAACCGCTTGGTGGGTGATTGTCCCTGGAGAAGATTTTACCGTAGGCGATCGCTTATCACCAATTGCCGAACAAGGAGTAGCGATCGCTGTTGAAAAAATCGCCCAGATCGTTAACCAAGGTAAAATATATGAATGAAGTTGCATTAATGCAAAACATTGTGAACTCTGCTGTAGAGCGAGCCAAACAAGACGGCGCGCACCACATTTATACAATTGAAATGCGTGTTGGTACAGCAGCAGGTGTAACACCAGAGTCTTTAGAACAGGCTTTTGATGTTGTTAAAAAAGGAACAATAGCAGACATGGCAAAACTTCAAGTTGATTATGTTTCTGCTGTCTGCTATTGTGCCAACTGCAACATAGAATTCCAGCCTAGCGATTCGCGTTACGAGTGTCCAGAGTGCCATCAACCATATTGTGAAGTTCGCAAAGGTACGGAATTGGAACTTACTTCATTAGATGTTTCCTGAGCCGAAGCCTTACTGAAACGCCCAGCTTGAAAATAAGGCAGACGGGAGAAAGAATAATAGCAATTGATGACTCCGAAATGGCAATTGAGTACTCTGAAATCGCAATTGATGACTCCGAAATAGCAATTGAGTACTCTGAAATCGCAACTGAGTACCCCAAAATACCAATTGATGGCTCCAAAATGGCAATTGAGTACTCGGAAATAGCAAATGTAGTATCCGAAATAGCAAATGTAGCGTCAAACAGGGCAAATGTAGTATGCAAAATAGCAATTGATTACTCGAAAATCGAAATGCTACCGTCTGTTTTAAAAATAGGCAGGAAGGGGTAAGAAATCTCCTGCTTAGTTATCCTTCTTGTCCCCTTCTCTTTCATGCTTGGAGATGAAAAAATTTTCATCGGGACTGTCCTCTGCCTTCTCGCACACCCTATGCTACCAATTATTTACTCCGATGAATTTTTGCTACACGATACTGGTTTTTTTCACCCGGAAAGTCCAGATCGGTTGAGAGCGATCGCCAAAGCCCTAAAAGCTGCACCTTGGGCTGATAAACTAGAATGGCGATCGCCTACTCCCATTGAAAAACGCGACCCCATGCCTTATCTGCAACAAGTCCACGATACTCGCTATATCGATGGCGTTAGGGCATTGTGTAATCGAGGTGGTGGCTACATAGATAACGATACAGTTGTTTCTCCACGCACTTATGAAGTCGCATTACTGGCGGTAAATGCTTATTTAGATGGAGTAGATGACGTTCTAGCAACTCACGAACCCGTGTTTGTCCTGGCGCGTCCCCCCGGACACCATGCGCTGCGTGAAGTGGGGATGGGATTTTGCATATTTAATAATGAAGCCTGTGCAGCCAATTATGCCTTAGAACACCCAGGAGTTAACCGCATCGCCATTCTCGATTGGGATGTGCATCACGGCAATGGTACACAAACCATTTTGCAAAGTAATCCTAACATTGCCTACTGCTCCTTACATCAATCGCCCTTATTTCCTGGGACTGGCAATGCTAACGAACAAGGTAAATATAATAATGTGCTAAATTTACCTATGCTTCCCGGTAGCACAATGGCTGATTATCAACCTTTATTTGAACAAAAAGTCATACCATTTTTAACTAACTTTCAGCCAGATTTATTAATAATTAGCGCAGGTTATGACGCAACTCAAGACGATCCATTAGCGAATATTTCTTTACAACCACAAGACTTTGGAGTGTTTACAAATTATTGTTTGCAAATCACCCATCGAATTTTGTTTGGTTTAGAAGGGGGTTATGATTTAAAGTCATTAGCTCAATCAGTAGTAGCAACAGTTGAGAGTTGTTTAGTGTAGTTAAAAATTCCTCACAAGTTCCTCGACTTCTTTCTTAAATTCAGGATATAAATCGATTAGTCAGGTTGGAATAAAATCTTATCAACAAAATTTGGCGGTGTTAGTAAAATGCCGAATGCAGAAGAAATTTATCTAACCTTGAGAAAGGCTAGTCAGAAATTAATAAACCTAGGGTACGGGTTAATCAAAGTAGCGGAATACTTCTTTTACAACCCAGGTCAATCGATTTTACAGAAAAGCAAAAAACAGGTAATTGTGTTTTTCACATTCCTAGTTTTGACAGTTACAATGCTTGCAATTAAGGATTTTCTTAGATTCTGGAATTTAGTTGAAGAGAAAGAAAAAGCTAAAGTCTGGATAGAAGCAGTTAAAACAATTGCAACAATTAGTGGTGGTATTTTCGTTATTTGGAATATTAAACTGACTCAAGAGCGATTAATTACAGAGCGTTTTTCAAAAGCAGTTGAGCATCTAGGAGATGATAAACTAGAAGTCCGTCTAGGAGGAATTTACGCACTAGAAAGAATTGCAAAAGATTCTGAAAAAGATCACTGGACAATTATGGAAGTTCTAACTTCCTTTGTGCAGGAAAAATCCCCCATACAGCAAAACAAAAATTTTCAGCAAGAAGAGACTCGGAAAATTTCTACAGATGTTCAAGCAGCCCTCACTGTTATTGCAAGACGTGATTCAACTAAAGACCCAGAAGATAAGCACCTTGATTTAAGCTGTGCAAACCTCAGCGGAGCCAAACTTAGGAAAGCAAACTTCAGGTATGCCAACTTTAGTGGAGCCAACCTCAGTCAAGCCATCCTGAGATATGCGAACCTCAGTGGAGCAAACCTCAGTGGAGCAAACTTGGAAAATACTGACCTCTTTATGACAGTGAATTTAACTCCAGGCCAAGTCAAATCTGCAAATCATTGGGAAACTGCGACATATTCTGAGAACTTCTGCACTGCACTAGGTTTGTTACCAGAGTTCGCGATTGACGATCGAGATAACTGAAGACAACTGCTAGACAATGAAATAATTAACGTTAGTAGCCCTATGACAAGTGCGATCGCGATCGCTTTAATTGCACTAACTATTCGCCAACTACACGAAATCTCTCCAATATCCTCACAAGTTCCTCAAATATTTCTCCTAACCTCATAATGTAACCAGAGAGTATGCAAGATACGCTGTTCAATTAACGAGGTTTAGCGGAATGCAAACCCCCAATATATTTAAAACCGATCCCACCTACGACATTCTCCGCACCGAGCGCCAGCCCCTCAGTTCGATTTTTGCGCCGGAAACGGTAGCTGTAATTGGTGCTAGTGACTCGCCTGGGAGTGTAGGACGTACTTTATTGTGGAACTTAATTAGCAATCCCTTTGGCGGTACGGTGTTTCCTGTGAATCCCAAACACCACAGCGTTATGGGTATTAAGAGCTACGCAAATATCGCAGAAGTTCCCGATGGAGTGGATCTAGCAGTAATTGCCACACCAGCCCCTACAGTACCAGGAATTGTTAGAGAGTGTGTGGCAGCTGGGGTTAAAAGTGCAGTGATTGTGTCTGCTGGTTTTAAGGAAATTGGCGCACCTGGTATTGAATTAGAGCAACAAATTTTACAGGAAGCTCGCCTAGGCAGGTTGAGGATCATCGGCCCTAACTGCCTGGGCGTAATGAATCCCCACACTGGATTAAATGCCACATTCGCCAGTACAATGGCACGTCCTGGGAAAGTCGGTTTTATTAGCCAGAGTGGTGCGCTTTGCACTTCTATTCTTGATTGGAGTTTGCGAGAAAATGTTGGGTTTAGCGCCTTTATGTCCATCGGCTCTATGTTAGATGTCGGTTGGGGCGACTTAATTTATTACCTCGGTGATGACCCTCGCACCCAAAGTATTGTCATTTACATGGAATCGATTGGCGATGCGCGGTCATTTCTTTCCGCAGCCCGTGAGGTAGCTTTAACAAAGCCGATTATTGTGATTAAAGCAGGTCGGACTGAAGCCGCCGCTAAAGCCTCAGCTTCCCATACCGGAGCGCTCACTGGTAGCGATGAAGTTCTCGATGCGGCTTTCCGCAGAAGTGGTGTGTTGAGAGTGACGAAAATTTCCGAACTGTTCAACATGGCGGAGGTATTAGCAAAACAACCCCGCCCTAAAGGGCCGCGCCTGACGATGATTACTAACGCTGGCGGGCCAGGAGTGCTGGCAACAGATTTTCTCATTACCACCGGGGGAGAATTAGCCGAACTCGCGCCAGAGACAATTACCGCCCTCAACCAAACCCTGCCATCTTACTGGAGTCATGGCAACCCGATCGATATTCTCGGAGATGCCGACCCCGAACGTTACAGCAAAACGCTGGAGATTGCCGCGAAAGATCCAAATAGTGACGGTATCCTTTTGATTCTCACACCCCAGGCAATGACCGACCCTACCCAAACTGCCGAGCAGTTAAAATCTGGCATTGAAAAAGGACAAGTTCCTTCTGGCAAGCCAATTATCGCAACCTGGATGGGAGGGGCTGAGGTCATGGCAGGGGAGGCAATTCTCAATCGCGCTAGCATTCCCACCTATCCCTACCCGGATTCAGCAGCACGTGTATTTACTTATATGTGGCAGTATAGCTACAACCTACGCGGTATTTACGAAACTCCGGTATTGCCAGAGGAAGAAGACGGTATCCCTAACCGCGACCTGGCAGAAAAGCTGATTACCACAGTTCATCAGGCAGGGCGAACCATTCTCACGGAGGCAGAATCAAAGCAAATCTTAGCAGCATACGGTATCCCTACGCTAAAAGCCTGCACGGCAGCAACCGAAGACGAAGCTGTTGACTGTGCAAATTCCCTTGGTTATCCGGTAGTCCTCAAACTGCTATCGAAGACCATCACCCACAAAACCGATGTAGGCGGCGTGCAGTTAAATCTCATGGATGCAGACGCTGTGCGCTGGGCGTATCGCACAATTAAAAATTCTGTCACCGAAAAAGTAGGAATAGAACACTTTTTAGGGGTGACAGTGCAGCCAATGATTAACCTCAATGGTGGCTACGAATTGATTATTGGTAGCAGCCTCGATCCACAGTTCGGGCCAGTACTGCTGTTTGGTGCGGGGGGACAATTAGTGGAGGTGTTTAGAGATAGAGCGATCGCACTCCCACCCCTAAACACTACCTTGGCACGGCGAATGATGGAACAAACGCAGATTTACAAAGCCCTCAAAGGTGTGAGGGGACGCGCGCCTGTAGATTTAGCCGCCTTAGAACATTTATTAGTGCGATTTTCCCAACTAGTTGTAGAACAACCTTGGATTAAAGAAATTGATATCAATCCCTTGTGGGCGCGGTTTGATAGTACAGAACAAGAATTCTCTGCTGCTTCCTCACTAATTGCTCTAGATGCACGAATCGTCCTCCACCCCCCAGAAGTTAGGGAAGATCAACTGCCAAAATCGGCAATTCGTCCCTATCCAACACAATACATCACACCTTGGACGCTAAAAGATGGTACTTCGCTTACTATCCGTCCCATCCGCCCGGAAGATGAGCCGCTAATTGTGCAGTTCCATAAAACCCTGTCAGAGCAAAGCGTCTATTTTCGTTACTTCCATTTGATCAAGTTGAGTCAGCGAATAGCCCACGAACGAATGATGCGCCTGTGTTTTATTGACTACGATCGCGAAATGGCATTGGTTGCCGATCATAAAAATCCCACAACAGGAAATCATGAAATTTTGGCCATAGGTCGCTTGAGTCAGTTACATGGTGTGAGAGAGGCGGAATTTGCCCTACTAGTCAGCGATCCCTACCAACGCTTGGGTTTAGGTACAGAAATCTTACACCAACTACTACAAGTTGGTCGTCATGAAAATATCCAGCGCATCACTGCCGACATTCTGTCAGAAAATGTTGCCATGCAACGAGTTTGTGAAAAAGTTGGCTTCAGATTGCATCGTAGTGCTGATATAACCAGGGCGGAAATTGATTTGTAGGGTCAAGAGTCAAAAGTCAAGAGCCAAGAGCCAAGAGTCAATGGAATGTGCAATGTGTCACAGCTTAATTAGTGAGGAGTGGGAAGTTGGGAAGTACTTAAAAAAATAGCGGAGCAAGATTATGTCACAAGCCACTATAGAATCGATTCTGCAAGAAGAACGTTTATTTCAACCTCCTAGGGAATTTTCGCAAGCTGCTTATATTAAAAGTCTGGAAGAATACCAACGCATCTACGCAAAATCCGTAGCTGACCCCGAAGGATTTTGGGGAGAACTGGCAGAAAAAGAGTTGCACTGGTTCCAGAAGTGGGACAAGGTGCTAGATTGGCAACCTCCGTTTGCTCAGTGGTTTGTCGGGGGTAAGTTAAATATTTCCTATAACTGCCTGGATCGCCATCTTACAGACGGTCGGCGTGACAAGACTGCGTTAATTTGGGAAGGAGAACCAGGGGATTCGCGCACTTTTACCTATGCCCAGTTACATCAGGAAGTTTGCCAAATGGCGAATGTGTTGAAAAAGCTGGGTGTACAGAAAGGCGATCGCGTTGGTATTTATATGCCGATGATTCCCGAAGCCGCGATCGCGATGTTGGCTTGTGTGCGAATTGGTGCGATTCACACTGTTGTTTTTGCTGGTTTCAGCGCTGAAGCTTTAAAAGAAAGACTTGTAGACGCTCAAGCCAAAATTGTGATTACTGCTGATGGCGGCTGGCGTAAAGATGCGATCGTACCAGTAAAAGAGCAGGTCAATCGTGCATTGGCAGATAATGGTGCGCCTAGCGTCCAAAATGTCTTGGTAGTCAAGCGCACCGATCGCGAAGTTAACATGATTCCCGAGCGCGACCTTTGGTGGCACGAACTACGCCAAGATGTAGCAATTGATTGTCCAGCCGAGCCAATGGACAGCGAAGATACGCTATTTATCCTCTACACTTCTGGAACTACAGGTAAACCCAAAGGCGTTGTCCACACTGTTGGCGGTTACAGCCTCTTCAGCCACATCACCACCAAATGGATTTTTGATGTCAAAGACAACGATATCCTCTGGTGTACTGCTGACGTGGGTTGGATTACTGGACACAGTTACATTATTTACGGGCCGCTGTCTAACGGTGCCACAACGGTGATGTACGAAGGCGCTCCCCGCAGTTCCAATCCTGGTTGTTTTTGGGATGTGATTCAAAAATACCGCGTCACCATTTTTTACACCGCACCTACAGCTATTCGTACCTTCATGAAAATGGGCGAAGAACTGCCCAAAGCACGAGATTTATCTTCCTTGCGCTTGCTGGGATCGGTGGGAGAACCAATTAACCCCACAGCTTGGATGTGGTACTACCGCGTAATTGGCGGCGAACGTTGTCCAGTTACAGATACCTGGTGGCAAACTGAAACAGGCGGCGCAATGATTAGCCCTTTACCCGGAGCAATTCCTACCAAACCCGGTTCTGCAACTCTACCATTCCCCGGAATTGTGGCAGATGTGGTGGATTTAGAAGGCAATCCTGTCGGTGCAAATCAGGGCGGATATCTAGTGATTCATAATCCCTGGCCGGGAATGCTAAGAAATGTCTACCGCAACCCTGACCGTTATCGCAGCACCTATTGGGAACATATCCCCCCCAAAAATGGCAAGTATATCTATTTCACAGGTGATGGCGCACGCAAAGACGAAGACGGCTACTTCTGGATTATGGGTCGAGTAGACGATGTAATTAATGTTGCCGGACACCGCTTGGGGACGATGGAAGTAGAATCAGCCTTAGTTTCTCACCAAGCAGTTTCAGAAGCAGCAGTAGTCGGTAGACCAGAGGAAATCAAAGGTGAAGAAATTGTCGCCTTTGTCACCTTAGAAGAAGGGTATTCTCCTAGTGAAGAATTAGCTAAGGAATTGAAAAAGCACGTTGTCCAAGAAATTGGCGTAATTGCCCGTCCTAGTGAAATTCGCTTTACGGATGCCTTACCCAAAACCCGTTCCGGTAAGATTGTGCGGCGTGTCCTCAGAGCTTTGGCTGCTGGTGAAGAGATTGCAGGAGATTTATCTACTTTAGAAGACCGTGGTGTAATTGAGCAATTGCGATCGGGCACGTAATACCAATTTGAAAAAAGAATGCAACAGATGCATCTTTAGGGGCGGGGAAACTCCGCCCTTTACTAAATAGGAACTGCGAGAGTTATATATCGAACCAGATACAATTTAATATCAGGTTTACTTACTAATTTCTAAACTTTCATATCTAAGGTACGCACTAAGAACGCCCACTTATCTGTAACTTCGTCAATAATCTTAGCTGTGGGTTTACCAGCACCATGTCCTGCCTTAGTCTCAATTCTAATTAGCACTGGTGCATTACCTGCCTGAGCCGCTTGCAAAGCAGCTGCAAATTTGAAACTATGAGCAGGAACAACGCGATCGTCATGATCGGCAGTAGTAATTAATGTTGCGGGATAAGCTGTACCTGGTTTTAAATTGTGCAGTGGTGAATAGGCATATAATGCTTTAAATTCTTCTGGATTGTCTGGAGAACCGTATTCTGATGTCCAAGCCCAACCAATAGTAAATTTGTGGAACCGCAACATATCCATTACGCCAACTGCGGGTAAAGCAGCACCAAACAGATCGGGACGCTGACTCATGCAAGCACCCACTAATAAACCACCATTGCTACCACCGCCAATTGCTAGTTTTTCAGATTTGGTATATTTATTCGCGATTAACCACTCAGCAGCAGCAATAAAGTCATCAAAAACATTTTGCTTTTTCAACTTCATTCCCGCCTGATGCCATTCTTCACCGTACTCTCCACCACCACGAATATTTGGCATCGCATAGACGCCGCCCATTTCCATCCACACCAAAATACTCACAGAAAAACTAGGTGTCATTGAGGCATTAAAACCACCATAACTATAGAGATAGGTAGGGTTATTTCCATCTAATTTAATGCCTTTTTTGTGAGTGATAAACATAGGCACTCTTGTGCCATCTTTACTTTGATAAAAAACTTGTTTTGTCTCGTAATCTGCGGGATTAAAATCTACTGTTGGCTGACGGTAAACTTCACTTTTCCCCGTTACCATATCATAGCGATAGATAGTACCTGGTGTAGTGAAACTAGTAAAACTATAAAAAGTTTCTGTATCATAACGCTTGCCATCAAAGCCATTTACAGAACCAAGTCCAGGTAATTCTACCTCGCGCACAAATGTACCCTTGAGGTCGAAAATTTTGAATTGGCTGCGAGCATCTTTAAGATAATCAGCGACAAACTGATTATTAAGTATACTTACACCTTCTAAAGTTTCTGCTGACTGGGGTATGATTTCCTGCCAATTCTTTGAGTTTGGTTTTTTAATATCAACAGCAATAATTCTGCCACGCGGTGCGTTTAAATCTGTGCGAAAATAGAAGATATTATCATCGTTATCAATAAAACTGTAATCAGCCTCAAACTTATTAATCAGCTCTACCACTTCAGTATTGGTATTATTTAAATCTTTATAAAAAACTAAATTTTTGGAATCAGTACCCAACCAAACTGAAATTATTAAATATTTGCCATCTTCAGTAACGTCACCATTAAATCCCCATTCTTTTTGATCGGGGCGCTCATAGATTAATAAATCTTCTGATTGTGGAGTACCCAGTCGGTGATAATAAAGTTTTTGATAGTAGTTAACATCTGTCTTGGAAAATTGCTCTTCCTGGGGAGATCCCAAGATCGCATTTTCCGCTTCTAATTTGCTTTTTTCTTGCGGTTCATCGTAGCGACTATAGAAAAAGCCTTGATTATCATTTGTCCAGGATACACCAGAGAATTTAATCCACTTCAGTTGATCTTTTAGATCTTCACCAGTCTCGATATCACGAACTTTCCATTCTTGCCAATCAGAACCGGATGTAGATAAACCATAAGCTAAAAGTTGACCATTATCACTAATAGATAAGTCGGCAAGAGCAACTGTACCATCTTCTGAGAGTTTATTCGGGTCAAGTAAAACTTTTGGTTGGGCATCAAGAGTTTTAAGAGTATAGAGAACGCTTTGGTTTTGCAGCCCATCATTTTTGAAATAAAAATAGCGTTCGGTCGCATTCTTTTCTAAAGATTCACCTTCTTTAAATGGAATACTATATCGTTCGTAATTCCAGAGTTTAGTGAGGCGTTGTCTAATTTTTTCCTTGGCAGGAATCTCATTAAGGTAAGCAAAAGTAATTTTATTTTCTGCTTCAATCCAAGTTTTTGTTTCTGCCGAATCAGGATTTTCTAACCAACGGTAAGGATCTGCTACTACAGTGCCGTGGTAGTTATCGACTCGATCGCTCTTGTGGCTAAGTGGATAAGTCAACATAGTTTTTAATGGAGCTCTTTGCCGTGCGTAATGTTCGGAAGATGGGGTAAGGGAAACCTGTTTTAGAGACGGTTTCCTATTCATACTTTCCCCATCTGTTAATTTCTCGACTAGTACTGGTGAAGGAAACTTAGTGGAAATTGTAGCATTAGCGACAGTAGCAGGTAGCAACCATCGGCAAATCATCACTGTCACCAAGAAGATTGCTAACAGCCGAGTCCATGAAACTTTGACCATTGAGTTGTTTAAGCAGTAGTACTGTGAATAAGTTTCTCTCCTTTGAGCATCCGTACTGCTGCTTCCAGTAGAGCTTCTTCTAGGTAAGGCTTGGTAAAGTAACCGCTAGCACCAAGTTGGATTGCCATTTGTCTGTGCTTATCTGCACCCCGTGAGGTGAGCATAGCGATTGGTAGGTGGTTGAGGTTGTTATCTTTCTGAATCCGAGAGAGCAACTCCAGTCCATCACACCGGGGCATTTCAATGTCGCAAAATACAATATCGCAAGGCAAACCAGAACGAAGTTTATCCCAAGCCTCTTGTCCATCACGAGCCTGTTCTACGCGATAACCTGCCTTGTTAAAGGTGAGGGAGAGTAATTCTCTGACTGTAATCGAGTCATCAACAATCAGCACAGTTGGATCAATCTTCACAGCTGGGACTTCTGGTGTGATGGGAGTCGCTTTCTGCTGCCAAATGCCACCACTTTGTTTAGATATCCGTCCTTGGAAGATATCCATGATTTCTAGGACATCAGCAATTGGCATAATACGACCATCACCTAGAACTGTCGCACCAGCTACACCTAGAGGTTTGGGTGCTGGCCCTTCAAATTGCTTAATTACAATTTCTTGTTCGCTTAGTACCAAGTCAATCTGTAGGGCAATTAGATTATTTGCCGATCGCACTACAACCACAGAAACCATGTCATCATCGCGAGTACCACCGTAAACACTACCGCGGCTGATTTGTCGGTTGAAGGCTAAAAGCTCTTTTAAGGGACGGAATGGCAAGACTGTATCTCGCCAAGGAATAAATGTTTGCCCATCAGCATTTTGTTGGATATTTTTAACAGGAATATCCAGGGTATCTTCTACACCATCCATTGGGAAGGCGATGCGAGCTTTATCGGAAACACAGCACAGCGCTTTACAAATACTCAATGTGAGTGGCAAACGAATTGTAAAGGTTGTTCCTTTACCAAGGGTAGAATCTGTATTTACTGTGCCGCGAATTTCGCTAATTTCCGAGCGAACTACATCCATACCCACACCGCGACCTGAAATTTCATCGGCTTGGTCTTTAATACTAAAGCCTGACTGGAACAGCAGATCGTAGATTTCTGGGCGTGTTATGGTTTTTGCTTCTGCTGGTGTGAGCATACCCAACTTCAACGCTTTGGCTTTGATGCGTTCTGTATCGATACCCGCACCATCATCACCCACAGAGATTACAGTTTGGTTCCCTTGGTGGAAGGCACGAATAGCGATCTCGCCTACGGGCTTTTTACCTGTGGCTTGTCGTACCTCTGGCGTTTCAATCCCATGAGCGATCGCATTATTGAGCATATGAGTTAGCGGATCGGTGAGGTGATCCAAAATCATTTTGTCGATTAAGGTATCCCCACCTTCAATGATTAATTCAACTTGTTTGCCATATTTGATGGCATTATCTCTAACGCCCCGCCGCAAGCGATCGATTGCTTGGGAAAATGGCACCATTCTGGCTCGTGTCAATCCCTCTTGTAGCTGGGTAGTGACTTGGCGAAACTGTCGTGCTACTCGCTCGGTTTCTTCTGTCACAAAGTCAATGTCACTCGCTGACTCCCGTACTCTGACAATCATTTCGATCATTTCCTGGGACAAGGTATGGAAAGGTGTAAACCGATCCATTTCTAGTTCACTAAAACCCCTATCAGCATTGGAATCTGGGGATGCAGCACCCGATTCTTTATTTTTACGGCTGGCTAAAAGCGAGGCTTCTAATAGCGATCGCTCATATAATTCCTGCATCCTCGCCCCAACATCAGAGAGATGTTGCACCTGAATTAGCAAGTTATCTAATGACTGGCGCAGACGTTCTTGATCCTGCTCTAAGGTATTGCGATTTACCACCAACTCCCCAACCAAATTACTCATATCATCCAGTTGCTTAACTGGAACTTTCATCGTTTCTTCAAATCTTGCCGCACGGCGAGTTGAGGGGCGTGGTGTTTTGCCCGTCTTGGGTTTGGCTGATGGTGAATGCGATATTGTATGATCTGCTTCTGCCAGTAATTTTTCTAGATCGCTAAATTCGTCGTCAATCTCTGGTGCAGTTACAGTGTTGTTGGCATTGTTAGCAATTGTTTGTGGTTGCTGCTGTGGATAAACAGGTGGTGGTGTGGCTATTTCCTCATCGTTTTCTTCATCTAGCAATGCTTCCAGTGCTGCAAAATCTTCCTCTGGGATGGGAGTAGAGAATTCTTCTTCTAATAATGTTTCTAGGTCTGCAAATTCGTCTTCTGATGTAACTGCTGGTGGCTGCTCCAATTTAGGATCGGCAACTACAGCATGAGCTATGTTCAACAAAGTTGCGGACAAATCCTTGGCTTCATCTGATGAATTCAATGCGACTTTATTTTCTGCGATCGCAGCATCGTTGAAGTCAATGTTTGCAGTATTATCTACTAACTCTTCTAGATCTGCGAATTCTTGGAAGACAGTTTCTGTCACTGCTAACTCATCAACTATCGGTAGTTCTATGCTGGCGATCGCATCTGTGTTATCTACTAACTCTTCTAGATCTGCGAATTCTTGGAAGACAGTTTCTGTCACTGCTAACTCATCAACTATCGGTAGTTCTATGCTGGCGATCGCATCTGTGTTATCTACTAACTCTTCTAGATCTGCGAATTCTTGGAAGACAGTTTCTGTCGCTGCTAACTCATCAACTATCGGTAGTTCTGTGCTGGCGAGCGTATCTGTGTTATCTACTAACTCTTCTAGATCTGCGAATTCTTGGAAGACAGTTTCTGTCGCTGCTAACTCATCAACTATCGGTAGTTCTGTACTGGCGAGCGTATTTGTGTTATCTGCTACCTCTTCTAAGTTAGGAAATTCTCGGAATATGGTTTCTGTATCTCTTAACTCATCGACTATTGGTAGTGCTGCGCTGGCGATCGCATCTGTGTTATCCGCTATCTCTTCTAAAGTTGCAAATTCTGGGAGAACAGTTTCTCTTGCTGGTAAATCATTGACTATTGGTAGTTCTGTACTGGCGATCGCATCTGTGTTATCCGCTATCTCTTCTAAAGTTGCGAATTCTTGGAAGACAGTTTCTGTTGCTGGTAAATCTTCAACGCTCGCCAATTCCTTACTATCAGTAACACTGACTTCTGCCGTATCAAAATTATCTAAATTATTGAGATCGAGATCTAAAGTTGCTGCTGTAGCGGATGTTTCATCGAATAAATTCAATTCTCCACTGTCAGCAACGCTCGCTTCTGAGGTATCAAAGTTATCTAAAGTGAAATCGAGATCTAGAGTTGCTCCGGTGGTAGATGAATCCTCAACTAAATTCAATTTTTCACTGTCAGCAAAGTTATCTAAGGTGAAATCAAGATCTGGAGTTGTTGTGGCGGATGAGTCATCAACTAAATTCAATTCTTCAGTGTCAGCAGCAGTCTTTTCTGGAGTATCAACATTAAATAAATCAATTTCCAGGTCAGCAAAAGCTTTTGACTGGTTAGTAAATTCCGGAGTAAAATCTAGAGGTTCTGGAGGTAATGCTGTTGAGGAGAGTGAAGTGGGTAAGTGTAGCCCAGCGTAGATATCGCTTTGCTCTTCTAAGAAGCTGTTAATCTCGTTTACAGGTAGTTCTTGCTCATCAACCTGAGGAGAGATTGTCTTACTGGTTGGTGCTAAATCTGCAAATAAATCATCCCCAGCATCTGGTGAAAATATTAGATCGAGCTGCTCATCTGGCTGTGGGAAAGCTACATCAAAATCTTCCAGGTTAAAATTTGCTGTGGATGAAGGAGTATCGCCAAAAAAATCATCAGCAGCTGTAAATAAACTCTCTTCTAACGCCTTAGCTACATCTTGCTCTAGTTTTGAGTCAAATTCTGGCTGTTGTTGAATTTGTGCTTCGTCGTTCCAGAAGTTGCTCAAATCTTCTGCTGATGACGAAAAATCCTGTGCTATTGTTGATGGCGTCTCAAATAAATCTCCAATTTCTGACTTATCTGGAGAAAATGGTGTATTCTCTTCTATTTCAGTAAATAAATTCTCAAAAGAAAAGCTTTCTGGTTGGGGTAATTTAAGTTGTGATTCGCTACTAGAAGTAATTTCCTCAATTAAGTTTTCATTCTCGCTTTCTGAGAATAATTCATGGAAAGTGTTTTCCTCGTTTTCAGTTATTTCTCTATTAGGTATCGCTGCAATTTCTGATTGAGTTACTTCCGCAATAGATAAATTTTCTTTTTCATCTAATGCCAGTCCTAATAAATCTTGTACCACATCTTGCGGCGCAATATCTCCTGGATATTCTAAGAGAATTTGCGTAAATTCTTCTATACTTTCGTCTGTAGGTGTATCTAAATCTAGCTCATCAAAGTTTGTTGCTGCTGTTTGTGGCTGTTGCGATTCTAAATTTTCTTTTTCTAAGAAATTGTCGCCAAATAATGAACTGAAATCTTCTGTTTGAATTGTGGTTTTTTGAGAGTCATCATTGCTAATATCTTCATCAAAAGATAGTAAATCGGCTAAATCGCTATCAGTATCCTCTGGATCGCTACTGGTGATATCGATTCCCAATTTATTAGCAGCAGTAATGTCTAGTATTTCCTCTTGTTGCCAAGTTTCATCTAGTTCTGGCGTTTCACCTTCAAATAAATCAGCAAGGGTATTTAACTCAGCTATTCCTACTTCTGGCCCTTTGGGATCGAGATTCTGATTTGTCAGTAGTGTCTCATCTTCATGACCAGGTAAGGGGGTAAATATTAAAGGAGACTCAGCGGTAGTATTCTGCAATATTGGAGACAGATCCTGAGCTTTGTTAATTGGCTCAGATAGGTCAGTTATCAAGTTTTTAGTACCACTGATAACATCACTAGTTATAGAAGCTAGCTCATTAGCGATCGCACTTGACTGTATCCCAGATTCTTCAGGTAAATTACTAGTTATGTCTACTAATTCAACTTCTGGGAAACTCAAGAGTACTTCTAGCTGCTGACTAATGACAATCTCAGCTTCCTTACCTTTAAGAACTAATTCCTGAGCTTTTTTAATTTCTGTAATGACAATTTTAGCCAGAGTTAGATAAGAATTATCGGGATTGGCGATCGCGTTTGTGGCTGCTTGACATAAATTGCACCACTTGGGCAAATCAAATTTATCTCCCAGCTGAAATAACTGTTGACAACATTGCTGGAGATTTTGTCGAGTTTCGAGAGTAGTTCCTTGTTTAAATAATTGCAACATTTCCCGCAGTGTTTGCAACACTTGGGCTTGAAACTCGCTCCAATTCTCAGTTTCTTTGGCGACAATCGGCGAACCTGTTTCCTGTGGCGATGTCACAGATGGTTCCTGAGATACCTGGCTGTTTTCTTCTTCTGGGGTAGAGAAATCCCGCTGCATGAAAATTTCTGTCAGTGTGTTGGCATTATTTGCCAAAGCCGGACGTATTTCTGTCGCTGAAATACCGCTGTCTACACCAGTGTTTCCTTGTTGTAAGAGCAGTTCGAGATGTTCGTTGAGCCATTGAAAGACTGGCTCTGTTTCTGACATCAAAGTATTGGCTGTCTCTTCTGACAACCCATAAGGGCCGCTCAAATTCTCTAAAAGTGCTTTGAGGGTATCTGCTACACCAAGAAACAGAGATTCTAACTTTTGGTCAACCTGAATCGGATTCTCTTTCAGAATTTTAAAACAATCTTCTAGGCGGTGAGATGTATGCTGGATGCTATTCAAACCAAGCATCGCAGCTCCTCCCTTGATGGAGTGAGCCGCCCGGAAGACTTCGTTGATCATTTCTGGGTCGTTCAGGGTACTCTGGAGATTCAACAACCCCTGTTCAATCGTATTCAGGTGGTCTCTTGCTTCTTCAATAAAGTAACCCAAAATGCGCTGTTGTTGTTCCGGCAGCATAGTTTTTTCGCCAAGAGTCAATAGTCAAGAGTCAACAGTTAATCATCAACAGTCAAGAGCCAATATTTAAACTTTGGACTATTGACTAAATTATCTAGATTCGAGGGTTTCCACCCGGAAACGTTCAACAGAAGCAATTAAGTCACGGGATACACCTACTAGGTTTTGCAGGGCACCGGAAACTCGTTGTGCTTCCTGGGAAGTTTCTTGTGCTGTCAGTTCTACCGATTGCATCACGTGAGCTACAGCACGGGAGGTTTCAGTTTGTTCCACAGTATCGGAGGTAATTGAGCGCACCAGAATATCAATACGATTTGCTACTTGAATAATATTTTCGAGCGATCGCTTGGCTTCTTCTGCCAACTTAGTACCTTTAATTACCTGTTGCGTACCTTCCTCCATTGCAGTCATCACAGAGCCTGTTTCGCTCTGGATTTGCATCACGATTTGTTCAATTTCTTTTAACGACTTGGCAGATTTATCTGCTAGCTGGCGCACTTCATCTGCTACAATCGCAAATCCGCGTCCGGCTTCTCCTGCTCTTGCCGCCTCAATACTAGCATTGAGTGCTAATAAATTGGTTCTAGAAGCAATTTGAGAGATTAACGCGACAATTTTTGAGATTTCCTGAGAAGATTCTGCTAATCGCTTCACTTTTCGGGTTGTTTCTGCTACAGTTTCCCGAATTTCTAGAATACCTGCCACAGTATTTTCCACAGCTTCCCCACCTTTGAGGGCGATCGTGCTGGCATCACGGGCTACAGCCTCTGCTTCTCGCGCTGCTTCTGCTACCCGTTGAATTGAGTCGGTCATCACCTGTACAGAATTCAGGGTGACAGCCAATTCTTCTGCTTGTCGCAAGGCATCACTAGATAAGGCTCTAGCAAAGGTTTCGGAGTTGGTTGCACCTTTGGTTACTTCCTTGGCTGCCACTTTTACCTGTTGGACGATATCCCGTAGGTTTTGAATTGTCAGGTTAAAAGCATCAGCAACGGCTCCGAGTACGTCTGCTGTCACCTCAGCTTGGACTGTTAAATCTCCTCTAGCGGCTCCTTCCACATCATCCAACAAACGAATCACTTGGCGTTGGAGATTTTCTTTAGCTTCTTCCTGTTCGTCAGCTTTGCGTTGGGCTTCATTGGTGGTAGTAAAAATTACCCGTGCCATTTCATTAAAGCCAGTAGCTAGCATTCCTAATTCATCTTCAGAATACACTGTCGCTTGCACATTCAGATTACCTTGCCGCACAGCATCAAACTGAGCTTGCAAATTCTGGGTTGTGCGCCTAACTTGCTTGAGTGTAAAATTCCCCATAAATGCAGCAGTCGCAAAACCAGCAATCCCAGCTGCTAGTGACATAGCCCAGCCAGTATTGCGCACTGATTCCCGTTGCTGCGGCGGAGAAAAGGTAGTAGCTCCAAAGCTGACTGTGGCTACAACTAGTGCCGAAACAATACCTACACTACCTGCGATTAGCCATTGTTTCTTTTCTAAGGAAGCATTCTCTAAGGGGGCTAACCAACCTTGCTCAACGCTGACGGCGGGTTCTAACTTCGAGACATCTACTTGCGTAAAGACTGGGACTGCTTCTTGAGAACCAGTAATCGAAAATAATTCATCTTCGCGATCGCTAGCTTCATCAATTGCAGAAGACTCCACAACTTGACTGCGGGAGCTACTACCAGTTTCTAGCGCACTAGAATGCATAGCGATATCGCTAAAGCTGGAATCTGCATCTGCCAGATCGAATCCTGGAATGTTACCTAAATCGTCAAAGTCATCAAAGTCATCGAGAAACTCTATATTACTCTTGGAATTGCTGCCATTGCGGATATTGCCTGTATCTCCATCGAAGCTCACACTCTCTGAACCAAAAGCAGATTCAAATGCCTCAAAATCAAAATTATCGTCAATATCCAAATCATTTGTTTGAACTGTTACACCCGGTTTTACCTGTTTTTCTTCTTGGCTAAAATCTTTGTTAGCAGAAGCAGATACCTCTTTTAATGTATCGTGAGCTTCTATCGGCCCCAACCAATTATCGGGTGTACTTTGAGATAAATTATCTTGGGTGTTCGATCTCAAATTGTTTGTTTTTGTTGAACTTTCCTGAACAACTATTTGGCTCTTCGCTAAAGTTTCATTTTCCAGGCTATTGCTGTTCATTTCCAAATCCGCATCGCTTGATTGGGGATACTTTTCCTCCATCAAGAATTCAGTTGGGATTTCCCAGCTATTGCTTGTTGATAAATCAAATTCTGCAAAAGGTGAATCGCTATCATCTTGAGAATTAGCAATTCCTTCTTGAGTTGAACTTGTAACAGAGTCTAAAAAAGGATTGTTGGCTCCTGGCGCGTCAATACTATCCTCGGTGCTATCTTCCTGCCAAAAAGCAGGTAATTCCAGGTCTGTTTGCTCTTCCCAACTGTTGGCTGGTGTATCTTGCTCGCTTACTCGATCGTTCAAACTAAACGGGTCATCACTCAAGGATTCTGAGGAATCGGGTATAGAACTAAATGCAATACTACTGTTTGCAGAGATATCAAAGGGGCTTTCCAAAGACAGCTCTTCTATTCGATCGACCTCTGGTTGGTACTCGCCAAAAGCTTTGTCGTCAAAGCTGCTGTTAGCAAAATCGCTACTGCTGTTAAAATCTTGCGATTTTGGCTCATCAGCTAGCATTGCATCAGGAATTTCTACTGAGGATATTTGCTGATTATCCTGTGTAGGAATATCGCGATCGGGAATATTTTGCTGGTATTCATTAATACTTTCAAGACCGTGTTTGGCAAAACCAATGATTTCTTTATCCTGAGTCAGGTGCAGTACTTGTTCGTATTCAGCTTTGGCAACATCGTACTGCTGTAAGACGTAGTAGATGTGACCTCGTAACAAATGGGAGTTAGGGTCACTGGGTAAATTTTGCACCACTTGGTCAACTAAAGTGGCGGCAACTTCATAGTTTTGTTGCGCGTAAGCTGTACAAGCCTGCTTATATATTTCTAAGTAA
This sequence comes from Calothrix sp. NIES-2098, assembly GCF_963875125.1. Lineage (NCBI taxonomy): Bacteria > Bacillati > Cyanobacteriota > Cyanophyceae > Nostocales > Calotrichaceae > Calothrix > Calothrix sp. NIES-2098. The sequence goes on from NZ_CAWNKJ010000001.1 coordinate 5,872,205, forward strand.
TCTTCTATACCTGCTGCCATTTCCACCCTCTCAATTTCATCCTGCCCACCTCGCACTCCGCAAAATTGCTGTTTGATCGAGCAGTCGTAGACACTGATTTTTTTTAGCATCTAATAACCACTCACCGCGTAAAAAAGGAGCCATAGTATCTGGTACATGAGTTGGTAGCATTAGATGCTGTGCATCAAGCCAGTCCATGCCGCCGATTTCTTCTACCGCTAAACCCACTATTGTGTCTTGCTCTTCGATAGCAATTACCGGAATTTCTGCTCGATCTGTGTTTAGCGCGGTTGCTTCTCCCAGAAATTGACCCAAATCAGCCACCCAAATTACTCGACCTCGTAAATTTAGAGTACCCAAAAGTAAAGGAGAAGCATTAGGAATCGGAGTGATTCTATCTGGACTCAGTTCCATTACTTCCCGAATCCCAGTTGCCGGTAGTGCAAACTCCTGGTGCGAAGGAATGTAAAACCGCAAATGTAATTCACCTTCAGGACTTTCTACTTGTAATTCAGGACGGAAGTGGTCTTGACTACCACCACTTAAAAAGTCCGGTTTGCTGACCATGTTATTTTCATCCTTATCCTCGCAGCAGTTGTTTGACTGTTCCCACCAACTCAGTTGGTTGGAATGGTTTGGCTATGTAAGCGTCTGCACCCTGCTTCATACCCCAGTAGCGATCGAATTCTTCACCTTTAGAAGAACACATCACAACGGGGACATTCTGGGTTTTCGGATCGGATTTTAACCGACGGCAAACTTCGTAGCCGTTCATCCGAGGCATGACAATATCCAAGACCACCAAATCCGGAGGTGCGCTTTGAATCGCCTCCAAAGCTTCTACTCCGTCACTTGCATGGGTGACTGTTAAGCCACTTGCTTTCAGGAGGTCTGTAATCATCTCCCGTTGTGCGATACTGTCTTCCACAATCAGAACTGTACTCATAAATGCCTATCTACCTCCTGATGTAGACGTTCCCTTTTGGAACATTCCCTGATTCCCCCGCAAGCATTTAGTGTATAAATTAACTCTATTGTTTCACTAATTTACTAGATAATAACTTTGTACTGGTTGTACTGGGGCTAGTTGATTCTGTGATAACATTTTTTACCTCATCTTTTATGGAATCAACAAGTCTTGTATCTTTTTTGTATGTCTTGCCGATCATCTATATTGATATATTTTTCTACAAGCATCAGTATCTCAGTATCTTTCAACGGTTTTGTCAAAAAATCTGTAGTCCCGACCATCCTAGCTCTGACTCGATCGATAAATCTATCTCGATCGTTTAGTAAAATAATTGGCACGAGTGCAAATGTCTTTGACTGTCGCATCATGGCACAAATCTCATACCCATCCAATTCTGGCATGGTGATGTCGCAGAAAATCATATCTGGCTTGAGTTGAAAAACGAGACTGAGGAACTCTAAAGGATTAGTTAAAGTTAACACCTCATATCCTTTTGACTGCAAAATCGACTCTATAGTCTCACCCATAGGCGTTGGTTGCTGAATACTTACTATTTGCACTCTACCGTTGCTATCTATTACCGAATTTTCTCTATCTTCCTCTTGGTTACTAGTATCTGAATATACTAATTGCAACCAGCCCTGCTGCACGTATGGGTATATGGCCTTAGCGACTGTGAAAATATCTCGATTGAGATAGCGTGCTAGTTGACGCAGGGATGTTTTACCATCTGCCCAATGCTTGAGTTTTTTAACTGTTTCTACTGGTAAAGAGGAATTTAATTGAACTACGTCAGAAAGCATAGGCACTTGATCGGGAGACTGGATATACGGATATAGTTGCCGCCAATGTTGCAACTGCTTGGCAATTTTTGTGACTAGAGGCGTAATCTCCCAGGTAGTTAATTGTGGGGTCAGTGCTGAACCCCGATCGAAAATAAAGCTACCTTCATGCAAACTCAGTAAATCAAAGAGAGTTTCAGCTACAAGACCATGCATAATATTACGAGCTATTTTTGGGTCAATCGTATTCTGCTCTAAGAGTGCCCACAGATAGCTATACTCTGCTACATTCGCTGAGTCTAGGGAGGCTGGTTGTATATCGTCAAGCTGCATCTCGACTCGGTAATATCGTAAATAATCGTCAATCCTAGGTAAACTACCATCTCCTTGTTGGCAATAAATAATCTGGCCATTGAGGAAAAAGACGAACCAATACTGTTGTTGTTGGCAAGTTAAACAATAGCGATCTCTGTTCACCTCTCTACTAATTTTGTCGCCATTGCGAAAGTTATGGGTTTTCACCAACAATTGACCAGTTCGCTGCCCCCACTCAATCAATTGCAGGATACTCAGAATATCAATTTCATTTAAATTTCCCTGCATTTAGGTAAAAGGTACTCCTTGCGATCCTGATGAGATTCTTTGTTAAGTTTGCCCAGTAATTTTTTATGTTTAACTAGTGTAAGCAAGTAGTTTGCATTATTTAAGTGTGGAATGCAGAAATCGCAGGGTAAAAGGGGCTATAAAGTAGAAAGTAGTAGCTATTGTTAATGAAGTGACAGAAATACTGCTGTTTTCACAGTTTTTAAAGTTTTTACTGACGTTGCCCTTAGCGAACAAGCTATTGGGCATGAAGGAAATTATTGCCTGCACAACATTTTTAGCGATCGCATCCGTTAAGCAATCTTCCTTAATTTTTCGTAATACACTATGACAAAGCTAGTGATCACACGGTAGCCATCATTATTGCCATCAGCACAAAATAAAAAGGCGCGATTCAAACACATACATCTATAAGTATCAAGGCATGGAATCAATCTCATGTCTATAAATAGTTTTGTTTGTCTTGTTTTTCCTAGCTGGAGTGAAATCAGACAAGCTAACAGAAATATCTAAGATAAAACTCAAATCACGGACATCAAGTACACAAAAGGACTAACGGTGTGCTGTATTTAGCAGAAGTACAAAAGCAAAAAGGCAACTTACTCACTACCAATTTACTCAGTAGTAATTCCAAAACTGAATTGAAACTCCTGGCTTGTCAGCGAACCGACCAGAATTGGACTACTGTGTCGGAAGACGTGATTGTAGCTGAGGAAGCGAGTAAATTAAATGATGGCGCACTCGTACTTGTAGAACTGACTCCTAATCGCCAAGTGCAAAGGATTCAAGAAGCTGGGCGACCGCTAGTTAATATATTGCAGAATTTTTCTCGTCAATTGGAAAAATTTAAGCTGAAAGAAGATGAGATTGACCAGTGGAAACAATCACTAACATTTCAGGCGCAAGAATTAAATCGCCGCGAAATGGAAATGGAAGTCCGCTTGGAACAGTTACAACAAATGGAGGATGATTTCCATCAACTAGAGGCGCAAAAAGAGGAATTTGAAAATTCCCGTACAGAGATTGAAAAGTTGCAACAAGAAATTGAGCGCAATCGCCAGGAATTAGAGGGAGCTTGGGAGCATTTGCGCGGCGAGCAGCGTCGTTTGGAAGAGTTTCAAGCAGATGCTAAACAGGGTAAGGGTTTAGATGAAGAGCAAAGTCGAGCGCTAAGTGAGTTACTCGATCGCTTGTCTAGTCGCGTTGCTCCCACAGAAACTGTGCGCGAACATCTCAATTTTGCTTTTGAGTTAGTTGAAAAGCAGCAAGCTACTCTCAATCAACACTGGGAAAAACTAGAGCAGCAAAAAGCTGTAGCGGCTCAACAGCAAGAGGAAGTCGATCGGTTGGCGCAAACTTTTAGCGATCGCCAAAATACCTTGGAAGAGGCACAAACTACTTTTCATCAGCGTAGCGCAGAGTTAAAAGTGAATACTGCCATTCTTGCCAGCAAGCAAGAATACGCACAAATCTTAAAAGAACAGTTGCGAAATCAAGAAGAGTTATATCAACAGATTCAGTCCTTGGCTGCAACATCTGGGGATGACATTCCCGGACAAAAAGTGGATGTGAAAGCTTTAGAGAATATGCCTTTAGATGAACTGCAAAAAGCGGTGCAAGATTTGCAGGATAAATTTAATATAGACTCTACCTTTGTCCACGATCAAGAACAAGAATTAATATATAAGCAACAAGCCATAGATGAACTACAAAATAAGATTAATCAAGCATCCGACCAGGATGTAATTAATCTAGAAATGGAACTAGCAGATGAAAAAGACCACTACCAAATGTTAAACCAAAGTTTGGTGGGTCAACGTCGTAATTTGCTACAGCGACAAAAGTTAATCAAACAACATCAATCTGTACTTTTAAAGCGACAAGGACAGCCTGTTGCTGATGAACCAGAAGAGAATACTATTGATTTTGGGCCGATTCTTTTGCAGAGTGAAAACCAACGACAACAACAGTCCCAGGAATTACAAAAATTGCAACGCGAAATTGAGCAGATGCAAGCTGGTATAGACCTAGCCCACGGGATGATTGATAATCAAAGTCACGACTTGCAAGAACAGCGCCAAGAGTTGAAAACGATGGAGGATAACTTGCTGTCCCTCAGAACAGCAACTACTGAATGCTGGAGTCGGGTTCATCTCTATCAAGAGTCACTACAACCAATTCAGGATTGTCTGGATGGTTTACGGCAGAAGTTGCAAGGTATGGTTGACTCTTTAGCTCAAGTGCAAGAAACAGGCGATCATCAACTCCAAGCTATTGCTCAAATACGCCATACTCTGCTGGATCTGATATCTCAGCCTGAATTAGTAGCATCATGAAAAGGATAAAGTATGAAGTATTAAGGATGAAAAACACTTCAAGCTTCAGCCTTCATACTTCACCCTTGATGTAGATCCAATCACTTTGTACTTGAGCGATCGCACCGCCAGGAAATGGATCGGTTTGCGAACGATTGGGTGCTGTAATTAAATTAGTCAATTTTTCGATATGTTCAAAACTGGGTGCATCGGGAAGTATTTCTTGTAGGACTTGACGCATAACGCGACGTTGCAATGCTAGTGGTGCTGTCTGCAATATACGTCGGTTCAGTCTGAAAGGAAAATCTTCCTGACTTCCCATCATTGCTTCTATCTTCAACTGATGGGCGGTTGTCTCTAAATATTCCACTTCTGATTGAAGAAGTTCTGCTGTTTGGGCTAAAGCCGATTCGACTTTGGGGTTAAAATTTTTTTGCAGATATGGAATTAACTCTTGGCGGATGCGGTTACGGGCATATTGTAAATCTTGATTAGTAGAATCTTCCCATACTGGCAGCTGGAAATCATCACAAAATTGCTTTGTTTGTGTCCGAGTGATTTCTAAAAGCGGGCGTACTAAAGTAATGTCTACAGTTAGCGAACGTTGCCAAGTCAAAGCTTGTAAACCATCAGCGCCTGTACCGCGCATCAAATTATATAGAAGTGTCTCGGCGCGATCGCTAGCTGTGTGTCCTGTCACAATACAGTGGTAATTATTTTCCTCGGCGATCGCACTTAAAGCTTGATACCGCCAATTACGTGCAGCAGCTTCACTATTTAATGGCTGGGTAGCAGTTTCTAAATAAAATGATATATTCCAGCTTTTAGCTAGATTTTCTACATGGTTGGCATTAGCTTGGGAGTCAATACGCCAGCGATGATCGCAGTGAGCAATTCCTAAGGGCCATCCCCATTTTGATTGCAAATCTAAGAGTAATTTTATGAGGCACAAAGAATCTTGACCGCCCGAAACTGCCACTAATAGACGTTGATTTCGCTCCAATAAGTGGCGCATTCGGATAGTACGATGAATTTTTGCATGAAGGGAAGTCCATACCATTTGCTATTTTGAACCACAGACAGAGGCATAATATTGTCTATTTTATCTGCCTTATCTGAGTAAAGTAGCAGCGCAATTATAGATTTTGTTAACTCTTAAAAGTCTTGAGTCACTCATCAAACCTTATCAACTTTATTGATAAGGCTTCAGTTTCAATATTAGTTCAAAACGTCGGGCTATGTTCATCATCCCAACATTTATTATCGTGCCAACTTCTGTTTGTATATTGGCATTCAGAAGCATTATCAATCCAAGGGATTGATGTAGGGTGGGGAGATTCGTTACTAGAAATGATGAAAGAGAATAATGAAGAGTTGAATGAAGGGAATAGCGAAGAAAGAGCAGTAAAAGTACAAATTGGTAGAACTAAGAAAATTGCCATGCATAGCATAGTATTGCTGAAATTCCAAAAAGGTTTACCTGTTTTGGATTGCAGTTTATTTTTCTTGGTTTTGAAATTTGATAACACAATCACAACCCTATAAATGTCTATTAGTTCTTTACGATCTAGTCATAGCTACATTCTATACATTCAATACAGTATTAACCATGAGGATATTACTGTTTATATTTTTGAGTATTCGATTGATGCAAGCAATGTTTTAAGAACTTTTCAACGGAAAAAGCTTCTTATTACTGAAAATTCTTAGACAAGAAATGTGTGATTAATTAATCATTTATAAAGAGCTTATATTTTAAGTAGGAGAGCTATCCCATACAGCAGCAACTTAGCATTTCTCTTCCAGAACAATAATAGTAGGCGATTAGGGAAAATAATCGGTAGCTGTGATTAAAAGTATAGATTTTAAATTGCCCAATCAGACTAAGCAAAATTTGCCAGGATTGGCTTGCTAACGAGACTTCTGTCTCCAAAGCATTATGCAAATTAAATATTAGTAGATAACTTATCTAGCTCCTCAGTAAATTTCTGTAGCTGTTTTCACCGATCTAACGTCATCACATAAAAAAACCTCCCATACAGGGAGGCTGGAATAAGTGAGCGGAGACAAATTCTTTACCTACAGCAGAACAACAGCGATCGCTCCTCCTAATGCTGAGAAAATAGCGGAGACAACTGCTGTCGCAAATAACCACCAAGCGGCTGTAGCAGCGGCTTTACGAGTTTCTTCTGCTTGCCGTTGTGCTTGATGTTTTACTTCTTCTAAACGGCGTTGTGCTTCGTGGTGTAGGCGTTCTGCTCTTTGGAGAACGGTGTTGCGGGCCCCTTCAATTTGGTCGATAATCCGGTTGGCATCTTCTTCTGAGATATCCTCACGAGAACTGATAATCGCGACTAAGGTATCGCGGTTGAAAGAAGATAGGCGATCGCGTAATGCATCAAACCCAGCCTGGGGATCTTCAAATAATTGGCGAACATCACGCTTAATACTATCGTAGTTTAGCTCTGGGCGCTCCAAGGAGTTGAGATAGTTGCGGATGCGGGCAAACACGCCATCAATTACATCTTGGATGCGTCTTTGGATACCGCGTACTTGCTCGACAAATTGCTCTTGTACCGATACGATGTTATCTGCAATTCTGGCTGCTTCCTCATCGGTAATATCTTCGCGGATTTTCAGCAGCGCAATAATTGTGGAACGGTCAAAATGAGCTAGGCGATCGCTAAAGCTTTCAATCCCCACGCGTGGATCGTGTAATAACAGTTGTAAGTCGCGCTTGATACCTTCTGGGTTAAGTTCTTCTTTACCAGTCTGCCGCAAATACTCTTCCAAATAAGCTTGGAAAGTTTCTACTCTTTGCTGTGTTCTGGTAGCCAGACGACGGGGCGCACGTACAATATTGCGAATCGAATTTTGTACGGAATCGATGACTTCATTGACTTGCTGTTCGCTTAAGTCTTGACGTTGACTCAGCAATTTCACTAGTGTATCCCGATCTACCTGCGACAAGCGACGGCGTAGTGCCAAAGCTCCTTCTTTGGGGTCTTCAAACAGTCTATTTAAATCGCGTTGAATACCTTCGGGGTTGAGTTCGGCTTTACCAGTATTGCGTAAGTAATCAGCAATGGTGGTGCTAACAGAGTCGTATTGATCTTTAGCTTTATCTGCGATAGCTTGAGGTGCGTGGCGAATACCATGCCAAGAATCTTCAACAGTATTGATGACTTGATTAACTTGGTCTTCGCTTAAATCTTGGCGCTGACTTAATAGTTTTACCAAGGTGTCGCGATCGAAACGAGATAACCTGGCCCTAATTGCAGTAATTCCCGCTTGGGGATCTTCCAACAGCCGTTTGAGATCGGCACGAATTGCATCAGGGTTGAGTTCGGCTTTGCCTGTGTTACGCAGATATGATTCTAAATTTAGCCACAGAGTTTCTGCTTGATATTTTGCTTGGTCGGCTAGTCCTTTGGATTCGATTAACACGCGATCGCGTTGTTTTTCTAAATCCTCTAAAATCGCGTCTAATTCGTATGGCTGAATATCGTTGCGTTGATACAATATTTGTTGCATATGTTGGCGGTCAATTGCCGCTAACCGCCGCGAGAGAGTTTCGTAATCTGCATCTGGGTCTTGCAACAGAGGTCTGAAATCCCGTTCGATACCTTCTGGAGTTAAATCAGCCTTACTAGTAACGAGTAGGTAGCTTGATACTCGACGTTGCAAGTCTTCTACAATCTCTCTTTCTTCAACAGCAGTCACCGTCACCAAAACTTCTTGGCGCACGGCTTCTAATTGATCTGCAATTCGCTGAATTTGTCCTTGGGTAAGCAGTCCCCGTTGTTGCAGGATATTAACAAAATCATTGCGGGAAAGTCTTTCCAATTCCCGCTTTACTACTCCAGGGTCAGCCGCTGGGTCGTAGATGACATCGCGAAATTCTTGAGCAATTCTGTCTCGGCTGAGTTGCCAAGCATAAGTGTTAGAGAGGTAGTTTTCCACATCAGCCCGAATGGGGCTATAGGGTTGGGAAGCTGCGGGTAAACCCAGCTTATCGGCTTGTTCGCTGACTTTATCTTTGGCTGTGGACAGAGATTGCCAAATTTTTTCGATATCTAAATCTGACAAATCTGTTCTTCCCAAAACAATACCAGTCAAGGCCGATATTCCTTGCTGAAGTGTTTGCTGAATAGGGCCTGAGGTTGCTTTTTGATCTGTTTCCTGTGAACTACGAGTTTCTGCAATTAACCTGTCCAGCTTGGCATTAAGTTCGTCTGTTTTGGTTTGCCCTGGTGGTAATGATTTGAGATATTCGACTAATTCCCCAAGGCGGTCTTGTGCAGGTGCTTGCTGGCTGACTACCTGTTGCCAAAGTTTATATAAAGTGTCGGCGATACGTTTAACATCTCGTTTAGACAGGTCGGTGCGACTGCTGACTAAATCAATAAACTTTTGGCGATCGATGTTGCGCAGATCTGGGCTACCTGCGATCGCCTGAAATTGTGGATCTCTCAGTAAGTTTTCAAAGTCACTGCGGATCTTTGATAGATCTAACTCTGGAGGACGTAACCTATCTAAGTAATCTTCTACATTTTCCCGAATGCTAGCTGGGTCGATCCCGCTTCCTAGTTCCCGGCGCACGGCGGCGGCGGCGGCTTCAGCTGTGGCTACAACTTGATTGCTGACGGTTTTTGCACCGAATGCAGCAGTAGCTGTTCCCATAATCGCTTGAAAGCCAGAGGTTGCCGTATTGACTACTGAGCCAATTAAGGAACCAACTGTGGTAGAACTCACCCACATGAGCAATAAAAAGTAGGCACCCCAAATTACTAGCCCCAAAATTGCGCCCAATCCTGGATCTAACACTAGTAAGCTGAGTTTCACTGCTAGAAAGCAAGCAATTAGTAGAGCAACTGTAACAGTGACTAATGTCCAAATCCCTACTGCTGTACCAATTTTGCGAATTGTACCGCCGAAACTGCCTGCTTCTTCGTGGTGTGAATCTGAGTCAGACGAACGCCCTATATATGAAATACCCGCAGCAACAGAGAGGTTTGTTAATACTAATTGAAAAGCAAAAGCTAGAATCACACCAGAAATTAAAGCCACAAAAAACCGCGGCCCAGAAGTAATAACCGATGCCTGTGCTGGTGAGACGCCTGAAGAATCTACTGGAGCCTGTGCAACCCACAAGAGTGATTTGTAGAGTCCCAGCACCATAATTTCCGTATTTTGAAACATTGTATTTCCTTTTTCTAAGCTTAAATTTGAGGAAATTAAGAATTACGCGAGCAGAAATTCTGTATTTATGGCAATACCCAACTCTTGTAGATCTCAGAATCGTGGAATTTAGGTCTCCATAGCATCTCTCCACAGTTTGAACAGCATATCTAGCGCCAGATAGAAATTTTGCTAGCCAAAGGGAAAGTCTTCATTACTAGCGATTTGCGGCATCACATCAATAGCTATCAGGATTTTGAGAAAAATTGATTCGGCTAGCTATTTATTGACGGGCACTTTTATTAAAAGTAATTGCCTAATTTTAATGCTCTCTAATGTTATCTACGTTACATTTATTTACAACTATTCTTTTTACACCATCTTCAGGAGGATATATTAGCTGCCACAGCTTTTATCGATCTTCCACAAGAAATGCTTAGTGTTTGTGCCTATAGACAGAAAGCAAACAATTTATAAAACGTTACATTTAAATTAAGCAAGCAATTGTTGAGAGAAAAATGGAAACTAAATCTTCCAGCGTTTTATCAACAATTGCCACAGAATATAACGACGCGATCGCCATGCTTTTATCTGAGGCTGAACACCCCAAATAGAAATATAAAACTGTAATTTTGCAACGATCGTTTTTCTTGCTTATTTACTGTGGGATTTAGCTGGATATAGCATCTTGCGCGATGTCGGGCATCCGATCGGTTACTAAAGATTCAATCCGCAAAAAAGCTGAATTTGGAGTAGAAAAAATGGAAACTCGCCCCTCTACTGAATTACCATCTGTTGCTACAGAATATAACGGCGTAGATCGCAATGCTTTTCTTTTTGGTTGGACTCCCCAAGCCGAAATCTGGAACGGTCGTTTGGCGGCTATTGGTTTCGTTGCTTATCTATTGTGGGATTTAGCAGGATTTAGCGTTCTGCGCGACGTATTGCACCTCATCGGTTACTAAAGATTCAATCCGTAAAAAACCGCTTGTTTTTGGAGACAAAAAAATGGAAACTCGCCCCTCTACTGAATTGCCATCTGTTGCTACAGAATATAACGGCGTAGATCGCAATGCCTTTCTCTTTGGCTGGACTCCCCAAGCCGAAATTTGGAACGGTCGTTTGGCGGCTATTGGTTTCGTCGCTTATCTATTGTGGGATTTAGCAGGATTTAGCGTTCTGCGCGACGTATTGCATCTCATCGGTTACTAACAATTAACTTCACAAAAAACCGCTTGTTTTTGGAGACAAAAAAATGGAAACTCGCCCTTCTACTGAATTACCAGCAGTTGCCAAAGCTTATAATGGCGTAGATCGTAATGCTTTCATCTTTGGCTGGAATCCTCAAGCTGAATTATGGAATGGTCGTTTAGCAGCTATTGGCTTCCTTGCTTATCTATTGTGGGATTTAGCAGGATTTAGCGTTCTGCGCGATGTACTGCACATCATTGGCTATTAATTCCTAAATAATTAATGAGAAACTTAGATTCTCGGCTTTTGCAAAAAGTCGGGAATTTTGGTCTTTGAGACACGCTCATAAATTATTTATGTTCTGGTCTTAGTAGACGAAACCAAAATCGAGAACCACCTTCAGGACGGGGTAAATAACCAATTTTTCCTCCCCAGCGTTCTACTGTAATTCGGCAAAAATAAAGCCCAAGACCGGCTCTACCCGATCTATTTTTACCTTGGGCAAATTTTTGAAATAAGGTATCTGCGATTTCTGGCGCTACTCCTGTACCCCGATCGTCAACTGTCACTAGCACAGAGTTTTCATCCTGTTGTAAACCAATTTCCACAGTAGAATCTGGTGAGCTGTGGCGTAGTGCATTTTCTACTAGATTTGAAATTACCCTATCTAAACGCGAGCGATCGCCAACTACTCTCCAGTCTGCTGTGAAGTCAATGTTGTTCGCAAGCCGTAATTGCATATTGTTGAGGGCGAAACTCGGACTTAACAGCTTGATTACTTCCTGTACAGAAGCTAAAATATTCGGTGCTTGTTCGGGTTCGAGTGTAAATGCTTCGAGCGATCGCATCTCCGCCGAGAATGCATTTAATATCTCCCGAATCAGCATTTCTTGCTTAATTGTCTGCTGTCTGCCAATTTCTAACCGTTCTTGTCCTTTGGGTGTTAAATTTTCAAATTCTAACAGAGCAAGACAACAATTAATACTGCTTAATTGTCCTGCTATATCGTGAATAATACAATGAATTAAAACTTCTTTCTTTTGTTTATCTTTTATAAGTTGTTGATAATTTAATTGATTTTCTCTGGCTTTTTGAATGATGTATTGCTTTTCTGTATAAACATCTTCTAGTAATTGAACTAATAAAAACTTTCTATTATTTAAACAAATTGCTGAAGCTTCAAAATGATATTCTTGACCAGCTACATCGTTATCAGTCCAGAAGCCAGAAGTAAGTTTGCTAGCACTATTATTTTGCCAAAATTCCTCAGCATCAACTAAAAAATTTTTTAAAAAAGGAAACTGTTCTTCTGGAATTAAAACTTCTGTACCTGATGTCGCTCTCGGATGACAAAAGTGTTTTAACCAATTTGGGACTTTCCCAGTAATTTTAAAGGAACCGAGATTAAGTCGCTCTAACACTAGAATATTCAAAGCTGCGAATAGGTCGTCTGTGATAGAGTCAGTCATGAGTTTATGTCACCATAAATTAGTTTTTTATCCAAACTACTGCTTGAAAATTTTAATTAATTTTTCTTTTAACAAGCTAAATTCATTAAACTGTTGTTGAACGATTGCATCATGTTTCTCATCCCATGTTGCATCCAGAAATAATACCCAATCACCTTCTTCTGATGGAAAAAGATGAAGATCTGCACAAATACCGTATTCAGTTTTAATTCGTGGTAAAAATATCGGAAAATCCTCTAATGGCAGTAGACCTTCTAGAAAAAATACTTGTTCTTTGATATTTTCTCCTTTTTTTAAGTTATTAACTCCGTATACAGCTAGTTTTCCTCCCCAAGCAGATAAGCAGCCATCTTTGTTGACTAAAAGATAGGCTAGCGAGCGTTCTTCTAGAATAAAAGTCAACAAATAAGCAATAACAGCAGTGGGAATATCTAGCATTTATCCATCCATGATTTTCTCAGCAAGAGTTTGAAAAACTTCTGCTACACCTAGACCACTTTTAGCGCTGGTTTTGATCGCAGTCCAACCCTTCTGTTTGATAGCATCGATTTCTATAGGATCGATATCCCATTCCTCGGTCATATCCCATTTATTCAGTATCAAAATAAATGGTACTTTACCAATCGCTTCTTCAACTCTCGTTTGCAGGTCAAAGGCTTTTTCGAGAGTATTCTTACGGGTACCATCTACTACTAATAAATACCCAGATGAGCCTCTTAAATAAGACATCCGCACTTTTTGAAATTCATCTTCTCCATAGAGATCCCAAAGTATTAAATTGATTGTTTGATCTTGAATAGTTACTGTTTTTTTATCAATTTTTACGCCTACAGTTGTATGGTAATTCTCTGAGAAAATACTACTCACAAATCTTGCCACTAAACTTGTTTTACCTGTGGCAAATGCACCTACCATACATACTTTTTTCTGGAGCATAAATTAATAATTACTTCAGTTATCGGTGTTGTTTATAAATATTTTGAAGGAGACTTTGCGGTTAGCTTCCTGTGCCGATGCTGGTGATAAAGATGAGTTAGAAGCTATACCTACAGCATTAAATTTACTAGTGTTGATTCCTTGAGAAGTTAGATAAGATAAGATTTTATTGGCACGGGCTTGGCTAAGAAAATTGTTTCTCGCTTCAGTTCCAGTACTACTAGTGTGTCCTGTAATTTGCAGACGTATATCTTTATTAAGATATTTGGCAATATCTAAAAGCTGATTTATTTTCATCGCTAGATTAGTGAGTTTATCAGCTTCACCAGGAATAAACTCTGTTGTCCCTTCTGCAAACAATAGCGTTTCTTGTTCAATCTGCTGTTTGTATAGCTCTAATTGAATCAGTTCGCTTTCTTGAAGATTTGTATCATTGAATTGAGTGACCCCTGGAATAAAACGCCACAACTTTCGTGTTTCTAAAATCCATTGGCGAGGTGCAGAACCAGTAGCATTGAGAATGCCATTGTTATCAACTGTTAATGATACTGTTTTTGGTGGTAGGAGTAATTTCTCAGATCTTATGGTAAGCAATTGCGGATCTAATGATATGTAAGTTCGCCACTGACTAATTACTTTTTGAGGATTGAGATTTGCTTGCGGTATAAGTGTATTGGGATCTACAGCTAAAGGATCGCGCATTCCAGAAATTAAATATTTACCTTGGTGCTGCTTGGTATTAACAACTATAATTCCTGGTTGAGACTCAAGTTTTTGAATATAGGAATGCCAACGGAATTGTTCTCTGAGGGTGAAAAATCCCCAAATTCCACAGGCGATCGCTATTGTACCTAATAAACCCCACGCATAAGTATAATTTTGTTTACGTGTGGACTTCGAGCCTTCAACTAAACAAGCTTCTAAATAAGGTTTGCTAGCTGCAAATGGCTCTGTATCTCCAGTAAAATCTTTAATTTCGCTACTCAGTCTGAGGTGAATTTTGGCGATCGCATCTTGTAGAATTAACTTTAAGTCTTGAGGCGGTTTTCCTCGAATCATCGCTGCTAATACAACTTGTGGCCCTTCTTCCACCCAAATAGTGAGTTCTCCAAACTGCAAACTGTGCAGTCCTTCTTGTTTTTCCACATTGAAAGAATCTTTGACAAAATCTTGGATAGCTGTCAACATCGCTGAAACTAAATCCGGATCTTGAGTTGTCACCCTAGGCGCTACGATATGCTGCAACAATAATCCAGTTTGTTTATGAATCAAGAATACTTGTTCTACGCGATAAACCAGCGTCCGTAGTAGGATAATTTCGGCAAATGATTTTCCCGTGCGTTTTGCTTCTAGCCGCCATCGCAAACTCTGCGGTGACAAGCTATGTTCCAGAGTTTGATTCAAAGATTGCATCATCTCTTCCAGCGCGGTGGAAATCGCCTTGCGCGTGGCTGGCCCCACTATTGGAAAGAACGCCTCTGAAAGTATATTGTGGTCTTGTTTGACTGAGGAATGAATTGCTGTTTCTACAGTAGATACTATTGCTTCCCCCAATTGTTTATCTTCCTTTGACCGCAAAATTACCGCTTCAGGAAGCAGACGGCTGATATCTTCTGCTTGAATTTGGGGGTTATTTAATCGTTCGTAGAGTTTGTTAAGTTGAGTTGGTTCAACACCAAGAAGTAAACTGCGAAGTGTACTTAATTCATCGCTGCTTTTTAGCGGAAGTTCTGTAGCTGGGGGAGTGCTTTCCACTTTAGGCGACTGCGTTAAGCGCTGGGTTTCGCGCTTACTTGCAGAAGTTACAGTCAAGCTGGTTTGACTACCGTTAGTTTGTAATTTAGGGGATTCTTTAGATATTTCATTCGTGGATTTATTACTCATGTTTCAAATCCCCCGATTGACAATTAATCATTAAGTTTCGCTTTTTTAATTGTATACATTCAGCGACTATAATATTTGCCATAAAGCAATTTCGTTTTTTAATTTATAATTTCTCAAGATATATCCATTATCTAAAATTAAAAATTTAGCAAGGAGAGAGGAAAAAATCTTATCTCCTTGCTTTAAATTAAGACTTCATATCAGAGTTCAGCCTGATAGCTAGTTCTGTAAACAGAGATGCAAGCTTGGAACGGTCAGTTTTGTCTCTGCGCAGTTCTTGAGATTCCCTCTCCAGCAAAGTCAGGATTTCCTGATATTTTTGTCTAATATCATCTTGCAGGCTATTAGCTTGGTTGAGGATATGTTCGCGCAGTTCCCGCTGGCTATTAGTAGTTTGTTCATCAAATTGAGCAAATTTTTTTTCTAAAGAAATAGCCTGATTTTTATGATCCTCAGCAAGTGCTTTCAAACCTGCATCTCTTTCTAGTTGCTCGTTTTTTAAACGTTCTGTTAAAGACTCAACTTCTTTTTTGATATATGTTTCTAAGTAATCTAAACGTTTTTTTGTCTCATCTCGCACGTTAGTTAATTCCTTAACTAGGCGTTCTTCTAAGCGGGCGAACCTTTTTTCTACCTCCCTGACTTGGTTCCCAAAAAGAATATCCCTGACTCTATCTAAACTGTTAAGTTCGCTCAGATTTGTACCATTCAATTGTAATTTGTTGTTCTCTTGAGTTGACCCCCCTTCCCCTAGCTCTCTCAAATTATTATTAATATATTCTTCAGGCGGGTTCATGGGTTTAATCCTTATCCAGAGTAAAAGTAGTTGTACTTATAGTTGTTTTACCAGATTCGGCGATCAAAAATCTCTCCGTATGGTAGAATCATTGAATACAACAAACAAATGCATCCCCCCTAAGGAAGAAATGCATCTGGATACAAGTTTATATTTGTAAATATTAAGTAATAGTTAAAAAATTTATTCCTTAGAAGAGGGTTTGGGGAATTTCTACCTCTTCCCTACTTAGAGTAAAAAGCGAAACAACACATACAAA
This sequence comes from Calothrix sp. NIES-2098, assembly GCF_963875125.1. Taxonomy (NCBI): domain Bacteria; kingdom Bacillati; phylum Cyanobacteriota; class Cyanophyceae; order Nostocales; family Calotrichaceae; genus Calothrix; species Calothrix sp. NIES-2098. Next base: position 5,888,591 of record NZ_CAWNKJ010000001.1, read on the forward strand.
GCTGCTGCTATGAGTTGCAGTAGCATTACTGGTATCCCGTAGTGGAGAAATGTTTTAAAAGAGATCCGGCGTCCGTGTTGCTCAGAGATTCCGGCGGCGACGATATTAGAAGATGCACCTACTAATGTGCCATTACCTCCCAAAGTTGCACCAAACATCATGGCATAAAACAGCGGTAAAACTTCTGGAGGAAATTGTCCTTGAAAGTCTGATGCGAGAACAGCAGCTGGTGCTAATCCCACATTGACAACATATTGTTTCAGTAAAGGTACCATCGCCACTACTAACGGAATATTCGGAATAATACTAGATAATATCCCTATAAAAAATAATAAAACTAGGGAACCCAACAGAATATTTTTTCCCAAAATGATTGCTAATATTCCTGATAAACCGTTGATTACACCTGTCTTTTCTAATCCACCAATCAGCACAAAGATACTCATGAAAAATATTAATGTGCTCCAGTCTACATCCTTTAATATGTTATGAACTGAATCGATTTTACTCTGGTTTGATAAAAGTAAAGCTAATGCTGCACCTAATAAAGCAACAGCCGCAGGTGAGATGGGAACTGGTAAAGATTCACCTATGACAAAAAATATTAGTACAAAAGCTATAATTACTGCACCCATTGTTAAAATACGCGGATGATTAATTTGTGGGTGTGGCAATTGTTCGAGATTTTCTAGTTTTGTATGCCAAATTTTACGAAATAAAAACGGTAATGTAGCTGTGACTGTAGCAACGGCTATTACTCCACCTAAACTCAAGCGTAATAAATAATCTACAAAACTAATATTAATTGCATCACCAACAATGAAAGTAGCAGGATCGCCAACTATTGTGAGTAGTCCAGCACTATTAGCAATAAATACCATTAAAATTAATAAAGGTACAAAATTGATGCCTAGTTCTTGTGCCATTGGCGGTATTAAAGGTGCTAATAACATTACTGTTGTCGCATTGGGTAAAACTGCACAAATGGGAGTAGTAATTCCCACAATTCCAAGTAGAAGACGCTTACCATCCCCTTTAGCCAATAGCACCATTTGTGTGGCTAAGTAATCAAATATTTTGGTAGGCTCAAATGCGCGTACCAATACCATAACTCCAAAGAATAAACCTAGCGTGCCATGACTATTACCAATGTAACCAACGGCTTCTTCTAAAGTCATGACATTAGTAAAAACTAGTAATAATGCTCCTAATAAAGCAGCAATGGTAAGATGTACCCATTCTGTCATGATTAAGATAATGACAGCGATAAAAGTAATAATGCTGAGGATTGCTTGCCAATTTTCCACGCTATCTTTCCCAAAGTCTATTATTTGCATAATAGTGAAAAAAGCCACCTACGTATAGGTGACTTATTGATATAAAACTCCCATTTGATTTATGAAATTACTCGTCAAGGCAAGGAACACAAAACGGGAAACATAAAGGGAACTAGAGATATGTTGAGTTTTTTTTCAGAAATCAAACAGGAAGCCGAGGAAACTTAATTAAATGAAGAGTGACTGAACTCTTTACCAAAATTTATTCATCAATACAGTTGGGGATACCCAAAACCGCACAAGGAAAATCAAAACCTAGTGCTTTGATAATAGGATGATTAACAGATCGACAACCTATAAATAGGATATCGGCAGCTTCTAATTCCACAACTTTTTTAAGTTCTGCACCAATAGAACCAAACCTTAGATGAGATTTAAAAGAACCTTGCCATTCTTCAGCGAGACTGCGTGCTTGCCAAAGAATTTTGTCTGCTTGTTGCAAGACAGCCAAGGATTTCTCTTGTAAATGGGGTGCTATTGCTTGCAGTTTTGGTTGAGTTAAAACGGGTGTGACAGATTTAGATACATTGCTTGCCGGACATTCTAAGGGAGTGATATGTCTGGTAAAACTAGAGATATCTGAATACTGACTCTTATGCTTGTCTGTGACTACATAAACGGCTTGAACTGTTACTGGTGTGTTGGTGGCCAAGCGCGTTTGATGAGCAATCCAGAAGGCGATATCTAGCGCAGTATGACTCTTGGGAGATGCATCATAAGCGACTATTAAGTTAACTGGTTTTGCTGTCGAAGCTTGTTTAGAAAAGGTTTTTTTTGGCTCTGGTAGCAATACCATTTGCTCAATTAAGTCATCTCGACCGATGGTGCTTTGCAGGCGCACTAACATTGGCTTGATTTTCACAGCTTAACTTCTCTCCCATGAAAAAAATGAAAAATGAGAAGTAGGGTAACCAACTTTGTCCTTTTGTCTTTTGTCGTTTGTCATTGTAATTTCTTACTAATGACAGATGACTTACGACCAATAACTAAAATCGGTAAAAGAAACCCCAATAACAACTGGTATGAAAGCCAAAGTTTTTGGCGGTTCCTTCCACTGCCGACGGAGTTAGCTGACGGGCTAAGACTGGAAGGTGTCTCTCATAAAGATTAGCCCCAAACATTGGTTCCTCCGCTTCAAATCCAGAATTTGACGAATTTGAATTAGGCTACCCACTAAAAGCATCATAATCTAATTTATTCGTCTTGCGTGAAATAGCGATCGAGAAAATTCAGGGCGTGGTTGCGCAATTCAAAATATTCTTTGGAGTTGCGCATAGCAGCGCGATCGCGTGGATGAGGAAAAGGCACTTCTAAGATTTCTCCGATTGTGGCCGCGGGGCCATTAGTCATTAAGACGATGCGATCTGACATATAAATCGCCTCATCTACATCATGAGTAATCATCATTACTGCTTGCCGATGCTTTTCCCAAATATCCAATACTTGTCGCTGCAATTTACCTCTAGTTAACGCATCCAGCGCTCCAAAAGGTTCATCCATCAGCAACATTTTGGGACGAATTGCTAAAGCTCTAGCAATGCCCACACGCTGTTTCATACCACCAGAAATTTCATCGGGATATTTGTCAGCAGCCGCGGTCAAGTTTACCATTGCCAAGTGCTCATTCACAATGCTAATTTTTTCAGATCGATTGGCATTTTTTAGCACTTCATCTACAGCCAAACGAATATTTTCTCTTACTGTTAACCAAGGTAAAAGCGAATAATTCTGAAATACCATCATCCTTTCTGCTCCTGGCTGACGAATTTCTTTACCATCTAGCCGTACAGAGCCAGAAGTTGCTTTTTCTAACCCCGCTACAATTTTTAATAGCGTTGATTTACCACAACCAGAGTGACCAATTACAGAAATATATTCGTCTTCACCAATGCTGAGATTAACGCCGTCTAATACGACAAAATTACCTTTATCTGGTGTCGGATATGACTTGACTAAATTTTCGATTTCTAGAAATCCAGTGCGGGGCTTAACTTCGTTCTGGGTATTGATTGGTAATGCAGTATATTCCATCATCAAATGCTCCTGATAATTTAGTCGTTAGTCAATATTGCGACTGGGGAATTAAGACATAAAAAAGCGAGTGGGAGCGTTAGCCCTAATTTCAAAACTATTTAAATAGCCAACAGGATCGCTAGGGTCAAAACCTTTTTTATCGATAAATACTTCTTTTGGTTCTACCTTGTAATCATCTTTAGGACATTCAATACCCATTTCTGAAGCTATCTCGCGATAAAGGTCTGTTCGCCAACCTTTTTCGGCTAGCTGTTCAGCATTTTTAGGAAATTGATGAATTTGTCCCCAACGTGCTGCTTGGGTCATTAACCAGATACTTCTAGATCTCCATAAAAATGTCGAGTGTTCTCCTGGTTGTTTGGGAAGGTTGTCAGGAATATCAAAGAAAATTGTATTATCAGCAGCTTTAATGGTGCGGTCTTTACCATCAAATCCACCATAGTTGTAATTGCCGAGAATTGCTGGCCCTGTAAATTTGGTAATTGGGGCACCTGGCTTTTTCGGTTTTGCTCCGGTAAAGGAACGATCTGTAATTAGTTCGGCAACTTCTTGGCGATTTTCTGGTTTGCTACAATACTGGCAAGCTTCAATCATCGCCTTGACTAAAGAACGATAAGTTTTAGGATATTGTTCGATGAAAGATTCCATCACTCCCAATAGTCGATCTGGGTGTCCTAACCAGACTTCTTTACCTTGAGCAAAGGTAAAACCAATGCCTTCGTTACCTGTAATTGCTCTAGTATTCCAAGGTTCGGCGACCATGTAAGCTTGCATTGCGCCAATGCGCACGTTTGTCACCATTTGCGGGGGTGGTACGATGATCACGCGAAACTCTTTGAGGGGATCGACACCAGCTGCCGCAGAGATGTAACGCACAAAGTATTCATAGATGGCAGAACTTAACACGACTGCCCAAACTTTGCGTTCTGGGGGTTGATTGTCAAAGTAATTGCGAAAATCTCTACCAAAAGCTTCTAATGCACCATCGCCATATTTTTGTTGGTATTCGTACCACGGACGCAGCCCAGAATGCCACATAGCTTTGTTCATCGTCATGGCGTTACCGTGGCGGTGAATTGTCATGGCGGCGCATAAGGGTGCGTGGCGTGCGCCTTCCGCACCAATTCTGGCATTGGTGACAGCACCAGATACTACAGGTGCAGCATCCAAACGACCAAATATTAAGCCGTCGCGGGAGGTTGCCCAACTGGCTTCGCGGTTGAGTTGCACGTTCAAACCATATTTGCGGAAGAAGCCTTTTTTCCAGGCGATCGCAAATGGGGCACAATCATTTACAGGTACATAGCCGACAGTAATATCCGGCTTTTCTAAATCTTGCGATCTAACTACTGGTTCTATTGCTAAGGCTTCTTCGGTGAGTCCTCTAGCACCAGTATTCCCTTTAATGGCGCAGGAGGACAGGGCGATTGAGGCGGTTGTTGCTCCTATTCCTAAGAGAAAGTCACGTCGATTCCAGCGATCGCGATTAATATCACTCATGGCTTTAGCTATTAATTAATTCTTGCCTTATGCAGAGGTAAGAGGTTTTGAGGGTTTTGGCGTGAAAAAATCTAATTATTTAGTAACTGTGGGGCGATGGGTTACTAATTCTTGAATTTTGCTCACAGCGTAATCAAGAATTAATCCAGTTAAGCCAATTACTAATACAGCAAGAAAGACTGAACTCAGATTTAAACGGCTCCATTCATCCCAAACAAAAAAGCCGATACCAATACCGCCGGTGAGCATTTCCACAGCAACGATTACTAGCCAAGCAATGCCTAAACTAATTCGCAATCCAGTAAAAATATAGGGTAAGCTGGCAGGCCAAATAATTTTGGTAATGCGCCGCCAACGTGGTATTTCTAGTACTCTTGCCACGTCTAAATAATCTTTGGGAACGCTAGAAACTCCTAGGGCAGTGTTGATAATTGTCGGCCATAAAGAAGTGATGAAAATGACGAAAATTGCTGAAGGATCTGCCAAGTTAAATATAGCTAAGGAAATTGGCAGCCAAGCTAAAGGCGATACTGGTTTAAAAATTTGAATGATGGGATTTAAGGCTAGCATTGCCGTTTTGGACATCCCAATCAGAAATCCTAGGGGAATTGCTACAACTGCGCCTAAGAGAAATCCTAACAATACCCTTCGTAAACTGGCTATCAATAACCAACCGATTCCCAAGTTGCCCGGGCCTCTTTCATAGAAGGGATTTAAAATATAGTCTAAATTAGCAACTAGCGCCTCTGGGGGAGTGGGCATTAATTCATGGTTGAAGAGTGCCACAACCCACCACAGTAAAATTATCCCTAAGAAGCCTAAAGCAGGGAGTATGACAACATCCTTAACAAGGAAAGGTTTTGTTTTTTTCCAAGCTACTTGTCCAGCCACAGCAAAAACCGCAGCTAAATTTAGTTGCAATATCATTTAGAACCTCAACAGATGTTAAGCACGGGTACAATCATCCGAGCAGTACCAGCCTTGGACACTGATGAGATTACAAAAATGTCTTCTCTTCAGTCTCCTCTCAATGCCTACGAAGTTAGCTGACGGGCTAGGGCTGAGAGATGCCCCTCTCTTAAAAGGATGAAGTGTCAAGGGTATTAAGGATAAAGTGTAATAACACTTTTTTCTTTTTAGCCTTCAGACTTTAGCTTTTATCCTTCACGAGATACGCCCCAAGATTTGGTTCCTCCGTTCTAGCGATACCTACGGTGATGCGCTAGATTAGGCTGACTTACTCTAATTTCGGTTAATATAGCACGAGCGATCGGTAAAAATCTCTGCCTTGAGATTTAAATTGTTGATTTAAATACCCAAATTCTATATATATTCTAGGTATTCGCTATTGTTAATTTTTGTATATTTTATCACTCTTTAGTCAAGACTCGTGCTTGTAGACAGAGCTAACGCACAATCATCAAACTTCAGCGATTTCAATATTTAGCTAACAGTAAAAAATATGTCAAATATAATACAAACTGTTTTGGAATGGGAATAGCAAGCTATCAAGCAGACACAGCATTTATCTAAAAAATAAAAATTTAAAAATCTATACCTTTAGGTAGTTGCATAATTTAATTAATTATTTATTTCAATATTAATCTTGCTAAACTAATTACATCTAGAATTTTACTTATCTATCTATTTACATAATTTAACATAATGGATTTTAGTCAAGTACTGGCTGAAAAAACTGACACTATCCTTCAGAAATGGGTAATAGAGGTTCGTAAAGATCGGCATATTGAAAGCGCTGATGATTTATCTTATACAGCAATCAAAAATCATCTGCCTGAGGTACTCAAAGCAATGGTGACAGTACTTTCAAAATCTCAGGGGAATGATGTTAAGTCGATAGTGGTTGCTAGTTGGCAACATGGGCTTCTACGAGCTGCGCAAGGTTTTGACCCAGCAGAGATTGCGCGGGAATATCATTTATTACGACGAGTAATATTTGAGACTATAGAAATATCTTTATTGCAAGGAACACCAACAGCAATCGTGCGTGCTATGCGATTAATTGATACCGTGATTGATGAAGCGATCGCTCGGTGTTTCAATAGTTATTTTGAAGAACGCTTGCGGGAATTACAACAGCTATATAATTCCCTAGCACTCCATAACGAAGAACTAAATCGCTTAGTTAATAGTAATCAAGACTATCTTCATCAACTAGCACACGAACTGAAAAGTCCTTTAGCTTCAATTATTGGGTACTCAGATTTATTTTTACGCCAACAACGACAGCAAAATAGAGTAAATGATACCCAAGTTAATCTAGAACATATTGAGCGTGTGCTACGCAATGGTAGACATTTACTTCATCTAATTAACGATATTTTAGAACTCTCACGTTATGAAGCAGGCAAGGTACAACCCGAACCAGAGTTGACTAATGTTTATGAATTAATCAACAATGTATTGGAAATGTTGGAACCTCTGGCTAGGGAAAAAAACTTACCGATTGAATTGAATTGCGTTCGTGCTCCTCAACAGGTATTCACAGATCCATTAAAATTGCAACAGATTGTCACAAATCTTGTGAGTAATGCAATTCGCTACACGGAGTCTGGAAGTATTGAGATAAAGTGTGAAGTATTAGACGATCAAAAATGGGCGATCGCAGTCACCGATACCGGAATTGGTATTGCTCCAGAAAATCAAACCCAAATATTTGAACCCTATTTTCGTGTCGGTTGTAGTAATAAGTCCTTTGTTTCTGGAAGTACTGGATTAGGGTTGGCAATAGTTGCCCGACTAGTAAAATTACTGCAAGGTGAAATTAGTTTAGTTTCGCAGATTGGGGTTGGTTCTACTTTTGCTGTGAGTTTTCCCTTGCAATTAAAGATATGAGAAGTTTTTCACAGAACAAACCCGTTGCTTGGCAAGTTCTATAGCCACTTGCCGTGGTAGCATTCTAGTCTGGAAAACTTTCTCCAAAACTACCGTCGTATTGTGGCGGATTTTTTCAGCAATCGTCTGGAAAGCATCTGTGAAAGAACCACCGCGATATTCTACTGCTGCACAAATTACACCACCAGCATTGGCAATAAAATCAGGTACGAACAGAATATTCCGTTGATGGCAAAGATTTTCGGCTGCTTCTGTAAACGGGATATTAGCTCCTTGGAGAACAAGCTGAGTTTGCAAGCGGCTGACATTATCAGTATGGATTACATCTGGTCTAGCGGCTGGTATCCAGATGTCGCATTCAATATCAATAACTGCATCTCGTGCTAGTTTTTTACCATTGCGATAATTGATTACACTTTGTCCAGTATTTTTCAGTGCTATTAGTTCGTTAACATCAATACCTTGAGAATGAAATAGCGTTCCTTGGGAATCAGCAGCAGCAATTAGGATGGCTCCTTTTTCGGCTAAGAAACGAGCAGCGTGTTTTCCCACTGAACCAAAACCCTGAATTACAACTCGCGCACCATCCAAATTCAAGTTGCAGAAACTACTAGCTACCTCCGCACAAACGCTTAAACCATAACCAGTCGCTCCAACTTCATCTAGGGGAATACCTCCCTTTTCCCTTGGTAGTCCGACTGCACGACCAATTTCTTCTTTTACCCAAGCCATACATCGTTCATCAGTACCCATGTCAGGGCCGGGGATATATTCGGTGACGTCCTTAATCGATCGGGCAAAAGTACGCACTAATCTTTCTTTTTCAACCAGAGGTAGTTTTGGATCTGCCAAAATTGCAGATTTGCCACCACCGTGGGGTAACTCAGCCATAGCATTTTTCAAAGTCATTGCTCGTGCTAGTCGAAATACTTCTTCTGTCGTCACATCTACAGCCATGCGTACTCCACCGATTGCCGGGCCGCAGACAATGTTATCAACCACAACAATGGCTTTTAAACCAGTGGTAGGTTCGTAGATATGAATGACTTTGGCAGGGCCTAGATCGTCAGCAAACTGAAAGATGCTCTCTGGAAGCTGCATTATTTTACGATCTGCTTGCAGAGTCATTATTCGTAGGTGAGAAGTGTCAGATAGCATTGATTTCAACTCCTCTACTTCTATGAAATGCCCGAACTTTAACTCAGCAAGGCCTTTATCCCTTGAGCTTTTGAGCAAACAAAAGACCTAACCTTTGTAAAGCAGGCGAAACATCATCGGGTGAAATATGAACGTCGAGAATGCTGAAGGTTAGACTTGCTCGCGCCAGTTGCAGAGCTTGCTGAAATTGTTCGCTCGTTTCGATGCTGAAGCCACGACCCCCCAGTACTGCTGCTAATTGGGCATAGTTAATACTGGGAATATTGACAAATGGAGCTTGTTGATGCGCCATGACTCGCAGCGTGTTAAAAACATCGTTGTGAATGACAATGACAATCGGGTTAAGTCCCAAACGTTGAGCTGTGAGCAACTCCATACCCGTCATCTGGAATGCCCCATCACCGACTAATGCGATCGCCTGCCGCAACGGATCGGCTAATTGAGAACCAATCGCACCGGGAACCCCAAACCCCATGCTGGCATAGAATGCGGGAGATAGAAATGATGTCCCTTCCCGCATTTGGATGTCATCGGCAGCAAACAGGCTATCCCCAACATCCGTTACCAGTAAGGTGTTGCTATTAATAAATTGATTGATTTCGTAGAGCATTCCACTCATAGAAATTTTGCCCGGAGATTGAGCAACACGGGGTTTCATTGTCATGATGTCGGATAATTGCCAATGGGGTAGAGCCGTACTGCTAGACAAGGCATTAATAAAATCCTCAAACCTGACATTGGGATATTCATGATGTTTAATGCCAATGCGCTCAGAGGTTGCATAGACTGTTCTACTTGGATTTAAATGGGCAGTAAACATTCCCAAATTAATATCAGTCATGAACACGCCCAACATCAGCAGACAATCTGATTCTTCCACCGTATTCTTGACGTAGGGATCGCCCGCTTCACCGTTGTAGATCCCAATGTATTGCGGATGTCCTTCTGGAAACACAGATTTGCCTAACATGGTTGAGCAAACTGGCACACCTAATTTTTCTGCTAGGGCTATTACTTGCTGCTGTAAGCCAAAGCGATGAACTTCAGCACAGGTAAGAATCACAGGTGACTTAGCTGGTGCCAGCATTTCCAAGGTTTCCCCAACAGCTTCCTTTAAGGTATCTGGATCGGTTTGCTTGATGGGTGGTGGACGATGTTCCGCTTCTGTAATTTCTGCATAAACCAAGTCACGAGGAATTTCTAGATACACAGGACGCTTGAAGGTCATGGCGTAGTCAAGGGCGCGATGAATTTTGCTATCGGCTGTCTTTGGGTCAGTTAACGTCGTGGCGTAGACAGTGACTTCTTCGTAAACCCGTCGCTGAGTATCAAAGGTTTTGACCTTGTGGTGCAACAACTGATGCTGCTGTCGTTCCTGAATACCTGGTGCGCCACTCAAAATCACTAATGGAGACTTTTCGGCATAAGCCTCTGCAACTGCATTCACCATATTTAACCCACCAACACCGTAGGTAACTACGGCTAAACCCAAGCCACGAATTCGAGAATAAGCATCAGCAGCAAAGCCAACACTGGGTTCGTGGGTCATGATGATGGGTTCAATTTTGCTAGCGGCTAGGGCATCAAATAGCGTCAAAGCAAAATCACCAGGTATGCCAAATGCGTGTTTTACGCCCTGCTGAAATAAAATCTCAAATATATGTGGAGCTAGTTGGGGCATCTTAATTTACCTCCCCAAAGACTATGTGTGTTTGAGCAGTAACTTGACCTGCCCAAACTCAACAGGCTCAATTTCAGACTACTACAATCGTAAGAGCAAATTAAAAGTAACTAGATTTATCCCAAAAATTTTAATTAAGAGCTTGCACTAATAATCAGCAACTGTTAACTGTGTTCTTATACTTCTATTTTGAATAATTTAAAAGCAAATGCATTGTTTTTGACAAAAAAAATAACTTTTCTCGGATACTGGAGTTTTAAATAACCTCATGAGATAAGTATGGGCTGTTCAAGGTAGCAGCAAAGGAGAGAGCGATCGCTTTTTTCTGGAGAACAGTGCAAATGTTTAATTTTATTTTTAAACGCAGAGGGGCGCAAAGAATCGCAGAGTTTTCATCACCCTTCTGCCCTCTGCCATCTGCCTTTATTATCTCAATTTTTAACGCTGACTATTTATTCTCACTTCAACTTAGCTAGCGCATCCTCGGCAGCAGCCTTTTCCGCTTCTTTTTTATTGCGTCCCTTACCTTCTCCATATTCTTGATCGCCCACAAATACTTTAGCGATAAACTCTGGTGCGTGAGATGAACCACCAACTTGAACTGTGACATACTTAGGTGGAGTTGGATTAATGTTGCGTTGTACCCATTCCTGAAAGCGATTTTTTGAGTCTACATTAGAGCGAGACACAACTATTTGCTCAGGTACAGAATCAAAAAGCGGTTCTACAATTGCACGAACTGCTTCAATATTGGAATTATTATCCAAATAGTAAGCACCGATTACAGCTTCAAAGGTACTACTGAGCAAATTAGGATTTTGATAACCTCCATCTCTAATTGCACCCTTTCCTAATCGCATCCTGAAATCTAAACCCACCTCAATAGCAAATTTTGCTAACTGTTTCTCATCTACCAATGCAGAACGCCGACGGGTTAATTCATCTTCCCCTTTATGTGGATGACGATTATAAAGATACTCACCGCTTAAGAAATTCAGCACAGCATCACCCAGAAATTCTAAACGTTCATTATGTTCGCCTTCTCCTGGGTTTTCATGAACATAAGAACGATGGGTCAGTGCTTGCTTTAGTAGTGTTGCATCGCGGAATATTAGAAGCTTATGCATTTGGATAGTTTATCTTATTACGGAAATTAATTGTTGCCTCACTGTAAAAGTATAATGCGCTTACAATCATCAAAATAAATGCAAATAGTGATTATATATTTATAGTTTATTTTCGGCGATCGCACTATACAAAATGCCTAAAATTTTCTTAATATCCTTGATATAATATTCACTCAAATCAATAGAAATTATATTTCCTTCCAGCTTGAGAAATTGCCAGATAGTACCGATAGTCACAGCACCATATACAGCCTTGATTTGATTTTGATTTTTCTCGTTAAACAACTGAGCAGCTACCATTTCGGCAATACACTGCGCTAAACCAGACCTTAAGTTCTCATTCTTGCTTTCCACTAAGACAACCACCGGACTGCGTACAAGTAACTGCTCCGAAGACAGACTCAAGATAAAATCACAAAAACCGTTTAGACCGCGTTGGCTATCAACAGTAAAATCAACTCCAGAAAATAAACTTATTTGATAATTAAATTTGCGTCTAACTTCTAATAGAATTGGACTAATTATCATTTCGCTGCGAGCTTTTTCAGAACTGATAGCTACAGCTAAATCTACATTTTCTGCAAGTATAGTAGATAATAAATCGCTACATTCTTGCTCTGGAGTACTTGCAAATAATTGAGATGATTCATGGATAATTAAACCAAAGGAATCAATAACCTCACTAAGTTTGAAATCACTATAAGCCATAAAAATCAGTATGGGGTCGTTTGTCCTTTATCCCCCTCTGTGGGCAAAGTTGTCATAACACTTATTCTAAATGTGCCAGAACCTTGATATGCTAAGAGCCGAGACTAGCTATATTGCCAAACCATGCCTGCGCCTACTATCACCCCTAAAATCACTTCGTTTCCGCTAACAGCCGTAGTTGGGCAAGAAGCGATTAAACTAGCTTTACTATTAGCTGCTGTCGATCCGGGATTGGGTGGAGTAGCGATCGCAGGTCGTCGCGGTACGGCAAAATCTGTGATGGCACGTGCTATCCACGCCCTACTACCACCGATTGAAGTTGTTCCAGGCTCGATTAGCAACTGCGACCCCACTCAACCTCAAGATTGGGATGACCTACTTTTAGCAGAATACGCAGATAAAGACATTCAAGATGTCCCCACAGAAATCATCCCTGCGCCTTTTGTGCAAATTCCGCTGGGTGTGACAGAAGACAGACTTCTCGGTTCTGTGGATGTGGAACAATCGGTAAAGCAAGGCGATACAATATTTCAGCCAGGGTTACTCGCCACAGCTAACCGAGGTGTGTTGTATGTTGATGAAATTAACTTACTAGACGACCAAATCAGCAATCAGCTACTAACAGTATTATCTGAAGGACGCAACCAAATTGAACGGGAAGGGATAAGTTTTCAGCATCAGTGCAAACCGCTGTTTATTGCTACCTACAACCCAGAAGAAGGTGCATTACGGGAGCATTTACTAGATAGAATTGCGATCGCACTCTCCGCAGATGGAGTACTCGGCTTAGATCAAAGAGTACAAGCAGTCGAGCAAGCGATCGCTTATTCTCAGTCTCCCCAAGAATTTCTTCAACAATACAACGAAGACTTAGATGCGCTCAAAACGCAAATTATCTTGGCGCGGGAATGGTTGAAAGATGTCACCATTACCCACGATCAAATTACCTATTTAGTTAATGAAGCCATTCGTGGCGGCGTTGAAGGACACCGCGCCGAGTTATTTGCTGTTAGAGTCGCCAAAGCTGCTGCGGCTTTAGATGGACGCAACACCGTCAATGCAGAAGACTTGCGCCGTGCTGTGGAATTAGTAATTGTCCCGCGGGCGACAGTAGTGCAGACACCACCACCAGAACAAGCACCCCCACCACCGCCACCTCCTCCCCCACCACCAGAAAATCAAGACGAATCAGAACAAGAGGAACAGGAAGAAGAACAAGAACAAGAGGAACAAGAACAACAAGAACCACCCAGCATTCCTGAAGAATTTATTTTCGATCCGGAGGGTGTGATACTTGATGATAGTGTGCTTTATTTTGCCCAGATGGCTAAGAGGCAAGGTAAGTCTGGTAGCCGCAGCATCATCTTCTCAGAAGACCGAGGGCGCTACATTAAGCCAATGTTACCCAAAGGCAAGGTAAGACGCATTGCCGTAGATGCCACATTGAGAGCCGCTGCTCCGTATCAGAAAGCACGTCGAGAAAGACACCCCGATCGCAAAGTTATCGTCGAACAAGGAGACATTCGCGCCAAGCGCTTAGTACGCAAAGCCGGAGCCTTGGTAGTATTTGTGGTAGATGCTTCTGGTTCGATGGCTCTCAACCGGATGCAGTCAGCTAAAGGTGCAGTGATGCAACTTTTAACTGAAGCATATCAAAACCGCGACCAAGTGGCGTTGATTCCTTTCCGTGGCGAACAAGCAGAGGTATTATTACCCCCGACTCGTTCCATTGCTTTAGCACGCAACCGTTTGGAAAGGCTACCTTGTGGTGGTGGTTCCCCATTAGCGCATGGTTTAACCCAAGCTGTACGCGTTGGGTTAAATGCTCAAATGAGTGGAGATATTGGGCAAGTAGTAGTTGTAGCGATCACCGATGGGCGGGGTAATATTCCCTTAGCACGTTCCTTAGGCGAACAGCTAGAACCAGGAGAAAAACCAGATATCAAAAGCGAATTGTTAGAAATTGCTGCTAGAATTCGCGCTTTGGGGATGCAACTGTTAGTAATTGATACGGAAAGTAAATTTGTTTCCACTGGTTTTGCTAAAGAATTAGCCCAAACCGCCGGAGGTAAGTATTATCATCTACCAAAAGCGACCGATAAAGCTATTGCGGCTATGACGAAAGGTGCGATCGCTGATTTAAAATCTCGATAAATAAGTTAAGGGTCAAGGGTCAACAGTTAATAATCTTGAGACTATTGACTATGACCCTGTTGCTACAGCCTGTGGTTGCAAATAGCAAATTAGATCTTGAATTCCCTTTTGCAGATATCGCGTTACAGTCATGGGACTAGTGCCAATATTTTTAGCAGCATCTTTACGTGAAAGTTCTTTTAAAAATACTAATTCAACTGCCATCCGGGGTTTTTCTTCTAATAAACTGATTGCACCTTGGAGTTGTTGACGTTCTTCTTCTTGTTGCTGAAGCGCACTAGAACGAGGACAAGGAAGGGCTTCACCCAAAGTTATTTGGCAATCAACATAGTGAACTGCGGTAGCATCTAAACTTAAAGGCATCCGGTTTTGTGCAGCTAATTTAGTTTCTTGCCATTCTTGTACAGATACCTGAAGCTGTTTAGCAATTTCCGAATCTTTCGGAGGACGACCCAAAGCAATTGCTAATTCTTTGCGAACCTTTTGCCCCTCATTATATAGTTCTTGCCAACGGCGAGGAATTTTTAATAGAGTACTGCGATCGCGCAGAAAATGCAGCATCTCACCACGAATATATGGTACAGCAAAGGAACTAAACGCATATCCTTGGCTGGGATCGAAGCGCTCAATTGCCCTAATTAAACCAAAATAACCAATTTGTTCTAAATCTTCATAAGGTTCATTACATTGATGGCTAAATTTATGAGCCATCTTCCGTACTAAGCCAGTATGTAGCTGTACAAGTTGATTACGCAGTTTAATAGAAGGATTCTGGTGGTATAAGTGCAATAACTCTATACCATCTATTCGCACAGAGGACTCACTTGCTGCCATATAAAAATTCCTTTGTTGTAACTCCTTTTCCTGAAAAAATGGAGTTGCGTATAGTGTCATCAAATCTGTAATTATTTTCCTTAGACGACGCTGAATAAACCATCGTCGTTATACTGAACTTATCAGGGTCTCCAGTCTATGATTCAGTATTTACACGCATGATTTTCGCTAACTACGCTGAATTTTTTTATGATTATCTGTGGGGGCTAAATTTTATTTTCTAGATCGCTGTTTGGATGAATCATCTTCTTTATTTACCGCAACATAACTCAACTATTTCTGCCGAAAAATACAGCGATCGTGAAACAGGCACGTGTCATAACCGAGCAAAATGCAGAGAAGTGTTGCATTAATAGCCAGAACAAATGTTGCCATTTAATCTCTGAATTAGGGTTTTTCCTTCTCACTGGTTAGACAGTTTTACCAATTTCTGAATTTGCTCCAAGTCTCGCTGGCAATACCATTCCCCTTGGCAAGAAAAACCCAAGAATATGCTGTCAGTAATGTTTTTGAAGACTACGATTGTTGAAAACAAAACGGTTTTTCTAATTTGGCGATCGCATTAACAAACATAATTTCTCTAGTGTGACTTACTGGTGACTAGCCGCAAATCTTGGTAAAAATGGGAGTAGACAGGATGTTTATCCACAAAACAAGTTTTCAAGATGAGCAATACTAGCAATTTTCGTGACGCTATTCGTGAGGCTCGATCTCAAGCCCTCGTAGGGCCAAATGTAATTGCCAATGCCCTTCCCTATGTTGGTGGCGGCCTTGTGCTGACTGCATTGGGAACTTACGGAGGTTTGGGAATTATCCGTACTAACCCTGGATTATTCTTCCCCACCTTCATTGGTGCGGTCATTCTGGAGTTAATTTTGTTCTTTGTTGCCCAAAATGTTGCTGAAAAAGGCAACAAGGGTTTAGCACTTCCCCTATTAGCTACCTACAGCCTCCTATCTGGATATACTCTCAGTGGTTTAGTACACCTCGCCTTAAGAACCCAAGGCGTTGGTATTCAAGGCATTGGTTTAGCTGCCCTTGGTTGTGGCGTCACCTTTATCGTCGCCCGTCAAATTGGTTCCAATCTTTCCGAACAAGACGGGATGGCTTTGACAAAAACCATCTCTCTCGGCATCATTGCTTTGGTAGTGGTTTGTCTAACTCAATTTGTCTTTGCTTTGTTCGGTGTTTATACGCCAACTTGGTTAGAAATCGCCATTTCTGGTTTGGGGGTATTTCTGTTTGCTGGCGCATCCGTGGTTGATTTCTACATCTTGCCACGTAATTATCGCAACGATCAGTACTTACCTGCGGCTTTGTCTATGTACCTCACATACATCAACCTGTTCATTTTTATTTTGCGGTTGCTAATCGCCCTGAATGGCCGTGATTAAGCATCCATAAACAGAAAACTTTCAGAAACTGTCAACCGTGGTTAACTGTAAAGCAACCACGGTTTTTTAATTGCCATAAAACATCAAGTAAATTTTGTATACTATGTTTAGTAAGGGATAAGCAGTAATAAAAACTTAGAATTTTTTGATAAAAATAGATTTTTATATATTGATTATTAAATGCTTGAGATAAATTGAAATTTACTCCTTGCTCGCATCAATTTCTGGACATAATTCATTGTGACGCAAGACTCTAACCATCTCTCGCCCAGGATGTTTGAACAACACATCAAACTCACTGTTAGGCATTCTTAAGTTTTCAGGAATGAAATCGGTCGGAATTGGTTCTATTAGCACTAACCCATGCCCAGGAAAGAGAATAATAGTAATTTCACCACTACGCAGGCATCCTAAAACTCGTGCTGGGACACGTACATAAAAAAAAGAGCTATCTTCTTTCGGGTGCATATTAATATACCGCAAATAATTTTAGCAACTTAGACAACTGGGACGGAAGAACTTGCCCAACAACAGCTAAAATCAAAAAGACAAATAGAATTATAAGAGCAACTTCCTCATAATCGAAGCGCTCTATTTTTTAGCAAGCACTATGGAAGTCTTAGAACTCAAACGCGAAATCGAAACGTTGTCTTACCGCCTGGGTAAAACCCAGGACTATCTTTGACATACCTGCACTGACTGCCAAAATTCAAGACCTGGAACAAATTTCTGCCCAGCCAGAATTTTGGAACGACCAAACCCAAGCGCAACAAACACTGCAAGAACTCAACGACCTGAAAGCCCATCTCCAGCAGTATCATCAATGGCAAGCTAATTTGGAAGATACCAAGGCTGTGGTTGAGTTGTTGGAGTTAGAAACTGACGAAGGGTTGTTGGAAGAAGCGGAATCTACCATTACCAAACTCAATCACGAACTCGATCAGTGGGAGTTACAGCAGTTACTTTCCGGCCCCTACGACGATAAGGGGGCAGTACTGACAATTAACGCTGGCGCTGGTGGTACGGATGCCCAAGATTGGGCATTTATGCTAATGCGGATGTATACTCGTTGGGCAGAAGCCCACGGTTACAAAGTGACTTTAGCAGAAGAGTCAGAAGGTGATGAAGCTGGAATTAAATCGGCTACCTTGGAAATTACTGGACGCTATGCCTATGGATATCTACGTTCAGAAACTGGTACGCATCGCTTAGTGCGAATTTCTCCATTCAACGCCAACGGCAAACGCCAAACCAGTTTTGCTGGAGTGGAAGTAATGCCACAAATAGATAGTTCTGTGCAGTTGGAAATTCCCGAAAAAGATTTAGAAATTACTACATCCCGTTCTGGTGGTAAAGGTGGGCAGAATGTCAACAAAGTAGAAACAGCAGTGCGCATTGTTCACATTCCCACGGGTCTTGCTGTGCGTTGTACAGAAGAGCGATCGCAGCTGCAAAATAAAGAGAAAGCTCTCACTCGTCTGAAAGCAAAGCTGCTAGTCATTGCCCAAGAACAACGCGCCCAAGAAATCGCCCAAATTCGCGGTGATATGGTAGAAGCTTCTTGGGGGAACCAAATCCGTAACTATGTGTTTCACCCATACCAGATGGTGAAAGATTTGCGTACCAACGTAGAAACCACTGCCATTACCGATGTCATGAACGGCGACCTTGATGCGTTCATTCAAGCCTATCTGCGACAAGAAAACCAATTAGTAGAAAGTACTCCGGCTTAATTGGGAACAAACAACCGATGATTAGGGACTAAGGAAAGGGGACAAGGAGGCGTGGGGAAACTAAGAATTACCCTTGATCCTTGTCCCTTAACTCTTGACCAATAACAAATGAAGAAAATGACAGTTTTACGCTAGGTAAACTGTTACATTTATATATAAAAGAGTTTGTTATCAAATCATCATGAGCAACTCTCCGTCAACGGAAACTCAACCTAGTTACGTCAAACTTGCCATGCGCAATATGGTGCGCAAAGGTGGTACGTCCATCAAACATTTTGTGCTTACCACCATAGGGCTGTTAGCTGTCTTCGTAGGTCTTGCTTACCTAACTCGCTGATCGTTAACCCAAACTTCGAGTTATGAGGAGACTTTGTAGCTAGTGCAAGTTGAACTAGATGTACAAGATTGTTTTTATGAATCGTCCCCAGAAAAAACTGAAGATTTGGGGACTAATGATAATCGGATAGCAGAAGAAACTTGGGAACGCTGGTTTAAATGCTGGTTGGAAATACTTCACTCAGATCTTCCAACCGCACCAGGTTATGAAATCGGGCTACGGTTGACAGATGATGCAGAAATTCAGTCGTTGAATGCTCAGTATCGTCAGCAAGATAAACCTACGGATGTTTTAGCCTTTGCTGCTTTAGAGGTAGACTGCCCTCAAAATGAGGAAATGTTTGCCTCTATGCCTTTATATTTAGGGGATATCGTGGTATCTGTGGATACTGCAAAACGTCAAGCCCAACAGCAGCAGCATAGTTTGCAAACCGAACTGGCCTGGCTAGTAGCTCACGGTCTACTGCATCTATTGGGCTGGGATCATCCTGATGAAGAAAGTTTAGAAAGAATGTTAAAGCAGCAAGTAATATTGCTGAGAGAAATAGGTATTGCTCTTGACATAGAGTAACACTATTATTTATCTCTGTTCTCCAAGAACATCCCAATAAATTGCCTAAAACTTGATTACGCCATTAAAATCGGCGGATATTCCAACTTTAACTACTTCGACTCTATGATCTTTAAGCCTATGTCCCAACAAGTTTCTCCACCACCAACGTCAAACCGCTTACCAACACTTGTGACTAAAGAACGGGAATTCTCCTGGCAAGTCGCCACTAATTTATTGATTAGTTTTAAATACGCCTGGGCTGGAATTAGCTATAGTTTTAAAACGCAACGTAATTTCCGCATTCATGTAGGTGTGTGTGCTGTGGCGATCGCCTCCAGCATTGTTCTACATTTATCAGCTGTGGAAATAGCTGTTATTGGGATTACTAGCGGTTTAGTTTTAGCTTTAGAGTTACTGAATACAGCCCTTGAGTCGCTGGTCGATTTAACGGTGAAGCAGACATATCATGAGTTGGCGAAAATTGCTAAGGACTGTGCAGCTGGTGCTGTGCTGGTTTCGGCTTTGGTCGCTGTTCTCGTAGCGAGTATGCTCATACTACCGCCTCTAGCAACTTTAATTATGTCAGCTATCTCGGTGTAACCTTTTCATTTCATAATTGATGACGTTTACAGCAATTCAAATCTGGTGACAATTAAACAAAATAATAAGAAGTAATCTGACCAGGAGTTATCAGCTGTGATTATAGTCATCGATAATTACGATAGTTTTACTTATAATTTAGTGCAGTATCTCGGAGAACTTGCAGCAGAGTTCCCTGTAGCAGCAGATATTAAGGTTTTTCGCAACGATAAAATATCTGTAGATGAAATTCGGGCTTTAAATCCTGAGCTTGTAGTAATTTCTCCCGGGCCCGGTCGTCCTGAAGATGCCGGGATTAGCCTAGATTTAATTGAACAACTAGGTTCTAATCTGCCAATTTTAGGCGTATGTTTAGGACATCAAAGCATTGGTCAGGTATTCGGTGGTAAAATCGTTTCTGCTCCTGAATTGATGCATGGCAAAACTTCTCAGGTGACTCATACTGGGGTAGGAGTTTTTCGGGGATTAGAAAATCCTCTAACTGCAACCAGATATCACAGTCTGGTGATTGACCGCGAAACTTGCCCCGATGTATTGGAAATTACTGCTTGGGTGGAGGATGGTACTATTATGGGAGTAAGGCACAGGAACTATCCGCACATTCAAGGCGTCCAGTTTCACCCAGAGAGTGTTTTAACATCTTCAGGCAAGCAATTGCTGCGAAACTTTCTGGAAGAATTACAGTCGAGAGAGTAATTAATGAAACGACGACAGTTGATGGGCTATGCTGGGGCGGGTTTGGCAACAGCTTTTCTTACTACCTTAGGTTCTGAATTTCAAGCTGACGCGCAATCTAGCGGTCTATCAGTTCAGTGGTTGGGTCATACTTGCTTTTTGTTGACGGGTGGCGGTGTCAAAATTCTCGTCAATCCATTTCGACCTGTTGGCTGTACGGCTGGGTATCGTCCCCCGAAAGTGGCCGCAGACTTGGTTATGATTAGCAGTCAATTGCTAGATGAAGGTGCAGTAGATGGACTCCCAGGAAAACCTAAACTCATCTACGAACCTGGAGTTTATGAGTTCCAAGGCATTAAGTTCCAAGGAATTGCCATAGACCACGATCGCAAAGGTGGTAAGCAATTTGGTGTTAATACTGCTTGGAGTTGGAAACAAGGCGGAATTAATATCCTGCACTTGGGAGGTGCTGCTGCGCCCATTTCTGCCGAACAAAAAATCCTGATGGGGCGTCCCGATGTCGCATTTGTTCCGGTTGGGGGTAGTGCAAAAGCCTATAATGCCCAAGAAGCCAAGCAAGCAGTGGAAATTTTAAATCCCAAACTGATAATTCCTACTCATTATCGTACAAAGGCAGCAGATGCTTCTAAGTGCGAAATTTCTCCAGTAGATGACTTTCTCAACTTGATGCAGGGTATAACAGTACGTCGTAGTGATAGCGATAGTATAAGTATTAGCCCTAGTAATCTACCAGAAAAGAGCGTAATTCAGACTTTGAGTTACAAATTTTAATAAGGAGACAAGTAACCACAGATAAAGTATCTATGTTTATCTGTGGTTTCATCTCAAATAACACTCTGAGATGAGGTATTGATGTGACGGTAGAATTACCTTGAACTTCTCGTGTGTTCCGGAGTGAAACTTTTTGTTTACAGGCTACTGAGTAGAAATAGAAAAATATTGAGGCTTAACTCTACTCAATTTAGCTACCATAGCCTAGCGAGTCTTTATGCGATCGCGAATCAACCAACTATTTTCTAGAAAGTCATCCACTTTTTCAGAGGTAGACCATCTGGGCCTACTAGGGGATTACCATCTTCTCCTACTTGTACTGCGGGAAGCTTATCTGTATCTGCAACAGGAGTTCTAGTTACTGTTGTACCATCTGGATTTGTTGTCCAAATTTCATCCGCACCTGTGCCGTAATCGCGCCAGTAGATATCGGTTCTACCATCATTATTGAAATCGCCAAATGTTGCTTGCGCGGTTGTGGAACTGGGTGCGAGGAAAGTTTGAGTAACAATAGTTCCGCCATCCATTAACCATGAGGTGTTTTCACCAGTGGACTGGTTGTGCCAGAAGATATCAGTCTTACCATCACCATTGAAATCAGCAATGCTAGATGTCCAGTTAGCGTCAAGAGTTGTTAGAGATGATTCGGTGAAGAAGACGTTATTTGGGATGAGAGAATTTGTCAGCCAAACTTTGTTCTCACCTGTTGTCGTGTTCCGCCACAAGAAGTCAGAACGCATATCACCGTTAAAATCGCCAACGGTAAAATTCCAGCTGGGATCTTGTGATTGGAGAGAACTCTGATTAACTTGCGTACCATTGATAAACCAAGCGCTGTTTTCACCTGTGGCACTGCGCCAGAAGATATCAGTTATACCATTACCGTCGAAGTCAACCATAGTAGGAGTCCAGCTTGGATCGAGAGCATCAAGCTTGGTTCCACTTTTCACGGCTTGACCTGGGTTGGTAGCATCTACCAGCCAGAGGGCGTTTTCACCTGTTTGAGTGTTACGCCAGAAGATATCAGTTTTGCGATCGCCATCGAAATCCCCAATCAGTGGCGTCCAGGATGAGTCTAGGGTATCTAGAGGAACTAGCCTAGCAACATTTGTGCCATCCATCAGTACGATGGTATTTTGCCCTGTCACCTGATTGCGTAACAAGAAATCTGTCTTATTATCGCCGTTGAAATCGCCAATTTTGTAAACCGTTGATGCTAAATCGATTTGGCCCAAAGAACCTTTAGCAGCAACGGTTGTTCCATCCATCAACCAAACCTGAGTGTCACCAGTTTGAGCATCAACCCAGATTTTATCTGTTTTGCCATCGCCGTTGAAATCAGGCACGATCGCGGCACTACTTAAGTAGGGATTGGGATTATTGTTTGCTCCTCCAAATAAAGATTGTGCTGATACAGTATTTGGCACTTCACTTGTTAGTTCTGATGCAGAACTTCTATTTATATAACCAGAATTAGAAGCTCCATCAAAAGGAGATGCAGTTATTGCTAAAGGTGCTGATGACAAGCTATTTGTATCCAGCGATTTATCAGACATGGGGTGTTTTTATGGCTAGTTGTTATAAAAGTTTTAGCTTTTTTGGATAAATAATTTCTGTTCTTAAATAACATTTATTAGCCATTAAATATTTTTTTATAATTATTTGATTTTACTAAAAGCCAACATATATAAATATTGCTATCTCTTCTTATAGTTGATCTATCAAACATTATCAAGCTCATAATGAGCAATTAGAAAAAATATTTTGCCAATGTCATGTTTTATGGATAAAGCAATAAAGTCAATGTTTAACATAAAAATAAATATGGTAATGCTACATAGGAAACTTTGTTTGAAATCTCAAATATGATATTTGAATTATGATATTTTGTACGCCCAATTTTGCATAAATTTTCAATACAAGTACATCCAATATGGATTAAATCACGGATAAGATTTGGAATTACAATGTGATATAATTCAGATTTAGAAGAATATTAATAAATGATGACTTTGTATTGTGAAAAAATGATGCCTAAAGTTTGCTATAAGCACTCAAAATAATCGCCAAATGCTAGTAAATTTAAAAAATATTGCTAGATATACTGGAAATTAGTAACTACTTATAATAAGTGTGATATCTGCAATCTGTAGCGTTCAAAGGTTAAGATATCAGCATAATTTGAGATATAAACTAGCTATGCAAGCAGAATATCAGAAGCGTCGTCAGCAATTGATGTCAAAACTTGGTAATGGTACTGCCATTTTTCGCAGTGCGCCAATGGCTGTGATGCACAACGATGTTGAATACACTTATCGCCAAGACAGTGATTTCTTCTATCTGACTGGGTTTAACGAACCGCAAGCGGTAGCTGTGTTAGCACCCAATCACCCAGAACATCAGTTTGTGTTGTTTGTCCAACCCAAGGATCGGGAAAAAGAAGTTTGGACTGGTTATCTCTGTGGAGTCGATGCAGCCAAAGAGTTGTATGGTGCTGATGAAGCTTACCCCATCCACGAACTAGATGAGAAATTACCCCAATATTTAGAAAAAGCCGATCGCATTTACTATCATCTCGGACGCGATCGCACTTTTAACGACACGGTTCTCAAACATTATCAAAGTCTCCTCCGGACTTATCCCAAGCGGGGTACAGGGCCAATTGCGATTGAAGATACAGGCGCAATTCTCAGCAGCATGAGATTGGTAAAAAGTGAAGCTGAGTTGGAATTGATGCGTCAAGCAGCTGCGATCGCTATTGAAGCACATAATCATGCTCTGAAATTTACCGCACCGGGACGTTATGAGTATGAAGTTCAGGCAGAAATAGAACACATTTTCCGGTTGCGGGGTGCAATGGGGCCAGCCTATCCTTCCATTGTCGCTTCGGGTGTGAATGCTTGCGTCTTGCACTATATAGAGAATCAGCGCCAAATGCAGGATGGCGAATTACTGCTGATTGATGCTGGTTGTGCCTATGGCTATTACAACTCCGATATTACCCGGACATTTCCGGTAGGTGGTAAGTTTACACCAGAACAAAAGATATTGTATGAGATTGTTTTAGAAGCTCAGAAAAAAGCGATCGCGCAAGTTCAACCGGGTAATCCCTTCAATTTAGTTCACGATACAGCCGTGCGCGTCCTTACAGAAGGCTTAGTAGAAGTTGGTATCCTCAAGGGCGAAGTTGATAAGTTAATTGAGGAAGAAAAATATAAGCCCTACTATATGCACCGTACAAGTCATTGGCTAGGCTTGGATGTTCATGATGTCGGTGTTTATCAGCATGGTGAAAACCCCCAGATTTTACAACCAGGACAAATACTGACGGTAGAACCTGGATTGTATATTGTGCCAGATACCAAACTTGCAGAAGACCAACCTCAAACCGATCCGCGTTGGGTGGGGATTGGGATTCGCATTGAAGATGATGTGTTAGTAACCAGCACCGGACATGAAGTGTTAACGGCTGGAGTTCCCAAAGAAGTGGATGAAGTTGAAAGATAACTCCCAATTTACAGCAGTTTTCTCATATTTCAACCATATCTATCGTAGGGGCACAGCACTGCTGTGCCCGTAGATCTGTAACGCTTCTTCAGTTTTCCTCCGGTTCCAGCAATTCCCAAATCAGGAAGGCTAACTCGATCGCAACACCTGAACCAGGGACAAATAAATCAGCAATTAAAGGAATCAGAAATAACACAACCGCCATCAGCTTCTTAGCTTTCATTCACTTAACCTCAAACGCTGAAGCAAAGGTAGATTTGGGGTAGTAAATGGAAGCAAAAGCGGGTGTTTTTTGGCTGTAATGCGTGAATCTGCCGAGCCTTGAGTTTGGGGATGCTAGATTAAGTTTGGGGAATCCCGAAACTTTGTCGCAAATTTGGGCAAGAATAACCGATGGCGCGTGTTAGCTATGGTGATTATGTTATAGCGCGGGTAAGGACGCTGTTAGAAAGGTTTTTGGCTTATGTCAATGACGAGTTAGAAGACGGCGAACTTTATAAAATTGCTCTCAACTGGGAAACACCGCAGCAAGTAATAGTCAGAACACAGCTAAGAGTTTTGGCGGAACTTAGCGGTTTGAGCAAAGAACAAGTCCGAGACTCACTAAATGCGCTTAAAGATTTTGTAGAAATTCTCGAAGACTTGCGCGAACACAAGCGAGGTTCAGAGAATTGGCACTTTCGGCTGACGCTTTGGCATGATAAAAGCGACAAACACGGGAATTTACAGAAATTTGATGCTGAATGGCAAAGCCGACGCGAAAAATTACCTGGTGTACAGCGTGCGGAAGGTAGAAAAGCTAAACTTTCGCCTACCCGTTACGAAAATATTCCCTTGAGTGGGGTAGTGGAGTTTGTCGGACGAGAAACGGAATTGCAAAACCTCCATCAACTGTTGCAGTCAAATCAACAGGTAGCCATTGCAGCTATTGCGGGGATGGGTGGAGTCGGGAAAACAGAACTAGCACTGCAATATGCGAATTTGCACCGCGTCACTTATCAAGGCGGAATTTGCTGGTTGTCTGCATTACAGGATGTGGGGGTGCAATTGGTGCAGTTTGCGCGTAATCAGCTGCAATTGAACATCCCAGATGATTTAGATTTAGTTGGGAGAGTCCAATTTTGCCTCACAAAATGGCATGAGGGTGAGGTTTTATTGGTAATTGATAACGTTACTAATTATCGAGAGGAAGTTAGGAGTTATTTAGAGTCTGTTCCTTTCCGGTTTAAGCAGTTAATTACCACGCGGGAAAAATTACAGCCGCAGATAGTGCGATTAGATTTAGATGTGCTGACACCACTAGCGGCAATGCAGTTATTAAAATCTATAGTTGGTAGAGA
This sequence comes from Calothrix sp. NIES-2098, assembly GCF_963875125.1. Lineage (NCBI taxonomy): Bacteria > Bacillati > Cyanobacteriota > Cyanophyceae > Nostocales > Calotrichaceae > Calothrix > Calothrix sp. NIES-2098. The sequence goes on from NZ_CAWNKJ010000001.1 coordinate 5,914,910, forward strand.
AAGACTGCGGCGTGAGGCGTTAGTTGCGAGAAAACTTTGTAAATGGCTGGGATATTTGCCCTTGGGTTTGGAATTAGTCGGGCGTTATTTGTTAGTTGATGAGGAATTAACCCTAGCAGAAATGCTGCAAGACTTGGAAAATGAGCGTTTAAAGCATGAGGCTTTAGAACAAGTTCCCCAAGAAATGGCTGTTAAGTTGGGTGTTGCTGCTGCTTTTGAATTGAGTTGGCGACGGTTGCGAGAAAATGCTCAACGCTTAGGTTGTCTTCTGAGTTTATTTGCCCTAGCTCCGATTCCTTGGGAGTTGGTAGAGGGTATAACAATAAATAATGCGGCTCAAGATTGGAAAAAAGCTAGACGAGATTTGTTACAGTTACATCTACTCCAGCCCAAAGGTGAGGGAATCTATCAACTACATCCCCTACTGCGGGAGTTTTTCCAAGATAAGCTTACAGGTTTAGAACAAGCAGAGGATTTTAAGCGTTCTGTTTGCGGAGTGATGGTAGCAGTTGCTAAAAATATTCCTGACACTCCCACACTTCAGCAAATTAAAACTTTTTCCCCTGCCATACCTCATTTAGCTGAAGTAGCTAGTAATTTGATTCAATACATCAATGATGAGGATTTAATTTGGCCACTCATCGCTAACGCTCGATTCTACAATGGTCGGGGGTTGTATGTTCAGGCTGAACCTTGGTATAAGAAGTGTCTAGAAATTACCAAAAAGCGCTTTGGTCAAGAACATCCTAATGTTGCATCTAGCCTCAATAGCTTGGCGTTACTCTACCATTCACAAGGCAGATACAGTGAAGCTGAACCTCTGTATCTGCAAGCTTTGGAACTAGCACAAAACCTGCTGGGTAAGAACCATTCAGATGTTGCATCTAGCCTTCACAACTTGGCAGCACTCTACCATTCACAAAGCAGATACAGCGAAGCCGAACCTTTGTATCTGAAAGCTTTAGCACTTAAGCGACATCTGCTAGGTGAAGAACATCTAGATGTTGCATCTAGCCTCAACAGCTTGGCGGAATTTTACCGTTCCCAAGGCAGATACAGCGATGCTGAACCCTTGTACATCCAAACTTTGGTACTCAGGCGCAAACTGCTGAAGGAAGAACATCCAGATATTGCACTTAGCCTCAACAACTTGGCATTACTCTACTACTCCCAAAAAAAATACAGTGAAGCCGAACCCCTTTACCTGCACGCTTTAAAAATATGGCGACACCTGTTAGGTAAAGAACATCCCAATGTTGCATCTAGCCTCAACAACTTGGCGACACTTTACTATTCCCAAGGTAGATATATCGAAGCTGAACCTCTTTACCTGCAAGCTTTAGCACTTAGGCAACACCTGCTAGGAGAGAAACATCCTGATGTTGCACTTAGCCTCAACAACTTAGCGGGACTCTACCGTTCCCAAGGTAGATACATAGAAGCTGAACCTCTTTACTTGCACGCTTTAGCACTTAGGCAACACCTGCTAGGAGAGAAACATCCTGATGTTGCACTTAGCCTTAACAACCTAGCAGAACTCTACCGTTCCCAAGGTAGATACAGCGAGGCTGAACCTCTTTACTTGCACGCTTTAGATATTTTTGAGCAACGCTTAGGAATGAATCATCCTTATACTGTGACTGTGCGTAAAAATTTAGCATATTTACGCGATCGCCTCAACTCACAACAGTAAAATTTAAGTTCTGAACCTCATCAGTCAAGCTTTTATCTCCAAGTTCCGAGTTCCGAACTCGAAGTTTCATGCTCTGAACTCAAAGTTTCGAGTTCCAAACACGAATGTTCAGGTTCCAAACGAGAACGTTCCTGTTCTGAGGTGGAATGATGGTGTTCCGAAGGCGATCGCTCGACCTTTTTACTCGAAGTTTCCTGTTCTAAAGTGGAACGATCGTGTTCTGAAGGCGATCGCTTCACCTTTTTACTCGAAGTTTCCTGTTCTGAGGTGGAATGGTGGCGTTCCGAAGGCGATCTCTCGACTTAAATTGTAGAATGATGAGCGATCGCTAGTGAAGGTTGTGAGATGAGTGTGAGAGCGATCGCTAGTTTTTCAAGAAACAAATACTTTGGAAATGTTGGGTTTTGTTCCTCAACCCAAGCTACATAGTTTGAAAGCGATCGCTTTTGTTCAAAGTGTCAAATTAGGTGCAAGCGATCGCAGTTATTTGCAACCTAGTAAAAGTTCTTATGCTAATTATCTTATCAGTATTCTAAGAAGCAGCTAAATTCATCCTCAAATCTGCTCGCCTGGTTTTCAATGAGATTCTCCACACACTATTAACTCATCAACTTCATTACAAATTAAAACTTGCCGCTTATGATGGTGTGAGTTTTTGGCACCCTGATGTGACACACAATCAATACCAGCGACAAAAGATAATTAGTGGAGTAGCGATCGCTTTTTCAGTAACAGCTTGTAGTATTAATCCCATAGGTATTAACTCACCATTAAAAACTCAACAGATAAGTAGTAAACTTCACGCTGTAGCAGTACCGCAACCAAAGATTATCAGCCAAGATAATCCCCAATCGCAGCCATCAACTAAAGTAGAAAACCTCTCTTTTCGCCTCCCAGAGAAGTTTCAGGGACAAACTGTGTATCATGTTCAACCTAATAATAACGAGAAAGTTATCGCCCTGAGCATTGATGATGGCCCCTGGCCCAAAACTACCTTACAAATGCTGGATATTCTCAAGCAAAATGATGTGAAAGCAACATTTTTTTGGGTAGGTCAAGCTTTACAAGCTAATCCCGAAATTGCCAAGCAAGTAGTAGCCGAAGGGCACGCGATCGGTAATCATACTTGGCATCATTGGTATCGACGCATGGATGAAGCCACAGCCAAAAATGAAATTGAGCGCACAAACGAACTTATTTACAAAACTACGGGAGTTAAAACTACTTTGTTTCGCCCTCCCGGAGGAGTATTAAATAACGGATTGGCTGCTTACGCTAAAAGCCAAAAAGATGCTGTAATCATGTGGTCGCAAACTTCCGCCGATACCGATCCTCATGCTAAGTATCAAGTATTTATCAAGAACGTCTTAAGAGATGCCAAACCAGGATCTATTGTATTAATGCATGACGGCGGAGGCGATCGCCAAAGAACTGTCCAAGCCTTGCCAGAAATTATTAGCAGACTCAAACAACAAGGCTATCGATTTGTCACAGTCCCCGAATTACTAGAAATGCAAAAATAAATTATTGGGCATGGGGCATAAGGGATAGGGCATTGGTTATTTACCCTTCCCTTATGCCCCAATTACTCACTCATCGCCCTAGCGCAGGCTTGGGCTTCCTGCCAAATTTTATGCAAGAAGAACTCAGTGCGATCGCTCATTTTCGTAACGAACACGCCTACAGCTTCCTCTGAACCATTAGACAGCCAAGAACCCCGGAGGGTGACTTCCAGATATTCAGTATCACAGGTAGACAGTGCCATGATTTCACTGTCATTGCGTATTACCTCAGCCTTGAGCTTTTCTACTCCTGGTAAATCAACAGGAAGCAAAAAGGAAGCCGTGCTGGGTTCAACACAAATAGATTGACCGACTCGCAGTGCCAAAATTACGCGCTGTGATACCCATTCCTCCAGCGAGAGATTCAAGCACTCTAAGTAAAAGCTCCTTTCGGTGTAAGTTAATTTCAGCATTCCTTCTGCTCTCCTGTTATTCCAGGTTTGCTTGCACATTGTTCCAGAACTGCTCGGCAAAAGAAATCGCCGGATGCACTGGTGCTTTGGGTTTGGTACGCAGTTGCATACCCGCCTCAGATGGGGTGCGATTCCCTTTATAGGAGTTACATCTTTCACAAGCTATGACTACGTTATTCCATGTGTGCGGGCCGCCTTGCGATCGCGGAATTACATGATCTAGCGTTAGAGATTTTTTACTACCGCAATATTGGCAACTGTGATGGTCTCGTCGCAATACTTCTCGCCGATTCACTGGCGGAACTTTCCACGTCCGTTCGCCAGAAGCAATTTTCAGACGAATGTGTTTTGGCACATCAAGTATCAAGCTGGGGGAATGGATTTTCCATCCGGCGTCTGTAGACAAACTTAATGGTTCAGCTTTGTTTGTCACTAACAGTACAATAGCTCGCTTGATATTGACCCGACACAGTGGCAAGTAATTTTGAGAAAATACCACTACGGATTGCTCTAACACTTGCATCGCGATCGTCACAGCTTGACTCCTTATTAAAAAACCCCCGCTTCTTTTTTAACTGAAGCGGGGGTGGGAAATTGACCTCAAAGTTTTCTGGTCTATGTTGGTACAGTATGGCTCCGCCTGTACCTCCCGCTTCTTGCGTCTAGTTGTGGTTTTGCATTCAGCCCATCAATGCTGAGATATCTAAAATCATAATTACCCTCTGTGATTTGCCCATGCTTTTGGCCACCATTACCCATAAAAAAATACTCCACTCCCAAAGATGCTAATTCCCGACTGGCTCGGCAGTTGGTAGCACCCAATGAAGTAGAGATGGAGTAAATGGATTTCACAGAAAATTTCACCTATTGAACATTCCTTTAAACATACTACACTTGTATTACTATCCTGTCTATACCTTAAAGGAGAAAAAGTCATGCATACAATCGCTCGCACCTCAACCACCGACATGGAAGTTACCAGCATCCGTCTAGAGAGAGAACTTAAAGAGAAACTCAAAGATATAGCTGGCAATCAAGGATATCAAGCCTTAATTCGAGATATCCTCTGGAATTATGTGCAGCAAAAATCAGGTGAGTGGAAACCTCGATTTTCGCGAACTGATATTCGAGCGAGCATAGCAGCCACCGCTCAACAAGAAGAACGTTGTGTACTTACAGGTCAAGTAATTCAACCACAACAACCGATGCTCTTAGGGCTAACGAGAAATGGCGATATGGTTCCTCTGAGCGTCGAGAGTTTGGCTGGATAAATTTATCTTCACCTGAATGCAGCCCAGTTTTGCTAAGTGCTAATTGGGCTGCATTTATTATTGAATGCTATCCAACATATAAATAAATATTATATATATAAAGTAATTAGGCTTATACCTGTTAATTTTCATCGCGAACAGCCGCGACAGGCAGATCCTCTCAAAAAGATCGCAATTTCCGGCACAGGGGGTTTGACATCACTTGACAGATTCTAACCATCGGCATATTAAGTAAATGATTATCGACCATAGGAGTTAAGCAACAATACCCATATATACTTGGCTGCTACTATCAAGCAGCTATATACATTGTTCCTGAAGCTCTGCCTAAATCGAATTTTACTTTGAGCAAGGCTAAAAAAAAGCTAGTTCACTGAGTAATGGAATTGTGAAAAAAATATGCATTTTTTTTGTATAACTCTGCGTGTTAACACGGAGAGTTATAGCGGAGTTTTTGCCTCAATTCCAGAGAAATTACGGTTTATGTATAGTTACGGACAGGATATTCTAAGTCAAAGTTAGTAAATTAACCGAACCCGATCGAGTTAGAAATTATCTAGCAAAAGCGTTTTAGTATATCCTAGGTATCTTATTACCGGTGTAAAAAATCGTTTAATATACCAAAAACTTAGTCATCTGAAATAGAAAGGGGCTATAACAGGTGAGAGAAAGTCTTCATCAAAGATTTGCAATTCATCAGGGTGCACCAATCATAGGAAGGGTGAACAACTAAGCCAAGAGGTTGGGTGCAAAACAAAATGGGGTCGTTATCCAAGAGCGTGCCAGGAATGAAAAAGCGTTTATCATCGCCGCCACAGTGCCCAGATGACGTAGATCGACTACAATCATACCCAGTCAAGCTGATGCAGCATCCGGAAGAACCAGCCCACAAGTTGTTACAACAGATTAATCAGATCGTTGCTAATAGACAAGCGACAGTATTGATGCTGCAAGATCTGGCTAAATTGCTGGGAGAAACTTTTGGGGTGGATTGCTGCTTAGTTACAGTGATGAGCGAGCCATCTACTGAAGCGACTACTGCTAGTTGGTGTACAGAACAATATCTAGGGTTACCGCAGTCAGACGAAATCTTCTCAATGGAACAGTTGCTCATGGAACTGCATGTAGTTCCATGTGCTGCTGAACCATTAAATATTGAAGACATTTCCACTATTCAAAAAAGTCTGGAAATTGGTTGTCAATCTTTGCCATTACCAATTAAGGCTGTTTTGGCGATTCCTACCCGTTTTCGGGGTAAAAATAACGGGGTCATTAGTCTAATTAAATTTCAACCCCATAATTGGACTCAGTCAGAACAACAACTTTTGAAAAGTGTAGAGTCGTCTTGCGCGATCGCTGTGGCTCAAGTAGCACAATCACAATTGATTGTGCTGCAACAGCAGCATTTGCAAAAGAGCGATCAATATCAAAGCTTGATCAGGCAATTAACTATATTAAGTCGGAGCAACTTGGAGTTAAAACAAATGCTCCAGTTAGCGATCTCCTCGACTGCGGAATCGTTACAAGCAGATCGGGGTCTGTTCATCATGGTGAAATATACAGATCCCTTATTTCGGACTCGCTCTAAAAAACAAATTCCTAATGCGAAAGCCACAGTCATTGGACAATGGACTAGGGATGCCCAAAGTTATCCTTCTAGTACATCAGACATCTTAAAAGACCAGTCCTTTGTGGTTTCGGAGTGTGGTTTATGCCAGCGCATATTCACAGAATCAGGAAAACCAGTAGTCATTAATGACTATACAGAACAAAAAGATATTGTCACAGCAGCTCCACTATTTGCAGTCGATCAGTTCCGGGCTGTGCTATTGATGCCCTTGGAAAGTCAAGGTAAAGTATTAGGATTTTTAGTTCTACAGCAAGCATCTGCTCGAAGTTGGCAAGCAGCAGAATTAAATCTTGTGGAAATGGTCTGTGCGCAAGTAAGTAATTCAATTATTCAGTCACAGACATTACGACAAGTGCAAAATTTAGTCGATGAACGGACAGCAAAACTCCAAAGCAGTCTGGAATTGCAAGCTAAATTACACGAAAGAACAAGGCAATATGTTGAGCAATTGCGAGAACTCAACGAACTCAAAGATGAATTTTTGAGCAATATGAGCGATCGCTTACGCTACCCGCTAACCAATATGCTCATGTCAATTCGTAATTTACGCCTGCCAGGAATCACACCAGAGCGCCAGAACCGATATTTCGATATTTTAGAGCAGGAATGTACCAAAGAAATAAATTTGATTAATGACTTGCTGACACTCCAGAAACTAGAGTCTCAACAAGCAACACCACAATTTGAAACTATAGATTTAAATACAAGAATTCAGGATTTAGCTGCTTCTTTCGATCGCAAACTGGCTGAGAAAGGATTAAGCATTACTCTTGATTTACCAGAGGAGTCGTTAAAACTACAAACAGAAGTTGAAAGTTTTGACCGCATCCTGCAAGAGTTACTCACTAATGCCTGTAAATACTCAGAGCATGAAACCATTGTTGATTTGCACGCTACTCACCAAGTCAACCAACTGGTCGATCAAGTTATTATTAAGGTGACTAATATAGGACGCGGCATCTCTTCCGAAGAAGCGACTTACATCTTTGACAAGTTCCGTCGCGGTAAAGGACGCTGGACTCCTGGGACTGGTTTAGGTTTGGCTCTAGCCAAGTCCCTTGTACAGCATTTAAATGGGACAATTGCCGTCGAGAGTATGCAAATTTCAGATTCCGATCTGAGCAAAATTTGTTTTACCCTGACGCTACCCCAGTTTTCTGACGAAAGCAAACTCTATTCTGACAGTGACTGAACAACCTAACACTTCAGCGGATATCGATTTCAACGCCGCTAGTGACAAAACCAACCCCGAACTAAATTTGGCTGTTGATACAGATAGCTCACCATCTGTGGAAATCCAAATTGAGAAAATAGCAGAGCGACAACGACAAATCACCGCTAAAATCCAGATACCTCACCCAGTAGAACAAATCTGGAAAGTACTGACAGATTATGAAGGCTTAGTTGACTTCATTCCTAACTTGGCTAAAAGTCGGCTTTTAGACCATCCTAATGGTGGTATTCGCCTAGAGCAAGTAGGTTCTCAACGCCTGCTCAACTTTAATTTTTGTGCCCGTGTAGTACTCGATCTACAAGAATATTTCCCTAAGGAAATCAAATTCTGCATGGTAGAAGGAGATTTCAAAGGCTTTTCTGGTAGCTGGTGTTTAGAGCCTTATTATTTTGGTGAGATTATCGGCACAAATCTTTGCTATACAATCCAAGTTTGGCCTAAACTCACTATGCCAGTAGGAATTATTGAAAATCGCCTCAGTAAGGATCTGCGGTTAAATCTGTTAGCTGTATACCAACGTGTAACCCAGCTAGTTTAAATTATAAACAACCTATCCTGGAGTCACATCAAAACTCAGGGTAGGCTGCTCATTTTGGTTTCTGATACTTTAATTTCAACTTTAGTTGAATTTTTTTTAATACCCCCAGGGGAATTCGAATCCCCGTTACCTCCGTGAAAGGGAGGTGTCCTAGGCCTCTAGACGATGGGGGCGTTTGGACTCAGACCTTTTATAAATTAACGAATTTTCTAATAGATGTCAACAGTCTCTGCAAAATTTTTTTAGCTGAATAGTCAAGCATCAATAATCCAAAGTCAATAGTTATTTCTTTCCCCCATGACTCCCTACTTTTTCCTTACCATGTTCAATGTCCGATGCCCAATGACGCCAGTTGCTACAACGCTGGGAACCCGCGCAACGCACTGGCTCCCCAATGTCCAAACCTACTGCTTTTTGCCAATCAGAGGGAAATACAGTATTATAAGAAACTAAGTATGAAAAAAAGTTTGAATTTAACAAGCGTCAAGGGTGTGATGTTGTACCCTTTAGAGGTAATATTTACTCTTCTTTACAAAAGATTTTGATATTTATCGCTCAAAATCTACAACATGGAAGCATCTTTTGAAATCACCTTACAGATGGTGGCTGCTGTCGTTGCAGGTATTAGCGCCCAAGTGCTAGCTGCCTATCTCCGCGTACCTAGCATTGTTTTGTTGCTGCTTTTGGGCATCTTGCTGGGGTCTGATGGTATTGGTTTATTGCATCCCCATTTGCTAGGCACGGGTTTGGAAGTTATTGTCGCTCTAGCAACGGCAATAATTTTGTTTGAAGGTGGACTCAACCTGGATGTGCGAGAGTTGGGTAGAGTTTCAGTTAGCCTTCAATTGCTCGTCACTTTGGGAACGCTAATTACACTGCTGGGTGGGAGTATGGCGGCGCACTGGTTGGGTGAATTTCCCTGGAATATCGCCTTTCTCTACGCTTCTATCATCGTGGTGACAGGCCCAACCGTGATCAATCCACTATTGAAGCAAATTAATGTCGATCGCCAAGTAGCCACGCTGTTAGAAGGAGAAGGGGTTTTAATCGATCCAGTTGGCGCTATTTTGGCTTTCGTTGTTCTCGATACGATTTTAAATGGCGATGCCGACCCACTAAATGCCATCATCGGGTTACTTATGCGTCTTGGTATTGGCGGGGCAATTGGCGCTGCTGGCGGTTACTTGATGAGCTTGATTTTTAAACGCGCTACTTTCTTGTCTTTTGAACTGAAAAACTTGGTGGTACTGGCAATACTTTGGGGTTTGTTTACCTTAGCGCAAACTATCCGTAGTGAATCGGGAGTGATGACTACGGTGATTGCAGGTGCAGTTTTTGCCAACTCATCAGTACCAGAAGAACGACTTTTGCGTCATTTCAAAGGTCAACTAACCATTCTCAGCGTTTCTGTGCTGTTTATTTTGCTAGCAGCCGACTTATCTATCGCCAGCGTATTTGCCTTGGGTTGGGGCAGTTTATTCACGGTTTTGGTACTGATGTTTGTTATCAGACCAATTAACATCTTGTTGTGTACCTGGAATAGTGACCTCAATTGGCGGCAAAAATTGTTTTTAAGCTGGGTTGCACCAAGGGGAATTGTGGCGGCTTCTGTTGCGTCTTTATTTGCCATTTCCTTGACCCAACGCGGGATCAACGGGGGTGATGCTATTAAAGCCTTGGTTTTCTTGACAATTATCATGACAGTTGTCTGCCAAGGACTAACAGCCGGACAGATTGCAAAATGGTTGCAAATCACCTCGAAAGAGGCAACAGGGGCAGTGATTGTAGGTTGCAATCCTTTGAGTCTGTTGATTGCCCGATTCTTTCAAGAACGGGGTGAAAATGTAGTAATAATTGATACAGATCCAGATTGCTTTGCCCAAGCTGAAGCCCAAAATCTGCGAGTGATTGCTAGCAGCGCCTTGGATACTGCTGTTTTAGAAGAAGCAGGGTTGGCTTCTATAGGCACTTTTTTGGCGATGACTAGTAATGGTGAAGTAAACTTTGTCTTGGCACAACGGGCGGCTGAGGAATTTAATCCGCCGCGTGTGTTAGCCGTGTTTCCTCGCGATCCGCAAGCTAATAGTTCTGCTACTAGTAAGGTTAATCAAGCTTTTGTTTCTGACTTGGCAATTAAAACTTGGAATGAATATTTGAATGATGGGCGAGTGAAGTTAGGAACAACGACACTGAATGAGTTGGAATTTGCTAGTCAGCAGGATCGCATCCAAGAAAAGATTCGGACTGGAGTGTTGATACCGTTGTTGCTAGAACGAGAACAACGCTTACAGGTAATGCCAGTTAATCAAGAATGGGAAGTTGGCGATCGCATTATCTACCTTTTACACGACCCCAGACCAAATCTTTTAAAACGTTTATCGGGTGCAAATCAGTCTACTCGTCTATCACTAGAAAAGTTACCTGAAGTGGAAGAAGTTCCTCTGGCAAAACTAGGTCAACTTTCCACTAGTGAAGCTTCTGGTAGTTGAGTAAAGTTGCTATACATTTCTCTTTCTTGCCACAACAAAGCTGATAAATGCACTACAGCCAGCAGTAGTGCAACAGGCGAAATAATATAACTGTTTAAGGCGTAAAGGTGTTGAACAGTTATGGTATTGATTGCGCCTCCGCCAATTAGGATGTCTCGTAATTGTCCGCCGATTAAAGGAATGGCTTCAATTGTTCCTAGCTCAATACTAAAACGCCAGTATCCTTCTTGAGTCCAGTCTAAAAGCATTGCTGTCCAATCTAGAGCGATCGCACTCAGGGTAAATAAAATTCCACTAATCCACGCTGTTAGCCAACTCTTGCGAAATTGCCGACCTAAAAACATCACCACAATTTGAATCAAAGCGATCGCAATTACGGCATTACCAGAAAAATCATGGGCTTTATGAAATAACCAACCGTATGGTACTGCGGTATTAATCATTTTCAGCGAGCGATAAGCCCCGCCTGCTGTTGGTTCGTAATAAAAAGACAGTAGAACTCCAGTTGTGAGGTCAATCAGGCACAAGGTCAGAATCACGACTGATAATATTGTCGCTAGTCGCCGCAAAATCCTATCGAACTGGGTACTTTGCATGGCTGACACCTCTTTAAAATTATGTAAATGTGTATTATTATTACGATTTTAACTAAGAAATATTAATTTACCTTAATTTTTTGCTTGATTTAAGCCAAGTATTTTATCCAAGTTTGGAGTGTTTGTGGTGAGCCGTACCAAATACCAGGGCTTCTCGGAGAATGTCTGACACCTTCAATGACAATATTTTCTGCACCATCGAGATGAGCAGCTACAATGGGCGTGATGCCATCTCCCCAAGTGTTGCCTTGACCACAAGTTAATTGGTAGCTACTGTAAGCTAACCATCTACCAGGTCGCCTTTCGCCAAAAATAGTTTTGCCAGCTACACAAACGTAACGAACATTTTTGTAAAAAGCTCCAGGGTAATTATTGCTAACAAAATCTAAATTCCAACGAGTCCAGCGTTCTTGGCTAACATGGGGTGTACCCAAGGTAATCAAAGTTGCCACACAAGGGTGAGCTTGCCACAGGGAAGATATTACTTGGCCACGTCCAGAATAAGGCCGATCTCCTAAATAAATTCGAGATATCCAACCACCTGCTGAATGACCGATCAAGTTAATTTGAGAACTGTTGTATTGCTGCAATATCTGTTTGACTGTGCGATCGAGTTGCCACAAAATTGGTGTGACAGGCCTACCACCAAGTAAAGCTATCCAGTCTCGGCGGCGCAGGGGAACTGTAACTGTGGGAAAACCCAACTGTTGTAGAGATTTTTCTAGTTGGCGGTAAGCGCTCGCGCTTTCTAAATAGCCAGGTAAAATAACTGTTGGTAAAGACATTAGAAATTATCAAAGCAGGTATCAACGCTCAATAGAAGTTTCAGTTGGAACTGTGCAAGTCATCAAAACCAGACACGATAATTTATCACTTGCTAAGTCGGCAAATGCCACGTTGAAGTACAATATCAATTTATTACAAAAATTAAACTGAAAAAAATGGCAAACTGGCCGTTTTGTGTCCAGTATAGGAAGCTATTATTTTTAGAGGGACGCATCTAGATTGCGATAGAGCCGGAAAAATAATTTAGAGCTTGAAAAATAATTTATTGATAGTCAACTGCAACCGAGCCGAGTGAACGATAACAGCTATGTCTTACGTCTCCCTGCTAAAAAATCTACCAGAAATCATCACCCAGCCAACTGGGATAGCAGCTATAGCCTCTCTTGGCATCCACGGTGCTATTGCGTTGATTGTGCCATTAGTACCTGTAGACTCCAATAAACCCAAAGAATCAGCATCATCAAAAACAGTTGGAGTTATGGAATTAAGCCAAGCTGACCAAAATCGGCTGCCACAAATTCCAGGCTCATCTGCACCGATTAATCCACAATCCTCAGTTCTGCTACAGCAATCCCAATTGCCACAAGTGGATATGGGTGCGCAATCAAGTTTACCGCCGTTACCACCACCACCAGATCCTAATTCTAGTCAGCTGGTATTGCCACCTATCCCATCATCACCAAGCAATTACCGCATTGCTGCCCTGCCTAAACAACAGCCTTTAGGGAAATACTCTCAAGGAGATTTCCGATTTGATACCTCTGGTTTCAACTCTAATAGCAAATTCACGACGCCACCAGCACCGCGTTTTAATAATAGAGAAATAGCATTGGGTGATGCCAAGCCTCTACCTATTAGCAAATTGCCAGTATTGCCTGAGGCCAAACTACCAGATGGCTTGCCAACCTCTCCAGCGCCTCTTCCAGTTGACGCTACTCCTGTAACACCAAGCAGTGTAAATACCACAGCACAAACTACTCAGCCCGGAGATAATGCCTCTGGAGTTGCACAAAACGATCAGCTAATAGCTCGGATTGGAAATACTCCGCAAGCTGGCGATAATTTAACCCTAGCTACAGAAGGGCTACAACCAGGAAAACTGGGGAATACGCCGAGTTTATCTAATGATGCGCCTGCACTGGGAACAGAAAAAGCGATCGCTCAGATTAATGCTTACGAAGAACTGAGAAAAACTGTTCAGCAAGAGTACCCAAATGCTGTAGAAAAAAGTGTGATCCGTGACACCGTTACTACAGATAAATCAGATTTGCAAGGTTTAGTATTGGGTCGATTAGTAGTAGACCCTGATGGCAAAGTCCTAGATATCAAGTTTGAAGGACAATCAGTATCGCCTGCTTTGCAAGTAAAAGCTAGAGAGTATTTTAGTGCAAATCCTCCCAAGGGAGATAAGCAGATTGCTCATCATCCATTTAGCTTAGAGTTCAAAAATAACAGCAATAACGCTGCTGGAGATACTCAAAAGCCTGCACCTGCATCAGCAACTACTCTCAAACCATTATTAAATCCAACAGTTAATAGCAATCAACCTGAACCCGCATCAGCGACAACTGTCAAACCATCATCCAATTTATTAATCAATAAACTTCAGTCTGTACCTGCACCAGCGCCAACTGCTAAACCAGCATCCAATTTATTAATCAATAAACTTCAGCCTGTACCTGCGCCAGCGCCAACTGCTAAACCAATATCCAATTCGTTAATCAATAAACTCCAGTCTGTACCTACGCCAGCAACTAGTGTTAAACCATTAGCTGCACCACTATCTACACCAGCAACTACTCTCAAACCATTAGCTGCGCCGGATAGCAACACCAGCCAGCCAACCGCCACTGTGGAATCTGGTAAAAAACTAATACAGCAGTTGCGTGAACTAAAACAAGAAAGGCAAACTCCTGAGCCTGGCAAATAAGCTTTATCTTGTCAGGGGAGTCAAAAGTCAAGAGTCAAGAGTCAAGATTAATATGGACTCTTGACTTTTGAACGCCTGTGTTCTGCGAGAAGCTGCCCTCCAGGCGTCTACACTCAACGGTAGAAACGCTTACCATAGCCAACCTTCGGTAACACGGCCGACTCTTCTTCATAACTACCGCCAGTAACCTGTGGAGGCGCAACTGCGTTAAGCGGCTTTTCGCAGGTAGCAACTGGCGTTGAAATCCTCCCGTATACTCAGCGCGTGTGACTGGCTCCTCTTGGGCTACCAGCCTGTTTCCGCTTTCTGGAAAACGTAAGCTGCTACCTCCAATATTTCCTCGCTGCTTAACTTGTTTTTGAAAGAGGGCATAGCATTTTTTCCATTCTGTACCTGGTGGATAATGGCTTGAATAGCGTCTTGGTTATAATTTTCCAGGTAATTTGACAATGCCTCTTTTGCGAGAGTTTTATGGCTAATTAGGATGTTACCGCCACCTATATGGCAAGAAGAACAATTAGCATCGAAGATTTTACTTCCATTGGATGTTTCGGCAGCTAGTGCTGGTAGAGTGAATGTGAATTTAAATAGAGCGATCGCCAACAATAGTATAAATAAAAGTCTTCTCAAGAGATTCTCCTCGCAACAACCATTCGGCAACTGCAAAACCTTCGCCAGTAAGTTTTCTACGGTTACTAGAAGCCAGAGAGATTACCAAATGCTATGTGTACTCTATCCTAAGAAGCGATAATTTCTGTAGCGCATAAACTCTATTAAGCACAGAAGCATTGAAGTTATATTTTGTTTAGCTTCGCAAGGTTTCAAGCTATCTAGCTTGGGAGTTGCAGAATCCGAAGAGGAGCAATATCAAATAGTTAAATATTTTCAGTCAATTTTATTAAAATTAGCGGTGACAAGTTTACCCCTTCCATGACTAGGCTTGAGCCATAGTTAGTATTTTAGGCAGGGATAGGACTCGACACCGCTGATTATCCATAGTGTATGTCACTTTAGGATTACGGTAGGTTGCTCTGTGCTAATTTTGCTCAGAAGCAAGGAAAATCATCAAGTATCAACTATTCGACAACCACTTTGCCAACCATACCAGCACCACGGTGGGGTTCGCAGTAGAAGGTGTATTCACCAGCAGGCGCATCTGCGGGGATGGTGGTTGTCTCTTTTTGACCTGGACTCATCAACAAGTTTTTGTGAGACAAAGATTTGGCTAAATCACCGCTTTTTGCGGGGTTGAGAGCAGCATCAAACACCACATTATGGGGAGGAACTTTGTTGTTCACCCACTCAATTGTATCGCCTGGTTTAACGGTGATCTTTTTAGGTTCAAATGCTAATTGTCCTTTATCAGTACCTAGTTTCACCTGATAAGTTTCAGCAGATGCGCTGGGAGTAAAAATAGCGAAGCTGCTAACAACTAAAAGAATTGTCAAGACAGCTAGGCCAAAGCGCCGCAAGCTTGCCGCAATTAATTTCATGGCGTTCTCCTAACCTATGTTTTTAATTTCCCTTTCTTATTTTAAATAAAATCAACGCCAAATATGACAAACTGTCGTAGATGAATTTTTTTTTAATTAATGGGCAAGATTCAAAAGTAAAAATCTGTGCGATCGGCAAGATATGTGTACAAGCAAGACGATGAAGACAAATATTCTATTTTAGAAACTAAAAGCAAAAATTTTATTTTTTCTTTAGAAAAGCTCCCTAGCTGCTCAAAAATTTTCCGTACCCCAACCAGGAGCCTTTTGTGCTGCTGTGAGAATGAAAGCTGCTAAACTCTCTACTTGCGTTTGCGAGAGAAAACTAGGAGTCAGCTGGCGACACCAATAAGTTTCTTGACTGCCATCATAAGTCATAGGCTGACGCATAAAGCTAACAAGAGCGTTAATACGATCGCGCGGTGGATTAGCACTCTTGAGTGTTGTCAGAGACAGAGATACTTGGGGGTCGGGCAAAGTTACTCCACCGACGTGACAATTAATACAGTTTGTTTCAAAAAGTTGTTTACCAGCAGACAACTCTAATGGTGAAAACAGACGAGTATTGCCTTGTTCATCTACATTTAGGGCTATTGACTCAGTGATATGTAAATAACGCCCTATATAAGGATCGATATTGGCAGCTTGGGCGGGTAAGGTACTGCTGTGATACACCATTAAGACAATCAGTAAAATTGGGAACAAATAGCGAGTTAAGAATTGATACAGCATCCGCAGCCAATGGAAGTATTGTAAGTGCGTTGAAAGTTACTGAGATCCGAGTTCTGAGCCCTGAATTTTTGGGCAGTAGAGATTCAAAAAGTAAGTATTTCAAAATCTCCAGCCTTTTTTTTCAGAACTCAGCACCCAGACCACAGTACTAATAACTAGCTTTAGTAATAAATTTTACCACCTCCCCACTTGTCACCAACAACTTTAGGTTGTAGAAGAATATGACCAGCGATCGCTTTCAAATCATCGTCAGTCAGATTTCTCATTTCAGTGAAAATATCTGCACTCTTGGTGCTGGGGTGTAATTCCGAAATCTCCTCTTCACCGTCATAAGTAGTGGGATTTTTCATATAATCCACCAAGCCTTCAATATTGTTGCGGTTTGGTGTTGCGAGGGCTAGTGCTTCTGGCTCAAGTCCCACGTTTTGGTTAGTCTTGGTAACGCCCCCTACATGGCATTGAGCGCAAGCGTATTGAAATAAACGTTTACCTTCTTTGACTTGTTTCAAGCTGAGTACAACGGTATCACCCTTTTCATTTAACGGTACTGTTCGGGTGGCTGCATCCAGTTCTACGGCTGTCGCGCTACCGACAATAAACTGAAACGTTAGCAAAACAGTAGCTACAACAACGCCAATTAATCTTCTAAACATTGTTTCCCCTTAAAGATTTTGACACTCAACACAGCTAGTTAGCGTTACTCAATCTCTATGTTGCTAATTGTTTTTTGTCATGAGCCACGAACCAAACCCCCAGATAGCCCTTCTGGTGGCTTCGGTATCACCCACCAAGTCCCTAGTACCTTTTGGGTGTTTCTCAGACAATAATTGCGAAATAATTGCCTTTGCAGCCTCCAAAGCCAAACGAGTCTTTTGGTGTTTATCGGCAATTAAGAGTTGCTCGAACAGAGAAAACCCTTTGGCCACAGGAATACTGTAGTCTGCTGCTATCTCTGCGATCGATAGGTCTGCAAAACCCATAATGTTTTGTTAACTGATATATAGAGATTAAGTCGCTGTAATACCAATATCACGTTAAGAGTGCAATTTGTCGCCCAAAATACGGTTCTAGTTCCAGTGGGATTGTGGATGATGGCGGTAAGGAAGTAGAGAAAGCAGGGGACAAGGAAGACAAATGACTAATGACAATTAACCTTTACCACCAGTAAATGTGACACTTTGAATAAAATAGCGGTTGAAAAAAGCGTAGATTGCTAAAGCTGGTAGGGTGAATACCATAGAAGCTGCCATGATGTAGTTCCAATAGCTGATGTATTGGCCTTTGAAAGTGTTGAGTCCCAAGGGGAGGGTAAACATTTCTGGGTCAAACAGAATGACTACAGGTAGCAAAAAATTATTCCAACTACCCATGAAGACAAAAACTGCTTGTGCTGCTAGGGCTGGTTTGGCTAACGGTAAGACAATATGCCGAAAAATCCCCAAGGTATTTAAACCATCAAGTTGTGCGGCTTCTTCTAGTTCCCTAGGAAAATTGATGAAAAACTGCCGCATCATGAAAATAAAGGTGGCATTGACCATACTAGGAACTATCATGCCTTGGTAAGAATTTAGCCAGCCGATCGCTTTTAAAATCAAAAAGGTAGGAATGAGGGTAATCTGGGCGGGAACGGCTAAGACTGCCAAAATCAGCAAGAACCAGAAGCGTTTCCCGGCAAAGTGGAGTCTCGCTAAGGCGTAACCTGCCATTGAGTTAAGTAGCAAGTTTAAAATTGTCACGCTGACAGCAATTAGCACGCTGTTAAATAACCAGCGCCAAAACAGAGGTTCTTGTAAGAATATTTGCTTGTAGTTGTCAAGAGTGAAATTCTTTGGTATTAAGCTCTGTCCACCACCGACAATTTCTGATAAGGGCTTAAATGATGATGAAAGTGCCCACAAAAAAGGAATCAGAGTAATAACAGCATAAAGCGTGAGTATGACATATAGCAGTACTCTGAGCCAGGAAAAGCGAGAGATGTTAGTCACAGTCTTTCACCTCCAAAGAGTCGCCGCTGAATTAAAGTAATCGTAATAATTATTGCTGCTAATAAAAAAGCGATCGCAGCTGCATAACCCATCTGTAAATTCCGAAATACAGCTTGGTAAATTAGTAGTACCACAGTTAAGGTGGCATTGTTTGGGCCGCCAGTACCGCCAGAAAAAATATAAGACTGGTCAAATAATTGAAAAGTCCCAATCACCCCCATCGCGACGACAAAGAAAGTGACAGGCTGGAGTATGGGGATAGTAACATGGAGAAACGTTTGCCACCCATTCGCCCCATCGAGTTCGGCGGCTTCATAAAGCGATTGGGGGATATCCTGCAACGCTGCTAGGTAAATTACCATGTAAAACGGCGCTGTTGACCAAATATTCATAATCATGATGCCTTTGAGGGCAACCGCTGGATCTCCTAACCAGTTATATGTAGGTAGCCCCACAGAAGCTAGAAAATTATTCAGTAGCCCATCGGTGTTATAAATCCACATGAAAATCAGCGTTAGAACGGCTGAAGAGGTGACTGTTGGTAAAAAATAAAGGATGCGCCACCAGTTTTTTCCCCGAATCCCAGAATTTAGAGTGACTGCGAGAACTAGGGCGAGAATAGTTTGAGTTGGGACGACAATGGCAACATATTCTGCTGTATTTCTCAAAGCAATCCAAACTCGCTCATCCTCAACCAAGCGCGTGAAATTGCGAAAGCCGATGAACTGGTATTCAATACCGCCGAGAAGTTGGACTTTGTGCAGGGAAAGGAAGACCGCATAGAGAATGGGCAATACCACAAAAATGCCCAAAACGAGAATAGCGGGCATCATAAACAGATATCCAGCTAGGTTTTCTGTGATATTCAACCTGGGTTTTCTGTTCTGCCTACTAATTTCAAACACAACTAAACCTCCGCTTAATCGCGCATCAACCCGGCTGTGGCGAAGGGTTGTGCATGATTATTTATCGTACTCCTACCGGGAAAGCTTTGTTCGGAAATAGTAAAGTGCTACCAGATGTACCCAAAAAAGCGTCACCTGTGTAAGTTAACTACATATACAACTTAGGGAAATATATATTTGCTCCCCTGGGGAATACTCACTTAGCTAATAAAGTTACAAAATGTCATATACAGCCTACTTACGCTCAATCAAAAATGAACTTGAACGCACTGGTAGAACGAAAAAAAGCCTGAGAGTCAAAACAATTCTGGAGCAGTTTAGCTATCAGCGCCGCAGTCAAGCTTTTGTAGATAATTTTAATACTGCTCTTGATGAAGTGGGACTTTGTACAGAGCCAATACTTGATTTGTACATTCCCTTAGATACCAAACTAGCTATTTCTATTAAAGGTGTAAATTCAGAGAAGCAAGCTGCTGATTTGGAACCAGTTTTAGCCAAATTAAGTGCAGCACTTCCTGTCAAGCATGATTTTTTCTATTATTTATTTGATTTTGGTTCAAATGAAGAATATGAACGATTTCAGGCCTGTTTAGACTCGAATCAACCTGTGGGAATTTTTCTAATACCACAAGTAGAAGATTTCTTTTCTGATATCGTTATTAAAATTTTGAATTATGAATTAATTAGAAAATATCAATATAGAGGTAGTAATAGTATCCCTAAATCTTCTAATCAAAAATTTACCACAAATATAGTAGAGGATGACGATGATGATGAAGAATATTCGCTTGCTGATGCGAATATTTATCACTTTTATCTTTCAACAATGACTAGTGTCATCCTGGGTACTACTGGGTTGGATTTACTAGATTGTGAAAAATTTGATGAGCAATTTGAACAGATATCTCTCTACGCAAATAAGTATAATTCCGAACAATTATTTATTCTATTTCATTGTCCATCAGCATCAGATATTCAAGCACAGCAACAAGAAGATTCTTTAGGATACTTAGTAGACAGAGTAGCTAGTAAAATTCCTTTCACATTTACTCTGAGATGTAAATACCCAAATGAAGCATCTATTCAGCATAAAGAGGAAATTTATGCTCATTTCCGTCTATTGCTGGAACTGCCGTATTATGACATAGAGGAAGATGAAGCATCTTTATTGAATTACTTCTTAGAACTCCAAAAAGCCCAAATTCTCGCTGAATCACAGTTATTGCTGAGAATGAAAGCCGAACATTTTTACACTTTGAAGTGGCAGCAAGAAAGTACAGAGTATATCTACCTTAAATATTTCGCAATTAAAACTCTAGAAAGTTTAGGTTATGAATTGTCTAATATTCGCTGTGAAGTTGAATTGACTTCTAGAGATCGGGAAACAACCGATGATGATACATCTGATTATGAAGAAGAATATCAAAGTGAAACCATAGAAGTCTATGTAGAAAATAAGGTAATTGTTGAGATAGAAACTCTGAAATATCAAGAATATCAAGATGATAATCTGTTTCTAGATTCAATTAAGAGGATTTTGAGGAAGTCAAAAGTATGGCCGAATAAATTAGAAGCTGTTTGGTTAGTCGTTCCTGGTTTTGAGATTGCTCGTAACTATTACCAAATCAAAAAGGCTAAAGAAATCTTAGAATATAAACTTACTGGCTATTATGGTGAGACTTTTCAAATTATAGTCATGGCTCCAGATTATGAAAATCATCAATTAGTTCCAGTAATATTCGACTCTATTGAATATCCATCTTTTGAGTATGGAGTTAAGAAACAAAGTTTAGTACAAACATATTCTTTACTCAACCTTAGCAAAGAAATCAAGCTGGATTTTAGCCAAGTTAAAGGCTTGAATGAAGAGAAAGAAAAATTAAGTAAACTCCTCAAGCTACAATCTAAAGGCTATAAAGATTTAATTAGTGGTATTCTCTTCTATGGATTACCTGGATGTGGTAAAACTCTGTTAGCCAATGCATTTGCTAACGAATCGGGAAGATATTTCTTTAAATTCTCTCCTGCTGATATTGTGAGTGTATGGATAGGTCAGAGTCAGAAAAATATTCGAGATATCTTTGCTCAAGCCAAAAAGAAATCTCCTTCAGTCTTGTTTATAGATGAGTTAGATAGTATTGGCTTTAACCGTAATGAAGATAATGCTCACACAGACCAAAAAGCAACTATTAACCAACTGCTGATTGAGCTTAACAATCTCAGAAATAGTGATGTAATTGTGATTGCAGCTACTAATTATTTAAGTGGAATTGATAGTGCTTTGAAGCGTTCTGGTAGATTGGATTGGAAAATTCCTATCTTTCCCCCAGATGAATCAGAGAGAAGAGATTTATTTAAACACTATCTAGCAAAAATTGATTTTGACCAGATAATTAATTTTGAGATTTTAGCTGAGAAAAGTGCAAGATTTACATCATCTGATGTTGAATTAGTATGCAGAGAAGTCAGAAATGCCATTTTACTCGAAGAAATAAGTTCTTCTCTGACAACTTCCGATATCATCACTTACATTCATAACCTTCAAGATGGTGGCTTGACACTCAACGAAGAACAGGTAAAAGAATTTTTGGAAGAATGTAAAAGATTAAGTGTCAAAAATCCCAAGCTGGAAACTCTCAAATTTGAATGGGGAATTGTTGAGTAATACAAATTTGCGAGTAAGGGTTTAGCAGTGCTAAACCCCTATGAAAAATCTAGATGGATTGGGATTTTTGCCAATTTGTATGAACCTTAAGCCAACGATAGTCTAAAGTAAAAGTAGGGGAACTCAACCATTTCAATCTATGATAGTAGATACGAGAAAACGTGAAGTTGCGAAGCAAGATTTACGTCAGGCGCTGGCTGCTTGTGGTGGAAATACTAAAGACAAACACGTAATTGGTGCTATTGAGAATTTGCAAGTTCTCAACCCGACATTCGCACCCACCCACAGCGGTACTCTACTAGATAGTAATTGGTTATTGATTAGTGCGCCAAATTTCCCAGGAGGCGAACAACTTCCAGATGGTAGTTTTGTTTACACTCTTGGTCGCGTGGCCTTTGATATGTTTCAACCCACAGGATTAAAAATAAGCATTCAGCGTGTGCTACAGCCTGTATTTTTGTTGGGAAATGGGGAACAACGCAGCCACGATATTATCGTGGAATTTACAACAATCGATCGATCGCTACCCAAGTTAGAAGGTACGATTCGCAACTTAGGAGTCTGTTCGCCGTTGAATGATACTGTGCTACAAGTACAATTTACGGGAGGTACTTTAGCACCCCAAGAATCAACAAACATAGCAGATTGGGAAGCAGTTTTTGGCAATCAACAACCATCTTCAAGGAGAAGTTGGGAAGAAAAATTGAAGTCGGCTTTCTTAAAGCTGATGTTTGGTTTAGTTCCCCCACAAATAATGAATTTAGAAACTGGAGAAGTTTCTTTTACAATGAAGCGATCGCCTAAAGGTCGTTTAGCAATTATCTATCTTGATGAGGAACTGAGGATTACTCGTGCGGAACGAGGGACAGTTTTAGTCTGCGAACGTCAGTAAACTGTAGTTCAATAACTTGAAATACGCTGTAAATCAAAGTATTGAGGGAATTAGAGTTGTGAGTCAGTATGGTAATAGATACGGAATTGACGATCGCTATTACCATTACTGACCAGAAATCTTAAGTTACTGCGAAGGAATTCTTAAACGTTGAGCATTCACAGGAGAAGAAAGGTTCAGGAATGTGATGAGTTTAAGGGTACGACTGCGAATTAGCCAACGCCCATTTTGTTTGATAACTTCATCTTCATAAGTACCATTAGCAACATCAATGCTAATATCAGAACGTTTGTGAGTGGCATGTAGATAAGAAGTCATCTTTCCACTATTACCATTAACGTCGATGTTGATTGTACCCATCAAGTGCTGTGTAGCTACATAGCCGTTTCCTTTAAATACAGAAGCAACAAAATCTGCCCAGTCATTTGTTCCGATACGCGTTTCGATAGTGACACCATCAGGGAAAATCGCTGTAATCTTTGCATTCGGCGTAAAGCAGTTCTGATAAATATTCTTTCCCTGTTGGATATCTCCTCTCCCAATCGCATCAGTTCCCAAAGCGTAGCAAACTGTCAATTGTTCAATCTCCGATCGATCGTTGGGTTGCGACGCAGAAGCAAGTTCAATCGTCCCCCCCACGAGTACAAGTACAGTAGCAATCACCGCTATTAAGGTTGTTATTAACCTCTGATGTTTGCCTTTTTTCATTGAATTTTGTTTCCCTGTTTACTTAATTACTTTTTGCCTTACCCAGAATTGCTCATCAAAATATAGATGTCAATATTTTTACTTAAATATGAAATCATATCGTGTATTGGGGAATACTAGTTGCGATAGCACTGAGAATAGAAGCAAAGTATGAAGATTCCCGGATATGAAGTCAGCGAAAAACTTTACGAAGCTTCCAGAACCATAGTGTATCGTGCTTTACGCGAAACTGACTCCTCAAGAGTAGTCATCAAACTGCTGAAAAATCCTTACCCACTTTCAATGAACTAGTACAATTCCGCAATCAATACACCATTGCCAAAAATCTCCACTTTCCTGGCATCATCCAAACTTATAGTTTAGAACCATACCAAAATGGCTATTTGTTAGTAATAGAAGATTTTGGAGGAATATCTCTCAAAGATTATTTCACTTCATTAGAGACAAAATCTATCGAGTTTCTACAAGAATTTTTACAGATTGCGATCGCACTTTGTAATGCCTTGGATATACTCTACCGCGATCGCATTATTCATAAAGATATTAAACCTAGCAATATTTTAATTAATCCGGAGACAAAACAAGTTAAGTTAATTGATTTTAGTATTGCATCTTTACTTCCTAGAGAAACTCAAACATTCGTTAGTCTCAATGTTTTAGAAGGAACATTGGCTTATATTTCTCCAGAACAAACCGGAAGGATGAATCGCTTAATTGATTACCGGAGTGATTTTTATTCTTTAAGATTAAGATTCTGCTGTAACAACTTTTACAAGTACAGTAAATTCTATCCCGTATCTGGGAATACTAAGTGCGAACTCTCAACGATCGATCCACTATGGTTAGCACTCAAGTCAGTATTTCCGGATATCAAGTTATGGAACTCATTTATGATGGTTCCAAAACCTTGGTATATCGAGCAATTCGAGAACAAGATTCCTTAAGAGTAATCATCAAACTGCTGAAAAATCCTTATCCCAGTTTTAGCGAACTGGTGCAATTCCGTAATCAATATACTATTGCTAAAAATCTGAACTTTCCTGGAATCATCCAAACCTATAGCTTAGAACCTTACCAAAATGGTTATATATTGGTGATGGAAGACTTTGGGGGAATTTCCCTCAATGATTATTTCACTCATAAAACCTTACAGATAACTGCCTTACAGGAATTTTTACCAATTGCGATCTCTCTGTGCGATACTTTGGATTTTCTCTATCGACATAGAATTATTCATAAAGATATTAAACCTGCCAATATTGTCATTAATCCAGAAACAAAACAAGTTAAATTAATTGACTTTAGTATTGCTTCTTTACTAGCGAGAGAAACCCAATCGCTCAAAAATCCTCAAGTTTTAGAAGGAACATTATCTTACCTATCACCCGAGCAAACAGGGAGAATGAATCGGGTAATTGACTATCGAACTGATTTCTATTCTTTAGGCGTAACTTTTTACGAATTATTGACTAGTCAAGTACCATTTAATTCAACCGATCTAATGGAGTTGGTACACTGTCACATTGCCAAAATACCTCCTTCAGTCAACAGAGCAGATATTCCTAGAGTTATCGATGATATCCTGCAAAAATTAATGGCAAAAAATGCCGAAGATAGATATCAGAGCGCATTAGGTTTAAAGTATGATTTAGAAAAATGTTTAGAGCAAATTAACGCAACTGGTGAAATTAATTATTTTGAAATTGGTAAGCGGGATATCTGCGATCGCTTCACTATTCCCGAAAAGTTATATGGTCGAGAACCAGAAGTTCAGCAACTACTAACAGCCTTTGAAAGAGTTGCTCAAGGTAATAGCGAACTCATGTTAGTTGCGGGGTTTTCTGGTATTGGTAAAACTGTGGTAGTTAACGAAGTTCATAAACCCATTGTTAAACAACGGGGATATTTCATTAAAGGCAAATTTGACCAGTTTAATCGGAATATCCCTTTTTCAGCATTTGTGCAAGCCTTTCGAGATTTAATGGGGCAATTACTTGCTGAGAGTGATACTCAAATCCAACAATGGAAAAGTAAAATTATTCAGGCATTAGGGAAGGACGGACAAGTTATTATTGATGTTATTCCCGAATTAGAAAAGATTATTGGTCAACAACCATCGGCAACAGAATTATCTGGGATTGCGGCGCAAAATCGCTTTAATTTATTATTCCAAAAGTTTTTGCAACTATTTACCAGCAAAGAACATCCATTGGTAATATTTCTAGATGATTTACAATGGGCTGATTTTGCTTCATTAAAGTTAATTCAACTATTAATCTCAGAAACAAATCAAGGATATTTACTATTAATTGGAGCCTACCGAGATAATGAAGTCTCTGCTACCCATCCTTTAATGATGAGCTTAGATGGAATTAGGAAAACAGGAGCGATCGCCAATACACTCACCTTGCAACCTTTGAGCCAATTAAATTTGAATCAACTCGTAGTTGATACGTTAAAATGTGCAGAGGAGTTGGCAGTTCCGCTTTCACAGTTAATTTATCGCAAAACTCAAGGTAATCCTTTTTTTAGCACTCAATTCCTAAAATCATTACATGAAGATGGACTAATTAATTTTAACTGGAGCGAGGGATGCTGGGAATGTGATATTGCACAAATAAATCAGCAAACACTCACTTCTGATGTTGTAGAGTTTATGTCCCTTCAATTACGCAGATTGCCAGAATCAACTCAACAAGTGTTAAAGCTTGCGGCTTGTATTGGTAACTCTTTTGATTTACCGACATTGGCTATTGTTTGCCAATTATCAGAAGTAGAAACGGCTGCATCTTTGTGGAAATCTTTGCAGTTAGATTTTATTTTACCCCAAAGTGCAGTTTATAAGTTTTATCAAGATACGGAAGAACAAACTCAATTAACAATTAGCGATCGCCACATAGCTAAGTATAAATTTTTGCATGACCGTATCCAACAAGCGGCCTATTCTCTAATTCAGGAAGAAGATAGACAAAGGACACATTTACAAATTGGGCGATCGCTTTTAGCAAGCATTCCCGCAGCCAAATATGGAGAACATATTTTTGATATTGTTAACCAATTAAATATTGGTAGGGTATTAATTAATGATGAACAAGAACGAACTCAATTAGCTAAATTAAATCTTATTGCTGGGAAAAAAGCTAAAACTGCTACTGCTTATACTGCTGCTATTGAATATTCTCTAGTTGGGTTAGAATTACTTAGCGAAGATAGCTGGGAAAATCAGTATCAATTAACACTGGAACTGCATGAGGTAGTTGCGGAAGCTGCTTACTTAAGCGGCAATTTTGCACAGATGCAACAGCTAACAGAAATTATTTTGCAAAATGGCAAAACATTACTAGATAAGGTTCCTACTTACGAAATTCAAATTACTGCTTGTATTGTCCAAAGCCAACAAATAGAAGGAATTCAAATTGCCCGTTCCATTCTCCAACAATTAGGTATTAATTTCCCCGAACCAGCAACATCTTTAGATATTCAGCAAGGTTTGCAGCAAGTTATTGACAATTTACAGGGTAAATCCATCGCTGGCTTAGTTCATTTACCGATAATGACAACGCCCGAAAAAATCGCAGCGATGAAAATTTTAATGCGAGTCCTGCCTGCTGCTTTTCAAAGCGATCCGGTAATGGTTCCTTTGATCGCCTTTGCAATGGTTCAGTTATCAATTCAATATGGAAATACATCGGTTTCTGCCTATGGTTATAGTTTGTATGGATTGTTGCTCTGTGGAGCCTTTGGTGATATTGAAGCTGGCTGTGAATTTGGCAAATTGGCTCTAGGCATATTATCTAAATTTAATTCTTCAGAACTAAAAGCGAAGATATTAACCGTTGTCAATGCTCACATAGCCCATTGGCAACAGCACATTAAGGAAACATTATCACCTGCGATCGAAGGTTATTCTACAGGACTGGAAACAGGCGACCTTGAATATGCTGGTTATTGTGCTTATATTTATCCAGTGCATTCTTTTTGGTTAGGTAAGGAACTAGAAATCTTAGAAAAAGACTTTGCTGTTTATGTTGATTCTTTGACAAAAATTAAGCAAAAAGTTGCTTTCTATTGGACTTCAATTTATTACCAAACTGTTTTAAATCTCCAGGGTAAATCTGCACATTTATATAATTTAGTTGGCACAGCTTATGATGAAGAACAAATGCTATCTTTACATCAGAAAGCGAACGATCTATATACAATAAATCATTTGTTTGTTAATAAACTCTTCATCAGTTATTTATTTAATCAATATGACCTGGCATTAAATAACGCCGAAATGGCAGAACAGTCTCTAGGAGGAGTTACTGGACTGGTTGTAGTTCCTCTTTTCTATTTTTATGATTCTTTAGTACGACTAGCGTTGTATTCTCAAGTTCCACTAGCTGAACAACAAGCAATTCTAGAAAAAGTGCAAGCTAATCAGGAAAAAATGGAAGTTTGGGCTAATCATGCACCGATGAATTATTTACATAAATTCAATCTGGTAAATGCAGAAAAATATCGAGTTCTAGAAAGAAATTATGAAGCCGGAGATTGCTACGATCGCGCTATTTCTCTGGCTAAAAGCAACGGTTATACTCAAGAAGAAGCTTTAGCTAACGAACTTGCTGCTAAATTTTACCTTGACTGGGGAAAAGAAACCGTCGCCGCCGGATATATGCAACAAGCATATTACTGTTATACCCGTTGGGGCAGTGCCGCCAAAACCGACGACCTAGAAACGCGCTATCCCCAACTACTCAAACCCATCCTGCAACAACGACAAATCACTCTCAATCCTTGGGAGACAATCTCGACCATCGCCTTTCCTAAAACATCTTCGTCTGCTCATACCTCTACTGCTAGTAGCAGCAATATTTCTGAAATCCTAGATTTTACAAGCATACTAAAAGCGGCTCAAACTATTTCTAGCAGTATCGAATTAGATGAACTCCTCATCAATCTCACCAAAATTATCTTAGAAAACTCTGGTGCAAAAAAATCTGCCCTAATTCTTCCTGAGGAAGATACTTGGCAAATCCGCGCCATTACTTTTATCAATTCCCAAACTCAAATACAAACGCTGCTTGACCAACAGTTACTAGATACTTATCAAGATGTTCCTAAAAAAATTATCAATTACGTTAAAAATACTCAAAAAACAATAGTTATAGATAACTGTCAAACAGATATACCTGGACTAATTAGCGAATATATACTCACACATCAGCCGAAAAGTGTATTATGCACGCCAATTATTAATCAAGGAAATTTGATAGGTATTCTCTACTTAGAAAACCAACTGACAAGTGGTGTATTTACCCCAGAACGTTTGCAATTAATTAACCTACTTTCTTCCCAAGCAGCCATCTCTTTAGAAAATGCTCGACTTTTTCACAAAGTTCAACAAGCATTAGAAAATCTACAACAAGCGCAATTAAAAATTGTCCAAAGTGAAAAGATGTCAGCATTGGGTAATTTAGTAGCAGGCGTAGCCCATGAAATGAACAATCCTTTAGGTTTTATCTCTGCTAGTCTCAAACAAGCTAAACCCAATATTGCTGATATTAGCAAGCACCTGAGATTATATCAAGAAACCCTAGCCAATCCTAGTGAAGAAATTATTGAACAAGCGGAAGAAATTGACATAGATTATATCCTAGAAGACTTACCAAAGATGATGGATGCAATGGTAATGGCTTGCGATCGCCTCAAGAATATTAGCACCAGTCTTCGGACTTTCTCACGGGCAGATAAAGATTACAAAGTACCTTTTAATATTCATCAAGGTATCGACAGTACAATTTTAATTCTCAAACACCGCCTCAAAGCTAACGAACAACGTCCAGCCATTGAGGTGGTGACAGAGTATGGTGACTTACCTCAAATTGAATGCTTTCCCGGACAATTAAATCAGGTATTTATGAATATTTTGGCAAATGCCATTGATGCTTTAGAAGAAGCCAATAATGGACGAAATTTTGCAGAAATTCAAGCCAATCCTAACAAAATTAAAATAAGGACATTTCAAGAAAATAATTATGTAAAAATCAAAATTGCTGATAATGGACTAGGAATACCTGAAACGCTTAAAGATAAGATTTTTGAGCATTTATTTACGACCAAAGCAGTAGGTAAAGGTACGGGATTAGGCTTGGCGATCGCTCGTCAAATAGTTGAAGAAACCCACAGTGGCAAGTTAACTTGCAATTCTGTTTTGGGTGAAGGAACAGAATTTTCGATTGAAATTCCCCTGTAAATTTTGAGAGTTCAGGTCCCCAACTTCTCTAAAAAGTGTGGGATCTTTTTGTTAACTAATGATTTAGGGCTACGATATCTGGGAACACTAAATCTGAAAGGCTTCAGGATTTAGTGGTATGTTGATAATTCCCGGATATCAATTTAATGAAGAACTCTACAACGGCTCAAGAACTCTGGTTTATCGTGGATACCGCGAGATTGACGAAAAGCCTGTAGCAATCAAACTGCTGAAAAATCCTTATCCGAGTTTCAGCGAATTGGTGCAATTTCGCAATCAGTACACCATTGCCAAAAATCTGCATCAACCTGGAATTATCCAAACCTATAGCCTGGAGCCTTACCAGAATGGCTATGCGCTGGTGATGGAAGATTTCGGGGGGATTTCTCTCAAAGAGTATTTCACCTTTGGGTCTCTACAAGAGTTTTTACAGATAGCGATCGCACTGTGCGATATCTTAGATACTCTGTATCGCGATCGCATTATTCATAAAGATATCAAACCCAGCAATATTTTAATTAATCCTCAAACAAAACAAGTTAAATTAATTGACTTTAGTATTGCATCTTTATTGCCCAGAGAAACTCAAACGCTTATCGGCACTAATATCTTAGAAGGAACTTTAGCTTATATTTCTCCCGAACAAACAGGAAGAATGAATCGGGGGATTGATTACCGGACTGATTTTTATTCTTTAGGCGTGACTTTCTACGAATTACTTACAGCAGAGTTACCTTTTCAATCTCACGATGCAATGGAATTAGTACATTGTCATATTGCTAAAATGCCTCCATTGCTTCGGGAAGTCAAAAGTGAAGAAATTCCGCAGGTGATTTCTGATATTGTCATGAAATTGATGGCGAAAAATGCTGAAGATAGATATCAAAGTGCATTAGGACTTAAATTTGATTTAGAAAATTGCTTAGTTCAACTTCAAGAAACTGGTGAAATTAAAAGTTTCCCAATTGCACAAAGAGATGTGTGCGATCGCTTTATCATTCCCGAAAAGCTATATGGTCGAGAACAGGAAGTTGAAACTCTGTTAGCAGCATTTGACCGTGTTGCTCATGGTGCTACTGAAATCATGCTGGTGGCTGGTTTTTCTGGGATTGGAAAAACAGCAGTTGTGAATGAAGTTCATAAACCAATTGTTCGGCAACGCGGTTATTTTATTAAAGGTAAGTTTGACCAATTTAACCGTAATATTCCCTTTTCGGCATTTGTACAGGCTTTCCGCGATTTGATGGGGCAATTACTTACCGAAAGCGATCGCCAAATACAACAATGGCAAAATCACATTACTCAAGCATTAGGAGATAACGCCCAGGTAATTATTGACGTCATTCCAGAATTAGAACTAATTATTGGTAAACAGCCTCCTGTGCCCGAAGTATCAGGTATTGCCGCACAAAATAGATTTAATTTACTCTTACAAAAATTTATTAAATTATTTACAGATAAAGAACATCTATTAGTGATATTTTTGGACGACCTACAATGGATAGATTCTGCCTCATTAAAACTCATGCAATCATTAATAAGTGAGGCAAATTATGGCTATTTACTGCTGATAGGTGCTTATCGAGATAACGAAGTCTCTGCGGCACATCCTTTAATGATGACATTGGATGACATTCAAGAGCGTGGTGCAAAAATTAATACAATTATTCTCAAACCGCTGAATGAATTTAAACTAAATCAATTAGTAGCTGATACCTTAGATTGCACAGAAAAACTAGCTTTACCACTCTCACAATTAATCTACCAAAAAACTCAAGGTAATCCCTTCTTTGCTACCCAGTTTATCAAGGTATTGCACCAAGATGCGCTGATATATTTTAATTACGAACAAAGATATTGGCAATGTGACATAGCAGCAATTAATCAGCGATCGCTTACATCGGATGTAGTTGAATTCATGGCATTGCAATTACAAAAACTGCCGGAATTAACTCAAAATGTGCTAAAGTTAGCTGCTTGTATCGGCAATAAATTTGATTTAGAAACATTAGCAATTGTTTCTAAACAATCAAAAATAGAAACAGCAGCTTGTTTGTGGAGTGCCTTACAAGATGGTTTGATTTTACCGCAAAATGAGGTTTATAAGTTTTATCAAGAGTCAGAATTCAAAATTGAGAATTCACAAGAGCAAAGAAATCCTGCTGACTTCTGGCTCATGGCTCCTGACTCCTGTAGTTACAAATTCTTGCACGATCGCATCCAACAAGCTGCCTATTCTTTGATTCCTGAAAATCAAAAGCAAGCAACCCACTATCATATCGGTAAATTACTATTAGGAAACCTATCAACCGCAGAATTGGAAGAGAGAATTTTTGATGTAGTTAACCAAATCAATATTGGAAAATGTCTACTTCAATATGAAAGCGAGAAAAAACAACTTGCAGAACTCAATTTAAGTGCGGGTCAAAAAGCGAAAGCTTCCACAGCCTATGAAGCGGCAAAGACTTATTTACAAGTAGGGATAAACTTGCTGGTAAAAGATGCTTGGACTGCTACCTATCGTCTGGCGTTCGATCTTCATTTCAATTTAGCAGAAGCCGCATTGATGAGTGGAGATTTCCAGTCGTTTGATGAGACGGTGTTAATCTTACTCGAATTTGCCAATTCAAATATCGATCGCGCCAAAATTTATGTTCTGAAGGTCGATCGGTATTCTTTGCAAGGGCAGTTTGCAGAAGCCATCCAGGCGGGTTTAGCAGGGTTGCAAAATCTGGGTATAACCATTGACCGAGATACCTTGAGGCAATTGACGCAAGACGAATTTGCCATTGTTGAAGACAGCTTGAAAAATCGCTCGATCGCCAGTTTACTAGATTTACCTGCGGCAAAGAATCCAGAAGTTCAAGCCGCGATCGAATTATTGATTATTCTGCAACCACCAGCCTATATTGTCTCTGATTTCGATCTGTACAGTTTCGCGACCTTCAGAGGCGTTCGTTTATCGATTGAGCAGGGTAATACCGCTGAATCAATTAAAGCTTATGCCACCTATGGCTTTCTGATTGGACTGATGTACGGTCAGCACCAGCGCGGACTTGAGTTTGCTGACCTTGCCCTGCAATTAAGTTATCAGCTCAATAGTAAATTTCAACAATCTCGGGCTTGCTTTATATTAGGTTGCGCTATTCAAGTTTGGGCAAAACCAATCCAAGGAGCGCCTGAGACTAACTATCAAGGGTTCTTAGCAGGGCTGGAATCGGGAGAAATTATCCATGCGGGATACAACCTATACGGTAATATTCTGAATCGGCTGTTTCAAGGTGAAAACCTAGCAGATATTGCGATCGACATTGATAAATATTGGCTGATTGGAGAGCAATTCAAGCATGATTTTTTGTTGAGCATCCTTTCAGCCTGCCGTTTTTTTGTGAACCAACTCTCGCAATCTCTAGATGAGCAAGAACAAACCCTCGCAACAGCAGAGCAGGCTTGGGTTGAGCGTTCTGAAGCATTACAGTCCTACACGGCACTCGGTACGTATTACATTCTGCAAATGCATCGAGCTTGTCTAATTCCAGGGTTCAAGCCGGACATTGACTATATTACAGGGGCGCGTAAATTTCTCAAGGGTTGTGCGGGATTTACCACTTCTTCTGGTTACTATTACTACACTTCTCTGCTTCTGTGTTACCACTATCCAAATTTGTCAGAATCACAACGTAGCGATGTCTTGCAACAAATTGAAACCAATCAAGCCCAACTGAAAATCTGGTCAGAAAGCTGTTCGGAAAACTTTTTGCATAAGTATTTGCTAGTCGAAGCAGAGCGATCGCGAATTGTAGGAAAATGCTTAGAAGCCCAGGAACTTTACGATCGCGCTATTGCCGAAGCTAAAGTCAACGGTTATCTCCAAGAAGAAGCACTTGCTAATGAACTCGCTGCTAAATTCTACTTTAATTGGGGTAAGGAAAAAGCTGCGCAAGGATATATGCAAGAAGCATATTATTGTTATGCGCGATGGGGAGCAAAAGCTAAAACCGAAGAACTAGAAAAGCGCTATCCGGTACTACTCAAACCCATCCAGCAACAGCGCAGATTCAACTTCAATTCGTTAGAAACCATAGCCACAATTGCCCAAACTTCCAACAGTCATAGTACCAGCATTACTGATGCCCTCAATTTTTCCTCAGTCCTGAAAGCGGCTCAAACGATCTCCAGTACCATCGAATTAGATCGACTCGTTGCTAGCCTTACCCAAATTATTGTGGAAAATTCCGGGGCAAAAAAATCTGCATTGATTCTCCCCTCAGAACAAGGTACTTGGCAAGTCACAGCGATTACCTGGATCGATCGTCAAGTAAATTCCCAAGGTGGAATCCAAACCACAATCCAGCCACAACCAATAGATACTTGCCAAGAAATTCCCACAACAATTATCAACTACGTCAAAAATACTCAACAAACAATCATCATCGATAATTGCAAAACAGAAATTCCCGGAATTATTGGCGAATATATGCACGCCACACAACCCAAGAGTGTATTGTGTACGCCAATTATTCATCAAGGGCATTTAGTCGGGATTCTCTACCTAGAAAATCAACTGACAACTGGGGTATTTGACAGCGATCGCCTGGAAATTATCCAAATGTTATCAGCTCAAGCTGCCATCTCTTTAGAAAATGCCCGCCTCTATCGAGAATCGCAAGTAAAAGCGCAACAACTACAACAATCTCTCCAGCAACAAAAAACCTTATTTCATGTTGTGACTCAGATTCGCGAATCTTTAGAATTAGATGCGATTTTCCGTGCAGTCACCCAAAATATTCGTCAAATTCTTAATGCAGATCGCGTCGGGATTTATCAGTTTCATCTTGGTGAAAATTACGAATATGGTGAATTAATCGCTGAGGATGTTCTCCCAGAATTTACTTCGGGTTTAGCAGTGAAAGTTCACGATCGCTGCTTTGGAGACAACTTTGCCAGGCTATATAAACAAGGACGCATTTGCGCCATCGATGATGTCAACACCGATGCAGTCAAAGATTGCCATCGGGCAATTTTAGCGCAATTTCAAGTTAGAGCATCATTAGTAGTACCAATTATGCAAAATGATGAACTTTGGGGATTACTGTGCATTCATCAATGCGATCGCCCGCGTCATTGGCAAGCTTCGGAAATTCAATTTGCCCAACAAATTGGCGCACAAATGGGAGTTGCACTTCAACAAACCGATCTGCTGTTGGCAACGCAAAAACAAGCTACCCAACTCGAACAAACACTTCAACATCTCCAGCAAACCCAACTGCAATTAGTGCAACATGAGAAAATGTCTGCATTAGGTAATCTTGTGTCTGGGGTGGCTCATGAGATGAATAATCCCCTTGGTTTTATTGCTGCTAGCCTCGAACAAACTAAACCTGCTCTTGCCGATATTGTTGAACATTTGAAACTATATCAAGCAAGTCTAGCCAATCCCGATGATAAAATTCTTGACCACGCCAAAAAAATTGACTTGGATTATAGTTTGGCAGACTTACCTAAGGTAATTGATGCAATGGTCATGGCGTGCGACAGATTAAAAAATATCAGCACTAGTCTTCGCACTTTCTCGCGTGCTGATAAAGATTACAAAGTACCTTTTAATATTCATGAAGGCATCGATAGCACTATTTTAATTCTCAAACATCGACTCAAAGCTAACAACCAACGTCCAGCTATTGTGATTACGAATGAATACAGTAATTTGCCAAAAATCGAATGCTTTCCTGGGCAATTAAATCAAGTCTTTATGAATATTATTGCTAATGCTATTGATGCTTTAGATGAAGCCAATATTGGGCAAAAGTTTGCAGATATTGAAGCTAATCCCAATCACATTAAAATTACTACTTCAGTGACTGATAATCAAGTAAAAATCACAATTGCTGACAATGGTAAGGGGATGAGTCAAGAAGTTAAACAGAAAATATTTGACCATTTATTCACTACTAAAGAAGTAGGCAAAGGTACGGGTTTAGGATTGGCGATCGCTCGGCAAATAGTGGAAGAAACCCACAATGGAAAGTTGATTTGTCATTCTGTTGTTGGTAAAGGTACTGAGTTTATCATTCAGCTTCCACTATAAATATTTTTGCTTTTTAGCCTATTCCCTTGCAACTCTGGGAATACTAAGTAGGAAATTATATAGCCTGAACGCAGTATGATTACTACTCAAGTCAGTATTCCCGGATATGTAGTCAGCGAACAACTCTATGATGGTTCTAGAACTATAGTTTACCGAGCAGTAAAAGAAACTGACAATTTACCTGTAGTTATCAAACTGCTGAAAAATCCTTATCCCAGCTTTAGCGAACTAGTACAATTCCGCAATCAGTATACGATTGCTAATAATCTCAACAATTCCGGAATCATTCAACCCTATAGCCTGGAACCGTTCCAAAATGCCTATATTTTAGTGATGGAAGACTTTGGGGGAGTTTCTCTCAAGGATTATTTTGTTAACAATTGTGTAGCGTCGCTTAGTGAGTTTTTACAAGTAGCGATCGCACTTTGCAATGCCTTGGATATACTCTACCGCGATCGCATTATTCATAAAGATATTAAACCTAGCAATATTTTAATTAATCCGGAGACTAAGCAAGTTAAGCTAATCGACTTTAGTATTGCATCTTTACTTCCTAGAGAAACTCAAACATTCGTTAGTCCCAATGTTTTAGAAGGAACATTAGCTTATATTTCTCCAGAACAAACCGGGAGGATGAATCGCTTAATTGATTATCGCAGTGATTTTTATTCTTTAGGCGTGACTTTCTACGAATTACTTACAGGAGAATTACCTTTTAACACAAATGATGTGATGGAATTGCTGCATTGTCATATTGCAAAACTTCCAGAACCAATTCAAAGTCCAGAAATTCCGCAGGTGATTTCTGATATTGTGATGAAATTGATGGCGAAAAATGCTGAAGACCGCTATCAAAGTGTGTTAGGACTCAAATTTGATTTAGAATATTGTTTATCTCAGTTAAAAGCAAATGGTCGAATTGAAGACTTCGAGATTGCTCAAAGGGATGTGTGCGATCGCTTCATCATACCCGACAAACTTTATGGAAGAGAAACGGAAGTAGCAACGCTACTACAAGCCTTCGATAGAGTCAGCCTTGGTGCAACAGAATTGATGTTAGTTGCTGGGTTTTCTGGTATTGGTAAAACTGCGGTTGTCAACGAAGTTCACAAACCGATTGTTAGACAACATGGATATTTTATTAAAGGTAAATTCGACCAATTCCAACGCAATATTCCCTTCTCTGCTTTTGTACAAGCATTCCGGGATTTAATCAGTCAATTATTAACAGAAAGCGATAGCCAAATTCAGCAATGGAAAGTCAGAATTTTAGAGGCTTTAGGCGACAATGGACAGGTAATAATTGAAGTAATTCCCGAATTAGAACTCATTCTTGGTCAACAACCATCTGCAATAGAATTATCAGGTAGTGCTGCCCAAAATCGCTTTAATTTATTATTCCAGAAGTTTACCCAGGTTTTTACTACTACCGAACATCCATTAGTAATATTTTTAGACGATCTGCAATGGGCAGATTCCGCATCATTAAAGTTAATACAACTCTTAATAGCTGATACCAGACATCTATTATTAATAGGTGCATATCGCGATAACGAAACCAGCCCAGCGCATCCCTTAATGTTGACTTTGAGCGAAATCGAAAAAGCCCAATCAACAATTAATACAATCACTTTAGCTCCACTCAGCCAAATACAAATCAATCAATTAGTGGCTGACACACTCAGGTGTGCAGAAGATGTAGCATGGAATCTTTCGCAACTGGTATATCAAAAAACTCAAGGTAATCCATTTTTCAGTACACAGTTTCTCAAAGCATTACATCAAGATGGAGCGATTAAATTTAACTACCCTTCTTTGTATCCTCATAGTCAGAGGGGATGGGAATGCGATCTTGCACAAGTAACTCAACAAGCAGTTACAGATGATGTTGTGTCTTTTATGGCGTTTCAATTGCAGAAACTGCCACCATCAACTCAAAACATATTACAGCTAGCTGCTTGTATTGGTCATCAATTTGATTTAGCAACTTTAGCAATTGTTTGCCAACAGCCGGAAGTTGAAACATCTGCCGATTTGTGGAAAGCCTTACAGGAGGGATTGATTTTACCAATTACTGATGTTTATAAATTTTATCAGGGAGAAGATAAGGATCGATTATCGCTGTCACATGAAAATAACT
This sequence comes from Calothrix sp. NIES-2098, assembly GCF_963875125.1. NCBI lineage: Bacteria > Bacillati > Cyanobacteriota > Cyanophyceae > Nostocales > Calotrichaceae > Calothrix > Calothrix sp. NIES-2098. The sequence continues at coordinate 5,952,901 of NZ_CAWNKJ010000001.1, forward strand.
TTCAAAAATTAGCCAAATATAAATTTTTACACGATCGCATCCAACAAGCCGCCTATTCTCTCATTCCCGATTATCAAAAACAAACAACTCATTACCAAATCGGACAACTACTTCTGCAACAGATTTCGCCAGAAGCAAGAGAAGAGCGCATTTTTGAACTAGTCAATCAATTAAATTACGGTACCTCTCTGATTGCTCAACAATCAGAACGAGATAGATTAGCACAACTCAACCTTACCGCCTGTCGCAAAGCCAGAGCCGCTACCGCCTATCAAGCAGCCCGCGAATATGCGAGTGTGGGTTTATCTTTATTGGGAGAAAACGCTTGGCAACAGCAATATGAAATCACCCTTGCCTTGCATGAATTAGCGGCGGAAGTAGCTTTTTTGTGTGGTGACTTTGCACAGATGGAACAGTTGATTCATCTTGTCACCAAACAGGCACATTCCTTACCCGAACAAGTTAATGTTGTCTGCATTAAAATTCAATTTCACGTCTCCCAAAATCAATTCCCCGAAGCGATCGCGATCGCTCAAATAATCCTACAACAGCTTAATGTCACGTTTCCCGAAACACCCACACCGAAAGATATTCAACAGGAAATTCAAGCATTTGGAGAACTGATTGCCAATAGGAAGATTGAAGATTTAGTTCACCTACCAATGATGGCAGATAGGCAGAAAATCGCAATTGTCCAGATTGCTAGTAGCATCATGGCAGTGGCTTACCTCTCTGGTTCTTCCTTGTTCCCATTAATAGCTTTATTATTAGTCAGAATATCTATTCAGTACGGTAATACATTCGCTACAGCCTATATTTATGCTACTTATAGTGTACTTCTGTGTAATTTTTTGCAAGATGTGAATACAGCGACACAGTTTGGGCAATTAGCTCTCCAGATTGCTGCAAAACTAAATGCCAAAACCACTCAACCTCAAGTGTTGCTACTTCTGGGACTGTACATTCTCCAACGCAAATCTCACATCCAAGAAACCCTACCAATTTTACAAGAAGGCTATACAACCTCACTAGAAGTTGGAAACTTAGAGTTTGCTGGACATCATGCTCACAATTTTTGTAGCTATTCTTTTTGGTGCGGTCAGCCTTTAACGACCTTAGAACAGCAGACTCGCACCTACTGCAATGGCTTAGAACAAATTAACCAATTAACAACAGCTAATTATTGCCGAATCTATTGGCAAGCTGTGTTAAATTTACAGAGTTTGGCAGAAAATCCGACCATGTTATCTGGGGAAGCCTTGCAAGAGACAGAACTTTTGTCTCTGCTGCGGTCTACCAATGATGGGTATGGATTGTACATTTTCTGTTTGTATAAGCTGATGCTGTGCTTCTTGTTTGGAGAAATAGAAGCAGCTAACAATTATGCAATTGAGGTCAGACGCTATTTTATGGCTGGTGCGGGACTGGTCAGCGAACCTGCATTTTATTTCTACGATTCTCTACTGGTTCTGGCACAGTTGAATCAACCAATAGATGAGACATCAGAAGCCTTAGAAGTTGTCGCACAAAACCAAACAAAGTTACAGCTTTGGGCTGATTATGCTCCGATGAATCACCAGCATAAGGTTGATTTAATCACAGCAGAAAAATATCGGGTCGTCGAGAAAAATTATGAAGCTGGAGATTGGTACGATCGCGCTATCTTAGGAGCTAAAGAAAACGCATACATTCAAGAAGAAGCACTTGCCAACGAACTCGCCGCTAAGTTTTACCTCAATAGAGGTAAAGAAAAAATTGCCGCAGGCTATATGCAAGAAGCTTATTATTGTTATGCACGTTGGGGCGCAAAAGCCAAAACCGATCGTTTAGAAAAACTCTATCCCCAACTACTTAAACCCATCCTGCAACAGCAACGAATCAACCTTAACTCTGTAGAAACTATTGCTTTTCGCGGGACTTCTACATCTACCCAAACTTCTAGTAGTGGTAGCACTAGTATTTCCGAAGTTTTAGATTTTACCTCTCTCCTCAAGGCTGCTCAAGCGATTTCCAGTTGTTTAGAATTTGATACGCTGATCGCTAGCCTGACGCGAATTATCCTCGAAAATTCTGGGGCAAAAAAAGCTGTACTGCTGCTTCCTCAACATCATATTTGGCAAGTCCAAGCAATTACATTGATTGAGCATCAGCAAATACAAACCATTCTCGAACCACATTCACTAGAAATTAGTCAAGATATTCCGATAGCAATTATCAATTACGTTAAAAATACTCAACAAACAGTTCTAATCGATAATTTACAAACAAATATTCCGAGTTTAATTGGGGAATATATGTACCAAATCAAACCCCAGAGTGTATTATGTACCCCAATTATTAATCAAGGACAATTGGTAGGTATTATTTACTTAGAAAATCAACTGACTTCCGGAGTGTTTACCAGCGATCGCATCAGTTTAATTAATCTCTTAGCTTCTCAAGCTGCAATTTCTCTAGAAAACACCCGACTCTACCAACAAACTCAACAAGCTTTACAAGATTTACAACAAGCACAATTACAAATTGTCCAAAGCGAAAAAATGTCAGCATTGGGTAATTTAGTTGCTGGAGTTGCTCATGAAATGAATAATCCTTTGGGCTTTATTGCTGCTAGCCTCAAACAAGCTAAACCCACTCTTGCTGACATAATTCAACACTTGCAACTTTATCAAGCAAGTCTACCCGATCCCAGCGATGAAATCAGAGACCATGCTGAGGAAATCGATTTAGAATATAGCTTAGAGGACTTACCAAAGATAATTGAATCAATGGTTATAGCGTGCGATCGCCTGAAAAATATCAGCACCAGTCTTCGCACTTTCTCAAGGGCAGATAAAGATTATAAAGTACCTTTTAATATTCATCAAGGTATTGATAGCACCATTTTAATTCTCAAGCATCGCCTAAAGGGTAACGAACAACGTCCAGCCATTGAAGTAGTAACAGAGTATGGCGATTTACCACAGCTTGAATGCTTCCCTGGACAATTAAATCAAGTATTTATGAACATCTTAGCAAATGCTATTGATGCTTTAGAAGAAGCCAATAATGGACGAAGTTTTGCAGAAATTCAAGCAAATCTTAACCAGATTACAATTAAAACTTCACTAGAAGATAACCAAGTTAAAGTAGCCATTACTGATAATGGTATGGGCATGAATGAGGAAGTTAAACAGCGAATTTTTGACCACTTATTTACTACTAAAGGAGTCAATAAAGGTACAGGGTTGGGGTTAGCGATCGCTCGGCAAATTATTGTAGAAAAGCACGGTGGCAAAATCGATTGTAATTCCTCAACTAAAAAAGGTACTGAGTTTATCATTCAAATCCCTGTTCGATAGTCCAAAACTAACAGCCTAGGAAGGCTGCAATAGATGCATACATAATCTCCAATCCTAAAGGTTTTTAGTTGTTTGAGGATTGCTATATCTGGGAACACTAAATCTGAAAGCCTCAAGGATTAAGTGGTATGTTTAAAATTTCCGGATATCAATTCCATGAAGAACTCTATAACGGTTCTAGAACTCTGGTTTATCGCGGATACCGAGAAATTGATGACAAACCCGTAGTAATTAAACTACTGAAAAATCCTTATCCGAGTTTCAACGAACTGGTACAGTTTCGCAATCAGTACGCTATTATTAAAAACTTAGACTTACCAGGTATTATTAAACCTATTAGTCTAGAACCATATTCTAATGGTTATGCCTTAGTTATGGAGGATTTTGATGGTATTTCTCTCAAAGAGTGGATAGAAAGAAATCAGGAATTTTCTATTAGTAATTTCTTAACATTTGCTATTGCCATAACCACAACTCTAGAGGCGCTACACCGTCATCAAGTTATTCATAAAGATATTAAACCTGCCAATATTCTAATTAATCCTGAAAATCATCAAATTAAATTAATTGACTTTAGTATTGCATCTCTACTACCTAAAGAAACCCCACAACTACAAAACCCTCAAGTATTAGAAGGTACTCTCGCTTATATTTCTCCCGAACAAACTGGCAGAATGAATCGGGGTATAGATTATCGCACTGATTTTTATAGTCTAGGCGTAACTTTCTACGAATTACTCACAGGGAAATTGCCATTTTTGTCTAACGACCCAATGGAATTAGTACATTCTCATATCGCTAAAATCCCTGCCCAAGCCTGTGAAATTAATTCTCATATATCCCCCATCATTTCAGAAATTATTGCTAAGTTAATGGCAAAAAATGCCGAAGATAGATATCAGAGTGCGGCGGGTTTAAAACATGATTTAGAAATTTGTTTATCTACATGGCAAATCACAGGTGCAATCGCAGATTTTATCTTAGGTAGTCGAGATATCAACGATCGATTCTTGATTCCAGAAAACCTTTATGGTCGAGAACAAGAGGTAAAAACCTTACTCCAAGCCTTCGAGAGAGTAGCCGATGGTGACAGCGAAATCATATTAGTTGCTGGGTTCTCTGGAATTGGTAAAACGGCAGTTGTCAATGAAGTACATAAGCCGATTGTGCGGCAACGAGGATATTTTATTAAAGGAAAATTCGAGCAATTTCAAAAAAATATTCCTTTCTCAGCATTTGTTCAGGCTTTTCGGGATTTAATGGGGCAATTATTGGGTGAAAGCGATACTCAAATCCAGCAATGGAAAAGTCAAATTTTAGAGGCTGTAGGGGAAAATGGACAAGTAATTATTGATGTGATTCCTGAATTAGAAAAAATTATTGGCGAACAACCAACAGCACCAGAACTTTCGGGAATAGCAGCAGAAAATAGATTTAATTTATTATTTCAGAAATTTATCCAGGTTTTCACAACTAAAAAACATCCCTTAGTGATTTTTTTAGACGATCTGCAATGGGTGGATTCGGCTTCTTTAAAACTGATGCAATTATTAATGGGTAGCTCTAATTCTGCTTATATGTTACTAATTGGTGCTTATCGAGATAATGAAGTACCACCTACTCATCCTTTAATACTGACTTTAGCTGAAATTCATAAAATTGGCAGGAATATTAATACTATTACTCTAAATAAGCTCCAGAAAAACAATTTAAATCAACTAGTAGCAGATGCTCTCAATTGTTCTAAAGAACTCGCACAACCTCTAACAGAATTAGTATATCAAAAAACTCAAGGCAATCCTTTTTTCAGCACACAGTTCCTCAAGTCATTAGCTGAAGATGGGCTGATTAAGTTGGATTTTGAGGCTAGATATTGGCTTTGCGATCTAGCTAAAGTGAAAGCTTTGGCATTTACTGATGATGTGCTTGAGTTTATGGCATTACAATTACAAAAATTGCCATTAGAAACTCAAAATGCCTTAATATTATCTGCTTGTATTGGTTCTCAATTTGATTTAGAGACCTTAGCAATTGTCTGCGAGCAATCTCCAGTAAAAACAGCAACAGATTTATGGAAAGCTTTACGAGAAGGTTTAATTCTCCCAATCAGTGAAGTTTATAAATTTTATCAAGAAAATGATACTTCAGTAGATTTAGAACCAGTTTCAACTCATACTCACTCAAGAGCTAAGTATAGATTTTTTCACGATCGCGTCCAACAAGCGGCTTATTCTCTAATTCCTGACGAGCAAAAACAACATACTCACCTGAAAATAGGCAAACTCTTGCTGGCAAATCTTAATGCTGCTGAACGAGAAGAACAGATTTTTGCGATCGCCAATCAGCTAAATTTTGGATTACCCCTAATTACCGATAAATTAGAACGAGAGCAGCTGGCGCGCATAAATTTGCAAGCCGCAAAAAAAGCGATCGCTTCTACTGCTTATGTCGCAGGAGTAGACTATCTCCGGACCAGCCAAAAACTCTTAACCACAGATTGCTGGCAAAATCAATACTCCTTGACTTTAGAAATTAACAATGAATTAGCACGCGCCACATTTTTATCTGGTGATTTTCCGCAGATGGAGCAAGTTATCAAAGTAGTTCTAGAAAAAGGACGCTCCCATCTACATACAGCTAAAGTCTATGAAATCAAAATCCAAGCATTGATGTTTCAAGGACAGGCTGTAGAAGCAGTCAAAATTGCTCTAGCAGTAGTCCAAAAATTTGGTCTCAAATTCCCTCAAAAGCCAACTATAACTAAGATTGTGCTGGCTTTAATCGACACTAAATTAGCGTTGATGGGTAAATCTATCGCATCTCTAGAAGCGCTACCCATCATGACAGCACCAGATAAAATCATTGTGATTCAAGTATTGTCAAAAACTATATCTGCTGCCTTTAATGGCGCACCTAATCTATTACCATTACTAGTTTTTCGTGCAGTTTGCTTATTTGCCAAGTATGGCAATACTAATTTATCTGCGTTTATTTATACATGGTATGGAGTAATTCTTTGCGGTTTTTTAGGTGATATTAAATCCGGCTATCAATTTGGGGAATTAGCACTTAAGTTAGTAGACAAATTTGAGACTAAAGAAATTAAAGCCAGCGTCGTTAACGCCGTTCACTGCTTTATTTACCCTTGGCAACAGCATATTAAAGAAACACTTGAATCACTATTAGAAAGCTATCAAGCAGGGTTGGATAGCGGCGATAAAGAATTTGCAGCTTGGTCAGTTTTTGGCTATTGCGCTCATAGCTATTTTATTGGTACAAATCTAGCAGACCTAGAGCCAAAGCTGGAATTTTATAGTCAAGCAATTACTCAACTTAACCAAGAAACAGCATTGCAAGCTCATAAAATTTACTATCAAGCAGTGCTAAATTTACTAAACAAATCAACCCAAGCATCTCGACTAGAAGGCGATTTGTACTCCCTCAGTCGGATGGAGGCGCAACAACAAGCAAAAAACGACAAAGCCGGACTGTTTATTGTTTATGTGAATCAAGCAATTTTGAGCTACTTATTTACAGATTTGGAATATGGAGCCGAAATTCTAGAAAAAGCACAACAAAATTTAGCAGCAGGTATCGGCTTAGTCACATCAGTTATTTTCTATTTTTACGATTCATTGACTGCTTTAGCCCTTGCTAGCCAAGCTTCACCTCAAGACAAAAAACGACTTTTAAAACGTGTAGTAGCAAACCAGAAAAAAATCAAAAAATGGGCAGACCACGCCCCAATGAATCATTTACATAAGTTTCATTTAGTGGAAGCAGAAAAGTATCGAGTTTTAGATCGGAAAACCGATGCTACAGAAAATTACGATCGCGCTATTCAACTCGCTAGAGCAAACCAATATCTTCAAGAAGAAGCATTAGCAAATGAACTCACTGCTAAATTCTATCTAGAATGGGGCAAAGAAAAAATTGCCGCAACCTACATGCAGGAAGCTTATTACTGCTATAGCCGTTGGGGTAGTCTAGCCAAAGTACTAGACTTAGAAAAACATTATTCCCAATTACTTACTCCCATCCTGCAACAAACATATAATCCCATTCTCACTAATGAAAGTATTTCCTTAACTTCTTTACGTACAATTCATTCAACTACCATAACCACCTCATCTGTTCTCGATTTACCTGGAATCCTCAAAGCATCACAAGCAATATCGAGTGAAATTAATCTGGAGAAATTACTTGTTCAGATCATGCAGATTGTTCTAGAAAGTGCAGGTGCTACTAAATCTGCATTGATGTTATTACAAGGCGATAGTTTAGTTATCGAAGCAACTGCTAACATCGAAAACAGCCAAAATTGTATTTTACAATCTATCCCTGTTACAGATAGCTATGATGTTCCCCACAGCATTATTAACTATGTTAAAAATACGTTAGAAATATTAGTTATTAAAGATATCGCTACACAAGACAGTTGGAATATTGATAGATATATTCAAAAGGAAAAACCTCAAAGTATATTGTGTATGCCGATTATGCATAAGGGTGAATTAATCGGTATTCTATATTTAGAAAATAACCTGACTCTAGGAGCATTTACAACTGATAAAGTTCAAGTTTTAAATTTATTAGTTTCTCAAGCAGCAATATCTTTAGAAAATGCTCGTCTGTACACAGCTTTACAACAAGCTTTGATAGAACTAGAAGACAGAGTTAAAGAACGCACCCAAGAACTCAGCGAGAAAAATAACCAACTGCAAAACACCTTAAAAGAATTACATCATACCCAAGTTCAGATGCTACAAAGTGAAAAAATGTCTGCATTGGGACAAATGGTAGCAGGTATAGCACATGAAATTAATAACCCGGTCAATTTCATTCACGGCAATCTTACCTATGTGCAAGAATATACCCAAGATTTATTGCGGTTGATTAATTTATATCAACATCAGAATTTAAATATGCCAGAAATTCAAGCCTTATTAAATAAGCTTGATTTAGAGTTTATCCAGACAGATTTGCCAAAAATTCTCAAATCTATGAGAGTGGGTACGGAACGCATTAGTGAAATTGTTTTATCTCTGCGAAATTTTTCCCGCATGGATGAAGCTGAATTTAAACAGGTTGATATTCATGAAGGCATCGAAAGTGCATTATTAATTTTACAACATCGACTTAAAGAAAAAGCACAAATCCCCAGCATTAGAATTATCAAAAACTATGGTCAATTACCTTTGATAGAATGTTATCCTGGTCAATTAAATCAGGTATTTATGAATATTTTGATAAATGCTATTGACGCCATAGAAGAAAAAAATATCACGCGCGCTTGTGAAGAAATACAGGTAAATCCTAGCCAAGTTATTATTCGTACATCAGTCATTGATACTCATTGGATAGAAATTGCGATCGCAGATAATGGTATAGGCATGACTGAGGAAGTTCAAAAACAAATGTGGAATCCATTCTTTACTACTAAACCTGTTGGTAGCGGTACGGGAATGGGGATGTCAATTACTTATCAAATCATTACAGAAAAGCATGGTGGAAAGTTGAATTGTTTTTCCACACCCAATCAAGGTACTGAGTTTTTGATTCAAATACCAGTTTGTCAAAATAATTCGTAATTATTTGGTAATTGGCAAAGTGAAGGTGAATGCTGTTTGTCCTTGAGATGTTGAATCCACGGTGAGGTCGCCATGATGTGCCCTGGCAATTTCCCGCGCGAGGCTGAGTCCGAGTCCGATTCCTTCTACTTTGCGGGTATGGGCAGGATCGCCGCGATAGAAGCGCTCAAAAAGGCGATCGCGATCGCTCTGGGAAATATCTTTTGATGCATTGGCAATGGTGATGTGGAGAGTTGTTGGGGTTTTGTCTGCGTGAATTTTTATCCAGCCGTTGGCAAGATTGTATTTAATGGCATTACTCAACAAATTTTGCAGAACTTGCACGAGCAAATCGCGATCGCCTTTTACCCTCAATCCCGCAGGAATTTCAGTTTCTACACTCAACTGCGGAGCCAAGAGTTCTACATCCTCGACCATCTCCATCAGTAATTCTGACATATCCACCTCAACCAGATACAAGCTCATTTGTCCGGCATCTGCTAGAGATAGCAGTAAAAGTTTCCGCATAATGCTGCTAAGGCGGCGCACTTCATCCAACAAATTGCTTAAGCGCTGTTGCAGTTCGCTTCCAGGTTCAACTTGTTGCAGCGTTCGTTCCAGTTCGCCTTGCAAAATCGTCAGTGGAGTTTTCAATTCATGCGCAGCATCAGCACTGAAGCGAGAGGCTTGGGTAAAACTGCGTTCCAGGCGTTCCAGCATTTGGTTAAATACTTGAATCAGTTCGACAAATTCCACATCTGTTGTGCCAATAGGAATTCGCCGATCTAGCCCTTGGACTGTCACCTGTTGAATAACTCCGGTTAATTGACCGATGGGACGCAACGCCCGCCCAGACATTAACCATGCTCCCATCGCAACTAATAACAATGCTACGGGAATCGAAACTAAGAAGATATTGCGAATGCTAGCCATCTCTTGATTGACGACTTGCAAACTGACAGCCAGAGCTACCTGACTATCGGGAAATTTCGCTGCGCCAATTCGCCAAGTTGCTTTTCCTGTCTTTGCAGTCACAAATTGCGGCGGAAGTGGGCGAAAAGGTCGTGGTTCTGCGGATGAATTCGGCCGTTCTCTAGGAGGAGGTGGCGGCATAGGCGTTAAATTAAGACGCTTAACCAGCAGACTGTTCGCCTCAACATCAGCAGCAAGAGAGTTAAATTGATAAACTGTGTTGCCGTTACCGTCTAGTATCAGCAGTGCGATAGGGGTTTTTGTATTTCCCAAAACAAAAGATAGCTGTTCTGGGTGCAGATGCGATCGCTCTTTTTCCATTTCTGGGGGACGGCTAGCCCGCATCAACTGATTTAACAGTTCTGCATCCAAGCGGCTAATCTTGGCATTATAAATCTGGAACCAAGAGACTGCACCAAACCCTACTAATGTACTGCCAGCTAGAGCCGCAGACAACAGAGCAATCCGGAGCCGAAACGATCGCAGTTGTTTCACGATGAAGATTCTGGTTTGCGAAACCGATAGCCAACGCCGCGAATACTTTCAATCCAACTAGCTTCATCAATCGAGTCAATTTTTTTGCGAATTCGCTGGATACATACATCCACGACGTTTGTATTGGGGTTAAAGTCATAACCCCAAATATGTTCTAGGATTTGGGTACGAGTAAAAACTCTACCCGGAGAGCGCATGAGATATTCCAGCAGATTAAACTCGCGGCTGGTGAGTTCAATTGCCCGTTGATTGCAAGTGACTTCTCGCGCAATCCGATCCAGTTTAATCGGCCCAACTGCCAGTAAATTTTGGCGATCGCCTACACTCCGGCGGACAACAGCGTGAATGCGAGCCGCTAACTCTTCCACAAAAAACGGTTTGGCAATATAATCATCGGCTCCCAAGTTCAAACCTGCCAAGCGATCGTCTAATTCATTGCGTGCTGTCAACAAAATTACCGGAGTATTGCGGCCTTCCCGCCGCAGTTGTTTGAGAATTGATAGCCCATCTTTTCCCGGTATCATAATATCGAGAATAATCGCATCGTATTCGTTATCTAGTGCCCGCAGATATCCTTCATCGCCGTTGTCGCAGTAGTCTACGACAAATCCCTGCTCCCTCAGTCCAGCCCGGACGAAGTTAGCAATTTTTGCTTCATCTTCGACAAACAGAACGTTCACAAGTATTCATTAGTTCACCTATTGTTCCATATTAAATTGATTAATCTTTAGCTCAAATTACACTTTTGTAATTTTGAAAGCAGTTAATCTTAATTCCATGCCCAATGCCCCATCATCCTTGAATTTGTGAAATTGTTGTTCAATAAGCTAGTGCGTGGCCGGGAAAACTTGTTAGAGTGAACAAAGTTAGCCTTGACGTCTAATCGCCAAAACCTATACAAATCATGGATTTTGCTAATCTTGCATCCCAGTTAAATGCTGGAACAATTTTGCCAGAGGGGATTGTCATTCTCACCCTCTTAGGGGTTTTGATTGTTGATTTGATTTTGGGGCGTACATCTTCACGCTGGATTGGGTATCTAGCGATCGCAGGTTTACTTGCTTCGATTGTCGCCCTGTATTTTCAATGGGATGCTACCAATCCCATCTCCTTTAGCGGTGGCTTTAATGGTGACGACCTAAGTATCGTCTTTCGCGGTATCGTTGCCTTATCTGCTGCTGTCACCATATTAATGTCCATTCGCTACGTGGAGCAGAGTGGTACTGCTTTAGCAGAGTTCATCGCGATTTTGTTAACTGCTACCCTAGGAGGAATGTTTTTATCCGGGGCTAGCGAGTTAGTGATGATTTTCATCTCCCTAGAAACCCTGAGTATTTCCTCGTATTTGTTAACAGGTTATACCAAGCGTGACCCGCGCTCTAACGAAGCGGCGCTGAAATATCTGTTGATTGGAGCTTCCAGTACAGCAGTATTTTTATATGGCGTGTCGCTACTGTACGGCTTATCGGGCGGACAAACTGAACTGAGTGCGATCGCTAATGGCATCGCGACAGCTCATATCGGTCAGTCATTGGGTATAGTAATTTCCCTGGTTTTTGTGATTGCCGGGATTGGTTTTAAAATTTCTGCTGCACCCTTCCACCAGTGGACTCCAGACGTTTACGAAGGCGCTCCCACCCCAGTGATTGCCTTTTTATCTGTAGGTTCCAAAGCAGCAGGTTTTGCCCTAGCTATCCGCTTACTAACCACAGTCTTCCCCTTAGTTGCCGAGGAATGGAAATTCGTCTTCACTGCGCTTGCAGTTCTCAGTATGGTGTTGGGTAACGTAGTTGCTCTAGCCCAAACCAGCATGAAACGGATGTTAGCTTATTCATCCATTGCCCAAGCAGGGTTTGTGATGATTGGCTTAATTGCTGATACTGAAGCCGGATATGCCAGTATGATTTTTTACTTGCTGGTCTATCTGTTCATGAACTTGTGCGGCTTTACCTGCATCATTCTGTTCTCCCTACGAACAGGAACCGACCAGATTGCCGAATACTCTGGTTTGTATCAAAAAGACCCACTTCTGACATTAGGGTTGAGTATCTCCCTACTGTCTTTAGGTGGAATTCCCCCATTAGCTGGGTTTTTTGGCAAAATTTACTTGTTCTGGGCAGGTTGGCAAGCAGGTCTTTACTGGTTAGTCTTGTTAGGCTTAGTCACCAGTGTGGTCTCCATCTACTACTACATTCGTGTAGTTAAGATGATGGTAGTCAAAGAACCTCAAGAAATGTCTGACGTGGTGAAGAATTATCCCCCAGTGCGTTGGAATTTACCTGGATTTAGACCTTTGCAAGTAGGGTTGATAGTAACTCTCATCGCCACTTCCATTGCTGGGATTTTGTCAAATCCTCTGTTTACTTTAGCTAATAATTCCGTTGCTAATACTGCAATATTGCAAGCAACTAATGTTGTTAGCACTCAGGCAAGTGCTGCGAACGTTGAGCATCCTGAAAGGTTATAAATCAGATAGAGGTAATAGGTAATTGTGTTGGCAATTATCTATTACCTAAGTTGAGAACTTATAGGGATAGTAATTACAAATTCTGCACCTGCACCTGGTACTGAATTGACCTCGATAGTACCCTCATGCTTTTCCACTATAATTTGATAAGTAATTGCTAATCCCAACCCCGTACCTTTTCCTACAGCTTTAGTCGTAAATAAATTATCAAATATTTGGGATTTTATCTCATCGGGAATACCTAAGCCATTATCTTTAATGATAATTGCCACATAATCTTCATCTTCTGTTAATTTAGTTTTAATTATAATGTAATTAGGATTAGCTGCTATTTCTTGATAGCTACGTCCTATATTAGACTCTTCTAAAGCATCAATAGCATTAGCTAAAAGATTCATAAATACCTGATTTAATTGCCCAGGAAAGCATTCTACTTCTGGTAAATCATCGTAATCTCGGATAACTTCAATAGCCGGGCGAGTATTAGAAGCTTTCAATCTATGTTTGAGAATTAAAATAGTACCATCAATACCATCATGAATATTAAAAGGAATTTTTATCGCGTTATCAGCACGGGCAAAGTTACGTAGAGAATTACTAATATCGCAAATCCTTTCTACACCCTCATGCATGGAACTGAGAATGTGGGGAAAGTCTTTCAGCAGATATTCCAAATCAATTTTTGCTGCATGTTGGGCGATTTCTGCTGCCGAAGCCCGATCTTTATAAAGATGAAGATGATCGATCAGGTCTTGCATATATTTATGAGCATAGACGAGATTGCCCTTAACAAAGCCAGCAGGGTTATTAATTTCATGAGCAATTCCTGCTACCATTTGTCCCAAAGAAGACATTTTTTCACTCTGCACTAACCGCCGCTGAGACTGTTGTAGCTGCTCCACCGTTGCAGTTAGCTCTGTTGCTCTTTGTTCTAACTTGCGATTGAGGTGACACAGCTTGAGATGAACATTAACTCTGGCCAGGATATCTTCTGGCTGAAATGGCTTGGTAATGTAATCTACTGCACCCAGACTTAAACCTTTTACTTTATCTACCACATCTGATAGAGCCGTCATAAAAATCACTGGAATATCTTGGGTAGCTTTTTCTGCTTTTAAGCGACGGCAAGTTTCAAATCCATCGATTCCCGGCATCATAATATCTAATAATATGAGGTCGGGAGATACTACTTGTAATTTCTCTAAAGCACTCTCGCCACTTTTTGCAACTAAAACGCGAAAACCTGATGCCTGTAAAAACTCAAATAGTAGCTTGGCATTTGTTGCATTATCCTCAACAATCATGATGAGATTTTGTCGATCTTTAACCATATTACGGTTTTCAAATGTACTGTTTCACTAGCTTGATAATTGCTTCTTCATCAAGATTTTGAGTTAATTCCAAAAGCTTGGCAGTAAAAGGTAAATATATAATATCTAAATGCTGTAATCTTTGAGCTTCCTGTTCAACTGCTGCAATATCACCAATGGTGGCAGCAGTCCAGATATTTTGTAATTCCTCTTTAGGAGGAACCATGAACTCGCAACCATCCTGACTAGGAGCATTCTCTGCTGTCGATGCTGGTACAGTTATGCTATCTGCTTGATCTATCCAAGTTAGGCCTAGATGCATTTGTATCTGGGCTAATAGTTGCTCCGATCGCACAGGCTTGGGAAGAAAATCATTGCAGCCAGAATTATAACTTTGTTGTTGGTCAAAGTTAAATACATTGGCAGAGGAAGCAATAATAATAAGTTTTGAAAATTGTGTTTGGGAACGTAACTTTTGTACCATCTCCCAACCATTAAGTATAGGCATAACTATGTCAGTGATGATTAACTTAGGATGCCAAGTAAGAGCTTTTTCTAATCCTTCTTGTCCGTTGACTGCTTCCATTAGTAAAAAACCGAGAGGTTCTAATAAATTAACAATCACAGAGCGATTTTCCCAACGGTCATCAACAACTAGAATTTTGATTGGTTCTCCTTCATAGCCAATAATTTTATGGGTAGGCTTACTAGGAGATGAATTAATCCATTGCTGTGATACTTGTAAATCCACATCAAACCAAAACTTGCTACCTTGCTTCAAAATACTTTCTACTTTGATTTCACTCCCCATCATTTGTACAATTTGCTGGCTAATAGCAAGTCCGAGTCCAGTTCCTTCTGCCATTCGCTGCTTATTTCCCACTTGTTCAAAAGGAAGAAATATTTTTTGTAATTGCTCTGGACTCATGCCAACGCCTGTATCCTCGATTTGAAATCTAATTTTTATTATAGGTAATTCTTGGTTTTGGCTATTAGCTAAAGCCTTCTCTGCTATCTGAGTTAAAGAATCGTTAATATTGAGCGAATTATCCAACACACCTATTTTGAATTTGACTTCCCCACAATCTGTAAATTTAATAGCGTTACTTAATAAGTTCAGCAGCACTTGCCGCAACCGTTTTTCATCAGCTAATACAGCTATGGGAAGTTGATTTAGTTCTTGGTAAGTAAAAGCAATTTCTTTTTGCTCAGATTTGATATGACAAATTTCATAAATACTTTTGAGGAAACTAGTAAAGTGGAAATCGTGAGCAGATAATTCCAATTTCCGAGCTTCGATTTTTGAGAGGTCAAGAATATCGTTGATTAGAGTCAGTAGATGGGAACCACACTGGTAAATAATGTTAATAGCATTCTTTTGTTTGGCACTCAAATTTTGGTCAAGTTCAAGTATTTGAGCATATCCGAGGATACCGTTGAGTGGCGTGCGAAGTTCGTGGCTCATGTTTGCCAGAAATTCACTTTTAGCTGTGTTAGCACTATCAGCAAGTTCTTTTGCTGTTTTTAATTCGATAGTACGTTCTTCAACTCTAGTTTCTAGTTCTAGGAAAGATGCTTGCAACTGTGCAGCCATTTGGTTAAAAGATTGTGCCAGACTTTCTAGTTCATCTATACCTGTAATTTCAACTTTTTGGTCTAGTTTTCCGGAAGCGATCGCTACACTTGCAGCCTGCAAGCGGAGAATTGGTTGTGTAATCCAACGAGATGTGATGATTCCTACTAAAACTGCTACTCCTAACGCTGCTAGACACAAGAGTATGCTGCTGCGAGTATTGGCGTCTATTTGTGCCATAAAATCAGATTCTGGCACCACAACAATGACTAACCAATCCAGTCCCAGTTTGTCTCGCCAAGGGATAACTTGAATAAATTGCCGTTCGCCTTTGAGAGTAAATTCAAGTTCTTGACTATCTTTAATTTCTCTAAAACTGCCGAATTTTCTCTCTATATACTGTGCAGTTTCTTTAATTAAATCATCTTTACTGCGTAAAGCTGAAAGCCTTTCGGCTTTACCATTAATAATATTGTAGGGTAGCTCATTATGAGAAGCAGCCACTATTAAACCAGAACGCTCTAAAATAAATATTTTTCCCTTTTGACCGACTTTTAGATTTGCTAAAAAATTACTAATTTGTGATAATATCAAGTCGATACCAATTACGCCAATAGGCTTATGAGCCTCATCATAAAGCGGAAAACTAGAAGAGATAGAAAAAATTTCTGGTTTATCTTCCCATTGATAAATTGGTGTCCATAAAGGTTTGCCCATCTTGACTGCATCTGCATACCAAGCTTCTATCCGAGGATCGTAATCTTTAACCGCTGTCAGCTTTTTACGATTTCCTTGAGTGTCTGTAGTATAAACATATAGTTTGCCAATTTTATGTTTTTGGGAAACTTCATTAATTAAAAGCTCCCCATTATCTAAACGCTCGATACCAATAAATTCTCCTTTGGGATTAGCAAAGTTAATGTAGCCGATATTTAGCACTTGCATTTGCTTCCAAAAATAATGTCCAGTGCTTTGCAAATTATTTAAATCGATCATTTTTAACTTAATAGCATCGGTATTAATCTGATTAATCTGTGGAGGAGTTGCTAAATATGTATCAAGATGCTGAACAACAAGCTGATTTACTTTTTTCATTAATTGATTAGCCAGATCGTTAACCGCCTTCTCCCCATTTTTCATAGAAAAATAACCTACTAGTCCCACAGCAGCAAATATCTGGATAATAAAGGGAAGAATCAGAATCAGCCTGAATGATACTTTCTGATATTTTTTAAATTTTAAATTACTCATACATAATGAGGATTTTATTATAGCTTTATTCATATTGTTTTAAAAAGATATCAGCACAAATTAGGAAAGATTAAGTTAAAAATTTTTACTTATAACGCTTATTTTAAAGTTTAAAAATGAGGAAAATATGTGGAAAATAAATCTATATCTCACAACTCAAATATGAATTATGAATGAATAATAAAACTCAAGTAATTGATAATTAATATAAGTATATTTACAGTAAAATTTATATCGATTTAAAGCCTGTTTACCGAACGAGAATAGTAATTATATGTTCGGAACTATATCCTAGTAATGAATTAACTCTTAGCGTTACACCATGTTTTTCTCCGAGAATTTGATGAGATTGTCATAATTTTCACTTTTTGGCAGCTTGCTCAACATGAAGTAAATTTCTTGCATACATTAGTTTGCCCATTATTTTGCCATTGGTATCATTAAAGTAGCTTTCCCGTCCTGCAATAAATTGCGGGTTAATAGCTAAATTCCCTGGAAACGTAGTGAAATTAAAGAAATTGCAGATATATTGGGTTGATGGGTTAGACCCCCTGCCACCTTGCTTTCTTTTGCTTGATTTATCTTCTAAATTTACGGATACTGAATAATTGCAGGTATTGACGCAAAAACCACATGAAATCTCTGCACCGTCCCGATCTCTATGCTTGGTCTTCTTTCAATCCAGCAAGGAATATTGATTTTAATGGGGTTGCTTGGATTCGTCATAGTGGCAATATCCTGATCGATCCAGTAGCTTTATCAAATCACGATTGGAATCACTTAGAATCCCTTGGTGGTGTAGCTTGGATTGTACTGACTAACTCCGATCATGTGAGGTCAGCACCAGAAATAGCTAATCAAACCTATGCCAAAATAGCAGGGCCAGCAGCGGAGAAAGATAATTTTCCCATACATTGCGATCGCTGGCTGGTGGATGGTGAGGAGGTAGTTCCTGGACTGAAGGCGATCGAACTCCAAGGTTCCAAAACTCCAGGCGAACTCGCCCTATTGCTAGAAGAAACAACTTTAATTACTGGTGATTTAGTAAGGGCACACAAAGCTGGTACGTTAACAATATTGCCCGATGAAAAGCTGTTAAATCGCAAAGAAGCAGTCGCATCTGTACAGAGATTGGCAGACCTCACTCAGGTTGAAACGGTATTAGTCGGGGATGGTTGGTCTGTTTTTCGGGATGGACGCGATCGCTTAAAAGAACTTGTGGCAACTTTATAAGTAGCGGTCGTAAATTTCTTTGTGTCTTTGTGTTTCAATATTTTTTGACAACTAAGGCACAGAGACACAAACCTCTGTCTTTCTTTGATGACGCAGAAACTTTTTGTAATTATTATTCACAGCTTGTTACATCTTGCTCTGCCTTGGTAACAGCCCTAGCATCATCATACTACTAAGGGCGTATACCTTTGTATATAGGCTACAGCAAGTGCAAACTGAATTGTCTCAATAGTTTCACCCAGAAATTGCAGGAATTTGAGCCAATAAAATCTGCAATGAATATTGCTTTATCTCTGCCGATCGTGTTGACTATATTTTGGCTTGATTTTTGATTTGTTTAAGTATTTTTACAACCTCAGTCTTGAGAAAATAGTCAGCTAATTTTGATATTAATACGCTATTATCGACAAGCAAATACAAAAATTGGCTATTAATAGTTGGATAACAATCGACTCTATAGCATTCCTGGTTAATTAGTGAAAGCTTTGTATGGTGAGCATTGAGCGAGCATTTATTTTTTTCCTGACAATGCCCAACCTAGACAATTAGGGATTTTTCACTAATTGTCTAGGTTTGCTATCACATCTTAAATAGAAGAGGATAAGAAAATGGTTCAAACTATAGGCGGTATAGCTAACTATACAGCTACCGACCTAGATCGATTTGTCGAAGATCTAAATCGAGACGGGATTTGTGTAATTCGTGGACTTTTTGATAAAAACTTAATTGATGATTGGGCACAAGCTTTTGATCGATTATTCCGAGAGCGTCAAAATCAACCTGGTGGATTAGCCCCTCGTGAAATTGCTCGTTACTATCTCACACTACCTTGGGTTTCCCCATTTGCAAATCCAGAAGTTTTCGCTAATCCCGTGATTATGGGTATTCTTGAGCGCGTGTTTTACCAAGAATACGTTATGGTTCAGTTGGGTGTTGATGTTCCTTTCCAGGGTTCGGATTATCAGGAAACCCATCGAGACTATCGCCCTTTATTCTCAGATAACATAGTAACGCCACTTTACGCCCTAGCAGTTAATTTTCCACTGGTAGAAGTAACCGCAGAGAACGGCCCTTTCCAAATGGCACGTGGAACCCATGTCATACCACGGGAAGAGGGACTCAGGAAAATTGCTACAGGTGAAATTCCGATGGAATCTTTTTATATGCAGCCAGGTGATGTGATGATTCGGACACCTTTGGCCTTACACCGGGGTTCGCCAAATCGCACAAGCCAGCCAAGACCGATGGTAGTTATGGGCTACGTAATGCATTGGTTGCATACGCCAAAAGTCGATTTAACTCTGGAGCGTGATTACTATGAAAGCCTACCAGAGAAATTAAGACAGATGCTGCGCTGTCAGGTAGTGGAGCAGTTACCACAGGAAAAAGCGGAAACCTATATCAATTTCAAGTACTAAAAACAAGTACTAAAAAATAGTTAGCTGGGCAATGCCCAGCTACTTGCTTAACCAGCACAAAGATAGAGGATACTGACAAAAAAATTGGAGAAGATTTGTTATTTTCATCCTCCTGCAAAGTGTTATCGAAATGCTGACTTACACTAATCCAGTTTATGAAGACTATTTTGCCGATCCGTTTGTATGGGAATACGAAGGTGTATACTATGCGATCGGAACTGGCCCGGCAGAAGCGGAAGGAATGGTAGACGAAGTAGCTCCGGTGGTAGGGGTTGATTCTACTAAATTGCGTGTGTTTCCGCTGTTACGCTCCTTCGATTTGGTGAATTGGCATTTTGTTGATAACGCACTATTGCGACCAGACCCCGCCCTTGGTGATAATTTTTGGGCACCTGAAGTTGCTTATTGCGATCGCCAGTTTTATCTCTACTACTCTGTGGGACATGAGGATAAAAATCATCAATTGCGCGTAGCTGTCAGCGATCATCCTGTGGGGCCATATCAGGATACTGGCAAGCCTTTAGTAGATCCTCAATCTTGCCCCTTTGCGATCGATCCTCACCCATTCCGCGATGACGATGGACAGTGGTATCTATTTCACGCCCGTGATTTTCTCGATACAGAAGGCGGTGTACGTGCAGGGACGGCGCTGGTTGTAGACCGACTTCAAGAGATGACAAAGCTTGCTGGTGATGAGAAAGTCGTATTACGCGCGCGTTCTGACTGGCAACGGTTTTTAGCCAATCGTTTGATGTATGGCGAAATATTTGATTGGCATACTTTGGAAGGCCCCTGTGTTCGCAAACATGAAGGTCGATACTACTGCTTTTATAGTGGTGGGCGCTGGGAAACTGAAAATTATGGTGTCGATTATGGAGTTGCTGACAATGTTATGGGGCCTTACTCAGATGCAGGTAACGAAACAGGGCCAAGGGTGCTGCGGTCTGTACCAGGTCATGTTATGGGGCCTGGACACAACTCAATTGTGTTTGCCCCGGATGATAAAATTGAATACATTGTCTACCATGCTTGGCCAAAAAATATGGCAGCACGGCAAATGTACTTAGACAAACTCATCTGGACACCAGATGGGCCGAGTTGCGAAGGCCCCACCTGGACACTACAAACTCTCGACGCAGGAAAATCAGAATAATTGAACTATGTGCGATCGCCCAAGCCATTGGCAAAGCCATCGCTATTTACTATTTCTCTTTCCGATCCAAACGCGCTTTCAGATCTTCTGCAAAGTCTTCATATCGTCTCAGAGGAGTCACTTCTACTTGAACGTGCTGACCATGTTTTTGCATGATGGGTAAATCTAATAAAATTTGATCCAGCACATCAAGATTTGGAACATTAACAATAGCAATTACACGTCGAATACCAACACATTTCCATAAGTCTACAACTACCCCTGCTTCTTTTGCTTTGAGGGCGGCATCCGCTTCTTCTGCCCAGATTGCAAAAAGTTCTGCCTGAGAGATTTCATGAGGATACTCTACATGAAAATCTAAGTGATATAGCATAATTAGCTTCCTAAATTAACCAGTAGATATACTACCTCAGGAAGAGTTTTTATTTAAGGGTATTGAAAATGTTCAATTATGCTACCCTTTTGTCTTTGGGTCAGAAGCGTACATTGTTTAATTTGTAAATTTTCCGAAACAATGCATTTTACTCCACAATTCCAGTAAGCCAGACATTGATCCCAATCTAGAATTACCCAAATTTCCCACAAGCCATTTGCTAGTTTTTGCGAATTTATCCCAAAGTACTCTCCTTTGAGATACTTTTCTGTTGGAATACCTAATGCTGTTAATTGAGTTACACAAGCATGAAATAATTTTTCTTTATCCATTAGTGGAACGCAAAACTTATGAGAACCTAAAGTTTGTACAGCACTCAAGGTTGTTGAATAGTAAAACCCATTATATTCAACTTTGATCGGGAATAAAAAAATTAGAAGATTATACAGTATTGTTTCAAGTTTAATACTTACGAGCGCTGTTTTATAGGACTTTAAAAAATTAATCTGATTAAAACAGATAAATTATGATTTCTCTAATTAAAGTAAATAATAATTATGGCAAATTTTTTCTCTAGCAATTTTATTTCCCAACTTACAAACTATGATTAGTACTGACTTTTACAGCCTAGATACTGATATGATTTCTTGAGTGAGCTATGACTAAAATTAATCAACTACAGATATCATCTATTAACTTTATAAATTATAGCAACTTGCTGGATAGTCAACTTATTTATTAATAATTTAAATGATGAGATTGCTGGCTGTTGGCGATCGCAACTTGAATATATGTGGTCTAATCTATGGGCGGGTAATGATATTCTCCCGCTAAACCTGGCATAGCGGGAGATTGCCAAACCTCAATCAAGCGGTTTCTGTATTTTCCTCAACGGGAAGCTAATCCCCAGTAACCAATAGTATTAGCTTTCTGGCGTAGTCAGGCTCTAACAGTTGTTTTTGAGACTTTAGTCTGGCTGCGAATCGATTTTCCTGTAATCCTTTCAACCACATCCATCCCATTGCCAATTACACCCGGTACGCTGGGAGAGCCTGCACAAGCTCCGACTAAGAAAAGATTAGGCAGTTCAGTATGGTATCCCAGGCGATTTAAGCCAATATATTGCGGAGATAATTTGGCACCATAAGCATTACCCTGTGGCTGACCCAGATAATATTCACTGGTGGTAGGAGTACCATAGATCTTCATCCGGATATAGGCATTGATATCAGGAATCAAATCTTGCACGCTAACCATAATTTGCTGATAAACTTCCCGTTTTTTGAGCTTGTAAGCTTCGGAATTGGTTTCGTACAGATGTTTGAACGGTTCATAAGGACAAACTGTGGCAATTTCTAGAACATGGTTGCCGTTCGGAGCCATTCCTGGCGCGTTGGATTTCATCGTGGGACAAGATAGGAAAATCCAGGGACGATCCAGATTGCCTGCTAACTGTTGTTGATAGGCTTGGTTGAGATCGCTGTTA
Source organism: Calothrix sp. NIES-2098 (assembly GCF_963875125.1). Taxonomy (NCBI): domain Bacteria; kingdom Bacillati; phylum Cyanobacteriota; class Cyanophyceae; order Nostocales; family Calotrichaceae; genus Calothrix; species Calothrix sp. NIES-2098. The sequence continues at coordinate 5,975,543 of NZ_CAWNKJ010000001.1, forward strand.
GGGTAGTACCAGAGATTCCAATTCCCAATGCCGTATTTTGTCGGATCGAAGGTGTGATGCAAACCCAAGTAGATATTGAAGGCACTAGCTGAGTATTCATAATTGGTAAGACGTTGCGCTTCTTGTTTGCTTACAGCATGAGGATTTTGCATCAACTGAACGGTGAGTTTAGGATCGAGGTCACTAATATAAGCTTGAATTGCTTGATACTTTTTACCGCCAGCCGTTACACTTTGCACTTTGCGATCGCTCACTTCAATGTGTTCGACTGGAGTGGAGTATTGTACTATCCCCCCTCCTGATGTAATTGCTGCAACAATCGTGTCAACCAAGTGCTTGAAGTGATGTTTTGGATAGTAAGCTCCTGCTGCATAAGCCCCAACCAGAGCTGCATGAGTCAACAGAGCAACTTCGTTTGGCGGTAGCCCATAATCACCGCTTTGACCTGCTAGTAATGCTTGTAGCTTCGGCGATAGACCAAGGCGATCGTAAAGGTTCTGTAATGTCCAGGTGCGCTTTGAAAATATATTCCAGTATCTAGGAAGCTGCACCCAATCTGACCACTTGGGATCGATCCAGCGTTCTAAGCGACCTAGTTCTTGATTGAGTTGCGCAATTTCATCGCAGTAGCGGTTAATCGCCACAGCTTCCTCTGGAAAAGTTGAGAGCAAGCGAGTACGCAGATTTTCCCAACCCAAAGGAATCTTAAAATCAACATCTGCTAGAACTATGCGATCTATGCAGTCAGGGTCTAGGGAGTTAAATGGAACATCCTGCTCAATGTAATTGAGAAACTGAGCAATTGTCTGACCTTCACCACATCCAGCAATGTAATGCACATCAGCACAGAAGCTGTATTCACCATAATCAAAGGTGTGACAGCATCCACCAGGCAAGTAGTGTTTTTCTAAAACCGCAACCCGATATCCTTGCCGTGTAAGGCAAGCAGCCGCTGAAAGTCCACCTAATCCTGCTCCTAAAATCACATAATCAAAACTTTCCATACTAGCCTCCTTTGTGGCGATCGCCACAATTCCAGCAATCAATGCGAAAAGTTTGGTAGGGCGGGCACGGTTGAAATTGAGGAAGGACTAAACAGTCGGTACTGCGATGCGCATACCCACCTTACACCTTGATTTTATTGGGGCTGGGGTGGGATATTGACATTTCTGTCACAAACTTTCAAGTTGAGGTCAAAAGAATTAGATAATGGATGCCAAATTAAACTTGATAGAACATGACACACAATGGCTCGGAACCACATAAAAGATTAGATCGGCTGGAAGCTATGCTGACTACTCATGCCCAAATGCTGAATCAGTTAGCTCCGCTATTGACACAAGTAGCACAAATTGCAACCAGCACTTCTGAAACCGCAACTCGCCATGATGAAGTGCTGGTTCGGCTGGAAGAACAAATTCGCCAAAACGCCATACAACAAGCTACTAATACTCAGGCGATCGCCCAGCTAACTGAAGATGTAGCTAGCCTCACCGAAGTAGTTATGCAATCAATTGAGAATTTAGAAGCCGATCGCGAAGCTTTTCGAGAAGAAATTCGCCGCATCTGGGAATATCTTCTTAGGTCAAATAATGGTAGTTCTTAGGCTCACATTTTTTATCAGAGTTACTGTGCTATTGATTTATAGTATTTATGTAAAAAAAGTTGATTTTAAATTAAGTAAAACTCTTATTTAGCATAAATCAGCAAGTTAAAAATTTGGCTTTTGATGTCAATTTTTAAACTGCCTAAGTGATTTGGCAGGCAGATTTAGTCGTTTTTTAAACAACTTTAGATTTCCTCAAGCAGCAATAAGGTTTTTTCTCTACACACCTTGCTAGACCGATGATAATATGCGATACTTTGTAAATTAAATATAAAATACTGTATGTTTATCGTCTTACAGTATTTTATAGTATAATGCTTATACAACTACTATCGTTAATTCCAACTTACAAGGATAAATGCTAGCTTTTAAAAGCTATATAGGTAGTTTTTGTAGAGTTAGATACAGACCAATGGCATTTACCTACATCTAATTGTGAGGCACGCTAAAACAGAAGTATGATTCAATTCTGAATAAATCTGCCTAATATGTATTGATTTATTAAGAGAAATTGTTAGCAATGAATTATGTTATCTCATGGCATCCTCAGGAGAAAACTGTACATATATCCTAGTGAATTTTGAGAGACACTAAGCAATGTTGCACCAACAAATTGACGATAAATTATCAGAAAGAAAAGCATGGGCATTGCGACGACAGTTAGGAATACCCAACAATAAACGTTTATGGGTATTAGCTTGTATGGATGAACGATTACCTATAGAAAAAGCCTTAGGAATTAGTGAAGGGGATGCGCATATTTTCCGTAATGCTGGGGGTTTAGTTACAGACGATGCAATTCGTTCAGCGATGTTAACTACCCAGTTTTTTGGTACACAAGAAATCATTGTGATTAATCATACTGAGTGCGGTATGATGACGGCTTCAGGTGACTTTTTAAGCGAGGTATTGCGTAACAAAGGAATTGATACAGATCGAGTTGCTATCGATCCTGCACTACCAGATTTGAAATTACCAAAAGGTGTTTTTTCTAAGTGGATTAAAACGTTTACTGATGTAGATAAAATTTGTGTTCAACAAGTAGAATTGCTGCGTAACTCTCCGTTGATTCCTCAAGATGTAGTAATTCACGGCTACATCTGGGAAGTGGAAAGTCAGAGTTTGCGCCGTCCATACGAAAGTCTGAGCCAGAAAGTCAATACATCTGAAGCTATGGGAACTCAAACTAATCAATAAACGGCATCAGTTGTAGAGACAGGTATTCTAATTGAATGATTCATATTTGGCATATTTCTATATCCAGCATTGGCATCAGCAAATTCAATAATTAAGTTTATACCTCCGTTCCTTTGTGGCAGGTGGATATTACCATTCATCTGCTACCTTTCTCAAAAATTATTAGGTTAAACCATATACTACATTTTTTGTATGAATTCAATCGTGCTTAAGAAAAAGACTTTTATCAGATTATAAATATGCCAACTTTATCCTCACTTCTGCTTGTAGTAGATAGAAAATATCTATCTACTACTTTCTTAATTCATAGAGGAATCATGTTTGATTTATGAAACACCCTAAACTTAAGATTAAAGTGTACGGAATTTTTTCAAGAATCGAACCGGATTTCTATATCAGAAGAGAATGATGAAAATAAGGAATAGCAAGCGGTGGTTATAGTTTTAGCATAATAGTAAGTAACAATACGCTATAGTTCTTGCAGGAGGAGCATTTATGGCAATTCTACGACTAGAAAATGGCATATTGCACAAGGATTTAGAAGATATTACGCGAGAATTGGCATCTTTGAATGTTCAACTCAATCGGTGGAATGTGGGAAGCGATCGCCAATTCCACGATCTATTAGCAAAAGATAGCCTCAACGAAGCAGAAAAAGAACAAGTACTCCAAGCTTTAGATGGATATTTTGAGCAGCTGCAACAAACAGCAGGTTATCAATCCCGCGATCTCATTGTCCTACACCCAGGAATTCCCAATTTAGATGAGTTACTCGCAAAGTTTGCAAAAATCCACACCCATGCAGACGATGAAGTCCGCTACATCATTGACGGCGAAGCAGTTTTTGGCTTTGTGCGTCCCGATGGTAGCCAAGTAGAACTGACAGTACAGCCACAAGAGTACATCAACGTTCCAGCCAAAACCGAACACTGGTTTCATCTAACTCCATTACGGCGAGTGAAAGCAGTACGCTATTTTATTACTACTGAAGGCTGGGTTCCTGAATACACAGCCAGAGAAATTCGCATTCCGCAAGCTGTAGGTTGAAAAATTGGGAGAATAGACTTGAGGCGAATTGTTTTTTGTGACTTTGACGGCACGATAACAGTAGAAGAAACCTTTGTTGCAGTTCTAAAAAAGTTTGCACCAGAACTGTCAGCAAAATTACTTCCGGAAATGTACGCACGAAAGATAACACTGCGTCAGGGAGTCCGGCAAATTCTCGAATCAATTCCCGCTTCACGCTATAACGAAATCTTGGAATTTACTCAAATCCAGCCGATCCGCCCAGGATTTGTGGAACTGCTAGACTTTCTAGAGTTTCAGGGAGTACCTTTAGTTGTAATTTCTGGCGGGTTGCGCGGAATGGTGGAAATAGTCCTAGATAGCCTAGTGCAACGAGTCCATGCTATCCATGCTGTAGATGTAGATACTAATGGTTCTCACTTAAAAGTTTGTTCTGAATATGAGGGAGGTACAGAACTGATTGCCAAAGTAAAAGTCATGTCAAAGTATCCAGCCTACCAGAAGATTGCTATCGGTGATTCGCTGACCGATCTAAATATGGCACTTCAAGCGAATCTAGTGTTTGCACGCGATCGCCTAGCCGAGTATTTAGATGAGCAAAAAAAACCCTACATTCGCTGGGATAACTTCTGGCAAATACGCGATTATCTAGTGAAATTGTGGAAATAAATCTCATCCTATGACCAGCCCAATCCTCACTGATTCTCGCGTTGAACTTATCAATACCGCCCGCAGTTTTTACCAGCAAGGTTGGATGGTGGGAACAGCAGGAAATCTTTCTATCCGTCAACCCGATGGTAGCTTCTGGATTACAGCTAGCGGTCGTTCCAAAGGAGAATTATTACCCAGTGATTTTGTTCGTGTTTATCCCAATGGCAGCATAGAAGAATCATCAACTAACTTAAAACCTTCTGCTGAAACAGCGATTCACCAAATACTTTATACTCTCTTCCCAAAAACACAAGCCTGTTATCATATCCACTCGATTGAATCTAACTTGGTTTCTCACTTTATAAAAGAAGATTACCTGCCTTTACCACCTTTAGAAATGCTCAAAGGTTTAGGAGTCTACGAAGAAAATCCTTATTGTGTAATTCCCATCTTCCCCAATTATTTGCAAGTTCCTCGTATTGCAGCTGAAATTCAACAGCGCTTCACCACCACTCCTCCCCAAATCCCAGCCCTCCTCATCCGCGATCATGGTGTTACAGTTTGGGCATCTTCCCCCACAGTTGCCCGTAATTATATTGAGTTAGTAGAATACATCTTTCGCTATATGGTTGCTGCCCGTAGTCTGGGGGCTTAGGGAGTGTGGGGAGTGTGGGGAGAAATAATTAATTGACTCTTGACTCTTGACTTTGAACTTATTTACCAATGACTAACCAAACTATTCGCGTTGTTGCCCGTGTGATTGCTTTACCCGATAAAGTAGAAGCACTCAAAGCAGTTCTGTTGGAATTAATTGAGCCAACTCGACAAGAAGCAGGCGTTATCAAGTATGAACTCTTACAAAACCAACACGATCCTACAGATTTTACTTTCGTAGAAGAATGGACTTCTAACGAAGCTTTGAATACTCATCTAGACTCACCCCATCTACAAGAAGCAGCTGCAAAATTAGAAGGGTTGGTGGCTGCTGCACCCGACATCCGCCGCTACTATATTGTGGCTTAAAGCTGTTAACAGATTGAAGCGATCGCTTCCCAGTTATTTATATAGAAGGCGATCGCAAAGCTTGTCTAGCAGAAATCCACCCAGTGATTAGCAATGGCAGCGCTTAGACTGATGAATTATTGGGTTGGGTAATCCGCGCTTCAATATCTTCTAATGTTTGCAGTAATAAACGTTTTGCCTGTAATTGCCAACCCCATTTTTGAATTCTAAAAGCAACTACAGAACCAGCTATAGCTGCTAACAATCCTATAGGTTGATTTAAGGAAATTCCTAATAATAAACCCAATCCCGCAATTCCCCAAAATGGTAAAGCTACTACTTGTCTTTGTTCTTCGACAATTTGAGCGATTTGATTGGGTTGCATAGTAGCTAATAAAGCTGCTTTTATTTGCCGCTGCTCTGCTAACGATACTGATAAACCAATTTTGCGACGCAGTTTTTCAATTTTACGAGCATCAGTACTGTACTCAGTTAGCTCGTCTTCTGCCATTTTCAGGAGTTGTTCTAATTGCACCATCTTATATTCTATCTCTAATTCTCGATATTGTTATTATCTCGAATTATTGTTAATTTTTCTTGACTTAATTAGGGTATTTGGGGGCATTTTATAGCACAATTCCAAATTTACTATTTAAAATTGAACATAGGCAAAATATACTAGCACGCTAAGGCAGAAATAAGACTCTATACAAACCAGGAGAATTTTCAGAAGCTTACAGTTCTCCTTGATCCTCGTGCTTTAACTCTTGATTCTTGAGCAATTCCGCGTAGCAGTACTAGCGATTTCGCATTTACAACCAGAGCATTTACTTGTGAGGTAATACTGATGGTGACAGTAGCTAAAAATACTTTATCTGTTGATACCAAAGAGCGATCGCTGATTCTTTGGTTTGATGAAGTGGGTATTGCAGATATTCCTTTAGTAGGGGGGAAAAATGCATCACTAGGAGAAATGATTCAACAGCTGAAACCCAAGGGTGTAAACGTTCCCACTGGATTCGCTACTACTGCTTATGCTTATCGTTATTTTATTGAGTCGGCGGGATTAGACGCCAAGTTGCGGAAACTCTTTTCTGACTTAGATGTTGAGGATGTAAAAAACTTGCAAGAACGCGGAAAAAAAGCGCGATCGCTACTAATGCACACACCATTTCCTGTGGAATTGCGTCAGGCGATCGTTAAAGCCTACGCAAGTTTATGCGAACCATACAATGCAGATACAGATGTCGCCGTTCGTTCTAGCGCCACCGCTGAAGACCTCCCCGATGCAAGTTTTGCTGGACAGCAGGAAACATATTTAAACGTTGTGGGTATTGAAAGCGTATTAGGCGCTTGTCATCGTTGCTTTGCTTCGTTATTTACCGATCGCGCTATTTCTTATCGTCATACTAAAGGATTCGATCACTTTAGTATTGCCCTAGCTGTGGGCGTGCAAAAAATGGTGCGTTCTGATTTAGCCTCTTCTGGGGTAATGTTCTCAATTGAAACAGAAACTGGTTTTAAGGATGCTGCATTGATTTCTGCTGCCTACGGTTTAGGCGAAAATGTCGTTCAGGGAACGGTTAACCCAGACGAATATTATGTTTTTAAACCAACTTTAAAAGCAGGTTATAGCCCAATTGTTGATAAAAAAGTGGGCAGTAAAGAATTAAAAATGGTCTATGATGATGGCTCAAAATATACCAAAAATATTCTAGTTCCTGCCGAAGAAAGAGGTAAATTCGTCCTCAACGATGACGAGATTTTACAACTAGCGCGTTGGGCTTGTGTAATTGAGGATCATTATTCTCAAGTTCACGGTCATTACACCCCAATGGACATTGAATGGGCAAAAGATGGCATTACTAATGAATTATTTGTTGTCCAAGCACGTCCAGAAACCGTCCAGTCGCAGAAGCAGGGAAATGTACTGCGGAGTTACCGCTTGGAGAAACCAGAGGAGAAAAAAGTTGCAAATTTCCCCCAACCTCTAGTGACGGGACGCGCTATAGGGGAAGCAATTAGTCAAGGAAAAGTCAGGCTAATTTTAGATGTGAGTAAAATCGACCAGTTCCAGCCTGGGGAAGTTTTGGTGACAGATCGAACCGACCCCGACTGGGAACCGATTATGAAACGCGCTAGTGCAATTATTACAAACTCTGGCGGTCGTACCTGTCACGCAGCGATTATTGCGCGGGAATTGGGCGTACCTGCGATCGTTGGTTGTGGCAATGCTACGGCAGTTTTAAAAACCGGTCAAGAGGTGACAGTTTCTTGTGCCGAAGGAGAAGAAGGACGAGTTTATCCAGGTTTATTACCTTTTGAAGTTCAAGAAGTGCATCTAGAAAACTTGCCCCGCACCCGCACACAAATTTTAATGAATGTGGGGAATCCCCAAGAAGCATTTAGTTTATCTGCTATTCCTAACGATGGAGTTGGTTTAGCGCGGACAGAATTTATTATTGCCAATCAAATTCAAATTCATCCAATGGCGTTGATTCACTATGATAATTTAAAGGATGAATTTGTCAAAGCTAAAATTGCAGAAATTACCGCACTTTATGATGATAAACCCCAATATTTTGTTGATAAATTAGCCCAAGGCATCGGCAGAATTGCTGCGGCATTTTATCCCAAACCCGTCATTGTGCGGATGTCAGATTTTAAAAGTAATGAATATGCAAATCTTTTAGGCGGTCAACAGTTTGAACCCCATGAAGAAAACCCGATGCTGGGCTGGCGCGGGGCTGGACGTTACTACGATCCAGGTTATAGAGAAGCTTTTGCCTTGGAATGTTATGCCATTAAGCGGGTACGGGAAGAGATGGGTTTAACTAATGTTATCCCAATGATTCCCTTCTGTCGTACACCCGATGAAGGACGTTTAGTATTAGCAGAAATGGCAAAAAATGGCCTGCAACAAGGTGTAAATGATTTGCAAGTATATGTAATGTGCGAGTTGCCCAACAATGTAATTATGGCTGAAGAGTTTGCTGCGGTTTTTGATGGATTTTCTATTGGTTCTAATGACCTAACGCAGCTAACACTGGGTTTAGATAGGGATTCCGCATTAGTGGCGCGATTATTTGACGAACGCAGTCAAGGTGTCAAGCGAATGGTAAAAATGGCAATCCAAGCTGCAAAACAAAATCATCGTAAAATTGGGATTTGTGGGCAAGCACCTAGCGATTATCCAGAATTCGCTCAGTTTTTAGTCGAACAGGGAATTGATTCTATTAGTTTGAATCCTGATTCAGTTCTGAAAACAATGTTAGAAATAGCAAAAGTGGAAAATCTCAAGGCTTAAATTCCTTCTTTCTGGAGATATATAGACATTCCAAGTAAATTTACCTAAAAATCAATATGTGTATGATTAATGTGGCATTTTGAATTACCCATAGGGGTTGACTTTCTCCACAATTAATTTTGGGGAGAATCGACGAGCAGCCCCTCCCCTTTAACAATGAAGCAAATTCACGCACTCAAGCACCCAGATTCATCTCCTCCTGCCTCTAAAGGTGAGGTTTTATGAAATACTTTTCAGAAGCGGAGTCAAGATTGTGGGCACTGAGCAAAAATTGACGAGATGTGAAGATATTGTCGCGGGCGGAGGTGAGATGGGGGCGCTCATGCGATCGCTTGACTGGTCAACTACCGCTGTCGGTGCTGTAGAAACTTGGCCGCAAAGCTTAAAAACTGCCGTTCGCATCATGTTAGGGTCGCGCTACCCCATGTTTGTTTGGTGGGGAGAGTCGATGACCAAGTTTTATAACGATGCTTACATTCCAGTTTTGGGTCAACGCCATCCCCAAGCGCTAGGTCAGCCTGCTTCCCAGGTATGGGCGGAGATTTGGGACACCTTAGGGCCACAAGCTGAAGCTGTGCTGCAAAAAGGGTATTCTTCATGGAACCAAGAATTGCTCTTAGTTATGCAGCGTAATGGTTATACCGAAGAAACCTACTTTACCTTTTCCTACAGTCCCATTCCCCAGGATGATGGTAGTGTGGGTGGGGTCTTCTGTGCCTGTACTGAGGAAACCCGTCGCGTTTTGAGCGATCGCCGTCTGCACACGTTACGAGAACTAGCAGCTAATACCGCCGAGGCTAAAACCGTTGAAGATGCTTGTGAAATTTCTGCCCACACCTTAGCTAATAACCCCTATGATGTACCCTTTGCCCTACTGTATTTGCTGGATGATAGCGAATCGCAGGCGCGACTAGTAGGTGCAACAGGATTAGCCCCAGGAACCCCAGCCAGCCCTCCAGAAATTGAGATGGGATCGGAAATATGCGATCGCTGGTCGCTTTCTGCTGTCCTTACCGATGGTAAAAGTCAGTTAGTCAATAATCTGCAATCAAAATTTGGAGATTTGCCCGGAGGTGCTTGGCCGGAGTCGCCAAACTGCGCTTGTGTTTTACCACTTACCACTCCCGGACAGCTGCGACTTAGCGGATTTTTGATTGCAGGAATCAGTCCCCGCCGCCAATTTGATGATGATTATCAAGGCTTCTGGGATTTAGTAGCCGGACAAATTACCACGGCGATCGCTAACGCCCGCGCTTACGAAGCAGAACGGCTGCGGGCGGAAGCACTTGCAGAAATCGATCGCGCCAAAACCCAATTTTTCAGTAATGTTTCTCATGAATTCCGTACCCCCTTAACTTTAATGTTGGGGCCAACAGAAGATGCATTATCCGATCCCGCACATCCCTTACCTGCTGTGCAACGAGAACGACTTGAAATTGTCCAGCGTAATGCACTGCGGTTATTAAAATTAGTTAACACCTTGCTTGATTTTTCTCGCATTGAAGCTGGACGCATTCAGGCAGTTTATGAACCCACAGATTTAGCCACATTTACCGCCGAACTTGCCAGTGTGTTTCGCTCCACAATTGAACAGGCAGGAATGCAACTGATTGTTGATTGTCCTCCTTTACCAGAAGCGATTTATGTCGATCGCGAAATGTGGGAAAAAATTGTCTTTAATCTGTTATCAAATGCATTTAAATTTACCTTTTCAGGTACAATTACAGTTCGATTAGGCTATTTTCCCAATTACATTGATTTAATTGTTGAAGATACAGGGATTGGCATTCCCTTTGAGGAAATTCCCTATTTATTTCAGCGATTTCACAGAGTCAAAGGTGCCCAAGGAAGAAGTTTTGAAGGCTCAGGTATTGGATTATCGCTGGTGCAGGAATTTGTGAAACTTCATGGTGGGACGGTTAGCGTTACCAGTGTTTTGGGTGGAGGAAGTTGCTTTACTGTAACCATTCCCACGGGATCGACTCATTTACCAAGGGAAGCAATCCACGCTAGTCAGACTTTAACGCCAACTACTCTAAGCTCAATTCCTTATCTGGAAGAAGCTCGGCGTTGGCTAGATGTATGGGAGCAGGCGAGTGGGGGAGATGGTATTACTACCTTTGCGAAAACGACTCGCATTCTCTTGGCTGATGATAATGCAGATATGCGTGATTATGTCAAGCGGTTGTTGAGTTCTTGCTACATAGTTGAGACAGTCGCAGATGGTAACTCGGCGTTAAAGGCAGTGCGGAATCATCCACCAGACTTGGTATTAACAGATGTGATGATGCCAGGAATTGATGGCTTTGAATTACTGCGATCGCTGCGTTGCGATCCACAAACTCAAGAAATCCCGATTATTTTATTATCAGCACGGGCTGGTGAAGAATCGCGGATTGAAGGACTGGCTGCCGGAGCCGATGATTATATAGTCAAGCCTTTTTCCGCACGAGAATTGCTGGCGCGTGTAGAAACCAATCTTAAATTATCTCAATTGCGACAAGCTGCACGCCAGCAAGAAAAAACCTTAAGAATGGCAGCAGAAGCAGCACTACGCGATCGCCAACAAACAGAGGCCGCATTACAGCAAAGTCAAGAACTGTTTCGCCAAATGGCAGACGCAATTGAAAGCGTGTTTTGGCTATCCGATCCGCAAGAACAAAAGATACTTTACGTCAGTCCCGCCTACGAGCAAATTTGGGGGCGTTCCTGTGAAAGCTTGTATGCCAGTCTCAGCAGTTGGACGGAAACAATTCACCCCAAAGATCGAGAACAGGTACAGATGGCTGGAGTAAGATGTCTAGCCAAGGGCAATCATACTGAAGAATATCGGATATTGCGTCCTGATGGTACGATTCGCTGGATACGCGATCGCGGTTTTATAGTTCGAGATGAAGATGGACGAGCATATCGAATTGCCGGTGTTGCTGAAGATATCACCGAACGCAAGCAAGCCGAGCAAGATCGAGAAGAATTACTTATGCGCGAACGCGCCGCCCGTGAAGAAGCCGAACGCGCCAGTCGAATTAAAGATGAATTTCTCGCCGTCCTTTCCCACGAATTGCGCTCCCCTCTCAACCCGATTCTTGGCTGGTCAAGGTTATTGCAAAATGGCAAACTCAATCCCACACAAACTGCTGAAGCTCTCGCTACCATCGAGCGCAACGCTAAGTTACAAGCACAGCTAATTGATGATTTACTCGATGTCTCGCGAATTCTTCGGGGTAAATTAGTTTTAAATGCACTCCCCCTCGATTTGGGTAACGTGATTTACTCGGCACTGGAGACTGTACAATTAGCGGCTCAAGCCAAGTCTATAGAAATACAGACTGATATTAGCCCCACGATCAATGCTATAGGGGATGCAACTAGATTGCAGCAAGTAGTTTGGAATATTCTATCCAACGCTGTAAAGTTTACTCCGCCAGGGGGAAAAATTGAAGTTCGCTTAATATCAGTTGGCAGCAACGCTCAAATTCAAGTCAAAGATACGGGTAAAGGCATTCGTGCTGAGTTTCTACCCTATGTATTTGACCATTTCCAGCAAGAAGACGGCTCCACAACCAGGCAATTCGGGGGTTTAGGATTGGGGTTAGCGATTGTACGACAACTCGTGGAACTGCATGGCGGTACTGTGTCAGTAGAAAGCCCAGGGGAAGGGCAAGGTGCAACTTTTATAGTGCAACTTCCCCTATTCTGGGATGCGATGGTTCCTCAAGCGGCTTTACCACAATCCGATCGGCACTCGCTAGATCTCAGCGGTATTCACATTTTAGTTGTAGATGACGAGCCAGATTCCTGTGAATTTCTCACCTTTGTGTTGACGCAAGAACAAGCAACCGTGACAGCCGTGTCATCAGGATTCGCCGCCCTCAATGCTATTAACCAAAGAATTCCCGACTTATTAATCAGCGATATCGGTATGCCAGAAATGGATGGTTATATGCTCATACAAAACATTCGAGCCGCGCCACAAGGTAAATCTATTCCAGCCATCGCCTTAACAGCTTATGCTGGAGAATTGAATCAGCAAAAAGCGATCGCGGCAGGTTTCCAAAGACATATTGTGAAACCAGTTGATGCCAATGCACTAATTGCGATCGCCATTGAGTTAGTTAGACAAAAGCAAATGAATACTTAACCGCCAAATACCAAATACCAATGACAAATAACAAATGACAAATAACAAATGACAAATAACAAATGACTAAAAATTTGTTCCGTATAGGGCTAGCGGCTATTTTTCTCTTCTCATTTGCCTTGCGTTTTTGGCAACTAGATCGATTTAATACTCTAGTATTTGATGAAGTTTACTTTGCCAAATTTGGCAATAATTATCTGACCAATACTCCATTTTTCAACGCTCATCCGCCTTTGAGTCAATATATTATTGGTATTGGAATTTGGCTTGGTAGTCATTTTAGTTTTGGGCAAGAATCATTAAATGGGTTAGCCGGTTCTTTAATATCTCCTTGGGCTTATCGTTGGGCAAACGCCTTCACTGGCTCATTTATTCCCTTAGTTGTCGCTGCTATTGCTTATCAAATTAGCCATCGTCGTAGCTTTGCATTGCTTGCAGGCTTTTTTACCGCCTGTGATGGTTTATTTCTGGTTGAGTCTCGCTATGCTCTTAGTAATATTTATATTGTGATTTTTGGTTTATTAGGGCAATGGTTTTTATTTTTAGCCTTAGATAACCAAAAACAACGACGTTCTTTATGGTTAATTGCTGCTGGTATTGGTTTTGGTGCGTCAGTTGGCACTAAATGGAACGGTTTATGGTTTCTGTTAGGTACTTATTTTATTTGGATTACAGCTTGGCTATTGCGGTGGTTACATTCTTATCTTACTGCTAAAAAAGATGCCAACTTTGAAGAAACATCATTAACTAAAGTTGAGACCCCACTCCAAAAGCTAACTCAACTAAATATTTTTCAGATGGTGTTTTATTTAGGAATTATCCCAGCTTTAATCTACAGCCTGATCTGGATTCCTCATCTACAACTTGATAAAAGATACGGTTTTATCGAAGTACACCAACAAATTTTGCAGTTTCATCTGCATATGGGTGGTAATACTCCCGCAGTGCATCCTTACTGTGCGGCTTGGTATAAATGGCCTTTGATGACTCGACCAATGGCTTATTATTATCAAACAGCTCGTAGTTTTAAAGATGCATTACCCGTAATGGGGCCTAATTTACCTGCTGCTGACGGACAGATAATTTATGATGTCCATGCAATGGGTAATCCTTTTTTGTGGTGGTCTGGGATGGCTGCTATGTTGTTTTTAGTAGGAATGCTGGGGTCAAAATTGGTAATTCCTTTGTTCAAAAACAAGCAGTTGTCTGTACCTGCAAACCTTTCTGTTGATACTTGGGTTGCCTTATATATAGTGTTAAATTATGCTGCTAATTTGTTGCCTTGGGTAAAAGTCACTAGGTGCGTTTTTATTTACCACTATATATGTGCTGTAGTGTTTGTATTTTTAGCGATCGCTTGGTTTGTAGATCAATGTCTTCGCAGTTATTATAAAGAACTACGTGTATTCGGTGTAACTATTGCATTTCTGATTTTGGCTGCTTTTATCTTCTGGATGCCGATTTATTTAGGCTTACCTCTAACTTCCGAGGGTTATAAATTGCGAATGTTATTTAACTCTTGGATTTAAATAATAATTTAGACGAAATTTCATTTAGTTAAAGCAAAAGTACTCCCAGTAACGCGCCGCCTAAATTCATTGGCGGTTAACTTTTCATTCCGTAAGGATAGGTAAAAATATCTATATGTCATTGCATAGGCATAAGGATTCACCTAGGCTACGAAGAGTAGCAATCCTAAAACTTGGCGATCGCATATTTGTATAAGTTAAATGTGCATTAGTTTAGTAAAAAAACGAAGCATTAACAATTATGTCTTTTGTATTGTGTTCTCAGAATCATCGGTTAAGCACTTATTTTAACGTACTCAGCAGTTATAATGCTTGATATTGTGGCATTTTTCCTGTTAAATTCTGTTGGAATTTATGACTGCAAACTTAGCTTCATACAACTACATAGTTTGCGGTTTAGTTAATCGCGTATTATTCATATTTCTTATCCCTACATAAGTTTATCGGCTGTTAAACTGTGAATTGCAGACAAAAGAGATACTGTGTGATGCTACTGAAGATTTCCAAATTCTCAGCATAAAAATAATTAAGCTAGCGCAGTAACCGGGAAATCAAATATATAGTAAATAACCATAGATAGTAGGTGATTGATAAAGTTTTTCGCATTTGCATTATTTCTTCCCTGCCTTTGGCGATCGGAACATTTTTAACTTTATATAGCTCAAGAAAATGATTCCAGCCTAGGCATATATCTCAGGATCTGCAACTAAATTTGAAACATCTAAAGTAGTATGCAAACTTCAATAAGTGCTTAACACTTATTGAGATATTACTTTTGATGCTCCCGCCCAATAGAGGAGAATCGTAATGGCGACAGAATTAGAAGTCCAAAGTATTAATGTTAGTAGCTTAAAAGAAGCGCCAATTCATATTTCTAGTCAAATTCAGCCTCATGGTGTCCTTTTGGTATTGGAGGAGCCGGAGCTAAAAATCTTACAAGTTAGCAATAATACATGGAATGTTTTCGGCATATCACCCGAAAATGTATTGCAAAAAAAACTAGAAGACTTACTAGACCCATTCCAAATAGAAAGAATTAAAGCAGGCATACTATCAGGAAATCTTGATTATATCAATCCAGTTAAAGTCTGGGTAAGAAAAAAAGGCGATGATTACGTAGTATTTGATGCGATTTTTCATCGCAATCCAGAAGGAATTTTAATTCTAGAATTAGAGCCAGCAATTTCTCAAGAGAATATCCCATTTTTAAGTTTTTACCATCTAGCTAGAGCTTCTATTAACCAGTTAGAAAAAACTACTAACCTTCGCGATTTCTGTCAAATAATTGTCCAAGAAGTCCGCAAAGTAACTGGTTTTGACAGAGTCATGCTATATAAGTTTGATGAAGATGGGCATGGCTCGGTCATTGCTGAAGAAAAATTAAACAGCATGGAACCTTACTTAGGGTTACACTACCCAGAGTCAGATATTCCTAAACCAGCAAGAAAATTATTCGCTTCCAATTTCATTAGATTAATCCCCGATTCATATTCTGAACCCGTACAAATGATTCCGGTGAATAATCCGGGAAGCCAGCGTCCGGTTGATTTAACCAATTCAATTCTACGAAGTGCAGCTGCTTGTCATTTAGAGTATTTACACAACATGGGTGTAGGTGCTTCTTTGACTATCTCTTTAATTAAAGATGGCAAACTCTGGGGTTTAATTGCTTGTCATCATCAAACGCCTAAATATGTTTCCTACGAATTGCGTAAAGCGTGCGAATTCTTAGGAAGAGTGATATTTACAGAAATTTCAGCTAGAGAAGAAACTGAAGATTACGATTACCGCATGAATTTGGCATATATTCAATCAGTGTTGATGGAATATATGTCGCAAGAAGAAAACTTTATCGATGGGTTAGTTAAACACCAGCCGAATCTATTAGATTTAACAAGTGCCCAAGGCGCAGCTGTATGTTTTGGCGATAATTGTACAGTTATTGGTGAGACGCCCAAAGAAGACGACTTGAATTTTTTACTGCAATGGCTCAAGAATCATGTACATGAAGAAGTATTCTATACAGATTCACTACCACAGATTTATCCAGATGCAGAAAAATTTAAAAATGTCGCTAGCGGTTTATTAGCTATTCCGATTTCCAAGCGCAATTATGTATTGTGGTTTAGACCGGAAGTAATTCAAACGGTAAATTGGGGAGGAAATCCCAACGAAGCATTTGAAGTTAACCAATCAGAAGGAAATTTGCGCCTAGTTCCGCGGAAATCATTTGAACTGTGGAAAGAAACCGTTCGTTTAACTTCTTTACCTTGGCAGTTTGTCGAAATTAAAGCAGCCTTAGAACTACGCAAAGCCATCATTAATATTGTGTTGCGCCAAGCCGATGAACTGGCTCAGTTAGCGCAAGACTTAGAACGTTCAAACGCTGAACTGAAAAAGTTTGCTTATGTCGCTTCCCATGATTTGCAAGAACCGCTAAATCAAGTAGCAAACTACGTGCAGCTATTAGAGATGCGCTACGAAGAAGAACTCGACGAAGACGCAAAGGAATTTATTAACTTTGCCGTTGAGGGAGTTAGTCTGATGCAAACGCTGATTGATGACGTATTAGCATACTCTAAAGTCGATATGCAAGCGATCGCCTTTCAGTTAACTGAGATAGAAACGCCCTTAAATCGTGCCCTCAGTAATTTGCGTGGACGCATCCATGAAACTGGGGGAACAATTACCCATGACCCCTTACCTACTGTGATGGCTGACAGTACACAATTAATGCAGCTATTTCAAAACCTGATTGCCAACGCCATCAAATTCCGCAGCAACAAACCGCCACAAATCCATATCGGAGCCGAAAGATTAGAGGAAGAGTGGTTGTTCTCCGTGCGCGATAATGGTATTGGACTCGATCCACGATTTAGCGATCGCATTTTTGTCATCTTTCAGCGCCTACATACCAGAGAAGAGTATCCCGGTACAGGCATGGGCTTGGCAATCTGTAAGAAAATTATCGAATGCCATCGGGGACGAATCTGGGTAGAGTCACAGCTGGGTGAAGGTGCAACCTTCTACTTTACGATTCCAGTTGGAGGCCGCGAGCGTGAGCGTAGAAACGGAAGAAAAACACAAAACGATCTTTTTGGTCGAGGATAATAAAGCTGATATCCGCCTGATTCAAGAAGCGCTGAAAAATAGCACAGTACCACACCAAGTGGTAACGGTCAGGGATGGCATGGACGCTATGGCTTATTTACGCCAAGAAGGTGAATATGCTGATGCTCCACGCCCTGACCTGATTCTCTTGGATTTGAACCTACCTAAAAAGGATGGTCGTGAGGTACTGGCGGAAATTAAAACCGACCCCACACTCAAACGCATTCCGGTAGTCGTACTCACAACCTCCAGAAACGAGGATGATATTTTTCACAGTTACGATTTACACGTGAATTGCTACATTACTAAATCTCGCAACCTGAGCCAGCTCTTTCAAATCGTTAAGGGTATTGAAGAGTTTTGGCTCTCTACTGCTACATTGCCATCGGAGTAGGGAATGAGGGAGTGTGGGGAGAAAGAACTAATGACCCTTGACTGTGGACTCTGGACTCTTGACTATTAAGGAGGTAGAACCAGGAAATGATGGCTACAGGCTCAGTAAAAATCTTGTTGATTGAGGACAACTTAGCAGAAGCGAGATTGTTACAAGAGTTTCTGAAGCAAGCCCAATCCAAAGACTTTAGTGTAGTTCACGTTCAGCGCTTGCAAAATGCCCTCCAAGAATTAACTCTAGACAGGGCTTTATGTTCCTATGATGTCATTTTGTTGGATCTGACTCTACCTGATAGCGAAGGATTGTCATCCTTGCCAACGCTGATTGGCTATGCCCCTAGCTTACCGATTGTTGTCCTCACAAATACCAATGACGAAGCCTTAGCAATTGAAGCAGTGCGACAAGGGGCGCAAGATTATCTAGTTAAGCGACAGGTAAATGTAGATGTTTTAGTTCGCTCCATACATTATGCGATCGAGCGCAAACAGGTTTTAGAATCATTACGGACAACTAATAAAACATTAGAAACTCGCGTTGAAGAACGCACAGCCGAACTGGTAAAAGCTCAAGAAATTAACCAGTTCAAATCTGAATTTGTCTCCATGCTCTCCCATGACATCCGCAATCCCCTCAATACTATTCTCCTAGCTGCGGGATTACTACAAAATAACGATGAAAAATTGACCCAAGAGAAAAAAAGTTCTCACTTTCAAATGATTCGCGCAGCAATCAAAAACATGGCGCAGTTATTAGATGAAGTTTCGTTAATTGGACAAGCAGATTCAGGTAGACTTCATTGCGAACTCATCTCTTTAGATTTACAAAAATTCTGCCGTCAACTCATCGAAGAAGCGCAACTCACAACAAAGGAAAAGCAGATAAATCTTGTGTTTACAAGTGTGGGAGAATTTAAAGATAATCTCTGGGATGAGAGCCTCCTACGACACATATTGGGAAATTTACTAACTAATGCGATTAAGTATTCGCTACCAGGCGGTACAGTCAAGTTTGAACTAATTGGTCAAGAAAAAGCGATCGCTTTTCGCATTAAAGATTGGGGAATTGGTATTCCTGAAGAAGACCAAAAACGATTATTTCAGCCTTTTCAGCGTGCGGAAAATGTGGGATCTATTCCTGGTACTGGTTTGGGTTTAGCAATTGCGAAAAAGTGTGTTGATGCACATGGCGGTGAGATTCTAGTTGATAGCAAAGTTGGCGAAGGTACAACCTTTACTGTCATACTGCCATTACTGAACTTGTAATTTATCAATAACATTCTGTCTTGTGCCTTTTGCGGCTGAGAAAATATCACATATCAAGGTGATTGATTGATTTAATCATCCCCTAGAGTTGTTCACAAACTGTTTCCCACAGTCCTTACAGCGATAGCACTGCTTCCCTCTGCGATACCCATTTTTCGATAATTGCGGCGATCGACAATGCGGGCATTTCATTACTTTCATTACATTACCCAACAGACTATCTCCCAAATGCGGCTCTAAATATGACACTAGCAAGTCCTCAATCTGCTGAATTAGCAATTGCTTGTGTTGCCGATCTGCGGTGCGAAGTGCCGACAACATTACAGCATTGCTGCTATGCACGCAAACTTCTGCTAGGAGGTTACACTGCGCCTCACTCAATGCAGAGTTTCGCTGTTTCAAGATACTTGCCATAAAGTTAATCGCTTCTTGAGTCATGCTGTCATCAATTGACTGAAAAATCTGACGAGATATAAAAAACTGCACAAAAACCACCCGCGACACAGGCTGTTCAAATAGCTGTGCGACAGCACTTGCCAGTGTATGAATCATTTGGCGGAGTGGTAACTGGACAATCTGTTGCTTATCTACTTGCGCCCACATCAGCTTGACTTGTTCTACATGGCGCAACTCCATTGCATGAAAAATAGCGGCTTTATCAGGAAAAAATTGGTATAGAGAACCAATAGCTGTTCCCGCTTTTGCCGCAATTAAATGTGTTGTCGCCGCTTCATAGCCCACTTCGTCAAACACTGCTGCGGCCGCATCTAAGATTTTTTTGACTCTTTCTTTACCTCGCTGCTGTTTGGGTTGACGGCGCAAACTTCTTGACGAATGTGAATGTTCTGTCATATTTTAGAAACACGACGGATTTCTCACAATTTTATATCTAAGGGAGAACATGATGCAGTCTATGCTTCCTGGTGCGCCTTGGTTATTGGCACACAAATCGATGCTGCCTGTAAATCAACCGCGCAAAATTTCTTTGTATGGGGTTGATTATGTGATGTGGAAAGATGCGTCTGGAAAGATATCTGCTTTACCCAACGCTTGTCCACACATGGGTGCAATGCTGTCAGCAGGGTGGTGCGAAGTCAAAAGCAGTGGCGCAAGTAGCGTGGTGTGCCCGTTTCATGCCCTGGAGTTTGATGCGGAAGGCTGCACGGTTTTACCAGGTTCTCACAAGAAAACATTACCCCAACTGAAACCTTTAGAGTTAATTCTACAAGACGATTTTATTTGGTCTTATGGGGGATACGAACCGAAAGTGCCCATTCCTAACGTACTGAATGAGATTGCTAAAAATTATTACTTTGTCGGGTATACAGCAGATAGAAGTGTAGAGACAGATTTGCTAACTATGCTGCTGAATATGCATGACTACAATCATCAAAATGGCACTCACCGGGAATTATTTCGGATTACCAATGTAGAATTTCATCAATTTATTGATAACGGGCATCATTCCCATGCACTTTACGATCTGCCCACAGCAGCTTACAGCTGGGTAGAAAAGCTGAAAAAACCTGATTTATTTCTACTACCCAGCACTATTAAAGCCCATCTAGAAAATCACTTTCCTTCGCTAGTGATTTTTCATGGAGAAATGCCATTAGGTAAAGCTGCTCAGTGCCATATATTTGTACCAGAAGCCTTAAATCGTACAAAAACTTACATTTTGCTATTTGCCCAAGCCAAGCATCCAGCCTTTAAGCTATTTGGCAGTACCTATCTCAAGTTTGGCAAGGTTGTAGTGGATCAAGATGCAGATATTCTCACGAAGATTTATCCCAATACACCTCAGAAAATTAAACTTAACAATGAAGTTGGTATGGATTGGGTACGGCGTAATTTTCAGAACTTCCCCAATGTTGTAGAACCTAATTTATCAAAGTAGGCAGTCTCAAGCAAAATTTAACTAAAATTCATTTCTGGGAAACTGGATTGAAAGTATAACGTCAATTCCAATATCCTCTTTTGAGCGAACTGATAGCAATTCGCTATGAAGTTGCACTTAATATTTATTAACCTAATAATAAGGCATGGCTCTAAAGCAGAAAAATCAGTCATCCTTTAAGTGTAAATTTCAGAGAATTGGTATTAGTAGCGAGACGAACTATGCAATTCTCAAGGTAAAATAGCATGAAAAATATTTATAAACTATCTCACTCAATTAATAGTTCGCGTCAATTTCCGCAAGGAGTGATATTAACTCTAGCCTTAACAAGCCTGCTATCTTGGGGGATGGGACTGACAAATAACAATACTGCTACTGCTGCGCCTAGTGTAGCAAACATACAATTATCCCAAAACGTCCAAAATAGACCGAATCAACTACCAAAAGCCGTTGCTCAAGCCGTACTAAATGATGCTTCCCAGCGTTCTGGAGTAGCGATCGCGGATTTGAAAATTACTCAATTCACAGCGAAAACCTTTAGTAATCCCTGTATTTTCCAGTTTGGAGAAGTTTGTACGCGAGAATACAGACCTATACAAGGCTGGGAGGTAATTGTCCAAGTGAAAGACCAATCTTGGACTTATCATGCCAATAGATCTGGCTCGCAAATCGTTTTAGATCCAAAAATTAATGCATCGGGAAATGTTGCATTACCGAGAGCGATCGCTAATAAAATATTAAACGATGCCGCCAAGCGTTCTGGAGTGGCGGTTGCTAACTTAAAAATTGCTCAAGCTACATCTAAAACCTTTGGAAATCCTTGCGAGTTCAACTTCGGTGAAATCTGCACTAAGGAATACAATCCCATTCAAGGTTGGGAAGTAATCGTTCAAGTGCAAGAGCAATCTTGGACTTACCATGTAAATAGATCTGGCTCGCAAATCGTTTTAGATCCAAAAATTAAGACAACAGGAAATGTCACATTACCAAAAGCGATCGCCAATAAAGTTTTACGCGATGCCGCCAAACGTTCTGGAGTAGCAGTTACTAATTTAAGAATTACTCAAGCTACAGCCAAAACCTTTGGCAATGAGTGCCATTTTAATTTTGGCGAAGTCTGTGCAGAGATTTATAAGCCTGTTGAAGGTTGGGAAGTAATTGTTCAGGTGAAGCAGCAATCTTGGACTTATCATGTGAATAAATCTGGCTCTGCGATCGTTTTAGATCCTAAAGTTGCTTAATTTTTCATAAACCCTAATATTTCAAGACAATTCAGTAGTAGGGGCACGGCACCGATAAGATGATTGTATACACCAAAAGATTGTAGACGCCGTGCCCCTATAATCTCTCTTAACTGAACCGTATTGCCTTATGCTCCTCAAACGTCGTTGCATAAATTTTTAAGTAATATTAATGCAATCAATAATTAGAAATTGTAGATTTTTGCGAAGGAAACTCCACCTCTACAAATACATCTTTACTTATAAATAAGCACTAATTATATCAGCTTACTGACGAATAGGATATTAGAGATGCTAAATAAATTTAATATTAGTCCTTTTGGTGAAGGTATAGTAACAGAAATCCTACATCAAGGAAAAACTTTTAATCTCTATCGTGCCAACTTATGCGGCAAAGATGTAGTTTTGAAGACACCTTCGCCCCATGTGACTGGCGAAGATATTTATGCTTACAACAGCTACAGTACATCTGAAATTTTTGTTACTAGCGAACTTGGTATTGATAAAGTTTTTGACCATCCTAACGATCTTCTCGATCCAATTAAAGTTGCTACATGGATTTTATTAGTTGAGACTCAACTAATTAATTGGACAAGAGGTAGGTGGAATCATTCAATTATTGGTTTAGGGACTTGGGATGGATTATCACAAATTCATGGCAATAAAGAGGTTTATAATACATCCGAGCCTTTGGATCTGCGATTTTTACCAGTACTAATTATGCCTGATTACGAGGCAACTCCTTTCTCAAAATTACCAGCTTATTCAAAGCGACTGCTATTCCCACAAATGTTACCTGCTCTCTGGGATGCTCTTTGCTATATGCATCACGGCGATTTATCAGAAAGTAATATTTTAATTAGTCAAAAACAAAATATTTTTCACATCATCGATCCGGGAGTTGTATTAGCTAGCGATTCAGGTAAGCTTTTTGGATTACAAGAACAATATATCTTTACAACTACATCTGCAAATTATCCACTATTACCCCCATATTTAGGCGATTCTAAAGCTGTTGGTATCGTAGAATGTCTGAAATACTTTGGCAGAGAAATGAAGCCAAGTAATCGCATTCCTGCACCATCTTTGTCGGAAGTTCAACAGCAAAGCAATCCCTCAATGTCTGATTTATTAGCATTAGGAATTATCTATTATCGAATATTGACAGGAAAAGAAATTTTCTTGGGACAAGATATTCTACCAGATAAACCCGCATGGCTCCATAGCTATATGAGTCCACAGTTTCCCCAGTGGGAAATTTACCATCGAGTACTTGATTTTTTATCAAACCATTATATCGATCGGGAATTAGATAAAAGTACAATGAGCAATTCCGAAAGAAAATTGGTCTATGCACTATTGAATTTAGAAATTCACAATAAAAATGATTTGCTGCGCTTATCAGCTTTTTAAATTGTGCGATCGCTTGACTTCCAAAACACTGAGTCAGTGCCTGTCTCTACTATTAGCAGATATATTCGCCGGATTTAGGCTGTGTGGCTCGTGCAATCTCATGCGCTTAGTATATAATGATGGATTGTGTCGATCAGAGCCAAACCATGCCTAAACTCAAAACTCGTAAAGCAGCGGCGAAGCGATTCCGTGCCACTGGCACAGGTAAAATTGTGCGTCGTAAAGCTTTCAAAAATCACCTTTTAGAGCACAAAACTTCCAATAAGAAGCGTAACTTGTCCAAGTCTACACTTGTACACGAACGCGATGAAGATAATGTGCGTTTGATGCTCCCTTATTTGTAAGTCCTCAGGAATATTAAGATATGACACGGGTAAAACGCGGTAACGTAGCTCGTAAACGCCGCAACAAAATTCTCAAACTAGCTAAAGGTTTTCGCGGTTCCCACTCAACTTTGTTTAGAACCGCTAACCAACAAGTAATGAAAGCACTGCGGAGTGCTTATCGCGATCGCAAAAAGAAAAAGCGCGATTTTCGTCGCCTTTGGATCGCGCGGATCAATGCTGCTGCAAGGCAACATGGTTTGAGTTACAGCAAGCTAATCGGCAACCTCAAAAAAGCTAATATCCAACTAAATCGCAAAATGTTAGCACAATTGGCAGTTGTAGACCCAGCTAGCTTTAGCAAAATCGCTGAATTGGCAAGCCAAGCCAGGGGATAAAGGATTAAGGATGAAGTATGAAGGCTGAAGTATACCCCAAAAATCAATCTGGGGGCTGGAAGAAAGACACCTTACTATACAGAATGGGTGTCTTACAGCAATTCTTTTTTTCATCCTTTATCCTTTACTCCTTATCCTTATTATTAATTTTTTGCTTTTGCTTTCTCTTAACAGGCTCAATTGCATCTGCCGCCGAAATGCCAGAAATTCAGCGGCGAGGCTATTTCAACATTGCCGTCAAAGATAACTTGCGTCCCTTGGGATTTAGAGATGCTAACGGGAATTTGCAAGGTTTAGAAATTGACTTAGCACAGCGTTTAGCAGTGGACTTGCTAGGTAAGCCCAATGCTGTGAAGTTGCAACCTGTAGCAAATCGCGATCGCTTATCTGTAGTCTTAAACCATAAAGTTGACTTTGCCATTGCGAGAGTAACAGCCACAGAGTCACGCTCTCGCTTGGTTAGTCTCAGCGTTCCTTACTACTATGATGGTAGTTATTTAGTTGTAAAAGATACTGGCATCCAGCAGATAAATGATTTAGCAAAACGCAAAATAGCTGTACTCAACCATTCCAGTACAATTGGTGACGTTAGATACTATGTGCCCAATGCTGAGTTGGTAGGCGTGAGTTCCTATGAAGAAGCGCGCGAGGAAGTAGAAAGTGGGAAAGTGCAAGCCTTTGGAGCCGATGCTAGCGTTCTCAGTGGTTGGGTGCAACAATATCCCCAATATCGGTTACTACCAACCAAACTATCCACAGCACCTTTATCTGTAGTCATGCCTAAGGGATTGCAGTACGATGATTTAAGACGACAGGTAAATGAAGCGATCGCGCGTTATCTAGCTGAAGGTTGGCTAAAGCAACGCGCTCAATATTGGGGTTTGCCATAAATTAGTTATTGGTCATTAGTCATTGGTTACGAGAACATAAACAATCAACAAAGAACAAATGACAGATGACAAAAAGCTGATAATAAATAAGAAGACTCTTTATAATTTTCTAATTCAAGACAATGGATAACAGTCTAGCGGTTGTTTATCTCTCAATTTTTGTCGGTATACTCGCATTTGCAGTTGTGACTATTTTTCGCCAAATTTTCAAAACTCGGAGACTTGAAAGTTCCTTATCACGATTAAAAAACAAGTTGAGTAAAGATAAGGGTACGACTCAAGAATATTACGAGTTAGCTAGTATTTATTCTCAAAAGAAAATTTATTCTCAAGCTATTACCCTATTTCAAAAAGCGCTCAAAGCTGCGGAAGAAGAAGGAGAAGAAAATATTTCTCCTATTTACAATGGACTGGGCTATGTTTACTTTGCCCAAGAGCAGTATGATTTAGCAATTCGTCAGTACAAAGAAGCCCTGAAAATCAAGCCTGACTACGTAACAGCCCTAAATAATCTCGGTCATGCTTATGAGCGTAAAAAATTAAACGCACAGGCACTACAAAGCTACGAAGAAGCCCTGAAATTTGCTCCCAATAATTCTACTGCTAAACGCCGTTCTGAATCTTTACGTCGTTTAGTTTCTGCCTAATTAATCACCCTTGCTAGCATTATTAAACAACCTAGATTCCCGACTTAATTAATCAGTCGGGAATCTTTTTATTCACAAAATTTTATACCAAATTTACATAAGTCTTGTTGTTTCACATTGGTAAAAAGATTGCAGGATGAGTATTGCTAATACAAAATCTAAAATTCAAATAAATCTATGCGGTTTGTTAAAACAAGCTAGGAATATAGATAACTATATATTCCTGTAAATATTTCAAGAATGATTAAGCGGGTACGGTTATTTATTTTAGCTATTGCCATTATTATTTTCATTGTTGGCGCTCTTGGTTCTAGGGAAATGTTGTTTGCACAACAACCAACTATTTCCCATCCTCTAACTGCATTAACATCAGCAGAAATTAACACAGCGGTTGCAGTAGTAAAAAAAGATAAAAATCTCTCGGAAAACGCTGTGTTTCCCCTAATAACTTTGCAAGAACCAGATAAAAAAGAAGTCCTAAATTTTACAACAGGGAAAACTTTTAAGCGCCAAGCTTTTTTGGTAGTGTATGAGCGAACGCAAAATCAAACCTATGAAGCTGTAGTTGACCTCAAAACCCAAACCTTAAGTTCTTGGAAACAAATACCTAACGCCCAACCAGCACTAATTAATTCAGAATACGATCTAGCACGGGAGATTGTACAATCTGACCCCCAATGGCAAGCAGCAATGCAAAAACGGGGAATTACAGATTTTGATCAAGTTAAAATTAATTGCTGGGCACCAGGAGTTTTAACTAATAGCGAAACTGCAAAAGGTAAGCGTCTTTGTCGAGCATTATCCTACTATAAAGGTAACAATTGGAACTATTTTGGCAGTCCAATTGAAGGTGTGCTGGCTACTGTTGATTTAAATACAGGTAAAATTGACAACTTTGTAGACAAAGGGATAGTACCTTTCTCTAAACAGAATTGGAACTACGATTTGCAATCTTTGGGTAAATTACTTTCACCACCTAAATTATTAAAAATTCTCCAACCGCAAGGCGCGAGTTTCCGAATTAAAGGTAATACAATTAGCTGGCAAGGTTGGAATTTTCGCTATCTCATGCATCCCCGTAGTGGGTTAGTTCTTTACCAAGTAACTTATGACGATGGGGAAAAGATTCGACCAGTTTTATACCGCGCTAGCCTATCAGAAATGGTAGTACCTTATGGCGACCCTGACCCTACCTGGTCTTTTAGAAATGCTTTTGATGTGGGCGAATATAACTTTGGTTCCCTCGCCACCTCAATGGAGTTAGGTAAAGATATTCCTGAAAACGGCTTGTTGTTGAATGCTGTTTTAGCTAATGAACAGGGCGAAGCCTACGAAATGCCAAAAGTTATTGGTATTTACGAACGGGATAATGGCATACTCTGGAAGCACTACGAATACAATACGCAGAAAAATTATGTCCGTCGCAGTCGAGAACTTGTCATGACAATGACGGCGGCAGTTGATAATTATGATTACAGCCTGAATTGGATTTTTCACCAAGATGGCAGTTTAGAAATTGAGAATGATTTAACAGGAATTGTTTTAGTACAAGGGACAGAAGCGGAAAAACAGTCTCAAGATAATTCCTATGGAAGGCTGATAGCAAAGAATATCTTTGGCGTGAATCATCAACACTTTTTCAACTACCGCTTAGATATGGATGTAGACGGTGAGGCTAATTCCGTGATGGAAATGAATGTTCAAGCCTTACCGATGGATAATAACAATTCTCTCGGAAATGCGATCGCAGTTACAGAAACTCCCTTAACCACAGAAAAGGCTGCTGTCCGCGATTTGGATATGAAACACAGCCGTGAATGGATGATTGTCAACACCAATCGCCAAAATACTCTAGGTACTGCACCAGCATATATGCTAATGCCAGGAGGGAATGCGGTATTCTTCCCTGTGGAAGGTGCGAAGATTCGTGAGAAAGCTGGCTTTGCTACACACCATGTCTGGATCACAAAATATCAGCCAGATGAACTCTATGCTGGCGGAGATTATCCTAACCAAAGTCAACCAGGACAAGGTTTACCTAAATATATTGCCAACGATGAATCGTTAACTGGAGAAGATCTCGTACTTTGGTACACAATGGGCGTTACCCATATTCCCCGACCAGAAGATTGGCCTGTGATGCCAACGCACCGAGTAGGGTTTAAACTGGCTCCTAGAGGATTTTTTAGCCGCAATCCGGCGATTAATTTACCAGAGTCAATACCTGTAAACAAGCGATCGCCTAACAATACTAACTAATTGTATAGATTGATACACATAAGCAGCAAGGAGAAAGAATTAGAAATTCATCACGTGTATCAGGTATTTCGTGAAATGGTATAACCCCTAGGATACTGCTGGCTACGAACTCATCAACAGGCTGGCTTTTCCACGCGTAAACCAAAGTAAGTAAGAACAAGTTCAGTTGTACCATTATTCACAACTTCGTGGACTTCTCCTGGTTCTACGGCTACACAGTTACCTGGAAGTAGAGGGTATGCTTGACCATCAATATAAATAACCCCCGCACCAGATTCCACAAAGAAGACTTCAGACATATCTTGATGGGCGTGGGCGGGGGCGCTTTGTCCGGGAGCAAAACGTGCTTGCGAAAAGTTAGTTAGGTGGGGTAGATCCCCAAACCGCAGCATTACCTTTTTCTTGATTTCGGGGTTGTGAGAAACAGATTCTTCTGGCAAATCATTCAGGGAAGTAGTAATCATTCTGGTCTTAAATCATTCGATAATTCCACAATACCCCTAGAGCCATCTATCCGTACTCGCTGCCCATCTTGCATTAGCCAAGTAGCACCGCGCACATCCATAACTGCGGGAATTCCATATTCCCGCGCCACGATCGCACCGTGAGAAAGTCTGCCTCCTGCCTCGGCAATTAAGCCTCCAGCCCTGACTAATAATGGTGCCCAAGCAGAATCTGTATAAGGTACTACCAAGATTGTCTCTTTATTAATCTCTGGTATATTTTTTAAATTTCGCAGTACCCTTACTTGCCCTTCAGCCTGTCCGTGACTAGCGGGAATACCCTGTAAAACTTGGTCAGAGTAGAGGGGAGAAGGTGTTAGAGGATGAGGTGGTGTATGACCGTAAACTAGAAGCGGAACTTGATTGATTTCGCTGTCTTGTTCAAATTGCGATCGCCTATTTTGCACCAATTTCTCCAACTGGCTGCTAAATTCAGCATCAGCTGCTGCAACTAGACTACCAATTTCATCTAACTCTAGGAAAAAGATATCTCCAGTTTGTTTCAGGAAACTGGACTTTAACCAAATCTGCTCTAAAGCAACAAAACTCCAACGTAATTCCGCTAGCAGTCGCGAGTAAACCTCGGTAACTCGACCTTTGAGATCTACGCGTCTTTGGACATTTCCACGTTTGCGTTTTCCAGAAAAGACTTGATTGATCGGATCTACACCGTCTGTTGGCGGTTCATTTCCCTGCATTAACTGTACAAATAACTGTTTGACATACTCAGGGTCTTCCTTCCAAGTGGGAACGGCAATATCAGTTCCCACTTCACTTAAATAGCCGTAATCCTGAAGCAGTTCGTTAAAATCATACAAAACGTTTTGTCCTTCAGGAGTTGTCTCCAACTGCTCAAAGACTTTCTCTGGCTCGAATTCAGGTAATACTTGCTTGGCATTTTGCGCTAAAGCACTCAGCGATCGCAAAACCGCTACCTCTGGTGCAACGCTGTTATCTATTTGCCCGTCTTTAACTCGAAAAATTCCCTGTCTAATGGCAGCACTGAGCGGAGCGAAAATACTGTAGTAAGTGGCAAGCCGCAGCGCTTCTAAAATCATGTCAATTCTCGCCAATAACTGGGATGGTTCCAGTTCTTGGACAGGTTCGTGAGCCAACTGCGACAATACAGGAATAAACTTCTCGCGGTAATCTCGCTTAAATTCTGTTTCTAAATCCATTTCCCGGCGCACCAACCGCAGCAATCCAGGGATATTCCGCAAAGTCGAAAGCAAGGGTGGCTTAGTGAAGCGATCGCCTCTAGTTAAAAATTCTAGGCTTTCTGGCGGTAAACCCATCCGCAAAAAAATCTGTCCTAGGAGGGATGCATTGAAATATGCCCTTGAATAGTGCAGAGTAGCGGTTTCGGTAAAATCTAAACCCAAAACGCGATCGCCTAAACCGACAGTAAAAATTTCTCCCCAAACGCCACAAGTTAAGGGACGATTCACCGACCAAGTTAAGGGGTGAATGACTCCAGGGATGACTTCGGCAGCGATTTTACGCGTCCAGATGGGTAACAAGGTAGTGATGGGTCGCGCTTGTAATACCCAAAGTGTTTGACCGTCGTAACTCCACTCGATATCTTGAGGAATGCCGTGGTAACGTTTTTCGAGACGGCGGGTTAATAAGGCTACTTGTTTAATTAATGCTTGGGGTACTCTACCTGTACCTTCTAATTGCACAGAGGAGAAATTTTCTGTCTCGACAACAAAAGCCCGATATTGTTCTGGGGTAACTCTGCCGGAAACCACTTGACTGGCGCTGCCTGGTAAAGCTTCAATCACAATGGCGTCGCCTTGTTGAGTAATCGGGTCGCGACTAAAAGCTACGCCAGAATATACACTCTGGACTTGCTGTTGAATTAGCACGGCCATCGCTTGGTCTGGTAGGCCGCGATCGCGTCGATATTGTACCGCAGCAGGTTGATCGTAAGAAGCTCTAACTTGAGCGATCGCTTCTTTGAGCTGCTGTTCGCTGGTAACGTTCAACACCGTTTCGTACTGTCCAGCTGCTGAAGCTTGTTCTGAGTCTTCCCCAATTGCCGAAGAACGCACAACTAACGGCGATAATTCCGAAGGTTGAAAAAAGTCTATTACTTCCTCAGGATCTTGGTTTGGGTTAATTACCCATCCCTTGGGTACTGGATAACCCCATCGCTTGAGTTGAGATAGCGCTGCTGCTTTGTGACCCACTTTCGCCTCGTCCAAGTCTTCACCCAGAGCAATTGGCCTGGTTTCGCCACCCAAAAATTCCAGCATGGGTTTCGATTCTGATTTTGCTCCTTGGGCTGGGAGGTTAAGGTCATCGGGTATTTTTGTATAAATCCAACCTAATAAGCCCGCCAGGCTAACAGCCGCAATCACTCTGGGGAAATCTTCAAAGTGTAACACTGCCACAAACAGCGGAAATAGCAGCAAAACGCCGAACTTTACCAATTGTTTTGATTGCAAAACTGTAAAGCTAATTGCTGCTAAAAAAGTTGTAAAACCTGCCACGAGTGGATCGTGTACCAAAAATCCCCAGACGACGTTTGTTGTACCGGCTCCTCTGCCAATCGAGTATCTACCTATTACCAAGGCAATTAAGGCGATAAGTTCCCAAGTTGACCCTTCTCCAAAAAAAGCGCGGGCAATGAGAACTGCTGTAATACCCTTAAAAGCTTCTGATAGTACTGCGAGAATACCTACCAGTTTGCCACCGTGGTAAAAAGCCGCTGACACACTGATATTGCCTGTACCGAGTTTGGCTAATTGCTTCCCTGTCAGGGCATAGGTAATCCAAGCAATTAGCGGTAATGCACCCAGTAGAGGGCAGACGATTAAAATAGTTAGGGCACCCCAAAGTTCAAACATCTTGGATTTTTGATTTTAGATTTATCTTGCACTTTGCATTTGGCATCTCAAATCTCAAATCTAAAATCTTTCGGAAATTCTATTGATGCTTTCAAGGGCGCTTCTATCAGTTGGGCAAGGTACACATGGCCGAGGCAGAAGCCATTTTTGCCAGTGTCCTGCCAACCTACCAAATACTAAGCAGCTAATTCTTAGTTTAGCGCATAGGCAGCTTGGAGTGCCCAGATAATTAGACCAGCAATTGACCCCAATAGCAGCACGGTAGAGATAGTGACCACTTTTGGAGAATCTGCTCCCTCGAACTTCATGATTCCGCGATTTAAGTCGGACATAGCTTTGTAAGCCTCCTTTGTTACAGTGCTAATTTGTCCGTTTTGATTGTAGTCCTTATGTTCAAGGATAGTATTAAATCGTCATTATTATTTTGTTTAAGCTTTGCAACAATGACCGCAACAAATCTATCTTCGTCCTCAAAAAGCGAGTATCTTTTTACACTTTGTAATTATTTAATTAATTTGCGCATCAAAGTTGCATAGTGAGATGTTATGCATAAGTATCTCTAAAATTTCTACTAAATAAAGTAATTTAAAATACTAAACTCAGTTTTTTTATTCCATAAATGTATTTAGACGATACAGACGCCAAATTATGAGAAATCTGTCTCAGGGCTGAAAGTAAAATAGTATAATTTAATACTTTATCCTTGGGCGATTAATTTTCTTAAATTGATTGGGGAGTATTTGCAGGTGAAATTAGCAGCGATCGTAATTGTGACAGTAGTTATCGGATTATTGGTAGCGATTGAAATTGGACTGCGATCGCTCTTTGGCTTTGGCAAGCCTCTAATTTACATTGCTGATGAGCAAATAGGCTACTTGTTAGCACCTAACCAGCGCACCCGTCGCTTTGGAAATCGCATTGAGATTAATGAGTATTCCATGCGTAGCCAGCCGATTCAACAGACACCTGCACCTTCCACGCTGCGAGTGCTAATTCTAGGAGACTCGATCGCTAATGGTGGCTGGTGGACAGATGGGGATAATACAATTTCTGCCTTGATAACGCGCTCTTTAAGTTCAAACAATCAAACTAAATATCAAGAAGTCGAAGTTTTAAATGCGTCAGCCAACTCTTGGGGGCCGAGAAATGAATTAGCCTATCTCCAAAGATTTGGGAATTTTCAAGCTCAGACAGTAGTGTTATTAATTAATACTGATGATTTGTTTGCTACGGCTCCCACATCGTTACCAGTGGGACGCGATCGCAACTATCCAGATCGTAAACCACCCTTGGCTTTAGTAGAAGTTTGGCAACGTTATCTAATTAAACAAAAGCCCATTCCCGAAATCCAAGCCGTACAAAATGAACCAGGCGATAGAGTTGGGATCAATCTCGATGCGATTGGTAAAATTCAGGCGCTAACTCGTGAAAGCAATAGCCAATTTCTGTTAGTAATGACTCCTTTATTGCGCGAAATCGGAGAACCCGGCCCCCGCGATTATGAAATTAAAGCACGTCAACGGTTGAATGAATTTACGAAAGCACAGCAGATTACTTATATAGATGTGTTGCCAATCTTCAACTCCACCCCAAATGTTAAAGCATTGTATCAAGACCATATTCACCTTAACATACAAGGTAATCAGTTAGTCAGCCAACTCATAGAGCGATCGCTTAGGGATAAATTCCTAATGAATAATTTGTGATTCTGTTAGCGAAGCTTTCAATAGCTGTATTTCTGTTTGGAGACGGACAACTTTTCTCAAGGCTGTTCTAGAGCAGTAATTTATAGGTGCGATCGTATTATCAATAATCAACTATTTAATGACAATACTTTACATTACTTCAACCAATTGAGGAAATTTTCCAGATAAATAATTTGATCGCATACTGCCCCATCTGCCTGATGCCTGAATTTTCAGATATTTTAAAATCTCAGAAAATCTAATTACCTAGTCAAATAGTAGTCAGTTAGTAACAACTTGACCAGAATTAATCAGAATTCTTATATTTACATTAAGTTGCTATTCAGAATTCCATAAACTATAGCAAAATAAAACTACAAGTTTTTCCTAACTAATATATTGGTTGCTGGTAACTCAAACCAGTAACTTTAGTGTGGTTTGGGTAGTGGATAACTCATAACTAGACTTGACTTACCTGTAGACATTGCGAGGGGACAATATGGACACAAATAAGCTCCTGAGTCGATATGCAGCAGGGGAAAAGAATTTTAATGGAGTCATTCTACATCAGGCTAACCTTTCTCATCTTGATTTGAGTGGCATAAATTTTGCAGATGCTGACTTGAGTGGTGCTGACTTAAGTGAAGCCAACTTAAGCGAATGTAACTTAACTAGAGCAAACCTGACTGATGCAGATTTAACTAGTACCAATCTCAATGGTGCTAACTTGAGTGAGGTAAACCTGATTGGTGCAGAAATGGGCTGGGCTAATTTAGAGAAAACAAACCTCAGTCGTGCTGATTTGCGGGGTGCAAATTTAGCAATGGCAAATCTATTTGGTGCAAACCTTAGTGAAGCAGAATTGAGTGGAGCCGATTTAAGAGGTGCTAATCTAAGAGAAACAAATTTGATTAGTTGCAATCTTGATGAAGCCGAAATCACTGATGCAGATTTCACTGGAGCAAGCATCACTGAACAAGAGATAGGCGAAAGCATTGTCTCTGTAGGTATATCCCATAAATGGGTGACATGGGGTAGTAGTTGCACAGTGATTCAAAATTAGTTCTTAGCAAGTGCTTAAAATCTAGAGCTAAACCCTTAAAGACAACCTAAATCTATTAACTTAACCACAGTTTTCAATTGCGCAAACTAATACCAATTTGCATAAAAATGCGACGTTAGGGTAGGGGCACAACAATGTTGTGCCTTTACAAATCATCCAGGTATTACCAACAATATTTAAATGGCTATCAAGCATTTATATCACAAAATTTTTATAAAATTAGCTTGTTAAAATACTGCGATTTTATGTAAAGCCATCTTGAGAATAGAAAAACTTCCAAGTGTTATTCTTGGAAGTTTTTTACTATAAAGCAAAAAGAAAAACTTTGAACTATTAATAAACTAATGGTGTCGCACCCTGCATCTTCCTTAATGAATTTATGCAAGCAGGACAATCACAACCAAATAAAGTGGCTGCCATATCGCTTTCTTCGACAGTAAACTCTAACATTGGTACACCATCCGCAGATGGTTCAACTTCTGGTTGATATTGAGGAATTTGGGCCAAAACAGAAGCTCTAGCACATACTAAACCAACTTTATGTTTATTACGGATACAGGATAGACGATCTGTATTTGCAGGTTTTGGCTCTATAGCTTGGGCTTGATTAATGACGATTCCCGTAGACAATATAGAGCTAATAACTACAGGAGTTGAAAGTAAGTGCAGTATAAACTTGTTCATTAGTTTCCAGGTGAAGAATTTCCATTGCTCAAATGAGCCGATTTCATCTTACATTACAAATTAATATTCATCAGGAATGTAAGTTTTTTAACCCTGTCAACTCTCTTTCAGCCTGAAGCCAATGTTCCACAGACTTGCCATCTGCATAGCCGCTTTTTTGCCAGATTTCATAAGCTTTCAAACGAATTGAATCTTCATCTGGGCGATTACTGATAAAATACTCACAGGAATTAGTCGAAAAACTATAAGGATCTGTTCCAAAAAAATCCTGACGACCCAAAATTTCAGATGTAAAACGGTAACAATCGTGTTTGATTGGACAACTTTGTCCGGGGCACATAATAATATCGTAAGGCATATATTTTAGCTGTATAAAACAAGCTATTTAGAATTTAAATAGAACAAGTGTTGCCGTCTAAATATTTATAATTGATGCACGCTAGGATTTTTTGGAACTCTTCATTGAACAGGAAATAGAGAAATTTCCTGTCACCTTCTTCGATGAATGCGATTTTAACCGTATCGGCGTGGAGTGTAAACGGAGACACTGCCATCACTGCGCTGAATTTTCCGCGTCTTACTAGAACCAACGAGAATAATTGTGCGCATATCTGCTACTGTTGGCGCTAACTCTTCTAGGTTAATTACTTTAACAGTCTGTCCTGGTCTGCCGAGATTTCGTCCTAAGACTACTGGTGTGTCAGGCGTTCTATAGCGCAGCAAAATATTTCTCGCTTCTGTAAGTTGCCAAGTACGCTCTTTAGACACAGGATTGTAGAAAGCGATCGCAAAATCAGCTTCCGCAGCCGCAGCAATTCGTTGTTCAATAATTGACCAGGGTTTCAAAATATCTGATAGAGAAATCGCACAGAAGTCATGTCCCAAGGGCGCGCCAATGGCAGCGGCGGCGGCTTGCATCGCGGAAATACCAGGCGCTACATGAATTTCAACGCTATCCCATTCTGGTTTGGCATGGTTATCTAGTACTTCAAAAATTGCTGTCGCCATTGCGTAAATACCGGGGTCGCCAGAGGAGACAACAGCTACATATCGCCCTT
This sequence comes from Calothrix sp. NIES-2098, assembly GCF_963875125.1. Taxonomy (NCBI): domain Bacteria; kingdom Bacillati; phylum Cyanobacteriota; class Cyanophyceae; order Nostocales; family Calotrichaceae; genus Calothrix; species Calothrix sp. NIES-2098. Next base: position 6,011,682 of record NZ_CAWNKJ010000001.1, read on the forward strand.
GGGCTGCCAAATCTAACGCCATTTCCGCCCGTGCGATTTCTTCGCGGTTGTCAGAATCATGGCGTTGCTTACCTTCCGCGAGGGAACCAACTAAATTTAAGTAAGTTGTGTAACCTACCAAATCAGTAGCCGACTTGAGAATTTCTCTGACTTCCGGAGACATCCACTCTAGACTTCCCGGCCCCGTACCAATCACAGCTAACCGCCCCCGTGGCTGACCAATGGTGCTGGCGTCGATGGGTTCGGGGGAAATAGCGATCGCAATTTCTGTTGCTGCTGTCGAAATTAGCTTTCCAGATGTACCTGTAGCGGCAATCGCTATAGCTTGGGCGGGGCTATAACCTTGAGATTGTAAGTTTTCTAGTTGATTTGAGGTAAAAAAGCGTGCAGGCACTCCCAACGCGCTAGCAACCGCGTGGATTACTGAATTTGCTGCCATATTGATAGGTGCAAATACCCCCGCTACCGATGCAGGCGCAAGTTCCGCAGCTGCTAATAATTGTTGTAGTGAAGCTATTACTTCATCATTAGTTGCAGATGCGTTACTAATAGCGATCGCAATTGTCGCTGGATGGTAAACAAGACAATTGGCTGTAGGATGTGACAAGCGATCGCTAATTTTAATTGTCAAATTTCCATTAGCATCAATCGGCAATTGGCTATTACTCAACCAAGGTGCTGTTCCTTCCAACTTTACCTGCGCCCCAGCTAGCAAATCTGAGATAAACGTTTTCGCATCATCTGGGTTAGCCAAATGATATCCAGGCGGAGGAGACAACAACGCTGTCCGAAAACGAATGTCGCCAGTAGTTGTAATTGCTGCTTTGACATCAAATACCTCAGCAATGCGGCGTGCCAAATCATTCACCCCACTCAGTCCGCCTAACAGTGGAACAACCGCGCTACCATCCTCAGCTACAGCTACTACTGGCGGTTCTTGGCGTTTATCGGAAATCAAAGGCGCGAGAGTTCTAATTAAAATACCAGCCGCACAAATACCAATCAGCGGCCTTCCCTCCGCGAACAACTCGCGCAAAGTTTCACCGAAATTGCTAAAGCTGACATCAACCTCAGAAGTGCGCCCCGCCAAACCGTATAACGTCGCCCCTGGTAGAACGCTAATAATTTTGCGTGCTACAGTCACACTATTTTGACCAAGTACCACAACAGCAGGTGCAACCTTCGGCATCATAAGAATTCTGGAACTCTATATAGATATATTGGAAAACGTCGATATCTTTCAAATCAAACCATAAATCAGGAACGAAGAAGACAATGGGCATGGGGAAGATGAGGAGAAATGACGAATGGCAAATGACTGTTGAACCAGTAAAAGATAATTTGCTAAGATTTCCAATGCGAAAACATTGAAACAAAGTAACTCTTCATTACCATGCCAACCTCTGCAATTGACGCTAAAGACGCAGCAGCTATCCAAGCGGTAAAGGAAGGAGTTGCTGTATGCGATCGCTCTTTTTGGGGACGCATCCGTGTTTCTGATGAAGAACGCCTCCGCTTTTTACACAATCAAAGCACTAATGACTTCCAAAGTCTCAAACCTGGGCAAGGATGCGATACTGTAATGGTGACATCCACCGCCCGCACGATAGATTTGGTGAGTGCTTACGTTCTAGAGGATGCGGTTTTATTATTAGTTTCGCCTAACCGCCGCGAATTTATGATGCAGTGGTTAGATCGCTACATCTTTTTTGCCGATAAAGTGCAATTAACCGATGTGACTGGTGAAACAGCAACCTTTAGTCTCATCGGTTCGGGAAGCGATGCGATTATTGAAAATTTGGGTGCGGGTGCAATTATCGGACAACCTCACGGCAATCATATTTTAGTCAACGATGGCGTAATTGTGGCGGTTGGTAGTGGCTTGGCTTCCCCTGGATATACTTTGATTTTGCCCGTTTCCGAAAAACAGAAGATTTGGAGCCAAATTTTAGAATTAGGCGCAGTAGAAGCGAGCGATCGCGCTTGGGAATTGTTACGAATTTTACAAGGACGCCCCGCCCCAGAAGCAGAACTCACAGATGATTACAATCCTCTAGAAGTCGGTTTATGGCAAACAATTTCCTTTAATAAAGGTTGCTATATTGGGCAAGAAACTATAGCCAGATTAAATACATATAAAGGCGTAAAGCAACACCTTTGGGGAATTCGTCTGAGTAAACCTGCGGAAGTTGGCGCAACAATTGCTGTAGGAGATGAAAAAGTCGGCAAACTCACCAGTTACACCGAAACGCCTGATGGTTATTTTGGACTGGGTTACATTCGTACCAAAGCAGGCGGCGTTGGTTTAAAAGTGCAAGTAGGAGAAACCGAGGGTGAAATAGTAGAAGTTCCCTTTGTTTCTCATGAATATCCTTCAGCACCAGGAAACTAACCAACTCACAGCAATTTGCAGTTGAATAATTCACTATCAAACTGCAAGACTGTTGTTTCTTCAGAATAATTTAGTCTTCAACGAATGTCTTTCATGCAAACGGAAAGCGCGATCGCTTCATGTATGGAGAGCATACCGTTATATATAGATAAAATACAATATTAATCATAGATATATCTAATGATTGATGAAATATCACACCATTGATGAACTACTAACCAATAATCAATCTTGGGTTGCAGAAAAATTAGCCCTAGACGCCAAGTATTTTGAGAGATTAGCCGAGGGACAAAAACCACCTTTTCTTTACATAGGTTGTTCAGACAGCCGTTTACCTCTGACTAACTTTACTCGCACAGAACCCGGAGAGTTATTTGTACATCGCAATATTGCTAATCAAGTATCGCTAACAGATATGAACTTCTTAGCGGTTTTAGATTATGCGATTTCTCATCTTCAAGTTAAACACATCATTGTTTGTGGACACTACGGTTGTGGTGGAATTAAAGCAGCTCTAGAAGGAAGCACCACTGGAATCATTGATAACTGGGTAAATCCCATTCGGGAACTTTATTTACACAACCTAGACGAGATTAATGCTTTACCAAACAGAGAAGCACGCCTAAATCGATTAGCAGAAATCAACGTTTTGGCGCAGGTTAAGAATCTCTACCAAACTTCCATCGTCCGCAAAGCACTCCACGAGCAAAAAGCCCCAAAAATTCATGGTTGGGTGCTAGATATCAAAACCGGGCTAATCAAAGACTTAAATGTTTCCACCGTGCAATGGCAATTACCTTCCTGTCCTTTGTTTGCCAAGCCGTCTATAATTACTCTGCGTGAGATTCATCCAACAGATGGGGTTGCAGGTTGTTGCTGTGAAGAGACACATCAGCCAAAATGAGCGATCGCACAGTTATAGCTTGCAATTATTCTGATTTAAAACGTGGAATTTGCAGTTCAAACATTAAGCGATCGCCTTCACAACCCCATCATTCAACCTCAGAACCTGAAACTTCGAGTTCGGAACACGGAACTTCGAGCTTGGAACACGAAACGTCGAGTTCGGGACACGAAATGTCGAGCTTGGAACTCGGAACTTCGAGTTCGGAACACAAAATGTCGAGCTTGGAACACGGAACTTCGAGTTCAGAACATGAAACGTCGAGCTTGGAACACGGAACTTCGAGTTCAGAACACGACACTTCGAGCTTAGAACTCGGAACTTCGAGTTTAGGCGATCGCGCTTAAGAATTTCCTCATCAATGTTACTGTTCTGAGGAGAGGCGATCGCGGAGATATGCTAAATTTTTACGAACAATAATAGTATTGGGATGATCTACCCCTAAAGTTCGCTCACAAATCTTCAAAGCTTGCAAGTACAGGGGTTCGGCTTCGCTGTATCTTCTCTGGGAAAAGTAGAGTTCCGCCAGGTTGTTGAGGCTAGAGGCAATATCTGGATGCTCTTCACGTAGTAGGCGTCGTCTAAGTGCTAAAGCTTGCAGGAATAAAGCTTCGGCTTCAGTATATCTTCCTTGAGAGAAGTAGAGTCCTGCCAGACTTGTTAGGCTAGATGCAACTTCAAGATGTTTATCACCCAGCAGACGTTGCCTAAGTGCTAAAGCTTGCAGGAATAAAGCTTCGGCTTCGCTGTATTTTCCCTGAGAGTGGTAGAGTAACCCCAGGTTGTTAAGGCTAGTAGCAACATCTGGATGTTCTTCTCCCAGTAGGTGTCGTGTTAGTTCCAAAGCTTGCAGAAATAAAGCTTCGGCTTCGCTGTATTTTCCCTGAGAGTGGTAGAGTAACCCCAGATTGTTGAGGCTAGTAGCAACCTCTGGATTTTCCTCACCCAGCAGGTGTCGCCATAGTGCTAAAGCTTGGAATAAAAGGGGTTCAGCTTCGCTGTATTTGCCTTGAGAGTAGTATAGTGCAGCTAAGTTGTTGAAGCTAGTGGCAACATCTAGATGTTCTTCTCCCAGTAGGCGTTGCCTGAGTGCCAAAGTTTGCAGTAAAAGGGATTTAGCTTCGCTGTATTTGCCTTGAGAGTAGTATAGTGCAGCTAGGTTGTTGAGGCTAGTGGCAACATCTAGATGTTCTTCTCCCAGTAGGCGTTGCCTGAGTAACAAAGCTTGTCGATAGAGGGGTTCGGCTTCGCTATATCTACCTTGAGATTCGTAGAGTTCCGCCAAGTTATTGAGGCTAGTAGCTAAGTCTTTCTCTAAACCTAATTCTTTTTGCAATTCTACAGCTTTGCTTAAATACTCAATGCCTAATTCTTGCTCTTGCTTATAATCTTGAAACTCACCCCGGTTGAGTCTTTTCCTATAAATATCTCCTAAGCTAAAGTATAAAGTCGCTAAAGTTGCATCTTTAACACCGCGCTGTTCTAAATCTTGAATAAACCCTTGCAAATCTTCTATAGGCAACAAATAATCATTGTCATCATCCAAACCTGAAATTTCATTATCCTTAAAAGCAAAACGAATCGCTTCTAATTCTCTACCAGAAACAGTATTTTTCCTTCTAGACACAAACCGAAAAACACCATTGCGCCAACTCCAAAAATCAGGTGCTTTTTTAATTAACTCAACTAATATTTGATTAGTCACCCACAAGATAATCGCAAAAGGAAATGCCCTCAATGCTTCCCTAGTCCACTGTAAATAACCGAAAAAAACCTCTTGCTCGGAACGTTCCTTGCCCAATTTCAGAAAATGAAGCTGTTCTGCACCAGTTACCGTAATTACTGCTGATTGATGTTGCTGCAAATACTCTTCACTTCTGACCAATTGAGAAATAGCAGCCGTCAAACTCGGCTCATCTCTTGCCAATGTCACCCGATAACAACGGATTTGTGGCTGTAATTCTGCTTCATACTCAGCAATAATTTCATCACGAAAACTAGCATCATCACAAACAGCAATTAGCAAATTTAATCGATTGGCTTTAGCCTCAATAGAAATAGTTAAGTAATCATAAGCATCTCTGTTGTCATCATCTGTCACTAAATCTTCATTCATAATTAATTAATCAACCCCCTACGTCTCAAGGTTTCTATAAGAATGGGGTGAACATCATACCAAGTGTAATCATCACGATATTCTAAAATATACAATCCATGCAGTAATTCTAAAAACTCTTGCTGCTTTACGTCATCAGGCTCGAAATTTTCATAAGTAGTTTTCAAAATTTTAAACTCTTCTTTTCCTAAACGCAGAGAAAGTTCATTACGAATTTCCTTAATTGCTTGTTCTATAACTTGGTCATTAATCGCTATTCTTTCTCCAGGTTTCTGTTTAATAAGTCGCAAACATATAAGACAGCATACATTAGCTAAACGAATCAACTCCCGCAGCACTCCACCACTGTAAATGACAATCTTTTCTGCGGCTGACTTGTCTATTAAGTCACGAGAAATTCGTTTTTCTAATATTTCACATAAAATATTTATGGCTTCACTCCGAGGTTGGGCATCAGGTAAGCGATTATCACCCTTATGAAAAATTTTGATAACAGGCATTACCTCAATTAAGTTTTTGCTTTCTGCCTTAATAATATCCCAAATATAAGTGTTACACATTACTGCAATAGGGACAGTATAAATAATGCGAATATTAGGTTGAAATAGGGATTTAATATTGTTTTTATAAATTTCCTGAACTGTTGCCAAGTCTAGTTTATCTAAGTCATCAATGATGACTATAGTTTCTTTTTTAGTGGTAAATTGAATCAACGCTGCAATTTCATTAATGCGTTCAACTAACTCCGATATTTTCCGTTCAAATTCCTGTTTAATTTCCTCTCTAACTTTCGCATCAGCTTTTAATTGAGTTTTCAAAAATTTGAGCAAATCAAAACCAACTTCAATCCCACCTCCTAACTCTACCTCTGTAGTTCGAGTGCGATCTGTAAACCATCCATAGAGTTTATCTTTGGTAGTTTTAGGAATTTGTACTTTACGTGCTTCCGCCTCAGACATTAAATTAAGAGCGATCGCAAACAAAATATTAATATGATTAACAGCCGACATTTCAATACTGTCAGCAATAGAAAATAAAACTACAAAATAATTATCTTCAATTTGTCTACTTAACTCAGCTAATAAAGACGATTTACCGCATCCCCGATGTCCAGTAAATACAATCTTCGCATCACCATTAGGGCTGTATTCAATGTATTGAATTAACTTTTCTATAGAATCATTACCATAATCAACTCTAAAATTATCTGTTTCCTTCTTTTCCACTAGTGGAAACAATTCAAGATTGTTATATGCTTGTTTAAATGATGCTTGTAATTCGCTAGACATTGGCTTTTACAAAAAAATATTTTTACTGCCTATTTATATTAATGCCTACCTAGCCATTACTCAAAAATCTTTGTCCTATCTCTAGATATTTCTGCGTAACAAGCAAATATCATCCCCTTCTATGCTAACTCCAAAAAACAATACCCCCCTCCGCCGTCGGAGAGGGGTTAGGGATGAGATATCACAATTCTCACTGCTGAAACTCAGCACTCACCACTGTCTAATAAGCGTCTTGCAACTCGTAGAAATCAGGCGAGATGTAATCCTTCCGCAAAGGCCAACCTACCCAATCTTCTGGCATCAAAATCCGCTTCAGATTAGGGTGTCCTTCATAGACAATGCCGAACATATCGTAAGACTCGCGTTCTTGCCAGTCTGCGGTTTTCCAAATCCAGTAAACTGAAGGTACTCTGGGATTTTCCCGTGGTAAGAACACTTTCAATCGGATTTCTTCAGGGCGATCGCTATTATCACCAACTTTAATTAAGTGATAAACACTCACCAAGTTTTCTCCCGGCCCCAGGTCAACACCGCCTTGAAACTGGAGATAATTAAACCCGTAAGCATACAAAGCTGTGGCGGTAGGGAGTAAGAAATCTGGCTCTACCTTAATTATCTCTACCCCATTGACATCGGGTGCTAAAACCTTATGGTCAAAGCCATTTTCAGTCAACCACTGGGAAACTTTCCCGGCTTTTACCAGTGACTCCTCGGCTGCTGGTACTGGCTTAGATTCTTCATCAGCCACGGTTTGTTTCCTCCTTTTGTTTCTGGGATGTCAATAAAGCAGGTGGAACTGGTAAACCAATCGCTTCCGCCAATTCCTTTGGTGGTGTAAAGCGAGTATCTGACTGCATATACTTACCAGTCAAAATTTCCGCTACAGGCTTCAAGTTGTGAGTAGTGCTGTAATAGCGGTGAGTTTGCTTAATTTGATCCCGTTCTTGGATGGAATCATTGGCTATCTTCTTCCGCAGCTTAATAATTGCGTCAATAATCGCTTCTGGACGCGGCGGACAACCAGGCAAGTACACATCTACAGGAATGAGTTTATCCACTCCCCGCACAGCAGTGGGAGAATCAACGCTGAACATCCCGCCTGTAATTGTACAAGCTCCCATCGCAATCACATACTTAGGCTCAGGCATTTGTTCGTAAAGACGCACGAGTTGAGGTGCCATCTTCATGGTGATTGTCCCAGCCGTAATAATTAAATCAGCTTGGCGGGGGCTGGAACGGGGAATTAGCCCAAAGCGGTCAAAGTCAAACCGAGAGCCAATTAAAGCTGCAAACTCAATAAAGCAACAAGCCGTACCAAATAGCAACGGCCACAAGCTAGAAAGTCGCGCCCAGTTGTAAAGGTCATCAACCGTAGTCAGAATTACGTTTTCTGAAAGGTCTTGAGTGACAGTGGGACGCTCAATCGGGTTGATGATGCGTTCTTTGTCCTGGGTTGTTAAATTAGAATTCAAGACCATTCCAAAGCTCCTTTACGCCATGCGTAAACTAAGGCGATTACAAGAATTGCAATAAAAATTAGCGCTTCAATGAATGCCAATAGCCCTAGACGGTGGAAAGCTACCGCCCAAGGATACAAAAACACAGTCTCCACATCAAAGACGACAAAGACCAGCGCAAACATATAGTAGCGAATGTTGAACTGAATCCAGGCTCCGCCAATGGGTTCCATCCCGGATTCGTATGTGGTGCGCCGTTCCGCACTTTTGCCGCTGGGTCGTAGGAGCTTGGACGCTGAGAGCGCCAGGGCAGGCACTAGGCTACAGATAATGAGAAAGCCTAGAAGGTACTCGTAACCGCTGAGAACAAACACAATGGATATCTACCGCTTATGGTGTAAATAACGCTGTAACTTTCTTTTACATTATATCTTTTAGGCTTTTCTGAAATCTGGGAAACAGATGCACTGAAGGTATTTGATTCGTTTTTAGTTGTGATAGAAAAGTCTAACAGTTATGTCATAATTTGTAACGTATATTTAATATTTGCCCCTCTGCGAGGCCTAAGCGATGAGCGAACAAAGCGAACCAGCTGTTGAGACTCAAGTGTTAGACCGCTACGAGTGTCGCTCCTGCGGTTACATTTATGAACCTGAGAAGGGAGATGACAAATATGATATTCCCCCTGGAAGATCTTTCGCAGAACTGCCCTTAAATTGGCGCTGTCCAGTGTGTAGTGCAAAGAAGCAAGCTTTCACTAACATCGGCCCAGCAGGCCAAGCATCGGGCTTTCGAGAAAATCTTGGTTACGGCTTAGGTGTCAACACCTTGACACCAACCCAAAAAAACCTCCTGATTTTCGGCGCTTTGGCACTTGCTTTCTTATTTTTTCTCAGTCTCTACGGGTTACAATAGATACTATTTGTTGCCCAGTCTCGGTATTTAGCAGCCACCACTCTATTTTGAGGTTGGTAAATCTTTTTCCCAAACCCGTACACAAATTTAGAAACAACTAAGAAATAAAAAATACTGATGCACGCAATTTTGAAAAGTTGGCAACGAATATTTGCCGTATTGATAGTTGTCCTGATGTGTATAGGTTGTAGCAAAGTCCCCTCTACCAGCTATAACCCCTGGGCAGTTATTTCTGTCCCCACAGAAGCAAAGCTGTTTGATATTGCTTTTACAGAAAATCCTCAGCATGGCTACATAGTCGGTAGCAATGCCACCATTTTAGAAACCAATGACGGTGGTGATACTTGGAAACCCTTAAACCTAGCACTGGATGACGCTAGGTATCGCTTTGATGCTATTAGTTTTGCTGGTAAAGAAGGGTGGATTGCTGGAGAGCCTGGTTTGCTACTGCATACTACTGATGAAGGTCGTTCTTGGTCGCGCATTCCTCTAAGTGAAAAACTACCTGGTAATCCCATCAGTATCAGTGCGTTAGGGCCAGATGCAGCGGAGATGGCTACTGATGTAGGAGCAATCTATCAAACCAAAGATGGCGGTAAAAACTGGAAAGCCCAAGTCGAAGCAGCAGTTGGCGTGGTACGTAACTTAGAAAGATCGCCCGATGGGAAGTATGTTGCTGTTTCCGCTAAAGGTAGCTTCTACTCCACTTGGGAACCAGGACAAAATGCTTGGGTTCCCCATAACCGTAATAGTTCCCGTCGCGTAGAGAACATGGGTTTTGCTGACAATGGGCAAATGTGGATGCTCGCACGGGGGGGTCAGGTGCAATTTAGCGACCCAAGCAAACCTGAAGAGTGGCAAGAAGCACAAAATCCCGAATTATCTACCAGCTGGGGTTTACTGGATTTAGCCTATCGCACGCCTGATGATATTTGGGTAGGTGGCGGTAGCGGTAATTTACTGCACAGTGCAGATGGTGGTAAAAATTGGGAAAAAGACCGGGATGTAGAAACAGTCGCTGCTAACTTTTACAAAATTGTATTTTTCCAGCCCGACCAAGGATTTATCATTGGCGATCGCGGCATACTCCTGAAATATAACCCCAATGTTGCCAAAACTCCCCAGTCAGAGCCAGCTTAAGGCAACACTAGTCTCTGTAATTATCCAGATTTCTGAGAAGGACGTTGCAAGTTGTAACTCTTTCTAAACTTTGTAGGATAATAAACTCAATAACAGTCTTTGTGAAGGTAGGAAGTTAAATGTCAGGTACCACTGGAGAACGTCCGTTTTCGGACATTATTACCAGCGTTCGTTACTGGGTAATTCACAGCATCACCATCCCAGCATTATTTATTGCTGGTTGGTTATTCGTCAGCACCGGACTGGCTTATGATGTTTTTGGTACACCCCGCCCCAATGAGTATTTCACCGAAGTGCGTCAAGAAGTACCCATTGTGAATAACCGTTTTGAAGCGAAAAAGCAAGTAGAAACTTATATCGGAAAGTAGTTTGAAATCATGACTAGCGGCAACAACATCAATCAACCAGTTACCTATCCAATTTTTACAGTTAGATGGCTGGCAGTTCACACCTTAGGTGTGCCAACCGTCTTCTTCTTGGGCGCGATCGCCGCAATGCAGTTTATTCAACGCTAGGAGCAACTCATGGAAAGAACGCCCAATCCCAATAATCAGCCCGTTGAACTAAACCGGACTTCCCTGTACCTGGGTTTACTACTGATTTTTGTTCTGGGTATCCTATTTTCCAGTTACTTCTTTAACTAACTGGAACGACTTTTGTTAATCATTTGTTTATTGAACTTGTGTTGATTTGTTGTTAAGGGAGGAGAAAAACTGTGTCTGGAAGTGGGAGAATTCCTCTGTGGGTCGTCGCTACGATCGCAGGATTAGGCGTAATTACTGTTTTAGGCATTTTCTTTTACGGAGCCTATGCCGGACTCGGTTCTTCAATTTAAGAATAGCTAGAGCCGAATAGCATAAGTAGTGTAGATTATCTAGCACTCGTTTAGAAATCAACATTATTAAAAAACCGCCTGTCTCACTGAGATAGGCGGTATTAATTATTAATTAGTCATCAGTTATTAGTTAAATGACTAATTACCAAATTAGGCAATATCTTCGCGTTCAATGTATAGAAACAAAAACGCAAATACTGCGATCGGTACACCCCAACCAATGATAGGAACGAAGAGAGCAGGCAAGTAGGAAGTACTAGCCAAGATGGAAGGAAATAATTCAGTTGCCATAGAAAATATTCCTGTTAAATCACACTACAATTCAAGATGAGCTTACTGCAAATTCTGCCTCATTTTTTAAATTCTAAAGATTTTTAACACAGCAGCAGTTGTTAGGGATGTTTAAATACCTAAGAGTTCATCTAGCTGCAAAGTGGGCAAATCTGGAGGAACTACAGTGCGCGTAATCGTAACTTTGTGACTTTCTTGTTGGGTTTGAGGATTGAGTGCGATCGCCTCTACTCGCATTTCTAAGCAGCCAAAAGGAATATGTAATTGCGTCGTCATTTCTAAGTCTCCCGATGAATTAGACCGCAAATCTTTCAGCAAATGCGGGCCATCCATCAACCAGCGTGTTTGACAATCTTCAATCCATAGCTTGATGACCACTTCTGAGGATACCTGAGGCAGTTCCACACGTACCCTCACAGATGTACCTGCAATTAGTTCGCCTTCTGGTACAAATAGTTGTGGAGTTGGCAAAGGCTCAACAATCGCTGCACTCAAACGCAGTAAAGGCGATGGTTCTGCAACCAGTGGCACTTCTGGTACTTCCTCTTCTACAGGAATGCTTTCCGGTACTTCTACCTCAGGTTCAATATAGATATCATCTACAACAATTTCTTCTGTCAACCTAGGTAGTGGGATTTTCGGATAACGCGGAGGCGGCGGGGGTGGCGGTTCTGGAAGTGATGGGGTGGAATATTCTTTGGATAGATTCTCTGCTGTCTCTAACTCCTCTTGGGCGATGGCTAACCAATCTGTCGGTATCTCCATCTCAAATTCAGCATTAGGAGTCTGCTGATTTGCAACTGTCTGAGGCTCTACAACCTCGCTATCGTCATCCTGCTCTTGCACATGGATGGGTTCAGGTAAATTGAATCCTTGATTCTGCAACCATTTTGTAATCAGGGGCGATGAGTATGGGTTTCCTTCTACTATTAATTTTGGCGGAGGTGGAGAAGTTGTTGGTGTAACAGGCTCATTAATTAATTCCGGACTGGGCGAAGTAGCTTTTGATGCAACAGGCTCATCAATTAATTCCGGACTGGGCGAAGTAGCTTTTGATGCAACAGGCTCATCAATTAATTCTGGTCTAGGTGGAGTAGCTGTTGGTGTAGCAAACTCATCTATTAATTCCGGTCTTGGCGGGGTAGCTACTTCTGCAACAAAAGCATCTATTAATTTTGAACGCTGAGAGATAGTTACTTCAGCAGCAGACTCATCCTCATATTGTTGATAGTCAATTGGCAATTCAGTTGCATTGTCACTACCACCTAAATTGACATCCACCACCTTTGAGCTTTCTGGAGGATGAAATTCACATGCATCTACAACATCGCTGTTTATTGCTTGGCGATCGCTTGGCAACTCCGTTAACGGTTTTAAGTAGGGAAATGTGCTGCTAATCATCGATACTCGCCGATTTTTGATCACAAGTTGATCCATGTCGATGGCGGCTAAAGTATCAACCTTCTCTACACTCTCTTCCTGTGTAGCCAGTTCTGTTGTAGCAGGCTCTAGTTTGGAAGATTCTAGCAAAAGCGCTGTAGCAGCAGCTGGCTTCACTGGTGGCAGAGGTGGCATATTCGGCAAGTCCAGCGCCCGATGACTTTCTAATGATTTTTTGCGCGATCGCGGTTTAATCTCTGGCGGTAAGAATTTATTTTCCGATGCACTCAGAAGCAGAGACTGATCTGGTTGAACGGCTTTGACGAAATTTAATAGTGATAAATCGAGACCACCCGATGACCCAGATGCTGGAGGTGTATCTGAAGCTATTTTTGTATTCTGGTTATCTACCTTTTCTGCGGCAATTGATGTGACTGCGGCTTTGATTGCCAGTAATTCGCTGACATCTGCTGTAATTGTGAAAGCTTGGCTAGCTAAGAGCGCTACTTCCCCCCCATCAGCGATCGCTCCATACAAACTAATCTCTGCCAAAATTAACTTAGATTCACAATTAGCAGGAATCTCAATTGTGGCACCGATCGTAAAAGGTAGCACTTCATTTGCTAGGGGTTGCCTTACCTGGTTCAAAATGTCTGATTCTAGAGGCGATCGCAGATCGATTCTTAATTCTAGAGAATAAAGACCTTCTAAGTAAGGTATCTCAACTTCTAAATCGGCATTCGCTTTTGGTTGTAGTTCCACTCGCCCATTAACAATCAGCGCTTGTCCCCATTTCGCAACATAGGTTTCCCTATCTAGGTTGAGCAATAGTGGTGGTAATGCTGGGGCGATCGCAGGATTTTCCAGCATTTCCTCATCCAACAGAGGTTCAGAAGTAGGTAAAGCTAAATCTATTAAATTTTGTAAAATCTGTTCTGCCGTTTCACCTTTAACCCATACTGGGCTGACAGGCAGATCGATAATCTCTTCTTCTAAAGCATCAACTACTGCTGTAGTCGTAATTGAGCTACTGCGCTCTACAATTGCTAGTTCTGGATTCTCAGTAATATTGGTTTCTAATGCTGGCGTGATTTCTATTGAGGAAGTGACTAAACCACCATCAGAAATAGTATTTGTGTCATCAGGCGAATCTGATTCTAAATAGTTCCCATCTCCCGATGTATCTACCTCTTTCTCTGCATACTGAGGTAAAACACGCAGATAGACATTGTATTGCCAAGATTTACCGAAAATATCAGACATCAAATCACCAGAGCATTGCAACTCCCAAATTCCTGGTTTGAAGTAGGTATAGGGAATTACCGCCATTAAGCCTTCTGAATTAGTGCGGCGCGATCGCTTCTGAACTCGCCGCTTTGGTGGTACCTCTTGGGTAGAGGAATGAGTTACCCGTACTTCCACATCGATATTAGGACGGTTAGAACGAGCTAAAACTCTATACCGACCTTCTATTATTTCGACTTTTGGCGATTCCAGGGTATGCCAAGCGCGATCGCCCTGTCTTTGTATCAGAAATTGCCAATGTTCCATTGTGAGTGATGCCCAGACCGAAGACCAGCTGAGTAATATTTTGCATTACTTGCTTGCAAGTTTACCTCAGCAATTTACAATTGCATAATTTTAGACAATGATTTAATGGCAAAATTAGCAAAATTAGGCTGAAGTATTACTTAACTAAGGCTATTGAGGTAAATAAAACAAATTTTAACGGCTACTCGATTATTAAAATACCTCCAACTGCCCGTGTTAATTGGGGCTGTTGGAGGAATGATGTGTAGAAAACATCTCAACCAAAGGTATCAAAGGTTTTTAAATTTAACTAAACTTCAGTGTGATATCCAGTATTAATACGTAATATCTCACCTGGAAGTATAGTCATGCTACTTGGGATTAACTCAAGTGTTAGATACCATAGCGATTTTGGTAGTAAGCCAAAATTTGCTGAACGCGTTGTCGAACTGCTGATGTCGGGTTCGATATCCAGCTAATCCACAAGCCTTCAATTTGACTTTGATGATAATCAAACTGTTGGGATGACTGGGGAATCAAGCCTACCTCTAACCCCTCAACTTGACGTAAATGGGCCGCTATCTCTCGATAGACTGCTAAAGGCAAACCAACAAATTCAATTTTCTCCTTTGTCTCCATCTTTTATGAAGCTCCGACAGCAACAAGATTTTGAGATGGCGTTATTCCAGAAACAGGATTTCCGCCAGGGTTTGTAGTTGGTGTTGCTGAGTTGGCAGGATTATCCCCTACCATTCTGGCAACTTCAATACCATATTGTTCCACAATAACAATAGGATTGGAGCCTTCATTCATTTCAATACGTTTAATTAAAAGACCGTTTGCCAGCCTCTGTCCCGCTTGTACATAGCGACTTGTCGGCTCATTCGGAACTTTGATAATGGCCTGGAGTTGTTTACCAATTAAAACTACACCAGTTACAAGAACTGACCTTGCTAACTCAGGTTGTGGTGGTTGTGGTAATACAGAGACTAAATTTGGGCTGGGAACCACTGGAGGCAAAACTTTAGGCAAAACCGGAGTCAACTTAGGAGGAGCAGTTGCAACTTTGTGAATGTTGGTTTTTGCAGGGATTAAGCTAGCTGCTTTTACTGCACTCCGCACTGGTACTTTTACTACTGCGGGCACCGTTGCTGGTTTAGCAATTGGTAAAGAAGGTAACAGCGGAACAGGTTTGGCATTAGTATTTTTAGGAACTCCAGGAATCGTCTGCCCGATAATTTCTGCAAATGGGTCAGTTCGCCCTTTTGATACCAAAATTAACCGTTCTGTAGTATTGGTTTGTTGAATTAAATTAGATGACGGACTGTAAGTTGCAGCAGCAACTTTTGAGACTTGTTTACCAGGAACTACTGGATTCTTAAAAGATTGAGTAACTGGTGGTGACTTTGCTGGTGTTGCCGTAGGGGGAAGATTAGCCGCAGTAGGACTAGGAGTACTAGCTTGCGGTGTTTCTTCTGAGCTACATCCAGCGATCGCTAAAATTAAAATTGCTGCACCTGCAATTGTGAAATTTCTTCTACCCATTAGCCGTTCTCAAAAGCCATAGGAAAATTTGTTTGGGAAATTAACATGCCGAAAATTTGGATTTAAGGCTAAGTCTGTTCCTTTATAACCTAATTTTTTGTATTGCAATGGTTATTTTTAACACTGCAAATACAGCATAACTGCGGAGTGGAGTAGTAGAGGTTAATCTTCAACTACACCCATCAGATTTTTCAACAAATCTAACCCTTTCTTGACCCTACGAGAAACCGTAACTACACTAATTCCTAAATGGTCTGCTACTTGTTTCTGTGTCAAATCATGTAAAAATACGCATTCCAAAACTTCACGGGTACGCTGTTCTAACTGTACCAATGCTTGTTGTAAGCGAATTTGATCTTCTTGGGCTAATTGAAAACTCCGGTAGTGAGGATCTGGAACTAATTCTCCTAGACTTGTAGCGCCTTCTTCTCCATCTTGTATTGGTACATCTAGGCTTAAAGGTGCACGATTAATCCAAGCTAATTTGATTTCTTGCCATTCATCAGGAGAAATTTCTAATGCTGCTGCTACTTCAGAGTCCGTAGGTTGACGGTTATATTGTGCGCGTAAAGAACGCGAAACTCCTATTGCTTGCTGTTGCAATGCTAAGTAGCGTCGGGGAATGCGTACGGTGACACCTTTATCTCGCAAGTAGTGCTGAATTTCACCACGAATATAGGGAATAGTAAAAGAACTAAAGGCATATCCTTTAGAAATTTCAAATTTTTCGATAGCCCTGATTAGACCCAAACAGCCGACTTGCAACAAGTCTTCGTAGTTTTCATGGCATTGATTCATCCAGTAGTGAGCTTCTCTTCTCACCAGTCCAAAATTAAGTTTAACCAGTTGATTGCGAACGGTTTCTGAGCGTGATTGCTGATATTCTCGCAATAACTGCCAAGTTTCATGCTTCAGTTCATTGGTGGCTGTGGTAGGCATAGCACCGCGTTTATTAAGCAGAGCAAATAAAGCATTAAGTAATCGTTGGTCAACTACAGTGCATCTGGGCAATATCTCAGTAAATATCACCCTAAATTACCTAATAAAACCTATGGAATCTAACTTAAAACAACCATAGTATTTTGGTAATCGAACCGAGTTTAAACAAGCGAAACTAGTATTTTGTTTGTTATTTAGCTTTGGTATTACCTGAAGCCAAAAAACTCTATAGAGCCAAAATATAAAATTTATTACTCAATTTGAAACCGAGATTGTACTTAATTTGTTTTATTATTTATGAGTGAAATACTAGAATAAAAACTTGCCTTTTTACAAAAAATGCTAAATGATAAAAAGTTTTTGTAATCAGTAAAAATACGGCATTAGTTACTACAAGTTTATAAAAATTTTAAAATTAATAAATATATTGCCTTATATATACGGATCTAACTTCTCTTATTCAGTGATTTTTAGCATATACAGCCTTAAAACTAACTCTCTTAAGTAAGATATAGTTATTAATTTATAGCTGGCACTCAATCAGTCAAAATTTAAATTTCAAAATTATAATATTTCTATTAGTAATAGTATTAACTATCTTCATACAATCAAATAAGTAATACCTATTGCCTGATTCACAACTAGAATTTATGCTTGCCAGTAATCCTACATTCTTATACAATCTTCAGAAAAATAACGTCAATTTGTGGTATCGAAAATTGCCTTGTGGGTGTGGCTTGGAGTAAACCCATCTATCGTCATCTTTTTTCACATTGGTCTTACTGCTTAATTTAAAGAGACGTGAATGGCAACAGGTATAAGATTTTACTTAGATAAATTTATTAGCGATCGAGAAGAAATAATAATCTTGAGAATATTTAAACAAGCTCATACAAAAGATTGAACCTCTTTTGTTCTACTGATAAAAAAACACATACACCTCTCAATAAATGGTGTATGTGAATTATATTTTGCATTCAAGCGTAATGCATCCAGTATTGTTGTGTCTATATGAGTGTCCGTAAGTTGCGGTACTCAAGAGAAGTTAGCTCTGAGTTGGTTCAACTCGAGCGTAGAACAGACCACGAATCTTGACTTCCTTAGGTTCGCCAGCACCTAAATCGGTATCAGATGGCTGTTCGCTCTCGAAAGTACCTGCAATTTCACCACTAGCACTATCTACTTTTGCTATTTGTAGCGAAATTTTACCGCTTAGACTTTCAGCACGCTTAACATTAGTGCGGGTAAGTTCTTCATCATCCGCTTGGGCAGGGAGAGCCACAGCATTATCATAGCCAGTAACAACACCGCGACCTTTAGGATCTAAGAAAGCCGCACCACGATAGGAAGGTACTTTAAATGTGCCTTCAAAATCTGTGGAAGTATTAACGCTATTTAAACCAGGTTGTGTTTGAGCAACTAAGTTTTTGATAGTGAAGAGGAAAGGTACTCGCTCACCACCAGGAAGTTGCACAGTGATAGCTTGGAAGTCAAGACCATCTTTTTCCACAAATGTCAGGCTATTATCTGAATTAATTTTCAAATCGCCTTGCACTTGGTCGATTGTGGAGGTGTACCTGGTTAACAACTTACCAGCAACAAATTCTGCTTCTTGCCGTTTATTAGCGGGTTCTTCTTTGACGAAGAAATTAGTTGGTTCTAAGCAAAGTTCTTTAATGGTGTAGGACTGGCTAGAATTTAAGGGAATCGAACCTCGGCTTGTTTCTGCCAATTGGGGGCATTTGTTAGCCAAGCCAGTGCCGCGAATTTGTTCGTATGTAAGTATATCTTTACTGCTAGCAGATGAACCATCACTACAAGCAGTTATTAGCCCCAAGCACAAAGCCAAAAATGCAACAATTAAAGCGCGATACCTCATGGTCAACCTCAATTTCAAAAATTAATATCTAACGTTGTAAAACTGCACCAAAGTTTTGATCTCTGATCAGAAGCAGCCCTAGTTTTAGGGCATCTAAGGCGTTTGCCTTTAAGTTTCCCCAAAAGGGTTGCCGTTAGCCTTTAGCGTTCCTGTAGATACGCATAGCGCCTTGCTACAGGCTAGGGTAGCTACTGCTCAAACCGATCTTTGCTAAACGTATTTAAACGTGTCGCTTTGTTTAAGTCTGGGTTGAAACCCCAGGCTAGCCAGTACACGCATCCGCTTTGGATGTGTGGCCCGCGAAGGGCAAAAACTAGCAGTTTTACTATTGTCAGCATTTGGTAGAGTCTGGACGCATAGATGAGTGTGCCCTAACAGAGAGCCGCATCAGCCCTTACCTTAAAGGAAACGAAGAGCGAGATTCCCTTCGTACTTTCCTCTAGCGTATGGCAAAAGTGGCATCGCCTCAGACATTCTGTATTATGTATGTGTCCCCACTACATACAGCCCTTTGTTTTAAAAAGGAAATCAGCCAGATCATACGATTTTTTGAAACTCAAAATCAAAGCACTCTATTCTTAACCCAGAATACCTCGATCCCTTTAGCTCCCGTCTAGGCTTTACTAAACCTCACTACTGTGTTTTGGGCGCGATCGCAATTTTTTTCGCAGAATATACAAATCAGGCTATATTCTGCCTAAATAAGGGCATAGAAGCTTTCAGAAGAGAGTAAAGCTAAAAATCTTGGGTAAATTTGAGTAGACCTTACTTTAATACGGAAAAGCTGGCATGAACAACGACAGAAGCTGGGAATCTGAGAAGTTAGCTTCTAAATTAGAAACGATCGCAACTACAGTAAATGATGTAGCACAGAGCTTTCAAGGAGATTCAATCGCTCTTTTGGCTCTACTCAGGAAATTAGAGCAGTTACACCGGGACATTCGCGATGGATATTTTCAAGAAACTTTACCTGATAACCGTCAGAAACTTTACTCACTACTTAAAGATATTGAGTCTGAGGGTGGCTGGCCTTATATTGAGCGGATGAAGTTACAAGCCTTTTTAGCACAATGGATACAAGATGCTACTGAGGAAAATAGTGCCGGTAGTGAAGATGGAGTTAAAAGCGATCGCTCTTGTAGCTGGTGAGTTAGGAATAAGTGTTGAGATTGATATCGATCGCTCTTCGCGACTCACTTTCCTAACTCAATGATTGCCGAATTTGAAATTATTTGCTGCTGTACTAGGGTTTCTGGGGAATATTCTCACAAAGAGAGCGATCGTGCTGTTCCACATTACGGTTGTGTTTGAGGTAATTATCTACCCAGTTGCAACCACGCAGCAGTAGATCGTCAATATCCAAGTTCCATAGCACGATCTTGTTATCATCACCAGCCGAAGCCAGCGTTTGACCATCAGGACTAAAACTGACACTTAATACTGCTCCCTGATGCCCAGTGAGGGTTTTAATCAGTTTGCCCTCACGGCTCCAGAGTTTGACTGTCCTATCCCAACTAGCAGCTGCAAGCAATTCACCGTTAGGGCTGAAGGTGACAGCGTTAACACTATCGCTATAACCTTTTAACAAGGTTTTTAACAACGTACCGTCCCGTCGCCATAACTTCACAGTATTATCCCAACTAGCAGAAGCCAACAACTGATCGGTGGGACTAAAACTCACTCCTAATACCCAACCGTCTTGAGGTGAGAAAGTTTTCAGCAAAGTACCATCCCGCCGCCACAGTTTGATCGTTTGATCGTCGCTCGCAGAAGCTAAAAGTTGAGCATCGGGACTGAAATTCACACTGTTGACCCAACCATGATGCCCAACCAAAGTTGTAAGCAAGCGACCATCACGGTTCCACAGTTTGACTGTTTTATCTTTACTAGCTGAGGCAATAAATTGTCCATCCGGGCTGAAAGTCACGCTCATGACGCTATCGCTATGCCCCTGGAGTGTTTTGAGTAAAGTGCCATCTCGCCGCCACAGTTTGACTGTTTTGTCATAACTGGCCGAGGCTAGCATTTCACCTTGGGGATCGAAACTCACACTTGGGACTTTATCTAGATGACCCAGCAGAGTTTTGTAAAGATGAGTTTCCAGATCGCCACTGCTGGGATCTCGCCGCCAGAGTTTGACTGTTTTATCTTTACTGCCTGAAGCCAATATCTGACCATCGGCACTCCAAGCCACGCTCAAAACTCGGCTCTTATGCCCTTTGAGGATGGGTAGTATGGGGGCATCTAGACGCCACAATTTGACGCTTTTGTCATAACTTGCTGATGCCAAGATTCTGTTATCTGGACTGAAAGCTACACTGGATACAGCATCGCTGTGTCCTTTAAAAGTGTTCAGTAAAGTGCCGTTGACGCTCCAGAGATTAATGGTATTATCATCACTGCCAGAAGCTAACTTTTGACCATCAGAACTGAAGTTCAGGCTCCAAATATTACGACTATGTTGCTGTAAAGTTTTGCTGAGACGAAAATCCAAGCCGCCTTTACTACTATTGCGTTCTCTGCGCCAAAGTTTGATTGTTTTATCTCTACCTCCAGATGCCAGAATTTGACCATTTGGGCTAAAAGCTACAGCTGTTACACCTTGCCGATGTCCCTGCAAGGTGGTCACTAAAGTGCCATCTCGTCGCCAAATTTTCACGGTTTTATCTTCACCAGCTGAGGCAATAAATTGTCCATCCGGGCTAAAAGTGACCCAATTAACCCATCCTTGATGCCCCTTGAGGACTTTGACTAAACTACCGTCTTTACGCCAGAGTTTAATAGTTGCATCCTTACTCCCAGTAGCCAACAATTTGCCGTCTGGGCTGAAACTGACGCTATAAACCCAATCTCCATGCCCTTCGAGAGTTTTGTATGGTTGTGGGTCAAATTCACCACTAGTCGCATTTCTCTGCCAGATTTGCACGCTTTTATCTAGGCTGGCAGAAGCTAAAGTTTGGCCATCTGGACTAAAACTTACACTGGTGACAGCATCACTATGACCTTTGAGCGTTTGTAGCAAAGTCCCGTCAGGACGCCAAAGTTTTACTGTCCGATCTGTGCTACCTGAGGCCAATAACTGACCATCAGGACTGAAAGTGACGCCCCAGACAATATCTTTATGTCCTTCTAGACGATTTTGCTCTTTGACACCATAAACGGCTTGCTGGAGGGCTGTGACCACCCGCATTTTGGTTTCTGCTTGCACTCCATCTGCTTGCTTGAGTCTTTTCCAAGCCCGCAAACTTTCTAGTAGTGCATCAAACTCTTTATTTGAGGCAAACAAAGCTTCGCTAGAAGCAGTAATAGCACTGATTTTAAAGTTAGTTTCACTACGTTCTGCCCTACGAGTTTGGAGAATTGCGGCTCTTCTTTGTAAGTCAGCTTGCCACCATAATACTCCTATTGCTCCTGCCATCATTGCCAGTGCTCCACCAGCTATGCGTGCTTCTCGCAGTCGCCGTTGCAAAACCAAATTTAGTTGCTCTTGAGATAGCTTTTGAGCTACTTCCGCTCTATCTTTTTCAAATCTGACTTTTTCGAGTTCAGCAACCATACCATAGCTGTTTTTTTGGCGAATCGGCTCAACCAAGTAATCGTGAACCAGCTGGTAGCGATCGCCTAATTCTTCAGGTTCTCGCAGTACTAACCCCGATCCCACCAAAATTTCTAAAATAAATTCCCAAGACGAGTCAAAATCAGATATCGCAGTGAAATTATTCCCTAGAACAACTGCCAAATCAGCTTTTGTTTTTAGCGGCCTTGTACCTTTTTCATCAGTTAATTCAAACAATAACTTCCAACTACGCTCTTCGTTTTCTTGACCACAATCTTTGATCGCTTCCTCCAACCAGCGCTCTACTAGTTTTGTCGAGCCACCGCACAGCTTGTATTGTGCCAGAGTAGTAATATTTTCTGCTTGCAGTTGAGCACCAACTATCTGTAGTTCAATTGGATGTACTTCATTGAGTTCCCCGGCTAAATCGCTGACTAGTTGGTTA
The DNA here is from genome assembly GCF_963875125.1 of Calothrix sp. NIES-2098. NCBI lineage: Bacteria > Bacillati > Cyanobacteriota > Cyanophyceae > Nostocales > Calotrichaceae > Calothrix > Calothrix sp. NIES-2098. The sequence continues at coordinate 6,034,295 of NZ_CAWNKJ010000001.1, forward strand.
ATTAACTCATTAGTAATTTCATAATGGGAACGTTGAGTCAGACTTTTAATAATATTTATTGCATCAATCTTGTCAAAATTACCTAAATAATAGCGAATATCTTTATCTAAGATGTTTTTATTAATTATTCCTAAATCGTATAAACCATCACTAGTCTCTTTACTCAATCGCTCAAATTCTAGTAAATAATGTAAATAATCTTCACGAATTGCTAAAATAATTTTTACATAGGGAATATTTAAACATTGGCTAAAAAATTTATAAAATTGGCTTTTTTTCTCAGGAGATGTGCTGATAAAGAAGAATTCTTCAAACTGATCAAAAATAATTATTATTGTGTGATTGCGTTCCGATGCTAAACGGAGTTTGTCAATCAGTATAGTTGGGGTAATGTCTACAGCAGCGGATATCTCTGTCTGAGTTAGTAATTGATTGACATTGCGCCCCAAAGCTGTAACCCAATCTGTATAAACAGATAAAACAATAGGTAAAGGAATGCGTTCGCCAATTACTTTTCCTTTCAAAGCTGGTACTAAACCGGCTTTGAGAATTGAACTTTTACCTACACCTGATGGGCCGTGAATTACTGTCAGTTTGTAGTCAGCACGAGTAATACGTTCAATCAAACGGTTGACATCTTGTTGGCGTCCAGAAGCTGCTATTTCTTGAGCAACTTCCTCAGGAATAAAGGGATTTTTCTGCTGCTCTAGTACTGGGTTAATTCTGTAGCGTTGTGGCTGCAATTGATTAGGGCCTATGAAGGCGCGAAAGCCGTATTGATGCTCTATTTGAATTTTTTCTTGCTTCAGGCTAAAGGCTTCTGTATAGTTACGACGCTCAACAAAATAAAGCGATCGCAACTCTTCTAAAATTTCCAAATATAGTGATGGTTCATACTGTAGCTCACAAACTACTTTTGCCCATTCCAAGTTATTGATGGCTTCTTCACACTCACCCAGATGCCTTTGTGTCCGTGCTAGTAGTAAAAGATACCAACTTTCCTGTCGCCGGGAAACTTCTGTAGCCAGTTCCGCAATAGACAGTGCTGTATTCGCTAATTCATGTGCTAATAACCAATTTGACTCAGAAGCTGCCACATCTGCCAGAAAGCTATAATCTTGAGCAACTTGCGCGGGTTTACCGTAAGTTTCATGCAACTTCAAAGACTTTTGTGCTAATTCTTCCAATTCTTCCCATTCTTGTAAGCGTTGCAGCATTTCACAAGCAGGCAATATAAATTTGGCAACTAAGTCTTGTCTTTGTGCATCCTCTAAGATATCTAAGCATTTTCTAAACCAAAAAAGAGCATCTTGCCAGTACTTGCTATCAGTACCTTGGTATAAATCTGCCATGCGGCGATAGCACAGTCCCAAATGAAATATCACTACTGCCTGTCTTAAAAGTGGTGGAGATGGCAACATTGGAGGATGAGGGGAATATACTTCCAAATTCTCCTCTAAACCTGTGAAACCACTGTCCTCTGAACCCACCTGCTGCCAAAGTTCTAAGCTTCTTTGATAATGAACTAAAGCATCATTAATTTGATCGTTGGCATATTCATCACGCCCTAGTACAAACTCTAAACTTGCTTCTAATTCTGGCTCTAATTTGACACCATATAGACGCAGTAAATCATTCCTTGCTGACTCAATTTCACGGCGATTTTGCGACTTTGGAGCTAAATCAAGAGCATCATTAGATAAAAATCGATCGGCGCCAGCCTCTAAAACCTTAGCAAATAAAGATTCTGTTTCTTGCCGAATCAAAGCAATTAAATATTCTTTTGCTAGCTCAAATTTGATTGTAGTTGCTGCCCAACTTTTAAAATCTGGAGCCAACCTAGACAGCATTGATGCTACATCATCTTGTAGCCAAAAGATCAGGGGGAAAGGAAAAGTAGCAGCATAGATATCTCTGGCTTGATTTACACCAGCAAGAAAATTATCGAGAGCAATAATTGACTCTAGCCCAAAAACCATCACAGCTGATGGCAAGGTATCTTTAACAACCACAGGGTGATCTAAAAATAGTTCTGTGATTATTTGAGTATGTAACGCATTAGTTGATGGTTGGAGAATTATCTCTCGGATATTTATATCTTTGGTAAGTAACCGGAGATTACCCAACATTTGCTCGCGCAATTGCCCATAGTTACACCGAACTAAAATTAGGGCAAATTGTCCTTTTGAAAGCTTGATTGCCCGTATCATCCTTTGCAGAGCATGTTGATTGTCATTGACGATAGCTGCTGTAAATTGCCACTTTGTCATAAATAAAAACCGGGCTAGAAAAGAAGAATAAAAAATTACAGATCAAGTAGCAATGAGAATAATTGCTGATACAGGGTTTTGCATTTTGCTAAAAGTTTCGCAGAGAGTCCAGTATTTTGGTGAATGGCGTTAGCTTTAAGAGTTTATAGGCTTTCCCTGTCAGCTATTGGGAAGAACAAAATCTGCCAACCTGTAGTTCTTGAGATAATATAAAGGATGGCAAGTGGTGAAATTTTCCTGTTTATAAACCCTTTAAAAACATTTAAAATTACTTATTTATTTTGTTGCCAAGTCAGGACTTTTTCTGTTTCTGCTAATGCTGGACTAATGCCAAACCATCGTCCTTGAGGATCGCGATATTCAAACAGATACATACTTCTGAGTAAGCTTTGGTAGTCAGATTCACCTTTCACACTTTGCTGCTGCACTACTTCAAATAATAATTTCCATTGGTACTCATCAATAGCTAATAACAGGTCATCCCGATAGTCTTTGATGACGGCTTCTAAGCATTCTCTAGAAAAAGGAGGATCTTGACGTTGTAAGCAACTATAAAGCAAGCCCAATAAATTACGAATGTGACCACCACTAACACGACATATACGACCTAAGGTGTCAGGATGGTCAAATAAATCTGTAATTAACGATGCTCTTTCATTCCAAGGGATTTCTGGAAAAGCTCTTGCTAAGACTAACTGGCGCAACAGAGACATCCCCGGTTCGTAGTCCTCACCATCTCTTTGCCGCACTAATACCATCGGTAAGACTTTGGGGGCAATTCCTCCTCCTAAGCGATTTTTCAAAGTCTCGTACTCATTGGAAAAAATTAAGGCTAAAGGTATGGTGTAAACTAAATGGCATTTAAGCCGACGTAGCTGTTCACCTCGGTCGATAAAAAGATATTCTGGCTGTGTGCGCCCAGATGCTACAGGCCGCATATCAACTCTATCTAAGTTATCTACAATTACTACCAATCCTTTTTGACCGCGTTGTTTGAGCTGTTCAATAGCTTTTTCTAATATTTCCTCATTAATGGCTTGCAAAATGCTGTTGGTACGTGGTTCAAGATATTGCCTTAATTGATTGCGCATCTGCGCACTATCTTTGGTTTTGGCGGTAATTTTAGCAATACCTAAGGATAATTCTGCTTGTCCTGATAATTCTATGGGGGTCTGCAAAAAATCCCCTATTTCTTTGAACAAATTGCTAAAGTAACCCGGTTTAAGTTTTATACCGATCCCTTCTAAACTGACACTGACTTGACGAGCTACACTCAGCAAAATATCACTGACATCAATATCCGCCATATCTAGGTCTTGGCTGGATTCAAAATAAACTACATGAAATCCTGCTACTTCGAGCTCTGCTTTAAGACGTTGTAACTCTGTGGATTTACCGCAACCAATATGACCTGTAAATAACTGGCAAGTCGGCTCATCGGGAGAAATACGACTGATAGTACGCTGTAATTCTTCCACAATCTTACAACCACGTACATCAGAAAAATCTATATAGTACTGCTTATCCAGTACCTCACTCATATTTAATGTGTAGCTAGGGTTACATGCTTTATAAAAGCGTGACAAATTTAGTGTCGTTCTCATGTAGATGCAGATGTAAATTTAGATGCTGTTTTGTTTGTATCTTTTGCTATGCAAACCTCTCTATTTAATATAGAGATCTGCACAATTGACTCATTTACAATTTTGCTTACCAAAGCAAGCCCTCGAAGGAGTGTTGCTGCTCACAACTGTCACAATATCGCTAAAGTGTGTGTTATTCCTTATACGTTAATTGTATCTGTCCTTTTTACAGCTGCTGTTAAGCTTTTGACAATCTATGGCCTTTACTTGATGTAGCAAAAACCCTTAGACTAATTTTATTTTGTAAAAAAAAATACTATTTCGTCCAGTGTAGTATTTAGTCACAGATGCTATCCATAGCATTTATATTTATTTTTGTCAACAAAACAAAATAATATTTTAGATTGAAATTAATATTTTGTAATTATCCGTAGACTAAGACTTAGATAAAGGTATGTTCTAAATAGGATTGAAGAAATATACTTCATTAAATCGTAAATGGCGCTGAATATACCCAGACTCCAAAACAAGGTACAAATGGAGCAGGGAGTAAAGAAGTCAACAATGTAGCTTTAGCTTAACAGTAGCAACGTTAGAGTATCGGTAATCTGGTCTTAAAGAGCAACTGCCAAAAGGGTTTCCCTACTTGTTCGCTCTCTAGCGTTCTCACTGGGTAGCAATTGACCTGTTCTCCTCCAAGGCAAAGGAACTACCAAAAGGGTATTCCATCTTGGGAGAATTATCTGTAGTCAGGTTTAATTCTAGGCAAAATAGACAATTTTGCTATGATTCAGATCTCAAAAAACTGCAATTGTCGCTCTAAGGAATTAGCCTTATAACTACTGTGATGTATTTAAAATTAATCTACGTACATACCTCAATACTGCAAGCCTTGTGATGCGAGCTTTTTGGTTAATAATGGCTGTTACCCTACAGAAAAAAGGTTACATGAAGTCTACAATAGGTACCGTTCATTCTTCTATTGCCATTTCCTTGCACCTCAATCCTGATATGGTTGCTGTAAAGTGTTACTAAAAAGTGAAAAAAATATTGAGAAGATCGGCTAAACGATCTTGGCAGAGTTTACTAAAATTAATTGACGCTCCAAGGGTAGTACCAATTTTGACTGAAACCAGACAGAAAGAGGTTGAAATGGCTGGACTATTATCAGTTTCCCGTACAGATTTAGCCCAACGCCGTAAAAAATTACGGAGACAGCAGCAGATGAAAATTATTCAGGCTCTTTGGCGCACCTTTGCTATTAGTAGTCTGGCCGGATGCTTGCTGTGGATAGCAATCCAACCAATGTGGGTGCTAAATGCTCCTAAACAAATTGTAATGAAATCCGGTAATCAATTACTGCCAGATAAGACCATTCAGTCACTGTTGATGCTATCCTATCCCCAATCTTTATGGCGAATTCAGCCATCAGCGATCGCTGACTCTTTAAAACGACAACCAACCATTGCACAAGTGAGTGTTAGTCGTCGTTTATTTCCTCCTGGATTAATGATTGAAATCCAAGAACGAGTACCTGTAGCTATGGTTCAAACTCCTCAGAGAGGAAATGCTGCCAGTGCTAATAAGCAAGGATCTGTGGGCTTAATAGATGCAAGCGGAGTTTGGATGCCTCTAGAAAAATACACATCATTGAATCCTACAGGGAAATTGCCTAGTCTAAAAGTAATTGGATCGTCCGAACAATATCTTCCTTATTGGACTCAACTGTATTCCTCTGTGAGCCAAAGTTCCGTAAAAGTTACGGAAATTGATTGCCAAGATCCAACAAATTTAATTTTAAAAACTGAACTAGGTACTGTGCATCTCGGCCCACCAAGTTCTCAACTATCGGAACAAATTACGATTTTGGCTCAGATGCGCCATTTACCTAGCAAGTTGAATTCTAGTCAAATCGAATACATCGATCTTCAAAATCCGGCAAATCCATTAGTACAATTGAACCAAAAAAAATGAAAGAGAATTTCCCAATTCCCTAGAAATATCTAGAATACCTACATGTATACAAAAGTCTTAGCCAATTAAGAATTTTATGCTGGTAAATATATTTATTATTTTTTCAGTTTTTTAGTAACTAAGACTAGAATCCTTGTTCACTTCTCCCTAATATCAAGCTTGTATTTGCAAAACTTCCTAATAGTGACTCAAACAAGCCCAGTTTTTACCCTAACATTTAGTGATAGGGTGCAAGCTTTGAAAAAGCATCATCATGGCATCTGGTGTAGAAGCGCCCTTTGCTGAAGCAGTTTTCAACCCAACCTAGATTGTAAAACAACATCTAAGTTAGTTTATAAAAAAGGATACTGGTTTAGATACTTAAATTACCGCTGACCATAGGATCCAAGGTTGGAACTGCCATCAATCGTGTGTCGGAGATCGTTTCAAAGATGGGTAGACAAATTTCCTGGGTGTAATGAGAAACTTCGTTGTATATTTCATCAGTTTTGCTCTTGGTAAGTTGGCACTAATTGTCTCTTTAGTGTCACCCCGCTCTGTTTTACGGTGATACCAGGAACTATTTCTATGAGGTAGAATATTTTTCCAACCAATGCCTGTTAAGGTACACCAAACAACTAATCAATTAGGATTTTTTCTAAATTGACAAGCAAATTCTTCCTGACCCCAAACCTAAATATAGGTAAGTAGAGGGCAAATTTTGTGTAATAAGGTGCAATCTGGCTCAGTAGTGAAACTTATTAACCATATTCTGAAAGCAAACAAGACGCTGTACGATGTGTCTTTACAAGTTGTGCTATCTGAGTGTAATTTTGGGTGTGGAGTTACCTATACTGTAGTCAGATGTACTTTTAGCTACTTAGTTACCCGTAAAAGAGCCACATTTAACATTACCAATAATTTTTATGTCCAGTATTTTTATTTGGAAGGAGATTATAAAATATACAGAATTAACATTGTAAGAGTGGCGGGAAAAGCAAAAAAAATCAATACTGTAAGTTGTAAAATTAGTGACCCATCTAAATCATTAGTAATAAAAGAGGAAGCACATTGGAAATTGCAAATAAAACCCAAGCTAAATCGCCAGCCTAATAGTGAAGATATTAATATTTGGTTGAGGTTATACAGATCATTTTTAAGTAAATATAGGTATACTTCTCTAGAACTGGTTGTGCGATCGGCTGCGTTCTTGGCTGATGCCGTAGCGAAATTTCGCACTGACAATCCTGTTAGGGTTGGAAGTAGTGAGAACAATAAAGAACACTGTCATTATCTATGGCAATGTGACACTATAGTTGACTCTTAGGTGAATTACACCTGAAAAAGTCGTTTATCTACCTTTCACAAATCTAATGACACTTGATAATAACCAAGGGCTTACCTATAAAAACTCCCAATCTGTGGGACAGTCAGGATTCTCACTGGCTGTTAACTCGAATAATCCCTTTAATCACTCTGGGCTTAACTTCGGACAGAATCATGACAGTAAAAAGATTACTGCTGAAAGCAACAGAATTGGTGAGATTGTTCCGGGTCGGGTTGCGAACATCAAAGTGATTGGTGTAGGTGGCGGTGGTGGTAATGCCGTTAACCGCATGATAGAGTCTGATGTCAGTGGAGTGGAGTTTTGGTCAATTAATACTGATGCTCAAGCTTTGACTTTAGCAGGTGCGCCTAGTAGGTTACAAATAGGACAGAAATTGACCCGTGGTTTAGGCGCAGGTGGTAATCCTGCTATTGGTCAAAAGGCAGCTGAGGAATCGCGGGATGAAATTGCTACAGCTTTGGAAGGTGCTGACCTGGTATTTATTACCGCTGGAATGGGAGGTGGTACAGGAACTGGTGCAGCTCCAATTGTTGCGGAAGTAGCAAAAGAAATGGGTGCTCTCACTGTAGGGGTTGTGACACGTCCATTTGTTTTTGAAGGACGCCGTCGTACTAGTCAAGCAGAGCAGGGCATTGAAGGGCTAAAAAGTAGGGTAGATACGCTGATTATTATCCCTAACAATAAGCTGTTGGAAGTGATACCTGAGCAAACTCCCGTGCAAGAAGCGTTTCGCTATGCGGATGATGTGCTACGTCAAGGGGTGCAAGGAATTTCGGATATCATCACCATCCCTGGGTTGGTAAATGTTGACTTTGCTGATGTTCGGGCTGTGATGGCCGATGCGGGATCGGCATTGATGGGTATAGGAGTTAGCTCTGGGAAATCAAGAGCTAGAGAAGCTGCGATCGCTGCTATTTCCTCACCTTTACTAGAATGTTCTATTGAAGGAGCTAGAGGAGTTGTTTTTAACATTACTGGTGGTAGCGACCTCACCTTGCATGAAGTGAACGCTGCCGCAGAAACAATCTATGAAGTAGTTGATCCCAACGCCAATATTATTTTTGGTGCTGTGATTGATGACAGGCTCCAAGGTGAAGTACGTATTACTGTAATTGCAACTGGTTTTACTGGCGAACTACAAGCAGCACCACAACAAACTGTAGCAAACACAAGGGTTGCAACCCCTCCCCCGAAGCGTCCTATGTCACAGCCACCTGCTGCTAGTCCCCCAACACCAATTGCAGAGCCAAAAGAAAAACCTGTATTAGATATTCCTGATTTTCTCCAACGGCGGCGTAACCCACCAAAGAATTGAGTTTGTAAGAATTCAGATTGAAGATGAAATTGGAATTTTCAAGTCGGGTTGAGCGCTATATATAAATTGCTGGCTATTGAGTTGCTTCAGGGCAGGAACAGCAATTCCTTATTTATCCCTGATATAGCCAATTGCCAACGAAACTCTTCAACACTAAACACAAAATCTAATGAACTTGGGCATGGGTCTTTTGAACTTAGATGTCCTCAAGTAAGTTGGGAATAAAACTGTCAGGATGAAGAGTTTTGAAAAATATTATTACTTTCTTTGCTACCATCAGCATATTTCTGAAAAGCGGGAAGACTAATTTAACTAAGACTGCACTCGCTTATGTAAGTTTGCTTGGCTGTCAGGAAAATTAAATAGGTGTAGGCTTCCCGGAATTTAAAAATGCGAAGAAACTAGAAAAGGTAAATAAATTCTATTTTTTACGTTGTAGAGTCTGCTCAACCCAGAGAATGACAAGACGACCAAGGCTAGTACCATTGAATCTGTCAATCTCGCGCACTCCAGTCGGACTGGTGACGTTGACTTCGGTCAAGTAACCGCCGATCACGTCAATACCTACAAAAATTAAGCCATCTTGGCGTAATTTTTCAGCAATTTGGGTACAAATTTCATGCTCTCTTGAGGTAATTTCAGTTTGAGCAACTGTACCGCCAGTCGCCATATTGTTGCGAAAGTCACTGCCACTAGATAGACGATTGAGGGCACCAATCGGTTCGCCATTCAGGAGGATAATTCTTTTATCTCCGTCTTTTGCCTGTGGTAAGTAAGTTTGTACCATGACTGGTACTCGACCTTGAAAAGTACTAAGTTCAACAATTGAGTTGAAATTGCGATCGCTTGATTGTAAAAATAAAATTCCTTCTCCAGCTTTGTTGCCTAGTGGTTTGAGAACAGTTGCCCCTTTTGCTTCTACAAATTTACGGATAACGTGCTTATCAGCACTCACTATGGTTTCTGGAATTACATTGGTAAACTGAAGCGCGTACATTTTTTCGTTTGCGCCTCTGATACCCTTAGGACTGTTTATTATTAAGGTTTTGTCTTGGTTAATGTAATCCAGAATATAGGTTGCATAGAGGTAGGAATCGTTGACTGGTGGATCTGTCCGCATAAATACAGCATCCATTGTGTCCAGGCAAGTGAAAGCAGGTTGAGCTTCGCTCAACTTGTACCAAGGATTGACTGCAAAATAGCGTCCTTCCACCAACTGCACTGGTATGAGTTCTACACGCTGTAAGATAGCCCAGGCTTTGCCTTCTACTACACTCAAGAGATTAGCTTGTGTTACCCAAACTTCGTGTCCTAGGATTTGCGCTGCTTCCATCAGAGCAACACTAGTATCATGGCATGGATCGAGCTGATGGATGGGATCAATGATAAAAGCTAGTTTCACGCTTTTTGCCTCAATCACCAGGAAAATTAACTTTATTCAATTTAGATTATCTCCTGATGTTTAAGCTGATTTACACCCAGTTTTGTTGCTAGCAAGCCTCATTCTAGTCATTTGTCCTGCTATACGCTATTGCTAGAAGTTAGTAGATCGTCTAGCTTGCCTTGATTTTCTAAAACATAAATATCATCACAACCACCAACATGATTGTCATTGATGAAAATTTGTGGTAAAGAGCGTCTTCCATTTGCTCTTTGAGCCATTTTAGCCCGTGCTGTCTCGTCTCCATCAATCTTATATTCGATAAATTCTACCCCTTTATTATTCAGCAAATTTTTCGCCCGGATGCAAAATGGGCAAGTTCTCCAGGTATAGATTTCTACCTTAGCAGCCATAACGTCCTCAACTTGATTTAATATTCTTAATTTTAGAACGTTGGCACTAGCTGTAGCTGCTTTATTTAAGTTTGGGTTAAATTTCAAAAGTGACCCAATAGATTTATACAAATAAAGGTTAGTCAATAGTCGATAGGCTATTAGCTATAGACTCTTGACTAATGTTATTTTTGCACCAGGTTTGTTAATTAACTGAATGGTATTCCAGTTTAAATACGAGTAACCTCAGCAACTATACGGTGTTTATTTTTGTGGTTTAATTTGAATTAAGTATTAACCGCTACTCAGTTTGTAGTTCAATAATAGTAAAAGCTATGCGTAAAGTAATTTCTAATTTACTAATACAGCGTAAATTCTAAATTATCACTTCTTCAAAAATTAGTTTGATCGCGCTAATGGGTTATTTCCAGAGAAATGAGTGAAGATGCACCGGATACGGTGCGACCATATGTTCTGGTTTTAATCTTTATGTATGTTAAGTAACATTGTGTATCCGGTACTCACCTATCAGACGCTAAAAGCTAGAATTTAAACTTGTACTAGAGGCTTTTTTTTCAGCACTTTCAGCGTACTCAATGCCAATAATCCAAGCGCAGCGGTTGTACTCGGTTCAGGTACTTTTTTAGGTGGAGGTGGCGGTGGAGTATAATAAGTGCCTTGGTTTTGTATAAGACTAGGTTCACTTAAACTTGTACCGTACTGGAAACGAACATTGTTAATCTTTTTGATATCAAAATTAGTAGCCAGACCTGATAAAACGAATGTAGCAGAATCTTTGACAAAAGTGCCTGCTTTTACGGCTGGATTTGGACTATCGTAACCGCTGATAATACCGTAATTAAATTGCTGTCCCCCACCTCCTTGGAAAATACCTAAGCCAGCAGTACCTATACCGTAATTTTGGGTTATCCCAGGAAGATCTGTTGAGCCATTGCCTGTGTTTGGCAATTTCCATTCATTAAGAGCCTTAAGATCGACATTATTTGTGGTGCTAGCACCATTGTTAGCAACCACTTTTGGTGCTATTGCTGAAGACAAAGATAAACCTGTGGGATTACCTGTAATATCCCAGAAAAAGGCTGTCAGAATATCAGAAGGCACTGTAGCACCTGGCCCTATGTTAGTTAAGGTGACTTGTAATTTACCTTGACTGATAAGTGAGTCATCAAAGACAACTTTTGCGCCCAGAGCATTAGTAGCACCACCCGATGCTGAGTTAGTTCCTGTGGCTGAAAAAGTCATAGTAGCAGCATTTGCTTTAGGTATGTGCGCAGCCGTAACCACAGCTAATGCTGATACAAAGTAGGTTAGATAACCCAATAATTGCTTGGAATATGCTTGAGACATGCGGATTAAAACCCTCGGTTTTAGTTTAGGGCTAGAAGAGTATTTCAAATCTATCGGGATTGCACAAGGAAATATGAATATAAATTGGCACAAAAAATTGAGCTAGTCTACGGTTGTTCTCTAACTTCATTTAAAATTTACTTGAGCGTTGAATATTATTTTTTATAGTTGATTGCCATGAGTATAGTAGCTTTACGGTGACTATAGATATAGCCAACATCCGTAATAGTTACTATTATTTTTGCTCAGATTAATTTTGATCTTATACATTTATTGACAAATATATTCTTATCAAACTAGAGTTTAGTATTTGCTAGTGAAATACTTAAATATTCATCTATAGCATTTACACTTAGTTTGCGGTGCGATTAATCCAACCGTTAATAGTAAAGCGGCTATCTGCAAAAGCTTGAGATGGGCAACTAACAGGCCGTACTTCGTGCATATAGCGGCTGAGGAAGAAGACAATACTATTGTTACGAGGCTCAACTGTGTTAAATAAATCAGAATTTACATAAAATTTATTAGAGATTTGACTATCATAGATCAGTAACTCTCCACCAGAGAAAGGTTTAGGTTCTCGATAAAAGTAATAAACGTAAGTAAGTTCTCTGAGAAAAGTTTCTGGACTACCGTTATCATTATGGATTTTGTAATAATGACCATCATTATGTGCGGTGAGTTGGCTTTCAATATAATTGATGGCAAATGATTGTAGTCCTAATTTGGTGATTACATCAGGTATAATCGCGTCTATTTTCTGTAAGATGAGTTCGGAAAATTCGGGAAAGGAGTAGAGAACCAATGATTCCCGATAATTCATAGCGTTAGTGGAAGTACTGGTAGGTACAAAATCTGCTTTCTTTTCTAGAACATATTTGAGTAGTTGCTGATGTTCATCTGGTGTTAAAAAGTTTTCTATTTGGAGATATTCAGAAGACAAAGCATTAACATTTACTAGTTGAACTGTTTCTATCGCCTGTACTGAAATTTCGGGTTCTGTAGTCATATTGGTTTCCACTTTATCTTTAAAAGCAAATGCCATAGTGAGATTCACTACGGCATTTTAACTGAAACACAAAAGTTATTTTTTAGTATTTACCGAGAGTCAACAGCGTATTGAATTAGCTGGGTTAAGCGATGGCGTAAGGTTTCTAATCCTAAGCGCTGGCTAGCAGAAATAAATACTGCTAGAGGAAATTCTTCCCTAGCTAAAGCTAAGGTTTCGCTATTGACTCGATCGATCTTGTTAAAAGCAACCAATGCTGGGCCTGGAGTCACTGGCATTTGAGCTAAGATTTCTCTAACTGAGCGAATATGACTCAACCAAGCTGGATGAGATAAATCGACTAAGTGTAGTAAAGCATCTGCTTCTGTGACTTCCTCTAAGGTAGCCCGAAAAGCATCCATTAATGAGACAGGTAATTCGTGTATAAATCCTACCGTATCTGTCAGTAGTATTTCTTGAGATTCACCTGTTTCGGCATGAGGAATCACCAGGCGGCGTGTGGTGGGGTCAAGAGTGGCAAACAGCTGGTCTGCTGTATATACTTCGGCATTGGTGAGGGCATTTAGCAAGGTGGATTTACCAGCATTCGTATAACCAACTAAAGCTACTGAGGGTACTTCCCGATGCTGTCGGCGCTGGCGTAAGCGGGAACGATGTGCTTGCAGCTGGTTAACTTCTTGTTGCAAACGCGAAATGCGCCGTTGAATAGCACGGCGTTCAGTTTCTAGTTTTGTTTCACCAGGGCCACGAGTACCAATACCACCTCCTAACCGGGACATTGCTTGCCCTCTACCAGTCAGCCGCGGCAGCATATATTCAAGCTGTGCCAGTTCTACTTGTAACTTACCAGCACGGGACTGAGCGCGTTGGGCAAATATATCCAAAATTACTTCGGTACGGTCAACTACCCGCACACCAATCTGCGCTTCTAAATTACGGACTTGGGCGGGTGAGAGGTCGCGGTCAAATACTACTAGATTTGCCCCCAAAGTTTGAGCAGTCAGGGCGACTTCTTGGACTTTGCCCTCACCGACTACTGTTTGAGGATGAATACGCGATCGCTTTTGCTGTACTGTCTGCAATACATCGCCCCCAGCTGTATCTACCAAGCGTGCTAATTCCGCTAAGGTATCGTGGAATGCTAGAGGAGTCATCTCATCTGTCATCACTCCCACAATTAACACGCGATCGTGGTCAATATCTACTTGCTGGGCAACAAATTCGCGCTGAAATTCTGCTTCCAGATTTTCTACTAAATCTATCAAATCTTGCTGTGTCAACTCATCCAAACTCAGAGGTGGTGACACACTCCAGCTAGGAGATTGGACAGCACTCGACCCGACTTTAGATAAAGTTGCACTGGCTAGCATAGGCTGAGACTCTTGGGGTGTCAGGTGAGCCAAATAAGCTTCTTTGACATACCCAGCAGCGCCTCCGCCTCGGCGGGTAAATCCTGTTCCGGTAATATTGAGTACTGCTAAAGCATCTAAGCGTTGCAAGGCCATAGCCGTCAGCGCCGCTTCATTTGGCGGTTCTGACTTCAGATGAGTGGCAATGCAACGAATACCGCTAAGTCGTTCTGCAGCATAACGGGGCAGTTCTAACGGTGGAATTTGCGTTTGACGCGGTGTGCCTACCCCTACGCGAATCACTTGTCCGCGACGGTTGAGGTAGGCACACACAGGCTGATTGATTTCTGTGCTAATTGCTGCCAGACGCTGGGCAAATTCGGACGTAGTTATGCGATCGCCCGGTATGCGCTGGTGATATAGCCGCTGTAGCTGCTTCAGCTGGCTAGATTTTAAACCTTGGAGATTTCCGTAGATAGTCTCTATAGGCGTTTCTGACCAGTAAAATGGTCCCCCGAATCCTTCTATAAGTCTATTTTACAACATGCTTCAAGGTTCAAAGTCTAGCTGATGAGGCTGGCATTGGGATGCAGCAGTCTTAATTTTTTTATTTAATAAAATTTTATGATACGATAGACAGTTTACTTAGGCGTTCAGCACTTCAACCATTGACTGAAAATCGCCTAGCAGATTGTTGAAACTCTGATGGCTGATGTGAAAAAGTATAGTAAACAGTTGAATTTACTTATATTTCTATGACTGAGTCAACAGAAGTTTGGTATGTTGTTAAGCGTCCTGCTGGTTCTTGCGAGATCGTCTGCAACTTAATTGCTGAAGAAGATAATCTAGAGATTATAGAACATTGGGGGCCATTTACTTCTCAAGGAGAAGCGATCGCCCGTCGTGTCGGATTAATTAGGGCTGGCAAGTGCCAACCCCAATAAATTCAAGAAATAATTTACAATTTTTAATTTTTCCCTACACTAGTGGTGCCCCTAGCAGCAATTTGCTTGCCTAGCACTTCTACTGCCTTAGCGAATTGTGGATCTTGGAGGGTGGCAAATTTGTCCCGTTCGTTGAGCCACAAATCTTTCCTTTGGGCATCGGTCAAATCCACCTTCACATCGGGATCGATACCATGCTTATTAATATCTTTACCACTTGGGGTATGGTATTTAGCGATCGTCACCGCTAATCCGGAGCCATCTTCTAGCGGGCGTACAGATTGTACCAAGCCCTTGCCAAAGGTTTGACTGCCTACCAAGGTAGCACGTTTGTTGTCTTGCAAAGCTCCAGAGAGGATTTCGCTGGCACTAGCTGAACCTTTATCTACCAAAACGACCAACGGCTTATCTGTCAAAGCACGTCCATTGGCTATTTCTCGCTCTTGCTCACCTTGACGATCAATTGTGGAGACAATTGTGCCTTTATTCAGCCACATCCGAGCAATTTCCACACTTGAGAAGAGTAAACCACCAGGATTGCCACGCAGATCCATGACATAACCAACTACTTGTTTGGTTTCTAAGTCTTTAATGGCATTTCGCATTTCTTTGCCAGCATTGGCGCTGAACTGGTTTAGGCGAATGTAACCTATATTTCCAGCTGGAGTTTGTTTTTGTGAAAACTTCACTGGATGGATTTCAATTCGTGCCCGTGTAATTTCAAAATCCTTAGTTTGACCGCTACGCCTAATAGTTAGTTTTACCTTAGAGCCTGCTTCACCGCGAATGAGGGACACTGCCTGGTTTGTATCCATCCCCTCAGTACTTTTACCGTCGATTTTGAGAATTTCATCCTTGGCTAAAATACCAGCCTTAAATGCTGGAGTATCCTCAATCGGGGCGATCACAACAAGCTGCTTTGTTTTTTCATCCTGACTGATTGTGATACCAATACCTGTTAACTCACCAGAGGTATCAACTTGCATATTTTTAAATTCCTCTGGGTCCATGAACCGGGTATAAGGGTCATCTAGCTTTTTCAGCATTTCCCGGATGGACTTATAAGCTTCTTTTTTACTACTGTAGGACTTACTTAAGTACTCCTTCCGTACAGCCTGCCAATCTACTTGATTAAAAGTACCGTCTACGTATTGGCGCTGCACAACTTGCCAAACTTCGTCTATCAGTTCCTTGGGACTGTTATTTAAGGCCTGACCTCGTGAGTGAATGCCAAGGCTCGTAATAGCAATAGTTGAGAGCGTCACTGCCGTAGCACCCAAAACCAGCTTACTTTTTGTAATCACCATAATGACAGCTGCGCCAGAGGAAAAATTTTGTATAGTCAGTATGCTCAATCTAACACAGGGTATCACTGTAACAGACGAGCATGTATTCTTATTACAGCAAAATACTTGGCGATCCGGCGACCACAATGGTCGCCGTTACGAAAATTTTACGGTTCTACCCAGCGTCCATCGGACTTAATGAGGTTAATCAATTCCTCTACGCCTTTATCTTCTGGGACTTTTTTAATTTCTTCTCTGCCACGATATAAAGAAATATAACCAGGAGTTTTGCCTACATAGCCATAGTCAGCATCTGCCATTTCACCAGGGCCATTTACAATACAACCCATGACTGCTATGTCCAGCCCTGTTAAATGTTTAGTGGCTTCTCGAACTTTGTGCAGCACTTCTTCTAAGTTAAATAAAGTGCGTCCGCAGGAAGGACAGGCGACGTACTCCACCATAGTTTTCCGCAATCCCAAAGCTTGCAGAATGCTGTAGCAGACGGGAATTTCTTTTTCTGGTGCTTCTGTCAGGGAGACGCGAATTGTATCGCCAATGCCATCAGCTAATAATGGGGCAATGCCAGCCGTAGATTTAATTCGTCCGTATTCCCCGTCTCCGGCTTCTGTGACGCCCAAATGCAGGGGATAATCCATGCCCAACTCATCCATACGCTTGGCCATGAGACGATAGGCGGCTACCATGACAGGTACTCGCGAGGCCTTCATCGAAATTACTAAATTGTGGAAGTTGAGCGATTCACAAATCCGAATGAATTCTAAAGCAGATTCCACCATGCCTTCTGGAGTATCGCCGTAGGTAAATAGCATTCTCTCGGCCAGAGAACCATGATTTACCCCGATGCGCATAGCTTTACCTTGATCTCTTAAAGAGACGACCAAAGGTTCTAGGGTTTCGCGGATTTTTTCCCCAATTTCATCAAATTCTGCTTTGGTGTATTCACTTCGATGAGAATTTGGTTTTTCAAAGACATATAAACCGGGATTAATCCGTACTTTCTCAATGTGCTGGGCAACTTCTAAAGCAATTCTCATGCCGTTGTGATGCACATCAGCAACAATAGGCACATCTCGATAGGTTTGGATGAGTTTTTGTTTAATTTCCGCTAAAGCTTTGGCATGAGCCATACTAGGCACAGTGACGCGGACAATTTCGCAGCCAATCTCGTGCAGACGACGAATAGCTGCCACAGAACCATCAATATCTAGCGTGTCTTCATTAATCATTGACTGCACTACCACAGGATAGCCACCGCCAATAGTGACATCTCCCACCTTTACCGGACGGGTTTTACGCCGCTTAATTGTTGTATCAAAGGTAGGTTCGCTAGATGTGGAGTTTACAGTTGTAACTGTGGGCAGAGTTTGCATAACCTCATTAGGTAAATTTGCTGTAGCGAAAATATCAAATTTCAAAATCTCTGTTTCTCAGATTGCCACAGCTGGGGCGATTTTAGTCAATGAGGTAGTAAAAAAAAAAGAAATTGAGAAAGTAGACGAAATAAAGGAGATTGATTGATTTTTCTCTTTACCGAAAATAGACGATTTACTAGCTTTTGCAGTTGGGTAGCGATCGCTCTCTTACTGAGTTATAAATGCTATCACGAATGCCAATTATTTTAATAAATCAGCTTTTATAATTTTTATCTATGATATGCATCAATGCGCAGCTTTCATTACAACGCTATTTCCGTAGTATATAATTAACTCGCTCTCTAGCTGATGGAGAAATAAATTATTATTCATCAATAGTGAAAATATCAACATCTATCTCATCTAATATAGATGCATCATATTGTGGTAGGAAATCAATAATCTCTTCTTCCTCTTCGTCTTGATAGTCAGCAATCTCTTCAACTTTATTTTCTGGCATGATGGTATTACAGAAAATAGCATCAGCCAGATCTGTATATTTTAAATAGGTATCTTGCAAGTCTGTATTTGTGAGATTAGCATTCCTCAAATCTGTGTGGATTAGGTTAGCACCTTTCAAGTTACTCCCACTCAGATCGACACCGCTTAAGTCAAGATTTCTGAGATTACAACCACTAAAATCTAATCCACGCAAGTCAGCACCGGGATACATACGAATCACGCCTGGTGGGTCATTTACTGCTGTGTCTTTAAAAGGATGATAATTATAGTAGATAGCATCAGTTAAATCTGCACCACACTGATTTACTTCAGTCGGATCGTTAACATATAAAACAGTACGTCTAAGATAAACTTTTTTGAAGTAATTCTTAAAAGCGACAACAAACCAATTATCAATATTTGCTTTTTCCCAATTGGTATCGCTTAGATTAACAGCGACCAAACAGACTCCTCTTAATAAAGCTTGACTCAAATTAGCGCCAGTTAAGTTGGAACCTTCTAAAGATGACTGAAATGCATCGATGTTTTTTAAGTTAGCACCTGTTAAATCGCATTCATCAATTCGAGTATGGTCTAGATTAGCTTCACTCAGATTTGCTCCTTGCAAGTTGCTTTGGAGAATATCAGCATAGGCTAATTTCGTATTACTTAAATTCGCATTGCGGAAATTGACACCAATTAACTCAATACCCTTGAGTTTGACGCCTCTGAGGTCAAAACCAGAAAAATCTCTTTCACCTGCTGTGTAAAGCCTGAGTAACTCATCCCGGTTCATTAGTGCGATCGCTCTAGAATGTAATACAAATATACTATTAACATAATGTATCGAAAAAACAAAAGAGAAGCGATCGCTCATACAAGCAGCTACATTATATTTGTGAGCAAATTTTCTGATACCGATGCTAGAACAAAAAACAACGTTCCAGAAAGCTTTGGAAGCCGTAGAAGCCCTAGATCCAGAAGCTCAGGTTATGCTTGTAGATATTATTCAACAGCGTCTTAAACAGCAAAGACTGCATAATTTATTAAAACAAATTGCGCAAGCAGAAAGCGATTACGCTCAAGGTAATGTCCGGCGTGGTTCAGTTGCAGATTTAATGGGGGAGTTGGACAAGTGAAAACTTTGGTTTGGAGTCCAACATTTATTCGCGCTTTTAAAAGCTTGGTTAAGGACAATCCTGAATTACGTTGTCAAGTTGAGGAAGTTTTGCAACAAATGTTAGAAGACCCATTTCAACCAATTTTAGGTAGTCATCAGCTTAAAGATGATTTTTCAGGCAAATGGTCATGTTCCATTAATTATACTACTCGGCTTTTATTTAAATTTGTTACTAATAGTGACTTGTACGAAGAAGAAATATTGTTATTAACTTTAGATTATTATGAAGATTAAAATATAGTAAATATAATTAGCAAATCTAGCTCATAATTTTATATGAATAACCAAACAATAACTCAACTTCCAATTCCTCCACACTTCACATCCGAAAAAGTAGCTGAATTCTGGCGCGTACCTTACCAAAAACTTGCAGCAGAAGCTGAAGTATGGGCAAAACAACATAACATCCAACCAGCATCTTCTGATAAGTGCCGCATTTGTCTACTTTTAATTGATGTTCAAAATACTTTTTGTATTCCTGAATTTGAATTATTTGTAGGTGGAAAATCGGGTAGAGGAGCAGTAGAAGATAATCAACGTTTGTGTGAATTTATTTATCGCAATTTAGGTGTAATTACAACAATTGCGCCCACAATGGATACTCATACAGCCATGCAGATTTTTCATCCTATTTTTTGGATAAATTCTGCTGGAGAACATCCAATACCAGCAGCTACTAACATTAAGCCAATAGATATAGAACAAGGTATCTGGAAAGTTAATCCATCTGTTGCTCATAGTATTACTAAGAGCGATTATGAATTATTAGAAAAACACGCTTATCATTATGTTAAACAGCTAAGTCAAGATGGTAAATATCCGCTAACAGTTTGGCCTTACCATTCAATGCTTGGCGGTATTGGTCATGCTTTAGTTTCTTCAGTAGAAGAAGCAATATTTTTCCATTGTATTGCGCGTCAGAGCCAAACACAATTTGAAATTAAAGGCGATAATCCATTAACTGAAAACTATTCTGTTTTACGCCCAGAAGTATTAATAGGGTTCGATCGAAATCCCTTAGCTCAAAAGAACACACGCTTAATTCAGCAGCTTTTAGAATTTGATGCAGTAATTATTGGTGGTCAAGCTAAAAGTCATTGTGTTGCTTGGACAATTGATGATTTATTAACAGAAATTAAGCAAGTAGATGCTAACTTGACCAAAAAAGTTTATTTGTTAGAAGATTGCACATCTCCTGTTGTTGTTCCAGGGGTTGTTGACTACACAGAACAAGCAGATGCAGCCTTTGCGAGATTTGCCGCAGCGGGAATGAATATTATCAAATCAACTGATGTTATCTCAGGCTTTTTTTAACGCAGAGGAACGCAAAAAATAATTCTCATTTATTGAGATAACTTTTTGGATCTTGAGCTGCCCAACCCAGAGATGAGCTAGAACGCACTTCAAAATGAAGATGGGGTTGTTTGGCAGCAGGTTGTCCAGTAGTACCAACGGTTCCGAGCAAGTCTCCTTTTTTTACTTGCTGACCGACGCTCACCTTGATAGTGTCAAGATGGGCGTAGCGGCTTTGGAGTCCGCCACTATGATTAATGATGACTAATTTGCCGTAAGTACCCTGTTCGCTAGCAAAGGCGACAGTTCCAGGGGCGATCGCTTGTACTGATGTGCCTACAGCTGCTAATAAATCTACTCCGCTATGAAAGAATACTTCGCCTGTAGTGGGATGAATTTGCCAACCATAAGGCAACGCCACGGTAGTCGCTTCTGGCAAAGGATAGCCACTTATTGGGCTAGGAGATGTAGCCGATGTAGGAGGCGCAGTTACAGGACGATTTGCCACACCATTCACCCCAGGAACAAACACAACTCTGGGGTTTTGTTGACAGCCATTGATTTCAAACATGGCATCAGGCCGAACTTTATACTTAGCTGCTACTTGTCGCCACGTTTGACCTTGAGGTACTTCTACCACAATTCCATTGTAGGGAGGAATCTGAAGTTCGCTGCCCACAGCCACTGCGCCGTTTTTAGCAACTGGATTCATGCTAATAATAGTTGCAGGATTGAGATTATAGAGTTTGGCTATACTCTCTAGGGTTTCGCCACGGGTAACTATATGACGCCGGAAACGAGATAGGGCTGGCGGAGTGGGGCAACTCTCTACGGCAACGCTGGCACTTTGTAAGTCTGGGAGTATGAATCCCAGCCCTAAAGTGCTGATTAAACCACAGATAAACACTAGACAGTAGGGACGAGTCATGTGTATCAGTAACGTTAATTTTAAATTTTAAATTGGTATTGGGAAAGTAGAAGCGGACAAGCGACAAGTAGTTCCCTGTAAGTATATTTAAGGATTTTTCACTTTTTCTTTACTGTTCTTTCAAATTGATCTGTCCACTTGCTATTTGCTTGACTAAACTTAGAAATTAGCAACTGCATTGCTGTCAATAAACCGGAATTATTATGAAGTTATCTTTAAAGCAACTGGCCGTCTATATATCTTTACTGATAATCGGCGGTGGTGCAGGTTTGTTAGGTAGTCGCTATCTCCTGCCAAAACGGTACTCTTTTCAAGAACTCAAAAATGTAACGGCAGCTTTGCCTCCAGAATCGGTAGCTCCTAATCCTGTTAGCGGGCCAATTGGGGCGACTGGGGGTGACAATGTGAATTTTATCGCCACAGCAGTGCAAAAAGTTGGCCCAGCTGTAGTGCGAATTAATGCTACTCGCAAAGTTGCAAATCCCATTTCTGACGCCTTAAAAAATCCCCTATTGCGGCGCTTCTTTGGTGAAGATGAGCAACCAATGCCGGAAGAACGAATTGAACGCGGTACAGGGTCGGGATTTATATTAAGCGCTAATGGCGAATTACTGACTAACGCTCATGTAGTCGCAGATACAGACACAGTACAAGTAACCCTCAAGGATGGTCGATCTTTTGAAGGGAAAGTTTTGGGAGTTGATGCTGTTACAGATGTGGCAGTAGTGAAAATTCCCGCAGATAAATTGCCTACAGTCAAGCTGGGCAATTCGCAAAACTTGATCCCAGGGCAGTGGGCGATCGCTATTGGCAATCCCTTGGGTTTAGATAATACTGTGACAATTGGTATTATCAGCGCTACCGATCGCACTAGCGCTCAAGTTGGTGTTCCAGAAAAGCGAGTTAGTTTTATCCAAACTGATGCTGCAATCAACCCTGGTAACTCTGGCGGGCCTTTGTTAAACGCCCAAGGAGAGGTGATTGGTGTTAATACTGCGATTCGTGCTGATGCTCAAGGTCTGGGTTTTGCAATTCCCATAGAAACTGCTGCTCGGATTGCGAATCAACTATTTACCAAAGGGCGCGTAGAACATCCTTTTTTGGGTGTAGAGATGACAGATCTTTCTCCCACTAAAAAGCAGCAGATTAATCAAGAAAATAATCTCAATATCCAACAGGATGCTGGTGTTGTGATTAAGGGTATTCTGGATAATTCCCCAGCAAAAAAGGCAGGACTGCTTGCTGGAGATGTGATTCAAAAAATCAATCGCAGGCCAGTTAAAACCTCAGCCCAAGTGCAAAGGTTAGTCGAGTCCAGTTCAGTTGGGGACATATTAGAAATCGAAGTCAGCCGCAGCGGTAAAACCCAAATTTTTAAAGTACAATCAGGGACTTATCCTCAGAAGAAGTAGCCGGGAGAACATGAGGCAAGGGAAACAAGGGGCACAGTAGCAGAGAAAAAAATGGACATTTGTCATTTTTTCTTGCTTATTGCCTATTGACTCTTGAACGCCAGTTGCTAACTTGTGGGAAACCCTTCTGAGCTACGCACTGGCTCCTCTTGCCTATTGCCTATTGCCCAGACAAATGATCTAACTGCATCCTCTGTTCCATCTGGCGCAGGAAATAGCCCGTCATCATCGCTGATGCTAAAAGACCCGCTAGATTTTCCCTATCTGTTGTGATTTGCACGTTGAAATTTTCTGGAGGCAGCATTCCCACTAGCCCTTGAACGTTTTGCGAAATAATTTGCTTAATTTCGGGGCTGACGGACTGGGCAACGCGGGCTAAAACTTCAGGCGACTGATGCTGTAGATATTTCAGCAACTGATTGGGGTTGTCCTCAAAGTAGTCGTTTAGAAGCTGGTTGGCTTGTTCCTCAGAGTTGTCATTTAGAAAGTCAGGATTAAACTCCATTGGCAGTTTTTTGTAGCTTAGTTGCTGATTCTACTCTAAACCATAGTACAAGGGTAATGCATTCCCCACTGGTATAACCAATTAACTCTATCTGGGGGAAGGTTGCTAGTTTATTTGTCAAGAGTCAAGAGTCAAGTATTTCTTTTCCCTCTGTCCCCTGTCCGCCAGCTTCATCCCCATCAAGGTAGGGATTTTATTCTGCTGCTACTTCTTCTTTGAGTTCTAGATCTAGGTCTAGCTCTAATTGTTGTTCTTTTTGATTTGTGGCTAATATCTGAGGGAGTTGCTCGATTTGAAAATACTGATGAAATTTCGGTGTTACTTGTAGCGAGTAAGAGCGAGAGTCGCTGTCTCGGCGTTTCTTCACAAAACCAAGTTCCACAAGTTCGGGAACGTGTTGATACACTCCCGAACCCCGGAGGTTAATCAAGTCGCTTTGGAGTATTGGGCTATTAAGGGCGATCGCTGCTAAAGTCCGCAATGCTCCTAAACCCAATTCTACGGGGATTAATGTTTGCACTAAGTCATGAAAATCAGACCGCAGTTGCAAACTATAACCATTTGGTGTCTCTACGACTTCTAGGGCGCTATCCCGGCGGGCATAGTCGTCAATGAGTTCAATTATGCCTTCCTCAACCGTAGCGCGATCGCACGCGGCATACTCGGCGATTTCACCGAGCGACAAGGGCTTACCCTTTAAATAGAGAATTGCTTCTATCTTAGTCGCTGTGGCTGTGTTCATGAGTCAAGAGTCAATAGTCAATAGTCAAGAGTCAATAGCAACTGACAAGTGACGACAGACGAGTTGCAAGTGTGTGGGATAATATCATAATTTACATAATTTGTCAATATTAGGGCATGGGGCATTGGGCATTTCTCCTTTGTCCCCCCACACTCCCCACACTCCCCACACTCCCCACGCTCCCTTCCCTGCTTCCTCATTCCCTACTTTTGAGGATAAATTCTGCGATCGCCAAATCTTGGGGAGTGGTCACTTTCAGATTTGTCTCCTCTCCTTGGACAATTCGGACTTCGATACCACACTTTTCAAACAAAGCCGCATCGTCAGTTACTTCCCAACCTTGACGCAAACCTTCGGCATGACACTGTTTTAATAATTTCACATCAAATCCTTGCGGAGTTTGTGCTGCCCATAATTGGCGTCGGTCAGGCGTACTTTGGATTATGCCATGTTCATCAACGACTTTGATCGTGTCTTTGACGGGAACGGCAGCAATCAAACCAGGACAGTGGCGGATAGCTTGGGCACAGGAATTGAGTAAATCTGGTGTGGCGAGGCATCTAGCGCCATCGTGAATTAAAACTTGCTCTGCGACGGCTGGTAGCGCCTGCAAGCCATTGTAAACAGATTCTTGTCTGGTGGAGCCACCACGAATTAATTCCACTGGTTTAGTCAGCTTTAAATCAGCAAGAATTGCCTTTAAATCTTCCCAGTCGGTGGGTTGAGAAATAATCCCAATCCAACTGATGCTATTTGCCGCTTCTGCGGCTTTGAGAGTCCAAGTAATAATCGGTTGCGATCGCACTGTTAGTAGGAGTTTATTGCGATCGCTCCCCATTCTTCGTCCGATACCCGCAGCTGGAATTAGTAAATACACAGAATTCTTCAATCTTTTGGCTATATATTTTCCCCTAAAATAGGGAGCGAGTAAGCGTCAATAAATATTATGCGAGTAGTAGCCCTTGTACCAGGCGGAATTGGCGACCAAATTCTTTTGTTTCCGACTTTAGACGATCTGAAGCTTTATTATCCCAATGCTCAGATCGATGTCGTGGTGGAACCCCGGTCAAAGGCTGCCTACCGGGTCAGCAAGTCAGTTAACGAGGTACTGACCTTCGATTACAAAGACCGTAACAGTTTGGCAGATTGGGGTAATTTGGTGGGCATGATTCGCGATCGCGAGTACGATGTCGCCATTGCTGTGGGGCAAAGTTGGTTGGTGGGTCTGATGCTCTGGCTGACAGGAATTCCCACACGTATTGGCTATCAAGGGAAAGGAGCAGTTTTTCTCACCAAAACTATACCGTTCAAACCTTCCCAGTATTTGCCAGAGTTATATCATGACTTGCTGCAACTGTTAAATATTCAGTCTCCTTGCCCAGAATTAGCAGTCAATGTGCCAAAACCCGATCTTGAGTGGGCGCAAAACGAACAAAAGCGCCTAGGAATCAATGAAACAGGTTATGTCTTGATTTATCCTGGTTCTAGCCCATCATCCCAAATTTATGCTGTGAAAAATTGGCGGCAAATCATTCAAGACTTTCAACAAAAGCAGCCAGATTTACCTGTGGTGATTGTCAAAGAACCTGAGGATGAACAAATTGTGCGATCGCTTTTGGAAACCTGTCATCATCTTAAGGTGACTTCCCCTGATAATATTGGCAAGCTGGCTGCTTTTGTTGGTGGAGCAAGTTTGATGCTAACTACTGACAGGGTAGCCTTGCCACTTAGCGTTGCAGTCCAAACTTATACGATTGGCTTATTTGGAGCCACAGATCCAGCGCAGTTATTGCCCACAAGCGAGAAATTCCTGGCGATTAAATCCCCCACAGGCAAATTGGCAGATATTTCTCCAACGGTAGTTTTGGATAAAATCTGGGGTAGCTAACCCAACAGCACCCAAAAAGTTTATTTTTTGAGCCTGAGTTCGTGGTTTTGGGGGTGTAATAGTTTTCATTATTTACTCTTTTATACCCCCATATATTTAAATTTTCAGAGCGCTGCGCCAGTATTCAAAATATAGACAACTCATCCCTGTATCCTATTAAATCCGCTACTTAGCGGATTTCTGTTTATTTATAGGACAAGGTTTCTAGAAAAAGTAAATTTCTTCTGAGGAAATTTGTTAGTTTCGTTAAACTTGTGGGAAAAATACAACTTGGATTATTCCTAACATCTGTAATTTACTTAACCTTTTGAGCCTGGAGGTATATTTTGTTTTCAACAAGAAATTTATAGTGTTGTAAAGATTTACGTTAAGACAAAAACTAACAACCTCAGCCTGAATCACTGGCAAGACTCACTCGACTTTTAGGCGATCGCAAGTTATGAAAATCACCAAATTGGTTCAGCCTACAAGTGAATCGAACACCTCAAATTAGTGTTCCTTAATATCCTATTGTTTTTGGGCAGGTGCATTTACCGTGACTGATGTTGCTCTATCCAAAGGAAAAATCAATGGCAATTCGATTGCATGGCTTTCTTAGTAGTCCCAAGCGTTACATTCAGATTGAAAGTCAGCCTCACCATATAACTGCAATTTTTAAAAGAATCTTAAATTTTCAGTGCTTACATCGCTGCGAATTCGTCGATGTTCATAATGCCTATTATGAGTGTGAAGCAGATGGAACTATAACTTTCTACCAAGCAAAACAAGACGAAACTTGTGAGTCAGGTATTTGGACTTATCTTGTATATGAATGTCGAGAAGGCGACGAAAAAATATTTCGCGATCCTTTGATTAATACAAATACCAATCCCTTACAACAACTATTGGCTGGTTATCAACTACCTAAAGTTGCTGTAGATATTCATGAATATCTGAAATATAAAGATAACGGATGTGAATATCTAGATATTCACCTGCCTTATGATTGGAATCATCAAGTAGGTAGAGAAATTGCCAATCTGCTGGTCGAGGAAGTAAAGGGATTCAAAACTTCTACTGTGTTTGCAGAAGATGTGGGTCAAGAATATATACAAGCAACTTTAGATGGATTTATTCAAGCAGCACGAGATATTTTCGTCAAAAATGGTACATTACAAGATTTTGAATCAGCTCAATATGATGTACTAAATAAAGTTCAAATTGATGATATAGCTAACTTAATTATTGCCTATAACGATTATCGAATATGGCAGGCTGCCTTACCCAGCAAATCGAAAGCAGTGGAATTTGCTTTTAATGCTGCTTTAAGCTTTATCTGCCGCCTGAACTGATATAAAAATTATTTATAAGTTTGGTCATGAGTAATGGAAAGTTTGAATTATCCATTTCCCAAAATTTCCATTACCTATGACATCTTTAAAACATTTCAAAGAAAGCGTCATCTAATTCGTAACCTAGCATTTGTGCTAGAGATTTTAGTCGTGATTGAGTGGGTAAGCCCTGTTGTTTTAGCCAATCACTTAAAATGAAGATTTTGTGCATCAAAAATATCTCTAAGGCTTCAGGATTAAATTGAATGCCTTCTTTAGCGCTAAACTGATGCGGTACAAGCATGGCAGTATAACGGGCGAATTCTCCTGCTTTCCAATCTAATAAAAATGCTAGCCAGGGATATCTAGCATCTAAACGGACAAACCACAGCCGGATCTCAGGAACCTCTGAAAGTTCCCTTGGATCTCCTGGTTCGAGGTTATATTTGATTTCAAAACGCAGTTGCTGTTCGTGGGATGCAATCGCTTCCTCTTGTAAGAGTTTCTCAATCACCGTTGAGGCGGGCGACAGATCCAGATTGTTAATGGCGTCAGTATTGATTGCGATTGTAATTGTCATTGACTCAGCAGCCACTATTTTATGCTCAACTGTAGGCTCGACAATTCACAGTAGCAGCTTTCAGGGAGCGATGCTAGATTTGCGGTAAATTTGCTGTCATTTTCATGGGCAAAATTAAAGACGCGATATTTATTAATCGCGCCCTATAACGTCTTTGTCTATTTGCCGAAATTTAAAGGAAATTCATTAGCTTAAGAGTTACTGGCATTCATTTCACCACTAGACCTCCTGTTGAAAAGATAGGTAGTCTACGGCTAAAAATGGCATCTTGCCATCTTTGCTTTGTATTTCCCTATAACATATGCCATTAACATTGATGCATTCATGGTTTATACCCGAAGGTACAAACGCTGTGCTTTGCATATAGTTATCCTTTGTAATTTTATTTGCTCTAGTTACTTACTCCATAAAAATTAGACAGTAAATACTGAAATTGAACTCAATATTTTTTGGCTCTGATAAATATCAAAAATTAAGTTTCAGCTGTTTGTATTTACCTGTTAGACATTATGTAAATTTGCGGACGCTATGTTAATACGTGAATATGCTGAATTTTTGCTGATTTTAGCTATGATTTCCGTGTTAATTACATTCCAATTTTTGTGAGGCAATGCTATCGAAAAAATCTTATTTTCTTTTTGCAGATTATTAAATTATATTCGTAGATTGAATTATACAAGCTAATAGATAAGTATCTACAAATGAATAGCACAGAGGATTTCCGATTCAGGAAAATATTAAAAAAAGTTAAAAATAATTTTGCTCGGTGAGCGATCGCTAAATTCTTTTCTTAAGGTTTACTTAATAATAAGAGTCTCAAATAAACCACACTTTACTCAACCGTATTTATATCAGTTTAGCTGTAATTTTAAGAACTTTAATACTTGTCTTTTTCAGCAACCGAACTGAACTACAGCTAAGAGAAATTCAGCATTGAGAAAGCTGGAGAATGTTTTGTGGTGATGATTCAGCCTGTAAGTCTAGTACAGCACAGCCACTGCGTTAGCTCTGTGAGTGTATCAGTAGCGCCTTACACGCTTTCTCCGCATGGAAGTGACTGTAAAAAAGGTTTCCACCTTGGGAACTAGATATTAGCTAACTCCTTCAGACAAGGAACACACCTGCTGTTAGGTGGACATTACCAACCAATTTAAGCTAAAGTTGTAATGAGTTTGTTTTAGATTAGGAAGTAACGAAACGACCTCAACCAGCAAAGAAATCTATTGACCTGTAAATGCCGTAGCGATCGCAGATAACACAGGTCAGGACACACAGTAGTAATATCTCACATATAAGTAAGAATAATCAATTAACCCTCTATTTGGGAAAATCATCCTAACAATTAACAAACTTAAAAATATGCAAAAACAAGCAATTACTACAAAACCAATTCGTTCTTTAGAAGATGCACTTGAGCAGTGTCAACTGTTAGGAATGCGCGTCAGCCGTCAGCGTCGCTTTATTCTAGAACTACTTTGGCAAGCAAACGAACATCTTTCTGCTAGAGAGATTTACGATCGCTTGAACCAGCAAGGTAAAGATATTGGTCATACTTCTGTTTATCAAAATTTAGAAGCTTTATCCAGTCAAGGTATTATTGAGTGTATTGAACGCTGCGACGGGCGTTTATACGGTAATATCAGTGATTCCCATAGTCATGTTAACTGTGTTGATACCAATCAAATTCTCGACGTTCATATAGAACTACCAGAAGAAGTTATCCGTCAAGTCGAACAGCAAACAGGAGTACGGATTACCGATTACAGTATCAATTTTTATGGTTATCGCAACTCCCAAGCCAGCTAATGGCAAACAACTGTTAATTTAAATCTACAGGGACAGTTGGATCGTCTTCTTGTCCTTCAATTAACCCTAGATTCAGAATATTTTCTCCGTAAATATCTGTGTTTGCTGCTGTGTTGAAAGTAGCTAAGGGAGAGTTCTCTGACACAAACCGTTTCAGGCGTTGAAACTCTTCTAAAGAGAAGATAGCACCATTTAACATTGCAACTTCTTTCTGGATATCCGACAACAGCGCATCAAACAGGCAGGTATAGGTGAGGTTAGCACCTGTGAGGTTAGCACCTGTGAGGTTAGCACCTGTGAGGTTAGCACTTGTGAGATTTGCGCCTGTGAGGTTAGCACCTGTAAGATCTGCACCTATGAGGTTTGCACCAAGTAGATTTGCGTCCGTGAGGTTTGCACCTGCTAAATTCGCACCCATCAATGTTGCTTCTAAGAAGTTTGTTTGTTTGAGATTTACCCTAGCGAGAATCACGTGTAACAAAAATGCACCAGATAAGTTGATTCCAGATAGAGATTGGAATCTGACGCGCTTGGCAAAAGTATTGGCTGATAAAACTGCTGTTCTCCCAATGAGCACGTACAGAGCTTGGGGATTGAATTCGGCTAAATTTTTAGGATTGCCACAAGGTGAAAAAGAAACGTTAGCTGTGCGATCGCAAGCACATAGTAATAAAAATACATTGAGTCCGACTGCTGCATTTACCTGCTCGATAGTAATGGGGTTTTGCAGAGCGTGAAAATTAGTCGCGGCTTGGTGTACTATCCCTTCATCTAACCACCGACCTTGACAGTAATCACGCCAGAAAGACTCAAGACGTTGAAACAAAACTTCAAAGGAAAATTGCCACTTTTGTTGATGGCGTAAACCCTCAATGACAAGTGTTTCTATTTCCTGACTAAGAATACCGTAACCGAGCAAGTTGTAAAGGTGTTGGGCAACGCTAGAGGGAGAGTCAAGGATAAATGGCGATTGACGATCTACTGGTTCTTGACGCTGGGTAAGGATTTTTAATTGGGTAACAATAGCTTCTGCATAGAGGTATTCGCCTAAATTGGGGTGAGTCAATTCAATGCTGAGTGAGTGCTGAGTTCTAAAATAAAAGCTTGGTAGAGTTGGAAGCGAAAATTCAGCAGATAAATTAATTTGGGCGCGATCGCTGTGTAAAATCTTTAAAGCCGTCGCCTGCATCAGCTCCAGGAAATCTTGGGGATGGCGATGAGAGAGTAAATTGGCGATCGCTTCTGGTGTACGGTGGATATGAGCCGAACCCGACCGCAGGAGCATTGTTTTTGTCCCACCTGTTAGCGGATAACCCAATAACCATCGACTCAGGCGATGGTGAATTTCCCATAATAAGGGTGCGCTATTAGGAGCTAATTTTAGTATTTCATTGTCTAACAATCCGTCACGATGTAGCACGCCCAACAAATACAGCATTAGAGGTTGGCGGACTAAAGCAGACAGTTGTGGTAACTTTGATTTCTTAGCAAATAATCCTGCCTGTTTTAAGAACGTAAAATAGTTTTGAGCTACGGGCAAAGATTGCACCATAGCCCATTGTTGAAACCAATATCTGAGATCTTCCACATCTAAAGGCTGGATAGTAATTCTTTTAAATTGCTGCGGTAATGTAGGAGCAATTTGCTGTAAAGTTCCTATCCGACTTGTCAAAAAAATCTTATGTTGTCCTTGCAACTGCAAGTTCAGTAACTCTTGAATAAAAAGCTCTTTTGCTCTGTCACCTTGCTTAGTTGGTGGGAGTTCATCTAAACCATCAAGCAGCAACAGACAGCGAGGATAATCTTGCTTTAACCAAGTAGCAAAATTTAGCTGTAAATCTAGCCCAAAAGCTGAATTGAGAGTTGCTACTAAACTTGTGTTGTATTTGATATCTCGCAGCCGAATGATAATCGGCATCCAATTAGGATAAAGTTCCCACGCGATCTTTGCAGCCCAAATTTGACAGAAACTAGTTTTACCACAACCAGGTTCCGATTCTATAACAGCAATAGTCTCTAAATCGGCTAACTGTTGTTGCGCCCATGTTTGTAAATCAATTAAAGAGCCAATTTTTTGACTTTGCTCAAAACTACTTTCTTCTTCTATGGGCAAACCTTTGAGGGGAACATAAATATCCGGAAGCGCAAAGGATTCTATAAATAAGGGTTGACTGAGGTTTTTGAGTAAACTAGCTCGGTAAATTTCTCTACAAATATCAATTTTGTCATCTATTGTAGGGCTGGGAGCGTTTTCTATGAGTTCGGGTTCTAAATCGATTGAATTAGAGGGGGAGAAATTTCCCAAACGCACAAATTTTTGCAGTTGAGCTAGAGGAGCAGGATTTTCAGCAATGACTTTCAACAAATAACCAGGAAGTGCGTGTGACAAACGCTGCGTTAAAAGTTTCGCCTCAAATTCTTCTGCACCATTCGCAATCAGCCAAGCTATGGTTACATTGTTGATTTGTTGTACGAGTAACGAACCTGCTACTAAAGAAAGTGCTTGTTCTGCTTGAGTATCACTCAGTTTTACTGGGTTGAGAGTATCCAGCAACTCATGCAGGTGGCCGTCTTGCAGTGGAGATTCTATTTTTTCTCGCGAACCCTGATTCCAGATCGTGGCTCGATCTAACCAAGGTTTTTGCAAGCCGACTTCCTGCGCTAAAACTTGTTGCAAACTATGAAGATAAGCAATTTGAAATGCCAGCCATGTTCCCTCATTACGTTTTAGGGGTTTTTTTTGGCTGAGACTACGCAAAAGATTTTCAGTCAAATGAGCAATAGCAGTAATTTCTTCCCAAACTGCTTTGAGGGGAAGTTCTAGTACCTCTGTTAGGGTACAAATATCAAATGGCATCAGGCTTTTAACTTCCATGTCCTGAACAATACGGTAGGCAACTCCTGCCATTTGCCCGACTGACAATTCATGAAGCCTGTGTATTTCGATACTATTTTCCGCTAACCAATGCCGGATATGAAGGTTCATTTAATTACATGGTTAATGGCTGCCTATGGCAATTATGCTCCATTTTTCAAGAGGTTGCGTAAAGAAGCCACAATCAAGAGTATCGAAGTTGTGGTTTAGTTGGGAAAGAATAGGGTTTGTGTTTACGAGCAAACTATGAGCGATCGCCCTCTAAGATTATTGTTAATCGACCAAGACCCGATCTTCCGTTTAGGACTGCGGGTAGCATTGGCAGAAATTCCTAATTTGCTAATAGTAGGGGAAGTCGAAACGGATACCGCTGCTTTACAAGTTTTAGCAGAACTAGCCAAACAAGACCCTAATCAAGTAAATTTGGTAGTTTTGGAATTAGGGAATTACCGTTCTCCCAAGCTGCAACAGCAAGGATTACAACTCTACGGGCAACTGAAAGCTTTATACCCCCATCTACCCGTACTAATTCTGAGTTCCGTGACAGAACCAGGGTTACTTTTAGCAGCAAAGGCAGCTGGTGTAAATGGTTACTGTCCTAAAGGAACTCCCGTCTCTGAATTGGTAAGGGCTATGCAAGAAGTAGCGCAAGGTGGTTCTGCTTGGTTTGGGGAGGAGGAAACTCAGCACTCAGAAATTAGCATTCAGCATTCAACCCTCCCCTTCGCCAGGCTCAGAAATAATTTGCGTTTGTCAGGAATTACTTACATTGAAACCACCCTTAACTCGGTGACAGCACAATTGCAAGTACCTGGACTACCACTAATGGATAAAGCAATTCTCGCTGGACGGCGACGAGAACTATTAGCAGCGCGTTGGCTGCTGAATCGAACGTTGACTTTACCACAAGAAAGCCAACAGGAACAGCCGCAACAATTTGTGTCATCTTCCGTGCAAATACCTTTGGTAATTCCTGCTCAAAACAGTGCCATTGCTCCATTAGATTCGCCACAACTCCAAAATTCACCACCTTTACTTAGCCCTAGGGCATTACAATCTAATTTATTTGCAGCTTGTATTACTAATTTGCAATTACCTCTAGAGAATGTCACAGATATTCCTTTAGAAATTGATATTCTACGCGAAGATAAAAAGCGAGAATTACTTTACTTAATTCTGCAAAAACTGGCTCACCAATTAGACGAACTGCGGGTTGCTCAAATTACAATCAATCAATTATCTGATTTAAAATTCACGATATTACACGATTTGTGGCAAGTCACCATTACAGATTTTTTTGGGAAATTCTCGCGCTTGCAAGTGGGCGATCGCCAGATAGAAATTGTTAAATTATTACTGCAAAGCTATCAAATAGTCCAAACTGAAATTCTGAATAAAATCCCTTTAATAATAGAGCTATTTTCTCACGTACTATTTCAAACCGATTTACAAGTTGATAATACATCTTATCCAGCAGGTAGCTTGGAAGCGCGATCGCAAGCATTAATGATTTTAGAAAATTTGCTGATTCAAGTAGCTAATGGAGTAGTGCAGCCGCTACTTAACTCCTTGGCAGATTTAGAAGCGATCAAGCAAAGTTATTACGATCGGAGATTGATTTCAACGAGAGATATTGAAAGATTTAGAAATAATTTATCTTGGAAATACCGTTTAAATAATTATATAAATGAGCCAAAGGCAATTTTTGAAAGCCGCTATGAGCTATTTGTGTTTGCACCGCGTGGAATTGCGAAAACTTCAATTTATGCACCGCGTGGTCAGGAGTTAGCGCAACTATCAAATCTACCGTTGGTGGTGACATTGCTCTTAGAATTTCGCGATGCGATCGCACCTCGAATACAATCGCTATTATCTATTTTTGGTAGTGGAATTGTCTTCATTCTCACCCAAGTCATTGGTCGCGGTTTGGGCTTAATTGGTCGTGGAATTCTCCAAGGAATTGGCAGTGTTTCGTTAACAGAAAAAAATCCCAAAAGCAAAAGTAATAAGGGTACAGGAAATAGGGAATAGAGAATGTGCAAATCCTCAATGGCTAATGTTATTCAGCTACTGCAAACATCGAGAGGTTCAGATACCCGACTTTTTCAAGAAGTCGGGTATCTTTTTGTTCGTAACTCCTTTATGACTGCTATATGACTTGCGGAAAACACCACAATGAGTGCGCGATTTACTGAAATAAGTAAATAATCAACTATTTTGAGTAAGCAATAACCTATTTTACTTGCGGAAAACACCATAATGAGTGCTTGATTCACTGCAACAAGTAAGTCATAAGAAATTTTGAGTAGTTAATAAGCCATTTTGTTTGCATAAAACGCCACAATGAGAAGGCGATAAGGTATTTTGAGTAAGTAATATACTGTTCTAAGTAATCAATAAGGCATTTTAAGCAGGCAATAAGGCATTTTGAGTAAGTTAGGACTTACGCAATTGGCACAAATAGCAGGCAGGGCAAAGCCCTGACACGCGACAATATAAATCAAACCAAGCACATAAAAATACTTGGGCGCTTCAGTTGCTGAATTAAATAATTAGAAAGCAAGTTATGCTTGATTTGATAGATAGTTTTGCCAGTTCTATAGGCTAAATTCTTTAACCTAACCCAAACCAACATTGCACAAGCAATATGATTTCTTTGGAGTCTAGCTTTCCGACACTGGCAAGATTCAATGCCAGTTAGTTGTTTAATTTCCCTGTGAAACTCCTCTATTTTCCAACGAATTTTACACACCTGTTGTACAACATCCGTGGAACTTTGAGATAAATCGTTAGTGGCGACATAATCCGTTCTGTTGGTAGAAACAGTAACCCGGAATAGTTTCACTTTTTTATTAGCTGGGAATCCTTTAATTTTTATGATTTTACCACAGTCTAATTCTTCTTGGTTCCATTCTAATAATTCAATCCGTTTATATTTTTCTTGACCAAATGTATCATCAACTAAACGATTATTTTTTAAAGGGCAATAATAAATTTTGTCTAAGCTATCAATATATAGCATTAAACTGTGTACCGCATACCATGTATCCATCAAAACAGTATCAAATGGTAAAAGCTTATGATACACAAGGTTTTGGAGCATATCTTTCACATGGTCTATCTTGGTTTTCCCATCGACATCAGGATTAAAAATTCGATAATCTATGACCCAAAATCTTTGAAGTGTAGGGTTGACATACACGCAGCTAACTACACCAATGCCTTTCAGGACACCATGCTCATTACCACTATATTGTCTTCTGACTATTTCTATTTCTTCAGAATACTTTTTATCTAAAACGCTATCATCAAATATGATGTAACCATTTTCATCAGACTCAACGACCTCTTTCACGTTATCCCATAGTAAACGAGGTGTTAATTTTTCGGTTTTCAAATAATAGTTAATTGCGTCATGACTAATACTCTCTAAATGCTCTGCCAAATTGGTAATTGTATAATTAATTTGACTACTTAATAAATATTGGCAGTAATTAAGCTTAGTAAATCTCATTACCCTTAGCGAAATTTATCTAATATAACCTCTACCTATTTTCTCACGAATATTTCGATAGTACTTCCAAGACAGCGACTTCTATTACGAAGGCAAAGCTTTCAAAATCAGATTTAATTAATACCTATGTACTATGAACTAACGATCGCATTGTGCCAGTTGCGTAAGTCCTGTAAGTAATCGGGTATTTTGTTGATTAAACTCTCTACTTAACCAAAATAGAATCAAGGCGTCAGGCTAATGAGTAATGACTGGATCGGCTATAGCGATTTTATAGGATTGGCAGCATCTTATGGTTATGCGATCGCTCTCCTTCTATTTGGTGAAGCGCTAGGTAGAGTATTTCATGTCCAGCCGAATCTTACTCGTAAGATTATCCATGTAGGTGCGGGAATGTGGGTATTTGGTATACTTCTGCTTTTTCACCGCTGGGAAATTGGGATCGTGCCTTTTGCTACGTTTATTGCAGTTAACTATTTACTCTATCGTTACCGAATTGTCGGTGCAATGGATACTGAGGATAGTTCACCAGGGACGGTCTATTTTGCGATTTCTGTAACACTCCTGTTTGCACTGCTGTGGCGACCTTCTGGCCCAGTAGATAATGTCCCTATTGCTGTAGCTGGAGTGATGGCTATGACTTGGGGAGACGCCCTAGCAGCATTAGTTGGGAGGCGTTTTGGTCAGCATAAATACCAAGTGGGAACTTCTGTCCGTTCTTGGGAGGGTTCAGTAACCATGTTTCTCGCAAGTACGACAGCGATTTTTTTGGTGTTACTTTTACTACCTGATTCGTTACTGAGTCCGTTAGCAATAGCTTATGGAGTTAATAAAGCTTTATTGGCTGCTGTTGTTAGTGGGACTTTGGCGACGCTAGCTGAGGGAGTTTCACCTCATGGAACAGATAACCTCAGCGTTCCCTTGGTGACAGCAGCAGTAGTATGGATTTTAATTAATAATTCGTAATTTGTAATTAGATGTTTATATATTCCAATTGCGGCGGAACTGGAAGAAACTTTCTAGAAATTCTTGTCTAGAAAGGTTGCTATTCAATTTTTGTTTATGCCACTCTCTGAAAGATTTTTCTAAAATTTCTGAGAAACTAGGATATACAGGAGATAAGTTTTCTAGCTGTTGTATTTTAAGATTTTGGGACATTGCCAAAGCAATAAAATTAATTAATTCTCCTGCGGATTCGCCAAATATCTCGGCTCCTAAGATTTCGCCATTACGTAACAATATTAATTTACAAATGCCTGTAGTCTCGCTACGAATTTGGGCTGCTGCTACTGTTTTAAAATATTGTCGCACTACTAAAACTTCATGACGATTATACTTGCGCTTGGCCTTGTTTTCTGTAAGACCTACTTGCGCTAACATTGGCTGAGAAAATATTGCTAAAGGTATGCACCGATAATTAACTCGCGACTTTGAAAAAAAGAGGGCATTGTTTAACGCTATTCTCGCTTCATAATTAGCGACATTGGCAAAGTCATAGCCACCAATCACATCACCACAAGCATAAATGCGAGGATTAGTGGTTTGTAATTTCTCATTCACCACTAGATGACGCCGATACCATTTCACGTCTACTGCTGCTAAATTTAGGGATTCAACCTTAGGCTGCTGTCCAGTTGCTACTAAAATTTCATCGGTTTCAATGGCTTTATCTCCTGCTTGAATCCACTTTTTATCTTCAATTCGCATCACCTGGGTGACTGGTGTTTGAGTGATAACACGCACGCCATCAACTTCTAATTGTGCCTGAAGTAACTGGGATATTTCTGGATCGAGATCGGGTAATATTTGGGGACGCTTAACGATGAGTGTCACATGGCAACCTAAGCGTGCTAAGGTTTGAGCTATTTCTATGCTTTGAGGAACGCCACCAAGAATTACCCAATTTTTAGGTAATTTTGGAGTGGGGTTTCCTTGCCCGGACAAGAGGAATTGCCAAATATTTGATAGGGTAAGGTAGCCTGTGGCTGATAATCCATCGATGTCGGGAATGGTAGGACGCGAACTACTAGCTAGCAAATAGTTACGTGCCCGTAGTCGGCGATCGCTAACGGCAAATGCTAAATGGGGTGAAGCTTGAAATTGACCGCTGTCAAAAATGACATCCACTCCTAAAGCGGCTAGGTTAGCGGCAGAATGCTGTGCTTCCACATTGGAGGCAACGCCTTGAGCATATTGCATCGCCTCTGGCAATACTACAGATATGGGAGATTTGCCTGGGGTTTCAACCTGTGAGGCATGAATATTTAGACCAACTACATCGCGTAGATGCTGCGCTAGGTTGCTGATTTCGCTAATCGCATGGTGATATAGAAACCCATAGTTAATTTTGGGTTCCACCAAGGCAACTTTAGCTCCTAATTGGGTTGCTACTAAGGCTGCGTAGCGTCCAGCAAGACTGCCACCAATAATCACAACATCGTAGTCAATGGTCATTTGTCATTGGTCAATGGTTATTGGTCATTGTTCATCAGTTAGCGGCCAATAAAAAATCAAACATAAATTGGCCGCTAACGAGTGACACAAAACTTATCAATCAGCACTTATCACTGAGTGTAGCGCTGTGAGTAAGCTTTGGTTGTCTGCTTGAGTACGTACAGCAACCCGGAAAAAGCGATCGCCTAGTTCTTTAAAACTCAGGCAATCGCGAATTAAAATCTGGTGGTGCGTCAGTAATTGCTGCTGCAACTGCAAAATAGACTGTTTTGACTCTACCAGTAAAAAGTTAGCAGCGCTGTTTTCTGGTTTTAATCCTGGAATTGCCGCCAACCCCTGAAGGAGTTGAGTTCTTGCAGGTGGTAGCCATAACCAGGTTTGCTCTTGAAATTCCCTATCTTGAAGTGCAGCTATCGCCGCCGCTGATGCCAACGTATTGACAGGCCAGGGGTCGCGCCACAACTGCCATCTAGATAGGCGGTCAGGATGAGCGATCGCATATCCCAGTCTCAGACCAGGCAGACTGTAAAATTTTGTAAGCGATCGCAACACTACTAAATTGTCATATTCCTGCACTAGCGAAATCAGACTTTGTTCCTCATCGGGAGGCAAAAAGTCCATAAACGCTTCATCTACCACTACCAAGGCAAATCGATCCAGGTAGGGGAGAATCGATTCCCGTAAAAAAAGTTTTCCTGTTGGGTTATGGGGATTGTTTAGGAGTAGCCCTGACTTCTTTAACTTTTGTGCATTGTCAAGGAAAGATGACAAATTACCCAATTCCAAATCAACAGGAAACTCCAGTAATTGAGCGTTATACGCCGAGAGAGTCCGGTAGTAGTCGCCAAAGGCTGGAGTAATTACAACTGTTGCGGCTAATTCTGCTAATTCCCGACCAACTAAAGTAAGTAATTCTGCTGAACCATTGCCCGGCAGAATCCACTCAAACGGCAGTTGATGGAAGTGACTGAGAGCGAGCCTCAGTTCACTGTAATTAGGATCTGGATAGTGCCTAAGATTACCGATTTGGGATTGAATAGCCGCGATCGCGCTATTCGGTGGCCCCAAAGGGCTAATACTGGCAGAAAAATCCAGAATAGCAGCAGGGGGACAGCCAGCCAGTGCTGCTGCCCAAGCTAAATTGCCCCCGTGTGCTCTTTGCCGCATCAAATCAAGGTTCCTAAAAGCAGAACCTACGATTTTGGGGGTGCAACCTTCTCCCTAAACAACTTACCAGCAGAGAACGCAGGAACCTTGGTAGCAGGAATTTCCATCTTCTCATTGGTTTTGGGGTTACGACCTTCACGGGCTTTACGTTCCCGTGATTCAAAAGAACCAAATCCTACCAGCGTTACCTTATCGCCAGAGGAAACAGCTTCAATGATCGTTTCCAAAGCCGCAGTCAGAACAGCGTCTGCTTGCTTTTTGGTTACACTAGCCTTTTCAGCTACAGCATCAACTAATTCGCCTTTGTTCATATCAAACTCCTTGAGGTTTACTTGAGATCCGTTCATAGATGCACCCTGATACATCCTTACGGAAATCTCTGTTGGCTTCAATACAAAAGTCATCCTTTGGGAGCATTTTTACTCAAAATGGCTGCAAATCCCATTGGCTCGACTTTTCAATGAATCATTCTAAGGTGTAGTAGCCTGATGTGAACATATGAAACCATTAATTTATATAGATTTCAGGATTTTTTGTGTTTTTGGGGTGATTGTTTCCCTCGAAACCACCCCATTAGTAGGAAAAAGTACTTAGTAAAAACCCCTGTTGCGAGGGGAACAGGGGGGATGAGGGAGTGTGGGGAGTGTGGGGAGTGTGGGGAGACAAGGAGGAAGTTTTGTCTTGTCTTTCCTTCTGCCTCCTGCCTTCTGCCCTCTGCCTTTATAATTTCTTACTTACAACCTAAAGATTCGCGGGTATCTACGCCAGTTTTAGGATTAACGCCCGTGGCTTTTGCGCAAAGTTTCTTAACCTGCGGCCCGTCTAAGACGGCATTGGTAAAATCTGCGCCTGTGATGTCAACATCATCAAAGGTGGAACGCAACATCATGGCATCTGTGAAGATAGCATCGCTTAAATTAGCACCCCTAAACTTTGCTAAATAGGCGATGCCATTACTAAAATCGACACCGTGTAGATTAACTCCCTGCAAAACCGTACCGTTAAACACGCCACCGCGGAGGTCAGCATTACTAAAATTAGCGTTTTCTAAATTAACATTGGTAAATTCAGTGCCGATGAGATTTTGACCAGAGTAATCTTTACCTTTAAGTTCGTCGCCAGCAGAACGGGTAATACTGGAAGAACTTGCAGCTTGCGCCGATAAGGGGAACAAAAAAAGAACCATAGCTAAGACAAAGCTAGCTAGCAGTTTTCCATACTTCATAATTTTTTCTTAATAAATCTCAACACTTCTGTCATTAATTATTAAACCTCACTGGCTTGGAAATAGGGCATTGGCATTTCTCCCTTCCCCA
Organism: Calothrix sp. NIES-2098; assembly: GCF_963875125.1. NCBI lineage: Bacteria > Bacillati > Cyanobacteriota > Cyanophyceae > Nostocales > Calotrichaceae > Calothrix > Calothrix sp. NIES-2098. The sequence continues at coordinate 6,075,340 of NZ_CAWNKJ010000001.1, forward strand.
CACTCCCTCATCTCGTAGGATAGATGTTGAAGTGCGATCGCAAAAGCAAAAATAGCTGTGGCTAATCAAGAATCAGAAATCGCCCAATCTTTGGTGCGAACTCCTTTATATCAAATAGCTGTAGAACTCAGGGCACGCCTCACCAGCTTTGGTGGTTGGGAAATGCCTGTGCAGTTTATTGGTATTGGCAAGGAACATGAAGCTGTGAGAAATGCAGCAGGAATGTTCGATATTTCCCACATGGGTAAATTTACTCTCCAAGGTCAAAACCCGATCTCTCAGCTTCAGGTTTTAGTTCCCTCCGATTTAAACCGTTTAAAACCCGGTCAAGCACAATACACAGTATTGCTAAATCCTCAGGGCGGAATTATTGACGACATTATTGTTTATTACCAAGGTGAAGACAGCACTGGTAATCAACAAGTAGCGATTATTGTCAATGCCGCAACCACAGCTAAAGATAAAGCTTGGTTATTGCAACACCTTGACCTAAATACAGTTGAATTTCAAGATTTATCAAAAGACAAAGTTTTAATTGCCGTACAAGGGCCAAAAGCCATTAATTATCTCCAGCCTTTTGTAGAAGCAGATTTACAACCAATTAAAGCGTTTGGTCATCTCCAAGCGCCAGTACTAGGAAAAACAGGCCTCCTCGCCCGCACAGGTTACACTGGCGAAGATGGATTTGAGGTGATGGTAGATCCAGAGGTAGGCGTAGAATTATGGCAACGTCTTTATGATGCTGGTGTAATTCCCTGCGGTCTGGGTGCTAGAGATACCCTCAGATTAGAAGCAGCAATGGCACTTTACGGTCAAGATATCGACGACAGCACTACCCCCTTAGAAGCGGGTTTAGGTTGGCTAGTTCATTTAGATACCAAAGGTGATTTTATTGGGCGTGCAGTTTTAGAACAGCAAAAAGCCGAGGGATTGCAGCGTCGGCTAGTAGGTTTGCAAATGCCAGGCAGAAATATTGCCCGTCACGGGTATCAAGTATTATCTTCAGGTAAAGTAGTAGGAGAAGTTACCAGCGGTACACTATCACCTACTCTCGGTTATCCTATTGCCTTAGCTTACGTCCCTTCTGGACTAGCCTCTGTTGGTCAGCAACTAGAAGTGGAAATTCGCGGTAAAGCTTACCAAACATCCGTCGTTAAACGACCTTTTTATCGCTCAAAGAATCGAGTAACTAACTAAGGTCAATAGTCAGCAGTCAACAGTAAATGGACTCTGGACTTTTGACAACCCCTTGATTTATTGTGCCGATTAATTAATCTACAGTATGGTTAATTACCAGATGTGCCTTGGATAAATCTTGAGGCAGTAACTTTTTGATGTGGAGAGGAAAATAATATGTCTTTTGAATATCCTCAGGATTTGAAATACCTGGATACTCATGAATATGTGCGCATAGAAGGTGAAATTGCGACCATTGGCATTACTGAGTTTGCTGTCGATCAATTAGGTGATGTTGTATTTTTGGAATTGCCAGAAGTTGGCGATGCTATTACTAAAGGTGATACCTTTGGCTCGATTGAATCAGTAAAAGCTGTTGAAGACTTGAATTCGCCCGTCACCGGTACAGTTATTGAACGCAATGAGGAATTAATTGAGTCTCCAGAACAAGTAGCAGAAGACCCATACGGCGAAGCGTGGTTCCTCAAAGTTCGCGTCAATGACCCCGATGAAATCGAGGATGCCTTGAGTGCAGACGAGTATCGCGCCCAGGTGGAAGGGGAGTAGAAAGCAGAGGGGCAGGGGGATGAGGGAGTGTGGGGAGTGTGGGGAAAGAAGGGGGAAATAAGTAATAACCAATGACTAATGACCCTTGACCCTTGAACGCCAGTTCACTCAACGGAGGGAACCTCCGCACGTGACTGGCTCCTCTTGACAAATGCCTGATGCCCCATTTCCCATGCCCAATACCTTATATTTATTGCAAAATATTAAATAGTTCCATCGGGAGAGCAATTTGTGGTACAAGCCCCTATTCCCAAGTCTAGCGATCGCCAAATCTTAGACCAAAGGAAGCATAATTTAAATAATTTTATACAAAGGCATATTGGGCCTAACTCTGATGACATTCGGCAAATGCTTGGTGTCTTAGGCCTTCCCAGCCTGGATGCGCTCATCGATAAAACTGTACCTCAAGGAATTCGGCTCAAAGAAGCACTAAAATTACCAGAGGCGCAAACTGAGTACGCAGCACTGGGCCAGTTAAAAAAAATTGCTGAGAAAAATCAGGTCTTCCGTTCATTTATTGGGATGGGATATTACGATTGCATTACGCCACCAGTAATCCAGCGAAATATCCTGGAAAACCCCGGTTGGTATACTGCTTACACCCCTTATCAGCCAGAAATTGCTCAAGGACGCTTGGAAGCGTTGCTAAATTTCCAGACTTTAATTATTGACTTGACGGGTTTGGAAATTGCTAATGCTTCATTACTTGATGAAGCCACAGCAGCAGCAGAAGCCATGAGCTTAAGTTATGGTGTTTGTAAAAATAAAGCAAATGCCTATTTTGTTTCCCGTGAGTGTCATCCCCAAACTATAGATGTCCTGCAAACAAGGGCTAAACCTCTGGGGATAAACATTATTATTGCTGACCATCAAACCTTTGATTTTGCTCAACCGATTTTTGGGGCGATTCTCCAATACCCTGCTAGTGATGGTACTATTTACGACTACCGCGCTTTTATCGAAAAGGCCCATGCTAAGGGTGCATTGGTCACGGTAGCAGCAGACCCTTTAAGCTTAACTTTACTGACACCTCCTGGTGAATTTGGTGCTGATATTGCGATAGGTAGTACTCAGCGCTTTGGTATTCCCTTGGGGTTTGGAGGGCCTCATGCGGCATACTTTGCTACCAAAGAAGAGTATAAGCGGCAAGTTCCAGGGCGAATTGTTGGTGTATCTAAAGATGCGCAAGGTAAGCCTGCTTTGCGTTTAGCATTACAAACCCGCGAACAACACATCCGTAGAGAAAAAGCCACAAGTAATATTTGTACTGCACAAGTGCTGTTGGCTGTAATGGCGAGTATGTACGCTGTCTATCACGGCCCGGATGGACTGAAGAACATTGCTGAGAATATCCATCAGCTAACTTTAATGTTGGCAGCAGGATTAAAGCGTTTGGGTTACAGCATCAGTTCAGAACCTTTCTTTGATACCCTGCGGGTGGAGTTGGGAAGGCGCAATTTAAAAACAATTCTTGAAGGTTGCCAAGCTCGTAATATTAATTTACGGATTTTTGATGACACTGCGGTGGGAATCTCCTTAGATGAGACAACCACAGTTGATGATGTTGTAGAACTTTGGCAGATTTTTGCGGGTTCTGATCCCCTTTATTTCAGTTTTCAAGAAATTGGAGACTTGATTGCAACACAGCGCCCATCCGCTTTACAAAATTCAACTTTTGCCCGTACCAGCAGTTACCTCACTCATCCCGTCTTTAACCGCTATCACTCCGAAACCGAATTACTACGTTATCTACACAAGTTAGAAACTAAGGACTTGTCTTTAACTACATCGATGATTCCTTTGGGATCTTGCACGATGAAGTTAAACGCCACGGCGGAGATGATACCTGTCACCTGGGAGGAATTTGGCAATATTCATCCATTTGCGCCCTCATCCCAAACGCTAGGTTATCAAATCTTGTTCCAGCAGCTTGAGGCGTGGTTAGCAGAAATAACTGGCTTTGCGGGAATTTCTCTCCAACCAAATGCTGGTTCTCAAGGTGAATACGCCGGACTTTTAGTGATTCATCAATATCACGAAAGCCGAGGAGAAGGACATCGCAATGTCTGTTTGATTCCGACTTCAGCACACGGAACTAACCCAGCTAGTGCGGTGATGTGTGGGATGAAGGTTGTAGCAGTTGCTTGTGACTCCCAAGGTAATGTTGACCTGGATGACCTCAAGGCGAAAGCGGAAAAACATAGTCATGAACTCGCCGCTTTGATGGTGACATATCCCTCAACTCATGGCGTTTTTGAGGAAGCCATACAAGAAATCTGTGCTGTAGTTCATGAACACGGCGGACAAGTTTACATGGATGGGGCGAATATGAACGCCCAAGTCGGGATTTGTCGTCCCGGAGATATTGGTGCGGATGTCTGCCATTTAAACCTACACAAAACTTTCTGTATCCCTCATGGTGGTGGCGGCCCTGGTATGGGGCCAATTGGCGTGGCTTCCCATCTCGTACCATTTCTCCCCGGACACCCAATAGTCAAAACAGGAGGTACGCTTGGGGCGGTAGCTGCTGCGCCTTGGGGTAGTGCTAGCATCCTGGTAATTTCTTGGATGTACATTGCCATGATGGGTGCAGCTGGTTTGACACAAGCAACTAAAGTGGCAATTCTCAACGCTAACTATATTGCCAAGCGACTTGAGCAGTATTATCCCGTTTTGTATCAAGGGAAAAATGGTCTAGTTGCCCATGAATGCATTTTAGATTTGCGATCGCTCAAAAAATCTGCGGGTATCGAAATTGATGATGTTGCCAAACGGCTGATGGATTACGGCTTTCATGCGCCCACTGTCTCCTGGCCTGTAGCAGGTACAATCATGGTGGAACCAACAGAAAGCGAATCTAAAGAAGAATTAGATCGTTTCTGTGAGGCTTTGATTGCTATTCGCCAAGAAATTGCCGAAATTGAATTAGGTAAGGTGGATGCACAAGATAATCTCTTGAAAAATGCCCCCCATACTGCCGAAAGCCTCATTACTGGTGAATGGACTCATCCCTATTCTCGCGAACAAGCAGCTTACCCCGCACCTTGGACTCGCGAACATAAATTCTGGCCTGCTGTGGGTCGTATTGATGCTGCTTTTGGCGACAGGAATTTTGTTTGTTCTTGTCTTCCAATGGAAGCTTATTCACAGCAATAGGTAGCAATAAAAAATAACTCTTGAAATATCACGCAAAGTCTTTATGTCTTTGCGTGATTTTATTTATTAAATTAGCAAGGGAAACGAACTTAACAGAAGCGATCGCAAAATCTCCCACTAATATCAATTCTCCAAAATAAAACTACACATAGACAGCAGGGTGCAGGGGAGAATTATCTGTAGCTGGGATGTAGAGAAATTGTATAAAAGCAAATCTATAGTCATTTTGAGGTACTTCAAAGTCATGTTGCAGTACTTCAAAGTCGTGTTGAAGTACCTCAAATTCGTATTGGAGTACTTCAAATTCGTATTGGAGTACTTGAAAGTCATGTTGAGGTACTTCAAATTCGTGTTGAGGTACTTGAAAGTCATGTTGAGGTACTTCAAAGTCATATTGGAGTACCTCAAATTCGTGTTGAGGTACTTATCGCAATTAATTTTGTTGGGCTACAAAATGAGTTTGTGTTTGGATATAATTGCACTTTGCTGAAAGAGGACAATTATTACAAAGCGGATTTTTTGCCCTGCAAACCATCGCTCCAAAATCTAGCAAGGTTAAATTCCACTTGCCAACTTCCTTATTGGGAGCAATTATTTCTGCTGCACTCCAGAGAATTTTACAGCGCGATTTAACCCTTGCTCCTTGCAAGCTAAAGAAGCGTTCGATGATGCGAGCTACGTTAGTATCGAGTACTGCTAGCGGTTGATTGAAGGCTTGAGAACAGATAGAACGAGCCGTATATTTACCAATTCCAGGTAATTCAAGTAAGTGCTTTTCTGAATCAGGGATTTTTCCTCCATACTTCTCTAAAATTATGCGATCGCACTGATACAATCTTTCTGCTCGGAAGTAAAGGCCTAAAGGCTCAAGCAGTTCGCTCAATTCATCAATGCTAGCCTGGGCTAAGTTTTCGAGCGTAGGATATTTAAATAGAAATTCATTATAGATAGGAACAACCATAACTGCATCTGTTTTTTGCAGCAAATATTCTGCGATGAGAATGGCATAAGGATCGCAAGTATTGCGCCAAGGAAAATCGCGTAAATTTTGAGTTCCCCATATCAAGAGATGCTGACGAAACCATTTAATTTTTAATGGGTTCAGACTAGATGTTATGTTTTCTTGAGACTCTTTAGTTGAACCCTTCACGATGATTTTCTCAATTCGGCTAGTTCTTCTTTTAAAGACAAAGGTTGATATCCTAACGCAAAGGCTTTGGAACTATCCAAAGATACATCTGCTGGTCTAGGCGCTGCCATTTTTACATCTTGTTGTCGGCAACCTTGAAGTTTAGCGTCAGGAACTTGAAATACCTCTACTAATAACTTACCAAAATCGTAGCGCGAAATTCTTTCTTTACCACCTAAGTGAATTAATCCTTGCACTTTATCTAAGGCTAGTAACAGTCCTTTAGCCGCAGTTGTACCGCTTGCTGGTGTGCGGAATTCATCTATAAATAAATTTAGTTCTTTTCCGGCTTGTAAGGTTTCAATAAATGGCTGGATAAAACTTTTAGCGGTAGGTGTAGCTATCCCAAACATTAATGGCATCCGACAGATTGCGGTATTAGGATATCGTTCTAACATACCTGCTTCAGCTTTAACTTTTTGCTCGCCATAAATACTTACAGGACACACTGCATCTGTTTCTTTATAGGGAGAATTTAAGCCATCAAATACTAAGTCAGATGATGTAAACGCGCAAGGAATTGCACGCTCGGCACAGAGTCCGGCTATATTACAGGATGCTGTGACGTTAATTGTGTAGGATTCTTGGGGATGAGTTTGGCAAAAGTTAGGTTGAGAATGAGCAGCCGTATGAATAACTGCTGTGGGATTAATTTGATTAAATATATGTTTTAATTCTTGATAATCTGTCAAGTTGACTTTTATCAAATTCACTTCGGGTATTTCTAGAGAATGAGAAAGATAAGTGCCATAAATTTCCCATTCTGGTTTTGCTATTTGGCAAAGATGCCATCCTAAAAAACCACTTGCTCCTGTAATTAGTAATCTTTTCATATATATTTAAAAATACTCTTTATCTAGATAAACTAGACAATATATTATCGTGATATGGAATTTTTAAAGTATAAGTGTGACTTCTGTGCCTCTGTAGTCGATCAGTTATATTTTTTACCACAAAGCCACAGAGACAGAGAGGTAAGAGATTAAAAAGAATTTTTTGACGGAAATTTTGATCTGCCTTGAAAGAACTAGTTCTACTAAATAGTTAACTCTCGCCAGGTTCTTTGACCAACTATTCCATCTACGGTTATATTACGCCGATTTTGAAATGCTTTGACAGCCGCTTCTGTTAACGGGCCAAATGCTCCGTCAATTCGTAGCCCATAGCCATGAGAAACTAATAATCGTTGTAAGACTCTTACAACTACACCTGAGCTACCAAAACGTATAGTTGGCATAGAGCTATTAGAATTTTGGACTCTGGCTTTGGCTGTTAAACTATCTGCTATGACATACCCAGAATGATGCGATCGCTCTTTGTTGAGTTGTTTAACTAACTTTTCTTGATAAAATTCAGAGGATAAGGGCGTAGCAAAGGAAGTTCCATCTGTCTCCATAAATTCTGGCGGTGTAACTTGCGCAGTTGGAACTACATGAGCTAACTGAATTTGTATAAAATTTTGCTCGCTATTTTCTAGATGAAGCGGTTGCTGCTCCGGTAAATCGGCTAAAGATGGTTGTCCTGTTGTTAACACGCCTGTCATCAGCAGGCCAATTTCACTCATTATAGTTCTTTGTTCTAACACCGATATTTCATTTGACACGCTGAACTGCTTTTATTCCGGAATAATGCATAGGAATAAATAAAAAAATCGTGTAATAATTTGTCAGCAAAAAATTCTTATTATTTAGATACAAAATATGGTAAAGACATAAAATTTTTATGTCTCCAAGAGAGAAATAGATTTAACTATCAATGATAAATATTCATTAATGAAGATGACAGATGTAGTCAGTTTTTACTCTTTTTCCGTCGAGAATTAATACGCATCATTTTCTATCGCTCAACATACAGTTACTTGATGGTTGATGCCTGGATTTTTACTTTTAGATAGAATATAACAGGTGCAGCAATAAAGATAATAAGAATTAAATAGCGATCGCAGTATATAAATTATCGTCAAGTACTTGTATATTTCACCTCTATTAATGTATTCGTTGAATTTTGGGGCGAACAAGATAGAGGATACATACTTAAACTTATGACTTATGTTAATTCGCGCCAAGTGCGAGAACCGACTACTCCATCTGCACTTAAATTTCGCTGGTTTTGAAAAGCTTTAACAGCAGTTTCAGTTAATGCACCAAAAACCCCATCAACTTTCACAGCATAGCGATTATTTAATAGCAACCTTTGTAACACTCTGACAGCATCACCTGAATCACCAAAACGTAGAGTTGGGAGACTGCGGTTAGCGGTAGCTGCGGTATTTAAAGGTTGTGCTCGATCTGGATGTGTTTCCATAATTCTCAGGTAATGTGGAATAAAATAGCGATCGCTCTCGATTAAAGTGTAAGCGATCGCTAATAAAGTTGCTGTTTGTTGGTAACTAACCGATGCCATCAATGACTGGGTGGAAGTAGAAAGCTATGCCCAATACTGTATAAGCAGCTAATAATAACGTGCCTTCTAGCCAATTGGATTTACCATCAGAACTAATGCTGTTGGCAATCAACACAGCTACAGCAACAGCTACTAATTCAAAAGGTTGAAAATTTAAATCCATCGGTTGACCGAATATCCAGCCTGCGATTACTAAAACAGGTGCAACAAATAAAGCAATCTGCATACTCGATCCCACAGCTACCGAAAGAGAAAGATCCATTTTATCTTTCATGGCTACGGTGACTGCTGTGGCGTGTTCCGCAGCGTTACCCACAATCGGGACAATTATTACCCCAGTAAATAATGCTGTCAAGCCTAATTGCGATGTAGCAACTTCCAAAGAATCAACTAGCATTTCCGACTCTAGAGCTACTAAGAGCGTACATATTAGCAGTACACCACTCCATAACCAGAGATTTGGTTTTTTATGGGGAATTTCGTCTATCTCTGCTTCTACCATTCCCACTTCATATAAATAGGCGTGGGTTTTCATCGAAAATAGCAGCGTGAGTGCGTAAACCAAGATTAATACTATGGCAACAGCAACAGAGAAATGTTGTAGAGTTGGTCTGCCAATCCCCTTGGAGGTAATATCCATTGCTGTAGGTAGCAAAATCGCGATTACCGCCAGATTCATAGCTGAAGCATTTACCCGCGCCACAATTGGCTGGAATGTCTGTTCTTTATGACGTAATCCTCCTAAAAGCATAGAAAGACCCATCACTAGGAGTAAATTACCGATAATCGATCCTGTGATACTGGCTTTAACTACATTCACTAGTCCAGCTTTCAGCGCCACTAAAGCAATAATTAATTCCGTAGCATTACCAAAAGTGGCATTTAACAACCCCCCTAAGGAAGGGCCAACTACTACAGCAATTTCTTCTGTGGCTGTACCCATCCAAGCTGCTAAAGGCAAAATTGCTAACCCAGCTGTAATGAAAACTATCAAGTCTCCCCACTCTAAAAAGTGAGCTGCTAAGGAAACTGGGATAAAAAGTAACAAAACGAGAAAAATAATGTTTTTAACTGACATTGGTCACTTTAAGTTGAGGGTATTTAGTCACAGATGTCTGTATAGTCTATACTCATCGGGAATATTGACTGTGACATCATGAAGCTGGAAGAAATCAGCCTCAGTTGTACAACCCTGGTTGAGGGCTGAAGTTCTTTCCCCAGTAGGAGAACTGCTTTGAACAAAAAGGTTAGCATCTGTGTAGCACTTATTACTAATAGCTATGAAAAGCTGTGTTGATGGCAATTATGCTAAGATGCAGGTTTTGTTTTAGCAAGTGATTGGTAGTAGCTGCGATCGCATCTCAAATTGCGCTCGACATCAAACAATTGTTTCCTTTTGCTCAAAGGCTAACAAAGGAACCTGAGTTAGCCTTTTTATTGTGCCCAGACTTGTCATGATTCTTAGTCAAAACTTTAAGAATGAAAAGACTGCTAAAGCACTTACTACATCGCCTTAACTATTGCTGGAGCGAACTTGTGGCTGACTTTAAATATCCTCAGGAAGTAGTTCCGAGATTTTACGGTTCCCATTTTCCAGCGAGATATGTAATGTAATATTGCGCATTGTGTGGACTTAGCAATGTTTCGTAGCAAAACTATGACTTGGGAGCGATATTTTACTGTAGAAATGCGGTTTAATATATTAAAAGACAATTAAATTTATTGGCGCTATTAACAGCATAAGCTCCCAATCAGGAGTTATTCGATGGCTAATAATTTTGATGACTTTTGGGAAAGGTCTGTGCGATAACGCAGATTTCCCGCTATACTAAGACCGCTTTCGCAGAACTTTGGCTGTATACCTATAAGTTGTTATCGGTACGGATTTTGGATTCAAGCTCCTGAATAAAGGTTAACAGACCCATTTTTTGGCACAACTACAAGTTTTTTTGATTTGGATAAATATACATGACTTCTGCTGCTGAACTGCCAGCTAGTTCTGGCTCATCTTTCACGTCACAATACGATCCCAGACATACTCCCCAAAGCGATCCCCTGAGAACTGCAACGGGCGTATATGTCACCGTGCACGGTCACTTTTACCAGCCACCAAGGGAAAATCCATATCTGGACGCGATTGAACGCCAACCGAGTGCTGCACCTTTCCACGATTGGAACGAACGAATTCACTGGGAATGCTATCGGCCAAATGCCTTTGCTAGGGTGCTAAACGATCGGGGCGAAGTCATAGATATCGTGAATAATTACGAGTATATGAGCTTTAATATCGGGCCCACGCTGATGTCCTGGCTAGAACGCTACGATGTCGAGGTTTATCAGCGAATTTTAGAGGCAGATGTTAAGAGTTCCGAACGGTTGAACGGTCATGGTAATGCGATCGCGCAAGTATACAATCACATCATCATGCCCCTCGCCAACGATCGCGACAAATATACCCAAATTCGCTGGGGTAAAGAAGACTTCCGTTCCCGCTTTGGCCGCGATCCCGAAGGTATTTGGTTGGCGGAAACTGCTGTAGACTATGCCACTCTTCAAGCTTTGGTGTCTGAAGGAATTCGCTTTATTGTCCTCGCACCATCGCAAGCACAGCGTTGTCGTCTTCTCCCTACAAAAGACGATCCCCACCCTGAATGGCACGAAGTTGGCGGTAGTCAGATCGATCCCACTCGTCCTTATCGTTGCTATTTGAAGCCCGAACTCAGCATTGCATCTTCACCTTTGAATGCAATTCACCACAGCGATGCTAAAGGTGCATTGGATGATGCAGAATCTGTAGAAGGATTACCCTACATTGATATCTTCTTCTACGATGGGCCGATATCGCGGGATATGGGTTTTAGTGATGTTGTCTATAGTTCCAGTCACTTTGCGGGACGCATCGGTTCAGCAGTGCGCGGGGATCATCGTCCGGCGCAATTAATTTCTGTCGCCACTGATGGCGAAACCTTTGGACATCATAAGAAAGGAACTGAGAAAACTCTCGCCTACGCTTTTACCGGAGAGTTTCCCAATCACGGTTGGACAGTAACCAACTATGCACATTACCTGAGTTTAAACACTCCCACTTGGGAAGTAGAATTAAAGCCCATCACTGCTTGGAGTTGCGCCCACGGTGTCGATAGATGGCAAGATGACTGTGGTTGCGGTGGTGAAGGCGGTGTTTGGCATCAAAAATGGCGTCGTCCGCTGCGCAATGCTTTAAATTGGCTGCGGGATCAACTAATTGAAGTGTATGAAGAATACGGTAAGCAAATATTCCGCGATCCCTGGCTAGCAAGAGATGAATATATTCAAGTAATTCGCGATCGCTCTTCTAGCAATGTTAGTCGTTTTCTCACTCGCCATCAAACCCACAAACTCACCGCCGCCGAACAAGTAGACGCTTTGCGTTTATTAGAAATGCAGCGTCATGCTTTGTTGATGTTTACCAGTTGTGGATGGTTTTTTGAAGAACTTTCCCGCCCGGAAGGGACGCAGATTCTCCGTTATGCTGCCCGTGCTTTAGAATTAGCTGGGGATGTAGCGGGCGTACAGTTAGAAAAAGGTTTCCTCAAACGCCTGGGTTTAGCCCCCAGTAACGTTGACCATTTCAAACACGGTTCGGAAGTGTATCGCCAACTAGTGTTGACTGCCCAGATTAGTTGTCAACAAGTAGCTTCGCACTACGCCATTACTTCTCTGTTTGCCAACCATCAACCAGCACAGATCCGTAATTTTCTATCTGGACAAGATACTAATGGCAAACATCCCCATGTTTCCCAAAAACGAGTTTACTGCTACACCGCAAATGAATTAGATTACCAACTGCAACGTATGGGATCGCTAACTTTGGCGGTTGGCCATTTGCGGCTAGTGTCAGATATTACTTGGGAAAGCGAAGATTTAGTATTTGCAGTGCTGCATTTAGGCGGCTGGGATTTCCACTGCTGCATTCAACCATTTACCGGAAGACGCGACTACAGCCAAATCAAAGAAAAGCTGTTTGCTTCGCTGCAACAAGCGAGTGCGGCGCAAACCATCTTGATCATGACCCAGCTATTTGGCGAAGAAACCTTTAGCTTGCAAAATCTCTTTGCCGAAGAACGCCACCGGATTATGCGGCTGCTGAGTCAAGAAACACTGACACGTTTAGACCAGCTTTATACCCAAGCATATCGCGATAATTACGGCGTGATTGCCGCATTTCACCGCGATGAATTAGCTGTGCCGCGAGAATTGCAAGTAGCAGCCGAGATTGCCTTAGGATATCGCTGTCTGACAACATTGCGATCGCTTGAGCAAGATATCGCCGAACCGCAATTAACTCTCAATCACATCGTAGAATTAGAAGCGATCGCCAACGAAGCCAAGCATCTGCGCTGTCAGTTGGATGTTCCTGAAGGAAAGCAGATATTAGAACAGTTGATTACGCGGTTGCTTTGGCAATTGTTACACGATCCCAATAGCAGCTTAGATGCAGATATGCAATGCTTAGAACGGTTGATTGATGTGGGATATCAGCTAAACTTTGGTATTTCACTGCATCGATCCCAAGAACTGTACTTTAGCTGCTTGCACACGCAAATATTACCGCTGTGTATGTCTAGTATTAATAATGGGCGAGGTACTTATCAATGCGATCGCTTGCTCAAGCTAGGACAAAAGTTAGCTATTGATACGAGTGGCATTGTCAATCAGTTGCGCTAGTAGTTTATCGCGTTAATTTTGAGGGGGTTAAAGAACGAACCGCGAAGTCCGCGAAGTACACGAAGAAGGAAGAAAAAGAAGAGAGATTCAAAAGTTAGTCCTTTTCTTCTTTCCCTCTTCCTTCGCGCCCTTCGCGTCTTTGCGGTTCTTTATCTCTCAATTCTGACTAACCCAAAGAAATTTCATAATAAGGTAACGGATTTTGCCCTACGCCCATTAGCCAACGTGCATCGGGTTTCCAAGCACCGTTGAGTTCTTCGCGGCGGCGGGTGTTGACTGTTAACTTATCGCCTTCAAACTTCAGCAGATTGTATTGCAGCGGATAACCGGGAACCCACTCGCGGACTGGTGCGCCAAATGTACCCGCACAGATGCGATCGAGTTTGCGCCCGTTGGTGCTGAGGTCGTAACGGTATTGGCTGCTTTCGGCTTTGTGGATATGTCCGTGGAGAAAGAAGCGGAACCCAGAGACGGCTAACTGTTCGATAAAGCCTTGGTCTTTGATGCTGTCATCGCCAGCACTGTCTAGGGGATGATGCCAAACAGCAATTTTAATGCAGTTTCTATATTCTTGATTGCGGCGAATTTCACTGAGGGCGTTGCTGAGTGCATTCATGTTAATGCTGGCACGGGATTTGTAATGATGATCCAATTGCCAAGCGGAGTTTAGCCCTAGTATCAGCAGGTTTTGGTTAGGGAAATAATCGAGGGTGTATTGCTGGTGATATTCCAGGGGATAGGATTTACCTTTGATGGCTTGGTAGAAGTTGCTGAAATTGGTAAAGCGCTGTTTGTATTTTTCTTCGTCTCGCACCCGAATTACACTTGCACTTTCTTGGATATATTCGCCTTCTTTGAGTTCTCCGTCATATTCATCACGGTCAATTAGTTGGTAAGCCTTTTTTGCGTGACCCCAATTCAGGTCATGATTACCGGGAACGATAATAATTTGATCGGGGTTGAGGGTGAATTCTTGGCGGAGGTGGGCGAGAAATTCTTCAGCGATTTGGTATTCTTCCGGGGTGCAGTAGTTGGCGATGTCGCCGGAGAGGATGAGGGTATCAAGGTGAGGAATGTTGAGTTCGTTTAGCAAATCGCTTGCTAGTTGGTTAGACCAAAGTTGGGCTTGATTGGGTGTGCTAAAGTGCAGGTCGGAGAGGTGGAGGATGTACATTAAGGAAGCTTTAATAAGCTGGGGTTTTGCCTTAGTAATTGGTTGAGTAAAAGAGTTGTAGTATTTACAGTTTTCTTGTGTTGCTTCAAGTGCTTGTAGAGCATGAACTAGCGTAGATCCATTATTTGCTGCTACAAATTTTTCATTTTTGAGCAGATTCATAAGCAGGGGTATCCCCACCTCTGATTTGATTTCTTTCAGGGCGGATGCCGCAAAATAATACACATTGAAGTCTTCATCTTCTAGCAATTTTAGTAATTGCGGAATCACCTGCTCTGATTGGATTCTTGCCAGAGCAGATGCCGCACTAGAACGTACATTAGAGTCTTTATCTTCTAGCAATTTTAGTAATTGCGGAATCACCTGCTCTGATTGGATTCCTCCCAGAGCAGATGCCGCACTAGAACGTACATTAGAGTCTTTATCTTCTAGCAATTTTAGTAATTGCGAAATCACCTGCTCTGATTGGATTCCTCCCAGAGCAGATGCCGCACTAGAACGTACATTAGAGTCTTTATCTTCTAGCAATTTTAGTAATTGCGGAATCACCTGCTCTGATTGGATTCCTCCCAGAGCAGATGCCGCACTAGAACGTACATTAGAGTCTTTATCTTCTAGCAATTTTAGTAATTGCGAAATCACCTGCTCTGATTGGATTCCTCCCAGAGCAGATGCCGCACTAGAACGTACATTAGAGTCTTTATCTTCTAGCAATTTTAGTAATTGCGGAATCACCTGCTCTGATTTTATTCCTCCCAATGCAGATGCTGCACTAGAACGTACATTAGAGTCTTCATCTTTTAGTAATTTAATTAATCCCGGAATCGCCTGCTCTGATTTAATTTCGTTCAGGGCAAATGCGGCAGTTTTACGCACATCAGAGTCTTCATCTTCGAGCAATTTAATTAATCCCGGAATCGCCTGCTCTGATTTTATTCCTCCTAGGACAAATGCTGCATTAAACTGCACCATAAATTTTTCACATTTTAGCAATTTAATTAATTCTGGAACGGCTATATCTGATTTGATGTTTCGCAACGCTAATGCTGCATTAACCTGCACATCAAGTTTTTCAGATCCTAGCATTTTAATTAATCCTAAAATTGCCACGTCTGATTCAATTTTTCCCAGGGCATACGCTGCATTAATTATTACATCAAAGTCTTCATTTTCTAGTAATTCAATTAATTTTGAAATCGCCTGCTCTGATTTGATTTTTCCCAGGGCAGATGCGGAAATTTTACGCACATCAGAGTCTTCATCTTCTAGTAATTTAATTAATTCTGGAATCGCCTGCTGTGATTTGATTTCTCCCAGGGCAGATGCGGAAATTTTACGCACATCAGAGTCTTCATCTTCTAGCAATTTAATTAATTCTGGAATCGCCTGCTGTGATTTGATTTCTCCCAGGGCAGATGCTGCGCTTCTACGCACATCATAGTTTTCATATTCTAGTAATTTAATTAATTCTGGAATTGCCTGCTCTGATTTGATTCCTCCCAGGGCAGATGCCGCACTTCTACGCACATCATAGTTTTCATATTCTAGTAATTTAATTAAAAGATGATTTGCTTTTTCTGATTTCGTTAAACCTAACAGATGAATTTTAAATAACAGAGGAATTTCTAACTCAGCAACTAAATTAACTGTCTGCTGCTGGAACTCAGACTTAACTGCACCCGCTAACCTTGCCCCTAATTGCCAATCTACCTCTAAAGCTAACTTCACCACTCGTAACGCCTGCGCCTCATCATGCACCAATTCCAGCATCAATTTCAGGGGTTCTGTCCATTTCAAATAATTTAAATACTCTCGCTTGAGACAGTCATCGCTAAAGCTTGGTAACTGCGTGAGCAAACATTCGGCGGTGTAATATTCCTGAATTAGTTGGTGGCGAAATTCAATTTGCTCATTTGCACCAAGTTGAATTAAGTGATGGTTGAGTAAATCTTGCAGCCATTGTAAAGCTCTATCACGGGGTCGATCGAATTTCTCAGCTTTCAAAAACTGGGTTAAAACTTCTTCTGCTTCTGACCTGGGTATGGCAACATTTAAGTCTGTCAGCTTATCCCCTTTGGTCATGTGGAAAGCTAGATGTTTTAATAACGAGAACCACCAGCGCCGGGACTCATCTGTAACTGGGATATCTTGGCGAAATTGACGCTCATAGCTTTGGGTAAACTGGCGAAACACCAAACCCAAGTTAGGCGGTATGTCACCTGTGGCTTTAAATAAAGAACAGAGCATCATCAGCAGCAGTGGCGTTTCCCCAAACTCTCGCAACCTGTCGCCCAACTGCTGCAACATCTGCTCACCTTGTTCTGGGAGATAGGCGCGGACAAACTGCTGCATCTGTTCTGCTGTCAGGGGTTGCATTTCCAGCTTCTTGGTAATGCCCAAATCGCCCCCCACGCCTAAATCCCGCGTGGTGAATATCATCGGCGTGGTTTTTTGGTAGTCTTGCCGGAATTTATACAAGTCTTGTCGCGCTGCTTCTGAGGGCAATTCGTTGATACCATCGACTAACAGCAGTAAGTCGCCAGCAAATAGCAGTTGTTCTATGGTTGCAGTATCCAGCAGTAGGCGATGGCGCTTGCAGAAGTCTCGAATTAAATCCAGTATGGAAGTTTGGTAGTAGCGCAACTCTACCAACACAGGAATCCGTGAGTCCGCCAGGGAATGAATTCCCTGTCTCATAGCTGAAGTCCGTTGAAACGGACTGATAGTAGGAGATTCAGTCGTCTTGAGACGACTTTCGCTATTAGCCGGGAAATTCATTTCTCGGCGGGATTGGGACTCCTCTAGCAATAAACGCGCTAAGGCTGTAGATTTCCCGGAACCTGGCCGCCCTACTAGTAATACGTGTTCTTTAGCATACTTCCGCAAGCCTGCCAGCACATCTAATCGCTCAGTTTGCTCCTGTGCTGCGTTGGGTTCTCCCTTAGCTGGCTTGACAGTCTCCACCATAAAATCCAGCAGTAAGAGCGATCGCTCTTGTTCAACTCGCTGGTGTCCAATTACATCTGTTAGCGTGTAAGCATTCCAGCATTTTACGTATTTCTCATCATTGCAGAGCGATTCTAAATAGCCAGTCCAGTTGACCATAGGGCGTGAGAAAATGGGGAGCTTAGGTAGCGAGTCAGCAGTGCTGAATGCTGAGTTTCGAGGACAACTCAGCTTATTAGAAGTTTAACGTACCAGATTGTGATGTTGAGGTTGCTTGACGGCGTTTTACTGGAGGTGGCGTAAAATTGCGTTCAGGAGACAAAAAATACAAATTATAGGAGTTATTGGTTGAGTCTCATACAATTTCCAGGGCACGGCAGTGCCGATGCCCCTACGGGCGATGATAGAATTTTATACTGCATCTCATGGTGAGGCGCTATCTTCGATGAGTGAAGCAAGGGCGGAGAAAGTTTTTTGGTGAGACAGATATGCGATCGCATCCTTGCCCCTACAATTGCAGTATTTTTGTAATTGAATATCTCTAATGAGGCTTTTAGCTCCATTAACGAGGCTTTTAGCTCCATTAACGAGGCTTTTTACTTCATTAACGAGGCTTTTAGCTCCATTAACGAGGCTTTTAGCTCCATTAACGAGGCTTTTTACTCCGTTAATGAGGCTTTTAGCTCCATTAACGAGGCTTTTAACTCCATTAACGAGGCTTTTTACTCCGTTAATGAGGCTTTTAGCTCCATTAACGAGGCTTTTAGCTCCGTTAACGAGGCTTTTAGCTCCATTAACGAGGCTTTTAGCTCCGTCAGCGAGGCTTTTAGCTCCGTCAATGAAACTCTCAAGGTTCAAGGTTGAAAGCGAAGGTGTTGAAATACTCGCACTTGGGCAATTGTTTCAAAGTCGCGATCGTTGTGAATCAAAAGTAGATTATTTTCCAGTGCAGCTTGAGCGATGCAGCAATCAATTGGGCTGCGAACTGTCAGTCCTTGGCGGCGCAAGTCATAGTAAATGCGAGCAGCAGCCTGCCAGGAATTAGGTGTAAGTTCAATATAATCTTGTGTTTCTAGGTAAGTAGAGAGGAGAGTCCATTCTTGCTCGTTTAAACTCCCTTGAAGCAATTCCAGCTGAGTGAATCGGGTGAGGAACACTTCACGATCGGCAATCAGAGTTTCAAGGTGTTGACGAACTTGACCGCTGCGATCTCGAAATACGCCAATCCAAACCGATGTATCAATCAGCAGCATGACGAGTTTCGCGCAGTGCTTTATGGTCGAAGTCCGAAGCAAACTCAATTTGTCCAGCGAGATCGAGAAGATTCTTCTTGCGACGCGATCGCACAAATTCTTGCAGCGCTAGGCTAATTAGTTCTTCTTGGTTGGTAATCTGAGTAAGCTGTAAGGCTTCATCAAGAAGAGATTCGTCCAGATTGAGAGTAATTTGCATAAGCTGACTATGGAAGAATTAGCTTCAAGCGCAATTGATCTTAAATCTATCGTATCTTTTCGAGAAACTCGATCTCACGTTTAACTAGCGCAGTATTGTACTTTATCTTAATTTCAGTGACTTCTCGTGTTTATGGTAGCTGGACTCGCGTTCTTAAGCGTACTGTCACGCTTAAACGTAAAGGCTAGTAGCTTTTTGTCAGACATCGCTCATAAAATTTGGAAGTAGAAGTAAGGCAGAGGAAATTCGGGAAGTTGTAATTGAACTGGCTGATAAAGGATGCAATGCGATCGCTATTCATTGAAATATTCATTCCCCGCGTCCTCGCATTTCTATCTCACTGCGTCCTTATATATATTTCTATCTGCGATAATCAACTTGCCATCACACTACTTAAGGTAGATTCAGCACTAATAATTGTTGAGACATTCCATTGAATTGAATAGAATTAATACAATATAACAAGATGCACAACGACTTCTAAAACTTAGGTCTTGAGACTGAACAAATTTCTCTATCAATTTGTATCAAGGTCTCAAAACGTAGATTGTTAATACCAGCATTTTTACTTACGTTAAATCCTAGCCTAATAATATCGGCAAACGCCGTAAAATAGCGACCAAGCGGGCAAGATTATATCTACTCATGGCCAAGTTTTAACTAGGTAATAGTAGATTAGTTGTCAAAGTTTGTAGTCAGCAATTAAGCGCTGACTATACAATTACAGCTACTAATCGCATCAACTACACACAACAATCTCCAATTGCGTCTTGAGACATAAATTCTAAAAAAACGCATTTGGTAGGTACTGCAATGACACACATCGAAGGAACCTTTACAGGAGCAGGAGGTCTTGACCTTTATTACCAAAGCTGGCAGCCAGAGGGGGAAGTACGGGCAGTGATTGCTATGGTACACGGGTTCGGAGCGCATAGTGGATTATTCCAAGATGCCGTACAGCATTTACTACCTTTAGGTTATGCTGTCTACGCTTTTGACCTGCGAGGACATGGGCGATCGCCCGGACAACGGGGACATATTAATTCTTGGGCAGAGTTGCGCGAAGATTTGCACACCTTCTTAACACGCATTCAAGAACGCGGATCGGGCTGTGCATATTTTTTGTGGGGTCACAGTTTAGGAGCCGCGATCGCTGTAGATTATGCCTTGCGCTTTCCTCAAAGCTTGCAAGGATTAATCCTCACAGCACCCGCTTTGGGCAAAGTTAACCTACCACTGCTAAAAGTAGCCTTAGGGCGAATGCTTTCACAAGTTTGGCCAAACTTTAGCCTGAAAGTCGGTCTGGATAAAGGCACAAATTTACGCGGCCCGAATGTTGTTGTCAACGAAGACCCATTACGCCATGAGTATGGTAGTGCGCGACTAGCCGCCGAGTTTTTCACTACCGAAAAATGGGTGACAACTCATGCTTCAGAGTTACAAGTCCCGTTGTTAATTATGTATAGTACTGGCGATAAAATTACACCGCCAGAAGGTAGCATAGCGTTTTTCCAAAAGGTAACTTACCCCGACAAAGAAAGCTATGAGTATCCTGGAGACTATCATGACTTTCACATAGATAACAATTACCATAAAATACTAGTAGATTTAGAGAATTGGCTAGAAAAGCATTTGGACGGAGATCTCAACAATCAAGCATCCAAATGTATGATAAAAATACCTAGCCTACACACTGAAAATATTACTCATTGATGGCTTTCTTTGCGAAAAAGATACAAAGGTTGTCGTTGATCCCCAACACGATCTACATTATTATTAGTACAGAAGAGCTTAGTTTAAGGCATTAGGTAGGAAATAACCCTAAGTCTTAAAAAACACTGATTCTGTCTTTAAGAGATACCAAATTGGAAGGAGAAAATTGGCATTTGTCAGGATTTAGGTATTAGAAGTCGGCATCTTAAATATTACCTATCTGGCATGAGGCTGCGCTCAAGTATCTGAAGAGAATGGTTAATTCAACAGAGACTTGGAGCATTTTTATTCAAAATAAAAAATTTGGGAAACAGGAAAATAAGTTCCTCATACCCATATTAGTTATCAGTGAATAGTAAACAAAAACATCTGATAACTAACGATTAATAAATGATAACGAGGGGAAGAGTAAGAAACTCTTCTTGGATAAAATGTTATCTACAGATAAGACTTATAGAGCGCCTCCCAACTCAGGAGAAGTAGTCTTAGGGCGTACTTTGCCTTCTTTATTAGATGAAGCGTGCGATCGCACCCCCAACCCTCGCGCTTTCAACCAGTTTACAGACACGGGCTGGCAACCTGTATCTAATCACGAATTACGCACGGCTGCGGTGGAATTAGCCTTGGGTTTGCTAGATTTGCAGCTAGAAAAAGGCGATCGTATTGCTTTACTCATGCACAGCGATATCAACTTTTGTATTGCTGACATGGGTTCCTTACTCGCAGGTTTGGTAAATGTGCCAATTGATTTAACCCAAACAATTGAACACATTATTTTCATCTTGCAGCACACACAAGCAAAGGCGCTGATTATTTCCAATCTAGAGTTGCTTGCTCAAATTATTCCCTACCTGGAAAATTCAACTTATCTCCAGACAATAATAGTTGTGGATGTTCCTATTGATTGGCATCAACAAGCTGACAAGGGGATGCGGATGAAGGACGCAGAACCGATATCATCCCATCTATTACCTGAAGTCTTTTCATTAGAGCAAATTCGCTCTCAAGGAAGAACCAAAAATTCTGAATTGACTGTAAAAGAACTCAAATCCAACCTAACAGCTGATAACTTAGCAACTATTATTTACATTCCGGGAATTACGGGAGAACCTCAAGGGGTAATGCTCACCCATGAAAATCTCTCGGCGAATGCACTAGCAATGTTTACAGGTATTCCTGATTTAGCATTTGGATCGCAGGAGGTAATTCTTTCATTTCTACCATTAACCCATGTTTTAGCCCGTGTCTTTGTTTACGGTCATATTAACTATGGCCATAGCATTTATTTCAGCAATTCTAATCGGGTATTAAAACATCTGAAAGAAGTCAAACCCACAATATTTGCTACAGTTCCTTTGCTATTAGAAAAAGTTTATAGCAAGCTGATAGAAATAGGAGAGAAAACGAAAACACGGCGAAAAAAAGAACCGGAGAAACGGATAAACTTACCGCATCAGCGCATTACCATCTTACCCTTCAGGTTTCCAACCGCATGGGAAGGAAAAACAGCGCTTGCTACCTTGCGGGAAGCCACAGTCCGGTTGTCCACCACAGGAAGAACCCTGAAAACACATTTACTGTCCCGACGTAACGCTATCTCAACGCGACAACTTGATTTTCCCCTATCCCAATCGATGATGAACTGGGCAGTAAAATTAGCCCAAAAATATGAATTGGGTAAAACACCACAACGTCAAGATGCTTTGATGTTGAAAGTTGCAGATAGGTTAGTATTTTTGCAATGGCGGGCGGTTTTTGGCGGTAATATCAAATACCTACTTAGCGGTGGTGCAGCCTTAAAACCAGAAATTGTGAATCTCTTTGCAGCAGCGGGAATCAAAATTCTCCAAGGCTACGGTTTAACCGAAACGAGTTCAGCAGTAGCTTGTAATCGCAGTCAATTCAACCGTGCAGGAACTGTAGGCGTACCGATTGCTGGTGTAGAAGTTGCGATCGCTGAAGATGGAGAAATTCTCACAAAAAGTCCTTACATCACTCAAGGCTATTACAAAAACCCCGAAGCTACCCAGCAACTAATTGATGCTCAAGGTTGGTTACATACAGGCGACTTAGGAGAATTTACACCGGAAGGCTTTCTCAAAATTACTGGTTTGAAGAAAAGCCGTTTTAAACTCTCCACAGGTAAGTATGTCACATCCCAACCAATAGAAAGCAAACTCAAAAAATCTCCCCTAGTAGCACACGCCGTTACTATCGGTTCGGAATGTAAATTCTGTGCCATGCTGATTTTTCCAGATTTAGAAAACTTACGTCAGCAGACTTTAGCAATTGGTATAGATTTACCTACCGAAGATTTGCTGGAACATCCTTGTATTATCGCTTTATATCAAGCATTAATCGATGAAGCGAATTGTCACTTACCTCATTGGTCAACAGTGAAAAAATTCCAGCTAATTAATACCAAACTCACTATAGAGAATGGGCTGCTGACATCAACTCAGGAGATAAATAGAGCAAAAATTACCGAGGTGTTTGCTCAAGAAATTAATGCAATGTATGAAGAAAAGAGAACGCAAAGACATGGGGATGTCAAGATAGAAAAAATAGATGAGTTATGTCCTGCTAATCCGACATTTTCATGTCCTGCATTTGCGCGATCGCTCAATTCATAACAATTAGACTTCTTGGAAAAGGCGAAAAAATTAACCGCCGATAAACGCTGATAAACGCCGATAAAATTCACTGATAGCAGCCCTTGATTCATAAACTTCTTTCTTCTCTTGGCGCTCTTGGCACGGCAGTTGCTTCAAGTCGGCAAAGCCGCCCAACGCACTGCCTCGACTTGGCGGTTCGATAAATTTCATCATACAAGCAGTCGATTATTTAATCCAAAATCTAAACTCGAAAAAGGAAGGGTGATATATGTTTAAACCGTTCCGAACAGCCGCAGTATTAGGTGCGGGGGTGATGGGAACTCAAATCGCCGCACACCTAGCTAATGCTGGACTAACAGTTCAATTATTGGATATTGCGGCTAAAGGCAATAATAAAAATGATGTCGTGGAAACAGCATTTAAAAAAGCGCTCAAGCAATCTCCACCAATTTTATTTACAGAAAAAACAGCCCGTCGCATCATTTTGGGTAATTTTGACGATCATTTCCACCGCATTGCTAATGTTGATTGGGTAATCGAAGTTGTCGTGGAAAATCTCGCTATTAAACACGATTTGATGGCGCGAATCGAAAGTACAATTCGTGATGATGCTGTAGTCTCTACTAATACTAGTGGCTTGCCCATCAATCAAATTGCTCAAGGGCGTTCTGAATCTTTTCGGAAGCGGTTTTTAGGTACTCACTTTTTTAATCCGCCACGCTATCTAAAATTATTAGAGTTAATTCCTACACCTGATACTGACCAGCACATCCTGGAAAGAATGCAATGGTTTGGCAGAATACACCTGGGTAAAGGTGTAGTAGTAGCCAAAGACACACCAAACTTTATTGCCAACCGCATCGGTATGTATGCAACCATGCTGGGGATAAAGGGTGTAACTGAACAAGGTTACACAATTGAAGAAATTGATACCTTAACGGGAGTAATTGCCGGACGACCAAAATCAGCTACATTCCGTACTGCTGATGTGGTAGGGCTAGATACATTGATGTATGTAGCACACAACCTTTACCCAGCTATTCCCCACGATGAAAGCCGCGAAGTTTTACGAGTACCGCTTTTAATGAAGAAACTCGTAGAAACGGGAACGTTAGGATCAAAAACAGGGCAAGGATTTTACAAAAAGCAAGGTAAAGAAATTCTCTCGATTAATCCCACGACGCTGGCTTATGAAGCAGCTAAACCACTGGATTTAGGGGATATTGAGGCAATTGGGAAAATTAGCGATCTAGGCGATCGCCTGCGCAAACTCTATCACGATCCTGGTCGGGCAGGAGCCTTCTTCCGCAAATCAACCTTAGAAATCTTAGGTTACAGCGCCCGTCGTATTCCCGAAATTGCCGACAGACCCGCAGATATTGACCGGGCAATTCGTTGGGGTTTCGGCTGGGAACTCGGCCCCTTTGAAATTTGGGATGTGCTTGGCTTTGAAACTGTAGTAGCAGACATGAAAGCTACTGATATCACCGTGCCAGAGTGGGTAGAAAAGATGCGTGATAATGGCGTGCATAGTTTCTATCAAAAAGACCGACTATCTTGGGCTGAACACAAAGTAGTTGATGCTTGTGCTGTTTGTATTAGCGAACAACCAAAAGCCCCAACCGATGAAATTCTCATACCAGCTATCAAAGAAGATGCCAAAAATATCTTGTGGCAAAACTCAGAAGCTTCTTTGTTGGATATAGGCGATGGAGTAGTTTTGTATGAGTTTCATTCCAAAGGCCATACCCTGACTTTAAAAGTCGTAGAAGGATTAGCTGCGGTATTAGATATTATCGAAAACAGCGATTACCGAGGATTGGTCATTGGTAACGAAAGTGCAAACTTCTCTGGCGGTGCGAATTTGGCAGAAATGGCCATGTTGGCACAGACCGATAACGGTAAAGGCATTGCCGATTTAATCGTCAAGTTCCAAGCCTTACTGCAACGCATTAAATATTTCCCCAAACCAATTGTTGCTGCAATTATCGGGCGAGTGTTAGGTGGAGGTTGTGAATTAGTCTTAGCTTGTCCCCATGTAGTCGCCGCCGCAGAAACTTACATCGGACTGGTAGAACTCAGTGTAGGTTTGATTCCTGGTGCTGGCGGAATTATGCGCATGGTGACTTGGGCTGCTGACAAAGCCGCAAGCGAGTCACCCCAAGATATTCAACCCTTCCTCAGGAAAGTGTTTGAAACGATTGGCATGGCTAAAGTTTCTAATAGTGCCTATGAAGGGCAAGAATTGGGCTTCCTCTCACCCACAACCAAGATAGTGATGAATTCCGACCGAATTTTGTCTGTAGCGAAAGAGGAAGTGCTGTGTCTAGACAAAATAGGTTATATGCCCCCACCAGAACGTAACGCCATCATGGTGCTAGGGCGTACAGGGCGGGCAATGTTAGAACACGCCGCCTATGTGATGCAGCAGGGAGGTTTTATTTCTGAGTATGACCATTATTTAGCTAGCCGCTTGGCGTATGTCATGACTGGTGGGG
Source organism: Calothrix sp. NIES-2098 (assembly GCF_963875125.1). Lineage (NCBI taxonomy): Bacteria > Bacillati > Cyanobacteriota > Cyanophyceae > Nostocales > Calotrichaceae > Calothrix > Calothrix sp. NIES-2098. The sequence continues at coordinate 6,100,936 of NZ_CAWNKJ010000001.1, forward strand.
AACTAACTACGCCTGCGTTGGTTAATGAGGACTATTTATCGAAATTGGAAAGAGAGTCCTTTTTACCACTATTACTGCAACCGAAAACTCAGGAACGGTTTGCTCATACTTTGAAAACCAAAAAGCCTCTTAGAAACTAACGTACAAACCCTTTTAAACCCTCTTACCTTTGTGCCCTTCGTGTCCTTCGTGGTTCGTTAAAAAAATTCGGAACGAACCACGAAGGCGCAAAGAACGCGAAGGAAGAGAAGAAAGAGAATTTTCTCTTTTGCCTTATTTTTCAATAGGTGGGAGTTATTTATGAAAGATGCCTATATAGTGAGTAGCGTTCGCACACCTGTAGGAAAAGCGCCACGAGGTACGCTACATAATATGCGTCCTGATGATATGGGTGCAGTTGTAGTTAAAGCCGCAATTGAAAAAGTTAAAGACTTAGAACCTGTATACATTGATGATGTAATTATGGGTTGTGCTTTTCCAGAAGCAGAACAGGGATTCAATATCGGGCGGTTAATTGCCCAACGTGCAGGTTTACCTGATTCTGTGGCAGGTATGACTGTGAATCGCTTCTGTGCTTCGGGGCTGCAAAGTATTGCGATCGCAACTCAAGCAATTATGGCAGGACACGCGGAAGTCATTGTTGCAGGTGGTGCAGAATCGATGAGTTTGATTCCGATGGGCGGACATTATTTGGCTCCCAACCCAGCAATGATGATCGATACGCCCAAGGTTTACTGCACGATGGGGATTACAGCCGAAAACGTCATGCAGCATTACGAAATCTCCCGCCAAGAACAGGATGCTTTTGCGCTGCGTTCCCATGAAAAGGCTTTAGTTGCGATTAGACAAGGTCGGTTTGCAGAGGAAACTGTACCGCTGACAGTACAGGAAGTACTCTATGTTGATGGGACTCCGCGACCGATAGAAAAAGTTTTGACAGTGGATGAAGGGCCGCGTGCTGATACCAGTATGGAAGCCTTGATGAAATTGCAACCTGTATTTCGGATGGGTGGTGCTGTAACTGCGGGTAACTCATCGCAAATGTCAGACGGTGCAGCTGCGACAGTGGTAATGAGCGATCGCATGATGCATATGCTTGATGTCCGTCCAATGGGTAAGATGTTAGGCTATGCAGTTGCAGGTGTCGCCCCGGAAGTTATGGGTATCGGCCCGGTAGAAGCAGTACCGAAAGTCTTAAAACAAGTTGGTTTGACTCTAAACGATATAGGCTTAATCGAACTCAACGAGGCTTTTGCTGCTCAAAGTTTAGCTGTCATTCGCAAACTCGGACTCAACGAGGAAATCGTTAACGTCAACGGTGGTGCGATCGCCCTTGGTCATCCTCTCGGTTGTACTGGTGCGAAACTCACAGCTACTCTCTTCCACGAAATGAAACGGCGTAGCGTCCGTTATGGTTTGGTGACGATGTGTGTAGGTGGTGGAATGGGCGCAGCGGCGGTGTTTGAGAATTTGATGATTTAAGGCAGAACGAACCGCATAGACGCAAAGCGACTTCCCGCAGGGTAGGACGCAAAGGACACGAAGGAAGAATACTTCCAGAAAGTTTTTACTCTTGCGTTCTTCTTTGCAACGGCAGTTGCTTCAAGTCGGGAAACCCGCCCAACGCACTGCCTTACCTTTGCGCCTCTGCGGAGATTTTAAAACCTTTATTCACATGGGTGAAAACATAATGAACCTTATTCATCCAACCATAATAGTTTCAACGCTAATTTTCTTATTACTATTGCTTGGTTACATCGGCGTTCCATTATGGGTTTGGTCGCTTTATTTCGCCGTATTACTGGTAACTGTTCATGCGCCTATTTGGATTTGGGGAATTTTTAGCGCGATCGCTCTAATATTAAATATCCCAATTCTGCGGCAAACAATTCTCACCTCACCCTTAATCAAAGCCATTAAAGCTTTTAATTTATTACCAAAAATCTCTGATACCGAACGCGCAGCCATTGAAGCCGGTAATGTTTGGATAGATGGTGAATTCTTCTCTGGTAGACCAAACTTTCAAAGAATTAATCAAGAACCATATCCTCTAGTCACACCAGAACTGCAAGCGTTTCTCGATGGCCCCGTCGAACAAGTTTGTCGGATGGTGAGTGATTGGGAAATTTACCGCCGCAAGGATTTACCGCCGGAAGTTTGGGACTATCTCAAACAAGAACGCTTTTTGGGGATGATGATTCCTCAAGAATATGGCGGTTTGGGATTTTCTAACTTCGCCTATAGCAATGTGATGACAAAGTTAGCATCTCGTTCTTTTACCCATGTCGCTACTGTTGGCGTAACCAACTCATTAGGCCCAGCAAAATTATTACTCCGCTATGGTACACAGGAACAGAAAGATTATTACCTACCGCGCCTTGCACGCGGTGAAGAAATTCCTTGTTTTGCACTGACAGAACCCACTGCTGGGTCAGATGCAGCTAGCATCAAATCTGAAGGAACAGTGTTTAGAGGCGAGGATGGCAAGCTTTACCTGCGGTTGAATTGGAAAAAACGATATATTACCTTAGCTGCGATCGCAACTCTTTTAGGATTAGCTTTCAAATTACGCGACCCGGAAAATTACTTAGGTAAAGGTAAAGAAGTTGGCATTACTTGCGTTTTAATTCCTACAGATACACCTGGCGTAATCATGGGTAGACGGCACGATCCAATGGGTGTGCCTTTCTATAATTCACCCACGGAAGGACATAACGTTATCATTTCCATTGGCCAAATTATCGGCGGTGTGGGACAGGCTGGTAATGGCTGGAAGATGTTGATGCAAAGTCTAGCCGCAGGTAGGGGAATTAGCTTCCCGGCTAGTTGTACGGGCGTAGCAAAGTTAGTAGCGAGAGTTACCAGCGCTCATGCTGTTGTACGGCAACAATTTGGTTTATCGATAGGTCGTTTTGAAGGTGTAGAAGAACCTCTAGCAAGAATTGGCGGTCTAACTTACTTAATGGAGGCTGCGCGAACTTATACTTGCGGTGCGGTAGATAAGGGAGAACAACCTGCGGTAGTTTCTGCGATCGCCAAATACAGTTTGACCGAAATCTCCCGCAAAATCATTAACGACGGTATGGACATTATGGGCGGTGCGGGAATTTGTCGCGGCCCCAGAAATTTATTGGCAAATATTTATACAGCCACACCAATTTCTATCACCGTCGAAGGTGCAAATATTCTCACCCGTACCTTGATGATTTTTGGACAAGGAGCGATTCGCTGTCATCCTTATGTTTATCAGGAAATTACAGCACTCAATCAATCAGATGTTCCGGCTTTCGATCGCGCTTTCTGGCATCATCTAGGGTTGACGGTGCGTAATGCTTTCCGTGCCTTGCTGCTAAATATTACCCGTGGTTATTTAGCGCTTTCTCCAGTTTCAGGTGCAACAGCCAAATACTACCGCAAATTAGACTGGGCATCTGCTACCTTTGCCTTACTAACTGATATTGCTATGTTCTCCTTTGGTGGAACCCTGAAGCGGCGGGAGAAACTCACAGGAAGGTTTGCAGATATTCTCACTTGGATGTATTTAGCAACTGCAACCCTACGACGCTTTGAAGCCGAAGGGCGAAAATCTGAAGACTTAGCTTTTGTTCATTGGGCGATGCAATATGCTTTTGCGCAGATGCAAGAAGCTTTTCAGGGAATTCTCGAAAACTCGCCTGTGCCAGTTTTAGGTAACTTATTGGCTTGGTGGTGGCGACTCAATCCCATCGGTTCTCTACCTACCGATAAACTGGGTAGCGAAGTTGCGCGTAAATTACAAACTCCCGGACAAATACGCGATCGCATTACCGCAGGTATTCATATTCCTAGCAGCAGTGATGAAGCATTGGGACGCTTAGAACGAGCTTTCATGTTGTTATCCCAAGCCGAACCACTCTTTAAAACCATCAAAAACGCCATCCATGCAGGGAAACTACCACAGCAAAAACCTGACGATTTAATTTCCACAGCCCTCAAAGCTGGAGTAATTACAGAGAAAGATGTTGAACTAATCTGTGAAGCAGAGTTTGCTCGTAATGATGCAATTCAAGTAGATTCATTTACTTTAGAGGAGTACATGCAAGGAAGTTCCAGCTTTGCAGATAAAGTAGTAGCTCAAACTGTAGGATAAACCTATTTATAGAGATTTTAGAGATTTTGCAGGCTTCGAGGTGGTTTTGGATATCGAATCATAGATAACACTGATATTTATCGATCTGTGTTATCTGTGGTTCTTTTTTTGCTGATTCTGACCCAAGATACCCCCTTTGTTAAAATTAACTAGCACCAACTTAAATAGCAGCACTTCGAGATAGGAGAATTAATCCAGACAAACTGTGACCGAATTTAATTTACAAGTCCAAGAAAATAGCGAACGCCTCGATCGCTACCTTTCGCAAGAATTACCAGATTTATCCCGTTCCCGTATCCAACAGTTAATCGAACAGGGAAAGGTGCAACTTAACGATCGCGTCTGCACATCCAAAAAAATCAATGTCAAAGCAGGCGATCGCATTACTCTAGAAATACCAGAAGCCCAACCTCTAGAACTAGTAGCAGAAGATATTGCTTTAGATATCCTCTATGAAGATGATCAGCTACTTATTCTCAATAAACCCGCAGGTTTAGTTGTCCATCCTGCACCCGGTCATCCCGATGGTACATTAGTGAATGCCTTATTAGCACACTGTCCCAACCTCCCCGGAATTGGCGGAGTGCAGCGTCCGGGAATTGTCCATCGATTAGATAAGGATACAACCGGAGCGATCGCTATTGCCAAAACAGATTTGGCCTATCAACACCTGCAAGCACAACTGCAAGCCAAAACCGCACGCCGAGAATACTTAGGTGTAGTTTACGGCGCGCCAAAAGCTGAAAGTGGCGTGATAGATTTACCCATCGGTCGCCACCGCCAAGACCGCAAAAAAATGGCAGTCGTTCCTATAGAACAAGGCGGACGTCATGCTGTGACTCATTGGCGAGTACTGGAACGTTTAGGAAATTACACATTAATTCACTTCCAACTCGAAACTGGACGCACCCATCAAATTCGCGTCCACAGTGCCAAAATTGGTCATCCCATTGTTGGCGATCCTGTTTATGGTTCTGGTCGTTCCATTGGTGTAAATTTGCCTGGTCAAGCATTGCACGCTTGGCGACTCCAATTGCAGCATCCTCTATTCGGAAATCTTATTGAAGTTACAGCACCCCCTCCCCAAACTTTTCTGACACTGCTAGAAGTGCTGCGCCGACGTTCTGCTATTTCTTAGCAAGTATTGATATTGCGATCGTATCTCTATAGCCGTTCTCAGTTGGATGCAATACAAAATTATATAGTCGCTGTTAGGGGCACGGCAGTGCCGTGCCCTTACTCCGTGTACTCTTTTAACTTTCAAAAATCTAGAAAACAACTGTTTCCTAACTTACTGGTATTGATTCACCAGCAGATATAACCATTGGGAAATGGTGAACATTAGGCGCGTGCATTGCTTGAATTCCCAAATTCGCCCGATTTACTATATCGGCGTCTGTTCTCAGCACTTCACCACTGCTATCTAAAATCGAGTGATTGAAGTTTAATCCATTGACGTTGAAGGCCATTGTACCCACACCCACAGCCGCAAACCAAACACCCACTGTTGGTAATGCTGCTAGCAGAACGTGAAAAGCGCGGTGATTTCTACTAGCAAACCAAGGAATTAACAAGCGTCCCAAGAAACCGCTATGTCCTGCTTGATAGTGGTAAGTCACATAAGATTGACCAAATTGATAACCTGCACTCGGTGTTTCATCCTCCTGAGTTTTCCTAAAAAGAGTTGATGTCACCAAAGAACCATGCAATGAACTCAATAGTGCGCCACCAAATATCCCAGCAACTCCTAACATATGAAAAGGATGCATCAAGATATTGTGATCGCCTTGGAATGCCAACATAAAGTGAAACGTACCAGCTATTCCTAACGGTAGACCATCAGAAAAGCTACCTTGACCAATAGGATAAACTAGCAACACAGCTGTTGCTGCTGCTACAGGTGCGCTAAACGCCACAGCCAGCCAAGGACGTAGACCTAAATTAACGCTGAGTTCCCAAAGCCTTCCTAGGTAACACCAAATTCCAATCAGAAAGTGCAGCACAATTAGTTGATATGGCCCGCCATTGTAAAGCCATTCATCAACAGAAGCAGCTTCCCAAATTGGGTACAAATGCAGCCCAATTGCCGCAGAAGTTGGTACGACAGCAGCGGTAATGATGTTATTACCACCCATAATAGAACCAATTACAGGTTCTCTAATGCCATCCATATCTACGCTTGGTGCAGCAATAAAGGCGATAACGAAACAAATGCTAGCTGCTAACAGCGTGGGAATCATTAATACACCAAACCATCCAATATACAAGCGATTTTCAGTGCTTGTTACCCATTGGCAAAAGCTATCCCATACTTGAGCAATATTTAATCCACGACGAGGTTGAATGACAGTACTCATGAGTAATACCTCCGATGGACAAATTTTTTAAAGCTAGATGAAGCAATTTAGGCGGAAATTTATCTTTGATGTAATCTTTGGGTTGTTATTGACTTTACAGTCGATAATTCCGCATTTTTATCAACAATCCTCATCATTCCACATTTATTGTTATAGACAAGAAATATGAGAAAGTTGTGAGGAAAACATTTAATATCTATGAAAGTTAGCGGCAGACAGAGATAGTCACTCACACTTCTTCCCAAACTTTCAATCAGAAGTTTTAAACTTTTTTATCGATATTAGTAAAATTTCTTACTTATCATTTGGCTCAAAGATGAGTAAGTCATTATCAAATAATCAAAATATGTTACGCAATGTAAATAGAATTGAAGGCTTTACCGATGAAAATTGAGAGTGAATTGCTCACAAGTTCCTCAAATTCTTCTGCTAATTGTAAAGTATAGCCGGATTACAGTTGCTATCAATTGCTTGCTAATTGTTCAATTTGGAGGCATCGCTAAAATGAAGGAAAAACGCCTCTCTGCTTATCTAGATTTAATTCAAGCACTTCTCACCTGTCCCGATGGAGAGGAGTGGAATTTGTTGCACCAGCATGAAGAACTTGTAAACACAGAATTTGTGCAAGTAATGGAACAAGTTGCTCAACAAATAGCTAGTGATGGAAACTTGGATGTAGCAAAGTTTTTATACTATTGGGTAGAGCAATTAAATCATGTATTGATGCAAGCTGGAAATGCCCAACATCATGAAGACACAATCCAACCTTATTTAAACTTAATTCAAACATTATTAGACTGTCCCAATGGCAAGGAAGGTGAAGTTTTAGCAGCGAATAAAGATTTAGTTGACTCGCGTTTTGTTCATCTTTTAAGGCAAGTTGCAAAGCAAATGGCGACACGCGGTGCAAATAGTACTGCTATTTACTTAAGTAATTTGGCTACACAAATAAGTAGAAAATTGGCGCAACAAGCAGATATTCTCAAACCCAAGCTTGAGCAAAAACCGAAAATTAAATATCCTACAAACAACGAGCAACTTCAAGAAGATTCGCAACTAGGAGAATTATCATCTGGCTTAAATAACAACTATAGTCATCTCAATTCCAGAGCCAATTCTGTTGTTGCAACTCCAACCGAATACAATACTTTAAGCAATCAGCATTTACAGAAAGCAGCTAATACAATTGCTGAGTCTCTAACAAATTCTCCAACATCGCCAGCAAGTGAGTTAAAGGATAAACAAGTATTAGAAACTTCATCAATTGTTAAATCTGATAACTCCAATAACAAACGGCTTGATGAAATATTAGTTGAAATATCCCAATCTTTAAGTAAGCTGGAGAGCATATTAAGTTCGCGCTTGCAAACGCCAAATCCATTGTGGTACATGGATGTATTAGAACGTGCCCAATCTTCTAACTGGTTGCTAACAAGTGAAGAAATAGAAAAGTTAATCGGAGTCAAACCTAAATGTGAAGCTGGTCAAGATTCATTTCAACGCGGCTGTTGGATTTTTACAAAAGCTGGAAAGATGGGTTTGCAAACTGCATGGCGAATTTCTAAATGATAATTTTTGTGGGGTGATTGTATGCAAACTAGTGTGAAATATGACCTAGAAGTTCTTAAAGAAGAAGCCCGTCAGCTAGTGAACAAAGGAGTAATTCAACGCAACGAGCCAATTTATGCATTATGTAAGTTTATTCCTGGTCGTGATTGGGTTTGTGTAGAGTTGGAATTAGAAAAAAATGAGTTTTTATTACGCGATAAAATCATTGACTTGTTAGCAAATGAACGATGGAATGAAGACTAAAAAAGTTCACAGTAAACAAAAACGCAAAGCCACTCTTCGCGCTTTGCGTTTTTTCGTGAAATATTCTCTTAAGCTACTTACACCATTTCTGATGAAGTCTGTACTACTGGCTGAGGCTGAGGCTGGAACATGAACAAGGAGTAAACCACATCTCGGCGGATGTTGACCATCATATCCAAGAAGAGTTCATAACCTTCGCTCTTGTACTCAATCAGCGGGTCTTTTTGTCCGTAACCACGCAATCCTACCGATTCGCGTAAGGCATCCATTTGTTGTAGGTGTTCTCGCCACAGAGTATCAATCCGTTGCAAAATAAAGAAGCGTTCAGCTTGCCGCATTAATCCAGGCTGAATTTGATCGATTTGGGCTTCTTTAATGTCGTAGGCAATTCTTACCTGTTCGTGGAGAAAAGCTTTAATTTCGGCTACAGCCATATCTTCTAATTGATTTGGCTGTAAGTCTCCCAACAGATAAACAAATTCTTTGACTTTTTCCACCAACTTTTCTAACTCCCACTCTTCCGAGGGCAAGTCAGGGTTGATGTAGTAGTCAACAATTTCGCTCATCGTTTTTTCGGCGTAGGTGATTACCTGTTCTTTCAGATCTTGACCTTCTAGTACCCGACGGCGTTCGGCGTAGATGGCACGACGTTGATTGTTCATCACCTCGTCGTATTCAAACACCTGCTTCCGGATGTCGTAGTAGTAAGTTTCGACTTTTTTCTGTGCGCCTTCCAAACTGCGGGTAAGCATCCCCGATTCGATGGGCATATCTTCTTCAACGTTGAAAGCATTCATTAAGCCAGCAACGCGATCGCCACCGAATATCCGTAGTAAGTTATCTTCTAAACTCAGGAAGAATCTCGTGGAACCAGGGTCGCCTTGTCTACCAGCGCGTCCCCGCAACTGGTTGTCAATGCGTCGCGATTCGTGACGTTCTGTACCGATTACGTGCAAACCGCCTAATTCTACTACTTCTTCGTGTTCGCGGGTCGTGAATTGCTCGTATTCTTGCTTGATTTGGTTATAAGCTGCCCGTAATTTTTGAATTACAGGGTCATCAATGGGGGCTTTTTCAGCAGCGACAGCTACTTTTTCTTCTGCTTCTAATTCTGGTAAGCTGCGATCGCCATACTCACGCACCGCCAATTCCACTGCTTCTTTTAATTGTTGCTCTGTTTGTTTGCTCAACTGAGTGGGGAAAATTTCTGGCGAAGCTTTCCAAGTTTTGACTTTTTTACCAGGAACAAATCCTTGACCGCTACCACTTCCACTTGGCAAACCAGCAGCTCTTTGGATACCAAAGCTATCCTCATCTTCTGGTTGGACAATCCGAGGCATAAAATATTCGCGCAGCTTCAGACGGGCCATGTATTCGGAGTTACCACCAAGGATAATGTCAGTACCTCTACCAGCCATGTTTGTGGCGATAGTTACAGCACCTCTGCGCCCAGCCTGAGCCACAATTTCTGCTTCCCGTTCCACGTTTTCTGGGCGGGCGTTGAGCAACTCGTGGGGAATTTCCATTTCTTTGAGCAGTTCGCTCAAATACTCCGATTTTTCCACACTTGTGGTGCCTACTAGCACAGGCCTGCCAAGTTCGTGCATTTCTCCACATTCTCGCGCGATCGCTCGCCATTTGCCCGGTTCTGTCTTAAACACCATGTCAGACAAGTCTTGGCGTCTTCTGATCCGGTTAGTAGGAATGATTGTAACTTCAAGTTTGTAAATTTTTTCAAACTCTGCTTCTTCTGTCTTTGCCGTTCCGGTCATCCCACCCAGTTTGGGATAGAGCAAGAACAAGTTTTGATAGGTAATTGTTGCTAGAGTTTGAGTTTCTGGCTGAATTTCTACGTGTTCTTTGGCTTCAATTGCTTGGTGCAATCCATCACTCCAGCGCCTTCCCGGAAGCACCCGCCCAGTAAATTCATCTACGATTACCACTTCCCCGTTACGGACAATGTAGTTTACGTCCTTGAGGAAAAGTTCTTTGGCTTTAATCGCATTAAATACAAAGTGTGCCCACGGATCTTCTGGGTCAAATAAATCTGTTACACCTAAAAGCTGTTCTGCTTCTGCAAAGCCTTCATCTGTCAACAGCACGTTACGAGCTTTTTCATCTACCTCGTAATGCTCATCTTTTTTCAAAGTGAAGGCAATTTCCGCAGCTTGTAAATATTTTTCTGTAGGTCTTTCTACCTGTCCAGAAATAATTAATGGTGTGCGTGCCTCATCAATTAAAATCGAGTCTACTTCGTCGATAACACAATAATTGAAAGGGCGTTGCACCACATCTGCCATTGATGTGGCCATATTATCCCGCAGGTAATCAAAACCTACTTCACTGTTTGTGACATAAGTAATATCACAGTCGTAATTTTTCTGGCGCTCGCTGGGAATCATGCTCGCCTGAATTAGCCCCACACTCAAACCTAGGAAGCGATGCACCTGTCCCATCCACTCCGCGTCCCGACGAGCCAGGTAATCGTTCACAGTCACAACGTGGACACCTTTACCTGTCAGAGCATTGAGATAACTCGGCAATGTCGCCACTAGGGTTTTACCTTCCCCAGTCTTCATTTCCGCGATTTGCCCAGTGTGTAGAATAATACCGCCCAACAACTGTACATCAAAGTGCCGCAAGCCTAAGACTCGCCTACCTGCTTCCCGAACTACCGCAAAAGCTTCCGGCAGGATATCATCTAGGGTTTCCCCTTTGGCAAGCCGCTGTTTAAATTCTCCTGTTTTGCCTTTCAATTCATCATCGGAAAGGGCTTTAATTTCTTCCTCTAAGAGGTTAATTTCCGTAATGTAAGGTTGGTATTTTTTAAGTTTACGAGCGTTGGGATCGCCCAACAAGTTTTTTAGCATGGCAGGTTATGGCACTAAATAAAGGGGGATGGGAATTAAAGTTTCGGCATAGATTATAAAAATTTAACCCAACCCAGCCCTTTTGGTTGTTGATGGGTATGAAATGAGTATTAACTCACAAACAGCAAAAAGGCTGGCCAATCAGTTTACTAAATGATTGGTTTTATTTCATATCTTATGTTTGGACTTTATTCATAGTATCATTTCACCCCCAGCTGAGGCAGAGAACGCCGACCATGCTCAAGTAGCGATTTCCCCCATCCAGAGATTAGTTATTGTATCCTCTGTTTTGTCTTATGTGCTCATGGTGAGTTCTCCATTTCTGGACTCAGGCGGCGGAAATTGTACTCTCCAGCGCTAGGATGACAGCTAACACAGCTACTAATTTGAACGGGGCGTGGTAGCTTAACTTTGGGATGCAAAGCTTTGAAATAACGTGAGTTATTCAAGCGATAAGCTGTTTCTTCGTCTTTTCGTTGGGGACGCGAGAAAGTTTGGAGATACTTCCAAACTAAGATGCGTGGCGGATCGACTAAAGGCTGTAGCTGTACGCCGTAGTGCTGCGAGTCTTCTAAGAGATTTTTCCAGGTTTGGGTGGGTAAAACAGCTGGCGGTAAAGCTATATGACAAGTTGCACAGTTTTCTAAATACAATTCTTGCCCCAGTTTATATTGGGCAGGCACTACATCAACAGTGCCAATTTCCGAGTTAGGAGTAGCACCTTGAACGTTGCTAGCTAGGGCTAAAAGCCAACCCATAGCAAGACTCCACACCAATACAATCAACAGTAAACCGAAAGGTTGGCGTTTAATTAGGCGATCGCTTTTAGGGCGTGATTTCCGCTTGACAAGATTTGACATTCCTCACATTCCCAAATTCTTAGCTGTAGCACTGATATTACCGACGCTCAAATTTTTGCATATGTTCTTCCTGTAAGAGAGAGAAAATTCGGTAAACTTTGGCAGTTAATCAAACTCAAGTTTAAATACGGAGATTGGGGAACCCTCTCATATGAGTGGCTCCCCAACCTACAAAAATTCAATTCTCACAAATTTTGCGGCGTCGTATACTTAGGGAATGGGAAGCGATCGCAATAATCGCTCGACAACACTTCTCGCGCTACGGCCTCCCCTAGCAATCAGGCGATGGCAAAGAACGTGAGGCGCAAGAAATTTCACGTCATCGGGAATGGCATAATCACGCCCTAAAATAAAAGCTAGTGCTTGAGTAGCTTTTTGTAACGCCACCGTACCGCGAGGACTGACACCAAGAGAAATTTCCTCATCCTGTCTTGTAGCCCTTACCAATTCTAAAATGTACTGTTGTAAAGAAGTTTCCACTCTTACCTGAGAGCAGAATTGGCGCAATTGAGCTACTTCTGCCAAGGTAATGCAAGCCTGTAAATCATCAACTTTGATATTATCTGCCAGATTTTGCAACATTTGCAGTTCTTCTGTCTCGGAAGGATAGCCCAAACTCAAAGACAGCATAAACCGATCCATCTGCGCTTCTGGTAAAGGAAAAGTACCTTGATACTCTATTGGGTTCTGGGTAGCAATCACAAAGAACGGTGTAGGAACAGCACGCGAGACACCATCAACTGTGACTTGATGTTCTTCCATCACTTCTAGCAAAGCTGACTGAGTACGAGGTGTAGCGCGGTTGATTTCGTCAGCTAGCAGCACATTAGCAAATATGGGGCCAGGAAGAAAGCTAAATTCGCCGCTTTTTGGGTTCCAAATGTTGGTGCCAGTGATATCAGTAGGCAGTAAGTCAGGGGTACATTGTAGCCGTTGAAACTTACCATCAACTGAACGAGCCAAGGATTTAGCTAGGAGAGTTTTACCAACACCAGGGACATCTTCTAGCAAAGCATGACCGCCCCCTAAAAGAGCGACTAGCACCAAACGTATTGCATCTGTTTTACCAACGATGGTACGAGACAGGTTTTGTGTTAGAGCGTCAATTTTTTCTCTCATGCACCACATAATTGGGGAATTGGGGATTAGGCATAGGGCATGAGGCAAGAGTCCAGAGTCAATAGTCAAGGGTCAAAGTTTAAGCATTTCTTTCCCCTTGCTCCCTGCCTCCCTGCTTCCTTGTCCCTAGTCCCCTTTAGTTTTCCCAATCAGCGTTCACAACTCATCACTCAGAGAGTAAAACTTCTTTAGCGACAGTGCAATCAAGTTGAATTTGCGTTTTTAGAGCTTCGAGAGAAGCAAATTTTTGTTCGGGGCGGAGAAATTGTACTATCTGCACAGCCAGCTTTTTACCATACAAATCTCCCGACCAATCGAACAAATGAACTTCCACAGATGTATCCGTACCATCGACTGTGGGACGATTCCCGATATTCATTACTCCTAATTGGGGATGAACCGCATCTGGTGTTTCATCGAGAATGGAAACGCGAACAGCATAAACACCTAGGCGCGGCAAAAACTTATCTTTTGGTAGTTGGAGGTTAGCTGTAGGAAAGCCAATAGTTCTACCAAGTTGTTTACCTTGAATCACAACACCAAAAAGAGTGTAATGACGTCCTAGGAGAAGATTGGCGCTTTTGATATCCCCATTTTCTAGGGTGTGGCGAATTAGTGAAGTGCTAATTGGCGGCTCTTGAGTTGGAGGAATGCTGAGACAATTAGTGTCTTCTGGCAATTTATCGCTACCTGCATAAGTTTCTAAGGCAACAATTGTTACAGGGATATCATACTTAGCGGCGAGTAATTGTAAATCCTTGGCTGTACCAGTGCGCTGTTTGCCAAAACAAAAATCTTGCCCCACACTAAGTTGCTGACATCGCAGTTTTTGTATGAGAATCTTTTCTACGAAATCTTCCGGAGATAAAGCAGATAATTCTTTATCAAAGGGCAATAGTACCAGCTGTTCTATCCCCAGCGATCGCAATTGTTCAACTTTCTCATCAAGTGGAGTTAGTAACGCACGGGGTTGTCCCGAAAAAAACTCCTGTGGATGGGGATGAAAAGTGACAACAGTTGAGTAAATATGTTCTTGTGTTGGTGAGAGTTCTACTAAATTTCTTTCATCTGCGACCAACTTTTGCTCGTCCAACCCAGTCTCTGGGACTTGTCTTTTTGCCCGCTGCAAAACTGGTTGGATAACTCTTCGATGACCAAGATGCACGCCATCAAATTTGCCAAGAGCAACAGCAGTTGGCGTTAGTAGCTCTTCGGTCGCAGAAGCAACCCACACAGAACACCCATTTTGAGACAAATTTAGCACGTGGATTCTGGGATTTTAGGTTTATTTAGCTATCAGCCACAAGCTACCCTATGGGTAACTGCCAACAGAAGTACACACTTTAGGAATGGCACGCGACTCTACTGATTGTAAAACCGGAGCCTTTGGGCTGCTTACTTTGACATTTTGTGCCATCAGCCGATGTGTTTACACTAACTCCTTTGGCTAGTAGCGAAAGCATATCTGGCGGGAAGTCGCAAGCGTAAGTGGCTTGTGCTGTCAGTTTAACCGCTTTTTGCTGAGTCCAGAGAACCCCACACCAAAGCCAAAAAGGCTCTAGCTGTAAATTTTGGGTTATGGCGAGTATTTTACCCTTTCAGCCCTAACAGAGATAGTCTGAGGGCATTTATGCTTCTCTGGTGAACCCGCACAAGAATTCTTCGGTTTTCGCAGTTTAGCCAAAGTAACTCTCCCGCTGAGAGCTTTTGATCGCTAATCTAATCTAAAATCTACCATCGGTGCGACAGCTAGCTTTACACAGAAAAGTTGCTTACTGGGCAAGATTCTGATAAAGAAACAGAAACAGGAATATTGAGCACCATTCCTTCCCTAGCCATGATTGCGTTTGGAAATTGCTCAACTACTTGTTTACCTATATCATCCAAAAAATCATCGTTGTGTGCGGGGTCATGGTGAAAAATTACCAAAGTCTTGACTTTAGCAGCTTTAGCCACCTTCACAGCTTCTTGCCAAGTAGAATGTCCCCAACCAATTCTAGGCGATGTTCGAGAACTGTACTCGTCATCTGTATACGTAGAATCGTAGATGAGGATATCAGCGTTACGAGCTAGCCACAGGACATTTTCATCCAAGCGATCGGGAAAATGTTCTGTGTCGGTAATATAAGCAGCAGCACCATCACGCCAGTTGACTCGATATCCTATAGCTTCACCTGGATGATTGAGTGGCGCTGTTTCTACGATAATGTCATTGATGTGTATTGCTTGCCCCGCAGTAATGTCACAAAAATTCAAATTTGCCTGCATAATTTGCAAAGGCACAGGAAAATTAGGGTGAAGCATTTGGTCATTGAGGCGCTGTTCAATTGTGGAACCATCAGGAGCAATTGCGCCGTAGATCTTAAAACTGTTCCCCTGGATAAACCCTGGAGCAAAGAACGGAAATCCCTGCATATGGTCCCAGTGGGAGTGGGTGAAAAATATATGACCTTCTATCGGCATTTGGTGCAATAGAGATTGCCCCAAAACATGTAGTCCGGTTCCACCATCGAAAATTAAGCGTTTTCCGCCTACTTGCATGGCAATGCAAGGGGTATTACCGCCATAACGCACGGTGTGTGGCCCTGGACTGGGGATGCTGCCGCGAACGCCCCAAAATTGCACGGTAAATTGGTTATCTAACCTAGACATGGGTGTTGCTTGCTGGACTGAGCGGGCGATCAATAAAACAAATTGCTACTTATTTTTGTTAAGTTTATACGGTCTTACCATTTTGGTAGCGGAGAATTTCTTGGTAAAACAGCATACACTTTTTAAGGCTAGTTTTGTAAACCTGAGTGAGAGATTACTAAGCACAAGCCTTAAGTTGTTTGGGCTTAAGTTTAGCAGTGAGATCGAGAGCGTTTCTACTTTATAGCTTAAATTTGGCAATAATGGATTTAACTACCTCCAGAGTTTCAAAGTTTTCTTTAGGTAACAAAGTTTTTACGGAAATTTAAATTCCCACTCTGACAATTGATTAATTCCAGTTGCATAAGTGAGGTTGTATTGTAATGGCGTTATACTAATGTAGTTTTTACGGATAACATGCACGTCAATGGGTATGTTTTGAGGTAATTTCAAGCCTTCTGGAGGTTCTATGTCTTCAAGAACTTCACCAGTTAACCAGTAGTAGGTTTTACCACGAGGATCGATTCGCTTGTCAAAAACATCAACGTAGCGCCGCACTCCCTGACGAGTGATTGTGACTCCAGCAATTTCTTCCCAGGCTACTGGGGGAATATTCACATTGAGCAACATTAACTCAGGCAGGGGTTTTGCTGCCAGTTGTGCGACTAGAATTTGGGCAAAGCGAGCAGCAACTTGAAAGTCTTTAGATGTATGACTGGCAAGGCTGAGGGCAACGCTAGGAAGACCTTCAATTATACCTTCCATAGCAGCAGACACAGTTCCGGAATAGAGAATTTCCGTCCCTAAATTAGCTCCTTGATTAATGCCAGAGAGTACCAAGTCAGGAGGTGACTCTAACAAAGCCCAAAGTGCTAATTTCACACAGTCTGAGGGGGTGCCATCGCACGCCCAAGCTTTGACTGCGGGATGAAAAATGGACTCGACAATTTCCGCACGAATTGGTTGGTGTAAAGTTAATCCATGTCCAGTTGCCGATCGCTCTCGATCTGGGCAAACTACAGTTACATCATGACCTGCCTCTGCCAAGCTGTTGGCTAAGGTACGAATACCCAAGGCAGAAACTCCGTCATCATTGCTAATGAGTAATTTCATCGTTATTGGTTATTAGTCATTGGTCATTAGTCATTAGTTATTTGATATTAGACATTTGTCAATGTCTGGTGTCACAAGCATTAGGCAAAAAAACATTCTCACACACCTAATCACCTCTAAACTGGTAAACAGAGGTTTGGTTTTGATCCTTGCCTTTGACCTGTTAAGGTCATATTACTAAGGTCACTGGTAATTATGTTCTCAGTTCTAGAAATAATGACCAATGACAAATGACAAATGACTAATAACTAATGACTAGCAATTTAGAGGCTCAACTTTTAGCACTACGGCAGGAAGGAGAAAAAGCGATCGCAGCCGCTGATACCTTGGAACGCCTGGAAGAACTCAGAGTCAATTATCTGGGTAAAAAAGGGCAACTTGGGGCACTGTTGCGAAGTATGGGGCAAATGAGTGCAGAGGAACGCCCAAAAATTGGGGCGATCGCCAATACTGTTAAAGAATCGTTACAAAATAGCTTAGACAAGCAGCGCACTACCCTAGAAACTGCTCAAATTCAAGCTCAGTTAGAGGCTGAAACTCTGGATGTGACCATGCCAGGAATTTATCGCCCCCAAGGTCGTATCCATCCTCTAAATGGCATTATTGACCGGGCGCTGGATATCTTTGTTGGCATGGGCTACACCGTAGCTCAAGGGCCAGAGATGGAAACAGATTACTACAATTTTGAGGCGCTGAATACTCCGCCCGATCACCCAGCCCGTGATATGCAGGATACTTTCTACCTGCCAGATGGTAATCTCCTGCGTACTCATACATCTTCAGTGCAAATCCGTTACATGGAAACTGAGGAACCACCAATCCGGGTGGTTGCACCAGGGCGCGTTTACCGTCGAGATAATGTAGATGCTACTCATTCGGCAGTTTTTCATCAAATCGAGCTTTTAGCTATTGATGAGGGACTGACATTTACAGACCTCAAG
Source organism: Calothrix sp. NIES-2098 (assembly GCF_963875125.1). Classification (NCBI taxonomy): domain Bacteria; kingdom Bacillati; phylum Cyanobacteriota; class Cyanophyceae; order Nostocales; family Calotrichaceae; genus Calothrix; species Calothrix sp. NIES-2098. The sequence continues at coordinate 6,118,768 of NZ_CAWNKJ010000001.1, forward strand.
GGTGCGATTAAGGTGTTTCTCCAAGCGATGTTTGGCGATCTGCCAATTCGCTTCCGTGCTAGTTATTTTCCATTTACAGAACCTTCAGCTGAAGTTGATTTGCAATGGAATGGGCGCTGGCTGGAAGTTATGGGTTGCGGTATGGTCGATCCAAATGTGCTGAAATCTGTGGGTTATGACCCTGAGATTTATACCGGATTTGCTGCGGGTTTCGGTGTGGAACGCTTTGCGATGGTTCTACACCAAATAGATGATATTCGTCGTTTGTACGCCAGCGATTTGCGGTTTTTGCAGCAATTTTAGGCAACCGTCAATAGTCAATAGTCCAGAGTGATTGTTGACTTTTGACTCTGAAAAAGTAGAAAAATTAATATAAATTAATGAACCGCAGAGACAGGGTGAGACAGCGCTGCGGGAGGGTTTCCAACGCCACTTGCTACCCTGCAGGAAGCCGCTTTGCGTCTACAAGTCGGGGAACCCGCCCAACGCAGTGGCTCCTCCGCAGGTGACTGCGAACCCGGAGGGAGAACACAGAGGAAAGATAAATAGAGACTAGTATTTACAAATGACTAATGACAACAGCGATCGCAGTGTCCACAATGCAAGCTAGCGGCTTCTTTGTCAAAACCAAAGGCGTTTAATAAGAACTGCCAGCGACATTGTTTGTTATGAAGATATTGATTCATTTGTTTGGCAGCTTGTAGTTGGGTGAGAGGTTGCTTATCCACCCCTTGCTTGATGATGTAATGGAAAGGGTCAAGCCAGTTTAACTGACCGCTGCTGTGGAGTAAAGAAAGTGCGATCGCACTATCGGGAAATTGTCGCGCTACTGCACTTACTTCTCCCTGTTTCGGCAGTTTTTTCACGAGTTGCTGTGCTGTTTGCTGTTGCGATCGCATTTGTTCTTCAAAAAACTGCTGTCTTTGTTTATCCTCTGAATCTAACCAACCTGTAGGTTCGCTTACCAAAGTCAGTGCTTCGGCTGGTTTACCATCTCTTCCCGCACGTCCAATTTCTTGCACATATTCTGAAAGCAGCAGCGGCGCGTGAAAGTGAACTACCCAACGCACATCTGGTTTATTTATCCCCATACCAAACGCACAGGTACAAACCACAAATGGCATTTTTCCACTTAGCCAGCTTGCTTCAACAGCACGGCGTTCTTCCGCACTCAGTCCTGCGTGATAACTAGCTGTAACATAATCCATCTCTGCTAAGGTTGCTGCTAACTTCTCACTATCTCGTCTGGTACGCACATAAACTAATCCTGCTTGTTGCGGTCGATTTTTAATAAATTGGATCAATTTTTGCTTTCTACCCCTTGGAGTCCAAGCAATGCAGACGTTGAGATGCAAATTCGGACGGTAGGGATTGAGGCGATAAATATCTGGTTGTTGTAATTCTAAAACTGTAGAAATAATTTTTTGGGCTAAAGGGTCAGCTGTGGCTGTAAAAGCTGCAACACTAATTTTTGTTCCTGGCGGTTTTGATTTCAGTAATGCTGGGCGCACTGCCCCTAATCTGCGATAAGCTGGGCGAAATGTTTCGCCCCACTGCACTAAACAATGAGCTTCATCTAAAATGATGCCATTAATCTGCAATTGTGGCTCGCACAATCTTTCCCACACTGGGGTACTGAGTAAAGTTTCTGGTGATAAATACAGTAATCTGAGTTTTTGTCTGTCCAATGCTTGCAGCGTCAAGCGACGTTGGGATGCAGGTAGTTCGCTATGTAACAGTGCTGCACTCAGGTTTAATTGACGTAATTCCTGCACTTGGTTTTCCATCAACGCTACCAAGGGAGAGACTACCAAAGTTAATCCTGTTTGTAGAAGTGCGGGAAGTTGAAAACAAATCGACTTACCGCCACCTGTGGGCATAATAATCAGTGCATCTTTTTGCGCCAATAAACTGCTGACGATTTCTCCCTGTGGTGGACGAAAATTGTCATAACCCCAAATTTTTTTAAAGGTAGCAAGGACTGAGTTCCAAGATGTTCTGCTTGATTCATAATTCATAATAGATGTAACCCGATCTCTGCTGAATATAGCCTTTTTCATTCTGCTAACGTTTCAGTAATTTCATCATCTTTGTAAAAATGAGATCGCTGGAGATTAGATTACTATCTATCAACTAATTAAACTCAATGTTCAAGATATTCAGGTAGCAATGAACGAAGAATTAAAACATAGATTTTACATCAGCACAGATAAATCAAAACTCGATATCAAAATGATTCACAATTTTCTGCGCAGTTCTTATTGGGCAGAGAATATGCCATTAGCCACACTGGAGAAGGCAATTTACAATTCTCTGTGTTTTGGACTTTATGAAGATAACCAGCAAGTCGGTTTTGCCAGGGTAATTACCGATTATGCTACTTCTGCTTTGTTGAAAGATGTGTTTATTGTGGAGCCTTATCGAGGGCAAGGTTTAGGAAAATGGTTTGTGCAATATATTTTGGAAGAACCAGAACTTCAAGATGTCCAAAGGTGGTTGTTAGGAACAAAAGATGCTCATGGCTTATACCGACGCTACGGTTTTAGAAACTTGACACAACCAGAAAGAATGATGATGCGTTTACATCCCAATACTTCTGAAACTTAAGGTTATTTATCAAATAGAATTTAGTAAAGATTCTGTACAACTGACAGATATATCAGTGGATTGAATACTCAGCGAAATAGTTCTGAGGAGCCGTGTGAGCAATTTTCTCAGATCGCTCGGACTAGCATTCCCGATTAAAAACTAATATTAATGGCTCTTATGGCTGAAAAGTTAGGACTCGGTGCCCCCAAACAATAATTAATTTTGATTGCTGTATTCTCACTTTTAATTCTGATTCTAGAATTAAGAAAATAAATATAAAAAATAACTGTGATTTCTAAATAATAAATGGGAATCATAAGTTTTGGGCTGTAGAACAAGCGATTTTTTTATTAAGAGCTTCAGAGTTTCTTTATTATTGGCCAATAAAATTGATTGGAATGCTGACGATGAATTTTAAACTTTATGAGTACGCTTATTACTGGTGTTTATGATTTTCGTTTATTAATTCTTTCAATTGCGATCGCACTTCTTGCTGCTTACACAGCTTTAGATTTAGCTGGACAAGTCCGCACGTCTTCGGGATATGCACGCATCGGCTGGTTGATTGGTGGTGCGATCGCAATGGGAACGGGTATTTGGTCAATGCACTTTGTCGGAATGCTGGCTTTTTGTTTGCCAATTCCCGTGAAATACGATGTTTACACTGTGTTGATATCGATACTGGCAGCAATCTTGGCTTCAGGATCTGCTTTATTCGCAATCGGTCAGGAAGTGGGGGGCACCCTCAATTTACTGGGTGGTAGTCTATTGATGGGGCTGGGTATTACCACCATGCATTACACAGGTATGGCAGCTATGCGCTTGAGCGCTAGTATCCATTACAACTATCTATTAGTCGGACTTTCAGTTGCGATCGCTTTTATCGTTTCATTAGCGGCTTTGTGGTTGGCATTTCATTTACCCGATCGCACCACCAGCGCCCATAGAAAGCAGAAAATAGTTAGTGCGATCGTCATGGGTGCAGCTATCCCGATTATGCATTACACGGGTATGGCAGCTACTAGCTTTCATGTTACAGCAGTAGCAGACATCCCATCAGTCATGACCTTTGACTCTTCTGTACTATCCACTACTATCGGCATTGTCACCTTTGCAATTTTAGGATTAGCATTGCTAATCTCTTTAGAAACAACTGCAATTGAGAGAACGGTAGCCTTAGCCAATCTCGAACGTGAAATTGCCCAACGCCAGCAGGTAGAAAAGCTTCTCCAACTTGAACAAGCACGAAAACTGGAACAGGCTTTGAAAGAATTGCAACAAACTCAAGCAAAATTAGTCCATACAGAAAAAATATCTTCCCTAGGACAACTAGTTGCAGGAGTTGCCCATGAAGTGAATAATCCTGTCAGTTTTATTTCTGGTAACTTGTCTCACGCCCACCAGTATGTTCAAGATTTAATCGCGTTACTCAAACTCTACTACCAACAGTTTCCTCACCCAGGTATGGAAATTGAAAAGCAAATCAAAACTATTGAGTTGGAATATTTGCTGGAAGATTTGCCCAAAATGATTTCTTCGATGAAACTTGGTACTGACCGCATTAAAGAAATTATGGAATCGTTGCGGAATTTTTCACGAGTAGATGGAACTGATAAAAAAGCTGCTGATATTCATCAGGGAATTAACACCACGCTGATGATTTTGCAACATCGTCTCAAAGCACAACCAAATCGTCCTGCTATTCAAGTTGTGAAGTACTATGGTAATTTACCTCAGGTTGAATGCTATCTCGGACAACTCAACCAAGTTTTTATGAATTTACTAGCAAATGCAATTGATGCTTTAGAAGAGTCTAACAATGACAAAAGTTTTACCCATATACTTGAGCATCCTAATGTAATTACCATCAGTACCAGCAGCGATGATAATTATGTCACGATCGCAATTGCTGATAATGGAACTGGAATGGCAGAAGAAGTGCGATCGCAAGTATTTGACGCATTCTTCACAACCAAGGTAGAAGGTAAAGGTACAGGCTTAGGACTAGCTATCAGTCATGAAATTATCACAGACATCCACGGTGGTAGTTTGCAGTGTGTCTCTTCTCTAGGAAAAGGTACAGAGTTTATTATTCAAATTCCTATACTGACAAAAGTTTCTCATAGTTCGCGCTCTGCAATCTGCATTTGATACTCGATCGAAATAACCCTTGCAACTCTCCTAAAGTGGAGAATTAGCAAGGGTTACAAGTCAAAATGTCTTTACACTTTCTGCGGAGTTACTTCCTCAGCTTTTTCTTTGGATTGCAAAGATGCGTACAACCGATTCAGTGCATTAACGTAGGCTTGCGCAGACGCAACGATGATATCTGTGTTGGCTGCATGACCGGAGAAGATGCGCGACTCATGTCGTAACCGGATAGTTACTTCCCCAATCGCATCAATACCTGCTGTGACTGATTGTACAGAAAACTCAATTAGCTGGTTGGGTACGTTTACTACGCGGTTGATTGCTTTGTAAACTGCATCTACAGGCCCGGTACCAATGGCTGCATCGGTTAATTCTTCACCTTCGGGAGTACGCAAAGTAACGGTGGCAGTAGGTTTGGCATTGCTACCGCAGGAAACTTGCACCAACTCTACTCTAAATAAATCTGGTGCTTGTTGAATTTCATCATTAACGATCGCTTCCAAATCCCAATCCGAGATTTCTTTCTTTTTATCAGCGACTTCTTTGAATCTGATAAATGCTTTATTTAATTCGGTTTCTGACAGTTCAAAACCCAATTCTTTCAAGCGGGTGCGGAAAGCATTTCTCCCTGAATGTTTGCCCAAAACTATTTGATTGTCTGTCAAGCCAATCAATTGGGCATCCATAATTTCATAGGTGAGCTTGTTTTTTAATACACCATCTTGATGAATGCCAGATTCGTGAGCAAAGGCATTTGCCCCGACAATCGCTTTATTTGGTTGCACTAGCATTCCTGTCAAATTGGAAACCAGGCGTGAGGAACGATAAATTTCTCTGGTGTCGATATTTGTCAGGGGTTGTTCTGAATCTGCCGGTCGTCCTAAGAAGGGATTGAAATATTGTCGCCGGACGTGCAAAGCCATAACTAATTCTTCTAAGGCTGCATTTCCTGCACGTTCGCCAATACCGTTAATAGTGCATTCTAATTGTCTAGCACCATTCTTCACAGCTTCTAAGAAGTTAGCAACTGCTAAACCCAAGTCATTATGTCCGTGAACGGAAATAATTGCTTTATCAATATTTGGGACGTTTTCTTTTATCCCCTTAATTATTGCCCCAAATTCGTTAGGGGTTGTATAACCAACAGTATCGGGAATATTAACTGTTGTCGCCCCAGCTGCGATCGCTCGCTCTAATACTTGATACAAAAATTCTGGATCGGAGCGTCCGGCATCTTCGGGAGAAAATTCTACATCATCAGTGAAGCTTTTCGCATAAGCTACCATTTCCTCTGCGATCGCTAAAACCTCTGATTTTGTCTTTTTCAGCTTGTACTCTAGATGAATATTAGATGTAGCAATAAAAGTATGGATTCTGCCTTTAGCAGCCGGTTTAATCGCTGCTGCTGCTGCTTTAATATCATCTTTTTTGGCTCTGGCCAAACTACAAATCACAGGGCCATTTTCTGTGCCGACAGTTTGGGCAATTTTGCTGACTGCTTCAAAATCTCCCGGACTGGCAAAGGCGAATCCAGCTTCAATTACATCTACCCCCAGACGCGCCAGCTGTTTAGCTATTACTAGCTTTTCGTCTATATTTAAGGTTGCTCCCGGACACTGTTCTCCATCTCGCAATGTTGTATCAAAAATGATAATTCGTTCTGGTTGGCTGCTCATTTTCTCTTTGTTTAGTTTAGGGTGGACTTTTCGCTATAACTACAACTTGGATATTAAGTTTTTTAATCTTTACATTTGTAAATAATTATTAAGTATATTAGGCTTCAGTCTTTTCTATTCGGTCTCTAATATCATTCAAATCTATATATCTATCAGTAGCATTACGTAATTCCCTCGCGATCATTCCCTCTGTAGAAACTACTGTAATATGTGTATTTTTCGAGCGTAATAGTTCAATTGCCCTTTCAAAATCTCCATCACCACTAAATAAAACTACTCTATCGTATTGATCTACTGTATTGAACATATCTACAACAATTTCTATATCTAAATTAGCTTTTTGCGAGTACCTCCCAGATGAATCATCATAATATTCTTTGAGAATTTTCGTTCGGACTGTATATCCTAAACTAATGAGAGCATCTCTAAAACCTCGTTGATCCTGTGGGTCTTTTAAGCCAGTGTACCAGAATGCATTAATTAATGTTGTCTCTGCTTGTTCATTTTTAAAGTATTCTAATACTCGCCGCGGGTCGAAGAACCAACCATTTTTTTGTTGAGCATAGAACATATTGTTTCCGTCTACAAAAATAGACAGACGATTCATTGGAGAACCCATAGAAAATTACACCTAATAATAGAAAAGAATTTTAGATTGAACAATAGATTATAGCAATTATCAAACGCTCAATTTGCTAATATCTATAAAGTATAACTTTATGTATAACTTTTATCTTAACCTCTTTTAATTCATACAAATGGTGGCAACATTGGAGTAGATCCTAGACGCTGAAACTTTTTCATAAAAGACACTGCAAGACTTACCCTACGATCAAAATCTACCAATAAAATTGACTTAGTAACAGTATTCTTAACTGTATAACAGTCAAGTTTACTCCTAAAGAGGTATGGTAGAGGTTCCAAGGTAGAATGTAGGCTAATGCCCATCTCTAGGTTTTGCCATCAACAACAGCGCACACTTTTTGCAAAAAATCGGCGTTGCAGCAGTGACAGAAGTTGTCTTAAAGAAACTTCTAGTAAATTCTCTGTTAGCGCGATTGCTGTTGTTTTGGGTAGGTTCTCACCTCAACCAAGTCCACAAACAAAGTATCTCTGGTTTAGGCCTGTGGAACATCACAGATTGCACCTCTTTCAGAGAATTAGGTCGGCAGTGTTGAGATGGGGAGATTACTGCACAGACTTAATCTCAATACAAATTTGTTGAAAAATAATGATAGTTTACAAATGTATAAGTTTTTCATTTAACTCTTATTTCAATGTGGTTGCACTAAAACAGGGTCTGAATAAATAAAAGTGTTCTAAATCAATCAATAACACGATATGGCAGAAGAACCTACATCTAGCCTAACTAAAAAATATGTCTCTGCTACCAATAGACAGTCAGGCAAAACAACAAAAGCAACTTCGACCACATCAACATCCCATTCCCAACTGATGACTTGGTTTGGTCATCTGCTAACTGGTGCTTCAGCAATCGGGGCAGCACTGCTGAGTACTTCAGGAATGGGTATGGTGCAATTGCTGGAAAGTCAGGCGCTTTCCACTTTTTTTCAACTGCGCGGGCCGATGGTGCCTCCCGAAAATATCGTGATTTTGGCAATTGACAATCAATCCGTATCAGTCCCTGAACAGTACTATAAAACAGATCCACTACAGTATGCTTACCTGGAACCACTGAAATCTTTTCCATTTAAACGTGCTGCATATGCTCAAGTAATAGAAAAATTGATCCAGGCTGGGGCGAAATCTGTTGCGGTTGATGTAGTTTTTGATACGCCTAGCAGTTATGGTGTCAGAGACGATCGCCAATTCCAAGCAGTCTTGCGAAGATATGGTAGTAAAGTTACCTTAGCAGCGCTTTATGAAAATTCTGAATCACATCAAGGAACTTGGAATCAACTAACGCTACCTCAGCCAAAGTTTCGCCTCGGGGGTGTATCTATCGGTACAGTTAATTTCCCTCTGGAGGTAGATGGCAAGATTCATCGATTGGCAAGCGAGTTTAATAAGACTATAGATGAACGAGATGTCTTAATCGATAAAGTACCTTCCTTTGACGAAGCCGCGCTGAGGGCAGCCAAAATTAATTATGCTCGACCAAAAGGCGATCGCATTTATTTTTGGGGGCCAGCGGGGACATTTGAACCAATTCCCTTTTGGTACGTACTCGACCCGCAAAACTGGAAAAATTATTTGCAGCAAGGAAAAGTTTTTAAGAATAAAATTGTGGTGATTGGAGCTACAGCACAATTAGGCAATGATTATCATCCCGTAGTGGCTGGTAACAATTGGCTTTATCCCGAACGCATGTCAGGAGTGGAAATTCATGCGAATGCGATCGCAACTTTGATGAAAAATAAAGCGATCGCGCCAGGAATTGTGAGTCCACCTATGCAAGGTTTATTTGTGCTAGCCATAGTTGGCAGTGCAATATTTCTTAGTACAAGAAGCAAGCGCGGAATTAATCGATTTATCAACAGCATTTTTCTAGCTACTATTTGGGGCGGAATTAGCTATGTATTATTTGTACATCAGCAGCTAATCTTCCCTACAACCATACCAATGATCGCGATCGCCTGGAGTGGATTGGCCTACCTAGGAACCGACATAGCCAGAGAAAGCATTAAAAAACGCCAATTAGTAGATATCTTTCAAAAATATAAATCTTCTCCAGTTGTTCAAGAAATTATTAGTCAGCAAGATGACTTGCAAGACTTACTTCAGCAACGAGATTTAGCTGTAGCCGGAAAAATACTTGGTGGACGCTACAGAATTGTCAAAGTACTCGGTTCTGGGGGATTCAGCGAAACCTACATTGCTGAAGATATGCAACGCCCAGGAAACCCTCGATGTGTAGTTAAACAGCTAAAACCAGCCAATACCAAATCAACAGGATTGCAACTTGCTAGAAGGTTATTTAACTCCGAGGCGCAAACTTTAGAAAAATTGGGAAAACACCAGCAAATTCCCCAACTATTGGCTTATTTTGAACAAGACGAAGAATTTTATTTAGTGCAAGAATATATCATCGGTCATCCTCTAAGTCAGGAATTGCCTTCAGGACGGCCGCTGTTAGAAACTACGGTTATCGAGATTTTACGAGATTTATTGCAAACATTGGCATTTGTGCATCAAAACGGTGTAATTCACCGCGATATCAAACCCAGCAATATTATCCGCCGACACGCAGACTGGAAACTCGTATTGATAGATTTTGGTGCGGTCAAAGAAGTCACTGCACCGCAAATGGAAAATCAAGAACAGACCCCCTTCACTATAGGGATTGGGACTAAGGGTTATGCGCCCAACGAGCAATGTTTTGGACGCCCCCAATACAGTAGCGACATCTATGCAGTCGGTATGATTGGCATCAAAGCTTTGACTGGTATCGCGCCCCACGAATTTGATAGAGATGCTGAGGGAGAGTTGCAATGGCGAGATAAGGTAATGGTCAGCCAACCCTTGGCAGAGATTCTCAGTAAAATGGTTTTGGAAGACTACAAGCAGCGCTATCAATCTGCAACAGAAGCTCTAGAGGCGTTTGCTCAGTTGGTAGGTTATTCAGATAGAAACTCTATCAATCAAAACGACTTATCAATCAAAACTGCACCCTCAGACGATCCAGATGCTCCTACCACACCTTGGAATGGAACATCTTAACAAACTTCCGATCGCCAACTGATTGATACTATTCTCATCATGTATAAATGACTGTATCTAATTTTTTTGGCAACTTCAGCTATCTTTAGTTGTGAAAATCAGTGATAATTAGATCTATATCTATATATATTCAAATATCTTAACATTTGAGGAATAATAACCCTGCCTTCCTATCTCTGGTAGGGTTTATTTTTCACATTTTATTGCTAATAAAGAGCTAAATAGCAGTAATAAAAGCATTTAAATGTTGACATAATTGTTATTGCGATCGCAGCGACAAAGACTACTCATTATCAACACCATCTGTTAAACTTCGTAGCTCACAGAGCTATTAAGGGGTAGGGAGCCAACACGTGTATGTCAGATTTATGGAATATTTTTTTTACGTCCGGATCTTTTATCCCGCATGGGCACTGCTATCTATGGCAAACTAATTTAGTTGGACTACACATCTTATCTGACGCCATTATTGCACTAGCTTATTACTCAATTCCCACAACACTTTTCTACTTCGTTAGCAAACGCCAGGATCTACCCTTCCATTGGATATTTCTACTTTTTAGTGGTTTTATCGTAGCTTGTGGCACGACTCATCTAATGGAGATTTGGACGCTTTGGTATCCAACCTATTGGCTATCAGGATTTATTAAAGCTGCAACTGCAATTATATCTTTTTTTACAGCGGTACAACTTGTACCCTTAGTGCCGCAAGCCTTAGCGCTTCCTAGCCCTGCTCAATTAGAACAAGCAAACCAACAACTGCAAACACAAATAGCCGAAAGATTAAAGATAGAAGCAGAATTAAGAAAATACCAAAATCATTTAGAAGATTTGGTGGCAGCTCGGACAAATGAAATTACTAAAACCAACGAACAATTACAACAGGAAATTACTGAACGCCAGCGTATTTTAGAAGTTTTACGGCAAAGTGAAGAACGTTATCGTTATTTAGCTGAGGCAATTCCCCAACTTGTATGGACAGCAGATGCTAACGGTGAATGTGATTATTTTAATCAAAATTGGTGCAATTACACAGGGCTGACATTAGAGCAATCCTTGGGTTCGGGTTGGGTAGCAGCATTACATCCAGATGATATCCAAAGTACTTATGAGGCATGGTCAAATGCTGTCAACAGTGGCACCTTATATGAAATTGAATACCGCTTTCAACGGGCGACTGATGGTTCCTATCGCTGGCAGCTAGCACGAGGCTTACCTCTAAAAGATGAGCAAAATCATGTAGTAAAGTGGTTTGGCACTTGTACCGATATTCACGAACAAAAGGAGATACAGCAAGAACGTGCCCACTTACTAGAATTAGAACAAACAGCAAGAGCGAAAGCAGAAACAGCCAATCGAATGAAAGATGAATTTCTGGCCATACTCTCCCACGAACTACGCACCCCAATGAATGCGATTCTGGGCTGGTCAAAATTGTTGCAAAGTGGCAATTTACCATCAGAAAAGATATCTCAAGCCATAGGAACAATAGAGCGCAATGCTAAGTTACAGGTTCAACTAATTGAAGACTTGCTCGATATCTCCAGCATTTTACAAGGCAAATTAACACTAAATGTAGCAAATGTTCAGTTAGAATCTGTTATTTTATCTGCACTAGAAACAATGGCATTGGCTACACAAACTAAGTCAATTCAGGTGAATACAATATTTGAATCGAATGTAGGTACAGTCTTGGGTGATTCTACTCGCTTGCAGCAAGTGGTTTGGAATCTCCTTTCTAACGCTGTCAAATTTACTCCTCAAGGAGGAAAGGTAGAAGCGAAATTGAGCAAAGTTGATGGCTATGCTCAAATCATAGTTAGCGATACAGGTAAAGGGATTAGTGCTGAGTTTTTGCCTTATGCTTTTGATTACTTCCGCCAAGCAGATAGTAGCTCTACAAGAAAATTTGGCGGATTAGGTTTAGGACTGGCAATTGTCCGTAATATTGTCGAAATGCATGGTGGTACAGTTACAGCCGCCAGCCTTGGTGAAGACCAAGGCGCAACTTTCACTGTCAAGTTACCGCTGCAAAAAACCAAAACTCAAGATTTGTTCAATAGGCAAAATCACTCTTCTTTCTCAACACCTAGTTCTTATTCCCTTGCTGGCGTGCAAATTTTGGTTGTCGATGATGATACAGATTCGCTGGAATTTGTTGCTTTCGTATTAGAGCAAGATGGGGCGGATGTAATTGCAGCTTCTTCGGCATTAGAAGCATTACAAGTCATCGAACAGAAAAAGCCAGATGTGTTAGTCAGTGATATCAGTATGCCCGATATGGATGGCTATACCCTCATGCGTCAAGTCAGAGCTTGGAGTGCAGAACAAGGAGGAGAAATTCCAGCGATCGCTCTGACTGCCTTTGCGCGAAAATACGATCGGCAGCAAGCACTGCAAGCTGGGTTTCAGTTGCATTTAGCCAAACCTGTTAACCCAGAAGAATTAGTTGCAGCCGTTGTTCAACTAGCTAGGTAGTACGGAGAAATTTTCAATATTACTAATTTTCAGTTTCAGGTTTTGACAAGGTATCAACAAACTAGGCGATCGCTCGATAATTTTATTATGAAATAGCTTTATTATTAGTAATCAAACGTTTTATTTCTGATAATAATACAGTAGGTTCTACAGGTTTATTCACATAACTTTGAAAACCCGATGCCAGCGCCATACTCCGACTTTCATCAGAACTGAGAGCAGTTAAAGCTATAGCTGGTATCTCTCGTTGTTCAGAAGTGCTGCTGTCTCTGATTTTGCGAATAAACGAATAACCATCAACTTCTGGCATAGCGATGTCAGAAATTAAAATATCAAATTTTAACTCTTTAATCGTTTCTAAAGCATCTAATACTGATGTTGCTGTTTTGACCTGCAAGCCGTTATTTTCGAGGATAAACGTAGTTAGGATCAGGCTATCTTCGTTATCATCTACTAATAAAACTCGCAAGCCATCTAGAGATTGAATATTTTTTGTATCTTCTTGGGGATGTGGATCTTCAACGTTACTTGTCATGTTTAATATGTGCCTCCTTAGTTGCCTGCATCAATTACGGAGGAACTCCCACCAGACAGCTATTACATGACTGTCTGGTGGGAATCTAACAACAAGCTACCACAACATTAGACATGAAGTATCAAGGATGAAGGCTGAAGGACGAAATCAAAAAATATTATTTTCATCCTTCATACTTCATCCTTCAGCCTTTTTAGAGTTCACCTGTAGCTAGCATCTGGATGATGCGAGGTGTTCCTGGGTCGAATCCAGCTAAATCCCAAGAAAGCGGATCTTGAGGATCTACTAAGGTAATTTTGTAAGGTGCAAGAGTGACATACACTGCCTTGGCATTGGGGTTTACCTTCTGGCGATACTGCGCTAATGCTTGACTGGGATGCTTAGAACCAGCCCATGACTCGTTATCAGTCCAAAAGCAAATTACATCTGCCTTGAACTTATTCTTAATCATCCAATCGTAAGCTACAGACGCATCTGTTCCACCGAAGTTTTGATTGCTAGCTTTGCGTAGTGCAGAACTAAAACTATCTTTAGCTGTGATACCTAATTCGCGAAATTCGGTAGCAAAGCCGCGAATCATATAGTTTTGCTCGGCTTTTGCTGTCACCAGCGCCATTGTCGTGGCAATTTCGCAGCAGCTTAAACCTACTGAATCAACTACACCCCAAGACATCGACCCGGAAACATCTACAGCGTGCATGAACACTTTACCTGTGGGCTGCACAACATCAAAAGCTAGTTCAACCGCTTTTTCTAAGATGTCTACAATCCGAGGTACTGGTTCCCAAGTTTTTTGGCTGCGTCCTAATTTGCCACCAGATTGATAAGTCTTCAGGGCTTTCAAAACATCAATCGGATGGATGCGACCTTTACGCAGATGTTCTTTGTTGTTGAGAACTGCTTCCACTCGCAGAATATTGGCACTTTCATCAGCTCGCAGTACACCCAGTTCTGTCAAAGAACCAAGGTTACGCAGCATTGCACCTATTGGCATTTCTTGGAAAAGCAACTGCCAAGCTTGTTTATCCATCTTACCCACAGGTGCAGCCATTTCGTGAGTTAGGCGTCCTTGTGCGATCGCTGTATGGGTTTCGCTAGGATTCCGCTTTAACCACTCATACCACCAAATCTGCGCCAATGCCTCAGAAGGTATGTCTGCCGGCAAATCTTCCCAACCTTTAACTACCCACTCAAATAATTCGCGGTGAGTTTCTGTAGGTGGTTTGACATGGAACAACCGCAATGCATCTTTGTGAGAGAAACCTTGACGCTGTTGATATTTCAAAAGTTGATAAGCTAAACCCTTGACATCTTCGCGAGATAACCAAGTTTTCCCAGCTTCGCGCACTACCTTACCAAATCCCCGCAGAGATTTGGTGTAGTTCAGCCATTCGTAGAAGTGGCTACCAGTGCGAACAACTTGCCCAAAGATTTCACCAAAGGCTTTTTTGGCTTCTGGTGTTTCACCCATAGATAGCAGCACCAATGCCAAGATAGGCGCACTGTTGTTAATGGCGCGTCCATCGCTAGCATAGAGAATTTCTTCTGCCACACGCCCAGGATTTTCTGCTACAGCTTGTTTAACAACATCTACAAAATCTTCAGTTAATTCATGTTTGCCCGCATAGTAAGTGCTTTTTGCTGTGCCAATCAACAGACAACGGCGCAGCATTTTCCAAATACCCGCATCAAACATATACCCGCCGGAACGCCCCTTAATCATCTCTGCTTCTCGTCCGGGGATAGGCTGATTTTGCGGTGTATTGGTCTGCTTTTTAGTAAAGAAATTGTAATTCATAGCTTCATCTCCCGGCCCTTGCGGGCAAAAATGAAAGGTGGCAGGGCAGGATTTGAACCTGCGACATCCGGCTTAAAAGGCGATAACCCTAATTCGTCGGCCTTTTCAGGCAAGGGGTGAACAAGGATGTTTTCGGTGCTCTACCAACTGAGCTACCTGCCACATAAGAATTAAAAATTCAAAATTCAAAATTAGGTTTTGGCGGGTGGGGCAGGAATTGAACCTGCAACCTTTGAATTAACGATAACCCTAGACTCGTCGGCTTTTTCAGGCAAGGTTGTGAACCAAGGACTATGGGTAATTAACCCGTTCACTGCTCTACCAGATTGAGCTACCCACCCAGATGAAAATTTCAAATTAGATTTTGGGTGATGGGGCGGGAATCGAACCCGCGATGCTCGTCTTGCAAACGATAACCCTCAATTCTTCGGCCTTTGCAGGCAAGAGGTGAATAAGGATATTAAGCGCCTTACCACTTGGCTACCCATCACATAACAATTCAAAATTCAAAATTCAAAATTAGGTTTGGGTGGCGGGGCGGGATTTGTAGACGCGAAGCGGCTTCCCGTAGGGTACCCGCGACCTCTCGAACCCAAATCGATAACCCTAATTCGTCGGCCTTTGCAGACAAGGGGTGAACAAGGATGTTTAGCGCTCTACCACTGAGCTACCCGCCACATAACAATTCAAAATTCAAAATGCAAAATTAGGTTTGGGTGGCGGGACAGGAATTGAACCTGCGACCTTCCCGATTATGAGTCGATAACCTTCATTCTTCGGCCTTTGCAGACAAGAGGTGAACAAAGATATTTTTGGCGCTCTACCACTGAGCTACCCGCCACATATAATTAAAAATTCAAAATGGAAAATTAGGTTTGGGTGTAGCGAAACAGGATTTTCACCTGCACCTCCAGAAGTTAAATCAAGGGTGTTTTTATTAATTTACGATAACCCTCGATATTGTCGGCCCTTGCGGGCAAGGTGGGCGCTCTGATATTTGAGCTATTCGCTACGATTGAAAGCTTACTCCTTCTAGAACATCGGTTTGTATTATTAATGTAGTATGCGTATTACGAGATGTCAAGAATCTAGGAAGCTAATTTTGCAATTGAGCTTCTAATCAAGAATTCTTTGTAATCTCTAGAGATTTCTAGAGATTTCAAGCGATATGTTAACTCTTATACTGAAGATAATAAGTATATCTAGATACTAACGATCATTTTTGCCCAGTCTGGCATTTTTGGCAAAAAATACTTTTTTCGGCAAAATCTTTGATTTGAAAGGAATACAGGCTTAATATTTGGCCAATTCTTCAGGCAGCTTACAGTGTATAAAAATTAGTAATGTTATATTTTTCCAACAATTTTGCCGTAAGTTTGCCAAAAGATACAAAAAAATGTCACAATTTTTGCCAAGATAATAATTATTTCTTTTCTAACAATTCACTTGGCAGCAATGAGCATGAGTGAAAAAACATTAGAAGGCAGCGGGAAGGCTTTTCTCGTTCTGCTTTTGCCCATCTCGTTTTTGATTATTTTCCTTGTTTCTACTTGGAAATTTTTGCTGGCTTTCATGCTGCTGCTTATTGGTTTCAATATTTGGCAGTGGCATCAATGGCAACAGTGGTGTCAGCAAGTTAATCCTATTTTCCATCGGCTGGTTCATGACGCTCAGGGTAGAGTGACACCAATGGACTTAGCTATGAGGGGTAATTTTTCTGGAACACTAGCTAAACGTTACCTAGATACTAAAGCCAGCGAATTTGGTGCGAGTCTTCTGAATTCTGAAGATGGAAGTCCGGTCTATTACTTTATGAATGCCACTATTTTAGGCAGCATACTTGATAGTAGTGAGCCTGTTAAAGAACTTCCTTCGCAGTCAGTTAGCAAAGCTGCTCCTGTATTACTGGCACCAACGCTACTACAGCCGGAACCAGAAGAAACAGAAGATGATGATGAATTATTGCCACCAGCAACTCATGAAGAAGTCAAAACACCTTTGGAAAAACAATTAGTTTTTGGCTCTCTGATTCAATCAGAACTAGCAAAAAGGCTGAATGTTTATTCCAGTACGGTGTATAAACGCCGCAATGACCCAGACTTTCCTGAATGGAGCCGCAGTCGCGATCCTGATGGTATTGCTTGGTCATTCTCCCGGAAAACTAAAGAGTTTTTCCCTTTGGAGGAAGATAAAAGTTAAACCTGGAAACTTGATTTTCCTAGCTTTTTGTCTAGAAAAAAGATCGCTAATCAGTTAACAGTGAACGTGAGGAGTTTCACATTTGAGATTTAAACTCCTGTTTGGAAGTTGTAAGTTTGAGTTGGAATTTATATTTCAACTCAAACTTTGAGAACTGCTGAATGTTTTTAATTTTTAGCTTTTGCTTCTAAACCTACAGCTGCATTAATTGAATTTAATCCGCTTTCTTCTAACTTAGAAAGTAAACCTGTGAGAATGCGGCGTACCATCATTGGGCCTTGGTAAATCCAGCCTGTATAGACTTGAATCAGACTAGCACCAGCAGTAATTTTTTCCCAGGCATCTTCTGGGGTAAAGATGCCGCCAACGCCGATAATTGGCAATTGTCCTTGAGTTTGTTGCCAGATAAACCGAATGACTTCGGTGGAACGATCGCGTAATGGTGCGCCGCTAATTCCACCAGCTTCTTCTTGCACAGTTTTGCCTGTTTGTGCGATTA
The DNA here is from genome assembly GCF_963875125.1 of Calothrix sp. NIES-2098. Lineage (NCBI taxonomy): Bacteria > Bacillati > Cyanobacteriota > Cyanophyceae > Nostocales > Calotrichaceae > Calothrix > Calothrix sp. NIES-2098. The sequence goes on from NZ_CAWNKJ010000001.1 coordinate 6,136,374, forward strand.
CCTGAGTTTTCAGCAGATCGCGGCGAATAGTGGTGTTAGTAGCAATTAACCCCGCCAACTGGTAGGTATTCGCCAAAGCAACAATATCAGCGATCGCTTCCCATTCTAAATCGGGGGCTATCTTGACAAAAATCGGCTTTTGTGTTTTATTGTCTTGTTGCAATAAATCCAAAATAGAGCCGAGCATGGCTGCATCTTGGAGCGATCGCAACCCTGGCGTATTTGGAGAAGACACATTAACTACAAAATAGTCTCCCAAGTCCTTAAGTAAACGAAAACTATTGAGGTAATCGTTTGCAGATGTTTCGAGGGGGGTTACTTTAGATTTACCTAAATTTATACCTATAGGAATTCGCTGGTTTAATTCTTGTTTCCCTTGTGCTAATCGTGCCGCCATTGCTGCTGCACCGCTATTATTAAAACCCATGCGGTTGAGGGCAGCTTTATCTAAAGGTAAACGAAACAAGCGGGGACGGGGATTTCCAGGTTGAGGAATATAGGTGACTGTGCCTAATTCTGCAAAGCCAAAACCAAGGCTTGACCAGATTTGGGCAGCAATGCCATCCTTATCAAACCCAGCTGCTAAACCTACAGGGTTGGGAAAGTTAATCCCAAAGAGATTTTGTTCTAAACGCGGATCGTATAAGCATAATGACTGCTGAAGCAGATGATTTACCCATCTAGCAGGGAGGCGATCGCTTTTTTGTGATAACCAACCAAGAGTGTTAATCGTCTTGTGGTGTAACCACTCTGGATCTGTTTTGAGCAGATTAAACAACAGCGGACTAATTGCTAATTGATAAATATCCATGCCAATTAAAGCTGCCAAAATATAGTATCTAGAGATATGTGGACATAGGGCATTTGTGATTGGGAATGGGGCATTGGTCAAGAGTCCAGAGTCAAAAGTCAATAGTTATTTCTTTCCTCCTCTGCTCCCCTTCGGGTGACGCTCCTTCGTCGCTCTAAGCGAAGCTATGCCGAAGGCTTTACGCTGCGCTAACGCCACTTTGCCATCGTGACGGGAACCGCCCGCCGAAGGATGCCCGAAGGTCTGTAGACGGCAAGTGGACTCACCTGCTTCCCTGCTCCCCTGCTTTTTCTCCCTCATCTCCCGTAATTTCGGATGCTAATTTTGAACGCAATTTAGTATCAGGGTGCTTTTCTGGGCATCTTATATATTACAAGTTATGTTGACTAATAATCAGATGGGGCCGCCAGAAAAACCTATAGCTGCTGAAAAACAGATAATTTCCTTGGGGCGTGTCCTCCAGAAACTCAGGGAAGAAGATAATGTTGAAGTTTTAATCGAGACTACTATTGCTTATATTAAAGAGCAATTTGACTACCAACTAATCTGGATTGCGCTTTACGATCGCCTGAATCATACATTGTCTGGCAAAGGTGGGATGACACCCAATCAAGACAGCAATTTTTTACAACAGCGATTAGTTCTTAGCCCTGGAGATTTATTAGAACAAGTTGTAATAGAACAGCGTCCCTTGGGCGTAGCAGATTTAAGAGATGAGCATCGAACTGAGAAATTACAGGAAGTAGCGAAAAAATTCCAAATTCAAGGAACTATTGTTTTACCAATTCGCTACAGAGACCGCTGTCTGGGTTTGGTATTACTAGGTTCGCAAAGCTGGGGCTATTTACTAGCTGGAGATGCCAAAGCAAGGCTGTTAGTGGTTTTAGCCGAACTAGGAGCGATACTTTATCAACATGAGATAGATTTGCAGCAAAAGCAAACCAAGCGAATTGAGGAGCCTTTGTTGCGATTGTTAGAAAACTTACGCTCCTTAAGTAGCCTGGATAAAAAACTAGAAGCAGTAGTAGAAGCAACTCATCAATTTGTTGCTCCATCCCGAACCAATATTTACTGGTTTGAACGTGAAGGACGCTACTTTTGGTGTCGGATGAACAATCAGTTGCTCAATCTCGGTCGCAACACTGGCCCCCAGCAACCAGCCGTGGGAATTTCCGTGCAGGACTTGAGCGAATTTTACTATGCTTTGGTAGTCAATCAAATTGTCTGGATTGGCGAGTCGCGGAGTTCGCTCAACAGTCATGTTACAGGTAAGCTACTACAACGCCTGCGGGTGCGATCGCTATTGGCAGCTCCCATCATCTGCCAAAAAGAATTGCTGGGTTTTCTCGCAGTAGAAGGCAATCAACCCCGTATCTGGACAGATGCAGATAAAAATTTCATCCAAGGTGCAGCGGGATTAATCTCTCTGGTGGCTCCTACTGAAAGCATGGAAAGTACCATCAAACAAATTCAAGCGGATGCCCAGTTAACTAGTCAAGTTGCTCAAGCTATCTATAGCGAGCATAACCTGCAAGAAGTACTGCGCATTTGTGCCCAGAGAGTTTTAGAGAGACTAGCTACTACCCGCTTTTTATTGTTGCGGTACGACCCCGACCAAAATCATTATCAAATTCTCCACCAAAGCCAAATTCAGAATCGCCGATCTTTGTCATTTACCCTCAATGCTCTTAAAGATTTGGATAGACAGCTTTTGCAGCGTGTAACTGAAGCAGTAGAGATTGAGAATTTAGATGAAGATTTGCGATTTATCAACTGGCGTCCCTTTTTTATTGAAAATGGCGTGCATTCGCTCTTAGTTTGTAACTGCGCTCAAGGTAGTTCTCCCATAGCCCTTGTAGTCATTGCTCATGAAACCCATCGCTGTTGGACAACTTTAGAAAAGGAACTGCTATGGGTTGTTAGCCAACAAGTTGGTGTAATTGTCCGTCAGTGGCAACTGCAAGAAAATAATGAACAGCAAAAAGCTATTTTACAAAGCTTTCAACAATGTTTGCGTATCCTGTCACAAACCCAGAGTAAAACAACAGACACAGAAGAAAATCATCTCGAACGCACCGCACTACAACAAATCGCAGCTGTTCTCAGTTGTCCCTTGGCATTAATGCTCTCTTGGTCGCCTGGCCAACATCAAGCAGAAATTATTCCTGGGGTAATTACCAATAAGGGATTTGAAATTGTTGCTAATGCATCAATTTCTGTGGAGACAGAAGTTATTATCCAATGGGCACTTGCTCAAGAAGGTTATCTCAGTCTCAGAGTTGATGATTTACCTCCAGAAACTAGAAATTGGTTGAACGGTGCGGATATTGGTCAAATTTTGGTGATGGTATTACGTACTTCCCATATTTATCAACCTACAAGTGTGGTGTTATTTGCAGACCATAGAGAACGTTATTGGTCAGAAAATAGCCTCAGCGCTGCGGAAACTCTTGTGTGTCAATTAGCTTGGTTGCATCGTCAAAAGCAAATCACTCAACTTCTAGAGTTCACAACTGAGGACTTACGACAACTCAATTGGTATAAGCATCGTCGTCTAGAAGAAATTCACCGAGTTACAACACCTTTGCTGTCTCAAATCTCGGATTTGGGGGTTCCGGCGCAGGAAATAAAGGAAACACGTCCCCAACCACTACTGCGACAGCTAGAGTATACAACAGCCTCGATCGCAGAATTGCTCAAAAATGAGCAGTGGCAGTTACACCTGAAATGGGAAATTATACCCGTAGCCAGTTTACTGAAACGAACGATCGAAAAAGTAGACAGTTTACTCAAACAACATAAGCTGTGGGTAGGCGTGCATGGTTTGGGACAATCTGTTGTGGCTCAGGACTCACCAAAAAATTCACCCGATCTTAAAGTAACTCAAAGCACAGGAAATCAATCTTCGATGGCAATCGCTGGGGACATTAAAAAAATTGAACTAGTGCTGCATGAATTGTTGGTTACAGCCTGTCAGCGTTCTCAACCAGGAGGCAGAATTGACATCTGGTGTCGCCGCTTAGATGAAGGGATGTTAGATATTTCGATTACAGATAGCGGCCCTATAGAACCGTTGCTCTTGGCAGCGCTCAACCAAGATCAACCTAAGGATGTGCTTGCTGTATCTAGCCTAGATCGACCACCTGGTTTGCACTTGCTCATCTGCAAAAATCTCATGCGCCAAATGAAAGGAGAATTGCACTTCTATCAATTACCAGATAATCGAGTAGTTAGTCGCTTACTGCTGCAATTAGCTACTCATTCTTAGTCTCGATCGGAACACTTTTTTTCATTGGGCGTGCTTTCCCGCACGCTTCCGCCTTTGTAACCCAGTAATTACAGCCATGCGTATAAGTTGTAATAAATACATATATTTTTAGCTCAGATTGTGAGGGGTATAACCCATAAATTTGCGAACCTTTACAGATAGCAAATGCCCCTAGCAACTGATATTTGTATTTTTTAAAATTACTGTTTATGCTGCTACACTCTTTCTCTAGAGAGGTTTTAAGGCTAGAGATTGAGTCAGGATAAGAGTGAACAGTCCTAAAATATCAGCTAAGTTGACCAGAAATAACTCTATAGGGGGATTAACCCCACATTTGTTCGGAAAAAGTATCCTCCCGTTGTAACAATCTGGTTATAATTATTTTCCATCGCTCTCGCAAATTTTTCTCCAATCTGCACAGTATCAAAAATGGGGCGTAAACGTTCTAAATCTGACTTGCCTACAAAAATTTGTCCGGTATGCGAACGTCCCTTCACCTGGCGCAAGAAATGGCAAGATTGCTGGGACGAGGTGAAATACTGTTCAGAACGTTGCCGCCGTCGGCGTTCTGAAGTGAAAAATGAAACTGACTAAAACTAACACCACTGAGACGCAAATAGCGCAAAGGATATATGAAATTACAGGTGCAGCCAAAATTAATTATTCATGGAGGAGCTGGTAGTTCGCTACACGGGAAAGGCGGAGTTGAGGCGGTGCGCCAAGCGCTCTATACAGTGGTAGAGGAAGTATATTCTCTGCTCATTTCTGGAGCAAGTGCCTCAGAAGCAGTGGTGTTGGGATGCCAATTGTTGGAAGATAATCCCCGCTTTAATGCTGGTACTGGTTCAGTACTCCAATCTGATGGTCAAATCCGTATGAGTGCTTCTCTGATGGATGGGACATCAGGGCGCTTTAGTGGTGTAATTAATATCTCGCGCGTCAAAAATCCTATACAGTTGGCACAATTTTTACAAACCTCGCCAGATAGGGTACTGTCAGATTACGGTTCAGCTGAACTGGCGCGGGAGTTACAAATTCCCAGCTACAATGCTTTAACTGATTTGCGGCTGCAAGAATGGATACAAGAGCGTCAGGATAATTTTAAAAGCACGATGGCTGGAGTAGTAGCTGAACCAGAACTTGTAGAAAGTAGTAATGCCGGACGCGGCACAATAGGCGTAGTAGCTTTAGATACTCATGGTAGATTAGCGGCTGGTACTTCTACAGGCGGTAAGGGCTTTGAGAGGATTGGCCGAGTCAGTGATTCTGCGATGCCAGCAGGTAATTATGCAACAACTAAGGCTGGTGTCAGCTGTACTGGGATTGGCGAAGACATCATAGATGAGTGTTTGGCAGCCAAGATTGTAGTACGCGTAACAGATGGAATGTCTCTTCACGAGGCCATGAAACGCTCATTTGGGGAAGCACATAATAACAAGCGGGATTTTGGAGCGATCGCCTTAGATGCAACTGGAGCGATCGCCTGGGGTAAAACCAGCCAAGTCTTACTTGCTGCATACCACGACGGCAACAGAATCGGTGATACCTTAGAACTTCCAGTTGCGACAAATGTTGGCTGTATCGCCAGTCCTGAGCCTTTGGTTGTGAATGCTGAGTAAGTTTAAAAAACTCAGCACTCATCACTCATCACTTAGCACTTTTATTGCGCCAACCAGGTTTGACTACTTGACGGGCGCGGGCAATCACCAGAGTATCATCAGGAACATCTTTTGTGACAGTTGAACCAGCTGCCACGTAAACATCATTGCCCAAGGTGACTGGAGCAACTAAGACGCTATTGGCACCAGTTTTAGTGCGATCGCCTATTTTAGTTGGGTGTTTTTTGATACCGTCATAGTTAGCCGTAATGGTGCCTGCACCAATATTGACTTTTGTGCCAGCAGTGGTATCGCCTAAATAAGACAAATGTGCCACATTAGTGCGATCGCCTAACTGTGTATTTTTTAATTCCACAAAATTACCAACACGACAACCAGCACCTACTTGCACCTGACCGCGTAAATGGGTATAGGGGCCGATTTGGGTTCCAGCTTGCACAATACTTCCCTTAACAACGGAATACTGTACTGTGACATTTTCACCCAGATGACTGTTTTCAATCAAACTCCCAGGCCCGATGTGACTTCCTGCTTTAATTACAGTATCGCCACGTAGATGAGTTTGGGGTTCAATAATCACATCTGGCTCTAACTCTACAGTGTCATCAATAGTAATACTGCTGGGGTCTATAAGCGTGACACCCGCCACCATCCATTTTTCCTTAACTCGTCTTTGCAAAATCTCGTAGGCATTTGCCAGTTGTAAGCGATCGTTGATGCCAAGAATTTCTTGATAGTCTTCCACATCTACTGCCATTACCTTCCCAACTTGAGTTACAGCATCAGTAAGATAGTACTCTTTTTGGCTATTATTGGCTTCTAGGTTAGGTAACACCTTGGCTAAATTTTGCCAACTGAAGCAGTAAACTCCAGCATTAACCCGGCGATTTTGCCTTTGAGCAGTGGTGCAATCCTTGTCTTCGACGATTTGTTGCACAATATTTTCACTATCGCAAAAAACCCGCCCGTAACCCTTAGGATCGGGCAAATATGCTGTGAGAATAGTGGCAGCATTCTGATGTTCTTGATGAGTTTGCAAAAGATTTTTCAGTGTTTGAGTACTTAACAACGGAACATCACCGTTTAACACTATTAAATCCCCAGTGTAATCTTCCAAGTGAGGAAGTAATTGCTGGATTGCATGACCTGTTCCTTGTTGTACAGTCTGTTCCACAAACTCCAAACCAGGGATTGACTGTATGGCTGCTTTTACTTCTTCAGCCTGATATCCCACGATCGCTAACCGCCTTGAGGGCGAGAGTGGTTCTACAGTGTTAATAACTCTCTCTACTAGCGATCGCCCACCCAAAGAATGTAAAACTTTGGGCAGCTGTGATTTCATCCTTGTGCCGCGTCCCGCCGCTAGAATTGCTACAACTACCATAACTTAGCTATCAGCTATTAATGAATAGCGCTTTTGCGCTTGGTATTTTGAGATTGAGGCTCAAATATTACCAGTTGATCATCATAGACTGAAATCCCTAGCCATAATTAATTAGATAAAAATCTAAGTTCTTACAAGCTAAGAACAGGGGCAGCTTTTAGTGCTGACTTCCACAGGTTTGATATCCTGGACTGGCGCGTCAGCCAAAACTTTATAAATCTCCCACGGTGCGCCATCTGGATCTTTTACCCATACTTTATCTTGGAGGGCATAGCAACAGGTCACTTGCTCTTCTGTCCGAGTCTCTAGTCCAAGTTGTTGCAGGCGATTGCTTGCTGTGTTTACTTCCGCAGTCGTCTCGACTTCCACACCTAAATGGTTGAGAGTTCCAGCTGCTGCTTGATTTTCAATCAATACGAGTTTGAGAGGCGGTTGGGCGATCGCAAAGTTGGCGTAACCAGGGCGACGTTTTGCAGGTTCAGTACCGAAAAGCTTGCTATAAAAATCAACAGCAGCATCGATATTACTAACATTAAGAGCAATTTGAACGCGAGACATGATAGTTCTCCTTAGGATCGAACTTGTGTAAATTCTTGGGTGAGCGATTCAATTAGTTGAGTCACTCGTTGTTTAATCTCATCGCGCACTCTGGGAAAAATTTCTGGCTGTTCGGCTGGATCGTCTAATTGCCAATCTGCAAATACTTCTCGCATCACCCACTCTGTTGGCAAATTCACGCCACAACCACACAGAGAAATCACTACATCAAAGTCTTCTGGTTGAAAGTCACTCAGAGGTTTGGAGTGTTGATTGGTAATATCAATGCCAACTTCTTTCATAGTAGCGATCGCCTCTGGTCTAACAATACTTGCTTCTAATCCAGAACTAGTTACTTCAATCTTTCCTTTACCTAATGTCTTGGCAAAACCTTCTGCCATTTGGGAGCGTGCAGAATTCTTTTTGCAGACAAACATTACACGTTTCATGCTTCCATTCCTCTATAAAGTTCTCGATTCAGGAGTTGAGAAATAACGTTTTTGCAACCAGAAGGCAACATTAACAAGACTAATTAATACAGGCACTTCTACTAATGGCCCGACGACAGCTGCAAAAGCCGCACCTGAATTAATGCCGAACACTGCGATTGCTACTGCGATCGCCAACTCAAAATTATTTCCTGCGGCTGTAAAAGCTACACTGGCTGCTCTGGAATAATCTGTCTTAATTCGCCATGCCATGTAAAAGCTCACTAAAAACATGACAATGAAATAGATAATCAGTGGAATGGCAATCTTAACCACATCTAAGGGAATTTGCACAATTAAATTCCCTTTCAAGCTGAACATGACGACGATTGTAAATAACAAAGCAATCAATGTTATCGGGCTGATTTTAGGAACAAATTCTTCGTGATACCAGCGCTTGCTTTTCGCCTTCACTAAAAAGAAACGAGTAAAAAATCCGGCTAAAAAAGGAATACCAAGATAGATGAATACACTTTGGGCAATCTCAGCAATGCTGACGTTAACAATACTACCTTGCAATCCAAATAGGGTCGGTAGCACGCTAATAAAAAACCAGGCATAAGGACTATAGAAAATGACTTGAAATATGCTGTTGAAAGCAACCAATCCAGCCGTGTACTCCGTATTACCTCTTGCTAGATCGCTCCACACAACTACCATCGCGATACAACGGGCTAATCCAATCAAAATTAATCCCGTCATGTATTCTGGATAATTACGTAAGAAAATAATCGCAAGTGCAAACATTAGAATTGGCCCGATAATCCAATTCTGAATTAATGACACTCCAAGAATTTTACTGTTACGAAATACATCTCCTAACTCTTCGTATCTCACCTTGGCTAGGGGCGGGTACATCATTAAAATTAACCCGATGGCAATTGGTATATTGGTTGTTCCTACCTGAAACTGATTAATAAAAGCTTCGACTCCAGGAATAAAATAGCCTAAGCCAACTCCAACAGCCATTGCTAGAAAAATCCATAAAGTCAGGAAGCGATCGAGAAAAGAAAGCTGTTTAGCAATGGTTTTTGTAGTCATCACTTTCTAACCGCAAAATTTGTGCTTGGATTAACATCTTCAGCGTGTGTTTTAGCTAATACCAATTCAAAAAATGTTTGCAACACATCAAGCACCATTAAGAGCACAAAGCTTTGCGTCTCTACTGGTGTATTTTTCACACTCTTTGTTCAAACTGGTATAAGTTTTTCGATCTCTTATTTCAAGAAAACTTGATGCATAGAGGTCTTGTCAATTACTGTATATAAAAATTAATCAAAAAAAATTGATATGTTATTGAGGAAGTTCTTTAGCAGGGGCGGGCAGGTAAAATTTTAGCTAGGCGGCGATAATCGGATAAATATTGCTCTAAAACAACAAATTGAGCCAAATTCAGGCTGTAGTAAATCCAGCGTCCTTCTTGACGCGATCGCACTAAACCAGCTTCTTTAAGAGTTTTTAGGTGAAAAGACAGCTTTGACTGAGTAACGCCTAAAGTCGCGCACAAGTCACACACACACAATTCTTGTTCGCGCAACAGTTCTAAGACCTTCAGCCGCAAAGGTTCAGAAAGCGCATGAAAGCCAACAGCGATCGCATCGGAAGTTAAAGTGGTGAGAGAATCCATCAAGTTTTATTGAAATATTTTGTTATGTGTATCATAACTAGGCTAGCTTCAACTTAGCAGGCGATCGCATTAATTTTGATGAGTTCTTAGCCAGAACTGGATGCGTGAGTTCGTACTCACTCTTAACTAAGTTTTGTTTTGATAAAATCTACAAATTGCTGCATGAGTTCGGGATTGCGCCAACCGGAATTAGTTTCTTCTAGCATCAGATTCAGCGCTTCCTCTGGGGTAAAACTCTTTTTGTAAGGTCTTTCGCTGGTCAGCGCATCATAAATATCGAGAACCTGAAATACTTGTGCTAGGTAGGGAATATCCTCACCTTTAAGACCATCAGGGTAGCCAGATCCATCCCAGCGTTCGTGGTGATGTCGAATAATTGGAATTACACCCCGCATACTACGTAGTGGCTGACAGATTTTTTCCCCAATTGAAACGTGCTGTCGCATGATCTCCCACTCTTCAGCAGTGAGTTTGCCTTTTTTCAATAGCACGGCATCAGGTATGCCTACCTTACCAATATCGTGGAGATAGCCACCCCACATCAAATCTCGAATTTGGTTGCGTGAGAGATTGAGGTATTCACCAAAAGCTTGTCCGAGTTTTACTAAGCGTTCGCAGTGGTCGCCAGTATTAGGATCTCGACTTTCAATTGCCCTCGCAACGGAAAATAAAACTTTTTCGGCATGATCTAAGTCTTCATTCAGCCGCTTCTGCCGTACTAAGGATTTAACACGCGCTGCTAATTCTACACGATCGAAGGGTTTGGTAAGAAAATCATCTGCCCCAACTTCAATACCCCGGATGCGCGATCGCCTGTCATTGAGAGCCGTAATAAAAATTACCGGAATTAGCCTAGTATGCTCATTTTGTTTAAGAATATGGCAGACTTCAAACCCATCCATTCCTGGCATCATCACATCTAACAAAACTAGATCTGGTTGTTTTTCTGCAACCATATCTACTGCCATCGAACCGCTATCAGCTTCAATGACTTCGTACCCTTCCATCCCCAATAGGGCCACAGCAGTCATCCGACTGGCAGCATGGTCATCAACTACTAAAATCTTCGCCAGGTCTGCATCCATGCCATTTACTTTATACCCTTGGGTCTGTAGCGTTCTAGAGTCTAATGATTCCTGCTCGGTATCGACATTTTTCTGTTTCATCCAAGAAGGTAATGCTGGGTTTTTTTCAAGCATAAACTCTCCTTTAGATAAGCCCATTGAATCACCCTCTACATTTTGTAATTCTAGGGCATGATTTGAACTTATATTCGTCAATTTGCTCAGGGGGTTAGACCCATCAGCTTTTTTTTCAATAGAGCTTGTATGCTTGGATTCCCATTGACTCACAAAACTGCTCCAGTTTTTTTAATAAAAGTTGTAATTTTAGTATTTGCTTGTATTTGAGCCGATCTTATTCAAAGTTATTGCAATTATGATATACATTTTTCTTGGTATCAGATGCATTATGTTTTTTAATATTTATTGAAAAAAATAAACAGTTAGCCAGTCCTGTAATTTTCTCGTTTGGTTAAGCTCAATTTTCTGAAATTATTACCCGGTTTTTTACTGAGATTTGTTAAGTTAATAGCCTTGGTATTCTTAGTGTATTTACTCAGTATAATTTTCGGTAAAGGCTATAAATTTAATTTTTATTTTCCTCTGAAGATATAATTAATACGGCAACTGGTTCTAGTGCATTATCTACTAAATAATCTCTAGACTTGAGTGATATAGAACACAAAAATTAATGATCCTGATTACGAGAAAAATTAATCTGCTTTGCGGACGAATAACTGTGTAAGTTTTTCTCAAACATAAATAATTTAGTTTACCGAAGTCAAGAATCTCAGCTTCTTTTTTTTCAAAAAATGCAAATTATTTAGCAAAAAACACAAGATCGCAGAATATTTGTTTGCAGCTAAAATTAGCTAGAGAGTGAATAGGTGCGAACGCACGACCAATTAAGAATCAGCTTCCCGAAAATCTTGATTTGCAAACCACCTTTTACGCCAACGGGAGGTAGGTTCTAGTGAAGAGGCTTGTTGCTCTTGTTGTCGTCGCAGCAATATAACACGAGCAGGATCTTTCAATTGAGGGTCGCGGTAGGGAATAGCAGCACGAGTTTGCAAATGCTCTATTTCTGATTGGGATAGCAGATTTAGTGTAAATGTACTGCAATACCCTTGATGAACTGCTATTGTACCAGGCGATCGCCTTCCAACTGGTGGGGTAGAAGCGATCTTTAAGCCAGCTGTTAATAGTGCTGTACGCACAGAAGCGGCACAGGAATAAGTTGCGAGAATACCATCTGAGTGCAAACACAAAGATACTTGCTTGAGAAATTCCACAGTCCATAATTGCGGACACTGAGGCGGTGAAAAAGGATCGAGAAAAATTGCATCTGCTAAAAACCCTTGCTGCTGTAGTAGTTGAATTGAGTCTCTAGCATCCCCAATGATTAACTTAGCCTTCAAGTACTGTTGTTGCACCTCATACTTAAAAGCTAGCTGATGCAAAATATCGGTATACTTATAGTCCCAGTTATTAAATAATTGATGCGCGATCGCGGCTTGTGGTACAGATGGATTTAGCTCTAACGCCATGAGTTCAACATAACAATTGGGATTTACGTCCCAAATAGTCTGCAAAGCCGCGGCTGTGTTGTATCCTAGACCGTAACAAATGTCCAAAAGTCTGACAACTGGTTTTTGGGCACGCGCAGCCAGTCGAGTCGGTTCCGCAAACTTGAGAAAACTCTCTTGCTTGGCTCCATAATGACTGTGAAAATCTTCGCCAAACTCTTGGGAAGTAAAGGTAAAGGAACCATCTGCCGTTGGTTGTGGTACAAATAGGTCAAAGTCTGCCATCTTAGCGATAAAACACACAATACTCTCAGCTAATAATTTAAATTACGAATAATCAAACCAGGCAAGGAAACAGGGGGAAGAAAGACAAGGAGCAGAAATGTCAACTCTTGACCCTTGACTTTTGACTCTGGACTCTTGCCCAAGACCCTATGCTCATACCTAATGACAAATGACAAATGACAAATTAGTTGTTTCCCCAGCATGGTTATTTGAACATATCAACGATCCGCAAGTGGTAATTGTCGATTGTCGGTTTTCGCTGGCTAATCCCCAACTAGGACGACAGCAGTACCAAGAAAGCCACATTCCCGGATCGTACTATTTAGATTTGAACCAGGATCTTTCCAGTCCTGTAGAAGAACATGGAGGGAGACATCCTTTACCTAATCCTATTGATTTAGCCCAAAAATTAGCAAGAATCGGAGTGAATTACCAAAAAACTTTGGTTGTAGCTTACGATGATTCGCGATTCGCCTTTGCAGCGCGTTTGTGGTGGTTGTTGCAATATTTAGGTCACGAACAAGTTGCAGTATTAGATGGAGGCTTTAGCGAATGGCAAAAAGCTAGTTATCCTGTTACAAATATTATTCCTCAACCTCAAACTGGTAGCTTTGTTCCGCAAATCCAAACAGATAAATTAGTAGATATTCAAACTGTAAAAAATAAAAAAGATTTACCAGAGGTAGTGCTAGTAGATTCCAGAGAGAGCGATCGCTATCGAGGCGAACGAGAACCAATTGATAAAATTGCCGGTCATATTCCCGGTGCTGTTAATTATCCTTGGCAAGAAGTTACAGATGCTTCAGGATATTTACTTTCAGCAGCAGAACAACGCCATCGCTGGGAGAAGCTAGCAACAGCTGAGGAAATTCTAGTTTATTGTGGTTCTGGTGTAACGGCTTGCGTAAATTTACTTTCTTTAGAACTAGCAGGAATTTCCAAAGGTAAACTATATGCTGGTAGCTGGAGTGATTGGATTAGTTATATGTAGTTTTAACTTTGGAAGGCTGCGCTCCTCGTTATTTCCAAAATAGATAAGTAGAATAAAATAAAATAGAATTTGTCAAATGTTTTTTATCTATATTTAGAAAAGCTGTACAGGTGAAACTGTAGCAGAATTATTAAGCAATATCATTACATTTAAGAGCAAATGAGCGAAACTAGTCAACGGCGAATTGTAATTGGGGATGTGCATGGTCACTATGAAGGATTAATGACTTTATTGACAGCCATTGCTCCTACTTCCAACGATCGACTTTATTTTCTAGGAGACTTAATCGATCGCGGCCCTCAAAGCGCACAGGTAGTTAATTTTGTCAAGAACAATAACCATCCTTGTTTGCTGGGAAATCACGAGCAAATGTTATTAAATGTATTGACTGGTGGGAGCGCTTCCTCTTCAGCGATGCAAGCATGGTTATACGGCGGCGGACAAGCAACCATCGCCAGTTATCAAGAAGCGACAATTCCCCAAGAGCATATCGATTGGTTTTCAACGCTACCGCCATATCTGGATTTAGGAGATGTTTGGTTAACCCATGCAGGTGTTGACCCTTTTATGCCCTTGAATAAACAAACTTCCGAGCAATTTTGCTGGATTAGGGAAGAGTTTCACGGCATGGAGAAACCGTTCTTCGCTGATAAGTTAATTATTGTTGGTCACACAATCACCTTTACCCTACCAGGTGTTAGTCCCGGCCAGTTGGCTCAAGGAAAGGGATGGCTAGACATTGATACTGGAGCATATCATCCTCGTAGTGGCTGGTTAACTGCACTGGATGTCACAAATAACCTAGTTCATCAAGTCAATGTTTTTAAGAAACGCGTTCGCAGTTTGCCTTTAGAAGAAGCAACTGTCATTATCGATCCAGGCGAAATCAAAGGTGCTCGCCGCAATCAGCAGCGAGCATAGTTAAAGATGGGGTAATAAGGTGGCTTTTGAGTCTGCACAACTTACCTAACAATTACAGCAATGCTCGGATATTAGCCTTATATACAGCATTATCCAATCCATAACTTCCTTTGCTAGGTTGAGAATCAATAGCGCGTTTGAGAGCAGTAATGCGATCGCTAGTTGCAGGGTGAGTACTCAAAAATGTGGGAGTAGAACCCTGTCCTAGCAACTTTTGCATAAAGGAAACCATCCCAGACTGAGCATAACCACTACGAGCCAAAGTTCTTAACCCTCTTTTATCGGCGTCAAATTCATCTTGACGACTGCGGGGACGATTGAGAGCCAATTCAACACCAATACCGACTGCTGTATTGCGGTCTAAACCTGCTGCTGTGGCGACACCACTAGCAAGCGCTCTTTGTCGCATCTGTTTTACTAAATGTTTCCCGCCAACGTGACCAATTTCATGAGCGAGTACACTTGCTAATTCCGCTTCATTATCTGCGGCTTTGAGTAAACCTGTGTTGACATAAACAAAGCCTCCTGCTGTAGCAAAAGCATTCAGACTTGGATCTTCAACTACTTGGAAAGTATAAGGGAGATTGGGGCGATCGCTATTAGCAGCCAAGCGCCGACCAACTTGTTCTACATAGCGATTAATCTCAGGATTGCGGTAAAGCCGAACTTCACTACTCAATTCCTGATTCATCTGCTTACCAAGCTCAACTTCTTGGCGATCGGATATATTAGAAAGCTGAAATATCTGGGCACCTTGGAACAGAAGTGGCAATAAGTCTATAGCCCTTCCGGGTAGGGGTGCGCTTAAGGACACACTCAGGGCAACTACCAACGAAATTAACGGGTAAAACCAGCGACGCCGCCACAAATTTTTATTTGTCGAAAAGCCTTTCCAAGCAATCATAATCCGGTTTTTTTTGAAGAATCATGAAAGAACATTAAATTATGGGACGAAATTTATGTGTTTTAAGTTGCATTTTTAACTGTAGCGGCTGAATTTTAAAACTTGCCTGCCTTCCGAATTTCAGAAGTCGTGATAAACTGTCGCATGATTGCAACCCCCAGCAGCTTATAGTGCTTACCATGTAGGGAACATTGCCATTACCCTAGTAAAGCCCGCTGCTACAATCGATTACTCCGCTAACATCTGGGAAAACTTATTTATGGCTCTTTTAGATTCCAAAGGTCGCTTGTTCGGTAAAATCAATCTCCTCGATTTAGGTGCTCTACTAGTAATTGTGCTAGTAATATTCGGCATCTTTGTCTTTCCTGGTACTTCCGGTTCTGTAGCCCAAGTGGGTTCTAAAACAGTACCTATAGAGGTAGACCTAGTAGTTCGTGGTTTGAATGTCCGCGATCCGCAACAGTTGTTTGATAAAGGATTGAAAGCCAATGGTAAAACTAACGTGATTATCCGCAATCAACCTCATGGTGAAATTGGGATTAAATCAATTCAACAATTACCAAGAACAGTAAATGTTCCCCAGCCTGATGGCTCGATTAAAGAGTTACCAGATCCAAAATCCAACAATTTTAGTACAGATATGCTGTTGACTTTAGAAGGGAAAGCACAAGTCACGGCAAACGGGCCAGTTTTAGGCAACAGTAAAGTCAAAATTGGTATGCCATTTGAGTTAGAAGGTTTTAACTACAACTTTAATGCCACTGTCATCGATTTAAGATTGAAAGATAAATAAGTTAGGTTGGTTCGATCGGCAACATCAATTAGCTCGACTTTATCCCCATCGAAATCAATTAACTTTGTAATGACAGCCTGGTGATGTTGAAAAAAGCTGAACTGTTGAATCAGGGTTTTACCGTATGGCTCATCGCTTTTTAGCTAGTTGCTACAGGTATTACAAATATAAAAAATGGATAAAGTCTAGTAATTTCCGTTGCGGGCAAGCAAGAAACTGTATCAAAGTATCGAAAGTCTAGAAAAAAATTACCGATACAGGGTAGGATAGGACATCGACAATTAAAAATGAAAGTGTTAAAACGCCTTTAACAGATGTAATTTTGATAGGCCTCTCCTACCTCACCTTCTATACTTCGAGGCAAGGAAGAAACGCAAACACTAGGGTTTTAAGCTTCTACTTTGATAATATAGAGGCCTAATCGCATCATCGCACTGACTTGAGTGTAGCGTTCTCAATCACAATATCTAAATTTTTATTTTGGATAAATTTTTGAGAACTCTGCTGGACTACAAGATAAATATTTTTCTTCTAGTTAGAGAAATTTTGGACTCATTAGACGAAGTAATAGAGCCTTGAATAAGCTATTGTTTACAGGTAAGTCTTTTCGCTTTATGGCTTTCGCCCTCCCGCTATTGATGTGGTGGGGATACAAGGAAGTGAAAAACCAAATTGTGCAGCCGCAAGCGGTTTTATTGTTAGGCGGCTCAACAAAAAACTTGGAACGAGAGAAGTTTACAGCGGATTTTGCGAAGAAGCATCCAAATTTACCAATTTGGATTAGTGGAGGTAGTCCACCTAGATCGACCCAAAAGGTGTTTACTAGAGCTGGTATCGATCCCGACCGTTTACATTTGGATTATGAAGCAGTAGATACAGTTACTAATTTTACAACCTTGGTCGATGATTTGCAAGCTCACGGCATCAAGAGCGTTTATTTAATTACCTCTGATTTCCATATGCGGCGTGCCAGTGTCATTGGCGAAATTGTTCTAGGTAGTCGGGGTATTGAGTTTAAAACCGTACCAGTTCCTTCAGAGAAACCACCGGAACCTATTGAAAAATCTCTCCGAGATGGGGCTAGAGCTATACTTTGGGTTGCAACTGGCTACACAGGTGCAGAGGATACAAGGGCTAAGTAGAGAGACAAGGAAGTAGGGGGAGCAGGGGTAAAGGAAAAGATGCAGGGGGCAGGGAGCAGGGGGAAATAACTAATGACTATTGACTATTGCCTTTTGACCAAGGACTCTTGACTCTTGGCCAATGACGCCAGTTGCTACAACGCGACGGCACTTCCTACCCTACTCTACCCTGCGGGAACCTTCTTCGAGGGAACGAGAACGCCTGACGGCGAATGGGAACGCTTACCCTTCGGGAACGGCTCCGCCGAACAGCGAACAAGTCGGCGTTCGCCCTTGGCGTTGCCGAAGGCTAGCCGCCCAACGGAGTGCCTTGGGAACCCGCGCAACGCACTGGCTCCCCCATACCCAGGTTTAACCTAAATCCCGATGAGTAAATGACTTAGCATTTGCGCCTGTGTAGGTAGCTACAATATGAGCATCACCAGTCATTTGATACTTGTAGGTTACTAATCCTTCTAAACCAACAGGGCCTCTGGGAGGCATTTGTTGAGTACTGATTCCGACTTCTGCGCCAAAACCGTAGCGGAAGCCATCAGCAAAGCGGGTAGAACAGTTGTGGTACACTCCGGCTGCATTTACTAATCCGAGGAAACTTTCAGCAGCTGCTAAATCTTCAGTGACTATGGCTTCTGTATGGCGCGAACCATATTCGTTGATATGAGCGATCGCCTCTTCTAAGGAGTCTACAATTTTAATTGCTAATATCAAATCGCTGTATTCTGTTTCCCAATCTGCTGCGGTTGCGCTATGAATCTGAGGCAAAATCTGGCGAGTGCGTTCATCACCTCTTAATTGGACATGATTTTCTTGCAAAGCTAAAGCAACTTTGGGAAGAAATTCTGGAGCAATACTTGCGTGAACTAATAACGTTTCAATGGCATTACAAGCTGCGGGATATTGAATTTTAGAATCAACGGTAATGCTTACTGCTTTGGCAATATCGGCTGCTTTATCTACATACAAATGACAAATACCATCGGCATGGCCAAGTACGGGAATGCGGGTATTTTCTTGTACAAATCGTACAAAAGAATTAGAACCTCTAGGAATAATTAAATCTACATATTTATCTAAATTTAAAAGTTCTAGCGTTTCTTCCCTCGTTGTTAGCAACTGTACTACATCTGGGCTTACAGCAGTGTTTGATAAGCCTTGTTTAATTGCTTTGACAATAGCTTCGCAAGAACGGATCGCTTCTTTACCACCTTTGAGAATCACACCATTACCGGATTTGATTGCCAAAGAAACAATTTGAATTGCTGCTTCTGGACGTGCTTCAAAAATAATGCCCAAAACGCCTAAAGGACAAGTAATTCGCTTGAGAATTAAGCCTGTATCGATTTCGCGGTGAATTTGGACTTTCCCTACCGGATCGGCTAGCTTACCAACATCTCTAACTCCCGCGATCGCATCTCTTAATTTATGTTCATCCAACTGCAAGCGTTTATAAAGTGGTTTGGCAATACCATCAGCAGTGGCGGCTTCACAATCGGCTATATTTGCTTGCAAGATTTTATCTCTTGCCGATTCTAAAGCTTGGGCGATCGCTTCAATAGCTTGATTTTTCCCTTCAGTTGAGAGAACTGCCAGCTTACTTGCTGCTTGGCGGGTTTTTTGAGCGATCGCAATTAGGGAAGAGGCAGTTTGGAGAGTAGTCATGTCACAAAAAACTGTCTAGTATGGCACAAATCTTTGGCTTGTACCCATCCTATCAACCTTGGTTGGTCATTTGTTATGAGTCAAGAGTCAAGAGTTGAGAGGAATTCTGAATTTTGAATTGATTGTCTCCTCTGCTGCCCTGATTCCACATCCTCAATTACTTGACATAATTTATACAGTATCTATTTGAAGTTTTACGAAATAGCGATGACGAGTGTTGGATCTATTGAGTATTGATCGATCTAATTACTACTCCTTTGCCAAGGAGATACTATGTCATTGCAATCTGGATTAGATGCCTTTAACCAAGGACGTTATTCCGAAGCCGTTCAAATACTGGAAAAATTCTGCCGGGATGCTGTAGATCGAGAGTCCTCAGATTATCTTTCAGCACAAATGTGGCTGATGAAAGCCTACCAAGGTACAGGAGAAATCGAAAAAGCGACAATCCTGTGCCAAAAGTTGATGATGAGTGACAATCCTGAGGTACGAAGTTGGGCAGAACAAGCTCGCCAATCCTTCCCGCAATCGCCAACGAACCAGTCTAGCGCTATCCAAAAAGCTGGACGTGCGGCGACGGCTGGTGCGAAATTGGCAATGGGCGGTGTAGGCGGGAGCCTTTTATTAGCTTCTGGTGTCACCATCACCTTGCTGTTTGGGATGGTGTTGGCTTTAGGTTTGAGTTTAGTACTTATTTTGGGTAGCAACGATCCACTGCAAGGATTGGCGATCGCAATTGCGATCGCAATAGTTTTTAATCTTGCTGCCTTTTTCCTGTCGCCTTTCCTGATGGACTTAACCCAAAGCTGGCTTTACCAAACACGCTGGGTAGATTTAGCAGAAGTTGAAATCCTCAGTCCAGAGACAGCGAGAGTTATTCAGCAAGTCTGCCAACAGAAAAAGCTGAAAACTCCGAGGCTTGGCATTATTAACGACCAAAACCCCACAGCTTTTACTTACGGCTCGTTGCCGAATAGCGCCCGGTTAGTCGTCAGTCAGGGACTTTTCACTTATCTAGATGATGATGAAATTGCTACTGTCTACGCTCACGAACTAGGTCACATCGTCCACTGGGACTTTGCTGTGATGACGGTAGCTTCTACCCTAGTGCAAATTTGCTACTTAATTTACAGTACAGCCAACAGATTTGGTCGGGGTGGCGGCGATAGCAAAATTAAAGACGCTATGCAGACTGCTGCCCTTGCTGCTTATATATTTTATATTGTCGGAACTTACCTACTGCTGTATCTTTCCCGTACTAGAGAATACTTTGCAGATCACTTTGCTGCGGAAACCACAGGCAACCCTAATGGCTTATCCCGTGCTTTGGTGAAGATTGCCTACGGGATTTTAGAAGAAGGGCAAAGGACGCAAGAACCCAGTCGTTTAATTGAAGGAACTCGCGCCTTGGGTATTTATGACCCGAAAGCCGCTGCTTCTACAGGAACCGCTTATCGCATCGCTTCCGATACCCAAAAAATCGGTCGTGTCTTTTTGTGGGATATGTTTAACCCTTGGGGCTGGTGGATGGAATTAAATTCTACTCACCCACTCACAGGTAAGCGAGTCCGCGCCCTTAGCACCTATGCAGAACAGTTGGGTTTACCAATTGAGTTTGATATGGGGCGAGTCATTGGCGAAGGCAAGAATCTCAATCGGAATAAGCTTTATGGTAATTTCTTCTTAGATGTAGTGCTGTACGGCGCTGAAACCATCGGCTTTATAGTTGGCTTAGTCTTAGGCATTATTCTCTGGTCTAGTTCCGCCCATTCCGGCTTGGTATTTGGCGCACCACTCATCGGCTTAGGCTTAGGAATCTCAATCAAAGCCTTCGTCATGTTCCCCGACTACAAACAAGCACCAGAAACAGATATTTTGACCTTGATGTCAGACCCCTACGCCAGTCCGTTGCGGGGACAACCTGCAAAACTGCAAGGACAACTCATTGGTCGTGGCGATGCTGGGAATAAGTTGGGTTCCGATCTGAAAATTCAAGACCGTAGCGGAATGCTTTATCTGCACTACGCCTCACGTTTTGGCCCCATTGGCAACTTATTGTTTGGCATGAAGCGAGTACAAAGCTTGATTGGCGAACAAGTCGAGGCTGTGGGATGGTTCCGTCGTGGCGTTGCTCCTTGGATGGATCTGATCCAACTCCAAAGTGAGAATGGTACGGTTGTTAATAGTTACCACCGCTTCTGGTCATTTGTACTGGGTGGTGGAGCAATTATTTTCGGATTGGCCTTGACGATATTTATGAGCAGCAGTTAGCCTGTTCGCAGAGCATTTCTAATTTATCCAAGCTGTAATTTGCTAGGGGTGGTGAATAACTGCCCCTGTTTTTTTGTAACAAGTCGCTTTTTAACTCTTGAGGAAACTACGGTAGTTGCGATCGCCCGCATTTGGCTTGAAGAATAACCTCTTCTATAATTACACTCATCCCTAAATTAGCCACATTAACAATGGCTCGAATCACTGCTAATTGCTCCTCCTCATTCCTTACAGACCCAATCCTCGTTACACTGAATAGAGCGTCAAATTGAGCAAGAGGAAGGCTAAACAACGCTGTGCAGATCACATTTTTAGGGACAAGTTCTGGTGTACCCACAAGAGCACGCAATGTTTCCAGCGTCGCCCTGAGACTACCCCAAAGGGCGGAGTTGTGGTTATTCGATTGTGGCGAAGGTACTCAGCATCAACTTTTGCGGAGCGACCTGAAAATCAGCCAACTATCCCGAATTTTTATTACTCATATGCACGGCGACCACATCTTTGGCTTGATGGGACTGCTGGCAAGTTGTGGGCTGGCTGGTAATGTGGAACGAGTTGATATTTATGGCCCGCCTGGATTAAATGAATATATCCAAGCTGCCTCACGTTACTCCCATACTCACTTTTCTTATCCTATAAAAGTTCATGCCATTCGTCCGGGGGTAATTTATGAAGATGATGAGTTCACAGTTACTTGTGGACATTTACATCACCGAATTACAGCCTTTGGTTATCGTGTTGCGGAAAAAGACCGAGCAGGACGCTTTGATGTAGAAAAAGCCAAAGAGTTGCAAATTCCGCCTGGTCGAGTTTACGGTCAACTCAAGCGTGGTGAAACTGTAACTCTGAGTGATGGGCGAGTAATTAATGGCAAAGATTTGTGCGGACCTACAGAAATTGGGCGCAAAATTGCCTATTGTACAGACACAGTTTATTGTGAAGGTGCGGTGGAATTAGCACAGGATGTAGATGTATTAATTCACGAGGCAACTTTTGCGCATCAAGATGCAGATATGGCTTTTCAACGGCTACATTCCACCAGCACAATGGCAGCACAAACAGCTTTAGTTGCTAAAGCACATCGCTTAATCATGACTCATTTCAGCCCCCGCTATGCTCCAGGAAATACTTTAGAACTGAGAGATTTACTTCAGGAAGCTAGAGCAATTTTCCCCAATACCGATATGGCTCATGATTTCATGGTTTATGATGTACCAAGGCGACGGGAGTTAGAATTAACCAAGACAGGTGTATAACAATTACTCAAAATTAGTATCGCTAATAAACATTTCCCAAAATCCTGATACAGATAGTTTTTCGTATAAGTTTAGTATTGCTAAACTCCCAAGCGTGTATCTGTATTTATTAAGGTGAAATGCGATTAAATATTTCTCACAAAATTATTTTCCGGATGAACCAAGATAAAACTGAATAAGCCTTTATGTAAGTCTTTCTGTATAAACTTATGGAAATGCCCCAACGCGTATCAATTCGCTACAAAGATACGACCTACAACACTAACGAGATACGGTTGAAAACCTTCCGTTTAGCATTTCAACTATGGGAAGAACAAACTAAAACAAGAAAAACAGAACTTTACGAATTTATCCAAACTTGCTTAAAACAGATCGATCGCCAAGATAGATTTATGATTTCTCTATTATTCGTAGAATTAGCAGATTTAATACGTGATTCTTCTTTGGATAGGGGAATGAAAGAGGTTTTAATTAAAACATCCTTTAGGGAATTTGCTTGCGCGTTAACAGACTTTGAAGATAATTCTAAATGATATTTAACTGATTAAAAATCTCAGCTTTTCTGAGGAATTTATTATAAAAATTAGGTTATTGCTATTTCTAGCAAACAATAAATATTGGGAATAAATTATATTTCTAAGTTTGTTAGATTAGGCTTTTGTGAACTGTTTTGTCTTGGGCTGAAGGATGGCTAAATCTGTAGTGGTGAGCCACGAGACATCACATAAACCATAATCAAGGCGATCGCTCCTAGTATAGCCTAGGAGCCACCCCGATCGTCGTTCGAGGAGACAGTTTTGTCTTTTTTGATACTTTCTTCTAGAGCTTGAATTTGTTCTCGTCGGGCTTCCAATTCTAGAGAACGACGTGCTAAATCTTGATTTTGCAATGTCAGCGCTTGTCGCCAATGTTCGGCTCGTTCAGCTTCCTGTTGTAAAAAGTCTGGAGTAATACCAGTAGATAGGTAGGCTTGTACTAAATGTAGTACCCAATTGGTTGCATCTTCTAATCTTTCTATGTCGCCTGTCGGCGAAAGTTCTACTAACACCAGCAATTTTTCGCTCATGGTGTTTCCTTTCCCTAACAGTATTACCGCTTCTTCTGGAATAATTGCCCAAAGATTATCGGCTTCTTGTCGCGCCAACAAGCGCAACTGATACTGTTCTAAAAACTCGTTTTTGTGTACCTGGGCTAAATATTGCATGACTGTCGCTACTCTTCGAGAACTGCTTTGCAGAAAGCTCTAATTCAAAATTAAAAATTGGTTTTTGATTTTTGATGTTTCGGGATTTTTATGGGTAGTGGGTGAGTTAATCATCATCACCCATTACCCATTGCAGTTATACTAAACCACGCAGGCGATCGCGTAAAATTTCTGCTTGTTTTTGTGCCTCGGCTAAAGCATCTCGCGCACTTTGTACCACATCTTTTGGCGCTTTATCGACAAAGTTAGCGTTGCTTAATCTTGCACTCAAAGATTGGGCTTCTGTTTCGGCTTTGCTCAGGCTTTTCTCTAGCTTGGCACGTACTGCTTCAATATCCACCACACCTTTGAGGGGAATTACCACTTGTACCGTACCCACAACACCAGCAATGGCGTTTTCTGCTGGTTCAGGCTGTGGTTCTATCTCTGGTTGATGCTTGTCTAGTGTTGGTGGGAAAAACTTCGCCCACAACTGTTGTCTAGCTTGTGCAGATAGTAAATAACGGCTAGTAAACCAAGTTGCGTAACCAAAACCTACTATTTCAAAGAAAGTTCCAAATAGGGGAACATCATCAATTGCATTCCCAACAGTGTAAGCCAACCTAGTAAAGACAATCGCCACGATAATTAAGCCTATTGTTTTTAAACCCCTAAGAGGTTTTTTAGATGTAACTGTCGCTTTATTAGACTTATCGGCAATGGTTAAAGTCTCCACCTTCGCCAAATCTTTAATATAAGCTTGTCCCACCGTGAGGATTTGCCGTTCTGTGGGATTTTCACTTTGGAAGTTGACTGTTACTTTTGCCCCTGGCTTAATCTCCGCCTCAGCGCGTAAATTGCGAATAGTACGAATAGTCTCAATTAGCAGTTCAAACTGTGTCTCAATCTCTGGATTGATTGAGTTGCTATCGACTTGGGGATAGGGTTGTAACGATAAAGTTTGTGGGGAAGTTGCTGGTTGTTGGGTAAGAGTTTGCCAAATCTCCTCAGTAATATGGGGCATAAAAGGATGGAGAAGTTTTAAAATTCCTTCCAGAACGTGAGCTAGGGTTTGTTGTGCTACTCGCCGCGATGCTGGATCTGCATCTTTTTGCAAGCGAGATTTCACCAGTTCAATATACCAGTCACAGAAGTCACCCCAAATAAATTCATATAATCCTTTAGCAGCTTCACCTAAACCATAATTATCGATGTAATTAATAGTTTGTTTAACAACTTGATGATAGCGAGAAAGAATCCAGCGATCGCTTAATTCTGTAGCGAGGGGTTGACCTAATTGTTGGGGTGTTTGTCCGTCGAGGTTCATCATTACAAACCGGGCGGCGTTCCACAATTTATTGGCAAAGTTGCGGGAAGCTTCTACCGATGGTGACTCATCCTTTTTGCGGTCATATTCCAGCCGGATATCTTGACCTGCACCTACCACTTCCTTAACTAAGGTATAACGCAGGGCATCAGTGCCATATTTATCAATTAATAATAGCGGGTCAATGCCATTACCTTTGGTCTTCGACATCTTTTGACCTTTTTCATCCAGCACTAACCCGTGGATATAAACGTCTTTGAATGGCATTTGTCCGGTAAAATGACCGGCCATCATCGTCATTCTGGCTACCCAGAAAAAGATAATGTCAAAGCCTGTGACTAAGGTATTGGTGGGGTAGTAAGTCGCTAAATCTTGAGTTTGTTGCGGCCAGCCTAAAGTAGAAAAAGGCCACAGTCCTGAAGAAAACCAGGTATCCAACACATCTGGGTCTTGTTCTAGCTGGACATTTTCACCAAATTGTGATTTAGCTTTTTCCCAAGCTTCATCTGCTGATTTAGCAACTACAAACGGGGTAGTATCGGTAATTTGTCCGCCTGTTTCACTGACAGCGTACCATGCCGGAATTTGGTGTCCCCACCACAGTTGACGAGAAATACACCAATCTTTGAGTTTTACCAGCCAATCGCGATAAACCTTAGTCCAGCGATGGGGGACAAACTCTGGCGAATTTTTCTGGTCGAGGAATTCTAGCGCCCGGTCTGCTAAGGGGCGAATTTTCACAAACCACTGAGTAGATAGCAAAGGTTCGATGGGTACTTTACCGCGATCGCTATAAGGAACAGTATGCTTATAATCTTCTACTTTCACTAAAAAGCCATCTGCCTCCAGGCGGGCAATGACATTCTTTCTAGCTACAAAGCGGTCTTGTCCTTGAAACTCACCCCCATTGCTGTTGATAGTACCATCCTTATTCAGGATGTTAATAAACGGCAGATTGTGACGCTTACCCATTTCAAAATCATTGGGGTCATGGGCTGGAGTTACCTTCACGCAACCAGTACCGAAAGTTGGGTCTACAAATTCATCGCCAATAATCGGGATTTCTCGTTGCGTAATTGGGAGAGTTACCGTTTTACCAATTAAGTGCTTATATCTCTCATCACTGGGATTAACCGCTACTCCTGTATCACCCAGCATCGTTTCTGGCCGAGTTGTCGCCACCTCCACATAACCAGAACCATCAGTCAGCGGGTAGCGGAAGTGCCAAAGATTACCATTTACCTCTTGATTTTCCACTTCCACATCAGACACCGCCGACTGGGAAGCAGGACACCAGTTAACTAAATACTCACCGCGATAAATTAAGCCTTCCGCATACAGGCGAGTGAATGCTTCGACCACAGCCTGAGATAAACCCTCATCCAGGGTAAACCTTTCCCGCGACCAGTCTACCGAAACACCCAAGCGGCGTAGCTGATTGACAATAAATCCGCCAGATTCCGCCTTCCATTGTTTAGCGCGATCGAGGAATTGTTCGCGCCCCAACTCATAGCGAGTTTTACCCTCAGTTTTGAGTTGCTTTTCCAGCATCGTGTGAACGGCGATGCTAGCGTGATCAGTTCCGGGTAGCCATAAAGTGTTGCGTCCCCGCATCCGGTGGTAGCGCACCAGCACATCAATCAACGCACTTTCAAAAGCGTGTCCCATGTGCAAACTACCGGTGACATTTGGTGGCGGGATCACAACACAGTAAGGTTCGCCGCCGTGGTTAGGGTCGGCTTTGTAAACTTGGTTTTCTTCCCAGAATTTTTGCCATTTGGCTTCTGTGGAGAAGGGATCGTAGAGACTAGGGAGGTTAAGTGTAGTTGCGGTCATGCGGGGAAAACTAAGTTTGGAAGGACTCTAATAAATTTTGCCACAGGGTTGGAGAGGGATATATGGAAACGAACCGCGAAGGCGCGAAGTACGCTAAGGAAGATGAAAGAAGAATGAAGCAACTGAGTGAGGGAGTGGAGAGGTTAGCTTATAGAGTAATTGGGGCTGCAATTGAAGTACATCAGATATTAGGGCCTGGATTTTTAGAAGAGGTATATCATAAAGCTCTAAGAGAGGAATTTCGCATACGCAGGATACCTCATGAGTCTGAGCATTCAGTAAAAGTAAGCTATAAAGGTTGTCCGGTAGGTGAAGGAAGATTAGATTTTTTGGTTGCGGATTTTCTAATTGTGGAGTTGAAAGCTGTTCAAAATTTAACCCCCATCCATGAGGCTCAAGTTCTCTCCTACCTGAAAATGACTAAATACCCTTTAGCCCTACTCATTAACTTTAACGTCCCCCTGCTCAAAGACGGCATCAAACGTATTATCCTCTCTTCTTAATCTTCCTTCGCGTACTTCGCGACTTCGCGGTTCGTTAACTCCATGAAAACTCCCTCTCCTTGGGCTTACATCCCCACCCTCTACTTCGCTGAAGGCGTCCCCAATGTCATTATCAGCAGCGTTTCCGTCATCTTCTACAAAAAACTCGGCATAGATAACGACCAAATCACCGCTTGGACAAGTTTTCTCTACCTCCCTTGGGTAATCAAAATGTTTTGGGGGCCAGTCGTAGATATTTACGCCACAAAAAGAACATGGATACTTGTCACCCAATTTGCCATGTTTTGTTGCTTGAGTTTAGTAGCCTTATCCTTACAACTACCAAACTTCTTTTTTGTCTCCTTAGCGGCCTTAACAGTCGGAGCATTTATTTCTGCCACCTATGATATTGCCACCGATGGCTTTTATATGTTGGCTTTAAACCCAGAACAACAAGCTTTCTTTGTTGGTATCCGATCGCTTTTCTATCGCATCGCCGTATTATTCGGTAGCGGATTGTTAGTAGTTTTAGCTGGGCGATTAGAAACCACACTCAATAATATTCCTTTAAGTTGGACTATCTCCCTAGGATTTTCCGCTGTCATCTTTGCCATTCTGTTTATCTTTCACCGCTTCGTTTTACCTTTACCAGAATCAGATAGTCCCCGTCAGACACAAACTCAATCTGAAAAGATTCCTTTTGTAGATATTATTCAAACTTATTTTCGGCAAGAAAAAATAGGCGCGATTTTAGCATTTATCTTACTTTACCGATTAGGTGAAGCTATGCTCTTAAAGGTAGCCTCGCTATTTCTCTTAGACAAAATAGAAAAAGGCGGTTTAGCTATCTCAACTGAACAATTTGGTTTAATTTACGGAACGTTTGGCGTACTGTCCCTAATTATTGGTGGTATTTTAGGAGGAATGATAATTTCCCGTTATGGCTTAAAAAAATGCCTCTTACCAATGGCTTTAGCCTTGAACTTACCCGATCTATTTTATGTTTATCTCGCTTATTCTAAACCATCCCTGACATTAGTTTATCCCCTAGTTTCCTTAGAACAATTTGGCTATGGACTAGGCTTTACAGCCTTTAGTGTTTATTTAATGTATATTTGCCAAGGTGAATATAAAACCTCTCATTATGCCATATCTACTGGACTGATGGCTTTAGGTCTGATGTTGCCAGGGGCAATTAGCGGTACAATTCAACAAGCAGTGGGATACCCGTTATTTTTTGTTTTGGTCTGTTTGCTAACTATTCCGGGAATGATTACTATATTTTTCATTCCATTACGAGAAGAACCTAATCGACCAACCAGTTAACAGTAAATAAAATAGAGAGTTTTGAATTTATCCATGAATTATGTTTTAGGAATTGATGGCGGCGGTAGCAAGACAGTTTGCGTATTAATGGATGAAAATCGCCAAGTTATTAGTCGTGGGGAAGCAGGCGCATCCAACTATCAGAGTATAGGTATTGCCGCAGCGCGACAATCAATTGAATTTGCAATTATGGCGGCGACAGATCGAGCACAAAATCTCACCAAGCCGATAAAAATTACAGCGATTTGCTTAGGGTTAGCAGGTGTGGGACGTGCAGAAGATGTTGAAGAAGTAAAAGGTTTAATCAAAGAATTACAAAATAGCGAACTACTGCCAATAAACTGGGCATTAGCAGCATCTAATATTATCATTTCTCATGATGCTTTGATTGCTTTAGTAGGTGGGATTGGTAATACTGTAGGAATTGTCGCCGCAGCAGGTACAGGTTCGATAGTTTTTGGGCGCAATCATCAGGGAATTACCAAGCGTGTAGGTGGTTGGGGACATATTTTAGGTGATGAAGGTAGCGCCTATAAAATTGCGATCGCTGGTATACAAGCAGCATTAAAAGCCTATGATGGTACTGGGATGCCAACGAGCTTGGTAGACATTTTCAAAGTTTATCTTGAATTGCCAAGTTTAGAACGTTTAGTTGAAGTAATATATCGCCAAGGATGGGGAGTTACACAAATAGCTGCATTAGCAGAAATTGTTGATTTAGCAGCAGCTTTAGGTGATGAAGTAGCGAATAAAATTATTGATGATGCCGTACAATATTTTGTGACAGCCACCTCCACAGTTATTGAGAAAATTTTTAGCGATCGCCCAGTTTTAGAAGTAGTTACTACAGGAAGTGTATGGCAAGGTAAATCCAAGATACATGATAGGTTTACAGCATCTCTGGCTAAGAAGTTTTCTGAAGTAAAGGTAATGTTTCCCAAGCGTGAACCTGCTTATGGTGCGGGTTTATTGGCGTTGCAGAAGTTAGGAACTAAATAATTTTAACGAACCACACGAGGCAATGGAGAACACACAGGAGAGTGAAGAGTGCGATCGCGTTTTGATATGACAGCGGTTCGCTTTTTCAAGTGTTCACCACAACACCACAGTCCCCCTAAAGCTCACCCAATTGAGTGATGCGTTTATTCACTGTGTTACACTACATTCATATTACAAAAAATCTCAAAAGAGGCAAAAAATGAACCACCTGGACTTCTTAAGCCGGACTTGACGAACCCGGCAAATGGTATTCATGCCATTAATCTTATCGTCTACAAAATAGCCGAAGTTCTGCAAGCATCCGGTTATCCTGAACCAACAATTTGGCGTTCTTCTCCCATCACTACGATCGCCAATAACTACGATAAGCTTTATATTCCTAGAGACAGTTTATCGCGTTCCGCCAAATACACTCGTTACCTCAGCGACGGTAGGCTACTCAGAACTCATACCACTGTCATCATGCCAGAGTTACTTTCCCACTTACAGGGGGAACAACTCATTCTCCACCCCGGTATTTGTTATCGCCGGGATGTGTTGGATAAACGTCATGTCGGGGAACCGCATCAAATGGACGCATGGTTAATTAGCCAACGTAAAAAATTAGGTAGAGAAGCTTTAGTTCAATTAATTGCTGTTATTATCAACTCAATTCTTCCAGGTGTTTCCTATCGCCTAAATGAAACATCACATCCATATACTTGCAATGGTTTAGAAATTGAAGTGTTAGTTGATGGTAACTGGATTGAGGTAGGAGAATGTGGAGAAATTCACCCTGAATTACTTAAACCTGGCTATACAGGATTAGCATCTGGTTGGGGATTAGATCGTCTTGTGATGTTAGTAAAGGGGATAGATGATATTCGCTTATTGCGAAGCACCCATCCCCAAATA
Source organism: Calothrix sp. NIES-2098 (assembly GCF_963875125.1). Classification (NCBI taxonomy): domain Bacteria; kingdom Bacillati; phylum Cyanobacteriota; class Cyanophyceae; order Nostocales; family Calotrichaceae; genus Calothrix; species Calothrix sp. NIES-2098. The sequence continues at coordinate 6,166,964 of NZ_CAWNKJ010000001.1, forward strand.
GCTGCCCAGATGACGAACCTGGAAACCTATAATCAGGTATCTAATAAACCAAGTATCAGCCGAGATATGTCTATTGTCACTGGGATAGATACTGATTTAGAAGATATTTGCGAACCAGTAATACAAGTTTTAGGAGATGAAGCTGAACTATTAGAATCGGTGGAAATATTAAGCGACACTTCTTACTCCCAACTTCCAAAAAAAGCGATTCAACGTTTGGGTATCCAACCTCATCAGAAAAATCTGCTGGTGCGGATGACTCTTAGGAGTCTTTATGCGTCTATTACTAATCAAAAAGCTAATATCTTGCGGGAGTTGGTTTATAAACAAATTCACCAAGGTGAGTAATTAGACGCGGAAGGAGACGCGGGGACACGGGGACAGAGAAAATTTTTCTTTTCCTCTCTACAGCAGGTTTCTATCTCAACTTGTTTTCTTAAAAATTTGTCCCCGCGTCATCCCCTCACCCCCCGCATCGCCAAAAGCGCTGTTCCATAGGCTGCTTCCGTATGTTCTGATGAGATTACAGGGACTTTTAAACATCTTCCGCGAATAGCAGTCCAAGTATTATTTGCTGCACCACCGCCAGCAGTATAAACACGCTTTAAGTTATCTGCTCCCATTTGCTGTAATAATTCATACCCACGCGCTTCTATGCGGGCAATACTTTCTAATAACCCATGCAGAAATTCCACGGGATTATCTGGGCGTGGTTCTAAGCGTGGGGGTAAATTGGGATCGTTAATCGGAAAGCGATCGCCTGCTTTCAACAAAGGATAATAATCTAAGTCGCTGGCTGTGGTAGCATCAATCTCCCGACTCAAGCTTTCTAACTCAGCATTAGTAAAGAATTCTTGCAGCACTGCACCGCCGGTATTTGAAGCACCGCCAGTTAGCCACAAGTCACCAAGGCGATGGCTGTAAATTCCATATCGTGCATCTTCAATGCGGGTACGACTTAATAGTTTTAATACCAATGTCGAACCCAAGGAAGTCACCGCTTCTCCAGGGGATTTTGCACCACTGGCCAGAAAAGCCGCAATACTATCTGTAGTGCCCGCAAAAACCACACAACCATAGCGGAAACCAAACTTAGTTGCAATTTCTGGGCGTAATTCCCCAATAGGCGCACCAGGCGATAAAACTTTAGGTAGTTGAATAGGTATTTGCAATTGGGTTAGCCATTCTGGGTATTTCAACTCTTCAACGTCATAACCCAGCTTTAAAGCGTTGTGGTAATCGCTAATACCTAAACTTCCATGCAGTAGAAATGCAAGCCAGTCTGCTTGATGTAGGAAATATCTGGCTTTGCTAAAAGTCGGTAAATGTGACATCCACAGTAGTTTAGCAAGGCTTGATGTAGCGCTAACTACTGTATGATTCTCCGGTGCGATACTTTTCAACTGCTCTAGCATCACCGATCCCCGCGGATCGTTATAAAGTAGAGGTGGATCAACAGGCTTGCCAGCCGCGTCTACTAGCAAGACAGTGGAAGAAGTTCCATTAATAGCGATCGCTTGAATTTCTCGCCGCAATTCTTCAGGAATCGATGCTAGGAGAGTAAATAAAGCCGTCTGCCATACATCTATCCAATCTGCGGAAATTTCCCAAGGATACCTCATTTCTGCCTGGATGCTAGCTTCAGCGTCAATAACAATCGCCCTAGCGCCAGATGTACCGAAGTCGATCCCTAGAAACAAATCCATAATATTTATATATTTTTCTTAAAAAGAATAACTAATAACTACTGAGCGATCGCTGCTTTTGTTGCATCTTGTAACAAGATGTTCCACAATCCTCGCAAAACAGGGAAAAGTAGTAAACGAACTATTCAAAATGCATTGAGTTTAGGAGGTTTCTAACCATGCCTATATCCAACACTCTCTTGTTGGCTGTAACGTCTCTCTCAGATACTCAAGTGTACATCGCTTTGGTTGTGGCACTGATTCCAGGTGTTCTGGCTTGGCGTTTAGCTACAGAACTTTACAAATAAGCCAGAGTGTGACACAGTTGTTGGGCTAATAAGCCTGGCATGAGTGAGTGACCTCGATCGACACTTATAGCTTTAGGCAACTAAGTGTTTGACTAAGGCTACTTACGTATGCCAGGTTTATTTTTTGGCATTGAATACACGTGTAGCAATTTCCCAAAAATGAAGTAATATGGCAGCTAAATTAAGCCTGAAGAAGACAGAAGTACAAAGGCAGAAGACAGAACAAATACCTGCACACAAATGCTAGGAAATTGATAAAGTTTATGCTCTATGTTTTTCCTACCTCCTGAAAACCAGGAACGGGATTACTCTAATGACGGAGCATCAAGAACTTAATTTTGTATAAAATATGACAATATTTTTTTCTGCTTCGTCCCTCTACCCTTCTTGACTAATCGGCTTTTTACGCTGTTCTGCTTGAATTTACGAGGTTTCTTTTACCATCATGAATGCTATTCAACCGTCTAGTCTGCCACTACAACCGATACAAAAACGCCGGGTTGCACCTCGGCCTAAGCGTCATCTGCGTCAACGATCGCATCAAGTAATGGCTATGGAAGTAACAGCCAAGATCGCGGTTAATCTGGCAATTTCAGCAGCCGCAGTTTCCGCCCTGATGCAACTTTTACCCTATCACTGGTTACAGCAAGAAAAATTGCGAGAGATGCGTACTGAAGTGAAGCAGATGGAAGGGCGCGTGAATATTTTGCAAGCAGAATTCAGCCGCAACTTCGATCCGTCGCAAGCGAAAAGTATTATGCAACAAAAAAGCTACCGATTCGATCCTAACCAGCGTCAGATCGTGTTGATCGATCCAGATAAAACAGAAGCAGCTAGCCAATTTCAGTCATCACCTTAAGCACAATAGCCAACCTAAAATTATTGAAGTTCTATATGTTTTGGCTGGGTATCAACAAATTTTGTCGGTAAATTAGCTAAATTGTTTAATCAGTGCCTAGTGCAAGAAAGCAGAAAATATATTGGCTGTTAAAACTAGATAGTTATTTACACTACGCTGCACTAATTAACATTTATTAGCCATTAGTAATACAGGGTCGCTACACTCACTGAAAATTTGGATTTTAAATTCCCCAAGTAGATTAATCTACCGATTGGGATGTTCAGGAGATAGCAGTTCGGTTAACCAATTTTCCAGTTGTATCCGCAAGCGCCAACCAGGAACATTTTTACCTTCGGGTAGTTGAGTCAGGGCACGACGGTAATCAGCGATCGCACAATTCCAGTCTCCCCAAAGATGATACGTTCTACCTCTCTCAGCCCAGATATGACCCTCTAGCTGCCCGAAAAGTAGTGCAACATCAAAATTCTCGATTGCTTCCTCGTATTGCCCCAATTCGCGCCAGGTAATGCCACGATTAATCCGTGCCCGTACATGGCTGGGATTTAAATCAATTGCCCGATCGTAATCAGCGATCGCCGCAGCTAATTTTCCACAAGCAGCATAATAGTTGGCGCGGTTATTATAAGCACTAGCCAAACTCGGATTAATTTGCAGTGCTGTGTTATAGTCGCAAAACGCCTTTTGCGTTTCACCGCTTTGAAAATAAATCAGCCCGCGATTGTTGTAATCGACAGCATTTTGTGGATGGCGGCGGATGAGTTGGCTTAACAGCGCGATCGCCTGATTGTAATCTCCTCTTTGAGCTAACCTCAATGCAGAAGAGCGTACACGACTATCTTCTAACTCTAAATCACCATTTAAATTTGCTGTTTTATTGGATACAGATTTATATAAGTTATTTTGCTTATCCCCAAAAGATAAATAGGAGTTATTACTCATATTGTCCCGCCATATATAATTTGGTTTTTGAAATCAAAATATAGTTATTATTCTGCTGCTAGTGTGTCTAATATGTCAGTTCTTAGGGTGTCTATAATTACTTAATCTTTCAAACCACAGCCATTGAAAAACTTTATCTCATATAAATAATTAACGATCTAATCTCATAATAGATACCTCATCCCCAGGTTAAATTCCAGAAAAAGCAAATATCAATCTCAAAGACTACTCAAGTAGTGAGAGCGACAAATTGGTAGAATGCCAACAAGCCGTTCGTAAGAGATGACGCAGATCGCACAGGAATGTAGCAATGCTCATAATACAAAACAAACCTCTTAACTACAGAAGCAGCAGACACTCACCTGTGTTTTCCTCTAGGAGCAAGTGTTCTCAAGCAAACGCCTTAATTTGTAAAGAAAAACAACAATCTTTGCTTGAATTTCATAGCTTGAGCTATGGAGTTTCTCCTTGATGCCGTATCTCTATCTAGATTCTCATCTAACGGTTCCAGCTTCTAGTTCCTTAATCTGACTTTTAAGTTTTGAGAAAATTTTCTTATGACAATTGCAATTTCCTACCCTAATGCCCCCGATTTAACTGCTGATGATTATATTGCGATCGGCTTGGCAACCTGCTTTGTCAAGGAAGATGGAGAAGTTCATCAAGTTGAAGTTATTGAACCGATTCCCTCTGCTGCTTTAGAAGCAGTGATGAAAGGTATTCCCACTTCATATAAGTTTGCTTGTGGAACAACTTTAGGCTCTGTGCTAAATGGCGAGCAACTCTCAGCACCAACTAACTTCCCAGAATCTGCTCAGTTTGCAGATGAGTTTGTCCCAAGGCTATTTGCAGCAGCTCGTACCTACAAGCGTCGTGAAATTACAAAATCTCTGATTCCTTTGGGTACAACCTACACAGAGTTCAATTATTCTACTGAGCGCAAGCGTGTGTTAAATGCTTCCAGGGTAGTGACCAAAGAAGATAACGTTAAACAGCACTCCCACACGCATAAAATTCTCTAATATTCAATTAACAAATAAGGAACAGGGAAGAGAATTGCTTATTCCCTGTTTCGGATATTCGGGAAGATAAATTACTAATTCGTAATTTGTAATTAAAACAGACAGAAGAACCAATAAATTCTTCATCAGCGTTGTACTTTTAGTAATCCATTAGATTAGTTATTAGTTCTCGATTCGCCTTATTGTTTGTAGAAACTATAAATGAAAAGCTTTGATGTAGTAGTTGTAGGTGCAGGGCCTGCCGGAGGGCACTGTGCGCGATTGTTAGCGAAAGCTGGTAGAAAAGTTTTGCTAGTAGAGAGATATGAAAACTTTTCTGTAAATAGTTTCTCTAGCGCTGGAACTCCTATAGAAACATTAGCTAAGTTTGAATTACCTGATGAGGTTATAGGTAGTTATTGGCAAGGAATTAAAATTGTCACCACAAATTTAAATGAAACTTGGGATTCACCAAAACCTCTGGGTGTGGTTTTAGATTTTACTAAGTTGAGAGAATTCTTAGCTAATGAAGTCAAAGCCAATGGTGGAGAGGTTTGGCTTGGTTACTTTTACCTAAGAAAATTAGAGGAAGCAGAGCAAACTATTCTATTTTTTAAATCGAAAAAAGAAGGAGAGGTAAAGGTTGCAGCAAAAGTTGTAGTTGATGCAACTGGCCCATCTAGAGCAGTCATATATAACAAAGGTGAAACTCAACCATTATTTCACAGTGGTACAGGAATTGAATATATCTTAGAAGTAGAACCAGAGGATTACGAAAAACACTGCGATCGCTTAACTTTCTTCCTGGGACATAAATGGATGCCAAAAGGTTATTCTTGGATATTTCCTATGGAGAAACCTAAGTTAAAAGTAGGTGCAGGGTTATTAAATTCACAGCATCAATTAATTAAAAAGCCTGAACCGATAAAATATTATATTGAACTAATTATCAAAGATTATATTAAATCCAAAAACTACAAAATTATTGATGTTCATGGAGGAACTCTCAAGTATAGCCAGGGGTTGCAGGATAAGTATTACAAAAAAAATATTATAGCTATTGGTGATTCTGTCTCTACTGTTAACTTTTTAGGAGGCGAAGGTATTAGACATGGTATGTGTAGCGCTGAAGTTGCTGTAAAATATATTGAAAAATATTTAAATGGTGAAGCTTCAGATTTTAGAAATTATCAAAAAGAAATGTATAAAATCTTTTATAAAAAATGGCTAATTTCTGAAAAACTGGGATTAAAGAAATATTTGCTGGATAGCGATAATATAGTAGATCGCTCAATCACTTATCTTAAATTTTTGAATATTAATGAAATAATGGATTTACTCTTCAACTATAAATTTGAAAAATTTTCTAAGATATTCATAGTTAGATTAGCCCTCAAAAGTCTGGCATTTTTTAAAAAAAGCTTTGGTTTCAAGGGTTCTTGATTTCCATATCATAACTAATTTAGAACCCCGACTTCTTAAATAAGTCGGGGTTCTGGACAACAAGCTATAGCTGATTTAACGATAATTTGTAAATTGCAAAGCGACAGGTAAATCTTCTTGCTTCAAACGTTGAATTACAGCTTGCAATTCATCTTTAGATTTAGCAGTTACCCGCACTGCATCACCTTGAATCGAGGCTTGCACTTTTTTAAATTCGTCTCGAATCAATTTTGAAATTTGTTTGGCAATTTCTTGGCTGATACCTTTTTTGAGTTTAATTTCTTGCCGTACACGATTACCACTGGCCGATTCAACTTTGCCAAAATCAAAGATTTTCTGAGAGAGATTACGTTTAGCAGCTTTTTCTCGAAGAATGTTGTGTACAGAATCTAAAGTAAACTCACTGTCGGTATTAACGTCGATGCTTTGCTCACCTAACTCAACAGTCGTTGCAGTATCTTTGAGGTCGTAACGGCCTTTGATTTCTCGCACAACTTGATCGACGGCGTTGACCAATTCTTGTCGGTCAAAGTCACTCACAATGTCAAAGGAATAATTAGAAGCCATAGCACATCGTTAAATTTTGGATATTGGATGTGTAATAGGGATTAGGGATGAGTCCATTAATAGTCACTACCCTCCTCTGTAATCCCTCCTTTGCGATCGCAGATAAAAGAACAGCAGAAAAAGATGGTTGTTATAGCGTCATCAACCAAATCCATAAATAGCATTAATTGTCGGTTATGGGCAATTAGGTAAACTTATTACCCATAAACCATTTGTACTTTCTCTTCTTTAGAATTAAACTCACGCAAATTCAGCCTCACGTTAGTCAAAGTAGAAAAGTGTAACTACTTTTCTCTGTTCTTCCGCATCTTTACAAGTTTGCAGCAGAGTACGACTGTCGTGAAATGCAAAGCAAATGAGTTGCTGGCAGCGGGAAATAATCTCCTTATTGCAAATGTAACTCGCTTCAGCGAGGGACAGATTATCGTTACTAGGATTTTCTACTAGGTGCATTACCAGTTCTAGCTGCTGACGCGATTCATGGGGCTGGCGTTCTAAGCTTTGGGGTAGAATCACCGTCAACAAATTGGGGTCAGCCCGCATTGCGCCTTTGATGGCAGCAGAATTGGTACCTGTAGCCCCAGAAGTGATCACCCGATTGCCTGATAAAACCAAGGCATAGGTCATCATTTCAATGAGATTCTGGTGCGTAATTGGGACGTGACGGGAACCCAGCAAGGCAATTCGTTTAGAACCTGTTTGCTGGATTGTCGCCAGTTCTTGCGCTAATGTATCGAGGTTGATGAGGTCTATTGACTGACTCAAAGATGGACGTAATGAGATGAAACGACCAGGATATTTTACCAAACAGAGTGTAAGTGCGAAGCCTTCTTGAGTTAGACTTTGCTACCTTTTCTCGATTAGGGGCTGCGATAGTTGCATATTTTGTCATTGGTCATTTGTCATTAGTCATTTGTTCTTCTTCCTCTCATCTCCCCCTTGTCCTCCTTGTCCCCCCACACTCCCCACACTCCCTTATGAGGGATAGCACGCCACCACCTAGGAGGTGATAGCGAACTAATTCCTTGCTAGCGATCAAATCCTCTGATTGATGAGTGAGCATTTATGCGCTCAATTTTTGAGTTGATGAGGCTAAGGTAACGCTGCTGCTGGACTTAAACCTAGTTTGGATAACAAGCGTTCCAGGTCAAAATGCTCGCCCATCAACTGACGAATGCACTCTACTTTAATTGGTTCGTGAACGCGCACTTGTCCAAAAGTGCGATCTACAATTTCTACCGTGGTGAGGGTATCTAAATCAACAGACAAAATGGGAATTTCTAGTTCCTCAGCCCGACTAAGGATGAACTCTGGAGGTGGAAGTTGTCCAGTAAGGATTAGACATTGGGTAGAAGTTTCCAATGCTGCTTGCTGAATTTCCACACGATCGCCTCCTGTCACTACTGCCATATTTCGCCGTTTGCGGAAGTATTTGACGGCGGCATTGACATTCATCGCGCCAATTGCTAGGCTTTCCACCATTAAGTCTAGGCGATCGCTACGACAGAGAACTTCGGCGTGTAACTGCTTCACCAGTTCGCCAACGCTGACGCTGCGTAGTAAGTCGCTTTTTGGTAGCATTGCTAACACAGGAATTCCCTGCTGCTCTAAGAATGGTTGTAAGAGATTTCTGACAGATTCTAATTGTTCGCCAGGAATCTCATTGATGACAACACCGATTAAGCGATCGCCTATACGCTGCTTGGCAGATAAAAGTGCTTCAACCGAGAGCAACGATTTATAGCGTGTTACTAACAACACACTGGCATCTAATACTTCAGCCACTTGCGGCAAAGACAACTTAAATAAGTTACCTTCTTGCAGATCGCCAGGCCCTTCTAGCAACACCAAATCTCCCTTGGACATTTGCAAATATTGCTGTACTAGGGACTGCTGATAATCAGTTTTGTCTTCACCACGTAAGCGTTTTTGCACGCTGACTTCATCCAAAGCCAGCATCGTGGGAGCAACACGATTTTCGCTCAGGTTAAGGCTATGGGCAATGAACTGAACATCTTCCTCAAAGACGCTACCAACAGATACATTGAAACAAGTACCCAACGGTTTGCCGTAGGAAATATTCAGTCCTGCTTGCTGTAGCTGATAAGACAAACCCAGAACTGTAGCAGATTTACCACTGTAAGTCTCAGTCGATCCAATCAGCAAATATTTCGCGGATTTTGGCACACATGCACTCCTAAATTCAAAAGGAAGTAGAACCCAGCTTGGTGTTTTCTAATTTTAGGTCGAACTTAGCGATCGCGCTTTGTGACAAACCTTATTTATCATTCTTAGGCTGAAGATTGCATATGTAACGAAGTGGAGTGTGATTTGGTAAAAGCACAGCTAGCTGACTCACTCCAGCAAACTCTCAAAGATTTCAAGTCTATATCTACCAGTAGAAAGATGCGATCGCCTAGTATTGCCGCTAATACAGCACAATTGTCAATAACTGTCGGCTGAGTAATGCTCACAACTTAAGAATGAGCATTTGAGCGACGATGAGACAATAAAAAAATCTAGGGTCTGTTTTCAAACTTTAAATTAGACCTAATAGTTCTGTTCTGCTACCCTGTGGGGAAGCTTAAGTCAATCGACAAAGATTTTTATTTTGGCAGAGTAATTAGAGATCGATATCTGTACAAAAATGACTTGTACTTGCATCAAGAAATAAACTCTTGTTTAATTTGATGTATGTGCCATTTAAGACAGGGGGCAAGGTTTTATGGCTGCATGGCAAAATACTTCATTTTTGAATTTTTTACCTAAAAATAATAATCCAGATAAACAGAAAAAGACATCTCCCAGCGCCAAAAAAAGCCGAATTCAAATAAGAAACACGTTATTAACAACACTATTTGTGCTTTTTGGACTTGCTATAGTAGAAAACACGCTTAAAGATGAGACCCCGCCAGCCACAATTCAGCCGAAATTTAATACAAAAAATCGTCAAATAATTGAATTTATTGAAGCATATAATCAAAACGAAAAAAGAAAAGAAGAAGAGAAAAAATGTAAATATAAAATTGCTTTATTAACCTGGATACTTTGTCCTTTAGCAGATTCTAAGCTATTAGGCCAGGTTCAAAATATTGGCGTAATTTCCGCAGCAATTTTATTCTTCTGGGATACTTTCGATAGAAAAAAACAATTAGAACGTCAAGCTTGGCAGTTAATTGATGGTGCCCAAGGTTCAGAAACCAGTGGTGCGAGAAAACAAGCTATTGAGGATTTACATCAGGAAAAATCTGATATTACTGGTCTTGATGCAGATGGTGCAGACTTAAGAGGAATTAACTTAAGTGGCGCTAATTTAGAAAGATCAAGTTTTAAAAATGCCATATTAGAAGGAGCTAATTTTGAAGGTGCAATTCTTAGAGACGCTAACTTCACAGGTGCAAAGCTGAAAGGTGCAAATTTCAATGGTGCTGACCTTTGGGGTGCAGTTTTGATAGGAGCAGATTTATGTAGAGCTCGTTTAGAAGGCACAAATTTAAGTAATGCGAATTTAGATAGCGTAGATTTATGTGATGCTAAATTTGGTCAATATGAAGATAAAAAAACCAAAGAAATTAAACATACAATTTTAACATCAGCTAGACTCATAAGAGCAAATATTGAAAATATAAATTTAGCTGAAGTAGAGATGTCTCATGCTTGTTTTGGCGGTGCCAGAACAGGTAGAAATAAATTAGATATAATGATACTTCGTCAAGCAAATAATTCTTATAAAAAGGCATTGTACGATCAAGATTTTTGTAAAACTTACCCAGAAGAGCAACTTGAAATTGATAAATTATATGAAGAAAAAGAAAATAATAAAAATCATAAAAACGAGAAAATTCAGAAGATAAAAAATAGAATTTCTACGTCGCTTCAAGATCAGAATAATTCTTCAGAGTTGTTAATCTTATTGGATGCTTTGATAGAAATCCTTTCCGAACCAGAACAAGAATCAAATATTAAATCTGAATCCCAAGATTTAAGAAATGAAGCAATCGCCATTAAAAGTAAGCTTGAAAAAGTAGAATATAATAGTGAACAAATTTTACCTTCTGCAATTGCTAAAAAAAATGAGCTAGATCAATTAGTGCAAGATACACTTGATAAACAGCGTATCATAGATGAAAAAGCCAGAATTTTGGAGGAAAAATTAAAGCCCTCTCAGTCTGATGAAAAAACAGATGAACAATAATCCTAAATATAGGCAGGACTTACGCAACTGGCACAATGCGATCGTTAGTTCATAGTACATATGTATTAATTAAATCTGATTTTGAAAGCTTTGCCTTCGTAATAGAAGTCGCTGTCTTGGAAGTACTATCGAAATATTCGTGAGAAAATAGGTAGAGGTTATATTAGATAAATTTCGCTAAGGGTAATGAGATTTACTAAGCTTAATTACTGCCAATATTTATTAAGTAGTCAAATTAATTATACAATTACCAATTTGGCAGAGCATTTAGAGAGTATTAGTCATGACGCAATTAACTATTATTTGAAAACCGAAAAATTAACACCTCGTTTACTATGGGATAACGTGAAAGAGGTCGTTGAGTCTGATGAAAATGGTTACATCATATTTGATGATAGCGTTTTAGATAAAAAGTATTCTGAAGAAATAGAAATAGTCAGAAGACAATATAGTGGTAATGAGCATGGTGTCCTGAAAGGCATTGGTGTAGTTAGCTGCGTGTATGTCAACCCTACACTTCAAAGATTTTGGGTCATAGATTATCGAATTTTTAATCCTGATGTCGATGGGAAAACCAAGATAGACCATGTGAAAGATATGCTCCAAAACCTTGTGTATCATAAGCTTTTACCATTTGATACTGTTTTGATGGATACATGGTATGCGGTACACAGTTTAATGCTATATATTGATAGCTTAGACAAAATTTATTATTGCCCTTTAAAAAATAATCGTTTAGTTGATGATACATTTGGTCAAGAAAAATATAAACGGATTGAATTATTAGAATGGAACCAAGAAGAATTAGACTGTGGTAAAATCATAAAAATTAAAGGATTCCCAGCTAATAAAAAAGTGAAACTATTCCGGGTTACTGTTTCTACCAACAGAACGGATTATGTCGCCACTAACGATTTATCTCAAAGTTCCACGGATGTTGTACAACAGGTGTGTAAAATTCGTTGGAAAATAGAGGAGTTTCACAGGGAAATTAAACAACTAACTGGCATTGAATCTTGCCAGTGTCGGAAAGCTAGACTCCAAAGAAATCATATTGCTTGTGCAATGTTGGTTTGGGTTAGGTTAAAGAATTTAGCCTATAGAACTGGCAAAACTATCTATCAAATCAAGCATAACTTGCTTTCTAATTATTTAATTCAGCAACTGAAGCGCCCAAGTATTTTTATGTGCTTGGTTTGATTTATATTGTCGCGTGTCAGGGCTTTGCCCTGCCTGCTATTTGTGCCAATTGCGTAAGTCCTAATAGGACTATTGTTCATATAGCAATTTGGCATTGCTTGTGAAATATAAGGAAAGAAACGGTCTAAAATGCTTATAAATACTTATTTTATGTCTAAGTATTCTCTCACTACCTCAACAAGATTGCTATACAAGCTTACTTAATTTACGTGACCACAGCATTGTAAATAACTTTCATAAACAACAGAATTTTTTAAATAATATGCTTCTATCAAGTTTAGTATTTCTCTACATGCTTCATTAGAGCATTGTATTGCTTGACAAACTCTTATTTTATCTAGTAAAGCTAATAAATCATTTCTAATAGTTTGATATTCATTAACTGGATTCTCACATATTACTGCATATTGTAATTGAATTGCAGCTATTTTTTCCCAGGTTGTTGCTATACCAATATATTCTTGCTCTTGAGCCAGGCATTCATTTATGTGTTCTGGGTTTTCTCTAGCAAAATTAGCAAATTTTTCAGCCTCTTGTCTATTTTTATAGGCTCTATTTGTATTAATTTCTGATTCATATCTATAAATTTGAGCGAGTTGTTGTAGTTGATAAGTATTTTCTGACATCGCTTTAACCTTAGTCAAATGAAAACTACGGCAGCAGAAAATAGCTTAACTAAAATCAGCAATTTTACTAACATCAAGACTAGCGTTTCATCATGCTAAAAATAAATAGCCATGAATAATTAACACTCAATTGATGTTTAGAAATTGCTTACTAGCAAAGCTGAGTGTGATTTAATTACTTAAAATTTTTCTGCTCAAATACTTCAACAGAAATTGCAAAGCATATCAGGATGCTTCATCAATCCTTTAATTATTTTTAGTAAGTATTTATTATTACTTTATTTTGTAAACGCAAAAAATGTAGAGATTATTTTTGCACTAGTAGTAATATCACTATTAATTGCCAAAAACCTTTATTGCTAAGGATATAGCTGTATTTTTCCTCCGTACAGCATTTCAACAGTCTGTAATAAATTTGCGTTAGTCTGTACTAAACCTGTATTCCTGGGTATTTAAAACGCTACAAGCTAAGGCAAAGCTTTACTTAGAATAATTCACAGGGGTTTTTGCTCAAATCGCCAGAAAAATTCATGACTCAACATCAAGTCTTTTTCTGGCGATATTACTAAAATTATTAAGTTTTTAGGCTGCGTATAGATTCATTCATCTATACGCAGCAGCTTGCGATAAAAAGCTTGAGAAAAATCAGTCAAGCGATTGCGTTTATAATTGTCCATCAATTCAATTAAATAAGTTATAAACTCGGAACTTGCCATCATTATCTCGTAACTCAGTTCGGCATCGCCATCAAACTGCATTCGGCAACGAGTTAAGTCTGAAGGTAGGCTAGCAACATTCCAGGTGGCGACAAAGGGAATATTGTCACTGGCCTCTATTTTGCGATGACCTTCCAGAACGCCTTTTTGATAAAGACTAATGGCATAGGGTAAGAAATTGCGTTTAGCGCCCTGAATGTAAGGTAGGTAAACACTTGCTTGTTGTGGGGTAGCTGGCTGAAGTTGCTCAATAGACATCGTTGAAGATTCCTCAAGTTATGTAAAAGTAACTGGGGATGAGAGTCTGGCTAAAGAAGTAGAGGCGAAGAATTCCACACCCCTACTGTTGTTAACCAAAGAAGTAGGTGTCAATAGTAAGTATTCCCAAAAAATTCTAGTTTATACATTTTCAGCAAATACTGCTGAGTTTCTAGTTATACGAATTTAAATAGCAAAATCATCAGTGGAAAAGCCTTTGGCAGCGCCATCTGGAGCCAAGGCAATAAAGTTACTGTTAAGAAATGTGAGAATGTCAGGTACAATAGGGTCGCATTAGCTTTATGGAAGCTGAGAGCAATAACAATCAAAAATCTCTTCTATCTAGAGATAGATGCTGTTATTGTGACTTCTCTCAACAACTAGCTGTTGCTACTTGGCGATCGCTCTGCCTAAACCAGAGTTGCCAATAGGCGATTCTACTGGCTCTATTTAGAGTTAGAAAAGGTAGACAATTACTGCCAATCCAGGGCTAGCTCAAGGTTCTACAGTTTAGTGTTACCTGATTCTCAGCTTCTTTACAGGCGTAGACAAATAGTGGTTTTTGAATCAAGTAACCTATGCCAGCGAATTTCTGGCCCGAAGACGATTCTAGCAACGAGCTTGCTCCGCTTAACTCTCTGTTGTCTGACCTTTCAGCAACCGAGGAGTTAGTAGTAGATACAGAACCTTTGTTTCTACCATTCCGGTTTCAAGGACGCAGACGCAAAGCGGCTCTAGTTTTGACTATAGTCTGGAGTAGCACGATCGCTCTGCATTTAGCTTCCTGGGGTTTTTTATTCGTACTGGGACTGACCACTATTCTGGGTATTCACGCTTTGGAGGTGGTATTTGCCAAACCTCGGCGTCATCCAAAACAAATAGAGGGAGATTTACCTTCTGTTTCTGTTTTAGTGTCAGCCAAAAATGAGGAAGCAGTAATTGGTAGATTAGTCAAGAATCTTTGCAATTTGGAATATCCAGATGGCAAGTACGAACTATGGATTATTGACGATAACAGCAGTGACAGTACACCACAGTTATTAACAGAACTGGCAAAGGAATACAAACAACTGAAAATCCTGCGGCGTTCCGCACAAGCTACAGGTGGTAAGTCTGGAGCATTGAATCAAGTTTTACCTTTGACTAAGGGTGACATCATTGCAGTGTTTGATGCTGATGCTCAAGTAGCACCAGACTTATTGCTACAAGTAGTACCTTTATTCCAAAGAGAAAAGGTAGGGGCGGTACAGGTGCGAAAAGCGATCGCCAATGCCAAAGAGAATTTTTGGACTAAAGGCCAAATGGCGGAGATGGCACTTGATACCTATTTTCAGCAACAGCGGACTGCCCTTGGCGGAATTGGCGAACTGCGAGGTAACGGTCAATTTGTCCGGCGTGCAGCTTTAACAAGTTGTGGTGGATGGAACGAAGAAACCATTACTGATGATTTGGATTTGACGCTGCGCCTACATCTAGACAACTGGGATATTGAGTGTGTATTCTCCCCAGCGGTAGAAGAAGAAGGCGTGACAAATGCGATCGCACTTTGGCATCAGCGCAACCGTTGGGCAGAAGGTGGCTATCAGCGCTATTTAGATTACTGGGATTTACTCCTGAAAAATCGCTTAGGAGTACGCAAAACCTGGGATCTACTGAGCTTTATGCTGATTATGTACATCCTACCAACCGCAGCCGTACCAGATTTATTAATGGCGATCGCCCGCCATCGTCCACCAATATTAGGCCCGATTACAGGCTTGTCGGTCATCCTGTCAACGATCGGAATGTTCACAGGTCTGAGGCGGATTTATCAAGGTCAAAAATTCCAGTTTTCTACATATTTACTGTTACTGCTGCAAACCCTACGTGGCACTTTATATATGTTCCACTGGTTGGTAGTTATGAGCAGCACCACAGCTCGGATGTCATTCCGGCAAAAACGGCTGAAATGGGTGAAAACTGTGCATACAGGCGCAGAGAAAGCGTAAAAGCGTCAAGAGTCAAGATTTAATGGTCAATGCTAATTAGGCTGTTGACTTTGGACTCTTGACTTTTTTTTAATTTATTCGTCATCAAAATCTGATTCATCAAGCAAATCAGATCCAACTATAGTGTCAGAAAAACCTACTGCATCGTCTGAATAGCGGATGACTTGTCCCTGGAAAAATTCTGCTAATCGTTGAGCTGCGATCGCGACTTCATCAGTTTCCCAATCATTAGCAGCTGTTGGGGCTGGCGGAGGTGGTAAAGTTTGCACATTGCCCTTACCGTTAGCTGCTGACTCTGTTCTTGTTGGTGCTGGTGCTGGTATGGGTTGTAGCTGTACTGGCGTTGGTGGTGAAGTTTGCTTTTCGTAAGTAGGTGGCGGTGGCTGCTTAACAATGGGAGCTCCGTTACTTGGAGGCTCTTTCTTTACTGAAGTCGAGTTTGAAGGAGTTCCAACTTCCAAGCTGACTTTAACTTCTCGCTGGAAAGTTTGCTGAAAAGCAGCACTAATCATCTGCAAATCTGATTGTACTTTTTTATGCCATGCCGCTTTCACGCCAACACGAGCGTAAGCACCATCAAATTCTATCAGGTGACACATTTGCCGTAGCAATTCTCGCCTTGGTATCTGCTGAATATTACTGAGAACCTGCTGCCATACTTGAGTAAAATCCGCAGTTGGAGTTTTAACAATCTCCTGTGCAGGTGATGAAGTATTTACTGTTTCTACAGATGGATTTGATGGTTTGGGTTCCTCAGGCGGCACAGATATGGTGACAGTCTCTGGCGGCGGCGATGACGATGCTTTCACAGCAGAGATGTTATTTGCTGGCTGGGGGCTTGGGGAAACCGGAGGAGAAGCAACAGCGGGAGGAGGTGAGGTAAACCGAGGTTGGTTTGATGAGACTGCTGGGGCGCTGATTCTCGGTGGTGCGCTTGCGACTTGCACGGGAATATTTGCACTTGGTAATAAGCCCAGCAATGTCACCTCTAACCACAAACGCGGTTGAGTGGTGTTTTTAATTTGGACTTCGGCTTCTCGTAAGTGTTTCTGCCCTGCCAAGATAATACTTATATCTAGCTTCTGAGCTAATTCAATTAAGGCTTGCCAAGTTTGCTGAGTACAAGCAACTAAATCTTGGCGGTTAGATGCAGTTTTAGCAATCAGTAAATCGCGGTAGCAAGCGGCAAGATTTTGCAAAATAGTCAGCGGTTCTCGACCGCGATCGAGGATTTTGCGGGTACAGTCGAGAATTGCTTCTGCATTATCTTGGGCGATCGCATCTAACAAGGCTATCAAGTCTCGTTCGCTTACCGAACCGACTAAATCCCAAACTCTGTCTGGTGTGATTTCTCCTGTTAATAGTGCTAATTGGTCGAGTAGACTTTCCGCATCCCGCAATCCCCCTTGAGCAATTTGGGCTACTAAAGTAACAGCATCCAGCGAAATATGAATGTTTTCTTTATGAGCGATCGCGCTTAAATGCTTGACCATCGCTTCTAAGTTGATGCGTCTGAAATCAAACCTTTGGCAACGTGAAATAATTGTGGGCAATACTCGCTGGGGGTCGGTTGTCGCCAATACAAAGACTACGTGTTTCGGTGGTTCTTCTAGAGTCTTTAGTAACGCATTGAACGCCTGGGTACTGAGCATATGGCATTCGTCGATGACATATACTTTGTAACGGCACTGTACAGGGGCGAACTGCGCCTTTTCAATAATCTCGCGGATGTTATCAACACCAGTGTTGCTGGCGGCGTCGATTTCAATCACGTCTAAGGAGTAGCCTTTAGTAATGCCTTGACATACATCGCATAAGCCGCAGGGTTCAGCAGTCGGTTGACTACTCCCAAGACAATTGAGGGATTTGGCGAGAATTCTCGCACTCGAAGTTTTTCCTGTACCTCTGGGGCCGGTAAATAAATAGGCTGGAGCGATTTTAGACGAGCGAATCGCGTTCGTGAGGGTAATAGCGATCGCCTCTTGTCCCACTAGTTCGGCAAAACTCTTTGGGCGATACTTGTGGTGCAGGGGTTCGTAAGGCATAAGATTGTAGCACCCAGTCGAGTTTGGGATGACAGGATTTTGACAGTCCGCTGCTTTTGAGCGAGGGGATTTTCAGGTTGAACTTGCTTTTTTGGGTTCGCCACTAGACTGAAGTTAGCCAAATTCTACTGCCAAGCAGGTTCGCATGGTAACTTACCAGAAGCTGGAGTAGCAAGCTTCCTGGTTTTGACCGCGAGGAAATACTTTGGGAAACCTCAAATTATTGTTTCCAAAGCATTAACTACTGTTTCACAGTTAGTACACTATTTTTATGTTGGTTATTGTTACTCAGTTGTGAGATTCAAAATTTATGTGCTTTCGTATAGCACTAATTCCGCTATATTCTACAGGCACAACCGCAGCGGTCTTGACCTGTGACAATAAATTAATTATATCAGATAAGGACGGGGTTTAAAAGCTTAAGAGTTTTATTTTATACAAAACAAATTCAGTATAAGAATCAGCCTTTGTCATCTTCTCCTGTGGAGCCTACCCTGGTATAAAGCGTATCTTTTAGCTTTGGTGCAATATCTGGTAAACTACCCAGAACCAAACTCTACTTTAGTCGATTCTGTGAGTTTTTCGTGCCGCACGAGCAATAGAACGTTTTTTAGAACTGGAGTTCGTGACTGTCAATGAATTCTTGACTTAATTAAAGCTATAGTAAAGTGCGATCGCTACAATCTTAGGGTAACTAATACTCAATGGTGCAGCAGATGCTCAGGCGGCTCATTCAGTGGTTTAAACAGTTTTTTCAACGCTTGTTTGGTGGGAAACCAACTCGCTCCCCAGTTAGGAGTGAAGTCCCGAAAGAACCACCGCCACAACTCAGCGATACAGATTTAGAATTTCTGTTCAACGAACTTTTGGAAGGAGTGCATCAAGCACGAGGACAAGCGTGGGCAGTAAAGTGGCTACATAATATTGAACACCGCATCCCAACTGAACGCTGGGTTGCGTGGTTAGGGGTATTGGGAGAAAGATTGCTGGCATCACCTACACCTAATAATGAATTAGCAACTCGGTTAGTACAGCTGGGTGAGTTAGGTGTTGGCGAAGTCGGAGACGTTGCCTACGATATTGGAATGCAATTGTTGACGCGCAATCAAGGCGGCGAACCAATTTGGGAATATGCAGGACCGGATGCTGTTGTCACAGCACCACCCCCAGAGAATGACTTGGTAACAAGTGCAGCAGAGACAGAAGACAATCTCTCAGAGGAAGGTTATCAAACCGTTACCTTGGAACAATTGTTTGTCATGATGCAGCAGGATGAAACCTTATGCCAGCAGGTTGCCGAACAGCTGGGTATTGAGACACAAGATCCGCAAGTTATCATCCAAGCATTGATTAATCAGTATCATGCAGCAAATCAAGCAGCTACAGAACAAGCAGAATCTTGACTTTCCCGTTCAAAACCAAAAGAATAGTGCCACTGTGGGAAATTCAAAATTTCAGTTGAGGTAATTTACCTAGTGCCTATTCGCTAATTCCCCTTACCCGCTTTCCAATCGGAATGTATCATTTCACAACTTTTTTATCTTTTTAGTTGTGGCTTTTTACGTAATTCACGATCTTTTTCACACAACGATGGCTACAATCTAGGTTAAACAAAATCCAAGAGTGTGACAGATGCTCAGGCGTCTATTTCAGTGGCTTAAAAAGTTATTTCAGCGTCCTTTTAGCAGTCGAAAAGCCAATTCTAGAAATGCTGCAAAAGGATATGGGGTGGGGAATTCACCACCCGAACTTACTAATGCGGATTTAGAACTGTTGTTTACGCAGTTGCTAGAAGGAGTACAACAGGCACGAGGCAGACAGTGGGCGCTGAAGTACCTGCAACGCATGGAACATCGCATTTCTGACGAGCGCTGGATAGATTGGCTGTTGAGCTTTGGTGAAAGATTATTAACTTCCCCTGCACCTAACCATCAGTTAGCAGCGCGGATGATCCAGCTGGGTGAATTGGGGATCGGCAGAGTGGGAGACCTATCTTATGATATTGGTCTGAGCCTCCTGAAGCGCAACTCAGCGACACAATATCAAGAAATTGAGGAGCTAGATCGTCATGTGACGATGGAAAACATTAGACCAGAAAACCACTTGGTAAACTCTCCAGGGCAAGAGCTGATCCGTAACCTGGGCGATCGCTTGTGGGATTATGACGAAGAAGAGCCAGAAATCCTCCCCATACCCGAAATCAGATCTGTTGAGGAAACATGGACAGGCAATATCGGGGAAGTTTTATGGGAGTATGAAGGAGAAGACCTGGAAATTCCCAGGCGAGCGACTCTCCTCGATCCGGGAGAAGACAATGAAATCGCCAACTTATTCGATTTATTTTCGGAACCGGAAGAGGAAGAGGAAGAGCCGGAAACTATCACCCCAGTTACTAATCTCAATCCTGTTAAAGAAGATCCCAGCCAAACTCCGCCTTCAGAAGCGACTAGCTCAACTTGCAAGGCAGAAAACATGAGCCTGACTCCCCCAGCAGAAGATGGCAAAGGAGAATTATCAGAAGCGACGACATGGGATAAATCGTTGGCGAAATTAGAGCCAAGTGTCGCCCAAGCTTTTGATGAGTTGTTGGTCAGGTTGGATCAAAGTACTTCTTTAGTCCAAGAACTGGCTTCGGAACTAGCAATTCAACGCAATAATTCGCAAATCGTTCCGCAGCAAAAAATCGATCGGGCGCAAGCTTGGTTTTATCAAGGTCTGCAACAAGCGAGAACTGGGGATTTATTAGGAGCGATCGCATCTTACGACGCAGCTATCGAACTCAAACCCCATGTTGATGAATATTGGTTCAATCGCGCTCTAGCACTATTTCATTTAGAACATTTTACTGAGGCGATCGCATCTTACGACAAAACCATAGAACTGAAACCCGATCGCTACAAAGCTTGGTATAACCGGGGGGGAATTCTTGGTGAGTTAGGACAATTTGACGAAGCAGTTATTTCTTTTGAGCAAGTCATCGCCATCAAGCCAGATTTTGCTGAAGCTTGGTCTAGCAGGGGTTTGGCACTGATGAAGTTAGGACAATTATTAGAAGCAATTGCTAGTTACGACCAAGCTTTAGTTCTGCAACCACAAGACCCAGAAAACTGGTATTACCGCGGTATAGCCTTGGGTGTGAGCGAGCAACATGAAGAGGCGATCGCATCATACGATCGAGCTTTAGCAATTGAACCCGATTATTACGAAGTTTGGATCGATCGGGGTGTGGTGCTGTTTAATTTGGGAAGGTGGTCAGAAGCGATCGCTTCTTGGGATAAAGCACTTTCGATTCAAGCCGATTTCTACCTAGCTTGGTACAACCGAGGTGTGGCTTTAGAAAATTTAGGACGCCGTGAAGAAGCGATTGAATCTTATCGCAAAGCTATAGCTATCAAACCCGACTTTCATTTAGCTTGGTATAACCAGGCGGTGGCGCTGTTTTATTTAGGACGCTATGCAGAAGCGATCGCCTCCTATGATAGTGCTTTACAAATTAAATTTGATTATTGGGAAGCTTGGATTGGGAGAGGAACGGCTGCGGGTAATTTAGTTAATCCTGAAGCGCTTTCTGGCTTGTTTACTACCATCACAGCCACCAATGCAGCTCTCAAGCAAAGCGGCTATGAAGGCAAAATCGCCAGCTACGAAGCTGGTTTGAAATATGTTCGCCCAGATACTCACCCAGAAGGTTGGGGCAGATTACATTTAGCGATCGCCAATACTCATTACGATCGAGGTAAGAAAAATTCCTCAACCCGCACTCATTGGCAAAAAGCTGTAGCTGCTTATAATCAAGCACTCTTGACCTTGACTAGTGAAGATTTTCCGCAGTTGCATCTGGAAGTATTGCAATCTTTAATCAAAACTCTTGTGGGTTTGGGGCAAACAGCGCAAGCACAAGAATTTTTGCAATACAGTACAAATTTAATACAACAATTGCTCAGTGAGCCTACCCGTTCTGATGAGAGTAAAAAACAGCTAGCTTTAAAATTTGCAGGCTTGAGGCAACTAGTAGTTGATTTAGCTGTAGATTATGGCGATTTAGTAGAAGCGTGGGAAATTGCCGAACAAGCTAAAAATGCTTGTTTAACTTGGCTGCTTGATGGTTGGGAAGAAAATATTGACTCACTCAGCTATGCTGAAGTTCAGCCCCTACTTAATCCTCAAACAGCAATTGTTTACTGGCATATTAGCCCGGCTGCTTTACATACATTTATTATCAAAGATCGAGCACCTTCACCCATCCTCATATTTACACCAATGCAAGATGCAGGGGTATTTAGCTTAGGTAAAACTCCAATGCGTCTGCACGAAGTTCCTCTACCCGAAGCAGTTAGACGTTTGATTGATTTTGAAAATTGGTTAGAAGATTGGAATCAACAATACCAAGAATATTGCAGTCATTCATCAGATAAACAAAATCAAACCAACCATTGTTGGCGCGTGGAGATGGAAGCTAGGCTATTAGAACTAAAAAATATCCTCAACATTTCCACCATTGCTCAGGAGCTTGAAGGAATTACTCAACTAATTTTAATTCCCCATCGCGACTTACAAAGGCTACCTCTCCATGCGCTGTTTGACTATTCTAATATTGGGGAATTGCCAAGTGAAGCAGCAAATTTTACCATTAGCTATTTGCCTAGCGTCCAAACAGGATTAACAGCAAGATCCGCAACCATAGGCGATAAAAATAATCAACTATTCCTCAGTGTGGAAAATCCTCATAGTACAGATTATCCACCGCTAAAATTTGCCAAATTACAAGCGGAAATTGTCAGCCATATATTTCCTAATTATCACCGCATTCAGGGAACGCAAGCTAATAAAAATCACGTAGATAGTGCTTTTTTTGATGACTACAATATATTTCACTTTATCGGGCACATCATTAATAATTCTAGCGAACCGAAAAAATCAGAATTGGCTTTAGCAGGTACAAACAAGCTGACTTTAGAAGAAATATGCCAACAATCTTTAGTAAGTTATAACCTAGTTAACTTATCAGCTTGTGAAACTATCAATGCCAACAATCACGTTGTTACTAGCGAATATGTGAGTTTGGTAAATGGTTTTCTGATGGGAGGAGTTTCTCAAGTTGTCAGTACTTTGTGGACTGTAGAATCTATTGCTAATGACTTAGTAATCATAGAGTTTTATCGACGACTACAGCCAGATAAATCAGCAGCTACTACTTTAGCTGAAGTTACCGCATGGCTGAGAGAACTAACTGCCAGTGAATTAACAAAATGGTATGAAGATTTACTAAATAATCTACATCCTGAAGATTTAAGAATTAGAACTCATGTAGCAACACAAATGTACAGAAGCAGTAAACTTCCGCCAGACCAAAAACTCTATAGTCATCCTTATTATTGGGCGGCGTTTACAATTACAGGTAGGTCAAGTGAAAGTATTTAATTAGTTGCCCATGCAATCTTGACAACTAACAAAACTATGGAAACTAAAGCGGAAAACGAGACCAGGCTGACTTGCGAAGTAGAAATCACATTAGAGGTAATTGGTGGACGCTGGAAAGTTTTGATTATTAGAGAATTAATGGCAGGGGTAAAACGCTTTGGTGAATTGCAACGAGCCTTACCAGGAATTACGCAAAAGATGCTCACGCAGCAATTAAGAGAAATGGAGGATGATGGCATTATTCATCGCGAAGTCTATCCACAAATTCCCCCGAAAGTAGAATACTCACTGACACCTTTGGGAACAAGCCTACAACCAATTCTTGATGCAATGCATGAATGGGCTGTAAAACATTTTTCTGAAATTCGTCGCCATCGAGTTAATAAAAAGTAATATTTAGTTTTAATGGAGAATGAGGAGCTTAATGACAAATTCTAACTCTAGAGAAAAGGTGTCAAAAGCTGCAAAATTTGATTCTTGTTTGTCAACACCTACTGATTGATGCCAGACTTAAGCAAAAAAATTCTGGTAGCGATTGGCATTTCGCTACCAATTAGTTTTATCTATAAAAATTTTCTAATTTTAGCTTTACTAACTATTTTGCAAATATTCAATCGCTGCCTCTAATTTTGAAGGATATCCTTCAGCAAATCTTTCAAACCACAGACCTTCCGGTGAGAATGGATCTAATTTAGCTAACCATTCTTTAGCCTGATTTTTTAAAGCTTCTTGCTGTTTTGCTTTGAGTTTTTCTTGACGAATTCGTTCTTGTTTTAGTTCTTGCTGACGCTTTAACTCCTCAGCCATATCTAGTTCGACAAAATCAGCTTTAACTTCATCCAATAGGCTATCTATTAAAGAGTCCGATTTTGGTGACGGTTGGGTGAATGGTTGGGCTAAATTTGGCTGCGGTTGTGGCTGTGGCTGAGGAGATTTTACTTCTTCGTATTCAGTTTTGAGTTCGGCTAACAGCTTATCAATGCTATCCATTGTTTCAGTCCTGTAATGAAGATAGCTAGCGTTTTATTAGTCATTAATGGCATTCAACAACACTTCTGATAGACTCATATCTTCCATATCTTCCATTGTAACTGTGTCGCAGATATCAAATTTAGCACCAGCCCCTTGAAGTTCATCATCTAGGACTTTGAGAAAGCGAGTAGCGTTAGCATCGTTACCAACTTGAATGAAGGAAATAGCTAGTTCTTCATCGCGATCCATGCGGCGGGAAGCTTCAATAATGACTTTCATTACTGCTTTGCGATCGTCTGGTTCGCCATCGGTGACAACTAAAATTGTCTCACCATTTGGCTTAGTTTTATTAGCAGCTTTGCGTTGAAAGTAATCATCGGTTGCGTGTTTTAAAACACCCGCTAAGTCAGTGGTTCCAGAAGGATCGTTTTCTCGGAAAATTTGTGCCACCTTAGCTGAGGTGACATTTTCATAACGCTTAAATTTCCCAGAAAATACATAAATAGTAATACCGTCTGGGTCAAATTGTTCGCATTTACTAGCTAAGGCTAAGGTAGATTCCTGTGCGGCTATCCATCTGGTTCTACCACCTTTTTGATCTGGGGTAGCCATGCTGCCACTTTTATCAATAATTAAGGTGTAATCACGATTTTCTAGCATTTCTAACTTCTCCAAGTATTTAAAGCATTTTCTCAATTATCAGTCAGTTATTGCCTTAATTAATACGTCAGTAAGGCTCATATCTTCTAATTCATCTAAAGTAATGGTGTCACAAATATCAAATTTAGCGCCAACACTTTGCAAATCATCATCTATAGCATGGAGAAACTTTGTGGCTTTGGTATCTGCACCTACTTGAATTAGAGAAATTCTTAATTCTTGAGGATTTTCCAAACGCTGAGTGGCGTTGATAATTACTTCAAATACAGCTTGGCGATCGCCTGGCGCACCATCGGTGACAACTAAAATTACTTCTCCGGCTGGCTTGGTTTTGCCCTCGGCTTTGCGTTGAAAGTAGTGATTGATTGCGTGTTGCAGTACGCCTGCTAAGTTAGTTGTATCTCCAGGTAGATTTTCTGTAAAAATCTGCTTTATATGGGAGGAAGTAACATTGTCGTAACGCTTAAACGCTTTAGCAAATAGATAAATAGTCAGACCATCGAGGTCAAACTCTTCACATCTACTAGCTAATGCAAATGTCGATTCTTGTAATGCTGTCCATCTACTTCTACCATCTTTTTGATCTGTAGTCGCCATGCTGGCACTCTGGTCAATAATTAAGGTGTAGTCACGATTTTCTAGCATGGCTGATTTTTCCGCAAACTGGCTCATAATTAGTTAGATAAAATTTACAGGCTTACTTACAATTAGTCTGTGATGGCATTCATTAACACATCTGCAAGGCTCATTTCTTCTAAGTCGTCTAAAGTTACGGTGTCGCAGATATCAAATTTAGCGCCCACACTTTGTAACTGATCGTCTAAAGCTTTGAGAAACTTCGTTGCTTGAGGATCTGAACCAACTTGAATAATCGAAACTGCTAATTCTTCATCCCGATCCATTTGACGGGTAGCACTAATAATTACCTCAAATACGGCTTTGCGATCGTCTGGTTCGCCATCAGTAATTACTAAAATTGTCTCGCCATTGGTTTTGGTTTTACCCGCAGCTTTGCGCTTAAAGTAATTATTGAGTGCGTCTTGCAGTACACCTGCTAAATTGGTTGTGCCCGCAGGATCGTTTTCTTGGAATATCTGGGCGACCTTTGCTGATGTCACATCATCGTAGCGCTTAAATCTGCCGGAAAAAACGTAGACTGTAATTCCATCAGGATCGAACTGTTCGCACTTTCTCGCCAACGCTAAAGTAGATTCTTGCGCTACGTCCCATCTACTTCTCCCACCTGCTTGGTCAGGAGTGGACATACTACCACTTTTGTCAATAATTAATGTATAGTCACGATCGCTCATCATAGTATTCCTTTGATTGTTACCCTGTGGTTCTAGTCTAACCGTTGGGTAATAGTACGACATCTTTGGCAGATGCTTTGTAATAATGATTTAAGTAGTCAATTATTAAGTAGTTTATTATGCAAATATAACCGTGATTGTACTTAATAAGTTAATATACTGGGCTTTGGCAGAGAGATTGCATAATTGAGGATGGACAAGATGCCCATCCTTCTAGTACCGCAAGGCGGAATTCAAAAT
This sequence comes from Calothrix sp. NIES-2098, assembly GCF_963875125.1. Lineage (NCBI taxonomy): Bacteria > Bacillati > Cyanobacteriota > Cyanophyceae > Nostocales > Calotrichaceae > Calothrix > Calothrix sp. NIES-2098. Next base: position 6,193,400 of record NZ_CAWNKJ010000001.1, read on the forward strand.
TCAAAATTCAAAATTAAGACAGAGTAAGCGTTTTGTAGATTTTGAATGGTCTGTTTATTTACGCCGTGCTGTACTAGTTAAAGCCATGACAGCTAGGAACTGTTTGAGATTTGGGAAATAGCTTTAGAGACATTGCAGGCAACGTCTCTAAAATTCAATGTTGGTATAGCCTTTAAATATAGTTAATGGTGAGATTTAAGAACTCCGAGTTCTTGCTGTATAGGCAACACATCTAAAATATCGGTTTGAGAACAGTATTTTAGATCTTCATAGCATTCCAGGCGCAACAAACGTTTGCCGTGACTGGCGTGGTGTAAAAGTCCTAACAAATTATCTTGCCATTGCGCGTATAGCGCGATCGCACTAATCACTTCATCATTCCCAGCAATTTCCTCTGCTGATAGTTGAGTATGTTGCAAAATACTATGGGCGATTGCACCTGCACATACTGTATCTTCTAAAGAAAAACTGCCTTCCCAACCTGAACCCACAATCCAGACAGTCTGTGGTTGCTTTTCCAAAAGAAACTTAACCACCGCAGCACGGTTGATCAAGGCTGCTGCTAGTACAGTTGGCGCGTCTTGTACCCGTTGTAAGGCGCGAGTGCCATTGGTGGTACTGATAAACAAGCGCCTTCCTTGTACCAGTTCTGGCGTGCAATCAAGGGGCGAATTACCCAAATCAAAGCCAGCTACTTTTGATCCGCCGCGTTCTCCAGCTCGCAGTCGTTTCAGTGGGGGCCATTTGTCGCTGACTTCCATGAGTCGATCTAAGTCGCTGAACACTTGTACAGCTTCGCCCCCAGCTGCCAAAACCGTGGCCATTGTGCTAGTAGCTCGCAGAACATCGACTGCGATCGCACATTCTGGAGCTCGATCTGTTGGAGTCAATTCCGGGGTATGGTATACGAATAGCTTCACGTTTTAGATAAGCCTGATCTAATGCTGCCGAGAAACATTTTAACCAGTTGGTGCCATATAAAGTAAGTAAGAATTCTCAACGGTTAAGAGTGAGGATGCTCTATGATGCTCTCAAACTGACACAGAAAAACGCAGATATTGGGGATGCATAAGGCAGAGAGTGCCATCCCAACCAGGTTCAATTCAGGAAAGTTATAGCAATTGGAAAAATCTGTAGGGGCAGGATTTCCCGCCCTTGATGACTGTGTAGTAGTTATACCTTAGGGGAATCTTTGACATCATTAGCGATCGCGCCAATTAAATTCAACTTGCTCAAAATGTCTCTAGCTTGAATTAGTTCGCTTTGGGTAATCTGACCGATACGCCCTACCAATACAATGCCATTACATAAGGATGCAACGATTCTGGCATCAACTGAATCTAAAATTGCCGGAGCATCTATTAGCACTAAATCGTAGGTTTGCTCAAACAACTCAATTAGCTCTTTCATCCGTGCTGAACTCAGTAGCTTGACTGTATCTTCTGGTGTCGGGCCAGCAGTCAAAACGTCAATATCTGGATGAATCGGTTGAATGTAATCTGTAAGCGGGGTATTAGTTTCATCGACTAATAACAGAGATAAACCCCAGTCGTTAGAAAGTTCCAGAATTTTGTGCAGGCTGGGATGCTCCATATTAGCATCAATCACAAGTACTCGGCGGTGCATATGAGCAGCGCTAGCCGCCAGCCCCAAAGTCATAGTAGTTTTTCCTTCGCCAGCTAGTGTTGAAGTCAACATTAGCGATTTAAAAGGCAGAGGATACTTTAATATTTGAAGATTTTGGTAGACCATATCCAAATTTTCGTGATATGGCAACTTAGGGCTAGTTTCTACTAAAGGAGTTACTGTTCGTTGCTTATTGCCAGCCAGCTTAAACAGCCGCTTTCTTAAACCACCTTCGCCCAGATTTGGTATGGTTCCCAGTAATCGCAGGTTTGTCAGTCTTTGAAATTGTCGTGCCGAATAAATCACATCATGAAACAGTTCCCAAATCAGGGCAGCCATAATACCTAAAATCGGCCCGATAATTAATCCTCCACCTAATAGAAATAATCTGCCACTACCTAGATAAATTCCCTTATCTGGTGCTTCCAATACTTGCCAATCAAATCCTCCCTGAGCAATTTTTAGCCCTAAAGACTGTTGCGCTTGTAGCAGTTGTTCAAGGGTTTTGCGATTTGTTTGTACTTCTGGCAACAGACGATTATATTCAGCTATCAGGCGAGGATATTTGTTCAGTTCATTGCGCAGTCGCTGTTCGGATTCAACTAAACTTTTTTCGTTAGCTAGCAGTCCTAAAGAAGTTGTCTGGACTTGAATTACCTCTTCTACTAGCTTTAAATCAACCCCTACCATCTGCCCTTGCGTTAATAGCGGTTGTTGAGGATTAGGTGTAATTGTCACTTTATCTCCTAAGGATCTTCCCGCCTCTTGGCGCAGTAGCGCTACTTGACTTTGGCGTTGCTGCTTAAGATTTACTATCCTTGGAGAGTTCTCTGTATACCGTAGCCGTTCTTGTGCTAGCGCTAGTTCAGTCTTTTGGATTTCATTTAATAGAGTTTGGTAGCGTGTTGATTGACTCAAACGCGAAGAAACTATGGCGTTCTGAGATGAAGACGCCATTTTTTGCTCTAAGTTTGCTTGACGAGCTCGTATATCTTGAAGCTGGGCGCGAGTAGTTTCTAATTGTTTTTGAATGTCTGCCAAAGACTCCAAGAGAATTTTACTTTGTACCTCTGGGTCAAGTAAATTATGATTTCTGCGGAATTCTTCTAAATTCTTTTCAGCTTGGCTAACTTCTTTTTTGACTTCGGGTAAGCGAGCATTAACAAAAGACAGTCCTTTATGTAAACGCTCGTTTTGTTGTTCTATATTGTAGTTTTGATAAACAGTTTGTAGTGCTTGCAGTACTCTCTGTGCTTTGAGGGGATCTTTATCTTTAAAAGTTACCTCAAATACTTGACTGGGTATTTTATTAATTCCCGTTCCCGCTTCTATTTGAGTTACTTCTAGAGGTGATTTTTCACCCTTTTCTTTTTTTCCTCGAATATCTTCTAGAGTTATATCTGGATAATTAGGACGTAGCAAATCTACAGCTTTCTCGATTAACTTAGAACTCAACATTAATTTTAACTGAGCCGTGTAATCTACAACTTGAAAGTTGGGATCTGTAAACTCGCTGTCTGTACTTCCCTGCACGTTACTGGAGCGTACCCCTTCATATAAATTGGAACTGACCAGTATTTGCATTGAACTTTGATACTTCGGTTTGGCAAAGATAGCCAGCAGGATTGCAACTGACATCACTGCACAGGAAATACCCAATATAAGATAACGTCTGTGAAACAGAATTGTGGTGAGTTGTTTGATGTCAATGGCGTTTTGTGGAGAGTTATTGAGCATTTGCCCTTGATTTAGACTAGTGTTAGTCACTATAAAATCCTCTAAACTCGAAATAATAAATCAGGAAGATTTGGAGAAAATCTCTTTGAGGTGAATTTTTGGTTAAACTATAGACGTCATTTTAGTCTAAAGGATTCCTAGCGCAAAGAAATAATTTATTTTCAATAATTACACTGAGACTAATTGTAATTGATGTTTTATATCTAACAAAAAACAAAAGTAAGATAATAAATTTATTATACTGTAATTGATACCTAAATCTAAGTGAAAGCCTCATGCTAGTTCGGATTAGCAATTGTTATTAACTAAAAAGATTAGCAAGCAAATAAAAAGCAATTAACTGCTTTTTATTAATCGTAAATAACTCTTATCCAGTATTTCTCTAATTTTGCGTTTCATTCTATATGTCAGGCTGAGATGAAATTGAGTTTGCTGGGTAAATTTATCGGCTTGTGCATCACGAATCATAAACGCTGGATGTTTGAGAGGAAATTCCATTGCTTGAGTAGGATGATTAGCAAAGGGGCTGTAAATATCTTTTGTATTATGAGCCTCAGTACTAAAGCCAATGTTAGAAACTAAGTTGACATTTGGCAGAATTGTTAAACCATTTTGTAGCCAAGATGTCAAAGTCCAAGGATAATCCCAAGTATCAATTTGGCCTTCATAGCAAGTTTGAAAAATATTAGTCCAGTAGCGAACAGCAGTTGAATTATCAAGTATATCTTGTAGCCAGTTATTATTTTTGATGGCTAACCAATGTTTCATTTCTAAATCATACTGTTGCCATGCTCTACGCCAAGTTGCCCATCCCCAAATTAGGGGATAACAAGAAAAGTAATAGCTATCTTCGGTACGCCGACGACCAAATTGAAAATTATTGCCGGAGATTGTCATAATGCGTTGGTCGTGACGATATTTATCTAACAATTCCTCACAATAGGGAAAAAATGTTGGATGTGGTAAACAATCATATTCAAGAATAATGGCTTCTTCTACTTGCTTAAATGCCCAGTTTAGTCCTGTGGCTATACGTATCTTTGCTCCTAAATTTTCCTCAGAGTAGTTTTTGAGGATTGTGCAGTCCCAATCAACTTGCTCGATAATTTTGCGAGTAGCAGCACAGTTGTCTACATCATCAGGGTAATCTGGACGAGAACCATCAGCAATTACTAATAGTTTGGGAGGTTTCACCTGACGAATAGACTCAAACACTTGGGCTGTAATCTCTGGTTTATTAAAGATGATAAAAACAACAGCAGTATTCATAATTTATGTTGATATTAAAGTTTTGCTAATGCCGAACCTACTAGTCAACAATAAATTAACTGAAAAATTGCAGTTTTTTTTTGACTAAACGTTTTACTTGCGACATCAAACTGAAACGAAACTGAGTTTGTTGTGTAAATCGATCGGCTTGTGCATCACGAATCATAAACTCTGGATGTTTAAGCGGAAATTCTATTGCTTGATTGGGATAATTGGCAAAAGGACTATAAATATCTTTTGTATTGTGAGCTTCGGTACTAAAGCCAATGTTAGAAACTAAGTTAACATTTGGCAGAATTGTTAAACCATTTTGTAGCCAAGATGTCAAAGTCCAGGGAAAAGCCCAGGAATCAATATTTCCTTGATAGCAATTTTGAAAAATATTAGTCCAGTAGCGAACAGCAGTCGAATCATCAAGTATATCTTGTAGCAAGTTATCATCTCTGATGGTTAACCAATGTTTCATTTCGATATCATATTGTTGCCATGCTCTGCGCCAAGTTGCCCATCCCCAAATTAGCGGATAGCGGGAAAAGTAATAGCTATACTTTGTACGGCGACGACCAAACTGAAAATTGTTCCCGGAAATTGTCATGATGCGTTGGTCGTGGCGATATTTATCTAATAGTTCCTCGCAATATTTAAAAAATGTTGGATGGGGAACGCAATCATCTTCAAGAATAATTGCTTCTTCTACTTGCTGAAATACCCAATTTAGTCCTGTTGCTATGCGCTGTTTACAACCAAGATTGATAGGAGAAGAGTTTTTAATTACTTGACAATTCCAATCAATTTTATCTAAGATTTTATTGCTAGTAGCGCACTTTGCAATATCTTCTGGATGTTGCGGGCGCGGGCCGTCAGCAATTACTAAAAGCTTAGAAGGTTTAGCCTGACGAATTACTTCAAATACTTTTGCTGTGGTGTCTGGTTTATTAAAGATAATTAAGACGACAGCAGTGTTCATAACTACATTTTAAAATGTATGCGATCTCTGAGAACATTAGATTTCTTGAAATAGGATTTAAAAATATTTACGATTTGGGTAAATAAAGATAATTTATCTATAATAAACGGTATTTATCTTTAGTTGCATTTTTATCAGTGATGTTTCTATAAAAGGTTTATTTCTGAATCGCAACTACAGACTTGATGCCATATTCAATTAGAGCTAATTTGGCCTAACTGAGACTGCATTTGGTGATATTGCCAGAACTTACCATGCTGTTGCAAAAGTTCTTGGTATCCCCCTTGTTCTACAATGTGCCCTTGTTCGAGTACGATAATTTTGTCGGCTCGAAAAATTGTCGATAGCCGATGAGCGATCGCAATTACTGTTCTACCTACTGCTAGCTTTTCGAGGGAATCCTGAATCAGGCGTTCGGAAACAGAGTCGAGGGCGGAAGTGGCTTCATCGAGAATCAAAATTTCTGGGTTGCGTAACAAGGCGCGGGCTATAGCAATGCGTTGGCGTTGTCCTCCCGATAACCGCACTCCGCGATCGCCTAGTTTGGTATTAAATCCTTGGGGTAACTCTAAAATAAATTCCAGCGCATTGGCTTGGATTGCAGCTTGCTCAATTGCTGCATCATCTACTCCTTCTAAGCCATAGGCAATATTGTTGTGTACGGTTGTATTGAAAATAAACGTATCTTGGCTGACTACCGCCATGCGCGATCGCAGAGATTTAAGCTGAAATTGGCGTAAGTCCATGCCATCAACCAAAATTTTGCCTGCGGTCGGATCGTAGAAGCGCATTAACAAATCTGCTAGGGTGGTCTTACCAGAACCAGAAGCCCCCACTAATGCTACCATCTGATTGCGTTCGATGGTGAAGGTGATATTTTCTAGTACTAATTTGCGATTGTCGTAACTAAAATTTACATGAATCAATTCGAGCGATCGCTTTAAGCCAGAAAACTCCCGTTCTCCATCTTGCATATAAGGTTTATTATCCGTCCTTAACAGTTCGTGAACGCTTCTGAGCGAACCGTAATAAGTAGCAATTAATCCCCACGAACTGTTCATATGGGAAATTATTGGTAGCAAGCGAAACAAGGCAAAAAGAAAAGCTAGTAACAGTACTACATGAAGCTTACCACTCGCTACGAGGGTAGTTACTGCCACCAGAATTATGCCAATTAAAATTGTTGTGGCGATCGCCTCAATTAATGGTTGCACAATTCCACTCATGGAATTCATTTTCAACCAAGCTTTCATAACTTGCTGTGCAACTTGGTAGAAACGTCTCCGTTCATAATCATGTGTCCAAAATGCCTGCACAGTGCGCACACCATTCACAAATTCTACAGCCGTGGATGCTAACTCACTAGCAGTAGTTGTCATTTCTACGCTAGCTGCACGCACTCGCCGGATCAAATTTGATGCGCCTGCTGCTAATAAGCTAAATAAAATAACTGTGGCTAAAGTCAATTGCCAAGAAATCACAAACATGGCAATAGTGTATGCCACAATAATGCAACTTTTGCTCACAAAATTAATGACTTCATTAAAAGCGTAGCTAATTTCACCTACCTCTGTAGAGAATGTTTGAAAAAGTTCTCCAGAACGCTTTTGTGTATAGTAACTTAAGCTCAAATGTTGCAACTGCTCAAAAATTTGTTTGCGCAGACTATCGATTAAACGTACTTCACAATATTTAGCGGTATAACGTCCTAGGTAAGTGAAGATGGCACGCGCCCAAACATTTAATAAAATTAAGCCTGATATGCGATATATGCGCTCAGATATATTAGCTTTCGTTCCTAAAATCCAAATATCGAACCATCCGATTCCTGTTTGTAGCGGTGGCTGGTTGACATTTGTTAAACATTGTAATAAAAATGCCACCAAACCTATCCCTGTTGCTTCCAGAAATGCTCCGATTAAAGTGAATAATATTGCTAGAGCCGCAATTCCTCTCAATGGCTGAAACGAATTGATAATTAGATAGTGTTCCTGCCAAAATTTGGTTTTTATTAGCAGTTTGCCGATGAGTTTAGGTATCTCTGTTTGCATAAATATTTTTAGGTTGCGGTTGTACTAGTTAAATCATTCACCTCAAAGAAACAATATTTTTTTGCAACCCTTTATGTATTATTGATTTTAGTAAACGCAGAGAATTTTTGATTTGTGACTTTAACGTTAGCAGCCAGAGTACTAACTGCCATCTTTTTTGATAAGGTCTATATTTGGCAAAAAACTTCAAGGCAGAAACTATATGCACTAATCGCAGATAGTTAAATAGCGAACTAGTGCTTGAACGTTGATAAATATGTAGTGCAGAAGCTTCGGGTTGAAATAAAACTCGATAACCATTTTGCCAAGCATCCAAACACAAACTTACATCTTCAAAATATAAGAAAAAACGTTCATCAAATAAGCCATATCGCGCAATGTATTCTCCCGATACCATCATAAAAGCTCCTATTGCCCAGTTGACTTCAACTGCTTTTTGGGGAGGCGACATCTGCTCGTAGTAGTAATCGAAGGGATGTAATAAAGTTTGCAGCGTCTCGCCTAATAACTGCTTGAGGATTAAGTATGTAAAAGTGGGGAATCTGCGGATGGAAGGTTGTACCGAACGATCTAGATAAACTAACTTAGGGCAAACGATCGCAATATCTCGGTCTGAGTTCAATGTTGTAGCTAACTTAGTAATTACCTCAGGCTTAAATGTCACATCTGGATTTACTAATACATACATTCTACTGGGTGAAGCGGCAACTGCGCGATTATTACCTGTGGCGAAACCTAAGTTTTGCTTACCTTTAATTCCGATAAAGGTCTGGGGATATTTTCTGCTAAATTCATCAAGAATTTGCGGGCAATTATCAATAGAGGCATTGTCATAAACTACGATTCTGCTTGTATGTGGATAATATTTGTGAATTGCTGCCAAGCATGACTCGATTGCGCCTCTTAAAGTCCGAGCCGAGTTCCAGGAAACAATAATAAAAGAAAGCTCAACGATCGATGTCATGATCTACACACCCTCATAAACACTTCTTTGTGTGTAAAGGCGATAAGGCTGCCATCCCCATCCAAATTAACTAAATTTTGAATAAATTTATACCAACAATAATTTACGCTTTTTTCATCCATGAAGTTAATTTAGAAACATCTTAACGGTCAAATTTCACGTTTAATTACTGAATTATTTGTTATCTATATATAGATATATAGATAGCAATCCATACCGCACGATAAGGATATTAAAGTCATTTTGTCAAATAGTTATGCTAGAGCATCACAATTTTCCTCATCGAAGTATTAATTTTAATCGACTGAGAATATCGAGAGTAGAATCAACGTCTTTACAGAGTCAACCTGTCTCATAAATTGTACTATCTTCTCACTAATTTACTACTTTGCAACCTAAGTAATAAGATATTTTTTTATACATTTTTTTATTTAGGATCTTGGAGAAAATTCTGTTGACTAGCCGAAATACTGGAGATTTAATTACTGCCATTCGATATTTTTATGTATTTTATTTTACCAAAAAAATATTTAATTATCTGAATTTTTAGCCGATAAAATAATACCAACTGGAAAAACGATCGCAAAGAGTAGATTCGCCAAAAGCAGGCGCAGCAAGAGATTCTCTATCCTAAAGCTCAGATTTCAAATCCCAAATGGTATAAGTAAAATCAAGCTTTTTGAGAAAATACACATAAGTACCCAGTTAATAAGTTAACTTTCCTGTATAATCTAAGTTATAATTTCATAGAAAATTTATTTAGCAAGTAAAAAAAGTAAATTTTAGGATTACTTGCTGGAAGTTATATACCAATGAGGCTTGATTAATATACCTAAGGATCTCTGCGGTAATATGACTAGAATTTTGAGTCATGATGTGTTATGTCAAGCAATGGAGTTAGTGAGATGCTCATTAATTGTTCTTATCTTTATGCCAAAGAAGTCAGAGATATTCTTAATCAGTTGTAATCGATGGCAAGATATCTGCTGAGGCTGTTGAAGATGTTGAAAATACAACAGAATATATAACCTTGTTTTTCCGTACTTGAAATTGATGCTTTATTCCAATTACCAGTATTAAATTAACAAGTGATTTAACTGATGCAGATATTTAATTGTTGATGATTTTGGGATGTCTATCCAATTGTCATAGAGATAGTAACGTCTATGCAATCATCAGGTTTAGCAGATAACTTTGCAAATAGCCTGCATACATAAGCGATCAAAATATTACTCTGCAAAATATGCCTGATTCATACAAGTCAACATCTGCGACTGCTACGCCTGATTTGGATAAACAGTTATTTGGCAATCAGCAATTTTTAGCGCAGGTGGACTCTTGGAATTATCAAGTTACTGGCTTTAAAGAATATGCTACTCAATCTAGTATCGCCAATACCAGCCTCGGCTACAAAATTAAACTTCGTCAAGGACAACTGCTAGTCAGACAGGCGGAAAACCTAGAAGATATTCATCTGCTTTCCTATCGCAACGAGCAATTTTTGACTGAGTGGTTGCAGTACTCTCCGGCTGGTTTGGTGCGTATAGATGCAGCATTTGGTGAATTAAAACTGAAAACATGGGCAAACCTATGCAACCGCTTTGGGAAAAGAATCTTCTTGCGGATACCGCGATACCGACAACTACCTGAATACTCTAGCCCAATTCGCTGGTGCTGCAAGCGATCGCTTGACTGGGCGATCGCCGCAGCTCTATTAATTATACTTAGCCCCCTATTATTAATGCTGGCCGTCCTCAATCGCATCAGTTCACCAGAACCAGTAATTACTAAAAAATGGTGCGTAGGCAGAAGAGGCAAACTATTTTACCTTTACAACTTTCGCTGCACAACATGGAGCAACTTAGATAAATTACCCCAGTTGTTCAACATTCTCCAAGGCGACATGAGTTTTGTCGGACGACACCCTCAGCCATTGTACGACGCCATCAATATCAGCCCACAACAGCAGCAGTTATTAAATGCTTTACCAGGTATTACAGGAGTATGGCAAGTAAAAAATCAATTCAACTTATCGCTAGCAGATAAAATTGATGCTGAAAAGCAGTATTTAAAGTCTTGGTCTTTGTGGCAAGATTTCAAAATTCTTTTAATTAGAATTACCCAGAAATTTTTTGGGAAAGCCAACTCTTAATTACACCACTACGCGACGGACACTTTCCTCCACGGAGGGAACCTCCCCACGCAAGTGTTCTCCTCTGCGTGAGAAAATAACAAAATTAGCCAGATGAAACTTATTAATGCAGTTCAAAAAGTTATTCAGAACTTAGGCAACCACCAACTTGGTAAATGCAATATATGTGGGAATATTACTGCTTTTCTCTGTATTGATGTGCAAGCAGTTCGGAATAATATGTATTGCCCTTTTTGCCGCAGTTCATCACGTAAAAGGCACGTGGCAAAAATCATTATTCAAGAAGTTCTTAAACCTGGATCTACAATAGCTGAGATTCCCCAAACGCAGGAATTGAGTATTTATAATGCCGATGTCGATGATGCATTTTATCAAAAATTACATCATCACAACTTATATATCTGTTCTACATTTTCTCCCGAATTTAAACCTGGCTCAGAAATACGTCCTGGGGTATTTTGCCAAGATTTAGAACATTTAACCTTTGCCAATGAAACGTTTGATATTGCGATCACTGAAGATGTATTTGAACACGTCAGAAATCATCAACAGGGTTTACGAGAAGTACATCGGATTTTAAAACCGGGTGGCTACCATATTTTTACAGTTCCTTGTAACTTTGATAGAGAAACTATTGTTCGTGTTGATACTTCTGGAAAAGAAGATATTCATCTCTTACCACCAGAATATCATGGTGATAAAATTCGCGGAAATATTCTAGCGTATCGAACATTTGGTATTGATATTTTTGATTTACTGAAAAAAGTTGGTTTTGAAACTAAAGTAGATTTTTCTAATTATCTGGATAGAAAAAATGGCATATTCGATAGCTACGTTTTCTGCTCTCAAAAGGTGTAAATTCCATGAAATCTCTACTTCTTAGTACTTTTGATATTACTGGAGGCGCGGCGCGTGCAGCTTATCGTCTTCATCAGGGACTAAGAAAAATCAATATAGATTCTCAAATGCTAGTACAGTATAAAACTAGCGGCGATCGCACAGTGATTGGCGCGCAAAATAAGCCAGAAAAATGGCTCAATCAGATGCGACCGACTTTAGATAATTTACCACTAAATTTTTATGCAGGTGATACCAATGAAAAATTTTCGCCCCAATGGTTTCCCGATTTTCTTCAATCTAAGATAAAACCTTTATCTCCAGATATCATTAATATTCACTGGGCTTGCGGTTATCTACAAATTGAGACTGTTGCCAAACTTACTCAGCCTGTGGTTTGGACACTGCATGATATGTGGATGTTTACAGGTGGTTGCTATTATAGTTTAGATTGCGATCGCTATCTTGAATCCTGTGGTGCTTGCGTCCAACTTCAAAGTCACAAACAGCAAGATTTATCGCGGTGGATTTGGCAACGTAAAGCTAAAGCATGGCAACAGCTTAATTGTACAATTGTCACGCCGAGTATTTGGTTAGCTGATTGTGCTAAAAAAAGTTCTCTCTTGCAGAACTTTCGCATAGAAGTAATTCCCAACGGTTTAGATCTTCAAAGATACAAACCGATAGATAGAAAAATAGCACGAGAATGGCTAAATCTCCCTCAAGATAAGCACTTACTCATCTTTGGTGCAGCCTCAACCAATCATCCTAGAAAAGGTTTTCACTTGTTATTATCTGCACTAGAAAGTTTACAGAAAGCTGGATATCAAAACAAGATTGAACTAGTTATTTTTGGTTCATCTCCACCCAACGAACAGAAAAATTTAGGCTTTAAGTTGCATTCCTTCGGCAACCTCAACGATGATATAACCTTGGCGCTAGTTTATGCAGCTGGAGATATTTTTGTCGCCCCATCCGTGCATGATAACTTACCAAACACCGTTATGGAAGCGCTAAGTTGCGGTACTCCCTGCGTCGCCTTCAACATTGGCGGGATGTCCGATATGATAGAACACCAACAAAATGGCTATCTAGCACCACCTTTTGAGGTAGAAAGCTTGGCAGGTGGTATTGCGTGGATTTTAGCAGATTGCGATCGCCTACAACGCCTCAGACAACGCGCTCGTGAAAAAGCCGAACAAGAATTCTCACAAGATTTGCAAGCACAACGCTACTCTCATCTGTTTAGTGAGATGCTTAGTAAATAACGATGACATCCCATTAAAAAAAACAACACGAATAACCTCTGCGTTTAAAAATGAATCAACTATTAGAGATGCTCCCGTAAGTAACGCTCACAGCTATACCGATACTAAACTCTGTATCTACAATCAAATCATAGAGAGGATATTTTGAATATCAGCACCAACATCACCAAGACAGAAACCAACTATTTCTTCTACAGCTTAATTTTTTATAGCATAGTAGTTTTATATCTTATTCCCTACGAACTAAAACTACCATACGCTAAAGTTTGCCTACCCATACTTACAAGTATTTTAATTCTCCAAATCTGTTATTACAAAAAGAAGTTACTAATTGTTGATATTTTAGCTGTATGCCTTGTCTTAGTAGTAACTTTTCTGAATCTTTCTACTTATCAGCTATTTCGATATAGTTTACCTATATGTCTACTTGCCATCTGTTTTAGCGGTAGCCCTCAAATTCAGATCAAACGCAGTTATTTAATTGGCTTGTGTTGGTGCGCTACTATAGCGATGATTTACCAAATGATATTTTATAGACGCTTGGAATTTGATGGGAGCCAAAGAATCGCTTTAAGCAATGGCGATCCCAATGTTTCCGGCTTATTTATGCTAATTTTCTTCTTTTTATCCGTCAAAATTAAATTTAAACCAGGGATTATTTTAGGTTTAGTATCTACAGTTTTATTCGCAAGTCGTAATTACTTCATTACTTTATGTATTTTCCTAATTTTAACTTTTTTAGAGAAACCGTTATTCAGAATAGTCAAGATAATTAATGTTTCTGTTATTTTTATTATTTCCAATCTATTTGGTTTACTGGTAGGAGAGTTTTTCTTAAATAGAGTAGAAGTTGGATTTGTTTATGACACAAGTATAAATCGTCTATTCTCTTTTAACGACCAATCGAATTTAGTAAGATTTGAAGCTAATCGGTTTTTAATTAATTCCTATGCTAATAATTTAGATTTAGCATTAAAAGGTTATGGTGAAAAATACGAATCTGTATTCCGACCAATTGGTGCGATTATCCATAACTCCTTTCTAGAAGTAATGGCATATACTGGTATTCCTCTGGGAATTCTTTACTTCTACATCTTTTTAAGAGTAGTTAGCGGTTACTGCACTCAAGAGAATTTAAAATTTATTTTTTCTTACCTATTTTTTTGTTTATTTCTGCATACTGGACTCCAAGGAATTGCACCCTTGCTGTTTATCAGTATTTTAGCTATGTCTGTTGATAACGATAAGCCAAATAGAATATCATTATTCAATATGCTTGGATATTGAGATGAAAATTAGCATAATCACTCCCAGTTTTAACTCAGAAAGAACGATTGAAAAAACAATACTGAGTGTGATTTGTCAAAAAAATAATTCATCAATAGAATATATCATCATTGATGGAGGTTCTACAGATAGCACCTGTGAAATCATCAAAAGATATTTAGATCGGATAGATTTATTTATTTCTGAACCTGATGCTGGGCCTTACGATGCGATGAATAAAGGAGTTAGACGTGCCACAGGCGATATTATCGGCATTATTAACTCTGATGATTGGTATCATGAAAATGCGATTAAAATAGTAGAAACTGAATTTAGTAAAAATCCAGATATTGATATCATTTATGCGCCTGTAGATAACTACTTTTCTGGAAATTATATTGCTACATTTATTCCTGGCAGTTTAAATAAATTATCAATCAGATTTACCTTAAATCATCCTAGCTGTTTTATTAAAAAGACAGCTTACAATTTAGTAGGTTTGTACGATCTAAAATATAAAATAACAGCAGATTATGACTTGATTTTGCGTTTATATTTGTCTAATCTTAAGTTTCATTTTGTTAATACTTCTCTGGCTGCTTACTCGCTAAATGGCATGAGTTCTTCTACTAAACCTTGGGATAGAGCCAGATTAATTAGAGAATCTTGGTTAATTAGTAATAAAGCCGCATTAAAATTAGGCGGTAGCTTCAAGCAGCAACAGATAAAAGCTTATATCATCTGGATCTTTCATGAGTTATTTGCAATTCCTGCTAGATATTTTCTCAAACCGCCGCTAGCCAGAAAAGCGAAACAACTCCTCAATAAATACATCAAAAGCCCCATTTCTGATGAATATGGTAAGTGGTAGTTAATTTATGCCAAGAATTTTGTTTATCTGTGCCCATGCTCCCACAGAACGCTATCCTCAAGCTGGGCAAAAGATAGCATTGAAGCATCTTGAAAACTATATAACTGCTGGGGTAAAAATTGATGTTGTAGTTATTGCTAATCAAGTAGAAATTACTGCTGCTACAGACTTAGCTTCACTGGCTGGTATTTATCTTTATAACTATCCCATTAAAAAAATAGATAAAATCTTTAGTTGTTTAACTCATGTTTGTACTCCCTGGAAATTTGCTACTCGTTGGCAAAATGCAGTATGCAAAAAATTGCTATACTTGCTGCAACAGAATACTTATGATGTAATTCATTTTGAATATTCTCATGCTGCCGTTTACTTGAAATATGTAAAACAGCTAATTAGTTCGCAATCAAGTAAAATTATAATTAGTATACACGATCTGAATTTTCAATCTTTTTTAAGAAAATCCCGAAATAATTTACTTTTTGGCATAGAAGCAGCCAGGTTATTTCATTATGAAAGAAGTTTATATTCTGCTGCTAATGAACTATGGGTCTTGTCTCAAAAAGACCGCGATATTCTCAACTCTTTGTTTGGCTTACCTGAGACTAAAATTTTGATTAAACCTCCCAAACTCAGTAATTTTGTTTATCAAGTCCAGCGTCATCCAACAAAAATTGAAAAAAATAGTCTGCTATTTTGGGCAGCAATGAATAGACCTGAAAATGAACAAGCAATTCTGACATTTATTAATAAATGTTTTACATCTTTGCAGCAGCAAGAACCAAAATTTAAACTATATATTGTTGGTGCTAGCCCATCTAAAAAAGTGTTAGCCTTAGCCAGCCAGCAGATTATTGTTACAGGATTTGTAGAAGATCCGACTCCATATTTTGAGCAAGCAGAAATTGGTATTGTACCCTTATTACAAGGCGCTGGTATTAAGTTAAAAACTCTAGAAATGTTGGCTGCTGGTTTACCTGTAATTGCTACTACTGTAGGAGCTGAAGGAGTAGACGCTACAGATAACAATTTAACGGTAAATGATAACCTTGATGAATGGTTAAGTTTGCTGAGAAATTATGATTATACAAGCCATACTTCGCCAAATAATATTAGTGGGATAGGCTAATACATTCCGATCAATTCTTGAGTTGACGAATCACGGTGACATTTTCATCTAAACTATCTCCTGTATTATTGATATAATCTAAAGCACCATTATCGTCAATTGCATAAGCTCGCAAGTAAAGCGCACTCCAACGAGCTATAGTTTCAATCGATTGTTCTTGTGGCAAAGTCGGGATATTGGGATCTGGTCTAGCGCCAGGAGGATTATTAACATTTGTAATCCCATAATGATTAGCACCTACAACGCTAATTAATGCTTTGGGAGGTTCTTGGATTAAATCATAATCTGTTTGTGTTTTTTGAGGAGTGACTGATGAGCCATCTTGAGTTCCTAAAATTAAAGCTATAGGAATTCCTTGATTTCTAATGGGAATAAACTTTCCTATCCCGACAAATGTAGTAGTAGCAAAGAAAGCTGCTGCCCGTAACTGTTTAGGGCGCTGAAATCCTCCTTCACAAACTGGGTAAATACAAGAATTATCAATAGCTGTTAAACCAACTGCACCACCAAAAGAGTGCCCTAGTAAAACTAAGTTATCTATAGCAAGAGTATCAAAAATTGGTGAACTTGGATTAGAGTTTTCTGCAATTATAAAATCTAAGACCTCATTAATTTGTGATGCTTCTGGTAGTAATCCAGTAAATCCAAAATCTGGTAGAGAACGAGTATGTTGGGGAATGACTACTGTAAATCCGTAACGAGCAACAATATTAGCAAATTGAGAATATTGATTTATCTCAACACGCGAACCAGGTAATAGTAAAGCAATGGGAGTTTTGCTCTGGTTGATATTTGAACTCGAAATAACAGGAAAGTAAATATCTGCTAAGTCTCCGTTACTGGGAATAGTTGTTTTATAGCTTCTAACTAATGAAAATAAAGGCTCAGGGCTAAAAGGTATATTTATTCCACCGTTCAAAACCATTAATATCTCTCCAAATTATTACTAGTAATAAATAACTTTTACCTTTAAAATCGCTAAAATCAGATCGTTTACTTATTTACGCTTACTTGTGGCTACTGTATCTTGTCCCCGTTGTCATCAAGCTGTCGATAGTCAAGCTATTACTTGTCCTTATTGCCGGACGACTCTCAAAGCTTTCGGTCATCCTGGTATTCCATTGCACCGTGCTAGCAAAGATGAGTATCTGTGCGATAGCTGCACGTATCATGCTGATGATACTTGCAATTTTCCCCAACGTCCCTACGCCAAAGATTGCACTCTTTACCAAAATATAGAAGAGAGTAAATTACAGTCACAACAGCAACTTGCTCATCAAAGCTTTGGTGTAACTGTGAAAAGTTGGGTAAAACGCAATCAGGGGTTGCTGTTATTACTAGGTTTAGTATTGATCTGTTTAGTCATTGCGCTATCAACATCTTAAAGCAATTTATCAAACCAATTTAATTTTACTGGCTGCTCTCGTTGCTTTTTCTCTTGCCTCTTGTACATTTACACCTTTAGCTAAAGCTACTCCCATGCGTCGATAAGGATGGGAACTTGGTTTACCAAATAAACGGATATCTACGTCTTTTTCTGATAAAGCTTCTGCTACTCCTGTAAAGGCAATAGAATCTGATTTTTCTGAGGCTAAAATTACTGCACTAGCGGATGACCCAAATTGTTCTATATTCGGAATAGGCAAGCCTAAAACGGCTCTTAAATGTAGTTCAAATTCATTGAGATTCTGTGAAATTAATGTCACCATTCCTGTATCGTGGGGTCTGGGAGAAAGTTCCGAAAAAATTACTTCATCTTTGGTAATAAAAAATTCAACGCCAAAAATTCCTGCGCCTCCCAAAGCATCGGTGACTTTTTTAGCAATTTCTTGAGCTGCTAATATTTTGGCTTCAGAAATATCTGCTGGTTGCCAAGATTCTTGATAATCTCCGCGTTCTTGGCGATGACCAATAGGCGCACAGAAAATTGTCGATGCATTCCACTGTTTAATTGTGAGTAAAGTAATCTCAATTTCAAAGTCAATAAATTCTTCAACAATTACCTTTTGAGTATCTCCGCGAGAATTAGCGATCGCATAATTCCAAGCTTGTTCAACCTCATCCTTATTATGCACTACAGACTGACCTTTTCCAGAGGATGACATCACAGGTTTCAACACATTAGGAAACCCAATTAAATCAGAGGCTACTATCAACTCTTCTAAGCTAGTTGCATAACCATATCTAGCAGTTCTGATAGATAATTCCTGATTAGCTAAGTCCCTAATTCTGTCACGATTCATTGTATAGTTAGTTGCCGCAGCAGTGGGAATAACTATAATTCCTCGTTGTTCAAATTCTACAAGTTTTGATGTTCTGATCGCTTCAATTTCTGGTACGATTAAATCAGGTTGATGCTTACTAACAACAGCTTCTAAATCATCAGCACTGAGCATAGAAATTACTTCCGAGCAATCTGCAACTTGCATCGCTGGAGCATTGGCATAGCGATCGACAGCAATAACATAATTACCGAGGCGTTGAGCAGCAATTACAAACTCCTTGCCTAATTCGCCCGCACCTAAGAGCATCAATTTTTTAGGTAATTTAATTGAATTATTCATAAATTTCATATTATTTGACGTTTAATTATCATCTGCTGAACTGCTAAACCTAGCACCACGCAGTTGTAAATCTTTACGTTGTTGATGAGATAAACCAGTACCCACACCTAATTGGCATTCATCTACTAGTGCAGCTAACCAAATAGTTTCATTTAACGTTGCACCCCTTAAATCTGCATTTCTCAAGTCGGCTCTGGTAAAATTTGCAAATAACAGGTCTGCATTTACTAAACTGCTACCTTGCAGGTTTGCCCCTAATAAATTACCGCGAATCAAATTTACTGTATCTAAATTTAAACCAGATAAATCTGCACCGTTTAAATTAGGAAACTTAACTTGATTAGGATTATTTAAAAACCTGCTTATACAGTTTATATTCGCTTCATTTATGCGCATTTGAGTTAAAAAAGTATACCGAGCTATACCCAATTGTTGGAGAATTTGTAGCCGTTTTTGTGGAGTTTGCTCTAAAAAATAAATAGCGCGATCGCGTAACTCTTGAGTTGGGAAATTGAGCATAATTTTGAGATAATTATTTTTATATTTTAGTTTGCAAATTTCCGCTATTTAAAATTAATTATATTTGTTTTATGGATTATTTAATTACTAAAGCTAGTTTTTATAGCAATTATTTGTTTTTGTGGGGTGCAGCCCAGAGGTTAACTGTGGTGCTCAATGTGTGACATCAGTTGTAATTTCTAGGTTGAGTTGAAGTTGGCTCTTATGGGATAAGTAGTTAGTCAAAGGTATGATATGGGTATTATAAGTAAGGTCTGCGCCTAACAAAGCTACTATACACATTCTTTACTATAGCTATGAGAAGACAAAAAGTTGAAGAAATAACTGGCTTACTATTTGGAGTATTGGTATTTGGGATTATTTTTATCTTCACGGGTTGTGGTGTTGGAGACCTTATCAAGATATACGATCCCATTACTATGGAATATAAAAATTGGACTCCATATAATATGTATCTCATGAACCAAGATTCAGATCGTAAAAACAAAATTCGCTTGTTAAATGCTTTTTATCAAGCTTTTCCTGGAACTAAGAGAACGAGAATTACTAATGAGGATGTACTTAAAAAAGTTGTCGAGAATTGTAGTGCCAAACAATCCGGATACAGTAAGTTACAAATGGATAGATTGGTAGAGAAACAGATGGAAATTATAAGTAATCAACCTGAATTAAATACTGTAGCTAAAGAAGTAACATTACGATTAAGAACTATTTATGATTTATCGGATAAGTATGTTTGTAATCGTGATTCTCTGAGTAGAGCATTTAAAGATTATCAAGCTGTAGAACTCTACCTAAAAGCCGTTAAACAGAGAGGTTTGGATGAGAGTTTTATTAATGAAGATGGAAAAGCGGACTTAGACAGGACAATATTATTGGCAGGTCGAACTGCCTGTGAAGAAATTAAACAATATGGTTATCAAAAAGCTCTTGAAAAAAAGCTCAAGATGTTTTCTGCCGACAAAAATATAAATGTAATATATGCTTCATCTTATGAATATTTGTGTTCTCTTAATAGTAATCAATAATAGTTATTAATAGATATTTAATTTTTTGCCAAACTGATGCATAAGATTAAATTATTTGAGACAGATTAGTAGGAGCAAAATAATGAAGTGGCTGTTGCGACTATTAGGATATATATTTTTCTTATCGACGTTTGGGACTCTTATTCTTTACTTTCAAGGTAAACTTGGTAATGTAATTCCGGCAGCAACTTTCTCTGCTCTTTTTGGTGTATTTCTAAGTGAGTCATCGAAGGTCGCAGACAAGCAAACACAGCGTTCTAAATTTTTTCTTGAGCAGTCACTTGCAGGCTTTGAGCATACCGTTAATCTGCTGAGTGACAGAAACAACAATCGAACT
Source organism: Calothrix sp. NIES-2098 (assembly GCF_963875125.1). Taxonomy (NCBI): domain Bacteria; kingdom Bacillati; phylum Cyanobacteriota; class Cyanophyceae; order Nostocales; family Calotrichaceae; genus Calothrix; species Calothrix sp. NIES-2098. The sequence continues at coordinate 6,213,982 of NZ_CAWNKJ010000001.1, forward strand.
AAATGGATTTCAGCAGCCCGAATACTTCAGCAATCTTTAGAGCTTTCTAAGAAAATCACAGAAACCGAGCATAAAAGTATTTTGCAAATCGAAATGGATCGATATCGTCATCAACTATGGGAGATTTTAAACCCATATGATGAACGAATTACACCTGCGTTCTTTTATGGAGTTAGCGATTATAATTTGGATATTCAACAAGCAGCAAAACTATCCAGCCTACCCACAGTTGGAGAGCCACAAGGTAGGCTATCCTCAATACATAGCTTGTCAGAAAAATCGCTGTTCGTAATCTGGAGTTTTATGGAGTTTCCAGACAATTATGCAGATCCACTTCATAATACTTTTTCACAAGAACAGATTGAGAAATTGCGGCTACAGCACCGACCTTTGTATGAGTACCTCGAACATAAGCAGACGTATCACCCTATAGCTGGTAAACCTCACAAATTATCAGACAAAGAGGAATAGAGTAAGCGGGCTAACTTAGCCGTTGGGCGGCTTCATCTCTGAGTGGAAACAGTACACAAGCTTATCTTTGAGTATTCAGCATCCCAGCTACCCCACCTGTGCAATAAGTTTGCCAATTTCTTGAGGGGTTGCACCTGTTGCTAACATTGCCCGAATTAAAAGTTCAATGGAAACAGAAGCATCACCATTTTCGGCTTTAGCAATCCGAGGCTGGCTTGAATGAAGTTTCTCTGCTAATTCTGTTTGAGTCATTAATTTTTGTCGTCGCTCTTTTAAGTTGCGGCTAAGTGCGAGTTTAATCTCAATGAGTGTAGCTTCTTCTGTTGTTAGTTCTAAAAATTCTGAAACAGTTCCAACTTTCCAGCCTTTTTCTTCTAAACGTTTTCTTTTGGCTTCATCCATAATATTAATCTTGTGCGTCCTTATCGTACCTACTAAGTCGTTTTTTGCTGTTGTCGATTACGCTGCTTGGTGTTGCTCTCGTTGTTTTATTAAAGACCTCAAGAATCAAAATCGCATCGTCATCAATGCGGTAAATAATTCGCCAGTTTTTCTCTGTATCCCGAATCCGTAGTTCGTGACAATATTTTCCAATACTGGGCATTGGTATTGAGTGTGGCAATCCCAGATTTTCACCTTACTGTAAGCGTCTGAGGCTTTTAAGAGTCCATCTCAGCTAATTCCAACCACCTCTCAGTCGCCGTATCAATAGCTTGCTTGAGTGCTTCCACCTGGTCGTACAATTTTTGTACCTGGCTATAATTCCCTGGCGCAACATTTAATAAAGCTTTTTCTGCTTCTGCTTTCTCTACTTCTAACTGAGCAATTTTCCCTTCCAACTGCTCAAATTCTTTTTTCTCCCAATTTGAGAGTCTGCGCCGCTTTTTAGTTTCTGACTCTTGAGATTGCGATGCCGTTTTTTCTACTTCTAATTTGTTTGGCTTTTCTTTAATAGCAGCTTCTTGTTGTGCTGCTTCTTCAGCTTTTTTATAGTCAAGATAAACTGAGTAATTACCTGGATATTGGCGCAGATTGCCACCTTCTTCCAAAGCAAAAATGGTGTCTACAGTCCGATCTAAAAAATAGCGATCGTGGGAAACTACAATTACACAACCTGCAAAATCTTCTAAATAATCTTCTAGGACAGCTAATGTCTGTACATCCAAATCGTTGGTCGGTTCATCTAAAATTAAGACATTAGGTGCGCTCATGAGTATGCGCAACAAGAATAACCGCCGTTTTTCACCACCAGATAGTTTATGAATTGGTGCATACTGCTGATTACCAGGAAATAAAAATCTCTCTAGCATTTGCGAAGCAGTAATTTTAGTACCATCAGCTATGGGGACAAATTCGCCTTCTTCTTTAATGTAGTCAATTACGCGCTGATTTTCATTTAAAGCTGTCAGTAATTCCTCAGAATGCTGGTCAAAATAACCGATATGAATTGTAGAGCCAATTTCTATATTACCGGAATCAGGTTCCACTCGCCCGGTAATCATATCCATTAATGTGGATTTACCTGCACCGTTACCACCAATAATTCCAATCCTATCTTCTGGACTGAATTCGTAGGTAAAATCTTTAATTAATATCCGGTCATTGTAAGATTTAGAAATATTATTGATTTCAATAACTTTTTTGCCAATTCGCCGACTAACTGTAGAAATATCTACCTTACCCTGAATCTGTTTAAACTCAGTTTCTCGCATCGCTTTAATGCGATCGATTCTGGCTTTTTGTTTCGTACTGCGGGCTTTAGGGCCGCGTTTGAGCCATTCTAATTCTCGTCGCAATACTCCTTGGTGTTTGCGTTGAGTACTGACGGCAGATTCTTCAGCTAGAGCTTTCTTTTCCAGGTAATATGAATAATTACCTGTATAGCTATAAATATCACCTCGGTCAATTTCAATAATCCGATTGGTGACACGATCTAAAAAGTAGCGATCGTGGGTAATTAAAAATAATGCACCCCGATAGCGATTTAAATAACTTTGCAACCACTCCACAGAAAGAGCATCAAGATGGTTTGTTGGCTCATCCATGAGTAAAACATCTGGTTCTGATAGCAAAGCTGTTGCTAGAGCAATTCGCTTGCGATAGCCTCCAGATAAAGTACCGATAATAGTATCAAAGTCGGAAATTCCTAACTTTGTGAGGATAATTTTGGCGTTGGTTTCAAGTTCCCAAGCGCCAGTTGCATCCATTTTTTGCATGACTGTTGAAAGCTGAGACATCAGCTGACTATCTTCGGGATAGTGAGCTAATTTATCAGACAGTTCTTCATATTCTCTTACTAAAGCCATGTGTTCGCCACTATCGGCAAAAACCTGCTCTAAAACTGTGCGATTTTCGTCTAAATCTGGTTGCTGAGGCAAATAGATAATTTTAGAGCTAGAGTTAACTAAAATTTGACCGCTATCAACTGGTTCTATTCCAGCAATCATTTTTAATAAAGTTGATTTACCAGAACCATTAGTACCAATTAAACCAACTTTATCAGTTGCATCTAAGCTAAAATTAGCATCTTTCAAAATTTCTTTGATGCCAAAGTCTTTTTTTACTGATTGCAGGGTAATAATACTCATAAAAGCTAGTAATTGGTCATGCAAATTTAGTGTGTAGGTAAGGCACTTGCCCTACCTAACAGTGCCAAATTTTAGACAAATAAATCGAGGGGTAAATGTCCATACATTTCGTTGATTCCCCCAGGATTGTGAGATTGGCAAGAGACTAATACACCACGATGATGTCCTGAATAGGAATCGATATAACACAAGCCGTTTTTGCCATTTAATTTGATATAAACCGGGCCATCAATGTCGGGTAAATTGCTAGGTACTTCATAACCCAAGGCTTGGGAATAAGTTTTCATTGACAGCTTTCCTTCTTCTGCGGTATCAGCACAAATACCTAAGATTTTGTAATCAGAAAGACTAGCGATCAAAATTAACGCCCGCCGTACTGAAGCTTTTTCTGATGGTTTGAGAATTGGTGCAATATCAAGACAGTTGAATTTGTTGAGAATTTTTCTTGCGTCTTCAGCCGTGAGATTGGGATGATTAGGAGTTGACATGAATCTAGTTGGTTGGAGTTCTTGGTAATTATTGCGGATCTGAAGTTGGGATTGCCTACTATACTAAGATGATTTACTCAAATTTAGGGTTGATTTTGAGTATTACCTAGATTGAAAATAAAGGGTACGCTGCTTTTTGCGTCGTTACCCATCACCAGAACGTTCGGCATTTGCGCACCACCAGCTTTCCAAGCTTCGATCGCTTCTTTTTGCAGCACTAATTGCCCACCTTGAGCTTTGAGAGTTTCTGCCAAGAGCCTTTGAGCCTCCGCTTTACCTTTAGCACGATTAATTTCTGCCTGTGCTTCCTGTTCCGCTTCTCGCGCTACATACACTGCTCGTTGCGCCCGCTGTTCGGCGATTTGTTTTTCTTCCACTGCTCTGGCAAATTCTGGGGAGAAAGTTAAGTCAACTACGCTAGTATCCAGCACTATTATCCCATATTTGTCTAAGCGATCGCCTAAAGCATTATCAAAGTCTTCCTTCAATTCACTGCGTTTGGTAATTGCTTCTTCTACGGTTCTTCTGGCAGCTGCAATTTTAAATGCTTCTTGTGTTTGGGGTGCAATAATTTTGGAAACAATATTTTCTAACGTACCTTGTTTTCTTCTCACTTCTACTACCTGAGTCGGATCGAGACGAAAGTTAATGGCAAATCTGGCAGATAGATTTTGCAGATCCTTAGTAGAACTTTCTGCCGGTACTTCAAATTTTTGCACAGTTAAATCATATACATCTATAACCGAAACGAAGGGTGGTTTTAGGTGGATACCCTCCAATAAGGCACCATCTCTCGCTTTACCCAAGATACTGATTACTCCTGCTTGTCCTGGGTTAATAATGATAAACGAATTGAGGCCAATACTCACCAGTATTGCCAACAGTATTCCTAAAACTGTGGTTTGCCAACTCGCAAATTGCTGATTTTTCAAGTTTTCATCTCCTTTTGTCTGTGCAAGCAACTCCTGTACTATGGTGGCACGCGGTCAGCTTGCCTACACAAGCAAATGTTGGCAAAAATTTAAGATGCTCTGTTCGATCTGGTTGCTGAGTCAAGAGTCATTTTTCATACTGACTTTGTCACAGTTGAAGTATTGTGCTTACCGACATCCCTACCATAACTGAAGTTCCGGGAATCAATGCTCTGGTGGATAAGAACGCAGTGAGATATTGAAAAGATCTGGCTAATGACAAGCTCTCGAAAGCGAGAAACCCGAATTACTGAGTTCTTGGGCAATAAGCAAGATATCTTGACTGTGCATAACCCATCAAAGGAACCGAAATTGGCACCCAACCATTTTTCCCCCGTGCAATGACAACATTTTGACCATTGGGAACCACTCCCACCCTAGCTGAATTGTTAGAAGGAGCTACTCGCACCACCAACCCACCATCAGCAGCAACTTTGCGACAAAAGTTTAGCTCAGGAGGCGTTGCGGCTTTTGAGGCTTGGCATGAGCTAAGAAAATTAGTATGTAAGATGTAGCCCTTGACAGGAGATGAAATGGGCACCCAGCCATTTTTACCGCGATCGCGAATTGTCACATTTGTTCCATAATCTAAAAGGCCAACTACAGGACTATCAACTGTTGGCTTTTGCAAAACGAAAAGACCATTTCTTGCCATTACTCGACGACATCTGCTGGAATACTGTGCTATTAAATATTCACCCTGCTGATTTGATAATGCTCTTGCTGAGTTAAGAGATTTAATATCCTGGTTAACTGCATTCACAGCAAAAGAAGGGGTGATAAAAACAGTCGCAGCTAAGACTAATGAAGTCGTGAAAGTTGAGTATCCTTGACCTAGAAATTTCCTTTTCATACTAGCTCCTCTAAATTTTGGATGAATCAATGCTTGACTACTTATCAAACCAATCAATATATTTATAATTATTATTTATTATTAATTTTCTAATTTAAATTAAATGAGATTGTGAGAAGAAACACCCATTTTACAGTATGTAGAATATTTATTTTTAAATTGCTGCATCTAAGCCTTTTACATTGTCATTCATTAGCTGTTTGTTAAACTATTGGCTAAAATTTACATGAAATTTTATTGAAAAGCATCTTTTTTAAGAGTGAATAAATATTCATCCTTATGACATAGGCAACGAGAAATACGAATTTTTACTTTAGTTTTGTAATAGAGTGATGACAAAGTAAAATTTTAGGCATGAATCATCAACATTATTTCCTGATAAAATCCTTAAAAATAGAAAATACTGCTTGAGTATGGGAATAAGTGCGATCGTCTTACTTCTGTGGGGAAGCAAGCTAGGCATCGACTCCTGTAGGATGAGGCTAAATAGTTTTTAAACTCACTATCATGAGTATTATTGTTTTTGGCAGCATCAATATAGATTTAGTAGCCACAGTCCCCCGATTGCCAATTCCAGGAGAAACTCTATTAGGATATAACTTTGTGCAAGTTCCTGGGGGAAAAGGCGCAAATCAAGCTGTTGCATTGGCACGGTTACAAGTTCCTACTTATATGGTTGGGCGCGTAGGTACAGATAGTTTTGCCTCAGAATTACTCTACAATTTGGAAAATTCTGGTGTAGATAGTAGCAATGTTTCTATTGATGATCGTGTCAGTTCGGGAGTAGCGCTGATTGCAGTTGATGATAGAGGTGAAAATCAAATTATTATTATTCCTGGCGCGAATGGGCGTGTAAATGAAGAAGATATAGAGCGATTGTCTGATTTATTACCAAATAGCACCGCCTTACTTTTACAATTTGAAATTCCAATTGCTGCTGTTGTAGCGGCGGCGAAAGCAGCACATGAAGCAGGGGTAAAAGTGATTCTCGATCCTGCACCTGCACAATCTCATATGCCTGATGAGCTTTATCCCTTAGTAGATATCATTACACCAAATGAAGTGGAAGCGGGGCAATTGGTGGGTTTTCCAGTAAGTAACGAAGAGTCAGCAAAAGCAGCAGCGGCGATTTTATTGCAACAGGGTGTGAAATGTGCGATCGTCAAACTTGGTGCTAAGGGCGTTTTCTGCGCCACTGCTGAGGAAAGTTTCTTTGTACCAACGTTTCCCATTCAGGTAGTTGACACCGTTGCTGCTGGTGATGCTTTTAATGGCGGTTTAGCAGCAGCACTATACACAGGACTTCCTTTGCACCAAGCGGTTGTTTGGGGTGCAGCTGCGGGTGCTTTAGCTGCAACAAAACCAGGGGCGCAAACCTCTTTACCTGATAGGCTAACGTTTGATGCGTTCCTTAAGGAGAGAGGTGTTTAGTTTGGGTATGAGGGAGATGAGAGAGATAAGGAAGAAATTCCATTACCAAATGACAAATGACAAACCCCAAATGACTACTTCCCAATATCCTCATTCCACAGTTCGGGATTAGTTTCAATAAACTCACTCATCATTTGTTCGCATTCATCAAGACCGAGATCGATTACTTCTACGCCGTGAGATATCATAAATTCTTTAGCACCAGGAAAAGTTCTAGATTCTCCGGCGATGACTTTTTTAATGCCAAATTGCACAACTGCGCCAGCACATAAATAGCACGGCATTAAGGTTGAATAGAGTGTTGTACCTCTGTAATTACCTACTCTCCCAGCATTGCGCAGACAATCAATTTCAGCGTGGGTGACAGGATCGCCATCTTGTACGCGCTTGTTGTGTCCTCTGCCGAGAATTTTGCCATCCTTGACAAGAACTGAACCAATAGGAATTCCACCTTCTTGTCTACCTTGTTTTGCTTCTTGAATTGCAGCTTGCATAAATTCATCCATTATTTAATTTCTCCTTAGTATGTCCAAACAACTCGTATTAATGGATCACGATGGCGGTGTAGACGATTATCTAGCAACCATGCTGTTGTTAACGATGGAGCATGTAGAATTGCTTGGTGTTGTTGTTACTCCAGCTGATTGCTATGTACAACCTGCTGTTAGTGCTACACGTAAAATTTTAGACTTGATGGGATTTTCTCATATCTCCGTCGCAGAAAGTACGGTGCGGGGTATTAATCCGTTTCCCTATCTCTATCGCCGTGATTCTTTTGTAGTTGACCATCTGCCAATTATCAATCAAAGCGAAACTATTCAGACGCCATTGGTTAGCGAATCAGGTCAAGATTTTATGGTTAAGGTTTTACGTGAAGCTGCTGAACCCGTAACTTTAATGGTGACAGGGCCTTTGACGACAGTTGCAGTCGCCTTAGATAAAGCACCAGACATTGAAGCGAAAATTAAAAAGATTGTTTGGATGGGGGGTGCGTTAAATGTCCCTGGTAATGTGGAGAAAAATTGGGAACCAGGGCAAGATGGTTCTGCGGAATGGAATGTTTATTGGGACGCAGTTTCAGCAGCAAGGGTGTGGCAAAGCCAAATTGAAATTATTATGTGTCCTTTGGATTTAACTAATAATGTACCAGTGACATCAGATTTAGTACAAAAAATGGGAAGACAACGCAACTATCCCATCTCTGATTTAGCCGGACAATGTTATGCCCTAGTAATTCCGCAAGATTATTATTTTTGGGATGTGCTAGCAACGGCTTATCTAGGACATCCAGAATTTTATCAATTACGGGAGTGGGAGACAGAAATTATTACCACTGGTATCAGTCAGGGACGTACTAAAGTTGTACCTGGTGGTCGGAAAATTTATGCTATGGACAAGGTAGATAAAGAAGCTTTTTATAATTATATTTTGCAGCAATGGGCGAGGTAATTTGAGATTTTGAATTTAGATTTTTAATCCCCATTCCACAGCTAAACAAAAAATTTCTCTCTTTTCCAGACCTTGTACGATCGGGATTGCAGGTGTTTAGGGAAAAAAGCGATCGCTCATCCAACTAGTAAACGCTGACATTAAGGGTGTAATTCAATACTCCACTTCCACTAGTTGCTTGAGTAACATCGATACCAGGGCCTTTCAATTCTACATTGACTGAAGATGAGGCAGGATAATAGTAGGCAGCAATTTTTACTGTATGTTCTCCCACACACAGATAAGGCGACAGATTAATATAGGTTCTCTTGCTACGGATCTGTTTAATCACCTTACCATTGAAAACAATCTTACCTTGTAATTGCGAACCTGAAGTATTAATGCTGAGGATGTGTGGGCGACTCAAATTGACCGCACTAAGGCTAATGGCATTTTCTTGGTAATCAGATGAACTGCGAGAATTTCGGCTATTAATAGCTGTGAAACTATTCATCTCACTCTTATCAATAGCTTTAACTGCTTGTGGTTTTTGTACATATTGAGTAGAAACGTTAAGCGATGAGTATGCTGAACTCAAACTGCTCAAGTTTAAGATTCCAAAAAATCCCAATGTAATTCCGAATATGGATATTATTTGTTTGTATTTCATAATCTTTGATTCCTCCAAATGGAAGTATTTTTGATTTTTAAGTTAAGTTTTTGGATAAATTAAACATTAGAAAATCAATATTTTTATATATAATCTAGGTAAGATAAATAAAATTATTTTTGCTAGAACACCAATCCAATAATCTGATTTATCTCAATTTCAGCTACTTGGCGATCGAAAAATTAGGGTCAAAACTTTTATTTATCCCTCATCACCTCGATTACTGAATCGATGTTCTAAAGGCTGTTCTAAATAGATTCTTCAACTGTTGTCTAGGAATTCGTTACAGCAATCTGAAATACGATCAATGTAATTCGATACGTCCAAGGGACATATAGTTGTCGCCACCTTCGCTGGAAGCATCATAACAACGATACTCAGAATATCTCAGCCTAACTAGCCTGCCTCGATCGTGAGCTTTTTCGGCTAGCCTCAAGAAATCAGGATACTTATTCTTATTCCATGCAAATGTTCTTTTGACACAGTATTCAGTTCCTACTTGTCTAACGGGATCGTATCGTGTATACGGATGATCTCGATCGATAGTTAAAGTGCATGTATCAGCATAACAACCAACACTTATAACCTTTACGTTGTCAACAACTTGATAGGCATAAGCTTTTGTTCCTACTCCCAAGAATCCTATAGCTACTGCGATCCCAAGGATAGTTTTCACAAAATTCTTGGTTATATTATTTCCTCCTAATTTGTTTAGCATTTTCTTTTACCTCCTTCGCTCTTTTACTAGCTAAACTAGTGAAAACCTTATCCAAAATCTGAATGAGCGAGCAACAACATTAGATTGTTACTGAATAAGAATTTTGGCTCTAATTTTGTGTAATTAATTTGGCTTCACTACCTAGTTTGAGCTTGAGCAGTTGCTATGGCTTCATTAGCTCTAGCAATAGCTGTAGTTATTGCTCGCACAGAACCAGCATCCGCTGTAGCATGAGCTGTAGCCTCATTCATGAAAGACACTGCTTGAGATGTTGCTGTAACTACTTGCGCGTTATTTCCCTTATATGCGTAAGTTTGCGCTGTAGCCATTGATTGTTCAGCCTGTCGCAGCCTTGGTAAGACAATATCTCTATACTCTGGTCGGACGTTTAGCGGTAAAGTCTTGGCGACTGTTTCAACTATACTGATTGACCGATTCAATACTTTCGCCGCAATAGCAACGCTAGCCGCTACCGATCCATTCTGCTGGGCGATCGCAAAGTTAGAGTTACCTGAAGCATTCCCATTACTTAACACTTTATGATTAGATGAGAATGAGAATGCCTGACCGGAGAAAATTACCAGCAAGCCCATCACTAAAGCAGTTACTTGACTAAAGCGATTGTTTTTCATCTTGCTCATCTCCTGATTCAAAAACTGAGAGGGTGCGCCCATTCTCTTTAAACTTAGGGTTTCCGCACACCCTCTCTAACGCTCACTGAAGATAAGGTTTTCTTGGTTGAATTGTGTTAACTCAATTTGTTATTCAATCCAACTATCTCCACATCTTCAAATAGCTCACTCAATACAGTTCAGTTAAAGAGAAAAAGGGAGAGATTTGAATTTAGCTCTTATACCAATTCTCTACAAGTTGCCAATAGATTCAAACCTAAAAATCTAGATTCTGTAGGATTTGCGTAATTACGAATTGGTATTACCCTTTTCCTATAAGAAAATGCCGAACCTTATTGAGCATAGCTTGTAGCAATAGCAGTTGCGTTACCCATAGCAGTTTTGGCACTAGCTAGTGATGTAGCAATAGCTGCTTTGCCAGGCCCGCTAACAGCTTCCGATTGGGCTATAGCCAATGCATCACCAATAAATGTTTCTGCTTGAGCTAGCGATCTAGCAACTGCTTTTTTGTCGCTGATAGCGGTTGAACCAGAAAGAGCAGTAGCATTACCAAGCGCAGATGTAGCTTTAGCAATCGACGCAGCTACAGCGCTTTTACCCCGTCCAGCGAGCGCAGTTGATTGAGCAGCCGCCGCAGCGTTACCTAATGCTGTTTCTGCAAGGGCTACAGATTTGGAGAATGCTGGTACGTCTGTTATACGACCTGGACGTTGAGCAATTAGAATCGCGGAGTTACCCAATCTAGCTGTATGGGTTATTTCAGCAATTTTATATGCACTTGCAAATGCTGTACTTGAGAAAGTTAAAAGCGAACCTATCGCTAAAGCGGTAACTTTGTGGAATAGTGTGTTTTTCATATTTACCTCTAGAGAGTTTAACTCTCATTGGTTTAAAACTCGATTGAGTTTTAGATTTTATTCATTTAGGTTTGCTACAAATGTTTTGCTACTGGCTAGCGTTTGGGCAATAGCTGATTGTCCACTTTTTCCAAAAATATAGCCAACGCATCATCAATAACTATTTATACTTTCAGCTAGCAATTGAGCAACTGCTTTTTTATCGCTAATAGCAGTTGAATAAGAAAAAGTGTAAGCTTGTTCAAGCAAAGCTATCGCTTGAGTAATCAACTCAGCTAAGGTGCTTTCTGAGTCTCAACAATAGCGTGTGATTGAGTCGCTGCTCTAGCATTCCCCAAAGTAGTTTCTGCAATAACTATTGATTGTGAGAATACTGGTAAGTTTCTTCGAGAAGCTTAACAACAAGAAACTTGACTTTGAGTAACAAAAAACCTCAAAGTTACCCAATCTAGTCACATTGCTAAACTCTTAAGTTTTATCTGTAATTGCAAATCTTGTTCCACAGAAAGCAAAGAGCGAACCCATAATCTAAGGCAACAACTTTCCTAAAAACTGTGTTTCATGATTTTTAGGTATTAAGAGTTAAGCTCTTGCTTTTCTTAACTAAATTAATTACTTCAGTAACAAAACTTTTCATCCCTAAATATTTAACAAGCTTTTAGGGAAATTCAGTAATTTACCCTTTTCAATTTATCACGATCCTCATTTATATTTTACCAAGGATAAATAGATATAATTGCTCATAGTTAAAAACTTAACATTTGTCCAAAGGTAATGAGATATTTTGGATAATAGTTTTAAAATTACGATTTAATGTTTGCAAAGCTAGGTATATGGCACTAAGGTAGTTAATTAGGGGCTGGTTTTGTGACATCTTCAGTTGTTGATGAGATTTTGGCTTTCTTTGATGTTGCGATCGCTCCTGGTTCTATGGATGACTCAAAGGTATCGGCCTACTTCAAAATATATGCAGTAGAGATCGCACTTTCACAGAGACAGTCAGTAATGAGAAGAAATGCGATCACATCTTGCTCACTATCTAGCAAGGTTTTCAACAGATGCGATCGTACGTTCCAGTAACTCAGTCATCGCTACCACACTCTGATAAGCAAAACATCATTCATCCATTATCGCTCTACTAGCAATAGCGATCGCACTTTTGCTTTGTCGGATCACCAGCAGCAGAAGCTTCTGATTGCCATCGCTCAGACTGAATGATTCGTTTAGGCGATCCCATAATTGCGAAAGATAGCGAATCAAGGAGCGATCGCACTTAAGACAGACAGCTAGTAAACAGAAGTCAGGCTATCGCTCATGAATAGTTTGATTGCAAGTGCTGGCTGAAGCACTGATTGGCATTTTAAACAACAAGCATGGCATTGATATGAGAAAAAAAGAATCACTTCATTATTACGAAAGAAGACCATTTAGATCCTTCACTAATAGTGCTTTATCAGTTATTGCTGTTATGTCTCCATTTCCACCACGACAACATACAAGGTGTATATTTCCACTAATGCTCTGTAAGAGTTGAGACAAAGTGATTGAGAACGTTGAGTCTAGCCTTGTCCATTTCCCCGTACTTAGATCCATGATGAGACAGGGTATTTGATCGTCTCCCTGCAAGTAATAGTCCTGGGGGTTAGCCTTACCAATAGTACACTGCTGCTCGCTAATAGCTTGAACACCAGCCTCTTGAAGCATTTTCAAGATACTTTCTAAATTTAAACAATCCCGCTTAATCATTGTCGCTATCGTTATTCCTGTGTTTACATCCAACAAAGTATTTTGCTTAGCCCAGAAAGTTAATATTGTCCCTCTGGGAGAATCAATGGAGGAAAACTCTTTTGGCGTACCATGTCCCAGATACAACCAGTTTCCTTGTTTTGTTGCGCCTACTTTCGATTGCATAAAGGCTTTTAGCTGTATCTCAACGCCTACAAATCGTTTTTCTAAAGTTTGTGTTGTTCTGGTCAACGCCTCAATCTGTTGCCTTAACACACCAGCATTTACTAAACGGCTTTCAACACGATTTGTAAGTGCGGTTATCTTAGCCTGTTGAAGTGATTCAATTTTCTTCTGAAGAGCGTCAAGTTGCGATGTATAATAATCAAAGTTATTTTGCAATTTTTTGAGCTGATCTAAATCTTCCGTGTCATCTATCTTCTGAGCTAAAGTGTCCATTTTTTTTCGCCACGCCACTTTTAGATCTTCATAAGCCTCCAAATCTTCAAACTTACTATAAGTAGAGGCTTCTTTTGCTGAATACCTAACAGCGTAGATGTAGAAATCCTGTGTAATGATTTCATTTTGGAAAAAAGATTGAGACTGATAGCCACATTCAAGGATGCCCACAAAAAGAGTTAAACCTGGAGCAAGTGGTTCACTTTTTATCTCCCTTTTGGCTGTCACTTCTGTGCTTGCCATAAAAGACTGAAGGATGCCAGAAATCACATCAAAAGCTTTTGCCGCAATATATTCGTCAAGTTTAGCAATTGCAGTGAATGCAGGTGCAATATCTTCAGACTTTTTGTCTGCAACTTTAGCTCCAGGAGGGGGAGGAGCAGTACCAAAAATAGCATCTTTAACTGCTCCGATAATTTTAGTAACATTATCAAGTGACCAATCCTTAACATGTTGAACATCTACATTTTCACCATCAAGGAAAGGTTTTGCATCATCCCAGCCACCACTAGAGTAATGTTTAGAAATAGTTTCGTTGACTTGATTCCGAACATCCGCTGCCTTTTTATTGATGTCATCTAGCAACTCGTCTAGATATTGTCGAAATTTGCGATCTTGATCGCGTAGCTCGTCTATAGAGGGAGAGTGTCCCATAAAAAGCTCCTAGATAAAAGTTGAAATCTAACATAGTTTAATCTTGTCTGTGTAATCTAGTCTCGACAACCGAAAATGACGAACTTAGTAACTAACTTAAAGACTTCTTATCTTCAGGCTTCTAAATTGAGGAAAGTCATGATTCCAAACATTACATTACAAGGCTTGACATCATGTGCCATTTCCTCCTTAAATTCGGTTGGTTAAACTTAATTTCAGCATTTACAGTCATAAAGCGTTACATCAATTACCAACAATTAGATCAGACACACGTAAGCGTAACTGTCCATAAATCCAGATACCGATCTTTTTAGATGATTGATCGCACTTATTTAGCAGTATCTCCAAAGCAGCGATACCCCTAAAAAAACAGAATCAAAAGCAGGCAACAAAAAAGGCGATCGCTCTCAATAACTAATAAAGAAAGCTATCGCACTCAGTAACACATAAAAAAGTGCGATCGCCAATACATTTAAATCCAGTTTTCACAACCGAAGTTAACGAACTTAAGAACTAACTTAAGAGCTTCTTGTCTTTAAGTCCCCAAAGCAATGCTCCAGATTGGCGATCGCTTCCCAATTCCAACATCCTACTAACAGCGATCGCACTCAGTAACACAGTTATCTGCAATTTTAACCAGCCTCAGCCTTAAAACTGCCCTAAAAACAAGCGATTCGAGATCGCGCACTTAATTAGAACCCGTAAGATTACTTAACGTCAATGCGCTAATAAAGCAAGTAACATAAAATTAGCTGCATAGATTTGCTTGATTCCGTCTTTGAGTTCTGACGTACTTGTGGTCTGAAGTGGTGCATTGCATCAGTGTTGCTGAACAGGATTATTGAAAGATTCCTTTCAATTAATGCAGTTTTTAAAATCAAAATTTGATTGAGTGGTAGATATCTTTGTAGATTTCGCAACTTAAGTTATTTACCACTGACTTTTGTCGGTTACGTTCTGTTTCTGGTGCATCTTCACTGATGCATTACAGACAGTCATGCTTATCCATAAAAAATACATTTATAATCTGCGAGGTTTCCAATGAAATGCCAACAAAGGAGCCGTAGACGTGGTGTAATCCTAACGCCTCAAGGATTGCAGAAACTCCAAGATGCAAAATCTGAGTCGGAAAGTAATGAAAATTTCGGTAAACGTTATACCCGTGAAGCTTTAGGTTTTCGCATGAGGTTAGATCCAGATACGATCGCAAAGATATTTGCTTGTGAAGTTGGGGTAGATCGGCAGACCCTAAAGTACTGTTTCAGCGCATTCAACTTAGAACTCGAATCCCAAGACTATCAATTTGCTAATCCGGATCTCAACCTGCAAGAAGGCTACACAACAATTCCCAGGCGAACGGATTGGGGAGAAGCACCAGATGTATCCCTGTTTTGTGGACGTAGCGAAGAACTGGCAACTCTCAAGCGCTGGATTTTAAATGAGTATTCTACAAATAAAGCAATACCCTGCCGTTTTATTACTGTATTGGGCTTGGGTGGTATTGGTAAAACTTGGTTATCTGTCAAACTCACTCAACAGCTTCAGGATCGATTTGAGTTCGCGATTTGGCGATCGCTTTCACATCGTCCGCCCCTCCAAGAGTTATTATCTGACCTGATCGCCTTCCTATCCAACGGACAAGTCACCAATTTACCAGATAACGTGCATGGCAGAATGTCACGGTTGATTGATTATTTACAACAGCACCGTTGTCTGCTGGTATTAGATGGGGCGGAAGCTGTATTGCAAGATTGTGCAACTCAAAAGTCTGCTTGCAAGAATTGTGTCTGGTTTCCTGACAAAGGAGATCGAGAGTATCGGGAATTTTTGAAGCGGATAGGAGAATCTACCCATCAAAGCTGCTTAATCCTCACAAGTCGCGATAAGCCCAAAGAAATTACGGCTTTGGAAGGTGAAATCCGCCCTGTTAGAGTCTTCCTTCTCAACGGCTTGCAAATCCCAGATGTGCAGGAACTTTTCAACGCCAAGGGTACTTTTGCCGGAACCTCAGAAGATTGGCACAAATTTGTAGAGTCTTATGCAGGACATCCCCTAGCTTTAAATCTTGTCTCCACCACAATTCAAAATTTATTTGCTGGGAATATTGGTGAATTTTTGCAGCAACAAACCCCGATTTTTGGGGAAGTCTCCAACTTGTTAGAACAGCAGTGGCAATGCTTATCAGATATGGCTAAGGAAATTCTCAAATCCTTGGCATTTCATTGCCAACCGATTTCATTTGCCCAATTGCGATCGCAACTGACATCTTCCATCTCACCCCAAATTTTATTGGAAGTGTTGGATTCTTTGCAAGTGCGATCGCTCATTGAAACCAAGGGTGCTAAGTTCTCGCTACACCCTTTAGTTATGGAATATGTCAATTCTCAATTCATTCCCCAGCCGAGTACCTTGCTCGATCAAAAGCATCAACTCCAAATTGCCAGTTAACTAGGAATTAATTACAAATTACTGAGGTTTGCTATATTTTTCAACCAAACTAGCTAACAGAGGTAAATCAATTGGTTTAGAAATATACTCATTGACGCCAGCAGCTAAACAAGTTTCGCGATCGCCTTGCATAGCCATTGCTGTTTGGGCAATTACCGGAGTCATGTGATACTGCTGATTTTCTCTCAATTGCCGAACTAAGTTTAGACCATTATCATCCGGTAAATTCACATCCATTAAAATCACTGCTGGATTGATATTTTCTAAAGCTTCCCACATCTCGGCAGCATTCTTAGCCCAAGTTACGTTATAGTCCAATCTTTCTAAATAAATTTGTATCAACTTAGCGTTATTTAAGTCATTTTCAACTAATAAAATTTCTAAAAAAGAACTAGGGGCATGAGGTAGGAGTGGCGAGGAAGATGAATCAGTAATTTCACCCTCAATTGTTGCTAATTCACCTACAGGATTGAGGGGAAGTATGATGGTAAAACGCGAACCACAATCAACCTCAGATTCGACTTCCACACAACCACCGTGAACTTCTGCCAGTTTGCGAGTCACAGCTAAACCCAAACCAGTACCTTCGTGACGCGCAACTGTGGAGTTAGCAATTTGGAAGTATGGTTGAAACAATTGAGTTTGGTCTGCTTGAGATATACCAGTGCCAGTATCCCAAACTGTAAAATGCAAAAAATTACCTTGAGCAAAAACTTTTAAACCAACAGTCCCTGTAGTTGTAAACTTAATAGCGTTGAAGAGTAAATTCAACAGCATTTGTTTTAGACGTAAGGGGTCAGCTACGAGAGTTTTCACCCCTGGGCCGAGATCCAAAAGCAACTTTAAACCCTTATTGGCAGCTTTTTCTTTGACTAATGCCAAAACATTCCGACACAGTGCTGGTACATCCACTATTTCCCACTGTACTTCTAGCTGGTTGGCTTCAATTTTAGAGAGATCCAAAATATCATTTATAAGCGCTAGCAGGTGCTTGCCACTAGATTGAATAATATTTAAATACTCTTGATGACGTTCTTTAGTTGGATCGTAGCCTTGAGCTAAAAGCAGGTGAGTGAAACCGATGATCGAACTCAACGGTGTGCGGATTTCGTGACTAGTATTGGCTAAAAACTGGTTTTTAAGTTGATTGGTACGTTCAAGTTCGCGATTAGAAGTGCTTAAGTATTGGGTCTTTTGTTGCCAGGATTGTATTTGTCTTAGCTGTGCCAAAACTATATTGCAGTACTTAACGGCCCGTGCAATTAGCTGCGATCTAAATTGATCTTCTAATGCGGGGTATGAATCGCAATCCGATCTAACCTGTATCTTGGCAATAATTAGCCAGACGATTGTTCCACCAAAATCATCGCTCAACTGCCAAGCGCTGCGCGGATGTTGATTCTCAAAGTGCTGTAAATCTTCGAGTTCTATCGGTTCGTCCAATTTCAAGCGCAGCTTTCTGCCTTTTTTGGAGATTGCTGCTAAGTGTGGAAATTGCGATCGCCTGGATGGCGATGGCGAAACATAACAGACTTTACCAGTTATTTCTTGGGGTTGGAACAAAGCGATCGCCACTTGGGTGCTATTTAAAGCATGGTAGAGATCGTTGACCAAAATTTGAAAAATTTCTGCTTCTGAGCTTCTTGGCTGTGGCAAAGTAGTACAAGCAGAAAGCAGGCAATCATTAAGATGGCTTTGCAACTGGTTCAAGCTACTCTCCAGCCACAACTCGGCCCGAAGTTGCTGGATTGTGGTCAAAAGTGTTTGAGTTGCATCTATCTGTGAGTTCTGTTCTGGTAAGCTTGAATACTGCTGCATGGTCAACTAGACCGTTGAACAAGTTTAGCTTCGCACAAGAGTGCGAACAGGATTTTATGTATATTAGCGCACATTTGTTTTTTATTTATAAATCATAACCTATAGTGTCGAATGTGACGAAGATCCCACAATTTAATGTACGAAATCACTAAGTTCGGAATTTCTTAAGAACAACTTAATACTATGGATTTACAACTTGCTCAATTAGTTATCAATGGCATTGCTGTAGGGAGTATTATTGCTCTGGCGGCAGTCGGTCTTACCCTTACCTATGGGATTTTACGGTTGTCAAATTTTGCTCACGGTGACTTTCTGACTTTGGGAGCTTATCTGACGCTACTAGCGAACAGTAGTGGTATAAATATTTGGCTGTCAATGATACTGGCGGCGGCGGGAACAGTAGTTACAATGCTGTTATCCGAAAAGTTGCTGTGGTCAAGAATGCGGAGTCTCCGTGCCACTTCCACTACGCTGATTATTATTTCCATCGGACTCGCCTTATTCTTACGTAATGGAATTATTCTCATCTGGGGCGGTAAGAACCAAAATTACAATGTACCTGTCACCTCGGCTTTAGATATCTTTGGCTTAAAAGTGCCGCAAAATCAATTGTTGGTATTAGGTTTAGCAGTGCTGGCTATTGTGGCGCTGCACTATTTACTGCAAAATACGAAAATTGGCAAGGCGATGCGAGCAGTAGCTGACGATCTGGACTTAGCTAGAGTTTCTGGTATTAATGTAGACCAAGTAATTCTCTGGACTTGGCTAATTGCTGGCACGTTGACATCCTTAGGGGGCAGTATGTACGGCTTAATTACTGCTGTGCGCCCAAATATGGGGTGGTTTTTGATTTTGCCCCTATTCGCCTCAGTGATTTTGGGTGGAATTGGTAATCCTTATGGTGCGATCGCCGCAGCTTTTATCATTGGCATAGCTCAAGAAGTCAGTACCCCTTGGCTGGGTTCTCAATATAAACAAGGTGTAGCACTGTTAATTATGATTTTGGTGCTGCTCATTCGTCCCAAAGGTTTATTCAAAGGCACGATTTGAGCAGCACCACTCAACTTCTAACTATTCGATGATATGGAAGTAATAGGCCGCAACTAAGAAGTTGATAGCTAACAAAAACAATGCCCAACCAGTACGGAAGGGGTATGGGGGTTTAGCACCACTGTCAGCAACTGGTAAGTTAGCAGTTTTATCAGCCATTAGTTTGTTCTCCTAAATTTCAGGACTTTTTAAGACATACCAAACAGGTGTACCGTTTACCCAAATTCTTTAAAAATATTTGTGTAGTTTGGGTATTGGGCATGGGGCATAGCGCATTGGGTATGGGTTATTCCTTCCCCCTGCTCTCTGCTCCCTGCTCCCCTACCTCTTCACCTGCATGGTAGGAACTGCGAACCAGAGGCCCGGAACGGACGTGGTTGAATCCCATCTTCCATGCTACGCTGCCGAGTCGATCGAATTCCTCTGGAGTCCAGTATTTTTGGACTGGGAGATGTTCCAAAGACGGTCGCATGTATTGACCAATAGTTAGGCGATCGCATCCTACTGCCCTTAAATCTGCCATTGTTTCGATGACTTCATCAAAAGTTTCTCCATGTCCTAGCATCAAACCTGATTTTGTGGGGATGGAAGAATCTATTTCTTTTACAACTGCAAGCACGTGGAGCGAGCGATCGTATTTCGCTCCCCGGCGCACTGGCCCGGTTAAGCGTCGCACTGTCTCGATATTGTGGTTAAAACAAGCTGGCTTTGCCTTGACAATCATCGCTATGCGTTGGCGTTGGCCTTCTTCTCCAGCCCCCACACCGCCCCAAAAATCTGGTGTCAGTACTTCAATTTGAGTTTCTGGGTTCAACCGACGGATGGTTTCCATCGTTTGGACAAAATGACCTGCACCCTGATCTGCCAAGTCATCACGAGCGACAGAAGTCAGTACCACATAACGTAATCCTAAAAGCTGTACTGCTTCTGCCACCTTTTGTGGTTCTTCCCGATCAAGAGGCATTGGTGCATGACCTTTATCTACTTGACAAAATGCACAAGAGCGCGTGCAAGTAGGCCCCATGAGTAAAAAAGTTGCTGTTTTTTGGGCATAGCATTCTCCCCGATTAGGACAACGTCCTTCTTCGCAAATTGTATGAATTTGGCGTTGCTTGATAATGCGCTGTACGGTAGAGATTTCACTGGCTTTGCCGATAGAGCGACGTAACCAGCTAGGCATGGCCATAATTTCTGACTTGAGTTGGGCTTGTTGTGACGAAGTCATAGACATCCAAGCTAGATCCAAAGTTACTGTAGGGCAAGTTCCCTATGCTCTAGAGCAAGGTTCAAGCCTTAAATATCACCATGACATAATTTGTTAAGAATAGAAGTACAAGTTTTTTAAAATACATCCAGTAACATCACTTATAGCGGAATATACTCTCCCCCATTCAAGATAAATTTTGAGTATAGTGGGAGCATTCTTATTGCCCAACGGCAAAACCGCCATTTCCACCTATAGTTTCTGTTAGAGTAATCAGTCGTGGCAAGTAACAAAATCCTAGTTATTGATGACACCACAGTTGTCAGGGTAAAAGTACGAGAAATGTTGCCTCCTGGCAATTTCGAGGTTGTAGAAGCAAAAGACGGCTTGGAAGGACTCAATTTTATCTTGAAAGAAAAATTCAACTTGATCATGTTGGATTTCCTCTTACCCAAAATGAGTGGTTGGGAAGTGTTCCAGCAAATTCAAGCCCAGCCAGAGTTAAGGAAGATTCCCTTAGTAATGATGTCTGGCCGTAAGGAAGAAGTAACGGAGAAAATTCCCGAACCTTTTGAATATTTTGAATTTCTTGGGAAGCCCTTTGACCAGAAGCAACTCATCGGTGCAATTAAATCAGCAATGGCGAAATCTAAACAGGTACGCCCAGAACCTGTTTTGGTAGGAGCTGGTGTTGCTGCTAGTAATGCTGCTGTCTCAACTTCTAATTACGGTAATGGTACAGTAACAACTTCTAGTACTACTAGCACTAGCGCAGTTCAAGCACCAGTTCAAACCCCCGTTGTTGAGGCTGCTCCTTCTGCGGAAATTGAGCTACTCAATGAAAAAATTGCCAAGATGCAAGCAGAAATTGATGGATTGAAGAAACAACTCACTCAAGTTGTGACATTTATTAAGCAGAAAGTTAAGTAGCCATGATTCCCGGCGTACAATAACCAGGACGCATGAAAAGTGTTCTCCTTGCTTTTTCAAGTCAGCGTTGGCGCTGAATATGAACTTGAACGCCCTGATTACTATGACTCGATAACTAATACCCGATCGCATCTGATACAAATTCCCATAATGTTTGCGACATATCAATTATTTGTAAGGGACAATTTTCCCTAACCATCTGTCGCATTCTTTTTTGAAATTTGGATGAATAAAATATAGAAAACTAACCCTGCCCAATGTCCTTTTAATAAGAGGTAAAGGCAGGGTTTTATATTTAGATAAAATCTAAAAAATGCTTATCAACTAATGAGCGATCGCACTTGCTATTTTCTGGTAGATAAATAGTAATTAAATCGTTCTTGGAGTTGTTCAACTGTCAGGTTTTGAGTCCAGTACTCGACGACAGCATGACCAAACGCCCAAGCATTGCTATCGCTTGGAGTAGTATTTTCCAGCAGCAAGGGCCAGAGGGCTAGTAAATCAAAGTTGGGCTTGCTGGAATCACCTGTATTTAATAAAGAGAAAAGCTCATAAGCCATTTGCAGCTTACCAATCACAATCGGTAACTGTTCCACGGGAATTTTTTCTGCTAGCAGGTATGCCAGAGTCGGAGAGCCTGTTGATAGGGTAGAAATAAACTGGAGGACGGGACTTTTGAGCAGTGATGTCAGTCCTTGAGTTGTCGCCATCTGGAAGGTGTAGTTGTCGATAATTTTCGCCGCCGCAACGGTACGAGCTTCCAGATTACGTAAAAAACGCGCTAGGCGCAGTTGTTTAGCAGGTGCGATCGCCTCTACTAATCCTAAAGATAAAGCTTCGATTCCCCAAGCAGGGCGATTAGTTTTACTATCAGCTGTCACCACAGGTAAAACTAAATTAGAAAAATCGCCTAGCAATTGCGCGCGATATTGTGTAGCTTCCCGAATTGAAATTTCCTTAGGGCGATCGCCCCATTCCCAGTCGTAAGGTGGTTGCCATTCACGGATGGGACGCAGACGATCTACTTGAGTAACTATCGTAATTACAGGCAGATCTGTTACTTCTGCTTTCATATCTTTGAGAAAGTCTACATCCATTTGCAGCGCTGGATCGAGGGCAGGCGTGACTAACATTAGTAAATCTGCTTTTGTGGCATAGTCTAAAACTAGCTCCCGAAAATCTGCACGGTTGACTTGCTCATAACCAGGAGTATCCCACAATGTCAGGGTTTCATTACTGGAAGTCTGCCATTGGTAATTTTGAACTCGATCTGTACTAGGTAAAACATCAACGGCTGCGAGTTCTGACTGAAACAAAGTGTTAATTAAGCTGCTTTTTCCTGAACCTGTGCGCCCTACAAGCAGAATATTCACAGGTTTTTGCACAACAACTTCCGTCGGTTCTGCTTGGGTGAGGATTTCGCGGAGAGTTTGAGTTTTAGCATTAGGTAGCGTCGGCGTTGGCGAAGAAAATTCAGCAGTTGGTAAAGTACTACCACTATAAAGAGCGATCGCTTGTCGGCACAAATTCCGTAAAGCAGCTTCTCGCAGCATTTGGCTTAAATTTACCAGCAATTGCTGATTCGCTTGATTTGTATAGCTTTGACTAGCTTTTTTTGCGAAAGCTGCTGCGGGATTTAATAGCCACTGTGCCCAGTTCCAAGCTTGAAAGAGTTTGCGGGCGGATGGTTCCAATTTCCGGTAGACTTCGTATGCTTGGTAAGCTTGCCCAACTGTAACTTGATTGAGAGCAGGTGATAGCTTTTGTATCCATTGATCGAGGTCGTCTACAGTTCCCCGTATTAACCCGTAGGCTTGAGTCACGTAAATATTTAGCAGGGGATATTTAACTTCCGGATGGTAGATATGCGCGATCGCTACAACCAAATTTTGGCATCGCGTCCAAAAAGTTGACCAATCTTCCCAAATTGGGCGATCGTTTTGTGCTGCTTGCAAAACTTCATTTAAGGCTGCTTGAGCTTGACTAGTTGCGTCATTTCCGGCTGGTAGTTGGTTAGTTTCCGCAGCTGATGCTAATTCTTCGCTAACTTGTGCTAATGCGGCTTCCAGTTGCTCTACTTCCGGTCGAGTCCATGTGACTAGCAACCAACGCCAGCCGACGAATATCAGCGTGAACACAGCCCAAATCCAATTAATCCCCCATGCATGAATCTGGGAACCTGCGGCTACCAGCAAAAAAGTGATGATAAAAGCGATCGGTGTTGCTAATACAACCCACTGCCAAATTTTTAAACGCACCATTACCTGATACCTACCTGGATGAGACTTTTTGTACAAGGACGAATCAGCTGAGGAAAGCTAATTCTTGATAAAAATTACTCTTGTAAAAAGTCTATCGTTTCTAATTCAGGTGAAATGCTACAGCAATCATAAATCATTCGTCAGACACAGGATACCCGACTTCTTGAAGAAATCGGGTATCTGAATTTTGGTAATTAATTATATTGCGAAAGGCTAGGGCTTTTTTAGGCAGCATTCAAGTTTGTTTACACTAAGCGATCGCTATTTTAATTTTCAATTTGTAGGGTGCTGTTCGAGGAAAGGCAGATCGAGTTTGCAAGTCACATCATAGTTCCGAGAACAGCAAAACCAACTGTAAGAAGTAACTCAAGCGTAACAAAATTGTTCTGTTTTTGAGAGTTGCTCTAGTAATAATTCCGCAGATTTGCTCATTGTAGTGACGAACATACCTGTTGCACTTTCTGTATTTGATGTTATCCAAGTGCCTTTGAGAATAACTTCCATAGCAGCAGCATCACAAGGACAAATTTCTAAAATATTTGCTTGATTGAGTTGCTTTAAATCTGTGAGATGGGGCGATTCAGCAGGTACAAGAAATCCAGCCTGACTCGATTCGATGTAAATATTAGTTCCAGAATGCAAAGCTAAAATGACTCTCTGATTTAGCCAATTTTCTAAAGAGTCTTCGAGATATTCTAAGCTAAAGCTGTTTTCGGTGTAGGTAAGTTTTAACATATTGGTTGAGAGATAATTAATTTTTAGTTGCTTCATCTATGTATTGAGAATATTCCGGGGAATTTCCCCTAAGCCAACACAGTGTTAGAAGGTGGAAAGGCTTGTCAAATCTGGCTTAGAAGGTAAGGGAATTTATAAAACTTGGGGGAATCCCCGAACTTTATTTCGCTGATTGGATTAATCTAATAATCGCTATAGGTAGTCATAAAGTCTAAAAAATCTCTCACTACCTGCAATTGGGCTTCGTTGAGTAACTGCAAATGCTTGTGATAATAACCATCAGACTCAGTGAGAACAAAGACTGTATAGCTTGTACAGCCTAAATTTGCCGACTGACAATGTTTTAACGCCCAAATCATGTAAGCAGGAATATAGTAACGAAATCCTTTAGGATCGAAGAACGGAAACACATCACAAAACTCTGCAATCCACTGTTCGGGTACATCTTGCCATTTGCGATCGCAATCTATTTGACGACCAATCTTTTGCGCCTCTTCCATACTATGCCAATCATCTAGCGCCCTGGCTGCATGTAGTGAAATGCCATCTTCACGCTTGACACCATCAAAAGCAGCAGTAATCTTCTCAATGAGAGTTAGGCTGGCTTGTTTACCTAAAGTTTCGATGGTTTGCCAATTAGGAACTCGCACATCGTCAGCATTGGGACGACGTACATAGTTCAGCCATTCTTGCTCGCAAGCACCAAAGGCAATAAAGTTAAGTTGAGCTTGGCGTAAAGATACACGATTAGATCCGCCCCAGCTATATCCTGATTCATTACCATCATCTTCCCAAAAGCAAATTGGACAGATGAGGTACGTACCTGGTGGCTTTTCAGTCAGAGTTATGTAGCCACAACAAGGACAAGGATAAATTAGTTCAGTGTCCATGTTTCTGTTGAGTTAGATTAATTAATTTTGGAGTTCTAGCCTGAATCAACTATGGCTAAAAATTTAGATTACTCTCGCCAATTTCCCCTGAGCCAATAATTATGTACATCATCTGAAAAGCTTGTAAAATCTGGCTCATACAGCTAGGGGAAGTTGTTAAGGTTGGGGAATCCCCGAACTTTGTGTAACTGAATTAATAATATTATCTTAACTTTTTACTAACTGAATATTTACTTTTAATATTTTAAGACTATGGTAAGTTCTGCTAGGTAATAAATACTTTTTTCTATTAGCTAGCGCTCGGAAAGATATTTGTGTATATAGAACCTAAAGTCTATCAAAGTAGAACTTATTTGTTATGCAATAGTCACAAATTTGCTTAAAATTTTGGTTTTGTGGTTCGTTGTAGAGCGATTCACTAATTCTTTTTAGCTGCAATAAAACTCATAAACTTTATGCAATCTCAACCTCCAATTAAATTTAACCGTCGGCAGTTTTTAATAAGTTCAGCCCTCACAGGTGGTAGCATCATCGCTAACAATGTGTTATCAAAATCAAGAGTTTTTGCGCAAGCGCCTGCCATTATTACATCGGAAAAAGTGCGTCCTGGCATACCTTATGGCATAGCCTGCGGTGACATTAGCGATGATAGCGCTATTATTTGGAGTCGAAGCGATCGCCCCGCACGCATGATTGTAGAATACTCTACTAACGAAGCGTTCCGGCGCGTGCAGCGTGTTTTCGGGCCGAATGCTTTGGAAGATAGCGACTTTACCGCCAGGCTAAATCTCGAAAACTTACCCCCAGGTCAGCAGATATTTTATCGCGTAATTTTCCAAAATTTATCAGATCCAAATATATACAGCGCTCCGGTTGCAGGTACTTTCCGAACTCCCGCCAAACAACGGCGAGATATATTCTTTGGTTGGGGAGGAGATACCGCAGGTCAGGGATGGGGTATTAATCCCGATTTTGGTGGGATGAAAATTTACGAAACCATCCGCAAACTCAATCCCGACTTTTTCATTCATTCTGGCGACAATATTTACGCAGATGGCCCAATTCAATCACAAGTAACGCTTGATGATGGCAGCATCTGGAAAAATATTACCACCCCAGAAAAATCAAAAGTAGCAGAAACTCTCACAGAATTTCGTGGTAACTATATATACAATTTGCTAGATGAAAATATTCGACGCTTTAATGCTGAAGTTCCCATACTCGTGCAGTGGGACGACCACGAAGTGAGGAACAATTGGTATCCTGGGCAGGTTATCGTAAATGACGATCGCTATAAGGTAAAGGATGTTTCTTTGCTAGCTGAAAGAGCAAGGCAAGCATTTTTAGAATATATGCCCATAAGCTATAAAAACGATCGAACAGACAAAGCTAAAATTTATCGCTCTTTCAGCTATGGGCCATTATTAGACATTTTTATGTTAGATGAGCGTACCTACCGCGGGCCAAACACTGAAAATCGCCAAACAGTACAAACCAAAGACACAGACTTTTTAGGTAGCAAACAAATACGTTGGTTGAAACAGCAATTGCTCAAATCAAAAGCAACCTGGAAAGTAATTGCTAGTGATATGCCTTTAGGGTTGATAGTTCGAGATGGTAGCACTAACTTTGAAGCTTGGGCAAATGGAGATGGCCCAGCCTTAGGAAGAGAACTCGAACTCGCCGATCTACTACGTTTTATTAAACGGAACTATATTAAAAATGTTGTGTGGTTAACTGCTGATGTGCATTACGCCGCAGCCCACTATTACGATCCAGGTAAAGCACAGTTTACCGACTTCAAGCCTTTTTGGGAATTTGTCGCCGGGCCTCTCAATTCAGGTACATTTGGGCCGAACCAACTAGAAAATACTTTTGGGCCGCAATTGAAGTTTGTTAGTATTCCCTCAGGTACAAAAGCAAATCGACCTCCAAGTGAAGGTTTGCAATTCTTTGGTACAGTCAAAATCAATAGTTATACAAATGTGATGACAGTAGCATTGCTTAACTTGAAAGGGGAAACTCTCTACAGTGTCGATTTACCTCCAGAAAAATAAATCGCTAGCTACAATTAGCATCTTGGAACTAGACTGAGTTTTGACACAGAAGCGAAAAAAGCGATCGCAGTCTTAATAATAGGAGTTAATGCATTAACAATATAAGGCGATGCATTAACAACGCGTCGCCCTGCATTAACAACGCGCCCCCCCGCGTTAACAACACGCCGCCCTGTATTAACAACACGCCGCCATGTATTAACAACGCGCCGCCCCGCATTAACAACGCGCCGCCATGTATTAACAACGCGCCGCCCCGCATTAACAACGCGCCGCCCCGCATTAACAACGCGCCGCCATGTATTAACAACGCGCCGCCCCGCATTAACAATACACAAGACTGCGTTAAGACTTTCAGGGAAGTTGCTAAACTTGGATAATTCCCCGAACTTTGTCCAGTCCAAGAAATACAGCGATGGCAAGACCGAGTTATGGCCCAGAAGCAAAAAAGCGATCGCGGCGCTTATTAGAAGTATTGTTAGCTTACGCTAATGATGCGATCGCCTGTAGGGATGAAGCAACTTTAGATGCATTGCGTCCGCAAATTCAAACTCGTTGGTTGTCTGAAAATAGATTGGTTGTCAGAACGAAAGTGCGATTTTTGCAAGCATTGACAACTTTGGCGTCGGGGGAAGAACAGTTAAACATTGAACAAATCAAAGAAGCTTTAAAGCGATTTGCAGATTTCTTAGAAATTCTTGAAGATAATCGTCCATCTCGCAGTGGTTCGGAAACTTGGCATTTTACTCTCAAGTTATGGCATCAACGCCAAGATATCGAAGCTAATTTACAAAAATTTGATGTCGAATGGGAACGCCGCAGGCCGGAGAAGTCGAAGCAGGTAGCGGGGGATTTGGAGACAAGGGGACAAGGGGGACAAGGAGGACAGGGAGGAGAAAGTTTTTCTTCATCTTCCTCATCTCCTTCAAACCTTGATTGGCAGAAGCTTTGCTGTCACGCTTTAAAAGCGCAAAATCATCAACGACTCACAACCAATCCTCTCACCAGCGCTGATGGTGTTAGTTTTGAGTTGGATCAAGTTTACGTACCTTTGGGATTGGTAGAACGCAAACATCGCCTGCGTCAGCGTGGTGATGTAACTCCGCAAGAAGGTTCGCGGTTATATGAACCAGAAGATGCGGAAATTACCCAGATTTTCAATCGTGAGGAATTTCTCCAACAACTACTAGGCGAACAACAAAATCAGCGCATTGCAATTGTTGGAGAACCAGGAGCTGGAAAAACTACTTTACTACAGAAAATTGCTGCATGGGTTTTAAATAATACTGAAGATTTGCCCATCTGGATTGATTTGGCAGACTTACAAGGTAAGAGTTTAGAGCAGTATTTAATTCAAGATTGGCTACCTACAGCTTTTCGCAAGCTACGGGTTCCCGAAGAAATCGAGGAAGCATTCTGCGAACAGTTTAATCAAGGAAGAGTTTGGCTACTGTTAGATGCAGTGGATGAAATGGCTTTAGAATCTAGCCAAGCCTTAAGTAAAATTGCCAGTTATCTCACAGGTTGGGTAGCAGATGCAAGAATAATTTTGACCTGTCGGCTGAATGTTTGGGATGGGGGTAAAAATGCGCTGCAATCTTTTCACACCTATCGCAACCTAAATTTTAGTTATGGCGAAGCAGATGCTTTTCGTTCTCAACCTGCATACAACCAAGTTGGAGAATTTATCCGGCGATGGTTTCAAGATAACCCCGCTTGTGGAGAGAGTTTACAAGCAGAGTTAGACCAACCAGAACGGCGACGGCTGAAGGATGCGGTGAAAAATCCTCTGCGATTAGCTTTATTGTGTCGTACTTGGGGACTAGCGCAGGGAAGTTTACCCACAACCAAAGCAATGCTGTACGAACAGTTTGTAGAGGCGATTTATGAGTGGAAGCAAGACCGCTTTCCCACGACTTTAGCACAGCGACAGCAGTTAAATCGAGGGTTGGGAGAATTAGCACTATTAGCCATAGCCCAAGGAAAAACTAAGTTTCGTTTGCGACATCGCTTTGTTTGTCAGGTATTGGGATCTTCTGATGATGGCTTATTTCAATTGGCATTACAGTTAGGTTGGCTCAATCAGGTTGGGATATCAGAAACTCAAGGAGAAAAGGTTTATGCTTTTTACCATCCTACGTTTCAAGAATATTTTGCGGCACAAGCTGTTAACGATTGGCATTTCTTCTTAAATCACACATCAGATAGCCCCAGTTACCGCATCTTTGCACCCCAATGGCGAGAAGTAATTTTGCTGTGGCTAGGTCGGGATGAGATTCCCCAGGCGCACAAAGAAGAATTTATCCAAGCGTTAATTGAGTTTCCTGACGATTGCGGCGGATATTATCGCCATCAAGCTTATTTTGTCGCCGCCCAAGGAATTGCTGAGTTTGCAGATTGTGCAAAAGCGGATGAAATAGTTGAACAATTAGTAGAGTGGCGTTTTGGCTATTGCGAGTTTCAAGACCAAGATAAAAATCAAAAGCCGTTGAGATATCCAGCACCAATTGTTGAGTGTGCGCGAGTAGCGTTGTTAAAAACCGATCGCCCAAAAGCGATCGCCGCTTTAGAAAAATTCATTAAATCCAGCCAAAACGATTTCGACATTTGGAATGCAGCTTACAGCTTGGGAAAGGTTTTCGATCCGGGAAACAAAATTGCGATCGCCGCATTAGAACAACTCGCCAACAATCTCCGCTATGAATCAATTCGCTGGCAAGCTGCTTATAGTTTAGGAAGAGTTGAACCAGGAAACAAAATTGCGATCGCTGCTTTGATTGAAATTATCGAGTCTACCAAGAATGAATCTACCCGTCGCAAAGCCGCTTATAGTTTAGGAAAAATCGATGCCAACAATGCAGTAGCAATCTCCACACTTAAAGAAATCGCTGAATACGCAATCGATTTATCTCAAAAGCGACAAGCAAGAGAAAATTTAGCCACCCTTTATGGAGATGAATCTCACATTGATGGCAAGATAGAAAGCAGTGCAAAAAATACTTCTCTATCCTCAGATTTTCACTCCAAGAGACGAAGTACTAGAAAACAACAATCTACACCAAATAATTACTCTATCAACACCAAAATTGCAGAATTACTCAGAGGTATTAACTCATCAGAGAATGAAGATACCAAAAGGCGAAAAGCTCATAAATTGGCACAGCTTGAGCCAGGAAATTTAGTAGCATTCACAACATTATTGCACTTGATAAAATCAACTCAAAGTGCAAACCTTCGCAAACGTACAGCAGATAATTTAAAAGAAATTTTACTCAGCGAACAGTTCCCCGAAGTAATTACATCTTTAAAGTATTACTGCGATAAATTTATCGATCGTGAATTAGAATTATGCCAGGATTGTTATAAACTGATGTGGCACTGTGCAGAAAATATGGATTACTTAGAGTTTTACCGAGTTTGGCATTCGTAAATTCAAATTCCTTCAGCCAATGGATGATGTTATTGTTCTTGACTTGGCTTGCCCAATACCTAATACCGTTTCACTTTAATATTAATACACATAGGCAGCAGGGGGGCAGGGTGCAGGGGGAAAGAATTAGAGATTCATCATGTGTATCAGGTGTTTCGTGAAATGGTATAACAAAGTATTTTTAGGGTTAGCAATGCCCACCATAGCCTAGATCCTACGTATTATTTATTTAAGCGTCTGTCGCATTCTTTTTTTTAATTGATATTAGTATTATTTAATTTTTCAAATATCACTTTCAGTCTTAGATTGTTTTTTGTTAAATTGATTGTCCAGTAATACTATTACAGATTTACTGTCTAGGGGCTTGGAGAAGAAATAGCCCTGACCATATTCACAACCCAACATCTGCAATTTTTTTTGTTGGGCTTCTGTTTCTACACCTTCAGCAATCACATCCATACCCAAGATATGACTAAGCATAATAATTGTTTGCACAATCGCCATATCTTCCTCTGTTTCTCCCATGCGATTTACAAAGGAGCGATCTACTTTTAATGTATTCACAGGAAAGCGATGTAAATAACTTAAAGAGGAATATCCTGTACCAAAATCATCAATACTTAAACGTATATTCAAAGTTCTCAGTTTCAGTAAGATGCTGATTGCTGCTTCAACATCTTTCATTGCTACACTTTCGGTAATTTCTAATTTTACATTTCGCCCATCTAATCCTGTTGCTTGAAGAGTCTGCTCGACAAATTCAACCAAATCCGGTTGTGTCAACTGTTGTCCAGAGAGATTAATACTCATAGTTAATGGTGGATCTGTAGGGTATAAAGCCTGCCAAACAGACAATTGACGACAGGCTTCTTGTAAAATCCACTTACCCAAGGGAATAATTAGCCCCGTGTCTTCTGCAATGGTAATGAACTCTACTGGCGAAATGAATCCATGCTGAGGATGTTGCCACCGTACAAGCGCTTCAAAACCAACAATCAAACCATCTGCTATCGATACAATTGGCTGATATTGAAGATAAAACTCCTGCATTTCTAAGGCATGACGGAGGTCTATTTCTAGCTGAAAACGCTTTACAGCTTGGATATGCATACCTGTGGCAAAGACCTCATGACGGGCTTTACCTAAGTCCTTAGCTCGATACATTGCTGTGTGTGCATCTCGCAGCAAATCTTCTGGTTTATGACTAAGTTCTGTCTGATTGAAGGCTATACCGATACTAATGGTCATAAAAATCTCTTGTTCATTTTCCTCAAAGACAAAGGCCATTTCTTGTTGTAACTGGTCAGCCAAACTAGTAGCTTCGTTTGTATCGGTAATATTTGCTAGTAAAATAGCAAACTCATCGCCGCCAACTCTGGCGAGAATTCCTTTATTTCTTGTATAGGTTTTTAATCTTTGAGTGAATTTGACTAATAATTGATCCCCAGTATGGTGGCTAAAACTCTCATTGATCGTTTTGAAGCGATCGATATCTAAAAAAAACACAGCAAAGCGAGCATTTTGGTGATATTTTGTAACTGCGATCGCTGTTTTCAAATATTTTAAAAACTGAGCCTGATTAGGTAAACCTGTGAGCGCATCATAATATGTATTATAAAATTGTTTGTAAGCAATAATACTTACACCTGTTGCGATCGATGCCAATGCTGGCGGTAATATAGGTATCCAACCTGCTTGAGAAAACACGCTCAAGCAAATGCTAAATAGGGCTACTAAAGACAGTCCTGCTAATACTAATAAAGTTAGCGGATGTCGAAATCTCCATGCTACAAACCCACCTATTAAACTCCATATCCACACCCACGCAGCTTCTACCCATTCCGGCCAAAACCAAAATAGTGGCTTTTGATCTAGGGTGGTGCTGAGAAGTTGGCTCACAAGTTGAGCGTGCAGTGTTACTCCTGACATAACATAGTCTGCTGAGTTACCTGCACTATAAGGAGTAAAAAATACATCTTTTAAACTAGGAGCACTTGTACCAATGAGTACTACTTTGTCCTTAACCCAGATAGGGTCAAAATTACCCTGCAACACATCAGTAAATGTCACCTCCTGAGCTACTTGTTTAGCAGAACGGTAGGAAATTAGCACTTGATAACCTAAGCTATCAATATTTTGGTATCCACCTGCATCAGAAGATATAGGTTTAAATACAGTTTTTCCTAAGAGCAGGACATCCGGTGTAATTTTGAGCGAAATACCTCGATCTGCTAAATATTTCTGGCTGACGCGCAAAGAGAAAGAGTAAAATTTTTCCTGACCTTGATAAGCATAAATTAAATTACGACGTACTTTCCCATCTGGGTCAGTTAGCAAGTCGTTAAAGCCAACTTGTTCTGTAGATATACCAGGGAGAGTAGAAACCTCTTCTGCGTCTCGATCGCCAAGATTTTTAATAGTAATTACATTCGGTTTTTGAAGTTCTTGAAGCAGAGCTTGATAACCTGGTGGTTGAGGCATATCGCGATACAAATCTAAGCCAATTACTTTGGGTTTAGCTTGTTGTAGCTTTTGTAATGCTTGGGAAAGAATAGCATCCGACAAAGGCCATTGTTTCTGCTTTTTAATATCAGCTTCTGTAATTTTGACAATTAACATTCTTGGATCTGGTTCAGCATCTGGTTGGAGACGCACCATTTGATCGAAGGCAACTAATTCCAAGAATTGAAGCCCACCAAGCTGTCTGACGCCGAGGATGAATCCGGTTGTAATAATACTGGCAGCGATCGCATATTGCTTTAAACTCAAGGTTGGCAATGGACGTTTAAAAGCAGTTTTTGCAGATGTTAGAGGAAAAAACTTTTTAAATAACTTACTAATCATAAAAAATTTACTTTACTCTCAAATTAGTTATTTAAATAAAAACTATTTTATTTGGATTAAATGAAAATCGATCTTATGCGATATCCTACTAATCTGGCACTATAAATATAAAATATTTGTAAAATCAAATTGCCTACAAATATATAAACATTAGATAGGAAAAATTAAATATAGTGGATAATACTGAAATCAGTTATTAATTTTCTAGAAAGAATATTCAAATAACTAGGTAATATAACAGGTAAAAGCCTTGAGATCGGAGGGAAAATGACCATCTCAAGGCTTTGATCGGCGATCGCTCTAGGTAAGTGAAAATACTGCAATTAGCGGTCTTTGAGGATTTTGATATTGAAAGGCGGTTCTTGTGCGATCGCATTCAATTTCTCAGACTTTAATAGCTCTGTCCAACTAGCAGCTAGCTTGGAATCATGAGGTTTAGCAGACAACAGTTCTGCTACAGTAGCTAGTGCATCTTGCCACAGTCCGGCTTTGGCATATAGATTAGCACGCTCTCCTAGCGATGCCTGTTCTACCTTTTTAGCAAGATTTGAGTCAATAGCTACTCGTTTAATCCACCCATGCACAACAATATCATTGGCTCTATTTTCAGGATCGCAAATTATTGATAAGTACCAACGATATGTCTTACCTGTGACAAGTGGTGGTAAGGATGCAGAATCAAGCAACTTAAGATTGATAATTTCTCCAGAATCATTTTTAGTCTCAGAACCGTTTTTCGTGAAAGTTTTTTCATACACTGATTGACGGCTATCATCTTGAAGCACAAACTCTATTGTTGTTGGCTGAGAAATTTGGGGAAGATAGAACAAGATGTTTGGATAAGCTTGTTGTGTTAATGCCAAATTGCTTTCTGGAACCAATGCCATTAATTGTCCAGCGCTACTGGAACATTCTCCCCGTGTTCCACCCCCAACTCTGCGTCCAGGCAAGCCTTCTCTTGACCCTGGTTCAGTAGCAGTTACCTGCTGTGAAAAAGTATAGGAGAAGGTCAACAGCGATGTTAAACATATAGCAGCCAAGGCTTTGGTATTCATGGTTATGTTCATCTGTTTCAAGGTTCATTGAATAATTTTTTATTTATCCTTATTTAACAAATACTATATTTATTACTAATCTGCTAGATAAAAATCTCGATATTTTATAGCGTTTTCATATAGAAAAATAAATCTTTTATTTAAATAAACTAAGTACATTTTCTTAAGTAATACCTACAACATTACTGCCACATTCTACTATTTGTATTTTGGTAATCAGACTGATATTTACTGAACATAAATTATTCGTAAGAAGATAATATTTTTTGCCATATCCATCTGTCGCATGATTTTTTAACTTTAGCTTGCTATTGAGGTTTTTGGTGTTCGCTTGCAGAATCTCATGAGGCGATCGCTCCATCGGCTGTATCGATACATTGAGAAAAAAAATTTAGTTATATTTAGCAATATTTACTTTAAAAAGTTAATTCTATAAATTAATATTTGAATTAATAAACAGAATTCAGAATTTAATTATGTGCAACTGACAAAGTTAAATCTCCTACTAATTGATTCTGGCTTCTTCTTCAATAAAAAAATCAAAATTTTCTACATCTGCACTTTTGTAAATTAAGTGTATATCAGCCGAGCGACATCTAAAAGCGCAATTATTCTGATAAGATAATTGCAAAACTTAACTACATGTTTATAAAAATTTCACAGCAAACGAAAGCTTTAGTTATACTTTATACTAAAAGTTTTTACTAGTTTAAATTTACTTCTCAAAAAGCTCTAATTCAAATGAATGTAGTTAACGAGCGTTATTAAATTAAGTAACATTCAATACTTCAACTACTTCGTATTATCTTAAAAAAATAATTATTTTTACTTAGTTAATATCTATCTTTAGCTGAAAGTTTAAATTTTTTAAGCAAAATTATTACTATCTTTAAACTGTAGTGCATTAATCAAGTATGGACAAAGTATGATATTAGCCAATTTTTTCATTTTTGAAAAAATCCCAGAGAAGATGTTAGTTAAACGCTATCTCAGGGCAATATAAAACCATAAGTAAAAATTTAGGTTATATTGCTCTATGCGGAGTTTATTTTATGGTTTATCAGGGTGATGCGTCAGGTCAGCAGTCTAAACAACAGCGTGCATTTAACAAAAACTCACGCAATGTGATGGAAATGCTAGTTGTAGAGGAAGTAGAGCAACAATTCCAAGCTTTACCCGCTAAAACTGCCAAATACACTAATCCATCTGAGGTAATTGCTTATGCCTTAAATCGTCTGCCTGCTCTGTATGCTACTAGCAAGCGAGGATGGCAGCGGCAATGGCATCGAGGAAAAACCGATTTGCACCAGCAAATTGTTACAGCTGTCAGGCAAGGAATTATGGCTGTGCAACGCGATCCTCTACGCAGCGAAGGCCCCCTAAGTTTTGAGGAAGAGAATGCCGCACTGGCTGCTTTGCAAAATCTCAAAGTCTTGCTTCAACGTGAGGACTTATCCTGGGATAACTTAAATGATGTAGTTGAGCAAACTTTATTAGATACATTGCGAGGGAGGATCACCTGGCGTCAACCTGGGCATTTAGACGAAGAAATCTTCGACTGGGAGAAGCATCCACACTATCAACATGGATAAATTGCTCCAGGAATTGTTCTTAATCAAGCTGTGTCTTCGCTAAAACTCTTCTGGTAATACGCAAGCAATCAACCAATTATCCAAATGCTGAGACATTAACATCTGGCGATGACAAATGGAGTCAGTCTTTGATGTCTCAGCACTATCTACCCAGCAGTCATACAAATCTCCGCCCATAACAACCTTCCTGATGGACAAACTTTAAGATTTTGTAATTACAGGTGGAGATGTGACAATTGCAGCTAGAAAGTTGAGTATTTAAGATGGCGCAAGAATTTCTGCTTCTAAGGCAACTCCTCATAGTACTTGGTCGCCCTCAACTAAATTTTTATGCAAATTAATGTATATTCTTTTTTAAAGAAAAGTAGCTGGAAACGAGTATATATTCGTTTAATTGTATTTATATTTGGGATTGGCTTGGGGTTAGTTTGTACCTTGATGCCCGCGATCGCCAAAGTCGATTCTTCGCCCCTATCACCGATGCAAACATCATCGGATGCCACACAGCAGGAACAGCAGGGCAGACAATATTATGATGCAGGGCAGTTCTTAGAAGCAGTCAAAATCTGGCAGCAGGTTCTTCAGATTTATCAATCGCAAGGGGATAAACTTAATCAGGCAAGAGTTTTGAGCAATCTATCACTGAGTTATCAGCAACTAGGGCAGTGGACAGAAGCTAGCCAAGCAATTTCTCGCAGCCTAGAATTATTACAGGTCAAACAGAGCGAGCAAGAACATCTCAATGTCTTGGCTCAAGCCCTAAACACCGAAGGCAGTCTCCAGTTATCAACAGGAAAACCTGAAGCAGCATTAGCAACTTGGCAACAAGCCACTACTATTTATACTCAAGCAAAAAATGAGACTGGGATAATCCGTAGTCTGATCAATCAATCTCAGGCTTTGAAATCTCTAGGGTTATATCGCCGAGCCTTATCTACACTAACTCAGGTCAACCAAATTCTGCAAAAACAACCTGATTCCCCAATCAAAACAGCTGGATTACGCAGTTTAGGAGCGAGTTTGCGCTTAGTAGGGAATTTAGAACAAGCACAGCAGGTTCTGCAACAAAGTTTAGCGATCGCACAAAAGTTACAATCTCCAGCAGATATAACTGCTGCATCGATCGATTTGGGAAATGTGGCTCGTACAAACCAGGATTCAAAAGCGGCTTTGGCTTTTTATCAGCAGGCTGTAGCTATTGCGCCGTCGCAGATACTGAAAATGCGATCGCAATTTAACCAACTAAGTACCTTAATTGATACCAAGCAATGGTCATCAGCGCAGAAACTATGGAGTCAAATTCAACCGCAACTTGCGAATCTACCTGCTAGCCGGACAGCAATTTATGCCCAACTGAATTTAGCCCAGAGTTTGACTCGGTTGCAGCAGGCAAATGTCCCAGATGCGCCAACTACTGCAACTATTGCCCAATTAGTAGCGAATAACCTGCAACAGGCAAGAAGTTTGGGAGACAAACAAGCAGAAGCCTATGCGCTGGGGAAACTGGGCGGACTTTACGAGCAGACTCAACAATGGTCAATTGCCCAAGACTTGACTCAGCAAGCGCTGGTGCTAGCACAGGCTATTAATACACCAGAAATTGCTTATCGTTGGCAATGGCAATTAGGGCGACTTTTAAAAGTACAAGGAAATGAAGCAGGAGCGATCGCAGCTTATTCTCAAGCTGTGAATACTCTACAATCTTTGCGTAGCGATTTAGTGGCAATCGATGCAGACATTCAATTTTCTTTTCGGGAAAGTGTTGAACCCGTATATCGAGAACTAGTAAGTTTGCTTCTCCAACCTGGTAATTCTCAATCTAGTCAAAAATCTCTCAACCAAGCCCGTCAAGTAATTGAGTCCTTAAACTTAGCAGAACTAGATAACTTTCTCAAAGAAGCTTGCTTGGACAAAAAGCCCACTCAAATCGATCGGTTAGATCCACTAGCCGCAGTGATCTATCCCATCATCTTGGCAGACCGACTAGAAGTTATTCTGAGCTTGCCGCAACAACCGTTACGTCACTACGCAACTTCTATACCCCAAGATCGGCTAGAAAGTATTATAGAAAAACTGCGCCAAAAATTAGTTATTCGTTCCAAAGAAGACTATTTACCGTTATCTCAACAAGTATATGATTGGTTGATCCGTCCAGTAGAAACAGAACTAGTCAAAAGTGGTATTAAAACCTTAGTATTTCTCCCTGACGGTGTTTTCCGAAATATGCCGATGGCAGCGCTACATGACAGGAATCAAAATTATTTGGTTGAAAAATACAACATTGCATTCACACCAAGTCTACAGTTACTACCTCCTAAAAGATTGCAACAAAAGAACTTTAAAGTCCTGGGTGCTGGTTTAACTGAGGCCAGACAGGGGTTTTCTCCTCTTGAATATGTAGAAGAGGAAATGAAGCAAATCAAATCTGAAGTCTCAAGTACAGTGTTGTTAAATCAAGAATTTACTAATAAAAATCTCCAAACTTACTTGAAATCAGCTGTTTTTCCCATTGTTCACATTGCCACCCACGGAAAATTTAGCTCCAAGGCAGTAGAAACTTTTATTCTGGCTTGGGATGAACGAATCAGAATCAATGATTTAGATAACTTACTACAGATACCCGAACAGAAAAAAGGACAACCAGTGGAACTACTGGTACTTAGTGCTTGTGAGACCGCAGTCGGAGATAAACGTGCTGCCTTAGGTTTGGCAGGAATAGCAGTCAAAGCAGGAGCAAGTAGCACTTTAGCAACATTATGGTCTGTGAATGATGAAGCTACAGCTAATCTGATGCGTCAGTTTTATAAGCACTTAAGCATTAGCAAAGAAACCAAAGCAGAAGCTTTACGCCGTGCCCAAATAGCTCTGTTAAAAGATCCGCAATACGAGCATCCAGTGTACTGGGCACCCTACATTTTAGTTGGGAACTGGCTTTAGAGAGAAATAAATATAACTACTGACAATAGCATCTAACTGCGACGCACCCTAAAATAATAGACAGGATTTCGTGTGGCATCTATCTGCCGTTTTGATACCAATGACTGAGCAACGCGATGCTGATTCATTGTCAGCGAATTCTCAGCAGTTAAATGAATCTGGTGGCGATCGCCTGGAGTCGGAACCACTGACAGCAATGTCTGCTGATGATTGGAGAAACCGGATTGCCAATGTTTGGCACAAGGCAACACCGCGCCTAGTGCAATTACTACCCGTAGACCAATTAGCACAAACAGTTGTTAAATGGTTTAGTGTCAGCGAAACTCAGATTGCGGAGATTTTAGAAACAGTTAGAGCCGAATTGCCAACCACGGAAGCCCTGTTGATTGGGAAACCCCAAGCCGGTAAAAGTTCTATTGTCAGGGGGTTGACAGGAGTTTCTGCTGAGATTGTTGGTCAAGGATTTCGCCCTCACACCCAACATACCGAACGTTACGCCTATCCTTCTGATGACCTACCTTTACTGATTTTTACGGATACGGTGGGTTTGGGCGATGTCAAGCAAGAGACTCAGGCAATTATTAAGGAATTGGTTGGCGATCTAGAACAATCAACTCGCAGCGCCAGAGTTTTGATTCTGACAGTGAAAATTAACGATTTTGCTACTGACACATTGCGTCAAATTGCACGGGATTTGCGTCAGCAATATCCAGACATTCCCTGCTTGCTAGCGGTTACTTGTTTGCATGAGGTTTATCCTCCAGGTACGGTAGATCATCCAGCTTACCCGCCAGATTATGAGGAAGTAAATCGAGCCTTTGAAGCAATTGAGGAAGATTTTGCTAAAGTATGCGTTGGCGAAGCCTCTCCGAAGGAGATTCGCTCTGTTCTCATCGACTTTACTTTAGAAGAGGATGGCTATACCCCTGTATTTTACGGCTTAGAAGCATTCCGAGATAACTTAGCAGAACTACTGCCAGAAGCCGAAGCTAAGGCAATTTATCAGTTATTGGATCGCGAGGAGACTGGTAAGCAACTTGGCAACCTCTACAGAGATACGGGACGGCGTTATATTTTGCCCTTTGCAATTATGGCAGCAACAGTTGCCGCTGTACCATTGCCTTTTGCAACAATGCCAGTGCTGACGGCTTTGCAAGTATCTATGGTAACGGCATTGGGTAACTTATACGGGCAGACTTTGACACCATCCCAAGCTGGTGGAGTTGTGAGTGCGATCGCAGGTGGTTTTTTGGCTCAAGCGATCGCACGGGAGTTAATCAAATTCGTCCCAGGTTTCGGCAGCGTAATAGCTGCATCTTGGGCAGCTGCTTACACTTGGTCGCTTGGTGAAACAGCTTGTGTATACTTTGGTGATTTGATGGGTGGCAAAAAACCCGATCCGAAAAAGATTCAATCTGTGATGCAAGAGGCTTTCAAAGCAGCGCAAGAAAGATTTAAGGGTATTAAGCCTAAAGTATAGTCATTGTGGTTTTCAAAAAGCTGAACTCCGGAGGAAATTTCTGAGTAAATCTACCAAATTACGCTGTCGACATGACGAATACGCACCATTGCTCCTGATTATGAAAAGGGCGATCGCTACTCAGATAACTGACAAAATCCTGCCACTCTTCACCCCTCGATTGTCAGAATCTAGAATAGAATTTGTTGGGTGCTATGGGATTTCCACAGGACTGGAAAAATGATACTGACAGAAAAACTGGAGCAACTAAAAGCTATATTCGCAGAAATGGAGCAGGCGCTGATCGCTTACTCTGGAGGTGTTGATAGTACTTTGGTTGCCAAGATTGCTTATGATGTGTTGGGCGATCGCGCTTTGGCTGTGACTGCTGTTTCACCGTCACTATTGCCGGAAGAATTAGAAGATGCCAAAATTCAAGCGGCAACTATTGGGATTCCCCATCAAATTGTCCAAACAAACGAAATGGACAATCCCAATTACACTTCCAATCCTGTTAACCGCTGCTATTTCTGCAAAAGTGAATTGCACGACACTCTCAAGCCTTTAGCTAGAGAATTCGGTTATCCCTATGTGGTGGATGGAGTCAACGCTGACGATCTACACGATTATCGCCCAGGAATTCAAGCCGCTAAAGAAAGAGGTGCGCGATCGCCTTTAGCAGAAGTTGGCGTTACAAAAATGGAAGTTCGCCAACTTTCACAACAACTGAGTTTACCTTGGTGGGACAAACCTGCTCAACCTTGTCTTAGTTCCCGTTTTCCCTACGGTGAAGAGATTACTGTTGCTAAGTTACAACGAGTAGGTAGGGCAGAAATTTACCTGCGCAAGCTGGGTTTAAAGAATTTACGCGTGCGTTCGGAAGGAGATACAGCACGCATTGAATTACCGCCAGAACAAATCAAAGAGTTTGTATTGACGACGGATTTACAGCAAGTAGTGTCTGCTTTTCAAGAGTTTGGATTTATTTACGTCACACTAGATTTGGAAGGTTATCGTAGTGGTAAGTTGAATCAGGTGTTGCCACAAACCTTAAGCGTGAAAGCGTAAGATTTTGTTGGCAAATTCATCAATTAGTACAGTAAATGGGGAACAAATATCTAGTTAAGAGGATAATAAAGTCTACTTTACTCCCTTCTGCCCTTCGGGTTCAGCAGTGACGCTCCTGCGTCGCTACCGCTGACCTCGAAGACTCGCTACCGCTACGCTAACGCTAACGCAATCGACGCAAAGCGAAGCCACTGCGTTGGACGGGTTCCCCGGCTTAAAGCAAGTGGCGTCCAAGACTGCGACTGCTTCACCTTCTGCCCCCTTTCTTTTAATTAATTTCAGCCTCCACAGGAATGAGAACGCACCCGTTAATTTTCCAAGTCGTATCAGGCTGCTTTTCCATTAAATACAATGCCCTTACAGGAACTCCATCAGGGCCAAGCAGCAGTACTAGTTGAGTTATCTTTCCGTGGATGGTTGTGATTTTCTCAAAGAAGACGGAACGAGGACGATATACTGCGGGATAACCCAGTTGCACCATTTGCATAAAGTTGTCTGGGTTGCGGAATTGCAGTTGAATTTCTGGGCTAGCTAGAGCAAAAGCTGCTGCGGTATCATCCTTTTGAAAGGCTTCTAATTGACGTTCGATGACATGGCGGATGGCGATGACATCGCTATCAGTAATTTTCATAAATCTAAAATTGTGCGAAGCGATCGCTCAATTATTGCGCTGAGTCAGCTTTAATTCTATCTGCTCTAGTGCTGACCGCCAAACCTCATAACCATCGGGCGATAGATGTAACCCATCTGTGGTTAATTCTGGGCGCAAATTGCCTTCAAAGTCTGTAAACCATCTATAAATATTGATATAAGTAACTTTTTCTTGTTTAGCTATCAGTTCGAGTTGTGTATTGAGATAACGAATGCGCTGGTTAGAAATGCTCGGTAGACGAGCAGGTAATATTGATTGGATAATTATCTGAGACTTGGGGTGCGCCTGCCGTAAGCTACGCATAATCCGGCGATGATTGCGTAAAATTACTTCATCACTAGTATTCTTGCGGATGTCGTTAATCCCAGCCATGACGTAAATCGCATCTGGTCGCGTCTCGGAAAATGCTGACAATCTTCTTAAGACACCAGTAGAGGTATCTCCAGATATTCCCTGATTTAACCACAATTTGCCAGCAGGCAGTTTTTCTTTAGGAAACCACATGCTTAAAGAATCACCTACCAAAATGCTTAACCGATTTGTGCCTTTACCTTGAGCGATCGCTTTAGCTTCCAAAGCTAGTAAACGTTTC
This sequence comes from Calothrix sp. NIES-2098, assembly GCF_963875125.1. Classification (NCBI taxonomy): domain Bacteria; kingdom Bacillati; phylum Cyanobacteriota; class Cyanophyceae; order Nostocales; family Calotrichaceae; genus Calothrix; species Calothrix sp. NIES-2098. The sequence continues at coordinate 6,256,949 of NZ_CAWNKJ010000001.1, forward strand.
CAATCTTCATAAGTTAGTTGGCGTTTCTTAGCTGACTCTGACAATGACTCCAAACTATCTTCATCTAGGCCTTTATTAATTTGACCTGTTTTCAAAGCCGCTAATCTTTGGTAGTAAAGTTGACTATTTGAAGCTAGTATACGGTTAGCTCCTAGGGTAGTAGAGTTAACTGATGACTCTACTGGCGCTGCTAAATCCTGATTGGTAAATTCTGGTAAAGCCGGCCCAAAGTTGGGAATAAATTTTTCACCTACTATCGGTGGCGAACTATCTAAAGTTTGTAAAGCCTGACTAGTAAATTCTGGTAAGGAGACATCAACAGTAGGGATTGCTTTGTTACTTATTGTTGGCTGTGAACCCTGTCTTAAATCCCAATGAAATTTAGAATGTTCTGGCAGAATAATCGACATCTGTGGAAGAGCCGATGCTGGTATTGCCAATACTGTTAACAAGCTTGCTGCCAACAGATAAGGGTCCCTCATCGTTTTCTCTCTCCTATACTCATTGCTTTCTCTTATGACAGTAGTGACTGGTTAAATTCAGGAAAATTTTACTTCGGTGTAAGTTCTTATTTTGATTTACTCGGTCTATGTCTGTAAAGCAGGTTTACGGGGTTCAATTTGATAATTCACAATCTCTTTAAACCGAATTTTTACGGATATTCAGGCAATTCTATCTGTAAGAATACTTTGAATACAAACATAGATTCTACTGACCCTAACACTATTGTTTCTGAAATTTAGGTGCTTTACTGCTCCCTTAGCTCTATAAAAATGTCAAAAGCGATCGCTATATTAGTCTTTTATTACACTAATGTTCTCTGTGATTACACTGTTAGTAATTCGTAAATGTTTTTTGATTTTCTCATCAAGATGGCTGCTAGCTTGAATGTTGTTAGCATGGTAGATATGGAATTAACTTTAAGCTCCCTAATTTAGGGAATTTTACTGATTGCCTTGATTTTGCTAGAGAAGAGGCTATCGATTTTAATTTTCTCATATAAAATTAAGTGATGCTAAGGCATCATATGTCAAATATGGGATTAATCAGGTTAAAGATTCGAGAACTAGCACAAGAGAAAGGATGGACTCTCAAAGAGGTTTCCGATCGCTCTGGCGTGATTTACAGTACAGTGAGAAGCTATGCTCGCCGTTCTGGGATGACAACAGTGGATTTTACGGCTATCCACAAATTGGCTCGGACATTTGATGTGATGATTGAAGAATTAGTGGAAATTATAGAGGAATAGCTACATTTTTAGAAGATTATAACCAAAGAGATAGGAAATTTAGTTTTGTTTCTGGTATTAGCATTTGGTCAATATTGCTATTAATGCTTATATGTAAAATCTGCATTTAAGCAATTTAAATTGATTACTATAGTTATATAGAATAAGCCGATTATAAATGCTAAGATTTAGGCGAAGTCATTAATATTTACTGTTATTTCGTGGCAAGAGCTAGTACTGCGATCGGTGTCAGTCCCATTATTAAGGAGATTGTGCAAAAACAGGCACATTCGACACGTTTGACTCTGAAAGAGGTGATACTTATGGGGATGTTAGCAATTGACAAACTCGACGATCAAAGTCGTCAAGAGCTAGCAGATGAAGTCCATAAAATGCAGGTGAATGGTGAAATCTAAATCTGCTTTTGGGTTCGCGAATTAAAAGTTCAAAGCGAACATTTTAACTATTCAAAAAGTTATCAGTAGCCAATTATCAAAGTTTGAATTAGAAATTCATACCTCAGACTGAGTATAATTTTTTGAGGCAATAAACTCTGAGTTCAGATATAAAACTGATTACAGTTTGCTGATTATTGGCTAAAACGGTAACGGCTTCCCATAACATAATCCTCATTGATTTCAAAAGCAAGCCATCGGCGTTGCAAAGTCTCAGCAACAAACCCAGTTGTGTTAGATCCTGCAAATGGATCTAATACTACATCACCTGCATCAGTCAAAAATTTAATAAAGAACTCCGCGAAAGCTTGAGGAAAACGTGCTGGATGAGGTTTAATTCCTACTGCTTTACAGCGACGTAAATAAGCACTATTAGATTCAGTATTAGCAATTTCTAGTAAGTTTGGCGGAATTGCACCTTGGTTATCCTTTTGGAATTTATCAGAAATATCATGTCCGCTAGGACGTATTTTGGCTTGATAGCCATTCTTGAGTAATTGTTTCATACTCTGGCTATATGGCTTGAGAATTTTTCTATTATCGGCTTTAGGATTGGGTGTTTTTGATAACCACCAAACTACATTTACTGAATCTTTGACACGAATTCGCCTAATTGTCACCCACTCCGCAGGGGTAGGTAATCTAGCTGGATTATAGTGATAGAATTCTTGCGCGAGAAAAAAGCCAACTTCTTTACACAATCTCACTAAAAGTTCGTATTGGTAGATACTCCGCACAGGGTTACCAGACAGATAAGCACCACCCAAATCTAAAATCAATGAGCCGTTATCAGCCAGTACTCGTTTAAATTCGTATGCGAAAGGTAGAAACCATTCTATATATTTTTCTGCGCTTTCATTACCGTATTCTTTTTTGCGTGTAAGCGCAAATGGAGGTGAAGTGAGAATTAAATTAATAGTATTGTCATCAAGGAATTTTATTAGTTCTAGACTGTCACCTAAATATATTGCTCCATTATTTTGGGTATAATAAGGATTAAAGTTATTAGTTTTCTGCGTTTTTTTAGGTTCTGCTGTCAAGAGTAATTAATATTGTAAAATTATCGCGTTTTTATATTTATAACTATTTTCAACTTAGAAGAAGTATTGAGTTAAAAAAATAATTGCTGGCATCAGGATAGGAATGCGCATATCCTATCCACTACTAAAAACCTACCATTTTTTGTAGGGAAGAAATTTCCCAGACATAATAATTTTCACGCGATCGCCTTTAGGATCTGCTTCTTTTTCAATATCCAAGGTAAAATCAATTGCGCTCATAATCCCGTCGCCAAATTTTTCCTGAATCACATCTTTAATGGGGAAGCCGTATACCTGCATAATCTCGTAGAAACGATAAATCAGCGGGTCTGTTGGTACCACTGGGCCTAATCCTTTTACCGGGTATTCAGTTAACTCTTTAATATAGATAGGGCCTAAATCCAAAGCTTCCACCAGCAACTTAGCCTCTTCCTCAGATGCACTAGCTTGACGATAGAATACAGCAGCAATCCAAACTTCATCGCGTCCAAGAATTTTTTCTAAATCAGCAAAGCTCAGGCCTTTGTCTTGTTTGGCTTTTAACAGCGTTTGCGTAATTTCAGGAATAGACATCTTACTAATTTTTTATAGGGTTTATTGTGTAAGAAGAAATTTTATCATGATTATCTGAAATAGGCGATCGCTTTTTGGTTGCTATTATGTCAATCAAAAACCTTAAAGTAGAAGTAAATTCAGCGGCTGAATTTGACTAGCTCCTAATTTACATATCCGTATAATTTGCTTTGAAAATTATACAAACTTGATGTTCGTTATTAATATATATATTTATATTTCGTAGACTAGAGCATAACTACGGCTAAAATTAGCATCAATTGGAGAGGCATCTATTAATTTTCTTAAACCAGTAAAAAGAAAAGGCGACCTGAGTTTTTGACAGTTAGAAATTACATATAGTGTTTTCACACCTACTTTTTCAGCTTTTTCCCATAAACCTTCTCCTCTAGTTGACTGTGTGCAGTACTGTAGTAAATCTTGTGCTGTTTGAAGATTAAATTCTGGATACAATTCAATTTTTTCTAAATTTCCTTCATATCTTACTAAGTTAGAATCTCCTACAGGAGCAAAGTAGATTTTACGTTGACCGTGAGTTTCTATTGCTAATTTAGCTGATGACCAAACGACAGATGAGCGGAAAGTGATTGGCTGTCTGGGATTATGGCTACTAATTTCTGGCTACTAATTTCAACTGCTTCATCAAGATGCTCAGAATAATTTCGAGAAAAAATTGCACAATTTGAATTTTGTTTTACTTGTGCTTGTAATGTCATCTTATTGATATCCTCTGCATAAAGTATTTACTCTAGAGTTCCCATAAAAATAGAAAAATTAACCACAAGTAAAAATCCCCCACCTTACGGCAGGGGATTTTGCTTAATTACCTAAAACACTATTAGCTAGGATCAACCGAACTTACCAGCGGTGGAGGCAATTAGGAATGCTGCGTAGGTTAGAACATAGCCCACAGCGAAGTGAGTTAGACCAACCAAACGAGCTTGAACGATGGAGAGAGCAACGGGCTTATCTTTCCAGCGAACCAAGTTAGCTAGAGGAGTACGCTCGTGCGCCCAGACAAGGGTTTCAATCAACTCTTGCCAGTAACCTCTCCAGGAGATGAGGAACATGAAGCCTGTTGCCCAAACTAGGTGTCCGAATAGGAACATCCAAGCCCAAACAGACAAGTTATTCACGCCGTAGGGGTTGTATCCGTTAATCAACTGAGCAGAGTTAGCCCAGAGGTAATCACGGAACCAGCCCATTAAGTATGTGGAGTTTTCGTTGAACTGAGCAACGTTACCTTGCCAAATACCGAGGTGCTTCCAGTGCCAGTAGAAGGTTAACCAACCTACTGTATTCAATGCCCAGAACAGAGCTAGATAGAAAGCGTCCCAAGCGGAGATGTCGCAAGTACCGCCACGACCAGGGCCGTCGCAAGGGAATGCATAACCGAAGTCCTTTTTATCGGGCATCAGCTTGGAACCACGAGCATCCAAAGCACCCTTAACGAGAATCAAGGTGGTGGTGTGCAGACCTAAGGCGATCGCATGGTGTACCAAGAAGTCGCCAGGGCCAATTGTTAAGAACAGGGAGTTAGTACCAGCATTGATGGCATCTAACCAACCAGGTAACCAGACGTTAGCGTAGTTAGGATAAGCTGTGTAAGCAATACTATCGGGGTTGGACAACAGAACATCCAATCCGTACAGTACCTTACCATTAGCAGCTTGGACGAACTGCGCAAATACTGGCTCAATCAGGATTTGCTTTTCAGGTGTACCAAAAGCAACTACTACGTCGTTGTGAACGTACAAACCTAGGGTGTGGAAGCCTAAGAAGAGAGATACCCAGCTAAGGTGGGAAATGATCGCTTCTTTGTGCTTGAGAACACGTTCTAGGACGTTCCCTTTGTTTTGTTCGGGGTCGTAGTCACGAACCCAGAAGATTGCGCCGTGAGCAAAGGCACCAACCATCAAGAAGATAGCGATGTATTGGTGGTGGGTGTACAACGCTGCCTGTGTTGTGTAGTCCTTAGCGATAAACGCATAGGAGGGCATCGAGTACATGTGCTGCGCTACCCAAGAGGTGAGAACACCCAAACAAGCTAGGTGCCAACCCAATTGGAAGTGGAGAGAGTTGTTGTAGGTGTCGTATATACCTTGGTGAGGTAGGTTGAACGGACCTTCAACTGGTTTGCCAAAGAAAGTTTTGGCATTCATCATTTCTTTGATGCTGTGACCAATACCAAAGTTGGTACGGTACATGTGACCAGCAACAATGAAGAGTACAGCGATCGCCAAGTGGTGGTGAGCGATGTCAGTCAACCACAGGGCTTCTGTTTGCGGATGGAAACCACCTAAGAAAGTTAGAATTGCAGTCCCTGCCCCTTGGGATGTACCGAACACATGACCTGCTGTGTCAGGGTTCTGGGCGTAAACACCCCAGTTACCAGTGAAGAAGGGTTGTAACCCTGCTGGGTGGGGAGGAGTGCTGAGGAAGTTGTCCCAACCTACGTGCTGTCCGCGAGCTTCGGGGATAGCAACGTGAATCAAGTGACCTGCCCATGCCAAAGAGCTAACACCAAACAAACCAGCTAAGTGGTGGTTAAGGCGAGATTCAGCATTCTTGAACCAAGCCAGGCTAGGACGGTACTTGGGTTGCAAGTGCAACCAACCAGCAAACAGGAACAATGCTGCCAACAGTAAGAGGAAAACTGAACCAGTGTACAGTTCGCTGTTTGTCCGCATACCGATGGTGTACCACCAGTGGTAAATACCGGAGTATGTAATGTTTACCGGATTGCTAGCGCCAGCTTGAGTGAAAGCTTCGATCGCTGGTTTACCAAAGTGGGGGTCCCAAATTGCGTGAGCAATGGGACGGATGTGAAGGGGATCTTTGATCCACTGTTCAAAGTTACCTTGCCAGGCTACGTGGAACAGGAGGCTGGAAGTCCACAGGAAGATGATTGCCAAGTGACCGAAGTGAGTGGCGAAAATCTTTTGGTAAAGATTCTCTTCCGTCATGCCATCATGGCTTTCAAAGTCGTTGCCTGTAGCGATCGCATACCAAATCCGACGAGTAGTCGGGTCCTGTGCGAGATCCTGGCTAAATTTTGGAAATTTTGTTGCCATAGGTTTGATAATTCCTCTGACCTTTAGCCATCAGTTTCAGCTTTGAGAGTCCTGAGTCCTGAGTTCTGAGTTTTAACTAGGCACTCAGTACCCAGCACCCAGTACTCTATATAGCTGATTGCTACCCTACTGAAAGAATGTGTGCGTGGAAGAATGCCCAGGTGGTAGCAATTCCTCCTAAGAGGTAGTGAGCTACACCTACTGCCCGACCTTGAGTAATGCTCAAAGCGCGAGGCTGAATTGATGGTGCTACCTTCAGTTTATTATGCGCCCAAACGATGGACTCAATTAGTTCTTGCCAGTAGCCACGACCGCTGAACAGGAACATTAAGCTGAATGCCCATACAAAGTGAGCGCCCAAGAACATGAGTCCGTAAGCAGACAGCGCACTTCCGTAGGAGTTGATTACTTGTGAAGCTTGTGCCCACAAGAAGTCACGCAACCAACCGTTGATTGTGATGGCACTTTGGGCAAAGTTACCACCAGTAATGTGAGTCACATTACCTGCTGCGTCTACAGTTCCCCAAACATCAGATTGCATCTTCCAGCTGAAGTGGAAAATTACAATTGACAGAGAGTTGTACATCCAGAATAGTCCGAGGAATACATGATCCCAACCGGATACTTGGCAAGTACCGCCACGGCCTGGGCCGTCGCAAGGGAAGCGGAAGCCCAAGTTTGCTTTGTCTGGAATCAGACGAGAACTACGAGCAAACAGTACACCCTTCAGGAGGATGAGGACGGTTACGTGAATGGTAAAGGCATGAATGTGGTGAATTAAGAAGTCGGCTGTACCCAAAGCAATAGGTGCAGCTGCTACTTTACCGCCTACAGCCAAAATACCACCGCCGAAGACATAGCTCACCGGTTCTAAGGCATTCGGTGCAGTTGTACCAGGAGCTAAAGCGTGGATATTTTGTACCCACTGGGCAAACACTGGCTGCAACTGAATTGCTGTATCGGAGAACATATCTTGGGGACGACCCAATGCACGCATTGTGTCGTTGTGGATGTAAAGTCCAAAGCTATGGAAGCCGAGGAAAATACAAACCCAGTTTAAGTGAGAGATAATCGCATCCCGGTGACGAATCACCCGATCCAGTACGTTGTTTTGGTTCACAACTGGATCGTAATCCCGAACCATGAAGATAGCTGCGTGAGCAGCACCCCCAACGATTAGGAAACCACCAATCCAAATATGGTGTGTAAAGATACACAACTGCGTAGCGTAGTCAGTTGCCAAATATGGATAGGGGGGCATCGCGTACATGTGGTGCGCGATGATGATGGTCAAGGAACCCAAGAAGGCTAGGTTGGTGCCTAACTGAGCGTGCCAAGATGTAGTCAGGTTTTCATAAAGACCTTTGTGACCTTCACCAGTGAAGGGGCCTTTATGGTTTTCGAGGATCTCTTTAATGCTGTGACCGATACCCCAGTTAGTGCGGTATTGGTGTCCTGCAATGATAAACAGTACAGCGATCGCCAAGTGGTGATGAGAAATATCTGTCAGCCACAAGCCGCCTGTTACTGGGTTTAGACCGCCTTTGAAGGTGAGGAAGTCAGCGTACTGACCCCAGTTCAAGGTGAAGAAAGGTGCTAAACCATTAGCAAAGCTGGGATAAAGCTCGGTCAACAAGTCTTTGTTCAGGATGAACTCGTGGGGCAAGGGAATATCTTTGACAGCTACCCCTGCATCCAACAGCTTGTTAGTCGGTGCGGACACGTGAATTAAGTGTCCAGCCCATCCCAAAGAACCACAACCTAGCAATACTTGCAGGTGGTGATTCAGCATGGATTCCACATTCTGGAACCATTCCAGTTTGGGAGCACGCTTGTGGTAATGGAACCAACCAGCAAACAGGAACAAGCCTGCTAATACCAAGCCGCCAATGGCTGTTACGTAGAGCTGGAATGAGTTTGTAATACCCCAGCCACGCCATACTTGGAACAAGCCAGAGGTGATTTGAATACCGTGGAAGCCACCGCCAACATCACCGTTTAAGATGTCTTGCCCGACTATGGGCCAAACGACTTGAGCACTAGGTCTAACGTTTAAAGGGTCGCTCAACCAAGCTTCGTAATTGGAAAACTTAGCGCCGTGGAATATCATCCCGCTCAGCCAAATCGTCACTACAGCTAAGTGGCCGAAGTGTGCTGCGAATATCTTGCGGGATATGTCTTCTAGATCGCTGGTATGTGTATCAAAATCGTGGGCGAGGGCATGTAGGTTCCAAATCCATGTGGTGGTTTTGGGACCTCTGGCTAAAGTTCTGTCGAAGTGCCCTGGGGTTGCCCATCTCTCAAAAGAGGTAGGTACAGGATCGTTATCGACTATTACTCTTGCCTTTTTTTCCTCTCGCTCCGGAGGACTAATCGTCATTCGACCTCCTCTCTAGATAAGGAATGAGGAATCAGGAAACCACAAAGTTAACTATTCTCGCATCTCCAGATTTTTCTGGGGGCGATTCAGACCCGATGTGGAAGTTTGTTTCTGTTGAATTATAAAGTCTTAACTTGTACATTGTTGGCGATAATTTAACAATAATTCAAAATCACTGGAATAATTGTCCAATCTGCCTTTTAACTTCAAACTAATGGGCAAAAAGTCAATAGTTTATTCATTTTATTTACAAAGGCACACAATTCGTAAAACTTATAGTTTGTGCTTGTGCCGTGGGCGTTTCGGCTGTTGTATTTGTTGCTTCCTGGTTTAAATTACAGTTAGCAAAAAACTGTCAAAAAAACGACATATTCTGCTATGTCTCCAAAAAGACAAAGTAAAAACCTATGGAGTGAAGCAAATTTCATCTTTTGAGCTATAGTGCGCTATGGACAGTTTGAGCCAAAATAATTTGGCAGTTGTTAAAGGCGATCGCTGGGTGGAAGGCATGAACTCTTGGCAAAAGACGATAGGGAATCTCCTTCCTTGGAGGTTCGCTGGTTTAAGGTGGCTGATGACATTGTTAATAGTCTTGAGTTTGGTAAGCTGCGGTGAGAAAGCTGCCAGCCAAGATATATCTGTTAGTTATGGAGCGAAACCACAACAGATATCCAAAGAATTTTCCGAAGTTTCCCCACCAGGGACAATCCAAGAATTGCGCCCAGCTTTGGAAGTTTATCAGCCGCAAGTAGCAATAGTTACACCTCAACCTGATGAAGTCCTCCAAGAAAATAAAGTTACAGTCCGCTTTCAGGTGAAGGATTTACCAATATTTAAGAACTCGCAATTAGAATTAGGCCCCCATCTCCACGTAATTCTCGACAACCAACCATATGTAGCTGTTTACGATTTAAATCAGCCCTTGGTTTTCTCAGATCTATCCCCAGGTACTCATACTTTACGCGTCTTTGCTTCCCGCCCTTGGCATGAAAGCTTCAAAAATGAAGGTGCTTACGCCCAGACAAAGTTTCACATTGTCACCAAAACCGAAGATAACAATCCCGATCCATCGCTACCTCTACTAACTTACAGCCGTCCTAAGGGTGACTACGGATCTGAACCAATCCTACTAGACTTTTACTTAACAAATGCGCCTCTCCACTTGGTTGCTCAAGACAACCCAAACGACAATCTCAGTGATTGGCGGATTCGTTGCACAATTAATGGTGAAAGCTTTGTTCTCGATCGCTGGCAAGCAATTTACCTCAAAGGCTTCAAACCTGGTAAAAATTGGGTGAAATTGGAATTTCTTGATAACCAGGGTAATCCTGTAAAAAATGTTTTTAACACTACAGTTGGACTGATTAACTACCAGCCGAATGGTAAAGATACGCTTTCGAGAATTGTCAGAGGAGAACTGACAGCAGATGAGGTACGTGGCATTGTAGACCCAAATTATACCGCCAAGATACCACCTGCTGAACCAACTCCTACACCTACCCCTACAGCCACACCTGAAACACAGCCAACACCAGAAATTGAAATTCCCAAAGTTCCTGTAACACCACCAGCTGAGTTAAAGCAGCCCGATGAACCAAAATTATCAAAACCAAAGCCTGTACCATCACCAGAACCACAGCCAGAAGTAACACCAACACCAGCAACTACTGAGTCCCCAGAAAAACCCAAGTCTGGCGGATATTTCCAGCGTCGTCCTCGTCCATCTGTCACACCATCTCCTAGCGTGTCACCAACGCTACCAGAGATTATTGAATCTCCGCAACCAGAATCTACTGCGCCTCCAGAGAAGATCTCAAAGCCGCAGCCAGAGATAACGCCAACACCTGAAGCTACTGTATTACCTCAATCACAGCCAGAGGTAACGCCAGTACCTTCTCCCATTGCATCACCTCAGCCACAGAGCAAACAGCCAGAAAAAACCGGATTTAGCAGATATTTCCAGCGGCGTCCACGTCCTACACCCCAACTATCGCCCAGCTTACCGCCCACGCTGCCAGAAGTTATTGGCTCCCCAGCACCCCTACCCACTGCACCATCACCAGAGGCTATACCAACACTTCCTGCAACTGAAATACCTCAACCATCGGCGAAAAATACTGAAGAACAACCAAAGTCTTCAGAGACAGGATCGCCAAATTTGTTACCTACACCAGTAGCACCGCAATAAAAACTACGCCAATTATCCAAAAATACTTAAATCTAGCTCTTGTGCTAAAGTTTCCACAAAAGCCAGCCCCGCTACTGGGTTTCCCACCGTATCCAAAGCGGGGCTGTAACAAGCGATCGCTCCTTCACCTGGTATTGTTGCTAATAGTCCACCACCAATGCCCGATTTCATTGGTAGACCAATCCTCACGGCAAACTCGGCAGACGCCTCATACAATCCACAGGTTAACATTACGGCATTTACTATGCGGCGGTGTTTTGCTGATACTAAGCCATTTTCATAAGCTAAAAGTTTGCCGATCAGCGCTAAATCTTCGACATTACCCGATAGACAGCATATTTGTTCGTAACTGTCAAGAGCTATAGCAAAATTTTCTACATATCCAGTTTGAGCCAGATAATTAGCGATCGCTTTATTAGCTGGCGAACGTGTTAAACGTACTGAAGCGAGCATTAATTCATCCAACTTGAGCTTTGAACCTGCTAATTGGTTCAGCCATTGACAAAACTGCTGAGTGCGATCGCTAGCATTTTCTCCGGGTAATTTATCAGCTAAAGTAATGGCTCCACTATTAATCATCGGATTGCGGGGACGTCCGCGATCGGCAATTAATTGATCTAGGGAATTAAATGCTGCTGCTGATGGTTCTACCCCTACCCACTGCAAAACCCTCTCTACCCCAAAATTTTCTAAAAGATAGAGTAGTGAAAATGCCTTAATGACACTCATGAGTGGGAATACACAACCTGTATCGCCTGCACTGTAAGTTTGTCCAGTTGCACAACAGATGTGAACTGCAAACCAATCAGGATTAGCTATATTTAATCTGGAAGTGCGATCGGCAACTTTTCCGCGTCCAGCATGGGGTTTGGCTTGTTGTACCCAAGCTGATAAATCTGTAGCAGTGATTGCTGCAAGTCCTTTCAAAATTACAGGTATTTTCAGGTAAATAAACCACATCTTTTTTATCTCACGCCAAGCGCAAAAACGCAAAGAAAAATACAAGATTTCTCGATAGATTAAGATACTAAAGTCTACTTAAAAGTCGCATTTAATTTGTATTGAGCGCTATTAATATTTGCCTAGCTAAATAGAAAGACTTGGAGTAGATCTGGCTCCAAGTCTTAAATGTAAGTTTGTTTTTTTAATAATCTTTGTTACAGTGTCAAAGATTGAGCATCGGTCTCAATTAACTTAGCTAAATCTTGTAAGAATGCAGCGGCATGGGCACCGTAAATAATGCGATGATCGGCGGTAATATTTACCTGCATTTGTTGCCGTACAGCAAACAAACCATCAGGCGTGGCTACAACTTGCGGACGAGCTGCACCGATCGCTAAAATTGCACCTTGTCCCGGAGGTAAAATAGCGTCAAATTTGTCCACGCCAAACATCCCCAAGTTTGACACGGTAAAGGTGCCGCTATTGTATTCGTCTGGCTGTAGTTGTTTTGTCCTAGCACGATCTACCAAAGACTTCCAAGTGCGCGATAGGGAATAAATATCTACTATGTCTGCATTCTTCAACACAGGTGTAATTAATCCACCATCATCCATTGCTACAGCTACGGAAATGTTGATATCAGAATGATAAACAATTCCTTGATCTGAGTAGCTAGCATTGAGTAATGGGTGTTTTTGCAGCGTTACTGCTACAGCTTTTGCTAGTAGCACTGTCATTGTCACGCCCTTGGATTTAATCTGCTTATAAAGCTTGTCTAGTCCATCAGTGGTAATTGTGTAGCCTACGCGGAAAACAGGTACAGATAGGGTAGCTACCATATTCCGTACTACTGCACTTTGGAAGGTAGTCAAAGGTGCTATCTGACCGGGAACAGCGCTCGCTGCGGTGGGAACGGGTGCGGGTGCTGCTGGGCGCGATGGCGGTGTAACTGGTGTGGTTGTTGGTACAGATGGTGGCGGTGCAACTGGTGCGGTAGCGGCTGGCTTACCCTGCTTTGCAGCTGCTTCCACATCTTCAGCAACAATGCGACCGTAGGGGCCGCTACCTTGAAGCGTCTTTAAATCAACTTTTAGCTCTTTTGCCAACTTGCGGGCGCGGGGTGAAACCACAAGTCTTCCTTCTCGGTGATTTGAGCCATTTTGAGACGCCAAAGCTGGTGTAGGATCTGACACAGTTGCGGCAACTGGTTCGGGAGCAGCACTAGCAGGCGCAGCAGCGCTACCAGAATTAGCAGCAGACTTAGCAGTTTCGATTTCAGCTTCTGTTTCAGCGATGAAAGCGATCGCATCTCCCACAGGCGCAGATTCACCAGCTGGTACTAAAATGTGAGCCAGATATCCTTCATAAAAGGATTCCACATCCATATCTGCCTTATCTGACTCGACAACCACCACTGTTTCGCCTTTTTCCACTTTATCGCCTGGCGACTTCACCCAAGAGACAATCTTGCCTTCGGTCATGGTGGAACTCAGCGCCGGCATAAATACTTCGTAAATGCTCATAGGGTGGTTTGGTGAATCAATGAATTTATGGACTTTAACAGCTTTTACCAGATCGAATTGTATCTTGGCACGAGAATTTTAGGTTGGAGATTTTTCACCAAGAAAGGCAGAGGATAAGAGGTAAGGGGGCAGGGAACAGGGGGAAAAGGGGGAAAAGGGGGAAAAGGGAGTGTGGGGAGGGTGGGGAGAAATAATTGATTCACTGTTGACTCTGGACTTTAGACTCTTGACCAATGGCACCAGGAACTTAAAGGCAAAATCAAGGTCTAGATAATAACGATGCAATTGCGATCGCTGAGTATGAGTAACAGTCAACTGCCACAGCGAGTTGTTTATCAATCAAATGAGTTTGTTATCTATCTTGATTTTCCGTATAATCACTCACCAGAAAACAAAGGCTGCTGGCAACCAGAAGGTAGAGGATCGGCGGTTAAGCTTCAATTTAAAATTCAAAATTGATAATTTACTTGTTTGAAATTTTTGTTTAATTTTATGACAGTAAAGTGGAAATTGTTCTTGATTGTGATAATAGGTTTGTTTGCCACTGCTGGTACGGGAGTTTATCTCTCTCAACACCCACCATCGGCACAAAGTCTTGAGACAGGAAATGGACAAGCACAGGAGGTAGCTGTAACTCAAATATCTCAAAATATTGAAACCTATCCAGAGCGTAGTCACTATAAAACTATACCGCTGGAAAGCATTAACTCTAACCTCCAAGGTAGCGACCCTGCTACTCTTGCTTTGAGCGCTTTTGATGATACAGCTTCCGAGGTAGGAACGCGTAAAGTAGAGGTAGTTTATCCGCAACGAAATCAGGCTTTAGTGACGATTACGCAGCTACAACATAGCGATAATTTAGGTAGTGCAGTTAAATATCGAGTCGAGATGACTACATTTGGGCGATCGCTATTAGTTAGCTCACCACCTGTATGGCAAATTGTCTGGGCTGGTTCCCAGGTGCATTGTGGAACTAGGAACCGCCTAAAAAATAATTTAAACCTCAGCTGTCAACAAAAGGATGAAGTATAGAGTAGGAAATTTAAACCTTCATCCTTGAAAATTTAACTTTGATTAGATATCGCCACGAATTTCTTCTACAATACCGTCACGTAAAACAATTTCAACCTGGGTTTTGCTAATTAAATTATCACCTGGTTCTATGCGGAAAAAACCTTCCATTTGAAATTGGTTAACTTCCTGATCTAACTCAAGAAATTGTACTTGCTGGAGATTTTGCAGAAATTGATTTTTTTGCTCTAGCAGTTCGCTTTTCTTTTGATTGACTTGGAGTTGAATATTATCAATTTGTTGAAGGGTTTGAGGCCCTGGTGGTTGCAAACTCTGTTTTTGAATTGCAGTAATTGCTCTTTGTCCTTCAATGTCGAGTTGTTGCAATTGCTGATCGGTTTGATTGATTTGAGCTTGCAATTGCTGTTGTATTTCCTCTTTCCACAGAGGAGTAACAATGACTTTGACATTAACGATACGCTTCAGAAGCAATTGTTGAGATTGAGATTTGGAGACATCCATACAGTTTCACGTTCACTCTATATTTTGTACGTGGAATTATGAGGCAAACATGGCGTTAATGATATCGCGATAGCGATCTGCGACAACATGACGCCTGATTTTTAGTGTTTGTGTCATCAAGCCATTTTCAATAGAAAAAGGCTCAGGAATGAGTTTGAACGGGCCAATACGGTCATCGATTCGATAGCCTGGACGATTTTGCACTTCCCGATTCAATTCCTTCCTAAATAATTCCTGGATTATTTTACTCTCCAGGTCAATTTTTTGACTGGGTGAGGCGGTAATATTCTCATTTTGCGTACTTGAGGTCAGGTTTTGAGTTTCTGCCCATTTTTCTAAGGCTTCGATATTGGGGACAATCAAAGCACCAAGGCTACGCCGATCTTGACCAACAAGCATAATTTGATCGATGTAGGGCGATCGCAAACAGGCATCTTCTATCGGCTGTGGTTCGATATTTTCGCCGTTAGTTAAGACAATCGTATCCTTAGCTCTGCCAGTTAGCACCAAGTCATTTTGAGGCGTCACCCAACCCAAATCGCCGCTATCAAACCAACCTTCAGGATCGATAGCTTTTGCTGTCGCTTCTGGATTTTGGTAATAGCCTTGCATAATTTGCGGCCCCCTCAGCAACACCAAGCCTCGCTCGCCAACTGGGAGAGGTTTGCGAGTCTCTGGATCTACAATTTTAGTTTCTGTAGCGGGAAGTGTGGGGCCAGATGAGCCGCGTACATTATGCCAAGGACGACGAACATTAGTCACAGGAGATGTTTCGGTTAAGCCATAGCCTTGCAAAATTTCTACACCAATAATTTCAAAAAAGTTATCGATGTGCTTGGGAAGTGCGCCACCACCGCTAATTACATGCTTGATTCGTCCTCCTGTTGCTTCTCGGACTTTAGCATACACCAGTTTTTCTCCTAGGGCGTGGAGAGGCGACAAAGCAGCAGCTTGTATCCTTGCCGAAAATCTTTCCATTGCAGAAGATTCAAGATGCTCTAAACTCAGTCCCTCAGCAATTCGTTTGGCTTGAAGGTATTTATTGCTATTGTCTAGTAAAAAGTTAACTAAGCGTTGCTTATTAGCTGGTTGTTCGCGAAACTGCTTTTGCGCTCCTTCATAAATTGATTCCCATAAACGGGGTACAGCCACCATGTAATGGGGCTTAAATTCTTTCAAATCTTTTTTCACAGAACGCAAATTAGTATAAACCTGTGCGCAACCTTGAGAGAGTAAGTAATACTCCACTGTTCTTTCATAGCTGTGCCACGTAGGTAGGATACTCAAAGCAATGTCGCCTACGTTGGGTTGCACCACAGTCCCGAATGTAGTCACCTGGTGCAATAAATTTCCATGAGTGAGCATCACACCCTTGGGCTTACCTGTAGTACCCGAAGTATAAATCAGCGTTGCCAGGGTATCGTAGCTTTGCTGTACTGGTTCTAGAGTATGGTTAGAGCCAATTTCTATTACCTGTGAAAAACTTAGTACTTTGAGAGTTTCCTCTGTAGGTGGCGTTTCGTCTGAAAGCAAGATTACCAGATGAATTGGTAAGTCGTTGAGCCGATCTTGCAGTTTCTTCAGCGTCTTTAGATCTTCAACTACTAACGCCGTGCTACCGCTATTCGCCACAATAAACAGCAATTCTTCCTTTTCGGCTTGGGAGCTACGCACCGCATCAACACCCCCAGCCGTCATAATACCTTGGTCGGCAATGAACCACCTGGGACTATTATCGGCAATTAGAGAAATGCGATCGCCTACTTTTACCCCTAAAGCTTGTAACCCAGCCGCAAATTTTTGAATTTGCTCTGCTAACTGAGCGTAATTAATTACTACCTCTGGTTGAGCATGAGGATTGTGTAGAGCAACGGTAGTCTTAAATAACTTTGCTGCTAACGGCCAAATCTCTGGCAACGAATTCACATGTGTATAATCTGCCAAACGTTTTAATGCTAAACGTTCTTGTTCGCTGATATTAGATAAATAAATAGATGCAGGTTTGGTTGTTGACATAACACATGACCTAAATAGTAAATGGCTACTTTTTGATAAATGACTTCAATATACACAATGCCTTCTGGTATAGCATTTTCGGAAAACCCACGCTTCCATTTACAAAAATTTATGATAATCTTAATTTATATAGTTTAAAAGCAATGGATGTGCTGGCAATCAATGCAATTGCACAGACTTTGCTGAAAACTAACACTAGCGACCACCTATTTAGAAAAGGGGGTGATTACCTATGGTTTTAAAGGATGCTGCATTGCTGACACTCATCAACACTGTTGCTTGTCTAGCATTCCCCAAGCTTTTATCGATAATTCTCTCACCTAAAGCCAAACCTACTGAATCATCGCCCAAAGGTGCGAGTTCGCAAAAAAGTATAATCCCAATTACTACCTTTCCTTATTGTACTGCTCACCCAATTACGGGCAGCCCCTTCTGTAGATTCCGTCCTCATTTCTGCGATCGCTGTACTCCAAATTAACAATTACCTGAGAGTAGCAGGGTTGAGTTGAGATTCTCAAGGGGGGTTTTAGATTGTGAAAATAATAAGTCTTGTATTTATACCGTTTAAAACATGAATTTATTATTCACACTAAACAATCAAAATTAATCCACAATAATTCGCGAATTATCTAATTTGTCATATCGGAATTTCGCAGTCAACAGCATCCCTTTAGAGGCTGAGTTTTTTATGGGAAACTCCTATATCTGAAGTAACAGTTTAAATCCGTAGATTCAATTATGGTGGATTGTGAATTTTGAATTAGTAATAAATTTGTGGCTTATTAACCCACGAGGTTTATCTATGCTGCACTATGTAAAATCAATATATTTACTTAGCTTATAGCAACTACAAGAAATTCAAAATTGTGGATGTAGTTGAAAGTACAGATTTTGATTAAAAATAAGAAATAGAACCATAAATTGTCAGCTTAAGGAGGGGGTAATCTATGTCTTTCATAGATTGTATACTATTAACTATCGCCAATACTGTTGCCTGCCTTGCATTCCCCAAATTACTATCTATGGTTTTGACACCCAAAACCAAAAAAACTATCCCATCCTCAACCCCTATAACAGCAGCTGAATCTAGTTCAGAAATTGAAATCCCCAGTTATTCTTAATCACTAGACGGGTTATGCCTAGGTAAATGCTGGCGAGTGCGATCGAATGGTAGGGCAAACTTGAATCTTATTTGTAAGTGCATATTTCTGCTTACCAACCTGCACTAAACATTAGAGAATGCTCTTGATGAGATGGAAATCCAGCCAGCTTTGGTAAAGCTATTGCTTTGGGGGAGGATGGATACAAATACAATCATATAATTATTCTTTCTCCCTTGTAGCAAACTCAAAACTTTTATTTAGCACAATCTTGAATTAACTAAAGAATTTACTTCCATAAAAAGTAGATAGATAAATAATAAAATAAAAACAAAAGATGGGCAGGCTTTATTAGAGGTAATACCCATTTGAATAAAGAATACAACAGATGGTTAGAGAACAGTGGTGTGCCCTAAAGCATGATGATATCGAGCAAATGTTATTGCCCACTGTAGCTAGGTTGTGGAGGGCATTGCCTAGGCTGTTGACTTTGACTGACTTTGGGTGTTTTTGATTCATACTGTTTCTGTGTTCGTGTCACGTCTTTCTTTAGTTATTGCGAGCGAAGCGAAGCAATCCTAGGCGATTGCTTCGCTTTGCTCGCAATGACATAATATTTTGCATTAATTGTCATCTCCTCAATGGCATCAGTAAACTCTGAAATAGGCAACACTTCCCTATGTAACCGACTCCAAACGACAATCTCTACACAAAAGGAAGCTGCGTAAGGAGAGAATGTCAATATACTTAATAATTAATAAACTATTTTTGTGCTGACGAATAAATCTACCTATGCTAAAAATTAAGGCATCTCAGGCTGAACCAGCAGTAATCGCAGCGGTTGCTGAGTATTTCAAGGTGTTATCAGAAGTTAGCCGACTACAGATTTTGACCTGTCTTAAGTCAGGCCCGATGAATGTGATGGAAATTGCGGAAGCGACTGGCTTAGGGCAGGCCAATCTATCCAAACATTTAAAAGTATTAACTCAAGCAGGGGTTTTATCTCGTCAGCCCAAAGGTACTAGTGCCTATTACGAGATTTCCGACCCAATGATTTTTGAACTTTGTGAATTAGCTTGCAATCGGATTAGCGATCGCATTTTTCAACAAGCTGAAAGCCTCAAGGCTCTGCGCAGCAATACAGGAGTTTTTTGACTCTAATTAGAAAAGCACCCTAGAGGAAGGGTGCTGATACAGCAGGGTTAAGGAAAAGTTAATCGGGAGCTAGCCAGCGATAGCTGGAGCTTTTAGTGCGATCGGTTGGGCTTCCCCAGAGGCTAAATCTAGCGGGAAGTTATGAGCATTGCGCTCATGCATGACCTCAATACCTAGGTTCGCTCTATTTAACAGGTCAGCCCAGGTATTAATAGTTCTTCCTTCACTGTCCAAAATAGAGTTATTGAAATTAAACCCATTCAAGTTAAACGACATGGTGCTAACGCCTAAAGCTGCAAACCAAATGCCGATTACAGGCCAAGCAGCAAGGAAGAAATGCAACGCGCGGGAGTTATTAAAGCTGGCGTATTGAAAAATTAATCGCCCAAAGTAACCGTGTGCCGCGACGATGTTGTAGGTTTCACCTTCTTGACCGAACTTATATCCAGTATTAGCCGATTCAAACTCTGTCGTTTCCCGAACCAAAGTGGAAGTCACCAGAGAACCGTGCATTGCGGAAAACAGCGCACCGCCAAACACTCCCGCGACCCCTAACATATGAAACGGATGCATCAGAATGTTATGTTCTGGTGAAAACACAATCATGAAGTTGAAAGTTCCAGAGATACCAAGCATCATTCCATCAGAGAAACTGCCTTGTCCAATGGGATAGATCAATAACACAGCAGTTGCAGCCGCAGCAGGTGCAGAAAAGGCTACAGCTATCCAGGGACGCATCCCTAAACGGTACGATAATTCCCATTGCCGACCCATGTAAGCATAAACAGCAATTAAAAAGTGGAAGACGATCGTTTCGTAAGGGCCGCCATTGTAAAGCCATTCATCTAAAGAAGCAGCTTCCCAGATAGGGTAAAAGTGCAATCCAATAGCAGCTGAAGTAGGAACTACAGTCGCAGTGATGATGTTATTGCCGTAAAGCAGCGAACCAGTTACAGGTTCCCGAATTCCGTCTACATCAACGGGAGGCGCAGCCACGAACGCCAAAACAAAGACAATTGCCGCAGTTAAAGCTGTAGGAATGAGAATTACTCCAAACCAGCCTACATACAGCCGATTTTCCGTACTAGTAACCCAATTACAGAATCGATCCCATAAACTAGCGCTTCGGCGCTTTCCTAGAATTGTTGTCATTGTTTAATGAGTGCGAATGAATAGATGTAATGTCGATTGACAAGAGTAACTTGCCACTTACATTTTATAACTATTTGGTTATATAGTTGTCAAGTTAAAATTTTCTGTAGTTGTTAGGTATACAGATTCACCCACATAGGAGTACAACTAAGATGATAAAATTACTCAAAAGTTATTTAGTTAATTAATGAAGAAGCCCGTTATGACCCGTGTCTTGCCTCCTCTACGGATTGGTAAACATATTGCTCGCTATCCCATTGTTCAAGGTGCAATGGCAGTACGGGTATCTGGTGCAAATCTAGCTGGTGCTGTAGCTAATGCAGGAGGGGTAGGTGTAATTGCTTCTTTAGGGCTAGGGTTGCATTCTCCATATTTTGAACCGCGCAAACGAGGGAGCTTTTTTACAGCTAATCGTCTTGCTTTAATTGATGAACTGGCTAAAGCACGCAGTATCAGTCCAGAGGGTGCGATCGCAGTTAATATCTTAGTTGCCACTAAAGATTATCCAGAGTTAGCGCAAACGGCAGCTGCTCATGGAGCCAATATCATCATTACTGGAGCAGGATTACCGCTATCTTTACCTGAGTACACCGCCGAATATCCTGATGTGGCACTAGTACCGAGTGTATCGAACGTAGAAGCAGCGCAGTTAATCTGTCAAACCTGGAAAATGCGATACAACCGCCTTCCAGATGCTTTGATTATTGAAAATTGTCAAATGGTGGGCGGGCATTTTAGCCAATGCGAACAGATTAGTCTGCCAGGGTTCACAATTGAAACTGTGATATCCCAACTACGGGAATATTTAGAACAAAAGCTAAGTGTGACTATACCGTTGATTGTCACGGGTGGGATTTGGGATCGGACTGATATTAATCGGATGTTGTTGATGGGGGCAAATGGCGTACAAATCGGTACTCGCTTCATCACCACAGAAGAATGTGACGCCGATCGCCGTTATAAAGAATTTCATCTTCATGCCCGTCCACAAGATATTATGACTGTGCCCAGTCCAGTGGGTAAACCTAGCCGTGCTTTATCTAATGATTTTGCACAACAGGCGATCGCAGGTTCATCAACCATAGAACGGCGATGTATTGCCAATTGTTTAGAATCCTGTTTGTGTCGAGACAGTGGCAAAACTTATTGTCTTCTACAAGCACTAGGGAAAGCAGCTCAGGGCGACGTAGAAAATGGACTGATTTTTTCTGGAGCCAATGTTAGGTACACTGAGCGAATCATGACGATTGCCGAACTGATGGCAGAATTAACTCAGCCTGAGGTGCGATCGCGCTCTAGTTGTCAATCAAAGGTCGAGTAATATGCATGTGGATGAAATTCTCAAACGTTATGCTAGCGGGGAACGCAGCTTTCAGCGACTCAATTTGCAAGAAGCAGAGCTAACAAATGCTAACCTTAGCGGCGCAGATTTTAGCTATACCGATTTACGTCAGACACGCTTAGGTAAAACCAACTTCAGCCAAGCTTGTTTGCGGGAAGCAGATTTAAGTGAAGCTATCCTTTGGGGTACAAACTTGAGTGAAGCTGATTTGTATCGTGTGATTCTGCGAGAAGCAGATTTGACAGGTGCAAAGATAGTTAAGACTAATCTGGAAGCAGCCAACTTAATTAAAGCAAGTTTATGTGGCGCTAATTTAAACGGTGCCAAACTTTCGCGTTCTCTACTATTTCAAGCTGACTTGCGCCCCAGTTCCGACCAGCGCACAGATTTGGGATACGCTGATTTAACTGGCGCAGATTTAAGCTATGCAGACCTCAGAGCCGCTTCACTACATCACGCCAACTTGGATGGAGCAAAGTTGTGTCGGGCAAATTTGAGTCAGAGAATTCAATGGGAAGATATGCAAACTGATTTGAGTGGAGCGAGTTTGCAAGGAGCAGATTTAAGCTACGCCAATCTCACTAGTGCAATCCTGCGAAATGCAAATCTCAAAGGAGCAGACTTAACAGGAGCAATTCTCACAGATGTAGAATTTCAAGGCGCAATCATGCCTGATGGTACAGTTCATGATTAAAAATGAGCGATCGCTCTCAATATAGATACAGATGCGATCGCCCATTCTCTAATTCATTAAAATGCACAAACCTGACTAATCCTATATTAATATTTATTAAGTCCATGTCTTTTTGTTTATTTATAGCTATATAGTTGTTAAGCAATCCAATGACTTGGTGGTGCATCAGTCGGGTACTCATTTCCTGTTAATGATGTAAGTACCTTCAACTACCACAAAATCAACTCAGTAGCTTTGGCATTAATTATAAAATGTCAGGTTCAACTACCATTTTTGACCGCCCATTATCTGTCTAATTTCTCATAAGATGCTCAGTCAATGACATGAAATGGGGCGGTAAAAATCAGGTAATCAAAAATTGTGCGATTAATTTTGATGAGTTAATATTCAGCATTTAAGTACTGAATATGAAGTGATTCAACTCTCATAATTAATGCGATAAACCATGATTTGTAACCAATAAATACCAAGTTTTACTCAACGTCATCAGGTTGATATTTTGTTATGCTCAATCAGCTTCATAAATATATTCCCAGAATTCCATCAGAATTGGTTTACCGAAGAGAATTAATGTGCCACTCTCGAAAACTTCCTGTGCTATCTCCGCAAGATAAAATTATTGTGGATACTCTTCGTCAAGAAGGAGTTTTCATTACTTCCTTACAAAATTTAGGAATTAGCAAAACACCAATGCTTCTGCAAGCAGCTGCAAGCCAGTTATCTAATATGGAAGTAGCTTTAGAAGCTAAAATTCAAAATCAACAAAACTTGGGTAGTGTAGAAAACCCAGCTTATCCACAAATTTTCACGGTGACAGATTTACCCGATTTTTCTAACTGGGGAAGCGAACAAAGGTTACTAAATATTATCGAGAACTATATTGGTCTTCCTATAGCTTTTCAAGGCGTACATTTACGCCGAGACTTTGCCAATGAGGCAGCTGTAACTACAGAATTATGGCATCTAGATGCAGAAGACCGCCGGATGGTGAAGGCGATCATTTACCTCAATGATGTTAGTGAAGAGCATGGCCCGTTTGAGTACATTCCCAAATCCCAAATGTCACTATTACGAGAAATGCAAATTCGCTCAAAGATTGTACCAAAAACAGCAAAAGGTTTAGTAGGGTTGAATGATGCAGAAATAGAAAAAATTGTACCTAAATCGCTGTGGAAGTCTTGTCCGGGGAAAGCCGGAAGTATTGTGATTGCAGATCCTAGAGCCATATTCCACCACGGTAAATCTCGCAAACAATCACGGTCAACTCTATTTTTTGTTTACACTGCTAAAAATCCTTTACGACCCGAATGTTGCAAGCAATATAGCGATCGAACTTTTGCTAGGGTATTGCCAGTTTAATACATTACTGAGGCTAGGTAGCTTTTATTAGGCATACTAAATAATTCCCTTAGTCAAGCTAAGATTGCAAGGCGATCGCACACAAAAACACAACCTGAAACGAGCGATCGCCTTAGCAATTTAACAAACTTTTCCCCGCAGGGCTTCAGCGTCGATGGGTTTAATTAAATAAACTAGGAATAAATTCCAAATAATTGCAGCGACCAAGGGAATTTTACGGATTACTTTCACGAATTTGGGCTGAGAACTGCGGTCAATTTCCACTAATTTCAAGTTGTAATCTGAGCAACGATGCAAACGCGAGAAGAATTTGGGATGTTCGGTGTTTAGCATCACGGGAAAAGCACGCCCAGCCGTTTCATTAGTGTTGCGAATAACTTGGCGATCGAATTCTGTTTCATCCAGCCCTAATGAGTGGTAAAAACCTGCACGTTCGTGAACTGTTAGGGTGTGGGTAGCAAATACCGATAATAAGAAAAAGCGACTCCACAATCTAGCTTTCCAAGTTTTCCAGAGTTGGGGTTGCGATCGCAATAAAGCTTTGAAGATATCCCCATGACGATTCTCGTCCTGACACCAGCTTTCAAAATAGCGAAAGATTGGATAAAACTGGTGTTCTGGATGCTTTTGCAAATGACGATAAATCAGAATGTAACGCCAATAGCCGATTTTTTCTGATAAATATACCGTGTAAATTACCCAGGCGATCGGGAAAAATGTATAGGTGCGAGTTTTAGTGACATCAGCTAAATCTAGCGAAAGTTTGAAATCACCCATTGCTTTGTTGAGGAATCCTGCATGACGCGCTTCATCACGAGCCATCAGATTAAATATTTCCGCCAAAAGTGGACTGCGATTTTTAAGCTTGCGGGATAGTTCTTTGAAGAGTAAAAACCCAGAGAACTCTGAAATACAAGAACGTTCCAGATACTCAATAAAAGACTGGCGTGCTTCTGCGCCAATATGTTCCCAAGACTGCTCAAACGCCTCATCCCGCACAAAATGGTGACGGTTGTAGTCTGCTCGCATTTCTGTTAGCATCGCCTGCAACTCTGTTTCCTGAGCAGACAGATCTAGGCTAGCCGCAGTTTCAAAGTCTGTAGTGTAAAACCTCGGAGTCAGTACGGTTTCTTTAGTTGGTGTTTTAATTCCCGGCTTCGGTTCTTTCGGGGCAGACTGGGATAAGGTATTAACCATGAGTTCTCAGCTAGTTAGCTTAACAATTACATAACTATCAAGTTATGATAACTGTGATGCTTTGACTAGCCCCTTGACCTAAAAGATTTACAATCCTTCAGAAAAGTTGGGGAATAGAACAATCGGGTCATGAGATCTAAAATCTAGATGCTGTAAATCACTACATAAAATACAGCAAGCATCTAAAACCTAGGAAAAGGTGTGCTTACAAGCTTTTCTACTGCTGAAGGTGAATAAGTTTGTTCGTAGTCAGGACTGGAGTGCTTACCAAGAAATCAATACACATACTAGGAAAAATCATTTATTAAGTTTTGAAACATACCTGAAGTAAAATTACTAGATAACTATAAGGTTATTAAAGAAAGTAACTACTCTTACTCAAAGCTTAAGAGAAATTCGCTATGGGTCGTAATTCAGACAATCGTCCTCAGGAAGGCAAAAATCACACACTATTGCTCGTACCTCCTGTCAATGCAGCGAACACACCCCCCGCAGATTCACGTCAACGGGTGAAGCTGTTTATGCAGAACTTGCAGGATGAAATTTGCAACGTTTTAGAACAGCTTGATGGCGAAGCCAAATTTCGCCAAGACCGTTGGGAACGAGCAGCAGGTGGCGAAGGACGTACCCGTGTGATTCGGGATGGGCGAGTGTTTGAACAAGGCGGTGTCAACTTTTCTGAAGTTTGGGGTGATACTTTACCGCCCTCGATTTTGACTCAACGCCCAGAAGCAGCCGGACATCAGTTTTTTGCTACTGGCACTTCGATGGTACTGCATCCTCGCAATCCTTACGTACCAACAGTACACCTCAACTACCGCTATTTTGAAGCAGGCCCAATATGGTGGTTTGGCGGAGGCGCAGATTTAACACCTTACTATCCGTTTGCTGAGGATGCGATTCACTTTCATCAAACATTAAGAAGTGCTTGCGATCCTCACCATCCAGAATATTATCCAACCTTTAAACGCTGGTGTGATGAATATTTCTACTTGCGCCATCGCCAAGAGCAACGAGGCATTGGTGGTATCTTCTTTGACTATCAAGATGGCAGTGGAAGCCTTTATGTTACCTCTAAAACAGATACTCCAGCAGCACTCTACAGCCAGCAAGTAGGAAAAGTTACACGTAATTGGGAAGATTTATTTGCCTTTGTGCAGAGCTGCGGTCAAGCATTTTTGCCTGCTTATTTACCAATTGTCAACAGACGGCAGGAAATTGAATATGGCGATCGCCAGCGTCAATTCCAACTTTATCGTCGCGGTCGTTACGTAGAGTTTAACTTGGTGTACGACAGGGGAACAGTTTTCGGATTGCAAACTGATGGTAGAGCCGAATCCATACTTATGTCTCTACCACCACTGACACGCTGGGAATACTGCTACCAGCCAGAACCAGGAACTCCTGAAGCACAGCTCGCAGAATTCTTTCTTCAACCTCAAGATTGGGCGAATCAGACTTTTGTTCAACAATAACAACCTTTTTTTCTCATGAGGCATTGATTATGAGCAGCCATTTAGATATTCGCCTGCGAGAAGGAACTAAACATTCCCACACGAATGCAGAAAACACCGCGTTTATGAAATGCTTTCTTAGAGGAATAGTAGAAAAGAGCTTTTTTCGTAAATTACTGGCGGATCTCTACTTTGTTTACAGCGCTTTAGAAGCAGAACTACAACGCCATCAGTATCATCCAGTTGTAGGTTTAATGTACTTTCCAGAGCTGAATCGTCAAGCGAATTTAGAGAGAGATTTAGCTTTCTATTATGGTGAAAACTGGAAAGAGCAAATAGTTCCCTCTCCGGCTGCTCAAATATATGTTGACTGCATTCATGAGGTGGCAAATACCCAACCAGAATTGCTGATTGCTCATACTTACACCCGCTATTTAGGAGATTTATCAGGTGGGCAAGCATTGAAACAAATTGCTCGCTCGGCAATGGATTTACCCATCAATCGGGGTACTGCAATCTATGAATTTGAACAAATTCCTACTCCTGATGCTAAACGGTTATTTAAAGAGCAGTATCGTCAAGCGTTAAATTCATTGCCTGTAGATGAAGCAATAATTCTCAAGATTGTAGATGAAGCGAATTATGCCTTTACTCTCAATCAAAATCTTGTTCACCAGTTAGAAGCAGATGTCAAAGCTGCGATCGGCGAACATATCTTCGATCTGATTGCTCGTCAAGATAAAGTGGGTAGCACAGAACACACTTATACCAAGAATCAGGTAGAGAAGGTGGTACTGGATTACAGTATTTAATTCTTGTTTATTTGTGCTTTGTCATTGGTCACAAGTCCAAAGTCCAAAGTCAAAGGTTAAGCATTTTATCTTCCCTTGCTTCCCTTGCTTTCTTGTCCTCCAAAGTTCTGAGCGTCAAAAACCGACGCTCAGATTTCTCTCCTTCCCTATTTTCATTCTCTATTCTCCAATTGATTTTTGCTGTTTTGTGGTTGAGGAAATATTTGTGAGATTTAATTCATTACAAAATCTGCCAGATAACCCCCAGCCTTTGCGTCTCGATTGGCTGACAGTGGTATTTTTTGGCACAATTCATGCACTAGCATTATTAGCTCCTTGGTTTTTCTCCTGGTCAGCTTTGGGCGTTACGCTGTTACTACACTGGCTGTTTGGCAGTATAGGAGTCTGCTTAGGCTATCATCGATTGCTAACCCATCGTAGCTTTCGAGTACCGCGATTTTTAGAGTATGCGATCGCACTTGTGGGTGCCCTATCGTTACAAGGCGGGCCGATCTTCTGGGTAGCAGGACATCGTTTGCATCATGCTCATACCGAAGACGAAGATAAAGATCCTTACTCCGCCCGCAGAGGTTTTTGGTGGAGTCATATGCTATGGATTTTTTATCCCCGTGCAGAGTTCTTCAATTATGATTACTACCAGCGATTTGCTCCAGATTTGGTACGAGATCCCTTTTATCGCTGGCTAAATCGCAACTTTTTCTTACTCCAATTTCCACTAGCATTATTGCTGTATGCTGTGGGCGGTTGGTCATTTGTCGTGTATGGCGTGTTTGTCAGATCGGTCATTCTCTGGCATACAACCTGGCTGATCAACTCAGTCACTCATATGTGGGGATATCGTACATTTGAAAGTAATGATAATTCTCGTAATCTCTGGTGGGCAGCTATACTTACCTATGGCGAGGGGTGGCACAACAATCACCATGCGTATCCTCATGTAGCTAAGTGTGGTTGGCGCTGGTGGGAAATTGATATCACTTGGTGGGCGATTTGGTGCTTAAAAACAGTTGGTTTAGCCAAGGATTTAAACCTGCCACCTGCTCAGACAGTGAAAGCTTGATAGTTCTGAAATTTTAAGTTCTCCAAACAGGTTGTGTTGTTCTACCGCCTTTCATCTCTAACTCTTATTTTGATAGAGAATGAAAGGCGGTTTTTGTTAATAAATTCTTGTAGAATTGAATGATAGAAATATTGTTAGTTTTAGGTTGATAGCTAAAAACGCAATTACTGAGCCTGGATTGAGATTAGCAAAGACATCTTTACAAAATCTTTTAACTAAATCTAAAAGTAATAAATTAATGCAAATATAACCATAGCAGTGCAAATATATAACTTAGATGTGTAGCAGCTTACTTAACATTTTTAAGTAAGCTGTTAATTTATTGAACATAATAAAATAGCAAAATATCAATTTCAATAATGTGGTTTTAACTACGCTATTCTATTGAATTAGTAAGATATGCTTGCACTATACACAGCATCAAACTACTGAGTTTGATTTAGTAACAAAAAGGGATAAACATGAACAAAGAAGTATTCAAATTAATATTATGGGAAGAAAATCAAAAAGATTATATCAAAAAATTCTACGATCCCTTATTTATTCCTAGGATAGGTGAGGAAATTTATTTAAAAAAAGAGCAATGGAGAGTAACCAGAGTTGAGCACGATCTAGAAGTGAGTGAGGTTAATATCTATATGGAAGTAATCAAAAAAGTGAAGCAGGAAAAATCAACTAATTCATAAGTATATTTAGAGATACATTTACAGCCATATATTTAAAGGTAAAAATGGTAACATTAGTTGTCATGCTTAACACCCTAATTTCTCTCCTACTACTCTATGTAGCTTGGCGAGTTTGGAAGCTAAAGCAACTGCTGGGGAGAGTCGCAGATAGATTAGCTGCCTATGAACGCTGTAGCCATGCAGTATTGTATGTAGCGCCCGAAACAATCTCTACTGCCCAGCAGAATATTTATAACCTACGGCAGAGAAACCAAAGGCTAGAGGTACAAATTCAACAAGTGCGGCAAATTATCAGCTTATTGTTTTTAGGAAGGCAAGTCTGGCAGCGTTCTTTTCCTCGCTTAGGCTCTACATTGGGGCAGAAGACAACAAGAAAATAACAATCAAAGCAACATTTTTGCCTTATATATAGTCTCTACAGGTTTGAATAATTAAAATTAGTGAAGTCTTGCAACAGGAGAAAACCCACCTAAAATGGGTGTAAGGAGAGAAACAATATAAAAATGTCTAACAACCGTTCTGGAGTATTTATTGGCGGTTTGATGCTAGGGGCAACCATCGGGGCCTTGACAGGTTTGCTCGTCGCTCCACGCACAGGGCGCGAAACCCGTAAACTCTTAAAAAAATCTGCCGATGCTTTACCAGAATTGGCAGAAGATTTGTCAACTAGCGTACAGATCCAAGCAGATCGCCTTTCGGCCAACGCACTACGTAACTGGGATGAAACGTTGGATCGACTGCGGGAAGCGATCGCAGCTGGTATTGTTGCTACCCAAAGAGAAAGCCAAGTCTTAAGGCGGCAAAATGTTGTCGAAACCCGTAGCGCCGATTCACAAACCGAAGAAGACTCAGATTCTCTTGCCCAGCATCTAGAACGTTCATAGATAGCATAACCGTGATCGATCCGCTATTTTGGCTGGGATTTTCCATACTGTTAGTCGCCGCTAGTCTGACTGCTGTTTTAGTGGCGGCTATACCTGCTTTGCAAGAATTAGCGCGCGCAGCTCGCAGTGCAGAAAAGTTATTTGATACCCTCTCACGGGAGTTACCGCCGACTCTCAATGCTATCCGCACCACTGGTTTAGAACTTACTGATTTAACCGATGATGTTAGTGAAGGTGTCAAAAGCGCCAGTCAAGTGGTTAAACAAGTCGATCAAAGCTTAGATAGTGCGAGAAAACAGGCTCAAAACCTGCAATTAGGGACGCGCAGCATTTTTGTGGGTGTAAAAACCGCCTGGAAAACATTCACTCGCCAAAAACCGTCCAGGCGAGCGCTTGAACGTTTACAAGGTAATGAAAAAACCTCCCTAAATTTACGCGAAAGAGAAGCCCTCAGGGCAGAAAATCGCCGCAATAAATCAGAAGTCTACCGTACTAACGACGGTTACAGCGACACTTCCGAGTGGGAGCCTAGTTTTGATGATGA
The DNA here is from genome assembly GCF_963875125.1 of Calothrix sp. NIES-2098. Classification (NCBI taxonomy): domain Bacteria; kingdom Bacillati; phylum Cyanobacteriota; class Cyanophyceae; order Nostocales; family Calotrichaceae; genus Calothrix; species Calothrix sp. NIES-2098. Next base: position 6,287,340 of record NZ_CAWNKJ010000001.1, read on the forward strand.
GGATTTGTCTTGAAATAGATTGATCGAGAGTTAAAAGGTAAAAGGTAAGAGGTAAGGTCGTTAATTATTCTTTTTGTGCATTTTTTAATGCCCAACTGAGACGAGCTATGAGAAATATGAGGGAACACAAGTAACGTTTTCCTTAGATCCTTATAGATTAATGCCCCAAGATTAGAGTAAAGTAAACAAGTGTAAAGAACTATCACTTTTCTCGTACCTTTTAAAACAACTTGTTCACTTCTACTGTTGATATTTGTATAAAAAAGTCCATGCAGTCTTGTTTTTGGCGACGAATTCTCGTATCTGTTGCAGTATTTTTCCTGGCTGGGTCAATTTGGGCTATGCATTCTTCCCCAGCACTGGCTTATGACAATCCGGAGTTATTACCCAGTACTCCTACTCCAGTTGTAGACTTAGCCAAATCACTCACTGATGTACAAGAAGAAAAGCTTGTTCAAGATTTAGAGCAATTTCAATCTGAAACTGGTTGGAAATTGCGAGTATTGACCCAATATGACCGAACTCCAGGTAGGGCAGTTATCAATTTTTGGGGTTTAGATGATAAAAGTATTCTATTAGTTGCCGATTCTCGTGGTGGTAACATCCTCAGCTTTAGCGTTGGCGACGCAGTTTATGAGCTTTTACCCCGAACTTTCTGGATTGAACTCCAAACACGCTTTGGTAATTTGTATTTTGTCCGAGAACAAGGTGAAGACCAAGCTATTCTGCAAGCCTTAGATTCAGTGAAAACTTGTTTGCTTCAAGGTGGTTGCAAAGTTGTTCCGGGATTACCACGAGAACAGTGGATTCTGACTTTAATTACCTCACTCATTGGTGGAGTAATTTGTGGATTTGCATCTCAACCCCAGCGAGAAGGACAAATTTTCTCTTGGCAATGGGCTTTAATTTTCTCACCTTTATGGGGAATATTGTTTATTGCTTTCGGTATTGGCCCCGTAGTCACCAGAACCAGCGACTGGCTACCCCTAGTTCGTAATATCGCTGGTTTTCTCATTGGTGCTTTAGTAGCTTATCTTTCGCCTATTTTTAATAGATCTTCTTCCAATGCTGAGTTCTGAGTAATTCAGAGCGAACACAGTGAGGAAGTTCCCAAAATTCAGGAGACTTATTGGCTGGGTAATTTGATTTCTACTAATTACTCAGCTCTAAGTGTTGGGAACTGTCCGAAGCTGATAAGCTGAAAGCTGAAATTGAAAGAGCTGAATAGCAATGGAATGGCACATAACTGATGCTCAGAGTTTAGCAATCATTGACAGTGAAATTGGCGATCATGTATTTTCGCCAGCAGAATATGAAATTGTCCGACGAGTAATTTACGCTACAGCCGACTTTGAGTATAAGTCTTTAATTCGCTTTTCTGAACACGCTTTACAAGCTGGAGCAGCGGCACTAGCAGCACGTAGCACTATTGTGGTAGATGTGCCATTGGTGCAAGTAGGCATTAGCTACGATATTCAAAACACCTTTGCCAATCCCATATATTGCAGCCTGGAAACCCCAACACGTCCTCAAAAAGAAAAAACTCGTGCTGCTTGGGGAATAGAAACTCTAGCCAAGCGTTATCCAGAAGGCATTTTTGTAGTCGGTCAAGCGCAAACAGCACTAACTACTCTTGTAGATTTGATTGAAGCTGAGGAAATTCGTCCCGCTTTAATAATTGCTACGCCAGTGGGATTTGTGGATGTGGATGTTGCAAAAGAACGCTTGCGAGATTCTTTAATACCACATATTACAATTGACAACCGCAAAGGGAATGCAGTTGTAGCGGCCGCGATCGTTGATGGATTGGTAGACTTGGCTTGGCAAGCCTACGGCAAAGATAAGAACAGATGAAGTTAATATTTATCATCTTCCTCATCCCAGTCTTGGACTTGGCGACGACGCCGACGCGGCCTCTCCTCTGAGTCTTCACGCAGACGACGGCTGACCTCACCAAAGAAATCTTGTCGCACAAAGGGATAGTCGCTTACCCATAAGTCACGGTTGGGAATGTAAATATCGCTAAATTCTTCAATTCTGCTCAAATCTCGGCGATTTGACATCACCACCATTTCGGCAATTAATCCGCGAGTAATAACTTTATAAGCAGGCTTGAGTGGAGCTTCAAACTCAATACTAAATCCTGTATCATCGCCCACTTCTAAATTAATCCGCTTTTCTCGGTTTTCGACAATTACCAACTCTCCTTTGCTGTTGACAGTTTCCTGCTTGCCAATTAACCGATCTGTGATCCACCAATCAAGGATTCGACCTCGGAAAAAGCCGCTATATTTGTAACGGCGGCACTTTACATTCCTTACACTTGCCTGAAATACGGGATACCACAGCCAGAAAAACGCGCCGATAATCCCCAGAATAAAGACTATTAGATCGAACTCAATTCTGAAAAAGACTTTGACAAGCAAAACAACAACTACAGCAACTACAGAAATTAATAACCGCTGTATAAAGTTAGAAAACTTTCCCCAGTAGTACTTGTACTGGGGGCCACTGGCAATTAAGGGGATTACTTGTTCAAATTTCTGTCGAGTCAGTGGAACGAGCATGAGTGCTAAGTAGTGAATGTCAGGGAGACTGGGAAGAGGTAGGGAAGCAGGGAAGGAGGCTGGGGACGGGGTGCAAGGGGCAAAAGAAATGCTTGACTCTTGACCAATGCCCTATGCCCCATTGCCAATGCCCTATGCCTAATACCTTTGAAGTCTATAGTATCTTTTCTAATCCATATACTAATGACTTTAGCTGTGAGACTTTGCGAATTGCTAGTAGTACTCCTGGCATATAACAAGCGCGATCGCTCGTATCGTGTCGTAAAGTGTAAATTTGACCAGGTGCGCCAAAAATTACTTCCTGATGGGCAACCAGTCCCGGCAAGCGCACGCTGTGAATCCGAATTCCTTCTGCTGCTACACTGCCCCTAGCGCCTGCTAATTTTTCTGTCTCTTCTACCAAGGCTGGGTTAAAAGTTTTACCAAGCTCTGCTAGTAATTGTGCGGTTTGAATTGCTGTACCGCTAGGCGCATCGGCTTTTTGATTATGATGCAGTTCGATAATTTCTACATGGTCGAAATATTGGGATGCGGCGATCGCTGCTTGTTGTAGCAGTACCATACCAATGGAGAAGTTAGGAATAATTAAGCAGCCTGTACTAGCTTTCTCGGCAAAGTCTGCCAAATCTTGAATTTGTTCTGAACTTAACCCAGTAGTGCCTACAACTGGACGAATACCATAGGCGATCGCACTACGAATATTGTCATAAACTGAATCGGGATGAGTAAAGTCTACAATTACCCCTGGCGGCCCTTGCCTTTCACCAGCTACGTATCCCAGCATTGGTTCTAATTGATTAGTAATTGGCACTTCTAGAGGTTCGCTTAAACCCGCCAATTCTCCAGCGTCTTTATCTTGGTGTTGGGGACTGCTGTCAATTGCACCCACTAGGTTTAAATCGGGTGCTTGCGCTACAGCTTTCACTACCTCGCGACCCATTTTGCCAGCAGCACCGTTGACAATAACTGGGATAGGAGCTTGATTCGTCATAAGTTGAGCAAAACTTTTTTAACTAACAAAGGAATTGTAGAGACTTTAGCGATCTGGTAGCTAGTGCTAAATAGCAGACAGCAATAATCAGCAAGGGTAAGCACAGTTTGAATATATCAGTAGCGATCGCATTTATGTAGTTCCCCGAACGCTGGTAATAGCCATCGAGTCATTCTAGAGGAATTTGTATAAGATGGACTGATCGATAAAGTATTGATGTGAAAAGATAAGTCGCATCTTTCATTACCAACATTGGAGAACGTATGAACAGAAAATTTGTTTTATCTTTGCTTTCTACCCCAGCAGTGTTTATGTCTATGCTGTCTATGGTCATGATGACCAAACCAGTTCACGCCAGCCAAACAGTTCCTGCGGTAGGTACTCATCTATCTTGTGTACGTTCCCCCCACTCAGCAGTTGCTAAACAAGTATGTATACAAGTTAGTAACGCTGCTGCTCCTGTTGCCAAACCTGAGATGACAGTAGCACAAGTGCAATCGCCTAATCAGCCTGCGGAACTCGAATTCACCGATGCAGAAAGCGATGAAGCGATCAAATTATTCGGTTGTGATTGCCCAATCTGCATTAACGCTGTACGGCAGTTGCATGGTTTAGCTCCCATGCCTGTCTAATAACTTGGTGAGTTAAAAACAAAGTATGAAGTACTTATTGATATAAATAAACTACTTGAGTAAAGTAGCGATCGCAGTTTTTCGCAACTTGGTAATGAACGTAAAAAAGCCAGAGAATTCATTCTCTGGCTGACATTTGGAGACAAAAGAGTAATTAATTAGGTAAAAACCTAGATTCTACCGAGGTTATGCAGACCTAAAATAATACCTGTCCCTAAAATATGACCAAAGGCAGTTGTAGCTAATAATGCAGGTAAACCAAAGCCACCAAATAAATTAGGTGAAGGCAGAGCTGGGCCAGCATTCTGGTACTTAATGGTCGATTTGCCAAAGGCAATGGCAGCAATATTCGCCAAAATCATAATCACCCCAACTGTTGGACTCCATTGCAGGGTTGTGGGAACAGTGGTAGCGGCAAGTAAGGTCGAAGTAAGCAACTGATTCGCTCCTGAAACTTGTTGATTATTGCAATATGATCTGAATATTTCCCTACAAAATTCAAGAAAACAAGCTAGATTTGCAGCAATATTTTACAGTTATTCTCAATACTTAATACAAACTAAGGCTATTGCAGTGTTGCTTTGTTTTAAAGTATTGCTGGTTTTTGAGCTTACACACGCCCGTCCTTAATCGGAACCTGGATTTCATCTGCCTGATTATTTGCTTGCTTCAAGACAAGTAAATTCCCAATTTTCAAGAAGTCAGCGTTTTCTCAATCCGACGGTCGGGAATCAGCCACATAATCGCAACCAGAATGTATACCCCAAAAGCAATCGACGAATTTACAAACGAAAGTGGAATTGCTACGGCATACAATACAACTGATATCTTACCTTTGAAATCTCGACCGAGTGCGATCGCCAAAGTCGAATCCTTGCCGTGATACGCAATTAAGGCTAGTGACAGGATGAAATAAGCGATCGCAGAAAACAACAGTACCGTACCATAAAGGGCAATTGGCCAAGCGGCGAAATGGTTTTCACCCATCCAGCCAGTAACAAAAGGAATTAGCGACAACCAAAAAAGCAGATGCAGATTAGCCCAAAGAATACGTCCATTCACGTGCCTGACTGCTTGCCATAGGTGATGGTGGTTATTCCAATAGATCCCAATATAAATAAAACTCAGCACATAACTCAAAAATACCGGAATCAGCGGACGCAAAGCAGCCAAATCATCACCATGCGGCACTTTCAGTTCCAGCACCATGATCGTGATGATGATCGCCAGCACCCCATCACTGAACGCTTCTAACCTCCCCTTCCCCATGTGTTGCTGCGCTCCTTTTGTGCCTAATTAAAAGTCAGTTGTCTGTACTTTACCGTGTCTTGTCACCACAGTGGAGAAGCTTGTCTAGTTGTTGAACCTGACTAAATGCCCCGAATAATTTGAAGCTGTTAGGATCTGCAAAAAAAGGTAGATGGGGAAATAGTGAAAAACTTAGCTAATTTTTCAATGTGTGGTTCTTCAGTAGCTAGTATGCTAAAAATACAGCACAAAAGATTGATGAGTGTCAGAAAACATATAAAAATATTGCTAAAAGCCTTGCCTTAATTGGCTTTATAAGCCAATGTATTGTTGATTAGAATTTAGGTTAACAGCTTGGTTTCAGGTGGATTTACAGACACAATCGCTAAAATTAGACGAGAAGCAAATCAAAAAACTTATTTAAGTTAAAGATGTTTCAGCTAAATTAAAATACTTGATATAGCCATTAAGAATCGCTGTCTGGACCAAGAATTGCTTGAAATATATTGCCTAGTAATGAGAAAAAACCTGCAACTAGCAATACGAGCATTAAACCAGCAAGAGCAGCAAAGGGTGAGAAAATGAACAATACTAAAAATCCAAATAACAGAATTGCTATTAGTGTCCTACTCATTTCTTTTACCTTGAATAGCTACTAGCCCTAACTTAACTTGCTAAGTCAAAAACTTGTATACATCTAATAGAAGAAATTCATTATATTTCTCTGGGTGCATTTTTCAGTGAATTTCATAACTGTAAAATTACCCGCGCTAGATTGAAGTAAATCAAGACACCAAGTACATCAACTGCTGTAGTAATAAACGGTGCTGACATCAATGCTGGATCTAGACGCAGTAAGCGGAATAAAAACGGCAGTGCGGAACCCGAAATCGAAGCTAATAGAGAAATCGCTACTAAACTACTACCTACTGCGATCGCAACTTCTAACCTTCCTTGAAGAAAGTAAGCCCATACGGTAGCAATTGTACCTAACATTACTCCCAGTAATCCACCTGCGATCGCTTCTCTGCCAATCACTTGTAATGGCCCCAACAATCTAATCTCTTCGGTGTTCATCCCCCGAATCACTACTGTAGAAGATTGTGCGCCGACATTCCCACCAGTACCAGTCAGCAAGGGGATAAAAGCTGTGAGTGTCACGACTTTTGTCAAAATATCTTCTTGCGATTTAATAATCGTTCCGGTAACGGTATTTGTAATTAATAAGACAAACAACCACACAACTCGTTTGCGCGCAACTTCGATTAAATTCATCTGAAAATAATTGTCGCCGCCTGACTGTACGCCACCACCCAAGGCGTATATATCCTCAGTAGTTTCCTGTTGGAGGATATCAATTACATCATCCACTGTGACAATACCGACTAACCGCTGTTCTCGATCTACCACAGGTACAGCGAGAAAATCATATCTTTGGATCAATCTGGCGACTTCTTCTTGATCGGTATCTGTGTGGACAAATACCACGTCACGGGTCATGATTTCGTCAATCAATTCTTCTGGTTGAGATGTCACCAACTCCCGCAGCGATACAATCCCCGTCAATCTTCTGGCTGCATCAGTGACGTAAAGGTAATAAATCATCTCACTGGCTTTTGCTAAACGGCGAATCTTTTCTATAGCTTGAGATACCGTAAAATTTTCTTTGAGTGAGATTAATTCTGGCGTCATGATGCGTCCAGCAGTATCCGCTTCATAACCCAATAGTTGAGCTGTTGCTGTACGTTCGGCTGGACTCAGTTGTTCTAACAGACGATTGACGACTTTGGCTGGGAGTTCGTCAAATAACCTAGCGCGATCGTCTGGGGACATTTTATCCACAATATCGCGGACATCCTGACTTCTGAGTTCCTCAATTAGCCGTTCTTGAATACTGTAATCGAGATATTCATAAACTGCGATCGCTTCATCTTTAGAAAGCAAGCGAAAAGCTAAAGCGTGCATTGCTTCTGGCAAACCTTCAATGGCCTCAGCAATATCCGCAGGCTGTACAGGTACTAGAATAGCTTTTGCGCCTCGTAAATCTCCCTCTTCCAGCAGCATTTGTAGCTGAGTTCGCACTAAATCTCGCAATTCTCTACGCGACATCTCCTGGAGGGTAGAGGTTAAGTTGTTCGTCTCTGTCACAAATTCCACCTTCCTCAGGCAGTTTTCACAAGGTTGATGCCCTTAGTCTAAGGGAAAGTGGCAATGTGAAACATCTAACTTAAATGATTTTCTTGGATTCAATTATTCTTCTCTTGCTATAGATGTTTGGGTCAATAGTAACCTCAAACAATCTTGGTAATTAGAGGACGAGCGATGTTCTAGGGATGGAAATAGCTGAAAAATTCTCTTTATCAAAAACAAGATATCATTACATTAACTTTATGTTTATAAAAATTTCAATTTCAATATATATAATCTTTGAAATTAAACTTACACAATTTAAATTATAGTTTTTATGAATATTTCATCTCAGCTTGTTGAAATAAATATATAAGTTATGTGGTTTCAAATATTTATCCTTAAATTGTTATAGTTAGCTATGTATTTGTTCTACGATTAAGGTTTTTAACTTTAAAAACACTTAATATTTAAGTAAGAAATAGACGATAAATATAAATTTTGCAAGAAAAGCTCTCAGTAAAATTGACATTCAATATAAATTTAATGTCCAATAATAACTAGTTTTATCTAGCCAATGATGAAATAAAAATCTCTCATAATACTTAGTTATTTTAGTGCTGTAGATAGTTACAGCGCGTAATTTTCTATATTATGCCAATAGCGATCGCAATTATGTAGGTCAAGATTATCCCCTGGAAAATTTGATATTCATTATGCGCTATGACAATCATTGATTTCATTAGTGCAAAACTTTTTATGCAATTTTGCAGCATTAGTTATCAACGGCAATGAGTCCAAAAATCATTTTTTTGGACTTATTGATGTTCGTTAACTAAAAATAAAATGTTAAATTCTCCCAATATAGGAACAAATTCTACCGATCCAGGAACATATACTTCTTTAAATGATGCTTCTGGTGTCCGTGAGAAGACAATTTTAGGTAATGACCTGATACTACCAACAACAGAGCTTGGGGCTGCTATTAGTCATAATTTGGTTTTTATTGATGGTGCTATTGCTAATAACTCCAATCTTGCTCAAAGCTTTAGCAATGCACAAGTGTTTACACTCGATCCTCATCTTGATGGTGTAGCACAAATCTCGGATATTCTGGCGCATTACCAAAACGTTGCGAGCGTACATATCGTCTCCCACGGTAATGTTGCAGATGTCGCATTAGGTAACACCCATTTAAATTTACAAAACCTCAGTTTATACAGCAGTAATCTCCAAAGTTGGAGCCATGCTTTTACTCAAAATACTGATGTGTTGTTCTACGGCTGTAATGTCGGAGCCGATGCTGAAGGAGAGTTATTTATCCAGCAGCTGAGTCAATTAACTGGTGCGGATATTGCTGCCTCCAATAACCTTACAGGTAGTTCCCAATTTGGGGGAGACTGGAATTTAGAAGTAGCGACTGGCAGCATTGAGAGCATTGATGTACTAGATAAATCTGCGATCGCAAATTATAACGGTGCTAACCTCGCAGGTATTGACGATGGACTGATTGCTCGTTGGCAACTTGATGAAGGTAGTGGTTTAACAGCAACCGATACCATTCAGAATAACAATGGCACTCTGTTAAATAATCCTCAGTGGTCTACTACTGGCAAGGTTAACGGCTCCTTACGATTTGACGGGATAGATGACTACGTCAATGTACCTAGTAATCCTGGTTTGAATCTAAGTGCTGGAATATTCACCCAATCAGCTTGGATATATTCCAACATTACAGATAATGCTTATCATGGCATTCTCGGCTATCAACCAGTCGCTGGCAACAATCAACGCTACCCAGGCATTTGGGTTTATAACCAAACACAAATTCATGCTGGTTTTGGGGATGGTAGCAACTGGAATGCGTTTACTACAGGAAATGTCCTCAAAACCAATGCCTGGAATCATGTAGCTACAACCTTTGATGGCACGACATACAAGGCTTATGTCAACGGCCAGGAAGTGTTCTCCACCAATAGCTTTGCGGGACGCAAACCTTATGCAACTCAACAACTAAATATTGGACGAGTTGATAATAACTTTGCCGGACAAATCGATGATGTACGTATTTATAACCGTGCCCTAACTGCTGCTGATATTGCCACTTTGGCGCAACTTGGCACACCCAATCCTGGTACGATTAGCCTGGAAAACAATGCGATCGCTGTTAATGAAACCGATGGCAGTGCCACAATTGCCGTCATTCGCCAACAAGGTAGTGATGGTACGGTGACAGTTAACTATCGCACAGTTAATGGTTCTGCAACTGCTGGTGCAGACTACACCGGACAATCGGGGACGCTAACATTTGCTCCTGGTGAAACCCGCAAATCTGTTGCTATCCCTATCTTGGATGATAATCTGGCAGAACCGAATGAAACTTTTGGCTTTACTATTGATAGCATCACTGGTGGAGCAACCTTATCAGCACCCCAATCTGCTGAAATCACAATTGTAGACAACGAGAATAGCACTGGTTTGGTAGGGTATTGGAAGTTAGATGAGACGAGTATTGGTGCTACCGTCGTTGATTCATCTGGTTTTAACAATAATGGCAACCACGTCAACATCACCTCTCCTAGCGGCCCGTCCACAAATGTTCCTCTGTTAACTTTTGCTGACCCCAACAGTTTGAGATTTGATGGCGTTGACGATTACGTAAATGTGCCGAATAATCCTAGCCTGAATCTGAATAACGGTAAATTTACCCAAGCAGTATGGATCTATTCCAATATTACAGACAATGGCTATCATGGCATTCTGGGCTATCAATCGGCTGCTGGAACCAGTCAACGTTATCCGGGTATTTGGGTTTATAACCAAACACAAATTCATGCTGGTTTTGGGGATGGTAGTAACTGGAACTCGTTTACTACAGGAAATGTCCTCAAACCAAATTCTTGGAATCATGTAGCCACATCCTTTGATGGCACGACATACAAGGCTTATGTGAATGGGCAGGAAGTTTACTCTACCAATGACTTTGCTGGACGCAAACCCTATGCAACTCAACAACTCAATATTGGGCGAGTTGATAATAACTTTGTCGGGCAAATTGACGATGTGCGCATCTATAATCGCGCCCTGACTGCTGCTGATATTGCCACCTTGGCACAGATTCAAACACCGCCTCCAACTTCTAGCCCTGGTGTCATTGGTTTAGAAACTAGTACTATTACTGTCAATGAAGCCAATGGTACTGCTACAGTCACCGTACTTCGACAACAGGGAAGTGATGGAACGGTGACAGTTGACTATCAAACTGTTGATGGTTCTGCTACTCCGGGTGCAGACTACATCAGACAATCGGGAACGCTAACATTTGCTCCTGGTGAAACTCGTAAGTCTGTAACGATTCCGATCCTGGATGATACTCTCAGCGAAGGAAATGAAACTTTTGGCTTTGCCATTGATAACATTACTGGTGGAGCGAGCCTATTAGCGCCTCGGACTGCTCAAATTACGATTGTAGACGATGAAAATGTCTCAGGTTTGGTGGGCTATTGGAAATTAGATGAGAGTAGTACTGGTGTCACCGTCATTGATTCATCCGGGTTTAACAATAATGGCAACCATGTCAATATTGCGCTACCCAGCGGCCCGACAACCAAAGTTCCGCTGTTAAACTTTGTTGACACTCACAGTTTGACATTTGATGGCATAGATGACTACGTGAATGTACCCAGCAGTCCTACCTTGAATTTGAGTAACGGTACATTCACCCAATCAGTATGGATTTATTCCAACACTGTGAATAATGGCTATCAAGGCATTCTCGGTTATCAACCAGCTAGCGGCAATAATGCTCAACGCTACCCAGGAATTTGGCTGTATAATCAAACACAAATTCATGCTGGTTTTGGGGATGGTACTAACTGGAATGGGTTTACCACAGGAAATGTCTTGAGACTCAATGCCTGGAACCAAGTGGTGACATCATTTGACGGTACTACATACAAGGCTTATGTGAATGGGCAGGAAGTCTACTCCACCACTCAGTTTGCTGGACGCAAACCCTATGCAACTCAACAACTAAATATTGGGCGAATTGATAATAACTTCTCCGGGCAAATTGACGATGTGCGAATTTATAACACTGCTTTAACCGCAACAGAAATCCAGCAGCTATACCAAGCTCAACCTCTGCCAGATCAGCGGCAGTTATTTACAGATACGGTAATATCTGGCTTAGTACAACCCACGGCTATAGACTGGACACCCGCAGGGCAGCTACCTGATGGGCAGCTAATGTTTGTTGCTGAAAAGAGTGGAGTGGTAAAAGTCTTTAAAAATGGTTCTTTACTACCAACTCCTTTTATTGATATTTCCCGACAAGTAAATAATGTCAGCGATCGCGGCCTCATCGATATTGCTGTTCATCCCGATTTCGTTAACAATCCCTATGTTTACTTGGCCTTTACCTACGATCCTCCAGAAGTTTATCAAAACACCGGTTTAGCAGGCCCAGACCAAGAAGGTAATCGCGCTGGTCGCCTGATTCGAGTCACGGCTGATGCTAGCAAAGGCTACACTACCGCTATACCTGGAAGCGAAGTTGTCCTACTTGGTAAAAATAGTACTTGGAATAATTTCAATGGATTCGTCAACAGCACAGTAGACTTTAACGAACCCCCAGCTGGTATTCTGCCAAATGGTCAAAATCTCCAAGATTTCCTCGCTGGCGACAGCACAACCCATAGTGTTGGTACAGTGAGATTTGGGCCAGATGGCGCACTCTATATCAGCAATGGAGATGCAACCTCCTACAACCAAGTTGACCCTCGGACGTATCGCGTCCAAGATATTGATAACCTGTCTGGTAAGATTTTGCGGATCGACCCAATCACTGGTCAGGGTTTACAAGATAATCCCTTCTACAACGGCGATCCCAATAGTAACCGTTCCAAAGTTTATCAATATGGATTGCGAAACGCCTTCCGCTTTACCATCGATCCTCAAACCGGCAAGGTATATATCGGTGAAGTGGGTTGGACTCAGTGGGAAGAAATCAATGCAGGCGGTGCGGGAACAAACTATGGTTGGCCCTACTATGAAGGAGGTAGTGGTGTTAACTTGCCAACTAGCGGTTACAAAGATTTACCCCAATCCCAAGCCTTTTATGCCAGTGGGCAAACCACAACACCAGCTATTTATGCCCTTAACCATAGTACTAGCGGCATTAATGCGATCGTCATGGGCGATCTTTACACTGGTACTGCATACCCAGAACAATATTGGGGCGATTTATTCTTCAATGACTTGGGTCAAGGTATTGTTCGCAATCTCAGCTTTGATTCAGCAGGGAATATTACATCAGTGGAAACTTTTGCCACAGGTGCGCAAATCGTCGTGCAGATTAATATGGGGCCGGACGGCAACTTATACTTCGTTGATTTAAATGATGGTTTAGTTGGTCGCTGGCGCTTTGCCTAATCAAGCTAATTAGTCTTTTGATGAATCTCTAGCAAGTTGCTAGGGATTTTTTTATTTATCCAGAAGCATAAATAAATCTTATGCCTATTATTAGTTTTTCTGTGTCAAGTCTTCTTGTGAATTCGTAACAATTCCGTTACATTAGTTTACATAAGTTCACAAGCGAAAAAAAACTATGTACACAACCATTAACGAAGACGGTATTCTCAACAACTACGCAAATGAACCCGAAGTTTACTATGCGAGCTATCCCTCCAATGAACAGCAACGTAGCTATAGTTTTCAGGCGGGAATTGCCACTTTATTAGTCACCGCATTAGTTTTAGTTGCTTTCGGTGTTAGCTAATCGCAATTTTATAAATCTATTCACAACCAACTTTGACAAAGAGGAGAGACTAAAAATGTTTGCACCATTAGTTGTATTGTTCCGTGAATTAATGGGAAAACCTAAATTCAATCAGCTGCGTGGCAAAGCTATTGGTCTGCACGCCCAAGCAATAACTAATTTTTGTAATCGTGTGGGTATTGAATCCAAGCAGAGACAAAACCTAATTCGTTTAGCTAAAGACAACGGTAAAAAGTTAGGTTTATTAGCTTAATTGGTCTTGGTTGTAGAAAAGTTAACTTTGAGAATTTTAATCAGAAATTACATCCACAAATATAGCCTTTGTCGCAGAACAATAAAGAGTAATTTATGGATGTGAATGCAACTCTAGATGATAACAAAGTCAAGTTCAAGATAACTTGGTCAAAAATCCCAAGAGGCGTTTGGTATTATCTGTAAGGAGTGTGCGACGATAAGCATCTGCTGCTTTCTTAATAGCTTCAGCCTGAGTGGGATAGGGATGAATGACACCGCTTAACTTGTTCAAACCTAGCTTACCGACAATTGCAGTGGTTACTTCGGAAATCATTTCACCTGCATGACGAGCAACAATAGTTGCACCGAGAATTTCATCAGATCCTTTTTTGTGGTGAATTTTGAGAAATCCTGATTCTTCACCATCTGCGATCGCTCGGTCTACACTACTAAAAGGAATTTTAATTGTCTCTACATCCAAACCTTGCTCCTTGGCTTGCTGTTCAGACATTCCTACTTGGGCAATTTCTGGGTCAGTATAAGTAACCCAAGGCATAACTAAACTGCTGAGTTTGGAACGTCCTAAACCAAAGGGCGAAAATAGAGTATTTTTAATGACAATCCTTGCGGCTGCATCAGCTGCATGAGTAAATTTCCAATCCATGCAGATATCACCAGCTGCATAAATCTTGGGATTTGTCGTTTGCAGGTAGTCGTTTACCTTGACACCGTGCTGCTTATCGTACTCCACCCCAACTGCTTCTAAATTTAAACCTTCTATATTAGGAGCGCGTCCCGCACCTACTAAAATTTCATCTACAGTTACAGAATCCCGATGACTGTTAGAGGAGAAGTAAAGCCGCTTACCTTCGGTGACAGTTACCACCTCTTCTAATTTGGCATTTAAAACTAAGCGAATTCCTTCTTTAATCAAAACTTTTTGCAGAATTTCCGCAGCTTCCGCATCTTCTTTGTTGAGAATATGAGAACTGCGATGAAAAAGCACTACCTCACACCCCAAGCGGCGGAAAGCCTGTGCTAATTCGCAACCGATAGGGCCGCCACCAATCACTGCTAAACGTTCCGGTCGTTGAATTAAGGAAAAAACCGACTCATTGGTAAGATAACCAGCTTGTTCGAGTCCAGGAATTGCAGGTTGCGCCGCTCTAGCGCCAGTAGCAATTACTGCTTTTTTAAATCGCAGGGTTTGGTCGCCAACTTCCACAGTATTCTTACTGGTAAACCGACCGCTACCCAAGAACACATCGACTCCCAATTTTTGAAAGCGCGCAGCCGAGTCATGAGGACTAATACCTGCTCTAATGCGGCGCATCCTGGCCATAACCGCAGAAAAATCAACATCAATATGTTTGGGAATATTAATTCCTAACTCCTTACCATCCCACAGTTCGCCTACTACACGTGCAGAGCGAATGATAGTTTTAGAGGGAACGCAACCCACATTTAAGCAATCTCCACCCATGAGATGCTTTTCTATCAAAGCCACTTTTAAACCTAAACCCAAACCCGCCGCACCCGCAGCTACCACTAATCCCGCCGTTCCTGCACCAATTACTACCAAGTCGTAAACCTTAGCTGGTTCAGGATTTACCCAATCTGCTGGATGCACTTGAGAGACTAAAGCCTGGTTAAACTCGTCCATTGGACGGACTGTTACTCTCTCAAATTCTAAATTGGACATTAGTGATATCTCCTTTTTACTATCTGCGTGACGGACACTTTGCTCAGGGAAACCCGCCCACGCAAGTGTCCTCCTCTGGGTTTCTGCGTGAATTTTTTTACTTTTTTAATTATTAATCACCTCAGCTTCTAAAGCTTTCTTTGCTATCCGGGTGATGTAAACTGTGACGGCAACAGTAGCAATAAAACCAATAATCCGAATTGCCCATTGTATGGTGGGGTTTGTAGGTTGAGCTTCAGTGCCAATCCGAGCCAGATTACCAGCTAAAGAACCAATGTAAACATACATAATTGTTCCGGGAATCATACCCACAGAGCCAATAAAGTAATCTTTTAAAGAAACTCCGGTAATCCCAAAAGCATAGTTCAATAAATTAAACGGAAATATTGGGGAAAGTCGGGTTAACAGCACAATTTTTAATCCGGCTTTACCAACAGCATTATCAATAGCAGCAAATTTTTTATTACCTGAAATTTTGCGTGAAACCCAACTTCTAGCTAAATAACGTCCTACTAAAAAAGCCGCAGTTGCTCCTAAAGTTGCACCAATCAAGACATACAATGAACCCCAAACTACACCAAAGACTACACCAGAGCCTAAGGTAAGAATAGAGCCTGGTAAAAAAGCAACGGTGGCAATAATATAAAGGGCAATAAAAGCGATCGCTCCTATGGAACCAAGGCTATCAATCCATTGCAAAGCGTCTTTTAGAATTGATTGGGGATTAAAGGTAGTAGTAGTAGATGCTAGGGCTAGGTCTGTGTTAGATAAGAAAGCGATATTTAATATTAGCAATGTTAATACAATTACTTTTTTTAAGCGCTGAGAATAAGTAAGGTTTTTAAACGAACCGCCAAGGACGCAGAGAACGCCAAGGAAGAAGTAGGTAAGTGCTTGGAAAAGCTGCTTAATTTTTATTATTTGTATCATGATTTATTTCGGCTGTCGCTACACTTTCTTTGAGAGCTTTCTGAGCAACTCTTGTACCATAGATAGTCACGGCAACTGTAGCAATACACCCAAGTACTTGGATTACCCATTCTCCTATTTGAGTTTGGGTATTTGTTGGTTGATGAGGTGTATTTAGCATGGCAAGATTAGTAGCTAAGGAGCCGATATAAACGTACATCACAGTACCGGGAATGATGCCAATAGAACCTAAAATATAGTCTTTGAGTGAAACTTGCGTCACTCCAAAAGCGTAATTTAATAAGTTGAAGGGAAAGAGAGGCGAGAGGCGCGTTAGTAGTACAATTTTCCATCCTTCTTTGGCGACTGCTAAATCAATTGCTTTAAATTTAGGATGTTTATCAAGTTGTTGATTCACCCAATCTCTTGATAGGTAACGCCCAATGATAAAAGCTAGAGTGGCTCCAATAGTGGCGGCAATTATTACATAAACAGAACCCCAAAAAACGCCAAATAAGCAACCTCCTTTTAAGGTCAAGATAGAACCTGGTATAAATAGCAAAGTTGCTAAATTATAAATGACGATAAAAGCGATAGGAGCAAAGTAACCAAGACGGTTGACACCAGTTACTAAAGTATATAGAATTTCCTGAATGTTAAGGTGTTTGCTAGCAATTATAAAAGTGGCAACTAGACAACTTAATAGTAAAAATTTGAGTGTGGTATATAATTGACGCTTATTCATTTTCAGTTATCAGTTGTCAGGCTGTTTACTGTGGATTGTTTTGCTATCTTCAACCAAGATATTCTACTTCCCTGAGAATTAGCTTAATTCTTCCTAAATTTTTCTTGGCGATACCAGCTACGAATGCGCTGAGGTGATACTCCTAGCAAATAAGCGATAATTACTATTTGATTAATTAGGGTAGTTTGCATAATTCCCTTGCGCAACCATCGACGGGCTGAGGTGACAACTGGTTCTGAAATAATCGCGATTCTACCAACGGGTTTTAAACGCCGAATGAGTTCAAAGTCTTCCATAATTGGCAATTCAGGAAAACCACCAATTTGCTGAAATAGTTCTTTAGTGATAAAAATTGCTTGATCGCCATAGGGCATTTGTAAAAAGTGCGATCGCATTTTGACTCCCCATTCTACCAGCCTGATACACCGGGTTGGGGTATCAATCCGCAGGTTAAACGCACCCGCCACTGTTTTTGGTTGTTGTAGCGCTGTGCGAATCATCGCATCAAATCCAGCAGGTAAGCGGGTATCTGCGTGGAGAAATAGCAGAATCTCGCCGCTAGCAGCTACCGCACCAGCGTTCATTTGCACCGCCCGCCCAGGAGATGCGGTGATAACTTTGATACCTAATGATTGTGCGATTGCTACGGTGTCATCTTGAGAGCCACCATCTACCACAATAACTTCTGTATTTGTACTGTTTTGGGTGGTAGCAATAGCATCTTTAATATTTGCGGCTTCATTGATAGCCGGAATGATGATAGAGATAGTTGCAGCGCCAAGATTTTGAATCATGATTGCTGAGGTTTCTTTTCCGGCTGATTAGGAAATGAACACTCTACCGTTACCTTGAGATTACTTTCAGCCGTGCCTTTGGTAACGTAGGGTATACCCGCTTCACCAGCAACTTTGATGCCAAATTCTAGAGTGACTTTATCGATATTAGCAACAGGGATTTTCTTAAATGCATTCAGTGCATAAACAGTATAAGCTCGAATCGTCCCTTCAATTGCCAAAAAATTCTGCACTATCTGTCTTTGAGCAACATCAGCATCCCATCCCTTATCAATCAAGGCTTCTTCCTCACCTTCTGGGGAGACTTCGATGCTAACAGGCGGCGCATCGATATTATTTGTGGCTTCAATGTAAATAATAGTGCCATCTTCTAATTGAATTGGTGTGAGTTGCGGCATAGGTTAACAATTCAAAATTCAAGACATGAATGATTACTACACCATTTTTACGGAAAATACGGTAAATTTTCTGTATTAGCTAGAAATAATGTGACACAACTATCATAAGGCTTACTAGGATGAGTCGAGACGCTTTAGTAGTGGGAATTAATACGTATGACCGCTTAAGAAGTCTCAACGCGCCTGCTGCGGATGCGGAAGCTATAGCTCAAATATTGGAAAAGTACGGCGAATTTCAAGTAACGCGCCTACCAGCAGTCAAAGATAAAGAAAACCAGACAATTCGCATTGGTAAGCAAACTAAAGTTAGTTTAACTCAGTTAGAAAAAGCGATCGTTCAATTATTTAAACCAGATGGAAAGCCGCCAGACACAGCACTGCTGTATTTTTCTGGTCATGGGTTGCGGAAAAATGTCGGAATTCAGGAAGGCTTTTTAGCGACGAGTGAAGTCAACCCGGAGGCGGGGAATTGGGGACTATCTCTACAATGGCTGCGGCGACTGCTGCAAGAAAGTGAAGTCAGACAACAAATTGTGATTTTGGATTGCTGCTATAGCGGAGAAGTGCTAAATTTTGCAGAGGCAGATCCTGGAGATAGGGGTAAAGGTAGAGACAGGTGTTTTATTGCGGCTTCTCGTGATTTTGAGGTAGCTTTTGAAGATATTAACAGCCAACACAGCGTTCTCACTGCTGCACTGCTGAAAGGTTTGGAACCAAAACAAGACCGTTGGGTGAGTAACTACACTTTAGTAGATTCGCTCAATCAACAATATCATCCCTTTCCCCAGCGTCCCATTTTTGCTAACTCTGGTGAAGCAATTAATCTCACCCGCAAATGGAATTCCTCTGTTGTTAACTCCACAGTACAGGTATCAGCTATTTGTCCTTACAAAGGGTTATCTTATTTTGATTGCACAGAAGCAGATGCCAACTTATTTTATGGCAGAACAGCGTTAACTGATGAATTATTAGAAAAAGTGCGATCGAGTAATTTCCTCGCTGTGTTGGGAGCATCAGGAAGTGGTAAATCTAGTGTTGTCAGAGCAGGTTTACTTTATCAATTAAAGTTAGGACGCAGGTTATCAAGTAGCGATACTTGGCAGTTGAAAATATTTCGCCCAGGGATTAATCCCTTACAAAATTTAGCACTGGCTTTTGTAGAATCGGATTTATCAGATATTGAACGCGCATCACAATTAGCAAAAGCAGAAGAATTAATAGCTAGAGGTGCAGTTGGTTTAGGACAGTTGATTACTGCCGCACAAACTCAGCGCGTAGTGCTAGTGGTAGACCAGTTTGAGGAAGCTTTTACTCAATGTCAAAACATTACCAAACGACAGCAGTTTTTTGAATGTGTGCTAGGTGCTTTGCAGCGTGATGATAATAAACTCTGCCTAATAATTACAATGCGCGCTGATTTTTTTGGTAAATGTCTCGAACAAGAATATGGCGGACTAGCTAAGAAAATTCAAGAGCATTTGGTAACAGTAGCACCGATGAATCGGGAGGAATTAGAAACAGCAATTATCAAACCTGCCCAACAGGTGAACTTAGCAGTAGAACCGGAATTAGTTTCTCAAATGATTGCAGATGTAGAAAATTCACCAGGGAGTTTACCGTTGTTGCAGTACACGCTGACAGAACTATGGCAGCAAAGAACTGAAGAACGGTTAACCCTCACGGCATATAGCAAACTAGGTGGAGTCAGGGGAACCCTGCAAACACGCGCTACACAAGTTTATGAGTCATTATCACTTGAGGAACAGCAAGCAACAAAGCGGATTTTTTTAGAATTGACGCAGTTGGGTGAAGGAACAGAAGATACGCGTAGACAGGTTGTGCAACGAGATTTAGTTACTTCACATCATCCAGAAGTTGTGATTAATAGAATAATTCAACGGTTAGCTGATGAGAAGCTAGTTGTCACCAGTACCTTATCTAATCAAATTGCTGTGGTAGATGTGGCACATGAAGCACTGATTCGCCATTGGCCGCTATTACGCAAATGGATTGAGGAAAGTCGGGATGTATTGCGGCAAAAGCGGAAAATTGAAGCGGTGGCTGTTGAATGGCGAGATAGGAAAAAGGCGAAAGATTATCTCCTTCAGGGGAAGCGGTTGAGAGAAGCAGAAGATTTTCATAAGCAACAAACTGAGAACTTAAGATTATCTGACCTAGCTATTGAGTTTATTCAAACTAGTGTAAGACAAACGCGGAATAATCGCTTTATAACCGTTGGGTTTTTCTTAATTATTCCGCTGGTTGCGTCAGTAGTTCTAGGTATTGTAATTGAAAAACAAATTAGGATAAGCCAACTTTGGCAGCAAGTCGATGCTGTTAAGGGAAAAGAGTATAGTCGAGTAAGAATTCAAGCACTGGAAAAGCTGGTACAAGCTGGTGAGAGCTTAACTAATAAAGATTTCAGCGGTGCAGACCTCAGCGGTGCCAACCTTACCAGTGCCAACCTTACCAGTGCCGACCTCAGCGGTGCCAACCTCAGAGGTGCCAACCTCAGAGGTGCCAACCTCAGAGGTGCTTACCTCTACGGTGCCGACCTCCGCAGTGCCGGCCTCTACAGTGCCGACCTCTACAGTGCCGACCTCCGCAGTGCCGACCTCAGAGATGCCTACCTCAGCAGTGCCAACCTCAGCGGTGCCGACCTCTACAGTGCCGACCTCCGCAGTGCCAACCTCAGAGATGCCAACCTCTTCGATGCCAACCTCAGCGGTGCCAACCTCAGCAGTGCTGAGCTCTTCAATGCCAACCTCTTCAATGCCAAACTCAGTAGTGCCGACCTCTTCAATGCCGACCTCTTCAATGCCGACCTCCGCAGTGCCAAACTCAGTAGTGCCGACCTCCGCAGTGCCGACCTCCGCAGTGCCAAAGACCTGACTCCTGAGCAAGTTAAATCTGCTGAAAATTGGGATAAGGCTAAATATGACAAAGATTTTCGAGCCAAACTAGGTTTACCACCATAACCAGCTAAGTGAATACTTTGGATTACGTTTTTACTTCTACCCAATCCCCGAATGCAACTTTCCGCAAACTTTTTTTACATCATTATTCGACTAAAAGTAGTTGTTTTGCGATCTTCTTTGCGTCTATGGGCAAAACAAAAAAATTTATTTGTCAGAGCGAACAAAGCTTACAAGACTTAGAGATTGCTTTGCTGGCAATGAGTTTTTATAATTAAGCGATCGCACCACACAAAAACGAACCCTGCATCTAGTCTGAAAAAATGATGTTTCAGAGCGATCGCTTTTTTCGAGATTACTTTGCTGCCAATAAGTTTTTATAATTAAGCGATCGCACCACACAAAAACCAACCCTGAAGCGGCTATCCTTGACTCAATAGTGGCTATCCTCGACTCAGTAGTGGCTATCTTTGACTTAGTAGCGGCTATTCTCGACTCAATAGTGGCTATCCTTGACTCAGTAGCGGCTATTCTCGACTCAATAGTGGCTATCCTCGACTCAGTAGCGGCTATCCTCGACTCAATAGCGGCTATCCTCGACTCAATAGCGGCTATCTTTGACTCAATAGCGGCTATCCTTGACTCAATAGCGGCTATCCTTGACTTTGCATCTAATCTAAAAAAATGGTATCAAAGAGCGATCGCTCAACATAGAAAGTTATAGTATTACTGCTGGAGTTAAGAATGTGTCAGCGTAGTTTACTGTACGTATCGCTTAAAATAGTTATCTTTTTACATGACATCGATTGCATATTTGAGAATTTCTGGATCTATAGTTGCAATTTTTAACCCGTGATGTAAAGCTTGACAAATAAGCATTCTATCAAATGGGTCTTTATGCAATGCTGGTAGTCTAGCCAGTTGAGTAACACTACCTTCATCTAAATCGAGATTTGCAATTTGATGGCGATCGCGTTGTTTAGGAAGATATATTTCTGGAGACTCTGGGAATGGTAGCTTTCCCAACTGATATTTGATAATGCACTCCCATATTGAAACAACGCTAAGATAAACTGTGTTATCTGTATCACGAATGGCATCTCTAACTTCTGGGGCTAGCTGATTATCACCACTGATAAACCATAAAAAAATATGAGTGTCTAGAAGAATTCTCATCTGCCTTCAAATGCATTAAGAATATCGTCAGGCAAAGGTGCATCAAAATCATCAGGAACTTTAAATTCTCCAGAACATAAACCAAATGGTCGCTGTGGCTTGCTATGATTTTGAATTGGTTTTAGTTCAGCAATTGGTTTATCTTCTTGAAGAATAATAAAACTTTCACCTGCCTCAACTTGATTGAGGTACTTTAATGGATCTTGTTGGATTTCATCAACTGTAACTTTTTGCATAGAAACATTTCCGTGTATTTTCCGTGTATTATTTATTATGGGTATACAGTTCCTAATTAAATTTTAGTGCTATCTGGCTTCACAAATAACACAATATTAAGTATTAACTTAAATGGAAAGATCAGAAATAACTTCACAAACAGCTGATATTTTAGCGGATTTAGGAGAAGTAGCATTAGACTCTTTGCTGGAAGGCGTTGCAAAAGATATTCCAGTTTTAGGCTCTGCTGTCAAGCTTGCTAAATTATCAAAAACTATTACCGATCATATCTTTTTGCTAAAAATACAGAAATTTCTTCTAGGTTTAGAAAATATAAGTAATGAAGAAAAGCAAAATTTTTTTAGAAAATTAGATAATAATGCTGAGGCAAAGTCCAAAATTGGTGAATGCCTAGTTCTCATCATCAATCGTCTAGATGATCTAGAAAAAACTCAGATATTGGCTGAACTATTTTTAAAACTAATAAAAGAAAAAATTGATTTAGAAACATTCAGGCGATTAGCTTCTGCTATAGATATCGCATTTATAGAAGACTTAAAGCAGTTGATTAAAGACAGCCTAGATAGTAGCTCTCTAAGCAATTTAGTTCGCTCTGGGCTTGCAGAGACATCGCCTACAGGAGTAATTCTAGAAGGATATGGTGTAGCTCATATCAGTGTGCATATTTCTGAATTAGGAAAATTATTTGTGAGTTTAATGAATGAAAATCATTAGAAACTTATTTACCTTTTATTAAAATGTAAACCAAAATTGGATTAAATATTTTAAAGGCAGGCATCTTGCCTGCCCCACAAGAAAATACAATTAACCCAACCCGGATTTTAAATCACTCAACGCTTGCGTTAATGCCTCTGGTAACTTACTCGCATCGCGTCCGCCTGCTTGGGCTAAATTTGGTCGTCCACCGCCGCCACCGCCGCAAATTTTGGCGATCGCACCGATAAATTTACCTGCTTGCAAACCTTTCTTATTCACGTCTGCACTGAAGGCTGCAACTAAGCTGATTTTATCAGGTTCGGGAACGGAACCCAGCACTACTGCACCGTTACCGAGTTTTTGTAATAAGCGTTCGGCTGCGGTTTTCAAGGATTCTGGATCGACATCATCTAATTGAGCGACGAGTATCTGATAGTCACCCACAGATTCGGCTGTTTGCAGCAAGCTATCAGATTTTGCGATCGCTAATTGTCCTTTCAATACATCCAGTTGTTTTTGGCTGGTTCTGAGTTCGTTTTGCAGAGTTGTGATTCTCTCTGGTAGTTCTTCGGGTTTAACTTTAAAGCGATCGCTCAAATCTTTGACGACTTTATCCCGCAGGTTAAGATAATCTAGCACCGCCGGGCCGGAAACAGCTTCAATCCGCCGCACTCCCGAAGCCACACCAGCCTCGGAGATAATCTTAAATACGCCAATCTCCGCAGTATTGCTGACATGAGTCCCACCGCACAGTTCCATTGATACGCCGGAGAAGTCAATCACTCGCACTTCATCACCATATTTTTCACCGAACATGGCAACAGCACCTCTAGCTTTGGCTTCTGCTAAAGGTAATATTTCGACTTTTGCAGAGTGTGCCTCAGCAATCCAAGTATTCACTTGTTCCTCAATTTGCTGAACTTCCTCTGCTGTCAAAGCCCGAGGACAGTTGAAGTCGAAGCGCAATCTATCAAAGGAAACCAAGGAACCTGCTTGCGATATCCCTTCATCGACAATTTTCTTTAACGCCGCTTGTAGCAGGTGAGTTGCTGTATGGTTAGCTTGCAGACGACGACGACAAGCGCGATCTATTTGGGCAGTTACAGCATCTCCTACTCGGATTGTACCGCGTTCGATGCGTCCGAAATGCACAAAGAAATCTGATTCTTTCTTCACGTCATCAACGCGCACGACAACGCCATCGCCAGAGATATAACCGCGATCGCCTATTTGTCCCCCAGATTCGGCATAGAATGGCGTCTTGTCGAGGACGATTTGCACTTCTGTGCCGGCTTCTGCTTCTTCTTGAGCAACACCAGCTACTAGCAATACCTCAACTTTCCCGGTTGCTGCTGGTTGGGTATAACCTAAGAACTCGGTAGCGTGGATATGTTCTGCTAGTTTATCGAGGGAACCTTGCAAAGTTAAATCGATGGTTTCGTGTGCGTCTCTACCGCCTTGTTGTTGAATTTCCATTTGCTTGCGGAATCCTTCAGCATCAACTGTTAGGTTGTTTTCCTCAGCAATTTCTTGAGTAAGTTCAAAGGGGAAACCGTGGGTATCGTAGAGGGTAAAAGCACTTTCTCCACTAATTTGGGTTTTTCCTTGCTGTTTCACCTGTTGGATAATTTCTTCCAGCAGTTTTTCGCCTCTGTCGAGAGTACGCAGGAAATTGGCTTCTTCTCGTTGCAGTTCCGCTTTAATTGCAGCTTCCCGTTGCCGTACATTGGGGTAAGCTGATTCCGAAAGCGCGATCGCAGTTTCGGCAACTTGGGTAATAAACTCCCCAGAAATGCCAATTAATCGCCCATGACGCACCACCCGCCGAATTAATCGCCGCAATACATAACCCCGTCCCACATTGGAGGCGCGGATTTCGTCAGCAATCATGTGAACCACAGCACGCACATGATCGCCAATTACTTTTAGCGATATTTTGGTTTTATCATCGCTGCTGTGGTAATCAATCCCCGCAATTTGCGCTGCTGTTTCGATAATCGGGAAAATTAGATCGGTTTCGTAGTTATTTGGTACTTTTTGCAGGATTTGCGCCATTCTTTCCAAACCCATACCAGTATCGATGTTCTTATTTTGCAGTGGTGTTAAATTACCTTCAGCATCCCGGTTGTATTGCATAAACACCAGGTTGTAGAACTCGATAAACCGCGAATCATCTTCTAAATCGATGTTGTCATCGCCACGTTCGGGGTGAAAATCATAATATATCTCCGAACAAGGGCCGCAAGGGCCAGTCGGGCCGGATACCCAAAAGTTATCATCTTCGCCCATGCGCTTGATTCGCGCTTCCGGAACGCCAATTTTATCGCGCCAAATTGCAAAAGCTTCGTCGTCTTCTTCAAACACGCTGACGACAAGATTGTTGGGGGAGAAACCAAAGACTTGGGTGGAGATTTCCCATCCCCAAGCGATCGCTTGTTCTTTAAAATAATCTCCAAAGCTGAAGTTACCCAGCATCTCAAAGAACGTGTGATGGCGTTTGGTGCGTCCCACGTTTTCAATATCGTTGGTGCGGATGCACTTTTGGGATGTGGTAGCCCGTTTAAATTCCGGCGTCCGTTGCCCTAAGAATATCGGTTTAAATGGTAGCATCCCCGCGATCGTCAGCAGTACGGTCGGGTCTTCCGGCACAAGAGAAGCACTTGGGAGAATCTGGTGTCCCCTTTGGGCAAAGAAGTTAAGGAATAAGGTGCGAATTTCGTTACCGCTGAGGTAGTGGGGATTTGAAGACATGGGTTTTACAAATTTAATATCAATAAACTTGGGAAGGCCGACAGAGGATCGTTACTTCGCTTTACAGACAAAGTATGCCGCAGCTAAGGACATCTGTGCTACCGTTTTTTGCTGGCGAGTGAATTCGTTAGCCAAGTTAGCTGCAAAACTCAAACAGAACACAAGCCTATAAGCTGGAAATCAAAAACTTTTGTAGATGCCTTAAAGATAGCTAATCTAGAAGCCACAGGGTATTTGCACTTACTTTCAGCATTACTTAGTCTATTTGCACATATATCTTTATATCTATATATTTTGGCATTTTCAGCAATCTTACAGCTAGTCAATCTAGATAAAGAAGTAGTTATGTACTAGTGCGATCGCCTAACTCTGGTAGGATGGGCGATCGCAATGGAGAAGATAACATTAATCATTAAGAATAGATTAATTTTTTTTTGTGGAGTTAAATAATGGCATTAAAACTGAATGTACCCAATATTGCCTGTGAAGACTGTGCGGCAAAAATTAGCAACTCTATTCATGTTATGGAACCTGATGCCAAAGTAGATGTAGATGTCAATGCTAAAACTGTCACCGTAGAATCCGCAGCGTCTGAGGAATCTATCAAACAGATCATTGTTGCTGCGGGTTATCAAATTGCAGGTTATTGATAAGTTTCTGTTGGTAAGTTAGATAGAAAATTTTTTACATTTACATAAAGTGTTGCTTTTGATTATCCGTCTCTTGCAAGGGCGGATAATCGCGTATTTATGCAAGATTAATTTGGCGATATTCAGAGATTTTGCTGAAATATTTATGTATAATTACTTAAGTAGTTTCAAAGTTTTAATAAAGATAAAATTCATAAAAAAACATTCATCGGACTTAGGTTATTCATTTAGCAATAGTATTACTTAATACTTACTGCATCAGGCTTTTACTACTCATGCACTAGCAGACAAATCTGTTCTATTTGAATAACTAGATTCAGTAATTTATGGGATATGCAATTTTTAAGTTTTGAATAAACTATCGGTTTTTACAGGGAAATCTAAATTTTAGAAAATTTTAAATATTCAAGTTTAGTAATTTTTTTGATTCATTATATGCTTATTACTATCAATCACTAGATTGATAAATATTACCAATGGTTAGTACCTGGAAAATACATAAAGACTTTTGTCTCGCGAAGGAATATTCAGTATTTCTACTGTTTTAAAAAAAATATAAAAAAGCAGAAAGTATGTTCAGAAGTTATTTTGTTGATACACGTAGTTGGGGGAAATCCTTAAAAGGAGATTAAAATTGCAAATAAATCATATATTTAATAGTAAAACAATTAAATATAGGGTAATATTCCCTAACCAGAAATACCGACTTATTCAGTATTAATTAAGTGATAACAGCAGTTTTACAAGGTCATCCTTTTAAAGTAAAAAGAGGGCAAAAAGCAAAGCAATGAATATTTCTATTCTGGTCTTCGGGAGTCATAAATTTCTCACTACGCTTCCAGATCAGATCCGTTATGCAACCGCTTTTAGCGTTGAAGTTATTGCCAATCTCGATCGGGCTGTTTCCTATATTAAAGAGACTCCTCCCGACATTATAGTTGTGCAGGCTAGCTTAGATGGCAGTATGGAATTATGTAGCTGGTTAAAAGACCAAGCAAAACTATCCTGGATATACTGTATTCTTTTGGAAGATCGTTCTCAGCAGATAACTGATAGAGATAAATATGGCTGGGAGTGGGAATTGGAGATGACTTCCTCAGCATTAAAACAAGGAGCTGATGCTTATATTTGGCAGCTTCCTGAGGATAAAACAGATTATACATTGGCAGAGTTGACCGCTAACCAGCGTCTGATACTAGCTCAATTAACTGTTGGGTTGCGTAAAGCGAAAAAGTATCGCGATTTGATTCGGACAAATGATTTATTGTCAGCGATCGCTTTAGCTGATTCTTTGACAGAACTCAACAATCGTCGTGCTTTGGAGTGGGACTTACCGAGGCAAATTCAAAAAGCCAGAGATCAAGGGCTGCCATTAAGTTTAATCATATTAGATGTCGATTATTTTAAAAAAGTTAATGATACTTATGGGCATTTAGTTGGCGATCGCCTTTTGCAGTTGCTGTGTATTCGCGTTAGACATAATTTACGCTTTCAAGATACTCCTTTTCGCTATGGTGGCGAAGAATTTGTGATTCTTCTAGCCAATACTACTGGTGAAGAAGCATTAATCGTAGCACGTCGCTTGAATCGCATAGTTAGCGAACAACCATTTGCGATCAATAATCAACATACTATTAACATCACGATTAGTTTAGGAACCGCCTCGTTGCAAAGCGATGATGACGATCAAGGTATCAGTTTATTACATCGTGCCGATCAATGTTTATTAGAAGCCAAAGCTACTGGCAGAAATAAAGTAATTGGTTGGGATCGCTTATCCCATGTTCCGTATCTTAAAGCTGCTTCTTCTTAAAGCGTGTTTATCAACAGAATTTTAAATTCGTAGAGTGAAGTTTGCTGCTTAGATCCCAGACTTCTGGCAGAAGCTGGAGATCTAATAGTTAGTAAGATGATGTTAAATCAGCACTCTCGATCGCACTGCGACATTCTGCTACTGAGGCGCGTTGTCGCATGGCTTTGACTAAGGCTTCATAACTCGACCAATGTTCTTGTAATAGGTTTTTGGCTTGTAGGGCATGAAATCGCTGTTTCTGTTGCCGATTTATATCAGAAAAGCCTAATCTTGTCAACACTTCTGCTAGCTGGCGGCGATCGTCAGATCCACCTTCAGCATTTTGAAACACTAAATTTTCCGCAGCAATACCTGCCATCCAAACAGTACAGTAGCGATCCACAATTTGGGCGCTAATTTTGCCTACTTCTAGTTGAGATGCTAATTCAGCATCATCAAAAGTCACACCACCTTGTCCTGGTTGCCCCTGTCGCCAAGCTTCCCAAGCACTGAGAGTATAGCCAGTTACGGGAATATTTAGTAGGTGTGCGACTAGAAAATGCCCCGCTTCATGGTGGATAATGCGATCGCGATGTTCGCTCTTGAAACCAGCAATCCAATCTAAAACGATAGAACCTCCTTTTCCTTGCAAGCTGAAACTATCGAAAGTGGCTATTCCCAAGATAGTGAAGGTGGCTATTGCTGGTAAGGTAGGCGGAATGTTGAATAATGGCCCTAACAACGCCGATAAGGTCATTAAGAAGATAGATATTGCAATTACATTGAGAGCAGTCTGGTTCATTGCGAGTTCGATCAATGAAACTTAATCTTTCTTCATTATTAACCGATTTTCGGGTTGATTGAGCTTGGGAATTAGTCATTTTTCTTTTTTCTCTATTGCTAATTCCCTATTTCCCGTTCCCTTTATTTGGTATTTGGCCAAAGATTACCTAAATTATTTGTTAGCGTTCTAGAGATTTTTTTTAAATTCTTGGTTAGCAGTCCTAACCACAATAATCTACTGGGAAAATCTGAAAAATATACAGGTTCAATCTCAACATAGCATCGCTACAGTATTCATCCCATAATCCACAAGGTTATTGGCGTGAAAAATAATTCGTTCGCCTAAAAAACTTAATTGCTAATTTCGTAAAGCAGCAGGTAGCTTGATGGTGCAAGGACAGGTTCCAAACACCATAACTACTTTTCCTGGCCTGTATTGGGGCATATTTTTGAGATTTTTCAGCCAAACTAGCCGTTACTCAACCTCTGCTTGCTGTGTCTGCGCCTTTTGGTTGGCAGCCTGAATAATTCTGACTACAGTATTGTAAGCTAAACCACTAATGCGACTGATAGCTCTAAAGCTCATACCTTCGGCATAGGATTGCAATACAATCTGTACGTCTTCGTTGTTCACTTGACGACGGTAATAAAGCGTGTTTAAAGTCTCGCTAAAAGTTTGGCGACAACTTGGGCATAAATAGCGTTGGCTACCTTTACTTGTCTTACCGTGTTTGCGAGTGCGATCGTAACCGCATAAAGGACACTTGATCTTCTGCTTAGAGATACTAGGTTGCTTTTTGGTTAACAAACCTACGTTTTGATAAGAAAACATTAAACTAGGAGCTAACTTCTCCATCTCAATCTGAACTGACATAATTTATTTGCCTTGTAACATAATTGATACTTTCTCTATGTTTTTGTTGAGCTAATTGCTATTCTGCTTTTCTAAGACAACATAGAGAATAGCTATCTACTGAAAACAGTAGAAGCTCAGAGTTTAATACCAAACAAGGCATCACACTCTAGTAGGAAACACTAAATCAAAATTCTGAGGAAATTCTGAAGAAGCAGTATTTTTGGCAAAAAATTTGACATTACACTTATTAATAAAAGTTATTTTTAATACAAATAATTCTATTGCTCTTGATTTCCGCCCTTTATGTTTAAGGAGGAATGACTTAGATGGATTTCCCAAAAATGCGTTGGTTCGATCGAGATAATCAAAAAAATTTACTATTAGTACCTAAACATACTTCAGTGCTTGATGTGATGCAGCAGATGAGTCAAGCTCAAGCAAGCTGCGCGCTGATTCTAGAGCAAGCAAAATTAGTTGGTATTTTCACGGTAAATAATGTAGTTAAGAAAATATTTAACACATTGGCAGCTACGACCGTTGCCGAACTGATGAGTCAACCTGTCATTAGCTTGAGTCACAGGGATGCAGAAAATCTTTCCACTGTCGTGCAACTATTTCGCCAGCATGATATTGACCACTTGCCCATACTTGACAATCACGGACAAGTAATTAGTGTTGTGACTTGGCGTGAAGTGATAGAGGGACTCTACCAAACCATTGAGACTAAAACAGCAGAGTTAGCACAAGCAGCGTCTCAAAAGGAAGTTAGCTATCAAGCATCCCAAACCAGATTTAAAGATATTCTTGATAGCGCGATCGCTACTTCCATTGTCAATTTTCGCCTATTCTTTAATCGTGAATCGCAATATGAGTATCAATCCCCTGGCTGTGAAACTATCTTTGGCTATACATCACAGGAAATTTTGAGCAATAAAAACTTGTGGATGTCGCGAGTGCATCCAGAAGATAAAGAAAAAGTGATTATGCCTTTGATTGAGGAGCTCTTGGCTGAACGTACTGCAACGGTAGAGTACCGATTTCAGCATAAAGATGGCTCTTGGCGTTGGATATCAGGTACTTATACTTCTCGCTACGATGCAGTCGATAACTGTTGGATGGTCACGGGTACGGCTAATGATATTAGCGATCGCAAACGTATCGAGGAAGCACTGCGGCATAGCGAAGAACGCTGGCAATTAGCGATCGCCGGAACTAATGAAGCCATTTGGGATTGGAACATTACTACTAATCAAACCTTCCGGTCTGACCGTTGGTATGAGATGTTGGGTTATGAACGCGACGAACTGAGCAATCTCGATGATGAGTGGAGCATTCGCATTCATCCGGATGATTATGAGCAGGTAATTGCTGCACAACAGGCGTATCTGCAACGACAAGTTCCAGATTATAACGTCGAGTATCGTCTGTGCCGCAAAGATGGGAGTTACGGATGGTTTCGCTCGCGGGCTAAGGCTGTTTGGGATGAGCAAGGAAATCCCGTGCGCTTGGTTGGTTCCCTAGCAGATATTACTGAGCGCAAACAAATGGAAACAGCGTTAAAAGCTTCAGAAGCTCAGTATCGACTGCTATTTGAAAGTAATCCCAGTCCTATGTGTATTTTCAATCTAGAAAGTCACAGATTTTTGGCTGTGAATCGAGCTGCAACCAAAAAATATGGCTACTCAGAGGCAGAATTTCTCTCTATGACAGTTAGAGATATTCGTCCTCCTGAGGGTGTAAGTGATTTTCTACAGATAATGTCAGACCCTAGTTTATTAACTGACTCAATCTATATTGGTGAAACAAAACATTGTCTGCGAGATGGGACTGTAATTGATGTCGAAATTAATTCGCATTTCATCATTTGGGCTGGGAAGCCAGCGAGATTTGCCTTAATCAAAGATATTTCTGAGCAAAAACAGGCAGAAATGGCTTTGCAAGAACGCGAAGCTATGTTACGTAGAATTGGGGATAATCTTCCCAATGGCGCAATTTACAAAGTTATCCGCGATCGCGATGATAGTATGTACTTTTCTTATCTCAGTGCTGGGATTGAAAAGTTGATGGAAGTCAAAGTAGAAGATGCCCTGAGAGACTCAAGTTTACTTTATAGTCAGGTAATTGCAGAAGACAGCCCGCATTTACAACTAGCGATGGATGAGTCTTTTAGAAATCTGTCTGTATTCGATAGGCAACAGCGAATTCGGACACCCAGCGGTCAACTGAAATGGTTGCATTTTCGTTCTACGCCACGCCAATTACCAGATGGTCGCGTAGCTTGGGACGGATTGATGGTAGATGTCACCAACCTCAAACAGACAGAAGAAACCCTACGTAAAAGTGAAGCTTTGTTGGCAGAATCTCAACGAGTCGCCCGCCTGGGGAGTTGGGAATTTGACATGGATAGTAAAAAAGTTACTTGGTCAAAGGAGCTGTTTTACCTGTTCAATCGCGATCCCGCCCAAGGAGAACCGACTGATGAAGAAAGTTTTCAATTTTATCATCCTGAAGATCGTGAAAAACTACACCAAGTCGTAGAACGAGCGATCGCCACTGGTGAGTCCTATAAGCTGATTCTGCGCGTACTGCAACCAGATAGTTCTTTTCGCTATTTTGAAGCAATTGGTCATGTAGAATGCAACGCTGAGGGACAGATAATTCGGCTCTACGGCACTGCCCAGGATGTTACCGAACGCCAGCAAGCTGAGGAAAGAATTTCCCAGAGTCAAGCGCAATTAGCCACTGCACAACAAATAGCCCATGTGGGTAGTTGGGAATTAAATTTACAAACTCACGAACGCCATTGGTCAGCAGAAACTTTCCGCATTTTTGGTCTCGATCCTCACCAATCGGAACCCACCACGGCGGAATTTTTCCAGATGATTCACTCAGAAGATCGTGTAGCTTTGCAAACTCAGCAGCAACAAGCGATCGCCCACAACAAACCATTCAATTTAGAGTATCGCATTATTCGCCCTGATGGTTCGATACGTCATGTAGAGTCTAGAGCCGAGTTAATTCATGACTCTCAAGGGCAGCTAATTAAATTTTTAGGAGCCATTATAGATATTACAGAACGCAAACAAACTGAGTTAGAAATTACCAAGAGCCGCGATCTCCGAGAAGTTATCTATAATGAATCCACTGATGCTCTATTTTTAGTTGATGCAGAAACGCTACTGAATACCGACTGCAACGATCGAGCAGTAGAACTTTTTCAAGCCTCCAGCAAAGCCGAACTTCTGGGTATTAATGGTAAAATTCTGCAAAAACGTGACTTCACTGCTGAGGAATCAGCAGCCATTATCGCAGAAATTGAGCAGCAGGGTTTTTGGTGTCGAGAAATTGAATATCTCACTAAGCAGGGTAATTCTTTTTGGGGAAATATCGCCGTCAAACAAATCGCTGTTGCTGACCAAGTTACGATCTTAGTACGAATTACAGATATTACTGCTCGCAAGCAGAGCGAAGCAGATCGCCAGCGAGCAGAAGCCGCCTTAGCCAAAAGTGAAGAACAATTAAGACTAACTTTGGAATTTAATGCTATCGGCATCTGGGACTGGAATATGCAAACCCAAGAAGTCATTTGGAATGACAACCACTATCGCTTACTAGGTTTAGAGCCAGGAGTTTCATCAGCATCATATCAACTATGGCGTGATTCCGTTCATCCAGAGGATGGGGAGCGAGTGGAACAAAGTTTATTCAATGCGCTGGCACAGCATATCAATTATGAAGCAGAATTTCGGGTGATTTACCCTGATGGTACAGTTCGTTGGCTAATTGGCAAAGGGCGGGGGATTTACAACCAAGCAGGTAATCCTGTAAGAATGCTGGGCGTGATCATTGATATTAGCGATCGCATAGAATCACAAGAAAAGCTCAGACAAGCTGAGTTACGCTACCGAACTTTAATTGAGCAGATTCCTGGGGTAGTCTACACTTCACCCATCACCGCCACTACTGAATTTACTTATATCAGCCCCCAAATTGAGAAAATGCTCAAGATTCCGCGCGATCAGTGGAATGCGGGCTTATTTAACAGTTGGCTGGACTATGTGCATCCTGAAGATCGCGATCGCGTCATACAAAGCGTGCAAGATGCAATTGCAACTGGCGAATCTGTAAATAATGAATATCGCCTGTTCACAGCCGAAGACGACATCATTTGGGTGAAAGATCAAGCCAGCCTTGTGCTAGCACCAGATGGCAAAACTCCGATTCTGCAAGGAGTAGCATTTGATATTAGCGATCGCAAAATTGCCGAGCAAACCCTTCAAGAGCAGGAAAACTTTTTACGCAGTATTTATCACGGGGTGGGACAGTCGATTTTTGTTGTAGATGTTCTAGATAATGATTTTCGTTTTGTGAGTGTTAACCCAGTTCACGAACATATCACAGGTTTTTGTAGTGATAATGTGCAAGGTAAAACTCCTGAAGATTTTCTACCAGCAAATGCAGCAGCAGTAGTGCGACAGCACTATCAAGATTGCATTGACGCCGGAACAACCATTACCTATGAGGAATGCTTACCTTTTAAGGGAAAAGAGGAAACTTGGTGGATCACCACTCTAACTCCACTTAAAGACGCAAACTTACGCACATATCGCATTGTTGGTAGTAGCATCAATATTACTGAACATAAAAGCGCTCAAAAAATGCTTGAGTTGCAAGCAGTGATAACTCGTAGCATCGCTGAAGGAATTTGCTTAATTCGAGCCAATGATGGAATCATTGTTTATGCCAATCCCAAATTTGAGCAGATGTTTGGCTATGGTGCTGGTGAATTAACCGATCGGCATATCTCGATTATTAACTATGCAGGCGATCGCATCTCAGCTAAAGCGGTTAATGAAGCTATTACATCTGCTGTCTTGCAACATGGTGAAGCTAGCTATGAAGTTCATAATATCAAGAAAGATGGCACTCCTTTGTGGTGTAGTGCTACAACTTCCGTATTTGAGCATCCTGAATATGGAACTGTTCTAGTTTGCGTTCAACAAGATATTACCGAGCATAAAGAAGCAGAAGAAAAAGTCAAAGCCTCTTTAAAAGAAAAAGAAGTATTACTCAAAGAAATTCACCATCGTGTCAAGAACAACCTAGGAATTGTTAGTAGTTTGCTACAGATGCAATGCAGACGAACACAAGATTCGCAAGCAGCAGCAATTCTGCGTGATAGCCAAAATCGCATTGCCTCTATTGCGCTGGTTCATGAAAAACTTTACCGTTCTGACGATTTAGCAAATATAAATTTCTCGCAATACATTCCTGAATTAACCACTAATTTGTTTAATTCTTATAATATTAATTATGGTAGTGTAAAACTGAATACTCAAGTTGATAACGTTAGCCTAGATATTGAAAGCGCAATTCCTTGTGGATTAATTATTAACGAACTAGTTTCCAATGCTTTAAAATATGCCTTTCCTAATAATCGTCAAGGTGAAATCCAGCTACGGTTATATCAAGAATCGGAACTTGCGATCGAGAATCAGCACCAAAGTACTTTAATACTCATTATTCGAGATAATGGAATTGGGCTACCTGAGGATTTTGATAGCAGCAAAACTAAAACTCTGGGTATTACTCTTGTCTACGGTTTAGTTAAACAATTAAGAGGAAGTATCGAAATTAACTCTTACCAGGGAACAGAGTTTAAAATAACTTTTAAGAAAAGCAGGACATAACTTTATGACAAACATCTCTTCAAACAAAGATAAGTCTAAAAGAATTCAAGTCCTTGTTGTTGAAGATGAGTTTATTCTTGCTATCAACTTACAAGAAAGTTTAGAATCTCTTGGGTATACAGTACTAGACATCGCAGATTCAGCAGATGCTGCAATTGAGAAAGCAACCGAACTGCGACCAAACTTGATTCTTATGGATATTAGACTCAGGGGAGAAATGGATGGTATCCAAGCAGCAGAGCAAATTTGGAATACCTTACAAATTCCCGTAATTTATGTTACCGGACATTCCGATCAAAGTACTGTAGAACGAGCAACGTTGACATCACCATTTGGTTACATTCTCAAACCAATTAGAGAGCAAGAACTGTATGTTGCGATCCAAACAGCACTTAATCGCTACGAACGCGAGCAATTTTTGAGTACAGTCCTGCGGGGAATGGGAGACGGAGTAATTGTTGTCGATACTGATTTACGTGTCAAATATCTGAATCCAGTAGCTGAAGCACTAACAGGGTGGCGATTAGATGAAGCAAAAGACCAGATGTTGAGCGAAGTTTGCCAACTCATTGACGAACAAACTCAGCTGACAGTAGAAAATCCTATAGTTTTAGCACTGCAAACCCAAACCCCTATTTATCTCAACAATCGCATTTTACTTGTTGCCAAAAACGACACCAAAATCCCAATAGCTGATAGCGCTACACCTCTGAGAGATAACAATGGTGCAGTAGCAGGAGCAGTCATGGTTTTTAGAGATGATACACAAAGAAGGCTAGCCGAAGAACGCAATCTTGCTGCTGAACGCGCTCGTCAATTAGAAATTCAAATGGCAGAACTCCAACGCCTCAACCAGTTAAAAGAAGATTTTTTAGCAACCACTTCTCATGAGATGAGAACGCCTTTATCACACATTAAAATGGCAATTTCTATGCTAGAAAATATTCTAGATCAGCCGAATATTTTGGACTCAAAAGGAATTGCTACATCTAAATCTGTAACTCAATATTTAAATATCTTACGCGATCAATGCGAACGCGAGCTAAATCTTGTAGATGATTTGCTAGAAATGCGGATGATTGACGCAGATATCTGTCCTTTAGAATTAACTTCAATTTTTCTCCAATCTTGGCTACCTCATATAGCCGAGACTTTTCAAGAATTAGCTCAAGCTCAACAACAGATTCTAGAAATTATCATTCCTCAAGATTTACCACCTCTAGTTTCAGACTTAACTTTGCTGACTCGCATTGTGACAGAATTGCTCAACAATGCTTGTCAATATACGCCTTCTGGCGAACGGATTAAAGTAAATGTCCAACTTGTTGAAGCTACTACAAGCCTCACTAATGAAAATGCAAAACCTGAATTTCCGAACGTACAAATTATCATCAGCAATTCTGGTGTTGAAATTCCGGCAACAGAAACATCGCTAATTTTTGAACCGTTTTACCGCATTCTGAAAAGTAAGACAAAAGAAAAATTTAATATATTTGACTCAGATTCCCAGATATTTCAAAGCACTCTTAAACAAAATACTGGCACAGGCTTGGGGTTAGCATTAGTTAAAAAGCTAGTAGGGCATCTGCAAGGCACAATTGAAGTTACAAGTAATCAAAATTTAACAACATTTATAGTTCAACTACCATTACAATTATCAGCATAGTTTCCATAGTCATACCATGTTGAAATGGGTAGTAAGTCAACTACTCAAATACTACTGTCCGATTGCCATACACCAACACGCGGTTTTGTAAATGCGATCGCACTGCTCTGGCTAATACAATTCGCTCTAAATCTTTGCCTTTTCTAATTAAATCTTCAACTGCATCGCGGTGGCTAACTCGCACTACATCTTGTTCAATAATTGGCCCCGCATCTAAATCAGCAGTGGCATAGTGTGCCGTTGCACCAATAATTTTCACGCCACGCTCAAAAGCTCGGTGATAAGGATTAGCTCCCACAAAAGCAGGTAAAAATGAATGATGAATATTAATAATATGAGGAAATTTGCTAATAAAATCAGCACTGACAATTTGCATATATTTCGCCAAGACAACTAAATCAATTTGATACTGCCGAAGTAATTCTAATTGCTTAACTTCTTGTTCGGCTTTGTTGTCTTTAGTTATGGGAATGTGATGGTAATCAATATTAAATTGCTCTGCTACGACTTTTAAATCTGCATGGTTGCTAATAATTAAAGGAACTTCTGCGACAAATTCTTTAGCCCGGTGTCGCCAAATTAAATCGAAAAGACAATGGTCTTGCTTGCTAACCCAAATAGCAATACGCGGTATGGTATCAGAAAAATGCAGTTCCCACTTAGCACCTAAAGGTTGCGCGATCGCATTAAATGCAGGCCCAATTAAATCCCGTGGTAAGTTAAACCCCTCTAGCTGCCATTCAATCCGCGTGAGAAATAACCCAGCAGCAAAATCTGTATGCTGATCTGCATGGATAATATTGCCACCGTTAGCATAGATAAAGTTAGCAATTTTCGCCACTAAACCCCGTTGATCGGGGCAAGAAATGAGCAATGTTGCTGTTGGGTTTGTCATTTGTCATTTGTCATTGGTCATTGGTCATTTGTCCAGAGTCAATCAATGGGCAATTAACAATTGCTCCCTTGTCCTCCTTGTCCCCCCTTCGGGTTCGCCAGTCGCCTGCGGATGGAAACCCTCCCGCAGCGCTGGTCTCACCTCATCCCCCCACACTCCCCACACTCCCCCATCTTTTGCTAGTTATTTGCTACTTGCTGGAGTCGGTTGCGGAGGGCTGGGAAGAGATGTTTTATCGCTACTAGCTGCGGGTTGTTTCCACTCTGATAAATCGCGATTTACTGCATTTTCAAAATCTGTGGATACCAACAGAACATCTATATTACCATCGGGTTTTACCGTTGGGTCAGCTTGCACGTATAAGAAACGGCGATTAAAGTCAGGCTTACCTAACAATAATTGATGGCTTTTTTGATTTTTCAAGCTGATATTGATAGTAGCTTGGGGTTTATCTAAACCGAAATCGCCTTTTTGACTAGCTGGGATGGATAAAGTGCGATCGCTCTTACCCTTGACTAACAAATCCATCAAATAAGAAACAATAGCATCATTCGCTGGCTCTGACACCGGGGATTTCAGCAACCACTTAGGTTGGCTTTCTTGGGGGTTCCGTTCCAGAGTTAAGGCATTCTTTTGCGTCGTAATTGACAAAGACTGCACATCATCTGCCGTAAAAGAGAAAACTTGCTGCTGTTTCTCCTTAACTTCTTCTCGCTGAGTTCCCCCACGTATTTCATAGAAATACACAAAACCGCCCAAACCCAGCGCTAGCAATAGCAAAATTAAAGTCGTTCGCGAAAATTTCATTTTTGGTCAATAGTCAACAGTCAATTAATTATTTCTCCCCACACTCCCCACACTCCCCACACTCCCTCATCCCTCTTCCTACCGTCTTTTCCACCAAATCAAAGATGCTCCAACTAGACCAATCAAGGGTAGAAGTAACAGAGAGGATAATGTTAAAAGACCGGCTTGGGCGGTTGAGATTTCAAGGCGACGGTTTTTCGCTTCTTTGGGGCGAATTGATAGGGATTGTTGATCCTGTTGACTTAGCCAAGTGACTGAGTTGAGGAATACATCGCCATTTAGTTGTCGTTCAAACAAGCCATCGGTGGCAAAATCTGAATTGCCGATGACGACTAACCTTGATTCAGTCGGAGTTTTTTCATCTGGCTTGTTGGTTGGGAGTGGGGAAATAGTAGGACTTGGTAAAGGATTAGGCGTTGGGCTGGCTTGGCTGGCGGTAGTTGGTGATGGTAGCGCAGAAGGGGTAGGCGAAGGGCTGGTATTTGGTTTTCCTTGACCTCTGGCAATAGGTGAAGGTGTAGCTTGACCTTGAGTTGTTGGTGATGGTAGTGGTGAAGGCGTGGGGCTAGGCTGAGTTGTTGATGCTGCTGGTAGTTTTTTCTTTAAAGCCACACCCAAAGTTAGCGGGCCTTTCAGGTCTTTGTCAGCATTAAACTCTAGTTTTTCGCTTTGCAGGTCGCTTTCTGCCCAGCTGTTAGGATAAGGTTTGGTGCGCAACAGAGGAGTAGACTCCACACCAGCGACCGGAGTAGTTTCTACAGGACGTGCAAATCGATAATAAGAACTGCCGTTGCCGAAATCTTTGGTAATTGGATGTTGTCCGTACTCGGTGATAATTGGAACTGCTGGCCCAAATCTGGCAGCACTCCCAGAAACATCAACAGCTAAACGATTATCCAGGCGAACACCCCAATCTTTGAGTAAGTTGTCGAGTTTGGGGTCGCTACCAGGGTCAATCATCAGCAATAAGTTACCGCCACGATTGAGGTAATCGCTTAAAGCTTTCACTTCACCCTCAAACAATTCTCGTTTTGGGCCTGCTACTACCACCGCCGCCGCATCATCGGGAACTTTGGACTTTTCTATTAAATTCAGTGGTGAGGTTGTGAAATTCTTATCAGTTAATCCCTGAACTGCTTGAGACATTCCACCTTCAGCTGCTGTTAGTGGATGTTCGCCGTGTCCTTGGAGAAAGTAAACTTTAGCTGAGTTAGCAGTGGTAATTTGTTGCAGCCGACTTGTTAACCGCACTTCTGACAGCCGTTCATTTTGATTCACCACCTGCACTAACTGTCTTTTATCTTGAGATTCTAGATAAACTTCTCCGTAATCTTTCACGCCAAACTTTTCTGCCAATCCCGGTCTAGCTTGCGGATCGACATACTCAAATTGAAACTTTGAGCTTTGCCTGCGATAATTGTCTAGCAAATCTCGGTCTTGCGGATTCTGATTGACATCAAAAATCCAGACTGTAACTGGTTGTGCTAAATTCTGTACTAATTCCCGCGACTGGGGAGCCAGGGTAAATAACTGCGTTTCTGTTAAATCTGCTCGATAGTGGTAGCGAGTACCCAAAAAGTTTATTAACCCTAAAATTGCTAGTACTGCTATAGTCGCCACCAAAGCGTTAGTTCCCGCTTGGGTTGAACGTCGCCGCCACCATTGACTTTCTTGGCTTTGCACGATCGCCCACAACCCAATGAGCACAATTCCAGTAAATAATAATGCTAAGGAAATTGGCCCCCAATTTGATGCCACTAACCCAGAAGTTAAGCCTGCAACTAATAGAAAAGGGCCAAACCAAAACAGATATTTCCAAAGTT
This sequence comes from Calothrix sp. NIES-2098, assembly GCF_963875125.1. Taxonomy (NCBI): domain Bacteria; kingdom Bacillati; phylum Cyanobacteriota; class Cyanophyceae; order Nostocales; family Calotrichaceae; genus Calothrix; species Calothrix sp. NIES-2098. The sequence goes on from NZ_CAWNKJ010000001.1 coordinate 6,328,203, forward strand.
TCTTTTTAGCAGCGATTTTCATTTTATTTGTTATTTGTTATTTGTCTTTGGTGATTTGGCCTGACTAAGTAGTTAAACGCAACTAAATCAAGACTTACGCAAAATCTTTCTCAAACTTTCATTTCTTTGTGCCTTTGTGCCTTAGTGGTAAAAAATCTTGAACCACAAAGACACGAAGACACAAAGGTTTTCATAGATTGCAAATGACTACTGCCTTTGAAAACGCAATGCATCAATTGATTGAGATGTGAGAAAGACACCCAAAAAAATGTAACTAATAAATAAAAGTATGGCGCTGGTATCAAAAATGCCTTGAATAAGAGTATTGAAATGCTTCAGCAAAGAAATATAGCTCAAAGCTTCACCAATTGGGCCAGGGACGATTTTAGCGATTAAATCAACGAATAACAGCATTAAAATGACTGCAAAGGTGAAGACCGCAGAGAGAATTGTACTGTCTGTTAACGATGAAATAAACATTCCCAAAGATAAAATTGCTGCTGCTAGTAAGATTAATCCAAAATGTCCTAACAAAAGAATTGTCGGTGCCATTGGGGGATTGGAGGTACTAATCACAAAAGCTTCAATTGCGATTAAGGGCACAATCATTGTGACAAAAAAAGTCAGTACCCCTAATAATTTACCGACAGCTACCGCCCAGTTTGTAATTGGTGACGTTGCTAACAGTTCTAAAGTGCCTCGCTTACGTTCTTCCGCATATAGTCCCATTGAAAGAATTGGCAGCACAAATAATAATAGCCACCCCATGCGGTCTAAAAATGCGCGAATAAATTCATAAGGAACATCGATTGGCGGTACTGGTACTTGTAGTTGTTGTCCTTGTAAATCTAAAGCGGCGATGGTTGGCAAAATTCCATCTGGCCCTAGCAAAATCATGACTAAGAACAACCCAGATAAAAACCAGAATATGCCAGCAATTACATAAGCCAACGGGGATACAAAGTAACTCTGCAATTCCCGGCGATAAATGGCGATAATATTACTCAGTACTATACCCATCTACGCGGCTTCTCCTTCTGATATTGCTGAGTCTTCTATCGACTCTAAATTCTTTTCTTCTGTCGTCAGTTGCAAGAACACATCTTCTAAGGTAGCGCTGACACGCCGCATTTCATGTAAAGCGAATCCCGCACGCACCACTGTTGTTACGATATCCTTTCCCGGTTCGGTTCCCGGTTGCGATATCACCCGCAAATAAGAACGGTTTGCTTGCGGTGGGTGATGACTTCCCACTGCCGGAATTGATTCTACCAGACTCACACCCGATATATTTTGCAGTACTTGTTTTGCCAGGGCGGCTTCTCCTTCAATCTCTATTTCATAACCAGAGCCACCTGTCAACTGTGTCATGAGATTTTCTGGTGTGTTGGTGGCAACTACCTTACCGCGATTGATAATCGCAACGCGGCTACAGGTCATGCTAACTTCTGGGAGAATATGGGTAGAAAGAATGATTGTATGGGTTCCAGCGAGACTTTTAATTAAATTTCGCACCTCAATGATTTGCCGGGGGTCAAGTCCTACCGTCGGTTCATCTAAGATAATTGCTGGTGGATCGTGGACGATCGCCTGCGCAATCCCTACCCTTTGACGATATCCTTTAGAAAGCTTGCGGATGATTACTTTGCGCTTATCATCTAAATTACAACGCCCGATCGCAGCTTGTACCTTATTATTGCGATCGCCTGCGGGTACGCCCTTAATTCTGGCGACAAAATGCAAAAATCCTTCCACCGTCATCTCTGGATATAACGGCGGTGTTTCCGGTAAATAACCAATGCGTTGCCGCACAGCCAAAGAATTATCGTGGACATCAAAGCCTGCAATCTTCGCCGTACCCTTGGTTGCCGGTAAATAACCGGCTAAAATCCGCATAGTAGTAGTTTTACCAGCGCCATTCGGCCCCAAAAAGCCTAAAATCTCCCCAGGTTCGACGCTAAAAGTCACATCAGAAATCGCTGGGGTAGAACCGTATATTTTACTCAGATGCTCAACTTCAATCATCGGTCTAAGGCGATCGCATTTTTAGAGAATACCCAATAATATTAGATCGCGATGTTTTGATTGCAAGCATTAAACCGGGAACAGGGGATGAGGTGGACAAGGGAGACAAGGGGGACAAGGGGGACAAGGGGGACAGGAAGGGAGAAATGACAAATGACAAATGAAGCGATATAGAAGGCAATAAATTTATGGCTCAAACCTTACGCAAAATAGTTACATTCGATGAATTCGTTGCCAAATACCCCGACACCTCTGGAAAACGTTATGAATTGCATAATGGAGTAGTTGTAGAGATGTCCCAGCCTACAGGTGAACACGAAGAAGTTATAGGTTTTTTGGCACTAAATATATCTATCGAACTTGGGCGACTAAAACTTCCCTACATCATTCCCAAAACAGCGTTGGTTAAACCATTAGAGAGCGAATCAGCTTACTCTCCAGATGTGCTGTTATTAAACCGCCCCAATTTAGTCAATGAACCACTCTGGAAAAAAGACTCTACTGTAAGCCTAGCCGAATCTATACCGTTGGTAATTGAAGTGGTTAGTACTAACTGGCGTGATGATTATCTGACAAAAGTGGCTGCTTATGAAACGGTGGGCATCGCCGAATACTGGATTGTAGATTATGCTGCTTTAGGCGGTAGGCGGTTTATTGGCAATCCCAAACAACCCACTATCTCGGTTTACTCCTTAGTCGAGGGGGAATACCAAATCCAGCAGTTCCGAAACAGCGATCGTATCATCTCACCCACCTTCCCGGAATTGAATTTAACCGCCGAACAGATTTTTCAAGCTGGAGGTGTGCAAATCTAGGAGGGCGAAACACCTAACAATCCGTCAATGATAAAAAATATGCTGTCCTTACTTCCGAGGTTGTTGTCGTTACTTCCGAGGTTTGTGTAGTTACTCCCGAAGTTGCTGTCGTTACTCCCGAAGTTGCTGTCGTTACTCCCGAAGTTGCTGTCGTTACTTCCGAGGTTTGTGTAGTTACTCCCGAAGTTGCTGTCCTTACTCCTGAAGTTGCTGTCCTTACTCCACGATTATTTTAAGCTAATCCTCTAGAGTAAAATATTTGATAAAAGCGATACAAGGTTGCGGCAGATGTTCAGGCGGCTTTGGCGATGGTTCAAAAGGTTGATTCAGCAATTATTGGGCAGAAAAAAGCCTATTTCTCCGTCATTAGCAGCGCAGGAAACCAGAGAAATACGCAGACAATGGACAGATGCGGAGTATAAATCGTTCTTTCTCCAGTTGTTAGCGGGAGTTAATGAGAAAGGCTGGAGTCGGGGACGGGTAAAAGGTTTTTTGGATGCAAACCGCATTAATCAGGCAAATTTGGTGGAGTGGTTGCGTGGTTTTGGTGAAAGGTTGCTAGCTTCAGCTACAGAGAATGATGAGTTAGCAACGCGGATGATGCGACTGGGTGAGTTGAGTGTTGGGGAAGTTAGTGATGTTGCTTATGATATCGGCAGGCGGTTGTTGAGGTGGGAGGAAGAAACGAACCGCCAAGACGCAGAGGACGCGGAGGAAGAAGCAGCGATAAATATTACAGATGATGCGCAAGCTTGGTTTAATCAAGGTAATGAGCAATTTATATCAGGGGATTTTGTAGGTGCGATCGCATCTTATGACAACGCCCTCAAATTCAAACCCGACTTCTACGAAGCTTGGATCAGCCGGGGTGTGGCGCTGGATAATTTAGGGCAATTTGAAAGTGCGATCGCATCTTATGACAACGCCCTTAAATTCAAACCCGACTACCACGAAGCTTGGTACAACCGGGGTGTGGCGCTGGGTAATTTAGGGCAATTTGAAAGTGCGATCGCATCTTATGACAACGCCCTCAAATTCAAACCCGACTTCTACAAAGCTTGGATCAACCGGGGTGTGGCGCTGGATAATTTAGGGCAATTTGAAAGTGCGATCGCATCTTATGACAACGCCCTCAAATTCAAACCCGACTTCTACAAAGCTTGGATCAACCGGGGTGTGGCGCTGGATAATTTAGGGCAATTTGAAAGTGCGATCGCATCTTATGACAACGCCCTCAAATTCAAACCCGACTTCTACGAAGCTTGGATCAACCGGGGTGTGGCGCTGGTTAATTTAGGGCAATTTGAAAGTGCGATCGCATCTTATGACAACGCCCTCAAATTCAAACCTGACTACCACGAAGCTTGGTACAACCGGGGTAATGCAGCAGGAAATTCGGTTAGTTGCGATCAATTGTTGGCTTTTTCTAGTACCATTGCTACACAAAATCCTCAGCTTAACCAGCGTGGCTATGAGGGAAGAGTGGCTAGCTATGAAGAAGGTTTGAAGTATTGCCAACAAAATACTCACCCAGAAGGTTGGGGTATATTGCATCAAGCAATAGGTAATGCTCACTATTTCCGAGGGCGAGGAGATTCTCACCCCCGCAGTTATTGGTACAAAGCTGTTAAAAGCTACAATGAGGCACTAAAAACCCTGACAGCAGAAGATTTTCCTGAGTTGCATCTGGAAGTTTTGCGCTATTTAATTCGCGTCCAGTTGAATTTGGGGGAAAAGGCTAAAGCCGAAGAACTCCAGCGACGGGGTAAAGATGTTTTGCGGCGCTTGCTGGATGAGTGCAAAAGTCCTGCTAAGAAACAGCAGCTAGCTTTGAAGCTCGCAGGTTTTCAGCAGTTTACTGTTGATTTAGCAGTACAGTCAGGAGACTGGTGTGCTGCATTGGAATTAGCAGAACAGGGAAAAAATGCTTGCTTGTCTTGGCTGCTAGATGGGTGGAGTGATGAGTCTCCCAAATGGGTAGAGATGAAAGAATTACTCAATCCCAATACTGCCATAGTTTATTGGCATCTCAGTCCAGCAGCTTTACATACTTTCATCCTCAAGCACAACACCCCATCACCCCTTGTCTTGGGAGAAACGCTTCTGAATCCAACGCAACGCCTACGTGACTTTGAAAACTGGGTAAAAACTTGGAATGAAAAATACGCCGATTATCGCAAAGGTAAAGACAAGCAGAGTGCAGAAGCAGAAACTTGGCGCGACAAGTTACCCGCAATGCTTAACGAACTGGATAAGATTCTCGATATCAATGCTGTTGTCTCTCAAATCTCAGATATTACCCAGCTAATTCTCATTCCTCACCGCGACTTACACCGCTTTCCTCTCCATGCACTGTTTCCTCCTGAATTTACCATCAGCTATTTACCCAGCGCTCAAATTGGTATTAACTTGCAAAAACTAAGACAAACAAATTTAGGAACAATTCACGAACTACCTTTACTTAGCGTAGAATACCCCAACAGTAAAGATTTGCCCCAGCTACCTCATGCAGTTCTAGAATCTGCTGTCATTACCCAGTTATTTAACAATCCAAAAACGCAGGAAATTCCTGGAGAAGATGCCACAAATGCAACAGTTAAAACATCTCTAAAAGACGGTTATAACGTATTTCACTTTACAGGACACAGCACTTATAATTTCCATAATCCCAAAAAATCTGCTTTAGCTCTTAGCGGTGAAGAATTTCTCACCCTAGAGGAAATTTGTAATATTGAGAATCTCAGTAAATATCAACTAGTCAGCCTTTCATCTTGTGAAACTGCAATTACTGGCAATCAAACAATCACTGCCGAATATGCAGGTTTAGTCAGTGCTTTTCTGTCTCAAGGTGTGACAGATGTGGTTAGCAGCTTGTGGAGTTTAACTGATGAGGCGAGTAGTTTTTTGATGATTTACTTTTACTGGCAAATCAAAAAAGGTAAATCCCCAGTCGTCGCTCTCAATCAAGCAACCAAATGGTTACGTAATTTAACATTTAGGAAACTTGAAAGTATTTATCGAGTAATCTTTGCAAAGCTGCCATCAGATGAAACTGTTATCCGCCCTTTTATTAGAAGAAAGCTAAATCAAATGAATGTAATGGAGGTATCAAGTAAGAAACAAAAGCGTTTTGAACATCCATATTATTGGGCAGGTTTTATAAATACAGGCGGATTTAATTTATAAATTTAATCTTTAGGGTGGGCATTGCCCACCACAGCCCAGTTCGAGTTCTTGACATCTGCATAACTAAACATCTTAATTTATCGGCGTGCATCCGTGTAGCTCGGTGGTTATTTATTTTTACCCGTACAGTATTGCAGCATAATTTGCACAAGGTGAGCATTGTCCACCCAGCCCTTTCAACGCGAACAAATGAACTAGTAAGAGATAATTAATAAAAGCCTTACCCTGACTAATTTCTAAAGCATAAAGCCGTTTGCAGCAGACATGAAAGTGCATTGAATTATCCTCCAGGCGATTTAAGTCAAAACCAGAAATATTAGCTTTTGTTTTGAGTATTCTGATGGGTATCTAAAAGTCGCGCAGTAGAAACGTGACGATGTTTGCTGTCAACTATTAAAGGTTCTCGCTTTTTCTTTACCCCTCGAATCGCCTTGAGGAAACATTTAAGTTCGACTCTGGCTGCTAAATCTTGCAAAACCAACACCATTTGCTCAAGAGAAAAGGTCTCAAATGCTTGCCAATGGACGGCTGGAATTGCAATCATCATTCCCCGGTAAGTGCCAGTAATTTCATCAACTAAATAGAAATCTGACAAGCTAGCATCAATTTTACCGACTCCATGTACAGATCCTAAGGCAGCTTTGAGAGTAGCAAGAATGTTGTATGTTGTTAATGCCATCGAAAATGAAAATAAAGCTGCTTTGGGATAGGCTAAGGTTTGAATTTCGCCGTGAAAATTCTCAGTTACAGTTTGAAAAAGAGTCTCCAGGCTCCAGCGATTACGATACAATTCAGCAATTTTTGCAGCATCCGCATCATGAGAGGGTAAATTGGTCAAAATGGCGATTTCCCATTCCTTGTCTCGGGTTGGTTTGAACAATTTCAGCAAAATCCGGCGAGATTTCAGCAAATTACCGTCGTAATTAATTTCGATTTCCTGCTCAAATAGATTGCCTGTATCTGTGTGACCTACAGCTTTTAATTGCGAGAGTTGTTGATAACCTAACGACCCATGTTGACGAACCACAAAAAAAGCTTGTTGGTTTGCAATCCTAAACAGAAACTTGGCTGTACAAAAATTTCGGTCTCCATTCCAAACTTCATTTGCTTTGACACTCAAAAGTACATCATCAAATAAACTACGCTCTTGGGCATGAGCATCAACACAGGGAAAAATATCTATTACTAGCTTTGACAGTGGATCTGACACAACTATCGCTTTCCCTGGTAGAGCCTTAGCTGCAAATAACCGAATTGCATCTAGTCGATGGTCTGTGGCACCTAGACAAGTCCCATCAACAATTCTGTGTTGATATCCCGGTAGTGGATTTGGCTGTTCTCCTGCCATTTTTTGAATGAGCAACTGCAATTGGCTTGCTGTTTGTCTAACTAACGCCTGACTCACGCCCAGTTCCACGCCAGAGAGCTTTTTATATAGTGCAGTACTACTCACTATTAAGTTCGCAGCTCTTGCTTTGTAGGCTGCATGAACCGATTTCTGAATTCCACACACTACCAAACTCATTAAATCAACTTGGCTGGAAAACAATAAGTCTTGCTGGTATTGGACTTTTGCATGGGTTTCAAATAATTTATCCATGATTTCTGGGGCGAATACTCGCTCCATTAATCCTCGTGCCATCACACTTATTGGACTTTCTTGCACAAATTGTTCAAAGATGGCGGATAGCATTTTGATGCCCAAAACAGTTGAATATGTTGAGGATACATCGAAGTCGTACCTCACATTCCTTACTGGGGTTGGGTTTCAGATATTCATGAAGTAGTTCATTTGTTCGCGTTGAAAGGGCTGGAACCTCTACCCCTACCAGAAGAACCAACTAAAGAATTGACTAACGCAGCAATTAACGCTTTTAGTAACGATGATTCGGTAGCTGCTGCTAAGAAAGCTGTCACACCCAATATCTTACAAAAGCTGCGGAACTTTATTATCGGCAAAACAGCAAATGGCTGACACTATTATTTATCCTAGTATTGATTTGTTCCTTTATGACATCAGAGAAGGTTTAGGGGAAGATGAGCAAAAAATTATTAGGAATTGCCTAGATTTTGCACGCAAAGTATATGGCGGTATAGATGCAACTAGCTTGCAAGAAAAGCATAGAGAATTTCTCAAGTATAAAGATAGTCGAGCAGATGTAGTTGAGTTACTGGGAAAAGCCAGAACTAGAAATTTTAAAGAATTTTCCACAGCGTTAGATGGTTATTACTATCCTTTGCAACTAGATGATACCTACGGATTGCAAGTTAACTTTTCTGGCAAATTAGATGCTAATGGTAAGCCAAATGATACTGCACAAGATATCGACAGCGAACCGTTTAACAAACTCAAACAAGAAATTACTAATCGCCTATCTCAACAAACAGGTACAATTGGTCAAACTTGGTTGCTTTGGGGCAAGCTAACAAGTACTAAAACCAATGCGGAAATAGAGGATATAGCCAAAAAATGCTACACTCAAGTTGTTAGCAATTACACTTGGCAGCGAGATTTTATTGGTAAGGGGAAGCTAGCAGAGGGAACAATTTTTGAGTTGTGGTATTGTCCCCAAAATGTAGCGGGTGAAGGTAAAGAATTCTGGGATAAATTTAGAGAATCAAGCCATCATCTCTTAATCTGGTTGTTTCCCGAACATATTACGCCAGATGAAATGAGAGAAAAGGTAAGAAATATTTATTACGATTTTATGCGGTTATGGCAATATCGCCATAAGGTAGTTTGGTCGTATTATCAAAGTCGCTATCAAAAACATATCCTCAAAAGAGAATATGTAGAAATTCAACCATCTATTAGACAGACAACTGAATTACCAAGGCGGCTGCAAACTAACAGCTTAAAATTAAACCAGTTACAAAATACTCTCACAACTAACTTAATTAACCTGTCAGACTATTCTGTTGCTTTAAATTATCTCGAAAATCAAAGCCGCACAATTGAATTAAACCTCACAAATTATCGCTATCGTTTAGCTGATATCGAGGCGAAATATCCAGGTAGTGACTTAGAATTTCTCAAGAAATTCAGTAAGGACGAAGTTTATGCACCAAAATATCAAAGCCAAATAAAAGCAGATTTAGCCAACCTTAGTCCTGGCTTAACTATGTTGCAAAACCTCAACAGCACCATCCAGGGGATAATTGACCTAGAGCAAACCAAAAGCGATCGCACTCTCAACACTACAATAGCGATCGCAGGTATCGGGTTAGCAACTAGTCAAATCGCCTCTGCTGTTATCCTGGCAGAAATCCCGAAAAACAAAAACCCTCTTGCTTACCAAATCGAAGTCTTTAGTCTCAGTTTGGCAATAGGCTTGATTTTTGCCGTGCTAACATATATAGTTCTTCGCATCTTTCGCCGCTAAATTACTGAATGTACCAACGCGGTTCGTTTACCATGTCCCAACGCACAATCCAAAGCATATACACTGATGGCGCTTGTACGGGAAATCCTGGCCCTGGGGGTTGGGGTGTTGTCGTCTACTTTAGTGATGGCTCAGTTCACGAAATAGGCGGTGCATCTTCCCACACCACCAACAATAAAATGGAAATGCAAGCAGCGATCGCTGCTTTGCAATTTCTGCAAACTTCTGGACAAACTCAACCCATCACCCTTTATACCGATAGCGAATACCTAATCAACTCCGTTACCAAGTGGATCAAAGGTTGGAAAAAGAAAGGCTGGAAAAAAGCTGATGGTAAACCCGTGCAAAACCAAGACCTTTTAGAAACTTTGGACGAACTTAATAGCCATACAGTAAAGTGGGAGTATGTGCGGGGTCATTCTGGTAATGTAGGTAACGAGCGCTGCGATGTAATTGCTCGTACTTTTGCTAGTGGCAAAGTTCCATCTCTAAAGCAATCTTCCCTGACAGATGCTCATCAATCTTTACCACAATTTAATCAATCAAATGTAGCAGAAGTAACTGAATATCCGGCAACCTCTACAATAATTGACACAAATACACAAAAAATCAGTATTGCATCACATCTAAATACTATGGAGCCAACTATTACAAACTCTGCTACCTCAACTGATAATAAGCCACCGGAAATGAGAGTGGCACAACTACGCGGTTTAGTCGAGACTCTACGTATTGCTGACGAAATCGCCACCAAAGGCTACTTAATCACTAGTTCGGAACTCGCCGACCTCATGGATGTTCACGCTAGCGCCGTCACCAGTCGCGGCGACCAATGGCGCTGGCGCAACTGGATTGTCTCGCGAGTACGACGCGAAGGTAATCAAATTCTCTGGGAACTGGAACGAGGCGATCGCGTTGGAGGGGAGGACGAGTAATTGGGCTGACGCGACGCGGGAGGGAGTGTGGGGAGAGAGGGGAGTGTGGGAAGTGTGGGGAGACAAATAACTATTGACCTTTGACTCTTGCCCAATACCCAATGCCCAATGACTATTGACTATACTTTCTCCCCCGCCATTCCTGTGGAGTACGGAAAGCAGATAGGAAAATTCGCAATACAGCTAGAGGATCGGCTAGAGGTGAAAGCCAGAACAACCACCCACCTTTAGCAGTTGTGCGGTCATAAGAAGGTGCGATCGCTAAGAGCATGGCAAAACGAATTACCAGTAAAAATGCGTTTAACCCTAACAAAAGTTGCAGGGGAAGCGGGGCAGGGGCAAGCTGAGGCGCAAATAATAAATAACCCAGTACAATTGGCAGGGGTAGACCTTGCACGGCTGAGAGTAGCCATAAATCCCCCCAAATCTGAGCGCGCGGAGATGCATCTTTCAGGTCGAGGCTGCGTCCCCATTCTTTCCATGTCTCTATGGCTCCCTCATACATCCGTACCTTTAGCACCTTCGCCCCATCTAAAAAGCCTACCTTAAACCCTTGCGCTGCAATATACCGGGCTAAGGTGACATCATCACAAAAAGAACTACTGGCACTGGTATAACCATTCACAGCAGCTAAAACTGAACGACGGCATAAAAAGCACTGCCCATTAGCCATGACTCTTTCTGGCTGTTCTGTATTCACGCCCGCCGGATCGAATCGGTAAAGCAGAGTCATTAACAATGCTGGTTGTAGCCAACATTCGCCTGGATATTTGAGAATAAACTGCGGTGACAGTGATACCAAGTCATAACCTGCGGCTGCGGCTGTCTGCACCAAACTAGCCACCAAACCAGGATGAGGTATGGTATCGGCATCCATTCCTAAAAACCATTGGCTATCTGTAGCAGTCTGCAAAAAACCATTATGTAAAGCCCAAGGACGACCTACCCAACCTGATGGTAAAGGATCATCTGTAAATAAGCGAAACCGAGGATCTTGTTTTTGGGCTGCTTTGACTAATTCAGGCGTGCCATCCTGAGAGCGACTATCTACAACTATCGCTTCTCGAAGTTCGTAACTTTGCTGACTCAAGCCTGTTAAAAGTGGGCTAATCCGCAAAGCTTCATTGAGTGTTGGCACCACAACGCTGACACTACCTAAAATATCTGGCGTTGGTTGTTGAGGTTTAATCGGCGGATGGCGTCTTGGCCCCTTTACCAAGCGTGAAAGTAAAATCGCTGTTGCGGGTAATTGAAGTATTAGTAGTAAAACCGATAGCGTGCTAACTGATATCAAAGCATCATCCAGTGTAAAAATATTTTGTTATTAAATTGAGGATGGGGCATGGGGCAAACAAGGAGTGTGGGAAGTGTGGGAGGATGGGGAAGATGGGGGGGAAGCTCAGAAAGTGGTTCGTTTCTCTCTTCTGTTCTCTCTGCCCAAACTCCCCCGTCTCCCTTGTCCCCCGCATCCCTTATTCCCCAGTCCGTTACTTCAAAGCAACCTTGACCTTTGCTACGGAAATTTCCTGAGTTGCTTCCATAGCTACAGCTTGTCCATTTGTACCTTGCCACCAAAGTGCTACAGCCGGAGCTACACCTAGCACCAAACCTAGCAATACGGGGATGGAGAAGCCTGCGGCTAAACTCATCACAGTAGCGAAGCCAAAGTTGCTTAAATAAACTACTAAAGGTACATTGAGTTGCGATCGCTCTAATTTGATGGGGTTATTTCTCCACAGCAATGCTGCCACTGTCATAAAGACAGATCCAGTACCCATCCAGCCAGCAAAGTTTTGGTAAGGCATTCCAAAGAACGGGCCTGGTTGTTGCCAATACCAGAAGGGAAGGGAGGTTTGGCTCATTGCTGGATCGAGCACAAAATCCCAAGAAGTTAATAATAAAGCACCTAAGGCGATCGCACCGACATGACGTAACAAGCTGGGTTTTTTATCGACTTCTAAACCCACACGCGCCAACAGGTAAGAAACGCATCCTACATAAAACCAGGACAAGGGAATTGTGAACGGAACTAAACCTGCAATCTTATAGCCCAGTCCACTTAAGTAACTGTAGTGACCAAACGGAAAGCCAGTGCTGGTTCCCGATAATTCACTTCCTAAGGAAATAAATACTGATGGCAGCATAAACGCCAAAGCGCGACCCAATCCCAAAGTCCGGTAGGCATACAAAAATACAGCCACCGCACCCAAAATCATATAAACCACACCGCCTCCTGCCATACTCCACTGCATAGCGGTCTGTCCAACCTCGGTTAGGTTCATAATGATTTCAGCATTCGGTACGACTAGTAGTATGCCTACAAGTCCAAACACCATCGACACGATATGACCAATCAGGCATACGCGCTCAACAATAACAAGTTGTCTCATGATAATTCCTTAACAAGATGTGACACGCGGCTACTCGGCTGCTAACAGTTTACAAATGTTTAAGAAAAAATTTAACTGATTTGTCTGCGAATTTTCTGTAAACTTGTTTCGCTATTTTGACAAGAGCATAATCAACGATTGCTAGAAGCCAGAAAATATAAGATGATAAAGTTATAGTCTACGGCATTAGATTAAAAATCTATACCACTGACTTAATCTTTCCTTGACTCTGCGAGCAGTTCCGATCGATAGCTTAAGACAGTTCAGTCCTACCTCAAGGATTGGATTGAGGGGAAATATCCATGAGAAAATACGCCAACTCTCTGAAATAAAGCCTAAAATTACCCCAAGTCGTTGTGAAACAAAGGCTTGACTCGCTACTAAAAATTTAACCCATGTCGATTGTGCAACGAGTTCCTTGGGTTTCCCTTACACTTTTACTACTTAGCTACAGTACCTTAGGCTGGGTCATAGCCGAGACCAAAGCCTCTGTGTTTATCTGGACAGTAACCGTACTTGCTATTGTGCTGTTTGTAGGAAGTTTAACTGTCCCGTGGACTAGAGTGGCAGATGTTTCCAGTATCGTTTTTAAATCAAGCACCAGGACTTTCTTTTTCGCAGTTTTCGCTGCATTCTTGTTCTTTATCATGCTTGCCTGGTTTCGGATGTTTCTTGACACCTTGCTAATTGTGGCTGCGGCTATCTTGGCGAGAATAGACTTTCAAACAGCTGGGTTTAAGGAATGGCCAGCTTTTTGGATGACATCTATCCTTTCATTAGCAGGTTTAGCCTTGGGCGCAGGGCTGCAATTAGCATTATTTCACCACTTGTTTATCCGTTAAGCTGAGGATTTTTCGGCATTACAATCCTGACTGTAAGTGTAAATTTTTTAGGGTAGGCATTGCCTACCCTATTTTTCTAGCTAGCAGCAGATTCAGCAGCAGCTGGTGCGTAAACGCTAACTTTTTTACGGGTTTTGCCTTTTCTTTCAAAAGTTACAATGCCATCGATTAAGGCGAATAAAGTGTCATCACTACCAATGCCAACATTGTTACCTGGGTGAAATTTCGTACCGCGCTGACGCACGAGAATGTTTCCCGCCCGGACAACTTGACCGCCGTAGCGTTTTACACCTAAGCGTTGAGCATTAGAGTCACGACCGTTGCGTGTACTACCTGTTCCTTTCTTATGAGCCATAATTTCCTTTTGTCAGCTAACTTTTATTAATTATTCAGCAGCAGTTTCTTCCGAGGAAGCCTCAGCGGTTGTTGCTGCTTCCGTTACTAATGCAGCACCATTGAGGTTAATCGAGTTAATCATCAGTCTAGTGATTTCCTGGCGATGTCCGCGCTTTTTGCGGGTTTTCTTTTTCGGCTTCATTTTGTAGACCAGGACTTTACGACCTCTGAGGTGTCGTAGCACAGTCCCTTCTACAGTCGCCCCTTCCACTAGTGGCTGTCCAATGTTAACTTCGCCATCGTGCTGGATGAGTAATACCTTGTCTATTGTAACTTTCTCATCTGGTTGGGCAGTCAGTAGCTCAATATCGTAAAAGCGACCAGCCTCAACTTTTAGTTGTTTGCCGCCAGTTTCAATAATTGCGTAAGTCATGGAATTGTCCTTGAGGTTGCCGTACAGGTAGCTGGTTTGCTTCTCGTGTAGAAAAGCGGTTTAGCACTTTTGCCAGCTTTTGCGGTATGTCTACCTGATCCGAGCAGGAATTAGACAGACAATCTAAAATCATATTTTACTAATTGCTATGGAGTCAATACATCTTTCCGATTTTTGAGTAAAAGCCTTGAGTGTAAAGCCATTTGAGCGATCGCCTGTAGGTTAGCAAAAAAATAATCGGATTTTTGCAAAAAATTTTGGGTTAATTGGCGAAATTGAGATTTGTGCTGGTGTAGTTAGATGAGACACAGAACAGCACCGAAAAGTCTGAGCAGCAGATCCCGTTGCTCAGATTTTCTCTATTGTGCAATTAGTTGGTGTGCAATCAACAACAGAGAAGTTTTTTCCCAAAGGACGAAGAGGATTAAGACTCATAGCACTGCGATCGCGCATAAGCTAGGATGGCTATATTTTAATTACTAAGATGAAAAGAATAGAAGTTGAACAAAGAACTATTTTGCTTGGTTTAGCAGGTAGTCACGGCTATGGCTTAAATCGTCCCGATTCTGACTTAGATTATCGGGGTGTGTTTATTGCACCTAAAAGGTATTATTTAGGATTTGATAGCATAGAACAAAAAGAAAATGGCTGGGATGAGCCAGGAATTTTTCCTTTTTTAGATAACAATAAAGATACTGTTATCTACGAATTAAGAAAAATCCTGCATTTATTAGCTGGAGCTAATCCTAATGTTTTAGAATTGCTGTGGTTACAAAATTATCCCGTGCTAACTCCTGTTGGGCAGCATTTAATAAACCACAAAAGGTTATTTTTAACTAAGAAGGTAAAACATACTTACTCTGGTTATGCTTTTGCCCAAATTAAAAAGATGGAAACTCATCGTAAGTGGTTATTAAATCCACCGCAAAAGAAACCACTACCATCTGATTTTGGCATAGAAGACGAATTACCGCTAATTAAAGATGAGCTAAATGCTTTTCTGGAATATCTTTATCTCTTAATTCGAGGACGAATTGAATTTTTAGAAGAAGCTGAACAATTATATCAATTGCTGACAGCAGAAATTGATTTCAAAGGTGTACTAAAACAGTACACTTTACCAGACGAAACGCTGGAATATACACAAAAGCTAACTAATAGCCGTAAAGACTTTATTCGCCTGCTTCAGAAAAGTCAAAATTACCAAGTAGCTTTAAGAGAATGGAAAGCTTACTTATCATGGCAGGAAAATCGCAATCCAGCTAGGGCAGAAATGGAGAAAAAGTCTGGTTTTGACTTGAAGCATGGGATGCACTGCATTCGACTATTACGCAGCGGACTGGAAATTTTGCAACAAGGAGCAATTACAGTTGATAGAAGAATAGCTGGTGATGCAGAGGATTTAAAAGCTATTCTTCACGGTGCATATTCTTATGAACAGGTGATGAAAATGGCAGAGGAATTAGTTGCCAAAATGGAAACTGCTTACGAACAATCAACCCTCCCCCACAAACCCGACTTAGAGCAAATTAATGATTTGTCGATGGAACTAGTGGAGATGCAAGGATGGAGTTAAGAATTCAAAATTAATAACCCTTGACTTTGGATTCTTGACCAAATTAAAGAGTTTGCAACAAATCAGCAAAACCATAAAGGCTAATAAAGAGTAATATCAATGCTGTGAGTTGGGTAATTCGGGTTTGAGGAGAGGGAGCGATCGCTTCTCTCACTAAAATGGAAATAGATGCTCCCACTACTAAGCTCAAACCCAGTATCATATATGGTCTATCTGGTGACAGGGTAGCAATTCCTAGCATGGCGATCGCTACCGTTAACATTAATAACTCTACAAACCTAGGTGGGTTGTATTGGCTAGATAAAATAAAGCTATTTAACCAAAAATGCCAAAATCTCATAGCAAGTGTTGAGTTAAAAGTGCTGAGTTAAGAGTGAGAAGTGAGGAGTTATGAAGCTAGTTTGATACGAAATTCATAACTCATAACTAAAAATGCTTAACCCCTCGCTCCTAACTTTTGACCTGTACCGTTTTTCTGTGCAGTATCATCGGGTAGTTCTACACCAAAGACTCGCGCAAAAGCTTTTTCTACTTTGTAGCCAGAATCAATCGACTCTAAGGGGTCTTTCCGCAGTCTGTGACGCAGACATAAAGTAATTACACGACGGATATCGTCAACTGTGACTTCGGTACGTCCTTCTAAGGCGGTTAAGGCTTTGGCAGCGCGGTTGGTAACAATGTCACCTCGCAACCCATCCACATCCAATTCCGAGCAAATTTCCGAAATTTTCACCCGCAGCTCGTAATCGCTGGTGACATTTGGCAACAAGTTCTGCGCGTTAACGATTTGCTGTTGCTGTGCTTCTTGTTGTGGTTGGTACTTATCAACAAATGCCAGCGGATTTTGGTCAAATTCTGCCCTTTGCTCCACAATTTGCACCCGCAAGGCAGGTTCTTTTACCGTGTGAATTTCGGCGTGCATCCCAAAGCGGTCGAGAAGTTGGGGACGTAGTTCGCCTTCTTCCGGGTTTCCCGAACCAACAAGCACAAAACGCGCTGGGTGACGAATAGATATTCCTTCCCGTTCTACGGTGTTCCAACCACTGGCGGCGGAGTCAAGCAACACGTCTACGAGGTGGTCATCTAGTAAGTTGACTTCATCTACGTAGAGGATACCCCGGTTAGCTTTTGCTAATAGTCCCGGTTCAAAGGCTTTCACACCTTCAGATAAAGCTTTTTCGATGTCGATTGTGCCGCAAACTCGGTCTTCTGTCGCTCCTAAAGGCAGGTCTACCATCTGGACTTTTTTCAGAACTACAGGGATTTCTGCCCCTTGTTCTAACAGTTGGCGGACTTCATCACTCATCAAGTCGGGGTCGTTGGGGTCACTGTTGAAGGAGTCATTGGCAACCACGGGGATTTCTGGCAGCAGGTCGGCCAGGGCCCGGATAGTTGTGGATTTGCCGGTGCCGCGATCGCCCATAATCATTACACCACCAATTTTGGGGTCAATCACGTTCAACAGCAAGGCCAGTTTCATTTCTTCCTGACCCACAATTGCTGTAAACGGAAATACCACACGTCGCGTACTCGCTGTGGTTTGAGCAGTAGGACTCACTAAATTACCTTATCAAGATTTTTCTGATTACCGTTCTTTATTGTGCCATAGGTGGGGCTATAGAATGATTATGCATTCTTAGTCTTGATAATTATCCCGCTAATATCTAACTAAAGATGCTGGTAAAACAATAGACTAATCTCAAGCCCAGATGTTAAAAAACACCTTAAAAAAGGTGCTACAAAAATCTGATTAAGTGTGCTTTTTCAAACACTTTCCTAGGGATTGTAAGTAATAGTTCTAGGTTTACGAGCACCTGCAACTGCTCCTATTAGTGAAGCGGCTAAACCTAACAAAGAACCGAATACAAACCACCACAAGCCTCTAGAGGTAGCAGCAGCAATATCGCGAGCTTGTTGAGCAGAGACGTTTGGTATATTTTGCTGCACATTACCAATCGGTTGTTGTGTTTGGTTAAGAACTGCGGCTGCATTAGATGCTGCTACACCAAAAGCACCAGATACCCCACTTGCCAATAGCCAAGAGCTAAGTGCTAAAGTGGTTGCCCAAAGAATCGCGCCGTTAAGTAATGCTGTGTTGCGGTTCATGGGGCCACAAGCGCGCGCTGTCACCCAACCACCAGTAAACAAGGAAATTAACAAACCAATAGTTGACCAAAGACCTACGTTACTAGCAACATTAGGTGCGATCGTTCTGGGTGCGCCCGAACCTGCAACATTACCTGCACCAATTGCACCAAACAATGCACTTAAAATTAATTGCGTAACTAAAGCAACTAACACTCCAGAAACGATCGGGCCCCAACGCACTAGGTCGTGATATTCAGCAACTCGACCCGCTACCACAGGCTCAGGAGGAATAACTTGGTCTCCTACCCGATTTGTATATGACATAAACTATGTTCTCCTTTACTGCTTCAGCAAAATTTTTCCAGGTATACTTTTGCTTGTGATTTAAATTAAATTGCTAAATGTAATTTTTTCTATCTATCAGCAGAAGGAGTTACTTAATCTATCTTTAGTAGTAATAAATTATGTCTATTTCTTTTGTGTAAGACAGTTCAAGCATAATCTAAACAATAATTTTTATTTGAATTCTTACATGTGTTATGAAATATTAATACTCAATCGTAAATATATTATCGATTTTATTAAAGTCATTTAATTTTACTCTGTAAAAAAATATTATTAATTAACCAGATTCGGTTTTTGTTGAATAAATGACATCTACTTTAGAAAAACTATTGGCATTTATCTATTTAAATTCTATTCACATATAAATAATAGCTAAATTTATCAGTATAGAAAAACTAACGCATCTTTACAGCAGTACCTGTGGCAGTAATCAGTAATAGCACTCCTGATTGGTCAACATTGATTGTACCTGTATCAATTTCAATACCAATTACTGCATCTGCTCCTAAACGCTGTGCGCGTAACTCTAATTCTTGTAATGCTTTGCGTTGACCTTGCTCAAAAAGACGTTCGTAGCTACCAGTGCGTCCTCCAACAATATCGCGAATACTAGCCAAGAAATCTCGCAGGAAATTGCTGCCATAGACGACTTCCGCCGTCACAATACCTAAATATGACTGAATAACTGCGCCTTGAATCACATCAGTTGTAGTCAAAATCATAATTTACCCTCATACATAATCTGTAAGTTGATTAACTATAGTAATCCTAAATCATTAATGAGAAAATTTGCTGCTTTTTGCCTGTGCCTAAGATTAACCTTACAACATAAATTAGGAGTGTATAAATACGCTTGCAAGTGTTTGCATCAATTATGCTCAGGAGTAGAGAGCAGGACTTAAGGGAACATTTCTGAGTTAAGAGCGATCTGATCCAGTACGATCGCCAGATGAGGATAGATTTAGATCGCAAAAGCTCTTATAAATCGGATATAAGTATCTTGGATAGCAGGTTTCAATTATTCATCATCAAAAATCTATTGCCTGTTGATTATTGGCAGCTTCCAAGAGTAAGTTCACAACGCAAACAGGATTGCTATGTAAGGTATAAATTTAACCCAGTTATGCCAACAAAGCATTTTGTTTTCACTATACTGTGGAATATACGTTAATTCAGCTACCTCTTACTTTATGTTTCAGTGAAAACTCGGTTTTTTTCTCAATACTACTGACAGTGCTTATAAAAGATTATTAATATTTTATAAAAGTGCATAAATACAGTTTTCAAAAATCAACATTTCTGTTTTAATGTACAAGAAAAAAGTTCCCTCTAACCTCAGGATATTTACTGTGTACAAACGGATCTCATTTATAGTAAGCATTTTGTTATTAGGCAGTTTCGCTGCTACTATATCCCCAGCGGCTCAAGCTCAAGTTTTGTTAGCTCAAGCCAGGTCTCCAGAAATCAAGCAAATGCTAGAAGATGGACGGAGATTAGTAGATGCCGGTGATTATAATGGGGCAATCTCTGTTTATCAACAAGCAGCAAGCCTAGAACCTAAGAATGCCAAAATTCACTCTGGAATTGGCTACTTATATGCTCAACAAGGAAATTTTCAAGCAGCGCTAGCAGCTTATCGTCGTGCTCTTGCCATCAGTCCCAACAATGGCGATTTCTATTATGCTGTGGGCTACATCAAAGGTAATATGGGAGACACATCTGGGGCGAAAGAAGCTTACCGTCGTGCTATTCAACTCAACCGCAATAATGTTAATGCTTATTTGGGATTAGCTGTCACTCAGGCTCGTTTGGGAGACTACGAAGCAGCTAACTGGGCTTACGAACAAGCAATTAACCTCGATCGCAATAACGCTCAAACTTATGAGTTAATGGGTTCGATGTATAAGCAAAGACGACAAGCCAAGCAAGCCAGCAACTTGCTAAATAAAGCGCGTGACTTATACCAGCGACGCAATGACTTTGATGGCGTCGCCAGAGTAGAAGCATTATTACGGGAATTAGGAGGATGAGGTTAATCTAACTGGCGTCCCGTTAGTTCTACAAAAATATCTTCTAGGTTAGAGGGACGCACCATCATCCCAGTTTTATTAGGCTGTTGTTCCAGATAGATATTAGCTGCTTCTAGAGTCGGAAAAAATAGATATTCCCAGCGCCGCGCCCCATCATTTTGCACTTGAGTAGCATCTAACTGCTTCATTACCAAACCTTCGCCATGAGCAGAACGCAATTGTTGCAAAGTTCCTA
The DNA here is from genome assembly GCF_963875125.1 of Calothrix sp. NIES-2098. Taxonomy (NCBI): domain Bacteria; kingdom Bacillati; phylum Cyanobacteriota; class Cyanophyceae; order Nostocales; family Calotrichaceae; genus Calothrix; species Calothrix sp. NIES-2098. Next base: position 6,348,822 of record NZ_CAWNKJ010000001.1, read on the forward strand.
AAGAAATTAACTTACCACTATCCATAATTCCAATACGTCCAGGCTTGAGCGAACCAAAAGTATCACACAAATATTCCACCTCATCCATATAGTGGGTTGTCAGTAGTATTGTCATCCCCTGCTTATTCAAATCTCGGATAATTTCCCAAAGCCGTCGCCTGGTTTGGGGATCTAGTCCTACCGTCGGTTCGTCTAAAAACAAAATTTTTGGTTGATGCAATAAAGCTCTAGCTATTTGCAACCGTCGCTTCATTCCGCCAGACAGGGTTTTGACCAGATCGTTGCGTCTATCTGTGAGTTCGACATAATCTAACCATTGGTTAATTCTGAGTTGTCGCTGTGGGTTGGCAATGTGATGTAGCCTTCCATGCAGTTCCATATTTTCCCAGATTGTTAAATCGCCATCCACACTAACTTGCTGTAACACTACACCAATTGACTGTTTAGCTAGCATCGATTGACTGACTACATCATACCCTCCTACCTCCAGTCTTCCTTGGGATGGTTTTGTCAATGTAGTCAGCATCCGAATTGTTGTGGATTTACCTGCACCGTTGGGGCCAAGCAGCGCAAATATTTCTCCTGTTTCAATTGTGAATGACAGATCGTTAACAACAGGGCGTTTGTCGTAATATTTGTAGACGTTTTCTAACAAGACAGCAGCAGTCATGGCGGATCGATCGCTTATACTACTCGATCTAGGTTCAATATGCGATCGCTCTCTTGTCAAGAGGTATATTTAATAAGCAATGCCCACCGTTACTAGATTGACTTAGCATGGTGGGCACATATTATGAAATTGTCAGGTAGTTAAATTACTACAAAATTCAGATGCCAGACTTCAAGCAGGGACAGTCTTCAAAAAATCATCTCCAGGAATAACTGTAGTGTAGAAGACGTAGTCATTATTAGCTAGATAGCGGCGGTCTTGTTTAATAATTGCCATAAATTCTCGATGTCCATCTCGCCTACGCCCCACTAAACAACCAGCGCTAGCATTCTTGATATCATTGACTGGAGCATCATAACCCCAGTGTTGATTAACTTGGAAAAGCCCCGTATCAAGTTTGTCGTTAGTGCGTTGAAAATCTTTGTTGAAATCTCGGTGAACAGTAATTGGCGCAACTTGGATTAACGCTTCGTGGCGGTCTGCATTTCCATGATAGCCAACAGCCCAAGCTTTGTATTGCCCAAACTTAATTCTGGCTGCTCCTCCAGGATTCATCGGGTTGTAAGTATAATAGCTACCTGGTTCTGTAGTAGCTTGCCAGTGGTTCACAATTTTGGGAACACCTTCTACTATTTCAATGACAATGCGACGGTCATTAAATTGATTAGGTGTATCGCTATTGAGAGTCCAATCTTCATTCATTCCCTCTATATAAACAATGTTGTATTGTCTAGCTCCCGTGAATACCTGATAATCTTTTGCCTGCAAATATTTCACAATTCTGCTAGCAATGCTATTGCTGAGTTTTAAAGGTGGTTCAGGTAGTTCATCTGGTTTAGTTTCAATTAAATTTTTGGCTGTGACTGCTCCTAAATAATCTTTTTCTCCTGATTTAGTTAATTCTTGAAACTTTCTCAAAGCTGCTGCTGAAACTGGCCCAAACTTGCCATCTGCTGGAGGATCTAATAGCCCCAAACCAATTAAAAGTACTTGAATCTGACGAGTTAGTTCTGTGTCTTGGCCAATCGCCTCAAAGTTCCATTTTTCTTGTTTACCTAAGAAATCTTGTAGTTTCATCTTGTAGTTGCCTCCATTTAACTATTTAGTAGGTAGGTACAAACATGGTTGTGTAGATTGATTCTGTTTGAGAACATACCCTTGGATACAAATTCTCGTCATAATTATTACTTATCATATACAATCTTAGTATATATAAGTACATATTTAATCCAGAAAAAGCACTTATATAGTGTATTAGAAGAATGTTATTATGTACAATATTTCAGTAGTTACGTAATGTAAATTCAAGTATCGCTATAAAACTAAGTAATAGCTAAAGTCTAGTAATGCCAAAAAAACTAATTATTGTACAAATAAATTTACATTATTTGAGATTGAGCCAAACTCTTAAAGATCGTAGCATTAGCAACTGACTCATACCTCAAAAAAAATTTAATTTTTTGTATCAATAAATTTCAAATTAAGAAAAATAAGTTAGCTTTATGGCACGAAAAAACGCAGTGCTATTACTTAGTGCCTACAGATATGACTACAGAAATATCACTTTGATTTCGAGATCTCAAAACGGAATATCAGAGACTTAGGCAATACCATCCAGAAGTTTTGAGTCCTGACTTATGGTTAGGCACTAATCTCTACACTAAAGGTAAGTACAAAAGTGATGGTAAATGGGATGCTGATGCTGTTTCTGCGCAAATTGGGGTAGTAGCATTACTCAAGATTTTGATTAAAGTAGAAACTCCACAAACTTCATTAACTTAAGTTTTGGTGAATAACAGTATCTGAGTATGATGTTGGATTTGAAATTCAAAATTATCTTCTGCACCTGGTTGCGTTAATTTAACTATCGCAATCATTTTCCAATTGATATTAATTCATAAAAAAAAGGGATGATTTCCTCAATCCCTTTTTGCAAATATATACTGTATCTGTAGTTAGCGCGATCAAAAAACTCTAAAAATAAATGGATAACGAAATGGCTGATCTGGGTTAGAGAGACAGTGAAACAGCGCCCAAATCGTCAATCCCCAGTGTAGTAGAAAACCAAAACCTACTACTGGGAAGAAAAGAATTCCGCCCAGACCAAACGTAAGCCAAGATAAAATCGCAATTGGTACTCCAATTACAGTTGCCCAGAACCAAACATTGAAGTGAAAATTAATCGATTCTTTGGCATTGCTTTTCACAACTGGGTCATCAGAAATTAGGTTGATGACAATGGGAACTCCAATTGAGAACAATGTTGTACTAAAGAAAATCGCCCCATGAGATAGAGAGGATAGCAATTTACGCTTATCAGAGTCGTATGTAACTTGCATCCTGGTGGCTCCTCCACTTACTTTATAGCTTTGATTGTAACGGTTGCTTCACAGATCTAGTATTGGAGTTTACCGTACTCAGGGTTTTTTACCGCTTTATCTTGAGAGAGATTAACTTTGACTTATATTCATCAACTAGAGATTATGAGGTTTACCGAACCCCAGGCTATTGTACTGCATACCGTATTTTCCAAACAGCATTGCACAGGCGATCGCATCTTTGAAATCTGAAGTTTGAATTAATATCTTGTGAGGTAGAAACGTTGCTTGTGATAGAACTAACATGAATGTATCCAGTAGGGTAGGCAATGCTAAACCTACGAATTATTTGAGAAAGGTGGTAGAAAATGGGTCGCATAAATCCCTACACGCTACAGATGCAGATTACTCGTATGTTTGAGCAAGGGCAATCATTCTTTGCCACAACCAAAGTGCATGACTGGTTGAAAGAACGCAATCACGATCCGCTGGAATATGACATTATCTTTCATCAAAAACCTGCTCCTCCCGGTTCTAAGGAAGTCATGGTAGTGGAGATTGAATTACGTCGCAAAGATGGAAAGCCTGTAGACCCCTGGTTACAAGAGCAAGTGAATCTTCATGCCTAATTTTGCTATAAATTAGGCATTTGAGAACGGGTCAAATTTTTAACTTAATTCGCGATCGCCTTAATAATTTATCTTTTAATAGAGCGTTCTCAATGATGGAATGCTCTTTATTGTTTTTAAGGTAATAAATAATCAGGTCTTAGGATATGGTTAACGAGTATCTGAGCTTAGTTAACGAGTCTTTGAGCTTGGTTAATGAGTCTTTGAGCCTGATTAACGAGTAGTTGAGCTTGGTTAATGAGTATCTGAGCTTGGTTAACGAGTAGTTGAGCTTGGTTAATGAGTATCTGAGCTTGGTTAACGAGTCTTTGAGCTTGGTTAACGAGTCTTTGAGCTTGGTTAACGAGTCTTTGAGCTTGGTTAACGAGTCTTTGAGCTTGGTTAACGAGTATCTGAGCTTGGTTAATGAGTATCTGAGCTTGGTTAATGAGTATCTAAGCTTCATTCACTAGTATTGACACTTCATCTGCGACTCCTTTACCCTTTCTCCCTTACCTTTTACCCTGCTTGCAAAGCTTCTTTATTCTGCCCGTAATTCTCCGTAACTCTGCTGTAGTAAACTGCATCTAGAGACAAAGCCTGGTTGCAACATTTGATGGCAGCGTGAAAAAAATCCTGATTTTATCAGCAAATCCCAAGAATACGGCGAGACTGCGCTTGGATGAGGAAGTACGAGAAATTCAGGCGGGTTTGGAACGTGCCAAGATTCGCGAGCAGTTTGAGATGATTACTAAATGGGCTGTGCGTCCTGAAGATTTGCGACGCGCGCTTTTAGATTATCAACCTGAGATTGTCCATTTTTCGGGACATGGGGAAGGAGATAAAGGTCTGGTTTTGGAAGATGATAACGGACAGTTGCAACTGGTGAGTACAGAATCACTGGGCAGGCTGTTTAGGTTATTTCAAGACAAGATAGAGTGTGTGTTGTTAAACGCCTGTTATAGTGAAGCGCAAGCAGAAGCGATTCACCAACATATTAATTATGTAATGGGAATGAATCAGGCGATAGGCGATCGCGCGGCAATTAAATTTGCAGTTGGGTTTTATGATGCTTTAGGCGCAGGTAGATCCTACGATGATGCTTACGAGTTTGGGCGCGTTGCCATCGATTTAGAGAATATCCCCGAATATGCCACCCCAGTTCTCAAAAGCCGCAAGCCTTCCTCAGCAGAACCAACAATTTCACCCCTTTCCACTTTGCCCTTTCCCCCTTCCCCCTCCCAACCTAAGCGCATCTTCATCAACTACAAGCGCGATACTACTCCCGATGAGTCAGTAGCTTTACAAGTCTTTCAAGCATTGTCGCCACAACATCAAGTTTTTATCGACCAAACAATGTTAGTAGGCACACACTGGGCTGAACGCATTGCAGGAGAAATTCGCCAAGCTGATTTTCTGATTGTTTTCCTGTCATCCCAGTCAGTCCACAGTGAGATGGTGGAGACAGAAGTGAGGATGGCTCATGAACTAGCTCAAGTTCAGGGAGGACGCCCCGCTATTTTACCTGTGCGTTTGGCATATCGCGAACCATTCCAGTATCCCCTGAGTGCTTACCTCAACCATATTAACTGGGCGTTTTGGCAAGGTGCAGAGGACACACCGCGCCTAATTACAGAGTTGGCGCAAGCTATCTCTGGCGGCAAATTGACTATTGGTGAGGCGCAAGCTAAAGCTGATTTACTCCAGGTTCATCAACCATCATCCTTTCCCCGTCCTTTTGCTTCTGCACAGCCAGTAGCGCTGGAAATGCCGGAAGGAACTATGGATACGGAATCTACATTTTACGTAGAACGCCCATCAGATTTCCTAGCTTTGCAGACAATTGCCCAGCGAGGAGTGACGATTACAATTAAGGGGCCGAGACAAGTAGGTAAGAGTTCGCTGTTAATTCGCACCAAAGAAGCTGCGGAGAATGGCGGTAAGCGGGTAGCTTTCCTAGATTTTCAACTGTTTGAAAAAGCGGCTTTGAGGAATGCCGAACTATTTTTTCGCCAGTTTTGCTTCTGGTTAAGCGATGTGCTAGAAATGGCAGACAAAGTTGATGAGTATTGGAATACTCCGTTGGGTAATAGCCAGCGTTGCACCCGCTACGTGAGTCGCCACATCTTAAAGGAATTGGGTAAGCCTTTGGTTTTGGCAATGGATGAAGTAGATAAAATTTTTGACACCGACTTTCGCAATGATTTCTTTGGGATGTTGCGTAGCTGGCACAATAGCCGGGCTACTACTCCTATTTGGAAACAGCTTGATTTAACTCTAGTTACTTCTACTGAACCTTATCAGCTAATTAACGACCTCAATCAATCTCCCTTTAATGTGGGGCAAGTAATTGAACTGGCAGACTTCACATCAGAACAGGTTGCTGAACTCAATCAACGTCATGGTTTACCCTTCAACCCCAGCGAAGAACGGCAATTGATAGCGTTATTAGGCGGACATCCCTACTTAGTGCGGCGATCGCTTTACTTGGTTGCTTCTCGGCAAATGTCTACTACTGAGTTATTCACCAACGCCACTGCTGAACACGGCCCCTTTGGCGACCACCTGCGCCATCACCTCTCGCTATTGCACGATAAAACCGAGTTGATTCAAGGCTTGCTGCAAATAATTCGTCAGAACAACTGTGAAGATAAACGGGTTTTTTGGCGATTGCGGGGTGCGGGTTTGGTGCGAGAAAGTGGGCGATTACTCATACCACGCTGTCAGCTTTACGCCGAGTATTTACGGGAGAACTTGCGTGAATAAACCAGGAATCAGACCCCTCGTTATCCCGAAAGACCTCCGTCCCTATAGAATGGTGCGGCTATTCGTACAAAGCCTGCCTTTGCAGGCTCAAGAAATCCAGCCTGCGAAGGCAGGCTTCGTATTATTAGCCCCAGGCTTCCAGCCTGCGGGCGGTTTGGTGGGGAAAGAACGGAGGAATCATCATGTCTAACCCAACCATTTACACAGTCGGTGGAACCGTGCAGGCTGGTGGTGGGATTTACATTCCCCGCCAAGCCGATGAGGAATTGCTCAGTTTATGCAGGTCAGCCACTTTTGCTTATGTTTTGACGCCCCGCCAGATGGGCAAGTCTAGCTTGATGGTGCGGACTGCTGAACGATTGAATGATGAAGGCATTCAAACAGTAATGATTGATCTGACTCAGATTGGTACTCAAGTAAGTGCGGAAGCCTGGTATTTGGGTTTGCTGACAATTATGGAAGACCAACTGATGTTGGATACTAATGTAGTGCAGTGGTGGCAGGCATACAGTTATCTTGGTGTTACCCAACGGCTAACGCTGTTTTTTGAGAAGGTGTTACTGGCTGAAGTTCAGGAACGAGTGGTGATGTTTGTGGATGAGATTGATACTACCCTCAGCCTAGATTTTACAGATGATTTCTACACAGCAATTCGCTATCTGTACATTGCCCGTGCCATCAATCCTGAATTTCAGCGTCTCACAAGTGTCTTGATTGGCGTGGCAACTCCTGGCGATTTAATCCGCGATGCAAAGCGCACACCGTTTAATATTGGCCAGCGTGTAGATTTGACTGATTTTACCTTTAAGGAAGCCTTACCTCTAGCCGATGGATTAGGTTTGCCTACTGAAGAAGCAAAGCAAGTGCTGCAATGGGTACTGAAGTGGACAGGGGGCCATCCGTATTTAACGCAGCGTTTGTGTGGTGCTTTATTAGAAGAGGTAAATAGAGAGACAGATAACACAAAGGAGTTATCTAAATTTTTGCATATGAAGATAACGGAGAAAGATGTAGATCGAATAGTGAGTAACACTTTCTTCGGCGTGATGAGTCAACAAGATAATAACTTACAATTTGTGCGCGATATGCTTACCAAACGGGCACCTGATCTTTTTGGTGTCTTAACTACCTACCGCGAGATCATACGTGGAAAATGTACTGTTCTAGATGAAGAACAATCATTGTTCAAGTCGCACTTAAAGCTTTCAGGAATTGTGCGTTGTGAGAATACTAGATTGTATGTACGCAATCTGATCTATAAGAAAGTATTTGATCATAGGTGGCTAAAAGAATATTTGCCAGTTCCCATGAAAGCTTTGAAAGTTCAAAGAGTGCTGGTTACAAGTTTAGTGGTAACACTTTTGGCTCTGGGAGTACGCCATTTCAAAGTATTACAGTCTTGGGAGTTAAAAGTTTATGATCAAATGCTGCGATCGCGCCCATTAGAAAACCTCGATCACCGTATCCTGCTGGTAACAATTACTGAGGAGGATCTAGCAAGAGAAAATTGGCCATTGTCAGATGAGACAATTAATAAACTATTACACAAACTAGAGTCTTATCAACCTCGTGTCATTGGGCTAAATCTTTACCGACCAGGACAAAAAAATTTTGCTATTGGTCTTGCAAGCCATAACAACATTATTGGTACTTGCTTATTCAGTAGCATACGTAGACAAGAAATTCCACCACCACCGACTTTATCTATAGATTATGTAGGCTATACTGACCTAATTCCTGACAGCGAAGACGATCAATTTGTACGTCGCGCTTTGTTATTTGCTCAATCTACAGATAAGAAATGTAGAACACAATTTTCATTTGCTGCTTTAGTGGCAATTAGTTACCTTGAAAAAGCAGGTCTGGAATTAGATTTTCCTGATAAATATCATTTCTCTGTTGGTAAAAATATCTTCCCCATCTTGACAAGTAATTTTGGTAGCTACCAACAGTTAGATGCACAAGGTTATCAAATAATGTTAAATTACCGTAACTCTACTCAGGTAGCACAGGAAGTGACCCTGACACAAGTTCTTACTAATCAAGTCAGCCCTAAGCAGATTAAAGATAGGTTGATAATTATTGGCACAACTGCTTCTAGTATTCATCCTGGTTTATATACTCCCTATAGTGTTTCACCACAGCAAGCGGCTAGAACCCCTCCAGTTTTGATTCATGCGCAGATAGCAAGCCAGATAATCAGTACAGTTTTGGACAAAAGACCTTTGATATGGGACTGGCCAGATTGGGCTGAATTTTTATGGATTTGGGGTTGGTCACTGCTGGGAGGTGTTTTAGGATCTTGGTTACGAAATTTCTGGCTCATAGCGGTAGTAGAAGGTATAACCCTACTCTGCTTAGTGGGAATCTGTGCTGGTTTATTTTTTCAAGCTGGTTGGGTTCCTCTAATTCCGTCGGCTTTGGTACTAATTATCACAACCGGGAGCCTATTAGCATCCCCAGCAACATTAAAACAACAGCAACATATCAAATTTACTAAATCGATGCTTGATAAAAAGATTTGATCGTATCTCTAGCATCAGGATAGTGTGAGCGATGACCTGTTTAGTTTTAGCTTGTTGAAGCTGCGATCGCTTATCTCAAGCATCATCGCCAAAAGTGCGATCGCCTTGGGCGTTGGTGATGCGATTGCTATTTAGGTAGTTGAAAACTTTCAGGAGGTGGGTGACCTGAGATTCGAACTCAGAACCAGCGGATTAAGAGTCCGATGCTCTACCGTTGAGCTAGTCACCCATACAAATTGTGATTATAGCAAATTGCTGGGCGCTTTACTAGCATAGAATGAGAGATATATTTAAGCTTTCGGGAATTTCAGGATAAAGGTGGTTTCCCCAGCTACACTTTCTACTTGAATTGAACCGCCTAAATGTTTGACCATTTTCTGCACTAATGCCAGTTCTAGCCCAGTCCCGCTATGTTGCCAAGCGTTGTTTTTGGCGAGGTAATAAAACGGTTCAAAAATTCTTGTCTGGTGCTGTACAGGTATTTCTAATCCTGAGTTCTGGAAACTAATCTGTACCATATCTGCTATCAATTGGGCTGATACTGCGATCGTTTTACCCGCAGGTGTGTATTTACAGATATGGCTCAAAAGTTCTGTGACAATGCGCTCTAATTCTGTAATATCTGTTTCTAAAGGTGGCAGTGCCGTTGCAATATCTAGTTTTAACTGCTGTCGCTGACAAGCCGTAACTTGACGAAAAGACTCAACAATTGGGGGTAGCCAGGTTTGTAAGTCGATGGCGATTAAGGTTTGGCGATCGTGTGGATCTTCTTGTTGGGTAAGCGTCAGCAAGTCTTTAATTAACTTACTACCTCGTCCACACTCACTATGGAGAATCTGTAGTAGTTGCGCCACTATGTCTCTATCCGAAAGTCTCTCAGTTGTGAGAACGCTTTCGAGAGTTTGGGCTGCAAGACTAATACTGGTGATAGGCGTGCGGAGTTCTTGCGCTAAGGTGCGGATAAATTCACTTTTAAGGCGTTCGATTGTTTCTAACTGTTTAGCCTGGGTTTGAATGGTTTGATTCAGCCTAGATCTGCGAATTGCGATCGCACATTCATTAGCGATTTGCGCGACTAGTCCATTCTCCAATTCATCAAAGGGTTGTTGTGTGGCGCGGATCGCCCAAAGATTGCCGATAATTCCTTGAGCATCGAAAATGGGATAAGCTATCTGCGTAATTACTCGCAATCGTGGTTGCCATCCGGGAATAATTTCTACAGAATGCAGAGGTTGTTTTTGTAATAATTGTTGATAAACTTCCGGGAAATCTGCAACGGTTTTACTCAATCCCTGACAGACAGTTGAACTGGTAGTGTATTCATAAGCAATGGTTGCGAGAGTGCAATCATCACTGTAAAGTTCGATTTGACAGCGATCGCATTTGAGTAACTGTGTTAATTCTTGAATCGCTGTTTCTAGTACCTGGCTTGCATCTAGATTGTCGCGGATGTTTTCTGTAATGCGTCGCCCCAGCGCTTGAAAATCCTGAATTCTTTCTAACTCAGCTGTATGCTGTTGTTTTTGTAATTTCATCTGGGCTTTCAGCTTTTCTACTTGCTGCTGAAGTTCTGCTTGCTGGCCTGCAATTCCGATTTGGGTTGCTAGATGTTTGAGTAAGTCAATTTCTGGATCTTGCCACTGATGGGGTTTACTGCAATGCTGGGCAATCAATAGCCCCCACAACTCCTGTTGTAGGAGAATTGGCACAACTAAATTAGCCCTCACCTGCAATGAGGCGAGAAAATCTATTTGACAAGGATGTAACCCAGCTGCATAAATGTCTTCAATTACTTGAATTCCGCCTCGTTTGTAGCGATCGCGATTTTTGCTGCTAAAGCAAGGATCTGTAATATTTTTATCTAACAACGAACCGCTAGCAGCCACAGTTGCTTCTGCAACGATGCGATCGTTGCCATTAGCTAAGAAGCGGTAAACTAAAACGCGATCGCTGTCTAATAAATTCCGCAATTCTTTAACTATCTGTTGCAGAATTGTTTCTAAATCTTGAGATTGACCAATTTTTTGCGCGATCGCTTCTACTAGTTGCGCCCTTTGCTGTTGTAGCTTACTGCCTCGTTCTAGCTGCTTTGCCGGAGTAATATTACTACTAGTGCCAATCAATCGGTAAATTCTAGAGTTAGCATCCCGTAATGGTGTCAGCGTCGTACTCCACCAAGTAGGAACCCCTTGAAATTGCAAGCATTGTTCGTAAGAAATTGTTTTACCAAAGCGTACACAATCACTATAGTGCTGTCTTACCCTAGCCGCATCCGTGGGTGAGAGAATATCCTCAGGTCTTTTACCTTTGAGTTCATCCGATCTCAGTCCTACCCATCGTTCGTGAGTTGGGTTAAGCGCTACATAGCGAAAATCTCCATCTTCGAGAACGTCAACCACAAAAATAGATGCCTGCCCAGAATCGTAGATACTGAGTAGAAACTGTTCGCTACTACTTTTATTTTCTGCATCTTTTCCGAAGAGAAAGTAAGGCGGTGATAGCGGTTTCAGCTCTACACTTGATTCGGATTGATTAATATTCATGCGAGAGTCCCTGTCTGGTGTTACTGACTCATCTAGGCGCTCTCTCTTATTTTTACTATGGTAAGAATGCTCCTTAGCGCCTAAAGCAAAGGATGTCAGCCTTTATTTATTTGAGTTTGTGTCTTTTTTATTTACAATCAGAAATCTCGAAAAGCCCATAACAGTAAGCTTAACAAGCCTTACTCATTGAAGGCGAAAATATATGAGTAAGTTAACGCAAACTGACTTGAGATTGATTGTTAACAATTCCTTAAGATTTTTGCACGTATTGTAGGTATATTCAAGCAGGATCGTCAATAATTGTAATAATTTTTAATGCAAGACGACGGGAGTGTGGGGAGAAATGACTATTGACTCTTGACTCTTCACCAATGAGAAATTCAATTCAGCAATTTATATGCGTTCATCCCGGTGAGAATTGAAAAGATTAACCAAGCGATCGCTAAACCGATGACTTCGCCTAAAAATACCTGGGTAAGTTGGCGTAAAACAATCCCGATAGCAGAACCGATGGGTATGGCAATTGCCCAACTGACTGCACTAATGAAGATCCAGCGCCAAGCTAAAGGAACTGACTGGTAAATTGCTAACCATTGAGCGAGTCCAATGACAAAACCGCCAATGACGCCGTAAAATGCGCCAGTGAGGATTCTCATAGGAAGCAATTGAGTAGTGGGTACAATCCAACCAACTACACCAACACCAATAACTGCGATCGCTATCCAACCCACAACGGTGAAAAACACCCACTTTCCATAGAAGCTTGTCTGTCTGAGAATGAGACTTTGAGCAGAAGCGATCGCGAGTCCGCCAATCGCAGCTTGTACAACGCCCAAATCGGGCTTTTCACCAATTTCAATGAAGAGCAAACTTACTAAAAAACCGCTAAAAGTAGCTAAAGTCCACCGCAGTGTAAAACTAAATTGAGGTTTAGCAGGCGCAAATAGCATCAAATTTTCTTCGGTAGTAACATTGGTGTTGCAGCTTTGGTATTAAATATTTCTCGAAAAGCCCGGCGGCGCTGCTGGGGTGATTCCGGCGAGATGTAACCCCATAAACTTTCCCAATAAAAAAATGAAATACCGGGAAATTTGCGATCGCGTACCACTTTCACCTGTTCTTTAATTTGAGCAATATCTACAGAATCGCGTAGAGTTCCGGTTGATATCCCCACACCTACAGGTATTTGACTGCGAGCAAATTCTACCGCTGGTTTTTCCAGTTCAGCAATAAAACTGCTTTTGTTATCTCGATATACCTGCAAAATCAACTCATCTACCAAACCTTTTTTTACCCAATCTTCCCAATTTTGTAAGTAGTATTTGTAAGCAAAAGCTTGAGAATTCGGAGATAGAGAAATTTTCACCTCAGGTTTAATCGCCTTCACAGCTTGATAGATTGCAGCCATAAAATCGGTAATTTTATCGGCTCGCCAACGCATCCATTCGGGATCAAAAGGGTTTTTTGGCGGACTTTTACCTTGATGTTCTTGCTGATAGAGTTCGACAGTAAAAGCATCGTAACCAAACTGTACTGGCATCCCAAAATGATCGTCAAGCTGAATACCATCCACATCATAATTGCTAACAACTTCCACAATTAGCTCTTGAATAAACTCTTGAACTTGCGGATGTAGAGGATTCAGCCAAGCTTGCTTACTGATATGACTAGTATCGATTTCCTCCAATGGAATTTCTTTAATTGATTTGATACCTTCTTGTCCAATTGTCAACCAATCAGAGTATCGCCTGGCTAATTCTGAATTAGGCGGTGTCATAAAACCGTATTCAAACCAAGGAACAATACTTAACCCTTTAGGTTTAGCAAGTTTAATTAACTTAGCTAAAACATCACCTCCACCATGCATAACTTTGAGTAAAGTTTGCGTATCAGAACCAATAAATCTTTTGGCAACCGCACTATTGTAAAAAGTATGCCCTCTATTCCAAACTACAGGATAAATCGTATTAAAGTTGAGTGCCGAAAGTTGGTTGACAGCGCGGTTAATACCCCAAGGCACAAAGAATACGCCACTAGCAACATTAGTTAGCCAAACGCCACGAATTTCTGTTGTGGTTGGATGGCTGGCTTTTTGGTAATTAACTGAGTGAGAAGGAAGCGAAAATGCGATTAAGCATAATATTAATTCCAAACACAGCCAGTAACAAAAATAACGGCGGGCAAACCGATTCATCTGTGAGATTGACTTACTTTTGAACGAATAGAAGGAATATATATAACTACAAAATAAATTTCAAGGCTCCGGATCGTGTAGCTATATGTTGATTCTTCGTGATATCCAAAGATGCCATTAGCAAAACTGCAAATCCTTCATTTTTCGAGACTATCAAATATAGCCTCTATATAGAAGAGTAAAAATATGCAAAAAAAGCCTGGGTTAGCAGGCTTTTTTACTAAAACTTACAAAAATCTATGTCTCTGTGGTTTATTGAAATAATTTACTGCTGTGAAATCTTTTACTATTTCCAATCAAAAAACTGTTCGCAGCTAACAATTAATTAAAATCTATCTACTCCTTCAAATTGCTTGACACTTGCTGCATTTGCCGCCTCCCCACAAGTGCGTGGTGTAGGGAATATCTTTCCTGGATTAGCTAAACCTTGAGGATTAAATACTTCCCTTACCCATTGCATAGTTTCTAAATCGGTTTGGCTAAACATATCTGGCATATAGCACTTTTTATCTGCACCAATACCATGTTCGCCAGAAATGCTACCGCCTACTCTCACACAAAGTTTGAGAATTTCTCCTCCTAATTCTTCCACTTTTTCTAATGCTCCATGCACCGAATTATCGTAAAGAATTAGTGGATGAAGATTGCCATCGCCAGCATGAAATACATTGGCAACTCGATAACCAAATTTTTGGCTTAATAATTCAATTTCTTGCAACACATAGGGTAATTGTGTCCGAGGAATTACACCATCTTGAACATAATAATCAGGGCTTAAATGTCCAGCAGCAGCAAAAGCAGCTTTGCGTCCTTTCCAAAGTTTTAAGCGCGTCTCTGGATCGCTAGCAGAAGTCACGCTACGCGCACCATTCTGTTTACAGATTTCGATTATTCGCTGTTTATTACCTGCAACTTCTACTTCCAAACCGTCGATTTCTATCAGCAAAATTGCCGTAGCATCGCGGGGATAACAATTTGTTGCCACAACATCTTCAACAGCATTGATGCTGAAGTTGTCCATCATTTCCATACCACCAGGAATAATTCCCGCACTGATAATATCGGAAACCGTTGCCCCAGCAGCTTCAACACTAGTAAAATCTGCCAACAATACACAAATTGATTCTGCACTTTTGAGAATTTTTAGGGTTATTTCTGTAGCAATACCCAAAGTACCTTCCGAACCCACAAATATACCTGTTAAATCATAACCAGGCATTTCGGGAATTTGCCCTCCCACATCGACAATTTCACCATCGGGAAGTACGAGTTTTAATCCTAAAACATGGTTAGTAGTTACACCATATTTGAGACAATGTACTCCACCTGAGTTTTCCGCGATATTGCCCCCAATTGAGCAGATAATTTGGCTAGAGGGGTCTGGTGCATAGTAGAATCCAGCACCACTTACTGCTTGTGTCACCCAACTATTAATTACTCCTGGTTGCACAACAGCCCTTTGATTGTCCAAATCAATGCTGAGTATTTGCCGCATTAAGGAGGTGACAATTAAAACTGAATCTTTCCCAGGCAAAGCACCTCCAGATAACCCAGTCCCAGAACCCCGTGCAATGAAGGGAACAGAGTATTTGTTACATAACTTCACTACCTCAGCAACTTGTTCTGTAGTTCTGGGTAGTACAACTACCGCCGGGCATTGGCGATAGGCTGTTAAACCATCGCATTCATAAGTAATCAGTTCCTCACGGCGTTGGACTACGCCATTTTTACCTAGGACAGCTTCAAATGCATTGATGATGGGTTTCCAGTTACGTTGTTGTTTATCTTGGGTGAGCATAAGTGGTTTCTTATTTGGGATGCAGCCCAGGTTTACTGCAAATGCATAGTTAATACTAAAGAATATTGTGGCAGGAGTTACAAGAGTGCGATCGCATCTCTAATATTTGTCGCTTTATTCTGCACGCCAATCTCTGTAAATTTTGCCACAACCTATTCAGACATTCTAGCTAAACGTAATTGCTCTGCAATGGAATGTGCAAAAACTGCTATCCGCCTACTTATCCTCTCTTCCCCAATCAACTAAGCTATAAATAATGCTCTCAAATAGTGAATAAAGTCATGGTTGAGCAACTTCTAATCAATGATGAGAATTACTACGTACCAGATGCCAACCAGCTAGTTACTGAAGACGATACACCTTTGGATAATTTTGCCTCTGAAAAACAACAACGCCTTTTGGTTGGCTCTCTTTACAGTTCTCAACAACAGCAAACTTTCTTAGCAGCAGCTAATGTTGGTATTTATCATGCCTACAAACAGCCTGCTATTGTACCTGATGTCTTTCTGAGTTTTGATGTTGAAATCCCTACAAACTGGTGGGAAAAACAAAATCGCTGTTATATGTTATGGGAATTTGGTAAACCACCAGAAGTAGTAATTGAAATTGTCTCTAATAAAGAAGGTGATGAATTAGGCAAAAAGTTGAATATTTATGAACAAATGCGAGCCAGTTACTATATCGTGTACGATCCTACCCAGCAGTTAGGAGAAGAAGTACTGCGAGTTTATGAACTAAGAGGAAGACGCTACTTTGAAACTTCAGAAACTTGGCTTGAACAAGTTGGTTTAGGTGTCACTCTCTGGGAAGGTGAGTTTGAAGGTAGACAAGATGTGTGGTTACGCTGGTGCTATCAAAATTTTACTGTTTTAGCTACTGGAGATGAACGTGCTGAACAGGAAAGACAACGTGCTGAACAGGAAAAACAACGCGCTGAAAAAGCTGAACAACGCGCTCAATTATTAGCAGAAAGACTTCGAGCTATGGGTGTAGATCCTGACAATCTCTAGTAAACTTTTATGGGCATGACAGGGAAACAAATAAAACCGAGATTATGCAATGAATAATTTGATTTCTAGAGTGCGGAGCTTTTTCCTGAATCTGCTTTTCAAACAAACTGTCCTGATTCTTTTGCTGTTATTCTCTATTGGCGTGGGTGTAGCTTTAGCAAATATGTCTAGTCTCTCGGCTAGCCTCATAAAATCACAAGCACTCATGAATACCGAATTGCAAGCCAAGTCAATTATTGATGCTTGGAGACTTTACAGCGATTCAGCTGCCAATCGCGCTAAAAAAGTACAAGGAATTACCATTGCTCACAACTACCTAATCAAAGAGGGTGCAATTCCTCCGCCAGCAACTTATGCGATCGAACTTGGCAAAAAAGTCACTGAACAACAGAATGGTATGTCAGTGCGTTTGTACAGCGATTACCCTTACCCTTGGCGAAAAGCTGAAGGTGGCCCCAGAGATGATTTTGAGAAACAGGCGCTTACCTACCTGAGACAACATCCGGAGGAGAAAAATTTTTATCGTCTGGAGACAAAAAATGGTCGTAGCTTATGGCGATATGGAGAATCCGTGCGGATGGAAGCTAGTTGCGTTGCTTGTCATGACACCGACCCTAATAGTCCAAAACGCGACTGGCAAGTTGGAGATGTGCGAGGAGTTTTGGCAATTACTCAGTCTCTAGATATTTTGACAGAAAAGACTAATGAAAGTCTACAAACAGCATCTGTAATGTTGGGTGGATTATCCGTATTGGGACTTGCTGGGTTGACTTTGGTTATTGGTAGGCTGCGTCAAACTGCTAGGGAATTGGAGGTGCGAGTGACAGAACGCACTGCTGATTTGGCACAAGCTAACACAGACTTAGAAAAACGCAATTCATTAATTCGCCAGGTATTTGGACGTTACCTCAGCGATGAAATCGTTGCTAATTTATTAGAAAGTCCCGAAGGATTAAAACTTGGTGGTGAAAGGCGGAAAATCACCATTCTGACATCAGATTTAAGAGGATTCACAGCTATATCAGAGCGATCGCAACCCGAAGAAGTAATTACTATCCTCAACATCTATCTAGAATACATGGCTGATGTGATTACCCAGTATCACGGTTCTATTAATGAATTTATGGGTGATGGTATTTTAGTTCTGTTTGGTGCGCCTACACCAAGAGAAGACGATGCTGCTAAAGCTGTAGCTTGTGCTTGTGCTATGCAATTAGCAATGAGTGCTGTTAATGAAAAGCTCAAAAACTTAGGTTTTCCCCAACTAGATATGGGTATTGGTATCAATACCGGACTGGTAATTTTAGGAAATATCGGCTCAGAAAAACGTAGCAAGTATGGGATAGTTGGTAGTCAAGTAAACCTAACTTATCGGATTGAATCTTATACAACAGGTGGGGAAATTCTGATTTCCGAAGAAACATTAAAAGCAGCTGGTTCAATTGTCAAAGTCAGCGGACACCGACAGGTACAACCGAAAGGTGTAAAACAAGCAATTACTATATACGAAGTTTATGGCATCAGCGGTGCTTATAATCTTTTTCTACCTAGAGAAGAAGAGGAATTTTTTCCACTGCCAGGAATCATCCCAGTACAATACACACTTTTAGAGGAAAAGCATATTAGCACAACTATCTATCAAGGAAGTATAGTTGAACTTTCAGCTAAGGGTGCTAAAATTCGCAGTGAAAATGCCGCAGGTGTTCCTTTACCAGATGCACAGACGAATATCAAGCTGAAATTCTTAGTAGCAAATATTCCACCAGAACTTCAAGAAGATATTTATGCCAAGGTGTTCGATAAACCAGTAGAAGATGGCAGTTTTTATATTCATTTCACTGCCAAGCCTCCAGCTATCCAAGCTAGATTAGATGCTCTATATGAATCTATAAAACGTTAGAATTATATAGTCATTTATTTGTATTGTAATCTTCCTCGTGCAGCCTTTCGATAGCCATTTTTCATTTCTCAATAAACTCTTCTACACGCTGTAAAACTTTAGCGAATAAATCAGGCTCGTTAGCATCAAACCACTCAATTTGTGGATATGCTCGAAACCAAGTGCGTTGTCTCTTGGCAAATTGCCGTGTATGTAAAACTATTAATTCTTTGGCTGCATCTAAAGAAATTTCTCCAGCCAAATATTGCTTGATTTCTTGATATCCTAAAGTATTTAACAAAGATAAATCAGCACCATATTTCTGACACAGATAATCCACCTCAGCAACTAATCCGTCTGCTATCATCTGCTCGGTACGCTTGTGAATGCGTAGGCGTAGCCGTTCGGGGTTACAGTCTAAACCAATTTGCAAAATCGGGTAATTTGGAGGGTTTTCCCCTTGTTGTGCTGAAATAGGAATTCCAGTAACATAATACACTTCCAAAGCTCTTAAAGTACGTACTGAATCGTGGCGATGAATTTTTTGTACCGCAATAGGATCAACTTGTTGCAACATAGCGTAAAGTTGATTTTGACCAATTTCTTCAAGTTGCGATCGCAATTCTGATTGTGGTGCAACCCTAGGAATCTTCATACCTTGGACAATAGAACGTATGTATAAACCTGTACCACCCACTAGCAATATAGGAGAACTAGAAATAGAACTAATTAAAACTTGCGCTTGTTCTTGGTAATCTGCTACCGTCATCGTGTTTGTAGGAGCGCAGATATCTATTAAATAGTGCGGCACTAATTTTTGTTCCGCCAATGTAGGTTTAGCTGTACCAATATCAAACTCTCGGTAAACTTGGCGAGAGTCTGCACTGAGAATAACAGTACCCAATTGCCTAGCTAAAGCCAAAGCCAAACCAGATTTACCGGTCGCCGTTGCTCCACAAATTACAACCAATTTAGTCATTTGCCATTTGTCCAGAGTCAATAGTCAACAGTCAATTAATTATTTCCCCCTTGTCTCCTTTGTCTCCCTTGTCCTCCTCATCCCTTTGCTCTCCCAATTCCAACAGGGATGCAGCCCCTGTATAAACTTCCCACAAAAATGCCCTACAGACGCCAGCAAGGCTTTTGTGTTAGAATTTTGGAGTGATTTGACTTTTTTAGCCCTTTGGCGATTTCAACCCCACGCATCAGGAGAATTTTCATGACGAGCAGTTACAGTGCCGATCAGATTCAAGTTCTGGAAGGTCTGGAAGCCGTCCGCAAACGACCAGGTATGTACATCGGTTCCACTGGCCCGCGGGGACTCCATCATTTAGTTTATGAGGTGGTGGATAACTCGGTTGATGAGGCTTTGGCTGGTTACTGTACTCATGTGGAGGTGGATATAAATGCCGATGGCTCTGTTACTGTAACAGATGATGGCCGAGGTATTCCTACTGATATTCACCCAAAAACCGGAAAGTCGGCTTTAGAAACTGTATTGACAGTGTTGCACGCTGGGGGTAAGTTTGGCGGCGGCGGCTACAAAGTTTCTGGAGGTTTGCACGGGGTTGGGATTTCTGTAGTTAATGCCCTGTCCGAGTTTGTTGAGGTTACAGTTTGGCGGGATAAAAAGGTTCATATCCAGCGCTATGAACGGGGTATCCCAGCTACTGAACTGCAAGCCAAACCTTATAAAGAAGCCAGAACCGGAACTTCTGTCACCTTCAAGCCAGATACTCAAATCTTTACTACTGGTATTGAGTTTGATTATATTACTTTAGCAGGTCGCTTACGGGAACTGGCTTATCTAAATGCAGGTGTAAAAATTACATTTACTGATAACCGACTAGAACTGCTCAAAAGCGATACACCCAAGGTAGAAACCTATGAGTACAAAGGCGGGATCAAAGAGTATGTGACTTACATGAACCGCGAGAAGCAGCCCTTGCATGAAGAAATTATTTATGTGCAGGGAGAACGCAGCAATGTCCAAGTAGAAGTAGCTTTGCAGTGGTGTACTGATGCTTATACAGATAATATCCTAGGGTTTGCCAATAATATTCGTACAGTTGATGGTGGTACGCACTTAGAAGGTTTGAAGGCGGTTCTGACTAGAACATTAAATGCGATCGCTCGCAAACGTAACAAAATTAAAGAGAATGAAGCCAATCTCAGCGGCGAACACGTCCGCGAAGGATTGACAGCAGTTATTTCTGTAAAAGTCCCCGATCCGGAGTTTGAAGGACAAACCAAAACTAAACTCGGTAATACGGAAGTACGCGGAATAGTCGATTCTTTAGTTGGTGAGGTTCTTACCGAATACCTAGAATTTCACCCAGGTGTTGCTGATTCTGTGTTAGATAAAGCCATCCAAGCTTTTAAAGCCGCTGAAGCTGCCCGTCATGCGCGGGAGTTAGTACGACGCAAATCTGTACTTGAATCATCGCCGTTACCTGGAAAGTTGGCTGATTGTAGTTCACGCGATCCCGGCGAATCGGAAATCTTCATCGTAGAAGGGGATTCAGCAGGTGGTAGCGCTAAACAAGGACGCGATCGCCGTACCCAAGCCATCCTGCCTTTACGCGGTAAAATCCTCAATATTGAGAAAACTGACGACTCCAAAATTTATAAAAATAATGAAGTCCAAGCGTTAATTACAGCCCTAGGTTTAGGTGTCAAAGGTGAAGAATTCGATGCATCCCAACTGCGCTATCATCGCATCGTGATTATGACTGACGCTGACGTAGATGGCGCGCATATCCGTACACTATTGTTAACATTTTTCTATCGGTATCAGCGGGCCTTAATTGAACAGGGTTTCATCTATATTGCTTGTCCGCCTCTCTATAAATTAGAACGGGGACGCAATCATGAGTATTGCTATAGCGATCGCGAATTACAACAAAAAATCGCCACATTTCCTAGCAATGCCAACTATAATATCCAACGCTTCAAAGGTTTGGGTGAAATGATGCCACAACAACTCTGGGATACTACCATGAACCCAGAAACCCGCAAAATGAAGCAAGTTGAAATTGAAGATGCCGCCGAAGCCGATCGCATTTTTACAATTTTAATGGGCGATCGCGTTGCACCTAGGCGAGAATTTATCGAAACCTATGGTTCTAAACTCAACTTGACAGATCTAGACATCTAAAAATAAGCTCATTCTACTTAGGAAGGAGTAGCATTATATGGGTATGGGGCATGGGTCAAGAAGACTGATGCCCCATATTGCTATCTGGTACTAGCATGTCTGTTATTAAACAGCTAATTGTACCTACCTCAACAGCAATACAGTTAGATAATAAAAATTTGTTAAAAAATTTATAAACATTAATCACAAAAATAATAAAATTCAGCTATACCCTGAGATGCATATCAAATTTTTTCTGTCAATATATATCTTTCGGTTGAGGCGATCGCGCATTGGCAAGTTTGTTAACTTCACTCGATATTTAAGTTACAGTTAAGTAGAAAAAACTGTTGATGAATACCAGTAAATTTTGTCTACTTTCTAGCAATGTATTTGTTATCCTTGAATAGCAAAGCTAAAACCTATCTACTTATGCAAGCTAGCTAAGTAACTAGGGGATTAATGGTTAAAAATATAGCTAAGAAATTACTGGATATGAGTATTAAAATTTACAATTATTTTACTTAAAGCTGATTTTCAACTACTTGCCCAACCCCCTAACTAATATTCTTTAACTTCATTAGACAAATAATTGCTCGTCTTTAATGTCAAATCCTTTATGAATTGATTAAAATATCGTTGTATACAATAGGAAGAGTTTGTCAAGTTTCATAGGGCTGAAATCGCAACAGTGCGCTAACGTGTGAATAAGACCAAATTAGTTGAATTTAAATTGTTCTGCTATCAGGCTGATTCCACCTTACTTCAACTCCTCAGTTTAGGTAATGAGTGTACACCATGCGAAATACCCCAAGACAAGCATCAGCATATCTGCTGTATCTACCTAGCGAGAACTCTCGCCTTAGCTTCACGAACTGAGTACTTTATAAAGGAAATGTAAAAATACGTGCGCTATTGCTTCTCGCTTGAGTTAATATAAAATGCGCTGTTTCTAAGTAATTAATGTTGTGCATTGTACTTAGAAGAGTTCATTAACAGGTGTACTTACCGTTTAATGCGATCGCGATGCCACTGCAATTCTCAAAAGTTTCAGAAAAGATTTAAGGGCATAGCTACCATATTGAAGTTCTTTTTGATAATAGTGGCTTTACCTCCCTGAAAGACTACAAGATTAACACACAAAAAGAGTGCAATTTCTGTGAAACAGGCTACAATCGGAACAGTCTTTACGGAAAAAATCTACCAACAGTTATGTTTATTTAACTGTAGTGGTAAATTTTTTTCTCAAGTTATGTCTTTTTTAAGACAAATCAGTTAAAGGTTGTATGCGCGATAAGTACGCATAGCCTTTACTAAGGTGAGTAAGTCAGCTACAACAGCGATTTCCACACTTAGTAAAAAACTCCTCTAAAGGAGACACAAAGTTTCCGAAAATATCTCAGGCAACCCAGCCAAAAAAATATTTTCGGTATCAAAAACTAGCTCGCTTAATTAAGAGCATTAAACACATCTTGAGTAATTGATTCTGCAAGGAGCATGAGGAACGCGGCATGAACCAGGCTAACAACGTACTCGAAAGCATTTATCAGCCTGACCTAGAAATGATAAATCAGCCTGAGCTCGAGTTAGATCCACTATTAATCGATGACGAAGTCGATGAGGACTTACTGCTTAACGATGAAGGCGAAATTGATGAGTTTTTAGAGCCTCAGTCTGATGAGGACGACGCAAAGTCTGGAAAAGCCGCTAAATCGCGTCGTCGGGCACAAAGCAAGAAAAAGCACTACACCGAAGATTCAATTCGCCTTTACTTGCAAGAAATTGGCCGAATTCGTTTGTTGCGGGCAGACGAAGAAATCGAATTGGCGCGAAAAATCGCCGAATTGCTGGAATTAGAGAGAATCAGGGAAAAGCTTTCCGAACAGTTGGAACGCGATCCTAAAGATAGCGAATGGGCAGAAGCTGTACAATTACCATTGTCATCGTTTCGCTATAAACTGCATATTGGTCGCAGAGCAAAAGATAAGATGGTGCAATCAAACCTGCGCCTTGTAGTTTCAATTGCCAAGAAATATATGAATCGTGGCTTGTCCTTCCAAGATTTAATTCAGGAAGGTAGTCTTGGCTTGATTCGTGCCGCAGAAAAGTTTGACCATGAAAAAGGTTATAAGTTTTCTACCTACGCTACATGGTGGATTCGTCAAGCAATAACCAGAGCGATCGCAGATCAATCCCGCACTATTCGTCTTCCAGTTCACTTATACGAAACCATCTCTCGGATTAAGAAAACCACCAAGCTGCTTTCTCAAGAAATGGGTCGCAAACCCACTGAAGAGGAAATAGCTACTCGCATGGAAATGACAATTGAGAAGCTGCGGTTTATCGCTAAATCTGCCCAATTGCCAATTTCTTTAGAAACGCCTATTGGTAAAGAAGAAGATTCTCGCTTAGGTGATTTTATTGAATCCGATGGTGAGACTCCAGAAGACCAAGTTTCCAAAAATCTGTTGCGCGAAGACCTAGAAAAAGTACTTGACAGTCTTAGCCCTCGCGAACGAGATGTATTGAGATTGCGCTACGGCTTGGATGATGGTCGGATGAAGACTCTAGAAGAAATTGGCCAGATTTTCAATGTGACTCGCGAACGGATTCGTCAGATTGAAGCGAAAGCACTCCGCAAGTTACGTCATCCCAATCGCAATAGTGTTCTCAAGGAATATATCCGTTAGACATTAGTTAGTAGTTATTAGTCATCTGTCTCAAGCTAATGACTAATAACCAAAAAAAATTACAAAAAATAAGAACCTGGGAATGGAAACATACCCAGGTTTTTCATTTGTAGTTAATTTTGTATTTTAATACTCAAACCAATTAAGGATAGATCGTTTTCGTTGAAATTAGGTAAACACTCGGTCAAAGCTTTTAGTTCAAAACTGTTAACGCTGGAAGCGATCGCACGGCATAGCTTAACAACCTTAAATTGAAAATTGGTATTAGAGAATACCCCAAAAGTGTAGAAAGCCTTTACCAGAGAACAGTTCAATTAAAGCTGCTGCTAAAAAACCAATCATCGCTAAACGACCGTTCCAAATTTCTGCTTGTGGGGTAAAGCCCCAGCGCCAAGCGTTACGATCTTCCACTACAGGAGCAGTCACTACTTTTGTTGCATTTGTCATGGTTGGTACTCCAAACAGAGTTTACTAAGGGTTATTGGCTTATGTAAACTAATATAACAACTATTCTCATAATTGCAAAAGCTTGTTTGTATTTTTGTTGCTAAAACTTGACTTGAAGAATAGCAACTGATACGCAGACAGCCTAAGATATCTATCTTGAGAAGTCAAGAAGAGATTTAGCTTTAAATTCGTAATAGTCTAATACTCAAGCCAAACTCTTTTCTCTGAATAGTGAGAAGTATTACCCCCCTCATCCTTGAAGGACTGGATAATCAAGCGCCAACTTTGTGTAAAAGCACAGTTTGCACCCGTGGTAATTGATTGAAAGCTTCAGACTCTTTGAGATATTGATAATAATTTTTAACTATTCTACTCATATTTAGGAGCGCGACTCAATGCTTCATTCGCCCAAGACTCGGCCTAAAATAGCGTGTGAAGTGGATCTGTGCTTGCCAGCGCCAGATTTTCTGTTTTGACTATGCAAATAAAAAAGAAGTATTAACTCGGCAGGATTTTGACTGTCCCAATAGTATTGTGGTGTCTTCAGTCGATAAAGGACGACTGAAAAGATAACCTTGCATCAGTTCGCAATCTAGAACTTGTAACAAATTGCGCTGTTCTTCAGTTTCCACTCCTTCAGCAACAACTGCAAGCTTCAGCCCATGAGCTAAGGCAATGATAGCAGTTGTAATAGCGGCATCATAGCGATCCTCAGACAGATCGCGTACAAAGGACCTGTCAATTTTTAAGCAGTGAATAGGAAAATTTTTGAGATAACTTAAAGAGCAGTATCCTGTACCAAAATCGTCTATAGATATAGAGACGCCTAGTTCATATAATTCACTCAAAACTTTTTGAGTAAATTCAACGTTTTTCATAGCAATGCTTTCAGTAATTTCTAGCTCCAAACATTGAGGATTTAATTGAGTTGTTGATAATACCTGCTTCACTATATTTACTAAATTTGGTTGCTGAAATTGTCGTGCTGAAAGATTAACTGCTACTGAAAGTCTTGGTAAACCTAGGGTATCTTGCCAAAATTTATTTTGAGTACAGGCAGTTTGTAAAACCCATTCACCAATTGATAAAATTAATCCGGTTTCTTCAGCAAGAGGTATAAATTTTTCGGGAGGTATCAAACCTAGCTGTAAGTGTCGCCAACGTAACAAAGCCTCAATTTTCGTAATTTCCCCAGTAGTGCTATTTACTTGTGGCTGGTAATAAATTTCAAATTCTTGCCGTTCTAAGGCATAGTGTAAGCTGTTTTCTAAGATTAATAATTCAGAAGAGTCAGAATTAATTGCTGAGTGGTAAAACTGATAGTTATTACGTCCTTGAGACTTGACAATATATATTGCCGCATCAGCATGTTTAATTAGGGTTTCGGCATCTTGCCCGTGTAGGGGATAGAGAGCAATACCAATACTAGGACTAATATGTAATTGATAATTTTCTATATTAAATACTGGTTTGAAAGCCGCTAATATACGCTCTTGAATCTGGGTAACTTCTTTAGTATCTTTAATGTCCGGTAACAGCAAAGTAAACTCATCACCGCCCCAGCGAGCAATGGTGTCGCCATCTCGTAGACATTGTCTGAGACGTTGAGCGACACTCTGCAATAGTTTATCTCCAATCGCATGACTTAATGTGTCATTAATGGTTTTGAAGCGATCTAGATCCAAAAAACATACCGCTAGTTTACTACCACTTTTTTGTGCCCGTGCTAATGCCTGAGAAAGTCGCTCATTGAATAGCACTCGATTTGGTAAATTGGTTAATAGGTCGTGCAAAGCTTGATGACAGATTTTAGCTTCTGCTAATTTGTGAGCAGTGACATCCCGAAAGCTCCACACTCTACCAACAATGTTGCCGCCAATACTTTGCGGTTGAGAATAACGCTCGAATACTCTTCCATCTTTAAATGCGATCGCATCATAAATTTGTAGGTCTGGGTTCAAATGTAATTCTCTAATAGTCGTAAGATACTGTCTTGGCGCTTCTAGCTGTTTCATCGCCAATCTCAGCGCTGTTCTGTAATTTCCTGATGCTATCAGCTGCTCAGGAATACGCCACATCTGAAGAAACTTTTGATTAAAACCTGCAATGTTACCTTGGCTATCTACTACTAAAATGCCATCGGCTGTTGATTCTAAAGTTGCACATTGCAAAGATAAAGATTTTTCTAGTTCTGTTTGTATCCGCTTGCGTTCGGCAATTTCTCGATGCAATTCAGCAGTGCGTTCTTGCACTAAATTTTCTAAGTTGGCAGCACAATCTTGAGTTTGTGATATTACTGTTTGTAAAGCCTTGTCTACTAATAAATGCTCGTGAGCTAGTGAAAGCATACCTGCTACTGCTTGCAAAAATGCTATTTCTTTTGCGTCCCAATTTTGCGTTGCTACACAGCTATCAAGCCGAATAAATCCTACGAAATTGCCTTTAGCAATGATTGGTAAAAATAAAAGCGTGTGAATGCCTTCTAACCCTAAAATTTGGCGTTGTATTTCGCTAAATTCTGCTACTTTCTCAAAAAAAATCTCACCGCGTACTAATAGACTGAGCCAATGCGGCAGAAATTTTGTATAGGATAGATTTTGCCAAGGATGGTTGTCAATTTTTGTCGATATATCTTGAAAATACCATTCAGCTTGCAGGCTCATAATTAAGCCGCCGTTATCAGCCAAATTATTTTCAAATGCATATATATGACTAACTTTACAAGTTTTTCCTAGGATTTGCAGAATTTCTTGATAGGATTTGAAACGGCGATCGAAACTTAGTAGAGAGCGTTCTATTGCCACAATAGCTTCTAAGTAGCCAGTGGTGCAATTGTAAGTGGCTTCATTACATTCATGCGTTTCCTTTTGATTAAATACTTTTACTTGGCTATGAGCGATCGAGAACTTATTTTTATTATCTTTACGCGATATAATTTGATTTTTATCTAGTGTATACAAACTTTTATTTTGATTTTTTTGTGTATTTATAAATTTAGAGAATAAGGAGTTTGCTAGATATAAAAAAATATTTTTTGCTCTTAACCAGGTGAATGAATTAACTATCCTGAGGATTAGGAAAGTTTCAAATATTGTAAATATCGTACTTTTGAGTACCGTGAATATTCTTGAGTTGTGCATCTTGATAACCTGGTTAATATATAGCTAATAGCCACTTTTTCTAAGTATTTTAAGTAATTTTGCTCTTTATACTGGCTTTTTTTATATTTTTTTGAGATTGAGTTAAAATTTTGGTAACTACCAATTTTTTCAGTATGTTAGTCATAATTTCCTGACTTTGGAGATATTCTGTATTTTTAGACTCAGCTTATATAGATTATTTGGTGTTTAGACATCTCATAATTGTCTCAAGACAGACGATCAAATATTGATAGCTAATTAGATAACAGCAGACATGAAAAATCAAATATTTTCTTTCTACTTTTCTACCTAATGTTGTTTTTTCTTATTATTTTGTTCGTAGCCTAGCGCATTATAAGTTTTAGTCGGATAATTGTGGGTTTCCGAATAATAAAATATTATATTATTCTGCAAAATATTCATGCCCATGTGAGAAATTAACTCACATAGAAGTTTCTTTAACTTCAATAAAACTTTTATATTAAAATTCTGAGCTTTTAATATGTTGAACTTAAGTTTAAATTTATTTTTATATTTTTTAATAATCTCTTAACTTAGATTTATAAAAAAATATTCTTATTCTTACCTTAACTAGAAAACGAGTTTCGTCTAGCTATAAACGAGAAATTAAACAATAATATTTCTTTTTATTTAGTATTAAATTTGACAAATAATTAATATTAATTAGAATATTATAATAGTTCTCGTTTTAAGAAAATTAGTTTTGCCGCAGGCATCTGGAATTTAGTGAGAACACAGATGTATTTCTACCTCGATAAACTGGGCAATACTATAAATTGCAACAGATGGATTAACCAAACTCTGATGCAGACAAGTATTTAGAATATAAACTAGACGATCCAAACTCAAAAAATCTTTGTAACAGATTCCTCACACCGTAGAACCATTTGATGAGAGGCTGTTATTTCTATGTCACATTCTTGTTTTTAACTCGGTATTAGCCGATCGCCATAAATTCAAGCTTTTGTAAATAAGACTACATTTTTTACGATCGACATTAATCTTAAGTTAACAAATGTAGATGCGAGCCTTGTTGATTTTTGTTAACTTCGATTCGGGCTTGAAAAGCTTCTTTAAGATGAGGCATATGGGTAACGGTGAGAATACAGGCAAAATCAGATGCGATCGCATTAATTGCTGCAATCAAACGATCGCATCCTTCTGCATCTTGAGTGCCAAAACCTTCATCGATAATTAACAACTGTAACGCCGCCCCCGCCCGCTGCGCTAATAATTTCGCCAAGGCTAATCGAATAGCAAAGTTAATTCTAAAGGCTTCCCCACCAGAGTAAGTTTCATAAGCCCGCGTTCCTCTAGCGTCGGCAATGAGAATATCTAAAGTGTCTATCAGCTTGACATTTTTCTTGGTTGATCTTCCGTTACGTCCAGCTTTTTGAGTAATAAATTGTACGTGTAGCTGATTGGCACTTAGACGTGAAAGCAATTGATTTGTCTCAGCTTCCAGTTGAGGTAACACGTTTTCAATCATCAGTGCTTGGATACCATTTTTACCAAATGCTTGCGCTAATTCCTGATACACGCGATATTGCTGCTTGCAAGCTTGTAATTGCTGTTGTTGTTGTTCGTACTGAATTTGTAATGCTTCCAGTTGTACCGCCAACTGTTCTAAACGTCCTAACTTGGCTATTTGTTCGTCTAATTGTCTTCTTCGTACTTGAAGTTGCTGTTCTAAAGCTTGAATTTGAGCAGTTGGGTTAGCAGTTTCTTCTAGCTGTTCTTGAATAGTATCGATTTGGCTAGCGAGGGTTTGCCGTTCTGCCAATCTAGCGGTTTTGGCAGCCTCTAACTCTTGCGATCGCATCTGGAGTTGAGGATACTGTTGCTGGGCTGACAACATCTGTTGATAGCGTAACTGCCAAGATTGATTTTGCCTTACAGCCATCCGTAACTGGTTGTGCTGCTCTGAACTATAGCCGAGTTCTGTAATATAGCGATCGAGGGCTGCAATTTGTTTGGCACAGTCAGAATCAGTTTGCTCTTGTTGGATTCTTGTTTTTAATTGAGCAATAGTGGCTTCTAGCTCTGGTTTGCGTGCTGCTAGTTGAGTTTGGCGCTTGATTGCGTCTTTAATCTGTCCTTGTTTAATTTCTGCCCATCGCCAGCGCTCGACTTCGCTACGAGCAAGCGCATGATCTTGGTCATTGTAATTGAGTTGTTGTAGATATTGGTCTAGTTGCTGTAATTCGGCTTGCTTGTCGGGGGCGTAGTCACCTAATTGTAGCGATCGCTCTAAATGTTGTTTTTCGGCAGCAATTTGCTGTAGTTGTTGTTCGACATCGCTGGTAGCTTCCAACTGGGCAGCTAACTGTCCCCTTTGTTCGCGTAAAGTATCATAAGCTGACAATTGTTGGGATATATCTCGGTATTCTTTCCTAAGCACCTGAATTTCTTTGTCTGAGACAGCCATCTGTTCCCGAACTACCCAAAATTGCCCCTGTGTATCTTTTAACTCCTCTTCAGTTTTTTCTACCACTCGATTCCAGTGATGTTCATCTAGGGGACGTTCGCACAACGGACAAAGTGCATTCGGATTCTGGAGCATTTGCAGTTTTTGCTCTAGTTCTCCTAGCAGTTTTTCATAGTCTCTTTGGTGCGCTTGTAGCCGTTCAATAAAATGTCGTCTTTCCTGTCCTTTTTCTTGAACTCGCTGCAAATAAACCCGCTTTTTCTCCAATTCCTCAATTTGAATAGCCACATCCATGACTGCTTGTTGCAGTTGCGGTTGGCGGCGCTGCTGGCGTTGCAGTTGGTTTTCTGTTGTTGCTAGCTGTTCCATGCGCGCTACCAAACCAGCATGAAATCGATCTAGTTGGCTTTGTAAAGTCGTGCGTTGTTGCAATAAAGGAGCCACTTGCATTTGCAATCGATCGAGATGCGCTACTCTTTGACGCGCTGCTGCTAGTTGTGTCAAACCCGCTTCTACCTCACCAGATTTGGTGAGAGTTTGCTGAATTTCTCGCTCTTGTTGCTGCAAAGCCTCTAATTGCGCTTGAGCTTGTTGCAGTTGTCGTTCAATTTCGTGAATTTGTTTGGTAAGCTGCTGTTGCTTTTGTTGACGAGTTTGCCCGGCGCGGGTAAATTCTTCAAATTTGGTAGCAAAAGCTTCTTCTTGAGATTGCAGATTTTGATATTGAAGATAGCCAGCTTTTATCTCAGGTTCTTGGCTTAGTAATTTTTCTAAATCGGAAATTTGACTTTTAACAGCTAACTGCTCTTGTTGGAGGCGATCGCAGTCTTGAGTAAGATTTTGGTATTGCTGTCTGACAAAACTCAGTTGTTCTACTTTTGTTTGGCGTTGATGCTGCACAACTTGCAAGCTTTGTAACTGAATCGTCTCAAAAGCTTGCACTTGTTGCAGTTGATTGAGTTCTGCTTCTAACTCGGCTCTTTGCGCCTGAGTTGTTTCGCGTTGCTGTAGCTGAATTTTAATCGACTCTAAAGAACGCTCCAATTCCTCCGCCCGCGCTTTAAACTGACGAGATGATTCCTTTGCTCGTTCTTCCAAATCATCGTACTGATTGAGTTTCAATAACTCTGCTAAAATTTCTTTGCGTTCAGCAGGACGCTTTAACATG
Organism: Calothrix sp. NIES-2098; assembly: GCF_963875125.1. NCBI lineage: Bacteria > Bacillati > Cyanobacteriota > Cyanophyceae > Nostocales > Calotrichaceae > Calothrix > Calothrix sp. NIES-2098. The sequence goes on from NZ_CAWNKJ010000001.1 coordinate 6,380,163, forward strand.
AATTCATCTGCACGACCTTGACGCAGGTAAGCAGAATTAATAAAAGTATCGTAATCGAGCTTGATATGTTCTAGAATCAAATCCTGTGTTGCTCTGACCCCCTTGCCAGTCAACGGACGAAAGCCAGAGGGTGTTTCGATTTGAAATTCTAAAACGCTAGTTCCACTCCGAACGCGAGTACGGATTACTCGGTATTTTTGCTGATTACTTTGGAAAGTGAAATCAACCCGAACTTCTTTAGCTCCTGTATGAATTACATCATCTTCAGCAGCGGCGCGGCTTTCACCCCAAATTGCCCAAGTAATAGCTTCTAGAAGTGAAGATTTACCCGCACCATTGGAACCACAAATACAAGCTGTATGCAAACCGCGAAAATCTAAAGTTGCCTCACGGTAACTGAGAAAATTTTTAAGAATTAGTTGTACTGGGATCATTGAGGCTATTGCGCCACATTAACTTTTAATGATTAACAGTAAAGATGTACTTCTTGTTAGTTTAGCTATCTACATATCAGTATTCTAGTCTTGAAGACTTCAATTTTACAAAAATTTACAATATAATAAGCTGTTTTTTCTTGTTCAGCAAAGGATTTTTCTCAACTTCAAAGAAAATTGACTAGTGTGAAACGAGAAGATTTTTGATTGTTAACTTCTTTATATATCAAACAAGCAGGGCAGTAACAGACAATTCTCTTCTCTTAAATCTTCTAGAGATACTGGCTTAAGGTTTTGACATTCACTGTTAGAAATCAATTAAACCTCTGCTTGAGCCGCTTAGATATGGGTAGTAGAGAGAGCATCACTGAAGTGAGATTGACTTTAGGTGTCTGGTGAGAGTTGACTAAAGTATTTTCTCTTTACCACAAAAAAATTAAAATTTTCCAGATTAACCCCCAAGATTTGCCAAGTTGCCAACTGAATTCATGGGGGTTATGGGAGAATTTTCTGCCCTAAAGTTTTCTCCAAAGAGTGGGAGCATCTGATTTTGTGATTAATCTTAAAAAATGTCAACCCGCACCAGTTGTTAAGACAGATCTGGCACTAATTGCGTAGACGCGCAGCGGCTTGTCAAAGACATCGCTTTCCTTTTATTTAGACCGAGGTATTAACATACCTACGTATGTACCTACCGCAAATTTTGTCAGATCCATAAATTGCGGGCGACTTTTCTCATCGATAATGGCGAGAGTTAAAGAACCAATCACCATAATTAGAGTTACAACAGCCAGTACTTCATCTCTGGAAGGAAATCTTCTCGAAAACATTTGTTTATTCCCGAATCCTGTAAATCACTACATTCTTAGCTTTACAGGTAGGTGTTTGCGATCGGCTTGAATACAAGCTTGCAATCTGGGTGAGTTATGTATGCGCTGGGTATGAATTCAGAATTTTACCGTTAAAATCAGCACAAGCGTTATGGTGAGGCTATGACTGGGCGATCGCTTTCCTGCTCTCCAGAAGGTATTCAACAAGCAAAAAGAGCTTTAATCCGCTACTCTTTAACTCAAAAAGCATTAGCAGAAGATTTAGGAATCACTCGCCAACCAGTTGGAAAGTTCTTTACAGGTAAGCCAGTTGATCGCAATCTCTTTGTCCAGATTTGCGACAGGCTAGATCTTGAGTGGGAAGAGATAGTCACTCAACCAGCTAGTGAAACAAAGTTAGAACAGACTCAGGATACTCACATTGATATCACTTTCATAACCCAAGAGATACGCGAAAAGATAAAACCCCTCATCTTAGAACGCTGTGGCACAATGCGAGTACTAGATATGACTCAACCCGTTGGTTTAGAAGATATTTATACTAACGTCAATATATTAGAGAAAATTACTGGACAGAGACGCAAAGAAATTGCAGAATTTCTCAAAGATTTTACTGATGGAGATTTTGAGCGCTTTGGGCTAGGCAAAATTACTGAAAAACGAGTGTCTGGACAGGAAGCAGTTGAGAAACATCCCAAGCTAATGATTTTGGGAAAGCCAGGAGCAGGTAAAACTACGTTTTTGAAGTATTTAGCGATTCAATGTATTGCAGGTAAGTTTCAATCTGAACGCGTTCCGATTTTTGTTACGCTGAAAAACTTTGCAGAAGCCACAAATAAACCTGGCTTATTACAATACATCTGTGAAGATGCGATCAATCATATCTCTACAAAAATTAGTGTTATAGAGAAACAATTTACTTTATTTATTCAAGATGTCATCAATCATGGCAATGCGTTAATTTTACTTGATGGCTTAGACGAGGTTAGAGAAGAAGACAACAGCCGCATCTTAAAGGAGATTCGTGAGTTTTCTGACCGCTTTCAACATAGCAATTTTGTAATGACTTGCCGGATTGCCGCACGGGAATATACCTTTGAGAAATTCACAGAGGTAGAAGTTGCAGATTTTGATGATAAACAAATTAAGAACTTTGCAAATAAATGGTTTCAGGGTAAAGCTGTTAAAGCGGAAAGTTTTATTAAACGCCTTGAAGACAATAACCGTATCAAACAATTAGCTACCAGTCCTCTACTGCTGACGCTTTTATGCCTAGCGTTTGAAGAATCAGGTGATTTTCCAGCAAATCGTTCTGAGTTATATAAAGAAGGATTGGATGCGTTATTGAAAAAATGGGATGCCAAGCGAGGAATTCAGCGCGATCAAATTTATAGAAAGTTATCAGTCCAACGCAAAGAAGACTTACTGAGTAAAATTGCTCTAATTACTTTTGAGCGCGGTGACTATTTCTTCAAACAGAAAATGGCAGAACAATACATTACAAATTACATTCGTAACTTACCTGGTGCTAATGCAGATGAGGAAGCATTACAACTCGACAGTGAGGAAGTTTTACGTTCAATTGAACATCATCATGGGTTAATAGTAGCAAGAGCAAAAGGGATTTACTCATATTCCCATCTCACATTTCATGAATATTTTACTGCAAGAGAATTTGTTGTGGTGAGACAGTCATCAGAAGAAGCGTTACAAAATCTTGTCAATTATGTTACTGAAAAACGCTGGCGAGAAGTTTTTTTACTAGCAGTTGGTATGTCACCAAGTGCAGATAGGTTATTGTTGTTGATGAAAGAGAAAATTGATGCGATAGTGTCTGTGAACCAGAGATTGCAACAATTTCTTGTATGGGTAAGAGATAAATCTTGTTCTGTTGATGTTACTTACAAAGCAGCAGCAGTTAGAGCTTTTTACTTCGGACTCGGTATCGATCGGGATTTAGATCTAGGCTTAGACAGAGATCTTTCACTTGACCTCTTACTCGATCTTGACCTATCACTCAACCTTGACCTTTCCCTCTCTAGAACCCTCTCCCTCTCATTCGGTCTCTCCATTTCCCTTAGACTCTCCATTTCCAGAACTCTCTTCCACACCTTCTCTCTCTCCCAAACTCCAGAACTCAAAGATTCGTTGCAACAACTTAAAGAAAAAATACCAAATACAAAAGATAGTGAAAGATTTTTAAATTGGTGGAAAACAGATAGTCAATATTGGAGCAAGGAATTACGAGAAATAATTATTAAATATCGCAATATTGGTCATGATTGGGAGTTTACTACTATCCAAAAGACATTACTTCAACAATATTATGATGCCAATAAGTTTTTAGTACATTGTTTGAATAGTGATTGTTATGTTAGCCGTGAAGTGCGACAATATGTAGAGAATACTTTGCTATTACCCATTGATGATATTAAAAAACATCAGCAGCAGTTTTGCAAATATGTCTAATATCTAACTGTTATTTTTATTTAGCAGTTATATAAATTTTTAGATGTTTTCACTATCGCTTATTAAAGCTACTACTCTAATATTTTGCTTTACTTACTATTTATTTATGACTCATTGCAGGCAAATTTCAATAACGTCATTGACAATAGACATAACCGTTTTTAATAGAAATACCAAACATCTGACGCATTAATTTTGCTGCTTCTTTTCGCTCTTGATCTGTCAAATAATCCTTACCCTTGAAACCTGCACGATAACGTTGAGGATTTCCACCAGCATCCACGTAACGCTGTTTTCCTGCTTCTAAAATTTCTTGAAATCTTGCATACTTTCGTTTTTGTTCTTCAGTCCAGTTTGCCATAATCACTAGTCTCAACTTATGGAATATCACCCTTTTGTTAAATCATAGCAATTGGCAACGCTTGGCTGGGAGTATTTATATACCAATTGCCTCTCTTTCCATCATAGAACATATACCCAAGCCAATCCAGGGTAGCCAGTGCGTTGACAATTCAGTATTGTGCTTTACTATGTTCCATTTGTAGCTATTCTACACATTGATTTGAGAAATTCTAACAGTAAGAGAAAACATTTTCTAACTTCTAGCAAATAAACATACAATATAAGTAAGAGTTCGCTGTCAGCCTATTCGCTTCTATTTACGCAAATACAAAGTTGAGGAACAATTTCTTCAATTAAAGCGTCATCAAAGATATAAATAGTATTTACTAACGTATATCAACAGTATATTACCTGTAGAGATTAGTAGAAAAAGCTTGAGGAACAATCGCAAGTACCCCGCGTCATTTAATCACCTAACTTTTGGAATATCCCTATAGGTAAGTTTAAAAATATTCAGAAACAATCTCAGTAAATCTGCGTCATTAAATATCTCTCAAACTTAAACGGAAACCCTACTATGACACGCCTTTATCGTTGGAAATCTGGAACTGCTGCACTGATGGCAATGGCAATAACCACAGGTGCTATTACTCCTTTATTTACATCTGCTCCTGCTAGTGCCCAATACAATATTAATCAATCCCGAACAATTACCATTCCTTATAATGTAACGTTTCCTGTGACTTACGAAAAAGAGAAAGTGATTGTTAATCCTGGGGAGAGTTTACCTCTAACGCTGAAAATCGCTAATGATATTATCGATAATAACAGGAATGTATTAATTCCTCGTGGAACTGAAGTTGTTGGCAGGCTCGAACCTGTAAACCTTAATGGAAGATCTTCTAGCGACAGGAATAATAACAATAACAATAAAGGTGTGCGGTTCGTAGCCCAAGAATTAGTATTTGCTTCTGGTAAGCGTCAACCAATTAATGCCTCTTCTAGAACAATTACCCAAACTGAAAGGATTTCAAAAGGAAGTGATACTGGCAATATATTAACAGATGCAGCTATCGGTGCTGGTGCTGCTACTGTAATTGCAGCAATTACAGGGAACCGCAAAATCGAAGTTTTAGAGCCTCTGGGTGGTGCGGCGGTTGGTGCTGTAGCAAGTATACTGTTGCGGAAAAAACAAGCTGATGTCTTCGTATTGCGACCTGAACAGGATTTGGATATCACTTTGAACTCTAGTTTGGTTCTTTCTCGCTACTAGGCTTAACTTAATTTAAGTCGTGACTTTAATCATCTCCAATATGCGATCGCACACCGATAATAAAGTGGCGATCGCATAATTTTTGGCACGTTATAACAGTCTTATTGCGCCGCAACTATTTTATTTTTCTATCGTCTTAATTCTTCACTCGATTTTGGGCATACTAATTTAGAAGCAAAGCAGATAATAACTTATGAGGTAATTACATAATTATCTGGTTTTAGCTTTTTCTCAACAGTTTTATTATCCATCTATGACTTAAGTAATGATTGTATCAAATGACAAAATAATTGGGAACTTCATTATTAATAAATTGTCTAAGTAATTAACAAGAAAAACAAAAAATTGTATAGGGATAAAAAATAATGTTTGCTTTAAATCGTTGGCAATCTGGAACTGCTACATTAATGGCTTTAAGCGTCACAGCAGGTACTCTAGCACCCTTTATTACTGCTGCACCTTCTTTTGCTCAAACTACTTTTTCTGATGTTTCATCTAACTATTGGGCGGCACAATTCATTCAACAATTATCAGTCCGGGGTGTAATTGCGGGATTTCCTGATGGTAGTTTCCGCCCAGAAGAACCAGTTACACGCGCTCAATTTGCCGCTATGGTCAACAAAGCTTTCCAAAAAGCACCTCAACGGCAAGCAATCAATTTTACTGACGTACCCAGCAACTATTGGGCATCTAGTGCCATTCAACAAGCCTATACCATCGGTTTCCTATCTGGATATCCTGGGAATCGCTTTGAACCTAACCAAGCAATTCCTCGCCAGCAGGTTTTGGTTTCCCTTGCTAACGGTTTAGAATATAGTCCTCGTGCTACTGTCGAAAATACTCTGCAATATTTCAACGATGCTTATAATATTGCTGACTATGCCCGTAGCCCTATTGCTGCTGCCACTGAAAAACAAATTGTGGTCAACTATCCCAATGTGAAGTTCCTTAATCCTACAGCGACCGCTACAAGGGCACAGGTAGCAGCTTTTATCTATCAAGCGTTAGTTAGTTCCAATCAAGCTTCAGCAATCAACTCTCCTTACATTGTGGCTGTTCAATCTACTACACCCACACCTGTTGCAATCACAATTCCTCAAGGAACTACTATTCCTGTGAAGTACGATAAGGCTGAAAAAATTCTTGTGACTAAGAATGAGACAGCACCTTTAACCCTGACAGTATCGCAAAATGTGGTGACACAAGAAGGAACTGTAGTAGTTCCTGCTGGGAGTCAAGTAATCGGTCAACTAAAACCTGCTCAAGGTGGTTCTCAATTTGTTGCTGAAAAACTAGTTTTAACTACAGGTCAAGAGTATCCAGTTAATGCTACTTCTGAAGTCATTACCAAGACAGAAACAGTTAAAAAAGGTACAAGTACTGGTGCGATTATTCAGAATACCGTATTGGGTGCAGGAGCAGCTGCTGCGGTATCTGCGGTAACAGGCGATCGCGCAATTGCAACAGAAGAAGTCTTAGGTGGTGCTGGTATTGGTGCATTAATTGGGTTGTTCTTTGGGAAAAACAGTGTTGACTTAATTGCAATTGACCCAGATACCGACCTACAAATGACAATCAATCAAAATTTGTTGGTTTCACTCAAGTAGTGAATGAATAATCGACTATGGGCTAATTCCCAACTTCTGGCAACCAAATAATAAACGTTGTTCCTGGTGCATTCGGTGATGCGATTGTGGAATTAATTGCAGGGCTAAAAACTTCTATTTTGCCCTGCATTTGCTCTATTAACTGTTTCGCGATCGCTAACCCCAAACCTGTCCCAGGAATCTCTGTTTGCGCCTGCACGCCCCGGTAATGGCGTTCTCCTATACGTTCCAAATCTTCTGGGGGAATACCAGGGCCGGTGTCACTAATAGTAATTCCTTGTAAATTATCTTTTTCTTGCCCTACCTCAATCAAAATCTTGCCACGAGCAGGAGTGTATTTCAAAGCGTTATCGATGATATTGGTTAATACTTCTCGTAAAGCTTTCACATTAGCGCGGACTAAGGGCAAATTTCGGGGAATTTTAGCGATTAATTGTAGGTTTCGTTCCTGAGCAATTGCCTTAGCAGATACTAATAATGGTGCTAATAAATCTGCTAAGGCGCAGTCAGCCGCTTTTTCTCCCGATCCTGGCAATAACAGAGGTGGCTTTGATTCTTTTTGGATAGTTGCTTCTACAACTACTTCATTTTCTGAGAGTGACAGAGGTGCTAAATCTGCTTCCGTTAATTCAATTACTCGATCGAACTGTTGCAATAATTCTTGCAAGCGATCGCTTTCGCGAATTATATTGCCAGCTACATCCCGATTAGGGTCGCCAGAACGTAACCGTTTCATCAGCAGTTTACCAAAGGTTCTGATTGCCGTTAACGGGTTGCGAAACTGATGCAAGAGGTTATCTAGCAAATCTCGCTGCTGTTCTTGCAGGATTTGTTGTTGATGCAATTGCTGCTGTAACCAAGCTCGACGCTGATCTAAAATACAGGCGATCGCTAGGGTTTGGGCGATTCTCTGAATCTCGCTTTGTTCTTGTTCGTTCCAAGCCCTGTCTTCCCTACCAGTTACTAATAACCCCATCATCACACCCTCATGGATTAAGGGTAAAACAATTTGGTTTTCACTAAGTAAATATTCTTCTTCTGATGTCTCAGCCTCCTGTGAGGAATTAGAGCTTTCTGCCTTACCTGTCAATAATTTTCCATGATTTTGAGGTAATGCCAAAACATTCCTCACTTTCAATTGCTCAGGTGTTTTTTCCGCCGCATTCCCCTCAAATAGCCTTAATCTTGCCGTTTCTGGGTATATCACCACCGGAATCAGTTTGGCTTCCCCTGTGGGAGCCTCTACCAATTCTTGTGTTAAGTAGACCACACTTAACGATGCTCCTAGCCCTTGGGTTAACAGTGCTATTTGCTCTCGGCATAGAGCAACAAAATCAGAACTGGCAGACATTAACATTTTTCAGATTTTGCTCAAGATTATAGAATTTGAGGGTAAATTAAAGAAGAGGGGAATTTTTCCCTCGCTTATTTAATAAAGCTTAACTAAATCTTCTTAGTAATGGTTTGCCCTAGGGAATTATATATTCCCCAATTTTGATTTCTCTATTTTTAAAGATATTAATTAGGTTGTATCGAAAGCTTAAAAACTGTTGATTTTTTGAACTAGAACTTATATAATTACGACGGATTTTGTAGCTATCACTACAATCTATAGCTTGAAAGAGGAGGAAAATAGGTTGGCAAGGAGACGGAAACGGAAAAGTCGTCGTCGCCAAGAAGGGCGTCGAATTCTGGAGCATGTGCCTCAATATAGCATCGAGAGTGGTGAAGAAAAACCTGTGACAGCAGCAAGAAAATTTATTCAAGCTGAAGGAATCACACCACCTGCGTTGCTACTTGTGAAACGGAACGAACACACCACAGACCGTTATTTCTGGGCAGAAAAGGGACTGTTTGGTGCTCAATACGTCGAAGAGAACCATTTCTTGTTTCCCAGCCTCAGGATCTTAGAAGCTCCTACTGGTCAGGAAAACCTAGCTTTGGCTGCTCGCTAAACTATAAATGGTTATCTTACGCATTTATGTGACTTCTGACAATCATTTAACTGGCGAAATTGCTCCTGTTATGCAAAAACTTCATTTTTTTAACTTGTAGTTGATTTGCCAGTAGAGCTAACTTGTCTCAAACCAAGCTTGTTTGCATGGGTTGATTTAGAGTTTCATAATGCACAAGGAAGTCAGCATAAAGCGAAAAGTGTCTTAAAGCGGGAGCGACATTGCACGTTCATTCGGTAGATTGCTCAAGACGCTCTGTCAACAGCTATAGTTTTTCCCTACGATTTTTTATCGTAGGGAAAATCAACATATTCTAGGTTGTATATTCAGCTCCCTAATGTTTGTTTCCGGAAAATTTGGACAGAAGTCTGCATCTCTTACTCAAAAGACGTGCAAAAAAATTCAAGATTTATGCAATTGGTTTTAACTGTAGTGCCCTCTGCAACTCAATGAGTTCGTCTCGATGGGCAGTAACAGTGATTTTACTTGAGGAGTGTTGCTGATTCGGGGTTGCTTCCAGCTTGAGCCACACTTTCTCAATTCTTCCAGCTTTTTTCCAATAAAAAATACCACTCACAGGGGAGAGCAGTAGTATACCTAAAAAAAGGGTACTAAGACTCGGAATCAGCATTGATAAAACCAGTGATAAACAAACCAAACCAGCAAATGCTAGCAGTGTTAAAAACACAGCTAGAAACCAGCTTGGTTTAACAAACCCTTCAAAAGTCACTTGGTTTTTTGCTCGGTCTACCGCTGCCACTCGATAAGACCGGGAGCGAAAATACTCCTGTAGTTGAGGCATTAAAGTGGCTTCATCTTGCTCAGATATCAGTTGTGCTGTCTGTGTACGCTCTTTTGTTGAGGCACGAATAAAGAAAAACAGCCCAACCGACAACAACAAAGTTAGTAGAAATGTCGATGGCAGAATAGCAGTATCCATAACTGAAATAGTTACTAATTGATTGGAGGGGACTTATTCATTTCATTATCAATTATTCGTTAATTTGTTCTTTGATTGATGTAATCTAACCAAAGTTGAGCTAAATCCTGCGATTGAACCTGCCATTCTGGAGAAACTTGGTACATCCGCCTGGGGCGTCCCCGCCCTTCGAGTTTCTTCCAGTATCCGTTTATTGCCCTTTGGTCTTCGAGAAATTTGATCGCACTATACAGTACGGTATCCGAAAGCCGATAGGTTGGATATTCAGTCTCCAGTCTCTGGATCAACTCGGTTCCGTAAGATTCACCTTGTAGTAAAACATACAGAATGTAACAAACTGCTAGTTCCTGACAGAGGTAAGTTGGCGGAGGATTCTCAAAGAATTGATATATATCCTCAAGTTTCATGGTTAGTGAATGGCTAAAAAATGCCTTAGGGTGAGATCTACAATGTTTGTAGCCAGTATATAGAGATACATATACCTAAGTAAGTATATAACGCTACTTAGGCATAATTTACAAAGCGTAGACATCTCTAAAGATGCCCCACGCTTGAAGTTGTAGGACGAGTGTGTGAGTTTCAGGGAAACAGAATATGCATCCCTGCCCAAGCTCAAGACGATGTGGTGAGGAGCAATTTAAGATATTGGCAAAGCCAATGCCTTAGTGTCAAGTGATGCCGAGCTGGTTAGAACTGCTTAAGCATAAGATGCCATCGAAGAAATTTTACAGGTAAAATGCAATTTTGTCTTTAAAAGTTAATAAACACTTTTTTTACAATGATTATCCCAGTGCAGATCGTAGAATATGGGTGCAGAGGATAAGGGGGACAAGGAGGAGACCTCCACAACATACTGCTTCCCCCATGCCCCATACCCAATTTTTTTGAAGCTTCTAGCAAATTAGCAATCGGTTATGTCACAAAACTCCGACATTACATCTTCTTCCTCTACTATCCGGGCAATTGGCCAGAAGTTTCGCCTCATAGGTTGGATTAGTTTTTGGATTCAGTTGGTACTAGGCGTAGTTTCTGGCGTAATTCTGTTGTTATATGCCATCTCTAGTCAAAGACCTGGTAGCGCAGCTAATAATGCAGGAGCAGGGTTTGGCATTTTTCTGGCAATTTGTGGTTTAGTTGCTTTAGGTGTGGGAATTTATTTGGCTTTTCGTTACACACGATTAGGAGGTCAACTACTATCTTCTAATCCCAACAATCGACCGCGTAAAAGCGAAACTGTACAAGTATTACGCTTAGGAGTGATAGTAAACTTGCTAGGAATACTATTAACCCTTTTAGGAGCACAAGCGATCGTTGGAACTCTAGCAGCAAGGGCAATTACCCAAACTCAATTTATCTTTTCGCCGCAAGGGAACCAACCATTTATTAGCGGGCTAGATATGTTTGTAGTGCAGGCAAATACTAACACTGTCATGGCTCACTTTGGCGGTTTGCTTGCCTCACTTTGGCTGCTGAATCGAATTAATAAACCTTAGAAGTTTAACCAAAGAATATAAGGCTAGTGGCAGAAGCAACGCTGTTGAGAATTTTCAGAGTGCCAGTGGCTTGATCGACTAAATCAAAATTTTTCAGATTCAGGAACATCAAAAGAAATTTGTTGTATCCTAACATTGGCAAGATTTGCAGGGCGAAATTTTTGGATTGCAATTCCTGTCATGACACGCCAAAATCAGTATATGCTGATGTGTTGGCAGGAAATACTAAGCAAAAGATAAAAGAAAAATCTGTGCTGGACATTAAGCAAATAAGAGAAAACCCCCAATTAGTTCAGGAACGCTTGAATACTCGTAGTGGTAAATACGATATTCAGCCAATATTAGAGCTAGATCGAAAACAGAGAGAATTGGAGGCAACACGCAATCAGCTCCAAGCTCGAAGCAACGAAATTGGTAAAATTGTTGGGCAAAAGATTAAATCTGGAACCAATCCTCAGTCTCCAGAAATTCAATCTTTACGAGATGAGGGTAACTCCATAAAAACTCAATTGAGCGAGTTAGAGCCGCAAGAAAAAGCTTTCAAAGCTGAAATTGAGGAACTAGTGCTTGCACTCCCCAACTTACCTAGCGACTCCACACCCATCGGCAATAGTGAAGAAGATAATCCAGAAGTCCGCCGTTGGGGAGATGAGTACATTCCTCAAAATCAGAATATTCTTCCCCATTGGGAAATTGGCGAAAAGCTGGGTATTCTCAATGTAGCGAGGGCTGTAAAAGTTGCCCAAAGTCGCTTTGTCAACCTAATAGGTGCAGGTGCAGCTTTAGAAAGAGCATTAATTCAATTTATGCTGGCGCGTCAGACTGAAGCTGGTTATCTAGAAGTCAGTCCACCAATTTTAGTAAATACTGAGTCTTTGACAGCAACAGGTCAGCTACCCAAATTTGCTGAAGAAAGTTTTAAATGTGCTGATGACGATCTCTGGCTCATCCCAACAGCAGAAGTTCCAGTTACCAACCTCTACCGAGGGGAAATTCTGGCTGCGGAAGATTTGCCTATTTACCATTGTGCTTATACTCCCTGTTTTCGTCGTGAGGCTGGGAGTTATGGGCGAGATATGCGGGGATTAATTCGACTGCATCAATTCAATAAAGTAGAATTGGTGAAATTTGTCCATCCCAGCAGTTCTTTTGAAGAACTAGAAAAATTGGTAGGGAATGCAGAAGCTATTTTACAAGCATTGCGATTACCTTACAGAGTCATCAATTTATGTACTGGGGATTTAGGATTCTCGTCTACTAAAACTTATGATTTAGAGGTTTGGCTACCTTCTTCTGGGAAATACCGGGAAATTTCTAGTTGTTCCAATTTTATTGACTTCCAGGCACGACGAGCTGACATTCGCTTTAAAGAAGGAGGCAAAAAAGGTACACAGTTTGTACATACCCTCAATGGTTCTGGCTTGGCCGTGGGAAGAACGATGGCAGCAATTTTAGAGAATTATCAACAACCTGATGGGACAGTGCGGATACCAGAAGTACTGCAACCTTATTTAGCGCGCGAGGTGTTGTAGTCATTAGTTATTAATTATTAGTACAAAAATTTCTAATGACTTATATCCAACGGACTATAGACTATTGACCACAAGAGAGAAAATTTTCAATTCCAACTTGTCAAGACCAATGCTAACCAGTGACACATTTTAGAATGGAGATATGTATATAGCTTAATATCTTGTTTGATCTATGTCAGTTTTAGCAGCGATCGCAGTTTTGGCTGTTTTGATCTTGGTACACGAACTAGGACATTTCATTGCAGCACGTTCTCAGGGCATTCATGTTAACCGATTTTCGTTAGGTTTTGGCCCGGTTCTTTGGAAATACCAAGGTCCAGAAACCGAATATGCTATTCGCGCTTTCCCTTTAGGAGGCTTTGTTGGTTTTCCCGATGATGACCCAGATAGCGATATTCCTCCTAATGACCCGAATCTGTTGCGCAATCGTCCCATATTAGACAGAGCGATCGTCATCAGTGCAGGCGTGATTGCAAATTTAATATTTGCCTATTTACTGCTAGTAGGACAGGTAAGCGTTGTCGGTGTCGGACAAGCCAGCCAACCAGGCGTTTTAATCCAACAGCTAGCACCGGACGTCAGTTCTGTAGCCGCTAACGCTGGAATTAAGTCAGGAGATGTCATCGTAGCGGCTAATCAAAGACAATTTGGCACTTCTTTGCAAGAGATAGACGCTTTTAGAGACTTCATTAAAACTAGTGCAGGTAAGCCAGTTGAACTGGAAATTGCTCGTGGCGACCAAAAAGTATCGGTGACTGTGGTTCCAGAAGCCAAATCTAATGGTGGTACCATTGGAATTGGACTTTCTCCCAACGGTAAAGTTGAGCGTCGTCGTGTTGCTAATCCCATAGAAGCTTTGTCAGTTGGTGCTACAGAATTTCAGCGCATTGTACTGATGACATTTAAAGGTTTTGGACAACTGATAACTAACTTTGGTGAAACCGCTGGCCAAGTAGCTGGGCCGATTAAAATTGTAGAAATTGGTGCTAATATTGCCCAAAACGATACAGGCAGTTTGTTCTTCTTTGCAGCACTGATCAGTATTAACTTAGCAATCATCAATATTTTGCCTCTACCAGCTTTAGATGGCGGACAACTGGCTTTTTTGCTGATTGAAGGCTTGCGCGGTAAGCCCTTACCTACCAAGATTCAAGAAAGCGTCATGCAAACTGGTTTGGTGCTACTGTTAGGACTAGGAATTTTTCTGATTGTTAAAGAAACTACTCAGTTAACAACACAGTTGGAGTGGGTACAAAAATTATTCCAGTGATCGCTACTCGCAAATCATTATCTAAGAAGCAACGGGCGCTGGAAATTCTGACTCGCTTGAAGCGTCTGTATCCTGATGCAACTTGCTCGTTGAACTATTCAACACCCGTGCAGCTTTTGGTGGCAACAATTCTATCAGCTCAGTGTACTGATGAACGAGTAAATAAAGTTACACCAGCCCTATTTACTCGTTTTCCCGATGCTGAAAGTTTAGCAAATGCTGACTTATCAGAGTTAGAAGAATTAGTACGTTCGACAGGTTTTTATCGCAATAAAGCCAAAAACATTCAAGCCGCCTGTCGAATGATTGTCAATGAGTTTGATTGTGTAGTTCCCAACCAGATGGAGCAGTTGTTACGGCTTCCTGGAGTAGCACGAAAGACGGCTAATGTAGTTTTGGCTCACGCTTATGGCATTAATGCTGGGGTAACGGTTGATACTCATGTTAAGCGCCTCAGCAATCATTTGGGTTTAACAAAACATACAGACCCAGTTCACATTGAGCAAGATTTAATGAAGTTATTGCCACAAGCAGATTGGGAAAATTGGTCAATTCGCCTGATTTATCATGGACGAGCTATCTGTAAAGCCCGTTCTCCCTTATGTGCTGCTTGTGAATTGGCAGATTTGTGTCCAGCTGCTAATAAGCCAACGTCAGTAGGTTAAGCTATATTAGCAGCCCATAATTGCAGGAATACAGGCTAAACACCTTGCCTAACTGTAGAATGGAAAATGCTGTCTTTAAATAAATTTGAGAATGTATGGCCAAGAAGAGCATGATTGAGCGCGAGAAAAAACGCGCTAAGTTGGTAGAAAAGTATGCCGAGAAGCGGGAAGCATTGCAAATTGAGTTCCAAAATGCTGAATCTCCCCTAGACAAGCTAGAAATTCACCGGAAAATCCAACAATTACCACGCAATAGCGCACCTAGCCGTCGCCGTAACCGTTGTTGGGTAACTGGTCGTCCTAGAGGTGTTTATCGCGACTTTGGGCTATCTCGGAACGTTCTGCGAGAATGGGCGCACGAAGGTCTTCTACCTGGAGTGGTTAAGTCTAGTTGGTAGTTAGTCATTAGTCATTGGTGAACCAGTGCGGTCTTGGGGGTTTCCCCCATGAGCAACTGGTGAACCCGAAGGGTCATTAGTCATTGGTTATGTACTAAGAACAATGACAAATGACAAAGGTTATTGACCACAACATCGATCGATTCCCAGACTTTCTAAGAGTAGATCGCTGACAGCGTTAGCGATCGCAAACTCTCCATAAAAGCTTTTGGAAAAATCAAAGGCCTGCATCTCTGTAACAATGGCAATGACCAAAGAGCCGAGGTCGTTTTCTCCTTCCATGCGTTGGCGCATAAAAATCTGGGCGGCGCGTTGGGCAATCTTTTGATTAACTGTTTCTGGGAGAAATTCTGCATCCAGCCATCGCAGCAGGCATTGTTGCAGCCATTCGCCTTCAAGCTGTGGATTTTCAGATGGAGGTAGGGTGATAGGTGGAATTGGTTCTGTCATTTTTTTCAACGCAGAGGAACGCAAAGGTAAATGCAGAGGAACGCAGAAGATGACTGTTAACATCGAATTGCGTTCTTAATAAGCTTTGTTAATTGTGATCTTCACTATGGAATATGATATCGCTGCTATTATTCAGGGTTACGCTCAAGGCTATTTTCTCATGGCTGATGACAGCGAAAGCTTGGGCTGGTATGGTAGTCGCGATCGCACATTAATTCCTTTAGATGAAAGATTTCGCTATCCTAAATCCTTGCGGCGTATCCTGAATCAAGAGAGGTTTACAGTTGCAATTAATCGTGATTTTCAAGCAGTGGTAGCTGGATGTGCTAACCGCGATACAACTTGGATTTCGCCAGAATTACAAAAGATTTATTGGCTACTATACCAGAGAGGTTACGCTCATAGTTTTGAAACTTGGCAAGGTGAGGAACTCGCTGGCGGAATTTTAGGGATTACGATCGGCGGTGCTTTCATTGGAGAATCAATGTTTTACCGCATTCCCGAAGGCTCCAAAGTAGCAATGGTAAAATTGGTAGAGAGATTGCGTCAGCAGCAATTTGTGTTGTTTGACGCACAAATGATGAATCCTCATTTAGAAAGATTTGGTGCTTATCGTATTGGCGATGAAGAATATCAAGCCCTACTCAACACAGCATTGCAACGCAACTGTTATTTAGTATAGAGAATAACAAAGTTTTTTAAAGCTTTTACGGTTTGTATAATGAGCCTGAAAATCCGGTAAGGATCAAGAAGCGTTTGCTTATCGATATGCAAAAAGTTTGAGGAGTGCCAGAAAAAGCTGAGAAATCTCTCTTTTGAGCGTGTAGTGAATGAAGAGAAACTAGCGGCTGAAGGTGTTGATATATCGTAGTTTACACGGCAAGAAAAGCCTGCGATCGATGTTTGAGCAAAGCTCTGGTTAGATTACGAATCATACTAGCAGTTGCTGACTGGGAAAGTTAGACGGCTTGAGTTATTGTGAGAATATTTGTGGGACGTTACTGTTAGGTTTTACGAAGCAAATATAGCTCCTAGCTTATAGTTCCTAGCCCCTCTTCATTCCTTCTTTCCTCCTCAAATAGCCATTGTGGTTTTTGCATAATAAATGGAAGTTCTGCGCCTACAAGACCTCGTTGTATGCGTTCTGAAGTTTCACTAAAGACTACAAATAACGGATACACAGTATTAGCTCCTTCACTCAGAATATGATTGTGGCGATCGGGCATTAGCCACTCATAATCCTTGTCTAACAGAACTTGAGTTTGCCGCCAGCGACCTAACAAATCCGAAAAGTCTTCATGGGGACGATGAATAAAGATTAAAATCTCGGCTCCAGTTTTAATCTTCCACTCTGGATCGCACATTAATATTGCTACATCACAGGGTAGACAAGTTGTTTGCGCGGCGGTTGTCTCGGTTTGGCGTAGACGTATAATTGGCAAAGGAATAGCGATCACACTTTCATCAGGACGGCGGAGACTAGGAATCATTTCCAAGTAAGGTCGATACTGTTTTAACAAAGCGATCGCTGCCAGATGATGGCTATATTCCGCCAAACTAGCTTCGTAATCAGATTTTTGCACAGGCATTTTTCTGCAAAGGATGAAGTATGAACTCTGAAATATCAAGTAGAAACTGTTAAGTTCAAGGATGAAATATGACTTATTCAATATTTTCATCCTTTATGCTTGAGCCTAGTCTGCGGTAAACCTTCCGGGGGAGCGACTGTCTCACGTGGATTTCCTGCTTTTTACTTCAGTGGCATGGAAACCTCCAGACCTCCCTGACCCACCGATTCTCATCTACAGCCTTTTTCTAGCCCAGCTTTTCAAATACTTTAAACATAGGCAAATACATCGCTAACAAAATCGTACCAACCATACCCCCTAAGACTACAATCATCAGTGGTTCTAAAACACTAGTTAGTGCTTTAACCGCCTGCTCAACTTCATCTTCATAAAAATCGGCAACTTTCATGAGCATTGCATCTAATTCTCCAGTTTCTTCGCCAATACTCATCATCTGAATTGCCATAGCTGGAAACACTGCATCTTTTTGCAAAGCAACGCTAATCATACCTCCTTGTTGAATTTCTATACGGGCTGCATCTATGGCATTAGCAACTATTTGATTACCTGAAGTATCTCGAACAATTTCTAAACAAGTAAGAATCGGTACACCAGAACGAGTCAAGGCTCCGAAAGTACGGCTAAAGCGAGCAACTGCGGATTTTTGAATCAAGTCACCAAACAAAGGCATCTTGAGAGAAAAGCGATCGATAGTTAGTTTACCAACAGGAGTTTTGTAATACTGCTTATAGGCAAAAACAAATCCCATAATTCCCGCAATAATTACTAAAGACCAGTAACTGCGTAAGATTTCACTACAATTCATTAAGAATTGTGTGAGAGCAGGTAACTCTATTCCTATGTCTTTAAAAATTCTGGCAAAAATGGGAATTAGAAAAACAGTCATACCCACAAAAATTGCAGTTGCTAAAAAACCTACAACCATAGGATAAGACAGTGCTGCTTTAATTTGGTTTTGTAGGCGGGCGACATCTTCTAATAACTTTGCTAGGCGATTTAATACTTCATCGAGAACACCACCAATTTCGCCAGCTTGAACCATACTCACATACAAATTATCAAAACACTGAGGATGCTTACGCATTGAATCCGAAAGATTTGTGCCTGTTTGAACATCATTACCGATATCAATCAAAGCTGCTTTTAATTTAGGATTGCTACACTGCTCGGCCAGTACTCCCAAACTTCTGACAATCGCGACACCAGCATTTGTTAAAACGGCAAATTGACGAGAAAAAACTGCTTTATCTTTAACAGAAACCTTAACCATTGATGTCTGGAATTTTTGAAAATCAAAGTTAGCTAAACTTTGAGATTCTTTTAATTCTTGGACAACAAAACCTTGATCTCTAAGATTAGTACGGGCTTGAGCTAAAGATTCAGCAGTAAATTTTTCAGTTCGGGATTTTCCTTGTGAGTCCCGCACACGGGCAACATAGGTAGGCATAGTTTATCAATTCAAAATTCAAAATTTAATAAGAGTCAAAAGTCATTTTTCCTAAGAATATTAACTTTAGACTCTGGACTCCTCGAAATAGAGTGGAGTTCTCTTTAATGTGCCTTTGCTACAGGTTTTGCACCTGCTTGTGGCTGTGGAGCGCCACCAATTAAACGTTGGATTTCATCGGGCTTAGAAGTCTTAGACATAGCTGCTTCAAAAGAGATAGTGCCAGCTTTATATAAATCGGCTAAAACTTTTTCTAAAGTTTGCATACCCAATTTACCACCAGTCTGAATGGCTGAGTAAATTTGAGATGTTTTACCCTCTCGAATTAAGTTAGAAATGGCAGGAGTAATGATCATAATTTCTTGAGCCATCACCCGACCATATTCACCTGGTTTAGGGTTTTTCTTGGGTACTAAAGTTTGGCTAAATACTGCCACTAAAGAGTTAGATAACTGCACTCTGACCTGAGTTTGTTTTTCATGAGGGAAAACGTCGATAATCCGGTCAACCGTTTGTGCAGCAGAACTAGTGTGCAAAGTACCAAAAACTAAATGTCCTGTTTCCGCAGCAGAGATAGCCAAAGAAATTGTTTCCAAGTCACGCATTTCCCCTACCAGAATAATATCTGGATCTTCCCGCAGGGCTGCTTTCAAAGCATTAGCAAAGCTTTTGGTATCTTCACCAAGTTGTCGTTGGTGAACCAAGCTTTTAATAGGTTCATAAACAAATTCTATTGGGTCTTCAACTGTTAAAATATGCTCGGCTCTGGTGCGGTTAATTAAGTCAATCATTGCCGCTAGGGTCGTTGTTTTACCAGAACCAGTTGGCCCTGTGACCAAAATCAGCCCTCTGGGCTTTTCTGTCATTTCCTTGACCACATCTGGTAAACCCAATTTGTCAAAGTTGGGAATTTTGGAACTTAAAGCACGCAAACAGGCAGCATAAGCACCGCGATCCTTATAGACATTGACGCGGAAACGAGCTAATCCCTTGACACCATAGGAACAGTCTAGCTCCCAAGTTTGCTCTAAAGTTTTACGCTGAGTATTATTGAGCATACTAAAGATCAGTCTTTGGCACTGGTCGGCAGTCAATACATGCTCACCTATAGGAGTCAATTTGCCGCTGATACGGAAATAGGGAGGTAAACCTGCGGATAAATGCATATCCGAACCTCCCAGTTCAATCAGCTGTTCCATCAAGTCTTCAATCATCATTTCCATAGTTTTGCTCCCCTAGTTATTTTTTAAGTCCATAGTCAATAGTCAAAATATTCACCCTTGACTATTGACTAATCGGAAAAGCGCGGTGTCATACAGTAGGGACAGTCTAGCCATTCCGGTTGTAATGTGGCATCGCAAGTGCGGCAAGTCAGACCACTCTTGCGTTTAGCTTTTAACTCAGCTTCTAAACCTGTATCAGTAAAAGTTACTCGCTCAACTTCTTCTAGGGTTGTTGAACCTTGGCGTACTAAATCTAGACTGTAAGCCAACAAGGTTTTCATACCCTCTTCTACAGCTACTTCTTTAATGCGTTCTGTAGGTGCTTCTTCATTGATTAGGGTTTGTAAGTTTTCGGTGATTCTCATAACCTCATAAACACCACAACGTCCCTTGTAACCAACACCATTACAAGTTGAGCAAACCTGACCTTTGGCTTTAGCTTCTGCTTGAGATTCGTTGGGTATGCTGTTAGCTTTATAAAAAGTTACATTCACTTCTTGAGAAGCTGACAGACCATAACGAGCCAGTTCTTCGGGCGTAGGAGTATAAGGAATTCGACAATCAGGACAAACACGTCGTACCAAGCGCTGTGCTAAAACGCCAATCAGAGAACTAGAAACCATGAAAGGTTCAATACCCATTTCTCCCAAACGAGCGATCGCGCCTGGGGCATCATTAGTATGTAAGGTGGTTAATACTAAGTGACCTGTTAAAGCAGCTTCAATTGCCGTTTTGGCAGTTTCCTTGTCTCGGGTTTCACCCACTAGTAGGACATCTGGGTCTTGCCGCAGAAAAGCCCGCAAAGCGGTAGCAAAATCTAGCCCTTTTTCCCGAATGACCTGTACTTGCGTAATCCCTGGCAAACTGTACTCAATCGGGTCTTCCACCGTACTGATGTTGACCCCCGGATCGTTCTTTTCTGCCAGTGCAGAATACAGTGAGGTGGTTTTACCAGAACCAGTCGGCCCTGTAACCAAAATCAAACCAAAGGGACGACTGACCATATCCTTAACAATATCTAAGGTTTCCTGGTCGGTAATCAACTTATTCAATCCCAGTTGGGTAGAGGAGTTATCCAAAATCCGTAAACAAACCTTTTCCCCGTAGCGACTGGGTAAGGTATTGACACGAAAATCCACTTTCCGTCCCTCAAACATCCTGCGGATGCGTCCATCTTGGGGTAGACGCCTTTCAGCAATGTCTAAACTGGAGATGATTTTAAACCGGGCTGTCACTGCCGGAATGATTTTTTTCGGTAGCGGGTCGAAAGCTTCTCGCAGCACCCCATCCTTACGAAAGCGAATGCGGAGGTTTTCTTCTTGCGGTTCAATATGAATATCAGAAACTTTCTCATGCAAGGCTTTGGCAAGAATTCTATTGACGAGATTGATGATTGGTGCATCTTCTGCACCCTTCATCGCAGATCCCAAGTCAGCCTCCATCTCATCAGGAGTATCATCAATGTCAAGATTATTGAGATTTTCTAAATCCTGATTGATATCTGTAAACTTTTCTTGTTCGAGATGTTTTTGCCGAATAGCTAGTTCATCTAGATATTGATTAATTAGTTGTTGGTAATCCTCTTGGGTAATTACCATGCGCTGTAATGCTAAACCTTGTGGGCGCAAGATGCGGTTGAGATCATCTGAAGCCTCTAGATTATCCGGATCGACCATCGCCACTAAAACGCAGGGTGGGTTTTGGTCTTCATGTTTTGATAGTGGAATCAAACGATGGCGACGACAAATATCTACTGGGATTAGAGTTTCAATCAGCCTCCCCACCATCGTATTACCAAGCTGGCTGACTTCCGGATCGAGGAATTCAACACCGTATAGTATTTTAAGTTCAAATAACTGCTGTTTCTTGTATTGCCTAAGTAATTCAGGTGATAGTTGTCGCCCGGTGATTGACTCTAGCATCTCGGTTAAGGGGACACCAGACTTGCGGCTTTCAATCAGCGCTTGCCGCATCTGTTCGCTATTAACATAGCCAGCCTGCACTAGCTTATTGCCAAAGGGCGAAAACTCTGTTTTTGTAGTAAGAGCGGTACTGCGCCGTTGCGGTGACGAGTAAGTCATAATTGAGCAATGGGTAGGGAAAACCTCTGAGTAAAGTATTCCCAGCCTGTGGCATAGAATTCTCATTGATCTTGAGTAAATTCCAGCCAAAAATTTTCTTTGCTTACAGAAAATTAAACAACTTCAGCGCAACATGCATCATCTGTACTTTATCTGCAAGAGAACTGTTGTAGTTTGGAACGAAAGCAGATTGAAAGTTGTTGAGCTTGGTTAATAATTAAATTTTCAGTAGTTTTTAGTAAAAAAAACCAC
Source organism: Calothrix sp. NIES-2098 (assembly GCF_963875125.1). NCBI lineage: Bacteria > Bacillati > Cyanobacteriota > Cyanophyceae > Nostocales > Calotrichaceae > Calothrix > Calothrix sp. NIES-2098. Next base: position 6,402,413 of record NZ_CAWNKJ010000001.1, read on the forward strand.
TTATAACTTAATGATGAGGCGCAAAGGTTTATCGATCGCCACTCATCCTAAACGATGATAGTGCTCAAACCACTATCCCGGTTCGGCTTACCGCCCTGGAAGCTTCTGCGCTAACGCTTTCACCATTTGTCACAATAAGAGGGCAGTGACAATCACTTCCAGGAAAATATTGGCAAAAACACCAGCCTCTTCTGCGAACCGTTAATCGCAACGTTTGGTAGATGTGGTGAAATAATGCCGCAAATAGTATCTGGGATGAGTGGACAATGATAGACGAAAATAAACAGGTAAACAATACAAGCCAACAATTGGGTGAACCAATAGAGGTAAAGCAAGCAATGAAGAGCGACTCCGCAGCCCAAATTAACTCTAACGAATCTGGCAGCGAGGTGAACGAGCCAGTGACAGCACAGAATAATGTATCAGAAGATACTACATTTACACCAGAAAATGGTGTATCGGCGGCTGAGAGAACTGAACAGGAAACGGCAGCTTTAGCAGAATTGACTCAACAAATCGAATCTCTCAAAGCACAACTAGAAGAGCGCAACACTCAATATCTGCGAATTGCGGCAGATTTTGAGAATTACCGCAAACGCAATCAAAAAGAAAAAGAAGATTTAGAGGTGCAGGTAAAACGCAACACGATTACGGAATTGTTGCCAGTAGTCGATAATTTTGAACGGGCGCGATCGCACCTCAAACCACAAACTGATGGTGAAATGACTATTCATAAAAGCTACCAAGGCGTTTACAAACAATTAGTCGATTGCTTAAAACGCCTAGGTGTATCCCCAATGCGTCCTGAAGGTCAAGAATTCGATCCTAATCTGCATGAAGCCGTAATGCGCGAACCTACGGATGAACATCCTGAAGGAACAGTGTTAGAAGAGTTAGTACGTGGTTATTACTTGGGTGAACGCGTACTGCGCCATGCAATGGTAAAAGTAGCGGCTCCCAAGGAAGATACACCAGCACAAGATAATCAGTCGAGTCCAGCTAACTCATAACCTGTAGTTGCTCGCCTCACTGACCAAAAGTGCCTTGGTTTTTATAAGGGCGAGCATCGCTTACCTCAACTGTAATAAAAAAAAGTAACTGAGGGATGAGGTGGATGAGGCGAATCAGGAAGAACTGGCTTTCCTCATCTTCCCCTGCTTTCTCGTTTCCCCATTTCTCACAAACATTTCCGTAGGTGTTGGTCTGTAACAAAAAAATCAAATAAGATAGTCCGCAAAGCCTCACGGTTAAAAAAAATCCGTAAAATTACTGAACAGTATGGGAAAAGTTATAGGAATCGACTTAGGCACTACTAACAGTTGCGTTGCAGTTTTGGAAGGTGGTCAACCAGTTGTGATCGCTAATTCTGAGGGAGGACGCACAACTCCAAGTATTGTGGGATTTGGAAAGGGGGGCGATCGCTTGGTTGGCCAGCTGGCTAAACGGCAAGCTGTCACTAATGCTGAAAACACAGTCTTCAGTATCAAAAGATTCATTGGTCGGCGTTGGGAAGACACAATAACAGAACGCGATCGCTCACCCTATACCTGTGTCAAAGGTCGAGACGATACTGTTGATGTCCAAATTCGCGGACGTAACTATACACCACAAGAAATCTCTTCGATGATCCTGCAAAAGCTTAAACAGGATGCAGAAAATTTTTTGGGTGAAGCTGTTACTAAGGCAGTAATTACCGTACCGGCTTATTTTACAGATGCCCAAAGGCAAGCGACCAAAGACGCTGGTACCATTGCTGGGTTAGAAGTATTACGGATCATTAATGAACCAACTGCGGCAGCTTTAGCCTTTGGTTTAGATAAGCAAGACCAAGAGCAGCTCATCTTAGTCTTTGACTTGGGAGGCGGCACGTTTGATGTATCCATCTTGCAACTGGGAGATGGAGTGTTTGAAGTCAAGGCAACCAATGGTAATAATCAACTCGGTGGTGACGACTTTGATGACTGTATCTTGCGCTGGATCGTTGAACGCTTCCAGCAACAAGAGAATATAGACCTATCTCAAGATAAGATGGCACTGCAACGCTTGCGTGAAGCAGCGGAAAAGGCAAAAATCGAACTCTCTAGTATGCTCAGTACCTCGATTAACTTGCCGTTTATCACCGCCGATGACAGCGGCCCGAAGCATTTAGAGCTAGAACTCAGCCGTTCAAAATTTGAAGAACTGACAGGGCACTTGATTGAAGCTACCATCGAACCGATGATTCAAGCTCTGAAAGATGCCGATCGCAAAGCACAAGACATCGATCGGATAATTTTGGTAGGTGGCTCTACGCGCATTCCCGCAGTCCAAAACGCTCTCATCAAATTTTTTAATGGCAAAACACCCGATCGCTCAGTTAACCCTGATGAAGCAGTTGCGCTAGGTGCTGCTATCCAAGCAGGGGTTATGGGTGGAGAAGTCGATAATCTGCTGTTATTAGATGTCATCCCCCTATCATTGGGAATTGAAACCTTGGGTGAAGTTTTTACCAAAATCATCGAACGTAACACCACAATTCCTACTAGTAGATCGCAAATTTTTTCCACAGCAGTTGATGGACAAACCTCAGTAGAAATTCACGTTCTGCAAGGTGAACGGGCAATGGCACGAGATAACAAAAGTCTCGGCAAGTTCCTGTTGGCAGGAATTCCTCCAGCTCCCCGTGGTGTACCGCAAATAGAAGTATCTTTTGAAATCGATGTGAATGGCATTCTCAAGGTTGGTGCGCAAGACAAAGGCACTGGTAGAGAGCAGAGTATTCGGATTACTAATACTGGTGGTTTAAGTACCCAAGAAGTCGAGAAGATGCGGCAAGCAGCCGAGGTGTTTGCTGAAGAAGATAAACGGCGTAAAGAACTCGTAGAACTGAAAAATCAAGCCGAAAGTCTATTTTTGAGCTACGAATCGACTATCAAGGACAACGGTGGCTTAATTGCTGATGATATGAAAGTTTTGGCGAATGAGAAAGCCAAACAACTCCAAGCAGCCATGACTAACTCTAATATTTCCTTACCAGAATTTCAGCAGAACTTGGAGGAATTCCAAAAAACTCTATTTGCCATTGGTGCTAACGTATATAACCGTACTAACAGCCACATAGATGTAGAATCGGAAATTTCACAGGAGCAGTTTGCTTCCCAACCAGAGCCACCAATGGGCGGTACGCTAATACCTCAATTTAACTTTGATTTTGATGAAGAAAGCACTGCACAGGCTGATTACGAAGCGATAGATTAGGGATTGGGGAAGAGACAGAGGGGCAGGGTGTAGGGGAGCCAGCGCCGTGGTGAGGCAGTTCCTCATGGGGGAAACCCCCATGAGGAACTGCCGAAAGGGTTTCCCGACTTGAGGCGACTGGCGTGGCAGGGGAGAAACTTCTGCCTTCTGCTCGCTGCTTCTTTTTCTTCCTCAGACCCTCATCTCCCTGAAAATCCTTAAGTTTGCTAGATTGTATAAGCGATTGCCGTGGGCTAAATCTGTCCCAGCACAGATGCCAAAACACCTATGGGGGGTTTTCCACACCTAATTGTGCGGCTAGCCCCTCTAGTGGATGGGCGGGGTTTTACCTGCCACGTAGCACAATTGTAAAAGAGACAGCTTCAGGCAGTGGGAAGTCAGAGCAAATATTTGATTTTGCTCGTCATTTTCGTAGCTTTTATCGTCTCCTACGAGGAAAGCACCTGTTGCTTAATACTTACTGGTGATTTTTGTAAAGGGGAAAAGGTAAAATCAATTATTAACAAAATTTAACTAGTACCTTTCGCCCTCTACTTTCTGCCACGCCACATGCTACCCAGCTTTGATTCCTTAGGAGTACAAGCTGGGAAAACCTTAAGGGCGCAGTGGCTCTTCTGCTTTCTTCCTTCTAACTTTTACCTTTGCTATATGGCCCGCGACTATTATGAAATTCTGGGTGTCTCTCGTGACGCCGACAAAGAAGAAATCAAACAAGCTTACCGCCGCCTAGCCCGGAAGTATCACCCAGATGTGAACAAAGAACCGGGAGCAGAGGAGCGGTTTAAGGAAATTAACCGTGCTTATGAAGTGCTTTCCGAGCCAGAAATGAGAGAGCGTTATAACCGTTTTGGTGAGGCTGGTGTCTCTGGTGCGGCGGCGGCTGGCTTCCAAGATATGGGTGATATGGGCGGTTTTGCCGATATCTTTGAAAGCATTTTCAGTGGTTTTGCTGGTGGAATGGGTGGCCCAACGCAAAGACGACGCAGCGGGCCTGTGCGCGGTGACGATCTGCGATTAGACCTGAAGTTAGATTTTCGGGAAGCGGTATTTGGTGGTGAAAAAGAAATTCGCATTTCGCATTTAGAAACCTGTGATGTTTGTAGCGGTTCGGGTGCAAAACCCGGAACTCGGCCGCGGACTTGTTCGACTTGTAGCGGTTCAGGTCAAGTACGCCGTGTCACGAGAACGCCTTTTGGTAGTTTTACTCAAGTTTCTACTTGTCCTACCTGTAATGGTACGGGAACGGTGATTGAGGATAAATGTGATGCTTGCGACGGTAAAGGCACAAATCAAATCACTAAGAAACTCAAAATTACCATTCCTGCTGGTGTAGATAATGGTACGCGCCTGCGAATTTCCCAAGAAGGTGATGCAGGTCAAAGAGGTGGCCCTCCAGGAGATTTATACGTCTACTTGTTTGTGAATGAAGACGAAGAATTTCACCGGGATGGGATTAACATTCTCTCGGAAATCAAAGTTAGTTACCTGCAAGCAATTTTAGGCTGCCGTTTAGAGGTGGATACGGTTGATGGGCCAGTAGAATTAATTATCCCGCCCGGAACTCAACCAAATACGGTGATGAAGCTAGAAAATCGCGGTGTACCACGCTTAGGCAATCCAGTCAGTCGGGGCGATCATATGCTAACGGTACTGATTGATATTCCTACTAAAGTCACTCCAGAGGAGAGAGAATTGTTAGAGAAGCTGGCTAAAATTAAGGGAGATCGGACTGGTAAAGGCGGTTTAGAAGGATTCTTGGGTAATCTGTTTAAGTAATGAGTGTATCTTCTCTATCATCTCCTGATGCTCAACTTGATTTACGCGGCACTCCTTGCCCGATTAATTTTGTCCGGACAAAATTACGTCTGGAAAAAATGCCACCGGGAGGTTTGCTAGAAGTTTGGCTAGACCCTGGAGAGCCAATTGAGCAAGTTCCTGATAGTTTAGCAATGGCTGGCTATCAGGTAGAACAAATTGCAGATTGCACTGGTTATTTTTCTTTGTTAGTCCGCCGTCCTGCGATCGCCCAATGACAGGAGCAACTAATTTCACCACTGGACAGTTACTCGGTACAGTGTTAGCTGTACAAGCGAATTTTTACCAAGTCCAGCTGGATCAAGAGTTTGGGGAGATGGGGAAGCAAGATTCTTCTCATCCCCCGATGCTTCTGTGTACCCGTAGAACGCGGTTAAAAAAAATTGGACAACAGGTGATGGTGGGCGATCGCGTAGTCATCGAAGAACCCGATTGGTCTGGGGGAAGAGGCGCGATCGCTGATGTTTTACCCCGTCAAACTCAGTTAGACCGTCCGCCAATTGCCAATGTCAACCAGATTATGCTGGTATTTGCTGTGGCAGATCCACCACTGGAACCTTATCAGCTAAGTCGTTTTCTAGTGAAAGCTGAATCTACTAGTTTGGATGTGGTTTTATGCTTGAATAAAAGCGATTTAATTTCACCAAAGATACAGCAAGAAATTAGCGATCGCTTGGTTGGCTGGGGTTATCAACCAATATTTATTAGTGTCAAAAATTGTATAAATATTGACCATTTATCTAAATATTTAAATCATAAAACTACTGTAATTGCTGGCCCTTCTGGCGTTGGCAAATCTAGTTTGATAAATTCACTAGTTCCTAATGTAAATTTGCGCGTCGGGGAAGTATCTGGGAAATTAGCTCGCGGTCGCCATACTACCCGTCATGTAGAATTATTTGAACTACCTAGCCAAGGTTTACTAGCAGATACTCCAGGCTTTAATCAACCCGACCTCGATTGCACTCCAGAAGAATTAGTATATTATTTCCCCGAAGCGAGAGCGCGGTTAGCAGTTGCTAGCTGTAGATTTAGTGATTGTTTGCATCGGGAGGAGCCTGACTGTGCTGTGCGGGGTGATTGGGAACGCTATCCACATTATCTGCAATTTTTAGACGAAGCGATCGCTTATCAAACTCAGCGTAACCAGCAAGCAGACCCCGAATCTAACCTGAAACTGAAAACTAAAGGCAAAGGTCAAACTCAGTACGAACCAAAGTTAGAAAGTAAAAAATATCGTCGTGTTTCTCGCAAGACGCAACTGCAAGCTTTGCAAGATTTGTATCAAGACAGTGAGGAATAAGAAAATCGCCAAGCTTGTAACGATATAAATACTAAATCACATTGTCTTTTATTTAATTTACATAGAATTAGCCATTAAAAGATTGATAAAAAATCAGTCTTTCTAATTTTGAATTACTTGTGTCTCAATACCCTTGTTGCTGCACCTAGTTCAAAAGATGTCACAGAAAGTATAATTTTTCCCGCAGGCGATATTTACATTGATGCACCTCCCTGAGAATCTAATTTATACTGCAAACAAATAGATTTACCGAGCCGCCCGATCGAGTAGTCTATAAATACCAGAATTCAAGCTTGTTTGTTTAAAATTGCGTAGGCGCAAAGCGGCTTGTCGTTAGACATCGCCTAGCAAATGCATCTGCAAGAAAATTTATCTAGACTCTTCATTAAAATATTCAGATTAAAATTTTTCCAAAATAAAAAAATTATCAGAAAAAATCATTAAATAATGTCACGATCCCAATAAAGTCTTAAAATATTGTTAATTTCTGCCAAACCTCTCGACCTTCAACTTACACGTACCACCCCAGAATAACTATGGCTAAAGGCTACGTCGCGCTAGTACTCCACGCACATCTGCCCTTCGTTCGTCACCCAGAAAGTGATTATGTGTTGGAGGAAGAATGGCTATATGAAGCCATTACTGAAACTTATATTCCCTTATTGAAAGTATTTGAAGGCTTAAAGCGAGACGGCATCGACTTTAAAATTACGATGAGCATGACACCACCTTTGGTATCAATGCTCCGCGATCCGCTGTTACAAGAACGCTATGATGCACACTTAGCCCAACTAGAAGAACTCATAGAACTAGAAGCTGAACGTAATGTTCACAACGGTCATATTAAATATTTAGCCGAACATTACGCCGCAGAGTTTAACGAAGCGCGTCAGATATGGGAACGCTACAAGGGCGATTTAGTGACAGCGTTTAAGCAGTACCAAGATACTAATAACCTGGAAATCATTACTTGTGGTGCTACTCACGGCTACTTCCCATTGATGAAAATGTATCCACAAGCCGTGTGGGCACAAATTAAAGTAGCTTGCGAACACTACGAAGAAACCTTTGGACAAGCACCTAGAGGTATTTGGTTGCCGGAATGCGCCTACTATGAAGGTGTAGAGCGAATGCTGGCAGATGCAGGATTGCGCTACTTCCTCACCGATGGACATGGGATTCTTTACGCCCGTCCCCGTCCGCGATTTGGCACTTATGCCCCTATTTTTACCGAAACTGGTGTCGCTGCCTTTGGACGAGATCACGAATCTTCTCAACAGGTATGGTCTTCGGAAGTGGGCTATCCTGGTGCGCCAGAATATCGCGAGTTTTACAAAGACTTGGGCTGGGAAGCTGAGTATGAGTACATCAAGCCCTACATCATGCCCAATGGACAGCGCAAGAATACTGGGATTAAGTATCACAAAATTACCGGACGCGGCTTAGGGCTTTCAGATAAAGCACTCTACGATCCTTATTGGGCAAGAGAAAAAGCAGCAGAACACGCTGCCAACTTTATGTATAATCGAGAACGGCAGGCTGAACATTTGCATGGAATCATGCAGCGTCCGCCGATTATTGTTTCGCCCTACGATGCCGAGTTATTTGGGCATTGGTGGTATGAAGGCCCTTGGTTTATTGATTACCTATTCCGTAAATCATGGTATGACCAAGGAACCTACGCCATGACTCACTTAGCAGATTATTTACGGGCAGAACCGACTCAGCAAGTTTGTCGTCCTTCCCAGTCGAGTTGGGGTTTCAAGGGATTCCATGAGTATTGGTTAAACGATACAAATGCCTGGATTTACCCGCATTTGCATAAAGCAGCCGAACGCATGATTGAAATCTCCCACTTGGAACCAGAAGATGAATTGCAATGGAAAGCCTTAAACCAAGCAGCGCGGGAGTTACTATTGGCACAATCTTCCGATTGGGCGTTTATTATGCGCACGGGAACAATGGTTCCCTATGCCGTGAGAAGGACGCGATCGCACTTAATGCGGTTTAATAAGCTTTACGAAGATGTGAAAATTGGCAAAGTTGATAGCGGCTGGCTAGAAAAAGTCGAGTTGATGGATAATATCTTCCCGAATCTCAACTATCGCGTTTATCGTCCGTTGACATAATTTCAGAGATAACAAACACATAGACATCAAAAGTAGGGTAAGCGATGCTTACCTTATTTTTTTTAATTATCTTCTGCCCGATTGACTTATAGTAGTACTTTAGTACTAAAATATGAAAATACTGTTATACCATTTCGCAGAAATTTTGATACACTTAACTCTCCCAGCTTGCCTAGATGTATCAGCGTTAATGTGAAAAAGTATTAGTGCCAGTACTGATTGCCATTGTTGGGAATTTGCTACAACATGGTGATTATTATGTCACTTCCAAACTGATAAAAATCAAAAATCTATACTTATGGCTGAGTATCAAAAAATTGAGTACCGCATTGGTAAAGATGGGAAAATTACTGAAACAGTAATTAATGCTTCTGGTTCGAGTTGTACGAATACAACATCAGAAATCGAAAACGCTTTAGGAAAAGTAGAAAATCAAGAATTATTGCCTGAGTATTACGAAGGTAGTGAAGGTGAAACAGCAACAGAAAACCAATCTCTCAAACAAATTTAAGAGGGATGCAGATGGGAATGTTTTCTCCTTTAAGCCTTTTAACAATGGCAATAGAGTTTTGTCTAGTGCTGTTGATAGTTCCAGCGATTAAGGCTGTAACAAGCCAAAAACCAGACTTAGGATTACAAATTAAACTTCTAGAAGATGAACTCCAAACGTCACATCAAAAATATTTAGAATCCCAAGAAAAGATACAGAAACTTATTTCCGAAAAAGCAGCCTTGCATCAAGAAGGCTTACGACTACATGAAGAATTACAACAACAGCATCTTGAACTGACAGAAGAATTTCGCATTTCTACATTTGAGCAATTGCAGACATTGCTGACCAACTATCCCAGCATTTACCAAATGGTGAGTGTGAAACCAGAATTACCTGCAAAAAATTTACTTTCGTTGTTTACGCCTCTAGATAATTTGCTTGGTAAATGGGGCTACGAACAAATAGGCAAACCTTGGGAACAAGTTACTTATAATTCCCAACTTCATCAACCAGACACCGCTGATATTACTGAAGGAGAGTTAGTTTACATTCGATTTATCGGTTATCAGCATCAAGGAAAAATTCTTTGCCCAGCCAAAGTTAGCCGCACTTTACCAGGACAGGGGAAGTGAGGGAAAAGGGAGATATGGAAGAGGGGGAAGACAAGGGGGACAAGGGAGAAAAATGACAAATGACAACTGAGCAATGACTACAGTAATAATTGATTTTGGTACAAGTAATACTGTTGTTTGTACTACAGATTTGATTACGCAAAAACCCCGTACATTGCGATTTGATTCGATGTCGCGTCGGTTTGAACTTGGGGCGGAACAGGTAAGCGTTGTACCAAGTTTGGTGTTTGTGGAAGGGCAAAATAGTGTTTTATTTGGTGAATCTGTACGCGCCAAACGCTTAGGGTTTGCCCAGCCCGAACGCTGTTTTCGCGCTTTCAAACGCGATTTGGCAGCAGATTTTGTACCACCTCCACGACAATTAGATGGTAATAGTTATAGTGCTGAAGTAGTTTCAGAACTATTTCTAAGAGAAATTTGGCAGCAAATTGAACAGCAACTACAACCAAGCCACGCTATTTTCACAGTTCCCGTAGGTGCGTTTGAACGATATCTTGATTGGTTCCGCAACTTAGGCGACAAGCTAAATATTCCCGCAGTGCAAATTGTGGATGAATCGACAGCAGCCGCCCTTGGTTATGCAGTCAAGCGTCCTGGTGCTGTAGTTTTGGTAGTTGATTTTGGTGGCGGAACCCTAGATTTAAGTTTAGTGCGGACTGTTAGCGTTGCTTCCGAACAGCAAGCAGTACGCGCTGAAGTTTTAGCCAAATCTGATGCTTTTATTGGCGGTGTAGATATTGATACCTGGATTGTCGAACATTATCTGCAAAAAATCGGTTCCTACCGTGCGGAAGTAGGAGAAATCGGTTTTATGAATTTATTGGAAGTAGCAGAAAGGGTGAAAATTCAACTTTCAACAACAGATGAAGCCAAAGAAGCTTGGTTTGATGATGAAAATTTTATGTCCCATGAATTGCAGCTAGATAGGGACGAATTAGGCGAAATTTTAGAAAATCAACAATTATTAGAACAGTTAAGACAAACAATAGATGAAGTATTAGTGATCGCACTTTCTAAAGGTATCGCCAAATCTGCCATCGAACAAGTTTTATTAGTCGGCGGCACTTGTCAAATTCCCGCGATCCAACAACTAGTAATTTCTTATTTTGGCAGACAAAAAGTAAAGCTAGATAAACCATTTGAAGCTGTTGCACATGGCGCATTAGCACTTAGCGAGATGACAGCAGTTGATGATTACCTGCGCCACAGTTATGCTATCCGGCTTTGGGAACCCCACAGCAAAACTTATTCTTATTTCACTTTGATTGAAAAAGGTGCAAAATATCCAGGGGCGCGTTCTGAAAATTTAACTTTGCAAGTAGCCACCGAAGGACAGCGAGAAATTCGCCTTGATATTGGCGAAGTAGCAGAAGTTTCGCAAGCAGAAGTTTCTTACGATGTTCAAGGCAGAATGACGAGTAGCCAGTTAGTAAAACAAGATAGCTATCGTTCTTTAGAAACTCATCATCAACAAGTATGTGTTGCCCATCTCGAACCACCTGGACAAACAGGAGTAGACAGAATACAAGCACAATTTGAAGTTAACGAACAACGGATATTAGTAGTAACGGTCAAAGATTTATTGACGGGGAAGATGTTAGTAAATAAAAGTGCGATCGCTAAACTCAAATAATCCCCTCTCTGCGCCCTCTGCGTCTTGGCGGTTCGTTTAAACAAGAACCATAAATTAGTAAAATGCAATGCCAGAAAATCAGAAGCAACCTAGAGAATATGATGTTGTGTTAGGTGGGCAAATCTTACCACCTGCTGATGGTATTGTTTTAGGTGGCATAGAGGGTGTTAAAAGCCGCTTGAGAAGTTTAGATATAGAAGTAAAAAATGCCGCACTAAAAGAAGCATTAAATTACGGACAAGCAGGTTTAGACTTAGTAATTCATACTTGGCAATCTGAATCAGGAAAGTTAAAGTGGGCTGCTTATTCCTTACTTTGCCACCGGGAAGAAGCAAGAGTCAAACAGTCTTTACAAGAATATAATCCCTGGCTAAATATCACTTGTCTACATAGTTTACAGCAGAATAAAGGCATCACATCTGTTGCCATTAACCCAAATGGGAGAACTTTTGTCAGTGCTGGAAGCCCTATTAATATTTGGGATTTGTATAGCGGACAACTTCAAACTATTTCAATAAAAGATTTCAACGTTCAATCCTTGGTTATTAGCCCAGATGGAACAACTTTAATTAGTAGAGGAGGCACTTATGCTGGGGGACGAAAAATAGAAGTTTGGAATTTATATACTGGATATCATAAAAAAACTTTAAAAGAATCTACTGACAGCGTTTTTTCCCTAGTTATTAGTCCAGATGGAAAGACTGTTGCCTGCGGCAGCGAGTATAGTGAAATTAATGTCTGGGATTTGCAGACAGAAAAAATTATACGTACTATTAGCGGACATTCACACTACTTAGTTCAAGCATTAGCTATCAGCATAGATGGAAGAACTCTGGTTAGTGGTAGTAATGACAAAAACATCAAAGTGTGGAATTTTGAAACTGGAAAACTAATACACACTTTTAAACAGCATTCAAATGGTGTTGAGTCTGTAGCTATTAGCCCAGACGGGCAGACAATTGTTAGTGGTAGTAAAGACAAAACAATTAAAGTATGGAATTTACAGACAAAACAGCTTCAGTTCACACTTGAAGGGCATTCCGATTGGGTTTATTGTGTAGATATTAGTCCAGACGAAAGCACTATTATTAGTTGTGGTAGAGACAAAACTATCAGAATTTGGAACTTGCAAACTGGGGAATGCCTACGCATTCTCAAAGAACATACTGATGCAGTTTATTGTGTAGCTATCAGTCCTGATGGCAAGACTCTTGTCAGCGGCAGTAGAGATAAAACTATCAAAATATGGGGTATTAAGTCTTAGAAAAAGCGATCGCCTAACTCAAGTGATTGGGAATACTAATTAGTAAGCTCATCAGAAGCCGGATACTACTATCAAATTCCATTAATTTATCGCTCATATTTGTAAGAATAGTAAGTTTCATATCCCCGACTTCTTCAAGTCGGGGATTTTTTTGCTGACAATCAATTACACCCAACGCCCTACAACTACCCGCACTGTTCCATCTGCTAATACTTCTTCGTCCTCCACATTAAAGCCTTGTTCTTGCACTGTTGCCATCAAGGTTTTATGAGCATATTTTTGACTAATAGAATTAACAAACTGCTGTTGATTGATTTTTGCTCCCCAAAAGTCTGCAACTATTTCGTAGTTTTCACCATTGCGGCGAAAACCCAAGTCATAACCGTTTTTTTGGCGAATTACATACTCGGCTTGAGTGGTACTACCTTGATATCCGCGTACATTAGTGTTGCATTCAACTTGATAGCCCAATTCTTGCAACACTTCATGGAGAATTTCACCGCGTTTGATTTGAACTTTGATAGTTGTGAAATGAGACATAATTGATTATGGTTTGTAGATTTCAAAAAAATTGCAGAGAACGCAGAGTTTTTCTTGTTAATCAACTTCTAATGGCCCGATTCCTTGTTGGGTTGAGTATTGCTTTAATTCCTCCACTAATTGAATATCATTGGATGCAGCCCTTGCACCTGCTTCTGCGGCCCATTGCTTTAAGGCTTCAATTTGATTGCGGGCGATCGCAGCTAAGGGTACTGTCTGCGCTACAGCCTGTAAAATATCTTCTGTATTGAAGTCTCGTCTTTGTCCCTCAACTCTTGTGGAAAATGCTTGGTGCATGGCATCGATAATTACTTGCTCAATTTCTGCACCACTGAAGTTAGGAGTCTGTTTGGCTAACAAAGCTAAGTTAAATTCTCGCAGGCGACTAGGGCGTAACCTTTGCAAATGCACTTTAAAAATTTCTTGGCGTTCGGGTTCTGTAGGTAAATTTAAAAAGAAAATCTCGTCAAATCTGCCTTTGCGTAACAATTCGGCTGGTAATATTTGCACATTATTTGCGGTGGCGACAATAAATACTGGACTGGTTTTTTCTTGCATCCAGGTAATCAAACTGCCAAATACCCGGCGCGATGTTCCTGAATCCCCATCAATACCAGTGGTAATATTGCCAAAGGCTTTGTCAATTTCATCAATCCATAAAACGCAAGGTGCCATTGCTTCGGTTAGCTGAATCATTTGGCGGACGCGGCTTTCGCTTTCACCAACAATTCCACCAAATAATCGCCCAGAATCTAATCTCAGTAGGGGTAAGCGCCATTCATGGGCGATAGTTTTGGCGGAGAGGGATTTACCTGTTCCTTGTATCCCCACCAGCAACATACCTTTGGGGTTAGGAATACCGTAGCGTCTGGCTTCTTCGGTAAAAGCATCTTGACGCATCAGTACCCATTGCTTGAGTTGATCTAATCCCCCGACGCGTTTGAGTGATTCTTGCGGTGTGAAAAATTCTAAAATTCCAGTTTGTCGGATTGCTTGCTTTTTTTCTTCCAACACACCATCAATGTCAGACTCATTTACCTGCTGTTTGGCGGCTAAGGCTTTTGCTAACACCCTAGAAATCCGAGTGCGACTTAAACCTTGACAGGCTTTAACTAACTGTTCCCGCGCCAAACCAGAAACATTTAATTTATCAGGTACTACTAATTTTTGAATTAAATAATCGATTTCGCTGACGCTAGGTAAGGGAAAATCAACGACTGTCACCTCTTGCAGTAACTCGTCGGGAAGTTCTAAAGTATGGCTGGTCGTAATAATAGTTTTACGCGATCGCTTTAACTCTCGGGTCAAGTTTCGTAACTCTCGGACTATAGGTGCATTCTTCTCGGTGGTAGGGTTTTTCACAAATGGATGCAAATCTCGCAGTACAAACATCGCCGCTGTTTGAGCATCAGCTTTGGCAATGCGTGCTAATGCAGCCATCACCGAACCTTTATCTGCACCATTGTCACTCCAACCCCGAACAATATCCCAAAATAAAACCTGTCGTTTGGGCACAGAACGCGACGCAACTTGTAGCAGCACTTCTTCTACAGGTTCTTCTTCAACGGAAATCACATACAGTAAGGGATACCTTGCCCGAATCATCAAATCAAGTTGCTCTACCAAGGAGGCGTATTGCTGACTCTGACTGTTATCAGTTGCATCTCCTTTCCCATTTTGATGAAAGTTACTCATCTTGCCCCGACTTTGGGTTAATTAGTAATGGCGTGGCGACTTTAGACCTGAGTAGAGGTCTGCTAGCGTAGAACATCTGTACTCATATTGAGTTACTTTAGTGTATTCGCTTTTTGCCGGATTGCCAAGGGGCATCGTAAAGATAGCAGAGGGAGCAGAGGTAGCAGAGGAGCAGAGGAGAGTGACAATATCCAAAGTCACAGTTTTGCTGTTCTCCGTTCCCTGTTCCCTTATTGAACAAATTAGCCAAAATAGTAAGATGTATCGTGAGCAGCTTTCCATTCTGGCTTGTAGGTAGAGAGCGATCGCATATATTGCGCGCGTTCAAAAGCACTGGGATCTGGGCAATGTTTCTGACTCAGACTGCCCTGCATTTGTTTGATTGATTCGTACTCGTGTTTTTCCATCCATTGGCATATTTCCTGCTCGATGACTCGAATGTGGTTGATACCATGTCGTAGCAGTACGCTGGCAAACATTGCGATACTCGCACCAGCCACGATCGTTTTGACTACATCTTCGCCTTTATGAACGCCACTAGTTGCAGCTAAATCTGCTTGAATGCGACCATAAAGTATTGCAATCCAACGTAAGGGTAAGCGCAATGACTGCGGCGTACTTAAAAGTACGTTGGGTTCCACCTCTAAAAGATTGAGATTAATATCCGGTTGGTAAAAGCGGTTAAACAATACCAATGCATTTGCACCTGCTTCATCTAAACGTTTTGCCATGTTGGCCATGTTCGTAAAGTAGGGGCTGAGTTTGACTGCGACAGGAATAGTTACTGTTGCTTTCACTGCCAGCAGAATATCAATATAAGTCTGCTCAATTTCTGCACTCGTCAATTCCATATCAGTAGGGACGTTGTAAATATTCAGTTCCAGTGCGTCTGCTCCTGCTTGCTGAATCTGTTTGGCATAGTTCGTCCAACCGCCAACCGAAGAGCCGTTAAGGCTAGCAATAATTGGAATACTTACCTTCTGTTTGGCTTTGTGAATATGCTCCAAGTAAGTTTCTGGCCCTACCCGAAAGCTCATGGGTTCGGGAAAGTAAGTGAGAGCTTCAGGAAAGCTTTCAGTACCGTAAGTCAGGTGATAGTGAAGTTCATAGCGTTCTAAGCGCAACTGTTCTTCAAATAGCGAATGCATCACTACCGCCGCCGCACCTGCGTCTTCCATGCGTCGAATGTTGTCAATGTCTTCAGATAGGGGAGATGCAGCAGCAACCAAAGGCGATCGCAATATCATTCCCAGATAAGATGTAGTTAAATCCATAATAACCTCCTGCACTAGGCTTTATGTAGTTGGCGTGCAGCCAAATACTGATACATCTGCCAACGGGTATTTACATCTTCTTGAGCTTCTTGAAGTAACTGCTTCGCCGCTTCTGGACTACTCTTAGTCAACATCTTGAAGCGGTTTTCCAAGTACATATATTGCTCTATTGGTAATTTAGGCGATCGCGAATCTAGCTGTAATGGGTTTTCTCCCTGCTTGACTCGCTCTGGATTAAACCGATATAACAACCATTGACCGGAATCGACAGCAGCTTTTTGATTCTGCATTGCTGTACTCATGTTGATGCCGTGGGCGATGCAATGGCTATAAGCAATAATTAGTGATGGCCCTGCGTAAGCTTCCGCTTCGAGGAACGCCTTCAGAGTGTGTTCATCTCTTGCACCCATTGCCACACTTGCAACATAAACATTGCCGTAAGTCATCGCCATTAAGCCTAGGTCTTTTTTACCAGCAGCTTTTCCGCCAGAGGCAAATTTAGCTACTGCTGCTTTCGGAGTGGCTTTAGAATTTTGTCCGCCTGTGTTGGAATAAACTTCTGTATCGAGGATGAGAATATTCACGTTGCGTCCGCTAGCTAAGACGTGATCTAATCCACCAAAGCCGATATCATAACCCCAACCATCACCACCGATAATCCAGACGCTTTTCTTCACCAGGTAATCAGCCAGGGATTTAAGAGTCCTGAGTTTTGAGTTTTGAGTGTCGAGTGCAATCAGTTCATCTAATTGCTTTTTCAGTATTTCTACTAGTTTGCGTTGTTCCCAAATATCGGCTTCGTCTTTTTGTACTGCCTTGAGAATACTATTTACTAAATTTTCGCCTAGTTCTGGCGTGAGTTGAAGGAGTAATTGCGCCGCAAATTCTGCCTGTTTATCGATAGAAACGCGAAAACCAAGACCAAATTCGGCGTTATCTTCAAATAACGAGTTAGACCAAGCCGGGCCGCGTCCTTCGGCGTTGTGCGTCCAAGGAGTAGTCGGTAAATTGCCGCCATAAATCGAAGAACAACCAGTAGCGTTGGCGACAATCATGCGATCGCCAAATAATTGTGTGGCTAACTTAATATAAGGTGTCTCGCCACAACCAGCGCAAGCTCCAGAAAACTCAAATAACGGTTCTTGCATTTGCTGCTGGTTAATATGAGTTAGCTTCAAATCTCGTCTATCTGGATTAGGGATACTTAAGAAGAAATCCCAATTTTCCCGTTCTTGTTCTCGTAATGGCAATTGCGGAGCCATATTGATAGCTTTGCGGCGGAGTTCTGTTTTATCCTTCGCTGGGCAAACATCTACGCAAATACCGCAACCCGTACAATCTTCGGCTGCTACTTGGATAGTGTATTTTAAACCTTTCCAATCGTGGTCTTTAGCATTCGTACTCTTGAAAGTCGCTGGTGCCTTTTCTAACTCCTGCGGTTCGTAAACTTTACTACGAATCACGCTATGAGGACAGACCATCACGCACTTACCGCACTGAACGCAGACATCGGGAACCCAAACAGGTATTTCTTGAGCAATGTTGCGTTTTTCCCATTTCGCTGTACCAGTAGGATACGTACCGTCACATGGTAAAGCACTCACGGGTAGTTCATCTCCTGCACGGGCAATCATTTTACCCAGGACATCGCGGACAAAAGTAGGCGCAGTCTCAGGGATTGGGGATTGAACAGCAGATGCGGAGAATTTTTCTCCAATTTCTACTGCATATAAATTATCCAAGGTGGTATCTACGGCCTTGATATTCATCTGGACAATTTCATCGCCTTTCTTACCATAAGTCTTGCGGATGGACTTTTTAATTTCTGCGATCGCTTCTTCTCGTGGTAATACACCAGATAAGGCGAAAAAACAAACCTGCATTACCGTGTTAATGCGTCCAGCCATACCTGCTGCACGGGCGACTTTGTAAGCGTTAATTACATAAACTTGCAGATGTTTTTGAATAATTTGCTCTTGTACTGAGGTTGGTAAATGCTGCCAAACTTCTTCTTTGTCGTAAGGAGAATTAATTAAGAATGTACCGCCGGGAATTATGTCTTTAAGAATCGGGAATTTTTCTATAAAATCCCATTGATGACAAGCAACGAAATTCGCTTTAGTAATTAAATATGTAGAGCGAATTGGTTGGGCACCAAAGCGGAGATGGGAAACTGTAACTGAACCTGATTTCTTAGAGTCGTAGACAAAATAACCTTGGGCGTAATTGTTTGTGTCTTCGCCAATAATTTTGATTGAGTTTTTATTAGCACCTACTGTACCATCTGCACCCAAACCATAAAAAATGGCTCTAACTATATTGTCTGGTTCAATATTAAATTCTGGGTCATAATTCAAGCTGGTGTGGGTGACATCATCGTTAATTCCCACCGTGAAATGATTTTTCGGTTCAGCCGCCGCCAAATTATCAAATACGGCTTTCACCATTGCTGGAGTGAATTCTTTAGAAGATAAACCGTAACGACCACCGATGATTTTGGGGAGAGGCAAGGGGGACAAGGGAGATGAGGCTTTTCCTGTTTCCCATGCTTCATGAATTGCAGCGACCACATCTAAATATAAAGGTTCGCCTGATGCGCCAGGTTCTTTGGTGCGGTCTAAGACGGCGATGCTACGGGTAGTTGCTGGTAAAGCGGCGACAAATCTTTGGGCATCAAAGGGGCGATACAATCTGACTTTAACAACACCAACTTTTTCACCGCGATTATTTAAATAATCTACGGTTTCGTGGACAGCTTCACAACCAGAACCTATGAGGACAATAACTCGTTCGGCTACTGGGTCGCCGTAATATTCATATAGTTGGTACTGTCGTCCAGTCATCGCCGCAAATTCATCCATCACTTTTTGAGTGATTTCTGGACAGGCTAGATAGTAAGGATTAACGGTTTCCCTAGCTTGGAAGTAGACATCAGGGTTTTGCGCCGTACCGCGTAAAACGGGTTTATCGGGAGTGAGAGCGCGGGAACGATGCGCCAGTACTAATTCATCAGGGATAAATTTTCGTAAATCTTCCTCTGCTAACAGTTCCAGTTTGTTAATTTCGTGGGAGGTACGGAAGCCATCAAAAAAGTGCAGAAATGGTACTCGTGATTCTAACGTCGCTCGCGTGGAGATTAAAGCAAAATCGTAGCTCTCTTGCACTGATGCAGCACACAGCATAGCAAAACCAGTACTCCGCGCTGCCATCACATCGCTGTGGTCGCCGAAAATGGAGAGGGCTTGAGCAGCGAGCGATCGCGCGGCAATATGAAATACTGTAGGTGTTAATTCTCCAGCAATTTTGTACATATTCGGGATCGTTAACAATAATCCCTGAGATGCGGTAAATGTGGTTGTGAGCGAACCTGTTTGCAAAGCACCATGTACAGCACCAGCAACACCACCTTCACTCTGCATCTGTACTACTGATGGAACAGTTCCCCAAACGTTAGGTTTTCCTTCACTAGACCACGTATCTGCCCACTCGGCCATTGGTGAAGAAGGAGTAATTGGGTAAATGACAATGACTTCATTTAATTTATAGACTACTTGGGCTACAGCTTCATTGCCATCAATGGTTGCAAATGTTCTGTTCGTCATTTTGGTTCAACCTTTGCCAGCTTCTCTGCCTTGATTTTTCTGGCACCATCTTGAAGATATATCTAAAGCTTGAGGAACTTGTGAGGAAGTCACCCCGATTACTTAAAATCTGGCCAGCGCTTCCATTGCTTTCAAGGCTAATCATATTAAAAGCGATCGCTCTGGTTAAATATCAACAACAATAGAGCGATCGCATTTTTTCTATGTAGGATACAGGGAAAAAAGTAAAACTGAAAGCAGGCAGTTTTATAATTAACTTTCATCTGCCGACTTAACAGTTACAAACCAAAATGGCCCTGTTTCGGTGCATTTGTTATTTTCCTGAGTGTCGTAGACTACTATTCCTGGTGTTGACAGAGTTAAAGCCTCTCCCAATTTGATGTAGGAAATAAAGGGTTCAAGATATTTAACAACCAGATCGTAGTTAGAAGTTGGCAAGACTTTGTCTTGAAAGTACTCATAGCCTACATCTTCTACGCTTTCGTAATATCGGATTGTCAAATCGTTTAATTCTTTATCGGGAAAGTAGTGTTTAATTTGTTCGCTTAAACGATCGGGAATTTTTGTCGCTGGGTCAAGTAGTGTTGCGGTTCTCATAATTTCCTGCTCCTTTTGAGTTTAATTAGCTGTGACAATGGGAGTTAAACTCGTGAAGCCGATCTTTATATCTGGTTTCTCTCACTTTGCTGCAT
This sequence comes from Calothrix sp. NIES-2098, assembly GCF_963875125.1. NCBI lineage: Bacteria > Bacillati > Cyanobacteriota > Cyanophyceae > Nostocales > Calotrichaceae > Calothrix > Calothrix sp. NIES-2098. The sequence continues at coordinate 6,422,722 of NZ_CAWNKJ010000001.1, forward strand.
TTTCATCATAGAAAAATAGTTTGAGAAACTTGTGAGGTTTCAACAACATCATCGTGCCGATCGCCTGATTAGCGATAACTGTTACAGTAGCGGTAGTAGCGATCGCAGTTCTGGCTACAGTGAGTGGTAGAAGCGGTGCTGGTAGCCGTTGGTAACGAATAGAATTTAGGCAAGCAAGAGACAAATGAAGTTGACTCCGAAAACAGAATTCGACGAACCACTCTTAAAATTTGACTTCCCTAGCATTCATATTGGCGTTGCAGAATACGAATTAGGCAAAACTGGCTGCACGGTTTTCTATTTTCCTCATGGTGCGATCGCATCTGTTGATATTCGAGGTGGTGCGCCAGGTACAATCATGGCGGGTGACGGTTGGGTAGATGCCATTTGCTACGCTGGAGGCTCACTTTATGGTTTAGAGGCTGCTACTGGCGTATCTGCGGAATTATTTGCTTTGCGGAATTATAGCACTCATTGGTATGACATAGCTGTGGTGCGGGGTGCAATTATTTTTGACTTTTTACCACGTGATAACTCGATTTATCCAGATAAAGAATTAGGAAAAGCCGCACTCAAAGCCGCAAAACCCGATATTTTTCCTTTAGGTGCAAGAGGCGCTGGTCGTTCTGCGACTGTTGGTAAAGTTTTTGACTTTAGCAATGCTGAATCTGCTGGTCAAGGCGGTGCGTTCCGTCAAATTGGCGAGACAAAGCTAGCTGTATTTACGATTGTGAATGCGATCGGAGCAATTGTAGATCGTCAGGGACAGGTTGTACGCGGGCTGTTAAACCCAAATACAGGAGAGCGATGTTGCACTAGCGATGATTTAGAACAGCGAATCAAATTTCATCTGGATGCTAGAACCGCTAAAGGTAACACAACTTTAACCTTAGTAGCTACAAATCAAAAACTGCAATCAAAACAACTTAAACAGTTAGCAAAGCAAGTTCACGGTTCAATGGCAAGAGCAATTCAACCGTTTCACACGCTTGATGATGGTGACGTTCTCTACGCTGTCACCACTAACGAAGTTGAGAATAAGTATTTAGAAACCACTGCTTTAGGCATACTAGCCTCTGAGTTAGCTTGGGACGCGGTTTTGAGTTGTTTTGCTAATGCTAGTTCATCAAATTAACAGCCAACTTCAGGCTGAGGGAATTATAGAAATTACACGGGATTGATGCTAGATTTTGAGACCAATAATTGTGTAATTTATCTAATTACAATTTGTTGTAAATTATCTAATTTTAAAAGCTAATACCAATTCAAATAATGTTTGCGACAGATAAATTCTTTGTGGGGGCACGGCACCGACAATCTTTTGGTATATCAAATTATCTTACTGATGCCGTGCCCCTACTCATCTGTCACTTTTTTCAAATTGATATAAGACAGCGAGGATATTTTTGTCTTGTGCTGACTCTGCTTCAATAGCTTACACAGCGATAGGATATTTGTAATTGCAAGTCCATAAATTAGTAACTCTGCTGTCTTCTCTAGGTTTTAAGTTAAATTTAGAATTTGATTCTGAATGGTTTATGAAGCTACGCTCATATATGCTTATAGGGTTATTACTCAGTCTGCTTCTTAGTACTGTACCCTTCTCTGGCAATTTCACTTATGCGGCAACACCAACAGCAGTAGCACCTGTATCTGGGCGATCGCTCTCCCAAGGGGTGCAAAAAACGGTGTTAGATAATGGCTTAACGGTACTGACCAAGGAAATACACACTGCTCCTGTAGTCAGCGTGCAGGTATGGTATAAAGTAGGCTCTCGTAATGAAGGTAAAGGGGAGAGTGGCATCTCTCACCAATTAGAGCATTTGTTATTTAAAGGGACTAAAGACCGTCCGGTGCAGTTTGGGCGTTTATTTAGTGCTTTAGGCAGTCAGTTTAATGCTTTTACTAGCTACGATGAAACGGTCTATTTTGGCACAGTGCGGCGAGACAAATTAGAAGCACTGTTGACTCTCGAAGCCGATCGCATGGAAAATTCCTTAGTTGGGCCTGAGCAACTAACCAGTGAAAAACGAGTAGTCATATCCGAGTTGCAAGGGTATGAAAATTCACCAAGCTATCGTCTTGACAGGGCAGTCATGCAAGCTGCTTTTCCCAACCGTGCTTATGGCTTACCTGTGGGTGGGACAAAAGCCGATGTGGAAAAATTCACGGTGGAGCAGGTGCGTAATTATTACCAAACCTACTACAGCCCTGAAAATACTACATTGGTAATTACAGGCGATTTTGCTACAGAACCTACACTCAAAGCGGTTAAAGCAACTTTTGGCAAGGTGAAGCCAAGATCCAAAAAAGACGCGAGAACGCAGCAACCTAAGGTAGCAGGAAATTCTGCTGCTAGTTCCAAAGCGCCCATTGTTTTGAAGGAACCCGGAAGTGCAGCACTGCTGCAAGCGGTGTATCCTCTGCCAGACATTAACCATCCCGATGTGCCAGCAATTGATGTGATGGATATGATTCTGACAGGCGGACGTAGTTCTAGGCTTTATCAAGCTTTGGTAGAATCTGGACTGGCTAGCTCGGTAAGTGGTAGCGCCGCAGAACTGCTAGAACCGGGTTGGTATGAACTTAATGCTACGGCAGCACCAGGTAAAGAGTTAACAAAAATTTCCCAAGTACTGCAACAATCTTTGTTGAAATTACAACAGCAGCCAGTTACTAAGGAAGAATTAGATCGCGCCAAGACGCAACTGCAAGCTAATTTTGTCTTGAGTAACCAAGATATCACCAGTCAAGCGCAACAACTGGGATATAACCAAACCATTACTGGAGATTACCATTTTGTGGAGAAATATCTAGCGGCGATCGCCAAAGTAACTCCACAAGATGTACAACGAGTAGCGAAAACTTACCTCAACTCTGCTAAACAAACCATCGGTTTCTTTGAACCAACTCAACCAGATGGCAAACAAGCAGCTGCTAGTGGTGGTTCCGGTCGCACTGTAGAGAATTTTAGCCCCGGTAAACCTGTAGATCCAGCAGAATTGGCTAAATATTTACCTCCTGCTACCTCTGCTACCAGTTCGAGTCAGCAAGCTCTACCAGAGCAGTTTACGCTCGCAAATGGGTTGCGGGTGCTGCTGTTACCTGACCACAGCGTTCCGATTGTTAACCTTAGCGGACAAATTGATGCGGGTACTGTGTTTGATGGCAATCAAAAAGCTGGGCTAGCGAATTTAACTGCTAACAACTTAATGAATGGTACGAAAACTCGAAATGCTTTGACTTTAGCAAAAACTTTAGAAGACAGGGGTGCTAGTCTTGATTTTGGTGCTGGTCGTGAAGGAGTTAGTATTAGCGGTCAAGGACTATCAGTTGATTTGCCAATCTTAGTTCAAAGTCTGGCAGATGTAGCACAAAATGCCACTTTCCCAGCCGACCAATTAGAACTGACTCGTCAAAGGGCATTGACCAGTTTAAAATTACAACTTGATGACCCTGAAACTTTGGGAAGACGGGCATTCCAGCAGGCAATTTACCCAGAAAATCATCCTTTCCACAGCTTTCCTTCAGTCGAAAGCTTAAATAGTATTACTCGCGATGATGTACTGCGCTTCTACCAAGAACACTACCGCCCGGATACTACAACGATCGCTCTAGTTGGAGATTTTGAGCCAGCTAAAGTCAAAACTTTGCTAAATCAGACTTTTGGCAAATGGCAAGTCCAAGGTAAGCCACCGACGCTCAACTTACCTAACGTAGCGTTACCCCAAAGCTTGAAACGCCTGAACAAGGTAATTCCCGGCAAGGCAGAGGCTGTTACCTACCTCGGTTATAATGGCATCTCGCGCAGAGATCCGCGCTTCTATGCAGCTATGGTGCTGAATCAGATTTTGGGTGGTGATACCTTGTCTAGTCGCTTAGGTACAGAAGTCCGCGATCGCCAAGGTTTAACTTACGGTATTTACAGTGCCTTTGCTGCGGGAATCAATCCCGGGCCTTTCTTGATTCAGATGCAGACAGATCCGCAAGATGCAGAAAAAGCGATCGCCAGCACCCTGGCTTTACTCAAACAAATCCGCGAGCAAGGAGTGACTGAGGCAGAATTGAACAATGCAAAACGTTCAATTTCCAACAGCTACCCCGTAGATTTAGCTAATCCCAGCGCTGTAGCAAACATTATTTTGGGTAATGCTGTCTACGGTCTTTCACCGAGAGAAATCCGAGACTATCCTCAACAAATTGAGTCTGTAAATATGACCCAAGTACAAGACGTTATCAAGGATTTAATTAAGCCGGAGAATGTAGTAATTGTTACTGCTGGCTCTGAAGTGACTGCACGCCAAGGCAGCTAATGTTTTAAAAGTAGAGTGGGCAATGCTCGCTCTACTGCATCAGCTAAACTTGTCAAAAAAACCTCCGCGTCTTGTTCGTGAATTCTACTCTACGATAGGTTCAGAGCATCCCAAGAAGGCAGTTCTGCTGGAGTTGAGGCACTTATGAACCAGTATATTTCTAGTAATCCCACTAGTACTGAAGAAGCAGAGGTTTTTGTATTTGCCGCTTCTTTTGCCCAACAACGGTTATGGTTTCTCGACAAGTTAGCACCAGGGAACCCATTTTATAATGTATCCACAGCGCTTCGCCTGACAGGTTCTCTCAACTTCACAGCCTTACAGCAGACATTTAACGAAATTGTCCGTCGCCACGAAACTTTACGCACCACGTTTGTCATGGCAGATGGGCAACTCCTACAAGTAATAGCTCCCACCTTAACCATACCCATACTCGTAATCGACCTACGCAAGTACGAGAGCCAAGAACCCGAACAACAAGCGCGGCAATTTGCAACCGCAGAAGCTCAACGTCCTTTTAATTTGAATACCGGGCCATTACTGCGATTGACGCTGCTACAACTGGATGAAGCCGAATTTATCCTACTGCTAAATTTGCATCATATTGTCGCTGATGGTTGGTCTATTGGCGTGCTAATTAGAGAATTGGGGATATTATATAAAGCCTTTGCCGAAAATCAGCGAGCGCCTTTGCCGGAATTACCCATTCAGTATGCAGATTTCGCTGAATGGCAACGGGAATGGTTGCAACAAGTCACAAAGAACGGCTGTACACCGCTAGAAATCCAATTAGCTTACTGGAAAAAACAGTTAGATGGAATTTCAATACTGAATCTGCCCACAGACAGGTTAAGGCCAGCAGTTTCCACCTATCAGGGTGCAAAACAATTTCTCGAACTACCGCAGTATTTAACTTTGAAGCTAGAGCAACTGAGTCAGCAAGCAGGCGTTACCTTGTTCATGACTCTGTTAGCAGCATTTCAGACTCTACTTTATCGCTACACCCAGCAAGAAGATATTGCAGTTGGTACGCCTATTGCCAATCGCAACCGCAGTGAAATAGAAGGATTAATTGGATTTTTTGTTAATAGTTTGGTGCTGCGTACTGATTTTTCTGGCAATCCAACGTTTCAAGAATTATTGCACCGCGTCCGCGAGGTTACTTTAGCAGCCTATGCTCATCAAGAATTGCCTTTTGAAAAGTTGGTGGAGGAATTGCAACCAGAACGAGATTTAAGTCATCATCCTTTGTTTCAAGTAGTATTTAGTCTGCAAAACACTCCCATTCAAGCACTAGATTTACCAGGGTTAAAGCTTTCGCAATTCGAGTTCGACAGCAAAACTGCAAAACTTGATTTAGAGTTTCACCTGTGGCAAGATTTAACAACTATTAAAGGAGAAGTAGTATATAGCACCGATTTATTTGATGATATTACTATTACTCGGATGCTAGGGCATTTTCAAACACTTATAGAAAGTATAGTTGCTAATCCAGAACAGCGTTTAACAAACTTGCCTTTATTAACTGCAAAAGAACGGCAGCAGTTATTAATTGATTGGAATTATCCTAAAAGGCAAGAATTAGAAAAGAAGTATTTTCATGAGATATTTGCGGCACAGGTAGAGAAAAATCCTGATGCGATCGCTCTAGTATTTGAACACAAACAGCTAACCTATCGCGAACTCAATATCCAAGCCAATCAACTTGCACGCTACCTGCAAAAATTAGGCGTAGGTGCAGATGTTTTAGTTGGAATTTGCATAGAGCGTTCATTAGAAACGATCGTTGCACTTTTGGGCATCCTGAAGGCGGGTGGCGCTTACCTACCTTTAGATCCTAGCTATCCTCAAGCACGTCTTCAATTCATGGTAGAAGACGCGAAAGTATCAGTTTTGGTAACTCAAAAGGAATTTGTTGAGCTTTTTGAGAATCATGAGATATCTGTAATTTGCTTGGATCGAGATAGAGAAATAATTACTTCTCAAAGTCAGGACAATACAAATACCTGTATTACATCTAGCAACTTAGCTTATGTTATTTACACCTCTGGCTCAACAGGAAAGCCTAAAGGTGTTTTAATCGAACATCGAGGACTTTCTAACTTAATAAAAGCTCAGATTGAAGTTTTCAAATTGCCAGAAAGTAGCCGCATTCTGCAATTTGCCTCATTAAGTTTTGATGCCGCAATTTTTGAAATTGTCATGGCGCTAGGAACAGGATCGACTCTATATTTAGCAGATAAAGAATCTCTTCTCCCCAGTCGAAGTTTACTGAGATTATTGCGCGAAAACGCTATTACTCACGTTACCCTTCCGCCTACTGTCTTGGCAGTTTTACCTACAGAATCGCTTCCCGCATTGCAAACTATCGTTTGTGCAGGCGAATCTTGTCCAAAAGAGATTGTCCAACGTTGGTTGAGTTATAATCGAAAATTTTTTAACGCTTACGGCCCTACTGAAGCAAGTGTTTGGTCAACGATTGCTGAAATTAATTCTGCTTGTGAGAACCCACCAATTGGTCGTCCAATTGCTAATACGCAAATTTACATATTAGATAAATATTTACAGCCTGTACCCATCGGAATTACCGGGGAAATATATATAGCTGATGAAGGGCTAGCACGAGGCTACCTTCATCGTCCTGAATTAACTGCTGAAAAGTTTATTCCTAATCATTTTGAACAAGCTAAAGTCAGCCGTTTGTATAGAACAGGCGATTTAGCACGTTATCGACCAGATGGTAATATCGAATTTTTAGGACGTATTGATAATCAAGTAAAAATTCGCGGTTTCCGAATTGAATTGTTGGAGATTGAAACAGTATTATGCCAACATCAAAGTGTGAAAGAAGCAGTAGTAGTTGCTAAAGAAGCTATATCTAGTGAAAACGAATTATTAGCTTATATTGTTCTCGATACTAACTATACAGCAACAACAATTGAAATTCGGCAATTCCTCAAAGATAAATTACCAGAATATATGGTTCCAAAAACCTTTGTCATCTTAGATTCTCTACCTCTTACACCTAATGGCAAAGTAAACCGCCAAGCACTAACAGCACTCGATATTTCAAATAGCCGTTCAATAGATAAAACCTTTATCGCTCCTCGTAATCCCACAGAATCAAAGTTAGCAGCAATTTGGGCTGAAGTTCTGAATATTGAGCGTGTCGGTATTCACGATAACTTTTTCGACTTGGGAGGTAATTCCTTAGTTGCTGTCAGGGTTGTAGAACAGATACGCCAGCAATTTCAGCTTGACTTATCGTTAGCTACCTTATTTTTAAACCCAACAATTGAGAGTTTAGCAACTTCTCTATCAACAAAAACAGAGTCTTTAGCTTGCTCTCCTTTGGTTAGCATTCAGCCACATGGCTCAAATCCGCCTTTCTTCTGCGTTCATCCTATCTTTGGTGTGATATTTCCTTATTATGAATTAGCTCATCATTTAGGCAATAATCAACCATTTTATGGGTTGCAATCTCTAGGAATGGATGCTAAAAATCCGCCGCTAACTAGCATTGAAGATATGGCTACTCGCTACATTGAAGCGTTACGTCAAGTGCAGCCAAAAGGGCCTTATTTTTTAGGTGGTTGGTCTTTTGGCGGTTGGGTGGCTTTTGAAATGGCTCAACAACTGCAAAAGTCTGGAGATGAGGTGGCTTTACTTGCTATGCTTGATACTTTAGCACCACTTCCTGGTAATATTCCTTCCTTGGGTAAGAGCTTGCAGTTTCTTTTTACTACTGTGGCGCGAGATATATGGCCTTTTTTGTTTGAATATTGTTGTCTAATAGCTGCTCATAGCAAGAATCAAATTAAAAATTTAATTTCTCAGGCTTTAAAAAAATTTAATAGCTGGTTTGATAAAAATCTGTTAATGCACGTGCATTTAGAAGAAACTTTCCCAAGTAACTTAATATCTGATAATAGTAAGTTACATCTTTTACATGAGTTAACAATCACGCCAATATTGCGTATATTCTATGCTAATAGTCAAGCAGTTATTAAATATATTCCACAGATCTACCCTGAGCAAATTACGCTGTTTAAAACAAGCACGATATCAAGCATTGCTAAAGAAGATTTGAGTATGGGGTGGGATAAGTTGGCTGTTGAGCAAACAGAAATTTATCAGATTCCAGGTAATCACTTAACCATGTTGAGAAAGCCTCATATTCAAGTTTTGGCTGCACAGCTTATAGCTTGCATTGAAAATAAGATATAGAACTTTGCGATCGCACTCCCAAATCTGAGCTAGCGTAAAAATATTATGCTTATGCAACCATCTATAGCTTGTGGACACGCAAATCGCAGTCTTTAATAGTCCGGCTTGCTACTTCCCCCTGATGAACGGACGCTACGAAGTCAAGCCAGGGATGATGGCGTTTGGCTCTTGTTTCGGTAATGGTGAAGCTGATAACCAAGTGTTTCAAATTGATGAAAATTTTGCTGATTACCGTCAGGCTAAACTTTTAGCACGTGCGGAACGGTTAAGTAAATACTACCAGACTTATAACTATTCTACGGCTGTGGCAGGTGCGATCGCTCGTTTGATAGTTGAGCGCCTCACCGAAGATCGTCCAGAATACTTTGGCTACCAAAAATCAACAGCAAACACCTTGATATTCCATAGCCAACTTACCAAGGAAACTCTCTATCTAAATGCAGACTGGCAATTACAGCGAGTCGAAGGTAGTGCCGTTGTCCCAGCTTACACTTCTACCCTTGATGCTCTAGCAGCGCAGATACAAGAAGACTTAACAGTTATCTGTCGTGGAAACGATGGAGACAGTTGGCTGAGTGCAGTTCATTTGTGCTATCCCAATCATTGGTCAGCTGAGGACAAAATTGGTAAAGATTTTGCAGCCATCCATACGCCTGTTGCAGGTATAGAAAAAATTAATCGCCGAGCAGATGCGATCGTTAAGACTATGATTACTAATAAACCAATGGTGCGTTTTGCTTGGGGTTTGAGTACCGACACCCGCCTGAACCACCATCCCGAAGCACCGCCTGGTGTGTCAGTTAGTCAGTGGCAAGGTAGAAACTTTGATCCTCAAAATCCCAAGCTTTACTTGCGAATTGAGCGACAAGTAATTTGGGGATTACCAGAATATGAAGCAGCATTATTTACTATTCGTACTTATTTTAGAGATTGCAGTTTAATCAAAAAAGATTCCTTGTTAGGGGAAAAGTTGTGTGCTGCGATTGAGTCTATGTCACTAGATTCGCTAGTTTATAAGGGTTTAGCAGATAGTAAAGCTAATATTTTACATTGGCTAAATCAAGTTTAAAGCATCACCAGAATAGTAAATATTGTTTGAGATTTCTGAAACTATCTGTCAGTAAGAATTTTTAATCCAAAATCTCAAATTTAAATTCCGAATTGATATAAGGAGCAATATGCCTTCTGAAGAAGTCTTTGTGTTTCCAGCATCTTTTGCTCAACAACGATTGTGGTTTCTCGACCAGCTAAATCCTGGCAATAGTATTTACAACGTACCTACAGCAATTCGTTTAACGGGTTCGCTGAATTTAGCAGCGCTAGAGCAGACATTTAACGAAATTGTGCGTCGTCACGAAGTTTTTCGCACTACTTTTACGGTGTTAGATGGACAGCCTTTACAAGTTATAGCGCCCAATTTAACAATACCTGTTAATGTATTAGACCTGGAACAATTGCCAATCGATAAACGGGAAACTGAAGCAAAACGCTTGATTAGCGCAGAAATAGAAAGTCCTTTTGATTTGTCTTCAGGGCCGCTGCTGCGAGTAATGTTATTTGTACTTTCCCAAACAGAACATATTTTATTGCTGAATATGCATCATATTATCTGCGATGATTGGTCGATTGGGGTGTTAATTCGGGAACTGAGTGTTATTTACACAGCTTTTGTACAAAACCAGCCTTTGCCTTTGTTAGAACTACCTCTTCAGTATGCTGACTTTGCTCATTGGCAACGCGAGTGGTTGCAAGGAGAAGTTTTAGAAACTCAATTAGCTTATTGGCGGCAGCAATTAAACGGTATTTCGATGCTAGATTTACCCACAGATAAAAAACGACCAAATATACAAACCTATCAAGGAGCAATAGAATTTTTAGAGTTACCATCACAGCTAACTGATGCACTTGAAGCACTTGCACAGCGAGAAGATGTCACTTTATTTATGATTCTGCTGGCGGCATTTCAAACTTTACTTTATCGCTACACCCATCAAGAAGATATTACAGTAGGTTCGCCAATTGCTAATCGCAACCGCAGTGAAATTGAGAGATTAATTGGTTTTTTTGTTAATAGTTTGGTGTTACGTACTAACCTCAGTGGCAACCCAACTTTTAAAGAAATGTTAGGCAGAGTCCGAGATGTTACTCTTGGAGCCTATAGCCACCAAAATTTACCTTTTGAAAAATTAGTTGAAGAACTGCATCCAGAACGAAACTTGAGCTACCATCCCCTATTTCAAGTGGTATTTGGTTTCCAAAATGCTCCTATGTCAGCAATAGAAATGCCTGGGTTAGTGCCTAGTTTTATAAATATTGACCTACAAAAAATTCGCTTTGATTTAGAGTTGAACTTGTGGAAGTGTTCTGAAGATTTTAGAAGTTTATGGGGAGCTAAGTGGCAACTTTCTGAAGGTATTCGCGGTGTAATGGTCTACAACACAGCTTTGTTTGAGAAAGCCACCATTATCCGAATGCTAGAACATTTAAAAATATTGTTAGCAAGCATTGTGAGAAATCCAGAGCAACCTATAGCTAATTTCTCCTTATTGAGTGCAAAGGAGCTAAATCGACTAATCGTCGAATGGAATGATACTCAGGCAGATTATCCTCATAATCAATGTATTCATCAATTATTTCAAGAGCAAGTAGAGCAGCATTGTAATTCCATAGCCCTAAGCTTTGATAATCAACAAATCACTTATCGAGAATTAAATAATCGCAGCAATCAACTAGCTCGCTATTTACAAAAACTGGGCGTAAATTCGGAAGTCGTAGTAGGGATTTGTTTAGAGCAGTCAATAGGATTTATTGTAGGTTTAATAGGAATTTTAAAAGCTGGCGGAGCATATCTACCATTAGATCCTAGCTATCCTCAAGAGCGTCTAAATTTTATGTTAGATGATGCACGAGCTTTTGTGTTAGTTACACAAGAAAAGTTGCTCAAGCATTTTGCAGAATTCTCGCATCAAATTATTTGTCTAGATAAAGATTCGGAAAATATCGCCCAAGAAACTGAAGAAAATTTTACCAGCAATGTAAACAGTAATAATTTAGCTTATGTAGTTTACACTTCTGGTTCTACAGGTAAACCCAAAGGAGTAGCTGTAACTCACAAAGCTGTAAATCGGTTGGTATGCAATACAAACTATATAAAATTAGAAACTAACGACAAAATTGCCCAAGCTTCAAATATTTCTTTTGATGCAGCAACATTCGAGATTTGGGGAGCGTTACTTAACGGCGCTCAACTTGTTGGTATTAGTAAAGATGTCATTCTTTCGCCTCAGGAATTGGCATTACAGCTAAAACAAAAAGGTATCAGCGTTCTGTTTTTAACTACTGCCTTATTCCAACAAATTGCTAGAGATTTTCCGCAAGCTTTTTCAACTCTGCGATATTTGCTGTTTGGTGGTGAAACTATTGATATTAGATGGGTAAGGAAAATTCTAAAACATGGTAAGCCTCAGAATTTAATTCATGTGTATGGCCCTACAGAAAATACTACATTTTCTACTTATTATCCAGTACAAGAAGTAGCAGAATCAGCTACATCTATTCCTATCGGTCGCCCGATTTCAAATACCCAAATTTATATACTAGACGCTAATTTACAACCTGTTCCTATTGGCGTTTTTGGCGAGTTGTACCTTGGAGGTGAAGGACTAGCGCGAGGATATATAAATAGACCTGAGTTAACTGCTGAGTGTTTCATTACAATTCCTGAAACGGGATTTATTGCAGAGGAAAGACTTTACAAAACTGGTGATTTGGGGCGCTATTTAATCGATGGGAATATTGAATTTTTAGGTCGCATTGATAACCAAGTCAAGATTCGCGGTTTCCGCATTGAATTGGGAGAAATAGAAGCCGTACTCAGCGAACATCCAGCAGTGAAGCAAGCTATAGTAATTGCTGCTGAAGATATACCTGGAGAGAAGCAATTGGTAGCTTATATTGTTCCTCATCCAGAACAAATCCCAACAAGCATGGAATTACATCAATTTTTGACAGTAAAGTTACCAGAATATATGGTTCCAACAGCATACGTTTTATTGGAATCTCTACCATTATCGCCCAATGGTAAAGTGGATCGCCGGGCTTTACCTGCATCTGATAAAATCACTTTTATTCAACAAGATTATGTAGCACCTAGAAACCAGCTTGAAGATTTACTTGTAGAAATTTGGGCGAAAGTTTTGGGAAAGAAACAAGTAGGTATTCACGATAATTTCTTTGAATTAGGCGGTCATTCTTTACTTGCTACTCAGTTAGTTTCTCGAATTCGGGATACTTTGCAAATAGATGTATCTGTACGCAATTTGTTTGAAGCACCAACAGTAGAACAACTTGCTAGATATATTGAAACAATTTCTTGGTTCATGCAAGATTTGAATAGGTCTGGAAGTAGCGAAAATTCAAGGGAAGAATTGGAGTTTTAACTAAATTAAAAATTGCGATCGCACAAAGTTTTCTTAAATAAAGAATACCAGTTTAGATAGTCTTTTTGATGCATAGATTATTCGTAAGGGCACAAATATTGTTGTGCCCCTACCAATCTGCTGTATTTTTTTAATTGCTATAAAACAGCGATCGCACTCCTAAACAGCACCTTTTAACTTAAATCTATGCACATATTTTGTAATTTCAACCATCACTCTATAGATAGATATAGCTCATCTATATTAATTACTTCCTAGGTCAAATACTAAAGTAAAGAAATATCAACTTTAATACGATTGATTACTAAAATATACTCTAATGACCATGAGAGAAATTGTATCTTTTTTCTTTGGCTTAGGTTTTGTATTTAATGCTAGTCTATTTATTCCCCAAGCTCTGCGAATATGGAAAAGGAAAAATGCAAAGAATATTTCTTTAATTACTTTTGCAGGGTTTAATCTTATCCAGTTCGATGGAATTCTCTATGGTTATTATCAAAAAGACTGGATTTTGATGTACGGTAATTTAATTAGTTTTATTACCTGTGGAGTAGTAACACTGTTGGCAACATACTATAAACACTATAAAAAGAAATGACTTGGCAGTTTATCTCTTCTAATGATTTACTGTACACTCAGCACAAAAATCGCTGACTGCTTCAGAAAATTGCTGATTTTGCTCCATTAATGCCATGTGTCCACCAGGATTGATTGTAACTCTTTGGGAATGAGGTAACTCTGCTTTCATGCGATCGCTCGCTACGGGTTTAGTTGCTATATCAGAAGCACCACACACTACCAACGCTGGAATGTGGATATTTGCCAGGGTTTCGATTTCATCAAACTTAAACATTGCTAGCGTGCCACGCGCCAAAACACCGGGGGAACCCAAAGCTGATAACAAACCGGCAAAATTAAGTTGACCCCGTGTTTCTCTACCCGTAAATCCAGAAAGTTCTACAGTGATATACAGCGAACCATTGAGATAGGAAAGCCAAGTCATCAACCACAAAATCGGTGATAGCACAATAGTCAGGTAAAGCAGAGGTTCCAGCAACGGCTTTTGTAATTTACGTACCACACCGCTAAAGATACAAGTTTTTAAAGGATTCGTGTAAGTTGTATCGACAAGAATTAAGCCAGCAACTCTGCGCCCTAAATGTTCTGGAAACAGGCGGCAAAATGTGAGGTTAATCATACCGCCCATGCTGTGTCCTAATAAAATAACGGGTTTATCTCCTGCTATGGAAACAACAGCTTCTAAATCGCGAGCATATTTTTCTAAAGAATAATCTTTGTTTTGCGGTCTAGTGGATTTTCCCAACCCTGGTAGATCCCAAACAATCACTCGAAAGCGATCGCTTAATTGTCGTTTGACATAATACCATACAGTACTGTTCGGCCCCCAACCATGTGAAAAGATAATCGGTTGACCATCCTCAGGGCCAAAAAACTCTACTTGCAGTACGCTACCATCTGGTCGTGACAAACGCTGCACCGTTTGACTACGCATAAACTCAGGTTCATCCGACCCAGGACGGCGCAGTAATGGCAAACTGATAAAACGACCGCCAAAAGACCACAGCACCATTACTATTCCAGCCACCAAGTAAGAAGTTCCTACAAGTTCTCGTTCATACCATTCATAGAGAATATAGATTCCCCCACCAAGTATCCCAACCGACAACAGTTGAACTAGCCATACAAGCAGGAAATTAAAAGGCATGAATATCATAAGCCTAAACCTTGCGAACTGCGTTGTCTTTTAGCTACATATCACAGTTACAATCACGAATCTTTCAACCCAAGGAATGATTTCTACAGTGATATAGGTGTGATAAAAATTCATTTGTCATTCGTCATTTGTCATTTATTATTTCTTTCCTCCCCTGCTCCCTGCTCCGTGCCCCTCTGCCTCTCTTTACCCAAGGGTATCATTTTGAAAACGTTTGAATTCTTATCTTATCTTCGTAGCTTAGATATTCAAGTTTTTATTGATGGCGAAATATTACGCTGTAACGCTCCTGAAGGAAGTTTAACAGCAGAACTGCGTAGAGAAATTCAAGAGCGTAAAGCAGAAATTATTGAATTTTTCCAAGCTGCTAATCGGACTAATAATTATACTTTTACTTCTGTTATATCTATTTCTCGTATAGGGAATATTTCTCTTTCTTTTGCTCAACAAAGATTATGGTTTCTGGATCAATTATTACCTAATAATCCTTTCTATAATATTCCAGCAGCACTGCATTTAAAGGGTTCGCTTAATTTAGCAGCACTAGAGCAAACTTTTAACGAAATTGTGCAACGGCACGAAGCTTTACGCACTAATTTTGTTATGCAGTCAGGGCAACCAGTTCAGGTAATTAAACCTACATTAAAAATATCATTACCAATCATAAATTTACAACAATACCCGCCAGCCGAACGCGAAACCCAAGCACAAAAACTTATTACCCAAGAAGCTCAAAAACCTTTCAATTTAGCAACTGACCCATTGTTGCAGGTAAAACTGTGGCAATTGAATGAAGCAGAATATATTTTGTTGCTGAATATCCATCACATTGTTTCAGATGGTTGGTCGATTGGTGTATTAGTTCAGGAAATTGCCGCACTATATACAGCTTTTACTAATAACCAACCTTCCCCGTTACCACAACTAAAAATTCAATATGCAGACTTTGCTCAATGGCAACGCCAATTGCTACAAGGAGAAGTTTTAGAAGCTCAATTAGCTTATTGGCGAAAGCAATTAGATAATATTTCTATACTCAATCTGCCTACTGATAAACCACGCCCAGCAGTGCAATCTCATCGAGGTGCAAGGCAATTTATCAAACTACCTAAAAGCTTGAGCGCTGGGCTTTTAGCTCTTTCCCAGCAGGAAGGCGTAACTTTATTTATGACGCTGCTGGCAGCATTTAAAATATTACTTTACCGCTACACCCAGCAAGAAGATATTGCTGTTGGTTCGCCTATTGCTAACCGTAACCGTAGTGAGATTGAAAGTTTAATTGGATTTTTTGTTAACAGTTTGGTATTGCGTACTGATTTATCAGGTAATCCAACTTTTAGAGAATTATTAAGTCGAGTTAAAGATGTAGCTTTGGGAGCTTACGCTCATCAAGATTTGCCTTTTGAAAAGTTGGTTGAAGAACTACATCCAGAACGAAATTTAAATCAAAATCCCCTATTTCAAGTAGCATTTGCGCTGCAAAATGCGCCGATGTCGGCGTTAGAACTACCTGGATTAACAGTTAATACCTGGCAATTCGATAGTGAAACAACGCGCTTTGATTTAGAATTTCACCTATGGAACCCAGAAGAAAAGAATGGTTTTTGGGTAGAGAATTCGGGAGGAATTAGTGGTTTTGTTATTTACAGCACCGAGTTATTTAATGATGCTACTATTACTCGGATGCTGGAACATTTTCAAATTTTACTTGAGGGTATAGTTGCAAATCCAGAACAAATAATTGCTGATTTACCCCTTTTAAGTGAAAGGGAATTACATCAGTTATTAGTGGAATGGAATAATACCAAAGTAGATTATCCTCAAGATAAGTGTATCCATCAGTTATTTGAGAGAATTGTAGAGCAAAATTCCGATGCGATCGCACTTGTATTTCAAGAGCAACAAATTACCTATCAAGAGTTAAATACACGCAGCAACCAACTTGCACATTATCTCAAAAAATTAGGCGTTACATCTGAAGTTTTAGTAGGGCTTTGTGTAGAACGTTCTTTTGATATGGTAATCGGGATGTTAGCCATCTTGAAAGCAGGCGGAGCATACTTACCTTTAGATCCCAGCTATCCACCTGAGCGTTTAAAATTTATGCTGGAAGATGCTCAAGTGCCAATTTTATTAACTCACCAGCGATGGCTTGAGCGTTTAGGCGATCGCAATTCTCAAATAATCTGTTTAGATAGAGATGGGGAAATTATTTCTCAAGAAAGTGAAGATAATCTTCCCAGTGAAGTTACACTAAATAATCTTACCTATGTCATTTATACCTCTGGCTCAACAGGAAAGCCCAAAGGCGTAGAAATTGAACATAGAGGATTATTAAATCTGATTTTTTGGCATCAAAAAGCCTTTACAGTTTCATCTGTTGACCGAGTAACGCAGATTGCTGGAGTTGCTTTTGATGCTTGCGGCTGGGAAATTTGGCCCTACCTAACTGCTGGAGCAAGTATCTATATTGTAGATGATGAAATAAGACAAATACCCGAACATCTGCGAGATTGGCTGATATCAAAAGCAATTACAATTTCTTTTTTACCTACACCTTTAGCTGAGGAAATTCTAAAATTAGATTGGTCTAATAATACAGCTTTACGAATATTACTCACAGGTGGGGATAAATTAAATCAATATCCTTTAGCTTCCCATAATTTCCAGGTATTTAACAACTACGGGCCTACAGAAAATACAGTTGTCACAACTTCCGGGCAAGTTCTTGTTAAAAATTCAGATAATAATTTACTACCTGTAATTGGTCGTCCGATATCTAATACCCAAGTTTATATTCTAGATAAAAATTTACAACCTTTACCTATTGGTATTCCAGGTGAATTATATATTAGTGGTGATGGTTTGGCGCGTGGATATTTAAACCGTTCAGATTTAACTGCTGAATGCTTTAAGAAGACAGAAGTTGGAAGCCGTCTGTACAAAACAGGTGATTTAGTTCGCTATCAATTAGATGGAAATATTGAGTTTTTAGGACGCCTTGATGAGCAGGTAAAAATTCGTGGCTACCGCATTGAGTTGGGAGAAATTGAAGCAGTATTAAGTCAGCATCCAGCAGTTGAGCAAACTGTAGTCATAACTCATGAGGATGCAGGCGAAAAACGTTTAGTAGCTTATGTTGTTCTGAATAGTGAATACAATAGCGAGCAAGAAAATCAGCAGTTAATTCAATTGCAAGAGGAGCAGGTTTTGCAATGGCAACTGCTCTATAACGAAACTTATCATCAATCTGCTGCTGATGTAGATCCAAAACTTAATTTTATTGGCTGGAATAGTAGTTACACAAATAAGCCTATTCCTGTAGAGCAGATGCGTGAGTGGATAAATAATCAAGTCGCGCAAATTTTAGCTTTGCAACCGCAGCGAGTATTAGAAATTGGGTGTGGAACGGGTTTAGTACTTTTTAGAGTTGCTCCTCACTGTTCTCAATATTATGGAACAGATTTTTCCCCGATTTCAATTAACTACATCCAACAGCAATTAGCCAAGCAAGAACTTCCCCAAGTAACGCTGCATCAAAAAATGGCTGCTGATTTTTCTGGAATAGAAGCAGCTGCTTTTGATATGGTAATTCTCAATTCTGTTGTGCAATATTTTCCTAGTATTGATTATCTAATTCAGGTACTAGAAGGTGCTATAAAAGCGACTGCACCAGGAGGTGTTATATTTATCGGAGATGTGCGTAATCTGCGGCTGTTGTCAGCTTTCCATGCATCTGTACAACTGTATCAAGCTGAATCTTCCTTAACTCGCGCACAGTTGCAGCAACGCGTACAAATGCAACTTTTTCAAGAAACAGAGTTAGTTATCGATCCAGCTTTTTTTGATGCATTAAAGCAGCGCTTTCCCCAAATTAGCGACGTACAAATTCAACTTATTAGAGGGAAAGAAAGTAATGAATTAACTCAGTTTCGTTACAACGCTATTCTTCATATTAGCAGCGAACAGCCGGAAAGCAGAGAAATACAATGGCTAGACTGGGGCGAAAATAATTTAACAATATCATCAGTAGATGAGCTATTAACTAAGAATCACCCAGAGATTTTAGGTATTACTAATGTACCGAATGCACGGGTAATGACAACAGTTAAAATAGCGGAAGGGCTAGCAGGTGAAAAAGATTTGCAAACAGCAGGCCAGATGCGAAAAGCTTTGCAAGGAATCGAGAATTTAGGAGTAGATCCGGAAGATTTGTATGCACTGGCTAATCAACTATCTTACAAAGTAAATATTAGTTGGTCAGATTCGAGTAGTGAAGGAAATTATGATGTAGTTTTTGTACAGGAAGAAGCAATAAATCAAAAAATTGTTTTACCACACAGCAACCAACAACGTGCATGGTCTGCTTATGCAAATAATCCCCTACAAGCTAAAGCAGCGCGTAAGATAGTACCGCAATTGCAAACTTATTTAACCCAAAAGCTGCCGGAGTACGCGATCCCGTCTATGTTTGTAGTGCGATCGCACTTACCTCTGACAGCTAATGGTAAAGTAGATCGCCGTGCTTTAAAAGTACCCGATTTAATCAACTCAGAGTTAGCCGCAGGTTATGTTGCACCTCGAACTCATGTAGAACAAGTGTTAGCGAAAATTTTTGCTGAGGTGCTAGGAATCAAGCACGTAGGGATTCACGATAATTTCTTTCAACTAGGTGGACATTCTTTATTAGCAACTCAGCTGATTTCCAGAGTGCGCGACAGCTTGCAATTGGAGTTACCTTTGCGCAGCATATTTGAAGCATCGACAATTGCAGAGTTATCTAAGGTAGTGGAGAGTTTTAAACAAAGCAATACTCAAACTCAAGCCCCCGCTTTAGTACCATTATCCCGTGAAAGCCGGCGGATGAAGTTGTCTTCTTTAAACAAACAGAGTAAGGAGGATTAACGAAGAAAGGCAAGAGGGCAGGGGGCAGAAGGTTTCAGGATCAATCTAACAGTTAAAATGAGAGAGTCTAAGACCATGGACAGCCATGACCACTAAAATTACATTAGAAATTGATGAAGCTTTGCTCCAAAAAGCAGAACGTTGGGCAAAACAAAAACAATTGTCGCTTTCTGATGTGATATCCAATTTTCTACGTCAGTTACCAGAACCTGATTTAATAGCCCAAAATGAACATCCTTTAGCAAAGTTTGCGGGAATTTTGAGTGATTCTGAAGCTAGAGAATTGCAGCAGACAATTGCCGCAGAGTTTGAGCAGATAGACCCAAATGAATGGTAACGTAGCCTTAGATACTTCTGTCGCAGTGCGTTTTTTGAATGGCGATGAAGCAGTTGTGGCTCAGGTATTAGCATTGACAACAGTTATTCTACCAACTGTGGTTGTAGGTGAATTATTATTTGGTGCGGAAAATTCAAGTCGTTCTTTGCAAAATCTACCGCGTTATCTAGAGTTTATTGAAACCTGTGAAGTAGTAACTTTAGGTCGAGAAACTGGGGTAATGTATGCTCGAACTCGGTTGGCATTGAAGCAGAAGGGACGACCGATTCCAATGAATGATGTTTGGATTGCAGCCCAGTGTTTAGAACATGGTTGGCGGTTGGCCACGGATGATTCAGATTTTGCCTATGTAGATGGGCTAATCTTGGAAAGTTGGTAATAGAATTCTATACAATTGCTTGTTAGAGATACACAATGCGCTAGCGCCAAAAGTTTAAAGTTTATTCAACACTCCAAATATGCCAAGTGGTGTTCACGATTCAGCCCTGATTGTTAATGCTTTTCGAGCCAGAAAATCCCATATTAGCGCCGATAAGTTTGCAGCATTATGGATTTCACAAGAAAGTGATATCTGGGCAAATAAGTATGCAGAACAAGTTGGCTCAACAGAAATTTTAGTACACGCCCTTCGCCATAGATTTTTTCTTGAGTGCTTAAATAAATTTTTTGATAAATCCCCAGATGGCGTATTTATTAATATTGGTGCTGGATTTACAAACTATCCTTACCTTATCTCGTCAGAAATTTCTTGTTGTGAAATTGATACAGAAGTAAATATCAAATTCAAGCAGCAAAAGCTAGCTGAGTTTGAAATCAAGGGCTATCTTCCTCATCGCCAGATTCGCTTTATAACTGTGAATGATTTGAACGATCTGGCGGAAATTTCCAACCTTGAGTTAATTTTGAGAGAATGGATAAGCGATCGCTCTTCATTTATACTTTTTGAAGGAGTGTTCTTTTACTTACAAATTGAAGCGATCGGTCATTTTTATAGTATGTTGGCTTCTCTACAGCAGAGAGGCGATATTGTAGCTAGCACTTCATTTCGTCCAGAAGAATGTAACAAATTAATGTTTCAAAGGCTGGTAGATTATTGCAGAACAGATTACAAAATGAGGAATTTTACACCTACAACAATTCCTACAAGCTTTTATTCTCAACAACAAGACTATTCTTTAGTTACACATAAAAATTATTACAATTTGTGCCAGGAATTTGCTTCAACAGAACAACTAGAAAATCCAGAGGAAGTTTTAGAGGAAGATTGCTATGTTCTAGAAAGGTTATAGTTAATCTGACAAATGCACTGCAAAGAAATTTGCGAACAACAACAGCAAAATATTAAAACATGGGAATGGTGGTTACAGGTTAGAAAAGATTAGGTGCTGAATTAATTGTAAAAGTATCGCCGAATAATGCTGCTGTTAACAAATAATCAGCGCGATCGCCAGATCCAGCTATTTTAACAGTGCGATCGCTCTCAACACTAACTCTTGCAACTCTTAGACTAGCTGGTGTAACTCGTAGGGTAGCTGTGGTGACTCGTCAACTAGCTGTCGTAACTTGTAGAGTAGCTAGTGTGACTTTTACACTAGCTATTGTGACTCTTAGACTAGCTATTGTGACTTTTACACTAGCTATTGTGACTCTCAGCCTTAGCTTCTGTAACTTTTAGACTAGCTTCTGCAACTTTTAGAGTAGCTTTTGCAGCTAATTTCCGGAATTATACTCTTATTTATCTAGTTTGCTCATCCTAATGCTTGCAAACTTCTGTAACTTCACTGTGGCTGGTACATCTGTTTATTGCGTATGTTGATGGTATCTAAATAACTCCGTATTAAAAGCGATCGGGGTTCTCCATCTCAAAATTTCAACAGGAAAAGTTCATGACACCACGCAAACGCAATTCCAGCGCACTCACCAAAGCCGAACGACGGATTGAAGGAATGCAAATGATTAATCCTCAGTTAGACTTTGGCAATGGCTTATCAATTGCTGATTACAACAGCAAGATTATAGAGATTCGAGATAAACTAGCCACCTACAATCAAGCACGAACTATGATGGATACGACATACACTGCATTAACAGAAGCAGAACGTGAGTTGAATACTCTTTCAGAGAAAATGCTACTGTGTGTTGCATCTCACTATGGCAAAGCTAGCGATCAGTATGGCATGGCTGGGGGAACGCGCAGGTCAAATAGAAAGAAAGCACGTTCAGCGACAAACCAAACACCCATATCTGCGGAGTGATTATTTAGAGTTTGACATTACTGGAATTAGCCAACAAAGAGGTAAATTGAGAAAACAATTTGCCTTTTTGTTTGCAAAAAACACTAAAATAAATGCACAATTTAGTTTTTTACTTATTTAAATATAATTTATTTATACAATCAATTTATTGAGTTAATAATTGTCTTCAAATGGGAACACTAGACTAAGACATTGCTGGAAGTTAACCCATACTATGAGCATGACAATTACTAGCCTTCGTGAAGCTATGCAAAGCCTTCCCGAATATGCACCCGAAGCTGTTGTAAATGACCATTTTAGCCCTCAATTATTGAGGGCATTAGGTTTTCAACCTGAAGAAATTCATCCACAATATAACACTGGTGAGGGTGCCGTTGATAAAGCAGCCAGAAAAACAATTGGAGATGATGTTTTTCTCAACACGAAATCTAATCCTTACCTTCTATTGGAATTGAAAGGAAGGGATGTTAACTTATCCGAAGGTACTGCACAATATCAAACAACTGTTAAGCAACTAAAGCGTTATCTACTTGCACCTTATTGCCAAACTGTACAGTGGGGAATAATTACTAATTCTTGCCATATTCAAATTTTCCGTAAGCATGGAAAAGTGATTTATCCAGCAACAAAATGTATTCCAATTGATGCAGATAATATTGATAGTGTAATTGCTTCAATTCGGCAAAAAATTGAAAATCCAGCTAAAGCTTTAACTGTTGCTGTTTATAACAATAAGGGAGGAGTAGGAAAAACTACAACTACTGTAAATTTAGCAGCCATCTTAACTTTTTTAGGTAAGAAAGTTTTAGCGGTTGATTTTGACCCTAACCAACAAGATTTAACAAGTTCTTTAGGTCTTCCTTTAAGTAAAGGAAGTGTTTTTGAAGCTCTTACAGAAAGGAATGTAGAACTTCAAACTACTCTATATCCTTATAAATTTCCTCTAAAAAAGCTTAAAGTCGAACTGCGGTTTGATGTTATCCCTGCCGATCAAAAACTAGCAGAGAAGTCTGAAAATATCTTGCGTAATCATCTTAAACAGAATACTCTTTATCGCAAGCTAGAATTCTCAAGGCAAGAATATGACTATATTCTGATAGATGCACCTCCTAACTGGCGATTGTTTAGCCAATTGGCTGTTTATGCGGCTGATGTCATTCTCATTCCCACAAAGCATAACAATCTTTTCTCTTTAGAAAATGCTGCAATGGCAATGAAGAAATTTATTCCTGAAGTACAATCTCAAAAAGCTGATGGAAGCCCGATTCCATTGCCAATTTTTTTCAATGGAGAAAAGACTACACC
The DNA here is from genome assembly GCF_963875125.1 of Calothrix sp. NIES-2098. NCBI lineage: Bacteria > Bacillati > Cyanobacteriota > Cyanophyceae > Nostocales > Calotrichaceae > Calothrix > Calothrix sp. NIES-2098. The sequence continues at coordinate 6,446,238 of NZ_CAWNKJ010000001.1, forward strand.
ACCTCAATTAGCAGTTGCTCAACAAGAAATTACTAACATTATTAAAACTGCTAAAAAAGAGGGATTTGATTTACTGTCTTACTTTTATCCCAGGTATACCAACGCCAAAAGAGACCTCCATATTCATGAGGTTCCAAGCTACGCTAATATAGCGAGTTCAGCTTTCTCGCGTATTCCTGCGGTTTATCGAGATCGCTCTGCTCATGAATATTACAAAGATTTAGCACAGGAGTATTTTTTACAATGAGTAGCCTCAGCGATATTGGAAATTTGATGCATTTATATTTGGATGAAATTGATCCTGGTGAAGGAACTGGTGCACCTGAATTTTTAATCAAAGCTTCAGCCCATTTACTTAACCAAAAAGGTGGAAGAAATTGGATTCCTGTTATTGTCAAAGAAACTGGCGAAGATAAGTATCAAGTAATTGCTAATTCTTTCATTTATGCAATTGCAGAAGCTGCTGGCTTGGAGCGCGTTTGGTGCATTATTGCCGATGGTAGCGATGAGACAGTTGAAGTAACAAAAATCCTTGCAGGTGAAGAGATTCCAAAAATCAATCTCTCTAAAGCATCTAGGGATGAAATCAAAGCAGCATTAGAATATTTAGTTAAGCAACCAGATAGCGTTCTCAAAGCAGTTAAACCTGCTATAGCTACAAACCGGATAGATGAAGCTCCTCGTCAATATTGGAAGACATTAGAGCCAATCGTTAATCTGAAATGTGGAATTACTAAAGGTAAACAACTTGATGCTTTAAATCAAGTTTTTTATCTCACTCCTCAACCTATGCCAGAGACAATTGTCGACACTGATATTCTTAAAACAATGTCAACTGCCGATCTAAAAACTATGGCGAAAAAACGAGGTATTACTGGCATCAGTAAGATGAAAAAAGACGATCTTGTGGAAGCATTGAGTAAGCCTATCAAGTAGCGACAAGATAACAGAGCGATCGCATCTCTTTAAGCGATCGCAGTTATTTAATTGGTAGTTAAAACTGAGAGCGATCGCTTGCTGTCTGGCTCGCTATTATACCCGTTGAATATTACCGACTACTCTGTAAAATCCCCCTTGTTTAGCTTCTTCTAAAGCGTCCACCCGATAGCGTACTCCTTCCTGACGCAGATTCTGGGGAAACTGCACGTTCCAGTGTGGGTGATAGCCAGGAGAAAGGGTACAAACTTTGAGTTTGCTACCTTTTTTGATGCATTCTACCAAAATTCCGGCGTTAACTGCTGGGGAGGTAGTTGCAGCAGCTATTATATGAGGTTGAGGTTGTGGAGTGGGTGAGTTGGGAGTTGCAAATGCTTCCACATCAAAACAGGCGATCGCACCATCGGTAGTCGTTACATAAAGGCGATTTTTCCAGAGGCGCATCGTGAGAACTGCACCGCAGCCAGTGGGATAGATGGAAAAGCGATCGCTCCCGACAATAAAACAATAGAGATTAGCTTGACTATCAGCCACATATAGGAACTGTCGATCTTCAGAAATAGCACAGGCATAGGCAGCAGACTGACAATTAGCAAGAGTTGCGATTTGAGTTTGCCGAATTTTAAGATCCCCAACTTTCTCTAGTTGATAAATCGTGCCATCACTTGTACCAACAATCAGCTGCTCATCAGTCAACTGTCCGCAAAGAACTGGAGCTGCCGTGCTATTCTCCCAAACAATCTTACCCGTGTTTGGGTTGTAGCAGGTAACGCCGCGACTGTGCCCGTGATAAATTGCTCGCTCGTCAGCAGCTAAAAACCAGCCTCCCCAAGTAGAAGTTTTCTGTTGCCACAATACCTTCAAGTTAGAGTCGAGGTAAGTTAAATTGCCGTAGGCATCCAACACCACAAGGCGATCGCCATGCAGCGCTAGGGCATAGATGAAAAACAGATAAAAATGAGGAACGCTGTCATTACGGGCATTGTAAACTGACCGAGGCAATTTGGCGATCGCATCATAAATCTGACCATCATCACAACTCGCGTAGAGATAGCGATCGTCTCCTACCAAACAGCGCACATTTTGAGGAAGCTTGTGCTGATAGGCAAATTGTCCCTGACAATCCATAGCCAGTATTAAACCATCTCGATTGCCAAGCCAACAGCCTTGCTCATTCACCCATAAACCAAACGCCGGAACCTTCCACGAACCAGCCGGATTAGGCGGTGTGTATTGCCACAAAGCTGTCAGGGGATTGGGTGCAGGTTTTTCCCGTTTGGCGTTGTAGCCCATCGCTTTTGCCTCCGCATACAAAAAATTATGCAGAGATTGCCAATCCGGGCTATGCAGGAAGCGATCGAAATCGTGAAAACCTGGATACTCAATAGCAAAAAATTCTACATGGGCCAGTTCGGGGAAGTCAGCAACATTCAGTAATTCTTTGCGATCGCAGGTTGAGCCAAAATTATAAGCAAATGCTTGCAGTGTTTCTCCAGGTATGGGCAAAAGCATCAAGCCGATGAAAGTTCCCATCTCATGACTTTGAAGTACAAAGCGATCGCCACCTCGATGAACAATAAATCCCATTGATTTGCACCCGTTGTATAAAAGCTAATCTCAATTTGAAAAAGAATGCGACAGATGCATCTGTAGCCATCCTTGACGAAAGTCCGTATGTCACAACCACTAATTAAATTGGTATAAAATATTATTCCCATCTTGAGCTTGCCTACTATTCCGTACCCCTGACTCAAGTAAGAAGCGCACCCTTGCAAAGTATTGGTGAGAATATTTGCCAAAATTAAAGATTTTCTCAAGTAGAGATAATTTATTGAGCAAACAAGGGATAACTAAAGATAGTTCCAACTATGGTAAATATTCTCGCAGTTACTCTATGACCTATTGCCTCAGAATTGCCGATATGCCTGAGACTGAACGACCGCGTGAGCGCTTAATGGCTCATGGCCCAAAAGTTTTAGCCACAGCCGAGTTAATTGCAATTCTGCTAGGTACTGGACAAGGAGCCGGAAAACTATCTGCGGTGGGTTTGGGACAATATATATTAAGTGAATTGGGCAAACATCAGCGCGATCCTTTGGCGGTTTTACGAGAAGTTACCCCTGCTGAATTAATGCAAATTCCGGGAATCGGCCCGGCAAAAGCAACCACTATTTTAGCGGCTATTGAACTCGGCAAACGTGCCTTTCAATCTCGTCCCGAAGGCGCAACTATTGATAGTCCGCTTGCAGCTGCGGCAGCTTTTAGTCAAAATTTGATGTGGCAGACCCAAGAACATTTTGGAGTCTTATTATTAGATGTGAAAAATCGTTTGTTGGGAACACAAGTAATTACAATCGGTACAGCCACCGAAACCTTAGCATCTCCTAGAGAAATTTTTCGAGAAGTTCTGCGTCAAGGAGCAACACGAGTTATCGTTGCACATAACCATCCTTCTGGAAATGTTGAACCCAGCCAAGAAGATATAGAATTAACGCGCCAGTTGTTAGCAGGCGCGCAATTTTTAGGTATTCCCTTACTAGACCATCTTATTTTGGGCAATGGAAATCACCAAAGTTTACGAGAGATAACAACTTTGTGGAATGAGTATCCCCAAGGCGATTAAGAACTGGAAATGCTTTTTTAGATCTGTCATATTATTTTTAATGAAGCGATAGCTGATTTTAATTCTCCGAGAAATGCCTAATTTATAAAAACACTTTTTTTCTTATACTCATGAAAAAGCTCTCACTTAAATATGAGAGCTTTGAAAAATTTTATATGATTTTCCAGAGAAAATAATCAGGCTTTTTCTCTTAACTGAACCGTATTGGGTTATTATTCTTTTTCTACGTTGACGCTGGAATTGACATTAACAGGTAAGTTATTCGGAACCAATTGCTGAACATTATTGCTACTCTGTCCATAAACTTGATTGCGAGAGCAATTGTTCATTCCAGTAAATTCACGGTTCTTTTTTGCAGCATTCAAGCAATGAACATAAGCTGCTCGTTCCTGCCCGCGCAGTCTTCCTCCAGTATTAGAGCGAATATTATTTCCTGATAAATTGGAATTATCTACCAATACATTAGGGTCGACATTGTAATTAATGTTAGCGTTCCCTCGCTCGGCTTTAGGTTTAGCTAAAACACTTGGTATTGCTAACAAAGAAAAAATTAGCACAAGTGAAGCTGCGTACAAACCTTTTTTCATAGATAGATTTGCCTACAATTAATAATTTTGACCGTACTCTTACATTAAGAATGACATTAAGCAATCAAATAACTAATGTTGAAAGCACTTAATTTGAAAAATTTACTATTACTAATTTAAGCTAATAAAATCAAAGATAATTTAAGTATAATTGTCAAATGATTATGAAGTTAAACTAAACTTTAGTATTTAGCTTTTCTAGCGATCGCGTCGTTGTGTTAGTTAATAATCAATGCGCTTTTAGCCATTACAGAAGCACCATCAAGCTGCTCAAGCTTTGATATCTAGGTATCTCAATCCCATCAAAAACCCATCTTCATTTTAGCTGTCAATAATTTCAATCTGAAAAGGTTATCTTCTGAATCATAAATCCATGCTACTTTTAAGAAGGATGAAAATCTTTTCTCAAATAATCTATAGAGTTTAATAAAGCTCTATGCAAAAATTTTTCTTTAGTAAATAGAAATTGAATAGTTTCTTGCCAAACTTTTCTATTCAAGAGCTTTTTATCTTGGTACAAGAGAATAGCCAAGCCCCAAAAAAGAAAAAAGAGAACTAAAAGATTTGATATTAATAAACCTGCAATTCTGATGAAGTAGCTTTTATTGTTATATTGCAGTACATCATATACCACATTTTTATGCTCAATTTCTTCAATAGCGTGCCACTCAAACAGCCGCTTTAAATTTGGTTCTGCGGACGCTATAAAATCGCCATCAAGAGCATATTCAGCCATTAAAGTGGTTAGGTGTTCAATTCCAGCCCCAACAGCTAAATTTAGGCTTATACTCAGTTTGGCGGACAAAAACTTAAAAAGAATTTGTCTAAGAACAAGCAAATAGCCGTCAAATTTATAGCCTAACAAGTGTAAATTATGCCAAAATTTGCTATGATGCTGAGAATGTTGGGCTTCTTCACAGATAAAAGCTTGTGCTTGTTGTTTTAACTCAGGGTTATCAATTTTTCTAATTCTTCTTTTGACATTCTGAATTAAGTATTTTTCAATATCCGGCAGCAGAATTGTTAAGCTATTTAATAAATGGGTTTTAAAAGCACTATTTCCTAACCAGTACCTTTCAATCTTGTTAGAGAACTCGAAATTTACGTGTCTTGTCTCTAGTTTTGCCATAACATCTTAAATTGTTGGCATTATATAGCAGTCTTAGACCTTTTGCGAGAAATTTTCTATTAACAAATTTATATTAGAAAGCAAACGAATTTAAGGCTAAGTTAGCTGAAATCGTTGTAGAGATAGTACTGAACAGTCTTTATATTCATTTTTGGATATGTCTGGGTTGCTTAATTTAGTTACTATTGCTATATTGCCAATTTAAAACATCTACCTCTAGATAGGTAGTAAAAAATCTTTAGTCTAATTGTGCAGCTTTTAGATGGTTTCTCTCGAATGAGAGAGCATTGCTCTTGAGATTGTGAATTGGCTCGTGCAAACAGTTCCTCCGATGGATAGACTCAAATTGTTATATCGCTTTAGAATTGCTGAAAAAGCAGAGATAACCTACCAAAAAGAAGAATTCTGTTATCTCCAAGTGCTGAAAAAAGTATACATAGATTCTTTGAGGCTGAATGATGAACGAGATTCGCGTAATTCTAATTGAAGACCACGACCTAACTCGTATAGGTATGCGTGCTGCTTTAAAGCAACAAGAAGGAATTCAAGTAGTTGGTGAAGCTAAAGATGGCAAATCTGGATTGTCGCTACTGAAATCTCTGCAACCAGATGTGGCGATAGTAGATGTAGGCTTGCCAGATCTAAGTGGAATTGAGCTAACGCAGATATTTAAAGATTCGGAAGCAGACGCATCTTTGGCAACTAAGATTTTAATTTTGACTATGAATGATAGTGAAGATACTGTTTTAGCTGCGTTTGCTGCTGGAGCAGATTCTTATTACATGAAAGATGCCAGCATAGAGAAGTTAGCAGATGCTATCAGAACTACTCATGAAGGTAATTCCTGGATTGACCCTGCTATTGCTCGGATTGTATTGCGACAAAGCAATAACGTTTATACAGAAGCAACTTCTCCTACTAAACCTTCAACAGTTGCAATTAACTCTTTGTCAGAATCAGAAACTGAATTACTTCTTGCTTACCCTTTAACTACACGGGAATTAGATGTTTTGAAGTTAATTGTTGATGGGTGCAGCAACAGCGAAATTGGCGAACAGCTTTATATTACAGTTGGCACAGTTAAAACCCACGTTCGCAACATTTTAAACAAGCTTTCGGTAAGCGATCGCACTCAAATTGCAGTCCGTGCTTTGCGCGCAGGATTGGTTCGATAATTGCTTTTGAGAAGATTGGCCACAGAATTAATAAATTCAACCGGTTCTATTGGCTTGACAAAGTATGCCTGAAATCCAGATGCTAGTGCTTCCTGTTCAACAGTTTCTTGAGCATAAGCCGTCAAGGCTATTGCGGGAATTTGTTTTAGTTGTTGTGCGGACATTGCTCTAATTTTTCGTATCAGAGTACACCCGTCTATTTCAGGCAAGCCAATATCACAAAGCAGTATATCGGGTTGCGTTTGTTCTAATACTGCTAGCGCTTCATAGGCCGATGCTGTTACTGCTACATTGGCTCCTGAATCTTCTAACAAAAAAGTTAGCAAGAGTTGTGTATCTTCATTATCTTCCACTAGCAAAACTCTTAAACCTTCTAAAGTTAGAGATGTTTGCGGAATTTCAGGATTTATGCTATTTGCGATCCGCATATTTTACCCTGTCCTCAGTTTTCTTTGTGAAAGTTAATAGTTTCTTCAGAATTCTAGCAGATAAAAAAAATATGAGCAAAGGTGAAAAACTTTAACTATAAACTCATTATAAAACTATTATTTAATGTATAAACTTATATCTTTAGGTAGATGAAGTATATATAGAAATCTGTATTTAAAATTCAAAGCACTATAGAGCTAGAAGAGATTGTATATATGATTTTTGAAGTTGTTAAGCTGAAAATATAAACTTTTATGATAAGTATATATCCTTATATAACAATTCCTATCTGAGTCTTGGAAAATATTCTGTTTAAGGAACCGCAAAGGAACCGAAGCATGAAAGAACAAGAATTTTACAAATGATATCTGACTGCTATAAGTTAGCTTTACCTTATTTTCTCCTCATTTCTAGTAAAGTTTCAGATTAATGTTTCATAGATAGGATATTAATTTTAGGTTGCACCTAAATTTTTATTTTTTAATATTATAATGACAAAGATAGACTAATTTCTTTGCTATCTCTTCAAGCGGCAAAATCCAGTCTACAGCAACAGCAGTAATAGCAGCTTTTGGCATCACAGCATATTCAGCATCAGTAGGTTCTTGAACAATTGCGATCCCAAAATTAGATTTGACCATTCTTAAACCTTGCACGCCATCCTCATTGGCTCCGGTTAAAATTACTGCAATTACTTGTTTGCCATACACATCAGCAGCCGACTCAAACAAAACATCGATCGAAGGACGAGCATAAGAAACAGGCGCATCAATAGAAAGCGCAAAGTAGCCTGATTCAATTAAGAGATGGTAATCAGCAGGTGCTAAGTAAACGTAACCTGACAAAATTTCATCTTTATCCTCAACTTCTCGGACTGTTAAAGCTGTATCTTGCTGTAAAAGCTCTCCTAACTTATTGCAAGAATCTCGATGGCGATGCTGCACTATTACAATAGGAGATTCTAAATCTTTTGGGAGATTTTGTAGCAAAACTTTTATCGCAGATAAACCACCAGAAGATGCACCAATAACTACAATTTTAAACACTTTTAATTCAACCTCCGATAGAGCTTTTCACCTTTGACAAGCTCTTGGTATTGCTGGTCTTTAGTTGTAAAACGAATTGATTCTTGTCGTCCTAAACCTAAAATACCAAAAGGGCAAAGGCTATTATAAAAAAGTTCGTGTACGCGCTTTTGTAGTGTTTGGTTGAAATAAATTAAGACATTACGACAAATGATGATATGAAATTCGTTAAAAGAACTATCAGTTGCTAAATTATGCTGGGCAAATACAATATTTTCTCGTAAAGATGAGCGAATAATGGCATTGTCATAACCTGCTGTATAGTATTCTGAAAACGATTTATTTCCCCCAGCTTTTAGATAAAGTTGGGTATAATCCTGCATGAGTTTGAGAGAAAAAATTCCACTTTTAGCTTGTTGCAGTACTTTTTCATTAAAGTCTGTGGCGTAAATACGGCAACGTTGATAAAGTTTTTCCTCTTCTAGTAGAATCGCCATCGAGTAAACTTCCTCTCCTGTTGAACATCCGGCGTGCCAGATCCGAATAAAAGGATAGGTACGTAAAAGCGGAATTACTTCGTTGCGCAACGCTAGATAAAAGCTAGGATCGCGAAACATGGAAGTTACATTTACTGTAATACTCAGCAAAAATCGTTCCAAAAATTCCCGATCGTGTAAAACCTGCTCTTGCAAATTAGAAACGCTATTCAGCCCTTCTTTTTTAATAAAATGATGGATACGACGCTTGAGCGAAGATAAGGCATAATTGCGGAAGTCATAACCCCAGTAGCGGTAAACTCCTTCAAGTAGTAACTGAATTTCGATATCTTCTAATTTTGGGTTAGGTAAAGACATAATAAAGGCACAAGAAAATTAACTAGTGTTCTTGCTTTAATCTTGAAAGACAAGCTTCACTAATTATTTGATGAACTATTTGGGAAAATGATTATGGCTAAATAACGCGAAATTACTCAACCATGCTTTTTAATTAAAATTTTCTTTATCTCATAAACATCTCTCCAGGCTTTGCAGTAAATAAATTACTCTACTCAATTCCCAAAGCTGCAATCAAGTTGAATCTAACTACTTCTTGAGGAATATTCATGAGCCAAAATGCAATTTATAGAAATTACGCTTAATATCCAAAATAAAACTTTGATAATATTTTTACGCCCGTCTCAAGTGAGATAAGCAAATAATTCTATGGTTCTAACTTTTTGTATTTTACGATTGAATTTAATTTGAAATTAATAATTTAGGAAATATTTAGGATTGAATTTAATGTAATGCTGAAGATGAATTGTTAAGAAAATATAGACAATAAATATTTAGCTAAAAAGACAAAACCAGGCTTATCAAGAAACCTGGTTATTCTCTTTATAACGATTCTGTGCAACAAAATCTCTGACTGTTATTGCCAGACAAATACCTTAGCTTCAAACGGGCCTAAATCAGTCATCAAGGAGTTATCACCAGCTTCGACATCATAATTACCCGTCCATTCGTGCCAAGTACCATTTTCTGGAAAGTCGGGAATTGTATATCCTGCCAAAAATTCATTAGAAAAATTGGCAACGACTACTACACGCGAACCTTCACCATTCCAACGGGTATATGCTATGACTTGAGATTCTGGATTTTCATGGAAAAAGTTAATATTTTCCGTGTACAAAGCATGATTTTGTTTGCGCAGAGCGATTAAACCTTTGTAATATTCAAATAAGCCACGATTATCGTCACCAGCTAGCAATGTCCAATCAATTTTTGCTTGCTCGGTAGTTTTATATTTGAACTCACCAAACTCTTCACCCATCCAAATTAGAGGAACGCCTACCGCAGTCATCAACAGAACTACACCCAACTTGATGCGGCGGAAAGCTTCTTCTCCTAAAATGTCGCGATCGCCTAAATCGGCCATCACATGATTGTGGTCGTGGTTGGTGAGGTAGTTAACTACATTGGTTGCACCCATAAAGCCTTGGCGCTTGCAGTCCAGCACGTCTTTGAGGCGTTCTAAATCAAATGTATCTCCAGCAATATGCTCTAGAACGCAATGATAAAAGCTATCATGCCAGCAACCATCCATCGGGCCATCAACATTGGTAATGCTAGGTGTTTCGGGGATGTGTTCGGCAACATTGTAAAAGGGTTTGCTGCCAGCAGTTTGCTTGGCTTCCTGCACTATCCAATGCATAAAATCATAATTGGCGATTTGCCTTGCTGCATCGTAACGAATACCGTCAATGTGGTACTCCTCAATCCAGTAACGCACTGTATCGCCAATAAATTTGCGTGCTGGGTAGATATCGAGATTTTCGTCGTAGTGTTCGTAATTAAACTCCGGCCCCCAGTTATTATCAGGATCGCGGGGTTCGTGGTGATACCAATAATCGTGGTCTATTTGAGTTAACGGTGCGGACGCTTCGGAATGGTTATAAATCCCATCCATCAATACCCGAATTCCTCTGGCATGACACTCATCGATTAAATGTTTCAAATCTGCGGTAGAACCATAACTAGATTCTGTAGCTAAGAAATGCCGAGGATTATAACCCCAACTGTAATCGCCAGGATACTCTTTGACTGGCATTAGTTCAATGGCATTAATTCCCAAATCGCAGAGATAATCTAGCTTCTCAATCACATGCTTGTATTTACCGCGCAGTTTGGGGTCATCTTCCCCGCCAGAAAAATCTGCAACGTGTAATTCGTAGATAACTAATTCATGGTCAGCCGGTAAAGGTTTATCATCATGGTGCCAAACATAGGTATCAACAATTCTTTCACCATCCTTAATCCGCACAATGCTATTTTCACTAGCGCTCATGCCATCAATATCGGTAGCATAAGGGTCAGTAACATCTACCGACTGGTCTTCTTCAAAAAACCAGCTTTTGGACTGGACGCGAAACTTATATTCGTAAGTGCCATCTTCTAAATCTACAGTGGCGCGAAAATAACCATCTTCACCCTTTTCCATTGGGATTTCTTGCCAATCAGAAAAAGAAGCAATTAATGATACGGCTTTGTTATAAGGAGCAAACAAATTAAATTCTATAGGACTAGCCATATAATTCCTGTGTGTGGCGAACTCTTTATTAGCGTTGTATGGTTGCATTTTCATACGCAGCATTAAAGATGCACATCACACTGGAGAACAAAAAATTATTTAACTGATTCTTTCTCAAGATTGCACGGGGTCATCCATAAGATAGTGCGTAGCCTTTTACCGATACAACCAAACTCGCAGCAGTGATAGTAATTGCTCTGTATCTACAGGTTTAGTAATATAATCTGAGGCTCCGGCTTCGATGCATTTTTCGCGATCGCCTTGCATAGCTTTTGCAGTTAAAGCAATTATTGGCAGCGAACGAAATTGCTGGTGTTGGCGGATAGCATGAGTTGTTTCATAACCATCCATTTCTGGCATCATTACATCCATTAAGACGGCATTGATATCAGGGTTGGCTTGCAATATTTCAATGCCATCTCTACCATTTTCAGCAAATAATACTTGCATTTGATAGCCTTCTAACAAGCTAGTAATTGCAAAGATATTGCGCACGTCATCATCAATAATTAAAATCTTTTTATGTGCAAGTATCGAGTCAGAACTACGCAGTTGCTCTAATATTTGCCGCTTCGGCTGGGGTAAATTGGCTTGGATGCGATGTAGAAATAAGGCAGTTTCATCGAGTAAACGCTCAGGCGATCGCACATCTTTGATAATTATTGTTTCTGCTAGGCGGCGCAGTTGGGTTTCTTCTTGACGGGAGAGTTGTTTGCCTGTATAGACAATAATCGGAATTTTCCGTAAGTTCGGTTGTTTTTTAATTTGCTCAATTAGTTCTAACCCAGTCATATCAGGTAAGCCCAAATCCAGCACTATGCAATCAATCTGCTGGGATTGCAATGTTGCTAAAGCAGCGGCGGCGGAATTTGCGGCTGTACTATGAACGTCGCCATTGCCAATGAGTTCAATGATACTGCGGGCTTGCAATGGGTCGTCTTCAATTACCAGCAAGTTTCTCACTTTACGCTCGACAAAGCCTTTAATATCACTTAAGGCTTCAGTTAATTGTTCTTTAGAAACAGGCTTTTGTAAGTAGGCGATCGCGCCTAACTCTAAGCCGCGTTGCTGGCGATCGTCAACAGAAAAGATGTGTACTGGAATGTGGCGTGTTTCCAGATCGTGTTTGAGACGGTCTAGCACCATCCAACCATCCATATCTGGCATACAAATATCTAAGGTAATCGCATCGGGTTTAAATTGTTGTGCTAGAGCTAAACCTTGTTTACCGTGCAAAGCGACTACAACCTTAAATCCTTGTGCTTGACCCATTTCTAGCAAAATGCGGGCGAATTTCACATCATCTTCGATCGCTAGCAAAACTCTGTCACCCGATTGAATATGATTGCGATCGTCTGGAATTTCCGTTTGCAAAGAAGGCGCGATCGCCAGTGAAGAAACTTTCTTTTGGTCTTCTTTGCTTTTGCGATCGGGAATATTTTCTGGTTGAGTTTCTGCTGTTGTCCAAACTTTGTGTAAAGGTAAATAAAGCGTAAAAGTACTTCCTTGTCCTGGTTGGCTAACTAGTTCAATTCTCCCACCCAAAAGGTGAGCCAGTTCGCGGCTGATAGATAAACCTAAGCCTGTTCCCCCATATTTACGGCTGGTTGTCCCATCTGCTTGTTGGAAAGCTTCAAAAATCAGTTGCTGCTTGTCTGTGGGTACGCCAATACCTGTATCTTTGACGGCAAAAGCAACTGTATCGGCTGAAGCCATGCTAATTTGTAAAGTGACTCCGCCCTGTTCGGTAAACTTAAAAGCGTTCCCTAACAAATTATTCAAGATTTGTTGTAAGCGTTTGAGATCGGTATTAAAACTCTGCGGCAATTTTGGATCGATTTCAATATTAAAACTTAGCCCTTTTTCTAGAGCAACTTCGCGGAATGTCGCTCGGAAATGGCTTTGCAAATCTCCAAAATTTACTTGCTTATTCTCTACAATAAAAGTACCAGATTCGATTTTAGCTAAATCTAAAATTTCATTAATTAATTCTAATAAATCTGTTCCAGCAGCATATATAGTTTGGCTATATTCTATTTGCTTATCTGTTAAGTTGCCCTCAGGGTTTTCTGACATCAATCTTGCTAAAATTAGCAAGCTATTTAAAGGTGTCCGCAACTCATGGGACATATTTGCTAAAAATTCTGACTTATATTTAGAAGTTACAGTTAATTGCTTGGCTTTCTGTTCTAAAGCTAACCTAGCTTGCTCTATCTGTTGATTTTTCGCTTCAACTTCTCGTTTTTGTACTGCTAACAATTCTGCTTTTTCTTCCAACTCCTCATTTAAAGCTTGTAATTCTTCATTAGATTGTTGTAATTCTTCCTGTTGTTGTTTTAATAGTAATTGCGATTCTTCTAATTCCTGTGCCTGTTCTTGCAAAAGTTGATTGCTGTGCTTGAGTTCTTCTTGCTGAGTTTGTAGTTCCTCAGTCAATGCTTGAGATTGCTGGAGTAGTTGCTGAGTGAGCATATCAGCATTAATAGCATTTAACGCTATGCCAATTACTTCGCTAACTTGCTCCAAAAATACTAAATGTAATTCATTAAAATGTTGAAACGATGCTAATTCAATTACAGATGTCACCTTGTTTTCAAACAATACAGGCAAAACCACAATATTTAATGGCGGAGCTTCGCCTAAGCCCGAACTAATCCGAATATAATCATTAGGAACTTGTGTTAGTAAAATTCTCTGCTTTTCTAAAGCACATTGTCCTACTAATCCTTCTCCTAAATGAAATTGATTGGCTAAATTTTTGCGTTCGCTGTAAGCATAGCTAGCAAGTAACTTCAATACAGGCCGATCTTCCCTGCCATCCATTACATAGAAAACTCCTTGTTGCGCTCCAACTAAAGGTGCTAGCCGCGATAAGAGTAATTGAGTAACATTTGCTAAATTTCTGCGCCCTTGCAGGATATTACTAAACTCAGCTAAATTCGATTTTAACCAATTTTCGGCTTCATTTTTTTGCTGATTTTCTCTTAAATTAACAACCATTTGATTGAAACTACGTGTTAGTGCGCCTATCTCATCTTGACGTAATGTATGTGGTAAATTAGCTGACAAATCGCCATCAGCAATCTTTTCTGCTTGGCGAGAAATTTGTCTTAGAGGTTTGGAGATATTGCGCGACAACAAATAGCCAATTAAAGCTATCAAGATAAAAGATATCGGAATACCATAGGTAATAGTAGCGAGAGTTTCCCCGGCTGCTATTTTTGCTTTCTTAGAACGTTGCTCTAATAATTGGCGTTCTTCTGTTTTCATCTCATCAGTTAGGTTGCGGATTCTCTCCATGAGCTGCTTCCCCTGATTTAAAAGCACTATTTTCTGCGCTGCTTCAAAGCCTTGACTTTGTCGCACTTCAACCACTCTTTGCATTAGATTTACCCTTTCAACTACCAGCGGCTGCAACATATCAAGGCGACGTTGTTGATTGGGGTTATCGGTGGTGAGAGTACGCAGTTTTTGGAGAGGTTGATCTATGGATTTTATTGCTGTCTGATACGGCTCTAGATAAGGCGGCGCTCCTGTAATGAGATAACCGCGTTGTCCAGTTTCAGCTTTTAAAAGTCTGGAGCTGACTTCTTCAATCAGCGCCAGCACTTGGTATGTATGACTTTCCAAAGATGAAGTTGTAATCAAGGCATTAGCAGTGCGATAGGAGATGATACCAATCGCGCTTAAAATTGCTAGACCGAGAGCGAAACTAGCTCCGATTTTGCTTCCTATCTTCAAACGCTTTAACATTTCTAATGTCAATTTCGACTATATTGGTTTTTAAATATTACTTTTTCTGCCTTGTTTTAATCACAAAGATATTACATAATTGGTAACACTACATTTTTTAACAGTTTTTATATTATTTTAACAGAAAGTAATACAAATGCGATCGCTGCGATCGTTAACTAAAAAAAATAAGTTTATAAAAAATAATATTTAATCTGTAGATTTAAGAAATTAATTCTCTAGAATTAAGCTATTAACCTCTGCATTTAAACTTTCGATAGATAATGAAATAGAAATCTTACACTATAAATTTAAATAGAAATGATATTTATGAAAAACGGTGATTGCAATGAGTGCCAAAACTTTGACAATACCTAAATTTTCTCAAGGACAAACCGTAGAATTTATTGGCGGAGAAGGAATGATAGTTAAATGCAGCCCTAATTCTCAAACTTGGGCTTATCTTGTAGAAATGCAAATGGGAGAAGAACCAGAAATGGGTAGAATTGGTTATGAAACTACGATTATGTTATTTGAGACAGATATTGCATTGTCAGTAAACTAGTAGTGCGACAAGCTAGTCAAAAGTCAAAAGAATTATATCTCAGGCTTTTGCATCGCTGAATTTCAATGCGCTCTTGCCGAAATCTAAATCTATAATATATCAAGTGTATCCCCACAAATCAATTTCTATATAAGGAGCTTTTTGTTGGTAAATTTAGCAGCTAGTTTCAATCTTTTTAATAAAAATATTTATCAGCAGTCTAGCTAGAGACTGCTTTTTTTATGCTGGATAAAATCATCAAACTTTATGAACAGCGTAACTACTAAGTGGATAATAAATCTGGAAGTCTTCAACTCCATTAGCTTGCAAAATAGTTTTTGCAGCTGCAATTTGAATATCGGTACCACCTAGCACTAATAGATAACCATCCAAATGCAAAAAACTTTTATAATTCCTGGCAATATTTTCTGGGATTTTTAAGATTATCCAGTCATCTTTACTAAATACCTTGACCTCCCTAATGATTTCATTCATGAGTATTCTTTCTGCTACCAAAGAAATTTGATTCATGGGATAGCCGGCTACTTTTAACTCCAAAATAGCTCGTTCTATATTTTGTTGATTAAAAAACAAACAAACTGCATTTTTATAGCGACCTGTAGACAGTGATGACGCTGAAGAAACTGACCAGCGTTGAATGCTTCCTTGGCTGAGAATTTTTTCAGCTAGGTTGATTTCTTCTGGAGTAGCTTTTACTATTACTAAGTAGTTACCTTGGGAAACTAAATCAGTCAAAACATTGATATCTTCTTCAGAAATTCCCAAACTTGATAGTAAACTACTTAGACGACTAGTGACGGCACAAACTACAGATACTTTAATCATGGGTAAGTTAGCAGCTATTAATTGAAAAACTGCTAATTCTACATCTGAAAATTTGGCAAAAACGCCTACTGCTATTTGCTGTGTTGCTAATGTCATTTTTTTATTCTTGCGATCGCTAGCTAGATAAATTATCAGTTCTGCCGTCTGTATGCCGCCTATCTAGGGGTTCAAAACCCTTTATCTGGAGAAGGAACTGCGCATCTATCTGCTTCTATCTGAAGATTTTGGTTGTGAATCTTAGAGATTAATTGAACTATTAATAAACTATGTATTACGAATAAAAAGAATCTCATTAACTCTATTCTCAAGATAGAATCTTTTTCCAAAATAAACCGTTAATCTATAAACATTGGATGGCTCAAGCAGCCTTAAGTAAATATACAAAATCACAGGAGCGTATTATGAGTCTAGAAAATAGAGCTAAAGCTGTTGCTAAAAATATCGAAGGTAAAGTGCAAGAAGCAATCGGTGAAGTTACTGGCAACCCTAACGATAAAGCAGAAGGACAAGCAAAGCAAGCAGAATCTCAGGTTCGCCATACAGCCGAAAACCTCAAAGATGAAGTTAAGAAGGCTTTAGACTAATAACAGCCATTTTAGAAAGAAGGGATAATAAACATAATTTTATCCCTTCTTGTTAGAAATAATCATAGTCTTAATAATAAGACTTCTAGCTATGATTTCTTAGTAAATTCAGGTTTAAAAATGATGATGAATATTGTCTTTAGTTACCTTTTGACGCAAGCACCTGTAGCAGCAGAAAGCAGTGCTAGCTACTCTATTGCTTTAACAACTGTTTTAATTGTCGGTTTTGTTGCAGCTGCAATTATTGGATCTATTGCTTGGTACAATTCTAAACGTCCTGTAGGTTGGGAAGATAAAGAACGTCCTGATTTCGTTCCCGATGTTGATAAGTAATTGAATTAAGTGTCTCCTTGTTTGCCATAGTGTCTATAGTGTTCGCTACCTGTCATAGCGGACGCTATTTTATTTTTATTTAGGTAAACTGATAGTAAATGTACTCCCATGTCCCGGTTCAGACTCTACATTAATTGCACCTTGATGTGATTCAATAATGCAACGAGATAAATAAAGTCCTAAACCACTACCCGAACCTGTGTGTTTACCCGGACGAAATCTTTCAAATAAAAATGCTTGGTCTTGTTGAGAAATTCCCGGGCCTGTGTCTTGAATTTTAATGAGTACGTTATTAGCATCTAAAGATAAGCTGACATCTATATATCCTGTTGCTGTGAATTTAATTGCATTGCCGATAATATTTGTTAAAACTCGTCGCAATTCTATGCGATCGCCCATTACCATATTTGCTGATTCTGGCTCTAAATCTAGCTTTTCGCCGAGTTCTACCTTTAAATCTAAGTTTTTTTCTTCTGCTAGCGGCTTCAATTCTTGGGTCACTTCCCGAACTAATTCTCGAATATCAAAGGGAAAGAATTTTAAATGTTTGGAACCAGCTTCATGTCTATAAACTTCTAATAAAGTATTCACCATTTCCAGCAAATCTTGATTGCTACCAATCATAGTATTAATAATTTGGGCAAATTCTGGCGTAACCGAGCAAAACATCCCTTCTCGCATTAACTTTAATACTCTATTTGCAGCTGCTAATGGTGTTCGTAAATCGTGAGTAAACCGCGAAACGAAATCTTCTCGTAAACTAGCCATATGGTCGCGTTCATCTATAGTATGCTTTAAACGTAAAAGCGAACGAACCCTTGCATTTAACTCATCTGGATCGAATGGCTTGCGAATAAAATCATCAGCACCTGCATCAAGTCCTTCAACAACACTAGAGTAAATATGCGCAGTAATTAATAAAATAGGAATGTATGGTAAGTTTTGATTTTGGCGAATGCGACGAGTGAATTCATAGCCATCTAATTCAGGCATCATAATATCAAGCAGTACTATGTCTGGCGGCGACTGCTCAACTATAGCCAAAGCACTTTTACTATCTTGCGCTAAAATAATTTCGTAGTTATCTTCTTGTAAAACTGTTTCTAACAGTATTAAATTGTCATACACATCATCAACTACTAAGATGCGATCTTGTTTGACAGAATTATTTAGTGACATGGCTAATTAAAAAAATAACTGTTTAAGTGTGCTAACTTCAATTCACAATTCTCTGAATTTTGATTTTATTCGGCTATGTTCTGCAATTCTTACTATCAACATAAAATCTATCAATGGATAGATGCAAAAAAAATTTTAGTAAAGTTGCAGATTTTTGTCTTTTGATGCATATTTTACGACTTTAGTTAGATGTATTTTTGAGAAAATTAATATCATCTCCTTTTTGGTATAAACTTCAAAGTAAGATAGCAAAGTCATTTTATTCTGTAATTTAGATAATCCTGGTTAGAGGTAACAGCCATGAGTGAGATTAAGGTCGTTGTGATTGAAGACCACAACCTTACCAGAATAGGCTTACGGGCTGCTTTACAAGCTGAGGCAGACCTTAAAATTATTGGTGAGGCTGCTAACGCAACGGATGGATTGGAACTGCTGTTGCAGCTAAAGCCAGATGTTGCCACCATTGACATCGGTTTACCAGATATGGATGGCATTGAGTTAACTCGCAGGTATCGGCAATACCAACAAGAGAATCCAGATTTAACAACAAAACTTTTGATTCTCACCATGCAAAACAGCGAGGAAGCTGTATTAGCTGCATTTGGGGCGGGTGCAGATTCTTACTGCATGAAGGATATTGAGAGCGATCGCTTAGTAGATGCAGTCAAAACAACTTATACTGGTAGTCCCTGGATTGACCCAGCAATCGCA
This sequence comes from Calothrix sp. NIES-2098, assembly GCF_963875125.1. Classification (NCBI taxonomy): domain Bacteria; kingdom Bacillati; phylum Cyanobacteriota; class Cyanophyceae; order Nostocales; family Calotrichaceae; genus Calothrix; species Calothrix sp. NIES-2098. The sequence continues at coordinate 6,465,140 of NZ_CAWNKJ010000001.1, forward strand.
GATGTGGTACTCAAGCAAGTACGCCAAGACAACGTTACCTCAGGAACTAGTGGCAAAAGGGTAATGATTGATGGGCTGGACTCAGAACTGGAGAAAACTATCGAGACTTGTCCCTTAACTCAACGCGAAACCGAAGTGTTGGAGTTAATTGTAGCTGGATGTGATAACGCAGAAATTGCTAACAAACTTTATTTAACTGTCGGTACTGTAAAAACTCACGTTCGGGGTATTTTGAGCAAACTCTGTGTTGCAGATCGAACCCAAGCGGCTGTTAGGGCTTTGCGTGCTGGTTTGGTGCATTAGAGAGCAAAATTCAGTCACAATTGAGGCGATCGCTAACTTGCAAAACACCTTATACGCATAATTAGTATGACACGGAGAGTAGCCTGAAATCTCTTCTCCATGTCTAATGTTAACTTCATTAGTTTAGATGCCCCTGTAGGTGGCTTAGATTTCGTTGGCTGACTTAACCAAATTTAAATCGTAAGGACGCTCAATATCATCTTCACCTAAATACTCACCATTTTGAATTTCCAAAATCACCAGTGGAATCGAACCGGGATTTTCTACTTTATGTAGAGTTGCGGCTGGAACGTATGTTGACTCGTTGCGATTCAATAATATTTCCTTGTCACCACAAGTTACTTTGGCAACACCAGAGACTACAACCCAATGTTCGTTGCGATGATAATGGATTTGGGGTTTGATGCCGTGCCGAGGCTTGATTTCTACACGGCTAATTCTATAGTTTTCACCCTCTTCTACAACCTCTACATTTCCCCAGTATCTTGTACCAGAATGAGAAGAAGATGGAGCAGTATTTGATTGCTCATTATTTTCTTGCTGTGACATAAATAATTTCTCAACCTGCTATGACTATTGTTTTGTCAATAATCTAGCGTAAAACGGTTAAGCTGAGGATAAATGAGACGGCAGAAGTACTTTAGCTTTGACTAGACAGCAGAATTATATTTTTAAGCCTTCTGCTATCTGTCTTTCTCTCCCTTAATTTTTAACTTCCTGCGTACTGAATGCGATAAATGCGATTATTGGCTTCTTCTGTCACCAACAAACTGCCATCAGGTAATGTCAGTAAACCTACAGGTCGCCCCCAAGTAGTTGGTGTAGATGGATTGAGCAAAAATCCTGTGAGAAAGTCTTCATAGTAACCTTGCGGTCGTCCCTTAGTATCAAAAGAGACAAATACAACTTTGTAACCCGTACCGCGATCGCGATTCCAAGAACCACGAAAAGCGACAAAAGCTCCGTTACGATATTTTTCTGGGAAAGTCTTACCATCATAAAATTGCAAACCCAAGGCGGCTGAGTGCGCTTGAAACAGCACATCTGGGGTACGAGTACGGGCTGCTAAATCGGGTCTTCTACTTCTATTATTTGTTTTCTGACGTGGGTCAAGATTATTCGGTGCGAGGTAAGCATAAGGCCAGCCGTAGAATTCTCCCTTTTGGAGCCGTGTCAGGTAATCTGGTACTAAGTCATCGCCGATACCATCGCGTTCGTTAACCGTAGTGTATAGTTCCTTCGTAACTGGATGGAAGTCCAAACCCACGGGATTACGCAAGCCATCAGCAAAAGTCTGTTTTTGGGAACCATCCAAATTCATTTGCTGTACCGAAGCCCGTGGTAAGGATTCTTGCTGTACGTTAGTTTCCGAACCAACAGAAACATAGAGTTTGTTACCATCAGGCGAAACTACAACATTACGAGTCCAGTGCTGGTTATAGCCACCTCCAGGAAGATCGGCAATTTTTTTGCCCGTACCAGTGAGTTGCTGTTGACCTTTCGTGTAGGGAAACTGTAGCACTGCATCGGTATTACCTAAAAAGAAGGAATTACCACTAAAAGCCATACCAAAAGGAATATTTAGACCATTTTTGGCACTTGCAAACGTCTGGCGTACATCAGCCACCCCATCTCCATTGCTGTCGCGCAACAGCCGAATGCGATTTTGTCTAGTTTCTGTCACCAGCACATCACCATTAGGAGTTAAAGCCAGCCAACGAGGTGCTTCTAAACCGTCAGCAAAGACATTAACTTTAAATCCTGGCGGTACGCGCAGCACTGGCTTTTGCGGAATTGGTACAACCTCTGGACTTTTAGAAGCACTTTCTGTAGCGAAAGGTGCTGGTAGATCGCTCAGGTTAATACGGATGGGTGTGGGTGAAAGCGGTTCAGTGGGAATGACATTGTTCTGCTGTGTCGAATTCTCTGCCAACTCAACTGAAGATGCTGATGGTTGCGGCGTGGCATTATCTAAGGAGGCGCGAGTCTGATTACAGGCTGTTAGTGTAGTAAACAACAAAAGTAGTGACAATAAACGCGCAGATAATTTCATAACTAGAAGCTTCCGAGAGTGGCAACAGAAAAACAGCTTGGTATTCATTTTTGAGTGTACCGAAAGCGCCGTCATTGCCCATCCCTCTGAAGAGTGGAGATTGGGATTAGGAAGCAAGGGGAAATTAAATGCTTTGCTTTTGACTCTGGACTATATAACAAATGACTATTGACTTAATAGCAAACTATTCTCTATCGATTCCCGCACATCAGGAGTCACATTCGCAGCATTATTGAGGCAATCTAATATTAATTCATTGGCATACCAATAATGTTGCAATTCCTGCCAATCTTTTTGGTTAAACTGCCAAGCATGACCAATTTGACGAGAAGCGATCGCTAAATTACGCAATTTCTCAATCCAAGTTTCTCCATGAGTTTGCCACCAAAGTTTTAATGCTTCTCTACTTTGTTTTTGTGATGGTAGTTGGTTTTTTAAATCTTGTAGCGATATCTTTAACGATGGCTGCTCTGTCAACAGATGTTCCAAATCTAAAGCTAAACTCAAAGTAAATAAGCGTTGAAAAAATATCTCAGCAGTCATCGTCAAGCTGACAGAAAGTGCATGAGTTAGAGCTAAATCTAAAGCTAAATCATTAGCCAGATTTCCTGCTAGCCGCGGATCTAAAGATAGAGCAAAAATTTGATTGCGGGCTAAAGGATGTTCTGGTGGTAGGGCAATAGTAATGTAAAAGGCGCGTACGCTAGCTGGATGATAGTCTTGGTTTACAGCAGTGGATTTAGCCGCTACCCAATTGCAGAAAGCCTTTAATTTTTCATTGCTAGTTACTAACTTATCAGTTTGTTGCTTCATTATCTGCAACAAATCATCGGCAGGTTGTAACATCCCTACAGTTAGTAAAAATATTTCTCGCCAACGTTCTTCATGAATGTGAGTGGCTAGTTCTTGTAGTGTTTGAGGATTGGCATTAGCAAAAAATTCTCTGGCTGTAAAATATTCTTGAAAAGTTAAATGTGAAAAAGAATAAATGCCTCTCGCTCGTTCAATTAATAACCCATGTTGCGCTTCAATAGCTTTTAATACAGCTGCACTTTCTAATTCCAAAGCATCTGCATCAGTTGTAGCTTGGGGAAGATGAGATAGATAATCGGCAATGAGTTGCCGCATTTTAGCTTCTGGAAGAAAGAAATCTCTTTGGGTAAATGTAATTGCGGCAATGCGACTTAGCAATTTGATTTTTTGGAGTAAAGATAAATTGCGATAAATTTTATCTCGTTTAATGCCCCTTGCTTCATCCCAGTGTACTAGTAGTAAATCTAAACCTTGTTTATATAGTTCAGCACGCTGAGAGGGAAAATCTTCCACAAATTGAAATAATAAACAGGTAAGATTTAACAGAATTGGTGTAGAAGCCAATTCTAAAATTCTTGCATTCTCTGGTAGTTCTAATTTTTGAATAAACTTATGGGCTAATGATTGTGCTTTGGCTGGAGGTCTTTTGGCAACTGCTAAAAACCATTTTCTCGCAAAGGTAGCAATTTGCGATTTAGTAAAATCAGCAATTTCTACTTCAGTAAATCCTTGAAATCTATAATATTGAGCAGCAATACGGCAGGTAATAATAATTCTATTTTTCGGGAAAGTCTCAATAAATTGTCTAATATTTTTAATAATTCTTTCGCTATCTGCTTCGGCAACTTCATCTAAAGCATCTAATAAAATTAAAGCTTTACCTTGAGCAAATACTGTAAAAATTTGCTGTTCGTTAATCTCAAAGCTAAAAAAATAGTTATGAATATAACTTACTAAACTTGTCTGGGGAGATTCCCTAGTATCTTCAGCCAGGTTTTTTAAATTGATAAAAATTGGCAGACAATCAGGTTGAAAAATCCCTTGATTACAACTAATAGCAATTGATTGTAAAAATGTAGTTTTACCAGAGCCGGGTTTTCCTAAAACCATCAGCTTTGAATATTGTAAAACTGCTTCTAGTCCAGCAACCCGCTTTTGACGTACTTTACCTAAGCCAAATCTGTCAAATTTATCCCGATCGCATTTTTGTAGATCGTTAATATTTATCCATGTCTGGCTATTCATTTCCTCCAAGATATTGACATCAACATATAGTTGATTCAAATCTACAGGCTGGGCAATATCTAAAATATGCAAAGTACCGCACTGGGCGTGAATTTTGTCATAGTGAATAGACCGCAGCTTTTCGACTAGACTATGAGTATCTAAAGTCAACTGAGCAGGATTCTCTGCCAGAAAGACTTCATCATCAGTAGGTTTTTGTAAAATTTCTGCCGGATTTAGATCTAAAACTAAGCATATCTCGTTAAAGGCTTGGCGATCTATCGGTTTACCTGTGAAAAACTTCCATATTGGCTGACGAGTCTCTAAACCAACAGTCGCAGCTAAATATTCTTGCGTCCAGCCTTTGCGCTTAAACGCCAGTTTAGCTTTTCTAATACCTTCTACAGATGCTTGGAGCGATCGCTTTGCCATTCTTTTAATCAAAAACTATACACTGATTTTGCCGTTCGTATACAACTTATACAATTTATACGTTATCTTATACCAAAAACATAACACAACCTCTAATACTAGCTCTCTATAATAGTATGCAGTCAGCCAATTCTACATACCCAACTAGCTTATGGCATTGCTACACAATATTTTGCCTTGTAAAGCAATGCCCAAGCTTTTCGTAATAAGTTAAGTGGTTGTTAGTAAGATGTTGGCATATTAAAAAAAATTTTCTAGTTCTGCTGCTGGTAAAGGGCGACTTAAGAGAAAACCTTGCATAGCATCGCAGTTGTATCGCCGTAAGAAATCAAGTTCTGCTTCTGTATCTACACCTTCAGCTACTACGCGTAAATTTAGACTGTGAGCCATTTGAATTACGGCTTGTGTCAGTTCTGATTTCTCAAAATTATTGTCTACATTATGAATATAATATCGTCCAATTTTTAAGGTGTTAACTGGTAATTCTTTGAGTTTAGTTAAAGAACAATAAGCAATCCCAAAATCATCAATAGCGATTTTGACACCTAGAGAACGCAATTTAGCAATGATGGCGATCGCATTATTGATGTTTTGTAGAATTATGCTTTCGCTAATTTCGATTTCTAGACGTTCTGGTGCCAATTTGTTATTCATCAATAGTGACGATATCTCTTCGGTGAAATCTGGAGAATAAAATTGACTGCCAGATACATTAAAATTAATCGTCAAGGATAACAAATTAAGATTATCTTGCCAGATCTTCATCTGTTCGCAGATGTTAGTAAATACCCATTTTTCAATAGGTACAATTAAACCTGTAGATTCAGCTAATTGCATAAACTCTAGTGGCGGAACCGAGCCTAATTCAAGGCTTTGCCATCGCAATAAACTTTCGGCTGCAATTATCTTACCTGAGGCAATATCTACTATTGGTTGATAATATAAATCGAATTCCTGAAATTTGTTTTCTTTGACGACTCGCTGTAAATAAATTTCTAATAACTGCATTTTTGGTGAGAATGCCACATTTGCAGGCTGGCTTGATAATAAATGCTTTTTTAACGCAGCCTGTTTTTCTAAACGGTTGACAATTGCACTTAATAGTTCAGCACGGGTAAATGGCTTAGTTAGATAGTCATCAGCACCCAAATCCATACCTTGTCGAAAGTCAGCTTTCGCAGATTTAGCAGTCAAAAAAATAAAGGGAATTGTTGCGGTTAAGGGGTCTTGACGTAATGTGGTTAACACGCCATAACCATCAATTTCGGGCATCATCATATCGCACAAAATCAAATCGGGAATTTCGGAGAATGCTAAATTTAACCCGATTCTGCCATTGGCAGCAGCAAGCGTATCAAAATCCTCAGCTTCTAGTAAATCTAAAAGATTTTCTCGCACTAATTCTTCATCTTCAATTACTAAAATTTTTGTCATAATTCCCACCTGATTGCATTTGGTTTTTTAATGGTAGAGTGACTGTAAACTTAGACCCAACTCCCAATGTAGAGGATACAGAGATATCACCCTGGTGGATATCAATACATTTTTTCACAATTGACAATCCCAAACCAGTACCGAGTATATTACCTACATTACTAGCCCGATGAAATGATTTAAATAGGTGCGATATATCTTCTGGCGGAATCCCGATTCCTTGGTCTTGGATTTCAAATATTGCTTGCCCATCTTGGCATGTTAAAGTCAATGCAACATTGCTATCAGATGGGGAATATTTGATCGCATTCGAGAGTAAGTTATTAAGTATGTGTCCCAACAATTTTTCATCCATAAAACATGGTATAACTTCAGGATGGGTATTAAAAGAAATTCGACGCTGATTATTGAGATCTAGCTCAAAATCTTCGATTAATTGGCAGCAGTATTCAACCAAATCGAAAGATGTTGGTTGATAGTCTAGTATTCCCGCATCTGCTTTACCGATAAACAAAACTTCGTTTAACATATCTGTCATGCGACTGACAGCACTTTGAATACGGCGCAGGTGAATGAGTTGTTTTTCTTGAGTCCATTTATGTCGGTAATGTTCTAGCAACTCTGCGGAAGAAAGGATAGTACTCAAGGGTGTGCGAAATTCATGGGAAGTCATGGAGATAAAACGAGATTTAAGTTCGTTGAGTTCTTTCTCTTTCTCTAGTGCGTGAATTAACTCTTGTTCTAATTGCTTTTGTTCTGTAATATCTGCCCAATAACCGACAAATTCCACTAATTTACCAGTTTCATCTTTCATTAATTTACCTTTGTCACACACCCAACGATAGTTACCATCTTGGTGTAAGAAGCGGTAATTCAAGCTGTAGTGGCCGCGATCTAGTGCTTGGGCAAGTTCGATAAAAATCTCAGATAAATCGTCGGGATGGATATTTCTAGACCAAAAACTTGAATCTTCGACAAATTCCTTGGCTTCATAGCCCATCATCGCTTTGACATTTTCGCTGACGAAAGTTGCACCGAAATCTCCTGATAATTTGCAGGTATAGATAACAGCCGGGGTAGAGGAAAGTAAGTATTGCAATCTTTGTTGGCTGACAAGTAGTGCTGTTTCTGCTTGCTTGCGATCGCTAATATCTGTTTGAATGCCGATATAGTGGGTAAGTACGCCAGCCACATCATAAACAGGAGAAATGTTTAATTCGTTCCAAGAAATCCTGCCATCTTTGCGATAATTGCGGAGAATCACGGAGCAGTCTTTACCTGCTTGCATTGCTGCATTGAGTTGTTGTAACTCTAATTGATTAATTCCATTATTTAGGAACAAACAAAAGCTTTGGCCAATGACTTCGCTAGCCCAGTAGCCACTCATGCGCTCGTATGCAGAATTAACATAGATAATTGGGCCGTTGGGAATGCTGGCATCAGCAATCATAATACCATTGCTGCAAGCTGCGATCGCGCGATCGCGGAGTCTCAAACTTTCTTCTGCCAGCTTGCGTTGCGTAACATCAGTATGAATACAAACTGTTCCTAAAACTTTCCCTGTAGCATCCTTCAAGGCGTCAGCGCATAAGTATACTTGCGAAATCCTTCCATTGCGGGCTTGCATAGATACTTCGCCTCGCCACGACTGACCGCTTTGGATACTACTGACTATTTGTTCAAACTCTGCTGGATACTTAAAAATCACATGTCCTCCTCCAGCAGCTCGCAGTTCTTCTAAAGTGTAATCATACAATTTGACAAATGCTGGGTTAACGTAAATAGTTTCACCCAAGATGTTGCCCATACAAACAGCATCGCTGGTACTTTCAATAGCTTTGCGAAAGCCTAAGAGTGACTCTTCAACTAATTTACGCTCGGTAATATCGGTAGAGATCCCACATATTGCATAAACTACACCATTAGCATCTTTTAACGGAAACTTAATCGACAAATAAGTGTGCAACCCATCGGCGTGTGGGACTATTTCTTCAGTTTCTACAGGGATACCATTTGTAATTACTTGTTGGTTATGAACTACAAACTGCTCGGCAATATCTTGGTTCCAAATATCGTAAATGCTTTTCTTTAATATCTGCTCTTGCTTGAGATTGAATAGTTGTTCAAACTTCTTGTTGACCAGTAAGTATTTATTTTCAGCATCTACTAGATAAATTACCGCTGGGGAATTATCGATAATTGCTTGTAACTGCTGTTGAGTATTTCGCAAAGATGTTTCTGCTTGTTGACGCTGGGTAATATCTCGACTCATACCGCGATACCCTTGGAATTTACCTTCAGAGTCAAAGACTGGAACCCCACTTGTTTCCAGCCAAACTAGTTCCCCATTTCGATGCATCTGGATATTCTCCAAACATTGGAATGGTTGGGGAGTAATAAAAATTACCGCAAATTCTTGAGCTATCCTCTCTCGCCTATCCAATGGCATAAATGCCACGGGACTTTTTCCTAAAACTTCTTCTGGTTCGTAGCCCAAAATATCCCTAATTTTGGGGCTGACATAGGTATAGATGCCGTTTTTGTCTACTTCCCAAATTAAATCGCTGCTGGTTTCTATTAAGTTGCGGAACCGTTCTTCACTATCTCTGAGTGCTGCTAGTGCCTGTTGGCGATCGCGTAACGCCGCTTGCTGTTGGCTGATATCGGTAGCTGTGCCTCGATCGGCAATTATTTCTCTGGTATCTGTTTGTTCGGTTACTGCTTGAGCAACAATCCCCGCTTCCGTTTCCTGAGAATGCTGCAAGCGATTTTCTGAACACCATGATAAAGACCATTCGGTATGTATCGATTCTCGATTTTGGAGATTTATCGCAGCACTTTCCTTTACTTGTGGCTCCAAAAGTTGGTAAATGCTATCCCATACGATCGCACCGATTGCTAAACCATACTCATCCGCTACGGGAAGCAAACCCGAATCCGATTGGCGCAACAGAAAAAGTACTGTTGCCAGATCTCCAAGTTCCGATAGCTTCGGAGTCATTGTGATAGTTTGCATAACTTCAGCAATTCTTGTGGTTGTGAAGTCAATCCCTGAAGCTACAAGCCTGACAACATCTTTCTCTGTCAAGCACCCAACTATATCCCCAGCTAATCCGACTAAAGTGCTTTTGCCTTGCTTCGCCATGAGGGCGATCGCATCTAACAACAATGTTTCTGGCTCAACGGTCAATGGCGAAAAATCAACTATTGACTTTAAGCATTTTAGCCACAGAAGTTGTGGTATGGCTTGCATAGATATTGAGTATAGTAATGATTAAAAATAGTTATTTAAGTAAACTGTTTTCTATACTTATAATATTTTTTCTTTCGCCGTTAATGATTGCGAGAGTAGAAATACGGGAAATTTTCTTTATATATACAACATTCTTTTTGGTATGTCTAATGAGAATTTAAGGATAAATGTCTACAATCCTCAAGCTGAATATGAATCATCATTGCAATCTAGAATTAAGTTTACTTAGCGTCACAAAATTAACGTTCAAAACGCCCAAGTAGCGATCGATTGCAAATCAAAATAGAAAATTTATTTATAAATTACAACAAGTAAACCCAATTTAAAAGTTAGGTACACTAAGCTTTCATTGAAATTAATAGGAAATAAAGAAAATCACAATAAACCTCAATGAGCAAAGCTAGCGAGGCTATAAACCTGATGAAATCGGTTATAGAAATAGAAAATGATTCATCTTTTTCAAATTTACCATTTTCTCAATGGTAAAGTGCCAAATTTGATGAAAGCTGAGTCAAGAGTTAATGGGCATGGGGCAAGAGGAGAGATGGCGAGGAGGGGGAAGAAAACTCCCCACACTCCCTGGTCTCCCTTTTCCCCTTGCTCCCCTTACCTCTTAAGGACGTGGCAGTATGCGCCGTTCGCCGTAACGCAATAACCTTTCAATCGTTGCCAAACGATTCTCCCAAACTTTGACTTGATAAGGATTTTCCATAGCCTCCTGGCTCATCCAAGTTCTAAATTGAGCCTGGAATCGAGTTAGCGTAGCTTTTGCTGTGACGAACTTACTGGCAGAAGGTGAGGCTGCAAGCTGATTTAAAGCATTTTGTAAAACTTGTGCTTGATTGTTAAACTCGGAAATAGTTGTTGCAGGCATCTGCATTTGGTCGTTTTGCAAAATAAACTTCCATTCACGTTGCAAAGCAGTATAACGAACGGCAGCAGTTTGAAAAGGTTTGCGGTGTGGAATCGGTTCGTTAGTTGTCGGTTGCACCTTACCTTGGGTATTAGTGAAAAGTTTTTGTAACTCGTTGTTCAAATTTTCTGCTGCAAAAAGGGCGTAACCGCTAACTGGTAAGTCCCTGACTAGTTGCAATTGATCGAAGGCTCCGACGGCTGGCAAGGAAAGCAAGCGAATTCCTGGTACTAATAAAGTTGCGCCTAATTTTGTGGAAGCAATCCAAGGTTGTGCGAGTCTTTGGAAGCGAGGAGTGTCCAAGGCGTAAGTCATAGGCACAATTAAATCTATATCTCCTTGTCTAGCCCAAACTTCCCAGTGCTGTTGGATCTTCTGAATGCGTTCTAATTCTGGTAGGGGAAATACGGCAACGGACATAATTAAATTTGGTCGCTTTTGCCGCAACTTTTGTGAAAGTTGATCCACAAAAGTATTAACTTGTTCGGTACGGAATGCTGTCCATTTTTGCCACAAATCGCGATCGCTAGGAGAAATTTTCAACGGATCTACGCCTGTAAGTTGTTGAAACTGCTCTCTTGCTGCTTTTCCGTAGCCGTAAGTTCTACCTGCGGCTGGGTCTTGGAAAGGATAGCGAATGTAGTCTAATTGAAGCCCATCTACTTGATAGTGAGTGACAATCTCTTCGTACAGCTTCATTAAGTACTCGCGCAATTCGGGATTAGCTTGATCGAAGAATGGCTTAGTTTGACCAACCGGAATCATGTTGCCACGATTATCGTAGTTTGCCCAATCAGGATGAGCCGCCAGCACTGGCCCTGGATAATCAGGTTTGACGTTAATTACTTCATTGTGGCGCTGATTGCCAGCGGCGAACACCCAAACCCAAGCGTGTAATTCCATACCTCTGGCATGAGCTAACTTGACTGCTGCTGCCAAAGGGTCCCAACCGCGAATTAAGGGGTTTTGTTGCGGTGCAACTTGGCTGGGATAAATGGGATAACTCGCGTTGACGGTTTCAAAAAATACTGTGTTAATTCCTGCTTGTGCTAGTCGGTCAAAAACTTGCGCTAGTCCCTGTTCGCTACCAGCACGGACAATTGTCCCCCGATCTAACCACACCGACCGAATTTCTGGTTGAGCTAATTTGCGATCGAGGGGAAACTGCTTCCACAAACTGGCTTTAGCTGTTAACCACTGCTGACGAGCTAGAGCATAGTTTTTTTGGGCAATTAACTGCGGTAAGTTTTTGGCAATTTCCCTCGCCTTGGCGATCGCTTGTGCCGTATCTGGGATTTGCACGCCAGATCTGCTGGCAACTAAGCTGGTACGATCCACTTTCAGCGCTTGGGTGTTACCAATTAACGCTTCTGCGTTGCCAGAGTCAGAAGCTGCGGCAGCTAAATGGGCACTTTCGACTCTGCCAATGAGATGTTCTAGCTCATTCTGGAGAGCGATCGCTTCGTTGCTACCAATCGGCGCGTTAGAGTTGGGTACAACATCCAAACGTACTGCTTGTTCTAGTTGGTCAATCGGCTCTTGCGGATTTGGGGACGTAACATTTGTAACTGGTTTTGCTTGGGATGCAGTAGCGATCGCTGCTGGTAATTGCCGAGTCTGAGGTTTGGAATTAACAGTAGTTGTAGGAATTTTAGGTTGTGTGTTTTGCGGCGGCAGTTTTGGTTTTATAGCTTGTAAAATCGTTGGCGAAAAAACTGCTTGTGGTTGAGGAGTTTTAGCTGCAACTGCCACTGAAGTCGAACAAGCTGGCGAACCGCCTTCTATTTTCCTACTCGCACTCGGCGGTAATTTCATATAACGCTCGATAGAAGCTTTTAACCAAGCATTATCTACATCTGCTGTTGTAACTGCATCTACACCCCAGCGCCAGCCCAAAAACGTAGAATGATCGGTTGTCACAACTGCTGCCGGATTATCTTTGGCATTCCAAACAGCAGCTGGTGTACTAAAGTTATCTGGTACTACCACACCGCCATGCACTTTACCAAACATTTGGTCTTGGTTGCCCAATCCCGGTGGCAGCGGGGTTTTGGCTGGTTGCAGCTGTTGTGTATTACCGAGACTGAATCCCCAATAACCTCCTAACAGCGTGCGCAACAACTGCCGTACACCTGGGGCTGACAAACTACCTGCCGGGCCGCTGGCAATCAAGCGCCCGCCTTTACTCATCCATTCTTCTAAGGCGATCGCTTGTGCTGGTGTTAATGTCTCTACATTAGGCAAAAATAATACCCGGCGATCGCCCCAATCTGCCGGACTCCTAACCGCATCTAGCGGGATCACACAATACTTCACCCCAGCTGCCTGCAAGCGGTTTGTGATGCCTGTCCATTGATTAGTATTATCTTGGCTATAGACTATGCTCAATACAGGTTCTTCATCTGCGGCTATTGCTGGTAAAATAGCCAAACTATTTAATAGTAGAAATTGCAAATTAAAAATGAAGAATCCGGTTTTTTTAATTTTTAATTTTAATTTGGTAATGCGGTCTTCCTGATTCTTCACTCCTCACTCCTCACTTTATTAGTTATTTGTCAACAGTTAATTTTTAACTGCTAATAGTTGTTTTTTATACTTCGCAATATTTATTTCAGACTGGGCTGGTTTATGTATCACCCACACTTGGGTGAAACCAATCCACAATTACCAAATTTTAAATCTTAGATGATATTTCAATCCAAAATCATTGGATTTTTAAATCTCTATTACTTTGCCGTTAAGCAATACAGGTATTGATTAATTCTTCAATTCCTGCTACTGGGAAAATTTTTGTTCCTAGTTTGCTGGCGACTTCTTCAATACTCATATCATCTAAAAATATTAATTCACCATGTTTAAGCATGACATTTGGCAGCAAAATTCCATCACCTAAATCTTGCCCTTGTAAATTTAAAAGTAGATCGTGCCCTGTTAATAAGCCTGTAACGCTAATATTCTGTCCCCAATAGTCGCTAGATAGAGCGCGCATATTTACCTGCAAACCCGCAACAGCATTTAACTGTTTGAGAATTGGTTGAAACGCTTTCTCTACTGCATTACCTACTACCCAAGTTAATTTTTTCTTGGGAGATATTTTAGTTGGTAGCGATCTGGCAGCTTGCTCAAATTGCTTGAGAAACAATCGAATGGAACCAACGCCATTATCGATTTGAGGATATTCTTCATATTCAGCTTCACTAGGCAATTCTTCACCAGCAATTAAAAACCACTCATCGGCTAACCAGACAACGCTAGAACCGAACTTTTGACGAAATTCTAAAGAGAGCGATCGCACTTGGGAAATCACTTCTTGAGCTTTCTCTGGGGTTACAGGAATCAGTTCGTCTTGTTCGGGACGAAACCGTGTTAATCCCACGGGTACAACAGCTACTGATGCGACTGTCGATACTTCCCCAGTATAAAAGGACGCTAAATCCCGTAGTGTTTGTTCCAAATGTGAGCCATCATTTATACCGGGACAAACCACAACCTGAGCGTGAATTTGCAGCCTTCTGGCTTGAAACCACTTTAATTGTTGCAAAATTTGTCCAGCACGGGGATTTTTGAGCAACCTAGTTCTCACTTCCGGTTCTGTAGCGTGGACAGAAACATATAAAGGTGACAAGCGCATTTGTTCAATCCGCTGCCATTCGCGTTCTGGTAAATTAGTCAGAGTTAAATAGGAGCCATATAAAAAGCTCAAACGGTAATCGTCATCTTTAAAGTACAAGCTAGAACGCTTACCGGGTGGTTGTTGGTCAATAAAGCAAAACGGGCAATGATTATTGCACTGAATTAAAGCATCAAATAGAGCAGATTCAAATTCTAACCCTAAGTCTTCGTCATAATCTTTTTCAATTTCTAGATGATGGGTTTTGCCAGCAGCATCTAAAACTTCTAATTCTAGAACTTCATCAGCACATAAATATTGATAATCAATCAAATCACGGGGAGGTGTACCGTTGATTGCAACGATCGCATCTCCTGCTTCAAAACCGATCTCAGCGGCAATGGAATCTGGTAATACTTTGCTAATTCGGGCAGGACGGATTGTACTCATGGGTCATTGGGTATTTGTCATTGGTCAGTTGTCATTTGTCATTGGTCTTTTGCTTGAGACAAAGGACTAAAGACAAATGACAACTAACTATTAACTATTCTTCAACAAACCAGCACCGATCGACCCCAGTATTAATACACCAAATGCTAATCGATACCAAATAAATACCCAAGTACTTCTGGTTTTCAGGAAGCGTAGTAACCCGGCGATCGCAATATAGGAAAATATTGTGGCAGAAATCACTCCCACAACTAAGGGAAGTATTGCTGCACTACTTAATCCTTCTCCTAAAACATCTTTTAACTCGACTAACCCCGCTAGGGTAATGGCGGGAATACCTAGCAAAAACGAAAACCTAGCTGCGGTTTCCCGTTCCAATCCCATAAATAATCCCCCTGTCAGAGTAGAACCAGAACGAGATACGCCAGGGATTAATGCCAAACATTGCGCTAAACCCATCAATAAGCCATCGTTCATGGTCAGTTTTTCAAAGTTACGCTGGCGCTTACCTAGTTGTTCAGCCAATCCCAGTAACAGCGACATAACTATCGAAGCAACAGCGATCGCGCCTAAGCTTCTAATGGGAGAATTATCAAAATCGGGGATAAACTTTTTGATTAACAGTCCAAAGAAGATAATCGGCAAAGTACCCAAAATTATGCCTAGGGCTAGCCGTAGGTCGTAGTTATCGTAATCTTTACGAGCGATCGCTGTTGCCGATCCTTGAACAATTCGCGCCAAGTCTGCCCAGAAGTACCACAACACAGCGGCAATACTACCTAGTTGAATAATTGCTGTAAAAGCTACCCCAGGATCGCCCCAACCCAGAACTACAGGCACAACTTTTAAATGGGCTGTGCTACTAATCGGTAAGAATTCTGTTATTCCTTGGACGAATCCTAAAATAATCGCTTGGAAAATATTCATTTGTTGTACGCCCTCACCTGCTGGATTAGGCTGGGCGCTGAGAACTTGAAGCGGAAATGCCGCTACTGAGGCTGTAGCAGATGCCGCACTTAAGATGAAGAACCATCGATGTTTAAATAGAGCCATTACTGTACCTGCGATCGCTGATATTACAACCAATTAAACAAACACAGACTGAGAGAACTTGCCAGGAAAATAACTAAGAATGATTCAGGTTGTCTTTCTCTCCCCAAAAAGGCGCGCCATTAATTTACCATCCTCCGTTTCAGAGAGTACCTGACACGCCCTAGAGTTTCTCAGAAATAGATGACGCCTTAACTACAATCTTTTAAATTTTTTGTGACCCACCAACATCAGATCGGTTTGTATTCGATCGGTAACATCTCAAAAATCTAGGTAAAAACAAGCTATGATAAATATGCCCCTGGGGGGGATTTGTAGCTGTGTTATCTTAAGTAAGATAAAGTTTAGTAACAATTATTAAAAACATTGATTAATAATACATTGTCCTCATACAGTACTTCTACGGCCTCTATAGCTACTGAATTGCATTCCACTGACACGGGGCAAAAAGCCATCAGTGAATTGGAATCTACACTTTCTCACTCTCCTAATCTGCCAATATCTTCATCATCTCCACAAGCTTGGCTAGTCTTAGCAGCGGCGGTGTTTTTAGTATCTGTCCCAGTGTTTGTAGAAGCACCGCTAGTGCGATCGCTGCCAAGTGTAAGTTTGGCAATGACAGGATTATGGGTGTGGCTGAGTTTTAAGTTAATGTCACGTCCTGCTACTTATATTTGGGGTGATTTGCTGTTGGGTTTCAGCTGGAGTTGGCTGGCCGGAGGAATTTACTGGGGATGGTTACGTTGGGAACCCCTATGGCATTTGCCAGTAGAATCTATCGGCTTACCCTTTGCCTGTTGGTGTCTAGTGCGGAATTGGGGCAAAGTCGGTAACTGGTTTTATTTAGGTTCTTTATTCGGTACAGTCTTAACCGATGTGTATTTTTATTTAGTAGATTTAATGCCCTATTGGCGGCAAATTATGCAGGTGGAGCCTGAGAATATTGCACCAATCTTACAAACTGCTGTCATTCAAGTTCAAACGCCTTGGGGTCAAGCTTGGGCAGTGATTCTCGCTTCAGCACTTTTAAGCATTGGGATTTTACCTTTACGCTCCAAACAAAGACATTGGTATGCCTTTAGCGGCGCAGTTTTAAGCACAATTTTGGTAGATAGCTTATTTTTATTAGCGGCGGTTTTGGCTTAAGAATTTGATGTGTAATCCCAAAACCTTAACAATGGGTCATGGAGCATTGGTTAATAGTCGATAGGCAAGGATCAAAGTTTAACCAACTCTTCCTTCTGCTCTCTCCCTCATTTGCTTTTGCACCCTCAATCCTGCTCCTGGGCATTTAGGGAAAAATCCTTCAGTTCGCTACCTCTGGTTGTCCTCTTGCAAGGATAACTTTAAAAAAGTTTTTGCAAAACTGTCATCAAACCTAGTAACAGTAAATATTGTGGTTATTAATAAGCTGTATATTAGTTTCTGATGACTGCTGTGTGTTGATTAAGCAAACAGTTCTTAATCAAGGGTCACAGGTCAAAGGTCACAAGTCAGAGTTCAAAGCTCAAAAGCTTTTGAACTATGGACTGTTGACTATAGACTATGGCCTAGGGACTTTTGACATCTGTTAGCTTAAAACTTTTTTGATTTCAGTTTGATGGAAAGAGGTAGAAAAATCGTGAAAGGATTGGTGCGTTTATTAACAGTGTTTAGCTTGTTGCTTGGTAGTTGGGGATGGCTGGGAACTACTCAGATAGCCCAAGCTGCCAGTTTCAATAGCATGACTTTTCCTCAAGTCCCAGTTCTGGCAATTGAGCGTCAGAATCGGGCAGACGCTAAATTAGCTACGGAATTTGGTAAAAAAATCGATTTGAACAATACCAACGTCCGCGCTTTTCAACAGTATCCAGGTCTGTATCCTACCCTAGCTAAGAAAATTATCAAGAATGCTCCTTACCAAAAGGTAGAGGATGTTCTCGACCTTCCAGGATTAAGCGATCGCCAAAAACAAACTTTGCAAGCCAACTTAGAGAAATTTACAGTCACAGAACTAGAACCTGCCTTCAACGAGGGAGACGATCGCTTTAACAACGGTATCTATAGATAACTGCAAGTTATCTTTAGTGAATAACAGCCTACTCCTTATCTGAAGGAGTAGCATTTTTAGATTAGAGATGGGTATAAGAAGACAAGGGAATAATTATCCCTCGTTTTCTTTTTCCCCTCTCCTCTTCTCCCACTTCTCCCCAAATCTCTTACCTTGCCTGAAATAGATATTCCCAGCCAGTTTGATGTCTTAGTAGTTGGTGCAGGTGCCGCAGGACTGTATACGGCACTTTGTCTACCCGAATCATTACGAGTTGGTTTAATTACCAAAGAGACAGTTTCTTTATCTGCCAGTGATTGGGCCCAAGGCGGCATTGCTGCTGCAATCGCCCCAGAAGATTCTCCTACTTTACACATTGAAGACACAATCCGAGCCGGGGCTGGCTTGTGTGACAAAGCGGCGGTAGAATTCCTCGCGCAACACGCTCCTAGCTGTATTCAATCTCTGGTGAATTTGGGTGTAGCTTTTGACCGTCATGGTAATGCTTTGGCTTTAACTTTAGAAGCTGCCCACTCTCGCAACCGCGTTCTCCATGCCGCTGACACCACAGGTAGAGAAGTTACTACCACTCTTACCGCCCAGGTATTGCGACGCCCAAATATTCAAGTAATCCAGCAGGCTTTAGCTTTGAGTTTGTGGATAGAACCGCAAAGCAATAGCTGTCAAGGAATTAGTTTATTTTATCAAGGCGAAATAAGTTGGATTAAAGCTGGTGCTGTAGTACTAGCTACTGGTGGTGGTGGCCAGGTATTTGCTCAAACTACTAACCCGGCTGTGAGTACAGGGGATGGAGTAGCCATAGCTGCCCGTGCAGGCGCTATCCTCCGCGACTTAGAATTTGTACAATTTCATCCTACTGCTCTCACCAAACCAGGGAGCGATCGCTTTTTGATCAGTGAAGCCGTGCGTGGTGAGGGCGCACACCTCGTTGACAATGAAGGGCGGCGTTTTGTCTTTGACTACCATCCAGCGGGAGAACTTGCACCTCGCGATGTAGTTAGTCGAGCCATTTTTAGTCATTTGCAACGTACCGCAGCCGATCCTGCTACTGCCCATGTCTGGTTAGACATGCGCCCCATCCCCCCGGAAAAGATTCGTCATCGCTTTCCTAACATCATCAAAGTTTGTCAACATTGGGGTATTGATGTCTTTATAGAACCTATTCCTGTTGCCCCTGCTGCCCATTATTGGATGGGTGGAATTGTTGCAGATTTAATGAATCGCACAAATATTCCTGGTTTATATGCTGTCGGCGAAACTGCCAGTACTGGAGTGCATGGGGCAAATCGGTTAGCAAGTAATTCTCTTTTAGAATGTATTGTATTTGGCGCACAGATGGCAAATATTAATCTGCGTGTTGCTGAGTTAGATGCAGAGTTGCCTATGTTGCCATTACGGGAATTTCACAGTGATGTTAGCGAGTGGCAAAGACAGCAAGCACAAATAGAAACACTGCGACAGAAGTTACCGCGTCTAGTTTGGCAAAGTGCTGGTATTTGTCGATCGCAATCAGGATTAGAGGCAGCGATCGCCACTGTTGAATCTTGGCAGAAAGACTTTGCTGTCTTACCTTTGAGTAAATTTCTTCTATCTTTAAAAGCAGCAGAACCAGCTCGTTTAAATCTACCAGATGTAGAACGGCAATTGCGACTTTGGGCAGAAACTCGTAATTTACTAGATGTGGCGGATTTAATTCTCAAAAGTGCTGTTTTTAGAACCGAAAGCCGAGGCGGACACTACCGCTTAGATTATCCAGAAACCGAATCTGATTGGCAAGCTCACACCCTTGTACAAAAAAATAATTGGTGGAAATCACCCATATTAAACTCTTGATTGTCCTCGTTTGAATCTAGAATTTAAGTCATCAATCTAAAAATCTCTATCACTGGTAAAATAATTCTCCCCTGCTGCCTATCTGTAGCGATCTTAAAAGTGTGTTGTTAGTAGGGGGTAAAACAGTTTAGAATCAGCAACTACTTAGACTTATACCGTCTGATGTCATGAATTTTTATAGTATAAATCCTTGTTCAGTATATTTTCTGTGAATTTTCCATATCTTAACGAGTTCCACTACCATGCCGACTATCAGGGCCGCCATAATTTCGTGGTGTAAAGGTCTGCTTTAACTCTGGAGAATTAGGCTGAGATTTGGTTAAGTTTTCGCTACTTGTGCCAAGATTATCCATAGGCAAAGTATTAAAAGCTACAGTAGTATTAGCTGTTTTAGGCATTACTAAATAAACACCGATCAACAATATTGCAATACTAGTAATTCTTAAATGATTAATTATAGACTTAGGTAAATCTGCTGTTTCGGTTTTCATGCTTTTTCTCTATGTTACTAACAGTAAATATGCTCATTATCCCAGATAAACATTAAATTTTTATTAATTTTTTACTACAAATAAATGAACTTTGCGGGAAACAAACAGTCTTTATTAGCTGGCTGGTTTGGCTTGGAGTAATTTGGGAAGAAATTATTGGACAATATAGAAATACAATTTAGGTTGCGTTTATAACATCGGTCTAAAGTTAGAGATTTTCACACACTCCTTAAACACGTGTATTTACTAAATTGTTATTCCTTAACACAATTTTAATATTGTAGTGCATAAATACTATGTTGGCTGGACTACAAATCTAGGTAAATCAACCTGAATTTCTGGAATGTTAAGAAGTCCATAGCAGAGAGGATTGCTAAACTTTAAAGTTTAAAGTTGCCCTTTGGTATTTTTATATTCATTGCTAGATAAGCAAAATTAGTCAAAATTCTAGCAGATATAAAAGCTTGCTTAAGTATATATGCTGAAAATTTGCCAATATCTAGTGCTTTGCTCGCATAAACTATGCAAAAAAGCTCCCAAAAGTCATCCATTAATTCTAAAGAAAAGTTTAATTTTATTGACAAACTACCTATTTTATCATCCTTACATTACTAATACAGATTCTTCACACCACATTCCGGTTAATATGACAAAGTTATTGCTAGAGCTAAAAAAGAATTAATGTGAGCGAGTCTTTTCTCACAAGCAAACGACAGTTAACCTAATTGCACACCATCTCTTGTTCGCTATTTAGACATTCCTGTATATAGAAGCCCTCTAGGCTGCTTATTTTCACATAGGAGTGTGGAAATACTCTTTCTGCGTGGTGGCTCACTTCCTAGCTTTAGGAATCATTTCAGGAATTAAATTGGATTGTTATAATACCCAATCACTTTTCAACGCAGAACTCATGTAACAGGCATATAAATTACCTTGCGTAAATGAGATGATTTATTGTTTGAATTTCCCTGATAGGATTTCGATATGAAAATGCATAAATAAGCTTGAGTTGGTAAAATTTTTAATTAGCTCTGATAAGTTCTATTCTGAGGGCGTTAATGTGAAAACTCACGCAAATTTGGATTTATGTAATGGAGATTACATAAATTCTTAACTTTAAATAGTTCTAATGAAGTATTTATATAAAAGTCAATAAAATATATATTTTCAATATACGAAATTAATTGTGATATTTAATCTAATAGTTCTTTTTACTAAGAAAGTAATATTGTTGATTTACTCCTATATAAAAGCTCGCTAATTAGATAACTAGATTACTCTTGTAGTTGTTGCAATTCTACGCAAATAATTTCAGGAGTAAAATCGGAATGCTATATGTTTTTGAGTTTGTTTAGCTCAGGGCTAATGGTTAATCAACAATAAATGCTTTTCACCCTACCAAAATTTTATCAGGAGTGTACTGATGACACAGGTTAATCAAGAACATCTCGATCGATTTCTCTATCCTCAATATCGCTATTATGGGTCTTTCAAGCCAGAAAGCCTTGCCTTTAATGCAAATCTCCAAGAATTTGCACAGAAAGTTGGTTATATCAGTGTTTTAGAAACAGCGGGCAAACTTTCTCCAGAAGAAGCCTATAGGCAGATTAAAGAACTTTGGAAACAGTTAAAGCAAAGCAAAAAAGAATTAGGAATTGGTCAATAAATAGCTAAAAATTGGTGTTATATAGCCTCAATTATTAGGGCTATGTATACATCTTATAACAATTTAAACGTAATATCTGTATGTAGGGTGGGCATCGTTTATCAGATGCCTATCTGCTGAACATTCTTACATATATTGTCATAATAAAGTTAATACCAATTGCAAAAAGAAAGCGACAGATAAATTGTAGCGGTGAAATTTTACTGTCCATCATGGCAATGCATGTGTCGCTAAATCGA
The DNA here is from genome assembly GCF_963875125.1 of Calothrix sp. NIES-2098. Taxonomy (NCBI): domain Bacteria; kingdom Bacillati; phylum Cyanobacteriota; class Cyanophyceae; order Nostocales; family Calotrichaceae; genus Calothrix; species Calothrix sp. NIES-2098. The sequence goes on from NZ_CAWNKJ010000001.1 coordinate 6,486,954, forward strand.
AATTTATCAATAAAAAACTGGATATTTATCATCTAATTTATCCAACTAAAGATTGCTTGAATTTCTATTTAAAGCTGTTGTTAATTAACATTTTTCAAAACCATGTGCTTTTGAGCATCAAAACTAATTAAACCTTGTTGTTTTAATTTGCTCAGAAAACGTGTAATTGTGACTCGATTTGCACAGCAAGCGCTAGCAATATCTTCATGAGTCAAACGCGCGCTTAGACGCGTTCCCCCTGGTACAGGTTCACCAATTTCTTGTTTGAGAAATTCCAAAAGATAATGCAAGCGTTCTTGTACTTGACGCTTGCCGGAAATTGCTAACAAGGATTCTGTTTGCTGTAACCGTTGATTGATTTTTGGTAGAAAGTTATGGCTAATGCTAGGAGAAGCAGCTATCTCTGACACGTGAATTGATACTATTTCCACATCGGATAGAGCTATTGCTTGATAAATCTTCAAAGATGTCATATTGGAGCCAAAAATCATCCCTGCTCCTACCAAACCGATCAGCACTTCTTCACCTGTTTCACAGAAAGTACTGAGTTTTACCCAACCCCGACAAACATATAAAATTTGTAGCGGATTGAGAGAAATATTGTCTCCTTTAGAATATTTATAGATGCGGCGATCGCGAATAACGCTGCTGACGCTCTTAGTTTCTGGCGATTCCCATTGCTGGCGTTCAGTGATCTTGCGTACTAACCACCGCAAAGATATTACCTGACCTTGTTGATTGCGGACAGCCGCTACTGTTAAACCAGCATTAAAAGTATCGCCATGACGTTGCTGCAAGTGTACTAATAATTCAGTGTCTAGATCTGATTCAGATAATCGGTTGATTTCTGTACGAATTTGCTGACGTTCTTCGATGGGGACAAAGTTGGTAATTGGTTTACCTACTAAGAATTGTTTAGAAACATTAAGTAACTTAGCTGCCATTTGGTTAGCTTCGTGGATTGTCCCTGATGCATTAGTAACTAAATATGCATCTGGTGCTAAATCAAATAACTCCTGATAGCGTTGGCATTCGGTTTCTAAAAAATTTTGTGTTCGTATTAATTCCTCATTTTGCTGATATAGTTCCTCTACCGCTAATTGCAAAGTTTTTGAACTGTTATGGAGTTCCTCAAAAGCTTGAGGTAGCATTTCTGAGGGTACCCAAGGTAAGACAGTAGCAGTTTGATATAAATCTGCTAAACGTTTGTGCAACACTTCTGTGCGTTGGAAAAACAGCTCCAGATTCATGAGGAATTTCCTACCTTCTTACAGAGGTTCATTTTGAAAGTAACTATTTTTAGGAGTACAAAACTTCTATCTTAAGGTGTGGATCTGCGGAATTAATCGATTCAATTAAGCGAACTCATAGCGATTTTTACCCAAGTTTTTAGCACGGTACATAGCAGTATCTGCCTGTTTAATCAAAGTTTCACTATCGCGGCTGTTAAGAGGGTAGATACTGATCCCAATACTAGCAGAGACTTTAGTAGTATACCCATCTAAAACAATCGGTTCGGTAATAGTACTGAGAATTTTTTCGGCGACTTTAGCAGCTACTTGGACGTTGGGAATTGCCCGTAGGATTACTGTAAATTCATCGCCGCCTAAGCGAGAAACTGTATCGCTACCGCGTAAGCAATTACTCAGTCTTTGTCCCACTGTTACCAAAAGGCGATCGCCAATTTCATGCCCCAAAGTATCATTTACTTGTTTAAACCCATCTAGATCGATAAATAATAATCCTAATAATAAATTGTTATCCTGCGCCCAGTCTAAAGATTCAAGAAGTTTTTCGTTGAAAAATTTACGATTTGATAAGCCAGTTAGAGGGTCGTGATATGCCAGATAACGCAAGTGGTCTTCTTTACGTTTTAATTCGGTGTTAGAACGGTAAAGTTCGGCAGCAGTACGCTTAAGTTCTTCTTCCATTTGCTTGCGCTGCGTAATATCTCGAATCACCCCAACTAAAAAGTAATTACCCGCAGCATCTTTATGAAGCGATCGCTTAGTAGAAATTAAATGAGTCGAACCATAAGCATCGGTAAATTCTTCTTCACTTTCCTGAGTTTGCTGAGTCTGGAAAACCTTCTCATCTTGCTGGCGAAATACATCAGCTTCATGTCTAGGAAAAAAGTCATAGTCTGACTTTTCAATTAACAACTGATTGGCATAACCAATCAATCGGCAATAAGCTTCATTTAACACAATCCACTGATGTTGTTCGTTTTTGACAAAAATAGGATCGGGAATTGTATTAATAACTTGATGTAAAAACTCTTTGGAGCGTTTTAACTCTTCTTGCATTGAGGCAAGATAATTGGTAGTCCAAACAGCCGAAATACCAAACGTAAGTAGTGGTGGAATCAAAGGAATCCACCAACCAGACAAAAAAGCAATATAGCAAACCAGAGCTAACAACAAGCAAAAGAGGATAATACTAACAGATAACTTTGTTGGTTGGCGGATGCGCCATGCTGTTGTGGCTCCCAAATAAGACCAGCCAAAAATCCATAAGTATTCTAATAGCTTTGGCCAGACTTGCAGTAAAGGTCGTCCTTCTAACGCAGCAGCAATCAATTCATTGATAAAGTGAGCTTGCAGTTCAATTCCCGCGATAGGTTGTGCTGTACCCATCAACCTGCTAGATTGCGGGATGAAAACAAAATCTTGCAAGCTAGGTGCAGTAGAACCAATCAGTACAATGCGATCGCTGAACCATTCTTTTGATACTCTGTCTGCTAGCACATCCCTCATCGCTACTTGGCGATAACTACAAGGTGCTGCGGATGAAGTAGGACAACTGGGTTTGGGAAAGTTGGATAAAATTTGGTAGCCTCGATCGTCGGCCCTAACATAAGCACCATCATTACCCTCAAATCTAGTAAACACTGCCTGACCCAACTGCAAGTAATCAGAGTTATTGGCTGCGGTTTGAGGAGTAATTCCGTATGATTTCAAATACAATAAAGCCAGCTTCAAGGCAAAGCTTTCGTGTGCTTTATTATCAATATGCCAATACAACAAGCTACGACGGATTTTGCCATCAGGGTCATATAAAACATTGTTAAAACCAACTCGATCGAGTTGATTTAGCACTGGTGGAGGTAAAACACTAGCATTTTTATTATTTGCCAGTTGTTCAATTCCTATCAAGTTTGGTATTGACTTATAAGCCTTCACCAAATTTTCATAACCAGGCTCTACTGGTAAATCCCGGTAAATATCTAAACCAATAGCGCGAGGTTGATAAGCGTTTAATTTTTGTAATAACTGGGCGATCGCATCATCTGGAATCGGCCAAGAACCTACTTGGCGTAAAGAAGCTTCATCAATCGCTACAATAGTAATGCGCTCTTCTGGTAGTTCGTGTGGACGTAAGCGAAACAATTGATCTAAAGCTGCTAATTCTAAAGATTGGAATAATCCAATAGAGCGTATAAGCAAAATGCAGACTGCAACGCTGGAGGCGGTAATTAATTCCCTGTGACCTCGACCAAGCGGTTTTTTGAGTCCAGATATGAACCTTACAAGACGCTTGCCTAGCTGCTTACTCATTCCCATTACCTAGTGGGGAGAAATATAAATATTTTTTATTTGCGATCTCTATCCAGTACGGGGCGAATGTAGCTTAAAGGTCGAGCTACACTAGCTTTTTCAGAGTCTATTCAGATAGATTGAATTTCTCAAGATGAATCTTGGCTATTCATTATCTACTGAAATAGCAATTGGAACTCTTGCGCTTCTTAGCACAAGTTAAGTATAAATAGTGTTTTTTAAGTACAGTAGTATATCTATCGAAAGTATTAAAATTGAATATTTGCATAATTGTGTATTAAATCTTGTTAAGAGTATAAAAAAATTGCTAGTTATGGTAAATTCACTGGAAACTAATTGAATAATTAAATTTGTAATGTCTTGAATTTATTTGCTTATTGCCATTAAAAAGCAAACATATCGCAAAAACTACTAATTAAAAAATAATACATAGGGTCATAGCTGATGTTTTATATTATTTATTACTCAAAATGAATAAGTCAACCGGAAGCAAATTTGCTGTATGCAACCAGTTGACTATTCAGTATCAAACCTCAGTTTAATTTGCTAGCAAGTAACTTGCTGAAGTTCATTACTTGAAATATTTGAAGTTCCGAGAACCTGTATAATTAGAAACTTTAGCTAGTTCTTCTAAATTTTGAACTCCGCTATAGCTTTTCCCGTTAATTATCCAAGTGGGGAAACCTTCTATTTTGGCAGCTTTACACAGATCTGGTTGAGCCTTTAATCCATCAGGAGCGCACTCAACCTTAATATTATCGTTAATAATCTTGTAAGCTTCTTTACCAAATATCAACTTCTGTTCGTGGCAGTGTGGACACCAATAAGCAACATATTCCTTAGCACCTATTTTGACAAGATGATTTGCTAAGGCTATTTCCGCCTCCCCAGATGTAGTAGTGATTTCCCAACCAAATGCTGGGTTAGGATTTTCTTTAGGAGTAAAGCTGATTTGTACTGGTTTACCAGAAGTTGGTTCAGGTGTAGTGCTTAATTGATTGGCATTACTAAAGACTGCTAAAGTGCCAATCAAGGTAATCATCCCCACAATAATGGCAGTAAAGAAAATCTGCCCCACATCTTCCCAAGTACGTCCGATAATCGTCAGTACCAAAAGACTGACAGAGAAAAAAGCTGAGGCAATACAGTAAGGACAAACAGCTTTAATTTGCGTTGCCAACAAATACATTAAGTAGCCGCTAAAGATGGACATAGCGATCGCCCCTACTAAAAGCAGCCACCAAGTCAAGTTTTCTATTTGTTTGCGGTTATTGTTTTCCCCAGATTTTAATGCTAAGGGAGTCAAAGCAAATATCAGCATCCCGGTGTAAGCCAAAAACCCAAATAAAGCCAATGGCTGACCAAACACCGTTGCCCAAGGGCTGGAAAGTACATCGTTACAACCTCTGACACCAGCTTGTGCTACACAAGCTGCACTACCTCCGGTTAACTTTTCGATAGTGAGATAACCTGTTGTTAAGGCACCAAGCCCGGCGATCGCGGCAATCAATGGCCGCGACCATTTGTGAATCCAAGGAGTAGAACGGCGGCGAATCATAAACTGTGATTGGGAATGAGGAAGTGGGTATGGGAAATTGGGGATTGGGCATTGGGAATTGGAGATTGGGGATTAATCTCCTTGTCCTCCTTGTCTCCCACGCCCCATTCCCCATGCCCTATGATCGTATAGTTACCGAGGAAATTGATTTAGTTTCACCCTTAGAGTTCCAACTCCGACGTGCGGCTTCGACAAATTGACTGACACGAATTGGGTCAATTGGTTGCTCAATCCGACCGTGGCGTTTTAGGGAACTGGAAACAATTACACCATCTGCTGCCTGCATTAGTGTAGCTATATTTTCCCAATTAGCTCCACTGCCTATGAATACTGGCGTGCCATTGGCTGCGCCACAAGCCAGTTCCAAATCTTCTATGTTAGGCGGACTACCAGTAGCCCAGCCTGACAAAATTACTGCATCTGCTAATCCCCTTTCGATTGTATCTTTGACAGCAACCGTGAGATTGGGGGAACTTAAAGGGCGAGCGTGCTTGACCAAAACATCGGCAAGAATTTTCACATCAGTGCCTAATTCCCGCCGATAGCGGAGTAATTGATGGGCTTCTCCCTCAATCAATCCTTGATCGGTTGCCATTACTCCTGTGAGGACGTTGACGCGAATAAATTGCGCCCGCACGCAACTGGCGATCGCCATTGCACTTTTGGCATCATTCCGCAAAACATTCAAACCTACAGGCAATGTCACCATATTCTGTATTCGTTGCACGATCACAGTCATGGCACTCACAACCGCTGGATCGACCTGGTTTTTGGTAAACGGCGCATCGAAAAAATTTTCTACAATGATCCCGTCTACTCCACCACTTGCCAGGGCTGTTGCTTCTTGTTCGGCGCGGTCAATTACTGTCTTCAGGTTGCCTCCCCAGCGGGGTGAGGTTGGCAGTGGTAATAGGTGAACCACTCCAATAATCGGTGTTCGAGTTTTAAATAGCTGATCTAAGTCCACGTCTTTAATCCGCTTCGCGGAGTCCACAGTCCATTAGTCTAGAGTCTAGAATTGTTTGACAATAACTAATGGACCAATGATTAAATGTTTAATTGATTTTATGTTGGTCGGTTTTCCGCCTCCCCCTTAAGATGGAAATTGGCGTCAAAGCTTCCATAAGATATGTTAAGATAAAACTTGACTACAAAGAGGAGTTTGCCACTCACAAGACGCGAGGCAGCTTCCCAAGATTTTAGGTTTCTCACCTGCGCAACTTCGTAGGCAAAACCCGATCTGAAGGGTAGCATTACTGCTAGATTAGGCATAGTCGCGAGCGCGATTTCCCTGAGGGTAGCGACTTCTCACAACCAGCCCTTTGGGCGGCTTCCCGATGGGTAAATTAACAACGCACACGCTCTCGGTAATGTAAAATACCAACAGGCGAATTGTTAAAAAATATAAAAAGTGTCAAATGTACCCAAGACACTCCATTTTACCCTGGGAAAACGGATTAATAAAAGCATCATAGCATGACCTGAACCTGATTAAGGTCATAGGTTTGCGGACAGCGACGGGCAATGCTACTCTTCCACTTGAGTACTGTCCGCGTATGGGTGCAGATAAAACAGAGCCAATTCAGCGCTGTTTGTGTTTGAAGAAAAGAAAAAACGGAAAATTTTGGCAAAATATGGGTGACAAGCCAACGATTGCAATTTCTCACCTGGGCTGCGAGAAAAACCGAATTGATACAGAGCATATGCTAGGACTGCTTGTAAAAGCAGGCTATGGCGTAGATAGTAATGAAGAGTTAGCAGATTACGTTATTGTCAATACCTGTAGTTTTATTGAAGCAGCCAGAGAAGAATCTGTTAAAACTTTGGTAGAGTTGGCAGAGGCTAATAAAAAAATCGTGATCGCTGGCTGTATGGCGCAGCACTTCCAAGAGCAATTATTGGCAGAGTTGCCCGAAGCAGTGGCCGTAGTAGGTACAGGTGATTATCACAAAATTGTAAATGTAATTGAGCGGGTAGAACAAGGAGAACGGGTCAAGCAGGTTAGTATTGAACCAACCTATATTGCCGATGAAACTACACCGCGCTACCGCACTACAACCGAAGGCGTAGCTTATCTGCGGGTGGCCGAAGGATGTGATTATCGTTGTGCGTTTTGTATTATTCCTCATCTGCGAGGAAACCAGCGATCGCGTACTATTGAATCGATTGTCACTGAAGCCAAGCAGTTAGCAACTCAAGGGGTACAAGAAATTATTCTGATTTCCCAAATCACCACTAATTATGGTTTGGATATTTACGGTAAGCCAAAGCTAGGCGAATTACTCCGCGCTTTGGGAGAAGTAGATGTACCGTGGATCAGGATGCACTACGCTTATCCCACCGGACTGACAGATGATGTGATAGCAGCTATTCAAGAAATACCCAATGTCCTTCCCTATTTAGATTTGCCTTTACAACATTCTCATCCGGAAATTCTCCGCGCCATGAACCGTCCCTGGCAAGGACGGGTAAATGATGGAATTATTGAGCGCATCAAGATGGCGCTACCATCGGCGGTGCTGAGAACAACATTTATTGTTGGTTTTCCTGGAGAGACCGATGAGCATTTTGAACATCTACTACAGTTTGTTCGGCGGCACGAATTCGATCATGTGGGCGCGTTCACCTTTTCCCCGGAAGAGGAAACTCCAGCCTACAAGTTACCAAATCAGTTGCCTCAAGAATTAATGGATGAGCGCCGGAACCGCCTCATGGAACTCCAACAACCAATTGCTTGGCAAAAAAATCAACAGGAAGTCGGCAAAATTGTTGATGTCCTGATCGAGCAAGAAAATCCTGAAACTGGAGAATTAATTGGTCGTTCGGCGAGATTTGCCCCAGAAATTGATGGGCAGGTCTATGTGGCTGGCAAGGCAAAATTAGGAACAATCGTGCCAGTAGAAATCCAAAGTGCTGATACGTATGACCTCTACGGTCAAATTGTCAATAACTAATTTGTCAAAAGTTCAGTTGGCTAATAGCCAAAGACTAATGACTAAATCCAAAAATCCAAAATACCATCTAGGAGAGTTAATGAATCTTTCGTTTCAAGAACTAGGCATTTCACAAGAACGTGTTGAGCATCTGGAAAAAATTGGTTTCACTACACCAACTAATATTCAAAGCCAAGCAATTCCCCAACTGCTAGCAGGTCGTGATGTAGTCGGTCAATCCCAAACCGGAACTGGGAAAACCGCAGCCTTTTCTTTACCAATTCTAGAACGGCTAGATATTAGTCAAAGAGCCGTGCAAGCACTGGTTTTGACTCCTACCCGTGAGTTAGCCATGCAAGTTCATGATGCTATTACCCAATTTATCGGCGACAGCGGATTACGGGTGTTAGCAATTTACGGCGGTCAATCAATCGATCGCCAAATTTTACAACTTAGACGCGGCGTACATATAGTTGTGGGTACGCCAGGACGAGTAATTGACTTGCTAGATAGAGGTAGTCTCAAACTCGATCAAGTTAAATGGTTTGTCTTGGATGAAGCCGATGAAATGTTAAGCATGGGCTTTATCGATGATGTGATCAAAATTCTTTCCCAAGCACCCGAAGATCGGCAAACAGCTTTATTCTCTGCTACCATGCCGCTATCAATTCGGCAATTGGTGAATAAGTTTTTGCGATCGCCTGTGACTGTCACCGTCGAACAGCCAAAAGCTGCGCCGACAAAAATTAATCAGGTAGCTTATCTCATTCCCCGCCACTGGACAAAAGCCAAAGCGCTACAACCAATTCTGGAAATGGAAGATCCAGAATCAGCTTTGATATTTGTCCGTACCAGACGTACTGCTGCTGAACTCACCAGCCAACTGCAAGCAGCCGGACATAGTGTTGATGAATATCACGGTGACTTATCGCAACAAGCCAGAGAACGCTTGTTAAGCCGCTTCCGCAATCGTCAGGTGCGCTGGGTAGTAGCCACTGATATTGCTGCACGAGGATTAGATGTAGATCAACTATCACACGTGATCAACTACGACTTACCTGATAGCGTAGAAACCTACGTCCACCGCATTGGTCGTACTGGTCGGGCTGGTAAGGAAGGAACGGCAATTTCACTAGTCCAACCATTTGAGCGCCGCAAGCAGCAGATATTTGAACGTCATAACCGCCAAAGTTGGCAATTGCTCTCAATTCCCACCAGGGCACAAATTGAAGCTCGGCACATCAATAAATTGCAAGAGCAAGTGAGAGAAGCTTTAGCAGGCGAACGTTTAGCTTCATTTTTACCGATAGTCAGCGAACTGACCGAAAAATATGATGCTCAAGCGATCGCAGCTGCAGCACTGCAAATCGCTTACGATCAAACTCGTCCCGCTTGGTTAAGTTCAGACATTGAAATTCCCCAAGAGGAAAATGTCCCCACTCCCAAACCCAAACTCGTTAAGCGTCGTGATGCTGGAGAACGTACCCGTTCTTCTTGGAGCAAATCAGACAACAACATTGGGGATGAGGAAAGACGCGGTACTCCTAAGCCAAAATTGCGCACAGGTCGTCGTGATGCTTCCATTGCGCCTGTTAATCACAAGCTAGGTTCATCTTCAGCTAGAGAATCTGCTTCCTAAGACAAGAACAGCCAGTTATGTGCGGGGGCTAACCCCGTTGAGGAAACTGGCATTCACGAGTCAAGAGTCAAGAGTTAGAATTTAACTGAAGTCAGCACAGCAGTTACTCCTCTTGGGTGCAACCCTGCGTATCCGTCACTGCTTCAAACAGTTCTCTAATATCACCCCTCACTGGGTGGTCTGTACTTCACAGTTTTGACTTTTGACTTTGGACTTTTTGCCAGAAAACGATCGAGATCGATTCTCTGTAGTCTCATGAAAAATATTCTTAAGTTGGAGTTGGGGATCTAAACCTCAACTCCAACTACATTATTTGCAACAAAAATCTTACAACCAAGGGCGACTAACTTGTTCTAACTCGCTAATTTCATCATCGCTTAATCTCCAGCCCAAAGCGCCAGCATTTTGTTTGACTTGTTGAGCAGTTTTCACCCCAGCAATCGGAATGACGTTACCTTGAGCAATTAACCAATTAAGAGCAACTTGGGCAGGAGTGCGATCGTATTTCTCGCCAAATTGCTGTAGCAAAGATATTACGGGTGTAATTTTTTGTAGCCCTTCTTTACTAAATCTTGGGTCTAGTTTTCTCGCACCAGTGGGAGTTTCGCTACTATTAGCCGTGTATTTACCTGTAAGTAATCCCTGAGCTAAAGGGCTATATGCCAAAATTGTTACACCTAAATCACGAGCCGTAGACAGAATGCCTTGGCTTTCAATTTGGCGAGATAGCAAAGAGTAGCGTACCTGGTTTACTGCCAAAGGTACTCCCCTAGCCGCCAAAATTTGCTGCGCTTCTCGCATCTGTGCTGCTGAGTAATTACTGACACCTATTGCGCCAATTCTACCCCGCTGCACTTCATCTGCTAGAGCATTCATCAGTGTTTCTTGGCTCAAAAAGAAGGTAAAAGGCCAATGGACTTGATATAGATCAATTCGCTCTAATTGTAAACGCTTGAGACTTTCTGTTAAAGCATCGGCAACTGATTGACCTGTAAAGCGCCAAGGTAGAGGCCCAAATTTTGTCGCAATTTGCACAGGTTGTTGAGTTTGCTGTAAAAATTGCCCCAGAAGAGTTTCGCTGGTTCCCAGTCCGTAAACTTCTGCTGTATCAAAGAAAGTAACACCAGCCTCTAGTGCGGCTGTGAAGGCTTCTTTTACCTGTTCTGGGCCGTAGCCATCGCCATAATTCCAAAATAGTTTATCACCCCATGCCCAAGTTCCTAGACAAAGGGGTGTAACAACTGGGCCATTTTTCCCCAAAGTGACGGTTTCCACGTTTGTAAACATTGAGTTTGTTACATTTATTTACATTTCTAGTGTATCGTCACACACCTGGCGGGTAATCAATCGGGGGGTAGGGGATGAAGTGCGAGAAACAAATGAACAAGGAGAAATACCCAATATTTGACAAAAATAGGGAATCGCCAGGGTTTATCTTGAGTTAATAGGAAAATAAAATTCCAGATAAATAATAAAGTAGCTATGGCAAGCAGTGAAGCATTTGATTCCGCAAGTAACTCCTCAGCTGTGCCAAGGGTCAATCTGCTGACCATGTTTAGGCTAGGCTTATTTCAAATGGGGTTGAGTATGATGTCTATCTTGACTCTGGGGGTACTTAACAGAGTCATGATTCAGGAAATAGCAATTCCAGCAACCTTAGTGTCATTAGTGCTGGCGCTACCAGCATTTGTTGCGCCTTCGCGTATTTGGTTTGGTCAAATATCAGATGCCAAGCCCATGTGGGGTTATCATCGGACAGCTTATGTTTGGGTAGGAGCAGCAATATTTGCGATCGCATCCTTTTTATCTGTACAAATAATGTGGCAGCTAGATTTAGCCGCCCAGAAGACAGGTGCTTGGGTATGGACAACGCAAACAATCGGCTGGACTGCGCTTCTATCTTTAGTTTTTGCTATCTACGGTTTAGCCCTTTGTGCCAGTGGTACCGCTTTTGCTGCTTTGTTGGTGGATGTATCGGAAGAAGATAACCGTTCCAAAGTCGTTGGTGTTGTCTGGTCGATGCTGATGGTAGGGATTATTGTTGGGGCGATTATTAGCTCTAGCTTACTCAAGCAATTAACGCCAGGAGCCAATCTAGAAACTTTGCAGGCCGCAGTCAATAGACTATTTATGATTGTGCCAGCTATTGTATTCGGACTAGCGATCGCCGCGACTTTAGGTGTAGAAAAAAAATATTCCCTATACACAAAACGTTCTCAAGTAGTTAATCGCGAAGACAGCATTACCTTATCGAAAGCATGGGAAATTCTCACAGCTAGTCCGCAAACAGGCTTGTTTTTCACATTTTTATTTGTGATGACCATCAGCTTGTTTATGCAAGATCCAATTGTGGAACCCTATGCAGGTCAAGTTTTTAAGATGCCTTTAGCTGAAAGCACCAAGCTAAATGTTTTTTATGGCACAGGTCTTCTGATTGCCTACGCAGTCAGTGGCTTTGCGATTGTGCCCCGCTTAGGTAAGCGCAGAACTGCACGCTTGGGCTGCATTTTAGTAGCATTTGCTTCCTTACTTCTAGGAATATCAGGATTTTCCGCTAATCCAGCCTTTCTCAAACTTGGTTTAGTTTTGTTTGGTTTAGCTACAGGTGTCTTAACTACAGCCGCAGTTAGCTTAATGCTAGATTTGACCGCTGCGGAAGCCGCAGGTACATTTATTGGTGCATGGGGACTAGCACAATCTATCTCTAGAGGTTTGGCTGTCGTCATTGGTGGTGCTGTCTTAGATACAGGTAAAAAGCTACTACCTAGCCTAGAATTAGCCTATGGACTAGTATTTGTCTTAGAAGCTATAGGAATATTGGTATCAATTTGGTTCCTTAACCGCGTCAACGTTACAGAATTTCAAACTAATACCAAACAAGCGATCGCTTCTGTCTTAGAAAGCGATCTAGACTAAGTAATATTTGATGTATGGGTAATAGGGGCTAGAAGTTACAAGTTCCATCCCCACTCCCAACTCTCTATTCCCTACTCCCTAGTAATCAAATGAATGACTTTTGGACGACAATTCTCGATTTTGCCCAAACAACCACTACCAGAGTGGGTAAGCAACTAATGCAGGATTTTGGCCAAGTGCAGGCTTTACAAAAAGCTGATGGCAGCTTGGTAACTCAAGCTGATAAATGGGCAGACCAAACACTACGAGATGCGATCGCTTCTACTTTCCCTGGTTATGGCATTTTAAGCGAAGAGGCGGATCGGATTTTTCCTGGTACAGAATGGTGCTGGGTAATTGACCCTTTGGATGGTACAACTAACTTTACACGGGGCATTCCTATCTGGTCGATTTCTTTAGGATTACTGTATCAAGGAACACCAGTTTTTGGGTTTGTCTACGCGCCACCACTTAACCAAACATTTCATGGATTTTGGGCAGGTTCTTCTGGATTAGCAACACCCACTGGGGCTTTTCTGAACCATCATCCGATCCACACCAGTCCTGATGCTCCTAGCAATAATCACTTTTTTAATCTCTGTTCCCGCAGTACGGCGGCTGTACAACCAGACTTTCCCTGTAAAATTCGGATGCTAGGTGTAGCTAGCTATAACTTCCTAACAGTCGCAACCGGGGCTACCTTGGGTGGTATTGAAGCGACACCCAAAGTTTGGGATTTGGCAGGCGCTTGGGTAATTGTCCAAGCGGCTGGCGGTACTTGGTTATCTCTAAAATCTGAGCCATTTCCTTTAGTAGCAGGAGAAGATTATAGCGATCGCTCTTTTCCTACCCTTGTAGTTAGCCGTTCCGAATTGGTTCCAGTGTTTACACCGTTTTTAGAACGTGTAAAAATTTAAACAAATCAAAAAAATGTAATAAAATATACACATGAAACCCATGTCTAACAAGGGTTTCATTATGTTGAAAGTTGAGTTAATTATTTACAGCTAATTTATACTATGTTGGCACCCCATCATGTCGCAGTGGGGCACTGAGTATAAAATAGCTATGTTGTCCAATTTAGATTTGATGCGAGTTTTTGTTTATAGCTCCATCCAGAAACAAGAAGTGTTACTGTCAAACCCTTTTTTGACGGCGCAAACAGTATATAAAAGTAATCAAGTAATTGCCAAAATCGAAGGTGTCATTGCTACTTCAGAACTCTCTCATGCACCATCAGTATTCTCTGTGAATGCAACTTCATCTTACTGGGACGTCATGAATGAAGTATTAGCAGACTATAGCTACCTTCTCACAGGTGAAATCGATCGTCGGGGTTTCTATGAATATCGTTACTGCCAAGTACCGAACGGATATAAGATGCATAGCACCAAATCGGTTTACTTATGGCGTGCTTGGTGGAAATATCGTAAATATGCTTTACAATTAGGGATTCCCTTGGAGCTACTGATTCGCACGCGAAATGCATGGTATCCCATCAGAGATTTAACTATTAGTGACGGACTTCTCTATATTAAAACGCTAGGGAATGAGATAGCAGTACACGCAGATGACCTAGTAACATGGTTAAGCAAAACTCAGCCAGATTCCAAAAATACAACTCCCATTGCCATTGCTGAGACAAATATCGAGTAATTCTCTAGTTAGTTATTAATGTGTAATATTATATACCAATATTTTATGCTAACTCAAAAGTAAAATTATAGTTTTTACTGCTTTGTAGTGAGAGCGCTATTCCTCTGGAATCGTATTGTTTCGTCAAAGACTCATGAAAGGACTCTGGCTCGAAAACAACCAATTACAATTACGCACAGATATACCAACTCCAGAGCCGCCGCTAGGAGAAGCTCTTGTGCGTGTTTTGCGTGCTGGTATTTGTAATACTGACTTAGAACTGCTAAAAGGCTACTATCCCTACACTGGTATTTTAGGGCATGAGTTTGTTGGTGTTGTGGAACAAGGGCCAGATAACCTATTTAACCAGCGGGTAGTGGGAGAAATTAATGCAGTTTGTGGATATTGTCGATTTTGCCGTAACAATCAATCTACACACTGTGAAAACCGTACCGTTCTTGGTATAGTTAATCGCCACGGAGCCTTTGCTGAATATCTCTGTTTGCCAATAGAGAACTTACATCCCGTACCCGAAAATGTACCAACAGAAGTAGCAACATTTACCGAACCGTTAGCAGCAGCACTAGAAATTCAGCAACAAGTAGAGTTAGGTGCTAACGATCGCGTAGTTGTTGTTGGAGATGGGAAACTAGGACAACTAGTAGCACAAACAATAGCGCTCACAGGTTGCGAACTTTTGGTGGTGGGACGTCATGCAGATAAACTTGCTAACCTAGAAGCACGTGGTATTCAAACGGGTTTAGCCAATGCTGTCACAGATAGATATTTCGATATCTCAGTAGAGTGTACTGGTAATCCCGAAGGATTTGCGATCGCCCATCGCGCCCTCCGTCCTAGAGGTACGTTGGTGCTTAAAAGTACTTATGCAGGCAATCTCAGTCTAGATGCTTCATCTTTGGTGGTAGATGAAATCACTCTTATTGGTTCCCGTTGTGGCCCTTTTGCACCTGCACTCGAATTGCTTGCAGCAGGAAAAGTGGACGTAGAACCACTAATTCACGCACGCTATCACCTCAGCGATGGTCTTGCAGCTTTTCAATATGCCCAGAGTCGAGGTGTTTTAAAAGTTTTATTAGAAATTAGTTAATAGTTATTAGTCAAAAGTCCACAGTCAATAGTCATTTGTCTGCGCTGCTTCCTCTGCTAGCTCATCCCCCGATCTGTTTAATAAAGCATGGGGTTTGTTTTGGGTTGATAATCAGAACAATTAATAGCTTCTTCTGTATTTGCTAGGGAAGGATGTACAGTACATTTCAGGCGGTAATCGGCGGTAAAAAATTGGCAACCAGTACAGGGAATTTGATGCATATGCTTGGCTTTGCTAACACTATCTCTCGCTGCTGACCATAAACTCCAAGCACAGAGAATGATTACAGACCAAGCTGTGACAAAGCAAATAGGTACTAAGAAAAATTGAATTCCATGAATCAGGGAAGATATAAGTTCTAACATGGCAATTTCTGATAATAGTTAAAAATGAGGAGCTAGAAGTAATACTAACTCCTAACCCCCTACTGTTAACTTCTAGCTCAGGAAATATAACCTAAATCCCAGCATGACCCAGCGCTAAACCAGTCACAAGCATTCCTAAAACTAGAAATGGTTGGGCGCTGGCTTGATACTTCACATCGTTCTTTAAAGGGTCGCGCAGGAAATACATATCTTGAAAAGTAATTTGCGGCAGGATTAATAATACGAGAATTGCTGCGTACAAATTCTCATGGATACTAACTAGATAGGCAGCAATTAATCCTTGAAATAAATCGATCGTTACTACACATATCCAGGCCGCAGTGGTGACACCAAACATGACAGGTAGCGATTGTAATCCGAGTTGGCGATCGCCTTCTACACTCTTAAAGTCATTGACAATGGCAATACCTAATCCCGCCAAGCTGTAAATTAGGGTGAGAACAATAATTTTCCAATTCAGGTCGCCAAATAAAGCATGACCTGCCCACCAAGGTAAAGCAATATAGCTTGCTCCTAAGGCATAATTTCCTAACCAACCGTTTTGCTTCAGTTTCAGCGGTGGTGCGGAATATATGTAGGCAATAAAAGTCCCAAAAATAGCCAGTACTGTGACATTGGGGAAGTCATGTCCAGCCCATAAATCTAGCACAAAAGCTAAACCAATACCTGACAACAGCAATACAACTATTTGCGTCACTACTTGAGGTATTGAAATGGCTCCTGAAGGAATAGGACGGTAAGGTTCATTGATCGCATCAATTTCGCGATCGTAGAAGTCATTGATCGTTTGAGTGTAACCCGTCAGCAGCGGCCCCGAAAGCAACATACAAGCTGCTGCCTTCAGCACATTTTCTAATGTCCAAGTATAGTTTCCAGAAGAAGCCGCACCGCAAACTACGCCCCAAATCAGGGGAATCCAAGTGATCGGCTTCATCAGTTGCAACCGGATTTTCCAAATGGAGCTTTCTCCTGGTGCTGCACCTTTCATCCCCAGCAACTGCCTAGTTTTCGCACTGCGATCGGCAACTGCTGTGATTTCTTCGCTGGTATTAACCGCGTTTAGTGCTTCCTCTGGGTTGGAATTGGGGGTAATGGGAGTTGAATCAGACATAAGAAATACTTATGAATTGAGCATCGGGCATTGGGGATTGGGTGTGGGGCATTGGAAACAATTTTGGATTGGATGTCAATCTAAAATTCCTAATCCCTAGCCCCTATTCCCTAGTCTCCCTTACCTAGAATTTAAAACGAAATTATCAAATAACTATTCTGAAACTTCGCTCCAGTAATGGGTTTGCCACTCAAAGACGGAGGTAGGGAAATATTACGCCGTTGATCTCCAGCTTCGACTGTCACTTCTGGCCCGTACTGGGTGAGTTTGACTTGCTTTTTGTCAAATCCAGGCAGGAATAAGCGTACCTGACGGTTGTGGGTATCTATTTCAATGGGTTTGGGAGCTTGTAATGCTTGCTGTGCAAAGTTGGGTAAAGCATCCATAAGCGATCGCCAATCACCACTTGGTGCATCCGGAACTACACTCACAGGTAAAGGAATAAATTCCTCTGCGAGACTGTGGTGAGACTGAGAAGAGACGAGGATAACGCCGCCTACTGTAATACCGACTTGCTGTGCGCTACCCCACAAATAACGGGTACTTGCTACCTCAATTGGTTCTGGAGTAGTTACCAAAAAGGCAGCAACGCGCTGAGGATCGGCCAGGGCAGCTTTACCCTTTTCTAGAAAATTATTAACTTGATTAGTAGGTTGAGCGAAGTTATCTGCTGTCCAATTGAAGTTGAACAAAGTGCTAATCAGCGGTTGAATCAAGGGCGATTCTGCAATTGTTCTCCCCAAATCGGAGTTCACAAATAATTGCCGAAAGCGCCGCATATACCAACTTAGAGACTCTGGCAATCCCAGCATCCGCAAGGTAGAAGCTTCACCTGTGCCATCGTAGACGATCGCATCATATTTGCCGCTGGCATCATATTCACGGATTGCATTGAGAGCAAGGGCGTTGTCCATCCCTGGTAATACCACCAATTCTTCACCATAAACGTCTTTCACGATTGGCGTGCGGAGGTATTGCGCTTCCAGTTTTTTGACTTCATCCCAGTTACGCTCTAGTAGTACAGAAGCTTGAAACTGTACTACTTGTAAATTAGGGGCGATTTCTTGCGGATCGGAAGTCAGAGTCGTTTCTAGCAGGAGAGGTAATGCTGGTTCAGCATGTCCTGCTAGAAGTACGCGCTTGCCTTGACTAGCTAATAGCTTGGCGGCGGCGATCGCAATTTTGGTACGAGCAATGCCGCCTTTGCCCAAAAATGTCAATATTAGGGTCATTACTTGATTTCCAGTTACCGCCGATGTTGTCAATTCCAACTTAGCACTCGGCAAATCTTCTCAGCTTCCGCCTACTGTACGAGTTTAAGTTCATCTTCAAAAAACCAAGTGGAGAATTTATCATCAAATTGCACCACTACACCAACACCGCTACCATCTGTCATTTTGTAGCCGAGAATGGTGCCAACTTGTCCTAATCTTTTGACAACAGGGGGAGATACGCGATCGCGCAAACGATAAACCTTAACCTTCTGTCCGATTTCCATGCCTAGATACAATTGCAATAAACCAAGTCTAAGTTTAGCTGAATCCGTGACTTACCTGTAATAGATTTGCGCTCGGGGGAACAAACAATTCAAAATTCACAAGACAACAGGTTTATGATTGCTAGGTAGCAACCCAAGCAGAAGCGGCAGAGAGATGGGCAGACTTTGTGCGCTCGCTAGGAATTGATTCTGATATTTTGAAGTGAGACAAACTTAAGGCTTAGACTCTTAGATATTTAGACTTGATGAACTTAGCTAAAAGCCAAAAAATATTATTGACTTTTCATGGTAAATAGAGTAGATAACACAGATTACCTATTTGTAGCTACAGAGCGTTAGGAACTAATTGATAACTCAACTAGTCTTGCATGAAGAGTAAAGTATGCTTATGAGTTTAAAATATTAAGATCAACCTTTAGCTTGACATATATGCGAAAATTGCGCTCCGATAAGATAGAATTCGCGGTTAACCTGCCTAGTAATATGTAGTGGTGTTCGGGGATGAACTTTTCGCTTAAAGGTAATATAACTTGGTTCCAAGTACAGCGATACGGGGAATTGTTACAGGTTTTAGTAGCCAGAACCTTAAAGGTGCGCTATCGTGGTTCCTTTTTGGGAGTTTATTGGTCACTGTTAAACCCTTTAATTATGACAGGGTTGTATACTGCGATTTTTGGTGCGACGTTTGCGTCCTATTATGGTAATTCATTAATCAACTATGTATTAGCAGCATTCACAGGGCTGGTTGTAATCAATTTTTTCTCAGCATCGACTACCCAGGCCTTAACTAGTGTAGTTGGCAATGGCTCACTTTTGAATAAAATTCATCTGCCAATCAGCATTTTTCCGGTATCGATGATTGCAGCCAATGTTTTTCAGTTCTCAGTGGGAACTTTTCCATTACTGGTAGTGATTACTTTAGTTAAGTCTCAAAGTGTAATAAATGTTTTAGCCCTGTGCTTTCCATTTTTAGCACTAGTTTTAGTTTGTTCAGGAGTGGGCTTCTTAGTAAGCGCTTTGTACGTATTTTTTAGAGATTTACCCTATTTTTATGAGTTAGTTGTGTTTGTAACGTGGGTCAGTAGCCCTGTATTTTATCCAGCAGCTATTGTTCCACCGCAGGTAAAGCAATTTTTAGGATTAAATCCATTATCGCCAATTATCGAAAGTTTACGTCAGATTACTTTATCAGGAAGTTCACCAGACTTAAGTTTAATCTCTTATTCATTATTGAGTGGCATAATTATTTTGTCACTAGGATGGACTTGTTTTCACTTGTGGCGACATCACTTTATGGATTTGCTGTAAATGGAAGTAATTCGTCTCGATCGAGTCTCGCTTTGGCGACGAACACAAGAAGAGTTTTCTTACGATCTTAAGAAAACTTTGTTGTCTATTGTTGAAGGTAAATTTCGCAGGTCGGCAAAGAAATTAGTACTAGATGACCTGAATTTAGTAGTAAACTCGGGTGAAAAATTAGGTATTATTGGAGCTAATGGTTCAGGGAAGTCAACACTGCTTAAGGTAATTTGTAGGATTTTACAACCGACACATGGCGTTGTAAGAGTGCGTGGAAAAATTGCGCCTCTGATAGAGCTGGGAGCAGGGTTTGATTCGGAGATTTCTGTGATAGATAATATTATCCTTTATGGTGTATTGCTGGGATATTCTCGAGCAGAAATGCGAGAAAGAACGCTTTCAATATTAGAGTTTGCAGAATTAGAAGATTATGCATTAGTACCAGTGAAAGGATTATCTTCAGGTATGATAGCGCGATTAGGATTTGCGATCGCTACTGATGTACAACCGGATATCTTGATATTAGACGAAGTACTATCGGTAGGGGATGAAAGTTTTAGAAATAAGTGTAAGCAAAGAATTGATAATTTTTGGAATGGAAATGCAACAGTGCTTGTAGTGTCACACGAGTTAGAATTTCTGAGAAAATATTGCAACCGTTTAGTTTGGTTGGATAAAGGAAGAGTCAAATTTATCGGTAATCCTGAAGAAGCAGTCCAACATTATTTAAATACAGTAAATAAATAAGTATATAGGAACCAATCAAGATGACCAAATTGAATTATCAAAATTTTTACGATCAAAATTATTATCTACATATGGTTCCTGGTATTCCTTATGATAGAACAGCCAAAGATGGACATTGGCTACGTTTTTTTAATGCAGTTGCCGATAAGTTAGTAAATTATGTGTCACCAATTTCTGTGTTAGATGTCGGTTGTGCCAAAGGTTTCTTGGTGGAAGCATTTTACAACCGGGGTGTTTTGGTACATGGTTTTGATTATTCTGAATACGCAATATCTTGTGTGAGAGAAGATTTAAAATCTTCTGTGTTTGTTGCTTCTGCTACTGATTCAAGTGCTTTCCATAAAAATCAAGATCTTTATGATTTAATAACATGTATTGAAGTAGTTGAACATATGCCACGAGATGAGGCATTATATGCAATTAAAAATATGTGTCAATATGGCAAAGTAATATTTTTTTCTTCTAGTGCTGATGATTTCGCGGAACCATCTCATTTAACAGTTTTACCTCGTATTAGTTGGCTTAAAATATTTTTAGAACATGGTTTTATTCCTGACTACAATTTTAACATGTTAGATTTAATACCTCATGGTATTTTATTACGCAAAATAGAAAATAAAATTAACGAAATTAATAAGCTTATAGAACTAAACGAATTGCATTGTAATAGCTTAACAACTGAGATTAACAATAGAAAAATTCTCCAATCAAAAGTGAATTATTTGCAAGCAGAATTAGAAAGTGCTCAATCTCAACTACAAGCAACTCAAGCAAAATTAGAAAATACTCAATCTCA
Source organism: Calothrix sp. NIES-2098 (assembly GCF_963875125.1). Classification (NCBI taxonomy): domain Bacteria; kingdom Bacillati; phylum Cyanobacteriota; class Cyanophyceae; order Nostocales; family Calotrichaceae; genus Calothrix; species Calothrix sp. NIES-2098. The sequence goes on from NZ_CAWNKJ010000001.1 coordinate 6,508,116, forward strand.
ACTACAAGCAACTCAAGCAGATTTAGGAAAATTGCAAAATCTTGTATCTTGGATGAAGACTAGTAAATTTTGGAAGTTACGAACAATATATCTGAATTTAAAAGAAAAAATCACGGATATTATAAATCTACCTTTATTTAAACTTGCAATTAAAAGTATTGCCCTAATCAAAAAAGAAGGTTATCGGGAATTTTCCAAACGTACATTAAATTTTTTTCAACCTCAACTTATGAGCTTCCAGACTAGGATTGTTTTCCTAGATACAGTTATAGCAAAAGTTTTACAGAATTTGTCTGATTATTCAGAATATACTCAATGGATTAAAAACTATGAATTTACAGATGAAGAACTAAAGCAACAAAAAATTAAAGTTTCAAATTTTGATTGTCAACCTGTTTTAAGTGTAATACTTCCAGTTTATAAATTACCTTTAAGTATCTTAAAAGAAACAATTAATAGTGTATTTCAACAAACTTATAGCAATTGGGAGTTGTGTGTTACATATGCAGATAGTAACATACAAACAATTCAATATTTAAAAAAATTAAGTTTGCAAGATAAACGGTTCAAGCTAGATATCATCTCAGAAAATAAGGGAATTTCTGGCAACTCTAATGTTTCTCTAGCAATGGCTACTGGAGAATTTATAGTTTTACTTGACCATGACGATATATTATCACCTTGGGCATTCTATGAAGTAATAAATAAACTAAACAAGCAGCCTGATTTAGATTTTATTTATTCAGATAAAGACTGTATTAGTGCAAACAGTATGGTTAGGTCTCGACTCTTACTCAAGCCAGAGTGGAGTCCAGAAATTTTATATTCCGTTAACTATTTGACCCATTTGTGTGTCATTCGGCGAGATCTTGTGAATCGTATAGGCGGATTTCGTCCAGAAACTGATGGGGCACAAGATTGGGATTTATTTTTACGTGTTACAGAACAAACATCACGTATTGCGCGAATTAATTCTGTACTTTACCATTGGCGCATTATACAAGGCTCAACTTCTTTGGGTATAGCTTCTAAACCCTATGCACTTGAAGCACAGATGAAGTCTCTTCAAGATCATCTGAGTCGAATACAACTACCAGCAACAATTTCACCACATCCAGAATGTGGTTTTCGATTAGAATGGACAACCCCACCTGCAAAAGTATCAATTATTGTTGATGGTGAAATCTCTTGGGACTGTTTATCAGCTTGCATAAGTGCTATTTCGCAATTTGCTGACCCCAATTTACATAAAGCCAAAATCGTTTTACCAGAATCTAATTATTATTCACAAGCAAATGAACTAAGAATTCTTACAGAACAAATTAATTTACCTATTGATTGGCTACCAGTAAGTGAAGGTAATTCTAAATTAGCAACTTTAGCAGATGCGGCGAGACAGGATACTGCTGATGTAGTTTTATTTGTATCAGGTCAAGTCGTTAGATTTCAAGAGGGATGGATACAAGAATTAAGTGGTTGGGTTTTTAATCATCCAGATATTGGATTTGCTTCAGCTCTTATTCTGACCAATCAAAATATAGTTGTTGAAGCTGGATTGGTTGTTGATAAACATGGCAATGGCTCTCCATTATTTTATGGTAATACGTTATATTCTTGGGAAATATTTGGTGGAGCATTATGGTATAGGAACTGTAGCGCTAGCTCTCCTTGGGCATTAGCTTTCAGTTACGAACATTACTTATCATTAGGAGGATTATCCACAGATTCTTATTCTGTTCAGGATGCAATGATCAAACTTTGTCAAGCTAGTCGGGCTACTAATAAACGTGGTTTGGTAAATCCCCATGCGAGAGCATTCTTGGTAGATTTACCGGATAACATTACGCCAAAGTTTGATGACTCATTAACAGATGATCCTTATTTTCATCCTGCATTTGGCTCTGTAGTACCTTTGAAATTAAAAGTAAAATATGAAAGATTATCATGAAATTTCCAAGATTTACCAAGAACATAATTAAAAAAAATTTAATTCCCTTAGATAAGTTTACTCAAGATTCGACTGCATTAGCCGCAGTCATGGACTTTTCATCCAGCGACATTTCTCAAGTTCAACAACATCCAGAAAGGGTTATTTCATCTGGAGCACATATTGTCAATTGGTATTTACCATCTTTTGAAAACGCTTTTTATGGCGGAGTGATGACAATACTACGTACAGCTGATTATTTACTTCAAAAAGGAGGAATGCATCAAAGATTTTTAATTTGTGGGGATGCAAAAGCTGATGTTATTTTCGGAAATATTATTAAAGCATTTCCAGAGTTAAAAACTTGTGAAGTAATAATTCTTAACACCGCGGAAGCACTCAATAATATACAGCCTGCTGACTTTTCTATAGCTACACTTTGGACAACTGCTTATGTATTGCTAAAAGTTCAAAATACGGGATTGAAATTTTATTTTATTCAAGATTTTGAACCTTTATTTTATCCAGCTGGTTCAACCTATGCTCAAGCTGAAGCAACATATCGATTTGGATTTTATGGAATTGCCAATACTATCAGTTTACAAAATATATACGAAAGTGAATATGGAGGAAAATGTATTCATTTTACTCCTTGTGTAGATACTAAAGTTTTCTATGCAGATAAGAATTACAGAAAAGATCATCCTAAACGTATCTTTTTTTATGGTCGTCCCGGACATCCTCGGAACGCTTTTGAGCTAGCCATTACAGCTATGCGTCAACTCAAAAATCGTTACGGTTCTGGTATCGAAATATTATCTGCTGGTGCAAACTGGAACCCTAAAGACTACGGGTTACAAGGAGTGATAGAAAATCTTGGCTTACTAAGTTATCAAGCGACAGGAGATCTATATCGTTCCTGTCATATTGGACTATCCATGATGATGACTAAGCATCCATCTTACTTGCCTTTGGAGATGATGGCATGTGGTGTATTAGTTGTTTCAAATATTAATAATAGTACAAAATGGTTATTAAAAGATAGGCAAAATTGTCTTTTATCCTATCCAAGTGCTACATGCATAACTGAAACAATCTCAGAAGCAATTGAACGCTATAAAGATTTAGAACATATTAGAATTAGTGCTGTTCAAGAAATCATTAATAATCATGAAGATTGGGATGTTGAAATCAAAAAAATTTATAATTTTATTCTCCATCCTGAAAAAAATTTATAATTTTATCCTCAATCGTGAAACTAAACCTAACAAGAGCGAAATTAAATCTAATGGCGTTTTAATGCAATCTAATGGCAGTATTTTCGGCTCAATGGTCTTTTATGTAAGAAATGGATATCGTCACTATGTGCCAGACATAGATTGATTGGATAAATGATCATGGCTATAATTGGCCTGATGATATTCAAATAGTCAGTGATAAAACTTTGCTCAATTTACTGCCTGCTCGCTCAACACCACATTTTTGGTCATTTGCAGACTGGCAAAATCCAACAAAAAACAGTAATTTACAGATGCGGGAAATAGCTGCATCTAGGCTTTTTGATCAGGGGATTGAAGTTGGAGCAGCTGCCTCTCCTTTTCCTATACCTTTACATTGTAGTGTTGAATATGCAGATATATGTCCTCAAACAACAATTAAAGATATATTATATCCTGGACAAAATTTTCATAATTTAATTAAACCAACTTTGATTACTGATTTAGAAAAACTCGAAGGAATTGAAGATAATAGCCTAGATTTTATAGTTGCTTGTCATGTAATTGAATATGTTAGCAATGTTTTATTAGCTTTAGAGAATGCTTACAATAAACTCCGTGTAGGGGATTATCTAAGCACAACATTTCGTTGTTTAAACTTATAAATTTACTTACATAAAATGGATGAAAAAAGAGAAAATAGGTATTATTTTAGCGACTTTTAATCCGCAAATAGAGTATTTCCAAAAACAAATTCAGTCTATTCAAAACCAGACTTGGCAAAACTGGATTTGTCATATTGTTGATGACTGTTCTGAGCCTGAATATCAAACTGTAATCCAAAACACGGTCGGAAATGATTCACGCTTCATTTGTCATTTCCACAGCCGTAATGTTAGACATTATTATAATTTTGAGCGTGGTTTGCAATACTGTATTCAAGACCCTACAATTACAGCGATCGCTTTTTCCGATCAAGATGATATTTGGATTGAAGAGAAGCTAGAAGTATTGCAAAAGAAATTACGCTGCGAACACGCACTATTAGTTCATTCCGATATGAAGCTAATAAACAGTGATGACGAAACTATCAATCCTTCTACTTGGAATTTTGAAGGACGCAATCCTGAAAAAGCTACGGTGGAGTTATTATTGCTTCGCAATGTTGTCACAGGATGCTCTTTGTTATTTTGTACTTCTCTTATACCTTATATTCTGCCTTTTCCCCAACAAAATGAAGTTGGCTTACACCATGACTGGTGGATAGCACTAGCTGCTATGCAAATGGGAAAAATAATTCATATTCGCCAACCTTTAGTTCGTTATCGGCTTCACGGTACGAATACAGTAGGAGCTATGCAAAACGCAGGAAATTTGCACAGTGAGATAATGCTATGGATTAGTAAAAAATATCGCATTACTGGTAAAAGTTATTTCACACATTGTAACTTGAATAAAGCATTTTATACTCGATTTCATCAACAATTAGATGCAAGTTGGTCTAATCCATTTGATGAACAGAAATTAGATTTTGGCTTAAGTATTCTCAAGCTTTGCTACCAAAGTTTACAAACAGGTTATCGTGCTGAGGGTATAGCGCTGCGAATTTGGATCTTTAAGTTTTTATTTGATATAAAAAAATTAAAATATATAAATATATATTGATTTTATTGCCAGTATTTTCAGTCAATAAGAATAAGAATTAAAATAAATGACACAGCCACAAGCGATCGCAGTATCTATTATTTTAGTTAACTATAATGGAATAGAAGTTTTACCAAATTGCTTAAGCTCTTTAGAAAAACTTCTTCAACCGCCTAATTACGAAATTATTCTTGTGGATAATGCCTCTACTGATAGTAGCTGGGAATTAGTTTCAGAAAAATATCCTCAAGTTCGCTTAATTAGACAGACCAGAAATCTTGGCTTTGGAGCAGGGAATAATGCTGGTGCTAAAATTGCTGCTGGCGAGTTTTTATTTTTATTAAATACTGATACGGTACTTACTAGCAATATTCTGCCACATCTAATTGATTTAATGCAGGCAGATACCCAAGTAGGAATTATCGGGCCGAAACTGCTAAATCCAGATGGAAGTTTGCAAATTTCTGTGTCACCAGCGTTGGGAATTAAAGGTGAATACCAAGCTCGTCAGATGCACCAAGCTTATCAAAAAGCTTCTAACTTAAATTTTATTGAGCAGAAATTTCAAGAAATACAAGAGGTAGATATTGTTGTAGGTGCCGCTTTTTTTATCCGAGCCAGTTTATTTCAAGCATTAGGCGGGTTTGATGAAAACTTTTTCATGTATTTTGAAGAATCAGATTTGTGTCAAAGAGCGCAGTATCTAGGATATAAAATAATCTATACGCCTCATGTATCTTTGATTCATTTAAAAGCATACTCAATACAAAAAGCTGCCAACTTAATGGCTGTTGAATATAGGCGTAGTCAAATTTACTTTTATCAAAAACATCGTCCTTTATGGGAGCAGTTAGTATTGCGACTATATCTTTTTTATAAATTTTTTGGAGAGTTGATCGCTACAGCTAATCCTAATTGTTTAAAAATTATTATTTTATTATTTACATTCAAGAAACCTACTTTTAAAGTATCTTTACCTAATTAATAATTGATTTTGTTTTTATGACTATATTAGCCAATTTATCTTTCGCTCCTACACAACCAACAGGTTGGCTAAGTTATAGTTTTAATTTATTACCAGCCTTAAAAGCTTTAGATATAGAGGTATTAAGCCCAATTGAAATTGCAGGAATCAAATGTCACCAATCTCCAGCAAATATTACAACGGAGTTTGGGATACAAGGGCATTTAAAACGCTTACTATGGACACAATTTCATTTGCCAAAGTTTTATCAACAGCTTAAGTATAAATTATTATTTTCTCCTATTCCAGAAGCTCCTTTATTTTCATCCTGTTCTTATGTTGTTACTGTTCATGATTTAATTCCTTTAAGGTTTCCACAATATTTTTCTTTAAGTCAAAGAATCTATTGCAGTTATTATGTTGCTGCTGTTATCGAACAGTCAAAGCATATAATTTGTAATTCCAAAACTACGGCTCAAGATTTAACTAGTTTTTTAGAAGTTTCTGAAGAGAGAATTAGTGCTATTACACTAGGATATGACAGCAAAAATTTTTGTTTTTTAAATTTACCAAAGCAAAACTATTTCCTTTATTTAGGTAGACATAATCCTCACAAAAATCCTGCTCGATTAATTGCTGCATTTGCTGCTTTACCTAACAATAGTAATTACGAACTTTGGTTAGCAGGGCCTAGCGATCGCCGTTACACCCCAACTTTAAAAGTACAAGTTGAGGAACTGGGTATTACAAATCGGGTGAAATTTCTGGAGTATGTTCCTTACAAGGAATTACCAAAAATTATTAATGGTGCGATCGCATTAGTTTTTCCTAGCCTCTGGGAAGGCTTTGGCTTACCTGTCTTAGAAGCAATGGCCTGCGGTACTCCAGTGATTACTTCTAATATCTCCTCCCTTCCAGAAGTAGCTGGTGATGCGGCGATTTTGATCGATCCTTACAATACAGGGGAAATTACAGCAGCTATGCAGGCTGTGGCGAATGATGCAAATTTGCGATCGCATCTTTCACTTCAAGGTATCGCTAGAGCCAAGCAATTTAGTTGGGAAAAAACCGGAGAAGCCACCGCTGAAGTTTTATCTCGCTATTTATAAGTTGCTGCGGATTCATAGAAATGGCATTGAAGAAAATCCACAAGCGATCGCACAGTAAAATTAATATGTAAACGTTCAAAATATGCTGTATGACTACATCAATAGAACTACCTACTGGCAAAATCTTGAATATTGCTCGTTTTATTGCGCTGATACCAGTTACCAATAGTGCCGATAGCAGTTATCACCTGATTTTAGAAGGATATCCTCACCATATCAATTTAGAATCATCAGATGCTCAGGCTTTGAAAAAATTTTTGGAATTAGATAAAGACAATACAGCTAGCACTAATCAAACAGTATGGGACAAAGACAAACAAATACTGAAAAATCAACGAGCTATGGAACTTTTAGCAAAACGCATGGAACATGACGACAATATATCTGACTCAGAAGCTATGGAGAGACAGGAATTTTTTGAAAGGTTTAAACAAATAATGGATGCTGAAAGGCCAGAGGGACAGAAGCTATATTCAGAATCATGATAGTTTTTATAGATTCAGGGGTGCTAGGGATTCTCGCTAACCCAAATAGGGCTGGTGAAGTGCGCGACTGTCGGGAATGGCTTTATAGATTACTGGCAAAAGGTGTCTATGTTTGTTCTTCTCAAATTTGTGATTTTGAAGTGAGAAGAAGCATGATACTGGAATCTCAGATAAAACCTTTTTTTAATCACATTCCCAATTTAGATCGGCTGCAAGAAATTATAACTTTCCTACCAATAACTGCTGAATTAGTGAAAAAAGTATCTGCTCTTTGGGCTGTTGCTCGTAGTCAAGGTCTTCCTAATGCGGATGCCAAAAGCCTTAATATTGATATGATTATTTGTAGCCACTGGCAAATGTTACAAGAAGAATTTCCTGGTCGTTATGTTGCGATCGCCACTACTAATGTCAAGCATTTAAGCCGCTTTACTGAGGCCAAAATCTGGAGAGATATTAGCCTGTAAACTGAAAGGATGAAGGATGAAATCTTTTTTCATCCTTCATCCTTTACACTTCTAAGGTGTTCCCACTGCGCCAGAGTAAATCAAACCCCGTTGCATATCCATCGTTAAAATTGCCCCATCGCGAATTACTTGCGTCGCCTTCTTCACCCCAACAATTACTGGTACACCAAGACGCAAGCCAATTACTGCTGCATGGCTGCTAAGACTCTCATCTTCTGTAATAATTCCTGAAGCTTTGCGAATCGCTTCGACAAAATCCGCACTGGTACGGGATGCAACTAAAATATCTCCAGGATTAAAGTTACTTGCATCCAGACCCGTGTGGGCAACCCTTGCACGACCGCTGACAGAACCTTGTCCCAGTCCAATTCCCTGGCCGAGAATCGCCGTTACTACTTCAACTTTAATTAAATCTGTCGATCCGGAAACGCCTTGCAGTGTACCAGCTGTCATCACCACCAAATCGCCTTCAGTTAATAGCTTATTTTCTTGAGCGACATTAATAGCAGCTTGAAAAGTTTGACCAGTAGAAGGTAGTTCTAAAACTAATAGCGGCTTGACTCCCCATACCATTTGTAATTGTCGCGCTACATTGACGTGGGGTGTGATAGCTAAAATCGGTGTTTGGGGACGGAACTTAGACACATTACGAGCTGTTGCTCCAGTTTGGGTTAAGGTCATAATTGCCGCCGCACCCAACTGTTCGGCAATTTGTCCTACAGCTTGGCTAATGGCATTGGGAATAGAACGCCTGGTATCTCTCAAAAGACGATTGGCGTTTTGCCGTTCTTCCTGTTCAATACGTTCGGCAATTCTAGCCATCGTTGCTACAGCTTCTACTGGGTAATTACCTACAGCCGTTTCGTTAGAAAGCATGACTGCATCTGTACCATCCAAAATCGCGTTTGCCACATCTGATACTTCGGCACGAGTCGGACGGGGGTTACTCACCATGCTGTCCAGCATTTGCGTAGCGGTAATGATCGGAATCCCCAAGCGATTTGCTGTAGCAATTAGCCGCTTTTGCAGCACCGGCACATCCTCTGCTGGTAGTTCAACCCCTAAGTCGCCTCTAGCCACCATCACACCATCACACAAAGCTAGAACTGCTTCCATTTGTTCAATGGCTTCGTGCTTTTCAATTTTGGCTACTACTGGCACATTCTTACCTGTGCTGGAAATTAGCTCTTTAATTTCGATGATGTCCTGAGGATTGCGAACAAAAGAAAGTGCTACCCAGTCTACGCCCTGATCTAGACCGAACATTAGATCCTCGCGGTCTTTGTCAGTCATAGCTTTAATAGATAAGTAAACTCCCGGAAAGTTGACGCCTTTGTTGTTAGAAAGTTTACCAGCTACAGTGACACGACAATGCAGATCGCCTTTATCGCGGTTGATGTCCTCGACTAACATTTCTACTCGTCCATCATCGAGGAGGATTTTGGCACCTACAGGGACTTCTTCTGCTAAGTAGTCGTAGGTAACGCAGCTAATTTCTTGGGTGCCGATGACTGGGCGATTTGTCAAGGTAAAGCGATCGCCTTTTGCTACAACTATAGACCCATTTTCAAACCGCCCCAAGCGAATTTTTGGCCCTTGCAAATCTTGGAGAATTGCCACTGGCTGATTTAGTTCAAAAGCAGTTTGCCGAATTAAGCGGATATTGCGCTGATGGTCGGCATGAGTTCCGTGGGAGAAGTTTAGCCTTAGTGTCGTTGCACCCGCTTCAATAATTGCTTTGAGCATTTCTGGACTGCTAGTTGCAGGTCCAATAGTAGCGACAATTTTTGTGCGGCGTAGAGAATCTCTTAATTGCATAGGGGCTGATTCTAGGATCTATCTAGGAAACCATCGTAAATTAAGGGGCATTTTCATTTCCGTCACTGCTATATCAATCAGATGGCAGCAGTTAGAAAGGGGAATAAAGGCTAATACTGCGGCGCGAATTCAAAAGCCAAAAACCTTTTATTATCAGTTTTTGTCCTGTTTTGAATAGTATATTTATTTGCGCCAAGCTGCATTAGTAGTGAAACTCTAAAGACTTCCTCTAGCGGAGGCTTCAAAGCAGTGGGATAGACTAGTTATCGTACACTAATCTTGGTTCCATCCATCTCAGGGATGATATCCTGCTCTCCAATTCTTGGTATTGCTACACCACTACTTTTCGCAAATACTCAAGTTATGTTTGGAATCATAGCCTGATTTATCTACAGTATCCGCAAAACTGCCGATTGAGGTTGCTATACAAAATTTTATAAAAGTTTATCTTTTACTAATCTTTGTCGTATATTCGTAATGTTTGATAAAGAAGGAGATTAGAATGCTTACGTCGGAGGCAAGGAAGCCACTGACAGTCCCTCCCAAGGAATTTTTAGCACCTCCCGGTGATTTTAACCCTACACTGCTACTGTTTTTTGCAGCAGTGACGATGCTAGTGTTATCTAACTTTGGTTACTGGTTGTGGGAATGGCCGCACTGGCTTTGCTTTAGCATTAATACTCTAGCGTTACATTGTTCTGGGACGGTGATTCATGACGCTTGTCATCAAGCTGCCCATCGCAACCGAGTCATCAATGCGATGTTAGGGCATGGTAGTGCGTTGATGCTAGCTTTTGCTTTTCCAGTGTTTACGCGAGTGCATTTGCAGCATCACGCCCATGTTAATCATCCCAAAGACGATCCAGATCATTATGTCTCAACTGGCGGGCCGCTGTGGCTGATTGCGGTGCGGTTTCTGTACCATGAAGTATTTTTCTTTCAACGGCAACTGTGGCGTAAATATGAGCTACTAGAATGGTTTATTAGCCGCTTGATTGTTGTGTCAATTGTTTATATTTCAGTCCAGTACCACTTTTTGGGCTATATTCTCAATTTTTGGTTTATACCAGCATTTATTGTGGGCATAGCACTGGGATTATTCTTTGATTATCTGCCCCATCGTCCTTTTGTCGAGCGCGATCGCTGGAAAAATGCTCGCGTCTATCCTAACCCCATTCTCAATATCTTGATTTTGGGGCAAAATTATCACCTGATTCATCATTTATGGCCTTCCATTCCCTGGTATAATTACCAACCTACATACCATTTAATGAAACCGCTGTTAGATGAAAAAGGTTGTTATCAAACTTCAGGATTATTACAAAGAAAAGATTTTTTTGAGTTTGTTTACGACATATTTTTAGGCATTCGGTTTCACCATCAAAAACCAACTGAGAACTAACAAAATATCACAGACAGACTAATGGTTAAAGGACTGTTAATCAATCAATTAACCATTGTCTGACTTCATAATTAATTTTTCCACTCAATGCTGATTTATGGCTTGAGATTCTACCATTAAAATGGATGTAAAATAAGGTACTATAAAACAGGTTGTTGTGGACAAAACCATGAACCGCAAATCTTCCTCAACTGACTTAGCAGATAAGCCAACGGACTTGAGAAATAGCTCAAAAATAAAAATTTGGATATGGAGCGCTATTGGTCTGCTAATGACTAACTTAGTTGTAGTTGGGATTGTTGCGTTTTTGATCCACAGAGATAGCGTGCAATATCAGCCTAATCAACCTGCAAGCCAACAAAGGCAACAATAAATCAAGCTTAACGCTGTTCCTCTGGTATTTGTAGACGCAAATCTTGGACTTGAGGCTCAGGATTAACTAGCTGTAAAGACCAGTAGCTAACAATCATGAGAACTAATCCAGAGAACACGCCTACTACTAAGCCAATTAACAAAGCAGGTTTTCTAGAAAAAAGAGAAACAGTAGCATTGCTAATCTGGGTACTACGATCCTTTACTAATGAGGAATTTTGTGATTTTTTTATTTGCGAGTAGATATTAGTTGTCGGTGACAGCGTATCTGATAGTGTAATATCGGTCGATTCGTCGTTAATCAATGGTGTAAATATCTCATCACCAGAAACTCGATCGTGTTCCTGCGCACCAAAGGCTAGTTGATATTCTAATTGAATGTTGACTGATGCTGGAGAAACATAAAAATTGCTTAGTTCTAAGAGTGCTTCTAATGCTTCTTTAGCTGACTTATATCGGTCTTGAAAGTGGTAGCGCACCATTTTATTCAGTACTGAAGCCAATCCACTACTAACCTGTGCCAAGTTTTGCCAAATTATCTCACCTGAATTAGAATCCTCTGGCAATTGTGTTGGATGTACCCCTGTCAGCGCTTGAATACCAATCATTCCCAGAGCGTAAATGTCACTATTTAAGCGCGGTTTGCCTCGTTGTTGCTCTGACGGCATATAACCAGGAGTACCGATCGCGATCGTAGTGTATTGTTCTATAGGGGTAAATATCGCAGTTTCTTCTTGACCTCTAATCAGTTGATTCCAAATTGGCTTAACAGCACCAAAATCAATCAGAATTAAACGATTATCTTGCTTCCGCCTAATAATATTGTTCGGTTTGACATCTCGATGAATTAGTCCTTGACTGTGAACAAAATTGAGAATAGTCAAGACTTCATACAAAAGTTGAAAAACCTTGGTTTCCGACCAGCAATGACCTGGTGAAAGTTCCGCGCTGAGGGGATGTCCTTCAATGAACTCTTGTACTAAGTAGAACTCAAAGTTGTCTTCAAAATTAGCTAAAAGATGAGGCACTAAATCATAATTGCTCAGTTTTTTCAGGGCCTCTACTTCTCGCGAAAATAGCCGTCTGCGAATTTCGATTGGAATTGCATATTTACTGCTAGGTAAAAAATGTTTGACGACACAGGTAGGATGATTGGGAAGATAGGTGTCTTGGACTCTGTAGGTTTGACAAAACGCTCCTTGACTCAAAACTTCAACAACCTGGTAACGATCGCCTAGTAACTTGCTATTTAACATGTTACGGTATCCCTGACGGTTGTGTTCAGTGATTTTACGTAAAAAGTATCTTTATATAAATTAATATATAGTTCTATTAAGGAAATTCACCGTAATTTACCAGAAGTCTTATCTAAACTTTATGAAGAGTGCATTTAGCAGTTGGCAGAAAATTAGAAAATATAGGAGATAATCCTGATTCTATCTTACTGAAAATCTGCTAAATGACAGGAAGATAAGCAAGATGACTAATGATAGCAAAAAAAGCGTTCCACTCAGCCAAGATGCCGTACAGATAATTAGAGGTTTGATTATTGGCGAACTGGTGACGGTTGCCATCATTGGTGGACTGTGGTTATGGCTCAGACCACGCCTTCAAGTCGATAACGATGCTTTCGCTGCCTCTGGTCGAGGTAGAGCAACTACTTCTGCACTTGCAACTTCAAACTTTCAGACTGTCACTAATATTCCTATAGGATCGTTCAACTACGGTGGTAGCACGGCTTGGGCACCAATTAGGCAGCTTGTAGACTCTCAGATTCAAATTGCTCGTCCGGAGCTACAGTTGCGCTACGTTAACCCTACTACTATCAGTCCTGGGTCTGGTTCTGGAATTCAGATGTTGCTTGATGGAAAATTGGATTTTGCTGAATCTTCCCGTCCTCTCACAGATGAAGAAAAAGATCGGGCTAGAAAGCAAGGCTTCATACTTGCAGAACATCAAGTTGGGATTGATGGGGTAGCAGTAGTAGTCAACCCAGCACTCAAAGTATCAGGCTTAACTGTCGAGCAATTACAACAAATTTATTTGGGACAAATTACCAACTGGAAACAAGTAGGCGGGCCAGACTTGGCTATTACTCCGTTCTCTCAACATCCAGAAAATGCTGATGTAGTATTAATATCTGGCAAGCAGGCTTTAGATAAGCAAACCCTTGGCTCTAATGTTCAGTATGTTTACTCCACAACAGAAGCACTGCGCCGTCTCAACCAAACTCCTGGAGGAATATATTACGCTTCTGCGCGGGGAGTGGTGCATCAATGTACGGTCAAGCCGCTACCTTTAGGTATAAATACTGCACAGCTAATTTCTCCCTATCAAGAACCCTTTGTACCGCTAAACGAGTGTCCGCAAAAGCGCAATCAACTGAACACGGAAGCAATCAAAAATGGTAGTTATCCCATTACCTCTAAATTATTTGTAGTGATTAAGCAGAATCAGGGTAAAGAACAACAAGTAGGAGAAGCCTATCTCAGACTTTTAGCCACTGAACAGGGGCAAAAGGCAATTGAGCAAGCTGGCTTAATTCCAGAAAGGAAGCAGGAGCCAATAGCCAAAAGCAAGTAAATTTAAAGTAGTATTTTTTCGTTTGTTCACGACAATAAGATAAAGGCTAACCATCGGAAATTGTGCCGCAAAATATCCATAATTTACATGGGAAAATCCAGCATTATCTAGGGCAACCCAAGGCATCGTTTCTAGCTAGCAAATTTTTATGCTAAATGCTATTAGTAGGGCGATAATTAATATAGAGAGTAAGAATTCAATATAATTTATATGTCTTCAACGCCATGCCCCTGTTGTGTCGTTGTTCTTAATCAACAACAGGAGCAAAATATTTCTCATCAAAAGCAGTGCCAAGATACTCCAGACAAGCACAGCAAAAGTGTAGTTAAAAATTGTACTGTGGTTGAAAATGGTCGAGTTGTTGTCAAGCCGTTACCCAGTAAAACCGCTGATTAACCTTCAACTCATTTCATCCAGCGCTAAAACCTCGTGGAATTTCTGGTAATCAATATAACGATGCCCATCCTCTGTGTCGTGCATGATATTCACAAACTGATAATTCCATAGAATCTCAGTAGCACTATAGGTATGACGGGCATTAACAACCTGTGCCACTGTTTCATCAATCCCACTTACTGTAACTACAAGCGTAGTATTAGTCTCAACTAACGATTCTCCAGTCAGCCCATACAGAGGACTATACTCATCAATTGTATGCATCGCTAACCAAGTTAATGTAAAGCTAGGTGACTGATTCCGGCGCAGTTTGAGATCGTGAATCCGACGTATATAGTGTCCTTCTGCTGTGATCTCGTCCCGCATGAGGTACACTCGCATTTGTGCTTCCAGAATTAGGTTGCGACGCTGATTAGCTGTGCGGAACATGAGAGTTGGCTCGCCATCATGGGGTGTAATGACAGCAACACGGCTAAACAGCACGCGCGCAGTGGGACGGGAGAATCGAGCAAACGCTAGTCCTGTGGTGACGGCAATTCCCATCAAACCTGCCATCGCTTCAACGGTGACAATTGTATTAGCGTAAGCTGTTTTAGGATACATCGCCCCGTAGCCAATAGATGCTAGGGTTTGTACGCTAAAAAAGAAGACATCTAAAAAAGAGCCGGGTCGAGCATTTTCAATACAGTCTCCGCCTGCAAGGTAAGCTAAAGCAAATATGGCATTAGTAGCTATATAAGCAACAGCAGTTAGTAATAAAAAGCCAGTCCAGGGAATTGTTAACAGCAGATGATAAGGATCGCGCCAGTAAGAATACCAAGCACCCAAGCCGACAATATGGAATTGTCCGTCCCTGACTTTGATATAAACTCGCTGGGAGCGATGCGGCTTGTGCTTCCGAAAAAGTTTCTGCAATCGAAATCTCATTGGGAGTAGCCAAAAGAACTGCTTTCCGTTAATATAACTAGGTTTGGCAGTCCTTTAATAAAAAATTAGGATGAGCATTCCTCACCCTAATACTAGCTGACTAAAATAAAAGCTAATTTTTATGATTTTGGTGGTTGACCTTGAGAACAGCGATCGAACCACTCTTGGTATTGTTGACGATATTCTTCATTGTCTACAACAATTGACACTCTTACCTGCTGACAACCAGGTTGCTTTTCCAGAGCGATCGCATTCAAAAGTAAGCTAGCAATTTTAGGAGAGGTAAACAAGCCGCTGACAGTTAAACCATTATCCAGGTTTGCTGTTTCAGGTATTTCTGTTCCAGTCAAATCAATACCAGCTATTTCCTCTGTCCCTAAATCTATTTCTGCTAGTTGTTTGTGTTCTGGGCTGACTTGTTCTACAATCAGTTTTTCACGCCGGACAGGAACTTGCACCATCCGAGTTTCAATTTCTTTGCGAACAATTACATCGCCAACTTTACGTTTACTACTATTAATAACTAATCTTTCTTCTAGTAATTTAATCTTCTCTTCAGTAACCTCTGTTAAATTGCTATTCTCTAGATTGCCATTTACAGTTTGATGATTAATTATTTGCCCATTTGAGCTATCTGATAACGTCTGCCCAACTGGCTGGTTAGATTCTGAATTTTCAGGCATATTCTCTATTTCCGATTTTTCTAAATCTACAAAAATCGATTGTGTAGGATTATCAATTTTTTGAATTCTTTGACTTCGCAATTTTAAAAGCTTATATTTATCATGCAATTGCGCGTCACTAAATTCTACATTGTATTGATTTAACCGTTGAGATATAACTAAGTTTAGTCGATTTTCTGTATCTAAAGTTAGCTCTCTGACTTCGCCTATCAGTTGACCCCGTTTATCAAGCACAGCAAAATTTCTGACTTTGCTTCCTAAGTTATCTAGCAGTTTGCTCACTCGTTTATTAATATCTGCTGGATTTGCTAGCTCGGATTTTCTGGCTACAGTTTGGCTATTCATACAGGCAAAATTTACTAACTGCTTTTAGTCGTTGTTTGTTAAAAACAAGAAAAATTAAAAATCTATCCTATAGCAATCTGTAATTCATACTTAGTAAAGTCTGATTGCTTTAATTTTTCCAGGTCGAATTTGTTGCTGGTTGTTAAAGAATAGTTATTACTGTTTAATTATCTGTACAGGCAAAGCTATTGCCAGCTTTACCTGTACTATGTCTAATTAGTTATTAGTTATTAGCTAATAACTATGTAGATTAGCGTTCATCAATTGGCAGTCCGCCAGTAGTATCTACATCTAATTCTTCACGACGCACAGTTGCTTGAGCTTCCGAAGTTTCTTGCTCTACAACTTTTTTGACTCTGACTTCTTCACGCACAACTGCTTCCTTGCGAATGTCAGGAGTTTCTTCATAAATTTCTACGCGAGCTACTTCACCTTCACGGAAATTAGCTTCGCCAGGAGCAACAGGACGGCCTGCATCTGTTGGTGTTACACGCTCAATTACTACGCGCTCCCTTTCCAAAGGAATTTCTACACTTGCAGTCTCAGTTTCAACGCGCTTACCAATTGCTACTTCTCCAGCTTTCTGGCGTCTCTTATTCGCAATTAGCCGTTCTTCATACAATTTTAGAGTTTGGTTGTCACGCTCATTGATGTTGAACAAACCAGGCTCGTTGTCGTAAGTGTAAGTATCGCGGTTGTAAGTAGGATAAGTTGGTGTTGTCAATGGCTGATAGCTTGTATCTAAAGGTGCTGTTGTGTCTACAGCAGATGTTGTATCTACAGAGCCTGTTGCATCTAGAGGACGACGGTATACGCCACGTACCCGTTCTTCATAGTCGTAATCAACTCCGGAGCGTTCGTTGAATTCTGGTAAATCTTCAGCTTGCTGTCTGGTCATACCAATGGCATAGACGCGGTCAACGTTATAATCAATCCGAGCGCGTCCAATAGGTAGCAATACTTTTTTACCAAAAATCCAGAAGCCTAAGTCAACAACTAGATAGCGGAAATGTCCCTCATCATCTACTAAAACATCGTTGACAGTACCAATCTTTTCATCGGTGCCTTCTGCATAAACACCAAGCCCTTTAATATCGCTACCTTGAAAAGTATCGCGGTAGTTAGGATCAAAATCATTTAATTTGTAAAGTGCCATTATATTTTTCCCTCAAATTTTTACTTTCATCCGCTAATAACTAAACTAGATTTTTATTAAGTGATTTTCATCTTTCTCACGACTGAATTAAATTTAGTCTGAAGAAGTAGATACATTATTTTTTAATTATTTTTGCCAATTATTTATTTTAATTTTATTTAACACGCCAAGAAGGCAGGCAAAGATAATCATCTACTTTGCCTGCGCAATAATTACGATAAGTGGGAATAGATACCCCTGAATATTCACAGATTTTAGTTTGCAGCGATCGCCTAAATTATCAAACAGTAATCTAGCTAATTAAATAGCTGTATCTCTCGGCGGATTTGTTTCGTTCACATCCAAATTACCGGAAGTATTAATATCTAACTCTTCCCGCCGCACAGTTTCTTCTGCTGCAACAGTATCGCTTTCTACTACTTTCCTAACTCGGACTTCTTCGCGCACAACAGTTTCTTTACGAATCTCAGGTGTTTCTTCGTAAACTTCTATGCGAGCGACTTCTCCTTCTTGGAACTGTAAGTCTTCTGCATTTACTACAGTTTCAGTCGTTGGCGTCACTCTCTCGATTACTACGCGTTCTTTTTGTATGGGGACGGAAACTTGTGCAGTTTCTGTTTCAATGTGCTTACCAATTGCAACTTCTCCGGCTTTAATCCGATTTTTATTAGCAATTAATCGCTCTTCATATAGTTTGATAGTTTGTTGATCTTGAGCGTTCAATTCATATAATTCTGGTGCTTGGTAACTAAATGTTCCCTGTTCAGAAGTTAATTGGCTGTTAGGCGAACGGTAAATATTGCGGACATTCTGTTCGTAGTCTTCATTAACTACAATGTTTTCGTTATATTCAGGTAAATGTTCTACCTGCTCTTTACTCAAACCATCAACATATACTCGGTTTTCAGGATAATTAATATGAGCTAGACCTATAGGCAGTAAGATTTTCTTATTACTACCATCAAAGCTGCTATCAATTACTAAATAGCGGAAACGACCATTATCGTCAACTAAAGCATCGGCAACCGATCCAACTCTTACTCCTCCTTGGGTGTAGAGTTCTAAAGCTTTAACATCATCACCACCAAAAATTTCTCGGTAGTTAGGTTCAAAATCTTCAAGTTTGTAGAGAGGCATAAGTTATTCCAAAATGGCTGCAAATATCTATGCATTAGCCTATGAAGTATTGAAGTTATTTTCCTCCTGCTGGCGACTGAAGTTTATTCATCAAATTTAGGATTTATACTTCATACTTAAGAACTGAAAGCGAACTCGATCTATAGCTTAAGTTATATATAAATTTAATTTATTAAATCTATCTCTAACTCTGGTATGAGGCTACTAGCAAAAGTCTGAATTATCAAGGGCTTGATTGACGCCGTAGTGTATGAGTTGGGAACTAACCACAAAATAGAAGTAAGGAAACATTACAGTAAAGATTTTCATCAATTTGTTGCAGACAGATTACAAAGCATTCTCTTTGAAGCTCGGAGAATTGACCGCTTGAGGCAAGTAGGGTAAGTCAGGAAAGAGTAAAAGGTTTATCTGAACTGTATTGAAGTTTCTAATTCACGCAATCATACACTAGGCGGTTAATCTTAGGAATATTGGCGATCGCCAACTTCATAAAGAGATGATTTTTAACGGAAATATATAACAAAGTTGTGTTGATTTATTTCTACTGATTGATTAAATTGGCAGTTGGTTTAGAGTGAAGATAAAACCTTACTCATCAAGGTAGGAAATGTTGTATGTGGAAGACTGTGTTTTTAACATTGATATTCTTGATTGCATCAGTGTTACTGATTGCTGAAACAACCTTTGCTAATACTTGGATTGAAGGGAATGCATGGGTTGCTGAAAATACTGTGAACGCTGTTTCACCTGAAGTAACTCCATCTCCAGAATTACCACAGCCGAAAGTTGATGAATTAAAGAGCGATCGCGAAACCACCCAAACCAAAACAGACGATCGAAATCCTGCTCCAGAAAAACGATCGGCTGTTAATACTGTTCGTCCTCAATCTCCTAATCCTTACGATATAGAAGCGATCGAGCAATATAATCAGCAAGTTTATGGAGCAGGAAACTAGGGTTACTACAGCGCTGCGATCTGCGAAATCGGTAGTGCAGGTGCTGTTGTCACTGGGTCAGGGCCACCTTGACCAACTTCAAACTGAGTCATCATTGCATGGTCTTCATGAACGAGATTGTGGCAATGCATCATAAATTTACCTTTAATATCCCGTTGATCTCGGCTCCGAAACTGAGCAATTACGCGGACTGTCTCAAATTCACCAACCAAGAAAACATCTTTCCAACCCCGTTCGTAAGGTCGAGGAGGTAAGCCATTGCGGTCAAGGAGTTGCAAGTCAACTAGATGAATGTGGACGGGATGCACCCAGCCACTTCCAGGATTAACCAATTCCCAAATTTCCACATCACCTGGTTGGGGATTAGCATCTACTCGTTGAGAATCCCAGGTCAGGTTATTGATCTTCCACTGTCCGTTGTTGCGTTCAAAGCGGAAGTTTCGGGTTCTAGCAATAGGCTTATCTCTTAAGGATTCTACAGGGCGTAATTGATTGGGAATAATGCTGTCATCTTGTTCTTGGCGTACCACATCAAAGCGTATGATAGCGTGCGTGCGCACATCATTATCAATAGTGCCTGAGAAGCCAACATTTCGTAAGTAGACTTGGGAACCGATCGGATATTTAGAAAAATCAATGACGATATCGTAGCGTTCTGCCATGCCAATTTGTAGACCTTGCAATGGCGCAACCAACTCTACAGGCGCGTCTAGTAAACCTGCATCGCTACCAATTACAATTAACCTTTCACCGCTAGTTTGTGCATCTGGTTTTTGGCTTAAAATCAGTCGATAATTCCGAGATGCAGAAGCGTTTAAAACACGGAAGCGGTACTTACGATTAGCCACTTGCATTTGCGGCCAAGGTACTCCATTAACGAGAATTACATCTCCATAAACGCTTCTTTGATTGTTGTCATCAAAGATTAAACTGCCATCCTTAGCTAATCGCTTATCTTGAATAATTAGCGGGACATCATAGTCGCCTTTAGGTAAAGGTAAATTGAGTTCGTACTCATCTTCCACAATGTACATCCCTGCTAAACCCATATACACGTTGCGGGAAGTGAAATCGAGAGTGTGGTCGTGATACCACAGAGTAGCAGCGCGATCGTTGGGATAAATGTAATCCTTGAAGTATTGGGGAGGAATATAATCAATCGCATAGCCATCGTACTGTGGCAACGATGCCATGCCGTGTAAATGGATAACATGATTAATTAACCGCCCTTGAGCATCTCTATCTAGCTGATTAATAAACCGAACTTTCGAGAAGCGTCCGCCTTCACTGCGCTTACCGCCTCGTTGTCTAATTGTTGGGCCTGGACTGATACCGTTATACCCCCAAATTTCTGTTTTCAGCCCAGGTAAAATTTCAATTGCAGACTTCTGAATTTTGATTTCATAATAATCGGTGGTGTCATCGCTGCGTTGCGGTTTAAGTACTGGCGGTACTTTAAAAGGAAGCTGAAAACGCAGAATTTGCGGACTCAATTGTGCAGAAGCAATACTTGGAAATCCAAAGGGTGAGAGTAAAACTCCACCACCAGCTAAACTAAGTTTTATCGCTTCGCGTCTGGTAATATTCATATTGTTTTTCCCATAAATGACCCATCATTTCCGCTGCATCTCAGAGAAAATTTCGCTCTTAACTAAAGCAATCAAGCCATTAGGAAGACTGAAGATGTTAAGGTTGCCCGTATAGCCAATTCTTAATTGGTGTAAATAAGGGCTGATCTACACTTGGAATTGACTATACTTAATCTTGTCTTCCTTGATGCATTCAGGAGTACGCCAACAATAGATCTGAATATCTATTTACTGAATATAGAAAGTAATTTATGATTTTTTCTAAAAATTAGTTTATATAAATATAAAAAATTAACACTACTAGTAGGTCATATCATTTCTGAAGGTAATTTAGTAGTCATTAAACACTGCTATTTTTAGCTTTAGAAGTACTTTGCTGCTTTATTTTTAAAGAAATGGCCCTTAGCTTGTTCCGTTGTTTCTACATCTATAAATAAGTTTACAAATCAAATATAAGTACTATGCAGCAGCATGATTCCCAACATAAATACCAAGCGATCGCGCTGTTTCTACCAGATAATTATGAGGATCTACAAGTGACGGACTTTTAGCTAAAACGGCTTCTAAAGGAACGGCTACAACTTCGCCATTTTGCCAAGCTACCATCTGTCCCGTTTTCCCACTAGCAATTAAATCTACAGCGGCTTTACCAAAAGCTGTGGCTACTAAACGGTCTAACGCTGAAGGAATCCCACCACGTTGGATATGTCCTAAAACTGAAGCTCGAATGTCGATTTGCTTGTGGCTGCAATTGCTGAGTTCATCGGCAATCAACTGTCCAATACCGCAGGATGGCTTTTCACAGGATGCATAGTTAGATGAATCTTCGGGAATATGAGCGCCTTCTGCAACCACGACAATCGCAAATCTGCGTCCCCAGCGATCGCGTAATTCTGCTAGATGTGCGCAAGTATCCTTAATAGTATAGGGAATTTCCGGCATCAAAATTACATCAGCACCGCCTGCAATACCAGAATGTAGGGCTAAATGACCAGCTGTGCGTCCCATCACTTCTACAATCATCACGCGATCGTGGCTGGAAGCGGTAAAGGTAAGACGATTTAGGGCATCCACAACTGTATTAACAGCAGTATCAAACCCTACTACTCTTTCTGTAAGCGCCACATCATTATCTATAGTTTTGGGAATAGCAATGAATTGCCAATTTCCCTTGTTTCGCAACTGGTTGAGAATAGCTAAACTACCGTCTCCCCCAATCCCAATTAAAGCATCCAGTTCTAAGGCCTGGTAGCCAGCCATAAGTTCATCGACATAAGCCAGAGTATCGCCTTTGTTGATACTGCCCAGGATAGTACCACCCATGCTTAATAAAGGATCTATACCACGCAAGTCTAAACCGTGGAGAGAAAGCGGAATTGCCTTTACCTCTAACAAGCCTCTTGTAGCATAAGGAATCCCCACTACCTGCCAGCCATAGGTCAAGGTAGCATGGCTGACAACAGCACGAATTACCGCATTCAGTCCCGGACAGTCACCGCCACTGGTAAGAATACCCAGTCGTTTTTGTGTTTTCATCGGACTTCAGCTAAAAAGCTTCTCTTCAACGAATCGAATTTAACCAATCATAAATCTGGTCTAACTGGCTTAATGTCACCAGCCCATACTGCCAAAGAATCATGGGTAATACACTAGGATTTTGTTCGGGATGTCGCAACGCCAGTTGCAAACCATCTGCCGGAATTGCCAAATCTTCTTGCAAAAAGCGGAGGAACTTTGCCAACCTTTTGGTTTCCATAGTTATCACCCTGTTTTGGCTATAGGAAGAGATTAGGTAAAAAATCTGAGGAACTTGTGAGGACTGGATAATTTTATTTACAGGAGATCGTAACGCATATCAATTTTAAATTTTGGTTTTATAGAATTTCTCAGTGTTGCTAACTTAAGGGATGAATGTCTCATATCATATCCGCTAAATTAGTTGCAATATGTCATTGCGAGGGGAACGAAGCAATCCCAACACCTTTAGGATTGCTTCGCTTCGCTCGCAATGACAAGTATTCAACCGGACATGATATCATCCAACAAATTAACAAGAATTTTCACACTTTCTGCTTCCTGCCCTCTGCCTTACTCTCGCGACAGTGGATGATTTTGCAAAACCCAACAGCGAAACAGTTCTACAATAATTCGCCAGCATCCCTCAGTCTGTGCAACTACATCATGGCGCATTAACATATCGAGCGCTGCTTGTAGCTGTTCGCTACCCAAAGCCGTAGACTCAGCTAAAGCATCAAAACTTAATCCTTCTGGGTGCGGTGCAAGTACCTGTATTATCACTTGCTGACCATCAGCACCCCGCATCGCCTGACCCCAAACCCCATCAAAATAGTAGCGTCCCCGCTTAAAAAACTCAGGATCGTTGATAACTGCTGCTACATCTTCCACCGTAAAAACCGGACTGCGGGAGCGTCCTTGCTCAAACACAAAATCATTGTAGCGGCGCACTAGCTGAAATCCCATAAGTTGGACTAAATAAGGTTGACCAGATGTTAAATTATAAATTTCATCTAGCGCTTCCGGGGTGTAGTCGAGGAGAAAGTCATCATCTGGGTTAGCTAGAATTTGTCTAGTAGCTGCACGTTCCTGAAAGCCTACATGAATGATAATGACGCTAGCAAAGAAAGGCTGAAAATAATCTGCCGTCATTTCCTCCAAGGTGTGCAAACCAGCAAAAGCAAAGGCAATTTTAGAACTCATTTGCACCAACCCCCGCAGAAAACCCATAAAATCTTGGGGGATTTTTTCCGCTTCAATTAATTCTTCAATTTTCTCGAACTCATCTAAGGCGATGATTAACCCACCTTCTAACTGTGCTTCTACCTGTTTCAAATAGCGTTCAAAAGTCCGGTAGGGAAGATTGAGCAAATCTGCATCAGCTGGGGGTGGAATTTTCACAGCTTGGGAAATTTCATCAGTAATTGCCATTAGCACCTCGCCAACCCCTTGCGGAGTATCTCCCAACCGCAGCAGGTTGACATAAACTAGCTGTATCCCTGCACCTAGAGAATTAGCAGCGTTTACTAGGATAGAAGTTTTACCCATACGCCTGTGACCGTAGAGAACTACAGACTGGAGTTGATAACCCGTCACCCAGAGTTCTTCTAACTGTCTGATGATATCTTCTCGCCCGACAAAGAGATTACCTTGAACCGGGTCGCCTACTATATAAGGATTAAGCACAGGCTTAGTGATGGCAATTTCCCCCACCTCACCAGCGATTTGTAAGAGGCTCATTCCCCAATTTATAACGATTTCTCTAATTAGCTCTTTTTGTGCTTGCGGCAAACTGTCAGCTTGGTTGAGGATGTTAGCGAGTTCACCTAAAGCGCGATTGAAAGCCATAGACTTAGCCGAACGAGATACACTGCTATTAACAAACTGAACATCCTCAACAACTCGACGTAGGCTAGCAATTGCTTTCCAAGTGACTGGACGTAAAAGCGGTTCTGCTGGAAATGTAGGTAATTGCACAGCAGCAATCGAGAGTGCATCTTTAGCTTCGTGAAATGCTGCTAGAGTTTGGGCAAGAGTGTACATCTCTTCACCATATAGAAGAGAACGCACTACAGCAAAAGCTTTTCTTGCCTGTATTGGTCGTTTTTCATAGAGATACCAAAAACCAGCAGCAGATGCACGAGCCGGAGAATCTAAGCGGATGTCTGTCAGGAAACTTGCTGGGAATCTTTCGAGTCTAAATTGAAGATAAAAAGAGAAAACATTATGTATACCTTGAGCTTTTAACTTTAGTTCTTCATCCAGAGAAGCTGAGGCAAAACGTACTAGTTCCCAATCAAAAGGAGCCTCTGCAAGTTGAGATACACACCAAATAATTTGCTCTGATGAGGTTTTGGCAAGTACTGTATTAACTGCTTTTACAACAGGAATAAATTGTAGGGTATATGCTAACAATTCATTGGTATTATGCAGGCCTGTTTCCCAATCTTGCTGTAGCCAATTCTGCAATCGTTTTTGGAGCTGAAGTATGGGAATCGGAGTGATGTGAGGAAGTAGGCAACTACTATTGGGAATATTTTTTAAACTTAAAGATAAGCCAATTAACCAATTGTCTGGACGTATTAACGCTAAGCCTCCCACCACAGCTGATACCAAGCCTCCCACCAAGCCTAGCGTTACGCCAAACCCCACACTTCCCAGCACACCTTCCGCCAAGCTTATTGCCACACCTAATGCGACGTTTAGTACTACACCTGTTGCTATGCTTCTCGCCAGGCCTGCCTTCAAACCAAAAAGCAAGCTGAGGAGCAAGCCGAATACCACGCCTCCTGTCACTCCTCCTACAGCACCTTTTGGCACACCTCCCATCAAGGCTCGCATTACACCTCCTGCAACACTATACCCCACACCTACCACTACGCCTTTTGAGACACCTCCCCCCACGCCAAACAACGCACCTCCCCCCATACTGAACCACGCGCCTATTATCACGCTGAATCCCACGCCTTGCGCCAATTGGAACCAGTCAATGTAAACATTTCCTATTTTGTCAATAATTAGACATATAGCCGCTGGTGTAACTACTGTTAACACTAATCCTTGGTAAAGTAACTGACGCTGGATAGGATTCTGGCGCAACAACTCCCACAACTTTCGCCAATTCATTTCACTTTCAGCGATATTCACACCCCCGAAAGTATCCACATACCACCGCAAAGCCTGGGGAAAGAAAAACACCCAGTACAACAAGCGTAGATAATCCAAGGGGTTCCATAGAGAGAGGGGACGACGCAACTTGGGTGCTAAGTCTAAGCGCGGTACAGGCTGGTGTAGACTCATAATACAGTTTTCATCCTCTCCATATACCGCGAGTAGGTTCGATGACACAAATACATAAGTCGCTGGGGATGTCCGCCGCTTTCTTGGATTAGTTGAATGATTTCTTCTTCTGTAAAACTAACCTGAGTATTCGCTAAACGACTGTCAATAAACCCACGAACCATATTTTCGTCCCAAGGCTGAATAAGTTCTTCAATGCAAACGCCTTGAAACGGTGAAGGATTATCTCGGCTATCAGGAAACAGAACATCCAGGTGTTCGCTAGCTGCAATCACCAAGCGCAGAGGTGGGTTAGCTTGTCCGTCAGCTAAACCGCGCAGTTGTTGGCGTAATTCCCTAGTGAAACCATCCCAAGTCATTTGTTGTACTTCGTCTAATAACAACAATAATTGCTGTTTTTGTAACTCACGAATTAATTGCCGACCCTTGCTAACAGCGATTCCCACTTTATTACAGAGTTCATCATAAAAGTCATCGTCATTAAAAAGTAGGCTTAAATTGAGATAAATTGTCTTACGTGGTTTGAGCAGCCGATGTTCTGCCTGTTGGTAAATAGCTTTGAGTAGAGAAGACTTGCCAATTTTTTTCTCTCCAATCAGCGCTACGCTACTGCCACTGTTTAAGGTTTCAAATACTCTGGTAATCTCTCTTTCCCGACCGAACAATAGATGCTGTTCGGTGATGATGTCATTGAGGGGAATAAATGGGTTATCTGTGTAAGCAATAACAGGAGGAACAATATTATTGTTTTGGATTCTCAACCATTCCAAATATTGAGGTTTAAGCCAAGCTATAAATCTGACATCTTTGTCTCGACTTTTCAGGTCGTAATCAGGGAAGCCTTCCCTGTCTATCTGAGGAGAAAATCGCTCATTATATATTGTCCACATCTGCCGCCTCACAGTCTCAGCCGAGATGGGAAGTTCAGGGTTTTTTAATGATTGCTCTGCAACCTGATTATTATCATTTACAGTATTCTCATCGGGAAATTTCGCCAAAAGAATCGCCTGTTCTTTGGGAGTTAAACCCCACTTACGATATACCTCCATGACCAGAAAGTTTTCCCAAGAGTTCATATTTCTGCCATACTCCCCAACATCTTGGCAAACGATTCTTCACTCGCAAGGCTGAATTTAACTGAATTTAAATATAGCGCTTTTCCGATTATGAGAAAATGCGGAAAAATTTTTCCAGTATTTTTCAGAATAACCGGAAAGCTCTTTCTGGGACATTATCGAAGCAAAATTTTATGATTTTGATGCTAAAGATATTGAGTTTTGCTTAAGAAGTAAGTTGGAGGAGAGAAATTAATATGAGATTATCAATGGATAAAGTAATCGTGCCCGTGGTAGTTGCCCTGATAACCTTCGCAGGTAGTTTGGGTGCTGCCTGGATTACTGCAAACCCTCATAATAAGCCAGAAATTCAGCCTCCTACATCACAATGCAACCCAAATCTTGCATCTAAAATTTGTGTTGCTAATCTCACTGTACAAATTAATAGCGATGAACCCCTGCAAGTAAATAATCATCAACGGATTTCTCTGAAAGCTGGGGATAGTTTAAAGGTGTTGAATATTAGCTATTGCATACATTCTGAAGTCAGCCTTAATAAAGTAGAAGCAAAAGCTTATCTTTTCAAACATGGAGTTGAGAGTTATAAAGATGTTCTGCTAACTCCTAGTAACTTTCCAATTAATACAGGTGTTTGTCACAATATCGGTAACTTTCAAAAAAGCTGGAAACTTGAGCCAGGACAACATCAAGCCATGATTCCTATCATCAAATATGATGGCAGCAATAGAATTGTTGATAAGAGTTTCTACTTTACTTTGGATGTTGGCTCTTAAATGTTGCAAGATTCTCAACTAGCACCATCGTTCGCCTTGGAATGAATTCCAAGGCTAATAGCCTAAGTCCACTCAAGTGGACTGAAAACTTTAGCAGTGGTCTTTAGATGAATTTAGCTATTAGCCCGATCATTTATTCTCTTCTCAAATGGTTGTCAAGACTGATGCTAAGTAAAATCTCGCCTGATGCGATTTAGGGCTTGGTTTAAACCTTCGCTGTGAATCCAGCCGACAAAGCCACCATAAATCATTCTGTCATGGCGATCGCTAATAAAAACATGGTCAACGCCAAGAGGATTTTTCCAAGTTCTCACGGCGCTGCCATCCCTTAGCCTCATAATCGGGTTGGAACTCTTAAAATCTCTGTGGTGGGCGCGAGTCATACCGGGGACATTTTCTAAAATAGCGATCGCTTCTTTAGCATCATCTGTTGTATTCTCAGTAACTACCGTTGCACAACCGCATCCATCAGTTACAGTCGTCTTAAGTCTGTCTTTCATATCACCGTCAAACAGCGATAAAGAATCAATCTCTTCTAAAAGTTTGCCATGTGGTTCAGTTTGTCGGCGTTGGCAATAAACCGCTGTGAGAAAATCTTCTAGGCTGACTTTCGCTAAAGCATCAGTAATTAAACCCGTCAGTCCCAACACAGCAATTCCACCCAGCATCCCCGCAGGTCCGCCCAAAAAAGCTAAAGCTGCGGTAATAGCAGCAGCACCCGTAAAGCCTGTAGCAGCCATTGTTATTACCAAAATTACACCTGGTAAACCCAAAGCCGCAACTTTTTTGACAACTTCATCCATACCCTGTCACCTCAAGACAAGATTGTTTCTGAAGTCTTTTCTAACACTTGGGTATATCAACTCGCTTTAATTACAGCAATATTTTAAGTAGCGATCGCTATTTTTCAAAACAGCATAATTCACTGCCTAAAAAATATTAACCATGCTGTAAAAAATCCACTTTGGGTAATAAAGGATCGGTCACAATCCCTATACCGTAAAAACCCCAGCGTTTGAGCAAACTACTCACCTGTGTACCAGGAATCGATTCTACAGCAAAGCGGTTTGCTACCTCTGCGGCATGGGTGTTTAAATAGCTCAGAGCATCAAAGTTTTCCTTAAACAACAACAGATAACCCGATGCTTCAGCGTTAGGACGAGCTGTAAGGTAACGACCATCAGATTTTGAGCGCACCAGATAATATACTTCCGACAGCATGGCGAACAGGTGGGGAAACGTGGGAGTGTGGGGAGACAAGGTGAGACCAGCGCTGCGGGAGGGTTTCCCTCCGCAGGCGACTGGCGTTCTCCGAAGGAGTTCTCGAAGAGTACCCGAAGGGAAGAAATGACAAATGACCCTTCGGGTTCACCAGTTGCTACAACGGAGGGAACCTCCGCAACGCACTGGTTCACCAATGACAAATGACTAATTCAAATTCTCTAAGCGAATGCGTGGATCGGCAAGCTTCAGCATCAAGTCAGCAGCTAAATTACCAATAATTAAGAGTACTGCTCCCATCACCAAGCTTGCCATTAATAAGTACAAATCTTGAGCTTGTAAAGCTTGTAAAGTTAACCTACCCAAACCAGGCCAGTTAAAGAACTGTTCGGCAATGAATGCACCGTTTAATAAACCAGCTAGCTCAAAACCTAATAAGGTAATTAGAGGGTTGATAGCATTACGCAGAGCATGAACGTAAATCACTCGATTTTCTGGCAATCCTTTAGCACGAGCCGTTTGAATATAATCTTGACGCAGAACATCTAATAATTCGCCACGCATAATGCGTTGCAAGCCAGCAAAACTGGTAATCGAAAGTGCGATCGTTGGTAAAATCATGTGCCAACCAAGATCGAGGAGTTTGCCAAACCAGGAAAGTTCAGAGTTATTAATGCTAGTCATCCCACCGACTGGGAACAGAGGTGAGGTGACTTGAGCTAAGATCAGCAAAAATAGAGCAGTGATAAAACTCGGAAATCCTTGTCCGGTGTAACTAATTACCTGCAATACGCGGTCAACCAACTTATTTTGCTTAACTGCGGCGATAATCCCCAAAGGAATAGCGATCGCCCAGGTAATAATTAAAGAAGCGATCGCTAACAGCAAAGTCGTCGGTATTCGCTCTCCCAACAGCGAAGCCACAGAGCGTTGGTAAACAAAACTCGTACCAAAATCTCCTTTTGTAAAGATTCGCCACAGCCATAATCCAAATTGCTCTGGCCAAGATTTATCTAAACCGAACTGTCGCTTGATTTCCTCAATCCTTTCGGGAGAGATTTTGGGGTTTTGCCGCAATGTATCTACATAATCCCCTGGAGCCAGTTGAATAATGAAAAATGACAATGCCGACGCCAAAAATAAAGTCAACAATGCCTGTAGTAGCCTTTTCATTACATAAATGAAAGTCTCACTCGTGATTAGCCTAATTAGCCAATCCCGACCTGTCTCCAGAGAAATTCTTGTAGATGTCATATGCAGTAAGTCAAGGGTCAAAGGGAGCCAGCACCGTGGGCGGGTTTCCCGGCTTGAGATGACTGGCGTTCAAGGGTCAAGAGTCATAAGTCTGTAATCGAGACTTTTGACTATGTCATATCGACTTTTGGACTCTTGACTAATATTCAATCAGGGAAATAATCGGCACATCTGGCAGATGTTTACGTCCTTGTAAATCCCGTAGCTCGATAATAAACCCAAAGCCCACTAATTCGCAGCCAATTTTCTGGACTAACTTCGCAGTTGCACTCGCCGTTCCTCCTGTGGCAATTAAATCATCCACAATTAAAACTCGGCTACCTGGGTGTAACGCATCCTGATGCACTTCCAAGGAGTCTGTACCATACTCCAACTCATACTCAATTGAATGCACTGCTCCTGGTAACTTACCTTTTTTGCGGGCGGGAATAAAACCAGATCCTAATTTATAAGCCAAAGGAGAACCAAAAATAAAGCCCCGTGACTCCATTCCCACAATGTAATCTGGGGTCATTCCCCTATCTGTACACTGTTGGGCGAAAAAGTCAATAGTATAGCGCAGCCCTTGAGGATCGCGCAGTAGCGTAGTGATATCTCGAAATAAAATTCCGGGTTTGGGAAAATCTGGGATATCACGAATTAGCGACTTCAAATCCATAAAAATTGGTATTAGGGATTGATTATTGGGAATTGAGGATTGGGCATTGAGCATGGCGATCTAGAAACCTCCTTTTTCCTCATCGCCCGTCTGCGATCGCCAATTCCAGATACCTGACAAATCGTACACTATAATGTCATACGCTGGGGATCGAAGCTCCAGTTTCGCCATCCATTGACGATCGCTTGAATCTAACTCAAGCTAGGGATGGAATTGCACTACCGAATGAGGCTGATACACTTATGTGTTAACAACTTAAATTTAAGTATACGGAAACCTTTGAGTAGAAGAAGTAATGTATATATCAGGCAGTACTAATACTGCTACAAGTCTCATACTTTTGTATGGCTATTTATCTTAAATTAGTTTTACCTAGTCTGTTGGAACCGCACAAGGTATCTATAGAATGAATGTCTCCGCTAGTTTAACGCCTTTCAACAGTCCTACTCCCCCCTCATTGCCTATGATTCTGGATACCTTACCCGATCCGGCCACTGAGGGGCAGGGATGTCCCCGTAGAACTCGGGTACAAATAGATCTGATATTACTAGCAATTGAAGCATTGGAACTGGGTGGTTCTGAAGCCATCCTCGCTTTTGCTGAAGAATTAGATTTAAAAGGAATTATTAAAGATAGAGTGACTTTGTGGCGAATGCGTAGTTCTAACCCACTACGACGAGCACATATGCGTCGCCCTTTAACTATCATGGAAGCGAAAGCTTTGGTGGTCATTGCTTGTTATATAGCGCGGCGTTTGACAGTTGTCATCCGCCAGTTGCTAATGATTTATCAACAAATGAATGAAAAGCAGATCCCCTTGGAACAAAATTTGCGTCTCTCTAATTATTTAGAGAGGTTTAGAACGCATTTTAAGAGTAGGATGAGTTCTCGGCGTTCTGGCGTACTAGCATTAAATTCAGACGAGAAATTAGACGATCTGGCTATAAATCTGTTGGGACAACTACTCTTCTGTACTGGCACAGCTGGAATGCAGCGATTCTGGATCAGTCTTTTCGATGGAGAAGTAGAATGAATATTCAACGTAAATATAGTCTACCTAATTGCACGTTACTTTTAGAAGGTTTAAGTGATGCCAGCAGGGCTGCACACTTTCAGGAGCTACGTCCAGAATTATCGATATTGGTAAATGCCGAATGCTATTTATCTAGTTATAACCAGCCTTTAGCAGGCGGACGAGAGTTTTTTGAAAGCTTAGTAAGGGCCGTTAGTGCTTATGCTCAAGAATTTTTGAGCAATGTACCAAATCCACAAGCACATAATCGAGATTCCGAACTAGTAGAGTTACAAAAAATAGATATCGATCGCCACAGATTGATTGTACATTCGGAGGGGGAACCAGCAGGTTTTGATGCTAACCCCAACCGTACTAAAGAGCCTATTCAAATCTATTTGAATACGGTACAGTTATTTGACTTAGTAGAAGCGGTAGATCAGTTTTTTGCTGACACCCAAACTTTACCAGAGCTATCGCTAGAATTACAACCAGTTGCCAGACGCAGTAGTCTTGCTAGTCAAGCTGTGTTGAAGCAGGCAGTACCTGCTAGTATTGGCGTCTCAAGTTTAGCGGTAGCAGCACTTGCTTTAAGTGTGATTCCATCTCCTCAAGTACGTCCACCAGAGCCAAAATCACAAGATCAAACTAGCTCTATAACACCTAATGCTACACCTAGTGCTACTCCTGCGGCTGTTGAATCTACAGTTCCAGCATCAGCTACTCCTACTGCTAACCCAACTGTGACACCTACAGCTGCGGCGGCTACAACTCCTACAGCTACTCCCACCCCAACAGCGACCCCCGCAGTTAAAGATTTAGAAGCACTTCTGACAACCGTCCCGGAAATTACCGATGCGTCTAAGCTGCGTGCGTTGAATCGTCAATTGTACAACCAAATTAATCCAGCTTGGTCTAATCGCTCAGGATTACAAGAAGATTTAGTTTATCGTGTGGGCGTAGCTGCGGATGGTGCAATGGTTGGCTATAAGGCGGTGAATAAAAAGGCTAATGAAGACATCCAAAAAACGCCTCTACCTAACTTACTTTACAATCCCGCCAATCGTGGCTCTATTAGCAACGAACCAATTGCTCAATTTAAAGTTGTGCTAACTAAATCGGGTGTGCTGGAAGTTAGCCCTTGGCGGGGATATGCGAAGACACCAGAAGTAGTTGGGGCAAAAATTACCGATCCTAAGGCAGTCAAAGAGTTAAGCCAGAAGCTATACAATACAGTTCGCCAAAACTGGGGTGGTACACCTAACTTTGAGAGATATTTGAAGTATCGGGTAGCGGTCAACAAAGATGGTACGATCGCCGATTATGAACCGCTTAACCAAGTTGCCTATGACTATGCTAGGGAAACTCCTCTTCCTCAGATGTTACAAGCAGCTTACGGCTCCAATTTGGTTGCTCCCAATACGAAAGAACCTCTTGCCCACTTCCAAGTAATATTTCAGCCTAGTGGTAAATTAGAAGTTGCTCCCTGGCACGGATATCAATAGATCGAGCAGGGAACAAGGTATATGAGAAACAGAAGGGAGATCAAAAATTCAAAATTAAGACATCTTTTGACTTTTGAACGCCACTTACTCTACTTGGGGAGACCCCAAGACCCTTACAGGTATCGACACTTCCTTCAACGGGGGAAACCCCCGCAACGGAGTGTCTCACCGCAGTGGCTCCCCTTGACTCTTGACTATTCACTTAACAATTCGCCCCATATAATTACCCCATAACTGAGCTGCTTGCGCGCTACTACCAGATGTAGGGGAGTTATTGTCATTTCCTAGCCAAATCCCAGTAACCAACCGCCGACTAGGAATAAAGCCGATAAACCATAAGTCAACGTTGTCATTCGTTGTACCAGTTTTACCAGCTTCCCCCAATCCTATGGCTGCACTGCGACCTGTACCCCTAGTTACAACCCCTCGCATTAAACTAGTCATTTCATCGGCTACATCATTCGATAGTACTCGTTTGTTAGCATCAGGGTCTTGGTCAAAAGAGTAAATTACGCGACAGGTTTTTAAATCTTTAGGATCGCGACAATCGCCACTATCTAAAATCCGGCTAATAGCATGGGGAGGATTCCATACCCCACGATTGCCAATTGCGCCAAAAGCACCAGTCATTTCCAAGACATTGACTACGCTTTGACCAAGTACTAAGCCAGGAACTGGATCTAACGATGATTTAATTCCCAAACGTTGGGCCATTGCTACAACTTTATCCAGCCCGATTTCTCGCGCCACTCGCAATGCAATCGGATTTTCCGACAGCGCCAAACCTGTAGCTATATCCAAACTAGTATCAGCACCCGCACGACAGGGTTTGTAAGTAAAGCCTTGCCAAGTTAAAGGCGCACAAGAATAACTCCTAAAGGGTGAAATTCCTTGCTGAATAGCAGCAGTGTAAGCAAAAATTTTAAAGGTGGAACCTGGTTGCCTTTTGGCTTGAACGGCACGATTAAATTGGCTTTTTTTGTAATCTGTACCCCCCACCATAGCCAAGATACCGCCATTGCTCGAATCTAAGGTGACGATCGCGCCTTGGGAGAAGCCAAAACTTGAGCCAGCATTATTGACTGAATTCCGTAAAGCTGCTTCTGCTTGTGCCTGAATTGCTGGATCTAGCTGGGTTTCGATAATATAATTCCCCTCTTTTGCTGCACCTTCTCCTAAAATTGATTCGAGTTCTTGGAAAACATAGCTGTAAAAATAAGGACTGATAGTTTTAGCTTGCTGTTCGCAAACTTTCGGGCTGACTTGGACAGTGGAACGTCTAGCACGGTTAGCATCCTCTGCTTTGATTTGCCCCATTTCTACCATCCGCTTAATCACGCGGTTACGGTATTCAGCGGCTTCTAGCTTATTTTGACCATCACCACAAAAATCGAAGGCGTTCGGACCTGGTAAAATACCCACCAAAGTCGCGGCTTCAGCCAAAGTTAATTCTTTAGCTGACTTATCAAAGTAATACTTAGCAGCATCTTCAAAACCAGAGGTATCTGCCCCTAAAAATACTCGATTTAAATAAGTCAGCAAAATTTCATCTTTGCTGTAAAAAGTTTCTAGCTTCAAAGCAACTACTGCTTCTCGCAATTTCCGTCCTAAGGAATCTTGTCTACCCACATAATCTCGGAACAAACTGCGAGCAACTTGTTGGGTGACAGTACTAGCTCCTTGCTGCACATCACCGCTACGGCTATTAATCAGTACAGCACGCAAAATTCCTAAAGGATCGACCCCAAAATGCCAGTAATAACGACTATCTTCTGAGGCAATCACAGCTTTTGCCAAATAAGGGCCAAAATCCTCCAACCGCTTCATGTCTACGTGAGATGTAGTTCTCGGCGCACGCAGCGGTGTAGCACCATCACGGGCGTAAACAACTACTGGTGCACGGGTAGCTGTCGGTAAGGGTCTTACCGAGAATTTCAGCCATTCCACACCGATTACCAAAGCAAATAAAGCACTGACTCCAGCAACACCATAAGCTGACCAAGTGGCTGCTTTGACATACCAAGCTGGGGGATCGACATATTGCAGGCGCACAGAAGCAGCAAGTTCTGGTGGGCCTAAGGTGAGAATATCGCCATGACGTAATTCTAAAGAAGTTATTCGTCGTTTGCCGCGATAAATGCCATTTGTGGAATTTTCATCTTTAATGATGAAAACTGGAGTGCGTTGCGTAGAATCACGCGTTAATGACAGGTGAATTTGGCTAACTACGGGGTTACGGATTACTATATCGCTAGATTTGGAACTGCGTCCTAAAATATAGCGATCGCCTAACAACGGATATACCTCTGCCTTATCTGCCCCCGCATCCTGCACCAATAATTCCGGTACTTTGGCATTAGGCTTGAGCGCTAGTTTAGAAAAATCCACCCTAGCTTGAATTGTGTGTACTGCTTGTGTCAGTTGACCAAGTATCGTTTGCGGCTTTTGAGGGGGTTGCGGGGAACTCATTGACTATTTAGATCGCGCCTATTAACGAAGAATCAGGAGAATTAGAGTCTTACTTCATGGTAGTCTTACACCATTTTAGTCATAAGCCTAGGCAGAAATTGGTTGTACTGATTTTTTTTGAATAGATTTTACATTTAAAGACTTCTTATTCAGCATATTTACGTTATTTCTCTTGAACTCTTGCTGATCTCAGCATTTACTAAAGCTTTACTGCTAGAATGCTTATTATATATAGTATTAACGGGAATAATACCTCAATAGAGTAAATTTCCTTTTGTAATTATCAAAACTAATGAGCAAAAAAACTAGGATGTAAATTTTACCGCTTTAATATATCCACATATATTGCAGCAAAAATATACATCCCCATTTAGACAGATTTTATAAATTATTTTGTTTGATTTAATGGGCGGAGTGTTCCGTTGAGGTTAATTTCAGAATGAAGGGAAAAACTCTGAGCCTGATTGGTACAGCCCTAACTTTGGCGCTGACTGCTAATGTTGCTGCTGCTGAATCAAGTAAATCCTCCATAGCTCAATCCGGTAGCTCATCCACTAGTTCACCAACGGAAATCAAGATTTCACCAGAAGGTATGAAGCTTCTGTGTGAGCATTTTCCGCTAAATTCTCGCTGTGCAGGTGGTACTTCAGTTAACACTACTACCCCTAGTAGCGGTACAACAACTACTCCTGATAGCACAACTCCAGGAAGCACTTCCACACCTGAGCCTAGTCCTTCTGGAACATCAGCTCCAGCACCAGATAATACAACCACACCTGGAACTGCACCTTCGGATACAAATCCCACACCAGGTAACACCACACCTGGATCTGCTGTGCCAGATACAACTCCAGCACCTGGCACTCCCAAGAAAATTAATACAACACCAGGAAGCACTAATATTCCTGCACCTACTACTCCTGGTAGTACAGCACCTGCACCAGGAAGCATAACTGTGCCTGATTCTAGCAACCCAGGTAGCACTACCGAACCAGGTGCAACTTCTCCAACTCCAGTTCCCGGTAGTGAATTGCCAAGTGCTCCTGCTACTGGTAAATAAAAGCTGAGGCAGAATTCTGAGATTAATTTGTCAGTCATAGAACAGTGGACAGTTAGTTCATCTTGACAGTTTGCACGAGTTGATAAAATTACATACTGTGCAATACAAAGTTCAAAAAACCCTTATCTCAAGTTCTGGTAAAATCTCTTTGAATTAAAGATTTCAGCTAATTTAAGCCTGGGGGTAAAATCTCCAGGCTTAATAGTTCCAAACATTTTGTAGTTTTTTTAAGCTCTATAGTAGTGCGATCGCTATTTTCAAACAGATGAGACACCGTAATTTAATGCGATCGCAACTACTCTTTTTTCGATTTATTTAAGCTCAATTTAAGTATTAATTAAATCCAAATTTGGCTCTCGATAATCACCTTGACCTGTGATTGGAATTTGGTGTTTTTTGCCAGGAAGCAATCAGCAAACAAACAATACCGATACTTATAAAAGAATCTGCCATATTAAATACAGCAAAGTTAATCAGCCGAAAATCGAGAAAATCAACAACGTAACCTAAAATAAAGCGATCGATACCATTACCAACTGCTCCACCTAAAATTAAACCATAGCCAAGCTGATCCCAAAAGTTTAATAATGGGCCAAATAATGCCAATCCGATCAAGACTAAACTCACTCCCAGAGATAGCCAGCGCAACCACTCTACTTTTCCACTTAAAAGGCTAAAAGCTGCACCTGTATTGGTTACATAAGTAAGGTGAAAGACATCTTGTATAAGTGGTAGTGTTTGTCCCAATTTAAAAGTTTGCACCACCCAGTATTTTGTCAGTTGATCGATGAAGAAAGCTAGAAAAGCAGCAAGCCAGAATAAGTGATTTTTTAAACGCATGAAATTAGGAACTATAGACTAGGAATTAAGGACTAGAGTTTGATACTCCTGCGGCTAAAGCATGGTAGGGATGAGAAGAATAATTTTGATTTTCACTCTCTAGCCCTGCATAACTAGTAAAACATTAAATGTCTTAATACATATGCTATTACAGTAACGGCACAAACTACAGTCAATTGTCCTGGTAGTACTGACCAAGAGTATTTGAGAATTGCTTGGATTAATGTCAAATCTTCTGTACCTGTCCACTGGAAAAAATAGCTGATAGCCAAATAAGCAATACCGCAAATGTGGACAGATACCAAACCACAAATACAACTAAAGGCAAGAGTTTCTACTTTCGGTCTCGCTTTAAATGCTAAGAGACCACAAATCCAAGCTCCGGGAATAAAGCCGAGTAAGTAACCAAAGTGAGCTAACTTTACATAACCAATTCCACCACCTTCGGAAAAAACTGGTAGCAATGTTAAACCCATCACTAAATAAGCGATTTGGGAAAGCGCACCAGCATTTTTTCCTCCCAAACAACCTACCAGAAGCACTGCACCAATTTGATAGCTGACACCTAAAGAAAAAGTTTGAATTCCATGCTTACTCCAACTCCAAGGTAAGGTAATGCCATAGGCTTCTAGGAAAGTGCTACCCATTGTTAGGAGTAAGCCAATCATGGACCATAGTAATTGATTGGAAGCAGCAAACATTAATATAAAGTAAGAAGGAATAAGCAAGCGAAAGAAATTTTCACAACCAGTATAAGCATTAATATTCAAACCAAATTTTTGCTAGCACATCCGGCGAAAATATCTTGATTGTGCAATTCAGTACTTTTAAATCGACTCAGGCTCTGAATACAGAAACTGTAAGCCACTAGTGGTTATGTTCCCGTTAAAAATTTAAGCGTTTAATTATATCACCTTTATCTTTTAGATTGAGATAAATGTTTTTTCCTTGGTTAAACAACCAAAAAGTACACTAGACAAACATATTGTTATAGATATGTAGTGCATGATTTCTTGGGCATTGTATTTTACGCATATAATTGAATGTATAAATTTTATCCGCAAATGATAA
Source organism: Calothrix sp. NIES-2098 (assembly GCF_963875125.1). Lineage (NCBI taxonomy): Bacteria > Bacillati > Cyanobacteriota > Cyanophyceae > Nostocales > Calotrichaceae > Calothrix > Calothrix sp. NIES-2098. Next base: position 6,547,044 of record NZ_CAWNKJ010000001.1, read on the forward strand.
AGTTTCTTGTCGGAAATTTATCTAAAAAAAACAAATATTTTTCACGTTGTTAACCTCTTGTTTACCTTCAAGTTTACCTTTTAGAGGTATCTTAGAAGCGCTCACTTGGAAGTTGACCAAAAATTGACAGCAATGCTTTCACGCCTAAGTGCAATAAAAAATACTCGCTTCACAGCTTCAATTTCAGTGTTAGCACTGACAATTAGCCTAGCTGCTTGTGGCGGACAGCAAACTCCAGACAATACAGCTACCAAAGAGACACCTGGTACTGCTACAGATGCTACTGCCTCTAATTCAGGCACAAAATTAGATCTTGGTGGAAATCTTTCTTTGACAGGCGCTGGCGCATCTTTTCCTGCACCCCTTTATACAAGTTGGTTCACTGATTTGAACAAAAAATATCCCAACTTGCAAGTTAACTATCAGTCCGTTGGTAGCGGTGCTGGCGTTGAGCAATTTATCAAAGGTACTGTGGACTTTGGTGCCAGCGATGTTGCTATGAAAGATGAAGAAATTCAAAAGGTACAGAAAGGTGTAATTTTACTGCCTGTGACAGCAGGTAGCATCGTGCTAGCTTACAATCTACCTGATGTTCCAGAACTCAAGTTACCACGGACAGTTTACGCCGATATTTTACTGGGCAAAATCAAGTCTTGGGACGATCCTTTAATTGCCAAGGCTAACCCTGATGCAAAACTGCCTAAACAGCCAATTACAGTTGTGTATCGTTCTGATGGTAGTGGAACAACAGGTGTGTTTACAAAACATCTAAGTGCTATCAGCCCAGAGTGGAAAAGTAAAGTTGGTGAAGGTAAGAGTGTAAAATGGCCTGTAGGTGTTGGTGCTAAGGGTAACGAAGGCGTTACTGCTCAGATTCAACAAACTCAGGGTGCAATTGGTTACATTGAGTATGGCTACGCCAAACAAAATAACCTCAAATTTGCTGCTTTAGAAAATAAAGCTGGTAAGTTTATTGTACCTAGCGATCAATCTGCATCTAAAACCTTGGAAGCCGTAACCTTGCCGGAAAATCTCCGTGCCTTTATTACAGACCCAGAAGGTGCAGATTCTTATCCCGTAGTTACCTACACTTGGATTCTGGCTTACAAAAAGTATGATGATGCTGCAAAAGGTAAGGCAATGGAAGCCTTAATCGAGTACGCTTTAACTGATGGTCAAAAGATTGCTAGCGAACTAGGATATGTTCCTTTGCCTCAACCTGTAATTGCGAAAGTAGCCGCTGCTGCCGATCAAATTAATCCCGATTATAAGATTGCTATTGGTGGCAACACTAGTGCCAGTAAATAGCATTTTTTTAGTTTCAAGTCAAGAGTTAAAACATAGGGAGCCATAAGTTTATCAAGTTTTGACTAATTATTAAATTTGTCGCTGTGTTAGCGCTCCCATTTTTAATTCTAGTTTCAGGTTCAATAGTGTATCTAACGACAATACTGCTAAGACTGGTTCTCTCCCACATTTTTCTCGATCTAATTTTTAAAGTCAGTAGTCATGACTACAAATACTAAGAATCTGCAATCAGCGATCAAAAATCGCTCAGAAATAGAAAAGTCGCTAGATAGGGGTTTTATTTGGCTGACGCGGATTTTTGCATTGGCGATCGCTGCTACCTTATTGTGGATTACGATACAGGTTGCGATCGGGGCTTGGCCAGCCATTCAGCAGTTTGGTGCAGGCTTTTTAGCCCAAAGCAGTTGGAATCCAGTTAATAATGAATATGGCGTATTGCCGCAAGTTTATGGAACTTTAGTAAGTTCTTTTATAGGTTTGTTGTTGGCTGTACCAATTGGTGTTGGCACTGCTGTTTTATTAAGTGAGAATTTTCTGCCATCTAAAGTCCGGCTGGTATTAGTATTTTTGGTAGAACTGCTCGCAGCTATTCCTAGTGTTGTCTACGGAATCTGGGGCATTTTTGTTTTAGTGCCAATTGTCACTAACTTAGGAAAATGGCTTCATAGTTCCTTGGGCTTTTTACCAATTTTTGGTACCACTCCCACAGGCCCGGGAATGTTACCAGCCGGAATTATTTTAGCAATTATGACCTTGCCAATCATCACAGCTATATCTCGTGATGCTTTGATTTCTATCCCTCCCAGTTTACGCCAAGCATCTATAGGACTAGGGGCAACTCGTTGGGAAACAATATTTCAAGTTTTAATTCCCGCAGCTTTTTCTGGCATTGTTAGTGCTGTGATGCTAGCACTTGGTCGGGCTATGGGAGAAACAATGGCTGTTACAATGTTAATAGGTAACTCCAACAATATTAGTCTTTCACTTTTAGCACCAGCCAATACGATTTCTTCCCTACTAGCAAATCAATTTTCGGAAGCTAGCGGCCTGCAAGTAGCGGCTTTAATGTACGCAGCTTTAGTTCTGTTTGTATTAACACTTATAGTTAATATTTTTGCAGAATTAATAGTTATCCGAATGAAGCGAATTTAGGGTAGTTATAGGATGAATTATGACTTCTAGTTATTCAGAAAGTAGCCTGACACGCGCCCCAATGTCCAAAAGAACGCTGTTTAACACAGCAATGACGGTCTTAGCATTTATATGTGGGATATTGGCGCTTCTACCTTTATTGGCAGTGCTTTCTTACGTCATCATCCAAGGTTTCAGCAGTCTCAGTCCTAGCATATTTACTGAGTTGCCACCTGCTCCTCTGAGAAAGGGAGGTGGTTTTGGTAATGCTATTTTAGGTACGATACTGATGGTGGGCATTGGTGCATTCATTAGCATCCCATTTGGTGTTTTGGGAGCGATTTATTTGACAGAATTTAGTTCTGGTAAAATAGCCAGAGCTATCCGATTTGCTACTAATATCCTCAGTGGAGTTCCATCTATTATTGCTGGGGTATTTGCTTATGGCATTGTAGTGTTGACTTTGGTAAAACTCAATTTGGGTTCTTACTCAGCAATTGGTGGTGGGTTTGCATTATCGATTTTGATGTTACCAATTATTGTCCGCACCACTGATGAAGCCTTGCAGTTAGTATCACAAGATTTACGGCAAGCGTCTGTGGGTTTAGGTGCAACTAAATTCCAAACTGTAACCCAAGTGGTATTACCAGCTGCTTTACCTGCAATTGTAACTGGAACCACCTTAGCGATCGCCCGCGCTGCTGGCGAAACTGCTCCTCTACTATTTACTGCTTTATTCTCGCCGTTTTGGCCGAATAGCTTGTTCAAACCAACAGCATCTCTTGCTGTTTTAGTTTATAACTTCGCGATTACTCCGTTTAAAAATTTACAATCACTAGCTTGGGCAGCTTCTCTGATTTTAGTGTTGATGGTACTCATCACTAGTATCATCGCACGCTGGGCAACTCGCCAGAAAGCTTAGTGCAGTATTGTCTCCAGGGCAAATTACTACCCCCAAACTTACACAAGACTATTTATGGTTTCTAAAATTAGCACAGTGAACGGTACCGAGACTGTATTACGTACAGAAAACCTCAATATATACTACGGCAATTTCCTAGCTGTGCGGGACGTTTGGCTAGATATCCCAAAAAATCGGGTTACAGCCTTTATCGGCCCTTCTGGTTGTGGCAAAAGTACATTACTGAGATGTTACAACCGTCTCAACGATCTGATTGAATCTTTTCGGGCAGAAGGTAAAGTTTATTATTACGATAAAAACCTATACGCATCCGATGTCGATCCAGTAGAAGTGCGCCGTCGGATTGGGATGGTATTTCAAAAGCCGAACCCGTTTCCCAAATCAATTTACGACAATATTACTTTTGGAGCGAAAATCAACGGATACAAAGGTAATCTGGATGAATTGGTGGAGACAAGTTTGCGTAAGGCGGCTTTGTGGGATGAAGTAAAAGACAAACTGCGACAAAGCGGCTTATCTTTATCTGGCGGACAACAACAGCGCTTATGTATTGCCAGAGCGATCGCAGTGCAACCTGAAATTATACTAATGGATGAACCTTGCTCTGCTCTTGATCCAATCTCTACCCTGCGGATTGAAGAATTGATTCACGAGCTGAAAGAGCAATACACCATTGTCATCGTTACTCACAACATGCAACAAGCCGCACGAGTTTCTGACATGACAGCCTTTTTCAATGTCCAACAGACAGATAAAGGTGGTCGTAGCGGCTACCTAGTAGAATATGATGCTACTGAATTAATCTTCAACAATCCTAAGCAGGAAGATACGAGAGATTACGTCAGTGGCAGATTTGGTTAATGACTACTAAGCTGTGAGAATAATTAAGTTTACATAAATGTAACTTTGCTTTACTCAGGCTGTTAGTCACTAGCTTGTAAAATTACGTTCTACAGCAATCGCAATTGAATTGTAGGAAACTCACGTGTGGCTGTTAAAGATTGACAGTCACGCAAATTTTTTATTTGAGATAAAATTATTCTTACTGAAAATGGCAATTACTAGCAGAACAGCAAATTAGCGATCGCTTTTTGGCTATATCTCCTGATTGACGATTTTGCCGAAAAACTAGTTCCACGAAGGGAGAAGGCGAAATAGTTAATTCTGCATCAGCTACTTTGACGATTTAATTGGTATCTTTGTGTTGCAGAAATTGGTCAGTTTTTCTCTATCTACTTCAATATAGAATTTTGATAATTTGAATTCTTGTAATTTTAGATAATGGATAGAAGAAACTTAACTATTATCTATTTTTTAAAAATAAATTAATACCAAATTAAGAGATGTAGTATTGTGTGAGATTGCTGGAACAGCTATAAAGACTTTCCAGACAGTATCTCAAAAATCTTAAATTGGTATGAGTGACATTTTCAATCGTCTTGCACCCTTTATTCAAGAATATATTTATCATCACAACTGGACTGAATTACGCCCAGCCCAAATTGCTGCTTGTCAAGTTATCTTTGATACGGATTCTCATTTACTAGTTGCAGCAGCCACAGCTGCGGGTAAAACAGAAGCAGCATTTTTGCCTGTTGTGACTCGATTGCATGAAAATCCTACTAATAGCATAGGCGCATTATATATTGGGCCTATCAAAGCCTTAATTAATGACCAATTTGAACGCCTCAACGGCTTGTTAAAAGCAGCAGATATTCCAGTTTGGCATTGGCATGGAGATGTTTCTCAAAGCCATAAAAATCATCTATTAAAAAACCCTAAAGGTATTTTGCAAATTACACCAGAATCTTTAGAAAGTTTATTAGTTAATAAACACAATGACTTAATTCGCTTATTTGGCGATCTACGGTTTGTAGTGATTGACGAAATTCACGCTTTTATGGGTTCAGAACGTGGTTGTCAGATTATTTGTCAATTGCAGCGTTTAGCGAATTTAACGCAAACACAACCCCGCCGCATTGGTTTGTCAGCAACCCTTGGTGATTACTCAATGGCGGAAGATTGGTTACGTTCTGGCACGGAAAAGTCAGTTATTACGCCCAAAATTGAGGGAGGAAAACGTCAAATTAAACTAGCTGTAGAACATTTTTATCTCAACGATGAAGTTGATGAAATAGAAGTAACTTCATACGATAGATATCTGTTTAATCTCAGCAAATCTCGTAAATGTCTCATCTTTGCGAATAACCGCACGCAAACAGAATCTGTAATTGCATCCTTGCGCAGAATCGCTACAGAACAAGCATTACCAGATATTTATCATGTACATCATGGCAGTATATCTGCTAGCTTGCGGCAAGTAGCGGAAAATGCTATGCGCGAACCCAAGAATCCGGCGGTGACTGCTGCAACATTGACTCTAGAATTAGGCATAGATATTGGTCATTTAGAAAGAGTCATTCAGTTAGAATCTCCCCTTTCTGTAGCTAGTTTTTTACAGCGTTTAGGACGTACTGGCAGAAGAGGTGAAGCTGCTGATATGCGCTTTGTTTGCGCAGAAACTCAACCTTCCCTAGAAGCATCTCTCCCAGAACAAATTCCTTGGCAATTGTTGCAGTGCATTGCCATTATCCAACTGTATTTAGAGGAGCGATGGATTGAACCAATTAAGCCAGTAAAATATCCCTTGAGTTTGCTATATCACCAGACAATGAGTATTTTAGCAGCAACAGGCGAACTTTCACCTGCTGCCTTAGCTAAACAAGTTTTAAACTTACCACCGTTTGCTGCTATTTCTCAGGAAGATTTTAAACTATTGCTACGCTACTTAATTGATATTGACCATATTCAAAAAACAGAAACAGGTAAATTAATTATCGGATTGACTGGAGAAAGAGTAGTAAGGAAATTTCAGTTCTATGCCGTCTTTACTGACAGTCAAGAATATACAGTAAAGCAAGGTACAACAGAAATTGGTAGTATTTTAAAGCCGCCTCTTGTTGGCAATCAATTTGCCTTAGCAGGTAGAACTTGGGAAGTCGCAGAAATTGATTTAAAAAAAAGAGTGATTTCTGTTAAACCTGTAGAGGGTAAAGCTACTATTTATTGGCGTGGTGGTGGAGGAATCATCCATACCAAAGTTTTACAACGGATGCGGCAAGTTTTATTGGAAGATTTAGAATATAGTTACTTACAAACAAATGCTCTGCAATGTTTACAAAGAGTTCGCCAGTTAGCGAGAGAAGCTGGTTTAGATAAACAGTATATATTTCGATTAGAAAACGGTAAATGCTGTATCTTTCCTTGGATGGGAACTTTAGCTTACCGTACATTAGAAAGATGGCTGAATTCCTGCTGTCGTGAATCTTTGGAAATTAAAAATATTGGGGGGATGAATCCTTATTATCTGACACTTAAATTAGGTAAGAATAAATTTCCAGATTTGGCTCAACAAATTGCAGCATTGGCTGAAGAAAGAATTACGCCGGAGTATTTGGTAAGTGAATCTGAAGCACCAGAACTACAAAAGTACGATGAATTTATTCCTTATCCACTATTAAGAAAGGCTTTTATTAGAGATTATTTAGATATCGAAGAACTACAGCAGCAAGTGGCGCATTGGTAGCTTGATAAAATTATCGTAGTCAGGACTTTAGCCCTGATTTTAAGAACTGAAGTCCTGACTACAATTAAAGAGGCAACTTACCTTGCAGTAAATGAAATTTAGATTGAACGCATTGAGTACAATTGCAACCAGCGCGATCGCTAATTTGATGAGATGCTGGATTTAATTTTGGAACTAATATTCCAGAAATGGGTTGTGCATCTGCTACCATCGTGATTTGTGTAGCAGGTGCAGATTGTAGACTAGATGCCTGTGCTGGATTGCCTAGGAACAGCATAGACGCAAGAAAAAGATGAAAAGCAATTAAAAATCGTTTGAGTATATTCATAGTTCACAAATCAAGACTTCTGGTGATACAGCATAGCCAATAAATTGACTGCGTTCAACCGCGATTACTGAGATGAATGACTGATAAAGTTCTTAATTAGTGCCTTTCATGTTAATCGAACACCAAAAATTTATTCGTTAATCTTGTATTACTTTTGACCAAATCAGTAATTCCCCTTGTTCGCCACCCGCGGCCAGATAATTACTTTGAGGATGCCAAGCTAGACAGGAGAATCCTGCTGATACACCTGTGAGAATTTGGCTGACTTCTTGGGCGTTATTCCACAAACACAGCCAACCGTCAGCAGCGGCAGATGCTAATAAAAAGCTTTGCGGTGCAAAAGCGATCGCAGATATTACATCAACATGATTAGTTAAAACTCGTGCTTCCCAACCTAAGGAATCATCTTCTAGCTTTTCCCAAACCACAATACCTTCAACGCTGGAGGATGCTAAAATCGGCGCACCTAATTGGGTGGTAGCTTCTGACCATGCTAATTGGCGAATTTTACCAGGAAAGCCGCGCATCACCCAAGGGTCAGGATTACCCCATTCCAAAACGGTGACGCTGCGATCCATGTTGCCAGAAGCGAGAAATTTGCCATTGGGCGACCATGCCATAGCTACACTGACAGTAGGCATGGATAAGATGTATGGTTCCTCATCCCAGTCTGGAGTGTGCCAAATTTTGACTCCCTGATAACCGCTAATGGCTAAGTATTCCCCATCCCTGCGCCAATCAATACCTAAAACCGATGAGTTATCGAAATTTAACGTGACGACAATTTCATTTGTGTCTGCATCCCAAACTTGCACATAACGCCCCAAACTAAAAGCCAGTTGATTACTTGTATGATTCCAAGCTAGCTTATCAACCCATGCTGGGGCATTTTCTAAGGTGGCGATTAATTCATTACCTTGCCAAATTTTTACCTGTCCATCTTGTCCGCCAATAGCCAAAAATTTCCCATCTGGAGAAAAGGCAATGCAATCTACTGATTTACCATCACCAGTTTGCATAGTTACTAGGTCATCATGATTCCACAGTATGACCTCCCCAGCGGCGGAAGTTGCGGCTAAGTTTGTACCATCAGGCGACCAAGCGATCGCAGTTACATAATCTGAAAGTAGCCCCGAAGAATATTCTTCAAATTCTTGGGCTTTACTAGTTGTAAAGTTCATAGTGTGTTAAAAGTTCTTTGTGTCTTTGTGTCTCTGTGTTTAAAAAAGATTTTTGAACCACAAAGTCACAGAGACACAAAGGGAAAATGCAAAGTATTTTTTAAGCTAAACAGGCTAGGAAATCTTGTTTGAGTTTAGTTTCATCAAGATTGCGACCGATGAAGACTAGTTCATTTTTAGGGGTTTCGTTGGGTTTCCAAGGGCGATCTGGTCTACCATCAAATATCATGTGGACTCCTTGGAACACAAAGCGATTCTCTTCTCCAGCAATATTTAAAATGCCTTTCATCCGGAAGATATTGGGGCCTTGGGTACGCAATAATTCGGTCATCCAAGCATTTAATTTTTGTGCATCAACTGTACCTTTTTCTACTAAAGCTACAGAATAAACAGTTTCATCATGTACGTGGGCATCTTCACCTAAAAAGTTAGGATCGATTTCTAAAGCACGATCCAAATCAAAGGCCTTCACACCCAATAAAGCATCCATTGATAATTCAGAATTACGGGTACGGTAGATTTTAGCTAATGCATTCATCCCCCGAATCCGATTTTCTAGTTCTTCTAATACATCTGGTGTGACTAAATCAGTTTTATTCAGTAAAATTACATCGGCAAAAGCAATCTGTTCTTGCGCTTCATCCGCTTCCCAATGCTGCCAAATATGCTTGGCATCAACAACTGTCACCACTGCATCTAAAGACAGTTGATTTTGCATATCTTCATCGACGAAGAAGGTTTGAATTACTGGTGCAGGGTCAGCTAAACCTGTAGTTTCAATTACTAAATGGTCAAACTTATCGCGCCGTTTCATCAAGTTGCCGATGATGCGAATTAAATCACCCCTGACTGTACAACAGATACAGCCATTATTCATCTCAAAGATTTCTTCATCTGCATCGATAACCAATTGATTATCAATGCCAACTTCACCAAATTCATTGACGATGACAGCGACTTTCTTGCCGTGTTCGTAGGTGAGAATGTGATTTAGTAAGGTGGTTTTACCTGCACCAAGATAGCCAGTCAGAACGGTTACAGGTACAGAATTGGATGTTTCGGCAGAGATCATAATCTCAAGACAGCTATAGTGATAATCATTATCTGCCTATGATAGCGCCTTCATAAAAGGAAGCACGGCTTCTAGAACTTCTGCTGGGTATTCCTCATGCAGTCCCAAGGAACCAGGAAGCACAACGCTGCTGACTCCGGGTAACGTCGCCATAGCCTGCATTTCTGCTTTTGATTTGGGCGGACAGGATTCGGCAATTATGATCGTGAGTGGGACAGATAGCGCTCTGATTAATCCCAGAAAATCAGATTGCTCGCGTACCGCATCAATATTACCAGTCACAAAGGCAGCAGAAGCAAATCGCGCTCCTGGTTTTTGAGTGGTTTGCCATTTCTTCTCGATGAAACTGGGGGTAAGTCTCGCCTCATTTACAAAGACATGGCGGCGGTACATAAAATTTAAAAAAGATGGCAGAGTATTGAGTTTGTAGAGAATTTGACCCACAATAGGCGATCGCACTAATCCTCTGACCATACCTGCTACCTGGGGATTTGCCCCCATTGTTGGCAAGGGGCCGCGCCAAGTCGGAGCGACTAAGACAATTTTGGTGAAAGCAGCAGGCTGTTTGACAGCTAATTGCAAAACATAACTAGCCGCATGACCAGCTGCTATGACATTAATTGCTGTGTTAAAAACTGAGTTGACAAAATCTGCTAAAAATTGCTGATATAATTCTGGACGGTAATCTAAACCAGGTCGAGAAGATTCGCCAAAACCAGGCCAATCTACTGCTACAACTTGAAAGTGGGGAGCTAGTAACCTAGCAAGTTCGCCCATTTCTTCCCGTGTAGAAACGCTGCTGAAAGCTGGTAGTAGCAATAGGGGTGAACCTTGACCAAGAGTTTCGTACACCACCCGTAACGATTGATTTTCCCAATTCCAGAGAAATTCTTGAACTACTCCACCAAAGCCAACAGCATTCTCATTTGTTAATAAATTGGTAGACATGAGTTTGTACTCAGCACTCACTACTACTGTTCTAATTTACATTCCAACGCCTTTTTTTGCATGGTTTTAAAAATGTTATAAAAGCCGTTGGCGCGAGAAGGTGTCAGGCTGACATTTAAACCTGTGGCTTGAATGAAATCTGGTGCTAGTTGAACAATTTCTGTAGGAGATAGGCCATTTAAACCTTCTATCAACAAGGCGACTAATCCCTTGGTTAACTGGGAATCAGAATCTCCTTGATATTTCACTTTCCCATCATCCAAGCTGGCAGTGACATAAACTTGGGAAACGCAACCAGGGACTTTATTTTCTGGTACCTTGTCAGCTTCTGGAAACTCTGGAAGCTTCTGAGCGTACCAGATAAGTTGTTCGTAGCGCCGCTTTGGGTCGGAAGCGCGTTGAAAGCGCTGAACAATTTTAGCGAGAGCAGGTGGTAAAGAATCTAAAGTTGATGACATAACATCTGTTGCAAACGATCGGTCTCCTCTTGAGTGTAAATTATCTGAGGAGCGATCGCGTTTGTCATGAGCATTTCCCAAGACTCTAAACTGGTAAGATTTTATACCCCTCCTGACAAGCGAGGAGGGGGTACAGTTCTATGCGCTAAAGTACTTCGCTACTGGGTGATAAGCAATAATCGCCGTTGTAGACTGTTCTGGATAAAGCTGCTCGCTTTCATCCATATATAGATTAATCCTGTCAGTCCTCAACAACTCCAATTGCTTGTACTGATCCTGAATATTCGGACAAGCCGGATAGCCAAAACTATAACGGGAACCTCGATAGCGTTGGGCCAAGATATCGCGAATATTATCTGGTTCTTCAGCCGCAAAACCCAATTCCTGACGAATTCTGGCATGTGTCCATTCGGCTAAAGCTTCTGCTAACTGCACTGCTAAACCGTGGAAATAGAGGTAATCAGTGTATTGATGATCTGCAAATAATTTCTGCGCGTACTCTGTTGCAATTTCACCCACAGTCACAGCCTGCATTGGGAACACATCAATTATCCCTGACTCCTTAGGCGCAAAGAAATCTGCAATACACAGTCTCCTTAAAGACTTTTGCCTAGGAAACTCAAACTTAGCTATTTCCTTGGCGTCTAGGCGGTTCGTGTCATAAATATGCAACTTATTACCCTCAGCCTGACAAGGAAAATATCCATAAATCACCTGGGGATGCAACAGCTTCTCCGCAATAATTCGGTTTTTCCAATCTTCCAAAATTGGATACACTTTTTCATTTAAGAAAGCTTGATATTCCTCCTTAGTTTGTTCCTTTGGTTTGCGGAATTGCCATTGTCCAGCAATTAAAGCTTGCAAATCCAAATAATTGAATATTTTCTCTAAAGAAATATCGCTAGACTGCAACAACTTCGTTTTCCAAAAAGGCGGTGTGGGACGTTCAATATCTACCGACACAGCTTCAGAACGTCTTGTATCTATTTCATTGCTAAGTTCTAAGTTCTGAGTCTTGAGAGAAGATTTTTCAGTAATCACCTCTGATTTCGGGGAAGCGATTTCTGATTTCTCAGTTCCTGCTTCATCTAAAAATCCTTGCAAATTATCCCATTTATCAGCAGCTTTCGCTGGCATTAATTTATCCATGAAATGCAAGTCAGAAAAGGCATCTTTGCCATAAACTACTTTACCTTTGTAGGTATTTTGACAATCTTCATAGACAAATTTAGGAGTTAACGCCGCACCACCTAAAATTACCGGGACACTAATTCCTTTTTCGTTGAAAACCTCCAAATTTTCTTTCATAAAAGCGGTAGATTTTACTAGCAACCCACTCATGGCAATACAATCAGGTTTATGCTGTTCGTAAGCCTGAATAATGTTTTCTACCGACTGTTTAATTCCTAAGTTAATGACTTTATAGCCATTATTAGAAAGAATGATATCCACTAGGTTTTTACCAATATCGTGGACATCACCTTTTACAGTGGCAATGATTACTGTTCCTTTCGCATTATTGCCAGCTTCTGACTTTTCCATGAATGGTTCGAGGTAAGCTACGGCTGCTTTCATGGTTTCCGCAGACTGTAATACAAAGGGTAGCTGCATTTGTCCAGAACCGAACAACTCACCGACAACTTTCATTCCATCCAGCAGAAAAGTGTTGATAATTTCTAAGGGGGGATATTGTTCTAAAGCTTTTGTTAGTTGTGCCTCCAAACCAATGCGTTCGCCGTCAATGATATGACGTTTCAAGCGTTCTTCAATGGGGAGACTTTCATCAACACCTTTGTTGCGTTTTGTCGTTACCCCAGCAAAAACTGTGGTAAGTTCTCCTAGAGGATCGTAAACGCAGACATTACCCTCAAATCGACGTTCATCATAAATTAACTGGCGACAAACTTCTTGATGCTGTGGTTCAATCTTAGAAAGTGGTAAAATCTTGCTAGCGCTAACAATAGCTGCATCCATCCCTACACTCATCGCTTCGTGTAAAAACATCGAATTCAGGACAATACGCGCTGCGGGGCTAAGACCAAAGGATATATTGGAAACACCCAAAATTACATGACATCCTGGCAATTCTTGACGAATTCTGCGGATAGCTTCAATAGTGGCTTTGCCATTTGCTCTATCTTCTTCAATCCCTGTAGAGATGGGTAAAGCTAAAGTATCAAAGAAGATTTCTGTGGGAGGTATGCCATATTCTACCGCTTGACGATAGGCACGTTGAGCGATCGCAAATTTTTTCTCAGCAGTCCGTGCCATCCCTTCTTCATCAATTGTGCCAATGACTACCCCAGCACCGTATTTCTTCGCTAATTCCAACACCTTTAAGAAACGCGGTTCGCCGTCTTCGTAGTTGGTGGAGTTCAGCAAACATTTACCCCCAGCGACTTTTAAACCCGCCTCCATCTTTTCCCATTCAGTGGAGTCGAGCATTAAGGGTAATGTGACATTATTAACAATACGCGAAACGAGTTCGTGCATATCTCGCACGCCATCGCGTCCGACGTAATCGACGTTGACATCAAGAATATGGGCACCTTCTTTTACCTGGGATCTCGCCATTGAAACGAGTCCATCCCAATCTTCAGCATTCAGCAATTCGCGGCACTTTTTGGAACCACTGGCGTTGAGGCGTTCGCCCACAATTAAGAAAGAGTTATCTTGATCGTAGGGCTGAGTGGTGTAAATTGATGCTGCCGCTGGTTCTAAATTCGGCTGTCTAACTTTTGGCTTTAAGTCTTTGGCAATTTCTGCTAATTGTTGAATGTGTTCTGGACGTGTCCCACAGCAACCCCCAATCACTTGGACACCCAAATCTTCAACAAAGTGCATCAAAGCCATCCGTAATTCCATCGGTGTCAAACGGTAGTGTGCTTGACCGCCAACATTCTCAGGTAAACCCGCATTCGGAATACAAGAAACTGTGAAAGGTGAATGTTCTGCCAAATATTTAATATGTGGCTTCATCAGGTCTGGGCCTGTAGCACAGTTGAGACCGAGAATATCAATTGGGAAAGGTTCCAAAATTGTGAGTACGGCACTGATTTCGGTTCCTACCAGCATCGTGCCCATACTTTCCATTGTCACCGATACCATCAACGGACGGCGATCGCCTTTTTTGGCAAAAACTTCTTCAATGCCATTCAGCGCTGCTTTAATTTGCAGCACATCCTGACAAGTCTCGACAATAAATATATCAACCCCACCATCCCATAAAGCGTCTGCTTGTTCTGCAAAAGCAGTTTTCATTGTGTTAAAGTCGATATGTCCTAAAGTAGGAAGTTTCGTTGTCGGGCCAATAGAACCCGCCACAAACCGGGGTTTTTCTGGTGTCGAGAATTCCGCCGCCACTCGCTTTGCCAATTCGGCTGCTGTCTTGTTCAGGTAATATGTCTGATCTGCCAAGTCATATTCAGCCAACACAATCGAAGTCGCACCAAAAGTATCCGTTTCAATTACATCTGCACCAGCAGCGAGAAAGTCACGGTGAACTTTAGCGACAGCTTCCGGGTTGGTATGAACTAAGTATTCGTTACAACCTTCATACTGCGGGCCGCCGAAATCCTCAGCAGTCAGGTTTTGTGTTTGCAGATTAGTGCCCATCGCCCCATCAAAGACAATAACCGGGCGTTCTGGACTACGTAAACGTTCAAGAAAAGGATGAGCCATATTTTCACGAGGAAATTAAGTTAGTCGTGCGATATTAGACTTAACTTATTATTTTCTATAATTTGCAAATTTTCGGCAGGCTTGAATAAAATCAGACATCGCTAGAGATGATGGGTCTAAAAAGAGCAGTTTTCATCGGCGTTTATCGGCGTTTATAGGCGGTCACTTATTCTTTGTTTGCTCCCAAATCCAATCTTGTAAAATCGGATTAACTAATTCCGGTGCTTCATCTTGAGGGCAATGTCCCACTCCTTCCAAGGGAATAAACTTCAGTACTTGGGGATAATTAGCTAACTCTCTACCTAAATCCACTGGTTCCCAAGGATCGGCCGTTCCCCATAAAATAATTGCTGGACAAGGTAGCGCAGGTAAAAGGTCTTCCGGTAAGGGGCCTGTGGAATAATTTGTAAAAGCCAAGAAAACTGCCACCGCACCAGGATCGCTGGCTGGCGCAGTCAAAATATCTACCAACTCATCTGTTACAGCCTCAGAATTAGCATAGGCTTGCAGCAGAATTTTCCTAACTGTCTTTGGTTTAGCAACTTGACTGAAAAAGAATGCACCAATTGGTTGGATAGATAATAGGCGCTGAAGAAGAGGTGCGCCAAAACGACGAGACCAAGGTAAAGTTGCCCGTTTGCGATCGTGTAATAATCTTAAAGAACAATTGAGTAATGCCACTCCTAAAGCAATCTCTGGGTTACTCACTGCCGCTTGCATTGCGACTATACAGCCAATAGAATTTCCTACCAAAAATGCTGCTTCACCTACCACTTCACGGCAGAAATCAGCTACTTGCTGTCCCCAAGTTTCAAGGGTGTAATCAATTTTTTCGCCTGGCTTGGGTTTAGCCGAATTGCCAAAGCCTATTAAATCAATGGCATAAACGCGGCAGTGTTCTGCTAGCACAGGGATATTTTGCCGCCAGTGCCACCACGAAGCCCCAAAGCCATGCACTAGAACAACTGCTGGGCCAGCGCTTCCTTGGGTTTGATAGCAAATGGGGAAACCTTGCCAAGTCCAAGTTTTGGTGGTGTTAAATGCGGTTGTAGAAGTTGTCATGGCAGTTGCTGAAACCAGGAATTTATTAATAAACTATGAGTGCCAGAATTGACAGATAGATTTTTTGCCACAGTCATCATTATTTTAATTTTTATTAAATTCTTTAAGGTTGGAAATAATTTGGATTACTGAAGCAATATCTGAAACAGAGACATACAAAACCTACGGATTTACGGTTTTCTGCGAGATCTTTGATGCTACTGTTACCGATAATACTAAATATTTCTTAATTCTTTTGGATTCTCTATTAGTTAAATGCTATCTATCTTCAGACGTATGACAAATATACACTTTTGATGTAAATATAATTTCTGCTATTTAGATAGGAAGTTTCTTGTATATGGCATTTATACTTAAAATATAGTTATAATTAATACTATTAATACAGTATGTGCTTAGTTGTGTATGCTCTAAGTCGAGAAACCTTCAACACACTAAATTAATGATACCAATTTGTAATCTATATAATTGATACACAGTATTTTTACTAAATTCGTAGCTATATGTAGTTAAGTTTTTACAAATAGCATGGGACACCATCTCAAGTTTAGATTTGCAATCATGTTTGTGGAATGTAGAAAATTATCTATATGGCATTGAATAGAGTAAAAATTAGAATTGAGATTTTCTGTAAAGTAAAAATAAAGCTAATTCTAGAATTTAATTAAATAATGTAGTAAATGTTCATATATAGCACTTTCACTAGTTTTAGCCAATTAACAATTCATATTATTCCTAACTAGGGACAGAAGTATTGATAATTATTACTTCTAGAGCTTCTACTTCCAGCTTTGGGTTTGAGATTTTTCAACAAGTCTGCGCACACTACATTTTTCTGATGGTGCGAAAATTACAATATTCCTAAGTACTATTTCATGAAATTAGAATCAGTAGTAGATTCAGTAGTTTTACAATTTACGCTGGCTGAATTAGTCTCTAAAATCATTGTGTATCAAGCATCTGCCAAGGAGTAGTTTGCAACTAGGAAAGTGACTCTGAGTTTGACGAATTTTTTTGTTGCTAGTTCCTCCAAACTTAAAAACATGACTACACTAGAAACTATTGATACTCCTATTGGGAGCTATGCACCAGACTTTGAGCTGCCCGGAATTGACAATCAAGTACACCATCTTAGTCGTTATCTCAAAAAGTTTCGTGCAGTTGGTGTCATCTCAATGTCCAACCGCTGCCCTTATGTAGCCTTATATTTAGATAGACTAAAAAAGATTCAAGCGGAATTTGCAAAGTTTGGTTTTACACTGATTGGGATGAATGGTAGTGCAGCTATTGGGCATCCAACAGAAAGCTTTGAAAATATGAAAGTTTTTGCTGAAAGTCACGGATTGAACTTCCCTTATCTATGGGACTCAACCCAAGATGTGACTCAAAGTTTTGGTGCTTGTAAAACACCAATGGCTTTCTTAATAGATAATACAGGTATATTACGCTACAAAGGTCAAATTGACAATCATCCCCATAACCCTCTAGGTGGGGGAGAAGATTATTTAAAAAAGGCGATCGCAGCGCTACTAAAAGGTCATAAAATATATCCACCAGAAACTGAGGCAATAGGTACTTCATTAATCTGGCGTAACTAGACACAGATAGGCACTCTACTGTTATCTTAAATTGGAGGCAATTGCAACTTTTTCGATAAAGCGTAACTTCATGGGAACGAATTACCGACGGGTTTTACTTAAACTGAGCGGTGAAGCTTTAATGGGTAACATGGGCTATGGGATTGATCCAGAAGTGGTCAAAGAAATAGCTCAAGAGGTAGGAGAGGTGGTAGCCACTGGCGTTCAGATCGCTATCGTCGTTGGCGGCGGCAATATTTTTCGTGGCGTCAAAGCGGCGTCGGCGGGAATGGACAGGGCAACCGCTGACTACATTGGGATGATTGCCACGGTAATGAATGCCATGACGCTGCAAGATTCGTTAGAACGAATAGGGGTACAGACGCGAGTGCAAACTGCGATCGCTATGCAAGAATTAGCGGAACCGTATATTCGTCGTCGTGCCATCCGTCATCTTGAGAAAGGACGGGTGGTAATTTTTGGCGCGGGTTCTGGAAATCCCTTCTTTACAACCGACACTACTGCTGCCTTAAGAGCCGCAGAAATCGATGCTGAAGTGATTTTTAAAGCCACCAAGGTAGATGGAGTATACGATGCTGACCCTCATGTCTATCCTGATGCCAAACGTTACACCAGCCTCACCTACGCCCATGTTTTGGCTAAAGATTTGCGGGTAATGGATACTACCGCGATTGCCTTGTGTAAAGAAAATAATATTCCGATTCTGGTCTTTGACCTGACAGTGCGAGGTAATATTCACCGCGCAGTCATGGGAGAATCCATCGGCACCCTTGTGGGAGGTTCTTGTGAAATTAGCTGAAGCTGAGAGTAAAATGCAACATACCGTTGAGGCAACTCAACGCGCTTTTAACACGATTCGTACTGGTCGCGCCAATGCGAGTCTACTAGATAAGGTATTGGTAGAGTATTACGGTACACCTACCCCTTTGAAATCACTGGCAAATATCAGTACGCCTGATGCCACCACTATCCTGATTCAACCTTACGATCGCAGCAGCTTGAATATAGTTGAAAAGGCAATTTCTCTGTCAGATGTAGGGTTAACCCCCAGCAACGACGGTTCGGTAATTCGGCTCAATATACCACCTTTGACAAGCGATCGCCGTAAAGAACTAGTCAAAATCGCTGCTAAATATGCCGAAGAAGGTCGTGTTGGGATTCGTAACATCCGCCGCGATGCTGTAGACTCAATACGCAAACAGGAGAAAAACGCAGAAATTTCCGAAGATGAATCGCGAGACCAACAAGACAAACTCCAAAAATTAACGAATAAATATACTGCCAGAATTGACGAATTATTGGCAGAAAAAGAAAAAGACATTACCACTGTCTAGGGTATAGGACATGGGGGAGCCACTGCGTTAGACGGGTTTCCAAGGCACTCCGTTGGGCGGCTAGCCTTCGGCAACGCCAAGGGCGAACGCCGACTTGAAGGAAGTGCCGTCGCGTTGTAGCAACTGGCATCATTGGGTTAGAAAAAATCACTAATGACTCTTGACTTTTGACCATTAACTCCAGTCCAATCTTTAAATCTGAAACCACAGATATTCATCGTTAGCCATCGGTGTTTCTCTGTGGTTTTACGTAATAAGCTAGAATTTTGTATGCGCCCTAAACAGAGACTAGTCTAGGGTGGGCAATGCTCAACAAATAAGTTTTTGGTGGGCTAATTGAGGAGCAAAAATTTAGCCATATGTATGACTGCATCATCGTCGGAGCCGGGCCAGCAGGTGGAACAGCTGCGTATCATTTAGCCAAACAAGGTCGCTCAGTATTAGTTTTAGAAAAAGAATCTCTGCCAAGATATAAACCCTGTGGTGGTGGAGTATCACCAGCGATCGCGCAATGGTTTGACTTTGATTTTAGCCCAGCGATTTCCGTAAAGGTAGACTCTCTTCGCTTTACCTGGAATATGGAAGACCCAGTAGAAGCGAAAATTGGAGTTAAAGAACCGATTTGGATGGTGCGGCGAGATGTTTTTGACAATTTTCTTGTTCAACAAGCCCAGCAACAAGGGGCGCAACTCCAAGACGATACAGAAGTAACTGGCATTGAGTTTAAAGCAGACTCTTGGCAGGTGAACACAGCCAACGGCTCATTTACAGGTTGCTACTTAATTGCGGCTGATGGTGCTAAAGGGCCGATGGCAAAATGGCTAGGCTTTAAAGACCGCAAACGTCACTTAGCAGGAGCTTTAGAGGCAGAAGTTCCTGCCGATTTTGAGAACAAATCCACGGCTCATTTTGAATTTGGCCTGGTCAAAAATGGCTATATTTGGAACTTCCCTAAAGCTGAAGGTTATTCCCTTGGTGTAGGGACATTTATTGGTGGCGCACCTCAAGATTTCAAGAAGATTTTGGATGAGTACGCTCAATCTTTTAATGTAGATGTCAAAACCTGCAAGCAATACGGTCATCCTATTACCTTGTGGAATGGGAATCAAAAGCTACATACCCAAAATGCTGTTTTAGCTGGAGAAGCAGCTTGTGTAGTTGACCCGATGACAGCAGAAGGTATTCGTCCTTCGATTTTTAGTGGTTTGCTGGCAGCAAGTGCTATTAATCAGGCGCTTTCAGGCGATATCAATGCTTTAGAAGAATATACCAACAGCATTAACGAACAATGGGGCACTGATATGGCTTGGGCGCAAAAATTAGCTAACGCATTTTATCGCTTTCCAAAAATTGGTTACAACGTTGGTGTGAAGCGTCCTTCTGGTGCCCAGATTATGGGTAAAATTCTTTGTGGCGAACTGCGCTATGGCGATGTTGCTGGTCGTGCCCTTAAGCGTTTAATCCCTGGTTTTGGGGGATAAGGGAGCAGGGGGACAGGGAGGACAAGGAGGACAAGGGAGAAAAATTACTCTTACCTATTTATTGCCTGTTGCCTTCTTGCCCAATGACAAATGACCATTAACTCTTGACGCTTGACTATTGACAAATAACCATTGATTAAGAAATCTCCTTCAAGGGGCTTGTAGTTACAACAGGTGATTCTTTGCACCAAAGTTTCCTTGAAAATAGATAACTATGCCAGCTAATAAGCCTCAAGACAAACTGATTGCACCTATATGCTTATTTTTATTAGGAGTTGCCCTTTCACAAACTTTGAGATACACGGCTTTTAACTCTAATGGCTACCCTAACAATTCAGTAGTAGTCGCCCAAACTTCACCCAAGCCTGCGCCTCAAGAGATTGTCCAAGCTGGGGAAGTACGCGCTTTACCTGGCAAGCTCGATACTATTCCTGTATTTAATAGCAATAGCCCAGAATGGGTCAAAACTGAGGGAATTTTACTTTCTACATTTCCCTCAAATGGGAAAAAAGTCTCAGCTGCACATCTAAATTTTCCCTTTGAGGGACGCTTTGACTTATTTGCTCACCACTATACCCACACCCCTAAGGATTTACAAACGCTTTACCTAGGCGTAATTTTGCAGAACCCAACTAAGAAAGCAGTAACAGTTGATGTTTTGCAAGCGGCGAGTTATTTATTGCAGGATGCGCCTTTTGTCACCTTAGCACCCTACATCGAAAATAATGATGGTAAAACCTACTCTGGGCCGGGTGCTCGTGCTGTTAGCGATGTATTACGAGGAATTCGCCAAGCTGATTTTCCGGCCAAGCTGGTAATTCCAGCAGGTCAAAGCCGATTGTTATTAAATCATCCAATTCCGGTCAAAAATCTGGAAAAACCTGTCAATGGTCGGTCTAGCTTTATGCGGCTGCGTAGTAGTGGCAAAGTTTATGCAGCCAGTTTAGCAATGTTTGCCAAGAAAAATGCTAATGGTAGCGATCGCTCTCCTACCCTAGCAGAATGGCAAGCTTTACTCAATACTGGCAACTTTGCTGGGCCACGAGATAAAACTCCTACTCCCCCAAATGCTACAGGTGGTGCGCTGATTTACGGGCGTGTAGCTGGTGTATCTCAGGGTTCTCAGTGGCAAGCTTTACTTGTAGATAACTCCAAAGACCAGACTCTCACAATTCCTCAGCGTGGTAAGGCAATTTCTTATCCTTTAGTTACCCTACGTGGCGGTCAATTGGGTAGCGGACAAATTCAAACTGCCAATATGTTAGTACGCTATCCAGATACAGCCTATGAAGCTCATGGTAATTATGGGGTGGAATATAATCTCCGCTTACCCTTGAGTAATACTACCAACCAAACGCAAAAAGTCAGTGTCACATTAGAAACACCGTTAAAAGAAGATAAATTATCTCAAGGTGGTCTACGTTTTCGCAAACCTTCCTTAGATTTTCCTTTTTTCCGCGGTACAGTGCGGCTGCAATATACTGATGACCAAGGGAAACAAAAAACACGTTATGTCCATTTGTGGCACAGAACAGGTCAAGTTTTAGAACCTTTGGTACAGCTGACACTACCACCTGCAACTAAACGAATGGTACAGGTAGATGTTATCTATCCACCAGATTCCACACCGCCTCAGGTGTTGAGTGTAAGAACACTTTGAGTTTTCTCTGGAAAAACCGAATTAATTAAATTCTCTAAGCCATATCTTACATAGCAGGCATTTTAGGGAACTTAGGTAACTGCGGATCGAGATAATCCCATGCTGGCCCACTGGAGGCATAAACCACCATACTAGGCTGAAATATGGATACATCGTCTAGGCTGCTGGCCGAGACTGCTCCTATTTCATCAAAACCAGAAGATTCAGCATAGATATGCGATCCGCACATTGGACAAAAACCTCGGCGTACAGTATTACCACTGTCGCCTGGAGTTTCATAGAACTTCAATTCGCCAGATATATTCAATGCTGCTTTGGGAATTGCCAATTTTGAGCTATGCCCTGTAGAACTAGTTTTGCGACAGTTTTCACACTGACAATGCATTGCTAGGACAGGTTCTGCCTGACATTCATAACGTACTGCACCGCACAAACAGCCACCAGAAAAAGCCATAAATAACCTCACTATCCTGCTCAGTGGAAATATTAACTTAGTATTAGTATCTATGAGAAGCCGACCCAAGTATAAACGGAATTTTTATTCTTGATTAACGCCAAGACTCTTCTGACTAAATAATTCAAAATTTAGTCGTGTTGGATGTTGTTAAAATCTTGGCGTTAATATACAGCCTCTCATAGAAATAATCTTTATTCTTAACCAGATAACCAATCATCTATGGTAAATAAGATTGAGGTTATACATTAAACGCCTAGTTTAAAATTTAACTTTTGTGCTCGCAATTTTGTGGTCAATTTGGCTTAAAATTTGTGACATTTTGGATTAAATGCAAAGTTAATCTAGTAAAATTCCGCTTGCATCTATAGGGAAGACAAAACAAAATACGTCGATCGGTGCTTATGGAAGAAAAGAAGTTTTTTTGAGCATCCAGAGAAGTTCTATTGGATTGTTGCGAAGCTAGGTATACCTCTAGCGCCCTTCTCGATTGGTTATCCCCATTTTCTAGCTGGAAGACCTTTTTTTGCGTTTTTACGCCTCTATGTCACTATTTCCTTAATGCATGGCTATGAACATTTTGTCATCGGGACAGCCTTCACCACTAGTACTTATGAATTCCCATTCGGCTATAGTAACTTAAAGACACATCTTTCCGATCTCCTCAGCCCAATGGCCGGAGATTATGCCATCTTGTCTTCAATTAGATACTATTGATGCTAGATAATGGGAAAGCTTTGACATTTACTTGCCCATCTATAGCGGAAGAACAGAATTAACTACTATGCGAACTTACTATTGCGGCGCGCTCCGAAAAGAAAATATTGGAGAAACTGTCACCTTGTACGGATGGGTAGACCGTCGCCGCGATCATGGGGGCGTGATATTTTTAGATTTACGCGATCGCTCTGGCATTGTCCAAATTGTGAGCGATCCTCAACGCACCCCAGATTCCTATGAGTCAGCAAATGCTCTGCGGAATGAATACGTTGTCGAAATCACTGGAAGAGTAACGCAACGTCCCGACGAATCCCTCAATCCTCGCATACCTACAGGCGAAGTAGAAATTTACGCCGATAAGATTAAATTGCTCAACGGTGTCCGCAAACAGTTACCTTTCCAAGTTTCCACAGCGGACACGGAGACAGTTAGAGAAGACTTGCGGCTGAAGTATCGCTACTTAGATTTGCGTCGCGAACGCATGGCGCGGAATATCCAATTGCGCCATCAAGTTGTAAAAGCTATGCGCCGCTACTTAGAAGACGTAGAAGGTTTTATTGAAATTGAAACCCCCATACTTACCCGTTCTACCCCAGAAGGAGCGCGGGATTACATTCTCCCCAGTCGCGTCAATCCTGGTGAGTGGTTTGCTTTACCGCAATCACCCCAGCTATTTAAACAATTGCTGATGGTATCTGGTATGGACAGATACTATCAGATTGCTCGTTGCTTCCGCGATGAAGACTTACGCGCTGATAGACAGCCTGAATTTACCCAGTTGGACATGGAAATGAGTTTCATGTCTCAAGAAGAAATTATCGAACTTAACGAAAAGTTAGTTTCTTATATTTTCAAAAGCGTTAAAGGTATTGAGTTACATCATCCTTTCCCCCGTCTTACCTACGCCGAAGCGATGGAACGCTACGGTAGCGATAAACCAGATACCCGCTACGGTTTGGAACTAGTTAATGTTTCTGATGTCTTAAAAGATTCTGGTTTCAAAGTCTTTCGGGATGCTGTCGCCAACGGTGGTATCGTCAAAATTCTGCCAATTCCCAATGGTAACGATGCAATTTCTAATGTCCGCATCAAACCAGGCGGGGATATCTTCAAAGAAGCTAGTGAAGCTGGAGCTAAGGGTTTAGCTTATATCCGCGTTCGAGAAGATGGTGAAATTGACACTATTGGCGCAATTAAAGACAACCTGACGGCTGAACAAAAAGCGGAAATTTTACGCCGTACAGGCGCACAAGCCGGTCATTTATTGCTATTTGGGGCTGGCGATGCAGCTACAGTTAATAAAACTTTAGATAGATTGCGGCAATTTGTAGCTAAGGAGTTCGGATTAATCGATCCAGAAAAAATCAATTTGCTCTGGATTACCGATTTTCCCATGTTTGAATGGAATGCTGATGAAAAACGCCTAGAAGCGCTGCATCATCCATTTACCGCACCCCATCCTGACGATTTGCATGACTTAAAAACCGCCCGCGCTCAAGCTTACGATTTGGTATTTAATGGCTTTGAAGTTGGCGGTGGTAGTCGGCGGATTTACCAACGAGAAATTCAAGAACAGGTGTTTGAAGCCATAGGTTTGTCACCTGAAGAAGCACAAAATAAATTTGGCTTTCTCTTAGAGGCGTTTGAATATGGTACACCACCTCATGGTGGCATCGCCTACGGTTTAGATCGGTTGGCGATGTTATTAGCTGGGGAAGAATCAATCCGCGATGTCATCGCTTTTCCGAAGACACAGCAAGCTCGTTGTGTGTTGACGGATGCGCCTTCTGCGGTAGATCCAAAGCAGTTGAAAGAATTGCACGTTACTTCCACTTACAAGCCAAAAACGTAAAAGGGTAGATAGGGAGCGATTTGCACTTTCACAATAGAGTCAAGCTGCTATTTCTAGCCTTCTCATGAATGGGGCTATCAGCTTGATGGAAGATTTGTCACCAAATATTAACCATCTGGTGATAAATGCCCATTGACTAATGCCAAACAAAAACCCGCGCTAGCGGGTTTACACACAACAAAACTATAACTTTGAAGGGCTGATTTAAGCGCAGTAACGCATTTCATCTTCTAATTGACGAATTAGTTTTTCGTCACCCTGAGATCTGGCTACTTGCAAACGACGTTCGATATCTCTTTGAATATTTTGTCTGTGAGCTTCTTTAGCTTTGTTAGCAGCTTGGAGTCTATTTGTATTCATAATGATTACCTGGTTATCTATCATCATCTTTGTGCTGTCTTCTTAATATAGCACAAATTTCGTAGTCTTTGTTACAGAAATATCTGCTTTATTATATATTTATAGATACACACCGTGTATACCAATGGATCGATCGAGAATCCTTGATGGCAAAGCAAGTATCGTCACCTTACTGAGCGATTTTGGCGATCGCGATGTGTATGTCGGTGTGATGAAGGGAGTAATTGCCGAAATTAACCCCAAACTAACAGCAATTGACTTGACCCACCAGATTCCGCCGCAAAGTATCGCTGCTGCTAGATTTTGTTTGATGAATGCTTATCCTTATTTCCCTGTGGGGACAGTGCATATAGCTGTGGTAGATCCGGGAGTGGGAAGCAAGCGAAGAGCGATCGCTGTAGAATTTGCCCAAGGTTTTCTAGTAGGGCCAGATAATGGCATCTTTAGTGGCATACTCAGTCAAAATCCCGCGATCGCAGCGGTTGAGTTAACAAATCGTAACTATTGGCGAACTCCCCAAGCAAGTACCACATTCCACGGTAGAGATATCTTTGCACCAGTGGGAGCTAATCTTGCTAGTGGCGTCCCTATTCAAGAACTAGGGCAAGAAATCGATCCAGCGACTTTGGTACAGCTAAATCTAGGTGAATGCCAAGAAACAACAACTGGTGTAGTCGGTTGTATTCAATATATTGACCGCTTCGGCAACTTAATTAGCAATATTCCTGGAAGTTATGTCGAAGGTAAAACCTGGTGCGTGCAAGTTCGTGGGTTGACTATACCAGGGCATGCAACTTACAGTGATGTTGAAGTTGGAGAAGCGATCGCTTTAGTTGGAAGTCATGGTTGGGTAGAAATTGCCATCAATAGCGGTAATGCAAATTCACAATTACAGATCGAGTTGCAAGATAGTCTAGAAGTCCAAATAATTAGTAATAACGCCTAATGTACGGGACAAATGATAATACATCCTTGCGGCCATATTGATAAAAGGTCTTCTCGCACCCAACCAGTAACATTATTTGGGAACTTGATGCGATACCAACGATATTCACCCGCCTGTTGATAGGAATCTTCAACCGTCACCAAATCACCGGATAGCCCGGTGTGCAGAACCTTACCTCCTAAGTTGGGAGAGGAACGCACATTAATTTTATACCCGCGCTCCCCAGATATAGTTGCATAGCGCTTCTGGCTCGGCTTAAAGCTGACTAAATCGCTGCGTATCCAACCTCTTGCTGTTCCTTCCACTGTTGGTTGGACAAAGTACCAGTAATCGCCATCATCTCCTACTGTAAGATTTAAAACTTCCAGATTACTACCTGATGGTAAGATTTCCTCTACACTGGCGGTCAAAGATGCACTCGTTCGCAGATTACTTCTACTCGTCAAGGTCGCCGGACGAGCCATTGCAGGCAATATTCCCGCCATCAATGTTGCAAAAGTCAACAATCCCGCTGTTAACTTTGTTATCAAACTCATATATTCTCCCAAAGCCAGATGATTAAAGAGTATAAAATTGAACTTTCAGCAACTTTAACTAACTATAAATACAGAAGCGATCGGAGATTTTCCGAAAAAGTGATTTTTCTTTTAAGATAGGTTTGCCCTAAATTGAAGAGGACACATAAGCACAGAGAAAAACATGAGAGTTGTGCCCTTTACGCCTTCTTTGTGATTTGTTATTAGACTAAGTACGAGGGACTAATTCTCAATCCAGACTCATAACTGATTTACTATGACTACACAAACACTATCAGCCCCAGAAGTTTATCAAGGTCAGTTTGGGGAATTTACAATTACTCAAAGCGATCGCATTGGTGTAATTATTTATCGCGCTGGATTAACTATTGCTGCACTCAGCTTTGCTATCGGTAGCGCTTTAGTGTTGTTCAACAATGACCCAAATTACACAGTGCTAACTCCACTATACGCCTGTTTTACTCTGGCTCTCGGTGTAAGCTTATTAACCATCCATATATATATGGCTATACTGCACCGATTTTTACAGGTTTTTTGGGTAATTGGTAGCATTACATCAATCGGATTGGCGCTGTCTAGTAATGAACCTTTGGCTGTCACCGTTTACAATCATCCTCTGACTTTATTTGGGATCGGATTTACCTTTGTAGCTTTGACTGGTATTTATTTTAAAGAGGCTTTTTGCTTTAATCGCTTAGAAACAAAGATATTAACTTTCACTGTACCGTTGTTGTTGTTAGGCCATTTGGTGGGGATTCTACCAATTCAGGCGGAACAGGTTCTCTTGGGAATTTGGGCAATTTTATTTTTAGTATTTGCTTTGCGTAAAACAGTGCAAGCAATTCCTGCGGATATTGGCGACAAATCTGTGTTTAGTTATTTGAAACAACAGCGTTTGCAAAAAGCCTAATGCAGAAGATAAAAAATCGCCAGCGGCTAAAACTTCCTAAATTCAGATTAATCAAACGCCAAGAAATGTGGATACTGACGGTTCAGGGATGGATAATTGCGATCGCTTTATTTGCAGCTTTAATAATTTTTACGATTACTCATATCCATCCATTTCTGGCCGTTACTTCTCCCATTCAATCAGCAGAAATATTGGTTGTGGAAGGATGGCTACCAGACTATGCACTACAAGAAGTTGTTGCTGAATTTAAAAGCGGTAATTATCGCCAAATAATTACCACAGGAGGCACTTTAGAAATAGGAAATTATTTGACTGGATATAATACCTATGCAGACGTAGCAGCTGCCACTTTAAAAAAACTGGGTATGGAATCTGAAAAAGTAGTGGCTGTACCTGCACCTTTTGTAATAAAGGATCGTAGCTATACTTCAGCTGTTGAATTTGGTCGGTGGCTATCGAACTCACATTTACAACCAAAATCAATTAATCTGTTCTCTTGGGATGCGCATACACGTAGGAGTTGGTTGCTATTTCAAAAAGTACTTCCTCAGATTAAAATAGGTGCGATCGCTGCCAAAACACGAGACTACAATCCAAAAAAATGGTGGAGTTCTAGCCAAGGCGTGCGCACCGTGATTGATGAAGCGATCGCTTATACTTATGCACAATTCTTTAATTGGAAAGCTTGATTTGACGCAGCACTTCTACTAAAGAATCAATTTCTTCATAAGTGTTGTAAAACGCTAAGGAAGGTCTAACTGTCCCAGTCACGCCAAACCTTTGCATTGTGGGTTGCGCGCAGTGATGGCCTGCACGCACGGCTATACCTTCTAAAGCGAGAAGCTGTCCCACTTCGACTGGGGAGATATCCTCGAAGATAAAGGACAACACGCCAACCTTCTGTTTCGCTGTCCCAATCAAACGCAATCCGGGAATTTGGGCGAGTTGTGCCATCGCGTAATCGGTGAGTTTATGCTCGTACTGGGCGATGTTATTCATCCCTAAGTTAGTAAGATAATCGATAGCCGCACCTAATGCGATCGCATCGGCAATACTGGGAGTTCCTGCTTCAAATTTGGCGGGTGGAACCTCATAAGTGGTTTTCTCAAAAGTGACACTGCGAATCATGCTACCGCCACCCTGCCAAGGCGGTATATCTTCAAGAATTTCTTGTTTCCCATAAAGCACACCAATTCCCGACGGGCCGAACATTTTGTGACCAGAGAAAGCATAAAAATCGCAGTCTAAGGATTGAACATCTACGCTGAGATGGGGGACACCTTGAGCGCCATCAATCACCACACGCGCCCCATATTGGTGTGCCATTTCCGTCATTTCTTGAATTGGCAAAATAGTTCCCAATCCATTAGAAACGTGAACCAAAGCAACAATGCGAGTACGCGAACTCAAAAGTTGAGCGTATTCTTCGAGGAGAATTTCGCCACGATCGCTAACCGGAATTACCTTTAAAATTGCACCTGTTTCTTGCGCTAACATTTGCCAAGGAACGATATTAGAGTGGTGTTCCAATGTGGAAAGAATAATTTCATCTCCTTCACGAATATATTTGCGTCCGTAGGTTTGAGCTACTAGGTTAATTCCTTCTGTTGTTCCGCGCACGAAGATAATTTCTGATGCCGAATTTGCACCTATAAAATGTTGTACTTTTTCTCTGGCTGCTTCATAAGCATCTGTAGCTTGTATTCCTAGGGTATGGACAGCGCGATGAACGTTGGAATTATACTGCTTGTAAAACTGTGTAAGCGTGTCAATTACACTTTGGGGTTTTTGAGTTGTGGAAGAATTATCTAACCAGATTAGTGGTTTGCCGTAAACTTCTTGGTGTAACAGGGGAAAGTCTTGACGGATAGTTTTGACATCAAATAGATCGTTTAACTCTAACAACATAATATTGCACCATTATTCTATCTACACATTGCCAGTAACCTTTTTTATGGCACGTGATTTTAACTGTAATAATTCAAGATTTTCGCACTACAAAACAGCAATGTAGAGCCAGTACTTCTAGATGAGAACTTACCTTACAAGCCTAGTAATTTCTTAACTCAATTCTAAAATTTTATACTTGATTTCTAGCAGAAAATTATCAAAAGTTTAACGAAATCAGTTGATAAATTTCATTTAAAATTTGGCAAGCAGCTAAATTACAAAGTTCATCAAACTTACATCAACAGCTCAACCGAATTTGGGAATACTCAATCAAGTTGGTGTGAGGATGAGCAAGTGACAGAAGAACGTGCGTATTGGTTAGCTTGGTCGCAAATTTCTGGGATTGGCCCCGTATTGCTACGGCGCTTGCAACAGCATTTTGGCACGCTAGCAACAGCTTGGAAAGCGACTGGGGCGGAATTGGCACAGGTAGAGGGTTTTGGTGCGCAGACATTGGCAAAAGTGGTAAAACAGCGATCGCATCTGCATCCAGAACAAATACTCATCAAACACCAGGAAGAAAACCCGCATTTTTGGACGCCAGCAGATGCAGATTATCCCCGCTTGTTATTGGAAACACCCAGCCCACCCGCAAGTTTGTACTATCGCGGCGAAGTCGAACTACAAGAAAATCTTGGACACAAACCTCTAGTTGGAATTGTCGGAACTCGCCAACCCTCAGATTACGGTATCCGTTGGACTCGCCAGATTAGCACAGCTTTGGCGAAAAACGGCTTTACAGTTGTTTCTGGGATGGCTGAAGGAATCGACACTGAAAGCCACCTAGCTACCATGAAAGCAGGTGGACGCACGATCGCAGTTTTGGGTACAGGTGTAGATGTGATTTATCCACCAAAAAATCGGGATTTGTACAAACAGATTTTGAGCGCGGGATTAGTAGTAAGTGAATATCCCGCCAAAACCCCACCAGATCGCGCCCACTTTCCCCGCCGCAATCGCATTATTGCAGGTTTAAGCCGTGCCATCTTAGTCATAGAAGCACCTTTAAAATCAGGGGCGTTAATTACCGCCACTTACGCCAATGATTTTGGTAGAGATGTCTATGCATTACCTGGCAGGCTAGACGACTACCCATCCCAAGGTTGTTTAAAATTAATTAGTCAAGGAGCGTCGATAATTCTTAAAGAACTAGACGAACTCTTAAAAATGCTAGGAGCAATACCACAAATCGATATAGTTGCAGAATCCTTACCACCCCAGCAGTTGAGTTTGCCAGATTTATCACCAGAATTACAACAGGTAATAGATGCGATCGCTGTTGATACTTTGCCTTTCGATTTTATTGTCCAGCAAACAGGCTTGGCTGCTGGCTCAGTTTCTAGCGCATTGTTACAGTTAGAACTGATGGGTTTAGTTTCGCAACTCCCAGGAATGCGATATCAAAAAATATAGTATTTCATTTTGGTATTCGACCAATGCTTGATAATAACGCCCTAACTTATCTATATGTAGAAACCTAAATTTAGTTGAAATCTTCAGCATTGTAGAGATGCGATCGCTCTTTACACTCATCAAAAAAGCGATCGCTTATACACTACAGTTCTTGTTCCAAAATTCTCTCAATATCTCTTCTAGCATAGAGAATTCGCACAATTTGAATATTTTCATCTGCTTGAAGGTAAAAAATCAGATACTTTTTGAAATCCTTAACAACCCACTTACGCAAACCTTTTAAACGAGGATTCTGCACTTTATATAATCTCCCCATTATCGGCATTTTTGCTAACTATGCAAAAGTCTCCCTAACAGCATCAAAAAAATGTAGTGCAGCATCAGAGTTTTCTTGGGCAATGTAAGCAAAATGCTCATCTATATCTAAACTGGCTTTAGGTGTAATAATTATCCGCTTTGTCATTATTGTTCTTGAAGCGGCTTGTTAATCAGGTATATACGTTTTTGTTCCCACCATTCATCAGTAACTTCTATTGAATCTCCACTCTCCAGTCCTTCAATTAAAAGTTCCTCTATATTTTCTTGAGCTTGGCGCTGTTGGTCTTGATTGATTAAATCTAAAAGGTATTCACTTATTGAAGCATAGCCACCTTTTATTACTTGTTCCTCAACAAAAGTTTTCATTGAGTCAGACAAGGAAATATTGATACTAATCATAAGCAAGCTAAAATTCAAAATCGTTTAGTTGGAATGCTTCCATTTAATCTTGATTAATATTCTAATATGGATTTACTTGTGAGTTAGGATGCCCGATATTTACTCTGGTAAGCTAGTTTGGTTTATTTCTACCGAGTTACTTATCAGAATCCTACACTACTCAATAAAGATGGGTTTTTCTCAATTGAGGGCCTATTTGCTTAGACTGTTGAATTGGAATTTCAACCACAAAATCGGCTCCCTGACCGGGTATAGAATGCCACTGTAATGAGCCACCATGCTTCTCGGTGACAATCTGGTAGCTGATCGACATTCCCAATCCTGTCCCCTTGCCAACTGGCTTAGTGGTAAAGAATGGATCGCACAATCGCTGTTGCACAGATTCTGGGATACCGCAACCGTTATCTAAAATTCCGATCTTTATGCGATCTGGACTGACAATCTCTGTACAAATCCGAATTTGGCTAGGCTGTTGTTTCATCTCCTCAAATGTGCGCCATTCGTCTCGTTCTTCGAGGGCATCGATGGCGTTGCTAATAATGTTCATAAACACTTGGTTGAGTTGTCCAGCGTAGCACTCAACTAAAGGCAAGTTGCCATATTCTTTAATTACTTCAATCTCTGGACGATCTTGCTTGGCTTTGAGGCGATTCTGTAAAATCATGAGCGTATTATCAATACCCTCATGAATATTGACCGATTTCATCTCGGCTTCATCCATACGAGAGAAATTCCGTAATGAGAGTACAATCTTTTTAATTCGGTCTGCACCAACTTCCATTGAACAGAGCAATTTAGGCAAATCTTCTACCAGAAAATCTAGGTCTATAGCCTTGCTTTTATTCTGTATTTCTGCTACTGGGCTGGGATAATGTTGTTTATACAATTGCAGTAGTCCTAACAGATCTTGAATATATTCATTGGCAGGATTGAAGTTAGCATAAATAAAGTTGACTGGGTTATTAATTTCATGAGCTATTCCAGCCACTAATTGACCCAAACTAGACATTTTCTCGTTTTGCACTAGCTGAGTCTGGGTTCGCTTCAGTTCAAGTAAGGTTGTTTCGAGATCGATCGCCTTCTGCCGCAATTGAGCTTCTGAGTGTCGCAAAGCTTCTTCGGCTTGTTTGCGAACGCCAATATCGCGAGCAATTTTAGAGGCACCGATGATTTTACTTGTGGCATCTTTGACTGGAGAAATCGTCAGCGAAATATCAATCAGCTTTCCGTCTTTTCGTTGACGCACGGTTTCAAAGTGATCGACTCGTTCGCCGCACTTGAGTTTCTCCAGAATTTGGGCTTCCTCATTGATGCGATCGCCAGGAACAAGCATTACCATAGGTTGCCCGATCGCTTCTTTTGCCGTGTAGCCAAATAATGTTTCTGCCCCACGATTCCAGCTGACAATCAGCCCATCCAAGGTTTTGCTGATAATGGCATCCTCTGAAGACTCGACAATTGCCGCTAGGCGAAACATCGCTTCTTCGGCTTGTTTACGCGCACCGATATCGCGAGCAATTGTGGAAGCCGCAATGATTTTGCCTGTGGCATCTTTGACTGGAGAAATACTCAGCGAAATATCAATCAACGTTCCATCTTTACGTTGGCGCACTGTCTCAAAGTGAGAAACTCGTTCTCCACGTTTGAGTTTCTCAATAATTTGGGTTTCTTCATTCATGCGATCGCTAGGAATCAGTATGGTTACAGATTGACCGATCGCTTCTTTTGCTGTATAGCCAAACAGTGTTTCTGCGCCATAATTCCAGCTGAGAATTACACTATCCAAGGTTTTACTCATAATGGCATCTTCCGAGGACTCGACAATTGCCGCTAGGCGAAACATAGCTTCTTCAGCTTGTTTGTGTTCCCGACGTAGCGCCAGTTCTGCTTGTTTGCGATGGGTGATGTCTTCAGCCAAAAGCATCACTCCGTTCGTCACCCCGGCACTGTTGCACCAAGGGAGAAGCGTCCACTGACGCCAGCCTGTTAGACCATCAAACTGCTGAAATTCCTCTTCTAAACATAATCCCAGGGCTGACCTCAGACAGTAATGATATGCCTCTGTCAATGGTTCGCAGAACTGTTGAAATACCTCAAGATGCGATCGGCCAATAATATCTTGCTCCTCCAAACCTATTTCGCTCAACCATCGTTGGCTGGTTAGCAAATACTTCATTTCACGGTCTAGCATTGCAGCTGCAATTGGCAGATGTTCCAAAAACGAGCAGTAGAGATCGTCTCGCTGTAAGTCACTCTGAATATGAAAATTTTGGCTCATGGTATACATCAAACTTGGAGGGATTATCAGGCAGAGTAGGCAGAGTGCATACCCACTACAGCAAATTTCCCCATTACACAATCTAAATTATCCAGTAAAAAATATTATTAATGCATCCGTGTAAACCGAAGGCAGGCAATCGTTACCTATAAGCAAAACTAGCAATATCAACTGCGGATTCAGCCATCAAGATTATGAGTAATTTCTTCCAAAGCTGGCAATTTCTCGAAAAATACTATAACTATCAGTTTTTCAGCAAGGTGTAGGTAGTTATCCTATATAAAATAAACTCAATCTCAGTCTGATGATTGTTGCTCAAAATTGAGAAATATAGGAAATGCTATATCAGAATTTAAATGTGCAAAACTTGGCACAAAGTTTAATTTTTGTGACTTTTATCGGATTAGTCGGCTGGACGATTGCAGACCGCTTCAGTCGCACTCAACTAAAAGTTAAAAGTCGTGAAGATTGGTTACTAGATAGTATAGGTTTAACAATTCAAGGAATTTTAATTCCTTTACTACAGACGACCTTAGTTTATGGGCTTTACCAAAATTTATTGCCTGATTATCAAGGCTATCTAAAATTATCACCAATATTTACTTTTATTCTCAGTTTTATTTTAGTTGATTACTTGTATTATTGGAATCATCGTTTATTGCATACCAAATGGTTTTGGCCAGTGCATCAAGTGCATCATACTGTTACTCAAATGGATGTGCTAGGCACTTCTCGAAATACCCTTTGGACAAGTTTGCTAATTATTTATTTATGGATACACACTTTGTTTATATATCTATTAGCTGACCCAACAGTTTATCTAGTTGGAGTAAGTTTAACTTCTGCCTTGGATTTATGGCGACATAGCCGCTTGAGCGTTAGAGAAAATAGCTGGCTCTATCGATTTTTATTTTCTTGGTTAATCCTACCGCAGGATCATGCATGGCATCATTGCAGCGAAGTTTATAATTGCAATTATGGTGCTAATTTAAAAATTTGGGATAAGTTACATAGAACTTACTACGAAAGTAAAGAAGCGCCCTCTGTAATTGGAATTACTACCTCATTAACTTTCACCCAAAAACTCTTGTTTCCATTTTCATGACTTTTTTAAGTACAATTCTGTTATTTTTTCCTACATTGATATTAATGCTAACTGCGGGAGCAATAGTTTATCTCGCCTATTCACCTAGCATATTTAGTATTCTGGCTGTGTTGTTTTCTATTTATGGTTTGCCTTTAATAGTTTACCGTTGGCATCAATGGGTGTACCCAGTGCAGGAAGGCATTAGTTATTTAATTGGCAAAGAATATAGCCCTTGGTGGGGTAGCCATCAAATCCAGGTAATTTATATTACTATTCCAGTATTGGAAGCCATTCTGCGGCTGATTCCGGGAGCATTTTCGTTATGGTTGCGATTGTGGGGTGCTAAGGTAGGGCGAAATGTTTACTGGACACCGGGATTAGAAATTGCCGATCGCGGTTTATTGGAAATTGGCGATCGCGTGGTTATGGGTCATCGCGTTGCAATTTCCTCCCATGTCATCAAGCCCCGCAAACAAAACCTGATGTTGTATGTCAAAAAAGTCAAGATTGGCAATGATGTCTTTGTGGGAGCCGGATCTATTCTCGCACCTGGTGTAATCATTGGGGATGGTACATTTCTAACAATGGCCACAAACCTTTCTCCTAACCAGCAAGTGCCATAATGCGTCCGATTATTCAGCTTTTTGGGCAATTTCTCTCCGCCAGTGCAAGGCGATTTCAGCAAGCATTGAATGAACCTGAGTTAATGCAGATATCAGTACAGAAAAAGATTTGCGATCGCCTAATTAAAAGTGAGTATGGTAAAGCTTTGGGAATTAGTTCTGTAGCAGATTGGCAAAGCGTACCGATTGTTGACTACGATGCACTCGAACCTTGGATTTTAGGACATCAAAAATCTCGACAAATTCCTCTGACTCCCGAACCTATTTTGTTTTATGAAAAAACTTCTGGTAGTAGCGGGGCGGCGAAATGGATTCCTTATACTCAGTCTTTGCGGCAATCTTTCAATCAGATGTTTTGTGTATGGGCACACGATCTGATTGTACATGGCCCCAAATTTTCTACAGGTAAGCTGTACGCCTGTATTTCGCCGCAATTAAATCCTCCCGATTCTCAATCTTCACAGGATGACTTAGATTATTTGGATGGTTGGTTGCGTTGGTTGCTACGTCCTTGGTTAGTGATACCGGATGGACTCAATCGCCTCCACGATCCGCAGTTATTTAAACATCAGTTGGCTTTGGCTTTATTGCAGGCGGAGACACTGGAAATTATTTCGATTTGGAGTCCGAGTTTCCTAGAAGTACATTTAAAATACATTCAGGAAAATCGAGAGTTATTGCAAGCAGAATTATACAACCGCATATCGCGCGATCGCTTGCAACTCCTCAGCGAAAGTCAAATTCCCTGGACACAACTGTGGTCAAATTTAAAGCTGATTTCCTGCTGGGATAGCGCTAACGCCGCCGATAAAGCACAGGGATTGCGATCGCAATTTCCTAGCGTGTTAGTTCAAGGTAAAGGACTGCTAGCCACCGAAGCCCCAATGACGATTCCGTTGATTGCTGCTGCGGGTTATGTTCCGGTTCTCGATGAGGTGTTTTTCGAGTTTGAGGATGATGGTGGTTCGCTACATCGATTACACGAACTCAGCATCGGAAAGGAGTACGCGATTATCTTGTCACAAAAGGGAGGTTTGTATCGTTATCGTATAGGCGATCGCGTCCGGGTAACTCATTGGTATCGTCAAACTCCCTGTTTAGAATTTCTGGGGCGACACCAAGCCATTAGCGATTTAGTGGGCGAAAAGTTGCACGCAGCTTTTGTCAATGATGCTTTAAATAGCATGAACTTACAGGAAACTCATTTTAAAAGTTTAGTTCCCGTTGCGAATCCACCTCACTATCTTCTGTTACTCGATGCAGCAAAAGAAACCCCAGAAATCATTGCAAAACAACTAGATCGTGCCTTATCACAGTCGCATCACTACTATCGTGCGCGCGCGATCGGTCAACTTGCACCAGTAGAAGCTTTAATTTCTCATGAAATCCCGGAAATATTAGCCCTGCATCGCGTCCGTACTGGAAGCATCTGGGGAGGTATTAAGCATCAAATTCTCGCAACCTCTCCCATTGATGTTGAACTTTTAGCAGAATTGCGATTAGGAAATTCCTAATTTTTCTTCAGTTCATGCATACTTTTTACTACTTTTGTCACCAGCTTTCTGGGTGTAAATCTTACACTTTCAGCCAATATTTTATTTCTTAAACCAGGAACTACAACTGTTTTATTTGCCATCAAACTGCTGTAACCAATTCTGGCAACTCTTTCTGTATCCATCATGCGATTAACGCTAGAAATCTTAGAATCTTCCATCGCCGCTGATTGCTGAAATGCTGTTGCTGTTGGCCCCGGACAAAGCGCAGTCACTGTAACCCCTGAACCTTCTAATTCATTAGCAATTGCTTCGGAAAAGGATAAAACATAGGCTTTAGTAGCGAAATAAACTGCCATTAAAGGCCCTGGTTGAAAAGCAGCAACCGAAGCAACATTTAATATTTTTCCGTAGCCTTGCGCTACCATAGGCTTGAGGAACAACTTGGTTAAATGGGTGAGGGTTACTATATTGACCTGTAGCATTTTTAGTTCAGCATTAAGGTCTGTTTCAGCAAATACTCCATAAGTCCCAAATCCAGCATTGTTAACCAACACATCAACCACGATTGATGCTTGTTGTAACTCATCAAAAATTTCTACTGGCGATGTTGGTATAGATAAATCCTTAACCAGGTTTTTGACAAAAATGCCAAACTTTTGCGGAAATTCCTCCGCCATCTCATTAAGTTTTTCTTCTTTTTTATCTACTAACACAAGATTGTAATGATTCCGGGCAAAAATGTGTGCTAGTTGGTAGCCAATTCCGCTAGAAGCTCCAGTAATCAGAGCAGTTTTTTGGCGCTTACCTTCACTCATGTGTTGTATTTATCTCAAAAATATCGTGAATTCAAGTCAATTAAACTCAGGTAGATGAAGGAATAAATAACAGTATCTTACGTAGCCAAATCTTTGAGTATATTTGCCAAAGATTGACAATTGACTAATAGTAATGGATAAATGCAGCAAATTCCGTCAATAAATTAACCAAAACCAGATATCCATTTTTTTAGAAAGCTTGTTATTGAAGCAAAATATTCAAAATTCTTACTTTAGATAGGGGGCGTTTTACTGAAGCTTAAGCGAGTTTAGAGTAAGAGAAATTGTTGCTACGACTGCTAGTTAAAATCTGGCACTTGAATAACAGTAGCCGTTGTAATTGCAACAATCAAAGTGAGTGGTTTTAGGGATGAATAATCCCGTTTGTTTCCCAAAATCTTGAGGAAATGGGGAGTAATATTATGGGAGCACGCTATTTTGCCCTGATTTGCGGCATTGTGTTTCTATTAGTTGGCCTTTTTGGCTTTATACCAGGTATGGTCGCATCGCCTGGTACTGCTGGGCCTGCATTAGCTGTTAAGGTTGGATATGGCTACTTGCTAAAAGCATTTGCTGTTAATCTTCTCCATAACATTGTGCATATAGCTGTCGGTATTGCGGGATTAGTTTCCTACCGTACTTATATCAGATCGCGAAATTACGCACGCGGTTTGGCAATCTTTTATGGAGTGCTTGCAGTTATGGGATTGTTACCAGTTCTTAATACTGTATTTGGTTTAATTCCCATCTTTGGTAATGATGTTTGGCTACATGCAATTACAGCATTAATTGCTGCTTACTTTGGATTCAAAACACCCAGTCCAGCAGATATACGAGAACACGAACGCGAGATGGTAACTGGTCGCTATCGCGATCGCTTGTAAAACCTGTTGCTAACTAAACTAAATAATCAATAAGTAAGTCGGTGCAAATAATCATCGCTGGTTCGTAAGTTGTGCTTTAGCGCTAAAGCGCAACTACGAGCCAAATACAGAGATTGCAATTATTGCAGCTAAGTCGGCAGAAGATATGCAAAATCAAGTGGAATTTTTAAGTGCTTGGAGTGAAGAATAGGTTATTGAGGCGATCGCTTTTTGCGCTTCAAGAATAACTAATGCGATTTATTCATAATATTAATGAAGATATTGCAATTACTTAAGGTAATAAAGCTTAATCAGCTGTAATGATGGATAAGTTCATAGTATTGTTGTTTGTCTGTAGGGCGGATTCCTTTGATAAGGCGAATCCGCCTGTTTATTTTACTCTCAGCAGATAAACAATGTTTGTCATTGGTGAGCCAGTGCGTTGCGTCTACTTAGTTTCAAAGAAGCTGACGTTACTTCTGCAACCTCTGACGTTACTCCCGCAACTTCTGTCGTTACTCCCGCAACTTCTGTCGTTACTCCCGCAACTTCTGTCGTTACTCCCGCAACTTCTGTCGTTACTTCCGTAACCTCTGACGTTACTTCCGCAACTTCTGTTGTTAGGACAATAAGTTTTGTTCTGAGGGACTTGCAGAATATAAATTATTCAATTTAATCAGAAATGTTTTTCTCGCTATCCCTGCTCCCTGTCTTCTGCCCCTAAGTCTCATAGACAACCTTAAAATAATTCAGTTCGCGTCATAGCGAGATTACAAATTCTAAAGTTTTGCTGTAATTCAATAATTGGTAACATCCGGGTGAAAGTCTAGCACTAGCAATCATCAGAGGTGCGATCGCACTGGTAAATGTCAAGCTATCATGTTCTCGAAAACTATGCAGCATCAAACCTCAGGTTTTGCATGAAAGTAGCAGTATTCGGTACAAAAGCCTACGATCGGCAGTTTTTAGAAGCTGCAAATTCGCCTAAACAACACGATTTAGTATTTTTAGAACCCCGCCTAAATCGAGATACCGCCATTTTAGCCGCCGGGTTTCCAGCAGTTTGTGTATTTGTGCATGACCAGGTTGACGCCTCAACTTTAGAGATTCTCGCCTCAAACGGAACTCGCCTGGTAGCCCTGCGCTGTGCGGGGTTTAACAATGTAGACTTACATACAGCCGCAGACTTAGGAATTACAGTTGTGCGCGTACCTGCCTACTCACCCTATGGGGTCGCAGAACACGCTGTAGGATTAATTTTGAGCCTCAATCGCAAAATCCACCGCGCTTATAACCGCGTTCGGGAAGGCAATTTTTCCCTAGATAGATTGCTAGGTTTCAACCTCAACGGACGCACCGTGGGGATTATCGGTACTGGCAAAATCGGTTTAATTTTGGGTCAAATCATGAAAGGATTTGGCTGTCATCTACTGGCATACGATGTGTATCAAAACCCAGAATTAGAAGCCATGGGTGGAAAGTATGTAGAGTTGCCAGAGTTACTTGCCAACTCTGATATCATCTCTCTACATTGTCCCCTAACTGCGGAAACTCATCACTTGATCGACGATCGCGCGATCGCCCAAATGAAACCAGGTGTGATGATTATTAACACTAGTCGAGGCGCACTCATTGATACGGAAGCGGTAATTGAAGGGTTAAAATCCGGTCAAATCGGTTATCTTGGTGTCGATGTATACGAGCAAGAATCAGAATTGTTTTTTGAGGATTTGTCTGGTGAAATTATCCAAGATGATGTTTTCCAGCACCTCACAACCTTTCCCAACGTGCTGATCACTGGACATCAAGCCTTCTTTACAGAAGAAGCTCTGAGTAATATTGCGGATACAACTCTAGCTAATATCACTGACTTTGAACAAGGTCGTCCTTGCCACAATGAAATCCGCGCTCAACCTCCAGCTGAAAATAAAATACTCGTTAGCTAGGATTTGTTGAAGTGAAATCTCCTACACTCCTGCTGTGCAGTGAGTGTAGGCTTCCAAAACATTCCCGCTACTGCGCACGTTTCAGGACGCCCCTAAAAAAAAGTCCCACCTTGTGAGGGGGACTTGAGGGTAGACACAACTGGGTTTGACTTGTAGCAGGAGCCGCTAAACTTTACTTTTGCCTTTTATCTAAGGCTTGTTTTGCCTTATACAATGCTTTTAAATAAGCCAATTGACTACTCCAAGCTGAACGCGGTAAGAGAGATAGTTCTTCTTCTGCGCTATTAGTTGCTTGCAGATTGGCAGTTCCAGAATTTGTTTCCATATCTCCTCCGATAAAAATAAAACTTTAACCAGCCAAAGAGTAAGTCACTTCAGGCTCTTGCTCCCAGCTTTCAGACCAAAAAATGCGATCGCTGCTAAACTGTAGTGGCTCGTTTTCTGGTTTAGGAGCATCTATCGGCTCTACTATGAGTTCAAATTCCCCGTTATCAAAAGGAAGCCCTGTAGCTTTTACTTTGGGAATCACTCGTTCCCTTAAACCTTGCTCTGCGTGGACAATCGCTCGATGATGGCAGTAAGGATTGTTACCTCTACGGTCAAAGAAAACATGGGCAGTCCAGCTGCAACCACCACGGCAAAGTTCGGCAAATTCGCAGGTTTTACAAAATCCCCACAGGTGTTTTGTGCCTTCAGGGGTACCTGCGCCTAAATTTAACCGCAATTCTTCCGTATTTTCAATAATATCTTGCAGAGAACGGTCTCTAATATTACCACCTGTGTAAGCGGTAGTCGGCAATGAAGGACAACCTTTAATTGCACCGTCAGCTTCTATACCTAAAGTGGAAAGTCCCGCAGCACAACCTTGCCAAAATGCCCATTCATGCTCTTTACCCCGTCCCCGCAACAGCCGTTCGTAGGGGCCATAATAACCAATATTATTTCCTGGCTGAACTTGCACGCCTTCGCGGTAAGCGCGACGAGCAACACGGGCAATCATGGGGTAGATATCCAGTAACTCATAAGGTTGCAGCAGAATATCTGCATTGTCGGCAGCATTACCCATTGGTACGGTGAGTTGAATCTGCCAAGCTACGGCTCCCGCATCGCGTATGTGTTCATAGATACTAGGGAATTCTGGGGCTGACAAGCGGTTAATTTGTGTGTTGCAACCAAAAGCAATACCAGCTTCTCGCAGATGGCTCATGGTTTTAAAAGCGTATTTCCAAGAACCTTTTCTGCCCCGCAGGCGATCGTGAGTTTCTTCCAAGCCATCAATAGAAACAGAAACAGTACGAATTCCGGCTTCTTTCATTTTGCGTGCAGTTTCTAAGGAAATGCCATAGCCGCCGGTAGTCATACCGCAACGCATTCCGGCGCGATCGATAGCCTTAGCTATTTCCAGCCAGTCCGGACGCAGAAATGCCTCACCACCTATGAGGGTAACTTCTTTAATCCCGACTTCTGCCATTTGCTTAACGAGATCCAATGCTTCTTCTGTAGATAGTTCTTTAGTACGTGCATTGCCGGCTCGCGAACCACAATGACTACAAGCAAGATTACACTTTAAAGTAATTTCCCAAACAGCATAACTTGTGCGACGATATGTCATAAAAACCCCCAGAAAGTCTTACCATCCACTTCGCTACGCGGAATTAAAATTTTAAAAAAATTAGCAGATTCTTGTTTTAATAAATTTTGCCAAGCTACTGCACATTTAAATTGCGTAGCCTAATACAACTTAAATGTGCAACAGCTTAGGAAGCGATTATA
Source organism: Calothrix sp. NIES-2098 (assembly GCF_963875125.1). Classification (NCBI taxonomy): domain Bacteria; kingdom Bacillati; phylum Cyanobacteriota; class Cyanophyceae; order Nostocales; family Calotrichaceae; genus Calothrix; species Calothrix sp. NIES-2098. Next base: position 6,589,533 of record NZ_CAWNKJ010000001.1, read on the forward strand.
GTAATTCAGGATCGCTAATTATTATGCCGTACATTGGCTGCGGGTCTATTGGCTTGATTGGCTCAATTGGCTCAATAACGATCCCGTACATCGGCTGTGGGTCTATGCCGATTGGCTCGATAATTATGCCGTACATTGGCTGCGCAATTGGCTCTTCTGGTAGAGGCTTATAACGTTTTGTAAAACCGCCTACAGCACCTAATAACTCTTGCTCTGTAAGTTCGTGAAACTCACCTAATTCTTTTAATTCCAAGATTTTGATGGTGGCTGTCTCAAATTCTTCTTGAGAAAAATTATAGCCACTATCTGCGATAAATTTTTTCACCTCATCGATTTTTTCGCTCATTAATTGCTGGCGAAAATCTTCATCTTTGACCAGCCTAATCAAAAATTCTTTGACTTTTTCCAATATTTCTAAAGACATCTGATTTTTTCTTACCTCCCATAAAAAAGAGTAGGATCGGCAGACGTAGTTGAAAAGGAAATACTATTAATCCTCTCTAAATATATGAAGTTCCACCAACTAAAATCTGCAATTAAATACTGTCACCACTCTATCAGAGGTCATAAAACAGATGTAGCCAATTCGGCTTAAATTTTAAATACAAATGTAGCCACTTTGGCTGAAATTGTAATTTTTAATTGATTCTGATTCTACCTGTGTTAAAAACGTTTGCAACAGAGAATTGATCTCGGAAAAGCGGTTGTTATCCAGGTGATACTATGTCTATTCAAATACCCGTCATTGCGACCGTAGGGAAGCAATCGCAGAGTCTTTGTGATTGCTACGCTCCACTACCCTGCGGGAAGCTACCTTTCAGGTGTCTACGTTCCACTCGCAATGACATCAGAGTAACTTGCCGGACATCATAATAATACATTGTGTTTTCAAAGTATAATTAACAACAAAAAAACTCGCTGTTGCCAACGAGTTGATAAACTTATTGCATTATTAGCAATATTAGAACTAATTCTTCATCACTGCATCCAACAGGATATTGGCATCAAAACGTACTGCATCGGTACAGGGTAGCCCAGTTTCTTTTGTTGTCTGGGCGATCGCTTCTTTAGCCGTAGCTTCATCTAAATGAGCAGTATTCAGCGCTACAGCAACTACACGCACAGGAGCAAAAGCACCCGCAGCACTAGCAACTGTTTCATAAAGCCGGATTACTTCTGGTAAAGGCGGAATTGGGACATGGGGATTATTGCGATTATGAGTTTGTCCCGCCCGATGCACTAATATAAGTTGAGTTGGTTGGGAACCACGGATTAAAGGCAGAGTAGCTGTTGAGCCTGGATGCAACAGAGAACCTTGTCCTTCAACATGGACGATATCGTAGTTTTTGCCATAGCGCATGAGCATTTGTTCGACAGCACCAGCTGCAAAGTCTACCCGCACGGCATCTAAAGCTATACCATCTCCTTCTAGCATGACACCAGTTTGACCGGTGGCTAAAAACTTAGAACGCCAACCCCTCAGCCGTGATGCCCAGTGCATTTCTAGGCTGGTTGACATTTTGCCAATTGCCATATCAGTTCCCACAGTCAACACCCGCCGACAGGGAAGGGTGCGCGCCAAACCGCTAGCGACGCCTAAGTTAGGTGGTTCTTTGCGCACATCCCAAATTAATTGCCCTGGTTTTAGCAGCGCATTTAACTCTGGCATCGTTGCCAATGGTGTGTGTAAACCGTTCACCAATGACATCCCAGCTTCTAGGGCATCTTTGATTTCATGCCAATAATCATCTGGTACAGCACCGCCTTTAGGAGCAATGCCAATTACCAATACTTGCGGCTTGTATTCCAAAGATGCAGCTACTGAGCCAACAATTGGCACATCACGCTTGATACCTGTAATTGCCGATAAAGATTTTCCTTCACATTCGCGATCGATAACGGCGACGATTGGGGCTTCACTGTAACGTAAAAGTGACAACCCTGTTTTGCCCTGAGTTCCAGCAGTTCCCTCATGCAGCAAAATAGCTATTCGTTGATTAAGTGGCAGACGCACTTTTTTGTACCCCCAAACCTGGTAAATCGTTGGGCAAAACTTTCCCTTCTTGAATCGACGCACCTGTAAACGGATCGTCGATTAAGTTGAGATGACTGTCTAAATCTAAATAATCAGCTAGAGGAGCCAGATGTGCCGCTGCGGTATTAGCTAGCGAACTATCAGAATAGCAACCAAACATAACTTGTAAACCATAGGCTCTTGCTGTATGTACCATTCGTATTGCTTCTGTTAAGCCTCCTGATTTCATGAGTTTGATATTAATGCCGTCCACATAGTTTGCTAATTGGGGAATATCAGCGCTGGTAAAGCAACTTTCATCAACAAAAATTGGCAGAGGCGTATGCTTCTGTAATTCTGCTAAACTTTTTTCCTCACCCCGTGGCAGTGGCTGTTCTACATACTTTATACCTAAATCAGCTAGCCAACTACACATTTCAATAGCATCACTCAAACTCCAACCACCGTTGGCATCAACGAAGAATTCCAAATTTGGGGCTTCTTCTTTTAGCGCTAATAACATTTTCCGATCGGCATCTATGCCATCCGGACTACCTAGCTTCACCTTAAAAAGACGGACATCTGTAAATTGTAACCAGTCCCGCGCTCTAGCTCGCGCCCCCTCTGGAGAATTTATACCAATAGTTACTGAAGTCGGCACTATAACATTGCGATCGAGTCCCCAGAGTTGCCACAGTGGTAAACCTACACGCTGGCCTAGCCAGTCGTGCATGGCCATATCCAACGCCGCCCTCGCTGAAGAAGGAACCTGCGCTTTTATCAACTCTTGCTCAACTTGCTGCCGCTGCAACGGGCTGAATGTTTCTAAAATTGATGTAACTTGCTGCAAAGCATCTTTAATTTTATCGGTTGATTGCGAGCGATCGCCTACACCAAACGGCGACGCCTCCCCCCAACCTTCAATTCCCTCATGGGAAATACTCACCCATATATTTGTTGTCTGGGCAGTTGTACCCCGACTAATTTTCAGGGGAAACCGCTTATTGACGGTAAATATTTTGACTTGAATTTGCATAAATATTTTTATCTAAAACTATAACAGATAACATAAATATCACAGTGTCAGTCTAAAGTTTAGTTATTTATATACATCTGTTATACTTTTTTACACGTCCTTGATTGGCAAAATTTATCGATAATTTTGTCAGCTTATGTACGAAGGAGAAATCATACTTTAAAAGATACGCTATTAACTATAGGACTTACGCAATTGGCACAAATAGCAGGCAGGGCAAAGCCCTGACACGCGACAATATAAATCAAACCAAGCACATAAAAATACTTGGGCGCTTCAGTTGCTGAATTAAATAATTAGAAAGCAAGTTATGCTTGATTTGATAGATAGTTTTGCCAGTTCTATAGGCTAAATTCTTTAACCTAACCCAAACCAACATTGCACAAGCAATATGATTTCTTTGGAGTCTAGCTTTCCGACACTGGCAAGATTCAATGCCAGTTAGTTGTTTAATTTCCCTGTGAAACTCCTCTATTTTCCAACGAATTTTACACACCTGTTGTACAACATCCGTGGAACTTTGAGATAAATCGTTAGTGGCGACATAATCCGTTCTGTTGGTAGAAACAGTAACCCGGAATAGTTTCACTTTTTTATTAGCTGGGAATCCTTTAATTTTTATGATTTTACCACAGTCTAATTCTTCTTGGTTCCATTCTAATAATTCAATCCGTTTATATTTTTCTTGACCAAATGTATCATCAACTAAACGATTATTTTTTAAAGGGCAATAATAAATTTTGTCTAAGCTATCAATATATAGCATTAAACTGTGTACCGCATACCATGTATCCATCAAAACAGTATCAAATGGTAAAAGCTTATGATACACAAGGTTTTGGAGCATATCTTTCACATGGTCTATCTTGGTTTTCCCATCGACATCAGGATTAAAAATTCGATAATCTATGACCCAAAATCTTTGAAGTGTAGGGTTGACATACACGCAGCTAACTACACCAATGCCTTTCAGGACACCATGCTCATTACCACTATATTGTCTTCTGACTATTTCTATTTCTTCAGAATACTTTTTATCTAAAACGCTATCATCAAATATGATGTAACCATTTTCATCAGACTCAACGACCTCTTTCACGTTATCCCATAGTAAACGAGGTGTTAATTTTTCGGTTTTCAAATAATAGTTAATTGCGTCATGACTAATACTCTCTAAATGCTCTGCCAAATTGGTAATTGTATAATTAATTTGACTACTTAATAAATATTGGCAGTAATTAAGCTTAGTAAATCTCATTACCCTTAGCGAAATTTATCTAATATAACCTCTACCTATTTTCTCACGAATATTTCGATAGTACTTCCAAGACAGCGACTTCTATTACGAAGGCAAAGCTTTCAAAATCAGATTTAATTAATACATATGTACTATGAACTAACGATCGCATTGTGCCAGTTGCGTAAGTCCTGAACTATACAATTCACTTTGAGTATCTATGAAAAACCTGAAAAAATGGAAAATATTGAAATCGCAAATGGTATTAGATCATCGTTGGTGCCAGGTGAGACAAGATGAAATAGAATTGCCTAACGGAGAAATTATTGATGATTATTTTGTTAATATTAAACCAGAAGTAGCGTTAATTTTACCGATAACTAGCAATCAAGAGATTGTATTTGTTAGGCAGTATAGACACGCTGTAGGCAATTTTTTTATAGAACTCCCTGCTGGTAGTTTCGATCCACAACAAGAGAATGCAGAAGTTGCAGCAGTGAGAGAATTAGTAGAAGAAACTGGTTATATTACCGAACAAGTAAATAAAATCGCCACACTATACGATAAGCCCAGTAAAGATACCAATCAAATCCATTTATTTTTAGCAGAAAATGTCAAAAAGGCTAAAGAGCAACAGTTAGATATTACAGAAGAAATTGAAGTAATATTAATTCCTGTAGAATCAGTTTTAGAAAAAATCACTCAAGGGGAAATTGCTGTAGCAGGTAGTGTAGCAGCGCTTTTTTTAGGTTTGAGTTTTCTCACAGAAAGAGGTAAAAAATGACTTTGAGCGCTGTTGCGATCGCTCTATAGTTTGCTTTGGAACTAACTCTCCAAAATTACGTCTTGTTTAATCTGATACCGCTGGCATTAAAGCTGCTCTATGTATACTTTGTTTGCAGTCAGCAGCTAAGATGCTTAGTAGCATTGGGTTTTTCATTGTAAATTGCTTAGATGTGTCCAGTTGGGGTTCGTACTAGTCACTCAACTCATTCCCTAGAAACCGGTGTAGCCAAACTTTGGCTGTTACTGGTGGGCGTGAATCAATATGAGGATGAGCAAATACCTTGTTTGCATTACTCAGCATTGGACTGTCAAGGTTTAGGAGATGCTTTAAACGCCGCAACACAAGCATTTCCGCAAAAGGAGGTGATGATTTACCACGATTTTGCCTCCCAGCAGCCAAAGTTAGAAAATGTTCTGACTAGCCTCAGACAAATCGCAGCCGCTACCAAACCCATTGATACCGTTCTATTTTATTTTTCTGGACATGGGATGCTAGATCCATTAAGCCAGCAGGTGGTGCTGTGTCTGCAAGATACGCAAAAAGAAAAATTAATCGACACTGGTTTAAAGTTGCAGGAAGTTTTGCAACTATTAGAGAATTGTTCTGCCCAGCAACAATTACTAATCTTAGATGCTTGTCATAGCGGTGGGATGACCCTGTTGGGTGCGAGAGGCCAAACCGATCCCCAACTCAACCCGACACCAGAGTTAGTAGAAGTGCTTCGACAACGAGCCGCCCAGCGAAAAGGATTTTATGCTTTATTATCTTGCGATCGCGGGCAGCAATCTTGGGAATTTCCCCAACTAGGACATGGTGTATTTACATATTATTTGATTCGCGGATTAAAAGGAGAAGCTGCTGATTCTCAAGGGGTAATCGAAGCTGATGGGCTTTACCGCTATGTTTATCACCAAACACTCACATATATAGATAAAGCCAATCAGCAGTTGCGAGTGATTAATCAACTCAAAAAAGGACGGGGAGACAATTCAATACATTCGGAATATCCCTCACAAACGCCCAAGCGCATTGTCGAAGGTGTAGGAGAAGTAGTTTTGGGATTGAAATCCAAAAAAATAGAATCTTCTCAAAATCCGCGACAGGCGTTAGTTGTAGAAGGACTTCCGCAAAGTAAAACTTCTCTAGCTTTGAGTAAAATACTCAGTACTGCTGGTAGTTTTGCAGTCAATTATTGGGCTGTAAGCGGCAAAAATTCCCAATCCGATGTCCGCAAAGCCATTCAAAAATGCTTGCTATCTCAATCTTTTACCGAATCTACCAATATCCCAGACGCAGCCGCCACGGTATTGTTATATCTGCGAGGAAAAATTCAAGAGACAGAACAGGGAGAAGCCGTATTAATACTCTCTGATGATATTGTCATCCAGCGCTCGTGGTTAAGAAAACAGTTACGCCGATGCCGATCGCAACAAATCATCGTGTTAGATTGTCCGCTAGAACCGGGAGTAGACACAGCATCAGTACGTGATTGGCTAGAAGAACTCCAACTAGGATTAGATATAGGACAGTGTTTAATTACGGCTGCTGTCCCATCTCACGACAGCGAAAGATTTGCTACTACTTTATTAGAAACTCTCAACCAGGGGATACAGCCAACTGGACTCACAGCCGCAGCTTGGATTACACAGTTGCAAGTGCAATTGGCAAAAACTGACATCAACTTATATTTTTGGTTGTCTGGTTCTCAAGGAATTATTGAAGTCTTACCAGGAAAAACCCTATTCTCTAACGATAGTTCCAACGAACAGCCAGAAGATCCTAACAATCCCACCGTTGATGATTTGAGTTCTGAGGTAGGGATAGATTATACTCATCTGCGAGATTTACTCCAAGCCCAAAGATGGCTGGAGGCGGATCGAGAAACGACAACTCTCATGTTGCAGGTAGCTGGACGAGAACAACAGCGCTACCTGGATCTCGACAGTCTCAAAAATTTTTATTGTAAAGATCTTTATACTATTGACCAGCTTTGGGTAAGTTATAGTCATGGGCGCTTTGGTTTTAGCGTCCAACACCGTATCTGGCAGAGTATGAAAAGTAAATCTGCTACTGACCCTGTGTTGGCTTTAATGATTGGTAGCGCCAAAGTGGCTGCTACAGAAACCTGTATTGATTTTGCCAATCGCGTTGGTTGGCGACTCAAAGACTCTTGGGTTGATTATGACAATCTGATTTGGCAAGGGGAAACTCCTATCGGACATCTACCTTATGTCGGTTTTCTTGAGCAAGCTTGGCGTGTGAAAGTATTAGGTGTTTGGGAGTGGCATAGTGCGATCGCAACTGCTGCTTGGTGGGAATTGTGCGTTACTCTCTTCTCGCGTCTTGAGACTTGTCAAATTGTTAATCCCGTGGCAGACGATCTTAATTCTACTTAAGCCAGGAGGGTAGAAGCGATCGCGTTTATTTTAGGAATCAACGCAGATATGTGGAGCTAGAGAAAAACCTACTTACGTTCGCCAAATTCCCGAAATCATCTAAGACAAAACTGTATTCCTACCCATACTGTTTTTAATAAACACAGTTTCAAACTAAGTAATTCTACCTTTGTTAATTGAGCCAGGATCATGCATCAAACACAATTACAAGGAATTTTTCCAGACATTACTTTCAAATCTTGGGATTTAGAATATACTCTGCATCCCTCAGTAGAGTCTAAATTTAAACGTTGTTTAGACATTTTGGGGAGTTTGGTAGGATTATTGATTTTAGTAATCTTGTTTGTACCGATAGCGATCGCTATTAAAATCGATAGTCCAGGGCCTATTTTCTTCGCTCAAGAACGCTATGGTCTGCAAGGACGCCCATTTCGTCTGTATAAATTCCGGTCAATGGTGAGTGATGCAGAGCAATTAAAATCTTTAGTAAGTAACGAGGCTGATGGACTCATCTTTAAAAACAAAAATGATTTCCGAATTACTAAAGTAGGTCGCTTTTTAAGACGCACTAGCTTAGATGAACTACCCCAATTTTGGAATGTTTTGCTCAATGATATGAGCTTAGTTGGAACACGTCCGCCTACAGGTGATGAAGTTATTAAATACACAGAAAAACATTGGCGTCGTTTAAACGTCAAACCCGGTTTAACTGGAGAATGGCAAGTTAACGGACGTTCTCATGTGACAGATTTTGAACAAATCGTTGACTTAGACTTGCAATACCAGAAAAATTGGCATCCATTTTATGACTTATTTTTAATTGGGAAAACATTCTACGTCATCTTTGGCAAAATTGGAGCATTCTAAAAAATCTGTAGTGAAGAGTTAAGATTCCTGGCTTCTTAAAGAAGTCGGGAATCTTACTTTTTAAGAGTAAATTAGGACGCCCAAGTATCCCGCCATTTAACTGTACCTTTTTCCACTAATATCCAGCGACGGCTAACTAGATTTTCGCGCAAAGCTGGTTGATTCTCTCTCAACAGAGCATACTTATAGCATATTGCTTTTCCTGCACTCTCATTAAAAGGTATTTCCCCAAACCAAGTATTTTCATTGATATATTCTAAAGCGTAAGCTTTGCTAATATCCCAATTGCCTAACTCCGGACAATCACCTGTCACCACAACTGTATCACCAGGTTGGGTTGTCAAACCATTTACCTGTACCCTGACAATCGTTTTTCCCTTCACCCGTTCGCCCAAATAACTCAGTACAATTAACTCTTTGGGATTTAACTTTAAGCCTGATATTTTGCCATTTTTAACTTCTATTTGACGCTGCGTTACTATACAGTTATATTCCCCATCTTCTAATTCTGTATTCTCTACATCAATAGTAATTGTATCGCCTTTATTCATCGCTACTAAGCAACGATAATCTCGATAACTCCGCAGATAGCAATATACATCAGGTGTAATATATTTCTGCTTATGGCTTCCTAGAGAAACAGCCGGATTTAAACGCCGCAATTTAGATAATAATTGAATATCTTGGTAAAGCTGTGAAGCTGTATCCCATTTCTCCATAATTGGACGGTTATAAGGATCGTTTCCGCCATTAGTATCATTGTGGAGATATTGCTCAGTGCCATAATAAATACAAGGAATTCCGCGACTAGTCATAATCAAAGCCATCGCCAATCGCAATAGTTCAGGATCGGAATTCAAACTTTGAAATCGCGGCATATCATGATTATCTATAAAGGTAATCAATTCTGTTGCCGTATTGTAAAGATAATCCAGATTTAGAACATCTTGAACTAAATGAAATCCCCCTGCTGCATTTTGAGCCAAAGCTTGACGAATTCCTTCACACAAACCAAAGTCTAAAATTGACATTCCAGACTCATTGGCAAATTTAACTGAACTGCTCTTTCTAGGATTGCTAAAACCCCATTCACCAAAAATAAATACTGAAGGTTTATGGGTTTGAATATCGCTATTAAATTCCTGCCAAAACCAAATAGGCATATGCTTTACTGTATCCACACGTAAAGCATCAACTCCTTTATCTAACCATTGCTTGATTGCAGTTTTAATATAATGGCGATAGTCAGGATTGCTTTCATTAAAAGTTGCCAATCCTGACATTTCGTAATAGAGCAATTGATATTCATCTTCCCAATCGGTAATTTCTGGATTGTGATGATACCAATGATTAACATCATTGTAATAATCCGCAATTAACACCCCATCTTCGTAAAGTTGACCTTTGACACCGTTAACATCAGGACTGCTGTGATTACAAACAATATCTAAAATTAACTTCATACCTCGCTCATGTAAGCCAGAAATTAATTTATCTAATGTGCTACTTTTAAATAAAGAATTCTCCTCATTAGGAGCGAGGAAACGCGGATTAATCCGTTTAAAATCTTTTGTCCAATAACCATGCATTGCAGCATTATCAAATTGTAATGCTTCTACTTGCTCAAATAATGGAGAAATCCAAATTGCTGTAATTCCTAGATTCTTGAGATAATCTAGTTTGTCAATAATTCCTTGCAAATCTCCACCCCAATATTTACCCCACTTTTGCTTAGTGGGGTCGTAAAGTTCTGGATTAGCGCCTTCATTATTACTGGAATCTCCATCATAAAAACGGTCTACAATGATGAAGTAAATAGTTTCTTGGCGAAATTCAATCGCTCTGGTAAACAGAAACTCAAAATCGGAAACTGTTTCGGATGCAACTGTTTCAGTATGGAACCCAGCAGCAGCTTTTGTAGCTTGAGCTTCAATCTCAGAAGGGGATGGAGAAATTTGCACCATAATTTTATTAAAAGCGCTAACGGTTTGGCGTTGTCTAGGTAACTTAGGGCTTAGGTAGTCAAAATTTATCTCACAAAAATTTTACATGGCAGTGAGTAGCTTAAGCTAGCCATGAGTATGCGATCGCACTTGTAAATGAGCAATCCCAATCAATAAAGCATATTTGGAGTAGAAGTTGCTCTAGTATTAAAAGCGCTATTTGTTAAGCAACCTCATTTGCTCGGATAGCAGCTTCGATTTCTTCTGCATAAGGATCTACATATATCCAAGCATTAACTAAATCAGCAGCACTGATGTGAGAATGATCTTACTGGCAAAATTTGAGCGCACCCTTGCTAGTCAGCCTAAAGAGTAGCCTGGACAAGCAAAATAGCTGTCCCTAGAAAGAGGCTTTGGAGCAACAATCCCACTTTAATTAGATCGGGTTAAAAAAGTAGCAGATTTAGAACTAGTAGGAAACTTTCTGCAATAGTTCTCTTTCCTGCCTTTGTTGCTGTCTAGTCCTCTTTATAGGAATGATGTGTCTGGTGGAATTAAAAACATCTTGTCAAGGGAGTGTCTGTAAAGTTGCGAGGGAAAAACTTTTGTGGGTAGTTGAACAGATTCTAGGTTTTTCTATATAAGCTTTGCATAGGCTTTGTGGAAATTTGAAAGGAGGGGTAATTGTGGAGGAGCAAAGCCAAATCCTAACGTCATTTCAACGCAAACTGCTGTTGAAACATATGAAAAAGGAGCGACGAGCTGAGTATCGCCGTCGCATTGAAATCATGCTTTTGGCAGATGCAGGTAAATCTCAGGCACAAGTTTGCGAGGAACTTGGATGCTCTCAAAAAACGGCACGGCAATGGATAGAGATGGCAAGAAAAGGAAAGGCTCACCTATGGCATGAATCTCCGATTGGCCGCCCTCATACAGTCAACGATCGCTATCTCCAGCGTTTGAGAGAACTGGTAGGCCATAGTCCAAGAGATTATGGTTATCCCTTTAAGCGATGGACAGCAGGGTGGTTAAGCAAACATTTGACAGATGAAACCGGAATTGAGATTAGCGATCGCCACATTAACCGTTTACTTAAAGAAATGGGACTGTCTACGCGATCGCCTCATGTGAAAGAAGGCATTAATCAAGCTGTCAGTAAAGATAAAGATCTCAAAATTGCACTTTACGATCTTCAACCGCCTGCATCAACTGAATCATCTGACTTGTTGCTCATCAATCCGATCGAGGTTCATCCTTAAGCTCTTATGGTTCAGCTTCCATCATCAATTTCCGAACAACAAGTTGCTCAACAGCTCAATAGTGCCTTGGGGCAAACACTTTCAGCACAAGAGTTGACGCAGTGTTTAGAAAAAATCGAATTTTTAGAACCCGGCCCTGGCAAACCGTTCTGGCAATCTGTTGATGCCACGCCAGGAATTTATCTTGTTTTAGATGGCAAGGTGAGATTGCTGTATGCCAATGATAATCTGATTGCTTCCTTGGAAAAGGGGCAAATATTTGGTGAACTAACGCTGTTTCCGAAGGCACATTTTCAACCCTACAAAGCTAGAGCCTCTCTGAAATTGCAATTGGCTTTTCTGCCGAACGAGGATTTGCAAACGCTGATTCGTCATCATCCTGGTATTCGAGAACACCTTTGCCATCAGGCAGTTCTGTGGGATTTATTACTGTTATGCCGACAGATTGCTCACCTAAAAGACGCTTCACTAGAGCAATTAACCGACATGCTGGCATTATTGGACGAGCACAATTTCGAGGTTGGGAGACTACCAGCGAGTTTATTCTCTGAGCAAAAGCTATGGTTGCTGCGTCGTGGCGAGATTGTACACTCCTCCGGTCAAACTCTTTCCCCTGGAACCTTCTATCCCGTGCCGCCTGCTAGCCAAAGGCGCGACTGGCAGGTGACTGAATCTGTTGATATTTATACTTTAAGCCTTGCCCAGTGGGACAGAGCAAGGCGTTATTTGCCCCAACTGGAAGAACTAATTCAGGCAGATACACCCCAAGAAGCAGAAGAGGTACAAGGTACAACAGATAGCGAGCAGGAAGCGCGGTCGATTGGCGTAACTCCACCCTCACTAACTGAGACTCCCCAATCAACTCCTCAAAAACGTCAGAAAGCATACTTCCCTAGCCCTAAGGTTAAAGCTAGTCATTGGTGGCAACATATTATCCAGCGCTATCCGTTCTATGAACAGCAGAGTGCAGCAGATTGCGGGGCAGCTTGCATAGTAACGATCGGTCGTTACTGGGGTAAACGCTTCAGCATCAATCGGGTTCGAGATTTAGCCAATATCAATCGCAACGGGGCTTCGATTCGCGGGTTATCTGCTGCCGCCGAAAGCATTGGGTTTTCGACTCGTCCCATCAAAGCAGACTTTAAAGCTTTATCCAGACAACCTTTACCCTTGATCGCTCACTGGGGTGGCAACCATTACATTGTGGTTTATAAGATAACTGGCGATCGCGTGATTGTCGCCGATCCGGCTTTAGGTCAGCGATCGCTCAAGCGGACTGAATTCAACGCCGATTGGACAGGATATGCCTTATTAGTGCAGCCCACCGCCTTTTTAACAGAAGCCGATGAAGCCAAGACCGATGTGTGGCGGTTCTTTGATTTGATTAAGCCCCACGGGTTGGTACTGTTTGAGGTCATACTAGCATCCGTCCTGATTCAAATATTTGGACTGTTAACGCCGTTGTTAACGCAGTTGTTATTGGATCGGGTAGTTGTGCAGCGCAGCGAACTCACCTTAGTGGCGATCGCACTTGGCTTGCTGCTCTTCGGTTTGTTCAAAGTCGCTATGACGGCGTTGCGGCAATATCTGCTGTACCATACGGCAAATCGTGTGGATTTAGCGCTGATTGTTGGGTTTATCAACCATGCCTTTCGCTTACCTCTGCGTTTCTTCGAGTCGCGTTATGTAGGCGATATTATTTCCCGCGTGCAAGAAAACCATAAAATTCAACGGTTTTTTGCAGGACAATCGTTGTCCATTGGGCTTGATTTATTAACTTCCTTTGTCTATCTGGCTTTGATGTTCTGGTATAGCTGGAAGTTGGGCTTGTTGGTATTAGCGATCGTCCCGCCCTTTGTCATATTGGCACTGGTTGCCACCCCCTTCTTGCAGCGCATCTCTCGACGCATATTTAACGCCTCTGCCGTTGAGAGCAGTTATCTTATCCAGTCATTTACGGGTATTCGCACAGTTAAGTCGATGGCGATTGAGCGCAGCGTGCGCTGGCATTGGGAAGAACTGTTTAATAAATCTCTGAAAATGATGTTTTCGGGGCAAGTCATTAACACTGTGCTCCAGACCTTCAGCTCAGGGATTGAAGCTGTTGCGACTGCTGCTCTTTTAGGGTTTGGTGCCTGGTTAGTAATTCAAAATCAACTCACAATTGGTCAATTAGTGGCGTTTAATATGCTGCTTACCAACGTCATCCGCCCATTTCAGCGCCTAATTGAGCTATGGAACCAGCTACAGGAAGTGATGATTTCCATTGAGCGAATTGATGACGTGATTGAAGCCGAGCCAGAGGAAGATTTAGAACACCAGACCCGGCAAATTTTACCTCCCCTGCGGGGTCACATTCGCTTTGAGCAAGTCACATTTCGCTACCACCCGGAAAGTGAGACGAATACCTTAGAAAACATCACCTTTGAAGCCCTTCCTGGGCAAACGATCGCCCTGGTAGGACGCAGTGGTTCCGGAAAATCAACAATTTCTAAGCTGATTTTAGGACTGTATCCGCCGACTGAAGGCAAGATTTTGATTGATGGTTATGACATTACTTGTATTTCAATGCAATCCTTGCGGCAGCAAATAGGCGTGGTCGATCAAGACACATTTTTGTTCGGTGGCACGATTGGGGAAAACATCAGCATCAGTCAGCCATCAGCGAAACTGGAAGACATAATTGAAGCTGCTCGTCAGGCTGGCGCAGATCAGTTTATCAAAGAATTACCAATGGGGTATGAAACCCAAATCGGTGAAGCTGGGGGAATGCTGTCGGGTGGACAAAGGCAACGTCTGGCGATCGCGCGGGCGTTACTGGGCAATCCCCGCTTGCTGATATTTGATGAAGCCACCAGTAGCCTTGATACGGAGTCTGAACGAATCATTCAGAACAACATGACCGCGATTTCTCAAGACCGCACCACGATTGTAATTGCCCATCGGCTTTCCACCATTCGCAATGCCGACGTGATTTTGGTAATCGATCGCGGCGTGTTAGTCGAACAGGGCAATCACGATCAATTGATGGCAAAACGCGGTCATTATTTCTATCTCAATCAACAACAGCTCACCGCCGTGGGTTGAATCAAGCATTCAATTTCCCAACTAGTGTGAGGTTCCTATGCCCAACCCGTCAAACATCCCAAATGATTTTCCTCAAAATGGACATGTCCCTAGCGATCGCAACGGTCGTAATGGTCATGGTTCATCGAGTATTACTTTGGATACTGCGATCGCAGACTCATCCCGTCCCTCGAATTTACAAAATGGGGTGAATGAGGAATGGTCTTCTGTGACCGAAGAATCCATTAACACCATGCCACGAGTTTGGACACGCGGAATGCTTTACCTGTTAGCAATTTTTACCGCGATCGTTCTGCCTTGGGCAATGCTATCCAAGGTGGATGAAACCGGAACTGCTAGAGGAAAGCTAGAGCCAAAGGGCAAAACCTTTGAGTTGGATGCGCCTGTAGCTGGGGAAGTGGCAGAAATCAAGGTTAAAGAAGGTGAAACTCTCAAACGGGGACAGGTTTTAGTGAAGCTAGAATCTGATTTAACTCGAACTGAACTCCAGCAAGCCCAAGCCAAGCTTGAAGGGCAGATGAATCGGCTCTCCCAGTTGCAGCTTGTGAAGAACCAACTCCAGGGAGGAACCATGCTTACCCAACAACAGCAGGGAAAAGCCATAGCCGCCGCCCAACTAGCTAAAATTGAGGAAACGCGGCAAAAGCTGGAACACAGCAAAACTCAACAAAATATTGCCAGCGAACGTTTAGCGAGAGACAACAAGGAAGTGGCGCGCTATCGCAGCTTGGTAGGCGAGGGTATTGTTGCCGAGGTGCAGGTTGTTGCTCAACAGCGAATCGCAGATACAACAAGAGAAAATTTGAATCAAGCCAGTTCAGATATGCAACAGGCTGAAGCTCAACTGAAAGCGCAACAGCAGCAGTATCAAGGTACGCTGCGCGATAATCAGCTAACGCTCCTAGGAATTCAGCGACAAATCAAGGATTTGGATTCACAAATGGTAGCTCTCCAAGGAGAGATTAACCAGACCAAACAACAAATCAACGCCCTGAAATTTCAGTTGCAGCGGCGCGAAATTCGCTCGCCCATTGATGGGGTTTTATTTCAACTGCCGATTGAGAAACCCGGAGCCGTAGTTCAGCCTGGTCAATTGGTTGCTCAAATTGCGCCTCAGAATGTCCTCTTAGTATTAAGAGCAGATATGCCAAGCCAAGAAAGTGGATTTCTCGAGGTCGGGATGCCTGTCCAGATTAAATTTGATGCCTATCCTTACCAGGACTATGGCATTGTCAAAGGTCAGGTCACTTGGGTTTCACCAAATTCTAAGATGACGCAAACGCCCCAAGGTGCGATTCAAACCTTTGAGTTGGAAGTCATGCTGGAGCGATCGCATATACAAACCAAAGATAAACAAATTGCGCTCACTCCCGGTCAAACGGCAACAGCAGAGGTCATTGTTCGCCAGAGACGGGTAATTGATTTTCTCTTAGATCCGTTTAAGAAGCTGGAAGCAGGGGGACTAGAGCTTTAAATTTCATCTTTTAGTTTCAATATAGAGAGTAATGAAATGTTAAAAACTATCGCTATTTCCCAGGAAGACTTAATTCAACAGATTAGACTCTCCTATCAAATGCCTCTAACGATTAGGGGGATTGCCAATCGCAAAATTATTGACGCTGTGGCTGAGGAAACTGGCGTTACTCTAGAGCCGGAAGACCTTCAGGAAACTGCTGATGCGTTTAGATTAAATCATAACCTCTTGAGTGCGGATGCAACCGAATTATGGTTACAGGAGCATTACTTATCTTTAGATGATTTTGAAGAGATTGTGCGGATTAGTGCCCTTTCCTCGAAGTTGGCTCAACATTTGTTTGGCGATAAAGTTGAGCCTTTTTTTGTTAGCCATCAACTCGATTACACGCAAGTTGTGATGTATGAAGTTGTCTTAGATGATGAAGATTTGGCAATGGAACTTTTCTATGCCATCCAAGAAGGCGATATGAGTTTTCCCGAAGTTGCTCATCGATATATTCAAGATACGGAACTGCGACGATGTGGAGGATATCGGGGAAAATTACGCCGTACCGATCTCAAGCCGGAGATTTCTGCTGTAATTTTTGCATCGACTCCACCCCAACTGCTAAAACCAATTATTACTTCTAAAGGCGCACACTTAATTTTAGTAGAAGAAATTATTCAACCGGAGTTAGATAAAACGCTGCATAAGAAAATTCTTTCTAATTTATTTCTAGATTGGTTAAAACAACAGGTAGACCAGGTGGAAGTTATTACTCAATTTCAACCAGAGTCTATTGACCAAATTGAGCAACCAAACTATTCATCATCATTAAGTAATTAATGAGGGAAAGAAATATTCCGTTCTCGTAACCAAGCTTGAAATAGTGAGTCTATGAGTTCTTCTCGAAGAGATTCATTTAAGTGAACTGGAAACCATTTTTCAATTCTGATGATGTGATAACCCAGTTTCGTTTGAATGGGTCTCACAACTTCACCTTCATTAGCATTGGCGATCGCCTCTGCAACTTCTGGCATGAGTTTTGGCAGAAAATGCACCCCTACAAACCCTCCTTTGTCTTTAGACTGTTTGCCTTGGGAGTATTCAAGTGCTAAGGCACAGAAAGAAGCATTTTCTTTTTGTAGCGCCTGAAAGATTTTGAGCGCGTCGTTTAAATCCTGCACGAGAATTTGGGAGAGCGCCACCCGTTTATACTGTTTACGGTTGTTTAAATAATCAGAATCAACTTGTTCGCCAAACAGATGTTCTTTTAACTTCTGCTCTAGCCATTTGACGCGAATACCTTCCGTCCAATCTTCTGCTGTCATTCGTTGCCGATCAAGCCAAGTCTGGGTTTCGGATGCGCTTAATAAATTGTGCGATCGCCTAAATTCATTTCCTGCGGCTTGCAGTTCTTCATCAGAAACGGTGATATCAAATTTTTCGCAAAATTTGAGGATGTGCGTATTATATTCAACCTGTGCAGCAACTTCAGCAATTTTGCCATAACTGCGCAAGTAAGCCAGAATCTCATCGTCTGTAGCGGGATGAATTTCCGGTATTGTTTCTTGTAATTCAGTTTGTTCTAAAACTTCTTGCATGATTTTGCTCTCCCGAACGAGTAGACAAGAGGATTTGATTTAAGCAGTTTGATAAATTAAGCGATCGCGCGGAACGTCTTGTATTGTCAACCGTTTGCGATGTAAGTCACCGTAAAGGTTGAGGTAATCTATTTCCGTAGGTGTTAACTTGCCTTTTTGCACTCTGGCGATCGCTGCATCAATTTCCTTGCGTCGTTTCATTCCCGTCAAGCAAACATCCACGCCATTTTGGGATAAAGAGTAGCGATAAAAATCGGGCACAGACGGTTGCCAGCAATCTTTAGGCAACTGAGCTGGAGCATTTGCCAGAAATGTGTGCATTCCCGCAGACTTAAAGGTAACAATGCCCGATCGCTGTGAATCTTGAACCTCTACATCTTGGAAAATCTTACTCTGAGCATTGCGGTGAGCCACATTATGTCTTACCATCACCACATCTAACAACGGACTATTGAGCCACTGACGGGCTAAATCTAGATCGTGAAACGAAGCCCCGATATAGCGAACGGCACCCATTTTTTTCAAACGTTCTGATATGCCAAACCACCTTTCCATCTTGCGCTGATACACTGAATTGCTGCCTCGCAGATCGTGGGAAAGTTCCATACAATCTTGAAAGCGGGGAGCATCATCCGTGCCAATCCAGCCCCAGAAAAACACGTCTACATAATCAATTTTTAGTTCTTGAAACTGATCGAAAAGTGCCGCTAGTGCCATTTCTGGGCTTTTGTTATAGGTGACAGTCGCTAGAATCACATTCTCCCGAACAGACGAACCTCGCCTGCATAATTGCCGCAGCGCATCAGACATTTTGCTGTACAAAAAGTGGTGTAAATCGCTAGAGAAAAAGAAATAATTAATACCTTGCTCAAAGGCATATAGCGTATCTTCACTGGAGATACCGCTTCCACCTCCTAAACCCAAACAGCTCGCTGTCAGATCGGTTCTCCCCAACTTACGGTAGAATGGCAAATCTGACGCTGGAAATCTAGCGTTTAGCTCACTTACTCTGTCGGGTTTAATCGTAGGTTCTGGTGCTAAATCAGCGATTAGCATAGTTCTAAGGTGGTGTAGATATCTTCAGAGTTTGCATTCAAGTAAGGATGATTTACATCGATCCCAAGACGGGAAAAATTTTGCAAAATCGAAGTCATTCGGTTCTCTGGAGACTCATCACCATTCTCACGGGCTTGAAGTAAGCCATTGGCAACAATTTGGCAACGGTGCGTTCCAAAACTTTCTTTAGTAGCAAATTTGCGATCGGGTTCTTCTGCTAGTGCCAGTCCTGGTGCGAGAAACTTGGTGAATAAGGGTATCTCTGGTTGAAAATGCGATTTATTTTCGAGATAAATCCCCTGAAGCATTTGCCTAATTGCTTCATAATCTTGCTGATCACTGTATAGAACCGCAGAGTCGAAGCGATCGTAGTCAGACGGATTATAGAGTGCCTTAAATTTGAAGGGAATTGCAATGTCATTTAATTGCGTGGTGATTGCATTCATCAGAGCGATCGCTCCTTCAGGCGTGAGGTTAAAATAAATTCGCACACATTCAGGATCGTTTGAATTGTTGCGATTTTGCGAACTCACATTACTAACTGCCATATAAAAGCCACTTTGAACGCGATTGCGTGGCAAGCGGATGCTAACATCGTTACCGACTACAGCAGACTGGTGTTCTACCCGCAGATGGCGTTCTCGCTCAATATGCAGGGTTAAATTATCTTTGATTACTGCTAGAGTGCCATCTACCTCCTGTCTCAGCACTCTCCAACCTGAGTCAAAATAACCTGTTCCCCGATTACTGTTATGCAACTGCTCGTAAAATTTCAGATCTACGCCCTGAAATCGGTTGTTCTCTAAGCTTTGCTCAGGCGTTAACTCACCTGCATCGGCTTCTGCTGCTAAAACCTTACGGAGGGAACCGTTGTAATAAATGCCGTAAAGAAAACTTCTTAGTTGTAGACTTTGATACTTAGTTTGAAGTTGCAACGGTAGATTTTGAAAGCGAGAAACAACATCGGGTGGCAGCTTTAAGGGTTTGTAGTCAGGATGCCGAATACAAAAGTTAGACTCAAGCTGCACTTTACTAGCAATTTCTTGAAGTGTGCCCAACACGCGATCACCTGATGTATTGAGTGATTGAGTTGGTATATAATCTAGCAATTGCATTACGATCTTCCCCAAAAAACACTTAAGCAAGAGCAGGCTGCAAGCCCGTAATTTCAGATGCAGCAGTCCCAAACACTGCCGACATAAATTGTTCTGGACTGCAAAGTAAACCTTGCGCCACCTGAAGGATGCAAATTCCTGTATTTCCAAAGGTTTTGCGGTGCTGAAGCGTTGCTTGAATGTGTAGAATTAAAGCCAAACCAGAAAACTGCATCACTCTCTGCAAAAACCCAGGACAATACTCCAGGATTTCTGGAAAATTGGCGAAATAGGTACTCACCAAGCCAGCGATTGACGGCTGTAAGTTTTCCAGTGGTGTAACCGCCATGCGTAAAGAGTCTTCAATATCAATGGATTTACTCACCACTAAGCTCTTTAACCAAAGAAGCAAATAACTGCCGACAAGCATCCCAATATCAAAAGCTGGATCGCCCCAACTACAACGCTCCCAGTCAATTACACGAACTACACTGGGTTCAGAAGATTGTTCTTCCAGAATTTGCTGCCAATTATTGTGCAGCAAGATATTGTTCAACTTGAGGTCATTGTGCGTTAAACAATATGGCGCGATTGTGTCTGTTAATTGTGCGATCGCATTTCTCAAACTATCGTAACGCTGATATAGAGCAAAGAATTTCAAACCATCCCCAGGCACCTGACCAAAAACTTCAGGATTAATGCGATCGAATTTGCGAATAATGTAAGGAATACCGCCGTTTAGGGGTGCATCTTCACGTCCCTGAGAAAAGAAATCACGATATTCCTCATGATTGAGAGTCGCTTGATGAAATGCTGCTATGGTGCTACCAATAGTAGATGCGATCGCAGGCGGAAAAAAATTGTTTTTTGTATAAAAATCAATCAGATCGCAATGGTCTTTGAGGTAATTAAAAATAATAATTGAGTCTTCCTCATTAAAATGAATTACCTCTGGAACGAATGGATGAAGGTGATTCAATGATGGAAATTGTTGTAAAAATTCTTGTATCCGCCATTCGTTAAGAAATCCACCTGTTGTTTTGCCATCAGGTCTATAACATTCTTGTTTTATAATTATCGTGCGATTATCAGGCAAACTCAACAATAGGTTAAAGTTTCGAGCAGCTTTATGTTCTATCTGCCCTGGATATTCTCCTAATTGAGTATAAATATTATGTCGTTCTATATACTCAAAAACATTTTGTGAACTTAGCAAAAATGACATGAATACTATGTTTTCACAATTCGCTGAACAAAGTTAATTAGGAACGCAGGGTTGAGACATACCTAAGAAGATATGCCTTCAACCCTTATCGCTCAAAATCAAACTGGATGAGCTACAGTAATTCAGTTTTCTCAATCAATGGACACCCTGAAAAATTTAATCGGTTGATATAGCCAATGCAATTAAGCTAGCAGTGGCTATGTAAAAAGGTACTAGCTAGTCGAGATCCCCGATACTCACATCGCTACCTGGGCCTGTACTGGTATATGTACCGGACGAGACATAGTCTCCAGCAGAGATTGAAATATCATCTGCTCCACCTCGAGCATTGAGTTCATCTTCACTCAAATTGTCGAGATAGCCTTCATCCTTTTTGAGGAATTCGGAACCAGCAGGGCGCTTCTCGTTCAAATCATTGAGTTTGATTTCCCGTTTCTTATCAGACATTTTTGCCTCCTTACTTCTAGATAAGATTCTAGATGAGTCAATAGTTCTGAATAGAAACTAGAATTTATTTCTCTAGCTTCCATACATCCTTAGACTAACCTTATTAATTTGATTATTCAAGCAATTAGAACCTATTTTATAGACACAAAAAAAGTATTAGAAAGATATTTATGTCTTGAATTTATAAGAATCAAAGAAGTTGATGTATTTCCTAAGCATCTTAGGTAAGAGATGTTAAGAGTAAGTGGCTAGAGTGTCGGTTTCTTCATCTCTACTTAGATAGATATAGTTGCAAACCCATCTTTGATAAAGGTGTAAAAAATTTGGACATAAATAGTTTAATTACCTTCTAATTATGTCTTTTTATGGGTTAACAGATTACAAATAACAGATTATTTATCGCTTCAACAAATTAATTTCGTCCTATCATAAACTGCTCAAGTCAAGTCAGCTTAAGGATAGCGAGGACAGGACGGTGCGATTGTAGGGTGGTAGTTGGCGGGCGTGGCTAGAAGTTTACTGCGATCGCCTACACTATCATCCCAATTTCAAAAATTTGAAAAGCGATAATTAACAGATTATTTGTCATTCTAAAAAAATGGACGTAACTGGATTCGAACCAGTGACCTCTACGATGTCAACGTAGCGCTCTAACCAACTGAGCTATACGTCCTTAACCCACGATTAGCAAATATAGCATACCCATTTAAGATAAGCAAGTATTTAGACGTGCAAAGGCTTATTGTTTCTGTTGAAGCCTTTTCTCAGCAGATGCTAGCAATGTTTGCGCTTCTGCATAAGCAGTTGTTCCCGCTTTGATAGTTTTCAACCGATTGATAACGCCTTGAATTTTACCTTTTAGCTGCTGCGGCTCGGTGGGTGGAGAGGCTATCAAACTTTGGATTTGCTCATTAGCTTCTTGGAGCGATGCTTGTGCTTCACCTTCGTCTTTGCGGCGAGTTTCGATAATACCTAAGTTCGTTTGATACTCTGCAAGTAACTTTTGCGCTGCTACATAGCCGGGTTCTTCCACGCGAATATTTTCTAATTGATCGATTGATTTTTGCCACAATTTTTCAATTTGCTCCCACTTCACTACAGGATGAGGTGGATTTTGTGATGCTTTAGCTGCTGCTAGAGCAAATTCTTTTGCTGCTTCAATATATGTACCGCTACGAGGATCGGCTACTGTTTTGAGTTTGGCTTGATAACCAGCTAGCAATCTTTGTGCTTCTAAATAGCGAGGATTCTCTGTTGGGATTTGGTTAAGGCGCTTAATTGCTTGTTCCCATAATTCTGTTGCAGCTTTGGGTTCTGTTGGTTGGATTTTTTCAGCTTCTAAATCAAATTCTTGTGCAGCAGCAATGAATGTACCGATACGCGCGTTATCAATATCGCGTTTGTAAGCTTTGAGTTTAGTTTTTGCAGTCTCTCCAGCAAAGGTGGCTTCGGGAATTTCTTCTAGTTGATCGATGGCTGCTTGCCAAGATGC
This sequence comes from Calothrix sp. NIES-2098, assembly GCF_963875125.1. Taxonomy (NCBI): domain Bacteria; kingdom Bacillati; phylum Cyanobacteriota; class Cyanophyceae; order Nostocales; family Calotrichaceae; genus Calothrix; species Calothrix sp. NIES-2098. The sequence continues at coordinate 6,612,533 of NZ_CAWNKJ010000001.1, forward strand.
GATCGCTAATTCTTTATCTTTAATAGTAGTAGCTTGTTCGTATTGCTGGCGTGCTAGCTTGAGCGCCATTTCTCCTTGCGCTAGGGGTGTAAAAGCATTTCGATCTTGAAAAGCGATCGCATCTATTCGCGCCACCCGTTGCCTAGCTGCTTCAAACTCATCTACGGTAAACTTCCAAGTGCAACCAAAAAAATTACAGTAAGCTTGAGGATAGTATCCTAAAAACCAAACTGGCAGATTATCCAGATTTTTTTGTGCTTCTTTAGCTTTTTGAGAACCTTGCTCAATATCATAGGGACTGGTGGCTTGATTAATTAACTGGTCTGCTTGTTCAAGGTTTTTAATTGCCTCACGATAGTGATAATCCATATTTATATAGCTAGGCAATAACAAGATGGGAACAGTTTTAGCAACAGGCCAGCGAATCATTGGGTAAGGCAAATTTATTACCCACAGCATCCCTGCGGAACTGCCCAAAAGTATAGATGCCCATTTTATAGTGCTAAAAAGACTAAGCGGTTGATTAGCTTTTGCCGCTTGTTTGAGTACCTTCTCGCTAAATTGAGGATAGATATCGATGACGCTATCTCGCAATTCATCTAACTTAGCCGGAGAACCTTTTTCCAGGCGCAGTTCTTCTAAGCGCTTAATGACTATTTCTTGTTCAATTTCGCTGACGCGATCGTTACCACTGCATCTTTGAACTTCAGCAGACAAAATTTTCCAGGCTCTTTTATTTAACCGATACATAGACACAAGATGTAACTTATGATTCTAGTATTCCCGCTTGGCGTGGAAAAACTACCATGTTGTTGAGTTCAGTTTTGATCTTTTTGGCATACAACTCTAGATAGTGAAAAGTAGTAATAACTATTGTTAGGATCTATAAATTGATTTAATTTTTATCAAAAAACCTAGGATGTCAACTGCTTTAATTACAGGAGCCTCTAGCGGTATTGGTAAAGCCTTTGCCCAACAACTAGCAGCACGGAATACTAATCTTGTTTTAGTTGCGCGTTCACAAGAAAAATTACATCAACTAACTAAAGAACTACAAAAAAATTACAATATTAAAGTAGAAGTTATAGTTAAAGACTTGACAGAACCTCGTGCTGCTCAAGCTATCTTTGATGCTACTCAAGCACAAGGATTAACGATTGACTTATTAATCAATAATGCAGGTTTTGGCGATTACGGTGATTTTGCTAGCTCTGATGGGGAAAAGCAAGTCAAAATAGTGCAATTAAATATTTTGGCTTTAGTCGATTTAACTCATAAATTTCTGCCATTAATGCGGCAACGTCAATCGGGAAGCATTATTAATGTGTCTTCTATAACCGCATTTCAACCAATGCCATATCTTTCTGTTTATGCCGCCAGTAAAGCTTTTATTGTAAGTTTTAGTCAGGCTCTATGGGCAGAAAATCGTCCCTATGGTATTCGCGTTCTCGTTACTTGTCCAGGCCCTATAGAAACTAACTTTTTTGCTGAAGCTAATTTTCCTCCGACTTTAGCAGGGAATACAGAGCAAATGTTTACTAGTGAAGAAGTGGTAGAACAGTCTTTAAAAGCTTTGGATAATTGGCAGCCAGCCATTGTGATTGGCGATGTAAAAACTCAAATTAGAACTATATTAGCAAGGGTAGTACCAAGAAAAATTCTGTTGAATATGTTAGCTAGAAGTTTTAAGTCCTAATATACGTTCTTAAAGTCAATATCTAATATTTAGAATGTACTAAAACAAGAGCGATCGCTCTTGTTTTTTTGCTATTTCTACTATGAGTTGAAATAATATTTGCGGCACATCAATTATTTGTAGTCATCTTCTTACCCATATGCGCATTCTTTTAATCAATGGGTATTAGTTGTACTCTGTAGAGGCTATCTACATCTGTCTGACAGAATAAGTATTGTTTCTATCTTTCGTAGGATTATGCCTCTAGAATCATTCGTTAAGTTATGTGGAGTAACTGCAAGAAATTTTTCTTAGGAACCGCAAAACTAAGAAAAACTCGCTTAATTTGGAGTTTTTATGACCTACACAGTTGACGAACGCACTAAACCAGCTTTAGAAACTTTTCGACGATTTGATGTAGATACTCAACTGGCTATACTTTGGTACGGTTATCTGGATATTAAAGATCAGCTAAACCCATCACCTCCTAACAGTGTGGAAGTTCCTGGTAAAGCCGTGTTCGATCACATCCAGAACTTGTCTCAACAAGAACAACTGCAAGCGCAACGCGACCTACTTCGGGGTGGTAGTAGTGAGATTAACCGTGCTTACAAAGCGCTAAGTCCCAATGCGAAACTAGAGGTTTGGTTGTTGCTGGCACAAGGGATAGAGAATGGAACTATCATCCCAGTTCCTACTGAATATAAACTTCCTGCTGAAACAGACCAATTTACAGCACAGATCAAACAGCTAGAGTTCGATCAAAGGCTAAATTTCATGCTGACTGCTGTACAAGCACAAGGTTAGTTTGTACCGTTTTGGATTTTGGATTTTCGTGAATCCTTAGGTCGCAATCATTTTTTCAACTGCTATTAGGAAGTATGGTGTTTTACTATTGCGGCCTAACACATTGGTCATCAATGTTATGACATTAAGCCTTAATGTTGTAAGCTGAAGGCTTCATGTTCCAACCTTAAGCCTTGATGTTACATGCTAAAGGCTTAATGTTGTAACCTTAAGACTTCATATTATAACCTTAAGCCTTAATGTTGTAAGCTAAAGGCTTAATGTTCTAACCTTAAGGCTTAATATTGTTACTTGTATAAGAAAAGTTTTAATATTAAGCCTTAATGTTACAGCTTTTCTTATTAATGTTGTAATTTTGGTCACAATAAAATCAATAAAATCAAATCCCCAACTTTTCAAAAAATTCGGGGATATATTTGGTAAGGGTAGTAAGCGATCGCTTAAAACTCTGACAAATGACAAATGACAACCCTCACCAGTTATCTTTAATTACACCAACCAACTTAAGCGCTTCTCAACGCTACAATTGGGTCGAGTTTGGCTGCACGACGTGCAGGAACAACACCGAAGAATAAGCCAATCCCGCCAGAAATACCAACAGCCATTGTAATTGCAACAGGTGAAATTCCGGCTTCTAAGGGAGTTAAGGCTGCAACTAAGAAAATACCACCAACACCAACCGCCGTACCGACAAAGCCGCCAATTGCAGAGACTATCACGGCTTCAACTATGAACTGTAGCAAAATATCTTGCTGAGTTGCCCCGATCGCTTTTCTAAGTCCGATTTCTTGGGTGCGTTCGGTGACGGAAACTAGCATGATATTCATGATACCAATGCCACCGACAAACAAAGATATCCCAGCGATCGCCGCTAGCATAATTGTTAATGCGCCTGTAATTTGCCCGACTGTTTGCAATGCATCTTTCTGAGAACGAATTGTAAAGTCATCTTCGCCATTAATTTTGTGGCGTTGTCGCAGCAAGTTGGTAATTTGAAACTCGGCTGCATCAACGCTATCAGCATTCTTCGCAGAGGCGACAATATATGTCACCTCTAAACCATAGGGAGAAGTTCGTCCAATTAGGCGGTTAGCTGCGGTAATAATTGGTACTAATGCTGCATCGTCGTAATTCACACCTAAGTTTGAACCTTTGGCTGTGAGAACGCCAATGACTTGAAAGCTGGTATTTTTAATTCTTAATTGTTGTCCTACAGGATTAACGCTACCAAATAGCCTTTCTGCTAAATCTGCACCTAACACAGCAACTTGGTTACTGCGCTTCATATCTATATCTGTAAAAAATCGTCCTTTTTCAGCGTCAAAATCTCGTACTGTCAAGAAGCTGGGAGTTGTACCGATGATATTAACATCGGTGTTGCGATTGCGGTAAGTCACCACCTGACGGCTATTTAACTCAGCAGTCACATTTGCTACCGTTGGTACTTGAGTTGCGATCGCTTGTGCATCCTCTAAAATCAGAGTTTTAGGCACATCTCTAGAAATACGCTCAGTTTCTCGATTACCTGGCAATACAAATAATATATTTGGCCCTAATGATTCTAATTGTTGAGAAACATACCTCTGCCCACCTTCACCAATCCCAATCATGGCAATTACTGAAGCATTACCAATAACGATACCCAACATGGTCAGGGCACTACGTAACTTATTTGCCAGCAGGGTTTTCCCCGCCATTTGAATGCTTTCTAAAAAGTTCATATCCTGTCATTTGTCATTTGTTAATGGGCATGGAGCATTGGGCATTGGGCATTTGTTATTTCTCCCTACACTCCCCACACTCCCTTGTCCCCTATTTCTGACTCTGCTCCTTCGCTTTCTCAATCTTGTAATCCTTCGGTGGGTTTACAAAGATGCGATCGCCTGCTTTCACTCCTTCTAAAATCTGCGTTTGGTCTTGGATTTGCGCCCCAACAGTTACTTGGTGAAACACGGGTTTATTATTGGCGTCGGGGATGAGTACGCCAGTTTGACCTTTTTCGGTGACAATGGCGACTGTGGGTAATACTAAAGCATCACTGACGCGATCGCCTAAGAAAGTCAAATCAACATTTAAGCCAGAACGTAGTTTATCCGTACCAGTATCTAGTGCAACCCGCACCTGAAAGGATGTTACACCTTGTTCAACCACTGCTTCGGGTGCAATCAGGCGCACCCGACCTTTAAATACTTGGTCGGGATAAGCATCCGCGACAATTTCTACCTGTTGTCCTGGTTTAATTCTGCCAATATCGGCTTCTGGGACTTGCGCTAGCACTTCTAAACCTCGTGCGACAGCGACAATTGAACTAGAAGTAGCCGATGCACTACTAGAAGCAGAAGTTGTTGGCGTCACAAACGCACCGATGTTTGCATACTTCTGGGTGACAATCCCAGTAAAAGGAGCGCGAATTACTGTATCTGCAAGTCTTACTTCAGCCGCTTTTAATTGAGCTTGCGCAGCTTTCACCGCTGCTTGACGTTGAGCAATTTCTTCAGGACGGCTACCATTTTCTAACAGCACTAATGCGGCGCGTGCTTCTGTAACAGCTGCTTCCTTCGCCTCGATTTCTTCAGTACGAGTACCACTTTGCAACAGAGACAGCCGTTTTTGCGCTTCTTGTAAACTAGCTTGTGCGCGTCTGTCTTCACTTATATATTGATCCAGCTGGTCTTGAGAAGTTGCACCTTGTCGTGTCAATTCTCTATACCTAGTTACCCGTGCTTGCGTTAAGTTAACCTGGGCTTTTGCCGATTCTACTTGCGCTTGCGCTTGTTCAATTTCTTGAGCGCGATTACCCGCACGCGCTGCGGCTAACTGAGCCTCTGCTTGTGCTAAACGCGCTTTAGCTTGAGTAATTTCCTGAGGGCGATTCCCTGCACGGGCTTGATCGAGTTGGGCTTGGGCTTGGGCTATATTCGCTTTGTATTGTAGGATTTGAGCTTCAATTTCGCCAACATCCATCCTGGCGATAATTTGCCCTTGTTGCACGCGATCGCCTTGTTCGACATATAATTGCCCCAACACCCCTGGATTTTTGGGACTGATATTCACGCTCTGAACAGGTACTACTTTACCGCTAGCAGTAATTCGCAGAGTGACATTTTGCGTTTCTACAGGAACAGTTAATTGAGTAATGTCTTGTTTACCAGTCCCCCGATTCACCAAATTGTAGGTAGTAGTTGTACCCACAACCAAAACACCCGCTGTCATTAGCCCTATTAGCCAACGCAATGGATACTTTACTTTTTTACCAATCAAGGGGATTTCTACGTGCGTATTCATGATAGCAGCCTATCAATATTACTTTCAGGGAATATCTGTCTGTTAGAGGAAGAGTGCAACAACTTGGGGTTTGAAAATTTAGACTCAATCTCGATAGAACAGTAAAAACTACCTGAGGACTTTTGGTATTAGTGTTTGCTTTACCATTCTTGATATTAACTTTTAGTAAAGTTGTATGCCTTCACCTGATTGGGTGACATCAATGAGATTGTCCGTAAAACCTACGAAAGGTTTACAGCAGTTTACTGATTCTGAGAATACTTCCTGTAGAGACCGTATAGTACAGTCTCTACAGTGTTGTGAATTTGATACTGTATCCATCAAATTTTTTTAGCTATTTTGTGCCTATTGATTCCCATATCTTCCGGAAGTTTTAGAGATTTCACTGAAGTAATAATTGTAGATGCATAGTAAGAGATGGGGCTGCTGCTGAACTGGTCATTGCTAATTACCTGACCCCATAAGATAGCTGAACTTTTACATTTATTTTTGCCCGACTGACTTATTCGCTTTTCACTATTAAAAGCCGATAATAGGCGAACAACTAAAATTTGGGAAATTGTATCAAGGAAAAACTAGCGGCTGTTTACAGAAAAAGTGACAGATGTAGACACTCGCAGAGTAGTTTTTTTCCGAAGATTAAGCATTGATTTTATCGAAATTTGCAGACTGAATAATTCAGGCGGCAACGCTCAGAGTGTATTTACCATTAATGATGCACAAACTTGCACAATCGTGAATTGTTTGTGTAATAACTCTGTGTCGCAAGAAATAATATGATTTCACTTCATCATTATGAATACAACTACAAATAAATCGCGCTTAATATTGTTGGTAATTACTGCATCTGTTCTGCCTAAACAATTATGCGGCGAAAAAGTATTAGCTGCGGAATTAAGCAATCTAGAAACTGCGAACAAGCCAGAATCAGTTGTAAATCATCTTCCAGATTATTTAGAAAGTTCTAGCAATCTTCCATCTCCAATTTCCGAGCCAGAATCTTCAAGCGATTCACCCGAATTTGAAAGTAACCCTCAAGCAGAAATATCTAATTCTGCACAGCAACTAAAAGGAGAAAATTTGGAAACACAGGTGAGTAATTCTCATCGTTGCATTCCACCCCAATTAGGCACACCTGAATTTACTCAAGAAGATGAATTAGAACCAATAATTACTAATTCTGAATTGTGTCAGCCTAATAAATTAGAACAAATTCAAAAACAACAGCAAACAGCCCCAATATCTACGCCCGCACAAAACTTACCCAAACTTATTGAATTACTGCAAAAACCAGTAGAAAATCAGCCACCAGCATCTACACCAGCAGATTCAAAATACATTATTCCACCTCAAGTAATTGCTAAAGAAAAAGTCCCAGCATTTACAACTACAATGATGCTGAATGGCTTACCCATCAGTCACTTAACAGAATGGGAATTTGCTGGAGGGAGCAGTTTCAGCAATCAGCAAAATCAAACGTTTGATGTCAACGGTATTATCAAACTCAACAGCCAAATTGAAGCAAGTTTGACCAAAAATAACATTTTTACTGTCGAACAAAAAAGCAGTTATTTACAACTACAAACAGTGAGAAGAAAGCGGGAAGTTACAATTGCTAAAAAAGCTGCTGAGACTATCATGGGTACGGAAATACAATTAAGTCTCACAGCTAACTGTTTATCTAATCCCGATCGACAATGTACATATACTCCAGGAATTATCACCGATAAAAATTCTATCGACCCTCAAACACTAATGCCAATGCGCATTATGCAAACTTCTAATTTTGGAGATGTGGTAGAAACAGCATCGCTAGATGCTATGAAACAGCCTGGTTTTCAAACAGGAACCAATGGGCAAGATATAGGCGTAGATTTATATTTCCCGAAGGTTGGTACTGTGTCATCTAGCGATACCACATCGGTAACTAGAAAAGAACAAATTGAAAACACGCCTGTGGGAATCTATTCTACAGTCAGACAAGTTGTGAGAGCTAACGATCGCGAAGCTGTTATTGGTAGAACAGTGCGCGGTTTTGGATTAATCGCAAATGATGAAAATAGATTGCTCAATTCTGCTATTCAACTAGGGAATTTAATCTTACCAGATGCCAATCCTCAAATTGTAGGCGGGACAAATCCCCCTAATAAAAATGTGAACTACAATTTATTTTTTGCCGCTAATAATGCACGCCTACCAGCCAACAGTTTAACTATTTATCATGCTGGTATTGGAGAAGCAAAAAGTACATCACCAGATATTAAAGACCCACAAAAATTGCCCAGTGCCCATTTTAATAGTATCTGGATTGGTCTTTCGCCAATTACCAAACGTACTTTATCTGAGGACACTTATTATGAAGTTACTGGGCCGCAGCGAATTCTAGTTGATGCAGGTGCAGAGGGAGGTTATGAATCGAATGTAAATTTTTTATCTCTATTCAATAACCAAAGTTTCTCCACTGCTAACCTACAAGATTTCTACAGCCAAATTTATCTCAAAATGTTTCTTCAAGATGTGAATACTTTAAGAACTAGCAAATTCACAGAAAAAACCAGTTATTTTCCTCATCTTAGCTTTACTGGTAATACTACAAAAGGAGACGATGTTTTTAGATATTATGCAGGTGTAATTGGTGCCCAAGAAATAAAAGCTTATCTTGGTGCAGATTTTACCAAAAATACTTCTAGCGGTTGGAATTATACCTTAGGAGGAATTGCCTATCTCAACCCCGACTATGACTACTATACTCAAGTCATAGGGAGCGTTTCCAAAAAAATTACCCTCAGTCAAAATGCTAATATATTCCTCTCTACTGGATTAAATTATGCACTCGATCAACCAAAGCGTATTGGTAACAATGTCATGGATTTATCTGGTAGTTCGTTAACAGTAGGCGCACGAGCTAACATAGGAGATTTTTCTGTAGGTTTAGTTAATTATTTTGGAGATATATTGCCTAATTCTGTCAAAGATACTCTTGTAGCCGATATCGCTGCTAAGTTGGGGGATAATTTGCAATTGTCGGCTTACTACACTCCCATAAATAAAAGTTCTGCTCGCTCGTGGTACGGTGCTAGCGCCCAATTCAAATTAGGCAATAAATACAATAGCCCCACACTAGCATTCATGTGGGCTAACAATGAATACAACTTAGGTGCTGATTCCTCTGGACAAGAGTCGAGTGTTAAAGATAACGTCTTCCAAGTTTGGTTACGTTTGGGAGAGCCTAATAATCCTTTTATACATTGAAAAAGTCCGATTGCAGATGCCAAGGAGCAAAAAGTTATATCAATCGGGGAATTAAAACTATCCTAACTAAGAGACACCAAATCTTCCAATTTGGTGGCTTTGTTCTCTAATTTTTTGGCACATACAGATAATTTAGAGACGTAATCAAGCACGTCTCTCGTATCATTAGCCTTAACAAATAACAAAATAATAATGTCAGCTTTATACAAAAGTATTTAATTCAAAACGAATTATCTTACAAAGAAACCCGGTTTCTCTTATTTCTCTAAGCTGCTGTTCTTAGGGTAGAAACCGGGTGATTAGCTATAGTGACACTACATTTATTTTTTCCGCCTACTTAATAGGCTTTAGAGATATCGACTTGGTCATTTTGATTAAACATTGACACAGTTTATTATGCAACCTGATAAATATAATAAATTAGCACCAATACCGAACAACTAATGATTAAGGACGCAAAACATCGCCATAAACACCGTCATTGTTCAAATGATTTACTTGTGGAATAAATAGGGTGGGATCGCGATGTCCTCGCATCGAAACTTGCCCAGTTGGTTCGGTAGACAACCTGACAGTGCCAGCACTTCCTAATGCAGAAGCTGTGTTAGTTGTAGGCTCGAAGAAATTACCTTGTCTATTAGTTGCGGCAGCGGCAGCATCTTGTTTACCTACTGCGGCAGCAGCTGCGCCTCCTGTTACACCTCCCCACGGTGTGCTGGAGAAGGATACAGCGGCAGCGGCACCACCTTCACCAGCCATAGCAACTGGAACTAAACTCAACAAGCTGGTAGTAGCGGCAAATAAAGAAATAGCAATTCTTTTGCTGATACTCATAACATCCTCCTTTTTGTTACAACACATATTTATATACGTGTTGTATCTTTCTATATCTTTTAGTAAATCTTTTCGGAAATCTATTAATTGCTCTTGTAGTTGCCATCTTTTAAACTATCTCACTTAGCAAATAAATTTCCTATATTCACTTTAGCTTAAGTCACGCTATTAGTACTTTATTTAATAAAAAACTTTACATTATTTCTGTTAAGAAGAAATTTGATATTTACCTTAAGAAATGTATTAAAAGTCAATATATTTTCTCAGCTCAATATTGTTCTTTTTATTCTAATTTTAGTTTTTAAGTTTATAAAATCAAGCAGAATGCACTGCCAATAATAAAATTTACCTCATCATCATGCATAAAAAGCTTCGGAGCGAAAAACAGAATAAGGTAAATAATTCATGTCTCTTAACTAACTACTCAGAATTCTCAACTCAAAAGTCTTTCAAGTTAGAAAATAGGACTTATATCAATTAGAAAAAATCATAGGACACACCGATCGCAACTTCTTCTCAAGCTTCTTTGCAGACCTGCTGTGTACGCACAAATCCTTAGGGACTTGCGGCTAGAAGTTATTAGCTTTACAAATAATACCGATGCAATTATGGTTGCGATCTATCGACTGTCGTTAAGGACGAGGAAACCCCGACCCTAACGATGCATTTGTCGCATTCTTTTTTCCAATAGCTCTACTCCCCTGCATTCGGAATGATGGGTTGTTTTTTATTGGGGAGTTCCTAACGTGCAGCTCTGGAAGTAACAGAACGCTGTAAATTAGCCAAAGCGCGATTGTAATCTAAGATAGCTGAAACTCGATTACCTTCTGCTCTTGTCAGGTCGTTTTCGGCAGCAATCACCTCTGTTTGCGTACCAACACCAGCTTGGAATCTCAACCTGGCTATCCGCAAAGCTTCTCTAGCTTGTTCTAAGGCGACCGTAGAAGTCTGCACATTATCTAGATTAGATTGCAATTGAAAATAGAACTGTTCTACATCAAAGCGAATTTGGTCGCGTTGACTAGCAAAGTTTGTTTCTGCGATCGCAATATTAGCTCTTGATTGAGCTGCTCTTGCTCTTGCTGCTCCACCATCAAACAAAGTTAAATTTGCTTGCAGTCCCACTGAATAACCATCAGCAACGCTAATATTATCGTTGAATTGATCTAGTAAACTATACCTACCAGTCACGCCTATTTGTGGCCCTAGTTGTGAAAGCGCCTGACGACGTTGTTGTTCGGCAATATTGCGTTGTGCTAACTGTTGGGGCAATTCAGGGCGATTTTGAAAAGCTTGCACAATAGTTTGTTCGAGTGTTTGCGGCCAAAGACCCGCTATTCTCACAGGATCGGCTGCCGTGACATCAACCGACTGTGGCAGACTTAATAGCGTGCCAAACTGACGACGCGCAATTTGCTGCTGTGAAAGAGCAAGAGTTAGCTGTTGTTGTGCGTTAGCTAAATTAACTTGCGCTTGCAGAACATCGAATTGCGTACCTACTCCAGCTTGAAGTCTAGCTTGCGTATCGCGTAAACTAGCCTGAGCATTTGCTACCGCAGCCTGATTAATTCGGACTTGTTCATCTGCTCCTTGCAAGTTGTAGTACTGGGTGGAGACATTTAAACCAATTACCAAAGACTGATTTTCAACATTCAATTCATCTACTCTTACCTGCTCTTCTGCTGCTCGGATATTAGCTTGGCGATTACCGGAGGTATAGAGGTCATAGTTGAGTTGTGCTTGACCGTTGAAGGATGTAGTTGATGAATTACCACCACTAAAACCAGGGCCGTTGTTAGTTAAATTAGTACTAAGATTAGCATTAGGTAACAAAGCAGCCTGAGCTTCTCGGACTGCGCTTTGGCTGCGTTGTAACTGCAATATAGCTACCTGCAATGTTCGATTATTGCGTCTTGCTAGTTCCAAAGCCTGAGCCAAAGTCAGAGGTACAGTTCTCTGAATTCTCACTTCCTCTGGTTTGGTAGGAAATTGTAAAGGATTAGGATTCGGGTTGAGATTATCGATGTTTGAAGCAGGGTTAGTTCCTGTAATATCTTGGGATTGCTTCACTGCTGGGGGTGTTGCTGCATCTGTGCTTTGAGCTAAAGTTGGCATGAGAATAGCAACTGCCACTGCAACCCAGGTAGAACGCACAAAAAATAAGGTGAAATTCATAGTCGATGTAGTAGTAAATTGGTTTTCTCAGCAAATTCGAGGCAGCAATTAAAAATCTTTATCATATTGAGAAATCATAATTTTATCTAGAAGCTTTTGAATTCTACATTATAGATAGTTTATAATAAAAAATTTTGATCTCAAATCTCAACTAAAAAATCTCAACTTGACATAATTAGCCTACAATTAAACCATCTTGTACGCGGATAATTCTTTTAGTTTGAGCAGCAATATCTGGCTCATGGGTAACAATCACAATCGTAATTCCTTGATCGTTTAATTCTGTTAATAAATTCATCACTTCATGGGAAGTTTCCGTATCTAATGCTCCTGTTGGTTCGTCTGCTAAAACTAATGCAGGTCGGTTAACCAAAGCGCGTGCAATAGCTACTCGTTGTTGTTGTCCTCCAGAAAGTTGGCTGGGACGGTTAGCAACACGCTCTCTTAATCCAACTCTCTCTAAGGCTTCCAATGCTCTTTGGCGGCGTTTTGGCTTGGGTAAATTGGCATAAACCATTGGCAGCATAACATTGTCTAATGCTGTTGCTCTTGCCAATAAGTTAAATTGTTGGAAAACAAAACCGATTCTTTGATTACGAATATAGGCTAATTCATCATCATCATAGGTAGTGAGGTTTCTGCCTTCAAAAATATAATGTCCTGAAGTTGGACGATCCAGACAACCTAAAATATTCATGAGTGTGGATTTACCTGACCCCGATGCACCCATAATCGCCACATATTCTCCTTCTTCAATTGAGAGTTGAATTCCTTTAAGTATAGGGACTTCAACTTCTCCTAAGTGGTAGGTTTTGGTAATGGATTCCATCCAAATCATTGTGGGCATTTTGTGATTTGTCCTTTGTCATTGGTCATTGGTTATTTCTTCGTTGTCTTCCTGGTTCCACCACACTTCCTTGTCTCCTCTATCCTGTTTAATTAGTCGCTACGTAAAGCGGTTATTGGATCTAATTTTGCGGCATTTCTAGCGGGGATAACACCAGCAATTAAGCCAACAGTTAAAGATAGCCCAAAACCGACAATTACTGATATTAAAGAAATTACAAATGGAAATTTAAATATAGTTGCGGCACCAAAGGCAATGGCAACACCACTCACCATACCAATCGTTCCACCCACAATGGAAATGACGATCGCTTCGGCTAAAAATTGATTCAAGATAGCGGAATTAGTAGCTCCTACGGCTTTGCGGATGCCAATTTCTCTGGTACGTTCGACCACGGAAACTAGCATAATATTAGCAATCCCAATGCCGCCCACTACTAGAGAAATTCCCGCGATCGCTACTACCATCACGGTAAATAATCCCACAACGTTGGTAAAGGTGCTGACAATATCAGCTTGGTTGGTTAAGCGAAAATCATCAGCTTGTGGTGGATAGATGTTGTGACGCAGACGTAAGAGATTGGTGGCTTGAAACTGCGCCGCCTCTAACTGCTCTTGATTAGCACCTTTGACTAAAATGCCACTCACAGAAACACCTGCTAGGGCATTATTACCAACTAGTCTGGCTGACATACTGGTTAGAGGTATGAAAACTTGGTCATCTCGATCCATTGGCCCCTGAGAACCCTTAGGTTCCATCACCCCAATTACTTTATAAGCCTCTCCTCGAATGCGGATTGTTTCACCTATGGGATTGACACCTTGGTCAAAGAGAGTCTTTTGCACTGTCGGCCCAAGCACAGCAACTTGTGCTGCTGTATTGAGTTCTTCTTGAGTAAAATATCTTCCCTGCTGGGGGTGAGTATTTCTCACGTCTGGGTAGTTCAAATCAGTGCCGTAAATTGTTGTTGATGTGTTTTGTCCTCCATAAACAACTTGGGCATTCCGTTGTAGATAGGCAGAAACCATCTGAGCCGATGGCGCTTGCCCTGCGATCGCTTTTGCATCTTCCCAAGTTAAGGTACTGCTAGAACCTATCCCTTGGCTGATATTTCCACTTCTGGCTGCACCAGCTAAAATTTGGATGACATCTGTACCCAAAGCTTGGATCTGTTGCTCAACTCCTTTTTGTACCCCTTGACCAACAGAAGTAATGGCAATGACTGAAGCAATGCCAATAATTACGCCTAGCATCGTTAGTCCTGTGCGTAACTTATTACTCCACAGTGTTTCTGTTGCCATTGACAAGATTTCTAACAATGGCACTGTGCGGGTATTCTTCTTAGCTTTGTAAAAGCCATTAAATATCTTAAACATACTCGCTAAGGTCTAGAGATAAGGGAGACAAGGGAGACGAGGGAGTGTGGGAAGAAATAATTAGTTGACTCTGGACTCTTAAGGAGAACCACCGCCTTGAGAACGTCCACCACCACCACCTTGAGAACGTCCGCCACCACCGCCTAAGCCGGGGAAAACCCCGCCTCTGGGTGTTGATTGCGGTCTTGAACCTGGTGGAAAACTGAGCAATACTCTCTCGTCTCCTGATAGTCCAGACTTAACTTCGGTAAAGTTATTGACTGTTACGCCCGTTTCGATCCGAGTAAATACAGGTTTATTATCTTCTCCTGCCACAAATACACCCGTCGCATTTTCTCGGCGGACAACTGAGGCTGTAGGCACTACCAGCGCATTCTCCAATTGACCGACTTGGAAATCTGTGGTCACATTCATCCCAGACCGCAGTAACCTTTGAGGATCTGAGAGCGATACTCGCACTTCAAAACTGGTAACGTTTTGCGTAACTACAGATTGGGCAGCGATTTGTCTAACTCTACCTTCAAATATTTTTCCTGGATAAGCATCGGCTTTAATCGTCACTTTCTGACCAATGCGAATTTTGGAAATATTAGTTTCGGCTAAATTTGCTACAACTTCATTGGTCGAAGCCAAAGCCAAAATCGAAGAAGAAGTCGCAGAAGATACGTCACTACTAGCAGTTGTGGGAGTTACAAAAGCCCCAGGATCGGCGTATTTCTTTGTCACCACCCCATCAAATGGGGCGCGAATAATCGTGTCATTGATTTGGGCTTGGATATTTTGCAAGGAACCACGCGCAGATGTCACCTGGGCGCGGGCGGCGTTGATGTCTTCTTGGCGAGTTCCGGCTTTTAAAAGTGCTAAAGCTTGCTGTCTTTGCGCAACTGTAGCGCGTGCTGCTTCTATGTCTTCTGAACGCGACCCAGCTTTTTGTAAACCTAAGGCTTGCTGCGCTTCATTCACAGCAGCTTGGGCGCTGTCACGATCTGCACGACTTTGATTTAAAGTCTGAAGAGAAATACCACCGGAATTGTAAAGTTGCTGATTGCGCAGGAAATTGTCTGCCGCTTTTCTCAAAGCAGCTTGGGCACTTTGTAACCGTGCTTGTGCTTGGGCAATATCCTGAGGGCGATTGCCTGCTTGTACTTTTTGTAGATTTGCTTGGGCTTCGTCTAGCTGTGCCTGTGCTTGAGCAATATCTTGAGGACGATTTCCAGCTTGTGCCTTTTGCAGATTTGCCTCAGCTTGTGCCAATTGTCCTTGGGCAGAGGTGAGTTGTCCTCGCAGATTGGAATCATCCATGTAAGCTACAATCTGCCCTTGTTTGACAATATCTCCTTCCTTCACCAGAAGTCTTTTCAAGATGCCGGAATTTTTCGGGCTGAGGTTAATTGACCTCTCAGGTTTTACCGTTCCATTCGCTGAAACTGTAATTGCTAAAGTCTGCCTTTCTACAGGCTGTGTCAGAACGCGGCGTCTTGCTTGCTGAGTAGGAGCGACAGCTACCTGGTAATAAATTACGTAGCCAATTCCACCCAAAAGTACAAGGGAGAGCAGCCAGGGTAGCCAGCGAATCTTCCCTTTGGTTCTCTTGACTTCAGGAATCAAAGCTGATGAATCTACAGGGTTTGATGCATCAATTGTCATAGATACTCTTTTTTTTTATCTGTAAACATGACTCGATCGCAATATTTTTGTATAAATTCATGCTAGTAATTATCGTGCAAAATCGTTCAAACTGGTGCATGACTAAAGTCACTAGTACTTTCAGATTGGGACATGACCAATGTCATCAATTTTCATTGATGTAGCTTGACTCTAATTAACTCAGCAAGGAATTTTGAGCGCTTTGGCTAGCAGGTATTTATTTAATACACCAGTAATTTTCATTTGTTGTTATCGAAAATTAAAAATATCTGCTTGCTTAGGCTAATTAGCCAATTTATGCATCAGGTTAAAAAACTGTTTTCATAGTGCTATACTGAGAAATTATTTTATTACTAATATACTTTCAAGGTATCTATCATTGCTTGAATTATGCAACTTTGGCAGTTGGTTTGAGAAGTTGCTAGTGTTTGCCAAAACCTAGTTTGGTTATATATTACTCCTGTATTTTGTTATAATTGCTACTGTTTTATATTATTGCTGGTATTAGATAAAGTACTAGAATTATTTAAAACTAACTCACTAGAGAACAAAAGACTTCATCTAATAGTTGGATATCTGAGATTTAAAATCAAGAATTTGATTAGCTAAGATCGCGCAACTATCGTTAGCAATAAATAAACAATTGCTGCTAGCTTGGGGAAATTCTCTGCCTAAGAATTGGCACAATATTCTGAACAAATACTAATTTATCTGAGGGGATAGATTCGGGAGATGCAGCTCGATCTAGAAAAACATAGTTGATTAAAGAACTGAGTAGAATATAAGCGATCGCCTTTCGTTGGCAAGAGTAAAGCGAACCTAAGTAGAGGAAGAAAATCTGAGAAAAACCTTCTCTGCTGCATTTACATCCTCCGCAGCTCTCTGCCCGTTCCGGAAAACTGCTCAAAAAACTCGTTTAGGATAGGAAAAAGATCGGTAAAAGCAATAGAAGATAGCACGGGTATGCGGATATACAGGGACGCAGAGGAAAGTTAGAGATCCTTAGGCGTTAACCCTATTCCCCGTTTGCTCTTGAAGAGTAAATCTGTGGGCTGATTTCCCCATTCCTCAATTTTGTGGAAATAATTTCCGATCGACTCTTGACTTTTGACTACAAAATTTGCCTTTCTTCTAAGACGGAGATCGTTTAAGCTAGCTGAAAGATTCTTTGATTTGTGGGTAAGAGGGGGTAGTGTGCCTAAAAATATTGGAATAATTTCTTTTCTAGTTGTCTGTAGTTTGTGGAGTATGCCAAAAGCAGCACAAGCACAGGCACTAATACCCCATACACTGCAACTCGATGCAGGGAAATTGGAAAAACAAGGCTTGAGCTTGGCACAAGAGGCGGCTCAACTAGGTCAGTTTCAACAGTTTGAGTTAGCTTTGCCACGAGCCAGGCTGGCTAGTCAACTGGCTCCGAAAAATGATAAAGTTTGGTTTCTATTGGGTGGTTTACAGCTGCAAACCAAAAATTATGATGAGGCGATCGCTGCTTTAAAAAAAGCACAATCACTCAATCCAAAAAATGCTGATGTGTTGTTTGCAATGGGTTCGGCTAACTTTCAGCAGCAGAAATATCCAGCAGCGATTGCTAATTACCAAGCTGGCTTGAAGTTAAAACCCAACGATCCAGAAGGTTTATTTGATTTGGGGAATGCATACTATATGACTGGTCGATTGCCAGATGCGATCGCTCAATATAATAAAGCCGTCTCCTTCGATAAGAAATTTTGGCCGGCAATTAACAACACTGGCTTAATCCATTACGAACAGGGTGATATTCAAAATGCGATTAAGCAATGGCAAACTGCTGTATCTTTGGACAAACAAGCAGCAGAACCTTTACTAGCCTTGGCAGTAGCCCTATATACTAAAGGCGATCGCCAACAAGGTTTAGCAATGGGAGAAGCTGCACTCCGCATCGATCAGCGCTACGGCGATTTGGATTTCCTCAAGCAAAATCTTTGGGGTCAACGTCTACTATCGGATACGAAAAAGTTCCTGGAATTACCCAGGATTCAAGCAGCTCTACAGCAAGGGGAAAGTCCATTAAACCCTAGTCAACCGCCTGCCCAATAGTAGAACAGCAATTGGCAATTGGTAATTGGAACCGCTTTTAACTATTACTCATTACCACTTGCCGAACTATCCCTTTTCATAGTACATATATACTCATGTAACGGGAAGTTGGGCATTGCTGAATGTCAATCACCAATTCTCAGCTTTCATTGTGTGGGTAAAAGTGCCAGGATTTGGTCAACAAAAAGTTGATGGTCAACTACAGGCTTAGAGATGTACCCATCAGCACCGCTTTGTTTCAAGAAGTTCTCGCGATCGCCTTCCATAGCGTGAGCAGTAACCAGAATCACAGGTAAGTTTGCTGTTTTTGGGTCAGCTTTTAACATTTGTGTAATTTTGATACCATCAACAGATTTACCCTGGTAAACACTTCGCGAAAGAGAAACATCCATTAAAATAAGGTCTGCATCACCAGATTGGGCAATTTTGATTACTTCTTCCACATTTTCTGTATGTTTAACATCTAAGCCACCGCGCTTGGTCAAAATTTTGGAAAAAACGCGAGCATTGATCAGATCGTCTTCTACAATCAAAACAGTTTTCATGAGAATTTAACTTATGAGAATAGGGGGGATAAACACCTGAAAAAAAACAGTTGTCTGCCTCCTTTTTAGTCTTCAATGTGTATCCCCGTCATCAAGGATAATACTACTGCTTCTTATCCTATGACCATCAAGATTTGGTTAGAAATTCCTTTTCATCCGTTATGCTGTGGTTGTTGCAGCATTAATTTTAGGCGACTTTTGTGTAGTTAAATTTCAGGGAAAAAGCTCATGGCAAAACAGTTAAACCTTCTCTCAACGGGACAGGTAATCACCACAGCCCTGCACACTGAGATGCAACGGTCTTACCTAGAATATGCCATGAGCGTAATTGTAGGACGAGCGTTGCCAGATGTGCGTGATGGCTTAAAGCCAGTCCATCGGCGTATTTTATACGCCATGCACGAACTGGGACTAACACCAGATAGACCCTATCGGAAATGTGCCCGTGTCGTGGGGGATGTGTTAGGTAAGTACCATCCCCACGGCGACCAAGCAGTTTACGATGCTTTAGTGCGGTTAGTGCAGGAATTTTCTAGCCGCTATCCCTTACTCGCCGGACATGGTAACTTTGGCAGCGTTGACAATGACCCGCCAGCAGCAATGCGTTATACAGAAACGCGCCTCGCCGCCATTGGTCATGAGGGAATGCTGACAGAAATTGGTGAAGAAACTGTAGAATTTATCGGTAACTTCGATAATTCCCAACAAGAACCAACAGTTTTACCCGCACAGTTACCATTCTTATTACTTAATGGCTGTGCGGGTATTGCTGTGGGAATGGCAACGAATATTCCCCCACATAATTTAGGGGAAGTTGTTGATGGTTTAATCGCTTTAATCGACAGCCCAGATTTATCAGATGAAAAATTATTCGAGCTAATTCCCGGCCCAGATTTTCCCACTGGCGGAGAAATTATTGGTGATGCAGGAATTAAAGAAGCATACACCACAGGTAAGGGTGGGATTGTATTGCGGGGAGTTGCAACCCTAGAAGAGATAGCCCCATCTCGTGGGAGCAAGCGACGCACAGCAATTATTGTCACAGAATTACCATATCAAGTAAATAAAGCAGGCTGGATTGAGAAAGTAGCCGAATTAGTCAATCAAGGTCGCTTGCAGGGAATTTCGGATATTCGCGACGAAAGCGATCGCGAAGGAATGCGCGTCGTCATCGAACTCAAACGCGATACCAATCCCCAAGAAATACTCCAGCATTTGTATCACCAAACCGCTTTACAAACAAACTTTGGGGCGATTTTGTTAGCGTTGGTAGATGGACAACCTCGCCAGTTAAGCTTGCGCCAGCTGTTACTAGAATTTTTAAGTTTCCGCGAGCAAACCCTCAACCGTCGCTACAGTTACGAATTAGGTAAAGCCGAAAGTCGCCTGCATTTGGTAGAGGGTTTACTCTTAGCTTTGTCTAACGTAGATACCGTCATTGAAATTTTGCGCCAAGCAGCTGATGGTAGCACCGCAAAAATTAACCTGTGTAGCCGATTAAATTTGAGTGAAGTCCAAGCAGATGCAATTTTAGCTATGCCATTGCGTCGCTTAACAAGTTTAGAACAACAAAATTTGCAGCAAGAGTTTGAGCAACTCACAGAGCAAATTAATTTATTGCGCAGATTACTCAGCGATCGCAAGGAATTACTCAAAGCGCTGAAAAAAGATTTGCGATCGCTCAAGCGTAAATATAGCGATCCGCGTCGTACTAAACTCGTACCTTTCACTGCGGAAATCAGAAAACCAGAAGATAAAGGGAGAGTTCGTCAGCCTACAGAAGAAGATGAGGATTTTTCTCAACCATCCGCACCCGCAGAAGAAACAATTTTAGAGTTTACCCAACGGGGATATGTGCGCCGGATTCAGCCCAATGGGAAAAAATCTAAAGCTGAAAACGGTCTGAATGATAACGACTTCATCATCCAAACTCAGTTAACTGACACAGCAAAAGATCTGTTAGTACTAACCAGTGGCGGTAAAGTCTACCCGGTGACGGTAGGAGAGATTCCCCTAATCACTGGGCGTTCTCCCAAAGGAAGACCACTGATTACCATGCTGAGTAATACAGCTCAAGGTACTCAAGAAGCTGTTGTCAATCGCTTTGTGCTACCAGAAAATTCGGAAACTACTCAGCTAATTCTGTTGACGAAACAAGGAAGAATTAAACGCTTGTCTTTGGAAGAATTAACAAACCTGACTCGTCGGGGAGTAACGATTGTCAAACTCAAAGACGATGATGAATTATTGTTTAGTCAATTTACTACTACAGGTAAACATCTGATCGTCGCCAGTTCCAGCGGACGCTTATTGAAATTTCCCGTAAATGACGAACAACTACCGATCATGGGTCGTGCTGCAATGGGACTACAAGCCTTACGAATGCTGAAACATCAGCAAATGGTTGGCTGTGTCACGGTGAACGAACAAGAAGATTTGTTGTTAGTTACCGAAGAAGGATATGCCAAACGTTTTCCTGTAAGTCAGATGAGATCTGCCAATAGAGGAGATTTAGGCACGCAATACGTAAAATTCACCACCAAAACTGATAATTTAGCCGGAATGGTCGCCGCGATCGCCTCTGCGGAAGTAGCGTTAGTCACTAATAAAGAACGGGTAGTGCGTATACCTCTGGAAACAGTACCTTTGTTAACTAGGGATACCAAGGGTGAAAGCATCCTGCAACTCAACCGCGATGAAAAAATTATTACGGTCGTCGAGGTGCGACAGTAGCCTTGCAGACAGCATGGATTAGATAGTGTCAGGACAAATTGCGTTGTAAACTTATGAGGCTTTGAACTGCGTTCACGAGTCTTTGACCTCGGTTAACCAGTCTTTTAGCTCCATTAATGAGCCTTTGAACTTCGTTAACCAGCCTTTTAGCTCCGTTAATGAGTCTTTGAACTCCGTTCACGAGGCTTTGAACTCCGTTAATGAGTCTTTTAGCTCCATTAATGAGTCTTGGAACTCGGTTAACCAGCCTTTTAGCTCCGTTAATGAGTCTTTGAGCCTGAAAGTTCAAGCTTGACCAATGACCAATGACCAATGACAATTAAAGCTTTTCCTCGTGAGGATTGGCACTCAAAGCTTGATGTACCTCGTTTAACAAGTCTTCCATTGAAATTGAGCGAGGTAAAATTTGGGCAGAAATCTCATTCGCTATATTTTCTAGAGTTTCCCAGCTATTCTTTTTTTGTTTCTCAATTAATTGCTGAGAGATTTTAGACTGAGAATGGGCGATCGCTTGCGCACGATTCAATCTCCGATCGAGTACTAAAATTGGTGGCAAATTGAAAGGTAAATCTCCCAATGCTTTCAATGCTTTGAGTACTTCTTTATGAATAGAAGATTCGCTCAAGCAGATGAGCAACAAATCTACACTTTGATGGCGAATTTGTTGTAATACTTCTGTCCAACAACTACCCATTGCGGCTTTTAAACCTGCTGTTTGCAGATATTGAATTAAAGCTTGAAACCACTCCGATCCTCTTTCTTCACTATTCAGCGATGAGTTTTTTTGCTTGCGTCTTACCTGGGGCAAATCTCGTAACATTGTGACATCCACCACTAAAATATTTGGTGGACAACATATACCAGCAGCAATTTGCAGCACTGATAATAAAGCATCAGGTTTGCTGCTACTGCTATTGTTGTCTTTGCCTAATGGTTGTAAGCAGGGAAATACAGACAAACCAGGTATTTGAGAAGCTGCTAAGGTAGTGATAACATCGCAAGTCACTAAAGGTAAGGCCGCCAATCGCGGGTGCTGACTGAGTTGTTGCAGGTAAGTTTGGGCGGTAGGGCTTTCTACATCCAGCAAAACTACATCAAACTGCCAAACTCTCGCCAAAAGTTCTGCCTGATCTAAGTCATCTACTTCGATAACTCGGTGTTCTCGCAATAAAGAGTGGGGATTAATTGATTCCAACTCTGGATTGACCAATCTCAAAATTCGCAGTGGGGTTGTGCTAACGGAAGTTTCATTACTGTCTAATCCCGATTGCTGAGTTGTTGGTGTAGCACATAGACTTTCTAATAGTGGTGCTAACGCCTGAGACTGTACGGGTAGGCTTAAGAAACCATCAGCGCGATTGGCAAATGCTTGCTCCTTTTCTGCGCCTGTCGCTGTCACAATTAAGGGAATGTGGCGAGTTGCAGGATCGGATTTGACTAAGGTCAGTACATCCCATCCCGATAATAAAGGTAGTAAGGGATTTAAGAATACAGCTTTTGGTTGCAGGCGTCGAGCTTTTTCTACGGCCTCTGTGCCAGAGCGAGCAATCACTACGCGATATCCTAAAGCTTTGAGTTGTTCGGTTAAGTCTTCAATATACCGAGCTACTGCCTCAACTACCAACACCAACCTTTGTGATGACACCGAATGATGTTGTGCAGATGTGTTGACTCGCTGACGCGCTGATGGAGTTAAGCTTCTTGTATTAGTATTAACTGTTTCAATATCTTCATCTTCTATATTTTCTTCTTCTTGCTCGGTAAAGCTTGTTTTAGGAGGGCTAGGTGGTAACAGCAGTGTAAATTGGCTACCTTTACCTTCCCGCGACAAGAAGCTGACATCACCACCGTGGAGGCGTGCTAAAGCTCTAGTGAGTACTAGTCCTAAACCTGTGCCTTCAAATTGGCGAGTCAGGGGATTTTCTAGTTGTTGAAATTTTTGAAATATTAAATGTTGCTGGTGTTCTGGAATGCCAATACCTGTATCCCAGACTGTAAAAGCAATCCACCCTTCCCAATGACTCACCTTTAAGCCAATTTCGCCGGAGACTTCAGTAAACTTAAAGGCATTAGAAAGCAGATGTACCAACATTTGTCGCAGACGTAATTCATCCGCTACCATCTGCTTGATTCCTGGTTCAATTGTCAGCGAGAAGCGATGATCGCCAGAACTTTCTACTTGAGTTTGGCTGGCAGCTTTGGTTTTACCTGTTTGCGTGTGAATAGCTTTGGCTTCAGATAAAGCGCGATCGCACACGGCAAGAATATTCACTGGAGCTAGGGTCAGATTCATCTGCCCTGTTTCCATGCGAGTTAAATCTAAAATGTCATTGACTACACTCATCAAATGCCGTCCGCTTTGATGAATCAGTCCAGCATAACGGGCTTGACGTTCGTTTAATTCCCCTAACTGGCGATCGACTAACAATCGCGATAATCCTAATACCGCAGTCAAAGGGGTCTTGAGTTCATGACTAATGCAAGCTAAAAACTCATCTTTTAACCGATTCAATTGAATTAGATCGGCATTTTTCGCTGCCAATTCTTTACACAGCTGCTGTTGCTCGGTCACATCAGTAGCTAACACTAGCCACAGATCGTTACTAGCAAGTCCTGATTCTGGATTAGCCAGCGTCATTTCTGACTCAGCATTCAAGAATTTCAATTCCGTACTATCTAAAGAAATTTTGGCAAACTGCCAAACTCGCTCTTGACCATTTTGCACTTCCACAATGCAGGTGCAAGTACCTCCTTGACTATCCCAAAAACACTGATTGGATGTAGTCGCTGTACTTTGCTCGTACAGGTTGTTTGTAGGTAAGGAGGTAGATTGCAACCGACCAACCACACTTTTCTGTTGTAGTGATAAGCCATTATCTCCGGAATGCAGTTTGAATTGTTCTCCCAAACTATGCCCATTTCCTGTTACATAGGGCTGATTTTTCTGGGCTTTTTGTGTGGCATATTCTGGCTGTTTGGTTAAAGAGGAGGCAAGTATCCTTTCTACTTGTTTTCTGACTCCTTCGGGATCTTTTAACACTCCCAATTGCTGCCACCATGCTGGATTTTGTGCTACCACCTCGCCATTACCAGTTTGTAGCATCAAAGGCCAGGGCAAGCGTTCTAACAATTGCACTAGTGGCTTATATAGAGCTTGCTGCTGATTGAGTATTTGTGCTTGTGAGTAAGTTGCCATCGCCACATCGGTTTGGCTGGCTTCCGTTGTGTAATCTTGAGCATCGCCAAAAGATACTGCATCAATTGCTACTTTTTCCCTAGCTAACAATCGCAACAACCTTGAGCTATCTAGCAAACCCAAAAATTTGCCGTCGGAGTCAATGAGTGCCCAATCTAAATTATTATGGTTAATTTGAGTTTGTTGATAACGCAAAAACAAGCTAAATTGCTCTACCCGTTCGGCGGCGGGGATGGTTTGGATTGGCTCAATCAGCGCTTGATCGGAATTTGATAATGGCTGCTGTAAAGAAAAGCGATCGCCACTAGCTGCTGCCAGCAATTTTTGGGTCAACCTGGCAGAGTGCAGCAACCCAATCGGGCATTGCTGCTGATTTACTATTACCACGCGATCGCACTGCTCTTGCTCAAAAATTTCCAGCACTATTGCCAGAGTACTTGTTTCTACGCAGATAGGTACGGTTGCTAGAAAGTCATAAAGCGGGTACTGTAGCATTGACATAAGGCTTCGGGGTTCATTCTTCCTCTGGAAGCCTCTGGACTCAGCATCACCGTTGGATTTGATGGCGCTCATGCCTGAAGCAATATCCTTTAAGAAGACTCTTATAAAAAATTCTCTTTACAATTCCAATGCTATTGAAATAACGGGCATAGCCCTTACTAACGCTTGCTTGGGTCTATTGATTTTCATTGCGGCTATTTCCCTTTGCCGCATTCTACTCCGGGCGACAATTTTTCACCAGTGTTCTGACTGGTATTGAAAAACCTCCTCGATAGCAATAGCTAAAACAATTATGGCTCTAAAAATTCGCTTTAGAACCTTGAGGAATTATAATGATTTAGAATGCGACAATCCTTTAAGTTCGTTTAAGTATCTTATCAAGGAGCGAAATAAAAAAATCTGTATTTAGATAGATATACATATGAAGATCGTCAACTAACTACAGCACCCTCTCCAAAAAGCGCCTCAACAAAAATTTACTAAGTCTTCTGACTTACTATTTGCATCAGCTTTTTGAGTTTTAGAAACTTGGGCTGTCATCAATTAACCTTTTGGAGTGCATTCATTCAGCTTAACTCAATACCGGGATGAGCCTACAACTCCATCTTGCACTGACCGATCTCGATCAACTTGGTCAAAAAGATCAAGGAGAAGTATAAACTAAAAATGTTATTACCAATATTAATTTTTCCAGCAAATGTTCAAAAATATTTATATAAGCAACCAACCTTAGCCATTAAAGAAATATTAACTAAGTGGATAAAGAATTTGGTTTTCGGCACTAGCAGTAACCAGCTTTTATTCCTATCTTTGAATACGATTGATGTTAATCATATTAATTATCTAAGAAAGTGGTTTCTATTCAACCTTAATGAAATATCCACTCAAAAATATAGCTATGTATTCGCATCTTATAAGCAAAAACACCAGAGTTTTCAGCAGATGGATAAAGATGATCGAGAAGCTTTGTTAAAAGAAATTAAATCCAATTACCGAGAAATACTTATAAATTACTTTACCACAGAGAAAACATTAAAAGAAAAAATTGATAAATTCATCAATGTAGTATTTTGTGCTAATATTCCTGTGCCGCAAATCATAGAAATACACATGGAGATAATTGAAGAACTTGCCAAACAGCTAAGATTAGAAGGCAGGAGCGACGAAGCACTACTAGATTACCGTCTGACATTAATAGATATTCTGGCTCACCTGTGTGAAACTTATAGGTGTTCGATATATAAATAAAGTAAATGAATATAAGTTCAAATTGGCAACAGCCACCACCCTTCTCTGACAATAGGCAAACGTGTCCTATATTTTTATCCCAAGTCTAGCCTGTACCTTTATGAATCAAGCCAGAAAGACGTATGTTCTGAAGCTATACGTGGCCGGGAACACACCTAACTCAATACGGGCATTAAAAACACTAAAAGATATTTTAGACCAAGAGTTTAAAGGTGTTTATGCTTTAAAAGTCATAGATGTTCTCAAAAGCCCACAACTAGCAGAAGAGGATAAGATATTAGCCACACCAACATTGTCGAAAATTTTGCCTCCTCCAGTTCGCAAGATTATTGGCGATCTTTCAGACAGAGAAAGAGTATTGATTGGATTGGATTTACTTTATGAAGAACTGAGTGAAGAAGGTTGGGAAGAGTAAAAGAACGCTCAAGTATAAAGTATGAAGTATGAAGTCACCTGTTTCATGCACGAATTAGCTAGAAATTGTGAAGAAAATCAAAAAAATCTGATTTTATCTTTGATTCAGATGCCAAGCACATACTAAAGTTCTGCTTCTGCTTTACACTCCCGACTTCTTTAGTAAAATATTTAAGCGTTAAGAATTTGATGAGAAAGTATAAACATTAGTAAAAGGAAACCTGGGTTTAATACCCCTTTATTAGCTAGCAATGATTGAAAAAGAGCAACCAGAGCAAATTAAAACACCGTTAATTGGGGGTGTTGAAAAAATCCGCACAATGATTGAGGGCTTTGACGATATTAGTCATGGCGGTTTACCTATTGGGCGAACTACCTTAGTCAGTGGAACCTCAGGAACAGGCAAAACTTTATTATCTCTACAGTTTCTTTATAACGGTATCACGTACTTTGATGAACCAGGGGTATTTGTTACTTTTGAAGAATCACCCAGCGATATTATCAAAAATGCCTATATTTTTGGGTGGAATTTGCAACGTTTAATTGACGAAGGCAAATTGTTTATTCTTGATGCTTCGCCAGATCCTGAAGGTCAAGATATCGTCGGTAACTTTGACCTTTCGGCATTGATTGAACGTTTGCAATATGCAATTCGCAAATATAAAGCCAGGCGCGTTTCAATTGATTCGATCACAGCAGTATTTCAGCAATATGAAGCGATGGGAGTCGTGCGGCGAGAAATTTTTCGCCTCGTAGCAAGGCTGAAACAGCTGAGTGTCACGACTGTAATTACCACCGAACGTAGCGAAGAATACGGGCCAGTAGCTTCTTTTGGTGTGGAAGAATTTGTTTCCGATAATGTAGTGATAGTCCGCAACGTTTTGGAAGGAGAACGTCGCCGCCGCACAATTGAAATTCTCAAATTGCGCGGTACAACTCATATGAAAGGCGAATATCCTTTTACTATTACTAATGAAGGAGTCAATATCTTCCCATTAGGAGCAATGCGCTTGACTCAAAGGTCTTCTAATGTCAGGGTGTCTTCTGGTGTCAAAACCTTAGATCAAATGTGTGGTGGTGGTTTCTTTAAAGATTCAATTATTTTGGCAACAGGAGCCACCGGTACTGGTAAAACCTTATTAGTCAGCAAATTTATCCAAGATGGCTGCTTGAATGGCGAGCAAGCAATATTATTCGCCTATGAAGAATCACGCGCTCAACTTTCTCGTAATGCTTCTTCTTGGGGAATTGATTTTGAAGAATTAGAACGCCAAGGTTTACTGAAAATTATCTGTACCTATCCGGAATCAACTGGTTTAGAAGACCACCTACAAATTATTAAGTCAGAAATTGCTGTTTTCAAGCCAGCGCGGATTGCAATTGACTCGCTTTCCGCGCTAGCTAGAGGTGTTAGCAATAATGCATTCCGACAGTTTGTAATCGGTGTTACAGGTTACGCTAAACAAGAAGAAATTACTGGATTTTTTACCAATACAACCGATCAATTTATGGGGTCGCATTCCATCACTGACTCTCATATTTCCACAATTACTGACACAATCTTGATGTTGCAGTATGTAGAAATTCGTGGTGAAATGTCGCGGGCAATTAATGTATTCAAAATGCGGGGATCGTGGCATGATAAAGGTATCCGCGAGTACAATATTACCGCCGACGGTCCAGAAATTAAAGATTCCTTCAGGAATTATGAAAGAATTGTAAGTGGTGCTCCTACCCGCGTTAGTATCGATGAAAAGGCGGAACTTTCTCGCATAGTTAAACGTTTTGAAGATAAGCAGAGTTCCGATTCCTAAATTTGGTATCGTACTATATTCTCTTCTTAATTTAGTGTCGTGCTATATTCTGTGGTGAAGAAAAGTTTTCTGCCGCTAGATTGATTTTGTGTGAGGGGATGCGGTGAAAGGACAGCAATTATTCCATAGTTTCTTGCCTGGCGTAACAGTAGCAGTGTTAACAACCCAGCCCGCTTGGGCTGGTACTGTGAAAGTAAATAGGGTACAATCGGCGTCTTCTCCTAGTGTTTTGACTTCTAATTATGGTCGAACCTTGGTTGCGGAGGTCACAAACACACAAATACCCTACATAGCAGACCGTAAGTTTTCAAGTTTAGTAACTTCAAGTAATTGGATGTCACTGAATGCGAAACCTTTAAGTCATCACAGTACATTAATACTAAAAGCAGGAAATGCTAGTTCGATAAAATCACAAATAGTTAGGGAAAATCAAGGTATATTTGATAGTTTGTCACCTAACTCTTTTCCTGCGCAACCTTCAGATTTGAATGCTTCTGTTAACAGAGAACAAAAACAGAAGAACTCAGCTAATTCTGGACAGCAATTAGAGAAGATCGTCGTTCCTACTTTTGACTCCAAACCTATTGCTGCCCAGCAAAACAATTTGCTGTTATCTGCTTCACAGCAACCCAAAACTCAGAAGAAAAATTTTAATACTCAGTTGCAGGCAGTTGTACCATCTGCAATCAACAATACAAGTTCGGCAAAGCTGTTAGCAATAACCACTTGTTCGCAGCAAAAAGGAACAGCTTCTTTAATGCTGAATGGAACTTGTACGCCAAGAATGGCTGCACGGGATTTAGTGGCTCAGGGTAATACGATAACTACGCCGGGAAAATCGACTCCTGCACCTGGTAGTTCTTTGCAAATTCCCACCGTACCAGGAACCACAAACTCTACGCCTGGTAGTTCTTTGCAAATTCCTACAGTACCAGGAACCACAAACTCTACACCTGGTAATTCTTTGCAAATTCCCACCATACCAGGAACTACAAATTCCACACCTGCTGGTGCTGTTCAAGTTCCAGAGAATTTGATTCCTAACCCCAATCCTCTGCAATATCCTACAAAACCAGAGGAAGTAAAGGTTCAAGGAAATCAGCCAATTACTTTAGCACAAGCTTTGGAGTTAGCAAGACGCAACAATCGACAGATACAGGTAACTCAATTGGAGCTAGAGCGTAGTCGAGCAGCGCTACGAGAAGCACAAGCTGCCCTATTTCCCAATCTAGGTCTTAGTACTGATATTACACGCGAGCGTACTGTTTCGGATACCTATCGGGTAAAAGTTCAAGAGCAGCAACAAGAAGGGCTACCGCCTGCATTCCGTCAACCCATTGATCCTGCTCCTAGCAATACAAATTTTAATGGTCAAGCACAACTTTCATACGACATCTACACTTCTGGGAGACGGCAAGCTAACATTAGGGCGGCTGAGGAACAGGTTCGCTTTAATGAGTTGGCTTTAGAGAATCAGTTTGAGGAAATCCGGCTGAGTGTCTCTACAGACTATTACAATCTGCAACAACGCGATGAAGAAGTACGCATTGCCCAGTCGGCTGTAACGAATGCCCAGGCTAGTTTGCGGGATGCGGAAGCTTTAGAGCGTGCTGGGGTAGGTACTAGGTTCGATGTGCTGCGTTCTCAGGTGAATTTAGCTAATTCGCAACAAGATTTAACTACTGCTGTTTCCTTGCAGCAAATCGCTCGCCGTCAGTTAGCGGCTCGGTTGAGTTTGCCACAGTCAGTGAATATTAGTGCCGCAGACCCGGTAAGATTAGCTGGCCTTTGGAACCAGACATTAGAACAAAGTATTGTGCTAGCTTTTCAAAACCGTCCTGATTTGCAACAACAATTGGCACAACGCAACATCAACGAGCAACAACGACGGCAAGCTTTAGCAGGACTAGGCCCGCAGGTGAGTTTGGTTGCTAGCTACCAACTTTTCGATCAGTTTAATGATGATATTAGTGTTGCCGATGGTTACTCGGTAGGAGTGAGGGCAACCCTGAATTTGTTTGATGGAGGAGCAGCAAGGGCAAGGGCAGCGCAAGCAAGAGCTAATATTGCGATCGCAGAAACTCAATTTGCTGACCTCCGTAACCAAGTCAGGTTTGAGGTTGAACAGTCCTATTCCACTCAGCAATCTAATTTGCAGAACGTTCAAACCGCTAACGCGGCTCTCGAACAAGCCAGAGAAGCTTTACGTTTAGCACGGTTGCGTTTCCAAGCTGGTGTAGGTACTCAAACTGATGTGATTAACTCGGAAAATGATTTGACAAGAGCTGAAGGTAATCGCGTGCGGGCAATTTTGGATTACAACCGCGCATTGGCTCAATTACAACGCTCTGTCACCACCAGGGCATTCCGTTAAGAGTCATTAGTCGTTAGTCATTTATCCTTTGTATGAGTACTAATGACTATTGACTCAGGAACTAAAAATTTAAATTTCTCCCTCAAAACCTAGCGTTGTCTAGTATTTTATATTACTTACTCTTGCTTCTGTAAGTTGGCAAATGGGCTTCTAAGTAAGTAGATTTTCAGGAATCTAAATTTTTAAATAGCAAAAATATACCTAAATTTACCAAAGTATAAAGTTTCTCAATTGAAAACCAGTTTCTCAGTGAATAATCCATCTAATTTGGAATAACATAGCTGAGTATTTAATTACTGGCCGATCGCAAACTTATGACTACAGTAACATCACAAGAAATTGCACAGTTTCGCTCTCAATTAACAGATAACACCATAGCAATGGAAGTGCTGGATTTAATTGAGGATTGTGAGGGAGATTTAGAAGATGCGGCTATGAGCCTGGCGATTAAAGCGGGACAAAAACCAGAAAGAGCAAATTCAGAATGGCTAGATGCTTTAGCTAGAAAGTGGCGTGCTGTGATTTGCGAACAGGAATTTCGGGCAGATTTACAGAGTGGCTCAGTTCAAAAGATGATGGACTACCTCTATACAATGCCGACATTTCCTAAGATTTTGGCAGTACCAGTTTTGCTTTATGTTCTCAAACAAGGTGTCAACGATTTTTGCGAACCGTTGGATGCGCTCAAGTAATATTTGATATAGCAAGGTATAAATTATACAGGGAGCAGCCCCAGGAATAATCAAGCGATCAATTTTGATTTAACTCTTGATGCTGATGATTTTGGCTGAGGCACAAGATTGATTTGACCAGCACTGGTACGCTGTTAATTAAGGCAATTTTTTCCAAAACACTCTTGTTCAATCAATGAATTACCTTGTTGCTGTATTACCAGACCGTATCCAAGCTGAAGCTGCTTACTTAGCTTTAGAAAAAGAGTCCATCAAAAGTACTATCCTCGGTAAAGGTTACAAAACTGCGGATGAGTTTGGCTTAATCGATCCTAAAGAACAAGCCAAAAAGCAAGCAAAGCTCATGGCATTCTGGTTAGTACCATTCGGTTTTTTTGCAGGTTTTACCTTTAGCTTGATTACCGGCTTAGATACCTTTGCTTGGGCTGGAGAAATTGGCAATCACATTGTCGGGGGAATATTGGGTGCTATAAGTGGCGCTATGGGTAGCGTGGTTGTTGGTGGCGGAGTCGGTTTAATTGCAGGTAGTGGCGATGCTTTACCCTATCGCAACCGCTTAGATATTGGTAAGTATCTGATAGTAGTTCAGGGTTCTGAAACTCTCACCCGGCAAGCAACCCGCATTTTACGTCAGTTTGAGCCAGAGAATATCCAGGGTTATGCAGATACTACTAGTGCCTAAGCAATTCCATATCAAGAAGCTTAAGTAAAGTATGCACTACAGCGTGTAGTATTGTGTAGTTTAAAAGTCTACAAGCTGAGTAATGTGTCGCAGATTACAACACTACGCCTTAAGTTACGGCCTTGTGCTTTAGAGGTGAAGGTGCGATCGCATCATCCGCCTGATTATCCAACTGCACCGAGTTTGCAATGGCAGATGACGCTAGAATCGAACAGTAGTCATGAGTCAATAGTCAATAATGCTTAATTGTTGGCTTGCAACTCACAACTCATAATTTTTGAGAATGTTGCCCAGAGAAGAACTTTTAAAAAGTGTTGAAAATCGAGATAGTGTAGCTCGTGTTATCGATCAAGCGGAACAAGCAATCAAAACTTGGGAAGTTGTTTTGACAGATTTTCTATCTCCCCCAGAATTAGCAGAAATTCAACGAGCGTTCAGTCGGCTAACAGAGGTGCAATTGGTAGCTTGGGGTGGATATCCCCAAGCAGAACGCCAAAGATTAGCGATCGCTCGTTCCGAAATGCCTTTAGATCCATCCCAAGTCGCTTTGGCTGCATTAGAAATTGCCGGTAATTTCTTGTTTGATACCGCCACACACCGCGACTTTTTAGGCGCAATGCTGGGAACGGGAATCGTCCGAGAAAAAACCGGGGATATTATTGTTTTGGGCGAACGCGGCGCACAGGCAATTGTCGCACCAGAGTTGACAGAATTTTTAGAGATGAATCTCAAACAGGTGCGATCGGTTCCGGTAAAAACCCAGCGAATTGAGTTTAGCGAGTTAAAGGTTCGAGAACCCAAGAAAAAAGAATTAACCACTGTTGAGGCTTCTTTGAGGTTGGATGCGATCGCCTCTGCGGGTTTTGGCATGTCCCGCAGCAAAATGGTCGATTTAATCGACTCCGGTGATGTCCGCGTCAATTGGAAGGAAGTCTCTCAAGCGAGTTCTCAAGTCAAAACAGGAGACTTAATCGCCATTCGCGGTAAAGGACGCTTAGAAGTTGGGGAAGTGGCTGTTACTAAAAAAGACCGTTACCGAGTTCAATTAACCAGGTATATGTAAAATGCTTACGGCGACTGACAAAGCTCATACAGTCAGTCGCCTAATCACTGCAAAAGTATGCCAAACTCTTCCTCTGTTGTGGTTGCTCGATCGCCAAATACCAAATACTATCCTAGAAATAAGAACTAGCGAGATGCGGCAATGGGGAGGATCGAGGGATGGGCGAGATACCTCAAATAGGCATAAATTTTCCTGAAGGAATTTGGCAACGCTTTCAACAAGGGAAACATCTTGTCCGTGATAGCGTTAATACCCTAACCAACTCAGCACAGCAAGCAGGCCAGTCTTTCCAAGAAACTGTAAATCAAGCTAGCGATAGCGCAATTAATACAGTTACAACTAGCTGGGAACAAACTAAAAGTTCTGTAGAACAAAGTTTGCAAACTGCTGAACAAATTAAGAGTTCAACATCGGTAGCAGTTCAAACAGCGATCGCTTCTTCGATGAGTGATTGGCTAGCACAACACCCGGCATTTCTGAGGCTAGTTCAGCTGCTGAGTTGGGCAACTAATCACCCGATTATTAGTTGTGTAATGCTGGTATTTATCCTGGCTCTCGCCTGGAGTACGATTAAAGCGATCGTGCGCTTGATTGAGATAGCTAGTTGGTCAATTCTGCAACTGCCAATAAAATTACTTCAGTCTTTGATCGAAGTTAGCTTCATATCCTTGAGGAAATTTGCTAGTTTTGCTGTGCAAAAAATGACCAGCACTTTACCCAATGAAAAAAATTCAACTTTACTACCAATAAATACTCAAGTTATCTATGAAGATAAACAGCAAAGATTGGCAGAAATCTCCCATCGGCTAGAGGAAATTCAAAAAGAACAGCATGAGCTTTTACAAGAAGCAGCTGAAATAATTGCTGCTGACAAAATCAATCTAAAAATTGAAGAAGTTTCATTAAGAAGTAGTCCAAATTACACTGTTATTCAAGGGCAGTAAGTTAAATAGCTAAAATTCACCGTAATTTTATGGTAAGTGTTTGTTACTGTTAAACTCTATCTAGCTTGTGAGGCAACGGTAGATGATGAGGCGAAAAAACACAAAACCAATTGACAGGCGATCGCCAAAAAGGTATACATATTTGAAAATTTATCCTAAGCAAGTCTAGATTTTATGCCTAGTGTTGAACTCGATCAAAACCGAGAGCATCGCATTGAAAACGAAATCATTGTCGATGCTGAAGACAAAGAGGAACGAGCGATGGGTTGGTACTACTACCTTGACGATACTCTTAACTTTCCCTTTATGGCCAAGTGGACAAAAAAGGGACGTAAATCGTCAGCACCTCAAGAAAAGCAGGTCGAAGTTTTGGGAATGGCACCTGAGGATGAGTGTGAAAAGGATATGTTTGTAGAAGTGGTCTATCCTGATGGCAAAGATGAAGATGTATTTTCAGCACGGCTATCGGAAATAGAAGCAATTAATGCTGATGAAGAAACTCAAGAAGCACTTGCCGATTGGCAATATTGGCTTGCTAGAGGATATAAGTTTTAAAAGTTAACTTTCTATTACCCGGAGCCAATTAGACGTACTCTTAAAGAATGCTGGTATCAGTCTGCAAACCATCTTTGAATTAAGCAGAGTCAACGGTTTTCTATGCAAGAGTTATTTCTGCAAACTGCATTATTTAATTAAATTCTGCTAAGAGAATTCTAAGATAGATGCCGAATAATGCGGCAGGGATTGCCCACAGCAACCACATTTGCAGGTATATCTTTGACTACTACACTACCAGCACCAATAGTAGTATTGTCACCAATTGTTACTCCCAGACAAATAATTACACTGCCACCAATCCAGACATTATTCCCAATTTTAACTGGGGTAGCAAGTTCCCTGCCAGACAATCGAATTTCCGGTTCTATAGGATGGTAGGCAGTGTATATCTGCACATAAGGAGCGCACAACACATTTTCACCAATATGAACTGTATTGCAATCTAAAATCACGCAGCCATAGTTCATATAAAATCTATCGCCAGCATAAATATTACTGCCATAGTCACAGTGAAAAGGCGGCACAATCGATGCTTTTTGACCTATCTTTCCAAACAATTCTTGCAAAATTTGTCGTCGCTGCTCTTGCTGTTCTTCCGTTGTAGCGTTGTACATTCGCAATAGACGACAAGCTCGCTTATTTTCACCAACTAATTCTGGATCTTCTGCAAAGTATAACTCGCCTGCCAGCATTTTTTGTTTTTCTGTTTTTCCGAGCACAGAATTCTGAGCCTCGCTTGAATAGGATTTATAGCAGAGGAAAAATTCCAAATATTGTGAGATTTTGCTGCTTATTATGATACATAAGCTGGCTTGACAATCAAGCTAAGTGACTCAGAGGTAGATTTCTAATGCCAATGCTTTCCTAGCGAGAATTCAATCGAGAGTTAACTGGTGGTTGAGTAACGATCTGGAAAATGTAGGTTTAATCAAAATACACCATAACGAGCTTTTCCTTGACGCTTCGCACGATACATAGCAATATCAGCATCCCTCAGCAGGTTTTGTGGCTCTTCATAACCACCGCTACTCAAAGCAATTCCGATGCTAGCAGTGGGAGTTATTTGATGTCCGTGAAGGTTAAGTGGCACGCTTAAAGACTCTTGAATGCGTTTAGCTACATTGGTAGCGTCTGTCACGTCCTTAATATCTTCCAAGAGTACGGCAAACTCATCACCACCAAATCGAGCCACAGTATCACCACTGCGTAAACATGATTCTAACCGACGAGCGATCGCTACTAAAAAATCATCTCCGATTGAGTGTCCAAAGCGATCGTTAATTCCTTTAAAACCATCTAAATCTAAGAATAAAACTGCAAAATTATAATCATTCCGGCGTTTGCTACGTTCAATTGTTTGCCTAAGACGATCGAGAAACAAAACTCGATTAGGTAACGCTGTTAGTGCATCATGACAGGCATTGCGTAGCAGTTGTGCCTCGGTTTGTTTGCGTTTACTAATATCTTGAAGAACTAAAACCGCACCATTGACGTTACCATCTAGATCCCGAATCGGTGCTACAGAATCACCAATAGGTACTTTTTTACCGTCCTTAGCCAGCAGAGTACAGTTATCTGGTAGATTTAAAATCTCACCTGCTTGTATTGCCTGGTTGGCTAAATTGTCTATTACTTCATCCATATCTTTGTCAATTAAAGTTACAACTTCTGCCAAATCTTTACCATACGCTTCATCTTGTCTCCAACCTGTCAGCGCTTCTGCAACTGGATTCATCATTTGGATACTACCGTTAGCATATGTTACTACGACTGCACAGCCCATGCTGTTAATAATTGCTGTCAGTCTTTGTTTTTCTTCCTCGTACTTTTTGCTCATTTGGTGCTTGAAAAGAGCCATTTCAACGGCGAAATGTAAGTCTTTTTCAGCACATGGTTTGAAAATATAGCTAAAAGGCTCACTTAGTCGCCTTTTATTTAACTGAATATCTTCCGAATACTCCGTTAAATATAAAACGGGTATTTGGAAATGGTTTTGAATGATATCCACAATTTCAATACCATTGATTTCCCCGGCTAAACAGATATCAATTAATACTAAATGTGGATTTGTCTCTGCTATCTTTTTGATAGCTTCTTCACCAGAAGTAGTAATTTCTATAACAAAATATCCTAGCTTCTGCAAACTATTTCTTATATCTAAAGCTAGGATCTTTTCATCCTCAACAACTAGGATTTTGTGGGCGAACATGTTAGACTAATCTGTTGGCTAAGGTTCAGATTTTGTTTTCAGTCTCGACTCACTCTGAAAAGCAATAATCCTATAATAATCAATCTATAATCTACCTGTGTAGTTGCTAGCTAAAATAATAACTAAGTTTTTAATTAACATATTATTCGATTGCTGATACAGTTGATATCCAGTTAATAACGCAAGTAACTCTTTTGAAATGTAAATTGCCCTACAGTTAGTAAAAACCAAAGATATATTTTGGCAATTTGGCAATCTTCAATCCTAAAATTACGACTATTTGCGGGATTTACGTAAGGCTGAAAGGAATTTAAATTATGAAGCAAATAACTGAAGAAATGTCATTATAGAAGTAATTTGAAATTAATCCAAGCGGTTACTCGCAATCTAGAAGCTTAATTTCAACTTAAGTTTTTTTTTGATAAACTTTTTAGCGATTAGTTTAATGTTATTAATATAATCCACTGACAAGAAAATCCTAGAATCTACTTTATTACAAGTATCATAAAACACATAAAAACTAGCGATTTATTGCAAAGCGAATGATGAATCGCTTATCTAAAATTGGATATAAAAAATTTGTTAGATGTATTAAATATTTTTTTGGTAACTTATGGATTGAGAACTGTTAAGGCAGAGAAAGAGGGAAAAATATAATCCCTTTTAAATAAAATGCAAGGTTAAGTTTTGTATATCGATCGACATGATGGCACAATGAGCAATCAAAAAGAGGAATAGGTGCGAATATTTTGCGGTACTTTTGCAAATACTTTGTTAGGAAAAGCGGGATCTATCGAGGGAGAGTAGGTAAAGTAAAGGTGACGCAGTAAACTTTAACTTTCTACCCCCAGAGTTTGTTAGTCTTCGCGTCACCGCAGCATTTATATCTTTCTATTTAAGCTGAATACCCTAAAGGCGTTGAGTATGAGATTTAGAAATTAAGCGGTACTAGCGTGCTTTACAAATCAATCTTAGCTCGCGTCAATTCAATGCTAATTTTGCCGCCAAAGTCTGGAATAGGTGCGGCGGGTTTGCTGAGAATGACTTGGATTTGGGAAACGCGATCGCATTGTTGGAGAATAGAATCTGCAATTGTACCAGCTAACTTCTCTACTAAAGCAAACTTGGATGTCTTCACGAGATTTTGCACCAAGCTAATCACACTACGGTAATCTATCGTGTCTGCGATCGCATCAGTTTTGGCAGACTGAGAAAGATCGAGCCACAATCTTACATCGACCTCAAACCATTGTCCTAGAACCTGTTCTTCTGGTAAGAACCCCGTGTAGCCATAGGCGCGAATTCCCGTTAAATGAATGCAGTCCATAACACTAGCCTAGTGAATTTTGCATTTTGGATTTTAACTGGATTTGCTACCTCACCTTCACTGTGTTGACGTTGCAGTATAGGCTTAAGTAGTTGACGATAAATTTATAGCTCTGTTTGCTGGAATGCCGATCGCCTACAGTAATGTTAATCAACTTTGGGCTTATATCTTGACGGAAACGCTAAAGCGCCTAGGGTTGAGTTGCGCTGTCATTTGTCCGGGTTCTCGTTCTACACCTCTAACAGTGGCCTTTGCCCAGCAAACGCCCGATATTGAAGCAATTTCAATTCTTGATGAACGTTCCGCCGCTTTTTTTGCTTTAGGACAAGCAAAGGCTAGCGGTCGTCCTGTAGTACTTGTTTGCACATCTGGTACAGCTGGCGCAAACTTTTATCCAGCGGTTATTGAAGCTAGAGAAAGTCGCGTACCTCTATTGGTGTTAACTGCCGATAGACCACCAGAATTAAGAGATTGTCATTCTGGGCAAACGATAGATCAGTTGAAATTATATGGCACTTACCCAAACTGGCAAACAGAATTAGCTTTACCCTCCCCAGATATGGAGATGCTAGCTTATCTGCGACAAACAATAATCCACGCCTGGGAAAAATCGCAAACCCCTACCAAAGGGCCAGTACATCTAAATCTTCCCTTGCGTGACCCTCTAGCACCCATCCCCGATGGAACTGATTTCAGCTATTTGGAATCGCAGTTTCACCCAGAAGAATTTTTTGCAGCAGTTACAAACTCTATCCCATTCCCCATTCCCCATTCCCCATTCTCCATTCCTCCAGAATGGCAACAATGCGATCGCGGAATTATTATCGCTGGTGTTGCTCAACCACAACAACCCCAGGAGTATTGTAGAGCGATCGCGCAACTTTCCCAAACTTTGAAATGGCCTGTCCTAGCCGAAGGACTCTCCCCAGTCAGAAATTACGCCGACCTCAACCCCTATTTAATTTCTACCTACGATCAGATTTTGCGAAATCCCCAACTCGCAAAACAGCTAGCACCTGAAATGGTAATTCAAGTAGGAGAAATGCCCACCAGTAAAGAACTGCGTACTTGGATTACTAATACACAACCGCGACGTTGGGTAATCGACCCTAGCGACCAAAACCTCGATCCTTTGCATGGGAGGACGATTCATTTGCGGATGAGTATTGAAGATTTGGGGACAGGGGAAGGGGACAAGGGGAAAAAATCTTCCTCATCTCTCCCTGATTACTTGCAACTGTGGTGTACAGCAGAAACGCAAGTTAGGGAAGCTGTTGACCAAGCCTTGGGGACAATGGAAGAGTTATTTGAAGGTAAAGCCGCTTGGTTACTTTCACAAAATTTACCACCAGGAACACCGTTATTTATCGCCAACAGTATGCCCGTGCGGGATGTAGAATTTTTCTGGAAACCGAATAATTTAGGAGTGCGATCGCATTTTAACCGAGGTGCAAATGGCATTGATGGCACATTATCCACAGCTTTAGGAATTGCCCATCGCCATCAAAGTAGTGTAATGTTAACCGGAGATTTAGCTTTATTGCATGACACCAAC
The DNA here is from genome assembly GCF_963875125.1 of Calothrix sp. NIES-2098. NCBI lineage: Bacteria > Bacillati > Cyanobacteriota > Cyanophyceae > Nostocales > Calotrichaceae > Calothrix > Calothrix sp. NIES-2098. Next base: position 6,652,365 of record NZ_CAWNKJ010000001.1, read on the forward strand.
GGTTTTTTAATCCGCAATATATTTGTTGGACATCTGACAATTTTGTTAATTAACAACAATGGTGGCGGTATTTTTGAAATGCTACCCATTGCCAAATTCGACCCCCCATTTGAAGAGTTTTTTGGCACACCCCAGGATATTGATTTTGCCCAATTGTGCGCCACTTATGGTGTAGAGTATGAATTAATTACTTCTTGGCAGCAGTTACAACAAAAATTAAACCCGCTTCCAACTCAGGGGATTCGGGTTTTAGAATTGCAAACAAATCGTAAAAATGATGCCAAGTGGCGACAGGATAATTTGAAAAATTTTGCAGCAGATATTGCAATAATAATTCCGTAGATTTATTATATTAGCCTTCATTATCTTGACTTTGATATTTCAGATGCTCTAGGTAATCATGTCCCTGCCAAGTTAGTCGAATTTGATTTTCAGGTTGTTGGTATTTGATAGATATCAGTCCAGCTTCCTCCATAATTGTGAGATGATAGTCTACAAAATTTTGGTTGTATTCTTCGTCTAGTTCAAGATAAGGATATTTAACTGGGTTATATAAAAGACCTTCTGTTTCAGCACTTTCAATAAGTGATAGTATAGTTTCCACTAATTTCAAGTCACGCTTCATACTAATTTAGTGTGATTAATAAAACTAAATTTGACTTTATGACCAGCTAGAGTATGTAGGCTGTTTTCTACTACTATAGCGCAGCCCGTGTTTCAGCAAATATTTCTGAAAACAATTAAGCAAAACCACCATCCAATCTTGCTCTTAGAGCGCAAATAAAAAGAATAGCTGGAATAACTCTTTTATAACTAGGTTCTGTCAATTGCCATATTGAGAATAATCCTGCACCTATCCAGCCAACTGGCCCAATAATGATAGCTATTGCACTTGACATTGTTGTATAAACCACAAAGGGTAAAGTAACCCCTATTACTCCAGTAAGTGTACCCAAGGTTGTTGAAGCTAGTAAGTAAATACTAAAACCAGACAATTTAGCGCTTGTTAAAGCAAGAAAAATACTAGTACTTCCTAATAATTCTGTCCCTTTATCAAATTGTGATGCTGTTTTTCGTAACTGCTGTTCCATTTCTCGCTTCTGTTCTGGTGTCATTTTCTCCAACATTGTTACCATTACCTTCTGTGCGATTTTGACCTCCATTTCGCTAGCAGGTTCATATTTTTCACATTTGATTTTTAACTTCTTAGCAGCCCGCCTAACTATTTTTTGATAGCTTGGATGATCATCAAATATTTCATTAAATACATAACTGACAGTATCTTGACTCTTCTCACATAGCCGATCAACGATAGAATTGGCTGTTGGTTGTGATGCCTTAAGAATATCTGCCAATGCTTTCCTTTCCTCAAATGAGGCACGATTCAGTAAATATTTAAGGTCATCCATATTTTTAAACCCTCTGAGAAAACCAATCCTTGCTAATAGTCTTCCCAGAAGTATTGTTTCTGTATCAAGATGGATTTAGCAAAGCTTACACTAGGGATAGACTTTACTCAACTAAAAATCGCTACATAGCCAACTCTTGCGTTCTTCTTTGCGCCTTGGCGTGATATTTACCCTCTTGCTTGACCTTGTAACCACCCTTCCAAATCAGCAAGAGTAGAAAAATCCAACAACTCCTCACCTAAAGCTTCCAACTGTTCCAGCGATAAAGCCTGAATCTGAGTCTGAAGTTCATCATTAAGCTCACCGAATCGTCGTTTTAATTGTCTAAGAATAAGCGATCGCACTTCTGATTCTTTCGCTTCCCGAATAGCCCGTGGTTCTTCCCCCAAATTCACTCCCAACATCGCTTCAATCTCCTCTCGACTCAGGCTAGAAAACTTGTAAACCAAAATTGTCGTCACTAAATCAATTATCGCTTGCTCCGACTGTTGCCGTGCCTGCTCTAACAAATACCGTCCTGCTTCCACTGTTTCTGTTTCAGAGGTGATATTTGTCAGCAACATTAACCCTATTGGCAAAGGTTGTTGTCGTAAATCCCCCAACTCATCCAAATAGATCTGCCGGACTTGACCACTTTCCAACAAAGCACGGTGAATTGTGGAATTCGTAGGTTCAAGACTGCGAGAAGGAAAAATTATTACCCCAAACCAGTCATCGTAACGGATGGAGTGGCGGTAGAGAAACAAAAACAACTCGCTAAAAAAGCGGTGATACAAGTCTTCGTCTCTTTGAAACTGCACCTCAGCAAAGAAGACTACTTTGGAAGGAGAATTGGCGGGAGGTAAAAATACTCCATCAATCCGGAACGCCGTTTCTTTCACCTCAACCGATTCAAACTGATAGCCAGCTGCATCTGGCGGTGGTGAGTCTACCAATTCAAACAATAATCCCGGAAATTGCTTGAACAATTTGTAAAAGATGGAGTCGCGGCGCATTTTTCTACAGCAAGTCAATTACCAGCCCTGATTGTAAAGGCTAGAGAGACTAATTTTAGCGTAGGCGTAGCCCACCGCAGGTATCGCTTGTCCCTGCGTCCGCGATAAAATTCTCAAGCACAATCGCGCACTTCATTCTCATGCAAATTAACTGGCAAACTGCCAAAACCTACGAAGATATTTTGTATCAAAAAACGGATGGTATTGCGAAAATTACCATCAATCGTCCTCATAAACGCAATGCTTTCCGCCCCAAAACTATATTTGAACTATACGATGCTTTTTGTGATGCCCGCGAGGATACGACAATTGGAGTAGTTTTATTTACGGGAGCAGGCCCGCACACTGATGGTAAATATGCTTTTTGTGCTGGTGGCGATCAAAGTGTTCGGGGACACGCGGGTTATGTGGATGATGCTGGTATTCCCCGCTTAAACGTACTGGACTTACAACGCCTGATTCGTTCCATGCCAAAAGTAGTTATTGCCTTGGTAGCAGGATATGCGATCGGTGGTGGACACGTCTTACACTTAATTTGTGACCTGACAATTGCTGCCGATAACGCCATTTTTGGGCAGACTGGCCCCAAAGTTGGGAGTTTTGATGGTGGCTTTGGCGCTAGCTACCTCGCCCGTGTTGTGGGACAAAAAAAAGCGCGAGAAATTTGGTTTCTCTGTCGTCAATATAATGCCCAACAAGCCCTAGACATGGGTTTAGTTAATACTGTTGTGCCAGTGGAACAATTAGAAGCCGAAGGTATTCAATGGGCACAAGAAATTTTAGAAAAAAGCCCGATCGCAATTCGTTGTCTCAAAGCAGCATTCAACGCTGATTGTGATGGACAAGCTGGTTTACAAGAACTAGCTGGAAATGCCACCCTACTGTATTACATGACAGAAGAAGGTTCTGAAGGTAAACAAGCCTTTTTAGAAAAGCGCCCACCAAATTTTCGCGACTTTCCTTGGCTACCTTAGAAATGCAAAAATCGCACCTTAAATATAAGGCGCGATTTTTCTTGAACTTAATTTTGACAGCACCAGAAATGTTAAAGGCAAATTTTAATTTGAAGCAAATACAAACTCATACCAAGTTTGTCTAACTATAAGTCTTAGCAATTCTACATTTAAAATCCAAAATTGGTATTAGTCGGGGAATAATATGAATGACTAAATTAGTACTGTCTCAATTTTTGCCTGTTCAGCAGCACGGGTAGGAGTTTCTTCAATGGGAACAAGATTAGTAGTTTCTAAATCTGAAGCTAAGGTTGCAGAAGCAACTAGCACTGGTGTTGCATCTGGCAGACTCCAAGCACCTTCTAAAGTTTCCCAAGAAGGAGCAAAAGGTGGAAGTGCTAAAGAGCAAGCTTTCCAACTTCCTTGAACTGGTGCGCCTAATTGTTGGCACATTCCACCACGGCGACCCTCTGGGTTGTAATGACGACAATATTTACAGGCAGATGTCAAAAATTTATTAGGTTTCATTTGGGTTCATCTTTTAGTGCTGTTGAGGGCGAATTTATCTGTTTATATTTTGCTTCTAGATATAAATACGTAGTAAAGCCAAAAGGCATTATTATGTCTAGGTTTTAGCGATCCCAATGAAAAAATTAACTTTATTATGTTTTTAGAATCTTGTTATATATTTAAATGTTCGCTAGAGTGTGTACATGATAAATTTTGACTAAAAACCATTGGGGATCAACGCTAAAGACAAAATTTTAGATTCGGTGAGTTTTTCCAACTCATCCTTAAGGCATATGTTTTAAGGTAGATAAGCCCTTTTGTTTATCATGCCTATGGCATATTCCCAACGGAAACTGTCTAGCTAATACAAAACTAGAATTATTTAAGAAAGCAGCCGCACCTTACTTCAGCATCAATTCTGGGCATTAGAATCAACAAGAAGTTTTGCTAACCATGCTACGTGTTTTAACAAATGCCTTTCAGATGACATGACAAAAACAGTCATAGCACCCTGGCTATGGCACTTTTATAGGCATTAAGTGCTTCAACAAAACGTACTATAGTAATTTAGCAATCATCTCAAAAGACATTTATGAAATCAAAATAAAATTCTGGGGTATGTGCCATAGTAATTTTGGATTGAATATTTTGTTGTCATGTTGAGCTACTTGTTGGCATAGTTTCCTTTTGCCGCAAGAGCGCTAAATAGCATGTGCAATGAAAAGTCTCTAGTAAAAAACTGAGCTAGTAATCTTAAACAATATTATTTATCCCAATTTCGGATACAAATAAACACATATATATGAATAAAAATTAAGATATATAAAACAAATAAAGTGTCCAAGCGGGAAGAGAGGACAGCCTAAGGAAGCAGGTAGTAGGGAGTGAGGGTAATTTTCTTCACACTTCCCACACTCTCTCCTCTTTGCCCCATGCCCCTAATTTCATAACTGCTTGGCTGCACAAAAAGAACATACCAGCCATCGCTGTAGTTCGCCAGGTGGGGTGGGACATTGACACTGGGGACAAAGGGGTAAACCCTGCGATCGCGCTTGCATTACCTCAGCCCAATGCCCAAAAGCAGTATTTGGATTAGTCGCGTGAGATTTTGCCTCACTAGGAGAGTGATTCGCAGTATCTAGATAACTGGGATGTTCGCATGGCAAAACTGCGATTTGTGGGTTTCTGACTTCTGGAGAGGATTGCCATCCCGCAGTTGAAAAGCGGATATCTATTAGAGGTGTTGGCAGTTTCTCATTCAACTTCACAAGTAGAGTCTGACGCCCAAAAGTTAGGTTTTGCGCCCAAGCCGCGCTGGAAGTAGCTACTCGTAAAACATCACGTTGAATCGATAATGGTCGAGTATGCTTGGCAACTACTACTCCGACAACTTCTGCCCAAAATTGTAGTAAGCGTTGAAAAGGTTGTTCTTGCCATTGAGCCTGCTTTTCCAGAACACCTAAAATATCATTAACTGATTTAAACGACATAACACAAGGGATGGGATTTTACACGTGATCGAGAAAAATTCATTCAAGATGCTAAATAGAAACGCTATATTTAGCAAACGCAGCTATTTCAAACGTTTCTGCCTGTAAGTGGGATACTGTTAACACTCCCGCAAGCAGTAGTCAGTCAAAATTAATAACTATAATATGTCCGGCTTTGTATCAGCTTTATGGAGCAGGCAATGAGTCAAAACCCTCGAATCGATTCTGGCATTCAATCGTCTCATAAGACACCAGGTTTAAAACCAGTATTAAGTGCCGCATTATCAAGTTTAGAAGTACAGCTAGATCAAGAGTTAGCTAGATACCGACGCACGCGTAGCAGCGCCAGGATTGCCAACCCACCCCGTGTAGTTAGTTATGTTGGCAGTTCACCGCAAGCGATCGCAGCTGCAATTCTAGAACAATCTCAATCAGCAGAAATCAACCCCAGCATATCACCTGCTAGCATATCCAATACTCCTCAGATAGAAGCATCAACGAATACAACAGAGTTTGAGGTCGAGGATATCGATAATCTCCTGCTATCTCCCACTCCAGAGATTACCCAAACACTAACTCCAGCATCACCCTCAGAAAATCCTGCTAGCAGCATAATACCTACAGCACAGGTTCATCAGGACGAAAATCTCTTAGAGGCAGATGAAACCCCTACCCAGCCTGATGACTACTTAGAATCTAGTGAAGCACTGCTGCGGAGTGCCACAGATGAACAACCACAAACGAAAAAGCCCAGCAGTTCTAACGATGGTATCTTATCACCATTGGGAATTGGTTCTATGCTACTGCTATTAGTGGCAAGTTTGACTCTAGGCTATGTGGCGTTCAATCCTAAAGGTTTGACACAGTTGAATTTCAGTAAATTATTTAGTTCTAAATCATCTAGCCCTACAGAAAATACTACAGGAGTTGTTGCCAATTCCCAACCGCAGCCTGAGCCAATACTCACGCCTATACCCAAGTATCCCAATCTGGCAGCTAAAGAATTTCCCGAAGTTAAAGATCCTAATGATGTTGTTGGCTTACAACCTAAAGCCCAAGCAAGCCCCGTAGCATTGCCCAACACCATCCCCGCACAACCAGTTGCTCCCCTCGTTAAAGCCCCCATAGAATTATCTCCCCCACAACCTGTTAATCCGATCGCAGTAGCACCATCTCCAACATTACAACCCTTATCTCCCAGCAATTTACCTGTAGAGCCTAAATCACCAACCATCACCCCAACTGACCTGGCAAAACTAAAACCGTCAGCAGATGGTTTTTATCATATAGTCATCGATAATCAAAATGAGCGCTCTTTCGCCTCGGCACGGCAAGTAGTTCCTGACGCTTATTTATCAACCGATAACAAGTTGATTTTCCTGGGTGCTTTGAAAACTCAAAAGGAAGTCCAAAAACAGCTGCAACTACTACAGAAAAACGGAATTCAAGCCAGAGTGCAGCAGCCTTAAAGAGGCAGAGGGGCAGGGCGCAGGTGAGTCCACTTGCCGTCAAGCCCTTCGGGCATCCTTCGGCGGGCGGTTCCCGTTACGTAGACGCGAAGCGGTGAAGCAGTGCGTTGGGGAGACACTGCGTTGCGCGGGTTCCCCGCGTTGAAGCAAGTGTCGTCGGGTTTCCCGACTTGAAGCAACTGCTGAACCCGAAGGGCTTCCCGCAGGGTTGGCAAAGTGGCGTTAGCGCAGCGTAAAGCCTTCGGCATAGCTTCGCTTAGAGCGACAAAGGAGCGTCACCCGTTCGACGAAGTCGTTCCCGTTCCCTCGAAGAGGGTTCCCGCAGGGTAGGGGTGTAGGGGAGAAAGAAAGACCTCTCCTCTGCTACCTGCCCCTCATCTCCCTAGTAATGATTGGCAAACAGTGAATGGAGAGCCGACATGGAAGTGATGAAGCGTATCCTACGAGTGTTTCGGGCTAACCTTAATAGTTTGCTCGGCAGTGCGGAAGATCCAGAAAAGATTTTGGAACAAACCGTTTTGGAGATGCAGGAAAATTTAATGCAACTACGACGGGGGGTAGCACAAGCGATCGCGATCCAAAAACGTACCGAACGCCAAGCAAGGGCTGCTGAGTCTACAGCCGAAGAATGGTATCGCCGCGCCCAACTAGCACTGCAACAAGGTAACGAAACGCTAGCACGGGAAGCACTCACCAAACGTCGAGTTTACCAAGAAACGGCTAAAGCTCTTTCTAACCAAAAGTCAGAGCAAACCGATTTGGTTGAGAAACTCAAGCAGGATATGCGCACCCTGGAGTTAAAAATTTCGGAGGCGAAAACTAAAAAAGATCTCTATATTGCCCGCGCCCGTTCGGCGGAAGCATCTGCTAGACTCCAGGAAATGCTCAGTGGAGTTTCTTCTACTAGCACCTTAAATGTCTTTGAGCGCATGGAAGAAAAAGTCTTGCAGATAGAGGCTCAATCAGAAGCCATAGCTCAACTGGGTGGTGATGACTTGCAAAAAAAATTTGCTGCTTTGGAATCTACAAATGATATTGATGCCGAACTAGCAACGATGAAACATCAAGTTTTAGATGAGCCAAATAACACACAACTAGAACAACAGTTACCTAAAAGTCAAGACCCTGAATGATTGGGCAATTACCGAAGCGGGAGTATATCTTAACAATTAAGGGGTGTTGGGGGGTACTGTTCCAGGCCGGAAAGATTACATTGGAATAAGTAGTTATTAAACAGTAAAAAGCTTAACTGTCCAACAAATTGCGTAAACAACACAAGGAAAAAACAAACTTATGGGATTATTCGATCGTATTAAGCGAGTAGTCAGTGCTAACCTCAATGACCTGGTAAATAAAGCTGAAGACCCCGAAAAAATGCTGGAACAAGCCATCCTGGAGATGCAGGAAGACTTAGTACAGCTGCGTCAGGGTGTTGCTCAAGCGATCGCTGCTCAAAAACGCACTGAGAAGCAGTACAATGATGCCCAAAACGAAATCAATAAGTGGCAGCGTAATGCTCAACTAGCTCTGCAAAAAGGTGATGAAAACCTAGCACGGCAAGCCCTAGAACGTAAAAAGACTTACACTGACACTAGCACTGCCCTCAAAACTAGCCTCGATCAGCAAAACGTTCAAGTTGACACCCTCAAGCGCAACTTAATTCAGCTAGAAAGCAAGATTTCTGAGGCCAAAACCAAGAAAGAAATGCTCAAAGCGCGGATTACCACTGCGAAAGCCCAAGAGCAACTGCAAGGTATGGTGCGGGGGATGAATACCAGCAGTGCTATGTCGGCTTTTGAGCGCATGGAAGAAAAAGTTTTGATGCAAGAAGCGCGCGCGCAGTCAGCAGCAGAGTTAGCAGGTGCAGATCTAGAAAGCCAATTTGCAGCTTTGGAATCTGGTAGCGATGTTGATGATGAATTGGCAGCTTTGAAAGCTCAAATGACCCTAGGCCCTGCTAGTTCGCCCAATCAACCCCAATTACCACCGCAGCAACAAACCACATCTCCTAAATCTAATGAAGTGGTAGATGCTGAGTTGGATTCCTTACGCAAGCAATTGGATCAAATGTAACTTTGTTAGATAAATTCTTACAGCTAGTCCCACAACTAAACGTTGTGGGATTTTGCTTCCTTAGTTCTGAGCCAGGGGACAAGGAGGACAAGGAAGAAATAACTATTGCCCAATGACCAATGACCAATGACTCAGCACTCAGATTGGGATAGAGTATTTTGTGTGCCAACTTTGATCGATGCCACCTGATGGAGACTGCAATGAGTAAAGGTGTAATCACCATAACTGATGCTGAGTTTGAAACCGAAGTTTTGACAGCCGATCTGCCAGTATTGGTTTACTTTTGGGCTTCCTGGTGTGGGCCTTGTCAACTCATGTCACCACTGATAAATTTTGCTGCCAATACGTACAGCGATCGCCTCAAAGTCGTTAAAATAGAAATTGACCCCAACCCACTCACGGTTAAGCAATACCAAGTGGAAGGCGTACCTGCCCTCAGGCTAATAAAAGGTCAGGAACTATTGGTATCCTCTGAGGGAGTTATTGGTAAAGACAAATTACTCAGCCTGTTAGAGACACATTTAAATAGCAATTAGTTAATAGTCTAAAGTCCGAAGTCGCTAGCTAATAGTCCAAATTCCCAAGATTTTTGACTATTGACTAGTGACTATTGAAAGTTGACTATTGACGATTAACTATTGATGATTATGGAATTTGCAAAGCGTTTACAACCACTGCAATCTAATGTATTTGCAGATATGGATAGAGCCAAAGCGGCTGCTTTGGCTGCTGGTAAACAGATAATTGACCTGTCTTTGGGGTCTTCGGATTTGCCAGCTGAAGCTCATGTAATTGAAGCGATCGCTCAGTCTCTTTACGACCCCAGTACCCACGGTTATTTACTGTTTCACGGTACTCTCGGCTTTCGTCAAGCTGCTGCTAATTGGTACGAAAAAAAATTTGGTATTAAAGTCGATCCAGAAACAGAAGTACTACCGCTAATTGGTTCCCAAGAAGGTACAGCGCATTTACCCCTAGCAATAATCAACCCTGGAGATTTTGCTTTGTTGCTCGATCCTGGCTATCCTTCTCATACTGGAGGAGTTTACTTAGCTAGCGGTCAAATCTATCCAATGGCGCTGCGGGCGGAAAATAATTTTTTACCTGTATTTAGCGATATTCCTGCGCCTGTCTTGGCGCAGTCGCGGATGATGGTCTTAAGTTACCCTCATAACCCGACAGCAGCGATCGCGCCTTTAGCTTTCTTTCAAGAAGCTGTAGCCTTCTGTCAGCAACATAATATCGTTCTAGTTCACGATTTCCCCTATGTAGATTTGGTATTTGCTGAGAGTCGGGGCGATCGCCAATCCCTAGTTCCTTCAATTTTGCAAGCTGACCCCGATAAAAGTATCTCTATAGAATTTTTCACCCTTTCCAAGTCCTACAATATGGGTGGCTTCCGCATTGGTTATGCCATTGGTAATGCTGAATTAATTCGAGCGCTACGTCAGGTAAAAGCGGCTGTGGATTTTAATCAGTATCGGGGAATTTTAAATGGGGCGATCGCGGCCTTGAGCGGCCCCCAAACAGGCGTGGAAAAAGCTGTTGCTACCTTCCGCCAACGTCGCGATACATTTATTACTGCTTTACACCGCATTGGTTGGCACGTTCCCACTCCCAAAGCCACAATGTATATCTGGGCGCAGTTACCCCCTGCTTGGAGCCAGAATTCTAGAGAATTTTGTACTCAGCTAGTAGAAAAGACCGGAGTAGCGGCTTCCCCTGGTGCTGGTTTTGGCAAATCTGGTGAAGGATATGTTCGCTTTGCCTTAGTACACGAACCACCTATTTTAGAAACTGCTGTTGAGAGAATTGCTGAATTTCTTTAGGAGCATATTTCCTAAACTAATGCATTTGAACTATGCGAACACCAGCTGCGAACATCGGTAAACCCACGAGATAGCGTTGGTGTACGCAGTTCATGATGGCTATTTCAGATGAATGGGGATAATTAAAAAATACGACAGATATATTTACAAAATCCCAGCATACAAGCAATGCTTCATCTAAAATAGTATGGGGACAAGGCAAGAATATTGGAAAATTAGCCAATTATTTAATACCACAAACTCATAAAAAATTAGCTAAAGAAAATATTAACTTTTTCGTTAAGCCCGATTTTAGGGATAATATTATGAAGCATCAGTAAACAGCAGCTACACTTTATTTATTAAAGTTTAACCTGCGTTGCATTTAGCAAATTTGCTATTTTTCTAAGTTCGGCTAGGGAGTTTTGGTTGAGTTTTGGACAATAATTTTTGAATTTTATATCAGATTATAGCTAACAATGACAGCACAATTACTCTCTATAAATCAGCGATTAAAGTCGCAACAAAATAGACGAATTTTGCTAATTGAGGATAATGATGTTAATCGAATGTTGCTGAGTGACTATCTCAGTTACTGTGGATTCAACGTTCAAAGTCTATCGGTAGGCTCTGCTTTATTCTCAATAGTGGAGAAATTCCAACCAGAGCTAATATTACTAGACTTAAAATTACCGGACATTGATGGTTATTCATTGCTAGAAAAAATCAAGCATCACCAAGTATTATCAAAAATACCAATTATCGTAGTTTCAGCATTTGCTTTCAGAGACGATCAAGAGCGAGCGATGAGTTTAGGGGCTTGTCGCTACTTTGTAAAACCTGTGAATCTCAAAGAGCTGATCTTAACAATTGAAGAAAAACTTGCTTCTTGATAAAGAATATTTGCAAGCTGAGTATAAAACATAAAGATATCGAGATTCACTAATATGCAATAACTGATGTTAGTTAGAATTTCAGTTATATCCCTGATGAGAAATCTCATAACTTTGACTGTTGGCTATGGCCTATTCCCTAAAGTTTAGGCAGTCAGTCGGTCAAAGTTAAAATTTTTACGATTAAAAGACGATACCAGATAGTAGATAAGTAAATTTACTATCTGTTAAATTCTGTCGTGATTTTGCGACAGACTAAACAAGCAATTTCAGGAATCAACTCGGATTACCATATATTTTCTTTAAAATAGAAATTAGGTGGATTTGTAAATTTACCTAACTTGAGTCGTGACAAAATCTGTTCAAACACTGGTTAAAGATACCGAACGCTTGGAAAGCCGTCTAGCTGAAATTCCGCCGGAACCAGGTGTTTATTTTATGCGGGATGTGAGCGATCGCATTATCTATATAGGTAAATCGCGGAAGTTGCGATCGCGGGTGCGTTCCTATTTCCGCGACGGGTACAACAAAAGCGAACGTATTGCCACAATGGTAAAGCAGGTGGCAGAAATTGAATTTATTGTCACCGATACTGAAGCAGAAGCCTTGGCGCTGGAAGCTAATTTGATCAAGCAGCACCAGCCATATTTTAATGTGCTGCTGAAGGATGACAAGAAATATCCCTATGTTTGCATCACTTGGTCAGAAGACTATCCCCGGATTTTTATCACCCGCAAACGCCAACTAGGGAAGGAAAAGGATAAGTTTTACGGGCCATATACAGATGCAGGTCTATTGCGCGAGATATTACGCATATCGAAGCGGATTTTTGCGCTGCGTCAACGACCGCAACCACTGTTTAAAGACCGTCCTTGTTTAAATTATGATTTGGGGCGCTGTCCGGGCGTGTGTCAACAGCTAATTACACCGGAAGAATACCGTAAAACCGTGCAAAAGGTGGCGATGGTATTTCAAGGTCGCACTCAAGAACTGATTGATATTTTGACGCAGCAGATGGAGAAATCTGCCGAAGCGTTGAATTTTGAGTCAGCCGCACGGATTCGCGACCAAATAGCTGGGTTAAAATCGCTCACAGCACAGCAAAAAGTATCCTTACCAGATGATACAGTGTCGCGGGATGCGATCGCCTTAGCCGCAGACGAACAACTTGCTTACATTCAATTATTTCAAATTCGTGCTGGGCAATTGGTCGGACGCTTGGCATTTGTAGCGGATGCGCACGCTGAACCAGGAGCTATTTTACAACGAGTTTTAGAAGAACACTACCAAACTGCTGACTCAGTGGAAATTCCCATCGAAATTTTGGTACAGCATGAGTTACCAGAAGCGGAAATATTGGCAGATGTTTTAACTCAGCGTAAAGGTAGAAAAGTGACGATTCTAGCTCCGCAACGCCAAACTAAGGCAGAATTAATTGAGATGGTAGAGCGCAATGCCCAGTATGAATTGCAAAGAATGCAAAAATTGGGCGATCGCAACCAACAAGCAATGCAAGATTTAGCTGCAATTGTTGATTTACCAGACTTACCCCACCGCATCGAAGGTTACGATATTTCCCACATTCAGGGGTCGAATGCAGTTGCTTCTCAAGTAGTATTTATCGATGGCTTACCCGCCAAACAGTACTATCGCCACTACAAAATTAAAAATCCTACGGTTACAGCCGGACATTCAGATGATTTCGCCAGTCTTGCGGAAGTGATTCAGCGTCGGTTTCGCAAGTATATCGAAGATCCGCAATTGCAGCGATCGGGTAATCCCGACTGGCCGGATTTAGTGATGATTGATGGTGGTAAAGGACAGTTATCATCGGTTGTCGCCATTTTACAAGAAATGAACTTATTAGAAGACTTGCGAGTAGTCAGTTTGGCGAAGCGACGAGAAGAGATTTTTTTACCGGGAGAATCTCTACCTTTAGAAACCGATGCAGAACAACCAGGAGTGCAGTTATTGCGAAGATTGCGCGATGAAGCCCATCGCTTTGCTGTAAGTTTCCATCGCCAACAACGCAGCGATAAATTAAAGCGATCGCGTTTAGATGAAATTCCTGGCTTAGGACACCATCGCCAAAAGCTGCTTTTAGGACATTTTCGCTCTGTTGATTATATTCGCCAAGCTACACCCGCACAACTAGCTGAAGTTCCCAGCATTGGGCCGCGTTTGGCTCAAGAAATCTACAATTATTTTCATCCTTAAAAAGGATACTAAGTTGATACTAAGTTGGAATTCGGGATAATCGTTAGTTAGCAAAAACTACTTCAAAAAACTCAAAAAATATTATCGATCCAATTTGGTATCATACTAATTTTCTAGACAACTCGATTTAATATTTATTAATACTTGATGCCAAAAAACTTGTAAAAGAATACACTCTAATTCATAATTCAGTCTAACTAGCTTTACCTTTTTAATTACATCCACAGGTTTTTAACAGCAAAGTTCTAAAAACCTGTTTTAGTTTGGGATTTATACAAGTTAAATAACTACTGTAACAATTTATAAACACAAACTAGTCACTCGCTCCTATGTCAAGATTGACATGAACCAACAAGATGAACTGCAAAAATTGCTCGATTTGATAGATGAAAAAATATTGTTCTTACGCCAGAAAAAAATAACAGAGGCTAGCCCTTTAATACTTTTTCAGCTAGATAAAGAGATTCAAGAAGCCGAAGCCGAAAGAGAAAATTTAGCCAGAACAAATAATAGTCATGAATTATATAATGTATTGTTGAGATTGAATTACCAAGATCAACTATTCTCCTTTGCACAATTTCTCAAAACAGAGTCCATAGGAGCTTTCCTGATACAAGGTTTGCCAGATTATGGACAACGTTGGTTATTGAATCGATTAGTCAAGCAGTATCTCAGCTACGGTGGTAAAAAACCCAAAGAAATACCAATTGAACTTCGGCGCATAAGCCGTAAAAATGATATTAATACTCTCTGGCGGGAATTAGGTGGTTGGTTGGGTCTGCCATTGCCACAAAAATCCCTGCCAAACATACTGGAAAAAGCATATCAGTTTTGGAAAACTCAGCATCTAATCATCGTTTTCCATGATATAGACTTTATGCCAGAATCTTATTTACCTGAATTACTCAATAATTTTTGGTTGCCATTGGCAAACAGAGCATTAGAAAATTTATCGCCAGTAAATAATTTCAAGTTACTAATGTTTTTGGTAGATTATCAAGGCGATGTGGGCACTGAAGATACCATTTTTGTAGAAAAAATCGAGCCGACATGGCAACCCAAAAAACCTATCAAACTGCCGCAGATAAATCCATTTTGCGATCGCATTTTGACTGATTGGATTCGGACGCTTGAAACCGATTTTGAGCTATGTAACCTTGAAGTCACTAATAAAATTACTAATATGCAAGATCCTGTTAAGGAAATTCTGGAGGAAAGCGAGAATGGCATTCCTGAAGAAGCACTAGAAGCAATTTGTGGAATCTGCGGTTGTGAGTGGTATACAGAAAAAGATAAATGGTTAACACTATGAATAATCGCCAATTTGAATATACAGGCAAGGCGCAGCCCCAGCCAGGAGAACGAGATTGGAAGGGACA
The DNA here is from genome assembly GCF_963875125.1 of Calothrix sp. NIES-2098. NCBI lineage: Bacteria > Bacillati > Cyanobacteriota > Cyanophyceae > Nostocales > Calotrichaceae > Calothrix > Calothrix sp. NIES-2098. The sequence goes on from NZ_CAWNKJ010000001.1 coordinate 6,667,561, forward strand.
AATTTTGTATCCCTATTTACCAAATGAAGAATTGGTAGAGGCTGTTAACCTAGCTATTTACTTGGAACGACCTCTGCTGCTTAAGGGAGAACCGGGATGTGGTAAGACAAGATTAGCTCGTGCGGTAGCTTACGAACTCGGTCTACCCTTTGAAGCCTGGTACATCAAGTCTACTAGTAAAGCCAAGGATGGTCTTTACATATATGATGCTGTCAGCCGCTTACGGGATGCACAACTCGTTGCCGCAGGCCGCACAATTAAAGATGAAGAGATTCCACGCATTAGTAATCCCGCTAATTATGTGCAATGGGGCCCCGTAGGACGGGCTTTCCTCAACAACCAGCGGACAGTAGTGTTGATTGACGAAATTGATAAAGCAGACATTGACTTTCCCAATGATTTGCTATTGGAACTAGATGAGCAACGGTTTATTGTTGAGGAAACGGGACAAGAAATTCAAGCAAAAACACCGCCAATAGTATTTATTACTAGCAATGATGAGAAAGACTTACCGGATGCGTTCTTACGGCGATGTTTGTTTTACTACATTGAGTTTCCCAATAGCCACCAGTTAGTAGACATTCTCAAAGCTCATTTTTCGGAAGCACCAGCGGCTTTAGTAAATAAGTCTATCAACCGCTTTCAGGAATTGCGCGAGCAAATGAAAGGAGAAGCTGGCAAACAAGTGAGCACCAGTGAATTAATTGACTGGTTTCGGGTTCTGCAACGCTATCCCCAGGATGAGGTTTTGCAAAAACTGGATGGTAAGCTGCCATATATGAGCGTCTTGCTGAAAAGTTGGGACGATCATATGCGTTATCTGAGACAAATCCGTGGAAGCGAATGAATTACCTCTGCTCGATCTGTTCAACCAATTGCGCGAAGCAGGCTTACCACTTGGCATTAATGAATATCAGTTATTGCTGAAAGCTTTACAGGCTGGCTTTGGTATTACTGACCAGAATGCCTTAAAACGCTTGTGTCAGACTTTGTGGATCAAATCACCTGAGGAAATGCATTTGTTTAACTATCACTTTCAAAAAGTGATGGCCAATGCAAATATTCCCATACCTTCGCAAACACCAACTATTCCTAGCTCAGAAGATAGCCAGCAAGTTACAGGCGATCGCAAGCAGCGCCAAATTGCTCAAATGTCTCGCTACGCAGTACTAGGGATTTTAGAGGTGGGAATCATTCTCGGAATCACATCCACTGTCAAAGAGGAGAAAGATGCTTCAGATGGAACAATTAACCCGACTCCAACACCAACAGTCAATGTAGGCGGAAACCCAATAGATCCGATTGTTTCGAGCTTACTATTCATCGTCGTAGTTCTGAGTGCTGGATATGGATTTTTGAGATGGTTAACGAAACTGAATCCCCAAAATCGGTCTAGTAGCGCTGCAACATCATTGCCAAAATCCATTAAAGACAAGAATCCTTCCACGACATCTCCATCATTGACACAACAGATGAAAGATGAATTGCTAGTAGCCACTCGTCCTGATTCCGTACCAGAACAAATTCCCAGCCAAACTACTCCAGCTGAACTTTTACCATTGACACAAAATTTGCCAGATGAAGTGCATATAGCGCAACTAGTGCAACAAGCTACAAGCATTGATAACGAGATGCGTAGCGATCGCTTTATGCTAGCCACTGACTACTTACCAGTGACACATCGGCAAATGAAACAAAGCTGGCGCTACTTGCGGCGTCGAGTTCGTGAAGGATCTCCTACAGAGTTAGATATAGAAGCTACAATCAACCAGATTGGACGCCAAAGATTTTTTCTAGAGCTTGTGTTCCAGCCGCGCTATGTTAACAAAAGCGAAGTGCTGTTACTCATAGATCGGGATGGCTCTATGGTGCCTTTTCATATGCTATCCCAGCGACTCAAAGAAACTGCCTTACAGGGTGGACGTTTGGGCAGTGCTGAAATCTACTATTTCCATAATTGTCCTGTGGAATATCTCTACCACGATCCATCTCATTTAGAAGCTAAATTAATCAATGAGATTATTGGCAATCTTCCATCGGCGCAAACAGGAGTATTGATTTTTAGCGATGCAGGTTCGGCGCGTGGAGGTTTTAATCCAGAAAGAATAGAATTGACGATTCAATTTTTAAATCAGCTAAAGCGAAAAGTTCGTTATATCGCTTGGCTTAATCCCGTACCGAAAGCGCGGTGGTCTGGGACAACGGCGGGAAAAATTGCCGATTATGTACCGATGTTTGAAATCAGCCGCAGAGGTTTACAGAATACAATTGATGTGTTAAGAGGACGCTTTAAATATTCAAAGGGATAATGCCGCAGTATGAGCAGTTCGGAGGCATCAATTTCCGAAAGAAAAGAAAAAAAAGCCAAAAAACTGATTAAATCTTTTGAAAACCGTTTTGGCAAAGCACATTTATACCTAGCCTATCACGCTGCTTTTCCCTTAGCACTTACGCCCGATCTGCTATACCGCTTATGGGCTAATTTTCAAAGAGATGTACGCGGTAAACTGCTCAACATTCCTTGGATTGCTGTGTCAGATCTGTTGCTTTCTGGCTTATGCGATCGCGTTGGCTATGAATTATATGAAATAGATTTAGCAGTCAAAAATCTGCTGCTGGCTCAATTAAAGGTAGATGAAAGATTTGGGCAACAGCGGATTCAAGATTTGTCTGATTTCTTGCTGGACTATATTCAACAGCAACTTCATAGTGACGATCCTGATATTCGTGAATTTGCTCGCGTTCAAAGCTGGCAAGCTTTAGCATATCAAAAACCTACACAAACATTTCGCGAACTGGCGTTAGTCCTCTCTGGCACAAATTTAGAGGATCGAGTCGAGGTCATCCGTTTAGCATCGTTGGTAGACACATTTGCCGAACCTCTAGGAGAGTTTGCAGATTTTCAACGGTTGCAAAATTATGCCCGTGGAAGAGCAAAGCTGGCTCGTGGTGACTGGGAAGGTGCAACAGCTGAATTTGATAAAGTACTGGGGCAAGAAAAACAAGCACAAGTTGCTGAAGTAGTTTTATATATCCCCTCTAAGCTAGTTCCTAGCGCCAAACCTCAAGGGCTGAAAAATAGAGAAGGTGCTGCGGTTTGGCATAGTTTAGAAATCGAGCAAGCCCTAGAACTGCTTGATAGTAACGCAGACACAGGTTTATCACTCCAAGAAGTCGAAAAGCGTTTGCAAAAATACGGCCCCAACGAACTGGAAGAGAACAGCGGCCGCAGCGCTTGGGAGATTCTTTTGGATCAGTTCAAGAACATCATGTTATTGATGCTGATTGCTATAGCGATCGTTTCTGGGGTTTTAGACTTTGTGGCTTGGCAAGGAGGCAACTTAAAGCCTGGTAATATGCCATTCAAAGATACGATCGCTATTTTGTCCGTTGTCATCATTAATGGCATCCTCGGCTATGTGCAAGAAAGCCGTGCCGAAAAAGCTTTCGCAGCCTTGAAAAAACTCACCTCTCCTTTAGTGCGAGTCATCCGCGATCGCAAACTGCTAGAGATCGCAGCCAAAGAATTAGTCCCAGGAGATGTAATGCTGCTGGAAGCTGGAATGCAGGTAGGTGCAGATGGGCGCTTAATTGAACAATCTAATTTACAAATAAGGGAATCGGCACTGACTGGTGAAGCTGAAGCTGTGAATAAACAAGCAACATTGCAATTGCCAGAAGAAACACCATTAGGCGATCGCGTCAATATGGTATTTTTCGGAACCGAAGTCATTCAAGGACGGGCTAAAGTCTTAGTTACCAACACCGGGATGCACACGGAACTAGGCAAGATGGCCACCATATTGCAATCGGTGGAGAGTGAACCAACCCCGTTACAACAGCGGATGACTCAAATAGGTAACGTCCAAGTCACGGGTTCTTTGATTCTCGTAGCGATCGTAGTTATCGGCGGTATCGTTCAGGCCAGAGGTTTGAGTAACTTACAAGAACTTTTAGCAGTTGCTCTCGCGATCGCATTTTGGGCAGTTCCCGTCGGACTACCCGCAGTCATCACTGTCAGCTTGGCATTGGGAACTCAACGTATGGTACGCCGCAATGCTTTGATTCGCAAATTGTCGGTGGTGGAAACTCTCGGTTTCGTGAGTACTATCTGTTCTGGGAAAACTGGCACAATGACACAGAACAAGATGCTGGTTACATCAGTTTATACAAATAACCACTCGTTCCAAGTTGCTGGGGAAGGTTATATCCCCGTTGGCGAATTTCAACTAGAAGGGAATGTAATTGAACCACTAGATTATCCAGAATTACAAGCTTTATTCGTTGCTTGTATAGTTTGTAATGACTCGGTTCTGGAACAAGAAAAAGGTCAATGGCAGATTTTGGGAGATCCGACAGAGGGAGCATTGCTCGCACTAGCGGCTAAAGCTGGAATTGAACAAGATCGGTATAAAAGTCAGCTGAGCCGAGTAGCAGAATTTCCTTTTTCCCCAGAACGCAGGCGGATGAGCGTGATTTGTGTGAGCGAGGCAATTGAAACTGGGGTTTTGCCTTTAGGTAATGCGAGAAATTATTTAATTTTTACCAAAGGCTTACCAGAATTGATTTTAGTACGTTGCACTCATATTCTGTTAAACAATAGCTCAGTTCCTTTGACCTCAGAACAAAGGTATACAATCCTGGCAGAAAATAACCGAATGGCGATTCAGGGTTTACGTATACTGGGTTTTGCCTATAAACCGCTTAGAGAAATTCCCCCAGAAAGTTCAGCTGAAACATCCGAGCAAGAACTGATCTGGCTGGGATTAGTGGGAATGCTGGATGCACCTCGTCCAGAAGTCAGGGCGGCAGTACAAGAATGTCGAGAAGCAGGCATTCGACCGATTATGATTACAGGTGACTATCAATTAACAGCAAGAGCGATCGCAACCGATCTAGGTATTGCGGCTGAAGGCGAGCGCATCCTCACAGGTCAAGAATTACAGCGCATGAGCGACCAAGACCTAGAGCAAAATGTTGACTTAGTGAGTATTTACGCTCAAGTTCTTCCAGAACACAAACTGCGAATTGTGCAAGCCCTGCAACGTCGCGGCAAATTTGTAGCCATGACTGGTGATGGCGTTAATGATGCCCCAGCTCTTAGACAGGCTGATATCGGTATTGCAATGGGCATCACTGGCACAGATGTGAGTAAAGAAGCCAGCGACACGATCTTACTCGATGATAATTTTGCTAATATTGTCCCTGCCATTAAGGAAGGGCGTGTTTTTTATACTAATATTCGGCGTTGCGTCAAGTTTATCCTAGCATTTCATATTGGGATGGTGCTCGTCATCACTGCTGCACCTTTAATCGGTTTGGCAGGCGTTCCCCTCACACCTTTACAAATTCTTTGGATGAACTTGGTAATAGATGGTGTACCAGCCCTAGGATTATCTGTGGAACCCCCTGAGTCAGATGTGATGAGGCGTCCACCTTTCAGCCCTCGTGAAAGTATTTTTGCTAGGGGGTTGGGTTCCTATATCATCCGCATTGGGATTATCTTTGCGGTGATTACAATTAGTTTAATGACGTGGGCTTACAGTTATACTCATGCACCTGGGTATCAAGGCGATCCTGAGGCTTGGAAGACAATGGTATTTACTACTCTGTGTATTGCCCAAATGGGTCATGCCATAGCTATGCGCTCAAATAACCGACTAGCCATAGAAATAAATCCCTTCTCTAACATATATCTCTTAGGAACTGTGGTTTTGATGACAATTTTGCAGATGATGCTAATTTACATTCCACCCTTGCGAAGTTTCTTTGGAACTCACTTGCTAGATGGTACACAATTAGCTGTTTGTCTTGGGTTTAGTGGCTTAATGTTTGTTTGGGTGGAGTTAGAGAAAATATTCTTCCGATTAATAGCTCATAAAAGTTAGTGAAAGGGTGAGGAGGTAACTGATGTCCTCTAGTCAAGATCCACATAGCGATCGCAGGAATGAACTGCTGAACCTGCTTGATTTAGCAGAAGAAAAGATACTTTACTTACGTAAGAAAAAAATTATTGAGGCTAATCCTTTAGTTATTTTCCAGTTAGATAAAGAAATTGAACAAGCAGAGGCAGAACGAGATAAAATCACCCGATTAATTGCAGAACTAGATAAAAATCTGACACAAGGACATCAATCACAGGCTGTTGAGAATACTTTTAGTACTTTAGCTCAACCGTCTATTTCCTTCTCCTTGACAAACATTCTCCACCTCTCTGACCTGCATTTTGGTAGTACAGATGATGCTTATAACTGGTACGACACCTTAGCAGAAGACTTGCATTGGGAACTCAAGTGTGAAACTCTTGATGCTTTAATTCTTTCTGGTGATATCGCTAAGAAATCTAACCTGGAAGAATACTGTGGTGCGAAACAATTTCTCAATGACCTCTGCCAAGAATTTCAACTGCAACCACAGCAGATAGTGATTGTTCCTGGGAACCATGACCTCAACTGGAGACTGGCAGAACAAGCATATACTCTGCAACGACGCAAAGAATATACAGGCCCCTTAGATGAAAATCATATTATTGATAAAGGCGAATATATTGAAGTTCTAGATCTAGAAAAATACAAACAGCGCTTTGCCAACTTCAGCCAGTTTTATCAGGATATCAAAGGCGAACCCTATCCTTTAGCATACGAAGAGCAAGCAATTTTGCACCACTTCCCCGAACAAAACTTGCTGATAGTAGGTTTAAATTCTGCTTGGCAACTTGACCACCATTACAGAAATCGTGCCAGCATTCATCCTCGTGCTATTTCCAATGCTCTCAAACAGATTCGCCAAAATCCCGCATATCGAAATTTACTAAAAATAGGAGTTTGGCATCACCCTGTTAACAGTCCCTTTGAAGACCGCATTAAAGATGCTGGCTTTATGGAAAGGCTAGCACAATCCGGCTTTCGCTTTGCGCTTCACGGTCACATTCACAAAGCCGAGAACAGTTTTTACCGCTACGACGTTAGTACCAGCGGTCGCAAACTAGATATTGTCTGTGCTGGAACTTTTGGCGCACCAATAGGCGAGTGGGTTCCCGGTTATCCACTGCAATACAATCTTCTGAAATTGGAAGGTAACAAATTAACAGTTCAAACCCGTCGCCGAGAAGAACCCAATGGTACTTGGAAACCTGATGCCCGTTGGCTTATGGGTGCAGGTCAAAACCCCTTGCCTTACTACGAAATTGAATTATAGTAGCGTCTATATTTGTGTATTTAAATACTCTAGCTTGAAGCTTTAAGTCATGATTTTGCTTGAGTATCGAAGGTTATGAGTCTGACAACAAGAAGAAGTCATGGGTAATTGATAATTGGATACACCCATTACCTATTACCCATTCCCCATTACCCATTACCAACAACTAGACTAGCAGACATAAACGATACTCTTAAGGGTGAGTATTGGAAGTTTTGATTAAATTGTTTCACGACAATTTCATCCCTATGACAATCTTCACAAATCTTAAGTTAAGCTTAAAATAAAAATTTTGTGACTAACTATACAGTAATCTTCTAATTTTAGCTTTTTGCTATTAATATACTTACTCTAGCTGGAGATCGCTATAAATCATTTGATATAGAGGTATTAACATTGGGGATCAGTAAATATCTAAACAGGAGCTACAGCAAAAATTAATTTATATATCCAAAGTGAGATGTTAGACCCATAGATCTACTAGGATAATAATTAGAAAATAGGGGTTGTTTTTACCAGCTTTAATTTTGTTTAAAGAAGTTAGCCAATTATATAGGCTTTTTATGAGGTGGTAGTAAACCAGAATGTTTACTGGTTTATTTCACTGTCTTTATTTACTAGAAATCGTTACAACCAGGGATTTTAAAATGCAGATAGTACAACAAATTTGCTGCCCCAACTGTGGTAGTAAAGCTGAACGTCACTATATTTCTGATAGTCATATAACTCGTACCCAATGCCCAGCTTGTGATTACTTGATGATTAGCTGCACTCGCACTGGCAAAGTCATTGAGGCTTATGCCCCTGGTATTCATGCTAAGATGTAAAACTTTTGTTTTCTCTAGTAACGTAAACTGTTAGTTTTTGAGAAAAAAGAGCGTTGTGTTAGTAGCACGACGCTCTTAATATTACTAATAGATTTACTTGACTATGCTTGCTCGCGCTGACGCTGAATAATTTGAGGCAAGTCTTCAATTTTGAGAGGTTTAGCATTAGCTTTTATCCGATCCGACAATTCATAAAAAGCTTAATTATCGTCAGGATGTTGCAGTACGTAAGCCCTCAATTCTGCTTTGGGCATTGTCTTAAAATCAGGTTTGGTCATAATTTACTATTCCTTGTTTATCGACCGTTATCTCAATCTCATCTCCAGCAAGAATTACCAATTCGCCTGTGCTTTCATCTATTCTGAACAAGATTTATTGGTATGAGCATTTTGGTTAACTGATAACTTGCTCCACAGTTGGTTGCATCTTTAATTTTTACTTGCTCTAAGTTGTCCGCAAGCTGCATCAGCTTCTAAACCGCGGGAGTAACGGACGCTGACAGCAATTTGTTGCTGCTTGAGGACTTTAACGAAGGCTTGAATGCGATCGCTATTTGGGCGTTTATAATCTACTTCTTGAATGGGGTTATAAGGAATTAAATTCACGTGGCTTTGGAAACCCCGCAAGCGTTTTGCTAGTTCCAAAGCGTGTTCTGGTAAATCGTTGACTCCAGCCAGGAGGATATACTCAAAACTAACGCGGCGGCCAGTGATTTCCACATATTCCCGACATTCAGCCAGCAAATCTTCAATGGGATAGGGACGCGCGCTGGGAATCAATTGTTCTCGCAGTGCTTGGTTGGGCGCATGAAGGCTAACAGCCAGAGTAATTTGTAAATGGTGTTGGGCTAACTGACGAATGCGATCGCGTATTCCTACTGTAGAGACAGTGAGCGATCGCTGTCCAATTCCCACATCTTGATTTAAGGATCTTAAAGCTGCTAGGACATTCTCAGTATTTAACAACGGTTCACCCATGCCCATAAATACTACATGGCTTACCCGTTGCTGAAAATCTTCTTGTACCGTCAACACCTGATCGACAATTTCATGACGTGCTAAGTTACGCTTGTAACCGCCTTTACCAGTGGCGCAGAAATCACAAGCCATCGGACAACCCACCTGAGTAGAAACACAGACAGTTAAACGTTTATCACTGGGAATACCAACAGTTTCTACGATTTGTCCATCTGCAAGTTGCAAGAGATACTTGATAGTGCCATCAGGTGCAACAGCGCGGTGGTGTATAGTTGAACGTCCGATGGGAATTTCTGCGACTTCCGCACGCCATTGTTTTGAGAATACAGAAATATCAGCTAGCGATCGCACTCCCTTGTGATATATCCAATCATGTAGCTGCTTACCTCGATAAGCTGGCTGTCCCTGTTGCTGCACCCAAGCAGTCAATTCAGCAACGGAAGCACCTAATAAGGGAGGGATATTTTCTAACTGTTGGGAGTTTAGTGAGTTAGCTGGAGAAATCAGCGGCGTGGCAGACATAAATGATCGCGAGTTGATGCTAGGATCTCTATCCTATAGCTTCTTGACTCAGACTGGGGTAGATTGAACTGCTTCTTCTGCATCTAGTAATCATGAATCTTAAAAATCAAGAATTCAATTAGTTCTCTGTTTATTGCCTATTGTTCAAAAGAACTTGGCATCTTTATTCCAAAAAAATTCTGAATAGCAATACCTATTGTTGCATCCCCTAAAGGAAGATTTTCCCCAATTAAATATTGTTTCTCATCCCAAATTGCACGAAGTTCTTTTTGCTTTTGCAGAAAATGTTCTTCAGGTAAAAACTGAAGATTTTCATCATATTTGATTATTTCTATTGTTTTAGCAAAATTTTCTTCAGAGAAGATAATATTATTTTCCCATTCCTCGATTTCTCCTTCTATGCAAGCCCATGTTGATTGACAACCATCTGACAGCCAGCACATTTTTCGTAGTAAGATACCTTCTTTTGAATGTTCATAATCAAGTTGATCGTTGCTTGTATCTACACAAATAAAAACTACTTCACCAAACTGTAAAGAAATTTTTGTGGTTAAGTAAATTTCAGGATCAAATAATTCGTCTGAATAATCATCACTCAAATTACATACAATCCATTCTGATTCAGGAATTAAATCTACTTGGGAGAATTTTTCTTGGAGTTTTGCTTTGGACTCCTGTGTTTTAACAAAATAAGCATGATACAATAAACTCATTTTTAAAATTTTCCTTTTAAATTTTGCTGATTATAGTATACGAAATTAGTTAGTTTTATTCTGCACGATCAACTCTGAAGAATATTTCTTGATAGGAATTTCAATCCAAAACTCTGCCCCCTCTCCTGGTACGGAAATACAGTCTATTTTTCCACCATGCTTATCTACAATAATTTGATAGCTAATAGATAATCCTAAACCAGTGCCTTCTCCTACAGGTTTAGTTGTGAAAAAAGGGTCAAAAATTCGTTCTCTAATATTTTTCGGAATACCAGGGCCGTTATCTTTGATAGAGATACTCACCCAGCCATTTTTAATAACTTGAGTACTGATGGTAATTTTGCTAGGATTATTTTGAATTTCTGCGAGCGATCGCTTTTGATTATGCCCATTTAAAGCATCAATTGCATTATTAAGAATATTGAGAAATGCCTGATTTAATTGCGCAGCATAGCAGGCGACTAAAGGTAATTTGGCATAATTTTTAATTACAGTAATTTCTGGATAATTAGCATTTGTAATTAACCGCGACTGTAACAGCATGAGAGTGTTATCTATACCCTCGTGGATATCTACATACTTAATATCAGCTTCATCCAGTCGGGAAAAGTTCCGTAAGCCAAGTACAATATTACGAATACGGTTAGCTCCCACTTTCATAGAATCCAGAATTTTATGTAAATCTTCTACCATAAATTCTAAGTCTATATCTTCTTGAATTTGCTGAATCAACGGTGTCACCTGAGGATATTCCTGCTGATAAATATTAATCAGTTGCAACATCGATGCAATATAGTTATTAGTAGGTTCGATATTGGCATAAATAAAATTAATTGGATTATTAATTTCATGAGCAACACCAGCTACTAATTGCCCTAAGCTAGACATTTTTTCAGATTGTATAAGTTTAGCTTGCGTAACTTTCAGTTCGCGTAATGTTTGTTTCAAGCGAAGATTTTTGGCATTTAATTCTTGGGTTCTAGCAGCTACTTTATCTTCTAATCTTGCATAAAGCTGGGCATTTTCTAAAGAGATTGCTGCTTGGGAAGAAAGAAGTTTCAGGATTTGCAACCGATCGGTAGTAAAAGCATCCACTATCAAACTATTTTCTAAATAAAGAATACCAATTAGTTTTCCTTGGTTAAGGATAGGAGTACATAATATAGATTTTGGTTGATATTTAATGATATATGTATCCCTAGAAAAATTTGTGTTTTTTGTGGCTTCATGAATTAATAAATATTCTTTAGTATGAGCCACATAATTAATTAAACTAACTGGTAGTTCTTGAGTTTTATTGATAGGTATAGATAGTAGTTCGCACGGTTGATGATTTTGGTATTTTGCTACAAGGTTCAACTTACCATCTTCTTGGAGAATTAACGCAGCTTTATTACCTCCTACGTTTTCTAACATTACTTGCAGAAGCATTTGGATTAATTTATCTAGCTGAATTTCCGAGCCAATAGCTAGGGATGCTTTAGTTACAGTTTCTATATCCAATATTGCTGTCACACCAGTACTGCTGGAATCAACAGTTGCAGCAACTAAGGTATTGGTATCGCTCCTATTAAAAGGAACTTGTTTCTGATTGAGAATTGGTGAAAGTAACTGAGGATAGCATTTTTCTAAATCTTCAATTTTGGTATTAGCTCCCCAACGGCTGTAACAATAGTAAGCATCAATTAGATAGGTTTGGGCAATTTTTTCTTTACCAGAAGCTAAGTAAAATTTAGCAGCCAATTCATTAGCTATTGCTTCTTCATGAATATATTGATTTTCTTTAGCACCTCTAATAGCTTGGTCATAAAGTTCCATAGATTGCCAATTATGACCTAAAATTCTTGCCTTTTCTGCTTCTACTAAATCGTACTTATGTTGATAGTTCATTGGTGCATGAAATGCCCAATGACGCATTTGTTGCTGATTAGCTAAAACTTGTTCTAGATATTGCTCTTGCTCAATGCTAGACTGGTTATTATATTCAGCTAACAGTGCTAGAGAATAGTAAAAATTGTGTTGACTGACAGAAATTTGTCCAGCAACAGAGTTTACATATTGTTTGCCTAAACGCGCACTTTCGACTGCACTATTTAAGTGGTTAAATAAATAAAATAATATGGTTTTTGCTAAATATACACAAAAGAGGGAATTATAATTATTTGTTTCTATAAATAATGGTAATATTTCCGATTCATTGAAGAAAACACCATTTAATTGATATTTATTAGCAGTTGTTTCTAGTAGATTAAACACCAATTGCAACCAAACTTTTTGTAAATTCACAGTCCACTGCTGTTTCAGCTTGTGCATCAAGATACTATATTGTTCTAATTGCTGAGAAACAGATGTCAAATTTTCTCCAGCAAACAACAGGTGTAAGTAATGGTTTGAAGAACAATAACCTACATATTCTATATCTCCATTTTCTAAACCAGATTGCACGCCTTCTACTAAAGGATCGATAGTTTTTCGTAGATGCTGTTTCCAAAATTTAATGTTTGCATTCCAGACTAAGAATAATCTGCATTTAAGTTCTTTAGCATTTAATTTATCTAATAAAATTAAAGCTACTTCACCATAGCGATATCCAGCATTAATTTCTGATAACATACCGCATAGCAACAAGCCATATAAAACATATCCGTAAGTAGAAGCTGAAGAATTTCCATACTTTACAGACAAATGTATCATTGTAAATATAATTGATGGCAGTAATGCAGGATTTGCAAAATAAGCCGCAGAAATCATGCTAATTAATATACGCATAGCAGCGAGTCGATCGGGAGCAGTCATTTTTGGTAAGTCGATCAAATCTTCAACATCCAAATTTTCAGGAGGTGCTGACTCCAGATTCACTCCCAACATATCTAATACTTTTAGCCCTGTATCAATAGCTAATTGCATTTGTATTTCAGCCATATACATTTGCATTTGAGCTTCATAAGCCTTGACTCGATCGAGTAGGCTATTTGCATTTTGCTTGACTATTTCTGCGTAGATTGTTGCTTGTTCAAAGTTGATATTTAAGTATTCGGCTTCCATTGCTGCTACATATAAATCCAATGTTAGCTGATACTGATTGTGCCAACTATCTGCTTCCAACAATCGCAAACCTATCTGCAAATATCTAATAGCAGCTTCATAAGCAGTAGCTAATTTAGCTTTGTTACCGACAATCAAATTAAGTTGAGCTAATTCAGATTTTTCTGATTTACTAGTAATTAAGCCAACACCCATATTGAGTTGATTGACTATTTCAAATATGTTATCTTCTAGGTTTTCTAATCTCGTATTTTTTAACAGAGTTCGCCCAATTTTGAGGTGAATAGTTCGGTTATCTGTTTCTGGAATTAGAGAGTAGGCTGCTTGCTGTACGCGATCGTGGAGAAACTTATAGTTAACTGTTAATTTTTCGCGATCGCTAATTTTTTGCTCTAAATCTTGTAACTCTATTTCTGAGATATTACTAGCTTCAGGTTGCTCATATGCATACAATTTATAAATTTCGTCTGTTGGTATAATTAACCCTTCCTGCAAAACTTGCCATAAATTAGCTCCTATTTCATCAGGAGATTTTTCTGAAATTAATGACAAGAGATTTAAATCAAATTTATTGCCAATACAAGCAGCTATTTTTAATATTTCTAAAGTTGATGTAGGCAACTTTTCTAATCGATAAGTTAACAGCTGAACAACATCATCACTTTGGTATGAAATCTCTGCTTCTTTAAGATTATATTGCCAATATCCAGCATGAAAATCGAAATTAATTATTTTATTTTCATGTAAAGCTTTTAATAATTGATTGGTGAAAAAAGGATTGCCTTGTGTTTTCTGGAATATAAACCTTGTTAAAGGATTGGCTATTTCATCTGGGCAACCTAAAGTATCTTTTATTAAATGATTGATATGAGGTTCATCTAAAGGAGTTAAAACAATTTGATTGACCGTAGTGGGAGTTTTATAAATAGCATCTAAGGTCATAAGTAAAGGATGACCAGAAGTAACTTCATTATCTCTATAAGCACCGATGAGCAACAGACATATAGAATCCGTTTCATTCATTAATAATTGAATTAATTTTAAAGATGCAGAGTCTGCCCATTGTAAATCATCTAAAAAAATAACTAAGGGATGGTGTTTGGTTGCTACTACCTGAATGAATTTACTAAATAGCAAATTGAAGCGGTTTTGCGCAGCATTTCCTGTAAGTTCAGGAATTTCTGGTTGTTGACCTACTATTAATTCTAGTTCAGGAATAACATCGATGATTACGCCAGCTTGTTGGCCTAAAGCTAATAAAATATTATTTTTCCATTCTTGTAATTGCTCTGTGTTTTCAGTAAGTAATTGTCTTATGAGACTGCGAAAAGCTTGTACAAATGCAGAGAAAGGAAGATTCCGCTGAAATTGATCGAATTTTCCAGAAATAAAATAACCATTTTGTCTAACAATTGGTTTATGGACTTCATTAACAATAGAAGTTTTACCAATACCAGAAAACCCAGCAATTAGCATCAATTCTACATTGCCTAAACTCACACGCTCAAAGGCATTTAATAAAGTGCTAACCTCGCTTTCTCTACCATAAAGTTTTTCAGGTATAAGGAAGCGATCGCTTATATCTTTTTCTCCCAATTTAAAATCTGTAATCTCCCCTTGGCTTAATAACATCTGCTGGCAAATTTCTAAGTCATGCCTGATTCCTCTAGCTGTTTGATAACGTGACTCAGGAGACTTTGCCATTAACTTCAGCACCATATTGGCAATTGGCTGAGGAATATTACCATTAACTATTTTGGGATTAATTGGTTCTTGTGCAAGATGGTAATGTACTAACTCAACAGGACTCGTACTATTAAAAGGTAACTGTCCTGTGAGTAATTCATAAAAAGTCACACCCAGAGAATAAAAGTCTGTGCGGTAGTCTATACCGCGATTCATTCTACCAGTTTGTTCTGGAGATATGTAAGCCAAAGTTCCTTCTAAAATATTAGGGCTTTTAATTTCAGAATTTTCTTTAGGTAATATAGAAGAAATACTAAAATCTATCAGCTTAACTTGCTTAGTTTTTGGATTAATTAAAATATTTTTAGGTTTAATATCTTTATGAATTATTTTATTTTGATATAGGTACTCTAGAGCAGAGGTAATGGCGATCGCAATAGTAAGAAATTCATTGATTTCTAGAGGCTGAGAGTTAACATATTGACTGAGAGCAATACCACCAAAATCTTCTAATATCAGAGCATAACTATTGCCATAAGTTTCTAGCTCATAACATTTAATAATATTTGGATGGTCAAGATAACTAGATATAGAATACTGATTTTTTAATAAAATTAAGTCTTTGAGTTGCGGATAAGTAGTATTCAGAACTTTAATAGCAACTGGTTTTTGTGAATGTATTTGGTTAGCACGATAAACAATACTTCTAGCACTCATATGTAGAGTATCGCTAATTTTATAACCAGGAAGCGTGTTAAATTGTGCAGATATCTCAATCATAAGACTACTTAACTAATTTTCTGAGGAGCTACTGAGTATAGTGTTCCCTAGAAAATTCTTAGTTAAACAGCGATCGCATCAATTAGCACAATTATCCTATAAATTATTCTCAGCAGCTTTGCTAAAAAAAATTACTTAATTCTATAGTTATTTGTATTTGATATAAAGCGAGTTTAGATGTATCAAAAAAATGTGATAAATATCACTTTTTTGTTAAATAAATATTCAATTACATAGAATATTGAGCGATGGATAGGCAAGAAACTGGGAGATAAACCCTTCTGGGTTGCATATAATTTGTGCCAATCTCCCATAACTTTTATGAAATTTATTAGATGAACATCTAACCAAATGTCGTACCGTTCCAGCCCCACATCGCGCCCTTAGCATCTGCAAACTCTATATAAATGCGATTTTTAGGTACACCTAATGCTTGGTTAATTTGTTGACAAAAATCCTGACTCATAATACTTGTTTGGTCGGGTTTCATTGTGCCGATACTTTTAATTTCAATGTAGCAAACTGGATCTGTAGTACCTGCAAACGTCATCGGAACTTCGGGTTCAAAAGCTGTCATTACATAGGATTCAGGTTTTCCTAAATGCTTTGCTAACTTAGCTGATAGGCTTTTCAGCATTGTCTCAACTTCAGACTTTTCCGGAGCAGATACAGAAGTTTGTACTTTAATTAAGGGCATAGTAAATATTTCAAAATTCCACAATAGTCAATATATTATTATTCATACTTGATTTTTGAAATCTATATAGTAGTAGAGTGAGCATTGCCCACCCTACAAATACTTCAAGTTATTTACCGAAGCCTTTACCTCGACTAACAGATGGAAGACAAAGGCAATTTTCTAGCTGACTGAGCAAAGTTTCGCTATCTAAATTTTGACCAATCAAAACTAGCTGATTTTTTGGTTGACCTTTCCATTCATCATCATCCATTGTGAAGCGCTTACCACACAAGTGGAAAATATGACGTTTGGGGCTTTCATCAAACCACATAATTCCCTTAGCGCGGAAGACAGCAGTAGGTAGTTGGTTATCTAAGAAATATTGAAACTTCCTAATAGAAAAAGGCTTATCACTTTGGAAAGACAATGAGGTGAAACCATCATTTTCTAAGTGGTCAGAATGATGGTGATGATGCTCATGGTCATGGTCATGGTCGTGATGGTCATGACCGCAGGTAGAATGATCGTGGTCGTGATGCTCATGAGCGTGGTGATGATGCTCATGTTCGTCTGCCACGTTATCAAAATACTTATCAGACTCAAATAAACCAACACTCAAAATTAAGGGAAGTGGCACATCTGAACGTGTAGTGCGAAGAATTCTGGCTCCTTCTTTAACTTCACCAATTTTGCGTTCTAATTCATTTAAAGCAGCTTCATCAACTAAATCTGCTTTATTCAAAATAATGACATCACCATAAGCAATCTGACTATACGCTGCCTGAGAATTGAATAAATCTAGGCTGTAATTCGCCGCGTCTACTACGGTAATAATCGAATCCAAACGGGTTAAATCCCGCAATTCCGTACCGAGAAATGTTAGAGCTACTGGCAATGGATCTGCTAGTCCAGTTGTTTCTACAACTAAATAATCTAACTTTTCTTCACGTTCTAAAACTTTGTAAACGGCATCAACTAAATCGCTATTAATGGTGCAACAAATACAACCATTATTGAGTTCCACCATGTTTTCATCGGTGGAAACAATTAATTCGTTATCGATGCCAATTTCACCAAATTCATTGACTAAAACAGCGGTTTTTAATCCCTGTTGATTAGTCAAGATATGATTAAGTAATGTTGTCTTACCACTACCGAGGAATCCTGTAATGATTGTTACAGGTATACCTTGTTTTGGCGCATCCATTGCTTGAGATTCAGGAGTAACTGCTGATTGCATAGCGCTCTAATCAAAACAAATAAAGTCAAAAAGTAGGAGTGTAGCGCAGAGAGTCCAGAAAACACTAGGATAGGGATGCTGGACTCTCATCCCAGGTGCTTTACCCTATTATTACGTATCTACTTAATTCAAAATTACTTATCTTAACTGTAGTTGCTTTATCTGCATTATAGATAAGTAGTCAAGATGTTTACCACCATTAGGTTTGACCATTCTGAATATTGAATTTTGAAGTTTTAATTGCTTATGACCCTAACTCTTTACAATACCCTCACCCGTCGCCAGGAACCTTTTGAAACAGTAGAACCAGGTAAGGTTAAGATGTATTACTGCGGCGTGACGGTATACGACTACTGCCATTTGGGTCATGCCAGAGCGTGTATTGTTTGGGATGTAGTACGGCGATATCTTCAGTTTATCGGCTATGAAGTGCGCTATATCCAGAATTTTACCGATATTGATGACAAGATTCTGAATCGAGCAAGGCAAGAACACTCATCAATGGAAGCTGTTGCCGATCGCTTCATTAAAGCTTACTTTGAGGATATGGGCAGGCTGGGAATTAAAAAAGCTGATGAGTATCCCCGTGCTACCCACACGATGAATGGCATTCAACGGCTAATTCACGATTTAGAAAATAAAGGTTATGCCTACCCCGCCGATGGTGACGTTTACTATGCGGTACGCCAGTTTTCTGAGTATGGCAAGCTTTCGGGGCGGAAGCTAGAAGATATGCAAGCGGGTAAAAGCGATCGCGTTAACTTAGAAGATCCAGAATACCAAAAGAAAAAAGATCCCTTTGACTTTGCTTTGTGGAAAGCAGCAAAACCAGGAGAACCTGCTTGGGATTCTCCTTGGGGTGAA
Source organism: Calothrix sp. NIES-2098 (assembly GCF_963875125.1). Classification (NCBI taxonomy): domain Bacteria; kingdom Bacillati; phylum Cyanobacteriota; class Cyanophyceae; order Nostocales; family Calotrichaceae; genus Calothrix; species Calothrix sp. NIES-2098. The sequence goes on from NZ_CAWNKJ010000001.1 coordinate 6,686,091, forward strand.
GGGCGTCCGGGGTGGCATATAGAATGTTCGGCAATGGTGCGCGATCGCTTGGGCGATACCATAGACATTCATGCTGGCGGTGCTGACTTAATTTTTCCGCACCACGAAAACGAAATTGCCCAATCTGAGGCGGTGACAGGCAAACCTTTATCTCGCTATTGGCTGCACAACGGCATGGTGAAGGTAGATGGCGAGAAAATGTCTAAGTCTTTAGGTAACTTTACCACCATCCGCGACTTATTAGATCGAGGGGTGGAACCGATGGCAGTGCGGTTGTTTGTGCTGCAAGCCCAATATCGCAAGCCTATCGATTTTACCGATGAAGCGATCGCTGCTGCTACCAACGGCTGGCACACCCTGAAAGAAGGTTTGCTGTTTGGCTATGAATATGGCGAAAAACTTGGTTGGGATGTCAAGGACACGGCGAATGGAAAAGAAATCTCCACTTCCTATATAGAACGTTTTCAAGAAGCTGTGAATGATGACTTTAATTTTCCTGGTGGATTAGCAGTGATTTTTGAATTAGCTAAAGAACTGCGTCGCGAGGGAAATATCATCATGCATGAAGGCAAAACAGAAACTCCAGCAGATGAATTACTTCAACAGTGGCAAACACTTGTAACATTGGCGGGAGTTTTAGGTTTAGAAGCCAAATTAGAAGCTGAAACTCCTACAAGTGATGGCTTAAGCGATGCAGAAATTGAAGATTTAATTCAACAACGCCAAGCAGCCAGAAAAGCTAAGAATTTTGCCGAAGGCGATCGCATCCGCAATGAACTACAAGCTAAAGGTATTACCTTAATTGATAGTAAGGATGGCACTCGTTGGCACCGAGGTTAACAATTGAATTTAAATTATGTTTTCTGAACTAACCAAAGCGATCGCTCATCTCAATATTCCCGCTGATTGGATCGGGATTAGAGCTGTTAAAGAAACAGCCGCTAACCGTCATGTTCGTGATGGCTTACCGCAAGCTAACGGCAAATACTCCACAATGGGGGCAATGTTGGAAGTTTTGGTCAATGGCAGTTTGGGTTATGCTGCTACCAATTCTCTAGACCTTGCTAGCTTACAAGCTGCTGCGGAAATAGCGTATAAACAGGCACTAGTAGCCAGCGAATGGCGGATATATGATTTCCGTGAGACTGAGCGCCCGAAAGTCGTGGGTGAATATAACTCACCATTTTTAGAACCATTAGATGCTCTCAGCCCTGGTGAAATTAACGATCTGCTGATTCGGATTTGTCAAACGTTGAAAGTTAGCGACAAAGTTGTGCAAACCACAGCTAGCTTTACCAGCAGCGAAAAAGAGACATGGTTTGTCAGCAGCAATGGTTCAGAAGTTTACCAGAAATTTCTCTCTGTTGGTGCGCATTACGGAGCTACTGCCCAAGATGGTGCGATCGTCCAGCAGCGTACTAACAACGGCTGGCACGCCAACTGTTACCAAGGTGGACTAGAACTATTAAAACAGGAAGGTTTATGGCATCGGGTACAACAAGTTGGCGCGCAAGCAGTTGAACTGTTGACAGCAGATGAGTGCCCCAATACACGCACTAATCTAGTGTTAGCACCAGACCAAATGATGTTGCAAATTCATGAAAGCGTTGGGCATCCTTTAGAAATTGACCGAATTTTAGGAGATGAGCGTAACTACGCTGGAGGTAGCTTTGTTAACAAAAGCGATTTTGGTAACTTAGTCTACGGTTCGCCACTGATGAACATTACCTTTGACCCCACTGTACCCGGTGAATTTGCTAGTTACAGCTTTGACGATACGGGTGCTGTAGCCACACGAGAGTATTTAATTAAAGAAGGCGTACTTCAAAGAGGTTTGGGTAGTCTTGAAAGCCAAGCCAGAGCAGGTGTAGCAGGTGTAGCCTGTGCCCGTGCTTCCTCTTGGAATCGTCCCGCGATCGATCGCATGGCCAACTTGAATTTAGAGCCAGGAAACGCCAGCTTTGACGAAATTATCGCCGGGATTGAACATGGTGTTTACATGGAATCTAACCGTTCTTGGTCAATAGACGATCGCCGTTATAAATTTCAGTTTGGTTGCGAGTATGGCAAATTAATTGAAAATGGCAAACTCACCAAGACCCTGCGTAACCCTAACTATCGCGCCACAACTCCAGAATTTTGGCAAAGCTTAATCAAAGTTGGTGATGCTTCTAATTGGCAAATTTACGGTACTCCTTTCTGCGGTAAAGGCGAACCAAATCAAGCAATTTGGGTAGGACATGGTTCACCAGTTTGTCTATTTGCTAACGTCGAAGTGTTTGGTGGTGGTAGTTAAATAGTCATTTGTTATTGCTCAAGAGTCGATCAAATAAGTTTCTTAATTTGGAATTTTGAATTGTTTATTTCCTTTATCCCTCTCTTCTCCTTTATTTTCTTCCCTAATCAAAAATGCCTATGAAAAGTGATGATTTATCGGCTTTAGAGGTCAGTTTTAATCAACTGATTGAAACTCTACTTATTAAAAAAAGTGTAACTGAAGAATTCACTGCCAAACTCAGCAGTGAACGGAGTCAGTTTACTCGATTAAATCATGCTAAAGTGCGACAAAGTGGTTATGTTGCTGATGGCTGGATTGAACTAACTTTAATGGAGGATCGGCGCAGTAGTTTTCGGCAGTTTCCCTTTACTGGGAATTGGGATATTGATTGGCAAATAGCATACACAGCTTTACAAGAATTACGTGAAGAAATCCGCGTGTTACCTGTCGATCCCTATCTGGTTTTGCCATCAGGAAATAATAGGAGTAGGGAAGTACATTCTGGTAAATTATTGGCAAGAGAAGATGTAGTTTCTACAATACTAGAAATAGTTGCAGAATTAGATTTTACTGGAATATACGCTGGGGGAACTGTAATTAAAGGTTACGGCGATTCTCAAGGGCAAAAACATTGGTTTTCTACAGACACATTTACCTTAGACTATTCTCTGTTTACAGCATCAGGACAAGCAGTTAAAGGAACTTTTGCTGGTAGTAATTGGGATGAATCTGCTTATATCAAAAGGATTAACGAAGATAAAAGGCAATTACAATTACTTTCTGTTACTCCTAAAGAATTGCCTAGAGGAAAATACAAAACTTATTTTGCACCCGCCGCAGTTGCTGATTTAGTAATGATGCTTTCATGGGGCGCTGTGAGTGAAGCCGACCTTCAACAAGGGAACAGTGCATTAGCTACACTATCTCGACAAGAAAAGCTACTTTCGCCAAAGTTTATTTTAAAAGAAAACTTTCAGTTAGGGTTGGTACCACGATTTAATGGCTGGGGAGAAATGGCACCACCAGAGTTACCCATAATCGAAAATGGATTTTTAATAAATACTTTAGTGAACTCTCGAACTGCCAAAGAATATCAAAAAACCGCTAACAGTGCTAATATTTCAGAAACGTTACGTGCGCCAGAAGTCAGCCCAGGAAATTTGGCATTCGAGCAGATTTTACCAAGTTTAGATACAGGTTTGTATGTATCGAATTTACATTACTTGAATTGGAGCGATCGCCCCACGGGTAGAATTACAGGTATGACCCGTTATGCTTGTTTTTGGGTAGAAAAAGGAGAAATTATCGCCCCCATCGAAAACTTACGTTTCGATGAAAGCCTCTATCGTTTCTGGGGAGACAATTTAATAGATTTGACCAATTTTCAAGAATTTATCCCTGAAGTCGGAACCTACGAAAGTCGTCAACTTGGAGGTAGCCTAGTTCCGGGAATGTTGGTTGGAGATTTTACATATACGTTGTAATTGACTATAAAATTGCGTCAGCTAATAGGTGTTAAAAACAGAAAGTACAAAATTTTAGCTAGATTTACTTGCTGCACACAAGTTTGAGCCTGATTGCTTCCAAAATTTGGTTGACGCAAACTCTGCAATTTTCTCTATTAGAGATGACAATCAAAAGTTGGCTATTTTACCTATTTCTGTAAACTTCATTGATGAGAATATCTTTAGCACTGAAGTAAATAATTAATATAGTTAATAAAAATTGAGCAAATTGCAGGATTGGATCTAATCGCCAGCCCTGAAAAACAAAAATAAAGCCACAAAGTAACATAATACTTGGTATTAAAAGTGCTTGAAACAGATAAATAACAAAAGCTATACTATTAAGCCTGCTAGCACGTCTAAATAGCAAAAATACCATAAAAATCATATACAATATACCGAAAATTATATATAGTATTCCCAGCAAGCTAGCTGTATTTAAACCAAAATTAACTTGCTGTAAAAATAATGCATTTAAGATGGGCATATTATATTATTCCTCAAGCATTTAATCACTTTATATATTGCTAGGGTTGGTTTTATTATATGAGTTTAGTTACGTTGTTAGCTCCCGACTTCTTGAAGAAGTTGGGAATCTTTGAAATGTTAAATGCGAATTACAATTACCTCCGCTTTATTTACAAAATGGGCTTTAAATTCGTTTTTTTAAACAAAGTATTTCTTTAAATTTAGGAACACAATAAAATATCACACAGGTTATTTGCGGCTAATTAGTAGCCAAAATATTTTCTGTGTTGAGATTATCTAATGTTGAATTTTTGATCAAATCCTGTTTTTATTTCTTCATAGCCTAACTAAATAGATAAATTCACGATCTCGCTTATCTTTTCTTGGATGGTGAAGAATTGCGTTGCTGGGGCAAATCTGCTCGTAGTTCTTGTCTACCATTGGTGATAATTCGCAACATATCTTTCAGATCCTGCTCAATACCTTCTAGAACACTATCAGCATATCGATCGGCTCCGCTTTCGATTTCTTGAGCTTGTGCGATCGCAGTTTGTCGCATTTCTTCTAACTCTTGCATACAAGCACGGCGCTTTTGCTCAATTTCTGCCAGAGTTTCTTGCATCATGGCATCGCATTCTTGTTTTACTTGCCGTCTTAGCTGTTCAGCTTCACGCTCTGCCTGGTTAATAATATCGCTTTCAGCTAAGATTTGGGCACGTTTAGCTTGAGCCGCTTCAACAACTTGCTGGCCATACTCTTCAGCTTCCAGCAGAATTTCCTCTTTTTGATCGAGGATCGCTGCTGCTTCTTGAAAAACAGATGGTAAAGAAACTCTGATAAAATCGAGCTGTTCTAGTAGCTTTTCATCATCTACTAGCGTGCGTCCAGTCAGCGGAATTCTCAGCCCTGAAAGAATAATTTCCTCTAGGCGATTGAGTTCCTCCTGAATATCTACGCTTCCCGATCCTTCGGGATCGTCTTGCGGGGGGTAACTGTTTCCGTTGTGATTGGGTTCAACATTGGAGAGTTGTGGTTGTAGCATTGGTATATTTCTAGAGCAACATGCGGGGGAACGAGATGATCGACAGAGCCACCAAACCTTGCAATCTCTTTTACCACACTACTACTTAAAAAACTATACTCATTGGAGGTGGCTAGAAAAACAGTCTCTATGTGAGTGGAAAGAGTTTTATTAGTATGAGCCATTTGCAGCTCGATTTCAAAGTCTGAAACTGCTCGCAAACCCCGCAATAACACTTGTGCTTGACGCATTTGGGCGTAGTTGACCGTCAGACCATCAAAGCTATCTGCTTCGACATTGGGCAGATGTCGTGTTGATACACGAATTTGCTCTAGCCGTTGCTCTACGCTAAACAGTGGGGTTTTGTTAGGGTTTCGCAGTACAGCTACAATCACCTGCTCAAACAGCCGACTAGCGCGCTGAATGATATCTAAATGTCCCAAAGTAATGGGGTCAAAGCTACCAGGGTAAATAGCAATCACAATCTTCGATACATCAAAGTTATGTAGGTGATTATATCTAAAGCTGCTGATAAAGCCATCGAATCTTAGGGAAATACTCTTTTTGTTAGAGAAATTAACGATACTAAGTAATCGGTATCAACTCCGTATATTCTTAGTCAGGAGTTGAGTCCTAGCTTTTCAGCACTCAAGTCCTGACTACAAGTTTGACAAGTTTTTACCTCAGCAAAACCTGCTCTAATTGTTTATATACTCCTAGCTCCTTGCTTCTTGTCCTATGATGGGAAGCTGCTAACGCTGATTAATAAATTTAGTTATCTAGGTAATTTTGCATGGCACTGGATCTTTCCACTTTGCCTTTGGCATTTCAATTTACTTCTCCAGGGCCGATTCTCTGGAGAATAGGGCCAATAACTATTCGCTGGTATGGCTTATTAATCGCCACCGCAGTGTTAATTGGTGTCAGCCTTTCCCAGTATTTGGCAAAGCGTCGTAACGTTAACCCGGATTTACTCAGCGATTTGTCAATTTGGCTGGTGGTTGGGGCAATTCCGGCAGCAAGGCTATATTACGTTTTGTTTCAATGGCCAGAATATGCCCAGCACCCAGACCGAATAATCGCTATTTGGCAAGGAGGAATTGCAATTCACGGCGCAATTCTAGGTGGGCTGGTGGCGGCTTTAATATTTGCCAAACTCAAGCAAGTTTCGTTTTGGCAACTAGCAGATTTAGTAGCGCCTTCGCTGATTTTAGGGCAGGCGATCGGGCGTTGGGGAAATTTCTTCAACTCAGAAGCTTTTGGCGACCCGACCAATTTACCTTGGAGGCTATATATTCCACCGGATCGTCGTCCTCCAGAGTTAGCTAATTTTGAGTACTTTCATCCTACTTTTCTCTACGAATCTTTATGGGATTTAATGGTGTTTGCCTTGCTAATAACGTTATTTGTTCGGAGTTTGCAAGGAAAACCACGCTTAAAGATCGGGACGCTGTTTCTAACTTACTTAGTAGCCTACAGCCTAGGACGTTTTTGGATTGAAGGTTTTCGTACTGATAGCCTCATGTTAGGGCCGCTGAGAATGGCTCAAGTCGTGAGTTTAATCGGAATTCTATTAGGATTAGCTGGGTTAGCTTGGCTTTACTTGGCTAAACGTCCTTTGCCAGATGTCGTTTCCAGCCCTAGAAGTAATGGAGCGATAGAGGGAATAAGAGAAACAGGCAAGACAGGGAAAAAATAATCAACGATATTTGATTATTGTATGGGCGGGTTTAACTCACATATCTCATAACTTATTGAATATTTCACAAAACCTGCCCCTACTGAGCTATTGACCAAAGATCCCCAGAAATAAAAAATGCCCCAGAGGGTTCTCCAGGGCTTAACCAGGGTGCATCTACCATTACTCTCTACTAGGGAAATAGAGTCCATCCGGAAAGACACTGAAAATTTATCAAAAATTTTTTTTGAAGATTTGCTTTAGACGAATTATATGAGTAGAGTTACTGATAAAATATGTTCCCCAAAAAACCTAGAGCAACTAGAACCAAAGGTTTACATTGTCGGGGCAGGCCCTGGAGATCCCGATTTATTAACGGTCAAAGCGCAAAAACTACTGGCTGTAGCCGAGGTAATTTTATTTGCTGATTCTTTAATACCCGAAGAAATTTTAAATATTTGTCGTCCAGATGCAGAAATTATTCGGACTGCAAATAAAACTTTAGAAGAGATTGTACCCCTGATAACAGAACGGGTGCGATCGCATAAATCTGTAGTGCGTCTTCATTCCGGCGATCCCAGCCTCTACAGCGCTATCCACGAACAAATGCAACTGCTAAAAGAAGCTGAGATTCCCTTTGAAATCATTCCTGGGATCAGTGCTTTTCAAGCCGCAGCCGCCACGCTCCAAGTCGAACTAACTGTCCCTAATTTAGTGCAAACTATCATTTTGACACGCATTAGCGGATGTACAGGAGTTCCTGCTAGAGAAGAATTAGCAACTTTGGCATCACATCAGGCTAGTCTTTGCTTATATCTGAGTGCGCGTCATGTTGCAGAAGCCCAAGCGAAGTTACTAGAACATTATCCAGCCGAAACCCCAGTGGCGATTTGCTTTCGTGTCGGCTGGGCTGATGAAAAAATTCGGGTGGTTCCCCTAAAGGAGATGGCAGATTGTACCCAGAAAGAACAGCTGATACGCACCACACTTTACATTATCAGCCCGGCACTTTCACCAGCAGCAGGGCGATCGCGCCTATACCATCCCGAACATCATCATTTATTTCGCTCATCTCATCATTAGTAGACTGTTAAAGCTTCACTCAATAATTCACGGTGCATTAAGGCGCGATCTACCAAAGACTGAATTTGCTCCGGCGACAGTGGATCGCCATTAGCATAATGCTCCATCCAAGTTGTACTAATTAAATTGGGATCTTCAGGTATGGCTGTCAAATCCCACCCTGGCATAGACAAGTCTTCCATCAGACGATTTACCTTAGGGTCGTAACTGAGAGCAAAACAGCGACATCCTTCAGCTGCTGCCATAATTAAACTGTGCAGGCGCATACCAATGACCATCTCCACACCGCGATACACACCTTTTAAAAGTTGCGGATCTTCCAGACACATAATCTGGCTTACATCTTTGAGTTGAGGTTGAATTGCCTCAGCAATACCTAAATCTTCACTTTTTTGAAATGGCAGTAGTAGAATAAACGTTTGCGTCGCCTTTTGGAAATCAGCCAAAGCGCGAGTTAAATTTGCCAAGCACGTTTCTGTAAGTTGAGGATGCGATCGCAAAGTCACAGCCACTCTGGGAGCAGGTAAATCCCAAAGTCCGGGTACTGGCTTCGATTCCAAAGCCCAAACGGGATCGGGTGCAAGAATACAAGGAATTTGCCAATCAGCTAATAAATTAGCACTAGCGCGATCGCGTACGCTGACCTTGGTACAACCAGCAAAAGTTTGTCTTGCTAACCAACGAGTTTGCGGACGCTTTAAAGGGCCAATTCCTTGGGCCCAAGCAACAGTTTTTAAACCCATTTTCTGTGCCAAAGTCATCAATCCCCCATAATAAAATGGGTTCATCATACTGGTAACATCTTGGATTAAACTGCCACCGCCCCAAATCAAAGCATCACAAGAGCGCAAAGCTTGCAGTACAGATAAAAAAGCCATGCGATCGTGAGATTCTACATTATAGCGATCGCGGGTTTCCTCAGGATTACCAGAAAGCACTACAGGCGTGACATGAGGCGGTAGCATTTGCAAAAGCGTTGCCAATAAAGCTTCGTCACCACCATTACCTTTTCCGTAATATCCAGATAATAACGCCCGCATCGGTTTCATTTTTAAATTTAGATTTTAGCTAATCGAGTTGATTTGCACCTGATTATCTATCAGTTATACAGATGTTGGGTGAGATGGCTGGCATACTTGCCAAAAAATCGGATTTTTCTTGTGGGAAGATGGGGAGAGGAGAAGCAGGGGGAGAAATGAAAAATGTCCTTGACTGTTGCCTATTCACCCTTGACTTTTGACTTTTGACTTTTGACTCTTGACTTATCTTATGCACGCCCTTTCGATTCCCACCTGGATTATTCACGTTTCTAGCGTCATTGAGTGGATTGCCGCCATTTGGTTAATCTGGACTTATGGCGAACTTACTGGTAATCGGACTTGGTGGGGATTATCCTTCGCCATGTTACCGGCTTTGGTCAGTGCTATGTGTGCTTGCACCTGGCACTATTTCGACAATCCAGAATCTTTGGAATGGCTGGTCACGCTTCAAGCTACCATGACCTTAGTTGGTAATTTTACCCTTTGGGCAGCTGCGGTATGGATTTGGCGTTCCAGCAAATCTGCCCACAAGGGAATTAATTCTATTGCCGCCCAACCTATCAAATCAGAGCGATGATATCTAAAGACGCCCTTTTTGCCCTTTCACTGTTTCCTTATTTGGGTTTCTTGTGGTTTATCAGCCGCAGTAAGCAAATGCCACGTTTGGCTTTGTATGGATTTTACGGCACTTTAGTGTTTGTTGGTGTCACCATCCCAGCAGGAATTTATGCCAAAGTCCATTACGGTAAGGCTTTGGCAAATGTCGATTGGCTGCACGGTGGTGCAGAAGTTTTTTTGACCTTGGCTAACATCTTAGTTGTGCTGGGTTTTTGGCAAGCTGTAAGGCAATTAAAACTGAAAACTTCAACAGATAAAACCCACGTATAGCTAGCTTTGTGACTGCTTTGAGGATGAGGTAATGGATGTAATTCCAGCAATTGATTTACTAGAAGGCCGCTGTGTGAGACTTTATCAGGGAGACTACGATCGCTCGCAAGTTTTTAGCGAAAACCCTGCTGATGTTGCCAAACAGTGGGTTGAACAAGGTGCTACGAGGCTACACGTAGTCGATCTAGATGGTGCTAAAGCCGGTAAAGTAGTAAACTTGAGAGCAATTGAAGCGATCGCTCAAGCGGTATCAGTACCGATTCAAGTTGGCGGGGGAATGCGCGATCGCGCTAGCGTACAACAAGTACTAAATATCGGCATACAGCGAGCAATTCTTGGAACCATTGCTGTAGAACAACCGCAGCTAGTACAGCAACTCTGCCAAGAATTCCCCGGACAGATTGTTATTGGTATTGATGCGAGAAACGGACTTGTAGCAACTCGCGGTTGGCTAGAAACTTCAGAAGTTTTAGCTACACAACTAGCTGTACAAATGCAAGAATTGGGTGCAGCCGCGATTATTTATACTGATATCCACCGCGATGGTACTCTCTCTGGCCCTAATTTAGACGCTTTACGAGAACTTGCTGCCACAATTTCTATACCAGTAATTGCTTCTGGTGGGGTGAGTTCTGTCACCGATTTGTTGAGCTTGTTGGCATTAGAACCACAAGGTGTAACTAGTGTAATTGTTGGTCGTGCCTTATATACAGGCGATATTGACCTCAAAGAAGCACTGCGTGCGATCGGGCCAGGACGTATTCAAGATATTCCGCCCAATCTAGATTTTTCTCCGTTTGCTTAAGATTACCTCCCTCGGTGACAAGATAACAAAGTTAATCTAGCTACAAGGTGGAAACGTTCGCTATATGGGGATATGGGACATTTTCCCTCCCCATCCTTTTCCAGAAAATCGGGAACATCTACAAGTAGCAAGATATATTAGGCTACACCTTAGCTCTTTGCCTAAATTTTCCGGATTAATAATTTATACTCTTGTAGTTCAAGTTGTAGAGAGTTAAACAATCCAAGATTGTATTTTTATGGCTCGTCGAAAACCTCCCAACAATGGCAAGCCTCGCAAAACTGAACCTGGTGCTATCAGAATCGATAGCAAACCAAAAACTGACAATCAACAGCAGCCTAAAAAACTAGATGATACAAATTAGGTGTTCGTCCGTCAATTTTTTTAAATTCTAATTTTTAAACTTTTTAATTTTATTATTTTAAAAATAATGGGTTTCCTCTATTGTAGAGACGTAAAATCATATCGTCTCTATTTTTTTGTAATTTTTTAGTAGTTTTAAATTTTGAATGAATTTAAATATAAAGACTTTGAATAGTTTTCGGAAATAGCCTTGCATATCATGTAGATTAAAACATACATAAATTTTTCGCACTCAAAAGGTTTGAGTTTATGACCAATCAACAAAGTAATTCACAACAACCATCCAAAAAACAAAATATAGACAATCAAGTAAAAAGCAGAAAGCAACCTCTAAACAATGGGATTCCACCAAAGAGAGATCCTTAAATATTTAGAGATTAAAAATTAGGCTTGGTGAAATTATCAATTCGTTGCATTAAGTATGAGAAATTATTAAGTTCGTAGCCAGCAATTTAGTTCTGACTACGAAACATTTATTTTCAGAGTAAAAGTAGGTTATTTATTCTTCACCTGACTCTTTGCTTGTTCTAAAGCTATTTCTTTGATTGCTTGATAGGAATTCACATTAGCAGTTCCTTCAATTGCTTTCACTGCTAAATCCTGAACTTGTTTGAGAGCAGATTCAAGTTGCTTAGAAAGGTTTTGAATGCGAGTATCTTGATTGCTAATAGTCTGTTCTAGAGATTGCAATCTTTGTTCATAAAAACGCTTCTGTCCTTCTACTTCTTTGCTGTATAAATCTGATTTAATTTTAGCTTGATAGTAGGCAATACCTTTACCTTCTTCTGCTGCTTTTTTGAGAGCAGCTTCTTTCTCTTTAGGAAATGCTTCTACCTTAGCTTTATATTCCTCAAATTGTTTTTCGCGTTCCGCGATCGCTTTCTCTCGTTCAGTCCAATTTTTTTCTGTTTCTTGCTGAAATTCTTCTAACTGCTTATTTAATTCTTTTTGCTGCTGCTCGTATTCATCTTTTGCTAATTTACGTTGCAGTTCCAAGTTATATTTATACTCAGCCTCATCTCGTTGCCGAGTTTTTTTAAGATTTTCATCTCGTTCTTTGGTTAATCTGTTATTTTCATCTTGTTCCTTTATCCAAGTTTTTCGCTGCTCATCTATTTCTTGTAATAATAGTTCCTTTTGTTGGCTAAACTCTTCTTGATAGGTTTTGGAATTCTCTTCATAGTTGCTAATTAGGGTATCTAAAACATCTTCAGATATTTCTAAATTATGGAGTTGTTTTAGCTGTTCTACTTCCTTCTCTACACTTTCTCCAATTTCTGCTAATTTAGAAGCTTGCGTAGTTAGCTGTTCCGATAATTCATTTGCTGCACTACCAAAACCCAACTGAATTTTAGCCAAGCTTTCAATTGTATAATTCATCTTTTGCTGAACAGTAGATTGCGGATTCATAGTAGGTTTTGGCTCTAGTTTGGGCTTTTCCTTGGCAACAGACTGGTTTTCTTTCAGTGCTTGATTGAGTTGTGATTTAACGGCTGCTGCTTCTTTTGCCAACTCTTCATAAGCTTGAAGTATTTCAGCTTTAGTACTCTTATCAGTTGGTTTTTTAGCTACCACAAGTAACCTCCATAATTTTCCAAATCAATGTTTGTTTTCAAATACGTATTAATCAGCTATTTTGTATTAGAACTATCAAAGGCTCTCATTGCTAAATCTTGTGCCTGTTTCAATGCAGTTTGTAGTTGAGCAGAAATTCCTTCAATTTGCTCAGTTTGTTTTTTGATAGTGTCTTCTAAAGATTGAATTTTTAATTCGTAACTCTGTTTGCTAGATTCCCACTCTTTTTCAAATAAATCAGCTTCGACTTTAGCCTTTTGACTAGTTTCTTTAATAGCTTCTTCTCTAGCTTTTTTAACTGCTTCTTCCAATTCAGTAGGAAATGCTGCTACTTTTTGCTGATATTCTTTAAACAGAGGTTGATTTTGAGCGAGGATTTTTTCACGTTCAGCCCAGTTTTTTTGTTTTTCTTGAGTGCTTTCTTGTATTTCTCTTTCTAAGTTACGTTTCCGGGCTTCATAAGCATCTGTAGTTAGTTTTCGAGTGGTTTCTAACTTATATTGATATTCATCTGCTTCAGAAGAGCGCTGTTTAGTTAATAATTCAATATAGGCTTGTACTGCTTCTTCGTATTCTGCTTGCTCTTTTTGCCACTCTTTACGCCTAGTTGTAATTTCTTTTTCTAGAGCTTCGCGTTTACTAGCAATTTCTTGCTCTAAAATTTTTAATTTTTCTTGATGTTCCTGATTTAAAATATCTAAAGCATCTGCTACGATTCTGATTTGTTGCAGATCTTGTAGGCGCTGAGTTTGAATTTCTATAGCCCGATTTAGTTCATCTAATTTGGAGTTTTCTTTAGCTAATTTTTCTGATAGAGTATTGACAATACTACCAAATTCTAATTGTAGATCAGCTAAACCTTTAACAATACTATCCACAGTATATGTAGAAGCAGCTGCTAAGATTTCTTGGTTTTTTGCTTTTTCTGCTTCTTCTTGTTTAGTAGCGATTTTTGATTCTAATTTTTTTCGTTCTGCTAAAATTTGTTGAAATGCTTGTACTATTTGTTGTTTGCTGTCTTTAACTGCAACTGTAGTCATGTTCTAACTCCTTTAAACACGCAACAATTTATTAGGTAGCAAGCCATACCAAGGCTTACCTATGCAGACATCAGAGTAGCCTGTAAATATGCGTTTTTCACGCAGTGCAAATACTGAAACAAAGAATCGAAAGACACTTAAAGTTGCTCATAACTGTCTACACAAGTGTCTGCTTATTTCAGTGGAAAAGCTTTATTTCTTTAGTACATCAGTACTAAAGAAAATATACTCAACTAATTCCGTCATTGTCAAGTGAGGAATTGCAGGTATCTAAAAATTAAGCTTTGCAAGTTTGCAAAAATACTCCTACCTGCTTTTAACCGTAGTGATTTATAATATGCAATATTTTGTTATGTATGTTACGTTTTATCAAGTAGAGCATCATGCTAGAAGCGTAAATGCACTGAGGCTCGATAATTGATTCAGTCATCGTCTTGATAGCAGCACAGACCCAAACTTTTGTAATCCAATGTATACCAGCGAATCAACCAAGTTTTCTGCCAAAGCGGACATAGGCCAAACAAGCCGCATTCTAGTAGTAGAAGATGAAGAACTAATCCGGGAAATGCTAGTGGTAGCGTTGGAGGAAGAAGGCTATGGAGTAGTCACAGCTACTGATGGGCGATCGGCTGTAGAATATCTCAAGAGTTTTGAACCCAACTCAGGAGAAGTTGCCTTTGATTTGGTAATCCTTGATTTAATGCTGCCACAAATCAATGGATTAGATATTTGTCGCTTGCTACGTCACCAAGGCAACCCAGTACCGATTTTAATGCTGAGTGCCAAAGGTAGCGAAACTGATCGGGTTCTGGGTTTAGAAGTAGGAGCAGATGACTATCTCACCAAACCCTTTAGTATGCGAGAGTTAGTTGCTCGCTGTCGGGCTTTACTGCGCCGTCAACGCTTCAGCGCTTTGCCTCAGCTACCAGTATTAAAGTACAAAGATGTCAGCTTAAATCCCCAAGAGTGTCGCGTGTTGGTTCGCGGTCAAGAAGTGAGTTTGTCGCCGAAAGAATTTCGACTGCTAGAACTGTTTATGAGTTATGCGCGACGAGTTTGGTCGCGGGAACAACTATTAGATCAGGTATGGGGGCCTGATTTTGTCGGCGATAGTAAAACTGTAGACGTTCACATCCGTTGGTTGCGGGAAAAATTAGAGCTAGATCCTAGTCGTCCGGAGTATATTGTGACTGTCAGAGGTTTTGGCTATCGATTTGGATAATTGCCTAGGATAGTTGTTAGTTTTTAGTAGTTATCAAAAAACTAATGACTTAAATGCTCTTATTGGGATTTTTTTTGGGTTTAGCGCTAGGTATTGGGTTTTGGATTTGGCAACAGGTTCAACTAGAGCGTTACCTAGAGCGAGTACTCAAACCTTTAAATTATCACTCTTCCAAACTCGTATTGCCGCTAATCCCTGATTTACGGCAGAAAATTGCAATGGTGAAGCAGCAACGACAAGATTTACAGCAGTCGCTGGAAACCTATCAAGAACTGCTGGATGTTGCTCCATTGGGATATTTGCAGGTAGATGAAGAAAATCAACTGCTGTGGTGCAATCAGCAGGCTAGGGAGATATTGTATCTGGAGCGATGGCAACCAGGTCAAGTGCGATTATTACTGGAATTAGTGCGTTCTTATGAACTCGATCGCTTAATTGAACAAACTCGCGATTCTCAACAACCACGGGTGAAAGAGTGGGTATTTCACCCCTCTTGTGAGGATGCAACAGCAATGTTAGAAATAAAATCGCTGGCTCTCAAGGCATCTAGCTTCCCCTTACCTCAGGGGCAAGTCGGGGTATTTTTAGAAAATCGCCAACCCCTGCTAGATATGAATCAAGTAAGAGATCGTTCTTTTTCGGATTTAGCCCACGAACTCAGAACACCTTTGACTTCGATTCGTCTGGTGGTGGAGACTTTGCAAAACCGTTTAGAACCACCTTTAAATCGTTGGGTTAACCGCCTGATGCAGGAAGTCGATCGCTTGATCAACTTGGTACAAGGTTGGTTAGATCTGACTCAAATGGAAACCAATCCTAGCATTCAACTGCACCCAGAAGCAGTAGAAGTGCGATCGCTAATTGCATCGGTTTGGGAAACTTTAGAACCATTGGCACAAAGGCAGCATCTCAATCTTAACTATTCTGGAGCAGAATCTCTGTGGATTAAAGCCGATCGCTCTCGGATGTACCAAGTGTTTCTGAATTTGCTAGATAACAGCATTAAATACAGTCCTCCTTGTACAACTATTCAAGTCCAAGCCAAAATATTAGCGGCAAAAGATACTCATAAGGGCAATCCTACTTTCCCTACCTTGGAAATCAATATCATTGATGCGGGAGTGGGATTTTCAGAAACCGATTTACCTCACGTTTTTGAGCGTTTTTACCGAGGAGATAAAGCTCGGACGCGCGATCGACTACAAGATACTAATTCCACAACTACAATTGTTGGTAGTGGTTTAGGTTTGGCAATAGTTAAACAAATTGTGATCGCTCATGGTGGTTTAATCAAAGCCATGAATCACCCGGAAACTGGTGGCGCATGGATACAAGTCTATCTCCCAGAAGCGATGGCAAATAACCCAAGCCAAGACTATAGTTAAACAAATATCTTCACGTTTGAGAATACAAGTGTGAAAGCAGTCTATTATAGCCCCAATCCTGATGGAACCCAGCTGGCACGCGCTATTAGGCGCTTAGAGCGAGATGTATTACGTATGGGAGCTTTGGTGGAACAATCGTTTCGTCTTAGCCACCAAGCTTTATTTTCCCGCAATCTTACAGCAGCTGAGGAACTTCCGCAATTAGATAAAAAAATTGACCGCTTTTATCGACAAATTGAGTCAGACTGTACGACAATCATGGCACTGCAAGCAACTACGCCACAAGATTTGCGTTGCTTGAGTGCTTTTATGCAGCTAGTACGAGATTTAGAACGGATTGGGGATTACGCCGAAGATCTTGCGGAAATTGCCATTAAAATTTTTCCTTACCCGCCTCATGCATCGTTACCAGAGATTGCAGTCATGTCCCATCATGCTCAAGCTATGTTAGCTACTAGCTTAGTGGCTTTAGCTGATTTGGATGAAGCTGGCGGGCGCAGTGTAAAGCACTTGGATGATGCTGTCGATAATGCTTATGAGCGTCTATATCAGACTTTAGCTTTTCAAAAGGATGTTCCTGGCGTAGTGGAACCCATTGTTTTGTTAGCATTGGCTATTCGCTGTTTAGAACGCATGGCGGATCATGCCACTAATATTGGTCAACGAGTAGCATATATTGTTACTGGTCAGCGTTCCTGATTACAGCTACTAAAGCCTAAAAATAATGCTGGCGTTAGGGTTATTAGCTCAAGTTGCGATCGCTCAAGGTCTGCCCTAATCTAAACAACCTAGAGCATTATAATTGCCGAAAGCATTGACAACTCAGAGTTTCAATTAATATAAGTTTTTCCATCCTGGCGCAATATCAGCAATCAGCGCAAACTATTGCATAAAAAATTAGCAAACTACCATATATTTCACTAAAAGCTTACCTGTTCTTAAACTTTCAACTTTAAAGTTAGGCCAAGATAATACAGCAAGACTTGTAGCGCTGATATGTCTTTATGTTTAGAAGGAAAGTTTGGCTAGACCAATGTAGATACAGTTAATACTAGTATTTAATAATACGTCTGTTTTACTATATTTAGCAATTAAAGCGTGGGAAGCACAATTACCTTTATGGCGTTTCCTAGTCAGATGAAGTGCGCATTTATTTATGGTTAATTATTTCTCCGTGTAGCTTACCTATTCGAGGATCGCTGTACTTAAATAGTACCAAGTATTATTTATTTCTGGTTTTTGATTATTGATTTAAGTAGAAAAATGTATGGAGTATCACAGATTTAGAACTGAGAAAGTTTAACAATATTGTTAGAATTAATACTTTATTTTTTACTTAATCTACCAAACAAATCATTAAAGCTATGAATTTTCCTAAAGTCATACCAAGCAAAAAATTTTTAAGCAAGTATGAACTGTAAAAATAAAGTTAACTTTTCATTAAATGAACATAGTAAATGAAAAATTTAGCTATTAATGCAGACTCACAACTAATTCAAAGTTTCTCACGTTTTTGGAATATACTATTGAGTAGTATCTATATTTAGAGTCATATATTCCAATGGATTATCTTTACTAGTTCAGATTATTTAGATCTAAAAATAAAATATACTGTAAATCTTAATTTTTAACTCTTCTCATCTTTAATTAGATACGTCTTAGCTCCGATATCCATTTATTGTTTTAATAATATATTTTTTATTTAAAGTATTTATTATTCTTTCTATTTAGATTTTAAATAAATTTAACAACTGTTGTAATCTATTAATTAAATATTAAATTTGTCTTGAATATTGTAACAACAATCAAGTATTTTTCGTCCATAAAACCACTATCTGAATGTATTCTACAAGCCTGACCACAGAATCTTCTACTAAATTAAATAATTCCATAATAAACGGAGAGTTACCGCAAAGGCTATTTGCCCGTAGAGAAGTAATTCCACCTCGGAATGAAGTACTCTGGAGAATTGAGCGCGGAGCAGTTCGTACCTTAACTTGGAGTGAAGATGGAACATTTATCACTCTGGGTTATTGGGGGCCAGGCGATATCATTGGTTATCCATTATCTAAAGTTAAACCTTATCAAATTGAATCTTTAACAAGCGTGGAGGTAAGTATTTTGCCGCCACATCTTTGGTATCAAGATATCAACGCTTTAGTCTCTCACATTCAACAAGCCGAAGAATTGCTGAGTATAGTACATCGAAAACCTATTGCATTACGCTTGTGGCAATTTTTAATCTGGTTAAGTGAAAAATTTGGTCGTGAAGTAGAAGATGGCAAATTGCTTGACCTAAATTTGACTCATCAAGAAATAGCAGAAGTTTTAAATACGACAAGAGTCACTGTCACCAGACTTTTACAGCAATTTGAAGAAGCAGGTCAAATTTTGCGCAAAAAACGCCGAATGATTCTTCGCTTACCTAATAAAGTCATCACAAAATAGGGTAAAATAATCCTAGTTTACTTGAACAATTACCAATTCAGTTTGGTAAAATGATGTTTGAATTAAGTAAGTAGATTCCCCAATATAAAAATTTTGGGAGAGTTTTCTTGAGAGTGAGTTAGTTTAGGTGTGAGCGAGAAAAAACAATGGCAAAAGTATTTTGGGATCTTATAAAGGTTGGCCCATTTGTTGTTGCTGCTACATTTTTAGCGGCTAATAGTACATTGGTAGCTGAAGCCAACGAACCTGTAAATAGTGTGGCTCAGTTGTCGCAAGACTCTAGCAGCATGGATCAAGTTACATCTGTTTCCCAGTTTTCGGATGTACAGCCCACAGACTGGGCATTTCAAGCTTTACAATCCTTGGTTGAGCGATATGGTTGTATTGCAGGTTATCCCAACGGTACTTATCGTGGAAACCGTGCTTTGACCCGTTATGAATTTGCTGCTGGTTTGAATGCTTGTTTAGACAGAGTTAACGAGCTGATTGCGACAGCTACCAGTGACTTGGTGACAAAACAAGATTTAGCTACTTTACAGCGCTTGCAAGAAGAATTTGCAGCTGAATTAGCTACTCTGCGTGGTCGTGTGGATGGTTTAGAAGCTCGTACTGCGGAATTAGAAGCTAATCAGTTCTCTACCACTACCAAGCTCGTTGGGGAAGCAATTTTTAGTGTGTCTCAGGCTTTCGGTGACACAAGAGCTGGTGGTGGTGATTTAGTTTCTAATACAGTTTTCTCCGACCGGGTTCGTTTGAACTTGTACAGTAGTTTTGTTGGTAAAGACCAGTTGCAAATTCGTTTGCAAGCACGCAATACTATCTCTAATGCTGGTGTAACTGGAACCAATATGACCCGTTTGTCTTATGACGGTAGTGAAAACAACTCTGTTGGTATTGATAAAATCAACTATGCTTTCAATCTGAGCGATGCAGTACGGGTCAAGGTTGATGCTACTGGTGCTGAGATATTTGAGAACGTTAACAACTTCAATCCTGATTTTGCTAGTTCTGGTAAAGGTGCTCTATCAGCCTATGGACGTTTCAGCCCCATCTATCGCCAAGCTGGTAACGGTGCTGGTATAACTGTGAACTTCCTTCCTAAAGGCCCTTTGACATTGAGTGCAGCTTATTTCGCTCAAAATCAAGCAATAAGTAGTCCTAATAATCCAGCTGAAAGTAGCGGTTTATTTAATGGTAGTAATACTTTTTTTGGTCAGGTAGCTTTCAAGCCCAGCCAAGCTTTCAATGTTGGATTTAGTTATGCCCGCACCTATCAAGTCACTCCCAGCCTCTTCCAAGGGATAGGAAGTGCCTTTGCGAATAACCCTTTTGCTGGTGCTCGTACTGAAGCCAACCACTATGGTATAGAAGCTACCTTCCAACCCAGCCCTCAGTTGGCTTTGAGTGGTTGGGGTGGTTATACCAATGCTGATTCTCTCACTGGTGCTGACAGAAGTGCAGATGCTTGGTATTGGGCTGGTGCAGTAGCACTGAGAGACTTAGGTCGTAAAGGTAACGTACTTGGTGTGATTTTCGGCCAACCACCCAAAATCACTGGTGGTAGCGGTATTGCTTCAGAATCTGGTACTTCTTATCATTTAGAGGGACTTTACAAGCTGAACGTATCTGATAATATTCAGGTTACTCCTGGTTTGTTGGTAATCTTTAATCCAGAGCACAACGATAACAACAATACTATTTACGTAGGTACTCTTCGTACTACTTTCAGCTTCTAAAATCGATGAGAAGTTAGTAGCACTATAAACATTACTACTAACTTCTTAATTTACAAAAACTTAACCCGCCCATAGGCGGGTTTTTTGCGATCGACAATAGCTATGTGGGTTTAATATCTTGTTGATTAGACAAATCTGTTGGCGGGCGATCGCTACTCCAACCCCACCACGCACAACCACAGTGACAATTGTAGAACTCCTGCCATTTGCGGCGATAGTTTTCTGTTATCACAGGCGATCGCCTATTAATCCAAACTTCTACAGCTTCTCGGCTACTTGAGTTGCAGTTAGGACAGCAAAACTGATGAGCGTGAGTTGCTTGATTTGTCCATTCAGGCGGGTTAGTAGCAAAAGCATCCATGTATTTGGGAAGTGATTCGCAAATCAAAGGTTAGCACAAAAAGTTTATTTTTTGCATAATTAAATACTATGCATAATTATGGCTAATCGTTAAATTTATGGAGCCAAACGTTGAAATTCGTCGTTTACTAGATGTAATGCCTGCTTCTGGGCGCATGATGACAAAAATTGTGAGCAAGCCCGAACAGTCAAAGGTAATTGACGCTTCTTTTCCGCTTCCTTGGAATCAAGAACGACCAATATGTATTAATTTCGATTTGTGGTTTCGTCTGTCGAAATCACAAAGAGATTTACTGTTGTTGCAAATGGTTAGCTGGTTGACGGGTGTGAAATGGTTCAAACCCGATATTTATCAAGGTGTTATACTAGTAGGCCTGTTGGGTGGACTCGTAGAATCATCACAGTCTGATGTTGTAGGTGTAGCGATCGCAGTAGGATTAAGTGCGATCGCTGGTTTTCGGATTTGGCGTACCCATAAATCTCCAGAGTTAGAATTAAATGCTGATGCAGCTGCAATTCGCATCGCAGGGCGACGGGGTTACTCAGAAGCTGAAGCCGCAGAACATTTGTTATCTGCAATTGAAGAAGTAGCTAAGATTGAGGGGCGTTCTGGTTTACATTTTACCGAGCTGATCCGTTGCCAAAACTTACGGGCGATCGCAGGTTTGTCACCTGTAGGTATACCGCAAGGTTATTCAAAGTAGCAAGAAGCGATAACTTTTGCTAAGTAGCTAGTTATTTAACATCAGTTACTCGCCAGCTAAGTTTCAAGTTCACCCAGAAATTCCAAATTGTAGCAACTGCGATCGCAATTAGGTTGGCGATATAGCGATTGGGAATGAGGAAATTAAATACTAAATTCAAAACCAGCACATTTAATACTAATCCAGCCAAGCAAATTAAATTAAATTTCAAAAAGCGCTTCAAACGTTGACGCCATTCTTGCTGCTTCATCGAGACATCAGCAAAAGTCCAAGCGTCATTCCACAAAAAATTATTGAAAATTGCAATTTCACCAGCAATAATTTTGCTGCGAGTCAAGGGTAGGGCTAGGGTTGTAGGATCGCTAAGTAAATAAAGTATTGCCATATCCACAAATACCCCACTTAGTCCTACTAATCCAAACCGGAGAAATCGACCAATAGGAAAACCAATGTTTTGACTCAACTGTTCTAACTGTTCTGTGGCTTGGCTAACTCTTTGCAAACGTCCTGTGGAAAGCCGCAATCGCAGTAGGTGATGTAAATAATCTACGTATTGCTTCCATGTCACTTTGCTTTCACCTTCTTGGCGTTCGCAGAATACATAGCCCACTTCAGCAATTTCTCGTACTTTACCTCGCCCAATTACCTCTAACAGAATTTTGTATCCTACTGGATTGAGAGTTGTGTTGGCGATCGCATGGCGACGCACCATAAAATAACCACTCATCGGGTCAGAAACTCTCCCCAACACTCCTGGTAAGATAATTAATCCCAAAACTTGGGCACCACGGGACAAAAACCGCCGCACGATACTCCAACTACTGACACCGCCTCCTTCTACATGACGGCTACCTACAGCCAAATCCGCACCCTGCTGAATCTGCGCCAGCAATTGCGTTAATACCTCTGGTGGATGCTGTAAATCTCCATCAATCACTCCTAGGATACTTCCTCTTGCTACCTGCCAGCCGCGAATCACTGCTGAGGACAGTCCCCGTTCGTTTTGGCGTCGCATTACCTGCAATTGAGGATATTGCTCCGTCAAGGATTGTGCTAATTCCCAAGTGCGATCTGGACTATCATCATCTACTACAATTAGTTCATATTGTCCGGGAATCGACTCATTCAACAACTGGCTCAATACGTTAACGATATTTGTAATATTTTCGCGCTCTTTATAAGTGGGAATTACTAAGGAAAGCAGGATAGCTTCTCCATGAGTATCTGTAATTTTGGGAGGCAATTCTGGAATCTGTAATGACCCAGTTGGTACTCTTAATAAAGAGTTAGCTTGGTTGTGAAACATTAGCTACATCCAAATGCTGAGATAGTAAATAAAAGAATTTTCTATTTGATTTAGCTTAATTAAAGTACGAATTTACTCTACGGTTAATACTGATTGTTAATCTTGGTGATATCTTTATACAATTTTTACTAAAATTTAGTTTAATAACTAACTGAATGATGATAATTTTTTATCATCCCTCGATTGACATATTTATTTCTTTATAAAAGGATACCAAAATAATATCAAAGTTTTTATAAAACTTTTATTAGATTAAGCATTTATACAAGTAAATAACCATGCAAGTATCACAAAAATGGCATCTTCCTCCAACTTGGTTACGCTTTTTAATAGTTATTTTATTGGTATTAGGTATATTTTTTCGCCTAGGTAATATTGACCGCAAACTTTACTGGAATGATGAAGTTTATACTTCTTTACGAGTATCTGGCTATACTCTAAAGGAAATGGACGAGCAGTTACGTACAGGTAGTTTACTTAGTATAGAAGATTTACATAAATACCAGTATCCCAACCTTGAAAAAAACACAATTGATACAATTAGAGGATTAGCTTTAGAAGAATCGCAGCTAACGCCGCTATACTTTGTAATGGTCAGATGGTGGGTAGAGTTGTTTGGCAATTCAGTAGCAGTAACGAGAAGTTTTTCAGCATTAATTAGCCTGCTTACATTTCCTTGTATTTATTGGCTATGCCAAGAATTATTTAAGTCTTCACTAATCGGGTGGCTAGCTATTGCGTTGGTAGCCATTTCACCTGTTCATTACTTATATGCACAAGAAGCGCGACCTTACAGTTTATGGATAGTAACTGTCTTAGCATCGAGCGCAGCACTACTGAGAGCTATGCGCCTGAAAAAAAAGGTTAATTGGTGCATTTATACAGCAACATTATCATTAGGGTTTTATACTCAATTGTTTTTTAGTTTGGTTGCTATTGCACAGGGAATCTATGTATTTGCAATTGAACGCTTCCGATTGAGTAAAACATTCATAATTTACCTACTTTCATTGCTTGCAGGAGTTTTAATTTGCATACCTTGGCTTTTGGTTATGATTACCAATCCAACTCCTCCAGGAATGGTGAATTGGACTAATACAAAACAAACAGTCTTTGCTTCAGCTACAAGGTGGGCTGGGATTGTGAGTCGTGCGTTTCTTGATTTAGGTATTAGCCATAGTGACTCAGGGAAACTTAAGTTTGCCTTAATTCCTTTGATTTTGTTGGTCTTAGCTCTAATTATCTACTCAATTTATTTTCTTTGTAGAAGTTCCTCTAAGCGTGTGTGGTTATTTGTCTTAACCTTAATTGCTTCTATAGGGCTTCCTCTAATACTAGTAGACTTCATATTGGGAAAGCGATACGGGACTACCCGATATATACTTCCCTCTATTTTAGGTATAGAGTTAGCTGTTGCTTACTTGATTGGCACTAAAATCACATCTGTTGACACTAACAGTTGGCAAAAAAAGCTCTGGTCACTGGTAGGGTTCTTAGTAATTACGAGCGGAGTCGTATCGTGTACGCTCAGTTCTCAAAGCAAAATGTGGTGGGACAAACTGCCTGAGCTATACCAAGAATATCCTAAAATTGCTGACATTATTAATCAGGCTAATAAACCACTTGTAATTAGTGATTCTGAAATCATTTCCCTACAAATTCTTAGTCACTCCCTCGATCCAAAAGTGCGATTTCAAATTGTCGCTCAACCGCAAATACCAAAAAAAGCTGATGGCTTTACTGATATATTCTTGTTCAAACCATCTGATTCATTAAAAGCAGGAATTGAACAAGTTTATACCTCAAAGTTAAACACACTCTATCCTTTACTTTGGAAATTAACAAATAAGGAAACTTAAGGATATTTCCATCAAAATTTCTCTAGCAATATTTAATTACTGAGATGTCTTGAAATTTTCGAGCCAAACAATTCCATAATCATAAATTTTTGGCTGCAATTCCTGCACTTGAATAATTCCTGGCAAAATGGTAGGAGTAACTTGGTTTTCACTAATGCCTTGTGAAGCATAAAACTGTTGATGCTATTCTTGACCGTGCCCTGCTGGGATACGATATATCTCCCGTAGAGGGAGTGGTATTGTTAAAACAAACAGATCCAGAGGCGATCGCTGCGATTCAAAGCACAGCTGACAAACTCCGTCGCATTCAAGCCAGCGATACAGTCACCTACGTAATCAATCGTAATATTAACTTTACTAACATCTGCGAGCAGCACTGTAGTTTTTGTGCTTTCCGTCGTGATGATGGTGATGATGGTGCTTATTGGTTAGATTGGGCGCAAATTTTGGAGAAAGCCATAGATGGAGTGCGGCGAGGGGCGACGGAAATCTGTATGCAGGGGGGATTGAACCCCCAAGCCCAGGTCAACGGTAAATCGTTGCCTTATTATCTCAAGTTGGTGGAAACCATCAAGCAAGAGTTTCCTCAATTACACTTGCACGCTTTCTCGCCCCAGGAAGTGCAATTTATTGCCAGAGTTGATGGACTGACGTATGCGGAAGTAATTGCGGCTTTGCGCGATGCTGGTGTAGGCTCAATGCCAGGAACAGCAGCTGAGGTGTTAGATGATGAAGTGCGGCGGGTACTGTGTCCCGAAAAGATTGACACGGCTACTTGGCTAGAAATTGTCACTACAGCCCATCAATTAGGCTTGCACACTACTAGCACCATGCTATCAGGGCATATTGAAAGTCCCGAACAGCAAATCGGACATTTAGAAAAATTGCGATCGCTCCAGCAAACTGCGATCGACAACGGCTATCCAGCAAAAATTACTGAGTTTATTTTATTACCCTTTGTTGGGCAAGAAGCACCTAAACCCTTACGTCGCCGTGTGGGACGCGATCAACCGATTTTAGCTGATAGCTTATTACTGACTGCTGTAGCGCGCATTTTTTTAGGTAATTGGATTCCCAATCATCAGCCGAGTTGGGTAAAACTGGGGCTGGCTGGTGCTAAAGAGGCTTTAGTTTGGGGTTGCAATGATATCGGCGGCACATTGATGGAAGAACACATTACTACAATGGCAGGAGCCTTGGGCGGGACATCAATGGAAGTAGAAACATTACAAAAAGCGATCGCTTCTTTAGGGCGACCTTACCAACAAAGAGACACTCTATATCAAAAACTTTGAATTCTTCCTTTATCCTCGATCCTGCCGAAATGATCCCCAGGATACCAATCCAAGATACTATGGACGTTGATTTATGCGTTGTTTCAGTAAATGCTTATGAAGCGCTATTGGTCGCGTCTGCTTGCCCTGGTTTTAGTTGTAGCCATCAGCTTAATGGGCTGTTCTAGTCCTGACAGTTTGACAGGGGATTATCGTCAAGACACCTTAGCGGTAGTCCAAATTTTGAGAAACGTTCTAGAGTTATCAGAAGATTCACCAAATAAAGCAGCAGTTCAAGCAGAAGCGCGTCAAAAAATAAATGACTTTTCAGCTCGTTACCAACGGGCTAATTCTGTTTCCGGTCTTAGTTCCTTTACCACAATGCGAACAGCCTTAAACTCCCTCGCAGGACATTACAGTTCTTACCCAAATCGTCCTGTACCACAAAAGCTCAAAGATCGCTTAGAACAAGAGTTCAATCAGGTAGAGGCGGCGCTGAGACGCGGTGCATAACTGTCAATAAAGCAGAGTCAAGAGTCGCAACTAGATTGAGACTCTTGACTAATTTGTTAAGTTTAATTGAATCAAGTAAACAAGTTTTAAATTTTGATTTAAATATATACCGACTTATTATCATTGACGACAAAGCAAATCACCAGAAATGGGGAAAAAATTATCTCAGCATCTCTTAAAAAGTTAAATAAATAATAAATTGCGGCAACAGAAATAGGGGTTTGACAGTCTTTCAAAAATAGGCTTCAAAATCCCTATTTTTTAAATATAGAATTCGACACCTATCAGCCTCAGCTTTATGTAATTTGAGGTTGATTAGTAGACCTGTTGTACAAGTGCTGTTGGCAATAGATAACGAAAGGTTGATGGGGGAAAGTGCAATTCCCATCCTTTAGTCTTGATTTTATTTTTGCCGTTTACCTAACTTCTACAAGAAGTCTCCTATTTTGCCCTGCTACCTTGAAGTATGTTTAACCGTTCCTTGAAAGTTACAAAATCACAGTTAGTTATCAGACGCCTATTAGCTACCGTCTTCAGTAGTAGTCTATTGATTCCCAATTTTGGGAGCCAACCAGTGCAGGCGCAAGTTCAAGAATATTGCCAGTTATCGCCAAAAGCAGTCACAGAAAAAGACAATTTACGACTTGCAGCACTTAAAGGTAATGCAGATGCTCAAAAACGCTACAAGCAGATATTAAAACAACACGCCCAAGAAATAAAAGCGTGCCGTAATCGTACCTGGCCGCAAAACCAAGCAATTTGGCTACGCTTGTATCCTTGTGACGCTCAACCCGGTTTACTCGATCAACTTATGGATCGGATTATTAACCGTGGCTATAACCAAGTCCACTTAGAAGTGTTTTATGACGGGCAGGTACTTTTACCAGCAGCAAGTAACCCTACGATTTGGCCATCTATAATTCGTAACCCAGGTGCAGAAAAAGTAGATTTACTGGCGATGGCGATTAAAAAAGGGCGAGAACGGGGTTTGAAGGTTTACGCCTGGATGTATACTATCAATTTTGGCTATAGCTATGCCCAGCGTCGAGATAGAGAAGCAGCGATCGCCCGCAATGGCAAAGGTCAAACCAGCTTATATGTTGTAGATAACGGCACTCATGTATTTATCGACCCATATAACGTCCAAGCAAAACGCGACTACTACCTCTTGGTGCAGGAAGTGCTGCGCCGCCGCCCAGATGGGATACTGTTTGACTATGTGCGCTATCCGCGTCAATCAGGAAGCGATTCTATCGCCACCAAAGTCACAGACTTATGGCTATTTAGTCCAGCAACCCAAGAAGCTTTATTTCGACGCGCCCAAAATAATAAAGGGCTAGATTTGATTCGCCGCTTTTTGAGTAAAGGATATGTCACCGCAGCCGATATTGCTGAAGTCGATCAACTTTATCCTCAAGAACAAGAAGCCTTGTGGCAAGGTCGCACTTTATCAGCAGCACAAAAATCTCTTCTCAATCCCAACGACAGACAACCGCTTTTACAATGGGATTTGTGGCAGCTCGCTGTTGCCCACGCTATGCAAGGTATCTTAGATTTTGTCGCCTTAGCAAGTCATCCAGCGCAACAATTAGGTATTCCCGCAGGTGCAGTGTTTTTCCCTGAAGGGAACCAGCTTTTAGGACAAGGCTATGATTCGCGTTTACAGCCTTGGGATAGGTTTCCTAGTTCCTTACAATGGCATCCAATGGCTTATGCGACTTGCGGCGATGTCAGTTGTATTGTGGCGCAGGTACAACGGGTTTTGAGTATGGCCAAACCAGGTACGCAAGTGTTTCCTGCCTTAGCAGGTACATGGGGAGAGTCAATTAATAATCGTCCATCTCTAGAAGCACAAATGCAAGCCCTGCGCCAATTTACTCCCCAAATCAAGGGAGTGAGCCATTTTGCTTATTCCTGGCAATACCCCGAACATGATGGCGATCGCAAGTTCTGTCGCAATCAATAATTGGTGTTACTTCGTTTCCATCCAATTCTCTCCCGCACGGACATCCACTAGTAAAGGCACAGTTAACTTTACGGCATTTTCCATCACAGACTTAATTTGTGGTTGCAATTCTTCCCATTCTTGCGGCGGAACTTCAAACACTAATTCATCGTGAACTTGTAATAACAATCGCGCCTGATATTTACTCAAAACCTCATGCAGTTTTACCATTGCAATTTTGATAATATCAGCGCTGGAACCTTGAATTGGTGCATTAGCAGCGGCACGAAGTAAACCTGCATCGTAAGCACCTAAATTCTTTAATTTACTCAAATCAATAACTTCTGGATCGCTGCCTTTTAATTGGCGTAAACTATTGCTGGTAAACTCAACATAACGACGACGACCGAGAATTGTTTCTACATAACCTTGAGCGATCGCTTCTTTTTTGACACGCTCTAAATATGCAAATACTTTTGCATAGCGTTCGTTAAATCGCTTAATAAATTCATTAGCAATGGCTTTATCTATACCAGTTGAACGAGAAAACTTCAAAGAACCCATACCATAAATCACACCAAAATTTATAGTTTTTGCTAATCTCCGTTCGTCAGATGTCACATCTTCTTTCTCAAATATCAGCCTTGCTGTTACAGTGTGAATATCTTCATTCTGCTGATATGCTTGCACTAAAACAGGCTCTTGACTTAAATGAGCCAAAATCCGTAACTCAATTTGCGAATAATCAGCAGCCACCATTAACCAGCCTGGTTCGGGTAAAAATGCTTTCCGAATTTGGCGACTAAAAGCTGTGCGAATCGGAATATTTTGTAGATTTGGATTAGAAGAAGATAGCCTACCAGTTGATGTTGCCGCTTGGTTAAAATCTGTATGTACTCGATGACTATCGGGACGTACTAATGCTGGTAATGCATCCACATACGTGGACTTTAATTTAGATAGAGTACGGTACTCAATAATGGCATCAACAAAACCTGTTGGATCGATTTCCTGAAGTTTCTCTAATGTCGCTGCATCTGTAGAGTAACCGGTTTGAATTTTACGAGAATACTTAGTACTTAAACCTAATTTTTCAAACAAAATATGGCTCAATTGTTTGGGAGAACCTAAATTGAATTTTTCTCCAGCTATCTCAGTAGCTTTTGCTTCCAATTTTGCTAAATCTGTTTCTAACTGTTGCGAAAGTTCTTTAAGGTAAGTCGAATTAATCCGAACACCTGTATATTCCATTTCCGCTAAAACTTCTTCTAGCGGTTGTTCTACTTTCTGCAATAGCTGATATAAAGCTGGGATTTTTTGTAGTTCCTCACGTAACTTTGGTACTAATCCAAATGTACAATGGACATCCATACCGCAGTAATCGGCTACATCTGCAATATCTACATCAGCAATAGTTTTGCCTTTAGGAACTAAATCTACATAACTTTTAGCCGTTAAACCCAAATATTTTTGCGCTAGATCGCTCAAATTATGGCTACTATCTGGATTTAACAGGTAACTGGCTAACATGGTATCAAATACCACTCCCGCCAATTTTACGCCTTGACATCTAAGAACTAGACGATCAAACTTTGCATTTTGCAAAGCTTTAGGATAATCAGCACTTTCGAGAATTGGACGGAGTGCTGTTAGTACCAAATCTCGATCTAAATTCTCTCCAGTTTTGTGACCAACGGGAATATAAGCTATTTCCTCTGCTTCTGTTCCCCAACAGCAACCAATTCCGACTAAAGCAGCATCTCGTGGTTCTAAATCAGTGGTTTCCGTATCCCAAGCAACGGGTGTCTCTGGGTTAGTAAATTGTTGTAATGAGTTGACTAACTCTTTGAGCTTCGCTTCAGTATTAATAATGCGTGGTTGAATTGCGGAAGCTGGCTTTTGTATAGCTGCGGCTGTATCAGCAGCACTAAAGAACCACAAATCGCCATCGTTATCGTCATTGCTGAGTTGTGTTTCTGGTGGAGAAACTTCTGCAACTTGTCCGCCAAATTTTTGCTGTAGTTCGTTAATTTGACCTAAAAAACGATTAAATTCTAATTTTTCTAAAATTGGTACGAGAACGTCTCGATCGAATCCTGTTAACTTACAATCTTCTAAATCTACTTCTAAAGGAACATCGATAACTATTCTTGCCAAGTAGCGTGACTTTTCAGCATCTTCTTTCCCTTCTACAAGTTTTTTCTGAGTTGCGCCTTTGATTTCATCTAATTGAGCATAAATATTATCTAAGGAACCGTAGGTAGTAAGTAGCTGTACTGCTGTTTTTTCCCCAATTCCCTTAACACCCGGAATATTATCTGATTTGTCACCGCAAAGAGCTTTAAAATCAACAATTTGCTCTGGTAAAACACCCAGCTTTTCTTTAACTTGTTCCGGGCCAAATTCTGTGATGCCATTTGTAGAGCGTTTCCAGGCATCTGGACTAAAATTGAGAACAGTGATTTGCTTTTCTAGGTCGATGAGTTGAAATAAATCGCGATCGCCTGTGAGAATTTTTACTTGATACCCAGCAGCAGTGGCGATTTGTGCTAAAGTCCCTAAAACATCGTCTGCTTCATAGCCTTGAGCCGTGAAAATAGATAAATTGAAACCTGCAAGCAACTCATGAAGATTTTTTAAGTCCGGTACAAAATCTTCTGGTGTACCTGGGCGATCGGCTTTATAGGTATCATCAGCTTCATGACGGAAAGTTGGCAAACCTAAATCAAAGGCTATAGCCATTGCTTGTGGCTGTTGTGTTGTCATGACTTCCAACAGAGACTTGATAAAGCCAAAACAGACACTAGTCGGAATCCCCGTTTTTGTACGTAATCCGCCATCTCGTCCCTTAGCAAAAGCAAAGTAGGAACGAAAGGCCAGCGAGTGTCCATCTACAAGGATGAATGTGGGGCGTGTTGCGGTTGTAGGAAGGGAATTTTGGGACATAAGTTTATTGTAACCAGAAGCTTAAGTCTCGGAACTAACAGCGACGCAGCTTTAGGATTGCACTGGTCAAAATACCCTACCGCAGTTTCTCACAAAGGGAAACCCTCCTCCGAACTACTCACTGTCTTAACGCTAAATATCTCCATCCATAAAAGGCTGCAAAAGCTAGAATAAATGCCTTTTTATGTCTATAGCAGTTTTAATATGTCTACTCATTAAACTTTAAATAAATAGCTTTTAAATACTTATTACGTGTAGTGAGTTTTTATCGCTTTATCAAAAATTTATATAAAATTAAGTAGATTTGTCCAGCCCAAAAATAATCATTCAAAGTTAGAAATAAACGAGGAATAATGCAATCATAGTTTCAGAAAATCATTAGTCTATGAATTCCAAATTTTTTCAAGCTTTAGCTACTGCTACAACCTTTGCAGGTATTGTCGCTACAAGTGGAGTAGCTAATGCAGCTACTATCTCAAGTTCAAGTTCTACAGGATTTGGACTCACAAATATTATTGATTCACCTCTTAGCGTCCAAAAGTTTGATGCGTCTCTTGGTACGCTCAAGAGTGTAAAAATAGACTTTACCGGAGATTTATTAGGAACAGCAAGATTTGAAAATCTCAGCCCCAGTTCCACTCCACTAACAGTAAATCTTGCCAGTAACCTAGGCTTAAAACTGAATAATCAATCTTTGTTTACGCTCAATCCCCAAAATTCGTTTAACTATCAACTTGGTGGAGCTGATGGTGTCATAGATTTTGGCGGTACCTCTGGAAAAACTGTCACAGGATTATCAGCTTCACAATCTGATACCAAAACCTACACTGATAGCCAATTTTTGCAGTCTTTTATTGGTAGTGGTAACTTAGAATTTTTGTTCTCAGCTTTAGCTCAATCAGGGGTTACGGGATCGGGGAACATGATTACCTCCATCACCACAGAAGCTAAAGCAGGTATAAAAGTCACGTATGACTATGATGATTTGAAATCTGTACCTGAACCATCTGCGGCTCTTGGGCTGGGCTTAATTGCAGGAATTGGTATGTTAGCAAAAAATAAGAAAAATAGACTAAAAATGCCAAATTTTTAATCCTTGTATCAGCAGTGTTTCTTACTTTGCCATTAAAGAAATTAACTTGTTGATGCTATAGTTAATCATTGTCAATGATGGCATAATAGCTGATTTATACTGGTCGATCGGTACTGTTTCGCAGATGATTTTGACAGTTGGCTATATATAGAACCCGGATTTGAATTAATCCGGGTTTTTGCTATGTCGATCAAACAATATAAATTGCTGTTGTGAAAATCCAAAATGGTATAACCTCTTACTGGAAGTTCACAAAGTGGGGAATTTATGGATAACGCAGCTGCTACTCATTTTGCATCAACTGCCAAACCGGCGATCGCAACAGAAGAAATTAAACTACTGGTTTTAGATATAGATGGCACAATCTCAGGAAAGTCTAACACCATCAGCACGCCTGTAAAACAAGCGATCGCCGCAGCGCAAGCGCGAGGAATTCAAGTAGCGATCGCAACAGGTAGAATGTATCGTTCGGCTTTGCGTTTTCACCAAGAAATTGGCTCTGTTTTACCATTAGCAGCTTATCAAGGAGCTTGGATTCAAGACCCAGCTACCCAGAAGCTTCATCGCCATTTGACTGTTTCTAGAGAAATTGCATCCCAGTTACTAGACTACTTTGAACAGCCGCAGTTGCGATCGCTTCTATCCGTTCATTTCTATATCAACGACCAGCTTTATGTGCGAGAGTTAACAACAGAAACCAAAATCTACGCACAACGTTCTGGTATCACCGCGATTCCCGTAGGAGATTTGCGTCAAGCTTTAAATAATGAACCGACCAAGGTTTTGGCTTTGTGTGATGACACTGATGTCATCGAAAAGATCTTGGGCAATTTGCGCCTTCAATACACACCAGCAGAACTTTACCTGACAACATCCGTTGCTACCTTTTTTGAGGCGACTAACGCCTCTGTAAACAAGGGAACTGCTGTGCGTTACCTAGCCGAAGAATTACTAGGATTGCAAAGCTCCAACGTGATGACTATTGGTGATAACTTCAATGATGTGGAAATGCTAGAGTATGCTGGCGTTGGTGTCGCTATGGGTAATGCACCAGCAGGAGTAAAAGCGATCGCTAACTGGGTAGCTCCTACTGTAGAGGAAGATGGAGCCGCTGTAGCAATTGAACAACTTTTACTGTCTTAGAGCTATCGAAAAAATTTGCTTTCTATAAAATCAGAAAGGACACCGACGACTGGCCGTGTTTCGTCTCGGTGCCCCTGCTGGTTCGCTCCTCACACACCTGATAATATAGCCGATGTGATTAATTCAGTCAATAGATGTTATATAAATTTATATTTCTTCCTTCAGAGGGTTTACTGACAAATCCTTTGCTATTGAAAACCACTTGATTCATAGCTCTAAAGGAGCAAAAACTCCTAGTTTTTCTTCGAGTAATAACTTCAATACATGTTGAGTAGCCATCACTAATCCCAGTCTGGCTTGCGCTAGCAGTGGCGACTTAATTTTTACTTTGCCCCAAATGCGACACTGGCTCCAGAAATTTTCAAAAGCTTGGCTCAAATCTAGCGCGACTTTTTCCCAATTGATTGCACTGCCAAAACTATCGCATTTGAGATTATCTACTACCTCGACTAACTTACTAATTAAACGACCTTCGGCTGGATGATTGAGGCGAAGTTTTTCTTCGTTGTTAAGCCAAGGTATAGGGTTAGGGTAAAGGATACTCGCCAAAGCTTGTCCGGCGATGCTGAGTAGTGGTTTTTGCTGCTCCCGACTTATTGCTGTATCTGTAAGCACGTCTTGGAGTTGAATTAATTCCTCGCGGTGAGCCTGCTGTAATAGCGAATAGCAGCGTGCATGGGCGTATTGCACGGCAAATAAGCTTTGTGGATTTATAATGTTTAAATTATTTGTTTTGCTTATCTGTTGCCCTAAACTCCCCATAGTCAGATGTTGTAACCAAGCCGCTAACATTAAGTGAGACAATTCTAAATAAATCCAGCCAGGGGGAACTACTTCAACTTGAAAAACGTCGCCACAAGTCTTCCATAAGTCGGAGGCGATCGCATTTGCTATGTCCACAGCTTTTTGATTCTGAGATTTTTCTAACCGCAGGGCTATACCAGAAATATATAAAATTCTTTTTTCATCTCTACCTTTATATAGAGGAAATTTTCCTTGTTTTATGCATACATTCTCAGCTTCACAGGTATAAACACTTAAAGATTTTTTGATGTAGCTATATGTTAACTGCTTAATTGCTGTGTATTTACTAACTAGTAGCTGAAAACGCACGTAGTTATTGATGAAGACAGCCTCATCTCCAATTTGTGGATTTTCTGTCATCTATCAAAAGTTATAAGTTTCTTCCTGATAAAGAAAAATGAGAGTAGAATAAAATTTGATGAATATTCAATGAATAGTGGGTAAACTTTACTACCATCATTGTACAGTAAGAAGTATAACAAAAAGAGTAGAGAGCAAATTGCTTTCTGTTCTTTGGATGGCTGGCGCTGATTAGGCGTTAAGCCTGTCTCGCCAACACAAAGACACTCCTTGCACCTTTTTATGACGTCTTTGTCTTCAGCCGAACGCTCTTTGTTACCTATGCAATCTCCATCCTCCTTTTCAGAGGCTTCACGTCCTTTTTTGACTTGGCAACGCATTCTTGATTGGGCTCAAGAACACTATCGCTGCCGCACTTTCAGCAAAGATGAACGCATTCCAGCTAGACCTGGATTGCTATATTTGGTGCAAAGAGGTGCGATTCGTATGGTAGGAACCGCCCAAGTCAGCGCTACTGCCAGTCAGTTAACATCTCGACGCATTAACAGAACTCCAGAAGAAGCTTTCTTAGGTTTTGTTGGAGCCGGACAACCGTTTGAAATTGTTGCTCAGTCACCATTCACACTCCAGGCTTACGCTCATGTTGACCAAACTGCGGTGCTGTGGATGTACTGGCACGACTTGGATAACTGGCCTCACTTCCGTCGCGAAGTTATGGATGCCTTTAGATATCAGCACCAACGTAAGTTGCTGTGGCTGAGTGCCTTGGGACAACGCCGTACAATTGACCGACTCCTAGGATTCCTCACTTTGTTGATTGAGGAATATGGCGAGCCTGCAATGAGCGAAACCGATCCCGATGTTATCCGTGGTTATTGTCTGCCTTTCCCCCTAACCCATGCCCAAATTGGTAGCGCAATCGGTTCGACTCGTGTTACCGTTACCCGTTTAATGGGCAAGTTACGTCAACGTGGCTTAATCCTTACCCAAGGAGATAATCTAATTTGCTTACCAGCAGAGTCGATTAATAGAGCCAGCTAAAGTTCAGATCTGCTGTCAATAAGCAGGTGTCAGCGAATTTTGACAAACCCAGCCTGGGTTATCAGTTCCTGTCCCTGCTCACTTAAAAGTAAGTTGGCATAAGCAATACCTGCTTGCTGCTCGATTTGACCAGTCTGTTTGACCACCACAAACAGATTGCGTGTAATC
This sequence comes from Calothrix sp. NIES-2098, assembly GCF_963875125.1. Lineage (NCBI taxonomy): Bacteria > Bacillati > Cyanobacteriota > Cyanophyceae > Nostocales > Calotrichaceae > Calothrix > Calothrix sp. NIES-2098. Next base: position 6,722,082 of record NZ_CAWNKJ010000001.1, read on the forward strand.
GGGTATTTTCCAGATTGGAAAGCCTCAATGTTCAATTTGTTTCTTTTGCCAGGACATTCATTGGGGAAGACAAATGGTTCTTGGTAGGGAGCAACGTACTTCCCTTGCGTTCGCCCCAACGGTAAGGGTTTAATTGAGCATTGAGGAACCACCTCTGGGGCAGAAGCATAATAAATACCACCAGGACTACTAGCCAATTTTTGCAAGGCTTGGGTGGTAGTGGAGACAAATTCCACTTGCGATCCAAAAGATTGACCACCCAAAATGTCTTGGACAAAAAGTTCTACTGTGCCGCCATCAGAGATGCGTCGAGAATAAGGCTTAATCGGAAGATTTATGCCACCTACTTGGTTCCAATTATTGATTTTGCCAGTATAGATAGATTTGAGCTGGTCTAAGGTCAGCCCTGGAATATTTAAATTGGGATTAACTGCTACTGCTAATCCATCGATTGCTACACCAATTTGATTTAGACTAAATCCACGCTGTTGGGCGCGGCTTAATTCTCGATCTAAAACTGGCCTAGAGGACTGAGCAAAGGCTAGCTGACCGTCGATTAGCGATTGTATACCCGTACCAGAACCAGGAGACCCATTGCTGGGTTCTACATAGCGTAAGCGAAACTCTGGTCTGGCTACTGTGATTGCTGGGTCAACTGTTAGTCGAATTGGTGCCCAAGATGTGCTGCCTCCGTAGTTAAATAATCCTGTAGGAACATTTTGTATAGATGTAAAGGTTTTGCCGCTGGGTTTTCCTGTGGAAGCCTGGGGGTTATTTGTTTTGTTAGAAATAGTTTGATTAAGATTAAAACCAGAATTTTTGGTAAACCACCAGAAGCCACCACCTATCAGCCCAGCAGTGATTGCTAGAGACAAGATTAGAATAGGTATTTCATTTTTTTGGGACATAGCACGTAACCTTGTATGTCGGTTAAATACAACTAGTGACTAAATGTTAAAATTTTTTAATTTTAAGTTTTGGATTGAAATATTTGCTCTGGCAAAATTTAATTTAAAAATTGACAAAGTAAGTATTTTAAATCATCAAAACATACTGTTAAAGACAATTTAAAATTGCTTATCCAAGCTCCTATATACATTAAGTCTCTGCCAAGCATTACAAGGCAAGGATCAATGTAAAATCTAAAATTCCAAATTTCAACTTAATTAACGAATTCTAACAAATCCAGCTTTACCAATTAATTCCTGACCTCGATCTGTTATCAGCCAGTTAGCATAAGCTTCTCCGGCTTGTTGATCGCTTTGTCCATTTTGTTTAATAATTACAAATAGCCGCCTAGTGATTGGGTATTCACCTTTTTGGAAAGCGACTGCATTAATTTGGTTACGTTGTTGCGGGCAGTTTTGCAGGGAAGTAAAAGGCTCTTTATAAGGCGGAATAAGTCGATCGGATTTTCGTCCTATGGGTAAGGGCTTAACAGTACATTGTCCAACTACTTCTGGGGCAGAAGCATAGTAAATTCCCCCAGGATTATTTGCCAATTCTTTTAAGGCTTGAGTTGTAGTCGGAATAAATTTAACATTGGCACCAAATTTTTCTCCTCCCATGACATTTTGATCGAAAAATTCAATCGTGCCTCCCTCTTCTAAACGTCGAGAGTAGGGTGTAATGGATAAATTAGGGCCATTCACCTGTTGCCAGTTAGTCAACTTGCCCGTGTAAATATCTTTAAGCTGTGCTAACGTTAAACCTGGAATTTGCAGATTGGGATTTACGGCGATCGCAATTCCATCAATCGCTACAGGAATTTCTTTTAGTTGAAAACCCCGTTGTTTTGCTTTTTGGTATTCCTCATCTTTAAGAGAGCGTGATGATTGAGAAAAAGCTAGTTGGTTATCTAAAAGCATTTTAATTCCCGTACCAGAACCAGGAGCACCAGTAGTAGGATCGGTGTAGCGTAATTGATATTTAAGCCAAAGCTTTTGAATTTCTGGGTCTACTTCTTTGCGAATGGTCGCCCAAGTAGTACTTCCCCCATAACTAAACAATCCTGAAGGAACATTTATGTTTTGGGTCAATGTATCTTTATCCGGGCGAGTTTGGTTAATAGTTAAACTATTAATTACGCCAGAATTATTAGCCAACCACCAAAATACACCACCTACTAACCCTAGTGTAATTACTAAAGTTATAGCCAAAACTCCAGTTTCATTAGTTCCGTTTTTTGGCGACATAGCTGTTATTTTGATTTTTATCTTTAAAGGCAATGTCCCATTTTGAAGTTGATGCTAGGTTAAGATTAGGTTAAAGGTTGATTTTTGCTGGTCAAGCAACTTGCTTTAAGTAATTACACTAGTAAGCATTTAAAGAATTAGAGAAAGTAATTTATAAATCAGGCGAAATAGTGCAGTTAAGGCAATACTTACTAAAGCTGCGGCAAATGCTAGTATCAATATTTGCTGAATGCCAAGTTCACCACGTAACAAAGGTACGAAAAATATTAGAGCAAAAGTAACTCCAGGAATAATTAATAAATCTAGTTTTTCAATCCACCTTCTCGTTTGGGCAAAAATCAGTATTCCTACAATTACAACAGAAATACCTAGGGTAATGACGGGGTTATGTATCAGGCTCAAACAAGCGATCGCAATTAATGCACCTTCAAACCCGCTAAAGGCAGCTCCCCCTAACAATTCCCATGTAGAAAAGGCTGGGATAGCTGTTGGAGTATGTGAGATAGCTGGACTAGAACTATGTGTTGCAGGCGAAGATGTGGGTGTAATGTGTGTAGGTGGTATTATTTGTGCCTGGTAAATTTCTGCAAGTGCATCTAAAACTTCTTGCGCTGACTGAAACCGTTGATTAGCAGCAGGGAGGAGCATTTTGTCTAGAATATCAGCTAGACGAGGATTAATCGCGACTTGTGTTCGCCATTTCCACTGATTGCTATAGCCATCAAATAACTTAGTTGCTTCCTGACCAGTCAATAAGGTCAAAACAGTTACAGCTAGAGCATATAAATCTGTAGATGGAAAAACTTGATTTCCGGCCATCTGTTCAGGCGGTGCAAATCCCATAGAGTAAATGCCTGTGGAAGAAGCCGCAGGTGCATTTGTGACTTGTTTCACTGCACCAAAATCTAATAGGAAGAGTTTGCCATCACGACGACGCATGATATTAGAGGGTTTAATATCTCTGTGAATAATACCTTTTTCATGAACAAACTTAAGTATTTTGAGGATTTCTTGCAGTACCTCTAAAATTTCTGTTTCAGAAAATCTACCTTTAGTAATTAATTCTTCCTCAAGATTTTGCCCGTTAATATATTCTTGTACTAAATAAAAAAATTGGTCTTGCTGTCCTGGTTGTAAGCTAGGAACTGTCATCGGAAAGAAAGCAAACAAATCAGGAATTTGCTCGTGTTCGTTACCTATATGTGCTAGAACTTCTGCTTCTCTTTCAAATAGCTGTTGGGCTATTTGCAGTTGAGCAGTGGTTAAGTTCCCTGTAGGTTGAAATTGCTTCACTACACATTGACGCATTCCCGGAATCCGGCGATCGCGTGCTAAAAATGCTGCGCCAAACCCTCCCCTACCTAAGAGCTTCATTGGTACATATCGACCATCAAGCATTAAAGGCATTCCACAGGTAGTACAGTATTTTTGCTGGGCTGTTTTCAGTGTGGTGTGATCGTCTAAATCCGCAAAATAGTTTTGTGGACGCGGACAGCGTGGACGAGTGCAGTAAACTTCCATTGTAGTTATTCGTCAATAGTCCATAGTCAATAGTCCATAGTCAGTAGTCCATCGTACAGTGGGCGCGTCAATAAATAACTCCCATCTACAATTTTGGCGTTAGTAGTGTTCGTCGAAAAACAGAACGCTGCTGACACCCAGCAAGAATAAGAGTAGCCGCTTTGGCTCTGCAATACTAGACACAAGCCTAGAGTAAACCTAACAGTAATTGTCTTGTGAACTAATTGACTAATGACTCATGACTAATGACTCATGACTAATGACTAAATAACTAGTAACAGAGGTTAATCTTCATCGGCAGATAGGGGCGTCACTGCATCTAATGTATTTATCATTAAGTTTTTTTGCGATAGTTTTAACACATTGTGGTTCCATCCAGGGGTAGCAAATTGGGGTAGAATCTCCTGACTAAAAGCTTCTGCTGCCTTGGATCGATAACGATTGGGATTAAAAATCAGCCACAGTGTGCGCTTCACAACGACGCCTTCAATCGGAGCACAGTGCAAAACGCCCATTTGTAACTCTTTGGCGATCGCGGAGGTGGAAACAAAAGCGGCCCCCAAACCAGATTGCACCGCATTTTTAATTGCTTCTATGGAATTCAATTCCATTTCGACTTTAAAACGCCGCGTATCAATCTCACAGCGTGCTAGCACTTGGTCAATAACTTTGCGGATAGTCGATTGGGAATCTAGAGTAATGAATTGTAATTTATAAAGGTCTTCTTTTTGGATAGTTTCGAGTTTGGTAAACGGATGGAAAATCGGTAAAATCAGCACCAGCTCATCTTCGGCATAGGGAATAATCTCTAAAGATTCTGCCAATTCACCGGGAATTTCGCCGCCAATGATGGCTAAATCCACCTGTCCGTTAGCGACACTCCAAGCTGTCCGGCGAGTCGAGTGGACGTGTAACTGTACAGCTACATCGGGATATTTTTGTCGAAACATACCGATCATTTTGGGCAACAGATAGGTGCCAGTGGTTTGAGAAGCACCGACAATCAAAGTGCCACCTTGGAGATTTTGTAAATCTTCGATCGCCCGACAGGTTTCTTGACACAGACTGAGGATTTTTTCCCCATAACTCAGAAGTAGATGTCCAGCTTCAGTTAATTGGGCGCGGCGTCCTCCACGGTCAAATAAAGGGACATCCAGCTGCCGTTCTAAGTTTTGCACTTGCAAGCTAACGGCAGGTTGGGAGACATAAAGACTATCAGCGGCGCGCTTGAAGCTCCCTTCTACGGCGATCGCTTTGAGAATACGTAACTGATCTAAAGTGAAAGGAAGGTCAGACATAGGCTAAACCCACAAACAAGAAAGGAGCGACTTTGGCAAGAAATCAGCATTTCACACCAAGGAAATTCGGCATGATTGATGGCATCTTAAACTTGGAAGATTGACTGGGAAAAGACAGTAGCACAACATCATTGACTAAAGTTCCTGTGTAAATACTTTGTGGTATTGGTTGTACTGAACTAAGTTTCCTTTAATTTACTTCACTTACGTATAAGATATGATGCTGATTTCTTGGTTAACCCCCAGTCATTTTGTCATATTGGGGCTACAGTTAGTTTTTGCGATCGCTCACAGTGGGGGAGCTGCCTTCAGGCCTTTGGCAGAAAAATACATTGGGCCAAGGCTTTATCGGATTTTATTTGCCTTAGTCAGTCTGCCATTAGCTGTAATCTTAATTATTTACTTTTTTAATCACCGTTATGATGGCTTGCAACTTTGGCAGGTGAAAGATGTACCTGGCGTGCAGATTTTAGTTTGGGTGCTATCAGCGATTTCCTTTTTGTTTTTGTATCCTGCTACTTTCAATCTACTAGAAATTGCCGCCATCCAAAAGCCTCAAGTCCATCTTTACGAGACGGGAATTATTCGCATCACTCGTCATCCCCAAATGGTAGGACAAATAATTTGGTGTGTTGCCCATACTCTTTGGTTAGGTACTACCTTTACACTGATTACCTCAATTGGCTTAGTGTTACATCATTTATTTGGTGTATGGCACGGGGATCGCCGCCTGAGTCAACGCTATGGCGAAGCCTTTGAAAGTGTGAAACAGCGGACTTCAATTATTCCCTTTCGCGCAATTATCGCAGGTCGTCAATGTCTTAAATTGTCAGAATTTCTTCGTCCTGCCTATTTAGGAGTTGCCATTTTTGTGGTTTTACTTTGGTGGTCGCACCCCCTGTTATTATCAGCAACTAGTAAGTTAACATGGTAGCTTTAGGCGATCCCCAATATCATCAGATACTGTTCAAATTGGTGAAAATCACAACTTATCAATTGCTACCAAATCAATGTAGGATAAATTCAAATAGCTGTCAGTGGGGGTGCACGTAGTCGGTTTGAGATTTTATATTGGTAGTTGCTGGTAAATCACTTTTGCTAAGAAGTAAATAGCAGATTCAGCCTAAATCCCTAGGCCACAGTAGCTACCAAGATTTGAACATCCAAAAAAGCCAGCGCAAGATTCATGGTGGCTTTTCGATCGGCACCGCAATCAACGCAATCAATTTTGTCTAACTATCTGTGCCCTGAGAGCGTCTATCGGCAGTAACTGGCTTGCCAATACTACCTGCTGATAGTTAGTTTGATATCAAAACCCTATAAAACTAGAGGCGTCATGGTGTTGTCGGTTAGTGAGCGGACATTTACTCAAGAAGTTTTAGAATCTCCTATTCCGGTTTTAGTGAATTTTGAAGCACCTTGGTGTGGCTTGTGCCGCATTATCCACCCCCTGTTGTTGCAATTTAAAGCCCAATGCGGGGAGCAAATTAAATTAGTCGGGGTTAATGCTGACCAAAATTTCAAGCTGTCTACTACTTATCGACTTAAATCACTGCCAACTTTATTGTTAATTGAAAATGGCACCATCCAATATCGTCTTGAGGGTTTTCGTGGCAGAGATGATTTACGTCAAGCTTTAGAAGAGATTAAAGCTAGCTACAGTCAGCGTTCTCAAGCCTACAATAGCCCAAAAGAATTAGATTTAGGATGTCGCAAAGTATAAAAATCTCAAAAGTCAATCCTCAAAATAGAGGTTATTCTCTCTTGACAATCGCTTATTAATTACCACTTTGGTATAGCAAATATAAAACCAACCTTAACGCCCCACCCAATGACCTCCGGGTGGGGTATTTTATGCTAAAGGGTGTGTGTCACAATTATTAACAGTTCGACATAGACAGTTGTCTGAAGACGGACAGTTGACCGCAACGGAGATTGGTTTAAAGTTATGATGCGAAGATCGCAGTCGTCTTGGCCCTGAAAAATGCCACTTGCTACCCTGAGGGTTCTTCAAGAGAGTACAATTCTGGCGATCGCAGACAGTGTCTACAAACTTTTCTCTGTGTCCCAGTCTTCTCAAGACCGTCGGCAGCACTGTCCTAACTTAGTCAAGAATCATAAAAGTAAGCGTCAGTGATGGAAGTAATCTATCAATATGCCTGGCTGATTCCTGTATTGCCGCTTTTCGGGGCAATGCTGGTAGGTCTAGGATTAATTTCGATAAATCAGGTGACAAACCGCCTACGACAGCTGAACGCTGTAGTAATTATCTCCCTGATGGGAGCAGCGATGGGGCTGTCGTTTGCCTTGCTGTGGAGCCAAATTCAAGGACATCCAACTTATATCCGCACCCTAGAATGGGCAGCAGCAGGTAATTTTCACCTGAGTATGGGCTACACAATTGACCACCTGACAGCCTTGATGCTGGTGATTGTGACCACGGTAGCTTTCTTAGTCATGGTCTACACCGATGGCTACATGGCTCATGACCCAGGCTACGTCAGGTTTTATGCCTACCTCAGTTTATTTGGCTCTTCGATGTTGGGTCTGGTGGTCAGCTCCAACCTAGTGCAGGTTTATATTTTCTGGGAACTTGTAGGGATGTGCTCCTACTTGCTGGTCGGCTTTTGGTACGATCGCAAGTCAGCAGCAGACGCCGCCCAAAAAGCATTTGTCACCAACCGCGTTGGAGACTTCGGTTTATTACTCGGCATTTTGGGGCTGTTCTGGGCGACAGGCAGCTTTGATTTTGGTGTAATGGGCGATCGCCTTGCCCAACTCGTACAATCGGGTTCTATCAGCAATTTTCTGGCTGTTCTGTTTGCGATTTTGGTCTTCCTCGGCCCGGTGGCGAAATCAGCCCAATTTCCTCTACACGTGTGGCTACCAGATGCGATGGAAGGCCCCACTCCGATTTCGGCCTTAATCCACGCGGCAACAATGGTGGCAGCTGGGGTGTTCTTAATTGCCCGGATGTACCCCGTTTTTGAACACGTCCCAGCAGCCATGAACGTCATTGCCTTTACAGGGGCATTTACGGCGTTCTTGGGAGCAACAATTGCCATTACCCAAAATGACATCAAAAAAGGTTTAGCTTACTCCACCATTTCCCAGTTGGGTTACATGGTGATGGCAATGGGAGTAGGTTCCTATAGCGCGGGATTGTTCCACCTCATGACCCACGCCTATTTCAAGGCGATGCTGTTCTTGGGTTCCGGTTCCGTAATTCACGGTATGGAAGGAGTCGTGGGTCACGACCCTGCATTAGCCCAGGATATGCGATTGATGGGTGGATTGCGCAAGTATATGCCCATCACCGGAATTACCTTCTTGATTGGTTGCTTGGCAATTTCTGGTGTTCCACCCTTTGCTGGATTCTGGTCAAAAGATGAAATTTTGGGGAATGCCTTTGAGGCTAATCCATTTCTCTGGTTGATTGGCTGGGCCACTGCCGGAATTACCGCTTTCTATATGTTCAGAATGTATTTCATGACATTTGAAGGCAAATTCCGGGGTACTGACGAGAAAATCAAAGACAAGCTCAAGAAAGCAGCGACAATCATCTTGGAATTAGAGTCGGCAGAACCAGCCCCAACCTTTGGCCCTGGGGCAATGAAAAAAGGTGAATTGGCTGCTACAGGCGGACATCATGACTCCCATGACTCCCACGGGCATCACAGCGATAAGCCCCATGAGTCACCGTGGACAATGACTCTACCATTGGCACTTTTAGCTGTACCGTCGATTTTGATTGGTTTGGTAGGCACACCCTACGCCAACTACTTTGAGGAATTCATCTTCCCGCCCTCAGAAACCCTAGCTGAAGTTGTAGAAAAAGCCGCCGAGTTCAACCCGACGGAATTTTACGTTATGGCGGGGGCTTCCGTAGGTATTTCCTTAATTGGGATTACCTTGGCTTCCTTGATGTATTTGCGCGGTAAAATCGACCCAGCTGCGATCGCGGAAAAAATCAAACCACTTTATCAGCTGTCTCTCAACAAATGGTACTTTGATGACATTTACCATCGTATCTTCGTCATGGGCTTGCGTCGCCTAGCTAGACAAGTCATGGAAGTTGATTTCCGGGTTGTTGATGGTGCTGTTAACCTCACAGGCTTTTTCACCCTTGTGAGTGGCGAAGGCCTAAAATACCTAGAAAACGGTCGCGCTCAATTCTACGCCTTGATTATATTTGGGGCAGTTTTGGGCTTGGTGATTGTCTTTGGTATTACCTAAGTTCAGTTCTGAGTCCTGAGTTTTGAGTAGTAAGAGAATTTGGAGTCAATACTCCTGTTGTGAGCAATCACTTCTGATAGCTCAGTGTTTAGCAGACAGTCAAATAATATCTTTGATTGAGATGAAGGCAGGCTGATACATTTACCTACCTTCATCTTTCTTCATTTTTGTTAAATCAACCTAATAAGGGAGGCCAAATCCCAAAAAAGCTGCTACTTAATAGCTAGTGACTTTTTGCCAAAAATGATTTTGATTGCAGGCGAATGGCGATGAATACAGCTAACTTCCCGTGGCTGACGACGATTATCTTGTTACCGATAGTCGCGTCGCTACTGATTCCTATCATCCCAGATAAAGACGGTAAAACAGTGCGCTGGTATGCCTTGGTTGTGGGATTGATTGATTTTGCACTGATTGTTTACGCTTTTTATACTGGGTATGATTTCTCCAATCCCGATTTACAGTTGGTGGAGAGTTACCCTTGGGTACCGCAATTGGATTTGAAATGGTCAGTAGGGGCGGATGGCTTATCTATGCCCCTAATTATTTTGACTGGATTCATTACCACCCTGGCGGCCTTAGCAGCTTGGCCTGTGACACTCAAACCCAGGCTATTTTACTTTTTGCTTTTGGCGATGTATGGCGGTCAAATTGCCGTGTTCGCCGTCCAGGATATGCTGCTGTTTTTCCTGGTGTGGGAACTGGAATTGATTCCGGTTTACCTGTTGCTAGCGATTTGGGGCGGTAAAAAGCGGCAATATGCAGCGACTAAGTTTATTTTGTACACCGCAGGCGGTTCGCTGTTTATTTTGTTAGGCGCTTTGACAATGGCCTTTTATGGCGATACAGTCACCTTTGATATGCGATCGCTCGGACTCAAAGACTACGCCCTAAATTTCCAACTTTTACTTTATGGTGGCTTCCTGATTGCCTACGCTGTCAAGTTGCCCATTATTCCCCTACACACCTGGCTACCAGATGCCCACGGTGAAGCTACAGCTCCCGTACACATGTTACTGGCTGGTATTCTGCTGAAAATGGGCGGTTACGCCTTAATTCGGATGAATGCCCAGATGCTACCAGATGCCCATGCTTATTTTGCACCGGTGTTGGTGATATTGGGGGTAGTGAATATCATCTACGCCGCCCTCACATCCTTTGCCCAGCGAAACCTGAAGCGGAAAATTGCCTACTCCTCAATTTCGCACATGGGCTTTGTCACCATTGGTATTGCCTCCTTCACAGATTTGGGATTAAGTGGGGCAGTGTTGCAAATGGTTTCCCACGGATTAATTGGGGCAAGTTTGTTCTTCCTGGTTGGTGCAACTTATGACCGAACACATACCCTAATGTTGGATGAAATGGGTGGTGTTGGTAAGAAAATGCAGAAGATTTTTGCTATGTTTACCGCCTGTTCAATGGCTTCTTTGGCTTTGCCAGGAATGAGTGGTTTCGTAGCAGAATTAATGGTGTTCGTAGGCTTTGCTACCAGCGATGCATATAGCTCTACATTTAAAGTCATCGTGGTATTCTTGATGGCAGTTGGTGTAATTTTAACGCCAATTTATTTGCTATCAATGTTACGGGAAATTTTCTACGGTCAAGAGAACGAAGAATTAGTTTCTCACCAAGCACTCATAGATGCCGAACCTCGTGAAGTCTTTATCATCGCCTGTTTGTTAGTGCCAATTATTGGTATTGGTTTCTATCCCAAATTGCTGACTCAGATGTATGACTCTACAACAGTGCAGTTAACAGCAAGGTTGCGTGATTCAGTGCCAACATTAGCACAGCAAAAAGAAGCACCAAAAGTTTCCTTAGTTGCGCCAGAAATTGGTAATTAAGTGAAAATTGATAAGCGATATTACAATTGATTAGAGGGCGGGTTATATACCCGTCCTTTTTTGTTTGTGACAGCATCAAATCAATAATTGACTCTCAATACACGCGCATAAAGTTTATATTCATCAAATTAGAGTGAGTTATGTCGCAGGCTAACGCACCTATTGTTATCTTATATAAAGCTGCTTAAAATGCCGATAATTTTACCAACATCGCTGAGAAAATATTCATTTAAGTCAATCTCGATGATTTTCCCAGTAAGCCGCAGAAATTTCCAGTTAGTACCTGTAGTTACGCTACCATAAACAGCCTCAATTTCATTCCCTTTCTGTTGATTAAATAATTGTGCAGCTATCATTTCTGCTATGCATTGTCCTAAACCAGATTGAATATTATCGTTTTTAGCTTCTACTAAGGCAACGACTGGTGCTTTAATAATTATTTGCTCGGGAGATTTACTAATAAGAAAATCACAAAAACCTGTTAAACCTTTTTCAGGGCTGACATTAAATTCTCGACCTGAAAATAAACTGATTTTATTTTGAAATCTTTCTTTTAATTCTACTAGTATCGGTGTCAATATTAATTCTGAACGTGATTTTTCAGTACCAATTGCTAATGCTAAGGGTACATATTTTTTGAGAGTTTGCTCTAAAAAGCTGCTGTATTCTACAGAGGATATATCAGCAAAAATTCCTACGGATTCTGTAATTGTGATATCAAAATTCGCCTCAATATTTTCTATACTGAATTGGCTGTATGGCATTAGAGAATATTTATATCAAATTAGATTTTGGTTTTATCTAGCTTAATTCTATCTAAAACCTCAGCATTACTTAAGTATCAACAACAGAAATCTTCCATTCCTTTTTTATAATCTATCTAGAGTCAGCATTTAGCATACTGCTCATGTTAAACTACAACCCGTTGCACTGTTCGCCATCTTCCGAAGAGTTACCTAACTCTGATGACACTCCTGTGGATAATCAATTACAACATCTCATCCCTGCTTTGCTCGAAAGTACACTGGCTCTAAGTTGGTCAGACCGTTGGGATTGGTTTTTTGGTGTAAATATGGGAATTTATTATGACGCCAATCAACCAGCAATTGTCCCTGATGGTTTTCTTAGTTTGGGAGTCAAGCGTTTTGTTGATGAATATTTACGCTTGAGTTACGTGCTATGGGAAGAAAATGAATCTCCAATTTTGGCATTAGAGGTAATTTCTCAAATACATCGGGGAGAATATAGTACTAAAAAAGAATTTTATGCCAAAAACTTAGGAATTTTATACTACGTTATTTACAATCCTCTCCGACGAAAAAAATCCTCTTTAGAAGTATATCGCCTTGTAGATGGTGAATATTTACTCCTGTCAGGGAGTCCTGTTTGGCTACCAGAAATTGGTTTAGGAATTGGGCGAGAACGAGGAATTTATCAAGGTATTGTACGGGAGTGGTTGTACTGGTACGACGAGGAAGGACAAAGGATACTCGCACCAGAAGAACGCATTCAAGAAGCAGAAGAGCGATTTACTTTTGAAGAACAGCAACGCGTAGCAGTAGAAAAACGGGCACGAATGCTGGAAGAGAGGTTAAAAGATTTAGATATAGAGCCTTAGCTACATTCATGTTAATTTGCCTGATGGTTAGGGAATTATATTTGTAAAGGAAATAATCGCTTGATGGCGCAATTACTCAAAAATTGTTGCCAAATTAATCTATTTACAAAAACCATCATCAAAACTATGAATGTTAAATTAGGTTTCGGATCTATCCCCAAACCTCAATATGTATTTGTCAACAGAGAAAATGATTACTGTTGGTATATGCTCGCCGAAGATAAAAAACATATTCCCATCTATGAAAAAGCTTTGACTGGAGTAATTACAGCCATAGAAGTTAATAAAAAGATTGAAACATCTTTTGGAGAAAGTGAAAAAACCGATTTATATATTTTGGCGGACAAACCTTATATTGTTCGTTCAGGAAGCGATTCTTATTTTTCTAAAAGTTTATTGTTATCTTTAGATGCTCTTACTTTGGAACAACTGCGTCATCCACTGACTATTGCAGTGAGTCCTGGAGATAAAAAAGTAGTATTTTGTAATATTTACGATCCCGTAAGTTATCGTTCTATAGGCGTAAGTTGGGATGGATATAAGGAATTGAACTGGCAAGCTTTAGAACAGAAAGTTAGCGTGAAAATTAATGGACATCAAAACATAAAGCCAGAACAAATACAAACATCTAGTAATACGTCTCAATCTGAACTCCACGCAGTTTTAATAGCACAAACAGATACATATTTAGCACAATTAAATTGGTCGCCAGAGCAAGGAAGGGAGTATTTACAGCAGAAATATGGCAGGCGATCGCGTCACCATCTCTCTGATACCGAACTGTTGGATTTTATTGATTTTCTAAAACTACAACTAACCTAAACTTAAGCGGTCGCTCATTTTTAGTTTATCTGGTGATGTGTAGGCGATCGCCTTCCCAAAAACTCTAAAAGCCTTTAGACACCAGCTTCCAAGACTAAAGGCTTGATTGCTTATACCTTTACTAGGGCTTCATTTTTGCATTGCGTTGCAATACAATGGTATATTTTGTAATGCAAATTGATCCGATCGGACGATGAGCAAAAAAAAACATTACCTTTCAGATAGATAGCGATAAGAAGATTGCACTGGATGCAATTGCCTCAGGAATCAACCGCGATCGCAGTTACGTATTGAATGAAGCAATAGACGCTTATTTAGAAATGCATCATTGGCAAATCGAAGAGATTCAAAGGGGAATTACTGAAGCTGAAACAGCAGATTTTGCCAGTGATGAAGAAGTAAAAGCAACTTTTGCAAAACTCACCAATACAAATTAATTGATCGGCGTTTATCGGTGTGTATCGGCGGTTAATTTATCCCTCAAAAATCTTCATCATCAACAAAAAATTCGGCATCCTCATCTAAGCGAGAATTACCCCGCCGAGAATCAGCAAGACCCCACAGAGGTTGCAGTACCGCTATACCAACTAAGCCGAGACAAACACAAAAAGCCAGCAATAAACCTACTGGTATTTGAATCGATTGTAATGATAAGAATTTTAACCGTACTGGTGTGGCGTTTTGGACAGAGAGCAGCGCGATCGCCATTACCCACACAGCGACAATTACAGATATCAGCAAATTAGCAATAGTTTTCATAAAAAAATCAAACCAAAAACAAACACAGATGAACACCGATAAATATCAGCGTTCATCTGCGTTTATCGGCGGTTTAAACTCTTACTCTAGTTTAGCGATCGCACTTTCCATTTCTTGAGCGATTGTCGTCAGTTTTTCGGGTGAGTTGGTTTCTAGATAAACGCGCACCAGAGGTTCTGTACCTGAGGGACGCAATAGAATCCAGCTACCTTCTTCTAAGTAAAGCTTAATCCCGTCTTTGCGACCAACTTCTTTGACTTTAATTCCCGCTACTTCTGTGGGCGGATTTTTGGTAAAGGAGTCGATGACGGCGGTTTTATGGGCTTCGGTGAGGTGTAAGTCCAGACGATTATTGTAAAGCGGGCCGTCTGCTTCGGCGATCGCTTCTTTGACTAGTTGACTCAGAGGCTTACCTTCATAGGCGATCGCTTCGGCTACTAGCATATCGGCTAAAACGCCATCTTTTTCGGGAATATGCCCAATGACGCTTAAACCGCCTGATTCCTCTCCACCAATCAATACGGTGGTTTCCCGCATTTTTTCACCAATGTATTTAAAGCCAACTGCTGTTTCATAAATTGGCAGCCCGTATTTAGCGGCAAAATTATCTAAAAGGTGAGTTGTGGCTACAGTGCGGACAATAGCGCCGCTTTTGCCTTTATTTTTGATTAAATGACGTGCTAGCAATAGCAGCACAGTGTTAGGTGTAAGAACGTTACCTTGTTCGTCAACAATACCAAAGCGATCGCTATCGCCATCTGTTGCTAAACCTAAATCTGCTTTATCGGTGCGGACTGCTTCGACTAACTCAACGAGTTGTTCGCCTTTAGGTTCTGGCATCCCACCGCCAAATAGCACATCTCGCCAGGTGTGAAAACTTTCTAATTGCACGCCACTTTGTTGCAAAACTTCATCTAAATAACCGCGAGAAGTAGAATACAAAGCGTCGTATTTTACCTTTAACTGGGCACTTTTGATTTTTTCTACATCAATTAGGGTGTAGATGAATTGCAGATAATCGGGTTTCGGATCGAAAATAGAGATAGAACCTGATGGGCTACCACTTGGCGGCTCATCCGATGCACTTTCGATGTTTGCCACAATAGTATCAGTAATCTCTGGAGTGGCAGGGCCAGCATAGTCAGGGATATATTTAATCCCACAGTATGGTGCAGGATTATGACTTGCCGTAAACATCAACGCCCCTGCTGAATTTAGGTGGCGGGCGTTGTAGGCAATTACTGGTGTGGGGCAATCCCGATCGGTAACTTTTACTGTCCAACCCAAGTCAGCCAAGACTTGGGCGGCTGTTTGGGCAAACTGGTCAGCTAAAAATCGAGTATCGTAGGCAACTAGAACTGGCCTGTCTTTGCTATAGGCCGTTTCCAGGTAACTAGCGATCGCTCTTGTAACTTTTCTTACATTGGGAAAAGTAAAATCATCGGCGATAATTCCCCGCCAGCCATCGGTGCCAAATTTGATCTTGCTGGATTTGCTACTAGCGCTCATTTTGCCACAGGCTCCCGTCCAACTTCATTACTATTAGGAAGCTTCGCGCAAAGCGTGCGTAGCCGCAAGTATCTACATCGTTATTTTTCTCACTGCTCGTTAGCAATGTCAATCCCCGACCGACCTTTTGCCAGTTATCACCTTTGGTCTTTAGTTGCCCCAGCTACAGGGCAAGAACGTTGGCATTGCCAAATGAGACGGGGGTTTGTCAAAGCACGTCAGCACGAACCACAAGTTAAAGCACTGTTAGCTAAGGCTACAGCACCCCAGCGAATTGGGATACTCGCCCAAAAAGGCGTTTATGAATTTCATCATCATCGACATTTGTTAAAGCAATCAGACGGTGTAGAAAAAGTTGCCCAATTACTACAGTTAAGCCATGCCTCTGAGGAAGTTCAACAGCGCGTGTTGCAAATCTTGCAAAAATATCACAATGCTCCTTTGCTGTTGAATAAAAACATCCTGCAATTAACTCCAGGGGATGAAGGCTTTCCCAAACCAATTTTAATTGACCAGGATGATTATTGCTTCCGTTTATATGCGGCGATGGATTGTGTCTTTATTGATAGCGATCGCACGCTGCACATTTTAGATTTTAAAACAGGTAAAGCTGCTTTTGACCAGCGACAGGCATTAGTTTATCTCCTAGCTGCGCGTTATCTTTACCCTGGACATGAAGCTGTCGCATCGTTCTATAATTTAGAACTTGGTAAAAAATCCGAATTAATCCGGATCGATCGTAGCGAATTAGCTTCTTTAGAATTTGAGTTGGCTCACATTGCCCAAAAGCACCAGCGAGATTTACAAAAATATCACCAAGAAACAGAGGATTTCAGTCAAATCTTCCCACCTAATCCCGGTTCTCACTGCCGTTTTTGCCCATTTCGCTCCATCTGCGATTTTGCTGATGTTAAGCAGCCACAGGCTTTTGCCATGCCCATTTTAAAGGTGAATGGGGCATAGGGGATTGGGGAGATGAGGGAGTGTGGGAAGTGTGGGGAGTGTGGGGAGACAAATAAGAAATGACCAATGACAAATTCAAAACGGCGGCAATTCTTTCAGAATCGTAAACCGAATATGATTAATTGCCAGGTCGCCAATGGGGATATCTTCTTTAGTTAAACGTACACCTTGACTAGAAATGGTTTCAAAAGGAATACCTTTGCCGATTTCGATGTGATACCAGCATAAGCCCATAAAAAAGCGCGTGGGATAGGGGCCGGCGTTTCCGACATCATCGGGATTCGATTCCATTGGCAACCAGCCAATATTGGGGATGTAGAATTCTAACCAAACATGATTAAAGTCGGGTTGTAGGGGTACGCCCTGTAGTTCGCCATGCGGCGGACATTTATATCTACCTACTGTGCGACAGGGAATCCCATTCAAACGACACAGCGCCAATAAAACGCCCACATATTCACCACAGGAACCCACACCCCGTTCTAAAACAATATCTGGGGTATCAATGTATGGTTTAATACCATACGATAATTCATCGTAAACATAATTGCGGATGTTGTACATTTTCCGCAGCAGATTAGTTTCTGAGCCGACAGCATCCCTAGCAGAACGACGAACAATGGTTGTATCCATTGCTAAATCGTCGTCATCCACTAGATATCGAGTTTCAAATTCTGGTGAAAGTTCCGGAATATCTTCAACATCTTTAGGCGTAATGCGATACTTGATTCCTCGGACTTCCAAAATTGCTTTCCAGCCAAATATATGACGTTCGCCGGGGGTGAGGGTATCAAATTTAAATACTGCTACCCGTTGTCCATCAATTACTTCTTCGGTAAAAGGTAAACCAATCGGTTCAACGTGTTTAACTTTTTGGCGTTCGGTTTCTGAAGGTAAGGCGATTCGCCACTCCAAATCTGTTAAATAAACCTCTTCTAAAGGAGCAATCTCCTCAGCGTAGGACATTTCGATGAGGTAGCCATTAGAGAGGGCGTAGCGTTTCTCTGGCTCGTAATGATAATGCAGGGGATGAATAAAAGTGCGATCGCGGTATGTTAGCTCGTGATTCGGATCGGCATTGGGATTATCCCGAATATAAGGTTCCTCAGAGGCATAAGCGACATAAAGGCTTTCTTTTCCTGTTTCCGCATCTTTATGTACCGCTATCCCTGTAGGCGAGTCAAAAGGTGTGAGGACGCTGAATTGAATTTCTCCAGTAGCCCGATCTAGCGAGTAGACCGTTTGTTCTGTGCGATCGCTCACCCAGAGAGTATCATTACTTACGGCTAAATTTTCTACACCGACTCCAGGTGCATAAAACCTCGTAATTTCTTTGCGGCTATCTGCCTCATAAATCAAGATATAGCCTAGCTTCTGACAACTGACATAAACTGTTGATTCCCAAACAGCAACCCCGTCAGCCGGATAAGGCAATGTGACAAAATGTTCTAGACCTAAAGCATTCAGCTTGCAACGATAAACACTTTTGCCACGAGTTACCCAAAGGGCGTCTTCCCAGACTGCTAGACCTGTGACTTCAGTAAATTCCTGAACTTGGTGAGGATTGAGAATTTTACTATTGTCAGATATTGGGTCAATTTCTAGCAGATGTCCTTTAACAGTATCAATAGCGATAAGTGTATCTTTAATGAAAGCAATGCCACCTAATGCGGCAGCACTAAGCGGTCGAATTGTTCTTTGCCCAAACATCTGGCTAACGGTCATAGTGGGGAGTGCAAAACTCATATTAAGCATATTCATTTAACCGTTTAGCACGCCTAGAATAAATTGTGGTACGTCCCATGTGACCAAGCTTCAGACTGGTGTTACTTACAATTATCAGTGCAATGTGTTCCAAAAAAACTCTCCCGTAGGAAATAACACACAAGTCTCAAGATGAGAAAGTGACAAATGCTAGGAATCACATCTACACTAATACAATTTGGCAAGAGCCTTTATGTAACTTTAGTTGATGGTTTTCCAACCATCACTAAGATTATGATCGAATTCTGTAACCATTTCCTGTGACTTACACGATGTCTGCTAATTCTCTGCCTGAAGGTGCCGCCGTTTGGCATAATTTAGAAGTTGATAAAGCGCTAGACCTGCTTGATAGTAACGCAGACAGTGGCTTGACACCCCAAGAAGTTGAGCAGCGGTTGCAAAAATACGGCCCCAACGAACTTGAAGAACATGGTGGCCGCAGCGCTTGGGAGATTCTGTTGGATCAGTTCAAGAACATCATGTTGTTGATGCTGATTGCTGTAGCGATCATTTCTGGGGTTTTAGATCTGTTGGCTTGGCGAGGAGGCAACTTAAAGCCTGGTGAAGTACCATTTAAAGATACGATCGCGATTATGGCGATTGTCATCCTCAATGGCATCCTCGGCTACGTGCAAGAAAGCCGCGCCGAAAAAGCCCTGGCAGCCCTGAAAAAACTATCCTCTCCCTTAGTGCGAGTCATCCGCGATCGCAAATTGGTGGACGTAGCAGCCAAAGATTTAGTCCCAGGGGATGTGATGCTGCTAGAAGCGGGGGTACACATAGCCGCTGATGGACGCTTAATTGAACAATCTAATTTACAAGTCCGGGAATCGGCGCTAACTGGTGAAGCCGAAGCCGTAAATAAACAGGCGACATTGCAATTGCCCGAAGACACGGGATTAGGCGATCGCCTTAATGTCGTCTTTCAAGGCACAGAAGTCGTCCAAGGGCGAGGTAAGGTGCTAGTCACCAATACCGGGATGCAAACCGAACTGGGCAAAATTGCTGCCATGTTGCAAGCGGTGGAAAGCGAACCAACGCCATTGCAACAGCGGATGACGCAACTAGGAAATGTTCTAGTTACCGGTTCTTTGATTCTTGTCGCGATCGTCGTCATCGGCGGTATTATCCAGGCTAGAGGTTTTAGCAACTTACAAGAACTTTTGGAAGTTTCCTTAAGTATGGCGGTGGCTGTAGTTCCTGAAGGTTTACCCGCCGTCATCACTGTCACCTTGGCACTGGGCACTCAGCGCATGGTACGCCGCAATGCCTTGATTCGCAAACTCCCAGCAGTGGAAACCTTAGGTTCTGTAACTACCATCTGTTCTGATAAAACTGGCACGCTAACTCAGAACAAGATGGTTGTGCAATCAGTTTTCACAAATAATTCTACTTTTCGCGTGACTGGGGAAGGTTACGCACCCACAGGGGATTTTCAATTAAACGAGCAAAAAATTGCTGTAGACGAACGTCCCGAAATTGCTGCTTTACTAGTTGCTTGTGCTATTTGTAATGACTCAGTGCTGCAAAAAGAAAAAGGTGAATGGGCGATTTTAGGCGACCCTACCGAAGGTGCATTGCTCACCTTGGCAGGAAAAGCTGGTATTGAAAAAGACCAATGGAATAGTAAATTGCCGAGGGTTGCAGAGTTTCCTTTTTCCTCAGAACGCAAGCGCATGAGCGTTATTTCTCAAGTTGAGGAAATCGCCACAGGTGAATCTTCTTTAAGGGGAATTGACCCAGCGATCGCCGGATTTTTGCAATCGGAAAATTACTTAATGTTTACTAAGGGTTCTCCAGAGTTAATTTTGGCGCGTTGCAGCCAAATTTATCTGGGTACGCACGCAGTCCCCTTAACTGAAGAACAACGCCAAAAAATCTTGGCAGAAAATGACCAAATGGCGAGTAAGGGGTTGCGAGTGCTGGGTTTTGCCTACAAACCCTTGAGAGAAATCCCCCCAGAAGGTTCAGACGAAACCTCAGAACAAGAGTTAGTTTGGCTGGGATTGGTAGGGATGCTGGATGCACCCCGCCCAGAGGTAAGGGCCGCTGTGCAAGAATGTCGGCAAGCAGGTATTCGTCCAGTGATGATTACTGGCGACCACCAATTGACAGCCAGAGCGATCGCTACCGATCTCGGTATAGCCGAGGAAGGCGCTCGCGTCCTCACAGGACAAGAATTACAGCGCATGAGTGATGAGGAACTAGAGCAAAATGTTGACCTGGTAAGCATTTATGCTCGTGTTTCCCCAGAACACAAACTGCGAATTGTCAAAGCCCTGCAACGTCGTGGTAGATTTGTGGCCATGACTGGTGATGGCGTCAATGATGCCCCAGCATTGAAACAAGCAGACATCGGTATTGCGATGGGCATCACAGGCACCGATGTGAGTAAAGAAGCTAGCGACATGGTGCTGCTAGATGACAACTTTGCCACCATTGTTGCCGCTACCAAAGAAGGTAGAGTAGTTTACACCAACATCCGCCGCTTTATTAAATACATCCTCGGCAGTAATATTGGCGAAGTGCTAACAATTGCCGCCGCACCACTTTTAGGGCTGGGAGGCGTTCCCCTCACCCCCTTACAAATTCTTTGGATGAACTTAGTTACAGACGGTTTACCAGCCTTAGCCTTAGCTGTAGAACCCCCAGAACCAGATGTGATGAAGCGTCCGCCCTTCAGCCCCCGCGAAAGTATCTTTGCCAGGGGATTGGGTTCTTATATGGTTCGCATTGGGATTATCTTTGCGATTATCACGATTATTCTCATGGAATGGGCATACTTTCATTCCAAAGCAGTAACCGGGCCAGGACTCGACCCGGAACGCTGGAAGACAATGGTATTCACTTCCTTGTGTATTGCCCAGATGGGTCATGCTATAGCTATTCGCTCCAATAACCAACTAACTATCGAGATGAATCCTTTCTCTAATCTGTTTGTGTTAGGGGCTGTAGTGGTTACAACCTTATTGCAGCTGATGCTAGTTTACGTTCCACCCTTGCGAGATTTCTTTGGTACTCACTGGCTACCACCTGGAGAGTTAGCGGTTTGTATTGGTTTTAGTGCCTTAATGTTTGTTTGGGTGGAATTGGAGAAGATATTCTTCCGATTAATGGGCAAAAAGACTGTGTAAGGGTAAGGATAGATTAGAAAAGATGGAGTAATATAAGACTTTAAATTGGCAGCTATGTGAATTCTTGCTGCCATTTTAAGAAAGGACCCGAAATCCTTCATTATAGCTGAGGATCTCGAGCCGTAACTAATTGCGTCTTAATCGTAGCAAAGCCCTTTGGTACTGTCTACTCATTAAGTATTGATTCTCTGTGAGTCATAAGATCAAAACTCACTATAACTATCGGCGTATCTGAAAGCTGTTTTGAAGGATTTTACCCATATACCTAGATGAGGAGTAAAATCCACATGTATAACAACGATTTTAGTGGTCAGGACTTAAGGGGTTACGATTTTCAAAACTGCGATCTCAGAAACTGTAACTTCAGTGGTTGTGATTTAAGGGGTTACGATTTTCAAAATCGCGATCTCAGAAACTGTAACTTCAGTGGCGCTAGGCTCAATGGTTGTAACTTCAGTGGCGCTAGGCTCAATGGTTGTAACTTCAGTGGCGCTAACTTATGTGGTGCGAATCTAACACAGGCTCAGTTGTGTGGTGCTGATCTGTCTGAAGCCAATCTCAAAGGAGCAGACTTACGTGGTTGTAACTTGACTGGAGCGAATCTAGACAGAGCTAATATGCAAAATACAAGGCTCGCAGATGCTCGATTTGATGGAACAAGCGTGTTCGATGCTTCCTTTAAAGAAAGCGAAAGACTTGATGAAAGGACAAGACTTAGTTTAATCAATGAAGGAGCTAGGTTTGAAGAGCGGACGCCTCAACCTCCATCTACCCTTCCTTGGTGGCAACATGTAATTGTACCAATTACTCTTACTGTTCTTAGTCTTATAGGTAGTGCAATTATTAACATGTTTACTACTTCTCAACCGAAAGCTACTCCATCAGGGCAAAATTCTATATCTACTGCAAGACCTACTCCCATAAGTGAACCACCGACTTTGAATCCTACAGGTAAAGTTAGCAACCAAAAATAATCCATTCACTTTTTGATAAAGTCAAATCTTGAAATATCCCGTGATGACTAAATGAGTAGATCGGGAGAAGGCAAAAGCTTCTTTTCAGGCTTTTCTTCTCTCCCTATCTCTCTCATCTCTCGTTACTCCTCAACTCTCCACTATGTTTCTCAAATCGATTCACCTCCGACAGTTTCGCAATTACACAGACCAAAAAGTGGAGTTTTCTGCTGCCAAAACAATTTTGGTAGGTAACAATGCTCAGGGAAAGTCGAATTTGTTAGAGGCGGTGGAGTTGTTGGCGACATTGCGATCTCATCGTATGGCACGCGATCGCGATTTAGTTCAAGAAGGAGAAGCGATCGCTCAAGTGAACGCTTCCTTAGAGCGTCAAACTGGTATTAGTGACCTGAGCTTAACTCTGCGCCGGAATGGTCGTCGTACTGTTGCTCTGAATGGCGAGTCTGTGCGCCGTCAAATGGACTTTCTCGGCGTTTTGAATGCAGTAGAGTTTTCTAGTCTAGATTTAGACTTGGTGCGCGGTGGCCCAGAAGGCCGTCGCAGTTGGCTAGATACCCTACTAATCCAACTCGAACCTGTTTATGCTCATATTTTGCACCAGTACAATCAGGTTTTGCGACAGCGCAATGCTTTTTTGAAACATACTCAAGACTCAGCACTCAGCACTCAGCACGCAGAACAATTGGCAGTATGGGATGCACAGTTAGCTACCACAGGAACCAGAGTAATTAGGCGGCGCGAACGAGCTATACAGAGATTAGCGCCGATTGCTACTAAGTGGCACTCTAGTATCAGTGGTAGTACGGAAACGCTCCAGATCGAGTATGCGCCTAGCGTGCCTTTAGGGGACAACTATCCCCAAGAAGTACAGCAAGCTTTTTTAGACAAAATTCAACAGCGCGCCGTTGCCGAACTTCGCCAAGGTACTACATTGGTTGGCCCTCATCGCGACGAAGTAGAATTAATTATTAACCAAACACCCGCACGTCAATACGGTTCCCAAGGT
Source organism: Calothrix sp. NIES-2098 (assembly GCF_963875125.1). Classification (NCBI taxonomy): domain Bacteria; kingdom Bacillati; phylum Cyanobacteriota; class Cyanophyceae; order Nostocales; family Calotrichaceae; genus Calothrix; species Calothrix sp. NIES-2098. The sequence continues at coordinate 6,745,725 of NZ_CAWNKJ010000001.1, forward strand.
CAGCAGCGCACCCTAGTACTAGCTTTGAAATTAGCAGAATTACAACTCATTGAAGAAGTTGTAGGAGAGCCACCACTGCTATTGCTAGATGATGTTTTAGCAGAACTAGACCTGTACCGTCAAAATCAATTACTTGATGCTATTCAAGATCGATTTCAAACTTTAATTACGACAACTCACCTCGGTTCTTTTGACTCACAGTGGTTGAATTCATCTCAAATTTTGCTTGTCAAGGCAGGAGAGATCTCACTACCAAATGATATTTACTAAATCCGGACAAAAGTGAAAATTTTGCTAACAATTATCAATATACTTCTCAGTTAAATGTAGAATATTTTCCTCAAAAATTAGCAGTTTTTCATCATCTTGTTTGAGTAAATTAACGATAAATATCATTCCTCAACAATTTTATTCCTAGTAAAAATTATAATTTTTTATTTAAAATTAGTGAAATTAACGCTCGTTATCTCACACTAGCTTATTTTTCGTTTATGATAAATCCTAGCGGGCTGATGTGGATAAAATACAGTAGTTTACTACACATCAGCAGAAATACAAAGATTATTCAAAACAACTAAAAATTCTACAATAAAGTTTTTTGAATTGTAGATTTTGAATTTTGCCTTTTCTCAAGTTTGTCATTGAGGAGCTTGAATCTTTCCTTTCCCTTTACTGTATAGGTTACAAAAAATTTTAGGTATGTCTCAACAAAATCACATATTAAATAAAGATGAGATTGTGGCACTAGGTACATCATTAAGAGGAATTGAGCAGAAACTACTCAAACAATCGCAGCAATCAGGAATAAAAAGAATATGGTTCCAAGGAGAAGAACCTTATTTTGATGTTTTCTTTGAATTAAAAAATGATGAAATAATATGGTTTCAATTTACTTTGCGTGGTAAAGCTCTTTCTTGGGATAGTAGAAAAGCAAAATTACAAACAGGCACTACTAATGAATTACATTATAATGATGTCAGCTTTTATGCCGCTAGTAAAACAATCGAAAATGATATTGAAACTAATTGGGAATTTGTTAATTTAGTTAAATCAATTTTAGAAACTAGAGCAACAGAGACAATTTTTGCCAAGGCGCTGAAATTATTTAATTAGCCTGTGATTACTTGTTATTTAATCAATATATTTATTACTCACCCATAACTAATTTCTTTTTTCAAATCGCTTGAAAACATAGAGAACTAAAAAAGTTAGCAAAGCGCCAATTAATCCTAATTGCCACAAGCCACACCCAGCAGCAATTCCCAAAGCGGCGGAAACCCATACAGCCGCCGCTGATGTAAGTCCGTGAACTTCAGAACGCTGTGATTCTTGAGAAGATTCGCGTAAAATCTCTCCCGCACCCAGAAATCCTACACCAGCCGCAATACCTTGAATCACTCGGCTAAGAGCATCAGCACTAGGTTTGAGTTCTACTGTATACAGGGGTATAACAGTAAAAATCGCTGAACCTAGACTTACTAACATATGAGTTCTTAAACCCGCTGGTTTATGTCTCCGTTCCCTTTCTAAGCCAATAATCGCACCACTTAGTAGTGCTATAAATAGTCTAAAAACTATACTTAACAAATCATTGCTCATTGAGCGATCAATATAATTAGTACTGAATAATACTTGCTTGAGTATATTTGATTGTGCATCTTACTTTAGTTGGTAATCTAGTTATCAAAAGTAATAAATATGGTTTTCACTTTACCAACCGTATGAGAAGAGCGCATATTAGAATTTGAGTCAATCAAGAACCGCGAGATTATTTATAATCCTGATAAAATTTAGGAAATTAAGATTATTGATTATATGATTTTTTAATTATATCAAATCATGTATTCGTAAAATTTTACTGCAAATTGCTAAATTTAACTATACACTCAAGAATTGAAGGAAGAAGATATCACTTTTAAAGAGTGCGGGTAGGGTGAAACAATAAAAACTATGCATTTACAAGCTAACGAGACTCAAGCAATAACTAAGAGTCTCAATTTTGAAAAAAGCTAATCTTGGCATAGATCTCAGACTTGACTTCTGATTTTATAGATATTTAGTTGTAGCTGAAATCAGGTAAAAAAGTAGACTTACATCACTAACAGAGCCAGCAGTTATAAGACCGATCGCTGTTTATGAAGAAGTATGTATGGCGACTGCTTTGCTCGTAAGCGATCGCGTCTTTACCTAAGAAGGTATTCTGGTAAAGTACTAACTCCCACATAAAGATGAGGGCACTTGCATGGTGAGAGAGCATGGAGTTTAAATCACAGTCAGAGAAAAAAGTTTTGCTCTGAAGTGTTACACCAAGTCACTAAGGTGGCTCTAGCAAATGAATCACAACTGAGAACAACAAAATTGAGTGGACAAACTCTACTGGCTTGACCAAATTAAACTCCAAGACCGCGCCAAAGTAGGTGACAAAGCATTTTACTTGAGCCGAATTATGCAGCGCGGCTACCCGGTAGTACCTGGCTTTGTAATTGGGGCGGAAGTTTTGCAGGAATTTTTAGAGACTCTTAATAGTTCGGAGTCCTTAGTTGCTGACTTACCGCATTCTTCATTACATCTAGATGTCGCTAATTGGCGTCAACTTCAGCAGGTAGCTGGCCGCTTGCGTCAGGAAATTATTACGGCCAATGTACCAGAGTCTTGGGTAAGCAAAATTCTCACAGCAGCAAGAAAATGGGAAAGCGAGCATCTAATTTTGCGTCCAACAGTAATGGTTGCCAATACAACCCAGCCTGTAGGCAATATATCTGGGTTGCTGGAGTCAGTTTTTTGTCCTTGTAATCCAGAAGCGATCGCCTTAGGATTAAAGCGCGCTTGGAGTCAGTTATTTCGTGCCAGAAGTTTACTTTATTGGCAGCGCTCAAGCACCAATCTTCAACAAGTTAATTTAGCAGTTTTGGTACAACCGATTCGCGATGCTATTGCCAGCGGCTTACTCAACGCTAATACATCAGGATGGGAAATTACAGCTACCTGCGGATTGGAAGTAGCGATCGCGAATGGTGAAGTTTTACCCGATGTCTACTATATTCAACCAGAAACAGGACAGTTAATCGAACAACAGCTAGGCAATAAAATCTTAGCCTATCGTCTTGACAACATCGCAGCTAAAGATGACTTGCGATCGTTACCGCCCTCAGTACTGTCATTAGAGAATACTAGTCTAGTTGCCTACCTGCTGGAAGAAAACCAACAGAAAGATTACGCTTTATCAACAGATTATTTGCACAAAATAATTGGTTTAGGGAATCAACTTTTAACTGAATTAGGTAACAATTTTGATATTAAATGGACAATTTCCCAAGAAACTCCTACACCCAAACTCTATCTCACACAAGTTAGCACCCCTCAATCTGCAATTCCCCATCTCCAAATCATCAAGGGGTTAGGAGCAGCAAGAGGGCGGGTGACAGGAACTGCATTCGTAATTACCAATTCTTCGTCTAAACCAGAACAGCTACCCCAAGGAGCGATCTTAGTTGCCAGAACGATCCAGCCTGATTGGTTGCCTTTATTGCAACGAGTTACAGGTATTATTACAGAACAAGGAGGATTGACTAGCCATGCAGCAATTCTAGCTAGAGAGTTGGGAATTCCCGCAGTAGTCAGTGCTACAGATGTCACCGCCCTAATTCAATCTGGCGAACGACTACATGTAGATGGCGATCGCGGTGAAGTTTCTCGTGCCAGAGAAAATACAGCCGCAGAAAGAACTCCACCAAGATGGAGTTCAGGAGAAAATCTAGAACTCAATTATTCTCCGTCTTCCATGCCCTCATTGCCTGCTGACTCCAATTCCAGGGAAACCTTCACCCCTAGATCTGCTTTTTCTGCTCCCCAACCGATAATTGCCACCCAACTGCTGTTGAACTTGAGTCAAAGCAGTTTAATCGCGCAAGTACAAAGCTTACCTGTAGATGGGGTAGGTTTGTTGCGCTCAGAACTAATGATGCTTACCATACTGGAGGGACAACACCCTAATAGCTGGCTAGTAGATGGGCGTCAGGCAGAATTATTAGAGCTATGGACTGACCAGATTATGCGATTTGCTCGTGGCTTTGCACCACGACCAGTTTTATATCGCTCCTTGGATTGGCGATCGCATGAGTTACCATCGTTTCCCCATCAATACCAATCTTCATCACAGGCTGTTTTGGGCGAACGTGGCATTTTTAGCTATTTACTAAATCCCACAATCTTTGAATTAGAATTAGCGGCTTTAGCAGCTGTACAAAAAGCCGGTTACAGCAATATTAACCTCTTATTACCCTTTGTTCGCAGTGTAGAAGAGTTTTCCCTTTGCCGCCAAAAAGTTGAGCAAGCCGGATTAACCCAAATTCCGCAATTTCAACTATGGATCATGGCAGAAGTGCCCAGCGTGCTGTTCTTGCTGCCAGAATATGTCAAAGCAGGCGTAGCGGGAATTTCCATTGGGACGAATGACCTCACACAACTGCTGCTGGGAGTAGATCGAGAACAAGAACAGCTAGCAAAAAAATTTAACGAACTGCATCCAGCCGTCATGGGTGCGATCGCTCAACTAATTGAAATGTCTAAAGATGCCGGAATTCCTTGTGCAATCTGCGGACAAGCCCCAGCAATTTATCCAGAAATTATCGACAGATTAGTGCAATGGGGGATTACGGCAATATCTGTAGAACCAGAAGCCGTAGAGCGAACATATCAAGCGATCGCCCGTGCCGAACAGCGCCTGATTTTAGAAGCTGCGCGGCGTCAGTTGAAGGGAGGGTAAAGGAGTGTGGGGAGTGTGGGGAGTGTGGGGGGAAATCAGACAAATGACCAATGCCCTATGCCCAATAACAAATACCTATTTTATATATCCCGTTTCCCGTAAAAACTTACGTAAGTCCGCGAAGAATTGAGAGCGATCGCTCTTTTTATAAGCCTGCTGCACTCGCTGCCAACCATCTTGACTCTGACCCAGCATATATTTATCTGCTAGGTATGCTGAGAGAAATCCCTTACCATCATCGCCTTGTCGGCGTGCCTCAGTGTAAGTCTGCCATAGCTCGGTGGCATGGCTAGAAATTAACTTGGGATAGCGACGGGTAACATCAACCATTTTGCCTTGACGATATTGCCAAATTTGCAGTGGGTAGCCAGAAGCCGCGTAGGAACTAAAAGCATAAGCAAAGCGATCGTCTCGGCTATCAAACTCTGGTAATCCATCCTTGTCTAAATCTCGCAGTCGATAGCCACCATTACCCCATTCATGGCGAATCTTTTGGTACTGGTTTGATTTACTGTTGTAACGATAAATCAGCGAATAAGTACAGCAATGTGCGCCCCCTGTGAAGAAATCGGCTATGACTTCCGGTTCTTTATTACCGTCTAAATCTAACACTGGTAACTTATTGTCTGGAGCTTCCAACAAATCCCCTATAGGTCGGTCATATTCACTGTCTTGGGGTAGCTTTTGATCTAAAATCGTTTGACCTGAACGAGTAATTTTTAATCGTACATTTTTATACTGATATTCCTGTGGTTTCTCGTAGGATATTTGCGCCTGCACATCACCAGATTTACCAGTAATGGTTTCTGCTGTAGCAACTTGGGCTAATACCGCAGAACTCAAAATAGCCAAAGAGACTAAAGAATGCCTGAAGAAGTATCGAATAGAACTCATTATTGGTGTTGTATATAATAAGCTAGATTTTATACAACACCATCATAATCATCAATATCGGAAAATTGCTGCCACAGGTGTGCTAAAAGGTATTTGTTCTGGCGGAACGGCGTAGACAGTACCACCGTTTAATAAGGTATGAGTAGCAACCAAGTCTAACAAATCCTCATCACCAGTTTCTTTTTCTTCATGTATATAAACATTTTCCGAACTCGGATCGAACAAACCCCATTGCTGTTGACCAACTGCAACTAACAATGAGTCTACGCGTTGATAATAAGCGGCGGGAATGATTTGTTTGAGATCGTTGGTAGCTTTGCCAGTATCACCACCAAACAACTGTTGAAAACGCTCCATAAAATCTTGTTGTGACTTTTGAAATTCAGCCTCAACAATTGGCCAAGCGCGATCGTGTAACTCTTGAGCGCTGAGAATTTCTGGATTACCAGCGATCCCTTCTGCCATCAAGTGTTGGTAAGTATTTGCCTGTCTGTACAAAGGTAGGAGATATTCTACCCCAGCCAATACCAAAGGTGCTGTGTCATCACGGAGTTTTTCGTGCAATGCTCTATCAATAATGTAAAAGAATTGCCGAATTTCTTCTTGGTGTTGATCTCTATCAGGGCTTCCCTGTCCGTGAAATTCACCAGGCTGTACAAAGGTATTAGCAGTTCCTCCTTTGGAACTAGCGATGCGAAACTGACCTTCTTTGGCAGTTTCATCTTGGTTGAGAGCTTCTTCGAGACTTTTAGGCAGATTTTCTACTTCGACTTCGTTAATAGTGTAGTGTGTTCCCTCAAAAAATCTGACATCTTGCTGGCTTAAAGCCAAGATATAGAAACGACCATTACCATTTAAAATCGGCAACAGTGGCTTGATGTGAAATCTGTCTGTAACTACTACCAATTCTTGAAAATTGAGTGGCAGAGTATAGTAACGGAAAAAATCTTTAGAAATAAAAATTGCTAATCCCAGCTCTCCCAATTGCTCCCAAAATTCTTGGGTATCCAGATCGATAGCTTTTTGTAACAACGCCGTTGCTTCTTGCGGTTCCAAACCTGCATCAACTAGGCGAGCTTCTGCTTCCTTAATTAAATTTTTAAACCGAATAGGGTCTTGTCGCACTTCTGGCCCGGCTGGGTGCGTTGGCATATAAATTGAAATGCAATTTCCCTTTGGCTGTTCTAGTAGCGGCCTAATCTCCTCTCTAGAAATTATTTGCATAATTATATCCCTCCTAAGCAACGTGACTAGAGACACATCACATCAGAACGTTACTACTTCAAAGTCTGATGAAATGCGTTCTAGATGCGGCATTTTAAGCCACAACCGTTTGACATGGATTTATTTCACGTCAAGGAAGGTAAAGTTTCATCTTTCTCAGGGCTTACGCAACTGGCATATATATTGTCATTGGTCATTGGTCATTTGTCATTAGGTATTGGGCAAGAGTCAAATGTCAAAAGGCAATAATTATTTCTTTCCTCCCCTGCTTTCTCTACTTCCTTGTCCCCCTTGTCCCCCTTGTCTTATTGCTCGCCACACTCCTTCATCTTCCTTGTCTCCCTTGTCTCCTCTACTTCCTGCGCTATCCATTTTTGGTTTGTTGTGAATTGATGGGTATCTCGGTTTTTGGTTGCCGAACCCATCCTAAAGTCACTCGTTTCATAATTGCGTACAAACCTATAAGGATGATAAAAGTAATCGCAATTATTACCAAAGGCTGTTTGCCTAGAAGTTCCTCTAGACCTTTGGTTAGTACAGCATCTGGCTGCGTAATGAAATCCCAACTATTAAAACGCAAGAACCGTCCCCAATAAATGCCCACAGCAGAGAGTGCATGAGTAATTAACTCAACCCATAAAATCCATTGGCTCTTGCCAATTCGGTGTAAATAATAACCTAAATTAATTAAAGATATGACGTAAGCTTCAAATCCAGCAAAAATTACTAATATATACAGGGGAATTAATACTAAAGTAATAACCCACACTGATTGAATTGTGCGGATATCATCTATCAGGTGAATTACATCTGTTAACAGATAAGGGGCATTTGGTAAAAAGGCGTAGAAACCTAAGAATCCTAGCCACCAGACCCAAGATCTACCGCGATTTCTCCGAAACAGCCAGACACTTAAAGCTAAAGGTATAAAAGCGAGAAACAAATTCCAAGTCATCCATCTCATATTGATTTGTAGGACTTGGAATAATTTAGTTATCAATTCAATCAGTTCTGCTTTCATAGATGCTAACTCGCAATGGTGTAATTGATATAGATTTAGTATGTATTTGTTGTTAACTTCATTGATTGGCACAAAACTATAGTCAAGATTTAGACTGCTATTTTTGTTATGCCTCAATCAAACCTATTTCCTGAGACGCCAGACAATATTTTTATGTTCGTAGGACTCTAATACACGCTATAAGATGAGCAAAATAATCAGAACATGGTTATTAATATATCCGATATAGAAAATGGCTAGTATCTCATATGTTAATTAAGCCGGCTAACCCACTAGTATAACCAGAAAATTATTAGAGGCAAATTTGCCCCATAAAAAAAGTCTATGTAATAACAATCATTACATACTCTTCAATAAGAATATGCAATTATCAATTTGGCAATTTCATTGCTCAGTAAACTGTTCAGGGAAAATAACCTTATACGCTTGGCAACATTTAATACTAAGTTATTCAGCTAGGCGATCGCAGTTTGTTGAGCCAAGCTGACAACTACTGCCACTAACTCATAGAGATTGACTGGTTTAGCTAGATGTTGGTTAAATCCTGCGGCGATCGCCTGTTGTCGATCTTCATCTCTAGCAAAGGCAGTTAAGGCAACGGCTGGTATCCTTTGTCTGTCATCTTCTTGGCTTCTAATCTTGCTAATCAAGGAGTAACCATCTTCATGTGGCATTCCTACATCACACAGCAGAATATCCGGTTTAGATTGGGAAAAGATGTTTAAAGCTTCTGTGGCTGATGCTGCTGTTGTCACTTGTACTTCGCATTGCTCAAGGATGAATGCGAGCATTTGCCTGGTGTCTTCATCATCATCTACTACTAGTATCCGTAAGCCTGGAAGCGATGGAAAATCCTGCTGTCTGGTTTGCTCAACTCGATTGGGTTGGGTAACTTGAGGCTGATAGATAGGCAATTGCACTGTGAATGTGGCTCCCTTACCTTCGCCATCGCTAGTGGCAAAAACCATACCGTTATGCATTTCCACTAAATGTTGGACGATCGCCAGCCCTAATCCTAATCCTGCATGGGTTCGAGTTGTGGTTGCATCCGCCTGACGGAAAGCATCGAATAAGTAAGGAAGGAAATCTGCGCTAATTCCTTGTCCTGTGTCGCTAACAGTTAGCTGAACGCAGGAATTAATTTGCTTGAGTTCAACACTGACTCGTCCGCCCTGAGGAGTAAACTTGAGAGCATTAGATAATAAATTCCACATGACTTGCTGCAATCGCTCTGTATCGCCTAATACTGGTTTGACATGAGAATCGAGGTTTGACTCAACAACGATGGACTTAGTTTGCGCAACGATCTGTAAGTCTTCGATCGCGGACTTGACAACAAGAGGCAGGTAAATCGGTTGTAGATTCAAATGCAGGCTTTTTTGAGTGATGCGAGAAATGTCAAGAATGTCATTAATCAGCTTGCGTTGGAGTTTGGCGTTGCGTTCCATCGTCTCCAAGGCTTTTGCTTGAGTAGCGGCATCCATCTGGCGAGTTCTGAGCAAGTTCGTCCATCCCAGCATGGCGTTTAGCGGCGTGCGTAGTTCGTGGGAAACGATCGCCAAAAACTCGTCTTTTACCCGGTTAGCTTTTTGGGCATCGAGATAAAGCCTGACGTTATCAATTGCTAAAGCAACTCGTTGAGCCAGTTCTTGAAATATCTCTAACTCTGCTCGACCATAGCGACGTTCCGATTGAACTACAGCAAAAGTTATTGTGCCTAGTTTTCGCTCCCTTGCTGTCAGGGGCACGATCGCGTAAGAAGTGATATGAAGTTTTTGAATAAAGTTGATATGAGTTGGATCTTTTGTGTTGGAGCCTGTTACTGGATCGGGAATTTCTATAACTAACTCTGGCTGTTGGGTTCTTAGCACCTTAGGGGAACCATAATTAGCATTAGCACGCGGTGGATTGCTACTTCTCAGTTCGAGTGCTAGTGCTTCTAGTTCTGAGTTAGATGCCGCTACAATTGGTTCGCTATAGGCGATGAAGTTATTTTCACCCACAACATCTACCAAACATAAATCAGCCAGAGTAGGCACTGCCAAACGAGCCACGAGGGCTAAGGTTGTGCGGTAGTCTAAAGAAGAAACTAATAACCGACTGGCCTCAGCCAAAAAACTAGAGCGATGCTCTAATGCCTCAGCTTTAGTACGAAGTATTTGTTCCCGTGCTAGCGAGTCACGCAGTTTTTGCTCGGATTGTTTGCGTTCGGTGATATCTTCCATCAATCCGTCAATGATAGTGATGCCATTAACGGTAGTGAAGGTTTTACTCAGCCTTACCCATACGGTTGTGCCATCAGCGCGTCGCAGGGGAATTTCCCGCACCTCGTTCTCTGGAACTTGGCGATCGCGTCCTGGGCTATTGTGTTTTAATTGGCTCAGAAGTTCGGCATACTCTTCTCGCTGAAAATAAGATTCAAGAGTTTGATTTTCGGGGATAGTGTTGATGCGATCTAAACCGACTAGACGGAAAAACGCTGGATTACCTTCTAATAATGTTCCATCTGCCTGTAAACGATACACCCCGACATTTAAATTATTCAGCAGGGTTTGCAAGCGTGTCTCTAATCCTGCAACTTTGCGTTGAGCTTCAGTATTTTCCCAGGCGCGACGCACGGCTTTGGGTAAGCGCAAAGATTGCCTGTTAGACTTGATGACGTAATCGTCTAAGCCCGATTTCAGGGCTTCAACGGCAATTTCCTGAGTGCCACTATTGGTAAACATCACCACTGGACAGTCAGGATAGCGACTTTTAATGGCCTTGAGTACAGTTAAACCATCACTCCACCGCAGCTGGTAGTCGGTAATTACCAAGTCAAATTCTCCCGCCGTCAATGCCTGCTCAAAATCCTGTGCTTGTCCAATTTCCTGGATTTGAAGATGAGAAAATTCTTGTTGTAGGGCATAAATCGCCAGATGACGGTCATTAGGATTGTCATCAATTAGGAGAATGCGTAACATTGAGGTTCTATAAAGTAGCTGGGAAATAGAGCAGAAAGAAGGAGCAAGCAGTCAGAATTTTCTAGCTTCGTTCAAAACAGGGCGTGGATACTTAAGTTAAAAATACTTTGTGTCTTTGTGGTAAAAAAATATCGAACCACAGAGACACCAAGACACGGAGAGAAGAGAACTTGTTATTTATGGCTGTAAAATTTTTTCATTGGGTTTGCCATGTGCCTTGATTCATAATGTTACGCAGTTTCAACTTGTGGCTTTTCATTAAAAACGATCCAATGTAAGTTAAGCGTTTTGACGATTTCTACTAGATCGTTGAAGGCAACAGGTTTGACTATGTAAGCATTGACACCCATATCGTAGACCAGGTTGATGTCGGCATACTCTTTAGAAGAGGTGAGAACCACTACAGGTATGCGCTTGAGTAATGGTTGCTGGCGTAACCACCTTAGCACTTCCGACCCAGACCTGCGTGGTAGTTTGAGGTCGAGTAAGATCAGTACGGGTAAAGGATAAAGAGTGCGATCGCTATAAGGTTCCTCTCCAGATAAATACAGCACAGCGGCATCGCCATCATTGACTATCTGAAGCGAATTGGAGATATTGGCCTTACGCAGCGCTCGTTGAATTAGCAAAACATCTTTAGGGTTGTCTTCTACAAGCAAAATATCATCTCGGTGTGGATTCATTTTTAATCAACAGCCTTTAATAATTCTATCCAAAATCGGCTTCCCTGTTGGGGCTGGGATTCCACACCAGCGTTTCCTCCCAGACGTTCGACTCCTTTGCGGACAATAGCTAAACCAATACCTGTACCGGGATAAACTTCATTACTGTGTAAGCGATTAAATACTTGAAATATTTGCTGTTGATACTGTTGTGCAATCCCAATACCGTTGTCTTCTACCCATAGACGGATGCGGTTTTCTCGTTGTTCGCTCCATACCCGTATTTGCGGTGTTACGCCTGGGGAAACGAACTTGATCGCGTTGGTTAGAAGGTTGGTAATCACTTGGATGAGAATTGTACGATTGCCCATAACTTCAGCTAAAGGTTGTGCAATTTGCACTTGTGCCTGACGCTGCTGTAATTCTGGTTGTAACTGCCTGAGAATTTCTGAAATTAATATCGATAGATTAATCGGTTGCACTGGTATATCCGTGCGGCTGAGACGACTGTAAGCGAGTAAATCTTCAATGAGGCGATCTGCTTGCTGGGTACTGTCGATAATCCGGCGCAAATAATCTTGGTTGGCTTGGGATTGTGCGTCTTGATTTCTCAGCAAGATAGAACTGAAACCAGAAATCGCCCGTAATGGTTCGCGTAAGTCGTGGGAAATCGTGTAAGCAAATTCTTCTAAGTCTTGATTGGCAACAGCTAATTGGCGATTTGTTTCTTCTAGCTCTCTGGTACGCTCTCTAACTCGCTGCTCTAGAATTTCGTTAAGTTGGGATTTTTCAATTTCCGCCTGTTTGCGAACCGTAATATCTTCAATTAAGCCATCAATTACGCTTTCACCTTCAATCTTTCTCAAGGTTGTAGTTAACAAAGTCCACATCAATCTTCCATCAGCACGGCGTAACTCTACCTCGATTTCTTGCTGCTGGGGTGAAGGCAGATTTAGTAGTTGGGTATAATTCTCTTGCAAGTTAAATGGCTGCATTGCCTGAGCTTGAGCTAATGAATTTACACTCAATAATTCTAGAAAAGCTCGGTTACACTCCAGCAAATCTCCCGTAGCAGTGGCACGAAAAACACCTAACTTTAATTGGTTAAGCAATCCTTGCAGGCGAACTTCTAACAAGGTGGCTCGGCGTTGAATTTCTAACCGTTCTAAAACCACGCGTACAGTAGTTGCAAGACGAGTGTAGCGATTGGGTTGTTTGAGAACATAGTCGTCTAAGCCAGACTTCATGGCCTCAACAGCAATCTCCTCACTACCTGTATTAGTAAACATAATTACCGGACAGGATGGATAGCGCTGCTTAATAGCGCGTAAAACTTCTATTCCATTACTCCAGAGCAGCTGGTAGTCGGTAATAACCAAGTCAAAATTATCTATTGCTATTGCATTTGATAATTCTGTGGCATCGCGAATTTCTTGTGCTTGGAGTTGCGTCAATTCTCGTCGCAATTGGCGAATGACTAAAGCGCGATCGCCTGGATTATCATCGATTACTAGAACCTTGAGTGCTTGAGTCGGTTGTGGCATGAGGATGGAAATTAGCTTTTGGTAGAGCAATCCAAAAACGACTGCCGATACTTGGTTGCGACTCAACCCCGGCTCGGCCACCCATGCGCTCAATACTTTTCCGCACAATGGCTAAACCAATCCCTGTCCCGGGGTAAGTTTCCACACCATGCAGTCGCTCAAAGACATTGAATATACGCTCCTGATGTTGGGGCGCAATGCCAATGCCGTTGTCTATCACCCATAAGTTTATCCAATCTTTTTGTTCCTGCGCATAAACCTTAACTTCTGGTTGTATTCCTGGTTTCACAAATTTAATCGCATTACTCAATAAATTTGTCACGACTTGGATGAGGGTAGGGCGGTGGGCTATGACTTGGGGTAGGGGTGAGATGACTGTGACTTTAGCCTGTTGCTCTTGAATCTGGGCGCTAATTTGCTTTAATGCTTCTTCTACTACCAAAGTTAAATCCACAGGATTGAGTTGGATATCAACACGGCTGAGGCGACTGTAGGCGAGCAGATCGTTGATTAAAGTATCCATCTGCACAGCACCTTCAGTAATATACTCTATGTATTCTTGCCCAATTGAATCAAGTTGGTCGCTGTAGTCTTCTAGTAATGCTTGGGCAAAACCTTGCATAGTGCGTAATGGTGCGCGTAAGTCGTGGGAGATGGAATAAGTAAAAGCTTCTAACTCTTGATTTGCTACTTGTAAGTCGGCTGTGCGATCGCTCACACGCTGCTCTAACTCGGAAGCATAGTTTTGCAGTTGTTCGCGTAGCAGAGATTGTTGGATGGCGATCGCTAATTGCGCGGTGACTTCACGAGCAATATCTTGAGTTTGAGTATCAAAAGCGGCTGTTTGTGTTGTTGTTAGGTAAAGTTCTCCCAGCAGTGTTTGTTCAACCAGCATGGGAATACACAGGCAACAGCGAATTCCCCCTAAGCGCAACTGAGCTAAAATCGGCGGATAGGAATTCTCAGTTGTCAAGTCTTCTACACAATAAATATCTTGCTGCCAGCTTTGCTCTCGGGCAAAATCTGTTAATGGCATTTGAGTACCTTCAGGAGGTTGCAATTCTCCGGTGACACTATGGCCAGCTATAATCCGACCAGTTCTTGTTTTAAAATCGAATAGGGCAACAAAAGCCTGCTGGTAAGGTACTAATTGATGCATTTGTTGCAAAGCAGCTACGATCAGTAATTCAATAGACTCGGCCGCCAAAATTGCCAGGTCAATTTCATGTAAGGCTACGAGTCTTTGCGCAGAATTTTGGGCATTTTTTGTTTGTTCTTGGGCAGTTGAGAGAGCATTTTCATAGCTGCGGGAAACTTTTGCCAACTGCCATTTGATAAAGTAGCCAATCAAGCCACCAATTGCGATTGACAAAAGAATACTCGTGAGGATGATTATTTGAGTAGTCTTTTGTGCTGTGTCGGCGCGTTGATTGCGTAGCTGCTCTTCGGTAGCGATAAAATCAGCAATTTGGCGGCGCATCAAGTCAGTTATTTGTTTGCGATCCTTCAACCCTGCTAGAGATTCAACTTCACCGCGTTGTTGACGAGCGATCGCTTGGTTAATCGATTTGTACCACGTTACTTGCTCCGATCGAATATCTTTTAAGCGTTTAGCTTGTGTAGGATTGTCGGCAACTAGATCGCCCAACCGATCGAAAGCAGTGTTAATTTTGGAGCTAGCTTGCTGGTAAGGTTCCAAAAACTCTGGAGTTCCCGTCAGCTGATAACCCCGTACTCCCGTTTCTATATCCAGCAGCAATTTCTGCAAATAATTTGCTTGGGAAATCACCCGATCGGTATGATCGACCCACTGCATCGCTGACAGCAGGCGGGTAATTTGCCAGATGGAGACCCCCGACAATAGTAATAGTAAGATAATCGGCAGAGCGATCGCGCCGAGCAGCCTCCGCCTGAATGCAATTTGAGTAATTTGCAGCATTTGCCCACACTACTGGAAAACCCGAACAGTTAGGTTTGCTCTATTTCATTTATAGAGGGAATGGCAAATAGGGAACAAAAGATACGGAGGAAAAAATCGTAGTCTTTGCGAAATAACGAGCAGAGGGAGCAGAGGAGCAGAGGAAGTGATTTGTATCAGTAATTTCGTGAATTGGGATTACAACGGTTCACCTAGCTCATGTGACTGTTCAACTAGCTCTTGCGACGGTTCACCTAGCTATTGTGACGGTTCACCTAGCTATTGTGACAGTTCAACTAGCTCTTGCGACTGTTCGCCTAGCTGTTGTGACTGGTCAACTAGCTGTTGTGACTGTTCGCCTAGCTGTTGTGACTGTTCGCCTAGCTATTGCGACTGTTCAGCTAGCTGTTGTGACTGTTCGCCTAGCTGTGGCGACTGGTCAACTAGCTCTTGCGACTGTTCGCCTAGCTCTTGCGATTCGTAAAGTAACTTCGCAACTCATAAACCACCCTTTTTTATGAAATTTACTTAAATATCTTTATATTTGTTATGCTGCTTTACCCTATGCTGAAAAATTTTTATTAGCTGCGATTTACTCAGGTTCGCTACAGTATTTATTAACCTCACCTACTAGCTTATCGGAATCTTTACCTGCGGTTTTAGCGGCTGCTGTCAGTGCTGTGTCGATTTCTGTTCTAGCCTTTTGCAGTTTTTCCCTTCCAGCTTCTGAGGCTTCGGCTGTCTTAGCTGAACCAAGAGCCTTAGCTGCTTTGGCGATCGCTTGACTGAGATTCCTGAAAACCTTAGCATACCGAGTTTGATATTCTTTTAACTTCGGATCTTCTAATTTCAGTTCCTCTATGGATTTTGTCACAGCTTCTAAATCTTTAGACAGTTGCAAGCTTGTAATTACCTGCTGTCCTTTATTTTTATCAATTAGAGAATTTGCATCATTTACCGCCTGAATTAGTCGCTGACACTGGGAGGCTTTATTCTCAAAACAACCAGTCAGCAGCAGCGCGATACTCAGACTAACAGGAAAAATAACGTTATATTTACGCAAAACAAACATGAACACCCACCAGCAGTAAAATCCCAACCATAGTATCCAATAATTCAGTAATTTGGCGATGAAGTAACGTAATTGGATACATCTATATAATTTACTACCTTTATTTTGTAGGCTACTGTTAGCGAATCAGAAGTCCTCACCCTAAATTCCTCTCCCAAAGGAGAGAAACTTTGAAATTTGCTCCCCTTCTCCCAATTGTGGGAGAAGGGGTTGGGGGATGAGGGCAAATTTTGCTTTCGTGCAAGAGGTCTATTGTTCAAATCCCCGACTTTTTCAAAAAGTCGGGGATTTTTGACCTCTCATAATTTGTCTGGCAGACTACTAGCTAGATACGGTGGGCAATGCCCAATTTATTCATGGGGTATGAATTACGAATTGCAACGAAGCGACTTGACTTACCAATCTACTGGCAAACCCAACCGATCTAAAGTATCTCCATCTTGTAAAAGTGGTTGAATGTCCCTGTCGATGGGAATCCGACCATTAGCCAGCACCAAAGCACGTTGAGTTACTTTACCTAACCAATTGAGGTCATGGGAAGCAATTAAAATTACCTGCACTGGCAAATTTAATAACACCTGCGCCAAGTGACGCCGCCACGCAGGATCTAGACCGTTAGTTGGCTCATCTAAAATCAAAATACTCGGCTCTAAGGCTAAGATTGCTGCTAGGGCTGCTAAACGTCTTTGTCCGCCAGAAAGTTCGTGAGCAGAACGGTTGGCGTAGGCTTCCAGTCCAAAATTAGCTAATAACTGGCGTGCTCGATCGATTGCAACTGCTGGCGGTACACCATAATTGCGCGGCCCGAAGGTCACGTCTTCTAAGATAGTCGGCATAAATAATTGGTCGTTAGCATCTTGGAAGCTAAAACCAATTAGACGGCGTACTTGAGATAGGGTTTTCTGTTCTACAGGAATGCCATCAATCCAAATTTTTCCGCTTTGTGGTTGTTTTAAGCCGATGAGATTTTCTAGTAAGGTGCTTTTCCCGGAACCAGTTGCACCCATTAGCGCCACGCGATCGCCTGGATTTAATTTAAAAGAAATATCTTTTAATACTGGCTCTTGATTAGTGTAAGCATATACCAAATTTTGAACCTCCACTACAGCAGCGTGGGGGTTACGGGTTGCAGATTGGGGATTGGAAGTTAAAGATTTCAAGATTCACAACTCAAGATTCACAACTGCGCTCCTACTAAGTATTAACTGTTAATGATTAACTGGTAGGAGCTAATGGTTAAACAAGCAGCGATCGCACAAGCTGCTAACAGGGTAAAACGCTCTTTGGGTTTTAATATTGAATCTATCGGTAGCTGCCCATTGTAGCCACGAGCGATCATTGCGGCGTGGACTCGCTCTGCCCGATCGAGACTTCGCAGATACAAGGCTCCGATCGTGGCAGCACTGGTATAGCGCAGCCAGCCAGCAGAACCTTTTAAACCTCGTAATTGAGCGCTACGCTGCATTCTTGTCACTTCTAACTGCAAAATTTCTAGGTACTGTCCGGCTAAGAGCAAATTTTCTTTTAACGGTAATGGTAGGGGTAAGCTCTTGAGCGCGATGCCGAAGCTATGAGGCGGTAAAGTTAACAAAAAACTATTCATAGCAATGAGACAGATGAGAGAACGCACTAGCAAAAAACTAGCGCGCTCCCATCCCAAAGGCAAAGCTAGGAAAGATAAAAATAGCAACTCAGTACCAAGTAATTTTCCTAATTGGGGAATGCGCACGCGTAACACCCAAGCCCATAAAAGTGCGATCGCTCCGTATGCACCCAGGTGATACCAAGCATGATGCTTTAACAAAGCCGCACCAATGACAATTATCAGCGAAAGTTGCAAGCGTAGCGGTAGGGGAATTTTAAGCATTATTCGGTTTTACTACCTTGGCAATTCCAAAAGCGACAGCAAAGCACACCGCAGCTCCTACAAGCCCAGCAATACTAGTACCAATTGTTCCCCAACCCGGAACGCTGTAATTAGCTAGGGGTGTGGGCACAATCACCCGCACTTGTTTGGCTAAGTCAATAAAGCCCAAATTCTCGGCAACTCTTTCTAAACCATCAGGCCAAGCTGAGGCAAAAAGTGAGAGTACACCTGCGACTAAAACAATGCTGACAACCGGTACTAACCAACCACGAAATTGCTGTTGTTCCCCTGGTAATAAATCGGGTCTTTCTCTGGCGAGGTATACCAATACGCTCCCAGTAATTAGCCCTTCACCAATACCAATCAAGATATGAGTACCCGTCATGGTTCCTAAAACTATACCTGCTGGTGCTGTGCCCGAAAGAGCTAGCTGAATAGCACAGGCGATCGCAGCTACTACTACACTTACACCTGCGGCAATGCCAGCAGCTAGGGGTAAGCGCCCTCTCGAACCGCCAAACAGCCGTTGCAATGTTTGAGTTAAACCCCAGCCAACCCAAACACCAATCACTGCCATGTTAAAAATATTCGCTCCCAAAGCTGTGATCCCACCATCGGCAAACAGCACAGCTTGGATAATTAATACTGTAGAGATGCACAATGTTCCTGCCCAAGGACTACCTAAAACAACTGCGGCTAGAGTTCCTCCTAGCAAGTGGCCGCTAGTACCCCCTGCCACTGGAAAATTAATCATCTGGGCAGCAAAAATAAAGGCTGTAGTTAAGCCCAGTATTGGAGCGCGACGAATCCCCAAAGCTTCTTGCGATCGCCTGAAAGCAATCAAGAGTGCTGCCGCACTCGCCAGACCCGTAGCTCCTGCTACTGGTACAGAAACAAATCCATCAGGAATATGCATGATGTGCCCCGTGTGTCATGTTTTTATTCACACAAATTACTCAATGTAACTGCGGCATTAAATTAATAAAAAGCAGAAATTCAACTATTTTTACAATGCCCTATTGGGGGATTTTATAGTGATACTTCCGGTAGATTGACAATAAAATATGCGTTAAATAATATACTTATTTTTTAATATTTAAAGTTTTGTTAATTTTATTTTTAGATTTAGATACTTAACTACGGAATTTACGCTGTTAATAGATGATATGAGCGCTATTTCAGGTTTTTCGGAATTGACAAATATTTATATATATCTATGTTTAGTAGGAAATTTATTTGATATTTATCTATTTTCTGAGCCAGCGAGTAAAAATAAATATCTCTCTGGAGTAAAGATTCCTATCAGACAAAATAGTGAGATTTAATCATATACAAATTACTTATTGGGAGCTTATTACTAAATTTAACGTTGAGTAAGTGATTAATATCACATTTAAAACTTTACAAGCAAAATATTTTTTAATTGCAAAATATTAAATATTCTTTTTTGATTTACTAATACAATTAAAATCTTTCTCAGAAAATACAGACAACGACTAAAAAAGAATCGAACCTTTTAGTAAAATTTCTTACTTTTGAGTTAGTAAAAATAATTACATCACACAATAATAGATAGAAAATTCCAGAGCGTTTTTCGAGTTTGTTGCAGCGAATTAACTTGATTGACGCCCTGAATTCCAAATCCCAGAATTATTGACAATAATTCCTAAGTCCTCTACTATACACAAGAGTAATTGCAAATAATTTGCAACTTTTTATTGTAACGCTAACCGTTAATTAATGTCATGCCCAACAACTTAGCTCTTGGGAAAGAAACACTTTGGAGCCGTCGTCAACTGCTAAAGCTGGGTCTATGTGGCACTGGTGTGACGGGAGTGGCAGCACTTTGGCACATGGCGAATGCCAAAAGAAAATCAATTGTCAAAGTTCCACCCCTAGAAATAGCAGCACCTGAAGGCGTAGCTCAACCCATGAAGATGCTAAGGAATTTCGATTATGGGACGCTGAAAAAAGAAAATGGACGTACCATCAGAGAATTTACTTTGACTGCGGGTACTTCTGTCCTTCAGCTCAATAGCGCTGTGTCTTACAACATCTGGGATTTAAACGGTCACATACCAGGGCCGACACTCAGAGTCAAACAGGGCGAACGGGTGCGGATACTATTTCTCAATAAGGCAGGACATTCCCACTCTTTACATTTTCACGGCATTCATTCATCAGACATGGATGGGATTCGCCCAGTCAGTAATGGTAGTGCCACAATCTATGAATTTGACGCCGAACCTTATGGCGTTCACTTGTATCACTGCCATATTGAACCCGTTACCCGTCATATTGCCAAAGGGTTATACGGAATGTTTATCATCGATCCGCCTACTCCCCGTCCGCCAGCTGATGAAATCGCATTAGTAATGGCTGGGTATGACATTAATGATGATAGCCACAATGAATATTACGCTTTCAACGGACTGCCCCACTTCTACATGGACAATCCGATCCGAATTTACAAAGATCAGTTAGTTCGGCTGTATGTCTTGAACATCATTGAATACGATCCGGCGGTGACTTTTCACCTTCATGCCAACTTTTTTGATGTTTATCGCACAGGGATGACTCTAACTCCTAGCGAGAAAACCGATGTCATCACGATGGGCGTAGCTGAAAGGCACATCTTGGAATTTGCGTTTCGCTATCCAGGTAAGTATATGTTCCATCCCCATCAAGATGCGATCGCAGAACACGGTTGCATGGGTGTATTTGAGGTCATGAATGCATGATTTGTCTATTTGTGATGAGACTTTGAATTTTCAATTGCTTGGTAATTTTGGTATGGCTGTAGATTCGCAGGTTGATTCAGTTTCCGGCCCTTTTCCCCGACAGTTTGATATCGCCAAGGTCGCTGTTTATGGATTAAGCATTTTGTCTGCGGGAATGTTTTTATTTTTACCCTTCATTAATCTATTGCATCCTAGTCCTTGGCAGCGATGGCTAGGAACGATACACGGCTTTGGGGCATTATTCGCCACAGTAGTTACTGTATATACCGGACATTTAGCCTTTCCCTTACTGCGGGGAGTCGGTCAAATTTTGCCGCAGATGCGTACTTTAACATTTTGGTCGAGTGCGATCGCCTTTTTAGGAATCGCTACGGGTAACTTAGCATATATGCGCTACCGTGCAGGCGCAGAAGTTGGCGGTGCTAGAGCTTGGCTCAAAGAAAATTCGCCTTTAGCACATTATATTTTCATGGAATACCACGAATTTAGCGTACTTTTTACTTTGCCTTTAGGAGTAGCTTGTACCTGGGTTTTGTGGAAGTATGGTGACTCAATTTTAGAAAAGCAAAATCGTCCTCTGCTAACAGCTACTTGTGTGGCTTTAATGGCAATGATGTTTTTTGCTATGGGTGGATTAGTCAGTGGAATTGGTGTTGCTAAAATCCATGCTTTGTAATTAAATTTTCGAGTTTGCTGAAATGTCTCAAAAACTCAATTTTTCATCGGAATTAGAACTTACATCTGAACCTTTATATGTGCGTCTTTGGCGGGGATTAAAGAGATTTCCTCGCGGATTAGCAGCAGGTTCAAAAAATCCGCCCAGCATTTCCGGTCCTGGTGCAGCAGCTTTAATTAGCCCAGGAATTGGCTGTTTTCTCATGATGGTGGTGCATCATTTATCAGATACATCCAAAGATATAGAAAAAACAGTTTGGGCACTGGGAAGCTGGATACCAGGAAGCCATTTTCAGAATAAATTTTGGGGAAATATTGGCAGTTATTCTGGCAAAGAAACAGCATTATTGCTGGGTTGGCTGATAAGTTGGGCTATTTTATCTGTTTTCTGGAAAAACAAACAGATTACATCGAGAACAATCTTTTTTTGGATGTTTACCTTACTAATTGCTGCCACTACGATGATCTGGCATCCTCTATTTCCCTATTTACCCTTGAGTTAATCAAAAGTTACGTAGAATTTGAAATATGGATAGACAAACAATCCACCTTTCTAGCCAATTGATGCACAAATATATTTGGATGTTAGTAGGGATTTTTACTTTATTAATCGCTACTTATCCTACAGCTATGATTCGGGTTAGTCAAAAGCCTAAATTTCAAGGTTATCATGTGAAATCTTTGCAAATAGACGGCACAATAACCAATCAGTCTGTAAAATAAAGACCCCATACAGCATCAAGATAGATAGCCATAGGGAGTCGAATTAGATTTTCTTGTGTTTTCATTTTAGCATTCCCAGGTTCTGATCTGGGAACTGCAATCAAGTAAACATCGCTCAATGAAATATCACTAAAGGTTATAAAAATATTCAAACTATAAGTTGATAAATTATATTAATTATGATAAATGAAAATAATAGTTAGTCATAAATAATATCAATAATACCCAACAAAAGTTGGATGCATTGAATTATCAAAATAGCAAACTTTTTCGGAGCAAAAATGATTAAACTACGCTATATCTTCCTGGCTGTGACAAGTTGTTTCATAGTTTCTCTCAGTTCTTGTAGTAATGGTACGCCTACTGCCAATAATTCACCCGTACCTGCTGCTAATTCTCCAGCACAAGTTACGGAAACAGCAAGCCACAATAGTCATGGAAGTAAAGCTAAAATTAACATCAATACGGCAATTTTGTCCGAGTTAGATAAGTTTGAAGCCAAGCTAGGTGTGCCAGCATTATCAAATAAAATTCAAGCTAGCCGTCCCTATGCAAACCCAGAAGATTTGGTAAGTAAAAAAGTAATTACTCAAGAACAATTCGACCAAATTAAAGACCAGGTGACAGTTCAAGAAGTAGTACTTACAGGTGAAGCCAAAGATGTTGATTACATGACAAAGCTAGGCTTAATGAAAGGACATCTTTTGGTAGCACAAGAACTTTTGGATCGAGATCAACCAAAACAGGCTGAACCGCATATTGGACATCCAGTTGAAGAGATTTATGTTGATGTTGAAGATCAACTAAACGAGCGCAAGGTGAAAGAATTTAAAACCACTTTGGTGAGTTTGCAAGATTTAGTCAAATCTAATCCTAAGAATGCCAAAGTTAAAACTGATTTTACCTCTTCAGTGCAAGCAGTTGATGGCGCGATCGCCGCTTTACCAGAATCTCAGCGCTCAAAACCAGGATTTGTGCTACAGGTAATCAACGGCTTGTTAGATGCAGCCAATTCCGAATATGGAGCTGCGATCGCCAATGGTAAAATAGCTGCTGCCATTGAATATCAAGACTCCCGTGGCTTTGTCGTCTACGCCAATGAATTGTATAAAGGTATTTCTAGCCAAGTAGCCCAAACAAGCCCCGACGCCAACAAAGCAATTGCAGCGAGTTTTGCGGACTTAGTCAAAGTTTGGCCCGCCGCTATCCCCCCAGCCCAGCCAGTTAAAACCCCTGAGGATGTCACCAAGCTAGTGAAAACCATTGAGCAAAATTCGCAAAAAGCGATCGATAAATCTAGCACCCAAGCCCAGCAGTAGCAATTTAATTAGATTTAAAGATGTAGAAATAGGCGCTTAAAATGATTAAATAGTGAGGAAATAATTAGGAGCTAAGAGTGAAGACCATCTCAACTTTTAACACTTCAAAAGAGTATCGCTCCTAACTTATTACTCATGACGCTACATTCGTAACCATTGCTTAACTTAACAACAGATGCAAGAGCTTGACCACAAAAAAACCATCGACCTATTGAATGCAATTATGGAATTTGAACTAGCAGGGGTGGTGAGATATACTCATTATTCCCTGATGGTGACAGGCCCTAACCGCATTCCAATTGTGGCTTTTTTTAAAGCGCAGGCCAGTGAATCTCTACTTCACGCCCAACAAGTCGGAGAAATTCTCACAGGTTTAGATGGACATCCCTCTTTGAGAATTGCGCCAATGGAAGAAACTTATCAGCATTCAGTCAAAGATATTTTGGCAGAAAGTTTATCCCATGAAAAGAAGGCGCTAGATTTGTATAAAAATCTTCTAGAAACTGTCACTAATGCCAGCATTTATCTAGAAGAGTTCGCTCGTAGCATGATTGGTCAAGAAGAAATGCATAATCTTGAACTGAAAAAAATGTTACGCGATTTTAGTTAATAGTCAAGAGTCAAGAGTCAATGGTCAAAAGTCAATATTTTGACTGTTGACTGTTGACTTTGGACTTTTTGACTTTAGACTGTTGACTTTGGACGATTAAAAATGAATTTTAGTACTGCCTTACCTACTTTTGTAATTACACTCCGAGAAGGAGTAGAAGCAGCCTTAGTTGTGGGAATTGTGCTGGCGCTACTGAAAAAAGCCAAACAATCTCGTCTCAATTCTTGGGTATATGCTGGTGTTGGTGTTGGTATTGTTGTCAGTGCGCTGATCGGTGTACTTTTTAGCTGGGTAATTCAAGCATTAGGTGCAGTTAATCCTCAATATACCTCTGTAGTTGAACCAATGCTAGAAGGTATATTCAGCGTATTAGCAATTATTATGCTCAGCTGGATGCTGCTGTGGATGACTAAGCAAGCCAAAGTTATGAAGGCTACAGTTGAGGGAGCAGTAACAGAAGCGCTAACCCAAAATTCAAATGCAGGTTGGGGTGTTTTTAGCTTAATTTTAATTGCAGTTATTCGCGAAGGTTTTGAAACTGTTCTATTTATTGCTGCTAATTTTCAACAAGGCTTTATGCCTGCTATAGGTGCTATTGCTGGTTTAATAACAGCAATTGCCATTGGAGTACTTTTATTTAAATGGGGCGTCAAAATCAATATTCGCCAATTTTTCCAAGTAATGGGCGTATTATTAGTTTTGATAGTTGCTGGTTTAGTAGTTTCAGCTTTAAAACACTTTGACGAATCTGTGGCTAATCTTGCTCTTAGCAGTCGTGCTACAGAAAGCCTGTGTTTCTATTACGAACGTTTTACTAAAGTTCACTCTTGTATTTTAGGGCCAATGGTTTGGAATACTTCTAAAATCTTGCCCGACGAACAACTTCCTGGCATTATTCTCAAAACTTTGTTTGGCTATCGAGAAAATCTTTACCTCGTACAAGCAGTAGGTTACTTAACATTTTTGCTTACCGTCGGCGGTGCTTACTTCCGCAGTATAACTGGTAGTTCTCCGCAAAATACCAAAAGTATTAAATCTGCACAAAAACCCATCGCTCCAGTAAAAGATTAGTATCAGAAAGCAGTCTCGATGAAAAAATTTTCATCGCCATGCATGAACTAGAATGAGACTTTCTGATGCGGATACGCGAGGAAATGAAAAAATCTCTTCTCTCTGTTTCTTTGTGTCTTCGTGGTAAAAATCTGAAACCATAGAGACACAAAGACACAAAGCATTAATCTAACTTCTTGCTGGTGTAGATAAAGCTTGCGTTAATTGCTGACAAGCTTTTTTTATTGCATCTATACTACCTGGATTTACCAGCCCGTAATAGTCAAAAGTATAAACCCGATTATTTTTTACTGCTTGCAGTTGTTGCCAAAATGTTTCTTTTTTCAAAGATTCTAGAAGTTGTGGATCTGCATTATTGACAACTATTAAGACCTCTGGATTTGCTTCTAGAACTTTCTCTGCTGAAAGCGTCACATACCCACTGATGGGACTTTTTCCTTGTAATTCTGCTACGAGGTTTTTTGCTTGAAATTTCGCTAGTAAATCCCCAGCCCAACTGTTTTTATTCGGTGCTAAAATCGGTTGACGACTAACTATGGCTAAAGTAGAAGGACTATCGATGGGTTTATCTGCTAAAAAGTTATTGTAGCTGTTTAATAAAGGCTGAGGATCGGCATTGATTAATTCAGCCAAGGTTCGAGTCAATTTTTCTAATGATTCCCAACTCTTAACTTGGGTAAGAAGAGTCTTGATCCCTAACTGTTGTAATTTTTGAATTGGTTGGTTAGAAAATCCTTCCGCACCAATCGCTAAATCTGGTTTGAGAGCGATAATTTTTTCTAAGTTAGGCGGACTTTGACCCTCACTCACGCGAGGAATATTAGTTAACCTGGGATCGTCTTTAAATAATTTACTACCAGTTATACCTACTAACTTTGATTTATCGAGTTGATAGATAATATCCGCCGCAAGAGAGGAAAGAGCCACAACTCTTTTGACAGATTCTTTTGGTAATTCCTGAGAGTGAGCGTTAGTAGGTAGTTGTGTCAATGGCTGCTGAATATTTGCATTGTTACAAGCAGCTAAAAATACACTCAATAAAAGTGCTAAAGCAGATAATAGCCAACGACTATACATTATAAAATCCTGAGCGATTCTATATAAATAAATAGCAAACGTAGCAGTATATTAACGTGAGTTTAGCAGACTTTTAACAACTCATCTCCAAACCTCTATCCATAAAAAAAGCGAGTACATACACAAGCCACAATCCCCCAGGAAGACATGACTGCGTTACTCGCTAGCATCTATACAAGGTTTATTGAGAAATCTATATCTAAATATAGATGAATTGTTCCATGAATTATTACTATTACAAAATAAATATCTGAAGTTTTCAAGAGTTTTTAGTAAATTTTTTTACCTTCGCTAATAATTTACAAAATTTTTAATATTTAGCTTGGAGATTGCAGATAATTGCAATTTTTAATACAGAAAATAGAGCTCTTTGCAGATATTTAGATTGTGTAATGGTTAAAGAAACATTAAACTTAAAAAAGTTACATTCTGTAATTACTCAACTTTTGTCTAACTTCTGGATAAAATCTATTCATTGCCAGTTAAATCTTCTGGCGTATTACAGTTAAAGAACATTTCTGCTTCTAGGACTGGGAGAACTTGCACGGGATGTTGTTTTAACCACTGTTGAAACGATCGCCCGCCTTGATTGATAAAATCTAGGAGTTCTGGTAAACAGCGACGGCGGTAAAAACCGCACAGAGGTTCCCATCCTTTAGCATGATGAGCCAATGCAGCGATCGCATCATCTCCCACACTATCAAGTCTAGTTATCCATGCTTGCAACACCTCAACCTTTAACTTAGGTAAATCGCAAGCCAGCAACAGCACCCATTCGGTTTGTACTTGCGCCATTCCTTGTGCAAAACCCACTAGTGGCCCGTGGGAGGGGGATGAGGGAGGGTGGGAAGTGTGGGGAGTATGAGAGGACAAGGAAGAGGGGGATGAAGGTAATTCTTGGATAAATTGACAACCAGGTAGAAGCAAGTGTTGATAACGTTCTGGCCAGGGAGTGACCACATAAACGGTATCAGCACAAGCTTGAGCAATACTAAAAACACGCTGTAGCATTGGTATTCCTTGAATTGGAATCAAGGCTTTATCCTGACCCATACGAGAACTTTGGCCACCAGCGAGAACGATGGCTGTTAATTTGTTATTTGTCATCTGTCATTTGTCATTGGTTATTTCTCCCTCGTCTCCCCACACTTCCCACACTCCCCACACTCCCTTGCCTCATCCCCGACTCTGACTTTGCTGCACTTGCTGCCACAAATGCTCTACGCTTTCTGCTGGTGCAAGACATTTCAAACCTTGGCAAACTAAGCCGATGCTGTTTTCTGGTAAATTTGATACGGTTGAAAATACTACAGTAGGCAAATACTTGGGGATAAGAGCGTGGATTTGTTCGGTATTGCTGCGAATCAGAGTTGAGTTGCGATACCAATCTAAAGCTGTAAATAAACTGGGACAGGCTTGCGGCGCACGACCCATGATACTCTTAAAGGCTTTCAAACCTTGTTCGGCTAAATCTAAATAATGCAGATTATCGGTGAGTAAGGTGAGACGCACAAGATTTGCGATCGCTACTCCGTTGGCTGAAGGTGTAGCATTATCTGCATAGCTGCGTTCGCGGACAATTAAATCTTGACTGGCATCACTTGCAGCGTTGCAATAGCCACCTAATTCTACACTCCAAAGATATTCGTTAAATTCATCTTGCAGTGCGATCGCTTTTTCTAACCAGAAAGCGGGGGAAGAGACATTTCCCATCCCAAGAGAAGCTTGGTGTAAATCCAACAGCGCTTTAATAAAAAAGGCGTAATCTTCCGATTGAGCTAAAACATGGGGTTGCTTGTCATAATTGAGTCGGTGAAACCGCCCATCAACAAACTGATGCACCAAAATAAAGTTTGCTGCCTTTGCTGCTATTTCCAAGTACGATGGTTGTTGAAATACTCCCGCCGCCCTTGCTAAACCAGAAATCATTAAGCTATTCCAAGCCACAATCATTTTTGTATCTGTCACCGAAGGAATGCGTCCCGGCCAGTTAGTGGTTTTAGCTTCTTGGTTATTGCGTGCGGGGGGGAAAGTATCTAGCGATTCAGCATTTACTCCGTATCTAGCAATAAATAACTTTTCCAGAGCGATTTCTAGCTTGTCGCTCAGTTGCCCTGGATGTCGCCTTTGCAACACATTCTGACCTTCAAAGTTACCTTCAGGGCTGACGGTAAATTGCTGTTGTAATTCGGTAAGTTCCTCAGGAGTGAGCAATTGCTCTAGTTCCCTGTAACTCCAAACATAAAATGCGCCTTCCTCTGGTTCTGCGGCTGTAGAGTTGATGAAACTATCAGCATCTTGGGCTGCATAGAAATAACCTTCAGGCGCAGTCATTTCTCTTTTGAGCCATTGTACAGTTTTAGCGATCGCCCGTTCAAATGCCGGTTCTTCTACTCCTGCACTCCACAAATTTGCCAGATACTCGACAATCTGACCGTTGTCATAAAGCATCTTTTCAAAATGGGGTACTGTCCAGGTCGGGTCAACAGTATAACGGTGAAAACCACCACCCACACAATCGTAAATTCCACCCAGCGCCAAATCTAGCCCTCTCTGGGTAACAACTTGTGCGCCATCATAGCGAGAAGAAAAATTCAACCGATTTAAGCGCAATACTAATTCCCCATAAGGAATCATTGGGAAGCTATTCCCAGTTTGATTAGGCGTAAGTATAGCTGTGCAAGTTTCCCAGCCTTGGCGGAGTAATTCATTTTCTGCAACATCGTCCGCCTTACCATCTTGCAACACGGCTGAGGTAAGTAATGCTTCTACCATGACAGCTTTGCGCTGTTGCAAATCAGCCTTTTCTGTATCGTAGTAACGGCGAATCGCTTGCAACACTTGCAAAAAGCCAGGACGACCATAACGCGGTTCTAAAGGAAAATAAGTACCAGCGTAAAACGGTACTAAATCGTCTGGAGACAGAAACACATTTAACGGCCAACCCCCTTGACCACTCATCATTTGCAAAGCTTGCATATAGATGCTATCGATATCGGGTCTTTCTTCCCTATCTACTTTGATGGGGAGGAAATTGGCATTCATGTACTCAGCAATAGTGAGGTCAGAAAAAGCCTCACCTTCCATGACAGTACACCAGTGACAACTAGAGTAGCCAATAGAGAGAAAGATCGGTAGATTTTTTTCCCTTGCAGTTGCCAGTGCTTCTTCAGACCAAGGCCACCAATCAATGGGATTTTCAGCGTGTTTGCGGAGATAGAGACTCTTGGCTTCAACAAGACGATTAGTCATAATCGGATGGGAGTGAGTTGCCTTCTTTGCCCAGTCTATCGTTCAAAAGCCTTCTTATATAATCCCTTAACTGCTAATTATTTGTTTGTATAAGCTGACCAAATCAACTTCTTGATACAGAGCAAGTGAACTATAGAAAGAAATAGCTTGTCTATTTTCTGGAAGATACAAACTAAGTCCAGATAATTTGTCTGCATATTTCTTTTTGAAATAAGGACTATAAAGCCTTCCACCTATTTGGTAATGAGCAATTACTGATGATTTGAGAAAGTTAGCAAACTCAGTAAATGCATTACTAGTTTGAGAAATATTCTGGGAGAGATAGCCAAATAAATTTAGCAAATCACAACACTGCTCATCAAAATAACTAATAGTTGATACCTGAGATAAATCAATTGCTGGCGCGTGATTGGTAATAAGTAGTTGAATCAGCCGTGAGAGCTTAGGAGGAAGATTTTGAAGTGCTTGGTTGTCTACCAAAGTCAGCGTATGGTACATATACACACTTTCAGATTTGATGATTGCGATCGCAGCCTCGCGCCCACCAATCGATGGCTGATTGAGTATTTCGAGAAAGCCTTCATAGTAATAATTTGGCGCACCCAGAGCCATCTGCGATGCAAGCGTATATCGAGCGCAATTCCTCACTTCATATACAACTTCTAGTGTAGCTTTATTGCAGTTTTGAAAGAAAAGTAGTTCAACTCGTCCGTTAGTAGCCTGATTAAAGCGACTCACTGCATTAGCAAATCGATTGACTCTCATCCATTTGCGTGTTTTGTAACTCGATCCTTGGTCATCAGGGCTAATTTCGTTAATTTTACCGCCATGTCCCACAACAATAACAGCCCAATGTTCTGCCTCAAAAGTTTGATACGCCCAGTCAAGATATGCAGAGAATGCTGATATGTCGCTACTATCTTTTGCTGTAATATCAACTTCCCTTATATCACCCTCGATTAAGGTACGACGGCGCATTTTAAGATCGCCAAAATAGTCGGATTGAACAACCACTGCTGCTGGGGAATTTTTTGTTCCTTTGGCTAGCATTTTAATAATTAGTTCGCCAAATTCTACAAGGTCGTTATCGTAGGGCATCCAATATAAAATCACCCAATTATGACGTAATTTAGATTGGGATAATTTAGGCATCATGGCATCAGAATCACTGCTAATAGTTCCAGCGAAACAGGCTGAACCTAATGCCATATAACGACAGAAACTTCTTCGTTTCATTGTTAAAGATAGAAATATGTATTTGGGCTTTTCAGCTATTGTGGACTATCTGAGCGCGAAGTAAGTTGAGGCTTGGATATTGATAAAATTTGCATTATTTATTAATAAAGTTTCTAAATAAAAGATAAAATTTATTTAATAGAGCAAAATTAATAGATTATATTTTTTATGAATGAGCAGGAATCCGAAACAATTCAAAACGAACAGGAGCTAGATTACAAAGCCTTGTTAACTAATGCAAAGCTTGCCTTAAAAGTTCAATACCAGAGGTCAGCTGCTTTAGCAACACAACTGCAAGCGATAAAAACGCAGTTAGAGCAAGTTCAAGCTGAAAACAAAATTCTCAGGGAAAGCGCCTATGAGGATGTAATTAAACACTTTGAGGCGCGCACCCAAGCAGCAGAAGAGCGATCGCTAAAAACCGAAGTGCGTCAAAAGTTCCTCGAAGCCAATGGTTGTAGGGATGACGAGAGCTTCGACACTTTATGGGAAAGTATTAAGAATCAGATTCAAATTCAAGACGGTGAGGTGAGAATCATTTCTCGAAATGGCACCCCTAAGTTCACCTTAACAGGCACGCTGTTGAGTTTAAAGGATTTTATTCAATCTCTCAAAGAAAACCCAAAATCTAGAAAATTTTTCTTAGACTAGTGCTTCATGTCATTACTTCTCTTAGGTAAATAAGTTCGTAGTTAGGACTAAAGTCCTAACTACGAACTCAAATATTAGGTAATTTATTTTTTGGTACTCTCTTATTACTAAATCGGTGTTCTAGTGGGGATACGTTCAATTTGTGCGTAGCCACTGAAAATTAACTGTTTGCCTTGAGTTTCTAATC
Source organism: Calothrix sp. NIES-2098 (assembly GCF_963875125.1). Lineage (NCBI taxonomy): Bacteria > Bacillati > Cyanobacteriota > Cyanophyceae > Nostocales > Calotrichaceae > Calothrix > Calothrix sp. NIES-2098. The sequence goes on from NZ_CAWNKJ010000001.1 coordinate 6,777,197, forward strand.
GGTTGAGCCGCATAGTGATGCCATCAAGATCAAAGCGCTCCAAATCTACCATCCGATCCAAAATTGGAGCTAATGCATAGCTCAAAGTTTCAGAAATTTTCCATTGAGATTCTGGCACAGTATCTGCTTCAAACTTCGGGTTGCAGAAGACAAGGCGACGCCGCCGTTCAATGGCTATGGTTGCACTTAGGCTAATCGGTACGAGTTCGCCATTGCTGAGGTCGGCCTTAGCCGAAATTCGCACCCGATTGTTGGGTAACAACTGGAGCTGCATAGCTTCAAAGGAGACCAGCTCACCGCCAGATATATCTTTTAAAGCAGGCAGAGAAAGATTTAGCAGCCGCTTTTTGACTAGTTCTGCCTTAAAAGCTTGGTTAATACTTGCTTCTGATAGGGTAACTTGAGCAATAGCTTGAGTGGGTTGCTTGAGAGTGAGTTTTCCTCTCAAAACATTGCTGAAATCAATTACTACAGCATCGGTCTGGAAGGATAATTCTTCGGCCCTGAAATCTCCACGAATGATTAGCCCTCGTCCCCTCATTTTGAAGCTATCGATGCTGCCTTGCAACAGTTTACTCGATGGATTGCATTGGACAAAGACTTCTACTGACTCGCTTTGAGTAAATAGGTAGCGAATTGTTTTGCTGGCAACAGTGTTAAGTAAACGCTCTCCCCAATCACCGCCAGTAGGATTAGTTAAATCGGTAAGGCTGTTAAACATAGAAATTTGCCTCCGCAAAACTTCTTCGGCTTAATCCTAATATTTGCTTCTCAGCTTTACCCAGAGACTGCATCTGAATCTAGTTTCCACTCCTGCTTCAGCAATTCCTTGTAAGTTGTTTCCTGGATCAACATCTGCTCGTATAGTTTGAGCAAAAATGCCTGGGCTTGTTCCTGAGACATATACTGCACTTGGTCAGCAAAGCTTCTCAGGCTAAATTCTTGTTCTAAAGATAATTTGATGGGCTGATTCATCGCTGGCTCCTGTGCCCAAATTGGGCGACAACTAGAGGATCAATGCTGGCTATCTTTGTCTGAAGCTAATACCTCGCTGATGTCGGTAAGTCATACACTTCATGAGGTATTGGGCACATGAGTGTGACAGATTTGTGTAGTTATATTAACTACTATAACAATTTATTTACAAAACGGAGATGAGATTAGCGTGTTCAGAAATGGATTCTGCTGGGCTATACACCTCAGCAAAGACATCTCAATTGCGATTTGACTTGTATGGTGAGAGTTTCCGCATTTTTGGGCTGAGTACTATCAACTACATTATTGATTTTGTGGCGATCGCTTTTCCATCCTTAGAAGTACTTGGTCGCTGGATGTTTAATTGCTGGGTTCAAAAACTGATTGTTGAGGAGTTAGAAACACGCACAATTTTTGAACATCAACAAGTAAAAATCTCCGTAGCCAACGCTTTTTCTCATAATTTTTCTTGCTGGATCAAAGAGAACTAAATAGTTAGAAACTATGTACTGTAAAGGTAGATAGATGTTTTTTAAATTGGAATAGAATGCCTGGTTTCTGAGAACTTTATATAAATAGATTACAATTTGCGGTTTCTGTGAGTAAATTTAGCAGATACTCGATCCCCTTGTTAGAGTGTGACGGTGGAGTAATTTCTGGTTAGAACTCAGTTTATATCCATCTTATCTATTGACTGATTGCCAATTCCAGAAATGGTGGAAAGGTATTTCTCCGACTGCTTTACATAGACTCAGAGGCACGATGGTCGAGAAATATTTAGATTACTCATTTAATGACATTTAGAAATATTTCACCCCGTTACTTACCAATTGTTGATATTTCCAGTAACACTCAAATTTTGCTTAAGACTACCCAAAAAAGGGTCTCAGATTTGTCAAAAAGTATAAGGCTTTGAAAGCCAAACTTCTAAGCAATCTCTTACTTTCAATGGTTTATGTTTTGTCTTAGCGTGTGCCTAAAAAGCTTCACCTGCAACAAAAACTTTCATCTCAACATTGGCATTCAACGCATTGAGACTTCAACTTTAGAGGCTTGATTTTATGAACATTCAAGGAAAGATAGCTCTTGTTACCGGAGCGAGTCGCGGAATTGGCCGAGCGATCGCTGTAGAACTGGCAAAACAAGGAGCAAAACGTCTGTTGTTGCTGGCGCGCGATCGCCAACAGTTAACTGAAGTCGCTATGGAAATTGAGGCACTAGGAGTGGAAGCTGTTATCTTACCGTTGGATCTGACTCAGCTAGTGGAGGTGAACATTGCACTAGCTCAAGCTTGGCGAGACTATGGCCCAATTGATCTACTTGTCAACTGTGCTGGAGTAGCACACCAAGTTCCCTTTTTAAAGTCCCAACTATTACAGGTGCAGGAAGAGATCAACGTTAATTTAATTGGAATGTACACTATTACTCGCCTGATTGCGCGTCGGATGGCAGTACAACGACAAGGAAGGATTGTGAATGTTTCCAGCTTAATGGGTAAAGTTGCAGCACCATCAATGGCTACCTATTCAGCTACTAAGTTTGCGATTTTAGGTTTCACCCAAGCTTTACGTGGTGAACTAGCAGCACATAATATTCAAGTGATGGCTTTGCTACCATCTCTAACCGATACTCACATGGTGCGAGATTTACAGTGGTTTCGCTGGGTAGTGCCGATGACTCCGGAAAAAGTAGCTCACGCACTCATTACTGGACTACATAAAGAATCCCCTGAGATATTGGTGGGATGGCAAAGCTATTTAGCGGTGTGGTGTAACCGTATTGCTCCCATGCTGTTGGAAATGCTTTTAATGATGGCGTCTCCCATATATAGAGATGGACAAAAGCGATTTCCTACTCCCCGATCGATGCCTAGCGCTAGTTTTGGATCTGTCACAAACTAATTCTCTAGAAATCCGATTTGATTTCTGAACTGACTTGCGTGGTGCGCGCAGCACAAGCGCCATAGTCCGGCAATAGGCAACAGGGAAGAAAGTTCTTCGATTTGTACTGAAGTTGTTTCAAAAATCAAATACTTGTATAAAAACAACTTACCCCTTTAACCGATCGCGCGCACGCTTGATACTGTTAAAGGGGCAAGTTTATAGCAGTAATAGTAGTGACTCAATTCAAGAACCCATAAGTATAGTGAATGCAGAACTCTTGTGTGTTACTTCACAAAATCTTGTTACCGCAAAGAAGGAAACACCAAGCTAACAATTGCTGCTGGTGTATCTGACAAAGGTATTGCAGCCTTTGTCTGAACTCTAGTATTTGGGTTAAGCCCTGCTATTAGGTGGAGTAAAAAAGTTATGATGGCGGCTTGCACAAGTTTTTCCAGCATGGCAGGTCTCCCTCTCGATGGACAGCATTTCTCAATAAAATCGTTACTCTAACTACACCCCTTACTATTCAATTACCGGATTTAGATAAATATTCCGGATAATTGCCCAGAGTAATAGTGAAAAAATGTTTAAAAAGTTACCAACACTTGACAAATTTCCACTAGTAATATTTGTGGATATGTTGGTTACTCTACTCAGCAAGCTACAAATGTTATGTAGCAAAGCCTGAAACTAGAGGTTTGGTGGGTACTGATGATTGGGGGATACCTACTAAGACCCGACTACGGATAAAAAGTGCCCGTTCAAATTCATCAAATTTGTCAAATTTAGAAGAAATGCGCTCTACTGTAGTGAGAGACAGCAATTAGCAGTTGTCCTCGATAAAATGGATTTAAATAGCTACAAGCAGGCTGCATGATTCCTATAGTCATTGAACAATCGGGTCGCGGCGAACGCGCCTTTGACATCTACTCACGGCTCTTACGTGAGAGGATCGTCTTTTTAGGACAACAGGTTGATAACTCCATAGCGAACTTGATTGTTGCCCAATTACTGTTTTTGGATGCTGAAGACCCGGAGAAAGATATTTATTTGTACATCAATTCTCCAGGTGGTTCAGTGACTGCCGGTATGGGCATTTTTGATACTATGAAGCATATTCGCCCTGATGTCTGTACCATTTGTACCGGATTAGCTGCCAGCATGGGCGCTTTCTTGCTCAGTGCGGGTACTAAAGGTAAGCGGATGAGTCTACCCCATTCCCGGATTATGATTCATCAACCTTTAGGTGGTGCGCAAGGACAAGCAACTGATATTGAAATTCAGGCGCGAGAAATTTTGTATCACAAAAAGCGGTTGAACGACTATTTAGCCGAACACACGGGTCAACCTCTTGAACGCATTGCGGAAGATACGGAACGCGACTTTTTCATGTCGCCGGAAGAAGCAAGAGACTATGGCTTAATTGACCAAGTTATTGACCGTCATTCCGCAGGTAGCCGACCAATGGCTGTTGTTTAGTTAAGGGTCAAAAGTCAAAAGTCAAGGGTCAAGGGTCAAGGGTCAATAGTCAATAGGCAAGTTTATTAATTATCCTCCTTGTCTTCCCTGTCTCCCTTGTCCCCCTTGTCTTCCTTGTCCTCGTTTACGATCTAAACTGAGAACTGAGAATCATTGTCCCAATACCAACGTCGGTAAAGATTTCTAATAGTAAAGCGTGGGGAATGCGACCATCAATAATATGGGCGGCTTTGACTCCTTGAGCAAGCGATCGCACACAACAATTTACTTTGGGAATCATCCCCCCACTGACAACACCGTTGTTAATCAAATCCCTGGCTTCGGGAATATCTACTTTCGGAATCAAAGTTGACGGATCTTTGTAATCTTTTAAAATGCCTCTGGTGTCAGTCAGTAAAATTAACTTTTCCGCCCCTAATGCTGCTGCTATTTCTCCAGCTACAGTATCGGCGTTAATGTTGTAGGCTTGTCCTGTTTCGTCGGCGGCGACACTTGAGACAACGGGAATATAGCCATTACTAGCCAAAGTTTCCAAAATTTTGATATTGACATTGCTGACTTCCCCGACAAAGCCTATACCTTCTTGGCCTTGGGGACGGGCTGTGATTAAGTTACCATCTTTACCGCACAGGCCTACAGCCAAGCCACCAGCTTGGTTAATCAGTTCGACAATTTCTTTATTAACGCGCCCTACCAATACCATTTCCACCACATCCATTGTGGGCGCATCAGTGACTCGCAAACCATTCTTAAATTGCGCTTCAATTCCCAGTTTATCTAGCCAACTGTTAATTTCTGGCCCGCCACCGTGGACGAGAATTGGCCGCAAGCCAACGCAAGATAAGAAAACAATATCGCGGATAACTTTATCTTTGAGGGTGCTATCTTTCATGGCCGCGCCACCATATTTCACAACGACAGTGCGACCGGCGAATTGTTGAATATAAGGTAGCGCTTCACTTAGCACTTGTACACGAGTGGCTTCGGCTTGCCTGATGTACTCAGTATCGTTGACCATTATGAGGAGCTTTTGCGAATTAACACCTATCCAGTCAGTGTAGAAGACTTTGGAACTGGTAACAATCTCTTACGCAAAATTCAAGTATTACATTTGATATTAGTATATTTCTCTACCAAGTCATGGAGCGATAAATCTGCATAATTATTTTATGCTTATTTTGCTGCAATCCAGATATTAGTAAAAGAACAAGGTTTTTTTGCATTGCCAATCTTCATCTTTTTAACTGCGATCGGTATATTAAGTATTAATTAATCTATGAATTCTCAAAAAGAAACCAAGCTGCTAATTTTATCTCTGCTGTTGACTATTGGTGTATTAGGTTTAGGCTTCTGGTTGTGGAATCAATTCTCAGGTAAGAGTTTAAATTCCTTACTACCGGGTAATAATCAGCAATCAACTTCAGGAGCTACATCAGCAAGAATCAGTACAGGAGAGAAAATATTAGTAATTGCTGACACTAGTCCTGATAAAGAAGCTGGAGTACAAGCCTTTGCTAAGAGTGATTTTGCCACAGCTACAGCTAAGTTCAAAGCATCTCTGCTCAAAAATCGCAACGATCCTGAAGCCTTAATTTATCTAAATAATTCCCAAGCCAAAAATAGCAAATCCCTGAAAATTGCTGTTAGCGTACCTATTGGCGGGAATCTAGATGTGGCCAAAGAGATTTTGCGAGGTGTGGCTCAAGCTCAAGATGAGGTAAATCGCAGTGGCGGCATCAATGGTAATCTACTGCAAGTGGCGATCGCTAACGATGATAATCAGCCAAGTCAATCTCAACAAATTGCCACTGAGTTAGTCAAAGATACCAGTATTTTAGCTGTAGTCGGACATAATTCTAGTAACGCTTCGATTGCGGCTGCGCCAATTTATCAGCAGGGAGGGTTAGTAACTATCTCTCCTAGCAGCACTGCTCAAAATCTTTCTGGGATTGGTAGCTATATATTTCGTACTGTTCCTAGTAACGGTTCGTTTGCTGAACGCCTCGCTAGTTACACAATCAAAACGGCACGTAAAACCAACATTGCTATTTGTGCTGATTCGCAATCGATTGATACTCAATCTTTTAAGGATGAGTTTATCAAAGGTATAGTGGCGGGTGGTGGTAAAGTTAATTCTACAAATTGTGATATTGCTAGTGCGAATTTTGACCCCAATACATTGATTTCACAATTTATTGGTAGTGGCGCGGATAGTTTAGTGTTAGCTCCGAATGTAGATAGAATTAACAAAGCTTTAGAACTAGCAGCCGCCAATAACGGCAAATTAACGCTGTTTGCTAGCCATACACTTTACACATTTAAAACTTTGCAGGTGGGAAAAGCTGATGTTAATGGCTTAGTGTTACCTGTACCTTGGCATCCTCAGGCAATTCCTGCCAATCCTTTTGTGCAAAATGCTGTGAAACTTTGGGGTGGCAATGTTAATTGGCGCACAGCTACAGCTTATGATGCGACTATAGCGATCGCTAAAGGTTTACAACAAACTAGTACTCGCGATGGCTTGGAAACGGTGCTGCATAGTTCTAGTTTCTCAGTAAATGGAGCTACAGGTAAAATTCAATTTCTCCCGTCAGGCGATCGCAGTGGCGCAGCTATCTTAGTTAAGGTGCAACCTAGTAGTAAATCTGCTACTGGCTATGACTTTGTGCCATTGTAGTGCTCACAGCCTTGGGATCGGCAATTAATTTTGGTGAGAAACAGGCTTTTTCATCACGCTGGGTATAGCTTCAATCACTCTCGTCGCAATTGCTTCTGGTGTTTCCCTAGCGCTGATGCTGATTTGCAAATCGGCTTGAGAATAAAGCGGTTGTCGTTGTTCGAGAAGCGATCGCAATTTACCTTGAGGATCGACATCTTGCAGTAATGGTCTTGTGGTATCCTCTTGCAAGCGGCTATAAAGTAAATCTACTGGCGCATCTAACCAAACAATCAAACCGTGGTGCAAGTAACCCCAATTTTCTTGTCGTAAAACTATACCCCCACCAGTGGCTATAGTTAACTTGGTAAAGGCACAAACTTGTGCTAAAACATCACTTTCTAACTGACGAAACGCCGCCTCACCTGACTCAGCAAACACCTGATTGATAGATTTTCCGGCTGCTTGGACAATCACATCATCAGTATCTACAAATCCATAACCTAGATGCTTGGCTAGTAAGCGTCCTACTGTTGTCTTACCGCTACCCATCATCCCGATTAAGTACAGGTTTACTCCTTGCAATAAGCTACTCACTGATGACTGCGCTCCAGTTATGAATTATCTTTCCTGAATTATTATTAGACCACAATCGCCTTCTTCTTGGGATCTTTGCACGAGCTAAAAACTAGCTGTAATTTTAAATCTCCGCATTCAGTCCATTATCTCTAATATAATTCTTCAGGTGTTCTGCAAAAATTGTATGGCTCATGAATAAGTAACCATCTTTATCTTTGCTTAATTGAAAGTTTTCTTCAATTAATCGTTCAACTATATACTCAATCAAAACTGGAGTCAGAGAAAAGCAGGATGCTTGTCGTTCAATTAAAGAACGTCTTTGTAAGAATTCCATAGCCTCCAAGATTAATCTCCGCGACATTTGCGGCGATAATCCTGGGAGAATAATATTTCTTTGTAAATCTCTCACAGAAATAAAATTTGGATGCAGTGATAACCAATATAATAAGTGTTTTTCTAACTGAGACAAACGATTAAATTGCTGGTCAAAAGTAGTGCGTATGTCGCCAAAAACTATCGTTCCCTGTTCGATAAACTCAGCTATATTGCCATCAAATAATTCTTGAATTGTTGTCGTTACAAATTTAATAAATAGCGGATTTCCTGCATATCGCTCAATTAAAACTTGACATTCTTCTGGTGAAGATTTGTTGGTTAAGCCTTTAGCTTTAAGAATTAAAATACTTTCTTCTGGATTTAAACCAGTTAATTTTAGAGAACGAACAGGTAATTCTTCTCCTTCCAAAGCAGCAATTTCTTGAGGTTTTTCTCGACTAGTAAATACTACACAGCTTTGATGTGGTAAATCGCCTAATCTTCTAATTAACTCGCCGTAACCCTCATATCCGCGACGATATCGAATTGGGGTAATTAGCGGTGTAAGCAAATTTTGTATACCCGCGCTGTTAGTTGTCAGTGTAGGATATTCTTGTAGACCGTCATTATCGCCACAGCCTAAAATCGAGTCAACCCGATCTAAGACAATCAAACACCGATAAGAGCGCAAACAATCAATCAGTTGCGAAATTTTACTTTCTACGGTTTCTGCACTATTGGTATGAGATGCTGGAGATATCAGTTGAATCAGTTGATCTAAGAGTACCTCTAAAGGCGGTGCAAATTGGAGCGATCGCCAAATCACATATTCAAATCCATCCTGAATCTCTTCTGCCAACTTCACTGAAAAAGCGGTTTTACCAATTCCACCCATACCTAAAATTACTACAACCCGACAGCGCTCTTGCAAAATCCAGGCTCGAACTTGAGCTAGTTCTTGCCGCCGCCCGTAGAATACACTGTTAGTAATGGATTCAGAATTATTTTCTAACTGGGTTGATTGATGAGCTAATAAATCCAACTCCATGTCTTTGTGGACTTTTATTGGACTAATCCCTGATTGTAAGTTAAACCAACCTTTTTTATAACCTGCCTTTTCTAACAACTGAGTCACCCGACTCCAAGTTTTAACTTTTACTGAGTCTCCCACCTGATTACTCAGCATTTCTTCTATATATTTATATAGTCCGTTAGATAGATAAACTCTGACTGTACTGCTAGTCCCGCTTTGATATACCACCTTAGCAATTTCCGCAGGGCTACACCCACAAAGCAGGCCTCTGAGAAATTTTTTTTCTACAGGTGTCAAAGCTTTTCCTTTAGCTGACGCTAAATCTACGTATAATTTTTCTAATTCCCAATTATTTTTAGCTTCGATAAAATCTTCTTCTAGGCGATGAGAATCCTCTGCTGCCATTAGCGTTTTTTATGTAATAAAAGTAACTCACGCAATATATTAACGATTCTTTTATAAAATCAGAATAAATTAATGATGAATTTCTAACGAATTTAATAACTTTCGTTAGGTGACTTAGCAGTTGTCACTTAGTTATCTTGGGCTTAACTGAAATTTAATAAAGATTGTTTGAAACTTTAAGGGAACAAATTCGGTCAATCCAAATAGCTAATACTCTCTTTGCTAGAAAGATATTGGTTTTACAAAATACTGTGTTTTTACTAACACAATACAAGCGATGTAAGATTCACTTCTAGCAAGCTTTTCTCTCTCAATCTGGTAGGTCAAGGTGTAAATAATGACTAAATTTCTAACTAATATTGTACAAAAAATATTTGCGAAGTTGACGGTTTAGTCACAAAAAATACTCTAATTCTCACCTGAATCACTCCAGATCGATCAATGTGGTATGTATGAGGTGCCGACCATGACAAGAATTCGTGACGTTGTCCAAAAAGCTTTAGCAAGTGGTTATCTAACTGTGGAAGCAGAAAATCAATTACGGCGTCTGTTGACCACTAGGTACGATTTAGAAGATTTAAATGCTTTCATGACTTTGCAAGAAGCTGCAATGAATGGCAACGTCAGACAGGAATCCCGCGAACGTTGTGGATTAAGTAGTTAATCTGAACTGCGCAGACCAAGGTCAAAAGTCAAGAGTCAAGAGTCAAGGGTCAAAATCCAATAGTCATTTGTCATTAGTTATTCTCCCCATCATCTCCCTTGTCCTCCTTGTCCCTAATTCAAGCTAGGTATGCTTACCGACGTGGTCGCTTATCCTCATCCGTAGAATCTACGTCATCAAAAAAGCTCCAATCATCATCGTCATCATCAGCTTGATTAGGAGTCGGGGGTTGATAAGGGGGGATAATTACTCGATAATCAGCATCGTAAACGGATTCAGTTTTTCCCACTGCTGTATTTTTTGGTTCGCGGTAGTTGTAGGAGTAAACAGAACCAGATTGAGAAGAACTTTTCGGTTCTTGTTGACGCTCGTAAGTTCGAGAATCGGAAAATTCTTGGGTTTGCTGTCTGGGCTGAGATGCTGCTTGTGGCTTTTCTTCAAAGTTCCAGTCATCATCTCGACCGTTGGTATTCCAATCATCAAAATCATCGCTGGCAGTATTTTCTGTTTGACTAGCGGTTGGTGGCGGGCTAGCAGGGGGAGGACTAGGTTGGGGCCGATAGCTGGCTTTGGTACGCGGTGAGGCTGCTGTTTTAAAGCGAGTTTGTTGGCGCTGTTGTCCGCCAAAATAAGTTGAGACTTTAAATAAAGTAGTAATCAATAAAGATGTTAAAGCACCTGCGGTAGTGGCAAGTAACATCCACATAGCCAGGGGTAACGGTTGAGTCCGCATACCTAAAAATACTAACGATATGACAGGCGACCAATTTTGGGTTAACAACAGCGTTAGTCCCCCCAATATAGCCACCAGCAAAATTAAGCGAAATACAGTCATAGAAATTAGTAAAGATAAAGGATAAAGGATGAAGGATAAAGTCTAAAGGATGAAGAATAAAAATTTTTTACTTCACACTTCATACTTCATACTTCATACTTCATACTTTAACGACGACCTTGCCATCGCTGAATGGGAATACAGTCAATATCTAGTTGATCTAAAGCGCGAGCAACTACAAAATCAACTAAATCCTCTATTGTTTCTGGTTTATGATACCAAGCAGGAATTGCTGGCACGACTCTCACACCCGTTTCTGCTAAGGCGGTTAAATTACGCAGATGAATCAGGCTGAAAGGAGTTTCACGGGGAACAATTACCAACTTTCGACCTTCTTTGATTTGTACATCCGCTGCTCGTTCTAGTAAGTCAGAACTCAAACCAACTGCTAATTTGGCCACGGTACTCATACTACATGGCATGACAATCATACCTAAGGTACGAAAGGAGCCGCTAGCAATGCCAGCGCCAACATCACTCCAAGGATGGCAGCGTAGTTTACCAGAGACACTTACTCCAGCTTGCTCGCGCCAAAATTGCTCTTGAGCTGGGGGTTCAGCTGGCATTCGGATATCCTGCTCTGATTGCCAAACCATATAGGTCGATCTGGAGGCCACCAGTTCAATTTGATAATCTGCTTCTAGCAGAAATTTCAGGGCACGAACGGCGTAAATCAGACCGGATGCACCTGATACGCCGAGAATTAAAGGAAGAGTATTATTCAACACTTTATTTGTCGTGGATTTACTCATCCTCCCCATAAGGTTCTAAGTCAGCAGGATCGAGATGAGATGCTAAGTAAATGTCTGACAAATCATCATTTGGGCTGCTGATATCTAAACCTTTAGCTACGCCATCACTACCCACAGTGACTAAATCAATTTGCTGACGGTAGTAATCAACACTCTTGACTTGGACAGAAACGCGATCGCCTAGTCTGTAAGAAGCGCGATTTTTCCGCCCAAATAAAGCTTGTTGTCTGGCGCGATATTCATACCAATCGTCTTTCAGGGAACTGACGTGGACTAATCCTTCGACTCGCAGTGGTACGCCCAGTTGAGTGCTAGCTTCAACTTCGGCGGCGGGGACTTCAATTTCCACAAAGAAACCGTAGGATTGTACGCCTGTAATTACTCCCTGAAAAACTTGACCGATGCGCTGTTTCATTAGTTGAGCTTTTTGCAGCCCAGCTAAATCGGCTTCGGCTTCTTGAACTTCTTTTTCGCGGTCGTTAATTTGGATAATTACCCGCGTCAAATCGCTTTGCAGTTCTTGTTGTAATTCTGGGGGTAAAACGTTCCAGTTAATTTCTATATGGGAAGAGGAGTGGCGCAGATTAACACGTTCTCTGACACGGGTGTTACGGCGATCGCGTCCGTGTTCGAGTAACGTATAATACACTCTCTGCAACAGCAAATCTGGATATCGCCGCAAGGGAGCAGTAAAGTGCAGATATTGCGGGAGCGCCAGTCCAAAGTGGGGAGCTTTAGCAGTACTGTAACTCGCTGGTTTGAGTGTATCTTGCAACAAATAGGTCAGTACTTGCTCGGAGGCAGATTCCACAAACGCCCTAGTTAGATGTTGATAATCTAGGGGTTGGATATCTACTTCTGGTTCTAGCGCCAGTTCCACACCTAAATTGATCGCCAATTTCAGCATTTCTTGCACATCTTCGGCGTCGGGCGTACCTTGAACTCGCCAAATTGCAGGGACTCCCAAAGCGCTGAAATGGCTGGCTATCAATTGATTTACTAACAGTACTAACTCTGTTAACAGAGAATGCACGGGTAAATCATTGACCACCACAGCTCCTAAAATTCCCTCATCGTTGTAGGGATTTTGACTAGGCGGCAAATTTAACTGCAAGCTACCACGAGCCAAACGCACCTGTTTCACAACTTTCCGTAATTCTTCCAGGTCTTGCAATGTCTGAACAACTTGTTCGGATTGCTTGTGCGATTCACCATTGAGAATTGCTTGAGCTTGTTGTTTCGTCAGGGCGGTATCGACATTAATCACGCTGGGTTGAAGTTCCCACTCTTCTATCTCTCCGGTTTTCGGGTCGATGGTAATTAAAAATGAGAGAGTTAAGCGATCGCTTCCTGCAACTAAAGAACAGCGATCGGCTACTGTATCGGGTAACATTGGCAGTACTAATTCGCCCAGATACACTGACCTACCCCGTTTGAGTGCTTCGCGATCGAGGGCTTCGTCTGGTTGGACAAAGTGAGAAACATCGCTGATGTGAAAGCCCAAACGCCAAAAGCCTTTAGCAGTTTTTTCCAAACTCAAGGCATTTTCTACCACTTTTGGATCGCCGTTGACTCCGGTGATGGTGAAGGTAAACAAACTGCGTAAATCCTGGCGATTTTTCAGGTCTGCTTTCAGTAGTCTTTTGGGCAACTTGGTAGCTGCTTCTAGAATTGCCTCAGGGAAATTACGGCCTAAATCGTGCTTACAAGTAACCAAATCTATATCAGCAGCGGCTTCGGCGTCGCTACCTAAGATTTGTACCACTCGACCCAGTGGCGGATATTGTGCAAGGGGGTAACGTAGCACTTCCACATGGGCTAGGTGATCGAGGGCTTGTTCTAATTTCATGCCATTTGTTTGCAATTTGAGTTCAAACAGCAGGCGATCGTCAAGAGGAACCGCACGAAAGCCGCTTTCGACTTGCTTAATTCGGGCGAGTAAAGTGTGATTAGAGCGTTCGAGAATCAGCTTCACTTCGCCTTCGGGAGAACGGCGGCGACTACCTTCTTTGAGAACTCTAACTAAAACGCGATCGCCATTCCACGCATTACTGAGATGGCTTTCACGAATGTAAATATCCTCAGCGCCTTCTACATCTTGAATTGCAAAGCAAAAGCCCTTACTAGAACAACGAAGTTTTGCTTCGATCAATCCTTCTTCTACAACCCGGCGATATTTGCCGCGTTCTTTAACTAAAATCCCGATTTTCTCTAATATGTCTAGGGCAATGTGAAGTTTTTGTAAACTAATTTCATCCTCGCAGCCAAGTTTCTTTTCCAAAACTTTACGAGCTACCAATTTATCATCGGTGAAATTGGCAAGGAGTGTAGCGATTGAAAATTCCATGCAGTGAACCGACCTTTGGTCAAAACATCATTTTTCTTTTAATTTGGTTGTTTCCTGTATACCCTTACGAACTACAGACACTAGCTAGAAACTAAATACCCTCAAGCAGGGATTCTGAAGTTCTCAGGGAAAAGGAAACCGACCCACTCTGCGAAAATCCGCAGAATTGTCTACAAACTTCTCACTGCACGAAAATCTCAGAGTTAGCCTGCGTTTGAGTTCCTTTATCCAGTCCAACTGACAAAGCACGCCCGATCGGAATTTTGCCCCACAAAGTAATTACGCGACTGATTTTTGAGTGCTGGGTTGGTAGAAATATCCATGCTACCCAAAAACGTTATACAGGGGATGTGGTGTTTAATTGTCTAGACTCAAGGTACTTTTACGCCATTAGACTCTGATTTTTAACTAGGAGAAACTGCCGATCGACCTAACTTTCCCATATGTAGAATCGGTAACAATTAGGTAAGCAGCTTAACGGGCAGTGAGGGCGAACCTTATCTTCATTATTGTAGATTTAGAGCGCACTTCTAAGAAATAGTTCTGCATATCGAATTGGGTAATTAGTATAGCATTGAAGGCTATCCTACTCAGATTTAGCCCGCAGTAGCCAAAAATGTTCTTGCAAAAGAGCTACTGCTACAATCGGGACACAGGAGTGAGGTGCGAACATTACCTCTCTTCATCAGAGCATGGCAAAGTCATGATTTGAGATTTTGGATTTTGACTTACTCGGCAAGCGGTACTAGCTTGTATACATAGGTAGTATCAACCCCCTTATTCAACAGACTTAAAATTGGTGGCAGTATTATGTTGGCTCAATTCCAGAGCTTGTATCCCAAAGGTAGTCTTATTTCAGAGTTAGTGCAAATTTTTCAAGGAAAATATATTGTTCGTGCTAGCGTGCAAATTGAAGGCGTTATCCGTGCCACTGGTTTAGCAGCAGCAGAAACAGTGGAAGCAGCAGAAGACCAAGCACGAAATCGGGCGCTGATGGTTTTGGGAATAGCAAACACGCCTGCGGAAACAGCAGCCTTTTCTTCACCAGTCACATCGCCAGTACAGACTAACCCTTCCTTGAGTAAAACTCGTGGTGTGAATGAATCTGCTTATTCCTCTACAAAAGAACCGGACTTTGCAAGCAGTGAGTGGTCTGTCACCAGTAGCAAGGAAGTATTTACACCACCTTCCAGCGAACAGCACAGCCAACCAAATTCCCTCACTACAGACAAGGAAAAATTACCAATAGATACCCACAGCACAAGTAAAAGCGATATCTACAGCCAAGACTTCAATCGGAATTTTCCTTTAAGTACTAACCTAGAAGCCCAATTTGATACCCCAATCGAAAATTTAGAACTTACATCTGCTAGTCAGCCGGAAAACCCACCCTTAACAGCGGTAACTCCTAGTAATGTCACTCCGTTTACACCCCGCAGTTATAGTTCTTCAGATGATGCAACTGCGCCAACAGGGACAGGGAAGAAAAAGAAGAAAAGCGAACCCGTGGATTTATCTGATGTCATTGCCAAAACTGATGTTGAGCTTCAGCGCTTAGGCTGGACGCCAGAACAAGGAAGAGAGCATTTAATTAAAACCTACGGTAAGCGAGGGCGGACTTTACTTACAGAAGATGAATTACACGGTTTTCTAAAATATTTGGAATCGCAACCGACACCAAAAGACCCGTTAATGGGATTTTGATTAGTTTGTCATTTGTCATTTGTCATTTGTCATTAGTAAAAACCCCTCTACTTTCCTTCGTAACTGGCGAAGAGAGTTAGAGGGGTTTTTATTTCATAGCTACGCAAAATTACTTCTATCTATGTATTTTTAGGCAATTTTAAGGATTTTTGCGCTTGAAAATTCCCATTAACGCGGATACAGGAAAATTCCCCGTGTTCTTCCTCTAGAAGGTTGGCGGTATTCATGATACCGGGAACGCTCCTCAAACACGGGATTTCTCAGGGGCTTGTCGCGGAAGATGGGATTAACCATGTTCGGATAAGTGATACTGGGATTGATAATGGTTCGCTGATATTGCGGATAAGAGTAAATAGTGGTTCTGGGTCGGTAGTAATTGGAGCGACGGCGATAGTAGAAATTATTGTTGCTAGGTGTATGTTTGTACCTTGTCACTCGATTTAAAGGTACGGGTGTCCCAATGGGGCTAATGTAAATATACGAACTCCCGGTTTGATTTATGGGTATGGGTGTCGCAATTGGACTAGTGTAAATATACGAACTCCCGGTTTGATTGAGAGGTATGGGCGTCGCAGTTGGGCTAGCGTAAATATACGAACTCTCTGGTTGATTGAGAGGTATGGGCGTCGCAGTTGGGCTTGTGTAAATATACGAGCCCTCTGTTTGATTTATGGGTATGGGAGTAGTAATCGGACTTGTGTAAATATACGAACTCTCGGCTGGTACTTCTTTTACGACACCATTAATAATCCTCACTGTTTGAGCAGCAGCGGGGGCAATTGTAGCGCTCATCAATGCTAGAGTTATACCTGCACCCAGCCAATTCTTGATGTTATCCATATTTTGCTTCCCCGTAAATTTTGAGAACCTGGAATTATTAGCTACAAATACTTAACAAATCCCTGTAGCTACTTAATGAAAATTTTAAATCTCTCTCTAATTTAATTTTGCCAGATTCATTAAAGATTCCACAAAGATTACCGAGATTGGCAAAATAAATTAAAGCAGTATTAATTTGTGTACAGAACGTGAATGCAGAAAGTTTAGAAATTGCCAGATCTCGCTACCAAGCTGGGAGAGTTGCTTTTGAAAGTGGGCAATACCGAGAAGCTGTAGAAAATCTGGAAAAAGCCAGCGCACTTTTATCGCGCAATTCTCGCTTTGCGGGTGAAGTTGATATTTGGCTAGTGACAGCTTATGAAGCGGCTGGAAGAACAGAGGATGCGATCGCACTTTGCGAACGACTCAAGCGACATCCTTATTCAGAAACTAACAAACAAGCTCGGCATTTACTCTACATCTTAAAAGCACCAAAACTCAAAAGACCTAGTGAGTGGATGACCGAAATTCCCGATTTAGGCAAATTACCAGACAATGATTCACAAGTTCGTGTAACTGTCAATCCTCGTCAAGCTTCTGGACAAAAGAAATCTGCGGAACCGGAATTTGTCGATCTCAGCCAAGTCAATACCAGAGATAATCGCTTTATCTGGCTAGGATTAATTGTCATTGGCTTAATACTTTCTTACTTGGTTTGGTTGAGTTTTTAAGGAAAACTTTCTTTACATCAACAGTGCCAAGAGTTAGAAGTAAAGATTGGTTAAATATTCCATAGTTTCGGAGATTTATACTAATGAATTGGTCGTTTTTACGAAAGATTTTAGTATGGTTAATTAGCCCATTAAGTTTTGTGAGCAAACACAGAGAATTGTTGACAAAATTTACTGTTCCCAAGCCAATTAACCGCAGCTTTGCTACTCCACAAAACAGCCGCAACGCTAAAATTCCCAAACCGATTTTGTGGATGGTAGTGTTAGCTTCTTTGCTGTTATCTGGTTGTGTCAAGTACGATGTAGGCGTTAACTTTGACAACTCCAATCACGGGGAATTGGTGCAGCATATTAAACTAGGAGAACGACTCACCAGTTTTAGCGGCGATTATGTCTACGAATGGCTAAATAGTATAGAACGTCGCGCTCGGAAACTAGAGGGAAAAACCAAGCGAATTTCTCCAGAAGAAGTGATTGTGACAATTCCCTTCAATAATGGGCAAGAACTCCAAGAGAAGTTTAACGAGTTTTTTAATTCCCGCACAAATCAAAAAGCTGAAGCTGTGCAATCCGAATCAAATTCAGAATTGCCGAAAATTGAATCAAACTTGCTCATAGAGCAGAACAACTTTTTACTGTTTGTACGGAATCGCTTAATTTATGATTTGGATTTGCGATCGCTATCTTTGATTGCCAGTAACGGTAACGTTCTAACGAACACAGGTTCAATTCTCGATTTGGATTTTAGCTTGAAAGCCCCCTTCGGAGCCAAAAACATTCCCATAGCCGAAAATGCGATCGAGCCGGAAAAGAACAGAAATCAATTGGTGTGGAAACTGAGAACTGGGGAATTAAACCACATAGAAGTAGTTTTCTGGCTTCCCAGTCCTCTCGGTATTGGGGCGTTGCTGATTGCTTTATTTGTCTGGGGTGGGCTGTATCTCAGATATACTTTTATGCCAGATCCTAGGATTCAGTTTGCGCCTAAAGCAGCAGTTTCTCAAAGTGCTGTTGCGGAATAAAGTAGTTCGATTTAGATACCCGACTTTTAAAAGTCGGGTATCTTGGCTACCAGTGATTAAGGTGATAAACGCTCGATTTGCCAACTGTCATTATCTAAACGAGTATAGAGCAAGCGATCGTGCAGGCGGCTTGACCTTCCTTGCCAGAATTCAATTTCTGTGGGAATTACTCGTAAACCTCCCCAATGAGCAGGCCTGGGAATCTCCTGATTTTCATATTTATGCTGGAGCTCCTGCAACCTTAGCTCTAATTCTTCTCGACTGGCTAAGACTTCACTTTGATTTGAAGCCCATGCACCCAGGCGACTATTTTCCGGACGGCTGTAAAAATACCGATCTGATTCGGGTTCGGAAACTTTCTCTACCCTTCCTGTAATCCGAACTTGGCGTTCTAATTCTGCCCACCAAAAGACCAATGCCGCTTGGGGATTTTCTGCTAGTTCTTGCCCTTTACGGCTGTTATAGTTGGTGAAGAAAACAAAGCCCCGTTCATCAAAATCTTTGAGTAGTACCATTCTCGCTGAGGGCTTACCGTCTGGTGTGGCGGTTGCTATAGTCATAGCATTGGGTTCGGGAAGTTGGGCTGACAACGCCTGCTCGAACCATTGTTTAAATTGTATAAAAGGATTAAGGTCAACCTCAGATTCGCTTAAATCTTGTAAGGTGTAATCTTTGCGAAGGTCGGCAATAGGTTGATGCATCGTGATTAACTTCCTTGCGATCGGATATACGTATATATGTCTTTGTCCAAAATATCTATTATGGCGAGCTGTACCAATGCCAGTTAAGCAAATTCTTTTGAGGAGTCTTGAAAAAAGATTGCATTTAATACCAAATTGGGATAGGTAGTATTTGAGATCGTGCTTAACAATCCAATCCTCAATCCTAAATTGGTATGATGCGCCGTTCAGCCTCCCTTCAACGTTTATTAATTTATGGTCTGAGCGGCCCGATTATCGCTCTCAATGTCTGGCTGCTCTCTGTACTATTTCATTATTTTCAGCATCCGATCACTATCTTAAGCATTGCGGCAATTCTGGCTTTTTTATTAAATTATCCAGTTCATTTTTTTAAACGGGCGCGGATCACTCATGCACAAGCTGTAATCGTTGTTTTGCTTGTGACTTTAACACTGGTGGTGATTTTGGGTGTAACCTTAGTGCCGATGCTAATTGACCAATCAATTCAACTCTTGAATAAAATCCCCGATTGGTTAAGCAGCAGCCAAAGAAACCTGGAACAAGTGGAAGCTTTGGCCAGACAGCGGCGTTTACCCATAGATTTGCGAGTGGTAACTAATCAAATTAATGCTAGTATTCAGAATTTAGTGCAGCAGCTAGCTTCGGGTGCCGTAGGATTTGCCGGAACGCTCTTATCAGGATTGGTGAATTCTGTATTAGTAGTCGTGCTGGCGTTTTATATGCTTCTGTATGGCGATCGCGTCTGGTTGGGTCTAGTAAGTCTGTTACCATCTAATATCAGAATCCCCTTAACTGCATCCTTACGCTTAAATTTTCAGAACTTTTTTCTCAGTCAGTTGTTATTAGGGCTATTTATGGTAGTTACCCTCACTCCAGTTTTTTTAGTTCTGAGGGTTCCATTTGCTTTATTGTTTGCCATAGTCATTGGCATAGCCGAATTGATTCCCTTTGTGGGTGCAACTCTTGGTATTGGTTTAGTAACAATACTAGTGCTACTGCAAAATTGGTGGTTAGCAGTTCAAGTTGCTTTGGCGGCGATTATTTTGCAGCAGGTTAAAGATAACCTTTTAGCTCCTAAGTTACTCGGTGACTTTATTGGACTTAACCCCATTTGGATTTTTGTGGCTATTTTAATGGGGTTTGAAATCGCTGGTTTATTAGGAACGCTCGTTGCTGTGCCGATTGCAGGTACTATCAAAGGCACTTTTGATGCGATTAAGGGCGGTCAAACAGGGGAATTTGTCTCGCCTTTTAAGATTACTTATGATTCTGACTGCGATGAAGACAGTAAAACTTAAAAAATTTTAATTTAATCGAGCTAAATTCTTCTAGATTGCGGGTTTTATCTTGTCCAAAGCATAGACATCGCCTCACGAGAATTTACTCAAGTTTTATCTTGTAATTTCAGCAATTTTTTAGCTAAATTACCGATTTTAATTAACCAAATATACAAAATTTTTTCCGTATAAAGTATGATAAATTACTGTTTTATACTTGTTGTTCAAGTATAAACATAATCATATTATACTTGAGTTTTTAAACACATAACCATACTCTTAATTAGTTAATTTGTAATTAATTTATATTTCAAAATGCCTGACAATTAAAGTTACCCAATCTGAAATCAAAATTCACAATAGAGTTAAATCCCCATTTTTAGAAAAATTAAGTATAATTTGCTAGGTAATTTTTGACTCTTAATGAGATAAATAAGCTCTGTGCTAATTTTTCTTAACATCGTAGCAAATGATGCTTTTACAAACAAAGTATCACTTACTAGTCTCATCAGTCCAATGTTTAATTTAAGTACTTTTATCTTAATTACAGAAACTAATTAATGGATGCATCCGAGCTATTAGAAACAATTACACTTCTAATTCAACAAGCTGAACAAGGAGAAATCGATCCTTGGGATGTTCAGGTCATTGAGGTGATTGACCGTTACTTAGAACTAATGGCACCGGAGTCCACAGCAAGAGGCTATGAAGCCGACTTGTCTCAATCTGGACAGGCTTTCTTATCAGCATCAATGTTGGTGTTATTTAAGGCCAACACCTTAATGCAATTACAAACAGCAGCAGACGAACAAGCAGTTACACTAGATGAAGAACTGCTTGAAAGTGAAGATGGGTTGTTACATCCAACCCCTCGCCTGCCCCTAGAGCATCACTTGCGTCGCCGTCCAGCAGCCATGCCACCACCAAAACGTCGCGTGACTCTGCAAGAGTTAATCGAGCAATTGCAGATCATGGCGAACCAGCTCAAACTTGTCCAAAAAAGTAGCAAACCTGCCCGCCCTCGGCGTCAGCCAACTGTCCAATCTATGCGAGCTGCCCTAGAATTGGCTCACCAGGAAAATCTGACGGAAGTAGCTGGGGAACTAGAGCAGGTGTTGCAGCTTTCGGCAGCAAAGTTACATTTGGAGCAAAACTGGCTGAATTTGGAGGAGCTTGTAGAGTTATGGACTCAAAGCAAACAACCACACCAAAATGGCTCGGCCCATGTATCAGAACACAGTCACTTAGTAAGTGTTTTCTGGGCACTACTACTGCTATCAGCTCAATCTAAAGTAGAGCTATTGCAGGAAGAGTTTTACCAGGAGATTAAAATTCGCTTACTCAGAGATTCCGCTAGCACTTGCCAACCCTTGGAGCAGCCAATCAACTGAGCAACTCTCATCCGGCTATCTAGAGAATCTACCGCTGTTGCATCAGTAAACTCTAAAATCTAAGTAAATAAAAATCTCACCGTTCGCTTGTTATTTCGCTCTACCGCTAGTTGCAACAGCCCGCAACTTCCCGTAATTTTTGCTATCAGGGATGAATAAAAACATAATAGAGCAATGAAGCATAACTCGTTGAAAGTAAACTGGCTTGTGGTTGAGGAATAAATCTTTATGAAGGCGATGATTCTTGCGGCGGGTAAAGGTACTCGTGTTCGTCCGATTACCTACACAATCCCGAAACCGATGATTCCCATCCTGCAAAAGCCAGTGATGGAATTTTTACTGGAACTGTTACGTCAACATGGTTTTGACCAAATTATGGTCAACGTTAGCCATTTAGCTGAAGAAATCGAAAACTATTTTCGTGATGGTCAGCGGTTCGGCGTACAGATTGGCTATTCTTTTGAAGGCAAAATTGATGACGACGGTAAACTAGTTGGGGAAGCTATTGGATCGGCTGGCGGGATGCGGCGCATCCAAGATTTCTCGCCGTTTTTTGACGATACCTTTGTGGTATTGTGCGGTGATGCTTTAATTGACTTAGATTTAACAGCAGCAGTCAAATGGCATAGAGCCAAAGGTTCGATCGCTACCATTATTTCCAAATCAGTACCTTTAGAAGAAGTTTCTAGCTACGGTGTGGTCGTGACTGACGACGATGGCCGTGTGAAAGCTTTCCAAGAAAAACCCTCAACAGAAGAAGCTCTCAGCACTAACATCAACACGGGTATTTACATTTTTGAGCCAGAAGTATTTAACTATATCCCTTCTGGAGTTGAGTACGACATTGGTAGCCAGCTCTTCCCCAAACTCGTAGAAATTGGTGCGCCTTTCTATGCTATCCCAATGGACTTTGAATGGGTAGATATTGGTAAGGTTCCCGACTACTGGCGAGCAATTCAGGGCGTACTTTTGGGTGAAATTAAAAATGTGCAAATCCCCGGTCATGAAGTCGCCCCTGGGATCTACACTGGCTTAAATGTAGCTGTGAATTGGGACAAAGTGGATATCACAGGCCCAGTTTACATTGGTGGTATGACCAGAATTGAAGACGGAGCCAAAATTGTGGGCCCCGCGATGATTGGCCCCAATTGTTGGATATGCAGTGGCGCGACTGTAGAAAACAGCGTCATTTTTGAATGGTCGCGTTTGGGGCCGGGAGTCCGCTTAGTCGATAAGCTGGTGTTTGGGCGTTACTGCGTCGATAAAACTGGCGCAACGATTGACGTTCAAGCTGCGGCTTTAGACTGGCTGATTACCGATGCGCGTCAAGCACCGCCATCTCAAACTCCAGCTGAGCGACAAGCGATCGCAGAACTTCTCAATACGACTGTGATTTAGTCAAAAGTCAAGGGTCAAGAGTCAATGGTCATTAGTTATTTGACTCTTGACTTTGGACTCTTGACTTTTCACCTAACTATTCAAGTACGTGTATCTTCTGAGACTCTGTTCGTAGGTTTGCAGGAGTCGTTGCGATTCTGCTAGGGTGATGCGCTTTTCTTCCAAAGCTTTTTCGCAACGCTGGCGGATGTTTTCTACCATGTCTTCAGAATCATACTGCACGTAGCTGACGACTTCGCTCATGGTATCGCCTTTGACGACATGTTCAATTTGGTAGCCTTTGGGCGTTAATTGAATGTGAACGGCATTAGTGTCGCCAAACAGGTTGTGTAAATTACCCATGATTTCTTGGTAAGCTCCACTGAGGAACATTCCCAAATAATAGGGTTCGCCTGGCTTAAAGGTGTGTAGCTCTAAAACAGATTTGACATCGCGCAAATCAATAAAACGGTCGATTTTGCCATCGCTATCGCAGGTGAGATCTGCCAAAATTCCCCGCCGTATTGGTTCTTCATCTAGACGGTGTATGGGCATGATGGGGAATAATTGGTCGATCGCCCAACAATCTGGTGCTGATTGAAACACCGATATATTGGCGTAGTAAATAGAAGCCATGATTTTTTCCAAGTCTTCTAGTTCGTCGGGTACGTAATCCTGCTGTCTAGTGATGTTAAGTATTTTATGACAACAAGCCCAGTAGAGGCGTTCGGCTTTAGCACGTTCTCGCAAGCGCAAAATACCCAAGTTGAAACGGCTAATGGCTTCTTCTTTAAATTGGGCGGCGTCGTGGTAGAACTCTTGATAATTTTCTTTGTTAATTGATTGGTAGGTTTCCCACAGATAATTAATGATGGGGGATTCGCCCTCTTGTGGAGGTTCTGGGGGATCGAGGGGGACATCGCTGGTACTGAGAATATCAAAAATCAGCACCGATTGATGGGAAGCGATCGCTCTCCCGCTTTCACTAATTAACGTTGGTACGGGAATTTGCCGTTCCGCACAGGTATCTTTTAACTCTGCCACAATGTCGTTGGCATAGTTTTGCATATTGTAGTTTTTCGAGGCGTAGAAGTTGGTTTGGGAACCATCGTAATCTACACCCAAGCCACCACCGACATCGAGATACTTCATATCAGCACCCAGCATTGCCAACTCTACGTAGATGCGGCTGGCTTCTTGGATGGCATCTTTAATCACATTAATGGCTGAGATTTGCGAGCCGATATGGAAATGCATTAACTGCAAAGAATCGAGCAAGTTAGCTTCGCGCAACTTATCAACTGCCTCGATTACCTCAGGCATAGTTAGACCAAATTTTGCGCGATCGCCGCTTGAGGTTCCCCAGCGTCCCATACCTTGGGTACTGAGTTTTGCCCGTACTCCTAAGATAGGTTTGATACCTAACTGACGGTTAGCAGCAATGACTAAATCGACTTCTTCAATTTGTTCGAGGACGATAATTGGGGTTTGTCCTAGCCTTTGAGCTAACATCGCCGTTTCGATGTATTCCTGGTCTTTATAGCCATTACAAACTAACAATGCTCCCGGTGTATCTAAGATAGCTAGAGCAATCATTAATTCTGGCTTGGAACCTGCTTCTAAACCAAATTGATGGGGTTTGCCAAACTTGACCAAATCTTCAATCAAATGGCGTTGCTGGTTGCACTTGACAGGAAATACACCACGATAGACACCAGGATAGTTATAGCGGGCGATCGCTTTGGCAAAACAAGCGTTTAAGCGCTCAATCCGGTCTTCTAAAATGTCAGAAAAGCGAATCAACATCGGCAGCCCTAAGTTGCGCTGCTTCAAGGCGTTGACTAATTCAAACATGTCTAGAGAACCGCCGCGATCGCCCTTGGGGGAAACAGTCACATGACCGGCAGCATTGATCGAGAAATAAGGTTGTCCCCAACCTTCGATACGATACAGAGCTTCGCTGTCCTCTATTTTCCAGGAACGAGGCGAATCTTCCGTACTAATACTAGGTGGTAAAAGCTTTTTTTGCTTATTGTTCTTCACTTCCGGTTTGTGTCCATTGGACGACAGCTTAACTACCTCTTCAGATGTAGCAGTTGACTCAACACCCATTTCTTCCTGACCTCTGTGTTTCACCCACGAATTTTCAATTTAACGCATTCATCCGCGATCGCAAATGCACCCAGTGATAATTTCTGAGATAAACTCTGATTGGTCAAGAGTCAAAAGTCAGGACTAAGCGGTCAGTGGAAATACACCTGACATCTTCCTTCTTACAACTGGCATAAGATAATTGATCTTGAAAAATTTATTAAGTTTTCGGAGATAGCTTTGGAACGCACATTTTTAGCAATTAAGCCCGATGGCGTACAGCGCGGATTGGTAAGTGAAATTATCGGTCGCTTTGAAAAAAAAGGTTTTACCCTCGTGGGTTTAAAACTGCTCAAACCCAGCCGGGAATTAGCTGAACAGCATTACGACGTTCACCGCGAAAGACCTTTCTTTGCAGGATTAGTAGAATTTATCACCTCTGGCCCTGTTGTAGCGATGGTTTGGGAAGGTGAAGGTGTAATTGCCTCTGCAAGAAAACTAATTGGTGCGACTAATCCTTTAAATGCAGAACCAGGAACCATTCGCGGTGATTTGGGGATCAACATCGGTCGTAACATCATCCACGGTTCAGATGCTCCGGAAACAGCGCAAAAAGAAGTTGCTCTGTGGTTTAAGGATGAGGAATTGGTTAATTGGCAACCAGAATTAACTCCTTGGTTGCACGAGTAGAGAGTTAAGGAAGAGGGAGGGGAGTTTGGGAGGTGTGGGGAGTGTGGGAGGTTTTCTTCCCAATACCCCATACCCAATACCCTATTCCCTTCTTCTACTTAGACACTTCACTCTTTTCAGGCAGTTCTTGGGGTACTGTATTGGCAGTGCGTTTGGAAAATCCCCAAGCTAGGATTAGACCGATCGCAGTAATCATTAACCATTCTGGTGGCACTAGATCGTCGTTCACCACCTTCAATAACAGACGCAAACCTACTAAAGCCACCGTCATATAGCCTGCGTCTTCTAGGTTTTCAAATTCGTCTAGCCAACGGATAAATAATTCTGCCATAAAGCGCAGGGTAATAATCCCAATGGTTGCGCCTGTTAGTACTAACCATTTTTCTTGAGAAACCGCGATCGCAGTTGTCACGCTATCTAATGAAAATGCCAAATCTGTAAAGGCAATTACCGGGATCGCTTGCCATATAGATTTAAAGCGCGGCCCGTGATGGTGATGCTCCTCATCGGTTTCTTGGGAAGTAAAATGTTGGAATACTAGCCACAGCAAGTAAGCAGCGCCCAAGAGTTCAAATTGCCAGAGGTTTTGTACCCAAGTTGCAGTCAGAATTAGGGTAATCCGCAGCACATAAGCCACAACCAAACCCAAATTCAGGGCTTGACGCTCAACTTGTTTGTCTTCCAATCCTTGGGCGATCGCAGCGAGAGCGATCGCATTATCAGCAGATAGCACCGCTTCTAAAAAAATCAGGATTAGCAGGACTATAGGAGCTTCGACGCTGAAGTGAAAATTAAGATAATCAAAAATTCGATCTAGCATTCCAGGTATCTCAAGCAGGGAAAATTAAAATTAACAGCAAAGCGCGAATTTCGTCCTCAAAAGCGCAAAAAATTGCTACTTTTATCCAGCTTAACTTGGCTGTGGTGCATTCTGAAGACTGTTGCATTCACGCAATATCAGGGTAAGTAAGGTCTGTTGAGTGTAACATGACACTCCAAAAAATTTAATGTTTTGAAGGCAGAGGGCAGAAGGCAGGGGAGCCAGCGCATTGGGCGGCTTTGCCGACTTGTAGCGACTGGCGTGGCAGAAGGCAGGAAAGTTATTGAGAGCGATCGCTTTTTTAAGCCTTCATCGCCAAAGCTTTGATTTGACTGTATTTTGGCTTGACTAAAATACCAAAATCAGAGAGCGATATCTACGACGAGCTGTGTCTACATCAGCTTGAGTAATAAATTAACTAAAATGCTTGCGGGAAAATACTGGATTAAAATTGCGATCACAGCAAAAAAAGTCGCCTGTACAACAGATCTAAACTGGGAGCGTAACAAAAAAAGTCGCCAGTGCAACAAATGAAACCGCGATCGCAGCAAAAAAAGTCGCCAGTGCAGCAAATGTAACCACCAGCGCAACAACAAAAACCGCAAGTGCTAGGTTCAGATGTGGAAATTATTGAAAAAGTAACTGCGATCGCAACGCCGAAAACTGCAAGCGTAGCAAAAAAAATGCGATCGGTTAACAGGGTGGTTAGAAGCCGCATTTAAACAGACACAACCTACCTGCGTAAGTTTCAAACACTCCATTTTTTCTCAGTTGGCGCAGGCGGACTTTGTTTGTGTGCAAGATGAGCTGGGAATTCCAGCCTTAGCTCTAAGCTTACTACTGGCGTAGCTTCTGCAACTCTTCCTCTGTAAACGGATTCTTACCAGCCTTTAAGTCATTAACCCAAGCTTGGCGCTTTGATTTCTGCTCAGAATCATTAGACCATTGAATAAACGCTTGAAAATCTGCGATCGCGCCTTTACTATAGCCAGTTAGCGCCCTAGCAAGACCACGGCTATCGCGAATATCTCCATTTTTGGGTGCAAGAGTAACTGCTTTTTCACAGGCAAACATGACATTAGCTGCATACCCATACAAGCTACCGTCCCAACATAGGATGTTCCAATCGTCAGCAGCTATTTCTAGTTTTGGGTCGATTTTTTCAGCTTTAGCATAGGCTGAAATAGCTTTTTTAAAATCGCCTTTGCTTGACAGTCCATTTTTTAGGCTATCTAATTCTGAGATTGCAAGCTTTCTAGCAAATGCTTCTGGATTATTGTCTAAACCTGTTGTTTTTAGCTCAAGGTCGATATTAGGGGTTAAATTCTGTGCTTTTTTGAACTTAGCGACCGCACCCTGAATATCAATTTGTTTCGCCAATTCTTTGCCTTGAAAAATCAAGTTTAAAGTTTCTGTTTTCGTTTCTGGATTAATATGTAATTGAGGGTTCCATTGCTTTGCTTGTTTAAACTTGGTAACTGCCTTTTCCACTTCACCTACGCTGGCTAACTCCTCACCTTGGGCAACTAAAGTTGTGGCTGCTGTCATTAGCATAAACTGGTTTTGGCATGGCTGTAATTCTGCTAAAGTCTCAGGATGATTAGGCAAATAATCTTGCAACCAATTGCACCCCAAAACCACAAGATTGTCTAAATTTAGATTCCATAAAATTACCGTATTGTCACGACTAGCAGAGGCTATGGTTTTGCCGTCGGGGGCGAAGCTGACGTTATAAACTGGGGCGCTATGCCCTTTGAAGGTTTTGATAAGCTTGCCATCCAGGCTCCAGAGTTTGATGGTCTTGTCATGACTGGCAGAGGCGAGTATTTTGCCGTCAGGGACGAAGCTGACGTTATAAACTGGGGCGCTATGCCCTTTGAAGGTTTTGATGAGCTTGCCATCCAGGCTCCAGAGTTTGATGGTCTTGTCATGACTGGCGGACACGATGGTTTTGCTATCGGGGGCGAAGCTGACGCTATAAACTGGGGCGCTATGCGCAGTGAGGGTTTTCAGCAGTTTGCCATCCAAACTCCAGAGTTTGATGGTCTTGTCACGACTGGCGGACGCGATGGTTTTGCCATCGGGGGCGAAGCTGACACTATAAACTGGGGCGCTATGACCAGTGAAGGTTTTCAGCAGCTTGCCATCCAAACTCCAGAGTTTGATTGTGTTGTCATGACTGGCGGAAGTGATGGTTTTGCCATCGGGGGCAAAGCTGACGCTAGAAACCAAATCGCTATGACCAGTGAAGGTTTTCAGCAGCTTGCCATCCAAACTCCAGAGTTTGATTGTGTCGTCATGACTGGCAGAAGCGATGGTTTTGCCGTCTGGGGCAAAGCTGACGCTATACCCAGTGAAAGTTTTGAGTTCCTTGCCATCCAAACTCCAAATTGTGATGGTATTGTTACGACCAACATTGTCACCACCAACAGAGGCGATGGTTTTGCCGTCTGGGGCAAAACTAACATTGGAAACTGAAGTGATATATTCAGGATTGATATATGCAGGAGTATTATATGTGCTATATCCGCTAAAGGTTTTGGGTTCTTTGCCTTCGAGACTCCAAATTTTGATGGTGTTGTCACGGCTGGCGGAGGCAATGGTTTTGCCATCGGGGGCGAAGCTGACGCTAGAAACTGAATCGCTATGCCCAGTGAAGGTTTTGGGTTCTTTGCCTTCGAGACTCCAAATTTTGATGGTGTTGTCATGACTGGCGGAGGCAATAGTTTTGCCGTCGGGGGCGAAGCTGACACTATAAACTTCTCCCCTATGCCCAATGAAGGTTTTGAGTTCTTTGCCATCCAGACTCCAAATTTTGATGATGTTGTCACCACCAACAGAGGCGATGGTTTTGCCGTCTGGGCTGAAGCTGACGCTATGCCCAGTCAAGGTTTTGAGTTCTTTGCCATCCAGACTCCAAATTTTGATGGTGTTGTCACGAGTGGCGGAGGCGATGGTTTTGCCGTCAGGAGAGAAACTGACGCTATAAACTTCTGAGCTATGCCCAGTGAAGGTTTTGACGAGCTTACCATCCAGACTCCAGAGTTTGATGGTGTTGTCAGCACTGGCGGAAGCTATGGTTTTGCCGTCGGGAGAGAAGCTGACACTATAAACTTCTGAGCTATGCCCAGTGAAGGTTTTGACGAGCTTACCATCCAGACTCCAGAGTTTGATGGTATTGTCAGCACTGGCGGAGGCGATGGTTTTGCCGTCGGGAGAGAAGCTAACGCTATAAATCCCAGCGCTATGCCCAGTGAAGGTTTTGACGAGCTTACCATCCAGACTCCAGAGTTTGATAGTGTTGTCAAGACTTGCAGAGGCAATGGTTTTGCCATCAGGGGCGAAGCTGACGCTAAAAACCCAATCGTTATGACCAGTGAAGCTTTTGAGTTCTATGTCTTTTACACCATATATTGCTTGCCACAATGTCACTATAACTTGAGTTCTAGTATCAGATGCTACCCACAATTGGGGTGTGCTTTGCAGTTTTACTGCTGCCTTTAAACTTTCAATTAAAGTTTCTTTATCTTGTTCTGAGGCAAAGAATGCTTCACTAGAGGTACTTATAAGGTTAATTTGGGCATTGATATTAGCAATAAATGATTGCACACCAAATACTGCTGCTACAACTGCTAATGTAGCCAAGCCTAAGCCTGCTAGATAAGCTTCGCGCAGTCGCCGTTTTAAAACTTTATTTAACTTCGCTTCTATCAATTTGCGCTGTTCTTTTTCTCTTTCTAATTCTGCTAGTAATTCCGCACCCCGTTGTTGGCGAATAAAAGCTACAAGATAATCATGCACTAGCTGATAGCGATCGGCGGGAGATTGGGGAATTAAAAATACGATTCCTGATGTAACTAAAATCTCTAATACTAAATCTAATTTATCTGCTTCGGCTGCTAAAGCTGCTGCTAACTCAGCTTTAGTTTTCAAAGGGCGAGTATTGTTTTCATCTGTCAGCAAATACAAAACTAACTGGGCAGCACGTTCATTTTCTGCGCCACAGTCTTTAACTATGGCATCTAAAAATCGCTCGACTAATTTATCTTTCGGGCCACTTTGCTGATATTTCTCCAGTGTTGTGATATTTTCTGTTTGCAATTGTGCCCCTAGCACTTGCAACTCAATCGGGCGTACTTCCAGTAATTCACCTGCTAAATCTCTAACTAATTCATCTATGAGTTGTGGCTCTAAATAAAAAGACCGTTCTGTTAAACTTTGAATAACTAACTTAGCTGCTTCTGGCTGAAGGTTTCCAAAAGCATAGCGAGTTTGTTTATTAAGAATATCATTTTTAGTAACTTCCAGATTTGTTAGCTTATCGCATTCTAATAAATAATGTAAATAATCTTCCCGCAATGACAAAATTACCTTGACATAAGGCAAATCAAAACTATCTAAACAAAGATGTAAAAACTCCCAAAACTTTCTTCGCTCAACTGGATTAGGACAATTAAAGAAAAATTCCTCAAACTGGTCAAATATTAAAACTGTCACCAAATTAAGCTCTACATTTCGCCGCAATTCCTCAATAATTCCCCCTTGTCTCCCTTGTCCCCCTTCTCCTTCCCCTCTCTCCGCTTCTGGGGTGGTGTTCTGCAATAAATTCCCCAACTCTTCCACCCAATCGGTGTAAACCTGCACCACCACAGGTAAAATATTGCGACCCTCAAATACAGTAATTTGATGCAATGCTGGTACTAAACCCGCTGTCAATAAAGAACTTTTACCCACACCTGAGGGGCCGTGAATCACTATTAATTTGTGGTCATCGCGGCTAATGCGTTCAATTAATTTATCAACATCATATTTGCGACCAGAAGCAACAATTTCTTGAGCAATAGTCCCTTCTTTAGACTCTGCCCCTAACACGCTGTTGTATAATTCACCTGAGCTAAGTGCTACTAAAGCCGGATGAATAACCTGTCTTTGAGATTGTAAGCGACCTGCACCAATAAAAGCGCGTAAACCATACTGCTGTTCAATAGAACTTTGTTCTTGTTTAAGATGAAATGCTGTTAAATATTGATGCTGTTCAAAGTAGAAATTTCTTAATTCTTCTAATATCCGAATATATAATTTAGGATTATATTCTGGCTTACATTCTTCTTTAGCAATTTCCAGATTATTGAGTGCTTCTTGTAACTGACCAAGATGGCGTTTACTTTGAGCTAGTAATAACAAATACCAACTCATATAATATTGAATACCCCAATTTTGGTCTTGGCTGGAAGTTTGGGAAATTTTATTAATAGCTATTTCTGCATATTCCTTGGCTTGTTTCCATTGCGATTTAGCTAATGCTACTTCAGCGAAGGCAGCATAAGCATTAGCTAATCTAATCGGATTGTAATATTTTGTGTGTAATTCAACAGCTTTTTTAGCAATAGTTTCTAACTTTTCCCATTCCTCCAACTGTTGCAAAACTTCTGCTAAGACGTTGATAAAATTAGCTGCTAGATCGGGACGATTGGCTTTTTGCAATCTCTTAATACATCGCTGATAATAATTCCGGGCACAGCGACAGGCTTTGTCATATTCTGCGCGATGTAAAACTGCGTATCTGCGCCACCATAAACCAAGATGGAACAGTATACAGGCTTGCTTTTCTAAATTTTTTTGAATTAAAGCTGCTGATTCTTGATTGTGATTTTCATCAATAAATTGCTGCCACCAAAATGCTAAACTTTGAGCATAAAGTTGGCGCGATTCCTCCATTTGATTTTTCGCATAAGCATCACGCCCTAAAATAAATTTCTGGCTAGCTGCTATTTCTGGTTGTTCGCATCCACGCTTTTGTAATTCCTGCAATGCTGACTCAATTTCAAAGCGTTTACCTGCACCTATTGTTAAGTTGAGCGCAGCATTATCGAGAAATTGATCTGCACCAGCGGCTAAGATTTTGGTAAATATTTCCTCTGCTTCTTTGTGGAGAAAATTGAATAATTCTTGAGTTGCGATCGCAAACCGAATTGGTACAGGAGCATAGCTATAAAAATCTGGTGCTAACTTTATCAGTTTTTGCAGCACCAAATCGTTAATCCACAACACCAAAGGAAAGGGAAAATCGTGCAGAAAATCATCCCGTAAGCGATTAATCGAAACGAGAAAATCATCTAAATTCCCTACTGATTCCAAGCCAAATATCATGACAGCATTTGGTTGAGTCTTGCCAATCTCGGCTGTCATGATTGAATAAAGATTGCCTGATGAATTTTGCAGGTTAATCGCTAAAATATCTAACCCAGAACGCTGTCGTACTTCGGCTAATATCTGTTCTTGTATGCCGCCATAATTGCAGCGCACTAAAATTAGCGAAAATCGACCTTGGGCATTTACAATTGCTCTAATGAGAGTAGAAAGCGATCGCTCATTTTGGGCAGTTACATCATCGGGGTTTAGTGACTCACTCATACCTGAAATTGCTTTGCTTCTGCTAATACAGGATTTATCCCAAACCAACGCCCTTGTCGATCCTGATATTCAAAGACAAACAAACTGCGTAATAAAGCTTGGTAGTTCACTTCACCACTAACGCTTTGTTTCTGCACAACTAATCGCAGTGCATCCCACTCATCATCTGTAATCGCTAATACTAGTCCTTCGCGGTATTCGCGGATAGCATTTTCCAGACATTCTCGTGATAAAGGTGGATCTTCTACTTGAAGGCAACTGTAGAGTAGCCCCAACAAGTTGCGCACATGACCGCCACTAATACGGCACAGCCGATCTAAAGTTTCAGGTGTATCAAATATTTCTGTAATTAAAGCTAACCGACTGTCAGGATTCACCCCCGGAAAAGCTCTAGCTAACACCATCTGTCGCAAAAGCGCTAATCCTTCCTCATAGTCTCCCCCATCTCGCAACTGCACTGGCACCATTGGTAAAATTTTGGGAGCCATACCTCCGCCCAAGCGATTTTTCAGCGCTTCAATTTCATTGGAAAACATCAGCACCAAAGGAATGGTGTAAACTACATGGCAATTGAGTTTGCGTAACTGCTCGCCGCGATCGACAAATAAATATTCAGGTTGCGATCGCTCTGTAGTTTTTGCTCGCGGATCTACTCGATCCAAGTTATCAATAATCACCACCAGCCCATTTTTACCCTTAGCTTTGAGTTCCTGGGTGGCACGTTCTAAAACTTCTTGATTAATTGAATCTAAAATACTATTAGTGCGCGGCTCTAAGTATTGCCTTAAGCGACTTCTCAGCTTTGGGCTATCTTTAGTTTTAGCGGTAATTTTGGCAATTTTTAGCGGCAAAGAAAGCTCTGCTTCTGCCTTTAACTCTATCGGTGTTTGCAAAAAATCGATAACTTCATTCAGCAACCCAGTAAAGTAACCAGGTCGAATTTTGATATTCACAGCTTCTAAACTTTCACTCACCTGCCGCGCGATCGCCAGCATAATATCTGTAACATCCACATCAGCCATATCTAAGTCCTGAGTGGACTCAAAATACACTACATGGAAATTTTGCTGTTTTAACTCAGCTTCCAGTCGCCGCAATTCCGTAGACTTGCCACAACCAATATGCCCAGTAAACAATTGGCAAGTAGGCTTATTTGGCGCAAGCCGTGTAATAGTTCGTCCTAACGCTTCAATTACTTTGCCACCCCGTACTGAAGCAAAATCAATATAATATTGCCTTTCCTCAGGATTTTCTAAGACCAAAGTCTTACTGGGGTTGCAACTGTCAAAAAATCTTTGTAAATCTAGCTTCATTAATAGAGTTTTTAAATCAGATTTTATAGATACTCTAATATGTGCGTGAAATTGACAGGTAATTTTTCATAATTTATACAGAAAAATTACAGGCTAGCTCAAATTACCCACTCTCATTAAACCTAGAAAATAAAATATGAAGGCAGGATGTCTATTTTCATAAGTTTTTATCTATGCTTCTATGGTTAAAAAGTAATTTTTCCTAACCCAGAAGCACAGATTTAACAGAGTTCAGGATGTGAGAAACCGCAACTCCACAAGCAAAACTGACAAATACAGGTTGCAATTTAGTCTTAGTCGGTAGGAGCAAACTTTGTTGGTATAGCTGCGAATTTTATTCGCCAAGACTTCTGATTTCTTAACGAAAAACAAAACATTTCTGAGTAACTTGCAGTACAGAATAGTTTTCAGTCAACAATTTCAGTACAATCATGTCTCAGCCGACAATAGAATCAATCCTACAAGAAACGCGTTTATTTACACCTGCTGCGGAATTCTCTCAAAACGCTCATATTAAAAGTCTGGAAGATTACCAACGTCTTTACGACAAAGCCAAAGCCGATCCGCAAAAATTTTGGGCGGAATTAGCCGAAACTGAGTTGCACTGGTTCCAAAAATGGGACACAGTACTAGATTGGCAACCGCCTTTTGCAAAATGGTTTGTCGGCGGTAAGACAAATATTTCTTACAATTGCCTAGATAGACACCTTACAACTTGGCGTAAGAATAAAGCTGCACTGATTTGGGAAGGCGAACCTGGGGATTCCAGGACGCTGACATATGCCCAACTCCATCGGGAAGTTTGCCAGTTTGCCAATGTGCTGAAACAATTGGGAATTCAAAAAGGCGATCGCGTCGGTATTTATATGCCAATGATTCCCGAAGCGGCGATCGCAATGTTAGCCTGTGCGAGAATTGGCGCACCTCACAGTGTAGTCTTTGGTGGTTTTAGTGCGGAAGCTTTACGCGATCGCTTAATCGATGCTGAGGCTAAATTGGTAATCACTGCTGATGGTGGCTGGCGCAAAGATGCGATCGTTCCTCTCAAGGTACAAGTAGACAAAGCTTTAGCAAATAACGCTGTCCCCAACGTGAAAAATGTGCTTGTCGTCGAACGTACAAAGCAACAAACTCATATGGAACCAGGACGCGACCATTGGTGGCACGATTTACAAAAAGGTGTGTCAGCCGATTGTCCCGCCGAACCAATGGATAGCGAAGATTTGCTGTTTATTCTCTACACTTCTGGTAGTACTGGCAAACCCAAGGGTGTGGTGCATACAACGGCTGGGTATAACTTATATACCCACATGACCACAAAATGGATCTTTGATTTGCAAGATACAGATGTATATTGGTGTACTGCCGATGTCGGTTGGATTACAGGACATAGCTACATTGTTTACGGCCCCCTTTCCAACGGTGCAACAACGCTGATGTATGAAGGTGCGCCTCGTGGTTCTAATCCTGGCTGTTTCTGGGATGTGATTGAAAAATACGGCGTCAACATTTTTTATACTGCACCTACAGCAATTCGCGCATTTATTAAGATGGGCGAACACCATCCCAAATCACGCAATTTGTCGTCCTTGCGTTTGCTGGGAACAGTTGGCGAACCAATTAATCCAGAAGCTTGGATGTGGTATTACAAAGTCATTGGTGGCGAACGCTGTCCGATTGTCGATACTTGGTGGCAAACGGAAACTGGCGGTATCATGATTACACCCCTACCAGGCGCAATTCCCACCAAACCCGGTTCAGCAACTCTTCCCTTCCCTGGCATTCTCGCAGATATCGTAGATTTAGAAGGTAACTCTGTACCCAACAACCAAGGTGGTTATTTAGCAGTACGCCATCCTTGGCCGGGAATGATGCGCACAGTTTACGGCGATCCCGATCGCTTCCGCCGTACCTACTGGGAACATATACCCCCGCAAGATGGCAAGTATACTTATTTTGCTGGTGATGGGGCAAGAAGAGATGAAGACGGTTACTTCTGGGTAATGGGACGGGTAGATGATGTACTGAATGTATCAGGTCATCGCCTGGGAACAATGGAAGTAGAATCCGCCTTGGTATCCCATCCGGCGGTTGCAGAAGCAGCGGTAGTTGGTAAACCAGATGAACTTAAAGGTGAGGAAGTAGTCGCTTTTGTGACTTTAGAAGGTACTTACCAGCCCAGTGAAGATTTGAGTAAAGAACTCAAGCAACACGTTGTCAAAGAAATTGGCGCGATCGCTCGTCCTGGTGAAATTCGCTTTACAGACGCTTTGCCAAAAACGCGATCGGGTAAAATTATGCGGCGATTGCTGCGAAATCTTGCTGCTGGTCAAGAAGTAGCTGGCGATACCTCAACTTTAGAAGACCGCAGTGTATTAGATAAGCTGCGTGAAGGAGCGTAACTTATTCAATAGTCAAGAGTCCATAGTCAAAAGTCAAAGTACGAATAACCAATAACTAATGACTCACTGTGGAACATTTGACACATCATTGCCAGTCAATAAATATTGAGGTGTGTTTGCGATCGGCTAACGCACCTCAATTTATCATAGGGATCGGAACACTCTTGAGGGATTGAGGCAATGAAGCTGAACAACGGATTTAAATCAGTATTTGTTCAACCTCTTAGTTACATAACACTGAGTATCATAACTACAATTTTGATTTCACCCTCAGTATTAGCCGTAACTGCACAAAATTATTTACATTCTCCTAAAACTTCTGCTGACAAATTCACTGGGCAAGAAAACTTTAAGACTAGAGAGCAAAAATTAGCACAGCTTGAAGACTCAGTTGTTCAAGAGCGATCGCAGTTTATTCAACAAGCGAATGCTTTATACAGCCAAGGCAATTTTAAAGGTGCAGAGGAAAGTTTGCGTAAATTCCTCAAAAAATTCCCCGAAGACTCTTTTGGACACTTTCAACTCGGAAATGTACTGTTTCAGCAAAAGAGATTAGACGAAGCAATTAGTTCCTATCAAGAAGCCCTCCGCCTCAAGCCAAAATATGCCTTAGCTTACAATGCGATCGGCATTGTTTATGCCAGCCAAAGCCGCTGGGATGAAGCAATGGTTGAATATCGCAAAGCTTTAGAAATTAATCCTGATTATGCTGATGCATTAACTAATTTAGCACTGTCACTGTGGCAAACAAATAAGCGAGACGAGGCTTTAGCTTCTCTCACAAAGGCTTTAAATATCTTCAAATCACAAAATAGAAAAGAAAAAGCTTATCAAGTTGAGCAAATTTTGCAACAGATAAAAAATTCCGATAATCCTGGTGTTTCATAACAATCAAATTAATTCTAACGCTCTTTGATGTTAAAGCATCAGAATGTTTTGCAGAATTTGCAGAAAAACTCTGGATTTAGCTTATCTTAATTAAACAAAATAAAGCAACAGATGGATAGGGGCACAACATTGTTGTGCCCTTATAAAATTGTCAATAAAATGACCGAATTTCTTAATTCAAATATGGCAAAACAGTGGCGTTTAGCCAAAGTTGAATCTACATAAATTTTTTAAATCTCAGTCTAAAATAAAATTTAGATAAACCCTTGGTTAAAGCCTATGACTTCCCTATCGGCATTAACTTTACCTGACCACACTCAGCTACCAGATTCAGATGGTACTTTCGTGAGCCAGTCGCTTGCGAGGGTTCCCCCCGTTGTGCGAACTGGCGCGAAAAATCTTCAGGAGCATCCCCAAAGTATACTAATTACAGATTCAATTAAACCTGTCTTAGAACAACTGCATCCTGACGGTCAATATTGTATTGGACAAGATTCTGGTATCTACTGGCGATTAACAGATCCGCCAGAAAAAGGTGCGGAAGCGCCTGATTGGTTTTATGTACCAAATGTACCGCCAACT
This sequence comes from Calothrix sp. NIES-2098, assembly GCF_963875125.1. Classification (NCBI taxonomy): domain Bacteria; kingdom Bacillati; phylum Cyanobacteriota; class Cyanophyceae; order Nostocales; family Calotrichaceae; genus Calothrix; species Calothrix sp. NIES-2098. Next base: position 6,815,342 of record NZ_CAWNKJ010000001.1, read on the forward strand.
CTCGATGGCAAAATGCGGCGTTCTTACGTGCTGTGGAAAGAGTATGTTGCGCCGTTGATTGTGTTGGAATTTGTCTCTGGAGATGGCGCAGAGGAAAGGGATAGAACGCCGCCATCTCAAGGGGAAGCAGGAAATGTTGGCAAGTTTTGGGTCTACGAACAAGCAATTCGCGTCCCCTATTATGGAATTTACGAAGTTGCAAAGGCGCAGGTTGAAGTTTATCACCTGGGAGATAATGCCTATCAACTAATGACACCCAACGATCGCGGCCACTACCCCATTGCACCATTAGGGGTAGAGTTAGGAATCTGGCAGGGATTGTATCAAAATGCCGAGTTACCTTGGTTGCGCTGGTGGGATGCACAAGGAAATTTATTATTAACAGGTGAGGAACGCGCCATAATTGAACGAGAAAAGCGGGAGCGAATTGTCGAAAAGTTGCGTAATCTCTCGCCTGAACAACTCAAGGCTTTAGGAATTGACTCGGAAATGTTGGAATAGGATGACACTACATCATTCACAATTAGATAAAACAAAACTCAGGCGGACGCTGCTGAAAAAACGGCAATCAATGCACACAAATGAGTGGAGAGAAAAAAGCGATCGCATCTGTACGCAACTGCAAACCTCTACTTTATTTACTCAAGCAAAAACCATACTTGCTTATTTCAGTTTTCGCCAAGAACCTGACCTGAGTCCGCTATTTACAGATAATAAATACCGTTGGGGATTTCCGCGTTGTGTAGGCAAATCTATGCATTGGCACTTCTGGAATTCTGAAGATAGTTTAGCTATCGGTAGTTATGGTATCAGCGAACCCCATCCCCACGCGCCAGTTATCAAGCCAGAAGAAGTTGATTTAATTTTAGTTCCTGGTCTGGCTTGCGATCGCCAAGGATATCGCTTAGGCTATGGCGGCGGCTATTACGATCGCTTGCTGAGTTCTCCAGAATGGGCAACAAAGCCCACTATCGGAATTGTGTTTGATTTTGCTTATATACCCCAAATACCTGTAGAACATTGGGATAAACCCTTACATTTTGTTGCTACGGAAACTAAATTGAGCAAACTATAAAATTCGGTTTTTACAGAAATTTTGAGGCTATCTTCTTGCCCCATCATAATCAACAATAGAAACCAAGCAGATGATTAATTGGCAAAATCACAAATCAGAACTGAAAATATTAGGAATATATGGGCTATTGGGAGCGATCGCAATCCTCACACTGTTCCCCTTACTGTGGTTAATCAGTACCTCTCTCAAATCACCCACAGAAAATATTTTACAGTCACCACCGCAGTTATTACCCAGTCAACCAACGTTAGATAATTTCTCTAGTGTTTGGCAGTCTCTACCTTTTGCCCAGTACTTGTATAACAGTACTTTAGTAGCGGTACTTACTGTTATTTTAAATCTGCTTTTTTGTGCTTTAGCCGCTTACCCTTTAGCAAGATTATCATTTCCTGGGCGAGATTGGATTTTTATCGGGATTGTTTCCACGATTATGATTCCCTTTCAAATCGTGATGATTCCTCTATATATTTTGACAGTCCAAATAGGTTTAAGAAACACTTATTTGGGTATGATTTTTCCGAGTTTAGCTTCTGCCTTTGGCATCTTTTTGTTACGCCAAGCCTTCATGAGCGTTCCTAAAGAAATAGAAGAAGCTGCCCGTATGGATGGCAGCTCCGAGTTAGGTTTGTGGTGGTATATTATGTTGCCAGCCATTCGTCCGGCACTTGTGACTCTGGCTATTTTCGTCTTTATCGGTTCTTGGAGTGACTTTCTTTGGCCGTTAATTATTATTCAAGACGAAAATCTCTATACTCTTCCCCTAGGAGTCGCAAAGCTTGCAGGTACTTTTTCTCTTGATTGGCGTTTGGTAGCTGCTGGTTCGGTAATATCTATTGCCCCTGTATTGGTACTTTTTCTCTTCTTGCAACGCTATATCGTACCTACGGAAACTGGTAGTGGGGTTAAAGGTTAAACAATTCAAAATTCAATATTATAAATTCTCTAAATTCCCACAACAGTTGGAGTTTGAATTCATAATGTTGAACTTTGTCTCATCTTGAGATAGGCGCACCCTAATTGGTAAGAGTGGCAACAACATTAATAAGCACCGCTTTTTAAAAGCACTACATGAATAGTCTTGAGAATTAGACTCAGGTCGTAACCTACAGACCACTTACGTTGATAATCGATATCCATGCTGACGATAGTTTCAAAATCGTTAATGCTGGAACGACCGTTTGCTTGCCATTCGCCAGTCATACCTGGCTTGACTCGCAATCTTTCCCAGTGGTGTGGTTCGTAGTTGATTACCTCATCAGGGGTAGGTGGACGAGTGCCAACTAGGCTCATGTCTCCCAAAAGAACGTTCCAAAACTGGGGTAATTCGTCTAGACTGGTGCGCCGCAGAAATTTACCCACGCGGGTAATACGCGGGTCGTCTACAGATTTAAAAATGTGACCTTGAGCTTGGTTTTGTACCAGATGCTTAAGTTTGTCAGCGTTGACAATCATCGAGCGAAACTTCCACATACGGAAGGGTTTACCGTCAAGGCCACAACGCACTTGGCAATAAAATATCGGACCCGGATTATCAATAAAAGTAGCAAGGGATACAGGAATTGCTACTAGGGCTGTAATCGCTAGTCCGATAATGGCACCGAAAATATCGATTAATCGTTTTGTTGTGCTGCTGATAGAAGGGTGTAAAGGCTGTGGCGATAAATTAACAGAATCAATGTGACTCAATAAAGTTAGATTATCCACAGTACAGCCTTTTTCATCAGTAGTAAAAGTAGACATGGACATAATTGGCCTTCGGTTTTCGCTGAATTTTACCGTTTCTACTGTATTTTCAGTTTCTACTGAGATGTGTACTGAGTGCTAATATAGACAATTTTTTTACGTTTCTACGTTAACTTTATACAATCTTTGAATTTAGGTTGAGATTATAAAGTTTCAGTATATTTTCGGAAAATTTGTCAATACGTGATATGTAAAGACTTCGTAGCCAAGACTTTAGCTCTGACTACGAACAGTTTTTAAGAGTTATACCAATGTGAAAAAAGAATGCGACAGATAAGTAGGGGCATGGCGTCAGTAAGATAATTTTGATATACCAAAAGATTATGGGTGCTGTCCCCATACAAAGAATTTATGTGTTGCAAACATTATTTGAATTGGTATTAATTAGTAATTACGTTATGAATGGGGATTTAAACCCCACCCATAACGTTACAACCCATTTAAGGTTGGGAACTCTAACCCTCGGTTTAATTACCAATTACGAATTAGTAATTATGCTGAATGCGCAACCTCTAGAGAAAAATTCAGCGTGTATGGTTCTTCTAAAGATTGGCGAGTACTAGCCTTGATTGCTTCGAGATAGCGACGCAGAGACAGAAGTTGCTGGGAATTAGGGCGATAGCTGAGATTACCTTGTTTTTCAAAAAGTGGGGCTGAGGCGATCGCATGATAATCTGGGTTATCTTGAGAACTTTGGGTGAGCCAAGAGTCATCAGGACTATTGGGTATTAAACCCGCAGGTAATTCACCTTCTAAGAAAGCCAAGAGGCGTTGCTGACAAGTGCGGGTATTAACGCCCCGTCCCTCAAATAAGTGGATAACTTCACTAAAAGATAAAGGTCGGTCTGGTAACAGCCGCAGTAATTCTGTAAACAAGAAATAATCGGTGTATTGTTGTCTCGGTATGTCTAAAACCAGGGGATGTAGGGGTAACATCGCCAAACCATAAGCAACTCGGCTACAACTAGGAGCGCCATTTTCACCCAAATAAGAATCTTGAATTATTTTGGCGTTGGGGAGTTTCTGCTTCAGCCAACGGTTGATTGTGGAAATGGAAGCTCCTCCACCAGTCAAAATAGCTTGATTAATTGCTTCTGTGGGTATACCACGAGCTACCAACAACTTGTTAAGTTCGCGGTTGAGGCGGCGGACAAATGGAACTAATACTTGGCTCTCCAAATCTCGTCGTTCCAACACCCATCGCTGGTCGGCTAAATCTAAAGTGAAAGATTCTTGGTGTTGTAAAATCAACTTCAAAGCTAGTGCGGCATCAAGTACTGCTTGCCCTAAAAGCGAACTTTCTAAACGCTGCTGGAGGCGAACGCGAGCGCTAATATCGGGTTCTCCGACTCGTGGAAGTTCCAATTCTTCCAAACCCAAACTTTGCCACTGCATCTGGTCTAAACCAGGAATAGTCGATTGCCAAAGTCCAGGCTGACTGCTGATAGAGCTATCACCTTGAATTTCGGCTCGCGATCGCCGAGATTTTGGTGGTAGAAGTAGTTGGCAGATAATATCTTGCTCAATACCCTTGCCTCCATAGGCAAAGTTGTGGAGCATGAAATCATGATGGGTGAATTCTGATAAATTTTCTGGCAAATCAACCAAAGCCATTTCGGTGGTTGTGGCTCCTATATTTAACGCCAGAGTGTTTCCTAATAGTGGTTGCTCGTTGATTTGTACCGGACGCAAACCTTGATTAGTACTTAATTGTACTGTTTCACCTTTGGCAGTATTCAGTACGCTTAAAAGACTGGCGATCGCTTCTTCAATAAAAAATACTTGCTGGGGATGTTGAACTAATTTGCTCGTCAGTAATGCTTCGCGCACATTAAAGCGATATTGTTCCGAGCAACTAGATGGACAAGTACAAATTGCACCAGCCAGGTTATTAATAATGGTACGGAAACTTGCTTCATCTAAACCAACAGCCGCAGCAGTCAAACCTTGAGTAGTACTTTGGCGATCGGATTTTAAAGTTAATAGCAGTTTTGAGAGCGATCGCACAACCCAAATTAACGGCCCTGCTGAAAACTCATTAAATTGCAGTACGGGTTCCCATTTTTGCCTAGCATTTTTGTAGGGAATAGCTAGTTGTAAATAGGGTTTTAATTGTGCTGAGTAAAGAGTATTTTTGGCTGGTGCAGCATTGCTAGGCAAGTTTTCTGCGCTTTCAGTCGCATTTTGAGGAACAGAAGCCGTAGGCAGATAAACTTCTGCTGGTAAACGAAATGATTGCTGAAAAGAACTGGCTCCTGCTTGGTTTTCTGCTGACCAATAGATAGGATAGACAACAAAAGTAGAGCTATTTAATAATGTGGCAGAAATCCCAGTTGTGCCTAAATCAATTCCTAAATACCAGCGCGACTTGAGAATCTCTTGAGATGAAACTTCGGGATTTTTTAACCCTTGCGCAGTAGAAAGCGAAGTTTTTTTTTCAATTATTGGGCTAAAGTCTAACTCCACTTCTGGTTGAGGTGTATCGGTAAAAGCCGCAGGTGGAGTTTTTTCGACTAATTCCTCAACAGAGGATTCTTCATCAGCGGAATTTAGTAAGCCATCAAAGTTAGCCAAATCTCGATCCAGTAACTGCAACTGCTCATCATCCAATGAAATATCTGGCATCGTAGCAGCTACTTCTGGGGAAAGTAAATTTTCCTGTGGTGAGGCAGCAATATAGTTATCTAAGGCTTTATCTTGTTCTTCATCAAGAATCACTACTTCCGGTTTTTGCGCAGCAGGTGCGATCGTTGTAGTTTTGATAACTTCTTTGGGAGGAGATGAAGCTGGAATTACCTGCTGTTCGGTACTTGAATCAACTACTAAGTCTGTCAACGCTGCAATTGTATCAACGCTAGCTCGATTTTCTGTGGCGGTGACTGCTGCTACTGGCAAGCTAGTTGTATCTGTAACCTCCTCAAAAAATAAATCTTCCCATTCCACTGATGAATCTGTTGGTTGTGCAGGGGAATCTGGAATTGCTTCTAGTTGAGGATAATTTTGTTCTTTGATACTCGCAGTTGTTTCTACAGCCGCATCTACAGGTGTGCTATCGATGATATCTATAGCCGCTAAAGTCACATCTGCTGGTGGTGATATGTCATTAGCAACAACCTTTGTAGTTAGATCTTCAGTTTGAAACAAACTGGCATAAAGTTCGTCTACTTCATCTACTGGGGAACTCTCTGACTGTAATGTAGTTGGAGTTGGATTTGTAATTGTTTGGGAAGATGGTGGTGCATCTGGAACCAGTTCCAACAGCACTGCATCTAAATCTTCTGTGTTAGCAGTATCTTGTTTTGGTTGGATTAGCGATCGCTGAATTTCTAACTCTGGTTGGGGATCGGCTGACTGTAAGCTTTGGAAATTAATATTGTCTGTCTTACCAGGAAATTGCTGTAAATACTGCGTCAAGTTATTCAAAAAGCTGGCCATTACCTGTTCGCCTTGCAATCCTTGAGAGTGCATTCGGGCGATCGCTTGCGATAAAGATTCGTGATAAGTATGAATGTTGCGCTGTAGGGCTTCAAAAACAACATTCACAGTTCCATCCAACGACAGCAGGCGTCGATCGAATTCTCTACCTAAGCTATTTAAGCGCTCTACCGGATCTGAATTGGTGCTGGGTGTGGAATCTAAATTCGCGTTATTACTGGTGGCGTGAGAAATCGGTAAATTTGCCAAACTCTGAGCTAACTGCGAGGATAAAGTTGGCACCAAGCGATTGGTAAGTGCCTGTAAACAGTCGTTAATTATCTGTTCTTGGTTTGCTAGCTGCTGGCTGAGAGAGTAATTTTGCGATCGCCTTTGCTCTAATTGCCGAATTTCTTGCACCAGATTAGCTCGCTCTTGCAATAATCCTGATAATTCTGCTTGCAACGGCTGGAGCAAAACTGAGACTTCACTATTTAATTTTTGCAGCAGCGTCGCTGTACTCTGTTCTTCGTTGTATTGCTTGTTTTGGCTTAAAGCCTGCTGATTATTTTGATCGACAAATTTTGCTAATAAAGGTGATAGCGGTTTGGTGTGTGCGGATTTATTTTGACCATCCTGAGACAATGACTCACTTTCTCCCAGCTTATTGAGAAAGTCGCGAGTACGCTCTAATACCTCTCTTGGCTCCTGCGCCTGAGTAGACAACAACTTAGACAGACGCTTGTCGTTATTGGCAAGTAAGTTGTCAATGTCTGCGATCAATTTTTGAATTTCATCTGTGTGAGAAGTCACTTTAGATACCTTATGTAGAAATTTACGTCAATTGCTGTTTAAATTAATTTACAATTATGGAAATTAAGAGGCTTGACTTTTACCCGCCGGATTTCTGAGCGCCATTCTGTATATCTTATTGATTTTGGGAATCTTGGCTATCGTCAATTACTACCTGTTTGAGAGGATCGGCTGGACAGCTACAAATTAGGCGTTTGGCAGTTTCAACAGCACGGCAGCCTACTGGGTGCTTTTCTATCTCACCAGACAACCAATGTTGTAGCTTCTCAGACTTCATAGCATAAAAAATAGAAAAAATTGTAACAGCACAAACTACTTTTGGTAAACCAACGCTTTGTGTATCAAAAAACAAGCAAAATATGAAGCTTTGTTGTAATTCGTTGTATATTGCTGACAACAGCTAAAAGTTTTAGGTTAGCAAAAATTAACTACCTTGAGTATCATTAAGGTTGTTTACTTATGTTCTAAAGTTAGCCCTTCAACAAGGCCTTGAAGTGTAACACACTGTTTAATGCATAGCGATCGCTAGGTTTCAATCCATAGTGAAAGATTATTGATAAACAACGCTCATACCGCATTCTTGTGTAACATAGTTTAGTTTTATTTTTGTAAAGGGCTGTGCTTTGATAGCTTAGGCTAAACATAGCACTCTCGTTTGTTGTGTATCCAACAGCTTTATTTAATAAGTATGTAATCAAGATGTAGTAATGGAAGACCGATATAGCCTACAGACACCTACAAATCCCTGGATGATCTCGGCTCCCTTTTTTCAGGGATTGCCAGAATTGGTTGTGGAACCAGCCCTCACCCATCTTGTCACCCGTACACACCCGGCTAATCAGGTAATTCTACTGGAAAATGACTGGGGTGGTTCGGTATATTTTATTGTCGAAGGATGGGTCAAAATTCGCACCTACAACCTAGAAGGGAAAGAGGTGACGTTGAATATTCTAGGCAAGGGAGAATTGTTTGGTGAAATGGCGGCGCTAGATGAAGTACCGCGCTCTACCGATGTAATTACGCTAACGCCCACAGTGATTGGCAGTATGCCGTCTCAAGATTTTGTCAAGTTACTTCAGACAGAACCAATGGCAGGAATGCGATTGGCACAACTGATGGCGCGACGCTTGCGACAAGTCAATCGCAGACTGCGCCTACGAGAATCTGATAGTCAGTCGCGGGTGGCAGATACTTTGCTATTTTTGGCAGAAGGACAGGGAAAAAAGGCGCAGACAGGAGGAACAGAAATTCCCAATTTACCGCACCGGGAATTGAGCAGTTTAAGTGGACTGGCACGGGAAACAGTAACACGAGTGTTGACAAGGCTAGAAAAAAAAGGGTTGATTAGACGAGATCAGGATATGATTCATATTCCTGATTTGTCAGCCTTGGAAAGAATGATCGTTTAAAAACTTGTCAAATATGAGCATTTTAGATTCTCTGCCAGATGAGCCAGAGCAAGGCCCATCCTCTGAATCTCAAACTAACCACAATCAACGGCTAGACAAATTTGGGAATCAAAGCACGCTGCGACCTCCGCAACTGAAGGTTGATGCACCCCTGAGAATGGTAGAAACGGCATTTTTAGCTAGTACTGCTAGCTTGATTTGGTTTATTAATTTTTACTTTCCCTTGGGGCCAGTATTGCGAATATTTTTTCCCGTACCGATCGCTCTAGTTTATCTCCGTTGGGGCAAAAGAGCAGCTTGGATGGCAGCAGTCACATCTGGATTGCTGCTAGCAGTGTTGATGGGGCCAGTTCGCAGTCTGCTGTTCGTCATGCCTTATGCTTTTATGGGCGTGCTATTAGGATCGACATGGAATCGTCGTGTCCCCTGGATAGTTTCTATTACCTTGGGTATGTTACTAGGTACTTTGGGAGCGTTTTTCCGGGTATGGTTACTGTCTGTGTTATCTGGTGAAGATCTTTGGATTTATGCAATCAACCAGGTAACAGAACTAATGGAGTGGTTGTTCCTAAAGCTGGAATTATTGGTAAATCCTAGCGTGTTTTGGATTCAAATCGGAGCGATCGCTTTGATTATGTTCAATAATTTTATCTATTTATTTATCGTCCACCTGGCAGCATGGCTGCTGTTGGATCGTCTGGGAAATCCCATTCCGCGTCCGCCTCGTTGGGTACAGGTTTTGATGGATTATGAATAAGTCAAGAGTCAAAAGTCCAGAGTCCAAAGTCAAATAACTATTGACCCTTGACCCATGATTAATATTTATACTCAAATAGCACAGGGTGAAGCTTGGATTGCTAAGTACCGCGATCGCTTACCTGTGTTTGCCTGTATTTTAGGATTTACTGAAACTGGGTTAATTCCGGGGATTTCTGCGGCTGGGCTGACTCCGGAGGATCGGAAGTATACAGCTTGTGCGGATGCTGAATTTTTATACTACGGTGCAGAACATCAGCCCAAGTATCCTCTTCCACCACTGACTGCGGGGGCTTCACCCGTACTAATTTCTCGTGCGGTAGTGGAGGCGCTGAAAATTCCTGTTTATTTATTTAATGCTGGTTTACCCCAACCCCCAGCAGTACCCGCTATTAATTTAGGGGGATTTCCCGCTAAATGTTTAAGCCAAGGTAACGCGATGGAACTAGCAACAGTACACCACTTGCTAGAACAAGGGCTACTTTGGGGTTCTCAGTTAGCTGCTAATAGCCAACAAGGGTATGTAATTTTCAGCGAGTGTGTAGTTGGCGGTACTACTACTGCTTTGGCAATTTTAACTGGCTTGGGAATACCAGCTGAGGGGAAAGTTAACAGCAGTCATCCTGTTTGTAACCACGAACAAAAATGGGAATTGGTACAAGCAGGTTTAGAAAAGACTTTTTCTCGCACCCCTGCTTCTGTAGATCCTCTCCAACTTGTCGCCGCAGTGGGCGATCCAATGCAGGTGGTAGTAGCGGGAATGGCGATCGCAGCTAGTCGTAGTTGTGGTGTGTTGCTGGCTGGTGGGACGCAAATGTTAGCAGTATATGCACTGATGAATGCGATCGCTCAAACTTACACTTTAGCTTGGCAACCCGAAGAAGTAGTGGTAGGTACAACTCGCTGGGTAGCCGAAGATCCAACTGGGGCTACGGTAGAATTAGCCCTCAGCTTAGGTAAAGAAGACATAATTAAGGGCGGGAAAACCCCACCCTTACTAGCAACTGAACTAAGTTTTACTGATTCTCGTTATCCCCAACTCCAAGCTTACGAGCAGGGATTTGTGAAAGAAGGCATGGGTGCTGGAGGAGCTGCGATCGCTGCCCATCTGAGTTTAGATTGGCAACAAAACCAACTTTTGGAAGCCATTGAAAAACAACTTGAGCGATTGAGCAGATTCAATAACCAATAGCGGATGCCAAGATTCAGAAAGTTCAGATAAATTTCTTGGACTAATGTCAAATTAGTGAATTCTCTCCCGCAGTAATTGTTCTTCTAAGGCTGCAATGCGATTATATGCTGCTGTTAATTGTGCTGTTAGTCGTTGTATTTGAATTTCCGGCGACAGGCTTTTTTCTCCACCCTGGCGATTTGTATCTGTATAAATGCCATCTGCCAATACATCCTTGTGTTCCAGTTCGGAATTGTAATTTAAATTTGTTTTGAACTGGTGATAATGCACGGCTTCGCTAGTTTCTGAATAACTATCTCTTGCCTGAGTTCTGGCTAAAGAACACTCTGATAAAGTTTGAGAAACCTTACTGTCAAGCTCTTCAATGACTTGGCAGAGGGCGTCCAGTTTATAGCTCAGAGTCATGATCTGCTTTTGTAATGGCTCCATTTAATACCCTAATCCGCATATTTTCTCTATGTTATTCAATTTACTGTCAGTCTTAAATATACTTATGAATTATTTAATTTTTCCCACACTCTGTATGAATGTGAGATTAAATTCATTACTTATAAATATATCTAAATATTTTTCTCAGTAAACCCAAATAGTCTTGTTAAGAAAAATGAAGTTAGCTGCTCTTGTTCAGCGATACTCTCAATTAAAGTGGGTAAACTGTTCGATTTGATCGGTAATATTGGCTAAATCAGCCTATTTCAAGCCAACTTATTCAATTTGTTAAAGATGAGTTTGTGATTAAAATCACGTTGGACTATTGCTGCCTGACTCGATTTATTACGTAACTCTGACATTAAGGGAGAAACCGAAGAAATGATTAAGAATTAAGCGATCGAAACAATTAAAAAAAATCTCACTCAGAAATAATCGTAAATCCAATAGCAGCAGTTAAATCCTAACAAATTAATAATTCAAAATTACAAAATAAAAAATACAATAGATTTCAGCATCTAGGCCACTACCCCTATGGCAATTAAAGCAAGGGCAGCTGATAATTACCATCTACCAGAAGTGAGATAAAACTATAATTTGAAAAAGTAGCAACTAGCTTTGGTATATATCGAAATCTCATCAGATTTGGGAACAAATTTCCTCCACTTCAAATTCCCTTCTTTTTGCTCCCCATTGCCAATTCTCTGTTCCCCACCTCTACGAGTGATTTCTCAAAATCCAATCGGATTGCTATATATCTTGCCTTGATGCCAGAAAACTTGGTATTCCCATGCTTAAGATAGTTATAATCTAAAATTTATATTCAAATTCAATGGATCGACGTTCATTCTTATTAGCCACAGGTACATTAGCACTTTCACAACTGTTGATTGGCTGTGGGGGAAGTAACCAGGCGCAACTGAAAGTACAGCTATTAAAAGGTTCTATACCTGGTCAAGTAGTTAATAAATTTCAGAAAGCCTTAAAGCCACAGGTGCAGTTAAAGTTTGCTCCTACTGAGCAGATACAAGATTTATTTAAACAATTGCAAAATTGGCAACAACCACCAAAAACCAGCGATGAGCAAGGATGGCGTCGCTTTATCCCACTTCCCCAAGACCAAAAAACACCAATAGCTGACCTAGTAACGTTAGGAGATTATTGGCTCAAAGCTGCAATAGAGCAAAAACTGATTCAACCATTGAATGAAGCACAGCTTAAACAGTGGTCAGCTTTAGATAACAAATGGAAGCAACTGGTAACGCGCAACGACCAAGGTAATCCCGATCCTCAAGGAAAAGTTTGGGCTGCACCTTACCGTTGGGGTAGTACAGCGATCGTTTATAACCGTGAAAAATTCCAAGGATTAGGATGGACGCCCAAAGATTGGAGCGATCTGTGGCGAGATGAACTGCGATCGCGGATTTCTCTACTCAATCAACCACGAGAAGTCATTGGTCTGGTTTTAAAGAAATTAGGAAAATCCTACAATACAGAAAATCTTGACCAAGTGCCAGAATTGGAAAAAGAACTCAGCACCTTAAATCAACAAGTAAAGTTCTATAGTTCCACTACCTACCTAGAACCCTTAATTATTGAAGATACTTGGCTGGCGGTTGGCTGGTCTGACGATCTATTACCAGTGTTGGCGCGTTATCCTCACCTCAGTGCCGTTATTCCTCAGTCTGGAACAGCAGTATGGGCAGATCTGTGGGTACGTCCTCAAGGTACAGACAAAGATACTTTAGCAAATCAATGGATTGATTTTTGTTGGCAACCAGCGATCGCTAAACAAATTTCCCTACTGAGCAAAACTAATTCGCCTATTTCTACAAATATTGTCGCCTCCGATATTCAAGAATCATTCAGGAACTTGTTACTAAGTAATCGTGAAGTTTTTGATAAAAGTGAATTTTTACTTCCTTTATCTTCATCAACAACAAAGCAGTATGAGTCTTTGTTTGACAAAATAAAAAAAGCATAAATCCTCAGTAGGGTGGGCATTGCCAGCCCTTTCAACGCGAACAAATGAACTACTTCATGAATATCTGAAACCCAACCCCAGTAAGGAATGTGAGGTACGACTTCGATGTATCCTCAACATATTCAACTGTTTTGGGCATCAAAATGCTATCCGCCATCTTTGAACAATTTGTGCAAGAAAGTCCAATAAGTGTGATGGCACGAGGATTAATGGAGCGAGTATTCGCCCCAGAAATCATGGATAAATTATTTGAAACCCATGCAAAAGTCCAATACCAGCAAGACTTATTGTTTTCCAGCCAAGTTGATTTAATGAGTTTGGTAGTGTGTGGAATTCAGAAATCGGTTCATGCAGCCTACAAAGCAAGAGCTGCGAACTTAATAGTGAGTAGTACTGCACTATATAAAAAGCTCTCTGGCGTGGAACTGGGCGTGAGTCAGGCGTTAGTTAGACAAACAGCAAGCCAATTGCAGTTGCTCATTCAAAAAATGGCAGGAGAACAGCCAAATCCACTACCGGGATATCAACACAGAATTGTTGATGGGACTTGTCTAGGTGCCACAGACCATCGACTAGATGCAATTCGGTTATTTGCAGCTAAGGCTCTACCAGGGAAAGCGATAGTTGTGTCAGATCCACTGTCAAAGCTAGTAATAGATATTTTTCCCTGTGTTGATGCTCATGCCCAAGAGCGTAGTTTATTTGATGATGTACTTTTGAGTGTCAAAGCAAATGAAGTTTGGAATGGAGACCGAAATTTTTGTACAGCCAAGTTTCTGTTTAGGATTGCAAACCAACAAGCTTTTTTTGTGGTTCGTCAACATGGGTCGTTAGGTTATCAACAACTCTCGCAATTAAAAGCTGTAGGTCACACAGATACAGGCAATCTATTTGAGCAGGAAATCGAAATTAATTACGACGGTAATTTGCTGAAATCTCGCCGGATTTTGCTGAAATTGTTCAAACCAACCCGAGACAAGGAATGGGAAATCGCCATTTTGACCAATTTACCCTCTCATGATGCGGATGCTGCAAAAATTGCTGAATTGTATCGTAATCGCTGGAGCCTGGAGACTCTTTTTCAAACTGTAACTGAGAATTTTCACGGCGAAATTCAAACCTTAGCCTATCCCAAAGCAGCTTTATTTTCATTTTCGATGGCATTAACAACATACAACATTCTTGCTACTCTCAAAGCTGCCTTAGGATCTGTACATGGAGTCGGTAAAATTGATGCTAGCTTGTCAGATTTCTATTTAGTTGATGAAATTACTGGCACTTACCGGGGAATGATGATTGCAATTCCAGCCGTCCATTGGCAAGCATTTGAGACCTTTTCTCTTGAGCAAATGGTGTTGGTTTTGCAAGATTTAGCAGCCAGAGTCGAACTTAAATGTTTCCTCAAGGCGATTCGAGGGGTAAAGAAAAAGCGAGAACCTTTAATAGTTGACAGCAAACATCGTCACGTTTCTACTGCGCGACTTTTAGATACCCATCAGAATACTCAAAACAAAAGCTAATATTTCTGGTTTTGACTTAAATCGCCTGGAGGATAATTCAATGCACTTTCATGTCTGCTGCAAACGGCTTTATGCTTTAGAAATTAGTCAGGGTAAGGCTTTTATTAATTATCTCTTACTAGTTCATTTGTTCGCGTTGAAAGGGCTGGCATTGCCCACCTTACATATATTGCTTGATTAAATTTATAATTGCTATAAAGAACGACGCCAACCTAACTTATTCTGAGAAGGCATCTGGATATTACATAAAGCTGGACTCATCTTAAAGTTACAAGTATAAGTTCCTAATAGTTCTTGCTGATAATTAAATACTCGAACGTTATAATTATCTCGACGTGCCACAGTACCTAAACGATTGATAAAGTCGTAACGTTCTAGATAGTCTAATAAGCTCCAAATTTGCTGATTGACTACTAAATCTACCCGCGCAGGCTCTTCCTTAGAAGCTGGATATGCTATCCAGTTATCTAATAGCTTATTTTCGGCACTGTCTTGTGCCCTCCATAATCTAGGAATAGTCAAGCTTCTTTGATTAATTGTCGTAGCTGTAATTACAGAGCTTTTTGGTTGAGTTAACAAGCTAAGTTCCAAAGGTGCATCAGAAGGCTCTGGTACAAAATTAACCTGCGCTAGTGAAATTCGGATTGGTAAAAGAGAAATAGTTGCTAGTCCGATAGTGAATAAGAGTGGTAGTGGTATTTTGCGACAAGACATTTTTTTGCTAAACATATCATTAGTTTGAATTGTAAATTTATCTACTCTTTACAGCCATTTATGATGTTGCTGGGTTCAGAGATCCCCAACTTCTTTGTCGAGTTTAAGAAGTCGGGGATCTGAGTGCCTTACTTTTATTAGCTAAAGCTTAAGCGTGCATTGACATATATCTATGTTTCAATCTATGGAAAACGGCTGTAAGTAATGAGACATAATTTCCAGTAAATATGTTCTGATCGTGCCAGATTTTAGCGTGCAAAACTTATCTAAATTTTGATAGCTAAGATGCGAATTCGTCGGTAGTCTGCTATCCAAGTTCCATCTTGATGCAGAGTTGGCTTCAGAGCCTCTTCTACTTTGCGAATAACTTGTATTTTTTGCTCATCAGACATTCCTACTAGAAAAGCGCTAGCAAACATCTCAATCCAGTTGGCTAGACCTACTTCTTTATCTGTTAGAGGAGTTGGACGAGAAAACAAGGTAGCATAGATAACATCAAAACCCTGCTTTTCCAGTAGACTGGCATACTCACCAATACTAGGAAAGTACCAAGGATTGAGTGTTTGTGGTTGGGAAATACCAATAGATGCGATCGCACTTTCCAAAGCTGTTGCGATCGCTTGGATATTCCCCTTACCACCAAATTCTGCCACAAACCGCCCGCTAGGTTTGAGTGCTTGATGAATAGATGCGATCGCATTTTCTGCTTCTTTCACCCAATGTAATACAGCGTTGGAAAATACCGCATCTAATGGCTGTGCTACTTGAAAGTTCTTAGCATCAGCAACATCAAACCGAATATGGGGA
The DNA here is from genome assembly GCF_963875125.1 of Calothrix sp. NIES-2098. Classification (NCBI taxonomy): domain Bacteria; kingdom Bacillati; phylum Cyanobacteriota; class Cyanophyceae; order Nostocales; family Calotrichaceae; genus Calothrix; species Calothrix sp. NIES-2098. The sequence goes on from NZ_CAWNKJ010000001.1 coordinate 6,831,198, forward strand.
TAGTTTTGTCTCGCCTTCTCAATCATCGTCGTGGCGCTATCAATTCCCATCACTTCCGCGCCAGTTTGGGCAATTTTATCTGTGAGTTGTCCCGTTCCACAACCGAGATCTAAAATTAACTCCCCTGGTTTGGGATTGAGTAATTGCAATAAATCCTCCCCATATTGCCACACGAAGGCGTGTTTATCCTCATACAAACTTGTGTCCCAATTATGCTTGGGCATCGAAATGCTATTCATAGGTAGGGAAATTAAAGAATCTGGGTTTGTCAGTCTTCAACTTTGCGCTTTCAGTTGATGACCTCTTAATCACCACAGTAAAAGAGATTTTTGATCGTGTCCAATATATTTTTATGCTGTAACTAATATGTAAAAGATATTAGTTGCTGTACGCGATGGAACTACGACACCTGCGTTACTTTGTCACCTTGGCAGAAGAACTGCATTTTGGCAAAGCCGCCGAAAAATTGCATATTGCTCAACCTCCCCTGAGTCAACAAATTCGTCAATTAGAGCAAGAATTAGGCTTTGAGCTATTTCACCGCACAAAACGCAACGTGCAGTTAACAGAAGCGGGACAAGTATTTCTGGTTGAAGTGCAACAAATTCTCCAGCAATTACAACAAGCAATTCAAGCTGGGCGACAAACAAATCGGGGCGAAATTGGACAGTTAGTGGTTGGTTTCGTCAGTACAGCAGCGTATAACATTTTGCCAACAATTTTAAAATATTTTCGCAGCCGCGTTCCTGGGGTAAGCCTAGAGTTACGCGAAATGACCACAGATCGGCAGCTAGAATGGCTACGGGAAGGACGTATGGATGTAGGCTTTATCCGCCCGCCTGTAGAAGATAATACCTTTAGTTGGGAAATCATTTTTCAAGAGTCGTTGATCGTAGCGCTTCCGGAGACACATTGGCTAGCAAATCAATCTGATGTGAGTTTGACATCTTTAGCTAATGAACCGTTCATTTTATTTCCCCGAAAATTAGCACCCGGACTCTACGATTTAATTATCAGTCTTTGCCAAAAAGCAGGTTTTAGTCCCTTTGTTGCTCAAGAAGCAATTCAGATGCAGACGATTGTGAGTTTAGTAGCTGGAGAAATGGGAGTTGCGATCGCTCCAGCATCTTTGCAAAACTTACAACGGACTGGGGTAGTTTACAAAAATATCCCAGAAGCTACCCCAAAAGCTGCAATTGCCATGATTTGGCGCACAAATAATAACTCTCCAACTTTACAGAAATTTCTAGAGACAGTCCGAGAAACTGCTAGTTCGCGATCGATGTAGCTCAATTGAAAAGTGTGTAGTCAGGGATTGAGCCACGTTTCCCAGCACTAATGTGGTAACTGCATAAATTGATTATTCAAGAGTTGCTATTAAATATCGACTCATTCATTTTTACTGGGTTTATTCAATTGGTGGCTCAAACATAACTTCATCGATTGATGTATGAATTGTATACGTAAATCTCACCTTAAAATATACAAACTTTTACTGTAAATATTACGAAGTTTTGTGACAAATATTACACATCGAAACAAGTACGGGAATATTAACAATACTTATATAGCAAAAGAAAATAATGATACCTTCTTTAACTGGTTATCAGCTCGATGAAACACTTCACTATGGCAGTAAAACCGTCATTTATCGCGGACGGCGAGAAACGGATAACGCCTCCGTAATTGTCAAAACTCTCCTCGATAAACATCCATCTTTAGAAGAAATTGCACGACTGCGCCACGAATATCAAATCATTGAGTCTCTGCAAATTCCTGGGATTGTTAAACCTTACGAGTTAAAGAATTATCAGCACGGTCTGGCTTTGGTATTGGAAGACGTTCCAGGTTGCTTACTTAAAGAAGTAATTGTAAATCAAACCACAAGCTTAATTACTTTCCTCAAAATAGGAATTAATTTGGCGCACACGCTTGGCGAACTCCACGCCCAACAGATTATTCATAAAGATATTAAGCCGCACAATATTCTAATTGACCCCGATTCTGGAGAAGTTAAACTGATTGACTTCAGTATCTCTTCACGACTTGATAAAGAAAATCCTACTTTGAGCAATCCTAATTTACTCGAAGGTACGCTGGCTTATATGTCGCCAGAGCAAACTGGGAGAATGAACCGGGCGATCGACTACCGCAGTGATTTTTACTCGTTGGGTGTTACTTTGTATGAAATGCTGACGGGTAATTTGCCGTTTCAGGCTAACGATCCGATGGAGTTGGTACACTGTCACATCGCTAAAATGCCAGCTGCACCCTGTAAAGAAACTGTGTGCCGTATTTTAGGAGATGTGCCAGAGGCAATTAGTGCGATTATTTTAAAGCTGTTAGCGAAAACAGCAGAAGAACGGTATCAAAGTGCTTGGGGATTAAAAGCGGATTTAGAAGAATGCTTGTTTCAGCTGCAAACTACTGGCAAGATTGAAAACTTTGTACCGGGTAGGCGGGACAAATCTGGAAATTTTTTGATTCCGCAAAAGCTGTACGGACGCGAAGCAGAAGTCGCAATGTTAATGGCTGCATTTGAACGTGTAGCAGATGGTAGCAGCGAACTCATGCTAGTGTCTGGTTATTCAGGGATTGGTAAAACTAGCGTTGTTAATGAAGTTCATAAACCGATTGTGGGTGCAAGAGGTTATTTTATTGCAGGTAAGTTCGATCAGTTCAAGCGCAATATTCCCTATGCATCCTTAATTCAAGCGTTTCAATCCTTAGTTCAGCAATTACTCACCGAAAGCGAAGCTCAAATCCAAGCGTGGAAAGAGAAACTATTAACTGCGTTGGGGGAGAACGGACAAGTCATTATTGATGTTATTCCAGAAGTCGAACTGATTATTGGGACTCAGCCATCCGTGACACAACTGGGTGCAACAGAATCTCAAAATCGTTTCAATCGCCTCTTTGGGCAATTCATTGGCGTATTCACAAACCAAGATCATCCTTTGGTTGTCTTTCTTGATGATTTACAGTGGGCAGATTCGGCATCGCTGAACTTAATTGAGTTATTGATGACAGATAGCGATCGCCAATATCTATTATTAATTGGAGCATATCGCGATAATGAAGTGTCGCCCACCCATCCGCTGATGATGAGTTTGGAGAAAATTCAATCGAATGATGCGGCGGTAAATAACATTGTGCTGTCACCGTTGCAATTAGCAGATGTGGAAGCGTTAGTTGGCGATACATTGAGTGATGCAGAACGCAGTCAGCAACTTGCAGAATTACTATTCTACAAAACTGGGGGTAATCCATTCTTCTTAACGCAACTGCTCTTAACTCTGCATCAAGAAGACTTGTTAACTTATGACTTCCACTCAGGGATTTGGCTATGGGATATTCAAGATATTCAAGCGATTGGTATTACTGACTTGAATGTTGTTGAACTCACGGCAAGAAACATTCGCAAACTCTCGATTGAGACACAACAAGTCCTCAAACTAGCTGCTTGTATTGGTAATACTTTTAATTTAGATGTTTTAGCGATCGTCAATGAAACATCACCTCTAACAACTGCGGCACAATTGTGGTCTGCCCTACAAGCTGGATTAATTCTGCCGTTAACTCAAGATTACAAAATTCCTTTAGTATTTGGTCAGGAAGAATCAAGCGGTATGACCTTAACCGATGTCAAGGTTGACTACAAGTTTTTACATGACCGAGTACAGCAAGCAGCTTATTCTTTAATTCCTGATGAAGAGAAAAAAGCAACCCATCTAACAATTGGTCAATTACTGCTGCAAAATACTACACCAGAAGCACGAAAAGAAAATATTTTTGCGCTAGTCAACCAACTCAATTATGGGACTGATTTACTAACAACTGAAATAGAAAAAAACGAACTAGCAGACCTTAATTTAATAGCAGGTCAAAGAGCTAAAGCAGCAACAGCTTATGAATCGGCTGCCAAATATTTGCAAATAGGTTTAGAACTGTTGGCATCTGATAGCTGGAAGAATCAGTATGATCTGACATTAACACTGCATACCGAAGCATTAGAGGCGGCATATCTCAATGGTTACTTTGAAGAAATGCAGAGATTGGCTGAAATAGTGCAAAACTTTGCCACCTCGCTACTGGACAAAGTGAAGGTATACGAAGTTCAGATTCAAGCTTATGTGGGACAGAATAAGCTAATTGATGCGATTAATACAGGACTAGAAGCCTTAAAGCTGTTTGGGGTGAAGTTTCCCGAAACAGTGAAACCTTCAGATATTGAGCAAGCATTAGCGGAAACGGCATCCATTTTGGCTGGGAAAGAACCTTCGGACTTGCTCGACTTACCTCAAATGACTAACTCTGAAAAATTAGCAGCGTTGAGGCTACTGTCAAGTTTAACTGTTGCCGCCTACGTAGGCGCTCCACAACTCATCCCTCTAGTAGTGTGTAAACAAGTCAATTTATGCGTCCAATATGGCAATGCTTCTGTGTCTCCCTATACATATTCCCTTTATGGTTTTCTTTTGTGTGGGGTTGTGGGAGATATCGAACGCGGCTATCAGTTTGGTCAATTAGCTGTAGATTTGGTTTCAAAATTAAATGCTAAAGAAGTTAGTGCCAAAACATACCAAATAGTATTTATATTTATAAAACATTGGAAAGAATACGTTGGCGATACCATAGAAAATTTACGGTCAAATTACTCTAGGGGTTTGGAAACTGGAGATTTGGAATATGCTGCTTGGGGTGCATTTCAATATTGCTCTCAACAATATTTAATAGGCAAGCAACTAACTTTAGTTGAACAAGAAAATGTAACCTATTGGGATGCCATTAGTAAAATTAAGCAAGAAACAGTGCTTCATTATCACGAAATCTTTTGGCAAGCTGTCTTAAATATAATAGGCAAAAACCAAAATTTCTGCATTTTACAAGGTGAAGCTTATGATGAGCAGAAAATGCTTCCCCAGCACCACTCAAGCAACGATGTTTTAGCACTTTATTTTGTATACTTAGAAAAACTAAAGCTTTGTTATCTGTTTGGAAACTACTCCCAAGCCCTGGAAAATCTTAATCAAGCAGAAAATTATGTGGGTGCAGCAGCAGGGCTGATAACTTTTGTTATTTTTCATTTCTACGATTCTTTGATCGGGCTGTCGATATATGGCGATAATCTAGAGTCTGAGCAGCAGGAGATTCTTAAGCGCGTACAAAGTAATCAAGCAAAAATGCAAAAATGGGCGCATCATGCCCCAATGAATTATTTGCATAAATTCTATTTAGTAGAGGCAGAACGGCATCGGGTAAGGGACGAAAAATTAGAAGCGATTGAGATGTATGATAAAGCGATCGCACTTGCTAAAGAAAACGAATACATCAACGAAGAAGCATTAGCCCACGAACTTGCAGCTAAATTTTATCTATCGTGGGGTAAACATAGCATTGCGCAAACTTATATGACTAATGCCTACTACGCCTATGTTCGTTGGGGGGCTGTTGCTAAAGTCAAAGATTTAGAAGCAAAATACCCGCAATTAATTACGCGCTCCTCAAACACACAAAAGCTAGAAACAAATTACAAAGAACTGACTCAAACAAGTTCGACTACTACTGGAGGCTCCCACCTTTTCGACTTGATGACAGTGATGAAAGCTTCACAGGTGTTGTCAGAAGAAATGGTGCTAACTCGCCTGCTCGAAAAAATGATGAAAATTGCCATCGAAAATGCTGGTGCTGTCCGAGGATACTTTATTACCAAGCACGACCATGAATGGATTTTAGAAGCGGTGGGAATTATTGAAGGCAAAGATGTTACCGTTGTTGTTAATTTTGAAGAAGACACAGATTCGTTCTTACTTCCTATCTCTTCATTCAACTATGTAGAACGAACCAGAGAAAATTTAGTATTAGACAATGCTGTCAAAGATGCTCGCTTTGCCAACGATGCTTATATTAGTACTCACCAATCTAAATCTATTTTGTGTTTACCGCTAATTCATTCTGGTAAGTTTACTGGTATTGTTTACCTAGAAAATAATCTAATCTCTGGTGCTTTTTCTTCAGAACGAGTGAAGCTACTGAGTCTATTGAGTGCCCAAATTTCGATTGCAATTGATAACGCCCGTCTTTACAGCAATCTCCACACTTACTCACAAGAGCTTGAAGTTAAAAACGCAGCTTTGCAAGCATCAGAAACGCGCGAACGAGAAAAAGCTGAAGAACTTCAACAATACCTATATAAACTACAACAAACCCAAGCTCAACTTGTGCAGACCGAAAAAATGTCAAGCTTAGGGCAACTAGTAGCAGGTGTTGCTCACGAAATCAACAATCCAGTTAATTTTATCTTTGGTAATCTCAATCACGCTAGCAATTACACTCAAGATGTACTGAGATTGTTGGAACTGTACCATAAACATTATCCATCTCCTCATTCAGAGATTGAGGAAGAAGCGGAGGCGATCGATCTAGAATTTCTGCTGGAAGATTTGCCCAAGCTACTTTCTTCTATGCGCGTGGGAGCAGATCGGATTCGCAACATTGTCGCTTCTCTACGCATCTTCTCACGCATGGACGAAGCTGAGATGAAAGCGGTGAATATTCACGATGGCATTGACAGCACGCTGATGATTCTGCAACATCGCCTGAAAACGAAGTCAGAGCATTCCGATATTGAGATTATCAAACATTATGGCGACCTGCCCCAAGTGGAATGCTATGCAGGGGAATTGAACCAAGTGTTTATGAATGTTTTAAGTAATGCGATCGATGCTTTAGAGGAGTCATTAGCGGACAATGAAGAACAAATTACTATCCCAACTATTACAATTTGCACTGAACAAGTTGATGCTCAACAAATCGAAATCCGCATTGCAGACAATGGTTCGGGTATGTCAGAGTCAGTTCACAAACGCTTGTTCGATCCCTTCTTCACTACAAAACCTGTAGGCAAAGGAACGGGTATGGGCTTATCGATTAGCTATCAAATTGTCACTGAGAAACATGGTGGTTCGCTATCTTGCACTTCAAAACCTGGCGAAGGAGCAGAATTCATTATCCGCATTCCAGTCCGCCAGCAAGCCATACCAATTCAAAATTCAAAATTCTCTCTTGGAAAGTTCTGATAGGAGGAAACCTCCGCGCAGAGTTTCCGCAAAATTCAAAATTAAGAATTTTACTGGCATTACAACCTTCTGCTTCCTGCCTTATTACCTGACAGAAGAGACTCCCATCGGGCCACGAGTTACACCTAGCTGATTTTGCAGCTTTAACTCCCGCCAAAGTTGGGAACCTGTAATCTCACCTTGTAGGAGTTGCTGGTAGCAATGTATCGTTTTACTCACTTGCTCTGGTGACTCATTGACAAACTCGATGCGAAATTGCCTTAATTCCAAAGCTATGAGGCGCTGTACGTACTCGGCTCCGGTTTGGGCAGTACCGTTAAATACAGTATTGCGACAACCGACATCGGCTTTGAGGAGATGTTCGCTACCTACGCGGTCTTTCAACTTCACTTCCTGTTTTTCACAAGGTCGTCCACAGTTAGTGTAGTCTGTCCCAGTAGAAAGAAAAGCACAAAATACACAATGCTCCATGTGGAACATCGGCATATGTTGATGGATTGTCACCTCAAACCACTGGGGTGGGCAACTAGTGAGCAGGTGTTCAAGTTGGCTAATATTTAGGTCGTAGGATGCTGTTAACCGTTCTAAACCATAGCGCTGCTGAAAGTAGTTTGCTGTTAGGGCGTTAGCAACATTGAGTGAAAAATCTCCAATACAACGGTCTTGGGCAAAGAATTCTAATTGGTCATAGTTCCGCACCAAATAGCCATCTGCATTACAGTCACGCACTTGTTGCAAAATCCACTTTTCCCCTGGTTTGGTAATTCGGGGAGGTGCAACCCAGATAGTTTGATTAGCTGTAGTTTGTCCTTGACGCACCATCTGCACTACTTCCCGATAGAAGCGGGGGTCTTCAAATTCACAGTAAAGTGTTTGGATTCCCGCTTGGAGTGCGGCTTGAAGTTGCTTGAGGTTGCGTACTAGGACGATGAGTGAGGAAGATGAAGGGGATGAGGGGGATAATGACGGGAGTAGGTCGTGGAAAGAAACTTCAGAACGTAATTCCCAGCGTTGGGGTTGACTGCGTAACTCTTCCAACTGCGCGACTATTTCCCGCCGCATTCTGTTTAACTCACTCACTGGTATCATCACCGCGCCACTGAGGTGATTGGTTATTCTTCCTAAACAAAAGGGTGTATTACCCAGACGACCAAATTGTTCTTGTAAACGTTCTGTAGTTAAGGGTTTAGTGTGCGCTTCCACTAGTGGTATTGTAGAATCCACCTGGACGACATGACCTTGCTCATCACGAGCGATCGCAGTTAGTAATCGATCGATTTCGCCATAAATCTCAAGATGAATCGGACGCTGAAATTGGGGATTCTCGCCTGCAAAACTCTGACGCAATTGCTTATCGAGTTCTGGATCGCTAGTTTTCCAAACGCGATCGCCCACATGCACGCGGCGGAAGTTTAAGTCACTGCGACCAAAACTTAGTAATGTTTCCCTACCCTTGGATGTGACTGCATAAACTCGGCCTCCTTCTTCCTTTCCCTCTGGATGACCGGAGTCGAAAACAATTCCATCCCCAGGTTTAACGGGTGCTTCTAGTCTAATTGCTACCTGTTCATTATTAATGCGCGTGACTTCGCCTAAGTAAACTCCACGCTTTTTACCAAAGCGCGCATGAACCAGTTCTTGATTATTAATACCTTTAAACCAACCCGTGTAGATACCACGAGAAAATGCCATCTCTAAGTTGTAGCGTTCTTGAGAAGCTTCCGAGTTTTTGGTTACTTTCCCCGCGTCCTTTTCTAATCTTTCCATTACTCGATCCAAGGCTGCCCGATAAACACGGGTGACATTGGCAACATACTCAGGAGTTTTCAGACGCCCTTCAATTTTGAGAGAAGTTACCCCTGACTTCACCAAATCGGGCAGGACTTCTAACCCTGCTAAGTCTTGGGGGCTGAGTAGATATTTGCGATCGCCTAAATTTACCACTTCCCCATCAGCGATTAACTCGTAGGGCATCCGGCAAGCTTGGGCACATTCGCCCCGATTGGCAGAACGCCCACCTAAAGCTTCGCTAGTTAAGCACTGACCGGAATAAGCCACACACAAAGCACCGTGAACAAAAACTTCTAAAGGTAAAGAAGTCTCCTTCTGCGCGATCTGCTGCTGAATTTTATTGATTTCCTTCAGGGAACATTCACGGGCAAGTACTACCAACTGACAGCCGAGAGACTTGGCAAATTCCACCCCAGCCGTACTAGTAATAGTCATCTGAGTAGAAGCATGGATCGGAAAATCAGGCGACAGGTGACGGATGAGACGACATAGCCCCACATCCTGAACGATCGCTGCATCCACACCTGCGGCAATAATTGAACGCAGATATTGTTCTACTTCTGGTATTTCTTGAGGAAATATGAGCGTATTGACAGTGACGTAACCCTTCACACCCCGCAGGTGGAGAAATGCCATCAATTCTGGTAAGTCCGCCTCAGTAAAATTTTGTGCCCGCATTCTGGCATTGAAACGATCCAAACCAAAGTAGATTGCATCTGCCCCATTTTCGACAGCAGCTTTGGCACATTCCCAATTACCTGCTGGTGCGAGGATTTCAGGACGTTGCAGAGTGGATGAGGTGGTTTGAGGAGAGCGATCGCTTTTCATCAGGTGTGGGAAGGTTTAAGTAGCACCATAGCGATCTTATCGAAGTTAGTTGAGGATTGTGGATGAAAAGAGCGATCGCTATTTCCTTGTTGAAGCTAAATATTCCTATCCTATTATTGTGTGTACATTCTCCGCCACGATTAGCTATGCTGTGAATAAAGACTCAGCTAAAACTAAGAAATAGCCATGTCAGAACCATCATCTGCAAAAGATTGCCGCATCGATTTACGAGTTACCCAAGAACAAAAAGAAATATTAGAACGTGCTGCGAGTCTCAAAGGAATTTCTTTGAGTGCTTATACACTTATTCATGTTTTACCTGCTGCTAAACAAGATATAGATGCAAATGAAAGGTTAGTACTATCAAATCGCGATCGAGATTTGTTCATGTCCGTGATGGAAAATCCACCGGAATTGAAGGGTAAACTCAAATCTGCTATCCATAAATATAAAGATAAGTATGGTAAGTGATAGCGAGGCGAGATGGAATTTTGTCCCAATTGATAAGCAATATCCAAGAGATACTTTCGATTGCGGTTATGTAATTTTAAATGATTATCTCAAGAAATATGCGCGGCAAAATCATAATAAAGGAATTGCCAAAACGTTTGTAGCAATTCCAGCATCAGGAAGCTTAAAAATTGATGGTTATTATACTGTTAGTGCCAGCGTTATTGAGTATGAATCATTACCAGAGTCCTATCAGCGTGGAATGCCAGCCTATCCAATTCCAGCAATGCTGATTGGGAGATTAGCGGTAGACAAATCTATGAAAGGGCAAGGTTTAGGAAGTGAATTATTAGCTGATGCTCTTTATCGTGCTGTTCGCGCTGCTCAAGAAATTGGCATATTTGCTGTGAGAGTTGATGCTATCGATTTGCAAGCAAAAGATTTTTATCTCAAGTATGAGTTTATTCCTTTTCAAGACAATGAACTTTCACTATTTCTGCCGATGGCAACCATAATGAGAGAGTTTCAGTAAATCGCAAAGTTTTGATCAAGGGCGATCGCTTTAACTCATCGCTCTATATCAGCGCTTTCGACTTCCGACTCTACAAGCTCAAATTGCACCTTGTTGTATAAATCTTGCAAGGAAATTTCAAAAGGTACAGTTACAAGTGCGATCGCTTCATCTTCTTCATCGTATTCACGCAATGCCCATTGCTTTTTACCAGTTTTGGAATATTGCTCTACATGAATCCGGTTTTGATCGATTAATAAATATTCTTGGAAAGTGGGAATTGTTCGGTAAGCCTCAAATTTACCTTCGCGATCATAACCTTTAGTTGATTTTGATAAAACCTCCACAATTACCTGTGGATTTACAATTATATCTAGACGATTGTTGAAATACTCTGGTTCATCTGCCAGAATCATCACATCTGGATATGTATAGGTACGCTTTTGGGCAATCCACAAACGAACATCACCCATATACACTCGGTAGTGTTGTTTTTTGAAAGCAAAATTTAACTCACTACTTAAGTTGAGCGCTATTTGGTTGTGATTTATTGTGCCACCAGCCATTGGAATTATTTGCCCATCAATATATTCGCTTTTGTAGTCAGCAGCTTCCTCTAGTTCTAAATATTCCTCTGGCGTGTAGTATCGCTGTTGTGTGACTTGCATAATTTTATTGAGTAGCGATCGCATTCATCGAACAGTGTAACGTGGTTATCCCCACAATCTCCTTCCGGCTTTGCCATTTAATTTTTCGTGGCTATCTTCTAACAATGCTGGAATATTTAACTCTTCAGGACATCTGGGTAAACAATCACCGCATTCTGTACAACGGTTGGCTTTCATTCCCGGAAACCAGTGACCTGCATTTTCAAACATTCCATAGCGATATTTGCCGTAGTCTGTCATGTCGTATGCCACAGTTAGATTACGTAACCGCAATACCTCTGGAATATTAATCTTTTCTGGACAGGGTAAACAAGCATAGCACTGGCTACACTTATCAGTTTTTAAGGTAGTTTGTTGTTGATTTTCTAAACGTTGGAAAGCAGCAATTTCTTCTGGCGTGATTTCATCAACACTATCAGCAACTTGCAAAGGTTCAATTAATTCCTCTGGGTTGGCTGGCCCTACACTCAAGGTAGTAATGCGGGAGTCACTGAGTAAAAATCGATAATTTAACTCTAAGGGTGAAAAGGGATGACACAATTCTTTTAAGGTTTGGGGTGGTGTGTAAAGCCGTCCTCCCTTATCAGCAGGGGAAATGATAAAAATCCCCATGTCTTTTTCTGCTGCTAGCTGAATTGCTGGTGCATGGCGTTGGAAAAAATAGTAATAATGCAGATTGACGAATTCAAATAAACCTGTTTCTATAGCCGCCAGAATAAGATCTAACGATCCGTGGGTGGAGAAACCAACATGACGCACCCGACCATCTGCGATCGCTTCCTGCACAGCTTCAATACAACCAGCTTGCACTAAATCTAGATGTTCCCACGTGTTTAAGCCGTGAATTCCCAAGCAATCTAGATAATCTAGTTGCAATCTTTCTAGGGATTCATCAATGTAGCGGCGCATTGTGTCAGCATCGGCTGTAGGCGGAATTTTAGTAGTGATGTGAAGTTGAGAACGAGGTACAGATAAACCAGCTTTGAATGCTTGGCCAAAAAACTCCTCACTTTTGCCATAACCTCTGGCAGTTTCTATATGATTAATTCCTAACGCTAAGGCTTTTTCGATAGTTTGCTGGGAATTTTCTGCATCAGCTAGGTAGCGCATTGTTCCTAAGGAAAAAACAGACAAGTGTAGATTAGTTTTGCCAAAGCGTCGATATTGCATAAAAGTAAGCTGGCACGCTAAAACTATTAATCATTTGTCATTTGTGAAATGGCCAAAGATCAATAAAGTCTTGTTTAAAATTAATATTTTTCTGAACTGGCTTTTTCGCAAATAATACGTACAAAGACAACTTCGTATGACTAATGACCAATGACTCGCAAAACGAGTGAAAATTTAAGAAGAAAAAGTAAAGAAATTGTGTACTTTCCTGTACTTTTTCTTCTTAGTTCTTTATTGTTTAATTTGTTGATTGTTTTTAGCTTGCTACCTAGCACTTCATTAAGTTTTTAACTTTCGCCATTACCGAAGCGTTTGATCAAATCTTCAGGACGGAGATTAGAAATAAATTCGCGGAAGGCTTGTTGTTCTGCTTCATCAGCATCTCGATCGACAGGGATAGAAGCATCAGCAATCACTTCTTCCATTACCCAAATGGGGGCGTTGGTACGAAGTGCAATGGCGATCGCATCGCTAGGACGGGCGTCAATTTCTTTTGTTGTCTCGCCTTGCTTGACAACTAATGCTGCATAAAATGTATCTTTTTGCAGAGAATGAATAATAACCTTATCTAGAGTCAAATTCCACGTTTCTAGAATATTCACAATTAAATCGTGAGTTAAAGGCCTTGGAGGCTTTTGACTCTCTATTGCTCCCGCAATTGCCCTAGCTTGTTCTTGACCAATATAAATTGGTAAAGCACGGCGATCGGAAGCATCTTTCAAAAGTACAATCGGGCTGCGGGTTATGGCATCTAATGCTATACCAGCGACTCTCATTTCAATCATTGGTTAAGCCTCTACGCTCCTTGGAGTACTTGGTTAATAAGTAACAAATAATACCTTGACAGGTTTAGCTAGGGACAGTAATAAACATAGGCATTTGTTTTCTATAATTGCTTCTATTAAACTCCGAACTTGATGTGAACACCAGAGTAAGGCAAAGTGGTCTACTTAGACAATATCTCTCTATACCCAAGTATGCCTTGTTCGTGATGCTAATGTGATAATATCCCTATCTTCAATAACGTCAGAAAATATACTCAGATTTTGCTACATTTATGGAGGAATTTACGAGTTGTTTTTAGGCAAAATTAGGCAATAAATAGAGTTAATTTGGCAAAAAAGCTGTGTTTACAGGATTGATCCAGGCTTTAGGAACCATGAAACCCTTAGGGGGAGATTCTTGGCAAATAAATTGTGTAAGTCAGCCATCTGATTTAATTATGCAGGATATGGCTTACGGTGACAGCATCGCAGTCGATGGCGTTTGTCTGACTGTGGAAGAAGTTTTAAAAGATGGTTTTATCGCCACTGCATCACCGGAAACGTTGCGCCGCACGACTTTAGGGGATGGAGAAACAGCACAGAAATATGTCAACCTAGAAGCTTCGTTGCGGGTAGGGAGCAAAGTTGGTGGTCATTTTGTCATGGGTCATGTAGACGGCGTTGGGCGGATGGTGACAGCAGAACAAACAGCGACTTCTTGGGAAATGACCTTTACAGCACCTGAGGCGATCGCGCGGTACATTGTTCCCAAGGGTAGTATTGCTGTCAATGGTATTAGCCTCACAGTAGCTGCCTACGAGCCAGAACACTCCCAATTCACGGTGGCGGTAATTCCTCTCACCTACGCTGAAACCAATCTCCGCTATTTGGTTCCCGGTAGTTTGGTGAATCTTGAAGGAGATATTCTCGGCAAATATGTCGAAAAATTCCTTTATTCTGGCAAAGGAAACCCCAAAGTTGGGGAAGCTGCTAGTTCTGATGACATCACACCTGCCTTTCTAGCAGAACATGGCTATTTATAAAAGTAGGAAGTAATCAGGCTCAAGGATGAAAGCTCAAAATTTCAGCCTTCATCCTTGACACTTCATCCTTTCTAAGAGCCTGGTTGCTTAGTTAACTGAGCAGTCTGTAAACCTTGAACCAACTGACTCAGGGCGGTATTTAGTTCTACACCTGGGTCAACTGCTACCCAACCATTTGCGGTTAGGTGGCGGACTTCAAAGTGTAGGTGAGGGCCTGTAGAGTTCCCAGTGCTACCAACTTGTCCAATGACAGTTCCCGGTTCTACCCACTGACCCGGTCGGACAAAGATTTGGGACATATGACCGTAGAGAGTTTGTTGAGCCGAACTGTGGTTAATGGTAACGGCTAAACCATAGCCACCCATCCAGTCAGCACTCTCTACTTGACCTTTAGCAGCAGCTAAGACTGGCGTACCCATAGGCGCACCTAAATCTGTACCAGCGTGGAAACGGCGATCGCCTGTGATGGGATGAATTCGCCAACCAAATAATGAGGTAATTGGTGCGGGAACAGACAAGGGGAACATCATTCCCTGACCGCTATAAGCAACTCTGCCTACATATGGAATTTGGGGTAAGGTTGATGCTAGCGGAAAGTCGTAAGCAACCGTGCTAGGGCGAGGTGCAAAATTACCATCAGCCATTGGTGGCGGTAAAGTACCACCACTTGGTGCGATCGGGGTTGCACTTACTTTTGTGGTGGCGAATTCGCTGGGGTTAGGAATAAACCGACTGGGATGATATTCGCTCTTGGTGATACTAGCAGCAATGCGAGTAGCGATATTATTAGGAACCGCTTGGGGATTACGCCATCTGCGGCTTTCACCAGTAGATGCTATCGGTCTCACAACTGGAACGGTTGCTAAATTAGCAGTTTGGCTTCTTCTCAACCAATTGGGTGATGTTTTGCTATTACTACCAGCTACACGCTGATTAGCAGTAGGTTTGGCACAAAGACTAGCTGATATAGCTTGTCCTGTTGGCAAAGTCGCTCGACAACCACTAGAGCGTTCTGTCACGACTACCGAACTGGGTGCTTGATAAGTACCCCCAACTTGGTAATCGTTAGGGTCAATATAGGCGTTGTTGTAATCCTTGGGTTTGACTTCCGTGCTACCAACTGGGCTATTAGAGTTGTTAGCAGGTTTGGCAACTTCTGGAAGTTTCTCAGGTAAAGTGCGTAACGGCGCAGGTGCGGGTTTTTCTTGGTTGACGCTAGCTGGTGCAACCCGCGAAGTTTCTACTTGAGGTTTTGAGCGTCTAATAATAACAGGTTCAGCAGCTTCAATTTTCGGTTTCGACTGTCTGACTGGCTGTGATGATTGGGAGATATTTTCCCTTTGCAATCTCTTTTTGAGTCTGATTCGCCGTTCGGAAAATTCTACCTGTGGTTGAGTTACTGCTGGTATTACAGTATCTTTTTTAACTGGATTTATTACCGTTGTCGGCTGGGAATTTTGAATAGTAGGAACGATGTTATCTATAGATGTTTCCGTTTGAGCTAACACCAAGCCATTACCTAAAAGGCTAACGCTACTAAGCCAACAGAGGCTCTGTGCTGGTAGCGTAGAAGCAAAGCGTTTTGATGTCACTGGCAAACGTTTATGGGCAGAGTTGTTGGGCTGCGTCATTTGTTCTCTCGTTTTGTGTAAATAGTCTAAACAGAATGATGCCGGTGGTTTGTCTTGCCCAAAGAGCGAAATTGTGAACAAACCTAAAAGTTAAACCGAAGATTTTTGATAACCCAAACTGATTGTACCGGGTTCAATGTAAATTTCTGGTGATATTACTTGCTTTGTATTATAAGCTTCTACATTAACTCGTAAATTACCCTGAGGGGTTACTCCAACTATAGTGCCTGCTAAATCATTAATTTGTATGCGATCGCCCATATTCGTCAGTAAATCTAGATAGTGCGTCAAGAGTATGTTTACTCCTTCTTCAAAAAGGCACTCAATACCGGATTCTATCCCTAATAAAACCTTCGACGTTAACATTTCTAGACAAGAAATCGGTTTTGTGGGTTGGGATACTTGCCAAGATTCCAAGTTGATTCCGGTTTCTGGTACTGGGTTTGCCCAGTTAATGCCCACACCAATGACAGCTTGAGTAATTTTTTCTTGATTTACTTTGGTTTCAGTCAAAATACCGCCTAGCTTGCGATCGTTTAAGACTAAATCATTAGGCCATTTAATCCCCACATTGACGCCACAGTTTCGCAATTGTGAGGCAATTCCCCAAGCACTAGCCAAAGTGAGTTGGTAACTGTCAGTAGCCGCTATTTTGGGATTAATTGCCACTGAAACGTATAATCCCCCAGCCGCAGAAATCCACTGACGACCCCATTGGCCGCGCCCAGATGTCTGCTGGGTAGCAATCACTACACATCCTGGTTTCGCTCCCTGGTTCAGCAAGTTCCAGAGAGTTTGATTAGTTGAAGCTACACTATCAAAAATATGTAAAGAAAATGGTAAATATGAATACTGACGCCCTGCTTTCAGGGCTGCGGACAAATATTGCAGATCGAATCCCACTTAATTAACCCAAATCCCGTTGTTCAAGTTAGCATTAATTGGCGGATTCTGAATTTTCTGTTTAGGTTTGGTTTAAGATGCACACTTGGCACTGGCGCAATTGGCAGGGAATGCCCTACCTTACTTGTAGTCTCCTAGAACCTTGGCAACACGGCTTTTTTACCCATCCGTTTTGGCCGCGATCGCCACAAGAGTTAACACAGGTGCTGCACCCAGAGGCATCAGTTTATCGCTTGAAACAGGTTCATGGCAATACTGTTCTCACCCCACAAGAAATTGACAGTCAGTTAAGTACAGGTGGGGATGATGATTCGGCTTTTGCATCAGCAGATGGTTTAGTCAGCGAAAAGCCGTTGCAAGCAGTATGGGTTGCTAGCGCTGATTGTACGCCAGTGCTAATTGGCGATGTGAAAACCGGACAGGTATCAGCAATTCACGCTGGATGGCGGGGTACTGCTAAGAAAATTGTCCCGCAAGCGATCGCGCGTTTAAAAGCACAAGGTAGCAAGCTAGAAGATTTGCGGATTGCGATGGGGCCTGCGATCGCCGGAGAAGTTTACCAAGTCTCTGTGGATGTAGCGGTAGAAATCGGCTACAGTATCGTCCCCCATGAAGACGAACAAAAGATTATTGATGCTTTGCATGAAATACCCAATTCTCCTTTGTTGCGCGACCCTGAGCCAGGTAAAGTCCGGGTAGATGTGCGACGGGTAAATGCTTTACAAATAGAAAGCCTGGGAATTAGCGGCGAACAAATTGCGATCGCTCCTTATTGTACTTACCAAACTCCAGAGCATTTCTTTTCCTACCGTCGGGAACAACAGAAAAAAGTGCAGTGGTCGGGGATTGTGAGTTTCAATTAGTAGTCAATACGTGAAATCAAACTAATGTGATGCAGTCTGCGATAAATCAGGCCTGAATTGTTGGCGATTGTGGCAAATTATCTACTTGGTAGAAATCTCAAATTTGCCTCACATAATTGAGCCTAAATTGAGTTTGATGAGCATACATAAAGAATTACTCGGACTGTCGCCTAGCCTTACTCAAGGAGTCGTAAAATTATATTGAACTTCAGTAGCGGAAATCAGCGATCGTGAGCGTTCGAGCATTTTTCCAAGCGGCTACAGTTGAAGATGCATCTCCCCCCTATGACAATATTCACCTGAAGGTTTTCTATCCAGCAAAGATGTCAGGCGGTGAGCTAGAAGAAAATCGAGGTATTGTTTCTGCCGATCCTCAACGAGCTCCGTTTAAGGTTGTGATTTTTTTCAACGGTATTAACTGCGGTCCCGAACAATATCAATGGCTGGCTGTTAAATTAGCAGAGCGTGGACTTGTTGTTGTTACCTTTTCCTGGATTGCCGAAAATTTACCTGGAATGGTGGCTCTCACTCCAGGTATTGATATTAAAATGTCAGTTCCCAGCATGTATGGTAAAGGTGCGACAGCTTCAGCTTTACTGACGCTGCTAAAAACTTTAGAGCGTTTACAACTAGAAGGGGTTTTGGCTGGTTTGCTCGACTTAGACCATATTATTCTAGGTGGGCATTCGGCAGGCGGTAGAGTCGCGATTGAAAGTGCAGATCCCAAGTTTTTCTCACAAGTTGTAGCCGCTTTTGCTTATGGCGCACATACAGCAGCAGGTCAACAGCTAGGGTATGAAGCTGGGACAATCTTACCCTTACCCGATTCTTTACCCTTACTCCTGATTGGTGGAACCTGCGATGGAGTTATTGCTAAGAGTAGCCATCGCTATGGAGTGACTTGGGAACAAGCTACAACTCCGATGATGCGCACTTTCCAAGAAGCGATCGCAGGTGGTAGGGGTGATAGTTATCTACTGATTCTAGAAGGAGCCAACCATTTTTCTGTTAGCTATCCTTTTGATGACACCACGGGTAGACCATTTCTAGACTTTCCAACTACCCAGCCACCAGAACAACTGCGACATTTAATCGCAGAAACGATTGGTTTATTCATTGATGCTCATGTTTTTCACCAAACCACAGCCCTCGAAGCTCTCAATCAAATGTTAGTATCTCAAAATTCTGCGATCGCATCATTTGAGCGAAAGTAGTTTGTGGTTTAGAGCAGGTTAACTAACAAAAGTCTGAATACTAGCATTCAAGTTGCAATTACAAAAGCTTATTCTTTCGACATAAACCATGTAGAGACCTTACAGTAAGGTCTCTCACGTATTCCACTCAGCAGGCTAGGAAGCCCTATCTCTTTGGTTATTTAGTCTGAATCGCCTCATATTTATTTTGATAATCTGCAAGTTTTTCTTTTACTTGTTGAGAGACATACGTACCTTCAGGGATGGCTTTTAATAAATTAATTGCTTCTTGTAATTTATCTTTTCCTTGCTGTAAAATTACTGATTTTTCAGGTGCATTTTTAACTATAAAATCAGCTTCTAAGGCTAATTTATCAGCAGATTCTAAGTTTGCAGATGCATCTTTTTCCACGGCAATTCTTTTACTAATAGCAGCATGGTTGGCACGGTAATTAGCTAGTTGCTTCTTAGTTTGTTCAGAAATCGATGTCCCTGGAGGAATGGTTTCTAGTAAGCTTACTGCTTTTTGCCATTTACTCTCGGCTTGCTGCCAATCTTTTAGTGGCAATTGTTTCTTTTGCACTATAACAGCAGCTTCCATACCCAGCTTTTTAGCAGATTTCAAGTTAACTATGGCAGTTTTCTCTTGTTTGATACTTTGAGTTTGCTGCATAGTCTCAATTTTATCTTTAACTATGCAAGTACCAAAACCTAATACCAATAAACTTGAGCCGATTAATAAAGCCGAATGTATTATATTTTGTCTTAAAAATTCTGTTATGTCCCCCAGCTTTTGCCTTTGAGGAAGATTTATCAAAGCTCTTTCTGCCTGTTCTAAAATATCGTTAGTATCTCTAACTAAGGCAGCAATTTTTTCTTGGAATAATTCGCAGTCGTAGATAATATCTGCCAAAGCTTGACATTTATCGCCACTAGATATGATAAATCCATATTCATCATCAAACCATTCCAGTTCCAACCCAGAGTTTCCACAAAAAGCTGATAAATTCAGTAAGATTAAGAGAATATTTTGAGTATTTTTAATCCGGTCAAATACTTCTATAGACTTTTGCTGTAATTGCAACAATTCCTCTTGGTATTTTCTAATTTGCTGAATTTGCTGTTGCAAAACTTTAGGTTTACTATAAGCTAAGTCAATCTTGAGTTTTTCTTCAAGCTCTTGGATCTTATTTGGCAAACTCGGATAGTTGATATTAGAATTCAGTTGATGAATAAATTGAGAATTACTTAAAATATCTTCAGCTACAGTCTGAAGCAATTCACCCCATTCTAGCCAACGAGAAATTTGAGATTCTAAATCATTTAAAGATAGTTTGGTTGGCTCGTTACCCACTTTTTCAGCAATAAATCTTTCTCCAGTTGTTAGCAATGACTCTACTAAACGACTGTGAGAAGAAAACACAGCGCTTTCTGTACTTGCAGAAAGCACGCCAACTGCTGCATTATTAATTTTTGCAACATTTAATTCTTGAGCGATCGCACTTTGCAAATTGCGGAGTTGTTCGAGAACAAAATTTAGCCGGATGATTTCTTGCTGAATTGTATGAGAATCACCAACAGTCAGCCTGAGATTCTCAACAAGTTTAGTCAGTTCGTGTAGAAGCTTGTCTAGGTTAGCCATAAATATCCCTTAAGGATTAGTCGAAAGTTTATCCGAAAAAATTAAAATGACTGTGAAGCGAGGTGAGAGCAAAAATATCTACACTCACCTGCTGCCGGAAATAAGTTCACAAATAAAATAAGATGGCTATATAGTTCCCAGAAATCCTGGTAAAGTAACACTTGAATTTAAAGATTTTCAGAAAATATCAAAATACCAGTTCCCTAAGGCATGAATGAAACTGATTTAGCTTTTACCCCAGCACTGGATTTGGCGCAGTTAATCCGTCGCCGGGAAGTGTCACCGCTAGATTTGGTAAATATTTATTTAGAAAGAATTGAGCGCTTAAATCCCCAATTAGGAAGTTATTTTACGGTGATGGCGGATTTGGCGATCGCAGATGCGCAAGCCAAAACCGAATTACTCGCAACAACCTCGGAATTACCACCGTTTTTTGGCGTCCCGATTTCAATTAAAGATTTAAATGCTGTAGCAGGCGTAACTTGTACTTACGGCAATCCCGCATTACTAAACAATATCCTCAACTATGATGACGGGGTAGTAACTCTGATTAAACAAGCGGGATTTATTCTGCTGGGTAAAACCGCTACTTCAGAATTAGGTTCATTTCCTTACAGCGAACCTACGGGATTTCCCCCAGCTAGAAATCCTTGGAATTTAGATTATACTCCTGGCGGTTCTAGCGGTGGTGCAGCTGCATCAGTAGCAGCCGGATTATGTGCGATCGCTCAAGGTTCCGATGGCGGTGGTTCGATTCGCGGGCCTGCGGCTTGTTGCGGTGTCGTGGGAATTAAGCCATCACGCGGAAGGGTCACTCATGCACCTGTAGGCGATCGCCTTTCTGGACTTGCTACTAACGGGCCGCTTGCCCGTACTGTTGCGGATGCGGCTGCGCTTTTAGATACCATGTCCGGGTATTTCCCTGGCGATCCTTATTGGCTACCCGATCCACAACCATCATTTCTAGCTGCTACTCAAAAACAACCAGGGGAATTACGCATTGCTTTTAGCACGATCGTTCCTCCTTTGGGTAAAGCAGACGCTAACTGCGAACAAGGAGTTTTGCAAACAGTTAAATTATTAGAACAACTTGGTCACAAAGTTGAAGAGAAATGCCCAGATTTTAGCGGCTTAGTCGAACCATTTCAAATTGTCTGGCAAGCTGGGGTAGGTGCGGCGGGAATTCCAGCACCAGCGTTACAACCATTCAATCAATTTTTGTTAGCGCGATCGGGTTCTGCGGCGGAATATCTGCAAGCAGTAGCGCAAATGCAAATGGTATCACGGCAAATTGTGGCGTTTTTCCAGAATGTGGATGTGTTGGTATTGCCAGTGTATCTGCATTCACCGATTCGGGTGGGAGAATGGGCTGATTTAAGTCCAGAAGAGACATTCCAAAATATTATTAACTGGGTAGCACCCTGTCCGCCAGCAAATGCGACGGGACAACCTGCGATCGCACTTCCTGTAGAATTTGATAGTAATGGCGTACCCATTAGCGTGCAGTTAGTTGGTAAGCCTGGTGCAGAAGAAACACTTATTAGCCTAGCAGCACAAATAGAAGCCGCTAATCCTTGGCTTCCGCATCGTCCAGCTGTAGCGACATAATGCAAGCCTCTATAGAACAACTGTCGCAAATTAACGTGTTTGCAGATTTAGACACAGCAGACAAAGTAAACTTGCAACCACAAACTCAGGTGCAAAAATATAGCAAAGGAGAGATTATTCTGCATGAAGGCGATTCTTTACCAGCCAAATTATATGCTGTTGTCAGCGGTACGATTCAAGTTACTAAAACAGCAACCACAGGTAAAGAAACTATTCTGCGTACCTTAACTAATGGAGAAATTTTTGCTGCACCTGCTTTGTTAGGTAATGGAATTTCTCCTGCAACTGTAACTGCTGAATCTGATTGCGAAATTCTCACAGTAGAACGAGATGCTTTATTAAAAGCTATCCAACAAAATCCTGAGATTGCTTTACGGATGTTGATGGTTTTTAACAATCGGATTCAGCAATTACATGAAACAGTGCATGGATTAGTTTCTGAAAGGGCGATTGTCAGGCTTGCTAGGTTAATTCTCTACTTCGCTGCTGAATCTGGAACTGAATCAACGCCCCAAGGCGAGTGTTTAAAAGTTAAATTATCTTACTATCGCATGGCACGGAGTGTGGGCATTTCTTACGAAGAATGCGTGCGTTTAATTAAAAGCCTGAAGTCGATAATTATCTACAGTCGCGGAGGTAAGATGACGATACTTGATATGCAGAAATTAGATGCGATCGCCTTTGGTGAAATATTACCAGAAGATTAATTTGATATATCCAGAAAATGTTATGTAATCAATTTAAAAAGCTGAGTTTATCATAATTTATTCGTAAAAAAATTGTAGTGTGGGCATTGCCAACACTACGAAGATGAAAACTTATATTCATCTGTGATGAAAATTAGCCAAACATCCAAAATTCAGCGAGCAATAGTAATAGATATTAAGCAGTTACAGCCAATTTCTCTTGTTCGTGAGCATCAACTACTAAAACTAAACATAAAGTGGCGATCGCCTTTTGCCATTCTTGTCTTACCTGGGCATTTTCTACTCCATCAAATAACGCTATCAACCGAGGAATAGAAGCCTCTAAAGCGGCACGCGGTACAGGACGATGTAAATCCACTAAGCTAGTCAAACTTTCGCGATTATTAACAAATCCAATTACCCAAGCTGTTGTATGTTCTGGGCCATCAGGAACGCGCTTAACTCCTAATTGATTTTTTAGCCAGTTATAAAAAGGTGGTAATTCTTGAGCTAAAACTGCTCCTGCTGTTGGTAATGTTTCCTTCAATAAGTTACTGTCTAAGCTGCCTAGCTCTTGATTTAATTCTGAGGATTTGAGAACTTCATCTAGCGGCTTTGAGAGTATTGTTTCTACCTGAGATTGAGACAGGTTTAAGTGGTGGCTGAAAGTTGAAATTAGAGATTGCATAATTCATTCCTCAATAAATAACTAATTTGTTTCTGCTGCTTTTTCAGAAAGGATGAGCAAGAATGCTAAATTATCTTCAGCTTGTAAAGCATGAGGTGCATTAGCAGGCATAAAAACTAAAGTACCAGGCTCAAGAACAATATTTTTGCCTGATAAAGTCAATAAACCTCTGCCTTCAATTACATGGATTGTGGCATTGCGAGTTGAAGTATGTTCAGAAATTTCAGTATTGGCTGCTAGACAAAATAAAGTGTATTGACAAACTTTATCTTTAAGTAATACTTTACTGAGAACTCCACTATGAGGATATTCAATTTGTTCTCGCAATTGGATAATGTAAGATTGATCTGTTGTGATTGTAGAACTCATATGTTTGTTGATTAATACCAATCAACATATCGAAAAATGGATTTTGCTGTGAATGATTTTACTCAGCTACAGCACACATAATGATGTAGCCTAATTCATGATGGTATTTATGAAAAACATGGCGCATTTCTAAAACACGCTTGCGGATAGATGGCTGCGTCAAAATATTCCAAAATATCCGCAATGCGTTCAAAATACCTTCTTCTTGTATCATTCGTCTCAAATTCAACAAATTCATGGAGCTAGTAAGATGCTGTTGCACTTGTAATCCTGCGGTTGCCAAAGCAGCTATCCAATTAGCTTCAGAAAGTGGTGTAGAATTAACTCGAATTACCCGTGCTAAATCAGCATGAATTTCTGCTTCTTTATTACGAGCTAAAAGTTCGTGAGAAAGGAATTTTCCGCCTGGTTTGAGGTGATGATAAATTTCCTTTAAAACCTTAGCTTTCCCTGGTGGAGATTGCATCGTAAGAATTGCTTCTGCTAAAACATAGTCAAATTGACCTGGTATTTTATCCAGGTGAAAGATATCGCCTTCAATGATTTCGACTTGATTTTCTAAGCCAGCAGCGCGAATATTGGCACGCGCACAAGCAACGCTTTCTGGATCTTTTTCTATACCCAATACTTTTACATGGTAGCGTTGAGCCAGAGCGATCGCACTATAACCAAAGCTAGAAGCTAGTTCTAAAACTGTCTCTCCCGGGTGGAAATTTGCCCACTGAAATAATTGTTCTGTAGCTATCCGTCCACCAGGACGCAGATATTTTTTGCCTGCTGCTGCTAAAACTTGGTGTCCGGATGCGGTTGGGTGATTAAGGGTAGGGTTGGTCATCTGTGTGACCCTCTGAACTCATCTTACCCCCACTCTGCCAGGAATTTATCGTGCCGTCTTTGAGGTAGCTCAAAGAAGAAAAAAGATCTGGCTGTTTCGGAAAAAGGTCGATTAGACTATGAATCAAATGCTACTGGGTATCAAAAAATGGATCGCAAGACAGCTACCACATGGTTGATTTTGTTGTTCTTGATATTTGTGGGTTTTGGGGATAGCTTTCTGCCCAAACCCTTAAGTACTGCTAGCTTACAGACGCGCACAACAATTAATCAATTTTTTGTTGGGTTATTTCCGAGTTGGCAACCCAGTACTCGTCCATACGATCGTACAGAAAGGGCTTTAGATGAAATTGAAAAGGGCGGTTCCAAGAAGTAGAAACTTGTAAAAATGATAGGAGGATAAGCTATGAGGGGAATACTCTACTTATAGTAGAAAATTCTGTACATCTGTACTGATGAAAATTGTAGAAGAAACCCGCACCCGATTGCAGCTAAAGCACAGACCAATCAGGCATTGGCTCACTGGGTGGCCGATTTTGATTGCAAGTCTGAGTTTTTTTATTTATTGCTTATTTTTTGAATCTGCTTCAGCTAGTCTAACTTGTAAACGCCCCTCATCTAACCAAGTTTACTGTGAGTTAAAGCGATTTAATTTGTTAGGAAGCATGGAGAAGCTGAAAATTTTCGATCCTCAAGAAGCATATATCAAGACCCATAGCGGCAGTAAAGGGGGAAGCACTTATGAAATTATAATTGTGACACCCTTTGGAGATTATGCTCTTTTATCACATCTGAGCTATCAAAAAAATCAAGAATCTGCTTTTGAAATCAATAATTTTATTAATTCTACTCAGACGTATCTCTCACTTTACCAAAACCAGCGAAATTATGTGTTTTTCTTCAGCTTATTTATGTTAATTACTACGGCTATTGGCGCTTTTGTGGTGACAACGCCTGTAACCAACTGTATTTTCTACAAAAGCCTCAATAAAGTATTTATAGAGCGTAAAGGATTGCGCAGTCATGAAATTATCGAATATCCTTTAGAATCTATCTTGCGTTTTGATATTCAAGACAAGCAATTTAAATACTCTAAACTTTATCGTGCTGTGATTGTGCTGCAATTCTATAAAGAAATCCCAATTAATCTAGAATATACAGATGAAAAAAGCGTGCAATACGCAGTTTCTCGGATACGCTACTTTCTAAATATGGATAATAGCTAATAGTTACAGCGCTGTTTATTGGTATGGAATAGACGCTTTGAACGCTAAATAATAGCAAGAGCACAACAATGTTGTGCCCTTACCGTCAAATACTCAACTTCAAATTGTTGTAATTGTGAGTTAATGCATTAGCTATTAACTATTGCTACAATTAAGCCTTTTTCAACCAGCTAAACATGGCGCGTAAATCTTTGCCAACTTCCTCAATGCGGTGTTCGGCTTCTTGACGACGCATGGCGGTAAATCCGGGTTTACCAGATTGATTTTCTAACACAAATTCTCTGGCAAATTGTCCAGATTGAATTTCGCTGAGAATCTTGCGCATTTCCGCCTTGGTTTGATCGTTCACAATCCGAGGGCCGCGGGTATAATCGCCGTATTCAGCAGTATTAGAAATGCTGTCGCGCATTTTGGCTAATCCACCTTCTACCACTAAGTCAACAATCAGTTTGACTTCATGCAGACATTCAAAGTAAGCCAATTCTGGTTGATAACCAGCTTCTACTAAAGTTTCAAATCCAGCTTTAATTAAGGCACTCAAACCACCGCACAATACGGCTTGTTCGCCAAACAAATCAGTTTCGGTTTCTTCACGGAAGGAAGTTTCGAGAACGCCTGCACGAGTACCGCCGATACCTTTAGCATAGGCCATAGCGCGATCGCGTGCCCGACCGCTAGCATCTTGATAAACCGCAAACAGCGCTGGTACGCCTTGCCCTTGTTCGTAAGTCCGGCGTACTAAATGCCCAGGCCCCTTTGGTGCTACCATCACCACATCTACATTCGCAGGCGGTACGACTTGACCAAAGTGAATATTAAAACCGTGGGCAAAGGCTAAAACATTGCCTTCTTCTAAATTGGGTTCAATTTCGTTTTTATAAACCGCTTTTTGGACTTCATCAGGCAACAAAATCATGATAAAGTCAGCAGCACTAGCCGCATCTGCGACATTTTTTACAGTTAACCCAGCCGCTTGGGCTTTGGCAGCTGACTTACTACCCGGATATAGCCCTACAATCACATCTAAACCACTATCTTTAAGATTAAGGGCGTGAGCATGACCTTGGGAACCATAGCCAATGATTGCAATGGTTTTTCCCGCCAAAAGGTCTAAATTGGCATCTTCGTCATAATACATCCGGGCCATAGCGCATCTCCTGTCAGCAAGCATCATCATTTATTGGCAGGCTTTTGATTTTACCCCAAATTAGGTACAAGGGCACGGAGATATTTATTGATGAAAATGGGGATGAGGGGACAAGGGGGACAAGGAAGAAATAACTAATAACTCTTTATTGCCTATTGACTATGGACTCTTGACTCTTGACTAATAATTACGTTGCCCGATCGATTTTTGGAACTTCTGCTTCAGATAATTGCACGTTAAGAGCTTGTACCGAGTCTTCAATACTAGAAACCTTACTAGCACCTGGTATGGGCAAAATAGCAGGTGATTTAGAACGCAACCACGCCAGCACAATACAATAAACTGATACGCCTTTTTCTTGAGCTAATTGCGCGATCGCAGGAATATCTTGCAAATTCTCATGGCGACGTCTACCACCAAAAGGACTCCAAGGCAAAAAGGTTAATCCTTCTTGTTCGCAATACTTCAACACGCCGTCAATTTCTGGCTGTCGTTCCCAAGGACTATATTGATTTTGCACCGAGACAATATCAACCACATCCCGCGCTTGCTTAATTTGTTCTACAGAAAAATTGGAAACTCCCACAAACCGAATTAAACCAGCTTCTACTGCTTCTTTAACTGGTGCAAGAGATTCTTCAATAGTGTATTTAGGATCGGGGGCGTGATATTGCCAAACATCTATGGGTTTGCTACCTCCTAACGCCTGAAAACTTTCACGAATTGTTTGGCGTAAATGTTTGGGGTTCCCGTTACGTACCCAGTTTCCATGAGGACGCATTAAACCACCTTTGGTGGCAACAACTACATGGCTAACATCGCCTTGATAACTGCCTAGTGCTTGGTAAATTAGTTTTTCGTTGTGGTGCTTATCTGATTCATCTAGGCAGTAAGAATCTGCGGTGTCAATGAATGTGATACCCAAATCCAAAGCGCGATGGATAACTTTGATTGATTCCGATTCGGAAGGACGATTGGATATTGACATCGGCATTCCACCCAAGCCGATCGCACTTACAGAGACACCCGTTTTTCCTAACTGTTTGGTTTCCATGCTTCTAGTTCTTGTTTGCAGTGCCATTAATGTATTAACTGTTCAGAAATATTTTGACAATTAATCTCTAGACAGGGTTACAAATAACATTCATGTGATAGCAATTTGGTTGTTAGATGAAAATTATTTAAATTATCCTGTACTCAAATTTTGTCAAAACGACTTTCGTCGCACCTTTGCACCTAAGAAAGCGAAAAGCACTCTACATCTATTTTTTTCGATGGAGTGCATTACAATTTCTTATTGTAATATGGGTGACTTCTCTTAACTATTAGTTAAAAATTCGTATTGCTATAGTCAGTGTGGCCTGCATAAATAAGATTCCCGACTTCTTCGAGAAGTCGACAATCTGGGACATTCAATTCCTACTCTTTGTCTTTATAGGATTAAACTGCTGCCACAATCCTAAGCGCTTATTTTTCGCATTGGCTTCTGCGATTAAAAATTGAGTTTTGCTTTCCTGGCAATAATCTAAAGAATCGCGATCGACAACAGCATTACCCTCTTCAACCAAACGCAGATTGACTGAGCGATTATCTATATATACTTCACCTAGTATCCGCCCAGTTGGATCTCTATCTACGCTTCTGATAACAACTGGACTACCAGATGGTAGCAGTTGTTTAAGTTTTTTAGCGGCGGCTGAAACATACTGCTGTTTAGTTTCTTTAGGTGTATTAATACACACTAATTTGACTGTATTTGTTCTGCCAGCATCATCTTGAACACGAATTGTATTGCTATCTGCTACACCAATTACCGTAGCTAGCACTAACAATAGCTGTATTAATTGCATTTTTCTAGTATTTTTTTATGCTTTGGTCTTGATTTTATCTAAGTAAATAACAGGTAATTGTGAGTTAAATCACAGGTTGTTGTCTGGGAGTAAAACTAACTTAGCTAACATTTCTGTTACATAAATCGCAACAATGCTAACTTTCAGTTTTGCCCTCAGCGATACTGAAATTAACTTCATCTATCCTGAGGCTTAAATTATGCCAGTCTCGATTAAATTACCTAGTAAATCTGGTGTATTTGTGAGTGCGTTGCTGGGAAGTGCGATTTTTACCAGTTGTGCTTCTGCACCGCAAATGTCAAAACAAGCATTAACACAAAGTGGAGGAGAACGCGCCTTCAATCAAGCTGTACCCGCTGATACTGCTGGAAAAGTTGCGCAAAAAGCTGAAGTACCTCAATCCCGTCCACAATTGATTAAAAAAGCTGCTATGACTGTCATTGTTAACTCTGTAGACCGGAGTATTGATGCAGTCTCTAAAATTATCAATAACAAACAAGGCGATTTGATTGGGTTAAACGAACGTCAACCCACAAAAGACTACGCCCGTCATACTGCATCGATAACGCTGCGAGTACCACAGAACCAATTAGAATCAACTCTTGATGAACTAGCTAAATTAGGTACGGTAGAAAATCGCAATATCACGGCGGAAGATGTCAGCAATCAACTGGTAGATTTTCAAGCTCGATTAACCAATCTGCAAAGAACAGAAGCTAATTTACAAAAAATTATGGATCGCTCTGGTTCTGTCAGAGATGTATTAAGTGTGGCTCAAGAACTTAGTAATGTGCGTCAATCAATTGAGCAAATAAATGCGCAACTCAAAAACTTAAAAAATCAAGTTGCATACTCTACAATTACTCTGAACCTTGAAGCAGCAGTTTCTAGTAACAGTCCACAAAGGAGCTTAGGTTCACAAATTCAAGAAACTTGGAATAATTCTAGTCACTCTGTTGGAGAGTTTACTGTTGGGTTACTCAAGTTGGCTATTTGGTTGATGGTTTACAGTCCTTATGTTTTGATTTTGGCGGCTGCTATTTATGGTTTAAACCGTTGGCGACGCAATTCCCAGCCTGTAAGACCAACACCACCAGCAGAAAATTATGATGGATGAAAAAGGGACAAGATTGACAAATACCCAATGCCCAATAGCCGTTACTTAATATGAAATCCTAATTATTAAGATTGTACCAATTAACACGAAATAATTAGACGCAGGAATGCCAAGATCAAAATAGGACGCGCAATGCTATTGAAAGTACTATGCCAGAAATACACCAATCAATTGCCCAACACTACCACGAACGCACTAAATACGACCCTGAGACGCTAGCCTCAAAAACTCAGAGGTTAGATTGGGCGAAACAACCAGTACCCTTCAAAGAGTACAGAATTGGTTCTTCTTTCGACCTTATACCCTACCTGCAAGAAAATTCTGAGGCTACTACCGACAGTGCAGATGCAAAATGGTGGCAAAGACTTTCACGGCTATTGTTTCGTAGTTATGGGCTAACGGCAAAAATGCCGTCTATGGGCAGTGCGGTGTATTTACGAGCTGCTCCTAGTGCTGGTGGGTTGTACCCAGCTGAGGTGTATGTGGTTTCTAGAGGGACGCAGTTGTTACCACCTGGGCTATATAACTACCAATGTCGCAGTCATTCGCTGATGCACTATTGGGAAAGCGACGTTTGGCAAGCTTTACAAGCGGCTTGTTTTTGGCATCCTTCTTTGGAAAGTACTCAACTGGCAATTGTGATTACTGCGGTATTTTATCGTTCTGCTTGGCGATATGAAGATCGAGCTTACCGTCGCATTTTTTTAGATACAGGACACCTGTTGGGCAATATCGAGTTAGCTGCGGCGATTCATGACTATCGCCCCCACTTGATCGGTGGCTTTATTGATGAAGCTGTCAACGATTTACTTTACATCGAACCGCAACAAGAAGGCGCGATCGCAGTTTTGCCTCTGGCAGATTTGTTGGATATCAAGCAAAATTTACCATTGGGAAGAACTGCTTTACCCTCTGCTACCGAAACTGATTACCCTATCATCCCCGATGGCGAACTGCTGAAATATTTTCATCGCCATACACAGATTCAATCTGGGACAACTGGCAAACTCAATTTACCAGCGGTCAAACAAGACAGATCCTTAGAAGATAAATACAACTTTCCTTTCTGTCTGAAAATTTCCACAGCTACCACACCAATTAACTGGGGAGAAAATCTGGTAGAACTGGAAAACACCATGCACAAGCGGCGTTCTACCCGTGCTTATAGTGGTGAAGATTTGACCTTTGACGAACTCAAAGCTTTACTTGATTTCACTTACCAACCCCAAAATTACATCTACCAAAATTTAGATCGTTCTCCAGACTACTTTGACCTAAATTTGATCGAAACATTTATTGCCGTTTGCGGGGTCAAAGGATTGGAAGCAGGCTGTTACTATTACGCACCTAAAGCACAAGAATTGCGACAAATTCGCTTTAAAAACTTCCGGCGAGAGTTACACTTCCTCTGCTTGGGGCAAGATTTAGGGCGAGATGCAGCCGCAGTGCTATTTCATACGGCAGATCTGAAATCTGCGATCGCTCAATATGGCGATCGCGTTTACCGCTATTTACATATGGATGCTGGACATTTGGGACAAAGATTGAATTTAGCAGCAACTCAACTCAATGTCGGCGTCAGCGGTATCGGTGGTTTTTTTGACGACCAAGTAAATGAAGTTTTGGGTATTCCTACAGATGAGGCAGTTCTCTACATCACGACATTGGGACGACCAAGATAAGCTATGTAGGCATTTAGATTGTAGATTTCGTCCTCAGGTTGTCAAGAGTTCAAGGTCAAAGACTAACTTGGACTTTACACTCTTGACCCCGGACAGGTCTTAGCCAGAATTTTGATTTAGGCACGTATCAGCTTAATATAAGTTCAATATATTCAAATAACCTGGCTCCAAATCTCTCGATCTCAATTACGTTAAAATACAAGCAAAGTTACTGCCAAGGCTTGAAGGACGCCAAGCACCTGACTATAGCTTCAGAAGAAAGGTTTGTTGAGCGATCGCAATTTCGTTGCAGCCGCTGTTTAAATTAATTATCTTACAAAAACAGTAGGCAATCACTCATGTTGCAAATGGTAAATGCATTTGATTAAAACTCTTGATGGCGGAGTATTATTTTTCTTAACCTAATATTATAAATAACTGTTAATTCGCGGATAAGCTTTAATTCATTAGAGATAACATAGCGAAATTAACACAAAATAACTCAGATTATCTATTTACGTAAATCCTTTAAGTCTTTTAAATAAATTTTTTCCCAGCAGTGATACTATTACCCAAAAATGAAAGGCAACGACTGGAATTACTCCATCAATATCAAATTTTAGATACACCATCAGAAGAAATTTTTGATGAACTTGCTCAATTAGCTGCTGATGTCTGTGATGTCTCAATTGCAGTGATTAGTCTAGTCGATGCTGAACGAGAATGGTTTAAATCCAAAGTCGGAATTAATCAATCGGAAATTCCTCGTAGCATTTCCTTTGGTACTTACACAATTCTTGAAAGTGAAATATTGATCGTTCCAGATATCTTGCAGGATGAACGATTTGCTGCAAATCCTCTGGTCATTTCAGAACCTTATTGTCGTTCCTATGCAGGAGTTCCCCTAATTACTGCAAGCGGCTTTACTATAGGTAGTCTTTGCGTATTTGATTCTGCTCCTCGTAATTTCAGCGATAAGGAACAGACAATCTTACAAAAATTAGGAAGACAAATCATCAAATATTTAGATTTCAAGCGAGAAAAAATTATTAATGAAAGCCAAAAGAATTTTAATCTGCTTTTTCTGAATCATCCTCATCCTATGTTGGTGATTGATTGCCCTACAATGAGATTTTTGGCGATTAATAATGCTGCTGTAATTAATTATGGTTACTCTCAAGAAGAGTTTTTGCAAATGCACCTCACGGACATTCTGCTTCCAGAACATATACCTGTGATAAAACAGCATTTTGCCCAAAACAAAACTTATACAAACTGCTCTAAAGAATGGCAACATCGCCGCAAAGATGGACAAATTATTGATGTTGAAGTTTTCGCTCACTCCATAGAATATGCTGGACACAACGCTCGCTTAGGAGTTATTAGAGATATTACCAATCGCAAACGCCAAGAACAAACACTTCATGATAGTGAAGCTAGATTAAGTGCTATTTCTGAAGCAATTCCGATTCCCTTAGTAATTTCCCGTTTGTCTGATAGCTTAATATTATATGCTAATCAAAAATTTCTAGAAACGTTTCTTCTAGTTCCTGAAGATTTAATTAATTCTCGAAAATCTTCAGAATTTTATTATAACCCAGACGAGCGACAATTAATATTGCAAACTCTAGCCAAACAAGGCTATGTTCATAACTGCGAAGTCCAATTCAAAAGAGCAAATGGTTCTTCCTTCTGGGCAATAGCTTCAGTTCAGAAGTTAAATTTTAATGGTGAAGCTGCTATTTTAAAAGCTTTTTATGACATCACAGATCGCAAAAATGTAGAAACAAACCTCCAAGAACAAAATAAAAAGCTCCGGAATATTTTTGAGAATCTTCCATTGATGATTGCACTCATTGATGTTAACGGTAAACATCAGTGGATAAACAAAGAATGGGAACGGATTTTAGGTTGGAATTTTCAAGATTTTCAAAATCTTGATGTTCTGGAAGCTTTATACCCTAACCCAGAAGATTATGAATATGTAATTAATTTTATTCAGTCAGCGCAAAAAGTTTGGGGTGACTTTAGAACTCAGACTAAAGAAGGTAATGTAATTGATACTTCTTGGACTAATGTTTATCTGGATGATGGTCAAATTATCGGTATTGGGCAAAATATTACAGAACGCAAGCAAACTGAACGTGCTCTAAAAACTCAAGTTAAACGAGAGCAATTGATGCGAACCGTTACTGGACGAATTTGTCAATCTTTAAATCTCCAGGATATTCTCGATGCTACGGTGAGAGAAGTTCGAGATTTACTTCAAGTCGATCGCGTGATAGTTTTGCGATTTGCTTGTGATATGAGCGCTACAGTTGTGGCGGAATCCGTAGTTAATGGCTGGACAGCTTCGATAAATGCACAGTTAGTAGATACCTGTTTTAAAACAAATGGAGGTGAAGATTATTATCGAGGTCATAAAAGAGCGATCGCTAACATTTACGAAGCTGGACTCACTCAATGTCACATTAACCTGTTAGAACAGTTTGAAGTCAAAGCAAATTTAGTAGTACCCATTCTTTTACAAGTCAGTGAAGAAAATCCTAGTTCTGGACTGTGGGGTTTACTAGTTGCACACCAATGTTCTCATACTAGAGAGTGGGAAGAACATCAACTAGATTTACTCGACCAACTATCGGTGTCAATAGCGATCGCTATTCAACAATCTAGCATTCTTCAACAAGCTCAAATTGAAATTGCGCAAAGGCAAAAAGCAGAGGTGGAATTAAGAAGTGCATTAGCAGAAAAAGAAGTCTTGTTAAAGGAGATTCATCATCGAGTTAAAAACAACTTGCAAATTGTCTCTAGTTTATTGCAACTTCAGTCTCAAACCCTCAGCGATCCTGAAGTTATCCGAGTTTTAAGAGATAGCCAAAATCGGATCGATTCAATCTCACTAATTCATAGAAACTTATACACTGCTCCCAATATTGGACAACTTGATGTTGCTGATTATATCCAAAATTTAGCTA
Organism: Calothrix sp. NIES-2098; assembly: GCF_963875125.1. NCBI lineage: Bacteria > Bacillati > Cyanobacteriota > Cyanophyceae > Nostocales > Calotrichaceae > Calothrix > Calothrix sp. NIES-2098. The sequence continues at coordinate 6,865,895 of NZ_CAWNKJ010000001.1, forward strand.
CAAGTTTATTAATGTCCTATCAGGTATCGTCTGGTGAAATTAGTTTAGAAACTGATATAGACACTATCAGTTTGAATGTTGACCAAGCTATTGCCTGTGGCTTAATTATCAATGAATTAATCTCAAATGCTCTCAAACATGCTTTTCCTAACAAGCAAGGTGGCAATATTATTATTAGATTACGACATCTCAATGATAGTATTGAAATGATTATTAGTGATAATGGTATTGGGTTTCAACATGATGTTAATTGGCAAGATACTAATTCATTAGGCCTTTCTTTAGTTTATGACTTGGTTACAGAACAACTAGAAGGAAGTATATCTTTAGAAACCGATCGCGAAACAGTATTTAAAATTATCTTTCCGCAATTAACTTTATAGCAGTAAAATTCAATGGTTCAGGTGAGGGTTTTAGTCGTAGAAGATGAAGTGATAGTGGCCAGGACTATTGCTAGCCAACTCAATCAATTAGGTTATATCGTGACCGGTACAGCTTCTTCCGGGAAAGTTGCCATTGCCAAGGCATTGGAAACAAAACCAGAGATAGTTTTAATGGATATTATATTGAAAGGAGATATGGATGGTATTGCTGCTGCTAGTTATATTCGCGAGCAATTAGAAATTCCCGTAATTTTTCTCACAGCTTACGGTGACGTTAATACTTTAGAACGGGCAAAACTGACTCAACCTTTTGGATATATTGTTAAACCCTTTACTATCAAAGATTTACAAATAGCTATAGAAATAGCTATGTTGAAATATCGGCTTGAATGCGAGCTACGAGAGAACCGCGATCAGTTAGCCACTCTTTTAAACTCGATGAGCGATGCTGTGATTGCTACAGACGAGCGAGGAATTGTCACATTTATGAATCCAGCATCGGAAGCTTTGACAGGCTGGGACAAAGAAGATGCTTTAGGCACTGAGGTGTCAAAAATTTTTAATCTTGTTGATGAAGTTACAGATGCGAGGATTGAAAATCCTGTAACAAAAGTGCTGCGAGAGCAGAATGTTGTTTATTTAGGAGATTACATCTCTCTAATTGCTAAAGATGGTAGAAGAGTACCAATTGGCGATAGTGCTTCTCCCTTAATGCGACGACCAGATCGAGTAAGTGGTGTTGTAGTTGTTTTTTGGGATATGAGTGAAAGGCGTCAAACAGAATTGCTCAAGCAAGCCTTAGAAAAAGAGCAAGAAGTTAACCGTCTCAAGTCTCTATTTATCTCTACTGTTTCTCATGAATTTCGCAATCCCCTAACTGTGATTCAAACTGCAATTGAGCTAATTGAACTTCAGGGAAATAATTTATCAGACGCCAAGCGAAAAACCTATGTCAAGCGAATTCAAAGTGCTGTGCAAACCATGAAAAACCTCATGGAAGATGTCTTATTTATGGGTCGCTCTGAAGCGGGAAAACTGGCATTTAATCCAACGCCTATAAACTTGGACGTATTTTGTCGAGATTTAATTGAAGAATTTTCGCTAGTTGAAAATGGCTTGCATGAATTTGTATTTACCTCTAACAATGAATTTACAGAAGCTTGGATGGATGAACGCCTCTTACATTACATGTTAGGAAATCTACTTTCAAACGCAGTCAAGTATTCTCCTGAAGGAGGAACAATTAGCCTTGACCTGAGATGCAATTCTGTTGAAGGTAAAGTAACTTTTCGAGTTCAAGATTCAGGAATTGGTATTCCCGCAGCAGACCAAAGTCGGCTTTTTGAATCATTCTATCGAGCTTCAAATGTGAAATTAATTCAGGGTAACGGGCTAGGTTTAGTCATTGTCAAAAGATGCGTCGAAGCTCACAATGGTGAAATCAGCGTTACCAGTGAAGTAGGCGTGGGTACAATCTTTACAATAATTTTGCCTTTAAATACAGAATTTTCTTCTCCTGAAACTGATGAATGAAAATAACCTTTGTAATTTGTCATTGATTACTTATTCCTCATCTTTCCCTTCCCCTGCTTCCTTGTCCTCTTTGTCCCCCCACACTCCCCACACTCCCCACACTCCTTCATCTCCCCCTGCTCCCTGCCCCCTGCCCCATTTCCTAATTAGCGCTCCTGGCGCACACCACCAACCACTGGCTTAACTTCATCTCCTGAGAAAGGATCGGTGCCACCACTCCAATTAAAGTCGCTAATGCGGAAGCTAATGCCGCCTAATTCCAGTACGGGATTGTAACGTAAGGTGACGCCATAGGTACGACGGCTATATTCCACAATATAGTCGGTGCTACTTTCTCTACCTGTATCTAAGTTAACGGTTGTCTGAAATCCTAAGCGAAACGGGCCATAGATTTGCTGTGTAATTCCAGCACTCAGCACTTTATTATCAACTGCGCGATCGAACAAAAAAGGCGATAATCCGCTAGTGAAACCTTGGGAATAGGTAACATTAAAGGCGGTATAGTCTAAATAAGGTCGCGAGAAATGACCAATCTGCCCTTCTAAACCAATTGTGCCAATTAGGGTACTTTGGTTGTCGCCATTGGTGTAATAACTAGTTGTACCCGTCACACCAGCGATCGCTCGCAAGTAAGGAACTACTGGGTTGGGTGTGTATCGTAATCCCCCAGTAGCGGTGGGTGGTAAGGGTTGCCCTTGCCATAATAACAACCCACCACTGAGAGCAGCACTACTTTGTAGGCGACCTAGGGAGATGCGATCGTTTTCTCGATTAGGTTCTAGGAGGTCGGGGCGATCGGTGTTGGCATTAATATACTGCGCACCTGCTTGATAGCTGAGGTTAATGCCGCTGTTCCCTAGGGGAATCACCGGTGAGATGAGTACTCCACCCAGACTACTTTGGACGGTTTGAAAGCCAAGAGTACCGTTATAAAGGCGATCGCGGTAGCTGTATTCTAAATTTAATAAATGGGGATTGCGATCGCCTAAGGTCTGGCGCAATCGCACGCTAGCTTTGAGGTTGTTTTCAATGTCGCCTAAGTTGAGACTGGTTAAATCGCCTCTACCTTCAATTACTGCCTTGGGATTCAAAGTTACATTGAGTCGGCTTCTGAGTCCAAACAGCCCAGCTAAATCGCCAGTACCTTCTTCTACAGCTTTTTGGACAAAAAACTGTGGCGTGATTGTCCAACGTGCCCGATCTGTAGTCACAGGTTCAAAGCCACGTTCAATATATAAACCACCCCGCCGATCGGAATCAAAACCAGGGGTAGCGATCGCTGGAGTCACCTCGCGTTCCCGGCGGTCAATTTTCTGTTGTTCTCGTGGAATCCCGACAGCGAACTTTTGGTCAAAAACTAACCGCCCTTGCTGCGCCCTAACTCTATCTACTAAAGGTGATTCGCGTGTCAGAGTCACCTTACCTGCCCGCAAAACTAATTCTGGAGGTGAAAAGGGGTCGTTTGTAATGCTGACATCTTGAGCTTGCCAACCACGGGGATAAAATTCAATGCGTTCGGCTTCAAAGCGCAGGCGTTTGACTAAGCCTCCCGATTTTGGTTGGGGAATGTTTCTTGCATCTGCCCTCCCGCCGACTGTCACATCAATTCCCCCAGAGCTGTTGACACCAGAAAGCGGTTGATTGGAGCGAATGCGATCGCTAACAGGACGCTGTGGTACTCCTCCGGCGCTCACATCTGTGGGTAAGAAAGCTACATCTCTTTCTGCTGTAGGAATGTAAATTTCTCCCCTACCCTTTTCTAGTTCGCCACTATCTTGAATAAAGTTATAAGTAAAACGCTGTCCTCGCAATACCTGATCGCCCCGTGTTAATGCCACGTTGCCTTCTCCGACAGCGATCAAGTTATCTAAATTTATTTGCAGGCGATCGGCATCCACTACCGCCCCATCAAATCGTACTACTACATTTCCTTCGGCGGTAACAATCCGGCGTTGGTCATCAAAAACTTGGCGATCGGAAATCACTTCCACCGTTCTTTGTCTAGCAGGAATTGTGCTAGCTGGGGGATTTGCCACAGGTTGTTGATTTTGTGGCTGATTTGTAGTATTTCCCTGAGGTGCTGCTGTTGGTTGCTGCGGCGACTGAAATTCTATTGTTGAGGGTGTTGGCGATCCGTTAGTTGGACTGCGAGACTTGAATTCAATAGTATTTTGTACTGGTTGAAGTGGCCCAGTATTTTCTGCAACAGATTCCGAAAAAGATAGTGAAAGATTGCTACTTCTGGCTGGTTGGGCTGGTTGAGTATTACTTGGCTGTTCTACTTGGGTAAATTGTGCATTTGGGAACAAGTTCTGATTGCTGGTAGCATTTGGGGCTGAAGCGGGTAATACCACGCTGGCTGGCGCATCTAAGCTACTGCTGCCATTGTTTGTCGGATAAGCAATTGCTAATGGCTGCCCCAACAATGCTGCACTCCTCGGAGCGATCGCAGAAGAAAATTCCGGTGGAGCAATTTCCGGCGGATTAACTTTAACTAGGGTTGAGGAAAATCCTAAGTTATTTCGACTCAGTTTTAGCCTCTCTGATAGAGACTTTTGCTTCCCTACAGTTAAAGGCTGTGGCTTTGCTTGTTGTTGCTGGGATGTCTCTTGATTTTCTTGCGTCCCAGTATCTGCTGCTATTAATAAATTAAACTTGGGATCGCTAGCAGATGAGGTAGTCTTAGCAGGTTGTAACGCTTCCGCGATCGGAGGTGGTGCAGGTGGCAGAACTGGATGAAGCATATTTCAGCACAATCAAGCTAACAAATAGCCAATAAGTAGCCGGAAGGATGAACTACACTTTTTGCCTTCCGACTTTGCTTTCTGCCTATTTGCAGCAAGCTTGCCGGACAAGAACACTAAGCCGCCAAAAGATCCACCAGCAGGGTTTCCTTCTGGGTCAAATTTGGGATTACCCTCCCTTTAGCAAACTTTTGGAGGGTAGCTTCCCACTTAAGCCAGTGTCCATAGCTTCTAGTGTCTTCGGCCTTCCGGCATTACTACGCGGATTATCAATCGCGCTTTTACTCTAAATCCCGACGACCGGGGTTACGAGCTGGATCGTTCGACAAAAATCCAAAGACGAAGATAGTCACAAAGAAGGCAACAACAATATAAACAGCGATTTTTAAAGTAAGCATCAGAGATATCTCCAAAAGGTATGAGAAACAGAAAATCTCTCTCTCGGTATCTGCTATGCAGAAAAGATAGCTCCTTTATATTACCCAAATCTCGTCCCTTTTTTGGAAGACTATGGTGCGTTGGAGAACTATTTCTCCAGCACATCATTGGGTCTGGTAGAGGGTTTGTCTGTTTTTTAGATATCCCTTACTAAGAAGTTGTGGACTGGTTACTCTGATGACGTTTACTAGCGCCATAGGTTTCCAGGTGTAGATACAGAGTAGCTAGTTATCAGAAATCGCTATTTTTTATAGTCCGCCGTCCATCATAATCGCAAACAGTTGACTTCGCCTCAGTATTTATTGGTGTCAACAAAGCGTAGAAATCTGTTGCATTGCGAGGTTTCAGGCTTACCAAGCGATTTTCTCACTTAGAGCAGGGGCTGTCATCTCTTCAAGAGGAGCATACTAGTTAAGTATTAACGAGAATTTTGATGAACCCGCCCCTAATTGAACACCTCAGCGAAAAATGCCTAATTTAAATGCTTGATGATTTACTAACTCCTATTTCCTTCTTCATAAGTTGTTAGTCTATGCAGTTCGTGATGATTACCGTTCAGCAATAAATCTTTGTGAATACGGCTTTTGATCGTTTTTGCTGGTATACCTACAGCGACTGAGAAGGGAGGAATATTTTTCGTCACAACTGCGCCTGCACCAATCACGCTACCTTTACCAATCGTGACGCCATCTAATACAGTTACCCCATGTCCTAGCCAGCAATCATCTTCAATCACAATTCCTTTGCGTGTAATTCCTTGGTATCGGATTGGTTCTATGGGATCGGCAAAGTTATGATTATTCGCATATATGCCTGAATGAGATGCAATCATACAGTATTTACCTATTTTGATATCCCCAGGCCCAGCAATACATACGTTAGGGCCAATGAAAGTCTCATCATCAATATAGATAGAAGTACCATCCAAACAACCTATATCAACATTACGCTCAATAGCTACTTTATTTCCTAGGTAAATTCTATTATTCTCTCCCTTGGCATCTATCCGCACACCTTTGAAAATCAATACATTTTTGCTGATTTCCATGCAATTAGTCCCAATAAACTCAACTCCATTTTGGATATAAACTTGACTATCTAAACTAGCAAAAATTCTCCGATATACCAGATTTCGTAATTGAGGGCCAAGAGCGATCGTTGGAATACTACCTAAGATTGTAGTCAATAAAACTTCTTGAAATCGTTGTATTTTGGCTAAGTAATCCTGATTTTTCATGGTTAGTTGAGTTCAAATAGATTGTGGCTGTTACTTAGAAAACAATGCGAGCAATGTATGTTAAAGCTCTAATACAAAAATCTCTCAAGATGATTGAAATAGCTTGCTGAATGTGAGAAATACTCATCCAATATGAGAAAAATAGTTATTTAGTTGTCAGAGATGAGAAAGCTTGTAAAAATGGCAATCTTTTTTTACTTACCTGATGCACAGATAAGCTACCCAAATTCTTGTAAACACCTGTAAAGCCAGGTTCAGAACAAGATTGTGAATTTGATTTCTTCAGCAATTCTTGAAGTTAATTGGTATCTAATGCTTGCTTTGCTGCGTAAAAAAGCGCCATAGCAGTATTCAAAATTAACTTTAATGAAGGTACTGCTGCTTCTCGCAAAGCTGAGTTCAATCCCAAGATCGGTGAATTGCTAAATCAAAACTGCATCATTAAGTTGCAATTGGAGTAGTTTAGACTTTTGCCACCTACCCTATTTAACAAGCTTTTTGTTAACAACAATACATTTTTATCTATCTAGATAAAAGGTCAAAAATTTTACCTTTATATTCAAATGTATTTATTGTTTATTTATTTTTGGTATTTTTGAGCAAGTAAAATTATGTTAGGGTGGAGTATCCCCTACTTCAGCCATCACATTAAAGTTCACCATCGGTGCAAACAAGTAAGCCCTTCCCCGACTGCTATGACGGCTTTCTTGCAACGAATTTCTAGAGTATGCTGCTCTAATCATGTTGCACACAGATGATTTACATAAAAAACAAATCACTCTTGCAAGTACATGAGTGGCTTTTAACAACAAGTGCCTTCAAATATAACACATTTTATTTTTAATAGCAGGCTAAAAAAATATTTTTAATTTATAACGTTTACTCAAATGTATATAGCTTTTTATATAAAAAACAAATTTTTATACCAATAAATAAAATTATTTAAGTGTAGCAATTTAGCATAAATAATTTTTACTATTGCGATTCATAATTGATAATTTTCTCATGGCTGATATCTAACAATTTGTAAATCACCCGCTTAGATAACCCATTTGGGTGATGTGTGCTGAACCTTGCTCATAATAAATTTTGAATAAAACATAGACACAAATTTACAAGCAAATTTACTCGACGGGAGAAGAGAGTGGAAGCGTAGCGGCTTGTCGATAGACATAGCCCAAATTTATCCATCACTCTCCACTCTCACAGTTAGTTTAAAAAGTAGGCATTTTATGAAAGAAATTGTTCAACAAGCTTTAAACACCGGCTATTTGAGTGTCGCCGCCCAAAATCAGATCAAATTGCTACTGCAAAGTGATTATGACTCAGAAGACTTGGATGCCTACATCATTTTGCAACGAGCTGTGGTGGCGGGTGATGTCAAGCAAGAACCACGTATTCAAAAAGCCTCTCGCTCCAACACAGCTAAAGATGCTGGCTCAAATATCAAACTTGCTTATCAAGTAGCAGCTGAGTTAGCTTGTGTAGCAGCTATGGCTCTGACTATACCGAACAACACCAAGGATTCTTCTTACTTGGGTGCATAGATTGTTACTTTAACTTGTCGTCTTGGTTAAACAGATTCCACTCGACTGGACAATGCAAGGAAGTAGGGTTGCACAGCAGTAGAAGAGAGAATATAACTATTGCCACTCAACAAATGACAAATTGAAAACTAAAATAAATTTTTATTTGTCCTGCCTACACAGTTGGCGATCGCTACTTACATGAATCGCAATCTGCTAAAACACAGAATTTTTGTACTCAATCTACTAAAATTCCGCAACAAAGATTATTAAAAAATAATTAAAAATGAGAATCTGCTTTGAACTCATAGCAGATTGTTTGCTGGCGGAGTAAAATCTCTCGAATATAGCTTCCAGAGAGGTTTTTGACAGTTATTATCCAGCTAATAATTAAATCGAAAATAAATCTAAATACTGAAAAAATTTAATACATCCAGAGCTATTTGTAATTGAGTAGAAAATTACAGTCAATAGTTAAGTTTTACAATACCAAGCACAGATCCCAGAAGACCGCTTAAGATATGAAATAGTCTTGGTGTAAACTCTAGCAACGTTGACAAGAATGATTCTCAATGCTTAACAAAGTCATAGCATTCTTACAAACATAGTATAAAGAATTGGCAACATTGGGTAAAGACAGTAAAAAATAACCTTAGCTAAACTTGGAGTTTTGCCAACCTATGCAGCCAATTCGTACATTTAACGTCTCTCCTTCTCTTCCGCCGCGACTTGAACCGCTGCGGCGGCTGGCATATAACTTGCACTGGGATTGGAACGTTGAGAGCAAAGATTTATTTCGCCGCCTAGATCCTGACTTATGGGAGTCTAGCCACCATAACCCAGTGTTAATGCTGGGTACTATTAGCCAAGGGCGATTGTTGGAAGTTGTCGAAGATGAAGGCTTCTTAGCGCAAATGGATAGAGCTGCTCGTCAGCTAGAAGATTATTTACAAGAGCGTTCCTGGTATCAAAAACAGCGCAGCCAAAAACCAAAAGAATGCTACGCTTATTTTTCGGCTGAATTTGGATTAGTAGATTGTTTGCCAGTTTACTCTGGAGGTTTGGGGGTTCTCGCGGGAGATCACCTAAAATCTGCCAGTGACTTGGGATTACCTTTGGTTGGTGTTGGCTTGCTCTACCAACAAGGTTACTTTGCCCAGTATCTCAATGCTGATGGTTGGCAGCAAGAACGCTATCCCATCAATGATTTCTACAATATGCCTTTACACCTGGAGCGTAATTCTGATGGCTCAGAATTGCGCATTGCCGTAGAGTACCCAGGACGTAAAGTGTACGCTAGGGTTTGGCGGGTACAAGTGGGAACAGTACCACTGTATTTGTTGGATACCAACATTGAACCCAACAACCCTTACGACCATGACATCACAGATCAGCTGTATGGTGGCGACATTGACATGCGTATCCACCAGGAAATCATGCTGGGTATCGGTGGCGTGCAGATGTTAAAAGCTTTGGGGTATAAAGTTACTGCTTACCACATGAATGAAGGTCACGCAGCTTTCTCAGCCCTGGAGCGAATCCGGATGTTGATTCAGGAAGAAGGGTTGAGTTACGCTGATGCCAGACAAGTAGTAGCTTCCAGTAATATTTTCACTACCCATACACCTGTACCAGCGGGGATTGATTTGTTCCCACCGCAGAAAATTTTGGACTACCTGAAATATTATGCAGGGATCTTTGGCTTGCCTGAAGAACAATTTTTAGGGCTAGGACGGGAAAATACAGGCGATTTATCTGCACCTTTTAGTATGGCAGTGTTGGCGCTGAAGATGGCAACATTTTCCAATGGTGTAGCGCAACTGCATGGGGTGGTGTCACGCCAGATGTTCCAAGGGTTGTGGAAGAAAGTACCCGTAGAGGAAGTACCGATCGCAGCAATTACGAATGGTGTCCATGCCCGTAGTTGTGTGGCAAAATCCACTCAGGAATTGTATGACCGTTACCTGGGGCCAAATTGGTCATCAGCACCACCAGATAATCAGTTGTGGGAGAGGATGGACGCCATCCCCGATGAGGAGTTGTGGCGCAATCACGAACGCTGTCGCTTGGATATGATTTTGTATGTGCGAGAGCATTTAGTGAAGCATTTACGCGATCGCGGTGCTTCGGCTTCGGATATTGCTCAAGCTCAAGAAGTTTTAGATCCAAACGTTTTAACCATTGGTTTTGCAAGGCGTTTTGCTACCTACAAGCGTGCTACTCTTTGGATGCGCGATTTAGAACGCATCCGGCGGATATTACTCGGTAATAAAAACCGCAAAGTCCAATTTGTCATCGCTGGTAAAGCACACCCGAAAGATATTCCCGGTAAAGAACTCATCCGCGAGATTAATCATTTCATCCGCGAACAACATTTAGAAAAACAAGTGGTGTTTGTTCCCAATTACGACATTCACATTTCGCGGTTGATGGTGGCTGGTTGCGATATCTGGCTAAATACCCCACGTCGTCCTAGAGAAGCGTCTGGAACCAGTGGAATGAAAGCCGCAATGAACGGATTGCCAAATTTAAGCGTTCTTGATGGCTGGTGGGATGAGGCTGATTATGTCCGCACTGGTTGGGCGATTGGACATGGAGAAAATTACGAAGATCCCAACTATCAAGATGAGGTAGAAGCCAACGCTCTCTACGATTTGCTAGAGAAGGAAGTTGTACCGCTATTTTACGATCATCGCGATGTTGATGGTTTACCCCGTCATTGGGTAGCGAAAATGAAGGATGCGATTCGCTTGAATTGTCCGTTCTTTAACACAGCCCGGATGGTGCGAGAATATGCCCAACGAGCTTATTTCCCTGCTAGCGATCGCTATCATACTCTCACTGCCGATAACTACGCCCCAGCGAAAGAATTAGCAGAGTGGAAAGCCAAACTCAGCGACCATTGGTTTAATATCAAAATCAAAGATGTTGACGTGTCAGCAGCCGCAGATATTGAAGTTAACCAAACCGTGGCAGTGAAAGCCAAGGTAGATTTGGCCACTTTGACTAACAACGATGTGCAGGTGGAACTATACCAAGGTGCAATTGATGCCAATGGTGATATAGTCAACGCTGTTCCCGTAGTTATGGATTACCAAGGCGAGGATACACAAGGACTAAGTGTTTACACGGCTAATATTATTTACACCACCTCTGGTTTGCAAGGCTTATCTTTGCGCGTATTACCGAAACACCCATACCTCTCTAATGCTTATGAGCCAAGGTTGATTGCTTGGGCGGAGTAGATTCAGTCAAGTTGTCGATACTCCAACTCTGCGAGAAGGGCTACGCCCAACGGAGAACCGGAAGGGTAGGGTAGCAACTGGCGTTTAAAAGTAAAAAGTTAAAACATATATGTTTTAACTTTTTACTTTCCTTGGAGCAACCAAAAGGCCATTTTGTAGATATTTAAGATTGAGTTATTTTGAGATTTTAGTAGGACGGTAGGTGAAAGGTGTCTGCGGATTAGTTGATTGTGGTGTTCCGACCATTTACCAATTTGATAGGAGGACATCAATGTGACTGATGAACAACATTCTCTGCTGAAAGCATCAGAGATTAATTCAATAGATGCGTTTGAGTTTCATCATCCACTCAATCCCAATTCAGAAATTTATTTACGGTTCCTTGGGCGTGCTGTCGGTCTTAAACGCATTGGTGTAACGATTGCTCGTGTACCACCTGGTAAGGAATCTTTTATTTATCACGCTCACCAGAATGAAGAAGAATGGGTTTACATCTTGTCAGGTCGAGGTATTGCGGAAATTGGAGATAGGGAATACGAAGTAGAACCAGGAGACTTTATGGGATTTGGGCTACCTCAACAACCACATCATCTTCGTAATCCCTTCAATCAAGACCTTGTATACCTGATAGGTGGAGAAGCAGGACGCTTAGATGTTGGCATTTTTCCTCGGCTTGGTAAACGGGTGATTAGGGATAGTGAGTCAGCTTACATATTTGATGAGTCAGCGCTGCAACTTTTGTGGAGCAGCAAGCAATCTGCTGAGGATTGATACCTGCTGGAATGCTCGTCGCAGCGTTTAAGTTCTACTCTTGACTTCCCTGAGGAATCACAATGTAACCAGTAGTGCGATCGCCTAATACTAAGTTACGTTGCTCGCCCCAATACCACCAGTGTGCAGCCACATAAGCACAGATGAGGCTATCTAATCGATCTTCAACGGCTTTAAGTGCTGCACCTGTGTTGGGAATTTCTGGGATAAACGTAGACGCGCCAGCGGCTTGCCGTAGGCTACCACCCAGACGCAGAGGTGGTTGGAGAGTAGGCAGGATATCAACAATATAATTGTAGAGTCTGATGAGTTCTAAGCGGCGCTCGCGCAAGCGTCCTTTTTTATATTTGAGGATGCATTCTAAATTGAATAAATGAACTATAGCCGGATGCGGAAAAACTTCTATTTGATATCTGCCGAGTGTTTGGGGTTTTATAGTTGGTGCGTGGGCAAAACCACGAAATTCTAATTCTAAACCAAAGTTGACGGTACGCTCGGCAAAGGCTAAACCCAAATTAGCTGGGTAGCATCCTGCATGATATTTACCAAAGTATTTATGACTGAGTTTGTCTGGTAGGCGACTCCCGCTAGCATTAGGGATGAGAGTAGGTGCGTCTACAGCAATGATTGCTGGTGCATCTGGATGCACGTAAGTATCGATCCAGTTGAGGATATCTGCGATCGCTTCTTTACGGTCTAAATCAATAATTTTTAATTCTCCATCTATTAATTCTAAGCAGCAGAGTCCACTTGGTTGCGATTTCCAACCTAAATCAATGCCGAGAAATTTCATTGCCCAGCAGCCAATTACTTACAAAATGTTCAGCCTTATCTTACAGTTTGAAGTCATCTGTTTTGAAATTAAATTCACAATGTTTTTTAGCTCTAACTAAAATCTCCTCTACCCTGTTGCAGGGGGAGGAGAAGTTGGACAAGTATTATATTTATTTCAACACGCGAAATCACAAGCTATTGAAAATTTCTCAGAAAATTAGATGCACCTTTAATGTTTTAACTCAGAGATGATATAAACATATTCTTGAAACAGGAGAAACTCAACCCAATACACGCTGCTTTCTACGCAGCTGATGTTGCTGGCCCATGACGAAAGTTAAACCTGCCAAAATTAAACCAATTGCGCCTGATGATTCTGGTACAGGTTGAATATTTCCCTTAAGTGCAACTCCATCATTACCACACTCTAAGAATATATTACTGACGTAATTACCACTACCTAATAAAGCTTTATCCAGAGAAAAGCCAACGGTATAATCTCCTAAAGCCGAGAAGTGAGAAAAATCTAGCCCAGCAGTCGTCAAATCTTGAGCAGCAAGCATGGAGATATTTCCGACTTTTGAACCTGATGCGATCGCATTTAGGATAGATGTATTGCTTGTAGTCGGGTTACTCGCAACTGTAGAGTTGTAATAGTAGTTGTAAACATCTTGTGTAGTTGCTAAGTCTGTACCTTGGGTATTAGTCTTAGCAAATCCATGATCGTAGTACCCCTTCAAGCTGCTGTAGCCTGCGTGTTGCGCGGTGATACTCTTTGCTGCAACCCCTTTATAAACTCCAGTTGCTAGGCTATTGTCATAGTTGGCAAACCTTACACCAACGAGTTGACCGTTTTGACTAGCTGTTTGAAAGTCTTTACCTGAGAAATTAAAGAACAAGTCACCCCAACCAATGGGAGTTGAGCCATAAGTAGTGCCTGTCAAAGGCATTCCACCTGTCAGAGCGACATAAATTTTGTCACCTGAATCTTTAATTGCCATACCTTTGATGTCGTAGGTGTTACCACCAGAGCCATCACCAACTGCGTCAATACCATAGTTCCAGCCGTTGTATAGTTGTCCAGCATTTGCCTGTTGACCAGACAATGTTAGAACACCCATGCTTAAGGCTGTAGTAGCAAGAAGCAATTTTAAGTTACGCATTGTGTCAAGCCTACTTTTATAGGCAGTGATAGTTTTATCTTGCCAATAGCGTAATCAAGTTTGCATCAATTCTGTAATGATAAAAATAAGGCTTTTTTCATAAAGAAGAAAAACATTTTTCTTCAAAAACAACCTTTATGCCAGTGTTTTCTCTAAATAATTGCAACAAATAGTAACTATACTAGCTTGATTGATGCCAAATACATATTGATTTTATGTGGCTCAATAAAGTTATATCACTATCCCCAGGCAACAGGGAATGGGGAACAAGGGAAAGAAGCAATATTAAGAACGCAGCGAAACTACTGCGGCTTCAGGGTTTACCGCATAAGTAAATTTTTCAAGACAAATTTTGTATTGGAACTGGCTTTCGGAGTTTGGCTTGCTGTGAATGTGTCTGTCAAATTGTTTTTTCCAATTAGCAAAATTTCTAGACAATAATTATGTCAGTAGTAGGAATTAAGCCAGTATTAGGACTGAGGCTAGCAAACTGAATTGTACTTGTCCCAGTATTAAAGCTTAAAGCGCCTGTATTGGTTTGGTAGCTGAACTTATTAATATCTGTAGCAGTGATTCCATAGCCAGAGCCATTAATCTGAATTTTATCTCCAGCTTGACGAGAAAAATCTGCGATCTGATCGATACCTTCTGATACAGAATTGAAGACAAAAATATCGGCTCCCGCACCACCTGTGAGGGTGTCCCAACCAGAACCACCTGTGAGGGTATCGTTACCAGAACCGCCGATCAAGGTGTCATTCCCATTACCACCGATGAGAATGTCATTGTAATTAGAACTAATGACAGTCTCAATGCTAGTAAGTGTATCGGTGCTGCCTAGTCCATCGTTAGCTCTACCAGTTTTCAAGTTAACGTTGACGCCACTATTAGCATTTTGATAAGAAGCAGTATCGTTACCATCTCCACCATTGAGAGTGTCATTGCCAGAACTACCATTGAGGGTATCATTCCCCACACCACCCTCAAGGCTGTCATTCCCTAAATTACCATTGAGGTTGTCGTTACCAGCATCGCCTTTGAGATTATCGTTCCCTACACCACCATTAAGGGAGTCATTGCCATTTTGTCCGTAGAGAAGGTCGTCACCATCTTCGCCATTGATGCTGTCGTTACCATCCTCGCCAAAAATAGTGTCATTACCAAGACCACCTGAGAGGTTATCATTACCAGCACCGCCATAGATGGAATTATTATCGGCATTACCTGAAATCGCGTCACTATTGCTAGTACCGTAAGCTGTGTTTGTGGGAATTAGCTCAATGTAGTTGAGATTAAAATTATCTGTGAGCATTTCCACACGCAGTTCATGGCTACCTGCACTTAAGCTCAGTCCTTGTGTAATCACATCAGTCCAAGCTTGATATCCTCCTGTGTAACCAAAACTGAGGATTCGCTCTTGTTGATTATCAATTGAAGTTTTAAATTGTTTTTGAGTATTTTCAGCAGTAGAGACTCTGGCTACAAGGTTATAAAATCCCTTTTCTGGTATCTTCAAATCGTAGGTGAGCCATTCTCCAGCCTTGACCCAACCTATATTGTAGCCGCCACCTACATCACTGGTATTCTCAATATCTACATTTAAATCTTTGCGATATTGGCTACCTGAATTATTAGGCGTTGTATCGTAGGCGTTTTTGTAATTCTCTGCTTCAATGTGAATTGTAGATTCGGCAGATGTACCTCCAGAATTGGTTGATACACTGTCAGGCTTTGCTTGATTATTGCCAACAACCTTTTGATAGGCATTTAGCACATTCAAGCGACCCCCAGTGTTAATTTTGCCTTGCAAAGAATTAACTTTATCAACCGTTGATAGCAAGGCGTATCTCAGATCTAAAACACCCAGATTAGGGTTAGCAGCTAACAGTAATGCCGCAGCACCACTAACAAAAGGAACAGCCATTGATGTGCCATTCCACTTAGCATATTGATTATTGGGAAATGTGCTGTAGATATCTACCCCAGGTGCAGCTAAATCTACCGAATTTGCACCGTAGTTAGAGAAATAGGCCAGCTGGTCATTTTGATCTGTAGCTGTAACAGAAATGATATTTGGAAGATCGTAGCTTGCAGGATAATGTGGTTCGGTATCAATATTGCGATTGCTATTACCGGCTGCTGCTATAACTAAAACGCCTTTACTGTATGCATAGTTAAGAGCATCATATTGAGCTTGATCGAAAGCGCTGGAACCAAAACTGAGATTGATGATTTTGGCTCCGTTATCTACAGCGTAATAGATACCTTTCGGAACATCCCATAAATACCCTTCTGGGTCACTTGCCCGGAAATGCTTCGTAGCCATAATGGAGACATTTGGACTAACCCCGATAACACCTAGTCCGTTATTCCCTACAGCACCGATTATTCCTGCAACGTGAGTTCCATGGCCACCTTTTGGGTCATTGTCATTCGGATCGCTATCTCCATCGCCAAAGTCCCAACCGTGAATACCATTGGGGTTCCAGATATTAGCAGCTAAGTCAGGGTGATTGTAATCAACACCAGTATCAACTACAGCCACAACAACATTCTTGCTGCCTTTGGTATAGTCCCATACGGCTGGTGCTTGAATCTTCTTTAAACCCCAGAGATTGTCACTGGTATAATATGAGTCGTTTGGCGACCAGTCGGGCGTTACTGCGTTATCTGCATTGAGTTTGATAGGACTTGTTTGAAAGTCATTTTTAGTAATGATAGGGACATTTGGCCTGACTGCTATGTGAGTTC
Organism: Calothrix sp. NIES-2098; assembly: GCF_963875125.1. Classification (NCBI taxonomy): domain Bacteria; kingdom Bacillati; phylum Cyanobacteriota; class Cyanophyceae; order Nostocales; family Calotrichaceae; genus Calothrix; species Calothrix sp. NIES-2098. The sequence continues at coordinate 6,882,460 of NZ_CAWNKJ010000001.1, forward strand.
TATGCCCTTTGAATGAGCGATCGCCTATGGGAGAATTATCTCTAATGCCAAAGTCCCAACGGCGAACATCATCACTTGTAGTTCCAGCTATGTCTGTGGAATTAGCCCAGGTGTTAGCAGCTAAATTGGGGTGATTGTAGTTAACATCAGCCACAACTAAATTACTGCTGTCTTCGGTATAGTCCGATGCCACTGTGGCATCAATTTTATTTAATTCCCAAAGACCGCTTAATCGCCAGTCGGGCAATACTGCGTCGTTATTTGCATTTGTCTCTGGGTGAGTGTTTCGCAGGTAATCGCTCATCCTGAAATGAGCATCGTTATCTCGGTTCCGCATTGAGTGAGAAATACCTTTAAAAGTAATCTTAAAATAGAAAAAAAGCCAAGAAAATTTTATTCAAGAGAGAAAACTCTGCCAAGTATTTCCAGAAGAACTAAATAAGCAAAGTTAGGACTTATTGTAGTTTCTGATTACTCGCTTAAGTATAGGAATTCATACTTACTTTAGAGAGGATTCAGTTGTTAGTTCTTCCGACGTAATTAGCAACGTGCTAATTATATTTGTATCTTTTTTTAGGAATAAATTTAAATTTTGGAAAAATTCTTGTTAGAAACATATCATGTAATTTAAAGCACGTCAATCAAAAAGTATGCGTCTGGGATCGGGGCTGAGTATAAGCAAAGACGCTTACAAGGTATAGCTTGGGGGAACTAAAATCTCAACCAAGATGTGGTATAAAATTTCAAGAAAGAAAAAAGTAAGATGTAAAATAGCCCGATCATGCCAATTTCTAAAACATATTACTGGCTTACTAGAGTAAAGAAGCAAGACTGCTCTTTGCTTAGTCTGTCTAATTGAAAAAATTAAAGATAGGAAGTGTGGTACTGCTGGATCGCACTCAAAACTAATACCAAGGCAGGCAAGTATCCAGCTTAATATTAGCTAAATATTATGTCAGAATTTTTCCCTAAGTAAGTATATACGTAGGCTGATTTCTGCTGTATTATATGGGGAAAAATTGTAGAAACGATCTTGAAGCTTAATACTTAAAGTAGAACTCAAAATAAAACAGATATAGTCAAAAAGTAAGGCGATCGCACTCATCTTACACTTCCAAGAGCGATCGCCTCAAAAATCACCTATCTAACTCACAGTCTCTAGCTGGTAAGTCACTTTCTCTTGTTGTTGCTGCTGCTTTAAATCTGCTAGTTTAGCTTGTAACTGCGCCCTAACTTCATAGCGGTAATTGAAGAAATGTTCGCCAACACCTAAGGTTGTTAGGTAATCATATAGCAAACGGGGTTTAACAAGCGCGATCGCTATTAATTGCCACCAGAACCGCCACCTTGTTGAACGTACCACACCCTGTCGCCAGCAAATAGCTGAAAACAGACGAATCTCATGCAAAGTTATTTTACGCTGAGTTTTCCCCCGCCACCCGTTCATCATCATAAAGTGGCGGAAAGTGCGTTTCAAGTAAGGCATGGGTTCATAGATGTTCCAAAACGCTTGGATGTATTCTTCTGTAATTTCCTCCACTGGGCGCGTTGGGGTAAAGTTCATCAGTGCGCCTTGGTGGAAAGTTCCCAAACCATCAACCAATCGCCCTTCCTGCTGAAGACGATTCCACATCGCAGTATTTTGTAATGCTTGCAGCATACTAAACTGCCCTTGAGGAATGCCAGTCTCCTCAATAAATTCTCGAATTCGTTCTCCCGCACCAGGACGTTCGTTATCAAAGCCGATGATAAAACCAGACATAATCTGCAATCCTGCTTTGGTAATTTTGTGGCAAGATTCAATTAAGCTTTTACGTGTATTCTGGACTTTGTGAATCCCCAAAAGACTATCTGTATCTGGGGTTTCGATACCCATAAATACTAGGGTGAAGCCAGCTTTCACCATCAACGCAATTAATTCATCATCCTCAGCTAAATTGAGTGAAGCTTCCGTTAGCAATACAAACGGGTAATTGTGGGCTTCCATCCAGGGGATGAGGGCTTGTAAAAAAACCTTGGCGTTACGCTTATTGCCGATGAAGTTGTCATCCACAACAAACACATACCGCCGCCAGCCTAAATCGTAGATAGCTTGAAATTCCCGCAGCATTTGTTCTGGCGTCTTCGTGCGGGGTTTGCGTCCATATAAATTGATAATGTCGCAAAACTCGCATTGAAACGGACAACCACGGGAGAATTGTAATGTAATTGCCAAGTATGCATCGAGATAGAGTAAATCAAACCGCGCAATTGGCGTTTGGGTGACATCGGGTTTTTCTGAAGAACGGAAAATTCCCCGTTCATCTCCCCGTGCCAAAGCTTCTAAAAACATGGGAATAGTGCATTCCCCTTCATCTAAAATTAGATATTGCGCTCCTGCTTCTAAAGCAAATTCAGGTACTGACGTAGGATAGGGGCCACCAACCGCTACCTTTTTACCTAACGCAACTCCCTTTTGAATTAACTCTCTAAAATCCTGTTTCTGAATAATCATCGCAGAGATGATTACCATATCGCACCAATCCCAGTCTGCATCTGTCTCTAGAGAGACATTGCGATCCACAAATCTTATTTCCCAATCGCTAGGCAGCATTGCTGCTATAGTTATTAAACCCAGTGGTGGATTAGTAGAACGTAAACCTGCCAGATCTAGTGTCTCTTGATAAGACCAAAAAGAATTGGGCATTATCGGCCAGAGTAGTAAGGCTCTCATCAGCACATACCCCGGAGTAGAAAAGTTACTTATTCTCAGGTTACTGCTACTCGATTTGACGCGACTTTAACTTTTATCGACTTTTGTAAACTGAAAGTACATAAATTTTGGGAAATGGGCATTGGGCATTGGTGATTTCCCCTTGACCCTTAATCGACTGCGATAAAATCAATTTACCCAACTATAGCGCCTGCGATCGTGGTTAATACCTCTCCACAACAGCCGACTCCAATCACTTCTCCTGCCTATATTCCGCCTCTTGAGAGTGGCGATCGCCTCACTCGCTCCGAATTTGAGCGCCGCTACAACGCTATGCCCAATCTCAAGAAAGCTGAATTAATTGAAGGAGTCGTTTACGTGGCATCCCCCTGGCGCTTTGAAACCCACGCCGAACCTCATGGTAATTTGATGATTTGGCTCGGAAATTATAAAGTAGCTACGCCCGGTGTCAGACTAGGTGATAATCCAACTATACGACTAGATTTAGATAATGAACCCCAGCCTGATGCCATTCTATTAATCGATGCAGCTTGTGGTGGCTCGTCTCATCTGAGTACTGATGGTTACGTAGAAGGTGCGCCAGAATTAGTAGCAGAAGTTGCCGCCAGCAGTGCTACCAAAGATTTATATGAAAAAAAACGTGCTTATCGCCGCAATGGTATTCAAGAGTATATTGTTTGGCAGGTTTTTGAGCAGACTGTGAGTTGGTTCAGCTTGCAGTTAGATGAATATGTAAGCCGGATACCGAATGCATCAGGCATCATTCAAAGTCAAATTTTTCCCGGACTGTGGCTTGATGTTTCAGCTTTAGTTACCGGAAATATGCCACAAGTATTAGCAGTGTTGCAACAAGGACTAGCTTCAGTTGAACATCAGACATTTGTTCAGCAGTTAAACCTATAGTCCAGAGTCAAAAAGTCCAAAGTCCAATTTTTGAACGCCAGTGTCACAAAGAAATAGGGGGATAAGGAAAGGATGACAATGTTCAATGCCCCATGCCCTCTTCCCCATGCCCACTTGCTCAAGAAAATGTCAAAATTAAATGTGTTTTGTAACCGCTGCTTTACATAGCGCGGATTTGAGATAAGTAACTGGAAATTTATGGGCAAGCAGCGCGTTCTGTCGGGAGTTCAACCAACTGGAAATTTACATTTAGGCAACTACTTGGGAGCAATTCGTAACTGGGTAGAAGCCCAGAGTGAATACGAAAATTACCTTTTCGTCGCGGATTTACACGCGATTACATTACCCCACGACCCCAAAGAGTTGGCATCGAATACTTATACCCTCGTTGCTCTCTATCTCGCTTGTGGTCTAGATTTAAATCATTCCACCATCTTTGTGCAATCTCACGTCTCAGCACACAGCGAACTCACTTGGTTGCTCAACTGCATTACACCCCTCAACTGGCTGGAAGATATGATCCAGTTTAAAGAAAAGGCAGTCAAACAGGGCGAAAATGTGGGTGTAGGCTTATTGGACTACCCAGTGCTGATGTCTTCTGATATTTTGCTGTACAAGGCAGATTTTGTGCCTGTGGGTGAAGACCAAAAGCAACATTTAGAATTGACGCGGGATATTGTCAATCGCTTTAATCACTTATTTGCTAAACCAGATCGACCAGTGCTAAAGCTACCAGCACCTTTGATTCGCAAAGAAGGCGCAAGGGTGATGAGTTTGACTGATGGTACTCGCAAAATGTCTAAGTCTGACCCATCGGAATTAAGCCGGATTAATTTGTTAGATACACCAGAACAAATTGCTAATAAAATTAAGCGCTGTAAAACAGATCCGATTCGGGGTTTAACTTTCGACGATCCAGAGCGTCCAGAGTGTAATAATTTGTTAACGCTATATATGCTGCTGGCTGGTAAAACAAAACAAGAGGTAGCAGCGGAGTGTCAAGATATGGGTTGGGGACAATTCAAGCCATTATTGACCGAAACAGCGATCGCGGCCCTTAAACCGATCCAAGATAAATATCAGGCTGTCATGGATGACAAAGGCTATTTAGAGTCGGTGTTGCGTGATGGACGACAAAAAGCTCAAGCAGTTGCAAACCAAACTCTAGTAGAAGTGAAAGCTGCATTGGGTTATACCATACCTCTTTAAGGATTTCGCTTTTAGGGGTAATTTGATTTACCCTGTAAGAAATTGAAATCTTGAATGTTATGTCTGATACCCAGAGTAAGACAGTCTTGAATGCCTTTCGCCGAGCCGCGCAAGCAGGCGAATTTTTAGTTACTGCCGAAGTAGCACCTCCTAAAGGCGGAGATCCAACACATATGCTCCAAATGGCGGCGACTCTTAAGGGGAGAGTTCATGCCGTCAATATTACCGATGGTAGCCGAGCAGTATTGCGGATGTCTTCGTTAGTGGCTTCGGCAATTTTATTGCAACAGGGAATCGAACCGATTTGTCAGATTGCTTGCCGCGATCGCAACCGAATTGGTTTACAAGCTGATTTAATGGGTGCTCATGCTTTGGGTATCCGTAACATTTTAGCTTTGACAGGCGACCCCGTAAAAGCAGGCGATCATCCCAATGCTAAAGGTGTCTTTGATTTAGAAGCTGTGCGACTGCTGCAACTAATTAGAAAGATGAATCAAGGGTTTGACTGTAACGAACAACTTCTAACAGATGGCGCACTAGATTTATTTACAGGTGCAGCAGTTGATCCGCAATGTGCGAGTTGGTCAGGCTTACAAAGTCGATTTGAACGTAAAATCGAAGCCGGAGCGCAATTTTTTCAAAGTCAATTAATTACAGATTTTGATCGCTTAGAAAAATTCATGGATACCATCGCCTCTGGTTATAAAAAACCAATTTTGGCAGGAATTTTTCTGTTGAAATCGGCAAAAAATGCCCAATTTATTAATAAGTGTGTTCCGGGTGTAAATATTCCCCAGCACATTATTGATAGATTGGCACAAGCAAAACATCCGCTAGAGGAAGGAGTGAAAATTGCCGCCGAGCAAGTACAAATTGCGCGGCAATTGTGTCATGGTGTCCACATGATGGCGGTGAAGCGCGAAGATTTGATTCCGCAAATATTAGATTTAGCGGGAGTAACACCAGTTAATTTGGTGGGAGTTAAGTAAATGGTTGAGGCGATCGCATTTTTTACCTAATTGCAAACAGAGGAAGTGCGATCGCCTCTCTTCTCATTGAATTGTTAAACTAAAAAACAACCCTGACCCTTGCAAAGGTAGTATTCTGACCACAAAATAGGTTTTCAGCTTTACAATTGCCATTTCGGACACTACATTTGCCATTTCGGATACTACATTTGCTGCTTCGGATACTACAATTGCGATTTCGGACACTACAATTGCCATTTCGGATACTACAATTGCGATTTCGGACACTACAATTGCCAAAAATGTTCAAAAACCAGTCTTGAAAAACGGAGGTATACAAGGATTTAATATTAATAAAAAAGGAAAAAGTAAACACTAAATAATGGAACCGACCATAGAACAACTCAAAGCATTCTTTGATTTCTGCATTCGCACTAGCAATCTGTTACAGAACATAGAGTTAGTTCGGTACGATAGAAGAAACAATAGAATAGCTGTTTTAGTAGGCGAAACAATTGAAGTAGAGATTCTTAGTAGTGGAGAAGTCTTAATAAGATGAGTGATTATCTAAATTTGTCCTATAAAGAACTAAAAGAATATGTCAAAACCCATCCACAAGATGAAGAAGCTTTCCAACACTTTTTAACATTGATGAGAGCGAAGCCGGGAGTAGTAGTAAGCGGTGGTGAACAAATAGAGGCAGAGCTTAGAAAAAGACTAGCCTCGTAACCAAAAATCATCTAGTAATATCACTAATTTTCCTAGATGATTAATAGGAATGTTTTAAAACTATCATGACTTTTAACGCATACTCAACACTATAATAAATCGGTGAAAGAAGCGTAGACGCGTAGCTGCTTATCCTTAGACATCGCTTCTCCATTCGATACAACAGCTACAAAATATTTTGTCATTTAGCTTCTATAGCTTGAGTAAGCTATGTACCTGTATTAAAAATCCTATTTCCTAACCATCCTAAACCCAAGCCTAGACTAGAAGTGCTAGCTAAAATTAGAAAAGTATGAAATTTGCTAAAAGATTCTAGTAAGTCTTCTCCAACCACAGTCGCAGCCGCAGCCGCAGCCCAAGCCACAACTCCAGCCACAACCCCAGCCACAGCCCAAGCCACAACTCCAGCCCCAACCACAACCACAGCCACAGCCCCAGCCGCAGCCACGGCCCAAGGCACAGCTACAGCCGCAGCCACAGCCCAAGCCACAGCCCCAGCCACAGCCACAGCCCAAATTATGTACGGAGCGTTAGACGCGGCTAATAAGTAGCCTAGCAATAGGTAGCTTAGTAATACACTGATCAACGAGCTCCAAGGAATAATTCTAAATGATTTAGTACTTGGTTTACTTGGAATTAGCTCTAATAGCTTGGCTTTGGAACGAACAACTTCTTTTCTATGAACTGACTCAACAGATGGTGGAGGTGTTGCTTTTGGTGCTTCTAACATTGCCAACCATGCCTGCATTGACTGAGGGCGGTCTTCTGCTTCCAGCGCCATGCCTTTGAGAATTGCCTGATTTAATTCCTTGCTAATGCTTGGACTAATTTGCTTAGGTGATTTCAGGGAAGCATTATCGAGCTTGCGAGCTAGAGAAGTTGCAGGGCATTTACCTGTCACTGCATAATAAAGTGTAGCAGCCAGACAGTAAACATCCACTGTTGGCTCCCGACTACCTCTGACCTTCTGCTCATAGGGCGCAAAGGCTTCATTACCATCCTTGTTAATAGAACTGATAGTTGAGGGAATTACCTGTTTAGCAATTCCAAAGTCAATTAAAACCGCTTTGCCATTTCTCCGCACCATGATATTTCCAGGGTGGGCATCTCTATGTACTAACCCTGCTTGATGCACTACCATCAAAGCTTTCCCAATCTGGCAGATGTAGGATAAAATCTCTGCTTCTGGTAATGCCCCCCTACGCTTCACTGCTTCAAACAAATTTTCTCCCTCAACAAAGTCCATTACCAAACAGTGGGTATCACCTTCTTGAAACAAATCAATTACTCCCACAATATGAGGATGGGGGTCTTTAGATAAACGAGCAAGTATCTGCCCTTCTTGGATAAATCTCTCTATGTACTTGTCATACTCTGGATCGTGGCTGAGGTATTCATTAGGTGTTTTAATTACAACTGTCTGGTTTAGTTCAACATGCAATGCCTTATAGGTAATCCCGAATCCCCCCTGTCCCAGAACTTGCTCAATTACATATTTGCCATTTTGCAATTGTTGTCCTGCTATCCAGGGCATGAAAACCTCTAAATAATTCGTAATTCGTAATTAAAACACTTTAAAAAAGCTGGAGATGGTTGTTTTATATGACTTAATACTATTTCACAAAAAATATATTTTGGGAAAATTTTGTACCATACAAAATGAAAGTCTAGCTAATTTTACGGTTTTTTGGTAGATATCGGACTGGGAGACAGTGACGGTGTACTGGTAGAAGATGGTTTGGAACTAGGGGAACTATGAATCAAAGGAGTCAAAGCAATCAAAGCAGCAATGCCTGAAAGTAAGGTGCCAATAGCTGCGATCGCTGTCCAATTAATATTTTTCTCCCGATTTAAGTTGGTATGAGATGTTACAGTTTGCTCAGGCTGAGGAGTTTCCCCAATCAAGCCCAAAGAATCTAGCCATTCGCGCATTGATTGCGATCGCTGTTTGGGATCTAGCTTCATACCTGTTAAAATTGCGCGGTTGGTGCGATCGCTAATCTGAGGATTGTATTTTTTTGGTTCCACTAATGGAGCATTATCTATCTTGCGTTTGAGCGCACTAACTGGTGTTTTTCCAGTAATCAGTACATACAGAGTTGCTGCCAAAGAATAAATATCACTATAAGCCCCAGTAGGTTTGGTATATTGAGCGTAAAGTTCAGGTGGTGTAAATCCTTCAGAAGTTTCTTTAGTTCTGTTTGTAGTTAAGATATGGTCAAAGTCGAGAGCTAAACCAAAATCGATCAGTACTGCTTCTGCTTGTCCATTTCGCACCCGCAAAAATATATTTCCTGGGTGTACATCTCGGTGAATCAACCGATTTTCATGTACCACTATCAAAGCTTCTCCAATTTGTTGGATATAGCGTAGTGCTTCTGGTTCTGCAAGTATTGGTTGGCGACGATCAGCCAAACTTATTCCATCTACATATTCCATTACCAGACACCAATGCTCATTTTCCTTAAAAGGTTCTGCAACCTGCACAATATGCTCATGGCGACAACGACTTAGTTTTACCGCTTCCTGCCAAAACATTGTTTCCAGTCGTGCGCGATCCTCTTGGCTTAGGGAATTAAGCAAGCTATCGTTTAAAGTTTTAATGACTAAGCGATCGCCATTTTTATTTTTCACCAAATAAGTGATGCCAAAGCGTCCCCTTCCCAATTCCCTTTCAATAGTGTATTTACCACCTTGCAATTGATCGCCAGCTACCCAAGCCATCGTTGCAACTCCCAAAATACATAGATTAATTTTCACACACCAGACTCTTGAAAACTTGAGTTAGTTTCTTCAAAGGAGTGCGTAGACGCAAAGCGGCTTGTCGTAAGACATCGCCCTTTTCCTCCCGAATTGCTAAACTAAAAAACAACCCTTATCCCTGCAAAGGTAGCCTTATGACCTCTGCAACCAATTTCACAGACGAACTCACTCCTTTCCCCGACCATACGCAGCTACCGGAATCTGACGGTACATTTGTGAAAAATTGGCAAGAGCATCCCCAAAGTATCTTACTAACTGATTCGATTACACCTATCCTCAAACAATTACATCCTGATGGTCAATATTGTATTGGTCAAGACTTAGGTATTTATTGGCGCTTAACCGATCCTCCAGAGAAAGGCGCAGAAGCACCAGATTGGTTTTATGTAGCAAATGTACCGCCTTTGTTGGATGGACAAACACGAAGATCTTATGTACTGTGGCGAGAGTTGATTGCCCCATTAATTGTCTTAGAATTTGTCTCTGGGGATGGTAGTGAAGAACGAGACACAACTCCTTGGAAAGGAAAATTTTGGATTTATGAGCAGGTGATTCGTCCTCCTTTTTATGGCATTTATAAAGTGAATAAAGCTAGCGTCGAAGTTTATAAATTTATTGGTGGGCAATATCAGTTATTAGCAGCAAATGAGCGCGGACATTATCCCATTACTCCATTGGGAGTTGAGTTAGGTATTTGGCAGGGACAATATCAAAATGCGGAATTACCCTGGCTGCGTTGGTGGGATGAGCAAGGTAATTTGTTGTTGACTGGTGAAGAAAGAGCCGATCGCCTAGCTGCTCAATTGCGTGCCTTGGGTGTTGACCCAGAAGTATAATCTGGTTTGAGCGATCGCTGATTGTAGCGACAGGAAGATGCGATCGCGTCAATAAACTAATAATGTAGTTAAGCTGTAAACATATAGAGCCAAATTCTGCCAAAAGCTGGGTTTTATTCTTTAAATCTAGACTTTCGGCTCTAAAGCTAATTACATTGCTACTGGATTCTCAGCAGATGTCACAAAATCCCTTCTACGTTGGTGGCCCAGTACCTCCAGATTACTTTTTTAGCCGCAATTCTGAAGTTAGAATCGCTTTCGATCAAATTTCCCGACGTGCCCACTTAGCTATTTATGGTAGTCCTGGTATGGGCAAGTCTTCGCTGTTGAGGTACTTAGCTTCACCCATAGTCTGGCAAGCGCGAGGACGAGACGCAACAAAAGCATTCATTATTTCTATTAACTGTACGGGTATAAGTCCTTTCACACCTTCTGGTTTTTGGCGAGAAATCCTCACTCTGTTGCAAGATGAGGCTGAAGGTGATGACTCTCTACAAGCTGATATTCACCAGTTGTTGCAGGAAGAAAGGGTAGAGAAAGGAGATTTGCGGCGGATGCTGCGGAAAATTGGGCAGCGTGATAAGTTTCTGTTGCTGTTGTTAGATGATTATGATGCGGCTTTGCATCCAAATGAACAATACACGGAAGCGCAAATGCTCACCTTCTTAAGTGAGTTCCGCGATTTAGCAGTTCACAGCAATGAAGGTAAATATCTCTCAACTATTGTTACTACTTTTCGCCGCCTCAACGAACTAGGCCCGACAATTACACCAGGTGGTTCGCCTTGGTATAACCATTATCTCTTCCGACTCCTGCGACCATTACCTGCTAATGAAGTGAACGCCCGGCTTAACATACCCATTCCCGGTAATTTGAGAGATGGAGTTTTGGAAATTATTGATGGACACCCAGCACTGCTGCAAAATGCTGGTTATCTATTGTATGACACGATCCAAGTTGGGCAAACTCCCGATATTCAGACTTTCACACGAGATTTTGAAAGCGCTACCGAGCAATACTTCCGAGATACATGGAGATTTTCTACTGAAGAAGAGCAAATTCTGTTAATGTTGATTGCACTGGTGCGTCTCCAAGGTCGCTTAAATAGAAACACTCGCTATGCTTTAGGTGATATTGACCTAGTTTTCAGCCAACGAAGTCGAGAATTGATTGATTTGGAAGAACGGGGAGTAATTCTGCGCACATTAGATGAAGGAAAAACCGTCTACGCTTTTAATTCATCAATGATGGAGTGGTGGGTAATCCAAGAAATCTACAATACTAATGAGGCGCAACTCGAAGGAAGAGAGAAAGTTTTTCTCAATTTGATGAGCCGCGAACAAGCAGCTACAGTCAAAAAAGCTATCCGTTGGGTATGGCAACATCGAGATATAGTCCAGTCGTTAGTATGGATTATTCGCAAACTAGGGGGCGACCCTACTTGAGAAGTAATTGTCACCTGGCTTATGCTTAAGGTATAGATGGATCTACTTCCTCCAAGGAGGAGTTGGCAAGAATGGTTTCTGCAACCGATTGGGAAGATAATCCTTACATTATTGGTCGCCCAATTTACGAACCAGAGCTATTTTTTGGCCGTGAAGATCTATTCAATTTTGTCCAAGACAATCTGAATAACAGGGCACAGGTGATTTTGCTGCACGGTCAGCGGCGAATTGGCAAGTCGTCTGTACTGTCACAAATTCCTAACTTTATTAATCTAGAGCAATTCTTGTTCGTGCCTTTGTCTTTGGAGGGTAAAAGTCAAAAGTCTCTGAGTGAAGTTCTATATGAGTTAGGAAGAGATATTATTGATTACCTCGAATTGCCCTACCTCCAAGTTGTTTTACCTGCAAAAACAGATTTGGAGGAAGATGCACAAATATTTTTTAATAATTTCTTGCCCCAAATTTATCAAGCAATAGACGGTAAGAATTTAGTACTCTTGCTGGATGAATTTGATGTTTTAGGTGACTCTAACGAAGATTCAGCCGTTTCTCATTTCTTTCCTTGTCTTCAGTCGATTGTCTATTGGCACAAGGAACTTTTTATCATTCCCGTTGTGGGGCGACAATTAGATGATATGCCTAACTTACTGAGTCTATTTAGGCAAGCGCCCCATCGGGAAATTGGTCTGTTGGATAGACAGAGTACAGAAAGGTTAATTGTTAAACCTGCTGAAGGAATTCTCCGATATGAACCTGAGGCTATAGACGCAATTTGGGAACTTTCAGCAGGACATCCTTATTTTACGCAAGTAATCTGCTTTGCACTTTTTTCCCAGGCTAGGGATGAGCAACGCTGGCACGTGAATCGCCAAGATGTTGAAAATATTGTAGAAGAGGCGATCGAGATTGGTGAGGCTGGTTTAGCATGGTTCCGGGATGGATTACCAATTTCAGAACGGGTAGTTTTTTCAGCCGCAGCACAAGCCCAACAGCAGAAAAATTCGGTAGTGAAAGGCGAACCTTTAACGCACCTTGTACAGTGCGGTGTAGTTTTGACTGAACCATTTCATACAGCAGAGGAACGATTGCTAGAATGGGGATTTTTAAAGCAATTAGGAGCTTCTGAAATACCAGAATTATATTATCTGAATACTTACAAAATTACAGTTGAATTAGTGCGTCGCTGGCTAATGAAGCGGTATCCTTTGCGCAGAGAGATTTGGGAATTACAGAAACTCGATCGCCAAAGCGATCGCATATATCATCAAGCAACAAAGTTATATCAAAATAATGATATCCAGAACTCGCTCCAGCTATATCAACAAGTATTGCAGATTAATCCCAACCATTTTGATGCTTTGTTTAGATTAGCTGAGGTATGTATAGATATCAAAGATTTTGACGAAGCAGTAGAACTCTATGCTAGAGCTTATAAAGTAGATCCAAGTCGCAATAAGGAAGGATTTGTCCAAGCTTTGCTCAGTTATGGACAAGAACTTATGGAGCAAAATAGATATGAAGCTGCAAAAGAACAATTTAGGCAAGCATTAATACTTCAACCTGATAATACAGTTATTCAAGCAGCTTTAATTGCGGCTCAAGAAGAGACCAGAATTTATAGAAGTGGTGAGAGAGTTGTCATTACAAACGGTAAATATGTTGAAAAATTGAGCGACTCAATATTGATTAGTCACCCAATTAGTATTGGCGAGCAAAGTATTAATATCAATCAAGGTATAGATTTAGGCGATGTGACAGTTAGCGATGCTACTTATTTAGTTAGTAATAGTATTGCTCAACTCCAAACTTTAGAAGATCCAGAAGCCACAAAATTGGCAAATTTACTGCAACAGTTGCAAACAGAAATTGTCACGAATAGAGAATTAGATCCTGAAGATAAAGCCGAAGCTTTGGAACAGGTAATTGCTTTAGCGGAAGCCGGAAAAAATCCTGAAGAAGGGCGGATGCGCAGACTAGCAAGAACTTCGCTGAAGATTTTGATAGGTACGCTTGCAGGTTTACCTAGTTCTGCAAATTTAGTGAGAAATGCTAATCAATTATTACCTGCGATATCTAAATTATTAAATTTGAATTTATAGGGGTAAGGGAATTTTTTCTCACGCAGAGGCGCAGAGACACAGAGAAGAAAGAGCTTATCTAATTTTACTGTTTTCTACTGGACCCACATCACCTATCTCATAACCATGAGGATAACTACGAATAGAACTATCGATAAAGAAGTATGGCTGATTTCGTGGTGGGAAGAAACGCAATAATTTTGCTCTAATTTTGAGGATATTTGCCAGAAGCGATCGCAAAAATGGGGAAGGATGGTTAAACCCAAAGGCATCAAGCATTGTATCATCAAGTAACGCATATACCAAAGGTTTCAAGGCAAAACGCATCCAGCCTGGAAACCAACTCAAAAATAAATCGCGGGTTGCTTCTCCGACTCGTCTATTTGTATCTGAATAACGAAAGTTTGCTCTTTCGTAGTCGCGGTTATAGCGTTCAAATTCTTCATAGGTTTCAGGGATATTTTCTATATGCATCCGCTTACCTACTTCTCGCCAGAAGTAAAAGGCTGCTAATTTTTCTTGTTCGCACATTAAGCGCCAACCAAAACTTGCATTCCAGCGGATTGGATCGTAAATAAAGGTAGAGAGTACATACAGAAAATCCGCATCATCAATCTTAAAGCGGGCATGGATTGCATTCATACGTTGCATCGCTTGCTTGCCGCGATCGCTATCGTAACCCCACTTGCCAATTTCTCCTACAATTATGCCTGTATCATCGTAGCGTTTTTGTGGACGGTGATAAAATTCTCCTGTTTTATCTAATAATTTAGAAATGCTGGGAATACAATAAGTTCGCATAAGCGCAACTTCCAGCGATCGCATCATTTCCCAAGGAAATTCGTAACCAATCATGAGACGATAAATCTGGCAATGGTCTCTTTCAGGATCGAGCTGCTGAATCAGATGGAGATTTTTGTAGCGATTAAAAAGCATCTGAGGTGAATCTGGCGATCGCAGTTTATTAGTTACAGATAGCGTCAGCAAAAAAAACGAAAGTAAAGCTAGGGATAGACACCAAAAAACTTACTTTCGTAGATTAGCATATTCTGTTGTTTATGTAAAAAAATGTGCTGATTTACTGATTAACATCCAGCAAGCGCGAAGTTTGGAAGCGTTCCATCCACTTTTCTAAATAGACTTGATTCGCTCGTTGTTCAGATGGATCTTCGCTATCTAAAGGATAAGGCATTAATCCTAAAATCGTGGCTGTAGTTACACAGAACATCGATTTTTGGAAAGTTATACAAATTTGCACTCGTAAATCATCTTCACCGCGAGGAGTGCGACGATAAACTTCATGCAAATACTCTGGCAAATAATGCCGCATATCCTGCATTAATAAAGTGGGAGGAATACCTGCGCTGCCAATGGGTAAAGGATCGGCGTATAATGCACCATATTGAAAGCGAGCTTGATCGGGGGGAATTTGATATGCTTGAGCGTTGTAGGTAACTGTGCCAGAGAAAGGAGTTCCCCGAAAGAAAACTGCTTCTACATAAGGTATTGCTGTATCTGCTAAGAAGGTTAAACCAAGTTTTTTAGGCAGGATTTCATAAACTTTGTTATCGATTTTTACTTCGTAAGTAATTGGCTTGGCTGCATCTGCCACTAAGCCTGCTTTAATATGTTCTACGACTTGGGGAATTGTTGTTATTTCGCCTCGGTCATAGCGGTCAGATAGGTTGAGAAAGATATCAGCCATGACACGCCAAAATTGTCCCAAACCACTGTAGTATGCAGAAACACGCAACTGTTCAATTAAGAAGTCGGGAAATAGTTGATTTATACCTATAACTAAAGGATTGTTTTTAAACTTAGCAGCAATTACAGCTTGGGCTGTTTCTTGAAATTCTTTAGTATCTAAATATGTATCTAGTCCACCGCCACCATGCCACATCATGGACTTCATACAATACTCAGCATATTCAAAATTAATTCTGTCATGCCACCAGTGACGGAATAATTTCTGCCAAGAAAATTCGCCATTAAAGTATTTAAAAAAGGGAAAAAACACTAAAAATTGATGGTCTGCAATGTAGATAAGATTATTTGAATATGCATCTAGAACTACGCCATAGCTTTTGAGAATGCCAACTACTTCTAAAACATTTTGTGGGCTATCAGCAAGTAGTGCTTCTCCTGTTTGTAGGCGTTTGATATACTCAGCTAAGGGATTGTTATACGGCTTATTTTGTATCGTTACCATTATTTTTTCTCCAAAACAGTAAAAATATTATTTAGTTATTTTTATTGGTTAATTGATTTTTGAGCGGCGGTTAATTACCAACTTGAAGATTGGGTTTGTAGTCAGGATGATGCAATACTACAAACCCAATCTCTGTCTTTTAATTTTTGCCTGCCTTATCTAAGGCAACCGTTGCCACTATGTTTTGTGTATTTACCATTGCCGCGATTGTTGGTTCAGTCCAGCGTGCTAACCAAGCGGGTTGGATACCAAAAATCACAATCAAAACAGCTAAAACTATAGATGGTATGCGATCGCTCCAATACACGCGTGGTAAGTTGGTCACTTGTGCAGATAAGCGGCCAAAGAAGGCTTGATTCACCAGAATTAAGAAGTAAACCGCAGTTAAACCCGTACCAATCATACATAGCAAAGTTTGAACTGGGAAAACTGGGAAACTACCCCGAAAAATTATGAATTCGGAAATAAACCCTAGCATTCCAGGTATCCCAGCACTGGCCATGACTCCTAAAACCATCAAGCTACCAATAACAGGCATACCGCGTTCTGGATTCAGCAGTCCACGGACGACATCTAAATTACGACTGCCAGCTTTTTTATACACAATCCCCACAAGCAGAAACAGTAGGGCTGAAATTAAGCCGTGGCTGATCATTTGCATCACAGTACCTAAGACGCTTAACTTTGTCGCCGCCGCCGCCGCTAAAAGTATATAGCCCATGTGTCCAATGGAACTATATGCCACCATTTTTTTCATGTCTTTTTGGGCGATCGCGCAAGATGCACCATACAGTACGCTTACTACTGCCCAAGTTGCCAACCAAGGAGCCAAATAACCCCAAGCTTCTGGTAACAAGTTCATGCCAAATCGCAGTAAGCCATAAGTTCCCAATTTCAACAATACCCCAGCTAGTAGCACAGAAATTGGCGTAGACGCTTCAACGTGAGCATCTGGCAACCATGTATGGAAGGGAACCAGAGGAATCTTAATGCCAAAACCAACTAAGATGCCTGCTAGTAACAAAAGTTGCGTTGCTAACGGTAGAGTCTTGGCATTCAATGTTGCTAAGGCAAAGTTAGGTGCATGACTCAGCCAGACTAGACCCAGGAAACTTGCTAAAATCAAAATTCCTGAAAGCGCAGTATAAATGAGGAATTTCGTAGCTGCGTAACCCCTTCTTTCACCACCCCAAATTGCAATCAAAAGATACAGGGGGATTAACTCCACTTCATAAAACAGGAAAAATAGCAGTAAATCCTGTGCCAGAAAGGCTCCTGTCACCCCAGCACTTAACAACAGTATCAATGAGTAATAAAATCTAGGACGTTGCAGAGATTCATCGCTGCTGTAGATGGCAATGCAGGTCAACAATCCATTCAAAACCAGCAGCGGTAAGGATAAACCATCTACTCCTAGATTATAGTTTAAGCCTAAGGCATCCACCCAAGGTAGGAACTCGCTAAACTGTTGATCGACCTGCGCTGGATGAAATTGAATAGCTAAAATAACTGACCACACGAAGGCAATACTAGCAGTGACTAAAGCTATCCCACGGGACAGTTTACCATTCATGCCAGGAGGCCAAAAACCAATAAAAGCTGCACCAAATAATGGCACTAAAATTAACGCACTTAGCATACACAGAACTAGTTAAGGATAGGGGAGGTGAGGAAGCAAGGGAGTGTAGGCAGAAATAATTAATAACCATTAACCCTTGACTCTTGACTCTTGACAAATAATTAAAAAGGCAGCTTATCCAATAGCCCTAATGACCAACTAATGAAAAAGCCGAGGACGCTGACAACTGCGAGGATGGTCAACATATAACCCTGAGATTGTCCAGAAATGCTGTACTTTAAACCTTGGCCGCTGAGAATAGCTACAAATCCCACCAAGTTAACTACACCGTCAATTAAGTAGCGATCGCTCCATGCAGAAATTTTAGAAAGTAATGCTACTGCACTTACCACGGTGACTTTATAAATTTGGTCGATGTAGAAATCGTAACCCAACAAGTCTTGGATAAATCTCCAGGCGAGGATTCTCGATCTCGACCATGCTTTTTGCAGATACATGGTAGAGCCGATAGCAACACCCACTAAGGTGGAAGATAATAACATTCCGACAACATACCAATTGATACTTTCCCAATCAGGCAGTAAGTACCATTGCTGTAACATTAAGGGTAATAACAGTGTCAGAATAGTCAATGTCACCATTGGAAATGCCATCTGCCAACCGACTTCAGGGGCGCGTCTGGTCTTTTGTTGCGGTGTACCCCAAAATATGTACCTGAATACCCGCGTTAAATTTAATGCTGTTAAACCATTAACTATTACCAATACGCCAATTACCCAGGGGCTAATATTCACAAAGCCGTCAGCCCAGGATAGCATTGCCCAAAAGCTGCCTAGTGGTAGCAATGTCACCATCCCCGCAGAACCGACAACAAAGGCAGTGGTGGTAGCTGGCATCCGCGACCACAGACCGCCCATTTCTGTGAGGTTTTGAGTATGGGTAGTATGAATGATCGAACCAGAACTCATGAATAAGAGTGCTTTGGCGATCGCATGAGTTAACAGCAACATCAAAGCTACACCACCTTGCTGCAACCCCATTGCCAAAAATACCAACCCCATGTATGCACTGGTGGAATGAGATAGCGCCCGCTTAATATCAATTTGCGCTAAAGACACTAAAGTTGCACCAATTGCTGTCACTGTCCCCATGATTACCAAGGCATTTAACGCCACTGGGGACAATGCCAATAATGGTTGCATTTTATACAGCAAATAAGCACCACCAGCTACCACCAGTGAGTTCCGCAATACTGAGGCAGGGTTTGGCCCTTCCATCGCTTCATCCAACCACAGATGCAGAGGAAATTGCGCGCATTTACCTGCTGGCCCAGCTATCAATGCCAACCCCAGTAAAGTCGAAGTCACTGAATCTAAATTAGCTGTTTGTGCCCACTCATATAAATCAGAAAAGTTCAGACTTCCTGCCAAGCTAGAAAGCACCACTACACCCATGAGCAGCAACAAGTCTCCTACCCGTTTGGTCCAGAATGCATCTCTTGCTGCTGTCACTACTAAAGGTTGTGCATACCAGAATCCTACTAGCAAGTAAGTGGAAAGGGTGAGGACTTCTAAAAGAGCATAGCTGAGAAACAAAGAGTCACTAATGGCTAAACCACTCAGTGCTGCTTCAAAAAATCCAATCAGCGCAAAAAAACGCGCTAACCCCCAGTCCTTTTCCATGTAACCTAGGGCGTAAATTTGTGCTAGGATGCTCAACCCGGTAATTAAAACCGTTGCCCCCACACTAACTGGTGAAATGTCTAACCCAAAGGATAAATCTAAATCTGCGACTTTGAACCAGTTAATTAACAAATTTTCTGGCTCTCTATCCCAGATATGTTGAAAGATGAATAGACTATGAATAAAAGCGGCAAAGGTAGTCAACAAGTTGAAATATGCCGCAGGTCTAGGCCCAGTTCGCCGAACAATGCCCATTGCCCAAGGCAAGGTTAAAAGCGCACCGATTAAACCATAAACAGGCACAAACCAACTTGTGATGTAGAAAAATTGATTCATTTAAATTTCCTTGGACTACTCAGGATGGAATGCCTTGTTTAAAACAGCTTTTCTAAAATTTATTTTCTACAATTAGCTTGGCATTAAAACAGTTAGAGAAACTGTAATAGCAAAATAAAAATATTTAATTCTTCTTCTATACTCTACTTATAGCATTGGAATTCCTACTTCTACATTGCTAATTTATATCGCCTATTATAAAAACTTATATATTTTTTAGACTATGCTTATATAAACAAAACAAAATCAGGAAAAGCAGTTCAGGTAAAGGATCTGGGCTAATGCTCTTCCGCTTGAGATGAAATTACAAAGTTTATTAATCTATGTTTGAGAAATGTAATTAAAAAATTATAAAACGTAATTGGCCGCTCTAGCAATCCGTAAAAATTCATTAACCAAATGACAGCATTAATTTATGTTAAGTTTTCTTAAACGTTTTTATCATAAACTATTATAGTGATTTATATTGCCAGGAACGCCAAGCTTTCCTATGCTTAATTTGGAAGTGTTTTCTTAGCTCAAGATGAGCTTCCCCGTCAAAAATTTCAAACCTCAGTACTGATTGGATTACATTTTGTAGGAGTTCTGCGATGCCAATTGCAGTTGGAATGATTGAGACTAAAGGCTTTCCAGCAGTAGTAGAAGCTGCTGATGCGATGGTGAAGGCTGCTCGTGTAACATTAGTTGGATATGAAAAAATCGGTAGTGCGCGAGTCACAGTAATTGTGCGGGGAGATGTATCGGAAGTGCAAGCCTCAGTAGCAGCTGGGGTAGAAGCAGCTAGAAGAGTAAATGGTGGAGAAGTGGTATCCACCCACATCATTGCCCGTCCCCACGAAAACTTAGAGTACGTCTTGCCGATTCGTTATACCGAAGCCGTAGAACAGTTCCGCACTTAAAAACCGGTTAAACAAAATCATTAACGGGGTTGCCTTCTTGAGTGCTTGTGTTTCCAAATCTCAAAAATTTTAAATAAGGGTTAGAACTAATGTCGATCGCAGTAGGAATGGTAGAAACGCTAGGCTTTCCAGCAGTAGTAGAAGCAGCAGACGCGATGGTGAAAGCAGCGCGCGTCACTTTGGTAGGCTACGAAAAAATCGGGAGTGGTCGGGTTACAGTCATCGTGAGGGGAGATGTCTCGGAAGTACAAGCTTCTGTAGCCGCAGGGGTAGAATCAGTGAAGCGAGTTAATGGTGGACAAGTACTGTCTACCCACATTATTGCTCGTCCTCACGAAAACTTGGAATACGTCCTACCAATTCGTTATACAGAAGATGTAGAACAGTTCCGGGAAAATGTGAACGCCATTCGTCCTTTCGGCAGAAGACCATAACTTGTAATGCAAATTGCCAAAGTACGGGGCACAGTAGTTAGCACGCAAAAAGATCCAAGTCTTAGAGGTGTGAAACTACTGTTGTTGCAATTAGTAGATGAAGAAGGAAACCTCCTGCAAAAGTACCAAGTAGCAGCAGATAGCGTCGGTGCAGGAGTAGATGAGTGGGTACTTTTCAGTATAGGTAGTGCAGCTCGTCAAGTTCCTGGCAACGAACATCGTCCGTTAGATGCAGCAGTGGTGGCGATAATTGATACTATTCATGTCGAAGATCGTCTCATTTACAGCAAAAAAGACCAATATAGATAGTCATTGGTCATTAGTCATTGGTCATTAGTCATTAGTCATTAGTTGCTGGTCATTAGTCATTAGTCATTACACAAGAAACAAATGGCAAAGGACAACTGAACAAAGGACAAATGACAATTGACAAAGGACAAATGACAAAAGACAACTGACAATTGACAATTATTAGGAGGAATCTCGCAATGGCAGTCAGCAACACGGTGGCTCCCCCAACCCCGTGGTCTAGAACCTTAGCTGAGCCAACAATCCATAAAACCACATTTGTACATTCGTTTTCCAATGTGATTGGAGATGTGCGTATAGGTGCAAATGTTATCGTTGCTCCCGGAACATCAATTAGAGCCGATGAAGGTACGCCTTTCTTCATTGGTGAAAACACTAATATTCAAGATGGTGTAGTTATTCATGGGTTGGAGCAAGGTCGAGTAATTGGTGATGACCAAGAGCATTACTCGGTATGGATAGGTAAAAATGCTTCCATTACCCACATGGCCCTGATTCACGGGCCCGCTTATGTTGGGGATAATTCATTTATTGGTTTTCGCTCTACGGTATTTAATGCCAGGGTGGGTGCAGGCTGCATTGTGATGATGCACGCTTTGATTCAAGATGTAGAAATTCCCCCTGGTAAGTATGTACCGTCGGGAGCCATCATTACTAATCAGCAGCAAGCTGACCGCTTACCAGATGTACAAGCGCAGGATCAAGAATTCACCCATCATGTAGTGGGAATTAATCAGGCACTACGTGCGGGTTATCTGTGTGTGGCGGATAGTAAATGTATTGCACCCATTCGGGATGAATTAAAAAAATCTTCTACAAGTAATGGCATTACTGTTTTAGAGCTAGAAAGGAGTAGTGAAGTGGCAAGCGGCAGTTTGAGCGCAGAAACTATTGAGCAGGTGCGCTATTTATTGGAGCAGGGATATAAAATTGGTACGGAACACGTAGACCAAAGACGCTTCCGTACTGGTTCTTGGACTAGTTGTAAACCTCTGGATGCTAGATCGGTTGGGGAAGCGATCGCAGCTTTAGAAAGTTGTGTGAGAGACCACAGCGGCGAGTATGTGCGGTTGTTTGGTATCGATAAAAATAAACGGCGCGTGTTAGAAACCATCATCCAACGTCCCGATGGTACAGTTTCCGCACCTAGCAACTTTAGAGCGCCTGCTGCTCAGTCTAATGGTAGCTACAGAGCTCATACTAACGGTAACAGTAACGGTTATGGTAGCGGACAACTCAGTGCTGAAACCGTAGAACAAATCCGCCAACTCTTGGCAGGTGGTTACAAAATCGGTACAGAACACGTAGATGAGCGACGCTTCCGCACAGGTTCTTGGCAAAGTTGTCAGCCAATTAGCTCCACTTCTACCAATGATGTGATTGCTGCCTTACAAGATTGTATCAACAACCATCAAGGCGAATATGTGCGCTTGATTGGTATTGACCCGAAAGCCAAGCGTCGGGTATTGGAAAGTATTATCCAACGTCCTAACGGTCAGGTTAGTCCATCTAGCAGCCAGAAATCATTTGCTAGTGCGCCAACAGCAACCGCACAAGCAACTAGCACCCGCTTGAGTGGTGAAGTCGTAGACCAGTTACGGCAATTACTGGCAAGTGGGTATAAGATTAGCGTTGAACACGTAGACCAAAGACGCTTCCGTACAGGTTCCTGGACAAGCAGCGGCCCGATTCAAGCCAATTCGGAAAGAGAAGCGATCGCGGCTTTAGAAGCACACCTGGCTGAATATCAAGGCGAATACGTGCGCTTAATCGGCATTGACCCGAAAGCCAAGCGTCGGGTATTGGAAACCATTATTCAGCGCCCATAGCAGTAATAGTGACAAGTGCTGAGGAGCCAGTGCTGTGTAAGATTGGTAAAATAATTTTCCAGATTTAATCGACTAGCATTGCTGGGTTGAGTAAGTTGTGGATACCAATCACACTATAACGATGACTCAGCACTCACAACTACTTCCATTTTCCGGCTTCCGAGGTGACAATTTCCATGTCTGTGCCGCCACTGCGCCTCAGCAATAATTTTGATTCTTACATTAGTGGCGAGGTGACTATTCATCCAAGTGCGGTACTCGCGCCAGGAGTGATACTCCAAGCGGCTGTCAACGGCAATATCGTTATCGGCCCGGGGGTTTGCATTGGTATGGGGTCGATTCTCCAAGTCCATGAAGGAACCCTAGAAGTAGAAGCAGGGGCAAATTTGGGAGCCGGCTTTCTCATGGTTGGTCAAGGTAAAATTGGAACAAATGCTTGTATTGGTTCAGCGACTACAGTGTTTAACTGTTCGGTTGCAGCCGGACAAGTAATTCCACCTGGTTCAATTTTGGGAGACACCAGTCGGCGTATTGGTGCTACAGAACCGGAACCATCACCAATGAATGCTTCTACACCAACGCAGGCGGCGAAGGAAGGAAAAAATTTGATCGGCAGACAAAGAGATAATGGGATAAATAGAGATCGGGACAAAACTATTTCCTCAACTAACTTCTCTGCTGGAGTTTTTGTAGAGTTCCAGCACCAATCTATTTCCCAACCTCAGCCTGCTAGCAATCCGGTAGATGAATCTTCTCCCGTTGCAGAAAACCCCACTTTGCCCGCAGAAGCCACAACAGAACTGAGCCAAGACTCAGAACCTAGCCAAAATACCACCGAATCGTCCAACAGTATTGGTACTAACATTTATGGTACAGGGAGCATCCAAAAGCTGTTAGTCACATTGTTTCCCCATAGGCAATTCCTAAATGAACCAATCTCTGACGATCGCTCTGAATAAGTGTTAATTGTAAGTTGTTAGTTTCGTGAGTATCTTGGAGACTCTACATGGAAACATCAAACCAACGGGCTATTAGCACTGTTCAGGCCTCCCGAAGTCGAGATAGTCTCAAGGACACTGCCTTAGGTTTAGTATCTACCCTGAGTTTCCCGGCAATCGTGGGGACTGCGGACATGATGCTGAAATCGGCAGGAGTACATTTAGTTGGCTACGAAAAAATTGGTGGCGGTCATTGTACAGCAATTGTCCGGGGTGGCATTGCAGATGTGCGCCTAGCTGTAGAAGCTGGCGTACAAACTGCCGAACAGTTTGGTCAATTAGTCTCTAGCTTGGTAATTCCCCGCCCTTATCCTAATTTGGAGGTAGTGCTACCGATTACTAATCGTCTTAGCAAAGTTATGGAAGAGGGCAATTACAGCCGTTTGAGCAATCAAGCAGTTGGTTTGGTGGAAACGCGGGGATTTCCGGCGATGGTAGGAGCCTGCGATGCCATGCTCAAATCAGCTGATGTCCATTTGGCAGCCTATGAAAAAATCGGTGCAGGGTTATGTACAGCGATTATTCGTGGCTCAGTGGCTAATGTTGCCGTAGCAGTAGAAGCAGGAATGTATGAGGCAGAACGCATTGGGGAGTTGAACGCGGTGATGGTGATTCCTCGACCGTTGGATGAACTGGAACAGACTTTGCCATTGGCAAGTTGTTGGATAGAACAACGTCAACCGTTGAATTTGCCAGTCAACATCAAGGAGCAAGTTGCCGAAATCGAGATGCTTCAGTTGCCCGATTTAACTCAGTTACCCGTCAAAATTTTAGAAGAATGATGAATGGTGAATGACGAATTAGGAATGATGGATTGTAGGCGATCCCCATTCAGGATTCTGTATTCAGCATTCATCTGGAGCTGGAAGGCATCTTACGCTGTGCTTTGTTGTTTTGATAATAACTGTTCAAGTCTATAAATAAAAGACCTTTTTTGCAATAGAGTTCATAGACTTTTATCTATACTAATGAATCATAACTTTTGTGTGAGCAGTGGTATCTCTAATGCAAGTGTTCAGTGATACTAGATTTATATCTATGAATCAATCACTATTAGAGGAGAATCACCTTGAACCAAGCGACGCTACACCAGTTGAAGGTGTTCGAGGCGGCAGCAAGGCATGGGAGCTTTACGCGTGCAGCCGAGGAATTGTTTCTCACCCAACCCACCGTTTCCATGCAGATTAAGCAATTAACAAAATCGGTCGGTTTGCCTTTATTTGAGCAGGTGGGTAAGCGTTTATATTTGACAGAAGCTGGACGGGAACTGTTTGCTACTTGTCGCCAGATTTTTGAAACTATAGCCCAATTTGAAATGAAAGTAGCAGATTTAAAAGGGCTAAAACAGGGTCAATTAAAACTGGCAGTAATCACAACTGCAAAATATTTTGTACCGCGGTTTTTGGGTGCATTTTGCCAGCTTTATCCAGGAATAGATATTGCACTACAAGTCACAAACCACGAACGAATTTTAGAGAGAATGGTGAATAATCTGGATGACTTGTATATTATGAGCCAAGTTCCAGAAAATATTGATGTGACTTGCCAGCCATTTT
This sequence comes from Calothrix sp. NIES-2098, assembly GCF_963875125.1. NCBI lineage: Bacteria > Bacillati > Cyanobacteriota > Cyanophyceae > Nostocales > Calotrichaceae > Calothrix > Calothrix sp. NIES-2098. The sequence goes on from NZ_CAWNKJ010000001.1 coordinate 6,907,935, forward strand.
TAGATAACCCCTTAGTTGTCTTTGCTCCTTACAATCATCCACTAGCGAAGGAGAAAAATATTCCTCTGCAACGGCTGGCACAAGAACCTTTTATTATGCGAGAACCCGGTTCGGGAACGCGCCGTGCTGTCCAAAGTTTATTTGACGAACATGAAATGAAAGTAAACGTCAAGTTGGAATTGGGGAGTAATGAGGCAATTAAACAAGCGATCGCGGGTGGTTTAGGAATTTCGATTTTATCTCTTCATACCTTAATGCCAGAATCTTCTGAGTTAACGATTCTGGACGTACAGCACTTTCCGATTCAGCGCACTTGGTACATGGTTTACCCTTCTGGTAAGCAGCTATCGATTGTGGCTCGTACCTATTATGATTACCTCATCAATACGGCCAAGAATTATATTCAGCAAAATACTTCTTTTGCCTGGGGTACATTTGAGCAAAGTCAAGGATGAGCTAGAAGCTCAGAGTTAGGGACGAAAGAAAGATTTTTATTGACGTACTCTGCGGGAAACCGCCTTTTAAGCTGAGATACAGGGTTAATTAATCCTTATTGGATAATTCCCAACTCCTGAAGACAAATTTTTCCCAGGCTTGACACCTTAGACTTACAAGCATTAAGAATTAACCAGTATAAGCATCAAAATGGGGGAAACTGGCAGTGGTTAACCCGGAAATAGCAACTTCACGCCAGACAGTACAAAGTCAGATTGTCGCTGTAACGGTATACACTGATAAAGCCCTAGTGACAAGACAAGGTAGAGTTTCCTTAACAGGACAGGAAAAGGAATTAGTTATTAGCTCACTACCAGTAACTTTAGAAACTGATTCGGTGAGGGTTGGCGGTACAGGTTCAGTCGGAGTGCGGTTGTTGGGAGTCAGCAGCGATCGCACTTATACGACAGAACCAGTTGCCGAACGTGTGTCACAATTAACGAAACAAATTCAGCAGTTAGAAACAGAACAACGCCACCTACAAGCGCAAATCGATGCTTTAGCATTGCAGTCTAGCTTTATTGCTGGTTTACGGGAAAAAACGGAGGAGCCTTTTTCTCATAGTTTGGCGCGGAAAAACCTCAACCTCAGCGAAACTCTGGATTTTCTCAACTTTATTGGGACTCAATATAGCGAATATGCGATCGCTTCTGGGGAATGCAAAAGCCAACACGAAGAACTAGAAAAGCAGTTACAAGTACTCCGTGCTTCACTGCAAAAAATCCAAACACCCCACCCCAAAGAAAGTTTGAGCTTAATTGTCGGAGTGGAAGTTGCTGGTGCAGGCGAATTTGAGCTAGAGCTATCTTACGTTGTGAATCGCGCCAGTTGGACTCCACTTTATGACTTGCGCTTTAACAATACCAGCAATATTGTCAATCTCACTTACTTGGCAGAAGTCACCCAAAGCACGGGTGAAGATTGGCTAGGCGTAGCTCTCACCCTTTCCACAGCTAAACCAGGATTAGGTACGCTTCCACCAAAGCCTCAACCCTGGTATATAAGTACTCCTCCTATTCCTCCGGTGGAATTTATGCGGCGAAGAGGTACACCAAAAATACCTATGATGGCGACTCAGTCAGCGCCTGCTAGTGCAATGAATGAACAAGAGGAGGAGTACGAAGTTGCCCAAGATAGTCTGATAGAAGCTGAAACTGTTGTTGCTGAAGTATCCAAAGAAGGAAGTGTAGTCACCTTTAAACTCAATAGTGGGGGTAACATTCCCAGCGATGGCGCACCTCATAAAACTACAATTTTTTATGATGATTATCCTAGTAGCTACGATTATGTAGCAATGCCGCGCTTAGTTAGCTTTGCTTATCTCCAAGCTAAAGTTAAAAATAGCCTTAATGGTGCAACTTTGTTACCAGGAAAAGCAAATATTTTCCGTGACAATATGTTTGTGGGTACAACCAACTTAGATAATATTGCACCAGGACAAGAATTCAACATTAATTTAGGAATTGATGAAGGTTTAAAGATTGAGCGTGACTTAGTTGAACGTCAAGTTGACAAAAAATTGATGAGCAGCCAGCGCCGCATTACTTATGCTTATCGGTTGATAATTACTAACTTGCTCGATCGAGAAACTCATCTCACACTCACTGAACAATTACCAGTGAGCCGCAACGAACAAATTAAGGTACGCTTCACCCGTACTAACCCTCAAATTCAACTTGGAGAAATGGGGATTTTGGAATGGAATTTAACTCTAGCAGCACAAGAAAAACGGGAGATGTATTATCAATTTACTGTCGAGCATCCACCGGAATTAACAGTTATTGGCTTAGATATTTAAAATTTGATATTTGCCAATGAAAATTCAAATATTTAGCGATTTACACATTGAATTTCAGCCTTTTACTGTCCCTATTACAGATGCTGATGTAATTGTCTTGGCAGGAGATATACATTTAAGGGAAAAAGGAGTGAAATGGGCAATTGAAAATATTCAAAACAAACCTATTATCTATGTATTAGGAAATCATGAATATTATGGTAGTGCTTATCCCAAACTAGTTAACAAGCTAAAAGATTATACATCGGGCACTAACGTTTATATTTTAGAAAATGATTTAGTAACTATTAAAGATGTCACTTTTCTAGGCTGTACTTTATGGACTGATTTTAAACTTTTTGATAATGCACATATTGCTAGCCAGGAAGCTAGTCAAAATATGACTGATTTTAAAAAGATTAGGTTAAGCCCTCAATACTCAAAATTAAAACCCATTGATACAGTAGAAATTTATAGAAAATCAGTTAGTTGGTTAAAAAATACTTTATCTAGCTTATCTGGAAAGATTGTAGTTATTACTCACCATGCGCCAAGTAAAAAATCTATACCTTCAGAGTACCAACAAGATATTTTAAGTGCTGCTTATGCATCAAATTTAGATGATTTTGCGGCTGAATCTGGCGCTCATCTATGGATTCATGGACATATTCATCAACATTTAGATTATCGAATTGGTTCGACCCGTATTATTTGCAATCCGCGCGGATATCCTGATGAAATAAATACTTTATTTAAGCCAGAGTTTTGTATAGAAATTTAGGAATTTTATCGGCTTAGTTCTAAAACTTATAATCGCTGCTAGGCTAAACTTATAGCACTAAGATACTTACGCCCATGTCTGTTGCACCAGATTTAGTAACTCCAGAAGATGTTATATTTCCTCCTAGTGATTTATACAGTGACGAACCGCCTTTGGACACTGACTTACATCGTCTACAAATGACGTTGCTCATCCAATGTCTTGAGTGGTTATGGCGAAACCGCAACGATTTCTATGCATCCGGTAATATTACAATTTATTACAGCCCACGTCAGCGGAAGTCAGAAGATTTTCGTGGCCCAGATTTTTTTGTGGTGTTGGGAACTAAACGCAAACCGCGTAAAAGTTGGGTTCTTTGGGAAGAAGATGGTAAATATCCTAATGTGATTATCGAACTGCTATCAGATTCCACAGCTTTAACAGATAAAGGCCTAAAGAAACAAATTTATCAAGATACCTTTCGTACACCAGAATACTTTTGGTTTGATCCTAGTAATCTAGAATTTGCTGGATTTGTTTTAGTGGCTGGTAACTATCAACCAATAGAACCAAATTCTCAAGGCTGGTTGTGGAGTCAGCAGCTAGAGTTATATTTGGGAGTTGAGCAAGAAAAGCTACGCTTTTTCACTTCTGAAGGACAACTGGTTTCAACACTAGAAGAAGTGGCGGAACAAGAAAAGCAACGCGCTGAACAAGAAAAACAAAAAAGCGATCGCTTGGCAGCAAAACTGCGAGAATTGGGAATCGATCCAGATACGATTGTGTAATTGGACTGGTATATTACCTAACGTAAAACTAAGTCAGTAATTAATGGTGCATGGTCAGAATTAGCATTTGCACCTGTATAGATTTGAGCAACACTAAAATGCTTACTGACAAAGCAATGGTCGATTGGGATATTTATCAACGGAATAATCCAGCTTGGTAGATGCACATGAGTTGCTGGTCTTGGCCAGCTTGGTAAAATACCAAAACCTAAGCGTGTATTGTGCAAATTTGTTTTGTTGATAAATCTGCGATAATAAGGCGACCAAGGCGTTAAGTTAAAATCTCCCATTAAAATTAATGGCTGATTCAGTTCTCGAATATAATCACTCAGCGCCGCTAGCTGAAGATTACGTCTGTGAAAATTACTGCGTGTTACTGGTACTATCGGATGGGTTCCAATTAACTTAATAGGTTGTTGATCTAATGTTAAGGTCGCTATCAGATTATGACCTCCTTTACCATTAAAATTATCTGCCTTAACATCTTGAATCGGTAAGCGACTAAATATTGCCAGTCCACCACCAGGACTTCTAAAAGTATAAGGCAAAGTATTTTTTAACTCAGCTTTTAAATTGTCGAAAGCACTGCGATTTACTTCCAGAAATAAAGCTAGATCGGGGTGACTATTCCGTACTACATTAATAACTTCTTTGTTATCATTATTCTGAATATTAATGTTAAAAGATAACAGCCGGATTTGTTTAGATGCATTTCCAACTAATTGTTGTGAATGCGGTAGATACCAAGGAAGTACCTCAATTACATTCAAACCCACTAGCAATAAAGCTGCAAGAACTATTACTTTACTTTTAAGATGACGAGTTTTCCAAAGAATGCCTAGAATAATAGTAACTATTAAAGATGCAACCAAATAGTGAACTCGAAAATGAGCCAGTAGTTCTAGAGGCCAGAACCAAGCCATATAGCTACCTAAAGATAGAAATCCTAAAATTAATAGAGTAGCGGTTGCGACAATTAAAAATATTCGTTTATTCATAGGTTAATAGGTTGCAGCAAAGACGGCCTCATCAATTAACATCAAACATCGTTCACTATTTTTCGGACAAATGTGTTAATTTGACAGCGTATTGGATGAAAAGCAACCAAATCTCAATCAAAAACCGTTAAACAAGACTATACAAAGCCTGTAAATTCTCTGACTTCTGCACTCAAAAGTAGCGGCTCAAGAAGTTAAAAGGACAGCTGATTGAATTACCACAATCAGCTGTCCAGATCTCACGCCAACTTAAGCGGCTAACTTAGCGGTAAAAATGTGAGAATGGAGGAATTGCACCCAATGCTATTGTTTGATTCTTGAGAAGAATGCTACTAATCCTCTGGAAGAACCCATTTTGGCGGTTCCATCATTTTTCGTCGCAGTCGTTCTTCTGCCATTTCGAGCATTTTATCCAGAGAAGTATCTTCAATAAATTGTGTTGTTGCTTCTCTAAATTCAATATTCGGGCATTTATCCCCTAACACACAACCGTTAACGCAGGCTTCAGCGCAATTAATTTTCTGCTCCACAGTGAATCCCTCTCTACAAGAGCGTTTATCTACTCTTCAGATAAATCTTACCTTGCTACTAGGCCTCCTATTAGTTTAAATACTTACTATTTAATTTAGTATAGAAGTCCTCGATCCTTGAACTTCTGCCTACAGTAAGAGAAAAGCTCAAAGTTAGGGAAACCCTTTGCTTACCTCAAGCAAAAGTACCTGTTACGCTAACCATATAGATTTGCTTGCAAAGGCGCTCATGTCGGAAATATTTGCCACTACTGGAACCATCGCCGCGATCGCAACTGCTGTTGTCCCGCAACAGGGTAGCGTGGGTATTGTGCGGGTATCTGGTTCCCAAGCGATCGCGATCGCCAAAACGCTCTTTCATGCACCTGGGCGTCAGGTTTGGGAAAGTCACCGCATTCTCTACGGCTACATCCGTCACCCGAAGACACAAAAGTTGGTGGATGAAGCTTTGTTGTTGATTATGCAATCACCCCGTTCTTACACCCGTGAAGATGTGGTGGAATTCCATTGTCACGGCGGAATTATGGCAGTGCAGCAGGTGTTGCAATTATGTTTGGAAAATGGCGCAAGACTGGCACAGCCAGGAGAATTTACACTCCGTGCCTTTTTGAATGGGCGATTAGATTTGACACAAGCCGAAGGTATTGCTGATTTGGTGGGAGCGCGATCGCCGCAAGCTGCTCAAACTGCTTTAGCTGGTTTACAAGGTAAATTAGCTCATCCAATTCGCCAGTTACGCGCTAACTGTTTGGATATTTTGGCAGAAATCGAAGCGCGGATCGATTTTGAGGAAGACTTACCTCCGCTGGATGATAAAGCTATAATATCAGCAATTGAGAACATTGCCGCAGAAATTACTAAGTTATTAGCAACTAAAGACAAAGGCGAACTGTTACGCACAGGTTTAAAAGTAGCAATTGTTGGGCGACCAAATGTAGGGAAATCAAGCTTGCTGAACGCTTGGAGCAGGAGCGATCGCGCCATCGTCACCGATTTACCTGGAACCACCCGCGATGTTGTGGAATCGCAGTTAGTTGTCGGTGGTATTCCCGTGCAGGTGCTAGATACTGCGGGGATTCGCGAAACCACAGACCAGGTAGAAAAAATTGGCGTCGAGCGATCGCGCCGTGCTGCCAGTGCAGCCGATCTAGTGCTGTTAACCATTGATGCTGCCGCAGGTTGGACGGAAGGCGATCGGGAAATTTACGAACAGGTACAACACCGTCCATTGATTTTAGTAATTAACAAAATTGATTTAGTAAAAGAAAGCGTAAAAAATTCTCTGCAATCGAAAACCCTAAATTTTAAACATCAAATTTTTACCGCAGCAGCACAGAACCTAGGTATTGAAGATTTAGAAACAGCAATTTTAGAGATAGTGCAAGCTGGTAAAGTTCATGCTGCCGATCTAGATTTAGCAATTAACCAAAGACAAGCAGCAGCCTTAACAAAAGCCAAGATTTCTCTAGAGCAAGTGCAGTATACAATTACTCAACAACTACCTCTCGACTTTTGGACAATTGATTTACGAGATGCAGTTTATGCATTAGGAGAAATTACAGGTGAAGAAGTTACAGAATCAGTGCTTGACAGAATTTTTAGTAGATTCTGTATTGGCAAATAAATTATAAATATATATTTAAATATAGATATGTCTTTTATTGATGAAATCGATCCTATTAACGCATTAATTGTAGGAGCCAGCCAAGGTATTGGTTTAGGTTTTGTGAAAAAATTACTGCACGATCGCAGAATTACAAAAATATATGCTACCTACCGTCAACCAGATTCAGCCTTGGAGTTAATTAATCTTGCAAACGAACATCCTGAGCGCTTAACTTGTTTGAAATTAGATATCACTGACGAATCACAAATTGCTGAAGCTATTCAACAGATAAGTACTCAAGTTAACAAGGTGCATTTGGTAGTCAATTGTGTAGGAATACTACATGAAGGTACTCTGCAACCAGAAAAAAGTTTAAGACAAATAAATCCAGAAAATTTACTACGCTACTTTCAAATTAACAGTATTGGTGCTGTGTTGTTGGCTAAACATCTATTGCCATTATTCAAACATGGAGAACGCAGCGTTTTTGCTAATATTTCTGCCAAGATTGGTAGTATTGGTGATAACCAACTTGGTGGATGGTATGGTTATCGAGCCTCCAAAGCAGCATTAAATATGTTGATACGTACAGCCGCAATTGAATATAGCAGAAGTAGTCCTAAAACTTTGGTAGTAACATTACATCCTGGGACAACTGATACGCGCCTGTCACGTCCCTTCCAGAAAAATGTAGCCGCAGAAAAGTTATTTTCAGTAGAACGGACTGTGACCCAATTGCTGAATGTTATCGAACAACTTCAAGAAGGTGATAGCGGACAATTTTTTTCTTGGGATGGGAGCCGCTTGCCTTGGTAGGGAACAACCCGATCGAGTTTTGTATTTGGCAATTTCTTGGGATACTTATCGAGATTTCTTTACTTGGAAGTTGATTCAAGATGTAATTGCAGAACACCAAATAAAGTTATTGATTTTTGATCCAGTCAAACAAGAAGTTGTCTTATGGAAAGAATAAATTATTCTCAAGTAGTACAAGAAATTCTCCAAGGACATTCAGACAACGACTCTGAAGATGGCACAGAGGTACAGCTAATTTTTGATACAGAGCGTCATCACTATCAAGTGCTTCATATTGGTTGGAAAGAAAAAGAATTAAGGCGAGTTTATGGTTGCATTATCCATGTGGATATTAAAGATGGCAAGATTTGGATTCAGCGAGATGGAACTGAGGTAGGTGTCGCTAATGAATTAGTAGTAGCGGGAGTACCAAAACAAGATATTGTTTTGGGTTTTCATGCGCCTTATAAACGCAAGTTTACTGAGTTTGCCACAGGTTGATTTACTCGCCCTGCAAAACTTGAGCGATCGCCTCAACCAACTCTTCTGGGTCAACTGGTTTGGAGAGATAGTTTTGAAATCCGGCTTGCAGGGCTTGCTGGCGATTGATTTCTCCGGCATAGGCAGTCAAAGCGATCGCTTTTATCTCTCCGCCTTGTTGTGTTGGTAAGGCTCTAATCTCCCGTAGCAATGTATAGCCATCCATTTGCGGCATCCCAATATCAGCTAATAAAATATCAGGAACCTTTTGATTAAGTCGCTGCAATACCTCTTTTGCGGAAGATACAACAATCGCGTTAGCACCCGCTGTTTCTAGAATAAAAGCAACTAATTCTAGATTATCTGGTTCGTCATCTACAACTAAAACTTCAATTCCTTCCAATGTCAGGGTGTCTTGTGTCAATGCTTCTTCCTCCATTATGGAAGTCGGTGTTAATAGCAGTGGTAGTCTGACGGTGAAGGTAGCTCCCTGTTGATCTCCAGGGCTTTGGGCTTTGACCGTTCCCCCATGCAGTTCTACGATATGCCGCACGATCGCCAATCCCAAGCCTAAACCGCCAAAGGTTCGGGTGATACTGCTATCAGCTTGGCGAAAATAATCGAAGACATAAGGTAAGAACTCCGAATTGATACCTCTGCCAGTATCTGTGACTTGAATTTGGGCCTCTGTATCAATTGTCTCTAATTTAATTTCAATTCGACCCCCCGTAGGGGTGAACTTGACTGCATTCGAGAGCAAATTCCACACAACTTGCTGCAACCGACCTGCATCGCCTAAAACATGGCTAACATTCAAGGTAAAATTGCTGTGAATTTGAATAGCTTTAGCTTCAGCTGCCAAACGTACAGTTTCAATGGCTGCGTTAATAGTGGCTTTGAGGTCAACGAGAGCCGAATTTAAGTTGAGCTTGCCTTGTAAAATCCGCGAAATATCGAGTAAATCTTCTATAAGTTGGACTTGTAACTTGGCATTGCGCTCGATAGTTTCTAGGGCTGCGGCTGTTTTTTTGGCGTCTAGGTTCCCCTGACGCAGTAATGAAGTCCAGCCGAGAATTGGATTTAAGGGCGTTCGCAATTCGTGAGAGAGAACAGCGAGAAATTCGTCTTTTGTCCGGTTTGCTGCTTCTGCTGTGGCTCTAGCTCGTTGTTCGGCTTCGTAGAGTTGGGCGCGAGCGATCGCACCAGCTGCTTGCTGAGATAATGCCAACATGAATGCTCGCTCATCCTGATTCAGGGAAGAGAATTCCTTAAAGCCAAGGGTGATGCCGCCGACTGCTCGACCCTCAACCATTAGAGGTAAGGAAATCCAAGCGACATAATCATAGCTAGCATAAATATCCTCCAGATGGGGATAGTGCGTGACGCGCTGTGCCTTCGACTCTTCCCAAACAGGTTGTCCAGTACGCACTGCATCTGGCAATGGACTTGATGATGCCAGAGAAATTCGCCGCCATCTATTCACGATCTCTGGTTCAAAACCAACAGAGTGGATGATTTCTAACTCTGTGCGATTTTCACAGACAATTGCCACTAAAGCAGCGCTGGCATTGAGTACAGAAATACTCTGTTCGACAATCACTTCCGCAACTTGAGTGGGTGTGAGCGACTCGGAAAGAGCAGCTGTGACTAACTGTAGGCGGCTGGTACGATCGGCAAGTTGCTCTGCTTGTTTACGGGCTTGTTGTGCTTGTTGGTACAGTCGAGCATTAGCGATCGCCATTGCGGCTCGGTCTGCTATATCTTGTAGTAACCTTGGACGATCGTTACTATAGGGATTTCCTGGGATTTCGCGGGAAATACCGAGCGTGCCAATAATTTGCTCCTGCACTTTCAACGGTACAATTAACAAACTGTAAATACCGAAGCGTTCTAAATAAGGCAAATATTCTCGTTGAAGGGAATTACGCAGCTGTTCTGGCGATACCTCTGGCAAGAAAATCATTTCACCAGTCCTTGCCACTTCTCCTGCCATACCCTCCTGAATCGAACGCGGCTGCTGTAGTAGTTTGCCAAGAAATTCTTTGACTTCAGTATTGATATGGTGAAAGGAAACAGTCTTTAGCCACTGTTTGTCTTCCGATAACAAACTCAAGATGCAAGTATCACCAGTTAACTCGCCAATCAGTTGGGTAATAGTGTCTAAAATCGTTTGCAAATCCAACCGAGCTGCGGCAAAAGTTTGGGAAGCTTGTGCCAAAAACCGTTCTCTTTGCTCGCTGCGTTTGCGGTCATCAATATCGGTTGCTGTTCCTAACCAACTAACGATACTGCCATTTTCGGCTTTGATGGGAACAGTTCTGCTCAAATGCCAGCGATAAACATTATCAAATCTTCTGAGCCGCAACTCAATTGTGAAGCTATTGCCTCGTTTTAAAGCCTCTGTCCACCTTTCCATAAATATGGGAAGCTCTTCAGGATGTACAACCTGCTGCCATCCATTACCTTGAGTTTTTTCTAGGGTTAGCCGACTGTAATCAATCCAACTTTGATTGCAGTAATTGGTCATTCCATCCGCATCGGACATACAGACAAGCTGTGGCAAGGATTCTGCCAACGAGCAATAGCGTTCCTGACTTTGTCGCAACGCCTGTTCGACTTGTTTGTAGTCGGTCACATCACGAGCAATTCCCAATATAGATTCCACTGAGTTATCTGCTGCAAACTCAGGTACTAAACGCGATTGATACCAGCGCTTACCATTGGGTGTTAAAAAACTAAACTCAACAGTATGGCTTTGACCTGTACTAAAAACTTGCTGCAAATTATCTTGCCAAAATTTACAAATTTCTTCAGGCATACCTAAATCGGCATTAGTTTTGCCAATGAATGCTTCTTTTGGCATTCCTGTTGCTGGTTCAACGGCAGGACTAACGTAGAGGTGGCGAAAATTGGCATCGACTCGACTGATGATATCGGGAGCATTTTCAGCGAGGGTTTTGAATTGTCGCTCTTGGCGGCGGAGTTCCGCTTCTAATTGTTTGCGATTGCTAATATCTACATACGCCCCAACTACACCTCTAACTTTGCCCTGCTCATCTTTGATGGGAACTGCCTTACCGTAGATATGCCGTACTACACCGTCTTCAAACACCAGTTCTGCTTCTTCGCAAACTTCCTGTCCGGTTCTGCCAGCTTTTTGCAAAGATAATTCCTCTGGTAGGATATCTTGACCGTTGCGTTGCGTTTTAAACTTGAAAGGATACACGCCATCCGCAGGGGTAGCAGTGGCAACAGAACCAGGTGTTGCCCGCATTAATTCATAAGCTGCGGGATTGACAGTTACCTGATGGCACTGCGGATCGCGGGACAGCCAAACAGCAACCGGAACTACTTCCATAAATGCTTCTAATTCCTCTGCTCTGGCTCGCGCCTGTGCCTCGCTGGCTTGCAGGGCAGCTTCTACTTGTTTGCGGTCAGTAATATCATGAGAAATGCCGATGATTTGCTGGGGTAAGCCATTTTCTGTACGGCTAAATATTAAATTCCGACTCAAAAACCAGCGCCATTCTCCATTACTATGTTGTATGCGATATTCCCACTCAATAATCTCTCCATCTTGTGCTTGATGCATCTGTTCAATGTGAGCCGGAAGCCTAGCGAAATCTTCTGGATGCAGTAATTGGGCAAATAACCGATCGCCCATTGCTTGCACTTGTGTCGCTGTGTAGCCTAGAAGTTCGCCTATCTGCCGATTTACATAAACATTACGCTGCTCAATCAAGTCGTAAATGTACAAAATTCCCGGTGTCGCATCGGCAACTCGTTGAATAAACCGCTGATTTTGTTGCAGTTGTAACTCTGTTTGCTTGCGATCGCGAATATCCTGAAATACCATGACGCCAATTGCCGGGCGATCGTGCATTGCAGGTAAAGTATCGGCATGGACTAACAGCGGATAAACATGATTCGGAGTGTGCCAGTTTAATTCCGCCCCTTGAATTTTTTCACCTCGCGCTACCCGAACTGCTGGCAATTGTTCGGGTGGGATTAATTTTCCTGTCGCATCAGTGCAGTAAAAATCTGTATCGTAAATCCCAGCCGGGCGATCGCGAGAAATTTCACCTCCTGCCATTTCTTTTGCCGCTTGATTTGCGAAGGTGAAGCAAGCTGTATCAGGGTCAATAAATAACAGGGGAATCGGTAGCAGATTCATTACTGCTTCTAACCATTGGTATTGATTTGCTTGGGTTTGCGCTTGTTGCTTGCGATCGTGAATGTCTGTGCAAGTACCAAACCAGCGCCTAATTTTACCTATGCGATCGCGCTTAGGAATAGCACGTCCTAAATACCAACGATAGGAACCATCTGCTATTTTTAAACGATACTCAATCTGGTAATCGTTACCTGTAGTAACTGCTGTCATCCAAGCATTAATAGTTGGCTGTAAATCTTCAGGATGAACTAATGGATGCCAACCATTAATAAATAGTTGTTCTAAGTTAATACCAAAAGTATGTAGGGCTTGTTGGTTGAAATACTCCGCTTCACCAGTTGGTTTACAAGTCCAAACTATTTGCGGAATGGCATCGATAATTTCGCGAAATCGTTCTTCAGATCGCTGGAAATTTTCTGAGGCGTTAATGTTGCCGTTGCCTTCACCAAGATAGTTGTCAGTGGCACCTGATTCAAAGCTACGAGCAAAACGTTCTACCAGTTCCGAACGAGAAATGCCGCGTTTACTTGCTTCCTGCTTGAGGTTCTGCCAAGCCGTTTTAGTTAGCGATAAGTTAACCGCTTGTTTCGACTCTAATCCCCAACTGTGGATAAATTTGCCTGTTCGATCGCGCTTCACTCAGGTACTGCCCGTATACCTATATGGTTGACTTCATTAAATCACATTGCGAAATTTCTGAAATCAGACTATTGGTATACCCTGAATCTACCATCGGTAGGATGACACAAATTAAATAAGTTTATTGCCTTTTTCTAAGACTTCCCGAATGATGAGAGAACGTTGTTTAGCAGCCTCAGCCTCTTGTTCCATCTGTTGTGCTGCTAATTCAAGGTTGCGATAGCGCATTCTAGAAGCCATACGTTCTGAGAGCATAGCTTTTTCTTGCAATGCCCTCACCGCACTCCATAACGCCTCTTCAAACACCTCAGATTGCAACGCCATTAGAGTTTCTGCACCGAAAGCATGACCTGTATGGCATTTAAAGTGCAGCATTTTCCCTTCTTCAATTTCCCAGAGAACACCACCGCAATCAGGGCAAGTGTAAGTTGATGGTTGACCAACTAGAGCACCAGAGTCTTCGGCTTCCATATTCGATTGTGCTGTGTCAGATTCAAGCTTACTTTGTCGGGGCTTTTCTGTCGGTGTATTAACTAGAGTTACCAAAATCGATGGAATTTCCGACAGTGGCAAAATGTAGTCAATTTCTTCTACATTTTCGAGGGCGCTACGTGGCATTCCCGAATACATTGCATCATCAGGATCTTGAACAACTGCCACACCACCACGCATTTTCACCGCCATCAGTCCGGCTGTGCCATCGTCTAGCATTCCTGTTAAAAGTACAGCGATCGCTCGTCTTCCGTAGGCTCGTGCTGCGCTGCGAAATAGCGGATCGATAGCTGGGCGGTGATGGTTCTCTTTTGGCCCCTTGGTTAACTGCAAATATCCAGGTTGCAGCCGCAAGTGGTATTCAGGTGGAGCAACATAGATTCGTCCTTTCTCGATTGCTTCACCATTTTGGGCTGTAGAAGCTGGCAATTTTCCAGCACTATTCAAAATCTCCGCCAGAATAGGCGGACTTTGGCTGTGTACGTGAAGAACTACCATAACAGCAGCATTGAAATCGGTTGGTAACTGCTTAACTAAATAAGTTAACGCCTCGACTCCCCCTGCCGATGCTCCGACGACGATTAAATCGCGTACAATCGCCTGCTTTTGGTTTTGAGCCATTTCTATCCTTGTGGGAACGAGCAGAAACGTCTGTCACCATGCAAATTTTGTTTCTGCACTTGAGTAATTTCTACAAATTAAACTAAGAAATTGCTCACCAATTTTCTTTACCCTTAAGGTATATCTGCCGAATTAATTTACATTGCAAGTGTAATTTTAATCGCTTCATCTGGTAAATGTTGCTCCAACCAATTTTCCAGATCGGCCATTACCTCTTGATAATTGAGGTCGCTTAGCAGTTCGTGATAGGCTTCGGGATAAACCACTCGTAGCTTATCTTTACAGGGTACTAGCTGGTAAAATATTTCACCGCCCTCTGGTAAAGCTACGCGGTCGGCTTCACCGTGAAGAATTAATAGGGGCAATTGCCAATCAGCAGCGTGAGTATAAATCCAATCTACTGTGGCAAAGTACTCGGTAGCCAGACGCGCAGTACCTAGGGTATGGCGTAGGGGATCTTGGGCATAAGCTGCTAAAACTTTTTCATCCCGCGAACCAGCAGAAAGGTCAATACCAGTACTTAGGGTGAACTGCGGCCAGACGCGAGAAAGTAGCTGGCCAATTAGTAGACGGATTTTTGAAACGCCAACTTTCCCGATAGCTGGTGCAAGCGCGATCGCACCCTGCAATGTCGCTGCTTCGTCGGGATAGTGCAAAATGTAATCTAAGACGACTACTGCACCTAAGCTGTGACCCATAATAAAAATTGGGCAGTCTGGATGCTGGGTTTTAATCAACTCTATGAAGGCTTTCAAATCTTCACGCAACTCCGCCCAACTATTGATATGTCCTCGCTGTCCTGGTGAACGTCCATTACCACGCTGATCCAAAGCATAAACAGCATATTGTTTAGGCAGAAGTTGTTCAATTACATTTCCGTATCGTCCGCTATGCGCCCCTAATCCATGCACGATCGCTAATATCGCCCGTATTTTACCTGTGGGATGCCAGCTTTGGTAAAACAGGTCAAGCTCTCCTACACCTTTAAAAGTACCTTCAGTGTGAGAAATCATAGTGTTAATTTTTGGCATTTTTTCTTAAGTTTCTGACTATAGATTGGTTAATAATCTGGCTGCAAGAACTAAGATTTATTTACGAATTCAAAGAGGTGATTATTCTCAATAATTCTAGTGACTTTGTGACTCAAAATAGCGCTGATGCGGCACCTTCTCAGACATCAGAAAGTCGAACCCAGTCATATACCTTACCACCTTTAACTGCGGAAGCCATCGAGCGAGTACAAGAAGGTTTGGCTGCGGCTGTCGATCCGGCTGTCCGCCAGAGGATTGCGCAAACTCTCCAGCAATTGACAGCCATGACTGTAGAGGTTTCAGAACCGAGGGCTAGCGGTGAGTTGCGTCGCCTCGTATTGCGATCGCTCATTCATGCTTTCTTCCGCGTGCGGGTAGAATACTTAGAAAGACTGCCCCAAAAACCTGCAATCTTCGCTGTCAACCATCTCCACCACATCGATCCGTTTCTCTTACTCAGCGAAATTCCCGCCCAACCTTACTATTACATTCTTGGTGATGCTCGTACCCTCTACAACAAGTGGTGGAAACGCCGGATACTCAGCTTTGCTGGAGGTGTAATTCCTTTAGCAAGGATCTGGAAAGAAGAATTGGCTGTCATTGCAGAGGCGAAAGCCGGACGACAGGATTTGCTAGAGTTAGCGACAGCGATTGAAGAAAATGTGCCCACAGGCGGAGATATCCCAACATTACGGCAAATCGATCGCATTGTGCTGACAATCTTGGCACGTGGTGATGGCATAGTTCTATTTCCCGAGGGGCGCTTGGGAGAAACTGAGGGTAAGTTGCACGTTCCCTTGAAGCGAGGAACTGTTATCTACGCTTTAAAATCTGGCGTACCCATAGTACCAGTAGCGTTGATTGGTACTCATGACCTATTTCTAGGAAAACAACTAACTGTTCGATTTGGTCAGCCATTATACTTTTCTCACAGCACCACGTCAAAGCGACAAGAAGTAGATGCAGTTGTATTGGCTGTACAGGATGCAATGCTAGCTTTATTACCTACAAACTATCAAGAACCCACAGGAATCAAGCTATTGCGTAATTTCCTTAATCACTTATTTTGGTGAAGAATTACTTTTCTAGAAAATTTGTCACTTTGAAATTGGATGTTCCTTCCCAACAGTGGTTTAAACATACATTAAGTCTGGCATTTGGTGCATCAGCTGATTCGCTAGCTGCATTAAACTGCACTGCCGTCACAATATATTCAAAAATAATTACACATTGTTTCGTAGGCGACATTCGCTCAACTACAATTGTTTCCCCAATCTTTGGGATTTGAGGTAAATCCACAACAAAAGTTTCCATCTTTGGTTTTTCTAGTGGATTTTTGAAATTAAAGTACTTACAGTAAACAAGAACTTTCACTAAATAAACCCACCAAATATTACTCGACAATTCAAAATAGGAAAACTGAATACTGATAATACCATGTCTCTAAGAAAATTATCTTAATAGAGATTTGGTAATACTATCCTAATATTGTAAGGCGCAAATAAATATAACACCTCACATAGTGAAAAAAGCCAGAAATAAGACTATTTTAACTTTTGTCTTTATCTGTCAGTTGCAGTTTACTTAATTCCCAACAGACCTCGCACAAACATGAGCGTGTTTAAAAATATTGTTTCTAACCACAGGATAATACTATCAAGCAATTCTAGAATTTGTTCTATAATGTGCTTTTCATATCCAATCAGTGTTGCTTTTGTTTCTATCCAATCTGGTTTAGCTTCTAATTGATTGCTTGGGTAACGCTGAGAAATCTCTCCGGTCTTACTATTACTGCTAGGTTGGGAAACGCGAGAACTCGTTGATTGAGCAGAGGTAACTTTACCCGATTTTTTCTTAGTAGAAGAGAGATTTCGCGGTGATTTTTTCTTTTTGACTAACCCCAAATTTAGTTGTGGTATTTGTAAAAACTTTTGATGCCTTTTTGAAGCAGCAGGTGTTGTTGATAAACTAGAATCTATGACCGAATTTGTATTTGGCGAAGGTGTAACTAACTGTTCTTCAATATTTTCAGCATTGCCAAACAAATCGCCCCATGTCAACCAAGGATCTGCGGTGATAATTTCATTGTTCAATTGGCGTCGGTTAGGCAGAGGCAATCTTTTTCCTGGTAATTTTGTAGCAGACTCTCTAGTATCTAGTTTTTTGCCATTACCAACACCAAAAAAGTAATTCAGCGCTGCTTCAATCAATGCCGGAATATTTAGCTTCTGAGTTTCTAAACCCTCATTATTAACTTGAATTTTTCCTCTGGCTGCTAATTGCTCTTTGCCATAAAGAAATATACTAAATTGAGTTTGGGCAACTTGAATAATCTCTCTACTTCGTTGTTTTATCGGCACTAAAGCATTTGATTCCAAATTTGCCACAGCAGCATCTAACAATGTTAAAGCTCCTGGATATTTGGATAAATAATTAGATTCGCTTACCTCTTCTGTTACAGAACTTGGATTGAGAGCAGGTGTCTGTTCTGGCTTACCACCAGTAAGTTTTGTTAATAAACGTTCAATCTCTGGCATTAAGTTAGTTTCTTTTTTTGCTTCTAACAAGCGCCAATAACGCCAGTATTGAGCAACTTCACTAATAATTAAATCTTCTAATTTTGCTTGCTGTTGAGGCGTTAAAATATCCAGAATTTCATTATCCGCAGCAATGAGTAATAAATTGCGCTTCTCTAAATTTGTGGCTATTCCCTGCACCATTGGATATATGGGTGATGGGTTGAGACTTTCTAGCGGATTTGCTGAAATAGTTAACGATGGAGAAGAGCTAGATTGATTGCTTGATTTATGAGAAACAAATTTTAACCACAAAGATTCTAACAACGCCCACGGATTTGCAGGTGTCGCTACGCTTTTGGAAGATGGAATGGCGGCTTCCGCAAGTGGAAAATTTTTGACAGTCTCTAGGACGTTTACAATGGGAGCGTCAACATCTGGAGGAGTTTCTGCTTCTAACTGCAATCTGGTTTGAGGTTCTTTAGTATACAGAGTTTTGTTTGCAGATTCGGATAACTGCAATAGCCGATATACAGGGTAAAGTAGTACTCCAACACCCCATTTGGTAGCGACTTGTACATACCGCATGGTTTGTCCCAGCTGTTCTGTCAACCGCCGAGATTGCTGGTGAACGAAGTTAAAGATTTTGCTTTGATAACGACCAGAGGAACCAGAAGGCATGGTAGTGATTTGTTAGTTAGAGCTTGATTGATCTGTGAGACTCCCACTGCACAGTCAAAACGACAAACTGTTAATTATCGTAAGTGCCCTGATTTTAGCCAAAATATGACCCTTCCTGTAAGCCAATCTCATACTAATTTAATATCAGCAGCAATTGAGCAGTTGCGCTCTTGTTGTCAAGTTAATCTTCAGTCTACCTGGTTATATCAAGAATCTGACTGGAGTATTACTGAGGTTGCTGCATTAAATTTGTCTCAATGGAAACCTGTCGAGTTAAATCCTAAAGGAAATATTGCTTGGACAGCCGGGAAGAAAGTTTTATGGCTGGCTCAAAAGTTGGTGGTTCCCCAGGATTTACAGGGTTATCCGTTGAGTGGGTTATCTTTGCGACTAACGTTGCTTTGGTGGGCGGATGCTGCTGAGATTTATGTAAATGGAGAATTGGTGCTGGAGGGAGATTTATTTGATTGCTCGCCCAGAGTACTTTTGAGTCAACGGGTGAAGCCAGGGGAAGAATTTATTGTGGCTTTGCGGTTGGTGAGTCCGGGACACGATGATGGTGCTTTAGTGCGATCGCTCCTTGTCTACGAATCTCCCGATTATAATCTTCCTGATGCGGGTTTTGTCGCTGATGAGTTGGCTGTGGTGCAGCTTTATTTGGAACGGTTTGCGCCAGAGAAGTTGGAGGTGTTGGCGGAAGTGGTGGGGGAGGTAACGAACCACAAAGGCGCGAAGAACGCGAAGAAAGAGAAACAAGAGTGGGAAGATATCCTCGCTACAGTGCGTCATCACATCCAAGATTATCTGCGTGCATCGGCGTGCATCGGCGGTTCAAAATCTAAAATCTATTTAGTAGGTCATGCTCACTTAGATTTAGCATGGCTATGGCCTGTGAGCGAAACTTGGAATGCGGCGCAACGCACTTTTGAGTCGGTGCTGAAGTTACAACAAGATTTTCCTGAGTTAATTTTCTGCCATTCGATGCCGTCGCAGTATGCTTGGATTGAAGAACATCGCCCAGATTTATTTCAGGAAATTCAAGAGGCGGTAGCTGCGGGACGTTGGGAAGTTATCGGTGGTTTGTGGGTGGAACCAGAATTAAATTTGATTGCTGGGGAATCGATTGTCCGTCAGCTATTGTATGGTCAGCGCTATACCCAAGAAAAATTTGGCAAGATTTCGCCTGTAGCATGGCTACCTGATAGCTTTGGTTTTTGTGCAACTTTACCGCAGTTTTTCGTGAATGCTGGGATTGAATATTTTGTCACCCAAAAGTTGTTGTGGAACGATACTACTAAATTTGATTATGGGGCTTTCTGGTGGCGATCGCCTGATGGTAGCGAAGTATTTAGTTTGATGTCTGCACCTATTGGTGAAGGTATTAATCCAGTGAAGATGGCAGACTATACGTATGAATGGCAAACTAAAACTGGGTTAAAAGATGCGCTTTGGCTCCCTGGTGTTGGCGATCATGGCGGCGGCCCTACCCGTGATATGTTAGAAACTGCCGAACGCTGGCAACACTCACCAGTCTTCCCTGATTTAGAATTTACAACTACTGAGAAGTATTTACAGCAAATCAGCAATTCCCCTGCGTCTTCTTTCCCTGTATGGGAAGATGAACTTTACTTAGAATTCCATCGCGGTTGCTACACTACCCACGGAGACCAAAAGCGTTGGAATCGGCGTTGTGAAAGTTTATTGTACCAAGCGGAATTATTTGCAACTTTGGCAAAAATTAGTTGTGGAGTGGAGTATGCAAAAGCAGAAATCGAAACCGCTTGGAAGCAGCTATTATTTCAGCAGTTTCACGATATTTTACCCGGTTCTTCAATTACTGAAGTTTATGTGGATGCTTTACCGGAATGGCAACAAGTTGAACAAGTAGGAACGAAGATATTACAAGATTCATTGTTAGCGATCGCATCCCACATTACCCTACCACAGCCACCACAACCAAATAGTTTGCCTGTTATCGTTTTCAATTCCCTCAATTGGCAACGTTCTGAGGTGGTTTCTGTCAATCTACCCAGAACTGCTAACCAACAATGGCAAGTTTACGATGTTTCTGGAAAGCAGCTACTATCTCAAATAACTGAACCATCAACCTTGCTATTTTTCGCTACCGATATTCCATCCGTGGGCTATCGCTTATTTTGGCTTGTCCCTACTTCCGCCCTTCCCTCTCCCCCGTCTTTTCCCTCTGACTGGGTTCTGGAAAATGAATACCTGCGAGTAGTAGTTGACCCCAACACAGGAGATTTATCTAGTGTTTTTGATAAAACTCATCAACGCGAAGTATTAACTGGTGCAGGTAATCAACTGCAAGCTTTTCAAGATAGCGGACAATATTGGGATGCTTGGAATATTGACCCCAATTATGCCCTGCATCCTTTACCACCAACTACTCTCAAATCGATTCAGTGGCTAGAACAAGGTGTAGTGCAAAGCCGTTTGCGAGTGGTGCGTCAGTTGGGCGATTCGGAATTTTGCCAAGATTATATATTGACAGTTGGCGTACCTTTACTCAAAATAGCTACTACTGTTGATTGGCAAGAAAGTCATGTTTTGGTAAAAGCTGCTTTTCCTCTCAACATTGAAGCAGACTTTGCCACTTATGAAATTCCCTGTGGTGCAATTCGCCGCACAACTAAACCCCAAACCCCCGCAGAAAAAGCTAAGTGGGAAGTTCCAGCCTTGCGTTGGGCTGATTTAACTGGGGAAACCGATGAATTGATCTATGGAGTGAGTTTACTAAATGATTGTAAATACGGTTACGATAGCCAACCCAATCAACTCCGCCTAACTTTACTACGCCGTCCTCATTGGCCTAATCCCGAAGCTGACCGAGGTTTTCACGAATTTACCTATGCGTTATACCCCCACACTGGTAGCTGGGAGTCAGCTAATACAGTCAAGCGTGGCTATGAGTTGAACATTCCGCTGCAAGTAATTGTAAATCCCCCTAGAACTCAGAACGCAGAAATTAGCACTCCAGAAAAAATGAGTTTCTTAAATTTATCCGCTGATAATTTAATCTTGATGGCATTCAAGCAAGCTGAAGACGATTCCCAGCAATTGATTCTGCGTTGTTATGAATGTCAAGGAGACACAGCCGAGTTATCTTTACAAAGCGATATCGGCTTAAATCTCACAGCAGCAGTAGATTTATTGGAGCGTTCTACCGCTACAGAATTCTCATTTAGGCAACAAATCTTTACGATTCAGCCTTGGAAAGTTACTAGCTTTAAGATTATACCAGAAACTCAACCCTGATTTTTACAGACGCTCTCAATGGCGTCTGTAACCTTGTGTACGTTAGTCTTCGTGGTCTTCAAATGGATCTGCTAATTCCTTGCTTGGAGGCCCAAAAGATATATAAATTCCCCAGCCAGTGATGGCAATCACTAGGGCAGCGAGAGAAATGCTAAGAACTATTGCGGGTTCCATAATTGAGGGATAGATTATGAGTGCTATTCTTATAGAATATTACAGAAGATTAAAAAAAGCTTTGGCAAGTAATCTTAGGTGAACTATGGCACAAAGGACTAGGTTGGGAGATATACTGAGACCCTTAAACTCTGAGTATGGTAAAGTTGCTCCGGGTTGGGGAACTACACCTGTAATGGCTGGTTTTATGCTATTATTTTTCGTTTTTCTGCTGATTATTCTACAAGTCTATAACAAGACAATTCTGATTCAGGATGTATTTGTTGATTGGCGGAGTATAGGTCGTTAACTTATACAAGGCTATTGAGCTTTTAGAATCAGCGAAGCTACACCCGGCTCGTCCGGGTTTTTTTGTAGATTTCATCCTGAAAAAATTAGTCGAAAACAAGTCAACATAGATCAATGGGAAGATAGTATTCTCCTTCCCTGCTTGACCTGTAGATTTATAGGAGAACACCCATGAATATATTTGGTATTGGTCTGCCAGAAATGGCTGTAATTTTGGTAGTGGCGCTATTAGTTTTTGGGCCAAAAAAATTGCCAGAAATTGGTCGTAGCTTGGGTAAAGCAATTCGTGGCTTTCAAGAAGCCTCTAACGAATTTCAAAATGAGTTTAAACGGGAAGCGGAACAACTAGAACAAGCTGTCAAAACTACTGCTGAACTTGAACCCAAGCAAATCGAAGCAGCGCAATCAGAGCATGACACTGCTAGTTCTTCGCCAAAAGGCTAAATTAAGTGCTGCATATCGATTGACTAGAGTCAAAATGACAGAGGCTGATACAAAACCAGCTTTGGTGATTCCCCAGCTAATTGTCGGGTTGGGGAATCCAGAGCCTAAATATGACCAAACGCGCCACAATATTGGCTTCGCGGCTGTTGATGCACTTTCGCGTACGTGGCAAATTCCGTTAGCAGAAAATCGCAAGTTTCAAGGACAATTCGGTGAAGGTGTTGCGCCAGTTGGTGGTAAGATCCGCTTGCTCAAGCCGTTGACTTATATGAATCGATCGGGACAGGCGATACAGGCAGTTACTAGTTGGTATAAATTGCCGCCAGAGTCAGTTTTGGTAATTTATGATGAGATGGATTTACCTCTAGGAAAGACTCGCCTGCGCTTGTCGGGTTCGGCTGGGGGGCATAATGGCATGAAAAGTGCGATCGCACATTTGAGTTCTCAAAATTTCCCACGTTTGCGCATCGGTATAGGTAAACCCAAAGGTGCAGCAAATAACGACGATTCTGGGGCTGTGTCCCACGTGCTAGGACGTTTTTCTGCTAGCGAAACTCAAGTAATGTCTTTAGTACTTCAATTTGTGGTTGAGTGTGTAGAACTCACCCTCAAACAAGGAGTAGAAAAGGCGATGAACCGTTGTAACAGCAGCACTATTGATCCTTCTGAGTCTTAGCTCAAGGGTGATTTTCACATTGATTTTGGTTGATGGATAGCGATGATCGCTGACTCCATCTAACCATATTCATGACATTTGAGACGCCCCACACTTGGGGAAAGGAATTAACTCACACCCCTAACTGGGGTGCGGTAAATCTTTGTTAATTTTTGTAAGAATCATGGCAACGTTATGTTGCTTGTTTAAGAACTTGTCTTCAAACAGAGCCACCACCAAAATAGGTTTATTTAAAACGTCTCTTGCGTCTAGCTGCCACTGCCTTACGTTTCTTCTTTTCCAATGGTGTTTCAAAGTGCCGATGATACTTAACGTCAGCTAATATACCAGCTTTGGAAACCTGGCGTTTAAACCGACGCAGTGCTGAGTCTATTCCTTCGTTCTCTCCTAAAACCACTTGGGTCATTCTTACTCTATCCTCAAGATCGATCAGTTTCCATTGTAATAGCAGCCCCTAACTTAGCAAAACTCCTCTACCCAAGAACTATGAAAAAGTGCAATTTTTGGTATTGAGGTAAGTTATTGCTGCTGCCTAAACCTGGCAAATCTTTATACTTTAACACCATCGCTATGGAATTCGAGAATAGGAGGCGATGGCTCTGTCAAAGACTTTGACGAACACACCATCAAATTTTCCTGACTATACCACAGTAAGATCAAGTTATATTTGCTACAGTTAATATGCTTGTTTTAAAAGTTAATTCTGCCTTCTGTAAGTAATTTATACCCTGCTGCTAATGCTGTAAAAGCAACTAAAAAATTCCACAAACTAGTTGGTTTTAAAATTACTCCGCCGCTTAAGAAAACTAGAACTATTCCTATTGCTAATAAAATCCAACCTAAGTTACCTGTTTGTCTACGAAAAAATATTAATGATAATACGCCAGCCATAAGTGCCAGCACTGAGCCAGTGGCAGGTATCTTGCTATAAAAATACCGATAATAGCCAGTAGCAAATATAATATTTTGTCCAAAAAAGTATAAACCTATAAAAAGCAAAAATAAACCTATGAGTTTAATTAACAATCTACTCATAATTTTTTATATGTTAGTTATTAAGATAATTATAATTAATAAAATCTCGTAATAGTACCGAAAAAATACTAGAAAAATGTAAAAAATATACTAAATATTAAAAATTTTGAGAACAGCTTAAGCCATTGCCGAGAAAGCTAAATAACGTGTCCCTACTCAGAATCAACCACAATTGAGAGAGCTAATTGATAAATTTCTCGACGCGGTAGGGAAGTGAATTTTGCTAACTGGCGACTAGCTTGCGATCGCGATATTCCTTGACGAATTAATTGTTCGAGTTCGGCTTTGATTTGGGCTTCTGTGAGTTGGGGTTGAGTGGCTGGAGTTCCTGCTACCACAAGAGTATATTCGCCTTGGGGTTCGCGCTGGCTGTAATGAGCGATCGCTTCGGCAATTGTGCCTCGCCAAAATTCCTCGTAAAATTTGGTGAGTTCTCTAGCCAGGACAATTTGGCGATCGCTTCCGAATGTTTCTCCTAAATCTTGTAAAGTTTCCCGCAATCGATGCGGTGATTCGTAGAAAATTAGAGTGCGGGATTCTGTTTGCAGCGATTCTAAATATTCTCGCCGTTGTTGACTTTTCGCTGAGAGAAAACCTTCAAATACAAACCGATCTGTTGGTAATCCTGATGCACTTAAAGCCGTAATTGCCGCACTCGCACCCGGAATCGGAACCACAGATATTCCTCCTTCCACACAAGCTTTCACCAATTCATACCCTGGATCGGAAATTCCTGGCATACCCGCATCACTGACTAAAGCAATTGCCTTACCATTAGCTAAATGCTCTAACAATTCTGGAATTCGGCTGGTACGATTGTGTTCGTGGTAGCTCACCTGAGGAACTTTAATTTGAAAATGTTGTAGCAGTTTGCCTGTGTGGCGCGTGTCTTCCGCAGCAATCAGATCCACCGTTTGCAAAATTCGCACCGCCCGAAAGGTAATATCTTCAAGATTGCCAATTGGTGTACCTACAACATAAAGCGTTCCTGGTTTAGGATCGGTCTGCATGATTGAGAAATCCAGCTTTCTAAATAAGTTGGGAATGCGCTGCTCGAATTGCGGATGCGATCGCACTTTCTACCATACCATCAGCAATTTGCTGTCCTTGCTGCACAACAAATTGCTTAAAAAATGGATCTTTTTTAGCCTCTGTGAGAATTAGTTGTTCAATTAGTTCAGCTTGTTTATCCACAGAAATAGCAACACTCTGATTTTGAAATTGTTCTAAAAGATTTTGGACTAACTTTTGCGATTGCTCTGGTTCGCTGCAATTAGCAACAAAACTGCGAATTTTACTAGCAGCTTCATCATAATTAATTTCCCCAGAACCAGCTAAGTTTGTAATTGTACTACCTGTAATATAAAAACTATTACCAAAAGATCTTTTATTAGCTTCTTTTAAAGCTCCTGCTTGATCGGCAGCAATATCTAACAGTTTATTAATTTGAGGTTCTTTAACAGCTATTAAGCCTTTAATCATATCATAAATTTCCCCAACTCTCTGTTCAACCTGTTGTCGGAGAACGCCTTCTTTATGAGTTACTTTCACAACCCAAAGGTCGCCCCGTTGTTCAACTCCTTTGAGTTCCAAACCTAAACCATCATCTTCTAATTGAAATTTGCGGAAGGTGAAACTTAAAGCTCTCCAATTTACACCTTCTTTGAAAACTAACTCAACGACTTCTTCTACTTCTTGAAATAGAGCTTCAAACTCTCCTTTTTCAAAGTAACGACCGACAGGATATTGTTCTATTGTTTCTCCTTTCTTATCCAATTTACGAAATACGTAATCACATTTTACCCTAGCAAAACAAGTCTTACTATTAACGTGCCAATCTTCAATACAAATTCCAGTTAAATCGGCATCGGTAAAATTAACTCCTGTCACTTGAGCGCCAACTAAAATACTGTGACGCAAATCAGCATCTTGTAAATCTGCTCCTTTGAGATTAGTTCCTCTCAAATTGAAATATCTCATATCTGCGCTGCGCAAATATGCTCCTTGTAAGTTGAGATTGCTAAATTCTTTATCTTTACTTTTTCCATCAATTAGCAGTTTTTGTACTTTGTAGTTAGTCAAATCTATATATCTATCATCTAATCTAGCCCTATCTAATCCTTTAACTCCCTTAAGACAAGTCCGGTAAAAATTACTGGCGCGGAAATCGCTATTTGCTAACAGAGAACCAGTAAAATCAATGTTACTTAAATCTAAGTTATAAAATGATGTACTGCCCCATGTACCAGCTGCGATCGCCCAAGAATGCAAAAAATAAAAATGGCTGGAATGTTTATGACTAAATTTTGTGACGATTAAACTAAGAATCCCAAAACCAAATCCAGAAATCATACCACCTAAAAGGCTAGCGCTTTTTACAAAAAGGCTTTGCTCTGCAAATTTGCTATCGACTCCCCCAGATAAATACAAAATTATCGTGGCAATAACTGCAATGATAATTATAAATGTAGCAATGGAAACTTGAAACCTATCGAGTTTACTTTTTACAAAAGTTATATGAAATACAGCAATAACAAAACTGCCTGTCAATAAACTAAAAAGGCTAAAAGTTATGCCTGCTAAAAAAATAGCTAAGTGTTGAATAAGATGATCTATTGCTGGATAAATGTGATTATCAATAACAGGCAACAAATTAAATAATACTAAAATTTCTGTGATTATTAATGTAAGAAAAAAATATACTATAGCTGCTCTTAATCCCTTAGCAATACCTTGGCGAATAGTGGCAGTTAGCCAAGCAATAATTATGATAATCATCCAAAAAAGTTCTATTCTCCCTGGCTGGATTGTTAAACTTATATTAAAGAAATACCAACTTCCAAAAAAGCCAGATACAATACCAGAGATTATAGACAATACAACTAAAATCAAGAATAAACAGACTTTTATTATAATTGGTTGTCCAGCAATAAGGTTATGTAATTCTGGCTGTAAATATTCTTGGGATAAACGCCAACCTTGAATGTTTTTTCCACTGTGAATTTGACTGAATAAGCGATGAGAGTGCATTCCAAAGTCACCAATTAATTTTGAGAGAATTGAGAATATTATGAGTATTACTATAACTCCATCTCGTCAAATATTATTAGATACATGGTTCTTGCCAGGAAGCTTAGGAGAAAGATTAAATTTAAGTTCTATTCCGTTTCCCTCGAAACAAGACGATGTCCTTGAGGATATTGAAGACTCTGATTTAGTAGATATTATCAACTCACGATTTGATATCAATCCCTCATCTCGTATTAGTGCAGTTTTTGGTCAACCTGATTTTTTGCCATTTTCTTTTTTAGAGTTAGGCGTAAGACGAGGTGCTGCTGTATGCCGACTGGTGCGGGAATTTTCTGAACCAGCTAGAGTTGAACTATTGGATAAAATTGATGCTCTTGAAAATGAGCTTAAAAAGCGCGGACAAGGTGTTTTATCTGAAGAAGACATAAAAGAAATATTTTCATTGGCTGAAAAAGAGCCAGATTGTATTCAGCAATTGTTTGATGGCATCGATATAAATCATCCATCAGATGCACTCAAAGATCCAGAACGTTTCAAAAAACTACTTCCTGTTCCAATAGCAACAGGATTTTTAGTTGGAAGCAGTTACCTACTCACCAATCATCATGTGCTTCCAGATAAAGAGGTATGCGCTCAAGTAATAGCCCAATTTGGTTACGATCAGGATGGTCTGGGAAGAAAAATTCCTCCAGTAGAATACAAACTCGATCCAAATTCAGTAACAGGTTTTTTTGAAACTAACGAAGAATTGGACTACACCTTAGTTAAATTACAAGATAGACCTAAAGACCCTAATTTATCTATCTTAGGTAGAGCAGGCGATCGCTTTGGCTGGATTCCATTAGATGAGAACAGTACAAACATTGCTCCACCTATAGATGATGAAAAATTGAGAAAACTCCAAAAAATAGGAGTTCAGCAAAATATTTCCCAAGAAAAACTGATAGAAGGAGAACCAGTTAATATCATTCAGCATCCAAAAGGAAAGCGTAAGCAAGTTATTCTTTCCAGCAATAAAGTTACTAATATCTACAAAAAATTTATTAGATATGAAGCCGATGCTGATTTTAGTTCATCAGGTAGTCCGGTATTTAATCAGCAATGGCAATTAGTAGCATTACATAATTCAGCAGTAGCGAATATTAAAGCCGATTCAACTATTGAAATAGTTGCCGAACAAGGTGTAAGAATTTGTGAAATAGTTAAAGACTTACAAGAAAAAAGTTTGAGTTCCGAAAAGATTAAAAATTTTATCGATCTGTTTGTTGATACAAAAGAAAAAGAGGCTGAGAATAAGCCTACTCAATCGCTGCCAGCAAGTGCTTACTAATTTTATCTCCATGACGCCATCATTTTTGTTTAGGAGCTTCGTTATAGTTAATTTGCCCTGACCCAGTAATGTTGGTGATGTTGCTGTTAGTTATATGAAATTCATTGCTTGCAGTTTGGACTGGTTGAGTTGCAGTAGAGTCAGTACCTAATTTAGCCTCGTTCTTGGCAGAAGAATCCTGTTTAGCTAAATGAGATTGAGCATTTACCTCGCTGAGATGAGGATTCTTAATCAGAATTGGGGTTAGTTGTTCTAAAATACCTGTGAGTCGAATTGCATTGCAGGCATATTTATAAGCAAACTCAACGGGTTTTCCTGCTGCGATAGCATCATAAAAAGCTACTGCAAATTCAATAGCTGCCCGATCGCCAATCTGCTTGCTCATACCAATAACATAGTTAATATGTTGAGCGATCGCCTCTGCTTGAACCTGTGAATAGCAAGCATTGAGAACTACACACTCTACTCGATCGGCAAATAACTCAAATAGTCCTGCTAATCCTTCCGCATCTACAAATTTCTCTCGTCCTGTATCATCCTCAAAAACTAATCCTTCATTCTCTGTTCCATGACCAGAGAAATGTATAAACTGCGGTTCATAATTCAAGATTGCTCGTCGTACATCTCTCGGACGTACTGCCCACTTCTGTTCTAAGATAAAGCGATCGCGGTTTTTCGCAAGCTGTAATCCTGTCTCTATTTCCCGTAGTTCTTCATCCAGCCGCAAAGGTACAGTGCCTTTTGGATTTGCTGCCAGAAATAATATTTTGTTAACTTGAATTTCCTGATTCATTTGACACTATGAGATAGCTATTCTTATTCTTGTTCATCACTTGTTAGTTCAGGGGAAAAGGAGGACAAGCTTTAACCCTTAATCTTCAACCTTTTCCCCAAACCAAATTCCGAGTTGAAAATCCTCTGCCTTGTAGTATTGGGATATATCTATTTCAAGATTTACTATAGTTACAAATCTGCTGCATTAATCACACCAAAACCCCATTTGCTATCAAAAGTTCCTTGGGGTTTACCGGGGATAGAACTATTTTTGCGTAGCAATTCTTTCACATTAGCTGGTTCGAGTTTGGGGTCGCGTTGTAGGAGTAATGCTACTAAACCAGTGACGAATGGCGTTGCCATACTTGTACCCGCCATAACCACAAACTTAGAATTGAGCATCATGGAGCGATCCATCGTAGCATTACTAGATAGGGTAGAAACAATCATTGCTCCTGGTGCTGCTATATCTGGTTTTTGACCATCATTACGCAATGGCCCTTCACTACTGAACTCAGATATTGTATCCAGATCTAAGCCCATGTCTCGCACCTGATTATCAATATCTGTGTACTGCACTTTTGTAGTATAGGCGGCAACTGTTATGGCACTGCTAGCTGCTCCTGGTGAGCCGATTTTTACACAGTCCTTGACACTTTTACCTGTAAAAAATACTGACGAATGATCGTCAAGCGTCCAGACATCCAAGCGTGTATCGGTGGAACTGGTATTACGTACTCGCAACTGCCAAATACCACCCATAACTGGCGAAGGGCCGTTACCACGAATTTGCACAAAGAAATTGTGGTCGCCGTTGCCTTTATCTGGCGCTGGTGTGACGACTTCTACCCGCGAATCTGGCAATTGGTAATTTTGGGTGGGATTGCCATCAGTAATAATCTTTTGGAAAGGAGTAACAAAACCGTTGGGACTTCGGAGTGATATTTCTAACTCACCCTCACCAGCATACCAACCGTTTAACCATACTATGCCCACTTGATTCAAAGGCACATTAAAGCGCATACCCCGTGATTTTTGCGCAGGTATGGTTGCTTGACCGTGAATGTTGTCATTCCCTTCGTTACCGGCTGCACAACAAACAATTCTTCCCGGCCCGGTTTCAGCGTCAATAATCCGCGAAAGGGAGTCGCTACCATCATGGGCATCAGCGTGTCCGCCTAAGCTGAGATTAAGCACTACTGGTCGTTTTAATTCCTCGGCTATCCGAAAAACATAGCGGACAGCATCAGCAATATGGGCATCTTGTAAATCGGACTTGACAACGACCAATTCTGCCTCTGGTGCTACTCCTGAATAGTTCTCATCTGCACCAGCCGCAATTCCAGCGACATGAGTGCCATGACCATCAGTATCTTGGGAAACAGTCATTTGTTCGCCGGTAAATTCAGCCCCATAGTCCCCTTCTTTAACTCCCGGGCCTGGCAGTGTTTGATCCCAAATACGTAAAATTCGCCCAGCAAAGGCGGGGTGCTTGGGGTCAATGCCACTGTCTACAATACCAATGATGACTCCCTTTCCAGTCAGTCCTGTTTTGCTTTTAAAATCTGGCAACTTTACTTTTCCGGGTGCAACATCCATGCGTAAATGAAGTTTGCGGGATGGTTTGATTCGCTGGATGACATCTTCTTCTGATAAGGCATCTAAAGCCTGTAACGGTAAGAAAGCCGTGCGCACACTGCCGGAGTTCTGATTAACGCGAATGCCATACTGTTCTAAATGGCTCAAGTCTGCATCCGGTTCGCAGTAGAGAAAAACAATACTCTTAGTAGGCTTGACAGCGCTTTTAGGGGCTATTAGACCAAGCGATCGCTTGTGTGTTGTTAAAGCTTGTTCTCCTTCGTTTTGGTAGTCTTGATAAGCCAACAGTAACCCAGGAGAAAGTTTTTCTGGTCTCATATTAGTCACCACGTCTATGTGATTTCCCTTAGTAAATCTATGGATTTTAGTAGTCTTAGTTGTTTTAGCATAAATACCAAAAAGGTACTTTTCTCACTTGTATTCTTAGTTGCGAGTATAGTTATCTAAAGTTTTGATCGAAAACAATAGATAAATTTAGAAAGTGCCGAGAACTTCCCAAAACTGCAACCTACAAACCAGAGAGAAAACACAAAATAACCAAGAGCATAATTTTTCATCCGTTGCTAGAAGGAGAAATTGGCTAATTACAGGCTCCCATAATAATTTTCAATGGAATGAAGCATAGGTATTGCTAATTATGATTAGCCGCCAAAGTACGATCGGCAAAGCTTTTTATTGCTCCAGTATCTACCTTAATTATTACGGACAAACTTCAATAGAGAAAAATAAAGAATTATTAATTAATTCATCAATTGCTAAACAGATAAGCATTTCGAGAAATTATATGCAGTAGTTAAAAACTTTTCTATGGCTGACATTTCTCTTTGAGCCGGAAAAGTATAGTGAATTAATATTTAAGATTTGCATAATTTTCTACCACAGGTAAGAACCACAAAGAAGCTATTATTTGCAACGATCGCTCCTGTAGGTATAGAGAGTAATTCATGCAAATTCAAACACCAGACTGGGTTAAACACGCTGTTTTCTACCAAATCTTTCCAGATCGCTTTGCTAGAAGCAAACAGCCTCGCAAACGCCTCTTGCATGAAGCCCGGTGGGAAGATTGGGAAGCGATGCCAACACTCCAAGGCTACAAAGGCGGAGATTTATGGGGCATCGTGGAGGGCTTAGATTATATACAGGATTTAGGAATTAACGCTATTTACTTCACGCCAATTTTTCAGTCTGCTAGCAATCATCGCTACCATACCCACGATTATTATCAAGTCGATCCACTGTTGGGCGGCAATGAAGCTTTTAAGGAATTGCTAGACGCAGCCCATCAACGCAATATTAAAGTAGTTTTGGATGGCGTATTCAATCACTCCAGCCGTGGCTTTTTCTTTTTCCACGACGTTCTAGAAAATGGCCCCTATTCCCCTTGGGTGAATTGGTTCAAGGTGCATGGTTGGCCGCTTTCGCCCTATAACGGTGAATTTCCGGCTAACTATGAAGGTTGGGCAGGGAATCGCGCTTTGCCTGTATTTAACCACGACAACCTCGAAGTTAAGGAATATATTATGGAGATTGCCGAATATTGGATTAAATTCGGCATTGATGGTTGGCGGTTAGACGTACCTTTTGAAATTAAGACACCTGGTTTTTGGCAAGAATTTCGCGATCGCGTCAAAGCGATTAATCCCGAAGCTTATATTGTGGGTGAAGTTTGGGGAGATTCTCGCGAGTGGCTAGATGGAACCCAATTTGACGGCGTGATGAATTATCTTTTTGCTGGGCCCACCATCGCCTTTGCCGCAGGCGATCGCGTAGTCTTAGAACAAGTGCAAAGCCGCGACTATAAACCCTATCCACCTTTATTTGCGGCTGAGTACGCTGCCCAAATTCAAGAAGTATTACAACTCTACCCTTGGGAAATTCAGCTTACCCAATTAAATTTACTAGCTAGTCACGATACCGCCAGGTTAATGACTATTTCTGGGGGCGATAAACCTAGTATCGAGTTAGCCACCTTATTGTTACTGACTTTTCCTGGTGCCCCCAGCATCTACTATGGTGATGAAGTTGGTTTACCTGGTGCCATAGATCCAGATTCACGCCGTGGCTTTCCTTTAGAAGCTAGTTGGGATCGCGAAATTTTCCAAACTCACCGCCAATTAATTGCCTTGCGTCATGCTTACCCATCATTGCGTACAGGCGATTACCAAGTTCTCTATGCTCAAGGGGCACTTTACGTATTTGCCAGAACTTTAGGGACTGAGGAGTTGATTATTGCTGTTAATGTAGGTACAGCATCGGCAACAGCAAATATTGCTATTAGTAGTTTGCGTACTCAACCTAACAAACTTTTATTTGGTACTGCCGAAGTGGAATGGCAAAATGACGGAGAAAATCAGCAGCTTTCGTTATCTCTCAGCCCACGTGTCGGCTGCATCTTGGGTGTTAGCTGATGTAATTTTGACAAATCTGTAAAGCAAAATGGGGATTGGCTTTTTCACAATTCCCCATTCCCCACTCGTGGCGGACATCTTAGAAGTTATTTGCCGAACATGAGAGCAATTGACAAGCAAAGTAGCCGATTAGGAACTTGTACCTCCAGCAACCATTGCAGGTACTAACACTGTATCAATAACATGAATTACGCCATTGTCAGTCAGAATGTCAGTTTGGATGACGTTGGCATCATTTACCTTAATTGCACCATTAGCAGACTCAATTGCTAAAATTGACCCTTCAAGAGTCTCAGCTTCTTGAATCTGGATTAAATCATCAGATCTCACATCCCCAGAGGCTACGTGATACGTGACAATCTTCTTCAGCTTGGGAATATCTTGCAGTAACGAATCTAAACTTCCCTCTGGCAGTTTAGCAAAGGCATCGTCAGTCGGTGCAAAAATTGTTAAAGAACCAGGACGCTGGAGAACTTCTGTAAGTCCCACAGCTTGAACAGCCTTCACCAAAATGGTGAAATTTCCTGCATTAATCGCAGTTTCCACAAGATCGGCCATGAGGTTGAGTGACTTTATTAACTTACTGTTACAACCTACTTATAAAATGATAAAAAGCTCTCAACCTCTATCAATAGAGAGGTTGCTAACAATTGACTACACAGCATTAGATCGATTGGTACTGCTAAACTGGGGAATGACCCCAAGAACCAATAACTATGCTCAAGCGTTCTAAGTTCGAGACAACTCAGTCTCAGATTATGCACCGTGCCGAGGATCTAATTAGTGCAGCCTCCAATCGGTATCGCATTACGGTTCAGGTGGCAAACCGTGCCAAGCGTCGCCGCTATGAAGATTTTGAAAGTGCAGAAGATGCAATGATGAAACCAGTACTCCGGGCAATTATCGAAATGTCCGATGAACTGACTCAGCCAGAGATTATTGGCGAAGTATAAAAATAGCGCTGAGTTGAAAGTGCCGATCGCTGATTACAAAAGTAGTCGTATTACACTTTTAACTCAGGATATTTACTTATGAAAAAAAAGTTTTTACTTAGGTCAATTGCCCAATTTTTAGTTTTGAAGTCTAACTCAATATTTAGAACTCTTGACTCAGCACTCCTTTTAATTGTGGTGAGTTTAATTATTTTGGGTGCAGGTTTAGGTGACTCAAAATCTACAACTTTTATAGGCATTCAACCTGCGCTCGCTCAAAGAATCAGTCCTAGCGATCTATGGAAACAGGTGTATCAAGAGTTACCCAATTTACCTAAAGAAAATAAGTATATAAGCAAGGAAACTGGGAAAGTCGCCGAAAATAGTACCTTAGTCAGTCGCTTGATCCAATATCACATTTACGTCAAAGAGCGTTCCCCAATCTATCGTCTAGATTGGAAGCTGACTCTGGCTGATTACCTAAATGCCAACGAAACTATGTATGACATTACTTATCCAGGGAATAATACATTGCGAGAAAATCCTATAGAAGGCGATCGCGCAGCTATTGCCAAGCTTACCCGCAGTCAACGTAACGCCTTAGTGCAAGTATTGACAAACATCTTTAATTCTAGTTCTCCAGCACCACCCCAACCATAATTAGTTTATGGAACGTTTAGTAAAAAGCGGCGCTGGTTGGCGTATTGGCTGGAATCCCAATGCACCTGAATTTAAAGGACTATTGGGTACAGATGATTGGGCGATCGAGTTAACAGAAGCCGAATTAAACGATTTTTGCCGCCTCTTAGCAAAGCTAGCAGACACAATGAAACAACTAGCAACTGAATTGATGGATGAAGAGAAAATTGCTTGCGAAGCCGAAAGCGATTTATTATGGATGGAAGTTGAAGGCTATCCCCATGCCTACAGTCTGCGTTTCATCCTAAATACAGGGCGATGTGCAGAAGGTCGGTGGGATGATTCTGCTGTTCCTGGTCTATTGCAAGCTACTGGAATGCTCAAGGTTTTTTAAATTTACCTCTTGATTTCCCTCAAGCTTATTGCTATTATAGTAATTCTGACCGGGGCGTAGCGCAGCTTGGTAGCGCGCCACTTTGGGGTAGTGGAGGTCGTGGGTTCAAATCCCGCCGCTCCGATTGATAAAATCCCTAATCCGCTATTCTAGAAATCAGATTAGCGGATTTTTTCATGGGAGCCTAAACCAGAACTGTAGCCATTCCGTACCAACCAGAATCTACATCTTTTACTAAGCTTGCAACAAATAGCGATCGCTCTTTCGCCCATTTCTACATTTCTTAATTATGCCAAGATATTTCACAAGCTGGAATGCAAGCATAATAAGGGCCGCAACGATGGCTGGTAAGAAACGTTTGACGAAAAAGCATAAAAAATTATGCTTGCGACATCTAAAAAGAGCGCTCGCCATGCTGCAAGGCTTGATAAATCGTTGTCACACTTCAGTTAAATGTTTTGAGAATGTGCAAACTCAAACTGGAAACACTCTGTTTTGATTAAATTGATAATTAGCAACTTGAATTAGTAATACTAGCAGCCATTCAGGGAATACTGAGAAAGAGGCAAATAGCCAACTTTAGGTAATTGTAACTGTATGAATTGGCAGCATATTTTCAGTATTGCTGGATTATTTACTATTTGCAATATAGCATTTGCTAACCCCTGTAATGCTCAGGCGATCGCGGCTGATGGTACTCTCCCTACAAACGTTGCTTCTCCCGATAATCTCAATTTTTCGATTACAGGTGGTAGCCAAGTTGGAGACAATCTTTTTCATAGTTATAGGGAATTTTCTGTACCCACTGGTGGTTCTGCCCAATTTAATAATCCTACATTTATCCAAAATATTATTAATCGAGTCACGGGGAGTTTACCTTCCTATATTGATGGCAAAATTCATACCATTGGTAATGCCAATTTATTCTTAATTAATCCTAATGGAATTATCTTTGGGCCTAATGCCAAATTAGATATTGGTGGCTCATTTCTAGCCTCTACAGCTAATAGCTTAAAGTTTGCTGATGGTAAAGAGTTTAATACATCTCCAGATCAAACTCCGCCTTTACTGAACATAAATGTTCCTATCGGATTGCAGTATTCTGGTAACTCAGCAACTATCAAATTAGAGAAAGCCAATCTTGCAGTACCAACAAACCAAACCCTGGCGCTCATCGGTGGTGAAGTAACGATGAATGGCGGTAAGTTGATTGCAGATAGCGGCCGTATTGAAATAGGTGGAGTAGCTGGTTCAGGTGTGGTTGGACTATCATCAATAGGAAGCCAGTTCCAATTAAATTTTCCTAGCGATTTAGCGAGAGCCAATGTATTACTTAGCAATCATGCTCTGGTTACAACTAGTGGTAATGGAGGTGGTAGTATCCAACTCACAGGAAAACAGTTAACAATTGAGAACTCTCGTGTATCAGCAGGAACGTTAGGCCCTATCTCCGGGGCTAATCTCAGATTAAATGCTTCAGATGCTGTCATCGTATCCAGCAACAGCATGACTGGAACTTTTGACAATGGTTTATTTGCTCAAAATATTGGTAGTGGAACCAGCTTAGGAATCACAATAAATACTAACCAACTTCAAGTTGAAGGCGAAGCTCGCATATCTACCGCCACTTTACATGGTTCTTCAGGAAAAGGAGGCGATTTAACTATCAATGCTGCGGATACTATTGAACTAAGCGGAGTTGATTCAGATAATATTTCTTTATTTACTGGATTATTAACAGATACATACGGTAGTGGTGCAGGAGGAAACTTAACTGTCAATACAGGGCAGTTGTTGATCCACAACGGAGCGCAAATATCAGCTGCAACTTTCGCAGATGCAAAAGGTGGAACCTTGACAGTTAATGCTGCTAATAGTGTGAACTTAACCGGAGTTTCGCCATCTGATTTCTTGGTGAGTGGTTTGTTTACAGCAGTTCAACAAGGTAATGGACAAGCTGGAGATTTAATAGTTAATACAAGAGAGCTAATTATCAATGATGGCGCACAAATTTTCGCTGGGAGTTCAGCAGGGGGAAATAGTGGGAACCTGATTATTAACGCTACCGATTCTGTCAATGTCACAGGCGTTTCCCCTATTTATCGATTTCCTGGTGGTATTTTCAGCGGCACAAATCCTTATAGTACAGGTGATGCAGGCAATATCACAATTAATACAAATCAATTAACAGTTCAAGATGGAGGTAATATTGCTGTTGAAACTCTCGGTTTCGGTAAGGGTGGAATACTAACTATAAATGCAACTGATTCTGTTCATTTATTAGGTCAAGGCTCTCTTAGAGAAGACCCATTAGATTCAACTCGCTTAATTCCTACCTTTAGCAGTTTATCTGCAAGTGTTTTAAACAATAACACTATTAATAATGCTGGCAACTTGGAAATTTTTACTGGGGAATTATTAGTACAGGAAGGCGCTAGGTTAAGTGTTGATAATGAAGGCTTGGGTAAAGGGGGAAATATTAATATTCAAGCTAATTCAATACGGCTTGATAATGCTGGCAATTTTCAACAGGATGCAGGAGGCATTCAAGCTACAACTAAATCTGGTGAAGGTGGGAATATAACATTACATATTAAAGATATTCTATTAATGCGCAACGGCAGTAAAATTACTACTGATTCTACAGGTGGTAATGGTAATGGTGGCGATATAAATATTAATACAAATTTGTTAGCAGGTGCTGAAAATAGTGATATTACAGCTAATGCAATTCAAGGTCGAGGTGGCAATGTACAAGTTACGACGCAAGGAATATTTGGCATTGAATTTCGTCCTGAGCTTACACCTGAAAGTGATATTACAGCTAGCTCTCAGTTTGGATTAAATGGTGTTGTCGAGATTAAAACTTTGGCTGTCGATCCAAGTAAAGGACTTGCTGTTTTACCAGTCCAACCAGATAACGCGTCAACATTAATTACTCAAGGTTGTGGACAGTATAATCCAGAAGAATACAGCCGTTTTGTTGTAGCTGGACGAGGTGGATTACCACAAAATCCAGAGGTAGCACTGGGTAGCGACACAATCTTAGAAGATATCCAAACAGTTCCAATTTCTACAAGTAGCGATCGCTCTAAAATCAGCGTTACTTCTGCAACCTTACAATCGCCTACTTCTGATGAGATTGTAGAAGCTCAGGGACTTGTAGTTAATCCTCAAGGAGAGGTAGTTTTAACAGCGCAAACACCAGTCATCACACCTCATATTTCTGGATTAGACCTAGCAAGTTGCCATACGCATTAGATAATCAGAAAAAACTTAACCTAGGATATAGATTGTAAAAAAATTGTTAGAGATTCCATAAAGTCATCTAATCAATCAAACCGTATTCTTACTGAGGTAAAATTTAAACAAAGTTTAAAAAATAAATTTCTTTTAAAGAATAAGCAAATATTTGAATCTATGAATATATCAATATAGTTTAGTCAATTACTGCCTATAGCTTCAAAATCGATTAGTTTGCATTTGAAAATTTAGCAAAATTACGTAATCTTTTTTCAAGGCTAGATAAAGCAAGTAAATTGCTTTATCTGTCTTATTACTATGTCTTTTGTAAAGTTGATTTTATAATAGGGAATTTACATTGAAGCCATTTCCGCCAACAATATAAATAGCAGCCTATTGATAAGGAGAGAATGTAGACAAAATAAAAAATTAACATTGCAAGTTCATAGCTTATTAGGCAATCATTTCTAATTGAGAAATAAATCTGTTTACTTTTTGCTGACAGTTACTTTACATATTAAAGGTTCAATATATGCACTTGAGTTCTCACAACTTGACCTCTAGCGAAAACCTGCTTGAGGATCTGAGCGATGAAGAATTAGCCGCTTGTGTTGGTGGTTGCGATATTCAGCTAACTGTTAGCGAACAAGAGGTTGCAGAAGTCCCGCTAGTTGAATTGCCATTTTTGGGCGATGTATCTGCCCATGTCATTACTGATATCACTGCTATAGGAATCAGGTACGATCCTAATGGCTCAGGTCGCTTTAGAAGCGATCGCAATGTTAAAGAAGAAGTCGCCGAGGTCGATGTCCACGCCATTCTTAAGGGAATTGCGAATTTACCGATCGCTACCTGGAAGTATAAAAACCAGGATGAAACAATTCGTCATATTGGCCCAATGGCACAAGACTTTGCCGCAACTTTTAACGTTGGTGAAAGCGATCGCTTTATCGAAGTTGTAGATGCTAATGGTATAGCTTTAGCCGCAATTCAAGCACTTTATCAAAAGTTGCAAGCACAAGATACCCAAATCAATGAACTGCAAACACAGTTAATTCAGCTAAAACAACAATTAATTGAGAAATAAACTCAAGTTTTAGTTCTCATCCCAGTATCTATCTGATTTTCGATAAAAACTAAATTTGAATTCTCAGTTAATCACCATCGCTCAATTTTAAGTCTGTGCCAATTTTTGACAGTTAGATAGAAAAGTACTTTTATCCAAAAAAATAAATTGGCGCAGTTATTTTACAAATCAATTTAATTAAATTCTGAGAAAACTCTATGAAAGATAACGATCAAAAACCTACGATCGCGAACAGCCTAATTGAAGAATTATCTGATGATGAGTTAGCAAGTTGTGTAGGAGGCTGCGGCTATATCAATCCAGGAGAACAGGAAATTTACGGTAACAAGGGAACGCTAAAGGCTCCTGGACTACAAGAAAACAAAAATCTGTACTATGACCCTAACGGCTCAATTCGCTTTTGGAGCGATCGCAATGTTAAAGAGGAAGTCGCTGAGGTCGATGTCCACGCCATTCTTAAGGGAATTGCGAATTTACCGATCGCTACCTGGAAGTATAAAAACCAGGATGAAACAATTCGTCATATTGGCCCAATGGCACAAGACTTTGCTGCAACTTTTAACGTTGGTGAGAGCGATCGCTTTATCGAAGTTGTAGATGCTAATGGTGTAGCTTTAGCCGCAATTCAAGCACTTTATCAAAAGTTGCAAGCACAAGATACCCAAATCAATAATCTGAATCACCAAATTAGTGAGATAAAACAACTTCTGCTCAATACTCAATAAATAGTATTCGTTGCAGCAGAGTATTCACTGCATCTATATTTAACTACCAAAATTATGCTCGTTCAGCCGAAGTTTAAAGAGCACTTTCATGTTGAAGTATTGCCTCCAAGAACAGTATTCCTATTGAGTGAAAAGGGGCATTTTGTCTTGCGTGGGCGTCTATACTGCCTACTAGCACCTTTACTCAATGGGCTTTACACTGTAAAGGAAATTACTCAACAACTGCTAGAAAAAGCTTCGGCTGATGAAACTATCTATGCTTTAGAGCAGTTGGAACGTAAGGGATACATCACCAACGCCGATCGGACTCCATCGGCGGAATCGGCTTTTTGGGGACTGCTCAATAGAGATGCAAAGCTGGTAAATCAAACTCTTCAAGAAACTAAAGTTGCGATCGCGACTTTTGGTAGCGTTAAATCTGAGCCATTAACTGCCATTTTAGAATCCCTCAATATTCCTATTGGTGATTCTGGCAAGTTTGCTGTTGTGCTTACAGATGATTATCTCCAACCTGGTTTGGCAACATTTAACCGAGAAGCTTTGCAAGAGAAGCGTTCTTGGCTGCTAGTTAAACCAGTAGGAGGTGCGATCTGGATTGGCCCCATCTTTCGGCCTGGTTCTACAGGCTGTTGGGAATGTTTAGCACAACGTTTAAGAATGAATCGTGAGGTTGAGTCTTTTTTACAAGAGCAAAAGCAAACTTTAAATCCGTTTCCTGTTTCTCGTGCTGCTTTAGTTTCAACTACACAAACTGGGTTAAATTTAGCAGCGACGGAAATTGCTAAATGGTTAAGTAACCCAGAACAGCATCCTTTAGAAGGAACTTTACTAACTTTTGATTCAATCAATCTCAACCTACAACGCCATACTTTAGTTCGTCGCCCGCAATGTCATTGTTGTGGCGAATGCACCACAAGTCAACAGGAACCGCAACCACTAGTATTAAATAGCCAGCCAAAGCAATTGAGTAGTGATGGCGGTTTTTGCAGTTACTTACCAGAAAAAACTTTTCAAAATTACGAACATCATATTAGCCCGATTACAGGAGTCATCAAAAGTTTATTTCAACCCTTTGCGCAGAACGAGCTGATTCACGCTTATGTTGTTAATCACAATTTTCCTGGGAAAGGTAGACAATTAGAGGATTTACACAATAAAAGTTTTGGTAAAGGGAAAACAGCAGCTCAAGCCAAAATGAGCGCCTTAGGAGAAGCAATTGAGCGCTATTCGGGAGCCTTTACGGGAGAAGAACCAAGGATAAAAGCTAGTTATGCCAATCTCAGAGAATTGGCAATTCATCCCTATGAATTCATGCACTATAGCGCAAATCAATACCGCGATCGCCAAACTTGGAATCAGCAACACCAGATAATTCAATGGATACCCGATCCTTTTGATGAAAGCCAAGAAATTGAATGGACTCCCATTTGGTCGCTTACCCAGCAACAATTCAAGTATCTGCCAACGGCCTATTGTTATTATGGCTATCCTTTGCCTGA
Source organism: Calothrix sp. NIES-2098 (assembly GCF_963875125.1). Lineage (NCBI taxonomy): Bacteria > Bacillati > Cyanobacteriota > Cyanophyceae > Nostocales > Calotrichaceae > Calothrix > Calothrix sp. NIES-2098. Next base: position 6,949,871 of record NZ_CAWNKJ010000001.1, read on the forward strand.
AGGTCGCTGCTTTTGTTATGCAGACACCAATGGGGCTGCGGCGGGAACTACTAAAGAAGAAGCTATTCTTCAAGGATTTATGGAATTGGTAGAAAGAGATGCAGTAGCAATCTGGTGGTACAACCGCCTACATAAACCTGCTGTAGATCTGAACAGCTTTAATGAGCCTTATCTGCATAACTTAAAAACATACTATACATTGATTGGTCGTGATTTTTGGATATTAGACCTCACTAGCGATTTAAATATTCCCACCTTTGCCGCAATTTCCCGTCGTTTAAATCAACAGCCAGAAGATATTCTCTTTGGGTTTGGCACTCATTTCAATCCCAAAGTTGCGATATCGCGTGCTGTTACAGAAATGAATCAGATGATATTTCTTTCTAATGGCGGAAATCCGGATTCACCAGCTAAATTTACTCGTCCAGATATGCAAAAATGGTGCAAAACTGCGACATTAGCCAACCAAGCTTATCTCGCTCCTGATGCCAATATTGTTCCTAAAGTTTTGGCAGACTCTCCCGATCGCCACAGTCATGACTTGCGAGATGATATTCTAGCTTGTGTTGATTTAGCTGCTAACAATGGACTAGAAATGTTTGTTCTCGATCAAACTCGTCCAGATATTGGTATGCCTGTTGTTAAAGTTGTGGTTCCAGGTCTGCGCCACTTTTGGGCGCAGTTTGCTCCAGGTCGGCTTTATGATGTTCCTGTCAAAATGGGTTGGTTGAAAGCAGCATTAACAGAAGAGCAGCTGAATCCGCTGCCAATGTTTCTCTAGTAATTTACTTTAGGAGTATACTAGCGTAATTCGTTTAGTAAAAATGTATTCAAAATATTATGAATATTAGCTGCATAGCATATATTTAAATTATGAAAACTAGAAATACTAGTTATCAAACTGATATATTTAATTTGCATAAATCTAAAATTAATACTGAATATACTCCAGATAATCTTATCAAAGTCATCGATTATTTTCCCGATTTAATCTTAATCAGTACTTTAGGTAGTGGCTATTGTGTCGAGATTAATCAGACCTTCTTAAAGGTAACTGGATACAGTAGAGAAAATGTGATTGGTTATCCGATTACAGTATTAGATATGGGATTTACCCTAGAAGGGTATTTACAAATCCAGAAAAATTTAGAAACTCAAGAACACATTCAAAATTTGGAACTGGAGTTTTGTGTAAAAACGGGAGAAAAACGTACTGGCTTATTATCTGCCAAGCTTTTACAATGGCAAAGAAAAACTTATTTGCTAAATATTATTCGTGACATCACAGACCGTAAACAAGTGGAAGAGGAATTACGCCGGATTGCAATGCACGATCCTCTCACAGGTTTACCAAATAGAGCTTACTTTATGCAGCAGTTGAATTATGTGCTGGAATGTAAGCAGTATTATGTCAATTATTTTTCTTCAATTCTATTTCTAGATTTAGATGGATTTAAGGCAATAAATGACAATTTTGGGCATGAGGCTGGAGATAAATTTTTAATTGAAGTTAGCCAAAGGCTTAAATATATCCTACGCTGGGGAGATTTTATTGCACGGCTGGGTGGAGACGAATTTGTAATTTTATTAGACGATATCAAAGATTTTCGTTGTGCGGCTCGTATAGCCAATCAAGTTATTGCTGCACTTAAACAACCTTTTGTCTTAAACGGTCAGCACATCTCTTGTTCGGTGAGCATTGGCATATCAATAATCGCAGCAGATGATAAATCACCCGAAGAAGTTTTACGCAAAGCAGATACTGCAATGTATCAGGCAAAGGCGTTTGGTAAGAGCCGTTATCATATAAGTTAATTCAGAGCTAATACCTATAAAAAAATTCCCCCTCTATTCAGCTTCTACGGTGTACACACAAGTAGACCCAACTTAATCCCAAGGGAAATCCATTGTCTGCATCCAATACTAAAGTTGGATGGATGTCAAATCCTACATCTGTGTTGTTCCCTACTACTCCTAGACCCTCCGCTTTCAATCTGCCTATATGCGCCTGCAAGTTAATTTCACTACTATCACTGATGGCTAATATATGCTTGCCTTCTACTTGTGTTACACAGTGGTCTGATAGGCTATGCACTAATTCCCCGATTCTCACATTTTCATTTTCCAAAAAGCGGTAGTACGCCACTTGTTCGGCTCTATTTCTACTTAGAAGCCGAATGCTGATTCATTTACTCTGGGGAGACATAATAGGATATATCTGGGGGACTCGGAGTGAGCGCATTTCAATTCTAGTGGTCAATGCTCGTGATAAACAAACATACTTTGGTGCATTAGACTATAAAACAAAGGAATTTCTCACCTATTCTGCTAAGAAAGGTAACTCAGAAAACACAATTAATTTTTTAGAATATCTCCGCTCACAACGTCCAGATGTAAAACTTTTAATCATTTGGGCTGGTGCTAGTTATCATCGCTCTCAACAAATCAAAGAGTATTTAGATTCTTTGAATGCGGATTTAGAAAAAGAACAATGGTTGATAACTTGTGAAAGATCTGCCCCAAATGCACCTGAACAGAACCCTGTAGAAGATATTTGGTTGCAAGGCAAAAGACTGATTCGAGAGTTTCATTTTTTCTGTCATTCCTTCGCTGTTGCCAAGGCTTTATTTGAGTTGTCGCTTAATTGTCAAATTTTTGACTTTCCTAAGCTCCATGAATATGTGTTTTCTCATGAATCAGTTAGGATTGCTATAGGAGTAATCAAAAAATTATTGGCAATTATTTCCATCTTACTTAAGGAGGAGATTAAGATTAAATTGGTTTGTAGTCATGAATACAACTAATTTTTTGCACTTGCTAAGAAAATATTTGTTCAAACAAAGAAGGTATTACCATAGAGTTGGTAATCCAACTGTTACGAATATTTAAATACAAATACAATATTAAATTGAGCAGAGATTCTATAAATACAAAACCAAACTCTAGATGTTAATATTCTGTCTTGAGTTGCCAAAATTATGGATTGATAATTCCGTAGTAAATGGCAGCAACAAATAAGAAAATTGCCAATATTAATAAGGGAAAGCCGAAACTAAATTGGCGATCGGGTAAATCTTTACTATTAATGACATTATCCTTTTGAACCTGAGTCATAGGCTCAGATTTACTAGGATTTTCAGTATTCATATGGTCAGGTTTATTCTCTGTTTTTGCTGGATTATCTTGGGATTTCATAAATTTTTACCATGAATTTTTGAGTAAATCTGCTGTCATAGTTCCAAATATTTTCCTATAAAGACATCGTTCTTTAGGACTAACTTTATTTGAGATTTTTTTATATAAAAAGGATGAGATAATGTTAAGCTACTGTGTAATTTTGAACATCATTTTTTTAGCTCACTTGGCTTGCTGGAAAAGATTTCAAATCTTAGGCAAGCTTTATTTCACAGTTGCTTTGACGATCAACTTGAGACTGAATACGAAATTTGCAAGCTGTCAAACAATATCGATTACAATTACTTAGCAAATTTGAACATTTTGGTAGATTGCTGATGGTTAAAGGCTTAAGCCACCATGATAGTAAAAAAATACTACTCTTAATCCTTGCGTTTCTGCTGACTATATGGCTTACGCTGGTAAGCGTGCGTTCATTTGGTCAAACAATTATGACTTCAGCACCACAATTACTGACCGATCCATTTTTACAACTGCCAACGGAAACCTCAGTGCGAGTAGTTTGGTTTACAGAATTTGCAGGTACTAAACATATAGTTAATTATGGGGAAAATCTAACTCAAACTGCTTGGGCAAGTACAATTAAACTCAGCCGCACACGAGAAGATGAGCAATCGCGTGTTGGAAAGCAAATTGAAAATGGCCAAGTTTATCAACAAAGAGTTTGGCGTGACATTTGGCGACATGAAGCTGAGGTAACTGGGTTAACTCCTAGCGTGCGGGTGAATTATCGTGTGACAAGTGTGCGAGAAGATGGGGAAAGTGTCAGCAGTGAAGTTTTTACCCTCGCACCCAACCCCAAACCGGGGACTCCATTGAAAATTTTACTCACCTCAGACCATCAACTAAAACCCATGACAGCAGCAAATCTGCAAAAAGTGGTAGAGACAGTGGGACGAGTTGATGCAGTATGGTTTGCTGGCGATTTAGTTAATGTGAGCGATCGCGCCTCAGAATGGTTTGATGATAATCGCGGTGGTGCGTTTTTTCCCGGTTTGCAAGGTCGCGCTAACTATGAAATGAACCACAACGGTGTTAAAACTTCCTATACTGGCGGACAAATTATTCAACATGCACCATTGTTTTCCTGTATTGGCAATCATGAGGTGATGGGAAGGTTCGCTAGAACTGCAAGCTTAGATGATGAATTTAATGATACGATTCCCCGTGCCGTTGCCCAAAGAATGTATAGCGGTAAATCTCTAAAGGATAATTCTTTTAATACTGATACTTATGAGGAAATTTTTACTTTACCAAAAAGTAAAGAAGGTGGAAAGCGATATTATGCTGTCACCTTTGGCGATCTACGTTTGGTAGTGTTGTACATTACAAATATGTGGCGAACTCCTAAATTAGATGCGCCATATAAAGGCAGATATCAGGAAGTAGCACAAGATTTAGATAATCCAGAAAATTGGGGTTATGGACAGTTAATTTATGAACCAATTGCTAAAGGTAGTCAGCAGTACAATTGGCTAGAAAAAGAACTTAATAGTGATGAGTTTAAACAAGCAAAATACAAAGTTGTGATGTTTCACCATCCGCCTCATACTTTAGGTGATAATATCGTCCCAGCTTACACAGATCCAGTACAGATAATTGAACGAGATGATATTGGTAACATCAAAGCAGTGCGTTACGAATATCCTAAAAATGCTGATTATATTATCCGTGATGTCATACCCTTATTAGAGAAGGCTAAAGTGCAATTCGTTTTATACGGTCATTCTCACTTGTGGAATCGCTTCGTTAATTCTCGTGGAATGCACTTTTTAGAAACATCCAATGTTGGGAATTCTTATGGTGCAGCTTGGGGCGATAAAAAGCGAGAAGTGCCTATTGGATATCAAGAAGAATATGTTGTATTGGGCGATCCAAATGGTTTAGAACCTGTGATGCCATCAATTGCACCCTTGTTAGGGGAAGATGGTCAACAAATACCATATATTGCCAGTAACGATATTACAGTTTTTAGTATTTTTGATACGAGAACAGGTACAGTCAGTAGCTACCGTTTTGATACTCGCAAGCCGGATTCTGAGGTAATTAAGTTTGATGAATTTCAGTTGACATCACAACAGTAAGTACTGAAGTGCTGACAGTCTTTGGTTAGCGATCGCCCTTAGCGTTGGCGAGTACCCTGAGGATTTTTACTGCTTTAACTCCTTCTAGGTCGTATAATCACTACCAAAATAAAACAGTACGGACGTTCTACTATAAGCGCGGTAAAGATAGTATTATTAAGGACTGTTTCATGCCGCTTCTCACAATCAGCTTGCCGATATGTCAGATCAAAAGCTAGCCGTATCCTTAAATGGGCATCTTCCGCACTCCAGCCACAACAGCCAGAATACGATTCGTATTCGGGGTGCTAGGCAGCATAATCTGAAAAATATTGATTTGGAATTACCACGCGATCGCCTAATTGTCTTCACTGGCGTTTCGGGTTCGGGTAAATCGTCTTTGGCGTTTGATACTATCTTCGCTGAAGGACAACGCCGCTATGTAGAATCTCTCAGCGCCTATGCACGGCAATTTCTCGGCCAGCTGGATAAGCCAGATGTAGAAGCGATTGAAGGCTTAAGTCCAGCAATTTCCATCGATCAAAAGTCTACTTCTCATAACCCTCGTTCTACTGTCGGCACAGTAACAGAAATTTACGACTATTTACGGCTGTTATTTGGTAGGGCGGGCGAACCCCATTGTCCGATATGCGATCGCTGTATTTCACCGCAAACCATTGATGAAATGGTAGATCGGATTATGGAATTAAGCGATCGCACTCGCTTCCAAATCCTCGCCCCCGTAGTTCGGGGTAAAAAAGGCACACACCGCAAACTATTATCTAGTCTCGCTTCCCAAGGTTTTGTCCGGGTGCGCGTTGATGGCGAAGTTAGAGAACTGTCCGATTCGATAGAGTTAGATAAGAATTTTACTCACACCATTGAAGTAGTAATTGACCGCTTAATCAAAAAAGATGGCATTCAAGAACGTTTAGTTGATTCCCTATCTACTTGTCTCAAACTATCAGATGGAATTGCCACTATTGTCATTAGTCGTGACCAAGAACCAACAGAAGAAGAATTAGTATTTTCAGAAAACTTTGCTTGCCCAGAACATGGGGCAGTAATGGAAGAATTGTCGCCGCGATTATTCTCTTTTAATTCTCCCTATGGTGCTTGTCCTAACTGTCATGGTCTAGGAAGTTTAAAGCGATTTTCACCAGATTTAATAGTACCTGATAGTGAAGCACCAGTTTATGCAGCAATTGCACCTTGGTCAGAAAAAGATAATTCTTACTATTTAGAATTACTCTATAGTTTAGGGCAAGCTTACGGGTTTGAGTTACAAATACAGTGGAGTAAACTGACACCAGAACAGCAAGAAATTATATTGCATGGAGAAAAAGCTACTACAGCAGCCGAGAGAAAGCAGAGTTTTAAAGGTGTAATTCCCATACTGCAAAGGCAATATGAGGGCGGTTCGGAGCTAATTAAACAGAAATTAGAAGATTATTTAATCGATCAGCCTTGTGAAGTTTGTAATGGAAAAAGGTTAAAGCCAGAAGCTTTGGCTGTGAGATTGGGACAGTACAAAATCTTAGATTTAACTGGTGTTTCAATTCGAGATTCTCGCCAGAAAATTGATGAGTTAAAATTGAGCGATCGCCAATTTCAAATAGCTGATTTAGTCCTAAGAGAAATTAAAGCCAGATTGCAATTTTTGTTAGATGTAGGATTAGATTACCTTACCTTAGATCGTCCGGCAATGACTCTTTCTGGTGGCGAAGCCCAACGAATTCGCCTCGCCACACAAATTGGTTCTGGCTTAACAGGTGTTCTCTACGTTTTAGACGAACCAAGTATTGGTTTACATCAGCGAGATAATGGCAGATTACTCAAAACTTTAACTAAATTACGCGACTTAGGTAATACCTTAATTGTGGTTGAGCATGATGAAGAAACAATTCGTGCAGCAAACCATATTGTTGATATTGGCCCTGGTGCGGGAATTCATGGCGGAAATATTGTCGCCCAAGGTGATTTGCAAGCTTTGTTAACAGCAGAAGACTCTTTAACAGGCGCTTATTTATCAGGAAGAAGAGTAATTACCACACCAGGAGAACGCCGGGAAGGAAATGGAAGAAGTTTAGTAATTCACAATGCTCATCGCAATAATCTCAAAAATATTGATGTAGAAATTCCTTTAGGTAAACTTGTTGCCGTCACTGGTGTTTCTGGTTCTGGAAAATCTACCTTAATTAATGAATTACTCTACCCAGCATTGCAACACCATCTAACTAAGCGAGTTCCTTTACCAAAAGAGTTGCAGGAAATTAAAGGTTTAAATGCGATTGATAAAGCAATAGTTATCGATCAATCTCCTATTGGAAGAACACCACGTTCTAACCCTGCAACTTACACAGGCGTTTTTGATGTCATTCGCGATGTATTTTCCCAAACAGTAGAAGCCAAAGCCAGAGGTTATAAACCCGGACAATTTTCTTTTAACGTTAAAGGTGGACGTTGCGAAGCCTGTAGCGGACAAGGTGTAAATGTAATTGAAATGAACTTTTTACCCGACGTTTATGTGCAATGTGAAATCTGTAAAGGTGCGAGATACAACCGCGAAACTTTGCAAGTGAAATACAAAGACAAAAACATTTCTGACGTTCTCAACATGACAGTTGAAGAAAGTTTAGATTTCTTTCAAAATATTCCCAAAGCTGTTAATCGCCTACAAACTTTAGTTGATGTTGGATTAGGTTATATCCAACTCGGTCAACCAGCAACCACCTTATCTGGTGGTGAAGCACAGCGCGTAAAATTAGCAACAGAACTATCTCGCCGCGCTACAGGTAAGACACTTTATTTAATAGATGAACCAACAACAGGGTTATCTTTTTATGATGTCCATAAATTGCTGGATGTAGTGCAACGTTTAGTGGATAAAGGGAATTCAATTTTAGTAATTGAACACAATTTAGATGTAATTCGCTGTGCAGATTGGGTAATAGATTTAGGCCCAGACGGTGGCGATAAAGGGGGAGACGTAATTGCTGCGGGAACACCAGAGAAAGTGGCAGAAAATCCCAGGTCTTACACTGGTGAATATTTGCGTCAGGTGTTGCAGCAGTATCCACCACAAGAAATTACTATGAAAAATAGATAGAGCAGCTTATCGGTTCAGTGTACTTTTCAACACGGTATTTGACTCTTTTCTGTTATTTTCTCCAGGCATAATTCAGCAACTTTTAGTTGTAATTAAAAAAAATTTCTAAACATGATATGCAGTCAACACAGTATTTTTATCAGGACTATAAATAGATTCAACCCTTGGATAATGATCGTGCGACCACCATACTTTTATTCTCCCACCTTGCGCTGGAGCAGTTCCTACTTCAAAATATCCAGCGTTAATCATCAGTTTTTCAAACTCGCTTGACGGTAACGTTGTACTGGTAAATGCTGCTATACCCTGTATTGTATGTTTATCAAGCGTCATAGCTACCCTGATAACTTGTAAATATTTTGTATCCAGGTAGTACTATTCCGATACCTATAGAACTGTGAATTTTACCAGGATATTTGTAGGGGTTATCATCGGGGATTGTACCGCCAATTCTAATAGTGAAATATGGACACCAAAAATAGAATCCTGGTATCAGTAAGTCCATACTATAAGCGATAGCTCTGAGGTTTTCGTTATTAGTTTTAACTTCTTTTTCACGTTCAGTTTTCATTTTTACTAATCCTCAGTATTTTTACTTTTTCTGTCACTGCCCCTAGTTTCACCTAAAGGGATTTCATAATTATCAATAATATTTATTTCTTTTATAGAGTTAAATAAATCATCTTTTAACCAACTATTATCCAAAACATCGTGTTTTTTGCGTGTTCGGTTATTTTTTCAACGCTCAGAGAATCTAAACTATAGGTAGCATTTTTACGTAATCTTGCTCAGACTCTCAGTAGTTGGCGAGAACGCTGGAAAACTATACTATCTTTAAAATTTTTCTTGAGTACCTAACATTTGTAAAATTTTTTCTACACGATCCAAATCTCCAACTAAGCGGCGAATTGGTTGCGGCCAAACTTTGACTAGGGTAGGCGTAGCCGTAACCTGATCGATTTCTGCTTGTTCGGGATTAGTCAAAACATCAACAACTTTGAGAGTGTAAGGTTGGGCGAGCGATCGCTCTAATAATTCGTGTAAATTATGCAATATACGTTCGGTAGCTGCACTATGTCCCGCCACAAACAAGCGCAGCACATAGGCTTGGGTTTTTAATGGTAAATTCTGCGGCTTTTTAGGAACGCGATCGTCTGGAAAAGTGGGTTCAGCAACATCTAATTGCACAATTAAGTCATGGTCTTCCCAAAGTTGGGGAAATGAAGAGCGATAAGTTGCTAAGACCATGCGATCGCACAATCCATCCTGCCAAGGTGCTGCTTGCCATACTAAATTTCCTGTGCCAAAAATAGCATTTAGTAAAGCCTGATGTCTCAAAACCGCTGGATAAGCTTCAGCAAAAGTTCGTACTTGTTGCGTACGCGGATCTAACCAATGATCGACAGTCGCAGTGTAACAAGGAACTAAAAAATGTGGCGGTTCTGGTAAGTCTAATATTTCTTGTAAAGCTGCACACAAATGCAAATGCCATCGACCTTGTTTACTGGGGTCGATGCTATAAATCAAATCTCCTCCCGGTGTAAATAGGGCAATACCTTTAAATAGCTGGGTTTGAGATAGTTTGCCTGTATTCAAGTCAGTTCGGGGAAGTAATGAATTTAACATTTATGGGCATAGGGCATCGGGCAAACAAGGAGTGTGGGAGGATGGGGGAGAACGCTCAAAAGAAAGTGTTGTTCATTTCTCCCCACACTCCCCACACTTCCCACACTCCCTCATCCCCCTCATATCCTCCGCCCTCTGCTTTCTTCTTTAAACTCTTCCTCGGAGAAACTGCGCCATTTCGTTAGGAGTTGGTGACATTTCCAAGGCTGTTTCTTCAGTGATGCGCCCGTCTTGGTAGAGGTTATACAATGACTGATTCATTGTAACCATGCCATCAAAGCTGGCTTGTTTCATCAGTTCGGTAATTTCGTCATATTTACCGTCTTTGATCCATTCCTTAATTGCCTCGGTGTTAATTAGGATATCGTGGAATGCAGCTCGCTTGCCATCAGTTGTGCGACACAAACCTTGGGCAATCACCGCCACTAGAGACTCAGAAATTGCCACCCGCATGGCATCTTGTTCTTCGCCAGAGTAGAGATTGAGTATCCGTTCAATGGTTTTCACCGCACTATTTGTGTGTAGGGTTCCCATTACTAAGTGACCAGTCTGAGCAGCTTTTAAGGCTGTGTTAACTGTTTCTTTATCCCGCATTTCACCCACTAGAATCAAATCTGGGTCTTCCCGCAAAGCTGCTTTTAAAGCGTTATCAAATTTGCGGGTGTGCATTCCCACTTCCCGTTGTTTAATCAACGATTTTTGACTTCTATGGACAAATTCAATTGGGTCTTCGATGGTAATGATGTGCTTCGGCATTTCTTTATTGATATAGTCAATCATTGCCGCCATCGTTGTGGATTTACCCGAACCAGTAGGCCCAGTAACCAAAATTAAACCTTTATGAACGTGACAGATATCTCGAAACACTGGGGGTAATCGCAATTGATCTATTGTTAAGATTTTTAGCGGAATTAACCGCAGTACCATTGCATAGCCCTTCAAAGAGTCGAAGATATTAATCCGTACGCGAGCAAAATCGTACTGGGTTGCACCATCAAATTCTAAATGTTCTTCAAAGCGTTGAATTTCTCCCTCTGTTAAAACCTCCCGCATCCAACCGATAAAAGTTTCTTTATCAGTTTCTGGATAATTTGTTGTTTCAATTTCGCCGCGGTTACGAAAGCGGGGTACTTCACCTACACCCAGGTGAACGTCAGAAAAACCTTTATCGTAAGCTTCTTGAATCAGGTGTTCTAATTTTAGTCCCGGACTACTGCTTTGCTTTGCTGCAACGCTAGGAATTGGCGGTGGAGCACCAGGACGATGAGCCGCAACAGGTGTAGTAGCAGAAGTAGATGGCGGCGGTGGTGAAGGTGGTGCTGGGGGAACTCCGGGGTAGTTTGACATATCCAACGTTTGTGTAGCTTGACGTTGTGTACTTAACGTTGGTGGTGGTGGCGCTGGCGGTGGTACTGGTGGTGCTGGCGGTGGCGGTGGTGCAGGACGTGTAGCAGCTGAGTTGGAACTTGGTGGACGCTGTAAGTCTGTCATAAATGTTTACAATGAGGCGAACAAAAATAAATTAGAAACAAATGAGCTATAGATGCCTTGAGAGGGCTTAAAGGTATAGCAGTCGGCGTCTGTTGACTCAGTACGTCAAGCAACAGTCAGTTTCGATTTATGACTACTATTAGTATTTTTTTTGACTAGCTTAATGTCGCTTATTATTTCAATGTTTTTTTATAACTCAATATAAACCTGTTTAACATACTCAAACCCTTTGTAAGCATCAGTAAATATTCTGCTTATATTAAGTATTTAAAGTGACATTAAACTTAATAGTAAATACTTTTCTATGTTTAGATGAGAAATTTCATTTAGAGATAGACAAAACTTGTTAGTAATTAACCCAAAAACATTAACTGATATTTTATTCAGCCCCGTTTCGGAATTATGAGAACAAAAGTATCTTATTATAAGAAATGTTAAGCAAAGTAGAAGTCAGACCTCTACAACATACTTCTATAGCAAACAAGTTTTAGCTTATATACCTCTAGATAGATGATGATCCCCAGCTTTTTACCTATATGTGAACTGGACATTTACATTCATAATTATAAAAAATAAACTGTAAACTTTAGTAAATAAATGCTCATCTTAGGAGTAGGTTTTTATATACTGAACTTCTAATTAAATAGTTCAGTTTACTCGTGAGAGCGAGATATCTGGAATCAAATTTTTGCTGTGTATTTGGGAGGAAAAGTCATGGTTTCGGCTGAAAGCTCTAATCTCGGAAAGACCTACTCCTTGTTAATGATCAAGAGTTTTTTGATCTGGACTTTCACATTGGCAGTTTGTTTGTTGGTTGTCGGGTTCCCGTTAGTTGTTTTGATGGCTACGGTCGGGTGTCTGTTGTCGATTGTGTTGCAATCTGTGATGCCTGTTAGTGCTGTTTTGCTTGTAGCAGGCGGTTTGATTATGTTTAATGTGATGGCAGTTCTGTTTGCCGCTGGAGTACTAACTGCTAAGGGAGTACATCCAAAACAAATCAAATGGTTGAGTTGGTTGCATGGTGAAGCAGAAGAAATGCAGACTACTGTCTACGCCGCTTGCCCCTTAACTTGCGATCTCAAAATGTAATTGCTGAATTCGACAAACAGTACATCTGCCCGGTTAAGCCGGGTTTTTTCATGTTTATTTGTCAGAAGTCAAGAGTCATTTGGACTTTGTAGTTATCCTTTGTAGTTAAGTGATTAACTCATCACTGTTGACTTATCACTATTGAATAACCATGATTGACTATTGACCAATGACCAATGACCAATGACTAATGACTAATCAAAAACGAGTTTATATAATTTTAGGTACTCGTCCCGAGGCGATTAAACTAGCTCCGGTAATTCAAGTCTTTCAAAGGTCTCCAGATTTTGAGTCACAAGTAATTCTGACTGGACAGCATCGTGAAATGGTTGAACAAGTAATGCAGCTGTTCAATCTGAAAGCAGATAATGACTTGGAGATTATGCAGCCTCAGCAATCTTTAAGTGACATTACCTGTCGCAGTCTGCGAGGTTTAGAAGCTTTATTTCATCAAAGCAAGCCAGATTTAGTCATAGTTCAGGGAGATACGACTACAGCTTTTGCTGCTGCTTTGGCGGCATTTTATCAAAAAATTCCTGTAGGTCATGTGGAAGCTGGATTAAGAACTGATGATTTATTTAATCCTTATCCTGAAGAAGCTAACCGACGGCTGATTTCGCAACTTACCCAACTGCATTTTGCACCAACTCCGCTGGCGGTAGAAAACTTAAAGCATTCTGGTGTTTTGGGTGAAATTCATTTGACGGGTAACACTGTGATTGACGCACTGTTAAATGTGGCTGCAACTCAACCAGCTTGTAATGTACCAGGCTTAGACTGGTCATCATATCGCACGTTGCTAGCAACAGTTCATCGCCGAGAGAATTGGGGAGAACCATTACAAGGAATTGCTGAAGGGTTTTTACAAATATTAGATAAGTTTCCAGATACAGCCTTGCTGTTACCGCTACACCGCAATCCTACGGTAAGAGAACCATTACAAGCACTTTTGGGAGAACATCCCCGCATTTTTTTGACAGAACCTTTAGACTATGCTGAATTGGTAGGTGCGATCGCGCGATCGCATTTTTTACTAACTGACTCTGGTGGATTGCAAGAAGAAGCACCCAGCCTTGGTAAGCCTGTACTAGTTCTTCGAGAAACTACAGAAAGACCAGAAGCTGTGGCTGCGGGTACAGCTAAACTGGTAGGAACACAAAGTGAAAATATTGTTGCGGCTGCGGCTGAGTTGCTAAGTAACCCAATAGCTTATGAAACTATGGCCAACGCAATTAATCCTTTTGGAGATGGTAAAGCTGCCGAGCGCATCTTGAAAATTGTGAAAGATTACTTAACAATTGCCTAAACAATGTTGTCAGATTCCATCTTGTGAAGCACCCACAGCGAATAAACCTTGTCAGTATCCAAATTTTTGGACAGTCCCAGTATCGCGCTTACCGACATCCTGCCCATGACTGAAGTTTAAAGGCTCATACTTTAATTCCAATTTTTTGGACTGTCTTGCTTAGACTACTTCAGCAGAATTTAGCTATTAGTTTGGGAATTGATTCCAAAGCACGATCTTTGAAAGTTTAGGTAATGGCAAGGGCTGGGGCTAAAATTGCTTCTAATGCTCTCGATCCTCAAGTCGTCAAAGCCTTTCAGCTAAAACCACGCGAGTGTCTTATTTGGCGTGGGATGTTTCTCACAATAAGTACATTAACATATTTTGATAGCTATAAGTGTCATTTTTGCTTGTTCATCTATTAAAAATAAATTCTCAAAATTGAGTCTTTAAAATGAGTTAAACTGTGTGTAGGAGCAGATAAAATATTGGTAGATATCGGTAACAAATCTTAATCAAATATTTGAGAACATACAAGCTATTTACATGGTTTTTGCCAAAACATATAAACGCAACTGAAGGATATAACTATTATGCATAAAGAATATATGGAGATTTTAGAAGGATTAATTGACAAATTAACATTATCCGCAATATTGGAAATGTTAGAACGAATATGCCACAAAAAAGCAGAAAATATGAGAACTCATTGGCAAGATGAGACTTCAGCAAAGCTGTGGGAGAAAGCTGCAAGACAGATAGAACAGATAAATGTTGATGTTTGATTAAAGAATCAAAATTGTACGTGAAAATCAGGATAGTAGGGATCGCTAAATTTGATTTAGGCTTGTTATATATTGGCCAACCTAAAACCAGGCAGTTGTTTCGTCACCATCAATAATAATGAATCCCAATTTCCTATTTCCTATCTTGCAACTGAAAGGAATAAAAGAATTTGGTCAAGAATATTGGCAGAATTTCCTTGATTGTATGCCTATAGTTGATATTGAATGTCTTAAATAATAACAATATTCAAGCTCTCTAGATAAATCTAGAGAGCTTAATAGTTTAGAATTTTGGGAAGGGTGTTGACCCTTAACTCAAAAATATTTTTCAGAAGTAATTGATTAATCCCTCATTGCTAAAACTTTCGGGGGTTCAGGTTTTAGCAATCCATTCAATAGAGATGCAGGACGTTCGCCGTGAGGCCAAGCAAATGCATGACGGAAAGCTGCATCCTGACAAGCTTGCAACTGTTTAAAGTTAATAATGTCGTATGTCAAAAGATTTTCATACTCAAATGGCAGACGTACATTGTGCAAACCAGCATTATCCGTACAAATAGCAATGTCTACGCCAGTTTCAAAACAGCGGTCAAAAACTAACTTGAGTTGACGTATATCTTGTAAAGTACCTGTTTTTAGATAAGTTGTCGGGCAAACCTCTAAACATTGCTTTCTTTTAGCTATATCTGGGAGTAGCTCAGGATACAATAGCGGAATTTGAATTCCGTGACCAATTCGCTTCAAATAAGGTAAAAGTTGGGTGTAACAACCTGCGGTAGTTTCGTAAAGATGTCCGGTAGTCTTAATACCTAAAGAGCAGGCATAATCATACAGGTTCATCCATTCTTCCAAACGTTCAGCGTAGTAACTATCACCCCCAGCGATGTCTACTGCACAGACATACTGTTTGTTTTGCACCGCCAAATCAATAATTGCTTTATTCACCTCATAAGGTAAACGCGAGTGCATACAGAGAATTTGGCTAGTCACAATTGGATATTCTTCCAACTGACTGGCTTTTCCCACAACTTCTATAATTTCTGCCATCTTGTCAATTCTTTCGGATTGACTTAAATGTTCAGGTGTTCGCAGATAGGGAGTGTAACGCAGTTCCAAATAAGCCAAATTCTCAAATATATAAGCACCCCGTAGCAAGCGATAGATAAAGTAAGGCAAAGTTTCTACAGTCTGCACGCTTTCTACTAAGGTATGCAATTCTAGATACTCATCTAGGGTGTTGCGCGGTCTTGTATAAAAGTCTTCAAATTCAGGATAGTCCGCAAATCGGGAAATCAATTGTGATGCATGTCTCTCGAAATAACGCCATAACACACGAGGTACAACCGAACCGCCCAAATGCCGATGCAATTCAGCGTATAAAGCCATAGTGGTTTTTTCGGGAAAAATTTTAATAATCTTAACAATAAGATAGCGAAAAAAAATCTCTATCCGCAGGAATATTCGTAAAACTATTGTTAATTTATGACTTTGACCAATTTCAGCACTGAGTCATTTGTCATTGGTCATTTGTGATTTAACCCAGATCTCCCCTTTCTTTATCCCTCTTATCCTTGATTAACATATGGTAATGAAAAATCTTCAGTGGGGTCGCGTGATTTACAACTCAGCACTCATAAGTTTGACTGCGCTAATTGTTTGCAATAACTCTTTAGTAGTGCAGGGTTTGGATAAAAATGCTCTTACACCCATGTTAGCGGCTTCTCTCTTGGTTTGAGTTGATAACAGCCCACTCATGACAATAATTTTGACATAGGGATTAATTTTTTTTAGCTGGTGAATAGCGATCGCACCATCCATCTCTGGCATCATCAGATCGAGCAACACTGCACTAATTTGTTGTTGGTACTGAGCATACAATGCTACTGCTTCTATACCATTACTAGCTGTTAAAACCCGATAATTATATGTTTCCAAAGATGATTTGGTAATTTCTCGAATTCCTGCTTCATCATCGACTACCAAAATTAATTCTCTATTTCCTGTTGTGGCTTCAAGTTCAGGAGCATTAGCTATTTGAGTACGATTGACTATTGCGGGTAAGTAAACTGTAAATTGAGTACCTTTGCCAATTTCACTATCAATATTTACAAAACCATTGTGGTTTTTAATAATACCTAAAGCTGTAGACAATCCTAAACCTGTACCTTTGCCTAGGTCTTTGGTGGTAAAAAATGGCTCAAAAATACGTTCTTGAATTTCTGGCGATATCCCCATACCTGTATCGATGACAGAAATCGCCACATAGGAACCTGCTTGAGCATTCATATTTAACTGCACATACTTCTCATCAATAACCAAATTCTCCCCTACAATTTTTAAAATGCCGCCCTCTGGCATGGCATCGCGAGCATTAACTACCAGGTTCATGAGTACTTGATGCAGTTGGGTGGGATTTCCAAACACATACCAGAGATTTTCGGATACATCTACATCACAGGTAATGGATTTGGGAAAAGTTTGGTTGACGATCTGCTCAATTTCTTGTATTAATTGCCTAACTTGTACGATTGTCCGTTTGCCTTCAATACCCCGTGCAAAAGACAAAACTTGCTTGAGTAAACTAGCGCCGCGTTTGACGTTATTTTCTAGGGTTTGTAGTATGCGTTGACTTTGTTGGTCGTGCAATTTCATCTGCAATAACTCAACTGACATTAACACTGGAGCTAGTACATTGTTAAGGTCGTGAGCGATTCCGCCAGCAAGAGTTCCAATACTCTCTAAGCGTTGCGATCGCAAAAGTTGTGCTTCTAATTGTTTTTGCTGAGTAATTTCTGTACTAACACTGAGAATTGATTTTGGTTGATTTTTTTCATCCCGCATCAGTGTCCAGCGGCTTTCAACGATAATTTCTCTACCATCTTTTGTTAGGTGCTGCAATTCGCCTCGCCATTCACCTGTGTGGATGACTTGAAAAAATGCATCTTGTAGCTGTGGTGAAGTTTTTTTATACAAAAGCTCTACAACATTTTTACCCACAGTTTCCTCAAGCTTCCAGCCGTAGATACGTTCAGCACCTTTATTCCAAAATAATATTTGATTGTGAATATTTCTGACTAAAATCGCATCGGTTGCGACATCTAAAAGTGCGGCTTGTTCGCGGATTTTCTGTTCTGCTTGTTGGCGTTTAGTAATATCTCGCGTCACTGCTAAATGCAGAAATGTACCATCGGATTCGTTACGCAGCGGTACAGCATGAGTTTCCATCCAGCGACGAGTACCTCTAAATCCAACGATTTCAAACTCTAAAGTACCCTTTTCTCCTTGACAAACACGTTCGTGCAAAGCCAAAAAAGCTTCTTTATATTCTGGTGCGATCGCAGCATCAATTGGCTTACCAATCAAGCCTTCAGCACTTTCTAACTCAATCATTGCCAGTCCAGAAGCATTAATTTCTAAGAGAGTACCATCCCTTGCAATTAACTTAATACATTCTGGTTCTGCATCTATAATCGCTCGCAGACGATTCTCACTTTGGCGTAAATTCAATTCTGTCTGCTGAAGTCGGTTTACATAACGCCACAACAAATCATATAACAATGCAACTAATAATAAATCTATGAAAGCAGCCAATAAAAATGTGGTAATCGAATTGTAAGCATTTGCTTGCGACTGCTGACTCTGCTGTTGTAATATTTTTTGTTCTGCTTCTAGTTTGTCGTAAATTAACTTTTGAATATCATTGCTCAACATTTGATAGTTATCAGAAATAACTAATTTCTGAACAGCATTCAATCCTTGCTGCTGAGAAATAGAAATTTCCAGTTCCAATATTTTGAGTTTGTAAGTAATTTTCTCCTCAAGTACAGAAATTAGTTGCTGATTTTGAGAAGCCTGAGTTAACTTTTTCAGAATCTGGATATTGTTATCAGTCTGTTTTCGCGCTTCAAGATAAGCTGTTAAATTTTCTGCATTTGCAGTTAGGAGATAGCTACGTTGTGCAATTTCAGCATTTTGCAGTTTTGCATATAGAGTTTCTAATTGAGTAATAATTTCCTGGGACTGTGTCACCCATTGCTGTTTGTGAATCAGCTTTGTAGTTGTACTGTAGGAAACTACAGCATTAGTGAATAAAACTGCCAAGACCAGAATAAATACTACTCTCAGCTTTTGGATGACAGACCATTTCATCATGCGATCGCCCTTTATGCGGCAGATATCCCTATTCGTTAAAATTAAAGATTAAAAATCAAATCCCTAACAGAAGTCAAGAATCTGGACAGCACTAGCAATACAGCACGCTCTGTGATATGTGTTCAGCCATACACTAACATTGTTAACAACCACAGAAATACTTCACTTTCACCAATTATCGGGTAATCCTGAGACACAAAAGGCACTGAAAAAGTTCCTTTTATTGCCTAAGAATAATTTACATAAAAGCTTTGGGTTTCAATCAATGTTATTATCGCTACACTATTTACTCATAACTATCTAGATGCTGTTGGTCAATCTCAAAACTGTCAAAGTCAATCTATTCTAACTGATATTATTTATTTAAATATATATTTCCACTAAATCTGATTCAAAAAATTGATTTTCTAAGTTAAAATCAATTGCATTTTATACATAAGTATTGCATTTCAATTAATATGATGGTTGAAATATATTTTTTATACTAAATTTCAACTGTATAAAAGCATATAATCAAAAAATATGCCAAATAATTTGCAAGTTAATAACACACTTGATGCAAAATACATGTGTACTGATAACTAAATTACAGATTCTCGCTGAGTAAATTCATGACTCAGAAATTCCATAAAATGCCTCTAGATATAGCAATTTATTTCTGAAGCCAAACAGACTCATGAATCCAAAACGATTCTTGAATTTTTAGTCTTGACTCTGGACTAACCTTGTACGTAAGTATGCAGTGTTCGGGGCTAGGACTTGACTTAGTTGGTCTTTAGTTGCTGGTGAATTTATCTCAATAAGTATTCTGTACTGTGCTTGACATAGATAACAGAATATGTTGATAATTATTGTTTGTGGAAACTTTACCTATAAAATAAAAGCTTGGCTAACGTCATTGTCATAGGTGCCCAGTGGGGCGATGAAGGAAAAGGTAAAATAACAGACTTACTCAGCCGCTCCGCAGATGTTGTTGTACGTTACCAAGGGGGTGTCAACGCTGGACACACAATTGTAGTTAAAGGTCAAACCTTTAAGCTACATTTGATTCCCTCTGGTATTTTGTACCCAGATACCGAATGCATTATCGGCTGTGGTACAGTTATCGATCCGAAAGTCCTGATAGCAGAACTAGATCAACTAGAAAAACTAAATATTTCCACGAATAATCTGCTAATTTCTGAGACAGCCCATGTCACCATGCCTTATCATCGATTGATCGATCGGGCATCGGAAGAGCGACGGGGAAGCCACAAAATTGGCACTACTGGCCGAGGCATAGGGCCTACCTATGCTGATAAATCTGAGCGTACAGGCATCAGAGTTTTAGACTTGATGGACCCTCAGGGTTTACGCGACCAGTTAGAGTGGACGATTAATTATAAAAACGCAATTTTAGAAAAGCTTTACAACTTACCTCCTCTCGACCCAGAAGAGGTAATTGAAGAATATCTGGGGTATGCAGATCGCTTACGCCCTTACGTTGTTGATAGTTCGCTCAAGATTTACGATGCGATTCAACGGCGACGGAATATTTTGTTTGAAGGCGCACAAGGGACGCTCCTCGACCTAGATCATGGCACTTATCCCTACGTCACCTCCTCGAATCCAGTAGCAGGGGGGGCTTGCGTTGGCACCGGATTAGGGCCGACAATGATTGACCGGGTAATTGGGGTGTCGAAAGCTTACACAACACGAGTTGGTGAAGGGCCTTTTCCAACCGAACTACAAGGTGAATTGGGAGAATTGTTGTGCGATCGCGGTGCCGAATTTGGTACAACTACTGGTAGGAAGCGTCGCTGCGGCTGGTTTGATGCTGTGATCGGTCGCTATGCCGTTCGGATTAACGGCATGGACTGTCTAGCAATCACCAAACTAGATGTCCTCGATGAACTTGAGGAAATCAAAGTTTGTATCGCCTATGAAATAGATGGCGAACGCTGCGAACACTTCCCCACCAGTGCGCGTCAATTTGCCCGGTGTCGTCCCATCTACAAAACCTTACCAGGCTGGCAAGTATCTACAAGTAACTGCCGCGCCTTAGAAGACTTGCCACAGCAAGCCCTAGACTATCTAAAATTCTTAGCAGAATTGATGGAAGTCCCGATCGCGATCGTCTCCTTAGGAGCTAGCCGCGATCAAACCATAATTGTAGAAGACCCAATTCACGGGCCTAAACGTGCTTTATTGCACCCTGACGGTACTCCCGTCTCCTTACTCAGTGCTTAAAGCCAGTCATTAGTCATCAGTCATTAACAAATGACAAATGACAAATGACCAATGACCCTTCGGGTTCACCAGTTGTTCATGGGGGAAACCCCCAAGACCACACTGGTTCTCCAATGACAATTTACCACAAACAACTTGTATGGCTCTGACAGTCGAATCTAAAAAGCGACCAGAAGGTAGCAAGCCTAAGGCTTTGCGCCGTTCTGGATTAATCCCTGCCAATTTATACGGTCACAGCGGTGCCGAATCAATTTCCCTCGTAGTTGATGCTAAAACAGTTGAGCGCCTGCTTAAACACGCTGTTGTCAACAAAACAGAAGTTGAACTCAACATTCCGGAAATTCAGTGGAGTGGTAAAACCATAGTCCGAGAAGTTCAGTCCCATCCGGCTAAAGGTACAACCTACCACGTCAGCTTTTTTGCTGCCAAAAGCTAATTGCGGAAGATATTTAATCTTTCTTGCTACCTAAAGTTTGTCATAATTACTGATGATGCCAGGGGTAAAACCCTGGTTTTTTGTTAAGCTAGCAGCGTAAATAGCGAGAGCCAAAATTACAAATACCGAGAATTTGAAATAATTATCTGTGTTGATTGGCGGTTAAAAATTTAAATTAGAAATTATGACAGAAGCGACTATTCCAGCGTTAATTCAGCAAATGTTGCAGCCTGGATTTTATCCCCATGCTGTTCTCGAACCCATTCAATTGATTCAAACTCACGTTTCTTATGTACTGCTGACAGGTGATTATGTCTATAAAGTAAAAAAGCCCGTAAATTTTGGTTTTTTAGACTACTCAACTTTAGAGAAACGGGAACATTTTTGCCACGAAGAATTGCGGTTAAATCAGCGGGGTGCTGGAGAACTGTATTTAGAAGTGTTACCTATCACTCTGAACGGGGAGCAATACCATCTGGGAGGAACCGATGAACCTGTAGAATATGTGCTGAAGATGCGCCAGTTTCCTCAAGAAGTTTTGTTGAGCGCTCTATTTGAACAAGGTAAGTTAAATGAGACACAACTAGAGGAATTGGGAAGAGTAGTAGCTCAATACCATGCCAAAACTGAGACAAACGATTATATTAAGAGTTTTGGTGAAATACCGCAAGTTCGCGCTGCCTTTGACGAAAATTACGAGCAAACCGAGAAATATATACGTGGCCCTCAAACTCAAGTACAGTTTGACGAAACTAAAGCCTATACCGAGCGTTTTTTTGCAGAACGCTCAGAATTATTTGCTAGCAGAATTCAAAATAACTACATCCGCGAATGTCATGGAGATTTACATTTAAGAAATATTGCTCTATGGCATGACAAAATCATGCTGTTCGATTGCATTGAATTTAATGAGCCGTTTCGCTTTGTTGATGTCATGTTCGATATCGCCTATGCGGTTATGGATTTAGAAGCACAGCAGCGAAAAGACCTCAGTAATGCTTATTTGAATACTTATGTAGAACAGACCGGGGACTGGGAAGGGTTACAGATTTTACCCATATATTTAATTCGTCAGTCATATGTACGCGCAAAGGTGACATCATTTTTGTTAGACGATCCTGGTGTACCAGTAGCAGTCAAGGAAGAAGCGACAAAAACGGCAGCAAAATATTACACGCTAGCCTGGGAGTATACTAAACCCAAACAAGGGCAACTAATACTCATGTCGGGTTTATCTGGCTCTGGTAAAAGTACTACAGCGCGATATTTAGCCCGTCAACTAGGAGCAATTCACATTCGCTCAGATGCAGTTCGCAAACACTTAGCAGGAATTCCCTTATTAGAACGGGGTGGTGATGAAATATATACACCAGAGATGACGCAAAAAACTTATGCACGGTTGCTGGAATTAGGAATTATACTGGCTAATCAAGGTTTTTCTGTCATTTTGGATGCTAAGTATGACCGACAACATTTACGTCAAGAGGCAATTACCCAAGCCGAAAAACATCAAATACCTCTTCACATTGTTCAATGCACAGCGCCCTTAGAAGTTGTGCAAGAGCGTCTTCATAAACGTACTGGGGATATCGCTGATGCTACTGCCGATCTATTGACATCTCAACTGAAACAATTTGAAGAATTTGCCGACACAGAAAAACCCTACGTTAAGATTTGGGATACAACTCAGCCACAACAGGCACAATTGAAAGCAATAATTCCCTAATAGCTTTATTTATCTCATGGCACAGAAAAACGACTTGTTTAATTTTTCGCCAAACTTCCTATCGCAACTGATATTTGGCTTAATTTTAACCCTTGTATTGTCAATGACAGGGACATCTCTAACCCTGAGCATCTTTTTCGGTATCATGGGTGGCTTCACTTTAGGTTGGATCGCAGCAGCAGGCAAGAGTAGTGCCCAACCCCAGACTGTAGCTTCCTCTGATGGTATCGATGCAGCATTGAAATATTGGTTATTGTTCTTGATCGGTTTTCGTTGGTTAGGTTATCCAGCACCTATGAGTATTTTATTGGGGGCACTGGGTGCTTTAGGTGCAGGCTGGACGATCGCTTGGTGGGGAAGTAAAGAAGAAACGAGAGCTCAGCTACCACTAGAACCCACAGAAGAGGCAGAAGAAGACCAATCTAGTGCTAGAGGCACTGTCAAGCGGAGAAGAAAAGCTACACGGCGTTTCCGCCGGACATCTGGAGGTATCAATTTTAGATTTTGGGAACGGTGAAATTAGGTAATTGGTCAAGGGTCAATAGTCATTCTTACAAAGTTCTGTTCGTCACAGACGTTGGCGAAGCCATCGGAGGCAACCTCCGCTCGACGCCAGTTCGTTCAAGTCGGGAGACCCGCCTACACGACTGGCTCGACTTTGCGCTTTGTCATTTGCCATTGGTTATTTCTCCCTGGCGACCCTCATCTCTAGTTTCTAGCTTTCACTATGTTTTTATATCTTTCTAAGTTACTACCACTGTTTTTTTACCCGTTGGGATTGGCTTGTATCAGTTTGGTAGTGGCATTGATAACGTTATGGAAACGACCGCGCACGGCAGCATTTGCCATAGCTTTAGCTTTAATTTTATTGTTATTTTGCAGTAATGCTTGGGTTTCTCAATGGCTGGTGCGATCGCTAGAATGGCAAAATACAGCAACTAGCCAAATACCTAATGCAGAAGCCATTGTAGTTTTAGGTGGTGCTACTAAATCAGCTTTTTGGCCGCGACCTAGTGCCGATTTGAGCGAACAAGGCGATCGCGTGATTTATAGCGCTCAACTTTATCGCCAACAAAAAGCGCCTCTAATCATCCTCAGTGGCGGTAGAATCGATTGGCGTGGTGGTGGTGCCCCAGAATCGGCAGATATGGCCAATATTCTGACGTCTATTGGTATACCTACTGAGGCGATTGTCCAAGAACCTGATTCGCTTAATACCTATCAAAATGCTGTCAATGTCAAGAATATTTTACAATCTCGCAACATTCGCCGCATATTGTTGGTGACATCGGCAATGCATATGCCGCGATCGCTTAAAATTTTCCAGCGTCAAGGAATTGAAGCGATTCCTGCCCCGACTGATTTTCTCGTCAGCCAAGCTGAAATGCAAGAAATTGGCAGCAGTCCGAAAGCCGCTATATTGAATCTTTTACCTGATAGCGACAATTTAGACAAATTTACCAGAGCTTTAAAAGAGTACGTTGGTCTTTTGATTTATAGCTTGCGCGGTTGGCTATAAAAAAGTGCTGCGTATTCAAAATCAGCAACATGACACTTATAGTCAATCGCTATAATTTCAGTAGCCACAGGGTTTGGATTTTTAAATTTCTCAGGACTCAGCACTCCCTGAAATTATGTCTAAAAATTTACCTTATATTATCCCAGCAACTCCCAGTGAAGTTGATGAAACCTTTGCCACTTACCAAACAACTCACCAGTTTTACCATGAAGTTAGGGAGCGCTCAGAATTTCGCCAGCATTGTGAATGGTATTACAAAACCGCAATCCACCACCGTCAAGAGCTAGAAAAAATGCGCGGCGAACTGAATATTATGCGCTGGTTTCGCCGCTTTTGAAGAATTTAGACGATTTCTAATTCACTTTCACGCAGATGGGCTTTAAATTTTTTACTAAACTGGACTAAGAAAGGCAAATTAGCACTTACAGGTCTACCTTCCCATTGAGTGACAATAGCCACAACCTCGCCTTCCGAGCCTTTCAGGTCAAAAGCCTGACCGCGATGTTCGGGATGATGGTAAACTACTACCGACTCTTTAATACGAACGCGATCGCCAACTTTCATAACAACATTTACACCTAGCTTTTCCTTGTCCACAACTATCTCCACAGCCATCCCTCGCTGAACTTGCTTTTTTTTTGAAAAATAGACTGCTCGCAACAGTCACGCTTTGCATCTCATATTTACAGACTGGCTGTTGAATGCACCCGTAACTGCTATACGAACAAAGCCTGCCCATGCAGGCTTTGTAGCTGATCGATTAACAACATCAAATTTACCTAGTGCTTAAGCAACAGGTCTAATCCTTTGATTTTCAATTGACTTTTTATCCTCCCACAGTTCAACAAACTCTCATAATAAGTTTGCCAAACACAGGAGTTACCTATATGGGTATCTGATGGTTCGGAAAATCCACACCATCATGGACTCCTCAGTGCACTTGTCCACTCCTATGGGTGTCTCAGAGGCGCTTTTTTTGAGGATGAGCGACCTCACGGGCTAGGAAAACCCGCTTTAGCTCTTACGGGGCGCTTTAACGCCAAGTCTAATTCTACAACAAGATAGATATTCTATTTCAGAAGTCAAGGTCAAGGGTCATTTGTCATTTGCCATTTGTCAAGAGTCCAAAGTCCCTAGTTACTTTCTTTCCCCTTGCTTCCTCTTACTCCCTATTCTGCGAACATAGCTGCTGCAATCCTGGGGGAAGTTCGCGACATATTTGCTGGAAGGTTTGCGGCTGAAGTTGCCACCAAACTAATAATCCCAAAGTTGTACCGCCCAAAAGTAATAACAATCCTCCCAGTAGTACTAAAGCTTTACCTCGCTTTGGTTGTTTAACCTCAGTTGGGGTAGCTTCTTCGATTACATCCACATCTAGGATAATTGGCGAACTTTCGGGCACAGAGAAGTCTTCTGTTTTTTCTGCTGCGATGATTTCTGCTTGTGGTTGTGCGTAAGTTAAGGAAACGAAGTATTCGCGTGAAACGTTGCAAAGGGTCATAACCAGCGATATATTATCATGACCATTTTTTTGATTGGCAAATTTAATCCAACGATTTACGCCATCTTCGATATCAAATTGCCTATTTAACACAGCAAGTGCGTAATTCTGCCAAGATTGTTCCACCCAATTATTGTCACTTAACCCATCAGAACACAGCAACAATATGCCATCTTCTTCCAAAATGAACCGCTTGATTTTAATCCGTAGGGAATCGGCATCTCTGGTTCCTAATGCTTGAGTTAATGCCGTTGCATCTGGACGCATCAAAGCTTGACGATAAAGATTTCGCGCATAACGGACTTCCCGCGCTACTACATCATCGTCTACTGTGAGTAGCTGGCAATAATTACGAGTAATCCAGTAAGCACGGCTATCACCGACGCTAGCTAGGTAAACTTCATGAGTAGTTGCTAAACCCTTAGCAGAATTGGCCTGTACTCGTTGTGGCACTTGTAATGCCATTACCAGAGTTGTAGCCATACGTTCTCGACCTTGGCGATTTTCTGCGTCATTCGCAGCACAAATCATGTTATTAACTACCCGTAAGCAAGCCTCTAGTTGTTCTTGCCACAAATCTGGCGTTATTAGTTCAGTTTGTGCTGCTAATTCTGCAAATAAAGCCCGAATCTGCAATTTGACGGACTTGATTGCTAATTGACTAGCTACTTCACCGCCTTGATGTCCGCCAATACCATCGCAAACAATAGATAAGTGTGGGAATAGTGAGTCTTTTAAGTCTTGTAAGTTAGCAGGGAAGCAAGTATCTTCATTGCGGGTCATGACTGTCCCAGTATCGGTTGCACCTGCTATTTCTAGGTTTAATGGCAAATCTGCCGCAGATGCGAGTAATAAGGCATTGAGTTGAGTTGAAATTGTGTCAAACTCAACTTCACTAGTACACATTTGCTTGACTATGTTCTGTAAACTTTGGGCTATCGATGCTTTGGCAGAAGCTACCAAAGGCTGCCAAGATTCTCCCAAATCTTGCAGGCTAGGTAATTCTGTTGTTTGGTGAAGTTCCAACAGCCGCACACACCAACCTTGCACCCGCAGGTTGTTTAACATGAGTAAACTGCTAGCAACACCCTGTTCTAATAAAGGTTGCCAAAGTTGCAGAATTTGCCATAACCAGTAAACCTGTCTTACCGCCGTTGCTTGTTCCCATACATTAGCGATCGCCGGATAGAGATTTCCGTTTTCTGCGATCGGCACGTTTTCCAGCAAGAGAATATCATCGCCATTATCCTCAACAGAGCGAACATAGCCATAAGCTTGAGGCAGATGCAATCGCTCATAATACAACTTGAGGTAAGGAATTACTTCACTGCGCATTTCTTCAGGTATGTCGGGTAATAGCCCTGGTTGTGTATCCAACCAAATTTGATGCGTAATTACCTCATACCTATCTGCCACCGTTGTTCCTGGTGGAATTTTAGCTGCTGATGGGCCAGTTGCCCAGAGATAGCGATGAACTAAGGCAGTTTGACAATTAGCACAAACACGACTCCCCAAGGAATTAATCGGGTTTGTACAGTCTGGATTAATGCAATAAATTATCTGTTGAGTGGAAATCATAAACTCGTGAATTTCAATTAAATATAGCTGTCAAATACTTGAAGGCTAGAATAGACTGGATTCGTGTACCCCTGGCTACAACTTGTTACTGAAATTAATCAAAATTGATGGTTAAACTACCATATTTTGCTTTCCGTAAACAGCTAGCCTCTGGGTGGATCTAGTTAGGAGAAATAGATTTACATAAATGTAGTGTCTAGGATGGCGCTATGCCAAGTTATACCTTAATCTGGCTCTTGGCAGGAGCAGTTTTATGTTTAATGGAACTGTTCTTGCCGTCTGCTTTTGTTGCTTTCATGATGGGAATTAGCGCTTTTATAGTGGCGCTACTGTCTCAATTTGTGCTGCGGAGTTTATGGCTGCAAGTTTTAGCCTGGCTGTTGTTTTCCACATTACTAGTTGTGGGTTCTCGGAGGTTTTTCCAACCGCGACGACGCAAGTCGAAAATTCAAGATGCAATTACAGGTGAAACCTTAACAGAAATTCCGGCTGGAAAATCAGGACGGGTGCTATACGAAGGAAATTCTTGGCTAGCAAGATGTGATGATGACAAACTCAGCGTTGCACCCCATCAAAGAGTGTATATCGTTCGCAGAGAAGGAACCACCTTGATTGTAATGCCAGAAAATCTGTTGCATTCTTAGTAACTAGTCCAAAGTTAATGTTTATTCTTGTTTTACTCAACTTTCAACTCTGCAATTTAAATACTCAATAATTAGGAGAATTACAATGGGACAGTTAATTTTGCTAATAATGTTGACACTTGGAGGTTCTGCTTTAGTAGGTTCAGTTAAAGTTATTAATCAGGGTGATGAGGCCTTGGTAGAAAGATTGAGTAGCTACAATAAAAAACTAGAACCAGGGCTAAATCTAGTTACTCCTTTCCTCGATAAAATTGTCTATAAACAAACTATCCGAGAAAAAGTTTTAGATATTCCGCCACAACAATGCATTACCCGTGACAACGTTTCGATCACAGTTGACGCAGTAGTTTATTGGCGGATTATTGATATGGAGAAAGCTTATTACAAAGTAGAAAATCTACAGTCAGCAATGGTGAATTTGGTGCTAACTCAAATCCGTGCAGAAATGGGACAACTGGAGTTAGATGAAACCTTTACTGCCCGTTCTCAAATTAATGAAATTCTTTTAAGAGATTTGGACATTGCTACCGATCCTTGGGGTGTGAAAGTCACGCGGGTAGAACTGCGAGATATTATTCCTTCAAAAGCGGTGCAGGAATCGATGGAATTACAAATGTCAGCAGAACGTAAAAAACGTGCAGCTATTTTAACCTCAGAAGGCGATCGCGAATCAGCTGTTAATAGTGCTAGAGGTAAAGCTGAAGCCCAAATTCTCGATGCAGAAGCCCGCCAAAAATCCGTAATATTGCAGGCTGAAGCCGAACAAAAAGCAATTGTTCTCAAAGCACAAGCTGAACGTCAGCAGCAAGTTCTCAAAGCACAGGCGATTGCTGAATCAGCAGAAATTATTGCGCAAAAAATCAAATCTAACCCTGACGCACACCAAGCGCTAGAAGTTTTAATGGCCTTGGGTTATCTAGATATGGGCACGACAATTGGTAAAAGCGATAGCAGCAAAGTCATGTTTATTGACCCCCGTAGTATTCCTGCGACTTTAGAGGGTATACGCTCAATTGTCTCAGATGGTCAAGAAATTCCCGGCTTTAATAATAAGCACGTCTAATTGAGATGAGAGGCCAGGAAGCATTGGAAAATAAGGGAGATGAGGGAGTGTGGAGAGTTTTCTTCCCCATCTTCCTCTTCTCCTCCATCTCTTTCCTCAATGCCCCATGCCCACCCACAATGACTATTGACCAATTTCCGCAGGTTGTTCATTCTGGCATTGGTTGCACAAACCAAAAAATTCTAGCGTGTGGTAAAAAATTTTAAACTTATGGCTGGCTTCCAACTTGTCTTCTAGGTCATGTACCGGGCATTGATTAATCGGAATTGAGATGCCACATTGCAAGCAAGTGAGGTGGTGCTTGTCTTGCTGCGCCAGACTATAGAGGGCTTCACCATTGGCTAAAGCCCGCATTTGTACCATTCCTTCCAGTTTTAAGGCTTCCAAGGATCGGTAGACTGTTGCTAACCCCATACTTTGATTTCGATTACGTAATTCTACGTATATATCCTGTGCCGAAATTCCTTGTTTGATAGTTTTCAACAGATTTAAGATCCTCTCCTGACTGCGGGTGCGTATGGCTCTCATAGACAGTTGTTTAAATTTGCCACTGTGATTGAAGCTCTCATGCTGGCTAACTAAATAAATTAACTATAATCGCTTCATAATCTTATTTTTACTCAGTTGGAACAGAAAGTTATAGTATAGCGATCGCAGCATTCAGCGAAAACTCGTGCAAAGGAAGTATCTAGCCAAAATTTTTGTGACACTTCGTCCTTCTGTTTTAGACCCAGCTGGTGTGGCTGTACAATCTGGCCTCAAGCAAATGGGATACGACAACGTTGAACAGGTACGGATTGGTAAATACATTGAATTGACCATCACCTCAACGCAAGAAGCTAAAGCCCGTCAAGACCTAGATCGCATCTGCGACCAAATGCTCTCAAATCCGGTAATTGAAAATTATCGCTTTGAATTGATCGAAGTCGAAACACAGACAGGAGTGTTTTAAAGGTTGGGAGCAGGGGGATGGGGGAACAAGGGAGTGTGGGGAGTGTGGGGAGACAAGAAAGAAATGACCGTTGACTCTTTACCAATGCCCTATTCCCCATACCCTATTCCCTAATGACAAATGACCAATGACCAATGACAACTGACAAATGACAAAATTCGGCGTTGTAGTTTTTCCGGGTTCTAATTGCGATCGCGATGTTGCTTATGTCACTAGAGACGTACTTGGGCAACCAACTCGCATGATTTGGCATCAAGAGACTGATATTGCTGATTTGGATGTGATTGTCATACCTGGTGGCTTTAGCTATGGGGATTATTTACGTTGCGGTGCGATCGCGCGGTTTTCGCCAGTGATGCAACAGGTTGTAGAACACGCTCAAAAAGGTAAGTTTGTCTTAGGTATTTGCAATGGCTTTCAAGTTTTAACGGAAGCTGGACTATTACCAGGAATATTAACCAGAAATCAGGATTTGCATTTTATATGCGATCGCCTTCCTCTCAAAGTTGAGCGTACTAATCTTCCTTGGACGCAGGCTTACACACCTGGTGAAATTATCACTGTACCCGTTGCCCACGGGGAGGGACGATTTTATGCGGATAAAGCTACTCTGGCAGAACTGGAAGATAACGCTCAAGTAGTGTTCCGTTATGCAGGCGAGAATCCCAACGGTTCATTGAACGACATTGCTGGGATTTGTAATCGCCAGGGCAATGTTTTAGGCATGATGCCCCATCCTGAAAGAGCTTCTGACCCCATCTTAGGTGGTAATGATGGTTTGAGACTGTTTCAAGGATTATTAGACAAAGTGGCAGCGATCGCCTAGGTTTACAGAGACGCGTAATTTCGCGTCTCTACAAACATTCTCATGCAATCGCATTGTCAAATATATACCTAGAATAGATATGGATTCATCCTTAACCCTAGCAAACGCGAGTCCTTTAAGGACTGTAAGGGACAAGAAGGATCAAAGACTTTTGACTTTTGACAAATGACAAAAAAACAGAAATTTCCTTATCTTCTAGGTTCTAAATGGACAGCGCAATACAAGGTAGATGGTTGGCGACATTTCCAAGTCGTTAACCGGAAAAATCAAGGTAATTGGGTTTACGCTGAAATGGTTGCAGCTTGCGATCCAAAAGTTCGTTTCTGGCTCAATGCCAAATTATTACAAGATAACTCCCAGTGGCAACCTGGTTGGCAACCATTAACGGAAATAGCACAACTTAAAGACGAAGTTTCCTGATTTTCCCACTGTGACAGCCTAAAATTTATACCAATTCAAAATTCAAAATTAAGAATGTAGACAGGACAAGGGTTAGGGCTGTGTATCTGTCGCATTCTCTTTTTAAATTAGTATAAATTGGTATTACTGTAATTCTGAGATTTTATAACACAAAAAAACAGCCGCCTCCACAAGGGAAGCAGCTGTTTTGACAAATAGGGGCTAGAAAATATTAGTAATCGAAGTCGCCCCCACCCATACCAGCGCCAGCAGCAGGAGCAGCATCTTTAGGCTCAGGCTTGTCAACAACGATACATTCGGTTGTCAACACCATACCAGCAATGGAAGCAGCGTTTTGCAGAGCAGAACGAGTTACTTTGGCAGGGTCAACAATACCAGCGTCAAACAAGTCAACGAATTCGTTGGTTGCAGCATTGTAGCCAACGTTGAATTCTTTTTCTTTCACACGTTCAGCAATGACAGCACCGTTCTGACCTGCGTTTTCAGCAATTCTCTTCAGAGGTGCAGGTAACGCACGAGCAACAATCAACGCACCAGTTAACTCTTCACCAGATAGGTTGCTGCTTGCCCACTCTTCCAATTGAGGAGTTAAGTGAGCCAGAGTTGTACCACCGCCAGGAACAATACCTTCTTCTACAGCAGCTTTGGTCGCGTTGATAGCGTCCTCTAAGCGCAGCTTCTTATCCTTCATTTCGGTTTCGGTTGCTGCACCCACCTTAACAACTGCGACACCACCCGCTAACTTAGCTAGGCGTTCTTGGAGTTTTTCTTTGTCGTAGGAAGATTCGGTTTCTTCAATTTGACGACGGATTTGTTCAATCCGAGCCTTAACAGCAGCTTCGTTACCTTCAGCAACAATTGTGGTGTTGTCTTTGGTAATGTTGATGCGACGGGCTTTACCTAAGCTATCTAACTTGGTGTTATCGAGCTTCAGACCAGCATCTTCGGTGATTAGCTGACCGCCAGTGAGGATGGCGATATCTTCCAGCATAGCTTTGCGGCGATCGCCAAATCCAGGAGCCTTAACAGCGGCTACGTTCAGCACGCCACGCAGGCGGTTAACTACCAGAGTTGCTAAAGCTTCTTTTTCAATATCTTCAGCAATGATTACTAAAGGACGACCAGCACGCGCTACTTGCTCAAGTACGGGTACGAGGTCTTGTACCAAAGCGATTTTCTTATCAGTTAACAGGAGGAAAGGCTCATCGAAGACAGCTTCCATCCGTTCGGCGTCGGTAGCAAAGTAAGGAGAGATGTAACCTTTGTCAAAGCGCATCCCTTCAGTGATTTCCAGTTCGGTGGTCATGGATTTCCCTTCTTCTAGGGAAATTACGCCTTCTTTACCCACCTTGTCCATTGCTTGAGCAATCATCTGACCAACTTCTTCGTCGTTACCGGCAGAGATTGCACCAACTTGCGCAATAGCTTTGGAATCTTCTACGGGACGGGCATGTTCGGCAATTTTATCTACTAAGAAGTTAGTAGCTTTGTCAATACCACGCTTCAATGAAATGGCATTTGCTCCAGCAGCAACGTTACGTAAGCCTTCTTTAACGATCGCGTGTGCCAAAACGGTAGCTGTGGTGGTGCCATCACCCGCAGCATCGTTGGTTTTAGAAGCAGCTTGGCGAATCAAAGACACACCAGTATTTTCGATGTGGTCTTCTAGTTCGATTTCTTTGGCAATGGTGACACCATCATTGACGATTTGCGGTGCGCCAAATTTTTTCTCTAGCACGACGTTACGACCTTTGGGGCCAAGGGTAACTGCCACAGCTTCAGCTAGAATGTCCATGCCTCGCTCAAGGGCGCGACGGGCGTTTTCGTTGTAGATAATGCGCTTTGCCATAAGTGTCTAATTGAGGGAGTAAGTCAAGTTTGTCTTTAAATTTTGGTAATAGATCGCTCTCGTATGCGGCACGATCGCCATGCCACAGGTACCAAGATCCATTAGCTCACAACTGCTAAAATATCTTTTTCAGAAAGCAGGACGTATTCTTCTGTACCGAGCTTGACATCAGTGCCAGCGTACTTGGAGTAGAGCACTTTGTCTCCGACCTTAATTTCTGGTTCTTGACGAGAACCGTCATCATTCCGCTTACCAGGGCCAAGGGCGACTACTTCCCCTACCTGGGGCTTTTCCTTAGCGGTGTCGGGCAAATACAGCCCACCTGCGGTCTTTTCTTCGGAGGCGCTCACTTTCACGAAAACGCGATCGCCTAATGGTTTAACTGTAGAAACGCTTAAAGATATTGCTGCCATATGAATTTCTCCAGAGTTAGCACTCTCAACTCCTGAGTGCTAATTTACCGAAGACCAGCGTACAATGGCAACAATTTTGGGTGTACGGGTTCCCGAACTGGGGATGAGGGGGACGAGGGAGTGTGGGGAGTGTGGGGAGAAATAACTAATGATTATTGCCTTCTTTGCCAATGCCCAATGCCCAATTAACATTAACAAATGACCCTTTTTATCGATTATTCATGCAGCTAGTTCAAGCATATACTTAAGCATAAATACTTATTTATTTTAAACTTTCAGGTTATGTTGTTTAAGTTACGAATATTTTTATATGAACAAATTTATTTGCAAAGCTGGGAAATTGTTATAGAACTGTAATCAGGGAGCAGCTCGATGAGTAACAATACAGTGATCCAGTGCAGCCGTAAAATCCCCAAAACCACTAAATTTCTAGACAATAAACCCGTGCGTAATTGTGTAGAAACATTAGGACTTGCACAGATTCAAAGACAAATTTTTCTTTGTGTCAGTCAGACAGTTGCCAACTGCTGCTCAAAACAAGCTAGTCTGGAATCCTGGGAATACTTAAAAAGGCGATTGCAGAAGCTCAAGCTCGACCAAACGCTAAACAGTAATCCCATCTGCATCTTGAGAACTACAGCTAATTGCTTGCGAGTTTGTTGTTCTAGACAGATAATGGTGGTTTACCCGGATGTTGTCTGGTATCGTCAAGCGAACCCGGAAGTGATTGAGCGGATCGTCCAAGAACACTTGAAGGCAATAAGGTGGTGGAAAAATATGCATTTTTAACCCATCCTTTGCCAGCAACTTCTCTGTTTGCTTATGAACATCTGAATAGAGGCTTAACATCCGGAGGATATCGTATTTAAGTAGTAAGCGCTCTGAAGCGGTGGTTGGTTTTGAGCTAGGGTCATCTTCACCCAATACTGAACCTGTGAATCGGAAGGATTATTATTTAATCAGCATTTTTTCACCCGCCACTTTCAAAGCGATATATAATAACGCATTATAATTACTACTGCTCTACGTATCCTTACTGGACTATTGCCCATAAGCTAGTAGTCTCCCAAACAGTGGATATCACTGACGAGGCTTCCCATAAGCAAAGGCAAGTTAAGTGGGAAAAAAGACAACATCTCAAATAATCCACCATAGAGGATAAATATACAAGACCTTGATGGACCGAAGCGCGACAAGTGCCACTGCTATGAAAGAGCCCAGCATGAAAGATCACAAACGACTTCTACTGATTGATGATGACCCTAACCTCATCTTGCTGGTGAAGGATTACTTAGAATTCCGGGGATATGAAGTCATCACCGCCGAGAACGGACGAGAAGCTCTGGAAATTTTAGAGCATGATGTTCCAGATATGATTATCTGCGACGTGATGATGCCGGAAATGGACGGATACACTTTTGTAGAACAAGTCCGGCAAAATGAACGTACTAGCTGGATTCCCGTTCTATTCCTTTCAGCTAAGGGACAAAGTGCAGACCGAGTTAAGGGTCTGAATAAAGGTGCTGACGTTTATATGGTCAAGCCCTTTGAACCAGAAGAACTCGTAGCGCAAGTAGAATCTTCGCTGAAGCAAACTATCCGTTGGAAAGAACACCAAGCAAAAGGAGGAGAAAATGGTTCCCGTATCCAGGTTCCCTTCGATGTACAGTTAACTCCTACCGAACTGAAAGTAGTACAGTTTGTAGCCAGGGGTTTAGCTAACCGGGAAATTGCTGAAGAATTAAATGTTAGTCAGCGTACCGTTGAAAGCCACGTGTCCAATATGTTGGGCAAAACCAATCTCCACAACCGTACTGAACTAGCGCGGTGGGCGATTGAAAATCAAATGGCTTAAATAGCTATCAGCATTCAGCCGTCAGCTTTAAACTGTTTAATTGGCTGCTGATAGCTGATAGTTTAATTGGTATGCGTGTGTTATGAAGATGAATTGGCGCAAAGTTGCTCAATCCAATTCAGATCGTTCTCGCATCCAAAATTAAAACTCCGAGTTAAATTTCGTAATTTGTAGTTCATAGTTCATAACTAACAGCAGAATCGTTGCTCCCTGATTCTGGTAACTCTGCCATTTTGCGTAATCAGCACGCGCACCCTTCACTTTCTGGGTCAACTTGGTGAGATTGCTCTTGGACTATGACAGGTATTCTATTGCTAACAAGTAGGTGATTGTCTCTCCTGTAAAAAGCTTCTGGATGTTATGCAAGCATATAGTGCTTTCTACTTAAGGCATTAGCATTAGCTTCATACTCTGCTTCTTTGATGATGTTAATTCGCCTTTAGTAGTTAGTCTTTACTTCAGCATCCCGACCTAAGATTAGCATTGAGAGGCATCACCATCATCAGTACCACTCGCTTGCTCATACTTTACCAAGGTACGCATCTCCTCATTATGTTGCGTTATAAAATTCAGCAAGCGAGTGTTTATCTACTAAACAAGCACTATAGGAATTTCAACCGCAAACTCTGTTCCATAGGCAGGTTCAGATTGGACTTAGATAGTACCTTTATGTCTGTCGATAATTTGATAGCTAATCGCTAGTCCTAGTCCTGTACCTTTGTTTACGGGTTTGGTTGTGAAAAAAGGATCGAATATTTGATTTTTTATATGATGATTTGTACCAACAATTAAAATCTTTGATGGCTGTGATGCAGAACCAGCGATCGCAATTTGCACAGACATCGGAGTTTGTTCTTGCAACCAACTAGCAAAACTAGGCGCAAACTGAGCGTCCAAATGCTGAACCACAATCACCGCCGCCAAATCTTGGGGAAATTGCGAGAAAATCTCTGCCAAAGTTTTGGGGAAGCCTGTGGAAGTGCCAATGGCAATTAGAGGTGGTAGTAGTTTGTGCCAAGGTGTGAATTTTGGTGGTAAGCCCGATCGTAATCGTTGACGGGAAGATTTACCAATTAAACTGGCGATCGCGGCAATTTTCTTGAGTAAAATTGCACTACTCTCAGTTGGTGTATTAATCGCATCTAAAGCACCATAGCCCATCGCTGCAAAAACTTTCGTAGCATAGCGATTAATGCTGTCACCATGACAATTGCAAAGGGCGATTGACTATGATGCGTCGCGTCGCTTCGACACCATCCATCATTGGCATCAGCACATCCATCACAATTAAATTGGGAGTATCGACTGCACATTTACGCACAGCTTCCTAACCATAGTAAGCAACCTATGCCAAATTGTACTCTGGTATTTTGCTAAGAATTCGTCGCAACACTTCTACTGCCATGAGTATATCGTTAACGATTGCTCTCGATAGTTAAATACACCAGCAAAATAATCAGGTTTATGAGGAAGGGTTTTGACGTTGACAACCTGTACTACTTCCACTGTCGGTTCGCTTGTTAAGGCATAACGTTCATTTTCGATGTAGAAGCTCACCCAAAATGCCAGCCCTTCCTCACAATCCCTTGCTAATATCTGGCTGGGTTAAAACTCAGCATTTAGTGGGGTGCGTGGGAAGGGTATTACATCCCTAATATTTCCCATCCCCGTCATAAATTGCACAAGTCGTTCAAAACCCAAGCCAAAACCAGCGTGAGGTACAGTACCAAAGCGGCGCAAATCGAGATACCACCACAAATCCTCTGGCTTCATTCCTTGCGCTACTACGCGGCGTTCTAGCACGTCTAAACGTTCTTCCCGTTGAGAACCGCCAATAATTTCACCGATTTTTGGTGCAAGAATATCCATTGCGCGCACAGTCTTTTCATCATCGTTTAACCGCATATAAAAAGCTTTGATTTGCGCTGGATAATCAGTCACGATAACGGGTTTCTTAAACAGTTGCTCTGCCAAATAGCGCTCGTGTTCGGATTGTAAATCTAAGCCCCAACTCACAGGATAATCAAACTTGACATCAGCTTTTTCTAAAAGTGCGATCGCATCTGTATAAGTTAAGCGTTCAAATTGATTATTAATAATATTTTCGGCTGTTGCTAATACAGTGTTATCAATACGCTGATTAAAAAATTCCATATCTTCTGGGCATTTTTCCAACACATATTGAAAAATGTATTTGAGAAACGCCTCAGCTAAATCCATATCACCTTCTAGGTCGCAAAAAGCCATTTCTGGCTCAACCATCCAAAATTCTGCTAGGTGGCGAGAGGTGTTGGAGTTTTCCGCCCGGAAGGTAGGGCCAAAGGTGTAGACATTACTAAACGCCATCGCCATAACTTCCGCTTCTAACTGTCCGCTAACAGTTAAATATGTCGGTTTACCAAAAAAGTCTTGGCTGTAATCTACTGCTTGGTTCTCTGTACGGGGAATATTTTTCAGATCGAAGCTGGTGACGCTAAATAGTTCCCCTGCGCCTTCGCAATCGCTAGCAGTGATGATGGGTGTGTGTACCCACAAAAAGCCTCTTTCTTGGAAAAATTGATGAATTGCGGTAGAACAAGCATTTCTGACGCGGAAAACTGCACCAAAGGAATTTGTCCGCGATCGCAAATGTCCAATGGTGCGCAAAAATTCAAAGGAATGGCGTTTCTTTTGTAGTGGGTATGTTTCGGGATCGGCTTCCCCGTATACTTTCACGGTTTCTGCTTTCAGTTCAATCCGCTGTCCTTTACCTAGGGATGCTACCAAAACTCCACTAACTTCTACCGCTGCACCTGTATTAAAACTTTTTAAAATAGCTTCGTAATCTGGCAAATCCTGATTAATCACGATTTGCAAATTAGCTAGTGATGAGCCGTCATTGACTTCAATAAAAGCAAACCCTTTAGACTCGCGTTTTGTCCGCACCCAGCCTTGAACCAAGAGGGACTCATCAGGTTGACCACTTCGCAATATTTCTGCAATCCGTCGATTTACCATAATTTACCCAGCACAGGACTTTAATATCCAGCCTATGATAACGCCCATTCCCCCAAAGCGGACGGCTTGCCAGAAAGGTTTCTTAAAGCTACGCCAAGAGAATAACTGACTTTCTAAGTTTATTTCTAGTACTTCCAACTGCTGTTGAATGTGCTTTAACTCTGCTTTGATTTCTGGGGTGGGCTTTTTATTTTGCTGTAAGTCTTGACGACGCTGTTGCAATTGCGCTTTTTGTTCGCGATCGCTTTCTACTTGGGTGTAGCGTTCTTTTAAGGATAGAAGCGATCGCTCTAGTTCTTCAAGTTCTTGGGCAAATTCTGGTTCTGGATTTTTATCTGGCGACGAATTAGAAAACTGTTTAGGCGGCTTCATTTTGCAGTAGTAAACTATGATTAAATGTGAGTCTGCCAATAGTCAAATAGCAAAAATTGAGACTATGGAATCACTCAGCACCTAATACTCAGCACTTAGAGTCATGTCTCAAACCCAGCTGCCTAAAACCAGTCAACTGAATGAATTTAGCAATTTGGAACTAGCCCAAGCCCTCATGGAAAGGCTAAGTATTACTCCTAACGATTGGCATCGCCTCAAGTCTAACCGCAATTTCCGCGCTCGTGAACAAGCCGCCGCAGCGCTGGTGTTTCTCCTCAAAGATCAGCCACAAGAAGCTCTCGCAAGATTAGAACAGGCTACTGGTTGGTTAGATCGTTCTATTTCTGCTCCCCCTTGTCCTAGTCATGGTGAGAAAAAGTAAGGAAGATCGCAGGTATTAAGAGGGATCGGGAAAAAATATTCCCTGCTCCCTGCTCCCTTGCCTCTTGTTCATCGCCGCAAAGCTAGCCGAGGGCGATGTTCTAGCTGTTTGCAAAGCCTTAATTCTGTGCCTTTGCGATTCCACTCTACCTGATCGAAAATTTGATGGAGGAGACAAAGACCTCGACCACTTTCTGCTTCATCTGGTGGAAGATAATCTGTTGGATCGGGATCGCAATCAGCGTCGGAGTCAGATGTAGGAGCAAAGCCGCTACCTTGATCTGATATGATCCACCAATATTGATTATCTATTAACGAAAAACGAACTACTACCGTTTTACTAGGATCGAGATTATTGCCATGTTTGGCTGCATTTACTAAAGCTTCTTGAAGCCCTAGGCGCAGCTCGGCTTGTAATTGTGGTGGAATCTCTGCCAACAGTAAATCTAAGATTGGACATAGATAGAGAGTTGAGGCAAAACTAATAGTGCCCCAATAACGTCCAACTGGACGGAGCGAGATGGTAATCACAAGAGAAACCCCGTAGCCTTCAGTTAGCTAGACATCAGTTTGCTATTACAGGCACCCTGATAAATATTGAGGTGGTCATGTTGCCTTCAAACTTGCGTCTTTAAAACTAAATATTGAAAATGCTAGGGAGCATTGACTCTGTTAATGATTTGAGATTGCTTAATATTTAAAACGGCTGGGAGTAAGCTCCAAAGGCAGTCATTAACTCAAAAAATGCTGGGATTTAAAAATAGCATTTTTATGCTATGTCTGGTTGCCGATTTGCCATTTAAACAATCTAATTCATAATTTTTAGAGTCTATGCAACTTTAATTTTTTAAACAAAATCAAACCTATTTTTAGCTTAATTCAATTTTAGCATTTTTAGTATGCACTAGACTACAAATTTCAAATTTGAGTTTTTGTCAAGGTGGCACTCCCCCCGTCTAGGTGTGACAACACAAGAAATGCGGCTGCTTCTACGTGAGCAGTTTGGGGGAAAAAATCGGCTGGTTGTATGCGTTTGAGCGTATAGAGCTTATCTTGGCAAAGCAATTTCAAGTCACGAGCGAGGGTGGCAACTTTACAGCTGACGTAAACAATCTGAGATGGTTTCACTTGCCGTAAAGTTTCCATAACAGAGCGATCGCACCCTTTGCGTGGCGGATCGAGTAATACCACATCTGGTACATTTTCCATCTGTGGCAACAATTTTTCTACTGCCCCAGTTTGGAAAGTAACATTATTAATTCCATTACGTTGAGCATTTAAAATTGCTTGTTTTACTGCCTCTGGTTGTACTTCGAGCCCAGTAGCTTGTCGTACTTTTTTTGCCAAAGGCAACGTTAAAGTTCCTATACCGCAGTAGGCATCAACCAACACCTCATACCCTTGAAGATTCAGTTCTGACTGAATCACTTCTAAAAGTGCCTCCGCTGTTTCAGTATAAACCTGAAAAAACGTATCCGGAAGTACCTGAAATTCCAATCCCGCAAATTTTTCTCGCAAGTATGGCATACCAGCAATACAACGAGTTTCGCTGCCAAAGATTGCATTTGTACGAGCAGGGTTGCGATTTAATGATACTCCGACCAATTGGGGATAGCGTTGTAACCACTCTTGGGCTTGGGTTTCAATTTCTGGTAAATTCCAGTCCTTAACAACTAGAGTCAACAATATTTCTCCTGTGCGGCGTCCGATGCGTAAACCCAGATGACGAATTTGCCCTTGGTGACGCTGTTCGTTATAAATTTGCCAACCCCGCTTTTGAATATCCTGTTTCACCTCTGCAAGTAGAGGATTTAATCTGGAGTCTTGCACTGGGCATTGATTCAAGTTAATTAATTGATGGCTGGCTTTTTGGTAGTAACCAGCTTGTACCTGCCCTGTTGAAGATTTGTGAAGGGGATATGTAGCTTTGTTCCGATAGCCCAAAGGTGAAGTAGGAGCTAGTACGGGGTCTACTGGTGGTTGGATAAAACCGCCAATACGTTCTAAAGCTTGGATAACTTGATTGTGCTTGGCTTGTAGTTGGAATTCATAGTTAATATGCTGCCATTGGCAACCACCACACTTATCAGCCACAATGCAACTTGGCCGTTGGCGATGGGGCGATGGTTGCAATA
Organism: Calothrix sp. NIES-2098; assembly: GCF_963875125.1. NCBI lineage: Bacteria > Bacillati > Cyanobacteriota > Cyanophyceae > Nostocales > Calotrichaceae > Calothrix > Calothrix sp. NIES-2098. The sequence continues at coordinate 6,991,562 of NZ_CAWNKJ010000001.1, forward strand.
GTTGCTGAAGTTTGCCGTGAGCGTATTTCGGTTTCACGTGTACCAAGCGAACTTCAACGCGATCGCCTGGTACAGTATCCGGTACAAAAACGACGCGATCGTTATACCGTCCTACACCATCGCCTGTATCGCTCAAATCCGCGATCGCTATTTCAATTAGTTCACCCTGTTGCCAAATTGTATTTGTCATTGGTCATTTGTCATTGGTCATTAGTCATTAGTCCAGAGTCAAGAGTCCAGAGTCAAAGGTTATATATTTCTTCTCCCCTCTGCTCCCTGCTCCCTGCCCCTCTGCTTCTTCATCTCCACTCATCAATCGTTTCATTTCAATACATCCCAACTTTTAGCCCTTCACTTGTGTACCTCAGACTCGTTAAACTAGCAAATAATATTTCGCGTGATTGCAATAATCATGACTGTAATTAGCCAAGTTATTCTCCAAGCCGACGATGAACTGCGTTATCCCAGCAGTGGTGAACTGAAAAGTATCCAAGCTTTTATGCAAACCGGCGCAAAGCGGACACGGATTGCTGCCACCCTAGCTGAGAATGAAAAAAAGATTGTTCAGGAAGCAACCAAACAATTGTGGCAGAAGCGTCCTGACTTCATCTCTCCTGGTGGTAACGCTTACGGCGAACGTCAGCGTTCTCTATGTATTCGTGACTTTGGCTGGTATTTGCGCCTGATTACCTACGGCGTACTTGCTGGCGACAAAGAGCCAATTGAAAAAATTGGTTTGATTGGTGTGCGGGAAATGTACAATTCACTGGGCGTTCCCGTACCTGGAATGGTAGAAGCTATCAATTCCTTGAAAAAAGCCTCCCTTGACTTACTGAGTGGAGAAGACGCTGCTGAAGCAGCACCATACTTTGATTACATTATTCAAGCAATGTCTTGATACAAAGTGGTGTTTTTTTGAGTAGTGGACTTTTTGTTCGCTACAGTGAGTGCTAAATCTCAGCACTCAAAATCGATAACATTTCTAATTTGATCTTAACTCTCCCCACAACTGGTTGTGGCTCTGGCAAGTTCTATGTCAAGTTATCAACCATTTGTGGGGAAATTTTATTGTGCTGCTAAAGCTGAGATTTAGGTAAATAACGAATAACTTCTGCAACCGACCAAGCTTGAGCGATCGCGCCTTTGGGTTTGTGAGGTGCATCGCCATCAAAAATCTCAGAAATTGAGCCAATACAAGCATCATGCAAGAAGTGTTGTAGCAGGGGTTGCCAATCAAAAGGCTGTGGTGTTTCTGGATGAAAACGCTGCCAAGCGCGTATAAAGGGGCCAATTAGCCAACTCCAAACTGTACCTTGGTGGTAGGCGCGATCGCGCTCCTCTGGAGTACCTTGGTATTTCCCGATATATTGGGGATCGCCTGGATCGAGGCTGCGCAGTCCATAGGGGGTAAGTAAACTGGAAGTTGCTACTGCAAGTACCTGACGCCCTTGTGCTTGGGAAAACCCACAATGATGCAAGGATAGAGCGAAAACTGCGTTGGGGCGAATTTGGGAATTACGGCGATCGTCTAATTCGATGGTGTCGTATAAGTAGCAGAGTTTGGGATTCCAAAATTTTTGGAGCGAGTCTTTTACCTGTTGTGCTTGCTGGGCATAACGCTGTGCTTGCTTTGCTAGACGTTCTGAGGAATTACTATCTTGAATTTGGCTTAATTTTTCTGCCCACTGACTCAGCCAACACAAGGCAGAATACCACAGGGCATTAATTTCCACTGGCTTACCGAGGCGAGGAGTCACGGGTTCCCGTCCAACTACCGCATCCATCCAGGTTAAAGCTACGTTCCGAGCATTCCAACTCACCAGCCAATCGGTAGCATCAACGTGAATATTGTAGCGAGTGCCACCGACAAATGCTTTATGAATTTGCTGCACTACAGGGAATTGCTCTGACAAAAACTGCCAGTCTTGGGTAGCTTCCAAGTACAGCCCTAGGGTTTCTATCCACAATAGTGCTGCATCAATACTGTTGTAAAAAGGCTCACCACCAACATCAGGAAATGCATTGGGAATAAGACCTTGGCGACAGTAATGCCCAAAAGTTCGCAAAAGACCTTTTGCCAGTTCAAAGCGTTTTGGAACTAATGCTAACCCTGGTAAGGCAATTAAAGTATCGCGCCCCCAATCATTAAACCAATGATAACCAGCAATCACAGTCGGCCCGGCAATCGAAGCTCGATACACAACAAAGCGATCGCTAGCTTTCAGTAATTGCTGCCAAATTGGAGATTGAGACCAAGAAGCATTTTCTTCCTTGTCTACGCCACTTGCTACAACGCGGGGAACCCGCGCAACGCAGTGGCTCTCCTTATCCCCCGTCCCCCCCCGATCCCATCCAAAAATCTGGGCAAGTCTTTCTTCCTCCGCCTCTATAGCTTCTGTAAAAGTTTCACAACTGAGGGTATCTGGCTGTGGATTGGGAAAGCCGACTCTGGCTTCTAAAGTTACGACATCTCCTGGTTTGAGAGTAACTATTAAATAACCAGGGCTATAGAGGTCTTCGCGATCGCCTAATCCCCGTCGCGTTTCTTCTGGTAATCGGTAATCCCAGTACCATACTTCATCAGGTCGATAGTCTCCATCTGTCCAACGTAAATGCCAAGGAGTGCCAAAGCTGTCCCCTCTTATTGCTTGCAAGCAAAGTTGCTGGGGCAACAGCACTTGCGAAAAGTGTAATTCTGGAGAGGCTGTTTGTTGGTGGTGAAAGTCGCGATCGCCAATCAGCAATCGTAGCCGCAAAATTGCTGCTTCCCTACCTTCGTAGCGATACTGAATCAAAAGGCGATCGCACAAAGTGGGGTGGGGTGTGGAATATGAGGAAGAATCTTTACTGGTCTTTGGCTCTACCAAACCATAGGGCATGATTAATTGTCTACTTAGTTGCCAGTTCTCCTCGCCCCAAATCCATTTGGGAACTGGGTTAATATCAAAACAGCGTAAAAGTTCGTAGCCAGTGGGTTCAATTCGATCGCTACCCCAGTAATTCGTCCCTAGTGCCACAACTTTCCCTTGCACTTCTAGGCTAGCTTCTAAGTGCGAAAGCAGCAGGGTACGCCCAGAAGGGGGGTTTGTAGCGGCAAATAACCAACCATGATAAGTACGTGTACGGATATCCGAAACTGTACCACTGGCAAAACTACCTAAGCCATTGGTGAGCAACCACTCTCTTTGATCTAAATCTGCCATTTGCTACTCAAAATCGTTATGACTATGATATAGTCGTAACAGATCGTAATTAAACTGTGACAGCGTGGATGGGAAAGTTTTTACTGACCCGAAATCCAACGCTAGTAAATGGATATAAGTTGAAGGAGAATTAGGATAATGTCCCTCACTTACGGAACAGAAGGATGCCTCCGCGTTGGTCAACAGGCTCCAGACTTTACAGCAACAGCTGTCGTGGATCAGGAATTTAAGACCATCAAACTTTCCGACTATCGCGGTAAGTATGTTGTTCTATTCTTTTATCCCCTAGACTTTACCTTTGTTTGTCCCACTGAGATCACAGCATTTAGCGATCGCTACGAAGAATTCAAGAAAATTAACACCGAAATTCTTGGTGTTTCCGTTGATAGCGAGTTCTCTCACCTAGCTTGGATTCAAACTGACCGCAAATCTGGTGGTGTTGGCGACCTAAATTATCCTCTAGTTGCTGACATTAAGAAAGAAGTGAGTGCAGCTTACAACGTTCTTGACCCAGCAGCAGGTATTGCCCTGCGCGGCTTGTTCATCATCGATAAAGATGGTGTCATCCAGCACTCTACCATTAACAACCTAGCTTTTGGTCGTAGCGTTGATGAAACCCTACGGACATTACAAGCTATTCAGTACGTTCAGTCTCACCCCGACGAAGTTTGCCCAGCTGGTTGGCAACCTGGGGATAAAACCATGAATCCCGATCCGGTGAAATCTAAAGTTTACTTCTCTGCTGTCTAGCTTTCTCTTGCCAGAAAACTACAACGCAGTATACTGGATCGAAGAGCAGTATCATTTATCACCACAGATAACCACGATGAACACAGATACATAATGAATCCGTGTCAACTTCAGTGCCTATCTGTGGTTTTTTCATGTCTTAGGATTGAATTAGGGACATTTGTGTTTCTTCTTCCCTTGACTCTTGACGATAGACTTTAAACAAACAGGGATAAAATTATGCTAACTTCAACAGATTTTAGCGGCTTATTAAACGAGCGTTTCTTCCGCAATTTCTTGCCAATTCCAGCTATAACTCAGTTAAGGCTGGATGTGGGAACACCAGATTTTCAATTACCAGATATTACCAATGGCAGTTTGGTGAAGTTATCAAATTATAGAGGTAAGCAACCAGTTTTACTTGCTTTTACACGGATATTTACAGAAAAGCAATATTGTCCATTTTGCTATCCTCACATCAAATCTTTGAATGAGAACTACGAGCAATTTAAAGAGCGTGGTATAGAAGTTTTGATGATTACTAGCACTGACGAAAAGCAAACCCAAATAGTTGTGAGAGATTTAGGCTTAAAAATGCCTTTATTAAGTGACCCTAGCTGTCGATTATTTCGTAAATATCGAGTAGGCCAAGCTTTAGGAGCGCCTTTACCAGCACAGTTTGTATTAGATAAAGACGGCAAACTTCGCTACTTTCATTTATTTTCTTTTTTGGATCATAATGCCAGTGTTGAGATTTTATTAGAAAAATTTGATTTATTAGCGAAGTAGAAATAAGTTAAGAAAACTTACTCTTTGATAAACATAAATTGGAAAAGAGAACAGGAAAAATATGACCTTTTATCTTTTTCCATTTTTATTTTTTCATTTTTTATCACAAAAAATTACATAATTTATTTGGATTGGCGGAATTACTTATAAGCTATAAAATTGACATTGCTTTGCATACTTACAAGGCTTGAGATTAGCTTATGCTGAAACTTTATCATTCTCCAATGTCTCCTAACTCCCGCCGAGTCTGGATTACACTGCTAGAAAAAGGATTGGAATTTGAACTAGTAGAAGTAAAACTGGATGGAGAACAGTTTAAACCTGAGTTTTTGGCAATGAATCCTTTTCATCACATTCCAGTTTTAGAAGATGAAGGTTTTCATATAGTAGAATCGATAGCTATTTTGGACTATCTAGAAGCAAAGTATCCTACGCCTGCAATGCTGCCTAAAGATGCCAAGGATTTAGCGATCGCGCGAATGGTACAAATGGTCACGATCAATGAGTTGTTATCGGCCATTATGCCTTTGACTCCGCAAATGCTAGGCTTTCCTGGCGGCGATCCAGAAAAGATTGAGCAAGCACAGCAGAAAGCATTAACAGTGCTGAACTTTTTTGAGAGTTTACTAGACGATCGCCCTTACTTTGGTAGCGATCGCATCACTTTAGCTGAACCTGTTGCTGGAACCTTAATACCCTGGTTGCCAAAAGGAGGTGTCTCCTTAAAAGATTATCCAAAACTCAGTGCTTGGTGTCATCGCTTACTCGCACGACCATCATGGCAAGCTACGGAAGTGCCTCTAGAAATGCTCAAGGCTCGCATGGCCGCCAGAATGGCACAGCAAAAAGCAAGTTGAAGAATTAAACTCATACTGATGACAGCAGAGGGAATTTCTGATGCTAAAACTTTACCACCAGCCCATTTCGGTGAACTCTCGCCGCCCTTGGATTGCTTTGCTGGAAAAAGAACTGGATTTTGAATTGATAGAAATGAAACTGGATGGCGATCAGTTTCAACCAGAGTTTATAGCCCTCAATCCTTTCCATCATATTCCCGTGTTAGTTGATGATGGCTTTAGGGTAGTGGAATCCTTAGCAATTCTGGATTATCTAGAAGCCAAGTACTCCACACCTGCTTTGCTGCCTAAAGAAGCGAAGGCTTTAGCCACGGTGCGGATGGTAGAAATGGTGACGATAAATGAGTTATTACCTGGCATGAATCCACTGTTTCGGCAAATGATTGGCTTGGACGACGATCTGCAGAAGATAGAGGAAGCAAAGCAGAAAACAGCCACTGTACTGGCTTTTTTTGAAGAACTACTAAGCGATCGCCCTTTTTTTGGTAGCGAACAATTAACTCTTGCTGATATTGTTGCTGGTAGTAGCATTCCCTGGCTACCGCAAATGGGAGTAACTTTAAATCCTAAACTCAGTGCTTGGTGCGATCGCATTATGCAACGTCCATCCTGGCAAACTACCCAACCTACCCCAGAGACAATTGAAGCGTTTAAGTCTCGAATAAAAGTTTTAATGGCGAAAAATCAACCCCAATAATTAGGCAGGGGAGCAGGGAGCAGGGAGAAAAATTCTGGAAATGAAATAATTAAAATGGCTTCGCGCCACAGATGGAAATTCTGGGCGCGATGAAGCATGATGTTACAGCTTGACCTGTTGCAAATGACTGCGGGGATTATAGGTGCGTATAGCTCGGATTTTTTCATAATATTCCCGTTCTTGTTGGCTAAGGTCTTTTGGTGGAACAATCGCCACCTTCACCAACTGATCGCCACGTCCACCCTTAGCTAGAGGCCAACCTTTGCCACGCAAACGCAAGGATTGACCAGAACGTACTCCCGCAGGTAACTTGACGTTCACCGAACCATCAGGCGTGGGAACATCAATTGAAGCTCCTAATGTAGCTTCATCGGGTGTAATCGGTACTTCGCAAACCAGATTATCACCTTCCATTTGGAAGAATGAGTGGGGCTGAAATTCTACCTTTAAGTACAAGTCACCCCGTTGTTGGGTCATAGGGTTGATTTGACCTTTGCCTCGCACGCGCAGACGAGTACCAGGTTTCGCACCAGCGGGGATACGCACATCAATTGTTTCATTGCCTAAGCTGAAGCGCTTTTGCACGCCAGAAAATGCTTCGCCAAAACTAAGAGTAATCGTAGCTTCGCTATCTTGGCTAGCACCTGCACCCGCACCTACATCCTGAAAACCAAAATCATTGAACCCGCCAAAACCGCCAGGTCTACCTGTGGAAGTACGATAAGAATAGCTTTGGCGACTGCTGCGAGGGCCAGCACCACCAAACAACTCATTGAGGAAATCATTAAAGCTGCCGTATTGGCTGAAGTCAAAGCCACCCATATCAACCCCAGCCCCACCCGCCGGGAAACCTTCACCAGCGTGTTTCCAATATTGACCAAATTGGTCATACTTTTTGCGCTTGTCTGGATCTGACAAAACTTCATAGGCTTCGTTTACTTCTTTGAAACGCGCCTCTGCCTGTTTATTGCCTGGATTGACATCAGGATGAAACTTACGGGCTAATTTACGAAAAGCTTGTTTAATTTCCTCTGGAGTGGCAGTCTTACTAACTCCCAAAATTGAATAATAGTCTTTGAAGTCGGTTGCAGCCATCTACCAGCCTCCTCTAGAAATTTCTGTTATGTTATTTTTCTAAGATATGAGATTTATGATTCTGCCAGGTATAATACCGGGCAATATAGATTCTGATTTTAAATTAACAAAGATCGTAGAAAATCAAGTGGGGTTCTTGCTCGCAGGATGAGGGAAATTTCCGTACTCCCGCAATTGCGAAAGACGAATTAGGCAATCTAGCCCTTCTTCTAAGTTTGGCGGGGCATCCCGGAGTTGGTAATGCATTCTCAAGATGATTTCTTCGGGAACCTGGCGATCGCGTTTTTGATTTCGTGCCAAACACAGCCACAATGGAGTATCTGCCCAAATCCCCATAATTTCCCTAAAACCCAAGTTGCGGGCTAGGGTAATAATCTCACGGCGATGGCGACGCTGGGTGTTAGTAGCGTCGTAAATCGTTGTTCGATCTAGGATAATAGCCCGTTGTAGTTGCTGCTGAATTTCCTGCCAAATTAGCAGCCATGACCCTTGAATGCCTTCATCGCCAAACAGACGCCCCCGAATCGCATCTGTAGAAATTAGCAGCATTTGGGGGCATTCTGTCAGCAACTTTTTGGCCCAGGTTGACTTACCACTACCAGGAAGACCGATTAGTAAAAAAAGCTTAGTCATTTGTTCAGAGTCCAAAGTCCAAAGTAAATATTTTGACCAATGACTTTTGACTCATGACTCTTGACTAATGACTAAATAATTGTCCCATCGGGAATGACAGCATTTTTTAACACGACTACAATACCACTGCGGATGTAAAAGCCCTGACTTTCGCGATCGGCTTCTTGTACGTTGTCTTTATTGATAATTTTGACATCTCGACCGATGCGGGCGTTTTTATCAATAATCGCACGGCGAACAATGGTATCTGCACAGATACCGACGGAAACCTCATCTTTGAACAAGTTACATTGACGTTCCACAGAAGGTTGGTAATAGTCGGCACCCATAATTAGGGATTCTTCGATGATGCTACCAGATTCAATGCGCGATCGCACTCCCAACACTGAGTGTTCAATGCGACAATTTTTCAGAATACAACCTTCACCGATGATTGATTGTGTGATATTACAGTCTAACAACTTCGTGGGAGGCAAGTAACGAGCGCGGGTATAAATTGGCGCTTTTTCATCATAGAAACTAAAGGGCGGTTGGGGTTGCTGAGTCAGCGCCAAGTTGGCATTATAAAACGCTTCGATGGTTCCAATATCTTCCCAATAACCATCAAATAAGTAAGCTTGAACGTTGTAATCTTTAGCAGCATCGGGAATGATCTCTTTACCAAAATCCGTACTTTCTATGGATTCTCGCAATAACTTGATCAAAACATCTTTCTTAAAGACATAAATCCCCATCGAAGCGATGTAGGGTTGGAGTTGAGCTTGTTCTGGATTCAATCCGAGGATTGTAGTATCGACGCGCATTTGCGCTAAAGCTTCACCTTTGGGTTTTTCGCTAAAGTCGACCACCCTACCGGATTCATCAATTTTCATCAAGCCAAAATCTGAGGCGCGGCGATCGTCAATGGGAATAACTGAAAGAGTAATATCCGCACCTGTTTCTCTATGGCGTTGGATAAACTCGCGGTAATCCATCCGATAAAGGTGATCTCCTGAGAGGATCAAGTATTCCTCTGCATCCCATTCTTCCAACAGCCAGATATACTGACGCACAGCATCAGCTGTACCTTGGAACCAATTGGGGTTTTCTGGGGTTTGCTGTGCCGCTAAGACTTCAACAAAGCCTTCGCTGAAGCCACTAAAGTTGTAGGCACGCGCAATGTGGCGATTCAGGGACGCTGAGTTGAATTGTGTCAGGACGTAGATTTTAAATATTTCCGAATTTATGCAGTTGCTGACAGGGATATCGATTAAGCGGTACTTCCCTGCAACTGGTACGGCTGGTTTTGCCCGTAGTTTAGTTAACGGGTAAAGGCGAGTACCTGCACCACCACCGAGAATGATTGCTAAAACTTTTTTCACAAAATGTCTCCCGACTGCCTTTCAACTCTCACCTTCAGTTTATGACTGTATGTGGCAGCTGATAAGGGGGGATCGCAGATTCTGCTTAGTGAATTTTACAGAATGCTCTCGGTAATCAATGTCGCTGCCAATAACTACAGCCTTAAGAATTGTGTATTATTCAGCACTTAATAAATTACAGCGATCGCTCCATAGGTTTGACAATAAAGCAATCTATGAAATGCCAAATCGCGACTTGTTTGCATCAAAGCGAATTTTGTGGACAGTACCAAATACTGTAACCAAGGTTTTACACATAACAAAGTGCTTACTTATAAAATTAAGAATTATTGTCAAATTCTACTTACAAGTTTTTACCGCTGGCTCGCAGTTTTGGGCTAAGACAATTTGAGATGGGTGTTACCACCAAGATGCGATCGCCAAAATATTAAACGCTCAATTTCCGAAAATTTAACTTTGTATTAACTAAATGCAATTTCTGCGATAACTTGAGATATTGCACCCAAGGTTGCTCAGATAATTGGGCAATGGCATTTGGCGAAAGAGTTGCGGTGAAAATATCCTTTCCCTCAGTGACGCCACTGACACCTAAATTTTCTAGCACAGCAGTTGCAGTCGAGTCTAAAACAGGTTCAGTATGAATAAAAACTGTCAAACTCGCTGTTTCTGGATCTTGTACTTCATTGAGTGCTGTCGCCAGCGCTGCGTCTAGCTTCTGATAATTCATAAGCAATTCCTTGGAAATCAAGGCAGATCTTGTTCATCCACCCTATCACCAACCTATCAAATTTATCTGTTTTTATAACCTATCCTGGTACAGACGTAACATATAGGTTTCTACGTCTAATTACAGATTTAAGGCCTTAATCAAATCAAAACTTTCTTGACTATCAATAGTTCTTAGAGGTTAATCGAGACTACACAAAACAAACACAAATGACTAATGACCAATAAAAAATTCTATCGAGGTTTATTTGTAGGTTTAGTAACTTTAGATTTTATTTATCTAGCTGAGTCTGCCCCACAAAATAATCAGAAGCTAGTAGCAACTGACTATACTGTAGCCGCAGGTGGCCCGGCGACGAATGCGGCTGTCACCTTTAGTTATTTAGGAAACCAAAGCACAGTTTTGGGTGTAGTTGGTTCTCACCCAATAACGCAACTAATTCGTACAGATTTAGAAAATTACACAGTAGCGATCGCAGATCTTGACCCTCACACTACAACATCTGTACCAGTCTCTTCGATTATTGTTACCCAATCTACAGGCGAAAGGGCTGTAGTTTCGATTAATGCAGTCAAAACTCAAGCTAGTAGTGCATCTGTGCCCTCAGATATTTTGCAAAATATTGATATAGTGCTGATTGATGGTCATCAAATGGAAGTTGGGATAGCGATCGCGCAAATGGCTAAAGCTAAAAATATCTCAATTGTCATCGATGGTGGTAGTTGGAAGCCTGGTTTTGAGAAACTCTTACCTTTTGTAGATTACGCTATTTGTTCTAGTAATTTTTATCCCCCCAACTGTCACACAGCAGCAGAAGTGTTTGCCTATCTGAGTTCTCTAGCAATTCCCCACATCGCCATTACTCACGGAGAACAGCCAATTGCATACTTAAGTTGTGGTAATACTGGTATTGTAGATGTGCCGACCATTTCCGCAGTTGATACACTGGGGGCTGGAGATATTTTTCACGGTGCCTTTTGCCATTACATTTTACAAGAAAGCTTCACTGATACCTTGGCTCAAGCAGCTAAAGTAGCTGCTAAAGCTTGCCAATATTTCGGCACTCGCCGTTGGATGGATGCACAGCAGTGATGAGATAAACTTACAGAAAGCTGAATCAATGAAAGATTTACAAGAAATTTTAGCGATCGCTCGTCAGGTAGGATGGGGAGCAGCAGATATACTCCGGTCTTATTATCGCGGCACTGTTAAAGACTCTAATCTCGAAGTGCAATATAAACAAAATGAGCCTGTCACCGTTGCAGATATAGCTACCAGTCAATACATTTTAGATCGGCTACAAGCAGCTTTAGGTAATGAAGATTTTACTTATATCAGTGAAGAAACCTATCAATCACAATTAAATCGCCATAATTCTAGCTGGGTATGGATTATCGACCCTTTAGATGGCACGCGAGATTTTATCGATAAAACCGGAGATTATGCAATTCATATTGCTTTAATCAAAGAAACACGCCCAGTACTTGCTGTTGTAGCAATACCAGAGGCAGAAAAGTTGTATTATGCTACTAAAGGCGGGGGTACATTTGTCGAAACCCGTAATGCTTCTGTTGCCTTAAAAATGTCATTAGGTTTAGATAAAAAGCGCCTTGAAGATTTAACTTTAGTAGTTAGTCGCTCTCATCGCAATCAAAGATTAAATTACCTGCTGCAAAATTTACCTTGTAAAAATCAAAAAGCGGTTGGGAGTGTAGGTTGCAAAGTCGCAGCTATTGTTGAGCAACAAGCAGATGTATATATTTCTCTTTCTGGTAAATCTGCTCCTAAAGATTGGGACATAGCAGCACCAGAACTAATTTTGACAGAAGCTGGTGGTAATTTCACACACTTTGATGGCTCACCTTTGTATTACAACACCGATGATATCAATCAATGGGGGGGATTGCTTGCTAGTAACGGTCAGTATCACGAAATTTTGTGCAAAGAAGCAGAAAATATTTTAGCTCAATTCCCTAATAGCTAAAATATTTAAAGAATCAGTGCATGACTATGTCCTAATTTAGGAACTCTTCAATTTCTATTGTAGGCAATTAGTATTTGGCAAAAATTTTGTGTTAAAAAATGCAATTACTGTGCAATAATTGAATACGCGCAAAAATATAGTCAGAAATAGCAGCTTTCGTTGCTCGGCTGACAATTTATACCTTAGAAATCTAACTCCGTAGGAGTTAATTTTCAAATGCTGTGCTACACTAGTGGATATAAAGATTATTTTCGGTTGAGTTATTCGTTTTGATTTCTCAAAAGCGCCTCTCCGAATCTAACTCTCTACACTTTTCTGAATTCGGAGACAAAACATGTCAATTTACGTTGGAAACTTGTCTTATCAGGTGACTGAGGAAGACCTGAAAAGGGCTTTCGCAGAATATGGAACCGTTAATCGCGTTCAATTACCTACTGATAGAGAGACAGGTCGGCCACGTGGTTTTGCATTTGTAGAAATGGAAACCGATGCTCAAGAAATAGCTGCCATTGATGCACTAGATGGTGCAGAGTGGATGGGGCGCGATTTAAAAGTTAATAAGGCGAAGCCTCGTGAAGAAAGAAGTTCTTCTCGTGGTGGCTGGGGCAATAACAACCGTAATAATCGCCGTTACTAAGCCTGGTGCTGAAAACTTAAAAATCTAGAGTCTCCAGCAGATAAAGCCAAAGGCTCAATTCTGCTGGAATATTTTATTTTGTCTATTCATCCATAATTGAGGAGGAATGAGAATGACACAAGTAGTATTAGGAGAGAACGAAGGTATTGAATCAGCTTTACGAAGATTTAAGCGGGAAGTTTCTAAAGCAGGAATTTTCCAAGATATGCGCAAAAAGCGTCACTTTGAGACACCTCTAGAAAAAGAGAAGCGCAAAGCAGTTGCTAGACACAAGCAAAGTCGTAGACAACGTTCTCGCTACAGATAAAATTTCCTAGAAATTTTCTCTTCGACTAGCTTGGTGACTTGACCTGGAAAAGCGTAAATAAGTAGTCACACATCAATAATTAAAAATTTTAGTAGTAGCACTGTCTTTGATTTCAGTGCTACTACAAATTTATGAGGTCAATGCAACTAAGTATAAAATTTGCTTTTGTGGAACTTATAACAATTTAGATATATCTTTTTTTTAGATTTTCATCCCACAACCTCTGACTCTAGATTTTCAGAAAAATGTTGCGCCTTTATCATCTATTAATTGGTGCTGCCTTGGTAGCATTAATCCCAGTGGGGGTAAAATATGGTTCTGAGCTGATTTCTCAAAAAAATCCCGAGCAGAAACCGCTAGTAATACAAACTTCAACAAAACCTAACCCTACTCCTATTCCGACTGAGGAAGGGAATATTTGGCAGAATCTCCTCGGTAATACCTCAGCACCAGGTGATTGGCAAGTTGCGCCTTGTAAGGGTAATGCACCGCTTTTATGCGTCTCCAGCAAAGGAAAAATTTTAGGTACAGTTGAGATTGGGGTTTACTCGTTGGAAAAAAATCCGGCTTTCCAAAAGCAACTAGAAGCAGCAGGGATTCCAGCAGGTAGTAAAGTAGATTACCAAAATCCTCAGTACCAACCCCAGCTATTGACAGCACTAAAGGCTTGGGTCGCAGACCACTATAATACGATCGCCCAAGACCGTCAGGTTACTTATAAAAACCAGATTATTTTTTCAGCCCACCCCCCACAAGCAGTAACTATTGGTAAACTACCCGGAATCCGCTATGGGTTTACTGGACTCAAGCAGCAAGGTGGAGTACAGGAGCAACACATCGATTATGTCACTTTTGATGGTACTGCTCTTTACGTTATTAGTAGTGCCTTCGATCCAGCTTCCGCAACAGGCAAATTTGACAAGTTAGAAGATTGGGCTATATTTCAACCTTACTTCTATGCGATCGCCACCGATCTGCGTTTACCCAAATAAATATTTGATTGGTATTTGCTCAAAAAGATCCAACTACCTGTAATCCGACAAGCGAGCCGCCAGAATCATCACTGCTAATAATCGGAAATAATATCAGCCCGTGCTTTTGGCTCAACTCCAATTTCGCTGTGAGATATCCCAGTGCAGCCCCAGCCAGCACTTCCGTAACTCGATGGCGATTGAGGTTTACCCGTGAATAGGCGATCAAAGACGCACCAGAATACCAGAGGATAGCAGAACCGGGATGGTAGTGACTTTGGACAGTTGCGATCGCAAATGCTGCTGTCGCATGACAGCTGGGGAAACTATCGCGCGCGTCGGAATCCGGGCGCTTCACATCAGTTACTTCTTTTAAAGCAATACACAGTAGAGTACTCGTACCGAGAGAGTCTAGCGCCCGCAGAGAACGTTGTCCGCCTTGTTTACCATCGAGCAACAGCGGTAGGGCGACACCAGCACCTAAATAAAGTGCAGTACCGCCTCCAGAGACAAACTCAGACACGTCTTTGTCAAAAGTATCCGCGATCGCCTTGGGAGCAAACATGATGCAGTATAAAGCTATGAAAGCAGGCCATACTGTTTTGAACCAAGAGAGAAAAAGCCTATTCTGCATTTTATTAATGTATAGCTATTAGCAATATTTACTCAGTTGGCATTAATTTTGATGAGTTAGTACTACTTTAGTGCAGACAAATCGAATCGCTATATATTCCATAATTGGTATGAGTAATTGATAATTGTAAGTATTACCCATTACTCATTACCAACTACGGAGAAGCTTAAATTTCAGCTACAGCTCGTTCAATCAAACGACGAGCTAGAGTTTGCGTGCCAGTGTGTTCGTAGTAATTGGTTGCCACATCTAAAAACGCCGCTAAGTAATCTAATTTGCTATCAGAAAATTCGACGAAATTTTGCAAATGGCTGACAACTTTCTGGGGGGTTAAATTATTGGAGGCAACAAGACCACCCATCCAACCTTTCACAGAATCAAAGCTTTCACCAATAAAGTTTAGTTTACTACCAGCATTGTTGCCAGGGATGACATCTTTGATATTTTGAAAAGTCGAGTTTTGTTCTAACTCTTGGGGATTTGTTTGGCTAATCCCAGATATGGCTTTACTAATGAAGTCAGGCCCCAAAGGTATTAAACCATCAACGCAGACTAAAGCCACCATCCGAATTAAAGACTCACCGCTATACTCAGCTAAAGAAGCGACAAAATCGCCGATGCTGTCTCCAGGAATACCATTGATTTGGCAGAAAGCTACTAACTCAGCTACTAATTTTAAAGTTAAATCAATAGTTTGGGCTTTGTCAGGTTTGGGAGTGACACTATTTAAAAAACCTAATAAGGGAACCTTTTCTCCCACCTTATTTGCTAAAGCAGCTGCACCAAGGGCTTTATCTGTGTTATCGACAGTTTGGTAAAGCCACAAAGCTGTTTGGTAGCCTTGGGATCTGTCGTTGAAAAGATAAATTGCCCGTTCGCCAATTTGTTGAATTAAGCTTTCATCTGTTTCGCCCGTTACGGTTTTAATAGTATTGACAAAACCTACAGTATTGTGCCACTGGCCTGGAGCCACAAAATCAAGGGCATTTAACATAGAAACAGTCAAACCACTGGTTGGAAGTTGATCCACCAACTCAAAAATTGATTTGCTCACAACAATCTCCTATTTAGCTGTTGTAATTTTGATTTCTGTAGTGCAGATTATTTGAGTTTAGCCAGACCAGCAAGATTGAATTTCTCTATCCAAGCTTCTCTGTCTGTTGCTGTAAATGTTGGATCTTTGGAAATAACTTTTACTTGGTACTTCCCTACCAAAACTGAAGTTTGAGTGTTACCAAGCGTAACTGCTGGATAACCGCCGACTTTTTTAGCACTGTTGGAGAATTTGGCAGATGCACCAGGAGTACTAGAGGTGTCTGAAATCGACAGTTGTGCTAAAACTTTGCCACCTTTTTTCAAGTTCGCTTGCGAAAAGCCTTTTTTCTCTTGAGTATAGACACGCTGGTAGCCATCTCCCCCCGCAGGGAAGAATTTGTTTAATTTGCTACCTTGAGTCGCATCTTTAGCAACAGCCTGACCACTTTTTTGGCGAGTGCTTTCTTGTTGTGCCTGGTCAAAACGTCCAGGTGTCTTTGGCGTACAAGCTGAAGTCAGTAATAATACTGAAATTAACACAGCCGCTAAAATCCTACGCCCACGATGGAAAGTCATGTTTAGTGTCTCCTTATGCTTGAGCATTGAGGCAATTATCAGCGCTTGTTTGCTCTTTCGCCACAAAATTTACTTTTTGATAACTATTGCTGGGTATTTAGAATTACAACAAGAGTGGGATCGGGGAGACAAAGCAGGGGAGTGTGGGAAGTTTTCTTCCTCTCTACCATCTCTCGTCTTTGTGCCCTATGCCCTATTCTTTAATGCGAGAAGCGATGACAGCATAGAAAGGATCTCCTCCAGGTGCGCCCAACCATTGAAGTACAGCTGGGATGGTGGGCTTACTGACGATGACTTCTGGTGCAGAAAATCCGGGGACGGAGGCAAAATAGCTTTTAACTAGTTCCACTCTACTTTCTTCAGATGCATCCCGCCAAGCTTGAATTGCTTTTTGAAAAAACATTCGGTTAGAAAAACTAATAATAGCTACGCCACCAGGTTTCAGGATGCGGTGAATTTCAGTAAATACTGCCTCTGGATATTGCACGTACTGTACTGAGACGCAGTTAAGAACGGCATCAAAATCTCGATCTTTTAAAGGTAACTGCGGATTCTCATTAATATCTTGTACAAAGTAATGATTTAACCGAGGATTACGGGCTAATTCTTCAGCATTAAGTCCGTGTCCCTCAATATGGTTAAACTGCATTTCTTCAGGTAGATGAGATACCCAACTACTCATCATATCTAAGATGCGTGTGTTAGGTTTGAGTCGTTGGCGATATACATCTGTTAGCTGTTTAATAAATGCTTCATCAACATGGGTAACAAAGCGAGGATAAGCGTAAAACAGCTTGTCATTTGTGTCATCTAACTTAAGGCGTTGATTTGGTCTGAGTATCATAGCTTTAAATGTCTATTTAGGAGGATTTTTTACTCAATTGTGTTATTTTTAGCTAGGATTTTAATCGAGTAATTTGTATGCAGCTTTACATATTTTAAAAGCAGAGTTACAAATATATAAAATTTATCCGGCAACATTCAATTCGTACTAATTAATGTTGTACAAAAACCGAGCATTTCCGACTTTAGGGCGGCAAATCTACCTTTTAGCGAGATCGCCCTATGTTCTTTTGTTAATTTGGCTACTCCCTTTACTGTTCTGCAATTCTGGTCAGAATAGCTTGATAGCACATGATGAAGGCTACTATGCTGGGCGCGCTCGTCAGATGTTTGAATCTGGTGACTGGATAGCACCTTGGGGTAATGCCCATCATAAAACTCCAGGTATTTATTGGTTAATTGCTAGTTGCTACGCATTATTTGGTGTTAGTGAAATTAGTGCGAGAATTCCGAGTGCGATCGCCGGAATTTTTTGCTTATTTATTATCTATGAAATTGGCAAGATTATCTTAGATAAAAGAATAGCATGGCTAGCAGCTATTATTTTGAGTGTGGAATTTCTCTGGCTACAATTTTCTCGATTAGCTGCGCCAGATATTCCGATGATTTTCTTGGTACTTTTAGCTATTTTATCTTTATTAAAAGCTGAAATATATCCTCAACAAAGCTCTTTTTGGCTTTTTATTGCTGGATTAAGTTTTGGTGTGGGCTTCTTTATCAGAAGCTTTATGATTTTTTTGCCAATGATGGCTTTACTACCTTATTTAATTGCAGAACATCGCCGCCATCATCATCTTGCTAATCCTATGTTGTATTTAGGATTGGCAGTTGGTTTCATCCCTACATTAGCTTGGCTTTGGTTAAGTTGGTTGCGCTATGGCCATGAGAGTTTCGATCGCTTGTTAGGATTTGTCGTAGAGCTAGGTTCTGAAGACCGCAACCATAATGGAATATTGTACTATTTCTGGAATATTCCTTTAAAATCCTTTCCTTGGGCTTTGTTAAGTCTTTTAGGATTGGCTGTGTTGCTGCGAAATCCCATTCCTCGCTACCAGTTGATTTTAGTCGGGTTTCCTTTAGTTTGGTTTACGGAACTGAGTATTTTCTCTACTCGTCTTTCTCACTATGCTCTCGGTCTTTATCCTTTCATCGCTTTGCTGGCTGCTGTTGGTTTAGACTGGTTGGGCAAAATTTATTCAGGAGGATTTACACAACAAAAAGTTTCCCCGCAAGAGAATAAAAGAAATCTTTTCGTTTCATTAATTAGCCAAACTAGGGCAAATCTTCCTCGGAACCTCAGTTATACCTTTGGTGTATTAGGTACAATCCTGTTGCTGGTAAGTATATTTACTCTGACTTTCACCAATGATTTTTATATTCACCAGCGTGTAATTTTGGGCTTGATTTTAGGATTAGGGTGGCTAACTTTACCTTTTGTGTGGATTAGTCGTTACCACTTTGGCAAAAAGTTTTTGACTGATAATTATTGGATAGCTTGTTGGTTACTTCCTTGCTGGCTAACTTTAGTGCTGGCTGGTAGCTTAGGCTTATTAAGCGACTATAACCCAGCTTTTAAAGCATTTTTCCAACAGCCAGCGATCGCCTCTATTCTACAGGCTCATCCTGTCGCTTTTGCCCAAGTCGAAGATAAAAACTCTGTGCTGCTCAATTTCTACACTCCGATTCCTGGCCCTAGGGTAGAGGCAATTTCCCAATTACCAGCCTTGAGCTATGCTTGGATATCTGCACCAAAAAACCCGCAATTATCCAAGTCTTACCGTGTTATTGCTACACTACAAGAGTACCAGCTGATTCAAGTCCTTCCCTAAGAGAGATGGCAATCAACTGTTGCCAAGAAAAATTTGTTTAGCTATGATAATACTACGCACACTAAATAATTAGTTGATATGGTGTCTACATCTAAGGATTCTGAGGTTTTGGAGTCGTGGCAGCAGGTTCTGGCACCGTATAACATTGGCTATAGAATCAAGCTACTCTCACAACTGCTGACTCGCAAGTTTACTGAAAAGCTAGAACCTTTCGGATTGACACCCTTTCATTGGTTAGTATTGTGCTGTTTGTGGGAAGAAGACGGTTTACCTACTTCCAGCATTGGCGACAAGCTCAAACAGGTGGGAGGGACGTTAACTGGCGTATTAGATCGCATGGAAGAACGCGGTTTAGTGCGTCGAGAACGGGATGCGCACGATCGCCGCATCTGGCGAATTTGGCTAACAGATGCGGGTAAAGAACTAGAAACCGTTTTACCGCCCTTAGCCGCAGAGTTGCGCGATGAAGCCATGTCTGGGATTTCTTATACTGAAAGAGAATTATTTTCCCAATTATTGAATCGAGCGATCGCGAATTTGTCTTGAAAGATACCTACTGTGAAATTATCTAGGCGATCGCATTTAAAACTAGCATCTAAATTTTCCAGGTGAGGAAACCTCTACAGCTTAACTGCCGACTGCGGCTTTCACTGATTTGTTAGACTGAACACACTAGGAATTTTCGGTCAAATCTCTGAATACGCCAGCAGACGAGGCTATCCATGCTTACAAGTACGCTACTTCTCTCGAACCAACTCCCCAATCTCCAATACTCTTCCACATCGGAACGATTCGATGACACTTGGGAAGCCCCCTTAGCTACCCTTTTGGGGCTAGGACGCGCCGCTGGTGCTGACTTCATCGAATTTTATCTAGAGCGTCGCAACTACATTAGTTGCCTTGCTGAAGATGACTCTATTACCAGTATTTCACCAAGTCTCGCTACAGGTGCGGGAGTGAGAGTATTTCGTGGCAAAGCTGATTGCTACGTCAGCACCAATAATCTTTCGTTTTCCGGTTTAAAAGCAGCCTTAGAAAAAGGTCTTTCTATTCTAGGATTGCAATTACCCGCACCCAACGCTTTTATCCCAGAAATCAACTTAGAATTACTCCGAGACTACGCTACAAAAAGAGGTAAAGACGGATGGCTACCGTTGTGTAGCTCGATTCGCGAAATGGGAGAAGTTCTACTTGATGGTACTGCCCAACTGAAGAGAAAAGCCAGTCACGTGCAATCTCGTCGGGCTACCTATTTCCGCGATTGGCAAGAAGTATTAGTTGCCGCTAGTGATGGTACTTTTGCCCGTGACATTCGCCTCACCCAATCAGTAGGATTTAACCTTCTGTGTGCCGATGGAGCCAATCGCGCCTCCATTGGTGAACGTGCTGGTAATACTAGCGATGCTAACTTTTTGAGAACTTGGGATTATCAACAAGCTGCCGAGCAAATATCTGAATCTGCTGGTAAGATGCTCTACGCTGATTATGTAGAATCAGGCACTTACCCAATTATCATGGCCAATCACTTTGGCGGGGTCATCTTCCACGAAGCTTGCGGCCATTTATTAGAAACTACTCAAATTGAACGTAATACCTCTCCCTTTGCCGATCAAAAAGGCGAGAAAATTGCCCACGAAAGCCTGACAGCTTGGGATGAAGGGCGAGCCGAAAATGCCTTCGGAACAATTGACATGGATGACGAAGGTATGCCTGCTCAAAGAACTCTATTAATTGAAAAAGGCGTTCTAAAGAACTTCTTAGCAGACAGAACAGGTTCTTGGCGTACCGGACACCCTAGAACTGGAAGCGGACGCCGCCAAAATTATACTTTTGCCGCTGCTAGCCGGATGCGTAATACTTATATTGCTCCTGGTGAATATAGTATTGATGATTTATTTGCCTCCATTGATAAAGGCATTTACTGTAAAAAAATGGGTGGTGGTAGTGTAGGTGCTACAGGTCAATTTAACTTTGGTGTAGATGAAGCTTATTTGATTGAAAATGGCAAAATTACCAAACCTTTAAAAGGAGCAATTCTGATTGGTGAAGCTAAGGAAATTATGAATAAAATTTCCATGTGCTCCCAAGATTTAGAACTCGCACCTGGTTTTTGTGGTTCTGTTAGTGGCAGTATCTACACCACAGTAGGACAACCTCACATCAAGGTTGATTCTATTACTGTAGGCGGACGCTAATAATTACTTCTCGCTACAAGATTACCTTTTTATTTCTTTATTCGTGCCCTTTGCGTCCTACCCTGCGGGAAGCCCTCCGGGTTCGGGGGTTCGCAATCGTGATGGGAACCGCCAAGACTGCGACCCCCTCACCGCTCTGGGTCTATGCGGTTCGTTAAAGAAGCTTTAGGTAGTCTTGCATGAGATAGCAATAATTCCCATTTATTAGAACCACAGATAAACACAGATGAAGATATTATCTATCTGCGTTCATCTGCGTTTATCGGCGGTTAAAAATATCAAATCCAAAATTCAAAATTGAGTATGCCAACTATCAACGAGATTGTAAATTATGCCAAGGAAAATGCTGAGAAACTTGGCATCAAAAAATTTGACATTTATGGCTCTACTGTAGATGAAACTAGCGTACAAGTAGATCGAGGTGAGCCAAAACAAGTTAAAGCCTCTAATCGTTCTGGCGTTACCGTTCGTGTCTGGAATGAAGACAATACAATGGGTGTCACTAGCACTACAGATGTAGATCCAAAGGGATTGGAGTTAGCTTTAAAAACTGCTTACGAAGCTAGTTTCTTTGGCGTCAAAGAAAATGTTCCTGATTTCAGCCCTGAAGCTACTGTTCCTATCGAAAATATCCCTCACGATAAAGCACCCCAAGCACCTGTTTCTGAACTCATAGACAAGTTACTGGTAGCTGAACAAGAATTACTGTCAGCACATCCAGCAATTAAAGGTGTACCATATAACGGCTTGGCGCAAAGAGATATTGACCGCTTCTATCTTAATAGTGAGGGTGCGGCCAGAACTGAATCTCACTCTTTAACATCGGTATATCTTTACAGCAAAACTGAAGAAGAAGGAAAAAAACCCCGCAGTGCTGGTGCTTTTAGAATCAACCGCAATTTAAATAATCTAGACATTAATGGTTGTATTCAAGAAACTGCCGAAAAAACGATCAGTCACTTGAACTATGAAAAAGTCAAGTCTGGTAAGTATTTAGTTGTGTTTTCACCAGAAGCTTTTTTAAGTTTGTTGGGTGCTTTTTCTAATTTATTCAATGCTCAAAGTATTCTAGATCATCAAAGTTTATCTACCCCTGATGATTTAGGTAAGCAAATTGCTTCTCCTTTACTTTCGGTAGTTGATGATGCACTACATCCAGCTAACGTAGGTGCAGAAACTTTTGATGGTGAAGGTACTCCTACACGTCAGGTTTCTCTAATAGAAAAGGGTGTTTTAAAAAGCTTTCTGCACAGTGCAGGTACTGCTAAAAGAATGAATGCCCAACCTACAGGTAATGCTAGTATTGGCGCAAAAGTTAGCGTAAGCCCTAACTTTTTTCATGTATTTAGAGCCGCAGATCCTGAACAAGAATTAAGCTTAGAAACTGCGGAAAATGTGATTTTGATTGATGATTTACAAGCTCTTCATGCGGGAGTGAAAGCTTTACAAGGCTCGTTCTCTCTACCTTTTGATGGTTGGCTAATCAACAAAGGTGTGAAAACTAGTATTGAGTCAGCCACCGTTGCTGGCGATTTTCTCGAACTATTGAAGTCGATTATTTGTGTAGAAAAAGAGGTTGAGTTAACACCAGGGGGAGTTTGTCCTCGCATCTGGGTTAATGAACTATCGATTACCGGAGATTGACACTTAAAAAATTCTCAAATACAACAATAAACGCAAAATTTCTCAGCTAGCAGAGTGAGAAATTTTGCGCTATAAATAAATCAAATCTAAAATTGTTTGGCTATCATTCGCCACCACCGATACCAAGATTGATATCAAATCCATCAGCACCTGTAATATTAGTCCCAATCATCACTGCACCATCTACTTGCGCGTTATGTAGATGAGCATCGGTTAAATTGGCATTAGTGAGGTTCGCGTTATTGAATGTAGTACCACTGGCGAAGGCTTGTGTTAAATTAGCAGCCTCCAGATTAGCACCTTCTAAATCAGCACCTTCTAAATTAGCACCCCTTAAATTAGCGCCTTTTAAATTGGCATTTCTCAAATCTGCACCAATTAAGTGCGCACCGCTAAGATTTACACCTCTTAAATCACATCCAGAACATACTCCGGTTTCTAGAAGACGTTTTACTTGGGCTTGGTTGTCAGATGCTTGAGTGGGAATTGGAGCAGCTAGAGATAGGGTACCGATCAAAGCTAGGCCGGTCAACAATACCTGTCTCATAATTTTTTCTCCCATGATTATCCAGAAGCTAATCAATACATTGGAACAGTGGTAGACCTAGTTAACTACTTTTTAAGCTTTTGGTAAAAGACTATAGTTAGTCTACGCAAATGTAAGGCTTGGTTGGTAGCATACTTAACTTGCTACAATTTCATTGTCCCATATTCTGCATTTATTTCTTCATGCGATGGGAGTAATTTATTACTAAAATTACATTTCAGTATTAATACCTGAGTTAGAGCTAGAAAACCATACTTTCGGTATTTTACAGGTATTCTGGATTAGCCTTATAAATAACTGGTTATGTAATTTCTCTGTTTAATAAAATAAAATATACAGTTTGCTTAAAGAATATCTAAGAGAGTGGTGTGTAACACAGAATGCTATTGCCCATAAAACAGTATTTAGGACTAGTCTATTGATTGTACAGACCATAAGATGACTTGACTTCCCATTTCTCAGTTGTTCTTTCGAGATAGAGTATACTGCCATACTGAGGTGGGCCTGCTGGACAATGAACAGTTATCTGAATCATTGCTTGGGAAAAATCCTGAGAAAATCCTGGGCGAGTTAACCAATGAAAAATCGACCAGCGATAATCATGATGATTGCAAAGTTGGTTACACTGTTGTGAGGAAATCAGCGTAAATTGAGGATTTGCGATCGCTGGTGTTAATAAGTAGGAGCGATCGTTAATTAATATCCAATCTTCGTAAGTCTCTTTTTGGAGATTGCTGCAATCAGCATAAAATTCTCTATAGGCTGAGATTTTTGCACTTATCTCATCCCAGGAAATTACCTCTCCCATACCAGTTGGAGAAAAAATCTTACTAGAGCTTTCGATTAGATATTCTCCGTCTGTCACAGAATTTTGAATGACAGCAGAGTAAACCTGTGGTTCGTGTTGCGATCGCATATTCTCATTTTTAAACTAAAATCTGCATCCCCGATTTATAACCTCTGCAAATAGATATGGCAATTAATGATTAGGAATACTGTAATACACTACTGATGGGATAAAGAGAGTCAGTTGTACACTCAAATCTTCATCCGTGTAATTTACAGCATTTTACCTAGATAATTTTGTAATTTTTATAACTCATGTTTATTTTGTGAAATTATTTTAATATTTTCCGGATAATTTTTATAGCAATAATTCTCTCTGATTAGACACTTTATATTTGCCATCCTTCTGAAAAAACTGATATTAGTAAAGTAAAATAAACAACACTCAATATTAATAAAAAACAGTTTTTATAGTTATAAAATATACAACTCTACTTGTTTCAAACCCTCTATTTTTTTTGATGAGAACAAACTGTAAATATCTCTTTTTCCTTACCTCGTAAGGGTTTAGGAGGTTAAATTTTGAAGAACTAGATGTTAGGTAGAATACTTTTGCAGCAACCTCTAGCACAGATAATCTAACATGGTACTAGACACCACAATCGTTAATGGTAGAGGTATCGATGGACGCTTTAGTGGAAATCTTAGACACAAAATTGCGTCAGTGGCAGCCTGATGTTGCTGAACAAGTAAGGCAATATGTAGCAGCAATTATTGAAATGGCAGACCAAGATGCGCTAGACATTCTCCTTTCCAAGGATGTTGGGCAAGAAGGTTTAGATTTCTCAGATAAATCTGAAAACTAGCGCTGATACAGAAAAATCTTTGTAGGATCGGATAAGCTAGCCAAAGCAGTTTTCATCCTCAAAACCATGACCGCAAGTAGTCCCACGATTTTAGCCCTAGACTTTGATGGAGTAATTTGTGATGGATTAATTGAATATTTTGAGGTAGCATGGCGCACCTATTGTCAACTTTGGTCGCCTGCTAACAATACAGCAGCCGATAATTTAGCTTCGAGATTTTATCGGCTGCGACCTGTTATTGAGACCGGTTGGGAAATGCCTGTTTTAATCAAAGCTTTAGTAGACGGGATTTCTGACGAAAAGATTCTTCACGATTGGGTAACTATTGCCCCACAAATTCTGTTAGACCAAAAGCTACAAGCACGAGAAATTGCAGCAAAACTTGATAATTTGCGAGATCGATGGATTGCTACAGATTTAGATGGATGGTTAAGTTTGCATAGATTTTATCCAGGTGTAATAGACAAAATTAAAGTAATTGTTGCTAGTACTGTTAATTTATACATTGTCACTACAAAAGAAGGGCGTTTTGTTCAGCAACTATTGCAACAAGAAGGTGTTAATTTACCACCAAAAGCAATTTTTGGCAAAGAGGAAAAGCGTCCTAAATATGAAATTCTGCGAGAATTAATCCAAACAGCAGAGCAAAAACCCGTGAGTCTCTGGTTTGTCGAAGATAGACTTAAAACATTGCAGTTGGTTCAACAGCAACCAGACCTTACAGAAGTAAAACTTTTCTTAGGAGACTGGGGCTATAATACCGAACGCGATCGGGAAACTGCCAAAAATGACTCGCAAATTCAGCTATTATCACTTTCTCAGTTTGCTCAAAATTTCTCTGCTTGGTGTTAAAAAGCTATTTTAAATAATCAACAGGGGTGAGCTTGCCTCAACTTAAAAATGAATATATGCTAAGATATAACCCTTGTATAGCAAGGGTTTTTGTATACTATTATTAGTATAATTCCAATGTAAAAGGTGCTAATTTTCTCAATAATAGTTACAAAAAATTAGTTTGCAAAACTGGTTCATCTTTGGGAATGATATTCTGAGGTTTACTCTGTTAAGTTTTTCAGATAATCTCTCAAAATCCAAAGACTAAATAACCCTAATACAGTACATACAGGAAAACCAATGAGATTGAGAGATGCTGCTACCCAATTGACAGTTTTAGCCTGTGATTGCCAGTAGTTTATCGCAGATATTATATTTATTAGTAATTGCCAATGTAGCAAACATGATTAATGTACCTATAGACACGATGATAATCCATCTATCACATGAGTCTCCTATAAATGGTTCTTGAGTACATAGGGAAGAGCGAAAAGTATCCCAGAAACGATCTGATGAAAATATAAAAGCTGATAAGAACGATAAAATATTAAAGCTCCAAAATCCGCCCCATATATAGTGCAAAATGCTCAACAATCTAGAATATTGCATAAATTAACATTCCTTGATAAAACTTGAATCTGTTTAAAGAATTCAAAGATAATTTTTCCAGCCGATGCAATGAGCTTTTTGATAAAACTAAACTGTTGTACTACTAAAAATCAATCTGGGTTTTGCGACAGAGATTGTGAAATAAGTTTGGCGACGGTTTCAAGTAGTGATTTGGCTGATGTTTGATAAGCTTGTATTTCTTAAATTTTCAATTTTTCCTTTACAATTAAAATCTAAAATCCTATGCTTGACCTCACAAAACTAGCGCGGCAAATGCAAGGTTTAAGCCAGCATCTTACCTTAGAAGCTGCGGCGAGTCGCCAGCGTTTAGAATTAGCGCAACAGTATCTTCACAATGCTTACGCATCTCAAAAAGATTTAATCGACCGTCAGGAAAAATGGCGCGATCGCATTCTCTTTGCTAATGCTACACCTATTGAACCCCTAGAAACTTGCATTGATATTCCGGTTCCCCCAAAAATTCATACTGTCATTGCAACGGATGGTTCGCAAATTGCGCCTAACCATCACGAAATTGCTTACTGCTATCTGCTAAATATTGGCAGAGTCGTCATACACTACGGACAAAACCTCCACCCATTACTAGATAGTTTGCCAGAGGTATTTTACCGCCCAGAAGATTTATATATGTCTCGGCAGTGGGGAATTAGAACCGAGGAATGGATGGGTTATCGCCGTACTGCTAGCGAAGCAACGGTGTTAGCAGAACTGGCTTGCGCTGTGAAAACAGAAGCGCCAACCCTAGCAATGGTAGATGGTTCCTTAATTTACTGGTTTCTGGAACAGTTGCCTATTGATGCGCGCGATCGCATCTTACCACCGATTTTGGAAGCTTGGCAGCTGATGCGCGATGCGCAAATTCCGCTAATGGGTTATCTTAGCGCCTCTCGTAACGTCGAAGGCATGAACTTTTTACGCTTATTAGCTTGTCCTCACCAAGTACCAGACTGTATAAGTTATTGCCCCAATCAATTAGAAAAAGTCCCCTGCAAAGTCTTTGAACCTTTGCGCGATACTTCGCTTTGGGCAACTCAACTCAAACCAGGACAGCGCGGCCCCTTATGGCGCAGCAATGCCCGAATTTTAGATTTGTATGAAGGACAAACTATTTACTTTTGCTATATCCATGTAGGTACAGAAATTGCACGGGTAGAAGTTCCGCAATGGGTAGCGGAAAATACTTTTATGTTTGATCAAGCCCTAGGACTGATGCTGGCACAAGTGCAAAAAGGATATGGTTATCCAGTTGCGATCGCAGAAGCACACAATCAGGCTGTGGTACGTGGCGGTGATAAAGCACGCTTTTTTGCTCTCTTAGAAAAGCAAATGATTAGAGCAGGTTTGAAAAATGTCGGAACTTCCTACAAAGAAGCTAGAAAAAGAGGAAGTATCGCATAATTACTGACAAAACAATATTGATTACGAGAAATTTTCCGCATTTTCTACAGGGTTGCTGATTAAATTAAATAACAGCAGAAAAATTTAGCTAGTAATAACTTTTATCTGTTTG
The DNA here is from genome assembly GCF_963875125.1 of Calothrix sp. NIES-2098. Taxonomy (NCBI): domain Bacteria; kingdom Bacillati; phylum Cyanobacteriota; class Cyanophyceae; order Nostocales; family Calotrichaceae; genus Calothrix; species Calothrix sp. NIES-2098. Next base: position 7,019,481 of record NZ_CAWNKJ010000001.1, read on the forward strand.
CGATTCATACATTTAGTCGTGCGAATGGGCAAATTTTGCTATTATTTGCTTTATTTAAAGTTACATTTATTGAGTAATTACTTTATGTTGTTCAAGCTTGGAACTCCTCAAAATCTAAGCCCAATCTATATTACTTCATACTTCTTATTTTAAATTCCCACGTTTTACGTTCGCTTTCAAGCTTTTTAGGGAAATCTATATGTAATAGAACATTGGTTGAACAGCAAGCTAGTTCATTGGGTAGGACTTAAGCTAATTTCTTAGAATTCTAATATCAAAACTTATTGCAGGCGATATAAGCAATTGTTTACAGGTAATTCGCCAATTAGTAATAAGTACAGTTAGTGAAGATTGCATAAATTATTAAATCTTCACGCATAAATACTTGGGAATTTGACAATCTCAATGACAGAGAATTAAAAAATGATCGCACAATCAGAAGAACAATACTCTCGGTTTTTTTCACTTTCTTTAGATTTGCTATGTATTGCTGGATTTGATGGTTATTTTAAGCAGTTAAATCCAGCTTGGATAAAAACTCTAGGATGGTCTTATCAAGAGTTATTAAGTCAGCCATTTATTAAATTTGTTCATCCAGAAGACCGAGAAAATACTATTTTAGAAGCCCAAAGAATAGCCAATTCTGTAGATGCAATTTGCTGGGAGAATCGCTATATCTGTGCAGATGGAACTTATAAATGGTTTTCATGGAATGCAACTTCTTTTACTGAAGATAATCTGATTTATGCAGTTGCTCGTGATATTACAATCGATAAAGAAAATGAAATAAAATTACAAAGTTCTATTCAAGAATTAGAAACGCTCAAATTTGCATTAAATGCTCATTCACTAGTCGCAATTACCGATAAAAAAGGGCTAATAACTTATGCTAATGATAAATTTTGCGAAGTTTCTAAATATTCTAAAGAGGAACTGTTAGGTCAAGATCACCGGATTATTAATTCTGGTTATCATCCTAAAGAAGTTTTTGAGCAACTTTGGAGAACTATTACTCAAGGAAAAATTTGGCGAGGAGAACTTAAAAATAAAGCTAAGGATGGCTCTTTTTATTGGGTAGACACTTTGATAGTACCAAAATTGTCACCTGAAGGTAAACCAGAACAATATGTAGCAATTCGTACAGATATTACCCAGCGCAAGCTGTCAGAGTTAGCTATTTTAGAGCGATCGCGCTTATCTCTTTTAAGTGCAGAAGTTAGTTTAGCTTTATCTCAAAGCAGTACACTTGCGGAAATTATTCAACAGTGTACGCACACTATATCTCAATATCTTGATGTTGCTTTTGTAGGTATCTGGACTTGCGATAAACAGAACACTAATCTTGAATTTCAAGCAGGTGTTAATTGTATAGATAGTAGCTGTAGTACCTTAAGCGCTATTCAGGATTTTCCTCATCACATGGTTGTAGTTAATCGCGTTATTGATGTAATAACTAACAACCATCAAGCTATTGTCAACCAAGAAATTATAATTAATTATCAAGAAAAAATTCTTAACAGTAAATTTTCAATATTGAATTTTTCTGCTTATCCTTTGATAGTAGAACAAGAACTGATAGGGATAATAGCTTTATTTTGCAACCAAGTTTTGAACGAACCAACTCATAATTTACTAAATTGGATTGCTAATAATATTGCTGTGGCTATTGACAGAATTTGGGTCAGAGAACAACTACTAAGCCGTAGGGAAGCCTTACTGCTCAGTTTAGCTAGCCAAATCCGTAGTTCTCTTGAACTTGATACTATTTTAGAAACTGCTGTCAATGAAATCCGTAGCTTATTGCAAATTGACCGTTGCTACTTTCTTCGCTACCTACCATATTCTTCTCAACCAAGTTTAACTATTACCCATGAGGCGCGTCACTATAATTTACCCAGTATGTTAGGAGATATACGCCTGAAAAAATCTAAATTTTTAGCTCAAATATTGCTGAATCAAGAAATATTTTGTATCCACGATATTCATAGCGATATCGACAAAAATATGCAAGAATTCTTAGCTGAGTTTGGGATTACGTCTCAACTGCTGCTACCCGTTAAAAGTAATTCTGGAGAGTTAGGAGCAATTGTTTGTAGCCATTGTAGTGGCGAACGTATTTGGAGTAATAGTGAAATTGGATTGCTACAAGCTGTTACAGATCAACTGGCAATTGCTATCGACCACGCACAACTTTATACTCAAAGTCGAGCTGCTACCTTAGCAGCTCAAACTCATGCAGAAAAACTCACTGAAGCATTGCATAAATTACAGGAGACCCAAGCTCAACTAATTCAACAAGAAAAAATGTCTAGTTTAGGACAGTTAGTGGCTGGGGTTGCGCATGAAATTAATAATCCAATTAATTTTATTCATGGTAATCTATCTCCTGCTGACGAATATGTTCAAGAGTTGCTAGACCTACTAAGACTTTATCAAGAGCATTATCCGCATCCCGATCTAGAAATTCTGAATTTCTGTGAAGCTATAGACTTAGAATTTATTGTTGAAGACCTGACAAAACTTCTTTCTTCCATGAAAATTGGCACTAATCGTATCCGTGAGATTGTTCTGAGTTTACGGAACTTCTCACGCTTAGATGAAGCAGATATGAAAGCAGTCGATATTCATGAAGGTATTGACAGTACACTCCTAATTCTACAGAATCGATTCAAAGCGAAGCCAGAGTATACAGGAATTGAAATTATCAAAGAGTATGGTAATTTACCGTTAGTAGAATGTTATCCAGGGCAGATAAATCAGGTGTTTATGAATATTATTAATAATGCCATTGATGCTCTTGATAATTATGATAATCAACCTTCCCAAAAAGATAATTTCAGAATTCCTAGCCAGATTAGGATTAGTACCGAACTTGCCAATCAGAATCGCGTAATAGTTAGAATTGCCGATAATGGCCCGGGCTTAACATCAGAAACAAAACAGAAGCTATTCGATCCATTTTTTACGACTAAGCCTGTAGGTAAAGGGACGGGATTGGGTTTATCGATTAGCTATCAAATTGTTGTAGAGAAACATTGTGGAGTTCTCAGGTGTGAGTCAGAATTAGGAAAAGGTACAGAGTTTTGGATTGAAATTCCTTTGTACCAGGAGGAAAAACAGGTTTTATCTCCAAGCAAATCGTTTATGCAGATAGCTTGAATATTAAACCAAGAGGTGATTAACTTTGATGGGCTGATGGCAAAAATTTGAATAATTGACAAATCAGTAAGGCGGGGTTTTATCGCCCTACTGATTTTTTAACTCACTATGTTTGTGTATTGATCGTTTAACAACGCTGCAATTGTGTTAATAACACTACAATCTCATCAATTGCTTGCCGTAAATTACTTGCAGACTGTTCGCTTTGATTCACCATAATACTAAAAACCAAAGGTTCATAGTTAGTTCCGTTTACATATCCAGTGAGGGAAACTGCACCAGTTAATGTACCTGTTTTTGCTTGCACAATACCCTCAGCTGAAGTGTTGCGAAAACGATTTTTCAAAGAACCGCTTTTACCCGCGATTGGTAAAGATGCGCGATAAATAGCTGCGGCTGGTGTTTTTGCCATTAAGCGCAAAGTTTGTACTAACCCTTCTGGAGATACTAAATTACGACGTGATAACCCAGAACCATCTACTAAAAAGTAAGTTGTGGGATCGACTCCTAATTTAGTTAAACTCGTCTTCAAAACTTCTAAACCAATATCAGCAGTATTTTTATTTTGTACTTTCGGTTGTTTAATCGCTAATGCTCTCAGCAATGCTTCAGCATATAAATTATTACTATTAGTATTAGTTTCTGCTAATAATTCAGATAAAGGAGGCGAATCTATAGCAGCTATTTCTTGTTGATTAGTCCCACCATGTACTACCAATGTTTGCCCTAAAGTGATTTTCTGATTGACTAAAACAGTACGGAAGTGACGCAAAAAGTAATAACTAGGGTCAACTACAGGTAATGTTGCTAAATAAGGTTCAGATTTCTCTGCTAATTGCCCTTGAATTTGCAAAACTGTTCCTGTTAAATCACGAGTAATATTAATGTAGCTTGGTTGATTTTTGCTAACTGTTGTTGTTTGATTAATTATCCGCCACCTTCTGGACTCATTGGCATCATTCCAGGAAATTTGTAACTGTTTACCTATAGTTTGTGGTAGTAGCTGGAAATCAAAAACATTTTGATTCAAAATAAAACTGCTAACGGGTGCGCCATAATCTGACTGCACATCTTCCCATTCCCAAGTAGAGTTGACGATATCGCCTTGAATGTAACTATCATCAGCAATCAATTGTTTAATTTGAGTAATGCCTTTTTGTTGCAATTGTTGTGCTAATGCTTGTAATTGACGATCGCTTAAGCTGGGATCTCCTCTACCAACAACACGCAACACTCCATTGGGGTTTTGATAAATGGAAGTGCGAATGCGAAAATTTTCTCCTAATTGCTGCAATGCAGCAGCTGTGGTTAACAGTTTTGTATTAGAAGCTGGAGTAAAATATTTATTAGCATCTCGACTGTAAAGAGTTGAGCCAGATGATAGGGGTTGTACTAATATTCCCCAGCGCACTCGACTAAATGAAGGACGATTAATAATAGTATCTATAGATGTTCCCAGTTGGGCTGGACAAATGGCTTTTGTGGTAGTGGTTGGTGCTACTGGTGTTGATACTTGTGCTTTAGCTGTTTGCTGGGTAAGACTAATGTGGCTACCAAGAAATAATAATAACAAACTGAAAGTAATTTTTTGAGTCATCAGATAGTGCTAAAAACTATTTGATGATAATAACTCGTGACAGGGCTTTTTGAGTTGTTAATAGCCTAAACTAGCGAGCTATCACAAAAATTTTCAAAGTTCGTAGTAAGTACTAAAATGGTTTAGCATTCCAGCCTCAAGTACTGATACCAATTTAAATAGTGATTGCGATGTATCAATATATTCTAGAGGGCATGGCAATGCCATACCCCTACCATCTGTCGCGTTCTTTTTTAAAATTAGTATGACTACGAATTTACCAGATATACAAACTGCTGTATTTCCTTTTCAGAATTAATGCGATTGCGCACTAGGGCACTTTATAACTAGCAACACGAATCGTCAACTGACCTTGCTGGGGATTCTGGCTAAATACAAATGCGCCTTCTTCCTTTTCACCACGCGATAAAAAGTCAATTTGTTGTTCTCCTGTTTGCGCAACTTTACCGTCAATCTCCAATTCAGCCATTATTTGAACTGATTCAGCTGTTTCCCCACCAGTATTAACAACTTCAAAAGGAACATAAAATTGTCCGTTAATTTCGTGAATAGTTTGTTTGTTGGTGACAGATACGATAGGAGGTTGATTTTTGTCGGTTAGCCAAGTGTATCCGACTAAGCCAACGATCGCTGCAAGGATGAAAGAAGCTGCGCTGAATGTCACCCACTCAGCAAGCGATCGCTCTTGATTTTGGTTTTCTGTATGATTCATATCGCTAACCTACCAGCCGCACCGCCAATGGTTGCAGGTAATCCCAGCATCAAGGTATGATCCAACCACATAGTCCAAGGGTCGCTCAAAGTCAACTTTTGGAAGAACCACAGCATCATCGCAGCTGCTAGCAGTGACACTAAATAGGACATAATGGTTTCGCTTGATGGTCGTTGAAAAATCCCTTTTTGCTGTCTGCGCTTTTGCTGATCTGAAAAGCCTGCTTGAAATACTATCCCATAGGAAATTATTAAGGATGTGCCAATAATTCCTAATTGCCAAGCAGGTGATACCGTGGCTGCTAGCATCGGGATTTCATCTGTAGGGGCAATATTAAATGCTATTACAGTCGCACCAATAACAGTTGCACCTAAATCGGCAAAGGTGGCGTCTAACTCAGTGCGTCGGTTCTTATTTGCTTGTTGATTGTTGCTGTCAGCATCTCCGAGAAATTGATTGGCTAATGCTACACCGAGTGTGAAGGGTACACTTTCAAAGATGATTTTGCCTAAGGCTTCTTTGAGAGCAGTGTCAAGTGTTAGTTCTTGTAATAAGAACAGCACAAAGCTAGAGCAAGCTAGCCCAATTGCGATCGCCTCTACAGTATCTATTGCAGCTTCATAAGGTCGCTTTTTACGTCTGCGTTTGCGAAAGCCTTCTGTTTTATTGAGTAAAAATACGCCCACAAACATTAAGGCGATCGCTAACATTATGAGTTGTGGTTTTGCCAGCGACCCAATCCACCATACCTCCATTGTGTATAACAACGGAATCCCAAACAAAAATCCTCCACACGCACCTCGAATGATGTCATTAATTTCACTTTCCCATTGATTTTTTTGGCGTTTTGCGATCGCTCCCATATTTCCTTACACTTAACATTGACTATTACTGTGATGTTAAAATAACTAGTTAATTTCTAATTTTTTGGCTCTACAGAATTTCCATATTATCTATTATTTCAAACTCAATTTAACATCTATCTTAAGGAGATAAATATAAAGCCAATAAGCTATCTAATGATAGATAACAAATATTCAATAATCGAGTAGATTGTTTTTTACAATAAAAACTCTAACTAATTAAAAGTGAGATGGAAAGATTATGAGTATTGAAAAAAGAGTAGAAGCCACTGCAAAAAATATTGAAGGTAAAGTTCAACAAGTTCTAGGTGAAATAACTGGCAATCCAGCAGATAAAGCCGAAGGTAAAGCCAAACAAGTTGAAGCCCAAGTTATCCACACTACCGAAAACATTAAAGATGAACTCAAAAAAGCTTTAGATTAAGTAAGTCGGTGCAAATAATCATCACATTTTTGTAGTCGCGCTACTCTGCGAGAACGCCTCCGGCGAACGTCGAACGGGTTCAGCAGTTGCTTCAAGTCGGGAAACCCGCCCAACGCACTGCTTCACCGCTTTGCGTCTATAGCGCTAAAGCGCGACTACGAACCAAATACAGAGATTTTACTTTTTTTGCATAGTTTGGTTTTTTCTCACCTACTTACCTAGTTCTGTAAATAAAATATTTGAGTAATATTTATCAAATTCATAACTCCACCTCTGCTAAGAAGTGGAGTTATTTTTATTTATTAATAACAGGTTAGATTAAAAGCTAACCATGATTTTAATTTTATTCAATTAATAGTTGCTACGCCCAGTCAGTAAGCCCCATAAGAAAATAGCAATGATAGCACCAATTACAGCAATAATTAAGCTAGGAATACTGAGTGTTCCAGCAGCAAATGTTGCTCCACTTCTACCTAAAAGAGAAACTAAACTGCCTCCGATTAAAGCACCAATTATACCTAAAACCATTGTGGCAATAATTCCGCCACCCTGACGACCAGGGTAAATAGCTTTAGCTATAGCTCCAGCAATAATGCCTAAAACTATCCACGCAAGAAGATTCATAATATTCTGTTAAAAACTTAACAATTATTGTATTTATTATCGGCAAGATTGCCTTCTATCGTTGGAGATAAGTATAAAATGTTAAGAAAAATTATTATTGATTTCGTTAGAAAAACAAAGATTTAGAAGCGGGCGATGTCTAATCAAAAGTCAGTACATCTTTACACAATTTACGCCAAACAACTACTAGAAATAATTGAATTGTTGAAAGATTAGATAGATGTAATAAAGGCTACTATACTATCTGTCAATCTAGTCTCTGCTTTGAAGTTTAATCAATAAAATGTTTTAATGTGTAACTTCTTAGCCAGTAACCATTTCTATGACCGACTTGGAACGCTATCTTTTTGACTTACAAGGGTTCTTGATTATTGAGAATGCGCTCAACAGCGAGCAGATTGCAGCCGTTCAAGCATTGTTAGATCGCCAAATTGCCAGCCAAGATAACCCAGAAGCACCATTTCTACGCTTTGATGGTTTGTTACCTTGGGGTCAGCCTTTCCGCGAACTAATCGATAATCCGGCGATCGCTCCGTATCTATCTGAGTTGTTAGGAAAGCAGTTTCGCTTGGATCACGACTATGTTCATATCATTCGTCAAGGTCTTGGCCCGATCGGTTGTCACTTACATGGAGGTGGAACTCCCTACGATCCCTGCCAGTACTATCTTTTCAATAATGGTAGAATCTACAACGGGTTGACTGCTGTTGTTTACGAGTTGAATGATGTGCATCCTGGCGAAGGTGGATTTGCTTGCATCCCTGGAAGTCATAAAAGTAATCTACCTTTACCAGAGGAATGGCGAAATCTGCAATCTCCTAGTGCTTGCATACAAGCTATTACTCTTAAGGCTGGTAGCGCCATTATTTTTACTGAGGCTTTAACTCACGGTACTCTTCCTTGGCGGGGAAAAAATGAACGTCGTACACTTTTTTATAAGTATTCTCCTCATCCCTCGGCATGGTCAAGAAATTCATATAATATCAATGATTACCCTGATTTGACTGCATCTCAGAAACAAATTTTGAGTAAGCCTGGTGTCTATCCTTAAATTAAGGAAAATCTAGTCTGGATTTTAAATTAACAACGAGCTGTTGAGTGTAGTTTAGATCGGATTTTTGCAGAAATGAGGAGATTTCACTAGAGTTTTTTGAAGGCTTTACCAACATAGGTAAAGCTTTTTTGATCGGGAAAATCGGTGTCCATATGATTAAGTAAAAGCGGGGAAATGATTATTTAAAAGGATTTTTTATTATATAATTACATATCTCTTAAGCAACAAAAATATTGGTTTTTTATTTATATAAATAAATTCACTAGGAATATTCGATATTTAATTATAGTAAGTATATTCTCAATTAGAAATTATACTGATACTTTTCTGCCCAAAATATAAATATATTCTGTAATTATTCTGTAGTAGAGCCTATATAATTTAGTTAAGATGTAATTGAATACAACACTTAACGATATAGCATTAGTATTAATGGATGTCTTTTTAGATAAAAACTACAAAAATAATTACTATTGTTTTTTCAATTTAATTAATATTCTATTTTACTGAGATTTTAAAATTGGGTAAAAAAATTAATAAATGATAGAAACACAATAAACGCGGATTTGAATAGTTGATGATAATCCTAATAATGCAACTGCTTTACTAGCAATTTTACAACGAGCTGGGTTTGGTGTTGTGGTTGCCAATAATAGCGAAAGTGCATTACAGATAATTATATAGTATTCAGGTAGATGCACCTCATAGTATAGTTTTCATAGGTGAAACAAGTATGCAAACCGTACCACAATCTTTCCATAATATTGGGCTGCCAACTTTGGTTAGTCGCATTGCTATTGTTCATCATAAATGCGAACCAAAGACCATTTTAATGCTTGATATTAATCAAACCCTTAATAGCAGAAATCAAAAGGCGATCGCAGCACTATATACTAAGTGAATAAATAGATATTTTAGGCTAAATTATCCAATCTAAAATCAAAAATCAAAAGTTAATTGAAAAGTGCTGAACGAGTTAAAACTTTTGCCCTAACCTGGGTAATCTAAATAATAAGGGGCAATACCAAATATGGAGCGCAAAAGCACATGAAAGATGCTAACAAGCGTTGGATGCTGACTATTAACTTAGCTGTAATGGCAACAATGCCAACGCTAACATTTTTAGCATTCTTGCATCGAGCCACAGCTGACGATCCTGGAAGCTGTTTTATGGTCACTTCCTCAGGAAGAACCGTCAGTTTAGGTAAACTTTGCGGTGTAACTCCTATAGACAGCAAAGTTTTTCGGGTTCCCATTAAACGTCGTATGGGCAAAACTCCTGTTATAGATGTTACTTTCAATCAACAACAAACTTTTGAGATGATTTTAGATACTGGTGCTAGCAGCACCCTGATCACTCTCAAAATGGCAAATACTCTCAAACTACAGCCTACAGGTAAGATCAACGCCCAAATTGCAGACGGTACAGAAGTGCAATTTTTGACGAGTCAGATACAATACATGAGTGTTGGTTCCGCTGTAGCTAATAATCTTGAAGTTGCGATCGCACCCAAAGCATCGATCGGTCTATTGGGTCACGATTTTTTTGATAACTACGATATTAAGATTCTCGAAAAAGAAGTAGAATTTCGTCAGCGCTAAGTAAAATTACTGTTTGTAAATATTTTACTCACCTGCTAAAACAATTTCCGTAAGCGTCTGCTATTTATTGGTAGTTAGTGCAGTCTGATTAAATTCAAGGACAACTACCTATGGCAGTCGAAGGTATTGATATTGCAGAATTCAGTGGAAATATCAATTGGGAGAAAGTAAGAAGCCAAGGCATTCGCTTTGCGTTTGCTAGAGTCAACGATGGTACTATCCGTACTGATACTCTGTTTCCTACTTATTGGCCTGCGATGAAGAAAGCAGGTATTATTCGGGGCGCATATTTCTTTTTTCGTCCCACCCAGGATATTGACACCCAGGTAAAAATTTTCGCTCAAAATCTAGACATGGAAGCAGGCGATCTTCCCCCAGTTGTAGATATTGAAACGGCTAACAGTTGGTATGATTTGAGCCTAACCCAAAGACTCGATCGTGTAGCTGAGGTTTTAAAAGCTGTAGAACTGGCTACAGGCTACAAACCAATCATCTACACCGGGCCGAGTTTTTGGCGGGATACGATGGGAAACACCAAACGCTTTGCTGACTACGATCTGTGGATTGCACATTATGAAACCAATACTCCCAGTATTCCCGGCGGCTGGGAGATTCATACTTTCCATCAATACATAGGCGATCAAACTGGTTTTCCGGGTATCCCAGGTGATGTAGACCGCAACCGATTCAACGGTACTTTAGATCGCCTGCAAGCCGAAACTGTTAAAGCAGTTGCGTTGGTGGAAGGCCGTATCGGCCCGAAGGTGAAGAAGTTACAACAAAATCTCAAAAAACTTGGTTTCGATCCGGGAGTACCAGATGGAATCTTTGGCCCTGGCACTAAAAAGGCTGTGACAGCTTATCAAGAGGCTAACAAACTCACGGTTACAGCTAGCGTTCCACCTGGAGATAAATTGCTAGTTGCTTGAGATTTAGTTGGCGTTATTAAATTTTTATAGAAAAGCGTTTTCGTAACACAAATACTCATATTTTTAATTACCAAGATAACTTTCCAAGCTGGGCACATCCACCCAGCTTGCTGTTTTATGGGATTGATGGGATAAATCCATCAATAACTGAGAGTAAACTCCTTCTCGCAAGGATGGAACTATTTGTTGTTGGCTGTGAATTCCTTGTATCCATTGGTCTACAACGCGGATAAATGCAGAAATACGTCCATCGGCGTGATTTTCGCTAAACATCAACTCTGAGGGAATTTCGATTTCAGTTAAGGCTTTACCAGCTTGCGAACCCCAAACCCGAAAACCGTGGATGTAATCTTTTTGATTTTCACTGCCTAATACTAAAGTACCGCGATCGCCATACACTTCTATCCAATGCGTTCTTGGTGCGTGAACAACCGCACTGATGGTAAGTTGGCAAGGTGTCCCATCGGCTAATTCCAAAGCCAGTACGCAGGTATCATCTGTATTCACTGGTTTGGTTTCGCCGCTAGCAGGGTCAATGCGTGTGGGAATAGCGGTACTCAAATAGGCACTTAATTTGCGTACCGGGCCAAATAGCCAGTAAATATAATCGAAGGCGTGGGAACCTAAAGACCCCAATGCACCACCTCCCTTATCTTGGGAAGAATACCAGTTCCACGGGCGGGAAGCATCTGCACGCGAAGAACCTAACCAATCAATTCTAATCAGACGCTTGTTACCTACATAGCCTGCTGATAATAGTTGTGAAAACCTTTGCCATCCAGGCACAAAGCGAAATTCAAAATCTAGAGTAGCAATTAGATTTTGTTTTTGAGCTAATTGATAAAGTTCTTTAGCTTCAGCTGCGTTTAAGGCTGTGGGTTTTTCCAGTAATAAGTGTTTCCCTGCTTGCAGTACGGTTTTTGCCATTTCGTAGTGCAAAAATGGTGGTGTAGCGATGGTGACTGCTTGCACTGCTGGTAAATTGACAATGTCTGCAATTGTATCGCCAGCATGGGGAATCTGGTGAGAAGCTGCGATCGCTTTGGCTTTATTGATATCTCGATGATAAACAGCTACTACCTCAGTGTGCGGATGTGCTTGCAATCCCGGAATGTGGACTTTCTGACCAAAACCAGTACCAATCACCGCCACGCCAATTTTTTTGTGATTTGTCTGTAATGTAGAAACCATTGATAGCCATCCTCTCTGATTCGTGACTTATTCCAGTCGCCAATCGTTACTTTACCTTATTCAGCGGCAAGTCTTTGACTGCCAAAATCTGCCTTAGTACCCAGCAATTTGCCAATGTCCAGCAGATTTACATAAGTTTTCAGTTTCTTCCGGAATGGCTGAAAAGCATCTTGTATACCATTACATACAGAACCACTTATACTAAACCGGGGCAATAATATTATCAAGCCCCCTATAAAACTAATCTCTCAAAGCCGCCCTCTAGTTAGTTTAGGGCGGTTTTGCTATGTATAGGCAACTCTGGTTAAATTTTCAATTCTGCGATCGCATGGAGAGTTGGATAATTTCTTGTTAGCTACGTTATTACTCGGTTGAGTAATATAAACGACCTCGGTAAAGGCGATCGCTAAAAACACAATAGATATGATTGAGAACTCACGCACTATTAACTGAAAAATCAATCACAAATACGCAGAGGAGATTATGCGCAAAATACAATTGTTCATCGCTTCTAGCTTGGACGGATATATTGCGAGAACATCAGGAGAAGTAGATTGGTTATTTACAGACCAAGATTACGGTTACACTGAGTTTTTTGACCAAATTGACACAGTAATTATGGGTAATAAGACATATCAACAATTACTGGGATTTGGAGAATACCCATACAAAGGTAAGAAAGGATTTGTATTTTCCAATACTCTCCAAGGTAAGACAGACAACAACGTGGAATTTTTTAGGGGTGATGTCAAAAGCTTTATCAACACGTTGCGTCAAGCTAGCGGCGGTAATATTTGGTTAGTTGGGGGAGGACAGATAATTTATTATTTTCTAATTCACAGCCTGATTGATGAACTAATTCTCTCGATCCACCCGATTATTCTGGGAGATGGTATTCCCCTTATTTGGAAAGATCCCAGCTTGGAAATATCACTTCAATTAAAAGATGTCAGAACCTATGACTCTGGATTATTACAAGTATTTTACGATTTCAAACAATTGGTAAAAAATTAATAATTTAAAAGGTGGGCATTGCCCACCCAGCCCTTTCAACGCGTTCATTTGTACTAGATTTTCTGCAAACAATACACGCCCCCTCAACCCTTACACAATCAAACTCACGCTCAATTCTGCACAAAAATGCTCGATTCAAGAGGCAATAAATTGACCGTTTTTGGATGTGCGATCGCATAATCAAGTTCGATAGCTTAGAAGCATCATTTGTTGCCCCAGTCTGGGAGCGGGTTTCAGCCTTTGATTGAGTAGTTCATTTGTTCGTGTTGAAAGGGCTGGCATTGCCCACCCTACGAAGTTAAATTACCACCAAATGCGATTGCCGTTTTCGTCAACTCGTGCTTGTCTAATTACATCAGAAATCTCTTCGGCGTCTTTCACATGGTGGAGTGCTTTCTTTTCACCATTCGGTTCATCAACAACGAAGTAAGTGGGAACTGTAATATGGTCTCCTGTAATGTCTGGCGAATCTACAGCCACTTGTTGAGCTTTCTCTTCTACTGACTGGGGTTCGTCAGCAATTCTATCTCCAGGATTGGCAGTTAAGTTTCTTTCTTTTACGTTTGGCTCGTCTTGAGAATGCCAATCTTCGCTTACTGGTTGATTAATTTGCTCTTTAGGTTCGTTAGTCATAGCTATTGTGGAGATTTAAACTTTGCATTTACTAACCTTAATTTAGAAAATAAAATGCTTAAAGAATTCTTTCTCTAGAGAGAGTTTGAAATTTTCAATAAATAGACAGATGTCTTAGGTTATATATTGATTCTCAGTTTTTATAAAAACTTCTTGCTTGAGGAATATTTAATATTAAATTTTTTGCCAATAATTCAGTAACCAGGATTTATCTTCCGACTTTTTTGAAGAAAGCAGATTTCTAGAACAACTTGCGCTTAAGTAAGTTCTATACCACTATAAAATTTAATTTTAGCTGACCGAGCAAACTGATTTTTAGCAAGTTTAGTTTTAAAGCATTAATTAGAAATTAACTATGCTGAAATTGTTGCGATCGCTCTATTGCTTTCTATAAGCTAGTGGTTAGTTACCTGACAATATAATTTATGGTGTAAAACAACTAGTTCTCCATTGCTTGAAGAACTTTGAGATATAAATTTTCTACCCTCTGAGTTTGAAGTTCGCCAAACGAGGCATAGTTCAGTAAGCCAGGAGAGCCATTAACTTCAATAATAATATAATCCACCATTGGCTGAGTTATATCACTGGTAATAATATCTACACCAGCTAATCTTAACCCCATATCTTTTGTAATATTAATCGCCAATTTTTGAAAGTCCGGGTGGATAGTTTCAGTTAAATCAACTGCTTCACCTCCACTTGATAAATTTGCATTATCCAAAAGATAGACAATATTTCCCTTTGGGAGCGCACTATCAAAAGTTAACTTTTGTCTTTGTAACTTTTTTTTGATTCTAAAATCCTCAAAATCAATATTTCTTCTACCAGTTTTATTTAGTATTACCTGTTTTTTCTGCAAAAGCTCCCAAACAGTAGATTTACCATCTCCCACTACAAATAAGGGAATTCTTTGATAAGTAATAATTACTTCTTCATCTAGTACCACAACTCTGTAATCATTACCTAGATGAAATCGCTCAACGATAAAACCTGAAGTTATTTGTAATATTTTTTTGGCTACTTGATAGTATTCTTGTTTATTATGCACCTTGGTGACTAATATACCTTGGCTAAGATTAAGAGGCTTGACAATTACCGGAAATCCTAAAGACTTAGCATAATCAAAACCCTCATCTATATTTCTTAAATTACTTATCTTTTTACACAAGTAATCATTAAAAAATGTTTTCCCTTCCGGAACCTTATATCCAAAATGTCTCAGTAAAAAATTAGAACAACCTTTATCTTTAGCTATTTCTGCTGCACCAAAACCATTAATATTAAATTGATTAGAGCGAAAAACAGTTCTTTTACCGTTTTTGAAAGTAATGTGTCCGACAAATTTACATTCTGGATCTACTAATAATACTGCTTCTATTTGATCGACTAATTTTTGCAGTATTGATATTATAAATGGTATTTTCATTTTTATAAAGTCTAGTTTTAAACCTAACATTAGCTATATATTTGAGCATTGAAAAAATCACACAGGTATAATTCTGGTGATATTTCCCCTTCTGCTTTTGATATTAAGCTGTGATTATTTTAATTGCGAAGTGAACAATAGGCACAATATATATTCAAGTGCTATGTACTCAATTGTCAATCCTGCAATTGGTCGCAAAACTCTTCATTAGGTGATTTAGCACAGTAATTTAGACCTTTTCAATGCTCTAAAAACCATATATCTAGCTCTTAGGGGGTGAGACCCATTATTTTATTAAAAATGTAATAATAATTTTCGATAGTGGTGTAGCTTCTAGCTTCTTCCCTTCACAGAAGGTAAAGTCATTTTTTTTACCATTGATGACGTGAGGGGTATTACCCTCTATTTGCCATTAATATCCTAATAAATACTAGGCTCTAAATATTACCTTCAACTAACATTTAACACTCAGTGTTGACAAGCTTAAAATAATGTATTACTAAGGGTGCATCAATATCAAAGAGGCGTTAGTACATCCCCGCCAAGAGACTTGCTAACGCCCTTGACTTAATCCTATGGATATCTAGATCATGCCACAAAATACCGATTACGAAGCTTCCACAACAGAAAATCAAGCTAAGGCTTACAGAAAACGCTTGAATGCTTGGGCCATCACTCGTATTGTTCCCAATATGGAACCAGTGATTGTGGCTCGTTTCCGCACTCGTTCTGATGCAGACGGATATTTGCGACACTTACGCCAGGTGATACCTAACACTACTTTCGAGATTATTGTTGATTATCAACGCGATGAAGTTGTAATATAAAATTTCCATTTTTGCAATTTCTATTGGTTCAATATTCATAGGTATTTGGTACGTAACGACAAGGTGAGAAAGCGCTCTTGATAGCATTAGTTTGACTCATGTAATTGGCGACTTTGTAGCGCTAGAAAGAAGCGTTACCTGGAGAAGGAAGTAAGGGAGCAAGTAAGAGAATTGGTGTAAGACATAAATACATCTGTTAAATAATTCCCTCATCTCTTCCTTCTCAAATCATGTCAAGATGACTAATACTAAATTGCTATCTGTTGTAGTAGTTTGGGATTAATCAGATTGCTTTCCAACACGGAGCTTGTTGTGTGCGTTTGCTCTCAAGCGTTCCCACAAGTTAATAGGCAATCCCGGTCGCAATGGCAGATACTACTTTTGATTACTTTAAGGTTAAGCATTATTCTTGAAAGTCAAAAAAAGGCGAACGTTTTGTTCGCCTCAACTCTTATGGTGTTATGGTGTTGCCAGATCAATCCAAATTCTAAATTTTTGCTTCTTCTTTAACTAACTTATCCCAACCCAAATCTTTTAAGCTGTTATTTCGACGTAGGGGACGAGTCACCAATTCTAGAATGTCGCGGGCGTTGCCAAAGCCATGAATTTGCGCAAAGGTGAACTCTACAGACCACTTGGTGTTAATACCTCTGGCTTCGAGTGGGTTAGCGTGAGCCATACCAGTAATTACTAAGTCTGGCTTCAATTCATAAATACGCTGAACTTGGTTGTAATTATCTGGCTTCTCAACAATCTTCGGCAGGGGTACACCCATTTCTTTACAAGTTTGCTCTAGTAGCGCCAATTCAGCAGCTTGATAGCGCTTATCCATGTAAGGAATACCAATCTCGGAAACTGACATTCCACAGCGCACCAGGAACCGCGCTAAGGAGACTTCCAATAAGTTGTCGCCCATGAAGAATACAGATTTGCCGCGAATTAGTTTGACGTATTCTTCCAAGCTTGCCCAAATTTGTGCTTCTCTTTCGTCTAAACCTTTGGGTGTAATGCCGAAAACTGAGCAAATTTTCTCAACCCAAGCACGAGTACCGTCAGGGCCGATGGGGAAGGGTGCGCCGATGAGTTTGCATTTACGACGCCTCATTAAAGTGGTAGCAGTCCGACTGAGGAAGGGGTTGACGCCAGCAACGTAATAGCCTTCTTCCAGCACTGGCAATTCCGTGAAGCGCTTTGCAGGTAGCCAGCCGGAGACTTTGATGCCTTGCTTCTTCAATTCTAAAGTTAACTGAGTGACAACGGGGTCAGGAAGGGAACCGAAGAGAACCAAGGGGGGATGATCTACATATTCCGATTCTTCTTGGACTACTTCTTCTTTCTTCTTGCCAAAGTTGAGTAGTTTGGCAATAGCATTGCGTTCGTTTTTGTCTGTTTCCGCCACAGGAGCTTTATCGGGGCAACGATTAGCCATAGCAGCTAATACAGTGTCTTCTCCTTGAGTAAAGGCGTAATCTAGACCATTGGCACGCGCAACGACGATGGGAATCCCAATTTCTCCTTCCAGCTTGGGAGCCAAGCCTTCCAAGTCCATTTTGATAATTTCAGTGGTGCAAGTGCCAATCCAGACAATTACACTAGGGTTGCGATCGCGTTTTATTTGCAAGCACAATCGCTTTAACTCTTCATAATCGTTCAGCTGTGCCGAAATATCTCCCTCTTCCAACTCTGCCATTGCATAACGGGGTTCAGCAAAAATCATCACCCCCATCGCGTTTTGTAGGAAGTACCCACAAGTCTTGGTTCCAATCACCAAAAAGAAACTATCTTCAATTTTTTGATATAACCACGCCACGCAGCTAATTGGGCAAAAGGTGTGGTAATTCCCAGTTTCACACTCAAAGTTTAAAGCTTCTGGTTGTTGAGCGACAGTCATTTTGGTTGTTTCTCCCCTTGATTTTTAAAGCGAACAAGGCAGGTGAATATAGGGCAGGTAGGTGGGGAAAGAATCATTCTCTCCCCAAATTCCTGTGATGTGGCACATAGCACCAGCCAGCAATCCCTAAATTCATCAGGAACGCTAATAATTTAAGCGTTGGGGAAGAGACGGGCAATTTCCGATTCATCAAAAACGCCAGCTGGCAGTTCTTCCCCTAAAAATTCATTATTGCCATCACCCTTTTGCAGTGCTGTTTCATCACCCCAGACATCCGATAACACATCGCTAAAAGCGTTCTCGTCTGTTGAGTTCAAATCTTCAAGTACCTGGTCATCCAGCTTGATTTCTGATGTAGTGGTTGTATCGAAGGAAATCTCACCAAACTCATCTAAATCGCCACTGGATGCATTGGGAGACTCATGATTAGAGTTGTGTCCGTTGATTCCATTTGCGGTTTGGACAGAATCTACAATGGTAAATTCTTGTGCAACCGCTGCATCCGCAAAGCTGTTGAGATGAGCATTTCTTGATGTCTCATCTTGGATATTTTCATCGATATTAGCTACTACATCATTTCGGTAATTGTCTGAATCACCTTTGGGAATATAGCGATTACCAAGCGCAATGTCTGGGTCGAAATGCAAATCCAGTACTTCAATTAGGGTATCGGCGTCAGGATTCAGTCTGGAAAAAGGTAGCATTAACTGCGCTAGTTTTGGTTCCAGCGCGTTGACAACTCCCAGGATGAGGTAAGAAGGTGGTCGCTTCCCGCCATCAGGGGTGTACACTGATTCCACCTCCATGTGGAGAGTAATCCAGTCACGATTTGTCTGGAAGAACATTAACCACTTTTGCTTTATTGAATCTGTAAAGCTATGAAAGAAAGCCATAGTAATTCCCCATCCTGAGAATTTAGTTGATTTATACAATCATCAAGTCTAATTCCTCTTCCGGATTACGTACCTGTGGTTTACTCGGATTTAAATAAAAATCAGATAACAAAGAGAACAATTCTCTGTCTTGAGCATCGTTCGGGACAACACCTTCTGGACGTGCCAGAATTTGATCGGCAATGTTGAGATAGTAGTCGCAAACGTAGTTCAAAGATGGATCGGATTCCGCCATTTCAAATAAAGTCTTACCCTTGACACGAGAAACGCGGATATCTTCAATTAATGGCAGTACTTCCAATACTGGCATTGGTACTGCTTCTACATATTTCTCGATTAAATCGCGTTTTGAGGTGCGATTACCAATTAAACCTGCTAGACGTAATGGGTGAGTGCGTGCTTTTTCTCTTACTGAAGCTGCAATCCGATTGGCAGCAAATAAAGCATCAAAGCCGTTGTCGGTGACAATCATGCAATAATCTGCATAGTTGAGTGGTGCTGCAAAACCACCACAAACAACGTCCCCTAGTACGTCAAACAGAATTACGTCGTACTCATCAAAGGCGTTGAGTTCTTTCAGTAATTTCACGGTTTCGCCAACAACGTAACCGCCACATCCAGCACCTGCTGGCGGGCCACCTGCCTCAACGCAATCGACACCACCGTAGCCTTTGTAAATTACATCTTCCGGCCAAACGTCTTCGTAGTGGTAGTCCTTTTCTTGCAGGGTATCGATAATTGTGGGAATTAAAAATCCTGTGAGGGTAAAGGTACTGTCATGCTTGGGGTCGCAGCCAATTTGCAGCACTTTCTTGCCGCGTTTTGCTAGGGCGACTGAGATGTTACAGCTAGTTGTGGATTTGCCGATTCCACCTTTTCCATACACTGCTAGTTTCACTGTTGTTTGCCTCTTATAGTTTCTTGTCAAACTTATGGCTGAAACATTTGCCTTCACCTAGCCTGATATGGCAATGCGTGAGGTCTTGTGGTGTCATTATTGTCCAAATCACAAGGAAAATAAAGGGGTCTTAAATATGAAAAAAGGCTATATACAGCTTATTTAGGCTTATAAATTTATTTTGATAGCAAAAATCAATTCAAAAGCTTTTATAAATTTAAAATATGTTAAATTTAATTTTTTAAAAATTATTTTTATAAAATTAGTTACAAAAAACAAAAAGTCTTAAGCCCAGTTTTTTCAATGCTTTTGATTAACTTAGATAATGCTAATAGCAGCAGATGAGAGGCCATAAACCTCTACGTCAGAGGTGAAGCTAGAGATTCCCAGCCCTACGGTACAAATACCAAAAAAACGATCGATAGCAGCTAAAGTGCCATTTTTTCACTAACTGCCAATAATACCTATTTGCTGTTTTCGATAAATTGATTTTTATATGCAACAAATTATTAAATTTTTGAAATCTAGAGTAGAGCTAAACAATAGTGCGATCGCCAATAAGCTGCGATAGTTGCGGGGAGCATCTCACCTTTGCAAATATTAGGTGTAAGTGAGGGAAGCTCTTCACAACGAGTAGCAAGTGAAACTACTATGTCCGTATCTAGCCTTGACTCGCGCCCAAGATATCTATATATTTTTGGTTCGGGAAATTCTAGACTACTTAAACAGTTGCAATCCAGTGGAAATTTTACCGTTAAGTAAGGATGAGCCTTCAGCTAGAAAAAGACTCTCTCAATATCTGGCATGGCAAACTTGATTTAGTCTACGCCGATCGCCTAAATACCACCCAGCTAATTTACAACCACCAGCAAGCACCACTGAAGGTACAGCGTCCGTTTTATCCAGAAGGTGAAAAGGTTTGCCATAGCGTCATTTTACATACGGCTGGGGGAGTTGTGGGAGGCGATCGCCTTTCGCTCAATTTCCACCTTCAACCCCGCACCCAAGCATTAATCACTACAGCTGCCGCTAGTAAAATCTATCGCAGCAACGGACAGCAAGCGAGACAAACCATCGACATCAAAGTAGATGCTGGCGCTTCTTTAGAGTGGTTGCCACAAGAAACAATATTGTTTAACGGTGCGATTTATCGGCAAGATTTACGGGTAGAATTAGCAACCGAAGCCACTTGGGTAGGCTGGGAAATTACGCGATTAGGACGCAGTGCTAGAGGAGAGAAGTTCTTGCAAGGAGAATGGCGATCGCATACCGAAATTTGGCAGCAAGGTGTACCCTTGTGGATCGATCGGCAATATTTACCTGGTAGCGAGGAAGTTTTCCACAGTCCCCACGGCTTGGCTGGACAACCAATTGTCGGTAGTCTAGTTTGGGTTGGTAATCCAGTTGACTCAGAAATAGTCGAAAAAGCACGTAATTTATGGCACAGTACAGGAGAAGTGGGAGTGTCGCGACTACAACATGGACTTTTATGTAGATATCGCGGTGCTTCTTCATCTGAGGTGCGAAACTGGTTTACGTCTGTTTGGCAGATGCTAAGGGTTACTTTTTTGAGTCGTGGTAGCTGTATACCCAGAGTTTGGCAGGTTTGAACGAAGCACAGAGGAGGAAGTAATGCAACTTACGCCGCAGGAAAAAGATAAGTTGTTAATTTTTACTGCTGCTTTATTGGCAGAAAGACGTAAGAATAGAGGTTTGAAATTAAATTATCCAGAAGCAGTTGCTTATATTTCTGCGGCAATTTTAGAAGGTGCAAGAGATGGGCAAACTGTTGCGGAATTAATGAGTTATGGCACAACTTTATTAACGCGAGATGATGTGATGGAAGGTGTATCAGAAATGGTGCATGAAGTCCAAGTAGAAGCAACTTTTCCTGATGGGACAAAGTTGGTAACTGTGCATAATCCCATTCGTTAATTTTTAAAAGAGGAAAGTATGATTCCTGGGGAAATTATTACGCCAGAGGGAGAAATTGAGCTTAATGCTGGTCGTAAAACTATTAAATTACTAGTAGCAAATACAGGCGATCGCCCGATACAAGTTGGTTCGCATTTTCACTTCTTTGAAGTTAACTCTGCCTTAAATTTTGACCGAGAACAAACGCGAGGAATGCGCCTCAATATTCCCGCCGGAACCGCAGTCCGCTTTGAACCAGGCGATGAAAAAGAAGTAACTTTAGTTCCTTTAGTTGGTAGTCGCCAAGTTTACGGTTTCAACGCCAAAATTAACGGACAACTGCCTCAGGCATAAAATAGATTAAAACCTTCATCCAGGATTGACTATGTTGCTAGCAAAACAGCGACGAATTAGCCATGATTTACAAGCTATATTGAAATCACTGGTTTGTCTGTTTAGAGAACCTGCTAATCTTGACTCTGTTTACGATCTTGAAGATGGGTTACTCAAAACTAAGGCGAATTCATTAGTATTAGATTGGTTAAAAACTCAGCCTGAGCTAGCCCAGCTAATTGAAGAACGTTATATAGCACCAATTCCTGATATAGAAAAATTGCTGCAATATCCAGAAGAGACTTTAGGATATGCCTATGCTTCATACATCAAAAAATCAGGTTTTGATCCAGGTTTTTATCGCCAAATAAAAGTTGAGGATGATATTAGTTATGTGATTTTACGCACGCGGCAAACTCATGATATTTGGCATGTAATTACAGGGTTTAATACTGATGGGCCAGGGGAAATAGGACTGAAGGCTTTTGAAATAGCGCAGACACGGCGAAATTTAGCAGTTGCACTGGTAGGAGTTGCATTATTATTAACACTTGTAAAAGCACCAGAAGGTCTTCCTAATTTATTAGAGCAGATAATTTTGGGATATAGGATGGGTTCAAAAGTAAAACCATTATTTGCCCAAAAATGGGAAGAACATTGGGATAAACCATTAGATCAATGGAGAAATGAATTAGGAATTGAACCAATATTCAGTTGATTGAAGCTGCCACAATTCCCAATTTATAGTTTGTGAGGAGTAATTATGAGTTATCGTATGGATCGCCGTGCGTATGCAGAAACCTATGGCCCCACAGTAGGCGATCGCGTCCGACTTGCTGATACAGAATTATTTATTGAAGTAGAACAAGACTTTACCACCTACGGCGATGAAGTGAAATTTGGTGGCGGTAAAGTTATCCGCGATGGGATGGGACAATCCCCCATTTCTAACGCCGATGGTGCTGTAGATTTAGTAATTACAAATGCTTTAATTCTTGATTGGTGGGGCGTAGTTAAAGCCGATATTGGGATTAAAGACGGGAAGATATTTAAAATTGGGAAAGCGGGAAATCCTTATATTCAAAATAATGTCGATATTATTATTGGCCCGGGAACTGAAGCCTTAGCTGGGGAAGGGATGATTCTCACGGCTGGCGGTATTGATAGCCATATTCATTTTATTTGTCCGCAGCAGATAGAAGTTGCGATCGCCTCTGGAGTTACTACGATGATTGGTGGAGGTACTGGCCCGGCTACAGGTACGAACGCCACTACCTGCACCCCAGGCCCTTGGAATATGTACCGGATGTTGCAAGCCGCTGATGCATTTCCTGTCAACTTAGGATTTTTGGGTAAAGGTAACGCCAGCCAACCCCAAGGACTTGTAGAACAAGTACAAGCTGGTGCAATCGGGTTAAAGCTGCATGAAGACTGGGGAACCACACCCGCAACTATTGACACTTGCCTCAGCGTCGCCGATGAGTATGATGTACAGGTGGCAATTCACACTGACACCCTCAACGAAGCCGGATTTGTCGAAGATACGATCGCAGCTTTTAAAAATCGTGCCATCCACACTTACCACACTGAAGGCGCAGGGGGAGGACATGCACCAGATATTATCAAAGTTTGTGGCGAGGCGAATGTTCTCCCATCTTCCACCAACCCCACACGCCCTTACACCCTCAACACTTTAGACGAACACCTGGATATGTTGATGGTATGTCACCATCTCGATCCTGCGATCGCGGAAGATGTCGCCTTTGCTGAATCTCGTATCCGTCGAGAAACCATCGCCGCCGAAGATATTTTGCATGACTTAGGCGCGTTTAGCATGATTTCCTCCGACTCCCAAGCGATGGGGCGGGTAGGAGAAGTAATAATTCGCACCTGGCAGACATCTCATAAAATGAAGGTGCAAAGAGGAATCCTTAACCTGCAAGGAGATGAGCAAAGGGCAGACAATTTTCGAGCGAAAAGATATGTCGCCAAGTACACCATCAACCCAGCCATTACCCACGGAATCGCCCAGTATGTCGGGTCAGTAGAAGAAGGGAAACTTGCAGATTTATGTTTGTGGCGACCCGCGTTTTTTGGCGTGAAGCCAGAGATAGTGATTAAAGGCGGGATAATCGCATGGTCGCAAATGGGCGACGCTAACGCCAGCATTCCCACACCGCAACCAGTACACATGCGGCCGATGTTTGGTAGCTTTGCAGGGGCGCGTCACGCCACATCATTAACTTTTGTTTCGCAAGCGGCGTTAGAAAGGGAGATTCCTAGTCAGTTGAGTTTAAGAAAATCAGCCGTAGCAGTTTCCGGGACACGCCAAATAACTAAGCGGGATTTAAAGCTAAATGATGCGCTACCCCATATAGAAGTAGATCCCGAAACCTATGAAGTCAGGGCCAATGGCGAATTGTTGATTTGTGAACCTGCGACAATTTTACCAATGGCGCAAAGATACTTTTTGTTTTAATCCATGACCGAGCAATCTACCGATTACGATAGTCCTTGGAAAGAAATCATAGAGCTATATTTTCCCCGGTTTCTGGAATTCTTTTTTACCCTAGCTTACGACGCGATCGACTGGACACGACCTTATGAATTTTTAGACACCGAACTGCAACAGCTAGAACCCGATGCGGAAATTGGGCGGCGTTTCGTTGATAAAGTCGCCAAAGTTTGGCTACTGGATGGTGAGGAAGCTTGGGTATTGGTTCATGTAGAAGTCCAAGGACAATATGACAGCCAATTTGCCGAACGGATGTACACCTACAATTACCGCTTGTTTGACCGCCATAAAAAGCGAGTCATCAGCTTGGCGGTATTAGCCGATGAACAAGCAAATTGGCGACCCTCCAGCTACGGCTGGCGGGATGTCGTGTCAGCTTAGAGTTTCCCATAGCGAAGTTATTGGACTATGAAGAAACTTGGGAAACCCTAGAGCAAACCACCAATCCCTTTGGGATAATTGTGATGGCGCATCTCAAAACCAAAGCGACGCAACGAAACCCCGAAAGTCGGCTACAGTGGAAACTAAGCCTAGTCAGAAGTCTTTTTGAAAGGGGATATAGCCGAGAAGATATACAGGAATTATTTCGGTTTATCGACTGGGTGATGGTTTTGCCAAAAGAATTGGCAAGTAGTTTCAAAACAGTAGTGAGAAATTACGAGGAGACAAATAGAATGCGGTACGTAACTAGTATTGAAAGGTTAGCAAAAGAAGAAGGGATTATTGAGACTGCTAGAGAAAGCGTCATTGATGTCCTAGAAACTCGCTTTGGAGAAGTGCCAAGTGCTATTGTGGAAGCTATCAATGCTATAGAAGAACCATCGGTATTAAAGATGCTTTTGAAGAGAGCGATCGCAATTCCTTCGATATCCGAATTTCAGCAACTCTTAGATAATCTTACTACTGGAGAATGAGCGATCGCCTGTTTTGTGGTGAGAGTGCGATCACAATTTATTCCACAGCATAATTTCAACTACTATTATCTCAGATAATAATTATTTTTTAGCTATTATCAATTATTTAGTAAAAGGTGGCAATTTGTATTTATTAATTAAAATTTATATGCATAAAATTTGATATTTTTCTCTATCTATCTAAATTTTTGTTACTGGCAAAAGCAAGCTCTTCTCTATTTGCTCTCTGACTTCTAGGCTTACATAAGCATTACGCATACAGTCTACAAGTAACTCATTAGCATCATTATAAATAATTAATAAGTAGCTTTGTATGGTACTAAATTCCCAATTACATTTTATATTTCGATATTTAACCATAGTTGATATTAAAGTTTCTCTCCAATCATTAATGTTAGAATTAGCCCATAACTGAAATTTTATTTCTTCGCCTGGGTAAGGTAATTCATTATGTAATTTATTGATTTCAAAAATTAGGTCATTATCCGATGTAAAATTTATTAATCCGTCAAATAATTTTACAAAATAAGGATTAAATCGTTTAAGTTTTTTTTGAAGCAGTAATTTATCAATAGATTCATTACTACTAATTGTTATATTACTTAAATTAAAAATGCGAATTAAGTAAAAGTCTAATAAACAATTATTTCCTATATCTCCTAAAAGTTTTTTTAGCTGGAAGCTACTTAGGTTTTTAACAGTAAAAAAAGTTTCAATACAAGAAGGATAATCTATGGTTATACCATATAAGTTTAAACGGATTAAAACATCAAAGTAAAAATTACGAATTATTGTTGTATTAGCTAAAGAATTAGCCAATGTAGCTTTCTCATTAATATAAACTAAAAATTCTTGTATTTTTTTATCATTAGCTACGATATCGTCAATTTTTCTTTTCATTGAGAGTACCAATTCATCAGCTTTTCGCATCATGCCTACTGTGAGCAAAAATACTTCACGCCAGCGTTTATCCGTAATATATTCGAGCAATTTTTCCCAGATAGAATTAGCAACAATCTCTCTAGCTGCAAAATACTCGTGAAACGTCAGATGTGAAAAAGAATATATACCCTTTGCACGTTCTACCAGTAGGCCATGCTGTGCTTCAATCGATTTCAAAACTACTTCACTGTCTAGTTCTAATTCTTTTGGATCAGTACGAGCATCACGTAAATTCCGAATGAAGTCCGCAATATATGCCTCAACTGTTTTTTGCTTAAAGAAATAATCCTTCTGCTCAAAAGTAGTTAATGCAATTTGACTCAGTAAATCTTCTTTGCGGTACAATGAAAGACTTTTATACACTTGATCGCGCTCAATATTACGTTTGGCATCCCATTTTTTAAGCAATACATCTAAACCTTCTTTGTAGAGTTCGGAACGATTTGCTGGAAAACTTCCATTTTCCCCAAATACTAAGCAAAGTAGTGTCAACAACAATGGGTTAGTTGCTAGTTCTTGAATCGGTATATTCTCATTTAGTTTTTGAATGAAGCTTTCACCTTTAACTGGATCTGTTAACCTAAACCAATTTTGGGCAAAGATTGCGATTTGGTCTTTGTTAAAATCTGCTACTTCCACTTCGGTGAACTTTTCAAAGGTATATTCTTTGGCAGCTATACGACAGGTGATGACAAACTGATTAGTATGAAACTGATCGGAAATATCTCTTATTTGCAGTAAGACATGCTTAGTATCTTCTTCACGGACTTCATCCAAGCCATCCAATAAAACCAATAGCTTACCCTGTCTCAAAAGCTTGTCTGCTTTAACGCTGGCATTCTGTACTCCACAAACCGTCAATTTTTGGGCAATATACTCCAATAAATCTGGCTGTTTGGGCGCTTCTGCAAAATCCTTAAGCGCGATAAATAAGGGAACTCGATTTGTCAAATACTCCCCCTCAATATATTGCATCGCCAAATACTTCAAAAATGTACTCTTCCCTGCGCCTGGTTTCCCTAACACCATCAGTTTGTGATGGCGTTGCACTGCTTCTAGTCCGGACACTCGTTCCTCTTTGATCCTGTTAAGACCGAACCGTTCAAAGTCATCTGGGTCAGAGTTATGCAACAGTTCAGAAATATCTAATCGCCTACGTCCGGTGATTTTCTCCAGAATGTTGACGTTGGTATAGATACCCCGTTCACCCGTTAACTCTATTGGCTGGGGCATATCTAGCACCCGCATGGTTCCACACTTTTCTTTAATGCTGGGTTTCACCTGTTCGCGGATTTCTTGAACTAAAGCATCAATATCGTCCTCTGCAACTTCAGCAGTTGAGCTACCAGAAAGTTTCTGATGCGAATATCGCTTTTCGAGATACTCCCGCAAACGGGTTTCCTTCACAGGCCCGCTACCATTGATGCTGAACTTCTTGTAAATACCCGTCAAGCAACTACTGAGATTGCTATCGGAGATATTGAGCGCTTGCGTAACTTGCACTCGACTCTTGCCATTACCAAATATTTCCACAAAAACTGTCTTTTCTCTATTTGACAATTCGCTGTATTGCTCTAGTTGTGTCAGAAAGCTTTTTGGTAACGACATATACCTAAGATTAAATCGCTTTAAATTTCAGTTTAGCTTGCATTTCCAACGATTTATGGCAAATCATGATATGTCAAGGTAAGTCAATCTAAGTCACTGTAAGTCAAATAAATAACTACAAAATAAAATTGTGACATTGAACTCAGTCAATTAACTGAAGTCATCGCAATGCTCGAAACACTAATTCCCCTAGTTATCAACAAGTCTGTAGAAATTATTCTGGGGCTACTACTGGAAAAATTCTGGGCTTGGGTTTTGAAGGATAATAACTACCAACGCCTGAACCAATTTTTGAAAATCCAGATTCTCACACTCTATCTTGATTGGGTTTTGCTCAAAACGCCTATAAAATATCTACCTGAGTCCGCACCAGAAAATAATTGAGAAATTAGTAGTTAGTATCAAATAGAGAGGACATGACACAGGATAAAGTCTTAACTTTAGTGGATACGTTAAATCTGTGTCTATGGTCTACTCTCTAGGCTAGGAGGGCTACAGCCTTGGTGTATTTGCTTAATAAAATTAATGCCAGTTGCTTACAATATATCAACTTGCTACTAATTTAGTTTTAAAACTTAACCAAACATGATTCAATTAGTGAGTAATTCTTTGCTGATAAAAAATTAGATAATTTAAAGTTATATAAAATTAAAAAATCGATTTAAGCTTTTAGGTAAATAATATTTATTCAAGAGGAGTTTAAATATAATTCATATAAATATAAATAAGATTACAAAAATTAAATTTACCTATACCTGGTCGCTACATGAACTCACAGAATTCTCGCTCTGACAAAATCTTGGTTGTAGATGATTCTCCAGATAATGTGTTTTTAATCAAAACAATTTTGGAGGAAGAAGGCTACACCGTTAGCACAGCAGAAAATGGTGCTTCGGCTTTAGCACAACTAGAAGCATCTCCCTGTGACTTGGTATTGTTGGATCTGATGATGCCAGGAATGGATGGTTACGAAGTTACTCGGCGGATTCGAGGAAATGCTGCTATGCAGCAATATATCCCCATACTGCTGATTACTGCTCACGATGCGCCGAATGTCGCTAAGGGATTAGATTTAGGTGCTGATGACTTTATCCGCAAGCCTGTAACAGTGGATGAATTGTTAGCAAGAGTGCGATCGCTCTTACGCCTAAAACATAGTATCGATGAACGTGATGAAATTGCACGCCAGCGCGAAGATTTTGTCTCTCGCCTCACCCACGACTTACGCACCCCTCTCGTAGCAGCCGATCGCGTACTGATGCTGTTTCAGCAAGGTGCTTTGGGAGCCTTATCTCCGCAAATGCAGGAAGTAATTACCATCATGGCGCGTAGCAATACCAATTTGCTTTCGATGGTTAATACCTTATTGGAAGTGTACCGCTTTGAAGCCGGTCGCAAAACCTTGGCGTTTCAACCAGTGAATCTCCCTCAATTATTAGAGGAAGTAGTAGGAGAATTAACACCTTTAGTTGAAGCAAAATCACTGTCGATGAATTTAGTTATCGCAGAGAATACAACTATTAGCGAAATCATGGGCGATCGCTTAGAATTACATCGTTTATTCACTAACCTTATAGGTAATGCGATCAAATTTACTGACTCTGGCTCAGTAAATGTCCGTCTTTCTTCTGCGTTTGCAAGTGGCAAAAGTGATGAATCTCATACTTCAGAAAATTCCACCGCCAGCGACTACATTATCATTGAGGTAGAAGACACAGGTCCGGGTATTCCCCCTGAAGAACAAGCCACTTTGTTTGAGCGATTTCGCCAAGGAAGCCACAAGAGTTCTGGTAGTGGCTTAGGGTTGTATCTTTCTCGTCGAATTGTTGAAGCTCATGAAGGTACTATTCAAGTAAAATCTGAGTTTGGTAAAGGTAGCGTTTTCATTGTTATGCTACCTGTAAAATCCTAACAAAATGATGAGCCACGCTGCTGAAATTGATGGCAATCTTAAAATGATTTAAATTAAAGTTTGTCTCAAGTCAAAAAGTTTTAGTAAGAATATCATCAATAAATCTTTGCTATAAAATAAGATTGTTTACAAAAATATGATTACTGAATTACCAATTTCTGCTGCTGATATTATTCGTAAACAGCGTGACTTTTTTCAAACTGGTAAGACTAAAGATGTTAATTTTCGGATTGCACAACTAAAAAAACTTAAACAAGCAATTCTAGATAATGAACAAGCAATTGTTCAAGCATTAAAAGCCGATTTAAATAAACCAGAATTTGAAACTTACGCTACAGAGATTTTCGTCATCAAGGAAATTGATTACGCCATCAAAAATATCAAAACTTGGACTAAGCCAAAAAAAGCTCCCGTTACAATTGACTTTTTTCAATACTCAGCAAAAATTTATCCTGAACCCCTAGGAGTTGCTTTAATTATTGGGGCTTGGAATTATCCATTTAACTTAGTTATTTCACCATTAATCGGTGCGATCGCCGCAGGCAACTGTACAATTATTAAACCTTCAGAACTTGCACCTCACACCTCTAGTTTGCTGGCTGAAGTCATTGCTAAATATTTTGATCCAGCATATATTGCCCTAGTAGAAGGTGGTGTAGAAATCAGCCAACAGCTACTAGCAGAAAAGTTTGACTATATCTTTTTTACTGGTGGTACAAGTGTCGGGAAAATTGTCATGGAAGCGGCAGCAAAACACCTCACTCCAGTAACTTTGGAATTGGGCGGTAAAAGCCCTTGTATTGTCGATACTGAAATTAATTTAGAACATACATTAAAGCGAATTATTTGGGGCAAATTTCTCAATGCTGGACAAACTTGTATTGCTCCTGACTATATTTTAGTCGATAAAAAAATCAAAATAAATCTAGTAGATGGTCTCAAAAAAACTATTAAAGAATTTTATGGCAATAACCCTGCTACTAGTCCTGATTATGCCAGAATTATCTCGCAAAAACACTTTGATAGATTAGCGAATCTACTCAAATATGGTGAAGTTATTATTGGTGGCGAAACTATCCCTGAAGAGCGTTACATTGCACCAACATTAATTGATAACGTTTCCTTAGATGCTCCGATTATGCAGGAGGAGATTTTTGGCCCCATTTTGCCCATCATTGAATATTCTGACATTACAGAAGCGATCGCCTTCATTAACTCTCGACCAAAACCTCTAGCTTTATACTTATTCACTCAAAATAAAAACCTGCAAACGCGAGTTTTGCAGGAAACTTCATCTGGTGGAGTTTGTATCAACGACACAGTGATGCATTGTGGTTTGCCATCTTTGCCATTTGGTGGTGTTGGTGATAGTGGTATTGGCAGTTATCACGGAAAAGCTAGTTTTGACACCTTTTCCCATAGCAAAAGTGTCTTGCAAAACTCCTTTTTATTAGACTTAAAATGGCGTTATGCTCCCTATGAGGGCAAACTAGCTTTTCTCAAGCGACTTCTTGGTTAATAATTTTCGTCAGCTTTGTATACTTGGCCTTGGGCTTCTAGCCTAGGGCAATAACCTTAATTACGAATTAGTAATTAATTCTTAGTAGCTATAACGTTCCTCTGCCCAAGGTTCACCACGGCGATGGTAGCCATTACGCTCCCAAAAACCAAGTTCTTCACGAGTGAGAAACTCTAAACCATTAATCCATTTGGCACTTTTCCAAGCGTAGAGATGGGGAACTACTAACCGCATCGGCCCGCCATGTTCTGCTGGTAAAGGTTCACCAAATAGTTGAAAAGCAAAGAAATTTTCTTCACGCAGAAAGTCTTCCATTGAGATATTGGTAGTGTAGCCACCATAGCAGTGTTCCATAATATGAACTGCTGCTGGCTCTACCTCAATCGAACTCATAAAGTCTGTCACTTTAATGCCAGTCCACTTAACATCAAGCTTAGACCAGCGCGTTACACAGTGAAAATCCGCTGTGAATTCAGACTGAGGTAATGCCATAAAATCTGACCACGTAAAAGTGGCAGGTTTTGCTAAACCCCAAACCCGAAATTCCCATTCTTCTGTGCTAATTTGCGGAGTTGCACCATAAGTCAACACTGGGAAGCCTTTTGCTAGGTGTTGTCCGGGAGGAACGCGATCGCTTTCTGACTTCTCTGGTTTCTGAAAAAATTTTCCTAACATAACTCGTAGAAAAATTACTTTTTTCAAGTTAATTGGTTCTCTTGAGAAGATTGTCTGAGAATTTGAGCATCAGCGCTACTCTCAAGAGGAAACAAACAATAATTTGCCGAATAATCAATAGCAAAGAATAACTACGGTTACTTTACTGTTTATTAGTTATGAGGGCATCGGTCACGGGTAATAGTTATTTGAGTTTTCTCAATTACCTATTACCAATTTTTTACCAACAGAAAGAGCTTTTATTGACTACCGATCGACCATAATGCCATCAGAAAAGCAACGAGAAAGCGCTTACATAACAGCGCTGTTCGTGCTTTTCCTGACTAGGGAATTATGATTATTCTTCTTCCTCTTCTTCAGCAGATGGGTAGACAAATGTAGAGCGTCCAGTCAAAATCGACTTGCCTAGGGAAAGAGCTTTTTGAGCTTCAACAGCAGCTTTATGTCTCCAGGTAGCTCGGCGTTTATCTCGTTTAGACTTAGATGTTTTCTTCTTAGGAACAGCCATGATAGCGGATATCGCAATTCTTGACAACCTTTTTATTCTAAGCCATCCATTGACACTGGCGACAAGAACTCAGTTAGGAATTGCGATAAGGAGATAACAAGAAATTGTGAACCAAGAAGATGCAAACAACGGTTTCATTTCTACGTCCCCGTTTTCCTGCATCTTCATTCAATGGTTACTTGCTAGGGGCTGGTTGTCCTGGGGGGGGTGGAGGATTTTGTGCTGGATTGGGAGGTACTGGACTTTGTGCTGAATTGGGGGTTACAGGATTTTTTTCAAAAAACAGTAACGCTCGCGCTGTTTTAAAATAAGTCGCCCAACGCTGAGGATCGGGACGAGTACGCCATTGCGGACGAGTAACGTCTAAAGCCAAAACTGGTGCGATCGCTCCTAGGCTTTGTACGGATACAATTACTGAAACATCTGTCACCAAAATATCTTGATCGAAGCTCCGTTGAGCAGCTGCTCTAGCTGCCGCTTCTGCCCTTCTGAGTAAGGTTTCGTAATTTTCCTCTGGTAGGCGATCGATTGCCAGGTCAACTCTCGCTGTGTAAGCTCTTACAATCTGCGGGGCGATCGCTTCCCACGCAAACCAGACAGGAAAAGCAGAGAACAACAAAAATGCGATCGGAACTATCCGGATTTTTCTGGCAAATTGGCTAATAACTGAAAAGGGAATGATCGATGATGGTTGATGAGCAACTCTTCTACTCATGACCTTGTAGCTCCTTACTGAACAATCTCTAATTTAAATTGAGTGAAAGTATTTTCCGGCTAAATGATGTAATAAAACTTACATACTATCTTCATTCC
Source organism: Calothrix sp. NIES-2098 (assembly GCF_963875125.1). Taxonomy (NCBI): domain Bacteria; kingdom Bacillati; phylum Cyanobacteriota; class Cyanophyceae; order Nostocales; family Calotrichaceae; genus Calothrix; species Calothrix sp. NIES-2098. The sequence continues at coordinate 7,052,871 of NZ_CAWNKJ010000001.1, forward strand.
GATAGGAATCTCCTAGACTATAAGACATAGGTTAACTTTGTTTTTTCAGCAAAGCCAACCACAATTTTAGGCAAGTAAAAAATAAGCGACAAAGAGGGGATGGCAAATTACTGGGCAATTACTATTGGCATCAATCAATATCATTTATTTCAACCGTTAAGTTGCGCCCAAGCTGATGCCGAGGCGCTGAAAAACTTTTTGGCTACAGAGGCAGGTTTTATACCGCAACACTGTCTGCTGATGACAGACACTTCGCCGCCGATTCAAGATAAATCGACCTATCCCACAAGGGAAAATATCCTCCTTTTATTAGAGGATTTGGCAGCATCGTATTGGCAACCGCAAGATTATGTCTGGTTGTTCTTTAGCGGTTATGGCATCAACTACAAAGGACAAGATTACTTAATGCCAGTGGAGGCGAACCCCGATCTGGTTCAGGAGACTGGCATAGAACTGCGATCGCTCATGCAAAGTCTGCAACTTACTGGGCTAAATGTATTGCTACTGCTGGATATTAACCGCGCTTTCGGTACTCAAGCAGATGCCCCAGTTGGGCAAGAAACGCTAGAACTCGCTCAAGAACTACAACTAGCAACAATTCTTTCTTGCCAACCAGAGCAATTCTCCCATGAAAGCCGCGAACTAGGTCATGGTTTCTTCACAGCAGCTTTGCTAGAAGCTTTACGTTCCGGTCGTGGTAGTAATTTGAGGGATTTGGAACGCTACCTAAGCATTGTTACACCAGAATTATGTCAACATCATTGGCGACCGACACAAAACCCGATCGCAGTTATCCCATCTCAGCAGCAAAATATCTTGCCGCAGTTGAGAGGTAATATCACACCTATTAAAAGTGAAGTAGAATCGGTTATTTTTCCTGAAGAATCCTTTGCGGTTGCACGTGCAGCACCTTCCCTCGCCGCAAGTTCCGCTAAAACTTCACAGAATTTGCCAAAAACGGCTTCACGCAGAGAACTTCAAGGAGTGGAAACTACTGTTAGCCCTAGAACTGGGCAAACAGCAGTGAGTGAGAAAGTCGAGCGTCAACCAGCCCAAAGCGCAGCAGTTCTTACCCCAGATCGGCATCTCAAACAGCAACCCCAGATGCTCCCATCTGCTCAAGAGGTAAATGTTGAGGAACGGTCGATTCCTAATTCTTCACCACCTTTTATTTCCCAAGCACCTGTAACTCACACAAAAACTCCATTTTGGAAACAGTTTTTATGGTGGGTGGGAGGCAGCTTATTAGTAGTAGGTTTAGTCGCAGTAGTTTTTCTCCGCAATCAGACACGGTTGAGAACGGCTGAAGTAGTTCAAGCATCACCAAATACTGCTACTAATGAGGCAAGAGACCTCAAGAATTTACCAAATGCTCGCGCTGTCTCTAATTCCACTACACCAACTCAACCCACCAAACCATCAAACTCGCCAGCACCTGTCAATTCCCCATCACAAAAGCGGAATCAAGCAGTGTTGGATCTGGCGAAAATGTCGCTGAGGGAAACTCAGGCTAGCGATTTAAGTTTGGCGATCGCCACGGCTCGCAAAATTCAACCAGGTGAGCCGTTGTACGAACAAGCGCAAGAAGATATTAAAATCTGGAGTCGGATGATTTTGGATTTGGCGGAAGGTCGTGCCCAGCAAAGACAGTATGGTAGTGCGGTTGCAGCGGCACAATTAATTACCAAAGACGAATCACTTTATCCCAAAGCACAGGCTCTGATTAATCAATGGCGGCTAGAGGCCAAGCAGTATGTCAGTAACAAAACTGTTTTAGATGCGGCTAATGCTTTAATTAAGCCAGGACAGGCATCTACATATAATCGTGCGATCGAAGTTGCCAAGAAAGTCCCACCCGGTCAACCAGGCTTCGATACAGCACAAAAATCAATTAATAAATGGAGTGAAAAAATTCTGGATCTGGCGAAAAATCGCGCTGTTCAAGGGGAACTCAATACAGCAGTTGAAACTGCGGCTTTAGTACCTGAGATGACATCTGCTTATGAAGATGCGCAAGAAGCCATCCAAAAATGGCAGGTAAGACGAATTAAAAATTAGTCCAAATTCCAGAGTCCAGAATCAATGGCAGTTTGCTGTAAATTCTGGACTCTTTATTTAATGACTCAAAATTGAGAAATGATAACTCAGAACTTGCAACTCAGCACTCTGTATTAACAGTACTGGGAAACATCCTCTCCACATTCATCAGCTAGATAGCATAACGCCCGGAAACGTAAGCCCACTACTTCTTCATATAAAGGATTAAGCTTACACATTGGCGGAATGTGGAATAAGGTTTTGCCAAATAATTTGACATCGCGCTCAAAAGGACACTGAGAAGGAATTAGTTTACACAAGCGGTGAGCTAATTCGCGATCGCGGACTTGAATTCTGTCTACTTTTTGTCGTAGGGGCTGGAGAATATCACAGTAAGACTTAGCAGCAGAATTTTGTAGCTGGGTTACATGGGTATTATTCGCCTCTGCTTGATTTATCGATACCCAGCTTGTCAGAAAAATTCTTTTTGTGGTATTATCGAATACCTTCATTGTTACTCCTCTATTTTCTTGAGGGTATTCACCTTAACGATGAACATATACATAGTGGCTACGACCATTCCCGGAAAAATCTTGTCCTGACTCGATGCAATCTGATGTTATCCGTAGCCGCTTTAGTCAGAACTCATTTCTAACTACGTCAAGTTAAACGCAATTTCCCTGGAATCGGAAGTATAGTCTTCCGATCTTGTTCATAACTTGACATAGTTAAGATTTTAGTGAAGACATCTACCTTTGGGTGGGTTTTTTGATAATTGTTACAAAACTTAATTATAAAATATAACACTGGGTAGAAATACTAACTGCTAAATTCTATACAGATAGGGCGGCTGATGCCTGATATCCTTTCAGTTTCAAATCCCAACAATTGAAGGGACTCGCAGATGCGCAAAATAATGTACAGCAAGATTTTAGATACCTGTATTAGATAGACAGCAGGTTTTTACCATGTATATTGGCTAATGTCAATAAAAAAGTAAGAAGTTTCTTCAATTATTCCTTCTTGCCTGACAAGTCAGTTGAAAGAATTTGTTCCCTAGTTACCCTTGACTTGTAGCTGTAATGTCAATAATGGGTATGAGGAATTAGCGCTCAATCACTAGGTAATACCATTTCACTAAAAAAATGATAAAGATAATTAAGGAAGAAATATGAGCAGAAGTTTATGGCAGGAGTCACCAAAGTAAAAATAAAGGAGTCAGCCGAGGAATTACATGAGCTGCTAAGAAAACAAAAAACAGCATTAGGTAAAGAACGGATTCAAGCGTTGTATTTACTGAAGATAAAGCAGGTAAAGACAATACAAGATTTAGCAGTGGTATTGGGCAGAGGAAGCGCGACGGTACAAAGGTGGTTAAAAGTTTATGCAGAGTCAGGAATCACTAGTCTCGTATCAAGAAAAAAAGGTTCAGGACGACCACCAATTATTAACACAGATGTTCGAGAGCAGCTTTCAAAGGAACTGGAAGACCCCCAGGGATTTAAAAGTTATGAAGAAATCCGAACATGGTTAAAAGCGGTAGAGGGTGTAGAAGCTTCATACAAAGTAGTACATGATACAGTGCGTTATCAAATGAAAGCGAAGCTAAAGGTGCCGCGTGCAGTAGGCATTAAACACCAACCAGAAGCGGAAGAAGAGTTTAAAAAAAACTCCCACAATACCTAGACGTAATTCAGAAATATGTCATATCACCAATAGATAGACAAAGAAAAATTAGGTATTGGTGTGAGGATGAAAGCCGCGTAGGACTGAAAACAGAAGCAGGAAGATTAATTACTACAAAAGGTACTAAGCCTATTGGCATCATGCAATGGAAGCGAGAAAATTTTTATTTATATGGATTGGTAGAACCATTAACTGGTGAGAATTTTATTTGGGAATTCTCTCATTTAAATGCAGCTTGTTTTCAGATTTTTCTAGAAAAATTCTCGGCTAATTATGCCCAAGATATACATATTATTCAGTTAGACAATGGTGCTTTTCATTTTAGTCAACATCTTCAGATACCAGAAAATATAATTTTGTTATTTCAACCCCCACATACACCGCAAGTTAATCCAATTGAGCGATTGTGGGAGGAAGTTAAAAGATATTTGGCGTGGGAAAGTTTTGGAGCGTTGGATGAATTAAGACAATTTATCTGGAAGCGTTTGGAGAAATTAAACACATCAACCATTGCTTCTATTACAGGTTGGGACTTTATTCTTGATGCTTTATTTGAATCAAATTTTTCGTGAATTGGTATAACGCGAGTGACTGTCCTTCAATTTGCAATCTATGGCGTGTTAGCGCTGACTTACCTGGGGTTGGCAATAGGCTACATTCCAGGTTTACGCATGAACCGTGCCACTATTGCCTTAGTGGGATCTGCCTTTTTAATTGCTTTAGGTGCTGTAAATTTACCGGAAGCATGGCAAGCAATTGATGCCAACACCATCATATTTTTACTGAGCATGATGGTAGTTAACGCTAACCTAGCCTATGCAGGGTTTTTTGGGCGATCGCTCTCAATGCTGTTGAGCATCACTCGCAGCCCTCTAGGTTTGGTGATTGCTTTAACCTTTAGTAGCGGTATCCTTTCTGCCGTATTTCTCAACGACACCATAGCGCTAATTTTTACACCGTTTACATTGAACCTAACTCAAGCATTAGGTTTAAATCCCATACCTTATTTACTAGCGATCGCAGGTGCAACTAATATTGGTTCTGTTTGCACTCTCAGCGGTAATCCCCAAAATATTTTAATCGGCTCATTTTCAAACATTCCCTACCTAGATTTTCTGCACGCACTCGCCCCAGTAGCCTTGATTGGTTTAGTAATTCAGATAGGATTGCTATGCTTACTTTATCCAGATTTACGTTCCATCCAACCTTGTCAGCATAAAGTTGATGGGAATCATCGCATTTTTAAACCTTTATTTAATAAAACATTAGTTATCACGACAGGATTACTCATCGCCTTTGCTGTTGGCTTACCTCTAGCGGAGTCTGCTTTAGTTGCTGCTAGTTTGTTGTTGATTACGCGGCGACTTAAACCTCAGCGCATTCTCCAAAGAATAGATTGGAATCTGCTAGTGATGTTTTCGGGATTATTTATTCTGACGAGAGTGACAGAAAAATTAAATTTATTGCAGTTATTTACTCAAGCAGTAAACACTTCTGCAAGTTTTTTGAGTGTAACTGTTATCTTATCTAACCTAATTTCTAATGTTCCGGCTGTACTTCTATTACATCCTTTGATCCCCAAGGATGATACACAATATTGGCTATTATTAGCAGCTGGATCTACATTGGCAGGTAATCTAACTTTGTTTGGTTCAGTTGCTAACTTAATAGTCGTAGAAGCCGCTACGAATTTAGGCTATAAGTTGACATTTTTAGAGCATTTACGCTTTGGAGTACCGCTTACATTGTGTACTTTAGTTTTAACCTATTTGTGGATTCACTAAGTAATAGAAGATTGTTCAACCATGAGAAGCGTAAGACTACAGGCTTAAGATGCCTCTTTTTATAGACAGATACCAGACAGCTACTTTACGTCTATGAGATATGTAAGTTAATCTAGGTAAGAGTGAACTGTGTATCACATAATGCCAGTGTATGTAAATCACTCTGCTTTAGAGTCTTTTAGCTATCTGTAATAGGTTCAGCCGAAATTCAATAGATATTACTCGGATTGTACCTCTACATAGTAGAGAGACAAGTTACTCATTTATTGAGGCTATAAAATATGAGTTTTTGGGATTTGGAAATTGATGCTGAACTTGAACAATTAAAAAAAGAGTTAAAAAAACGCTACCTTGATAATGATTGTTCTTCTGAAGGGATGGAAAGTGTTATTGAACAATTAAACAATCTAGTAGGTATGCAGAATGTTAAAGATGAAATCAATACTCTAATAAATTTTTTGAAAATTCAGAAACTACGTCAAGAACAAAAACTTGCTACTGTTTCAGTTACACTTCACTCGGTTTTCTGTGGGTCTCCTGGAACTGGAAAGACAACAGTAGCGCGTCTAATGGGCGAAATCTACAAAGAATTGGGCATACTTTCTAAAGGCCATCTTGTCGAAACTGATCGATCTGGATTGGTAGCTGGTTATATTGGGCAAACTGCTATTAAAGTTGATGCAATCATTGAATCAGCATTAGATGGTGTACTTTTTATTGATGAAGCCTATGCATTAAAGCCAGAAAATTCACGTAATGATTTTGGACAGGAAGCTATAGATACTCTTTTGAAAAGAATGGAGGATTACAGAGATAGGTTAGTAGTGATAGTGGCTGGGTATAGTGAAGAAATGTCTAGATTTATAGATGCTAATCCTGGATTGCAGTCACGATTTAACAAATATTTTTATTTTGAAGATTATCAGCCCCACGAATTACTAAATATTTATGAAAAAATTTGTGAGCAGAGTCATTTCTGTCTGACTGAGCATTCACGAAAAACGCTACTAACTAAATTCAATGATTTATATGTAAGTCGAAATAATAAATTTGGTAATGGTAGGCTTGTGAGAAATATATTTGACAAAACTATTGAGAAACAAGCAAACAGGCTGGTAAAAATTCCTGGAGTCAGCAAAGAAATGATGATGGAAATTATACCCGAAGATATACCTTGATGATTAGGCTTTACCACAAAGATTTTTTTAGGACTGACTCTAAATTTTTTAAATATTTTCTAAGCTGAAAGCACCTGCTGAACTGTTAGAACTAATTCGGGGAAGGTCTGAGAAATAATTCTTTGGTTACTAGTAAATACAGCTTGCTTATAAGTGCTTTTATCTAACAGACCAACCGTGATTGATTAAAATTTAGTTTTCAGCTACAAAGCTGCATCAAAAATTTGTTGAGCAGTTAAATTTAGCTGAGGAAAAGTAGGGGAAACAATGGAGTTATTACCTCTAAAATCATTCATTTGGTATTCACCGTCAATCAGCTGGCATACAAATATAGTTGGCTGTTTAGGATTGCCAATAAAATTACGTCCACCTAGCGCAGCATAATCAGCAATCCAATATTCAGCTATACCCATTTGTTCATAATCGGCATATTTTTTGTAGTAATCATCACGCCAATTTGTACTTACTACTTCAACTACTAAAGAAACTGATGTACCTTGGCTAACTGTCGATGTTTTTTGCCACAAAGGTGCATTATTAAGATTATCAAGATTTAATAACAAAACATCAGGAGAATAAGCTGACTCAGCTTCAGGTGGTTTAACAAATGCAGTCTTAGGAATGGCATAGGGTAGTTCCATTCGATCGAACTCCACAGTTATTTTACATGCTATAAATGCCACAACTTTTTCACGATCGCCAGTTGGTGGTGCCATCTCAACGATTGTTCCATCATGTAGTTCGTAGGGTATTCCGTTATTTGGATACCACTTTATAAATTCATCAAAATTTACCAGCTTAGATAGAGCTTGTGCCATATCACTACATTTTCTAGTTATTTCATACTGTTTCCTTTTTCCTCATCTATTATGAATTTACCTCACACAAAAATGCAAAGACGCTCAAAACAACTTTGCGCCTTTGCGTGAGATTTTAATTCTAAATACTTTACGATGCTACCTGAGCAGCAGTTCTCGTCCGCCGTCTTCTACCATCGCTGACTTTTACAGGTGGTTCATCAGGAATCTGCATCAACAATGTCACAGTAGGTTGACATTGCAGTTCCCGACGGATGGAACGTTGCAATTCTCGCTCTAAGGTCCCTTGCAATCCACCCCAATCTACTTCTGATTGCTCGCCTTCGCTGGGTTGAGCAAATTCTGACCAACGAACGCTCAATATTTCTTCAATTCGCTGTTGTACCCATTTTTGTAGGAGCGATCGCTCTATACTGGTCACTACACCCCGCAGGTGAATTTCTGGCTTGGCTAATAATTTCCCACTCCAATCGATGGCTGCGGCGATGGTGACAATGCCTTCAGAAGCCATTCTTTGCCGTTCTTGCAATACTTTGGCACTGACCATCCCAGAACTAGTAGTATCCACCAGTTCAATCCCAGATGGTACTTTTCCAGCAACGCAGATGGCATCTTCTGTTAATTCCACAATATCGCCATTCTGGATCACAATCATATTTTCTGGTTGAATACCCATACTCTGCGCTGTTTGGGCGTGCTTCACCAGCATTCGATGTTCGCCGTGGAAGGGTACAAAAAACTTTGGTCGAGTTAAGGCAATCATCAGTTTTTGGTCTTCTTGACAACCGTGACCAGAAACGTGAATTCCTTTGTCTCGACCATAGATTACATTTGCTCCTTGGAGCATCAATTTATCTATAGTATTAACGACTGCGATCGTATTACCAGGAATCGGGTTAGCAGAGAAGACTACCGTATCACCTTGACGAATTTTAATGTGGGGGTGTTCTTTATTGGCAATCCGAGTCATGGCTGACATTGGTTCGCCTTGAGAACCTGTAGTGAGAATCAGCACATTCTCATCTGGCAAACTGCGAATAGTATGCAACGGTTGCAGGAGATGATCGGGACACTTGATATAACCTAGATTGCGTGCATGAGCAATCAAATTTAGCATCGAACGCCCGACAACTGTCACTGTGCGGTTGTGCTTCTGCGCCAGATCCAAAATCATGTTGATGCGATGAACGCTGGAAGCAAAAGTAGTGACAAATAATCTCCCGGTGGCTTGAGAGAAAATTCTGTCAAGATTAGGGTAAACGGAACGTTCCGAAGGGGTGAATCCTGGTACTTCTGAGTTGGTTGAATCACTCAACAAACAAAGCACGCCTTTTTCACCATGTTCTGCTAGCCGTTGTAAGTCAAATCTTTCGCCATCGACTGGGGTGTGGTCAATTTTAAAATCTCCTGTATGAATAACTATACCTATGGGTGTATGAATTGCAACGGTAAAGCTATCGGCGATGGAGTGGGTGTTGCGAATGTATTCAACAAAGAATGATTTGCCAATTCTGACTACATCGCGGGGGAGAACCGATCTTAATTCTGTGCGATCGCGTACTCCTGCTTCTTCTAATTTACCCTCTAGCATCGCCATCGCTAGTCTCGGGCCGTAAATTACGGGTATTTCAAATTGCTTGAGGTGAAATGCAATGCCGCCGATATGGTCTTCATGACCGTGGGTGACAATCATTCCTTTAATTTTATGGCGGTTTTCCCGCAGATAGGTCATATCTGGCAGGACAATATTTACACCATGCATTGCCTCTGTAGGAAAGGCTAAACCTGCATCTAATAAAACAATTTCATCCTCATACTCGAAAACACAAGTATTTTTACCAATTTCATGTAAACCGCCCAAAGGAATAATTTTCAGGGCGGAGTTAGCTTCGTTTTTAGCCATTTGCTCCTTGAATTGTTGTTTGTGGTTAATTTAAGTTAAAAAGTTAGCCTTTTGTATCAAAGACAACATTAGCTGTCTTATAAAGTCATTCCCAAAGCAGCCTAGTTTAAATCAGATTTTCTATTGTTTGTTCAATAAAAATGGATTTTACGCTGAAGGATTCATAGTATAACTATTCAGTCGTAGCACAGGAGTTTCAAGTGCAACCTGGTAATTTTATGTATTTTCCTTATTTATTATGTATCTTTGGAAACTCATAACTTGCTATTACCCAACAAGTTAGTACTTACATTAAACTTAGTTCTTTTAGCACCACCTCTAACTTGTGGCTGACTTCTGGATCGGCTTCGCATAGCGGTGGACGTGTTGAACCTACCTCCCAACCTTGAAGTTTTAGTGCTTTTTTAACTGGAATGGGATTTGTAGTTAAAAATAAAGCTTTAAACAGTGGAAAAAGTTGAAGATGAATTTGAGTCGCAACTTGGGTTTTACCCGCACTGAAAGCTTGAATCATCTGCTGTAGTTGGTTTCCTACCAGATGAGAAGCTACGCTCACCACACCCTTTGCGCCGATCGCTAACAAAGGCAGGGTTAAAGAATCATCTCCAGCGTAAATCTGAAATTCTGGTGGTGTCAAGCGGCGAATTTCACTCGCTTGATCCAAACTTCCACTAGCTTCTTTTATCCCAACAATATTATTTATCTCCGCTAACCGGGCAACTGTTTCGGCACTAAGGTTTTGACCGGTACGACCGGGAATGTTGTACAACAGTACGGGCAGGTCGGGACAGGCTTGCGCTACCGCCTGAAAGTGCTGATAAAGTCCTGCTTGCGGCGGTTTATTGTAATAAGGAACAACTTGTAAAGTCCCATGTACTCCTATTTTAGCTGCCTTTTGGGTGGCAGAGATCGCTTCTTTGGTGGAGTTGGAACCACACCCTGCTATTACCTTGGCTTTTCCAGCTACAGCCTGCAACACTTGAACAAACAACTGGTATTCCTCATCCCAAGTCAGAGTAGGAGATTCCCCAGTTGTACCACACACTACTAATGTATCTGTACCGTTGTTAGCTAGATGTGCTGCTAGTTCTGCCGCTACATCATAGTTGACACTGCCGTCTTCTTTAAACGGCGTAATCATAGCGGTTAAAACTTTGCCAAAATCTCCCACCCTTTTCTCACTCCTGATTTCCCTTTTAATTTTTTATTTCTTGGTGGTTTTTCTATTTTAGTACCCTATCTGCAAATTGCTGGCAAGCGTGTTCCGCAAATTTGCTAAGATCGATAATGATAGAGATTTTCAAGCATCAATGCCCAAAATCTAAATTTTCTATTTAATTTTTTCTAGCTTGTAACTTTTGCTGTAGCAGGTTTCAGCAGATTTTTTTCTACCAATAACTCAGCAATTTGTACTGCATTCAATGCTGCGCCTTTACGGATTTGATCGCCACATAGCCACAGTTCTAAGCCACAAGGATGAGAAATGTCTTGACGAATTCTTCCCACTAAAACTTCATCTCGACCAGTGGCTTCTATTGGCATAGGAAAATGATTTGCCCGCCAATCTTCTACCAATTTAACTCCAGGAGAGTGGCTTAAAATTTCTCTAGCTTCATCTGGACTAAATGGTGCGTCAAATTCTATATTAACTGCTTCTGAGTGGGCACGAAGTACGGGAACCCGCACACAAGTAGCGGTAATTCGGATTTGCTGGGTGCCAAAAATTTTGCGAGTTTCGTTGACCATTTTCATTTCTTCCTCGCAGTATCCCCAATCGTTGAGTGGGGAATTATGAGGAAATAAATTAAATGCCAACGGGTAAGGCAATACTTCGGCAACTGGTGTTTTTCCCTCTAAGATGTCTCTTGTTTGAGTTTTCACTTCTGCCATTGCTTTTGCACCAGCACCACTAGCAGATTGGTAGGTGGCAACTACAAGCCTTTTGATGGGTCTAATTTTGTGTAAAGGCCATAATACCACTGCCATCAAAATTGTTGTGCAGTTGGGATTAGCAATAATCCCTTGATGATCGGCAGCAGCTTGAGGATTTACCTCTGGTACTATCAAAGGAACTTCCTCTCTCATCCGGAAGGCACTGGAGTTATCAATTACTACTGCGCCTTTATCTACTGCTTTTGCTGCCCAAGTTTTGGATGTCGAACCACCTGCACTTGCCAGTACTATATCTATACCCTCAAAGGCGCGATCGCTGACTGCCTCTATGGGTAAATTTTCTCCTTTAAAAGGCAGCGTCCGCCCGACGCTTTTTTCTGAGGCTAACAATTTTAAATTGGATATCGGAAAATTCCGACTCTCCAATAATTCCAGCAACTCAGTACCAACAGCACCAGTTGCGCCCAAAATAGCTACACTATAGGATTTAGACAACCTTACTCCCTCCTTTAAGAGGTTATTTATGATTTATTGAACGAAAGCAAAACTTATTTCACTATATTAATTGGCAGTTTTATACATTAAATTAAATAAATTTTTATTTATACTATTAACTTTTCTCAATTTAGTAAATTAAGTAACGTTTCACTTTTCGCTAATTTCCTTTGCTTTTCTGACATTCATATTTTGTTACTTTTATTTAAATTATTTTATTATACAACGAATTTATCAGCAGCGAAAGAATTAAAATTCTTTGATTAGGCATTGTTGAAGTTTCATAGTTTGCCAGCTAAGTCAACAATTTTGCCCGTGCAATTGTGCTGCAAAGATGATGGATGTACTATGATCCAAGTGAAACAAACCAGTCAAACAACAATCTGAGCAATGCAGCAATGCAACCAGTCCCAATAAGTCTGAAATGGGAATCCAAAATTCCTATTTGAAGACCAGGATATCACGCTGTTAGCCCTATGAATCATAAATCCACTTTTGTGTCTGGATATGGAGTGCGCAACCCCCAAATATCAGCACATAAGCTGTGGTGGGTGATTCTAGAAGCAACGATTGGGACTCGGTATGGATCGCTGTATTGTAATCGACATTTTGTAGATGCGATCGGTAAACTTATTGCGCTAAAGTGTTCAGTCTTTTGCCATTAGCAGTACACTGGATAACTGCTGAGGGGCAGTTATCCAGATTTGGATTCTGATTATGCCTTGTGGGCATTTGCCATCCCAGCTAAGAGACATTAACGAACAGCAGCGATCGATCGCATATTGTCTGTACTCGGAGTCAAAAATACCAGAAAACAGAGACGAAGCATGAAAGTCACCCAGGAAAAACTTCCCGCCAGTCAAATAGGATTGGAAATAGAAATTACGCCGGAAATTACCAAACAAACCTACGAACAGGTAATTAAAAACCTAGCTAGTACTGCCAATATTCCTGGGTTTCGCAAAGGCAAAGTGCCTCGGCAGATATTGCTACAACGCCTAGGCACAACTCGCATCAAGGCCGCAGCCCTAGAAGAACTAATTCAAGATGGCATTGAAAAAGCTGTCAAACAAGAAGAAATTCCAGCAATTGGGCAACCGCAGTTACGCTCTGACTTTGAAGAATTGATTAATAATTATCAACCAGGGCAACCGCTAACTTTTTCGGCTGCTGTCGATGTGGAACCAGAAATCCAGATAGACCAGTATACAGGTTTGCAAGCCAAAGCGGAGGAAGTCAAATATGACCCAGCTCGCGTTGATGAGGTTCTGGATAAGGAACGTCAAGAACTGGCAACTTTGATTCCGGTGGAAGGGCGTGCGGCTCAAATTGGCGATGTCGCAGTCTTAGATTTTAAAGGGGTATTGGCAAAAGCTGAAGGAGAAGACGAATCGGTAGAACCAACGCCCATTCCTGGGGGAGAAGCGACTGATTTTCAAGTCGAATTATACGAAGATCGATTTATTCCCGGATTTGTATCTGGCATAGTGGGAATGAATCCAGGGGAAACCAAAGAAATTTCGGCGCAATTCCCAGATCCTTATGCTAACGAAGAGTTAGCAGGCAAACCCGCCATATTTACCGTGACTCTGAATGAACTCAAAGAAAAAGAGTTACCTGAATTAGATGATGACTTTGCTAAAGAAGTCAGCGACTTTGACACATTAGCCGAGTTGCGCGCTTCTTTAGAAGAGCGCTATCAAAAAGAAGCGGAACAGAAAACCAAAGCCAATAAGCAAGAAGCCTTATTAGCGGAACTGCTCAAGCACGTCCAAGTTGACTTACCAGCCACTTTAATTGAGCAGGAAGTTGATGCGATGCTGACGCAAACAGCAATTCGGCTGTCGCAGCAGGGATTAGATGTGCGGAAATTGTTTACCCAAGATATCATTCCGCAGTTACGAGCGCGATCGCGCGATGAAGCTATTGAACGCCTAAAACGCTCCCTTGCTTTGCGCGAAGTCAGCAAACGCGAATCTATCCAGGTGACAGATCAAGAAATTAAAGCTAGAGTCACAGAACTTCTAGAGCAGTACTCGCAAGAAGATGTAGACGAAGATAGACTGCGTTCAGTAGTGGAAAACGAACTGTCAACCGAAAAAATCGTCGATTGGCTGTTAGAGAACTCCGCAGTTGAACTTGTCCCCGAAGGTTCTTTGAGTACCCCAGAAGCAACCGAAACTGTAGATACTGAAGTAGAGGGAGAAATTGGCGAAGCCGCTACTAGCGACGAGTCCACCAATCCTGAATAAGTTCGTAGTCAGGACTTTAATCCTGGATTTTGAAACACTCAAGTCCTGATCTGACTCTGTGAATTAAGACTTCTGCCGTGCTGTACTTGTGCAACATGGCAGAAATAACGACCTACTTGCAAAAAGTGAAAAAGTCTGTAAAATTAGCTTTCTTAAGCTTCTGACTTTTTGCAGTCACTCATCGGGAGCCTTTTGATTGGGGGCTAAAGGCTAGACTCAGCAGTTTTTCAAGCCAAGTACGTGGCTGGTTAGCGATCGCTTAAACTTAATACAATGGTTAAGAAATTTTAAAGAAAATACTAACTCTATTGCTGCTGCGGCTAGATACGGTGTTACAGGAGAAATTTAGATGAGGCATAATGGTTAACACATAGCGCAAATAAAAATCTAAATTAGTGAAAGAGGCAGTGTTTACTGCTTCGATCTTTGTCCCACTTAGTTGTCAAATGTTTTTTTATGCTTCTATCGCAGTCGGGAAATTACCCAATTAGCAGCTTAAGTCGAATAAATATTAATTCTCACTTGAGCGGCCCCAACAACATCGTACCGATGGTTGTAGAGCAGTCTGGTATGGGAGAAAGGGCATTCGACATTTACTCCCGCCTGCTAAGAGAACGGATTATCTTTTTGGGAACTCCCATAGACGATGCCGTTGCTAATTCGATTGTTGCCCAATTGTTGTTCCTGGATGCCGAAGACTCAGAAAAGGACATTCAGCTATACATTAACTCTCCTGGCGGCTCGGTCTACGCAGGCATGGCAATCTATGATACAATACAGCAAATCCGTCCTGATGTTGTTACCATCTGTTTTGGATTAGCCGCAAGCATGGGGGCATTTTTGTTAACAGCAGGGACTAGGGGTAAGCGGATGTCTCTACCTGACTCCCGGATTATGATTCACCAACCACTTGGTGGCGCTCAAGGTCAGGCAATTGACATTGAAATTCAAGCGAGAGAAATTCTTTACATTAAGGCTAAGTTAAATCAGTTGCTGTCTGAGCATACTGGTCAGCCCCTAGAAAGAATTGAAGCAGATACAGAACGCGACTTTTTCATGTCGGCAGAAGAAGCGAAGACCTATGGTTTAATCGACCAAGTCATTTCCAGACAAAATATTCCCACACCAGGGGAAAACGTCACCATTCTGAAATAAGAGGCTGGTATGTCTAAATACGACTCCCATTTAAAATGTTCGTTTTGTGGCAAGTCTCAAGAGCAGGTGCGTAAATTGATCGCAGGGCCGGGAGTCTACATCTGCGATGAATGCGTTGACTTGTGTAATGAAATACTAGATGAAGAGTTACTCGACACTAATGGTGCAGCAGCGTCGCAACCAGCACCAAAGTCCGAGCCTCCTCAAAAACGCCGTGCCCGCTCTTCCAGTCTCTCCTTTAATCAAATTCCCAAGCCCAGAGAGATTAAAAAGTATCTGGACGAACATGTCATTGGTCAAGACGAAGCGAAGAAAGTATTGTCAGTTGCGGTTTACAATCACTATAAGCGTCTGGCAATAGTTCAATCTAAAGCCAGTGGTAAAGCCGGGGCGGAAGATGCTGTAGAACTGCAAAAGTCTAATATTTTGTTAATTGGCCCCACTGGTTGCGGTAAAACCCTCTTGGCGCAAACGCTAGCGAAAATTTTAGATGTACCCTTTGCGGTTGCTGATGCCACAACTCTAACGGAAGCGGGTTATGTGGGCGAAGATGTGGAAAATATCTTGCTGCGACTGTTGCAAGTGGCAGACTTGGATGTAGAAGAAGCGCAACGGGGAATTATCTATATCGATGAAATTGACAAAATTGCTCGCAAGAGTGAGAACCCCTCAATTACACGCGATGTTTCTGGCGAAGGCGTACAGCAAGCTTTGCTGAAAATGTTGGAGGGAACGATCGCTAACGTACCACCCCAAGGAGGACGTAAGCATCCCTATCAAGACTGTATCCAAATTGATACCAGCAACATCTTATTTATTTGTGGTGGAGCCTTCGTTGGCTTAGAGAAAGTTGTAGATCAGAGAGTGGGTAAAAAGTCAATAGGCTTTGTGCAACCTGGAGAAGGGCAAACAAAAGAAAAACGGGCAGCAGATACGCTGCGCTATCTAGAACCGGATGACTTGGTAAAATTTGGCATGATTCCCGAATTTATCGGGCGCATACCGATGGTAGCCGTGGTAGATCCGCTAGATGAAGAAGCTTTAATGGCGATTCTCACCCAACCACGCAGTGCTTTAGTCAAGCAGTATCAAAAACTGCTGAAGATGGACAATGTCCAATTAGACTTTAAACCAGAAGCCTTGCGAGCGATCGCTCAAGAAGCCTACCGCCGCAAAACTGGTGCTAGAGCATTACGAGGCATTGTCGAAGAACTCATGTTGGATGTAATGTACGAGTTACCCTCTCGCAAAGACGTAACTCGCTGTACAGTCACGCGAGAAATGGTTGAAAAGCGTTCCACCGCTGAACTTTTAGTACATCCTTCTTCCCTACCCAAGCCAGAATCAGCTTAATAGTCATTAGTCATGAGTCATTAGTACAAAGAAATCATAAATAATAAAGAACAAGTGACCCTGACGGGTTCGGCAGTTGCTACAAGTCGGGGAACCCGCCCAACGCACTGCCTCACAAATGACAAGGGACAAATGACCAATGCCTTACATTAATGTTCGTGGTGTTGAGCATTACTACGAGTGGGTGAAAAAACCATCAGAGTCTCTGGTAAAGCCAGTGATGGTTTTCATCCACGGTTGGGCTGGTTCGGCGAGGTATTGGCGAAGCACAGCTGATGCTTTATTAGACCAATTTGATTGTTTACTCTACGATTTGCGGGGCTTTGGGCGTTCCCGTGGCAAACCTACAATAGTTCAAGCCAGCGAATCTGTTGCTGAATCTAAATCTCCCCAAGAAGAAGTAGCAGCGATTCAAGAATTAACTTATGAATTAGAAGAATACGCTGATGACTTAGCAGCATTGCTAGATGAGTTGCAGCTTCAGCGTGTCTATATAAATGCTCACTCAATGGGCGCATCGATTGCAGCTTTATTTTTTAATCGCTATCCCCAAAGAGTCGAACGGGGAATTTTGACTTGTAGTGGAATTTTTGAGTACGATGAAAAAGCTTTTGCGGCTTTTCATAAATTTGGTGGTTATGTAGTCAAATTCCGTCCCAAGTGGTTAGGAAAAATACCATTGGTTGACCGAATGTTTATGGCAAGATTTTTGCATCGCACCATACCAAAATTTGAGCGTCAGGCGTTTTTGCAAGATTTTTTAGAAGCTGATTATGATGCTGCTCTTGGAACAATTTTCACTTCGGTAAGTAAAGCACAATCGGAAGTGATGCCACAGGAGTTTGCTAAATTGACAGTACCAGTACTGTTAGTTGCAGGGGAGTATGACAAGATTATTCCGGCTGAGATGGGTCGACAAGCAGCAGCGATGAATGACAAAGTTGAGTTTGTGATGCTTCCTAAGACTGCGCATTTCCCAATGTTAGAAGATGCTCCGAATTACTTACAACGGGTGCGGGAGTTTTTGCAAATTCCCTCAGCAGATAGGGCTGATTAGACAATCGCTCTCCCGTCTGCGACTCCGCGACTCTGGGTGAGAAAAACCACAAAGTCACAAAGGCACAGAGAAAGGAATTAACCCAAACCTAATTCTCGTTTTAATAAATTAATTGACTTAGTACCAATATAATTATCAACCTTAATCAATTTGGGTGGGCGAATAATATCTTCAACTGCTGCTTGCACTGCTGCTTGCACTGCTGGAAAACTTGGTTGATCGCTGATAATGACTTCAGCTCGCTTGACGATAGCCTGAAGTTTATAAGCGTCTTTTGGTTGGGTTGTCATTACCAGTAATTCATCTCCTCGCAGCCCGTGGAGAATGACTTCAGCGGCGCGGGCGATTCCAGAACTTAAGCTAACTATGCCAACACAGTTCTCTTTGGGCAAGGTTTTCAGTAGATTTAGTTCTTTGGAATAGTCATAGATATCTAAAGGAATCACCCGTACAGCTTTGGGGGCGGCAATTTCTTCAACATCGCCAATAAAATATCGGCTAGTTACGACTGTGGCAGAGGAAGTTTTATCTAGTACAGCTGTTAATTCTTCCATTGGTATTAGCTGTATTGGTATTTGTAGTGCTTTTTCTAATTCATAGACCATCAATTCGCCTGCGCCAATATCGTAAGCGGGTACTGCAACTAGCACTTGGGCACTGCAACGCAAGCGCCAATCAATTTCCGCTAAAAATAGCTCCCGTGCTTCCGAGAGCGAACAGCCTTGAGAAAGTAGCTCATCCAGTGCTTGCTGCACAACTTTATCAGCTTCGGGATGTTGCTTAAGAGTTGGTGATTGCAGCCTGCTACCACCCTCATGCCCTTGGGCACGGACATAAATCCCTGAACCAGCAAGGCTTTCGACAAATCCATCTTCTTCTAACTGACGGTAAACTTTGCTGATCGTATTGCGGTGTAAACCGGTTTGCATTGCCAACGCCCGTGTGCTTGGCAATTTGTACCCAGGTGGATATTGCCGGGAAGCGATCGCAAACCGGATTTGATTAAACAGCTGGGTTGATGCGGGAATTTCACTGTCTGGCTGAATGCGGAATTGAATCATCACCAAACCTCCTCGGTGCTACTAGCGGCATATGACCAGCTGTATATACTACTTGTTAAATATTTTATTTATACATTGACTCTCTCTAGAGGAAATCTCTAGTGTACTGACTTTCGTTAATTGATAATCTGATGGCAAAAAGCTTTGAGATACTGGCATAGTTATATCAAACAATCGTGCAACCCTGGTAAAAATTATTATGACAGAGCGAGCAATCGATACCAAAACGGTTCAAATTTCGCAAGATAATTTTTCAATATTAGCTTACTTGGCACAACCACAAGAATCAGGTTCTTACCCAGCAATTGTAGTATTGCAAGAGATTTTTGGTGTCAACGATCATATTCGAGATGTCACAGAACGGATTGCTCGGTTGGGGTATGTAGCGATCGCACCAGCACTTTTCCAACGCCAAGCACCGGGCTTTGAAACTGGCTACACTCCAGAAGATATCGAAGTTGGTAGAGGCTATGCGATGCAAACTAAAGCCTCAGAATTATTGGGTGATATTCAAGCCGCGATCGATTACCTGAAAACTCTCCCCAATGTCAAACAAGATAGCTTCGGCTGTATCGGCTTCTGCTTTGGTGGCCATGTAGCATATCTTGCTGCCACCCTACCAGATATCAAAGCTACTGCTTCCTTCTATGGTGCGGGAATTACTACCCGTACACCAGGAGGCGGAGACCCGACTGTTACACGTACCAGCGAAATTAAAGGTACGCTTTACGCCTTATTTGGCATGGAAGACGCCAGCATTCCCCTTGAACAGGTAGATGAAATTGAAGCAGCGTTAGAAAAATACAAAATTCCGCACCGTGTCTTTCGCTACGATGGAGCTGACCACGGATTTTTCTGCGATCGTCGCGCCAGCTATAATCCTAAAGTTGCCGCCGATGCTTGGGAGCAGGTGAAACAACTCTTTGGTCAACTGGCCTAAAACCTAAGCCGTCAGTAGGGGTTGAGAATTGCTTAAACCCCTACAACTGACCACTAATAATTTATCTTCAAACGTCATGAATTCCGAATCGAAACGTTCTCAAACAGCCAATTCGCCATTTACAATGGACGATTTTGCCAAAGCGCTGGAAAAACACGACTACCAGTTTCAAAAAGGACAGGTAGTGCATGGTAAAGTGTTTCAACTTGACCATGATGGGGCTTATGTTGATATTGGTGGCAAATCGTCGGCTTTTATTCCCCGTGATGAGGCTTCTTTGAGAGCAGTTACCGATTTGTCTGAGGTGCTACCACTGCAAGAAGAACTAGAGTTTTTGATTATCCGAGAGCAGGATGCAGAAGGTCAAGTAACTCTTTCTCGCAAACAGTTAGAAATTCAACATATCTGGGAACGATTAGCGCAAATGCAAGAAAATTCCCAGACTGTACCAGTGAAGGTTACGGGAGTAAATAAAGGTGGTGTCACCGTAGAACTGCAATCTTTACGAGGATTTATTCCGCGATCGCACTTGATTGAGCGTGATAATTTAGAGGCACTCAAGGGTCAAACTCTCACTGTCGGCTTTTTAGAAGTAGACCGCAATAACAAAAAGCTGATCCTTTCCCAGCGGTTGGCAACTCGTTCTAGCAACTTCAGCTTGTTAGAACTAGGTCAATTAGTGGAAGGTAAAGTTACTGGCATTAAACCTTTTGGTGTATTTGTAGATGTAGATGGTATGAGTGCTTTACTTCACATCAAGCAAGTCAGCCAAAAATTTATTGAGTCTCTGGATAAAGTCTTTCAAATTGGTCAGCCGATTAAAGCTGTGATTATTGACTTAGATGAAGGTAAAGGCCGCGTGGCACTTTCCACCAGAGTTTTAGAAAATTTCCCCGGAGAAGTTTTAGAGAATATGGATGAGGTGATGGCTTCTGCGGAGGCTCGTGCTAATCGCGCTAGTCAAAAATCTGCTGAATAGCAGCTTTCATTAAGCACACTATTTATTTCCACTCATCAGACGCTTTTCTTACAACCCCTTAGGCGAGAAGAAAGCGTCTTTGTATTAACGCACCATCATAGCAATAGCAGACACATAGCACGATACTAGCTACCCATTTTTAACCAACCAAAAACTTGTTCGACAGTTAGTGCCAGCTCAATTTCTGGTAAGACGGGTAAAGAATCTTTTCCCTGGAGCAGTAATGGCTGTTGCTCTGGTAAAAATACTAAGATACTGAAGTCATCAGGGTCAAGAAACCATCCCAAACGGCTACCATACTTCAGACAGTGCAGAATGTTGCCAATTACTTTATTGGGTTTTTGTTCTGGCGATAGAATTTCAATTGTCCAGTCTGGGGGGAGTTCAAAGTTATCAGGAACTTCATCATCAACGATGAATGGTATGCGCGTCCACTGAAATACAGCCACATCGGGTACGATCGAGCGTGAGCCAAAGCTACACCGTAATTCAGGAAACGCATAGGCAATTCTGCGATCCTCTGCAACTTGATTGACCGCAGCACAGAGTTTACCTTGCAAGCGGCTGTGTCTCCCTTTTGGCATTGGCTTTTGAACGATCTCACCATTGATATATTCGCTAGCAGGCTTGGTTTCTGGGAGCTGAAGAAATTCTTCCAGGGTGAGGGGTTGGGCAGTTGTGGCGCTCATAGCTCCAAAAATCCTGCGTGACGAGATGTATTGTTAGTCTAACAAAGCGGGGGCTTGCCACTTAATTGAAGAGCGATCACAGACTGATAGATTGTCTAGTGAAGCCAAAAGAGAATACGGACTTCTTCTGGATTTCCTAACTTCAACAACTCTTCAATGAACCAATCAACACAACCCACATAATAGCGATAAGTGTCCACCCATAAAACCTCAGTCGTATTCTCTTTTTTATTCTTATAAACAGGCTCATCGTCTGGCAAATCCTGTGGAAATGGAGCCGAATTCTGAAACAGAGAAGCATATCGACTGTTTACATAACCTGTGCATGGTGGAAATTTTCTGTCCCAATCATATTCAATAACTTCTTGAACCAAGAACCAAGTAAAGTGATGCTCTATTCCTAATGAATTGTTTTCAAAATGTTCCCTATAAACAGTATTCATATCTTTAGGTAAGCCACGCGGTTCTGACAACGGAACTATTTTTTCTGTATGCCAGTGCAAGTAGCAAAGAGAGTGGTGATGATAACCAACAAGAGCAGAGAACAGTTCATACATTCCACCAGGACGCATATAGCAAACTGGTACTTGCTTACCTTTTGACCATTTTGGTTTTGGAATTGGCTCCCATTGATTATGCTTCCAAATTTCAGCATAAAGGCTGCTTGTTGTACTCATATTGACCAAACTTCTCCTCGTCACCGCCTTATACTCAGTTTGGAAAAACCACCACAACAGAAACGAAGACAATAACCAAACGCTCTCAGCGTTTTAGTTTGTCAAAAGTAATCTTTCTGATGATAGCTATTTCGGAGTTCTTCTAACTTTTCTGGATTAAAAGCAAATTGAATTAACTCAACTAGTTCTTCCCAACTATGTAACATAGCCTCTGAGTGAGCTTGCAAGAATTCATGAGCGAAAAATTCTACCCACCACTGTGGTGCTTGCTTATTTTGATGAGGTTCATTTTGCTTGCGCCAGCGTCTACGCCATTTTACAAAGTCTGATTTATTAGGCGGTTGTACACCGAGAATTGGCGGAAAATCAGCATAGCTGACAAACTTGCTCACGCCTTTACCGTGGACATAAACCATATAACGCCAGCATTCCACAGTATATATATCTTCAAAACTGATTTGGAATATTAAACAGATTGCCTCTTCTGTGACAAATCTTGCTAGTGGGTGAACAATTGCTGATTTATGAACTATTTTCGATTCACGGATGACAAGCGCTTTTGGCTTGAGTGATGATAACATAAAGTTAAATTTCTGTTTAAAAGGAATGCCTTCCGTTTAAATGGAATGCTTACCGTTGAAAGAGACTGACATCTCGTTTAACGGGATATGTGTGAAAAAAAACAAATGCAGTCGCCCTTTAGTTTTCCAGGACAGAGGGCGATTGTTATTATTAGAATATAATAATTAAACGACTCATATAAGTCATTTGTCAAGCAAATTATGGGAATGGTTAGGCTAAAGATTCGAGAATTTGCTGCCGAGAAGGGCTGGACGCTGAAAGAAGTATCTGACCGTTCTGGTGTGGTTTATAGTACTCTCAGAACCTATGCGCGATCGCCTGGGCTAGCAACTGTAGATTTTACCGCAATTCAGAAGTTAGCACGGACTTTTGATGTGATGATTGAGGAATTAGTTGAGGTTGTGCAGGAATAATCTATGCTTGCATAAGGGCTATGCTTGCGTGAGAGCGATGTCTAACGACAGGCCCCGAAGCGTCTACGCTTTTATATTAAGGCAACGGTGGTACTTCAAAGTCATTAAACGAGCAAACATCGAAAGAAGAAGCGCTTAAAGCCCTTACCAGCTTACCGTCAAGAGTTAGCAAAGTAGCGCCAACCTGTTGCGAAAGCGCAACATAAGAAGCATCGTAGGCAGAAATCCCATAAGATAAGGCGATAGTAACTGCATCCACCATCAAGTCAGCTGTCGAGACAACCTGTAACCGTAAACTCTTGAGAGTAGCTAGATCTGCTGTGACTTTCGCAGTAGGATAAAGACCAGCACGGATGTATTTCCACAAAACGTTAGCACTTTCAATGTAAAACAAATCAGGAACAAAGAATTGATTTTGAGAATTGGCAACGTGAGCCAACAGTTAATCAACTTTAGGAGATAGTACATCTGGGACAAAGTGCTTGATGCACACACTGACATCTAAGACACACTTAAGAGTAGTCATCTATCCCTGTCTTCTCGAAGCATAGCAGTACTATCAGGCCATTCGATATCCTTAGGAAGCTTTTCACGACGCAGACGACTTTCCTCTAAAAGCTTGAGTACATTCTTTCGCCTTTCGTCTTCTGTTTCCTGTGTCTTTATTTCCAGGGCGTTCTGCAATATTGTAATAACTTGAGCATCAACTGAGCTATTTTCAGCTTTAGCTAACTCTTGCAGTTGTTCGTATAACTCATCAGGTATATTTAGCGGATGAAGGGTAGCCATATCTTGACATCCCAAAAGAATTTATTGGTAATGGTAGCACGATCTAAGCAAGGGGAAGAAAGGAGAATAAGAGGCAATATTTAGCGATAAGATACACCGCTTCTAAGCTTGCTACTAAACATCCAAACTCAACGATCTTAATGAAGATTGTTGTCTTTGTGGCTGTGTATCTTTTTTCCCTGGTAGTAAACCAGCAGCATACAGAATTGCAATTATAGATAACACTACCATTAGCACATATAAAATTATATTACTTGTAGATTCACCAGTTATTGGATATGGGTTTACAGGTGGTGCGATCGCTTGAGTGATTTGTGAATTTGATGTAGTTAACTCTGTATCTAAATCTTTTAGTATTTCTTCAACTGATTGATATCTCACCTGAGATTCGTAGCGCACCATTTTAGTCAAAATAGTTACTAGCCAATCGCTAACATCTGCTTTATCTCTCCAGATAACTTCGCCTAAAGTATCTATTGGCAAGGATTGAGGTTCTAGACCTGTGAGTGCTTCAATTAATGTCATTCCTAATGCATAAATATCACTGTTGGGTAGAGAGTGTCCTCGCATTTGCTCTACTGGAGCATAACCCTGCGTATAAATTTGAGTTCCTGGTTGTTGTAGTCTAGTATTTTTAGCAATAAACTCTTTAACTGCACCGAAGTCAATTAAGAACAAATTATCATCCTTACCTAGAATTATATTCTCTGGTTTGATATCACGATGAATCACGTTATTTATATGTAAAAACGCAAGAATACTTACTAACTTATCTAATATTTTTATAACTTGAGGCTCTTCTAGCTTTTGCCGAGATTTTATTTCTTTACTTAAAGTATTTCCTTGAATATATTGTTGGATAAAGTAAAACTCTTGATTTTCTTCCAGGTATTCGAAAAACTGAGGAATACATGGATGTCCATTTAATTTGTTGAGAATTGTTGCTTCGCGTTGAAATAGTTCTTGAGCTTTAGTAACCTCACTTTGCTTGGTGCTAGAGAAAGTAAAATGCTTAACTGCATACTGAACTCCCAGATGAAATAAGTCATTGGCTAGGTAAGTTCTGCTAAAACCACCTTCCCCAAGCAATGCAACAATCTCGTAACGTCCGCCGATAATTTTTGAGAGCTTTGTATTCATGTAACGCCACCGTGGCAGAGATTGTCCCAAGCAATCTTTGTCAATTAGTAACCTAGGCTGAACTTAGAAGATATTTGACTAAATGTATTTAACGTATTTTATACTACAACAATCATGATACGATCAATTATACACACTTAGAAGTTTTATTACATATTTCTGATCTATTAATAATTTCTTGAAGTTGCTGAATTATGAATCAACTTTCACTTCGCTATGGTGTATTTATCATTTGTTTCGTATTATTCTTGCTTTATTTAATTACACCATCATTTATACCTTGGTTTCCTTTTTTAATAGTTCTAGCCTTTGTGGGATTAACTGTAAAATCTACTATTGACGGTATTAGGCTAAAGAATGCTTTACTTCAACAAATAGATATAATAGAGCAAAAAATTCAGACTGAACTACTTCAGAAAGTTAAAGGTATTAGTAAAAATCAATATGAGAAAATTAATAAAATAGCTTTAATAGAAAAAAGATGTAGTGAAAATCAAGAATTAAAAATTTGGGAGAGACATAAGCGCTCTTATCAATTGCTTCCCAACTCGCTTTTAGCTCTTGGCTTACTGGGGACGTTCTTGGGTATTACAATGAATTTATTCTTAATAAGTAGGAATACTGGTGGTGAACTGCAATTACAAAAAGCCTTACCAGATATTATCGGTTCAATGGCGATCGCATTCGTTAGTAGCTTGGCTGCATTAGCGGGAAGTGTTTTTCTGACGAAGTTTCATCCTACTTATGATTTAGATTTAGAGAAGGATAAACTGCTGATTTCCTTAGAAGATTACCTTGATAATGATTTTTTTCTATCGCAAAACCAGCCAACTGTGGCAGAAAAGATAGATGTTCTAATTCAGTCTATAGATAACTATTCCAAAAGCTTAAACAGTTTTGTTACAACTCTACCGAAAAATACTCAAGATTTTCAAAATGCTGTGACAGCAGCTTCTAATACATTAAATACATCTGCTAATAATTTTCAAGCTGTAGCAAATCAGTCTTCGCAGTCGATGCAAACAGGTGCTAATGTCTTAAGCAATGCTACTAACAACTTGGCAAGATTAACAACAACATTCTCTGATATCACATCTTCTCTGCGTGACTCGACAAAATCTTTCGACAAGGCGATAGATAAATTAGAAGACTATGCAGATAATCTGCAAGATATTGGTGATGCTTTGGTTAAAAATTCTTCACAAATCCAGAGCTTAATTCAAAACAATCAACAAAACCTAACTCATGTAAGCGATCGCCTGGTGCAAAATGCTAATACACTGTCAGCAAGTAGCCAATCTTTCAATACTAATGTATCCCAGCTAACAACATCTTTAACTCAGCACACAGGACAAGTCGGCAATCACAATAATAGATTGCAGAGTTTAGCTGGAGTAATTGAAAATACTACACAGTCTTCTAATACAAATATATCGCAAGTAGTATCTGTGTTAAATCAAAATGCATCGCTAGTAAGCAACCAAATTAATCAATTACAGAATATAGCAGAGAACATTGATCGAAATGCTCAAACAATGAAGCAAATCCAGACTAATTTTTCTGATTTATTAAATGCATTAGTTCAATTGCAAAAAACTGGAGGATAGTCTCAATGGAGAGATTGCAATATGCGTAGAAGAACAAGAAGTTTACCGATGAATGATACTTTTAGCATCTGGACTTCTTTCACGGATTTAATGTCTAATGCCTTTATGATTATTACATTGCTTTTATTATTAGTAATAGCTAGAAATTCAAAAAGTATTAATGATTCTCGTATATCAACTGGTGCAGATGATAAACCAACAATCATTGAACTGCCATCAGAAAAATATAATTTCGATTCGGGTAGTGCAGTTTTACCGCGTAATTTAAAAAGCGATATTAGTCAGAATGGACAGAATGGCATAATTTTAAAAGAGATTGAAAATAATATAAATAAAATTGAAAATAGTAATAAAAAAGTTGATGTTATAGAAGTCATTGGTCATACCGATGGTGAAGAAGTTGGTTTTTTGAAGTGTAGCGATCGCGTCGGTAGTAATTTGGATACGAAACTAGAAGAAGTAGCTACTCGTAATAAAGATGTTTCTATTCTTTGTCCAGGTTCTAATGCTGATTTAGGTTTAATGCGAGCCTTAGCAGTAGTCAAAGAACTGCAAAATGTGCAACGTCAAAAAAAATCAGGACTTTTCAAACGGCTAAAGTTTAGAGCCTATTCTGCGGCACAACTACTTCTACCAGACGATCAGGGATTTGCACTACCAGATAGAAACGACAATCCCAAACGTCGGCGGATTGAAATTCGCTTCGCCCAATTGGGACAGTATAAAACTCCAGGTAATAATCGCTAATACAGTTTCACTTTACTTGGAGAATACATCTGAGAAGAAAGCATTCAATTAACCCAATATTATTCATCTAGAGAACTCGATGTAATTTGCTGTGAACCATGTATAACAGCAAGTACTTCAATTTGTTCGGGTTTAATATAATAAATAATTCTATATGAACCTTCAATCACTTCTCGAATTTGCTCGATTTCAAATTCTGATACAGTTCGACCCGACAAAGGAAAATTAGCAATCTGTTGGGAACGTCTAGTTATAAGGTCAACAACCCTAGCCGCATACTGTGGAGAAGTTTGGGCAATATAAGTATAAATTGCTGAGAGATTTTCTACTGCTGTTTCTGTCCAGTAAACATTCACTCTGGCAGTCCAAATCTTTTCCGCACTTCTTGTACAGAAATTAGATTACCAGCTTTGCTATCTGCTAGTCCAGCTTCCACAGTTTGTCGTACATAAATTTGGTACATCAAATCATCCCATGTGGAATTTTCTGGTAATCTATCAATTAATTTATGAGCTTCTTGTTTAATGTTGATATCTTTCATCAGTATTTAACCAAATACTATTTGTGCAGCTTTGGATATATTGTAGATGCAAAATAAGTGTGCTATATGGACTGTGTATATCTTTTAGGAAAGAGCCTTCTGCACTTCTATGACTGACAAAAATATGATTCAACGGAGAGGGGGAGATTCGAACTCCCGGAGGTTTTAGCCTCATCCGATTTCAAGTCGGACGCAATCGACCACTCTGCCACCTCTCCAGTAAACTGTCTAGCTTTATGTGTACCTACTAGGCAAACGCTTTCCTAAGTTAGCACAAAAGCAGACAGATAATACTATATCTCATCATCTACGCAGATTGCACTACTGGACGCGATCGCTCGTAAAAAATTTCCTCTGATACTATCTGGTAATCATTGCCCACCCAAACTAGGGAGACTTGCGACACTACACCCGCCTCTAGGGAGACTAGGGAAAAATTACGCTGCTTGTGGCTGTGGGTTTCTACTATCCTGGGTACACTAGCCGCATTCAAGTAAATTGTCCCTTCTGGGCTTTTCAGAACGGGCTTTCGCAGCGTCTTCTTAGTATGCCGTAGGCTATGGTGCATGTGTCCAAATGTCACCAGGGGAATGGTTTTACCAGCGTTGAGAGCCTGGGAAATCGCTTCGCCAAAATCTGGATCGCCAAAATCGCCGCCAATGGGGAGCCAGTCTTTGCCGCAGGGGTCTTCTGGGCGATCGCCTAATCCACTAGGCCCATTGTGTCCGAGAAAAATAATCGTGTCGTATGCAGCACTTTTGACCGCAGCCATAATTTTATCTGCTGATTCTTCCAAATCCGTGACACCGTAACGTTCTTTGCAGATGTCAGCAAATCTCCACTCTGGCCCACCCCAAGTAAAAGGACGACCTCCAACTACAGTTAGATTCCAAGCCGGAAAATCTAGCTTGCTGTAACCGACATGGGCAGGCCCCAATAAATCGAGTTGTTCCTGTACCCAGTCTTCCTTGGTGCGGTCGTAGGGACACTTTTTCCGTCCCCATTCTGTGGCAGTGTACCAGGCATCATGGTTGCCCATCACGGCTGCTTTGGGAATGTCAACAGAAGCGATCGCTCTTACCACTTCCACCGACTCATTGCCAAAATCCCCCACAAACAGCACTAAGTCCACACCCAAATGCTTGAGTGCAATACCATCTTCTACTTCCCATTGGTCGTGAACATCGCCAACTACTGCTATTTTGAGGTTTGTTGATTGTGTTATCTCACTGGTCATGCCACTGTCCTTGCCGTCTACTTCCAGGATAGGCAACTCAGCAGGATTTGGACACAAATTTGCAACATGAAGCTTTAACGATTTTTGGTAAAAACCACTATATTTTTTGGTAAAAACTACTATAATTGAATCCACAGGTCAAATACTTGCAACCCTAAGCAACCCCTACTGTGTTCAACACTGCACTTGCTCAAAGAGAAACCACCCATCCGGGTGTACTACCACTGGATTTATTTGCGGCGATTGAGAGTCTGAAAAAAGAACTCAACGCGGTGATTTTAGCGCATTACTATCAAGAGCCAGATATCCAGGATATTGCAGACTTTATTGGGGATTCATTACAACTAGCAAAAGCCGCAGCTAATACCAATGCAGATGCGATCGTCTTTGCTGGTGTTCACTTCATGGCAGAGACAGCAAAGATACTCAATCCTGACAAATTGGTATTGTTACCAGATTTGAACGCAGGCTGTTCCTTAGCAGACAGTTGTCCTGCGGAAGCGTTTGCAGCCTTTAAAGCCGCCCATCCCGATCATTTAGTAGTTTCTTATATCAACTGCTCTGCCGATATTAAAGCCATGAGCGATATTATCTGCACCAGTTCCAATGCTGTGAAAATTGTGCAGCAAATACCGAAAGATCAGCCAATTATTTTTGCCCCCGATCGCAATTTGGGGCGCTACGTCATAGAACAAACCGGACGAGATTTGGTGCTATGGGATGGTAGCTGCATCGTCCATGAAACCTTTTCAGAAAAGAAAATTGTCCAGTTAAAAATTACCCATCCCGAAGCAGAGGCGATCGCCCATCCAGAATGCGAAACTAGCATCTTGCGCCATGCTAACTATATCGGCTCTACAGCAGCGTTACTCAATTATTGTCAAAAAAGTTCTGCACAAGAATTTATTGTAGCTACAGAGCCAGGTATTATTCACCAAATGCAAAAACTAGCTCCTCAAAAGCGGTTTATTCCTGCGCCACCAATCAATAACTGTAATTGCAATGAATGTCCGTTTATGCGGTTAAATACCTTAGAAAAAGTTTATTGGGCAATGAAAAATCGGACTCCTGAAATCACCATGTCTGAAGAGATTCGATTAGCCGCTTTGCGTCCAATGCAACGGATGTTAGAAATGAGTGTTTAGTTAAATTAATCAATTAGATTTTTATATTATGTAGAGACATGATTCTATTGTGTCTCTACATATTTTTTTGCTGCGAAAGAGATTGGATTATAAGCACTAGTCTTGTGTTTAGCTTCGTTTAAGCTACTCTATTTTATGAAACTCATTGTTAAAACTCTAAACAACATGGGAATCATAGTAAAAAGATAATGTGGTAAATAACACACCCATCTATGGCCATAGCAGACCATATTTACATTGAGTGCGATTTCATCGGCGTTGTGCCATATACTCACCACGGTATTGATTGTGGTGATGGAACTGTAATTCATTACTCAGACCGTTGTATTAGGAGAGATTCAATACAAGAGTTTAGCCAAGGTAAAAAGATTTATAAAGAACACTACGATGATTGTGATTCTCCAGACATTGTCATATTACGTGCAGAAAGCAGATTAGGAGAATGCGAGTATAAGCTATTTTCTAATAACTGTGAACACTTTGCAAGCTGGTGTAAAACCGGGTTTGAGGAGCCTAAACAAATGAAACCAATACTTGGCTTGTTAGATTTTTTCAATTGGAGGATACAAGATGCAGAACGGCAAAATTTTCAAAAATTACTTAGCAAGAATAACGAAATTATTGAGAAATTAAATTCTCAATTAAAACAACAAGAAAAGGCACAACTTAAAAGCTCGCAAGAACAAGCTCTAATTACAGATAAATTTGATTATCGAATACTACAAAATTTGCTTCAAGAAGGTTATTGGCAAGAAGCTGATGAACTCACATTATATGCAATGCTCAAAATCTCCAGCAGAGAGAATGATAGATATTTTCGACCAACTGATATTTCTAACTTCTCCCGCGAACATCTATTAATTATTGATAAATTATGGCAGGAATACAGCAGTAATTTATTCGGCTTCACTGCACAAAAAGAAATTTATCAAAATTTAGGAGGAAACCAAAATTACCAACACGAAATTTGGGAGAAGTTTAGTGAAAAGGTAGGTTGGCGCAGAAATGAAGTTCCGCTATCATACGAGCAACTCACTTTTAGTAGAAACGCAGTTAAAGGACATCTACCTCATGGTAAAAAAATTGGATCTGAAGTAATAGGATTTTTGACAATTATTTAGCTTAATGTTGTCAATAATTAAAGGTGCTTTAATCCGTATGCTTGTTATTTATGCAAAGTGCAATCGCATCTCTTAAAGTAACTGCTTAACTTCCGCAAATGATACAGTCGGCTCAAAGACTCGCTCTTTGGCAATTAAACTATCATAAATATCTTCCCAAATTTCACCGTGTTCTTCCAAATCTAGTAAAACTGCGGTTTTGTTACCCTGTTCATCGATTAAAAATTGAACCGTCAACGGTATTTCTATCTCTTCTTCCACCGCTGTCCACGGTTCGCCATGTTCCTTTAAATCTATGAGTACAGCAGTATTGTTACCAAGGAAATTCTTGAGAAATTGGATACGTGAAATTTATGTTTCTAATCCGGAAACAGCTTGATTGTGATTCTCGGTCAAATCCTGAGTAGGCTGCATAGTATCCTGCAAGTCAAAGATATTCCTAAAAGCTATCTTACCTCTGAAATTTGTTGCTTGATTCAGAAGAAAGCGATCGCTATTTTTTCTAATACTTTGTCTAGCTACAGCAACTTTCTCTGCGCTCTCTGCGCCTCTGTGGTTTGATTATGATAGATGGGGAGCTTTAATCCCCATCTTTATTTAATTCCATTACTGACCCTTCTGAGCTTTTGATTTTGCCGCCTCACTAAACTGCTTATATAGTTGAACGCGGCTTTTCGCTTCTGCATAGCGACTATGATTGGTTGGCACCTGACTCATTAAATCTGAAGCCTCTTGCCACTTCGCAGCTAAAGCTGACCATTGATCTGAAGTTGTGGCTGTTTTCCCAGATGCAGAAGTTTGATTAGCAATTCGCACTGCGGCTGCAAATGGGTCATCCGTTGGAGTAGAAGCAGTTTTGGTTACAGGCGGTGGAGGAGATGCTTCTGGCTTGTTCGCTGACGATTTAGAAGCAGCTGCATATTTTTTATATAGTTGAATGCGCGTTTTAGCTTCAGGATAGCGGCTGTGGTTTGGCGACACCTGGCTCATTAAATCTGAAGCTTGCTCCCACTTACTAGCTAGCTCTAACTTCTGCTGTGAAGTTGTGGCTGTTTTACCCAATGCAGAAGCCTCGTTAGCAATCCGCACGGCGGCCGCGAATGGGTCATTAGCTGTCTGAGAAATATTGTTATTAGTAGGAATCGATGCTTGCAGTTTTACATCTGAAGATTTAGACGTTTCTGCGAAAATTGAGTTTTCCTGTTTACCGTCCAACCATGTGTAAGCGCACCAAACCAGCAAAAGAAAGGGTAAGGATAAACCAGAGACTTTGAGTAGCCCGATGAGAAAGGAACGATTTGGTATATTTTTACTCAGCAGTCTATTTTGACTCTTGTTCCGATTTCTTCTTCTAAAAACTACAGCTCGCAAAGAATTAGGCTTAGGTAAACTTACCTGAGCTAGCTCTGTCTTTGACTCTTTGAAGTTTTGCAAATCGTTAATTAATTGCTGAATCATACTTGGTTGAGGTAAAGTAATTTCCTCTGACCAAAGCAATTGATTATCGCGATCGCGGTAAATTTCCGTCAACCAAAGTAATTGCTGTTCGCGAACAATGCGACTGTTAATATTCACCCGCCGAATATTGCGTGGTGCAATAGACTCTAGGATTTGCCTGATTTTTTGGACTATAGTAGATTGCTCTAGTTGATCTACTGTATGTGCCTCACAGAGAAGTTGTAAGACACCATCCGAAAAAATCGCTCTGGTTCTCACGCCAGATTCCACTAGTTTTTCGTTCAATATTTGAATGATCGCGGCAACGCTACCTTGGTGTGCTTGCCAAGCGATATCGTTTATTCGATCTGCCATTTGTGATTTAGTGATAAATTTGCCACCCTGATTTGTTAACGTACTCATTTTATGTATTTGGGCTAGTATGTTTATGCCAAACTTCGCCTCGTTTTTGATTTTATGTGTAAAGTTACAAGGTTGACACATGAAATCTTAAAAATAAGGACGAAATTCTATCTTTAGGCAGAAGGCTTAATCTGCATCAGTTAGTTTAGTCTTCATTTCAGGTAATTGTCCACTCGTTTTGTGTGGATTATTACCTGTTTGAATACATGATATTTGCTGGTTATCATACAGCGAAAAATGGTTTTTTGGAGCGATCGCTGTTTGCGTAATTATACTAAATTTTTATGTAAATAAACATAAATTACTCTGGGTTAATACTGAGGGAAGCTGGCATACTCTTCTATCTTAGCGATCGCCACAAGAGTTTCTGGCTATCGATCGGCTTAAGTAGAAAGGTGTAAATAAACATAACTATATTACGAAAAGTAAATTTAACTAAAACCCTCTGCCTTGCCATAAGGCTTGTATACTGACAGCGATCGCACTAATCTCTAAAAACTCATTAATTCGCTGTCTAGATTACTTTAAAAATTTTTCTCTAACTTCCTAATTTAATATTGGAAAACTGTAGATTTTAATGCAGCTAACCTGACTCAACAAGCGAAAATCCGAGGGTGGCAAACCCACCCCTAAGACCTACTTCCGTTCTGGATGCCCTGTTTCTTCTACTGTATGAACACCCATTTGGTTAATAACTGCAATCATCTGATATAAGCGTCCTAAATCGCGTTGATTGAAGTACAAAACAAGCCGGGGTAATCCAACTGTTTCATCTTGACCTTCTTGAGATAGTGCCTGACTTCTTTCAATTTTTCCTTTAACAAGAATGTCGCTAAAGTCAGCATTGAGTTTTTCTACCTCAGCATTTGATAAATCTGTCGTTAGCCGAATGACCAACTGGTCGCCTACGTAACGGCTAGAGTGATAAACCTGGTAAAACCTGGTAATAGCATTACAAGCTACCTCCAGGTTGTCTGTAACCGTGTAAAGACTGGGGTCATCGGGACTAACAAGACCTGTTTTCACCAGTTGTTCATTGATGTATGTACTCCAAGACCGCCAGTAATCTCCACCAGGGCGATCGATTAAAACTACAGGGACTGGGCCAAATTTACCAGTCTGGCTCAATGTCATGCATTCAAAAGCTTCATCTTGAGTGCCAAAACCACCAGGAAATAAAGCTACAGCATCGCTCTCTTTTAAGAGAAATAGTTTGCGCGTGAAAAAATACTTAAAATTAATCAGCTTTGAATCACCCTCAATAAAAGGGTTCGCCTGTTGTTCAAAGGGTAATTGAATATTTAAACCAAAAGAATTTTCTCGCCCTGCACCTTCATGACCAGCTTGCATGATCCCACCACCACCGCCTGTCATCACCATAAATCCCAACTGAGCCACAGCCCGAGCAAACTGCACTGCCATGTGATACTCTGGGGTTTCTGGCGCTAGGCGAGCCGAACCAAAAATAGTTACTTTGCGGACGTGTCGGTAGGCATAAAAGAGTTTAAAACCCCTTTCCATGTCTGCTAAAGCAGCCGACAAGATTTTCCAATCAAGACGCTCAATGTCACTATCAGCTAGATGCACTATCGTAGCAAGTGCCTGTTTGATGAATTGCTGATTTTTTAAAGTCGGTAAACGATCGATTAATTCAGCGATGTCCGCCTGTAGAGACTCTAATGTATCAAACGACGCAGATGAAGTCATGATAACTGCTGGCACAATGGCATTATATTTTATCTAATTTTCGAGTGCTATGTATCAACTGTTGCATCGTTAGTCGATCGCCAACAGTTTTTCTATCTCGACCGACTACGCGATCGCAGTAAAAAGCACCTTTGGTTAATTATCAACCAAGGTGCTGCTATAGCTTTGCGGAATTCAAAATTCAAAAAGTTGATAAATAAAGCTTTTTGTGTATTTTGTAAACGCGTAGCAGTTTCATGCAGGCTATGGTAGCTTGATTTCCATTGCCCTATCTTAAGGATGTCCTCAACAGGAATAACAAAATTAATTTAGCTGTCGTAATCTCTAAAGATTTACCACGATAAAAAGTTTTATTGAGACGCGAGATTCGCGCCTCTCAAACTTGTTTACAAATATTGACCTAAAAACTAGAGAAAATGGAAAAATCAGAAGGATCTGACGAGCAATTGAGATTCAAAGATATTTTTCCAATGTGTTAGCTAATGTAGTTTTAGGCACGGCACCGACGACCATATCAACCTTTTGCCCACCTTTAAAAATCATTAATGTGGGAATACTGCGGATGCCGTACTGACTGGCAACATTAGGATTCTCATCAGTGTTTACTTTAACGACTTTTAGCTGACCTTCGTACTGAGAGGCAATTTCATCCACAACAGGAGCTACCATCCTGCATGGACCACACCAAGGTGCCCAAAAGTCAACCAAAACAGGTACTTCGCTGTCGAGTACTTCTTGCTTAAACGTAGAATCCGTAACTTGTGCGGCTGCTGACATGCCTAAAAACCTTTGCCAATTATATTTCTGAGTTTCGTGAAAATTCTACCATAGCAAAAACAGCTGCTTAGGAGTGAAGGATGTACATTTGCAAAGAACTCTAGAATTTATTTATAAACACATAAGGAACCGCCCGAACATAGTCCGGGCGGAGTGTGGTGTGAGGAGTGAACGGAAACATGCGTCTCCGCTATCTCTATTGTAGGCGACATATGTAATTTTTCCAGTAATTGTTTGAGACACTGGAAAAATTTCCTGAAGGATAGAAGTTGTTATCTACTAAGGATTAGGTATTTGTCCAAAGTCAAGGGTCAAAGGTCATTACTTATTTCTTTATCCCCCCTTCTCCCGGCTCCCTGCTCCCCTGCGTCTTCTTCCTTGTCCCTTTACTTGCCCATACCCAATTGCTGGGCTTTTTGGTAGACTTTGCCTTCTGTTAGTAGAGAAGGCGCAATCACAACTTCAACTTGCTGCATTTCCTTAATATTTTTGGCTCCTAAGGTGCCCATACTAGTCTTTAAGGCTCCTAAAAGATTATGGGTACCATCATCTAGTCCTGCTGGGCCAATGAGGATTTGCTCTAGGGTTCCAGTGGTAGCAACGCGAATGCGGGTTCCACGGGGTAGCACAGGGCTGGGAGTTGCCATGCCCCAATGATAGCCTCTTCCGGGAGCTTCTGCAGCTCTAGCAAAGGGAGAACCAATCATCACACCATCAGCACCGCAAGCAATGCACTTGCAAATATCGCCGCCAGTGATTAAACCACCATCAGCAATTACAGGAATGTAATTACCAGTTTCTCGATAGTAATCATCGCGTGCGGCGGCACAATCTGCGATCGCAGTCGCTTGGGGTACGCCGACACCCAACACACCACGGGAGGTACAAGCTGCACCAGGGCCAATCCCTACCAGTACGCCAGCAGCCCCAGCTTTTAACAGATTCAAAGTCACTTCGTAAGTTACGCAGTTTCCCAAAATTACGGGAATGGGCATAGAACGGCAGAATTCTGCCAAATCTAATGGCACAACAGACTCAGGCGAGAGGTGTGCAGTAGAAACTACCGTAGCTTGTACAAAAAATAAATCCGCCCCAGCTTTGGCTACTACTTCGCCATATTTACTTGCTCCGGCTGGCGTAGCACTGACTGCGGCTATCCCACCTTGTTGCTTAATTTCCTGAATACGTTTTTCAATTAATTCTGGCTTGATTGGTTCAGCATAGAGTTCTTGCATCAGGTGGACAAATTCATCTTTGCCCACAGCAGCAATCTTATCCAAAATCGGTTCTGGATCGGCATAGCGTGTTTGGATACCTTCTAAGTTGAGAACTCCTAATGCTCCTAGCTGCGATAAACGTACAGCCATGCGCACGTCGACTACGCCATCCATAGCACTAGCAATGATTGGAATTTCTCGCTCAATATTGCCGATGCGCCACCTGGTATCTGCCAAACTCGGATCGAGTGTTCTGTTACCAGGTACTAAAGCAATCTCATCAATTCCGTAAGCTCTCCGAGCCGTTTTTCCCCGCCCAAGTTGAATGTCCACGCTTAAACTTTTCTCAAATCTGTTTAAGCTAGGGTATCAAATTGTGGGTGAAGTTGGTGCGATTTTTTTATAAGTAACTGTCAAGATGCAGACAATTGAGAGACAGAGAAAAATCAAGAATCTGCTTTTGTATTGTTTTCCCTAAAGGTTAATGTAGGATTAATTTGTCAGGAAATATAACTTGATGTGTCAGTTATTACGCGTTAATGATTTGTGGTAGTTTTGCTGGTAATTTTGTCTCAACGGTGCTAACAATTCTGGTAGCAAGGTTAGCGTTAGAGATAGGTTTTTCTCTGGGAATTTTTGCTGGTATGCCTGCTGTTGCCACTAATACACGATTTTGATTAGCGGCTACTAAAATACGAATTGCTTCAGGCTAAAGGGTAATGGCAGCCAAATGAAAGGTTTAGGGCTGAACAAAGGGTAAAAAGTTGCAGTTTTAAAATCAAAATTAGGGCAAATTCAGCATATGACAACATTTCTTGGCATCGCTAGCTGTTTCATCATTTCTCTGGCATCCCTGCTACCTAGAATCCCCTGTTGTTGTCTGTCAGAATCTGAATAAGAAAACAGTATTAGCTGTTTAGTGGCTAGAATTGTTACGATAAATTCAGATTAGATATTGAAGCCTTGATCCAATCTGAAACCTTAGAACTACTAGAATGGAATCGCCTCTGCCAGCATCTTTCGACCTTTGCGGCAACTAAGTTAGGGGCGATCGCATCGCGTCAGCTAAAAATTCCCGACTCTCAAGCGGAAAGTACGCAGTTGTTGGAGCAAACAAAAGAAGTCTACCAACTGGAAAGCCGTTTATCTCCCAGCCTATCCTTCGAGGGAATCCAAGATATTGGTGATTCTCTGGAACGGGCAGAACTGCAAGGAATCTTGGCAGGGGACGAATTATTAGCGATCGCTACCACCCTCGCTGGCAGTAGGAATTTACGTCGTGTAATTGATAACCAAGAAGATTTACCCATCCTGACGGAGTTGGTTGCCGAGTTACGGACTTATCCCGAACTTGAGCAAGAAATTCACCGTTGTATCGATGAACGGGGACAGGTAACAGATCGCGCCAGCCAAAAGCTAGGGGAAATTCGTACAGAACTGCGGAGATTACGCAGCCAAATTACGCAAAAGCTGCAAAATATTTTACAAGCAAAATCTAGCGCAGTTCAAGAACAACTGATTACCCAAAGAGGCGATCGCTTTGTTATTCCTGTCAAAGCGACACACAAAGACGTTATCCCCGGTATTGTCCACGATACCTCTACCAGTGGAGCCACGCTCTATGTGGAACCCAATAGCATTGTACCCGTAGGGAATCAATTACGCCAAGCAATTAGAAGAGAGCAGACAGAAGAAGAAGTAATTCGCCGCGCTTTAACAGAGCAAGTAGCAGCCGTTAAACCTGACTTAGAAAGGTTATTAGCAATTGTTACTACCTTGGATCTGGCTACAGCCAGGGCACGTTACAGTTTTTGGCTAGGAGCCAATCCCCCCAGATTTATCAACTGGAACGAGCAAGAGAGTATTACTCTGCGGCAGTTGCGTCATCCGTTGTTAGTATGGCAGCATCAACACGAACAAAGCCAACCAGTAATTCCGGTTGATTTATTGATCAATCCAGAAATTCGGGTAGTAACTATCACCGGGCCAAATACTGGCGGTAAAACTGTCACCTTAAAAACCCTCGGCTTGGCGGCATTGATGGCTAAAGTGGGTTTATTTGTCCCCGCCCGCGAACCTGTAGAAATACCTTGGTTTAACCAAGTTTTAGCAGATATTGGTGACGAACAATCCTTACAGCAAAGTTTATCGACTTTTTCAGGACATATCCGCCGGATTAGTCGGATTTTGGAGGCGCTAGGTGGGGAAAGAGGGGAAGATGAAGAAGTCATATCTCCCTCATCCCTAGTATTACTTGATGAAGTCGGTGCAGGAACCGATCCGGCTGAAGGTAGTGCTTTAGCGATCGCTCTTTTACAACATCTAGCCAGCCACGCCCGACTAACAGTAGCGACAACTCACTTTGGCGAACTCAAAGCGCTGAAATACGAAGATGCGCGATTTGAGAACGCTTCTGTAGAATTTGATGAAAGTACCCTATCACCAACTTATCGGTTGCTGTGGGGAATACCTGGACGTTCCAACGCCTTGACAATTGCCCGTCGCTTGGGGCTAAAACCAGAAGTTGTCGAACAAGCAAAAACCCATCTGGGAGGAGCAACAGACGAAGTTAACCAAGTGATTGCTGGCTTAGAAGCGCAACGCCGCAGCCAAGAAACCAAAGCAGCGGAAGCACAAAAATTGTTACAGCAAGCAGAACGTTTATATAAAGAAGTTTCCGCCAAAGCCGCAAATTTGGAAGAAAGGGAACGTACTTTAAAGGCTTCGCAAGAAGCAGCAGTGCAACAAGCGATCGCCCAAGCTAAAGGTGAAATTGCCCAAGTGATTCGTCGCTTGCAGCAAGGTACGCCTACCGCCCAAGACGCCCAACAAGCAACTAACGCCCTCAATCAAATTGCGCAGAAATTCCAGCCAGCCACGCCAGCAAAACCCAAAGCTGGATTTATGCCCAAAGTAGGCGATCGCGTCCGGCTTTCTCAGTTTGGGCAAACAGCAGAAGTATTAGTCGCCCCCGATGACGATGGTGAATTGACTGTTCGCTTTGGCATCATGAAAATGACAGTCAAGCTGGAAGACGTGGAATCTTTAGATGGGCAAAAAGCTGAACCGATTGTCAAACCAAAACCAGCACCACCAGCAGTTACTCCACCAACACCACCAGCCCTGGCAATCCGGACTTCCAAAAATACAGTCGATTTGCGCGGAAAACGTGTAGCTGATGCCGAATTGCTTTTAGATAAGGCAATTTCCGAAGCTATAGGCCCGATATGGATCATTCACGGACATGGTACTGGCAAACTGCGGCAAGGCGTACATACCTATTTGCAGCAGCATCCTAGAGTGAGTCACTACGAAGCCGCAGAACAAGTAGATGGCGGTAGTGGTGTCACTGTTGCTTATGTAGAATAAGCAAAATGTAGTGCGGGTATTGTGCCCGCATTACAAGGCACAACTAGAATTAGAAATTGGATAAGCAAAGGCAAATTTAGATAAAAAAGCACTGCTGATTACCAGTACAGAAAGCAGTCCAAAAATTATGTATATAAATATTAGAAAATCTTTAGGTATGCGTTTAAGATAACGCTCAATAACTGAAAAATAACCACCCAATCCCCAAGAACCGAAACTTATTACAATCAGTAACCGAGCTAATAAATTATATACATCAATCAAAAGAAAACTTTTTTCTTTTTTACATTGATAATGTTTTCTCTCATTTATACCTAAACTTAGAGAAAACCGAGCTTGTGATTGGTAATATGGTATTTTTACATTGATTTTATCTAATTTAACTGAGGAAAAATCCAAGTTTTTGGCAGGGTTTAAATCATGCAAATCATTTGGGAGATGCCGACTTTGAGAAGATAGTAACAAATGAATTCTTGCTTCTTTTGCAACAGATATATCTATATTAGCCAAGCTAATAGCAATGCTTATAGCAGCTAAGATAATTGCTTGTTTGAATATCACAGAAGTTATTTTTATTTAATTAAAAATATTTAATTTAGCGCAAGCCTATAGCAATAATAAAATTTGCTATATAACCTAATGTTGCCCCTATACCGGGAATCAAAAACAGTAGAAACAGAGCTAATGAAGCAAATTGACTATTCTCCAATGCTTTTAATTTCGGAAAAATTTCACTGAAAACATAAAAGCCATCCAGCGGTGGCAGTGGTATAAGATTAAATAAAAATAAGATTAAATTTATCCGTGCTGCCATATAAATGAATTCTACACTGGCAATTTGCCTGAATGGAGAATACAAAAAAAATTTGCATAACGAGATACATAAAATTGCCAAAGCCAAATTACACAAAGGCCCAGCAGCAGATACCAAAATGTTACTTAGCTTTCCCCAGCGAAACTTATAAGGATTAACAGGCATTTTTCCCCAAGCAATACCTGCAAGACAAAGAAAAATTATCGATTCCCAACCCATATGCACCACAGGGTTCGGTGTGAGATGGCCAGTTCTTTCTGGTGTATCATCACCCTGACTCATAGCAGCCCAGCCATGAGCCAGTTCGTGTAAAGTTATGGAAATAATGACAATTACAACAACTCTAAAAAAATGTATCGGATTGGTAAATAGTGTGTTGATGAACATATTACAAATAATTTTTAAGACACATTCAAAAAGCTTGATTTCGCTGAAGAGAAAGCATACAAAAACAGGTATTAGAGCAAAACTCCAATACTTAGCATTGCTAACAAGATGATGATTTTTATGATGTTTGATGAATGCCTATTACTGAGAAAATTTTATACGAAATGTACCAATTCCCTGAGGGTAAAAAAACTGAAACAAAAAGTAGCAGAAAAATTAAATATATAAGTAATTACCCTTTATTAGCTCGCTAGTGAAAATAAGATAATACTTAGATTATTAAGTAGATAAATACACCGATCGTTCTCTGTTTCTTTTGCTGGTAAAAGATAACAGTGGGCAATCGAGGCAGCGATCGCTATAAAATAAACGATCGATTGCTAATGATTAATTGCCTATTGATTATTAGCGATCTCTGATTTAGCTATTTGATAAGGTTTATTTATACTTTTGCGATCAATAAGCAGTTAGAACTATAGACGTCTATATGGTGAAGTAATTATATTTCCACTTTGTAGAAAATAAATTTTCCTTTAGAGTAAGACAGAGATACATGCTGATTACCGAAGTGAGAAAAGCTAACTGAAGCTTCTGACTAATATAGCTATAGGAAACTAACCTGAATGCTTGAGAGTCTGTTTCAAAATGGGTAACAGCAACCGTCCCTATTAGCCCGATCACCTATGCTAAAAGTTATGCACTCGGCCACAAATTCAGCCACTCCAAATTCGCAGTGGGAGGATCTAATCAAGCTCCCAGCCCCAAACTCAGTTCAGTGGGACAATATCAAAACCCAGTTGGACTTAGTGCTGTTGGCGCTGGAAACTCTAACTGGCATTGGTTCGGAGGCTATGCTCTCGGCAGCAATCGATCTGAATTTGGAGTCAAGAGTGCCAGACCGCGTAGCTTTATGGCGATTGCGCCAGTCGAATCCGTTACGCAAAGGTCAAGGAGGGCGAAAAAAACTTGATGTAGAAGAAGCGCGATCGCTAGTTCTCATCATCTGCTACCTTGCCAAACAGCACCAAGAATTAATTCGCCGTGCTGTCGGTCTATTAGAACAAATGGCGGAAAATAATCAGGAACCTCATCAGACCGCGTTACTTGGAGACTATATTGATGCTTTCTGCAACACTTACCAAGAACGAATGGAAGAGGACGAGGAAATCTCTACAGATTTACTTACCCATCTGGCACTCAAACTGCTGGTAGATTTACTATTTTACAGCGCCCCTGGCGGGCACCGTCGTTTGTGGTTAGCACTCCTAGACCGTTCCACAAAATTTTAGATTTTGCGGAAATTTGAGCCATTGCAGTGGATGGGTTCCTCAGCTTGAAGCACCTGGCGTCAAACTTTCCAAGACGGATTTTAGATTGCTCCTCCAAAATCCCAAATCCAAAATCACCAATCATCTCCTTCGCAGTTTCTGCCATGCCTCTATCAAATTCTGTCATTCGTCGCTACACACCCCCCACTTGCACATTAGAAGTCTTGGCACAAGACTCACCTTTGTCCCGGTGGATGGGAAAAACTGTTCTCAAGCAACTAAGCTTTGAGTTGCGTTTTGACGATCCGCGACTACCAGAAGAGAGCAGATTCCCAATTCGGGGCGATCGCGACCAACTTGAAGCTTTGTGTGATGCAGTCACAAGCTATGTTCAGGAATTTCTTCACCAATCTCCAGAAAGCTTTTGGTTCAGTTTTGCCGGGCCGCAAGACTCCAGCAAAGTAGCTGATGACTCACAATTAACAAATTTTCAGCCTGCTTCTCTACCAGCTACTAAGACATTACAATCTTTTCCTCCTCAAATACCACAAACAAAAATATATCTAGAACCAAGCAGCTATTTGAATCACAAGCTGTTTCTTGGTTCCTTAGCTAACCAGGCATCTGGGCCAGTCATTCAACTCAGTCTGCTGCAACTATTCGACTTGGCAACTGCTTTAGATGAATACTCGGCCGATATCATGGCGTTACCTACTCTAGAAAGTAGTCGCAGTTCGACTGTTAGCTTCCCAACTTGGGCACCTGTAGCAGCTGTACTAGTATTAGGTGTGGGTTTATTACCAGTTACTTTGCAATATGTTAATAACACTCAGCCAAAACAGCAAAAGATTGCCAAACAACCCACTACTGAATCTGCACCAATTGCTCAATCTGTGCCTTCACCTAACCCGCAAGCTGAACTTTTACCACCAGACAGTTTACCCCCACTGCCACCTGTAGGCTCTACCCAGCCAATCCCGACTACTAAATTGCCCACAGCGGCTAATCCTAACCTTTCCAGCAACTTACCTACTTTATCTAATCCTAGCTTCCCTACATCTCCAACAACTGTTGGTTCTTTACCTAAGGGTACTACTGTGCCATCTTCTGGAAGTGCATTGAATCTACCTCAGAAGACAAGCCCAACTCTTCCTACTAATTCTCAGTTTGGAGTACCTAGCAGCATTGGCGGACAGCAAATTGCCATTCAACCAAATCCTACACTGAATCGTCCCGGAGCAGTTAGCCCAGCCGATATTGCTTTGCCTAAAAAGCGAGAACTACCACCAAGTCTCTCTCCTAGCAGAGATATTATTAGCCCAAATATCTCAACAACTGCTCCACCACTTCCTACCATACCCAATCGCACAGCAAGTTCACCAAAGCTGGACGGAGAATACAATCCTACTTCTATCACCTCTCCAGTTAGAGGTAGTAGTAATCCGTTAGTCGAGAGATTGAGAAATGGACAAAAAACTTCTACTTCCACCCAAGTAGCTACGGACAACACATTATTTGATACACCTCAGGTAGCAGAAGCGAGACAATATATCCAAAAACGTTGGCAACCACCGGCTGGGTTGCGACAAACACTAGAGTATAGTTTGATGGTAGGTGTTGATGGTACTATTGAACGCATTTTTCCTTTAAATAAAGCAGCCAGAGACTTCGTTGACAGTGCTGGAATGCCTAATTTAGGAGCACCCTTTGTTTCGCCAAACAAATACGGCCAAATGGTCAGAATGCGAGCTGTACTTAGCCCAGATGGCAAAGTGCAAACCTTCCCAGAAAGAGAATAATTTTAGGGAAGATGCTGATGCCATTTATCAAACTCTGCGTCCCTAGAATGGGATATGGGTGATGGAGAATAGAACCCAATGTGCGAAAAAGAATTATACCCAGCCTCTACTGAGAAACCCTTGTGGCATCTAGCTTTCTAAGTTTTGAATTGTGAATTGGGAGAATGGGATTATGCATTAACCAAGATAGTTAGGACAATTAATTTCTCCAACAGCTTTTAGCAAGGATTTCATCATCAAGAATCTTCAATATCAAAATATAAATCGCAAAAAAACAAAAGAGGCTGGTAAAACCAGCCTTTAATTTTTTAATTGCACTTGATATTTTAATAACGGGATTTTTTGGTTTTTAACTTTTGCTTTTTACGCCGCCGTTCTGTAGAAGCAACAGCATGTTCAACTGGATAACCTACAACAGGGATTACCTGATATTTGCGTTCCTCTTCTAACTTTTTCAGTTCTGTGTA
Organism: Calothrix sp. NIES-2098; assembly: GCF_963875125.1. Taxonomy (NCBI): domain Bacteria; kingdom Bacillati; phylum Cyanobacteriota; class Cyanophyceae; order Nostocales; family Calotrichaceae; genus Calothrix; species Calothrix sp. NIES-2098. The sequence goes on from NZ_CAWNKJ010000001.1 coordinate 7,097,815, forward strand.
ATCAACCCAGTGAATGCAATCTACGGGACAAGTATCTATTGCTTCTTGAATGACTTCTTCTGCGTCTCCATCCTGACGAACTACACGCGATCGCCCATAATCTGGTTCAATGTAAAACGTATTACGAGCAACATGAGCGCAGTGCTTACAACCAATACAGGTGATTTCGTCAACATAAACACCCTTTTGCCGTAGCATTCCACCCAATTCCGGCTCTAAACCAGAGCGTTCTGGCGCATCCCGTAAAAAACCGCCTAATTCTGGTTCTAAACCGGAACGATTTTCTTCTTGTTCTTCCGGTGACGGCAGAAAATCAGCCATTACGCACTCCAGCGTTGTACTACCAGGCGAATCGAACCATCTTGTTGTTGTTGTTGTTCAGCAACTTGAAAGCCAACACGAGAAGTTTCTTTCAAAACTGTTTGATAAGCATAGCGCTGAGTTACTTGGCGCAAAAATCCATCTACAGAAAGATTTTGTTGCCAGTATTGCAAGTCAGCCACCAATTCATATTCTTGGCCATTCCATCTAAAGCCGATATCATAGCCGTTTTCTTGCTCAATTGAGATTTCGGCGGGATGGGTTTTACCGCGATAGCCACGTACCTCACGCGGGCCAGGTTTCCAGTCTATACCCAATTCTGTTAAAGCATCTTTTAAAGAGTCGAGGTTACGGATTTGAGTTTTGATTTGGCTAAAATGTGACATGGTGGTTGTGAATTAACGACACTAAACTATTTTGAACAATTACCAATCACTCAAAGAGGTTTGCGTATTCGCCACACCGGATTGCTGCACCAAAGTGGCAAAGAATTCCGAGGTTGGCTCATGAGTAAGTACTAGTCCCAGCTGCGCTTCTATGGCTGCTGTGACTTCAGCACAAGAAGCACCCACAATGCCAGTGACTTTCTCTTGTACCCGACCATCTGGATAAATTATGAACTCTAATGTCTCCATGCTCTTGGCCAACCACGATAGTACGCTTAAATTTTATTGCCTCAGCTGATGGCTAAATATATAGCCGTCGGAACATTTCACTTAGATACAAACTTGCCATTTGTTAACTAATGTTCCATCTCTCAAAATATATATCTCAGAATTTTTACAAAAATTATTAAATTTGTAAGTCTACACATCGGTCATTAGTAAGTCTCTCGTAACCTAATAGATTAGTCAAGCTCAAAATGGGGTTGGCAAGGGAAGTGAGAAAAGCTCTAAACACAGGCATTAGCGGTAGTATAGCCAGCTAGTGTATTCACAAAACTATAAAATTTATTGAAAGTCTTTATCATTACCATTTTGTTTATGCTAATTCTTTCTGGGGTTATTCAGCCATGCAACTACTGACTTATACCACCAGATTCAAACAAAACTTTGATAACGCTGATAATAGCTTGATGTATTGGAAAGCCAGCTATAAGTAGCACAGTTAAGCTGACTAAGCCTAAAACACCAATATCAATCACTGTAATTTGTATTGGGAAGATAGATTTGTAACCAATCATCAAAGCAAAACCGATAACCACGGAGATCGAAAATCTGAATTCCTGAAACCAAGCAAATTGATGTGTGGAAGTTGATTCTTAATCAAGTTTTGATTTTGCTTGCGACTCAAAAGCAGCGAAATCAGAGTCATAAGGAACAGGCATAACACTGTTGCGTTAACTCGAATTGCTAATAGTTTAACTAGACTTTGGACGATAGCGATCGCGCACTATATCAATTAGTAAGGTGTTTGTTTGTCAGTGTAGGGTATGCGATCGCACTGATGCTCAACCCAAAAAAGCTGCATTTCTAATAATTGTTTTCAAACTCTGCTAAAGTCAGCACACCTCCATGCAAATGCTTACCACCTCGCCACATCGCTTTCTCCGCTGCTATATATAAAGCACCCAAATCCGTACCATGTGCTGGATAAAACGCAATTCCGCATGAAACTGTAAAAGAAGCCTGAATCGTCAAAAAACTTTTATCAGGCAATAAATAAAATCTTTCTAATGGGGGAACAGAAGAAAACTCCTGTTTGATTTGGTTCCAAACCTCTCTGGCGATGGAAACAACTTCAGCCATTTGTCGTTTACTGAGAAAAACGACAAACTCATCTCCGCCAGATCGGAAAACCTCTGCATCTTCTGGAATTACCCGCGCAATGAGATTAGCAAGCTGTTTAAGTTTTTCATCAGCTTCTTGAAAGCCGTAATGATAGTTAAAGTAGCCCAATCCATCAACATCTAGCAAAAGAAAGCCAAACTGCTCTTGTTCGCTTGCTAACTGTTCAAAATACTTTGGTAGCAAGCGAGAAGAGGGTAATCCTGTTAAGAGGTCATTCTGAGGAGTTTCCATCACCGATTAACTCTAACAACTTAAATTAAGCTTGGCGATCGCAGTTTGAAATTTTTTATGCTTTTACCATCGCTCACGGAGTCCACATCAAGAAACATCGATTACCTTTCTGCTCTGTGATGTCTGCACCTAAGCGATAATAAAAATTCAAACCGCGAATATTACGAACATCAGTGTTCCATGCAATATGAGTACAGTCATTTTGATTGGCGATTTTAGCAACATGGCTCATCAATGCGGCTCCGGCTCCTTGGCTTCTCATTTCTTCATCTACATATAAATCATCGAGCCAAATACTCGGTTGACCTGCAAATGATGAATACCTAAATCCATACAAAGCAAATCCAATTTCGCATTCTGCAATCTCTGCAAACAAAACGTAAGAAAAAGGAATTTTGCCAAACAGTGTTTTGCGTATTTTGGCTTCCGATACTTGTAACTCACCAGAGAAAGCGCCTATATTGCGATCGAATTCTGCCTTCTTCTTGATGAACGAGAAAATCAGCGATACATCATCAGGGATAGCTGGTCTGACTCTCATCGATTAACTTTCAGGCTTTTGAGGATTATTCCTTTCACAGTTTAACTCGATAGCGATCGCGCTACTGATTTATTTATTGTATTCAGGTTTAATGATATCCTTCCATTTCTCGACTCGCTGCTGCATCAGTGATGACTCATTAGGAGTTACTTCCAGAATTCCAGAAATGAAAGCTTCTTCTCCAAACTGTTGATAGTCATCAATAAACTGTTGGTGTCTGCTGCGACCAAAAGAACCTCTTTGAAGTTCTCGCTTGTTTGCTTCAAAACGGTACTCAAGATCTTCACTATAGCCTATATACCTACGTCCATTGACTTTATTAGTCATTATGTATACGCCACTTGTCATCGCTAAATCCTATAAATATTAAATATCATCATTATAAGTGCTGTAAAAAATTTATCTCAACTGTAATTATCGGGAGGTAATTACTCCTATTGTTTTGTGATGCGATGGCTAGCGCAATTACCTTATCGGTAGTCTCAGTGTACCGACATACTTAAAGACCACAGATATTCATTTATGTTTATCTGTGGTTTGATCTTTTTTCAGCGGTTGAGCTTAATACACCGTTTTCAAGGTAGTAGCACGCTACTAAGCATCTTCAGGATTTAGATGTCTTAACTCGTCAGTAGTGTATGTCCCGATAGGACTCCAAACTAAATAAGGAACAAGTAATAGCGCTGCTACCCAAGAAATTGGTAAAACGCAAATTGCCAAAACCACACTTAAAATTAGACCGCCTAACCCAATCCTTTCCCCTACTTCCAGACTCCGTAACCTCAACATTAGCGGAATGTAAGCTACGGTGATAATTTCTAATAACAGGTACAAACCCATTAGCAGCCAAGTAATTCCACTTCCGGGATTTTTTTGCCAGATGATATTAGCTGAAGCTGCACCGCAAACAAAAATTACAGTCCAAATTAGCGGTATTAGTGGCTCAAAAATTAGCCATTGGGGACGACTTAACAGTGCAAACCATTTGACATCATGGGGTGTGATCAAGAAACTACCAAGTGCAATGAAGAATGTGACAGCCCCAATTACTATCCAAGATTCAACCATGCTGTTCACCTCTACTTGTAAATTTTGACAAGCCATACATACACTGCAAGTTTGGCAATTGCAGGCAGAGGTTAAATCAGTCGTGGGTGAGAATCTTCACCTCTATATTTAGGGATGGTTGGTAACGTGATTTAATTGTTACGAATTTTGGAATAGTATGGCGATCGCGGCTATTAATCCAAAATATAAAATTGGTCTCACTCTTGTGCCCCAGCTTTTTGCAGACTCCGCACTATATTTCTAAATCCATTAAATTCGGCAATCATCAAAGCAGTATAACCGCCGCGATTTTTCAAATTTACATCAGCACCAGCTTCGAGTAATGCTTGTACTGAATCATGGAAACCGCCTGAGGCAGCCCACATCAAGGCTGTTGCTCCGGCTGAGTCTTGAAAATTCACATCAGCCCCTTTAGCTAGTAGTAGCCGCAAAACCGCTGGGCGATTGCGTTGTGCTGCTTTAAGCAAGGCTGTTTTTCCATCTTCTGCTGGAATGTTGGGATCGGCACCATAATTTAGCAATACTTTCACTGTCTGGCTGTGCCCTTGGGATGCAGCTAGAGTTAAAGGTATCTCTCCGAGATTTTTGTCTTGAATATCTCCGCCGTGCTGTACTAATACCTCGACAATTTGGCTATGTCCTTGCAAAGCTGCTAAAAGCATGGGTGTATCGCCCAGGTGATTTCTAATTTGCACATTTGCGCCTCGGTTAAGTAAGGCTTGCACTATATCTAAGTAGCCTTCCACAGCAGCAAGGTGTAGGGCAGTTTCACCATCACTATCTTGATGATTAATATCAATGTCTCTATCCAGTAAAGCTGCGACAATTTCACTATTTCCTGCGGCTACTGCTGCTGATAGTGCAATTCCACCATCCCGATCTTCTACATTTACATCAACCCCAGCGGCTAATAGTGTGTTCACAACTGTTAGATGTCCCAAGTCTACCGCTATTATTAACAGCGTCTCTCCTTCTTCATCTTGGATATTGACATCTGCACCACTTTGGATGAATGCTTCTACAACTGCTGCGTGTCCGTGCTTCACTGCTAGCTTTAAAGCTGTGTCATCATCTTTATCTGTAACGTTAACCTGGGCACCAGCAGCCAGTAAGACTTTGACTACATCTACATAACCTTTGAGCGCGGCTGCCATTAATGCTGTACTGCCATCTTCATTAATAGCATTAACATCTGCGCCTCTAGATACTAAAAGCTTGACGATATCTAGTTGATTGGCGCTAGCTGCCAGCATCAAAGCCGTCAAATGGTAACGTTTTCTGGGTAGGTTAATATCTGCCCCAGCATCTAGGAGCGATCGCACAATTTCGGTGTAGCCTAAATTAGCTGCAAACATTAATGGTGTTGTACCATCGCGATCGCATACGTCCACCTTAGCACCAGCAGCCAGTAGTGTCCCTAGCCGCTTGATATCGCCGCTTTTAGCCGCTGCAAGCAGCAACATATCCTTGTTTTCAGTCATGGAGAAATCCCGCACAGGCGGTTTTTGTTGATCTAGCCTCAGAATTTAGTCTGAAATTGTTTATCCACTTTTGCAAGAGGTGTGAGCCAAGAAATAGCAGGTTAGGGGAAAGTAACATTCTCTTTCCATCCTTTGCTACCAATACAGAGAAATAGAGTTATGCTAATTTTTATGAAGATTTAATAATCGGGCGACTAGACGATGAATTTAGAACTTTCTCCATCAGTGAAGTATTGGCTGAACTTCTTTCACCCACTAATCATGTGGCTATTATTTGTAGTCTCGATTTATGCTGCTTACTTAGGGCTACAAGTACAGCGTACTAGAAATGCTCAAGGTGAAGAGAAAAAAGAATTGATTAAAGGTAGATATAACATTAGACATTACCAAATTGGCTCGATACTCTTAGCTCTGATGGTAGCAGGTGCGATCGGCGGGATGGCTGTCACCTATATCAATAATGGGAAATTGTTTGTTGGCCCTCACTTGCTAGCAGGTCTGGGAATGACTGCTCTGATTGCTTTTTCCGCAGCCTTGTCTCCTTATATGCAAAAGGGAGCAAACTGGGCACGGATGACTCATATTTTATTAAATTTCACGCTTTTAGGGCTTTTTGCTTGGCAAGCAGTCACAGGCGTACAAATTGTTCAAAGAATTCTTACAAATGCGTAGTCATTAGTCATTTGTCATTGGTCAAGGGTTATTAGTCATTGTGACTTTTAACTCTTGACTTTGGACTTTTGACTCTTGACTTTAGCGCTTTTTCTTAGAAACGGGAGAAAACGGTATTCCTAAAGATTGATGAAAATCTTCTTGCACTTTGCGAGTTAAGCGGCGAGAGACTTGACGGACGATTTGATTAAGTAAGCGATCGCCTGTAGATTGAATTAAAGACTTAGGCAAACGCTGAATAAACCGCGGAAAGTGAAGTTCAACTACTAAATCCAATTCCCATTCTACTCGTGTCACCTCCGCCACATTACTTGTAGCATCGGCTTGATTTTCTACCAGCTGTAGTGATGCCCGGTAATCCACATCATAACCAGGCGAACAGTAATCAGGAATTGGGATAGTACGAATACGGTAGATACCTTCCTCTGCTGGTAACAATTCCAAACCAATTTTCGGCTCAACTTCATAACCAAAAGAGCCAAAACGACCAATTATTAAAGCGTAGCCATTTTCTCCCAGTGGTTGCACCTTCATTGGTTCAGCGCAGCGCGAAAACCATGAGTTGTGAGTATTAAGATACTCAGCAACCGCTGCTGCTGGTGCATACATTTCCATATAATCGCTGTAGCGACCATAAAATTTGGTAGGCGTTGCTATAGGTACTCCTGCAAGTGCGTCCTCAGCTTCTGTGAGGCTAGACGCCACAGGTAAAACTGTTTCTTTTATTTCTAAAGATTGATATTCGCCGTTTCTTGAAAGCATAAATGCGTTCCTGCATCCTTTGGCGTTGGTCTATATTAATCGTTCCCAGCTTACGCGGGCCATTTCGCACTCAGATATCATTTTGACCGAATCCTCATGAATCTGTCATGCACTTCGTAGAATCACTACAATAAAGAACTGAACGATCGCATATTAGTTTCCCAGGATAGCGTTTCTCATGAAAGCATTTGTAGCAGGGGCAACAGGTGAAACAGGTCGCCGGATTGTACAAGAACTAATAGCACGCAACATTCCCGTCCGTGCTTTAGTCAGGGATACTGAGAAAGCTAGGGGGATATTGCCTCCTGAGGCTGAGTTAGTAGTGGGCGATGTGTTGAATCCCCAAACCCTGACGGCTGCTTTAGGAGATAGTACAGTCCTACTGTGTGCCACTGGAGCAAAGCCCAGCTTTGACCCTACTGGGCCCTATAAGGTGGATTTTGAAGGTACTAAAAACTTAGTAGATGCTGCTAAAGCGAAGGGAATAGAGCATTTTGTCTTTGTTTCTTCTTTATGTACTTCCCAGTTATTCCATCCACTAAACTTGTTCTGGCTGATTTTGGTTTGGAAGAAACAAGCTGAGGAGTATCTCCAAAAAAGCGGTCTGACCTATACAATTGTGCGACCAGGTGGGTTGAAAAATGAAGATAACTCCGACTCGATAGTGATGCAGGGCGCTGATACGTTGTTTGATGGTAGCATTCCTCGGCAAAAAGTTGCCCAAGTGTGTGTAGAGGCTCTATTTGAACCAGCCGCACGCAATAAAGTTACCGAGATTGTCGCTAAACCAGAGGCTACCTCTAAAAGCTTTGGTGAGTTATTTGCTAACGTTGCTTGATTAATATAGTGCTGAGTCTTGAGTTAACATGGATGGGTTTAACCTGTCTGGACAAAATTCGAGCATTTCGAGAAATTTGTGGGTTGTCAAGTTAACACAAGACTCAGTACTATTGCGGTAAATATTGCCGAAATGATGGCATCGACTATTGTTGTTAGCTAAAAGAGCGAATATTAAGGAGTTAAACTCTGAAAGGCTTTAAATTTAAAGGCGTAGAAAAACTGATTGGCCCGATAGCTGCGCTTCTCGGCTTTGTCTGCCTATTGCAATGGTATATCAATGGAGATTTGCGATCGCCCGGCGATCCCGTCTTTGAAGTACAACAGCCACCTTTAGTTATGAAAGGTGGCGATCCTTATCTACGTGCTTTAATGCGAACTATCTCCGCCAGCGAAGCCAACAGCAAACGCCCCTATTCTCTGCTTTATGGTGGTCAGCAGGTGCGTGACCTCAGCCGTCATCCGGAGATATGTGTCGCCATTGTCACTGGCCCCAATACAGGTAATTGTTCTACTGCTGCTGGTAGATATCAAATTATTAATACCACTTGGTATCAAATCGCTCCGCGCTACCATCCAAAACCAATGCAAATTATGTTTTGGACTGCTTATAGTTTTGAAGCTGAGTATCAAGATGTGGTAGTTTACCGTTGGTTGAGCGACTCCAAATTTTGGGGAATTGATATTGCTCAACAGTTGCAACAAGGGAAGTTAAACGATGTTTTGCGGCGGTTATCACCTACTTGGACAAGTCTAGGCTACGGCATAGAAACGAATTCTATTAGTAGCTCTTTACCCAAAATTTATCAGAAAATGTTGAAAGAGGAATTAAAAGCAGTTAATCAATCACCTTCAGCAAATTTCCGACCAACTCCAACCCCAAGCTTAACTCCTAGACCGATACAAATCTCTCCTAACAATAAAAATACAACTATTCCTCCTCATCGAGGTAGTAGTGGAGCCTTAGAACTGAGATTAAATAACCTTTAGTATTAGACAATTTTAGATTTGGAAGCCACTGCGTTACTGAAACTACATCCAATGGCAAAGACTGTAATTTTTTTGCAGTCGAATGTGTAGAACAGTCGCTTGGCGATGATTGGCTTTCTAGCCTACTTTGGGATCTTAACGGCTACAACGTACTGCGAGACGTACTCAACCTGATTTATAACACCTCTCGATAATTAACTGGTGCAAATACCAAACTCAGCAGTGCGATCGCATAACTTAGAGCAAGGACGCAGTTGTATGTGTAATACTATTTAGATTGGTCTTAACATTTCTAAATGTATTGACATTTTCCTGCTTTCTCTAGAAAACACCAATTGCTACCCAGGTTTTTTTATTAGTGGTTGGTGATTTTACCATGAGTACGTAGTGGTAAAAATCACTTAAATGTTGTATGGAGTAACAAATGATCGAATTAGAGCAACCACCTCATCAAAACCAACTTAATCCGACATTTAGTAGTAACTTCTTATCTCCAGGGCTGATAATTGCAATTCTTATTATTAGTATATGGGCTATTAGCTTAGGATTTTTGATTTCCCTCGATATTTCGCATCTCAACTGCTTGTTATTAATGTTGCTCCTACTTTGGCAAACATTTTTATATACAGGATTATTTATTACCTGCCATGATGCTATGCATGGGTCTGTATGCCCCTATCATCCCCAGATTAATCATTTTATCGGTAAATTGTGTATCTCTCTTTATGGTCTTTTACCCTATCAAACATTATTAAAAAAGCATTGGTTACACCACCATAACCCAGCTAGCAATCTAGATCCAGATTTTCATGATGGCAAACATAAAAATTTCTTTGCTTGGTATTTTTATTTTATGAAAAATTACTGGAGTTGGGGACAGATTATAGCTGTAACGATTGTCTATCAAAGTTTACATTTGCTGTTGCATATCCCGAAAGCGAACCTAAATTACTTTTGGGTAATTCCCTCAATTTTAAGTTCATTACAATTGTTCTATTTTGGTACTTTTATCCCACATAAAGAGCCAATAGGTGGTTATATTCAGCCTCATAAAGCCCAAACTATTAAGCGCCCGATTTGGTGGTCATTGATTGCGTGCTATCATTTTGGCTACCACGAAGAACATCACGAATTTCCTCATGTTCCTTGGTGGCAGCTACCAGAAGTTTATAAAATGGGTAAGAATTTTTCTTAATCTAAATTTCTAGCGAAATTCTCTTAGTTCGCTACTGTTTTTTGTTGACTTGATATGTTTTCTACTCCTGCTTCTGGTAAAGGTGGACGCACACATAGATAAATCAGCGGACCGAACAAGGGAATTAAAGCTATTAACCAAAATAACTGAGAATTTGTCCAACCACGACGCGCCATATCATCTCCTAATAATGCTACTGGAAATAATAAGGCTAAAAAACCGAAATCTAGGCTCATCACATGGATAAAGCGGCTAGTTTGCCACTGTTGTACAAAATCTCCCCAATCTCCACCTCGTACACCATAGGCAATTAAAATTGCAGCAGCAACGGTGAGAAAAATACCAGTTACACGAGAATCTAAAAGTTTAATTGCAGCGTTTTTTCTACCTTCAAACTGTTGATTAGGTTTGCGTAAGGCCAAGTAGGGTAAAAGTGCAAAAGCCCCAACGGCAAAAGAAGCTGTAGCAAATGGCCAAGCAGGTATTTTTTGCCCTCTACCATCAACAAATAATACTGCACTATAAATTAACGGCCACACGCCCATGATGTTGAATAGTGCAATTACTAACGGATTAATTCCTTGCCATTGCCCTGTGGATAGGTTTTTAATTAACTCAAATGTATCGGGTTGATTTGGAGGTGCTAGGAGAAAGGCGTAAGTAATAAATCCAATCCAGAGTGAGAAATAGATGATTTTTTGCAACATATTAATTTGGAAATGAATTTATTTTAACGTTCTATAAAGTTTTTAATAACTTCTCTGCCTTACTAATAAAATGACGATTACGTTTGAAGTGATAGTAGGATGAACCTCTGATTTTAGCGATCGTAGTTTCTAGATAACTACGTGCTGCTTGAGTATCGTTTTGCTGAGAGAGAATTTTAGCCAAAGTCAGATATGCTTCTGGATGACTCCAATTTTTTATATGTTGTTCTAAATGTATTTTAGCTTTATCGAGTTCTTGTAAAGCAAAAAGTGTTTCGCCATAAATTAAAGAAGCATCGCCATACTTATAATCTGGGGCGATTTTTAATATGGTATGCAAATACTCTTTAGCGGATGTAAATTTATGATTTTTGGCTGCAATAAATGCTGCACCCCAAAGTGCTTGCAGATTATCTGGTTCTTTTTCTAGAGCTTGGTTATAGGCTACTTCTGCTTTATCGTAGCTTCCCATATCGCAAAGCAGATTTCCTAAAGTAACGTATTGATGAGCTTTTCCAATATTCTTCGCTTGTGCTTCCGCCATCCAAAGTTCGCGCTTATGCGTCCAGCGATTGAAATAATTGGGGAGTGGGACACTACTTCTCGGTATCCAACGCGTTAAAAAATAGATAACGGCCCCAGGAAAATTAACAAAAAGTAAAATCCACAGCCATATTTGTCTCTCTGGCTCGTTACGAATACAGTCATAGATCGTAAATAACCAGAATCCGGTCATCACCAAACCTATAGCTTCTATCATTGACTGAATCCTTTGCTTAGGGATGAAGAGTGTATTAACTACCCTAGAGAAATATGGAGAGTTCTTTTACAAGTTATCGCGTTTACGAGGAAACACAGATATTCTTGTATAATTAGACTCCAAAAGTAAGAATCTCCATTAAAACTCAGCTGAGGCTAGTTCATCAAGGGTATGAACACTCGGATTCGAGTTATGGATTCAGCACAATTATTGACTAAAAGCTTCCGAGAGATAATCGGCCGCCGCAGCTACAACTGCGATCGCACCTTCATAATCTAAGCGTGTTGGCCCTAAAACTCCTACGCTCCCTACTGGTACGGAACCACGGCGATAGGTAGAAGTAATCAAGGTGCAGGTACGTATTGGTTCTAGTGGGTTTTCCGAGCCAATGCGCACATTTACCCGTGATTTACTCCGATCTTCACCTTCTGGCTCTTCAAAGATTAATTTTGATAGTTGGTCTTGTTCTTCTTCCAGTAGATGGATAATTGTCTGTACTTGCTGTAATTGCGAAAATTCTGGCTGACGCAAAACCTCTGCTACACCTCGAACCATTATTTGCGTTGTTGTTGGTGTCATTCGACGAGTCAATTCTGCAACAGAATTTTTCAAGAATTCACCATAAAGTTGAAATTCCCGATCTAATTGACTCCAGTCAAGATTGGCTAATTCCAGCAGACTGCGTCCCCGTAGGTGGCTATTCAAAAAGTTAGAAACAATTTGTAATTCGCGATCTATAGCTTCCCCATCGAGTTTAGTCTCTTCTCGCGTCGGTGACAAATCCATCAGTCTGGAATGAGTTTCATAACCATCGGTAACGACAATCAGCACGATTCGCCCAGTTTCAATTTGCACCAATTGCAAATGTCGCAACAATGCTGTATTATTTTGCGGCATGGTAATCAAGCTGATACACCCACTCAAGGTTGCTAAGATTTGGGCTGCTCCTTGCAATAGGGCTTCTAAACTCCAATCTTCCCATTGCAAGCGTTTTTGCAGTGCTAACTCTACTTCTTTGGCTAAAGTTTCAGAAGGCGTGATTAAGCGATCGACATAAATGCGATAGCCTGAATCAGAAGGGACTCGTCCAGCAGATGTGTGTGGTTGGTACAGTAAGCCAGATTTTTCTAGGACACCCATCACATTGCGAATTGTGGCGGAACTAACACCTAGATCGTACTCTTCAATTAAAGCTTTCGATCCCACAGGCTCTGCCGTAGCAATGTAGTGACGTACTGTTGCCCAAAGTATATGCTGTTGTCGATTTGTCAACTGGACTTGCATAAGTATTCTTTACTGAAGGCAAATGTTAATCAAAGTTTGTAAAAGTTTGTGCTTTTTACAGCAAACGGAAAAAAATATTAATAGTTAACTAATATATCTAATTGTGGATTAAGATAACTGACTATTTAATTATAAAACAGTTAATTAGTGTAAAGTTCCAGATTGGTCTATACTACAGCTTGACTAACGTTATCAAAACTGCTACTCTCAATTGGAATTTTTAACTGATTAACCGTATTTTTCCATAAGCTTTTATTAAAAAATGTATTTCTCTGTACTGATTTTTTGGCTTTTGAGATATATAAGCTAAAAGGATCATCTATACATAACTCATCATGAAGAATTTCGCCAGTATTGCTACAAGGCGAGACTCTCATGTATTTCCTAAATAGGAAGCTCAGTATTAAATGAGCAATCTATAGTTCAAATCTTGAAGAATTAATACTGAGGAATTGACCGATCGACTAAGACAGAGTAAGCATCAATTCCACCTGCTATGTTTTTAACGTTTGTAAAACCTTGAGCAACTAACCACTGACACATCTGAGCAGAACGCATCCCGTGATGGCAGAGTACCAGGGTTTCAGCATGAGGATTCAAAAGGGTGGGTATTTCATCGCCCCATTCCGCAAATTCACTCAAAGGGAAGTTGACAAAGCCCTCAATGCTGGCGATCGCTAATTCTTGAGGTTCGCGCACATCTACTAGTTGAATACTAGAATCCTGAGTAGATAGACGTTGTGCCAGTTCTTCAACGCTAATTTGGGGAATTGAGTTGGCTGTCATGAGGTTTTTGTAAACAATCCTATATCATTTATGTTGACAGAATATGTTAACCCTAGCATGAGCATCCATTCCTAAATTAATTCATAGATATATATGCATTATGCGATATTTGGCAGGCAATTCAAATCGCTTGTCCCTTCCTTACTATGCTTAGAAATTAGAAGCTTTCGGGGCGAGGAGGTTAAGTGAATAGGCAAAGCTCATTTTTTGGTTTCCTCATAGCTGGCGCGATCGCTCTGCTGGTAATTATAATTACTGGCTTTTACTGGTTGTCGGCTAAAAATCCAGTTAATATCGCTGCTGCTACTTCTCAGCCTGGTGCTACTATTTTTGTGTCGAAGTTTTCCCCAGTGACAGTATCTTTGCTAGTAAATCCAGACCGATTGCAGGTCTTAGAGCGTCAAGGGGAATTATCTCAGCTGAAAACTAATTTACTCGCTAAAAGTAACATCAATTACCAAGAAGATATTCAACCTTGGTTAGGAAATGAAATTACCCTAGCTTTAACTACTTTAGATATCGATCGCGACCCAGAAAACGGACAGCAGCCTGGGTATTTGATGGCGCTAGCAACTACACAACCGCAAAAAAGCCGCGAGTTTCTGGAAATTTTATTTTCCAAGCGGGTACTAGCTGGGGCAAACTTGGGCACAGAAGAATATCAAGGTGTGAAACTACTTTACGATAATCCGCCAGCAAAGCAAGACTTTTTGGCTGGTGCAGCTGTTGGCGATCGCTTTGTCTTGTTTGCCAACGATCTCAAAGTTCTCAAAGATGCGATTAATAACGTCCAGGCTCCCGATCTGAATTTAAACAGCTCCGTGCAATATCAGAAAGCGACTCAGCAATTACCCAAAGGTGCATTGGGTTTAGCTTTCTTGAATCTCCCCACCTTAGCAAAATCCCAAGGCTTAGAGCTGCGAGAAGCAACCTATGACAGCGAAATTATTTCTCTAATTTTAAACTCTAAAGGATTAGTGGCAGAAACGAGCTTTCTGAGTGCATCAGAAACAGCATCTCCCTCCCCAACCCCTTTGCTGTCCCAACCTGTAGCTGCATTGCAATATATCCCCCAATCAGCAGGTTTGGCAATCTCTGGCGCTAATTTGAGCAATTTAGGTGACACCGATCTCGCTAAACTCTGGAAACAAGCAACAGCGACGATATCTGGTTCGGGTAAAGCTGTTAATTCCCAAATAGCCAAGCCTTTGAGCGAACTGCAAAACCGTTGGGGGATAAACTTGGCTGAGGATATCTTCAGTTGGGTAAAAGGAGAATATGCGATCGCATTATTACCCGGAAACGAGCAAAAAACAGATAGCTGGGTTTTTGCTGTAGAAAACACCCCAGAGGTGACAGAAGGAATTTCACGTTTAGATGCGAGCGCATCTACCAAAGGGCTGAATATTAATTCCCTCAATCTGAATAATCAAAAAATTTCTGCGTGGACAGATTTAATAGCTACTAGCAAAAAACTTGACGATAAAGACCGTCTGGCTTACACCGTTGAGACAAAAGTCCAGGGAGTACATACAACTCTCGGAAATTACGAAATTTTCACTTCCGATTTGGAAACAATGGCTGAAATACTCTCTGCTAAAGACAATTCCTTAGTTAAAAATCGTAATTTTCAAGATAGTATTGCTACTATTCCCCAACCCAACCAAGGTTATGTATATCTTGACTGGACGACAAGTAAAAGTCTTGTAGAGCGTCAGTTACCAATTCTCAAACTAGTAGAACTAGTAGGAAAGCCATTTTTTGAGAATTTGCGATCGCTTACAGTTAGTAGTTACAGTAATGAGGCAGGATTACTCAAAGCTAGGATCTTCTTTAAACTCCAGCCTTAATTTGCAAGTAGCGAATAATAGCTTGAAATAAGGGAGCGTTGTATTGCTAAACTTGAGCCAGCTAACAAGAGCATCTTTGATATGAGAAGATATCGTCTATTGAATGGCTGAGTGGAAACTTCTGTTAATGACCATACCCAAGAAGAGTTAAAAATAAAGGTCTGCCGCGAATCAGCAGACCTTTAAGTTACTAGAATCTTTACTAGAATCTAAATTATCTGACCATTATTCAATAGCTATTTGTTGAGGGCCAGCAGATCTACCATTATTAACCTCAGTTGTAGTTGAGCTATAACTAGTAGAGCCTGTTTGTTTATCTAGCCAGCTTTTTACGGGTTCGTCTGCAAGATTGAGCCGAAACATGCCCGAAAAGAATCCACCCAAAAATGAGACTGGATGTTGCGTAAATTCTTTAAAGATTGGTGACAATTCATCAATGAACATTAAGAATCTCCTGGTGCTGCCTTAGAAAATTATTACTTCTTTATCGATCGTAACGTGAAAATCTTTCTATGATTTTCGGTGACAGATTATACCCAGATTTATTTAAGTGGTAAGAAATTGTCAATCAAGCATTGCCACGATCTAACTCAGTATCGCTGAAAAATAGCTGATTCATACGCTCATAATGCTGGCAGAGATTTGACAGTTGAAGAACATAATCAATAATCGGGTGTTTGAAGGGTGGCTTAATGGCATTACCGACATAAGCGTACAAAGTTGCATCTATTGTTGTAGGTCTATCTCCCATAAAAAATGGTTTATCAGCCAGGAAATCTGAAAGTGCTTGAAAATCAGCACTTATTAGCAGAAATATTTCCTCACTGCTATGACGCCCCATACCATGACCATACATCTGAGAGCGAAAACTTTGACGTATACTTTCCAAAATTGGCTCTAATTCTGCTGTTGGCATTTGAGGAAAGTACTTAGATAACAGTTCTTTATAAATTTGCCAATTCTCTTCAACATTAAAGCGAATCTCACCTAGACCCCAGTAAATATTCTCTTTGAGCATTCTACGAAAAGCGAGAGATATAGCCCGTTCAGTAGCTGTTAACCCTTCATCAAGGTCTATACCTTCTTTTTGTCTCAGCACCTCAATAATTAAAGTGGAATCACCAATCAAGTTACCTTGATATTCAATGAATGGTATCTTGCCTTTTGGGGCTGCTGCTAAATTAACGTTTGTATCAGCTTTGTAAGGTATCTTGGCCATGCGTAACCAAGTTTCCAGCTTCATGCAGGGAGGGCTAAGACTTGGTAAATTCCACGCAGGAGGTGTTTTATACAAAGTAATCATGACGATTAATCGGCTGTGCCAACAGTGCAGATTTATATTAGTTTTCAGGTTAAATACTCTGTTTTATGTGAGATTTAGTCTTAGTTTGCTACTCTATTTCAATTTCCTGATACCAAGATCCCCGGCTTCTATTAGAAGTCGGGGATCTAAAGTTTTCACTTAATTCTTATTTACTTGTCATCGTGCTTTATGAGTTTGGTTCCTGCACGGGAAACATACATTTATCAGAGTCACATCCAGATGGTCCAGCCTCAGCCAATTCACCTAGATCGTAACGACTTAGCACTGCACAGAAATCATCTGTTTTACGTCGTGCTTTTACTTCTTGAGATAAACGCTCGTAGGTGAGTTTATCTATGGGTTCAAATGGCAAACGTGGAAATGATTGCAAATCATCAAAACGAGCTAAAAGTGCTGCCGAAATATATCCCTCATCATTCTGGATGGCTTCATAAATGCGCTGTCCTAAAGGCTCCACTTCTTCAGAACGTAGCTCTAAAGTTGCAGAGGTGTTATGAGTGACATAATACTGCTGAACTTGCAGAACAAAATCTAATTGAGCTAAGACAGAGAACTTAGAAACATCAATTTGATCGGCTCCTGGTAAATCAGCCCAAGGTACAGCAACAGGAATTTCAACTAACCATTCACTCACACGAGGATCGAAGGGATCGTTAAGTAAATTACCCTGTTCATCTTTGTCAGATTGAGAAGGAATAACGTTGTAACCATAGTCAATACAAGCTAAGGCTACAGGGTCGTTTTTGCGGAAAGTGATCCGGCGAATAAATCTTTGGGCTTTAGGGGGATGCCATCCAGAACTAGCACCTGTTAATAGTGCTTTAGTACCGCTAGGCTGGACAGTTGTACAGCGATTTGGACGTTTGAGATTGTGGCGATCGCAGTAATCCCAAACTACCCGATGTACAATATCTTTCCAGTAACTTAGGTATTTCGCTTCTTGGCGCTTAAATACCAATCCTTGGGGAGTAGCGGGTCTTCCTGCTTCCCACCAACGCAACCAATCAACACCAAAAGCATTGACAAAGAAATCAAATAACCCTGTGAAAGAAACCCCGACAATTGGATCTAATTCGCGGCTTTTTTGATAGCGAGGTTCAAGGAATTTATGATTTAACAGCGCGGCTACAGAAAGCGCCCCAGCAGTGAAAGCTTCCTCTTGTTCTTTATAGTTATGTGGGTCAAGTTGATTAAGGTGAACTTCTGACAAATTACAGTGGAAGTTACTACCAATAATTTCACCACAATTGTGAGCAACAATCCCATTAGCATCAAACTGAGAAACACCTGGTACAGTACAGTCATAAACAGCTTCAAAGCCATCAGATAAAATTTGCTTGACTTTAACAGCAAATCTCTCACGGTTTAGTTTTCGTTTGTATCCATCCAATAATTCTTGTAAGCGTCTAGCTTTTTGAGGCTCCTGAAATCCTACAATTTCCTGAAAATAGTAGATATTATCATTAGAAATAACAAGCTCATGTTGTGCCTTACAACAATACAATGCTAGTTCACGATTACTATCAGGAAGATAACGCTCACTTTCAGGACGGCGTTCTTGATAAATCGTGGAAATAATGCCCAATCTTGCCAGCATTCTTTGAATAACCTTCAAAGAGCCAAGATTACTTTGTGCTAATCTGACACTAACACCTTTTTGCTGATTACCTTGCACACTACCATCAGCATCAAACAAACCACGCAAGAACCCACGATAAAACTCATAGCTGGCTTGCTCTATTTTATCTGTTGGCATTTTGTGTTCTACAGTAACACCATAATCAGCTGCTAGTCGAGCCAACCCCGATGAGTTAATCACTCGATGTTTGAGTTGTTGATGATAGCATCCAGAGTCTGTAGTAGTTGAAAAATCTACAGCATTTTGAAGTAATGCGACTGCATATCTTCCCATTTCTTCTTGGGTATCTTGCCAATATCGTAGATATGCTGTTTTTCCCCATTGTGTTTTTGCAATGCTTCCATCACCAATCAGACTCCCAAGCAACCAACCCTCATCAAAAGTACCAAAACTATCCCAAGGTTTTACCCCACGATGGTTATGAAGCAAAATATAGTCCCCTGGGGATAAATCTTGAGCCTCTACCCATTCGGAGTATTGCCTTTTTTGCGTTTGAGCAGTTACCTTAAGAAGCTTATGATTGCCAGTCAAACGCAATTCATAGCCCTCTTGAGTAATAACTTTCAATATGGGTTTAATTCCAGTTAACCAAAAGCCATCAGTTGTAGTGCTAAATAGTTCTCCATTGACGTATACACTCAACTGTTTGCCTATTAAATCTTTAACTTGTCGTGCACCTTGTTCAGTGTGAACCCAAGTTTCAGCAGTAACACAAGGATTTAATCCGAACCTAGCTAAACGGTGTTCTATCTCCTCAACATCCAGATTTGGATAGTTTTCTTGTAACCACTGTTTTGCTGTTCCTTGTTCGTAAGCTTTGAGGAAATCAATTTTTAATGCTGATGTTGATAGCAAATCAACGTTAGCTCTAGCTACTCCTTCCCCAGCCCATTGAATCGCTCCTTCACCACTGTAATACTGTTTGCGAACAGCTTCAATAGATTCTTCTAATGTCGGCTTGCGATGAAACACTCTAGTATGATTTGCCATCCGCAGAGCATCACGTTCTGGATCAATTCTCCAGTTACCTTCTGCATCTTGCTGCCATAAATTATCTTTGGCTGTAGCTCCTAATTGATCGTCAGCCATGAACTGACGCATACCCGCGCTTCTTCGGATATTGCCAGCAACAATTGTTACAGCTGCTTGATCGATTAATAGGCAGCATTCAACAGAATTTAATTGCCTACCTAAAGCTTTATTCAGAATAGATGCACAATTTTCGTAAAGTGTAGGCAATTTAACCGGATTTGCTACTCCTCCAAAACCCTTGAGAGTTTCTCCGGCTTGACGAACATCACTAATATCAACGAATACTTGAACTTCCCTGCTAAATCTCTCATCTGTAGACAGTTCTAATAAGGTTTGATAAGATTTCACCCAACCTTCACGGCTATCGCCAACGTGGATAGTGACTTGATTACCCTGTATAGAGATTTCTGTATACTCCCGACGCTGTTCTTTAGGAGTAGCACCAATTTCACCCTGTACAGTTATATTCAGGCGATTGCGGATTGGGGGTAGTTGATTAATATATCTCGGTTCAATGATGGCTCCAGTACCACAGCCCATCATTGCTAAATCCATCATCAACCCAAAGGCTTTCCAGTCTTGGAGGTTGGTAGAGGTGCAATTGTAAGCCCCAGAAAAGTTTTTCGGCTTGGCTATCCAATCTGTGCCACCAACCCATAACCAGCGCCCACTGGGCAAGGCTTTCATATTACGCTGCATCTTGTCTAAGATGACTGCTTCTTCACGGCTGAGTTTCCCCAGTTCGACTAAGCCAACAAGAGTGCGATCGCATACTTCATCCCAAGTTTCCCTTAAACCTGCCGGACTGCGGCGGCTATAAGTCCTGAAAAATACAGGATTAGCTGCGGGGGCAGTTTCCGGAAACTTTGCACTCTGGCGTTTTCTTTCAAGCTCTCGAACCATAAATCCAGTCTTGTTGCTTGCTAACAGATTAAGACTATAGACCAAGTAGATTCAGGATTAAAGCTTGCCAAAAGAGACAACTTAAGCTTTATCTCAATAATCTCTATCTCATAGAGATATGGGGCTGATTGACCACATATCTCCATATTTGAGGTATTTACTGCTTTTTCAAGCAACTTACTCACCTTTACAGGTGTAACTGTTGTTCTCGCCTAAAAAGCTCGCTTTACTATTCCTTGAGAATTAGATAGAAGTATGGGCGATTGCTCAAATCCTTCCATAAGTTACTTTTTAGTTTTGTTAATTACTTTCACCAGTTCAGTAATCGACTTGAGATGGGTTTGGACGAACCAATTCATTGCAAGAATCACAGCTACTGAAACTCCTCCATAGCTAAGTATTGGCAATAAATCTAAGGCTCCAGGTAGTGTAGTTCCTTGGGTTGGATGAGCAATAATCGGAATATTTTGGTTTTCGTGTGCTTGGCCTATCACATTTAGAGAAAGTAAGTTATGTGGCTGTATATTGGCAACGGCAAGTAGAGGTTGGAAACTTTCAGCCTTATTGACTCTGTTTTCTTGCATAATGGGGTTGATGTATTTTATTTCATTACCCTGCTTCGTCAAAGCAAGGGTATTTTTTTTGCTTTGGAGAGTGCCAGCGCATACCTGATCCCGTATTGACCTCAAACCAGCCGGACTGCGGCGGCTATAGGTTCTAAACAATACAGGATTAGCTGCGGATGCAATATCTGCAAAGTTTGCACTTTGGTATTTTGTTTCAAGCTCTCGAACCATAAATCTAGTCTTGTTGCTTGCTGACAGATTAAGACTATAGACCAAGTAGATTCAGGATTAAAGATTGCCAAAAGAGACAACTCGCGCTTGCTTTACAACAGTACAAAGTGCAACATCAATCCATAATGTATAATATTGTTTCTCTTTTGCAGCCCAATGTCTCTTGCTCCCTGGCGAAGTGCGATCGCCCGCGCCCTCCATCAAAATCGCAGTCTACCTTATGCCCGTTACTTACAACTAGCAACAGTCCGGGTAAATGGTCTACCCGCTAATCGGACTGTAGTTTTTCGTGGCTTTTTAGAAGCTACCAACCAGCTAAAATTTATTACCGATTCCCGCAGTGAAAAAGCTGAACAGATACAACAAAAAGCTTGGGCAGAAGCTTGCTGGTACTTCCCCAATACACGAGAACAATTCCGAATTACTGGTAGCTTAATCTTGGTAGGAAGCGATTCTCAAGCCGACCTAGCAACCGCACGCGCTACTACCTGGCAAGAGTTGAGTGATGCAGCGCGGCTTCAATTTGCTTGGCCTCATCCTGGTGAACGGAGAAATAAGGATGAAAAAGCTGCATTTAACCCACCCCCACCAAATCCCAGCCAGCCACTCTCAAATTTTTGCTTATTGCTACTCGACCCTTTACAAGTAGATCATTTAGAGTTACGTGGAGAACCACAAAATCGTTGGTTATACTACCGCAATGACCAGCACGAGTGGTCTACCAAAGAAATTAATCCTTAATGGGAAATAAAGATGCGAGAAGGGGAATGAGGGGGCAGTAGAGATGAAATGCTTGACCTTTGACTTGAGGCTCTAGACTCTAAACTCTTGACCCTGGTTATATACCTGCACCATCAAGAAACTGCTGGATTGCCTTATCTCTGAGGTTACACAAGGGCAATTCTTCTGTTAATTCATCTTGATTAGATGAGAAATTACCAGCCAAAACAGGAGATTTATCGGACAAATGGGCGGGCTGAAGATGTTTTATTTGTTCTTCAAGTGCTTCAATCCGGTCTACTAAAGCACGAATTACTTCAGCTTCTGAATCTGGTAAGTTGTTGTGTTCTAGAGGCGCAACCCTGACGCCAGAACGATAAATGATGCGACCAGGTACACCAACAACTGTGCAATTAGAAGGAACATCCCTAAGCACAACTGAGCCAGCACCAATGCGGACATTGTTTCCAATTTGAATATTGCCAAGTACTTTTGCACCAGCACCAACCACAACATTTTCGCCCAAGGTTGGATGGCGTTTACCACTTTCTTTACCAGTACCACCAAGGGTGACACCTTGATAAATTAGGGCATAGTCTCCGACGATCGCGGTTTCACCAATCACTACACCCATACCGTGATCGATAAACACGCCATGTCCAATTGCTGCGCCTGGATGGATTTCAATTCCCGTGAAAAATCGAGCAATATGAGATATCAGACGAGGGATAAAAGGAATGCCAATAACATACAGCCAGTGAGCCAGCCGATGAAATAGCAAGGCTTGCAAACCGGGGTAGCAGAATAACACTTCCAACCAGTTGCGGGCAGCTGGGTCACGTTCAAAGATGATACGAAAGTCGGTACGCAGTGTAGATAGCACGAGATAGTACCCTCGGAAAGCAAAACGAGCTACCTTCCCATATTATCGTTCCATGTGTTCCTCGTAACAAAGTTGGACATTGGGCAAGGTCATTAATTTCTCCCCTTCGGGTGACGCTCCTTCGTCGCTCTAAGCGAAGCTATGCCGAAGGCTTTACGCTGCGCTAATGCCAGTCGCCTGCGGAGGAGCTAGCGGGGTCTTGGGGGTCTCCCCCATGAGCGACTGGCGTTGGAAACCCTCCCGCAGTGCTGGTCTCACTTTGTCCTCCTTGTCTCCCTTGTCTTCCCTGCCCCCGTCACGGTTGCTCTACTGTCAAAGTGTAATTGTGCTTCACACCAGGATTAAATGTACCTACCCAAACTTGATAGGTTCCACTTTTGAAATTTTGGTCATCAATACTGGCATCTTTGCTCTTACCAGTATCATCGCCACAGCGAATTGTTGTGTCGTCTGGGCCTTTGATGAGTAATGTGGTGTCGTAACCGCCGCTGTTAACTAATACTTTGAGCCGAGCAAAGTCTTTTTCCAAAACCAAGATGTGATCGGGTTTAGGATCGGCAAAGCCAATGCAAGCTTTTTTATCGCGATCGCGGTTGCTAATAGCTGACAGCGAGTAAGAACCGCCTGTGTAACCTTCAACTACTCCTTGTGCTGGAGTAAACCCCGTTGACAGCTTGAGTGTGCCAAAGTTTGCTGTCTGTGCTATTACAGGTTGAGCCATGATGGCGCTAACTATAGCTAAAAGCCAGCCACATTGAGACTTAAGCCGGAGGCGACAATACTTCATAGTAGACCTCCAACAATTTAATTTATAAGTAACTATATATACATATTGTAATCTAAAAAACAGTAAGATTGACCAATTTGTGCCACATTGAAATGTGCCACAGCAAAGAACTGATAAAAGTAGAAAATATGAAGTGATTTTATAAATTCAATTTTTACAGTGTCACTAGCTAGTCAAGAACACCACATAGAAAGTTGGATTTACTCAATTCAATTCTTAACAGCCACAAGTAAATCGCGCCAATTTCAAAACTTAATATCCACACTCAGCGTGCATCAAAAATGGGACTGGGCAATTGAGCCTGTTAATGGAGAATTTTGTCTGTCAAATATAAAACAAAATCCTCAAAAATATAAAAATTATAAGAGTTGCTGATTTTATGCTATGAGGGTTTGTAAAATCTCATACTTTGAAAAACAGCACGATCAGTTATTATATGAGCGTATGAGTAAGTTCAGCCACATGGCACATATAGTTGTAGACGATACCACAGTTAAGGTTGCCGCCTTACAACATTCGCCAATGGTGAATCAGAGGAAACTATGCAAAGTTTGCAAGTTACTTAGATCTGTTCTTTAGCTGAACTTATCGCTCCTTGTTGAAACTTACGTGATCCACATGACTATTTACGTTGGAAATCTCTCCTACCGCGCTACCGAAGCGGATCTAAGAGCAGTATTTACAGATTATGGCGAAGTTAAAAGGGTAGTTTTACCTACTGACCGCGAAACAGGCAGACTGCGGGGCTTTGCATTTGTAGATATGAATGAAGATGCCCAAGAAGACGCTGCGATCGCAGAATTAGATGGTGCAGAATGGATGGGGCGTCAGCTCAGAGTCAATAAAGCTAAACCAAGAGAAGATAACCGACGAGGTAGCTGGGCGAAAAAACAAGAGATATAAAACAGAGAAATACAATCATAACAAATTGTTTTCTAGTTACGCAATACCTTAGTCAGTAATATTTACTAGAAACAATACGCAATCAAATAACTCACTAGTACCGTTTGCGGAATTCCCAATTCAAAATAAATACGGCGTAATCTTTTCAGCGGTTTTGTATATTTGCTTGAGCTCCGCTACGCTGTACTATAATTTACCCGACTAGTTAGGATCGGTTAAGTAAATCTTACTACTAGTCGGTTTTTTGCATCCCAACTAAAATCATGGCTTGTAAAATGTAAAATTTACTAACGAGCATTCACCTATTGCATACCCAGAGGGTAGAGGCAACCTCAGTGCATCAGAACTGAATAAATCAAGAATGGTCGTTGTAGCAACAAAATTTAAGTTACCAACAATACTAAGTAGATTTGCTCAAATAGAGCGCTGTATATTCGCAGTTATCCTCAGCAAGACAGGTACAAGATATTCATTTCTTTAGTTTATCTAAAAACAAATCTAGGTTATCAAATTACCTTTCTAAGATAGAGGCAGAGATCTCGATAAATTGCCATCAACGGTAGTAGCCGAACCCACACATAGTCCTAGGGAGAACAAGACAATGACTCAAGCGCCTGAATCTTTAGATTTGTCTAACAACTACGCTGGAGATAAGACCTTAGATAGAGATTGTACAACGTTATCACGTCACGTCCTACAGCAATGTCAAAGTTTTTCTGCTGAGGCACAGGACTTGAGTGCCCTGATGAATCGAATTGGTTTGGCAGGTAAACTTATTGCCCGTCACCTCAGCCGTGCCGGATTAATGGAAGGTGTGCTGGGATTTACAGGGGAAGTTAACGTGCAGGGAGAGTCCGTCAAAAAGATGGATGTTTATGCCAATGAGGTATTCATAGCTGTTTTTAAGCAAAGCGGCCTAGTTTGTCGTTTAGCTTCCGAGGAAATGGACAAACCCTATTACATCCCAGAAAACTGTCCTATTGGCCGCTATACTTTGCTCTACGATCCAATTGATGGCTCATCAAACACCGATACAAATCTCAGCTTAGGTTCGATTTTTTCCATTCGGCAACAGGAAGGCGACGATATCGATGGTAAGGCTGTTGACCTGCTCGCCAATGGACGCAAGCAACTTGCCGCAGGATACATACTCTATGGCCCCAGCACAATGCTGGTCTATACTATAGGCAAGGGCGTTCACTCATTTACCCTCGATCCCAGCTTGGGTGAGTTTATCCTCACGGAAGAAAATATCAAAATTCCCAATCACGGTTCGGTATACAGCGTCAACGAAGGGAATTTTTGGCAGTGGGAAGAATCTATTCGGGAATATATCCGCTATGTCCATCGCACAGAAGGCTATACAGCTCGCTATAGTGGGGCAATGGTGAGCGATATCCATAGAATTTTAGTTCAAGGCGGAGTGTTTCTCTATCCAGGCACAATTCAGAAACCAGAAGGCAAATTGCGCCTGCTTTATGAAACTGCTCCCCTAGCTTTTTTGATTGAGCAAGCAGGAGGTCGTGCCACTACAGGATTGGTAGATATTTTAGATGTAGTACCGAAAAAATTGCATCAACGCACGCCTTTAATTATTGGTAGCAGAGAGGATGTAGCGAAGGTAGAGTCTTTTATTCAAAACGGTCACTAGTGCAAGAAGGCAGATGGCAAAAGGAAATCAAGACTGTAACTTAAGCTTTTTCAGCTTTTTTTACAACTGGATCGTTATTTCCACCTTGCTGTACTAGTAGAAGTTACAAAGGTAGCAAAGATACTGGGAGCATCTGCTACTAAGTAATTAAAAGTTAATTACAGCGATTGGGAATGCAGAATAGCGTTTTTAGAAATTGAAGTAAACATTATCTCAGCTGGCCGATGCGATAAGTGATTGGCAACGCCACAATTCAAAAGTCACCATCAACATTTGATGGGTTTTGCCAACTTCACTTAAAAACATCATTAACAGGAGTGAAATAAACATAGCTATGGCAACCAATCATTTATTAGAGATTAAACAATACGGTCAAAGTATCTGGATGGATAATTTGAGCCGTGACATTATTCAATCAGGCGAACTCAAAAATTTGGTTGAGAACCAAGGAATCTGTGGGATTACCTCCAACCCAGCCATTTTTGAGAAAGCGATCGCTGGTAATGTGATTTATGATGCCGATATAGAAGCCGGAGTTCGCGCTGGCTTACCCACATACAAAATTTATGAATCCCTAGCTTTTGCAGATATCCGCAGTGCTTGTGATATTTTACGCCCTGTATATGAAGCCTCAAATAGACTAGATGGCTATGTGAGTATCGAAGTACCACCAACCATCGCCCACGATACTGAAGCCACAATCAACGAAGCCCGTCGCTATTTCCAAGAAATTGGACGGGAAAATTTGATGATTAAAATTCCTGGTACCGAAGCGGGTTTACCAGCAGTGGAACAGGTAATAGCTGAGGGTATGAATGTTAACATCACACTGCTGTTCTCAGTAGAAAGCTACATTAATACAGCTTGGGCTTATATTCGCGGCTTAGAAAAGCGGGTTGCAGCAGGTGAAGACATCAGTAAGATAGCTTCAGTTGCTAGCTTCTTCCTCAGCCGAATTGACAGCAACATTGACGGTAAGATTGATGCTAAGTTGAAAAAAGGCGTTGACGATATTGCCATTGAGGCGAAATTAAAAGCTGTGAAAGGAAAAGTAGCGATCGCCAATGCCAAGATTGCTTATCAAGAATACAAGAAAATTATTGAGAGCGATCGCTGGCAAGCCTTAGCCGCAAAAGGAGCTAAAGTACAGCGCTTACTATGGGCCAGCACTAGCACCAAAGATCCCCACTACAGCGACGTGATGTATATCGATGAGTTGGTCGGCCCAGATACCGTCAATACCTTACCCCCAGCAACGATTACCGCTTGTGCAGATCACTGCGATGTCGCTAATCGTGTAGAAACAGGTGTAGAAGAAGCTTACACCCTGATAGAAAACCTCAAAGATCCTGACATCAATATCGATATCGATAAAGTGATGGATGAACTGCTAGTGGAAGGGATTGACAAATTTGTCCAGCCCTTCCAGTCCCTAATGAACTCTTTAGAAGGCAAAGTCAAGCTATTGTCACCAGTGTAGGTATTAGGGAATAGGGACATGGGGCTACGGAAAATGCCCCATGCCCTATGACGGCAGTTGCTACAACGGGGGGAACCCCCGCAACGCACTGCCTCCCCCATGCCCAATCTTTAACCTTTTTATCTCACATCCCAAATTGTTATGGTCAGTCTGCTAGAAAATCCCCTGCGCGTCGGTTTGCAACAGCAAGGGATGCCCGAACCCCAAATTATAGTTATCTTTGGCGCTTCAGGCGATCTTACCTGGCGCAAACTCGTACCAGCACTTTACAAATTGCGACGGGAACGGCGCATTCCCCCAGAAACCACTATTGTCGGCGTGGCGCGCCGAGAGTGGAGCCACGAATACTTCCGCGAGCAAATGCAGAAAGGCATGGAAGAGGCTCACAGTGATGTCGAGCTAGGGGAACTCTGGCAGGACTTTTCTCAAGGACTGTTCTATTGCCCTGGGGACATAGACAACCCTGAAAGCTACCAGAAACTCAAAGACTTATTGAGCGAACTAGATCAAAAACGGGGCACAAGGGGAAACAGAATGTTTTATCTTTCTGTAGCTCCTAATTTCTTCCCCGAAGCCATTAGGCAGCTAGGGGGAGCCGGAATGCTAGATGACCCCTATAAACATCGTTTGGTCATTGAAAAGCCCTTCGGTAGAGACTTAGCTTCTGCCAAGAGCCTGAATAAAGTCGTGCAGAAATACTGCAAAGAAAACCAAGTTTATCGCATTGACCACTACTTAGGTAAAGAAACCGTTCAGAACTTATTAGTTTTTCGCTTTGCCAATGCGATTTTTGAACCTTTGTGGAATCGCCAGTTTGTTGACCACGTGCAAATTACCGTGGCAGAGACCGTAGGAGTTGAAGACCGAGCTGGGTACTACGAAAAAGCCGGGGCACTGCGGGATATGTTGCAAAATCACCTCATGCAACTTTACTGCTTGACTGCGATGGAAGCACCGAATTCAATGGATGCTGATAGTATCCGCACGGAAAAGGTAAAAGTGCTTCAGGCTACTAGACTGGCAGATGTGAATAATTTGTCACGTTCCTGTATACGCGGTCAATACAGCGCTGGTTGGATGAAAGGACAACCAGTTCCAGGGTATCGACAAGAACCAGGAGTCGATCCCAACTCGACAACACCCACCTATGTAGCGATGAAGTTCTTGGTAGATAACTGGCGCTGGCAAGGTGTGCCATTCTACTTGCGAACTGGGAAGCGGATGCCCAAAAAAGTGAGTGAGATTTCCATCCACTTCCGTGAAGTTCCGTCTCGGATGTTCCAATCTGCTGCGCAACAGCGTAATGCCAACATTTTAGCGATGCGGATTCAACCGAATGAAGGCATCTCCCTGCGTTTTGATGTGAAAATGCCTGGGGCAGAATTCCGCACCCGTTCTGTTGATATGGACTTTAGCTATGGTTCCTTTGGCATCCAAGCGACTTCTGATGCCTACGATCGCCTATTCCTTGATTGTATGATGGGCGACCAAACATTGTTCACACGGGCAGATGAAGTAGAAGCCGCTTGGCAGGTAGTAACACCCGCCCTTTCTGTTTGGGATGCACCCACAGATCCAACTACCATTCCCCAGTACGAAGCCGGTACTTGGGAACCAGCAGAAGCCGAACTCTTGATTAATCAAGATGGTCGTCGCTGGCGCAGACTGTAGAAAGGATGAAGATTAAAGGCTGAAATGTTTTACTTCATACTTCATACTTCATAATTCATACTTCTCCTATGACTCAAGCTCCTACGATTTTCTCACTGCAAGCACCAAAGGATATTTCGCTCACAGAAATAGAAGCGGAACTTAATCAAATTTGGCAAAGTTATGGCATCGCTGGTGAAGATGGTGCGCTTCCTGCGGCCACTCGCGCCACAACTTTTACCTTAGTGGTTTACGAACCAGAAGAAACTCAGTATCTGTTAGCGGCTTTAGGATTTTATCACGGGCCGATTGACGGAATTTTAGGGCCGCAAACGAAAGCGGCACTACGAGAAGTGCAGAAAAAATTTGAACTGCCGGAAACTGGAACCGCAAATCCCGAAACCTTAGCTATCTTGCGAGAACAATTTGCCAAAGGTCAGCGAATTGGATCTATTGGGGAAAGTGGTGCTATTTCTTATGGTGTAGATACTGCTAGTCCCAGAATTGCTGATGAGATTGCCATCCGCAACCCGTGCCGTATTATTGCTCTGTGTCCGATCGCGGGTGAAGATGAAGGTGTGAAAGCTCAAGTTTCTGCCTATTGCCCCATCCAAAAGCAATCTTCCAGTACGCTGATTTGCTGTGAATACATAACGCTGTCTGGAACTCCCAGCGCCTTGGAACGGGTAGGAGGAATGATTCCAGCTTTGTTGATTGGTGGTTTGCCGAAGTTTCTGTGGTGGAAAGCAACACCAGATCCCAACAACTCTTTATTCAAGCGACTGGCTGCGGTTTGCAATAATGTCATTGTAGATTCTTGCAACTTTAACGAGCCAGAACACGATCTCCTCAGCCTCCAAGCTTTGGTAGAAAGTGGTATACCTTTAGCTGATTTGAACTGGCGACGCTTGGCAGCTTGGCAGGAATTGACAGCTCAGGCTTACGATTCGCCTCATCGTTGCGCTGCTCTTAAAGACATCGATCGAGTTAACATTGATTACGAAAAAGGCAACCCCACACAAGCATTGCTATTTTTAGGTTGGCTAGCCAGTCGATTGCAATGGCAGCCAATTGCCTATGAAAAAGAAAGCGGAGACTATGATATAGCTAAAATTCGCTTTGTTGCCCAAGACCAACTGCAAGTGGAAGCTGAATTGGCCGGAGTTCCAGTTGCTGATGCAGGTGAAGTAGCTGGCGATTTAATTGCCCTACGTCTGAGTTCTACCAATCCCAAAGCCGACTGCGGTACAGTGATTTGTACTGAAACTGGTGGTTGTATGCGGATGGAAACACATGGTGGTGCCCAGTCCGCAGGTTTGTTTCAACAAGTCAGTTCGCTTTCGGAACAAAAGGCAGAAGCATTGCTGAGTCAGCAAGTACAGCGTTGGGGTCATGAGGCACTTTTTGAAGACAGCCTCGCAATAACAGCGCAATCATTAAAGTTAGGACAGAAGAGTTAACACATCGGAGAAACCAGAAAATTTCTCTAAAAAATACTTCTATTGCCTCCAGATTTGAGGATATTTTTATTTCCTGTCTGGAGGCATTTATCTCACTGTTATTTTTTATGAAAATAACTTACTGCGATCGCTCAATCTATAAATCTATTATTTAGCTTGATTATTGTCCTGTTCCGTCTGTAATTGTTCTACCTGCTCCACAGATAAACCTGTGACTCTTGCAATTAATTCGATTTCCATTCCCTCGTTGAGAAGATTCTTAGCTATTTGTTTAGCCTTTTCCTGGCTACCTTCTGCTCTACCTTTTGCTTCACCTTCAGCTATGATTTCTTGATAAATTACGGATTCTTGCATAAGCTCTCTCCGCAGAATACGTTGAATTACTTCTTGCTTCAATACTAGCCCAGCAAGAACAGCAGTTGATGCTGCTACATTGCTTTGTACTCTAGGATCGGAAATTTTATCAATTTCTTGAGCAACTTGCCTAAGTACTTGGGTACTGTTATCAGTTTGGCTCAAGACGGCAAAAGGCAGTAATCCTGTTGATTGCAGAAATATACTGGTTGGTTGTTGCCACAGTGGAATCACCTCAAATTCATGACGAGTTTTTTCTAGAGTAAAGACATTTTGCTGTACTAAGTTTGAGCTAGTTGGTTGTAAATAAATCACAAACTGACGCATCTGTTTTTGAGGAAAGCGACGATAGACTCGTAGCCTATAGTCAATCATCCGAAATGGTATGTCAGATTTAGGTTGAGTTTGAAATTCTAAATGTAGTACTATTTCTTCAGATTGCAACAGTATCAAAGCGTCCGCACGTATTGGTTCTAGAGAAAGCTCCGAAGGACTTAACTCGCTAAATGTCACAGCCTCTCCTAGTAGCCAACTAGCAAAGTTGGTGGAAAAATTTTCAACTAGAAATTTGCAGATATTGTCAAACATTCAATAATTTTACCAATCCGAAGTTTCCAAACCACTATCTTTGTTTATGGTTTTAGTAATTGCTGGAGAACGTAGCGGGGTGGGTAAAACAACAGTCACGCTCACCCTTTTAGCATCTTTATGTCGTCGCGGTATCGCGGTGCAATCTTTTAAAGTCGGCCCGGACTATATCGATCCGATGTTCCATCAGCACGTGACTGGTCGTGCTTGTAGGAATTTAGACCCGGTTCTGACTTCGGAAGCTTATGTTCAGAAGTGTTTCGCTCATCATAGCCAACAAAGTGAATATGCTCTGGTAGAAGGGGTAATGGGGCTATTTGATGGGATATCGTCATTGGTCATTGGTAATCAGTCATTTGCAAAGGACAAAGGACAAATGACAAATGACAAAATACCAATAAGTGACTTTGCCAGTACAGCACACATCGCAAGGTTGCTGAATTTACCTGTGGTGTTGGTAATTGATTGCAGTCGCTTGTCTGGTTCTGTTGCAGCGATCGCTCACGGTTATTGCACTTTTGATCCCAGAATTAAAATAGCTGGTTTAGTACTCAACCGTGTAGGAAGCGATCGCCATCTTACCTTACTCAAAAATTCCCTAGAATCATTACAATTACCGATTCTCGGCGTGCTGCGGCGTCAAGATAATATCACAATACCCGATCGCCATTTAGGTTTAGTACCTACAGCCGAACTTCCCGAACTGGATGCTGTGATTAATCGCCTAGCGGATTTAGGTGATACTTGCTTTGATTGGGAACGCTTGTTACCTCTATTGAAGAGTGAGGATAACGGGGACAAGGGAGCGAAAAAAGAATGTTTTAGTTTATCTAGTAATTCTATAGTAAGGATTGCAGTAGCCCGCGATCGCGCTTTTAATTTCTACTATCAAGACAATTTAGATTTACTCCAAAATTTAGGTGCAGAAATAGTTTTTTGGAGTCCTCTAACTGATAGCGAATTACCAAATAATATTCAAGGAATTTATTTTGGTGGTGGTTTTCCGGAGGTTTTTGCTCAACAACTTGCAGACAATATCAGCATTCGTAATGCAGTGAAAACGGCAATATCGCAGGGAATGCCAACAATTGCTGAGTGTGGCGGATTGATGTATTTGTGCGAGCAAATTATCGATTTTGAGAGTAAATCTTGGCCGATGGTAGGAGTATTACCTACAGCTAGTGAAATGGGAGGACGCTTAACTTTGGGTTATCGTCGTGCAGTCGCTTTACAAGATAGTTTGCTAGTTCCAGCAGGTACAACTGTTTACGGTCATGAGTTTCATCGTTCGCGTTTAATATCAACAGCTAATCAGCCATTGTTTCAAACTTTCCGTTACGATTGTGAAGACAACATGGGATATGAAGGCTGGTCTTTACCTGCAAATATTCACGCCTCTTATATTCATTTGCACTGGGGAGCAAGTTTTGAAATCCCGCAGCAGTTTATTAAGAAATGTTTGGAATTTCAACTATATTCATGATGAAAAATAAAAAGCAGATGGCATAAGACTTACTATATATAGTTCCTGAATTATATCTAGCTATTGAAACGCCTATAGCAAACTTATATGATATATCCAAAAAGTAACAACCCCTAAAATCCTTACCCAAGACAAATGACTAATAACTAATGACTCTGAGAACTACCCACATTAATGTTTTCATTGAGTCTGCGAATTAGACGCGACAACTCACGAATAATATTTACTGCAATTTCCGGAGTTTCTTCAATGGCATCATAAAGTTGCTCTTGTGTTAGTTCTAAACAATCACAAGGTTCCAGAGTCGTTGCGGAAGCAGAACGGGGTTGCGTGTCAAAAACTGCCATTTCGCCAAAGTACTTTCCCTTATCTACTTCTGCCAATTTTTTGTCGCCAATGTGAACTTTGACACGACCAGAGACAACAATATAAAGCGATCGCCCTTCTTCTCCTTGCCTAAAGATGGCATGATTAGAAGGAAAGGACAGCTCGTTCATCACGGAAGCAAGCCGCACGATAAAATCATCCCGTAATTCTTTAAAAATCGGGACTCGCCGTACAAATAATAAACGGTCAACGCTGGTTAGCATGATTGCGAGTTAAAAATCAAACATTATTTTAGGTCATGTTGAACAGTTAGTAGGATAACACTTGTAAAATCCAGTAAGATGCCAGGAAGCGTTGTGAACATCAGGTATGTATGATGGCATGAACCAGCAGAGATGCGATCGCACTGCCTCTAAAAATGGTTAGCTAGGATTGAAGGCAAATAATTTGTAGCTGTAATTTAGCAAAAAGGTTGGCTACCAAGGAATGTTCTGGAAATGGTGCTTGAGACTATTAATAGTATTCCTGGGGCTATGGCTACTCTTATATGTAGCTTCCCGTATAGCAGTAGAGATTTTCTGGTTTCAGGAAGTCGGCTATTTGCAAGTATTTTTGTTAAGGCTGGTAACTAGGGGTGGTTTATGGGTAGCTGTGGTAAGTATAAGTGCTGCCTATCTTCTGGGAAACCTGCGGTTGGCACAAAAGCTGAAGTATCCCCGATTTCTCAAAATTGAGCAAGTTAGACGTGAGGAAGCAGTATTTAGTAGTGAGTTAAGAAACTTTCTCAGTCCTCGATATCCAATCAGCGATCGAACTCAGACACCGAATACGCGACACTTCATACAATTAAGATTGCGCTGGTTGCTACCTCTAGCTTTGGGATTGAGCCTTTTGGTAGGGTTGATGCTAGCTCACTACGCTCTTATTATTGGGTCGTATTGGTCCGCTGACGTTAACAAGGCGAGTCTACCTGTTAACGCTGTGTTTCAAATAGAAACATTTTGGCAGTTAGGAAAATTAATAATTTCACAAGCCTGGTACCTCGGCTTAGTTGTGGGAATAGCGATCGCTATTTTAATTTATCCGCGATTTTTGCTGACAGCGATCGCTATGTTGTTGAGTTTCATATTTGGGCTGATAGCTTACCAAAATTGGGCAAAAGTACTGCAATATTTTCATCCGACTGTCTTCAACAGCAACGATCCCCTATTTAGTCGCGATATTAGCTTTTATATATTTTCCCTACCAGTCTGGGAACTTTTAGAACTTTGGCTGATGGGATTATTTTTGTATAGTCTCCTGGCTGTCACCCTCACCTATATCCTCTCAGCAGACAGTCTCAGTCAGGGAATTTTTCCTGGGTTTTCACCACCACAACAGCGCCATTTATATGGTTTGGGTGGCGCGTTCATGTTAGTGGTTGCTTTAAGTTATTTGTTGAGTCGTTATGAATTAGTGTATTCGTCCCGTGGAGTCAGCTATGGTGCTAGTTATACCGACGTAATGGCACAGTTGCCAGCTTACAACATTTTGTGTGCGCTGGCAGTAGCGATCGCTTTCTATCTATTGTGGCGAAGCATTTTCTGGAAACCGAAATCTCCACATCAAAGATTTGTTATTTATGGATTAAGCATTTATCTACTATTAGCAATCGTAGGCGATTTTCTTCTACCCACTGCCGTGCAATATTTAGTGGTTGAACCTAACGAATTGCAACGAGAGCAACCTTATATTCAGCGTACTATTGCTTCGACTCGCCAAGCATTCGCTCTTGAGGCAATTGATGCTAGAACCTTCAACCCTCAAGGTCAATTAACTGAAGCCGATCTCAAAGCCAATGACCTCACAATTCGTAATATTCGCCTTTGGGATCAGCGGCCATTGTTACAAACGAACCGTCAGTTGCAGCAAATTCGACCTTATTATCGGTTTCCTGATGCTGATATTGACCGCTACACCCTACAAACAGACATCAAAGCCACCCGACCAGCTGCGCCTCAACAGTTACCAAATCCTCAGCCAAAACCCGTAGTTACTACAGAACAAAGGCAAGTATTGATTGCTGCACGGGAGTTAGATTACAGTGCTGTACCGCAGCAGGCGCAGACTTGGGTGAACCGCCATCTAATTTATACTCACGGTTTTGGTTTCACCCTTAGTCCTGTAAATACAGTGGCATCAGGTGGATTACCTGAGTATTTTGTCAAAGATATTAGCGGCGATAGCAGCGCCCTCACCACCTCCAGTCAAACCATTCGCGACAGTATTCCTATTGGTCAGCCTCGGATTTATTACGGTGAAATTGCTAATAACTATGTAATGACTGGTACAAGAGTTAGAGAACTCGACTATCCCAGTGGTAGCGACAACGTTTACAACACCTATGATGGACGAGGTGGAATTACCATTGGTGCAACCTGGCGCAAATGGCTATTTACCATATATTTGAAAGATTGGCAGATGGCGCTGACAAGGGATTTTTTACCAGATACAAAAGTTTTGTTGCGACGAAATGTAAAGCAACGGATTCGAGCGATCGCACCTTTTTTACAATATGACAGCGACCCCTATTTAGTTGTCGCTAATGCCAATCTTGACAATAACAATCAAGACTTCTCAACAACTCAAAATTATCTTTACTGGATTGTTGATGCCTACACGACGAGTCATCACTATCCCTACTCAGACACCGACAAGGATGGCATTAACTATATTCGTAATTCCGTCAAAGTTGTAATAGATGCTTATAACGGCACTGTTAACTTTTACGTTGCCGATGCTAATGACCCGATAATTGCTACTTGGCAAAAAATCTTCCCTAAACTATTGAAACCGTTGAGTGCGATGCCTGCAACTCTTAGCAGCCATATCCGCTATCCGGTAGATTTTTTCAAGATTCAATCTGAACGGTTGATGACATACCACATGACCGATACTCAGGTATTTTATAACCGGGAAGACCAATGGCAGATCCCTAATGAAATCTATGGTAGTGAAGCCCGTCCCGTAGAGCCGTACTATTTGATTACCAGCCTACCTACAGTCTCTTTTGAAGAATTTATCCTGCTGCTACCGTATACTCCTAAACAACGGACTAATTTAATCGCTTGGTTAGCAGCGCGATCGGATGGCAGGAACTACGGTAAGTTGTTCTTATATGTCTTTCCTAAAGAACGCTTAGTTTACGGCCCAGAGCAAATTGAAGCCAGAATTAACCAAGATCCAGTCATTTCTCAACAAATTTCTCTATGGAATCGCCAAGGTTCGAGAGCTATTCAGGGTAATCTCTTAGTGATACCAATAGAACAATCCCTGCTTTACGTCGAGCCAATTTATTTAGAAGCTACACAAAATAGCTTACCTACTTTAGTGCGGGTAGTCGTCGCTTATGAAAACCGAATTGTGATGGCGCAAAGCCTAGAACAGGCATTACAAGCAATCTTCCAACCACAAGTAACACCCGCACCTGCCATTATCCGTCCGGTAGAAGAAGCTTCTCCACCCAGTTAGAAATCCAACAGCATATCTATCAAGAAAGAAGGTAGTTAACAATATTGCTCGGTAATTCTAAAATTTGACATATAATCTTTAAAAATTCGGCTTTTAACCGTTTTTCTGAACCTAAGTTTCAGATTTTATACTTTACAAAATTTCAAAACTAGCAAACATGAAAAAGTTAATACCATTGTTACTCAGTGCGGCTTTAGTTAGTAACACTGTTGCTTGTACTAAGTCAGACAAGCAAATTTCCAATAATGTTAATTCTACTCAAACTAGCAATACTCAAAATTCGCCAGTATCTATACCAGCAGGCACAAACTTAGATACAGTTCTTCAAAAAGAAATATCTACTGGCAAAAATACTAATAATGAAAGCTTTAATCTCCGAGTCAGAAACTCTGTAAAAGGTGTAAAACCCGATTTAAAAGATGCTGAAATTCAAGGACATTTAGAAAATGTCGTCAAAGCAGCTAAAGGGAAAAAAGCCAGTTTACGCTTAGTTTTTGATGAAATTACGTTCAGAAATGGCGAAACTTACCCGATTGATGCTGCTTTAGTAAATACTCAAATAGAAACAAAAACGAAAGGCAAATTTATTCAGAATGCTGGAATTATTTTAGGTGGAGCAGTTGCAGGTAATTTTGTTGGCAAAAAAACTAATGTGAAACATGGTGGTTTAGCCGGGGCGGCGGCGGCGACTGCTTATGTTTTATCTAGTCCAGGTGGTGAAGTAGTTCTTAAGAAAGGTACAAAAATTAATCTGAAACTTAAATCTGCTCTTGATAGTACCAAATAAAACGCATTAAAAAATGACTGCTGGCATGAATTTATTGTTGCCCTAGAAAAATTTTGTATCAAAATTGCCAGCAGTTATTTAGCTATAATTCGTGCTAGTTTAAATAGATTTTCCAATTAATAAATTTTTAATATACTGTGAAAAAATACTTATTTAGAGAGAATTTTTTCAGAAGTGCGATCGCATGAGTTTAAGTTTGTTACATTTGAGCTTGAGGTGAGATATTAAGCAGCAACAAGTATTTAGAGACTGATGGCAAAGCCGAAGCTATTCTATTGGATAAATTTGAGAGGCAAACGCCACTTATCGAGGATAATTGGATCGGGATGGGTAGCGATCGCACTTTGCTTAACAGGATGCGAGCAAGCGTTGGAGTATTTGCCACCCTTACCAAGAATTGAAATCCCATCAAACCAGCCGCCAAAATCGCCACAACTTCCCCAAACCCCCCAAACTGCGCAAATTGAGTCACAAGTTCGCCAACAAATCAACCAAGTGCGACAAAAAAATGGACTTCAACCTTTAAAAAATAATGAAAAATTGGCGCAGGTAGCTAGAAAGTACAGTCGGCAAATGATCGAAAAAAACTTCCTGAAGGGGTGACACAGAAGTTATAAAGCAGACTGGATAAGAGTCATAGCCCGTAAACCTTGCTGAAAATAGGGTAGTTTATTGGGCTTGAGGCGCATCAATTCATAAGCTAAATCAGCCCAAAATTCCATTGCTCCTATCCATAACTGACCATACAAACCAACCCAAAAAGCACTATGTCGGCGGTGTAATCGTCGTAATTCTTTTAAACGACCAACATATTTTTGCAGTCCCATTTGTCGGGAATTACGACCTAATAAAATAGCACAAGTATAGGCAATAGCAATCATTAAAATCAGTGCCATTAACCGTTGACCATCAGCATGAGTAGATTCGAGATTATAGCCCCCAGTTTTGCAATCTTTAAACATCGCCTCAATGCCACTCCGTAACTTAAATGCTTTAATGGCATCTGCAAAACTATCAAGGTTAGTTAATAAAAACCAGCCAGCAGGCTCAACAACTCTACGATATTTACGCTTGTAATATCCAGCAAGATTAAATTTACCAAAGCCTTTTTGTTTAGTCGCTTGAATCTCCGTCAAGAAGAAGGATATGCCAGGAGTTAATCCCAAAGATTGTAAGCGTTGATGTGATTGGTTTTCTTGTTGAATATAAGTACCTTGTTTTTGACGCAATACAAAGTCAATTCCCTTACTGTGTAACCAATTCGCCAGTTTTATACTGTGGAATTCTCTATCTCCCAACACCAGCATTCGATATCCCTTAAATAACTGCAACAGTGGCCGAATTAATTTTTTCTGTTCTCCCAAATTGCTACATCCTTTTTTGGGTAACAATAGCCAGTACACAGGGATTGCTCTTTTTTGTTGAATTAAACTAATTACAAATACATTTTGTGAACGCCATTGTGTTCTATCAATGGCAAATATCAGTCGCTTTTTTCCTGTTTTGAAGCTATTTTTTACCCACCGTTTGATTAGGGGAAACCACAGATATGGAATTGACAACTGGGGTAGCAGTAAAAACCTTTGGATACTGCGTCTGCGACTTTCAAATCTTATCGGTTGTGGAAATACTGTTGCTAGTTTCTCAATTGTCACAGTTTTATGAAATTGCAATAGCATCAGCAAGATTTCTAGCATCTTGTACTGCGCGGGTGTCAGTACATTTTGAAAGCAGTTTTGGTAGAATTTAGGTAACATTATCATTTGATAGGTCTTGTTGAGAATACCTGACCTATCTTTTTTTACCCCATAACGGTCATAATCTCCTATTTCTTCGGCTTCAGCCGCTTTGTCACCCCGTCAGAAAAACTTCTTTAGCCATACGGGAATTGATGGCAGTACTCTCAGCGATCGAGTTCGTGCTGGCGGAATTATATATTGGATGGTGGGAGAAAACTTATTTAGAAGCAAAAATGTTCCCCAGCCTGTACCAGCAGCCGTTGAGGGTTGGTTAGCAAGCCCCGGACACCGAGAGAATATTTTACGTCCAATTTTCAAGGAAACAGGTGTGGGAGTGTGGCGTCAAGGCAATACTTACATCATTACTCAGTTGTTTTTACGGGGTTAACTAAAAGCTTGCAATTGTTTCTATACTTTTTGATATATGGTTTTGGTAATTTTGCATTTTTATTAGTATCTGCTACTGGGTAAAATTAGAATATCTATAATTTCGCCTAATCCTAAACCCAATACTGCTAATACAGTTAAAATTAAAAAAGAATCTAGTTTTCTAAAGCCTGCAAACCGCATTTCCAAATCAGCTAAAAATGTTGTCGCAACTGGTATTAAGAAAAGACTAAATAGTAGCGACCATGTCGCCACTAGCGCAATTGATAAACTTAAAAATAAGATAATTACTAAGGTTTGAGAGCCAAAACGAAACAATTGCTCTAACCAAGAAATACTTTTTCTAGCTATAGCTAAAGCCACAGCAGTTATAAAACCTCCTACCAACCAAATAATATGGTGAGCAGCAAGATACCATCCTAAAAAGCTATACGCTAGCCAGAGTAGTGCTAAAGGCATCCAAGGAATTCTACTTTGAAAATTTATATTCATAATTCTAGAAATCAATCAAACTAAAGTTTTTCTTTTAAAGAATTACTAAAATTTTATTTTGTAAGCAAAAATAGTTTTTTATATCAGGATATTTGAATTTTAGAAAAACTTATTTTTTATAAAAAATTAGCTTTTTAGTAATTAATAAAAATTTAAAATCTGCTTTGCATTAGCTTCTATATTGTTAATAGAGGAATCCGGCTTGATTTTTGAAAAAATCTTAGTACTTGTAGGGTGGGCATTTCCCACCAACACCCTCATCTGATGGGGAATGCCATGCTACGTGGATTTCAAAAATCAAATATTAATCCTATATTTGATTTTAAGTATTAGCTACCTGCCTATTGTATGCGGGTATATTTTAACATAAAGCTTTCTCATAGCAAGTTATATAAATTAATTTACTACTTTAGATATATAACTGTAATTAACAAGCAAAACTCTCGGCAGATATACGATAGCTTTTATTTTGCTAAACCTATAATTGGAGATTGACATTTTTGCATTTCATCCCAGCCAGTACAAGATTTATAAAAACCATTGTCTCTGGTTAAATAATTTTAACTAGTCGCAATAAGCATATATTTGGCATATTGGACAAATAAAAATGCCTGTTTTTATCTCAGGACTATGCATCTGTAAACCTAATTACTAGGTATTAAAAATCACAGTAGTCAAGCCATAATCATGAAAGGTAAATAATATGTCTGTTGAGTTAATACTGCAAAAGAATCTGGTTGCAGATAACAATATTCATCAAGTAACGCGAAATGATGTCAAATATGAATCAGCGAAATCCAATAACTTTACCATACCTGATGTTGCTATATCTTTAACGCCTTTGGCTTTGTTGATTAGTTGGTTAGTTTTTTTTCTCATGTTACGCAAGAGCCAAATGGGTGTAGATAATAAAAGAATTTTCATCATCAATAGTTTACATAAAGTTCCTTGTAAAAACTGTAAGTATTATGCAAATAACCATTATCTTAAGTGTGCAGTACAACCTTCTCTTGTCATGACAGAAGAAGCTAAAGATTGTCCTGAGTACTTACCTTGTAAGAGCAAATTTTCTCCTACAAGTCTATTTGACAGAGATGATAACTCTTAGTAAATTACTAATTTAGTTAGTAATTGCAGTTGTGGAAGCGCTTAAGCTATCTCCAGAACGATTAACTGCTTTATTTATTCTTCAATTGGCTTTTTAGCTACCTGTAACATCCTGAATATAAAATCTTTATTGTGATTTTGCAAAAATTATTATATTGCCATTAAAATTTGGCGAGAGTTTCTGCTATATTTAGCAGCAACATTCGCATCAAAAGCTAGAATCTAGCTTTTGTAGTTGTAATTGTTAGCACAAGAAAAATTTATTTTTTAATTAAGTCCCTTTTAGATAAGGGCAACTCTCAAGCAATTTATACTTTATGATTCCTACCTTAATTTTAGCTTGGATCGTATTTGCAGTATTGTGGAAAATCCTGAAGACGACCGTAAGAACTGCACTAACTATAGCTGCGATCCTTGTTTTATTACAAATAGGTTTTGGCATTACTCCTCAAGATATTTGGTCTCAGGTAATTCATTTTGCTCAAACCTTGTCCCAAATACGTACTGGCAAATAAGAAGGATGAAGTAAAAAAAACTTCGATCCTTCATTCTTTCTCAAATTAATTATTGTGTAATTCCGAAAACTTTGCTAGGGCATCCTTGACACTTGTAGGTAGCTGACGCATGATCTTACCTCGCTCACGATCTAATGCTACTAAAGTCACTTTGGCAGTTAAATACAATTCTTCCCCATCGGTTGAGACAATAGCGTAATCCCAATTTATCCGCACACCAGTCACATCAGCCATGCGAGTTTTTACTAATACAGCCATACCTAATTGGATAGAACGATGGTAGCGTACAGAAAGTTCGACAACTGGTAAGTCACAGCCTAAAGCAATTAAATCAGTATATTCAATGCCAATAGATCGCAAGCATTCTAACCGCGCTTCTTCCATCCAAGCTATATAGGAACCGTGCCAGACAACACCTGCATAATCGGTATGGTGAGGCTGGACTCTCACAGGATAGGCAAACCAATTGTCAAATGCATGATTTATTGACCTGTCAATGGCACTAGTTGGTGGTAGTTCGGGTTGACTTGGTTTTCCTGGTGACATCTTCTAATTTTTAGTAACTATAGATTTCTTCTTTTGAAATAACATAAAAATCTGTCACCGAGAATTGGGAGCCTTCACCCAAAAATACTATAACTTCTCATAAAAGCAAGCACAGCTATGATTTCATAGTTGTGGGGAGTGTCAAATTGTGTAATTGACAAATTTTGCATTGACGCTGCCAAAAATAGGAGGTGTTTTATTATGCTGTTATATTTTCAGCGGTTTAGTGTTGTTTTTGTTACTAGCCTTGTCTTTTTAGCTGCTGGGTGTGGCCGCTTAGAAAATCAACAGATAATTTCAAACGTTAGCCCACAGCCAGAATCCACAGAAACAACTCAGCCTTCTCCTATCGACCAGAAAGGTTCACAAATCAGATTCATCAACGAAGAGGCGATGAAAATCTCTGAGCAAGGTCAGTTAAAAGAAGCTTTGCAGAGATTAGAACAAGCCTTAGCCACAAGCAGAGATTTAGGAGACCGTTATTGGGAAGCTGTAACTTTGAACAACATTGGCAGAATCTACCAAAAACAAGCTAATTACTCCCAAGCACTCCTATTTTATCAGCAAGCTTTACTCATAAACAGGGAACTAGGCGATCGCGTCCAACTGGGTAAAACCTACAGTAATATCGGTTACTTGTTTGATGTTCAGAATCAACCAGAGTTAGCAGTTTTCTTCTACAAGCATTGTTTGATTAATCGTGAGATTGCACGCCTAAATCCATCAGTACTTGCCGAACCGCAACCAGATGCCTACAGCATTACTGTTGCCCAAACCTATCGGATTTTAGGTGACAAACTGCTGAAACAGGGGCGGGTAGCAGAAGCACAACGAAGTATGGATTTGCTGAAAGTTGAAGAAGTAGAAGGGTTTCTCCAAGGGGTGCGTGGTAACGAACAAACTGCTAAAGGCATTGATATCATCCCCGGCGAAAAGGCAACTAAACAAAAATTAGAACAAACATTGGATAATGCTGTCGCACTCGGTAAAGAATTAACAAAACTACGTAAAATTTCACCCGAACAGCGATCGCCTCAAGACAAACAACGTATCGAGCAGCTAGTATTAAGTCAGCAACAACTCTTAAAGCAATTTAACGATTTTATTTCTAGTCCGACTGTTAAGGCACAGTTGGATCAAATTAGCCGCACAGCCAAGCGGCAAAGTTTGGATTTGGAAAGTATCAACGAACTCCGGGATAATTTAGCCAAATTACCAGAAAAATCTATATTAATCTATCCTTTAGTGCTGCAAGATAGCTTGGAATTGGTAGTCGTAAGTC
Source organism: Calothrix sp. NIES-2098 (assembly GCF_963875125.1). Taxonomy (NCBI): domain Bacteria; kingdom Bacillati; phylum Cyanobacteriota; class Cyanophyceae; order Nostocales; family Calotrichaceae; genus Calothrix; species Calothrix sp. NIES-2098. Next base: position 7,141,436 of record NZ_CAWNKJ010000001.1, read on the forward strand.
CGGAGTCTGTGCCAATTCATCGCACAGTTGCTGTCACAAAAGAACAGTTAAACCAAGCAATTGCAGCTTTTCGCAAAGATCTACAAGATCCCCGCAGTAATAATGCCAAAAAAGTTGGCAGCCAATTGTATGACTGGCTGATAAAACCAATAGAAAATGACATCAAACTTGCAGGTGCCAAGCAACTAATTTACGCACCAGATGACCAGTTACGCTATATTCCTCTCACCGCTTTATATGATGGCAAGCAATGGTTAATTGAGCGCTTTAGCGTTAACTACATTACTGCTGCTAGCCTGAGTAACTTTAACACCCCACCCCAATCGAAATACCGGGTTTTAGCTGGTGCTTTTACCAAGGGTAACTATCAAGTAGCGGTAGGTAATCAACGGCTAGCTTTTTCTGGTTTACCATTTGCTGGGCAAGAAGTAGAAAATTTAGCCGCTACTATTCCCGGAACTCAAAAACTACTTGATGAAGCCTTTAGCCCCCAAGCTACCGTACCGCAAATGGATGATTACACAATTGTGCATTTAGCGACTCATGCGGCTTTTGTGGTGGGTCAACCAGAAGACTCATTTATTTTATTTGGCAATGGCGATCGCGTTAATCTTAAAGATGTAGCTACTTGGTCTTTACCCCATGTCGATTTGGTAGTCTTAAGTGCCTGTGAAACAGGCTTGGGAGGTAAGTTAGGTAATGGCGAGGAAATTTTAGGCTTTGCCTACCAAATGCAAAAAACAGGCGCTAGAGCCACTATTGCTTCCCTATGGTCTGTGGATGATGGTGGTACACAAGCATTGATGAGCGCTTTTTACACCCTGTTATCCTCAGGTAAGCTAACAAAAGCTGAAGCTTTGCGACAAGCACAAATTGCATTAATTACTGGAGACTCTAAGGGAAAAAATAGTAATGTTCCTATCGCAACAAGCAGCGGTCTCAGTCATCCCTACTATTGGGCACCGTTTATTTTAATTGGTAACGGGTTGTGATAATTTCTAAATTTTGGCCTCACGTAAATTCATGTTGTTCGCGAGCTAAAATTTTGTTATCAGAGAAAAATTAGCCATCCTGATGGAATTATTATGCTTGGTCAACCTGTCAAAGAGAAATCAATTAACGGTAATGGTGAATAGGTAATAAATGAGTCACAACTAACTCATAATTACCGATTCCCAATTACCAGATAGCCTTTTCTACTTGTTTTGCAATAACCCATTAGATGCAAGAATCCTTAAAACTTCTTGGCGAGGGCTTTAGGAGCTGTAGTACAGGGTGGTGCTGATTGCTTGACTATATTAGCAAGCTCTTGTAGTTGATTAATTGCCTCCGCACCTTCTAACTTCATTAATTCGCGGTCATCCCGCATTTCTGTCCAAGTAATACCATAGTCGGATACTAAAAACCGAATTAAGTGATTATCTCCCAAGCTCACCATAAATGAAGCACTATTCATTTGGTCGCCACAGGTATAACAGGACGCAGGATATCCGCGTCGCTCCAGTACAATTGCTAAGGCTTGCAGGTTCATTACCAAGTCTTGAACGAATTGCCGATGTTGATGCGCTAGTCTCAGAAACACGTTAGTCCTCCAGACACCACAGTCATTTGAGTTTCTTTTATATTTTCTTTAGATTTTCTCATCCACTGGTATTGTAAACTATTCATTACAATAACCAGACGTTTACGTAGACTTTTCTTGACTACCTTGCTTAGGGTAGTAGATAACGGTTTTAAGTACCGTATCAAAGTATTCAATTTGTAAACTCAGAAGATCGGACAGAATTGCTAAATTTAAGATTGTCTTTATGCACTTCTGTCAGTTTAGATGCTTACGAAAAGCAATCCGCTTTAAGAGTAACTTAAATTTGTCACTAGTCAACCATATAAAAGATACATATTGAATTTTTATTGACTAGTGCAGTCAAATCTCTTACTAATAAAGGCTTTCAGACCTGTTTTTGTAGCCTGAGTAACATAGGCTGGCTTAATGAGTCGGTTTATTCTCTAAACATCTGCTTGGTATTGCCCAAGTACTTGATACGCCGAGCCACATTCTACCCAATCTATGGCATTTGGCAGATGACCGTACAACTTTGAGATCTAGTATTTCCCACGGCTGGATGAGTTAGCCATTTTTGATTATACATTCGGTATATCGTTAGTCCGATGCCAAATGTAAAACCTAAAATCAATAGATTTAATACTGAGAATAACTTGACTTAGTAAACCTATGTTGCCATTTAGGCAACATTTTCAACTCTTATTGCCATATTAGCGAAAATGTTGCATAAGATACTGAACATTTATAATGAATAATCGCTAAAAGTTACAAAAAATACAGAAAAGTTAATAATGAGGTGTAATTATGCGGTTTCAAGAGAACGGGAATAATACCAATTCTCCAAAATAAAGCTACACATAGGCAGCAGGGGGAGAATTATCTGTAGTCAAAATTTAGAGAAATGGTATAAGAAATAGCAGTAATGGTTTTGAGTTGGATAAATATAAATGAGGAGCACAATGTGATTGTGCCCCTCATCTGCAATTCAAGATTTACTCAGGGTAAAACCCATCTTGGCAATCATCATTAGGGTCGCTAGTGTCAAGAGACTACTTGCCACCAACCAAAAGCCGGGCCAATAAAACGAATAGTTACCCAGGCTACAACCATAGCTCCAATACCAATCCAGGCACCACGAGTAGTCCAACGGACAAATAAGTCAGCTTGAGATTTAGTAATGGGAACCCAAGGTAAGATGCGAGTCTCTTGACCGTATTGTTCTCCAAGTTTACTTTTACGACGCTTTGCTTCACCCATAATCTGCAATTTAAAATTCTAATTTCATTTAAGTTCTTAGTTTAGATTGGCATCGATCGCAAATACAGCAGAGCCAATGCCGCTTATGAAGCATAAAATGCCTGAACAAACCGATCCTAGCGTTTGCTGTGACGCGATCGCACTGCGGTTGACAAAACGTAAATAGTCAAGAGTCCAGCTTCAATAGACATTGCTAGGCAGAATTTTCTTCATTGGTATTGGAGAAAAGACTGGGATCGAGGTAGTTAATGCGTGCTAGAGGGCTGAGAGATGCGAGAATCTGCGCGCCGTAGCTGCGATTTACTACACGTCCATCAAGTAAAGCCACAATACCTTGACTTTCTCGCACTGGAGCCACTGCTCGTTGTAATTCATTCAAAGCTGTGGGCAATAAGTATAAACGAAACCAATCTTGATGCGATCGCTTATAGTGAGCTACCCTACCCGCCACTAGGGGGTTTTCTAGAGATGGCAAAGGCAAAGTCGCAATAATTAACAGATGGGGTGCGGGTAAAACACCTTGATGTTCTCGCCAAAACTCCCAACCGCTAATCAAAATACCGTTGTCATCCAGGCAAGTTTTTTCCACCTGCACGCGCGAACCAAATTCAGCAGCCAGAATTGCTCCTACTTGAGCTTTTAGGGGCACATCCCCAATTAACACAACTGTCAAACCTGGTGCGGTAGCGCTCAGACAAAGTAGCGTGCGCACTTTGTGAATAAACGCCGCTTGAAATTCTGGGGTGTTCGGTAAGGGCAACTTATAAGGTACATACAGTTGAATAGCCTCTGTTTGATGATCGGCAGAGAACTTCAGACAAGTTACATCTTCCAACCCTAACCGCTGACGGAATAAGGGAGCCTCAGTTTCTGGTTCCAAGGCGCTACCAATGAACACTACAGGTTGTCGCTGCCAAATTGGTGAAATTGTTTTTCCTAATTCACTCGGGGCGCAGTGTAACGAAAATAAACCTTGACGACGAGCAATAGTAGCCCAAAGTAGAGGCGGGGGTGATGCGGGGTCAGCAAGATTTTCATTTGTATGTTGAAATTGCTGCCAGAAATTTTTCCAAGCCTCTGGAAGTTCCACTAAATCTAACTCCGAATAGAGGTGCTGTAAAACCTCGATTTCTGCTTGAGAGATGAGATAGCACTCATAAGGATTAGCTGGGTGTTGAAAAAACTCTTTCGTCAGTTGCGCTCGTGTAGAGCGTATTAAATCAGCTTGTTCCGGACAAGCTAGCATAAGTTGCTCCCAATCCTGGGGCTGAATCGTTTGGGTGAGTTGATGACGTACCCAATCTTCCAAATCGTCTACCCCATCAATAATTGTGGGAATCCCCACCGGAAAATGCTCTCTATCTGCTAATTGTCTGCTTAACCAAGCGGCTGGGGTAGTGAGCAGTAGTCCTTGGAACTCAGAACCAGGCCAATCGTCACCAGTTCTAATCGGTTTTTTGGCTTGCAGCCATTGCTGTAGCCTAGGAATTTCGACTTTTAATAACCGTTGTTGCACTGCTTCCGGCGCAACAATAATTACAGGGCCGTGCCACATCAATGCCGAGGCGACAAAACTCGTGCGATATCGTCCTTGATAGCCACAAACTGCCCCGACTTGAATTAAAGCGCTACGTCCCAAGCGCAAGGCGCGTGCTACCAACCTTGCCATCGTTAAGTGATGGGGCCAGGAAGGGAAACCCGCCTGCGATCGCAAAAAGTTATGTAGTGACAAATGAACTTCTGCCTCAATCACACGCTTTCAATCCCATACAAAGTGAGTTTTACTTCCGAATAGCCCCATTTCTATTATCTTGTCATTAATCATTAGTTATTTGTCTTTTTGAGTTACCAATGACAAATGACAAATCACCAATCTCCCTGAATTATGCCAACTTACACAGGAATTTCCAGCGAAGCCTTCAGGCATCCACTGGATCGTCAAGCCGAGCAAGCTTTACGCAATTTACCGGGGTTTGATTTAATCGCCCGTAAATTTGTGGAATTTCTCTACGAACGCCCGCAGTTAGTTTATTTAATGGGTAACACCATCCAAGTTGGGCCGCGTCAATACTCCACTATTTACCAGATGTTTCGCGAATGCGTGCGGGATTTGGATATTTATCCTGAACCGGCACTGTTTGTCTTGCAGAATCCCCAAGCCAATAGCTATGCATTGGGGCAAGAGAATCCTTACATAGTCATCAATACAGGGATACTAGACTTACTAGACGAAGTCGAAATTCGGGCGGTGCTAGCCCATGAACTGGGGCATATTAAATGTGGTCATACTATTTTAATTCAAATGGCGATGTGGGCGATGAGTGCCGCTTCTGCCTTGGGTGAGTTGACCTTTGGTATTGGCAATTTTGTAACTCAGGCCTTAATTTACGCCTTTTTTGAATGGCGGCGCAAAGCGGAGTTGTCATCCGATCGCGCGGCGCTGTTAGTCATGGATGACTTGAATCCAGTTATGTCTTCGATGATGAAAGTCTCTGGCGGTAGTGTCAAGTATGCCAATGAATGTAGTTTACAAGAATTTATCCGTCAGTCAGAAAATTATCAGGCACTAGACGAAGATGCATTAAATCAAGTGTACAAATTCCTGATGTACAATGGCGCGCAAGGAATGATGCTGACCCATCCTTTTGCTGTAGAACGCTTGCGTTATTTACGGGAGTGGGCAGTATCAGAAGAATATCAGCAAATACGCCGAGGCAATTATCAGCGATCGCCTGCATCTGGAGCAGTTAATGTTCCATCCCAAACACCAGAAAATGATGCTGAAGCTTTACGCCGACAAATCGAAGAATTACAACGAGAAATTAATCGAATGAAAAAATCTGAGTAATTTTCAGTACCAAGGAAGCCTTGTTTGGAGTGGATGATGCGATCGCGTCATCCACTCTCATGTTTAAACCTATTGCCTATGGCCTACATCTAGGAGTAAGTTCAGAAGTTGAATCGGTGCGTAGACAAATTTTTGAAGATGAGAAATCAATTTACAAAACAAATATTTGTATTAGTTACAATTGTTACCCTAGTCTTGTTTACACCTGCGATCGCTTTAGCAACACCGACTCAGATTATTGCCCAAGCTACCACTTCATCCTTAGAACTTGACCTAACTCCCCAAGAACGCCAACAATTACAGGCTGTGCGTCAACGCAGGAATAAGGAAATTCTGGCTGTTTTAAATTCATCTCAACGCGCCAAACTTGCACAAAATTTGCGACATGGTAGTACCTTAAACCAGGCTTTAGAAAAACTAAATTTGCGCTCAGAACAAGAAGATTTAGTTAAGGCAATAATGCAATTGACTAATTTAAAAATCAAAGCAATTTTATCGCGGCATTCACTCACCTTAGGTCAGAAATAAGGCACAATATTATATTGCTAGGTTTGTTTGTAAGGAATAAAAGGCTAAAAGCCTATTGAGCTTAAATAAAAGCATTTATTTTATAGCTCACAACTTTGTAGACGATAGTAAAAATTGTACCAACAACCCCAATTGTTTAGCTCCGTTTTCTCAAAGAGCTTGGTAAAAGCAAATGGAAGATGACCTATAGGTGCATCAATTCCATAAATTATTTCCTCTGGGTTTTTCCAATTACCATTTACCAGCCAGCCAACACTCTCAACAAAATTTTTGCAGTTCAAATTCACATCTTCTTTGTTTTGGCTAATTGTTTGCCAAATACAAGTTTGAATACTAAAACCAAAATGTGCATTACTGTAATTTAACCAGAGCTTATCAATGATGCGAAGATCTTCACAAGGAAAATTATTAATATATTTGCTAGGAAAAAATGGCTGATTTGTTATTGTTTGTTCAACAGATAAGTCTTTACTATATTGTCTTGCCAGATTTAACAAAATTTTACTAGTTTCTTCATCGGCTTCTTTCCAGTTTTTTTCTGATAGAAGATAACGCAGCTTAGAGTAATAAATACCTGAGTTAGTGCTGATGTTAGGAGCCTCTTCTTCCTCTATTATCAAATTTTCTGCTGGGATAATTATTGATTCATTTCCGTTACATTGCTCATTTGTTTCTGTATAGTAATGCTCATTTAAAGGGGAAATATTTTCCTGATATACTTGTTTTTGCTGGAAGTAAATATCCTGAATAGTATCAATATAAGGTCTAAGTAAATCTGATGACCATCTACCTAATGCAAACTCTGATTCTAAATGAAATAGTTGTGGTTCATAGGTATGATTGAGATGTAGATAATACCAATCTGAAATAAAAGCTGCTAGCAATTGGTGAATTGCCACAATGATTTGCCGAATAGTACGAATAGCTCGAATTTCATCATTATCAACTGCTTGTAAAGATTCTTTCACTTCCTCCCAGTTCCAAGCTGGTAGAGAAATTCTCACAATATTACTATTTTGTGGATGCCAAAAATTTACATGAAAATAAACTTCGTAATCAGTAATTTTACTATGCAATACTACTGTGGGAATAGGAGATAAAATTTGCTGAATCTGGAGAATATCTGCATTACTAATCGAACGCAGAAAATATTCAGCATAAAATTCAACTGGGCATAAGTTACTATTAAGAGGATAGTCCTTATGTAGAAAAGCTTTTAACTTCTCTGGTAATTCTATTGCTAGATCGTGCTGCAAAGAAGACGGACAATTTGGGCTAACGCTGGGAGGGGAAACTAATACTAATAAACGGTATCTCTGTTGCCCTTTTGTTACAATATTATAAGTTTCTTCTCGATTTACAATACTTGTGAGATTATTCTGTTCCAGCAGTTTACGGATATCTTTTAATTTGTGTTGAATGTGATTAGCTTGCCATTCGAGCAATAGCTCTACAAGTTGTTTGCTAAATTGCGATCGCAACTGCATAGGTAGCTCTTGAAGAGTATTTTCAGCCTTTTCTTGATATTTTATAAATGCTTCTATATAGCGAGTGTCATCCTTAACAGTAGATGGCAAAAAAGCGGAAGTACTGTAGCTACTAGCTATTTCTCCTAGATTCTTTGCAATGCTAGCAGCCGTAGTTTTCAGCAAGTTAGAGAGAATATTATCAATTAGGGCAGGTAAAGGTATAACTTTTGCAGAGTTCGCCATAACAGAGCAGATTATATTTAATTTTAGAATCCACTCTGTTGTAGCCTGCTATCCGTAAATATGTCACTGATTTCTTTTTTGGATATCTCACTAAATATTGGAAAACCTTAATTTTTGAAAATACAATCTTTTATTTATTAAAGCTAAAAAAGATTTATAAAGATATGTATTTTAAATAGATATAGAGTCATAAAAGATGCATAATTAAATGTTTTGCCATCCTAAGCACTTGAAGAAGTAGAAAAGGGAGATGAGGAAGTGTGGCGAGTGTGGGAAGGGTGGGGAAAAATAAGTAATAATCAATGCCCCATGCCCCCTAAGCTGACAGGCGATCGCTAAATATTCAATCCTTGAGAGTCGCGGCTACTTTTGGAGCATCTATAATTAATCTTGCCCTATGAGCGTTCGTTACCATGTCGGAAGAAGATATCCGTGCCGCGAGGCTGGAAAAAGTAGACCAGCTAAAACAGCTAGGAATGAATCCCTATGCCTATCGTTGGGAATCTACACACCACGCAGCACAATTGCAAGAAAAATTTGCTGATTTACCCAGCGGTGAAGAAGTTGATTTAGAAGTCACCATTGCCGGACGCATTCTAGCCCGTCGTGTCTTTGGTAAGCTAGCTTTCTTCACTTTGCAAGATGAAACAGGCACGATTCAGCTTTATCTAGAAAAAAATCGCATTCAAGAAGGCATGGCAGATATTGATGCTGATGCTTTCAATCATTTAAAGCAACTCTCAGATGCAGGTGACATTCTGGGAGTTAAAGGCACTATAAAACGGACTGAAAAGGGCGAGTTATCGGTCTACGTCAAGCAATACAGCATCCTCACCAAATCCCTGTTACCTCTACCCGACAAATGGCATGGGTTGACGGATGTAGCAAAGCGCTACCGTCAGCGTTACGTTGATTTGATTGTTAACCCGGAAGTGCGACAAACTTTCCGGCGTCGCGCCCAAATTACGGCAGGGATTCGTCGCTATTTAGAACAGCGAGATTTTCTCGAAATTGAAACTCCTGTTTTACAAAGTGAAGCTGGGGGTGCAGATGCGCGTCCATTTATCACTTATCACAACACCTTAGATATGGAGTTGTATCTGCGAATTGCAACAGAACTTCATCTCAAGCGGTTGATTGTGGGGGGTTTTGAAAAGGTATTTGAATTAGGGCGGATTTTCCGCAATGAAGGCGTTTCGACTCGACATAACCCTGAATTTACGACGATAGAAATTTATCAAGCCTACGCCGATTACAACGATATGATGGCGTTGACGGAGGGAATTATTACCACTGTCGCCCAAGAAGTACTCGGTACGCTGTGCATTACCTACCAAGGGGAAGATGTTGATTTGACACCACCTTGGCGGCGGGTAACGATGCATGATGTAGTTAAAGAAGCTACAGGCTTAGATTTCAACTCGTTCCAAACGTTAGAAGAAGCGAAAGCAGCCAGTAAGAATGCTGGGATTCCTGATGTAGATGAAGCCGAATCGATTGGTAAATTACTCAATTTAGCTTTTGAAGAAAAGGTAGAAACCAAATTAATTCAGCCTACCTTTGTGATTGACTATCCTGTAGAAATTTCACCCTTAGCAAAACCTCACCGTTCTAAGCCTGGTTTGGTGGAGCGATTTGAGTTATTTATCGTGGGGCGAGAGACTGCCAATAGTTTCTCAGAACTTACCGATCCGATAGATCAAAGAGAACGTTTAGAAGCACAAGCTGCCCGCAAAGCCGCAGGCGACTTGGAAGCCCAAGGTGTTGACGAAGACTTTCTCACAGCGCTGGAATACGGAATGCCGCCTACAGGTGGGCTAGGCATTGGCATCGATAGATTGGTGATGGTATTGACAGATTCTGCGAGTATTCGGGATGCGATCGCATTTCCTTTACTCAAGCCAGAAAAATCCGATCCATCGCCAGAAGCAGCAAGTTAATAAAACAATAGGGTGCGTTATGGCTTTACCCAACGCACCCTGTTTCAAGAGTTTTCTATTTACTTAGCTACAGCCTCGTTTAACACTAACTCTGGTTGCGGTGTTTGTTCCTCTTCTTCTGGCAACCCGAAAATTGATCTGTACAGCTTCACATACTGCTTGGCAGATTGATACCAACTAAAATCCTGACTCATGCCGCGTTTTTGTAATTCCTGCCATTGCGGTTGGAAACGGAAACCTTCCCAAGCACGGATCATGCAGGTGAACAGATCCAGGGGTTCATAGCGGTCAAAACAATAACCAGTACCTGCATTGTTCATCGGGTCGAAATGGGATACTGTATCAACTAATCCACCTGTACGCCGGACAATGGGCACGGAACCGTAACGCAAAGCCATCATTTGGCTGATACCGCAGGGTTCAAAACGGCTAGGCATTAAGAAGGCATCAGTACCAGCGTAGATGCGACGAGACAAAGCATCGTTATACAGTAGGTAAGTTGCCATGCGTCCGGGATAGCGGGATGCCAATTGCCACATTTGAGTTTCGTAATAGCGATCGCCTGTGCCCAATAGTATAAATTGAGCATCAGTATATGCCAGGAAGCGATCGAGGATTTGTATAACTAAATCCAAGCCTTTTTGCTCGACTAACCGCGTCACCATGCCAATTAAAAAGGCTTTGGAATTAACTTCTAATCCTACTTCTTCTTGTAGGGCTACTTTGTTAGGTTTGCGTTTGTCCAGAGTATCGCTAGTAAAAGTTTGGGCAATAAATCTGTCATTTTCTGGATTATAAACCTCAGTATCTATACCGTTAATAATCCCAGATAACTTTCCGCTAATAAAAGACAGTAACCCTTCTATCGTTTCACCGTAAGTAGGTGTTTTAATTTGCTCGGCATAGGTGGGAGAAACTGTATTTACCCTGTCGGCAAATTGCACCGCCGCCGCCATAGTATTGTGTCCTTGCATATACCAAGGACACCAGGTAATTTTCTCTAAATACCAACGCCAAGGCCCTTGATAAGCCAAGTTATGAATGGTGAATACGCTGGTAATATCTGGATCTTGGTGCATCCACACAGGAATCATCCCTGTATGCCAGTCATGACAGTGGACAATTTCTGGCTTCCAGTAATTCCAGCAAAACTCAGCTGCACCATTGGCAAACAAAGTGAACCGCCAATCTTCATCCTCTCCTGAATAAATCCGGCGAGGCATAAAGGCAGGATGTCCAAATAAGTACAAGGGAACATCAGTACCGGGTAGCACGCTTTCGTAAACAGCAAAATCCTGAAACATGGCATATCCCCGCCAGATTGGTTCAGTCGGAATCTGCATTTTGTCTGGTAGAAAGCCATAGTAGGGCAAGAATATTCGTACATCATGCCCCATTTTTCTCAAGATTTTTGGCAATGCTCCCACAACATCACCCATTCCTCCGACTTTTGCAACGGGAGCTGCCTCTGCTGCTACAAATAGAATCCGCATGGTAATTTTTATTTCCCCGGTTCTGCTGATTTTCTAAGCTTCATTTCTGATCTAATCACATAAGGTGACTAAAACAGTGATGAGTCAAGGGTCAAGGGTCAAGGGTCAAGGGTAATTTGTGATGCTACCTCATCTCCCTTGTCCTCCCTGTCCCCCTTGTCCCCCCTGCTCTCTGCTCCGCTGCGCAATCTAAGAACCCCGTTGGATTTCGGTAAAGATGACATCTAAAATTTCCTGCGCTCCCTTTTGACGCAAGAGATTTGCTAGTTCTGTGCCTAGCTGTTCGGCGTTCTTGGCTTCTCCGGAGACGGTATCTTTCACTAGGTTTTTACCATCTACGGTGGCAACTATTCCCGTTAATGTTAAAGTATCACCATTAATTTCAGTGTTAACACCGATGGGTACTTGACAGCCACCTTCAAGATCGCGTAAGAAAGCGCGTTCTGCTAAACAGCGATCGCGTGTTTCCGGATGTTCGATAGCTTTGAGCAGGGATATCAATTCGGTATCGTCAGCACGGCATTCTATACCCAATGCACCTTGACCAACGGCATGGAGAGAAATTTCTTTTGGGAGAATTTGGTGAACGCGATCGCTCATTCCCAATCGCTCTAACCCTGCTACAGCCAAAATCAAGGCATCATACTCACCTGCATCTAATTTAGCCATACGTGTATTCAAATTTCCCCGCACATCTTTAAAAGTAAAATGGGGGAAACGATGGCGTAACTGTGCCAAACGCCGCAGGGAAGATGTACCAATTACGGCACCCTCTGGTAAAGTATCAATCTGCTGACCTTTATACTTTTCGTGTAGTACCAAAGCATCTGCTGGGTTTTCCCTTTCTGTAATTGCAGCCAGTGTTAACCCTTCTGGTAAGTTAGTTGGCAGATCCTTTAGGGAATGAACCGCAAAATCAATCTCCTGATTCAGCATCCCAAGTTCTAACTCTTTGGTAAATAATCCTTTATCACCAATCTTGGCTAATGCTACATCCAGGATTTTGTCGCCTTGGGTAGACATGGTATGGACTTCAAAAGCAATCTCAGGATAGCTTTTTTGCAGTTGCTCTTGTACCCAGTAGGTTTGAACTAGAGCAAGTTGGCTTTTACGAGAACCAATACGAATTGTGCGTGCAGGACTGGAAACAGCTGAAGTCATAAAACAATATGTCAAACAAGGCGATAAATTCACTCTCATCTAGACTACCGCAGTGAGTGACTTACCGGATGCTAATTGCTGAATTTCGGTTAAGTTTGTTGTCGTTTTCCTTTACATTTATTTACACTATTTTAAATACAACAGTAACGAGTAGCAATCATAATTCATGAGTGTAATTGAGGTATTGCTGTAATTGCTGGGTACGCTGTTGTGTAGTCCTTGCTAAACAACCAAAATAAGTCAGAGGAGCTATACTTCCCCCTTCATTTTCACTTCTTTCAAACTCACAATTGGTATCGCGAAACTTAATCCATGCTTGCTGTGCAGTAATTAATTTCGGTTTTCTATAAGCAGGTAAAGCTGGCAGGAGTTGTTGATAAACTTGATTCAATTTTTTATCAGCATTCTGATAGGATAACTGAGCGCACTGATTAATTTCGGCTTGATTTTGAGCGTTATTACAGTTGAGCTTTTGAGCTAAATGTAGCTTTGGGGTTTCCGGTGTTGTGCTTGCCATTGTTACAGCAGAAATAGACAAACTGCTGAGGACAAGAATACTGGAAAAATTTAGTAAAAAACGATTCATAATAATTTAAAAGTTAAGTATATCCATCAAAATAGCAGAAAATGGCATTGTTAGTCGATGCGATCGCTATCTAGGTCGATACAGTCGCAACGTTACTCAATACCGTCGTAACGTAACTCGATACCATCGCAATCTCACTCGATACCGTCGCAATGTTACTCGGTGCGATCGCAATCTAACTCAATGCGATCGCATTGTCAGCCGATACAATGGCATTGTCAGTCGATGCAATTGAATTGTCACTCGATGCAATTGAATTGTCAGCCGATGCAATTGAATTGTCAGCCGATGCAATTGAATTGTCAGCCGATGCAATTGAATTGTCAGCCGATGCAATTGAGTTGTCACTCGATGCAATTGAGTTGTCACTCGATGCAATTGAGTTGTCACTCGATGCAATTGAATTGTCAGCCCATAACACGCGATCGCTGATTAAATCGGTATAGCTTAGGTTGGTGGCGAGACAGGGAACCAACCATCAGGAGGAAGTGGTAATCTTATCGATATGCTATGAATAATTTGATATTTTTACGATCTGAGATCTTATTAACTTTTTATCCTTATGAAGCGTTCCGCCTGCCTTATCTTTAATCCGGTTGCGGGTCAGGGTGATTCAGAACAAGAATTAGAGCAGATTCGAGCAATACTAGAGCCAGAAATTGACTTAGATATTTACATAACTACTGAAGAAATCGGTGCTGACCAACTAGCGTATGCAGCAGTTGAACGTGGCGTAGATGAAATTATCGCCTCTGGTGGAGATGGAACTCTCTCAGCTGCGGCGGCGGCTGTAGTTAATACTAATATTCCCTTAGGTATTATTTCTCGCGGAACGGCAAACGCTTTTGCCACAGCTTTAGCTATTCCCGATACCATTGAAGCCGCCTGTCAGATGATTTTGCAAGGAGCAACCAAGAATGTAGATGTAGCCTATTGCAACGATCTGCCAATGGTACTGCTAGTAGGTATCGGCTTTGAAGCTGAAACTGTAGAACGAGCAGATCGGGAAGCTAAGAAGCGCTTTGGAATCTTAGCCTATGTTTTGGCAGGACTCCAGCAATTGCGGGAGTTAGAGAGTTTTGATGTAGAAATTGAAACCGAAGACAAGATTATTAAAACCAGTGCAGCGGCGGTGACAGTGGCAAATGCAGCACCGCCAACTTCTGTGTTGGCGCAAGGGCCAGCCGGAATTATTTATGATGATGGGCTGCTGGATTTAACAATTGTCGCACCAGTGAACAAAGCCGGAGCGATCGCCGCTACATATCATCTATTCCAAACTGCTTCTGCTGGTAATCCCGTAGAACGAGATGACATTGGCTACCTGCGAGCTAAACAATTTAAAATTACGACAAATCCACCACAGAAAGTAGCTTTAGATGGTGAAATCATTGGTTATACGCCAATTGAAGTTAAGTGTGTTCCAGCTGGCTTGAAGATTTTTGTCCCAACATTAGAAGAAGAAGTACCTACAGAAAAGTTAGAAGGACTGCCAAATTTAACAATTGAGTTGAAAGATACAGCCCAGCAGGGAGGGGATGAGGGGGACGAGGGGGACAAGGGGGACAAGGGAGAAATAACTAATGACTCTTGAGCAATGCCCCATGACGGCAGTTGCTACAACGGAGGAGACCTCCGCAACGCACTGCCTCCCCCATGCCCTATGCCCCATGACCAATTCAGGAGTAAAGTAAATTGAAACTTGTTTCAGATCCGGCGATCGCTAAAAAAATCAGCAAAATGCAACAGCGGGTAAAATGGCAAGACCCGCTAATTCTGGAACGCCGCATTGACCAAACTAAGTTAGTAATAGAAGATGGTCGCGCAGACGATCCTGAGTTTTCATTTTTGGTTGTTGGCGATAGCGGTTCTGGGACGCACAAGGGACACGATCCCCAAAGACGGGTTGCGGAATTGATGCTACCTCATCACCAGCAATGTCGTTTTATGTTGCATACAGGCGATGTGATTTATCTTGTGGGGTCGAGAGAGTACTATCAACAAAACTTTATCCAACCTTACCAAGAGTTTCTCGTAGGTGGAGAACAGCCGAAAAAGATTGCCTATGACAAAATGGTTTTCAAGCTGCCGATTTTACCCGTACCGGGAAATCACGATTACTATGATTTACCTCTATTATTTCGCTTAGTTTCGGTAACAACATTACCCATCCGTCGCTTATTGCAATCGCGCCTAGATTTGGATGTTGGTTTATATGGTTCAGGAATCGGTGATGCTTATGCACGGGCGTTTCTTGACTATCTCTGCGCTTTTCAGTTTCCCGGAGACTTAGCCCGTCACTTAGACCAGCACTATACAGCCAAAACAGATACTGGACGCTGTCTTTCTTATCAACCAGGAAGCTTTACCCGTCTGCCAAATCGCTACTATAGTTTTCGTTACGGCGGGATTGATTTCTTCGCACTGGATTCTAATACATTTAACGAGCCGCCACCACTACCAAAAACTCAAGCAGGTGACGCCGATCGCCGTATCTTAGAAAGACGCCGCACGCTTTTAGAGCAAGAAAAGCAGCAAATTATGGCAGATTCAGCAATTCTCAATCCCAAAAATCCCCAGGATGCTGAACAATTAGACGATCTGCAAGTCAAACTCACCCAAATTGAAGAAATTATTGTAGATATCGAAAAACAACTAGATCCTAATAAAACAACATTTACTGATATTGAACAGTTAGACTGGCTAAGGCAAAGACTAATTGAATCTTGGAATACTAAAGAAGTGCGCGGAAGAATAATTTTCTTTCACCATCCTCCCTATGTGACTGAGGCGACAAAATGGCAACAAGCCCAAACTTTAGCAATTCGTAGTCGCCTACGTGGGGTTTTAGATGCGGTGGCTGAAAAATTAGGTTCCTTAAATCAAGGGCGTCCTTTAGTTGATTTAGTGATTAACGGTCACGCCCACTGTTTAGAATATCTGCAAACAGCAGACACCGGACACGCTGATTCTCATATCCCTTGGATTGTTTGTGGTGGTAGTGGTTTTAGTTTGCGCCGCCAACGAGAAGAAGGGCCGGATTTGAGGGAAATGATGCGAGATGAAGAGAAATTAGTCGCGCGATCGCATCTTTTTATCGGTCGCACTGGCAAGGGTTTCCACAAACACAGACCTTACTCCAGTCTGCGGATTGATGTTAAAGGTGACGAGCGACCGAAATTTATTGTCCGTCCTTTAGTGGCTGAATGGTATCAACGGGAATGGTGCGATCGCGAAATTGAACCATTTGAGATCTAAGTAAAACGTTAATATTATTTCTTCGCCTGAATTACAATTACGCGCCCATCTGCCTTGAGAACTTGAATGCCATTTTCTAAAACAATCATTGGCACTTTCCAATAAGAATGCCCGCAAATTACTAATAAATTATTTGTGATATTTATTTTTTCTAACTCGCGTCTAATCGATTCTTGCCCAACCAAATTGCCCTGTGGATCGTTCGGCCCTTCATGTAATATCAAAATATCTGGCGATTGCTTCACCAGCAACCGAATTATTTTCAGAAATTCTTTTTCAGGACGCCTGAATGGTTTGCCTTTTTTGCCAATAATCCCAGAAATTCCCGCTAGACTCAGATCGCCATTTCTTTTAATCTCACCGTCGAGATAGTAAATATTTCGATGCTGCTGAAAACTTTGAAATTCTAATGGTGTATTACCGAAACTATCGTGATTTCCGGCAACGCCAGCTACCCAACGAAATCTGCGATTAAAAGCTAACCAAATCTCTCTGACATCACCAACTACGCCACCACGCCTATTGACCTCTGCATATAAATCCCCTGCTAATATCATGCCTGTATTTTTTAATGAGGGAATTTTGCCGATTTCTGCCAATTTCTCTAATTCTTCGATCGCAAGATAAGAGAGAAGTTGTTGATTTTTGGGGTCAATTCCTTGTAAATCGCTAGTAACAATAATTGCCTCTAAATTATTAGGAAGATAATCAGCTTCTGCTAATAAAATAGGTATACTTCTGGCGATCGCACCAACACCACCAGTTGCTGCTGTGAGATACTGTATCTGATGAATCGGTAAGTTAGAAATTGAGATGATTTGCATCAGAGGGAAATCTAGAACAATGAAAGTGCGATCGCATATTTTTCTTGACCGCAGTTGCTGAATAGTATCAATGCAAGTAGTGCGATCGCAAAATTAAGCCGTTTAGCTTAAGCGGAAATTTTAACATAGGTAAAAAAAGCGAGTATAGCTGAGGTAAGACTATCCAATCCAAAAACAGGTTGCCATATATGCACTTTAATCATATGTTTTATACTAATTTGGGTAAAAAATGTGAATCTCTTGCATTACTATAAGTTTGCTAAGTGAAGTTGATGTTAATAAAATATATTTATAATTTTTAATGTATAATAACTATCAAAGTAGATAAAAATTTTCTAACTATATATGATTAATCAAGAACCTTTAACTATTAGAGAAAAGTTGGCAGAGCTAGAACATATTCAATGGTCACATTGGACTGCCTATATGCTTGATAATCTCACACCAGAAAATATTGATCGTTGGCGGCGGCAGATTAATACCCCTTATAGTGAATTGTCAGAAGTAGAAAAGGAAAGCGATCGCAAGTGGGCTAATAAAGTATTGGAAATTTTAAACAATCAATTATAAAGTTTGTCAATTATTTATTCACTAGGTTGATAATGGAGTACATCATCAAACAAAAGTAAAGAAATGCTAGGAGCAAAGGCACATATTTTTCGACTTGGCTAAGGCGTTTATATTAAACGTTTTTCTTTTCTTATTTTAAAATTTGCCATTCTTTTGTATAAAAAGGGTAAGGTAAATATTTTTCCATTTCATTAATTACCTTAAATTTAAGATAATTAAGGTGCTTCTAAGAATTTATATTAACAATCCATATAAAACATAGAGATAATCCTAAAATTGCTGATAGTAAAAGTAACGCGATTGCACTACTGTTGTGGTATTCAAGTTTCGCAACAATAGTATTAGGAGCTCGCGTTCCTAACCGCTATTGCTACGCTAAAACTAGTTGCCCCTAATAAGGTTTTTATGGGTTGCTGGTATATGCAATTGATGATGGCTACTTATCAAGTGCTACGCACAGTAATCACCGCTACGGGACAACGTGCTTTATTGAGAATAGCGTCAACACGATGGCCAAAGAATACTCGACCTGTGATTGTCTGAATACTAGTGCCTAAAACAATCAAATCTACTTGCATAGTCTGGGCATATTTGAGAATTTCAAACTCTGGAATTCCAGCGAGAATTGCAGTTTTCACCTCTGCTCCAAATCCTCGCCCCACTTCAGCTTGCTGCTGCACAATCTGTTTGGCTATGTCTGTTACAGAATGAATTGTCTGCTCCTCAAACAAAACATATTCGCGCTGAGTTCGGTTGACAACATTAACTAAAGTGACAGTTGCTCCTGTTTGAGCAGCAATTGTACTCGCAATTTCAACTGCATGTAAGCTGTACTCGTTGCCACTGGTGGGTACTAAAATATGACCCAGTTTGTGATAGCCAGTTGACTCAGTTGCCGATAAGTTTGATTTCACCACCATTGTGGCGCAAGGAGCTTCTTGAACCACGCGATCGACTAACAAATTAAATAGGGAACCGCGAGAACGTTGATTTCCTGTTGCACCCAAAACAATCAGGTCATAGCCTTTATTAGCTTCTTTTAAAATTACCTCAGTTTTGTTTTGTCCTGATTCAACTTTGGTTTGCAGCAGCGAACCCGTGGGGAGATTCATTTCATTGGCTACGGCAGCGATCGCGGTTTCGGCTGTATTATCCTTAACAGCAGTTGCTAAAGCTTTTACTGATTTAGTTATAGGTTGTTGATCGCTTTTGGCATATAAAGCAGTCACTTCCAGAGGATTTTGCTGTGCTAGATGGTTGACTAACTGAGCAGCTAACCGCACATTTGGCCCGCCTTGAGTGGGTACGAGTACGCGGCGAATGCGCTTGATAAAGCTGCGGCTGGCTAGTTCTTCTTGCTCTAAGCGTTGGGCTTCTTCTTCACCGATGGAAACTTTGGAAAGCGACCAGCGTAATAAAGGTGGAGCCATCAAGGAGGTAACGATCGCCACCATCACAATAATTGAATACATCTGCGGATTCAGTACGCCCAAGGAAACCCCAATGGTAGCGACGATAATCTCCATCGCGCCCCTAGCGTTCATCCCTGACCCCATTGCGATTCCTTCCCAGTGGCTTAAGCCACCCGCACGCGAACCAATATAAGCACCTGTGAATTTGCCAACACAGGCGATTGCCAGCACGATTAAGCCAACCACAAATGTTTGAGGAGCGAGCAGTTGCAGCAAGTCTACCTTCAATCCGGCTGTGGCGAAGAAAATCGGCGCGAGAAATCCAGCAGTGATCAGTTCGAGAGTTATACCAGCCTCGCGGCTAAAACGGGGTGATTGTCCTGCCAAAATTCCGGTGACAAATGCTCCGAGTGCGGCTTCGATGCCTAAGGTGTGGGTAAAAGCAGCAGCACTCAGCGCCAACACCAATAAAGCTGACAAACTAGCTGTCGGCCCGCCAATGTAATCGTCTACCCAGCGTAACACTCTCGCCATGAGCGATCGCCCGATGGTAAAGGCAATTCCTAAAAACAGGACTGCGCCTCCAATTGACCTAAATACTGTCGGGAAATCAAATTTACCACTGGTTGCCAATCCCGACACCACCGAAAGCAGAATCCAGCCTAGAGTATCATCGGTCATTCCAGCTGCCAAAGTTACCTGACCAATGTCTCGCCGAATCAGCTTTAAGTCCATTAACACCTTAGCAATCACTGGCACTGCTGAGATACTCATGGCAGTGGCAATAAACAGACTGAAGATTAACCTTTGTTCGGGGTTTGCTAAAAAGCTATCTGGAAGAAACCAACCCAATCCCAATCCTGTTGCAAAGGGAATAATAATACCACCCAAGGATATTAGTAATGCTGTTTTACCTTTACGGACAATCAAGTTCAGGTCTGTCTCTAATCCAGTTACAACTAGTAAAAACAGTACGCCTAACCAAGAGACTACCGAGAGTAAATCAGACTGCGCCTGACTTTTAGGAAAAATATGATGCTGTAAATTGGGCAAAATCCAGCCGAACACCGACGGGCCCAACAGCACCCCCGCGAGTAGTTCGCCGACTACTGGTGGTAGCTGAATTCGACGCATGAACTCGCCCAAGCCTCTAGCAACCAAGAGCAGCAAAGCTAATTCCAGCAACACCAGCAGTAACTCATGGTGTCCCAGAGGCTTAATTAGACCTTTTTCTGGTAATGCGCCAGACGCGAGTAAAGAGTTAAGCAGTAAATTCATGTGTTTACTAGTGTTTGATAAATTCAGCTAGATTCGAGTTTTAATACCGTTTCACTTGATATATCGATACAGATGGGCAAGCAGAGGAAGTGATTTGTATGAATACAAGCATTTACTTTACATAAAAATAATGATGAGGATTGTTCCCCATCATCACATTTACAGTACCTCTATGAACCTTCGACCATTGCGATCGCAACAAACTAAACCAGTCCTGGCCCTCTACCGCGAGTGTCATCCTTGTCTGTTAACTCGCCTTCTTTATCTTCATTGGCTTCGATGAGTTCTTCAACGCGGTTAGCTGTGTCTTGTGCTGCTGATTTTTGTGCATCGCCAGGTACTTCATAGTACATTTCTGGCTCAACTGCATAGTTGTTCAATAAACCTTCTTTATCAACTGTGTAGCCGTCTGTAGTGCGGATGCTTCCAGAGTCGGTTTGGTCGTCAGTTGGCGCGCTGGCTTCTCTTTCTTCTGTGGGGACTGTTTTATACAAGTCGCCTTCTCTTTCTTTACGCGCAGCAGTTTCCGCAGGGATAATACCTCTGTCATATACATCAGATTGAGCGCGATCGGATGAGTCTACTGCTTTGTTAACTTCTTTATTAGTCATAATCAAGTCCTCGTTAAACATTTTGTTGAATAACTTCTTGAACTAGATTAGGCTTTTACTCCTATATCGAGATACTATCTTTAGAAGTGAATTAATTAAGATAATCAACTATTTACTCTATCCGAAGATATATCTTAATTTCCGATCGAGGGCAAAATGCTTGCATTTAAGGTTATTGCACATTAACACTTCAATTAACAGCAAAGTAATTAATATATCTTTTTTATAAAAATATTTAATCAATAAAATAATAAGTTGTAGGATGGGCAGTACTTCTCCTACAACTTATTCACATATATTACTCGTACAGTTTAACAAGTTAGCATTTGCCTAATCTGCTGTTTCTGACATTAGTTTTAAGTTTCGCTATATTCTTCTCCTACAATTTGCTTTTGCCAATCTCGAATTTCATAGACTAATTCTTGCCGGGTCGAGGCTTTAAGTAGATAACGAAAAACAAACCAGGTTGTGTAACCAATTCCAATTAGCTCAAAAGTTGCTGATAGTAAGGGAATGCTATTGATTGCACCGAGGATCGCTAATACTACTTTCAATGTAACAATCGCAGACAAAATCAAAATTACGGTGAGCAATGGCTGTTTGTATTGATTGTAGAATCTGCCTAAATAATCGGGAAGCTGTTCTAAAATTTCAGCTACTTGACGACCAATTTGTCGCCATTGCTCGTTAGATTGAGTTGCTGGGGGTAGCTTTGGTAAGTTTTGATTGTCGGCGCTAGGAAGAGCTACCGTCGCTTCTGGTAAAGTAGAGTTTGCTAATTCAATTGGCTGTTGTTCGGTTTCCATATAATTTGTATTTGGGTAATGACAACAGTTTTGATAATTGATTGGGTGTCAATCAATATAATAGTCCCGATTGCAGCCGGAAACAATTTATCTCGTATCAAAAGTCTATAACCAATCATACAATTGTTTTTGATTATAGACTTATGAATATATTAAATTTTAGCGATGCCGCCCAATAAACTTAAATTAGACTTATGGCTATCTATTTTGTTGAGTTGGTGGAGCAACTGCTGCTTTATTAACTACTTTTGTGACACCTTTAATTTGCTTTGATAAAGGTTCAATCTTCGCTAACTGGTCTTTATTATTTACAGTTCCACCGACAGTAACTGTACCATCTTTTGCAGCTTCAACTGTGAGAGCGCCATTAGGAATATTAGCCTCTAATTTAGAACGAACTTCGCTAGCAAGGTCGTCTTCAGCTCTCTTTGTATCACCGCCACCAGCATTGTTACGTTGCTCGCGAGCGCGAATGTCAGAATTTAATTGTCTGCGGCGAGTCTCACTCTGAGCATCTTTTTGAGCAGCTTCCGTTGCTTCAGGACTTGGTCTTTGCACAGCTTCGTTAGGATTATTAGGTGCCGATTCACTTGTTTTCTCAGTGTTATTACAAGCAACAGCACCAAAAATTAGAAGACTGCTAATTAAGAAAGGTGTTAGCTTTTTCATTTCTTTGCTCTTGGTATAAAAAAAGTAAATTGTGCTGATGTGTGTGGGAGGTAGAAGGAGCAAATTTGATGTAATCTTGCTCCTTCTTATTGCTAAAATCTCTGCGTGTTAGAGGGTTTCATCTCGGCGGTCAACAATCACCACCGCAGGCTCGTCTCTATGAACCTCTCCTGGATGAGTGTGAGTTGTATCCACAACTGCTCTGTCGTGGTGATGCAGTCTATCTATGTCATGAGCGTCATAAACTGCGAATTCTTCAATTCCGCGACGTTTGAGGATGGTTTCAGCTTGATGAATTTCTGATTCTGTGCCATCAACAATCACTACATAGTCGCCTCTACCGAAGCGATCGCTATAAACGCGCGCCCGGTTCTCGGGTATTCCTAAGCCAACCAGTCCGCCTGTAATCCCGCCTGCGGCTGCACCTATAGCACCACCTGCGACTGTTGTGGCTAAGGCAGTAGCTACTGCACCACCTGCAATTACAGGGCCAACGCCAGGTATTGCTAAAGCACCCAGACCTACTAACAAACCGCCTAAACCGCCAAGGGCTGCACCTGTAGCTGCGCCAGCTTTTGCACCTTCATCAGCTTTAGTTGTTGTGGCGACGTTTCTATCTACACCAGTAGTCGTGCTACCAGTATTTACGCCAGCAATGCGATCGCCTTCATTATTTTTTGCAATGATCGAGACTCGACTCATCGGGAAACCAGCATCTCGCAATTCCGTTAATGCTGCTTCTGCATCGCGGCGGTGAGCAAAGACGCCAATCGCCCTTCTATTTAAGCGCACATCGCCAACTGGTCTATCGTGGGTAACTACTCTGTCGTGATGATGCACTCGATCGAGATCGGTGCCATCATAGATTGCGAATTCTTCAATTCCGCGACGTTTGAGGATAGCTTCAGCTTGATGGATTTCTGCTTCTGTACCATCGACGATAACTATATAGTCGCCTCTACCGAAGCGATCGCTATAAACTCGCGCCCGGTTTTCGGGAATTCCTAAACCAACCAATCCGCCTGTAATCCCACCTGCGGCTGCACCAATTGCACCACCAGTTACGGCTGTAGCGATCGCTGTAGCTGCTGCACCACCTGCGATTACAGGGCCAACGCCAGGTATTGCTAAAGCACCCAGACCTACCAACAGACCGCCTAAACCGCCAACAGCTGCACCTGTAGCTGCACCAGCTTTTGCACCTTCATCAGCTTTATTACTTCTGCCGACGTTTTGATCGATACCAGTGTTAACGCCACCAGTGGTAACACCAGCAATGCGATCGCCATCTGTGTTTTTGGCAATCAGCGAAACTTGGCTCATCGGGAAACCAGCATCTCGTAGTTCAGTTAGTGCTGCTTCTGCATCTCGACGGTGAGCAAAGACACCTATTGCGCGTTTGTGTCTGACAACATCCCCACGAGTACCAACGGGAGTATGAGGAACATCGCTAACTACACCGGGAGTAACAACCGCAGCACCAGGAACATCGTGTTCGCTGCGTGGTCGGTCATAAACATTGAATTCTTCGATATTCCAGCGTCTAAGAATTGGTTCGGCTCTAGCAATTTCTTCGTCTGTACCATCTACTATTACTAGATAGCCGCCTCGCTCTACTCGTTCGTTATAAACTCTGGCTCGTTCTTCAGGAATTCCTAAACCAATTAATCCCCCAAGTAAACCACCAGCTGCTGCACCTATAGCACCACCAGCTACAGTTGTCGCCAACGCTGTAGCTGCTGCACCAGCCAGCATAATTGGGCCAATTCCAGGGATTGCTAAGGTACCCAGACCTACTAATAACCCTGTCAAACCACCCAATGCACCGCCTGTAAGTGCGCCGGTTTTTGCACCGTCATCAGCTTTATCACCAACCTTCTCTGTGACCGGAGTACCAGCAATTTCACCGTTATGGTCTCTATCTCTGGCAATTACAGATACTCTATCCATTACGATGCCAGCATTGCCCAATTCGCGCAGTGCTTGTTCGGCATCACTACGATTATGAAATACGCCTATAGCACGTCTAGTTACTACAGCCATTTTTTTCTCCCAAATAAGAAAATCACTTAAACAGCTAATTTATTAAGCTCACTAAGCCTATTTATGCTTTTTTTCTATTAGTTTTCATCAATCATACGGAAGAAAATTGTTATCTATCATTAGATATAGATACGTTAATCAATATCTTAAAAAATGTTCCAATATGTTGTGATAGAAATGTATTTTTATGCTTTTTATTTTTTCATCTATTGGATGTTACTTGGCAGATTTTAGTGTTTTCGTCAATAAATATAGTTTTTTAATACCTTAAATAAAAACAACAAATTTCATTAATCGGAGCGTCAAAGCTGAAGGTAAAGTTTTGTATTAAATTTATATTTTTTTCCGGTTAAAAATTTTGTTCGCCACCTTCATTACTAAAATTAATAAACTCAAGTAGTATATCTACTTAATCATGAGGATGTATAACTTTTGATTGATAGATTTATTACTTAGGAAAGTGTATGTACCTATAACTGGTTTCTAGACTGATAAATAAGCCATTTCCTAGAGAAATGGAATTTCAACCATCGCACGTAAGAGAGATAATTCTATGTTTCAAACTTTTGAAACTATGTTGAGATGGGACTGGCTACCGTTGGGAATAACATCCACAAGCGGAATACCAGAAGTTATCAGTCCAGAAAGAGTATCAGTTGTGTTTTCTAGTCCGAAATTTTTTGTGGCATTCTTGGCTGGTACTTTAATGGCATTAGCCTTTCAATTACTGTTAACAAATTTTTCTGTAGCAGCAGGCATTTCATCATGGGAGATTGATACAGATGATGATGGCGATCGCTCAGAAACTTGGGGACATAAAATTCGCGAAGTAGAAGGTAAAGTTGGCATTTGGGCATTAATTACCGCCACCATTTCTTTATTCGCTGCTAGTTTTTTAGCGGTGAAACTGAGTTTAATTCAAAGTGCCCTATTTGGAGCGATTATCGGTGTAGTCATCTGGTCTACTTTTTTCTTTTTGGTATTTTGGTTAGGTTCATCGACAGTAGGCTCCTTAATTGGTTCTCTGGCTCATACCTTGACTTCTGGTTTGCAAAGCCTCACGGGTACGGCTACTGCTGGTATCGGTGCAAATTTGGCGCAAAGACAAATGGTTTCTACTGCTGAGGAAATCACAGCGGCCGTGCGGCGAGAATTAACTTCAGGTTTTGACACCGATAGTATTAGGAATACGCTACAAAGTTCCTTAAATTCTCTCAAAGTACCAAACCTAGACTTAAAACAAATTCGCTCTCAATTTGATAACATACTCAGCGATGTTGACTTCCAAGGAATCGCTAATAGTGATGCACTTCACAATATAAATCGCCAGACATTTGTCGATCTAATTAGCGAAAGTTCAAATTTGTCTCAAAGCGACATCAATAGAATTGCCGATCAATTAGAAACTGCTTGGCAACAAGCTTCATCGCGCCGAAATCCCACAGAGCAAGTAATTAATTTGCTTAAATCTGCCACTCCTGAAGAATTAAATTCCGAAAATTTAGGCGAGCGACTTCAGCAATTAGTTGGAGTTGGCGGAAGAGGAAATGGCAACGGTAGCAATGGCGTACTCAAGCAAGCTGTTCAATATGGTGTAGGTGCAGCTGTCCCATTAGTATTAGATAAAACTAACCTATCTAATATTGATTTGGGGAAAATTACGAATCAGTTGCAAAAGCTGAAAGACAAAGTTCAAGATATAGATGTTGAGAAAATCACCCACGAACTGCAACAGTTCACAGATAAAACTACTGAGCAACTATCGCAGCAATTACCAACATCCAACCGCAACAATATTAAAGCAGATGTCGAGGACTACATCTCAAATTCTTTTCCTTGGCATTTTAACCGCCTGACAATTAAAGATGAATTCCAAGATATCATCTACGATCCACAAGCAGATCCAGCTACTACAAGCAGAGAGTTAGAAGAAATCAATCAAGAGTATCTAACCGAATTGCTAATCCGGCGAAGCGATCTCAGCGAAGCGAGAGTGAAAGAAATTGTTCAGCAGCTAGAAAGCATTCGCCAAGAAGTTTTAGAAACTGTGCAACAAGGTACAGCTAAAAAACAATGGCAAGATGTGCGTACCCAGATCGAAAATTATCTGCGTTCGACGGGGAAAGAGGAACTCACCCCGGAAAATATTCAGCGTAATTTTTCCGAGTTGTTAGAAGATCCAGAAGCTGGTTTAGAAGTTTTACAAGAACGCTTCTCACAATTTGACCGTGAGATATTTGTCCAAGTTCTTCAGCAACGTCAAGACCTCAGCGACGAGCAAGTTAATAACATTGTTGGTCAACTCGAAAGCACTCGCGACTCTGTATTGAATAATGCGAGAGAATTACAAGAGCAAGCGCAAGCAAAAACCGCTGAACTGCGCCAAAGAGTAGAAGACTACCTGCGCAATACCAACCAGGAAGAACTGAATCCTGAAGGTATCAAACGCGATTTTAGAACTTTACTCGAAGACCCACAAGCAGGGATTTCTGCGTTACGCGATCGCCTATCGCAATTTGACCGCGATACTTTGGTACAATTGCTCTCTCAGCGTCAAGATTTGAGCGAAGAACAGGTTAACCAAGTTATCGATCAACTAGAAAGTGTAAGGGATAGCGTCTTACAAGCACCGCAAGTATTAGCAGGTAAAGCTAAAGAACAATACGAACAAACTAGCGCCAAGATTGCAGAATATCTGCGTAACACCAATCTAGACGAACTCAACCCAGAAGGTATTCGCCAAGATTTAGAAACCTTACTTTCCGATCCGCAACAAGGTGCTGCGGCTTTACGCGATCGCCTATCGCAATTCGATCGCGATACTTTGGTACAACTCCTCAGACAACAAGGAAACTTAAGCGAGGAGCAAATTAATCAAACAATCGATCGATTCCAAGAAGCGATTGGTAGTATTGTCAATGTGCCACGACGCTTGGCAAACCGGACTACGCAAAGAGTTGTAGATTTTGGCAAGACTCTAGAAAATTACCTGCGTCACACTAATAAAGAAGAACTCAACCCCGAAAGTATCAAGCGCGATTTGCAATTACTACTGCAAGATCCGCGATTGGGAATTGGTAACTTAAGCGATCGCCTCTCTAGATTTGACCGTTCGACAATTGTCAGCTTACTATCGCAACGAGAAGATATCTCCGAAGAAGAAGCCAACCGCATTGTCGATCAAATCGAGTCTGTGCGCGATTCCTTGAGCCAGCAATATCAGCAGATTCAGCAAAGGGTCCAATCGGTAATTGGTAACTCCTTTGGTAGAATTCGCGACTATCTCAACTCCTTAGATCGTCCCGAACTCAACTACGAAAGCATTCAGCAAGATTTCGCTAAATTGTTTGACGATCCGCAATCCGGATTTGAAGCTTTACGCGATCGCCTCAGCCAATTCGATCGCGATACCCTAGTTGCGATTCTCAGTTCGCGCCGCGATATTTCCGAAGAAGATGCTAACCGCATCATCGATCGAGTAGAAGCAGCACGAGATAACGTACTCCAACGCGCCGAACGCATCCAACAAGAAGCGCAAAAACGTATCAAAGCCATCCAACACCAAGCCAAAAAGCAAGTTGAAGAAACCAAGAAAAGCGTTGCAACTGCTGCTTGGTGGCTATTTGGTACAGCATTGACTTCTTTAGTTGCAAGTGCGATCGCTGGAGTCATCGCCGCCACAGGTGGTTTAAACTTCATCAGTTAAACATTCTTGTCTGGACATCAATAATTAGTTCATCCAACACAAACTCAGCTTGCTTTTTGAGCAGGCTGAATTTTTTTGATTTAGGCTTATACTATTTCCCAAAATTTTGCGAAAGATAAAGCATGGACAATGAAGTTATAACCTGTGTTGGCTCGCCAAAATTTTGATAAGTTTGTAGCCAGCCCTTTAGTATAATTTCCCTTGATATCATTTCGATATAAAAATGCATATTATTAGCCTGATGGCGTTAATCTAAAACCTCACATAGAATTGTTATCAGAATTAATTTGATGCCAATATAGTAAAAAACTAACATGAGAAATCGGTATATTTTGACCAAAATCTTCAGCATTGGTCTAATTATTTTATTATTTTTTGCGTTTTGTATAACTGATGTTGCTTATGCACGTGGAGGTTGTTTTGCAAGTGGAACTGCGATTTTGACCTCTGAAGGCGTTCAAGCTATTGAAAGCTTACATACTGGTGACAGCATTATTAGTTATAACTTCACAACCCAACGTCCTGAAATTGGACATATTGGTGATGTTGAAGCGCTTTCTTCTCCCGATTACTATTTAATAAATCACAAAATTAAAGTAACAGCTACTCATCCCTTCTATATCAAAACTCTTACAGGGGTAAAGTTACGAAAAGTCCAACAACTTAAAATAGGCGATCGCCTGATTGCAGAAGGAGGCAATTTTCCTATTATTTCTAGTATTGAGTATATCCAAAAACCTCTTACTGTCTATAATCTTATATCTGTTAATCCAAACCACAACTTTTATGCAGTTTGATATTACTTATAAATCTGAATTAATTGAAATTGCACCGATTAGTTTTAAGCAGGTGGAGAATTACCATATTTTTAGATTACAGGTGAATGCTAAGACAATTAACTTTGTGTTGTCTCCTAAAGGATACGTGCTGAGTGGTGAATCTACACCATTATTCTTTAGCGAGTATTGGGATGTAAGTGTAAACTCTGCCAAAAATTGGTATTTGAAAGACATTAGCCAAATTCTCTAAGAAATTTAATAGCTAGAAAGCACAAGGTTTTGCGATCGCTATAATTTTTACTACTAATAGTATAAAAAGATACGTAAAAATTACATCCAGTAATTCTAGTATCTTCGCTAGCTACAATGTCACTATTTACATAAGCCTTGAGGCAATAATTTTACTAATAATTTCTATCGTCAGGTTATCATTGCTCACCCTAGTCATTGTGGCACGATCGCAGTATGAGTAAGAAAAGTTTTTATGCCACATACGGAAATTAACGATATATCAGCAGACAGTTCCTTAATCGATCCGGAAAAAGATCTACTGGGACACGCCAACTTTGCCAAGTATCTCGCAGATAGCATTTGCAAAATGACTTTTCCCGAAGGCTTTGCGATTGCAGTTTACGGTTCTTGGAACTCTGGTAAATCTACACTATTAAACTTTGTAGTTCACTATCTCCAGCAAAAGCCAGAGGAAGAACAACCAATCATTGTTCCTTTTAATCCCTGGTTATTATCTGGACATCAAAATGTCACAAGACGCTTTTTTGAGCAAATACAAAACGTTTTAAGCAAAGAGTCATCTGTACCAAAAAATTTTAAAGAGAAACTAGCTGAGTTTGCCTCCGTTATTTCAGATATTCCTCTACCTTATGCTCAAACTGGCAAGGCATTAGCAGCATTATTGGATGAAAAAGACAAAGAAGCTGCGGAATTAAAAGAAGAAGTGGAAGACAAGTTGTTACAGCAGCAGCGGCGAATAGTCGTAACAATTGACGATATCGATCGATTACCAGCTGACGATATCAAGCAGCTTTTTCGCATTTTCAAAGCAATGCGGCATTTTACTAACGTTGTCTATCTTCTGGTTTTTGATAAAGAAATTGTAATGAGAACAATTGCAGAAACCAAAGAAATATCAGCAGAAGCATACTTAGAAAAAATTATTCACGTCAGTTTTGAGTTACCTGTTTCTAGTAAAACCTCACTGCGTAGGCTGCTTTTTGCCAAGCTCGATCGTATATTTTCTGATACACCAAAACAACTAATTAACCAAGCTCGCTGGAGCGACATTTACTTTCAAGGAATAGATTGCTTTATTACTAGCATCCGAGATATTGTCCGTTTTGTGAATACTTTAACAGTCACATATCCAGCAGTAAAAAATGAAGTAAACCCTATAGATTTCATTGCTATTGAGGCTGTGCGAGTTTTTTGCCCAAATATATATAGTATTATCCATCAAAATCCCGACCTTTTTGTAGGAAATTTATACCCTTCAATAGATGAACTTAAAAATCTAGTTAATACCTGGATTGCACAACTACAAGATGAATATAGGCAGCCTATTAAGTATTTATTAATGCATCTTTTTCCTAAAATAAAATCAATTCTTGATAATAGCTATCTAAATGAACAACAAGATTTGAAATGGCGTGAACAACTACGTGTTTGTAGTGGAGAAAATTTTCCCATTTACTTTCGTCTATCTTTATCACCAGTCGAAATATCTAATACCCAAATCAAATTTATTTTTGGTTTGCTGGGAGAACCAGAAACATTTAGAAACCATCTTACAGAACTAGCTAAACAAAAACTTCCTGGCGGCACAACACAAGCTAGGCTATTTTTAGAGCAGCTAGAAAATTCTACTAACCAGGATATTTCTGTAAATTATATACCCTCAGTTGTAGAAGTATTATTTGATGTGAGCGAGCAATTTTTATTGTATCAAGATAATGAATCTAATGGCATTCTTGATTTTAGTAATGAAGTTATCGTTAGCCGTTGTATCTCAAACCTCTTGCGTCAAATTGATGAAATATCAAGATTTGAGATAATAAAAAAAGTAATTACTCAAGGTAAAGCGTTACCAATAATTAATCATAGAATTGCAATATTAAAAGAGCAGCAAAGTCAATATAGTATAGATAAATATAACTATGAAGAAGGGTGGCTTTTGAATGCACAACACTTTAAAGAACTAGAGGACTTAATTGCTAGAGTGCAGATAGAAAGCGCTCATACCCATAAATAATGCAAAATCTACATTATAAGTAATATTTATTAACAATGCAGCCTCCTAAATTGATGAATTGAGGCTCAACTCTTCATCCATCTTTAACGTAGAAGTAGCATTATCCAGAAGAGACAAATTCTCACAAAGGCTTTTAGCGCGATCGCGATCGCAAAACCGTAAGATTGAAATCACAGGAAAACTTAGCGGTTATCACTTAGGTTTACGGCAAAACAAATAATACTTAAATGCGAATCCGCCTGGATTGTTACTTGGCGATTGTGGGGAGTAAGTATTATGCTCGAAAAATTCTTATTAGCTGTTGGTCTAACCTTTAGTCTGAGTTTATTTACAGGAATGAACTGGTCTGCTCCCAGCCAATCAACTGGTAGCATCAACCTAAATCATTATCAAGCATTCAATGTTACTCAACTTGTTTGGTAGTTATTAATACTAAATGTGGCGAATGGCTGAGATTATTCATATCATAGGCTGAAGTATAAATATATCTCAGCGGAAGCTGAGTACTGAGTAACAGATTATTGCTATAGAGAATATGAAAAGCCAAATTCTAGCCACAACCGTATTTTTAACCACAATTAGCTTGACAACGAGCGTTCAAGCAGCAAACTCAGAACATGTTAGACAGTTATTGGCAACTAAACAATGCCAAAACTGTGACCTGATAGGTGCAGGTTTAGTATTGGCTGACCTATCTGGAGCCAATTTAAGCGGAGCCAATCTTGCAGGTGCTAACCTTAGCCGTGCAAACTTGACGGGTGCTGATTTGCGAGGTGCAAACTTGACGGGTGCTAGTTTATTCGGAGTCAATCTGAATGCTGCTAAACTCACTGGAGCAAATTTAGCAAATGCAGACTTAAGAAACTCCTATCTAGCCAATGCAGAGTTAAATGGAGTCAACCTCAATAGTACTTATCTTCAAGGCGCAGTTGGTATACCCTCACAAATTGCCACCGCAGAAGAATTTTATGCTTGGGGTGTAGCAGAAGCCCAAAGAGGCAATACACCCCAAGCAATAGAGTATTTTAATCAAGCGATCGCAACCAAAACCGAATACGCAGAAGCTTATTTAGCACGTGGTGTCGCTCGTTACCAAGTATTAGATAGACAAGGCGCATTCAAAGATGCCCAAGTAGCAGCGAAAATGTTTACAGACCAGAAAAATGCTCCTGGTATCCAAACAGCGCAAGCATTTATTAAAGAATTACAAACACCCCCAGATGGTAAAGTGAATGTTGGTAAACCCAGCTTTTTCGACTTCTTGGGTAGCCTTGGTTCTGTCTTGTTTCAGTTCTTTCCCTTCTAGGGCGACAAGGAGGAAAAAAACGAAGGGATGCCCAATGCCCCATGCCCCATGCCCCATACACAATGCCCTTATCCCTTGAATTGTGGACAGCAAATCAAGATTTAGCCCAAGCTTGTCTAGAGCATCCTTTTGTTCAAGGCATTGCTGATGGTAGTCTTGAGCTAGAAAAATTTGCTTATTATGTAGGACAAGATGCTTTTTTCTTAGAAGCTTTTGCCCGCGCTTACAGTGTCGCTGCGGCAAAAGCACCAGATTGGCAGGGATTCAATACATTTCACGCCCTAGCTGATGGAGTGTTGCAAGAACTAAAACTACATGAAAGCTATGCTACGCAATGGGGAGTTAACTTACAGGCTGTAGAACCAGGTGCAGCTACCCGCCGCTACACTGACTTTTTATTAGCGACTGCTTGGAGTGGGGATGTAGGTTTAACATCTGCGGCGATGTCTCCATGTATGCGCCTGTATGCTTTTTTGGGAGAACAGTTAGCTATTAATGGTATTCCTAATCATGCATATACAAACTGGATTCAAACTTACAGCAGCGCAGAATTTCAACCTTTAGCACAACAATTAGAAACTTTAGTTGATAATTACGCGATCGCTACACCGTTAGTACAATCTACCTATCGTTATGCCATGTTCTGTGAACGTGACTTTTTCCAAGGTGCATTGACATCGCAATAGTTTTGCCATTCATAAGTTAACTATACTCATAATATACTTATCAAGTTAACCAACTATTATGGGTCAAGCGGGTGAAACAAAACGGCAAAACTTCAACGTTCTACCTGAACAAGAAGCACAAATTGAGTGGTTGCGAGTCGCAATGGGTGCAGCAACTACTAAAGAGACGATTCTGCGCTCAATTTCCGTGATGACTGTTCTCCACAATTATCTGCAACAAAGCTATCAAATCCGACTTGTGACATCAGGCGAACAAATTCATCTGGTAATTCCAGAATTAGAGCCAACACCACAGTCTATGTGGCAATATCTGGTATCGCGTCCCCATCCTTGGCGAAAACAATTATACGTAAAAGGGCGACGGTTGTTAGCTTCCACTGTTTGGCAAGATATGCAGTTGAATAATCTGTCTCCTGAAGAAGCAGCCGAAAACTGTTCTCTACCTATCGCTGCTGTTTATGAAATCATTAGCTACTGTGAAGCTAACCACGAACTCATCAAGATGGAAGCTGAGGAAGAACGTTATCGTCTGGAACAGGAAGGAGTGAGAGTTGAGTCTCAAGCTGCTGGTTGACGAGGATACACAAGCACGTCGTCTTATTGAAATGTTGCGAGTAGATAAGCACGATGTATTAACAATTAGTAAAGCATCGCGTTGCAATACGATCGCATAGATCTGCAAGTGAGTTGCAGAGAAAATAAGGCGTTTTAGTTAAAATTAAAGACGATGGTCAAAAAGTTTGTATATATAGCAAAGCTACTACAAAAAATTAAAAGCTCATGACAGCAAGCAATATCAGGCAGCAAATTTTAGGGCACATTGAAGCATTACCCTCACAACAAGTAAAAAGTCTCCTAGTAACATGGTTGAATGGTTCAGAAGGAGATTTAGAAGATTTTCAGCGATTATTAGCAAATCCACCGACTCAAAACACAGAAGAATCATTTGAGTATGGTGAAATAGACACAGCATTAAATTTTCAACCGCTTACTGAAGATGAAATGGTTCGCCAAAGCAAATCTGCTCTCGAAGCTTATCTTCGCACAAGTTCAGGAGTAGCTCATAATCGCGTGCGCGAATGGGCAGTTTCCCAATTTCAGTAATTTTAATTTTTAGCAGTTATAATTACAGGTGCTTGTTGCTAAATTTTATATGACTTATGAGCGAAGCCAATACTGAATATCAAGCCCTACTTGATGATATGATTAGGACAGGGAAACTAAAGCCGGAATATAAAGAGATACTCTTAGAAATCGGTGAGTTGGGAAGCAAGGCTTGTAATTTAGGGCTAATTGATGGTTTGAGTTGGTGTGAAGATGCTCATCAAGTTATTCTCGATCAATACGAAATACTGATTCAACACAACAATTTTTTGTATTTAACTTTCTCAGAAACCCGCGACTATCTCAAGAATTTAATTGCTAGTGCAGAGACTGAACAATTAGAAAAAGTTTAATATTTACAGATTAAAAAAGCTGGGCATTGCCCAGCTAAAATTAAGCAAATATTCCCGCAAAAAAGTCAATAGTCTCCTTCAAAGCCTTGATAAAAATATCAATTTCCTCACGGGTATTGTAGAAATATAAACTTGCCCGTGCGGTTCCCGCCACATTTAAGTAACGGTGTAATGGTTGAGTGCAGTGATGTCCAGAACGGATGGCAACGCCTTCTTGATCTAATAATGTAGATAGGTCATTGGCATGAATATCTGTTACAGTAAACGAGGCTAAAGCGGCTCTACCTTCACCTTTAGCATCTGGTTTCGGCCCGTAAATTTGAATTTGGGGAAATTGCGCTAATTGTTGAAACAAATAAGCTGTTAATTCCGCTTCATAAGCATGGATTTTATCCATACCTATATTAGTAAGATAATCGACTGCTGCACCAAGAGCGATCGCTTCCCCAATTGCAGGTGTACCCGCTTCAAATTTATGGGGTAATTCCGCATAGGTGGAATGATCTAAATATACTTCAGCAATCATCTCACCACCACCAAAAAATGGTGGCATAGATTCTAATAGTTCTAATTTGCCATACAAAAAGCCTATCCCAGTTGGGGCGCACATTTTATGACCGGAGGCCACTAACCAATCACAGTCAATATCTTGCACGTTTATAGGCATATGAGGGACACTTTGGCAAGCATCCATTAAGAATTTCGCACCGTATCTGTGAGCGATCGCAGCTATTTCTTTCACTGGATTGATGCAACCCAAGGTGTTAGAAACATGAACGACTGACACTAATTTAGTTTTAGCAGAAATTAGTGTTTTGAACTGCTCAAAATCAAAAGTTTGTTCGGGAGTGAGTTCGACAAATTTGAGTACCGCACCCGTTTTTTGCGCTACAAATTGCCAAGGAACTATATTACTGTGGTGTTCCATCACCGACAGAATAATCTCATCTCCCGGCTGTAAATTATTCATTCCCCAGCTGTAAGCTACCAAATTAATTGCTTCACTTGCGTTGCGGGTGTAAACAATTTCTTGGCGTGATGCAGCATTGATGAATTTGGCAACTTTATCTCTAGCACCTTCATAAGCATCAGTAGCTTGAGCGCTGAGAATATGCGCGCCTCGATGCACGTTGGCATTATACTGCTGATAATAATCTCGCAGGGTATTTA
This sequence comes from Calothrix sp. NIES-2098, assembly GCF_963875125.1. NCBI lineage: Bacteria > Bacillati > Cyanobacteriota > Cyanophyceae > Nostocales > Calotrichaceae > Calothrix > Calothrix sp. NIES-2098. Next base: position 7,177,366 of record NZ_CAWNKJ010000001.1, read on the forward strand.
GCACCGAGAGAGGCTTTTGAGAAGTAGCAGCATTATCCAAGTAAACGAGGGGTTTACCGTTGACTTCCTGATGCAAAATCGGGAAGTCAGCACGAACTAAATCGGCTAGGGTTTTGGTAGAAGTAAATGTCATTGGTGATTTAGTCAATAGTCAAGAGTCAATAGTCAAGAGTCAAGAGAAATTGACTTGAGATTATTGACTGTGGTTAATAGGCTTTGTCGCAGGGAAGCAACGGGGATTTTATTGATGATTTCGGCAGCAAAAGCGTTAATTAATAAGTTCCGGGCGGCATTTTGGTCAATTCCCCGGCTTTGCAGATAGAATATTTCATCATCCTCTAACTGGCTAACAGTAGCACCATGAGCGCACTTCACATTATCTGCGGTAATTTCCAGTTGAGGTTTGGTATCAACTCTCGCTTTCGATGATAGTAGCAAATTCCGGTTTAATTGGGCTGCGTTTGTTAGCTGTGCTGGCTTAGGCACAAAAACCTTACCGTTAAATACTGCATGAGCGCGATCGCCTACAATACACTTATGCAATTGTTCACTTTTACCATAGGGATGATTCAGCGCGATCGCACTGTGAGTATCCGCTAACTGATTCCCAAAAATCATCGTCAACCCGTTGAGAGTGGTTTCCGTTTGCTCGCCAGTTTGCAAAACCTCTAAATTATGGCGTGACAGCTTCCCACCAAAACTAATCGCGTTACAAGTATAACGACTATCACGCGCCTGAGCGATCGCCGTCTTCCCAACATGAAACGCCTCTCCACCTTCTCGCTCAACCCTAGTGTGACTTACCTGGGCATTCTCCGCCACCCAAATCTCCGTCACCGCATTCGTAAAATAAACTCCCCCCTCTGTGTTCTCTGCGTCTCTGTGGTTCCTATATTCCTCCACCAAAGTCACCTGCGAATTACTTTCCGCTACCACCAAACAACGCGGCTGAGAAATCGTCGCTTCTTCTCCAGCAACAGAAACAAACAATAAATGAATTGGCGTGTCAACTACTACATTCTTTCTCACCAATACCACTGCCACATCAGCCAAGCCAGCAGTATTCAGCGCCGTGAGAACCTCTTGCGTACCCTCAGTTTTAGCCAAATACTTGCTAATACCTGCCTGTACATCATCCGCTAAAGCTGTCAAATTTCCGACAACTACACCCTGAGGTAAATCGATAGCCGACAACTCTGGCGCATATACACCATTAACAAACACCAAACGACTATTCGCCGCTTCCGGTAAAGCCAACGCCGAAATATCAGTAGGAACTTGCTTCCCTAACTGAAATTCCACCTTGCGCAAACCTGACAAATCAGTAAAGCGCCATTCTTCCTCACGGGTTGTAGGGATATGCGAGTGACTTACCCAATTAGCAGCACCTTGACGTAAACCTTCTAACCAACCTGCTGCTGTTTGTTGACTTACCCGACTTAATAACCCAGTCAGATAATCATCCTTATCCAACAAATTAGCAATCGAACTGGGAGAAACTTGAATAGTCATTACACACCCACCTCAACCGCAGCTTCTTCCAAAATCCAGTCATAACCGCGAGACTCTAACTCTAGCGCCAACTCCTTACCACCACTAGTAAGAATTCTTCCGTGCGCCATTACATGCACAAAGTCAGGCACAATATAGTCAAGCAAACGCTGATAATGGGTAATCATAATCGTCGCATTTTCCGGACTGGCTAATTGATTCACCCCATTCGCCACAATTTTCAGCGCATCAATATCCAAACCAGAATCAGTTTCATCCAAAATTGCTAACTTTGGTTCCAACAGCGCCATTTGCAAAATTTCATTGCGCTTCTTCTCACCACCAGAAAAACCTTCATTCACACTGCGGTTGAGGAAAGCGGGATTCATCTTCACCACTTCCAACTTTTCCTCTACCAAATCATCAAAATCAAAAGCATCCAGTTCTTCCAAACCCTGTGCTTTGCGGCGAGAATTATAAGCCACCCGCAAGAAATCTAAATTGCTAACGCCAGGAATTTCTAAAGGATATTGAAACGCCAAAAACACACCCGTTCTCGCGCGTTCCTCCGGTTCCAATTCCAGCAGATTTTGTCCTTGAAAAATTACCTCACCACCAGTCACCTGATATGCTGGATGTCCCGCCAATACCTTAGAAAAAGTACTTTTACCAGAACCATTCGGCCCCATAATCGCATGAATTTCGCCCGCCCGAACTTCCAGATTCACACCCTTAAGAATCGGCGTTCCATCAACCGTTGCTGTCAGATCCTTAACTGACAGCACAACTTCACTATTTTCAATAATCATGTTCTCTCTCTCTTCTCTCTCTTCTCTCTCTTCTCTTCGCGTTCTTCGTGTCTTCGCGGTTCGTTAATTCAACCCCACACAAACACAAATTTATCAGTGTGAATCTGCGATTTAAATCTTACCCAACAGAACCTTCTAACTTCAGGCTCAATAACTTATCAGCTTCTACTGCAAATTCCATCGGTAACTGATTAAACACATCCTTACAGAAGCCGCTAATCATCATTGAAACAGCATCTTCCGCAGAAATACCTCGTTGCGCAAAGTAGAATAACTGATCTTCGCCAATCTTAGAAGTCGAAGCCTCATGCTCTACCTTCGCCGTATTATTTTGTACCTGAATATAAGGGAAAGTATTGGCATGGGCATTATCGCCAATTAGCATCGAGTCACACTGGGAATAGTTTCTCGCGCCTTCAGCTTTCGGATTAACTTTTACCAAACCGCGATAGCTGTTACTAGAATTACCAGCAGAGATACCCTTAGAAATAATTGTACTGCGAGTATTTTTACCAACATGAATCATCTTAGTCCCGGTGTCAGCTTGCTGCATATTATTTGTCAGCGCCACCGAGTAAAATTCACCCACAGAATTATCACCCACCAACACGCAGCTGGGATACTTCCAAGTAATTGCTGAACCTGTTTCTACTTGCGTCCAGGAAATCTTAGAATTCACACCTTGACACAAACCGCGCTTGGTAACAAAGTTATAAATTCCACCTTTGCCGTTAGCATCACCAGCGTACCAGTTTTGCACTGTGGAATATTTAATTTCCGCGTTATCTAAAGCCACCAATTCCACAACCGCCGCATGGAGTTGGTTGCTGTCATACATTGGCGCGGTACAACCTTCCAGGTAGGAAACATAGCTACCTTCTTCAGCCACAATCAACGTGCGCTCAAATTGTCCCGTATCGCCAGAGTTGATGCGGAAGTAGGTAGACAGTTCCATTGGGCATTTTACGCCTTTAGGAATATAGACAAAAGAACCATCGCTAAACACAGCAGCATTCAAAGCCGCAAAATAATTATCAGCTACCGGAACCACGCTACCCAGATATTTTTTTATCAGTTCTGGATGTTCCCGCAGTGCTTCAGAAATGGAACAGAAAATCACGCCATCTTTAGCTAGCTTTTCTTTAAATGTCGTAGCGACAGAAACGCTATCAAAAATTGCATCAACAGCAACGTTTGCTAGACGCTTTTGTTCAGATAGGGGAATACCTAGCTTCTCAAAGGTTTCTAGTAGAGTCGGATCTACCTCATCCAAACTTTCCAGCTTTTGTTTTTTCTGTTTCGGCGCGGAATAGTAGATGATATCCTGATAATCTATGGGGGGATACTTGACATTAGGCCAAGTTGGTTCTGTCATTTTCAGCCACTGGCGATACGCTCTGAGGCGAAACTCCAGCATGAATTCCGGCTCGTTCTTCTTGGCGGAGATCAAGCGGATAATGTCCTCGTTTAGTCCACGCGGAATAGTGTCGGCTTCAATATCAGTGACAAAGCCGTACTTGTAAGGTTGGTTGACTAAGGTTTTGACAGTGGCGCTCATCGGTAGTAATCTCTCGTGTTCGTGAAAATCTCTTTAAGGATGGGAGACGGACTGTGTTTGAGCCGATTCCCATCTGGGGTTACAGAGTGGTTACACGGCTGTTAAAATAGGGATAGATACTAAAACAACAACAATGTTGTTTAACTTATCTTCATTTTACGCTAGATTAACAACAACAATGTTGTTAAAGTCAAATTTTCAAATAAATTTTTTGGGACGTTCGCGCAGCGTCTAGCAGAGAAGATGACGACTACCCACCAGTCCTCAACGAAGCAAGATATTCTAGAGTATCTCCTGAAACACTCACAAGCCACCGCTTTTGAGCTAGCCGAAGAGTTGGATATTAGTCCGCAAGCGATTCGCCGCCATCTCAAGGATTTGGAGGCGGAAGAGTTAATTTTAAATTCAACAATGGTACAAGCGGGGATGGGGAGACCGCAGCATGTATATCAACTGAGTTCTAGAGGACGCGATCGCCTGTATCGTCAAGATAGCGATCGCTTGGGTGATAGTTACGGAAATTTTGCTGTTTCCCTGCTGGATACTTTAGCAGAAACGGTAGGTAAAGACCAAGTTAAAACCATTTTACAAAAACAATGGGAACGCAAAGCCCAAGAATACCGCGATCGCCTTGGTAACGGTTCCCTCAAAGAACGAGTCGCCAACTTAGTAGAATTTAGAAAAGCAGAAGGCTTCATGGCAGAGTATCATGCTGTAGAGCCTGATGATTCCACAAAGAGCGATCGCTTTCTCTTCATCGAGCATAAATGTGCTATTTCTAATGTTGCCGAATCCTTCCCCAGCGTTTGCGGCCATGAACTAGAAATGTTCGCCGCAGTCCTCCCCGATTGTACAGTCGAGCGCACCCACTGGATTATCAATGGCGAGCATCGTTGTGGGTATTTAGTCCAAGCTAGGGAATAGGGGGACAAGGAAGACAAATGACAAATGACAAATGACAAATGACTAATTCACCATCAGAACAGTTTTTAAGTTTGGAAGAGTCAGCAAAAGTAGACGGGGCTTTGTTATCTTCCTCGGAAAAATTTTTAACAAGATTGACAATTTCATCCCTGAAGCTTTTAAAGCATATTGCTCAAGAATATGGTGTTGCTATCGAAGATTTGACCACACCACAACTAATTGCTTGGTTTGAAAAAGATAGCAAAATTAAGCGCGAACAAGGAATTGAAGCTTCATTTTTGAAGTGGTAAAGCTGTCTTTTTATACACAAAAATAATTAAAGTTTTTGGATCTGACTTGCAGCGACAATTTGTTTAACAGTAATTTGTAATTCTGGGAAAGTGACAGGGATAATGCGGTCATTACCTGTAAACTTTTGCACTTGATATTGTCCATCAATTAATTGATAAACAAACACTGTGGGAAGTTTGGGATTACCGAGATAAGCACGAGAAGCGATGTCTATCGACAAGCCGCTTCGCGTCTACGCTAAATAATCCACAATCCAATATTAAATAATACCCAAGCGTTGATACTAATATAGTTTATCAATATAATCATCATCCCAATTAGTTGAAGTCACTTCTACAGCCAGTTGAATCGGCTCAATTAACGCCCCATAAGTTAGTACATTACTATTCCATTATGATGCTTTAACTACACCTACATCAGGATTTCTACCTTGTTCTTCTCCCGTAATAGAAAATGTCCTAACTACAACATCTTTATCCGCAATATAGTCAAGTTCTAACCGCCTAATTTCATCATTGAAGCCCAACATCAGAAATCTGGCTACATTCTTATGCGCCCTAGTAGGTTCGACTTTGATAATCTCTCCATTTACCAATTCATAAATACCAGAACCATCAGGATACAGTTCTAAAAAATCCGCAAAAGTTAATTTCTGAACTGGAATCTGAACCATATTGATTAATAACTAAATACAGAATTTAATCTCATCAAAACTCTGCGTACCTTGGCGCTGACTCCGGGTGACTCTGCGTTTAAAACTTAATTATCCCTCTCTCTACTAACAGAGAAAGGGATAAATTCCTTATAAAAACCAACCGTAAGAATGCAAACCTTTACCTAAAAGATTCACACCCAAATAGCAAACCCAAACAACAATCAAACCACTAGCAGCTAAAATTGCCGGACGACGCCCTTGCCAACCGCGAGTAATTCTGGCGTGGAGGTAGGCGGCGAAAACTAACCAAGTGATTAATGCCCAAGTTTCTTTAGGGTCCCAACTCCAATAAGAACCCCATGCTTCATTAGCCCAAACCGCACCGGCAATAATTCCAATTGTTAATAAAGGAAATCCCAAACCAATAATGCGATAGCTAATGTTATCTAGAGTTTCAGCTAAACTCAGCCGTTGGGGTGAAAGGGATTCAGCATCTGTGACGGTTTCCGACTGCGGCGCAGTTACTAAATCTAAAACTGCGGTTTTACCGTTACCATTGCTATTGCTTTCGTAGCGAACAAAACCATTATTGTCAGCCGCAGGTACTTGCGGTTCAGTAACTAATTCACCTGCTTTGTGTAACTTATAGCCATTGCTGCGATAGCCACCAGTACCAACAGAACTGCCTTGGAGTTGGATATTTTGACCGCGAGTGACAATCAAAAATGCGATCGCTAACAAAGAACCCACCATCAAAGCAGCATAACTTAACATCATCACGCTAACGTGCATCATTAGCCAATTTGACTTGAGTGCTGGTACTAAAGGTTCTGCCGTTTGCATTTGCGATGGCAGCGTCAATGTAGCAAAAGCTGTAATCCCCATCGCCACAGGCGCAGTCACCACTCCCACTAAGCGGCTGCGGCTAGAATTTTCGGCAATCAGATGAATAGTGGTAATTCCCCAAGTCAAGAAAAACAGCGATTCGTATAAATTGCTCAGTGGAAAATAACCAGCCTCTATCCATCGTGCCCCTAATAAAGTAGCTATGCACAAATTTGCGATCGCCATTCCAGCTGTCCCCAAAGCTGCAATGGCTGGCAGATTCGGAAAAGCTGCCCCTACCCAATACACCAGCATGGTGAGGAATAAGACGGCAAAGGAAGCATTGTCCAGCCAGTTCTGGAGTACAACCAGATTCATAAAGTGTTCTCCCCAGTGGATTCTTTAAAAATTTTGATGCTGACTGTTCTGATCCTATCTGCTTAGAGGTTATTGGGTCATAGGTTTTTTGAAAGTGGGCATTGGGCATTGGGCATTGAGTATAGTTAATAACTCTTTTTATCCTCCTTGTCTCCCTTGCCCTCCTTGTCCCTTTCCTAAGAACGATCGCTTTTCTTCAGCGCGAAAAAAATATCATAGCGGGTACTGCGACTATCGCTCACAGCAGTTGTCACGCCAATCGAACGGGTTGCTGCTAACCAAGTTTGTTGATTGGGAAATAAAGTCGGTAGTGGAAAATTTTTCGCTGTCTGTTCCACATCCAAGAAAAATTGACCATTTGTGGGATTGGGTTCTGAGGGTACTGTTGTTTGAAAAGGAATAGTGCTGGCTAGGGTATTACTGGGTTTCGGAACAATTTTATCGACGATTGGCGCACCCACTACTAAGAAAGCAACATCTCCATCTAACCAGCCGTGGGTAGCGGTTAAGGTGCCAAAAGGCGCAACCCAGTTGATAACAGGTTTACCAGCTACCGTTCCAGGTTGAATTTGGAACTGGTATTGAGTTTTCATTGCTTCATCGAGCTGTTTTAAGGATGCTTCAGCCAAAGTGCGATCGCTTGCCTGTACCATAAACAGCAACCCAGCCCGAAAATCTGCTGTTGAAGCATCTTTTGGCGTATTAGGAATTACTGATAATGAAAACTCACCTTTCATCCACCGCAGGAAATCCCGTTCTAAGTCCAAATTTGTCAAAGATTTCACACCAGCCCGCATTTGTTCTGGAGTGATTGGTGACAGGGGGTTTCCTTGTGATGTTAAAACATAGTCTCCCCACAAGCGCTGTAAATTCCCACCAGAAAGCATCATTAAGGTTTCTGCTGGCACTAGGCTTTGCATTCTCCCAGCTTGATTTTCCACCGCCAGCACCCGCTGACTATTCGGGTTAAGCCAGGAAACACCTTTAAAACGTATTCCTTCTGGCTCTAAATTAATTGTCCCCGCCAAGCCTTGGTTATTCTGAAGTTGAGCCAAAACTTGGGCTGGTAATTGGCGATTGGGCGCAGCCGCAGCTATCCTAGCAGCTATGGGCACATTCACATAAAACTGAGCAAAAGGTTGGAAATTGGCGATTTTAGGAAAATTTTCGGCAAAACCTCCTGTCGTTGCGAGGGAAGTTTTATTTTTGTAGGCGTCTATTGCTCGTTCTGTAGCTTTGGGATTATCGCTAATTACTAAAAACTGCCCATCTAATAATGTTGCTGAGATGTTTTCTCCTGCTTGGCCATCGGTTTGTTTGATAGCAAAACCTTGATATGTGCGGTCAATCCATTTACTTTGTTTGAAAGTTTTGGGTTGAGCTAAAAGGTTTTTGGCTTGTTCTGGGTTTTTGACTGGCAGAACCATTACCATCGATTGCTGGCTGCTAGCAGCATCTGCATTAGTAGAAACTGGTTTGGGTGCTGGTTGACTAGCTTGGGGTGCGAGAACAGCCAGCGTTACTTCATTACCTACCCAAGGTTGAATATCTTTTTGAAAGTCATAACCATTACTAGTTAGAAAGCGATCGCGTAATTTTACTAAATTTTTATCTAGTTCTGCTTGGCTTTCTTTTGTCCCGTACTGCCGCAATTGCTGCCATTGTTTAGGGTCTGTGGTTAGAGAAATCGCAAACAGGGCATCTTGAGGAATAATATTTGCACCTACTGGCAAATCTCTAGAAAATGGTTGCCCTTGAGTTAATAACCAGTATGCTGCGCTTCCCAGACCTATCAATAATCCAGCAGCAGATAGTGTCAGCACCAGAGATGGTTTCTTAGTTTTCTTCATTGGAACAGACACAATAGGCAGCGTCATCGAAACCTACACCTCATACTTACGAACTCACTACTTAATTGGTCAAGTAAACTAAAAAGGTTCCCACGATCTAGGGCAGCAAATTACATTAAATTTATCTAGCTTAGATCGTTAGATGCCCTTTAGTTATCAACTTTCCCAACCATTTCAAAAGCTTTGTTTTTGTGGTTAATCACCTTTGTTAACACACTTTAGTTGATTCTGCTGGACAAGGTGGAAATTTTTCCACCATCAATCTGTTATCCCAAGCTATCTGAGAATATAACTAACTTGCCAAAGCTGCAAGTCATCAGTACAGCTATATTATTTTACCTAAGCAATATGTTGCATTTACTGTGTCATAACGCGATCGCTACTGCGATCTGAAGTAAAAATCTGAAAAATTAGATACTAGCTACGCACACAGTTACTCATATTAAATGAACTAATTTTCAAACATTATTTGCCATTCTCGATGATAAATGGTTAATTTATTTTCAATAAAGCAAAAATATTAATATTATCGTTATCATTCACAATTTTTATGCGTAATAATCTTAATTTTACAGATTCTGTAGTTATCTAAGGTAGAGATGCACTCACCCTCTGTAGAGTTATTGTTAATTTTTGTTATTATTAAACATTAATAAAAATACTTATGCAGTTATCAATTACATAAAAGTTTACGTTCTTACGTTACTTTCTGCCTTTCAGCCAAAAGCTCAGAAAAAAAACTTGAGTTTTAGCTGTTTAGGGATTGCTAGAAGATAGCTGCATTGGGCCCAAATATTTAGTTAAATAAGGTGAGAAAACTTCATATATTAATGTCAACGGCTGTCCGTGATGCCAAAACAAATAATGGCGACCCCAAAAAGGCCCGCTTACCCCAAAACCAGACTCTAAAGCAGGCGAGCAGCCATAGTAAATCCCTTGGACGTCCCGATACAACTCAGTACGCAAACGCGCTAAACTAGCCCAAATCGGTAATGAACGGTTTTGTAAATACTCATCTACATGGCTTGCTTCCCACCAAGAAGTAGCATAAGCCAAGCGCTGACCGGAAGCAGTACGCAGCCAAACCTGTCGCCGCAGCCGCGGGCCTGGGACAGCTTGAATTAAATCGGGAGCAGCATCTGAGTCCATGCCAATTAATGACATATCAATTACGTCCACTTCCGTTGGCTCGCCTGTCAGCAATTCTAGATGACGCGTTGGTGAGCCATCGCCCAAAAGTAGCATTTGCCAAGTAGGTGCCAGCTGAGAGTGGGGCAAACTTTGCTTAATTACGTCCTCCCCACCTTGCCAAATCGGAGTCAGACGATGCCATGCTGCTGGCAATGTTAAGTTGTTTGTCGGCCTAAAAATTGCAGTCAATGTTCTTTACAAAAGTTCACCTATTTCTATAAAAGCATAAAAAACTGGTATTAACTCTAGATTCCTAACTCAAAAGCCAATGATTCCAGGTTGTGCAACCATTAACCATTGGCTTTTAAGTGACTATTCACTAAAAAATGCGGATGGCGAGACTCGAACTCGCAAGGCAAAGCCACACGCACCTCAAGCGTGCGCGTATACCAATTCCGCCACATCCGCACGGGTTTTCTCACTGAATTTAGAATATAGCATAAATTTTCTCCCAGTGGATATCAGACGGACAGAAATATAGTCACTTCACAAGTGATATTAAAAGGGGTATAGCCAACGTGGGATGTACGGCACGCTTGCAAAACCTAGTTCGGTTAAATGCAGCAGACTAACAGTAGCAATATTGTTAATCTAGTTAAACCCCGTAGGCACTCTCAGCCAAATCCTACCCTTTGGGAAGCTGCCCTGAGGGTTCATATACCCTTCTTGGGAAGAGGTTGGGGAATCTCCTGTCATAATTTGAAATAAGGCGGAAAGCATTGTTGCAAGTTGAATGGGAGAGAATGTCAATCTACTGGTACAGATATCGAAGCTAAAAAATGAAGTTTGACAAAATATTAATTGCTAATCGGGGAGAAATCGCCCTTCGTATCCTCCGCGCCTGTGAAGAAATGGGAATTGCCACAGTTGCGGTTCACTCTACTGTTGACCGTAATGCTCTACACGTGCAACTTGCTGATGAAGCGGTTTGCATTGGCGAACCTGCCAGCAGTAAAAGTTATTTGAATATTCCCAATATTATTGCTGCCGCCTTGACACGTAATGCCAGCGCTATTCATCCTGGATATGGTTTTTTGGCAGAAAATGCCCGGTTTGCAGAAATTTGTGCCGACCATCATATTGCTTTTATTGGCCCAACTCCCGAAGCTATACGCTTGATGGGAGATAAATCGACTGCCAAAGAAACCATGCAAAAAGCTGGTGTACCTACAGTACCAGGTAGTGATGGTTTAGTAGAATCTGAGCAAGAAGGATTAGCGCTTGCCAAAGATATTGGCTATCCAGTAATGATTAAAGCCACAGCTGGTGGCGGTGGCCGGGGTATGCGTCTTGTATCTTCTGAAAGCGAATTCGTCAAACTCTTCCTAGCGGCTCAAGGAGAAGCAGGTGCTGCCTTTGGTAATTCTGGCGTTTATATAGAAAAATTTATTGAGCGTCCACGCCATATTGAATTTCAAATTTTGGCGGATAATTACGGTAACGTCATCCATTTAGGCGAACGTGATTGCTCGATTCAGCGACGCAATCAAAAGCTTTTAGAAGAAGCTCCTAGCCCAGCCCTTGACTCAGACCTGCGCGATAAAATGGGGCAGGCTGCGGTGAAAGCTGCCCAGTTTATTAATTACAGTGGGGCAGGCACTATCGAATTTCTTTTGGATAGATCCGGTAAATTTTACTTTATGGAAATGAATACTCGGATTCAAGTTGAGCATCCAGTGACAGAGATGATTACTGGAGTAGACTTGGTTGCCGAACAGATTCGGGTTGCCCAAGGAGAAAGACTCACGTTGACTCAAGAACAAGTAGTTTTACAGGGCCATGCCATTGAATGCCGGATTAATGCCGAAGACCCCGATCATGATTTTCGCCCTTCTCCTGGACGAATCAGTGGTTATCTCCCCCCTGGTGGCCCTGGTGTCCGTATTGATTCCCACGTCTACACCGATTATCAAATTCCTCCCTACTACGACTCACTAATTGGTAAGTTAATTGTTTGGGGAGCAGATCGTCCTACTGCTATTAACCGGATGAAACGCGCTTTACGGGAATGTGCCATTACCGGACTACCTACAACTATTGGGTTTCACCAAAGAATTATGGAAACGCCGCAGTTTTTACAAGGTAATGTCTACACTAATTTTGTCCAAGAGTTGAACGGCTAAGGGTAGGTTAGTAGTTAGGGACAAGGAAAACATGGGAGACAGGGAGGACAGGGGGAAATTACCAATGCCCAATGCCCTATTCCCAATTCCCCATTCCCTAACTTACCCGAGACAACATAGTCAATAATCCTTGCTGACCCAGCAGTATTTCTCTTAGCAAACTAAAAATCCCAACCCAAATAATTGGAGTAATATCTACTCCACCTATGGGTGGTACTAGCTTTCGCAACAATACGAGAAAAGGTTCGGTGGGCCAAGCTATCAGATTAATGGGAAAGCGATTCAGATCCACTTGCGGATACCAAGTGAGAATGATGCGAAAAATAAATAAAAATATCATCAATCCCAACATAGGATTGAGAATCCAAGTACTCAGGTTAACACCATTCATTGGCTTGAAGTAATGTCTGTGAACACAGAAAAAATCTAGATGGCGCTCAAAAGATTTTAAGCTTTGTAAAGCACTCTCTATAATTTTAACCAAATGCTGTCACTTCCTCTGAAGCATGGAAAAGCAAATCTGCTAAAGCCGTTAACTTCATCATTTGGGAAGCCAGAGGTCATTTTGTCCTTCATAATTAGAGGCTTCTCAAGGAAGTGATACACCATTAGAATTATGATGAAGTGTGTAAAAAATGGTTGAGAACTATGACACCTGCTTTAGCAAATTTTCTTTGGAGTCTGTTTTGGGGTGCTGTGATTGTCGTTATCCCAGCGACAGTTGGGTTGATTTTCATTAGCCAAAAAGATAAAATCCAGCGTTCATAATACTTGCGGGAGTCAGTTTGACTCTCATAAACGATTGTCTGTCAGCTATCTATTGCATCAATAGCAGCAATTACTCTTACAGAGGACAAGGTATACTTAGCTGACAGACAAAAAATTTTTAGCTTTCGGTGGATAGCTTCAAAGCTTCTTAACCAGTTGCTTTGAAGCTTCAATTATATTGTGCCTATTTAGAGTAGTGATTTTAATTGTGACTCGCTAACATAGATTTGATATTGGGAAAACAGCAATGATAAATTTTGGGCTGAACTCAGCCAGTATTCTGGCTCAGGTAAATTTTGGAACGAACTCAGCCAGTATTCTAGGAATTTTCCTGGCTGTGGCTGGGGCAGCACTGTATTTTTTGCGGACTGTGCGTCCAGAACTGTCACGAGATCAAGATATATTTTTTGCAGCAGTAGGCTTACTTTGTGGCTTCATTTTGATCTTCCAAGGTTGGCGATTAGACCCAATTTTGCAATTTGGTCAGCTGCTTTTAGTCGGCACAACTGTGTTTTTTGCCGTTGAAAGTATTCGCTTGCGTAGTATCGCTACCCAGCAAGCCAAGCGCAACACTCCAATTGTGGATGAAGAGCGCGAGGTGAGCAACAAATATTCTTATAATAAGCGGCGCAAATATGAGGCCGAGGTAGATGACGATTACGATCCTCTGCCTTATGAAGAAGAGGAACGCCCTGTGCGTCCTCGAATTCGCGCTAGCAGGGACGATCGCTCCTCTCGTGATGATTACTATGAGGATCAATCACCCCGGCGTTCTGAACGTCGTACTAGTAACGATAGGCAAGAATCAGGGGAAAAAAGCCGTCGCCGTAGTTCTGGGCGTTCTGCGAGCCGTCCCTCAGATAGATTGGAACAAGAGGATTGGGGTTCCGCTTCTAGAGAGGTTGATGATTGGGACAGTTCCAGCGGTGAAGTCAGAAAATCTTCTCGTCGTGGTAATAACGGATCGCAGCGTTCAGAAACTCGTGATGAGGATGTCACCCCTAGACCCAGAAGGCGTCGTCCACCGAGCGACTCAGTTCCTCGCAGAGAGCGTGAGGATGATGAGGCAATACCAACTGATTACGTAGAGTACAAACCGATTGAACGACCAGATGAAAATTCTGATACTTCAACCAATTTTGATGATATTTAAAACAGTCAGGGGCGATGGAAAATATTTGAGGTGAAAAAATTTACACCCGCATTTTGGCTCCAAAGACCGATTTATTGGAGCCTAGTTTTTAGCTTGGCAAGTGTGCTTGTATCTTGTAGCTCTAATGATATTCCTATTGGGCCTACATCTCTCAACAGTCGTTACACAGAAGAGCAACCGACTTTGAGTGGAAATGGGCGCTTTTTAGCGTTTGTCTCTAATCGTAATGGTAGTCACCAAATTTTGGTATACGACTTACAGGAGCAAAGTTTTACTCGCACGCCTGGCTTAAACCGACCGGAAACAATTGCTGAAAGTCCTAGTCTGAGCTACACAGGACGTTATATTGCTTATTTGACTAGCGACCAAGGTAGACCAGTGGTAGCACTTTACGATCGCGCTATCCAACAATCACAAATTCTTACCCCAATTTATCGTGGCTGGGTGAGAAAACCAGGTATCAGTCCAGACGGACGTTATGTTGTATTTGAAACCGCCAGCCGCGGTCAGTGGGACATTGAAGTCCTAGACCGGGGGCCAAATATTGAGTTAGATATTCCTAATGGTGCAACCGTCGCTCCACCACCCACAGCACCATAAGTAAAAATAGAAAAATTTGAGTTATTAGTTACTAGACTATTTACGATTAACTAATGGCTAATAACTAACTCCTAAATATTATGAAACGCTCTATAGTTATATCTATTTTTGCCTGCTCAACTTTGTTGAGTGGCTGTTTTGGCTATCCTCGCCTTGTAAGTTATCCTTTCGATCCGGGAGGTCGCAGCCTTAACAGTTTAGCTTCAGAATCGAATCCCCAAATTGCTGGCAGATATATTATTTTTACTACTGACAGACGGGGTAGCCAAGATGTTTACTTGTTCGATCGCCTAACTGGCAATTTGGTTGATTTGCCAGGTTTAAATTCCTTAGATACGATCGCTTCTCATCCTAGTATTTCTGAGGATGGCCGTTATGTCGTTTTTGCCGCCAGTCGTCAAGGGCGATCGGCGATATTCCTCTACGACAGAGAAACACGCCAATCGCGGAATTTAACAGCTAATCTGCAAGCAGAAGTCCGCAATCCCACGATTAGCGCTGATGGTACTAGAATTGCTTTTGAATCTACTAATAATGGGCAGTGGGATATCTTGGTATATGACCGTTTTGGACGACCGTTAAATATACCTCAAGATCCACGGTGAGGAAGTCAAGGGCATGAGGTATGAGGAGTGAAGGGCATTGGGCAATAGGCAATAGTTATTATTTATTCTTTCTCCCCACACTCCCCACACTCCCCACACTCTCTCATCTTCTCAGTCCCTAGCCTCTACAACTTCCTGCACAGCTTCAATAAGCGATCGCACTTGTTGAGTACCTTCAGAAGATTCAAAGGAAAGTGGGAATTTACCTTTGGCTATCATCCGCAAACCGAGGGGTGCTAAACTGAGCAATCCTCGAAGATCTCGAAAATAATTACCGACGACGTGTAAACCAAATTTACGTTCATCAATCCAGCCTCCTTCTTTCACCAACTCGACCAATGCTTTACGGTGACGAATTGAGCGACCATCGCTGGCTTGTTTGCGTGAGAGAATTTCCTGTTTAATTTTGGTAATTTGCTCTAGGGGTGCTACTTCCATCGGGCAAACTGAATCACAGTACAAACAACGGGTACAACCCCAAACACCTTTAGTACCTTCGTTGTAATTTTCTAAGCGGTTTTCAGTTTCCTGGTCGCGGGAATCTGCTACCATCCTATAGGCTTTAGCCAGGGCATGAGGCCCAACAAAATCAGCATTTACTTCACGAGCATTGCACTCAGAGTAGCAAGCTCCACACATAATACAATTACCAGTTTGATCGAGACGCGATCGCTCTTGTGGTGTTTGCAAAAACTCTCTTTCTGGAACTTTTCGTGCTGCTGTACTCACATAGGGAGTTACCGCTTCTAAATTATTCCAGAAACTGCTCATATCCACGACCAAATCCTTAATTACGGGCATATTACCCAGAGGTGCGATCGTGATTTCTGGAATAGCATTTACCTCAAGGCCTGGCGTTAGTGTCTTTTGTAATCTGGCAATTTCACTGCCTACATTTTCTTTACAAGCTAAAGCCGATCGTCCATTAATTCGCATAGCGCAGCTGCCACAAATTGTATTGCGACAATTTTTACGATAGGCTAAAGTTCCATCTTGCTCCCATTTAATGCGATTGAGACAATCTAAGATTGTGTTGCCAGGTTCTACCTCTAAAAGGTAAGTTTGCAAAACCGGAGAGGAATTTTGTTGCTGTCGAATGACCTTAAAAATAATTTCCATAATCACTAACCAAAATTTTGAAATTTTTCTACCTGCCTGAACAATATGAACTACAGACAGGCTACTCCGAAAAATGAGCTATACTCTTGTTGCCCTTTATTCCAGCTAGCTGTTAATAGGCTGATGATTAAAGACCTACAGATTCTAGTACAGTGTCGCAGAACTAGAGTACTACCCAAAAACACCTCAAAATCCTAAAATATAAGATTTTTGTAGTTGCTCGAAAGCTGGCTTCTCTCAAAGTATTTTAAATTTTGTAGACACCCTTCCGGTGGCTTCCCTGAGAATATTTTGACTTCCGCACAGCGGTACTAGTTTCAGCATAACCATTAAAATTTTAGTTTTAGGGATAATACAGGCAATATTAGTCTGATTCTGTTGAGCGCTCGTCAAAAAAAATTATTGCTGCTTTACATTTAATTGACCTGTTTGGCAGCATATGTGAGAAATAGATAGCCAGAGATGGATTGGTTAAAATTACCTCCATAACCATAATCAACCTATTAAATCCACCCTAGGATAGCAGTACATATTGCTCTCAACAACAGTCAAGACCTGCCTGGAAGATACCGCAAACGGTTATACATTGGGAAATTTTTGTTTATATAGAAGTGTTAACCCGATAGTTAACATCTTGTACTGGCAATAATGCAATAGACAGATGTAGAAAAACTAATTCTTCCCAAAGACAGACGTAAAGAATAGTCTGTCTGGTGTTTATCTGTTGGCTATCAAGAGGGAGCTAAATTTCCATGACTTTTGTCTTCTCTGAATCAGGCTAATCTTCGATTGAACTCTCTTGTCAAAACTGGCGGTCTAAATTAGAGTAATTTTTAGAAAAGTACTGCTAGAATACTCGTTACCGTAATCAAGCCCAAGAAAAATCCTTAATGCTTTTTACTTGCCAGAGCTAGAAAATTTAAATAAAAATTTACCAGCAAATTTAATTCTAAATAAAACAACTATTTTGCTATTATTAGTCCATGCTAGTATTTAATATAAAATTACGAAGTAACAAAACCAGTATCCATAGCCGTACAAGCTCGGCTACTACTGCTTTGTTTATTTCGTAATGTAGAGACACGAAAATTCACGTCTCTACTAGTAAGGCAAAAGGGTGTATGCCTGTATGTCCATTTTCAAATCTCATGCTGTCTTCAGCTGAAGAGTAATAGTAGGATAAACCCTATAACTCGACAGCAACAAAGACAAGCACTGAAAGTGGAAAACCTGCAATTTTTTGGTCTAGGACTTATTTGCAGTAGAACCCACATAATTTGTAAAGGTGGCTTAAAGTTACACCGCTACAGTAGCGCCAAAAGAAAAATTCATTTTATTTCCGTTGGCGAATCATGGTTAAAAGTGACGCAAAATCACCCAATTTAATACCTGTGATAACCATGACCTCTAGTTTTTTGTGGGCAACCATAATAGAGGCGCTGGGGTTTACCCATAGCAGCAGGAATTTACCCAAAGCTTAGTGACCAGAGTAGCTATGTGCAGATGCTAAAAAGCTAAATGCTGGCACAAGACGATATCGTTTATTAGTTCGGAGAAAGTAAGGAAATTTTGAGCATAATGACTGAAACTGCAACCGCACCATTAACCGGAAAAGCATTGCTTGCTAAAGTAAAAGAGCTTTCCAATTTACCACGTCGAGAACGAGCAAAGCAGTGCGG
The DNA here is from genome assembly GCF_963875125.1 of Calothrix sp. NIES-2098. NCBI lineage: Bacteria > Bacillati > Cyanobacteriota > Cyanophyceae > Nostocales > Calotrichaceae > Calothrix > Calothrix sp. NIES-2098. Next base: position 7,195,385 of record NZ_CAWNKJ010000001.1, read on the forward strand.
CTATTACACGGTCACTAAGAATAATCAAGTTCGTGTTAATCTCACTGATTTTTATGACGCTTTGCTATCGGCTAGAGGAATTCCTCTCAGCCCAGAAGCACCCAAAGATGGTCGGGGTCGCGAACCGACATATCGAGTTAGCGTCCATCAAAATGGTCAAATTGTGATTGGTGCTACATACACCAAAGCAATGGGCTTAAAGCCAGGTGATGAATTTGAAATTAGGCTGGGATACAAGCATATTCACTTGATTCAACTTGGTGAAAGCGACAAAAAATTAACTGCGTCAGATTTGGATGCTGACGAAGTGGACGACGAAGATTTAGAAGACGAAGAGTAAGTTGTTTTAATGATAGGGATAGGTTAAAAGCTGATACTTGATAACTTATCTCTATCAATAAAACAAACTGTGATATCCGAAAAATACGATGAGACCTCTTGCATAAGTCACTACTTTTAGTAGAGTCTTGACTAAGAATCAAGAAATATATTGTTGCGAGAAGTTAATCGTGTTTTTTGTACCTATTTTAATCACGTTCTTGGAGCCATCAGCGAACACATTACTGGGATTTCTCAAAAATGCACCAGTATTAATTGTTGTGATGGCTTTTTTTATTGCCTGGGTATTATGCTGGTTGCCATTAGCAGCAGTCATTGCGATCGCACTCAAATGGAAACCAGGTAAAAGTTTGCCACCAGAGCAAAAGTTACCTTTATTAATACCTCTTTATCTATTAGCCCCATTGATTTTATGGGGAATTAGTTCACTAGGGCTAAGATCTTTCTCTGATTACGGCTTAGTTGGTAATCTTTCAATTTTTAGTTCTTTGCTCTTAGGTTTTGGCTTAGGAGTAATTAGCTTGGCTATAGTGTTTGCCTGTCAATTCTGGTTGGGTTGGTGCAAATGGCAAGAGTCGAACAACAAGCTAGTACTATCTAACTTACTACCAATTCCATTAATAGCTTTATTAGTCGGTGCCATAGAAGAACTAATTTTTCGAGGTTTTTTATTTACTGAATTAAATCGCGAATATCCAGTTTGGTTAGCTGCGGTAATTTCTAGCTTAATTTTTGCCCTTCTACACTTAGTTTGGGAACAACGAGAAACCATACCTCAACTCCCTGGACTTTGGCTGATGGGAATGGTACTCGTGTTGGCGAGGTTTGCCGATCGCGGTAATTTGGGTCTAGCTTGGGGATTACACGCTGGTTGGGTATGGGCGATCGCCACTTTAGATACAGCACAACTAATTACTTATCCCGGTAAAGTATCTGAGTGGTTTACGGGCAAAAACAAAAAACCCCTAGCTGGTTTAGCTGGAATTATGTGTGTCCTTCTAGCTGGGGCAATTCTCTGGTTATTTCCTCAAATTCCTAAGTAATAGATAATACATTGGAGCGAAAGCAGTAGTTCAAACTCATTTTCAGGGAACACTAATTTCATAGAAACCGCAAGTTTGGTCTGATGCGGATGTGTTTCCTAAACGAAAACGATGATTATTGAGTTATACGGATTACCTGGAACTGGGAAATCGACTAATGCAGCTAAACTAGCATCCCTCCTTAAAGGAAGAATTATACGTATTGAGAGACGTAGAGATTTTATCTGGTTTAACATACTTTCGTTTCTAAGACATCCACTAAAGTTTCTTAAGCGGACAGTACGTGCATTCTATGAAGGTGGAAGCAAAGAACTCTTATACTATAAATTCATTAAAATATTTCTTTATCGCAATGCTGTAGTTGAAAAAGCTAGAACATATCCGATCGCAATTGTCGATGAGGGTCATCTAGGGAACATTCTTTCAGCCTTTGAAAAGCCCCTATCTAAAGAAATCCTTCTTAAGGAAATAGACTGTTTTGAATTGCCCGATGTTTTACTCAGGTTCACTTTGCCTGAAGATGAGCGAAAGATGAGACTGAAAAATCGTGGCTTTGTTTCCCGATCCAGCGAATCTGAAGAGTATCATCGACGGTGGGAACAAGCTATGTGTGTAAACGACCAATTGTTAGTCATGCTTTTGCCTACACTACCAATCAAATACATCCATGTGGATCGGGATATGACTGTGGATGCATTGTACATTAAGCTCCAGGAACAGCTTCAGGCATAATGTCAATAGAGCTACACACTATGTAACTTACGAGCCTTTGCTTTTAAGTTGATGTGTGCTTAGGTCAAATATTACTACTTTAGGATTGTCCAAGGTCAAGAATCCAAAGCTCAAAACAATTTGTTTTGATAGAGTAGGGAAATCCGAATCAGGGTTAGGCGGCAAACAATCCTTTACAGTGCAAGCGATCGCCTCAAGAATGCCTTTAAAATCCTAAATGGTATTATACCCTCCTACTGTCTTTGAGTTTTTTCTGCAAGACAGGAGGCTAAGGTGTAATAACCACAGGGATCGTTCTGTTAATTGCATTGAAAATTACCCATTATGCTAGAACAAGGCACTATCAGTATTCATACTGAGAATATTTTCCCCATAATCAAGAAGTCTCTCTACTCCGACCACCAAATCTTTTTGCGGGAATTGGTATCCAACGCTGTAGACGCCATTCAAAAGCTAAAAATGGTATCTAGGGCTGGGGATTATGCTGGCGATATTGGCGAACCAGAAATTGAAATTGTCATAGATAAAAACAACAAAACCCTCTCCATCTCTGATAATGGTATCGGGATGACCGCAGAAGAAGTGAAAAAATACATTAATCAAGTTGCTTTTTCTAGCGCCGAAGAATTTATTCACAAATATCAAGGGAAATCAGATCAACCCATTATTGGTCACTTCGGTCTTGGTTTCTATTCCTCCTTCATGGTGGCGCAAAAAGTCGAAATTGATACTCTCTCCTACCAAGAAGGTGCGCAAGCAGTTCACTGGAGTTGCGATGGTTCTCCAGAATTTACCTTAGATGAATCATCTCGTACAACTCGCGGTACTACAATTACCCTGACTCTGCAACCTGAAGAAGAAGAATATTTAGAATCAGCACGGATTAAGTCTCTTGTTAAGACATATTGCGACTTCATGCCAGTACCCATCAAGCTGGAAGGTGAAGTCTTAAACAAGCAAAAAGCACCTTGGCGAGAATCTCCTAGTAATCTCAGCAAAGAAGATTATTTAGAGTTCTATCGCTATCTCTATCCGTTTCAGGAAGAGCCTCTACTTTGGGTACATTTAAATACAGACTATCCCTTCATTATTAATGGGATTTTATATTTTCCCAAAATGAGACCCGATGTTGATGTGACTAAGGGGCAGATTAAGCTATTTTGCAACCAAGTTTTTGTTAGCGATAACTGCGAAGAAATTATCCCACAATTTCTCATGCCAATGCGGGGTGTGATTGATAGCACCGATATTCCGTTGAACGTTTCGCGGAGTGCATTGCAAGGCGATCGCACTGTCCGCAAAATTGGCGATTATATTGCTAAGAAGGTGGGCGATCGCCTCAAAGAACTTTACCGTGACAACCGCGAACAATACATTAGTGCTTGGAAAGACCTCGGCACTTTTGTGAAATTTGGTGTTCTCAATGATGAGAAATTTAAAAAACAAGTCGAAGATATCATCGTTTTCCGCACTACCGCTACCGCTAAAGTTGCCGAAAAAGCTGCTGCAACTCCAGCTGTTGAAGTACAGTCTTCAGAAGGAGATGTTTGGCAAGATGTCACTCCAACTTCACCCAGTGTAGAAAATTCAGCAACCAGTATTCCTTACACTACCTTGAAAGAATACTTAGAACGCAACAAAGAACGTCACGAAAACAAGGTTTTCTACTGTACAGATGAAACATCACAAGCTACATATGTAGAGTTACATAAAAATCAAGGCTTGGAAGTCCTATTTATGGACTCCTTTATCGATACCCACTTCATCAACTTCCTCGAACGGGAATATAAGGATGTTAAATTTACACGGGTAGACTCCGATTTGGATAATACCCTGTTGGATAAAGATAAAGCTGGGGAAATTGTAGACCCAACAACCAACAAAACTAAGAGTGAGGTAATCAAAGAACTATTTGAGAAAGCCCTTAACAAACCCAAAGTTAATATCCGTACTGAAGCTTTGAAATCGGATAATCCCCACGGGACACCACCAGCAATGGTATTACTACCAGAAATACTGCGTCGCCTGCGGGAAATGAACGCCATGATGCAACAGCAAACCACAGAGTTTCCTGAAGATCATATTTTGCTGGTAAATACTGCTCACCCTCTAATTCAAAATCTCGCAAATCTCAGCCAAGGTAGTATTATCCAAGGTGATGGTGTCTCTCCTTCAGCGCAACTGGTAAACATGATTTGCCAACACGTCTACGATTTAGCGCTCATGTCCCAAAAAGGCTTTGATGGTGAAGGAATGAAATCCTTTGTTGAACGCTCCAATGAAGTTTTAACCAAGCTCACCGAAAAAGTTAGCTAAATCATCAGGATGGAGAACACCTCAAACCTGCCGATCTAAATCTTCACGCCAAAGCTCTTACAATAGAAAGGTTGTATTGAAATAGTACTCTGGAGATACTTGCTATGTCTCGTCGCTGTGAATTAACTGGCAAGAAGGCAAATAATGCTTTCGCAATTTCCCACTCTCATCGCCGTACCAAACGCCTTCAGCAAGCCAATTTGCAAACTAAACGTGTTTGGTGGGCTGGTGGAAATCGCTGGGTGAAACTCAAGCTATCTACCAAAGCAATCAAAACCTTAGAAACCAAAGGTATAGAAGCAATGGCCAAAGAAGCGGGAATTAACCTAAATCATTACTAGACTGATGTGTATATCGTATTAACTTGAGTTCGATCTATTGAACGAAACCCCTCTCCCTACAACAGAGCTACTGTGTACACACAAGTCCTATCGCTCTCAAGGCTAGAAGCCTGGGGCTATAGGAACAAAATCCGTCTCCGCAGATCAAATGCTAAAACCTTCTCAAACAAGGCATTAACTCCCAACCTAAATTATTAGGTTTGTTCGGAGCTTGAAAATACTTACTTTGCAACCTCTCCAAAATGGGGAGGTTTTACTTTACTTAACATTATTTTATAAATTACTGATATGTTTTCTTTAACAAGTGGGTAATATAAGCTTACTCTGCTGGTAACAACTTCATAAAGTTACCTTCAGATGCGGTAAGTTTCTACAAAGTTAATGTAAAGATAAAAAGGGATTTTCCTAACCAGCTATGAATTAAATAATTTTGCAAAGTTCAGTATTTTCCTGATAAAAACGGAAAGCTGACCCATGATATAAATCGGACAAATCATACTCTTTTATTGTTAACGAGAAAGACTTCAAATCTACATTCTCTAAAACCTAAATTCTTTATATTTTGAGCATTTTGTTAGCCATAAATATGCAAATTAAATGCATATTGTTTTTGTGTGCTTTAGAGGACTCAAAATCTTTCCATCTAGCTAAATAAGAAAGTCACGGCTTCTCTCTGGGTATACTTAAAAGCTGCCTTGCCCATAGGAAATCAATTTTCATCAAAGTAACAAAATACTTGACAGGAAAGCAAAAAATGATTAAAAAACGCCATCTAGTCAAGGCTCAAAAATTTGTTCAACAAATTTGCAAGCAGTCTATTTCTGCAATTAAAAAGCAAATAATTTGGCTACTCAGGACTCTTTTTCAAACAAGGAAAAGACGCAACTCTGTAAATGCTGGTTTTGTCTTGCCAACAGTGGCAATGGTAGCACTGGTAGTCGTGCTGCTAACTACTGCGATTTTATTTAGGTCTTTTGAACGCTCCAAAAATGCCAGCAACGTTAGAGTAAATGAGGCTGTTCTTAATGCCACAGCTCCAGCTATCGATCGGGCTAAATCGAAATTAAATAAACTATTAACCGACAGTCGATTACCACGAGCAACACCTACAGATACAGCCTTAGAAAGTGCTTTCAATTCCTACATCAATGAATATACATTGGGAGATGAAACACAACTTAAATTAATTAGTGGCACTGACAATCTCTTCTCAGCATGGAGATACCCTGTAGATACCGATAATAACGGTCTATTTGATAGCTACACCCTGTATGGAATTTACTTCAAAAATCCTCCTGTCAGTAATGGCGCATATACTCGCGCTAGAAATTCTCTAGAAGCCAGAACTCCACCTATGACTGGTGGTGGAGCAGGTGATGCTTGTAAAGATACTAATGGCACTAGTGCGACTTTAGTTGGTAGCTCTGGCTGGTTTAAGATTGGCAGTAAGTTAAAGAAAGCTTTTTTTGTTTACACAGCCAATGTTCCAATTACTGACAGCGGTACTCTCCCTACAGGATATGAGCGTTACAAAGGTAATAAAGGCTTCTCGGCAATAGAATACCAACAGGAGCGCGTGCAACTTCCTCTGGTTAATAATGCTGTTGTTTATGAGGACGATCTAGAACTTACGCCTGGTGGTAACTTTAAACTGAATGGACGAATTATTACTAACAGCAACTTCCTCACTGGTGCCAAAAATCTGACAGATAAGGCTGTTACACTCTATCAAATTAGCAGTAAAGATTCCTGTTTCTATGAAGCCGACAATGCCAAAATTATTATTGGTGGGAATTTAGGTGCAGGTGCTTTTAACAGTAGCAGCGATCGCGAACAAGGCACAGTAGCACACCTATTTAACGGCAAAGGAACCAATCCGGTTATAGACAACAACAATAATACCAAAAGTCAAAAATCTGTCACTGAAGCGCCGAACAATATCGCATACAACAGCTTGGCTTATGCAGAGCGTATCAATCGCTTAGTTGATGTTCAAATGGGTAATGCAATATCTACCGATCCGCAAGAAGTTGTAGACAGCATTACCAAAAAGAAAACAGCTCTTGGTTTAGCAACAAGTTATACTCAGTCCGATTCCATACGTCGTCAATATTTAGAAATTTACTTTAAACGGCGCACCCGTCGGGTATCTTATGCAGAAGTTGCTTTGGGAGGAGATGCTTTAGGAGATTACAAAGTTGGGGGTAGTAAAGCTAGCGATGTGGTGAAAGGAAGCAACGATACATTACGTCCAGACGATCCTTGGATTTACCCCTTTGCAGCCAGTGATAATACAAGTAAGAGTGCTAGTGGTATCACTTATTCAAATTTAACACTCAATATTAGCAGTAGTAAACTGCTACCTAGTGCAACCAAACCAACAAAGCTGGAAAAAGAGCTGCAAGGTAATGAACAGAAATTAGGCGATCGCATTTCAGTTGGTAATAATCTCCCTGAATTGTGGTGGAATGGAACCAAGTTTGTTGGCCCAAACAAGGAAGACACCCAGAATCTCAGTAGTACTTACTGGGATGACCCTACTGACACTGACGCCAATAACATTCGTACTCGCCACAGTCAGATTCAGCAACTGGCTGATTTAGGTTCCATAGAACGAGATGGAGAATGGGAACTCGCAGCAGCAAAAGTTCCAGCGCCACAAGAAGCTGTTGGTGGTTTGCGGGTTGTTACTGGTGCAGGAATTTACTTACCCAAAGATTACACATCCGCAGGCAAAACTGGTGACACTAACTTTGCTACCGCTAGTGCCAGCACTGAAATAACAAACACTTGGTCTGATATGATGCCAGTGCCTTCGGCAGCATATATGGCAGCAACGACAACGTTTACGCCCTATCCCTTCTACGATCCACTGCTGACATATACATTACCCAAGCCTACTGAGTATCAACCATACTTGAAGATGCGGGCAACAGCAGTTTATCACTACAAAGACGATCCGACAAACTATAGCGCCACAAATCCCAAACCGATCGCTTGTGTTAGTAGCTATTACGATCCTACTAACAGCACTACAGCTCAAAATATCACCACGTTCGCAAGTAAGACATTACCTACGCCCACGAATGCTAGCGGTTTATCTAACAACGGCGTAGTTTACGATGTCCCCAGCAACTTCGATACGTCTCTCACTACTTATCAATCCGCACTAAACTACCAAGCCTTATTAAAATATCCCAATGGACGTTGGGTGAACGAGCCACTCAAAAATGCTTTAGCAAAAACAGCTGCAAATCGTACTCTTTCAGACAAGTCTGCCATTCATGCGGCAATTTGCGCTCTGCAAATTTTAGACGGCACACTTTCAGTTCAAGCAACACCTAAGATTCCTCACGGTGCTATCAAAGAAATCACCTTTTTAGATGGAAGGCAAGTTAAGGCAATTGACGCCACTACAGGAAGTAAAAATTATGACCTTGCTAAAAAGAATCGACAACCATTTGAAATTCGCGCCACAGTCTTAGACCTTAACTTACTGCGGGGCAAAACAGTCGGGCCAACAGGGCAAGGAACATCACAAGAGTATTTACTACCTAATAGCGGTATTATCTATGCCACTCGTGATGATGCGCTGCTAGATAGTAGTGACAGTTCATCACTTATTTCACCTGTAGACTTTAAGCTCGATCCGACTCGCCGACCGAACGGTATTATGTTGGTCAATGGTTCCGAACTAGTACGTGAAAATAATTATCGAGATGCAGAGAAAGGGCTGATTTTAGCTTCAAACTTGCCTGTGTATGTGAAGGGTGACTTTAACCTACACACTCAAGAAGAATTTACAACAGCATTAGCAGCTGATTGGACTAACTTTTATACTCGTACCAAAGCTAACCTGAATCCTAACTTTGCTTGTCGTCCAAGCGATCCTAGGCTGCCAAACTGTACAACAGGCGACAAATGGCGGCCTGCCGCTGTATTGTCAGATGCGGTAACTCTACTTTCCAGCAACTTTAGAGAAGGCTTCCGCGATGAGGGAGACTATGACTTGAATGATAATTCGGGGGGTAGTCAGTACACTGCTGCTCGAACTGCTAGCAAGATGGGAATCAATGCTTACGTCCCTCAAGCCCAATGGTATAACTCTACCAATGGTTTCCCCAAAGACTTTGATACATCTAAAACTGGGTATCAGGGTAGTTCTTATGTCACTAACTTTGTAACGCCCATTGTACGACGCATACAAGTTGGGGAGTACGTCACGGAATCTTGCGTTGCCGCGAATGTTGCTGACTGTGTTACTGACCCCAAACAATGGAAAGTTTCAACTTCTAATTCCTTAAATGGGGCGGGAAATAATAATTGGAAGGACACTGGAAATTCTGATGGCATTATTGGTCAACCAATAAATTCATTAAAAACAGGTTCTCTGGGAGCAGATCCAACTAGTACATACGAAAGTTTTCCTCGGAGAATTTCTTTTCAGCGAAATGCCGACGGTTCATTAAAGTTACAAGATGGTTTGCCAATTTACTATGGAATTGGTGATGATGGCAAACTAGACACATTTCCAGTCTCAACTTTGAGCACCAAGAAACCACGCCTAGCCGTAGATTCAAGTGGCAATAAAGTTATCATCCCCTGGTTCAACCCACAAGCAGACGGTACATATCAACCAGTTCTACAAGTAGACAAACCTTTCGACACAGATACAGACAGCACTCAACAAGATACTGTAGGTATTGTTAGTGGTACCAATAAACACGAAAACTGGTTACAAGTAGCGACGGCAAACACTTTTAACTTAATCATTGCCGCAGGAGATACCCCTGCTCGTTCAACAGAAGATAATGGTGGTTTACATAACTTCCCGCGCTTTTTGGAGAACTGGAACCCAACAGGAACAGAAGCGGATGCTTATGCAACCAAGATTAGTGGTTCTTTCATCCAGATCAAGCGCAGCGCTTATGCTACTGCACCGTGGTGGGCAGTTTTAGAAAGCTCATCCGATAAATATGCGATAGAAAATAGTACTGGCAAACTACCTTACTACCTGCCTCCGACACGCCAGTGGGGTTATGATGTCGCACTACTTTCTCAATCACCAGACTTGTTTGCCCAAAAATTGGTAAGAATACCAGACGATTCACCCGATGAATACTTCCGGGAAGTTGGTCGAGATGACACTTGGGTCAAGACTTTGCTGTGTGCTAAGAAAGCCTCAGACAGTTCTTTTGCAATTAATACCGATCAACGTCCTAGTTGCAGTTAGTAATTCAGCCTAATTGTGGAGTTTGTAGTTAGCACTACACATAGTAGCGCTGACTACGAACTGCCTCAAACCGTGAAAATTCCTGGCAGGAGTAAGAATGATGAAGCACAAACAACAGCCAAAAATCCCCTCCTCTAATGACTCTGGTTTTACGATTATTGAATCCTTAATAGCGATGCTTGTTGTAGCTGTTTTACTAACAGCAGTAGCACCTGTTATTGTTTTGGCAACTGCAACTCGCGTACAAGCAAGACGGATAGAATTGGGAACTCTAGCAGCAAGAACATATATTGATGGTGTCAAAACAGGAGCTATTGCTTCTCCAGCATCTACTAGCACAGGCGTCACTTTAAATGCATCCGATCCTCCCACCGCAGGAAGTTTAACTTGTAGTGCTAATGCATACTGTACTGTGCCTGCCACACCTGCTAACAATTTATACTGTATCGACGGTGACAACGATAGTATATGTAGCCTCAACAGTAATAAAGACTTGCTAGTTCAAGCATTTCGCTATAACACCGCTTCCACTAGTGCTAGTGCTGGCTACCAATTAGGTGTACGAGTTTACAGAGCAGATGGATTTGACTCAAATGGCAACTTGAAAAAGGCACCTAGCAAACAAGCAACTTTCACCGGCGGAATAGGCGATCGCAAAGCGCCATTAGTAGAAATGACAACTGCGATCGCGCCTCAGTCAACTTCATTTAATGATTTGTGCAACCGCCTCAAAGATACGGGAAATACAAGTTCAAATACTTCATGCAACTAAGCATAAACGTTTGGAATAGAGAATATTCAGCATGAATCCAATTCAATTTCTGCTTGGTATCCAAATTAAACGAACTAAGTCAGTTCAAGAGCGTGGTTTTACCCTGATTGAGCTGCTAGTAGCTATGATTATAGCTGTGCTTGTAATCACACCTTTGCTCGGATTTATGATTAACATTTTGAACACAGATCGCCAAGAGCAAGCAAAGGCAAGTTCCGAACAAGAAATTCAGACTGCACTCGATTATATTTCTCGTGATTTACAACAAGCAGTTTATATCTACGATGCTACAGGCATTGATGCGATCAAAAACCAGTTACCTAGTGATACAGATAGAGTTCCAGTACTTGTTTTTTGGAAGCGAGAGTTTATTGGGCAGGTTCTTACAGCTGCTGATAGTAACAAAGATGACACTTTTGTTTACTCATTAGTTGCCTACTACTTAATTAAAAACACAGATTCAACTTGGTCTACTAATACTGCTCGTATTGCTAGATGGCAAATCAGGGACGGTGTAAAAGCTAGCAGTGGTGGTGTCGATTGTGCTGGATATACTAATACCAAGTATATAAGTAGTACTTACTGTCCTAGTTCGGGTTTTGCTCCTTTTAACCTCGAAGGTGTTGGCACCATAGAGCAAAAGATGAATAGTTGGACAAGACTAGGCTCCTATACAACAACTACTACAAATCCAGATGGCACCAAAACTACACAAACTACAACTGTAACTCCAGGCTCTCCTATAGTACTAGTAGATTACATAGATCAAACCATTACTGGAGCGCCATCTGCAACATGTTCTTCTGGTTCAAAAGTAGCACCAGCAAGTTTTAACACCATAGACACAGGTAACATGACAAGCTTTTATGCCTGTGTAGATAGAGTGAACACAACAGCACAAGTATTTTTACGGGGCAATGCACTTGCTCGCTTACAAAGTATAAACCTAAGTTACGCAGATAGTAAAAAAACTTATTTCCCTGCTGCAAACATACGGGTACAAGGACGCGGATTTTTGTTCACCAAGTAAATCTGCAAATACTAGGACTTAATTATTCATGGCAGTTTAATATGAACAATTTCAGTCGGCAATTATTGTCCAGAAGTAAGAGCGATCGAGCCTCTAAGGATTTATTGACTACAAAACAAGATGGTGGTTTTACGCTACTGGAAATGTTGGTAGTTGTATTAATAGTAGGGATTTTAACTGCAATTGCTGCTCCTAGCTGGCTTGGTTTTGTTAACCGACAGCGATTAAGTAAAGCTAGTGATAACCTTGTAGCAGCCTTACAGGAAGCTCAAAGACAAGCGAAAATCAGTAAACGTAACTATAGTGTGAGTTTTAAAAACAATAATCTTCCAGAATTTTCTATTCATCGTGCTGATACTACTCCAACTATCTGGAAGAAACTAGGAGCAGATGTAGGAATCCAAGCAGGACAACTGATATTGGGTACTAATATTAGTGCCACCAATACTCTATCTTCTCCTAACACTGTCGCCTTTGATAATTTAAGTACCGCAAAAAGTATTACTTTTGACTACATGGGTATTTTAGCCGCGAAAACCGATGGTAGTACATCAGACATAGGTTTAAAAGTTGTTGTAAAATCACCAAACTCTAGTAATGTAAAGAGATGCGTTGTTTTGCAAACTCTCATAGGAGGAGTACGAACAGCTAAAGATACGGAATGTAATTAACTCAAACTTTAATAATGAGATTGCAAAAAACGTTATAAATACTGAGCTAACAATAGAATATTCATCGCAAAATAGAAATAGATAAACTATTTCTATTTTTTTATTTAGATTATGGTTGTCAACATAAATAGATTAATCGCTTTAGCTAAAATGTAAATTTTGCCCGAAAAGGCATAAGTCGTTGTAAATTGTTAGCGGTAAATTTCAGATGAGTAATAATGTTGACTTTACTGTAGCTATACCCACTTATAATGGTGCAAGTCGTTTGCCTGAACTATTAGAACGACTACGCAATCAACTCTACACTGACACATTTTCTTGGGAAATTATCGTTGTAGATAATAATAGTATAGATAATACAGCAGATGTTATTAAAAACTATCAAGCTTCTTGGGACTGCCCTTATCCTTTAAAATATTACTTTGAAGTGGAACAGGGCGCGGCTTATGCTAGAAAACGTGCCGTTGCAGAAGCGAGAGGTAAGTTGATTGGTTTTCTTGATGACGATAATTATCCAGTATATAACTGGGTAGCTACTGCTTATGATTTCGGTCAAACACACCCCAAAGCGGGAGCTTATGGTAGTCAGATTCATCCTGAATGGGAAGTAGAACCACCAAAAAATTTTCAGCGTCTTGCACCATTTTTGGCAATCACAGAAAGAGGAAATTTGCCTTTAATATATGAGCCTCAGAAAAAATTACTACCTCCATCTGCCGGACTTGTCATCCGCCGACAAGCCTGGTTAGACTGTATGCCAAATCAGATGATTTTAACTGGTAGAGTTTCCCACAATATGCTGACAGGTGAAGACTTAGAAATGTTGTCTTACATTCAAAAAGCTGGCTGGGAAATTTGGTATAACCCAGAAATGGAGATTTATCATAAAATTCCTAGCTGGCGTTTACAAAGAGAGTATTTAATTCCATTTTTTCGCGGTATTGGACTTAGCCGTTATGTTACACGCATGATAAATATAAAACCTTGGTCTAGGCCGTTAGCTTTATTTGCTTACACACTAAATGACCTCAGAAAAATAGCTTTTCATCTTCTGAGGTATGGGCTATATGTGAAACATAGTTTAGTTTTATCTTGTGAAATGCAACTTTTTTTAAGTAGTTTTATTAGCCCTTTATACCTTTGGAGTAATGGATATTTAACTCATAAATTTAAAAACTAAGAGTGTATCGCTCCTTCTGGAGAATCGAATCATAAGTAAAAGTTCCTTCTAGCCTCAGACCTCTATCATAACGGATTTGATAATTTTGATATTTACTATCAGCCTTAGATGTTAATGCACTACCATAAACGTAACGCAAGAACCAAAATTAATTTTGATTAAAAATTAACTAATCTGGAATGTGTTCATGGATTTCACAGTAGCCATACCTACTTATAATGGTGCATCAACTTTGCCTTTAGTATTAGAGAGATTACAGAGGCAAATTAATACAGAAAAAATTAATTGGGAAGTAATAGTTATTGACAATAATAGTAACGACAATACTTCTCAAGTAATTGAACAGTTTATGGCTGATTGGAATACTACTATTCCATTGAAATATTTTTTTGAACAAACACAAGGAATGGCTTATGCACGCTGGCGGGCCATTAAAGAAGCAAAAGGTAAATTTGTTGGTTTTTTAGATGATGACAACTTAGCTGCTCATGACTGGGTTTATCAGTCTTACTTATTTGGTATAGAAAATCCCAAACTAGGCGCTTATGGAGGAGAAATTGTAGGGAAATTTGAAGTAGAACCTCCAGAAGATTTTGACAGAGCTAAAACGTTTTTAGCTATTAGAAAATACGCTAGCATAGCAACAATTTTTGAAGTAGATAAATTAAGATTGCCTCCTGGTGCAGGGTTGGTTGTTCGTAAAAAAGCATGGTTACAAAGCGTTCCCAGTGTAGTTACACAAACCCAAAGAGGATGTGAAGACTATGAAATCTCCCTATATATGCACAATCATAACTGGGAAATTTGGTATAACCCTGCTATGCAAATTCAGCATCTCATTCCAGCCTGGCGGATGCAAAAAAATTATTTAGTTAATATTGCCAGGATTTATGGTATGTCTACATACCAACTACGTTTAATGACTGTAAAAGCTGATTGGCAAAAACCTTTTCTTACGATCAAAATTTTCTTAGGTGCTTTGAAAAGAATAATTTTTCATTTACTTAAATATCGGAGTAAAGTTAATAGTAATTTAGGTATAGCTTGTGAAATGTCATTATACTTAGGTCAAATTATAAGCCCGTTTTACTATTTAAAACGCTAGATTTTACTCTTGTGAAGTGAATTATTAACTGAATATTATTAATTATTTAAATTATTTATATGCCTGTTTTACCTCAAATTAGTGTAATCATACCAGCGTATAATAGCGAAAAAACTATTGGACAAACAATTGAATCTGTTTTAAATCAAACTTTCGCTGATTGGGAATTAATTATCATCAATGATGGTTCACAAGATTCAACATTAGATATTATTGCTCAGTTTCAAGACTCCCGCATAAAAGTGTTTTCATATCTAAATGCAGGTTTACCCATCAGTCGCAATCGTGGATTAGAACATGCAGTTGGAAAATTTGTAAGTTTCTTAGATGCTGATGATTTATGGACTTCAGATAAATTAGATGCTCAACTTAAAGCACTGCAAGCTAATCCTCAAGCAGCTGTTGCCTATAGTTTGACCAATTGTATTGATGAAAAAAACGAATTTTTACGAAGAGGTACATACATTACAGAGACAGGAAATGTTTATGCCAAGCTACTAGTAATTAATTTTTTAGAGAATGGTTCCAATCCTTTAATAAAGAGAGAAGCTATAGATATAGTCGGTGGTTTTGATGAATATTTAAAAGCTGCTCAAGACTGGGATATTTATTTGAGATTAGCTGCTCAGTATGATTTTGTAGCTGTCCCATCTCCTCAAATTTTATACCGTGTATCGAATAATTCAATGTCTACTAATGTTATTAGGTTGGAAGAAGCTTGCTCGGCAGTAATTGAAAGAGCTTTTAAGCAGGCTCCTATATCTAAACAATGTTTAAAAAAAGACGCTGTAGCTAATCTTTACAAGTATTTATTATATAAGACCTTGGAGGGTATACCAGAAAAGAATAGAGGCGTTCTAGCAATTAAATTTTTTGCAAAGGCTATCAAAAGTGATGTTAGCCTACTAAGAGCACCTGTATGTTTTAAAATTTTTTGTCATCTTATTGCAACATTTATACTGCCTTCTCAACAAGCAACAGATTTATTTGTTAAGTTTCCCAAAATCTTCAATATAAGTACTCTTTTAGGATATATGCAAATCTAGTACTCCTATTAAATTCATTAACTTAGTACTCTAGCCGTGTAATAGAGAATAATAAAACTGCTTAGAGAGGATGAGTAATTTTTTTAAATTCAACATCAGTCTTATATAAAAATAATATATTCCTGATTATTATGGTATCAATATCTGTAATTATCCCTGTTTACAATGGGGAAAAAACTATTCAAGAAACTATAGAATCTGTTTTAAATCAAACTTTTTCAGACTTTGAGATAATTGTAATTAATGATGGCTCTGAAGATTCTACTTTAGAAATTGTTAAAAGTTTTACAGACCATCGAATACGGATATTTTCTTATGCAAATGCAGGTTTAGCTGTAAGTCGTAATCGTGGCTTATCCCATGCAGTAGGTAAATACATTTCTTTCATTGATGCTGACGATCTCTGGACTAAAAGTAAGTTAGAGTCTCAATTAAAGAGACTACAAGATAACCCTTCGGCAGATGTTGCTTATAGTTGGACTAATTATATTGATGAGCAAGGTAACTTTCTAACTCAAGGTGCTCACTTAACATTTAATGGAAATGTTTATGAAAAACTTTTGATGGGCAACTTTTTAGAAAATGGTTCTAATCCTTTAATTAATAAACAAGCTTTAATTGAAGTTGGTGGTTTTGATACGTCGCTAAAATCTGCCGAGGACTGGGATTTATGGCTGAGATTAGCAATCCGTTATCTTTTTGTAGGGGTTTCATCTCCACAAATTTTATATAGAGTTTCTGCTACTTCTATGTCGACTAATCTTTTAAGGATGGAGAATGCCTGCTTGCAAGTGATGGAACGTGCTTTTTCTCAAGCTCCTGAGTCTATTCAAAAGCTAAAGTCACAGAGTATAACTCATCTTTATAGATATTTAACATGCAAATCTCTGCAAGAACCTTTGAATCGGCAAAAAAGTTTTCTAGCTGCTAAATTTTTATTGATTTTTTTTATACATGACAAACATCGCTTACAAAGTATGCGCTTTACATTAACAATATTATTGAAAATAATTATAGTTATTATTTTTCCTGTGAATCTAGCAAAATTATTATTAATTACAAGAAAAAAAACAGCCAATAAACAAAATTCAATTAAAAGTAGTTCTAACAGTGGCTTCACCTTGTTGGAAGTATTGCTAGTAACTTTGTTAATCGGAATATTAAGTGCGATCGCAGTACCCAGTTGGCTAACTTTTGTAAATAATCGCCGTCTGAATATCGCTCAAGACGAAGTTTACCGCGCTATGCGTCAAGCCCAAAGCCAAGCCAAAAAAGAAAAATTGACCTGGCAAACCAGTTTTAGAGAAAATAATGGTATTGTTCAATGGGCAATTCACCCTGCAAGTGTTAATCCTGCCAATGCTAACTGGAATAATTTAGATGCTAACGTTCGCTTAGATGAAGAATCAACCTTACAGCAATCAAATGGCGTGAGGCGAATCCAATTTGATTACATGGGTAATGTTGATAAACCTCCATTAGGAAGGATTACTTTGTCTAGTAAACATGGTGGTAAAGCTAAACGCTGTGTTGTTGTCTCGACAATTTTAGGAGCAATACGAACTAGTAAAGAGCAAAAGACAGCCGAAGATGGTAAGTATTGCTATTAAAATTATTTTTGATCGTTAAACAAGGTATTGTGTGCTGAAATCACTAGACAGTTTTAAACAGCACCTCATTATTTTTACTCGCTATCCAGAACCTGGGAAGACAAAAACCCGACTGATACCAGCTTTAGGTGAGTTTGGTGCTGCTAATCTTCAAAAGCAGATGACCGAACATACATTACTTCAGGTTAAAGAATTGCAAAACATAACTGGCATATCTTGTGAAGTGCGGTTTGCAGGCGGAAGTTTACAACTAATGCAGAATTGGCTGGGGTTGGCTTTGATTTACAATTCCCAAGGTGAAGGGGATTTAGGCGAACGAATGAGGCGATCGCTTTTTGATGCCTTTCAATCTGGTATGGAACAAGTAATAATAATTGGCACAGATTGTCCAGAAGTCAATTCTCAGCTTTTAGGCAGTGCTTTTGAGCAGCTACACACGTGCGATCTTGTCTTAGGCCCAGCAGTCGATGGTGGTTATTACTTGATTGGTTTGCGTCAGTTAATTCCAGAATTATTCGCTAACATCGATTGGGGAACTCCTCAAGTATTGCAACAAACCGTAGACATCGCTCAAAAGCTTGATTTATCCCATACTTATTTACCTTTTTTGAGTGATGTTGACTATCCTGAAGATTTGCACATTTGGGAGCAAACTGTGAAAAGCAAAGTTGGCAAGTTGAGAAATCAGTGATACTAAGGTTGGATTAGAGAGGTTCCAGATAACTTTCCTCGAATAACTAGTATTTTATAGTACTAAGTAACTTCTGAGGACACTGAGAATTACAGATGCTACCGTGGTGTAGTTTTATTCCAAAAGGCAGAACACTTCTGGCTGCTGGCAATTCTTAACAGTAAGCAGTTTTGATTTCATCTCCAAACGGAATAGGCAATTGAGCGCCGCTATTCTGTAATTTTGTTGCATCTGCCTTTTGTTGCCATATAACAAGTAGGGTTATGGGAACAATATTCAAGTAACTTTATATAGGACAAACACTCCGACTTATCAAGATCCGAACAACTATGGTGAACCGTTTTACTTCTGCGAATGCTGCCCTGACATTAAAGGTAGTGGGCATAATCTTAATTTTGTCCTTTTTGCTAGACTTTTTGCTGCTGTTGTTACCCTTTCAACCAACCGATCGAGCATGGCAAATTAATCTGGCGACAAGTCTTGTAGATCGGGGAATTGTGCCTTTGGTAGGTATAGGGATGCTGTTCGCAGCTTATGGAATTGAAAGTGCTAGTGATAGCGATCGCGCCCCTACTCTAGACGTTAGATTTCCAGTGCTGGTATTATCAAGTATCTTAGGGTTGTTATTCTTGCTAATTTTTCCCCTGCATCTCAATAATGTGAATCAAGCTAAAAATCAAGCACTGAATCAAATTACTCAAGAAGCAGATCAGGCAGAAAATCAACTAAACAGTCGCTTTTCCCAATTACAAGCACAACTGAATACTGAGCAAGGAAAAGCGCAATTAGATCAGCTACGGAACCAAACCAAAGCTCAGTTGACAGAAATACTCAAAGACGAGCAGAAATATAAGCAAGCACTTGAAAGTCCGCAAATCCCTCCTGCGGTAAAAGATGTGCTCAAGAAAGCTAAAGCAGATCCTAAAGCTTTGGATAAAGCGATTGAACAACAAACAGATATTCAGGCGCTACGCAATCAACAGTTGAGCCAAGTCCGCCAGCGTAGGGAAGATGCTGAAAAACAAGCCAAAGACAACGCTTGGAAATCTGGACTGCGAACTGGTATTAGCAGTTTGCTGTTATCAATTGGTTACATAATTATCGGTTGGACAGGATTAAAAGGTATGGGTACTTTACAAGGTGGTGGACGCCGCAAAACCCCTGCTCCACGCTAGACAATTTTTTCACAGCAGTAAAACAAATAAAATATTTATTGTTGACTCTCCGTGTGAATTCTACGGATACGCTGCGCGAACGCCAGCCCCCATAATCCTAATAACCACCAAGATGGGGGCTGGAATTAAAGTTAATACCGCTATTTGAGAATTCTGAATTTGAGATTGATTAATCAAGCTACTAGGAATTAGCCAATTTATAGCTTGAGAAAATTAAAATATTTTTACTCAGAGTTTTATAATGTTCTCAATTTATATACTGACATATAACGAAGAATTAGATATTGCCGCTTGCATAGAGTCAGCAATGCTATCGGATGACATTATTGTTGTCGATTCATGCAGTAGCGATCGCACTGTAGAAATTGCCAATCGCTATCCTATCCGCATCGTTCAACACCCTTTTGAAAGCCACGGACGTCAACGTACTTGGATGCTAGAGTCTATTCTGCCAAAGCACGAATGGGTCTATATTCTAGAAGCCGATGAGCGCATGACACCAGAACTGTTTGCCGAATGCGAACAAGCAACTCAGCATCCAGACTACATTGGCTACTATGTTGCCGAACGTGTGATGTTTATGAATCGTTGGATTCGCTATAGTACCCAATATCCACGTTACCAGATGCGCCTTTTCCGTCATGGTAAAGTTTGGTTCACAGATTATGGTCATACGGAGCGAGAGGTTTGTAATGGTGCAACTAGCTTTCTAAAAGAAACCTACCCCCATTACACTTGTAGCAAGGGCTTGAGCCGTTGGATTGATAAACACAACCGCTACTCTACAGATGAAGCCGCAGAAACATTACATCAAATTGAACAAGGTAGTGTTAACTGGCGAGATTTATTTTTTGGTAAGTCAGAAGTGGAAAGACGCCGCGCCTTGAAAGACTTATCTTTGCGTTTACCTGCTAGACCGATTATACGCTTCTTTTATATGTATTTTTTGTTGGGTGGCTTTTTAGATGGACGTGCTGGAATCGCTTGGTGTACATTACAGGCACTCTATGAATATTTAATTTTGCTCAAAGTTTGGGAAATGAAGCACGCACCCGTACCCAGCTTAGATACACAAACATCTGTTATAGAACAAAATACAAAGGCTGATGTCGCCTGAGTACATCCTGAGATAATTGCGATCTTGATATTTGCTGGCTCAACCAAATGGCTGAGGATGTTCATCGTAGTTATGTTAAATTAATATTTTTATATAATTTTATTAGCAAAATTTCTCTTCCTAGGTTGAGAGATATTAAAAAGATAAACGGCTCTTTAGACAGTCTGCTCGTACTTTCATAACTATGAGTCGCTTTTGATTACACGCAGTAAAATTAGTATAAAGAGGAGATTTGCAATAATTATTTACAATTTTTATAAACAAAAGTAACATCATCTGAGACTAATCAGCCGTGATTGTCACAAGTGGTTAGATCAAATCTATTTGAGTTTGCCTTTTGTTCATCCAGCGGCTCAAGCTTCCAATATACAACCTAGATACGGAGCAGCTTTTTACAAGGTTGCTTAGGTCATCAGGGTAATTAAGCGCAAGTTTATCAACAAGTGATATTACCTGTAATGCAGAAAAGCTCCGTATTTTCGGCAAGGAATGGGTATTTTCGTAACTGTGGTTAAACTGCTAGTGACGCTGATGGTAACTTGCGCTTTAAGTAGGGTCTCTTTGGGTTAACGAAGATGTTGGTATGAATACTGATAACAAAAGTTCCACTAGCCTAAACAAGGAGAATAGGGACTTGGTAATTAATCGACTAAAACAGGACTTAAAAAATGACCTGATTGCCGGCTTGTTGGTGATAATTCCACTAGCAACTACGATCTGGCTAACTATTACCATTGCTATTTGGGTAATCAATTTTCTTACCCAAGTTCCCAAACAATTGAATCCCTTTGAGGGACTGCATCCTATACTAGTAAATATACTGAATTTAGCAGTAGGATTAGCTGTACCACTGCTAAGTATTTTGTTGATTGGGTTGATGGCTAGAAATATTGTAGGGCGGTGGTTATTAGATTTTGGCGAACAGGTATTACAGGCAATTCCTTTAGCCGGGCAGGTATACAAAACCCTGAAACAGCTTTTAGAAACACTCCTCAAAGATTCTCCTGGTAAATTTCGGCGTGTAATTTTGCTAGAGTATCCCAGGCGAGGAGTATGGGCGATCGCTTTTGTCACAGGCATCATCAGCAGTGATATTCAAGCTCAAATGTCTCGTCCGATGTTGAGCGTTTTTATCCCCACAACGCCAAATCCCACAACCGGATGGTATGCCATCGTTCCTGAAGATGAGGTGGTGAACCTGTCAATGTCCATAGAAGATGCTTTTAAAATAGTAGTCTCTGGTGGTATTGTCGCCCCGAATACAACCCTATCAACCCTTGAAACAAAGTCAGAGATCGTTCCCTTAGTAGAAAATTCTCATCTCTCAGACAAAGTTACCAGCAAATAGATAATATGGTTGTCTGACCGTGCGAAAATCTACTGACTTCTAACTCTATATCTTTCTACTGTTATTCAGTCTTTAATTCATTCCTACTTTACTTTTATGCAAGACCGTAAACCCCAGCAACTTGCTCGCGAACTAGCGCTGTTAAGCCTCAGCCAGTTGCCTGTTAACCCCAAGAAATTGACAGAAGAACATCTACCCAAATTAGTACTAGCAGCAGTACGCACCTTGAGATCCGAAGTCCAAGATACGTTGGATAATGCTGCTGGCGAACTGCAACGCAGCCACGATCGCATCTTAAGCAGTCAAACTCGTGCTTCTGATCTGAATACCGCTAGAACCATGCTACAAGAGGCGATCGCAGCTACTCAAACAGCTATCAATCAACTCGGTGCAGCAGTAGAGTTTCCGGAGTTGATTCAACTGGCAAATCAGGACAAGACAGTCAGCAGATATGCGATTCAAATTGTCAAGACAGTCAGCGAAGAACGAAATGCGATCGACGAACAAATTACTGCTGCCTTGGTAGATTGGCAAGTTGCACGCCTTGCCCAAATAGATCGGGATATTCTCCGCATAGCTGTGGCAGAAATGTTGTTTTTAGACTTGCCTGATAGTGTAGCCATCAACGAAGCTGTAGAACTAGCCAAACGCTACAGTGGAGATGAAGGTCATCGCTTTATTAATGGCGTTCTGCGCCGAGTCACAGAACGAAAAAAGACTACTGCATAGCCTTTTCTTGAAACGAAAGCGACTGCTATGAGTGCTAAGTTGTGAGTTAAGAATGAGAAATTAGAAGTGAGGACATCCTGGCGGTTTTCACACCAAAAACAAGTCAGGAGTTAAATTAAACTCATAACTTATAACTCATACTTACGTAACAACTAATATCACTAGCTGCAATGGTTTTTAATTGGTTCCGCCGTCAACATAACGAATCCTCTGAAATTCCTGCCCAACAACAGCAGGAAGAAACTCCTCCTACCCCAGAACCCCAACCAGAAACAGCCGAAACGTCAACAGCAGAAACTACACCAGAGACAACGGCAGATTTGTTAGCTTTTGCTAAAGCTGCTTATAAAAATATCCAGCAAAAACAGCAATCTCAAGCAGTTGAGCAAGAGCCAGCAGCAGAAGTTGAAATTGAAACTGCATCATCAGCAGCATCACCAGAATTAGATGCATCTGTTAGCGAAGCTATTACAGAAGAACCTGCTGAAGTTGCAGAAACTACACCAAGCTTAAACGTAGATGCAACTGTTGGCGAAACATTGGCTGAGGAAGTACATGCGATAGAAGAAAGTACAGCTACTTCTGCTTCCGATATTACTGAAACACCAGAGAATGTCATAGAAACAGCAGCCAGCGAATCTGTTAGTATCCCAGAAGCAGAACAGCCAACAATAGCAGCAAACTTATCGTTCTTGGAAAGGGCGGCGGCGGAACGACAAGCAAAGCAGGAAAGACTCATAGCTAGCGCCATTGAAGTACCAGAACCTGAGATAGTACAGCCAGCGGCTACTACCTCAACCACTGTCACGCCCCAGACAACAGAAGAAAATACTGGATTGGCTTTTGATGAAGGGTTTGTCTGGTCAGCAGAAATCTTAGCAGCCCAAGGTCGGCGTGCAGAGGATATTTCTATTGAAGAAATTACCTGGCTGAAAAAGTTACGCCAAGGGTTAGATAAAACTCGGCGGAGTATACTGAACCAACTCAAGTCAATTGTTGGTCAGGGGCCACTCAACCAAGCTGCTGTAGCGGAAATTGAAGCTTTGCTCCTGCAAGCCGATGTGGGTGTGGAAGCTACAGATTTAATTATCAGTTCCCTACAGAAAAAATTACGAGAGGAAGTTACTCCTCCAGAAGAAGCGATCGCTTACCTCAAACAAATTCTGCGGGATATGCTGGATAGTCCAGTACAAAAAAATTACAAACCGAGTTTTGCTCCGGAGAAAGACACCCTAAATATTTGGTTGATTACTGGTGTTAATGGCGCAGGTAAAACTACTACGATTGGTAAAATCGCTCACCTCGCACAAAAATCAGGTTATAACTGCTTGATTGGTGCAGCAGATACCTTCCGTGCCGCCGCTGTAGAACAGGTAAAGGTTTGGGGTAATCGTAGTGGTGTAGAAGTCATTTCCAATCCTGGTAAAAATACAGATCCAGCCGCCGTGGTGTTTGATGCGATCGCAGCTGCTCAAGCTAGATATACGGAATTACTTCTGGTTGATACCGCAGGACGACTGCAAAACAAGAAAAACTTAATGGACGAACTCACGAAAATTCGTCGGATTATTGACAAGAAAGCGCCTAATGCCAAAATCGAATCTCTCTTGGTTCTAGACTCTACTTTAGGTCAAAATGGATTGCGCCAAGCTGAAGTATTCTCCCAAGCTGCCCAACTCAGTGGTGTGGTATTAACTAAGCTGGATGGTACTGCTAAAGGAGGTGTAGCGCTGGCTGTGGTGCAACAGCTTGGTTTACCAATTCGCTTTATCGGTGCTGGTGAAGGAATTGAGGATCTACGTCCCTTTTCTAGTTACGAATTTGTCGAAGCTCTCTTGAGTGGCTGATTTAAAATTTTGCAGTTAAGATTTTTCTTTGGAAACTAATAAATTGGGGACTTGCTGCTTTAGTGTCATCACTTAAATTCACTACTAATACAGTACTGAAAAAAGCATAAGTCCTCAAATCATTAGTTTTTTATAAAATGTGGACTACCTTTGCTAGAATTCTACTCTAATCCTGTATTTTGACTCTCTAATCAGGAGTTCCTAAATTCAGGATTACAGTATATTTGCGGCACGGAAAAATCTGTAGACTCTGCTATGGTGTTGTTTTTCGGGTTAGGTAGTTCCAAGCAACTGATTACCTATAGGGTTTGTTAGTAATTATTACTTAGTTAGTTAAAGCGCGACTGACTTCCAGACAAAGCAACTTCCAGGAACGGTATGCATTAGTAGCCAGTCATCTGTAGAAACTCTTAAGTGTACGATCGGTCTCTACTGTTTATGAAATCCATGAATATTCTCTGCATAAAGTTTAAAGGTGTAAAATATGTTGATTAAACTACAAAATTCTCTACGATCTCTGAGTGTCAAAATCTGAGGTAGGTGTTTACTCTTATGATGTGCGATCGCTCTTGGATAAATGTTTCTTTTGTCAAATCTGCTGTCTTTTCTTGACATTTTTTCTAGCCTTAAGGCTGAATAGCATTTCCTTGACTATTAACCTGCCAGTAGACCCTCAAACCCCTAGTAGCTCTGACCCCTCACCCCCAATAATCAACCTGGCAACGTAATATATTATTTTCCGTTAAAAGCATTTTTCTGTCGTCAGACATATAACTAAGTAATTAAGTGATGAAAGAATCACGATTTTGCTAGTATCTGCAAGCAATGGCTGATTTCGACCCAGTAGTTTCTAAGGAAGAAGAGAGTACTTAAAATTGCTAACTTTAGTAATAAATATCATAATCCAATGCAATACTTATATAATTTACAGCTTACGTCTTTCTACTCTTGCTAAAATGACAAATCTTGTCCCAATATGGTTTAGCAATGCCAAATCTAAAGGATTTATTCAGTAATTTCAAGTTTGCCTCTTTTAAAATGCAATAGTATCTGTGATTGTGTCTCAACTGCCCTCTCAACCCACTGACAGTAATAATGGTGCTGCAACTGATGTCACTCCAGTCGTAGCGCTAAAAGAACTCGTGTCAAGGCTGCACCGGGAACAAAACAAAATTCAGGATTTGTTAAGTTCTTTAGGATTTGCCCTCAGAAGTTTCAATAATTTGAATCAATTTTTGGAGCTGATTCCGCTGATGGCAACTAGAGTCACAGATGGGGACGGCAGCGCCCTATTTCTCTATAAACCAAACGGTCAAGTTAGATTAGAACAACTACACTGGCAAGATAGCGGTCAGCGTCGGAATATTCGTAAAGCTCTAGAAACTGCTACTAGCCAAATCACACTTGTACCAAATACTGCCCCGCTAGCAACCGCCACGGGAATTTTAGACGATCAAATGCATCGTTATTTGGGGCCAGATGTGCAAATTTTTGGCACGGCTATTTTGGTAAAACATACAGAACGGGGATGGCTATATGTTTTAAGTCGAGATCCAGAATATAGCTGGACAGAAACTCGACAAAAGTTAGTCCGGTTAGTGGCAGATCAAACCGCAGTTGCGATTGAAAACGATGAATTAGCAGTAGAACTTAAGAAAAAAGAACGTCTAGATCAAGAATTAGAAATTGGTGCAGAAATTCAGCGCCGACTCTTACCACGCCAATGCCCAATTATTCCGGGTGCTGCCTTGGCTGCACGTTGTAAACCTGCTAATCGTGTCGGTGGAGATTACTACGACTTTATTCCCACCAATCAAAATCAGATTCAGCTAAATCCCAAAACTGGTTTAGAAACAGGGCCTTTGGGTTTAGTAATTGGGGATGTCATGGGTAAAGGTGTCCCCGCCGGGTTGATTATGACAATGATGCGGGGGATGTTGCGAGGAGAAGTATTGCATGGTAATTCCCCGTCAAAAATTCTGCAAAACTTAAATCGAGTCATGTATGCGGATTTAGAAAATTCTCACCGCTTTGTGACGTTATTTTATTCAGAATATAACCCCCAAACCAGAATTTTATCTTACAGCAATGCTGCCCATAACCCACCTTTGTGGTGGCACGCAGCCACAAAAACTGTAACTCGGTTAGATACTCTGGGAATGTTGATTGGTTTAGATGCGAATAGTCAATATGAAGATGCCCAGGCACAACTAGAACCTGGGGATACAGTTATTTATTATACAGATGGCTTAACTGATGCCGCAGCAGCAGGAGGCGATCGCTTCGATGAAGAAAACTTTGTTGCTAGCTTCAGCGCTGCTTGTAGATATTGTGATGGGCCAGAAGAGATTGTAGATTACTTATTTGACCAAGTACAGCAATTCATCGGTGATGATAAACAAAACACCGATGATATGACACTTGTGGTTTTACAAATTGAATAGTTATTTGTCATTTGTCAGTGGTCATTTGTCATTGGTCTAAAACTTATGACATAGACCACTAATGCAGAAAGTTGTAAATCAACCACTCATCTAAAATGTCTGAAATCCCTAGGAAAAGCTAATTACGAATTACAAATAACGAAGGACAAATGACAAATATCAAAATACTATTGTCCAACCTTGCTTGCGGGAATCTTCCTTTGTATAGGAAACACCATCAACTTTGATTCCTTTGTTATCGAGTAGAGTAATAATGCCGCCATTATTATCTAGTTGAATGCCGTCTTTACCTAAAGGTACTTTGATAAATTCGCCTGGATTAATAGTACCAGTAAGACGCTGTTTGCGCTTGAGGCGATCGGCAAGTGCCCAACCACTTAAATCTACTTTATCTGGTGAGGTATTGATTAAAGTCACCGTTTCTTTACCAACATCGTCGCCAGCGGGATTTACCAAAGCCGCAATAATCCGGACTGCTGCTGTTGCTGCACTTGGTGGAATTTCATCTATTCTATTGCCAGTAGTGTCATCCGTATGGAAGGATTGGGACTGGAACGCTAAAAAGATACCTACCCACTGATTTCGCGCCGGATAGTGAATTAGCAGTCCGCCATCTTGCCAAACACCATTATCTTTTTGAAATTGGCCGATACTACCCTGGTTAAAGTGGATGTCATGAATACCGTTACCAGGAAGAAAACCAAAATACTTGTCCTTCACATCTGATTCTGGGCCCCATCTTTCGCCAAAAGGGTAGAGTATTGCTTCGGGAGAAGCGATCGCCCGTGCAATGTATAATTCCAGCAACTCGTTGAGGTCGTTGTCTGGGCCGGGAACGTTGTAAGGCAATGGCTTCATCTGCTTTGGATCGAATAAATTCCCGCGAATGTAGTCTAAAGCCACGCCTCCGGGTTTACTCGGCAATTCATTAAAGCCAAAATCTAATTCTTGCAGTTCTTTAGTAATGGGATGAGAGAAGTTTTCGTCAATCAAGTACAGTAATTCTGAAGGACTTTCTTGTGATTTGACATTGATGGCAATGCGATACTTATTCTTTTTGTCGTCAGTTACCAGAACTTGGTAATGAGGAGTCGGGCCTTCACCCAACTTGCGATCTACAGCTTGGCATTTGAGAACCCCGTAATTTTTCAATGGCATCTGTATTCTCCTAAATTTCGTTGAGACAAAGCTGGTCTAATATTCTACTTACTTTGTCTAGAGATAATTTAAGTAAAAGTTAAATTATATTGTTTAAGCAGGCATCATGCTCAATTGTGACTGAGTATAGTGAGATACAGTAGTACCCTTATGGGTAATTATATTTCAGCAATCAGCGATCAATCAGACCTAGCCAATGGGGATAAGCGTAAGAATCTGCGATCGCTAATTGGGAATTTTGGTAAGTATGGAATACCCAGCTAGCTGTAGCTTGCAAATTTTCCAACCGACGGCTATCTTCGCCAAAGGCTTCAAAAGCCAGACTCCACCAAGCATTTTCGTGAACTGTCAAATTAGTGATTTCTACACTACAACCGTTATCGATCTGTTCGTTAGTTGTAACGGCTTGTACTGAAAAATCAGCTAAGACATGAAAAAGCTGCGAGTAACGAACTTTCTGTACGCTTACCCACAAAGGATTGTCTAAAACCATTGCAGGCTGAAAACTTTCGCCTTGGGAATCTTCACACAACCATTTACCCCATTTTTCTGCTTTACCTGTAATTAATTCCCCAAAATGCATGACACCAAGTTCTGCTTGACGCCATTTAACTTCTAGCCTTGCCTGTCGCAGTTTGATTCCCAGATAATCGCATTCTGGTGAGTAGAGGTAAACATCTTCCCTTTCTTCTGGTGATTTTAACGGATCAATCAGACAATTTTGCTGAAACCAAACTTGAATATTATCGGGGAGCTTGCCAGGAAAAAACCAGCGCAATTCGTTACCGATCAACATAAATTCGTTGATTACCTTTAGTTATTTAACAGCGTCCCGGTTGATGGGACAATGAAAAATTGTGCCTGCCTTATTTTGCTTCCAGTCCAAAGGAATTTATCAAAATGTGGAAACGAATTGCATTCATGTTGCTATTGGTGTTGAGTTTTAGCCTAAGTAACCCCGATGTCGCAGCGGCGGCTGGACTCAAAAACTACGTAAACACTTCTAATGGCTATGAGTTCTCATATCCTAACGGCTGGGTGCAAGTTAAAGTTGCCAACGGCCCTGATATAGTGTTTCACGATCTGATCGAAATTAGTGAAAACGTCTCAGTAGTAATTAGTCCGGTTCCAGAAGGTAAAACTTTGACACAACTGGGGACACCGACAGAAGTAGGGTATAAGTTAGGTAAGGCTGCTCTCGCTCCTCCAGACTCTGGTCGTTCAGCTGAATTAGTTAATGCTTTTGAACGCGAATCTGATGGTAAGACATACTACATTTTAGAATATGCAGTTAAACTACCCAATCAGCAACAGCGGCATAATATTGCTAGCGTTGCTGTTAGCCGCGGCAAACTTTTTACTTTTAATGCCTCAATTCCAGAAAGACGTTGGCAGAAAGTTAAACCTGCGATGGAAGAGGTTATCAGTTCATTCTTAGTTTATTAATTGATCGTGGGGAATGGGTGAAGATTAAGAGGTAATTTTTCATTTCTCTTTCCCCCTCTTTTTTGACTTTGATATGCTTATTCCACAGTTTGTACTTGCTTCTGCTTCACCAGCGCGACGCCGCTTGCTGCAAAGTGTTGGCATTGAACCAATAGTTTGCCCTAGCGATTTTGACGAATCGCAAGTCCAATTAAACGATCCCGATCGCTTGGTGCAAACTCTATCGCTGCATAAGGCGGAAACTGTAGTTTCGCAGTTTGAATCAGCGTTGATTATGGGTTGTGATTCGGTTTTGGCTGTTAATGGTGAGATTCATGGTAAACCTGCTGATGCTACCGAAGCGATCGCCCGTTGGCAGGTGATGCAAGGTAACTTTGGCGACCTATACACTGGTCATACTTTGATTGACCTGACGCAAAACCTCACTGTAACCAAGTGTCAGGTGACTAGAGTTTACTTTGCCCAAATGAGCGATCGCGACATTCAAGCTTACGTAGCTACAGGTGAACCTCTCAAATGTGCTGGTGCTTTTGCCTTGGAAGGTTTTGGTAGTTTATTCGTAGAAAAAATTTCAGGTTGTCACAGCAACGTTATCGGTCTGAGTTTACCTTTGCTGCGCCATATGCTGGCAGAACTTGGATACAACGTTGTTGATTTCTGGTCTTAGCCAAAAGTCAATCAAAAGTAACTAGTAACAAAACTGCTTAGTATGCAGTATTGCCTCACCATGATCGGGAATCCAGGCTAGCCACTCGTCTTGAGAAACCTGACACAATAACAGTGCTTCCTCATAACTAAAAGGATTGGGAAGTTGCAACAGCTTCACCCAACTTGCAGTGGCAAACTCCTGTGGTGACTCTTGGGCGTAAGACTGGCTGGTGACATTTAGCTTCCGTCTTCTGAATTGCACTGCAAAATCTGGTCTTTCAGAATCTAGTTTCATAGCTAATGGGCTAATATCAAATTATTTCTGTAACTAAGGATACAAAATAAACAATACTGTTGAAAAGCAACCTTTTTATAACTTTACGTTGGAGTTTCTCCAATGGCGGAAAGTGTCTGTTGAGTAGAAACGCACAGAGGAGAAAAAGTCTTAGATTTCAATAATGCCTAGGTTTTCGTAGTTTAAGGAATCTGCTTGTACCGTCAAAGCTATTGTTGTTGATTTCGATCCTGCCAAATTGGCAGTTGATTTACTTTTTTAAGTGTTAATTCTACATAAGTTGTTTGGCTTTGTCCGATTTTTGTTGTCCCAAAATAGCCTTGAGAGCCGCTATGAGCATGAGGGCCTGTCTGGACAACGGTATAACGTCCCTGATGACGAGCTTGATTGAAAGGTGAACCGACTGTAATTGGCCAGCGTGAAGCAAATACAATCTGGCTAATATCTTCAATCCAATCTCGGCGACCTACGAGTTGGTACACGCGATCGACCGCATCAAAGCCTACTTCGCCATCAAAATCACCACCGATGGAGACCACAATTAATTGAGCATTTAGCCACCGATCGAGGTAAGAAGCAGCACCTAGAGAGACTTGGACTCCGCCACTAGTTCCAACTAAAATCAGTTTCAGGTCTTGTTTTGGGATTTTGGAGATAGGATAGACCGCATTCATGCGATTAACGATCGCATTTGCAATTCCCAAGTTATAAATATCTCCATAACGGTCATCGGCAGAAATTGCAAACCGCCAGAGATTACGTATTTTAATTAAAACATCAGTATTAGAGAGCCAACCATCTGCTTTTTCGGCTGCACTCCAAAGAGGTGCTAATAACCGTTGTCCTCCTAAACTTTCGTTAGCAGCGGAATAAGGAAAAACATCCCGCACTGTGACACAATTACGATGAATTTGCTCTAATTTATCAAGAAAAAATTGTTCGCCAGGAGTTAATTGATCTGCTGAAAAATCTCCTACTCCTGGTAAAAAGACTATATAGCAATCGATATTTTCTGATTTGCCAACTTTCAGCGAACTGTTATCTCCAGGTAAGTTTTTTGTTGAATTTTTCTTAATCCCTAAGCTTTCAGCGCTTTGTTTTAACCACCATACCAAAGTTCCAACAGGAGCAACAGTTCCCCATACAAGAAGTATTATTCCTGCTAAAACTAACAGTTTTAATGTTCCACTTTGCAACGATAGCAGTATTTTTTCGCCAATCTTACGCATTTGAGATTATTTTTTTATATAGTTAGCAAATAAGGTAATTTTGAGCTTAAGAATTTAATTTTTTTTGGCTTAATTTTATAAAATTATGATTTTTGTACTTTGTCATCCTTCATTAGTTAGAAAAAATGAGCAGTAATAATAACAAATCAAGGTCAGGTTTGTGTAGTACACTTCGGTATGCTCTAGCTTTGAATGGCGACTTCTATGAAAATGCTCGTAATACACAGCGAAACCGGAGGTTAGCTCTAAGTATTGTAATTTTGGCTGCTGTTTCTCATGCCATAGGTAGCGGCGTAATTTTAATCATCAATCGAGCTACAGTTTTTGTATTTTTAGCTGGTCTTGTGATTGATGCGATCGCCGTAATTGCAGGATACTATTTTTGGACATTCACAATTTGGAAAATTGGGCAATGGCTCAAACCCATCGATCCTACTTACGGTGACTTATTGATTCCTATAGGCTTCGCCTATGCACCGCAAGTATTGAATTTTTTAACTCTTATTCCCTTACTCGGACGACCAATTGAGTTGATTTTGGCGGTGTGGAGTTTATTGGCGGTAATCGTCGCAGTGCGCCAAGGGTTAGATATTACGACTCGACGAGCAGCATTTATCTGTTTAGTAGGCTGGCCTTTAATTCAAATTGCGATCGGTTTTGTACAAGTTTTACAGCAACAATTAATCAGATGGACAAGCTAAAAGGCGTAAGTATGTATTGATGTATGGATTACTCAGTATCACACTATAGCTTTTGATCGCGCGATTAGAAGCATTTTAACAGTTAATTGTTAGCAAGCGATCGCCTCTAGTTTTGCTTATAGTTAGACAACGCAACCATTGTACCCAACAGCAGCAAAACGACAAAAACCGTTGCCTATTGGATAGAGATGAAAATTATGCGATCGCAGTTTGTTGAACATTTCATAAGTCTCTGTTTCTTCTCATATATCCATCTGTAGGTTCTGTTACGTTTTCCAGCAACTGATAAATGTAGAATTCATTTAACCAAAGTTTGATGGAGCGATTTCAAAGCAGCAGAGAAATTAAGTCTTGAGAGTAGATATCTAAAGACTGCTGATATGCTTTGTACCTAGAAGCAACAAACTCTACTTATGAGTTAACCATAAACTTAAGGAAAAAGAGATGTTAGGAATGCTCTATGTGATAGATATTGTTTAATGGCTTGATGGCTAACTGAAGGTAAACTCGCTTGCGTAACTAAATTGAGTTAACCAAGCCAAACAGCTGATTTTCATATTCAGAGTTACTTTTTTAACTAAATACATTCTCAGACAATCAAGCTGTAGAATTTGTTCTGTTACCAACATCATCACTATCAAAAAACTATCAAGAGCAAATTCTAAATATTTCGCAGAATTGGCTTCAATCTGATGGAAGCAGAGAATTTTGCTTTTGCTAAACTTTAGAGTATCACTTCAATTAATCACAGCATCTATCTCATTAGTAAGCACTTACAAAAGCTAGAAATTATTGCATAATGCAATTTTGCGATCGCTGTAGTTGGTACTTTAATTATGATTTTTGAAGCGCTGAAGTGCTTACTACAAAACTATCAAAATTAAACTGATAAACCTTAGTACAGTAAGGCGGAAATAAACTTACCATCAAATTCAATTAAAAGCTTACCCTATATCATTTTGAATTCCGCATAGCCATACTGATCTATTTCATTGGTTATTAGGGTTATGGTCGATCGAATCCTTGAATTCTTGAAGCAGTCGAAGATCTAACAGCTATCAAAGTTCATGAAATAGATCGCTAATTCAACTGCGTATAAGTCGCTTTTTTCTGTCAATTAGCACAATTCAGATAAACGGGCAACATATCATGTCAAGGGTGACTGAGAAGCCACAGTTAAGGGAGCAGACACTTGAGCAACCTAAAGTTTGGTGGAGCATTGCTGTAGCCCTACCAATAGTAATTGCTGCTGGTGTATTAGGTACAGCTAAAGTCGAACAGTTGAAAAAAATAGCTTCGTCTGTACCGATTAGGCCAATGACCAACAGTATCACTGCTGTAGGGCATTTGGAACCACGCGGAGAAGTAATTAAGTTATCTGCACCAATGGCGGGGATGCAAGCAGCGTCGCGAGTGCAACAACTGTTAATTAAAGAGGGTGATAAGATTAAGCAAGGTCAAGTAGTGGCGATTTTGGATAACCATGATACCCAAGTAGCCGCACTGGAAGAAGCAAAAGCGAAATTGCAAGAATCTCGCGCCAATTTAGCACAAGTCAGAGCTGGCTCACCAAGAGATATTCAAGCCCAAACATCTGTAATTGCTCGCTTAGAAGCACAGTTACGCGGAGAAAAAGACGCACAGCAAGCAACAATCGCTCGAATCGCAGCTCAGTTAAGTGGCGAAAAAATCGCCCAACAAGCAATGGTTAATCGCCTAGAAGCCGAACTGGGCGGGCAAAAAGATACTTTAAGAGCCACGCTGACACGAATCCAAGCTGAACAGCGGAATGCCCAAGTTGATGCTCAACGTTATGAGATGTTGTATAAAGAAGGTGCAATTTCTCAGCAAGAACGAGATCGAAGACGCTTAAGCGCAATCACCAGCAATCAGCAGGTTGTGGAAAGCCAAGCTACTCTCAAGCAGACTATTGCAACTATTAAACAGCAAATTGCTGAAGCTAGAGCTAATCAAGTCAAAACTTTATCAACATTACAACAGCAGCTAATTGAAGCCAAAGTTAACCGCGATAAAACTGTAGCAACTTTGCAAAGACAAATTGATGAAGAAAAAGCCAAACTCAACCGCCTGATGGAAGTTCGCCCCACTGATGTGCAAATGGCACAAGCGCAAGTCAGTAATGCGATCGCAATGGTGAGAAAAGCAGAAGCAGAACTCAAATTGAGCTATGTTAAAGCACCTATTAATGGCGAGATTTTAACCATTCACACCAAGTCGGGAGAAGCTATTAATCAAATGGGAATCGCGGAGATTGGGCAAACCGATCAAATGATCGTCATTGCTGAAGTAGCTGAAGACAGTATTGGTAGAGTGCGTCTCGGTCAAAATGCTACCGTTACTAGTGACAATGGAGCTTTTATGAGCGAATTAAGGGGAACAGTCACAGAGATTGGCAGAAAAATTGGGAAAAAAGATGTATTGAATACAGATCCAGCTGCAGATGTAGATGCCAGAGTTGTACAAGTGAAAATTGCCCTGACTCCAGAAGATAGCGCCAAAGTTGCTGGTTTAACTTACGCAAAGGTGATTGTTGAAATTAATAATTAATACCGCTAACAATAATTCGTAATTACCTTTTCACCAGGAATATATATTTTCAATCAGTGGTTTATGTACGCTGTGATGTACTAGCTTTGTTTAAGTAAAGTAATAACTTACTATGCATACACAAACTTAGCTAAACAGCTTTTAATATCGGGTTTTAATACTAATTTTAATGTGGTGGTCTTGGTTTAGATTGCTGGCATATTCTTGCGATAAAAACTTGTACTCTATAATCCAAAACCTCAAGGCTAAAATTGGTATTGGTAATGCTTAACGAACTAATTACTAGTATTTTTCAAATTCATAAAGTCAACAAAAAAATACCCTTATCATGGCTACAACTCACAAGAGAAAGAACTCGTTTAGCCGTGGCTCTGGCAGGAATTGGCTTTGCCGATATTCTGATGTTTATGCAATTAGGTTTTCGAGATGCTTTGTATTATAGTAACGTTCGCTTCCATAATAGTTTGCAGGGTGACATTATTTTAATCAATAGTCAATCTAATGCTATTCTGTCGATGAAAAGTTTTTCTCAACGGCGTTTATATAAAGCATTGGATTTACCAACAGTGCAATCGGTACATGGTATATACCTGGACTATACAAGCTGGAGAAATCCTGAAACAGGTCGCCCTCGCAGCATTCTAATATTTGGATTTAATCCTGAAGTTAACTTATTGAACTTACCTGGAGTTCAGGAAAATTTAGCACAATTAAAGCTACCTGATGTAGTATTATATGACCGTTCTTCCAGGGTAGAATACGGGCCAATCGCTGCTAATTTTGAGCAGGGTAAAACTGTAACAGCAGAAGTACGCAGGCGGCGAATAAAAGTAGGAGGGTTATTTACTTTAGGTGCATCATTTGGGGCTGATGGTAATCTCATTACTAGCGATCTTAACTTTTTGCGTATCTTCAACAACCGTCAACGCGGTTTAATTGATATTGGGGTAATTAGATTAAAGCCAGGAGCAAATGTTACATCTGTAACCCAAGATTTAAGAAGTTATCTACCTAACGATATTAATGTTTTAACTAAGCAGGAATTCATTGATTTTGAGCGCAATTACTGGGCTAATAGTACTGCTATTGGATTTATTTTTACTTTAGGGACAATTATGGGGTTTATTGTAGGAACCGTAATTGTTTATCAAATCCTTTATACAGAAGTTGCCGATCATTTGGCAGAATATGCAACCTTAAAAGCAATCGGTTATACACAAAAATATTTATTAAATGTCATACTCCAAGAAGCTTTAATATTAGCATTAATTGGCTATTTGCCTGGATTCACCTTTGCATTATTTATGTATAAAACTGCTAGGGATGCAACATTGCTACCAGTGTTTATGAGCTTTGAAAGAGCAGTATTAGTGCTATTATTAACTATATTAATGTGTATGGTTTCGGGCACAATTGCTGTGCGAAAATTACGTTCGGCAGACCCAGCAGACATATTCTAGATGAATTAAGTAATGAAATTTTAATTATTTAAAACTACTAATAATAAAATAATTATAAATGCTCATTACTGCTGAAAAGTTTCCACCTATAATTAATAATTAATAACTTATTGTTGCTAACTTCAGTTCTAATTTAGAACTGTTAACCTCTAGCTATTAACTTTATGATGAGACAAGAACCTGTAATTGCTATTAAACATCTCAATCACTACTATGGCAGAGGCGTACTCAAAAGACAGATTTTATTTGACATTAACCTAGAAATTTATCCCGGTGAAATTGTCATTATGACTGGCCCATCGGGTTCAGGTAAAACAACATTACTGAGCTTAATTGGTGGTTTACGCTCTGTACAAGAAGGTAGTTTAAAATTTTTAGGTAGAGAATTATTTGGTGCTAGCCAAAACCAATTAGTGCAAGTCCGGCGTAAAATTGGCTATATTTTTCAAGCTCATAATTTGTTAGGTTTTTTAACCGCCAGACAAAATGTGCAAATGGCGGTAGAGTTGAATGATGAGATTGCCCAAAGTGAAGCGATCGCCAAATCAGAAGCCATGCTTGGAGCAGTTGGCTTAGAACAAAGAATTAACTACTATCCAGACAATCTTTCTGGAGGACAAAAACAAAGAATTGCGATCGCGAGGGCTTTGGTGAATCATCCCCCGCTAGTACTTGCAGATGAACCTACAGCAGCTTTAGACAAACAATCTGGACGCGATGTGGTAGAAATAATGCAAACTCTTGCCAAAGAGCAAGGAACTTCTATCTTGTTAGTAACTCATGACAACCGGATTTTAGATATAGCCGATCGCATTGTAGAAATGGAAGATGGTCTTTTGACCCGTGATTCCCAAGGTATGGTGAAAAACCATAACTTATAAAAATGATAGAAAGCACCCTAAAACCCTAATAATTATTTAGCAAAGCCTTATTTTTTAAATAAAGATTGCTGTAAATTTTTTGGGGAATTAGGTTGGCGACTAGTACGGAATGTCACATTTACACCTTCATTTGATTGTTCCAGTACCAAAAGCGGAGTAGGCTTGGCTTTTTGATCCCAATGCATATGAGCCACACGCCCTTGAATTGTTGGTTGCCAAGTATCTTCATCTTCTGTGGGACTTAGGTAAGTTTCGATACAGTCAATAATTTGGCTAATAGTGGCAGAAGTCGCTTGTGTAGGTAACTTCATCAAGCGAATTTGAATGCGAAATAGTACTCGCTTGGCAATGTTTGGCGGAGTACCAGTTTCATACTCGACATCAAAAATTTCATCCACCTGCCGTCCAGTATTGCTAGCAATCCCTACTTGTCCCTGTTGGGATTGACTTGGACGCAAAGCTTGAGAAATTTTGTCTTTAACCTTAACTTTCATTTGGTTAACGATCGCAAAATGAAATACTTCCTCTGACATCCGCATCCGCAGATAATCCAAGTTAAAGTCCCGTGAGTTAACCAAATCGGGATTGGTTTCCATTTTGCGAATTGTTTCCAGCGCTAACTTAAACTTTTTCTCTAGTTCCCGCGCCCGGAATTGTTCAAACTTGAGTTTTTTCTCCAGCTGAGTCATCAAAACCCTGCCATAAACGATTACAGCAATCAGCGCTAAAGCCAGTCCTCCAGCCCCTAAAACTAATACAGGAGGTGTTTCTGGTGTACTTGCTTGTACTTCTTGAGATGCCTTTTTAGTCTTGGGCAATTCAGCAATAAATATCGAATTTGACATACTTGGCAAACAGAATAACTTCATTCCTGATTTTTAGGATGCCCAAATTTTGCTGGCTATTTTGCGGTATTATTACTGTTTTTTACAGCTTTCGCGAAATCGTATATGTACAGACACCTTAGCCATTCGGGTGAAGGATTTACAAACCTCCTACCTCTATCTCAAGCCGACTCAAATTGCTGGAACAATATTCGACTGGTTGCTACAGATATGGATGGCACTTTAACCAGAAACGGAAAATTTACAACTAAATTGCTGCAAGCTTTAGAAAATTTAGCAGCAGCAGAAATTAAAGTAATCATTGTTACAGGACGTTCTGCTGGCTGGGTAAGTGGATTAAATAGTTTAATGCCTGTAGCGGGTGCTGTGGCAGAAAACGGAGGTCTATTCTATATGGCTGG
The DNA here is from genome assembly GCF_963875125.1 of Calothrix sp. NIES-2098. NCBI lineage: Bacteria > Bacillati > Cyanobacteriota > Cyanophyceae > Nostocales > Calotrichaceae > Calothrix > Calothrix sp. NIES-2098. The sequence goes on from NZ_CAWNKJ010000001.1 coordinate 7,233,786, forward strand.
AAGCGATCGCCCAATAGCCTTAACACCCATTCCCAACTTAGCTAACCATCGTCAACATTTAGCCGCAACTTTTAAAGAATTACAAAGTAAATTTCCGCAAATCCAGGAATCTGCTGATAATCATTTTCGGATTACCGACTGGACTTTTGATGTAGCTTCATTAACTCCCACTGAATTACAAACTCTCAGCCGTCTCTGTCAAGATCTGGGATGGGGATTTACTTATAGTAATGTGCAATGCCACATTAAACCCCAAGCTCAAGATAAAGCTATTGGGTTATTGCAGGTATTGCAGCAATATTGGCCGCAATACTCATTAGAACAGGTGGTGACAGTAGGCGATAGCCCCAATGATGAAAGTTTATTTAATCGCCGTTATTTTCCCATATCTGTAGGTGTAGCAAATGTTTTGGAATATGCCAATCAGCTACAGCATCAACCAGCTTATGTTACTTCTGCTAGAGAAGCTGAGGGTTTTTGTGAGTTATCAAACTGTCTTGTTCTACCTGCTTAATTGAAGATCGCTGAAACTACGAACTTGATAGTGCAATTCAGTAAGAATTATTTTCAAAACTGCTACTATTATTAACCGTCTTTCCCGCAAAATAGATGGATCGTATTTCACAAAATTCCAGAAAAATTGCGCTGCAATCCAGCTTTTATTTTTAGCTGGGGGTGTTTCTAGAGCTTTAAAAGTTAGGTATTGATAGAATCGCGCTAGGGTATACTTTTTCCAGTGCTGTAAAGAGGCTGCTTTTGGATGAGCAAACGCACGTTCAATTACTTTTAAAGATTCAACTTCTTGTTTTTTAAAGTTGCTAGACATTGAGCTTGCAGATATTCGATATAGTATTTGTACTTGTGGAACTACTACAAACTCATAGCTGTCTGCCAAGCGTAACCACATATCCCAATCTTCTGCGGCTCTAAGTGACTCGTCAAAATTCCCAACTTTCGTAAAAGCTTCTTTGCGAATCAAAGGATTAGAGCCATTTTCTAAAAAGTTAGATAGTAGCAGCTTAGTGTAAGCATCTCCTGTGACTTTAGCTCGCGCTCCAGTTCTCACAAAGTTATCATCAGCATCAATAAAATCAGTCCAACTATAAGCTAAAGCAGCATTTTCATGAGCTAATAATGCCTGCATCTGGCTTTCTAATTTATCAGATGTCCAAAGATCGTCGGCATCAATAAAAGAGACAAAATCACAAGCTGCGAGTGATAAACCTCGATTACGGCTAGCAGATAAACCAGCGTTTGGATAGGAAAATATTTTTAATCTAGAGTCAGAAATACTTTTAACAATCTCTTCTGTAGAATCTGTTGAACCATCATTAATTACTATAATTTCTAAATCGCTAAGACTTTGATTTAAAACAGATTCAATAGTCTTTTTGATGGTTTTCTCACCATTGTAGACAGGAATAATTACAGATACTATTGACATATTATCTTGACTTTAGATTGTTTATTTTTTTATAAAATTGTGCTTGAATTCTGGAAAATCAATGTGTTCTAAAAAATTAGAATTAGTCTCAATTTTTTACAGCGATCGCAAATAACATATTTTTCAGATAAATGAAGTATATGCTAGTGACAATGTACGTCAAACCGTGTTTACCTCACTTAAATATGTTCCATTTTATTGGAAAAGTAATGTAGTGACTAGATATTTTAGTGAGGTTCATGTAAATATTACATTTCACACTTACAATTTAGGTGAAATCTTAGCGATCGCTAAAATACTGTAGGGCTTGGACAATAATACTTAAGTGAATATTCAGATAAAAGTTTATAAATTTAGCTTGTTGCTTTATAAGATTTTTCTCATAAAAAAGAATAAATAACAAAGAAAACCCGGCTATTCAAAAGGGTTTAGCAGGACTAAACCCTTACGAACAATCTATCTGTATGTGGATTTTTGGGAATTGCAATTACAGATCGGGTGAAGGCTCTAATAACTGAACGGTAGTCTGTGCTGCTGATACTTTCATGGTTACTTTTTTACTAAAAGTCAATCCAGTTTCGCCTTTGTCAATGAGAATTGTGTCTCCAGAAATAAAGGTGTTCTCTAGTAACTTAGTGGCGATGGGGTTTTCTACTTCGCGCTGAATTGCTCGTTTCAGGGGGCGTGCGCCATAAACTGGGTCATAGCCTGTTTCTACTAGGTAATCACAAGCAGATGCGGAAATATCAAAGAAGATTTTTTGTTCTTTGAGGAGATTTTCGACACGCTTGAGTTGAATGCGGATAATATGACGCATCTCCGAACGACTGAGGGTATGGAAGATCACAGTTTCATCCACGCGGTTTAGGAATTCTGGGCGAAAATGCGATCGCAAGGCGTCTGTCACCCGATTTTGCATCATTTCATACTTGGAGTCATCACCAGATATATCAAGGATGTGCTCGCTACCGATATTGCTGGTCATGACAATCACAGTATTGCGAAAATCTACTGTTCTGCCTTGAGAATCAGTAATTCTTCCATCATCTAATACTTGCAGTAAAATATTGAAGACATCGGGGTGAGCTTTTTCGACTTCATCCAATAACACTACAGAGTAGGGATGACGGCGAATTGCTTCGGAAAGTTGACCGCCTTCTTCATAGCCAATATACCCTGGAGGCGCACCTACCAATCGGGAAACCGAGTGTTTTTCCATATACTCGGACATATCCAAGCGTACCAAGGCATCGTCAGAATCAAAGAGAAACTGCGCTAAAGCACGAGCGAGTTCAGTTTTACCTACGCCTGTCGGCCCCATGAATAAAAATGACCCGATAGGACGGTTAGGATCTTTCATCCCTGCCCTTGCACGACGAATTGCTGCTGCTACTGCTGTTACCGCTTCTTGTTGCCCGATGACTCGTTGATGCAAATGATGCTCTAGTTGCAGTAATTTTTGCCGTTCCGATTCCATCAGGCGATTCACAGGGATTCCTGTCCACTTGGCGACAATTTCCGCGATATCGGCTTCTGTGACTTGTTCTCTCAGCAGAGTCGCACCTGTACTTTGAATTTTTAAAAGTTGTGCTTCTTTGGCTTCGCGATCGCGTTGAACTCCCTCCAATTTGCCATACTTCAATTGAGCAGCTTTGTTGAGGTCATAGTCCCGTTCTGCTTGCTCAATTTGTACTCTCAAAGCATCTTCTTCTTTCTTTAAGGCACTGATAGCTTCTAATAGCTGCTTTTCACCTTGCCATTGATCGTTAAATTTTTGTTGTTTGGCTGTCAAAGAGGTAATTTCTTCCTCTATACGTTGCAAACGTTCCTTAGTTTGGGGCGTACCTTTATCTTCTCCCGCCAATGACAGCTTTTCCATTTCTAATTGCATCAGGCGGCGGTCAATAGTTTCGAGTTCCGCAGGTTTGGAGGTAATCTCCATTTTCAGCTGGGCTGCGGCTTCATCTACTAAGTCAATCGCTTTATCTGGCAAAAAGCGGTCAGAAATATAGCGTGCTGATAGTGTTGCTGCGGCTACTAATGCGGAATCAGAAATTTTGACGTTGTGATGCACCTCGTAACGTTCTTTTAATCCCCGCAGAATCGAAATCGTATTTTCTACAGTGGGTTGATCGACAAATACTTGCTGAAAACGCCGTTCTAAAGCAGCGTCTTTCTCAATGTGTTTGCGGAACTCATCTAAGGTAGTCGCCCCAATGCAGCGCAACTCACCCCGTGCCAACATGGGTTTGAGCAAATTCCCTGCATCCATTGCCCCTTGCTGATTGGAACCTGTACCCACAACGGTGTGCAGTTCGTCAATAAATAAAACTATTTGACCGTTTGATTCCGTAACTTCTCGGAGAACAGCTTTTAAGCGGTCTTCAAATTCACCTCGGTATTTAGCCCCAGCAATTAAACTCCCAATATCTAACGAGATTAGCTGACGGTTTTTCAGCGATTCGGGAACATCACCATTTACCATACGTTGCGCCAAAGCTTCTGCGATCGCAGTTTTACCGACCCCAGGCTCGCCAATCAATACGGGGTTATTTTTACTACGACGAGATAATACCTGGATTACCCGACGAATTTCGTCATCTCGCCCAATTACGGGATCGAGTTTTCCAGCCTTAGCCTGTTCTGTCAAGTCTCTGCCAAATTTCTGCAAAGCTTCATAGCGAGACTCAGGATTTTGATCGGTAACTTTTTGGCTACCGCGCACAGTTTTGGTTGCAGCCTCTAGCTTACTATTATCAACATTCAAACCTTTAAACAGCCGCCGCCCGATGCGGTCATCGTCAGCAAAAGCGAGGAGTATATGTTCTACAGAGATATAAGCATCTTTCATCCGCACTCGATTTTCCTCGGCGCGATCGAGTAGAACGTCCAAACTGCGACCTAAGTAGAGTTGATCGCTTTTCCCAACTTTCGGCTGACGTTGGGTAAAGGCTTCGAGTTGCTGTTGCAAGCGTTGTGGATCGACCTCAGATCTAGCGAGAATACGGATTGCTAGGCTAGTAGGTTCTTCTAAAAGAGCAATAATTAAATGTTCAACATCTAGTTGCTGCTGTTGATAAGCACGAACTATATCCTGAGATTTGACAATCGCTTCCCAGGCTTTATCAGTAAATTTATTGGGATCTGTAGGTTGCATATTTAGAATTTTCGAGTTGGTATTTCAGATTTAGGAGCGACGGGAAGGGTTTCCTAGCTTGTAACAAGTGGGTGTTTTAGTGTATAAATCGGCCATTAGGGAGGATTTTAGACATAAAAGGTGCAATATCAATAGCGATGTACTTATTGCCCTAGCCTATAAGAAAAATTGTGCTACTCCATACTTCATAAATAGCTTTCACTCCCCAATTAAACATCCAAACATCATTGACATATATTCGCGTGTATCTGAAGTTGCAATTTAAACTTGGTAATTGATTTTAGTCCAATGGATTACCTATTTTGTGACATCCTTCTACAAGTCATGCTATCGCATACTGTGTAGGCCACTCACCATGCTTTTAATCCTTAAATGGCTATAAGAAGCTATGAAAAGCAGATTAGCTAATCAATTTTTAAATGAACTTGCTAATAGATAAATCTTTCAGTTCTACATAAAAGTATTGATGGTTGAATTTGATTGCTACTCCGTAAATTGGCTTTTTTGAGATGACTAAGTAAGAGCAAATACTTCTCAATTATTGTGAGCGATCGCAATGCCTGAGTCACATAGTCTATTGACTGAAAATCAGATGAAGGAGGAAAATTAAGTTTTAGCCCCAGACATTGCTTAACGCTCAACTGTAGTACCTGTTTTTTCTAGATGATTACTGAGTTACCAGTTGTTGTGATTCCTGTTTTGTCTCTATTCCTTGAGTACCCAATTGAATCAGTTCAATTTTATACCCGTCCGGATCTTCCACAAATGCAATTACGGTAGTACCGTGTTTCATTGGCCCTGGTTCCCGCACTACCTTACCGCCACGATTTCTGATTGCTTCACAGGTGGCATAAATATCATCAACACCAATGGCAATATGACCATAGGCATTACCTAATTCGTACTTTTCTACCCCCCAGTTGTAAGTTAGTTCTAGAACTGTATGGTCGCTTTCGTCACCATAGCCAACAAAAGCTAGAGTAAATTTTCCATCTGGATAATCTTTTCGACGCAGCAATTTCATTCCCAGGACATCACTGTAGAATTTCAAGGACTCTTCAAGATTGCCGACCCGTAGCATTGTATGAAGTAAGCGCATCATTTAACTCCTGATAGTTTCTTTACCGATTTTAAATTGGGAGTGGTGATAAGGACTGGCCACTGGGAAAGGAAAAGAGGCAGGGAGCAGGGGGAGAAATGGGACAAGGGAGACAAGGGAGAAATAACCAATGCCTATTAACCAATAACCATTGACTCTTGACAAATTCCCAATTGTAAATCAGTTGACGTAATCGCTGGAAATATTCTTTAATCTCAACCTACAGCGTCCCTTAAAAGCCTATGCTAGCGATTGGGTTAAGCGACTTGACTGTATGCGATCGCTCTAAGAACGCAATTCTCACAAGGAAACAAAGGATCGACCACACATGAGTACAATTCTAGATTCTGCCATTGAGGCGATTGTTGCTCGCGAAATTCTCGACTCGCGGGGTAGACCTACAGTTGAAGCAGAAGTACATTTGCTCAACGGTGCTGTAGGACTGGCACAGGTTCCCAGTGGTGCTTCGACCGGCACTTTTGAAGCACATGAACTGCGAGATAAAGATAAAGGCCGTTACGGGGGTAAGGGAGTACTTAAAGCAGTACAAAACGTCCAAGAGGTCATCGCTCCCAATTTATTAAACTTTGATGCTCTCAACCAAGAATTGCTAGATCGCACGATGATTGCCTTGGATGGTTCGGCAAACAAATCTCATTTGGGTGCAAATGCAATTTTGGCGGTTTCTTTAGCAGCAGCCAAAGCCGGTGCTGAGTCTCTGGGGCTGCCCTTATATCGCTATTTGGGCGGGCCTTTAGCAAATTTGTTGCCAGTGCCTTTGATGAACGTGATTAACGGTGGTGCCCATGCTGCTAACAACGTCGATTTTCAAGAGTTTATGATTGTCCCAGTTGGGGCATCTTCCTTCCAGGAAGCATTGCGCTGGGGTGCTGAGGTGTTTGCTACCCTGAGCGAAGTACTGGCTGATAAAGGCTTGTTGACTGGTGTAGGCGATGAAGGCGGCTTTGCCCCTAACTTAGAGTCCAATCAGGTAGCTTTAGAATTACTCGTTGCTGCCATTGAGAAAGCTGGTTATCAGCCAGGGGAACAAGTAGCTTTAGCGTTGGATGTGGCCGCTAGTGAGTTTTACAAGGATGGACAGTATGTTTACGATGGTAAACCCCACGCACCCACAGAATTTATTGATTATTTAGCCAAGTTAGTTGACCAATACCCGATTGTCTCGATTGAGGATGGCTTGCATGAGGAAGATTGGGAAAATTGGCAATTGCTCACCCAGAAACTTGGTTCGCGAGTGCAGTTGGTAGGCGATGACTTGTTTGTCACTAACGCCAACCGCTTGCAAAAGGGAATTGAGCAAAAAGCTGGCAACGCCATTTTGATTAAACTCAATCAAATTGGTTCCTTGACCGAAACTTTGGAAACAATTGACTTAGCGACTCGCAGCAGTTTCCGATCGGTCATTAGCCATCGTTCTGGTGAAACGGAAGATACAACGATCGCGGATTTAGCTGTAGCTACCCGTGCCGGTCAAATCAAAACTGGTTCTTTATGTCGTAGCGAACGGGTGGCAAAATACAATCGCTTGCTACGCATTGAACATGAACTAGGCGATCGCGCCCTATATGCTGGCGCAGTTGGTTTAGGGCCGAAGTAGAGGCTGGGGGTAGGGAAGAGGCAGGAGGCAGAGGGCAGGAAGCAGGGTGAGGAAGAAATAACTATTCCCTATTCTCTTCTTTACCCAATGCCCCATGCCCAATGCCCATCTAGGGATAAAACCCCAATCTGGGCAACCCTAAGGTTTCATCCCAACCCATCATGATATTTAAACACTGAATTGCTTGACCCGCCTGCCCTTTAATTAGGTTATCGATTGCTGACATGACAATCACGCGTCCGGTGCGCGGGTCAACTTCTATACCTATGTAACAAAGATTGCTGCCGCTAGCCCATTTTGTTTGCGGATAAATGCCGCTTTCGCAGACTTTTACCCAAGGTGAATTACGGTAAAAAGCATTATAAATTGTCACCATATCATCTCGAACAAGTCCGGGATCGCGCAATGTAGCATATACAGTTGCCAAAATTCCCCGCACCATTGGGATGAGATGGGGCGTAAATTGAATTGTGATTTCGTGCCCTGCGAGATCGCTACAAATCTGCTCAATTTCTGGAGTGTGACGGTGACGCGCAACTCCGTATGCAGCAAGGGAGTTGTCAGCCTCAGCTAAAAGCATATTGATTTTGGCTTGCCGTCCCCCGCCAGAGGTACCAGATTTCGCATCGATAATCGCGGTTTCGGGTACAATTAAGCCCTGTTTCAAAAGTGGGGAAAGAGCTAGAAGACTAGCTGTAGGATAGCAACCAGGACAGCCGACCAGCTGGGCTTCGCTAATGCGATCGCGGTAAAGTTCCGGTAATCCGTATACTGCTGTAGCCGCAGTTGTTTGATCGCTTCTGTCTTTGCCATACCAAGTGGTATAGGTTGCCAAATCTGTAAATCGATAATCAGCGCTCAGATCTAGTACTTTGCAGCCTTTTTCTATTAGTTTTGGCGTAATTTGGCAAGCCAGACCATTTGGTAGCGACAGAAATACTGCTTCACAGCGCTGGGCGATGATTTCTGCATCGACCGCCTCTATTGGCAGGCTAACTGCATGAGCTAGATGGGGATAGAGATCCGCAAAGGGTTTTCCTGCACTGCTCTCACCGCCTAGATAAACTAGTTCGACTTCTGGATGATCCATCAGTAGTCGTACTAACTGCACTCCGCCATAGCCTGACGCGCCAACAATCCCAACGGGTACGCGTCCATTTTTGCCCATGATGATAAAATCCTTATCCGCTTTGTTTAATTAGTTCTTAGCTATCAACATATCAGCGACCAGATACGTAACGCACAATTAGCCACGGACTAGAGCCGAGGTGTTGGTGGCTCCGCACTTAATAGCGATGAGATTCTATGCTCTCACCAAAAGTCAGTTTTTTAGTTTTTTCTTCCCCAGAGTGGGAGTGGCATCTGCTCACAGACTTTGGTAAATAGTTATCAAACATTGTGAAAATATCATATTCACGCAATCCTACACGTTGTAGGGGAAGGAATGAGTTTAAAAGTCTACTCTCGCTTTCAGCACTTTGCTGCCACACTTGAGTATTAAACCTCAATTTTAGGACAGAAATTTTTGCCATGTTATCAAATCATTGCTAGTGTGCTTCTCTGCCTAATAAAGGAGCTACAATCTAAAAGAAGAAATTGTTAAAAAAATTTACTTTTGGTAGCTGGAAATCCTCTGTGTCAAAGCCTAAGACTAAACGGCAGTCGCAAGCCACTCCCCTAAACTCTAGCGACCAGAGCGCTGGGGTGGCTCCTCAAGTAGAGAAAGCCTTGAACCAATCGCCTGAGTCGGAAACTCTTGCTACAGCGTCAACTCATAACGGCGCTAGCTCATCTTTTAAGTTTGATTCCATTGACGCGGCTTTAGCAGATTTAAAAGCTGGTCGTGTCATCGTCGTGGTAGATGACGAAAATCGCGAAAACGAAGGCGACTTGATTTGTGCTGCCCAGTTTGCCACACCCGACACGATCAATTTCATGGCGGTGGAAGCAAGAGGGCTGATTTGTCTGGCAATGACAGGCGATCGCCTAGATGAACTGGACTTACCATTAATGGTGAGCAATATTACAGACACTAACCAAACAGCTTTTACTGTCAGCATTGACGCTGGCCCTCATTTGGGAGTGTCTACCGGCATCTCAGCCGAAGACCGCGCGCGTACTATTCAAGTTACTCTTAACCCAGCAACCAAACCTTTAGATTTACGTCGTCCCGGTCATATTTTTCCAATTCGTGCCAAAGCCGGAGGCGTACTCAAACGCGCAGGACATACAGAAGCGGCGGTAGACTTATCTCGATTAGCAGGGTTATATCCGGCTGGGGTAATTTGTGAAATTCAAAACCCTGATGGTTCGATGGCGCGCTTGCCGCAGCTAATCGAGTATGCTCAAAGTCACAATCTCAAAATTATCAGTATTGCTGATTTAATCAGTTATCGTCTCCAGCACGATCGCCTAGTTACCCGCGAAAGCATTGCCGATTTACCCACCCAGTTCGGTCACTTCAAAATCTACGCTTACCGTCATACCTTAGATAATTCTGAACACGTTGCCATTGTCAAAGGCGATCCCGAAAACTTCAAAAACGAGCCAGTGATGGTGCGGATGCATTCAGAATGTTTAACTGGCGATGCTTTGGGTTCTTTGCGCTGCGATTGTCGGATGCAGTTGCAAGCAGCGTTAAAAATGATTGAAAGTGCGGGTCAAGGTGTAGTAGTCTACCTGCGTCAAGAAGGACGGGGAATTGGCTTGATTAACAAGCTGAAAGCCTATTCCTTACAAGATATGGGTTTGGATACAGTGGAGGCGAACGAGCGTTTGGGATTCGCCGCCGATCTGCGAGACTACGGGATGGGCGCACAAATGCTCATGGATTTGGGCGTGAAACAGATTCGCCTAATTACCAATAATCCCCGCAAAATTGCTGGGGTCAAGGGCTATAGTTTGGAAGTAGTCGATCGCGTGCCCTTATTGATTGAGGCTAATGACTACAATTCCTATTACCTAGCGACTAAGGCGAAAAAGCTGGGTCATATGCTGTTGCAAACCTATTTGGTAACAGTAGCAATTCATTGGCAGGACGATCCCCAATCGGTAACGCAACGCTATGAACGCTTAGAAAAAATTCGGCATTTAGCGAAAACTCATGACCTTTTGCTGCAAGAAGAAGCACGACCATTAGCGATCGCTCTATTTGACAAGCCTTCCTTAACAGTACACTTAGGTTTCGATCAACCGAAAGTGGCTGATTGTGATTGGTATCGGCAGCAAGGTCATCCTTACCTGCAAGCAATCTGTCAAATTCTTGACCAACTAGCAACTTTACCTTATATCCAAAAGCTAGAATTTCTAATTTCTGCTGGTAGCGATCCCTTAAGCAATCTGCAAGTCCAACTCGATCGGCAGACTTTTGAGACTAATACCCTACCTTCTGCAATTTGCGATCGCCTAGAAACTCAGCAAATCTATAGTTTTAGCAAATAATAATTTCCTTTGAAATCTCACATGAAGATGCTCAAGTTTTCTCATAAATTGGCATCTTGATGTGAGATTTTTATCTATTTACCCTATTGACTGGTCTTAACTGACGATAGGTATTAAGTAAATTGAAGAACTCGTTAAAATCAAAACTTATGGGGTCAACTCTTTGACCCGATCTATCTACAGCGCGATGAGTAGTAATGCGATCCTCTGGAACTTGACTTTGAGCGATTAACCAAGCTAGAGAATGATATTGAGCCTCTGTATAGCCGCTGTGAGTTTGTATTTTGTTATCTCCCCAAGCCTCTGGCGGTGTTTCTAAAGAAACATGATAGGCAAAGTTATTTACCGATGATGGCAAATTAGGGTTAGTTTTGACAGTTTCAGCACCATTAGGCCCGTTAAACACTGAGTTACCTGCACCAAAGGCGCGCTTTTCTGGGGGAATGAGATAAACCAGCGTCCCATCGCGCTTAATTAATGTGTGATAACTAGCTTGGATATTTTCATTATCATGAGGCGTTTGAAAAAAATTAATAGCGCTGGATGCAGAGTTACTAGTTTCATGCAGTACTATTATCGGTTGATTCCGTACAGGTACGCCATTAATATCTGTAGCATAGCGATCGCCGTAGTTGCTTGGATCTACAGGCGCTATTTCATATCGAGGTTTGTATCTGGCAAAAGCTTCAGTAGTGCTATACCTTGCTACAGAACGACTCGGCTGACTCTGACTCTTTTTGACTCGCGATTTCAGCACGTTCTGAGATTCGCTACTGGGGTTTTTTGCAGATTGTAATTGCGCCTTGGGATACTCACTCCAGGCTATAGCCTCTGGGATTGATGTTGCTGTATTGTTCTGTGGTTTTGTAACTTTCCCGGCAAACAACGCCAAAATTAGAGTGGCGAACAATAGAAAAATCAGCATGACTTTAGTCGCCCATTCTCTAAATCTCATTTTTTTATACTTAATAAAACAGCTAATAGTAATCTTAATATCTTGATATTACTGAAAAATAGGCTACTGGTATACTTGTCAAACTTCAGTAATTTTGTTAAACCATTCCTCTATCTTTAGAGTGATGGGTATGTTGGTGTGGTACATAAATTAACGTGAGTATCGACGGGTAAAAAATAGATTTATGTAAATTTATTTAAAAAAATAGTTTTATCTATTTGCTTTTTCACACAATATATTTAACCTTATTTAAGTAATTTGTTCTCCTTATGGAAGAATCTCTCTCTGGTAATAGCAAAATTCCAGTGAGGGAAAAAACGCGACGGAATTTCTTAGTCTACCTCGTCGGTAGTAGTCTCACCTCGATCGCGATCGGATATATCTTTCCAAAACCTAGCCAGAGTCGTGAGGTAGATTTAGAAACTCTTTGCTCGTTTTACCCGCACAATTCGCGTTGTCAAAATTATCTTCCAGGCGTTGAAGCGCAAGATACTAATAGTAAAGCGATTAAGGTTGATGCACTATTAGCCACCGCAACTCCCGGAATTCCCATTCCTGTTCATGGATTGCCAAATGATAGCGTCGATTATCTCATTATTAAAGACGGGCCACAAATTGCTGAGTATGCTATCAGTCCGATTTGCACTCATTTAGGATGCACAGTTAAGTGGAATACTGAAAAAAACCGCTTTATCTGCCCTTGTCATGGATCTCAATATGATTCTTTAGGGCGAGTTGTTCACGGCCCGGCTAGGCGTTCTTTGCCACTGATTACAGTAGTAGTCAAGCAAAATCAAGTTCGTCTGGTTGGAACTAAGCCTGCAATCGATCCTCGTTAATTTGCTAAGAGTATTGATGAATTTAGCTCTTTAACTTTGGGTGCATCTCAGTTTCGATCGACGCCCACAGGCAATAAGCCTGGAGCTATAAATATAAAGCCTGCGTAGGCAGGCTTTGTCCGTTTAGCAATACCCTTCTAGAGTATTGATTAAAAAAGTGGGATGCTCCCCTCGACTTTTCTATAGATCGGATATTTTTTATGCGCAATATTTCAGTTTTGTAGTTGTCAAAACTATAAACCATCCCACTGAAATTCAGCTAACAATAACAAGCATAAAGCCATAAAAGCACCCGTACTGAGAAACTGCCAAGGCGCAATATAAGGCAAAATAAAAATTAATAATAAGTGCAGTATACCTGTAAAAATCAAGGCACGCGATCGCACCCCTAATCCAGTGCAAATATATCCCAGCGTGCTTAATCCTAACCATAAGGGGCAAAGATTTAATAAGATATCAGCCCACCCTAAATAAATACTTAAATCCGTTAATATCACTCCCAATAACATCAAGATTACCCAGCAGAATAGTACCCATTTAACTTGCCTGACTTGTACCCAGTAACTAGTCCAAGCTACCATTGCGATAGTGCCAATAAAACTGAGGATTGACCATAAAGTAGCTTGTAAACTCCAACTAATAGGAAGAAATTGGGCAGTTACAAATATTGGGAGTAGTAACAAACTCCAAAGAATGCAGGCTCGATCGACACGAGTGTAAAAAGTAGAATAAAGCCGAATTTTACCGATTTGCCAGTTAACATACCAAAGTCCTTCTAGTTCGTCAATTGCTCTAGTTGGCTGTTTGCGGCATAAAGGTGGTTGTGAATAATTAAAAAATGACATTTTAAAATTTTTTAATAGCAAAGAGTTATATTTTTTCTAGCTAAAATAATTTCTCACTTAATCTCTCTTGGGTGAGAAATTTAGCTATGTTATATTCTCTATCAGGTTGCAAATCTGTAATTTGTTTTACAGAAAATTGCCAAAAACAAATAAACCCTCTGGAAGAAGTTTTCTTCAGAAGGTTTAGTGTTAAACTTTTATAAAAAATTTGACTTAATATTTCTACAAAATTACCAGGCTAGATTGAGATAATTTAACGAATAAATCCATAATTTTATTGCATATTTATTAATAATTATTAACTGCGTTATGCTTCATTTCCTTTTACTGAAGTGGAAGTCGCTGAATTAAGAAAAATGCTAAAGCCGCACTACCTAGAGGAACGGTCAAATTATCAATACCTAGAAACGAAAATGCTTCTAAACCAGTAGCGACAACTGCCACTATTAAAGCTACTACCCAAGTTTGCCAAATATTGCCTTGAACACCGAGCAAAACTAAACTACTCACAAGCCAACTAACCAGGGTCATCGTCAAAGAACCTTCCCAGCTTTTTTGTAAGCCAAACACTTTATACTTATGTTTGCCAAAGCGTTGACCAATTAGCGCTGCTAGTCCATCTCCCCAGGTCATCACCAAAATTCCTAAAGCTGCATACTGCGGTTGTTGCAAGTACCAGAAGCAGCCAACTAAAATACCGAAACTGACAGAGTAAAAAAATGTCCCCAAACTTTGACGACCAACACTATTAATACCTGGGAGAATCGGAAAGCGGTAAGACAACAAAGTGACAGCGCTAGCTAGAATTGAAGCTGTAATGCCTATACTTGCAGGAATATTTAACCACCAAGCTAACAAAATCACATTGCCAGTACCAATATGAACTATCTTGCGGACAATTTCTGGATCTTTATGGGCAAAGCGATTAACTCCCCAGGCGATCGCTAAAATAAATAACACCCAAACCGCAACGATCGCAATTTGTAGCCATAAAGGAGAAATGGAATCTAAATCAGGAAATGTACTCACCAAAAATACTACTAGAAAGAAAATTTAGGCCTTTATTATCACTTTATTAGATTTAGTTGCCGCTATGAAACTATTATTGATTTGGCTGATTCGGGGCTACCGAATGTTTATTTCGCCGCTATTTCCGCCAACTTGCCGCTTTCAGCCGACTTGCTCGATGTATACTATGCAAGCAATTGAGAGATTTGGTGCTTGGCGCGGTACGTGGCTAGGAATTCGTCGCATCTTGCGCTGTCATCCATTTCATCCAGGTGGTTACGATCCCGTACCAGAGGTGGTTGAGAAAACAAAAGATTGCTGCTGATTTTAGACATTATCTATTCAATTATCTTAGGCTAAAGCCGCGTATCGTATTTTTTCTTAGAAGTTGTCCAGAGGAGCCAGTGCGTTGGGGAGCCACTGCGTTGGACGGGTCTCCCGGCTTGTTCGCTGAAAGCGTTCCCGCAGGGTAGCAAGTGGCGTCGGCTCTGCCGACTTAAAGCAACTGGCGTTCAAAAGTTCAAACAATGAACTCTTGACCATTAACCTTGACCCTTACTTAGTTAAGAATGAGACCTTATCATCAGATCCCAATCTGCGAGTGTAGCGAACCATTAGTAGAGATTCCTTTAAAACTATTTGCGGTAGAATCTCCCCATCCTTATGAAAAATTGGGCGCACCTTACGGAATACACTCTCCTTATCATCTGCGGCAGACTGTAGTTGAAAATTTAATTCAAGCTCAAAATTATTTGCAATTGCTGCATCCTAATTGGTACATCCAAATTTTTGATGCTTATCGTCCTGTAGCTGTGCAGCAGTTTATGGTAGATTACAGCTTTACCCAAGCCCTAAATCAGAGAGGACTGATTGAGGCGGAGTTATCGTCAAGCCAGCGTCAGGAACTTTGGGAATTGGTTTATCAAATTTGGGCTGCACCTAGCTTAGATGAAAAAACGCCCCCACCCCATAGTACAGGTGCAGCGGTAGATGTGACGCTAGTAAACGATCGCGGGCAAATTTTAGATATGGGTTCAGCGATTGATGAATTGTCAGAGCGATCGCTTCCCGATTACTATGCCAATAGCGAACATCCAGAAGCACAACAATATCATACTCACCGCCAGTTATTGCGGGATGTCATGTTAAAAGCTGGATTTCAACGGAACCCTAGAGAATGGTGGCATTTTTCTTTTGGCGATCAAATGTGGGCTTGGGTAAGTAATCAAACTAATCCGGAGAATTCTTTCACAGCTCGCTATGGGCGTTTTAAAATAGATACCTGATTTACAGCAGATTTCAGGTAAATAAAGTATAGGTGGAAAAATATTTCGAGATATTACTGAGGAGGTTATTTGACCAAGCGTTCATTTGGACTAAAAGCTATTGTTTTTTATAAAGCTTTTACTGCCGCACTATTGATGGTTACTTCTATAGCTTTATTATTTGCACTAAAAAATTATCAATATCTTGAAGATTTTTCAGATGATTATGTTTTAGAAGGTAAAGCCAGAATTATTGATTGGATTGTCGAAAAAATACTTAATTTTAATCCTAAAACATTAGCCTTTAGTGGAATTGGTGCCGGACTTTATTCTATTGTAACTGCCATTGAAGCGATTGGTTTATGGTACGAAAAGCGTTGGGCACATATTTTAGTATTAGTACTAGTAGGTATCAGTATTCCTCCAGAAATTTATGAGTTAATTAAAGGAATATCTCCGATAAAATTAATCGTATTTCTGATTAATGTCGCAGTGTTCTGGTATTTATTGCGAAATTTCCCCAAGCATAAACATTAGTAAATTTTTACCTTCTGCCTTTCTCACTTTTGTAAAAGCGCGATCGCACAATGCATAATTTTAACTTCATTCACAATCCGTTCTAATTCTGTAGAAAGGGTAGTTTGTTCGCGCACAGCTTGTAATGTAGGAGTGACAGTGTTGGGATGTGTGGATATTTCTGATATTCGCGCTGTATGTAGCTGTTCAATTTCATTGTGAATTGCTTCAACATAACTATCTAGTTCTGGTAATGGTTGCGGTGACTGTTGCTGTTGCAGTGCATCAGCTAAATTTTCTAAAACTTGGATAATGGTATCAGCAAGTTGCTTGAATTCACTAAATTGATAATTGCCGCTAAATTCCCGTAAATGTTCGGCTAAAGTTGTTACTGAACTGAAAAAGGCGCGAATGTAGATCGTTAGCGTCATGACAGGTTCGACCTCGCCCTGAACGTGACGGGGTTCGCTAAACAATCGTTGTGCAGCCGCCTCAGCGTTGGCGTTTTCTAGTGCCGCTTGATGACGTAGCGTGCTAATAGAATCAGCAGTATTTTGTTGGGAATTCAGATAATTAGCAATAACTTGTTGAAAGTAGACAAGATTTGCTCGCATTGTTTTTTCTAGTTGTGTGGGGAGTTGCTGACGTTCCCAACTAGGAAAAAGCAGATAACTACCCAGTAATGCTAACAATCCCCCAGCTAGGCTATCAACAATCCGCAATACTCCAATTTTCCAGCCACCTGTACTAATAACGTTAAGTAACAGAATGACGACTGGAGTCAGCAGAATGGTAAATATGCTGTAGCTTAAAGGTCGCACTGACATCGCAGTAAACATCAACAGCAAAATACAAACTGCGATCGCTAATGGATTTTTAATCAGTACGACTAGCGTAATACCGATAATTCCACCTAAGAAAGTACCGAGAACTCTTTGCACTGTTGTCTGCGATGTTCCGCCAAAATTGGGCTTAAGTGCAACTACAGCAGTTAGCGTTACCCAATAGCCTCTGGGAAGTTGCAATACTGAGGCGACTAGTTCGGCAATGGTTGTAATTAAAGCTAAACGTAACGCATGACGAAACAAAACTGAATCAAAAGTCAGGTTATCCCGCAACGTGTCGATGATGGAAAAAGGTTCTGGTTGTGCTGGGGGAGAAATTTCTCGACAAATATGACTGCGCCGTTTTCCCGTACTTAAATCTGACACAATTTCAGCATCGGTATGAATTTGTTGTGTCAGCTTTGTCAGACTGGTGACAATCTTCCGCAAGTTAACTAAATCAGAATATTCATCAGTTTGAATATCGCTTGTGCGATCGACAACTTGACTACGCAATATTTGCCATTGATGTTCTAATGCTTCAATCGTTCGATTCAAATCCCCCAGGTGAACTGAGCTTTTACCTTTGGCGATCGCTTCTGATAAAGTTTGCAGTGCAATCGCCAACTCTGCCATTACTTGCGAAATTTCTCTCTGCAAACCAGAAAATAACGGGCGTGGCGATGCGATCGCCAACAGTTCCACTGCTGCCACAATAGAATTAATTATTTGGTTGGCATCTTCAATTAAAATTAGTAACTGATTTCCCCGTAAACTCACCGTTCTTTGTCCAGTCCAGACAGCAGCCCAGGTATTACGGGCAGAAGTTAAATCCTGTGTCACAGTATCCTGAGCTTGCAAAAATTGCTGTGCCCAATCTTGAAGATCCTCCGGATTTAATACCCTCTGGCTGGCTAATTCGGCAAATTTACTCAATGAGAGATAACAGTTAGCAGCTGCTTGGATGACGGGTATGTAAGGACGTATAACCCACAACCCTAATGACAGCACCATTGCCCATATTCCACCAGCCAGACATAATAAGCATTGCAACAGTACAGTAGATAAATCGGGAAATGAAGCAAATCTAGCCAGCGCAACAACAAACATAATCGAAATTACCAAGCTGACAGAAGCCGCTAAACTTCCAAAAAGCCCTGCTAAACCTGCGATAAATATGACAATGAATGTTGTGGGAAGAGCTAACCAAAAGGTGCTGCTAACTAAGTTTGCTAACAGTAACGCTACAGTTACCCCGATAGTTGCTGCTACCATCGCAGTGGCCTTCTGACGATAAGCTCCGCCCACATCCACCATACTCACGAACATCGCCGCCATAACCGCGATCGCACTTGCAGCACCATGACCTGTTATAATTCCGACTGCAACCGGAACACCTAGCGCGAACAGAGTCCGCAATCCGTAGGCAAATGCTGGCTTTCCTGGCTTGAGTTGAAACTGCTGTAACAGCCAACTAAGAGAACCTCGATCTGTAGATGGCATTATTTAGGCTGGAGATTGTTAAAAAAAACTAGAGAGCGATCGCTTCTTCAAGAATTGTAACTAGATATGACTGTGCGGCGAATAGTTATTGTCAATCTCTCGACTTCAAAGCTTCATCATTGGACTTCCGAACACGAATTGTCGAGTCAAAAAGGCGATTGTTGAAGTTCAGAACACAAATTGTCGAGTAAAAAAGGCGATCATTCGAGTTCGGAACACGAATTGTCGAGCAAAAAAGGCGATCGTTCGGCTTCAGAGCTTCACAGTTTGACTTCCGAACACGAATTGTCGAGTAAAAAGGGCGATCGTTCGGCTTCCGAACACAAATTGTCGAGTTAAAAGCGCGATCGTTTTCACTTGAAACAGGAATTGTCGAGCAAAAAGGGCGATCGCTTGTTGTTTACGATGCGATCGCTGGTAATCTCGTTGCATTGTATATTTACAGGAAATTTAGCAACAAAAAAATCTCTCTTCGTGCTTTCCTAATTGCCCAAGCATTGAGACACACTATGATTAAAACTAAAGTCTCTAAGAAAATTATGTTAGATGAAACGAATCTTGAACAGCGTTTAGCGACTCTTGAACAAACAGTCGCGGATCTCAAACGTCGAGTTATAGATGCACCTACCTCTAGTAATTGGCTGGAGAAAGTTATTGGCTCAATCTCGGATGAACCAGCATTTTTGGAAGCTTTAGAGTATGGTCGGTCATTACGCCACGCTGACATATTTACTGATGAAGCTGGCGAGTAACTGTGAGATATCTATTCGACACCGACCATATCAGTTTTCTTCAACGACGTTCAGGATCGGAATTTTTAATATTAGCTGCTCGTATTGCCCAGTATCAACCTACAGATTTTGCTTTTTCTATCGTTAGTTTCCATGAGCAAGTAATTGGCGCTCATACCTTTATTACTCGTTCCCAAACACCAGGTGATGTAGTTCGGGGATATACTCTGCTAATGGAAATCATTTGGGGGTTTTCCGCAGCACCAATTTTACCATTTGATGCTGGAGCAGTCGCCATATTTGAAGGATTAAGAGCGCAAAGAGTTCGCATCGCCACGATGGATTTAAGAATAGCTGCGATCGCACTTTCACGGGGCTTAGTATTATTGACTCGCAACACTAGCGACTTTAGCAAAGTTCCAAACTTGATAACACAGGATTGGACAGTGTAAACTCCACAGTGAACTAAACAGTCAAAAACATACCCTTGACCCTCACTGTTCAGCTTTTGAACTCGAAACTTGCACCTTGTAACACCAATTGTCGAGTTCAAAAGGCGATACTTCGACCTCTGAACACAAATTGTCGAGTAAAAAGCGCGATCGCTTGACTTTTAACCCTCTTCAATCGGCAAACATCTCAGCTAAGATATCGATAACTGCTCTTTGCTCATCAGAACTAATCGTACCGAGACGATTAATTAATCGAGTTTTATCTACTGTGCGAATTTGATCTAGAACAATCTGCCTATCTTTGTCTTGAAAGCGACAAGCTACCCTTGTGGGATATGGCTGACCTTTTGTAGTCATAGGTGCAACAATGACCGTAGCAATATGACGGTTCATCTCGTCTGGTGAAATCACTACACAGGGACGTGTTTTTTTAATTTCAGTGCCAATAGTGGGATCGAGATTAACAAGGAACACATCAAAACGCTTGATTACCATTGCCATTCAGCCCGATCCCAGTCTGTTGTATTAACGTCATCTAAGAGAACATCATCGTGCCGTTCTGCCATTGTGGCAAAAGCTTCGTCCCACCCAACCCGTAATTTTGATGCTGGACGAAGAATTAAGCGATCGCCATGCACCTCAATTTCCACCTCTGTACTAATACCACTTTGCTCTAACAGAGGTTTGGGAATACGAATACCTTGAGAATTACCGATTTTCACTATTCTGGTTCTAATAGCTGCGCCCATGTTGAGGTCACTTTGGAAATAATGGTAATTACATTGTAGGCACAAGTGAATAAATTCTCAAGAGCAGCAAACAAATAGGCGATCGCGGCATCAATTTTTTCTCTAACATTCTTTACCCCAAATCTCTCAGGAATAATTTCTGCTGAGAAAACTGATCTCCTTGGAGAAGAAACCAGGATAATGAAGCATAATTAACATTTATAGCTTTGAATTACCAGCCACAAGCAAGCAGCTAAAATGCTGATTAATCAAAGCTTTCGATTCAACTCCACAAATTGACTATGAATCCAGAACCAGTCAAAAGTTCTCACAATATTTCGCCAGCGATACGAGTAGGAGTACTGGGTTTCGGCGGACTCGGACAAGCAGCCGCCAAGGTACTTGCTGGCAAACGGGAAATGATTTTAGTAGCAGTGGCAGATCAAAAGGGCTTCGCTTATGCTGCTGAAGGTTTAAATGTTAAAGAATGTATTGCAACCTACCAATCTCAAGGTTCGGTGGGTTATTTAGAACCAGTTGGAACTTTAACAAATAACAGCATTCAAGATTTAATCGATACTCAACAACCTGTGGATGGGTATTTTCTGGCTTTACCCAATTTACCCAATGACTTTATTCCTTTTGTGGCCAAGCAGTTTATCGCCGCAGGTTGGCATGGGGTGCTAGTAGATGCAATTAAGCGCACCAGTGCTGTAGAACAACTACTAGCAATGAAAGAAGAACTGCAAGCCGCCGGTATCACTTACATGACAGGATGTGGCGCGACACCTGGATTATTAACAGCCGCAGCCGCTTTAGCCGCCCAAAGCTACGCCGAAATTCACAAAGTTGAAATTACCTTTGGGGTAGGAATTGCTAACTGGGAAGCTTACCGCGCCACTGTTCGCGAAGACATCGGCCATATGCCTGGTTACTCAGTGGAAGCTGCTAGGGCGATGAGTGATGCGGAAGTAGAAGCACTACTAGATAAGACTAACGGTGTGCTGACTTTAGAGAAAATGGAACACGCCGATGATGTGATGCTAGAATTTGCCGGAATATGCGATCGCGATCGCGTTACTGTTGGTGGTGTAGTGGATACGCGCAATCCTAAAAAGCCTCTCAGTACCAACGTTAAGGTTACAGGGCGTACTTTTGAAGGGAAAATTTCCACCCATACCTTTACATTAGGCGATGAAACCAGTATGGCAGCCAATGTCTGCGGCCCAGCTTTTGGTTATCTCAAAGCTGGTCAGCAATTGCACCAACGCAACATCTATGGAATTTTTACGGCTGCGGAAATTATGCCGCAATTTGTGAAGTAATTTCTTGTCCGCAAAAATACAAAAACTTACGTATTATTGCGGCTAATCGATTCTGTGGAACCATTAGCGAAATTTTAAGTAGGGCATTTGCCCTACTTAAACTATTTATGTATTTTATGCAGCGTTTTGCCGATACCACTCAATGGTATTCTTTAGCCCCTCTCGGAAGCTGACTTGGGCAGTGAAATTAAAAGCTTGCTTTGCCCTTTCGGTATCTAAACAACGGCGAGGTTGACCGTTAGGTTTATCTGTTTCCCAAACAATTTCCCCGTCAAACTCCATGAGTTCGCAAATCAGAGTAATTAAATCCTTAATAGAGATTTCATACCCTGTTCCTAGGTTCACTGGTTCAGCATCGTTATAGAATTGCGTACCCATAACAATCCCTCTAGCCGCATCTTGAGAATAGAGGAACTCACGGGTCGGACTACCATCACCCCAAACAGGAAGTTGCTTTTCGCCTTTAACTTGAGCTTCGTGAACTTTGCGAATTAACGCCGGAATCACATGGGAACTTCTGGGGTCAAAGTTATCTTCCGGCCCGTATAAATTCACGGGTAGAAGGTAAATGCCGTTAAAGTTATACTGCTGGCGATAAGCTTGCAGCTGGACTAACAGTGCTTTTTTGGCAACGCCGTAGGGAGCATTGGTTTCTTCTGGATAACCATTCCACAGGTCATCTTCTTTGAAAGGCACCGGGGTAAATTTGGGATAAGCGCAGATAGTGCCAACACAGACGAATTTTTCTACTCCAGCTTGATAGGCAGCATGAATTAGCTGAGTCCCCATAATCAAGTTGTCGTAGAATAACTCTGCTGGTTTTTCGCGGTTGAGGCCGATACCGCCAACGTGAGCTGCTAAATGAATGACAATATCTTGTTGGTCAACTACACGTTGGTTATTTTCCCAGACACGCAGATCGCACTCACGCGATCGCGGTACTGTAATTTTATTGATATCAGCCCCTGCCTGACACAGCTGATCGATTACTTGACGACCTAGGAAACCCGATCCACCAGTAACGAGAATCCGTTTATTTTTTAGTTCTAAGGCAGTCATATTTTTATCCTCAGCAGTGTGTGTGAATCAAAAGTGGAGAGCGCCCAGTTGTTGCCGAACAGTCGCAATATCATTTAATACAGATGAACCACTTCCATTCGCCGCAGTAACGCCAAGTGCCTGTAGGTCTGCTTCCACCATCAGCGCTACCAGTCCTTCAAAAGTTACCGATGGTGTCCAACCTAACTTTTGGCGTGCCTTAGTAGCATCACCAATTAATAACTCTACTTCAGCAGGGCGAAGATAGCGCTCATCAAACTCTACATAATCTTGCCAACGGAGATTTACATGACTAAATGCTAACTCCAAAAATTCCCGTACAGAATGGGTTTCACCAGTCGCAATTACGTAATCATCTGGTTGCTCTTGCTGCAACATTAGCCACATAGCTCTGACGTAATCCTTGGCATAGCCCCAATCTCGCTTGGCATCCAGATTGCCCATATAAAGCTTTTTCTGTTTACCAGCAACAATTTGCGCCACAGCCCTAGTAATTTTACGGGTAACAAAAGTTTCACCGCGTCGTGGTGATTCGTGATTAAAAAGTATACCATTACAAGCAAACAACGAATAAGATTCACGGTAATTTACCGTCTGCCAATGAGCATAAACTTTTGCACAGGCATAAGGACTACGGGGATAGAAAGGCGTGGTTTCACTTTGAGGCACTGCTTGCACTAAACCATACATTTCGGAAGAACCAGCTTGATAAAAGCGCACTTGAATTCCAGTACGCCGCTGGTAATCCCGAATTGCTTCCAACAAACGTAGTGTTCCCATCCCGACAGCATCTACTGTATATTCTGGTGAATCAAAGCTCACTCTTACATGGGATTGCGCACCTAGATTGTAGATTTCTTGTGGCTGTACTTCTTCTAAAATCCGGCGTAGTGTCGTACCATCTGTCAAATCGCCATAGTGTAGAAATAACCGCACGCCCTCTTTGTGAGGATCTTCATACATATGATCGATGCGGTCTGTGTTAAAGGTAGAAGTCCGGCGAATAATACCATGAACCTCGTAACCTTGCTCTAGCAAAAACTCACTCAGATATGAACCATCTTGACCAGTAATACCGGTAATTAATGCTCGTTTCTGTTGCGTCATGCCTAGGGATTCCTTTGTTATCTTCAGTAAAAAAAAGTTACAGCCTAACTGATACAAGCTAGCAGTTAATCACTAAATTGCCTAATGGGAAACCTACGAATCTTCCCCATCACTGTAAATTTAAAGTAAATAAATATACTTATATAAATTTATTTAATAAGCATTTTGGCTGTATAAAGGGCAAAATTCTGGCATTTTTATCTAAAATTTTGATATATCTTTACCAAAACTTTATATTAAGCAGTATTTTATTAAGCCTGAATAATTTTTCGGAAAGATTATTTTTTATTAAGATAAAAATATTCAGCGTTAAGATACTATGCGTTTAAATTTTATACTTAGCACTTGAGTTTTCAAGAGAAGCTAGCGTTTATAGCGATCTATGTTCTCAAGTTGGGGAACTACACAACGCCGCAGATCCTCAAGGCTGAACTGCCGATGCTGCTAATACCACGGTTCTGTCTGTTCTCCACTGGAACAGCCCTAAAGCAAAATTATTAAATTTAGACGCACATAAGCTTAGTTGTTTTAATTATTGAAAGTGGCTCAGTAATTCTGATTTAGGGGCATTAACTGCCCCACAGAATCTACTGTTTAAGTATTTTTTCAGTAGGCTCCATTATTTTTAGGCATAATAACTACATCAATTGTTTTCAAGATGATCCATAAATCGAGCCAAAAAGTTCTAAATTTGACATAATGTAGGTCTATTTGAACTCTTCTAGGATAGGGAATGTCATTGCGCCCAGAAACTTGCCACAATCCTGTAATTCCCGGACGGATCGTTAAAATCCGATCGATGTGGTAGCCATATTTGGGAAGTTCTTCAGCTACTAAAGGTCGCGGGCCAACAACACTCATATCCCCTTTTAAAACATTCCAGAACTGGGGAAATTCATCTAAGCTAGTAATTCGCAAAAACCGCCCAATTTTAGTAATTCTGGGGTCATGTTTAAGCTTAAAGCTGCTTTCAAATTCTTGCCGCATCTGCGGGGATGTTTCCATCATTTGTACGAGAATTTCATCAGCATTGCTCACCATTGTGCGAAATTTAATACAATTAAAGGGCTTGTAGTTTTTACCTACCCTTTCTTGTACATAAAAAATCGGACCTTCTGAGCTGCAAGCAATCAGTAAGGCCAGGATTAAGTACACAGGGAAAAATACGATCAAAACAAACAGAGAAAACACAATATCAAACAGGCGCTTGGCAAACTCTCCGTTTAAACCTTGAAAAGACAAACCTTTGGGTTTTATCCT
Organism: Calothrix sp. NIES-2098; assembly: GCF_963875125.1. Lineage (NCBI taxonomy): Bacteria > Bacillati > Cyanobacteriota > Cyanophyceae > Nostocales > Calotrichaceae > Calothrix > Calothrix sp. NIES-2098. The sequence continues at coordinate 7,258,962 of NZ_CAWNKJ010000001.1, forward strand.
AGGAGTCTTTTTTTGTTGGCCCCTTTTTAACAAAGTACGCGCAGACGTACTAGCGTCTTGCCGTAGGCCTCGCTTGCCGGAGAGGAGTGAGCTCTGGGCAGTCATCATACTCCTTAACAATCCACACCACACATAGTCCCAATCTTAAATCTAAAACGAGGTGCTTCTGGGTCTAAATTTCCAAAAGCTACAAAACAATTACAAAAATCTTCACCCTTACTCCAAAAAAGGTGTTTTTTTGCTGCACCGTTCTACAAAATTGAGATAGCGATCGCCAAAAACCTGTCGGGAAAACTGGCTAGCGTGCGATCGCAAATATACAGGATTAAACGCGTTTTGATACATTTCAAACTTTTCGACTGCTTCTACTAAAGCAGCTTCTGTTTGTACGTTAAAGAAAATACCTGTACTTGTATCGCCACAAGAGCGAATATCTCGTACAGTTTCTAACGCGCCCCCTGCACCATAGGCAATTACAGGTGTACCACAAGCTTGTGCCTCAACTAAAGCAATACCAAAATCTTCACAAGCTGCGTACACAAACGCCTTTGCTCTAGCCATATATTTTTTCACTACATCATCAGGTTGCCATCCCAGTATTTGGATATTAAAATTTGCTATTTTGCGAAGATATTTCATCTGTGGGCCTGTACCAATTATTACCAATGGTTTTTGCAGTTGATTAAAAGCTCGGACAATTAAAGATACTTGCTTGTAACTTACTAACCGGGAAACTATTAGATAAAAGTCTTCTTTTTCAGCTACAAAAGGCATGACATCAACATTAACTGGCGGATAAATTACTTCTGCTGTTCGCCGATAGCAGCGCCAAATTCGACGAGCTGTATGCTTGGAATTGGCAATAAAATAATCAACACGATTTGCTGATAATACATCCCACTGACGTAAACGATGCAATAAATATCGCGTTATCCATCCAGTTATACCCTTTCCCAATCTGCTTTGTTGCAGGTAATCAAAAGTCAAGTCCCAAGCATAACGCATGGGACTGTGACAATAACAAATATGTAATTGTTCGGGAGTGGTAATCACTCCTTTTGCTACCGCGTGCGAAGAAGATAGAATTACATCGTATTGGCGTAAATCCAATTGTTCAATCGCTAATGGCAAAAAAGGTAAGTATTTTTGGATACCATTGCGAGCATGGGGAAAGTTTTGCAGGAAAGTCGTGCCAATCTGACGCTGATATAAATAGCTTTTAGGATTGCTGGATTCAAAGTCAATCAGGGCATACAAATCCGCATTGATATGATTCAGAATCTCTTGCACAACTAGTTCTGAACCGCCAGTGGCTTTAGGTGTCAGCCATTCATGAATCAAAGCATATTTTAAGGGCACAGCTAACTTAAATAAGTGGAAAATACAGCAAACAAATTGTCAGGTTAACTGAAAAGTTTCCCTTTGCGATCGAGGAATGGAAAGCAACCCAGATTTCACCGAAGACGTATTTCTTTTAAAACAGGTTCCAGAGGGATACTACAACCTGATAACCTCAAACATGGGATTAAATACCGGGTATTAAGTATCCGGTATGGAGTAGAAATATTTTCTAGTTCTTACTTCGCAATCCCTTGACAAAAAATGACATAGGAAGTAGTAATTTATGAGAATTTTAGTTATAGGTGGCACTCGGTTCATCGGTATTTACTTAACTCAACTGTTAGTAGAACAAGGACATGAGGTAGTGCTGTTTAATCGTGGTAATCGACCTGCACCTTCATTACAGGGAGTAGGACAAATTATAGGCGATCGCACTGACCCTACTCAGTTAAAAACAAAGTTATCACAAGAAAATTTTGATGCCATTTTTGACAATAATGGGAGGGAACTTACTGATACTCAACCACTGGCAGAAATTTTCCAAGACCGCGTACAACATTTTGTATACATGAGTTCGGCTGGTGTGTATCTTAAATCTGACCAAATGCCACATATAGAAGGCGATCCTGTAGATCCTAAAAGCCGTCATCGGGGTAAGCATGAAACAGAAGCCTATCTAGCTCAAATCGGCATACCCTTTACCTCGATTCGTCCCACCTATATTTATGGGCCGCGTAATTATAACGATTTAGAAAGTTGGTTTTTTGATAGAATTGTCCGCGATCGCCCGATTCCCATCCCTGGTAACGGCTTATATATCACGCAGCTTGGTCATGTAAAAGATTTGGCAAGAGCAATGACTAAAGTGTTAGGGAATCAGCAAGCAATAGGGCAAATTTATAATGTATCAGGCGATCGCTATGTCACTTTTGATGGTTTAGCCCGTGCTTGTGCGAAAGCCACTGGCAAATCACCCGAAGCTGTGAAAATTGTTCATTATGACCCGAAAAAATTTGATTTCGGTAAACGCAAAGCCTTTCCCATGCGGGGACAGCATTTCTTTGCATCGGTGAATAAGGCTCAAACCGAATTAAGCTGGCAGCCTGAGTATGATTTGATATCTGGGCTGACTGATGCCTTTGAAAATGATTATCTAGCATCTGGGCGAAACAAAGCTGAGATTGATTTTTCTGTAGATGAAGAGATTCTACAAGCTTTGTGAGCGATAGAAAAATTTGAACTCAGATGAAGAGTGCTGAGGGGGGAATGTCACTCATTACTCAGCACTGAATAGGTAAAGGTGCAAGCTAAAACTAGCACCTCTTTGCGTAAAAATTCACCTAAGATGTATAAGACGAATAATTTGAGAAAATATGCAAACACTATTAGTCACTGGAGGAGCCGGATTTATTGGAGCGAATTTTATTCTCCAAGCGAGAAAGACGCAATGGGCTAATATAGTTAATTTAGATAAGTTAACTTATGCTAGTAACCTCCAAACCTTAGCAGAACTCCAAAACGACCCAAACTATCGTTTTATTCAAGGTGACATTGGCAACGCAGAATTAGTCAGCTACCTCTTAGAACAGTATCAGCCAGATGCAATTATTAATTTCGCTGCGGAAAGTCATGTTGACCGTTCTATCCTGAGTCCTCATGACTTCATCCAAACTAATGTTGTCGGAACATTTCAACTACTAGAAGCAAGTAGACTCTACTGGCAAACACTATCATCGCTAAGACAAGAAAAATTTCGCTTTTTGCATGTGTCTACAGATGAAGTATACGGCTCGCTCCAACTACAAGACCCAGCCTTCCGCGAAGATACGCCCTACGCACCCAATAGTCCTTACGCAGCGTCGAAAGCAGCATCCGATCATTTTGTCAGAGCTTACTATCACACTTACGGATTACCTACTTTAACAACCAATTGCTCAAACAACTACGGGCCGCGTCAGTTTCCAGAAAAACTAATTCCTTTGACTATTCTCAATGCTCTAGATGGTAAACCACTACCCATATATGGGGATGGTCAAAATATTCGCGATTGGCTTTATGTTATCGACCACTGCGAGGCTATATATCTTGTTTTGCAACAGGGGAAAGTTGGTGAAACCTATAATATTGGCGGTCTGAACGAACAAGCTAATTTAACAGTTGTGGAAAAAATTTGTGCTATTTTAGATGACTTAGCTCCCAAATCGGATTTTCATTACTCTTCTTTAATTACTTTTGTGAAAGACCGTCCCGGTCACGACAGAAGATATGCAATTGATTGTACTAAAATCAACCGCGCTCTAGGTTGGCAACCTCAAGAAAATTTTGACAGTGGATTATTAAAAACAGTTCAATGGTATCTTAATAACTCTGATTGGATCAATCAAGTGCGCTCAGGTGCTTACCAAAATTGGCTAAAACAAAACTATGAGAATCGGAAATTTTAAATCATTTGTAGTTGAACACAAATGACCGATGATAAATGACAAATGGCAAATATTATGAAAGGTATTATTTTAGCTGGTGGCTCTGGTACACGTCTTTATCCGCTAACTTATGCTGTTAGCAAACAGCTAATGCCAGTGTATGATAAGCCCATGATTTACTATCCCTTATCTATATTGATGCTGGCAGGTATTCGGGACATTTTAATTATTTCTACTCCTAAGGACTTACCTTTATTTGAAAAAATTTTAAAAGATGGTAGCCAGTGGGGTTTGCGATTTAGCTATATTGAGCAGCCAAACCCAGAAGGATTAGCACAAGCTTTTATTCTGGGCAAAGATTTTATTGCTAATGAGCCAGTATGTTTAATTTTAGGCGATAACATTTTTTATGGTCATGGTTTAACAGAAGTATTAGCTAGGGCTGCAAGTCTTCAAGAAGGTGCATTAGTTTTTGGCTATCAAGTAAAAGATGCGAGCCAATATGGAGTAATTGAATTTGATAGCAATGGACGAGCTATTAGTATTGAAGAAAAACCTCTAAAGCCTAAATCTAAGTATGCTGTACCTGGTATCTACTTCTATGATTCTCAAGTAGCAGAAATCGCTGCTAGCCTTAAACCTTCTGCTCGGAATGAACTAGAAATTACTGATTTAAATATAGCTTACTTGAATAAAGGTCAATTACAAGTAGAAATTTTGGGTCGTGGATATGCATGGTTAGATACTGGTACTCATGAATCCTTACATCAGGCGGGTAACTTTATCCAAACGCTAGAAGAACGGCAAGGTTTAAAAATAGCTTGTCTTGAAGAAATTGCCTACACCCAAAGCTATATTGACTCAACCCAGCTCCTTCATTTAGCTGCATCTATGGCTAAGAGTAGTTATGGTCGTTATTTGATGTCTATTTTAGAGAACGATCGAATATCTCAAACCATAGAAGACAATAACGGAATGGTAAAATCTTCTCTAGACATACAGCCATCTGGCTGGAATATATTGAATGAAAAAACAATAAAAATAACAAAACCAGATTATAAATAAATCTCTGCATAATATATCCTTACAGTTTGTAGTCTACTGTAATAAAGCAGAAATTTTAGTATTACAAAGGATAGAAGAATGCAAGTAAAACAGACAGAAATTCCTGATGTAATAGCGATCGAGCCGCAGATATTTGGAGATGAACGCGGTTTTTTTTATGAAAGTTATAACGAAAAAGCTTTGTTAGAAAAGGCAGGAATTGCTGAACATTTTGTCCAAGACAATCATTCTCGTTCTGCCAAAAATATCTTGCGTGGTTTACACTATCAAATTCAGCAGCCTCAAGGAAAACTTGTAAGAGTGGTAGTAGGAGCAGTTTTTGATGTAGCTGTAGATTTACGCAAAAGCTCTAAAAGTTTTGGTCAATGGGTTGGTATAGACTTGACAGCCGAAAATAAACGGCAACTTTGGATACCACCAGGTTTTGCGCATGGTTTTGTGGTGCTTTCTGAATATGCGGAATTCTTATATAAAACTACAAATTACTACGCACCACAATATGAACGCACGCTGATGTGGAATGACCCCGATTTAGCGATCGCCTGGCCAATTGAAACAGAACCAGTCTTATCTGCTAAAGATAAAGCTGGAATTTTGTTTCGAGACGCAGAGGTATATGCATGAAAATTCTCTTGACAGGTGTAACTGGACAACTAGGTTGGGAATTGCAGCGCACCCTGCTGACTATAGGTGAAGTCATACCTGTGGGGCGTAGTGTCAGTGACCCAAGTTTGCAAATGGATCTAGCTCAACTAGATAGTATTCGCCGCACTATTAGGGAAGTCAAACCAGACTTAATTATCAACCCGGCGGCTTATACAGCAGTAGATAAAGCAGAATCAGAACCAGAATTAGCAATGGCGATTAACGGTATTGCGCCAGGCGCGATCGCCCAAGAAGCCAAGCAATTAGGTGCAGCTGTTATTCACTATTCCACAGATTATGTCTTTGATGGTAAAAAAAATACTGCATATACTGAGCAAGACCAAACCAATCCGCAAAACATCTACGGTAAAACAAAGCTCGCAGGAGAACAGGCGATCGCATCTGTTGGCGTACCGCATTTAATTTTACGTACTAGTTGGGTTTATAGCTTGCGAAGTAAGAATTTTTTACTCACAATGTTAAGGCTGGCTCAGGAACGCGAAGAAATCAGAGTTGTTGATGACCAAATCGGCGCACCTACTTGGAGTCGCACAATCGCTGAAGCCACAGCCCAAATTCTATCTCAGGCTCCAGAGAATATATCTGATTTTTTAGCAAGTAGAGGTGGACTGTATCACTTAACTGCTAGCGGACAGACTAGCTGGTATGGATTTGCCAAAGCAATTTTTGAGCTTGATGAGAAAAAGAGCGATCGCAAGTTGCAAAGATTGATTGCGATTACTTCTCAGGAATATCCCACACCAGCCAGCAGACCAGCTTATTCGTTATTAGACAGTCAGAAATTATCTAATACATTCGGATTGCTTTTACCAGATTGGGAAAGAAGTTTAGAGTTAGTGATGCAGAAATAACTAATTTAGTTGAATCTTAAACTCATGGTTTCTCGGCGCAAGCTTCTAAAATTAGTAGGACTAGTTTTAGCGGTCTGGATTACTATCATACCTGCTAAGATAGCGATCGCTTCTTACCAAGCCCCCATACCACAGGCAATTTTCGTTCTGGGAGGTGATTTTGCCAGGATCGAGTTCGCCGCCAAGTTTGCCCAGTCTCACAGTAATTTAGATATTTGGGTTTCCGATCTCACCTCAAATTTGGAATCTATTCGCTTAATTTTTCACAAATTTGGTGTTGTAGATCGAAGGTTACGCTTAGATGGTCGCGCCACAGATACAGTAACTAATTTCACGACAATGGCAGCAGATTTTGTCGATCGGAAGTTACAGCATATTTATCTGATTACATCGGATTATCACATGAGAAGAGCAAGAGCGATCGCAACCATTGTTTTGGGTAGCCAAGGAATTACAGTTACACCTATTGCAGTACCTTCAAAAGGCGCTAAATCCGAAACTTTGCTAAGAGTGTTACGAGATTTTGGGCGATCGATTTTGTGGGTTTTAAGTGGACGAAGTGGCGCGAGTTTAAACCCTCGTCTCAGCTGAGATAGCCGAAGAATAATATCTCAATCCTGATGGTAATCAATCTGTTTAAACCCTAATTTAAAAGCAGGGGAATTTGGCTGCAAGCGAAAATCATCGCGTTCGGGAGCAACAAATAGTGGATTAGCAATCAAAGAATTTTTATCTCTACCTTTTTGCTGCCATTCTTGCAATGACAGCTTACCAAAGCGAAAATTGCCCTTACCTTCATACCAATAAAGATTACGATCTAATAAATACTTAGAATCATCCCATTTCCCATCGCGATCGAGCAGTTGTCCCTGTTTCCAGTAAATAATATTGCGCTCAAAGCTAAAGCTGATATGAGATTCTGCTCTCGATATCCGAATTTGTGCCAACCGACCAAAAGCGAAAATATTATTGCGGATCGAGTTATCTTTACCGTAATGTAGATGAAATCCTCCATCTCTAGTACGATAAATTAAGTTATTTTTTACTACAATTTGTGAACTTCCCTCATCTAAATAAATACCCCAACCTCCATAACTATAAGCATCAATATCATGAATAATATTGCCGCGAATTATTGTTCCTGGTTGCACGCCTAAGGTATAAATTCCACCTTTATCATTTAACAAGGGTCCATCACCATTCGATAATCGACCGATATGATGAATATGGTTAAATTCAATAATATTATTTTTAGTCAGGCTAGCTTGATAACCCCAAGTCCAGCCAACGGAAATTCCTGTGTAGTAAAAATCATGAATATGATTACGGCTAATTAAATTATTCGGTGAATTCATCACTAAAATTCCCACAGCACTATGGAAAATCGTGCCTCCATTGTGAATATGAGAGTTAATAACTTGAATGCTACTCGCGCCCTGAGTAACTTTGACTCCTCCAGCCCCTAAATCAGAAATTTGACAACTAATCACTGAATTATTTGCACAGCCATTAGCAAACTCAATCCCGTAATTACTAACATTCATAATCTGACAGTTTTGCCAAGTACAGTATCTTACTCCTTGTGCATAAATTGCCCCAGGAACGCCTTCTGCTGCTTGACCAAAGCCAGCCATTGGAGAATTGCTGGCATAGTACCATTCTGAATGGGCAAACTTCAGATTTTGAAATGAAAGATATTCTATAAATTTGTTATTTTCCGGACTACCTTGGAGGTCAACCAAGCGAGAAAGACGAGGAACAATAGCCTCTATTCTGCTAATATTCTCACTAGGTAAAGGCATATAGTAAAGTTTGCCTGAGTTTTTATCTAAATACCATTCACCAGGATTGTCTAAAACTTCCAGAGCGTTTTCCAGATAATATATTGCAGCAGATGAAGACTCGGATTTACCAGGTTCCAGACGATGAAGGCTAGGTAGACCTAAAGAGACGAGTCTTTGTTTTTCGTCTAAGCCAACAATATTTAAACGGGACTCAACCCATAAGGACATAACGACTATTTCAGCATTAGTAATAGTACTCCAATTTTTTAGATCTCCTTGACGATATCTAAATCGTGATTGTCCTTGATGCCAAGGAATGTTAAGAGTAGCGTCTGGTACTTCTGCAACGGGTAAGTAACCCTTGTTCGGGTAACGAGCACGAGTTCGCCGTTGGTTCCCTACCCAAAGCTGTCGAAAGAACCATTTATCTTGACGAACTTGCGGAATTTCCAACATCCATAACCTATTACCATTGATGACTACCGCTTGCCATCCCGAAATACGCTGACCGCCACTAATTATCGGTTTCTCATTTTGATAGGCTGTGTAAATAATGGGACATTTTTGTGTACCAGAATCTTCTGAGTTAAATGTCAATGGTTGAGCTAAAAAGTATGTACCACCTCTAATGAAAACGGTAACGGGTTGTTTTAAGATACCTCCTTGTTGACGCTTGAGTTCGCGAATAGCGTTGCGCGCTCTTTCTAGAGTTGCAAATGGCCCATCTGTTTGAGTTTTATTCCGATTTGCCTGTTTGCCTGTCCAAGCATCATTACCATCAGGAGCAACATAAAAGGTAGTAGATTTAATACCATTAGCATTGTTTGCCAATACTGCTAGTTGCTGCTGAAATTTAGCGATTATAGAGCTAAGAAATAAAGGAGAAGCGGTTAACCAGCCCAATCCCATCCAACCAAGAAAAGAGCGGCGATCCATATTTGTTTCCTTTGATACAATAATGCTTGAATTAGCCTAGTAGTAATTGTTAAAAATTTCTAGCGATCGCCTGAAGTCATTATATCTTAGGAAATTAAGCAAAAATCTTTTCAATTTAAGAAGAGGATACTGACAATACTTCTTTAAATAAGATTTTATAAGCCTGGTTGGTTTGAGCAAAACTATACTTATTTCTAGCTACTTCTGCGGCTCTCATTCCCATTTCCGCACATAAATCCCGATTATTTGCTGCAAATTGAATTGTCCGAACCAATTCTTCAATGTCACCTGGTTTAATTACCCAACCGATATTTTCTTCTCGCACAACTTCAGCTAGTTCCGACCAATCATCTGCAACAGCAACGATAGGTTTGCCAGCGGCCATTTGATTGTACATCCGGCTAGGTACCGAAACTCCAGCCATCCCAGGCATAAAAGCAATTACAGCCAAATCACAGGCATTCAAAAATATTACCTGCTCGTTGCGCGGTCGAGGAGAAAGAATAGTAATATTTTCTAATTTTTGAGACTTTGTATATTCTTCTAACCAAGCTTTCTTAGCGCCAAAACCCAAAAAAATCCAGCAAACATCTTTACTAATTATTGTTAGCTCTTTTGCTGCTTCAGCTAAATACTCAATCCCATGAGTTTTTCCCATGTTACCTGCATACAGAATTACAAAGCGCTCCTTAACTCCTAATTCCTGAATTAGTTTATTTTTGTCTCTAACAGTAGGGTAGATAATTTCGTTTTCTGCCCAGTTTGGGATACAAACGACCTTTTCTTTCTCTTGCTCGGGTAACTTAGCATGAATTAGCTTTGTCATATCTCTGCCGAGAGAAATAATTCGATCTGCCTGGCGATAAAGAAAAGAATTAGCAACTTGACCAATTTTCACTAACAATGATGAGGAAGATACAAAGCCTGTAGCACTCAAAACCTCAGGATAAACATCATGAACAAGTAAGACACAACGAGAGCCTTTTAATAATTTTAGAAATATCGCGATAAAAGGTAATAAAGGTGGATTAGTAACAACTAAAATAACATCTTCATCTTTACATAGACTTAGAGCTTTCCAGAAAATTGCTAGAGAGCGCGTTAGTATATTGATTAATCTTCCAAGTAACCAATCTTTCTCGAAGTTAGTCCCCCTACATCTAAACAACTCAACATTATTTCTAAATTCATGACAAGGATAATCTACAGATTGCAAAAAATTACTTGCTGGGCCTGTGATTACTTTGACCTCATAATCTTCAGCTAACCCTTCAGCAGTGTTTGTAAGTAGATATCCTGTAGAAGTTTGCTCAGGAAAATAGAGTTCCGTCAAAACCCAGATTTTGGTCACTATTGCATACTCCTAAATTCCTAAACGCTTTTTCCAGCTTTGTACAATTTCTATAAATATCCGATCTAGATTGACAGAAATATCCCAGCCTTTCAATTCTTGTCGCATTTTTGAAAGATCTGAAATATAACAAATATGATCGCCAATCCGATTTTGCTCAACGTACTCGTAAATTTGGGGTTTACCTGTAATCTCTTCAACTAGAGAAAATGCTTCCAAAATAGAGCAACTATTCTGCCTTCCTCCACCTATATTATAAACTGCTCCAGATATTGGTTGTTCAATGAAAGCATCAATCGCTCTAGCTACATCTAAAGAATGAATATTATCGCGTACCTGTTTACCTTTGTAACCAAAAATTTTATATGTTTTACCTTCTAAATTGGACTTTACAAGGTAACTCAAGAAACCATGTAGCTCAACACCAGAATGATTTGGTCCAGTTAAACATCCGCCTCTTAGGCAAGCTGTCTTCATCCCAAAATATCTACCGTACTCTTGCACATAAATATCAGCTGCTACTTTAGAAGCACCAAATAATGAATGCTTGCTCTGATCGATTGTAAATGTTTCAGGAATACCATTTAAATATGCTATATCTGCATAATCCCAACGACTATCTAGTTCTTTAAGCGGAATGTAATTGGGAGCATCGCCATATACTTTATTAGTACTCATATGTATAAATATGCCTGCTTCCCGCTGAACTTGATAGTAAGCTTCTAGCAAATTAACTGTCCCAACAGTATTAACATCAAAATCATCAAAAGGACGAGAAGCTGCTAAATCATGGCTAGGTTGGGCTGCTGTATGAACTAATACATCAGGCTGAATTATAGATAGTAATTCTTGGCATCCCTGTCTATTACGAATGTCTAATTCATGATGCTGAAAGTTGACAAATTTTTCTTGTAGTCGCTTTTGGTTCCAACGAGTATCACCTGTAGGACCAAAAAAATTAGCACGCATATTATTATCGATACCATGTACTTGCCATCCCATATCTGCAAAATACGCAACGACTTCAGAACCAATTAAGCCAGAAGAACCAGTGACTAGCATTATTGCCATAACTAATTTTTTATCTATCTAGAATTTATGTTATTTTTGTGCTTTATTTAAGTTTTTGATTGTTTTTTGTTTTAAAAGCAAATTTACAATGTTTTTAGCTAGAGCAAAACGCCATGTTATCATTTGTAAAATTCCTGCATGAGCAAAGGCTCCACGACCTGTGTTATTACTATGCCTTCTATGCTGTATCAGAGGTTCATCTATGTAAAAAGCCTTTCCATATATCCCATTAACTATCCCAATCCATATATCATGCATTGGAATGTCAGTAGGAAAAGGGAGAAAAAAATTAAGCATTTCTTGTCTAAAAGCTAAAGTACAACCATGATGTTTACTTTTGATAAAATTTGACAGTGGGTCTTCAACAAACTTTCCCCTTTGTTGAAAGTAAGAATCTCCTATTATCTGACCGTTATCATCAATAATTTGTGCATCACTCAGTACTAATGTAATATCTGGGTATGTTTGAAATACTTCTAAAAAGTTTTGTACTTTACCTGCAAGCCAGATATCATCTTGATCGCTTAAAAACACTAAATTTCCAGTAACATTGTTAAGAGCTTTTTCAAAGGATTTAATCACCCCTATATTTATTTCATTTTTGATTAACTTTACTCTGGAATCTTTAATACTTTCAATTATTTTTGTAGTATTGTCACTAGAACAATCATCAATCACGATCAATTCGTCTTCGTCTCTTAACTGTTCTAAAATAGATAAAATTTGAAGTTGTATATATTTATCTCCATTATAAGCCGCCATACATACTGTAATTTTCATAGTACTTACTGAATTAACTTATAAATATAGCCAAATATAAATACGTAACATAATGGTAAAAAAGTTCCAGAAAAAACAAGCATATTATCAAAAACATTAAGTAAAATCATAGTATTTAGTATAGAAAAACCTGTTACATAAAAAACTCCTGATACTCGTCTTAATAAATTCAAAGTGACTTTTATTAAAAAAATCATATATATATATATAATTATCATACCAGCCCAACCTAGAAAAGAATAAGCTTGTGCATACATTGTCCCAGTTGTGAGAGCAGGATTAATTAGATCTTGATCTGCATAATCTTGAGTTATATATTTAGATAGAAACCGAGGCATAATTTCCCGCACAAAAAATAAAAAATATTCATAATTGATAGGCCCATCAATGTTAGCGTCTATATTATTTTGGAGATTGGCTATGGGCGATGATATATACAAATATGACCAAAAATATTCTTTAGGAATTAAAGATTCTTTAAAACTTTGGCTAGCCCCACCGAATATTAAAATAAATTCTTCGTTACCAGGAACTCTGATATTTCCCATCCAACCGAAAAGGTAGAGTAATATAGTAATAGCTATCAATATATAAACAATATTTTTTATTTTTAGGGTGTTAGTAAAAAGAAATACAAAAGCAATGGCTATTAATATAACTACAATTGTGCCTCTACTAAAAAAAATAAAAATTGGTAAATAAAGACTTAAATGATATAATAAAAATTTTCTTTTTCTATGTGATAAATAAACATGAAATACGTAAATCGCATAAAAAGTACTTAAAGACATTATCAAAGGGTGCAACAATGGAATTCCATATTCATTGTTGCCTGCCTCTATACCTTGGAAGACCTGTAAAATAGGTATATCGGGGTACAATATTACTTCGATAGCTGACAAAAAATAAATTAATGCAATTATATATAAAATTTTATAATCATAAGGGAGATTAGTTAATTTCTCTTCCTTATGTTTCAACAATCTAAAACCTAATATAAATGAAACAACAAAAGTCAATCCGAGGAAACTTAATAAGCTTAATGAAAAGGGTGGATAAATTTCAGACCATCCAAATGAATAAATAGTTATTGAAATTGCAAAAGATATAATATATAAAAAATACGGATTATTGATTAACATTTTAAATAGTTTTGTATTTATGTTTGGAAGACGATTTATTTTTATTAATTAAAATTATTTTCTATTTCAAAGCTTTTACTAGTATGGCTTTGATGACTTGATATATATATGCAATATAGTCTTTCTCTTCTCGCAAAACATTAATTACTTCGTTCTGAGCATTCATACTATTTTGCACGCTGATGCCTGTTCTTCTCATGTAAACAGATACCATATTTACAAATTCTATATTTTTAGAATTTTTAATAGCTTTATATAAAACAGGAAAGTCCATAGCATATTTAAGTGAGTTTGGAAAATGATTATTTTTTAGCAGTTCTTTTGAGCATATAACTGTCTCATGAGCAACATTGAACTTAAATCTCAAAAGAAAGCTTTTTGGCAATGCTCTACTAATAGTTAAACCTTCTTTATCAAAAAATATTTTTGAATAATAAAAGTCTCGATATTTCAGTTTGTGCAAACATGAAAAGTACAACGCAGAAAAAAATAAATCGTCTGAGTTAATAAAATTAATAAAATCTCCTTTGGCCAAGTTGAGTCCTTTGTTAAAAGCATCACTTATCCCTAGATCTGGCTCGCTCACCCAATAATCCAGTTCATTTTCATATTGTTTAATAATTTCTATCGTTTTATCTGAAGAACCTCCATCAATAATAATGTATTCTACGTTTTCATAAGATTGATTAATTACAGATTGAATGGTTTGTTCTAAGTATTTTTCTCCATTAAAAACTGCTGTAATCACAGAGATTAAAGGTTTATTATTAGTTGATTTTTTAAATAAACCTTTAGTTCTTAAACCACCTTCTCCTTTTCGTTGTGGGTGAGGTTGAATAAACCAATTACTCTTGATATTCTTGCTATAACTATTGATAATTAAGGATGGTTCGATATTGAAATAAGTTGTAGCATAGCTTCTTTGTAAAACTTCTGTTTCTATAGTGATAGGCAATGTGAAAGGATGATTCAATGGTAAAAGTAAATAACAATGTTTAATACTCTGCCAATACTGACCAATGAGAAAATTATTTGGCAGGTCTGCAAATATATTTTGTGCTAATCCAGTTGAACTTTTACATAAATAGATAATTACTTTGTGTCGAGGATGTTCATTTTTAAGGTGTTTATCTAAAAGATGTGACTCACTCCAACCATGATCGACAAGATTTTGCTTAAAAATTTCTGAACCCCAAGCATAGCGGACATCTATCTCATAAATTTGAGAATCTTCACTTAGACAAGTTAATGATTCTAAACCCTGCCACCCAGCCATATTTTCGCTTTTATGCGAAATTACTTTGACTACAGCAACCAAGGAAACGCACAATTTTAAACTATTAAGAAAAGACAGATAAGTACTAAATTCAGGTAATGGTTCGGTTAACCTAGATTTAGGTTTAGTAAATAAATTTTCTAATTGATGAAGCATTAAGTTTACCCTACAATTTGAGAGCAAAATAAATTTATTCTGATTTTATGAAAATGCTATCTGCTTGTAGAACTCTTCCGTCTTGAGGGTTGTAAAGTTGATCGAGCGCTCCCACATATGTAAAGCCCCAGTTTATAAGATTATTATAGACATCATTAAATAAGGGCTGGTTGTCATAGAGTGTGACAAATGATGTTTCTGTAATTACTAACCTGGCATTTTTTATGGTTTGCTCTCCACCCCGTAATACTTGATACTCATAACCTTGTACATCTATTTTGACCATATATGGATTAGCGATCGCCAGTTGTTGTGCAATATTATCTAATCTGTCTATCTTTACTTCAAGAGTTTCAGTTGCTTGAGTTTTAGGAAATGCTTTTTTGTGTACATCTGCTATCTTTAAAAAAGAAGAAGATGGTGAATAAGCGTTTCTTTCAAATATCAAACTCCCCGATTCATCTCCTAAAGCCAAATTAAATGCACTAAATGTCTTACAGTCTGCCATACGAGCTTTAAGCTTTTCGTAACAGTCAGTCAGTGGCTCAAATGAGTAAATACGTGCTTTGGGTAGCAATGTATTGATAGTGAGCGCAAACTGGCCAACATTGGCACCGATGTCTAGAATTGTTTCGATATTGAGCGAGTGGAACCAAGGTTGATTAAGTAGTAAAAAAGTATTGGGAATACCACCTTGGTAACGAAGCATTAAGAGTTGAGGATTTTCAAGATAGCCTGCTATTGAATTAAGGCGACGAGTAAATTCAGTGAGTAATGCCATTTTTTATATTTCTCATTTCTAATAAATGTATTTGTTTTAAAGCATAAGGAATAAATAATAGACTTAATAAGTAACCAGCATTACCTAAAATAGCACCAGTCAATCCTAAGCGGGAACCGAGGAAATATATTAAGCTCAAAGACAATATACCACTGAGTAGATTAATAACTAAATTTATTTGCACAGCATCAACTGCAAACAGAATATAGTATCCTACTGCATTCATGGAATAAGTAGTATAGATGATAGTAGCAATGCGAAAAGCTAATATAATTTCATCTGTTACTTTTGATGGCATGATTAAGTACATAACCAGATATGCACTGATAAATAAGAGAATACCTATTCCTAAAGCAGTCAAGATATTAACTTGAAATGCTCGTTTTATCTGAGATTTTAATATTAGTAAATATTCTTGAGGATTGGCTATCAAATTACTTAATGCAGGAAGCAGTGGTTGCACAATTAATGCTGACAAAACATTGATTTGCGAAGTAATATTTGTGATAGCTGCATAAACACCCAGAATTTCTGTACCCATTAATCCGCCAACAATTATGCGATCGCACTGCGTAAATAAAACTCCTCCTAAAGAAGCAAGCCATGTCATCAAACTGTAGCGAGTAATAACTAATATCTTTTTACGGTTCCATACAGGATACAGCTGAAGATGCCGCAGGATTAACCACCCTAACCAGATATGAGCAATCAATATTCCCAGATTGATGATGGCTTGATACTGCATTAAAGCAAGCGTTTTTCCTCCTAACCCAGCAACAATTAACAGTCCCACATTACTGGCTACTGACTGTATAGTTATCACAATGTTCATAGCAGCATATTGCTGATAGGCTTGCTCTACACCGATGATGACTTGCTGAAGCAATCTTGCCCAAACTACTATTCCCGCGATTTGCAGTGCTTGTACAGCCGCCAAACGCTGACTATTTTCTAACTTAGGAAAATAATTTACAAGATTTTCTGCACCCAACCAAAGAGCGATCGCTGCTAGAGTAGCCAATATCAGCATTGCTCCAACAGTTATTGTTAAAGTTTGCGATAGGCTTTCACTATCTTCCCTGCTTAAATCTTGCGATACAAATACAGTTGTGGTTGTGGAAAGACCAGCCTCAGCCAAAGTAACCATTGTCACCACAGCAGAAGCTAGTGTCCATAGCCCATACTCTTCAACGCCAATCAAGCGAATTAATACAGGTATTGTGAGTACAGCTAATCCAATCCTAATGGCTCCTGCCGCAGCATTATATAGCCCATTTTTTAATAATTTATCGTTCACTCAGACAATGATGATTTCTAGTTAATCGCTGCATTCTATCTCACATTGATAGATAAATTTCCTTCCTTGTGCAAATTGGTGAAATTTGTAGAAGACCCCGATAAACATCGTGCTATTACTAAGTCCGAATTTTCAGTGTCTGAACATCAACCTTTCCATTCTTGGAGTGTCCATTTTGATGGTAGTAACCCTTGGAATAGTAGCCACCATAGCTGCTACCAGCAGTAATACCATTGACAACCATTCCCAAAACCCGTTGTCCAGACTGCACTAGCAGAGTTTTTGTAGCACTAGCAGCCGCAGAGTCAACCACACCAGGACGCACAACTAGCAAAATTCCATCTACTAACTTGCCCAATATTTGAGCATCAGCAACTGCTGTTAAAGGTGGAGCGTCAATAATCACAAAGTCATAATTACTGGTAGCTTCTTGAATCAAACTCACCATGCGTTTTGACTCTAGGAGTGCGGCTGCATTTGGTGGAATTGTCCCCGCAGTCACCAAGTCTAAAGTCATCAGCGCTTCTTTGGTGGTGGTTGCTAACTCAGCTTGATTAACTAAAATATTACTCAGCCCTATCAGATTTGATTGTTCCCAAACTTTATGCTGACGAGGGCGACGCATATCTGCATCAACCAAAAGTACTCGACGTCCTGTTTGTGCTGCTGCTACGGCCAAGTTTGCGGCCACAAAAGATTTACCCTCACCAGGAATCGAGCTACTTAGGACAATTACTTTCAGCGTTTTATCAGAAATGCTAAAACCTAAGTTAGTTTGTAGCATTTCAAAAGCTGCGGATTCAGGGGAATAAGGATTGTGAAGTACAGGCAATTCTGCGCTTCCTTCACCATCAACACCTTTAGGTTTTTCAGCTAACGGAATTGTACCCAATAAAGGATAGTCTAACAAGCGTTTGACTTCCTCAATAGTCTTGAGAGAATTATCCGCAGCTTCTAGCATCAGTGCTGCACCTACACCTAGGGCAATTGCTAAAACTCCACCTAGCCCCAAGTTTAAGGGAACGATCGGAGAAACTGGCTTTTCAGGAACTAAAGCATCAGAAATTACTCGCGAATTACCAATGTTTTGGTTCTCTATTACCTCAACTTCCTGCAATTGCTTCATCAACTGTTCGTAAGTAATTTTCGCTACTTGCAATTGTCGCTGTAGCTGTAGCTGCTGCTGTTCGAGCCGAGGTAAAATATCCAAGCGTCTTTGATTGGTTAAGTATACTTGCCGCAATGTAGCTACTCGATTGGTAAATGCCAACCGATCTACTTCTGATTTGACTAATGCTTCAGTCAAATTCTGCTTCAGTACGCCTATCTGCAAATTTTGCTCTGGTACAAATTCTGAACTACCTATGGTTTGCGAAACTCTCCCTTCTAATTGGCTTCTTAAAGCCGCTGCTTTTTGAGCCAGATTAATTACGATGGGGTGTTCTTCACTAAAACGAGTCCGCGCTACTGCTAACTCGTCTTCTGCTTTTTGATATTCTGTCAGTACCTGCTGTATCCCTGGAGATTGGCTGAGAGTACTAAATTCCACAGCCTGTTGTGTATTTAATGCGATTTGACTTTGTAAGGCTTTGGTGCGACTTGTAGCATCGGCTAATCCGGCTTGGGCTTTCGTAATTTCGCCTAATAAATCCTTTAGACCTTCAACACCAGTTTTTGCTTCTACTTCTAGAGCTACTACTTTGTTTTGTTCTTTAAATCGGCGCAAGGCCATTTCTGCCTTTAAAACTCTTTTTTCTACTTCAGGTAATTGCCGATTCAAAAATTCCCTTGCAGACCTAGCTTCAGCTCTATTGGTGCGAACATTGCTTTCTAAGTAATAATTCATCAAGGAATTAAGTACCGTTGCAGCTTCCTCGGGATTTGTACTGTTGTAGGACAGCTGCATGACATCTGTTCCTCGAATCGTCTTCAGTTTCAGCTTTTTGAGAAACTTTTCAATTGAGAGTGGTTTACCCGATTTATCCTTCAGGTTAAGGCTAGCAATGGTTTTTTGGACTATGGGGTTTGAGCGAATCACCTCAGCTTCTGTATCCACGGGGTTGCTGAGGTTAGTCAAACCACTCAGTTCTCCTACTTGTGAAGATAGACCAGTCAGAGATGAAACTCCGCTTTGTTTGTTGAACAACAGTTTGGCTTGTGATTCGTACACTGGTTTTTGCACAAAAGTGACTAATGCTGTTAGACCAAACACGGAGCCTATCACAACAGCTGTCACTGGCCAACGCCTTTTGAGTATCGGCCAGTATTCTTGAAAATCAATCAGGTCACGGTCGTCTCGCTTAGTAGGCATAAATAATGTACCGAAAAACCACAAATAATTTGGGCTGGCACTGCTCTAGGTGCAAACACAATTATCGCCCCAACAAAATTAACCGGGGATGGCTAGTTCTGCAATTGATCAGAAATTTTCCTTAAAATGTTCTGATTCCCAAAATGTCCCGACTATTTTATACTAATTTTTGTTCTTTAATTCACCAAAAATACTACCTTTGATAAAGTTATTGGTCTATATAGACTATAGTTATTAATTTCAAAATCAGACATAAATATTTTTTATGCTTGATTCTGAGGTTTGATTGAAAACTAATACTAAGTAATTTGTTTAATTCTCTTATTTCTGTAAAGTCCACTGAGGTGCTAAAGTACCTGTGAATCAGTGTATTCCTGCCTAGGGTATAGATTTTACGCTTGATTCCAATATCCAAGAATTATTTTTTGGGAAATAACAAGTCATGTAAAGTACTTATTTCCAAAATAGCTGTCGCTATGTTAATTTTTTTTGTGATAAAAGGGACTAATTATTATCGCAGAAACACTTAAAATACTCTTAAACTAAACTGAGCTAATCAAATTTACTTAAATTTACTTTATTATCCAGCCATAAATTGGCAAATGGAAATACATACTCAAGGTAATGAAATTTTAGGGTTAAGCATCTTAAAGCACAAAAATTCTACTACCTATAGATCGTTTATCTCAGACTTTAAGAGTAGTATAAAATACTTATGTTCAATATACCATTTCACGGTTACAGGGGAAGCATTCAATTACTCAAAATCCCACGCTTCATGCCTGTATTGCTTTTGGTAGGAGATATTTTCAGCTTATTTGTCTGTTTGGGGGTGGCCTTTTGGTTACGCCAAGGTCAAATATTTGAGGCTTTTGCTCCGGTTGTTTGCGTATTTATACTGCTAGTTCTGGCAGGTCTTTATCTGGCAGATACGTATCACCCAGATACTCAGATAGCAGGTTTGCGTGCTCCGGCTCGGATTGTGATTAGCAGTGCGATCGTTGGTGCGATCGCTTATGCCTTAATTTACCTACTGGGTTGGGGTCAGCACGCACTGATAGAGCAAGGAATTTTACTTGTTAGCCTAGGAATATTTACCATCTGGGCAGTAATCTTCAGATTATGGGCAGTTAAGTGGTTGCGATCGCACGCCGAGCAAAGTCTGTGGTTAATGCTAGGTGCAGGCAAAAGCGGTATAAAATTTGCCCAATTGTTCCTCGAACACAACCCATTGGGACGATTGGTAGTGCTTGCAGAACCAGAGCCAGAACTGAGCGAATTAGCCAAAAGCTCATCTCAGTTAAGTTACGGAGGTGCTTTCAATGACTTGTCTGCTTGGAGTCAGCAATCTTGGTCAGGGGTAGTAGTAGCCAGCCCAATGGATTTTTCGGATACCCAGGTGCAGCAGTTAATGCAACTACGACTGCAAGGTATTCCAACTTACAGGCTACCAGATATTTGCGAAACCCTATGGTACAAACTCCCATCTTCCCTACTAGAGGATAGCTGGTTAGCTTTTAGCGCTGGTTTTAACTTAGTACCTGGTGGTATTAGCTTGAAGGTGAAGCGGTTGGTAGACCTGATACTGGCAGGTTTGTTACTAATCTTTTTATTTCCATTGATGCTATTAGCAATAGTGGCAATCAAGCTGGACAGTCCAGGTTCAGTGTTTTACAGTCAAGTCCGTACAGGATTGTACGGTAAGCCATTTAGGGTTTACAAATTTCGCTCCATGTATCAGGATGCTGAAAAACGAGGGGCACAATGGGCAAGTCAACGAGATCCGCGAATTACGAGAGTAGGGTATTGGCTGCGAGTTTTGCGAATTGACGAACTACCACAAATTTTTAACGTGCTACGCGGAGATATGAGTCTGATTGGCCCCCGTCCAGAAAGACCAGAGTTTGATGTCAAGCTCAAAGAAGCAATTCCTTACTACGAGTTGCGTTATTTAGTAAAACCGGGAATTACAGGCTGGGCCCAGGTGCTTTATCCCTATGGTGCTTCAGTTGAGGATGCTTATGAAAAGCTGGCTTACGACCTCTACTACATCAAAAATTATTCCTTATGGTTGGATATAGCGATCGCCTTTAAAACTGTTAGGGTTGTTTTGTTAGGAAAAGGTAGATGAAAACAAAAGTATTGGTAACAGGCGGCGCGGGTTACATTGGTTCCCATGTGGTGCGCCAACTAGGTGAAGCTGGTTATGACGTGGTGGTTTACGATAATTGCTCTACAGGTTCTCCGAAAGCTGTACTGTATGGTGAGTTAATTATTGGTGATTTAGCAGATACAGACCGTCTTTACCAAGTCTTTGCCAAACATCGATTTAGTGCAGTGCTGCACTTTGCCGCTAGTTTAGTTGTACCAGAATCCGTTGCCAATCCCCTTGACTACTACGCTAACAACACCCGCAATACCCTGAATTTGCTTCGCTGTTGTAATGTGTTGGATGTTAACCAATTCATATTTTCCAGCACTGCCGCAGTGTATGGCGAACCTGAAGAAAATCCAGTTACAGAGTCTACCCCTACTTTACCGATTAATCCCTATGGACGCTCAAAATTGATGAGCGAATGGCTAATTCAAGATTACAGTTTAGCGTCTCGTCTCAGGTATGTTACTCTGCGTTACTTCAATGTTGGCGGTGCTGACCCTTGTGGAAGGTTGGGGCAAAGTTTGCGCAATGTAACACACTTAATTGCAGCGGCTTGTAATGCTGCACTCAAACGCCAGTCAGAATTGCGAATTTTTGGCACAGATTTTCCTACTCCAGATGGTACTGGAATTCGGGACTATATTCATGTTGAAGATTTAGCAGCTGCTCATGTCGATGCTTTACGCTACCTAGAACAAGGTGGAGAAAGCCAAACTCTCAATTGTGGTTATGGACAAGGTTATAGCGTCCGACAAGTAATTGAACGGGTCAAGGCAATTTCTGGGGTAGATTTCCCTGTGATTGAAGCAGACCGCCGCCCAGGAGACCCCGCTTGTGTGACAGCTTGTGCAGATAAAATCCGGATGGTACTGGGCTGGGAACCTAAATATAACGATTTGGATGCGATCGTGTACACTACCTTTGCTTGGGAAATGCATCAGGAAAGCCTTCAACAAGCAACAGGCGCGAGGCAAAAACTTGTGTCCATCAGTAAGGAAAGAATTGCCAGATCTAAGCTGAAATTGCCTTTAAGTTACCTAAATAAACCTCTGGCAATCAACAATGAATAATTTATCGCCAATAAACACTGAGAAAAACTACTTATATAAGGTAATACAAATTCTCAAAATTGATTACTCAGAAACTCTTGGTCATCAGGCTTTCTTAATTTTGAATTGCGAGAAAGGGGTAATTTCATCATTCAGATGCAGGTAAAAGATAAATTCCCCCAGAGATTAATGTCAGAATGACAGAAACCCAAAAAGCAATCAAGGCTGGGGTTTGCCACTCTGGTGAGAGGGGTGCAATTAAAAGTGCGATCGCAATTATTTGACTCACGGTTTTGAGTTTACCCCAAATATTCGCCCCAGTGATTTGAGTTTGATTTACCCGCCAACCAGCGATCGCTAGTTCTCGCGCTAAGATAAGAAACACTCCCCAAGCAGGCACTTTGCCTAATTCAATCAACACCATCAACGGCGCAAGTACTAAAAATTTATCTACTAAAGGATCGAGAAACTTTCCTAAATCGCTAATTTGGTTGAGTTTTCGCGCTAAATAGCCATCTAACCAATCAGTTAATGCAGCGACTAAAAAAATTGCCAGACATATCCACTTGGCTTGGTTTGTAGGGTTGTATAAGCCGTAAAGCAGAAATGGTATCCCTAATAAACGCGAAAACGTAATCCAGTTGGGTAT
This sequence comes from Calothrix sp. NIES-2098, assembly GCF_963875125.1. Classification (NCBI taxonomy): domain Bacteria; kingdom Bacillati; phylum Cyanobacteriota; class Cyanophyceae; order Nostocales; family Calotrichaceae; genus Calothrix; species Calothrix sp. NIES-2098. The sequence continues at coordinate 7,282,049 of NZ_CAWNKJ010000001.1, forward strand.
GGTCATAAGCAATTCAAAATTCAAAATTACCTTTAGTGTAAATTAAATCTTGAAATACTTGTAATTTCCTAGTTATTACCACATCGACTTTCGTACCTAAAGACAGGGAAATGATGGGAGCATTACGCAATATATTAAATTGTATCTGGGTCGATATTTAACTCTCGCAACTTAGCAGCTAATCTTTCTGCTTTTTGTTGAGCAATTTCTTTTTGCTGACGTTCTGACTCTGCGATTTCTTCAGGTGTAGGAACTAACTCACCTTGTGGCGTAAAAAATCTTACTAACCCTTGATAAATTCCCAAATACAACTCTAACTGTTGACTCCACAAATGCCCTTGATTATTGGGTTCTAGAGGTTGATATTTACCATCAACTAAATGAAACCCTGCGAATTCTAAGGTGTATGGATCGAACCAAAAATAATCGGGAGTACGGAAAGTATTTTGGTAAAGATTTTTCTTCAACCCTCTGTCAGTATTAACTGTTGATTCCGAAAGAATTTCTAAAATTAGATTGGGATATTTACCATCTTCTTCCCACACCACCCAACTTTTACGAGTTTTGCGTTCTGTATCTAGTACAACAAAAAAATCGGGGCCTCGGAATTGTTCATCTTTGCGCTTCTTGTGACTATAGTAAATTGTGAGATTTCCGGCAGCGTAAAAATCATTCCTATCTCGCCACAACCATTTTAAACATTTGAGTAAGAGCATGATTTGCTCTAAATGTAGTTCTGTTTCCAAGGGAGGCTCATCAGAGTATAAATCACCTGGAGGCAAGATAACATTTTCTGTGATGTCTTTGATAGTCTCTTGATTATTCTCTAATTCTTGAGCTAGGGACATAATTTTGGTGAGAGTATTAGTAGTTTATGGGTTTATTTTAACTCTCGTCAGTAGTTAAAAAGTCTGCGGTTTCTTAGTAGATATGTCTTTGAGCGTGTTGATGCTGGGAAATAAATCCTCAAAATCTTGTTTGTCTCTGACTGTAAAGTAGCGGAAGCTATGCTACAAGGTGAGATAAAAGCTCTTCCCATCTTGCTAAAATCATGTCTGTGTAATCTTTGCAATTAATGTTATAAGCTCCTATAGCGAAACCATCGTTCATCTCTACTAGAGCAGTTTCTCCAGAATCCAAAACTCCAAAATCAATTGCATATCCTGCATAGGATTCTCCTGCATTATCCAGAGTTTTGATAGCGCGATGGACTTTATCAATATCTAGTACAGCATTGGCGTTCCCATCATAACAATCGATACTTCTAATTTCTGAGCGAACAACATAGATGCGATACTCACTCAGCCAAGACACTACTTCTGAACACAGCAACTTTTCCTGACGCGATACTCCATAAACTCGGTATAAATCATATTCTGATTCAAAGACACAACCTGTAAAGCGTTTGCGGCGTACAGCAGGTTTAGCAAATATTGAAGAATATTTGGCGTTGCGAAGTTTTTGTTCTAACTCTAAAAGCGTAGATGTCCATATCCGACGGTGCATGAAGTTGCTCAAAGAAGGGGGATAATCGTTTGGTAAAGGTTCAGGGATACCAAGCTGTTTTAATGCACCTAAAACACAAGGCATATCACCCACAACTAAAGAACAATCGTTGAGTGAAAGTTGTCGCCGCTGAATTCGCTTTTGGGTATAAAAGGTGATGGGAATGCCACGTTTTCTTAGTTCTTCAGTAACAAGTTGCTCCTCGTGTCGAAGTTTGCCATTACCTTGTTCTTGAATAAAAGCTTGAGAAATCAATACTAATTCACAAAGTCAATCATAAATTGCTTTAGTTTGATAGCCTGAAACTATCACCCCACCAAAATCATACAAGAGGCAGAGTTGCTGTCAATACTTAAAATTATTGCCTAAAAAATGATTTATATCACAGATGTTGGATCTCCACATCTCTGCCTAGGCGTGGGATGATCTGTGTTCTGAGATTCTCTAAATTATACGAACCATGACTCAACAAATAGATTCTGAATTTCGCATCGAACGAGATTCGATGGGCGATCGCCAAATTGCTAGTAATGTTTATTACGGTATCCAAACGCTGCGGGCAATCGAAAACTTCCCTATCAGTGGACTAAAGCCCTTATCTACTTACGTAGATGCTTGTTTATTAATTAAAAAAGCTACTGCAATTGTCAACGGCGAACTGAGTTGCATTCCCCAAAACATTAGTCAGGCAATTGTGCAAGCATCGGAAGAAATACTTGCAGGAAAGTTGCGCGATCAATTTGTTGTCGATGTTTATCAAGCTGGTGCGGGTACTTCCCACCACATGAATGTTAACGAAGTTTTGGCGAATCGCGCTTTAGAAATTCTGGGCGATGAAAAAGGTAACTATAAGCGCGTGAGTCCGAATGACCATGTGAATTACGGACAGTCTACCAATGATGTAATTCCCACAGCAATTCGCATTGGTGGATTATTGGCACTTGCGCATACATTACACCCAGCCTTAGATAATGCGATCGCAACCTTGGAAGCCAAAGCTACAGAATTTCAAGATATCGTCAAGTCTGGTAGAACACATTTGCAAGATGCTGTACCTGTGCGTTTGGGTGAGAATTTCCGGGCTTGGGCATACATCCTTGCAGAACATCAAAACCGCATTTACACCGCCTCTGGAGATTTGATGGTGTTGGGTTTGGGAGGTAGTGCGGCTGGTACGGGTATGAATACTCATCCTCTTTATCGGGCGCGGGTTGTAGAAGTGCTGGCCGAATTGCTAAATTTGCCTTTGCAACCCGCACCGCACCTCATGGCTGCAATGCAGAGTATGGCACCATTTGTAAATGTTTCCGGTGCTGTGCGTAATTTAGCCCAGGATTTAGTGAAAATCTCCCACGACTTGCGGCTAATGGATTCCGGGCCAAAAACTGGATTCAAGGAAATTCAACTACCGCCAGTGCAACCAGGTTCTTCGATTATGCCAGGTAAGTATAATCCGGTGATGGCAGAGATGACATCAATGGTATGTTTTCAAGTCATGGGTTACGATAATGCGATCGCCTTAGCAGCTCAAGCCGGACAATTGGAATTAAATGTGATGATGCCGCTAATTGCCTATGATTTGATTCACAGTATCGAAATTTTGGGAAATACCATCGCCGCCCTCACAGAACGCTGCATCAAAGGCATTACCGCTAACGAAGAACGGTGTTTGGCATATGCTGAAGGTAGTTTAGCTTTAGTTACCGCCCTCAACCCTCACATCGGTTATCTGAATGCGGCGGCTGTAGCTAAGGAATCCCTAGAAACTGGCAAATCCTTGAGGCAGATTGTCTTAGAAAAAGGACTGATGAGTGAGGCAGAATTAGCCACAGTCTTAAATCTCGAACAAATGAGTGGTATCTTACCCCTCACCGCAGAATCAGGCAAAGTAGATTAGAAAGATAATAGAAAGATATAAGAAAGAAGAACTTCTTCTTTCTGTTATCTTTACTAATCTTCTTTATTATCCATGCAGACCCAAAAACCATCGGTCAGTTTAATCCGTGCTACTTCTTACGAAACCGAGACTTTACGAGAGTCTTTAGTGACGCTGCTGGAACCTTTTGGGGGAATGGCAGCTTTTGTGAAAAGTGGCGATCGCGTTTTACTCAAACCTAATCTCCTCACAGGGGCGCGTCCTGGTAAAGAGTGTACTACCCGCCCCGAACTGGTTTACGCAGTTGCCCAGATGGTCATAGAAGTTGGCGGTAAACCCTTTTTAGGCGATAGTCCGGCTTTTGGCAGTGCGAAGGGTGTAGCTGTAGCCAATGGCTATGCACCGATTTTAGAAGAACTCAAGCTGCCCATTGTAGATTTTCACGGTCAGCGTTACGAAACAGTCAGCGAGAATTTTAATCACCTGTTGTTATCGAAAGAAGCAATGGCGGCGGATGTCGTGATTAACCTACCGAAGGTCAAATCCCACGCCCAACTGACATTAACTCTAGGAGTTAAAAATCTTTTTGGTTGCGTTCCAGGCAAGATGAAAGCTTGGTGGCACATGGAAGCTGGCAAAGACGCCAACCGCTTTGGGGAAATGTTAGTAGAAACAGCCAAAGCTATTAACCCCAACTTAACCATTTTAGATGGCATCATCGGTCATGATGGCAATGGCCCTAGTAATGGAGAACCTCGTGCCTTGGGTATTTTAGCAGCAGCATCAAATGTATTTGCCTTAGATCGGGCAATGGTAGAAATTCTCAACGTCCCACCCCAACAAGTACCCACCGTCGCAGCTTCCCAACGATTAGGAGTGTGTCCAGAATTAGCTAATATTGATTTTCCTCACTTAGAACCTGAATTACTAAAATTAGAAGATTGGCGATTACCAGACAAGTTAATCCCCATCGATTTTGCAATGCCACGCGTGATTAAATCAACGTTTAAACATCTTTACATTCGGTTTATTCAAGAACCAATGACTGCTTATGGTAGACGTTAATTGATTAAGTGCAAACTTGGCTACAACAATTGCCACTTTTCGCAGAGTAAGCTATAACTACCCTCCGATTGCTTAACCAGACCGCCCTAGTTTAGCGGCGGTTTTCTCATAGATTAATTTGTTATAAAATTTTTCATCAAACTCTGCATTATTAATCAATATCATTTCTGCAACATTTAGTAAATTTATTTAGAGTTCTAGTAGCTTAAATGTTTAAGAAATCTACCTATATATAGATTGACACAATAGGAGATATTACTAGTATCTGGCAATTTAAATTCTGGCAGATTCTGAGTGTAGGAAATTAATTAATACTACCAAACTAGATAGATATCTGGATTTTCCCGATAGAGATTTATGGTTAAAAAAATCTACCTTAATAGTTAGCCAGAACGCTTGCAAATTTTTAAGTGTAACTACTGTTGATGTGTTAGGTAATATGATAGATAATCGGTGGTTTTGCGGTATTGATTTGAAGTAGCACAAATTAGGCAATTATCCCTAAAACTACCTTAGACAAGGAATTTGAAGATGTTATACTAATGCAGTAAATGCTAAATACCTGAGTAAATTCGATCTCATCTCATAATTCAAAATGTGATTTCTAATGCTGAGATGCCAGCTATAAATATGCCAACAAATACACTGTAGAGATAGTGATATTTAATAGCCAACACGACGTTAAAGCAAAAAATGTTTGTAATGAACTTTATGTCAACTTTCTGAGGTAGCAAATATATATTATGACAGTTAGGAAACTGGTTAAGATTCTGTATCAATTCAGATTTTACAGCTAAAAAATCGTTAAAATAGCATCAAGGCTCTCTTGAAGAGAGTAAAACTCAAAGTGATTTGGTGAAGTTCAAATTTTTTGTATGAATTCAAATAGCCAGTCTGCCAATAACGATACATATTCCCATAGGTTGGCAGACATTGTGGGAACTGCGATCGCTCTGTTAACTCTGACACTCCCTGTATTTGTCATTGCTCATTATTCTTCAGCGAATGTTACCCATAACCAACAACCTCTAACTTATAATTTGCCTAAAAGTCCAGATTAGGCAGTCTCATCAAAAAACTTGAGAAGTAAGTATCCAATGAGTAATAAACTCTAAACCAGCACGAATATCCAGCAAAACAAAGAGGATAAAAACTCTTGTAACTCTGGTAGGGCGTAACTTGGATGGTTGTTGAGGAGTTAGGTTATCTACATCGTGGCGATCGAACTCCACTCTAATTCAACCAGCAATCCCAGATGCTGCTAGCAATGGGAAATGTCAATACTGAAAGCAAGCGCGGCGATCTCTAAGTAATCGCCGCTTTTTTTCGCAGAATAGAAGATTGTTGCTTTCACTTATGCAAAACAAAAATTAGGCAGTTCTGTTCGCTGTTCCCGTAAGTTAAAAGAATACCTTGGGAAGAAGTCCATCTTGGCCCTAAAATTCTACACGGGGAGCCTATATTGCTGACGCCCAAAATTTACTGTGTTAATAGAGGAGCTTTTTTGTGGACTTATCCCGTATACCACCCCAGCCAAAACCGGGTCTAATCAACGTTCTGATTGAAATTCCAGGCGGGAGTAAAAATAAATACGAATTTGACAAAGATCTACAGGCCTTTGCCCTAGATCGAGTACTGTATTCTTCGGTACAATATCCTTATGACTATGGCTTTGTACCCAATACATTAGCTGATGATGGCGATCCTTTAGATGGTATGGTCATTGTTGATGAACCAACCTTTCCTGGCTGTATCATTGCAGCAAGACCGATTGGCTTATTAGAGATGATTGATGGCGGCGATCGCGATGAAAAAATTCTTTGCGTTCCTGACAAAGACCCGCGTTATGCTCAAATACAATCCTTAAAAGATTTACCATCACACCGCTTGGATGAAATTGCTGAATTTTTCCGCACTTATAAAAATCTGGAAAAAAAAGTAACTGAAATTCTCGGTTGGCAAGATGTCGATCGGGTAAAAGCATTGGTAGAAAAGTCCATCAAAGCTGCTCAAGGCTAATCGCTGATGGTAATGGGTAAGCTCTCAGTTGTCAGTAATGCAGAAATTTATTTTTGTATTATTGACTATTGACAGATCGCCCATTACCAATTTTGTTGAATCATGGATTCATGATTTCATCGGTACAAACTAGCTAAAAACCTAGTTACCATAGTCAGTAATCAATAAAATCAAAAACTTTTGCTTTTTGCGGCTCGCAAAAATTGCTAGTAAATCTAAATCAAATGCAGCGAACTCTCCTGTCAGCCAAAATTCACAACTGTACCCTTACAGGGGCAAATGTCAACTATGTAGGTAGTATCAGTATAGATGAAATTCTGTTGCAAAAAGCTGGTATTTTACCCTACGAACAGGTACAAGTAGTGAATAAAGCTAATGGCGAGCGCTTTATTACCTATGCAATACCTGCTCCAGCCTACTCAGGAGTAATAGAATTGAATGGGGCTGCCGCACGTCTAGGCATTATAGGCGATCGCCTGATTATAATGGCCTACGGGCAGTTTACTCCGGAAGAGTTACAAAATTACTCGCCTAAGGTCGTCATTGTAGACGAAAAAAACCAACTTTTGGAAGTACGGCACTACGATGACCTGCTCAGTAAGGTCTAAAATGCAAGGAAAATGTCAAATTTTGAGCTGTCGGGTTCCCAGAGCTACGTAACTGAGAAGCAAACTACCCCACTCAGTAGTTCAGCCACAGAATTTTTAGTGCAATTCTGGGGTGTTAGAGGTTTGATTGCTACCCCAGCCAGTAACACCAACCGCTACGGGGGGAATACTGGTTGTGTAGAAATACGTGTAGCCGGAAAAGAATTGATTTTTGATGGAGGTACGGGCTTACGAGTATTAGGTAAAACTTGGCAGCAGCTACAACAGCCAATAGAGGCCCATTTATTTTTTACTAACTCCCAATTAAATCGCATTCAAGGCTTTCCCTTTTTTGCCCCCGCATTTATTGCTCAAAATAAATTCCATATCTACGGCGCAGCAGCCTCAAATAGTGCCTCGATTAAGCAGTGTCTTTATGACCAAATGCTTCAGCCACACTTTCCCTATCCTTTACAGGTAATGCAATCACAATTGCATTTCCACAATCTCAATTCGGGTAGCGAGGTCAAGCTAGATGATGTCTCGATTAACGCAGCATTGATCAATAAACATCAGCGATCGCTTGGCTACCGCGTTACGTGGCAGAATTTTAGCGTTGCCTACATTACAGATTTGCCCAAGACTCCCGATAAAGTAGAGCAGGAAAGGATTTTACAGCTAATTGAAGGGGTCAATTTCTTCATTGCTAACGGTACTTATAATCCCCCCACAGCTCACAACCACGATCTAGCCGATCTACAATGGCAGACTGCTGTAGATTTAGCCGATCGTGCGGGTGTTAAAAGCTTAGTTATCTCTCATTATCATCCAGATGACGACGATGAGTTTTTAGATCGGGTTCAATCTGATGTTAAGTCTGTCTTTCCCAAAGCAGTTTTAGCCTCTGAAGGTATGATCTTATCTGTGGCTAAGTAGGGCGATGAGGAACCAGGAAGCAGGAAGCAGGGAGCAGGGGGAAAGAAATAAATGACACTTTACCTTTAACTCTTGACTCATCAAACTGGCTGAAATGCCGTTTTTGCTATTGAATTTACTACCTGGCTTAGTTGTTGAAGTTTGTTAGCTACAACTCCATTTATTAATAATTCTGCCGCTTTAGCTAGACCCGATCGCATATCTGGACAAACGCCACTTTGCCAAAGGTAAAATCCGCCATTCCACAAGGCTGTTTGTGTTAATTCTATAGGATTACCCGCCAGAACTGCTTGCATTTCGGTAAGTAGTTCTTCTGTTGTACCAAGGGGGACATTTTTAGTTGTAAAACCGTAATCGCGCGGTGCGAGGTGCAAGCGATCTAGTTCGCCGGAGGGTGTTGATAAGCCGATGATAGCTGTGCGATCGCGTGGTAAATCGCAACTACCTTCCAATCCCTTAACTAAAGTATATTTTGTAATATTTTGCAAAGCTAGAGTTAATTGAAATAGCGTTTCTGTAGGTGGATGGACAAATCCCGGAATCATGTGTACATCTCCGGCGTAAGGGCACCAAATTAGCTCCATTGTTGCCAAAGGTGGACGTTTGCCTAGCTGATCGCGGTAATCCCAAATACTGTTAATTAAGGGAAAATGCTGAGGCGTATAAACAAAGCCAATTCCTGTTTGCTCAAATACCTGCTGGGTTTTGTCAAGTGACAAGTTTGTCCAATCGACCCCTAACCCCTGCCAAATTTCTACTAAAGGTATACCGTACTTCGTCGGTAAGCGATCGCCTCCATGCATCACCACTGGTTGGCCAACAGCCGCTAATATTAAAGCTGTAATCGGGCTAATTGGTGCGGTGCGCGTTCTGCCATCATAGGGTATGCCAAAGACGATTACCGATCGCTCAGAAGCTATAGGTTGAAGTTTCGGCCCTAGTTCGTTGTAAGCATCTAACATTCCCGCCAGCTCATCGGGCGTGGGACGCTTGATGCGATGGGCAATTAGAAAAGCTCCGATTTGGGCAGGAGTTGCTTCACCTACCAGCATCATTTTGGTAGCTGTGGCAGCTTCAGCACGAGTTAAATTTTCTCCTGTGTGATTTCCACTCCCTACCTTTTGCAGAAATGGCCTAAATACATTGCTCATGACAGTCAATAGTCAAGGGTCAATAGTCAATACTCAATGGTCAAAGATCAATAGTCAATAGTTATTGGGCTTTGAACTTTTGACTATGGACTTTAGGCTTTGGACTTTTGACTCATCATAGCGTTAAGAAGCCGATCGCTGTTGGTTAATTTGTGGTGGGATATTATCTCGTACTAGTTGCCAAAAATGCTTGATAGGCGGAATTTGCAGACGATCGCCAGTTGTAACCATGACTACCCGCCGTGTCAAACTAGAAGTATCAGGCAAAGTACAATTACTATTACTAGCTAACGGGCGTACTGCCAAAGTCGGGTCAAGCTGGGCTTCCATTAAGGCAGAATGCGGTAACAAAGCGATCAGTTCTCCTTGACGTACCACTCCCCGGAAAGCATCTAAAGTGTTGACTTCTAAAGCTGCTTGCAGTGTGGCTTCTAATCGCTCAAATCGCTCTTGGATTAGGCGTTGCATCCCATAACCATCTTTAAACACTACCTGAGGATAGCGAATTAGCTCAGACCAAGGGATACATTCATATTGGGCGAGTGGATGCTTGGCGGCGGTGAGAACTTCTATTGGTTCTTCATAGAGTACTTCTACAACCATTTCACGGCCAGTAGTGAGAAAGCGATTGTTCATCACAATTGCCAAATCTACCAATCCATCTTTCAATACTTTTAAAGCGCGATCGCTACCCAAAGAAGTTACTCGTAATTGTACATCTGGGTAATCGCGACAGAATTGCTGTAAAACTGGTGGTAAGTATGAAGCACACAAGGAATGTATAGCAGCAATACACAATTCTGGCTGTTTACCTGAGATTAAATCTGTTAATTCCTCTGTGGCTGTTTGCCATTCTTGACAGATTTTCCGCACGCGGGGTAGTAACCTCTCACCCCCTAGTGTCAGCTTGGCGTGAGTGGTTCTATGAAACAGTTCTATCCCCAAATCTGCTTCTAATGCCTGGATTTGGCGACTAATTGTAGATTGAGTGACCCCACATTTTCTTGCGGCTTGTTGAAAGCTGCCAGTGTCCGCGATCGCTAAAAAAGCTTGCAACTGCTCTAGTCGCATTTTTTTGTAGCCTGAATTACATTTATGGCTTTCATTAAGTTAACGGATTTTTAAACTTAATTTGGTAGAGTTTGTTACAAGTGGTTGACTCTGCAAGATTTTAATTTACATTTTTTCGACTTCGCTTTTTACAGCTTTTCTCATCAATATTCATTCTGATGCTGTATTTTTCCCTAAATCTCCGCCACGCAATTTGTTTGCTAGGGATGAGGGAGTGTGGGGAGTGTGGGGAGACAAGGAGGAGCCTCTGCGTTGCGCGGGTTTCCAAGGCACTCCGTTGGGCGGCTAGCCTTCGGCAACGCCAAGGGCGAACGCCGACTTGTTCGCTGAAAGCGTTCCCGAAGGGTAGGAAGTGCCGTCGCGTTGTAGCAAGTGGCGTTGACAAGGGAGATGAGAGGGACAAATGACTATTAACTCTGGACTCGGAACTTTGGACACATGACTATTGACTATTGACTGTCTCTATAGCCTGCAACAATTCATTAATAGTGTAGGGCTTGCTCAAAAATGTATTGATGCCATCAACTTCGGCAAGTTGATTTCTCGCATTGATACCACTCATCACAATAATCTTGACCTGCGGATTCATTTGTTGTAAAACGCGGATTGTGGTTAACCCATCCATCGATGGCATCATCATATCTAGCAGTACCAGGCTAATTTCATCTTGGTGCTGGCTATATAATGCGATCGCTTCAATACCGTTAGTAGCCGTTAGTGTTCTATAGTTGTAGTCTTCTAGAGAGATTTTGATAATCTCTAGGATGGCGGATTCATCATCTACAACGAGAATTGTTTCTCCTTTACCATTGTGTAATTCTAGAGTTTCTGCTTGCTGGTTGATCTTTTGGGAACCAGCTGGTAAGTAAATCTGAAATTGGGTGCCTTGACCCATCTTGCTACAGACGTTAACAAAACCACCGTGGTTATGAATAATGCCAATTACGGTTGACAAGCCTAATCCTGTACCTTTGCCTTGTTCTTTAGTTGTGAAAAATGGCTCAAAAATGCGATCCAATAGATGAGCAGGAATACCTACTCCTGTATCCGAGACAGTTATAACTACATATTGACCCACATGAGCAGCCAAATGCATTTTGGCATAGGTCTCATCAATGGAAATATTTTCTGCTTGCAGTTGCAAAGTCCCACCATTGGGCATAGCATCACGAGCATTAACTACTAGATTCATTAATACCTGATGCATTTGCGTGGAGTCTGCCAAGACAGTCCAAAGCTTAGTTGTTGGCAGATTCGTCTTGATGATAATGGATTTAGGAAATGTACTGTTGGCAATATGTTGAATTTCTGAGAGCAGATGTTCTATTTGTAAAGGGAGGTGTTTGCCTTCCGATCCACGGGCAAAGGTAAGAATTTGTTTAACTAAATCAGCACCGCGTTTAGAATTAGTTTCGATTATTTTTAATAATTGTTGATTCCGTGCATCGAGATTGCTCAGTTTGAGTACCAACAATTGAGATGAAGTCAGAATAGGTGTGAGAATATTATTGAGATCGTGAGCAATGCCACTAGCAAGAGTTCCCAGGCTCTCTAAACGCTGGGCACGTAAAAATTGCGCTTCTAGTTGTTTTTTCTCAGTGATATTGGTGTTGACAATTAAAATTGATTTAGGATTTCCGACTTCATCGCGTACCAGCGACCAACGTCCTTCGACAACGATCTCCGCACCATATTTGCTGACTTGAGGTAATTCACCAAACCACTCGCCTTGTTCCAGAACTGTCTTGAGAGCTTCTTCTATTTGTGGCGGAATTTTCTTATACAACAATTCATTAGCATTTTTGCCTAGGGCTTCCTCGGCCGACCAACCATATAAGCACTCGGCTCCTCTGTTCCAGAATAAAATTTCGTGTGATAAATTCCGGACTACGATCGCATCGCTGGTGATATCAAGCAAAGCAGCTTGTTCGCGGATTTTCTGCTCCGCTTGCTTGCGATCGCTAATGTCCATATCTACCCCAATCATCCGCACAGCTTGGCCCGTTTGGTCGTAAAAAACTTGACCTTTGGTGGCTGCCCAGCGAATTTTGCCATCAGGCAAGACAATCCGAAATTCGATGTCGTAGGTTGCGCCTTCTTGGAGCGATCGCGTGATTGCGTTAATCACTAATTCCCGATCTAGTGGATCAACTTGATTGATAAAGGCTTCATAAGTCCCATCAAATTTATCTGGGTCAAGACCAAACATCTCAGGCAAATTCTCAGACCCAGTTATTTTGTTATCGAGAATATTCCAGTCCCAAATCCCTGTTTTGGCAGCTTCTAAGGCTAACTTCAATTGTGCTTCACTCTTACGCAAAGCCGCTTCTGCCTGCCGACGCTCCATCAGTTCAGCTTGTACTTGCTGATACAATTCTGATTGCTGAATGGCAATGCTGACCTGGGTTGACAATTGATTAATTAAATCTATTTCCCACGACTGCCACAACCGGGTTGCAGAACATTGGTTGATCGCTAACAATCCCCACAATTTTGCTCCTTGCAAGATCGGGACTACCAAGTTTGCTCTTATCTGAAATTGAGCTAGTAAATCGCAGTGGCATTGGCTGAGACCTGCTGTATAAATGTCTGGTACAGCTTGGATACGACCCTGTCTGTATTCCTCACCGCCAGTTTCCATAAAATAAGTGTCTTCAACTTTGGTATTGAGAGCAGAAAACCAACCATCACCAACAGCTTCCACTACTACAATGCCACTGTAGTCTGCTTGAAAGCGATAAATAAAAACTCGGTCAGCCTGAAGGAACTGCCGAACTTCAGCCACAGTAGTATTTAATACCTCGTCTAAGTTCAAAGAGGCGCGGATACGTTGGGCGATTGTTGCTACTAGTTGCTGCTGTTCTGCGGCTCGCTTGCGATCGCTGATATCCCGCAAAATTGAGAGGTGACGGTGAGGCATAAAGTTAGCTGTCGCCCCATACTCTACCTCGCGAATCGTACCATCGGGACGTAGGAGGCGAAATTCCCCAGTTTCTCGCCCACTTGCTTGAAATTCTTGCCATACTTTGATAAAATCAAAACCAGGCTCGGCAAATTCTACAATAGTGCGACCGAAAAGATCTGTTGTTGACAAGCCAAAAAGTCGAGAGGCGGCGGGGTTAGCGTCTACATACCTGCCTTCATCATCGGCTATCACCATAGCATCATTTGCCCCCTGAAATAATGCTCTCAGTTGCAACTCGCTACTTCTGAGTGCTGTCTCGGCTTGCTGGCGTTCGGTCAAGTCGATACCAGTTCCAATAATATATTCCACCGTCCCTGATTCATCACAAATAGCAGTATTAGACCAAGCAATCAATCGACGATTTCCTTGTTTTGTTAACCAATAATTTTCATATTGGTTGGGAAATTGACCTGCTTGGAGTCGCTGGAAAACAGCTTGGACAGCTTCTATTTCTTCTGGAACTAAAAACACGTCCCAAAAATGCTTACCGTGAACTTCAGCAAACGAATAGTTGCTTACTGCTTCACAGGTTTGATTAAAACGGAGAATTCTTCCCTGGCGATCGAGTACTACAACCAAACAGCCAACTATATCGAGGACGGCTGAAATAAAGTCACGCTCCTGCTGTAGAGTTAATTCAACTTGCTGGAGTTCTCGAAAAGCAAGTTCGCGATCGCTAATTTCCTGTTGCAAAAGTGCATTAGCTTGGGAAATTTCTATTGTGCGTTCCGCTACTCGTTTTTCTAAATCAGCAGTAGCTTTGCGTAGCTCTGCTTCTACCTGTTGGCGTTGCTCAATCTCTTGCTTTAATTGCTCGTTGGCTTTTTTTAATTCATCTGTTTGTTGTTCTACCTGTTGTTGGAGTGCAGCAATCACAGCAGACATTTCCAGGCGTTCTAAAACTTGCAGAAAGCTTGTCTGAGTAATAATTCCCAACAATTCCCCTTGCTTGCCAACTATCACTAATCGGCGGACATGGCGACGCTGCATTTCTTCATGAGCATCCAATAGAGAATCTGTAGGACTTAGGCAAAATAATGGTGAACTCATCACACTTTCCACCTGGGTTTGAGCTATATCTAACCCCAATAAGTGAAATTGCAAAATGTCTCGCTCGGTAATAATTCCTACAGGGATAAGCAAGTCCAATTGCTCCGCTGCTGCTTCTACTATCACCACACAACTAATTTGATTTTCAGCCATGAGTCGGGCTGCATCCAACACAGTTGCAGTTCGCGGCGCATGAACGATCTGCGTAGTCATCAACTCGGTAACAGATCGCAGCTTGAGAAAATTAGCGGGTTGCAGTGCTTGACGAATAGTTGCGGGTGTGATGATACCGATTAGTCGATCGTTTTCATCCAACACAGGTAAATGACGAATCTGATGCTGATGTAATAACGACACAACAGTGAATAAATTTTGAGGATCGGATTGCTTGAGGGTAATTACTTGTCGTGTCATTACTTCTGCAATTTTTACCTGAGATAGCTGAACTCCAGAGGCAGTTAGCTTAACTAAATCTCGCTCTGTAAACGTTCCTACTAATTGTGATTTCTCAACTATCAAGGTACTACTGGTTCGGTGCTGACTCATCAAGACAATGGCATCGACTACAGAAAAATCTGGGGTAACTGTCAAGGGAGAGTAGTCTATACAATCCTTTAAATTTGGTAAATGAAGGGACTGAGGGCTAAATTCATTATGATGATTTTGTATTGTGAGTGACATAATCCCTCGTATATTGGCTTTGAAAGGCAAGCTGCAATCCAGTTTCTGTAGTTGATGTTTTCTAAGTATTACGAGTGCTTACAAAAATTAGCTTTAAAGTACTTCAGCAATTTTAATTAATGAGATTAAAGGATCTATTACCCAGACTATGCCAAGATGCATGATTAGAGAAATCTAGAAATGCTTGATTGTTCTTACTTGGTTGTTATTGATGTCTGTAAACGCTTCTAGAGTATTTAAGAATTAAGAATGCGCTCAAATGAAAATTTTGTTTTATCGATATTTGTTGTTGATAAAAAATTAGAAAACTATGTAATTGTTAATGAAATTAGAATTTTTTTATAAGCAGTTTTACAGACATAAGTCTATCACCTTCAACAGCAAAAATTGCATCTGTATGTCTTCATGTTTGTTAATTGATTAGGGAATTTATACCTATAGTAATGTCACCATTCTATTAAGGCGATCGCAATTCCTTGTTGTAAGTCTGGTGTAATTGTGGTGTTATTTGCTAGCTGTTGCAATTGTTGGTATGCAACTTCTGGTGCTAGGTTTTTGAGTGCAGCGATCGCGTGTAGTCGCACCGATTTATTTGGATCTGCTAGTAGCTCAATCAATGGTTCAATTGCCTGCATTTGACCTAACTGCCCTAAAGATAGAGCGATCGCACTTTTAATATTGCTAATTTCTGTAGCTGGATGCGGCGATCGCAGCATTTCCAACAAAATTTCTGTGGCTATGAGTGTTAATTCCGGCTGTTGTACTCTTCCTAAAACGGTGACAATTTCTTGCCACAGTGTTTCTGAGGTGCTGTGATTTAGTGCTTGTTGAAGATATTCCAAACTAGAAACACTCCCTAACCAGCTGAGGGAGCGAATAGTTTCTAATTGCAGTTTTATTGATTGATTGGGTGAAATCAGTACCTCAAATAAGGATTTAGCAGCATTATCACCACCCATTCGTGCTAAAGCAACTGCTGCTGCACAAGCAACGTCTTCGTTCAAGTCATAAAGTCTGGGTTGGATTTGCGTCACCAAATCTAAGGTTGCGCATAGATCGGAGCGAAAACCTAAACCTTGGACTGCTGCTAGTCTCACTGAGCTAGCAAAATCATCTAAAGCAGTGACTAATAAGGGGGGTACGCGTTCGTCATGGAAACTACTGAGGGCTGCGATCGCTGCTGCCCTAACTGCGGCTTGAGGATCTTGTACTACACTCAATAGAGGTGTGATAATTTCTGTACGCCGGATGTAAGACAGCGATCGCACTGCCAAAAGCCGTGTATTCTCATCGCTTAAAAGTTCAGCAAGTGCTGCGATCGCCAGAGTATCCATTTCCCCTAATGCTGTTGCAGCCATCGCTTTAAGTTCTTGACTGTCGCTACTTTTTAACAATTGCACTAAAGGAGCGATCGTATCTGGATGCTTAAATTCTGATAATATTCGCGCTGCATACCAGCGTGCTTCTTCATCTGCATCTTCGTCTTCTAATATTTCAATTAAGCGCGGGATAGCAACATTGCCCAATTGAATAAAAACCTTAGCAATTTCCCAGCGTTGCTGAAAATCCCCAAATTCTAAAATCGCGAGCGCTAATTCCAGTATTTGCTCTCGATGTTTAACTATCTCCGGATTTGTAGAATCTTGTTTTAGAATCAACCTTTGTAAATATTGAATCAGCGATGACCAATCAGCTGCATCATGTGCTGTTTGTGCTTGCACCAAAAGCTGGTTGATGTTATTCACAATCCTGAGAAACCCCTACACTGCTAATTTGCATCTTCTCATAGACGACTGGTTCATCGCAAAAGCTTTGATAAGTTTGTACTAAGCATGAAAGTGCTGAAAATTCCAGGTATCAAAGTCCTGACTGCGAATTTCTTCTACTTTCTTGCACTAGCTTTGCTTAACCACTACAGAATCACCCTCAATTTTAGCCGTGTAAGTTGTGAGTGGTTTCTTGGCTGGGCCTTTTAGCACTTTACCATCAGCGCCAAATTCTGACCCATGACAGGGACAAGCGAATTTTTTAGCTTCGTCTTTCCATGCTACCGTGCAGCCTTTATGAGTACAGGTAGGGTTAACAGCTATCAAATTTTCCGATTTAGATTTGCCTACTACTAATACAGATCCAACAGGTGAGTCATTAACAATCAGCTGACCAGTCTTATCTAATTCTGCTGAAGTGCCTACCTTTTGCCAGCCTCCAGAAGGCGCAGAAGATGTTGGTGTTGGTGTCGTTGTTTCGGAAGAACAAGCAGCAATTGCTATCGGTAGAGAACTTGCTATCCAGCCTAAACCTACCCAACTAATGAACTCACGACGTTTCATAGGCTACTTTATCTCAAATAACTTTCCAGTTTGGATTAATGGCGATCGCTTTTCTCAAGGGCTGCGTGTCACTTCAGAAACACATATTATGCAGAAAATGCATCATATAGATACATTTTTGGCCAGTAACCTAAAATTTCGTAGCGATTTATACGATTTTAGCGAAAATCCGCCTTTAACCTTAATAGTATGTAAATCGTTACACTTTCAGTACCAGAACAGCTATTACACCTTTTCCAAATGGATACACGGAAATATTTTTCCTGAAGCAATAATTTCAGTACCAAATATACATTATGAATGCATTTGCCCTAGTAGACAGAAGAAACGATCGACTACGGGTTAATTGATATTGGGCAATAACTCAAGAGGTTCTTCGGGATTAAAAATTTGCAATGAGAGTCAGCTCATGACAGACACAGCAACTACCACTACAGCCAGCCTCAACAAGTTCGAGAAATTCAAGGCAGAAAAAGATGGACTTGCCATTAAGGGGGAAATTGAAAAATTTGCCTCTCTAGGCTGGGAAGCAATGGATGAAACAGACCGCGATCATCGACTGAAGTGGGTGGGTGTGTTTTTTCGCCCAGTCACCCCTGGTAAGTTTATGATGCGGATGCGGATACCGAACGGTATTCTCACCAGTCCCCAGATGCGTGCTTTCGCAGAAGTGGTGCAGCGTTATGGTGATGATGGCAGCGCCGATATTACGACCAGGCAAAATATCCAACTGCGGGGGATCGCGATTGAAGACTTGCCAGATATCTTTAATAGATTTGAGGCAGTGGGTTTAACTACCATCCAATCAGGGATGGACAACATCCGCAATATCACAGGCGACCCGGTAGCGGGTTTGGATGCGGATGAGTTGTTTGATACACGAGAGTTGGTACAACAAATTCAAGATATGTTGACCAACAAAGGCCAAGGGAACTCTGAGTTTACCAACCTCCCACGCAAATTTAATATTGCAATTACTGGTGGAAGGGATAATTCAGTTCACGCCGAAATCAACGATTTAGCTTTTGTGCCAGCTTTTAAGGATGCAGATACCTCATCGCCCAAATTTGGGTTTAACATCATCGTTGGTGGCTTTTTCTCAGCTAAACGTTGTGAAGCGGCGATCCCCTTGAATGCTTGGGTAGCTCCCGAAGATGTGGTAGCTGTGTGTAGAGCGATTGTAGAAGTGTTTCGCGACAACGGCTTACGCGCCAATCGCCAAAAATCTCGCTTGATGTGGTTAATTGACGAGTGGGGTTTAGAAAAATTCCGCTTGGAAGTAGAAAAGCGTTTGGGTAAGTCATTTTTACCCGCCGCACCAAAAGATGAAATCGACTGGGAAAAACGCGACCACATCGGTGTATACAAACAAAAACAACCGGGATTAAACTACGTAGGTTTACATATTCCTGTTGGTAGGTTGTATGCGGGAGATATGTTTGAAATTGCCCGTTTGGCTGAGGTTTACGGCAGTGGAGAAATCCGGCTAACGGTCGAGCAGAACATCATTATCCCCAATATTTCTGATTCGCGTTTAGTAACATTTTTAGCTGAACCTTTATTAGAAAGGTTTGCTGTAGATCCTGGTTTACTAACGCGATCGCTAGTTTCTTGCACAGGCGCACAGTTCTGCAACTTTGCCCTCATCGAAACCAAAAATCGTGCTTTAGCAACGATTCAAGCCTTGGAATCAGAGTTAATCCTTACTCGTCCTGTACGCATTCATTGGACTGGTTGCCCTAACTCCTGCGGACAGCCACAAGTCGCAGACATCGGCTTAATGGGAACTAAAACCCGCAAGAACGGCAAAACCTTAGAAGGGGTGGACATCTACATGGGCGGTAAAGTCGGCAAAGATGCACATTTGGGAACTTGCGTCACCAAAGGCATCCCCTGCGAAGACTTACAGCCAGTATTACAGAATTTACTCATCCAACACTTTGGCGCAAAACTAAAGCAAGAAGCCTTAGTGACTCATTAGATGAGTGTAGGGGTTTAGTAATGCTAAACCCGTATTGATTATTTCGGTGAGTGGATAAAAAGCAACAACCAATAACTGCGTAACCAAAAATTAACAAAGGAACAATGAAAGATCTTTCACGTAGAAAATTTATTTTCACTACTACTGCTGCGGCTGCTGCTTCTATCTTGGCTCATGGTTGCTCTTCTGGTAATTCCAATTCAGCCACAACAGGCGAACAATCACCCTCGGCTGCTCCAGCTGCAAATGTCTCTACAGCAGCTAACGCACCCAAAGTTGAAACCACCAAAGCCAAGCTAGGATTTATCGCACTCACTGACGCTGCACCCCTCATCATTGCTAAAGAAAAGGGCTTCTTTGCCAAGTACGGTATGAAAGATGTCGAGGTGATCAAGCAAAAATCTTGGCCTGTTACCCGTGACAACCTGAAAATCGGCTCGGCTGGTGGTGGGATTGATGGCGCACACATCCTCAGCCCCATGCCTTACCTAATGACGATTAACGATAAAGTGCCAATGTATCTCTTGGCGCGGTTAAATACCAACGGTCAGGCTATCTCTGTAGCTAATAAGTTGAAAGACCTAAAAGTTGGTTTAGAAAGTAAGGGGTTGAAAGAGGCTGCTGAAAAAGCCAAAGCTGATAAAAAATCCATGAAAGTAGCAATGACTTTCCCTGGTGGTACTCACGATTTATGGATGCGTTATTGGCTAGCAGCTGGCGGGATTAATCCTGACCAAGATGTGGTTTTGGAACCAGTACCACCCCCACAAATGGTAGCGAATATGAAAGTTGGTACAGTCGATGCCTTTTGTGTGGGAGAACCTTGGAATGCCCAATTAGTCAGCCAAAAATTAGGTTATTCAGCCCTAGTTACAGGTGAGTTGTGGAAAGACCATCCAGAAAAAGCTTTTGCCATGCGTAAAGATTGGGTTGATCAAAATCCCAATGCCACCCAAGCGCTATTAATGGCAGTTCTAGAGGCTCAACAGTGGTGCGATAAACCAGAAAACAAAGAGGAGATGTGCAAAATCTGCTCTGACCGCAAATACTTTAACGTTGCTGCCGCAGATATTTTAGAAAGGGCTAAGGGTAATATTGACTTCGGTGATGGACGCAAGCAACAAAACTTCGCTAATAAGATGAAGTACTGGGCTGATAATGCTTCTTATCCTTACAAGAGCCACGATACTTGGTTCTTAACTGAAGAAATTCGTTGGGGTTATCTACCAAAAGATACCAAAGTTAAAGAAGTAGTTGACCAGGTAAATAAAGAAGATTTGTGGAAGAAAGCGGCTAAAGCTATTGGCGTACCTGATGCGGAAATTCCTACTAGTACTTCTCGTGGAGTTGAGACTTTCTTTGATGGTATCAAGTTCGATCCCGAAAAACCAGAAGAATATCTCAATAGTTTGAAGATTAAAAAACTTTAAGAATGGCTGCGATCGCTTCTTTTTAATTTAACTAAACTACAACAGGAGAAAGAAGAACATGACAGCTATTGCGGGAAGTCGTTTTAGTAGAAAAAAGTCTCAAAAAGCACTCAATAAATTTTTCTGGAAAAAAATTGTCCCCCCACTAGTAGCATTAGCCATTTTTCTGGTGATTTGGCAATTACTTTGTTTAAATCCTAACTTTAAGTTACCCGGGCCAATTGAAACATTTTCCGAAACTTGGGACCCTTTTATCATTCATCCATTTTTTGATAATGGCGAAAGTGATAAAGGTTTAGGCTGGCAAATCCTTAGTAGTTTAGGAAGAGTTGGTTTAGGCTTCTCGCTAGCGACAGTTGTAGGAATTGCCTTGGGAATTCTCATTGGTGCGAACCAATTTGTTTATAATGCTGTCGATCCCATATTTCAAGTATTACGAACTGTACCGCCTCTAGCATGGCTACCTATTTCCCTGGCAGCCTTTCAGCAAGCTAATCCCTCAGCGATTTTCGTAATTTTTATCACATCAATTTGGCCAATTATTATTAACACCACAGTTGGCGTGCAACAAATTCCCCAAGACTACATTAATGTTGCTAGGGTGTTACGTCTCAAAGGCGGAAAGTATTTCTTTAAAATTGTGTTTCCTGCTACCGTTCCTTATATTTTTACAGGGTTACGCATTGGCATTGGTTTATCGTGGTTAGCAATTGTCGCCGCAGAAATGTTAGTAGGTGGCGTGGGTATTGGTTCCTTTATTTGGGATGCCTACAACACAACCACAGACACCAATTTGAGCGAGATTATTTTAGCTCTCATCTACGTTGGTTTGGTTGGCTTACTGCTAGATAGATGTGTGGGTTTTATCGCTAGCAAAGTTGTAGCAGAACAGAAGTAGTCAAAAGTCAAAAGTCAAGAGTCCAAAAGTCCAAAGTAGATGATTGACTCTTGGCTAATAACCAATTACGAATTACGAATTAACCAATGGCTACCTTTGTAGAAGTCGATCACATTGACCGGATATTTGACCTACCAAATGGCGGCAAATATATTGCCCTGAAAAATATTGAATTGAAAATCCAACAAGGGGAATTTGTTTCCTTAATTGGACACTCCGGTTGCGGTAAATCTACTCTGCTCAACATCATTGCAGGTTTAGATAGAGCCAGCATTGGCGGTGTGACTTTAGAAGGGCGAGAAGTCAGAGATCCTAGTCCCGATCGCATGGTAGTTTTTCAAAACTACTCGTTGCTTCCCTGGTTAACCGTTAGAGAAAACATTGCCCTAGCTGTAGATGAAGTCTATAAAAATCAGCCCAAGGGCGAACGTCGGGGGATTGTCGAAGAACATATCGACATGGTGGGACTGCGCCATGCAGCAAATAAACGTCCGAGTGAGTTATCTGGGGGGATGAAACAACGAGTAGCGATCGCCCGCGCCTTGGCTACCCGTCCTAAGTTGTTACTGCTAGACGAACCCTTTGGGGCCTTGGATGCCTTAACCAGAGGAAGTTTGCAAGAACAACTGATGAAAATCTGCAACGAACACAACGTTACCTGTGTGATGGTCACACACGATGTAGATGAGGCATTATTGTTGAGCGATCGCATCGTTATGCTCACCAATGGCCCAGAAGCTCATATCGGGCAAATTTTGGAAGTTCCCATCCCTCGTCCGCGTCAACGCTTGGAAGTAGTCAAACATCCCAGCTACTACAGCCTGCGGAATGAAATGATTTACTTCCTCAACCAACAAAAGCTAGCCAAGAAACGCAAAGCACAGCAACCTGTAACAACATCCCGCCAAGGCTTAGAAAAAGTCAGTCTTGAAATTGGCTTTATGCCTCTGACTGATGCTGCACCTCTAATCGTTGCCAAAGAAAAAGGCTTCTTTGCTAAGTACGGCTTAAATATCGCTCTCCACCGTGCTACCAACTGGAAGCAAATCGCTAAAGGTGTTGTCAATGGTGAATTAGATGCAGCTCAGATGCTAGCAGGAATGCCTCTAGCCTTGACTTTGGGTGCTGGTGACAAAAAGCCCATACCTGTAGTCAATGCCTTGAATCTCTCGCGGAATGCGAACGCCATTACCTTAAGCAAAAGGTTGTATAGCCAAGGTGTGAGGAACTTAGCTGAGTTGAAAGCGGCGATTAATGCTGCTCCCGATCAAATTCTCACTTTGGGTATCGTTCATCCCACATCGATGCAGAACCTGATGCTGCGTTATTGGTTAGCGGCTGGCGGTATTGATCCCGATCGCGATGTCAGCCTGACTGTGATTTCACCAACACAAATGGTTTCCGAACTGAAAGCCGGAAATATTGATGGTTACTGTGCCGGAGAACCTTGGAACTACCAAGCCGTTCACCAAGGCTTAGGCTTTGTTGCTGCCACAGCTTTAGAAACTTGGTCAGGACAACCAAAAAAAGTGCTGGGAGTGCGAGAAGAGTGGGCGCAAAAGTACCCAGAAACCTATCTTGCCCTCGTCAAAGCGCTGTTGGAAGCTTGCCAATATTGTGACGACCTCCGCAATCGCGAAGAGATTCTCGAATTACTCTGCCGTTCTGAATATCTGGATATCGATCCTGTATACGTCCGCCCAGGTTTTATCGATCCCTACGATCGCGGTGACGGTACAGCACCTCAAGCACTGACAGGCTACAACCAGTTTTATCTCCATCAAACCAACTATCCCAACCGCACCGAACTGCTGTGGATGGTGACTCAACTGGCGCGCTGGGGCTTAACACCGTTCCCGAAAAATTGGGTGGAAGTGATTGAAAGAGTCTGTCGTACAGACATCTTTGGTGCGGCTGCCCGAGATCTAGGCTTACTCGACATCGGAGAAGATAACCCGATTCATTTGTTTGATGGTAAAGTTTTTAACTCTTCCGAGCCAATAGAGTATCTCAAAAGCTTAGAAATCAAGCGGCAGATACGTATTGAAGAGGTATTTATTTAGTCCTTGGTCATTTGTCATTTGTCATTGGTTATTTCTCCGCGTCCCTGTTTCTCTTTGTCTTCCTTATCCCTCTCCGCGCCTCTGCGTGAATCATAAGTCCATACAGCAAAGCTAAAAAATGCCATGCAAATAGTAAATAGAGCTAATCAAATCGAGACATTACAAACCCAGAAAGTAGAGAATTTTCTGGTAATTGAAGGTGTCAGCAAAATTTATCCAACTCCTGAAGGCCCTTACACAGTACTCGATGGAATTGACCTGAAAGTTCGCGAGGGTGAATTTGTCTGTTTAATTGGGCATTCTGGCTGTGGTAAATCAACTCTGCTGAATATGGTTTCTGGGTTTAACACTCCTAGCGATGGAGTGGTGTTACTGCAAGACCAACCCATCACTGAACCCGGCCCAGACCGGATGATGGTGTTCCAAAACTACTGTCTACTGCCTTGGCTGAGTGTGTTTGATAATGTTTATTTGGCTGTAGATGCGGTATTTCCCAAAAAGACCCAGGCAGAAAAACGAGCCATAGTTAGAGAACATTTAGCAATGGTGGGACTGACAGAAGCTGCTGATAAAAAACCCAGTCAGATTTCTGGCGGGATGAAGCAGCGAGTTGCGATCGCCCGCGCCCTCTCTATCCGTCCGCAAGTTCTAATTCTGGATGAACCGTTTGGTGCATTAGATGCCATCACTAAAGAGGAATTACAAGAAGAATTACTGCAAATCTGGCGAGATCATCAAGTCACCGTATTGATGATTACGCATGACATTGATGAAGCACTTTTCTTAGCTGACAGAGTTGTAATGATGACAAACGGGCCTGCTGCTCAAATTGGTGAAATCTTAGATATTCCCTTTTCTCGTCCTCGGAATCGTCGCCGCATCATGGAAGACCCAGAATACTATAATTTGCGGAACTACGCTCTAGACTTTCTTTATCGTCGCTTTGCTCATGAAGATGAATAAAAGCGACGAGCAGCGTATGATTTTTGACGCATAGCTATGATGCCATTTTTACATTTATACCAGCAAAATGTAATTGCAGATACAAATCAACTTGCTATGTAATTCTAACTTTAGTTATTAGCAATAATTGAAACACTCCCTAGAGGCCCACTAATAAGGGAGCAAAAATTTCAGATTTAGATCCAGTACCAATAAATAACAACAAATATCTGATTTGAGCAGGGTAATTTAACAATTATCCCTGTGTTGTTCCGTGCAATTTTGTAATTGAGGAAACTTTGAATGCTCAAAGGATTATTTTCATTCAGGGATCGCTATCGTATCCTCCATCAGACTTGGTTTGCCTTTTTTCTTACCTTTGTCTGTTGGTTTAACTTTGCACCTTTTGCAACCACTATTGGAAAACAATTACATTTAGCACCTGAGCAAATTAAAACTTTAGGCATTTGTAACCTCGCCCTCACAATTCCGGCACGACTAATTATTGGGATGTTGCTGGATCGTTTCGGCCCCAGGATTACTTACTCAATTTTATTAATGTTCGCTGCTGTTCCTTGTTTGGCGACAGCACTATCACAAGACTTTAATCAACTAGTCATCAGCCGCCTGTTAATGGGAATTGTTGGTTCTGGTTTTGTTGTAGGTATCCGCATGGTAGCCGAGTGGTTCCCTCCAAAAGAGATGGGAAGTGCCCAAGGTATTTATGGCGGTTGGGGTAACTTTGGTGCTTTTGGTGCAGAGTTTGCCCTGCCCATGATTGCTGTTGCGACAAGCTTTTTAGCTGGTGGTGCTTCCAACTGGCGGTTGGCGATCGCGCTTACAGGTATCATTGCTGCTATCTACGGCGTGATTTATTACAACAGCGTCCAAGATACGCCTGCTGATAAAGTCTACAAGAAACCCAAGAAAAATGGTGCTTTGGAAGTAACCAGTGTTAAAAGTTTCTGGGCAATGATTCTTTCCAATTTTGGTTTGATTTTTGCCTTGGGTTTATTAGCTTGGCGCTTAGAACAAAAGAATATTCACTTCCTCAATCAAACCCAAATGTATTTGGTTTGGGTAGTGTTAGCAGGATTATTTGCTTACCAAACCTACAAAGCTTATCAAGTTAACAAAGAATTACTAATTGGTAAAAAAACCTACACACCTGTTCAACGCTATCAGTTTAGTCAAGTTGCTTTACTTGAATTTACCTACGTTACTAACTTTGGTAGCGAGTTAGCAGCAGTTTCTATGCTCCCAGCCTTCTTTGAAAAAACCTTTGGTTTAGAACACGTGGTAGCTGGAATGATCGCCGCAACTTACCCGTTTTTAAACTTAGTTTCTCGCCCCAGTGGTGGCTTAATTTCTGATAAATTTGGCTCACGCAAATGGACAATGACAATTATCAGTGCTGGTATTGGTGTTGGCTACTTGATGGCACATTTTATTAATAGTAGCTGGCCAATTCCTTTAGCGATCGCAGTCACTATGTTTGCTGCTTACTTTGCCCAAGCTGGTTGTGGTGCAACCTACGGCATTGTACCTTTAATTAAAAAAGAAGCCACTGGACAAATCGCTGGTAATGTCGGAGCTTACGGTAATTTCGGTGGCGTAGTATATCTGACAATTTTTAGCTTAACTGACGCATCAACACTCTTTAGCACAATGGGTGTAGCAGCTATAATTTGCGCTTTTATGTGTGGTTTCTTCCTCAAAGAACCGAAAGGATCTTTTGCAGGCGCACCTGAAGATGAATTATCAGAAACGTTAACACAAAAGCCTTCTGTTCTAGCTGAAGAATAATTTTATCAATATGAAACCACAGAAAAATACAGAAAACACTTCAATCTTTATCTGTATGCATCTGTGGTTTTAATTACCTCAATATCGGATTGATGTACACCATACGTATTTTTCCATCTGGCGCTGTGCTTGGTGTTGCAAAATCCCCAATAGGATAATTGCCATGAGTGAATTTACCAAAACCCAATGTCCTTACTGTGGTGTTGGCTGTGGACTAGAAGTTTCGCCCCCAGCTCAACACGGCAAAGCAACTCATCGGGATAGCCAAGGAACTCCAATTTGGCGGGTGCGAGGAGACAAAGCTCACCCATCTAGCCAGGGTATGGTTTGTGTTAAAGGTGCAACAATCGCTGAGTCTTTGGATAAAAATAGACTGCATTATCCAATGGTACGAGACTCTTTAGATCAAAAGTTTCGCCGCGCCAGTTGGGATGAAGCTCTCGATCTGATCGCAAAGCGGATTCAAACCGTGCGCGTTACCCAAGGGTCAGAAGCTATATGTATGTATGGTTCCGGTCAGTTTCAAACCGAAGATTATTACATTGCCCAAAAACTCATGAAAGGATGTTTGGGTAGTAATAATTTTGATGCCAATTCACGTTTATGTATGTCTAGCGCTGTAGCTGGATACATTCAAAGCTTTGGCGCTGATGGCCCACCTTGTTGTTACGATGACTTAGAGTTAACCGACTGTGCATTTTTAATTGGTACTAATACTGCTGAATGTCATCCAATAGTTTTCAATCGCTTGGCGAAGTACCACAAAAAAAATCGCAAAGTCAAAATGATTGTGGTCGATCCCCGACGCACACCCACCGCAGAAGCAGCTGACCTACATTTAGCCATACGTCCAGGTACAGATATCGACTTGTTGAACGGTATTGCTCACCTGTTGATGCGTTGGAACTATATAGAGCCTGGCTTCATCGAAGACTGCACCAGCAACTTTCCAGCCTACGCTGAGGTTATTCGTCACTATGCTCCGGATATAGTGGCGAATCGTTGTGGAATCAGCGTTGCAGATTTAGAAACAGCCGCTCGCTACTGGGGACAATCTCAAAGAGTGCTGTCTCTCTGGTCAATGGGTGTGAATCAATCAAGTGAAGGTACGGCTAAGGTGAGAACGATTATTAATTTGCACCTGATGACTGGACAAATTGGTAAACCAGGAGCTGGGCCTTTTTCTTTGACTGGTCAACCAAATGCAATGGGAGGAAGGGAAGCCGGAGGTTTAGCGCACTTACTACCCGGTTATCGCTTGGTAAAAAACCCCCAGCATCGTGCGGAAGTTGAAGATTTGTGGGGACTGAAGCGAGGACAGATTTCACCCAATCCTGGTTTAACAGCCTGGGATATGATTACTGGATTAGAAGATGGCACAGTGGGATTGCTGTGGATTGCTGCTACTAACCCAGCTGTGAGTATGCCAGATTTGGAACGGACTAAAAAGGCATTATTGCGATCGCCCTTCACTGTCTATCAAGATGCTTATTACCCGACAGAAACCGCTACTTACGCTCATGTTCTGTTACCTGCTGCTCAATGGGGCGAAAAAACTGGGGTAATGACCAATTCCGAACGTACAGTCACCCTGTGTCAAGCATTCCGCGAACCACCAAGAGAAGCCAAACCAGATTGGGAAATTTTTGCCGAAGTTGGTCGGCGATTAGGCTTTGTGAAAGAATTTGCCTTTGCCAACTCTGCTGAGGTCTATGCTGAATTTGTGCAACTAACTCGCCACCGCCCCTGTGAGATGACTGGTATTAGTCATGAAAAATTACAAGCACAAGGCCCCACCCAATGGCCTTGTTCTCAGGAGCAAAAATCAACTCAGGATTCTAAAAGACTCTACACAGATCTTCGCTTTCATACTCTTGATGGTCGGGCAAGGTTTGGAGCATATCACTCACGCGGATTGGCAGAACCACCAGATCCGAATTATCCCTTTGTGTTGACTACAGGAAGGCTTTACGGACATTGGCACACCCAAACTCGTACTGGTCGAATTGAAAAAATTCAGCAAATGCATCCCGAACCCTTCATTGAGATTCATCCTCGCGATGCTGCTGTTTTAGGAATTAGCGATCGCCATTGGCTAGAAGTGCGATCGCGTCGAGGTAAAGCGAAATTTCCGGCTAAAATTACAAAAGCGATCGCTCCTGGTACAGTTTTTGTCCCTATGCATTGGGGTGCGTTATGGGCAAATGAAGCTGAAGCTAATGCTCTCACCCATCCCGAATCTTGTCCCGATTCATTGCAACCGGAATTAAAGGCTTGTGCAGTGCAACTGACTCCAATTTCTTTGGAAGTAACTCTCAAAAATTATCAACTCCAGTCCTCACAATGGTAAGCTGCTAAATAGATAACTAAACAGTAAGTTGATAATTTAACCCATAGTTAATAGTCAATAGTTACAATTATTTTTTTTAATCCTATAGATTTATCTATAGGATTTTTATTTGATTTTTTGACTGTTGGCTTTAGACTGCAAAACAGGGTGTATTAGATGAAAAGAATTCTGAAAAAAGTATTAGACACCACAAATTTGAAAAAGGATTACGACAAATGGATCGCTAAATACGATTACCAATCAATATTTCAAAATCGAAAATCGAAAATCCGAAATCCTCAGAAATTAGAGAACAACAAAGATGAGAAATTTATGCACCTCGTTGAACAAATTGAGGTGTTAGTATCTAAGGTACTATCTTTGTTTATGATAGCGGTAATTTTAGCCGCAATCTGGGACTTGGCTGTCTTTCTTTTCAGAGAACTATTTACTGCTCCATACGGCAAATTTAATACTACATTATTTAAAATTTTTGGTTTATTCCTGAATATTTTAATCGCGTTAGAAATTTTAGAAAATATCACTGCATACCTGAGAAAACATGTGGTTCAGGTTGAATTAGTGATTGTAACATCCTTAATCGCTGTTGCCAGAAAAATTATTATTCTTGACTTAGAAAAAGTTTCAGGAATTGATATCATTGGTCTAGGAGTTGCAATTTTAGCTCTTTCAATTAGCTATTTAATAATTCGTTTTAGTAATTCTGGAAATCACAACTAGAAATCCAACTAACCTTTTCCATATGTTATAGGGAGATAATGGACAAGAGGAAGGAGAAGAAAAAGAACTTTTGCTATTGCCTTCTTGACCCTGGACTTTGGACTCTTGACAAATGACAAATAACAAAATCTTTTTTGAATTCGAGGCAGATTTCGTTGAATCTCTCCGTTGCATACCCATGCAGGTACGTTACAAACTAGATACCAGTGGTATCAAGCTCAAGTTGTCTGATTGGCATCAAATGTCTCAGGCTGAACGCGAAGCTTTAGTTGAATTACCTTGCACTACAGAAAGGGAAATTCAATCTTATCGGCAACATCTCGAACAGTTAATTTTCAAGCTTACAGGTATACCAGCTAAACAATTACCAATTGAAGTAGAGCCAGCATGGATGGATTCTCATAACATTCCGATTAGCGTCCAAGAGAAAGCTCAAGAACTAGGTCTTACGCTCACATCTCAACAGTGGAAATCGTTAACTTCTCTACAGCGGTTTGCGTTGATTAAACTCAGCCGTTCGAGTCATGAAAATAAAAACTTTCCCAAAGCAATCGAAGAATTTCACCTACTTTAACAAGACCTTTGCCAATTTGCCGTAAAGCTCATAAACAGAAAGCCCGAACAGCAGTCGCTACAACAGAAGTTGGGGAAAAAACCACCCAACCAATGCTTCGGCTATACAAACAAAGTTCATTCACTTGGCTTAGATCCGCAGGCTAACCAATGGTGTTGTCAACTCTTACCGCAGTGCGGGAATTAGCAAGCCGCGCCTAAATTTCTATATATAGACTCTTATATGGTGTTTAATTTTGGTGAAGGTATGAAAAAGACTGTTAATAACTCTACATTTTTGGTGTCCAATTAAATGTGGTTAAGACTACTAAATTATGTAATTAATTAACAATACTTCGGACAAAATTAGGCAGCAATAACGCCGTAAGATCGTAGGCTTTGGTAGTTAGGATGAGATTTAATTACAGTCGCACAAAGGCCTAACTTTGAAATAAACGTGTCGAGCAAATGGTCATTAAAAGAGCGTCGTTTGACACTGGCCATTGAAAAGACAAAGGGTTGTTGACCCGACTGCTGTCGATAAGCATCGAGCTTGGCAAGATTTAAGGCAGTGAAACTGACATTGAAATGAAAATCAAGTTTTTTAACATCACGGGCTTGACAATCACTCAGTCCGGTAAACTGTTTAGCATCACGGAAGATGAATTCGATTTGAAAGCGCAGTTTGTAGAAACGATAAATTTCGTCTGGCGATTGGCTGATATCTGTCGAGAATAAGACAGCATAACTCGGTTTGTGAGGCTGACGGCGGTCAAGTAAATAAGCCAGGCGTATCTTGCGTTTGAGTGAAACGTGCCATACAACAGATGTGTAGAGTTCAAGCCCTGATTGCAGTTCGCGTACCCAACTCAAGCGAGTAGGGTCGGCTAGATCAACTTTGCCATCATATTTACGTTTAGCTCCCCGTGCTTTTTGTTCACCTTCAAACACATATCGTAGATTCGCATCTCGGCGCAGTTTACTAATCACATCGAGCTTGAGCGCCCTCACCCCTGTGACAAATGCTTCCTTGGCATATGCTCCATCCACAGCAAGATAGCGAACTTGGGGAGGTAATTGAGGTTGAGTAATTTCCAGGTGGTGAAGATAGTAGTCCATCCGTGTCAGTTCTGGACAGAAGCCTTGGTCAAATGTTTGTTCAGCAAGCAGACCAAAGCCCACTTCAGTTTCTACATTTATCACCGCCACCAAGGACACTTCCAATCCTTTCTCGACTCGATTGTGACTACCATTGTAAAATTGGTCAAGTCCAAAGGTCTTTTTCCCACTTTTGGCAATGAATGAGCAATCCATCACGGCGATCATCTGGTGCTGTAAAGAGTTTGCTGCTTTGATAATTTCTGCGTTGAACTGGGCGAAGTCAAACTGTCTGTGAAACTGTCGTCGATAGGTTTTCTCGCTCAAACTGCTGTAGCGACTCAAGTTGGTAAAATTTACCTTGCCACATGTAATTAATATCGTTGCAAACAGCGTTGTCATCACCTTTACTCCCGGTTTGCCCAAAACGCCCATTTTTTCCACCAGGCTTTGTATAATTTCCATACAGCTATCGTTCCTGTGCTTGTTTCTTCTAATCAGCACCCTAATGGATCGATAGCTTTCTTGTCGATTGGCTCAACTCAAAACTGTCCGGAGTATTGAATTAACGTACATTGAATTTGCACTAGTACAGTACAACAAAAACAAAGATCCGCTTAAACACAGTGCGAGACGAAATAAAAGTTTTGTGACTTCTAAGTTTTGATTGACAAAGGCAAGAGTACCCATCCTACCCAGTGGCACCAAGATACCATCCAAAGCTTGCCAGCAGAGGATCGCACAATTTTAATTTTTTAGCAGCCAATTTCAGATTCCTGAGCAGAGAGTAAAGCTATAGTGTATTTAGCCATGCCGCAGTTACAGCAGTCTGAAATAGTATATGAACAAATCTAAAGTCGAAATCCAGGTACGGCAGATAATTTTTGTACACCACCTAAATGAGATTGCTGTAAATTGGCTAAGCTTAAGTTCTAATGCCAGAGTATTTTAATAATTAGTTGAGACAAGCACTCTAACTCGATGACAGGCAAAAACGCAAGACATAATGCATTTCTGCGGCTAGTGTCTGGTAATGGAGCACCTTATAGGTCAGAATTCCGCTACTCGCTGCTCCCCAGTAAAGAGATGATCGTTGGACGCGACCCCAGCTGCCAAATTGTCTTGGATGCCATGTTGTACCGGATGGTATCTCGTCGTCATGCTGTGGTTCGTCCTCTCTCTTCTCCCGATAACAAATTCAGCTGGCTCATTTGTGATTTGAACAGTGCTAACGGCACTTATTTAAATGGACAGCGTATACAAGGTTGTCAGGAATTACACCCAGGCGATCGCATTTCTTTGGGTGCTGATGGGCCGCAATTTGTGTTTGAGCATGAGTATTTCTCTCAAGCTACCATCATGACCAGGCCAGCGACACCGCTGCCATCCGCGGGGAGTTATCCAGGGCAATCAAAATCTGATTCAGTGAGCTTTACCCAACTGTTCCCAATTATTTCTACTGGTAAAGATTTAACTCGTAAAGCTTACCTCGTACCAGGAATTCTCACAGTAGTTTTTGTAGTATTAATGTTTGCGACGGTAGGCCGGCCGCAAGCAAATCAAGTTATTGTAGCCAGTTATATAGCGTTTGCTGCCTATTATTTTGTTTACCAGCTTTGCGGCAAACAGAAGCCTTGGTGGGTGCTTGTATCTGTAGCCTTAGGTACAGCTCTAATTTTGAAAAGTCCCCTGTTGGATTTCTTTATTTTCGTATTTCGCGGTATTTTGCCTGGGAGCTTGCCTTCATCTCAGGATTCGCTTACCTTCACCGAATTGCTGATACGGATGTTTTTTGGTGCTGGGTTGATGGAGGAATTACTCAAGGCATTACCTGTATTGGCAGCGCTGATCTTCGGTCTGACCTTACCCTCACCTTGGCGAGAACGTATAGGTATTTGGGAACCTTTAGATGGTATTCTCTTGGGAACTGCTTCTGCTGTTGGTTTTACTCTGCTAGAAACCCTTGGACAGTATGTGCCAGTTATTACTCAAAATGTTGCGCAACAGGCAGGAGTAGGAACTGGTCAACTAGTAGGATTGCAATTATTAATTCCACGCATTTTAGGCTCTGTAGCCGGACACATGGCTTACAGCGGCTATCTGGGGTATTTTATTGGCTTGGCTGTGCTGAAACCGCGGCTAATTTGGCAAATTCTCCCAATTGGTTACGTTAGCGCTGCTGCACTCCATGCCTTATGGAATGCCACTGGTTCGATCAATGCCTTGCTGTTGGTGATTGTCGGTGTTTTATCTTATGCATTTTTGATGGCGGCAATTCTGAAGGCACGCGCTTTATCACCAACGCGATCGCAGAATTTTGCTACCCGCTTTCTTGGCCCCAAATAACAAATGGAAAGCAGGGAGCAGGGGAGCCAGCGCTGTGGTGAAGCAGCGCGGTCTTGGAGGTTTTCCCATAAGCGACTGCCGAAAGGGTTTCCCGGCTTGTAAACGCGCAGCGGTGAAGCAGTGCGTTGGGCGGGTTCCCCGACTTGAAGCAACTGCTGAACCCGGAGGGCTTCCCGCAGGGTAGCAAGTGGCGTCAAACTGTCCGTTGGGGTTCCCCCTATGAGGAACTGCCGAAAGGGTTTCCCGATTTGAGGAGCTATTGCGTTGCACGGGTTCCCAAGGCACTCCGTTGGGCGGCTAGCCGACGCGTTGAAGCAAGTGGCGTGCGACTGGCGTGGCAGGAAGCAAGGGGGAGATGAAATGCTTGATCTTTGACTTTGGACTATTGACTTTTGACCATTGATTATTTATGTCTTGGGATAGATAGCGCTACTGCGTAAATCACCCTATAGTCTGAATTATGCTGGTTTAACCATGCTGAAAAAATATAAGCAATAAATTATAAGACCCGCAATACAAGAAGCGTCGAGTGCGGGCAAAGCTAAAGCTAATATTCGCCGAAAGTAGCTCCCAATTGAGGGATGTTTCAAACAACGGACTTTAGGATTCTGACTGAAAACTATTGAGTTGTATGAAGGCGTAGTAAGAAATCGCTAAACTAATCTTTGCTTGCTCGACTTCCGATAAATCTGACCATTCGCGATCGCCAACTTTACTCACGATCGCGTTGGGGTTTTGGGGTTCGCCGCTACGCATAGCATAAGCATAAGGACGAGCTAAAACCAAGAGGTCTTCTGTTCCCCAGGTAGGTAGTACATCTTGAACGCACTGAACTAATTGCTCGCCAATTGACTGTTGGGAAATAAAAATCTCTGTAGCGTTCTGGGCAATTTTATTGAGCCAGCCTTGGGGTACTAGTGAAGCAAAAGCTGCTTGTAAAGCTTGTTGAAGATTTGCCATCATCATTTGGCTGATCTGGCTTTTGGAATCGGCAGCAACGCTAGTTTCCGGCCAAAATGCATCAAGTTGGCTATAAAAATCTTGAGATCGCTTTGTAATTTCTGCTTCTGACCACAAATCATCACTCATGAACTGCTGTTCTAATTCGACAAAATAAGCTTCTGATTCTTCATCAGCAGGATTCCAAGGATAACTTGCATCTTCGGGTTCTAGTAAGGCTGCGAGGAAATCTAATTCCACTTGAGATGGTAAAGAAGTGAAACTATCTGAATTGTGAGTTTTGTTAATCATTGGTCGCCTCCAGAGTGTTTATTTAGCGGTATTGACAGCTACAGCGTTGAGAATGCCATTTCCGCAAAAATAGGTGAATTTTGTTGAGAGTGAGAATAATTTTGTGCGGCTGTTGCTATTAATGGAAACTTCATCAATGCAATAGCTGATATTAAGGTGCTATTTAACAGCTACAAATTATTCTTGCCTGCTTTTGTGCTAGCCATTTTTAGTTAGTTTGAAACTGTCATGGTAAAAGTTAGGAATCTTCAATAATAAATTCCCAGGTTTCACCTCTAGAACTACCAAACTTTAACTGCATTCCCGACTTTAAAGGTACTTCCTCACGGAGGATTTGCTGCCATCCATTAGAACCAAAAACCCAAGTTGTACCGTAGGTAGATAAATCTTGCAAGTAATAAGTTCTTACCGGAGTTGTACCGCTGAAAGTACTCCGACATAAGATTTCGGCATGGCGTTTAGAAACTGAAGGCTCTGGGATGACGATCTCATTGTCTTTTGTCCGACCAATACGAGTGACTCCAGAACGCAACAACCAAGTTTTACCTTCTGGTGAGAGCGATCGCAATGAGGCTGATGGCACCGAGGAAATTATACTCGGAATAGTTGTGTCTGGTAGTTCTGTGATTCCTTCATCAAAACTTTTAATTAGTTCGCCATTGAAATCTGGATGCAGATAGAGAACAGGCAAAGTCCATGCAGGTTGATTGAATTTATATAGTGTTAATAATTCTTGTCTCGCCTCTGCTACAGCTTCATCAATTGGCTTGCGCGATCGCAAAGCTTCCGTAAAAGCTTGGATAAAACTGTGACTTTCAGTGTCAGCAATCTCATCGCGCATTCCCAAAACCGCAGGTACGCCATGACGAATTAACACTTCTGCCAAACTGCTAGAAGGTATAGCTTGGTGATTGACAGCCGCTGGTTGTGCGCCCCAACAAGCATTAAACACAGCCAATTTCACACCAGTACGGGTCAATACTTGAGCCAATTCTATGCCATTGAGAGTCATCCTAGGACGTAAAAATAATAAACCTCCGTCAGGATCTGGCAAACCATGACC
This sequence comes from Calothrix sp. NIES-2098, assembly GCF_963875125.1. Taxonomy (NCBI): domain Bacteria; kingdom Bacillati; phylum Cyanobacteriota; class Cyanophyceae; order Nostocales; family Calotrichaceae; genus Calothrix; species Calothrix sp. NIES-2098. Next base: position 7,317,786 of record NZ_CAWNKJ010000001.1, read on the forward strand.
AGCGTAGAAAAAGACATTGTAGGCTTTAGTTTCTAATTCTTCAATCAATTCCTGCGGCCTTGGTTGCAACAGCGTATGTACCATACAAGGTGCATATCCCTGAGAATTACTACCTAAAGGCCCGGCTTTCGTCAGAGTTTGCGTTAAGATTTCTGCTTCTTTTTGCAGTTGCAGATTTTTATTTTCATCTTCACCTAAAACTAAGAGAATGTTGAGAGCCTGATCTGTTCGCAAAGCAGGTAATGATTCAACTTCACTGGTTGTACGGCTAAATAGTAAATCTTGAGACAGTGACATTGCCGATTGACCAGCTTCACGCTGCATAATCTCCCAAGGTAGGGCAATCAGATCCGGGTCGCGAATTTCTAAGCGGAAGCGCAAACGTGTATGCTGTCCCATAGCCATACCACGACTGCGTTCTAGACTACCGAGAATTTGTCCGTCAAATAACCAGCGCCACAAACTAATCCCCAAGTATTGCATCAGACGACTACTATAGCCTGCTGTCTGACCGGAAGGGGATGAACTCAAGTTTAGCGGTAGCGGCGGTAGCTGTGGCGGCGTTGAGCGTGAGGAAATCTCTAAGCGACTGTGACCTGCGAACATTTCCTGCCATTCTTGCCAAACTTGAGAGAGTTCAACTGGCCATGTACAGTCATGCAAAACATAGCCACTGGGATAAGGAGCCTTAACCACCCAAATGGCAAAGTTATCAGCGCCAGTGTTGGTCAAACGAGCGATCGCCAGGTTCAGGCATGGCAATGGAGTCATTAAACTAAGGGGTGAAAACAAATTATTTCAAATAACAATTTTTCAAGGTAAAAGTACTACCTTGTCAGTTTTTTATTTTCGTTCCTACCTGTATTATTTCAGGTTTTATCAGTTTATGGTGGTCTGTACTAAGTTGGATTACCTTCAGCCTTTGGAGTTGGTAGTGGCGTCTGATTAATTGGCTCAGGTGAAGCTGGATCGCAGGGACTTTTTTGGTCTGCTTGTAAAACAGTAACCCCAAAGCGTTTAAGTTGAGAATGAGAAAATTCAACTTTCTGCGGTTTCTGTAAAGTTTGAGAACCGTCCTGTGCTGGAGTGGAAGCGTCTGGACTAGGACATACCTGTAAATCTACCAGAAAGTCTTTATTAGCAGGTTTGGGATTTGGTTTTTTCTCAATAACTTGTAAAAATGTGCCACTATTAAACTTTTGCTGATTGCTTAAAGTAATCTCGCTATTAGTTTGAATTACCCAACCTTGGGAAAGGTTATCTAAAGTTCTTCTGACTGGCGGTTTTTCTGGCGTTGGTTCCACAGTAGGCGTTGGACTAGCAGTAATGGGAACTGCATCGATTGGCGATCGCAGTCGCATTACCAAGTATCCAATACCACCAGCTGCGGCTACTATGAGTAACGGGACAAGAAACTGTAGCGGTAAATGCCTAGTGCTACCACGCGACTTATTTTCGGGAATTACTTTTGTTTTCGTACTGGAGTTATTTAAGAGAGTTTGTTGTGTAGCCTCAGGGAATGGATCGGGGACTTGTGTAGGGGAACTTTCGGGAATGACTGCACTCAGGCTAGACTCTGGTTCGGTGTATTTAATCTGACAGTGGACTAAGGCGATGGTGACATTATCATGGCCATTTTTAGTATTAGCGATTTCTACTAATTTGTCCGCCACGCTAACTACATCTGTTTCCGCTTTGAGAATTGGCAATACTTCTGTTTCCCAATAATCCTCTACACGGTCAAAATCGCTCAAGCCATCGGATGTGAGTAAGAAAACTGCATCTTCATCAAGAATAAATCGCTGGGATGTCGGATGGAGCGAAGTACTAGGACTCATCCCTAAAGCTTGTACCAGAGAACCAGAACCACTCTGTTCTATAGCTTCGCGATAGATAGCATAACCTAACCTGACTTCGCGGGAGGCAACATCATCATCAAGGGTAACTTGGTAACAACCGTGGCGCGTAATCCAATAGGCACGACTGTCACCCACATGGGTAATGTACATTTCGTGAGCAATTGGCAATGCCATTACCAAAGTTGTACCCATGCGCTGACGCCCTTGGCGATTTTCGCTGTCGTTGCGCTGGCTGATTTTATCATTCACAACTGCTACAGCCGATTCTAAGTCAGTTAGTAGCAGCGAAGGATCTATATGATCGGCAGGAACTTTTGTCAGTTGCTGTACCTGCTGTTGAATTGTTTCAATTGCTAAATTTGATGCCACATTGCCGCCTTCGTGCCCACCAATGCCATCGCAGACAATAGCTAAGGCTGAGGGTTGAGGCGGTTTACTCACCAAAGTACCGCTGGGAGGATAACAGGCATCTTCATTCCTTTGGCGGCTGGGGCCTGTATCAGTTTTGGTCAAAATTTTGATTGCGGCAGTTTGCGATCGCCCTAATTGCGCTAGTCCTCGATCTAAGACTGTTATTAATTGTTCGGCTGAATTGATCTCTTCCTCAATTAAAGAATTGCTTATTTTGTCAATAAATTCTGATATGGCTGGTTTTGCTCCTTTAGACAACTGCGCCCAAAATTCACCTAGTTGGGGTAAGCTGTGTGCTGTTGCCGAGTCGGAACGCAATTCTAACAAGCGTACTAATGGCCCTTCTACCCTAATTAAATCTGGTGCGAGTAAGCTAGCGGCTACACCTTCACTTAACAGTGGTTGCCAGAGATTTGCTAACTGCCATAACCAATGGATCTGACGCATCGAGCTGGCATCACGCCAAGCTGCAATTAAATCTGGACAAAGTTGTACTTGTTGGGTTGTACAATCGGTAAGAAGTGGCGGTTTTTCTAAGAGTAAAATTTCTTGTTCGTAGCGCCCATCTATGGGTGGTATGGCTCCATATACCTGTGGTACGTGTAATCGATAGGGTATGAGTCGCAAATAAGGTCTAATTGCTGATAAATTATCTAATTCAGGTGTTTGGGGTACTAAACCTGGTCTGATATCTAAAACTATAGATTTATCGATTACCAAATAGCGATCGGCTAAGATTTCTCCAGCAGTGGCAACACTTAAGGCTTCTCCTTGCGCCCAAAGATAGCGTTTGGGTAGGGGCGTAGAACATCGCAAGCAGAACTTGTGGCTTAGGGGGTTAGGAGATTGACAAAGTTCGTTTGGGCAGTAGAGCGTTGCCGCATCATTTTCCATAGTTTTCTCACCGATCAGCAATTGGCAATTTCTTCAACAGCATTGGCAGCGGGAATCTAGACCGCTCATATTTTTGAACCTGACATATCCAACTTTGGATCAATGATTTTAGCTGGTGGATAGCAGCAGGTGCTAATACTTATTGAATCTACGATCTACTTATCCAAAGAATTTACTCCTCAGTCAACCCTACTGCCTCATCATAGCCTCTATTGCTCTCTGACTCTCCATCATGAACACAGCTAACTTTAACCCTGTCACCAAAGCCTAACCCCAGCATAACTTTACTGTTTACTTTTGTTGAATTACGCCATCAAAAACAGGCAAATAATTTTGCTATTCCCCTAGTTTATAAGTTACTAGGTAGCAATTAACTTTAATTAAGAATTAAGATAACTAAATACATCAACTAATCGCTGCTTAAAGTTGGACAAAGATAGGAATCCGGTTTGCTTTTTGCCAAATTGACAAACTTCTTTATCTGCTTTCTTTCCTGTTAGCCTTCCCTGCGGGTTATGCTTTAGCACTACGGTGATGTTGTTTTGTTGCTAACGCTAGTAGTTTCTCATGGCATAAATCTCAATGAAGCATGGCTTCACTGTGCCTTGTTGTTTGTAAAGGATCTCTAAAAATTCAGTTCGCAAATTAGATAATATTAATATATTTGTCATTAATCTTTGATTTAAAGCTGGAAAAACTTACCTTTATTTGATTTTTTCTTAAGCTCGCATAATAAATCGACACCTTTTGTATTAGAAAAAATTATAATTCACTTATTTGCAGTAAAGACGCTCTCCAGGAACTAGAAAAGTGTGCTTACCTATACCAAATATATATAGTAGTGTTTCTTTACAGCAGAGCCACTGACGATAGACAACCTGACCTGACAGAGCCATTGATGATTTCCTCACTTTACATTTCGGGTACTTTAGCCTGCGGGAAAGAGTACTCTGCGAGAAGGGCTACTCTTCGAGTTCTCCTTTGGAGTACAGCCAAGGGCGAACAAGTCCACCGCAATTGTCTGTCTGGACTGTACGACTGTGGAAGTTTTTTTCATAGGACTACCATCTTAAAATTTCCTAGGGGAAGTTTAGAGAAAGCCCCTAGGAAGCTCAGAGATGGTAAAACTTAGAGGTAGCTCTGAACTTTACTGTTTATCGTCAACTGCTACTTGTGGGACTCCCATACTGTAGTTGGTGACGCGGCTTTGGAGATTGTAGCTAATTTCGCCTTTTTGCAAGAGCGATCGCAAATAATGCTCCAAGTCGGAACCAACACGACGTAAGTTGTAGTCTGTTAAATCCGCACCACTAGAAGCTTCTACTAGTTCATCAAACTTGCGATAAATCTTTTGTAGAGCATCTTCATTCCAGTTGAATTCATTGTCTGGGTCAACATCTAAGGTTAAGACCTGATTACTGGGAACCAGTTCACCATCCCGGTCAAGTTCTGCCGCGAAAATGCGAATATGCCGGGTTGTAGACTTGAGCAGCATCGGGTTGTCCATAAAAGGGTGTAAGATTTGGTTTGACTACACTGAAATCATTGTAGACGGTATGCCTAAGCTTAAATATGCCTGCTTTGAAAAGGAATTTCGCCAATCAAGCAGATACCAGCAACTGCTCATAACTCAAACACGGGAGATTTATTCAACTAACAGCGGTAAACAGAATTTTCTCCAATGAAAATGATAAAGTTAGGTTGTTTTCATGCCTGGAGGGACTATAACTTTACTGTAGCGGTAAGTTAACCATATCCAAACAATACTGTCAAGCTGTTTGCATTCATTAGAGAGAACGAGCATCAGGGTGAGATATTTGAGTGCAAGCAAGCAAAAGGTATATTGCTAATTCATCGGTCTCCTGCTACGGCAAGCAACGCGGTAAGTCTATTACAGCAAGGAAATTGCTTGGTATGTTTCCCAGACGCTTCATTTGGTCGCCAGACTCATACTTTATCAGGAGAAGGCGCAGAGGAGTTGTTTTCAACCTAATTGGCTGGCTTTTGCCTAGCGTGTTTGAGAGAAGCCGATCTAAAGTAGTACGATTTAGCCTGAAGAGTTTTAGGGAACTACTGCGGCAGTTTTGCCGACTTGATTGTGGATAACTTATCAACTACTGCTGACTTTGATTTCTTCAATTTCATCACTTTGTAATGGCTGTAATCAGCGTGGTTCATTGCCTATAATTCTGATTCAGAACAAAAATAAACCTTTAATGACTTTGCTGCTGAACGCCTCCTCAATTTTAGGATGAACAAAATGTACATCTAGTAGATTTACGGAGTTATGGTACAACTACCTTGGGCTTTAATCAAAAAGAGAAAATTTAGTGCGATCGCTTACGTAAAAACACTAAATTTTCAGTAAAATCCCAAACTGTTGTTGACGTTAAGATAAAGTTGATGTAAAAACCTTTAAAAAGCTCGAACAACTTCTTACAGAAACTTTATTGTATAGAATCTTAAAAACTGAATAATAGTTATGGCTTAACTGCACTACCTCTAGCGCAGGGACATTAGAGCCTACTGGGTGTAAAGTATGAATTGCAAAAAACCACAGGAGAGTGAAATGGAATACAAATGTGATGGATAAAGAATAATTCTTAATTCAAACACTTTGGATTCAAAAAAAAAATATAAAGAATTTTGCTGAAGATTTAACCCCTAAACTTCATGACCACCAAGTAAAGGAATCCTCAAATCTATGAACTCCAAAGCCTTACCACGCCAGATAAATAATATTGAAGTAGGCGTTTATGAGTGCGAGATACATCTTAAATTCCGATTAATTGAGGAAAAGAGTCTATTAGGCGATCGCGAGCAACTATTACAGGTGTTATTAGATGCTTTAACCGAAGGTTCTGATGACTTTTTAGAGACCCTGCAAGCATCAGTCAAAGCTCAAGAAATTTCTGAGTTTAAAGCTTCACCGCAAATGCGACGCCAGTTAATGCGCTTACGTAACTTTGCTGACAATAGTCAATAATTATCTGTATTAATTAAGTAGTGGCAAGTCGTAAATTGAGCATCAAATGGTGAATTGGCTACAAGTAGTTTGTCATTTGCTCTAATATTTATTGAGTTGGCTTGTGTAATCTAAAATTAAGGCTGGGAGCCGATTAGACTCTTCAAAAAGCCTAAGTACAGTTTTACAGTAGCCCTCACCCTTTGCACTACAGAAATATTTGGGTGCCTACTAATGCAGTTATGCCTTCCTCAGCAGGGCGGTTACGTTTTTTCAAAAATTATATTTTTGGAGAATAGGCTTAATCAGGGTGTTACTTCAAGTTGGCGAAATACTTGTAAACGATTGTCTGCTTTATATACTTTAAACATTTCTAAAATTGCTGAATTTTTAGCACCTGTCTTGAGCGATCGCAGTTATTAAATGAAGTATTTTGCGAGCTTGAAGTTACATTCCGCCCCTAAAACTGGCATAGATATTAAGATAATTTTGACGAAATCATCAGATTTAAATTCATTGTGTTGCCATAGTCAAGGGTCAAGAGTCGAGGGGAACTAGTCAGGTACGTAGCTTTCGTTAGTTGAGTGTAGATGCCCATAGGGTATTGAAGTAGCAGAGTCTTAGGAGTTTCCATGCCACTTGCTACCCTAAGGATAGGGCTTCTCGCAGGTTACTAGCGTTTAAGAGTCAAGAGGCAGATAGTTTCTTACTTACCGCCTCTGCTCCCTACTCTTGCCGATTTTTTTTTCTATACTTTGTATACAAATTATTTCATGGCAGCTATTTAGCAAGACCATGTTCTAAAGCAAAACGGACTAACTCTGTACGGCTATTGGTACCAGTTTTGCTAAACAAACGGCTAACATACTTTTCCACATTACGGACACTAGTATCCAAGCGACGGGCAATTTCTTTATTCATCAACCCTTCAGCTACCAAATTTAAGACACTTTGTTCTCTAGGAGTTAAATCTATTTTAAAAGGTGCTGGTGATTGAGAAATGGCGCTTCTTTGAGTTAAGAGTGCTTTGATTTGGGCAATCTGATTAGCTAGTTCAGCTATATCAGGTGTTTCAGTATCTTCACCTGTAGCTTGAGGTTTAGCCATGCGTCGGGAAAGTAAGTTTTCTACTATGGCAATTAGCTCATCTGGATCGAAAGGTTTGGGTAAGTAAGCATCAACACCAGCTTGATAACCTTGGATGCGATCGCCTGTCATCCCCTTAGCAGTTAAAAATACTACAGGAAGTGCTTGGAAGCGAGGATCTTCTCGCAGTTGTTTGAGGAACTGATAGCCATCCACCTGAGGCATCATTATGTCAGAAATTACTAAGTCAGGTGTATTTTGTTGCATCAAATCCCAGCCTTCACGGGCGTTACTGGCGACTTGAACGCTGAAACCGCTTTCTTGCAAATAGTCTTTTACGGCTTCGCGCAATCCTGGTTCATCATCTACCAATAACAGTTGTGCTGACATTGAAAATTTCCTTGAGTCTACCTTGTTCCAATTTAGCGAAAGTTGGCGAGCATTGGGCAAAAGGAGAGTAAATAAAAGGACAAGGGAGAAGAAGCAGGGTGCAGAGTGCGGGGGAGACACAGAAGACAAGAAAGACAAGGAGGAAATAATTGATGACTCTTGACTGTTGGCTCTTGACTAATAAAAAATTCTTATAACCAATCAATAATCTCGGCGTTGTCTGGTAGCTTGGCTTCACTTTGACCTAGGTAACGCGCTTTGGCTGTAAACAAACCTATGGGAGTACTGAAAAAGTCTACAAAAGTAGCTTTACCTGCGATCGCTTTGAAAAGATTTTTTGGTACTTCTTTTAATAACCAACGTACTAAGCGATAAAAATAATCCTTGCGTGTCAGCATTGGCATTAACTCTACACCGTAAAGTTCGTGCAGGTAGCGATTTGAGCGTCCATAGCGCCGCCATTGACTTTGAAGTTCTTGGAATGTGGTACGGTGACGATGTTGGACTATCGCATTTGGTGCAAATTCTAATTTCCCAATTTTTGCCATGAGAATTCGCCAACAAATATCTGCATCTCCACCAGTAGTCAGATATGGGCGAAACATACCGACTTTTTCTAAGGCGAGACGGCGAATGGCTAAATTAGCGGTTTGACCGTAAGCGCAAAAAGGATGGGAGAGAGTATGCTTTTGCGATAGAGTTTCTTGTCGGTCTGCGTGTTGTTCTAAAATAGTTTTACCTGGAAGCGCTGTAATTTCACCTACAACAATTACCACATCCAAGTTGATAAAAGGTTGAATTAATAATTCTAGCCACTGTGGTTGGGGACGGCAATCAGCATCAGTAAAAGCGATGATTTCACCTGTGGCAGAGCGAATGCCAGTATTACGAGCTGCATAGGAGCTTTGAATTTGATTTTCACTCACAGGGTGAATAGTAAGGGGAGAAAGTTCCGCAGCTGTTTTGAGGAAAGTTGGAGTGCGATCGCTACTGTTATTATCTACCAACAAATACTCTACTCGGTCTTGAGGGTAAGTTTGAGACAACAAACAGGAAATTAAATCTGGTAAATCCGCCTCACCATTATAAATAGGTACAACCACTGACACCTTAGGCAAAAAGCTGTGGGCAGTGGTTGCATCAACTTGTAGATCGTTCATAAATTCAATTTTTGGGGATGGGATTACTAACTAGTATTCCCAATCCAAAATCTTAAAATCAGCTAAGATAGGCAGTTGCCTCAATCTTAAAACCTATATTCCTTGCAACTAGCGATGGGAAGGAAATTGAGTAGGACAATCAATTACTCAATTCCTCAATCCGCATTACTTACAATTTCAAGTCTCTGGCACGAATGCTCATGGCTCCAGCAGGTTGACTTACTGGGGGTTGAGCAAAGTTAGTATTAGATAGAACAGCAATTGCTCGCGCATATTGCGGATCGTTTTGCGTGCCAACCAAATCTGGATTAGATGCTAGCTGGCGCTCTTGTGCTTCTGTTAATTCTTGCTTGATATCTGGTGTAATCCCTTTATGGTTAATATCAGTTCCTTTAGGAGTGTAATAGTGGGCAATGGTGACAGCCAAACCAGAACCATCTGATAGTTCGTGAACTGACTGCACTAAGGCTTTACCAAAGGTTTGACTACCAACAACTACTGCCCGCTTATTATCTTTAAGTGCTCCTGTGAGGATTTCGCTGGCGCTAGCTGAATTTCCATCTACTAACACTGCTAAGGGGAGATTAGTCAAGGCTGTGCGATTAGCTTTGGTATCTTCACTGCCTCCTTGACGGTCTACTGTACGGACAATACCACCGTTATCCAGCCACATCCGAGCAATTTCAATGCTTGCTTGCAATAAACCACCAGGATTGCCCCGCAAATCTAAGACGTAAGCGTTAACTTTCTGGTTGTTCAAATCGCGGATAGCGCGCCGCATTTGATCCGCAGCATGGGAACTAAACTCTCGTAACCGGATATAACCAACACGTCGATTACCTTCTTGCTTCAGGGTATAACGCACTGTTGGCACTTCAATAGTAGCCCGGGTCAGCTTCAAATCGAAAATACTCTGTCCTGTACGTCCCAGTCGTAAAGTTATGACAGTACCAGCTTTGCCGCGAATTAACTTAGAGGCATCATCCACTTTCATTTGTTGAGTGGGTTTACCATCAATAGCGAGAATTTCATCGCCTGCTTTAATACCTGCTTTAATAGCTGGGGAATTTTCTATAGCTTCTACAACAGTTAGCCGCTTGGTTTTATCGTTCAATTCCATGCGAATGCCAATCCCAGAGACTTCCCCTGAGGTTTGGCTGGTTAGAGCTTCATATTGTTTGGGGTCCATAAACCGAGTGTATGGATCGCCCAAAGTTTGTAAAGCTTCGCGAATTGCCACATAAGCTTCTTCTTTAGAAGCATAGTTTTTACTTAAAAGGCTCTGTCTAGTAGCTTGCCAATCTTGTTGATTAAATTTACCATCAACGTATTCACGATTCACCAATTGCCATACTTGGTCTACTAGTGCTTTCGGGCTATCTTGTAAGGCAGCGCGAACGCAGCGAGTCCAAGCGGGACCAAATACGGATACAGTGGCTGTCGTGGCGATCGCTCCACCAATCAAGGCTACTTGGAGCGGTGAGTAACGTTTCGCAGATTGGTTCATGTATATCAGCTGGAATAATTGTGTTGTTGACAGTTTAGCAATCAGGATTTCCAAAAATTTTTAAGTTTTCATACTCAAGTTCAGCTCTACTTTTCGATCTTTTCAAGCAGAAACGATCCTAAAAATACAGCTTTACTTTTAACAATCATTTCTCTGTTTGCTAGCTTTCTCCGGGACGATGGTCTAAGAGATTATGACACTTTTATATGTGTCAACTTTACCTCCTAGATTACTTTTATAAGATAGCACTTTGCTAACTTAGTTGCTGGTATTTTAAACACCGACTAACCAAGGTTTTCGTAACTGTGTAATGAAACGTAACGGTTCCATTAAATCAACAAATTCCCATAGGAGAAAACTGAGGGAACTGTGGCGCATGATACAAAAGATATCCTGTGGGATGTGCTTTGTCCTTGGGTTCTGGCTAATCTGTACCACTATAACCTTAGTTTCAGTATCTTCCCAGCCCGTAGATGCCTTTTTTGTGCTGGGTGGCAGTATACAACGAGAAATATACGTAGCAAAAGAAGCTAAAAACTACCCTAATATACCGATTTTAATTTCTCATGGTTCTCCAGACCCTTGTATATGGCTAATATTCCAGAGAGAAAATACTGGGTTACAAAATATTTGGTTAGAAAACTGTGCCAATTCTACTTGGGGAAATTTTTACTATAGTATTCCCATTTTGCGACGCTGGAAAGTACATAAGGTAAAACTGATTACTTCACCAACCCACTTACCAAGAGCTAAATGGATGGCGCAGATTCTGTTGGGAGCTAATGGTATTTGGGTAGAGCCAGATATTGTTCAGGAGCAAGGCGTTCCGGGGAATCATGAGTTTTGGTTGAAAACTGGATTGGATGTAAGTCGTAGTTTGATATGGGCGGGTTTCAGCCAATTTATTCAGCCACAATGCGCGAAGGTGACAAGACTTGCAGAGGTAGATATGCAAGCTTGGCAAAGTCAGGGTTTTAAGTGCGAACGTCAGGGGAATTTGGGGAGATGAGAGAGCAGGGGGACAAGTGAGAAATAACAATAACTATTGCCTATTGCCCAATGCCCAATAACCAATGACAAATGACAGCTTCAACGAGAAATCTATGACACGTAGCTTTAATCCTGAGTTGCCTATTGTTTAAAATAAGCCTGGAGATACTTGCAGGTAAATCTATGGCAGATATTCGAGTGGCGATTGAGGGTGAAGATGCTGTGGCTGCAACTGAGGAACTTTTGGCGATTCCTGGTATATCGGGTAACTATGCGGTAAGTTCAGAAGTGCAGGAGAGAGAGCCAGTAATCACAACAGTGGCTACTATTGTGGGGCTTGTTGGCGGGACAATCGCAATTGCTGAACAAATCCGTAAGTGGTATCAAGAGTACAAGCCGAAAAAGTCTGGTAAAAGAATTGAAAAGGTGTTGATTGTCGGGCGCAATGGCGGGCGGTTGCTTTTGGAGAATGCAACAATAGAAGAAATTTGCCAAATTTTAGAATCGTAAAGATGCTATATACTCAGGAATCGAGGTTGATAAAATTGAGGAAAATACTGACACCTCAAATTCTGGAGCCGAAATATGCAAACGCTCCACCTCGACCTGAAAGCAATTGCAGATAATTACGTAGAGCTACGTTATTTTGTTGATAATCCTAATGAGTATGAAAGGCGATCGCTTCCTTTAACAGAAATCGCAGATTTGATTGAGTTGGCGGAGCGAGATTATTACGTTTCGGATTTACCAGAGGATTATGCGGTAACTGGGCGGCGGTTGTATAACTGGTTGGATGGAAGCGATCGCACTCTGCAATCCTTGCTAAATAAGTATCGGCGCGAGGGGGTTGTTTTAGCGATCGCTACAGCAGAAGAACTCGCTCATCTGCCTTGGGAAGTGCTGCATGATGGTAATGGCTTTTTGGTGCAGCGTGTTCCGGCGGTGGTTCCGGTGCGGTGGGTGTCGGATAGCAGGGTAAAAAAATTGACTGTTGCAGGGGAACCAGAAAACCGAGCGCTACAAGTTTTGTTTATGGCGACTTCGCCCTTGGATGTTGCACCTGTGCTGGATTTTGAGGCGGAGGAAGGGCGGATTTTATCAGCGACGGCGCGACAACCTTTAGCTTTGACAGTGGAAGAAAGCGGCTGTTTGTCGGAGTTGGGTTATTTGGTTGATAGTTACGACAAGAATTATTTTGATGTTTTACACCTGACTGGTCATGCTACTTTACGAGATGGGCAACCGCGCTTTGTTACAGAAACCCTAACAGGTGAAGCTTACTATGCCAGTGCAGCAGATATCGCTCAAGAATTACAATTTCGACTGCCGAAACTGATTTTCCTCTCTGGTTGTCGCACTGGGCAAGCTGGTAATGGGGGTGATGTACCTTCAATGGCGGAAGAATTGCTGCAAGCTGGTGCGAAAGCGGTTTTGGGTTGGGGACAAAAGGTATTAGATCCAGAGGCGACGGCTGCGGCGGCTGCATTGTATCAGGAATTAGCGGCGGGGAAGCAAATTGTAGAGGCTGTTGCTAGTACTTACCAAGCATTAATTAAGAATCAAGCGCGGGATTGGCATTTGTTGCGGCTGTATGCAGCAGGTGATTTACCCAGTGCATTAGTCACACCCTTGCGGAAACCTGGACGAAAACCAGCACCAGCGCCTTCTGTGACTACTCAGTTTTTAGATCCGGCGGGTAAGGTGAAAGTCCCAACGCGGGAAAGTTTTGTTGGTCGTCGTCGTCAATTGCAAGATTGTTTAAGGGTGCTGACGCAATCACCCGATGAAATTGGGGTGTTGATTCATGGGATGGGCGGTTTAGGTAAAAGTAGTTTAGCAGCTAGGCTTTGTGACAGACTGCCGACTTTTGAGCGTGTTGTTTGGGTAGGGAGAATTGATGAAGCTAGTTTGGTAAGTCGGTTGGCGGAAAATTTGGATGATAACGAACAACGCAAAAGCTTACAAAATTACGATGAAGAATTGAAATTTCGGTTGCGGCGAGTTTTGCAGCAGTTGCATGAGGGTGGAAAGTCGTTTTTGTTGGTGCTGGATGACTTTGAGGTGAATTTAGAGACCTCACCCCCAACCCCTCTCCGAAGCGGAGAGGGGAGTCAAGTCCCCCCATTCCCTAGCAGGGAAGGGGGGTTAGGGGGGTTAGGTTGTTTGCAAGCGGAAGCAGCCGAGGTTTTGAAAGCTTTAGTTTGGGCGATTAGAGAAAATTACACATCCCACCGCATCATTATTACTTGCCGTTACGATTTTGAATTTAACCAGTTGCAGTATTTCTACAAGCAGCCGTTGGATGCACTGCAAGGCGCAGATTTGCGAAAAAAGTTTAATCGCCTCACAGCTTTTGGTGAGAAATCTCAGGTTGATGAGGCGTTGAAGTTACAGGCGCAGAGGCTAGCGGATGGTAATCCTCGGTTGCTGGAATGGTTAGATAAGATTCTCCAAAATACAACAGTTGATCGCGCAGCAATTTTGCAGAGGTTAGCAGCAGATCCGGTAGAGTTGCGAGAGCAAGTTTTGGCTGAGGCGTTGCTGCAACAGATGGATGAAACTATGCGGGAGATGTTGTCACGGGGTTTGGTGTTTGAGTTACCAGTACCGAGGGAAGCGTTAGCCGCAGTTTGTGAGAGTATCCCCAATTTGGAAGATTATATTAATCGGGCGGTGGCGTTGGGACTGTTAGAAGTCAGCCACGATGAAGCGTTACGAGTGCCGCGCATTTTGCCTGTGCATTTACCAGAAGATAGGGAAGCTTTGTATAAGCAAGCGGCTGAGGTGTTGTATCGCCTTTGGCATAGGGGCAAAGGCTACGGAGAAGAACAAATGCTACAAATGCATTGGCTTGGATCGCGGGGGAAGTTGGAAAAAATAATTGTAGAGATTGCAATGGGACTAATCCCTGAATGGATTAACCGCAGTAGATTTCGTGAAACCATCAAGATTTGCCAAGATACGTTAGCAATCGTTGAAAATAATCGTCTTCTCTCGATTTTAGCCTTTGCTGAACATCAATTAGGTAAAGTTGATCAAGCATTAGAGCATTATCAACAGGCATTAAAATGCTGTCCACCAGACGATAAAAACAGAAAAGTGGAAACGCTATATATGTTGGGAATTTTGCAGAATGCTATTGGACAGTTTGAAGAAGCAATTATTAGCAATCAAAAATCTCTAAAAATTTTAGAAGGTATTTGGCAGAGTAGAGCTACAGAAATATACCAATTGTTAATGCACAAAGCTGAATCTGAACAAATTGAAGAAGCAATAGAACTTTATCGTAATGCTACAAACGCTAAAGCATTAAACTTACTCCAACTGTCAGTTTATAAAAATAATATTGGCAACATCGAAGAAGCTATTGATATTTGCCAGCACTCATTGTTGCTCAGTCAAAGTATAGGTGATAGTCGTTTAATGGCAACAGTCTTGAACCAACTATCAATCCTGAAAACCAAAACTGGGAACATTGAAGAAGCATTGACTCTTGCTCAAAAATCTCTAGCGCTTAAAGAGGGTACTGGTAATATCCAAGGTAAAGCAGCAACCTTGCATCAACTAGCTAGCCTCGAAGCTCAGATTGGCAAAAGCGAGGAAGCCATAGCTATTTATCAAGAATCCATATCTCTTAAAGACAGCATTGGTGATGTCTATGGTAAAGCGATGACATTGTGGCATTTAGGATGTATTGAGGCACAAACAAATAAAAATTTTAATCAAGCTTTAGTTTATTTACAACAATCATGGGAAATTCTAGCCCAACTCAAATCTCCTGATGCTGAGAAGGTGAAACAATCACTTGCTCAAGCAAAAACACAGGCAGGTAAACAGAAATTTGCACAAGGTAAATTTGAAGAAGCACTTGATTTATATGAACAATCTCTTGCACTTCAAGAAAACAACACCGAAACTTCTCTTAAGGCAGCTACTCTACATCAATTAGCAATTCTGAAAGCTAACTTGGGCGATATTGCTGAGGCAATCACACTTTTTCGGCAGGCACTTGCAATTGAAGAATTTGCTGATAATTTACAAGAAAAGGCAAAGACACTATCAATGCTAGGGCAGTTATTGGCAGTACAGGGAGACTTTGATGAAGGATTAGATTATTTACAAAAATCTTTGGATATATTCCAAAATAGCCAATCTCCTGATGCTGAAATAGTAAGAGAAGCAATCGCTAGATTAAAACGGGGACGAGCAGTATTTCTCTATGACCAGGCAATAATAAAAATCGAACACGATCAACCACAACAAGCGATCGCCCTTTTTCAACAATCCCTTACTATCGATGAACAAATCGGCAATGTCAAAGGTCAAGCGGCGACATTGCATTGTTTGGGGATACTCAAAGCCAACAAAGGAGAAATAGAAGAAGCGATCGCCCTTTTTCAACAATCCCTGGCACTCAAGGAACAAATCGGCAATGTCCAAGGCAAAGCAATGACTTTGTGGTGGTTAGGACACATAGCAGAACAACAGGGTAATTACAATCAAGCACTAGATTATTTGCAACCAGCCTTGGAGATATTGCAGCGTATCCAATCGCCTAATGCTGAAGCAGTTAGGCAAATAGTAGCGAGAGTGCAAGATTTAATTCGTAATTCGTAATTTGTCATTGCGTTGGCGGAAAGCCTTCCCGAAGGGTACGGAACGAAGTGCAGTGAAGCAATCGCGAGGGCTGGGATTGCTTCGCTTCGCTCGCAATGACAGTTATCATTCAACTCGATTGTGCTGGGTGCGATCGCCGATTTTGCGTTAAGCTAACTTATCCACCAGTCTTTGATACTCATTAATGAGGCTTTTAGCTTCATTAATGAGGCTCGGAACTCCATTAATGAGGCTCGGAACTCCATTAATGAGGCTCGGAACTCCGTTAATGAAGCTCGGAACTCCGTTAATGAGGCTCGGAACTCCATTAATGAGGCTCGGAACTCCATTAATGAAGCTCGGAACTCCGTTAATGAGGCTCAGAACTCCGTTAATGAGGCTCGGAACTCCGTTAATGAGGCTCGGAACTCCGTTAATGAAGCTCGGAACTCCGTTAATGAAGCTCGGAACTCCATTAATGAGGCTCAGAACTCCGTTAATCAAAATCAATGACCAATGCCCAATTTAATTGCAACCTTTAACAAAGGACTAATTGTATCTTGTCAAGCACCTGTTGATTCTCCACTACATCAACCGCTAGTAATTGCCGCAATGGCACAAGCTGCTGAAAACAACGGTGCTATGGGCGTGCGCATAGATACTCCAAATCATATCAGCGCGGTGCGTGCCAGTGTGAAAGTGCCAATTATTGGGCTATGGAAGCAAGTAATCGCTGGCTTTGATGTCTACATTACACCCCAGTTTCACCATGCTCAGGCTGTGGCGCAAGCAGGCGCAGACATTATCGCCATTGATGCAACAACGAGAAGCCGTCCGGGTAATGAAAATTTAGCAGAGATAATTGCCCAAATTCATCAGGAATTAAATAAGCCAGTGATGGCAGATATCGATACAATTGAGGCGGCAAAAGCAGCAGCAGACGCTGGAGCAGATATTGTGGGAACAACTCTTTTTGGTTACACTGCCTCAACCAAACATCTTCAACCTCCTGGTTGGGAACTCCTGAGCCAGATGGTAGAACAGCTAAATATTCCCGTAATTTGTGAAGGTGGAATTGCTTCACCCCAAATGGCTCGTAAAGCTTTAGATTTGGGAGCTGATGCTGTTGTTGTTGGCACTGCAATCACTGGTATTGACATCCAAGTCAGAGCCTATAAATCAGCGCTGAGTTCAGAAGAATTATGAAAATACTTGTACTGAATGCCGGATCTAGTAGTCAAAAAAGTTGTCTGTATGACATAAATGATGATGCTTTACCCAAGCAAGCACCTCAACCGCTGTGGGAAGGCAAAGTCAACTGGACTCAAGATAGAGGCGTAGCAGAAATTCAAGTGAAAACGGCTACAGGTGAAGTGCTGCAAGAATCAATCTATGCAGATTCTCGCCAAGCTCATGTTACCTATATGCTCTACACTCTAACTCGCGGTGCTACTAAAGTAATTGGTCAGCTATCGGAAATTGATGTAGTCGGTCATCGTGTAGTGCATGGCGGACAAAATTACCGCAATAGTACGGTGATTACTGAAGATGTTAAAAAAGCGATCGCTCAATTAGCTACCCTAGCTCCCGCCCATAATCCGGCGGCGGTGGAAGGAATGGAAGCGATTGAAAAAAGCTTGGGTTCAGTCAAGCAGGTGGCGGTATTTGATACCGGATTTCATGCCACTATCCCCGATGCAGCTGCAGTTTACCCCGGCCCTTATGAATGGGTGGAACAAGGTATCCGTCGCTATGGGTTTCATGGCATCAGTCACCAATACTGCGCTCAACGTGCTGCTGATATCCTCGGCAAAGATTTAGCATCCTTGCGATTAATTACTTGTCATTTAGGTAATGGTTGCTCTTTAGCTGCAATTAAAAACGGTCGCAGCGTTGATACTACTATGGGCTTCACTCCCTTAGATGGTGTGATGATGGGCAGTCGTTCTGGTTCAGTAGATCCGGGAATTCTGATTTACCTATTACGACAATCTAATTATTCTGCTGAAAGGCTGGATTATGTTCTGAATAAAGCTTCTGGCTTACGTGGTATTTCTGGAGTATCCAGCGATTTACCGCAAGTCATGGAAGCGATCGCCGAAGGTAATTATCGTGCCCAACTTGCTTGGGATATCTACGTACATCGCTTGCGTTCTGGGATTGGTTCGATGCTTGCCAGTTTGGGGGGACTAGATGCTTTAGTATTTACCGCAGGTGTGGGTGAAAAATCCCCCGGAATTCGCCAAGCTGTCTCAGAAGCCTTTGGTTTCCTAGGGTTGAAAATCGACCCAGAGAAGAATCAAAACAACCCTGTCGATATTGATATTGCCACCCCAGAATCAGCAGTGCGGGTATTGGCGATTCATACTCAGGAAGATTGGGCGATCGCTCAACAATGTTGGCAAATTTTGCAAAAGTAAAAAATTGCACTCAAAATAGTACCTTTGCGATTCTCTGCGTTGCCATTAACCTTGGCTGGTTGATTTAGGGTGTGCTGTAATTATAGATACATAACAACAGCCCTTAACTCAAAAGGTTAATCAAGCATCATGTTCGCTCAATATCGTCAAACTATAGGTGCATTTTTAACAGTTTGTTTGTGTATGCTAGGTGTTGGCTCAATGCAATATCCCCAACTACAAAAACTGTTAAGAAGTCGAGAAACTATTACCTTGGAAAGTCTAGAAGGGGAAATTAAAGCAGAACAAGTTCGGCTAAATCTGATCAAGCAAACGCCTAGTTTTGGTTACGATAACTTAATTGCCGATTGGGTATATATCAATTTTTTGCAATACTTTGGCGACGATGAAGCACGTGCCAAAACAGGTTACAGTTTTAGTCCAGAATATTTTGAAGTCATTCTCGAACGCGATCCAAAATTTTTAGCTGCTTATTTGGGTCTATCTACTAGTACTTCTATGTATGCTGGTCTACCCGAACGCTCTATAGACATAATGCAACAAAGTTTAAAATTTTTATCGCCGAAAGTACCTGAAAAGTCTTATTATGCATGGCGGTACAAAGGCATAGATGAATTATTATTTTTGGGGAGTTCTCAAGCTGCCAAGCACTCTTTTGTCAAAGCTGCTGATTGGGCTAGCCAATCTTCAGACGAAGAAAGCAAGCTGATAGCTCATATTTCTCAGAGAACTGCTCAATTCCTCAATCATAATCCTAATAGCAAAAAAGCTAGAATTTCTACATGGACAATGGTATTAAATAACGGAGTTGATGACAAAACTCGTAAACGAGCAATCAGAGAAATCGAGGCGTTAGGAGCTAAAGTAGTCTCTACTCCTGAAGGTTACAAAATTATCCCGCCTGCAAAAGATTAGTAATTGGTCAAGAGTCAAGACTCATAAGTTATACCAATTTGAAAAAAGAATGCGAAAGATTGTAGGGGCACGGCACTGCCGTGACCTCTAGAATATTATTGATGTGTCGCTTCTCCCTTGTTCTCCTTACCTGTACTCTCGATCTCCCTACTTCTCCATCACCTTGTTGAGGTTAGTCTTATTCATTGGTACAACGGCAAATTAATTCAATCCCAATCCTTAGAGTTAGATATTCACGATCCGGGGTTGCTTTACGGGGCGACAATTTTTACTACCATGCGGGTTTATGAGAACTCGCTCGATAGTAGGTTAACTCACTGGCTGTTGCATTGCGATCGCTTGCAATTATCACTCAAAACTTTTGGCTGGGAACAACCAGATTGGCAGTGGGTACGTGAAGGTGCAGAAATTCTTCTTACCCGCTTCCCAATTCTCAGAATTACCCTGTTTCCCGATGGTAGGGAGTGGATAACGGGTAGGTCGTTACCAGAGGATTTGACCGAAAAACAAACAAATGGTATCGTTTGCGCCGTTGCTAGTGTGGAATTATCTCGCAGTCTCCCTTCTCATAAAACTGGGAACTACCTGAGTGCTTGGTTAGCCAAGACTAATAGCCAAAAGCTAAATGCTCAAGAAGCGATTTTAGTAGATGGGGCAGGAAATTGGCTAGAAACCAGTACAGGCAACCTTTGGGGATGGCAAGATGGCTGTTGGTGGACGCCGCCTCTAGCTGTGGGGATTTTGCCCGGAATTATGCGATCGCAACTTGTTCAATGGCTGCAATCCCAGCAGCAACAAGTGAAAGAAGAACCTTGGACAGTGGATTTAGTGAAACAATTTGAAGCGATCGCTTATAGCAACAGTGTAGTGGAAATCGTCCCGATTCATACCGTTAAGCAGCCCGCAGGATCGTTAGAATATAATCCTCACCATCCTAAATATGAAATAATCCGGAGTTTTTTTAGCATGACAACGTCACCAATTTGGTATACGTTAAGATAAGTTAACATAATTCTTAAAAATGTCCTCTCTTTCTGAGAAGTTAGGCGATCGCACAAAAAATATTAGGAGGATTCACCTCAGTGAATAAAAGATGGAGAAATGCGGGGCTGTACGCGCTGCTTTTTATAGTTGTCATAGCTTTAGGTACAGCATTCTTTGACAAGCAGCCTCAAAGCAGAGAACCATTACGCTACAGCCAGTTTATTCAAGAAGTTGAAAAAGGCAGAATAGATAAAGTCAGTTTAAGTGCAGACCGTTCTACAGCTTTGGTGACATCCAGAGACGGTAACAAAAAGGTAGTGACCTTAGTCAATGACCCTGACTTAATTAATACTCTTACTGCAAAAGGCGTTGATATTTCCGTATTGCCGCAAACCGATGAAGGATTTTGGTTTAAGGCACTTAGCAGCTTATTTTTCCCAGTATTACTTCTAGTTGGCTTATTCTTTTTGCTACGCCGCGCCCAAAGCGGCCCTGGTAGCCAAGCAATGAACTTTGGTAAATCCAGAGCCAGAGTGCAAATGGAACCACAAACCCAAGTAACATTCGGTGATGTTGCTGGTATTGACCAAGCCAAGCTGGAACTAAACGAAGTTGTAGACTTTCTCAAAAACGCCGATCGCTTTACCGCAGTTGGTGCCAAGATTCCCAAAGGTGTACTGCTAGTTGGCCCTCCAGGTACAGGTAAAACCCTTCTCGCTCGTGCTGTTGCTGGTGAAGCAGGCGTACCTTTCTTCTCTATCTCCGGTTCTGAGTTTGTGGAAATGTTTGTGGGTGTTGGTGCTTCCCGCGTCCGTGACTTATTCGAGCAAGCTAAATCTAACGCTCCTTGTATCGTCTTCATTGATGAAATTGACGCTGTAGGTCGTCAACGGGGTGCAGGTTTAGGTGGTGGTAACGACGAACGCGAACAAACCCTCAACCAGCTGCTCACAGAAATGGACGGCTTTGAAGGTAACACCGGTATCATCATTATTGCTGCTACCAACCGTCCCGACGTACTAGACGCAGCGTTGTTACGTCCCGGTCGTTTCGACCGTCAAGTTGTCGTAGACCGTCCCGACTATGCTGGACGCAGTGAAATCCTCAAAGTTCACGCCCGTGGTAAGACCTTAGCCAAGGATGTAGACTTAGATAAAATCGCTCGTCGTACCCCTGGTTTTACCGGTGCAGATTTATCCAACCTGTTAAACGAAGCCGCAATTTTGGCAGCACGGCGGAATTTAACCGAAATTTCAATGGATGAAATCAACGATGCGATCGATCGCGTATTAGCTGGCCCAGAGAAGAAAGACCGGGTAATGAGCGAAAAGCGCAAAACCTTAGTCGCATATCACGAAGCCGGTCACGCCTTAGTTGGTGCGTTGATGCCCGACTATGATCCAGTACAAAAGATTAGCATTATTCCTCGCGGTCGTGCTGGTGGTTTAACCTGGTTTACTCCTAGCGAAGACCGGATGGATACTGGCTTGTACAGCCGCGCTTATCTAGAAAATCAGATGGCGGTGGCTTTAGGCGGTCGGTTGGCTGAAGAACTAATCTTTGGTGAAGAAGAAGTTACCACAGGTGCTTCTAACGACCTACAACAAGTCGCACGTGTTGCTCGTCAGATGGTGACACGCTTTGGTATGAGTGATAAACTCGGGCCTGTAGCCCTTGGTCGCCAGCAAGGCAATATGTTCCTCGGTCGCGATATCATGTCAGAGCGCGATTTCTCTGAAGAAACTGCTGCCGCGATTGATGAAGAAGTTCGCAAACT
Source organism: Calothrix sp. NIES-2098 (assembly GCF_963875125.1). Lineage (NCBI taxonomy): Bacteria > Bacillati > Cyanobacteriota > Cyanophyceae > Nostocales > Calotrichaceae > Calothrix > Calothrix sp. NIES-2098. The sequence continues at coordinate 7,339,740 of NZ_CAWNKJ010000001.1, forward strand.
CGTAGATGTAGCTTACACTCGCGCTAAAGAAGTGCTAGTGAATAACCGTCACATTTTAGATGAAATCGCGCAAATGCTGGTTGATAAAGAAACCGTAGATGCCGATGAACTGCAAGAAATTTTGGCAAATAATGATGTGAAAACTGCCGCTTTTGCATAAGCAGTTTTAGCTGAAATTTAACATTTAAAATTGGGGTAATTCGGGAATTTTCTGGGATTACCCCAATTTTTTATTCAAATTAGACTGAATACAAAATTTGCTTCTAATGTGAATTTGAAAATGCTAAAAACCTAATGTTTTCAAGCTATGTTTTGTTAATATGTCAGCACTTACAGAATCTTTACAAAGAATTTTGAAATGGTTAAAACTGAACTACCCAAAAGTTTCTTCATTTCACTATGCTGGATTGACAAATGAACAGATTGAAGAGCTAACTAAAGATTTACCTTTCAGGCTGACCAAAGAAGTTTATGAGCTTTATCAGTGGAGTAACGGAACTTTGCATGGTGATGGTTTTTTCCCTTTTTTAGTTTTCTACTCTTTACAGGAATCTTTGGATTTTTACTATTGCACTGTCAAGTATGAAACAGATGATAATCTTCTTATGAGTCCCCGTAACAGCTTGATTATCTTCAGTTGGTATAAATCATTTTTTTATATAGTTTGCGATAACCAAGAAAAAGAATCTTCTCCTATTTGGTTAGTGCATATGGGTGCTGAACCTGTAATATGCTATACAAGCTTAACAAATTTAATGTTAATGATTGCTGAATGCTATGAAACAGGTGCTTACTACATCAATCAAGAAGGGTTTTTAGAAGAAGATAGAGCAAAATCAGCTTCAATTTTTTGTAAATACAATCCTGGTATTAAAAACGGCATGATGGAGAAGAGTTACTATGACAACAAGCATAAATAGATTTACAACTTATGATTAGTAATGTCATAGATGCAAGATTTTAATGAAACACTCATAACTCAGACAAGAGTTTGATAGATAAAACTTTATAACCAGCACCTTGATGTATACATTGCCCATTACTATCCAAAGGGCAAGCAGCTTCATTGGATGCAGGACGAGTTCCTTCTACATAAACTGCTCTTATTTCAACTTCTTGCTGATGCAAAGATTGTAATTTTTCATAAGAAACCTTTTCAGAAGGACGCAGCACTAACCGGCTGGAAGGTTTCAAATTTGTAATTAGAAAAAACTCTTCTCCTAGATAAGCTTGCACTGACATTACAGGAGGAATTTTTTCATAAATTAATTTTCCGCGGAAAGTTTGTATTTTTGATATCATTAAATTTTCAGATGCTGTTTGTAAGTTGGAAGTTCCAGAAGAAGAAACAGGACAAGCATCAGCAGTCTCACTCCAAATCAGAAAAATACTAACTACAGTTCCCACAAACAAAAATCTTTTTAAATATTTAGTTAACATAAGCAGTGACTTTGGCAGTAGCGATTGTAGTAATCAAATTTACTCAAATTTTGGCACAGCTAGAAAAAAATGAGAGGTAATTTAAATCACCTCTCATTTTTCTAAGTTATTGAAAATTCCTTAACACAACATATCTTCTAATTGAGCATTAGACGAATATGTCAAGAAGCAAGTGCTACTTCTACTAATTGTTGTAATTCGCCTTTCTGATACAGTTCAATTAAGATATCTGAACCACCAATAAATTCCCCATCAATAAATACTTGGGGAATTGTTGGCCAGTTGGAATATTCTTTAATTCCTTGACGAATTTCGGAGTCTGAAAGAACATCAACAGTCTCGAAGGGAACCCCTAACGTATTCAGAATTTGGACAACGTTGTTGGAGAAACCACATTGAGGCATCAACTTGGTTCCCTTCATGAAAACCAAAATCTTGTTTTGTTGTACTAAGTTGTCAATTTTCTCTTTGAGTTCTGGCGTCATTGTTTTTCTGTTTCCTACTTTTGCTTATAGTCGAGAGGAGCCAGTCCAGTTAGTCCATCGCTGCGACTGGCATTCAACAGTCAGTATTAAACTACTAAGAAGCGGCTGTTGCTTGCCAAGCTTCGGGAGTATAAGTTTTTACTGCCAGAGCATGAATCGCTTCAGTTGACATAGCTTGCCGCAACGCACCGTACACTAACTGGTGTTGTTGCACCAGTCTCTTGTCTGCAAACTGCGATGAAACTACTGTCACTTGATAGTGGTCTCCACCACCAGTCAAATCTTGCACCTGAACCACGGCGTCTGGCAGTTCCGCTTTGATCATTTCCTCAACCTGCTGCGGACTAATCATCGCAATTCCTGAAAAAAACTTCTTTTCTATTATTAACAGATATAGAGCGATCGCCTTTACTACTTGCAAGCTTTTGACAAGCTTTAAGCATAGACGCGCTCTAGGCACGTGTTTTGAGAATAGCTAAAAATATGGCAGATGATTACATCTTACCATTAGGGCATTCACAAGCTACGGCTACCACAAAAGGGATTATTGGCTAAATTTGATTATTTTTGGGATGAAGAAGAACTACCACCTTGTCGGGGATAGGGTGCATCAACAAAACCTAACTCATATAACTGTTGGTAGGCTTTCTTACCTAAGTCTCGTGTTGGGCTTTGGCTCTTGATAATTTGGATTAGCAAAGGTACGGCTAATTCTGATTGATTTTGTGCCCGATGTACCAGTGCCAATCTATAGGTGGCTTCATCTCGCAATTGGGCAGACTGTCGGGCTTTTTCCCGCTGAGAATCAGAGACTCTGAGGTCAATTCCCGAAAAACTAGAGTTGAGATCCTGATAAAAATTAGAAAGTTGATTGAAAACCTGACGGGCTTCTTGGAGTTTCTTCGCCGCTACATCATATTTTTGACTAGAAACAGCACTTTCTGCTTCTTTGAGCAGACGCTGCCCACTTTCCATGCTTAATAGGGTACTATTTTGCGCTACAGGACGCAAGTTATTGGGATTGTTGGGATCGATAGGTTGCGGTTGGTTATTGCTCGGTAGCTGGATTACTTGAGCGCTAACAGGCGATAGCAGACTGAGGCCTGCTATGAGTGATAAAGAAGTGAAGCGAATCCAGGGAACAGCTGCTGCTAGGTTCATGGGATCAATTTGTGCGACAAATATATAAAAAGTAATGGAAACTTCGGGTATCTTAACTCTGTTTTCGTCTTTGACCAAGCAAAGCAACACAGTAGGTTTCTCTGTTTTAGACTGAAAATCACCCTAATTGAGTTCCCTTAGCCTCTAATCATAGTATCTAAAAGTGTTCCTATGAACGATCCCGTCAATTCCTCTAATTATACCAATACAGGTATACCAACTAGTAATCTGGGCATGGTATTACAACGCGGTGGTGAAGAATTAATTTTAGAAAAGGCTTTGGATCGTTTCAGTGTCCGTTTGGTTAATGATATTTCTCTCCAGGCATTATCTCAGGTTAGTTGGGGTACTTGGCAGCGCAGCATTCCCCAAGCACGGCTAGAAATTTTTACTGTTGCACCTAACCAGTTAGAAACTGCAATGTCCCAAGCACGTGCTGACCAAAATGTTGCTTTTGCCAGCCATATTTACAAACTTAAAGATAATCCTGGAACCTTTGTTTATCTCAGCGATCGAATTACAATTCAATTTGCCACTGATGTTGATCAGGCTAGAATAAATGCTCTCTCCAATGCATTTAACCTAATTCAAGAAAAACCAGTTCTTGGTCTGCCTAATACTTTTGTGTTTCGCGTCAGCAAACAAGCCACAGAAAATCCCATCAAAATTACTAACCAAATCCAAGGGCTAAAAGAAGTATTGGCTACTGAACCTAATATTCTTGTACGCCAAGAAACTCATTACAAACCCCGCGATCCTCTCTATCCCCAGCAATGGTATCTCAACCACAATGGTGGTAATCAGTTAGCAGTTGGTTCTCATATTTCTATAGAAAAGGCTTGGGATATTACTCGCGGTGTTCGTTCTGTGGTTTTGGCTGTGGTTGATGATTCTTTTGATTTGAACCATCCAGATTTCCAAGGCAGTGGTAAGATTGTCGCCTCTAGAGACTTAAAAGAAAATGACTTTTTACCTTTACCTGATGAACAGGAAACCAGCCACGGTACAGCTTGTGCAGGGATAGCTGTAGCGGAAGAAAATGGTAAAGGGATTGTGGGGGTAGCTCCTGGTTGTGCTTTAATGCCAATTCGCACCACCGGGTTTTTAGATGATGAATCAATTGAAGATATATTCAATTGGGCAATCGACAAAGGCGCTAGCGTGATTTCTTGCAGTTGGGGAGCATCTGCTGTTTATTTCCCTTTATCTTTGCGTCAAAAGGCTGTTATCACTCGCGCCGCTACCAAAGGGCGCAATGGTAAAGGCTGTGTAATTTTGTTTGCAGCAGGTAATGCTAACCGCCCAATTGACGGTACTATTTTTGAGCGCAATTGGCCTAAGAATCTGCTATCAGGGAATACAGATTGGTTAAGTGGTTTTGCGGTACATACAGATGTGATAGCTGTGGCTGCTTCCACAAGTTTGAGTAAGAAATCAGCCTATAGCAATTGGGGTAATAATATTGCAGTATGTGCGCCTAGTAACAATGCTCCTCCGGGGATGTGGTTTCAAGATTCTGGATATATGGAAACACAACCTGCGATCGCAACTTCGCTTTCAGGATTAGGAATGCTCACCACCGATCAATTAGGAGCCGCAGGTTACGATCCTGGTGACTTTACCCGCAACTTTGGCGGTACTTCTGGCGCAACACCTGTAGTCGCAGGTGTTGCAGCTTTGATGTTGTCAGTAAATCCTGACTTAACAGCCCAACAAGTCAGACGGATATTACAAGAAACCGCCGATAAAATTTTAGACACGAATCCCGACCCACAACTAGGGTTACGTGAAGGTACTTACGACAGTAACGGCCATTCCCAATGGTTTGGTTATGGTAAGGTGAATGCTGCTAAAGCAGTACAAACAGCGCAGCAAATGCGTACAGGCGCATCAACGGCTACCAAACAAATTAAAGGCAGAAATGACAGCCCAATAGGTATTCCCGATAATAATCAACAGGGAATAAAAAGTGCGATCGCCATTTCTGAAGACAGTCCTATACAAGATATTCAAGTAACAGTTAATATCACCCACGATTTTTTAGGCGATTTAGAAATTTATTTAATTGCACCCAATAATCAACAGGTTTTATTGCAAAATCGCACCTTAGGTCGCCGCACTAATTTACAAACAACTTATACAGTGCGATCGCACCCAGCCCTCAAACAGTTGCTATCCTCCTCAGCTAAAGGACGCTGGCAATTATGGCTTGTCGATTATGCACTACAAGATGTTGGTCAGTTGAATAGCTGGGAGTTAAATTTCAGTATTTAGTCATTTGTTATTCGTCATTGGTCATTTGTCATTGGACTATAGGCTATACAAACTCTAAATTATCTAGAAAAAATAGTAATTAAAGAAGTCTGGGTTGGGAGAATCTCAGTTTTCACAAACCAAATAGGACTGCTATATGAACTATAGAAACTTGCCTATAACTTATGACATCCTAACCAAGGACAAAGGACAAACAACAAATGACAAAATTAAGAATTAGGAATTTCGACCAATGTATGATTAGTAATTTCTGATTCTTGGTAGCTGAGTTGTTGCAAAACTTTAGCTAAATCGCTAGTTAGGGATTTAGCATTTTGTTTGATACAACCTTTACTATAATCTGCAACTTTGATTGCTGGGCCAATGCGAATAATCACATCTGTACCCCAGTTTGGATAAGTTTGACTGTAATTAATACTAATAGGTATAATTTTAATTTCCAAATCTGGCTGACTTGATTCAGCACTCAAAGCTAGACGTGCAATTCCTGGCTTTAATGGGTGAACTTCACCATCACGGTAAATTCCACCTTCTGGGAAAATTACTAGGGTTTTTTTCTGCTGAAGCAGATCGACCCCATGCCGTAAGGTACTAATTGATGGGTGTTTAGGATCGACAGGAAATCCTCCTAAACGTCGGACAAACCAACCTTGCAACCCTTTACATTCGCTACTAGTCACCATAAATCGCAGGTCTGTTTTTGCTTGACAAGCGATCGCTGCATAAGGTACAAGCAATGCATCCCAACGCGCACGGTGGGTAGGAGCGAGAATTACAGGGCCAGTTGTGGGAATATTTTCTTGCCCAATAATTTTAATTCGCCCAAAAAACGACGGTATAAGGAAGTGGCGTCCTAAGAGATACGCTAGAGGCGCTAACCAAGAAGAAACCCGCGAGGTAGTATGAGCCACCTTGGTAGTTGCACGAGTATTTGCTAGTTTTTGCTGAGAGGTAGGGTTAGCAGAGTAAATTTCCATCATGATGGTGGCTGCTGATTGTCAGATAAATTGTGACGAAACCTTGATTAGTTACACCGTAAATTTTCTTTCATTACTTGTGTCATACCTATTGGACAGTTTCGTCTCTGTCTGCTAATTTTGCTGATGGCGTCGGGTAGCAAACCAAGCTTGCAATTGCTGACGACAGGCAGACTCTAAAATGCCTCCAAGGACTTGTAGGCGGTGATTAGACGCTGCACTATCGGGTATGTTGGTAACAGTACGTATTGCACCAGTTTTGGTATCGTCTACTCCATATACCAGCAATCCTATACGGGCGTGTATAATAGCACCGGCACACATTGGGCAAGGTTCTAAGGTTACATAGAGAGTGCATTGATTGAGACGCCAATTTTGTAAACTTTTAGCAGCTGCCCTCAGAGCAATAATTTCTGCGTGAGCTGTGGGATCTTGGTCGCGTTCTTTCCTATTTTCGCCCTCTGCCAGTAAATTACCTGAGTCATCAACGATCAGTGCCCCTACAGGGACTTCTCCGGCATTACCTGCTGTTTTTGCCAATTCTAAGGCGCGAGTCATCCATTGTCGGTGGACAATATACTCTGGGTGTTCAATTATCATAGGATTATTGCAAATAGTTGTAAATAGACAATATAAAGCCCGCTTTGGCGGGCAAATTAGGTTTTTAATTTATTCCGTAAATAGCTTCTAATTAAATGGCTGCTTGGGCTAAGAGAGGGTCGAGTTGACCTTGTGTATCTAATTGATAAAGGTCATCACAGCCACCAACATGCCGATCGTTAATGAAAATCTGCGGTACTGTACGGCGTCCATTAGCTCGTTCTGCCATTTTTGCTCTGGCGGCTTCGTCACCATCGATTTTGTATTCTTGAAATTGCACGCCTTTCCACCACAGCAGCATTTTAGCGCGGATACAGTAAGGACAAGTTTGCCAGGTGTAGATTTCGACATTGGCTTTAACTCGCTCTGGATGGCGATTTAATAGGGGATTGAGAAAATCCAGCATATTTGCATCTTATCGATTTATGTTAATTGTCTCTAGCCTATCGCATTGGGGTTGGAACCCATTTTTGGAAACCTTCTAAATGATTCCAGTAAGCTAAATAACCAGTTAATGCCCAAATTAACGCTGCTACAATTAACACCGCTACACCAATTAACCGCCAAGTTCGGTTTGTTTTCCAATAGAGAGTTGGTGCAGCACAAACGCCACTTAAGCCGGTGAGAATAAAGCCTATACCTGACATCAATGGTTGCTGTGTAATACCCAAATTGATGATGCGCAGACCGATAACAATTGCAGCTAAACCTGCGAAGAAAGCGTAAATTGCTATTGTCAGTAAATCCCAACTTAAGGAAAGTGCGATCGCAGCTGCAATAAACAAGATTCCGAATAGGATAGTCGTTTCTCCGAAAGCGATATTAAAACTACCTCTAATCGGCCAAGTAAAGGTCATGTGTAACCCAGTTGTCAATGCGATCGCACCTGTAACTCCAAAGCCAGGAATCCAGCGTTTTTGATTATCGCTATCTATCCCGCGATATACGTAGTCTGCTAGTAAAAATAACCCAGCTACCATATTGATCAACATGAGTGTGATGTAGTCGATAAACATGATTTACCTCTAAATGGCTATTTGGCTTGAAAATGCTGTGTCGGAACTACAAATAAACGTTGATATTAATCTGTGGTTCATTTGCCGATGCTGGAATTTGGGTGATTCTTGTCAGGTTTCACAAGAATCTAAATAGTCGATGTTTAGCATCTAAATAAATGAATGTTTCTTTTCCAGAATATACTAGTAATTGAGATAGATTCTTATTTGCTTATTGTAAGAAAGAGTCAAAATAGACACTTTAGCAAATTTATAGCAGTAAAACTTAACATACAGGCCTAGCAAGACTATTTTCCACGGGTATCCGCCCTTTGGTAGACTTGAAGACTGGAACAGCTAGATAAAACAACGCTAAGTCAAGCAGTTGAGAGGGCGACTCTGTGGAAAATACACTTGGATTAGAGATTATTGAGGTAGTAGAGCAAGCCGCGATCGCATCCGCCAAGTGGATGGGTAAGGGCGAAAAGAACACTGCTGACCAAGTAGCAGTGGAAGCAATGCGCGAACGCATGAACAAAATTTATATGCGCGGTCGCATTGTGATTGGTGAAGGCGAACGCGATGACGCCCCTATGTTATATATTGGGGAAGAGGTGGGTATCTGCTCCCGTCCAGATGCTAAGGATTTCTGTAACCCAGATGAACTGATTGAAATTGACATCGCTGTTGACCCTTGTGAAGGTACGAACTTGGTAGCATACGGACAACCTGGTTCGATGGCTGTATTGGCAATTTCCGAAAAAGGTGGCTTATTTGCAGCTCCTGACTTCTACATGAAGAAGTTAGCAGCACCTCCAGCAGCTAAGGGCAAGGTGGACATTAACAAGTCAGCAACAGAAAACCTCAAAATTCTCTCCGAGTGTCTAGACCGCGCTATTGAAGAACTTGTGGTAGTCGTGATGAAGCGCGAACGCCACAACGATTTGATTAAAGAAATTCGCGATGCTGGGGCGAGAGTGCAGTTGATTTCCGATGGTGATGTCGGCGCAGCTTTATCTTGTGGTTTTGCTGGTACTAACATCCACGCCCTAATGGGTATCGGTGCTGCGCCTGAAGGTGTGATTTCCGCAGCCGCTATGCGTGCTTTAGGTGGACATTTCCAAGGTCAGCTGATCTATGACCCAGCAATCGTCAAAACAGGCTTAATTGGCGAAAGCAAAGAAGCTAACCTAGATCGTCTTAAGTCGATGAATATCAATGACCCCGATAAGGTCTACGATGCTCATGAACTGGCATCTGGTGAGACCGTGCTATTTGCTGCAAGCGGTATTACCACTGGAAATCTGATCCAAGGTGTCCGCTTCTTCAAAGGTGGTGCTAGAACGCAAAGCCTAGTTATTTCTAACCAGTCAAACACTGCTAGGTTTGTGGATACTATTCACATGTTTGACTCGCCTAAGACCGTACAATTGCATTAAGCTCATCCCGCCTATTGAACGGGCGAGATTTCGCGTCCGTGGTCAGTAGTCAATCGTCAACTGACTATTGACTGACAATAAAGGACGACGGGGCGACTATCCCTCCTACCCCTTAAAGAAGTAGGTACACCGTCGCCTTTGATAAGCGATAAACAGTAAGGAGTTAGGATTAATCAAGAATGGCATGAAGATCCGGGATATAAGTAAAGATCGTAAACTCAGCAGAGTAGGGCTAAATTCCCCCTTACCCTCCTCATCTTCCTTATCCCCTTCATTCAAGTTATGAACTTTCTTCCTAACTCCTTTACTCACCATTCACCACTTACCATTTACTATTTAGCAATTACCAATTAGCAGATGAATATAGCAGTGGTGGGGTTAAGCCATAAAACAGCCCCAGTAGAAATCCGGGAAAAGTTGAGTATTCCAGAACCGCAAACAGAAAGTGCGATCGCTCAACTTACCAGCTATCCTCATATTGATGAAGTTGCCATCCTGAGTACTTGTAACCGCCTGGAAATTTATATCGTCACAGGTGAAACCGAACACGGTATCCGGGAAGTAACTCAATTTTTAGCAGAATACAGTAAATTACCTGTAACATCTTTACGGCAACACCTGTTTATGTTGCTGCATGACGACGCTGTGATGCATATGATGCGCGTAGCAGCTGGTTTAGATAGTTTAGTCCTTGGTGAAGGGCAAATTCTGGCTCAGGTGAAGAATACTCACAAACTGGGGCAGCAATATAACGGTATAAAAACAATTTTGAATCGATTATTTAAACAAGCTTTAACAGCAGGCAAGCGAGTTCGTACAGAAACTAGCATTGGTACTGGCGCAGTCTCCATCAGTTCGGCGGCGGTAGAGTTAGCGCAGATGAAAGTGGCAAATTTAGCTGCTTGCCGGGTGGCAATTCTCGGCGCTGGTAAAATGTCGCGCTTGCTGGTTCAGCATTTAATTTCTAAAGGTGCTGGGCAAATTAGTATTTTAAATCGCTCTCGCGATCGCGCTCTAGAATTAGCCAAACAGTTTCCCGATCAAACTCTGGAAATTCAACCGCTATCAGAAATGATGGCAGTAATATCTCGTAGCGATTTAGTATTTACTAGTACATCTGCTACAGACCCTATCCTAGATCGTGCCAAAATAGAAATGGTTTTAGAGCCTCAGCAGTCTTTGATGCTATTTGACATTTCCGTGCCCCGCAACGTCCATGCAGACGTGAATGAACTAGCCAACGTGCAAGCGTTCAATGTGGATGATTTGAAGGCCGTTGTAGCGCAAAACTACGAAAGCCGTCGGAAAATGGCTCAAGAAGCTGAGAAAATATTAGATGAAGAAGTAGAAGCTTTTGATGTTTGGTGGCGCAGTCTAGAAACTGTCTCCACTATTAGCTGTCTGCGTAATAAAGTCGAAACCATCCGCGAACAAGAACTGGAAAAAGCATTGTCGCGCTTGGGTTCGGAATTTGCAGAAAAGCATCAAGAGGTGATCGAAGCTTTAACAAGAGGAATCGTTAACAAAATTTTACACGATCCGATGGTGCAATTGCGAGCGCAGCAGGATGTGGAAGCCAGACGGCGATGTATGCAGACTTTGCAAATGTTATTTAACCTAGACGCAGAAGAGCAGTTTAGTTAATTTAGCTAAATCTAGACTTAGCATTATTGGTGCGTTAGGGTGACTTTTAACGTACTAATAATGCACAGCTTGAGAGATTTTAAGCTGCGGAATTGTTAGCTTATTGCATACTAACTTTAATATTAACTATTATACTAAATAGCAATATTATTATATTGCTAATAATTAATATGACTAACTATTTTCAGTTTGTTTATATATGGCTACAGTAGGTACTTCAAAGTCGATTTGCGATCTGTACCCAACTAAATCTGGAAAATAGCAAAATCAATATCGTCAACGAAAGACCCCAGCAAAACCTGTGTTAGTATATTTAAGCCTTTTTGATAGTAGAACTTTGCTAACTATATTTTGAGTTACTAGCAAACATGAAAATTAATGGTGTCAGGTAAAAGGAATTCTCGTAAAAAGTTTTCCTATTACCCTATTACCATTAAAGAACAATTTAGATATTGGGCAGATTAGATTTGTAACAGAATTGCTAACACGTGAATGAGCGACTTGCTTATAGAACAGGTCGAGTTCTGACCTTATAGTCCATTAAAGCGCCTTGACTGATAACCGTTCGCCCATTTCTTCTGCTAGTGGGAATTTGGCCTTTTTGCAGAGCCATATACAAAGTACTTTGGTCTATACCTAAAAATCTAGCTGCTTGTACTAAGGAAGTACCCCGCTTGGGTATATTTCCTTTCCTTCTCTTCTGACTTGTGAATGGTTTCCACATAGCGAAATGTAAAGAACAACTTAAGAAATCTCAACTTCTGACAGAACAAATCGCAAAATTAACAATAATTCACAACAAAGCAAAAAATGTCCTCTGCCTGTGCAGGGGGGAACTACGTAGCTAATTCGATTCCTTTCTAATTAGATCGCAATCGAATTTGATTATAACAAATTATGAGGAAAGAACAGTTTCAGACTCTACTGCAATTTTTTAAAGCCTTAGCGGATGAGAGCCGATTAAAAATTGTGGGTATTTTAGCAAACCAAGAGTGCAGTGTTGAAGAATTAGCTGTGCTATTACAACTTAAGGAACCGACAGTCTCCCATCATTTATCAAAACTGAAGGAACTGAATTTGGTGACGATGCGCCCAGAAGGTAATAGCCGCTTCTACCAATTGGATAGCGAAGCTTTACAAAATATCAGCAAAGAAATTTTTACCCCTGAGAAAATAGCATCCTTAATTGAGGATGTAGATACTGAAGCTTGGGAAAGCAAAGTCTTGAGCAACTATCTAGAGAGTGTTACCAACAACATAGAGGAAGTACAACGCCTCAAAGAAATTCCTGCTAGCCGCAAAAAGCGCTTAGTTATTCTCAAGTGGCTGGCGAGTAAATTTGAGGAAGGAGTTCAGTACCCAGAACGAACGGTGAATGAAACACTCAAGCGCTATCATCCTGACTACGCTACCTTGCGGCGGGAGTTAATTGGCTACCAATTAATGCGGCGAGAAAATGGGGTTTATTGGCGGGATAACACAGATGTGAGAACCAGCCTGTAATACCTTTCCCTAAAATAGTGCTGCCAGAGTAGATGTAGAAATTATTAGATATACTTCTAATTAGATGCTTATCTAATTAGAAGTTATGTATAACGAGCAGTTCCAACTCTTGCTACACTTCTTCAAAGCTTTGGCAGACGAGAGTCGATTAAAAATTATCGGGGTTTTGGCTAATCAAGATTGCAGCGTTGAGGAATTGGCGGTGCTACTAGAACTCAAAGAACCGACGATATCCCACCATCTGATGAAACTAAAAGAATTAGATTTGGTGAGTATGTGCCCACAAGGTAATACTCACTTCTATCGATTAGAGAGCGAAACATTGCAAAACCTGAGTAAGAAAGTTTTTACACCTGAGAAAATAGCATCTTCAATTGAGAATTTTGACAGTGATGTGTGGGCTAACAGAGTATCGCAAAACTATATAGAGGGAGAAGAACCTATCCAACGCCTCAAAGAAATTCCTGCTAGCCGGAAAAAGCGTTTAGTTATTCTCAAGTGGTTGGTAAGTAAATTTGAAGAGCAGATTCAGTATTCTGAACGCTCAGTCAATGAAATTCTCAAGCGCTATCATCCCGATTATGCTACCTTGCGGCGAGAGTTAATTGATAATCAATTAATGCAGCGAGAAAATGGGGTCTATTGGAGATTATGAGAGCGTGTTAGCAGATAGATGTCTTGCTTGTGATGTCTTTGCTGGAAAAGTGAAAGCTCTTGGTGGAGCGATTTACGAAGACAATTATTGGATTGTGGAACATTCTTTAGTTCTCGTTCTTGTGTTGGGATATTTAATTATTAAACTTGGCTCGTAGTTGCGCTTCAGCGGTGCTTTAGCGCTAAAGCGCAACTACAAACCTGCTTTAGCGCTAAAGCGCAACTACAAACCTGACTATTGACTTTTGCCCTCTTATTTTCCTAAATACGCTTCTAGAACTTGGGGATTAGTTTGAATTTCTGCTGGTGTACCATCGGCGAGATTTTTGCCTTCAGCCAGCACCCAAACCCGATCGCACAAGGACATAATCACATCCATATTGTGTTCGATAATCAGAAAAGTCATGCCATCTTTGCGGTTCCAGTTGAGAATGCGATCGCAAATATCATCAATCAATCTGGGATTAACACCAGCTGCGGGTTCATCGAGCAAAATCAATTTGGGATTAGTCATCAACGCCCGTCCCATTTCTAGCAGCTTGCGTTGTCCACCAGACAAACCACCAGCGTAATCATGGGCTTTTTGTGCCAATCCTACTGACTCTAACAAGTACATCGCTTGTTCTTTTAATTGCTTTTCTTCCTTCGCTACAACGTGGGGTTGTAATTGCACCTGCCAAAAATTCTCACCAGTTTGTTTTTGCGCCGCCAGAAGCATATTTTCTAACACCGACAACCGCGAAAGAGTCCGGGCTACTTGAAAGGTGCGAACTATCCCTTGCTGGGCGATTTGGTACGGTTGCAGGTGATGAATTGGTTCGCCATCAAAAATGACTCGTCCCTTATCTGGGCGGATGAAATTAGATAGTAAGTTGAAAAAGGTAGTTTTGCCAGCACCGTTAGGGCCAATCAATCCTGTGATGCTGCCTTTAGCTACTTCTATATTGGCATCACTGACGGCTTTAATCCCACCAAAGCTTTTAGAAAGTCCAGTGGCTGATAGCAGGGAAAGTTGGGGTGACTGGTTATTTACCAAGAGTAAGTTCCTCCTTTTTCCCTAAGATACCTTGCGGACGCCAAATCATCAGCACCATCAAAATTAAACCGATAACCATGATGCGAAATGCACCCAGACGTGCTTCGTCAAGGGGAATGATTTTAGGCAGGAATTCACGAGTCAAAGCATCATAAGCAAAGTAAATTACAGCGCCCAATATTGTGCCGACGTTATTCCCAGAACCACCGAGAATCACCATGATCCAAGCGTCAAAAGTTAACTGTGGTTGGAAATTATCGGGGTAAATGGCGCTGAGTTGCCAAGCAAAGAATGCACCAGCAATTCCAGCGATCGCACCACCTAACATTAGCGATTGTAATTTATACCAAAACACATTTTTTCCCAGCGCTTTGGGTATTTCTTCATCTTCGCGGATAGCTTTAAGCACTCTACCCCAAGGCGATCGCACTAACATTTCCAAGCGCCAAAATACCAATGCTAATACTAACACCGATATCAGCATTAAACCTGCCTTGGGTATGTAGTTATACAGGGTAACAATCCCAGAAATATAAATGATAATTGCCAATAACCCCAAAACAATCCCCACTCCCAAACGGGATGCGAATTCCTGTTTGCTGGTTTTTCTCGTTAATGTCTCAGTACCGCCACCAGATACTCTAGTAGTGCTAATCCAGCGCCATAACGAAAACAAAGTAACAGCTAAAAGCAGCGTCAGCAGCCCGATCATCAGGAATCTAAAAAACAAATTAGGGGTTGTGGACAGAGGTATTGAGTAACTTTGGACACCAAACGCCCCAGATATCCAAGTGTTACCCACAGGTAAATCCTGGTTATTCACCACCAACCGAATCAGTTCTCCCACCCCGATAGTGACAATTCCCAGATAATCTTCGCGCAAGCGCAGAGTTGCAAAACCAATTACCAAACCCAACAAAGCAGCGACAATTGCCCCAATAATTGCCGATACTAGTAAAGGAACGCCTTTAAAGCTTAATAATACTGTTGTGTATGCTCCCAAGGTCATAAAAGCAATATGACCAAAGTTAATTAAACCCGTAAAGCCCCACTGCAAGTTCAGCCCCAAACCGAACAGGGCAAAAGTGGCTGTAGAAATTGCTAAGAAGATTAAATATTCAAACATATAAGTTTAGTCAAGAGTCAAGAGTCAAGAGTCATTAATTATTTCTCCCTTGTCTTCCTTGTTATCCATGCTCAGTGAATAGATTGTAGTGTAAAGTATCGTGCCATTTTCAGGTTAACCATTGGCAAATTTATGGGCATACTATGCTTGGGTTAGGGGTAATAACTGAATATATTGGAATCCGGTTTGATTTGTGAAAAAATACCGTACACCTTTACCTGCCTGATTTCCTGTGCCCTATTATCTGTTCCCTGTTCCTTGCCTTTGCGAGTAAGTTCACAATCAAATAGGAGTGCTATATGAATTTACTACGAACGAGAATCCATCACTTAATCGAGCAGTTAGACGATGAGGATTTGCAAAGCACTTGGGATGTTCTCCATAACCTGCATTGTGACTTTTATATGCTAAAGGCTATAGAACAGGTCAAGCGATCGCAACAACCGTGGGACATCTTAACCCAAGAAGAAGCAATTCGACTTTTAATGTTTTTCTGAGTGACACCTAGTGATTGTAGAAGTGCGCTATGCCAGGTCTTTTTTATTAGACCTGAAGAATTTAGAACCATCTGCTTATGAACAGGTGTATGATTTCGTCTTTAGCGAGTTCCCGCACCACTGGCAGATGCGTTCTGTCCCAGAACTGCGGCAACTTGATGATGAGGGCATATTTCATCGGTTCACTATCGATAATTATTTAATTGGCATAGAAGTCAGGGGCGAAATTGTGAAATTTTTACGTGTCATACCTATGCCAGATGCCTAAAGACATAAGTTATATCAACACTTAAAACTGTATAAGGCAAAGCAGGGATCGCTATAACCTTACATTAAACTGGTTTTTGAAAAACACTTTACTTGAGATTTCCCTATGGATGCTAGGGCACTTTGGCAACGATACCAAGATTGGTTATATTTCCACGAGGGATTGGGACTGTACTTAGATGTAAGTCGAATGCGGTTTGACGATACCTTTGTGGAGTCGTTGCGGCCGAAGTTTGATAAGGCGTTTGCGGATATGGTAGCACTCGAAAAAGGTGCGATCGCCAATCCGGACGAAAATCGCATGGTTGGACATTACTGGCTGCGAAACCCTGATTTAGCACCTACTCCAGAACTCACGCAAGAAATTGTCCAAACTTTAGAACAAATCGAAGCCTTTGCGGAGAAAATTCAAACAGGTGCGATTCATCCTCCCAGAGCCAATCGCTTCACCGATATAATCTCTATTGGTATTGGTGGTTCTGCCCTCGGCCCCGAATTTGTCGCTGAAGCCCTCTCCCCTGATTTCCCACCTCTAAAAATTCACTTTATCGACAATACCGATCCGACGGGGATAGATCGCATTCTCACGCAATTGCGAAATAGCCTTGCCAGCACTTTAGTTTTGGTAATCTCGAAATCTGGGGGCACACCTGAACCGCGCAATGGCATGATTGAAGTCAAAAAAGCCTACGCTGGGCAAAATTTGGAATTTGCCCAATATGCGGTAGCTATTACTAGCGTGGATAGCAATCTAGATAAAGTGGCAAAGGCTGAAGGTTGGCTGGCGAGGTTCCCCATGTATGACTGGGTTGGGGGACGCACCTCAGAAATGTCTGCTGTTGGCTTAGTACCTGCGGCACTACAAGGCATTGATATTCGTGCCATGCTAGAGGGTGCCAAAGAAATGGATGACGCCACCCGTATTGCTGACATAAAAAATAACCCAGCAGCGCTACTTGCCTTATCTTGGTACTATTCTGGCAATGGCAAGGGTGAAAAAGACATGGTTGTGCTTCCCTACAAGGACAGCCTGCTTTTGTTCAGCCGCTATTTGCAACAGCTGGTAATGGAATCCTTGGGCAAAGAAAAAGATTTAGATGGTAACACCGTTTACCAAGGTATCGCCGTTTACGGTAACAAAGGCTCAACAGATCAACACGCCTACGTACAACAGTTGCGCGAAGGTGTACCCAATTTCTTTGCTACCTTAATCGAAGTTTTAGAAGATCGTAAAAGTCCATCTCCAGAAATCGATCCTGGCGTAACATCAGGCGATTATCTCTCTGGTTTTCTCCAAGGAACTCGCCAAGCACTTTACGAAAATCACCGCGATTCAATTACAGTCACTATTCCCCAAGTTAATTCTCGTACTGTCGGGGCGTTAATTGCTTTATATGAGCGTGCTGTTGGCTTGTATGCTAGCTTGGTCAACATTAACGCTTACCATCAACCAGGGGTAGAAGCTGGTAAAAAAGCCGCCGCCGCTATTCTGGACTTACAAAAACGCGTTCTAGAAGTACTGCAAAAGGAAAAATCTCCCCTTTCTTTAGAAGAAATTGCCGAGAAAGCAGGCGCAACCGAACAAATAGAAGCAATTTACATAATTCTGCGTCACCTTTACGCCAATCAGCGAGGTGTGGTGTTGCATGGTAATCTTGGACAACCTAGCAGTTTAAAAGTTTCTGTCGGCTGACGGATACATCTACAACATCAATCGGAATCCTATCCATATTGTTGCCAATGCAACAATTTTTTATGATTAAGCATCCTCAGAATTGAAGCTCAAACTTCTATTTTTTGGATGCTTAACTCTTGTGCAGCAGTTTCCATATTTTTAAGCAAACTTTCCTATTCTTCTTTGCGACTCTGCGGCTCTGCGCGATAAAAAAATTGAATTTCCTCAACGGAATTAGCTATACATTGAAACTCTTAATTATCTCAGATAAATGTGCAATAAAGTCTTCATCAGCCCAATAACCATCATGGCTTTGAGGATTCCACGATTGCCAAAGATTACCTGAATCAATTTCTATATCTTTCTCTACTACTAAGTCATAAGAAGGTGATAAAGGTTTTAATGGCCATCCTAAAACATCATCTTTGTCGTAGTAGTTAAACCATTTAAAATGCGGATTAGGCTTAGGGATTGCAACAATTTCTGCAAATCCTGCTACAAATAAGGGAATATTACAGCCAGTAGTAAAGATATATCGTAGAGATTTTAATTTCAGAAAATCTTCTTGTTCTGGCTGGAATTCTGGATAATCTGGACTACCCACCTGCCAAATACCTTTATTTTTTTGAGTATCCCAAAGATAATTTGAGATAACTTGGCAACCTAAAGAATGAGCTAAAATGATGATAGGTACATCATTATTTGAAAATTCTGCTCTAGCAATTTTTAAAGAACAAATAATAGATTTTTGAATTTTTTTGTAAACACTACCATCATCTGTTGCACGGTGTTCTAATGCAGATGCATCGCTAAAACCAAACAACATAAATTTTCGCAAATCTTGCCAGGATAAAGGGGCATTTTGACGCATTTTTTCCCAAACGCTATATTGGTACTCTTGCAGATCTGATTGATAGGAAATTGGCTCAAAGTGAACTTTAGCCCAAATATCTTTACCTAAAGGTTTTTCAAGAGATTGTTTGAGTATTTGGTAATACTCTTTATCTGTTTCTCCCATACCGTGTATGGTGAGAAATGCTAATTTTTTAGCCATAAGTGAATTGTTGAAGTGGTGTGAGTCTGGTTAGTTTATCAGGACTTATGGCAATACAGGATGCGGGGTAATGGGGCGATCGCATTTTTTAAACTAGGTGTAGAGAACACAAAGGAAAGTTAGATAAGTAGTAAAAGCGATCGCACTTCTTTGGCATGAAAACTTGTTTTCATATCTATATGTCTGGAAATAAATTTAGTAGTGAATTATCAGGTTGAGATATTGACATTGAGATAAAAGCGATCGCATTTTTAAAACGAACCGCCAAGTACGCCAAGGTAAGAATAGACAAAGGGTAAGTTGGGTAGTAAAAGCGATCGCACTTTTGAAACGAACCACGAAGTACACGAAGGGTGCGAAGGGAAGAGAATTAAAGGGGTAAGTCGCGTAGGTAGTAGAAGCGATCGCTTTTCCAATCACTTCCCCTTTCCCGTCCTAGATAGCCTGTTAATGGAGAAGAAAGTTCAATAACTAACTCTCTTACTGTCTCATCAGTGTGCTTCGGGTTGTGCTTTGCATTGTAATGAGTGCGAATTTCTGTCACTGTAAAACACTGATGCGTAGCTTGTGAACTTTCGTTATCTTGCTCAGAAAGTTCTTTTACTGTTTTGATGATCTGCGATCGCAAATTAATATTATTTTTAATTTTTTCTATATAGTTGGTAACTTTATCATCAGCTAAACCGAAAGGAGCTTGTTGTAAACACTTCTTCAAGTCTAACAAGTCGATAGAATTTTTATATTGTGCTTGTAGTTCAACTAGATTTTGTAGAGTTTCGGGACTAATTACATTCATTTGATTCTCCGTAGCTGTTCTCAAAGCGTAAAAATTAAGTTCTCCAGCCGCTACAATTAATTTAAGAGAGTTATCGTACTGAGTTTTACCTAGATGGTTCATACCTATTTTTAGTAACTGTGCAGGTGTACCATCAGATACTTTTTCAGTTTTAGTTGCTTTACATTCTCCAACTATTGGGTAAGGTGCTTCAGCATAAAAATCCATACCTCCGGCTCCACCTGTTGAGTTTGGGTTAAGTCCTGAACCCGTAAAACCCAATTTTAGTAATCCTCGACGTACTAGTTTTTCAAATTGATGACCGTCGCTAGAATTTCCAATTTCCGCAATTTTCTCAATCCAAACTAAGTCTGAATCTATGAGAATTGCTGTATTGTCGCTACTCCAACCTAGAAATTTACTAATGTCATAATTTAGTTGTTGGGCAGATAGGTTGATGTTACATAGTTGTGTTAGCTGACTCTGCAATTCTTCCAATTCAGGATGCAGTGGTGGTTCTAATTTTTCTAACTTACGTTTGCGTTGGGCGAAGATGCGATCGCTTAATACTGGTGATGATTCAGTAATATTAATAGGCTGTGCTAATGCAACAAAGTGGTTGTTTGATTTTATTGGTATTTCAATTGGATTAGATAATCTATATACTCGCAGATATGCTAGAAAAATATTTTTCCTTTGTCTGAGTATTTCTTGTAAAGCTTCGGTTGTCCAAATTGTTAGTTGCGATATAGAAGGTAATAATTCAGGTTTATCTAAGATTTGGCAAAGTTCACATCTAGCCCAGGTTTTAATTAATACTGTCTCATAAGCTATCAGAGGTAAATGCAACTGTTCCTTATCAGGAAGTAAGCTCATTTGCTGAGGCTGTATTAAAACACCCTGGCTATTTAGCTCTGTAAATGCACTTTGAGCAATAGGTAAAAAACTTGAGCAATAGTAATGCTCAACGGGTAGTACATTAATTGACGCATCTGCTGGATAAAGGGCAAATTCTCGTCCTGGAGTAATAAATTTATTTGGCATTGCTGCAATTATTCTACCTTGCAACAATGCCTCAATTTCTGATGCTGGCAAACGTAAAGCAGTATTAATCATTATCCCTGAAATAATTCATCTGTACTAACACTTACAGCATTTTCAACAACTGTTAGAGCTACATTGCTGCTTTCCACTTCTTCATTAATCGCATCTTGAGGAAATTGTCCTGAGGGATCGCTCAGAATTTCGCGAATGAGATAGTTATCTATTGCTATCCGCTTTTTGCGAATAAAATCGATTATTTGCTCTTCACTTAGCTCATCATTTTCACGACTTTTCATGACAAAATGAACTGCTAAAAGTGGCTTAATATCTTCTGCTTTTAATAAGACCCATTCTCCACCTAGATCTTGAGATAATAGTTTAGTTAAATATTCTTGCGCTTTAGCAGCACCTTTATTAATTTGCTTGGAGCGAACTAAGCACCCACGAGTACAATCAAACTTTTGATATTCGATTAGTCTTTTTAATGTAGCTTGCACAAACAAGCCTCCAGACTCTTGCAGAACAGCTACGACAATTTTGACATCTTTACCTTTTTCTTTGCCAAGAATTTTAAAATCAAGGTAGCCTCTATCGACAGCTTTCACTTGAACATCAACTATATCTAAAATTTGTACATTTTCTATAACTTCTCCTTTGAGAGTACTAAATCCTAATCGTAGTGCTTGAGCAAGAGTCGCTTTATCCTCCATGTAATCTTGGATAGTAGTTTCTAAAACAGCTAATTGTTGATTATAAGCAAGTTCTACTGGATGTTCATCTGGTTTTACAGAGCCAGATTTAAAATTTTCGGCACACCATTTTAAAACTTTCCTGACAATTGGTTTTTCCTTGCCCAATGCTTTAAGCTGATCTTCAGGGAATGGATAAGTTGGATAAGGTGGGGTTACTCTATTTTCTTGGTAAAATTCTTCCAACCAACGAGATACTAACGTAACAATATCATCTGAATGAAGATATTTTAATTCAATTAATTGTTCAGCTATTCTATCTACAACTGAATCAGCGTTTGATAGTTTTTTAACCTCATAAATCCAATGATCTGGAAATATAGATGTTAACAAAACACCTCGTTTAATCTTGTCAGATAAGTCTTTGGCTAAGATAGCTGTAACTTGTCTTGCAGTGTATCCTATTTCATTACAGTGGTCGCTTTCCATTTCATCAAAACAAACCACTATCGGTTTATAATCACTAATGAGGTCAAGAATTTGACGTACTGTATTGAAAGATTCAGCTTCTTGGTCATCTGCACTCACATTAGCTAAACCCATTGCATCAGCTTTTGTCTGTGGCAGATTACCACCAGCAAGCCATCGAATAGCAAATAGTTCGTAAGCTGGATCAGGAGAAAGTGTCCACAAAATGGCCGTGATAATATCTGGATTTTGAATATCAGACTTAATACCAAGCACTTTATCTCGCAAAACTTCAACTACCTTGGGATTTTTAGCTAATGCACCAGGGAATTGATTGACTAGCTGTTGAGGTGTATAGTTTTTCTTGAAAGCTTCATTAATTAAAGCTGTTGCTAATTCTTGCCACTGACTAACATTTTGACTACCTATCTGCTTAAGACTATTTGCTAGAGTTGTTAAGAATTCTGCTTTAATCCGATTTAAGTTATTGCATTGACTCATATAAACGAATAAAGCGCTACCATCAACTTGTAGGCGATGGCGAATTCGGCTGATAACATGGCTTTTACCTAACCCTCTTTCTGCCGTCATCGTAATACCAATGACTTTTGGTTTTCCACTACGAACTTCCTCAATTGCCTCATAAACAGCATCAGAAGCATGAGCATTTAAAGATGGTTCATCTGGAAAACTTTGCCCCCAAACATTATGATCTTTAACTACTAAGCGTCCATTAAATGGATTATGGTTCTTGATGGCGTTAATTAAATCGTTAGACATAGATTTGAACTAGTTGTGTATGAGGGCTAGTAGAGAATTAGCTAAAATTACAAAAATTGTTGGACTAGTTTAAACGTTTGGCATAGCAACGCAGCCCACTGACTTCAGTAGTTACGGAGTCTTCAAGTTTTACTGGGTCGTTATCTGGCAAACTCCCACCTTGAAGCTGTAAAATATCCTTCTCCTGCATTTCCAATAACCACTGACTAAATTCTGTACGGCTGACACGATCTCCTATTTCTCTCCTTATTCTGTAAATTGGCACCAGATCATCTAAGTTGTAGTCTCGGTTCAGCTTGTCGTAGACTTCCAACGCTACTGGCTTGAACTCTTCGTAAGATGCGATCGCATTCTTTGCACTCTTCCCATTAACTAATGCAGATGTACTAGCTACTGCAACATCTATCTGATTAATCCACCGCACCAAAGCATTAGCCGCCCAAGTACCAACAATCGTCCCTTCAAACTTAAAATCGCTATCTTTCAAACCTTCACCCAATACCTCTAAACCCTTAGGAGAGGCTAAAGAGTATCCCTTCTTGGAGATTGCGATCGCTCCTTGCTTCTGCAATTCCTCAAATATGATTTGATAATCTGCTACTTTCTTGCCCTTAGGTACAATTCTCTTAGCCAGTAGCCCTTTTGTTACTTCTTGCTGCGTTCCTCCCAAATCCCACAGAGCCAATAGCAGACGAGTTTTAGTTTGATTCGCAGCCTGTAAATTATTCTGTTTTACACCCATTTTATGTAGCCTATTTAACTTCTTCTCACTATCATAGGTTTATGTTTTTTACATTGCCTACTGAGAAAGTATCAAAAATTTCCTTAAAAATTCCCAACAATCTCTGTATTTTTTAACTATAAAGGGGTACTTCATTTTTATTAAGTAACAATACTTAGTTTTAAAATAAACAAAGTAATGCATCTCTGTGAACGAAAGAATAGCGATCGCTATAACCTGCCAAAAACAAGACAAAAGTACTTGCTTAATTCACAACATATTTCCTAGGGATGAATACAGTTTCTTTCAAAGGCGGGATGGAATACTTGCGAAACTGCATCACTATTACAGTGAAACGCTTTACTTGTGCTGTTGTGAATGAGCTACCAAGATTTTTTCAAAGTTAGGAAAAATACTTGCAATTCAAATTCTGCTTTTGCAACAGCACGGCTTTTAGCAAATGCAGGTAATAAAAAACGATGAACACAACATACGGAGAGCGTAAATGGGTTTCGCGGTTGCTGGCGGTTTGTCTGTCAGCCTTGCTAATAGTACCCGTGCTGACTAGCTGTGGAGGTTCCCGAACTGCTAATGTACCACCACCAGTTGATGACACAGTTGGTAGAACAGTAAGCGATCGCAACGCCACAAACCAACCCCAAGCTAAGAAAGGATTGAGTGGTGGGCAGAAAGTAGCGATTTTGGCAGGAGCCGCAGCACTTTACTATCTCTACAACCAGCACAAGAATGCTCCACAAGAAGGTGCGCAGGGCAAGTACTACCTTTCTAAAAACGGGCGTGTATACTACCGCGATGCTCAACACCGCGCTCATTGGGTAACTCCACCATCAGAGGGAATTCGAGTTCCTGAATCTGAAGCGCAAAGATACCGCGACTATCAAGGCTATAACGGGCGCTCTACAGGTAGGGATCTAAGTGGCATCTCTGCAACTGAAGCCCCAGCACTTTAGATAAGTCAAACGTGTGTGTCAATCAAAGCGACTTCCCAGAGGATAACGCCTGTCGCGCACGTGAAACCACAATATTCACAAAGGAGATAGATCATGGTAGATGATTTTTTCCGCAAGGCGAAGGATTTGTTCTTAGGAAGGAACGACGATCGAGTTAACGAAGAATACCGCGATCGCGATGTACGTCCAGCTAGCGAAGACCCTTACGGCGATCCAGCCGACCAGGATGTTTACGGTAATGCCATCCCCGCCAGCCAAGACCCTTACGGCGACCCAGCAGACCAAGGCTTTTACGGTAACGCCATTCCCGCCAGTCAAGACCCTTACGGCGACCCAGCCGACCAAGGCTTTTACGGTAACGCCATCCCCGCCAGCCAAGACCCTTATGGCGACCCAGCCGACCAGGAATTTGGTGATATCCGCCCAGCTAGCGAAGACCCCTACGGCGATCCCGCTGATGACGAATACCGCCGCTAAAGCAAACTAGATTTTGCTGCGTTGGTAATTGGTGACAAAAGAATAACTTGGTAGATAGTACTCAAGGCAGTAGCATTCAATCCTACTGCCTTTTACTTTGAGTGCTTTAATTTTTCTTCTTTGCGCTACGGACACTTTCCTCAACGGAGGGAACTCCGCACGGAAGTGTTTGACTCTACAAAAAACAAAATTAAACCGTGACAGTAGACAGGATTTCCTGCGCTCTATCAATATTTCGACGCACTGATTGAGCAGAAGTATGCAAAGCTGCCCTTTCTTCATCAGTGATATTTAATTCCAATACACTCTCAATTCCGCCACAACTCAACCGACAGGGAACGCCGATGAAGATATCGTTTAAACCGTATTCACCTTGAAGATAAGCCGCTACAGGCAATAAACGCGATTGATTGAGCAGAATCGATTCTACCATCATGCAGGTAGCGGAGGCGGGGGCAAAAAAAGCACCACCCGTTTGCATCAATTCTACAATTTCGGCACCACCGTTACGGGTTCTTTCTACTAAGCGTTCAATGGTGGCTGCATCCAATAATTCTGTAATCGGAATGCCGTTGACGTTAGCATAACGAGGCAAGGGAACCATTAAATCGCCGTGACTACCCAACACCATCGCCTTAACATCGGCGGGTAAAACTCCTAATTCCAGAGCGATGAAGGTTTCAAAGCGGGCTGAGTCTAAAACACCAGCCATACCCATGACGCGATCGCGTGGTAAACCAGTTGCTTGCCAAGCCAAATAAGTCATCACATCCAAGGGATTGGTGACGACAATCAAAATCGCATTTGGAGAATGAGCGATCGCATTTTTGGCGGCTTCCACTACAATCTTGGCATTGGTTTTGAGTAAATCATCTCTACTCATCCCTGGTTTGCGAGGAATTCCTGCGGTAATCACCACAATTTCCGAACCCGAAGTATCAACATAGTCGTTAGTGCCAATAATCTGACGATTATGTATTTCAATTCCTCTGGCTTCCATCAAATCCAGTGCCAAGCCTTGAGGCATTCCCTGGACAATATCTAATAAAACTACATCTGCTAGGTTTTTCTCAGCAATTCGTTGAGCTAGGGTACTACCAACTCTACCTGCACCAATAACAGTGACACGGGGTAAATGGCATAGAGCCGGAGATTCAGGATAAGAAGACATATATAGGTGCGACTAATATAGTCGGAGATAGTATTCCACTACCTACCTAAACGATAGGTTAGTGGTTTGTTTGATAAATTATTTGGTAGTAAGCACTTTAGTGCTTTAAAACAAAGGACTCAAGTCCTGACTACTAGGTTTCTCTTGCCCCAGACTGCACTTTAGTCTGAGGGCGTTGAATTATTTAAATTCTTCTAGTTGATCTAGACGTAACCAAATGTTAGGTGTGGGTACTTTGCCAAACTTCACTAGGGCGTAATCACCTTTGACATCAACAATTTCGCCTTTGCTATCAAACAAGTACCCAGGAAAGCGAGAATCGCTAGCTTTTGCTTCTAAGCTGTTTTCCAACTTTTCGCGGACAGCGCGAACCATATCACCTCTTTTGACTGGCATGAGTTTCCCTCTCTATTTTGCAGATCCTTTTATACAGGATCTTAGCTCGCGCCAATACATAAAGGCCTATAGCTGGCATTGGTATATTTTTATGTCAACGCTTAACTTAACTAATGTTGACATTCAGGGCAAAAGTGACTCGAACGCCCCGCTAACCTAGTACGTTGTATCAAATTACCACAAACTCGGCAGGGTTCACCTGCACGATTGTATACTAATGCTACACCACCATAGTTACCATTAATACCTTTTACATTGAGGAAATTACTAAAAGTTGTACCACCAACCTCAATACTGGCTTCTAATACTTGAATGATGGCAGACCGTAAAAGCTTGATTTGCTCTCGCTGCAAATCTGTACATAGGGTTTCTGGTAATATTCCACTCTTAAAAAGTGCTTCATCAGCATAAATATTACCCAATCCTGCCACGACTGATTGATCTAGTAAAGCAGTCTTGATCGGACGGCGACGATTTTGTAGCTTTTGCGCTAAATACTCAACTGTAAATTCTGGTGAAAACGGATCGACTGCGAGTTTTGCCAAACCAGTGATGACACTTTCGACAGCAACATTTGAGGGAACCCACCACATTTGACCAAATGTACGCTGATCGACGAAGCGCAATTCCTGTTGCTCCCCAAAGAATAATCTGACCCGCGTGTGTTTGTGTAGTGGTTCGTCTTTATGCAGCCACAAGAGTTGACCTGTCATTCGTAGATGCACTCCCAAATAGCCAGCGGTGGGAGAGGGAGATAATTCAGCTAGGAGATACTTACCACGACGATACCAAGTGGCGATCGCGCTTCCTTTAATTCCATGAATAAATTCGCCAACAGAAAACGGGTAGGCGATGGTGCGATCGAGCAAAACATCTCCACCCGTAATTTCTTGATTTAGGGTCAACTGATTGAGACCCCTGCGGACTGTTTCAACTTCAGGCAGTTCAGGCATTTAAGCTGATTAAGCAAGCAATTTGCTGTTTTGGGGATAGAGGATTAGAGAGTTAGGAGGTAGTAAATTTCCTCCAAAGTTCCAATGATTGGCTTGTGACTTGGAAACTCCTCTCTATCATCCCATTAAAAAAGCCCCTTATAGCTTACTTGCTTACTTTTTAGCTTTCGCTGCTGGAGCTGAAATCTCTTGTAATTCTGATTCGGCAAAGTTGTTGGTGTTGATGCCTGAGTAATTTACCTTATCAAACCGGACAATCACTGAATACTTGATACCGCTTTGGTCAATAGAAGCCACGGTTCCTACATCTTGATACCAGTAGGATTCCGGGCGGAGAATACGTACTTTAGAACCACGTTGAACCATGATTTTTTCCCTTTTAGTTATCAATTGCCAATATATACGGCTAATTGATTTCACTCTACAACCTGAAGGACGCAGCCAGAAGCTTTGTTAAGTTATTTTTCTAGGTTTTCGAGGGTCAAGAGTCTGTAGTCATTTCTTTGCGTCTTCTTATCCTCCATGCACCAACGATCAATTCTCCCTGTCCCATGCACCAATCCAGCGATCCCCGCACTCCCACTTCCCAGCTAAATGTTCACAACTTAAAATAGTATGTAAACCTTCTTGACAAAAGTCTGGCGATCGTTTAATTTCGTGTCGTTCGCAGATAACACTTCAAGAAAACCTCATACTTTATTCAGTACAAACACACTACCCTCGTTCCCTCTACCAATCCTGAGATCGTTATCTAAATAAGTGATATCTAACCATCCTGGTTGTCTATCACTGTTAATCGCAGTATCAATTGCCATTAATTTGTCACCAGCCTCAATTTGTTGGATCAAATTTTCTGGAGAATTGTAACCTAATAACCGTTGCCAACCGATGATACTTCGATTAAATTTGACTAGGACACGACGACCTGAGACTGGCTCAAATTTGGCAGCAACACTGACCAATCCTTCTAAATAAGGTAAGCCATATATCTCGGCTATATTGTAAACGCTAGTATTTTCTACGCGAATATACTGATAAATTTGTCCCAGTTTGCAAAAAGGTAATCGATCCAGATTTAATAGAGCTTTGCTTGTGGTATATATTAATCGCCAATTACCATTAAGCAAATCAGGAGCCTCTACAGGAAGTGGTGTGGGGTTGAGGTCTTCTAAAGTGGCGATCGCTGCTAATATAGCTTGTTTCTGTTGCTCGTTAGCCAGTAAACCGCGATTAGTTCCGGCGATCGCATCTAAGAGAGCCGCTTTTCCAATCATCGCCTATCACCTCAAAAATCATCAGGATGAAATCAGCATCAAACATATATAAATGTCAAATGTATAGAGCCTAACTAGAACATTAATAATATCCTGGCATCTGCCATAAGGTAATTAAATAAATGTCTTTTGTCAGATTGCGGATTGTTCAACTATTGAGTTGAATTAATAACTAAATTAACTCATATCCAGTGATAGACTCTTATTGTCTAGTTACTTGAACTTCCTCGTTTCTTGACCGATATGTTGAATTCTCCATTACGTGAAGAACCCCGCAACCAGCGAGCTGGTGTTATTCCCTTAAAACAAGAGACTTCTGTTTTAGATTGGTTACAAACTAGCGGTAGAATTATTGCGCGTGACTTTCACGAACCTGATTTTCTTGAAGACGAAGAAGAAATATCAGAGTTTCTTGGTGGAGATGATGGTATCGGTGATTATGACCTTGATGACGACGATGATATAGCTATTGCCGAAGATTAGCCTGTTATGGCTGGGAACGTTGTGGCATATATCGTCACTATATGTTCAGTTTTGTAAGTGTGGAGTGAAGGGAAAATTCCGTGGACGCTAAATTATCTCCTGACCAAGGGTTAAACTTTTCTGGAATCGGTATTGCTTCGTGTTTGGCTATCGGGCTAGGCGGGGCTGCATTGGTTTTGGATTCTATCAGTAATAGGTTGCCTTGGCAGGGTATGTCTCTGACCCTGCCACTATTGTTGTCTGCGCTAAGTTCAGCGGCCCTAGGTTTCTGGGCGATTCCGCTGCTACAGGCACTCAAAACTGGGCAAATAATCCGCGAAGATGGCCCCCAAGCCCATCTGAAAAAAGCAGGTACACCTACTATGGGCGGTATATTTTTTATACCAGTAGCTGTGATACTTGCCTGCATATTGTCTAATTTTGCCAAAGAAGTACTAGCAGTTTCCGCATTGACACTAAGTTATGGCTTTATTGGCTGGTTAGACGATTGGCAAATTCTCCGTCGTAAGTCAAATAAGGGTATATCGCCCCGCACAAAACTAGCTTTGCAAATTGGTTTTGCAGCAATATTTTGTCTGTGGCTGATGTTTAATCAACCTGCTGGCATCACAAGTATTGCTTTACCTTTGCTAGGTACTTCCATTCCCTTAGGATTTCTCTTCTGGCCTCTAGCTGGCTTTGCCCTAGTCGCGGAGAGTAATGCAACTAATCTGACTGATGGTATTGACGGTTTGGCAGGGGGAACCGTAGCGATCGCTCTTTTAGCCCTTGGTGCTGTAGTTGCACCCACCTCAGTAGGATTGATGATTTTCTGTGCTGCTTTAAGTGGCGCTTGTTTAGGTTTCTTAGCCCACAATCGCAACCCAGCGCGTGTTTTCATGGGAGACACTGGTTCCTTGGCTCTGGGGGGCGCTCTAGCGGCTGTAGCGCTGCTAACTAACAGTTTAGTAATCCTGTTCATTCTCAGCGGTATCTTCTTCGTAGAAACCCTATCTGTGATGGCGCAAGTAAGTTATTACAAAGCCACCAAAGGCCCCGATGGTAAAGGTAAGCGCTTGTTGAAAATGGCACCCTTACACCATCACCTAGAACTTACTGGTTGGTCTGAATTGCAAGTGGTTTCCGTGTTTTATATAATCGCTGCAATTTTGGCAACCATTTGTATGGCAATCAGTTAATTCTCTACGATTTGAAAAAAAGCATTTTGAAAAAATAGTTAAATCTCGATTGTCAACCCCCACAAGTTTGGGGGTTGTTTTTTATGTTTATAAAACCATATGGCGATGAATAGAAAATTGTCAGATTACTTACGCATTTGACTGACTAAATGAACTAGTTCTGGCAATATTAATTTTTCCATTCCTAGCCGCACAGCATTACTTGAACCAGGAAGAGAGAAGATTAATTGATTTTGATAAATACCAGCAACAGCACGTGAGGCGATCGCCCGCGAACCAATTTCTTGATAACTCAAAAAACGAAACAATTCTCCAAATCCTGGTAATGTCTTCTCCAGCAATTTTTCAATCGCATCATAGGTAGTATCTCTTGGTGCAATACCTGTGCCACCATTGAAAATTACCACATCTAGATCTGTAGCCTCACCTAGCAGTTTTATCTGTTCTTGAATCTGTTTTGGCTCATCTTTGATAATTTGATGAGCTAATACACGATGATTAGCAGCTAAAAGTAATTCCTTAATGAGCTGACCGCTTTTATCTGTTTCCAGGGAACGTGTATCGCTAACAGTGACAACAGCACAATTGACTGTGATTATCGGCGAATCTGGGTGAGGTTGTTGCGTCATAGGTAAGTTATTTCAATAGAGTTATTAGTCCTTAGCCTTTAGCTAATGACTAATGACTCTTGACTTCTTAAGATTTGCTAAATTCTAAACCGTTTTCTTCAGCGTACCGTTGCATGAAGCGAATAAAGCGATCCCATTCTTCGGCAGATTTGATCAGGTAAACTGCTTCTAGTGCTTCTGGTCGGCCGTTGACAAATCTAGCCTTGACTTCGCGGGTGATGATTTCCCCTTCTTGGTCAATCATGTACATCCCGGTGATATCTTCGGTAGTGGTTTGCGCCAAAGCTTTAGGATTGACAAAAATAAATGTTGCAGTGCCACTTTCACCAGTACGCGATCGCGTTAGGCGGACATCAGGTACTACATCTTCGTCTATACCTCTAGAAAATTGGATTTTTGCCATGATGAGTGAACTTAAAGTTTTGTAATGATTAATATATTATTCTCTCATCATTTTAGAACTAAGCAATCTTCGCTATTACTGAGATTCGTTAATTACGACTCAATACTTAATTAGCTTACCGTTCCAGTAACAAAGTGACAGGCCCATCATTTTCAATGGCAACTTGCATCATTGCACCAAACTCACCAGTTTCCACTTTTAAACCACTGATACGTAATTTGGTAACAAATCGTTCATACAAATCTTGAGCTAATAGAGGAGTAGCTGAACGGTCAAAGGAGGGACGGCGACCTTTGCGACAATCACCATAAAGGGTGAACTGGCTCACTACCAGCAACTCACCACCAATTTCTTGCACAGATTTCTGCCAACGGTCGCCTCCTTGTTCATCAGGAAACAATCGCAATTCCAAGCACTTACGCGCCATCCAATCGAGATCGGCATCGGTATCAGTATCAGCAATCCCCACAAGTAAGTTGAGTCCCCGACCTATTTTGCCGACAATTTCACCATTAACAGTAACTTGAGATGATTGAACTCGCTGGATGATAACGCGCATGAACCACTTGACTATTATTAAAAATTTACTCCAAGTCAGATAGAGAAGTTAGTAAGTATTAAAATAGCAGCATCATACATAGTTTTATAGTCATAGTCAAAGATAACTAACATCAGCTAGCCCCAATTCCTTGGCTATTTAATAAAACCCTAACAATTATTAGTTTTTTTAAATGGCTCAGGTCGGATTTGAACCAACGACCCCAGGCTTATGAGTCCCGTGCTCTAACCAACTGAGCTACTGAGCCGTGTTTTTTCACATGATTTCTAAATATAGCAGAAAAGTTTGTTCATTTCTAGTCTAACTGGCAATTAATTTTTGCTTGGGGTTTAAAGAGGATGGCTATGCCTAGCAAAAGAGGGAGTTAAACTCCCTCTATGAAAAATGTAATGATTGAATTCTAGACAGCCAGAAACTAGATCCGATTCGCCAGATAAGTGATTGGGTTAACTGCACCCTTACCTGCTGGATGAATTTCAAAATGGCTGTGCGGGCCAGTACTAAAACCAGTGCTACCCATAAGAGCAATTGTTTCTCCTTGATGCACTTGCTGACCTGGCTGCACTAAAATCTTGCTGTTATGGCCATAGCGAGTCATACTGCCATCAGGATGGCGAATATCAACAAGATTGCCGTAACCACCGTTGTTCCAGCCTGCCTTCTCAATCACACCATCAGCTGAGGCGTAAACTGGCGTACCAGTTGAGTTTGCAACATCAATTCCTTTATGCATTCTGCCCCAGCGCCAGCCATAGCCAGAGGTCAGCACGCCTTTTGCTGGCCAAATGTAAGCTACAGATGATGAAGATGGAGGAGGTATAGTTTCGTCAATTGGTTTAGGTAGATATTGATCTACTGCTGACAAAGGCGGTAAACCTGGAGAAACTGTCGTTCCTCGCATCTTTCCTAGGGAGTCAGAAGCATTGATTCCGCGAGGCGGAGTTGCGATTCTAGGAGCAGGTGTCTTGCGTCCAGGGTTTTGGTTAGAAAAGAACTCTGGATTTACTGGCTCGTTAGTTGGTTGAGGTGCCCGGTAAAGGGGCTTCATTTGTGGAACGCTATAATTAGTCGTCCCAATGGGTGAAGGCACAGGAATCTGTACAGCGCTCCGTGGCAAAGTGGGGCTGGATACCGCAAAATTATTTGGATTACCAACTGGCACTGCAACCGCAGCATTATTATTTTCGCTAACGGCAGGGGTAACTACACCAGCTTGTTGAGCGCGATATTTCTCACGCAATCTCTGAATTTCTGCTTGTAAGCTTTGAAGACGCTCATTACTTTTGGTGCTTGCTAGTTTTTGCGGTTTTTGATTTTCCTGCATTTCTACAAAAACTTTTGGCACCGGAGCATCACCACCAACTCCATAAGCATTAGTAGGAACGGGGACTATTTCAGAAGCCACCGTATTTGCTGGAATTGGGTTGCTAGTAGCTACTGGTGTTGGTACGGTAACACTGCTGTTGTTAGCAACAACTGGTAACTGTGATGTCACAGGTAAAGTTGGGTTAGCAATAGCTGTGTTCGCTGGGGATAGAGCTACTTTGGAAGTAACATCAGCCTGCTCTACAGTCGGATTAATTGCTAACTTGGATGGGCTAGCAGATGGAATAACCAGTTTTTGACTGATTTGCAGTTGATTTGGATTGCTCAGATGATTTGCCTTAGCCAATTCTGAGACGGAAGTACCATAATGATTAGCGATCGCTGCTAGAGTATCACCGGGCTTAACTTCGTAAGCAACAGCAGTCGATGGTACAGCAGCTTTGAGTGTAGTTGGTACAGGAGTTGCTGTTGGTAAAGGAGTTGTTAGGGGAGTAGATGCCGCTTTTGCCTGTTTTAGTCTAGATATCAGGCTGGCTTTGCTAGCATCATTGGTAATTGGTAGCTGCTCTGTTGTAATGGTGCTTGCGTTGAGTTGTGGCGCTTTCTCAACTACAGCTGTTGGCTGAGACAACCCCACGTTAACTTGTGATAAATTCTTACTCTCCTCAGACCGCAACTCCGCCAGACTTTGTTTTAAACGGTTCGATTTTTCTTGTAACCTATTCAGCGCAAACTCTTGCTGCGCCTTTAATTGAGCAGTAACTTCACTGTTAGCAGTTGCATTGTCTGTTGCTACTGCTGTCAGTGATGTAGTTGGCGAATTAACTACACTATTGGCAATAGAAAGTTTTTGTACTTCTTTTAGCTTGTTAGCTGCTTGCAAACCCTGTAAAACTTGGGGTTGCTGATAAAAAGAACTCTTATAGGTTGCTGTAGTTTTGGCGGTTGTTTCTGAAACCGGAACTGGCACAGACATTCCACTTGCCGCAACTTGCAATTTAGCTTCAAGCCCAGGCACCTGTGAAATTGCTGTTGGTTCCACTATGACAGGATTTTCCGGCACGCTCACTAAGGAGACGGTTTGGTTTTCCAGCTTTGTGGGAGCAAATTTCATCTCGGTGTTAGGAGCAGCAGGAATCGTTGAGGCTGCCTTTTGGCTGCCTACAGGAGCCGCTGCTTGAGCTTGATCGCTTTGTCGAGTTACCAAGAGGCTGGTTGCTCCCATTGAGATTGCCAAGCCAATCATGGCGGCTTTTGTTCCCGCCCTGTGGTTGCTCACAGAATTGCTCATGTTTGACTGTTCTACCGGGGCACCTTCACTGCTGGGGGTATTTTTCAGCACAGCCTTTACTCTCTTTTTCAATGCTCGTTTCAAAGACGACCTCCTATTGATCACTAGCGCTTAACTGACCTCGATTTTTTTCAGTCTGATACTAGTCAATGATTTAGATCACATCAAATGATTGATCAAGATCACACCCACCAGAGATACTTACGCAAGATTAACCTGCTTCTCTGATTTAGACAAGTTCACACCTTTTAGCAAAACTTAAAATTGCTGTGCTGACTTGTCCGCTCGTTCCTCACACCTTAGGATGTTTTGCCTTTTGCAGTTGTCTGCGCCTGTATTGCTGAAGTAGCTGGGAATGGACAAAAATAAATCCTTTGCCAAGTCCACTTTGCTCTTTGCAATTGATTAGCTTCGACTTCTCGAAAAGCAAATCTCCCTGCTGTAGATATCTTCAAGAGATTTCTATCCAATCCGTCTACCCAACACGAGACTTTACGTTGATTATTCCCTAAAAAACAACCGTATTATCTCGCAGCTAATTTTGCGCTTCTTTCAATTACCGCTTGAGCCAAAAATGATTAAATGCCCCATAAGACTGGGTTTTATCGCTTTTGTTCCCAATGTTTAAGATAATTGAAATTCATCAAAATCTATCATTCAAATTCCGAATCGACGCAAATTTTCGATATAAATTTCTTATATAAGCTCTCCTAATTTTTTAAGTAATTTTTACTCAACTATTTAGAAGAGCCTACAGAATCAAGTATAACCATTCACATCGTTTTGGCTGTAACAATAGATATATTTGCTGAAATCAACTACTTGGGCAAATGATATCTCAAGATATCTCAGAATCGCTTAGGTGTTTTTACTTATAAATATTGCCAAAGATTCTATTGTAAATAACCCAATTGACGGCGCGCCTCAAATAATCCTACTGCAACACTTACAGAAAGATTCAAGCTGCGAACTTTAGGTTGAGCCATAGGAATATATAGTGTTGCATCACAAGCTGATAGAACTGTTGGCGGTAAGCCAGTAGTTTCGCTACCAAACAGCAGCCAGTCATCTGTTTGAAAATTAAATTGGGCATAATTAGAACTGCCACTAACGCTGAAACCTAACCATCTACCACCACGTTCCTGATGGATGTTTTTAAAGGCTTCTAGGGATTCATGATAGTTGAGCTTGACATAAGGCCAGTAATCTAAACCAGCTCTTTTAAGGTAGCGATCGCTAATTTCAAATCCTAAAGGCCCTACCAAATGTAATTCTGTACCTGTAGCAGCACAAGTACGCGCAATATTGCCTGTATTCGGGGGAATTTGAGGGTTAACTAAAACTACCTGCGGCATTGTTCAGTGGCAAGAATGTAGTGTAAAAAACAATGTATCGACTCGGCACATTCTACCAAGGGTTGGGCACTATCTATAGGTTTTGTTAATAATTATCAAGCTCTGCCTATCGATTAGATTTTTAAAACATAGCAAATTAACTCTCAGAGGAGTATCTGAGAGTATTTATCGCTAAGAACAAGAATTTTTAAATTTTTGTGTTGAAACTGCTATAGCCGAAAGTTAAGGGAGCAAGGAGCAGGGAGAGATCGAACAAGGGGGAGAGGAACAATGAGCCTTAGCTATTGCCTATTACGTTTTGACCATTGACCCTGGATTCTTGACTGTTCTCCATTCCCCAATAACGCCAGTTAGCTCAAGTTAGGAGACCCATCCACCCGACTGGCTCTCCAATGCCCGATGCCCTATACCAATTTTTCTCCGCTTCCTAAAAAATCTACCATTTGTAAGAAGACAGAGGGGTGTGGTGTTACGCCATTGAGGGGGAACACAATTTATCCTCTAATTCGATTTCCCGTTCTTGGGTAGCGACAATTGCTTGGGAGATGACTCGCTGGGAATCAAACCCAACTGCGTGCAGTTGTAACCATTGTTTAGCTTCATTACCTTCGCGGAGAATTTTGTGCAAAGGAGAAAGAAAACAACTAAACCCTTGTTGTTTAGCGATCGGCCAAACTTCTTGGTACATTTGCTCTATCCAGTCTCTGGCGATAATGGTTCTACCATCTTGCCAGTGCTGAAGCGGAGCATCCAAACTTGTAGTGGCAGCAGCAGCTTCGTTGCTAGCAGTTAAGCCGATCAGTTCTTCTGGTGTGAAGCTACTTTGTGTTAACGGATCGATGTCAGGATTTTCGATTACCTGCAACAAACGAGCTTCTAGCAACGCAGTAATTGCGAGTAAGGCGATTGGATCTGTAACTAAATCGCAAATTCGCAGTTCTAAGCGATTCAATTCATAAGGACGGCGATCGCCATTGGGGCGGACTGATGCCCACAAATGCCGCACATTTTGCATTGTGCCAGCTGCTAGCTGTTCTTCCACCCATTGAATGTGGTGAGCGTGGCTTTCAAATAAAGGCACACGAGCTGGTGTATGGGGAAATAGCCCCCACCGAGTAGAGTGATAACCAGTAGCTTTACCTTCTAAAAATGGTGATGAAGCGCTGAGGGCGAGGAATAAAGGTGCTTCTACTCGCACTACCCGACACGCCCGCATTAATAGTTCTGGATCGCTGATACCTATATTGATATGTACGCTAGCTGTGACTACTTTTGTGCCATAAGTGCGCTCAATATAGTCGTGGTAAGGGTTAGCTGGATCGGAACGGAAAAAGCGATCGCTTCCACCCAAAGATAAGGTACTACCTGGAATTAAGGTATAGTTACCCAATTGTTTGAGATATTTTCGTAGTTCGTGACGAGGACGCAGCAGGGCACACAATAACTGCTCGTAACTGTGTAATGGCTTAGTTATGTATTCTACGTTGCGGCTATCTGGCTCTCGTACAAATCCGTCTAAAGCCTCAACAATTTTGTCAGAGAGTCCGACGATTTCACCTTGAGGTGTGCCCGTATACATCTCAATTTCAAAGCCTTTCGATAAGCTCACTTCATTCTCCTCGGCTCTCTTAGCCTCTAAATTGTATCGAACGAGACGATTTTCTGCATCAACGTTGATGCCAAGTCAAATTCAGAATTTTTTAACTGCGAACTAATAAACACAAGCATTCTGCCTGTTTTTTATAACTCAGGAATACTAAAGGTATAAATAATTTATGTCCTTAGTATTAGCGATCCATAATTAGCAATTCTTCACTGATTCCTCAGAGCGATAGACATTACTAGCAGCCTTATGCAATCGAGAATGCTGCCAATTTCCCGGCAGAAAACACCAGCATTAGTTAAGCCTATTATTGCCAGGCGATCGCCTACACAAAATCAGTACCAAATTTGTCTAGAGGCAATATAGTCCTCCTATTTTGTATATTCCCATAAACTTAGTACTAGTTTGTGGAACAACATAGTTGCTTTTAAACTCAAAAGTGCAACTTTGCAGTAATATAAATGTACTATAAATAATTACTCAGAACAGGGAGAATTATCCATATCAAAATTACATCCCATTCATGTTATTGGTCATTTGTATTGACAAATGACCAATGATTATTGACAGTGTTATCCTCTCGCCAACATTGCTTAGACGCGCCTAAGGCGATCGAAGTTTACCCTACTTGATAGCAACAATTTGATTTAACATCAGCACTAATGTCACCATACCCAAAATAGCCATTAATCCTGAAGGCATAAACTTGCGTGTTTTTGCTAACCGCAAGCAAAAGAAAACCACTAAAACAGCAGTAACCAAAGTTGCTACCAATAAACCCCAGGGTTGTCCTTGTAATTGGAGAAAAGAGGCGAAAATTAGTAATAAACCGCTGATAACACCACTTATTAGCGAAATTCTACTACTAGCCTGAATGTAGCCCATAATGCCACCAATCAACGCCAAAATGCCATAGACAAAAGCGGCAATTATACCTGTTTCCATTGTTAAAACCTATGTAGATTTTGACTTTGCAGCAAGGGTCGGCAGACAATTTACCATAGCTGTTGAAGCTCATCACCCAATTGATTGATGGATAATCAAGCGATGTCTACGGGAAGCACTTCATCCTATGCCAAAATTCAGTACCTCCAGCGTCAAGCAGCATCACTCTTACTTTACCAATCTGTTCTTCAAAGCGAAGTGGGGATAGCATTTCTAGAACTGTTGCAAGCTATACGCTACACCGATGCCGATGGGCGGGGTTGTCTTCAAGCCTACGGCAGTTACTTTCACGCCTTAGCTGCTAAAAATCAAACTTGGGAAGACTACTTAATAAATCAAATTCTGATTGCGGAGAATCCATTTACCAAACTGGCTCAAAAACAAGAATTTGCAAATCTTCCCACAGCATTAGTCGCAGCCGCACAGCAAGATTTACACGTGTTGCAGAGTTTATATGAATGTAGCAGCGCTTTTTTGAGCGAGTGGGTACAAACTGTAGCTCATCTACCTGTGTCACCAATTGTATGGTACACAGAACAAGATAAGACAGAAGTAGAAACCCGTTTGGAAGCTAAGGCGATCGCCTCTTTGCATCATTCAGATAACTGGGCTGATACTATCGAAGATTTAGCCGCTTATTATCGCCAATTTGGTACAGGGTTATTTGCCGAATACCGGGCTTTGCGCTGGCAAGCTGGCAAGTTTGTGGGCATTCAGCATCCCGATCCTGTCAAACTTGGCATACTAGCAGGTTACGAGTCACAACGGGACGCTTTGTTAAAAAATACAGAGTTTTTATTAGCAGGTGAACCTGCACTACACGTTTTACTTTATGGTAGTCGCGGTTCGGGAAAATCGTCCTTAGTAAAAGCTTTGGTGAATGAGTATAGTCAGCGTAACCTGCGTTTAGTGGAAGTGACAAAATCTGAATTACAAGACTTACCAATCATTGTGGAACAATTGCGAGGAGTACCACAGAAATTTATTATCTTTGTGGACGACCTTTCCTTTGAAGAAGATGACGATGCCTTTAAAGCACTCAAGGTAGTTTTAGAAGGTAATTTAACCGCACGACCGCAAAACGTAGTTGTCTATGCAACTTCCAATCGCCGCCACTTGATTCGAGAATTTTATACAGATAGGCCTGCTCCCAAGGATCGAGAAGAAATCCATGTATGGGATACGATGCAGGAAAAGCTTTCTTTTAGCGATCGCTTTGGACTAACCTTGACCTTTGAGGGGGCAGATCAAAAAACTTATTTAAAAATTGTCCGGCATTTAGCAGCACAAGCAGGAATTAATATTAGCCCAGAAGATTTGGAGTATCAAGCATTACAATGGGCTACTCGCCATAATGGTCGTTCTGGACGCACAGCACGTCAGTTTGTTGATTTCTTGAAAGCTGATTTAGCACTTTTTAGTGAAAAAAATAATACAGATACTCAAGAATAGATTAATTCAATGCTTGGGAATTTCAATCTTTAGGGACTTACAAAAAATGCTATTTGCAAATATCGGTCGCCGCAGATTTCTGCGAAAGAAAGTGAGGAGCAATGTCCATCATAACTACTGATTTTGTCAACTTGACTAGGCTAAAAATAAGTAATATGCACTCAGCAACAGTAAGTAATCGTTTGTTTCTTGGAATAGTTGCCTTTAGTGTAAGTTTTGGTCTTAGTCTTGTCCCTAACTGGGATTATACTAAAGCCTTTGTCACAGGTATCATTACTTTATTTGCTACCTATGCAGCAGCATTTTGTGTAGATAAACGGCGTAAAAACCATGAAATGCTTGTTTTAAATTCTTTGCGCAAACGAATTCGAGAACTTGAGGAATTAAAGTCGCGGATAGTTCGAGAAATTGACCAAATTGAAGAACATCGCAGTTCATTATACGCAGAATCTAAACAACTTCAAAATAAAGTCACAGAATGCCGCAATCAAAGGGATAGTCTCCATAGAGAACTCAGCACTTTTGCTGGACAAAAAAAACAGTTAGAAAATGAACTTAGTGTGCTGAAAGCAGAAGTTCATAGTTTAGATAAGAATAAAGCTGAACTGAATAATTCTTTCTCGGTTCTTACATCAGAAAAACGCCGACTTGAATTGAATTGTAATGTTTCTCGCTCTGAAATTAATCAGTTGCAGAATCAAATTTCCGAACTCCAGCAAGCAAAGCAAGAGCTTGAAAGTAATTTAACTCTGTTAGGGAGACTTAAACCTCAAGTAGAAGAAAAACTCTACGAACTGCGAATTCAACTACAAGATCTAGAACTTGAGGTTAATCAGAAAAATCAATTACTGAGTAATACAACAAACAATAGAGAAAATATAGAATCTAGACTGAATGATTTACAAACCAAAACAATAGAAAAACAAGCCGAATTGCACCAGTTAGAAGAGCAAGTTTCATTATTGCAATCAGAACGCGATCTATTACAGAGCCAAGTTTGGGATTTACTGCAACAAATAGAAACCCTTAATCCCGAAATTTTCCCAGAAAAAGTCTCCGAAGATATTCAAGAAATTTTCCCTTTTGAAGAATTAATTCAACCTATAGAAATATTCAATATAGAAACTGATGTCTCTGAGAACTTACCAGAAGAATGGAACAATTTTTTGCATCAGCTACCAGATTATGAAATTCAAGTACTAAAAGCTATATTAGAGCAAGAAAATTCCCGCGATGTTATTAAACAGATAGCAGAAGCAAATATTACTATGCCTAACCTCCTAATTGATTCAATTAATGATAAAGCAGATGCTACTTTGGGTGAATTAATCATCGATCCGAGAGTAGAAAATCCAGAAATTTATCACGAGCATACAAATAACGTCAAAAAAATGCTAGCCATATATCAACATTCTTCATAAAAGTTCCAAATGATGTAGCGAATTATATCTGTCTTCCCTTGGTGTCCTTGGAGTTCTTAGCCTTTAAAAAGTTAATTCTCTCAACTCAAATAGAATGGCTATAGTTAATTAATTTATTCATGCCGTTGTAAAATTACTGAATAGGTATAGCATATACCTGACTTAACTTGCGGGCTGTGAGCCTCTGCGTTCAAAATCAGGTGAGATCAACTACATGGCAAAGCTCAAAATCTCAAAAAAAATAACCACTGCTTTAATTAATTCTTTGGGTGCAGGAGTAGTACCAAGGATGGGAGTTGAACATATAGCAGTTGGTAGAGAACTAGAACTAAAAAGCCTGTTACAGAATCTCGACGATATTGCAGAAGGTGTATCGGCATTTCGCTTTATAATTGGCAACTACGGTTCCGGTAAAAGCTTCTTGCTGCAACTGATTCGTAGCCGTGCTATGGAGCAAGGTTTTGTAGTTGCTGATGCTGATTTATCCTCAGAGCGCCGCCTAGCAGGAAGCAACAATGAAGGTTTAGCAAGCTATCGAGAATTAATGAGCCGCCTAGCTACAAAAACTCGTCCTGATGGTGGTGCTTTAGTTTCAATTTTGGAAGGATGGATTAATAAAATCCAACAAGAAGTAGTGAAAGAATCGGGACTACGCCCGAATGATGAAGGTTTCGATGACCAAGTAGAAGCAAAAATTAGAGAAGTTGTTCAGTATATTGAAGATTTAGTTCACGGATTTGATTTTGGCACCGTCATTATCGCATATTGGCGTGGTTATAGATTAGATGATGATGGTTTAAAAAATGCTGCTATGCGTTGGTTGCGTGGAGAATTTACCACTAAAATTGAAGCAAAAGCTGCTTTAGGTGTGCGTGTCATTATTGATGATGATAGTTGGTATGACTACATCAAGCTATGGGCTAGATTTGTTGCAGAAATTGGCTATAAAGGGCTGTTAATCTTAATGGATGAATCTGTGCATCTCTATCAAATATCAACTACAGTTACACGAGAAAAAAATTATAATAGACTGCTAGCAATGTTTAACGACACTATGCAGTGCAAAGCCGAACATCTGGGTATTTTGATTGGTGGTACTACAAAGTTTTTAGAAGACCCAAATCGAGGATTATTTGCCGATCCAGCTTGGCGCAGACGTACTAAAGAAAGCCGCTTTGTGACCCAAGCTGGTGTTCAAGAATATTCAGGCCCAGTAATTCGACTCAACCCTTTAAGCCAAGAAGAGATTCTCACACTTCTGCAACGTATAAGTGAAATTCATGCTCTCAATTTTGGCTATGAAAAAACATTGGCAAATCGACAGTTAAATGAATTTGTACAAGAAATTGTCAATCGCTTAGGTGCAGAAGCATTGCTAACACCAGGGGAGATTGTCCGAGACTTTATCAGTGTGTTAAATATTCTCCACCAAAACCCAAAAATAGCCTTATCTGAATTAATTCATGGCTCTCAATTTAAACCTACTGCTGCTGGTAAAGATACAAACTTTGATGAGGATAATGCAGCAGAATTTAGTTTGTGATTTGAGTTTGTGATTTGTTTTTGTGTCTGTTTGTTTAACAGGTTAGTCTTAGGTGTGGATTTAAAGGGTTAACCAGCTAAAAACTATATCTATTTTGCTTGTGAATGTATTGCTTGCGGAAGATTGCGATCGCCCCATGATTGATCACGAAAATCACACTTGAATTTTAGATAACTCTATCAAAACTAAAACCCCTGAAAAGTAACTTTTTCAGAGGTTTTACTGATTAAGCGGGCGGCGGGAATCGAACCCGCATTAATAGCTTGGAAGGCTATTTAAAATCCTTTATTTACAAGGGTTTCAGCTTAATAAAATAATTTTTACACCCAATTTACACCCAAATAGGTAAATGTTAAGGTTTCCTGACTTTTATTTATATTTTGGACTCAAACAGAAAGAACACTTGTTTTCAACTAAGCGGGACTAAATTAAGCACTCACCGCTAAATCTACTGAAATCCTACCTGGAGTGAGCCATTACTTGAAGATACCGTAGTTGACGGTACAGTTGGAGGGGCTTGAAAATGAACTTATTTATGAACACACGCAAAATCTCAAGTTTTTGTCTGAGACCCAAATTAGTTAATAAAGAGATTAAAAATCACCTGATTTAACCGTATCGAAGGAGCAATGAGACGATATCTGTAATCAGTAACTATCGCTAAATCTCTAGGATTAACATCAGCAGATAGTAAATTGCTTGTTGATTTTCAAATGTCTTATCTACCTCCAGAACAATAGGGAATAAATTTTATGCTTCCTTTTATTGTCGGCCTCTTGGATTAGCTACCAGAGAAAGTGGTGGGTGCTTTTACTACTCATGCTGCTGGAGATAGTTATAGACAAACAGCTAAGGCCTTTATGCTTAAGAGTTAGTTTAGACCACTTTTTCGCTTATGGTTCAAGCTAAAATGGCACGCGAGAAACTAGGGTTCCTATTTCGTAGTTAGTATGAGCTTTTCGGTGTTACTCAAGAAAACCAACTTCCGAACCCTTTCTTTTTTTGCCGCTCTTGTAACGTCAAA
The DNA here is from genome assembly GCF_963875125.1 of Calothrix sp. NIES-2098. Lineage (NCBI taxonomy): Bacteria > Bacillati > Cyanobacteriota > Cyanophyceae > Nostocales > Calotrichaceae > Calothrix > Calothrix sp. NIES-2098. The sequence goes on from NZ_CAWNKJ010000001.1 coordinate 7,383,498, forward strand.
CTCGCATGAATGAACTCTTGCTCTGCCAGACTCAGATCCTCCCGCCGTTCTTTTAGCATTTCCTTGGCCTGCTCCAACGCCGCCCCGCGCAACAATGATCCCTCATCCTTGTTATATACCTGCCATTGCTCCATTGCCACCCGCAGTCGCTCTTGCCAAACTCTAAAAACGCGGTTTGTATCCATCCATTCTCGCAGTTTTCTCCAATTACGAATCAGAGCTTCATGGGCTATCTCCACCGTTTCTTGACCACTCTCAGAATTGAGACTTGTTACCACCAACCGATAATCAGCTAATCGTTTGACCAAATCCCAGCTTTGCTCCCCCAATTCTGCTTTTGTCACTATACGTTTTGTATCTTCTGATCCCTCACCCGGACGCACCAATTGAAGAAAAATGCGCCGGACTTTTTCCTTCTCCTCCTCTGTCAAGTTGCCATATTTCTTATCAGCATGGCGAGCTAACGCACCTTCTACTTGACTAATTTCTTCATAAATTTTGTGAGTTAATTGTTTCCCTGTGCGCTTGTTCCACAACTCTGTTAATGCAAACTCTAGCAGAGGTAAATTTCCCGGTTGGTTTTCCACATCTTCCAGAATGCGTTCTACCAGTCCGCTTTCAAATGTCACCCCTAATTTTTGAGCAGGTTTTTCAATGACTTGTGTGAGTTCCTCCCGATTCATCGGCCCTAGCTTCACATCCGCATTTTGCAAAACATCCGCAAAGGGACGATAGGAGAGAGCGTTTCCTAAAAAATCTGCCCGCATCGTTGCTACCAACACTGTAGCCGATGAAGACAGAGAAGTCGGAGTTTCTAGACTAGCTAATAAGCAATCGAGAAACTGACGGCGAATTTCTTGATTGTTACAGAGAGTATAAATTTCTTCAAATTGGTCAGCAATCAGTAGCACGCGATAATCTGGGTGATTTTGCCGAATTGTCACAAAAACATCCGAGAGAAGCAAAGAGCCATCTTGCAAGTAACCAGCTATCCTGTAGGCTAGGGCCAATTTGTCGGTTTCATTTAACCCAGGCGTATAAAGTGGAACAAGAGCTTCAGCTAGAGCATAGAAAGGATTGGAACCAGGACGAAAGTGAGTAAACTGCCAATGACCTTCTTTTTGTAACTTTGGGACTAATCCAGCTAATACCACCGAAGATTTACCGCTTCCTGATGCACCTAGTACGGGAATAAAATTATGGGTTTTAGTTGCACTATAAAGTTCTTGTATAAATATTTCCCGCCCAAAGAACACATCCGCATCATTGGGGCCAAAATGAAACAACCCCCGATAAGGACAAGGAATATCTTTATCAGCAGCGATGGATGAATCAATAGGTGCTACTCTTACGTCTTCCCTGTAGTAGTAGTTAGTTATTGTGATGGTGGCAGCATTGCCTGCTTCATTCACAAATGCCGTTGCATTCTCATTCCCAGAAACTGTTACATCCCCAACAGACTGTTGCTGGTCGGTCGGATAATCTCCCACGTCTGAGGTAGATTCATCTACGCTTTCTAACTGCTCAGCATACCGAGCATACTCGCCTCCCAATTGTTTTAGAATTTGGGTTGTCACTGTAGCGATAGGACTTGACTGGATTTCGCCATCTCTAATCTGGTCAGGATCTCTTAAATAAGCTACAAAATCTGCTATTGATCGCCCTATTCGGCTATCGACAAATTGTGAAACCACCTTCAATACATCTACAGAATCACTCCGAAGAGAAGATTCCAGCAACGCTGCTCGCACACCTTCCACAAAGTCATAGCGAATTGTATCTGGATTGGTATCTGGAGTAATCTCGGATTGAGATTGTAAGGGTCTCAGTAAACCTCCTAGAAACACCTCAGCCACGTGAACCTGTTTAGACTTGTTGTGCAACAACTGGTCTTGGATGATCCGTACAACTGGCAGATTAATGATAGGCGCTGCTGCTAACAGACAAGCCAACTTCCACGCCATTGGAGAAGCCGAATTATAAAACCGCCTGACCCGCTGTTCGGCAGAGAGATCATTATCAGAACTGTTCTCTTCCTCTTCATCAGGTTCAAACAATTCTGGCTCAAATACAAAGCCAGGTGCCCGTACGCCACCTTTACCCGCAACTAATTGCGACCAGACCGTGAAGATTTCTGGCTCCAATGTTACGATCGGCACCTGGATTCCAGTTTCAAAATCGATTTCGTCCCAGGCTGAGAGCGGCTTCGCTTTCAAATGCTGACTAGGAAGTCCCGGTAATAGTGCTTGAAACCGCACCGGAGCCGCAAGCCCCAAGGCGGTTCTGGACCAAAGCCATTCTGGCAGCATTTGAATAATTGCTGTTGAACAACTCTGTGACCAGGTTTTTAGCGTTGATAGCACCGTGCCGTCATGCCAATGAGAAGCAACACAATCGGTCGCAATCAAAACTAACCGACGACCCTGCGGATCGATCAGTTCTCCTGGACTATGAGTTCGTTGGGTACGGGCAGCTTTCCCAAATCCTGGACGAATACGAACTTGCCTCTGAACTTGCCCATTCTTATCAATTACTTGATCGATAACCATGCCCCAGATTCGCACATCACGGAAAATTCCATAGCGCTCTAGTAACCGCTGGAGTTCCCGAATAGTTGGTTGCCAAAGCAGCATTGATTTACTTTCATCCACAACCAAAGCTAGGTCTAGCCAAGGTTCGAGATCCGGTTTGAGAACTAGCGTCCAAAGTTGTTCTTCAGCAATCCGCTCAATAGTAGCTGCTTCATCCAGTACCATATTCGCACTTGGTACTCGTCGCAACAGAGGGTGAAGGGCACGAGCTAAGGTCAAGGGTTCCTGCAATGAACGAGCATCTGGCAGTCTTATCGCCAAATCTCGACTAGCATGAGCTGATTTTTTACTTGGTTGTTCTTCAGATGCGTGAATCTCAACTTGTCTAGGTGAATCTGATGATGATCGGGTAGGCGAGGTAGCTGATTGCTTGGGAGAATCTAATAGTGACGAGGTAGACGAGGTAGCTGACGGGGCAGAGGGAGCGATGGGTATGTTTGAATCTATTGGGCTGCCTAATAACTTGTCAGATTTCTTAGCTTTTGATTCCCCTGAAGAATCCTTTGTTGGTGAAAATAGCTGCTCATATTGCTGAATTTCCGAAGTCAACCAGATAATATCAGCAATCTCCTCTCCGATTAGCCCAAGCTCACCAAAAGTCGCAATGAACTTAGCAAGCAGTAACTGTCCATCCTCATCCTTAAGTTCCGCATACTTGCTCTCCAGTTGCTCAATTCGTGCCACCAGCATCTCAATCAGTCGTTTGCCGCTCTCTGGCATTTTTTGCCAGTCAGCCTCACTCATGAATTCGATGGAATATTTAGGTTGATTCATTCAATTATGGTAGTGGCTTTTCCTTTAATAGCTTTTACTTTATTGCCTGCACCACTGAAGGCTGACAGTAATCGAGGATGGTTGATAGCTGCTCGTGAGAAATGTTGGAGATCGCTCATGGTGGCTCCAAGTTATTCAAGATACAGTAATAACTGTTCAATCAACGTCTTTTCATCAGTCTCATTAGGACTAAATTGCCGGGTTAGTAAGTAAACTACATTCAGCAATTGGTCAGGAGCTAAAACACCGCTTTTCCGCTTAAGAAACTCATCAACTAATTGCTTAATCTTGCTTGAATCAGTATCTTTAAGATGAGCTTTGACAATTTCAGTCAAGGCTTTTTCATTAGGATCAGGCATGGTAATCCGCAAACATCTTCTCAGAAATGCAGGAGGAAAATCACGTTCACCATTACTTGTCAAGATGATGATGGGAAATTCATAGCAGCACACACGCCCTTCTTTGACCCAAGCAGAACTGCTATCATGAGTTCGCACTTTAACAAAAACATCAGGCTGCTGAGATTCTTTAGATTCAGTAGAATTTGGTTTGGCGAGGCGAGCCAATTCTGGGATTTTATATTCTCCTTCCTCAAACAAGTTCAGTAAATCATTGGGTAGATTGATATCACTCTTGTCTACCTCATCAATCAGTAAAACACGGGGTTGCTTATAAGGAAGGAAAGCAGTACCAAGGGGACCCAAGGTAAAGTAATTACCAATCGAGATATTATCAATTTCTGTTGCATCTATATTGGTTGGGTTGTTACCTCTACTCGCTGCTTCTTTCCTGATTTGTAAGGCTTGAGCATCTTGCAGGCGGGCGATCGCATCATACTGGTAAAGCCCTTCCCGTAGTGTAGAACGAGCAGTAATAGGCCAAACTAATACAGGCCCAAGATTGAGTTCGTAAGCGATCGCATAAGCGAGCAAAGTTTTCCCAGTACCCGGTTTACCCGTTATTAGCAAAGGACGCCGCAAATAAAGCGCTGCGTTGACTAGATTAAGGAGGTCTTGACCATCCTTATCTTGAGGTAAGCGAAAAGTTGCTCCCCGCAGTTGGTTTTTTTCTGCTTCATCCTGGCTTACTTCAGCAAATTTTATTTGTTCAACTTTGTGAGTTCGGCCAAAGCTTCGCCATCCAGGAGGCTCAGGTAACCGTTTAATGTCATCATGTGGCTGAGAATTACCCTTAAAAATTTTCCAATCCTGTGTTGCCTGCTCTTGATTCCTACTCACTGGTTGCTCCTAAGCTATGCTAAAAACTTAAGCTTTTCATGCGAAGGCGGAAAACGGTTCGGGTCATTCCATAGGATTACCAAATGAAATCCTAGATGGCTATTTGGACAACTCTTAGAACGAGTTTCAGAACGCTTATTCAGAACTCGTTCTGGTAGAGAAAGCAAGCAACCACTATAAATCAACTCATCCAACTCATTCAGTTGCTCTATCGTCAGATCATTACACCGAGTCCAGAGGACAATTGGAATTCCTTCATCGTTGATGATCATCTTCAGGATCTTATTTTTCTCCGAACAACAACCCAACATAGCTCCGATTCTCTTTTTCAACTGGATTCGCAAATGTTCAGCATCCCATTCATCTATTTGATGAATAAATTCAAAATCATCCTTATCTGGAATTGAATTCAGTTTGTTTATCGCTGACTTCCATTTAAGTCTTAAGGCCTGCTCTTCAGCTACTTGAAAGAGCTGCGCTGTTTCGGCTTCACGTCGGTTCATTTTTTTCTTAGCGCGTTTAGTTGATCTATCTAAAGATCGCAAGATAACTCTGAAAGACGTACCAATTGGATATATGCGCTGCTCACTCTTTTTTGACAAATCAAAAACAATCCACTGATCTATATTATTCGTATCCAAGAGCTTTTCTTCCAGAAAAACTTCAATTGCCAAATTATTAGTATCTAAATTGTCACTATAGAAGTCTTTTTTATCCTTAAGTAATAGAAATAGTGTTTCGCCTATGATGAGACTAAAAATTTCTTTTAATTCATCCATAGATAAATCAATTTCATTTGTATTTACAAACCCTTGGGTCATCGACTGGTTAATCCTTTGTAATAAGTTTAGCGATACATAATTTAGAAGACATTTACGTGTTAATTCCAAATCTTCGTTCTCAGAAACATTTTTCCCATTCAAAAGATAATCTAAATTAAATATTGAGAAAATATATGAAAAATTTATTTTATAAAACTCTCCTAATTGATAGTTTTTTTTAGTAACTTCTGTATCGTAAATCAGCCAAGGAGAATCAGGCACAAGCCAAGCTTGTACTGAAAATCGATTCTCTTTATAGGTTTCTTCAATCCAAATGAAGAGCCGCGGTTCAAGCAGGGATTGGCTCTCTGAAGTGGAGATAGGAGGCTGTTTGAAACGATATGTTTCAAGCCAAGTTTTGATTTCTCCATTAATTGCTTTATCAACATATTCATCTTTAGTTAAGTGAAAAGCAAATTCTGCAATCCTAGGTATACCATACCGGGGATTGTATTTATCAAGACGCTTTAGAACCTGATCAACTGCCTTTATCGTTAGTGCGTAATGCCGTTCAGATCTTGGTAGAGTTTTTCGACAAGCGTCTTGAATAGCAAAAAACTTATCTGCTTCTTCTTCAGAATCAATTAGTTTCTCAAGAATGTTTTTAAGCTTTTCCCATGCTTCTAAAGTAATCGAAGGAATATTACTGAAAAGGGAGTTTTGAACAAAATAATTAAAATCTTGAATCCCTCTCTGATTTAATTCTTTAAGTAATTGCTTATCTTCTTTTAATTCTCTAAGCAATTCTTCATCATTATAAAGGTTATACTTAACGATCAAAATAGCAAGCTCAATGCCCTTATCGGTACCTAAATCCTCCTTCCATACTATGTGTAGAATACTTCCTAAACTAGAAAATTTGGTGTTTTTAGTATTGAGACCTCTTGCCAAAGCTTGATCAATTAATATCTTTGCGTCTAGTCTAGATGCCCCATCCCAGACAATTTCCTGTTGCCACTTTTTTGGTAAGTCAGCCCTTGCAGCAAGATTTTTGAAATAATCTTTTTGGGTTTGTGCTAGATCAGCCAAAATATCTACAAGTAATTCAATATCCTTTAGTTCCATTTGTGTAGCCAGCATGACTTTAATTTTCGGGGGGAGTTACTAATCCAATAGCCAGGGTATAGAAAATTAATAGTAATGATCCATAAAGTGGACGATAGAATCCTAGCGTAGCAAATGGACCACCGAGGGCAAAAACCCAAACTATAAATGAGCCTGTTGAAACTAGAACCTGCGTTCTTGCTGGTTTCTTATCAGGAACGGATGTTTGTTTAAGCGTCCAAAGAGCCGTTAAAATAGTGCCAGCTACAAAAGCAATCCAGAGCAAGAGGCTGGTTGGCACCTCATCTCCACTACTAATTAATCCAGTGACAGCTACCCAGCCACCTACAATATCGGCTGGAATATACTTAATCACCTTATCGAAATAAGTATCAACTGATCCGCCTGTAGACTGATAACTTGTAGTTACAATTCGACGACCCATCGCGCTTTATCTCTTAGATTTTCAACACCACAGTAAATCCGCTATCTGACTAACTTATCTGGAGAACGCAACTTCTTGCAATTACGCTTTACTTCAGAAGAGATTTAATTTCTTGGTAAATCGAGCTAAGTAAAATACCTTCCCGAATCGATCCAAATGATCTTGATCGCTCTGCATGATGTAAGGCTACAACTTTCCAGTCCTCATTAAAACAAGGCGATCCACTGGAACCACCTGCTGTTTTTGTTGCATATTGCACCAGACCACTTTGTTGGTGAATGCTTGTAATACCATCCCAGCTGACTGCCAACTTCATAGATTCCCCTTCAGGATGTTGTAGGATCGTTAAACCCATGCCTTTGCTAGGGGAACTCTCAAAATCACATTCCGCCGCTTTAATTTCGCTTGCCTTGCTAATTTTTTCTTCAACTTGAAGCAAAGCATAATCAAGCTTCTCAGTAGGGCTATAGTTGAAGATAGGCTTTTCCTGGTCTAAACGAAATGTCTGACCATCAGTTGCCTTACCTGTTTTTGCTGTGAAATACCCAAAGCGTAAAAGAATCTTTTTAGCATCTTCATTTATACTCTCAGGAGAAGGGCTTTCTCTTGGAAGTACATGGTAATTTGTCAGCAGTAAATTTTTCTCTTTTTTCTTAATAAGAAAGCCAGTACCTAAAGCTTTCCCGGTTAATGTTTCGATCCGGCATACAGAAACTGCCTGTTGAATCCCTCGCATTAAAAATCCGACATCGAAAAATTCAGGTTCAGAGTGGAACCAACTTTGGAGTTGTAATTTCTCAATCGGTTCCTGCCAGTCAATCTCTGGACCATAATGTTTAGGGAATGAACTATCTTTGAGCGATATAGGAACCTGATATTGGACAATTAGCTCATTTAATAATTGATCATCTCGAATAAGTTTATACCGGACTATCACAGCAGCGATTATGCTAGCTTTGTCGAGTCCCAATTCCTCAGATAGCAAAATTTGTAAAATGCTACCTAGTGTATTGAATTTTGGATCATTATTATTGATACCTCTACTGTAACAATTGTTAATTAGAGTACGAGCTGCCGCCCCAATATCCGACGGCCATTGTCCAAAAGCTTGAATCCATTTTTTTGGTATATTCGCTCGCTGTAGTAAATCCTTAAACACTACAGGATGGCTATCTTGTGAGTTGTATGCTAAGTCAGCCATAACCTCCACAAGAAGTTTTATATCCTTCTCTTGTAGTTGCTCCTGCATAATTGTTCTAGCCCTTTATGGTGAAGGATTCCGAAAATGATGGAGACTAAAATCCACGATTTTTCTAACAGCTTATAGATATATACCAGATTGCAGCTAACAACACGTAACTTCAACACTGTCAGTTTTGTTTCCGGAGAATTGATAACAGTTACAAAGCCTGACGAGGTGTTCAAACATCTCGTTAGAGCATCCAAGAAGAAGAGAGTTTTACTGTACCACCTTAAACAAGGAAGTTATCGCAGAGAAATGGACTGACACGCTTAAAATGATGCATTAAGAAAATCCATCTTATCGGCCTTTATTGGCGTACATCTGCGGTTTATTTTATCCTCACTAATGCACAGAATTAGCTGTATCAGTCCAGAACGGTGTTAAAGGTATGTCTGCTGTTGGATTAATTAAGATGATCCGTATCCGCTGATCCGAGCGATCCGCATTATGTAATTACTGGTGAGATCGCAGGACTCTCACCAGCATATATAGGGACTAGTTTACCTATCAGCAATAAATAAGTGATTTAAGCCTCTAATTTCCCTGGCTTCGGTTCCGTAATTAGTTGCCAGTCAATCTTCTTGTTATGCTAGTTCTGCGATCGCCACTGTATGAAGTTTATGCTGTGAGATTAAGTTAGCGATTGCAACAGTATTTCAATGCTAGCTATTGGTGCCTCTGGCAATAGGATCGCTAGTGACAAACTGCTCCTGATCTACCTAAGCTTCATTTTCCTTCTCCTTGAGTTGGCCGAATAGTTCCTTCCTCCCGTGCCTTTTTAATTGCTCGTTTCAGAATTAACACTGCCATTTGAGACAAAGAGCGCTCTTCTGCATCCGCTAGTTGCTGTAGAGCTTCTTTGTCTTGTTCTTCCATGTAAATAGTTACAGTTACTTTTCCCATGTGACTATCATAAGCTTTCTTGTGTACTTTTATGCCTTAAGCCTTATAACACATAAATTCACATTTAAAAACACAATAATTGCGTATAATTACTTATAACGTCAAAAGCCAGCGTTGACCCTAGGAAAGTTACACGCTGGCTTTCGGCTCCCTCATACAGGAGACATATTCCATGTTAAAGCCTGTTGGCAATAAAACAGATGAATACAGAGGTTATCTACAAGCTTTAGATGACTTCGCGATAACTGAACTATTGGCAAAACTCAGCGATTACTGTGAGCCGCTAGAAAAAGAAACCTTAGCAGCAGTGCTGATTTCTCAACTAGCTCAGAGTCTTGATTCTGAATTGATTGCTAATTATGTGAGTGCGATTGCTCAAAGCCAGCAGTATTCACTAGCAGCATTACTCCATCAGAAATTCTCTCCAGATGCTGTTGACTTACCAATTGATTTTCCTGAGACAGCAAAGACACCGCGCTTTTTGTACGGGGATCGACTGCGCTGGCTCGGTTCTGACACTGACTGGGGAACTGCGATCGGCAGATTTTACAGCTTTGCACCCCATCTCTGCCGCTGGAATTGGTGTTACCTAATTTGGTTGAGCAAAGATAGCCCTAGTGCCGCTTGGACATCTGCCGACATTGCCTGGGAAGAAGATTTAGAACCAATAGAAGGGTCGCAGGTGCTATGAATAATCCCCGCCCTTTACAGGCGCGAGAGCAAAATCTAATTGACTTCTACAGCCACTGTCAGCTAGGTATGACACCCAAGAAATTTTATGGCAAGTGGGATGTCAATCACGAGGCGATCGCCCGTATTTGCTCTCGCTCAATATCAACTGTCCGGCGTTGGTTTTCCAAGGGACGCAATTACCGCCGACCAACACCTACTGATTTACGCCATCTCGCCCTGATGGACTTGCTGCTAGAAAACTTCGAGGAGATTCCTCAAGAATTTCTGGAGATGCTTTGTGTCTCTAAAAGAAGTCAGCAGTAATTGAAAAGTCAACAAATTTCAATATCAGGATGACATTTTTTTACAAGCCACTCTCGCTGTAGGGTGGCTTTTATCTATGAAATTAAGTATTTGTCGGAGGTTATTATGACCTACATTGAACGATTAAGCCCTTGGTGTATAGTTCGCCATTTTCCGAATATGCAGCATCAAATGCTTGGGCGTTTTCGCCGCCGCAGTGATGCAGAAGCCCATTTACAAGTACTCAAGCGGCTAATTCCAAATGTGGTTTTAACAATCATTTTCAATCCGGTAGTAGAGCAACAAGAGCAGTTTGCTTCCAATTAACTTCAGCAATACAGCACGTCAAATTTACGCCGTTCATTTGAAACATGGCAAACATTCTTCAAGCCAAAGTCACCATTGTCGGAACTAGAACACTTGCCATACACCATTTTGGCATTGATGCTTTACCACTAGAAGCGACTGAGAAAGATGGTGTTGCTGGCAATAGCCCCAATGAGTGGAAAAAGACAGTCCTCATGGATGAAGAACGCCAGTTATTTCTACTTCCGACATACTTTTTCGGTTGTATCAAGTATGGGGGTAAAACTGTAAAAAGGGGTAAAAGTAACTTACTGGCAGACATTGCCAGCACGTTACAAGTGATGGACGACCAGATTTACATCTGTAATAGTGATGGGCCAATTAAGTTGCCCGATCCACCGCAAGTCATTGAGGCAGGGACTATCAAAAATGAGAAATTGCCTGCTAGCTACGTTGAAGTCATTGGCGTGCGTAACCCATCAACTAAAGCTAGGAATATCCGTTACCGCGTTGCTGTGAAACCTGGATGGCACTGTTCATTTACTATTCTTTGGGATTCAGTCGTGGTTGATAGAAAGTCCTTAGAGACAGCTATTATCAATGCTGGCACTTTAGTAGGTATTGGTGATGGTAGGCAAAGCATTGGTTATGGGCGTTTTGAACTGACTAATTTTGCCATTGTTTAATACATGTCGTCTTCTGTTGTGTCCAGTCCAGTAGCGTCTAGTCATGTTGAGTTACGTCATCTTCAGTTAGGTTGTGTCACGTCATGTCATCAATCACACTCTACCTGCAAATTAAGCAACGTCGTCAGCATCCCAACCTTCCAGTTTATTGGTGGCGGCGACAACCACTAGAGCAGTGGGAACTGACAAGACAACGTATTTACCAGCGCGATCGCGGTATTTGTCAAAGTCCAACAGATACACCTCCGAAAATTCAAGGCTTATGCATGGGTGAAGTCAAACTTAGGGTTGCTCACATTGATCACATTCGTCCTTTATCTTCTGGTGGTAGCAATCATGCATCTAATTTAAGAACCCTTTGCCCTGTATGCCATGCGCTACGTCTTGATCGAAAGCATGACGGTATGAGAAATGGCCTGGTCAAGAAAGGTTTAATCCCTGTTAATTGGAAACAGTTTGTTTGGGATGAAATTGTCGGCGATCGCCAGCCTGATTCATGACATCGTTTCAGTATACCTATCAAACTTGCTTATTAATTACGATATAAGTCGGTTCTGTTACCGAATAAACTCCAGTTGTTTTTAGCTCCAAAAAATCAATTCCTTTATCAAAAATAATTTTGTATCGCTGACCATTTACTGTCTGAACTTCCATCATGCGTGCATGAGGGAAGTGGGAGCGTTGTTGCTGTTGCCAGGGTTGAACACTCACCTTTATAGAAACTCCCATGCTTTTAATTTCAGCGAGTGCCGCTTCCAAATTAGCTTTTCGCTGGGAGACTGAATCCCCCTGGAATTCTTCTAAAACCCGAATACTGATAGAGGAATTCGCATTGAGTCCATCAGCTTTTAAGAGGTCAGCAATAATTTTGGCTCCTTTCTCATTCAGGTAGCGATCGCTATAAACTATGTTCACCCCTCCGCTACCGGACAACACACGGTCTATTCCGAGTCTTTGCCGTAGTTGAGATATTGTTAAATTACTCCAGCTTCTATCTGGAAAGATAACTGTAGTATTAACATCTTCTAGTTCCTTGGCTTCGACAAGTCGAGCTTGCGATCGCCACTTTTCTAGACGTTGAAAAACAGTCTCTACACCTTCAGAACTCCTAGTTTCAAACCATTCCAACATTCCATCTTCTGATTTTGTGTGCAGTTGTAAAGCAATACGATGTTGTTGCTGAGTACTCAAACATAAAATTGGCACATCATTCACAGATGTTTGATAAAGCTTGAGCGCTCCTTTGTCTACCCACTGTTGCAAATGTTTTTGCAATAATTGTAAATTTCTTCTTACTGAATCAGAAGCAGCAGTATTTGGTTGCGGCAATTGATTTAAAATTAATTCCAACGGAATTTCACTACGTTCCATTGAGGAAACTACATCTTTTATCAGCTTTATCCAAGACAGTAGTGAACCATTATTCAAATTAAACCCATCTATCAAACTTGGTAGATAAATCATACTTACCTTACCAGCCATGCGGCAGAGTCCAGGCAAGCGAACTGCCATTTGCGATAATTTGGCTCGATTAGCATTGGGGGCGAAATCTTGCAGTTCTGGGTCTGGTTTCATAACCAAATATTTGATAAAATCTGCAACTATTTTTCGATTTATCTCTGCATGAAATGCTTGATTAGAATAGGTTCTTAAGCAGTCATAGCAGCTGGTATCACAACTACAAGATGCAACAATTTCTAAAGCTTTTTCTAAAACTTCAAAAAAGTGATCGGCAATACGCCTGCTATAACCCGCTCCCCCTGGAACATTGTCATAGATAATGATTTCTGCTAGTTGATTTTGTAATGGTCTAAACAAACCATCCAATTCTGCACGAGGCACATCAATTACTTCTGCTGCGGCGGCTATTAGTGCATAAGTTAGCGATCGCCAAAATCCCATGCCATCAGTACTTTGATTGGTTTGTTCTGTTACAGATGAAACTGTTCCACCGTCTCCATAATGAACAACTTCACCAAATAGAGGGATAAGATTTTTTGCTGCTTGAAATTCAATTTTTAGCAAATCACTGCGAAATTCATGTCCTAAATGAATAAGCGGGTATCCACTACCTGAACAATCTCTAGCTGTATTCGGGTGTTTATGAGCAGTTGATGAAGCTTTAAAACTAGCTGCCTGTTTTTTACTGCCACCTTTGGTGTTATTTGCTTCACGCTGTTTTTGTACCAATTCACTTAGGTCTCTGCCACAGCTTTGACAAATGGCAAAACCTTCTTTACTGAAGCCTTTACCATGCCCTAAACTTCCTTGATTTGCGAGAAATAGAGTTCCACCTTTACTAACTGTGAGTTTATAAAATTGAGATTCTAATTGTTCTTGGTTTTCTCCAGGCTTGGCTAAAAATACCTGTGATGTTGGTTGACGTTGTGGTTTAGTATAAGGTGTAACTTTTGGTGTAACTGACCAGTCTGTAGTAAAGGCTTTAGGAACTTTGTAAAGCTTCATTTTAGCAGCAGAAGCAGGAGTCGCCTCCCACCCACAGACAGAACATTCTTCAATTATGTTTTCTGTGATTGATACTTCAAAGTGATTACAATTCTTGCAAACCCAATAGTATTTTTTCTCTAAATCACTGGGTCTAAGAATGCCCACACTTTGATAAACTCGGTCATCAACTACAATATCTTGACTAGGCGCATATTCACCAAGAGCAAGCCGGCGATCGCGTTCTAGTCTATGCTTCCCTTGAGATGATTTAAATTCATTACTATCCCCTGTAAGTAAGCGCACAACATCAATGGGAAAGCCATAAATGGGTAATACACTTGCCTGAACTAATTCATCGTGAAGTCGGCGCTTACCAATCTTTTCTAACTCTGCTTCAATACTATCGCGCCGCTTCTCCAATCCCTTACGTTTTGTGCGGTCAGCTTCGGTAGCAATACTTTTTTGAATATCCTTCAGTAGTGGTACCAAATCATTCCAATCTGCCAGTTCTTGTTGCTGGAATATTAAAAGTGCTGCAAAAAAATCATTTAAGATATCGGTAGCAGAATAAGAAATTTTTAGCTTATTTATCCATACTTGGGCAACAGAATGAGCATCATCGCTATGCAGCCACTCTTGTAATTCACAAAAAATTGAGGTAGGTGGCGGAGAGAAATTAAGGGTAGAACTAAAATTATGCAGAGGTAAACTGAAAAATTCAGCGATTGTGACTTTCTCTGCTCCTTTATCCTTTGCCTTTAGAAACTCAGCTAGTAATTCAGCGCGAATATGACGCTGCTGAATTTGGAAGTTATCAGCATCAAGCTTAGGAATTTGATTATTGCCAGCAATTAATTGTTCAGGTTGCTCGAAATAAAATCGATCGTGGGGGCGACGCTGACCATACATTAAAGTAATAGCAACTCCATCGGTGCGCCGTCCCGCGCGTCCTGCTCTTTGTTGGTAGTTACTAACATGAGGTGGAAAGTTACGTAAAACCACAGCTTGCAGTTCGCCAATATCTACACCCATTTCTAGGGTTGTAGAACAACTAAGAAGATTAATTTGACCACGACGAAAACGATTTTCGCGTTTTTCTAATTCACCTACTCCTAGCTGTGCTGTATGTTCTTGCGATCGTAAAGGCAAAGGCAAGCGATTTTTGATAATATACCGCTGATAATGATCGTTTGTGACTTGTTCTATTTTGTCAGCATTATAGGGCTGAAGCTTGCCAGAACATTTGAAAGCTGGGCATCCAAAAATATTAAGCTTAGTTTGGGATTTTTGTATATCTGATAGTCCCGGAACATGGATAATTTGTTGACAGCAATCGCACTGATACCAATCGTGCTGAGTTTGAATGATATTTAATTTTGCCCAGTTCAATTGATGACCATTTTTAGCTGGAACTAGCAAGCGTAAATCTTGTAGTTGCCTAAATAGAGCAACAAATTTATCGTTGGTAGGCAGGTTTTTACCAAATAACTGTAAATAATACCAACCAAGTCTATTTTGAACTTGGCTAACTTCGCCTGTTTTTTCCTTCAACTTAGGAAGGAATGAAGGTGAATCCTGAAATTTTTTAATTTCATCACCTGATTTTTTTAAAAATAGATAATTTTTAGACTTGCCTTGGACATCTACCATTTCTGGACGAACGCCTTCAACCCCACCAGTTTCAGGAAAGTAACGCGATGCACCCTCAACGCTCACGATTCCTGTGCGGCGAATGATATCTGCAAGAACTATCAAGAAAATCTCGGCTTCAGCATTTGATATCTCAAATTCACGAGCTACCCATTCAATTAACCGCTCATCTCTCAATTCAAGATGGCAAGCAAATAAAGCATAGGCTTCTAATGTAGAGCGGCGGTTAAAAGGAAGGGCGAATTCACGCAATAATAATTCTTTAGCACGAGCCTCTGCACTATCTTGGCAATCCCTGAAGTTCTCTAAACTTTCTTCATCTTCAGGATAATAACTAAGATAATTCTTTCTAGAATCACGGTCTGGATGAGGGATAGATGTTTCTAAAAAATACTGTTTTACTCGATTAATTAGTTGATTAATAGAAACAATATTATCATCAGATTTAAACTCTTGAAATGCTTGCCAAATTACTTGGCGATAAAGTGTTTCTGTGTGATTGCGCTGGTAGTCTGAGGCAAAAAAAGCAGCATCCTGACGACCATCAGAAAATGTTAATAGCTTGCGTTTTGATGCACTACCTTGATTTTCTGGAGATTCAGGTAATAGCTCAAAGAGGCTATCAATCATAGCTTCTAAAGGCTCATCGGTATAAGCTACAAAACGGTTAATCGCTTGAGAACGGATAGGTCTTGTTCCACAAGCAGCACATTTGGGCAGGTAACATCCATTCAAATCTTTTGCATCTTTGGGGCGATGCCAAACTAAAGAAAATTCATTTGGATGAGAAGATTTATTAGGAACTTGTTCTAATGTAGGTAGCCCAATCCAACCATCACGCTGACGAATTATCAGGGTAGTTGGTGATGAAAGTTCTTGTTCTTGTTCTTGTTCGCCAGTCTCCTCTTCTTCTGTAATACTGTCTAATAATCCTGAAGTTAGAGTGTATATTTTTTCATTTTCCCGTAGACCTTGATTTGAGCGAGGTAATGGTTGTAATTTAGATGCTCCATTTAACTGAGTAAAAGCATAAGCTTGTCCACACTGATAGCAACTACCCAACTCTAAAACTGGAGAATTACAATCATCACAAGTACTTTTGTCGTTGAGATATAAGCGACCATATCGCAGAGGTTTATTCAAATAGTCGGGGTCGCAAACTCCACCAGGGCATTCAGGATTAATGCAAGCATATAGCCCTTCTAAACTACGAAATAAAAGGTGTATTCTAACTGGTAGTAAAGGTAAATCATCGGAATTTTCACGAGCAAGAGCGCCTAATTGTAATAAATGAGCGAGGGCAAGTTTTGTTTCTGTATCATTAATAGTCCCATCAGGATTGAATGGTAAATTAACTCCCCAAACTTCTGGCAATTGTGTAATTTGCTCCCAAGGTTGGGGTTTACGCCTCAGAAGCTCAATAAAGCGATGTACTAGTGGATGTTGCTTAAGTGCATACCAAAGCAACTTGTGAACATCCCCTTGAGATTTAGACTCCGCTACTTTTAGTTGCTCGGTAGGTATAAAACCGCTAAGTCTATCAATCCAAAAGCTCAGATTATCATCAATTTTAGGCAATTCTATTATGCTTAAATACTCTAAAATTTCTTCATTAGTAAATTCAGGAGGTAATTCATAAGCTTCACCTAATCTTTCTATAGCAGTTACGCGCTCGCCACGAATTACCTGATTAAAAGATTCCCCAAAAAATTTGGTAGTAAATTCTAATATTTGCTGAGTAACTGAAACATCTCCTAAACTTGCGCTAGTAGCAATACAGCGAATCTGACCAGGTTTTTCTTGCTTAACAGCGACTTTTAGCCGCTCTATCAACATCGAAACTTCGCTACCAGTAGAGCCGTTGTATGTATGCGCCTCATCTACGACTAACATTTTAAAAGTTGATGCTGAACTAGCAAAAACTTTGTTGCGCTCCATAGGACGAATCAACATATGCTCCAGCATGGAGTAGTTAGTCACTAATATATGAGGCGGCTTCTCCCAAATTTCGCGCCGAGAAATGGCTTGGATTTTTTGAATTTTGGCAATGGCTTGATCAATTAATCTTTCACGAGTACTGAGATTAAGAGATGCTTGTTCTGTTTCAGTGAATAAGTCCTGAAGCTCTTGAGAATCATAAGCTTGTAACTCTTGTGCCAATGATTCTTCGGCTTTGTGCTCCTCAGTTTCAGTTCGACTTGTATAAAACCCAAATCTAATTTTTATCGTTTCTTGACGACATAGTAATTTTCGTAAGCGCTTAACTTGGTCATTGACTAAGGCATTCATGGGGTACAAAATCAACGCTCTGACCCCAGCTATAGATAAATTTTCTTCTTCTCTCAGCAGCATATCCAACATAGGAATGAGGAAACACTCTGTTTTCCCTGAACCCGTACCAGTAGCAACAACAATATTTTCTTGCTGTTGAATAACTGCCTTAACAGCAGTTTCCTGATGTTCGTAAAGAGGACGTTGATTCGGCGTGAATAGCCCTGCCATTTCTGGATGCAAAAGATCTTGATTTATTAGTGCGCTAACACTATTAGCAGGGCGATAAGGTTGAGAACCTTCCAAATAAGGATGCTGCCAAACGGTTCCTGGTACTTCTAGCTGCTGTTTTAAACCGTAGCGCAGATGAGGATCTCGTAGGGGGTAAGCAGTAAGCAAGTAGCGAATAAAATCTTGGCGGGGTTGCTCAACTGCGGCAATTGGATCGAGGTAGTTGCTATTTTTCGTCATACCAGAAGGCTTCCTAAACGCTGAAATATAGTTTCGACTAGGGGGTGATGAAGGGGTTGAATGAGACGAGTTCTGTATCGTTCGCTATCAGGTTCAGATAGTCGCCAAAGCAATTGAGCATAAGCACTTGGCAAGCTAGTTCCTTGAAGATTAAGCCGACCCTGAGGTTTATCCCAGTGAATTTTTAAGGGATATCCCGTCTCTTGGTCTTGATAAAACATTGCCAGCATTGCTGTATCTGGCTCTAACTCGTAAAAGGCTTGGTCTTGAAACCAAAGATACTCACCAGTAGGAAGTTGTAGTAAGGATTTGTCTTGTAATTGATGATAGTTCAGGGGTATCCAGCGATTTTTTTGAGGAGTATCACAACTAGGTAGGTATTGCTGAATTGAGCCTTGACCTTGCCCATTGTTTGCCAAAAATGGATTTTCCGACCACCGCGATCGCAAAACTGCCTTACTAGGTTGGGAAGGATAAGGCAAATGTTCAATACTATCAGCAACAGTCAATAAGCGAATTCCTGCTTGGTTGAGGCGGTTTTTAATTTGATAAAAGCCGCGTATGTTGGGACGAATGGATAAATTATCATGACTTTGCTCTGTTTTTAATACCTGATGAGCTAGGGGAAGATAAGTACGATCGCCCCTAAATCGCAGCCCAGTCAAATTATCTTTATCTAAAGCCAATGAAGTTGGAGGAGCGATACAGTAACGATTCCTCACCCCAGCGTAAATTTCGCCTTGTGCTTGCAACTCACTCAAAGCCTCTTCAACCTGACTTTGTAATTGCTCTTGCGATTCATTGGGTGACAAGCTTGAGCGGATTAGTGTAATAAGTTGGTGTTTAGTCAAGGTCGTCGGTATTGCCTGATTAATAGGATGCCGATGATTGCTTAACAATAAGATAATTTCGTCAAAGCACATTATTGGTTCCCTATCATTCGACTGACTTGTTCCAACGGTAATGGCTGGCGTTCAATACTTTGAAAGTAATCAATTTTTTGTAGATGAGAGTTAGCTATTTTAAAGTTGCTTAAATTCACTAGAACAATATCTCCATAAACTGAATCCTGTGGAATTTTTATTTCTAAAATAACTTCCTGTAAATTATTTTTAGCAATAGCAAATTGCAAATGCTTCAAAAACAAGCCCCGCTTGTGAGAACGAACGTTGAGTAAATACCATCTACTGCTAACAGGTGCTGGTAATTTTTGTTTTATAGGTGGTAGCGGTGATATATTTTGCGGCGGTTCTGGTGGTGAAGTAGCTGGCAATCTCAAAATTTCTAAGAGACTGTTCAGTTTAGCAAGTAAAGCATCCCTATTCAACCATTCTGGGAAATAATAAATGTTATTCTCTAACGCCAATATTCTGTTTTGTAACTGTTGAATATTAAAGTCTAAATTAAGTTGATTAACAGCTACTATGAATGATTCTTTAGACTCACTATTACCCAACAAAGTATAGCAATAGTTTTCTCTATCTTCATTAAGATTATCAGGCAAATCATTTTTACCACTACCACACCACCAGCCTAAATCTTTTGGCAATAATTGAGAACTAAGAAGTTGAATATGATAAATCCCAGTTGGGAGATTAAGAGGAACTTCAATAGTGGTTGTACCTCGATCAATGAATGGTATTTTTATTTCCACTGATTCCCCATCTGGCAGAAGTAAATTCCAGCATGATAGAGAATAAAACTTATTTGGATGAAGACCTGACAAATGAATAGCTTGGCTTGTCAAAGTAAAACTTATATTTAGAGGTAAGCTCTGCATCTCCACTAACCGCTGTGGCTCTAACCCCAAACGCTGGTAATCTAAGGCATAGCAGTTATAATCAGGAAGTAAGTCATACAGTGAAGATAAATCAATTGTTAAATTCCCTGCCGTATCTGCTTGCATTTGCTGTTGTATCTTTTCAGATTCATTAGCTAAAAATAAGATAATTTCTTCTAGAGGCCAAAGTCCCTCAATTTTGATAACTTCTGACCAAAACTTGTCTAAATTATTATGTTTTATGGGTAAATCAGTTTCAAAAAAGCCAGTATTACTGGTAATTCTTAGCTGATTTAATGTTGCAATAGCAGAAATTTGTTGTTTTGATTTTACTTCAAACCGATATGACCATCGCTTTTCATCAAACCAGAAGCGTGCTTCATAGCATCCAGGTGCAGTAATCCATTGACTCAGCTTAATAGGAATCCATTGATTATTAGGTGATAAAGTTTCAATTGTCCGAGCAATGATGTTCCGTGCTTTAATATCTTCAACTAATACATTAATATTGAGGTTTTGATTAATAGGTGGATGCCAGAAAGTAGGAGGCTCTAAATAAATCGATTTTTTACCTATTAATTTCAAACCTGTCAATACTACCTCATCCTCTCTTACTAGCTTCCAGCTAATCAGTTGAGGCTGATGAGTTTCGGGTACAGTTAACACAATAGAAGACTCTGGAGCTATTAATCTAATGTGCCTACCTCGCCATCCTCGGATACTAGAAGGGATGTAACTATCTAAAACCTCAATACCGTTAGTAAATTCCGGTTGAATATCTTTAGGAGTAAAGCAGTACACTTCTTCCACCGCCATAATCGCCAGCTTAGATGGATTGAGAGGTAAATGTTCTCCAGTTAAAGCATCAAATATTAAACATGGAAGATTATTATTAATGCCTTTATAATCCCATTCCATCAAGTTCTGGCGGTTATGGTCTATCAGTTGGCAATTCCACTTCTCCGATGCTTGATTAACCTCAATTATAAGTTCTGGAATAATTAAATCTCCAGTAGGGGGAATCGTATTTTCCCAGTTAGCTTGGGGAATTTGACAATATGTCCCTCTGAGGTTTCGCCATTCTGGTTTCCATAGCACTTGTTCGGGTATTAGTAATTGTGTATTTAATGAGTCTTCAACATCTAAACTCAAGAAAAGGGGTTTACTACGTCTAGTTACAATGCTTCTACTGCGAACAGAGCCAAATCTGGGTGTTAAAACTTGAGTTAAAGCATCCCAGTTTCGTAAGAAAAAATTTTGTGGCAGATAATAATTACCTAATATTTCTTCACGCTGCTCTTCATCTTTTAAAATTACAGGAGAAGCTTTTTGCCGTTCTAATTCTTGCGCCACTATAGCAACGCCTTGCAGTAACTGTCCTGAAACTGGTTCTGTTTCTACATCTTCAGAGCAACTAGATTTAAGAAAGTTAATTAATGTACCCCATTGTGGATGTTTCTCTTCACAAACATTTAATAGTAGTTGTGAAAGCTCTTCCGGCTGGGTGTGTGCTAATTCCCACCAGCCATATTCATCAGCTATTTCTTGTACTAACTGGGCAAAATGTTCTAGGTTTTGTTCAGGAACCCCACTTTGTAGCCATAAGGTAGAAACGTATTTATATCCACCTTTAGATCGAACTAAACCTAAAAGATTTATTCCTTCATCTACAACCCTGCGAAATGTATTTTCTACTCCTTGATTATGGTTGATATCTAAGCGATCGCAAAAGCTTTGCCAAAATCTGTCACTAGAATAGTAGTAAGCATACTCTGAAAGAGCAACAGTCAAGACCTTTAACCAGTTTTGCTCTAATTCGTAAAATTCATCTTGCAGGGAATCATAAGTAACTCTGTCAAACTTTTGTAAATTTTGACCAACAATATTTAGTAATTGCTCAGTAGCTTGACGCTTAATACGAATGCTACCAAGAAATCTATGTCCTGCTGGGCGATCGCGATGAGACCAATGTGGCAATATTTGGTCTTCCCATAAATTTTTTGTATATCGTTGATTCATAAAGGTAGTGCCACCATTGGTTCTAGATTTCTTCTGAGGTGAATAAATGCGAGTTTTTATATGGGTGGTTTTATTTGGTAATCTTTCGGACTTAGTATTAGTAACCAACTCCTGGCTATTGTTTTGAGTTGGTGGTTGATTTAACTGAGGTTGAGGTAAATTTGTTTTCAAACCTTCTTTTCGTGAAGCTAGTACCTCTAATTCTTGAAGTAGCTGCTCTTTATCTAGCTGTAATTCACTCAAGCTGATTTTTAAGGTATTAACATTTGTTTGCACTTCCTGCTGATGCGTTGTCAGACTGAGGATGGATTGATTTAAAGAAATTAACTGATTTTCTAAAGTATTGATTTGGAGCTTTAGGTTAGATAAATCAATTTCTAACTGATGTTTCTGTTGTTCTAAATCAGCTAAGTTTTGAGTGAGTTTGGAGCGATAGTCTTCTAGCGCCGAAATCTGGTTTTGCAGATAGCTAAGTTCTTGAATCTGTCGCTTTAGATTTTCGTTTGTCTGCTGCTTTTGAATAATCAGGCTTTCCAGCGATTGATTTAGGCTTGTTTCCTGTTGCCTGAGATTATTGATTTCAATTCGCAGCCTTGGCAGTTCAGTCTCTAAAAGATGCTTTTCAGCTATCTGTTCAGCTTGTTCCCGATTATGGCATTGTTGCTCTGATAAAAGTTCATTTTGTAACTGAGTTAACTTTATTTGAAGAGAATTACAATCTATTTCCAGTTGTTGCTTTTGTGCCGCGATCGCCTCTAAAGATAGGTTGAGTCTTAATTCTTGTTGTCTTAGTTCCTCATTCCTGGTGTGCAGGCGGTTATATTTTTCTGTTGTCTGCTGCTTTTGTGCCTCTAGTTCTACTAAATCCTGCTCTATGGCTGATTTTTTATTTTGCTGAGTTACTAAGAGATTTTGTAGTTGACTTAGCTCAATTTGTAAGTTCCCAAGTGTCGTCTCTACCTGTTGCTTATTTTCCTGTCCAGTGGCAATGGCTGTCTCCAGACTGACTTTCTGCTGCTTGAGGTTTTCGGCTTGTTTCTCAAATTCTGCAACCCTTGTTTGTAGAGGTAAGAGTGATTCATTGAGTTGCTTCCTGCGGCGATTATCTGTAACAAAAGCTCCTACAGATGTGGCAGGTATTGCAATCAATCCTGTTAAAGCAGCCCGTTTAATATCTCTTTCAAGTGCCAGACTGATACTAAAGCCCACACCAAAGCCAATTGCACCTAAAATCAACCAGTTTTTAGTCATTGATTTCTAATCCTCCAGCCATAACCATCAATCAGCAGCCATGAACTCGGAAACATTGATGTCTTAATTATTACTATAATCTTTAAAAGTTCTACGTATATAAATTTATTGAAAAGATTGAAAAAAACATCTACATCATCTGTTGACGGCGCATAACCCCTATCTTGCTTTCATGAGAAGCTGAGGGCAAACCAATGATTATTGCTCAGATTGTGGATAGGTAGAAAACACAAAGTTCTAAGGTGGCGATAGCGGGTAAAAAGCTGCTACCTATTTACGCCTCACTTCCCTTCTCCCTGAGTCAGCGGAATTATTGTTTAGTAGTGATGGTGACGAGCCAATTAAGTTGCCTGATCCACCTCAAGTTATTGAGGTGGCAATTGTAAAAAAACGAGAAACTACTTGATAGATAAAGAGTTAAGTTCTTTTTGAGCGATCGCTTGCAAAACTTGGTTATATAGTTTATTAAAAGTGTTGGCTTGAGTTAAAGTCTTAAAAAACTTTTGGATCTTGATAGTATCACTGGCGGCTTTAATGTCGAAAGTGCTTGGACAAATGCTTACTTAGCAGGGTTAGCAATAGCAAAATCAGAGATAATATAGTGATATTGGTACGGTGATTTCTTAGCTTGACTCTTGCAGAACTTTTAAAGCCCATTTGTAAAGCGATCGCACTAAAAGTTTATCTAATTCTGGCGCAGTGCTAACTTGTTTAAGCAGTTCTATCATCAAATCATTGACAACTGTTGGATCTTCAACAATTTTTTCTGGAAACAAACTATCTGCATTCCAAAAAGAGCAAAGTTGTCCTAGTGTTACTGATTTACCTGAATGAATAACTTGATTGCGTTTTTCTCGAAGGCTATCTAATAGTCTATACCATTTATTATTTTTATCTAAATTTTGAGATTTGCGCCAACCTTCAATTAAACCTGCCATTCCTGGTTGATAGGAAGTTCCTAAATATGCTTTTTCTGGTGGTATACTTACAAAACCTTGAGACAGCCAATTTTTTTCTTGGAATTGAATATACAGTAATCTTTCTAAAGTGTGGACAAATTGAATAAAAGCTGTGGTGTAATTTTTACGATAAATTGCTAATTCAATGAGTAGGGTAAACTCCCAAGCCTTAGTAATTTTGTCCACTTTAATGGAATTCAATTGTTCTTGCCAAGATTGTATTTGCTCCTTGGTTACTACTTCGGTAACATCATCATTTAACCAACTGCCAATAGATTTAATAAACTGATCTGTTTCCCAGTTAGTATATCTAACTAAAATTCCAGCTAATTTATACAAAATCTTATGACGACTTTGATGCACTTTTAACCAAAGTTGGGCTTCTGAAAAATCACCTCGTTCCCAAGCAGAAATTACCCGCAATCGTTCTAGCGACCAAAAATACTCTCCCATTGGAATGAGTTTAAAGGTTTGGGAATGAGCAGCAGTTCTAGAACCATTTGGCATTCTGGGGAAGAACTCTTCTGGTTCATCAGGACTAGCATTAAAAACTTGGCATTGGCGTACCAAAGCTGCGGCACAAATTTCTACACTGGATGCGACGGCAGGCGCACAACCTTTATTTTCTATCCATAATACAAATTCTTCATTACTAGCAGGACAAAAATAATTTAAAGCTTCTTGCAATACTAAAAGTTCTAGTTCTTGGCGAATAGCATAACTATCAATTGCATTAATTTCTGGTGCGTGAACATCTACCCTCACATCAGGGAAAATACTTTTAATTTTTCCTGCCATTAATTGTGCTAACCAAAGAGTATCTAGTCTGCGAAAAGTCCAAGATACTGTTTCAGGTTGGTCAGTTCCCCATAAGATAATATGCTTGAGACCCTTTTTAATAGCAATTTCAATAATTTTTTGGTCTAACAGTAGTTCAACTTGACTAAAATCTCCACCGAGCCATTCTATACAATATTCGTAATAGCGTTTACCTAAATCTCTAGCACTCCAAGGAGAATTTATATCATTTTCTTGGTGAAAATTACGTTCAATTCCTAATTCATGATAAAGTTCTTGGACATGGCATGGATAGCCAATATTACCATCAGCACCAAAAGAACGAATTACTCCATCTTGACAACGCCAACCAACTTGGCGAGTACCAACGGT
The DNA here is from genome assembly GCF_963875125.1 of Calothrix sp. NIES-2098. Taxonomy (NCBI): domain Bacteria; kingdom Bacillati; phylum Cyanobacteriota; class Cyanophyceae; order Nostocales; family Calotrichaceae; genus Calothrix; species Calothrix sp. NIES-2098. The sequence continues at coordinate 7,408,543 of NZ_CAWNKJ010000001.1, forward strand.
AATAATTAATGTATCTACGTGATTAGCTTCAGTTGATATGGTTGTCATAAAGGAAAAATTTGAGCGTAGTATTGGCTTGGAGTGCGTAGACCTAGCTTGTCGTAGACATTGCACTTTTAAGGATTAATTAGAAGCTTGAACGCCAAATAAATGCACAGCACCACTCATCCTGCCTAAATCCCTAAGAAAACGCGATCGCACATGGTTAGAATTTGGTGTTTGTCCGCCCATGAATAGACAGACAATTTCTTGACAGTCTGTTTCTTGTTCTTTATTAGGAATATTTACCCGCTTGATACTAGCCCAAGAACAGGAAGCATTACCTGCACCTGCATTTCCGCCAATCTCTGGATTGCGCTTGTAATTTCGTGGTGCAGTTGGTTGATAAATTAAGTACATCCCGTCACCACGAGTTGCTTCTGCGTCATCTGCTTGTTTCCAGCAAGGTTCTTGGCGTTGTATTGCTTCGGTGTCTGAGCCAGGAACAGCGTAGATTGCACAGGTGTTAGGTGAGAAAACCTCGGCGTTAATATTATGGTTGTCTGCTGTGACTCTATCAGGCCATTGGCTTTGTACTGCTGCTAACCAATCGCTATAAGCCTTTGCCCATGTTGCTGCATCCAAAGGTAAACCGTAGGGTTTGGTTTCCCATTCCTGTGTGGTTCTATTTCTCAATTTGTGAGTTAAAGTCAAAAGCGTTCCCCGTGCAGCTGCTTTCCCAGTGTTCATGTGGAATATGTGCAATGGTCTGCGCCAACCACGTCCTACACCGCCTACCATGACTGCAAATCTAATAATCGGCAGAATAATTGTATTTAAGATATCTTTGGGAGCGCTAATTTGTAATTTGCCTTTCCAGGCGTAAAACCTTGGTTGACCAGAGGAAGAATCGCCCCAAGTTAAACTCTTCAACATCTGCAAACGCACACAACCTTTGCGGGTTTGTGGTTCTAAGGTTCCTAACAGTTCACCAACGGTTTTTTGAGCATCTTGCTGAGACATTACTCCCAGCAAAAACCTTAAAATCCAAGACCTCAGCCAGCCACGCCAATGGGAAGGGCGCAATTCCATTGTTTGCATATTTGGCCCCGCACTACCTTGACTGTAGAGACTAAAGTCAAATTGCTTAACTGTACAATCAGGATCGGGAGTAGGTTTGAGGGAATCAGAAAACTTTAGTGTTCCATATCCAGAAGCCGTCCGATTACCAACACCATATAGACTCAATGCTTGCTGCACCCATCCCCAAACTTCACTGACTTCTGCATCGGTAGCTCGTCCTGGAATGCCGCGAATGGCTACTGTAACAGGAATATAATCTTTACCATCGCCTAGAGTGTAGAGAGATAAAGGCGTACCTTGTCCTTGATGATAAACTTGAAATTCTTGCTGAGGATTAACAATATCTAAAGTCAGTTTGGTTGGTTCATCAGGCCAAGCATCTAGAAATTCAATCTTACCAGCAGTGATTGTATCGTTGTTTTGATACCCCAAAAGTTCATACATTCTAGGTAAAATATCAGGGCGTTGTTTTGCCCAGGCTCTCACCAGTCCTCTAATGGAAGCACCAGGAATATAACCATTTAGAGGTAATATTCGTAAACGTTCCCAATTTTCATTAACATTACGTTTATCTTCCGGTCGTCCTTGAGTAGGTCGCCATGCGCCGCAAGGTTCACCAGCTGAGACGATAGTTTCTATATCTGGATGAGGAAAAGAGCCAACTTTGGCACGCCACTGGATGGTAAAAGTATCTTTTTTGAATAAGCCAGACTGCGATCGCCTTTGATGTTGTAACTCTAACAATTCAATTAATCGAGAACCAGTGTACATTAATCCTCCTGATAAGCTCTAGCCCAAAAATTCCAATGATTAGCTAACATCAAAGACCTACGCCAAGTAGCCATATACTGTTGTGGCTGTTTTTTGGTCATCTCTACCACTTGTTCCATCATTTGTTCTCGTTGTGGAGGGTTGGCTTGATTCATCATCTGACCTAGCAGCGATTCCCAAACAGGAACAGTACGCTCACGTACTTCACCACCTTGAGCGTTAGATTGGTTCACATAACCAACCGCAGACAGCAAACCAAATACTCGTAAATGCTGCGACAAACGCAAGACAGCCGTGAGATCATTTTTATCTAAGTTTGATTTACGCTGATTTTTTAAATAAGTTTGAATGTGCTCGTGTGCAACCAAACTCATCTGTTCTGGTAATACTTGAGTAGAGCTAAAACCACTATCAACATTAACTAGTTTAGTAGGTGGCGTCATTGAATTAGCTTTTGCTGTTTGTGGTGGTTGTGGTCTCTTTAATTGATCGGGCATAATTTTCTCCTCTATACTCCAACTTTTACTTGAGAAGGTGATGTAGCATTATTTGTCCAACCTTGCACCCAACCGCGCCCCACATTGGCTTGACCACCAACTTGAAAAAGCCCCTGCAAAACGCTCATTAATATGTCATGTTCTTCTGGCTTCACAGGTTTATTTTTGAGGAGGCTGTAACCCCAAGAGAAATAGAAAATTGTGTCTCTAGGAATGCACACATCTGTCCAAAATACTTCAGCCGAACCTGCTTGATTAGCACCTGTTGTTTCATCTTGAATTTTGTTACGAACTTGAGTCCATAAAGAGTGTTCCATTAATACTTGAAAATCAGCATCGGGTAAAACAATCCGATTTTTTTCCCAAGTCTGTTGCACAGCATTTTTAAGAGAATTAGGCCAATTTCCAGCTAGAGTTGTTGCTTGTTTTTGCTCATTAGACATCTGAGAAACCTCAATTTGAGCATCAGCAACTAAATATGTACCTGCTGAAGTACCTACAGCTTGATCCGGAAAAATCACAGAATTTTGCTGTGTAATAATTGCATGAGCGCGAATCAAAGAATGACAGCTAACCCAGCTAAATACATCTCTACCACCATTCATTGACATAGTTCGCATAGGAACCCATAGCAAGCGTGCATCTCCAAACCATACCTGATGCACTCCCATTTGACCTTGCTTATCTAACTCTTTACCAAATAAAATATCGACTGCTGTTTCATCTTGTAAATTGACTTCTTCTCTAAGAGTTCCTCTAAGAGATGAACCAGGAACATAAGGAAAATTTGTATGCACTTCACGGGCAATTTCTAAAATGTTGCCTAAATCGCCTTCACCACCACAATGAATAGGGGCAAGGCTGTATATATAACCAACTCTAAAATCAGGCATAATTCTGCTCACTTAACTTAAATAATTTAATTCCAAAATTCCTAAATCAAATCTATTAAACTATTTCTAATTCATAATTTATCCATAGTAATTCTGAATAGCCGAGTTTTCGCCAATTATTTAACTTGGTTTGTTTGTTATCTTGAAATAGCGATCGCGGCTGATTTAAGTAATACAAACTCCCAGGAGGTGCAGCAAAAACTTGTGGTGCTGAGATGCTTTTATGGATTTCATCTTTGTCACGAAAGCGGCAACTAATCGGTATTGGTTTTTCGGTCGCCACACTCACTAAATCTCCTGGTGTTTGATTTTTATTCACAGTATGGGCTAATTTCCATTCCCACGGATAAGCTCGACAGCGGGAATTATTAATTGTGGTTTTGTGGTTGCGTTCAAAAACTCCGGGGGTGATTAAATAAGCGATAGACTTGCTTTGAGATTTAAAATTTGCTTGCGAAATTTGTTGCAGATTTGCCCACTGTTCGCCTAATTCATCACAACGTTGGAAAATAGCTCGGTGTCCTTCTCCGCCTAACCGTAAAGTTGTTGGAGTGTCGATGTTTGTGTCTACGCTAATTGCTAAACTCCAGCCAGTATTAAGGCGAATAGCATTTTCCACAAAGTAACCCTCAGCATCTTTGACTTGCCTTGTTCCCGGTTCAATACTATTGTGCGATCGCGTTTCGATCGTCCAAGGTTGGTCTTCATAACTACCAGAAGTTACTTGCCAATCATCTTTTTCTATCTTTCCTGTTTCTAGATAGGTTTTGACTACTGAGTATGGCAGATATTGTCTAAATTTTGCTTCTGAACCCTCACATTTTATTGAATCCTCTTCCTCATCTTCTGTTGGTGAGTTAACAGGTTTAACTAAAGGAAAAGGTTGAGTTTCATCACGGAAAATAACATTATGTAAAGGAGATTTAGTTTCCCATACTAAAGGAACTAGAGGTGTAGATTTTACGAATCCTAATGGACGGGGAAAATATAAGCTATTACCTTTGTTTTCAAAACAGAGAAACGGGCCAATAATATTAAAGTCTTTTTTCTCTCCTAATAATTCCCGTAATGCCCCAACAATAGTATAACCATTAGGAGGAAATGTACTACCTGCCCAAGCCCTTTCTTGCGGCGAAAATGGTTTAGCATCTCTGAGCATTAAAATATCTAATGGGGTGAGTTTATACCAATACATTAAAGATCAACTCCTATTTGATATCGCGGTTGCGTTTGATAAAAGCTGCAAGTTTTAACCAATTTTGAATTTCATTGTCTAGGTCTTTTTCTTTGGTAGTGAGAACTAAACCTTCAAGAAAATTAGCTAAATTTCTTTGAAACTGGGTTTTTGCAGTTTCATCTCCTGGGAATTGGTCGCGGCGATCGCAAAATGCTTTTGTCCAAGGTAAAATCGCTTCTAGATTCGGTGCTGGGTGTTGACTCCACAAACTCGCGGCTTGTTCAAATATGGCAGTGTCTCCTACATTGGCACAAATGAGTTTTCGCCACCCATCGAAGGTTGGAAACTTTGTTGTTGCTTGCAAGATGTTGCCATTGCTGTATAACACCCGCACTTGTACAGCATCTTTTTTTGTACCATCAGGCGTTTTGTGTTCCTTCGCCTTTTTTTCAGCGTCCCAGAGATTCTCTAGGGCGATCGCTAATGGTACAGAATGATGTGCAATAATCATCCCAAAGCTAATAGTTGCATTCCTCCCCATTGTGAATAATGGTCTTGTGGCTACTTGCTGCGACAGCATAGCTTTAGCAGTCCAATAATCATCTCCACTGTCAAATTCTCCTTGGGGGTCTTCATCTCCTCGAAAACACTGGCGGATATCCCATAACCAGTTATCCCATTCCCAGAGATTGGTATAAGCTAAAACATCATCACCACCTGCATAAATCAAGCGTCCAGCATAACGTTGTTGAGTCAAATAAGGTACTAATTGATTAGAAAAATCTAACAATGCACGACTGAGAGCATTATGTGTTGATGGCCCCATGCGTTTTTTGACTGCTAAAAATTTCTGGAAACTTGCCAGCGATACTGATAATTGTGAGGGAATATAATCTCCATATTTCTCTAATTTTTTACCCTGCAACCATTCACTCATATCATCGCCATCACCCGCAGCTAATACGTACCAGTCAGCAGGATTATTACCGGGATAAAAGCTATCAATAATCTTTTGAATCTCTTGACGGTAATTCTTTTTTAGATCCGAAATTTCTCGGCGGATTACTTCTTGATCCTGTTCATTTGCTGTTTTAATTTTTTCTTGTAATACCCTCAATTCTGGTGTTTCAGCATCTTCTACTAACCAACCAGCATTAAGTAAACGAGGATGAAATCTTTGGGGTAAATTATCTTTATCTATCCAAGGAATACCCCATTTGTTTTTCATTTCTTGAATGACACCCTTAGCCCAAGGATTTTTAGCGATAATTGCTTGACAAGTATCCTCAAATCGCGATTCATGGTTAATATCTTTTTCATTAACTTTGAGATATCCTGCTACACCTGCGGTTAAATCTGGATAAGACGCTGCTACAACATCTTCATTTTTAATATCCAATAACTTATCCAAAACTTTTTCTAAAACCCGTTTCACCGTTTCAGTAGCATTTAACTGTTCTCTACCATCAAATAAACCTGCGTGATGTTCCCAATATTTTTTTGTTTCCCCTTCTTTAATCCAATCACCACCAGGATGTACCACTGGGCCAATACCAGAAATGGTAGAACGAAGGCCGAAAGCTGTTGGTAATTCCCAATTTCGAGCATTTTTAACCGCTGCTAAAGCATAGCGATTCGTATCAAAAATAGATGCCCACCAAGAACCTACATTGACGCTAAATTTTCGTTTTTGCTTTTCCCAACGCTGTTGATATGCTTCCCGTAGAAAGTCTATTTCTTCATTTTGAAATAAATTGTATTTTTGATTAATTACATAAGCTTGATTTTGAATATCTAGCCATTCTAAAAATTCTGTTTCTCTTTCTTTTGGAATCGCCGCATTTTTTAATTTTTTTCCTTCTTTACCTATGGGTAAAGCTGTCCAATAAAACTGCCATTGAGACTCTAACCAACCTTGCCAAGTTTTGCTATCTTCTCCTAAATCTGGCATCCAATAGCGTTTATTGTGTAATTCTTCAAAAACTAAATTACCAATTCGCGTCCACTCTTGTAAAAGTTTTTGTTTAGCCATTTGCATGGCAGCTTTTACTTTATCTTTTGGTAGTACTAACACCAACACGTTAGGAAAACCTGCCGTTAATAATTGATTAGCATCAGGTTTTTTTATCCATTGGTCAAATTTAGGAAATTCTTGTAATAACCAATGGTCAATTAATGGCTGTTGGTAAAGGCTGGGATAAAGAAAGCAGTCAGGTCCGTATTTTTGGGCAAGTTCCCAACAGATTTTGGCTGAAAGATAGTGTAGCAGCCAAGAACCTGCCCAAAAATCTCGCATTTTGCGACTGGCTTTAATTAGTTCTTGTACAGGCGTAAATGTAAAAGTGGCTAGATAAGGATGAGATAAAGTTTTATTAGCAGGCCAATGTTGAATCTCTGGTGCTGTCAAGTCATAACCAGCTAAAGCGCCAGCCAAAGCAGCCGTAATACTGGCATGACTCCAAATAGAACTATCTGGTAAGCGGGTTTCAGCAGGCATCAGTATTAAAGATTCATCAGCAAATTCCTGACACGTCGCGGCTGGTAAACAACGCCACAGCCACCAAAACACGCCTTTAATATCTGTTCTCACTTCTACGGGGATTGCTTCTCGTAGTTTCTGTTCTTGAGAATCTAGGTAATTTTTACGATTTGCTGTCAGCATTTGTGAATGCTGCTTAATTTTAAAATTACGTTTCGCCCCAGATAACAAGTGAGATATTTCTAACCCTTGTTCTGAATTACCATGAGCATAATCAATACTCGCACTTACACTACCAATCGCTCCTCTGTCGCTTGCTGAAGAGATATAATCTGCCAGCTTGATATGTTCCAAAATTTTACGGTGAGACTCTTCTGGGTTCCAGCCATTGCTTACCCAGTTCTGCATTACTTCTAGTTCTTGCCAGAAACTATTGCAACCGCGCCCAGTGTTATTATGTAAAGCTTTCAGTACAGGATCGTGGAGTAATCCCCAGATTTTAGCTTGCCAGTATGCTTCCGACACAGGTGAAGTTCCTTGTAGTGCATCCAAAGGCTATTGTATAAATTGCTATTCTTATTTGTCGAATAACAGTAGATATTCTTAAATGATTGCTAGGATTGATTCAGATTCCTTCGTGGTAAGGCTTTAAGCGAAGTCGATGAAGTTTGGATAAATATTTTATTATTAATTGACATTTTTGATTAATTATGTTTCCTCAGCAAAAAGCCCTCTTCTGAGGGCTAATGTAACAAAGCAATCAATTAATTTCCGCAGCAAGTGCGAAGGGGCGACGCCAGGGATGAGAAGATCAGCGATCGGGATTGGTTTCCAACCGATTAATTTCTCTAGCGAGTAGAGACCAGATTACAGTTAGTTGATGGAACCTATCACTTCCAATTTCCATTCAATTAGTTTCTCTAGCGAGTAGAGACTCATGAATAATCTCGGTGAATTGATAACCGCACAAGTTTCCATTCAATTAGTTTCTCTAGCGAGTAGAGACTGTTGAAACCAGTTTTCAAAGGATTCCATAATAATGAAGTTTCCATTCAATTAGTTTCTCTAGCGAGTAGAGACGCCATTCCCTTTGGATTTTTGATCCAGCAAATTATGGGGAGTTTCCATTCAATTAGTTTCTCTAGCGGGTAGAGACTTGTTGGAATAACTGGTCACTAACTGAAATAACTAGTTTCCATTCAATTAGTTTCTCTAGCGAGTAGAGACTTAATTACAGAGTATGCCGTTGTAACTTTTAGCGATAAGTTTCCATTCAATTAGTTTTTCTAGCGAGTAGAGACTCAATGGACAATCTATGAGTTGCGATCGCCGTACATGGTAACGTTTCCATTCAATAAGTTTCTCTAGCGAGTAGAGACTTCGATATCATCCCACTTGAGGATAAAAGCAGTATTTACTAGGTTTCCATTCAATAAGTTTCTCTAGCGAGTAGAGACACGACTAGGAGCGCATTATGACATTATCCTGGCTAACTGGTTTCCATTCAATTAGTTTCTCTAGCGAGTAGAGACCCGACCTGTGGCTCGGGCCAGATCTCGCTGAAGCTCGGCAAGTTGTTTCCATTCAATTAATTTCTCTAGCGAGTAGAGACTTGTTATTCGCGCGTTTAATCTCGTTCCAAATGTGTTTCCATTCAATTAATTTCTCTAGCGAGTAGAGACGTTACAGAGTAGACCCGATCGCCCTACAAAACGCGTTTCCATTCAATTAATTTCTCTAGCGAGTAGAGACCTGGGGAATAACTTGCGCCAAGGTTCGGCTACTTTTGGTTTCCATTCAATTAATTTCTCTAGCGAGTAGAGACATCGCTTCCACACTGAGCACGATCGCACTGTGGGCAGGAGTTTCCATTCAATTAATTTCTCTAGCGAGTAGAGACTTCTCTGTTTATTTTCCATGCCAAAATGCATATTCCTATTGAAGTTTCCATTCAATTAATTTCTCTAGCGAGTAGAGACTTTAGTCAATACGGCGCACAAAGGTTTTTCGACATTGTTTCCATTCAATTAATTTCTCTAGCGAGTAGAGACCTTTCTAGGTGTCAATCAAACTTAGCAGAAGTTGAAAAAGGTTTCCATTCAATTAATTTCTCTAGCGAGTAGAGACCCTCAAAGAGAAGGGAGTAAGTCTATCAAAGATTGCAGTTTCCATTCAATTAATTTCTCTAGCGAGTAGAGACAAGTTAGTCAAAGTTAAGACTAACGTTTCAATTCCGTTTCCATTCAATTAATTTCTCTAGCGAGTAGAGACAGCATAGAGCTAGTTGTCATGTCTTATCAGATGATGTGTTTCCATTCAATTAATTTCTCTAGCGAGTAGAGACCCACATGGCAATCCGAACTTGCTTGATGGTTTCGCTGCGGCTCTTGTTTCCATTCAATTAATTTCTCTAGCGAGTAGAGACCCCTCCATCCTAAACCCCTACCCAGTAAGGAGTCCACAGACACTTTGCGGCCGATCCGATTTTGCTACCCATAAATGCCAGCAAATTAGAACAAAAAATGCTTGAAACCCTGACAGAGCAAGGCAACGGCCGATTCTACGAATTTGCGTGATTTCAGCGATTTTGGCGATCGGCCGCAGCAACAGCTAAATAATGGTTGAACCAGGTATTTCTGTGACTGGAGGCCCACCCCAAACTTGAATTTGATTTAAAGTATGACCTGATAAAGGATAAAAACGTATTTTATCCTCCGATAACTTTACTTTCTTCCGCAATCGCTGATGCAACTCATTATATTGTGAAGTAGTTAACACACATTCAAAAACACTGTACTGTACTCGAATTCCATAGCCTTCCAACAAATCTGAGACTTTTTTACGCCGCTTATCGCAAGGAATATCATAAGCAACCACATACAAAAGCATAAGAATTAGCGAATCAGATAAGGCTGATAAATCTGTGCTGGATTGTAGACGAACTGCTTATAAGCCTTTACCTGAGTCGTCAGCAGATGCCATCGCGGTTGCTTCTCGCCATCATCTATTTGTACTTCCTCCTCCATGCGCTGTAAAAAAGCTTTTAAATATTTTTTTCTTCCTAAATCATTGAGATAACAACCTCCATCCCGGTATTCAAAATCATTCTGAGCATCCATGACATTTTTATTCACCAGCCATAGCACCAGAGAATCGACAATTGGCGCACGAAACTCCTCAATTAAATCAGAAGCAAGAGCAGCATGACGTTCTGAACCTTCGTGCAAACAAGCGTAATAAGGATCGAGTCCCTGAAGTTCAATTAATGCCAGCAAATGATTCCAAAGTACCTGATAGCCAAAACTTAATATGGCATTTACAGCATTTCCGGGAGGACGACGGCTACGTCCCATAAACACAAATTCAGGATTTGTCAAGCATTCGCCAAATACAGAAAAATATTGTGCTGCACCTGCGCCTTCAAAACCCATCAGCCGATCCCAGTTATCAGCAGTCGCCGCTTGGGAAACTAGGCGATCTAGATTTTGTAGGACTTTTTCTAGCAACTCAGACTCTTGCCGCCGTCGCTGTCGCCGCAACAGAACTCGACTATTTTTTAACTTTGCCTGTACGATCGCTCTGGCAGTAATCAACCTTTCTACCTGTGTCAGTTGTTGCTGATAGCGGCACAATTGCCGATACCCCCGCCCAATCGGTAAAATCCGCCCATAACAGTATCCCATGCGCGACAGGTAGACAATTGGAATCTCTCTCCATAAGCAAGCCCGAATCGCTTGCGTGCTAACTTGGGACTTGCCAAAAATCAGAATCTGTTCCAATAGTGGCAGCTGCACCTGACCCTGAACTATCTCCCCCTGTTTGACAATTAATGTTTCTTTTTGCAGTGAAACATAACAGTTTTGCTGAGAGACATAGAGAGTTCTCATTATCCCTACCTCCAGCGCTGGAAAGTAGATTGCCGCTGCTGACGAGCGAGATTCTGCTTTTGACCGCCAGAATCAGAAATTAAATCAGCATCTGCTGCTGGTTCCAACCAAGCAATTACTCGATCTGCCACACTGGAGACAATATAAGTAGCAAAAGTCACTAATAATGTATTGATGAGTACGGCTGCTAATCCCAAAGGGGCGATCAGTAAAATAACAAGGGTAATACTACCAGTAGATACAGATACTAAAATGTTACGTACTCTAGAAGCACGAGGCGAAATATACATATTGATAAATAGTTAATTTATACAAACTGATAATTACTAAGTTATGGGATGAGCAAAAATAAAGCTTGTAAAAGCCAATAATTTTATTTTTGGTTCAAAATCGCATAAAAGCTTTTCTACAGGGTGTTAGATTGATACAGAAATTGAAAAGATAATATTTTTTCCTTTTGGACACCCAAGTTCTACATCTCGTAAGCTGGAAAAGCATCGCATCTACCTATGCCGAAAAAACCTACTTCCCATGCCTACGGTGATGCCAAAGCCTTTGAACGGTTGATGCTGCTAATTGCGACTTTACTAAAGCATCCAGGTGTAGGTAGTCCAGATTTTATCGAGTCAAGCGACAAAGAACAGCACAATTCCCTCAAGCAAGTCCAACTTTGCTTACAAAAACTAGCAGCTTCCTACGGAGTAGAGTTACCTAAAGGATATCCTTCGATTCCCACACTGCGTAAAGATATAGAAACACTGCGCCGCTATGGTATTCTCGAAGACCGGATGTATCGCTGGGGATACTATTTAGGTACTGGTGCCATGTCACAAGAAGAATTGAAAGTAGCTTTCAATGCTTTGGCATCTCAAGCAAAATACCAAGGTGATGGGATTTTGCGGCGTATTTACCAAACTCTCAGTAAAAGATTGCGGGGATTGGATTTAGAACTCAAAGGCGAATTTTCTTATCCAGTTAGACAGCATCTCAATCGCGCCATTGTCTACACAGACCCAGAAGAAATGGCAGCCTTAGGGCAAAATAGAGATACTTTATTTCATCAGTTGGCAGTTGTAGAAAAAGCAATTAGCCAAGGGCAGACCATCGAAATCTCCCGTGGTAGTGACCCCTACGGTAATAGCCGCATTGGGCCTCAACGAATAATACCGCTACAGTTAATTTATCAAGATATTGCCTGGTATTTGCTTCATGAACATTGTGAAAATGGGCATTTAGTAATTGGGCGCTTGAATCGGTTTAAAAATTACTGCCAAGTTTTGCATGAGTCAGGCCGAGGTCTAGAAGCCCAGAGAAATAGTCTTGCTAAAGCTCACCAACTACTAGAAAATGGCTGGGGCTTGTCTTTAGGAGAACCACCAGAGCAACAATTAGAACTACAAGGAAAGCTAGAGTTAGTCACAGCAAAAGTGCGTTTCTTTCCGCCAGTAGCAACTTTTATTCAAGAAGGAGAACGACGGCATCCTAAGCAAAAAATCGTCTTAGGCCCCAAAAATGCCACAACTGGTAAGCCTAGCTATGTAGATTATGTAGTCTCGCTACCACCTCGCTCGTTGGATGAGTTTAGTTTCTGGGTTTGTCGTTACATGGATAAAGCACGAGTTATTTCCCCTACTCAACTGGTAAAGAAGCACTATCAAGCTGCCCAGGCTTTACTGTCTCACTACAATTCAGTAGAAATAGAATAGCTGGCGAGAACACATCAGTTTTGCTCCCAGCCAGCAGCGGTCTTTTTGGAATCCTAAAAATTGGTTTAAGAATGATTGGCGATCGCCACCCAGATAACAGATGAGCCAGAATCAAGGCATTTACAGCGCTGGTATAGTTGCTTGCACTTCACAATTGCGAAACGAACCCATAGAATTGGCTTGCTGCCGTTGTTGACGCATAGATTGCAAGCGATCTAATGCGTCATTCATCATGCGTACTATGTGACGCTCATAACGGCTGAGTAACTCAATTTGGGGTGGGATGAGTTGCGATCGCCTAGTTAATTCCTGATAATCCGCAATCGCTTTTTGGTGTTCTCTCTCCACCTGAATTATCTCTTTTTCAATTTTCTCAAGTTCGTTGAGCCTTTCTCTACATTTCTTCTCAACCTTATCAATCTGGAACTTAACTATAGAGCAACGTAACTGATTTTTAGTTTTAGGGTATTGATTATCAGTTAGGTCTTGTTGAGCTATCCTTATTAAGACTTGAAGCTGACTGACCTCACCATAAAGGGTTTGCTTTTTCTTCTGCTCTGTTACAAATTCTTGGCAAGCATTAGCATATTCCACCGCATTTGAATAACACAGAGGATTAACAGTAATGCTCTTGTATGGATGCTGATATAAAAACTTTGTGATGCCCTTCTCTGCGTCACCTAGCCACTCTGACCAGATTGAATTAAAATATTTCTTCCTCACATCTTTATCTAGGTCACGATAAATTTTTAATATCTCTACTAATGCTAGGGTCAATTCTCGCTCAAGCGCTCTATTATCTGGGTGAAACAGTGTTTTATTCTTTAGTTCATAGTCATCTTTTTCGTAGTAAGGGTATTTAGCTACAGTTGGCGGTTCTAGGGGAGGAGCAGGCGTTAAAGCATGAGATGCCAACGCTGATTCTGTCATCCACAGGCGATAAAGTCGCATCCTCGCTATTGCTACTTGCTCCAATAGCGTAATTTCGGTAGGTGACTCCGGTTGAAACTCGCCGATTAACTCCTCCATAAATTGCTGAAACTTAAAAGCATCTTCACCGATAATAGGTACTTTCGTTGCCAGCAGTCCATGTTGGCTCGCATTTAATCGAGCCACTTGTTTACCTTTTAAAGTCTTGGGGCCGTTACTTTTTCGACCATTGGCTCGACTAATTTCTGGGGAACAAACCATAAGATACATTATTGATTAACTAATAGTTACAAAATCTCAGCTATCCACATTAGGGGGTGGAGTATGTATGGATAAAGAATGATTATTAATGCTTTGATTTGGGCGATCGCATGATAACTGGGGTATTGGTCATATTCCATCCTTTGTACTCATACTCGCCCAAGAGCAGATTGAAGACACTCTTGGTTAAGTAAATTGGGAAAATCCCATATTTAGAAATTTCACCACAGCTATCTTGCTCTCCCTTGTGAAGCGAACCAAGCGTTCAACTACTAGCTGAATTGCCATTTTTCACACACCCCTAGGGGTAGTTAAAAATGCCAGTTAAAACTGGTTAAATCCTTACATAATCTGGATTTTTGACTTTTAACAGTTCTTTGTTACATTCGTTAATTAAATGTGAGTTAAAACTAGAGTTAAAAGTCTATAATTCATATCATGTAAGGATTTTAGAGTTTTAACTCCCAGATGTAGGAGTAACTTGAGAAGGGGGGGGTTGTGTGGATTCTACAAAGTAGACTTTCTTGCGTGGGTTCTTTAATGATTTTTCATTAGCGATCATTCCTCTGCGGGACATCTTGGATAATTCAACACCAACGTTTTCTCCACCTACTGCGGCTTGAATTTCTTCTAGTTCGTATTTCTGTCCGGGATTGCGTTCCAAGAATTCCATAATGCGTTGCCTCAAAGATTGGCGCTCTCGGGCGGTTTCTGGAGATTCTCCTTCGTGACCCATATTTTGAAAAATACCTGTGGTAGAGTCATACATGAGCTTTAAAGTGACTGGCTCGTAGCCTCTAGTTTTCGCCATTGACAAAATCCGATGAGGATCGGACTGGTCTTTACTTACTTTTTCGATTCGATAGTGGAAACTCACACTTCCGGCGATCGCTGTTGACCCTGATGCTCGACTAACTCCTGTATAGTCTTTTTGCTTATTATCGTGGTGAACCCAAAGTAGAGTAGCGCTGTATTTGATAACTAGGCGTTCAACTTTTTTGAGCCAGTAACCAATTAACTCTGACTTCTCTTCAATTCCTAAGGGATTGATAATAGTTGCTCGGATACTATCGATAATAACTAAGTCAGGTTGGAACTCTTGTAAGTAGGATTCGAGAAGGACTAAATCGTTAATAGTCCAAGCTGCCATCTCATGGAGTTCACCTATAACTTTAATGTTGGCATCGTTATCGTCGAAACCTCGGCTTGAAAGGTAGTTAGCAGTTACATTCAGTGGCTGATCGCTGTTGATAATCAGCACTTTACCTGGCTTGACTTTTTCTCCGAGAAACGGAGTACCAGTGACAATACAATAAGCTAAGTCAACAGTTAACAGAGTTTTACTAGCACCTGGTAAACCAGAGAGCATTCCGCTCACGCCTTTAGGTATAATTCCTTCTACTTGCCACTGGAATGCTTTACCTTCGCTAGCAAATACTTCGCTAAGTGCCAAAAGACGTGGTTTTTTCTGTGTTTGCTTTTCAGCATATTGGATAGCTTGACATTGTTGCTCAAATTCTTTAGCACTGATTTGATATCGGCTAAGAATTCTGCTACGCTCTATAATCTGTTTTTGAGGATTTGTCTCACACAAGAAAGCTTCTATTTCTAAGGTAAGTCTAGTTGGTAGTGACTCTCGGCGTAAATTTGTAATAACTTTACGCTCCCAAAAATAAGAGCTAAGACCTGCTTGTTCACGAATTTCCTCAAGCTGGAGATTCTCTTCTAATTCATCAAGACCAGCATTGATGACCTTCCTGGCACGTTTTATCGCTTCATCCCTAGATATCTTGTGTTGAACATTTTTATTGTTGTTGCTGCTTTTGGATGTGTTAATAACATCAGTAGTGAGATTATTTTCAATCTCTAACTTAATAGCAGCAGGACATTTAGCTTCAAATGTTCCTTTGTCCAATCTACGAATTTTCAGCCAGCAGCTTTCCTCACCACCCAAATATTGTGCAGATGGTTGGCAAGATGATGAATCTATAGTTTTGAGAATGCGTTGTATGCGATCGCTATCAATCCTTAATTTCTTACCCGCTAACTCAACAATATTTTCAGCATCGCCACTAGTTGATATCCCATTATCAAAGCACCAATTCTGCCAACCAAATGCTTCCTTAGCTAGTGTAGTTAGTGCCTCACTGCGATCGCCATTGGGATTAGTACCATTTAAGATATCTTTTGGTTTTTCCGAGAAGAATTCTTCTAGAGGTATTGCATGAGGAGCTAAGTCTAATTGAATTAATGATGATTGAAGCTTTGTGCTGGCTTGTTTTTTGGTTGAATAAAGACCGATTGATTCTAAATCTTCCACCTCAACTAATTTAGCTCTATTTATTGATTGGTATTGATTTCCAGATGGGCCAATTGTCGGACTCAGAACCGTAAACCGACCCTTACCCAAGCATTCCCCCACGTGTTTACCTCCTGGGGATAGTGTAAAGTTGGTGAACTCAGGCATCTTTCTGACTCGAATACCAATTCGCCAACCTCCTGAATGAGTAAGTTCAATAAATGTCTCCTTTAAAACTGAGTAACGATTTAGCCAATCTGAGACTAGGCGATCGCATTCTTGCTGTGAATCGAAATTTTTGACATCAAAATCAATCCAAACAGTCTTATTCCAACCGCCGAGAGTGCCTACTCCATTAAGAGTATTGGCGAACCATTTATCACGCTCACTCTGCGTAGGTAATGAATTTTGATAGTTAGAGTGAAACACTAGATGAGGTTCATTATTTTCATCTAAGTAACTAGGATTTTTGCCTGTAAACTTAGGTTTAGGAGTTTTTCCATCCTCCTCATACTCAATATTTCCATTTTTATCTCTCTTGGGATACTTAAATGGGTCTTGTTTCGGCGCGACTGGTAGTGCTGGATATCCGTGTTGGCTAAGCCACTCAATAGCTGTGTTGCGATCGCTGAGAAAATTATTGTGGATAGAGGTTGTCTCCATTAACATTGCTCACCTCCTGTTTCCACAATCAGATATAAAATTTTCTCTTGGAGTAACCCTAACTTTTTACAGTTGTAATTTTGAGATGCCATTTAGCTGACCTTCCTTCCGCGTTTCAGGGGTTGATTTGAGGGAAGAGAGTGAAGGTAAGCTTCTATTGCTCTTTGGTGAGCTTGAGGATTATCTCGATTAGCGATCCAATCAAGTATTAGCGGAAGATTATACAGTGTGGTTCTAGAATTAATCTTTTGCCAGTGAATGCTCTCCTGCCAAATTCCTTGGAGCCGATATCGCTTAAATGTTTCAGAAGACAATCCTATCTGGTTAGATAGTTGTTTTTTTGTGACAAAATTGTTCATATTAGAGTAATTTGTCATTAACTACTCTAATATGAACAATTTTAGTTTAAGAAAACTGAAAGCGACTTTTCGTGCTAAATCCTTACGTAGCAAGCATTCTAGAAATAAGTTTTTTTTGACGTATCTTACTTTGCGTATGAGGAGAAAAGCTCTAGTAGCCACCTTAAGATATCAACATATCAAGGCAATTTTTATTAATTGCTTACTATAGTTTAGTCTGTAGTTTCATTCATAAAAGTGACTTGCTTCTTTTTTCTTCTATCTCGCCTTTGTCTTTTTCCGTCCTGAGAATCCTCATCTTCTTTTCTACCTTGCCTTTGTATTTTTCCTTGATTAAAAATCCGGTATTTTTCACTCTTCATCAACGCCACAAAAGTCTCTCTAGCACGCACCACAGGCGTATAGAATTTCAGTCTGAATTGATGATCGCGCTTTGCAAAGGTAATTGCTTGAGTTATAATTTCCCAGGCATAGGGGCTTTCTTCCCGAGCAAAAGGATTTTCAGATCCCCGAAGTTTACGGTTTTGCTGTTGCAGACGAGCCAGGTAATTCTTTACTGGCACTTGACCATCAAGACAAGCAAAATTTAGAACCATAAGGTTCCTTTCTAGTATTAAGTCACGGAGCATTAGTGCAGGATAACGGGTCAAAGGTTTTAACAAGTGGATCTGTTCAAGCATTGTGAGAACAGCTTTCCATATTTCAACTTCTGGTTTGATTATGGCTCTCTCGTTTCTTTTGAGCTTCCAATGCGGAAATTTAGCATCAATATTTTGCCGATAAAATTCCCCTACAACTGCCTTATGATATTGCAGTAGCTGTCTTCCTGTAACTGTCTGTATCAAATCTTGGTTTTGCTCCTCAGATGTAATTTCCTCAAAAACTGCCACAAGAATCACTAAGGGATTATTTATCTGAAATGCTGAGGGAGCTATTAAATAGGGGCTAGGCACTAATACGTATGGATTGGGCACAAATAATAGATTTTCGCTCATACGACTCTTAGATTTTTAGTGATGATAATCGGTGATCGCTGTCGCAGAAAGGCAAGACTTTCGACAAAATGCTAGATTCAGACAAGAATGTTAGCAAGTAAGGCTGCATTGATTTAATGTAGAGACAATTCATGAATTACCCCTACATTTCTTACTAGATAAGTAATAATTAGTCGATTGGGCGTAAGCTCAACATTTTCAAGGAATCTGCATAGTGCTTTTCAATCATTTCTACGCTGGTATCGCACCATCCAGCAATTACTGACTCAGGAATACCTTTAATAATTTGAAGAGTGATAAAGGTATCTCTACAGCTATAAGGTGTAGTGTCTGGCTTAATTGGGTCAACAATACGATCCCAGGCATTATTACAAAAATTGTTGTAAGTGATTACTTTACCTTGTGGACTGGGAAAAACTAAAGACTCTGGATTAGGGTTCTCAGGTTTGATAGATACCAGTAATTTTCGTAATCTTTCAGAACAGGAGAATTGTCGCTTTTTATTATTTTTAGACCCCTCCACTCTTGTGGGAATACCATTTCCAGATGTTGTTACCGACCCTTCAAAGCGGATAAAACCACAATCTTCTGAGATGTGCTTCCATTGAAGCCCGATTGCTTCTGATGGGCGACAGCCTGTTAGAAATAAAAATTCAACGAATGAAGCATAGTGAGCATAACTGATACCTGTATAGCCTCTTCCATTCCAGTTTCCCCGATGATTCTTAAAAGCCTCGATAATTTGTTCTCTTTCTTCTTCCGTAAAAGCATTTGGCTTCGGTTCCAATTGATAACGATACTTCGGCATTTCATTAGCCATTCCTACATAGGGGTTAGTACCAATCAATCCATGCTTTACACCCCACTTACAAGCCGCATTGAGTTGAATTAATGCTCGCTTAGTTTGGTGTACCGTAGTAATTTTCTCTAAACTGGCTTTAACTTTCACAGCATCCAGTAATTGTATGTCGCCCAATAGCTCAAACAATTTAGTAAAGCTATTGTGATAACCCTTAGTTGTTTCCTTCAAACTTGATGACTTGTAAGCAATGTAACCCTGCCAAATTTCAGTAATTTTCGGCGGCCCAATTTGAGGTGTAATTTCAGGCGTTAAGAGAGTAAGTGCTGATTCAGGTTTGTATTTTTTCAAAGTTGGATCAAAATTTCCTGAAGCAATGTCCAACTCAATCTGAGCCTTTTTCCCCTCTGCTGCTTTGCGGTTTACTTTAGTGTCGGGCAATCCAATCGATAGATTATGTCTTTTCCCAGCATGACGAAATCGTAGTTGTAACCGACCATGAGAAACAACAATAGCGACGCTTCCCTTAGGGGTCTTACCTTGAGATGGTTTGTCGTACATAGCTTTATAGTACATCTGTTCTTATTAGTTTACACCCAATTTACGCCCAATTTACGCCCAAACTACCCTAAGCTACCCCAAATTTTTCTATTTTACTAGTACGTAATTACTAATTTCTAACCTATGTAGAAAAACGAAAAACCCCTGAAAGTGTTAGCTGTCAGGGGCTTTCTTGATTAAGCGGGCGGCGGGAATCGAACCCGCATTAATAGCTTGGAAGGCTATAGTTTTACCACTAAACTACGCCCGCAAATTTCCAACTTCAAAAGTATAACACAGTTGTAGTTGAAATTCAAGTAGCTAATTATCAAGGGAGAGGCTGTATTCGGATACGTACTATGAGATTACTAGGCTTTGGATCGTTTGGATCGTTGTCATATGCAGGTTCAAACTCCCAGCTATTGAAAACTTGATTGGCTACAAAGTCTTCGTAGTAGCTTTTTTCTTTCTCGGAAATGTTTTCATCTACAACAGCAAGATGTTCAAGTTTACCTTTTTCCGAAATTGTTAATACTACAGTGAATTCTACAGGCTGACCAGAATCTTTTTCTATGTACTTTACATACTCAAGACCCTTACTAAACGGCTGGTTGCTTGGTTTGATTTTAGCTGAGTGAGTATGTCTATCGCGATCGCCTTGTTGAGGTTGTCCTACTAAACTCGCTATCAGGCTGCCACCTGACGCATCAGAAGGTTGAGAAGGAGATTCTTGATTATTAGTCTGAGCTGCATTCTCGCGTTGCTGTTGCTCTGCCAGTTCGCGTTGGCGCTGTTCGGCTAATTCGCGTTGCTGTTGTGCGGCTAGTTGGCGTTGGCGGTACTCAGTCAGTTGGCGCTGCTGTTGCTCTGCCAATTGGCGTTGGCGCTGTTCGGCTAATTCGCGTTGCTGTTGTACGGCCAATTGGCGTTGGCGGTACTCAGCCAGTTGGCGCTGCTGTTGTGCTGCCAATTGGCGTTGGCGTTGCTCGGCAAAAGCTACAGCATTGTTATCTTGAATAGTAGGGTTTGGTTTTGTTATTGATTGATCTGCTGGAACTACAGGTTTAGATAAATTTTTTGATTCTAATTTTGTGGATAAAGGTTTTGATGATACTGATTTTGGTTTAGAAGCATCGGGTTTTCTTGATTTCGTTGGAGAAGAAATTTCTACAACCTCAATCGGAATACTACTTTTGCTTTGCTGCCGCCATAATAAACTTGACTGATATGAGCGTAACAGCCAAAACACCAATAAGTGCAGTGTAACTGAGCCTATGACTACAGCAATCCAAAAACTAGGTGGATCTGTATGTCGTCTCCAGTCTTTGACTGGAATTGAAGTTTTATCTGCAACCGACTGTGTCATATTAAATTTCTAACTGGATCTAATTTTGCGCTATTACTCTCTACTAAACTAACGCTTTAAAATCCAGTCTACTCTCAGCGATTAACGATAATCTCTTGTGTAACAGCAAAGGTCAAAACTGTTTCATCTACTCCTTTAAGCTCTAAGGGACTGACTTTAGTAATTTCTTCATCCTGTAAATAATCTGCTACAGCAGCAGAAACTAGAATAGTACCGGGAACAGCCGCAGCTTGTAACCTAGCAGCAATATTGACACTGGGGCCAATAGCAGTGTAATCAGCACGTTCGGCACTGCCAAACATCCCCACAACTGCCGTACCTTGGTGGATTCCACAACGGAACTTCACACCACTATGTTCGTGAGAGTCAAATATACCTTGGTTTCGCCAACGCTGATTTAACTGATCTAGCGAGCGATGCATAGCCCTTGCCGTATTAATGGCACGTCGCACCTGCTCATTCGGAGTTAATTCTTCTGGTGCTCCATACAGGGCTAAGATGGCATCTCCCATAAATTTATCTACAGTGCCGCCATTATCAAAAACCGTCTTTGTCATACCTTCTAAATACTCATTCAGTAACTCTGCGACTCGTCGCGATCTGAGAGTATTTGCTAGTTGAGTAAAACCAACTATGTCGCTAAACAAAACTGTAATCAAGCGCGGTTCTGGTCGTAAATCTAGGGTCAAATCTCCTGCTGCGGCTTTTTTGACCAATACTGGCGGTAAAAAGCGTTTTAGTACCGATTCTGTCAAATAAGTATTTAATTCTATGACTCGTCGTTCGTTTTCTTTTAATGCTAAAAGATTTCTAACTTCTGCCAGAAGTTCGCGATCGTTAAATGGTTTGGCTAAATAAGCATCAGCGCCATGTTCCGTACTTTCAATCCGGGTTTCTTCATCAACTTTGGCTGTGAGCAAAATGATTGGTGTTCCTTTCAAATTTTCCTCACTGCGGATCATCCGAATCATTTCTAGCCCTGTCACCAAGGGCATCATTAAATCAGTGATAATCAAACTCGGTAAAACTTTCTGAGCTATCTGCAATCCTTCTGCACCATTACGCGCCGTATGCACTTGATAGCCATTTTTGCGAACGATCTCAGATACATAGGTTCGCAAGTCTGGATTATCATCTACGACTAAAATTGAATGGCCAGCCTTCAAGAGGCTGCCATTATTGTTAGCTTGAGATTCCTGAGTCTCGAAATTAGCTGATATGACTTGTGGAAAACTATCTATGTTTTCTAGGGTTGGCTCTACTAATTCTAAATCAGCCAATTCCACACTGGCGCGGCTCGTGTTCAGTTCACAAGGGGTTTCCTGTACTTGATGTATGGGTAGGTGAGTATTGCCAGCCAGCAGCCATAGTGTAAAGCTAGTACCTTCACCGTAAACTGATTCTACAGTTATTTTACCGCCGTGCAGTTCTACCAATTCTTTGACTAAAGCCAAACCCAAACCGCTACCTTCATAGGAACGGTTTTCTGAGCCTTCAGCTTGGCGGAATCGCTCAAATAAGTAAGGAATTTGTTCTTGAACAATGCCAATCCCTGTATCTTGCACTTGTAATATACAACTATCCCCTTGAGACATTAGTCTGACACCGATCTTGCCACCTTCAGGAGTAAATTTCATGGCATTCGACAGCAGGTTGTAAATTACCTTGTCGAATTTTTCCATATCCAAGTACACTTGGGGGCATTTATCTAAATCTGTGAGCAGATGCAGTCCCTTTTTCTCGCAGTAGGGGCGAAAAGATTCTACAATTTGACCGACAAATTCATCTAAATCACAGGGACGGAAACTAGGCTGCATCCTCCCAGCATCCAAGCGTTGTAAATCTAGTAGTTGATTTACCAGTCTGAGTAATCTGCGGGAGTTACGCAAGGCGATCGCACTTTGCGCGTAAGACAAACCCTCACCACTACTGACGGCTGACTCTAAAGGCCCTTGAATTAAGGTAATCGGAGTGCGGAACTCATGGGAAATATTTTGAAAAAATTCGGTTTTTTGTTTATCTAATTGCAACAAGCGCTCGGCTTGATCGCGAGTTGTTTGATAAAGACGTGATTGTTGCACAGCGATCGCGGCTTGAGCTGCTACTGCTTTAGCTAGTTCAATTTCCGAACTTAACCATCGACGCGATTTGCTACCTTCACGTAGCGTAATACTACCGATACATTTACCATCAGCCAATAAAGGAACAACCATTAGCGATCGCGCTGGCATTTTCAAAGGTAGATCGAATCCTCGAATTTCCAGAGGACAATCGGTCATATCAGCAATTACAACTGGCTCTTGTGTCCGCAAAATTTCTTGCAGAATTGGATTGTCTTTAATTGGGGCCTGAGAGTGGGGTAATTCTGGTGACAAGTAGTGATGATTGTTAGTTAATACCTTTTCTTGTTCTGATTTAATAGTGTTTTCTAAATTTTGAGAACTATCATACAGTCCCACACACTCAACAAACTCATCTTCTTCTGTCCATAAAGACAGAACACAACCATTAACTTGTAAAGCTTGTCCCAGTTGTTCGGTAATAGCCGCGAAGATATCTTGAGGATCGAGGCTAGAGCGAATTGCTGTAGTAATTGTATTAATCAGAGCTTCCCGCTTGGCAAGAGCGCGCACCTGCTCGTAAGTATAGGCTTGAGATAAAGCAAGTGCTGCCTGATCTGCTACCATCAGTACCAACTGCACTTCGTCTTCTCGCCAAATGCGAGATTGAGAGCATTGGTGTAGCGCCAGCACAGCCATCAGTTCTTGTTGGCAAATCAGCGGTACAACCAAACTGGAGTTGATATTAGCAGCAATAAAAGCTGCACTACGTTGTTGCAGTTGTGGAGTATCGCCTTGGAGACGTTCATCATCTGCAACGTTATGAATTACTTGTACTTCGCGGGTTTCCCACACTGTCTCAGCCAATAAAGCTTGAGAAATCAAGGAACCGACTGATGAAGCTGAAAAATTATCTGCCTGCTCTGGTGCTACTTCTTGAGGAGCCTTCTGGTAAATAAATCCTTCATCGACCAATTGCCCATCTTGAAAGGGACGTAAAAGACAGACATCTACTTCCAACATATGACCCACTGTATCGACAATTGCTTGTAAAATTTGTCGATAGTCTAAAGCACTACGAATTGTATTAGTAACTGTATTCAGCAGTGATTCCTGACGCAGTGTGCGTGTCAATTCACGGGTACGAGCTTTGAGAACATTATGAGTATCAAGGGCCTGACGTACTACTGCTTTAAGTTCTTCAGCTTCCCAAGGCTTGGTGACATATTTGAAGACTTTACCAGCGTTAATGGCTTCCACTAAATCTTCAACATCGGTGTAACCAGTTAAGATAATCCGGATAATATCTGGATATTGAGTCGCTGTCAGGCTCAAAAATTCTGTACCACTCATAATCGGCATCCGCTGATCTGAGATGATCACTGAGACTTCCCCCTCTTGGGAGAGCAGATCCAGTGCCGCAGGACCAGAAGTTGCCCTTAGCACCTTGTAATCACGGTAAAAGGTGCGGTAAAGCAAGTCAAGGTTATCTGGCTCATCATCGACAACCAAAATTTTAGGCTTACTGTTTGCTTGTTGGGATTTCATGCACCGCTTTCCTGCTGCAACGGCAGTTGGATAAAGAATAATCTGATCAGACTGGGATATTTCTGATTCAGGTAAGAGCAGAGCATTTTGACGAATAAGGCTGTATGGCTATATGAGTGCTGAGTGTAAAAGCATTTACTCACAGGAATTCGCCTCAATGGCTTGTAATAATTGCCATTCGCTCTAAAGTAGGGCAGTTGCTTTCATATTCAGTTTTAGTCTTACAAAGTTGATACTTGCCAAATCTTCCCTCACCTCCGGCGAGAACTCTCAAAACACAATACACATACAGCACTCAAAGCTGGCTGAAAAATCCATCTGTAGCTGCATATTAAGTTTTCCCCTTGCAGAGGTTACACTAACATTTGCCAGGAAATTTTATTTATGATACACCTGCTAAAGTCAGCAATATTACAAGAATAAGATGTAACATCCAAGTATACAATTAGACAAACACTGAGTTTTAAGTTAGCAACCAGAACTATCAGTAAGACGAGAAAACTCCGGAAACGAAGGTGAGAGACAACTCTTAGTATGCTTAGTATGGCGTCACTGCGTTAGCGTAGTGGTAGATGAAAACGAGCGTCACTCAAAAAAACGCAATTAGGAGAAAAACCTAAGCGCTAGAAGCCAACGAACAGAACTTTAGAAACAAAAGAATGAGAGTTCTAACTTGCCGCTTGATGAAAAAGCTACACTTGTGAGGCAGCTAGGTTCAAGCCTAGTAAGTAAAAAATTTAAAATGACCAATCACATAATCAATAGAATTGTCACAAATTATACAAGCTTGACTTTTGATCGAGATAGCTATCTCTCAGGTTTAAAGCTTGTACTTTAGCTGATATATCATTGTATTTAGGCAATAATAATTTTTTTCTATGGTTCTGAACCACCAATATTTACTAATCTATCAATAGATTACCCAAAGGGGTGCAGAGTATGTTATCACCTGGAAAAAATGACCTAAGTCATCCATATCCTCTATACCAAGGTGTATAACAATATTATTAAAGTTGCGAAATGCATTGTCTGTTGGAGACAAAAAGGCTTCGTACTTTGTTTGCTCAAAGACCATAAGAAAATTGGCATGATTGCTAGAAATTCAAAGCTCTCGTCCGCTAAGAATTTTCGTCAAATTTATATGGTATTTGAGGATTTTTGAGAAAATTTTTGTTAAATGTAATTAATACTAAACTAGCCTTGACACCCTGGTTTTTTCACCCATACCACCAAGAGCCGATCGCAGTTGCCGCCGATCTGACTGAGCGCCAATTCCAAATCCGTGCTGCAACACCTGCCGATCTCAATGAGGTTGCGCAAATCATTACTGAAAGCTTTCACTCCCAAAAGGGGATCTGGGGATGGGCTTTTCCAATACTGCGTTTAGGTATCCATGAAGACTTGAGGCACCGTCTGGCATTACCTGCACCTCATCACATTTGTTTAGTTGCTGCTGATACTACTAAAGGTGCTGAGAATTTAGTAGGAACTGTAGAACTAGGTGTACGTTTTAGTAATTCATGGACACAAGTCGGTAGAAGTTTTCCCTACTTGTCTAATTTAGCCGTTCGCCCACAATACCGTAGGCATGGCGTGGCATCAGGGTTACTGCAAAACTGCGAGAAAGTTTGCAAAGAATGGGGATTTCAGGACTTATATCTGCATGTTTTGGAAAATAACTACCAGGCACGGCAGCTGTATTTCAAGTTGGGATATCGAGTACATAAAGTCGAATCTCATTGGAATATATTTTTCCCTAAACACTCAAGTCAGATATTACTGCATAAACATTTAAGGAATAATTCAACCACTTGAAAGTGATTTTAGAGATCTTCCTAACTGAAGATATTACATTATTGAATTGATGACCTAATGATTACAGCACAGCGTCAATAAAGCACGCAGTTTTATTCATCTTTTACTTTAAATTAGGAGGTGGCAACGTTTACCATCGGTTGCTTCTACGCCAGAGTAAGTGTCTAAATACTAAGGACTTTTTTACCTTAATTTCTACTACATATCGATTGACAAACGATATCATCTATCATTAATAATATAGGCTCTTCCGTAGGTGTTATGCTGAATTTTCAACTAAAATTAGATATTTGGCTTTAAAAGCAAGGCTTTCAGGCATTTATAACCTTGATTTTTTCTCAAAGCTTCAAAAGTCAAGATTAAAAGCTATCTTTCTTGTCCAACAAGGAATCCAGGCTATTTTATAGGAATTTTTAGCATAACAAGTAATGAAGAACCATAATATATAAAAATTCGATGTCAGTTTTACAAAAACTGCGTCTACTTGAAGTTTCTGACTCGATTGAAAATGCCCACCCAGTATATTTAGGTTTTCTAGGAAATTGCTTACAATTCAAAAACTCAAATACCAATCTTTATTATATGATTCACATTTGATTAACTGTGGTATTGGTTATTTATTATAGATAATTTATATAAGGAAAAATGTATTTCTCCTTAATATAAACTTAATTTATAAGTTATGTTAAGCTTGTTTGATATAATCTGAAAAGAAATATTTTTAAAGATATATAAATCAATATGAATATATAAAGCATAAATTCACATCTAGGGATTTATTAATCCCTCATCATAACTTTGTATTGAAGATATTGATCTTTATTAAAACTTTAAAAAAAAATCACTCGAATAGAAGACAAACCCAGTTAAATTTCATAAAATATGAGTAATCAATTGTTCAGGCAGACCTAATTTATTCATATCTTAGTCAAGTCGACTATAAAGTTCTTAATAATAAGAAAAATCAAAAGTCTAATTTGATTTAACAGCAAGTTACAGCTTTTAGTGCATACTACTACTCAATTATTCGCAAATCTGAGAAAACATGGATAGCGAACAACGCCGACGCTATCAGATTGCTATGGTATCAACTTATTATCCAGAAACCAGTTTCTTTGACAATCGTGTCATGCCGGATGGAACTGAGCAATCGCAAGGCTCGGATATCCTTACACTGCTACATACTGGAAAGGTATTCATCGTCAATAGTCGCAAACGGAATGGTTTAATTCTCTTTAAACGCTACCATGCGGAGTTTGCCGGGCCTGGGGCTGTTGTGGGCGGGGAATATGATTGTGATTGCCAAAGAGCATTACCTATAGGTAATCTTTCTTTATTAACTCCTGAATCTTATGAGGAGCGTCAAAAAGCTTATTTAATTAGGCGACAATGGATTCGTTTGATCAAACAAATTACAGAAAACCCAGTGCCTCAGCAACGAGTCCAGAAGATTCTCGATCAATTTGAACAATACTTTCCCCTAGAAACGGTAGCTAATCTACCAGATGTTGCCTTTGCCTTGTTAGTAGGTGTTTTGCCACAAACGGTGAGAACGGTACGCCGTTTGGGCAGTGGAGTGGAAGGTAGATTTAATTACTAAGTGAGTTGATACTTAAAATGAAAGATTTGCCACAGCAGCCTGTAGCCGATTTAGGGTACGGGCGTTTTCTTCTTTTGTTCCTATAGTAATTCGTAATCCACCTTTCAGAAGTCGTACAAGTGTACCAGAATGTCTGAGTTGTTGATGAAGATTGTTTAAAGCTGTGTCTTGAGGGATGTGGTTATTTGGCGTGACACGCAGGTAAATAAAGTTAGCTGCGCTGGCTGTAACTTGTAAAGCTGGGTATTGTGACAAAGCACTGATGAGTTTGTCACGTTCATTAAATGTGGGAGAAATTGATGCAAGTAAGAGCTTGCGGTTTTGTAAAGCAACTAATGCTGCGGCGATAGAGAAACTAGGGAGATTATAGGGTAAGCGGACTTTTTCTAAGATGGCGATCGCTTCTGGATGCGCAACGCAATAGCCAACCCGCATCGCTGCTAACCGGAAAGCTTTAGAAAAAGTGCGTAATATTATCCAGTTTGACCGCTGTAGTAATTCTCCAACTAAAGTATTCTGGCTAAATTCAAAGTAAGCTTCATCAATTACTACCAAAATTTCTTCGCTCAGATTTTTTAACCAAGCTAATTCTGCCGCAGTTAAGCAATTAGCTGTGGGAGAATTGGGATGCACTACAAAAACAACCCGAATTGGGGGATTTTGTGTTTGTTCGATCGCAGATTGTGCAGCTTGTAAATCAATTTCAAAATTTGCTTCACTTCTACCCACTTCTACTACGGGAATACCCAAAGTTTTTGCCAAAATCCCATACATAGAGAAAGTGGGATTAGCAACTAAAATTGAGCCTTCTCTTCCTAGACAGGTGGCGATTAATAAAGAACGAATCAGTTCATCTGAACCATTGCCCACAGAAATATTAGCAGCAGTAACGCTCGATGATGAGAGAGACGCTGACTCATTAACATACTCAGCGATCGCTTCTTTGAGTGCTTCGTGCCCTCCATCTGGGTAACGATTTGTTTCAATTACTTGCTGATATGTCCAAGCTAACTTTTCTTTTAGCTCTGCTGGCAAATCATAGGGGCTTTCATTCGTATCTAGCCGATCGAATTGCGTCAGCACAGAGTCGGTGGTATCACTACTAGGATGAGGTTTGTAAGCTGTGAATTGAGCTAAATCTGACCGGATGAATGGAAGCATAATTTTTTGTCATTTGTCATTGGTCATTTGTCATTAGTCATTGGTAATAAATATAAAGACGAATGACTAAGGACACTTGGGACTAAGAAGTTCATATTTTACTGCTTCCGGGTAACTGGCAGAAGAGGTGAATTGCTTGCCATATTTCTTCCATGACATTTCCCAAGCTGTGATCGCTTTCGAGTTCTACTAAATTCACCCAAGGACGCGATCGCGCAAACTCACGACTAGCTGTAATAGGAATAACTTCATCTTTCGTTCCATGCAAAATTAGAGTTGGAATAGAGCGTTGCAATAAATTTTCTTGAAATTGAGTAGCATCTGTAACGAAATCGTAACTTAAAGGAAGTTCTCGCCCTTCCCCATAGTGGTAAACCTGGAGATATTTTTCTTGTTGCCAACGCTGTACTTGTTCATTTCCTAACTTAGGGAACCAGTGGGATAAAAACCCAAAAGCTGGTGCTAGCAAGACTAGACGTTGTACTTGTGGATATTTTTGCCCTATGTGAGCTGCGGTTAACCCGCCTAAACTTGAGCCAATTAGGGTGACTGGTACTGAATCAAGGGGAAATTCTGCCACAACTTGAGTTATCTGACGAGCGATCGTTAGGTGAGAAAAATCGCCAGCATTTAGATCGGGAATTTTCAGCTTTGTGTGATTTTGGGCAAAGCGATCGCTGATATCTCGCGCTTTGGCTGAATTAGGGCTAGAAGCAAAGCCGTGTAAGTAGATATAGTAATTCAAAATTCAACTGAGTCAGTATTTTAAGGGTCTTTAATGCAAAAAATATCCCAAAACTGGCACCAAGATCCTTTCTATTTCTTCTTTGTGCCTGTTATAGAGACTTTGACGCTAGGAGCTACGTCCCTAGGCTTGTTGGGATCGTGTATTGCTAAGAAATCCCTAACTCTACTGCTGTCCAATGCCTACTAACTACTGAATCAACTCCCCTTTCCCAGTATGATGAATATTAGAAACGTTTTGTAATTATTTTAAAAGTGGAACTATGGCGATTTTGACACTGGGTTGGGTATCACTCTTGGTCGTATTCACTTGGTCAATTGCAATGGTAGTTTGGGGCCGTAACGGACTATAGAGGAATTGTGGAAAACCCATTCCTGAGTATTTTGGCATTGCTTGCCTTACTGCTGCTAGTCGCAGTTACTGGAGGCGTTGGTTATTTAACCTTGGCAGATTGGCGCGATCGCCGTCGTCAAGAAAATGAAAAACGCGAAACCCGGCGCACTACTCCGAAGCGGCGATGATTCTTTGGTGAAGTAATACACCTACTTAATCTAAGGTTAACAATTTTTAGGGACACGATGCGATCGTTGTCCCTATCTTGTTTTTTTATACAGATCGCATCAATTACTTAATAAAGATTTGTTATTTATATCACCAATAAATATTAAGTATAATTTTCCAAAGTTAAATTTATTACTTAAGACATATATATTTAGATACCTGTTACCTTTAGATTGGTTCAGGGAATTCTGAAGATAGAAGACTTTCAATATTTAAAGTCCTATTTGGCATGGAAAACTCCTCTACGCTACCAACTACACCACTGAATTCAGCGCCACAAGAACATTTGACAGAACAGTTAATACCTCTCTACCAAGGTGAGAAACATAAAGCTTTATCTAGAGTAATTGCTAGAATTCGCGAGTCACTCGATATAGACATTATTTTCAAAGTTACAGTCACTGAGGTACGTCATCTGCTGAACACCGATCGCGTTGGAGTGTTTCGTTTCTATCCTCAATTAGATTGGGAAGGAGAATTTATTTACGAGGACGTAGACGAACAATGGAGTTCAGCACTAACAGCTAAATTGCGTGACCACTGCTTTGCTGAGGATTTTGCAGGACTTTATCAGCAAGGACGAATTAAAGTCATGGATGATATTTATCAAGCCATGATTAGTAATTGCCATATCCAGATTCTAGAAAGATTTCAAGTACGTGCCAACATTGTTGCTCCCCTCATGAAAGGTAAAGATTTATGGGGATTGTTGTGTATTCATCAGTGTAGTCAACCTCGACAATGGGAAGCCTCAGAAGTTGAATTTGTCCAACTTATAGGCGAACATTTGGGAGTAGCCCTACAGCAAGCAGATTATTTAGAAAAAGCGAAATTACAATCAGCACAATTAGCACAAGCAACAGCAAGAGCAAAAGTAGCAGAATGGCAGAAAACTATAGCCATAACTGTTGAGAAAATTCGCCAGTTTCTCGATTTGGAAAGTATTTTCCGCGCTAGTACAGAAGAACTGAGAAAACTGCTAAATGCTGACCGTGTTGCTATCTACCGTTTCAATCCAGATTGGAGTGGTGAATTTGTCTTTGAATCTGTAGTAGCAGGCTGGACTTCTCTCATGGAAGAACAGTTGCGGCGGCCCGAGTTGGGTGAAAATGTTAGCGACTGTAGTGCTAAGGATTTAGCTGAAGTCCCTGTCGTGGATACTTATTTACAAGATACAGATGGTGGTCGCTTTACTAGAGGCGAAGTATACCGAGTTTGTAATGATATTTATAATGCTGGTTTTAGCGACTGTTACATTAAAGTTTTAGAGAGCTATCAGGCAAAAGCTTATGTAATCATTGCTATTTACCACGGTCAAAAACTCTGGGGTTTACTGGCAGTTTACCAAAACAACAGCAGCCGCGATTGGCAACAAGATGAGGTCTATTTGCTCACCCAAGTTAGTACGCAACTAGGTGTAGCTTTACAGCAAGCCGAATTCTTACAACAATTGCAGAATCAAGCAGCAGAACTGGCCAAAGCCGCCGAAAGGCAAAGGGCGCTGGCGAATACTGTGGAAAAAATTCGCCAGTCTTTGGATCTTGACACCATCTTTAAAGCTACTACTCAAGAAGTGCGGGGGCTGTTAAAAGTTGAACGAGTGTCAATTTATCGCTTTAATCCTGACTGGAGTGGGGAATTTGTTGCTGATTCTGTTGCGGATGGCTGGCTAGCAAGGGCTAAGATGCAGTCTGAAATAGAACAGGTTCTTTTGCCAGAAACATCAGCAGACAAACATGCCCGTCATGAAGTGTTTGTACCAATTTCTCAAGGTGAGAAACTTTGGGGATTGTTAGTAGCTTATCAAAACTCCCAAGTACGTTATTGGCAAAATGAGGAAATTAATTTATTGGCACAAGTTGGCGTGCAATTGGGAGTAGCAATACAGCAAGCAGAAACCTTAAAGCAGGTACAGATACAAGCACAGCAACTTGCTCAAGCGGCTGAACGAGAACGGGAGGCTGCTGAACGAGAACGCAAAGCTACTGAAAGAGAAAAGGCATTAGCTGCAACTGTAGAAAAAATTCGCCAATCTCTCGATCTTGATACCATATTTGCCATTAGTACTCAAGAAGTCAGACGATTATTAGAAATAGATCGAGCTACAATTTATCGCTTTCGGGCTGATTGGAAAGTTGAATTTGTGGCTGAGTCATTAGTCCATAATTGGAAACCAAATCCGGAAGTTGTACCTTTAATTATTAAGGATTACTTACAGCAAACTCAAGGAAGAGATTACGCTAACAGCAAAATTTTAGTTATTAAAGATATTTATAACACTGAAGATTATACAACTCAGATTGCTCTGCTCAAACCAATCATAGCTAGAGCATATATGATTGTACCGATTTTTCAAGGTGAAAAAATCTGGGGATTGCTGGCAGCATACCAAAATACGAAACCCCGCGATTGGCAACAAGATGAGATTGATTTGTTAGTGCATATTGGCAATCAATTAGGCGTAGGAATCCAGCAAGCAGAATTACTGGAACAGACTCAACATCAAAAAGAAGAACTTAAAGAAACTCTTCAAGAATTACAGCAAACCCAAAGCCAGTTGATTCAAAGTGAAAAAATGGCTGGATTAGGACAATTAGTGGCTGGAGTAGCACATGAAATTAATAATCCGATTAATTTCATCTATGGCAACATTACCCATGTTACTGAGTACGCTGAAGATTTACTAAAATTGCTACATCTTTATCAAAAAAATTATCCTAATCCCAAAGCAGAAGTTCAAAAGCAAGCATCAGCCTTGGATTTAGATTTTATTGCTAAAGACTTGCCTAAAATTCTCAATTCAATGACTGTTGGGGCAGAACGTATCAGTGAACTAGTACTTTCTTTACGTACTTTTTCACGTCTGGATGAAGCGGAAATGAAGCCAGTTAACATCCATGAAGGTATTGAGAGTACCTTATTAATTTTACAACATCGTCTAAAACCACAGGCAGATATTATTGCTATTGAGGTAGTAAAAGTTTATGGCGAATTACCCAAAGTTCAATGCTATGCTGCTCAAATAAATCAGGTATTGATGAATGTTCTCAGCAATGCAATTGATGCTTTAGAACAGACAATAATAGTAGAAAAAAATTTAGAAAATCCTCAAATTAAGATTTGTACAGAAGTTGTAGATGAAAACTCAATTTTGATTCGTATTACTGATAATGGTTGTGGTATTCCCGAAAATGTGCGATCGCGTATTTTTGACCCTTTCTTCACGACAAAAGAACCTGGTAAGGGAACTGGGTTAGGATTATACATTAGTTATCAGATTGTTGTAGAAAAACACGGCGGTCAAATCGATTGTTTTTCTGAACCTGGTAAAGGTGCTGAGTTTAGAATACAAATACCAATCAAACGTTCGGTTAGTTAAAGAAGCCTGTGCGATCGCTTTTTTATCTTATTGTGACTGTTGCAGCCAAGCCACTAGATCGGCTTCAGAGGAGAAATTTAGTAAAACTTCTGCTAAATCCTTTAATTGAGTTAAGGATATGCTGTCTCTTTCCAGATAAACGGTAATCTCTGGGAAAAATAACTCGATGAATTCCCAGAAGAAGGTGGTTAGCAATTCTTTAAATAGGCCATCGTGATTAGATTTATAGGACTCATATTTGATTTGTGAAAAAACTAAGTACACTGTTATTTCTTCTTCCCTATTCCCTCCCTACGCAAATAATTTTAGAAATAAAAGTGGATTCCTATATATCATTATTGTCCGATAATCGTGTCTATCGCGCTTGGATAAACCTTCGCGTAATTCCATCCACACTGGCACAACTTCATCAATTGGCGCTTTGACAGCAAACAGCGAATATTCGGGGTGTCCGCCATAAATCATATGTAGAAAATCAATAACCCCTAGTTTCTGCAACTGTGTTGTTCCGAGCATAATTAATGCACATCTCGAATTACAAAACTTCTGAAGACAAATTCACCCGTTATTTATGGCACGAGCAAATATATAAATCAAAACCTATTTTTTATTATTCCCAAATTTAAAAGCCAGCTAATACATAGTATTAGCTGGGTCAAAAGTGGAATATTGAAATTAATTAAACTATTTCCTAAATTAGAATCCCGACTTTTTCAATAAGTCGGGATTCTCGCAGTCTTCTACAACTGCTTCACTTCCGAAACCAACTTCGCCACCATATCCTTCGCGCTACCAAAGAGCATTGTAGTTTTATCCTTGTAGAACAACTCATTATCTACACCAGCAAAACCTGTACTCATCCCGCGCTTAATCACAATTGTCTGCTTCGCCCGATCTACTTCCAAAATTGGCATTCCATAAATTGGGCTATTAACATCAGTACGCGCTGCTGGATTCACTACATCATTTGCCCCAATTACTAAAGCTACATCTGCTTGCTCAAATTGGGGATTAATATCATCCATGTCATACAGCTGGGTATAAGGCACATTTGCCTCAGCTAGTAACACATTCATGTGTCCTGGCATTCTTCCTGCAACGGGGTGAATGGCATACTTAACATCAACGCCCATCCGTTCTAGTTGATCTGTTAATTCCCGAACGCTATGTTGTGCTTGAGCAACTGCCATTCCATAACCAGGCACAATTACTACAGAACGGGCATAACCCAACATCATCGCGCCTTCTTCAGGATCGATACTGCGGACGGTTTGATCGGTTGCACCACCGCTAGCTACACCACCAGCCGTGCCACCTGTACCAAAAGCGCTGAACAGCACGCTAAATAGGGAACGGTTCATTGCTTTACACATAATCTCAGTGAGGATAATCCCGGAGGCTCCCACCAATGCACCAGCGATGATTAACATATTGTTCATCACCACAAATCCGGCTGCGGCTGCGGCTATCCCTGACAGAGAGTTCAACAGCGAAATTACCACCGGCATATCGCCGCCACCAATGGGGATGACGAACATCACACCCAATATTAGAGAAACAGCAACTACTGCTAAGAAGATGGGTAAGCTATCTGGTGTAACGATCAAGTAGGCACTACCTACTACATAAGCACCCAGAAGTAAGAGGTTAAATGGTTGCTGGAAGGGAAATGTAATCGGGGAACCGCTAATTAAGCCCTGCAATTTGGCAAAGGCGAGAAAACTACCTGTGAATGTGACACCACCGATTAACACATCCAGTAGCATGGAAATGTTGACATCAAGGGGTACGGGCGCGCCAGAATCCAATAACCGCCAGAATTCTGCAACAGCAACTAATGCAGAAGCTGCACCACCCAAACCGTTGAGTAAACCCACCATTTGAGGCATTTCTGTCATTTGGACTTTGTAGGCTGCGATCGCACCAATAGCAGATCCAATTGCCAAGCCTAACAAAATCATCTCGTAGTTCAACACATGCTGATCTAGCATGGTGGCGACAATTGCCAGCAGCATCCCTACAGCTGCTACAACATTACCGTTCCTTGCTGTCGCAGGTGAACCTAGCTTTTTTAAACCCAGAATAAATAAAGATGCAGCGACTAAGTACGTCAGCTGAATCCCAGTTGGTAGAAAATCGCTCACGCCTTAATCTCCTTTTTCTTAAACATTTGCAACATTCTGTCTGTGACTAGGAAACCGCCGACGACGTTGACAGTTGCTAGTACCACCGCAACTAAACCTAAAATCACAGATAGATTAGTGTTTCTCTCGCCAGCAGCCACAATTGCCCCAATCACTGCAATGCCAGAAATCGCATTTGAGCCTGACATTAATGGTGTATGCAAGGTAGGTGGCACTTTGTTGATGATTTCAAAGCCGGTAAAAGATGCCAGCACAAATACAAACAAAGCAGCAAGTAATGCCTCTGTCATGAAATAAAAACTCCTGTTTGCAACCAAATTTAGGCAGCTAATAATCCTTTTAGTAGCGAGAATCTACTATCTGCCTTCCTTCGGTAAATTAATGTTTTCCTATTTGAGTACTTAATGCTTGTAATGCTTCTTGCACTCGTTGATTGCGAATTTCACCTGCGTGGCTGACACAAGCCGCATCAATAATGTCATCGGCAAAGTCCACCTGCAAAGCTTTGTCTTTATTAATCAGTAATTGCATCAATGATGTCAGGTTCTTAGCATACAACTGGCTGGCGTGGACTGGCATTGATGATGGAAGATTAATCGGCCCGATGATAGTAATACCGTTCCAAACGATGTCTTTACCGGGATCGGTGCAAGCGCAGTTACCACCTTGCTCGGCGGCTAAGTCTACAATTACTGAACCAGGCTTCATCTGTTTCACCATTTCTTCGGTGACTAACAGAGGTGCTTTTTTACCTGGAACTTGGGCTGTGGTAATCACTACATCGGCATTTTTGATGTGTTCGGCAACAACTTCTTGAGTGCGTTGTTTGCTAGCTTCAGAAATTTCTTTGGCGTATCCACCAGCCGCAACAGTTTCTTCTTCGAGTTTAACTTCAACAAATTTCGCCCCTAAGCTTTGGACTTCCTCTTTAACAGCAGGACGGATATCAAAAGCT
The DNA here is from genome assembly GCF_963875125.1 of Calothrix sp. NIES-2098. NCBI lineage: Bacteria > Bacillati > Cyanobacteriota > Cyanophyceae > Nostocales > Calotrichaceae > Calothrix > Calothrix sp. NIES-2098. The sequence goes on from NZ_CAWNKJ010000001.1 coordinate 7,445,195, forward strand.
TCTACCACTGCTCCCAAGCGTCTTGCGGTGGCGATCGCTTGCAATCCTGCCACGCCTGCTCCCATGATAAATACTTTAGCTGGGGCGATCGTACCTGCGGCGGTGGTCAGCATGGGGAAATATTTCGGTAATGCTGCGGCGGCAATTAATACAGATTTATAACCTGCTAAAGATGCTTGCGAAGACAATGCATCCATGCTTTGCGCTCTAGTAGTACGGGGGATCATTTCCATACTCAAAGCTGTGACTTGGCGATTTGCTAACTGCTGCACCACCAAAGGATTGCCCAAAGGATTGAGGAAGCTAATCAATACAGATCCTGCTTTCAGAAAATCAATTTCGGAGCGTCCATCTTCACGTTCTTGTGGCGGACTGACTTTCAATAAAATATCAGCTTCTCCCCATAATGTAGCGGGGTCAGCAATAATTTTAGCTCCTGCTGCTTCATAAGCAGAATCACTAAAAAACGATCGCTCTCCTGCACCTGTTTCTACCCAAATTTCTAAACCTTGCTTTACCAATCGGGCAACGATGTCAGGAATTAATGCCACACGACGCTCACCAACTTCTATTTCTTTAGCTACTGCTATTCTCATGAAATCTCCTGGAGATAAATACCTAATCTCTGCCAACTGTGTAATTTTTTCGCTGAGTTATTCCCCGTTCTCATGCTGCATAGGCTGGGGATCTCAGCCATTGCTTCTATTTTGTAGATTGAACCTTGACCGTTTCCTGTTTCACTGACAATTCCCTAGGCCAAGCTTCAGTTTGCCATTCACAGATGTCACACTTGCAGACAATTTTAATAGGCTTACATACTGCACATCCTATGTTGATTCCCAAATTTTGCATCTGTGTCTTCAGCTTATTTTAGGGATTGAAAAATTTTGTATTCGTCTATTACATAATGCAATATGCATCCACTTAGCAAAATCTTGATTATTCCCAAAGTAAAATTTGATGATTGCTACTTCGATTCACGCTCGTTTTTATCAATTTAGCCCAACTTAACAGGCGATCGCTGATTGTATGGCTCAATTTTTATAACAAAACTCTTACAATTTAGATACACTTGTACATATTCAGAAACACAATCTCATTATGACTGTGTTTCTATCTAGCGTTAAAAAGCAGTTCAAAGTAAGTTACAAGCTGGTATACAGTGAATCAATCGCTTTGCAAAGCCTAAAGTACTTGCTAAGAATTAATCAGCCAACCAGCAAATCGTTAGTCCGTAAAGGTAGTGAGGTAAAGAAAAACAGTGTTAAAAATATCACTAAAAGCTCTCTGGCTCGAAGATCTCAGACAGATGGCACTTTAAAAAACTATTTGGCGTCTATTTTGAGAAATTCAGCAGTAAAGTTTAGTTACGAATACTAAACTTTTAGTTATTTAGATAACCAAGCATACTATCTGATAGAGGAGCTTAACTATGCGACGTTTACTTTCGACTTTAGCCGTGACTAGCTGTTTGCTGACTGGGTTTCAAGCTGTAAGCTGGGCACAAGGTTTACCAGGATTGACTCTATTTAGCGGTGTCAAAAGCGAAAACCAACTGCCATTCCGCTTAGATTTTGGTGGGCAAGCAGATGGCTGGGATCGTTATATCCTAAGAATTCCCGCTAAAAGAATGAAATTGGCAGTAGCGCAATTTGCGATTACATACCCTGATTATTACAAAGGAAAATTCGATCCCAAAAATATTGAGGTCAAAGTCAAAGACAAAGCTGTTCCCCTTTCTGAAGTGAAGTGGGATAAAGAAGGCCGCGTGATTCAAATTTACCCCCAAGAGCCAGTGCCAGCGGGTAGTAAGGTAGAACTGGTGTTATCTAATGTGAAAAACCCAACCTTTGGTGGAACTTATTATTTCAACTGCCAAATTCTCTCTCCAGGTGACGTACCGCTATTGCGTTATATGGGAACTTGGATCTTGAGCATCAATTAAGATATCGATCGTTTGTTAAGGGACAAGGAAAAACAGAGCAGAATAGCTATAGTCTATTCATCCTTGCCCCTTGGCTGTTAACCGGAATCTCTATCTTTTGCTTGTAATAGTGATAAAATAAGAGATTGTGACTTTTTATAAAAATCACCTAAGAGGAGCACAGTATGCAAAGAACCCTGGGCGGCACCAACCGTAAGAGAAAGAGAACTTCTGGTTTTCGCGCTAGAATGCGTACCCCAGATGGGAGAAACGTGATTCGCGCCAGAAGAAAAAAGGGTCGTCATCGTTTGAGCGTTTAGGGTAAATTAGGCGAAAATAGCATCTGTGGCTTTGCCCAAAGCAAATCGGCTAAAATCCCGAAAAGATTTCCAGGCAGTTTTCCGAGAGGGAATTCGGCGTCATGGTTCCTATTTCACGTTAAGGGCCCTGAAACCGTCGGTTTCCAAACACTCTTCTTTGGATACTGCCCCTGAAAATATACGGTCAACTGATACAGCACATCTGGATAGCACAAAATTTGGCATTGCCGTTAGCACAAAAGTTAGCAAACGTGCAGTAGTTCGCAACCGGATTAAACGGCAAATAACGGTAGCTTTGTATCAGTTATTGCCCAGATTGTCACCTGGATGGCGGTTAGTAATAGTTGTGAAACCAACAGCAGCAGAACAAGAGTGCGTAAGCCAACAATATCTGCAAGAATTAGAGCAGTTGTTAGCACAAGCCGAGGTACTAGATGGGCATTCGTGAAGAAATTTATTATGAAGGCGGCCCTCATATTGGGGATTTGATTCTCAATATTTTGATTGGGTTAACTGTTATCGGGATACCATTAACAGTTGGGGCGATTGTCAGGGCTTTGTGGCTACGCTTCCGGATCACCGATCGCCGCATTTCTGTGATGGGTGGTTGGATGGGACGCGATCGCACTGACGTAATTTATTCAGAAATTGTCAAAATTGTGAAAGTTCCTCGCGGTCTTGGTTTTTGGGGAGATATGGTACTAACCCTGAGAAATGGCAGTCGTTTAGAAATGCGGGCTGTTCCGAATTTTAGAGCAGTCTATGACTACATCAATGAAAGAGTAGCTGCCAAAAATTCTGAATATAGTACAGCTGCCAAGTAATCAAGTGCCATCAGTACGAAGCCAAACACCTTCCTTGACTCATCAGTGCCAGTCTGTGCAAGTGGTTAAACCTACCTATGCAGCTGGCTTCTGAGGAATTTTGGCGGATTGATTTTAGCATTCATTTTTTCAGATCGTGGGCGGCTATCCGTAGTGGATGATAGTCGCAGACAAATCGTGATTTAGATAAATTAGATTCAGTTAGTTTACAGTACCTCAGGTTGAATTCAGAATAATGGATTTTGGTATCGGGTTTCTCTCGAACAACGTGATGCTGCCAATCATAGATTTTTTCTATAGCATTGTGCCTAGTTATGGATTGGCGATCGTTGCCTTAACATTGATAATCCGCTTTGCGCTCTATCCCCTGAGTGCTGGTTCCATTCGGAATATGCGGCGGATGCGGATTGTCCAACCTCTGATGCAAAAGCGGATGGCAGAAATCAAAGAGCGTTATAAAGACGATCCGCAAAAACAGCAAGAGGAAATGGTCAATGTCCAAAAGGAATTTGGCAACCCTCTAGCTGGTTGTTTGCCACTGCTGTTGCAAATGCCAGTGTTGTTAGCGCTGTTTGCCACTTTGCGGGGTTCGCCCTTTGCTGGGGTTAACTACAGCGTTAACCTGCAAGTCTTTCCCTCCGAACAAATCGAACGAATTCAACCCCAAGCCTTTGCAACTCCTCCTCAAAATATCTACATTGCTGATGGGGAACACAGCCGTGTCACTGCTATCCTCCCCGGAGGTAATAAATTAGCGGTAGGAGAAAGAACCAAGATTCAATACCAGACTGTTGAAGGCAAACCATTTCAGGTGCTTTTGGCAGAACACCCAGAAAATAAGCTGACACCCGAATGGAAAGTCACCAAAGGGGAAGACAGAATCAAAATTGACGCTGAGGGTAATATAGAAGCCTTACAGCCAGGAGATGTCACCATTCAAGGTACTATTCCCGGACTGGCAGCAGATAAAGGATTTCTGTTTATTGATGCCTTAGGTAGAGTAGGCGCAACCGATCCCGATGGCACAATCCACTGGGATATTGTCGCTATGGTAATTTTCTTTGGGATTAGTCTCTACGTTAGCCAAATTCTTTCCGGGCAAAATTCCAGTGGGGGCAACCCACAGCAGGATACAGTTAACAAAATCACCCCTGTGATCTTTTCAGGGATGTTTTTGTTCTTCCCATTGCCTGCTGGGGTTTTGATGTACATGGTGATTGGAAATATTTTCCAGACCCTACAAACCTTTATTCTCTCCCGCGAACCCTTACCGGAAGAACTACAAAAAATTGTAGCAACCCAGGAAAAAGAAGCAGCAACGGCAGATCAAAAAGCATTGCCGTTTGAGCCAAAAAGTTCTAAGAAGAAGGCTACAAATTAATCATGAGCAACAGTCCCATGCAGCGAGGGCAACAGTGGTTAAAAACACTGCTGCTACTTACTGGGGTATCTGCTGAGGTTGAGGGTAATTTAGAACCCGCTCAACCTCAGAGCGGCGACTCCGAAGAACCAGATAACTACTGGTTAACAATTGATGAAACACAACTAAATCCCGATCAAATCAGAATTTTGATCGGGACTGATGGTTCAGTACTAGATGCAATTCAGTATCTAGCCAATTCAGTACTGAACATCAACCAACCACTAGAAGAGCAAGCTTCTTATACCATCGAGTTGAATGGCTACCGCGTCAAACGAGAAGCGGAAATTCGCGCATTGGCTGAAGCTGCATCGGAAGAAGTGCGAACTACAGGGAGAGAAGTAGAAATAAAATCCCTAAGTTCGGCGGAAAGACGGCAAATTCATACATTTTTAAAGGAATTTTCCGATCTAGAAACCTTTAGCCGTGGTAAAGAACCACATCGACATCTTGTAGTTCGTCCCGCGATCGCACCTTAGGCAAGACCAGGGAACACGGAGAAATGACTCTTGAGCGCTGCCTCGAAAAGCTAAAATAAAGATCTAAGATCGGCAAAATTGCTGGTAATTAAACTAAGTTTCGTTTGGTGAGGATATCTCACAAATCCTATGGACGCAATTTTTATTCCGCAGCTCACCAAAGCCCCGGAGCGGACAGAGGAAATTCAAGTTAAAGAATTTCTGCCTGGTTTGGAAACTTTGACCCCTGTTCGTGGTGTTATTCGCGTGCAGCATCAGGGTAATTATTTAGAAGTATCCGGTCAAGCAGAAGCCATTATTACTTGTACTTGCAACCGCTGCTTACAACAATACAATCAACGTTTGGTAGTTGATACCAAGGAAATCATCTGGTTAGATGCAACAGCTAATCAACCACAAGACTTGCCATTAGAAAGAGAAGTAGCAGTGGAAGATTTGATAGAAACTCTACCACCTGATGGCTATTTTCATCCCAGCGAATGGTTGTACGAACAGATGTGTTTAGAGTTACCTCAGCGCCAGCTATGCGATCTCAATTGCCCAGGTATTTTGAGTAGTGCTGCTGAAAGTGCTGAAAAACCAGTTGATAACCGTTGGGCTTCTTTAGAAGCATTGAAAAAGAAGCTTCCGGGCTAGTCAATTAAATTCTGAGTCAGTACTTTAGTGCGAAATTTGAGCGCTTAAGCGCTCATCAAAAATATTTGTAATCATGAATATAGTGATAGCAGTAGGCAATAATAATCACGATTTTGATGTCATTGACTAAATTTTATTTGTAGCTGTGCAGTAACAGAACATTAATTAACACCCATACTTTCAAGGAAGCAACCGATCGGGACGCGATGGCTTACAGTATCGATGTATCACCAGATTTGAGAGTTATGTTATAAGCCAAGACAGTTCAGATAAGAATCATTAACCGCCGATAAACGAGGCAGTGCATTGGGTGGGTTCCCGCAGGTTAGCAACTGCTTTGCCGATAAATCAAGATATTTAATCCTTATTTTGTGTCTAAGCCCAATTAACTGAACAGTATTGTGGTGCAAGCCAAATGGAAAACAAAGTTCTAATTCTGTTTGATGTTTCTGGCTAAATGGGATAAATCCCTGTTCTATTATTCATAGCGCCGTTCAGACAAGATAAGAGATGATTTCGGGGATATAAGCTTGAGCATATTTTGGGAACGATCGATGTTTTTGGTTGTGAGAGACGGTACAACCCTTAACAATGAAATAAGAACTGATAAAAACCCAATTAACAGCTACTTATGACCTTCCGTGATGAGTTTAAATTGCTGCTACGTGCCCGCTATCCTTTGATTTATATTCCTACATACGAAGAGGAACGGGTAGAAGCAGCGATCCGGGAAGAAGCAGCAAATCAAGGTAATCGCCCAGTATATACTTGGGATTTTGTTGATGGCTACCAGGGGAATCCCAATGATGCGGGTTTTGGACGGCGCAACCCCCTGCAAGCTTTGGAATTTATCGAAAAATTGCCAGCCTCAGCACCAGCGGTCTTGATTCTGCGAGATTATCATCGGTTTTTAGAAGATGTGGCGATCGCGCGCAAACTCCGTAACTTAGCTAGACTCCTGAAATCGCAACCGAAAAATATTGTGATTTTGTCACCCCGGATTGCGATTCCTGACGATTTAACTGAAGTGCTGACGGTGGTTGAATTTCCTTTACCAGCCGCCGCCGAAATTAAAACCGAGGTAGAACGCTTGCTGCAAGTAACTGGCAACTCTCTTTCTGGTAAAGTTACAGACGACTTGGTACGCTCTTGTCAAGGGCTATCAATGGAAAGAATTCGTCGGGTTTTGGCAAAAGCGATCGCCACTCACGGCGAACTACAACCAGAAGATGTGGATCTGGTTTTGGAAGAAAAGCGCCAAACCATCCGTCAAACGCAAATTCTAGATTTTTACCCCGCCACCGAGCAAATTTCTGATATTGGCGGATTGGATAACCTCAAAGATTGGTTGCTGCGCAGGGGTGGCTCGTTTACCGAACGAGCGCGACAGTACGGATTACCGCACCCCCGTGGTTTAATGTTGGTGGGGATTCAAGGTACGGGAAAATCTTTAACCGCAAAAGCGATCGCTCATCATTGGCATTTACCTTTACTACGCTTAGATGTAGGACGGTTATTTGGTGGTTTGGTAGGGGAATCAGAATCGCGGACTCGCCAAATGATTCAAGTGGCTGAAGCTTTAGCACCTTGTGTTTTGTGGATTGATGAAATAGATAAAGCTTTTTCTGGACTTGGTAGTAAAGGAGATGCGGGAACAACTAGCCGCGTATTTGGTACGTTTATTACTTGGTTAGCCGAAAAAACTTCACCTGTGTTTGTTGTCGCCACCGCTAACGACATCCAAGCCTTACCACCAGAAATGCTCCGCAAAGGGCGATTTGATGAAATTTTCTTCGTAGGTTTACCCACTCAAGAAGAGAGAAAAGCAATTTTTAACGTTCATTTATCCCGACTGCGCGCCCATAACTTGAAAAGTTATGACATCGATCGGCTAGCATACGAGACACCCGATTTTTCAGGAGCAGAGATTGAGCAAACTTTAATTGAAGCGATGCATATTGGATTTAGCCAAAATCGTGACTTTACCAACGACGACATTTTAGAAGCTGCTAGTCAAATCATTCCCTTAGCAAGAACTGCTGTAGAGCAAATTCAACAACTCCAAGAATGGGCTGCGGCTGGGCGAGCAAGGCTAGCATCGAAACAGAGTCCGTTAAGCGATACCTTTGGTAAGCTACGCTAACGTCATGAACAGCAGATGCAATAATAGGTAGTCAAAAGTCAAGAGTCAATAGTCCATAGTCCATAGTCAACAGTCCATAGTCTATTGACTATTGCTCATTGACCGCTGACCATTGATCGCTGACCATTGACTATTCAACCTTGACCTTTGATACCTTCTATGTTTTCTAACTTACTAAAATTTATACTTGGGTTTTTCTTAGCGATCGCTATTTTAATTGGTACAGGTGTTGCTACAGCGCTTTATTTCATGAATAGAACCGCAATACCTCCGACGAAACCAATTTTTTCCAACGATCGCCCCACCCAGAGAACCCAAAATGTCAAAGCCACTGAAAAAGTAGCCGCAAAAGCTAGCCCCACTCCGGGAACAGCTTCCAACTCAACCCCCTCCCCTACTCCTACTCCTACTGAGACTCCCAAGACGCAGGAATCACCAAAACCATTACCACCAGGAGCTTACCGAGGAACAGTTACTTGGTCTCAAGGCTTGAGTTTGCGAGCCGAACCAAAACAAGATGCTGAACGTGTTGGTGGCGTTGGTTTTAATCAAAAAGTTGTGATTTTAGAAGAAAGCAGCGATAAATTATGGCAGAAAATTCGCCAGGAAGATACCAATCAAGAAGGTTGGGTCAAAGCAGGTAATACTCAGAAAATTGAGGAAAATGAGGAGGTACAACAGCCAGAAAAACCAGAACAAGACCGATAGAAAGCTAAAGCCCTGTAACTTAATTAAATATGTGTTTGATTCAATTAACCTGGGGAAGCCTTGCTTGCCAGGTTACTTTTTTTGTAGGTATTAATTCTTCCAAGTTCTGGCGATCCTATAGTATACTGGTAGCCAAAATTTCTGAGAAACTTACTAGCAAGCAACTCTATTGTTGTGATATTTATCAACTCAAATACTTAGATGATGCGATCGCACAACAGAGTATAAAAATTTTTACTTATACTATTTGCCGCCCGCCACCTTGGCGAAATGCCGAGCCAAGAGTCAAGGAGCATAATATTTTGAAGTTTGAATTGTTTGTTTTCTTTCCTATTTTTCCCCTATTAGTATCTAAACCTCTATATTTATGAAAACCATTGGTTATCTACATATCACCTCAGTCTCCGAAGTATCCCAAAGCCTTGAGATTGTTCCTGCCCAAAGAAATTTTAGATTCTGGAATTGGACGACACTGTCTAGCACAGTTGCAATGCGTTTTTTATCTGTAGCAATAACCTTGGCAATTCTCAGTATAGCTGGGCAAACTTTAGCACTTCAAAAAATAGGCAGTAATGGCTCTGACGTGGCAAATACCCAGAGTTGTTTGAAAAGATTAGGTTACTTTCGCGGACCAGTTAACGGTAACTTTGGTTCGATAACCCAGCAGGCTGTCATCGCTTTCCAGCAAGCTAAAAAACTACCTGCTGATGGAGTTGTTGGCCTAAGCACTCAACAAGCACTACAACAAGCCTGCCAAGGTAGAACTGTTAATAGGAATAGGAATGTTAATACTAATTTGCGACTAGGTAGCAGAGGCCCAGAAGTAGTAAAGCTACAACAGCGTTTGCAGCGCTTAGGCTATTTTCAAGGCCCAATTACAGGCTATTTTGGCCCGCAAACTCAGCAGGCGTTAATCCGTTCCCAGCAACCGACTAGAAGTAGTGCTAATGCTACTGTTCCTCGCAGAGTCCCGCAAGCGACACTGAACAGACCCAGCCAAGGAGGTAGTTACCCTGTTCTGTCTCAAGGTAGTCAAGGTCAGGAGGTAATTAGGTTGCAACAACGGCTGCAACAGCTAGGTTATTTAAATACTAATCCGACTGGTAATTTTGGCCCTCTAACTAGAGATGCTTTAATTGCATTCCAGCGCAATTCGGGTTTAACTGCCAATGGCATTACAAATCAACAAACGTGGAACAGACTGTTAAGTTATTCTCCGGGTACTGTGCAAGACACAACAAGTCTTTCCGTTCAGCAAGTGCGAGAACTGCAAGAGCAGTTACGAGATTTGGGGTACTTGAATGCTAATCCAACTGGCAATTTTGGCTCTATGAGTAGGGATGCTCTGATTCGATTCCAGCGAGATTACCAACTAGCTGCTGATGGCATAGCAGATACACAGTCCTTAGAAACAGTACGTGGAGTCTGGCAAAATCGAGCTATGGCTGCCAATCAACCAACAAGAAACTATCTTACTGTTGGTGATAGTGGCGAGAATGTGAAAGCAGTGCAAGCGCGTTTGTTGCAATTAGGCTTTTTTAACGGCAATCCTGATGGCTATTACGGTGAAAATACTAGAGCGTATGTGTACGCCTTCCAGCAATATTCGCGACTCAATCCTACAGGAAATGTAGATGCACAAACTTGGCAAGCGTTAGGGTTGAATAACTCTACTGGAGAAAATACTACTAATACTAATCAGAATCGCTATGTAGTAGTAGTCCCAATTCATAATGCTGACACTCTCAACAAAGTACGACAGTACATAGCTAATCCTGTTGTTGAGAAATCAAGTTTAGGGGATTATGTCAATGCTGGAAGATTTGCCAATCGAGCCGAGGCTGAAAATCTGACTAAACTTTTACGCTCCTATGGTTTAGATGCACGGGTAGAGTATTTTTAATTCCGTATGAATCAATAGAATAATAGTTATTTCCTCGCCTGCTCCCTTGTCTTCCCTGTCCTCCTTGTCCGCCCTGTCTCCCTCATCACTCGCTCTCTTCTCTCACTTCCATCTTTCGTCAGGTGCGAAGCTAAAGTAGAACACATTAAGCTACCTCTAGCCGAAGCAGCTTCGCACTTACTATTTTTGGTTGAGAAAAGATGGATTTTAGCCAAACTCTGATTGAAAAAAATGATGCTATTATCGATCGCTGGGTAGAAGCGGTTTACCAAGATCCACAAATTGAAGCTACTAACGAGCTGACTTTTAAAGCTGTTAGAGATAGTCTACCCCAGGTTTTAAAAGCATTAGCGACAGTACTTTCTGAATCAGCAACCAGTGATTTGCAAACTGTAGTTGATGCCAGTCTAGAACATGGTAGGATTCGTGCAGAGCAAGGATTTGAGCCAGCAGAGATTGCGCGAGAATATCGTTTACTACGATTTGTAATTTTTTCTCTTTTAGAAAACGATCCAATCCAGGCATCACCTGTAGAGATGCTGCGGGCTGTACGTTTGATTGATACAGTAATTGATGAAGCGATCGCCCGTTGCTTTAGCAGCTATACTTATGGACGGTTACAAGAGCTTAAACAACTCCAAAATCAATTGCGGTTGACTAACCAAGAGCTAACTCGTTTAATTCGCGCTAGTAAAGATAGTATGTCTCAGTTAGCGCATGAACTGAAAACGCCTTTAACTTCAATCATTGGTTACGCAGATTTATTTCTACGCCAGCATCGTCAACAAGAATCGGAACTCAAGGATTCACCAGCAAATCTCGAATCTATCGAACGAGTTCTGAGAAGTGGGAGGCTGATTCTGCGGTTAATTAACGATACTCTAGAAATTTCCCGTTACGATGCTGGCAAGATGAAATTACAGCCCACTTTATCTGATATCCGTGGGTTAATTAACTCAGTTTTGGAAATTGTTGAACCTTTAGCGCGTGCTAAAGAGTTAACTTTAAGTGTAGATTGCGAACGCGCTCCCGATCGAGCGATTATCGATCCGCTTCGAGTTCAGCAAATTATTACTAATCTACTCAGCAATGCGATTCGCTATACGGAATCTGGCAGCATTAATTTAAAGTGTTGGCAAATATCTCAACAGCTATGGGCTATCTCGGTTCAGGATAGTGGTATTGGCATTCCTTTAGATGCTCAAACAGAAATTTTTAAACCTTATGTTCGTGCAGTTAGCGATCGATCGCCTGGTGCTGATGGTACAGGATTGGGATTAGCAATTGTGTCTCGTTTAGTCGAGTTAATGCGAGGTGAAATCAAATTAGTTTCACAACCAGGACAAGGCTCGACATTTACAGTAATTTTGCCATTAGATGCGATCGCTTATGAAGATGATAAAGCAGATATCACAAGCTAAGGTTCAATAACAAACAAGCTCTTGACAATTAATTATGCATATCTATGAAATTTTATCTCTAAAAAGTCACAAGGAATTAAAAAATAGAAGATTATACCTTTTGTAAATAATCAATCATACCAAAATTTATCTAACTAATAATAATATTTAAATTTCTAGTTATAGTAATTTGAAAACTGAGAGCCTATAGGCATTTATGATAATTGGGATGCACCTAAGTAAAAATCCTATTATTGTGCCACTTCAGGCCATACCTATTTGAAAAATAGTTATTACAGATTGATATCCTAAAAATTTATTTATATATACTATAGACATTGAAACTTTGTCTACTTTGAAAGCTATACTTTTTGCTGAATCTGCTTATAGTCTCAAATCATATATACATTACCCTGTTGCTTTTGGAAAAACTCGATCTAGACAATCGCTTCTACAATTTGCTACTTTACTGACTGATTAAAAAGATACACATTATGTATGTTATCTAGCCTACTTCCACATGGGAAAAACACCAGTTATTATGGCTCCGTGCTGATCGGCATAAAAAAGCTTGTATATTAGCCACAGTAAACAACTTCATACAACCTAATAGAGGAATCAAGAATGCTGGAATTATTGAGTTCAGGTTTGGTGACGCTTTGGCTGGAAATGGCTGGGTTACAGATCAAGCCGTTAGATGCCTTAGACGCATTGGCTTGGCAAAGTAGCCCTGGCTTGGTTATTGCCCCTGATCCTAATCCAGCTAGCGCTAATACAGTCCAAGACTATCTCAAGGGGCTAATACAATCGAAACTGATCGCCCAAAATTTGACAGATAGCCAGGGAATTTGGATGCAGTCCGGGCCTATGCTGATGGCTAATCACCAAGGAACAACGCCTCTACCAGCTGCTTCTTTAACTAAAGTGGCTACTTCACTAGTTGCTTTCAAAACTTGGGGCCCAGATCATCAATTTGAGACTTTGATTAGCGCCACAGGGCCAATAGTGAATGGTGTATTGCAAGGCGATTTGGTGATTACTGGTGGTGGCGATCCGATGATGGTTTGGGAGGAAGCAATTACGCTTGGTAATACTCTCAACCGCATGGGGATCAAGCAAGTCAAAGGCAATTTGGTAATTACTGGCTCTTTTGCCATGAATTTCCAACGTAATCCGCTGATGGCAGGTCAGTTATTTAAGCAATCTTTGAATTCTGCTCTTTGGACTCGTTCGGAGAATTACATATACTCGATTATGCCTAAGGGCACGCCCAAGCCGAAAGTAGCGATCGCAGGTGCTGTGAAAGTTGAAGCGCAGGCAAATCCTCAAAGAGCCGTGCTAATTCGTCACTTGTCTTTGCCTTTGAAACAAATCATCAAAGAGATGAATGTTTATAGCAATAACGACATCGCAGAAATGTTGGCAGAATCAGTAGGGGGATATACTGTAGTCCAATCAACTGCTGCTAAGTTGGCAAGAGTTCCAGATGCAGAAATTCAGTTAATTAATGGTTCTGGACTGGGCCCAGAAAATCGCATTTCTCCTAGAGCTGTTTGTGCGATGTTTATGGCAATGCAACAGGAAGCAGGTGCTCACAGTCTGACTTTAGCCGATCTGTTTCCCATGTCTGGGTTCGATCACCGGGGGACACTGCACTCCAGACATATACCTGTTGGTACTGTGATGAAAACTGGCACTCTTAGGGATGTTAGTGCTTTAGCTGGTGTTATGCCAACACGCGATCGCGGTTTGGTCTGGTTTGCGATCATTAACCGCGGCCCAAATGTCTCAGGCTTCCGTGCTGGACAAGACCAACTGTTGCAACGTCTGGTACAAAAGTTGCAATTAGCTCCGGAGGTTCCTGCTGCTCTGACACCCCACTCTACAATCAATACATTACCTGAACTAGGTGCAGCCAATCGTAATCAAGTTATGTTCCAAAGTTAGTTGTTTGTCATTTGTCATTGGTAGGAAACTCATAAGCAATGCCGAATACCCAATACCCAATGACTGAAAAACAAAAGGATTGATTTGCCTAAATTTACTTATGGGGATGTTTAATTTTGAATTTTGCGAAAAGTTGTGTGCGGGGGTTCCCCCCGTTGAGCAACGCCAGTTGCTTTAAGCCGGGAAACCCGTCCAACGCACTGGCTCAACTTTTCAAAACGAATTTTGAATTCGGAGGGTTCGCGTAGCGTCTTTGCAGGATAAGCGACGTGACTATTGACCCTTGACTTTTTCCTGAGGAATAATCTCTGTAACTACCCTACCGCCAGTATTGCCACCTTTGACGACAATATTTTCTGTTTGCAGATTACCAACGGCTGTTTCCCCAGTAAAATTTAATGGTGGATCGACTTGCCGATACACTACATTACCCTGTGCTTCCACTAATTTATTGTCTAAATACCAAGTTAATGTTCGCGATTTGAGAGATTGGCGACGTTGACCAATAGCATTGACATTGCCTGTTAAATAAACTGTTTTTTGCGGTATCTTCATTTCACCTTGATTAGCAGTTACTGTCACATTTTCAGCCTTATGCAAGACACGCACCGGTGAATTTGTCGTGACAGTTTCTGCATTCATGTTCCAGGTCATAGAGTTACTAGTTATCTGCATAGGCGGATCTAATAATTCTAGCTGGGCATTTTTTGTGACAGTAGCAATCTTAGTTTTCAGATTAACTTCCGTAGTATTTCCTCGACCACGATCGGTAATTTGATTATTTTTATAGCGGTCAATTTGTACGGGGCGATCGCCAATTAATTTTTCTTCTTTAATATGCCAAATTAAATGCTCGGTTCGCATTTGTAATTGTGGATCTTGAGAATTTGCTACTACTCCTCCAGAAAAGTCTATGCGCTGTTCTCTGGTTTTAACTCGCGCTTCTTGCGCCACTGCTTGTAGTTGTTTATGAGTTCCGTTTAACTGGTTACGAACAATCAATAAATCTTCTTTGGGACGCCATTCTAATTCATTACCTCGCAATACAGTGCCATTACGAGGATCGGTAGCAACTATCTTACCTTTGAGAAATAGCTGCTTGCCATTCTCTTCAATATCTGCTCGTTCTGCCTTAACTTGGTAGACTACTTGTCCATCTTGATATAATTCACCATAAGGGTTTTCAGCCTGACCGATTTGTTTTTCTTTGGTATATTTTGCCTCTTTGGCATTAACTTTCCAAATCGGTCGCCCTACTTCATCAAACTGTTCAAAAGCCACACCATAAAAAGTCAGATTGCTATCTGTATTTTGTCCAGATTGACCTGAATTACTGGCGCGATCGTTAGGCGATTTACCGTTACAAGCAACTAATCCAACTAATAAAAAAAATGTTAGAGGTAGGCAAAACCAATTTATCTTAATTGGTGAAACGCTAATAAATTGCCATAAAAAGAATTGGGGGGAATATTTTTTATTTCCCCCCAGATTTCTTGAACCTCTTCTACCTTGATTCTTGTCTGCGTCCTGCTTCATTAATCTTGAATTTCTAGATGTCCATCAGTATCTCTGGGGTCGTCCAAAAAGCCCATACCGGATAAAGGACGGTAGGGATAGCTTTGGCGAGGGGTTTTTTGGATATCTTCTTTAATGGCTTCTAAATCAATATAGCGATCGCTTACATTAATTAAGCTATCGCTAGTCATTGAACGTAAACTCACTACTTCTACCCGCACACCGCGATAGCTAACTGAGTTGACTGCGTAAGCTAAATCCCCATCGCCACTCACTAAAACTGCTGTATCATAGGAATCTACTAAAGCCATCATATCTACTGCTATTTCTACATCCAGATTCGCTTTTTTTGAACCATCTGGTAGCTGGACTAAATCTTTAGCAATAACTCTGTAGCCATTGCGACGCATCCACAGCAAGAATCCTTGTTGTTTTTCGTTTGTCCGATCTACACCAGTGTAGAAAAAAGCGCGTAATAGTCTAGATCCGCCAGTTAATCGACACAATAACTTAGTGTAATCAATTTCGATTCCTAGTTGCAGTGCGGCATAAAATAGATTTGAGCCATCAATAAATATAGCTACACGACCCCGATTCTCTAAAACTTGTTCCGGCGTAAATATCGAATCATTTTCTAAATTGTTTAACATTGATGTCATACCTCAGTTTTTATCCTTGTAATATCTGATACAAATTTTTACTTTTTTCATGCATTAGAGCGTTTTATGAAAATCTACCGGGGCTAATCAATACAGCCCCGATCTTTGTTTTGACAGAATTAGAAATTAAGCAAAATCAAAAATTGAAAGTACTAGTCTAGTCGTTTTTTGGGGGTTCTATACGCTTAAAAATTGGTTGGGGTGTACCCAACTTTTGTTTATCGGATAGTATCCCCCAGGTTGCATGAATATCGAAAGGTGCAGCAATTGCGCTTTCTATAGGATCGTTAAAGTCAATTCCGAAGCCCAATTGCTGATAAATATCGCTACTGATATTCGGAATCACTGGGGATAGCAGATAAGCTGCTAGTCTAACTGATTCTAGAACTGCATACAGCACTTTTTCCAATGCTTCTTGCTGTCCTTGCTTATATAATGACCAAGGGGCTTGTTCATCAATAAACTTATTGCAAGCTTGCGCCAGCAACAGGATAGCCTCGCAGGCTCGATTAAAAGCCAGCATTTCGTAGGCATTTTTCACCTGTTCCCCTAAGGTTAACCCAATCGCTTTTAACGGATTGTCAGCCGGAATGGCTTCATTGGCAATTGCTGGCACATTCCCGGCGCAGTATTTTTTCACCATGTTCAGCGTGCGATTCAGCAAATTACCTAAATCATTTGCCAAATCTGCATTTAAAACATTAATGAATCTAACTTCATTAAAATCGCCATCTTTGCCAAATTCAATTTCCTTAAGGAAGTAATAACGAACGGCGTCACTACCATAGCGTTGGACTAGTTCTATGGGATCGAGGGTATTACCCAAACTTTTACCCATCTTTTGCCCATCTTTAGTTAAAAAGCCATGCCCAAATACTTGTTCTGGTAATGGTAAACCAGCACTCAGCAGCATTGCTGGCCAGTAAACTGCATGGAAGCGGAGGATATCCTTACCGATTAAGTGTAAGTTTATTGGCCACCATTTAGCTAAGGCATTTGTTAAAGTTGGTTGTGTATTTGGTTCTAACAATGCTGTTACATAACCCAGCAGTGCATCGAACCAGACATAAAGAGTATGCTTGGAATCTACTGGTACGGGAAAGCCCCAATCTAGATTGACCCGTGAAATCGAAAAGTCTTGCAATCCTTGATTAACAAAGTTGAGGACTTCGTTACGCCGACTAGCAGGCTGGATAAAATCCGGTCTAGACTGGTAAAGTTCTTGCAGTTGACTTTGGTATTTGGATAAGCGGAAGAAGTAGTTTTGTTCGTCTCGCCACTCTACTTCTTTATTAGTATGAATCGGGCAACGGTTTCCTTCTAGTAGTTCTCGTTCTTCTTTAAATTCTTCACAAGATACACAATACCAGCCTTTTTGTTGTCCCTGGTAGATGTCACCTGAATCCCACACTCTTTGAAAAAATTCTTTGACAATGGCTTCATGTCGCGGATCGGTAGTGCGAATAAAGCGATCGTATTTAATATTTAGTATGTGCCACAGAGAACGAAAACTGAGAGATATTTCATCACAAAATTCTTGGGGCGCTTTTCCTAAATTCTCCGCCGATCGCTGAATTTTCTGCCCGTGTTCATCTGTACCAGTAATCAGCAGCACTTGATGCCCTAAAAGCCTTTGAAACCGCGCTACCACATCAGCGGCCATCGTTGTATAAGCACTACCAACATGGGGGACATCATTGACATAATATAACGGAGTTGTCAGTGCAAATGTCTTTTCTTTTTTATTCACTAGATTCATGCACAATAAAAAACAACTTATTAAAACGTTTTATATGTTACTTTTTTGGACAAAACCACGCAATTATATAACATTACTAAGTTTTTTTCAAACAATACCTTAATATTAGCAAATCTGGAAAGACCAGATTATTTTATGCTTTACATAAAGGCAGCTAATTTCTCCCAATAGTTAAAAAATGGCTGCTAACAATAGTTAGTAAAGCGTTTGATTGGATTTATTGTCGTTGGCAATACACGAGCGAGACTCAGAAAATATAGTTGACTTTGAGAATTAGACATTTCTACCTTAAGACGGTCGTAGTAGGGGTGAAGAAATGTAATGTTAAGTCAAGATAAACTGCGATATTTTCCGAAAAATTATATTGATTGCTATGAGTCTAAATAGCCCTCTGGAGATTTCTCGTTGGTCATTGGCGGCGCTATCAACGCGAATGTTTCGTTATTACGAGGATCGGATTCCTCATGATGCTAGCGTATTAGTCGTTAGCAATCACCGCAGCTTTATGGATGCCTTTGTTTTAATGGCAGCGCTATCGAGTCCAATCCGCTTTGCTTGCCATCACTACATGGGACAAGTACCCATTATGCGGGAATTAGTTACAGGTCAATTGGGGTGCTTTCCTTTAGAAGATACTCATAAACGTCAGCAGAGCTTTTTTGCCCAATCTCAACGGCTGTTGCAGTCCCAACAGATGGTAGGGGTGTTTCCTGAAGGAACTGAACCAATGGTAAAATTTACCCAGCCTGATGAGGTGGGTGAATTTCAACGCGGATTTGCTCATTTGGCATTGCGATCGCCTGTGAGAGACTTAGCGGTTTTGCCGATCGCGATCGCCTCTTTGGAGGAAGTAAATACCGCAGGCGTGCCTTTACGCTTATTAAGCTTATTTGACCCTTCAGAAGCATTATTTAATCAACCAGGTTGGCATCCCTTGGTGATTTATCAGCGAGTCGCGGTTTTAATTGGCCGTCCCTATTGGATTACGCCCCAACAACAAAAACAATATCAAGGAAAACAAGCGAAAACTGTTGTTTCTGAACTGACAGATCGCTGTCATTATGAAATTGCCAGTTTGTTACGTCAAGGATGTTATTAGAATATCTCATACTTGGGATGGAGCCACTATCCATCCTTAAAATAGTGGAGGCTACAATTATACATTGCTTAAGCTATTTATGGGGCAGAGTCTAAGGAGGGTAGCGATCGCAGGCTTGTAAAACATATTGTCAGGAATTCTAAATTTGCTCGTTCTATGTATTAGCGATGGAATTTTAGATTACTTAATTGAAAAATTTATATCTAACATCAATTCTTTCACCCAAACGATAATTTTCAGAGAATTTTGACTTACTGCTAGACATTAACCTTTGTAAGATAGCAAATCTGAAATTATTTAGCTTTCATAGGGTAAATTTTATAAAATTAACAAAATAAATGAAAATTTGACAATGGTAGAAGTTGATTTAAAGCCTTGTTTCCTGACTCCGAAACGCATACAACCAGAGTACCCCCTGTTTGTGTACTTGCCAGGAATGGATGGAACGGGCGAACTATTGCGATCGCAAACCGCAGGATTGGAACGAGGTTTCGATGTGCGCTGTTTGGCGATTCCCAGACAAGACTTGACTACCTGGGAGGTACTCACGAAGAATGTAGTGGATTTAATTCACGCCGAATTAGAAAAAAGTTCCCAGCGACCAGTTTATCTGTGTGGTGAGTCCTTTGGTGGCTGTTTAGCCATGAAAGTGGCGATCCAGGTTCCTCAGTTATTTAAACGGATTATCCTGATTAACCCAGCTTCTAGCTTTAAATTACGTCCTTGGTTAAATTGGGCGTCTCAGTTGACTTACTTGGTGCATCCTTGTCTTTATGAAGTTGGCGCACTGGGATTATTACCGTTTTTAGCATCTTTACAACGGATGACTAGAAGCGATCGCCAAGAACTGCTAAAAAGTATGCGTTCCGTACCGCCAGAAACAGTCCTCTGGCGATTATCTTTATTAAGAGAGTTTGATGTTGACGAGGAAAAGTTACGTCGCCTCACACAACCAATTTTACTGATCGCTGGTCTTCAGGATCGACTTTTGCCTTCTGTAGAGGAGGTAAGACGTTTAATGAAGATTTTCAAGAACACTCAGACTGTCATCCTACCCGATAGCGGACACGCCTGCTTACTAGAGAGTAATACTAATCTCTATGAAATTATGCGGGATAATGATTTTTTAGAAACTAACACTGCACTGAGTCAGGTAATTAAAGTGGGAGATACTGTCAGGTGAAAACCCACAAAATGCATCAATTGAATGTGGCGAGGTATTTTAAATAGATATTCTTTACCGACTACCAGAAATTGAATGTTAAGGCAATAAAAACAAAGGATAGTTGATTTTATCTAACGGCTTATCCTTTCAGAGAGATGTCAAGTTAAGTACATATTTGCTAAAAGCAATATAGAAATGCTTTACACGGAAGGTGCCCAGCAATGGCAGATAAACTGCATAATGCAATAGATAAAAAAGCGAATAATTCTTCCATTAATAATACAAAAAAAGATAAAGAATCATTTTTAGGTTCTGTTGTTGAAACATTAAGCTGGGTAGCGGGAACAGCATTGAATGTGGGAGGAACTGCTGTTAAACAAACACACAAGCTAATTGAACAATCGACTCAAAACACAGGGAAGATAGTCGATAGCCTCAGTCAAAATTGGCTGATTCGCAGATTATCTGGGGTGTTAAATCTGAATTGGTTAATTGGGGCTAGTGAAAATGTTGATTTGCAAAAAGCGCAAGAGACAGTCAACAAACTCAAACAACAATATCCTCAAGAATCACCCAGCCAAATTTCTCACAGAATTATGGTGGAAAAAGCTAAACAAGCAGGTGGGATTGGTTTAGCTACTAGTATTTTGCCAGGAATAGCGGCGGCTTTATTAGCAATTGATTTAGCAGCTACGACAAAATTACAGTCAGAAATGCTTTATCAAATAGCAGCTGCTTACGGACTAGATTTAAAAGACTCGGCGCGTAAGGGCGAAGTTTTGGCGATTTTTGGTCTAGCTTTGGGCGGTAGTCGTCTGTTGAAAGCTGCGGGATTAGGCTTGCTAAGAAATGTTCCTTTTGCTGGTGCGGCGATCGCAGTTAGTTCTAATGCGACAATGATTTATTCATTGGGGTATGCTGCTTGTCGATTTTACGAAGCCAAGTTGGACGAGTCAAAGTCTCTGACTTCTAAAGAGACATTGGCGACATTAAAACAACAAAGTGAAAAATACTTAGAAACCGCGATCGCTCAAGAAGCGATTATGGATCAAATTTTAGTACATATGATCCTCGCCAGCCATCCAGACAAGACTTGGGAAGAAATTCGCCCAGAGTTACAAGCTATCAACCTGAGTGAGAATTCATTAAAAGCAATTTCCCAAAATATCAAATCACCCCAGCCTTTAAATAGCTTGCTAGATCGACTCAACCGTGATTTTGCTATACCGTTGTTGGCTCAATGTAAAAAAATTGCCCAACTTAACGGTGAAACTTCAGAATTAGAGCAAAATATCATCGACGCGATCGCAACTAAGTTTAATCTTGGGAATAGAGAATAGATATCATCAACAAACAAGAAGCGCTATATTAAAATTGCATAAGCGCAAAAAATATCAACTCTGTCGATGAGCAAACCTGTATCTTTTCAGACAGTAATTGAATATGTAGAAGCTCTTTCGACTGAAGAGCAAGATTTACTACTCGAACTAATTTCTAAAAGAAGGATTGCACAACGGCGTCAAGAGATTGCCGCAAATGCTGCACAGACGCTGAAAGCAATAAAAACAGATACAGCCAAGCATGGTACTCTTGAGGATCTGCGGGCTGATTTGTTAAATGAAGAATGAGAGTCCTTTTTTGGGATAGTAGTTTTAAACGAGCTTTTAGACGAGTTATTCGTAAAAATCCTCGTTTAGAAGAAACAATTTTTGAAGTTTTGGAATTACTTGTAGCCGATCCATTTGCACCCACTTTAAAAGCACACAAGTTAAAAGGTGATTTAGAGGGTTTGTGGGCTTGTTGGGTAGAGTATGATTGCCGTATTATCTACACCTTTCAGGCAAATCCGGATGAGGATGAGGATGCGATCTTGCTCATCGATATTGGCACTCATGATGAGGTGTATTAAGACATAGAGGCAAGTTAATTACTCTTTTTAGTGCGTGAAATACTGTAATGAGAAAGTAACAAGACATTTTGAGTAAGTAATATACCTTTTCACTTGCGGAAAACACTAAAATTAGTAAGTGTTGAGGTATTTTACTTGCGGAAAACACCAAAACTAGTAAGCCTTGAGGTATTTTAAGTAAGCCTTAAGGCATTTTACTTGCGGAAAACACCAAAACTAGTCAACCTTGAGGCATTTGAAGTAAACGTTGAGGCGTTTTACTTGCGGAAAACACCAAAACTAGTAAGCCTTAAGGTATTTTGAGTAAGCCTTAAGGAATTTTGAGTAAGTCTTAAGGCATTTTGCCTACTCAAATCGCCTTGATAGGTTCTTTTGATGAAGCAATGAAAAAGAGCGATCTCTTTGGGATTCTTGAAATAACTCATCCTACTGGGTTAGTAATTTTAAGTATAAAATATTACGTTATTAAGTTGCGTTGAGAAACATAGACGCAAAGCAAATCCTCGAAGCACGAACAGAGAATTTTAAGCAATACTGGTACAAGAACTTTTACACAAAATACAAAAATGGTAATTCGAGCGAGTGATACGCCTCTGTTGGAATGGGCAGGAGATACTTTAGCGATTGGATTATTTGAAGATGCAGTAGAGTTAACTGGTGAACTAGCGACTTTGGATAGCAAGTTTGCCGGGATTTTAAAAGAACTGATTGCTGAAGAAGAATTTAAAGGGAAAGCAAATAGCACTGTATTTACTCGGATAGCTGCTAGTAGTAGCCCCATCAAGAAAGTGATTTTGGTAGGTTTAGGCAAAGTTGACGCGCTAAAAGTTGATTCTTTGCGACGCGCCGCCGCAGCCGTAGGAAGGGTAGCCAAAAAGCAAAAAAGTAAAGTTTTAGGTTTTAGTTTTCCATTATGGAACAACGATCCGGCAGTGACTGCCCAAGCGATCGCGGAAGGCGTGCAACTGGCGCTATATCAAGATATTCGCTTTAAATCAGACCCAGAAGAAAAAGCCTCACAAGTAGAAACCATAGATTTAATCGGGTTTAGCGGGCAAGAAGCAGCGATTACCCGTGCCAATCAAATAGTTTCTGGGGTGATTTTAGCCAGAGAATTGGTAGCAGCCCCAGCAAACGCGGTGACACCAATTACTATGGCAGAAACAGCCCAAGCGATCGCCACCGAATACGGCTTACAAATCAAAATCTTAGAAAAAGAAGAGTGTGAAAAGTTAGGCATGGGTGCTTTTTTAGGAGTCGCCCAAGCTTCCGATTTACCTCCTAAATTTATTCACCTAACTTACAAGCCAGAAGGCACACCCACACGCAAATTAGCAATTATTGGTAAAGGCTTAACCTTTGACTCCGGCGGCCTCAATATTAAAGGCGCTGGTAGCGGCATTGAAACTATGAAAATTGATATGGGTGGTGCAGCCGCTACTTTAGGTGCAGCCAAAGCAATTGCCCAACTAAAGCCGAGTGCCGAGGTTCACTTTATCTCCGCAGTCACCGAAAACATGATTAGCGGTCATGCAATGCACCCTGGCGACATCCTCAAAGCATCAAATGGCAAAACCATTGAAGTCAATAACACCGATGCAGAAGGGCGTTTAACTCTAGCCGATGCCTTGGTATATACCGAAAAATTAGGAGTAGATGCGATCGTCGATCTAGCTACCCTCACAGGTGCTAACGTTATCGCTTTGGGTGATGATATTGCAGGTTTGTTTACTCCCGATGATGCTGTAGCTTCCCAGCTAGAAAAAGCAGCCGCGAACACAGGCGAAAAGATTTGGCGGATGCCAATGGAAGAAAAATATTTTGAAGGGCTAAAGTCTGGCATCGCGGATATGAAAAATACAGGCCCTCGTCCCGGAGGTGCGATTACCGCCGCCCTTTTCCTCAAACAATTCGTCAAAGACACTCCTTGGGCACACTTAGATATAGCTGGCCCAGTCTGGTCAGATAAAGAAAATGGCTACAACGGGCCTGGGGCAACCGGTTTCGGTGTCAGAACCCTGGTTGACTGGGTATTAAATCCAGTTGAGTAGGTAATTGGGCATAGGGCATGGGGCAAACAGGGAGCATGGGAGGATGGGGAAGAACTAAGTATGGTTCTTCTCTCCCCACACTCCCCACACTCCCCACACTCCTCTCCTTATCCCCAGTCCTCACCAATTCATGTTATGTTGGGCTTGCCACATCCTCTTGCGTATTGGCAAGAGTAACTTGGCAGTCTAAATGTTCCGATTTTTCGGCAAAGGCATCTGGTAAAATTTGTAAGGTTTCTAAAAGCTTTAAGCAATGGGATCGACTGGCGTAAGGATCGCAATTGACGCAATGGGAGGGGATCATGCACCCGGTGAAATCGTAGCTGGCGCAATCCGAGCACGAGAAGAATTGGGTGTAAAAGTTCTGTTGGTGGGCGATCCCCAACAAATCGAAGCTGCCCTGCCGCCAAAAACAAGCCTGGCGGGGGTAGAGATCGTTCCTGCTGAGGAAGCGATCGCAATGGATGAGGAGCCTTTAAACGCGGTGAGACGCAAACGTAAGGCTTCTATAAATGTGGCGATGGATCTGGTAAAGCAGCAGCAAGCAGATGCTGTGTTTTCAGCCGGACACTCTGGGGCTGCGATGGCCTCCGCTTTGCTCCGCTTAGGACGATTGCCGGGAATTGACCGCCCAGCAATAGGGACTGTTTTTCCCACAATTAAAGCTGGTAAGCCAGTACTAATACTAGATGTTGGTGCCAATGTAGACTGCCGCCCGAAATTTTTAGAGCAGTTTGCTGTGATGGGGTCAGCCTACAGTCAGTACGTGCTAGGTACAGCCGAACCAAAAGTAGGTTTGTTGAACATCGGCGAAGAAGACACCAAAGGTAACGAAGTGGCTCTGCGCGCCCATCAACTACTACGCGAAAATTCTCAAATTTCTTTTATTGGGAATGCTGAAGGGCGTGATGTGCTTTCTGGTAACTTTGATGTGATTGTCTGCGATGGCTTTGTCGGCAATGTGTTGCTGAAATTTGCTGAAGCCGTAGGAGAAGTGATTTTGCAAATTCTGCGGGAAGAATTACCCCAAGGATTGCACGGTCAAATCGGCACAGCAATTTTAAAACCCAACCTCAAAAGAATTAAGCAGCGCATGGATCACGCAGAACATGGCGGTGCTTTGCTTTTAGGCGTGGACGGAGTTTGTTTTATTGGTCACGGTAGCTCACAAGCACCTTCAATTTTTAATGCGATTCGCATGGCCAAAGAAGCTGTAGACAACCAGGTACTACAAAGACTTCGTTCCCAGTATGAAGCCCTACAGCGCGATAGTGGTTAGCAATCAGCCAAAAGACGGCAATCGGTAGCATAAAAATAGCGATCGGTCAATAGTTAGTAGCTAATGGCTAACGATCGCTAATGACTAAACGCTGATAGGTGATAGTTCGGGAGACAAGGAGTGCATAACTTAGGCATAGCAATTACTGGAAGTGGCTCGGCAGTACCAGAAACTTCCCTAGACAATGAAGCGCTGAGTAAACTGGTGGAAACATCCGATGAGTGGATTGCAACCAGAACCGGAATTCGCCAAAGACGCTTGGCCCATCCAAGCGAGTCTTTGAGTTTACTCGCAGCTAAGGCTAGTCGTCAAGCAATCGCATCTGCGGGAATTACAGCCGAAGATATCGATCTAATTCTGTTAGCAACTTCTACCCCTGACGATTTATTTGGCAGTGCTTGTCAAATTCAGGCGGAATTAGGCGCGACCAAAGCCGTAGCTTTTGACTTGACTGCCGCTTGTTCTGGCTTTGTATTTGGACTTGTAACTGCTGCCCAATATATCAGAACAGGTGCATATCAAAATGTACTTTTGATTGGGGCAGACATCCTTTCTCGGTGTGTAGATTGGCAAGACCGCCGCACCTGTGTATTGTTTGGAGATGGCGCAGGCGCAGTAGTATTACAAGCCAACCAGAGCGATCGCTTGCTAGGATTTACACTCAAAAGTGATGGCAGCCAAAACCACTACCTTAACCTTGCCTATCAAGCCTCTTCCCAAGAACTAATTCCCGGTGTCAATATCGGCCAAGGAAAATATCAACCGATTACGATGAATGGCAAAGAAGTCTACCGCTTTGCCGTACAAAAAGTGCCAGAAGTCATCGACAAAGCATTATTTCAGGCTAACCTCACTATTGAGCAAATAGATTGGCTACTCTTGCACCAAGCCAACCAGCGAATTCTGGATGCTGTAGCCCAACGCCTGAATATTCCCAACGAAAAAGTTATTAGCAATCTCGCCAATTATGGCAACACCTCCGCCGCCTCTATTCCCATTGCTTTAGATGAAGCAGTGCGGCAAGGCAAAATCAAACCCAATGACATTATTGCTGCATCCGGCTTTGGTGCTGGACTGACATGGGGTGCAGCAATTTTTCAATGGGGAAGATAAATACTTAGTCAAGAGTCCAAAGTCCAAAGTCAACAGTCCAAAGTAGTCAAATGGCTAATAACCCTTGGCTCTTGACCATTGACTCTTGACTCTTGACCCTTGACTTTTGACTGTTGATTCTTGACTCTTTCTTGACCAATGACAAAAACTGCATGGGTGTTTCCCGGACAAGGTTCCCAAGCAACGGGAATGGGAATCGATTTATTAGATATACCATCGGCTAAGGATAGATTTGCCGAAGCTGAGAGTATCTTAGGCTGGTCTGTCACAGATCTTTGCCAACGCGATGCCGAACAGCTATCACGCACCCTCTACACCCAGCCAAGTCTTTATGTAGTAGAATCCATTCTTGCCGACCTAATTCGCGAACGGGGACATCAGCCAGATTTAGTTGCTGGTCACAGTTTGGGAGAATATATTGCTCTTTACGTTGCTGGCGTATTTGATTGGACTGTGGGCTTACATCTAGTGAAGCGTCGTGCCGAACTGATGGATAGTGTTTCTGGTGGGATGATGGCGGCGCTAATGAACTTTGACCGCGAACAGTTAGATAAAGTTATCGCCGAAACACATGATGCCGTATTGGCTAATGATAACAGCCCTGCCCAAGTTGTTATTTCTGGTACTCCAGATGCTGTACAGGCGGTAATGTCGCAAGTTAAAGCCAAGCGTGCTATCCCCTTAAAAGTTTCGGGCGCATTTCACTCTCCCTTAATAGCAGCTGCGGCTACAGAATTTCAAGAAATTTTGGAATCTGTGCAATTTCAGCCAGCTAATGTCCCCGTAGTTTCTAATGTGGAACCAGAACCAACAACCGATCCAGAAATTTTAAAGCAGCGCCTGATCAAGCAAATGACTGGTTCAGTAAGATGGCGAGAAATTTCTTTGCTGCTTCCAACCATTGGTATTGAGAAAGTCGTAGAAATTGGCCCGGGTAACGTGCTAACTGGTTTAATTAAACGCACCAGTCCCGATCTAAGCTTAGAGAATATCCGTAATGCCGCTGAGTTACCTGCTTAGTGGGGGATGCGTGAGTGTGGGGAGTGTGGGGAGACAAGGTGAGACCAGCGCTGCGGGAGGGTTTCCCTCCGCAGGCGACTGGCGTTAGCGCAGCGTTAGCGACGAAGGAGCGTCACCCGAAGGGGAGAAATAACTAATAAGTCTTGACTCTTGGCCAATGACAAATGACAAATGACAAATGACCAGAAACCGTGAACCATTAATTAGTCTGGCACTGTATCACGCTTTTAAGTGGTCGGTGGTCAGCCCTATGCTCCATGCTTACTTTCGAGTTCGGATTTATGGTGCCGAAAATGTGCCTCAATCCGGGCCTTTAGTGGTAATAAGTAATCATGCTAGTTACTTCGATCCGCCAATTGTCTCTAACTGTGTACTTCGCCCAGTGGCGTATATGGCGAAGGAAGAGTTATTTCATGTCCCGGTTTTGGCGCAAGCAATTAAATTGTACGGTGCTTACCCGGTGAGTCGAGGCGCAGCCGATCGCACTGCCATCCGTTCTGCTTTAGAGTGTATTGAGAATGGTTGGGCTGTGGGTGTGTTTTTGCAAGGTACTCGCACACCAGATGGCCGCATTACAGACCCGAAAAGGGGTGCAGCTTTGTTAGCTGCTAAGGCAAAAGCACCCATATTACCAGTAAGTTTATGGGGTACTGAAGGAATTTTACAAAAAGGCTCGACTATGCCGCGTGCAGTTCCGATAACTGTCAGAATTGGTCAGGTAATTGATGCTCCTACTTCCACAAATAAAGAAGAATTGCAAGCACTGACACAAAAATGTGCAGATGTAATTAACCAAATGCACGATTTAGGACGATAACTCAGAAAATCTGCTGAAGGGAGGTAGCGATCGCTCTTAGGTTTCTGTAGGTTTGATGTCATGCCTTCTCTTAATTCCTTATGAGCGCCTTTGAAACCAAAAATTTTTGGCAAAAACTGAATAATCTAGCATTAGTCCGTTTTTTGTTGTTAGTAGCTTCTGGCTGGGCAATTATACTACTTTTAGACTACTTTCAAGGGGTGATTGTTATTTTTACATTCGCCGCGATTTTAGCTTTTTTACTCAGCTATCCTGTAAGATGGCTGCGGCATTTTTTACCTCATGGTTTAGCAGTTCTGGTAGTTTTCTTACTCAGCATTGTAGTGCTTGGAGGAATAGCAATCACCTTGGGTTTAGCAGTTTTATCTCAAGGGCAACAACTCGTCGATAGTATAACTAATTTTCTTAATTCTTTAGCACCTTTAATTGAGCGATTAGAAAATTTTTTACGTAGCCGCAATTTGCAGATAGATTTAGACTTTATTCAAGAGCAATTACGAAATCAAGCAATCAATAGTCTGGTAAATAGCCTCGCTATTCTCCAACAATTTCTGACAAATTTTGTAACTTTTATATTAATTGCTGTTGTTGCCTTTTTTATGCTTTTGGATGGAGAAAAAATTTGGCAGCTAATTCTTAAAATAGTACCAAGGCAGCGACGAGCTAGATTTACTCATGTTATAAAACGTACTTTTTTAGGATTTTTTCGCGGTCAGTTATTACTAACTTTATTTTTAACAAGTGCGACATTGCTCGTATTTTTGTTGTTAAATGTCCCTTTTGCCTTGCTTTTATCAGTGCTAGTTGGTTTACTTGATGTTATTCCTGGCATAGGCGCAACATTAGGAGTTAGTACGGTAACTTTAATTGTCTTATCTCAAAATGTTTGGCTAGCTTTAAAAGTATTTGTAGCTTGCATTATACTTCAGCAAATCCAAGATAATTTAATTGCACCGCGCATTATGCAAGGTGCGTTAAATTTAAATCCTATAGTAGTATTTTTTGCTTTACTAGTAGGTGCAAGAGTAGCAGGTTTGCTAGGAATTTTTATTTCTATTCCCATAGCTGGAGTAATTGTATCTTTGTTTGAAATTGAGGAAATGCAATCAGAAGTTTAATCATTTGTCTTTGGCGAAAAAATGTACAATTAAACTGAGGCTGATAAAAAATTGAGGAAATATGCCGGATTTAAGAGCAGAATTAGCAGAAAATTTAGATGAAGCAGAATGGGAATGGCTAATTCCTCATGTCAAAAGAGATGCAGTGATTGTAGTAACGCAGGGACTAGATTTGTTAGATGTGGGATTAGCGATCGCTAGCGATAATATTCCCCAAGTGCAACTATGGATTGACGAGCAATTGATTACCAAACCTTCTACGGAACAGTTGGGAGAATGGAACGCTAATCCTCAAAAGCGATTTCAAACACTCATTGTCCAGCCCTATGTTTTAGTGCAAGAAATGGTAAATACATAATCTGTGTTCAAACAGAAAAATATAAACTAAAAAATTCAATTGTAGGGTGTGTTATGCCGCAGGCTAACGCACCTTGAATTATTGATAGTGCTACAATAACCATCATTTTTATAACATCTTCTAAAATTGAAACATTTTTATGGCTAGTGAAGATCTAAAAAAATGGAAATTCCTCCTTGCCAAACTAGAAGTGATTCTACAATGTACTCGTAGCCTATCAACTTTGAATGCAATACAGCTTTTGGATTTTGAATCTAGATCCTGCTTGGTTCTTCCAGAAGGATATAAAGAATTTTGTCAGGTTATTGGTTCTGGAAGATTTGGTCAAAATATGTTTTTCATTGAAGTTCCAGACATAGAGAATTCAGAAGAACAATTACTCTCAAACGAGATTATTATTGATGCCTGCAAGGATAGTTATCAATGGTCAACTGAGATTCAAGAATTACTTAAACACGCTTATTTGTTTGGTGGAGGTGACTTTTATGTTTCCTTCATTTTTGACTTAAGGACTTACAGCCAACAGGATAAAAGCTATGATATTTACGGTGTATCGTGTCAAACTGGGTTCAGTTGCTATCTTGGCCGAGACTTTTTTGAGTTTGTCTGTGAGATATGTGTTGGCGAACGTGCTAAGAAAGATTTTCCAGAATTGCTGGTAGGAGTGCCAAAAAATTTTGATCGAGATAATCCTGTCTACCGAAGTAAAACTTTTGTACCATTTCCTATTTTTCAGAAAGATATCGCTCTTCTAGAAGATGATGGATGATTTATTGATGTACTTATCTGTGGTTGAATTTTCACTACACTAAAGCTTTCAGTAAAGCCTGAAGTTTCAATTGTACTTCTGCAAATTCTTTTTCTGGATCGGAACCTGCAACGATACCAGCACCTGCATACAGTCTAGCGCGATCGCCATCTATTAACGCTGAACGGATTCCGACAATAAATTCGCAGTTACCGTTAGAGTCTACCCAACCTAAAGGTGCAGCATATAAACCTCTCTCAAAGTTTTCGTAACGACGAATTTCTGCACAAGCAATATCTCTGGCTGCACCTGCTACAGCTGGTGTAGGATGCAACTGGGCGACAATCTTTAAAGGATGTACGTTAGCTGGAACTAAAGCGCTAATTGGTGTCCATAAATGCTGAATATTAGATAATTGCCGCAGACGCGGTGGTAATACCTGGGGTAACAAACCGATTTGAGAAAGGCGTTGAGTAATAAAATCAATTACTAGGGAATGTTCGTGCTTTTCTTTTTCACTATTGATTAAACTATTGGCATGGGCAGCATCTTCAGCAGGTGTTTTTCCTCTGGGTGCAGAACCAGCTAAAGCATCTGTAATTAACTGTTGATTATCAATACTAATTAAGCGTTCTGGACTAGCTCCAATGAAGTTTTGTCCTTTGCCATTACTTGTAGAAAATATATAGCAATTAGGATGTATTTGTCGGAGATTATTTAAAGATTTAAATAAGTTAAAATTATTGCTGGCTCTAACATCTAATGCATCTGCTAAAACAATTTTAGTTAAATGATTAGAATGGATTTTATTTAAAGCAGATGATACAGAACGTTTAAATTGGGCAGCGTTGGTAACGGATTTTTTGCAGAAATCTGTCGGAAAGTTGTCAATTTTGGGAGAATAATATTTTAAAGAATTGATTGTTTCAATTTTGTTAAATAGTATTTGAATGAGACTAGAAATATTGGCGTTTGCATTAATAATTGAATTCATTACTAAGATGCAGCGCTGATTTTTTACAGCTATTTGCCAACGTGGTAGAAAAATAGTGGCTGAAGGGAATGGATAATCTGCTTGATAATTTTGATGGAAAAAGCTGAAGTAGCAGAAAAAGTGAGGGCCAGAAAAAGGTTGGTTATTGTTACCAAAGTTAATTATATTTTTTAGAGAATTTTTGATAAAATATTCTGCTTTACTAAATCTATCAATACCATCAATATGTAATTCGGTTACAGAATCAATGGCAGCGATCGCCTCTCCTTTGCCCTTATTTTCAAAATAAAAATTTATCTCATTAACTTGGGCAAGTTTGTCTAATACAACTAAAGGGTCAACTAAGTCAATTTCTAAAGAAACATTCACAATTTGCCTGCTATGATTTTTCAGGCAATTTTCCTGAACTGCTACCAGAAATTGGTAAAGGGCTTTGCGATCTACAAAGACGTTGTTACGACATGGTGAAACTGTCATGGATCTAGTAATAGTAAATTTTTTTTAAGTTATCTTCCTAAAGTGCAATTAAACATGGTCGTATTTCTACAGGTAACATATTAAGTCGCCATTTCACCAGAGTATGGTTTTTCTTGTTTGTGGTCTTACAACAGACAGTCCATGCTCAGTTTTATGCTGCAATTTGAGTATTACGTTTTCAGCAAAAGTAAAAGTTTTTTGCACATCACTAACATTAGGTGTGTCTCAAAACCATAAAATCTAATAATGTGAGTAAGGTTCTGGCAATTTAGTTGATCGAGACTGATGACTACAAAGCAGATTTTATATCCCAAATCCAAATTATGGATGGCAGCGATTAAACCGCCGATGTATAGCGTTGCCATTATGCCTATTTGGGTAGGAACAGCAGTAGCATTTGCAGAAACTAAAAATTTTAATGGAGCAATATTTTCTACTTTTATTGCTGCGGCAGTTTTAATTCTGGCGTGGGAAAATATCAGTAATGATGTCTTTGATTCGGAAACAGGGATAGATAAAAATAAACATCATTCATTGGTAAATTTAACTGGCAAAAAGTTAGTAGTATTTTGGTTAGGAAATCTCTGCTTAGGTCTGGGGTTGCTAGGAATACTTGCGATCGCACTTTGGCAACAAGACCTAACTGTAATCGGGATAATTCTGCTTTGCTGTGCTTTGGGCTATATGTACCAAGGGCCTCCCTTTCGTTTAGGATACCAGGGTTTAGGCGAAATTCTTTGTTTTTTTGCCTTTGGGCCGTTGGCAGTGGGTGCAGCATACTACAGTCAAACCCAAGCTTGGTCAATGACGAGTTTACTAGCTTCAGTTATCGTCGGCATTGTCACCAGTTTAATTTTGTTTTGCTCCCACTTTCACCAGGTTGATGATGACATAGCCGCCGGAAAGCGATCGCCTATTGTGCGTTTGGGAACTAAAAGAGGGGCGCAACTGCTGAATTGGTTTACCGTCAGTATCTATCCCCTAACTTTGATACTTGTGTTATCGGGTGTTTTTCCCTTATGGACTTTGTTGAGTTGGGTAAGTTTACCCTTCGCTGTGAAGTTATGTCGCCACGTTCAGCAGAATCATCATCTACCAGACAGGGTGAGTAATTCTAAATTTATCGCTGTAGCTGTGCATTTTTGGAGTTGTTTGCTGTTGGGTGCGGGATTTTTGTTTTAGTTTTTTCTCACGCAGAGGAGCAGAGAGAATGAACAGAGGTGATTTACAGATTTGAATTTCGTCCTCTAGCGCGGAGGTTTTTGCGATCGCTTACTACGAGTCATGGTAGTTGGGATATCCGTGAAAGCATTATTATTCGCCTAATTGATGAAGCAGGTAGGGATGGATGGGGGGAAATTGCGCCTATCAGTTGGTTTGGTTCGGAAACTCTAGAACAAGCTTTAGATTTTTGTCGCCAGCTACCAAAGGAAATTACAGAGAAGGTAATTTTCTCCATTCCCGATGATTTACCCGCCTGTCAATTTGGTTTTGAATCAGCACTTGAGGCACTGGGGACAAGGGAGAATAACCAATACCTCATGCCCAATAGTGGCTTATTACCAGCTGGTGAAGCGGCCTTAAGTGTATGGCAAAAGCTGTGGGAGCAAGGATATCGCACGTTTAAATGGAAAATTGGTGTTGATGCGATCGCTCATGAACTAAAAATTTTTCAGTTACTGATTCACAATTTACCAGCCTCTACCACACTGCGATTAGATGCGAATGCGGGGCTGAGTTATCAAGAAGCTGAGTTATGGCTAGAGAATTGCGATCTATTCCCAGAAAATATTGAATTTCTCGAACAACCTTTAGCTGTTGAGGAATTAGAGACAATGTTGCAGCTGAGTAAAAGCTATAGTACTGCGATCGCTTTAGATGAGTCTGTTGCCACACTTCAACAACTTATTGATGCTTATCAACGAGGGTGGCGAGGGATTTTTGTGATTAAGCCAGGGATAGCAGGTTCACCATCGCGGTTAAGGCAATTTTGCCGACAGCATAACATTGATGCTGTGTTTTCATCCGTTTTTGAAACTGCGATCGGCAGACAAGCCGCACTTCGCCTAGCAGCAGAATTATCTCAGCATAACCGAGCAGTTGGTTTTGGTATTAACCACTTGTTTGAACAAGAAGAAGACACATGGCTGCAACGTCTATGGAAAGACCTTTAAACTATCTCCAAAAAATAGGCAACCGCAATTGGCTAATTGGTTGTAACAGTCTGCAATTACAGCAATTAACTGAAGAATTTTATTTAGAATTAACACTATTTTGTAAATCAGACAAACGACCAAAAATCTTTTTAGCTGAACGCCAACCAGAGAGATTTTTAGCAGGATTTATTGCAGCTTGTGCAGCTAATTGTTACGTTTTTCTTTGTAACCCAGATTGGGGAACACAAGAATGGCAACAAGTTTTCGATTTAGTTCAGCCAGATATAATTTTGCGAGATGGAGAGATAATCAAAAATTCCAAATCGCCTTTAATATCTCACTCAGAACTCATTAATCAGTACTCATCGCTAATTATGATTCCCACAGGTGGATCGTCAGGACAAATTAAGTTTGCCATTCACACTTGGGACACCCTTATTGCTTCAGTGCAAGGATTTAAAGAATATTTTCTGCTAAATTATATTAACTCTTTTTGTGTATTGCCGCTTTATCATGTTAGCGGTTTAATGCAATTTATGCGTTCTTTTACGACTGGGGGTAAACTAGCTATTCTACCCTTTAAAGCATTAGAATATGGTCAAATATATAATATTGAAGCTTCAAATTTTTTCATATCTTTAGTTCCTACCCAATTACAACGCCTTCTCCAAAATCCCAAATTAACTGAGTGGATATCGCAATTTGAAACAGTAATGTTAGGAGGTGCGCCTGCATGGAACGAACTGTTAGAAAAAGCCAGATTTCATGGCATTAGATTAGCACCTACGTATGGGATGACAGAAACTGCTTCTCAAATTGCCACCCTCAAACCTGATGATTTCCTCAATAGTAAAGTTAATTCTGGACAAATTCTCCCTCATGCCCAAGTAACAATTCGCGATCGGGAAGGCGAAATCCTAAATAGTAATCAAACAGGTAATATTACAATTCAAGCTAAATCTCTAGCCCTTGGTTACTATCCAAAACTCTGGGAAAATCATGATTATTTTCAAGTAGATGATATTGGTTTTTTGGATACACAAGGTTATTTAAACATTATCGGGCGTAATAGTGACAAAATAATTAGCGGCGGTGAGAACATCTATCCCGCAGAAATTGAATCAGCTATTAGAGCAACCCAAATGGTTAACGATATTTGTGTAATAGGGATACCAGACACACATTGGGGACAAGCTTTAACAGCCATTTATATTCCCAAAGAATCTTATACCTCATTACATATTAGAACTGTCCTCCAAGATAAACTCTGCAAATTCAAAATACCTAAACACTGGATTTCTGTCTCCAACTTACCTCGCAATTCTCAAGGTAAAATTAACCGCCAACAGCTACATAAAATAGTGATTCACCAGCTTAATTTATATTAAGTGAATTTTTGTGTCTTTGTTCCTCTGTGGTGCTTTTACTTACCAATATAATTAATGGTCTCTCGCATTAATTATGAAGGTGCTAACTAAAAACTACATAGTTTCCCTTGCCTTTCTTCTCTCTACTTCCTCTGTGTCTCTGCGGTTAGTTTCCAACCAATTAACTATTTCAGCAGGCAATTCTTGTTTACTCCTACTACTCACATCAATACAAACGTGCCTAGTAATTGCCTTAGCAACTATTACCTCAGCAATAGAAATTTCGTAAGCAATTTCAAACTTCTCACTACCTAATTTTTGTGGCATTAAACTAACTAACAACTTATCACCACAAAAAATTGGACGAAAAAAATCTACATTGGCATGAACAATCGGAAAAGCTACCGAAGGATTGCTAAAAAAAGCTTTTAAATCAATACCTGCTGCTTCTAGAGATTCTTCATAAGCTTCATGACAAATCCCCAAAATATTCGCAAAATACACTACCCCAGCAGCATCGGTATCTTGGAAGCGAACGCTACGGTTATAAGTGAATGGCATATTTGATGATTCAAAAATTCAAACATAAAAAGAGCAGGCTGATGGCCTGCTCTACAGAGTAATCTTACCGTAACCAAGCAATTTTTAGATATCAGTCCAAAGGTGTGCAGTGCCACCCTAAGTTATTGAAAGATTAGTTTAAAGGAGAGTAGATATCTTCAGAACTTGGATTGAGGTATGGGCGCTGCACATCAACTAAGTGTCTGGTAAAGTGGCGGTTAATCGCCTGCATCCGTTCGTCAAGGGCATTTTTACCTTTTTGCCAAGCTTCCAACAAACCATTGGCGACAATTTGACAGCGATTCATACCAAAACTTTCTTGTGCAGCAAATTTTTTGATGGGTTCTTCAGCTAAACCTAATCCTGGCGCTAAAAACTTGGTGAATAAGGGGATATCTGGGTAAAAATGGGATTCGTGTTCTGCATACACAGCTTGTAGGACTTCACGAATTGCTAGATAGTCGTGACGTTCAAAGTAGAGTACTCCAGAATCGTAGCGTCCGTATGCAGAGGGGTTGTAGGGAACCTGGAAGCTAAAAGGAATACCAGCCTCGTTGAGTTCCACTGTCAGACTATCCATGAGAGCGATCGCACCAAATGGTGTGATATTAAAATAGATTCGTCCTGTGCCTAAATCGCTTTCTGGGTTGTCTTGTCTTTCCTGTCCGAAGTTACTAACTGCTAGGTAACAACCGTTTTGCAAGCGATTTTTCGGCATCCATATTGATACCAAATCACCAACTTTGGCAGATTGAGAATGCGGTTTGAGATGACAGTCTGGCTCAATATACAGTGTCAATCCGCCTTTGTTCACAGCCATGCTACCATCGGGTTCTTGCCGCAAAATTTCCCAACTATGGTCAAAATAACCTGTACCGTGATTGCAATTGTGCAGCCGTTCGTAAAATTCCCCATCAATTCCCAAGCTGGCATGATTTTCTAAATTTTGATGTGGCAGATGATGAGCAGCATCCCCATTAACTGCCAAAATATTTTGGAGAGAACCATTGTAATAGATGCCATAGAGGAAATTCCGCAATAGTAAAGTGAGGTATTTATGCTGTAAATCTGCGGAATTTTGCTGAAATCTATCTGCAATTTTTGCTGGCAAAGCAAAGGGTTGATAATTCGGATGGTGAATAGAAAAGTTAGACTCAATTTGGATATTACTAGCAATATCAAATAAGGAAGTCAGCGGTTGATGAGCAGAAGAATATACCATGAGTTATTTACCACCTCAAAATTTAGAATGGGAAATTAGACAAACAATATGCGGTCAATGCTGTTTCTTCCCTGATGCCAACTTAGGGTTCTAAAGAGTTTATGGAAGTTTCTGTGTGAGGAATAGAATAAAAATTTCAAATGCAAAAATAAAATTTTGCATGTAATATAGTTCGACTTACTTAGTTAACAACCGCGTAGGCGGGTTTTTTCGTAATAAAGGCGAACCAATTGCTTCTCTCGTTCTGGTTGAGGAAGTTTATGGACTTTAGCCACAGGTTTTAAGATTTCTGCCTCGGAAATACCAAAAACTGTTATTACACCTTGCTCTGGTATAGTTAATAGATTTTTGGCAAATTGCAGCTTACAAATGTCAGCATTATCGAAATTTCTGCGACATTTAATCTTACCTTGAATTTGATGAATTAAACCTAATCCAGCAAACTGAACAACTCGCAAAATTAAATCGCGACGGTACTCTAAAATCATCGGGAAAGCATTTAGATAACCTCGAATTAAAGCCAGAATTGAAGGCTGAAGAACCTCCAGCGGTGTCACCGCCAGGTGCAGAGATTCTTCTATCTCCAAAGTGGAGTCTACTACAAGACTCGAAAGCCAAATTTCTAAATAGCTGGCTAATAAAGTTCCCAAATCAAAAGCGGGATCTCCCCAAGCACAAGATTTCCAATCAATTAATCTTACCAAGCAATTATCAAGCTGCTGCCACCGTGAATGCACCAAAATGTTGTTTAACTGCAAATCGTTATGAGTTAAGCAGCAAGGATTCCATTCGTATGCTAAGTCTGCAATTGCTGATTCTAAACTTTCGTAACGCTGATACAGAGTATAAAATTGCAATGCTTCCGTAGGAACTGTACCAAAAATCTCTGGTGTAATCGATTCTATCCCTTGAGCCGGATTATAGAAGTGATAACGAAACTGACCTGCGGGCGCAGCGTTCATAAAATCGCGATATTCTCGACTGTTGAAAGTAGCACGGTGTAACCCCGCCAATGTACTACCTATAGCTGAGGCAATATCATCTGCATAAATATCAGTTGTTTGGTAAAAATTCCTGAGATCTTGATAGTCACTTAAGTATTTACGGACAAGGATAGAATTTTCCTCATCAAAA
The DNA here is from genome assembly GCF_963875125.1 of Calothrix sp. NIES-2098. NCBI lineage: Bacteria > Bacillati > Cyanobacteriota > Cyanophyceae > Nostocales > Calotrichaceae > Calothrix > Calothrix sp. NIES-2098. The sequence goes on from NZ_CAWNKJ010000001.1 coordinate 7,483,420, forward strand.
TGTATTAATAATGATGCGATCGCAGAAATATTACCAATAACCGGAAACTGCTGTAGCAATTGATGAAATAGCCATTCATTGAATAACTCATCAGAAGTTTCATCATGATTATTGCTACGTTCTTGTTTAACAAGTAGTTTGCGATTATCTGCCAGATTCACTAGTAAATTGGAATTTTTACTCCTATCTGGTAACTCAGATTCGCCTGATGCTCCATCTTCTGAGCTACACAGACCCGCATCTTGCAGATACTGGATAACATTGTGAGAAGACAGTGATAATACCATGTATTATTATTTCCTAGTACGTAAAATTGCGGACAAAATCACCTATTGCTGGATTAGCCTAGCTCTAGCATTTTTTCGGTAGATAGCAACTACGTATGAATATCAATAACTATTCGTACTATCTACTAATATCCCATCTAGTCTAGGAAAACCTGCCAAAATGGCAATATATCTTTTACTGTTCCTTTAACGGCTATTTGATTACCCTATGCAATCTTTACACTCTCGAGCAGAGTTACGTAGGTGTATGTTAACCGCTTACTTTGTGTATTTTGATCTAGCCTGATTTTCAGGTTGCGAGAGCTACAAGTAAAATTAATGATTTTATTCATACCTCAATCTTGTTGTATTCAAGTACGCGATCGCTCATATCATTTTGAATCTCGGATTGAGAATTACCTATTTATCGATGACGATAATTTTTCAAATTGGCATCCTTTTAATTCGATAAAATTTAGCTTCATTACATTAGGTATTCCTAGCTGATGCAGCATTTAGTATCTCACTATCAAATTAACAAAGCACTAAAGTTTTTACTGTTACTGCAACCAAAAGATTACTAATTGTGCAACAGGTAACTAGTAAAAACTATTAGTAATAGATTTTGTTGAATGCTAAGAATTCATATATAGAGGTGAGCAAAAAATGTATTGTCTATCACATTTATTTCATGCTTAACACCGCTATCAATATCTCAGACTCCTCGATTTGTAAAACATGCTATCCCGCATTCATATTTTTATTTATCAAGACAAAGCTAAAAAAACCGGATGTTTTAGCTGAGTAGTGACTATTTTTTTCTAGTTAAAATTTAATCATTGTTAATTGAACACACGGTAGCCTGTAACTTTTATAACTTAATATTTACTTACCAATTCTCTGTGAGGCTACACGTTATCGCTAGCCGCAAGCTAATAATATCAGTATTTATGGCGATTTGGGATGAGGGGTATAGCTCATCACAAAGCGAGTAAAATCTTATTAATTTTGTAAGTAATAAATGAAATCCAGCACCTTACTCCTTAACTTTTTTCCTTGTCTTCTTTTGTGCTGGTTCTTTTTTTAGCTTTGTTTCTGGTTTATCTTTCTTTCCTGGCTGAGGTAAATTTTGTTGCGAGATCAAGGTTTCAGGTGAATCCTCTTGTAGGACAATGTGAAGACGGATAAACTGCGACCATGCTTCATTGTTGAGTAAATTTAAAGCTGTATCGCGGTTGTGTGTGGCGATCGCATTGATAACTTGACGCCATCCCTCTCGTAACGAATCAATAAAAACTTCTTCTCCTGTAAGCTGACTCAGCAATGAAAGTGCCAAATTAAAAGATTTTAAATCATCAGGTAAATTATTCGACCTTAACCCATGCAATATCACATTTAGCCATATTGGTAACAATTCTAGCCAGTTACTTTTCTCTATTTCTGTAATTGCTATTTCTTCCATGCGCAACGCACCCCAAATACACAAAGCATCTACAGCTATTTGCAGATCGCGGTTTTCTACAGCTTTTTTCCATAATTGTTGAGTCTGGTTTTGCAAGCGGTTGGCGAGAAATTCATAGGCTTCCTGAACTTGCTGGGGAATTGTTACTTGATAAACTAACTCACCTAGTGGTAGTTGATAACCTCTAGAGGATAGCCAGCGATAAGAACCACAAAGATAAATTTCTCGATCGACTATTATCTCTTTGATATAGGAATCTCCTAACCAAACAAATTGTACGGATGGTAAACCCTCAGGTGTTTTGATTGCTTGGAGTTTTTCTGAAATTTCTGCTGATATTTGTTGTTGTTCTTCTATTCCATATCCGATTAAAATCCAAACTCCGCGCTTGGCTAATTGCTGTATTAAATGCAGGAATTCATCATTTACAATATTTAGCCAAGGAGAGTAAATAATAATCTGATGCTTTGCTGTATTTATGATTTCTAAAAAAGTTTGGTAAATTTGGCGATCGCGTAACTGTATAACTTGTTTTTTATTAACTTCTAAAGCCTGTTGCTGAATTTCTTCCAGTCTGGCTTCAATTTCAATATTTTTATATTTAAGGGCTACTTCCTGCTCAATATTGATGCTTTCGTTGGCTAATTTCCATACAGCATCTAAAGAAAGCTTTCCTTCAGTTAGCAATATTTCCAGCCATTTTGAACGGGAATCTAAAATTTGCTTTCCTCGCCGCAGTTGTAAGCTGATTTTATCTTCTTTAGGATTAAAAATTACAAAAAGAGAGATTTTTCGCCAAATAGTTTGAGTTGGAGCTATTACTCTAAAAGCAGTGACAAGCTTTCCAGCTTCTGGTACATGAAGTGCTACGCCTGAAGCCTGAAGGCTGGTTTGGATTTGCTCTAAACTTAAAGAAGAAACCTCATGAATTTTATAATTAATATTAAGAATATTAGCCAAACTCGGTAAGTTGATAACTACTTCATTTAATGGTTCAGCCTGAAAAGTTACAGTTTCACCTAAAGAATCTGTAATCCCATGAATTTGTACAGTATATGGAGGCTGTGGTACAGAACCTTTCTCATAAAATAAGCGTCCTTGCTCGGTAACTGTAATTGGTGATTTTGGTGCTAGAGTTTGCAATTTTTGTAGAGTTGCAATTGTACTTTGCACAAATACCTTATCAAGCCCTAGTATGGATGCTAATTCATTAGCTGTTGGAGGTGGATCGAATTCAATCCCAGCACGAATGATAAATTCTTCGAGTACGTTAAATGGACGAGGTTCTGTAATAGTGAGTTCTACAGTTGTTTGATGCAAACTATAGCGTAATTGACGTGCTGCTAAAACTAATAAGTTAGGATTTTGCGCTTCAATTTCTTCAACTATATTGTTGAGACTATCATCAATAGGTTTAGCCGAGGATGCGTGAAACATCAACGAAACCTCCATGATGATTTACAATGTTGGCAACCTCTGAGTACATATTGCCGACTTTACCGGGTTGTTGGGTAAATAAATCGTGACAACCCACAATTACCAGTAATTCTTGAGCGCGAGAAAAAGCTACATTCACCCGTTCTGGTTTTTTCGCAAATCCTACATCTCCCTTATTATTGTTGCGAACCATACTTACAATTACAACTGGGCGTTCCATACCTTGAAATCTGTCAACTGTACCAGTCCGAATTTGCAATGAAGGGAACAGTTCTGATTGTAGGCGTTCATCAATTTTTCGCAGTTGCGCGCCATAAAATGTAATTACCGCTATTTCTTTTTTAGGTTCGCCACAAGCAACTTTCGCAGCCCAAGTATTTTCAAATTGCTGACACAGACTTTCAATTACATCTATTTCTTGAAGATTAAATAAGGAAGTTCCTTCACGCTTTTCTTGAAATTCATTTTCTCTTGGCATTTTAACCCAAAGTATATGATGATCGGGTTGAATAATATCGCCTGCTAAATCATGAGCGCGTTTAATATCGGGGTGTAAAATTCCGCATTCTAGTTTACCTTCATAAAATTGATTGATTGCGCCCATAATATAAGGGTGCATTCGATATTGAGTAGTTAGCATTTGTTTGATGCTTGGATCTGCATCTTCAAATTGACTTTTAAATAGCGATTCTTCTAAAAATTGAACTTCTTCTCTTGTACTGCCAATTTCTTGGACGACTTCTTCTAAAGTATTAGTATCAAGCATTGGCGGTAGTTGTTTATGATCGCCTACCATAACTAACTTTTTACCCTTTAAGGCTGGTATAAGTAATTCAGGTGGAGTACATTTGCTAACTTCATCAATAATGACAACATCAAAGGATTGAAATTCTTCAGAAAAATCTCGACCTGCGGCTTGTACACAAGTGATACCAACGACGTTAGAATTGTCTAAATAAATCTGTCTTAAATCGTGGCGATCGCGCTCAGATGGGTTGCGTACTTTTTCAATCCAATCTTGAATGAATCCTTGATATTTATGAAGATGAGTTTCATCCTGATTTAGTTGCGTTTGCCAAGAATCAAACTGAGATTTAATGCTACGTAAAAATTCTAAATCGCACAATTTGTTAAGGGAATTTTTTGGTTTAAATTTATCGGGTATTGTTTGCCATTCTATCTCCCACCATTTTCTTTCTAATAACAAATTTTCTGATGGTTGTGGTTGTGATTTTTTGGATATTTCAGCTATTTCTAACTTTAGACTATCAAGCTGTTGTTGAAAAATTATAGTTTCTTCTTGTAACTTTGATAAATGTTCATATAGAGTAATTTTAATATCTTCTAATACAGCAAAAGGCTCTAGCGATGCAATCAAAGTTTCAAGCTGACTGAGGTGATTTATCCAATAATGAACGTGCTTAGAGAATTCTTGAGGTTTTTCCCAAATATTTGCTTGGGTTGTGAGATATTGGTCAGCTAAGGCACGTAATTGATTTGGGACGTTTGACTGTTGGTTAAGTTCTTCCAAAATATTGATAACTCGTGCAAGTTTGATATTAGCGTCTTGTCTGGCTGTTTCTATCTGGTTTTGGGTATTTAATATTTGTGATTGAGCAATTTCATTATTTTGTAGTTCAGTTAATTGCTTTTGCAGATGTTGCAACTGCTGTTCTGTTTCTGTTTTAACTTTAAAAACGCACTGCCGAGCATTTGCTAAGATACTCTCTATGAGTTCTTGGCTAATTCGAGTGAGAGTAGATTCGCTATTATTAGGTTCCCAAGAAGCACCGTAAGTTTGTTGAATTCTACTCAAAAAAATCTGAGCAGCTTCTACTAGAGTTTTTCGTTGATTATTTGTGAGATATTGATAGTTATTAAATTGTTGAGAGATGTCCTGCCATTGAGTGCGATCGCTTATTTCCAATAATATTGGAATCTGGCTAAAATTTTGCTGTAAAAAGTAGCTAAAACTATGCTGTTTACCTTTTCTATCAGTGAAATTACCCTCTATCTCATAATTTATTGCTTTCGCTAATAAATCCCAGTCTGGTAGATTAACTGTATAGTTGGCTGGCATCAGAGAGATTTTTAAAGAATTAGCCAGCATCACCAAACCTGGTGGTAATTGCATCAAATCTAGAGTTAATGCTTGAGTAGATTGTCGAGAATTATCCAAAATTTCCGAAATTCGTGAATTTGCTGTAGCTTTCCACTCTTTAACAGCATTTATGACTGCATCAATTTCTTGTTGGCGGTTTTCCCAGTTTTGGATTGTTTGTTGTAAGCTTTGCTGTTTGCTAAAGAATTGCTGATGCTCTTTTTGTAACTGATGTAATTTATTAGAGTGCTGTTTAAAAACTTCCACGGCTGCTGCAACTTCTAACATCGCTACATTTGCACCCTGAGCATAAATTAATGCAGTTCTAAATTCTGGAATTCCCTCGGCTATAGTTTCACGTAGCCAAACTGCTAACCCAAAAGCACCACATTGAGGTTGAACAAAGCCAAGTATATTTGTCAAACTGATGGCTTTACTTACATTTACTAAAAAGTTTTTGACTAAATCATTACCTTCTGTATAAGATCTAAGATGTGGTAAAAAATTTGTAATTTCTGGAGCTTCCCAGTTGACTATCGAAGGGGCATTTAGGAGATTTTCTAAGGCAGAAAATAAAGTTTCCACTTCAGTTTTTTTGGCTAAGGCTTCCTGATAAAGTGATTCTTGCTTGTTTAAAGCTACCTCTAATTGTGGCTGGCGTTGATTTATTTCTTGCTGACTCTGTTGAAATTCTTCTTCTGCTTGGAAGTAAGCATTAAATCTTTGTGATGATGCCAACAATTGTTGAAATATCTCTACATTCTTGCGGCGTTGACGCAGATTATTTTCGCAGTCTGTAGCAGTATTATATAACCAAGTACCAATCACTTGGTCTTCTAAAAAAGGCTGTCCTTCCTCCCCAACTTTTTCGGCGCGTCCTTTGCGTATCGCCCGAATTACAGGGTTATGAACTAATCGACTGAGGGCGTTATCAACTGCTAAATTGGCTTGCGAAGCTATCAAAGTCCGTCCACCTCGTAGCGCAATTTGATAGCAAATCTCAGCAATTACAGTAGTTTTGCCCGTACCAGGCGGCCCTTGAATTAAAACCAAATCCTCGGCGGAAAGTACCGTTTCTACTGCTGCTTTTTGACCGGGGTTAGCAGAGGAAAGTAATAAATCCTGTGCTTGTAGTTGGACAGTTTTTTGAATAGGTCTAGCTTGGGAAGCGTCAAATAAGAAATTACCCAAGTAGGGATTTTGGGTGCGACCATTATTTAAATCGTCTAAAGCTTTTTTCTTGCGCTGAATTTGTTTAATGTCGCCCAGTGCTTCAAAACATAAAAATCCAGTATTGGGAAGCTGATAACGTCCGCTTGTCATGTAGTCAGCTAAGTCCCGTTCCAGCCTGATGCTGATAATGCAACGCTTGGGGTCAACTTCTTCTATAGAACCTAATAAGCGACTTTGCTGCCAGTTTTTTCCTGTGGGTGCAGTCTCGAATAGTTTGATGTCGTCGTTTTTGGCTTTTCTGACCCGTTCCCAAAAGTTACCTTCATCTAAGGGATTTTCGTTAGAACCGTCAAGGGTAGCTGAGGTGACATCAATTTCAAAACTGATTCGCCTTTTGAAGTTGTAGTTGTGGCTGGTATAAAGAACACAGAATTGACGTGCTTGAGCAATTTTTTCTTCAATTTGCAAAAATGCTTTCCAAGCTTTGAGTTGTTCTTCTGTGGGCACATAGTCGCCGCAAACTGGCGCGGCAGCTATGCGTGTAAATACTGTTGAGGGTATGCCAATATGATGCTCGTGGTTAGGTAACAGTCGCAAGCGAAAGGGCACAGCATAAGCATTGGCTTGTCCCCGTGAGGTTTGGAGTAAATACACAGACAGTATTTTTAAACCGTTGTCGCTATTTGGTTGGACGGCGGCTTTAAATCCTAACGTTTTTCCTAACTTCTGAAGTCTGAGGGGTAATTTACTATCATCGGAGTCTGTCGCTACGATCAAATCCCAAATTTCTTCTTTTGCAGCTCTGCCAGCGCCTTTGCGACGGACATAAAATAGACAAGGCTTTTGACCGAAACATTCATACATTAACTCGTGGGCATATTCTCGGCGCTCCCCAAATTCGGGATATTCTGCAACCGCAGCAGCGCTTTCAAGATGGCGGATAAAACTATCAACCGTCGAATTTACGAACATATAGCCCCAATCTTCGGAGGCTTTTTTCATCCTTGAGGTAGCAACTTTAGTGGCGGGTGGCTTTGCGACTTTGCGAACTCGTTCAGCCTCGAATTCGGAGATTGAACTGCTGGGGCTTGTGGCGACAATGTTGAGTTCAGCGCAAATTGCTAGTAGCTTTTTGCTGTCTACTTTTAATTCGGTTGAGAGTTCGTAGATTCTGATTTTGGTTTTGTTCATCCAGTAACTTCGGTTACTTGCGCGGAAGTTCTAATTATAAAATCTCACGCAAAGGCGCAGAGACGCAAAGGGAAAGATTTATAGTTTATATTGCCGATAGACTTGACTAGCAGCGCGATGTAGTAGTGAGTGTCGCCAGACGAGGGAGTTCAAATCTTCGGCGTAACCGCCACCAATAACGCAGGCGATGGGGTAGCCGGAACTCACACAGGTACTCAAAACCTGCATTTCTCGACGGAAAATGCCAGTGTCGGTTAAAGCTAATTTTCCCAGGCGATCGCCTACATGGGGATCTACTCCGGCATCATAAAAAACTAAATCTGGTTGGATGTCAGATAATAAATCTGGTAAATACTTTGCTAAAGTTTGCAGGTAGGCATCATCTTCCATTCCTACTGGTAGGGGAACATCTAAATCGCTTTTCTGCTTTGTGCCTGGAAAGTTGACTTCACAATGCATCGAGAATGTGAACACGCTTTCGTCTTCTTGGAAAATAAAGGCTGTGCCGTCGCCTTGGTGTACATCTAAATCCACAATTAAAATTTTTTGCACAAGTCCGAGTTTTTGTAAAACGCGGGATGCGATCGCTAAATCATTGAAAATACAAAAACCAGATCCATAACTGGGAAAGGCGTGGTGAGTTCCACCCGCTGTATTGCAAGCTAAACCTTGAGTTAGTGCTAGTTGGGCAGTGAGTATTGTACCACCGACCGCTACACAGGTACGATTCGCCAGCGCCGGACTCCAAGGTAAACCAATACGCCGTTGGGCTTTCACATCTAAGGTTCCCTGACAGTAGGCTTGAACGTAGTCACAGGTGTGAACTAACTCTATCAACTCTGATAACGGACGTTGTGGGGTATGACATTGTTCGATTTGCACCACGCCATCAGCTAACAGCAGTTCGTATAGTTGATGAAACTTCGCCATTGGAAAGCGATGTCCTGGAGGTAATGGTGCAACGTAATCTCGGTGATAAATAATTGGTAAGTCCATTGTCAAGAGTCAAAAGTCAAGAGTCAGTTGTCATTAGGCAATAGGCAATAATAATTTCTTTACTCCTTGCTTCCTTGTCCCCCTTGTCCCCCTTGTCTTTCTTCGCTCATCTCCCCAATCCTCGCTTAATGTTTACACTAAAAAGTGACAAAGAAAACATAGCAATCAAGCCTCAGTGCTTATTTAGTAGCTGATAATGCAAGTAAAAACTCTGTGGCAACCAGGTAGTGGCAATCCTGATAATCCCCAAAATTTAGCTACCATTCGTCAATGGTGGGAAAGTATTAATAGTAAAGAAGTTACATGGCAGCACAGAATAATTACTGAAAATAAAGAAGTTGAGCAACTAGACTGGGAACCAAAACGGTTTGATGAGGATTTTGCGATCGCTAATCCAGAAATTCGTGGTATTACTCTCTATTGGCGTAAATCTGATTCTCCCCAGGAACGTAACATCACGCCTTACAAACTAATTCTTGATAGCCTCCACCAAAATTTATATATTTTTCCTCAGTCACAAAAAGAACTAGTTATCCGGGTAGGTTTAAAGACTCTTACTTATCAAACAATTTCTCTCACAAACCCCCAATATCTATATAATCCATCTGGTGAAAACTACATCCTCACTTTACAGGATGCAACGCAACAGCTAGAAGTAAAAGTTACTATGAGTCCAGAAAATCTCAAACAGTTACTTCAGCAACTTACAAGGTAAAATTTACCAAAAGTGAGTTCCACTCACTGAGTTCCGTAATTTTGAATATCAAATTTCAAATTGATTATGATGCAATGGATTCTGCCGATTGTATTTATTCTAGCTGGCTTACTAGCGGGAATAATTGCGGAAAAATTTGTCTTCAAGAAGCTAAAAATCTTTATTACAAATAGAAAAATTCCTGGAAGTGAAATTATATTTTCCTCTCTGCATCGCATGACCTTTCTTTGGTTTGCGATCGCGGGATTTTTGGCAGCTATTCTGAGCGCTCCGATCAAGCCAGATGTTGCTAATTTATTGCAAAAAATCGTTACTATAATTGTACTTTACTCGGTAACTCTAGTTTTAGCTAGATTGACTGCTGGTTTTGTGAATTTATTTACTCACAGAACCGAAGGTGTTTCAGCATCCCTAGTTGCTAATATTGCTATGGCTGCTGTCTTAATGTTAGGGACATTAATTTTATTACAAACATTGGGCGTACAAATTACACCAATAGTCACTACATTAGGTATTAGTGGTCTCGCAGTTGGTTTAGCACTTAAAGATACACTGGAAAATTTATTTTCTGGTTTTTATTTATTGATTTCCAAGCAAGTGAGAACTGGTGATTATGTCAAACTAGCAGACAACCATGAAGGATATGTAATCGATATTTCTTGGAGAAGTACAACTATTAGAGAACTTTCTAATAATGTGATAATTGTTCCTAATTCTAAGCTAGCCTCGGCAATTTTTATTAATTATCATCTACCAGTTAAAGAAATTACATTAACTCTGAATGTGGGAGTAGATTATGAGAGCGACTTGGAACAAGTAGAGAAAGTAACTGTTCAAGTAGCTAAAGAAGTGATGCAAGAAATAGCACCAGAATTAATCGCTAATGAACCTTATATCAGGTTTAACAAATTTGGTGACTTTAGTATAGATTTTACTTTATATATGCGCGTCAATGAATTCTTTGACCAGCGCATTGGTAAGCATTTATTTATTAAGAAACTGCATAAGCGATATCAACAAGAAGGAATTAAAATACCTTTTCCAACTAGAGAATTGTATATGCAAGAAAATTCAGCACAAGCCGAACGTTAAAAAAACGAAACCCCGGTCTTTCTCTTAAAAGAAACCGGGTTTTTAAAATTAATAAGTTACTGGTCTAATTCTCACTTTCTTCCTGGAGTGCGTCCGCCTTCATCATTGCTACCACCGTGGGGATGGGAATTACCGGGGTCGCAACCTTCGGCACCATTACCTATGCCTTGGTTACAATGACGGCGCGGTTTCCCACTTTCTGCTGGGGTGATACTTTCATCTAAAACTTCAGAACGCTGGGTTCTTTCTACAGCATACTGAGAGGATATATCTGCCACTTCACCAGTGCTGACTAATGATTTATATATCAAAGCAGTAACTTCAGCTCTGGTTGCTACTTTATTAGCATTCAGAGTTTGCACATTGGGATAATTGACTACAATACCTCGTTGTGTGAGTGCTGCGATCGCATTGCGGACATCGCTACGAATTGAAACCGCATCGGTGTAAGCGGCTAAAATCGTTTCCGTAGAACCGCTAAATGTATAATTGAGACCTCGTGCCAAGGTTAGCAAAACTTCTAAGCGAGATAGGCTTTGAGCCGGGTTAAATTGAGTACCAGAAACTGCTAAAAAGCCTTTTGAATAAGCCTCGCGGATAGCATTATAAGCCCAATGGCTGGTGGAAACATCCCTAAAACTGATAGGGTTGCGAACTTTTACCTTATCAAAAGCCTGACTCAGCATCGCCGCAAATTGGGCGCGAGTCAACTGTTCATCTGGACGAAAGCTACCATCGGGAAAACCTTCGATAATTTGTAAGGCTGCTAATTCAGCAATAAAATCTTTAGCCCAGTGGTTTGTTGATACATCGTTAAAGTTTACCTGAACGCTGTTGTCTACACCAACCTCGCGATACATCATCATCATCTGGCTGACATTGTAAACAGAATTGTTATCATCGCTAACTTCAACAAGATCGACCACTTCACCAGGTCTAGCTTTCAAAGCTAAAGCTGAACTGGAACTGAAAGCATTAATTGATTGGCGCACCAAGGTATATTCACCTTGAGTAAAAGAGTTAGGATAAACGCTAGTAGCTGGAACTGCTGACCAACCTTGGACTTGAAATTCACTAACATTAATTGATTGCGAACTACTCAGGAAGCTAACACGTTCGTTGCTAACTTGGGTGAAGTAGTCGTATGTGGTAGAATTTGAGTCAATTTTGCCGTCCGAGTTCGCATCAACGCCATAAACAGTGCGGACAACTTGATATTCACTGGGGTTAGCAGACAAGATTAAGTTAACTGTGGTGTTTGCTGCTAAACATTCAAATTCGCTATAGCCAATAAAGCGGTTTTGAGTATCATACAACCGCACGACAACGCGATCGCCTGCTCTTAAGCCCTTAACAAATTTGGCTTTTTGCTTAATCTTGTATTTGTAATCGCCCAAAAACCGTTCTTTTAAATAACCCTTGCCACGTTTACCCTTGACAGAAATACGGGTAATTACTTCCGAAAAATTACCAGCAGGTTGCCAAACAGCAAGATTAAAACCAGTTGCTTTTCCCTTTACGGAATTACTACTAGTGATTACCTGGTTGCGGCGTTCTGTCGTCACAGTCCGCCTCTGAATAGTCGTGCTACGGGTCGTTTCTACTTTTTTATCAGCTAAAAGCTGCTGACTTGGAGAATTTCCTGTAGTTTGTGCAACATTGGTAGAAGACCCTGAAGCCGTATTGGCATAAGCTGTTGGCGAAAACATTGCTACAAACGTAGCAGCAACAACAACTTTGCTTAAGTAAGCTAAGTAACTCTGATTTATGTGTTTCATCTCAGTTCACACCGATGGGCTATTAGGTCAAGGGAAATTTTTATTTCCTGGAATTATTAATCCCGTAATTTAGATGAAACTAACATGAATAATTTATACTTAGCCAAATAAAAACAACACTTTTAGTAAAGTAATATTACTGAAAGCTATTGCGCAAATCTTTTTACCTCATCCACGCTTAAGCTAAGTGTGTTTGCAACTTGTTCTACACTTAAGCCCAACTCCAATAGTTTAGGTATTGCATCCAGTCGTGCTTGTTCGGCTGCTTGTCGTGCTTGTTCCGTTTCTTTGTAACTCAAGAGTGTTTTCTCAGTTCGAGGATTATAAAACCTCAATTCTCCGTTAATTACTCTCAAATCTAAATCTAATACTTGGCTGTGAATTGAGAATACCCCATCAGCTAATACTGTTGATGTAATAGCTTGATATTTACCGTCAAACAAACTTCTACCTTTGAGTTGGGGATTCAGATAATCTCCTGGCGGATCGTACTGGAAATATTCTTGTACGCCTAAAGCCTCATACTTCAAAGGCTTTTCTATTTCGTCATTTTCCTGAGTCGTTGCAGAAGTGATTTCCAAAACAAAACTAGGGACTTTCTCGCCTTCTTCCCAAACCTTATAGCTGAGGCGCTTTTTCTTCTCAACCCCAAACACCATAAACACATCGGGCGCGACTACAGCACTAGGAATACCTTTTTTGTAGTAAATAAACAGATTCCCCGATACATAGACATCATCTCGGTCTTGAAAATAAATATCTAGGGCTTCTACACCATAAATTAAATAATCGCGTGCTGGATCGCTCTCTGCGATCGCTTTACCGTCAGAGTCTGGGTAGAAAATCTCAGTCTTGAGTTGGTTGGAAGCAATAGTCATAAGCAATTCAAACTCAAATACAGAAACGAATTGTGACAAGCATCCCAGCTAGTAAATCTACACCAATTCAATGCATTCAATGCACAACCAAGTAGGGTTGGTTCAAAAATAGCATTTTGTCTAGAACTCTTGCAGGTAGGAGATATTACTATAAAAACAATACTTTAGGAATCTTAATAATGAATTTAGCTACCCAGCAGTTACCTTCAGTAACTTTGGAAAAATCCCTTTGGACATGGCGAGGCTATAAAATTCAGTACACTGTCATGGGTACAGGACGCCCTTTAGTACTGGTTCATGGCTTTGGCGCTTCCATTGGACATTGGCGCAAAAATATCCCAGTCTTAGCAAATGCTGGTTATCAAGTTTTCGCTATAGACTTATTGGGTTTTGGTGGTTCTGAGAAAGCAGCAATTAATTACACCATAGAAGTGTGGGTGGAACTGCTCAAAGATTTCTGGCAAGCACACATCAAAGAACCTGCTGTATTTATCGGTAATTCCATCGGCGCACTTATCAGCTTGATGGTACTAGCAGAACATCCAGAAATAGGGGCGGGTGGTGTTTTAATTAACTCTGCTGGTGGTTTGAGCCATCGTCCCCACGAATTGAATCCACCATTACGCATTGTGATGGCAGCTTTTAACAGAGTAGTGCGATCGCGTATTACAGGCAAATTGGTTTTTAACCGCATCCGTCAAAAAGCTCAAATTCGCCGCACTCTCTACCAGGTGTACCGCAACCGCGAAGCCGTTACAGATGAATTAGTCGATCTACTTTATACCCCAGCCTGCGATCCGGGAGCGCAACAAGTTTTTGCATCTATTCTCACAGCACCTCCTGGCCCAACTCCTGCGGAACTTTTACCTAAGGTAGAGCGTCCCTTATTGGTAATTTGGGGTGCTGATGACCCTTGGACACCAATTACGGGAGCAAAGATTTACGAAGAAGCGCGTGAGAATGGCAAACAAATCAAAATTATTCCCATTCCCAACGCTGGTCATTGTCCCCATGATGAAGTCCCAGATGTTGTCAATACCCAAATTGTGGATTGGCTAGCGCAAAGGTGATGATCTCGCGCATAGGCGTCTTCTCGACGTCTATGCGCCTTTGTGCAAGAGGATATTAAGTTTTTTACCCAGTTTAGGCTAAAAAAGGCTGAAGTCTAAAGGATGAGGAATGAAACAAGATGCAAGCTACCTCTGATGGGCAAAAAAATCAGATTTTGTCGATATTCATCAGCCACTTGCATGAGTAGGGTAATTTCATACTTCATCCTTCATTTGACAAAATTAAAATTGTGTGGTGATTGTCTATGGAACTTGATGTGCAAAATGGATATCAAGGGGATACTTCCTTAACTAAATATCCAGATTTTTCTCAGCAAGGCTATCAAGTTATCCAAGAATTAGGACGCAACCAGGAAGCAGGACGAACTACTTATTTGGCTCATACACTTAAGACTAACCAAAAAGTAGCGATCAAAGAGTTTCGTTTTGCTAGTGCGATCCATGATTGGTCAGGTTTGAAAGCTTATGAACGCGAAATTGAAATCTTGCAACAACTAAATCATTCCCGTATTCCCCGTTATGTTGATTCTTTTGAAACATCAACGGGTTTTTATATGTTGCAGGAATATAAAAACGCTCCATCTTTAGGGTTACAACGTAGCTTTCATCCTGAAGAAATTAAGCAAATCGCTGTTTCTGTTTTAGAGATTTTGGTTTATTTACAAAATCGAGTAGCACCAATTATCCATCGGGATATAAAACCAGAGAATGTTTTGGTAGATAATCTGCTTAATGCTTACCTAGTAGATTTTGGCTTGGCTCAAAGACAAGGTACAAAGATGACTCTCAGCAGTTTTGCTGTGGGAACTCCAGGCTTTATGCCTCCAGAAGAACAGTTTGGTTATCCTCTAACTGAGGCATCAGATCTGTATAGTTTAGGAGCAACATTAATTTGCTTACTCACTCGCACTCGTTCTGCGGATGTTGGTCAGTTACTTGATGCTAAACATCGCTTTAATTTTCAGAAATTAGTACCACAAATAAGTCCATCTTTTAGATCGTGGCTGATGAAAATGGTAGCGCGCAAACGCCAACATCGCTATGCTAATGCAGCAGTTGCGCTAGAAGCACTGAAACCTATTCCAGTTATTGGTAATGTCACTGGATTACAAACTTTAGTTGCGTCTATAAAAAGTAGAAAAAAAGCTGTTGTCCTTAGTATAGCTGCTCTTGGTACGCTAGCAGTAGCAGGGACACAGTTAATGAGTGCGCAATCGGCAGTTATCAACAAGCAAATGTTTGAAGCTAGAGAATGTCAGGAATTAAACTCAAACTTCAATTGCTTAGAGAAAACTAGAGATTAATTTACCTCTATCTTCTTCAAGGATACATCTGGCGAATATTTATGCAGGGTTTAGCATTGCTAAACCCCTACAATAGTGAATTTTTTGCATCATCTATATTCGGTATTTATTGCCAGTATGTAAACCCTATAAATGTTTATATACTTTATATTAGAAAGTTCAATGTTAACAAAAAAGATAGAATCGCCTAAAACTTAATTGCTTTGGGCGAAATATTCAAATATATATGTTTTACATTTATTACAACTTCATTGCTCAAAATTGTATATTATTGCCTACATTCTGGTAAATTTTTCTTGGCGTAATTGCAATCAAAATAAATTAGAGCTTCTCTACTTGATGCGAAGTAACTAGTAGTATATGCTTTACTTTCTGAACTTGCCTCACTTGACCAAATTTTCAAATAGTAATTGCTGTTATCATCGCTAGTCCATAATTGATAACGGTAATTACCGCCTGTGCCCTCGCTATTTAAATAGTCAGCTAGTGCTATATTTGATATTGATAGACAGCTAAATACAGCCAAAACAGGTATTACAGCTACTTTTAGGATTTGGATTAATTTCATAAACACTCCAGAAATCTGCTCCCTATAGCTTCATTCATAGAGGCTTATTTTTAAATCAGTAATATTGTTGAATATGATGTGAGGATATTGCAAAGACGATAATATTTGCTATTTTTATTATTTATTTACTGAGTTCTCCTGAATCAATAAAACTGATTTCACTTGACGCTTTATTGGTTTTCTAACAATATTTAGCTTTCCGTAAACAGTCTTACCATTGTAATAAAATGAAGAGGAACTACCTCCATCCAAATTCATCGCTTTTTTTGCACCAATGGTTTTCATAAAATCTGCTAATTCTGGCAATGTCATTCCAGATTTAGCGAGGCGGACGTTTGGTTTTTGAGCTACCATTACTAAAACAATGCTGCCATCATCAATAATGCCTACAGCGCTTCTAGAACTAGGTTGATTGCTGCCAATTGCATCTCGTCCATTGTTTTTATCTACAAAGGCTTCTTTTTCTAAAGTAAGTTCTGGTAAAAGGCTGGGCCCGCCACCTACAGCATCAACTAATTTACACCCTGGTAATGATAAATCGCTATGCAAGGCAATATCATATGTGATAGTTTCACCACATAAATAGCGGCGGAATTCTGTACGATTGAAAATTTTACTGAGGTAAGGTTTTAAGTTGGGATTATTCACCAGTCTTTCATTATCTTTAGGGTCGGCTACTACACGACCAGAGATAACAACATAGGAAGTAGATTTTTGATTAACTGGGTCAAAAAAGCCTGCATTTAAGATTGCTTTTGCTTGATATTTCTGGGCAAATTCTTCTACAGTCGCAACTTTGGGTGACAGTACAGGTGTGACTAAAAATCGCCTATCAGTGGGAATTGACAAGATATGAACTATGCTTTGCGGTAGTGTGCGCTGTTCGTAGCGAATGGTTTTTGCTGGTGAAGGTGCAACCGTTGGTACTACTGATACAGATGAATGCAACTTAAATAATAGCGGCATCCCGAAGCTCACGAGTGTCAAACCCAGCAGCCAGATTTTTCTCACTTGTATACTCCAATCCTTGAATGAATATTACGATCGCATACTCGCAAAGTTTTAATCCGACTACATCTTATATGGCGATCGCACCCCGATCGCACTTTTCGTTTTAATCAGCTAAGATGCTTTTGGTTGATACCACAGGATCAGCTGCAATTTTGAGCAGTAGCAACCACCCTCACTGATTTCTGGCTCATTTTCAACTATCCAATCATAAATTTGTGCTGCTCTTGCTAATGCTACCTTTTCTGAACGATAAAGCTTAGGGCTAGGGCAAACAGCTTTACCATTGACATGTATGGCTGCAATGTGCCAATAGTCGCTACCTTCACCCTCTGGCACAACTTCGAGAAATCCGTTACTGTAAGGCTCGATTATTCCTATATTCATCAGCAAACCAATAATAGCGATCGCAATGTTAGCGGGTTGATGGTGTTGAGATCATCCGCCTTCCTTTAGCTTCTTAGTTTTTCTGAAAATTTACCGCTTTCTTGGTAACAGTTACCTAAAATCAACAATTTATCTCTGGGAATCAGAAAGCGCAAACAGTGATGCTTGATATTTCTTGCTGCATCCGTTGCGGGTTTGTGGGAGAGGAGGGATGCTAAAACTCCTATACTCAAAGAGAAGCGTATGTAGAAGTCTATGCAAGCGTCCTTAAGAAGCCGTCAGCACCCCCTAATCCACAAATTAGCGGATTCCATTGAAGAAATTTGGCAAAAACACCTCAATCTTTCTCCTTATTCCGTCCCAGAAGGTTTAGGTTATGTTGAGGGACACCTGGAAGGCGAACGGCTGATCATTGAAAATCATTGCTACCAAACGCCGCAATTTCGCAAACTGCATTTAGAATTGGCTCAGGTTGGCAATGGCTTAGATATTCTCCACTGTGTAATGTTCCCCAACCCCGAATATGCCATTCCCATTTTTGGTACAGATTTGGTTGGCGGACGCGGCGGAATTAGTGCAGCAATAGCGGATTTATCTCCTATCAGTAGCGATCGCACTCTACCATCAAGCTATTACCAAAAATTGTCTGTCTTGTCTCGATTGGAGTTTTCCCAACCACGGGCTTTACCAGAGTGGGGCGATATCTTTTCGGAATTTTGTCTATTTGTCCGTCCGGGAGACTCGCAAGAAGAAGATAAGTTTCTCAATCGAGTTCGAGAATTTTTGACCATCCATTGTCAGATTGCTAGCCAACAGCAACCCCTCACATCAAATCTTGACATCTCCAAAGTTTTGGCAGGACAACGAAATTACTGTACAAAGCAACAACAAAATGATAAAACCCGGCGCGTTCTAGAAAAATCATTTGGTACAGAGTGGGCAGATCGCTACATGACAACTATGCTCTTTGACTATGTAGCTTAAAAATTAAACTGAAATATAGCTGTCAAACAAAGCGCAGGGATATTAAGAAAAGGGCAATTGTATTTTCACTGTTCATCTTAATCTCGAAGCGCTTCCAACCAAGCCTGTAAATCAGCCATACCAATAAAATCTAACAGTGCTACTCTTCGAGAAGCCGCTTTGCGTCTACGCCCAGATTTTCTAATTGTTCCAAAGATAAGGTTTCAACAAGCGATGTCTTCGACAAGCCGCTTCTCTCCGAGACGCTACGCGAACGCGTCTACGCACATCTTAAGGTAATTCCCCTACCCGTCGAGTGAGTTGACGCAGAACAAGCAATCGCGCTTCTTATTCTCTAATTTCCTGGTAAACTCTCGTTTCTTTAAGTGTAATTCCTAATATTTGTTCTATCTCTTTTCGGCTTAATTGTTCAAATTTGTACGCAATGATTATCGTTACTATATCTACAGAAATACACAACACCCGGACTTTCGCTTTCCGGCGGTAAAAATACCCCATCGATTTTAGATTTAGGTTCTTTAACAGCTACGGAATCAAATTGGTAAGTATCTGCATTTGCTGGAGGATTTGCCAATAGTTCAAATAGTAAAGTTGGGTATTGTTGAAATAGTTTGTAAAATATTGAGTCTCGACGCATGAAGAAATATTACTTAAAACATTTGGGACTGATAATTAAATATAAATATCTTAATTTGTGGTAATTATCTGCTTTTGCAATATAACTAGATGTAACTGTACTGAAGTTGCACTTATTAATTTAACGACTAATTTCCCCTTAATAGTTGCTTTCTCGACTTAAAAAATTTTTATTTTTATACTGCTTCTGCTTTGTTATTTCTTTTGGTTTTTCGGGTCATTCATAGTTCAAAAAAGCTACCAAGCACTATAATTCAGCATCGTTCAGCACACTCGAAAACTAAATAGTGATATTTTTATATTATTTTTATATTTTAGACCTGCTTCTTTGGTCGCGATCGCTTTACAGATTTCGCTGCCACTGGATATAGTTAACCAATGTAACCTAATGTAACGATAATTTAAGACTGAAGACAAAAAGAAAATAGAATCAATCCTTGCCCTGAGAGGGTTACAGCATTTGCTTAATATTTTTTAACCAATTATCTGAGAACATTCAGAAAATTGCACAAAATTTGCACAAATGGATTGCTTTAATCATCTTCAGGTTCAAAAAACCGCTGAACTCTTAACTCTCGATGGAGGAAGTTCAGTTTCTGAAAAATCGAAGAGCGACTATTTCATGGCTTAGGCTTGTGAGCCTTAGAGAAATGGTTGTTGAGGATATTCGCAGTATTGATTTATAGCTGTACCGTTAGTTAACTAGAACTAGCTAACAGTTTAAGGTTGAATTAGCCTTAATTGTTGAACGAGTCTAACTCGCTAGTGGCTGTTTGGCTGTGTACTAATGATAGCGGAGCCATATTTCAATTAGTGACTATGCTCATCTAAATTGAATTTCAGATTTTGAACCAATTGGAATCCACAGCATAAAAATTATTTAGGAGATGCTGGAATGCTTGACGCTTTTACTAAAGTAGTTTCCCAGGCTGATACTAGAGGCTCATACGTCAGCGATTCTGAAATCGATGCACTAAAAGATATGGTAGCTGCTGGTAGCAAGCGGATGGATGTTGTTAACCGCATTACCGGCAATGCATCCACAATCGTTGCTAATGCAGCACGTGCATTGTTTGAAGAGCAACCCCAGTTGATTCAACCCGGTGGAAATGCTTACACCAACCGTCGCATGGCAGCTTGCTTGCGCGATATGGAAATCATTTTGCGCTATGTTACCTACGCTGTATTTACAGGTGATGCTAGCGTTTTAGACGATCGCTGTCTGAACGGTCTGCGTGAAACATACCTAGCATTGGGTGTTCCCGGCGGTTCCGTAGCAACTGGCGTTCAAAAGATGAAAGAAGCTGCGATCGCGATCGCAAACGACCCCAACGGTGTAACCCGTGGTGACTGTAGCTCCTTAATGTCTGAAGTAGGTAGCTACTTCGATCGTGCTGCTGCCGCAGTAGGCTAATAAACGCCTTACCACTTCATTCTTTCTACTTTCTGACGCATAACTTTACATATTTTGTTGAGAGAATAATCAGCATGAAAACACCTTTAACCGAAGCCGTTGCTACCGCAGATTCTCAAGGTCGGTTTCTGAGCTCTACAGAACTTCAAGTTGCCTTTGGTCGTTTCCGTCAAGCTTCTGCTAGCTTGGATGCAGCTAAAGCGTTGAGCAGCAAAGCTAACAGCTTGGCTCAAGGTGCAGCTAATGCAGTTTACCAAAAGTTCCCCTACACCACCCAAATGCAAGGTAAGAACTTTGCATCTGACCAACGTGGTAAAGACAAGTGTGTACGCGACATTGGTTACTACTTGCGCATCATCACCTACTGTCTAATCGCTGGTGGTACAGGCCCTCTGGATGACTACCTCATCGGTGGTTTGGCAGAAATCAACCGTACCTTCGATCTATCTCCCAGCTGGTATGTTGAAGCTCTCAAGCACATCAAAGCTAACCACGGTTTGAGTGGCGATCCTGCTGTTGAAGCTAACTCCTACATTGACTACGCTATCAACGCCCTAAGCTAGGGATTTCCTTTTGCCCAGAACAACTAAAGGCTGTGGATGCTAATTTTCTAGCATGGGCAGTTTTAAGGGGTTCTGGGCATGTTTTTTCTGGTTGAAATTTAGGTGAGCAGTCATGACTAGTTCTCAAGCAGCCAGCCAGTTAGGATTTGAGCCATTTGCCAGCACAAGCCCTACAGAATTGCGGGCAAATGATGATGTAAAAGCAGTGATTCATGCTGCTTATCGTCAAGTGTTTGGCAATGACCATTTGATGCAAAGCGAACGTCTCACCAGTGCAGAATCGCTATTGCAGCAAGGTAACATTAGCGTGCGAGATTTTGTGCGGACGCTAGCGCAATCTGAGCTATATAGACAAAAGTTCTTTTACTCTACACCTCAAGTCCGCTTTATAGAATTGAATTATAAGCACCTGCTCGGTCGTGCGCCCTACGATGAAGCAGAGATTGCCTATCATGTCGATCTCTATACGCAAAAAGGATACGAGGCAGAAATCAATTCTTATATTGATTCACCAGAATATCAAGAAAACTTTGGAGAATCAATAGTACCTTATTATCGCGGATTTGCAACTCAACCGGGACAAAAAACAGTAGGCTTTAACCGGATGTTTCAGCTCTATCGGGGGTATGCAAATAGCGATCGCGCCCAAGGTAAAAACAAATCTGCTTGGTTAACCCAGGATCTCGCCCTGAATTTGGCTAGTCCAGTGAAGACCCCTCACTTCGGAAAGGGACTGACTGGTACTGTCGCAGGCGATCGCGGACAGCTTTACCGCGTGCGCGTCATGCAAGCAAATAGCGGACGGACTCCCCAAATCCGTCGCAGTATGAGCGAGTATTTGGTAACTTACGACCAACTCTCCCCCACCCTGCAACGACTGAATCAACGGGGTAGCCGAGTGGTAAATATTTCTCCTGCCTGAACCCGATCTATTTCGCAATATCAAGTCTACAAGGAGTAGCAATTCGTGCCCATTACTAGTGCAGCATCTCGTTTGGGAACTTCGGCTTTTGACCAAACACGCCCAGTTGAACTGCGTCCAAACTGGACAGCAGAAGATGCCAAAATTGTTATTCAGGCAGTTTATCGTCAAGTATTAGGTAACGACTACCTGATGCAATCAGAACGTCTCACTAGCCTAGAGTCATTGCTGACCAATGGTAAACTGAGCGTTCGGGATTTTGTCCGGGCGGTGGCTAAATCTGACTTATACAAAACCAAATTTCTTTACCCACATTTTCAAACCCGGGTAATTGAATTGAACTTTAAACATCTGTTGGGACGCGCTCCTTACGATGAATCGGAAGTGATTGAGCATCTCGATCGCTACCAAAATCAAGGGTTTGATGCAGACATTGATTCTTATATCGACTCTGCTGAATACGATTCCTACTTTGGAGATGCGATTGTACCCTACTACCGTGACCTCGTAACCACAGGAGTTGGTCAGAGAACGGTTGGTTTTACTCGCATGTTCCGCTTATATCGCGGCTATGCCAATAGCGATCGCTCTCAGCTAGCAGGTACCAGTTCTCGTCTGGCAAGTGACTTAGCTAAAAATAGTGCTTCTGCGATTATTGCTCCTTCCGGTAGCACCGATGGTTGGGCTTACAAACCCTCGCTACTAGGGACTGCACCCAGTCGCACTTTTGGCAGATCTTCTAAAGGTTCTACCTCAGGACTCTACCGCATTGAAGTTACCAGTATCAGCCTGCCAAGATATCCAAAAGTTCGTCGTAGCAATAAAGAGTTCATCGTCCCCTACGAACAGCTATCCAATACCCTTCAGCAAATTAATAAGCTGGGTGGTAAGGTTGCCAGCATTACCCTTGCACAATAGGAGATAAGAACCATATGTTAGGACAGTCTGCATTGGCAGGAACATCAAACTCAGACAATCGCGTTTTTATCTACGAAGTAGAAGGATTGCGGCAGAACGAGCAAACTGAGAACAATAAGTATCAGATTCGCAATAGCAGCACGATTCAGATTCAAGTCCCCTATAGCCGCATGAATGAAGAGATGCGTCGCATTACTCGCTTAGGCGGTAAGATTGTCGGCATCCGTTCTGCGAGTGAAAGTGCAACTGAAACTGCATCAGAAAATTGATCGCAATCTTATATAAGCTTTACGGGCGTGGAAAATTATCAGTTTTCTACGCCCATTTTTATATACATACCATAGGATTTTTCAGATTAATCAATATTGATGTAATTTAGGCAATTCCTGCTTGTTGAAAGATTTGTTGAGGCGTAATTTGCAAGCCTTCTAATATATAATCATCCAAGCTATCAGTACCACGTTTTGTTTGAGGTAGAGCATCCGGGTAAAAAATAGTAATAGTTTTTGCTCTGGTATCAACAACCCAAACTCTTTCAACTTTAGCTTTTAAATAATCAGTTGCTTTTTCTGTCATTTCCCCGAAAGTTTGACTGGGGGAGATAATTTCAATGACTAATTCGGGTGCAACGGGACAAGCGTCATCTTCCAACCAATCGCTAGGAAGAAGATTATAAGAAACGTACGTTAAATCTGCAACAGGAACCCAGTCTTTTTGATTTCGTGTTAGCCTAATTGCCCATTCAATTACTACCCTTCCCTTTCCTGTTGCCCATGCAGACAAGAGTATAAATAACGCACCTGTGATGGAACTATGAAAAAATTTTGGTGACATTTCATCATTTTTGAATTTAGGAACGGCTTCTCCATCAATGAGTTCGTAAATGATATCTCCTTCGGGAAACGCAAGGAATTCTTCAAGAGTGAGTTGGGTTTTCGGTTTAATCATGCTTAATTGTGCAGTTGAAGGATAACTCTAGTTTTAATTGCAGAGTTAATGCCCATCTTGCCTCCATCATCTGGTGGAGACAAAAGTACTTCTCCAAGTAATACCTAACTTAGTTAGCGACACCTATAATGTATCCATGCTCTTACAGTAATTCGGCATCAAAGTCTAGAAGTATTGTAGCCATGTTTACAGAATTTAATATTTAGGCTGGCAGAATTTGAAAAGAGCAAACTGTTACTCAGTATTTTTTGTTTGCACGACTAGGAGAAACACATGGCTGAAATCCCAACTGGCGGTCAAATGCTGTGGAAATTAGAAGGGGACGATCGCGTTTTGTATTTGCGGCATAATTCGTCTGAGCCTTGGCGTCCCTATGAAGAGTTTCCAGAGTATTGTCTGCCCGATCCTCAAGGCTTTTCTAAAGGGATTGCCACCTTTTTGGCGTTGCTCAAGAAAGATTGGACAGCCACGAAATCCTAGCTCTTGTGTTGGCTGCTTAAGGAAGTGCGATCGCATTTCTTCACTCAGCGCTTGAATCTAGCTCAAATCTGCTCTGGCAATACTTTCCAGATCTTCAAACTCAATCCCGGTTAATAAGTAAAGATACCCCCACTAACCAGGCTATACCCAAAGTTTGCCTGGACTTAGCCTTGACTGTTTGAGATGAGCAACAGTCAGATCTGCTCCCCGTCAATCTATGACGTTGAGATCCGCTTCACTCAAGATCGGCTGGCTAAATTCGCTCGCATCAACTTAACCCTTTGCAACTCAAAACCACTGAGGCTGAATTGGTATGTAACTTGTTACACAAAATTGTTTATTCATCAGGCTTTCATAGCGAGGACTTCAGCTCGTGTGGATCTAGATACCTGCATACACAATGCGCATTTTTATGCTACTTGGTGAAATTTTTCATTGGGCTGCATTTCTTCAAACTCAGGTTCTTAACATTTCTTAAACTTGTTTATCATTTTTTTCTAGGCTGTATTTACAAGCATATCTGACTATACTGTCGTTAGAGCGAGCTAAACTGTGCCGATCAATGGTTAACAAGTGTTAAGAATATAAATTCGCAGTAATTAGCGCAAAAAGCTTGATAATCAACAATCTCAAGCCATAACGCTATCAACTTGACAATTTGTAATAAACAAAGGATTGAACGATATAGTATAAACAACAAAGAAGAACTTAATAGAGCAGATGAAAAATTAACCATTCATCTGAAATGAGCAAAGGTCTTCAATTGTTTAAGAAATAAAAAAATCTTCCAAGTTTCCTTTAAGGAAGAATAGGACAGGTTTGATCGGTGATTCAAGCTATTGCTTTGAGTCGATCGAGCGATTGTGGCAGCTTAATTGCCAAGCTCGATTGAACTGGGTTTTAACCTCATCCAAGCCATACTCGACTAAACGAATTAGGAAATTGAGTGTATGTTTGACGCATTTGCAAAAGTAGTCTCCCAAGCTGACGCACGTGGTGAATATCTCAGCGCTTCTCAAATAGATGCTCTGAGCGCTATGGTTGCTGATGGCAACAAGCGCATGGACGTTGTTAACCGGATTACCGGTAACTCCTCCACAATTGTGGCAAATGCAGCTCGTGCTTTGTTTGCAGAGCAGCCCCAGTTGATTGCTCCTGGTGGTAATGCTTACACCAGCCGTCGTATGGCTGCTTGTTTGCGTGACATGGAAATCATTTTGCGCTACGTCACCTATGCTATCTTCGCTGGCGATGCTAGCATCCTCGACGATCGCTGCCTCAACGGTCTAAGAGAAACCTACTTGGCTCTAGGAACTCCTGGTTCTTCTGTAGCAGTTGGCGTTCAAAAGATGAAAGATGCTGCTTTAGCGATCGCAGGCGACCCCAATGGCGTTACCAGAGGCGATTGTGCCAGCCTCATGTCTGAAGTATCTAGCTATTTTGATAGAGCTGCTTCTGCGGTTGCTTAATTAGCGATTAATCAGAATTTTTTGATCGGCTTCAGATAACTGAACCGATTGCTAAAAGCTATTTCATCAAACAAGATAATTGGGAGAAAATCCGAAATGAAAACCCCTTTAACCGAAGCAGTAGCAGCTGCTGATTCCCAAGGACGCTTCCTCAGCTCTACCGAAATCCAAACCGCATTTGGTCGTTTCCGTCAAGCTAAAGCAAGCTTGGAAGCTGCAAAAGCATTAAGCGAAAAAGCTTCTAGCCTGGCTTCTGGTGCTGCTAATGCTGTTTACAGCAAATATCCCTACACCACCAGCACTCAAGGCCCCAACTTTGCTTCCACTCAAACTGGCAAAGATAAGTGCGTTCGCGACATCGGCTACTACCTGCGCATGGTTACTTACTGCCTAGTTGTAGGTGGTACAGGCCCTCTGGATGACTACCTCATCGGTGGTATCGCTGAAATTAACCGCACCTTCGATCTATCTCCCAGCTGGTACGTTGAAGCTCTGAAGTACGTTAAAGCTAACCACGGTTTGAGTGGCGATCCTGCTGTTGAAGCTAACTCCTACATCGACTACGCCATCAACGCATTAAGCTAATTTAACGATGGTTTGACCCGGAGGAGTATACAATGACTGACAGAAGTTAGAAATTGTTTACCCCTCCGGGTATTGTTTTTTGTGGGCATTTGTCATTGTTCTCTCATCTCCCCACACTCCCTTTTCTCCCTCATCGCCTAAGTATGGATAACGAAGCTAACATCCGGGATGATAACCAATTAACTGTAGAACAGGCGATCGCTAATCTCCAAGGTGAAGATTTGGGATTGCGAGTGTACGCTGCTTGGTGGTTAGGGCGCTTTCGGGTGGATGCTCCAGAAGCTATTGATGTGTTGATTGCAGCCTTAGAAGATGAAGACGATCGCACAAAGGCTGGTGGTTATCCTCTACGTAGAAATGCAGCTAGAGCATTGGGAAAACTAGGCGAACAACGAGCAGTCCCATCATTAGTTAGAGCGCTGGAATGCTCTGATTTCTATGTTCGCGAAGCCGCAGCTCAATCTTTAGAGATGCTAGGAGATTCGTCTTGTATTCCTAGGCTGCTCGACTTACTTAATAATCAAATACCTGGAACCCTACCCGCACCAGAACCTCCCCAACTCGCCCAACCCTTCGATGCCATTCTAGAGGCATTGGGAACTTTGGGAGCAATCGATGCTATTGCCGCGATCGAGCCATTCTTAGATCACTTCGTTCCTCGGATTCAGTTTGCCGCAGCACGGGCAATGTATCAGCTCACTGCTCAAGAAACTGAAGTAGCCAATCAGTATGGCGATCGCCTGGTGCAAGCATTGGCTAACGATGATTTGCAACTACGTCGAGCCGTTTTGTCAGATTTAGGGGCGATTGGTTATTTGCCAGCTGCGGATGCGATCGCCGAGACTTTGGCAGAAAACAGCCTCAAGCTGATTTCTCTCAAGGGTTTACTAGAAAAACAAATGCTACAGACTACACCACCAGATTTATCGCCAGGTGCCATAAAAGTGATGCAATTAATGGATGCATTATTGTAGCAGCAAGAGCGACAATGTAAAAGGTAGAACTTATTGCTTCCCTTCTTCCTCATGCCTGATAACCTTGAGACTCTAATTCGCGCAGTAGAAGTCGCAGATTCCTCTCTCCTTTTACAAGAAGCTGTAAAAAACCTGGCAGCGGCTCGTTTAGAAGGAGCCATTCCCACCTTGATTGCCTCTTTGAGCTATAACAATCCAGGTGCAGCCGTGGCAGCTGTCGATGGGCTAATCCAAATTGGCGAACCCGCAGTCCCAGGTCTTTTGGAGCTACTCGACTTGCATAACTACACCGCCAGATCGTGGGCAATCCGCGCTTTGGCAGGAATTGGCGATCCGAGAGGATTAGTAACTTTGTTGGGAGCAGCCACCGCAGACTTTGCCCTCAGCGTCCGCCGGGCGGCCGCTAAAGGTTTAGGAATGATGAAGTGGCATTGGTTCCCTGACGATCTCCTAGAAATTGCCCAAGCAGAAGCATTGGAAGCATTGCTATTTGTGGCTCAGGAAGATGATGAGTGGGTAGTACGCTATTCAGCCGTAGTTGGTTTACAGTATCTTGCCGATGCCATTGCTGTCACTTATCCAGAATGGCGATCGCAAATCGAGTCTCAGTTTGAGCAAATGGCTGTCAAAGATAACAGTTGGGCAGTGCGTGCCCGTGCTTTGATGGCACAGCAGCAACTCCAAGCACAGACAGCTACCGTTCCACCTGTGGCAGACGATCGATCCTCACCTTTGTCTTCTATGGACTGGCAGAAGATTATGGAAGGTTTGTACGGACGCAAGGGACAAGAGCGACAAGAGCAACTTGTATTTGCAGAAGGCGATCCGCGCCGTTATCAAGAATTGGCGGTTGCGATCGCTCAAAATGCGAATGAATAATTTCGTAGTCAGGACTAAAGTCCTGCATTTTAGCTAAAAACCGACACATACTTCTTGAAAGTACAGTGTCGGTTTTATTTTAGTTTCAAGTTAAATTAATGAGACAAAGCACTAATTTTCATCGATGTTCAGCGTTAGCGGTTGGATATTGACAATCTTGCCACCCAAGCGATTAATTCGCTGAAGCTCTTCATTAAAACGGCTAAAAGGAACAGTGATAAATACACTAGCGCTGGAACGAATCGGGTAATTGTTTTGATTCGTGACCTCATTTTGCTGCAAACCCGAAACTTCAACCTGAAAACTCCGACTGGGATAAACCATTTTGATATCCTACCAATCAATTTATTATGGGCATCGGGTATGGGGCATTGGGCACGGGGAAGAAAACTCCCCACACTCCCTCATCTCCTAAAGTGGAGTAACGCTGGCAATTTTGCCATTGCGACGTTGAACTTGTTGAAAATAATTAGATAGCTGTTCGTAGGGGATAATTACTGCTTTGTTAATGCGACGAACCTTGGGATAACCAGGTTGAGAAATGCTAGCAACTTCAACGCGATAAAGTCGTCCTTTTCCAAAAGCTTGCGAGCCTTGAAACGTGCTGCTGGGGGTTTGTCCTTTGACGGAGGGACGATAAGCAAAGCCATTGTTACTACCCGCAGGAGCAATAACCGTTGAAGCACTATTTTTTGCTAATTCGCTAGCCAAACGCGAAGAATTGCCGGAAATTTGAGAGCGATCGCTCGTTGCATAACCGCGATATAGTTGAAAAATTCGGGTAAAGCCTACTGTTTTCTGCCCTAGTTGATTGCTGAATCCCCGATAATAGGGCACAATATTGTCCCCAAAATTTGTCTGGTATTCGGTTGAGTCTATGTAGGAATCAATATCTGCGTCGTAGCCTTTGGTTTGATATAAATCCAGATGATAGACTATCTCAGATTCATCATAGGGAGCGCGACCGAGCAGATGTTTATAATTTAATTCTGTAACACGGCTATGAAAGTTATTAGAAAAAAACTTTGATTTGTACAGATCTGATTTTGCTAACTGCCTAACAAATTCTTGTACTGTAATATTCCTATTAGTTAAGAGCGATTCCAAAGCCTTCAATCGTTCAGATTGCAGCAAATAATCATTGCCTAAAACCTGACGATAAATAGCAGCAATTACCTGTGCAATTTCTGCTTGAGTGGCATTGGAACGTAATTCAATGGGAGCAGCGTTACTAAATGCAGAAGTTCCGAGTCTGGATGCGGCTGTTGTAATAGCCATCTAAAAGTCTCCTTAACGAACAATTTTTGTCTAAAAAGGCAGAGGGCAGAAGGAAAGAAGCTTCTGTCTTCACCCTCCTGCCTCCTGTCTTATTCAAGAAAGGGCAATGCTGATTACCTTGCGCCCTTGGCGATTGAGTTGTTGTAAGCGATTCGATAACTGATCGAATGGCACAACTACTTCGCTAATGCTTTGACGAATGCGTGGGGAGTTGGGCGAAGCCGCTTGTGTAACACGAATCCGATAAGTATTGCCACCACGATTTCCTGTTGAAACACCTGTTAAGGAACCAGCATCAGCAGGATAGATAGGAGATACCAAATTTTTCCCCAAATCCCAGGTTAATTGTCCTTTGGGTTTATTTTGGGCGCGATCGCTATTGGCATAACCTCTGTACAACTGAAAGAAACGAGGAAAGCCAGCAGTTTTTTGTCCGACTGTAGTTTGATAACCCCGATAGTAAGGAACTACAGCTTCCCCAAAATTTTGTTGATACTCAAGCGAATCGATGTAAGAATTAATCTCGGCTTCGTAACCTTGAGAATTATAGATATCAACGTGGTAAGCAATTTCTGACTCATCGTAGGGCGCACGACCCAATAGATGCTTATAATTCAGTTCAATAAAGCGAACTTGTGAGTTGGAATAAAAGAACTTTTGCCGATACAGTTCCGATTGAGCGATCGCTCGCACAAAGTCCCGCACGGAAATCTGCGCTTGCAGCAAGAGTGATTCTGCACTAGAGAGTCGCTCGCTTTCAAACAGATGCTCATTACCTAAAACTTGGCGATATGCAGCCCAAATTACTGACTGTACATCTTCTGGCGTGTTCACAAAGCGTAATTCTACTTTTGCACTTTCTGCAAACGGACGAATTCCCAATCGGCTTGCTTCTGTTAACGCTGCCATAATCTTATCTGTTCCTTATTTTCTAACCCGTTAAATCTTGGGAAAAATTTCTTAAGTTACAGCTAAAAACCCATACCAATTCAAAATTCACAATCAGTATTACTAGATTCTCAAAGAGTTTCTGAGTTTAGAACTATTGCTGAATTTTGTAGAATTGGTATAAATTCCTGAATGCTAACCTGTTAATAAATCTTTTTCATCATTAAGAAAAAGCCTTGCGTAATAAGATGAGAAGTTATATACGCAGACAGCACAAGTATTTGAGTCAGATAAAATTGACTGCTAACACATTATGAAGTCAGTGTTTAAAACTTCCCAAGCTTACTACACAAATGCTTGACGCTTTTGCAATTTTGCAACGTTTTACGGCTGCAAACTTAACATTCAGTTTTTGCAGAACAGGATTACATACTGCCAAAAATCATCCGGTAATATCATTCAGCGACATTGCACAATTACCAAATTATTTTTACCCTTGTTCCACAAAACTGAAAAGCTTTTTGGAACTCAACCGAGCTTTACTAGCTCAGAGCATTGATGATGTAATCAATGTAGGAGTTAGCTTCAACAGCAGGATCTCCTGTTAAACCATGATTAGCTTTGATATATTTGAGAGCTTCAATGTACCAGCTAGGAGATAATTCAAAGGTACGGTTAATCTCTGCCAAACCACCAATCAAATAATCATCGATTGGGCCTGTACCACCCACAACTAAAGCGTAAGTAACAATCCGTAGGTAATAGCCGATATCACGAACGCACTTGTCTTTACCAGTTTGAGTAGAAGCGTAGTTGGGGCCTTGAGTGTTGGTGGTGTAGGGGAACTTCTGGTACACAGCATTAGCAGCACCTTCCGCAAGACTAGAAGCTTTTTTAGAGAGTGTTTTTGCTGCTTCTAAGCTGACAGATGCTTGGCGGAAACGACCAAATGCAACTTGGAGTTCAGTGCTGCTTAAGAAACGACCTTGGGAATCGGCAGCTACAACTGCTTCGGTTAAGGGTGTTTTAGTCATTGAAGAATTTTCTCCTAATTGCTTTTACAAAAAATTGGTTGAATAGACTTCTTGCAAAAATTGATTTTTTAACTCAATTTTGCTTCTCTGCAAGAGGTCTAAGAGAATGTATTGTGATAGTTTAGGCAACGGCTGCGGCTGCGCGATCGAAATAAGATGAGACTTCTGCAATTAGACTGCTGCAATCACCACGAGTAATACCGTTGGGGTCATTAGCAATAGCAACTGAGGCTTCTTTCAGCTTTTGAATACCAACTGCAACGGAAGCGCCAGGAGTACCTAAGGCTAAATAGGTTTCCCGTAATCCATTCAGAGCGCGATCGTCTAGAACGCTAGCATCTCCAGCAAAAATCGCGTAGGTGACATAGCGAAGGATGATTTCCAAATCTCGCACACAAGCCGCAGCACGACGGTTTGTGTAAGCATTTCCACCAGGTGCAATTAGTTGAGGTTGTTCAGCAAACAGCGAACGAGCCGCATTAGCAACAATGGAAGACGCATTGCTAGAAATCCGGTTAACAACATCAACGCGCTTGTTACCTTCTTTGACTAAATTGATCAGAGCATCTAACTGACCATCACTGAGGTATTCTCCTCTGGCGTCAGCTTGGGAAACAACCTTAGAAAAAGCATCCTGCACCATAGTGTGACTCTCCTAAATTTTGATTAATTCAGAATTATTGATGAGGGTTTTAGCGATCAATTGCATAATTAACTTTCACTTTTTATCTTACAGATCCTGATGTCTTAAAAAGTCGAACTTCGATTTTTTTATGACAGCAATCTTAGTAAAAAGATCGATCTGGCTTTCTTGTTTTGTGAAAGTTTTTCAATTATCAACAGAAGCAATGAACGCTCAATCAAATAGAGTATTCATTTGCTTTGTTTTACTTTAAACCCTTACAAATTATTTTTATAATGCTTGATATCTATTTTTTATTAAGAAATGTTTAGGGATTATTCTAATAGGTATAATCATTATTTCCTATAACAAATTAAGTCTTATTAAACAAATATTTTATTTAAAAAATGAAAATATATTCTCAGCAGTAAATACCTTAAATCCTTATACAGCAATGCTTTTGGTGAAAATTTATATGTTTTTTGTGAAAAAATATTAAATAAAATTAGTTTGCTTTTACAATTCCAAAATATCGTCAAAGGTTCAATCTTTTATGAGAGAACAAGATTTGATTGAAAAAAATGTGTTGATAAACACATAAACAATAAAAATAAGGAAATCACCATCACATTTTTTACTAAAATATTTACAAAACGTAATCAAAAATCTCTGGTTTCTTAAAATTATGTTGGTGGTGTATTAGTCCGTAGCCAATTTCCCCTTGTGAAGAGGGGTTTAGCCGGACATTGTGATGGAGATTGGAGGGAGGCAAGCCAGATAAAGGGAAGCAAAATACAAGTAACGAACCGTTATAATTGAGCGCAGTAGATTCTGTAGGAAGGCAAATGGAGGGTACAAAACTTCAGACTGCCCAGCAAGCATTTGACTACCTTGCGCAAGGATGGGCAACAGGAAATTTTCAACCTTTCATTGATATGCTTGCGGATGAGGTAATATTCTGGCTGCCGGTGGGCAAACAGCGAGACAAATCCTCTGAATATGAGGATAAACAGCAGATTATTGCCAGACTAGGAACGCGTGCGGAGAGAGGCGATCGCCTCAAGTTCAGCCCACCCGATCGAGTCAGTAGTAACGACATCACAGTTACATTTGAGTTTGAAAGTCAGGGAAACATTCGCAACCAGCCTTTTCAAGGTCGGAATGCTATTTCCTTTGATATTAAAGGTGACAAAATTTCTGGTATCCGAGAGTATCTGGGCGACATAGATTGAGTAACATCGGTATACTTGTCTGCCCAAGATGATAGAAAAGCTTTGCCTGTTGGCCGCTCGATCTAAGGCAAATGTTGAAAGTCCCTAAATCTGCTGCTTGCCAACCCAACTAACTTGCTTGCGAACACCAAAGCCATCTTGAATGGTGTGGTCTTGATAAGAACCAACTCGCGACTGAATTACAATAAAGCACAAATCCTCTGTATCTGAGGTATTTCGCAGACATCTTTCTCCCTCAGGATCTACTCGCACAACGGTTCCTTCACCTATAGGAAATACACAATCATCGACTTGAAACTCACCTTTCCCCCGAATAAAGAGGTAAATTTCTTCATTTAAGCGATGCTTGTGATAAAAAGGCATCGATATCTTGGGGGGTAGGTTGTTTAACGAAATCTCGGCACTTGAGAGATTGAGAATCTGCTTGAGAAATACTTTACCCTCTAACTTGATAGCGGCTTCTGGAGTCTCAAAAGTAAACTGCCGTAATTCAGAAAATAAACCCAAATCAGTCACAGCAAAGTTTTGTCCAGTTCTAGCACCGGGTAGGGCTTGAGCCATTGTAACCTCATTTATTTTTAACTTGCATTTTGCAAGCTAATATAGCAGGTGTTACTTGTAAAATGCAAGTAAGCTGTAAATGTAGTTTTTCCAATGTCTCAATCTCGCCGTTCACCCTGCCCAATTGCTTGTTCGCTTGATTTAATCGGCGATCGCTGGACACTTCTGGTTATTCGAGACATGATGTTTTTTGGAAAACAACGCTTTGAAGAGTTTTTAGAGTCTCCAGAAGGAATTTCAACCAATATTTTGACCAATCGCCTGAAGTTTCTGGAAGAGGCTGGCTTGTTGGAGAAACAACCATATAGCAACCATCCTCGGAGAATGAACTACCAATTAACAGAGCGAGGAAGAAGTCTTCGCCCCGTACTCAAAGCCATGATTGCTTGGGGACTTAAGAATATTCCGGAAACAATGATTCCCGATGATGAGCAGTCCCGGATTTGAATTACGCCTATGTCCTGAAGATGCGATCGCATTTATTTTGGCTTTTGGCTGCTGTTCATTAATAGTCACTGTCAGCCACACACATTCCCTTACATTTGATGCCGTTGGTAGCTGTGCGCAGACAATGAGAACAGAGAATTTTTTCTGCTTCTGGAGCAGTATTTGTGCTGGTGCTTGCTTGTGTTTGGTCTTTGTCGGTTTGGCAGTTCACGGCGATCGGGGTAACGGAAGTTTTTTGTGGTTTATTTCTACATTTTACAAATCACAGAGATTTCCTCTCACCTGTCCGTTTTGAACACTGCCTCATAGCGACACGGAATGAAATATTGAGATCGGATTGAAAATGAGGATTGCTCTTGCAGTTCTATAATTGATCGGGTATGGGTTTCTCAACTTTTTGTTTGGAGTTAGCTTTTAGTTTATGGATGCAATGGAGTTTTTTGAACTAAGTAGTGGTAGATGGCGATCGCAACGCACAACACACCACCTGGCCTTCAAGCGCTCTGAAGCCGGAGAATCGGATATTCAGGTTCAAGCCCTTGCTGCAGATAATCCTCAAGTAATTGAAATCTGCCAACTCCATCAGGTAGACCCCAAGTTGGCTATCGGTGGTGCTTTTGTCTCTTGGCAAGGCGCAATGGGATGGGATAGAGAAGAGGAAAACCATGAAGGTTCGACAGTCTTCTCCCTGGTTCCCGATGCCGATAACCCCCGCCAAGGATCGCTGCTGCGAGAAAGAGGTTATGCCGAAGTTGTACCGGTGGCTGGACGCTATCACATGGATGATGAAAACGCCTTAGTCCTGACGACCGAGTATGAAACCATGAGTTCGATTGAGAGATTCTGGTTTGTCAGTCCTGGTATTCGGATGCGAACAAGTACAGTCAAACGGTTCGGTGGTTTTAGCACTGCTACCTTCTGTACTGAATTCCGGATTGCAGACGCTTCAGATGAAGCTAACCTGTCAAATCTGACTCCTAACCAGATTCAAAATGCGGCTAAATCCACAAAATACTTCTCCTTCTTTGGCTGGTAAATTAATCGTCACTACTAGTACCGATCCATTGACACGAGGGCTAGACT
The DNA here is from genome assembly GCF_963875125.1 of Calothrix sp. NIES-2098. NCBI lineage: Bacteria > Bacillati > Cyanobacteriota > Cyanophyceae > Nostocales > Calotrichaceae > Calothrix > Calothrix sp. NIES-2098. The sequence continues at coordinate 7,518,763 of NZ_CAWNKJ010000001.1, forward strand.
ACCTCTATGGAGTTCGCAGTCTAGCTCTCGATCCAGAGATGATTGATATAGTTTATGACTTAGAAAACCGTAAATCCCTCTGTGTCTGGATCAGCGAGCATATTGATGGGGTGAACAGACAACTGGAAAACTATCTCCAGGCTTGTCACGATTGTTTTCATCCTTGGGAGCAACCTGCAATTCAAATTTATGCGGCTCCCTTAGCTCAGTCCTTTGGGATTGATGCTCTGTGCAATCTTCAAACAAATCCAATTACCATTTTGATTGATGTCGGACGAGTAGTGCCGACAGATTGGCTGCTATTAGTTGTCCACGAATATGCCCATGCTCATGCGGGTTCGCCAGGACATCACGAAAAATATGCGCGATCGCTCTCTCACCTCTGCCTGGGATTGGGGATTGCACCCCCGGAATTCGGTATGGAATCTCAACTGCGATTTTATCCAGATTGCCGTCCCACTCAGAATCCATTGGCGTTTTGGCGAGGAGAGCATTACTAAGATTTTTTATTCTCTATGAATACTGTTGTGTCCATTTTTCCCATAACAGATGCACATCATCTGGTTGCCCCTCGTAGTTAAGCATCTGCTCTGAAATCGTCACCCAAGGCTGGGCGCTACGCGTCCAAATGTTACCAACTGGACGTAACTTTGTTGTATCATCTAACGTCCCAGCTTTAACGTTGATAGTATCTGGGCTGTAAGTGCGATCGTGAAACAACCGCGTTCCGCAGTCACCGCAGAATAAATTTTTGACTTCGCGCCCGCTATCAGCTTTGCGAATCCAAGCTTTTGGCTGTCCTTGAGTAATAACCAAAGCATCTCGTGGGACAGTCAATGACATACCAAAAGCACTAGAGGATTGTTTTTGACACTCTTTGCAATGGCACAGGTAAAGAGTTAAAGGTTCGGCACGGATTTCATAACGAATCTCCCCGCATTGGCAACCCCCAGTATATGGAAGACTCACCAGTTTTCTCTCCTTGAGAACTAGCTATTACTGTATATGGCTAAGATTATCTCAATTTAAAAGCCGTAGATGTAATTAATAATTGGTAGATTCTCTACTCCAACAGAGTTTGCAATAACTGTGAGCGATCGCGCCTTTTATTTTTGGGAAGTGTTTGGATTTCCTTGTGCAAACCCAAGCTAATAGCTGCGATCGCTATCAATCGAAAGAATAGCCAAGAAAAAAAATCTCACTAGGCTGGTTGTCTGCATAGAGGATAATATATCTAGCTGTACCTCTAGCAATATTGTCCCAAAAAGCATATGCAACATCGGGGTTTGTATTGCCAAAAATAACCGCCTCAATCATTTCATGAGTAGGTTGGTCAGTACCAAACAGAGCAAGGATTCCTTGTAGAGGTAGCGGAAAAGCAGTATTGAAAACTTCGCCAAGTATTTCATAGTATTCTTCTCCACCTAGTAACGCCACTTCAAACTCGTCTTTTGAAAGTGGACATGGTGTATCAGAAACTTTAAGAATATCAAGTATTGAGCGTGTTCCATCAGCTTCGGATGCTTCCAGTGCTGCTTCAATGGATGGATGTTGAGATCCAGGAGTAGGGGAATTTTCCGTGATGGGAAAATCGAGCAATGGTATTGCAGGATTATAGCGACCTGCTTGAAACTCACGTTCTCGTAGCATCTGTAATGCTGCATTGAGATCGGACTGATAATCTGTGTAGTACCAGTATGCTTCCGCACCCATAAGCTTCTCTTAATATGTATTAAGTGATTCGGAGATTATCGAAACTTTGCAGCTACTGAATTCTATACAAAGGGATTGGGAGGCGGATTTCCATTTAACCGGATGTACTCCTCTTGCAACTCTTGGAAATAGTCTGCCAAGCATTGCCCTGTTTCACGCCAGTAAAGTTCTTTTTGATGTATGTAATCGTTGCATCCACAGCAAAATGTGTACTCATTGTATAAAAATGGGTTAATTAAATAGCTACGAATTATTTTTTCTGGCATCCTTGTCGCACCGCCACAATGTGGGTGGATATAAGCTTGCGGAACTATATCAAGCGCTCCTTGATAACGGCGTTCTGGATGCATAGTAATATGATCTGTCATTTGACCATCTGCTAGAAGTTTGGTGTGCTGTTCTCGGTGCATGGGATAAAGCGGTAGGAAAATCAGCTTGTGGCAGAATGCACAACGAACAAAAGGTATGGTGTACAGTCCTGGCTTAGTTGTCCTAATATATGCAAGACCTGCTTCCAGGTGTTCCCATTCCCAATCTGGAATACTCTGCAAGACTCTTTGTATATCAGCTTGATTACCAGTTACACAATCAACAACTATTGGGTGAAAGTTGTCCCAGTAACCTTTGTTAAGGTTGCCCTCATATAGAGCGACTGTAGCTAACCTTGTACCTACTGGTGGTATTCCGTTCTTCATCCACCTAAGCGGTTGCGGCAGAATTTTGATTGCATGATGTGGTTTTTTACCTGTGGTGAGGTCAGTGAATACTGCAATTAGAGGTGGCTTTAATGAAACAACAACACTAGGATTGACACAACCATACAAGAAGTGTTCGCGGATACGGATTATGAGAAATATAAGTTTTTTAATCAGCCAAAATATTCCAACGCCAAACAAAATATTGAATATAGCAATTCCAAATAATGCAGATGGCAAAAGATGTAAACTTTTACCTTCACGCAATACTTCAAAAAAAGCAAACCCAAAAACCCAATTGATTAGACAATCGAAAACAACCAGAATGATGAGTGGAAGAAAAAATTGAATTGGTTCGCTAGGAAATGAACGAATCCAATAGGAATAATCCACAAGAAGATTTCCTGGGTTAGACGCATAGGTATTGCCATCTACCGAAAAAGGACGTTGTGGTTGATTTACCATTGTTATATTCGGGCACCTAATTATGAGTACGAGATTGAAGGATGTACTTAAATATCTTGCTTAAGATTAGATTGCCCTAAATAACATTAAGTTTAACGCCCTAGCTGCACCAAACAGTTGCCATAATCTTAAATACGATCGCTCTCTCTCCCAATTTTCACCATGCAATTTGCAGATTTTTGGTATATTGTTGCACTCAGCGAACAGCTACGGCCTAACACAGTATTAGCACGAACCGTTTTAGGAGAATGGCTAGCAATATTTCGCGGTGAAGATGGACAACCTGTAGCGTTGCGCGATCGCTGTTTGCATCGCAGTAGTCGTCTATCAGCTGGTAAGGTTTGTCAAGGTGCTTTGCAATGTCCTTATCATGGCTGGGTATACGATCGCAGTGGTAAAGTCATTGCTGTTCCGGCGGAGGGAGAGGATTTTAAGCCTTCCCAGCAGCGTCAAGCAAAGCGTTACGCTACCAAAGAACAAGATGGTTATATATATGTGCGGTTAGCTGATACGCCAAGCGAAGAGTTTGCACCCTTTTCTATGCCCTACTATGGAAAACCAGGCTGGGAAACGGTGCGGGTAATTAACCGTTTTGCAAACAACGTTACCAATTGTGCAGAGAACTTTATTGATATTCCCCACACGGCTTTTGTGCATCCAGGTGTATTTCGTAACTCTCGCCAACAAAAATTAGAGATGACTGTAGAAAGGGAAAATGGTGCAGTTTTGGTAGAGTATCGCAATGAAACCAGTAATTTGGGCTGGTACAGTCGGTTTCTAAATCGGGGTGGTGCAGAGATTAAACATAGCGATCGCTTTTATATGCCCAATATTACTTCTGTGGAATATCAAATGAGACGCGATGCCTTCGGCGGGTTTCACCAACGCCATTTGTTTATTACCAGTCAATCTATTCCAGAAACCGATAATTCGACTTTAGTTTACACAGATGTCACCTACAACTATGGCATCTGGAATCAGCTAGCACGTCCGTTTGTGTGGTGGACTGCTCAACATATTATCAGACAGGATATTGAAATTTTAGGGATTCAAGGGGAAGCGATCGCTAAATACGGCACTCAATTTTCTAATACGCCTGCTGACACTATTCATGTATTTGTCGAGTCTATTCGCGCCGCCATCTCTCGTGGAGAAGACCCGCGATTATTGCCCAATCATTCAGTCAAAGTCACATTTTGGGTCTAATATCAAGCGACATCATTTCCAAATGCAAAAAAGTCAGTACACTTTTTCCTCTTTAATGAAGCGAAAGTTTATATTTGGTAACTGTATGATATTTGTCTTTAGGATGTAGTATTACAGATGGAAATCTTGGCTCATTAGGAGAATTAGGAAAATGCTGCGTTTCTAAACATAATGCTGCATATTGTTTAATTGCTTGACCTTCATCTGTTTTAAATGCGCCATTCAGCATATTACCTGAATAAAACTGCATCCCTGGCTGGTCTGTAAATACTTCCAGCTTTCTACCACTGATATCGTCAGTTAATATTGCTATTGGTTTGTCAGAATTATCTTTTTGATTTAATACATAATTATGATCGTATCCACCAGCTTCTTTAATTCTTGTGCCAATCTTATCAGGCGTTTTAAAATCAAAAGGAGTACCTATTACCGATTTGATTTCACCTGTAGGAATAAGATTACTATCGACAGGTATGTAGTTATCCGCATCAATCATCAGAGTATGATTTAAAATCAAATTGCTGACATCACCTGTTAAGTTAAAATAAGAATGATTGGTTAAATTAATCGGGGTAGCTTTGTCAGTTTCGGCATTATATTCAATTTCTAGTTCGTTATCATCTGTAAATGTATAACTAACTTTTACTTGGAGATTGCCAGGATAGCCCTCTTCCGCATCTTTGCTGAGATAACTTAATAGCAATGTAGGTGGATCGCCCTCGATGATTTTTGCATCCCACACTACTTTATCAAAGCCTTTATTACCGCCGTGGAGATGATTTTCGCCATTATTGGTAGGTAAGGAATAGATTTGTCCTTCTATTTGGAATTTTCCTTTAGCAATTCGATTAGCAAAGCGACCAATTAAAGCACCAAAATACGGTGGTTCTGCTAAGTAGCTATCTAAATTTTTATAACCTATAACTATATTTGATTTTTTACCATTTTTATCTAGCGAAATCCATTCAGTAACGATGCCGCCATAGTTGGTAATTTTTACGCGATCGCCTTTTCTATTTGTAAAAGTAAACAGATAAGTTTGTTGATTATCAACTTCACCAAAATTCTCTTTGTTTAAATTAATATTTCCTGGCTGGTTCTGGGATGAAGGATTCTCTAAGGTAGACATTGTTCTATTGTTGATTACACTAAAAGAGTAAAATTATCTGGGAATATTTTTATTATTTTAAATAAACAAAAACAAAAATTTTATTAATTATCAAACTATAAAATTTGTATTCAGATAAAGCAGATGCAGATTGTTCTCTTTAATATAAAGTCTAAAATTTAAATCTGCATCTGCCTGAAAATATTTCCAATCTAGCTCTAGATAGATGTAATTTACATCTCTTCTAATTCCATTCCTTTGGTTTCTCTAATAAAGAACCAAACGAAAAAGAGCGAGATAGCCGCAGCAGTTGTATAAATACCATATGCAGCACCTAGCCCAAAATATTGCAATATCGGCGGAAATGTTGTGGAAACAACGAAATTTGCTATCCATTGCATTGCCGCAGCTACTGCTAGAGCAGCTGCACGAATTCTGTTGTTAAACATTTCTCCCAATAGTACCCAAACTACTGGCCCCCAAGAGAAACCGAAGCAGAACACATATAGGTTAGCTGCAACAAGCGCGATAATACCTGCGTTTCCAGTCAATGTCGGATTACCAGCCGCATCGGTCGCAGCGTGTCCAAAAATATAAGCCATCGTTCCCAAGGTCACGGTCATACCGATTGACCCTAAGATGAGCAAAGGCTTACGACCAAATTTATCTACGAAGGCGATCGCAACTAAGGTAGTAATAATATTGACAGCGCCTGTGATCACTGTAATCGTTAGGGAATTCTTTTCTGAGAACCCGACTGCGCGCCACAACACACTGCTGTAGTAGAAGATGACATTAATCCCAACAAATTGCTGGAATACAGATAAGCCAATTCCAATCCAAACAATTGGGAGGAGTCCGCCACTTCTGCTTAACAGATCGGACATATTGGGACGACGCTCTCGCATGACTGTTTCCCGAATCTCTGCGATTTTTTCCTGTACGTTACCCCCCAAAATTTTGGTTAAAACGTTAGCCGCTTCTGGCTCTCGATTTTGCGCCACTAAATAACGCGGAGATTCTGGAATTGTTAAAGCAGCCATTCCATAGAACACTGCTGGTGGAACTGCTGACCAAAACATCCAACGCCAGGCTGCAATACCAAATAAAAACGGCGACTCTGCTGAACCTGCTGACACAGCAATAAAGTAGTCACTTAGTAAAGCGATAAAAATTCCCACCACAATCGCTAATTGCTGGAGAGAACCTAACCTGCCGCGTAAGTGGGAGGGAGAACATTCTGCAATGTAAGCTGGAGCGATGACACTAGCAGCGCCAACTGCAATTCCACCTAATAAACGCCAAAAGATGAAATCCCAAATAGTAAAGGCAATCCCTGAACCAATAGCACTAATAGTAAATAACGCCGAAGCTACAACCATTGCTTTAACACGACCATAACGGTCTGCAATCTGTCCGGCAAAGAAGGCTCCAACCGCAGACCCTAGCAAAGCGAGGGAGACTGCAAAACCAGTCACCCAACTGCTAGTATTAAAAGCTTTGGATAAAGCTACAACTGCGCCGTTAATTACAGCCGTGTCAAAGCCAAACAAAAAGCCACCAAGAGCAGCAGCGCCCGCAATCAAGATGACATAATAGGTGTTTGCTTGCCGACGAGGACGAGTAGTAGATGTCATAGTTTATTTTTCTTAATCATAGTGAGAGCATTTGCTAAGTAGGTTAATTCGCGTAGACACTAGCATCTCGATTTATTGAGTAAATAGATTTAGAAATCGAAAGTGCTACGCAATACACCGACATACTGTGTATCGTTGTTGCTGTTGTTTTCTGGGTTGAGAATTACCCAAAAACCAGGAGTCACGGAGATGTTATCGTTGACTCGCCAGCGATAAAAAGCTTCGATGTGGTAAGCATTGTCGTTCTCTTGACGAACACTGCTGTTAGTAACGTGGGGTGGGATACCCACAATAATTCCCGGGAGGTTGCCCCTACCCCCAACATCTGGGAAGGATAGACCGACTGCTCCAAACCAGGCATTAGCATTGTCCCCATTGTTAACGAACAACGAATCTATTCCACCTCTGCCATTGGAAATATTACTGAAACCAGAGTTTTCAGCATTTGCCCAGATATATCCGCCCCAAGCGTGGATTTGAAAATTAGGTGAAAAGCGATAGTATCCTTGTGCGCCGACAATATCGTTGGAAGTAGCAATATTATCTCCAAAAGGGGAAGCTGCCAGTCTACTACCAGTTCCGCCTGTGAGATCGACTTTCCCACCAGGATTATAGCCATGAGAGTAGGCGATGCCTATTGCTCCTTCGTCGCCGTGATAGACCAAGTGTGCTAGGGCATTGTAACCGCCATTAAATAGCCCATTGCTTCCTGTTGGAACTTCGGGGGAACCCGCCAAATAGCCTAGAGTCAAAATTAGGTTTTGGGCAATGTTCCAGTTAACAGCCGCACCGCCGCCGCCGCGCCGGAATAGAGGGCTATATTCTCCGAATAAAGAAGGAACACCATTGCCATCATCTGCGATCGTGGCAGGAGTTACGGTCTCTGTGATATCGGTGTAGCCAATGCCTACTGGCCCCACAACAAAAGATAGGGAATCACTCACTGGAAAGTAGTAACGGATGTGGGGAATACTGACTGTATTGTTGCTGTCGGTATCAAAGTTTAGCCGCGTCATGCCTGTACCTGAGGCTGAAGCAATCCGGCTTGTGCCATCAGTATTTAAGAAGTTGCCAAACTCCAAGCGGACGCGCAACATATCTTTGCCTGTAAAGCTGCTCTCTAAGTTGAGACGGCCGCGATATGCAAAGTAAGTATTGGATTCATCGCGATCGCCTCCAACTCTATTACCAAAGGTGTCGCTAACGGCTGTGATAATTTGGGCATTTAATTTAGTAGTGGTGGAAAACTGTTGCTGTTCTAGTGTGGCTGTGCGCGCCTCCAAGGTATCCACACGGCCGCGCAGGGTTGTTAATTCGGCTGCGAACTCCTGCTGCAACTTTTGCAATGTGGCTAAGTCTCCCTTAGTAACCAAATCGCTAGTACTGGTATTAATTAGCTCGCCAATCCGATTCAAGCAAGCATTTAAACCCGCCGCAAATTCATAGCGAGTCAGGGCACGATTGCCGCGATAAGTGCCATTGGGATAACCTGTAATACAGCCGTAGCGTTCAACCAGCGATTGCAAAGCTTGGAATGCCCAATCCGTAGGTTGAACGTCCGAAAGCTGAGAAACAGAGTTTACCTGTTCCTGCAAACTGCTGTTATTATCTGCGGCATCAGCAATTTTTAAATTATCGTTTGCGGGTAATCCCCAGGCTGCCGGAGATAGCAAAAATACAAGGGGAAAACTGTAAAAAAAGTTTTTTAGCATGGTATTAAACGAGATAACTTTAAAAACCTGCTTTTTTGGTTTGACCGTCACCCGTTTGGCGATCGCCGCTGTCACTATCCCTCTATAGGGAAGCAAGCTACACAGAGATCGTCCCCAACCTCTGTATTTATGAATAGAAAAGAAAAAATTTGAGAGAGATACGCTCTAGTTGGATTGCTGTCAGCCTAAATTAGTACAGTTCTGACAACGAGTGAGGCAGTTAATTGCAACTATGATGGGTTAGTTTATCGAGGATTTTAAGACTCTGATACTAGCTCACACTGTTTGTTAGGAGCTTAATCTTCAGATCGGGACTTGTAACAGAAGATTAAGCTGCATATCCCATTAAATCCTGCGATTCTCAATTATCTAGAACGTCTGCGTAGGCGATCGATCATTACGGCCAAAATAATTACTAGTCCCTTAACGACTAGTTGCCAGAAGTAAGATAGGTTCAACAAGGTCAAACCATTGTTGAGAATCGCAATGATCAATGCACCTAGCAGAGTACCGCCAATCGTACCAATACCACCTGTAAAGCTAGTACCACCTAAAATTACAGCCGCGATCGCATCCAATTCATAACCTTGACCCAACAAGCCACTAGCACTATATAAACGGCTAGCACTCATGATGCCTGCCAAACCTGCTAGTAATCCACTCACCCCGTAGACAAATAGCAAGACGCGATTAACTTTAATACCAGTTAATCGTGCTGCCCGTTCGTTACCACCAACAGCATATATCTGCACCCCTAACACAGTTTGTCGCAGAATAAACCAACTAGCTAAGACGGCCAGCAGTGCAATTACTACTAGCCAAGGAAAGGGGCCTAAATAGCTATTACCTACCCAAGCAAAATTGATGTCACGGTTAATAACTGTTGTACCATTGGCAACTAAATAGGCAACGCCTCGTAAGGCGGTTAGCGAACCTAGGGTGACAATAAAGGGCGGTACATCCAAAAAGGTGATCAAAGCACCGTTGATTAAGCCCAAAACTAATCCTGTGAGCAAGCCAACAATTACCGCCGCCCAACCCAAACCTGGAACTAGGGAGGCAATCAGTGTTACTACGGCAGAAACAGCCAATATCGATCCAACAGAAAGGTCAATACCTCCAGTTAGGATGACAAAGGTCATTCCCGTTGCCAGCACAATATTGATTGATGCTTGCCGCAATATATTGATGGCGTTACCGGGTGTAAGGAAGCTGGGGGTCAAAACCGCAAACAAGATGCAGATAAGTAGCAAAATCGGCAGAATCCCTGCAATCTGGATGAGGTTGTTGATTGATTGACGCTGGCGCGATACTGGTTGCGCACCTGGTCTATGTCTGACAGTTTGACTCATGATCCTTGTACCTCCGCTGCTCCAGTGGCATAGTGCATAATTTTTTCTTGGGTTATTTCTTTACCGAGGCTGCCATCCAGTTCGCCTACTATCTGCCCTTCTCGCATTACCAAAACGCGATCGCTCATGCCGACAATCTCCGGTAGTTCGCTGGAAACCATCAAAATCGCAATCCCATGTGCTGCTAGTTCGCTCATAATCCGGTAAATTTCGCTTTTAGCACCGATATCTACACCGCGTGTCGGCTCATCCAGCATCAATACTTTTGGCTTAATCGCTAGCCAGCGCGCCAGCAGTAGCTTTTGCTGATTCCCGCCAGAAAGATCCACGGCTCTAATTTCCAGGTTGGCAAGCCGGATATGAAAGTTTTCTACTGCGTCTGTGGCAATCTGATTGACCGAACCCCAGTTAACGACGCCAGCTTTAGCATCCTGCTTCAGCCTATTAAGGGCAATATTCTTGCGAGAACTCATCTCCAGAAACAAACCTTGGTCTTTACGGTCTTCTGGAACATAACCAATGCCGACAGCAATGGCATCGCTGGGATTATTTATCTCAAGTCTTTTGCCATCTAGAAATACTTCACCACCAGTTTTGCGGTCAGCACCAAAAATTAGCCGGGATAGTTCGGTGCGTCCTGCACCCACTAACCCGGCTAAACCGAGAATTTCTCCGGCATGAATTTCAAAACTAGCAGGTTCAATCTTGCGGCCATCGGTGATATTCCTGACAGCCAGCACCACTGGCCCAAAATCCGTTCGCCGCTGATGTTCGTAAAAATCCTGCATCGGACGACCGACCATCATTTGCACCAAGCGCTGGGGTGAAATTTCATCCCTTGTCAAACTACCAACATATTGACCATCGCGTAGCACGCTAATTCGGTTCGCCAAGGCATACACTTCTTCCATGCGGTGACTGATGTAGATAATGGCAATGCCGTCATCTCGGAGTTTACGAATTACTTCAAACAAACGTTCAGTCTCGCGGTCAGATAGGGCAGCGGTTGGCTCGTCCATCACCAGGATGCGGCTTTTATCCTTCAAGGCGCGGGCAATTTCCACCTGCTGCTGTTCGGCAATGGAGAGAGTACCAACTATATCAGTTGTCGCAAAACTCGCACCGAGACTTTGCAAGACTTGCCGTGCTTCCTGTTCCATGCCTTGGCGGTCTAAAAACTGACCCCGCCGTAACTCGCTACCCATAAACATATTTTCGGTAACGGTTAAATTGGGTGCGACATTCAGTTCTTGATAGATGAGATTAATCCCCGCCTGTCGCGCTGTTGCTGGGTCAGTAATTTTTATAGGTTGACCATTGATGCGAATCTCGCCTTCATCGGCAATGTAAGCCCCAGCCAGGATTTTCATCAATGTGCTTTTACCTGCTCCGTTCTCGCCCATGAGAGCGTGAACTTCTCCCGGATAAATCGTGAGATTGACATTTTGCAGCGCCGGAACACCATGAAATCGTTTAGTAATTCCCTGCATTTCTAATACAGGGTTAGCCGTTGGTGAGCCAGGAAAAGAAGTTTCAATACTTGTGGTCATGAACACATCCTGTATACACAATTTAAAATTTGTGATTGGGCATAGGGTATGGTATGGGGCATTGGTTATTTCTCCCTTGTCCTCCTTGTCCCCTGCTCCCTGCCCCCCTGCCTCTTCACTACCAGCCTTGTTCAGTTGCGACGTTGTCTTTGGTGATCAGCTTGACTGGAATCAGAATGGTGGAATTAGCTGGTTTCTTACCATGCAAGATGTTATTGCCCACATCAACTGCTTCTTTAGCCATGCCTCTAGGATTTTGAGTAGCAGTTGCTGCATATATACCATCTTTATTGGCGATCGCTTTGATTGCTTCTGGCGCACCATCGACCCCAACAATAAAGAACTCTTTACGTTGTGCTTGGGTAGCTGCTAATTCTGCTCCCACTCCACTGGGGTCGTTAATGGCAAATACCGCATCTATCTTCGGGAAGGTTGTCAGCAAGTCTGTCATCACCCTCAGTCCGCCGTCTCGACTGCCTTCTGCATTCTGGTTTTTCGAGAGGATTTTAATACCGGGATATTTGGACAATACATTCTCGCAGCCATTAACCCGTTGGATTACCGACTCTACCTGCGGCCCGTTGACGATGACGACATCACCTTTGCCTTTGAGTCGATCGGCAATATATTTACAAGCAACTTCTCCCGCTTGCACGTTATTAGTAGTAACGGTGGCATCTACGCCTTCTGCACCTGTATCTACTGCAACTACGATTCTACCTGCTTGCTTGGCTTTTTCTACTGCTGGCTTAATGCCAGTTTTATCGGCAGCATTCAGGATAATTACGTCAGTATTGGAAGCTGTAAAATTTTCAATTTGATTAGCTTGTTGGTTGAGGTCATAGGCGCTGGAAACCACACTCACCTTGACATCATTACCGCCAATTCTCTTGGCTTCTGCCTCAATTTCCTTGCCCATCAGGACGAAAAAGGGGTTACTCAAATCGCCAGCCGTGAAAGCCACCGAGCGTAATTTCTTATCCCCAGTGGCAGTATTAGTCTGGGCGCTAGTATTGCTAGCAGTTTTGGTGGTTGTGTTAGTATCCGTGTTAGTAGCAGTCTTGTCATTTTGAGCGCCATTTGAGCAACCAATCAAAGTACCGCTAAGAATGCCTAATATGCTAGCTGCGATCGCAATTCGTTTCACATTCATATCTCCTCATTCAAAAAGTTTTTAAGTTGGGCATGGGGCATTGGGCATTTCTTTTCCCCCTGCACCCTGCACCCTGCCTCTTCTACCAGCCTTGATAGCTGCTAAGGTTCTCACGGGTGACTAACTTGACTGGAACCAGAATGTTGGGATTACTCGGTTTTTTGCCTTGGATGACATCGTTACCCACCTGAACGGCTTTTTCTGCCATCCCGGCGGGATTTTGCGCCGCAGTGGCAGCAAATAAACCATCTTTGTCTTCCATTGCTTTGGTTGCGTCTGGCGAACCATCAACCCCAACAATAAAAAATTCTTTGCGTCTTGCTTGTCTAGCTGCTAAATCTGCTCCTACCCCACTTTGATCGTTAGTGGCAAAGACTGCATCAATCTTGGGAAAGGTTGTGAGCAAGTCTGTCATCACTCTGAGTCCGCCATCTCTTGTCCCTTCAGCGTTCTGGTCTTTAGAGAGGATTTTGATTCCGGGATATTTGGACAGTGATGTCATACAGCCTTGTACGCGTTGGACGATGGAGTCCATCTGCGTACCGTTGAGGATGACTACGTTACCTTGACCCTTGAGGCGATCGCCTATATATTTGCAAGCAATCTCTCCAGCTTGGGTATTGTTGGAGCTAATCATTGCATCTACATCTGCATCAACGGCCGAGTCTACTGCAACTACAACCCTACCTGCTTGTCTGGCTTGGTCGATTGCTGGTTTGACTCCTTTTTTGTCCACAGCACTGAGGATAATTAGGTCAGTATTCGCGGCGGTGAAATTTTCGATTTGGTTGGTTTGCTGGTTGAGGTCAAAGGCGCTGGAAACTGTATTTACTCTGACATTACTGCCGATTTTCTTGGCTTGTCTCTCAGCACCTTTCTGCACTGCTACGTAGAAGGGATTACCTAAGTCACCAAGGCTAACACCAATAGTTTTTAATTTTCCATTTTCATTACTAGCTTTACTCTGGGCGCTAGTGTTGATAGCAGTGTTGGTCTCAGTGGTAGCAGTGTTGTCCTTAGAAGCGCCATTTGTACAACCCACAACAGTACCGCTAACTAAACCTAATATACTAATTGCGATCGCCATTCTCTTCATATTCATCTCTATCCCACAACGCATTTCAATCTCAGGAAGATGGGCAGAATCTAAATCTGCAATGTCATCACAATATGAACTAGGCCTGATGACTTCAGACCTAACTTAGTGGCACTGCTAACCTTTGCAAGCTCAACTCTGCTCAAATCTGTTGTGTTCTTACTTGATTTGAGTTATTTTTCTGAGTCCCACTAAATTAATTTTTTTGCGTTTTAAAGCAAAACCAAGCTTTTTCAAATCCTTCAAATATTCACATTTGTTTAATATGTATTTGAAAGTATGTGAATCAAGACAGGTTTTATCGGGTTCTTCTGTTAAGTTATGCAAAATAAACCTGTTTTCTTAAAACACCTTTACTAAAGGAAGAAAACTATTTTATTTCTCTATTTCTAGAGAAGTATTGCTGATATATAAGCAGATTTAAGCTTATTTATCAGTTTAACTAAACTCATTCCCACACTTTCAGCTAAATTCATAAAAGTTAACAGCATGGCAGGTAAATATTCAATGAAAAATTCTAGATTGTTGCAGGCAAAGTATTGCTCATTATTATTGAAAAACCGTAAAACCCTAGACAGAATAAATAGGCATTTTCATGTATAATATGTATTACACTTATGTGCCTTAAAACCCTGCCGTCTCGTTTGTTGGCTTGACTTCAATAAGCTAGTAAAGTGAAGTTTTATCGCGATTCTAAACGTTATATATTACAAAAATTTATGATTTTCCTCTACCTAACGTAAGAGAATAGCGATAGATACAAAATTTGTTACTTAATTGTTGCGCTAGCACATCTCCATACTCGTTTTATAAGTTTACATTTGCCAAGACCTGGTTTTGTTTTGGCAATACTTAGCCTGATTTAAGCTTGCTCAATACTTTTACGCATGAGGAACAGCTAACATCATCTTCATCTCAGCAAGCCCTATCAGATATGCGGTCTGTGCATTGTTACTTCATACTGAGACTTGCAACTATTTCACCTTTAAAATTTGATGGTTGGGGGTAAATATTTAGCCACTAAATCTTCATAATATGGCTTGAGTTGTTGCCAATCTGGAGGATTGGGATTTTTAGAATACAAATCGTAGGGATTGAATAACTTCACCCACTTAAACATTTCGCGATCGCGTTCGTTCATCAAATGTTCGTAAGCATTTTCTCGATGTTGTGGATAAAATGAGTGATAGCGGAGAATGTACAATGCGGGTTCCGGTAAATAGGGTTTCATGATGCGATAACAATACTCATCATGTCCCCATGACATATGTACGTTACTCAATCCACAATTCGGCTGATAAACACCATATTTAGTGTTATATTTCGGGTGATTGTAATCGGGATTCTCTTGAAAAAGCTCTGAGAAAACTATTTTATCAGAGAAGGCACATCCTACAGGATAGGTATCGCCTACAGTAGCCCATTGAGGTTCGCCAAACAGACAAAGTACTTTCCCCAAATCGTGAAAGAAGCCTGTCAGTACCATCCAGTCAGGATGACCATCAGCACGAATAGCTTCTGATGTTTGCAATAAGTGTTGTAATTGGTCTAAATCTGTATCTGGATCGGAATCATCTACTAATTGATTCAAAAATTCTACTGCTTCCCAAATCGACATTTCTTTTTTGTCAAACTTGGAAAACTCTGCTTCTTTTTTTAAGACAAAATCGTAGGTCTGATTAATATGATTTAATCGATAAAATTCTTTGACAGTATCTCTAGTAGTAGTTTCATAATTCCTGTACTCTGCGGTAGTCTTACCTTCTTTAACTATGCTTTCTGGATCGGGATAGCGATTTAGCAGGTCTTCTTCCCATTCTTCTAGTGAATGTAAGGGATTGTTTTGTGATTGCTCTATAGGATTGAGTGTGTGAGACATATCGGGTTTTTAAATGGTGGTTTTACAAGCCCTGCACACGTGTGCATAAATCCATATTTTTATCCTTGCACACGTGTGCATAAAATGTACGTTAAGTTTTTTTGCAACTTTAGTATCAGCAATACCTTCGCCAAAATCCATAAGGGTTAAGATTTTTATGCTCTTGTTGTGTCCTAATTGCCGCCCATCTAAAATTGTCACAAGACCCAGCAGCAGTGCAAACGACCTCCATACACAGAACTGGAGAGTATTTAATCCGTTATGCAAAGAATCGATGCTGTTTACCACGTTCGCGGGGAATCAGAATTTGTAGATGATATGCCCCCACCAGCCGAAATCCTTTATGCTGCTGTATTCGCTTCTCCAGTAGCACGCGGAAAAATCTTATCCATCTTTTGTTACTTCAGGGAAAGAAAAATAGTCAGAAATTCAACTGGCGATGGGGAAACTGATTGGAGAAGCACGAAAATCATTCATGAAACCAATTAATTTCAAAAAGCAACGTTTCATGCCAGGAATGTTAAAGACTGTGAGCCAAGGTTGAATCAAACAGTAAAAAATATATGGTTGAATAATCAATCTTAGGTTATTTAAGGCACTCTTCCATGTAGTGCCGGATTCCCAGTAAGGATGTTTGCTATATACAGCAAGATTAGAGTCTGTACAAGTTGATACTCCCACAGTAGATGTTGTGCTTGATTGCTGATGAAATTGGAAGTAACTGGCTTGAATACTGACTAATAGATAGGCACTAAAAATAATTTCCCACCACCGTTCAATACTAGCATAATCAGTTAGGCGGAAATCAGCCCAACCCAATTCGTTTTTGACTTGTTTAAAGCCATATTCAATCCAATTTCTTAAACTATAAAGTTGCGCTACATTACTTGACCAGTCAGTTGATAAATTAGTCATGATGTACCAACTTTCATCTCCAGTTGGGTCAGGGGTATTGGTCTTACTGATTTGGTAATATAAGAGACGGCGACGTTGGCCAAAAATAATTTCTCTCTTGTAACGAGTTTCTGCTGGCCGTCCTGAAAGGTTTTGCTGATAAGCTTTCCATCGGTTATAACGTTTTCGGCTTCCTGGTGGCATTAACACTCCATGATTGGAGCGAATTGCAACGATAAACTCCAGTTCTAACTTTTCTAGATAGCTGATTACAGCTCCACTTTCTCCGTACAAACTATCCGCTAAAACTAACTTGATTTTAAATCCCCATTCTTTCAACTCTTGAATAATCTCTATTGCTATTTGGGGTTTACTCTTATATTCATCTCCTGATTTCATGCGGTTTTTAGGCTTAAATATTTTAAACATTAATGGATAAGTAATCCCATCTACTACCCCATAAGCATTTACTGATACTATTCCATTCTCTGTCTTGCCTAAATTTCCAATATATTGGCGAGTTACATAATCTGTTGCTTTCCCCTTTTTCTTGTCTTCTGTTTCGTCAATACATAAAATTATTTCTCTTTCTCCAATCAATATTTTTGTTAACCACAGCCTAATTTCTCTTAACTTTTTGACATCCCACAGTGCATCTCTCAAAAAATGATGTAGTGATTGACCGTCTTTTAACCCTGCTATTTTCGCTATCTCTGGTAGCGATTTATTCCGGATTTCTGAGAGCATTCCCAAGTGTAAATATTTGAATGCTTCAAAATTTCTTACATCCTCAAATAATGAATCATAGTGTTGACAGTAGTTATCGATGAATGCGACTGTGCTTGCTGCCTGTCTGCGTGGCGTAACCATCCCCTTCAATTACTGTTTCCGATTTCCTTCCTGATTATACTCCTCCCGTAGTAACAAAAGAGGGTTATACCGTTTCACTTTAAGATTGATATACATAGGCAGCAGGGGGCAGGGAGCAGGGAGCAAGGGGAAAGAATTAGAGATTCATCATGTGTATCAGGTATTTCGTGAAATGGTCTTAGCGTTAGATACACAAGCAGCGCTGGCTGCTTGGCATCTACAAAAGCCAGTGGAGTTGGTGTTGTCCCGCTTAGACGATTTGAAAATGACCGGAAAACGCCACCCCAAAGTTAGAATTTGACTGCATCAAAGAAAAAGGACACCCCTTTGCTTACCATGTCTGCGGTACAGCAATTGTTGAGGTAACGCTAGATTGCCTGCGAGGAATTTATCAGATAAATGCGGTAAAGATAGTACATGATTTAGGGCGATCGCTAAATCAGCTAGTTGATATTGGGCAAGTAGAAGGCGGACTTATACAGGGTTTAGGTTGGATGACAATTGAAGATTTACAGTTTAATGAAAAGGGGCAATTACTATCTAATAATCTGGCAAATTACAAAATACCTGATATTTACTTTGTACCAGAGCAAATCGAAATGAAGTTTTTAGAGAATGCAAATGAATCTCCTGCACCCTATGGTTCCAAAGCCATAGGAGAACCACCGTTAATGTATGGGATTGGGGTATTTTTTGCGATTCGTCAGGCTATGCGGGCGTTTCAACCTCAGATGGAGTTTGCATTCACTTCTTCGCTTACACCAGAAAGAGTTTTGTGTGAGTTATATGCAGATTTAAGTAGTTGAGCAAGTTGGCAAGGTTCATGACATAGGTGTATTGGCAGGGTTAATGATTTATCATTAAATGATTTAATATCTGAGTTGCTATAATTTCTTGATTGGTCAAACCAAGAAATAAAATTTCTTCGTCTACAACAGCCAGACTAAGTTTCTTCTGCCTTTTAATAACTTCTAAAGCTGTTTTATTCGAGGAATGTTTTATAATAAAAGATGTTTCTATACCCTTAACAATCTTAGTTAGTTGAGCAAAATTTTTGTCTTTTTTATAATTGTTGATATTACTGACAATTTCTTTGCCGATCGAGTCATTTTTTATTGTCTGTATTATCCATTGTTGGTTTTTTGCTATATATTTTTCTTTTTTCTCTTGACTCTTAATTTGATAAAGCAACTTTTTGGCATCGATATATCCTTTGAATTTGTCAGATTCGGTAAATATTACATACTTCATTGAGGCATATTGAATTAATGTTTCTAGATAGACTTCTAAAGTATCTCTTTGATAATCTAATGATTCGTCAGGAAACAATTCTATCTTAAGCACGGGTATTTTATCTTTATTGTCTGTTTTTTCTACAAATTTATCCATAATTTCATGTAAATGAGATAGCGAGTCTTTTTGAATTTTCCATGCTTCAAGATATAGTAGATTTTCATCTGCTTCTTGAAAATATACCTCTTCATTAAACTGGACTTCCAACCCTCCCCAGCCTAACTTTTTTATATGAAATAGTTGAATTAATTCAGATATTTTTTTTCTTTTACTCCAAATAAAAAAATACAAAATTATGACTAAAAATAAAATGAAAATTAAATTGCTTAAAGGTGGAAGGATAATTTTTTCAATCTCTAGCCAGGAATTTCCATCTTTCTGTGTAAGCTCAATTCTTTGAACTGGCGAAGTATTAGTAACATAAACTCCTCTATCTTTTGTTTTTTTATCGTCAATATTTTTATATAATTGCTGTTGCCAGTCCTGGTGATACAATCTAACAACAAAATCACTGGTCTCCAGATTCAGATCCTGAAGGGATTGTGCAACCGATGGTAAGGAAAGGCTAAATGTAGAAGCTATGACTAAACTAGCAATGGATAAACTTTTGGTTACTTTTCTTGAGAGAGTTAATGATTGGATTGTCATTGCTACTTGCCCTTTGATTTATGAAGTTTAATAGAAATTTGGTCTAGGTTGAATAATCTTCACAGTTGCAAAGAAACTACTATCTTCTCTCAAAATAAATTGTATAACCTTTAATTAAATTATCTCTATTTCTTGAGGCCAAGATAATTAGAAATATAAAACTGTGTAACAATTGACGAAGCAGATAACATAAGGTAGATACTTTGGTATTCTAAAATCTGCTAATTTATGTAACACATTACTTTTGATAAAATGCGAATCCAAACTGGAACGTCAAAATCACCCGTGCGATCGCTCTTGGTTTAAACAGCAATCTGCCAAATACTTCTCATCCACCCTGAATGAAAGACCCCATTTCCTCCCAAGAACAAGCTTCCATGCCAGTGATCGCAGTTTTAATCGCCCTTGGTCTTTATATCCTATTTGGAGGAAATCAGGTTGCTAGTAAAGTAACATTAACAGCTTTTCCACCGTTATTGTGTGGTGCGTTTGCCTTTACTCTATCGAGTATCACTCTCTGGATTTATGCTCAGGTTTGCTCTATCAATTTACAACCACCCTCAAGGTTAGTTTGGCGATCGCATTGCATATCTGCTGTGTTATTTATATTGTTCAATGCTACAGCTTTAATTGGGCTAAAGTTTACCTTAGCAAGTAGAGCCAGCATATTTTTAGCAATTCATCCATTTTTTGTTGTAATTTTTAACCGCTTAAGTCCGAAAAAAGAACGAATTAGTAGGGGACAAATCATCGGTTTATGTATAGCATTTATGGGTGTTTTGATTGTATTTAGCGATCGCCTTACTCCTCAAGCTGGAGTTAGCTGGGTTCTATCTTAAAATATTGGCAAAGAGCCAAGTTGAAATTTAGATAGCAACTCGCTCTCAGTCGCTATGGTTGCTCAAATTTGTTTTTTACTCAACAATCGCGAAGTTTGCACTTCACAAGCTCCTAGCACTACAGTACTAGATTATTTGCGTCAGACTGAAAAATTGATTGGTACTAAAGTTGGTTGTCGTGAAGGTGGATGTGGTTCTTGTACAGTCCTTTTAGGCGAACTTAAAGGTGAATTTGTTGATTATAAAGTAGTTGTATCGTGTTTATTGCCTTTAGCCGAATTACAGGGAAAACACTTAGTAACAATAGAAGGTATAAATCAATCGCAACTTACTGTAGTACAGCAGGCGATCGCAGATTTTGGTGCAACGCAATGCGGCTTCTTTACGCCTGGTATGGTCATGTCCCTAACTGGATACTTGTTGGCGAGTAAAACAGAAGCCAGTGAAGATGGTATAAAACAAGCCTTGAGTGGTAATCTTTGTCGCTGTACGGGTTACGCTTCTCTAAAGCGAGTAGGTAGTTTTTTAGTAAAACTATTTGGTAATAGTAAAAAATTAACTATTGCAGATTTAATTGCCCATAAAGTAATTCCCAAATATTTTCAAAATGTCCCACTGCGTTTATCTAATTTAGCCACAACAACTTTAGAGAATGGGAAAGCAACGCCAGATTTATTAATTGCAGGAGGGACTGATATTTATGTAGAACAAAGCGATGTCATTCGAGATTCTAAAGTATTGTTTTTAAATCACTCTTCAATTCCAGAAATGCAAGGAATTTCTTGCTATGAGAATCAGATTCACATTGGCGCACTCACGACTTTTTCAGAGTTTGCTACCCATCCAGAAATTATCAATTTGTTAGGACGTTAAAATGTGGTAGATGCAATGGCAACTCTTATAGTTTACGTCCTAAACTTGATGGCTATAGCTATAAAAGATTTGTATGGAACAAATTGATGCCATCTACCATTTCTGAGGGAAGCCAAAGTTTAGAGATCGTCTCCTTCAGCAGCAGAAATGCTTTATGCACCTGTGTTTGCTTTGCCAATAGCACATGGAAGAATCTTAGCCTGAGACACGCCAGCGAAGCAGCCTGTGGATAATGCGATCGCGCATTTACGTAATTCACATTAGGCGTAATTAAAAAAAACTGTACTGCACAACGTGCAGTACACAGAAACCAAACAATATTAACAAACAATAATTAAGCACTAAAACCTTCTGTAGCACCACCGGCGGCTTTCCAACCAGCAAGACCACCTAAGATTGAAGAAACTTCAGCAAATCCAGCAGCCTTTAATGCTTGAGCAGCATTAGCTGATTGTTGATCGTCCGCGCCATAAACATAGATATGGCGTTCTGCGTGCAAAGAAGATTTAGCTCTTTTTGCTAGTTCATCTAAGGGGATGGGAATTGCTCCACTAATATGACCTTGATTGTAGGTAGGGCGATCGCGCACATCGATAATTGTCAAAGCTGGGTGTCCCCATTCCAAACGCAGCTTTAGATCGTGCGCATCAGTCACTAAATTGGTACTCATCGGCATTTTCCGCTTATAACCTTAAAAGCAATCTATCAAAGATCTAATTTTGATCGATATTTCTTTACAATTAATAAAAATTTTTTTTGAACGGTAAACAAAATTGCTTATTCTATTCAGTGGTTGGCTGTTCGCCTAAACTGTAATATATGACATCTACTATTCACGCTTTACCAACAGAAGTCGTATATCTAATTACAGCTGGAGAGGTCATCGACTCTTTAGCCTCTGTCGTGCGGGAATTGGTAGAAAATTCCCTTGACGCAGGCGCAACCAGAATTTCAGTTTCTTTGTGGCCGCAGCAGTGGCGTGTTTGCGTAGCAGATAACGGTTGCGGAATGAACTTAGATGATTTGCAAAAAGCCGCTGCAACTCACAGCACCAGTAAGATTTATAGTTGTGCAGATTTATGGAAAATTAGCAGTTTAGGATTTCGTGGAGAAGCACTGCACAGTTTGACCAATTTGGCAAATTTAGAAATTTTAAGTCGTCCGGCCAATGAAAATTTCGGATGGCGGGTGACTTATAGTGATTGCGGGAAAGTTGACAAAGTAGAAATAACTGCGATCGCTCCTGGTACAGTGGTGACAGTCTCGAATTTATTTGCCAATTGTGCCGCCCGGCGTCAGGGTTTACCGCCAGTAGCCCAGCAAATGAAAACCGTGCAAGCCACAATTCAACAAATTGCCCTGTGTCATCCTCACGTTACCTGGCAAGTTCGGCAAAATGACCGCGAATGGTTCACCATTTATCCAGCTGCATCAATTAAACAATTACTACCGCAGTTTCTACCTCAAGTTAAAGAAGCTGACTTACAGCAAATTCAACTAAAATTACCCAATCCTCCCAACTCAGAACTCACAACTCACGACTCCGCACTTACATTAGTAGTAGGATTACCCGATCGCTGTCATCGTCATCGTCCAGATTGGGTGCGTGTAGCGATTAACGGCCGGATGGTCAAAACACCCGAACTTGAGCAAACAATTTTAGCAGCATTTCATCGGACATTACCACGCGATCGCTATCCAGTTTGTTTGTTACATCTTGTCATTTCTCCCGATCAAATTAACTGGAATCGCAACCCAGCAAAAACAGAAATTTACCTCAACGAAGTTAGTTATTGGCAAGAACAAGTTACTCAAGGAATTGAGCAAGCACTCCGCCTCAGTTCAGCCAATATTAAAGAGGCAGTTCACATAACGCGAGTTAGTAAATTACTCAAAGCCGCAGAAGCCAAAGGCGGTTACAATTTCAATCCAAAAAATCCCAACGAAGGCGATAATAATCAGCAATCAGGACTCAACAATCCTTACTCTTTAAAAGCAGTGGCTCAAGTCAGCAACACTTATATTGTGGTTGAACATCCTGAAGGAGTTTGGTTAGTAGAACAGCATATAGCTCACGAGCGAGTTTTGTACGAGCAAATATGCGATAACTGGCAACTTATCCCCGTCGAACCTGCAATAATTCTCTATCAATTATCCCCAAAACAAGTAGCACAATTACAACGCATCGGTTTAGATATAGAAACCTTTGGCGAACAACTTTGGGCAGTTCGGAATATCCCGGCAATGTTGCAAGAACGAGAAGACTGTGCCGACGCAATTTTAGAACTCAGTTTAGGCGGCGATTTACAAGCAGCGCAAGTAGCGGTTGCTTGTCGCAGCGCCATTCGTAATGGAACACCGATGAGTTTGCCAGAAATGCAAACACTTTTAGATCAATGGCAACGCACTCGTAACCCCCGCACCTGTCCCCACGGACGACCAATTTATTTATCATTAGAGGAGTCTGCTTTAGCGCGATTTTTCCGGCGAAATTGGGTGATTGGCAAGAGTCACGGGATTTGATTTTAGAACCAGAAATCTTTAGTCAAGCTTACATACGATTTTTAATCGTTATAGATTAGCGATCGCATCCCAAAACCATTATGCAGGTGATTTCAGTATGAGAATTTTCTGAAAACACCTGCTATTGATTTAAAATCCTACTTCTTGAAAAGAACAAGCGATCGCTAATTCAGCGTGTTCTTTGAGCGTATCGCGATCGAGAGTATGAACGAGATACTGGGGAGTCACAGCCAGTAGTTGATCGATTCTGTTCCTAGCTGCTGCTACTACTGATTCATCTAAGCTACCGTTACTGAGAGAATCTGCAAAATCTTTGGCAATGTGATAGGTACGTTCCAAAGATGATGAATTAATGTTACGCGAGACAATAAATAAATCGCAGCCAGCATGAATTGCCCGCGCTACAGTACCTTCCTGAGTAAACATATCTGAGACTGCTTTCATATCTAGGTCATCAGACACAACTATGCCCTGAAAACCCAGTTCTTCCCGTAATATGGCGTTGAGAATGCCTGTGGAAAGTGTTGCTGGCACATCCGGGTCGATTTTGGGAAACAGGATATGGGCTGTCATAATCAAAGGCACCTGTTCCTCAATTAAAGCTTTGAAAGGTATAAGTTCTCGATTTTGCAGGTCTTCTGTAGTCAGATGCAATACTGGTAATTCCAGATGCGAGTCTTGGCTGGTGTCGCCATGACCGGGGAAGTGCTTGGCACATCCAAGAATTCCTGACTCCTGAAGTCCGAGGTAGTATTCCCGCACTGCTTTAGCAGCTGTTTCGGGAGTCGTACCAAAGGCGCGAGGGCCAATTACCGGATTTTGCGGATTGGAATAAATATCTGCTACAGGTGCCCAGGATATGTTTACGCCCAGAGATTTTAGTTCTACGCCTGTTGCTTTTGCTACCTGACGCGATCGCGATTGTAACAGCAAAGCGTGAGGAAAACGGGTAATTGGCAAAGGTGTACGCACAACCCGACCGCCTTCATGGTCTAGGGTAAAAAACATGGAATCGCGTTCGGCGTATTGTCGTATCTGGTCGATCAACTCCCTATAAGTTTGTAACCAAATTTCATAGGCAGCGCCATCGAGAAAATTTTTAGCGAAAAATATTACCCCAACTGGTTGCAATTCACTCAGTGCGCGTTTATCGTCGTCACTTAATGTCGTTCCGGAGACACCGAGAACTAAATGATGCCCAAAGCCCTGGAGATGCTGCGTTACTGACATAACGTTTTACCTGTGGCTATCTATTTAATAGGATTTAATTTCTGATACCAGAGGTATGGTAATTGCTAGTAGCTATTTATGCAATCAGCTATTAGCAATCGGCCATAAGTAATTAGCAATAATCACGACCCGATTAAAAGTCGGAAACTAATGCCAATTGTTTGGCAGGCTTGGATTTTATGATTTTGGAGTTAGCAGCTTTCAAGGTCATTTTGGGTTGATTACTTTGCAAAATCACTGCTTCGTAGGGCACTACTCCAGCAATTTCGCTGTCGAGACAACGTGCTGCTGCTTGTGATAGATCTAAGCTGCGAGGTTGAATATAGGGGCCGCGATCGTTCACTCGCACAATGACAGCTTTTTTTGTTTTTAAGTTTGTCACCTGCAAATATGTATTAAAGGGCAGGGACTTATGGGCTACTGTCAATTCGTTTTGGTTGTATATCTCGCCGTTTGCTGTTAAACGACCATGAAAATAGCCCCCATACCAAGAAGCTAACCCAGATATTTTTTTCGTAGAAGGGGTCACACCATACATTTCCCTCTGCCCTTCCACTAGTGTCAGCTTTGGTGCTTTGAAAGCAGAACGCAGATTATTAATCCACTCAATTGCTAACAGGTCGCTACTGCGATGGAACCTTCGAGAAATTTGTTTTTCAATTCCCCATAAAAAGCGATTACCTGCCATTAACGCAGGTATACCATCGACTAAAGCAGGCCGTAATTGATGGGCATCTAAGTTGGGTGATTTAACTAGGGGGATTAAGCGTTGTTGCATTGACTTGGCAGCACTTTCTGTGGGTAAAGTCGCAACTAGACGGTTATTGACCCAGACTTCATACTTGTTTTGGTCTCGATGAACTACCAATACTGGTAAGGAAGCAGACATAAAATTCTGCTCAATAGAAGTAGCAAAGCTGAAGAAATCTTGCAGCGATCGCAAGATTTTATTTGATAAAAAATCTTGAGTTAGAGAACCAGAGTTAATTATTGTTCCAGATGACAAACCGCTAGCTGTTTGAAAAATAGCCTGCTTTGTACCTATCTCTTGCCCCGAACTACAAAGATGTTTTTGGCTAATTTTAGCTGCTGTATTATTCGCAGTCTGCGGTTGCTCTAAATTTGTTTTGGTTTGCCGATCGCCCCAATCTATTCTTAAAAATCTTGTAGGCAGCAACGTCGCGTTCCAAACATTTCTCGGCTGATTCGGTCGCACAAACAATGGGCGATGCTTACTTACAAATTTGCCCAAATTCTCTGAAACTTTTGTAGGTAATACGTTTGGTGTATAACTTGGTGGTAAGTTTTTGCTAAATGTCAAAAAAGAACTAATCCAAGATGTCATCCAAAGGAATTCAATCAATATCATGTCGGTTTAATGTCCAAGTAACTGCACAATTCAACAGTGCACCCCTGGTTTTGCTAAACAACATTTTTTGGCTACGAAATTAAAATTTTATTCTTTGAATCAGAAAAAAATCCTCTCAATTTATTGGCAAAATCCTGAGCGATCCCCAGCAGGGATCATCATATCTTGTTGTTCGTAAATAAACAAATAAAACTTTTAGATATTGTTTTGAATTATTAGTCTGTTTTAAATTTAAATTTTTTATAATTCACTTTCATTGCTCAAAAAAAACTGCACAATCATTTATTTAGCAAGGATATAAATACTTAAATTTGAATAACATAAGTATTTATTTTTACAATTAACATTTATTTTTTAAAACAAAATATATCGAAAATTGACCAGTAATTTTCTGCAATTGAGCAATCTGGGTGAAACTCAATTTCAGTAGATTGGTAAAAAATCAACTATGGGTACCTAAGCAAGAAACTTAGAGCCTGAAATCAGAAACGTGAAATTTTTGCAGGCTATGACTGGAAATCAAAATAATCTTTACCAGGCATCGCAAAAAACCCAAATTAGCAGTCCTGAATAGTGATTTGCTAGAAGAATTCAAAGTTTTTTTGCGATGCGATCGCACAAAGACTGATAAATGTAACAGATTGCAACGTATAATGAGAACGGCAAAACGATTAAGAAATATTGAAGAGCAGTAGGGTTAAATGCGAGTAGCGATCGCGGGAGCGGGTCTAGCAGGACTTGCCTGCGCAAAATATCTCACAGACGCGGGTCACACTCCCATCGTCTTGGAACGCCGAGACGTACTGGGCGGTAAAGTGGCAGCGTGGCAAGACGCTGACGGAGACTGGTACGAAACAGGTCTGCACATATTTTTTGGGGCATACCCCAATATTTTGCAGCTATTCAAAGAACTGGGGATTGAAGATCGCTTGCAGTGGAAAGAACACACAATGATCTTCAACCAGCCCGAAGCCCCAGGCACATACAGCCGTTTTGATTTCCCAGATTTGCCAGCACCCTTAAATGGCATAGTGGCAATCTTGCGAAACAACGATATGCTGACCTGGCCAGAAAAAATTCGTTTTGGCATTGGTTTATTACCAGCAATGGTGCAAGGGCAAAAATACGTAGAGGAAATGGACAAATACTCTTGGACGGAATGGCTGCAAAAGCAAAACATTCCCCTACGAGTAGAAAAAGAAGTTTTTATTGCCATGTCTAAGGCATTAAACTTCATTGGCCCAGAAGAAATTTCCGCTACTATTTTGCTAACAGCCCTCAATCGTTTCCTCCAAGAAAAGAAAGGCTCAACCATGGCCTTTTTAGATGGTTCGCCAACAGAGCGATTGTGCCAACCGATAGTAGATTACATCACCGAACGGGGTGGGGAAGTCAGATTAAATGCCCCTTTAAAAGAAATTTTGCTCAACCCCGATGGCACCGTGAGGGGATTCTTGATTCGGGGATTAGATGGGGCCGAGGATGAAGTTTTCACCGCAGATCTTTACGTATCTGCCATGCCTGTCGATCCTTTGAAGGTAATGCTACCGACTCCTTGGAAGCAAATGAAATTTTTCCAGCAGCTAGATGGCTTAGAAGGAGTTCCAGTAATTAACCTCCATCTCTGGTTTGATCGCAAGTTAACAGAAATTGACCACTTACTATTTTCGCGATCGCCCCTCCTCAGCGTTTATGCTGATATGAGCAATACCTGCCGTGGATATGCTAACCCCGATCGCTCAATGCTGGAATTAGTTTTAGCACCGGCAAAAGATTGGATCGCCAAATCCGATGAGGAAATTGTCGATGCAACCCTTGCTGAACTAGAAAAACTCTTCCCCGACCATTTTGGTGGAGACAATCCAGCAAAGTTGCTGAAATATCATGTGGTGAAAACGCCGCGTTCAGTTTACAAAGCAACTCCTGGTCGTCAACAACACCGTCCTTCGCAGAAAACCCCGATCGCCAACTTCTATCTCACAGGGGATTACACCATGCAACGCTATTTAGCCAGTATGGAAGGGGCCGTACTTTCTGGTAAGCTGACAGCGCAGGCGATCTCTGAAGCAGTCCCGGTGGCAAATGCCTCAAACCCGCAAACGCTAACAAGATCGCCCGCAACGAATGCTGCAACTGCCTGATTCACCCCCGCGCATGAAAACGCTGGTCTCTGTAGACGATTCCTACAAACTTTGTCGGCAACTCATAGCCAAGTATTCCGCGACTTTTTACCTCAGCACTTTGCTCCTGAGCAAAGAAAAGCGTCCCGCTGTTTGGGCAATTTATGCTTGGTGTCGCCGTACAGATGAACTGGTAGATGGCCCTGCCTCTGCTATGACCACGCCAGAAACCCTAGACCTATGGGAGCAGCAGCTAGAATCAATTTTTGCTGGCAACCCAGTCGAAAATTTTGATGTAGCTTTAGCCGATACTATCCAGCGCTTTCCAATAGACATACAGCCTTTTCGGGATATGATTGCCGGACAGCGGATGGATTTATACCGCAGTCGTTATGAAACTTTTGAGGAGTTATACCTTTACTGTTACCGTGTCGCAGGAACTGTCGGCTTAATGTCTACAGCAGTCATGGGGCTGGATAATACCACAAATACAGCCCCGTGGAATCGCGAACAACAGCCTTATATTCCCGTGAAAGAAGAAATAGCTCTGGGAATTGCCAAGCAACTAACCAATATCTTGAGAGATGTTGGAGAAGATGCTCGGCGAGGGCGAATTTATCTTCCTTTAGAAGATTTGGCACGATTCGGCTACACCGAACAAGACTTATTTAAGGGTGTGGTAGACGATCGCTGGCGTTCCCTGATGAACTTCCAAATTACACGAGCCAGAGACTTTTACCGCAA
The DNA here is from genome assembly GCF_963875125.1 of Calothrix sp. NIES-2098. Taxonomy (NCBI): domain Bacteria; kingdom Bacillati; phylum Cyanobacteriota; class Cyanophyceae; order Nostocales; family Calotrichaceae; genus Calothrix; species Calothrix sp. NIES-2098. The sequence continues at coordinate 7,547,732 of NZ_CAWNKJ010000001.1, forward strand.
AGCAGAAAAAGGAATTTCCTACCTATCTGCTGATGCTCGCTGGCCTGTGTGGGCCGCATTAATGCATTACAGCCAAATCTTAAACGTCATTGAACGCAACGATTACAATGTGTTCACCGAGCGTGCCTACGTCCCCCAGTGGAAAAAACTGCGTACTCTACCACTGGCTTGGATGCGATCGCAAGTGTTATGAAATCTAGTCAAGAGTCAAAGGTCAAGGGTCAATAGTTCCAGAGCTAATGACCAATGACCAATGACCAATGACTAAAAATGTTTGACTCTTACAAGTCTATCTGCTACAATTAATATTCGTGACCAAGGAGAGGTGGCTGAGTGGTCGAAAGCGGCAGATTGCTAATCTGTTGTACGGCAGGCAACTCCGTACCGAGGGTTCGAATCCCTCCCTCTCCGTTTTCCCAGCAATCAAAACTAAGTGATGAATCAGAAGAATCAATTTCATCACTAGCGAAATGGTAATTTCTACAATTTAGTTTCCGAAATTCTTCTCCAGCGATAAAAATCTGTCTTTAGGTATAGGTATTAATGTTGGGGTAAACACCTCTATATCTTCAGGAGGATGATATTATTTATCCTTTGGAGTCTGTTAGGATCGACCTAACCTGAAAATTATAGTTAGAATCTTACTTTCAGGCTCCTATAGATTAGAGGAGTGAAAGTAATTTATGCAAAGAATTAGTACAGCTTTAGCTTTGAGTGTAGCTACCTTAGCAACAGGGTTTTTTCTAGGAGCTTGTAACGATACCGCCACTAACTCTAATGGCACAGGTAACACTCAAAGTTCTGCCACCCCAGCAGTCAACTCAACTACTACAACTAGCACTAAGGGATTGAAAATCGGCTCTCTGTTACCCACAACTGGAGACTTAGCGTCTATTGGGCAACAGATGGTAGGTTCAGTGCCGTTACTCGTTGAGACAGTTAACGCTTGCGGCGGCGTTAACGGCGAACCTGTCACCTTAGTGCCAGTAGACGACCAAACAGATCCCAAAGCAGGTGCGGCTGGTATGACCAAACTGGCGACCTTAGATAAGGTTGCAGGTGTAGTGGGTTCCTTTGCTAGTAGTGTTTCCACAGCGGCTATCTCAGTCGCCACACCCAATAAAGTGATGCTAGTTTCCCCTGGTAGCACCAGTCCTGTATTTACCGAAAAGGCTCAAAAAGGTGATTTTAAAGGCTTTTGGGCGCGTACTGCTCCCCCAGATACTTATCAAGCACTAGCTTTAGCTCAACTTGCTAAGAAAAAAGGATTTAAGCGAGTTTCGACAGTTGTTATTAATAACGACTACGGCGTTGGTTTTGAAAAAGCATTTGTACAAACTTTTGAAAAGTTAGGTGGAACAGTCGTTAATAAAGACAAACCCGTCCGCTACGACCCCAAAGCTCAGACATTTGATACCGAAGCTGCTGCGGCTTTTGCTGGCAAACCAGATGCAGTATTGGCGGTACTTTATGCCGAGACAGGTAGTTTGTTTCTCAAAGCAGCTTACCAACAAGGCTTGACTAATGGAGTACAAATTCTGCTGACAGATGGTGTGAAAGCGCCTACTTTCCCAGAACAAGTTGGTAAAGGTAGCGACGGCAAATATATTTTAACTGGCGCGATCGGTACAGTACCTGGTTCTGATGGCAAAGCCCTCGAAGCTTTCAACAAACTCTGGAAAGACAAAAAAGGCGGTTCCCCTGGAGAATATGCTCCTCAAGCTTGGGATGCAGCCGCACTGTTGATCTTAGCGGCACAAGCTGCTAAAGAAAACACGGGTGTTGGTATTGCTGGTAAAATTCGGGAAGTTTCTGCTGGCCCCGGTACAGAAGTTACCGATGTCTGTGAGGGGTTGAAGTTACTGAAGGAAGGTAAAAAGATTAACTACCAAGGAGCCAGTGGTAACGTTGACGTTGATGCTAATGGCGATGTCGTTGGTGTCTACGATGTTTGGACTGTGGGAGATGATGGCAAAATCAAGGTGATTGATAAAGTTAGTCCTAAATAGAGACTGGAAAAACTTGTAAATTCACCTTTTACAAAAGCCGATTTTAGGACAATAAAACCATAAGTAAACACCGATGAATATATATTTATCGGTGTTTATCTATGGTTGGAAATAAAAAACTAGAATTTGTGCAAAATTTCAGATGAGTGCTGAGGGAAAAATACCTATTATTCAGTACTCACGACTATGCTTTTAAAAACCCATGAAGTTATAACCAACTCCGATTAACAAACCGATATCGGTATTGTCAAAAAAGCCAGCATTGACAGCAGCGGTGGCTGTAAATTGAGAAGTCAGAGGGAAATCAACACCGCCAGTAATTAAAAAGGCAGTTTGAGAGTTATCTCCAGTACTAAAGGCTGCACCTACTCCAACATAGGGCGCAAGTGGTAAGGGTTCGCTAAATGGATCTGCTACTTGCTGGAAGGAAAAGTCATAGGTTATGGGAACTAATATCGTAGTATTGTCCCCTAATATTGCTGATGGTCGCACTGAGATAGTATTTGTCAGCCCGATTTTGCTAATGACTGCAAAATTACCATCACCTAAAGCTGAATCATTGCCACTAAAACCGATGTTACCAGCAACACCAATATAGCTTCTACCACCACGGGTAGGTCTACCTGGGTCGATATCTGCTTGCGCCACTGTAGTATCAGATGGTTTAGAAGTAGACTCTTGTGGAGTCGATTCTGGGTTTTGAGTGACAAACCCAGCGGCTGAGGTGATGGCTGTACCAGGAATAGGTGTAACTATGCGGCTAGCAGTTTCTTGTGTAGCAGCGTTAGGGAACTGCTGCTTTACCGCTAAATTTTCAGTTTCACTGGGTAGTGTTTGGCTTGTCGCCTCTACTTCAGTAGTTAATTGTTTGGGAGACTCAAAAGTTGCGCTAGACTCGCTTAACTGCTGACTGCTTGAGGTATCTACTGTTTGAGCTAAGGTAGGTAAGCTAGTACCTAAAATCGCTAAAGCTGCTAGACTAGGCAGCCAAAAAGCACTTTTACGAAGAAAAATAGTATTCACATTCACTCCTGACAGAATATTGCCACACATAGATAAAGGTTTTTTGTGTTGACTCAAGAAACCTTAGCAATATTCAACCATTTAACACGAAAAAATTAATTCTTACATCCTGTATTTGACGGAATTAGCTAGGATTTGAACCTCAAGATGAGTGCTACAACCTGCTGGTGATAAATGCTTATAGTTTTGAAATTAGCTGTAATTAAAAACTCACTTCGCTGCGCCGAATTTGGCGCAGCGCGATGAGAAGGTACTATTGCAAACTGCTGACGGCTTCGGTAATTAGCTTGGAGATAAAAGGTAAAATAGCTCGGTTTTTAGCGTTGGCTTTGCCTTCAGTAAATACTACTAAAAGATAAGGATGGCGATCGCGGATCTCAATGTATGCTGCATCGTGGCGTACTTGGCTTGTCCAGCCAGCTTTTGACCAAAGTTGCGCATCTTGGGGAATTCCACCGCCCAAAAAACCGGTGACTTGGTCTTCTTCGACATCAGTAGGTAGATCGTCAGGCTTGAGGTTGCGTTTGAGCAAAGTCATCATCTGTTGCGATCGCCCGCTGGAAACTGCCACACCCCCCACAATACTATGTAATAATCGGGCGATCGCATTTGTTGTCAGCATATTGCGATTTTCTAGCATTTCCCCATAAAATGCCCTCTCCCTACCATAGGGCCCATCACCCCAAGTTTTTTGGCAGACGTTAATCGTCTCCATTTCTTCCCAACCTAAAGACTGAAAATAGCGGTTGACAAAATTACGTTGCGATTTCCAAGTTTCAAAGGGGCCGGGGGGTAATTCTGGTCCAGAAGTTGTGCCGGTTAGTACATCCACAACCAAGCTGGTAGCATCGTTGCTGGAGTCCACAATCATATCGCGGATGGCTCTTTCCAAGTCTTTGGAAGTCTGTACCATTCCTTTTTCTAGCCATTCGTGGATTGCTACCAAGTAAAACAACTTCACCACACTGGCTGGGTAAATCCTCTCGACACCGCGATAAGTAAAACCACGTACAGAATGGTTCCAAAAAGCATCTGGAGTTAAGGCTCCACCAGTATTTACTAGTACAGGCGGATCGTAGACAATCCAAGTCAGAGCAATTTGGTTCCGCGCTAATGTGGGAAATGCTGCCCAAGTCGCTTCTAAAATGCTTGACCCTAGATTTTCGAGTTGTTCGTCTTTTCGGAAGAAAATCATATTTAGTTATTAACCTTACAGAATGCTCTCTAATCAAAAATCCATCATCCAAAATCTCTCAGCGGCTGAGTACAATTGTCTCGCTGACCTCAACTTATATGATTCTCCTGAATGTACGCGCCTGGCAACTCAAGCCGCTTCTGGGCGACATCTGCGGGTAACATCAAATTATCAAGATGCAGCTGTTGAGGTGTATTTATGTGAAGATGACTATCCAGGGTGGGTGTCTCTTGCTGATGTGGGTTTATTACAAAGAGCTACTTTACCCTATCGGGCGACAATATTGTCTGAATCTGAGATTAAAAAACTGCTACCAGAGGCGATCGCTTTTACGCACAAAGCAATGCAACAATCAAATTATTACCTTTGGGGCGGTACTGTCGGGCCAAATTACGATTGTTCTGGGTTGATGCAAGCCGCTTTTGTGTCTGTGGGTATTTGGCTACCTAGAGATGCTTATCAACAGGAAGCTTTTACGCAACCAATTACTATTGCAGAATTAGAACCAGGAGATTTGATATTTTTTGGCACTCCTCAAAAAGCAACTCATGTCGGACTTTATTTGGGAGATGGTTGCTATATCCATAGTTCGGGGAAAGATAAGGGACGAAATGGAATTGGAATTGACCGACTATCGGAACAGGGAGATGAGGTGAGTCGGTCATATTATCAGCAGCTGCGCGGTGCTGGCAGAGTTATCAAGAGTTACGAACCACAGAGACGCTGAGGACGCAGAGGAATATGAGGAGTGGGTTGGTTTCAGACAGAACAAGTAGCGAAAATGGGGCGATTTTGGCAATTGTCCCAGATATTTCGGTGGTGGTGCCGGTGCGTGATGAAGTGGAAAGTTTGCCTTTATTATTAGAGGCGATCGCTTCTTGCTTGATTGAGCATCAGTTAACCTATGAAATTATTTGTGTAGATGATGGTTCAACTGATGGTTCGGCGGATTTTCTCAAGCAACAAGCACAAATCCGCAATGATTTAAAAGCGGTGATTCTGCGGCGTAACTACGGTCAAACTGCGGCAATGGCGGCGGGTTTTAATTATGCTGTGGGTAAGGTTATTGTCACGTTAGATGCGGATTTGCAAAACGACCCAGCTGATATCCCGATACTGTTAATTAAGTTGGAGGAAGGCTACGATTTGGTCAGTGGTTGGCGACACAAACGCCAAGACGCAGCTTTGTCGCGGTTACTTCCCTCGAAAATTGCCAACTGGCTGATTGGTAATATCACCGGAGTGAAGTTACATGATTATGGCTGTTCTCTCAAAGCCTATCGTGCCGAAGTTTTGGCAGATATGAATCTGTACGGAGAACTGCATCGTTTTTTACCAGCCCTAGCTTACATTGAAGGTGCAAGAATTACAGAAATCCCTGTGCGCCACCATCCCCGGCGTTTTGGTCGCAGTAAGTACGGGTTATCACGTACTTTCCGGGTAATGATGGATTTATTAACTATTTCCTTTATGAAGAAGTTTCTCACCAAACCCATGCACGTTTTTGGGCTATTGGGCTTACTCTCAATGGTGATAGGGGCAGGTATTGGAATTTACTTGACTTTTATCAAATTGGTTTGGGGTGAAATGATTGGCAATCGCCCATTGTTGATTTTAGCGGTTTTGCTCTTGGTGACAGGGGTACAGTTGTTTTGCTTTGGTCTTCTGGCAGAGTTGTTGATGCGTACCTACCATGAATCTCAAGGTAGACCAATCTATCGGGTGCGGGAAGTGGTAGCAAAAAATATTAACTAACGTAACAATAAGAGAAAAACACGTTTAGTATTCAACTGCATCTGCCTTGAAAGTCCTTAATAATCTTGACTCTCAGTTACGACGTAACCTGCTGGCGTTATTTACAGCAGGTTTATTATTCTGGTCTAGTTTGGCTGCGTTATTACCAACGCTACCACTCTATATGGAAGATTTAGGTGCAACCAAGCAACAAATTGGCATTGTACTGGGTAGTTTTGCCATTGGGATGTTGCTATTTCGCTCTGTATTTGGCAGGTTAGCAGATCGACGGGGGCGGAAAATAGTCTTACTAATTGGGATGCTAGTCAATGCGATCGCACCCCTTGGTTACATAGTAGTGCAATCAATTCCTGGGTTGATGGCAGTGCGGGCTTTTCATGGGTTAAGTATCGCGGCTTTTACTACAGGTTACTTAGCACTGGTAGCAGATTTATCACCAGAAAAAAATCGCGGTGAGATCATGGGTTACATGAGTCTGGTGACACCGATTGGTGCAGCTATTGGCCCGGCTTTAGGAGGGTATTTACAAGCAGCGAGTGGTTATACGCTGTTATTTTTGTTGTCTGTGAGTTTGTCTGTGGTTGGATTATTATGTCTTGTACCAATTGTCAATCCCCCAATCCACAAACAGCAACAGTTTGACAGCAATAATGACAAATTTTGGCGACTTTTATTTAGTCCGAGGATAAGAGTTTTAGCAAGCATCATGCTGATGATTGGTTTGGTTTTTGGGGCTTTGCACACCTTTGTACCTTTATATATCAAGGCAGCTAGAGTAAATTTAAACGCAGGTTTGTTTTATACAGTTGGCGCACTTGCAAGTTTTAGCGTGCGATTTTTTACTGGCAAAGCTAGCGATCGCTATGGTAGAGGTTTATTTATTACTTTGAGTCTGGTTATTTATGCTGTGTCCATGATTTTGCTATGGAAAGCTAGCAGCGCCAATATATTCTTAATAGCAGGAGTTTTAGAGGGTGCTGGTTCTGGTATCCTGATGCCGATGATTTCTACTGTGGTTGCAGATCGGGCACTACCACAAGAAAGGGGAAGGGTATTTTCTCTCTGTATTATGGGGTTAGATGTGGGAATTGCGATCGCTAGTCCTGTTTTCGGTTCAGTCGCCGAACAAGTTGGCTACCCCAATATGTTTGGTTTTTGCGCTGGTTTAACTGCGATCGCATTGCTAATTTTCCTTACCCAGTCCAACAAAAACCTCTCCGGTTCCCTGCGCTTTGCTTTGGGCCGTGGCAAAGATGCTTATTCCCTCAATCAATCTTGATATAAAGAAAAAGACGCAATACTGATTGCGTCTTTTTCTGTTAATTAACGGGCGAGGAGGGATTCGAACCCCCGACACCGTGGTCCGTAGCCACGTGCTCTAGTCCACTGAGCTACACGCCCCTGCCAGGAAATTATATTAACACGTTCTCCCAAAATGATGCAAGAAGATTTTTCATCTAATTCTGCCAACTTAACCCATCTCGATCGCCAAGGGCAGGCACAGATGGTAGATGTGTCAGAAAAAGTGCCGACAGTTCGCCAAGCTGTAGCTGTTGCCCAGGTGCGAATGCTGCCAGAAACTTTTGCTGCTATCCAAGCTGGGAATGCTCCCAAAGGGGATGTGTTAGGAACTGCGAGGATAGCTGGAATTATGGCAGCTAAACAGACAGCTAATTTAATTCCTTTGTGTCATCCCTTGCCATTGCAGAAAGTCGAAGTCGAAGCGATCGCTGATGCTGAACTTCCAGGCTATAAAATTTATGCCACCGTGAAAACTAAAGCTGAAACTGGGGTAGAAATGGAAGCTTTAACTGCTGTTTCTGTTGCGGCTTTAACTTTATACGATATGGCGAAGGCTTTAGAGAAATCGATTCAAATTGAATCTATTCGGTTAATTAGCAAAACTGGCGGAAAATCAGGAGATTATTCCCCGCCAGCAGTTTAATCTACTCCAGTTCGCCTAGAGCTTCGCTGAGATCGGTGGGACTTTCAAATTCTTCATCTTCAGGTAATTGCTCTAAGATTGAGATTATTTCCTCATCCGCACCTTGTTCTTGAGCGTGCTGAATCAATTCTTCTGTGGTAGCGGGATAGTCAACACCTTTCAGGTATTTTTGGACTGAAATCGGGTTAGCTTTAGCCATTTCCATCCACCTCTAAAGTTCATTTTCATATTCACAAGTGGATCTATTAACTCCCTCTACCAAAAGAAGAATCATTTATCAAATATCAAGATTTAAATTCATCCAATTGGTTGATGCACTAATTTCTATTTATATATTTTTAGATATCAATAAATTCTTTTAAAAATTAATTTCAATGTTATAGCAATCCTAAATCATTTTAACTGATAGAACTTGCTTATGCTTGCAACGCGATTACTGCTTGCAGGTAAGATCTGTATCAATAGGATTCTAGTACTCGTTGAATAATTGTGTTAGGTGTAAGAGCAGATGGCTATTAATAATGGATTGATTCTTACGCTTGTTATCCCGATCGCAACAAGTCTAGCTATTGGCTATGGTTTTGGCGTTAAAGCTCAACGTTTACCCTTTAAAGCAGAAATTGGGTTTAGTGAGAAGCAATTGCAATTTCTAAAATGGTGGGTCAAGTTAGCCTTGGTTGCTGGAGTTTTGTTACCTATATGCTTGTTATCTCTGGCTTGGAGGCAATCATCTTCATGGGTATTCTGGGGGAGTTACCTATTGATAGTAGCTATACAACTTCTGAGCGAACGTGTCTTTAGTCGCTCCCTTGTGCCAAGTATTGTTGTACCCATTGGTTTCTTCTACACAGCTTTTCGGTTGTGGCAACTGCTAGATGGATTCGCGCAATTAAGATTTTCCTATTTGACATTGGTGGGTTTTGGCGTTGTTGTGTTGTTTTGGGTTGCTAACTTAGTAATGTTGATGGTGATGGCCATTCCCACAATCTTTATAGGTTCGGAGTCAATGTCACAATCTTAATTTTGGTCTGTAAGAGTCTGCTTATCAAAATTCTCCACCTGACTACAGTTACGTAAAATTTGTTATTTGTAATCACTTTTTTGCAAAGTTTTCAGACATTTCCATTAGTTGGCTCAGTTCCATCGTGCTGTACTATTAATGCTGCCGTTCAGTTTCCAGGTAAATTTGCCCTATTGTTTGTCTCTAATAGCAACTTCACCCTCAAGACCCTTAGAATAATTAGGGTGTGTTGAAATATGTAACAATTATTTATGCCTCCTCGTTGGCCTACCAAACCCGATCGCCAAGACCCAGCCTACCGCAAGATAGATGACAGAATGAATTTTGCCGTACACGTGGCGATCGCAGCTACGATTAATTCTGGGCTATGGTTTTTCCACAATCTCAAAGCAGCTACCTGGGAATGGTTGCCTTGGGTAACGGTAAGTTGGATTGTTGTATTGTTAGGGCATTTTATTTATATCAGTGCGATCGCCAATTACTCCGATACACCACCAAAATCTACCTAAAGAGAGACTACTGCTACTAGGGCGATGTAACCTGTGACTGTCGAGTCAGCCTAACTAATTGCGCGATAATATTAAATAGCCTGAGAGTTAGCGCTCTTTATTGATATAGGGTTATTTTTATGGCTAAGACGAACACTACAGAAGTGCTAGAAGCCCTAGCAGCCGAAATTGGGGAAAACGTCTACATAGACATTGCTAAGTGGCATCTTTATTTATCAAATGCCAAACTCCATACAGTGGTAGCCGAACAGCTGTATCCCTTAATTACTTCTAATACTGTTAATGAAGATAGAGTTACGGCTGTATTAGCTTCCATTCCTGTTAAAATTGGTGGTGGGAGGAAAGAAATCCCCTTGATCGATTTACTACCCCTGCAATGCCAGGTAAATTTAGTAGATATTTTAGAAAAATTCCAACGAGAGTTTTAACTTCTCTACTTTAAGTGTCCATACTGGCTCTTGCAGCACCCTCTTTGAAGAGGTATCAGGACATGAATACATATCAGTTCCACGATGAATATACCCTAGCGGAAACAGCAGAGAAACTCGGTAAAAAAGCTTTGGAGTTGGGTTTAATACCTAGTTTTGTGGTGCGTTATTTTCCTGATAGCAGACAATATTACATTCCTAGCGAAAAAGAATCTGAACCTTTAACACCAGAACAAGCATATATGCGGTTAAAGAAACTAGTTGAACAATCTGGGAAAGCTTAACCAAGCAATTCCTTTGTTCAATAGCCAATTGGCTAACATCGATCGTTAAATATGCAAATTAGCGATCGCTACAAGTAATAAACTTTAGCCATCAACCTCAGTTGTGGTTAGATTTTCGGCAAATTTAGTGAGGTGAATTATATGTTTTTACAAATTAAAGATACTAAAGATCTCATCAAAATAGTCGATTTTGACGAATTGATCGATCCCAACAGTGATACTGTTCACGGACAAGATCAAGAAGGTCAAGAAGAACAAGAAACAGATATCTTTAAAAAAGACGAGCTAGTTTTTCCTTCGGGAGAAAGCCTACCACGCTGTTGGATAGATGCTAACTATAGACAAGTTAGCTATAGAAAAGCTAGCTAAAGCTGGATGGGTAATAGGCTGTTTGTCATTACCTATTACCCAAAAATTAGCTATTACTGGATGAGATAGCTTTATCTGCTACTGTTTCTGCTTCCCGTTCGGTAGAGAAAGATAATGTTTTAGTTATCCAGTAAGTCAAAATGTGAGATAAAACGCCCAAAGGCCCCGCAAATAAACACAAGACAAGGGAATGAATTGTCCAAATACCTGTTGTTTGTCCTTGCCAATATATCCATCTTCCGACAAATAAATCCATCACCAGAAAATGAATCCACCCAGTCGCAGCAGCTTTTTCATCAGCAAAAAATCTGGCAATATCAGCTAACTGCGGATTAGATAAAGCTTGGGCATTTTCTGGTGTAATGCTGGTGATGAACAAATATAAATATGCCCCAGCTAAAGGTACAAAGGGTATATATGATTCCATGATCCGCCGAGTAACTTTCCAATTAGGTAGGAGAATCATCAATGCCCAAAAAGGTAAAACAAAAAGATTGGCAACGTTAAATAGTTGAGTGATGTTCATAGATGTTATTGCTTGCGATTGGTGGCTTAACTCTGCCACAAATTATCCTACTCCTAAAATGGTTTCATGGAGAAATATAACAAGCAATATTTGAGCAATTTTCTGTTTTAGTTAGCTGCGAAACTTGATTCCCAAATATGGACGCGATCGCAGATTTTGACCAACCAAAACAAAACCAAATATTCATTGAATAATTTCTTATTATCTACTTCCTTTAATCATCCGGTCGAGAATATTATGTGTAATAGTCTGTGCATCAGCACTTAACACAGAAGGGCGTAGTTGTGGTGCATTGTAATCATCAAGTCCCCAGCTCCATTGCATGGAACCAGTGGCAAACACTATACCTTTGGCATCTGTGCTGTAAATAGTCATGTCTGAATGTCTTTTACCACCTTTATAAGCATAAGGTGAATGGGCAACGCGAATCGTATTAGCTGGGCCATAACCAAATATCCGGTCAGCTTCATAACCTAAAAGTCCTCTCAAGCGCATTTCCTCAACAGGTGTTTGGCGATCTGACTTTACAGTTGCAGTATGTTGATTTATATCTAATTGTGTTCCAGCAAGTAACCAATCTGGTGCTGTTTCATTGACAACAATGTCAGCATTAACGGGGTAAGTTTCATACATTACTCCTATTAAAGATTCTTCTGGGCGATTTACTGGTTTGCTTCGCCAACGAGTTGTGATTAAGTAATCATTCGTGGGATCTTTGTCTCTAGCAAACGGATCTAAGGCTGCATTTTCTTTATAAGCAACCATAGTACGGTTAATTTCTTTGGTAACGAAGCTAGGTTCAAAGCGAATTTGCCAATAGCAAGTGTTGGCTGAAAAAAAGCCAAGACTGACACCATAATCTTTGGCTGTTTCTACGTTTTGCCGCATTTTTGCTGACCAATATTCATCATGTCCTACAGAAAGAAATGCTTTGTGCAACCAAAGTATGGGTTTAGTTGTATATCGATCTAAGGGATTTTCATGTGTATCAATATCAGTAATGTAACTGACATCATAGCCAGAGCGCTCTAACCACCTGACCATGTTGTATTCCCAGCCAGCGCTAAGAGTATTATTTTTTATTTGGACATTGGTTAAAAATTCTCCTGCACCTACTCCATAGGCTGCATTTAATTTGGGGCTAGCAGCATAAGGACGATTGAAAGATACTTTATAAGCCTGTTTACCGCGACTATTGCGACGGTACAAAGACATCCCACCCCAATTGTTATAGGCTTGATAAGTGGTGACGCTTAATTGATAAAGAATATCAGAATAACGGCTATCATCACGGACTACAAAAATGATATAACTTTGCTTGCCACTTTTGCTTGCAGTAAGTTTTGCTAAATAAATACCACTAAGCCATTGGGTTGGGTCGTTGGGGTTATCAGTAATTTTGAGAATGTAAGGATCTTTCCAATTACATTCAATCAGACCAGTTACTTCATCTACAATTGGCGCTGGTTGCTTGACTCCTACTCTAGGAATAGCAGAAACGATTTGTCTACCTCCTGCACCGCCATACCAACCCATACGAAAGATTTCTATTGTGTAATTAGGTTCTCTTGTATTAACAAATAACTTAATTTCATTACCACGATTAACGCTAGTCAGAGATGCATAACCTTCAATTTCTCTCTTAGTAGCTGGATTGCTTAATTCCCAATCAGTAGTACCAGCTTTCTGATTTTCAATTACGATGGGATTGTTTAACTGATTAGCTGCTAGTAAATCTTGAGCTTGGGCAGATGGTTGTAAAGTTATTAGAAATGCACTGAAAATTAGTAATACAAGAAACCAGTTTTTGCTCCAGCAATAAATTTTATTTATTAGTAATCTTCTATTAGTAATCATTATTTATTTTGGTAGCAATTCCGCTAAAAATTTTAGCTTTATATGTGACTGCTGCCAATAAACCGAGGTATTAAGAAAACATAAAATTTATATATTATTAGCACAAAAGCTGTAATGGTTGTTGAGATTTTTGTGTTTTAGACTACATTTTACTACACAAGAAAATTATGCTTATTTATTAACATTATTTTTTGCAAATAACTTATGCATCTCTATTTTCCTGCGTAGCGTGTTATTTCAGCATCAAAAGTATAGTAGAGTTGATTTTTAAATTATTCCAATCGGATTTCAATCTAACTCCAGCAATTCAAAAATAATTTTCATCAGTGCTACTGACAATGATAAATTTTGTAATCATAACCATTCACTGCTGCTAATGATTTGGTTTCTGGTAGACATTGTTTCACTTCTTCTGCTATTGGTGCATAAAAATTAACTAGCCACAAATCAAAAGGTCGTGGTAGCTGTTTTAATGTATTTTCTAAAGAAACAGTAGAGGTTTTGGGGTCTTTTTCTTGATGAGCTAATAAAAATTGGCTAGTAGTTGGCGAACCAGAAACTTTTAACTCCCTGGCTATTCCCATCATTTCTCCAGTTTCTACTAAGGTTTTGTGAGTGGTGGCTATAAGCACCGGAACCTGAGAATTTTGTTGAATTATTGGCACTAACAAATCAGGGCGATAATATTTTTGATACCCCAGATTACAAATAACTGTGACGGCGCTAAAGAAACCCATTAGCCAAATCAAAATTACAGCTTTTTTGCTAGTTCTTTGCCAACAAACAGCCAAGCTAGCTCCAACTAAAATTATGACAGCGGGAAAATAAACAAAGTTGTAGCGAGCGCCTCTGGTTAAATCAATACCTAGAAAATAAGCAAATATGAAGAATAAAGCGATCGCTCCGAACACTACCCCAATAAATACTTGAGTTGCTAGGCTAGTCTGGGGTTGCTGTAGTTGCGCTTTAATACCACGAACTAAAATCGGTATTGCCCAGATAAAGAAAATCAACATTCCCAACCCAGAAACAATCACAATTGCTAGCTGTGGTGATTCGACTGGGAGCAAAGAAATCATCGTAATCCATGCTGCTAAAGCCTGAAAAATGGGGTTGATCCATTCAATTCCCACGCGCTGACTGTCTTGAATCCAAGCTGTTAATCCGCTACGATACCGATTCTCTAAAAAGCTGGGTAGCCAGACTAAACACGCTACAAAAGTACCAGTCGCAACAGCGTAAATGCGCCACCAAAGAGGGAAGAAAAATATTAGAGTTTTAGCTTGTATAGATTGTTGCCAAGCTAAAAACATTAAAACTAAAGTTTCCGCACACAGAGTCAGAGTAAAGAAGTAATGAGTAGCAATCCCTAAAGCATTAATTCCCACCCAAGAGAAGATTAACCACAGTGGTAATACTGTGCGGTTTTGAATGTGTCTTGTGGCAATTACCATGCAGGATAGGGATAAAATCACCCAGATCATTGCTAACGTGTAATGACGTGCTTCTTGTGCTAAAAAAATTCCGTAGGGTGAAACGGCCATCATTGCAGCAGCTAGATGTCCTATCAATCGGGAACGAAACCCTAACCAACCTAAGCTATAAGTCAGAGGAATTGAGATTGCACCAATTAAAGCCGGAAAGGAACGTTCAGCAAACAGTGATACTAACTCTCCTTGATTGGGAAACAGCTTGTTCCACAGATGCACTAGTACAAAATACAGTGGTGGATGAGTGTCTTGGGTCATAATTTGATGAATTACATCCCCTATACCGGAAGCGGGATTTGGTTGTAGGGGTTGTAAGAGGATATCAGGTGCGATCGCCCGATCTAAGGGTACTGATAAAAAATTGTTTCCTAAACTAAACACCAAAGTAGCAAACTCATCAACCCAAGGAGGCTTGGCGGTTAAATTGGTAAAACGCAAGCCGACTCCGATGACGAACCAGATTAGTAATAGTACAGGATGAAACCAGCGAGCAGAAATTATGGAGTTCCAATTATACAAACGCATCTATATCCTTGCTAGAAGCCAAGTGCCAGAATAACTCAGTTTGTATATATTAGACTTCACATTAGCAATTTAAGTTCAATCGCGATCGCAGTTTCAAATCATACCAAGGGTAGATGCATTTGTAGGATTTCCTAATATTGAGGAAAACCCATGAATGCATCAGATAGCTTACAAAGCTACAAGTTGTGATTCTATCTCCGCAGATTTTAGATCGCGACCAATGAAAACTAAGCGGGTTTGCTTTGCTTCTTCTGGTTGCCAAGGGCGATCGTAAAATTTATCAAATCTGGTTCCCACACCTTGCATGACTAAACGCATGGGTTTATTGGGTACGGCGACAAAACCTTTGATGCGATAAATTTCTTGTTGGTGTACAAGTTTTTGCAACTGTTGTTGCAGTTTTTCTGGGTCAAAGGCACGGTCTAAAATTAGGTGTGTTGAGGTAATCTCGTCGTCGTGGTCGTGGTCTTCTTCGGTGTCGTGATGGCTGGGACGACTATCTAAGTTATCTTCCACAGCGGCTTGGAACCCTAGTAATATAGATGGGTCGAGTTGACCGCGATCGCTCTCAACAATCTTTACCACTCTCGGCAATTCTTGTTTCACTAACTCCTCAACTTGGGTTTTTGTTTGCGCATCTACCAAGTCAGTTTTGTTCAACACTACCAAGTCTGCACAAGCTAATTGGTCTTCAAATAGCTCTTGCAATGGTGTTTCATGTTCCAGACTATCATCGGCTTGCCTTTGGGCTGCCACTGCCTCTGGATTGCTGGCAAATGTTCCCGCCGCTACCGCCGCACAATCTACGACGGTAATTACTGCATCCACCGTTGCACCAGTGCGAATTTCTTGCCAGCGAAAAGCTTTAATGAGGGGTTTTGGCAAAGCTAAACCAGAGGTTTCAATCACAATGCAGTCAATGCGATCGCGCCGCTTCAGCAATTGTTGCATTGTCGGATAAAACTCTTCTTGTACGGTACAGCACAAGCAGCCGTTAGTTAATTCAAAGATATTGCCCTCATCATCACTATCTTCGGGACAAATTTGACAGGATTTCAATAATTCGCCATCAATACCGAGTTCGCCAAATTCGTTTACTAAAACTGCAATTCGGCGTCCTTGGTTGTTTTGTAGCAGGTGGCGAATTAGGCTGGTTTTACCACTGCCTAAGAAGCCTGTGATGACGGTGACAGGAATTTTTGTAGCCATTGTTTAATTAGTATTTTGCCCAGAAGCTATGATTTGCCTCTGTTTGCATTTTCCCCGATCGCCGTGCCTATTGGAAATCAGGATTTATATGTATGACAGAGAACAGGGTTGAGGGGGACAAGCGAGTGTGGGATTTAGCTGACTTGCATTTACCACTAGTAATTGTTATGAGCAAACCTGTACCCGACAGAGTAGCACAGGAATTTTTAAAGCAATTCCTCGCGCTGTTTTCGCGGGAGAAAACTTTATATACAGCCCTCAGGGAAGCAAGGCAAAGATTACAACCTCTCGAAAACAATTTTCCCTGTAAAACTTGGTTGCGGATTATTTGTCAAAATCCTGCACCACCACCCTGCTCTCTGCGATCGCTAGTTAACAAGGCAAGCACTTTGTTTAAGAAGACAAAGGCTTTGTTTAACAAACCAAACACTTTCTTTAAGAAGACAAAGGCTTTGTTTAACAAACCAAACACTTTCTTTAACAAGGCAAAGACTTTGTTTAACAAACCGAACACTTTCTTTAACAAGGCAAAGACTTTGTTTAACAAACCGAACACTTTCTTTAACAAGGCAAAGACTTTGTTTAACAAACCAAAGGCTTTGTTTAACAAGGTAAATTATTTTACGGTAATTACTGAGCTAATAATTCAATTTTTTGGTAAAGATGTCTGATTTTGGCTATTTTCACTGAACCAACTCCTTATATTTTTAAGAGACGCTATAAGAATAAAGTTAAGCAAAAGGTATACACTGATGCCACGCCCAAAAAAACTTCTTCCGTTGGTTATTGTGTAATTCTAGCTGTTCAAACCGAGATAAAAGTTTTTTGGTTTGGGGAGTATCTTCTTCACCGCCTAGGTTGCGAATATCTTGACCAAAACCCATCAGCGCCGGAGATTCTACATAGGTGACTCGGTGGAGTACGCGCCAAGTTTTATTAGCTTTGCCTTTCAATGTCTCTCGGAATGCACGACGCTGTAATGAGACATGACTAAATAACAGTAGGGGCAACTTCCTTGCGATCGCCTAATTCTCCTCAAGCGATCCCAGGGAAATTGCCCCTAGAATTGACAAATATTGACTTACACAAATTTATTCAGCTGTAGCGAGTTCGGTGCTACCACGGGTACGCCGACGAGTCAGGGTGTTGTACAGCATGATACCAATAGCTTTGATTAAGTTACCTTCCAATTCTTGGAACATCTTCATGTTCATGCCAAAAGCCGCGTTAGCTTCATCAACAATGCGATCGGCTGTAGCTTCATCAATAGGTAATTCATCCAAAGCTTGACGATACTTAGCTTTAAATTCCTTTTCATCAGGAATCTCTGCAAATTCATAAAAAGCAGTACCGCCATCAGAAAGATTCATTGCTGTAACAGCAATATTTTTCAGAATTTGACCGCCAGATAAGTCACCGAGGTAACGGGTGTAAGAATGTGCAATTAACAATTCCGGTTCTGTTGCAGAAATTTCGCGAATACGCTGCACGTAAGCTTCTCCCGCCGGAGATAGCTGGATTTGTTCCCGCCAATTAAAGCCATAGTAGTAACTCAGGTCTTCCTCTAAGCTTTGCTTGCGGTTGAGTTGGGGAAAATTGATTTTGCTAACAATTGGATGGTTCTGGTGCTTTTCCATTTCCTCTTCCATAGCTGAGTAGATGAAATAGAAGTTACCAACTAGCTTGCGGTATGAGCTTTTCTCCACCACCCCTTTTAAAAAGCACTTGACAAACCCGACGTTTTCTGCCATTGTATGGGCTTTCTTTGTCCCTACACGCAATTTGCTTGCTAAATTGCTACTCATGCTAAATTTCTCAACTTTAAAAGGTCAATTACAGGAGTGTCGATTTAATAACGGCTAAAAAAGGCCATTAAAACGTTACATTAGAACTATTTGATGAGAATTTATATTAAAAATTTTTAAGCTCGGAGATTTTGGACTTTGGTTTTACACAGCAAAACGCCTCATCATGCGATCGCCTCTAGTTATAGAGAGTTATATAAAGCTGAAACAGCTAATTTTAGATATTTGCCAAAATAACTGTCGATTTTGTTCAAAATCTCATAAAGTAACGCTTTTTACAGTTTACTGGTCTGCCGTACTTTTGTAAAGTAATATTAATTACCGGAGAAGTTGAAATATATACAGTC
The DNA here is from genome assembly GCF_963875125.1 of Calothrix sp. NIES-2098. NCBI lineage: Bacteria > Bacillati > Cyanobacteriota > Cyanophyceae > Nostocales > Calotrichaceae > Calothrix > Calothrix sp. NIES-2098. Next base: position 7,566,029 of record NZ_CAWNKJ010000001.1, read on the forward strand.
GAGATGTCCGTCAGCAAGCAGCGATCGTTGCAAAAATTATTTATCAATTGTGGGGATTTGCCAGCATAAATCTTTGAACAATCTTTACAATCCCTTAAAAATATTGATAAGTATTATTACTGAAAAATAGTATTCTTAGATTTATACATATTCCGTCAAAAAACAAAATATATAGTTAAGTTGGTAGCCATCAATCAACTATAAATTCAGCAGCAACAAGTGCGATGTGTCTACGGGCAACTTTGATGCTGATATTGAATATTGATCTATACCTAGATACTTAACCAATCAAAAGGTAATAAGTCAGAATTGTTGAACAAAGTGTAAAGTGCTATTGTCCAGTGTGACTGTGTGGAGTGTTTAAAAATATGGTTTCATCAATAACTCGAACTCAAGGCGGCCTTCATGAAGGTTCTGCTATAGAAGCCAATATCGAAAGCAATTTTGCCCTGAATTTAATCGCACTACCAAAAAATCCTTTATTTGGTACAGATGGGATTCGCGGACGAGTAGGAGAATTGCTGAGTGCGCCTTTAGCATTGCAAATAGGTTTTTGGGCGGGTATTGTTTTACGTACTCATGCTGCCAATTCGGGGCCAGTGATTCTCGGACAGGACTCTAGAAACTCTAGCGATATGCTGGCAATGGCCTTGAGTGCTGGGTTAACAGCAGCAGGAATCGAGGTTTGGTATTTGGGTTTATGTCCTACTCCATGCGTGGCTTATCTTACCAGCGTCAGCGATGCTATCGGTGGCGTGATGATTTCTGCCAGCCACAATCCCCCAGAAGATAACGGGATTAAAATTTTCGGTGCGGATGGTGCGAAGTTACCACTAGCATTGCAAGCCGAAATTGAAGCAGGACTCCGCGGTAATAAGTCGGTAGTTGCTGGTATGAGTAATTGCGGACGGCATTATTTAAGAAAAGAGTTAATCAAAGATTATGGCGATGCTTTGAAACAACCCTTGCATAGTGCAGTCAATCTTCAGGGGATGAAGATTGTTTTGGACTTAGCATGGGGTGCAGCAGTTGGATTAGCCCCAGCAGTATTTCAAGAAATGGGTGCAGAAGTTATTTGCTTGCATAACGAAGCCGATGGCGATCGCATCAATGTTAATTGTGGCTCTACTCACCTCGATATTCTGCAAGCTGCTGTCAAAGAACACAACGCTGATGTGGGTTTTGCCTTTGATGGTGATGCCGATCGCGTTTTAGCTGTAGACAGTAAAGGCAGGCAAGTGAATGGCGATTACATTCTCTACCTTTGGGGACGCCACCTCAAGCAAAAGCAGCAACTCCCAGATAACCTAATCGTTTCTACTGTCATGGCTAACCTAGGCTTTGAAAGAGCTTGGCAACAATTAGGTGGTAAATTGATTCGCACAGCAGTAGGCGACCAATACGTGCAAGCCGAAATGCTGCGACATGGAGGAATGCTAGGTGGCGAACAATCAGGTCACATCCTTTGCCGTCACTATGGCATTACTGGAGATGGGTTGTTAACAGCCTTACATATCGCAGCATTAATTAAAGAAGTTGGTGTTGGTCTTCACGACATGGTAGACCAAAGCTTTCAAACCTATCCCCAACTATTAAAGAACGTGCGTGTCGTAGATCGCGATCGCCGCATGGCGTGGAAAGATTGCGAACCACTACAAAAAGCGATCGCCCTTGCGGAAACAGCAATGGGTGATTCTGGCAGAATTTTAGTGCGTGTTTCTGGCACAGAACCGGTAATCAGAGTTATGGTGGAAGCTGCTAATGCAGAGCTTGCTCACCACTGGACAAATGAGTTGGTTTCACAAGTCCAGCAACACCTAGGATAACCAGTGCTGACGTGCTGAGTGGCACAAACTCAGAACTCGGCACGCAGAACTGAAACTCATGACCAAACCCAAGAAAAAATCTCAAAAATCAAAAAAGCGATCGCAATCCGAAACACCTACCCTTAGCCTTAAAGAACGGCTAGCCCAAAAGCGCAAAGCCAACCTAGCACGCAAAGAATTCACCAGTTTATTCACCGCCGCCACTGTTGGCGGTGTCTTCTTAGGCATACTACTGTTTTTTGTAGCTGGAATTAAACTAGCAGTTCCTGGTGCTTTAGCAATTCCTACCTTTGTCCTATCTTACAAATATCCCCGCCAAGCTCTATATGCCTTTCTAATTTACGTTCCCTTGGGGGGTACTATCACTTACTATCTTGGCAGTAGCCCGATACTGCAATTGGCTAAAGATGCTTTTTATGTTCCTGCTGTGGTTGGACTTTGGCAAACTTGTCGCAAGCAAGGATTACCCTTCATCCTTCCTCCAGCCATTAAAACTCCACTATTGATTTTATTGACATTTTGCTTACTAACACTAGTGTTTATTAATGGCGGGCAGCAGTTCAACCCACCAAAAGTAGGATTACTAGAACAAGCACCAAATGAATTTCCTATAGGGTTAGGTATTTTAGGATTAAAAGTATTCTTGGGTTATGTACCTCTAATTACCTGTGCTTATTATTTAGTTCGTAATCAAAAAGATTTACTATTTTTATCGCGCTTACAAGTTGTCTTAACACTTATTTGTTGTGTCCTCGGATTTATTCAATATTTATTACTACTAACTGGTATCTGCCAAGGTACTAGAGGTCTGGAAGGAGATGCCTTATTTAGAGCAACATTAGAGGCGCGGTGTTATTTTGGTGGCTCCCTTCTATATAGCCCAGAAGAAGGAGTTATTCGCCTACCAGGAACCTTTGTAGCCCCTTGGCAATGGGCATGGTTTTTAATTGCTAGTACTTTTTTCACCTTTGCTACTGGCTTCAGCGATCCTTCGATAATTTGGCGGATTATCAGTTTAGCTTCCTTGGCTTCAGTATTTATTAATGCTGTGATTTCTGGGCAGAGAATTGCTTTAGGTTTAGTGCCAGTTTGCTTCGTAGCTTTGCTATTTCTTACAGGTCAAATTGCCAACCTTAAACGTTTTATTCCTATTGGTATAGGACTGGCTGTGATTTTAGGAATTGCCATGATTGCTAATCCTACTGTAGTGCAAGAAAGAACTGCGAGTTTTACTGGCCGTTGGGAAGCTTCACCACCCCAAGAGTTTATTGTTTCGCAATTTGAAGAGAACTGGAAAAATGTCGATGGGCCGTTAGGAAGCGGTTTAGGAAGAGCCACTAATTCTGCTCGTTCGATGGGTTCAACCAAACTCGTGGAAACCTACTACCCGAAAGTACTATTTGAAGTAGGAATTTGTGGCTTATTAGGTTTCATAGCATTAGTCACTACTCTCACAAAAGCAGGGTTCAAAACCTATCGCTCGCTAAAAAACCGTAATTTCCGCAGCTATGGAGCTGCTTTATGGGTATTTATCTTATTTATTAGCTATAACACCTATTATTATCCTTTAGATGTCGATCCTGTTGCTGTTTATTACTGGTTTTTTGCAGGCGTTCTTTTTAAATTGCCAGTAATAGAAAAACAAGAAAAGGACAATATAGAATTCCAGCAGACAGCAAAGAAAAAGCGTACTTTCACATAAGAGTTTAACTTAAATAGGGAACAACAAAATACTCCCGTAAACTCTCGGAGGTCAAATACCTACGTTTATATTAGGCTATATTCAGGATATAAATTCTAATTTTTAGAGTAATACAATGTCTTATTGACTATTTATTCAAGTGTATAAAGATAGGATTAAATTTTAATATAAGTTCGTCATACAAATTTTGGTACTATTACAAACTTAAAAACACTCAACAACAATTGTATATAGAACATTATGAGCGATCTACCTTTAATTTCTGTAGTTATCCCAACCTATTATCGAGAAGAAGCACTAAGAGATAGTATTGTAGATGTTCTAAAACAGGATTACCCGAATTTTGAAGTGATATTGGTAGACCAAACCCCAAAACATCAGCCAGAAATTCAAGCTTATCTAGAAGAACAAGCAACAGCAGGTAAAATTAAATGGTTCCGCTTAGATTGGGCGAGTTTACCAGGCGCACGTAATTATGGAGTGCGGCGCTCAGAGGGTGAAATAATTTTATTTATTGATGATGATGTTCAGTTAACACCTGGTTTTTTATCAGCCCATGCAAAAAACTATGTGCAAAATCCCGAAGTGGGGGCTGTTGCTGGACGAGTATTTGACAGAATGAAATTAGGTGATTCTGGCGGAGAGTTGCAAATTGAATATCTTCCTCCGCAAGCAATGGACCCAGGAATTGCTTGGTATCACATAGATTTAGTTCATACCATCAAACCCCAACAAGTACTAACAGCTAGGGGTTGTAATATGTCCTTTCGCCGCGAAATTTTTACTAAGCATGAATTGAGATTCGACGAACGGTTTCGTGGTAGTGCGGTGCGCGAGGAATCAGACTTTTGTCTGCGGTTACGACAGACCGGGTATAAGATTTGGTATGACCCAGAGGCTTATTTAGTGCATTTAGGTGAAGAAACAGGCGGTTGTCATGATATGAGTATGCGATCGCTCAAATATCAACTTACTTTTTACCACAACCATTTCCTACTAGGGCTGAAAAATCTCACCGTTACCCAAGCTTTACGCCTCTACGCTCGGTTATTTGATTGTCACGTCCTGGGAAGGCCTCCTTGTCATAAAAGTGGTTCCCCAATCAAAATTGTGAGTCGCGGCTTTTTCTATATTTTGGGTTTTCTCAAAGCATTGGGTACTGTCATTCAATCTATATGGAATGATGGGCAAATTTATAGTCGTCTCGATCGCGAGTTTTAATAATTCCTGAGATAAGTAAAAAACTAACTCAAATCTCAGCTTTACAGAAATATTTTCTGCTTTGTGTCTTCTTGTCTCTGTGTTTCAATAATTAATTTGTAACCACAAAGGCACAAAGAAGTTATTTTGCTTACTAATATTTAAACCTAATAAATTAGTTATGAAAATTTTAGTCGCTAGCCATACCTATATTGTAGATTTAAACTGCGAAAAATTACGCGCTTTATCTCAACTAGAACCAGGAATTGAAGTGACAGTTGTTGTACCTAAATGTTGGCAACCTGGTGGCGTTCAAAACAAAACGATTGAAACTGCATACTGCGATGAAGGCTCGTTTAAAATAGTACCAGTTTCTAACTTTAGCCAGAATCATCAAGGACTTTTAACATTTGGTGCTGATTTAATATCTTTGTTACAGCAATTTCGTCCTCACGTTATTCAAGTGGAACAAGGATCTAGAGGACTTGCTTACAGTCAAACGATTATCTTAAACCAACTCTTAGGTTTAAAGGCTAAAAATGTATTTTTTACTTGGTGGAACTTACCATACGAACTAAAATTGCCAGTTGCTTTACTAGAAAAATATAATCTCAGTCATAGCCACGGCGTTATTTGCGGTAATCAAGATGGAGCAGAAATTATTCAACAAAAAGGATATCAAGGTGCAATTAAAGTAATGCCGCAGTTGGGCGTAGATGAAAAATTATTTACTCCGCAAATTCAGCCAGAATTAGCTACTAAATTAGGAATTTCACCAAACGATTTTGTTGTTGGTTTTGTTGGCAGATTCGTTCAAGAGAAAGGTTTGCTAACGCTTTTGCAAGCATTAATAAATATCAAACATAAACCTTGGAAGCTACTACTGCTTGGGCGGGGAGATTTACATACAGAATTACTTAAAATAGCAACAGAAAATAACCTTCAAGAACGAGTAATTGTGATTGAAAGCGTACCACATAATGTAGTACCTAATTATATCAATTTAATGCATACTTTAGTACTACCATCAGAAACTACTTATAAATTTAAAACTTTAACTGCTATTGGCTGGAAAGAACAATTTGGTCATGTAATCATTGAGGCAATGGCTTGTAAAGTGCCTGTTATTGGTTCCAATTCTGGCGAAATTCCTCATGTCATTGGTGATGCTGGTTTAGTCTTTCCCGAAGGAGACGCCCAAGCTTTAGCTAATTGCTTAACTCAATTAATTGAAAACCCAGAATTTAGGCAAAAAGTAGGTGAATTAGGTTATCAAAAAGCTATAAATAAATATACAAATAAATCTTTAGCACAGCAACAATTAGATTTTTACAAAGAACTTGTTAATAGTCATTAGTCATTGGTTATAGCAAAAAACAATAAAGGAAAAATAACAAATGACAAATGACAAAAAACTGCGAATTCTCCATATTGTTCCCTCAATTTCTTTAATTTATGGTGGCCCTAGTCAAATGATTTTAGGGCTGGCTCCAGCCTTAGTAAAAGAGGGCGTGGAAGTTACAATCATCACAACTGATAGTAATGGGGATAACGGACAAAAACCCTTAGATGTTCCTTTAAATTCTCCAGTTAAACAAGATGGTTATGAAATAATTTATTTCCGTTGTGCGCCATTTCGTCGCTATAAGTTTTCGCTAGATTTACTGAAGTGGCTAAAGCGTCACGCTTGCGAATTTGATATTGCACATATTCATGCTTTATTTTCTCCTGTTAGCAGTGCAGCGGCAACTATCTGTCGTCAGCAGAAAATACCATATATTTTGCGTCCTTTGGGAACACTCGATCCGGCTGATTTACGGAAGAAAAAAGTATTAAAACAGCTTTATGCAGCAATTATTGAACGGCGAAATATAGCGGGTGCGGCTGCACTTCATTTTACTAGCGACCAAGAAGCAAAAATATCAGAAAAGTTTGGTGTAGTTACCCAAGATTTAGTAATTCCCTTGGGTGTGGTTCCAACTAAATTCACCAACCAAAAACAGGAGAGTTTAGTACACAATCAGTTGGGAATACCAAATGATGTACCTGTGATATTATTCATGTCGCGGATTGACCCGAAAAAAGGGTTGAATTTGTTGATTCCAGCGCTAGAAAAGCTGTTAGCTGTTGGCTGTAATTTTCATTTTGTATTGGCTGGGACTAATCCCCAAGATCCAGATTATGAACAAAATATTATCTCTCAAATCCAAAATTCACCATTGCGATCGCACACTACAATTACAGGCTTTGTTACAGGTGAGTTAAAAGCTAGTTTACTGCAACTTGCCGATCTGTTTGTTTTGCCTTCCTACTATGAAAATTTTGGGATTGCTGTGGCTGAGGCGATGGTAGCCGGAATACCTGTAGCCATCTCTGACCAAGTGCATATTTGTCACCAGATAGTTGAAAGTCAGTCGGGGTGGGTAGGTGGATTGGATGTACAAGTCCTGGTAAATTTATTACAAGAAGCTTTACAAAACCCCCAAGAACGCCAACGTCGGGGATTGAATGCGCAAAAATATGCGCTGCAACATTACAGTTGGGATGCGATCGCTCGTCAAACTATCCTGGTATACAAGCAAATCTTACGCTCGTCATGATGTATTGAGCTTCTTTAAGGGAAATTACGCAACATAAAATTTTCTTGCACATCGCTTAACCCGATGGGGAAACCGGGGTTTTATGTCACGATCGCGTAGTAGAATACATAATGCCTTCTAACTACAGGGAAGCTCTCATGACTCTCCGTCTAGGTGATACAGTACCCAACTTTACGCAAGCCTCTACACATGGCGACATAAATTTTTACGAATGGGCAGGTGACAGCTGGGTAGTGCTGTTTTCTCACCCTGCTGACTTTACACCTGTTTGCACGACCGAATTAGGCACAGTAGCCAAGCTGAAACCAGAATTTGACAAGCGCAATGTCAAAGCGATCGCCCTCAGCGTCGATGATGTAGAATCCCATAATGGATGGGTGGGCGATATCGAAGAAACCCAAAGCACTAGTCTCAACTACCCAATTTTGGCAGATGCAGATCGTAAGGTTTCTGACCTTTACGATATGATTCATCCTAATGCCAATGCAGCGGTGACAGTGCGATCGGTTTTCGTGATTGACCCCAACAAGAAGCTACGTCTTAGCTTCACATACCCTCCCAGCACTGGACGCAATTTTGATGAGTTGTTGCGAGTAATTGATTCTCTGCAACTGACTGATAATTACAGCGTGGCTACACCAGCTGACTGGAAAGATGGGGATGATGTGGTAATTGTCCCATCATTGAAAGATCCAGAAGTGTTGAAGGAGAAATTCCCCAAAGGCTACCAAGAAGTCAAACCTTACTTGCGGTTGACTCCTCAGCCTAACAAGTAAGTCTGACAATTATTCAATCTGATTGTCTAGTTTAAAGGCGCGAAGATAAAACTTTGCGCCTTTATCTTTTTGCGTGAGAATAAAGATAAAAGTTAGTCTGGTAAGCATTATGCTTTCATATCCCCTGGTGTTGCAAATTCCACCATCAATGCAAATGACAGACGAACAATTCTTTGAGTTTTGTCAGGTTAATCGCGATTTACGCATTGAGAGGAATAAATCGGGAGAAATATCAATTATGCCACCTACGGGATCGGAGTCAGGGAATCGTAACTTTAATATTGCCTTACAGCTAGGAGTTTGGGCATAACAAGATGTTACAGGTATTTGTTTTGACTCTAGTACAGGATTTAAGCTATCAACAGGTGCAGATAGATCCCCGGATGCTTCTTGGATGAAATTGGAACGGTGGAATACTCTTTTACCCGCACAACAAGAAAAGTTTGCTCCTATTTGCCCAGATTTTGTGATTGAGTTGCGATCGCCTAGCGATAATCTCCAACCTCTCAAGGAAAAAATGGAAGAATACATGAGGGAACCTGGAGTACAGTTAGGTTGGTTAATCGATCGCAAACACCGCAAAGTTTATATTTATCGTCCTGGTTTACCAGAAGAGTGTTTAGATAATCCTGATACTTTAAGTTGCGATCCGGTGTTATCTGGATTTGTCTTGAATATGAGTAAAGTTTGGTAAGTAAGTTCTTAGACCTAGATTGTTAAGCACTAAATTCCTTACAAATAATTACTAGATATTATTGAAATTTATCTGCCAAAATTGTATAAGCTTCGTTAACTAGTCGCATTTTTTCTTGAGCTTGTTGTTGCATTTGAGGTTTAGCTACAAATAAATCTGGATGCCATTTTTTTACTAAATTTTTATAAGCCTGTTTTATCTCTGCAAATGATACACCTGGTTGCAATCCTAAAATGTTATAAGCGCGAGTAATTTTGTCTTTTTCTGCTTGGGTTTTAGGTTGCTGAGGTACTTTGTTGTTTTGGGTTGTATTTTGCTGTTTGTTAGTTTGAGAACCTGGAGAACGCATCTCTGCTTTCATTCGCGCTATTTCTCGATCGATTTCCCAATTGCGAAATTTTGCTTCTACTTCTGCTGGATTAGGAGAAGCTGGAACCTTTGGAGGTGTTGGAGGCGAAGATGTGTTAACGCGGTGAGTAGAAGATGTTTGAGAAGTAGTAGAAGTGCGATATGAAGAAGATGCATAAACACTCACTTTCTCTTCTACTTTTGCATAACTTCTTTGCTCCTGTTCTATTGGTGGGGAATATGCTGTGTATTTTGGCGTTTCTCTATAAGGTTGATAATTCGTATGAATTTTGGCTTTATTTAACTCTTGCAGTAATTGATTAAAAGTATTTTGTAGCTTTTGTAAATCTTGACGTTTCTTAGCAATATCTAGCGGCTCTTGAGTACCCACAAAGCGAATTACTTTTTTTGCTTTTTGTTCGTATTCAGCTAAAATTGATAATCCTTGACTGCTCAATCGAGAGAAATAATCTTCGGTTGTGGCTATGCAAATTTTAGCAACTTGCTGATGATAAGATTCCTTAGCTGATTTTTCGTCTGAATCTTGAATATTTTTATTTAATAAATAGGAAATACTACCAACCACAGCCGCACCAACAGGCCCACCCAGTAACCAACCTATACCACCACCAACGGCAATCGCACCAGGTTCGCTTAAATCATTATTACTACTAGGTTTAGGTGGTAATGTAATTTGTGGTTCGCTGGGTAAGGGGATTAATAAATCTTCCGGTCTTTCTTCTTTAAAAAATTCGTAAGCTTGATAAAGCCATTTCATCACATTACGTTGTAACTCGATCAGGTCTTTTTTTAAAGTACTTATTTGCCAAGTTTTAAAGTTATTTTCTGCCAGTGCTACTGTGGCATCAGTTTGGTATTTTTTGAGGAGATTGGATACTTCTAGCCAAGTGCGTAATTCAGCAATACTCTTAGTGAAGCCTTGTTGAATTAGATTAGCAGCTTTTTGTTTGATTTCAATTTTAGATTTTTCTTTTTCATCAAAGGAGTTAATTTCGCTCAAGAGAGGGTCAATTTTCGCTTTTAAATTTAATTGGATTTGAGAAGCGATCGCCTGCACTCTTGGCAACCGTACATCCCCACGATTTTGTTGTAAAATAGCTACAATATTTTGCAAAGCTGCTTCAAATGCTGCTAACCCGCTACTAGTAGCAGCCGCCGCATCACCTTTTAATCTGGCTCTTAAAGCAGGTAAAGCATCAACTCGATATAAATTACTAAAGCCTGGAGGTAATTCGGCGCGGAAACTTTCTGCAACAAATAGCAAGCGATTTTGCACTTGCTGTTGTTCTTCGGGTTCGAGTAAGTTAATAAAATTCGCAACAAAAATAACTGTTTTAATACCCCGATCTAATAGCCAATCACGCAAGTTTTCCCGTTCGCCTAAAGTCATTAGCTTACGGGCATCGAGTAATTGTACTACTAAATCTGTAGAGAGCAGGCGATCGCGTACTAAAATATCTTGTGCTTCGCGATCGTTTGTACCTGGTAAATCGAGTAATTCTATCCCTCTTTCCAAAAAAGGATGAGGACAAAAAACTTCTACAGATGTGACATCTTGACGCATCTTTCTGTCACCATCCAGAATTGCATACTGCTGTAAAATCTCCGTTCCACTACGATAAATTTCTGTACCGTCTCTCAACATGATGCGAGTGCGTAAATCCGTACCATACTTGACAGTAATCGCTGCGCCTGTGGTGGGAATTAAATCGATTGGTAAAGTACGATTTCCTAAGATGGCATTAAGTAGGGTAGATTTGCCATGATTAAAAGGGCCAAATACCGCAATCTGAAAGTTAGGATTAGTCAGATAATTAGAAATAGTATTTATATCTTGTGATAGTTGCGATCTGCGTTCTAAATCTAATAAAGCAGATGCAGATTTGAGTGTATTTACCAAATCCTGATAAGCTTCAGATTGTTTTTGCATATTTTCCTTGTATGATGCTGCGTATGCAAATATATTTTGTATGTTGAACCATAGATAAATACAGATGAACACAGATATTTTATTAGTGTTTATCTGTGTCCATCTGTGGTTTAATTCTTCATTTCTTAGTATCACATGAGAAGTAAGACTACCGTTCAACTATAGTAAGCTAATAAATTACTATAGGCAGCCTCAATCTTTTGCAATTGCTCTATTACATCCTCCTGCAAACCTTTCAGTCGCTTTAACTCACTTTCGCGATTAATCTCGCGTGTAGCTTTTTGCTTGAGCAAATTATCTAATTCAGATTTGCGAGATGTAATATCATCGTTAATTCGCTTACTTACTTCTCTTTCATAAGAATCAAAACACTCTTTCACTGCATCATAAACAGTTTGGGATTGTTCGTGAGCTACTTGTGGTAAATATTTTACTAACTCTTTCTTAGCTGTTTTGACTAACTCTTTACGTGCTTGATCTGCTTGGAGAAAACCTACTCCTAAGCCTAGCAATGCAAACCCAATCGGACCCAGAAAAATACCTGTTACAGCCGTAATTATGCCGCCAATGCCAATTACAGTGAAGTAGTTTAATAAAATATTTTTCCAGTCAAATCCTGCGCCAGCTAATGCAACGCCAGCTAGGTTTCCTCGTGATAAAGATAACAATCCCATTGCCCATTTTGCCCATCCGGGAGAGTTATCATCTTCTGGAGTAGCAGCAGGATTGACTCTTACTTGCTGTCCTGTTAATTTTTCGGTAATTTGGTCTGTAATTTGATTGTAGGATGCGCCATACTGTGCAGCACTCAAAGAAAGTTCTCTAAAAGCTGCATTAATATCCTTTTCAGCAGTTAAAGTCCAAGCAGAAAATTTATCAGTAATGTATTGTTCAAAAGCTTTTTGCAATGCAGCATTAAATGCTTCTCTTTTACCATTACTGAGAAAATCAAACAAATTTAACTCTGGTTGATAGCGTAAAAAATCTGTTTCAAAAGTATTCCCTAAGTTTAAAACATAGCTGCGGAATGATTCAGAAATTTTCCTTGCTTGGCTATCTCTGGTGTTGATAATTTCTTTTTGGAATTGATCGCGGATATTTGTAAGTTTGTTAAACTCTGGTTCTACAGAATCAATTCTTTGTTTTAATTCATTAACATCTTTATCCAGTAACGGTAAGCGTCTTTCGATAGCTTCGCGGGTATGATTACAGGCTTGTCTAGCTAACGTTCTGACTTGTCGCAGTTCCGCGATCGCACGTTCTCTAGTCAAAAAAGTATTCAATGCTCCCATAAACTCAGGAAAGCCAGTTCCGGATAGATCGGCTTGGGGATTTTTCAATCTTTTTCTGAGTGCTTGAATTGATGAAAGCTCAAAAACACGCTCATCATAAATATCTCGACCATCTACATAACAATATTCTGCTAAATTTGCTTTGAATACTTGTCTTAATCTGGTTTCTGCTGCACTTAATTCTTCCACATCATCGGGATCTATCAAGGATTCTTTTACCTGATCCCAAGCATTAATTAAGAAGAAAACTGTCAATCCTCGACCTTTAATATAATTTTCTAAATAGCGACGCTCACCCAAGGTACAGGGTTGCGATGCTCTCATCACAAACAAGATTGCATGGCAATTATTGACATAACCTAAGGATAATTCATTACGCGCTTCTGTATCATTCAATCCTGGGCTATCGACAATCTCAATCCCTTTTTCTAATAATGTGAGAGGATACTCAACTACTGCATAATCGACATCAGGAAAAGCTTGTTTCTTTTCTTGTTCTAATTTTTTCGCTTCAGCCGGGTCAATAGTATACTTATATTTAAAGCTTTGAAAATCTAGCTGTTGTGGACTTTTTCCATCATTAAAATTAATTGTGACTTTTTTCTCCGGCCCGTAGCGCAAAACTGTTAATACTGCGGTACAAGGATTCACATCACTCGGTAATAAATTCTCCCCAATTAAGGCATTCAGAAACGTACTTTTACCTCGTTTCATATCGCCTAAAACTAACAGGCGAAATACACCTTGTCTGAGATTTTTACTAGCTACTGTAATGTCTTCAATATCTCTTTCTAAGCTCAGTTTTCCTGATGAAGATTCGCCATCTAATTCTGCTTTATTAATTGTGTCAGCAAGTCTGCTCAAACATACAGACATTTCCGATCGCACTTGCGCAACACGTTCTAAATCGTTGATAAATCTGTCAGCCGCAACTTGATTAGTCATATTGACACCCTAGATTAAGGTTTGTTTTTAGGAGATTCCAGAAAAAGTTTGTAAGCCATCCAAGCTAGTGCTGCGAACATCACAATTCCCGCTACAGCTGCGGCTATCCTCACAGCAACCAGTACCGCCACACCAATCCCGAAAAGCTGCAAGCCAAGAATCGCTTTTTTCATCCACGGCTGAGAGAACTTATCTGACTGATGCTTGACAGTTTGATGCAAAGGCGGATCGGGACGATTTATATCCGCTTCCATTTCTCGGAGTCGTAATTCCACTTCTTTTTGTCTGAGTCTACGTTCGCGCTGTTCTGTGTCTTGATTGCGATCGCCTTCCATTTGTGTCCACCCTATCTAGGACAATGAAATGTTTTCAGTAGTCATAGCTCGTATTTATGTATTTTATTTTACTAATAAATAAAAATCCTCAGTATAATCGCTATTTTATTTGAAAATGCTCAACAGCAAAATTCGTCAGATATCTTAGATTCCACCAGTTGAGCTTGGTTTTTCGGAATTGTTACTTATTTAGACCAGAAATTAACTTATGAAGATTGTCCTTTGTCACTGGTCATTTGTGTTGTCAATTGGACTTTCGACTATAAAATTTTTCTTTGTGTATTGGCGTGAGACATTCATCCTCTGATATGTAAAATGGTCAGCGTATCTTGCTCGATGCAGGCGATCGCTCATGTCCATGACAAAACGGCAAATGCCGTCATTCTTACGCTTTCCCAAAAATCCGAATCTTTCTCAACGACTAATGTTGATTGGGTTAGTCATTACCCTGTTTTTTTTATTCCTAGCGTTCTTCGCACCCGTATTTCAGGCTTGGGGATGGCTGCAAAATCCCAAAGATTTGTTAAGTAACCCGATTCACGAACCACCTTCAGGCAAATATTGGTTTGGCACTAGTCGCCTAGGCCATGATGTCTTCTCTCGCACAATTTTTGGTGCTCAAGCTGCTTTGCAAGTGGTGATATTAGCAACAGCACTGAGTATGGTCATTGGTGTGCCTTTAGGTATGGTCAGCGGCTATCTTGGCGGTAGATTGGATAAGATATTGCTATTTCTCATGGATAGCATTTATACCTTACCTGGACTATTGCTATCAGTGACGTTGGCATTTGTGGTAGGGCGAGGGATATTAAATGCCGCGATCGCTATTAGTATTGCCTACATTCCTCAATATTACCGAGTTGTTCGCAACCACACGGTCAGCGTGAAAACTGAGGTGTTCATTGAAGCTGCGCAAGCAATGGGCGCTTCTACTTGGGTTGTGCTGTCTCGATATTTATTTTTCAACGTCATTCAAAGCGTACCTGTATTATTTACCCTCAATGCCGCCGATGCGATTTTAGTCTTAGGTGGTTTGGGATTTTTAGGTTTAGGATTGCCAGAAGAAGTCCCAGAGTGGGGACATGATTTAAAACAAGCACTAGAAGCACTACCTACTGGCATTTGGTGGACTACACTTTTCCCCGGTTTAGCGATGACATTGATGGTGGTAGGGTTATCACTACTTGGGGAAGGTTTAAATGAATTTGTCAATCCTCGTTTGCGGCGACAGAATAGTATTCGGAAATAATTTAGTCAATAGTGAACAGTAATTAGTACACAGACCGATCGTTGATTTGGAGATTCAGGTGAAAGACAATTTAACTTTAATTGCCGCCGCTACTGGTGGGTTTATGCTTTCTGTTGCTTTATCTGGCATTTTACGGGGAACACCAGTCACAGCTTGGCAGGGTGAATCGGGTATGCGGCAGGCGAATGTCACCAATTTACAATTTGCAGCCAAGAAAACTGAGAACTCAGAATTTTTTAGCAACCAGACGCAAAAAAGCTAATATGCTTTTTGAAAGTGATTGGGGATGGGGCATTGGGCATTGGGCATCGGGCATTGGGCATTGATTATTCCTCCTTGTCTCCCTTGTCCCCCTTCCTTGTCCCTAGTCTCCAGCGTTCCCTTGTGAATATCTAAAAAGTGGTGAATTCTCAAGTAATTGGTATTGATTTGGGGGGAACAGCGATTAAGCTGGGGCGATTTGATCTAGATGGCAATTGCCTGCAATCTCTAACAGTAGCAACTCCCCAACCATCCACGCCAGAGGCTGTGCTGGCGGTGATGGTGGATGCGATCGCCCAAGTCGATCCAGGTAATCAATCTGTGGCAGTTGGTGTCGGTACTCCTGGCCCTGCTGATGCTAAGGGACGCATTGCAAAAATCGCCATCAACCTGACAGGATGGCGTGATGTTCCCTTGGCAGATTGGTTAGAAGCGAAAACAGGCAAACCAACAATTGTTAGTAATGATGCTAATTGTGCAGGTTTGGGCGAATCTTGGTTAGGTGCGGGTCGCTGCTTTCAAAATTTTATTATGCTGACCTTGGGTACCGGTGTCGGCGGTGCGGTGTTCCTCAATGGCAAACTATTTATCGGACATCAAGGCGCTGGCGGAGAACTAGGTTTAATCAGCTTCAACCCTGAGGGGCCGATGTGTAATAGTGGTAATCGCGGTTCCTTGGAACAATACACCTCAATCGCAGCTATCCGTCGGCGCACTGGCAAGGAACCCTGGGAATTGGGCGCTTTGGCAGCCGCCGCAGATGCCGAAGCTTTAAATTTTTGGCAGGAATATGGTAGAGACTTGGGTATCGGCTTAACAAGTTTGATTTATGTGTTAACGCCAGAAGCGATCGTTATTGGTGGCGGAGTTAGTGCCAGTTTTCAGTTTTTCTTACCCGCTGTCAAAGCAGAAATTGAGCAGCGAGTGATGCTGACATCGCGTGTCGATTTACAAATTTTACCCGCAGAACTGGGTAACGCTGCGGGTATGGTGGGTGCAGCAAAGTTGGCATGGCAAAATATTTTGGGATTACCATAACTAAAAGCGATCGCCTTTTACCATCCACGCATTGCCAAAATCAAAAATAAAAAGGAACAACAGATAAACACTAATACTGTGTTTACCTGTGTTTTGATATCTCTAATTTTTCCCATTCGGACGCTGAATAATCGTTTCTATCACCCGTCGCTTCGCCTTCGGATCGATTCCTACCAAGCGCAGGTACTCACCGCTATATTCAGCTAGACATGATTCTAAAGCTGAGATTGCATCTGAGTGGGCATCGATGTGGGTGTTAAGACAACTTTGCCAAGAACCTGTACGGAAACGGCGTTCATCAACGTGTTCAATATTAATCGTGTAACCTTGAGCCAAAATTTGCCGAATCTGTTCTTGTGTCTCTAGGGTTAAATGTGGACTCGATACTTCCTTCCCAAAACCGTTAGTTTTTGGGGCTTGATTTCCACCATTGTTTGACGGCTGACTAGTTGGTGTCACCTCAGCAGGTGGCGCAGCTTGATAACTTCTACCGCGATTGAGGCGATTGTACTCATCAACCAACTGGGAATTTTCCACCCGTTTTTGTTCACCTACCATCAAGTGACCAGATTCAATCAAATGAGACAGGCTAAAATCTGGCTTTTTAAATGCTGGTGGCCCTTCTAGGCTGTTCACCACACGTAAGGAAACACGCTCAAATCCTACTTGATGGATAAATTCCCGGATTTGTTCGTCATAAATACGCGATCGCAAAGCGCTAAAAAAGTCAATCGATTGATTGGCAAAAGTATCAACTAACTGTTCAATTTCTCGCTGAGAAAGTCCATCTGGTTCAAAAATTCCGCCAACAATCCCCACTTTATCGTCACGGTTAGGTTCCCAGTAAAATTTCTCCATACGACCATCGCGAATTAATGGCGCATAAAGTGTAGAAAAATCATTTCCTGTGACAATAATCGGCACGCGACGCAAAGGTGTAGAATCGTAGCTTCCAGGTAACTGTACATCTGTGGGATTATCAGCAATATTCATCAATGTGGCATTCACCAACTGCGTATTTACAGTATATTGAGTGCCTTCATCAAAGCGTCCTGCACCTGCATCTAGATCGTTAATCATTAGCACGCACATTTTACCGCGCACTTTGATTAATTCTGCTGTTTCCCGATAGCGCAGCCGAATTAAACGCGCTGGATCTCCTGCATCCGGACTTTCCAATTCTCCACCAGAGATGTGAGTCACTTCAACGCCCATTTTCTCGAAGACTAACTCACATTGAAAAGACTTTCCTTCACCTTTCCGTCCGTGAATTCCTAAAATCAAGGGTACTCGCACCCCAGGAAGATCTAAGAAGTTTTTCGTAATGTGGACACCGAGTTTATCCAAAAAGCGAGGAGCAATGTAGTAACTCATAAAATTGTTCTAGCCTGGGACTTATTAAGATAATCCTAAGTTTTTTTGTGTTTATTTTTCATTTATCTTTTGGTAGAAAGGAAATGCTAACTACCAGTTTGACGGCGGTGTTTAACTGGCGACACAGGAGTTAACTTCATTAAAGGTTGATTATCATTGATAACGATCATTTCCTCACCACTGAGTGCTGCTTCAACCAAATCAGTAAGTGTTGCGATGCTTCAGCTAAAGTAATTTGCTGCATAATATCTAAGACCTTGGGACAGCTTGGAATAAAAAATCAGGCGCTACTACTATCCTAACTTTGGTTGATCGATTAAGTTATAAGGAAACCAACTTAACCAAGCGTTCCAATTTTCCACGATTCGGGCAAATTCTCTATAACCACCTGCATTTGGATGAACGCCATCATTTCCTATGGCTTCATCACTCCAAATAGTTGATTTTTCTAATATAGGAAAAATGTCTAAATAAGGAATATTTAATTCCTGACAAACCGATGCAAACTGTTTCGATAAATCGCTAATTCTCTTTTTTCTTTGGGGGTCTTCTGGTTCTGCATATGGTGCTGGGCCAATCATCAAAACAGGATATAACTGCTTGGCTTCAGTTAAAATTTTGCGAGCATTTCTGATGGAATCTATCAGATCTACACGAGTTTTACCATTTTCTATTGTTGTGTCATTTAGCCCAAAAGAAAATACAACTCTGCCATAAGCATCTTTAGGTAGACGAACTGATACTTCTTGCAACCAACGCTTTGCTATATCGGTACTCGTATCTCGCCTAATTCCTAAATTATAGTGAGTTATGTCATAACCTTTTTGATTAGCATTAACGCATATTCTGCCTGTCCAACCTAGATACTCAGGATCGCCAGTACCGTTAACAAAAGAGTCACCAACAAAACAAATTCTGAGATCCGATCGATGTATTGAATTCATAATTCGTTTCATGAAAGAAGAGAGGTAGATGATTCTACCTCTCCGATGGGGGAATTAATTAATTTAGCTTGTCAGCTTTTAGTATCTGCTGGGTTTGTGAACGATAAAGCTGAGAACTTGGCACTGCTTGATATTATCAAAACCAACAACCCGGATATATTGGTTGGAATACTGAGAACGGCAAGCTTGAACTTCGTTCAGTACTTCTTGAGTAGTTTTAGCGCCAAACAAAGGCAGTTTCCACATTGTCCAGAAAAATTCGGTTGGTTCAGAAGTTTCGTTAAACTCAACTGCTGGAATATAACCTTGGCTCAAAATGTACTGGATCTGCTTGGCAATTTGAGCGTCAGACAGGGGAGGTAGATAAGAAAGGGTTTCGTAACGACGCTCTTTTGGTAAAGTTTGCATAACTGTTGATAATGGGTTGCGATTTTTACTACTATGTTGACCAATTAACTGGATGAATTATCCAAATTTTGGTCTGAGCTTGTTTGCTGTTCTGATTGCAGACTGGGGTTTGATGTCTCTAATTGAGTGATTCGCTCTAGATGCTGGCGACGCTGTTCCATGTTGGCTTGCTGAATGCCAGTACGAACCATTTCTGGTAAGAATTCTGCAATTTCCTCAGCAATGTGTTCTCTAACAGTCATGATCCGCAATGCCAAATCTGGCTTCTCCTTTAACAACTGGGCAATATATGATTCTCCATCCTGAATTTTGTCAGCGGAAAAGTTATGCAACCAAATTGCTAATGGAGGATTAGTTTCGCCTAGCTGTGCCAGTACAGTCCTTAGTGCCTGATAAGTCAGGTAACTTTGGAGAGTCTTGGCTGTGTCTTTCGCAATTTGCTTAAGATTCATGCTTGACCCCAGCCTTGAAAGTATGAGTATGAAGGATAAAGGATGAAATAATTGAAGTAATTTTCACTTCAGCCTCTATCCATACCACTTTCAACCTTTATCAGACGGTATCCATTGCCTCGAATTCAAACTTGATTTCCTTCCACAATTCGCAAGCAGCGGCCAATTCAGGAGACCACTTAGCTGCTTCGCGGATAACATCGTTACCTTCACGAGCCAAGTTACGGCCTTCGTTACGAGCTTGGATACAAGCTTCCAAAGCCACGCGGTTAGCGGTTGCACCTGGTGCGTTACCCCAGGGGTGACCGAGGGTACCACCACCGAATTGTAGAACGGAGTCATCACCAAAGATTTCTACAAGTGCGGGCATGTGCCATACGTGGATACCACCAGAAGCAACTGCCATTACACCAGGCATAGAAGCCCAGTCTTGGGTGAAGTAAATACCGCGAGACTTATCTTGTTCAACATAGTTTTCACGCAACAAGTCAACGAAGCCCATTGTGATACCACGTTCACCTTCCAACTTACCAACCACTGTACCAGTGTGAATGTGGTCGCCACCAGACATCCGCAGGGTCTTAGCCAATACGCGGAAGTGAATACCGTGGTTCTTTTGACGGTCGATTACAGCGTGCATCGCACGGTGAATGTGCAATAGAATACCGTTGTCACGGCACCAACGAGCCAAGGTGGTGTTAGCGGTGAAACCTGCGGTGAGGTAGTCGTGCATGATGATGGGCATATTGAGTTCTTTAGCGAACTCAGCACGCTGCAACATTTGTTCGCAGGTGGGGGCGGTAACGTTCAGGTAGTGACCTTTGATTTCGCCTGTTTCAGCTTGAGCTTTGTGAATAGCTTCTGCTACAAACAAGAAGCGATCGCGCCATCTTTGGAATGGTGCGGAGTTGATGTTTTCGTCGTCTTTGGTGAAGTCCAAACCACCGCGCAAGCACTCGTATACAGCACGTCCGTAGTTCTTAGCAGACAGACCCAATTTGGGTTTGATGGTACAACCCAGCAAAGGACGACCGTATTTGTTTAATTTGTCACGCTCAACTTGAATACCGTGGGGAGGGCCTTGGAAGGTCTTTAAGTAAGCAACAGGAATCCGCAAGTCTTCTAGACGCAGTGCCCGTAAGGCTTTGAAGCCAAACACGTTACCTACGATTGAGGTCAACATGTTGGTGACAGAGCCTTCTTCAAACAGATCCAGAGGATAAGCAATGTAGGCAATAAATTGGTTGTCTTCACCAGCAACCGGCTCGATATCGTAGCAACGACCTTTGTAGCGATCGAGATCGGTCAACAAGTCTGTCCATACAGTTGTCCAAGTACCAGTAGAAGACTCAGCCGCCACAGCCGCTGCTGCTTCTTCAAAGGGAACTCCGGGCTGGGGTGTAACACGGAATGCCGCTAATATATCTGTATCTTTTGGTGTGTAATCCGGTGTGTAATAAGTTAGTCTGTAATCTTTAACCCCGGCTTGATACCCAGCTTTTGTCTGAGTCTTCGTTTGAGCGTAAGACATAAATTCCCTTCCAAGAAGTCACACTTTGATTACTTAACAAATCACGTTGTATGCAATTTCCCCTCACCCCGCTTTCTTCCCCTATAAGTTAGGGGAAGATTAGGAAAATTTTTTTGTTAGGGGTTTTCTATGGCAAAGGTAGTGGTTTTTCTTCAGGAACATTTAGTGACGTATCCAAGACATCATCACTAGCTTCCTTGTGTTCGCGAGGTACACTGCTGTGTACTTCTTACTCTTCCTCTGTCCCAGGCATATAAATTCTTTTTATCTTTTTCTCGCACCCCTTTAAACCTTGTCTATCTCAATTAACCTTGTGGCTTTACAAGGATGACTCTTGCCGATTATTCCTGAGCAGGATATAGATTTCTCGGCTTTTTCGTTGGCATATCTCCTGAGTTTCCTTGATTTATAGGGAAAATAGGAGCAATTTTGACTGAGGTAGGTTTATCGGAGTGATGAGCGCAAGACAAAAATTGCACACCACGTAATTTGTAACTTGTCTCACAATATATCAAGAAATCGATAAGTTATACTTTGAAACTTTTTAACTTATTTATTTAAATTTGTTATTACATAAAGTTTTAAACATTTTGTAAAGATTGCTTTACAAATGCTCATCTATGATAGTATGGGCGGCTAAACTTAAAGGTTTCCCTGTAGGGTTGAAGAGCAGCAAAAGCTTAGGATGTAAGAACTTCAAGCGAAAAACTCCTCAATAATTCTTCGTATTTTTCTCTCCTTCCCAATAGAAACTTTAGCGTACTAGCCCTAATCTCCATTCCCTCCAATAGCAGATTTCGGCGTTCCCTTATCTCTAGTACAAGAGAAAAATTGCTAGAGGCGTTTAAAAAATCCCAGCTAGGGGAACACTGAAACTACCCCCAGCCAATTTCAGCAACAGAGTTTTTTAGCGGTGGGAAACGAGAAAATCAATTTCTTTGAGCTTTTCGCCCTTCTCCTTTCCCCGACTTCTGTAAGCAGCCTAATGGCTAGGGTACTGTCTTTAAAGGGAATCTCACCGTGGTTAAGCGTACTAGTGTATTGATTACTTCTATCCTGGCAGGAATGGTAGTGCTGCCAAGTATCGGAATTGTTGCATTGACAAATCCTGCTATGGCACAAAAAACTGTTATTCCTGCTCCCACTAAGCCAAAAACTACCTCTTACCCGGCTTCTGCACCACCCCCACGAGTAGACCCCCTACCAGATCAACGGGAGCTAGAAGAGCATTCTATAGAAACCGATTACCGTGTCAGCAACTTGTTACCGGATGTTACAGGGAATCTTTGGGTAGCTTCTTGGCGAGGGTTGTCGCGGATTGACCCTAAAACTGGCAAGATTGTCTCGCGTGTGAGTTTACCTAATGTTGCTATTAGTGCTTTAGCTCAAGATAAAGTAGGGCGCGTATGGGTAGGAAATTATGAGGGACTGATCCGCGTCGAACCCCGCACCAGTGAAATCACCGCACAGAATTTATTTTTGCCTTCCAAACGGGTGTTATCGCTCTTGGTTGATAAACGGGGTTATTTGTGGACGGGAACCGATAACGGTTTAGCTTTAATTAGTCCCGACCAAGGCTTAATTATGACCACCTTAAAAAATCTGCCTGGTGTCAGCGCTAACGCTTTGACTTTAGATGCGGATGGTCAACTTTGGGTAGGCACTCTAGACGGATTAATTCGGGTAAATACTGCTAATGCTTTAATTATGAAGCGAATTGCTGATTTACCGGGTACGACAGTGCAAGCTTTGGCTATTAGTCCAGAAGGGTTAATTTGGGCGGGAATGCCGAATAATTTGCTAGTGATTAACCCAAAAACTGGTGCAGTGCTGCGGTCTGTAACTCGTTTGCGCGGACGTAACGTTACAGCAGTGCGCTTTGCCCAAGATGGTAGTGTTTGGATCGGTACGAACAATGGTTTGTTACGATTAAATCCAAATACAGGTGCTGTATTAGACGAAGTTGCAGGACTTCCTTCTAGTCGAGTACTTGCTGTTGTTCCTGATATCGCCAATAAATTGTGGATTGGCACTAGTGAAGGTCTAGCTTGGTTAATGCCCAAAATGGATAGCGCACAAACCCATCTTGCTTTTAGTCGTGCTGTGAAATGAGTAGTCATTTGCCATTTGTCATGTGTGCTTGGCAAATGACAAATGACGAAAAAAATTACCCAAACTGTAAAATCTGAAGAATTGGCAATGGTAGTTACCACCCAGCAATTAATTCAATGGAAACAACAAGGACGTTCAATTGTAGCGTTGACGGCCTGGGATTATGCGATCGCCCAACTCCTCGATGCAGCTGGGGTAGACTTAATCCTGGTAGGCGACTCTATGGCTGTAGTTCTGGGTTATGAGACAACCTTGCCAATTACTTTAGAGGAGATGCTCTACCATGCTAAAGCCGTGCGCCGTGGTGTAAAACGAGCTTTAGTTGTCGTAGATTTACCATTTTTGACCTATCAAGAAAGCATTCAACAAGCAATGCACTCGGCTGGCTTGGTGCTAAAAGAAACAGGCGCTCAAGCTGTCAAATTGGAAGGTGGCTACCCAGCAATGGTAGAAACGATTGCGCGTTTAGTACAAGCCGGAATTCCTGTGATGGGACACGTGGGTTTGACGCCACAATCAGTCCATCAACTCGGTTTGCGACAACAAGGGAAAACCCAGGAAACCGCAGAGAGAATTTTAAACGAAGCGATCGCTCTCGAACAAGCGGGCGTATTTGCGATCGTCTTAGAGCATATCCCTACCGATCTAGCACTACGTATTACAGAAAAACTCCGTATTCCTACTATTGGCATAGGCGCAGGAATCCATTGTAATGGACAAGTGTTAGTCACCTCCGATGTTCTTGGACTTTCGGAAAGGCAACCACCCTTTGCTAAAGTTTATACTAATCTTCGGGAGAATATTACTCAAGCTGTACAGAATTATGCATCAGAAGTCAGAGAGCGAAAATTTCCTTAATTGTAGATAGTGAGGGAGACAATCAATTCAAAATTATGCCTAATGTGAATTGAGTGCTGAAATCCTTGTAATTCCTTCGATACTGCCAAAACTACAATTTTTAACAAGTCTTGAAACCCTTATGAGAAAAGAGGCGTTTTTAATTTACATCAGGCGTAAATTAAGAAATATTCTTCTCCAATGACAAATGACAAAAAAATAGTAATTGAAGATGAATATACAGCACTTATCAAATCAGCAAGTGATAAGTTTGCAGATATAACATCAGCAATTACTAAGGTTGTAGCTTGAATCGAGAGGAAACCTGTGTTGATAAGAAGGTAGACAAAAATATGCCCTTCAGTGACAAAATTAGAAACTGCAACCAGTCTATTGTGGTCTAAGTAGACTTCTGTGCTTGATAGGAAAACTTTCTAAGTCTACAAGATTGAGCAAAAGTCTAGAATAAAAGCCTTTCAATTTTTGACTTCTGC
This sequence comes from Calothrix sp. NIES-2098, assembly GCF_963875125.1. Classification (NCBI taxonomy): domain Bacteria; kingdom Bacillati; phylum Cyanobacteriota; class Cyanophyceae; order Nostocales; family Calotrichaceae; genus Calothrix; species Calothrix sp. NIES-2098. The sequence goes on from NZ_CAWNKJ010000001.1 coordinate 7,590,398, forward strand.
AAAATGGTACTAGATTATTAGGGTTAAGCTTAACTGTAGAAGAAATATTAGAGGTGTTGGACTTGGGTGTTATACAATTTCAGCAATCATGACAGCCAATTTTCCCAATCCCTAAATCCATACAATAAACCTACACTCAAATATTCTGAGAGCAAGTGCATTAAGCGACTGAAGACTTGACATAAAGACTAAGATGAATAGTTTATCTTCCGTTGAGTAAGCCTCAACTACAACAATCATCTTTTCCCTAGCCAATGCAGATTTATTTTGTGTTTAGTCTTAATTCTAGTAGAACCCCCAAGGTTCCAAAGTCTAATTCTTCAAATCTGCGTATCTCTGATCGAGACGGAAATCAGGAGCAGGCTCTAATTTCAACCAATGTTTACGCTTACTCTTGTTCTTGAGGATATTCACATAGTTATCAGCATAACGGAAAGCTGATGCACGGTCATAAGCAGCAATAGCCACAGCTTGTGAGAAAACCTTTGTAGGGATTTCATAGCCAGCGAATTTCTGCATTAAAATCAACAAATCTTCTTCTGTAACAGGTAAACTAATTTCTTCTACCTGTTCGGGTTCATTGAAGATATCTTCATTTAGCACTTTGGACATTTAGCACCTCACCAAAAGCATAAGAAGCGAAACCTGCGATGAAATTGAGCTGTTGCTCGCGAGTCTGTAAATTTACCGGGAGTTCATTACTCGAACATCCAATCTCCCGCAAAATTTCTAGACAATAAGCACTCAGTTCAGTATATGAAGCTCGTTCCCAGTTTAGAGCCACCTCTTTCGCTTTCTCTAGATTGACTCTAATCACCGTCATTACAGGGCTTGTCATAAATCTACCCTCCTCAACTGGATATTCGTCATTTTGATCTGAACAACAAAATGACGTAACCGTGTTATTGCGGAATTTCTCTAGGAGGGGGGGGAGGATATCAGGGTATTTACGGTTAAAGTTTTTAGGCGATCGCTTGCTTTACATTCTTTAATTGATACACCGTAAGCACCCATATATTGGCTTGGTAATTTATATCAATAAAAGGGTTTTAGCCTAATATAGTTAATATTTTTTTAATTTTTTAAGTATACTTACTTGCATTTACTTAAGTGTTATCACGCAAGTAAGTTGGCTCTGGAAGTAGAGCTATCAACCGATGAAAACCACTAATTTTTAAGTTACGAAATGCTTCACATCTGTAGAGTGAGCGCTTGCTCAGGAATCCGAAAAAGAATTATGGTACAAATCTGCCCAAATTGTCGATACTACATTGGTTGTAGTTTTCGATCGTCTACGAAGAATTACGGGCGATCGCCAGCAACAACATCAAAGTTTTCAGTCTTGCCTGGAAATGAGATAGTTAAATTTTCGGATAGCAATCCTGTCTAAGGGAGTTCTAAGGCTCGTTAACGGAGTTCTGAGCCTGGTTAACGGAGTTCTAAGGCTCGTTAACGGAGTTCTGAGCTTGGTTAACGGAGTTCTGAGCTTGGTTAATGGAGTTCTGAGCTTGGTTAATGGAGTTCTGAGCTTGGTTAACGGAGTTCTGAGCCTGATTAACGGAGTTCTGAGCTTGGTTAATGGAGTTCTGAACTTGGTTAACGGAGTTCTGAGCTTGGTTAATGGAGTTCTGAGCCTGATTAACGGAGTTCTGAGCTTGGTTAACGGAGTTCAAAGACTGATTAACGGAGTTCTGAGCTTGGTTAACGGAGTTCTGAGCTTGGTTAATGGAGTTCTGAGCTTGGTTAATGGAGTTCTGAGCTTGGTTAATGGAGTTCTGAACTTGGTTAACGGAGTTCTGAGGCTGGTTAACGGAGTTCCAAGCCTCATTGAGCAGTATGAATTTATCAATTACCAGATGCTGCTTTAGGAGATTTAGCTCTGAGAGCTTTGAAGCGTTCACCTAACTGTTCTGCTAGAGTTTTTAAGCCTGGAGTCTTTTTCGCAGCTGTTTTGACGTAATCATAAACTGTCAAACTGCTGCTCATGGCTTCACTACCGACTGCTAAAAGGGTATCATCGACTTGCTCGGTGAGTTGCCGCATTGAGGTTAAAAGTTCGGTGAGTGTGGTGGCTAATTGATAATCTTGGACAAATTCCTCAACGTTAAAGCTAGCTGGGAGAATTTCACGGTTAGACTGCGCCGCAGTGACGCTATTGTTCACAAAAGCTAGGCTTTTATCGCCCATTTTGACTAACTTCTGCCGTTCCTCCGCACTGAGGGTTACGAGAAAGGGTAGCTTTTTTTGAATTGTCTGTAGCGCTGCTTTAATTTCTTGGATATCTTCTGGCGAAACGGTAGCAGTGATATTTTGATAAGCCATTGTAGATTCACCCGGTAACTATATAAACTGAGTAGCATTAATTGCTCAGTATATAATTCCCACTGAAAAGGATAATCGAACATTTTGCTGGAATTGTGAGAAAAATTGAGGAGCGATGACTGGTAACTAACCGTTAAGAGCGTCTAAACAGATACCAGATTAATACTTCTTGCTCAATGAAAAAGGGCAAAGGAATGAATTTACCCTTTTCCCCTTACCCCTTTACCTTTTCCCTTCCCACAGCTTCAACTTCTTCTGAGCAAACTCCCGCACTTTCTTATCTGGGTCATTTTCTGCTTTGTCACGCAGCAGTGGTAAAGTTTGGGGATGCTGAGGAAATTGCTTGATAATTATGTCAAGCGCAATGTACCGAAGATTGGGGTTCAACACGGGATCATAGAGGGGATGATAGCTATCTTGAAAGAGGTCATGAACAGCACAGTGGTAGTAAATTTCAAACAACTCAGGTTGATATTTAAAGTGTTTAGCTAATTCTTCGATGGCTGCACGTCGCACATCGTAACGATCATCCTGGGTAGCGCGGTCTTTGAGGATGGTTTTGGTGTCGGGGTCATCTGGGAAGTTCTTCGCTAATTCTTGGATGGCTGCATATCGCACATCGTTATCATCATCCTGGGTAGCGCGGTCTTTGAGGATGGTTTTGGTGTCGGGGTCATCTGGGAAGTTCTTCGCTAATTCTTGGATGGCTGTACGTCGCACACCGTAACCATCATCCTGGGTTACTCCGTCTTTGAGGAAGGTTTTGGTGTCGGGGTCATCTTTGAAGTTCTGAGCTAATTGTTCGATGGCTGCACGTCGCACATCGTAATGATCATCCTGGGTAGCGCGGTCTTTGAGGATGGTTTTGGTGTCGGGGTCATCTTTGAAGTTCTGAGCTAATTGTTGGATGGCTGCACGTCGCACATCGTTGTCATCATCCTGGGTAGCGCGGTCTTTGAGGATGGTTTTGGTGTCAGGGTCATCTCGGAAGTTCTGGGCTAATTGTTCGATGGCTGCACCTCGCACATTGTTATCATCATCCTGGGTAGCGCGGTCTTTGAGGATGGTTTTGGTGTCGGGGTCATCTCGGAAGTTCTGGGCTAATTGTTCGATGGCTGCACGTCGCACATTGTTATCATCATCCTGGGTAGCGCGGTCTTTGAGGATGGTTTTGGTGTCAGGGTCATCTCGGAAGTTCTGAGCTAATTGTTCGATGGCTGCACCTCGCACATTGTTATCATCATCCTGGGTAGCGCGGTCTTTGAGGATGGTTTTGGTGTCGGGGTCATCTTGGAAGTTCTGGGCTAATTGTTGGATGGCTGCACGTCGCACATTGTTATCATCATCCTGGGTAGCGCGGTCTTTGAGGAAGGTTTTGGTGTCTAGAGATTCTTGCCATGTGGTTGCGACTGCTGCAACTGCTTGAGTGCGAATTTCCCAAACTAGCTTAGTTTCTTCTCTATTCCTGAATGGGTCATAATAGTACCAGAGGTCATAGTTAGTTAAAGCTTTTATCTGGTTCAGTAATTCATTAGCTATTGATGCAATTACCGAGCGATTTCTCACTTCTGCAAGACACTTAGCTGCTAAAAATAAGTTGACGAACTTTTAACTTTCTCCATCTTGCAGCATTAAGTATTCAAGAATTCCGCCCACAAATTTTGGCTCAATCATTCCTGTAATTAGTAGCAAGACCTCATGCCAAGTTTCATCATGCCAGTGCTTGCTAAAAACTTCAGTTTTAAGTTCCTCAATTTTTAAGTTTTGCGTTTCTTTAAACTGCCAAACGAACTCCCAAGCACAGAAATACTCTAAAAATGTTCTATGCACAAAAGCATAATAATCTGCGCCCAAGAAACATAACATAAAGTTGCGAGTCCGCAGTTGATTAATCATTACCCTTGCAGCTTCTCGCGCTTGACTAACTTCTATGGTTTTGAGATAGTCAGTCAAAATCTTGACTAAATCATCTTCTCTAATTAAATTACCTGCTAAACCTTTTTCGCCAGTCTGCATATAATAAGCAACTTGACGCAGCATCGCTTGCTTATCTTTATAATCAATGGTTTTGTGATCTAATCTTTTATCTTCCACTAAAGCGCGTTCCACATCCCACTGATGCAACAATACCCGCGATGCTTGGTTATAAAGTTCGGCTCTATCTCTTGGCAATTCCTGATTACGATTGAGAATTGCCATCATCGTCAACAACAGGGGATTACCTGCTAATTCTGTAATAGCTTTGGAAGTTTCAATTCCTCTTTGCAATCGATCCCGTTTCCTAACTTTATCTGCTGCATCGCTAAAAGTTAACTCATGCCAGCGGTCAATAAAATCCTGAATTTGTGATGAGTCCAAATCTTGCAACATGAAGTGACGAAACTCAGCATCACGCAATCTTTGCGGTTTATAGCCAATCACACGAGAAGTGACAATTACCTGCACATTAGAATACTCATTAGTAAAGCGATGAATATCTGTAATTACATCCTCTCGTTTACCAGGCTCAAAAACTTCATCCAAACCATCAAACATCACCAAAGCCTTACCAGCCTTAAGCTGTTCGTGCAGTTGATGTTGATTTAAGTGAGAAATTGCACCGCTACATTTATGGAAAAATTCTAGAAAATTATTGCACTCATTATTATCTCGCCGTCGCATATAAGTGCGTAACTCAATTAATAAAGGAATCGGCAAAGAGATAACATTATTTAGTGGTGACTCTGCCCAATTTAAAGCCAGATATTGCAACAATGTAGACTTACCTGCACCAGGATCGCCCAAAATCACAATATATTTATACTTTTGCTTTTCATTGATTACATCTAATACTGAACTTATTGGCTGTTCTAAATAAACACGTTTGTGCTTTTCTAATTCGGCTGCTGCAATTGCTGCTTCTAGTTGGTTAGTTTCTTGCAGCCGTCTCAGATGCTCTTTAGGTAGTTCATGAACTTGTGGTATAACTTGTTCAACTTCCCGCACATTTTGAGCAATAAAAATTCGCCATAATTTCAGTTCGTTATAGGCGTAACCGCTAGTATCTAAGCTATCTAATTTGAGATTACCGTAGCTCTCATGAATTGCTTCTTGATAGCGTTCTAAATCAAAATCAGGAATAATTCCGGCAATCTCTGTTGTGTTATCTCGAATTTTATCTATATTCCTAGAATCAAGAATTTCTCTAAGTTCAGGAACTCCTACAATAATTTCTTTAACCTTTTGTAGATATTGCCTGCCAATCGCTTTCCATTTAAAGTTATCAGGCAACTGATCTGAGACATTAAGTTGATACCAAATTTCTTTTAATCTCTTTGTGTCTATAGCTTGACAATCATACTTAAAGGCATTTCCTAAAATTTCTCGGACTTCTGAAATTGTTCAGAAATTTCTTTAGCGGCTGCGTATACTTTTTGATTTCATCTTCATTAAGTTCACCATCTTCTAAATCCTGCTGCATCAGTTGCAAAAACTCTGTTAGCGCCATGATTTCAGCTTTTTGCAACGGTTCTTGCTTAAAGGGTAGGGTTACAGCATTTTTAAAGATAAATTTGAAAAAATCTTTACCGTAGTCCTTGACTAAATCTTTGACAAAATCTTCGCTGATGATAGTCTTGACTAGAAATCCAACCGCTTGTGTAGCTACCCAGGTAGTGAACCATTCAATTAGCATACTCGTGTCCGTTGAGATTTTGACTACGAGTATATACACCAGTCTCAGCAAGCATTTCAGATTTTACGATAATTTAAAGTCAGTAGACCTTGAATTTTCGTGGCGTGACATGGCTAAAGTGATGAATTACAAAAATCCCTTTTATCGGCGTTCATCGGCGTTTATCGGCGGTTGATTTCATTTAACTAATGCAGTCAATTAGCTCAACCCTTGCGGTGATTTTTCTCCCTTGCTCCCTGTTCCCCTGCTTTTTCACATTAGGAATAGTTTTATGGTTCTACAAATTAACCCCATTCAAAAAGAACCAATTGTCACTTGGGAAGCACTTCCAACCGACTTCATTTTACCCGACGATCCCGTGGAAAATATTCAGCAACCACCTCTCGCCGCAGCGCTTACCGATGCTTTAGGAACAGCAGGACGCATCCAACCCCAGATGTTGATTGGCTCTAATTTTGGACTGGTAGCCACAGTCAACAAAAAAATCGTCGTCAAAGCGCCTGACTGGTTTTATGTACCTCAAGTTCAGCCTGTAGCTGCTGATGTAATTCGGCGTAGTTATACTCCCAATTTAGAAGGTGCGGCGGTGGCTGTAGTAATGGAATTTCTTTCAGATACAGAAGGCGGAGAATTATCAGTTCGCTCAACTCCACCCTACGGTAAACTCTATTTTTACGAACGGATTCTCAAGGTTCCAACTTACGTTACCTACGACCCTTACGAACCAAGTTTAGAAGTACGCTGCTGGCAAAATGGACAATATACTTTGCAGCCAGCAGATGCAAATGGGCGTTTCTGGATTCCTGAGTTGGAGTTATTTCTCGGAATTTGGCTAGGTGAAAGATTATGCCAAACTATGAATTGGCTACGGTGGTGGGATAGCGAAGGAAATTTGCTGTTGTGGAGTAGCGAACAAGCCGAACAAGAACGCCAACGCGCTGATATATTAGCGGCTAAGTTACGCGAGCTAGGTGTTGACCCTGATGCGATCGCATAAACACATCAGCAAAATAACAAATATAAATACCCGAACAGTAGCAAAGCGAGATGCACCTGAAGACAGGGAAAAGCACCTAAATTCCATGAAGCAGCAAAAAAATCAATTCAGTCATCTCACAGCTATAGAAAGAAGTAACTTATCATTCCCTGCACAGTTTTTATTAACTCAAAACCTGCTTCAAGGCAAAATACTAGATTTTGGTTGCGGCTTTGGCAATGATGTGAAAATTTTGCGCCAAAAAGGCTGTGATATTACAGGTTACGATCCTTATTATTTTCCTGAATATCCTCAAGAAACATTTGACACAATAATCTGCTTTTATGTTTTAAATGTTTTGTTTCCTGAAGAACAAGCTAATGTACTCATGCAAGTCTCGCACTTACTGAAACCAGGAGGTAAAGTTTATTATGCGGTGAGAAGGGATATTAAAAAGGAAGGTTTTAGAGAACATTATGTTCATAAAAAGCCTACATATCAATGTATTGTCAAGCTCCCTTTTAATTCAATATATTTGGATGCTTTGCGGGAGTTTTATGAATATACTCATTATAATTACCAACGTAATTCAGCTAATAATTGTCTATTTTGCAATCCCCATAGAAATCTAAATATATTAACAGAATCGGCAACTGCCTATGCAATGTTTGATGGTTATCCTGTAAGTAAAGGACATATTTTAGTTGTTCCTAAACGCCATGTCAGCAGTTATTTTGAGCTACCATTCAAAGAACAGTCTGCTTGCTGGTTTATGGTGAACAAAGTACAAGAAATTCTCAAAACAGAATTTGCACCCGATGGTTTTAATGTAGGAATGAACATCAATCGAGCCGCAGGACAAAATATGATGCACGCCAGTATTCATATCATCCCTCGTTACATAGGTGATACTGTCACTGCTAAAGGTGGAATTAGGAATGTGATTCCTAAAAAGAAATAGTTTTATATTGCGTCAATGGCGACAATCACGATTCTTACAAAGACGTGCGTTTGGAGAAATCGTTAACCTAGGTTATCAGGATCTATTCCCAAAGCTCTTAATTGTTCTGCAAGTTGTTGAGCGCGTTGTTCTGCCAGTTGGGCGCGTTGCTCTGCTTGTTGAGCGCGCAGTGCTTCTTGTTCGGCGCGTTGTGCTTCTTGTTGGGCACGTTGCACTTCTTGTTGAATTTGTTCTTTGGGCGTGGGATAACGCTTACCTTCCTCGTCGTACCAATACAGCCATTCCCTTGTGACACCAGAATAGTTTCCTCTTTCGCAGCCAATTCCTAAGCCAATTTCTGGTAGCCAAACAGGATTTCCAGGTTGCAATTCATAGCTACCATTAACTAATTTATGTACCTCTAGACGCGGTTTGCGGCGACGGCGAGAAGAATAAATTACGTAATACAGTACGCCTAATTTCGCATATTGATCTAATTTAGCTGTGTATTCTTTACGATAATTTGGAGAAACTACCTCTAGCACTAATTGAGGTACAACATTTTCATCCCATAACACATAACTGGGGCGTAGTTCCTCATCATAAAAACGCTCTACACCTAAACTTAAAAACCCATCGGGCACAATAGCAGGTTCATCTGGATGATAATAAATACCCATATCTACGCCAAAGAACCAGTCCATGCGTTCTGCCCAAAGTATCAGCAGTATTGCCTTCAGCAAACCTGGTATTAATTCTTGCAATTCATTATCCACAGGTGTTTCGTCAGAGTCGGGCAGTTCTTCAGCAGAAGGCAAGTACCTCGGCAGATTGTAGTTTAACATGGCTGATTTTCCCAAAACTCACCAGAATTATAGCGATTTCTGGGGTGACTGACAGCAAGCGATCGCTAGGCGATAATTACTCTATCTACCGATCAACCTACGTGTATGATATGTTGCCTCAACTCTTCTTGCGATAATCCTCCCAATCCTGATGGCACACAGTTTTGCTCTCACTGTGGAGTTCCCCTCATCATATTGCGTCACTATCGCCCCATCCGGGTACTGGGTAGCGGAGGATTTGGTAAAACCTACTTGGCTGAAGACGTTGAAAAATTTAATGAACTATGCGTCATTAAGCAATTTGCACCTCAAATACAGGGAACTGGCGCACTGCAAAAGGCGACGGAATTATTTGAGCAAGAAGCAAGGCGACTGCAACATTTAGGAGAACATCCACAAATCCCGACACTGTTCGCATATTTTGAGCAAGATAATCGTTTGTATTTGGTGCAGCAGTTTATCGACGGTGAGAATTTATTAGAGGAATTACAACAGCAGGGTATTTTTAGTGAGCAAAAGATTCAGGAATTGCTGCTCGATTTATTAAGTATTCTCAAAATTGTTCACGAACAGAAAGTAATTCACAGAGATATCAAGCCCCAAAATATTCTCCGTCGTAAATCGTCTCAACCAGGAAAGGGAGATATAATTCTCATCGATTTTGGTGCATCTAAACAGTTGAGTGAAACGGTAATTACTCACCAAGGAACAACCATCGGCTCTTTTGGTTATGCTGCCTTAGAACAGATGCAAGGTGGACAAGCATATCCAGCCAGTGATTTATATAGTTTAGGTGCTACTTGCTTTCATCTGCTGACTGATATCTCCCCTTGGGAATTGTGGAAGCAACAAGGGTATGGTTGGGTTGCTAATTGGCGACAGTATTTGCAGCAACCAGTCAGTCAAAAATTAGCGATGATTTTAGATAAATTGCTGCAATCAAACTATGAGGAGCGTTACCAGTCAGCAGAAGCAGTTTTACAAGCTTTGAAAGATGTGGGTAAACACGAAATGCCTGCTACAGTAGCTTTTCCTCGACAAATATCATCGCCATCGCCTGAATTACCACCGACAGTCAACTATCAACCTCCGCCATTAAAGTCTGTAGACTCACTCAAACCTAAACCAAAGTTGAAAATACCATTACTATTGGGTGGTGCTATCTTGCTGCTGGGTTTGGGAGGATATGGAGTTTGGCAAATTAGTAAAGCTTTACTACCTAAAACAGTTGCTTATGAAAAACTAGCTTTAGCTCATAGCTTAACTGGCCATAACGGCTCAATTAATTCTTTAGCATTTAGTGATGATGGTAACACTTTAGTAAGTGGCAGTACAGACAAAAGTATCAAGATTTGGAATCTGCAAACTGGTACTTTGAAAACTACTCTTAACTTACATTCTAGCGAAGTTAATTCTGTGGCTATTAGCCGTGATGGTAAAACTTTAGTTAGTGGCAGTAAAGATGGCAATATCAAAATTTCTAAATTACCAATTGGTAATTTAAAAGCTACTCTTTTTCAAAGTCAAAATTCTGTCAATTCTGTGGCGATTAGTCCTGACGGACAAACTCTAGTAAGTGGTGGTGAAGACAAGAATATTAAGACATGGAATCTGCAAACAGGAAATTTAAAATACACGCTCACTGGACATACAAAATCAGTGATGCCTATTGCTATTAGCTCAGATGGGCAAACTTTAGTCAGTGGTAGTGCAGACAATACTATCAAGATTTGGAACCTAGCAACAGGGCAGCTAAAAAATACCTTCAGTGGACACACAAAATCAGTAATGTCTATTGCTATTAGCCCAGATGGTAAGACTTTAGCAAGTGGAAGCACAGACGATACTATCAAAATTTGGGATTTGCAAACAGGGCAGTTAAAAAATACTCTTGCTAAACACTACTATCCAGTTAGTGCTTTAGCAATTAGCCCAGATGGACAGACTTTAATCAGTGGAAGTTGGGACGATACCATCAAAATTTGGAATTTAAAAACTGGTGCTATCAAAACGACTCTGAATGGGCATAGGAGTTCAGTTAATGCTTTAGCAATTAGCCCAGATGGACAGACTTTAGTAAGCGGAAGTAGCGACCGGACAATTAAAATTTGGCGATTACCTTAACGAGAGCAGAGGAAGCAGGAGAAACAAAGGACAAAATACATATCTCTTCTTCGTTGAAATCTATCTTATGACAGATTTGCTAACTTGATAATTAAACTTAAGAATAAAATACGACAATTTCGAGCCTAGGAAATTTACTGGTAGCGATCGCCGCTTGAGCTTCAGCAAAAAGGAAGGTCTATTACCCAGCATCTACTTATGCTCTAGGAAATCTAAGTAACTCTTAACTATTGATAAATATCTACTGCTGGCCCCAGTTCATGGTTTATATTTACCCAAAGGTGGTGCAAACGGCCACCGATATTCAAACATTAGGAGGCAGCGCCATACTACCCCTGTAACTGATGCATATCCTCACTCTCAGGTGTCAGTGTAAGGATAATTTGATATTAAAACCAACAATTTTTGCTGAATTGCGACGGATAAAGACTACACTTAAAAGTCTTGTGCAGCAAAACCTGTAGCTTTAAATAAAGTAATCATGTCCAAGGTTCTTGTCTCCGATCCTATTGACCAGGCTGGAATTGACATTCTCTCGCAAGTTGCTACTGTTGATGTCAAAACAGGTTTAAAACCAGCAGAACTGGTAGAAATCATTGGTGAATATGACGCGCTAATGATTCGTTCTGGTACGCGCGTTACCCAAGAAATTATTGAAGCTGGCACGCAGTTAAAAATTATCGGTCGTGCTGGTGTGGGTGTGGATAATGTGGATGTTCCCGCCGCCACTCGCCACGGAATTGTAGTGGTTAATTCTCCTGAAGGTAACACGATCGCAGCAGCCGAACACGCGATCGCGATGATGTTATCTCTATCTCGTCACATCCCCGATGCTAATGTGTCGGTGAAAAGCGGTGTGTGGGATCGCAAAACTTTTGTCGGCGCAGAAGTTTACAAAAAAACTATCGGTATTGTCGGGTTGGGTAAAATCGGCTCCCATGTGGCTGCTGTGGCGAAAGCGATGGGGATGAAACTCTTAGCTTACGATCCTTTCATTTCCACAGAACGAGCCGAACAAATTGGCTGTCAGTTAGTGGATTTAGATTTGCTCATGCAGCAAGCTGACTATATCACCTTACACATCCCCAAAACTTCAGAAACTACCCACTTAATCAATGCCAAAACGCTGGCAAAGATGAAACCTACTGCCCGGATTATTAACTGCGCTCGTGGTGGCATCATTGATGAAGCGGCTTTAGCGCAAGCAATCAAAGAAGGTACAATAGCTGGTGCTGCCTTAGATGTGTTCGAGTCAGAACCTTTAGGCGAATCAGATTTGCGATCGCTAGGTAAGGAAATAATCCTCACCCCTCACTTGGGAGCATCAACTGCGGAAGCACAAGTGAATGTGGCGATAGATGTTGCCGAACAAATTCGCGATGTGCTGTTAGGCTTACCCGCGCGTTCTGCCGTGAACATTCCTGGACTCGGCCCTGATGTCTTGGAAGAACTCAAACCCTACATGCAGCTTGCAGAAACTTTGGGCAACCTGGTAGGACAATTGGCTGGTGGTAGAGTAGAACTACTCAATGTTCGATTACAAGGCGAACTCGCAACTAACAAGAGTCAGCCTTTGGTAGTCGCTTCCCTCAAAGGACTGCTTTACCAAGCACTGCGGGAACGGGTAAATTACGTTAATGCCAGCATTGAAGCTAAAGAACGCGGAATTCGGGTAATTGAAACCAGAGATGCTTCTGTACGTGACTATGCAGGTTCTCTGCATTTAGAAGCTACAGGTACTTTGGGAACTCACTCTGTGACCGGCGCTTTGTTAGGCGAGAAGGAAATTCACCTAACTGACGTTGACGGTTTCCCGATTAACGTCCCTCCCAGCAAATATATGCTATTCACTCTACACCGCGATATGCCAGGAATTATCGGCAAACTCGGTTCCTTACTCGGCAGTTTTAATGTGAATATTGCCAGTATGCAGGTAGGCCGGAAAATCGTCCGGGGTGATGCAGTTATGGCTCTCAGTATCGACGATCCCTTACCTGAAGGTATTTTGGCTGAGATTACCAAGGTGCCTGGAATTCGAGACGCATATACAGTCACACTATAAACAAGGATGAAGGTTGAGGGATGAAGGATGAAATTTAATACTTCAGACTTCACCCTTTACACTTCATACTTTAAATATGGCAAAAACTTGGTGGGAACTACAGATTTTATGCGAGCCAGACCTAGAAGATTCTATCTTTTGGCGTTTGGAAGATTTTGGCTGTCGTGGTACAGCTATTGAAGGCAAAGGCAATGCTTCTTTAGTCAGGGCTTATTTACCGGAATTTCAAGCTCATTTACTAGATTTAGCTGCACTGTCGCTGTGGCTGCGTCAAGATGCTTTGTGCGTGGGATTAGCCGCACCTGCTTTACACTGGCAGTTAATTAATGAGGAAGATTGGGCTACTAGCTGGAAGCAATATTGGCAACCAGAGGAAATAGGCGATCGCTTTTTGATCAATCCTGCCTGGCTACCATTACCAGAAACATCAGAACGCCTAGTGATTCGCCTCGATCCAGGTGTAGCATTTGGCACTGGCAATCATGCAACAACTCAGTTGTGTCTAGAATCGCTAGAAATGCGAATGACTGACCTACCAAAAGCTTTGGCTAACTCATCTCTAAAAAAAGAGCCTGTGGTAATTGCAGATATTGGCTGCGGATCTGGTATTCTTTCGATTGGGGCAGTGTTATTAGGCGCAGAGAAAGTTTATGCCGTAGACACTGACCCTTTGGCAGTACAATCGACCTTCAGCAATCGCGCACTCAACGACATTAGTCCAGAACGCTTAGTCCCAGCAGAAGGAAGCGTAGATATATTGCAGAAAATGATTGAGGCACCAGTAGATGGGATTGTCTGCAATATTTTGGCTGAGGTAATTATTCAGTTGGTTCCCGAAATTAGCGCGATCGCCAAGCCAACCACTTGGGCGATTTTCAGTGGAATTTTACTTGAGCAATCTAAAGCCGTAGCTGATGCTTTAGAGGAACATGGTTGGGTGATTGCTACTTTGTGGAAAAAGAAAGAGTGGTGTTGTTTGAATGTGCGACGTTCTTGAGAAAGGCATTATGCCCTGAGTAACCCGTGTAATGTGTTGAGTAATTCTTGCAAGGTGTAGGGCTTGGCCAAAAATGCTTGCACATCTGTGCCCAATGCCGAACTATACTGCGAGCTATCGGTAAGTCCGCTAGCGGCAATCGTTACAATCCGCGAATTAATTTGCTTTAATACTCGGATGGTAGTTAGTCCATCCATTTCTGGCATCATCATGTCCATCAACACAACACTGATTTGATCTTGGTGCTGCAAATATATAGTGATCGCCTCCAAGCCGTCACTGGCTGTAAGGACTCTATAATTCGATTTTTCGAGTGATGTCTTAGTAATTTCTCGGATTGGGGCTTCATCATCAACAACTAGAATTAATTCTCCCTGCCCTTGCAGCAGTTCTTGATTGATTGATGTTGACTCTGGAGTAGCCAAAACTGTTGGCAGAAATACGCGAAATTTTGTTCCTTTGCCAATTGCACTTTCCACAGTCACAAAACCACCATGACTTTTAATAATGCCGATGACTGTTGACAAACCCAGCCCTGTACCTTTGCCTTGCTCTTTAGTAGTGAAAAAAGGCTCGAAAATTCGCAATAAAACTTCCGATTTCATGCCGATTCCCGTATCGGCAACAGCGATCGCACTGTAGTGACCAACAGCAGCGTCAAGATTCATCCGGGCATAATTTTCATCAATGAAAATATTCTCTAAATGAAGGCTCAACTTGCCACCATCAGGCATGGCATCGCGAGCATTAACTACTAGATTCATTAAGACCTGATGCAGTTGGGTAACATCTCCAGAAACCGCACAAAGTTCTGGTGATATATTTAATTCCACTTCAATCGATTTGGGAAATGTCTCTTTAACAATATGCTGAATTTCTAATAGCAAGTGCTTGAGTTCTAAAATCGTGTGCTTACCTTCTACACCACGGGCAAACGACAGAACTTGTTTGACCAAAGCTGCGCCGCGTTTAGCACTCGTTTCAATTATGCTCAGTAACCGCTGTTGCTTCTCGACGCTGAGTTGTGTCTTCATTAACAGTTGGGATGAGGTAATAATTGGTGTCAATACATTATTGAGGTCATGGGAAATGCCGCCCGCAAGAGTCCCAATGCTCTCTAAACGCTGGGCTTGGAGAAATTGCGCTTCCAGTTGTTTTTTCTCTGTAATGTCGGTGTTGACAATCAGAATGGATTGCGGTTTTCCCAGGAAGTCGAGTACTAATGACCAGCGGCTGGAAACAATGATTTCTTTTCCTGCTTTTGTAACTTGGGATAGCTCCCCTTGCCAAGAGCCAGACTCAACTACAGATTGCTGGGCTTGTTGCAGTTGGGACGAAGTTGCAAAGGATATTAACTGATGGGCATTTCTATCCATCACCTCAGATGCCTTCCAACCATACAAATGCTCGGCACTTTTATTCCAGAATCGGATGTGGTTGTCTAGAGATTGGACAATAATTGCATCGTTAGCGACATCAAGCAAGGCGGCTTGTTCGCGGATTTTCTGTTCCGACTTTTGGCGTTCGATGAGTTCGCTTTGGATTTGCTGATAAAGTTCCGATTGCTGAATTGCGATCGCTAATTGCGTTGCTAACTGCTTGAGCAATTCTATTTCTAACTGTTGCCAATGTCGCGGTTGGGAACAGTGGTTAGCCACCAACAATCCCCATAATTTTTCACCTTGCACAATTGGTATGACTAAGTTAGCCCTAACTTCCAGCCGAGCCATTAAATCAATATGACATTGAGAAAAACCCGCCTTGTAAACATCTGCTACAGCTTGGGTGCGACCTTGTTGATATAGTTGGCGGCAATTAGGTTCTACAAAAAAGGAATCTTTGATAGTTGTTCCTAAAATAGGCAAACAGCCAATAGCTACAGATTCAACTACTACCGAGCCACTCCAATCTTCCCAGAAGCGGTAAATAAACACCCTCTCAGTTTGAAGAAACTGCCGAACTTCTGAGACTGTAGTATTAAGAATTTCTCTTAAGTCAAGAGACTGATGGATATGTTGTGCTATCTGTCCCACCAGTCGCTCGCGTTCAGCTTGCTTTTGCCTAACTTCCTCTTGATGCTGACGTGCAGTTAGTTCAGCCAGTTGTGCTGCTTGACTCTGGGATTCTAACCTGACTCTTTCACGATAGTTCCGAAAGAAGTCAGCCAAAGCAGGTTCCTCTTCCAGTAAAGGAGCCAAATGAGCGATCGCGCGCTGATCTGCTTCATAGGACACTTCTGGATGAAATTCCATCCATACAAGGCAAGACTTCACATAAGCGATAAATACAATCAGATGGTTGTAGTTTACATCCCCCAAAATCCGCCGCAACTCTTGACGACAATGCTCGGCTTGCTCTGACGCCACAGCAATAAATATTGCACAGTACAGCAGACTTGTTTCTAATGCTGAATTGAATTCTGGCCAAACACCTAGGGAATGAGAGTTAGTTACTAGTAAACTGAGATGTTCATCAATATCGATGATTGATGGAAAAGGAGATTGCAATAACTCCAAAACTTCCGCCGCACTCATCCCTAAAGGACGTAAAGTGCAACTATGGCAAATCATGCAGTAAGGAACTGCACAGAAGCGCGAAAGATAAGCAGAAAGTTTTTCTTTAAATAGATCTGGCAGTGGATTGTTTACATAAGCAGAAAGCGTCTGTTGCCAAAGATTTTCCAGCACTTGTGGAGTATTTTCTGCTGGTTCAAAAAAAGGTGGCACAAAACCAAATTTTGCTTGAATTTCTGCCTTAATTTGTTCGGCGCTTCGCTCTACAGTAATAATAGGTTTCTTTCCGTTTGATTCTGGCAGCATTACGATCTCAATTCGCTTGTACTCAGTAGTAGCAAGTTTTGCTGGATTATTAAGTATATTTTTAATCATTATTATTCAACTCTGCCTAAGTACATAGGGAGTAGATTAAAGGCAGTAATGCTTTACCAATTTCCGATTTAGTAACAAATCCATCAGCACCCACAGCCAGAGCAGCAGTGCGATATTCACTGCCATCATTGAGTGTTAAAACGACAACATATGGCGCACTTGAGTGTTGCTTAATCTGACGTGTTGCTTCCAGACCATTCATTCCTGGCATAGTCATATCCATCAGCACTAGATCTGGACACAATTGTGGCACTTGTACCAGCGCCTCTTCTCCTGAAAGAACACGCCCAACTATTTCGAGTTCCTTATCAATCGCTAAAAAGCGGGCAGCAGATTCGAGAAAAGCAAGGCTGTCATCTACTAAAAGAATGCGCACAGAAGGCATAATGTTAATTGGTAAGTGTCCAGAAAACTAGTATTACTGGTAGGTCAAGCTAAAAATATTATTTGACTTTTAGGAAAGTTTTCTCTTGTTTGTTGTACTTGATGTATACATTACGCTACCTCCTAGGATAGCTAAATCAGGAAAACCCTGAGATCCCAACAGAAAAATCCTGATATATTCCTGAGTCATTACCAGTCAAACAGAAGAGAAGCATTTGTTGGGTAAGCAATGCTTTCAAAACCCAAACATATTGGGTATTGCTCCACGCCAGATGTTGAGAAAGCAGCAAGCCAGTACTACATAACGATCAAAATTTTTTCTTGCATTAGCTATCAGAAATCACCAGTCCCATACGGATAGCGTAGCGCACTAAACCAGCAACATCATGAATGTCTAGCCGCTTCATTAGTTGCATCCGATGGGTTTCTACTGTTTTCACACTTATATACAATAATTCCGCAATTTCTTTTGTACTTTTCCCTTCGGCAATTAACTGCAAAATTTCGCGCTGGCGTGATGTTAATTGTTCTAAAGAATTAGATTCATGGCCTACCCGCTGTAAATAATTGGCAACCACGTGCTTAGAAACTGCTGGGCTAAGATAGGTTTCACCTTGAGAAATAGCTTTGATTGCTAGTTCCAGTTCGCTAATACCAGCATCTTTCAATAAATAACCCATTGCGCCTATACGTAATGCTTGCAACACGTATTCCTCATTCGCGTGCATGGAAAGCATAATTACCCGTACCTGGGGAAATTCTTTAACCACGTGTGCTGTGGCTTCTAAGCCATTCATTTCGGGCATGGCAATATCCATCAACACTACATCCGGTTGATGTTCTGCAATCAAGCGCAAAGCCTCACGTCCATCACCTGCTTCTGCAATTACTTGTATACCTTGGATATTTTGTAGGAGCGCACGCAATCCAGCACGGACAAGGGTATGATTGTCTGCTAATAAAATACGAGTTAATTGTGGGTCTGCGGTCATTTAGCCGATCTTTTGAAACTAGCTGTTTTTGCCTTGAGCAAATTGTGTATAAGCAAAAAACTTCAAAATATAAGGTGTGAAGTTGTGAGTGGGAATCAAACTAGATAATTTTGCAAGAAGGCATGATTTTCACATTCTCCCGTGCTTTTATCTAAAACAATCGAGTAATTCAAGTTTGATTTTGAGAAAGTGGGAAAATAGCGTGAATTTTACTGCCATGTTGAGGAACAGATTTAATATCGATTTGACCACCAATCAGCACAACACGCTCTTCCATTCCCAGCAAACCTAAACTTCCTCCCTTAGTAGCTTTTTCCCTGGCTAAATTCACATCGAATCCAATACCATCATCGCGGATTATGAGGTGTAGCTGAGTGTCCTGTTGCCATAATTCAACAATTACCCGTTGTGCTTTGGCATGGCGCACGACATTGGTTAAGGCTTCTTGGACAATACGAAAGCAGGTTGTTTCTAAATTAGCCGATAGCTTGGTTTCTAAGGGCTGACTCACCAATTCTCCAATGATGCCAGAGCGTTGCGTTTGACGATCTATGTACCAGCGCAGTGCTACTACTAGTCCCAGATCGTCTAATAAGGATGGCCGTAAGTCGAGAGATAGGCTGCGTACTTGTTGCAAAGCAACTTCAACTATGTCAATACTTTCTTGTAATGGCAATTCTGCCTCACTGAGATTGGATGAATGTTGGAAGGTTTGCAAATTGATTTTTACTGCTGTCAATGCTTGACCAATTTCATCATGTAATTCCCGTGCCAGGCGACGACGTTCTGTTTCCTGTGCCTCAATTAATTTGCCAGATAAGGTTTGCAATCGCTTTTGTGCTTTTAGCCGTTGGGCAATTTCAGTTTTCAATTCTTCATTGATCTGAGCTAGTTCTAAAGTTCGGTGCTTTACTCTTGTTTCTAACTCGTCGTTGACTAATTGCAAGGCATTTTCTGCCTGCTGACGCTGGGTAATTTGTTGTCGTAGTTCTTGATTACTTGATTGTAATTGTGTTGGACTAGGTAGAGCGATCGCTTGAGGTATGAGTGGTACTAGAGATATTGCCGTATATACTGATACTAGTGCTGTGATAGCTTTAATCAAACCTGAAAGCCAATAAGTGGGATACCACAGTGTCCAAACTTCCATTATATGGGTAGTACCACAAGCAATAATGAAAGCGCTAAACATCAAAAATATCCAATCAAAAGGCAAATCTTGCCGCTGGCGCACAAAATAAACCAGTGTGATGGGGATCGAGTAATATGCTAAAGCAATCAGCGAGTCGGACATCACATGCAACCATATTAACTCTGGCTTCCAAAGATAACAGTGACCGTGGGGAATAAACGATCCTAAATTAAACAAATTATTCCAAAATTCGGACATATTAGGCTTTATTGAATGGGCAACAGCTATTTTAAATACTTAATTTGTGAAATCTTTTTCACTTATTAAAATATAAAGCTGTATGAGTTACTTACAAAAAATAACCAATCTGTAGTTCATAAATTTTTATGCTCTAGTTGTAGAGAATTTAACTTTTATATTCCCATTGAATAATTGTATTTGTACTAATTACAAATACAATTATTCAAGCTGTAATTAATAAATATAATTATAAAATTAACATCTATCAAAGTAGATTGGCTAAACTTCTTACTTTTTGGTTATTAGACAGTTTTTAATGATTGAAAATTTTTTATTTTTATAAATCTTTTTGCCTATTAGAGACGCGAAAATCCGCGCCTCTGTACAGAACAATCTTAAATCACGCGTTGGAGATGTTGCACTAACTGCTGTGTTTGCATTACTCCTTCAATCCGGTCTACTGGTTGACCTTGCTTAAACAATACTAAAGTTGGTAGAGCATAAATCTGATACTGACTTGCTAGCTCTGTATATTTTTCTGTATCGATTTTAACAATACGTAACCGACCTTGAAGTTGGGCATTTACCTGCTCTAAAATTGGCACCATCATTTGACAAGGGCCGCACCACTCAGCATAAAAATCTACCAACACAGGTACATCAGAACTAGACAACATCTCTTCAAAGCTGTTGAATTGTTTTTTAGTAGTCATATGACACACCGATTTTCTGTTGTTTGTTTTCAATAGTAATGCGTGCCTAAAAAAAACGGTGTAACATCATTTTGTTTTTATTAAGTGAAAATTAACTATTTTCGTAATCAAAATTTAGCTGCTGAAATTTAAAATTTCCTAAACTCGATGAGTTTATAGAAATGTACTCAAAAAGCAGTCTTAATTCAAAATTTTCATGCCCATACATGAAAAAAGCTCAAGGAAGCAGAGGAAGCAGGAGTGTAGAGGAGGAAAATTACAGAAAGACTCTCCCTTTGTTCTTCTGCCTGCTACTTGCCCCGTGCCCATACCAAACCAGTACAAAATATGACTCAAATCACCATAAGATAATTAGCGCGGTGATTCAAAAAATATTTCATGGAACTTTTGAATGAGAATTTACAAAAATTGCGCGGACAAGTAGCAATTGTTACGGGTGCCTCACGAGGAATTGGCAGAGCGATCGCGCTGGAATTAGCTAGCTACGGAGCCAATGTCATTGTGAATTATGCTAGTTCTGGTGCTGCGGCTGACAGCTTAGTTGCGGAAATTACAGCCGCAGGCGGTCAGGCTTTAGCGCTACAAGCTGATGTTTCTAAAGCCGAACAAGTAGACTCACTATTCAACGCCGTCATCGAAAAGTTTAAGCGCATCGATATTCTCGTCAACAATGCGGGTATTACTCGCGACACCCTACTTTTGCGGATGAAACCAGAAGATTGGCAAGCTGTTATCGATCTCAATCTTACTGGTGTCTTTTTATGCACTCGCGCTGCTAGCAAAGTCATGCTCAAGCAACGTTCTGGGCGAATTATTAATATTACTTCCGTCGCTGGGCTAATGGGCAACCCCGGTCAAGCAAACTACAGCGCCGCTAAAGCAGGTGTGATTGGTTTTACTAAAACCGTGGCTAAGGAAATGGCTTCTCGCGGGATCACCGTTAACGCTGTCGCTCCTGGTTTCATCGCCACTGATATGACCAGCAATCTCAGCAACACCGAAGAACTACTTAAATACATACCTCTCGGTCGCTACGGCCAACCAGAAGAAATTGCGGGGATGGTACGTTTCCTCGCCGCCGATCCCGCCGCCGCCTACATTACCGGACAAGTGTTTAACGTTGATGGTGGTATGGTGATGGCATAAATTTCACTAAATGTTAAGTGTAAAGTGCAGATTGAGTACTTTACACTTAACATTCATCATTGAGAAATTAGAATCCAAACAGCGCTGGTTCTACACCTACTTGTTTCCAAGCATGACGAACGGCGCTTTGTTCTTTACTGCCTTGACCATATAATTCTCCAGCCACGGAGATTGT
The DNA here is from genome assembly GCF_963875125.1 of Calothrix sp. NIES-2098. NCBI lineage: Bacteria > Bacillati > Cyanobacteriota > Cyanophyceae > Nostocales > Calotrichaceae > Calothrix > Calothrix sp. NIES-2098. Next base: position 7,612,007 of record NZ_CAWNKJ010000001.1, read on the forward strand.
ATGGTGTGCCGCCTTAGAAAAATTTGATCGAGAGCGCAATCTATCTCTTAAAGTGATGTACCAAATTTTTCCGGCTTTTTCCCAAGCATAACCGCCGATTTCTACTGCTGCTAAGTAAAAAGCATAGTTGGGAATACCTGAATTGATATGCACGCCACCGTTATCTTCAAGCCCTTTGTATAAGTCTTTTACATGGGCTGGTTGGGGGTCTTTACCCAGTACGGGATCGTCGTATGCGGTTCCTGGTGCCTTCATCGAACGAATGCCCACACCTTTAATCCCAGGCATAAACAGATCTGAGCCGATAATCCAGTCAGCTTGGTCTGCTGTCTGATTAAGTACGCGTTGTTTTACTAAGGAGCCGAAAACATCAGACATAGACTCATTCAGCGCTCCTGGTTCGTTCTGATAACGCAAACCAGCTTCGTATTGCGTAACACCGTGGGTTAGTTCGTGTCCAATCACATCAATTGATTTAGTGAAGCGAGTAAAAATTTGCCCATCGCCGTCACCGTAAACCATTTGGCTACCGTCCCAAAAGGCGTTGTCATAGCTTTGACTGTAATGAACGGTAGAATCTAAACGCAAACCGCGATCGTCAACGGAATTTCGCTTATAAACTTCTTTGTAAAAATCATAAGTAGCACCAGCAGCATCGTAGGCTTCATTTACTGCTGGGTCATTGCTGGGAGGATCGCCCTCACCACGTACTAATTTGCCTGGAAGGTCTGTACCTTGTTTAGCATCGTAAATGGTGCGGCGCTTTTCTCCAGTGGATTTGACTGTGGGCATTAAGCTTAAGACATCACGCTGTCCGCGAATCCTGGCTGAACGAGTTAAGCTCTGAAAAGCCCAGTCACTTTGTTGAGAATTGCCACGTTTGGCTATCTCTTTCAACATATGTGGTGGAACCACACAACAGATAGGACAAATCTGGTTAACTGGATGACAACCTTTTGACTTGGCAGAGCCTCGATTACGATACATAGCTTTTATCCTTAAAATACGTAGGTGGCGATCGCAAATCAAACTGCGATCGCCACTTTAATTGCTCCAAGAACATTAGCCAAAATTTACAACTTTCGTCACAAAAAGTTACTCAGGAAATACACTCTGTTTTCCGTATTCTCCCCGAAATGGTAAAGCCAATCAGGAAGATGATACTGATAGTTGTCGCTAGCATTTGTACTAAGGTCAAATGCTGCATTCTCATCGCCAACAAATTACAAACTAAGGTAATTGACCAAAGAGTGTATGCAGCACGGCGTTGGGAGAATCCCCACGCTAGCAAGCGATGGTGTAGGTGGTCTTTGCCAGGAGTACTCATGGGGTTTTTCCCTGCCATCAGTCGTCGTACAATTACCTGAGTAGTGTCCAAAACAGGCAATAACAAAAATAAAACTGTAGGAATTAGAGAAAATACGGTGTTAACTTGGAGTTTTCCTAAAATACTAGTTGCGGCTAGCACATAGCCAAAAAAGTAGGCTCCGGCATCACCCATAATAATCCGGGAAGGGTGGAAGTTATGACGCAAAAATCCCAAGGCTGCGCCCCCCAATGCAGCCAATACTAGAGTTGCCGCTGCACGATATGAAATCTGGGCAGAAACTGCCAACAGACTCATGGCAGTAATAAAACTTACCCCTCCTGCCAAACCATCCATACCATCCATCAAATTGATGGCATTGGTAATTCCTACTACCCAAAATACTGTCAGTGATATTGAAAGAATGTAGTCTATTGGTGTGCCAAAAGCGATTTCAATCCTAATACCATTAGCCACCAGCAATAGTGCTGTGAGAACCTGAGTAAACATCCGTACTGAGGGAGGTAAGCCAAACTGGTCATCAATAAAGCCCACCAGAACTAATATCGTCCCTCCCAAAAGAATAGTCAGTACTTGAGCCAATACACTTTGTACTTCGATTGGTCTTAAGAGAGTAGCTAATACCAGTGCGGCAATGACGCCCGTATAAATAGCCAGACCCCCTGCATTGGGCAAAGGTTCTCGGTTAAGCCGCCGTGCGTTTGGTTGGTCAGCCCAACCTACCCGCAAGGCAAATTTGCGTACTGTGGGAATCAACCGCCATGTTACTAGCCAAGCTAAGAGAAACGTAAATACTACAGCCAACCAGCCGGTGCCGCTAGGGTCAGCAATACCGAGGGATTTAAGGGAGTGGTCTAAATTCATCTCCCAATTCAACCATTACCATAAGCATCAACTGTATATTAATCAATAAAGGTCAAGAGTCAAGGGTCAATAGTCAATAGTCAAGAGTTATTTGCCATTGCTTAAGTAGCATATAGTTATTTCTTTCTCTCCCTGCACCCTGTCTCCATAACACTTATGGACTAAAGACTATGGGCTATTAACGCTCTAAAGTTATTTTTTTATTTCCATTTGTCAATTTGAGCAGTTTTGGATGTTAGCACTCTTGCTCTGTGAGTGCTAAATTGTCTAATGGAAGCGCTTGAGAAATGAAACATGGCGAAGATTATTGCATTTGATGAAGAATCGCGTCGGGCCCTAGAACGGGGTGTGAATGCTCTTGCTGATGCCGTAAAAATCACTCTGGGACCAAAAGGTCGTAACGTTCTTTTAGAAAAAAAATATGGTGCCCCCCAAATTGTTAACGATGGTATCACTGTAGCTAAAGAAATTGAATTAGAAGATCCATTAGAAAACACAGGTGCGAGGCTGATCCAAGAAGTTGCATCTAAAACTAAAGATGTTGCTGGTGATGGTACTACTACAGCCACGGTTTTAGCACAGGCTTTGATCCGGGAAGGGTTAAAGAACGTTGCAGCTGGTAGCAACCCTGTAAGTTTAAAACGGGGGATCGAAAAGACTGTTGAGGCGCTGGTAGAAGAAATTGCCAGAATTGCCAAGCCAGTGGAAGGAAGTGCGATCGCTCAAGTTGCTACAGTTTCAGCAGGTAATGATGAAGAAGTCGGCAGTATGATTGCCGAAGCAATGGATAAAGTCACTAAAGACGGTGTAATTACCGTTGAAGAATCTAAGTCCCTGACAACTGAACTAGAAGTAGTAGAGGGGATGCAGATCGATCGGGGTTACATTTCTCCCTACTTTATCACCAACAACGAACGGCAGACGGTGGAATTTGAAAATGCCCGCATCTTGATTACCGACAAGAAAATCAACAGCATTCAGGATTTAGTACCTGTGCTGGAAAAGGTTGCGCGTTTGGGTCAATCTTTGCTGGTAATCGCAGAAGACGTAGAAGGAGATGCTTTGGCAACTTTGGTTGTGAATAAAGCCCGGGGTGTCCTTTCCGTGGCTGCAATCAAAGCACCAGGATTTGGCGATCGCCGTAAAGCTTTGTTACAAGATATTGCCATTCTTACCGATGGTCAGTTGATTTCAGAAGAAATCGGCTTAAGCTTGGATACTGCTTCTATCGAAGCTTTAGGAACTGCTCGTAAAATTACCATCGACAAAGAAAACACTACAATTGTCGCCGGCAGTACTACCAAGCCAGAAGTACAAAAGCGGATCGGGCAAATTCGCAAGCAGTTGGAAGAAACCGATTCCGAATACGATAAAGAAAAACTGCAAGAACGCATTGCCAAGTTAGCTGGCGGTGTAGCAGTGATTAAAGTTGGTGCGGCTACAGAAACCGAACTCAAAGACCGGAAGCTGCGCATTGAAGATGCTTTAAACGCTACCAAAGCGGCGGTAGAAGAAGGTATTGTTGCTGGTGGTGGTACTACTCTGATTCACCTGGCAACAAAGGTAGAAGCGATTAAAAATAGCCTCCAAGATAGTGAAGAAAAAATTGGAGCTGAGATTATCGGACGCGCACTGGAAGCACCACTACGTCAAATAGCCGACAACGCTGGTGCTGAAGGTTCTGTCATCGTTTCCAGAGTCAAAGAGACTGATTTCAACATTGGCTACAATGCCGCTACTGGGGAATTTGAAGATTTAATTGCTGCTGGTATTATCGACCCGGCGAAAGTCGTGCGTTCTGCTTTACAGAATGCTGCTTCTATTGCTGGTTTAGTCTTAACCACTGAAGCCCTCGTTGTCGAAAAGCCTGAAAAGAAAGCTCCTGCTGCTCCCGCTGATGGCGGTATGGGCGGTATGGGCGGTATGGGTGGTATGGGCGGCATGGGTATGTTCTAATCTCCGCTTCCCCATATAAATATTTATTAAGCAGTTTGTCTTAGTCAAGGCAAACTGTTTTTTATTATTTCTGACCTAAAGGTGAAGGAATGATATCATATCGGCTTGAATAGTTAACCAATTTTGGATGTTAGATTGGCTTTGTAGGGTGGGCAATGCCAACTATCAAATTATTAATTTATCCCAATGATTTAGAATAGCTAGATTTTGCTATTAGCACTAATCAAAAATCTCGTATTTAGTTTTGAAAGATTTAGAAGATGAAAATCTCACTAATTATTAACTATTAAAGGTTAAAGTACATGATTAGAAAAATTCGTCGGCTTTCCAAACAAGTTAAAAAACCATTTTTCAAGGACTTTTATCACCAACCAGGGAATGTACCGGGAACTCTCGTCATTGATGAAAATGCTGAAGCTCCTGAAATCATTTTGATTGATTACAACCAAACTAATTATATTAGTAAACAAATAGAAACTCCCGAAGAATGCATCAGCTATCTAGATAGGGCATCTGTATCTTGGGTGGATGTGCAGGGTTTAGGAAATATTGATATATTGCAACGATTGGGACAAGTTTTTGATCTACATCCTCTAGTTTTAGAAGATGTAGTTAATATGGCAGAACGCCCCAAAACAGAAGACTATGAAGACCAGTTATTAATAATTGCTCGGATGGTAGTGCCAAAAGAGAATGCCTATGGTTTTCATAGCGAACAAGTAAGTTTTGTTCTAGGTAAAAATTATTTGCTAACTGTACAAGAAGAACCAGAACATGATTGCTTTGAAGCAGTGCGATCGCGAATTGAAAAATCCAAGGGTATAATTCGCAAATCAGGAGCAGATTATTTAACTTATGCTCTATTAGATGCAATTATTGATGGTTTTTTTCCTGTGTTAGAACGTTACGGCGAGCAAATTGAAGATTTAGAAGAGGAAGCGATCGTCAAACCAACCCAAAAAACTCTACAGAAGATTTATAAAATTAGGCGAGAATTGCTGCAACTGCGTCGCGCTATCTGGCCGCAGCGGGATGTCATGAGTTCTTTGATGCGAGATAGCGGTGAACTAATCGGTGATGAGGTGCGAATTTATCTGAGAGATTGTTATGACCATGCTGTACAAGTAATTGATATGGTAGAAACTTATCGCGAACTGACATCAGGATTGATGGATGTTTACTTGTCAGCAGTGAGTAACAAAATGAATGAAATCATGAAGCTACTAACGGTGGTTTCATCAATTTTCATTCCCTTAACTTTTGTAGCGGGAATCTATGGAATGAACTTCAATACCGAAAAATCCCCATATAATATGCCTGAACTGAATTGGTATTGGGGATACCCGATGTGTTTGGCAATTATGGCGGCGATCGCAGTTGGATTACTATTCTTTTTTTGGCGGCGGGGCTGGCTAGAACGCTCTGTAACGATCAAACAAGATTAAGTATCGGGTATGGGTACGAAACAAATATATAAAATTACTACAGGGAGTATTTATTTTAATTTATGAGAGGGAATGGCGACCAAAATTTAATTGTTTTGACGCTTTATATTATCGGCGTCACTTATATTATTAATCTGATGATTGAGTCGATCGCTGACAAAGTTAAATTTGAACATCAAAAAGGAGTGGTTGACGATCAACTCAAAGAGCAAAATCTCCAAGACCAAGTAGGGATTTCTTTTAGACTTAGCCCATCATACTCATTTGACGAGTTGAAAGAGTTGTCAGTTAGCATTGAAAATAAATCTGATAATCTTGCTATCTACGTCGATTGGGATAATAGCTCGATAGTAGTCGAGCACAACAAGCAATCACGCCGAGTAATTCGCAAATCACCAGACTTGACCCGTGACTTAGCTGTACCGCAAAGTCCCAGCCTTGTTGCTCCTAAGAAAACGCTTTCTGCAATAGTGACAGCAGAAGATGTTTTCGCCAGGGATGCAACTACAGGAACTTACTCAACAACAAAAGCCTTAATAGATATTAGTGGTTTGCAAAAAAGTCCTGTTAAGGCGCAAAGAAAGTTGTATAACGATTTTGTTAACAGAACAAAACAGTTAGACTTCTCACTACAGTTAGTACTGCGAATCAGCGAGATGCGTGTTGGTTTAGCTCCTGGTGTCAATATTCCGCCAATGTGCATTATCAATTGTCCGTTCACCATCAGGAAACTGCCTTGGACATACGCTCTACCTTGGAATAAAAAGAAGTAATTCAAATCAGACACACAATGCCATCCAAGATTACACTGGATCTAGGGAGGGAGTAGACGCAGGCGGTTGCAGATCGGTTAAAACAACTGATTTGAGGAAAGTCCGGGCTCCCGAAAGACCAAACTTGCTGGATAACGTCCAGTGCGAGCGATCGTGAGGATAGTGCCACAGAAAGATACCGCCAAAACAATTCAAAATTCAAAATTCAAAATCAAGAGTTTTGAAACAAAAATTTTGGATTTACTTTTGGTAAGGGTGCAAAGGTGCGGTAAGAGCGCACCAGCAGCGTCGAGAGGCGCTGGCTCGGTAAACCCCGGTTGGGAGCAAGGCGAAAGGAACTATGGTTGGTCTTTTACCAGTTCCGCAAAAACAGAGCCGCTAGAGGCGTCTGGTGACAGGCGTCCCAGATAGATAACCGCCCTCATTGTAGGGAAGTTACAATAACATCTCTACATCAGAGAACAGAACCCGGCTTACGATCTGCTCTCTCTCTTTTTAATTATTGGTCATTGGGCATGGGGGATAGGGCATTGCTATTGAGTCCAGAGTCAAAAGGCAATAGACAAAAATTGTTAATTATTTCTCCCCTCGCCCCCTGTGCTCCCTCCTCCCCTGTCTCTTTGTCCTCCTTGTCCCCCTTCTGATTGAATGTCTCTCGCTTATCCACGCCGTCAAAGACAACTTGAAAGTTTAGTTAAAAAATTAGGTCTACTCAAAGAAGCACCCATACAGTGGCAACTGCTAGACTTAGCGCTGACTCATCCGACTGTCTCTGAGTCCGCAAATTATGAGCAACTGGAGTTTGTTGGTGATGCTGTGGTTCGCTTAGTAGCGGCTGTGGTTTTGTGGGAACATTATCCAGATTGCCCAGTAGGCGATTTTGCCGCAATTCGTTCTGTATTAGTGAGCGATCGCATTCTCGCTCAATTGGCCAGAGAATATGGTTTAGAGCTTTATTTATTAGTCGCTGGTAGTGCTACTGCGGACAAAGTTGGGCAAGAATCTCGTCTGGCTGATGCTTTTGAAGCTGTTCTGGGTGCATTGTATCTCAGTACAAACAATCTCGATCTCATCCGTCCTTGGCTAGACCCTCACTTCAAACAACTAGCAGCAGAAATTCGTCTCGATCCGGCTAGGCTAAACTACAAAGCCGCGCTGCAAGAATGGACTCAGGCGCAATTTAAAGTTTTACCAGAGTATCGCGTTGTAGAAGTAACTCAACCCCACCGCAATCAAGAACGTTTCGTTGCGGAAGTTTGGTTACACGGTAAACAGTTAGGTCAAGGCAAGGGACGTTCTATTAAAGCTGCCGAACAAGCCGCAGCCAAAGTAGCTTTTTTATCTATTAGTAATCCGGGACAACCCTGAACTCAACCAGCTATTTCTCAGCCGATAATTTAGTTATTAATCAAGAGTTTAAATAATAATGTCAAAATTTTAACTCTTAAAATTTGACTAATAACCAATGAATAACCAAATTACAATTGCTGTCCTGGGCGTTGGGCGTTGGGGCGTACATTTGCTACGGAATTTTTTAGAACATCCTCAAGTAAGTATTGGCGCGGTTGTAGATCCAAATCCCGAACGTTTGGTGGCGGTAAAACGGCAATTTAATTTAAGTGAAAATGTATTATTAACTACCGAGTGGCAGGCTATCAAGCAAGTACAAGATTTGAGTGCAGTGGCGATCGCAACTCCAGCTACAACTCATTATGACCTGATTAAGTATGCTCTTAACCTGGGATACCATGTTTTAGCAGAAAAGCCCTTAACTTTAGATCCATTAGAATGTCTTGAACTTTGCCACTTAGCAGAGCAACAGCATTTAATACTGATGGTGGATCATACATATTTATTTCACCCAGGCGTTGAGAAAGGGCAAGCTGTCATTCAGGCAGGGAAAATAGGTGATTTACGCTATGGCTACGCCACCCGCACCCATTTAGGGCCAGTCCGCCAAGATGTTGACGCATTGTGGGACTTAGCGATTCACGATATTGCCATTTTTAACAATTGGCTGGGTCAGCAACCCGTGAAAGTGCAAGCAACAGGTACGGTGTGGTTGCAAACAGGGGACAAGGAGACATCTCCCTCAACTTTTAACCACAACCACGGGTTAGCTGACTTAGTATGGGTGACGCTGACATATCCAGGTGGCTTTCAAGCATATATTCATCTTTGCTGGCTGAATACCGATAAACAAAGACGCTTAGTGGTTGTGGGTCAGCGTGGTAGCTTGATTTTTGATGAAATGTCACATCCATCGCCTTTGACCTTGCTAAGTGGTGAATTGAAATACCAGGACAATCAATTTTTGCCAATGAATCAAAGCCAAGAGGTACTGGAAATAGAAAAAGGCGAACCTTTAAAACGAGTATGCGATCGCTTTATTACTTGTATCCTCAAAAATACTCCCCCAGTTGTTTCATCTGGTTGGGTAAGTACAGACTTAGTACAAATTCTCACCGCCCTCACAGTATCTCTTCAGCGAGGTGGGGAAGTTGTGTTTCTCAAACCTGAGAGTTAAAGGACATGGGGACGTGGAAAAATAATTCTCACCCCTGACTCTTGCTTATTACCTATAGCCTATCGCCTTTAATCAAATGACCATTGACTTTTGACTTTGGACTATTGACTCTTGACTAATAACAAATCCCTACCTTTCCGAAGTACCGTTAGTACAAGCTTCTTCCGTTGGTAGACTGGAAAACACACTTGGCGGTCTCAGAAGACTAACTTCGCAACTATCTTCCAAAAGCGGCAACTCATCTTTGGATTCATCTATCTCTGCTATTGTAGATTCGGGAATTTCTGTAGAGTCAAGTAGCGATTCTTGTTGCAGGTTAAGATAACTATTTATTCCTCTTTTTGCCTCATCTGTGGCGGAGACTTCAATATCCTGTAAATTACCTTCCTCTACTGGGGGAAATAACAGCGATAGATCGATTAAAGGCAAAGCGATGGTAACTGTGGTTCCTTGATGAAGTCCCGCACTCTTCAGGGTAATAGTACCTTTCATGAGTTCGATTAAGTTGCGTGAAATCGCCAATCCTAATCCTGTACCCTCAATCTTGCGCGTACTTGCACCATCTACCATCACAAAGGGACGAAATAGTTTGTGCTGTTGGGCAGGATCGATCCCCATACCTGTATCTGTGATATGAATCAATACTTGAGGTCGATCGTCGCTGTTTTGAATTTCACAAGCGATCGCAATGCTTCCTTCTTCAGTAAATTTAGTAGCATTGCCAATTACATTAATTAGTACTTGCTTGAGCTTTGCTGCATCCGCTTTCACGGGAATTGGCTCGCTACCTAAGTCAGTTTTCAACTGCAAACCTCTTTGTTGCACGTTCACTGACTGTAAATTAATTACTTCTAATAGTAATTTTCTCAGATCTAGAGGTTCTGTAACTACTGAAAGTTTGCCTGCTTCAATTTTAGAAATATCCAGTAGATCGTTAATAATTCCTAATAGATGAATCGCTGTTTCATCAGCACGCTTGAGAAATTCTATTTCTTCTTCTCGGTTATCGCACAAGCCGTCATGAACTAAGCGAACACAATTAATAATAATATTCAATGGATTTCGTAACTCATGGGAAGTTGTAGCTAAAAACTGACTTTTAACTTGATTAGCAGTTTTTGCTTCTTTCCAAGCTATTTCTAGTTCTTCTGCCCAAGCTTTGAGCCTTGCAACCATCTGGTCTAAGGCTTGTGCTAGTTGATTAAACTCTCTAATTTTAAAATTGTGGGGAACTGGTTGGGCGTGGTGATGGCTATCAATATTGAGTGCATAATCTCGCAATTCTTCTACAGGTCTTGCGAGGTAAGGAGCTAAATATAAAGATGCTAATAAACTTGCACCTATTAAACCGACAGTTAAAACAATCAGAATAAGTTTGATTTCTTCCAAACCAAAAACTGCATTCTCTACACTTGTGACAGCTAAAACAATCCATTTTTGCTGTGAATCTTGTTGCAGGGGATCGTGAATTGCTGTATAACCAGCTACTAGTTCTTGCCCCTGTTGAAAAGACAAATCTATAGAATCTCGTTGTCCGATATTCGCCTTTTTAATCAGGCTTTGGAGTTGAGAAGATTCTCGGTACTGTTGAATATTATTCCCGACTCTTTCTGGCAATGGGTGCGCTAAAATTGTGCCATCTTCAGCAATGACTAACAAAGAGCCTGTGAGCGATCCCGGCGGTTTGATAGTTTGTTGGTACAATGCTGACTGAAGACTTAAGCTATAGAGCAATTGACCTGCATTATCGTAAACTGGAGCTGATAGTAATACTTGCAATTGGTTTTGCGGATCTCTAGAACCAGTTGTGCCAGCCTTTGGCGGTAAGATTGTTGTAATCTCAACTCCTTGGGATGGCAAAAACGTACTCAGTTCTTCAATTGGTTTGCCATCACAAGTACTAGCAACAATTTTATCTGTTTGTAGATTTTTTAATTGAATACACTCAATTTTGCTTGGCAGTTGTTTCGCTATTTGAGTGAGAAATTCCTGCGTCTCTGTGGGTGAAGGAGACTGGATAACTTTTGTTTTACTAATAATATGCAAACTAGTTTTTAGGGTAGCGATCGCATCTACAATCTTCTCCCCTTTGATCGCGGCACTTTCTGTTAAGTTCTGTCGCGCAGTTTTCAATAGGCTATTGCGTGCCTTATTTAAGGCGACAATTTCTCCTATTAATAACACCGGAACAAATAACAGCAATATTCTTGTTAATAAAATACGCCGAAAGGATGATTGACGGGGCTTCTCCATCGAACGTCTCACTTCGCATCAGCAAACCACAACAGCCAAAGATATGCAATTAGACCAGCTAGTTGAGACATTTTATTAAGTTATCAGTACTTTATTGGCAAAGGTTAAAGATATCAAAGTTTGCATCTGCAAAAAGAAACATGTTATACCAAAACCCGTGAAGGTTATTTGTAAAAAAGACTTGTGTTGCATATCTATACACTGGTGAAATCGCTAAACAGTAGCTTGCATATATGGATTTATGTTAAATCAACACACAGCAAGGAAAATATTCAAATTATCAAAGCAACTTAATGGTGCAACATCGTCCTCACACCACAGTGGTTTTGGCAATGAGTGCAGATGGTAAAATAGCCGATTTTAGGCGATCGCCTGCTCGGTTTGGATCAAAGGCTGATATAGCACACCTGGAAAAACAAATTGCTGCCTCTGATGCCGTTATCTTTGGTGCTGGTACTCTGCGTGCATACGGTACTACACTAACCGTATCACATCCTCAACTGCTGCAACGTCGGACACAGGAGGGAAAATCTCCCCAGCCTGTTCATATAGTCATTACACAATCTGCTAACCTCAATCCGGAAATTCACTTTTTTAAACAACCTGTTAAACGCTGGTTGCTAACAACCAAAGTTGGCGCACTGACTTGGGAAGGACGCTCACAATTCGATGAAATTCTGGTTTTTGAAACACCAACGGGCAAGATTGACACTCTGACTGCTTTAAAACACCTGGTATCTCTACATATAACACGCTTAGTGGTATTGGGAGGTGGGGAGTTAGTAGCGTCAATGCTGGAACTAGATTTAATAGATGAATTATGGTTAACCGTGTGTCCCTTGATTCTAGGCGGTGCTAATGCGCCCACACCAGTATCAGGCGTAGGATTTCTGGCTAATTTGGCTCCCCGCCTTCAACTTTTAGAAGTTCATCAAGTTGAGCAGGAAGTGTTTTTGCACTATCGGCTACAACGACCAGTAGATTAGATTACCCTATTAGAGATTGGGCATTTGTCAAAAGCAACCAGTCCACAATCAAGGGTCAATTATTTCTCCCCCTTGCTCCCTGCCCTCTGCTCCTCGGCTTTTTCGTCCTCATCCTCCCATCCTAGTTACCTCAAAACCCACACGATGATAGAAAAACTAAAACCTCGCTATTCTATCGTTTGGATCGATAAAATTGCTGAAATACCCCAACAGGCTTGGGATGCTTTGGCATTACCCCTGAAAACTCCTTTTTTAGAGTGGGAGTGGCTGAACAATCTGGAGACATCCCACAGTGCTACCCGCAGAACTGGTTGGTTGCCAAATCATTTGACATTGTGGCGCGATCGAGAATTGATTGCTGCGGCTCCACTTTATCTGAAAGGACATAGTGCTGGCGAATTTGTTTTTGATCACCAGTGGGCAAGTTTAGCTGAACGTATTGGCGTAGATTATTACCCGAAACTTTTGGGAATGACGCCGTTTACTCCGGCTGAAGGCTATCGTTTCTTAATTGCACCAGGAGAAGATGAGGATGAAATTACAGGCTTAATGGTGCATGAGATTGACTCTTTTTGCACTAAGCATCGCATTTCTGGATGTCATTTTCTTTATATCGATCCCGAATGGCGTCCTGTTTTGGAAAGACAAGGCTTTACAAGTTGGTTGCATCACAGCTACATCTGGGAAAATGGTGGATTTAATAATTTTGATGACTACTTAGCTGTATTCAACGCCAATCAACGCCGCAATATTAAGCGGGAACGCAAAGCGGTAGAAAAGGCAGGTTTACGACTACAACCGCTAACTGGTGATGAAATATCCCATTCTTTATTTCCTTTGATGTATCAGTTTTATGCGGATACTTGTGACAAGTTTGGCTGGTGGGGTAGTAAATACCTGACAAAACGGTTTTTTGAACAATTACACAGCAATTACCGCCATCGAGTATTGTTTTTTGCAGCTTATAGCGAGCAAGATAGCCGTCACCCAATAGGAATGTCTTTTTGTTTATTTAAAGGTGACAGACTATATGGACGTTATTGGGGAAGTTTTCAAGAAATAGATTGCTTACATTTTGATGCTTGCTATTATGCACCGATTGAATGGGCGATCGCTAACGATATCCAAATTTTTGACCCCGGTGCTGGCGGACGCCACAAAAAACGGCGCGGTTTTCCTGCTAAACCCAATCATAGTTTGCACCGCTTTTACAACAACCGTTTATCACAAATTTTGCTGCCTTATATTAAAGAAGTGAATCAACTCGAACAGCAGGAAATTGAGGCGATGAATGCCGAGTTACCTTTTAGTAAAAGAGATGGTGAGAGCTAATAAATTACAAATAAACCAAGAATAAACGGGAATATAGGAAAGGAAGAATTACACTGGAAATGGAGTGTAAAAACTTTGCAAAAATTTGATTTTAAGAATGGCTATGGATTTGATGGTAGAAGATTTGGCAGCAATTGACGAGCAGCTTTCTGGGCGTCATATTGACCTTGACCCCAGTGGATATTTCATTATCTACTTGGATCGAGAGGCAAAGTTAATTTATGCCAAACATTTTACAAATGTAATTGATGAGCGCGGTTTAGCTGTCGATCCAGAAACAGGAAAGGTGATTCCTGCAAGAGGAAAAGTAGAAAGAACTCATACAACTGTATTTAGTGCCAGAACAGCTAAAGAACTTTGCGTCAAAATATTTGAAGAAACTCAGCCCTGTCCTGTAAGCCTTTTAGATCATGCAGCTTATTTGGGTAGAGAATTTGTTCGGGCTGAGGTGGCTTTAGTGACAGGGCAAGAGTACGTTCAAGATTGAACTTAAATGTTAATTGTTGAAAGTTGACAGTTAACGATTAACAGTCAACTATCAGCTATTAGCCATTGTTCGATGGTTGGTTAACTTGGTAAAGATAGTAAGTTGCCATTGGGATAACAGTAGCAGCAATTAGCAGCCCAACTACCCAAGCAGTAGCATTACCTTTATCTTTGTCAGTTTCTTCTGCTGTCTTGAATGTGCCTTCTACCTGCACATTCTCAACAACTTTGGGCGGGCCGGGATCGGTTTGGCCAGAAAGAACGGCGACTAGGCGATCGCTTGCATCTAAGAAGGCTTGGTTATATTTGTTACCATTACGCAAGGGAGCCATTAGGGTTTCCGAAGCTACACTCTCAGCAATAGAGTCTGTTAGCAAAGACTTGACTTTATCGCCAGTAATAATAGCAGTGCCATTGGTAACTGTATCAATTACCAATAGAGTTTGATTTGCTTGTGCTTCTTTTGTGGGAAACCATTTTTCAAATAGTGCTTTGGCAAAACTTTCTGGTGTTTCGCCATAGTCAAGCCGGCGAATGGTGACAATTCTGGTTTCGTAGCCAGTTTTCTTAGCCAAATCTGCCAAATTGCTGCTAATTTGACCTTCATTTACACGGCTAATTGCATCTGCTTGATCCACAACCCAGGTGCTATTATCTGCGGCTAGGTTGGGTATTTGATATGCGCCCGTGGCTAACGCCGAAGGCACAGCTAGGCAAGAAACTAGTGCGATCGCAACTAATGGCAGAATTAGCCTAATTAGGTATTTTGGAATGATAATTACTTGGTTGAGGAGCTGTTTCATTAGATAAACTCGAGAGACAGTCTTGCACCAAAAATACTACACAACCACTGTCAAAATCACCTGGTTCATGGCTTTTTCCATCTGAAAGTTTTCACTATACCCAAAAGATGGTTGTTATTGTCAATTTTGATAGTTGCGGCTACAGACCACCTACTGCTAAGAAACACCGCCCGATTTAGATATATTTTTAAATCGGGCGGATTTTGCAAACCATTGGCAGATTATACCATATAGTTGAAGATTTTTGACTGCATAGATTAACTTCTTTGGTTCTTCCGTACCTGTTACGATATTCCCAAATCCAGCGACAGCACGATCCTGAACCATCCAGTTTTCATCTAAAAGCAATGGAATTAATGCTTCCTCTACTTGTTGAGATTTAATTTCTCCTAAAGCAGAAGTAGCACTATATCTAATTCGATAGTTTTTATGTTGCAAAGCTTGAATCAGTGCTGTAACTGCTGCTTCAGATCCAATTTTTCCTAAAGCATCAGCAACATACCAATCAACCGAGGGAGATTCATTATTTAATGCTTGAACTAATGAAGGAATAACTGCCTCGGATTTAATTTTTCCTAGAGCAGAAGCAGCTTGGATACGAACTTTAGGATTTTCATGCTGTAAAACTTCAATTAATGCTGGTACAGCAACCTCATAACCAATTTTGCCTAAAGTAGACGCAGCCATTTCCACAACATAAGGGTCTTTGTCCCTTAAAGATGGAATCAATAAATATACAATTTCCTCTCTACCTATTTCTGCTAATGCTTCAGCAGCCATTGCACGAACCCAAGGATTTTGATGATTCAAAGCATGAATTAATGCTGCTTCAGCTAACTCAGAGCCAATTCGCGCCAAAATGTGAGGAGCTAGCCAATAGACATCTGAGTTTTGATGGTTTAAGGCTTGAATTAACGCTCTCACGGCTATCTCAGATTTAATTTCACCAAAGGCAAATGTAGCAGTCCAAGGAATACAGCTTTCCTCGTCATTCAATGCTTCTACCAGATAGGGAATGGCATAGTCAGATCGTGTAATCCCCAAAAGTTGAACTTTCAATACTTCAGGGATTTGTAATGCAGTTACCAAACCCACAGTTTGCATTTGAAACTCTGGTTTTACTGCACCCGCTAACTTTGCCCCTAATCGCAAATCTACATCTAAGGCTAACCTGACGACTCGTAACGCTTCAGCCTCATCCTCTAGCTGCGCTAACATCTGCGCTATGGGTTCTGTCCATTGCAGGTAATTGAGGTAATCTCGTTGCAGTTGCTCATCACTCAACTGGGCTAGCTGTTGTAGAAGATTGTTAGACTCTGAAGGCTGTTGACGATAGAATTCCATTTGCTTTCCTCAATTTACAGCAATGGATGCTTGGCTCCTCAGTATAAATATATGACTATCATCCTCACTAACGACGACGGTATCGATGCGCCTGGAATCAAAGCGCTACTCAATGCTGTCAAGGAAAAAAATGTAATTGTCGCTGCGCCGAGAGATCATCAATCTGGCTGTGGACATCAAGTTACGACTACTCGCCCCATTACTCTGCAACGGCGATCGCAAACTGAATATGCGATCGCTGGAACTCCTGCTGATTGTGTGAGAATTGCCATATCGCAAATTAGCGACGATATCAAATTTGTGTTATCGGGGATCAATGCTGGGGGTAACTTGGGCGTAGATGCTTATATTTCTGGTACGGTGGCGGCGGTGCGAGAAGCTGCAATGAACGGTATTCCCGGAATTGCTATTTCCCACTATCGCAAAGCCAAGCAAAATTTTGATTGGGAACTCGCAGCTAAATTCACGGCGGAAGTTTTAGCCGATCTACTCCAGCGTCCCCTAGAACCAGGACACTTCTGGAATGTAAATTTGCCACATCTGCAACCAGGAGAACGATACCCAGAAGTTGTGTTTTGCCAACCCTGTACCAAAGCCTTACCAATTAATTATCGAATTGAAGGCGATGATTTTTATTATGTTGGGGAATATGCAAAACGCGATCGCACTCCTGGTAGCGATGTGGATGTCTGTTTTTCGGGTAACATTGCTGTCACAAAGTTAAGGGTGTAGTCAACAGTCAAGAGTCATTAGTTATTTCTCCCCACACTCCCCACACTCCCTACTACTCTTCCTCATCCGACCCTTGTAGCAATATCATCAGCTTATCTAAAGTTTCTGTGAGTTGGCTGAGTTTTTGTAAGGAATCATCCTGAGATTCAGCAAGGGTTTGTACAGCGTCACACAATGCAAAAATTTGATAACCTTGCTGCTGTAACTGTTTTCCTTGGGCTTCAACTTGCACGCTGAGAGTCTCTAGTCTTTGCGCGAGACTCTCAATTGTCTCCGTAGTAGAAAGTACTGCTTCGCCGATTTGCTCAACAATAGATTCCAAGCGACCTATCTTAACTTCGACTCCTGTTGAAATCATGATTTTTACCACCCTAATTTTGAGAGATCAACATAGTAATATCGCTACGGATATTGAATAATTTAATATACGCATTAACACTAGGAAACCGCCACTATTGAAATGTAATTGATAATTTTTACGTAATTATCCGTAGCAAATTATGGCGAGAATAAACTTAGTGGCAAATTTTCCTCATGCTTACTCGCCTTTCTCCGGAGATGTTTAATTAACTTTATCCTAAAAATATAAAAAATCACGATATCAGTACTGTTGTTAAAGATCAAGTAAATACACGGAAAAATAAAATATTTTTAAGTCTCTTAAGTCTATATTCAAATCAAGGCTAAGTAATTTTACTTTTATCGCTTGATTTTAGGGCGGATGATGTACTCCACACAATTACACAGTGTTTTTCAGATTGCTACTTCTACAGATTGGGAATTAAAATTTATTCCTCACCCTTCACTAAAATCTAAATTTAAACGTTGTCTAGATATATTAGGTAGCTTAGTAGGGTTATTGATTTTAGCAATTGTGTTTGTGCCAATAGCGATCGCAATTAAAATCGATAGTCCCGGGCCAATTTTCTTTACTCAAGAACGCTATGGACATCTCGGAAGACGATTTCGGATTCGGAAATTCCGTTCAATGGTGAGTAATGCAGAGCATTTAAAATCTTTAGTTAAAAATGAAGCTAAAGGACTCATATTTAAAAATAAAAATGACTTTCGGATAACTAAAGTTGGTCGATTTTTACGACGTACTAGCCTGGATGAACTACCTCAATTTTGGAATGTTTTAGTAGGTGAAATGAGCCTAGTTGGTACACGTCCGCCTACAGCAGATGAAGTAGTTAATTATTCACCACGTCATTGGCAAAGGTTGAATGTCAAACCTGGTTTAACTGGCGAATGGCAAGTGAATGGTCGTTCTAAAGTAACAGATTTTGAACAAATAGTCGATCTAGATTTGCGCTATCAGCAAAATTGGCATTTATTTTATGACTTATTGTTAATTGGCAAAACATTTTATGTAATCTTCAATAAAACAGGAGCTTGCTAAGTACAACTATATATAGCAGTCCCAAATCATTGATGAGCAACTACTAACGATTGGGGACTGCTTTAACAAAATATCTCAATACTCAAATTAGCAACACTTGTTTTTTTAGATTACTAAGTTAATTGCATTGCACAAACATACAATACCGATCGCAAAAAAAGCCAACCCAGCAAAGTGGGTTCTATTTGCCAACATTGCGTAAGTTTCTCTAGCACTCATAACCACAGCACATTGAGTTAAGGTAACGCCTAGTACATAAATAATTAAAGGCGTTATTCCCGTTTCAATAGCAGATCCAGTACTAGCATAACCGTGAAATAAACCTGCGATCGCT
This sequence comes from Calothrix sp. NIES-2098, assembly GCF_963875125.1. Taxonomy (NCBI): domain Bacteria; kingdom Bacillati; phylum Cyanobacteriota; class Cyanophyceae; order Nostocales; family Calotrichaceae; genus Calothrix; species Calothrix sp. NIES-2098. Next base: position 7,630,571 of record NZ_CAWNKJ010000001.1, read on the forward strand.
CCCAGCAGTGAGAGTAACAGCCAGTTCGGTTGTTTTGACATCATTAGCATAGCGCCGACAGCGATTGTAGAAGTTGCAACCCCGATTTCCGCACCTGCTAAATCTACATGAAACAAATGAATTACCGTACCGAAAACTCCTGCTGACACAAAAGCCGCAGCAATCAAACCACCACGAATCATTCCCGCCGAGAGTAAGCCAATGGCGACAAGAATAACCAACCGATCTAAGCTAATTACTGGATCGGCAATTCCCCAAAGCAAGCCTTCCCAAGAATTAGAAATAGCTGTATGAGCGTGAAAACCACTCAATGAACTCAATAAGCTGATTAAAACTAGAGATGCGATCGCCCCAGCATGACGATGCTGTAATCTAGTAGCAGATGTTGATAACTCAACTGTTGTTAACATCAATTTATACCAAATCTTTATTTTTTTGGTACTTTATCTTACCCAAGTTTTCCAAAAAACTAACATAGTCTTCACTATAAATAGCGGCAAATACTTAAACTTAGGTAAATTTACTACTATTGACAATTTTTAATTGATAGCTGAACCAGAGGATAGTATTTTTTCTAATGGTCTATTGCTTTCGTTTTAAGTAATTCCGTAAATTTTATCCGTATGGGAAGTTGAATCAGAATTTCTGTTCCTTGAGGCGAGGCTGATATACATTTCAACTGACCGCCATGTTGAGCTACGATTTGGTAGCTAATTGACATCCCTAGATTTGTACTTGCACCTATAAAATTCTTAGTCAAGGAAGGATGAAATATTTTATCCTGTACATCTTCTGTCAAAACAGAAGCATTATTAACAACCCGAATTAACACTTGATTGCTGCTATCTAAAACCTCAGTATGAATGAAAATTTGAGGCTTATTAGTTGCACCCTTTAAATTATCAATAGTATGATTCAAGATATTCAGAAATACTTGATTTATTTGTCCTGGGTAACACTCAACTTTAGGCAATCGACCATAATCTTTAATAACTTCAATATCAGAACGATCTGCTTTGCCTTTTAAGCGGTTCTGCAAAATTAGTAAGGTGCTATTAATACCTTCGTGAATATCAACTTCCTTGACATCGGCTTCATCTAATCGAGAAAAGTTTCGCAATCCTAAGATGAGCTTGCGGATGCGATCTGCTCCCATTTGCATAGAAGATAAGATTTTAGGTAAGTCTTCTTTAATGAAATCAAGATCGATTTTCTCAATAGAAACTTGAATCTCTGATTGAGGATTTGGATAATACTCTTGATAAAGCGAAACCAAATCTAGCAAGTTTTCAGCATATTCGTTAGCTGCCGTACTGTTGCCATAAATAAAGTTAATTGGGTTGTTAATTTCATGAACAATACCCGCTACTAACTGTCCTAAAGAAGACATTTTTTCTGTATGAACTAGTTGCGCTTGCGCATCTGCTAGTTCTTGCAATGTTAGTTTTAGTTGATTATTAGCTGTCTCCAGTTGTTTTGGACTTGGCAAAGCTAAAGCTTGAGGAATTATCGGCAGTAATACAATCGCTGTATAAATTGAAATAAAAGCTGTAATCGCTTTAATTAAACCAGACAGCCAATAAGTTGGATGCCAAAGCGTCCATATTTCCATTAAGTGTGTTGTACCGCAGGAAACGATAAAAGCCCCAAATAATAAAAGTATTGATTTAAAGGGTAAATCCTCTCGTTTGCGAACAAAGTACAGTAATGCAACAGGAATCGAAAAATAAGCTAAGGCAATTAAAGAATCTGAGAGGATGTGTAGCACTACTAACCCTGGTTTCCAGAGGTAACAGTGTCCATGTGGAATAAATCCACCATCAACAAAGAAACTTTGTAATAATTCCAGCATAGAGTATTTACTTAGTATAATTTATCAAGCTAATTGCATGACAAATTATACTCGCTGTACAGACAATTGTCGCTAGTACTTAAACCCTAATGTAATAATTCCTCTATCTGATGCTGACTCCACAAAGTTCTGTACAGTCCTGGTTGCTGAACCAATTCTAAATGCTTGCCCATCTGGACGATTTGACCTTTGTCCATAACAAAAATGCGATCGGCAGCAGCAGCAGCAGAAAGTTGATGAGTAATAAAAACAACTGTTTTTCTATCAGTACCAGTGGAAAGGTTTTTCAAGATTTGGGTAGCCGTTTGATTATCCACACTGGAGAGGGCATCATCCAATATTAAAACTGGCGCATCAACTAGCATTGCCCTAGCCAAAGCAGTACGTTGCCTTTGCCCACCAGAAAGCGTAATTCCGCGTTCGCCAACTATGGTCTCGTACTGCTGCGGAAAATTGCTAATTTCTGAGTGAATTTGCGCCTGTTGTGCCACAATCTCTATATTTTCTTGTTCTCTAATTGGGTCGCCGTAGCGAATATTATTTCTGATGGTGGTACTGAATAAAAAGCTATCTTGAGGAACATAAGCGATCGCACCTCGTAAATCTGTTAATGCGATCTTTGTAATGTCTAACCCATCCAAAAATAAATGTCCCGATTCAATCTCTAATAAGCGAGGTAAAGCATTGGCTAAAGTCGATTTTCCCGAACCGATAGCCCCAACAATTGCTACCGTTTCCCCAGGATAAATTGTAAAGCTGACATTATTTAAAGCCGGGGTAGTAGCAGCTGGGTAAGTGTAACTGAAGTTTTTAGCTGTCAGTTTTCCTTTAACTTCACTCTTCGGTAGATAGATGACATCGCTTGTGTCTTGAATCTTCGGTTGAACTGAGAGAATCGACTCTAAGCGATCGATACTTACCTCACCTCTTTGGTAGGCGGTGATGGTAAATCCTAACAAAGCAGTGGGAAAAACTAAACGTTCTACATAAATTAGTAATGCCAGGAAATCTCCAACAGCCAGAGTTCCGGCAGAAATCCGCGATGCGCCTAACCAGATAATTACCAGCGAACTGATATTAGCTAAACCACCAATCAGGGGAAACAGCGTATTGCGGCTTTTTGCTAGTTCTAAGTTAGCAGTTAATAGCTGTTGATTTTTTTTAGCAAAAGCACGACGCTCATTTTCTTCTTGGGCGTAGATTTTAATCAGAGCAATGCCGCTAATATCCTCTTGAATGAGTTCGCTAATGTCAGAGAGTTGTTCTTGGACTACCGTTTGTTGTTTGCGGAGGCGATCGCTAAATAGATGCACCAAAAAGAACATTAAGGGATATACTGCCAGAGACGCTAAGGTCAGATCGACACTAATTGTCAACATCACTGGCAGCGTCAGAGCATAGGCAAACAGCGTATTTGCTAAACTCAAGACTGCAAAACCCAACAACCGCTTGATATTTTCTACATCGCTAGTAGCCCGACTAATTAAGTCGCCAATAGTATTGGTGGCAAAGTAAGAAGGCTCTAGCTTGAGTAAGTGTTCAAAAATCCGTTGTTTTAAGTCAAATTCCACCTCACGTCCCACGCCGAACAGCCAGATGCGTGAAGCCATGCGGATTAACCACATTGCTGAACTGAGTAAGATGATGATGACTACGTAATTTAAAACTTCATACCAGCTAAAAGTTGTTGAGAGTTTGTCAACACAAGCGCGGATTAACCAAGGAATATAAACGCCTAATCCATTGACAGTTAACAAAGCCAAAATACCCAACATTGCTTCCCGCCAATGGGGACGCAGGTAAGCACCAAGTTTAGCCAGTCGTCGAGATTGTACCATTCAGAAAAAATCGGGGAGCAGAGGTTAGGGGAACTCAGCGCCGCAGAGAAATCACAAATGAAAAATGACTCTTGCAAGCAAATCTACTGAACCTCCTTTTATTCTGGCAGAAATAAGAGTTGAAAAAGGCCAGCCACCAGGACATAGTGCTTTGGCCTTGTGTTAACTTTTTAGCTTTATCGGCGACCACGCAAGAAAAAGTAAATTTGATTGAGGTAACTTTCCCAAGCTTGGGTTGTTACTTGCAGGGTTTCGGCGCTGGGTACGAAATCTTCGATCCGTAATCCGCGTGTTCTAATGTCCTGAGGATTCTGTAATAGGTAAGGTGGAACTTTAATATCTAACGGACTCAAAGCGATGCTTGACCGAACCATATTACTCTGAGGTAGAATGCCATTCCCCACGACATCGGAAATATTAGCTGTGGTATCTGGAAGCGACGCCACTAAAGTTTCTGATGTGGGAGTAAATTGCCTAACAGTAGCCAGTTGAGGATTACCAACCGTTGCTATTGGTGCCCTGACAAGGAAGTAGGCAATAGCTGGTGTACTTGCTAACAGTAAAATTGTTAGCGCCCAACCAAGTAAGTATCCTCCTGGTTTATCTATTCCACCTCCCTTAATTCTCTGAGCAGCAAAAATTAACATCAAAACCGATGCTCCCAGAGGTTTCAGGGGGAATGATATCAACCTCCACAAAGATGCTACTGCTGGTTCGTTGGGGTTAATGAACGCCAGCGCTAGGACGATCAACATAATCACTATGACTAATCGACCAACAAAATTACCTGTTGGATAAAATCTTTGGAACAAAGAATATACAACAGTGCCAATTAATAGCCACAGTAATACACGGCTTAACAGTAGAAACATAATAAATTAACTCACAAATTTTCCGATGCGGTGAACCATTGCCTTGGTAAAGCAGTCTGTTGCGAAGGAGAGAAAGACTGCACCGAACGAGTTCTCCCTTCGCGTTAGCGTCTCCAAAGGAGAAGGAGTACCCGCAAGGTAACAAATGTTGGTTGGGATTTCCGAGCCAACACATTGCACTAAGCAGTTCTCATTGTTGCAACTGCCGTTAAATGGCTGACCCTGAAGGGTCAGCCTCAAGGTTTCCGGCAGCGGATTTATTTTCTCGTCAAATTGTAATCGCACTGTTACCTGACTTAAAATACCTCAAACCTCACAACCAAAGACTACCGTCGTAGTGATTTTAGTGCAATTTTTTGACACTGGGTGTATTATTTAGAATTTTGCAAATGAGTAATGAGACACCAGTAATTTAAATTAGTTAAGTAGTTATAACTCAAAAGGAAAAACTATGTCGCCTAGAAAGCCCACGATTTTGGTGACGGGGGGAGCCGGATATATTGGTTCTCATACGGTGCTTGCCCTCAAACGAGCAGGTTATGAAGTAGTCATTCTTGATAACTTGGTGTATGGGCATCGCGACTTAGTAGAGAAAGTTTTGCAAGTAGAGCTAGTAGCGGGTGACACATCCGATCGCGCTCTTTTAGATCGATTATTTCAAACTCGCAATATTGAAGCAGTGATGCACTTTTCTGCCTACGCCTATGTAGGTGAATCAGTAACAGACCCGGCTAAGTACTACCGCAACAACGTTGTGGGTACTTTGGTGCTGTTAGAAGCAATGCTGGCAGCATCTATTAAGAAATTTGTCTTTTCTTCTACTTGTGCAACTTATGGGGTACCGGAAGTTGTGCCAATTCCCGAAAATCATCCCCAAAATCCGATTAATCCCTATGGCGCTACTAAGTTAATGGTAGAGCGCATTCTCTCTGATTTTGACGCTGCCTATGGTCTAAAATCAGTGCGTTTCCGCTACTTCAATGCAGCTGGAGCCGATCCCAGTGGACTGCTAGGTGAGGATCACAACCCAGAAACCCATTTAATCCCCTTGGTACTACTGACAGCTTTAGGCAAGCGCGAATCTATTTCCATTTTCGGTACTGATTATCCTACGCCCGATGGCACCTGCATTAGAGATTACATTCACGTTAGCGACTTAGCAGACGCCCATATTTTAGGATTGGAATATTTATTGCAAGGCGGTGACAGCGAAGTTTTCAATTTAGGCAATGGTTTGGGTTTCTCAGTTAGAGAAGTAATTGCAGCCGCCGAGGATGTTACAGGCTTGACTATCCCCATACAAGAATGCGATCGCCGTCCCGGAGATCCCCCATCTTTAATCGGCAGTAGCGACAAAGCTAGAAAAATCTTAGGCTGGCAACCCCAATACCCAGGCATCAAAGATATAGTTCTACACGCATGGCAGTGGCATCAACAAAGGCATAAGTAATTGGGCATGGGGCATAGGGCATGGGGCATGGGGCATTGACTATTTCTCCCTTGTCACGCCACTTGCTTTAATCCGGGAAACCCGTCCAACGCAGTGGCTCCCCCTTGTCCCCCTTGTCCCCCCACTTCCGACACTCCCCACACTCCCCTATCTCCGCCGCTTCTGTACCACAGCTAACACAATTCCTGCTGTTGCAAATACGACGGCGGCGATCGCCCACAATGAGAATGGTTGAGGTTGAGTCTCTACTACATCAGTATTGACATTGACATTCTGTGATGCTTGTGATATATTTGCCGAACTTGATGCTACGGTCACGTCAAACTTTAACTCAAAAGGTTTGAAACTTGCCCCTGCTGTTGGTTTACCACTGAGTGCTAGTAAATAATTCCCTGGTTTGGGAAATGTGATTTCTGCACCTGGTGTAGCTTGATAGCGTTCGGTTGACACGGGTTTTAAAGAAGGTTCTAACAGTGGCGGCTCTTTTGCTGTGTGGGGTTCGGCATAGACAGCTAACTGGCAATTGCAGTCTTTGAGGGCGATCGCTTTTCCACCTTTGCGAGTAAGAGCAAACCAAGCTTTTGTAGGGGTTCCTGCTTGAGGATTGTCGTTCGGTTCGATATGGAGCGTACCACCAACATCTGTGGATATTTTGACTGTATGGGCAGAGGCGGTATGAAGCTCATTAACTGAAGTTAGTAATAAAAAAACTAAAGGAAGAGAAAATTTAGCGCGATTTAGTTGGGGGAACATAAAATTTTTCGATAGATAAGCTTGACCAAAAACACCGCGAACGCACTAGCAACACACAGAGGGTAAAACAACCCAGTAACGCTGCTGCTATTTTATTCCCCCCATTTGATTGTAAAGAACCCAGGTAATGGGAACCAATCAAAATTGCATGAATCACAATCAAAATTAAAGCAGGCACGCTTAACAGATGAATCTGTCGCCAACGCTTACCTAAATGTTTTTGCCAGAAATCAAAACTTGTGAAAGCAGCGGGAGCCATCAAAACTAAAGCTACAACACCCGCAGCTATGCTCCACTGGAAGTCTGGTGGCAAGAACCAGAAAGCAGCAAAATTCCATTGCAATGAATGTTCGATCGTGTGAACAGTGTGAGCAACAGACAGGACAAAAGCTCCCACTCCCAAAGCCCGACGGTAATGCAAGGGCGATGGACAAATGCGACTAATAGGACGAGCAATCAGCGCTAGAATCAAGCAGATTAAGGCGGCGTGTCCAGTGTAATCGACCATTGTGTCGCCAGTTCGCAACAAAGTAATTGCGCCAATGATGAGAGTTACCCAACCGCCTAAGCGAAACAACTGACTGCGTTTATCTTGACTAACCAACGAAGCAGAAATCCCTGCACCTAACATCATCGGTAGAGTGCCTAAGCCAAAAGCTAGCATAGTTGCTGCACCCATCCATAAATTACCAGTTTCCGCTGCTTTAATTTGGGCAGCATACAAGAAACCACAAGGCATTAATCCCCAAGTCATCCCCAAAAGCGCTGGCGTCCACCATCTACTTTGCAAAGAAAGGTTGACCATTCCTGCACTCAGGCGATTGTGTAATTTTCCTTGTAATAAGGGGTGTAAAACTGGAATTCGCGGTAGAAAATCGGGTTTTATTTGCCCTAAACCAAACCAGATCAGCATCAATCCAGTAATGATTGCGATCCAACGACGTAATTCACTGCCTATACCTGCTAGCTGTCCGCCCTCTACTAATACCGAACCCAGCGCGCCAATTCCCGTACCGACTAGGGCATAGCTTAACATTCGTCCCAGGTTCAGCAAGATGTGAAATTTTAATTGCTGTCGCCAATTAGAAGTTTCCTGCTGATGCGATAAAGAAAATGCCATTGTTAAAGGGCCGCACATCCCAAAACAATGTCCAAAACTGCCCAAAAAACCCAGGATTGTGATGAGTGATAAATCTAGCATATGTAAAGCCTGAGTCTGCGGTTCTGAGTTTTGGATGGAAGCATGAAAAAATTATTTTTTCTTCTTTCTCAGCACTAAGCAGTTGGTACTCAGCACTGTTATACTGCGGAACTTTAGGTGAAAATGTGGACTCTGTCAAAAGACTAGCTGTAAAACTTGCTGTTTGCGTTAACTTAAAGTCTGAGAAGCAGAGAGCGATCGCATGAAAAAATGGATTTGGCTAGCGCTGTTATTCCTAGTGGTAGTGATAGTTGTCGGTAGCAGAGGTATTGCCAAAAATATGGTATTCGAGCAGCCTCCCACACCGACAATTGTTGAGAGTATTCCCAAAGAAAATACTCCAGCACAGACATCTCAGCCAGTATCTAGCAATTTGCTGGTGTCGGCTGACAAGCTGTTTACCCACATTCAAAAGTTGAATTTTCAGCGTTATACAGATGCAGAGCGATCGCGTACTCGCACTTATATTACAACTGAACTGCGAAAATTAGGCTTGACACCTAAGTTAGAAAAGTTCTCTGAAGGTGTAAACATCTTTGTCGAACGCCAAGGAACTAACAAAAAAGCAGGCGCAATTCTGGTTGCAGCCCATTATGATACTGTTGCTAACTCTCCAGGTGCCGATGATAACGCTAGCGGTGTAGCTGTGATGTTAGAAGTTGCGAGAATTCTGGGTTCCCGTCCCACACCCCGCACATTGCAACTAGCTTTTTTTGACCAAGAAGAAGCGGGACTTTTAGGTAGTAAGGCTTTTGTCAGCAAAACAGCAAGGTTAAAAAACCTGCGTGGGGTTATTGTTATGGATATGGTAGGTTATGCTTGCCATACTTCTGGTTGCCAAGATTATCCAGCAGGTTTACCTGTGACTCCACCCAGCGATAAGGGCGACTTCGTAGCAGTAATTGGCGATACAGAACATTTACCTTTGCTGAACGCCTTTCAAAACTCCCAGAAAATCCCGCCAACAGCCTGGAATAAAGAGGATTCAAATTTACCGTTAGTCCTAACGCTGCCAATTCCGCTTAAAGGCTTGCTGACACCAGACACCTTACGCAGCGACCATGCACCATTCTGGTATCAAGGAGTAGGTGCTGTCTTAGTAACTGATACTGCTAATCTTCGGACTCCGCACTACCATCAACCTAGCGATATTCCAGCCACAATTGACCGTGATTTCTTCATAGGTTCAGCGCAAATTGTGCTGAATACTACGAATACTTTGTTAGAGAATGAGGAGAATTTAGCAACTCAACAGTAATTTGGATATGATGCAGAGAAATTCTCGATAAGGGAAGTGGATTTATGACAGTTCTGACAGAAACTCTTGAGCAACTTGAATACTGGTTGTGGCAACATCACCCAGATCTGGCAGCATCCTTAAATCCAGGGTTAACTTCACAAGAGATTGATAACACAATAAGAAATCTTCCGATACAAATTACTCAAGAGATCCGAGAACTTTATCAGTGGACAAATGGTAGTAGTCTTTTTGTCACACCATGTCATTTGGATGAAGCCCTTGCCCTGATTTCTCTAGAAAAAGCTATTCAATATAGCTACTATGACAATGTATCAGAGGTTGTTAGAGAACGAGTGAAAATTCCAAACTTAGTTATGTTTTGGGAGTTTGAGAGGTGGGTTCATTTTGCGGTTTGTGATCAAAGAGAAGCATCTCCAATTCTTGTCATAACCGATGATGATTACACGAGATTGGCTTATTCCAGTCTAACTAGTATGGTTCTTACAACTCTTGAGTGTTACCAGAGAGAGATTTTTAAGATAAGAGATGGTTGGAGAAGACCGATACTCATTGATGAGCCTTCAAAGAAGAAATTTAATGCTATTCGCAACCGAAATAATCAAGCCTTCAACTTAGCTTCTATTCAAGAAAGATACGACATTGTTATTCAGCAAATATAAACGAATGTGGGCAGCATGTATCAATGAACTTTCGCCTCTTGCGCATGAATTAAGACCGGAAGTACCAAAATTTCTGAAAAAAGCGTTTAACGATGCAGGAGTATTAAACGATGACGAAATTTTTATTCCTGTTCGTCCAGTTGCAATTTTAGGTACATGCAGTACAGCTGCTTATGCTGACTGTCCTAATATACCTGAACATCATATAGAAAATTCTCAGTCGTATAACGATCCAGCTTACTATCTCAATAAAGTGGGACAGTACTACTGGTTTGATTTCGATATTATGTACCCGAATCAAGAATCGTTGCAGTTACGTATGGTTTTTAATGTGGGCGATGGTGACTGTAATGATGGTATGTGGGGAGCAGTCTGGGATCGCAACACAGAGGATCTGATGGCCAACATCTTAAGTACTGGTGATAGCGAAGCCACAGTGCAAGCTATATCGAAGAAATATATCGAAATGTATGAGCCTCAATCGATTTTCTTCCCAAGTAATTTTGATGAAATAGACGATCCAATACCTTGTAGCACAATGGAATACGCGAATGAAGCAATGTTGGAGAAAATTATAGGTATAGCTATCAGATTATGTTGTGTGTATAGAAATAATGGGTCTTACAAAACATACGGGTATACTGTCTAGGAGTTTTGAAAAATTGGGTGCATATGGCTCAATAAAAAAGGTCGATTGCACAATCCCGAATCAAAATTTTTAGCCCCTAAAATACTTACAAATCATCTATTTTGAGGTTGAGGATAGGTCAAAGTCCAGTTCTGTTTATCATTTAATTGCCAGTACAAACCTTGCAGAATTAGCCGCAATGCAGTACGAGTTCTAATGTAGTCTCTCACCAAATGAGTTCCAGGTTTGGCAGAAATATCATCATAGTATTGGCTGTAGCCAAATGGCTTGGAACATTCACTACCAAAACCTTTGACAGTTAATACAAAAAGTGGGGATTGCTTATATTCATTAGGAACCATAAAGATACCATATACATGATGTTCTCCTCGCCAAGGCTGAACTACAACTTTAGTAGCTTGTACTTGAAATTTTTTAGTTTTTGAGGCGAGGAAAGCTTCTGAATTACAATCAGAATCATTTACAGGCCATAACAAAGTTACAATACCTAGTGAAAGTAATAAAAGTAAAATATAAATGAGTTTACGACGCATATAGTCAGCAAGAAATTTTATGTAATTGATAACATCTGCTCAACAAGTGTAGTGATGAAAGCTGCAATCGCAAGAAGAGAAACTTTCACTACACGAATTTTGTAGAGTTTATTTACACTATTAAAATAGGCGATCGCCTATTTAATTTTTGTGGCAATCAACACTGATTAATGGTTGCACTCACTCAATATCAATCTATAATAAAAAATTTAATCATTAAGCATCTTAGCCTCGCGCAAGGAAAGCTAAACAACAAATTATGCTTAGTGCAAACTATCTAAAGGATTATTTTAAAAATCATCAAAAAATGGTAGAAAATATTACAGAAAGATGTTTTGTAGCATAATAACTTGTTATGCTGAGAAATTTTATAAGCATCCTAAATTATTTGTATATATATTAGGTGGGCATTGCTCACCCTATGCCTATTTCCCCAATCAATTAGTAATTTATATTATTTGGTATTAAAAAAATCTAAAATTACTAATATAAATAATTTGTAAAATTTAGGAAATACTCATGCAGATTAGAGAAAATAATTTAGCCAACTTACAGCACAACCCTGCAATAAAACTGCAAAAAATTGACTATGTAGAATTCTATGTTGGCAATGCGCAACAGGCTGCTTACTTTTATTGCAAGTCTTTTGGCTTTAAAGCGATCGCCTATGCTGGATTGGAAACTGGATTGCGCGATCGCATCTCGTTTGTCCTAGAACAGTCTGATATTCGCTTTGTGTTTACCTCTCCCCTGACACCAGATGGATCGGTGGCTGAATATGTCAGGTTGCACGGAGATGGAGTATATAATATTGCCTTGCTAGTTGATGATGCGCGTGCTTGCTTCCAAACCGCGATCGCACGGGGAGCAAAACCTATACAAGAACCAAAAATCTACACAACAGAAAATGGATATCTTATCAAAGCTGCGATCGCCAGCTATAGCGGCGACATCATTCATTCATTTATAGAGCGTCATAACTATACACAGTTTGCACCGCAATATGTTCCTATTGAAAACATACCAATAGCAATATCAACTGGTCTAGTTGATATTGACCATATTGTCATTAATGTCGAATGCGGAAAAATGAATTTATGGGCTGAGTTCTATCATCGAGTATTGGATTTGCAGGAAAGTCAACAATTTACTAGTGATGATATCTCAACTAAATATTCAGCTTTGATGTCCAAAGTTTTGCAAAACAATACTGCTCAGATTAGGTTTCCAATTAACGAACCAGCCCCAGGATATCGCAAATCACAAATTCAAGAATATTTAGATTTTCATCACGGGGCAGGAATACAACATATTGCACTGAGAACTAACGATATTATTCAAACAGTAAAACAATTGCGGAGTAATGGTATTGAATTTTTAGATACACCTGATATCTACTACGAAAATTTACCAAGACGTATTGGTGAAATTGATGAAGATATTAATACTTTGCGAGAACTGAAAATTTTGCTCGATCGAGATGAAACAGGATACCTACTGCAAATTTTTACAAAACCTTTAGTGGCTAGACCCACATTTTTTATTGAAATTATTCAACGTAAAGGCTCACAAGGATTAGGTAACGGGAATTTTCAGGCATTATTTGAAGCAATTGAGCGCGAACAAGCTAACAGAGGTAATTTATAAAAATAGTTAAATTAAGCTAGTCTATAATGTCTCTTCGTTTATTTGTTTTATCTAAGCGTTAATCGATTTGAGCATTGCATCCATAAGTTTTGCTTTAGCGTAAGTTGATTATGTATAAGCATTTATCGAAACAATCTTTGCATTTAATAAGATTGATAGAAGTGTTTGCAACAAAGACGATTGTTTGATTCTAATTCGTAATGTGCAATTCAACAACTGATAAGATTTTTTACAGCATGGGTAGTAAAATACACGAATACAGCTATATTCCCCTAAGCGTGGAAAAATAAAGATGTTCACAGGATACACCAGGGGAAGTCTAAAAAATCTTACAGGTTGGTTGTGTGGGCTAGCGATCGCACAAATTTTGGGGATAAATACCTCTGCAAAAGCTGCTGATACAGTTGTTGTGCGATTTGGCCCATTTGCAGAATCTATCTCTGTTGCAGATCTCCAAACTGCTGCTGAAACTGGAAAATTTCCCAGAGATTTGCAGTTTTTCACCAATAGTTTATCGGAACAAGAGCGCCGCTTAGTTTTAGGAGCGCTGAGAACGCGAGTACCTCTCAATGTTGTCACCGTTAGTCGATTACTAAATACGCAGATTGGAACAACAATTCTCAATGATTTAGCAACTGCTTTAGTGAGAAAAGATCGAGCTGGCGCACAAGCACTGAGAGCCGGATTTGTTCTGGGATCTGTTTCCCCACAAGGTCTTTCTATACTGTCATTTATCAAAAACTATCCGAGTAACCGCCTGGAAATCAATTTACCGCGAGCATTTGCTGTTGCGAGCAATTTGAATTCAGGTTTTTGGCTGACGCAACAGTTTATGTTGGCGATCGCTCCTCAATTCAGCCCCACTACATCCCAACTGTCTTTTCCTTTCGATCCCAGCCAGCGGGGAAGCGATCAATTTCAAGTTCTTGGCTTGCAGTTAAATGACCAAAAACGCAATCGCAAAATTCCTGTTGATGTTTATTGGTCAAACGCTGCAACTACTGATAAACCTGTCATCGTCTTTAGCCACGGCTTTGGCTCAGTGCGTACAGATATGCGCTACCTAGCAGAACATCTCGCATCCCACGGCTATATAGTAGCGGCGTTAGAACATCCTGGTAGTAATGAGACAAGTGTCAACTTAGCTCTCAAAAACAACACCAAGATTGTACAACCTCAAGAGTTTTTAGATCGTCCTAAAGATATTAGCTTTGTTTTAGATGAACTCGAAAAACTCAACCAAACAGCCAAGAACCCATTGCAAGGAAAGATTGCAACTAATAATGCGATGGTAATTGGCTATTCATTTGGTGGCGGTACAGCATTAGCAATTGCTGGAGCCGAAATGCAACTAGAAAATCTCAAACAACGTTGTAAACAAAATGTAGCTACGTTTAGTTTCGGTGAAACGCTGCAATGCGTAGCCCAAGAATTACCAAACAATAGATATCAACTAGGAGATAACAGGATAAAAAGAGCGATCGCTCTCAGTCCCACCGCTGCTTTAATCTTTGGTCAAACTGGTCTGAGTAAGCTGCAAGTACCAACTCTAGTATGGGCTGCTTCCGCAGATAAAACAGTCCCAGCTTTACCCGAACAAATTGTTGGTTTTAATCAAATCCCATCTCCTAAATGGCTTGTTGGGATACTTGGCGGTACTCACCTTAGTGTCAAAGACCCCAGTACCACAATGGATCAGCAGACAAAACCAAATACACCTTTATTTGGTGGTGAAGTAGTAGGCGAGCAAGCTGCTGATATTCGTAAATACCTACAAGCTATAGCCTTGTCCTTTGCGGCACAACTCACTCCTGAAGCTGAAAAATACGCAGTTTTTCTCACACCAGATTATGCTCAGTTTGCTTCTACTCAGGCATTTCCCATTCGCCTAGTGACTGAGATTCCACCACAAGCGATGTTCGTAGTCAAACAGTTTACAGGTAAATAAGACACAGCTATCGGCTCAGGGAATACCAAACAATCAATTAATCAATATTTTAGAGAGCTTCACACACTTGATTGGAGATTTTTTAAATCTAGGCGCATCTTAAGTACATTTACGAATGCAGAATGTAGTCTGTAGCTTGTGTAATGTACTTGTAGATGACTAGGTAAAATATTTATGTCAGACCAATTTACCTTTACCGTTACCAATAATACCGATCAGGCTATTACAGAATTGTGGGCATCTCCAGATGATGAACAGTGGTCTCAATTTACCTTAGGTGAGGAAGGAATCCCCCCCAGTGAAACAGTAACAATTGCTTGGGCTGAATATACGAATGATTCAGCCTGCGAGTGGTATATCTCTGCTGTATTTGAAGATGACTCAGAAACTGATTCCGCTGTATTTAACTTCTGTGACGAACCAGATATAGCAATTGGTTAAATTGCCCATATCCAAAGGGGGTAGAAGCGATCGCCCCCTAATTTAATTTTTAGGATTTGAGATTTTATATTTGGGTGTTGTGAATCCAAATCCTATGCTCGTTTTTCAACTTAGTATTAGTTATACTTTTTTAAAAAATAATTTTCATAATTCTAGAGACATCATCGCGATTCGCTACAAACAGCTAAATTTCTTTCTGTAAAAAATACCGTTGATGTCCTGGGGGAAAGTTTTCTAGAACGCCAAATATTTGGTAGCCAAGGCGTTGATAAAAACCTAAAGATTGAAAGCTAAACGTATCTAGGTAAGCATAACTACAACCGCGCTGTTTAGCTGCTGCTTCAGCTTTAGCCATGAGTTGCTTTCCATATCCTTGACCGCGCAATGCTTCTGCAACCCATAGGTGAGAGACAAACAACCATCCCCATTGAGTTTTACCAACTAAACCACCAACAATTTCGCGATCGTCTCGAATTAATACAGCTAATGGTTGGTATTCGTCTTTTTCGCTTTGGCGATCGCTGTTATATTCAACAAGCTTATTAATAACAGTACGAATATCGTCTTGTTGAGGATCGTCCTCAACTGTAAATTTTAGGTCTGCCATCTTAATTTTCCATAACCAAATAACGCTACAATTACACAACAATTGAACTTTCGATTTTGTACCATTAGTCCCCTGGGTATTTGACGTTATATTCGTTATGTGCTTTGCACTTTATCCGTTTGGGTAATTGAATAAAATCAAACTTTTGTTTCGGCTTCAATTAGTAGAATACAGACATTTTGTAGCAAAGTTGACAAAATGGTACAGCAAGACTCTGTATCTAAATTAGCTTATAGCATCTCAACGCTTGTAACATTTTTATGACTTCCCCCATTCGCTTTTTGATGTGTGCCCCCGACCACTACGATGTGGACTATGTGATTAATCCCTGGATGGAAGGGAACATTCACAAATCATCCCGCGATCGCGCTGTTGAACAGTGGCAAAAACTCTATCATGTCCTCAAAGACCACGCCATTGTAGACTTAGTACCCCCCGAAAAAGGTTGGCCGGATATGGTATTTACCGCCAACGCTGGTTTAGTGTTGGGGGATAATGTAGTTCTTAGTCGCTTTTTACACAAAGAACGTCAGGGAGAAGAACCTTACTTCCAAAAATGGTTTGAAGCCAACGGTTACACAGTACACGTACTTCCCAAAGACTTGCCCTTTGAAGGCGCAGGGGACGCACTCCTAGATCGGGAAGGACGCTGGCTATGGGCGGGATATGGCTTCCGTTCAGAATTAGATTCTCATCCCTACTTAGCTAAGTGGCTGGATATTGAAGTACTCTCTTTAAGACTGATTGATGAGCGCTTCTATCATTTGGATACCTGTTTTTGCCCCTTAGCCAATGGGTATTTGCTCTATTATCCCGGTGCGTTTGATTCCTACTCCAACCGCTTAATTGAAATGCGCGTAGCAGCAGAAAAGCGCATCGCTATTGAAGAAGCTGACGCAGTGAACTTCGCCTGTAATGCAGTGAATGTTGATAGCATCGTCATCATGAACAAGGCGAGTGATGCTTTGAAATCGCGCCTTACAGATGTGGGTTTCCAAATCATTGAAACGCCACTGACAGAATTTCTCAAAGCTGGTGGTGCAGCCAAATGTCTCACCTTACGGGTGACAGAACCAGTCAGAGAAGAAGTTCATGCGAATGTTTCTGTAGAAAGTCGCATTATCCGCTTAGAAGGTCATTTACTCGACTCTGGCTTAATTAACCGCGCTTTAGATTTGATTGTAGACACAGGTGGCAGCTTCCAAGTATTGAATTTTAACTTGGGAGAACAGCGTCAAAGTACCTCAGCCGCTGAAGTAAAGGTATCAGCGCCATCTCATGAGGTAATGGAAGAAATTATCTCGCTGTTAATTGATTTGGGTGCGGTAGATTTGCCCCAAGATGAGCGAGACGCCAAACTAGAACCTGTAGTCCAAGCTGGTGTAGCTCCGGATGATTTTTACGTGAGTACGATTTATCCTACGGAAGTGCGGATCAAGGGTCGGTGGATCAAGGTAGAAAATCAGCGCATGGATGGCGCGATCGCCATTACCGAATCACCCAATGGTATAGTAGCTAAGTGTAAAATTTTACGCGATTTAGAAGTAGGCGAACAGGTAATTGTCGATGTTTTGGGTATCCGCACGATCCGTAAAACCGAATCGCGGGAACAGCGTAATACCCAAGAGTTTAGCTTTATGTCCGGTGGCGTTTCCAGCGAACGGCGCGTAGAGTTAGTTGTTGAGCAAGTCGCTTGGGAATTACGCAAAATTCGTGATGCAGGTGGTAAAGTAGTTTTCACTGCGGGGCCTGTAGTCATTCACACAGGTGGTGGCGAACATCTATCGCGGCTGATTCGCGAAGGATACGTGCAAGCGCTTTTGGGTGGAAATGCGATCGCGGTGCATGACATCGAGCAAAATATGATGGGCACATCTCTCGGTGTAGACATGAAGCGGGGTGTGGCTGTACGTGGCGGACATCGCCATCACCTCAAAGTAATTAATACCATTCGCCGTTATGGCAGCATTGCCAAAGCTGTGGAGGCGGGGATAATTAAGAGTGGTGTGATGTATGAGTGCGTGCAGAATAACGTACCGTTTGTACTTGCAGGTTCAATTCGGGATGACGGGCCTTTACCTGATACCCAAATGGATTTGATTAAAGCGCAGCAAGAATACGCCAAACTCCTAGAAGGTGCGGAGATGATTTTAATGCTGTCTAGTATGCTGCACTCGATTGGTGTGGGGAATATGACACCCGCTGGCGTGAAAATGGTGTGTGTGGATATTAACCCAGCAGTGGTGACTAAGTTAAGCGATCGCGGTTCGATAGAATCGGTGGGTGTGGTGACAGATGTCGGATTATTCCTCAGTCTGTTGACACAGCAGTTAGATAAGTTGACAAGTCCATACATTTCTAAGGTAGGTTAAGAAATGTAGACGCAAAGGTAAGAAAGGGAATGGCAAGAGTAGCTTTCACAAGAGAGTTGCAAATTAATTGGGTCAGTTTTATTGCTGATTTTCTACTGGCGGGTATGGTTATTGGCCCGCTAGCTGCTCCCTTTCTGGCTGCGTCTGGGGTATCCTTACTGCCAGGGATTGCGAATATTATTTATTTCATGGGCGATGTTGTGTGTCCGCAACCAGATATGGGTTTAGATTTAGCACCACCTCATATCATGGCTGTATGTATGCGTTGTTACGGCACTGTCACGGGTTTGTTTGTCACGCGCCTGTTGTATGCGGTGACTAATGGTAAAGGTTTTTATTGGTTAAGTCAGTATGGCTGGCGTGGTGTAGCCCTAGCCAGCGTTTTGATGATGGCTTATCCTCTGGAATTAGCAGCGCAAGTTTTTGGTTGGTGGGATTTTAATAATTACGTTGTTACAGTTTTCGGATTGATTACAGGTTTGGCATGGGGATTATTTACTATGCCAATTTTCCACGGGCGACTTTCATCTGCGGAAACTTGATAGAAAAAAGGTAGCGGCAAGAAGTGAGAATTTGGAATTTCCCAAAAGAGTTGACTCTTGCCTAAGACAGCTATAAAATTCAGATTGAATAGAAGGGGAGTAGCTGCTGGTAATTAATACCCAGCCCATCTGAATCAACATACTGGTGATGAGCCTGGTTCAGATGACAAGTAGAAAATATTTGGAAGCGAGACCTTCACTAAGTTCACACAACAATGTGTGGAGCTTGGTGGAGTTTTAGTGCTTTCATCAAGCTTCGCATCGTTCAACGATTCTTCAGGAGCTTGAGAGAGTGCTAACAGCTTTTACCGCAGGTTTGTTATTAATTACAGTTTCCGAGTTAGGTGATAAAACATTTTTTATCGCCGTAATTTTAGCAATGCACCACTCGCGGCGGTTGGTATTCGCAGGGGTGATAGCCGCTTTAGCTGCAATGACAATTCTTTCGGTGATGTTGGGACAAACAGCATCTTTGTTGCCAAAGGTTTATATTCATTATGCCGAAATAGCTTTGTTTATTGCTTTTGGTATCAAGCTCCTGTATCAAGGTAGTAAGATGTCACCCGCATGTGATACAGAAGTAATAGAAGAAGCTCAAGCTGCGGTGAAGCAAGCAGATCTAGAATTACCTAAACGAAAAACACCACTGGCAATTTTAACCGAAGCCTTTGTACTAACATTTATGGCAGAGTGGGGCGATCGCACGCAAATTGCTACCATTGCGCTAGCAGCCGGAAATAATCCCATTGGCGTCACTACAGGCGCAGTTTTAGGCCATGCCATTTGTGCGGCGATCGCCGTAATTGGTGGCAAAATGATTGCTGGTAAAATTTCTGAACGTCAACTAACTTTAATTGGTGGCTGCTTGTTTTTAATCTTTGGTGTTGTTGCTGCTATCGAAGGAGCATAAGCCTTATACCAATTTAAAAAAAGAATGCAACAGCATCGGATCTGTAGGGGCGGGTTTTCCCGCCCTTTACGACAGTCATTATCTCACTTAATAGCTGTAACTTAAGCAGTGAAAATTCAGCACTCAGTACTCATGAATCTTCATTTTTTACTTTCTGGTGAGGCTGTAGGAGATACCGCAGGCGTAGGTATTGGAGAAGCTGCTGCGGCTTTATTAATTTCGTCTTTGTACTGAGCAGGTGCTAAAGCTGAAGCACTATTAAATAAAGGTTTAGCTTCTGCGACTTTGCCTTGTTGCTTTAGTAGCATCGCCTTAGCCAAAACCGGGCGAAAATCCTTCGGATCTTTATTGATTGCTTGGTCGTATGCAGAGAGCGCTTGAGTATAACGTTTTTGAGAGGCGTGAACTGTGCCTAAAAGCACCTGTACTGCAACCGTATCTACACTTCCAGGCTGGATTTTATTTGCTTGGGGTGCAGCAGTCAAAGTATCTTGCAATAAACCAATAGCTGCTTCTGGGCGTTGTTGGCTTAAGAGGAGAGACACCATTCCTTGTAAAGCTTTCAAGTCACCTGGTTTTGTAGCCAAAATAGAACGATAAGCTTGCGCTGCGCCTTCTTTGTCACCAATTTGCTGCTTTGCTTGAGCTAACAGTACTGCATATTCTGTCTGATCGGGATTGAGCTTGGCTAGCTTTTCTAAAGGTTCGATTACTCCCTGAATATCACCTTCTTTGATACTTAAGAGTTCTAGCCTTGCTTGTAATAGACCTTTAAGAGCAGTCTGATTTTCTGGTTCCCTTTGCAAAACCAGTTGATAACCCCGAACTGCATCTTGGAGTTTTGATTTTTGGTCAGCTGAAGCTAACTTGCCCCCAGTGCTGGCATTATTCTGAGTTGGGGGTTGTGTATTATTATTAAATGCACTGATAAGGGGAACCATTGAAATTCCTACAAAAGTCAGAACTGCCAGAGCCAGTATGACTTTAACTATCCAGCTTCGCGGTTGAGACACAAGACTTATTTCTCCTGAACTTTATTGACACTATCATTTACATAAATCCGAAAGTTAAAATTTCAAAAACTTTGCGGAATACCGTCGTTTGTCTGTGAATTTTATAACAAATAACTATTCACGCTGCTAAAGTAAGTGATGACTTTAGGAGGAGCCGTCAGAATTCTACCTATGATATGCTTCCCGAAACTAGTCTAAAGACGCTAAATTACACTTTTAGTGTACAAATGCTCCTTTAGAATCCTATAGAGCGCTAAGTCGTGGTTGGTTGAAAGCAAATATACTTTCATCAGCCGCACAAACGCTCTTTTCAGCTGCCTTTGTAAAATCCCACAATGGGATGTGTCTCCGCCGCAAGGAGTTTTTTATGAATTCCGACCTGATGCCGTCGCCTGAATCTTCCAACTCTTCTGCCTCTAACCAGGGCCAAACTAAAGTAGAGGCAGCCGCTAATGTTCCCACAGTAGCAGCCCAGGCCTCTAAACTTGAGAATTCGACTGTTAACCCTAGCGAGACTGCCTCAAATGGGAACTTCGCTAATCGGCAGCAACCGATTCCGCCTCCCAGCGAACCAATGCAGTACCGCGCGATCGGGTTAGTCCGAGGTCGCTACCGTGCTAGTGACGAACAATTTACTCAAGGTAATCTGCTGACCGCAGATGGTGTAGAACTCAATGCCGTGCTCCTAGGACGGATTATGAGTTTAGTTAAGAATCACTTAGATTTAGAACAAGAACATCTGTGGGTAGTTTATCCGCGGACAAGACAAGAAAATGACGCATTGCACCTCCAAATTGTTGGGGTTTGGGAGCCAGAAAAACTGGCTAAACATCTGACAGAGGAGGACGATCCAGATTCGGAAACAGAAGAATTACAAGTTCCGGATGATGTGTCCGCAAATACCGATGAATCTACAAGCACCCTACAGACCTCATCAGATATTCCTGATGGTGGGTTCTCAGTTCGTGGTGAAGTAGTATATCAGTCTTTTGACGCTAAGAGCATAGTAGTCAAAATCAAGCAGGCTCCGCGTAAACCAACTGACAAACCCAAATATTTCAAGTTGAAACTGACCGGTGTTCTGACTACTAAAGCTGTAGGGAAGTTTTGGGACTTTCAAGCCAAGCGAGAAGCTGACTTACTACTAATAGAAACTGCCGAAGCGATCGCGGACTTACCCAAAAAGCGCAAACCACCATTCAGAGGTGCTCCTCGTGGTGGTGCTGGCGGTGGTGGTAGAAGACCATTTCCACCCAGACGAAATGGCGAAACCCCACGCCCCATCAAAAAAACAGGCGGCGACTCCTCTGTGGTGTCGAAACCTATCCCAAAAACACCTGCTCCTAAGCCGATCAAGCGGGTAAAACCACCTCAAGAGTAGGGCATGGGGGAGCCAGTCGCGTGGTGAGGCAGCGCGGTCTTGGGGGTTTCCCCCATGAGCGACTGTCGAAAGGGTTTCCCCACTTGAGCGAACTGGCGTCATGAGGCATAGGGCATTAATTATTCTCCTTGTCTGTCTCATCTCCCTTCCCATTCCCCAGTATCAAAATTCCGTCCAGCGGTCTTGAGGTAAAAAAGAACGCTCCATCGGAATTGGGGAAACTGGTTCTGTCAGGGTAAATTTGCCAGCTTCTATCCAGTGTTTCAACTCTAGAGCGACTTGCCTAGATAAAAACAAACTTGCTAGAGGTGCAACACGCACAGTTTTACCCTCAATGGTGACACGCCCAGACTTGAGTTGGGCGTAACTCACCAACCCAAACGTCGGACGAACACGCCGAGGAATGGAAAAGTCTACGATGGGCGCTACTAAGTCTTTATCTTGCACAGCACAATGTTCAACTACTTCTGCGGATAAAACAGGAAGCGGTACGCCTACGCCCAACATCAATGAAGGGCCATAGCTTTTGAAATAACATCCCCTCACCCAACGAGCGTCCATCTGTTTGGCATCACCAATTAAAGCTAAAGTGGCAGCAGGCCCAATGGGGGTATGATTGGCTAAACGTTTTTGTAAGGGGAAGTGTTGAGTACCTTCCCAAGCGACATAACCAATACCACCGCCTAAAAAAATCCTGGTTCCAATACCGATCAGTTGTAAATCTGGGTCATTGAGTAAAGGTGAAATTGCACCGGGGTTAGAATAAACAGCATTGCCTAAACGTGGTTGTAAAGGGCCGAGATAAGTAAACAGTGGGCGATCGCCTCCATTTACTCCCACAATAAAATTTTGGTAAAGATTACGCGGATTAAATAAGTAAAACTGATTTATTGTTTCCCGCATGATTGTGGTTTCAAAGGTGGCTCGTGGGTAACAATCTGTCACTTGTCCTTGTGCGCGGACTTGTACAGCTTTACCCGCAATTAAATCTTCAATGACATGACCGCCGCCACGTTCCCGAACTTCTTCTCCATCATTTGTCTCAACGGCACAACTAGCACCCAGGTATAAATCTACTGCGCCAAAACCAGAGTATGCTGGCACGCCATCTAACCAACAACGGCGAATTTTGATTGGGGGGTCAGTGTGTCCCAGATTAATAATTGCACCACTCGATTCCATTGGCTCAAAAGTGCCTGTGGTAATTACATCAACTTCCTGAGCAACCTGAGTAACACCAACTTCAGCAACACGTGCTTTTAATTCTTCAACTGTCAACACCACCGCACGTAGGCTGCTGATTTTATCGTTAATTTCCGCAATTGTTCGCATATTAAATGTAGCGATTCATATATTAATTGTGGAGCAAAATAGCTGCCACGTGAAATTATTATATTTGTCTACCCATCTAGGCACAGAAGCATCAAATAGCTTTAATCTGCCCCACTACCTCAATTTTGTTGCGATCGCTAGCTCGTAACACTACTGAGTCTCCAGATTTCGGGTAAATATCACTAGTGACTGTTGTAATGTTAATTTCGTGAGTAACCATGACAATCGCACCAGGGGTATTACGATTATTCAAAATAAATTGACGCAGTTGTGCAGTTTGCTGAGATTGGGTTTTGTAATTATTAAAAAAGGAATTGATAGTAGGGAAAGGCTCTACTTTACCCAAATTCAGCAGTTTTGCAGTTTCTAAACAGCGACACCATTGGCTTGATAATACTCTATAAACTGGAATTTTTTGACTTTTAAAAGCTTTTCCGATTCTAATTGCCTGTTTTCTGCCTTCATCAGAGAGATTGCGTTGCGTAGAACAATCATTAAGCTTGAAATCAGGAGGATCGCCAATTCCTGGGGCTAAGGCGTGACGCATAATCACTACATAGCCTCTTCCTTGGCGAAGACGAGACCAAATTTGTGCTTCAGAGTTAGCAGAAACATTAGTTATAGAAGCTGAAGCTGAACTTTCTTTGTTATTTTCCAGATATTGTTGAGGTTGTTTAACAGTTGATATTTGCTTTTCTTGAATTTTCGAGTTGTATAAAGGTTTGAGCAATAACAATAAGGCAACAGCACCAAGACCAAAGATAATGTAGCGACGCATAAGACGCATAATGATATACTCTGGCGATTATGACGACCAGTATATTATTAACTGATATTTTTACCTTCCTAATGATGCATCTTTTGTTAGGCGAAGATGTATGCAATTGCCAGTAGCGATCGTTTGCTAAATCACTTTTTCTCTACATTAATTTCTTAGTTTTACTTTGAGTAGCAATTCTTCTTTAATGCGGTTGAGAATAGAAGCTTCATCTAGAGTTGACAAAATCCGGCTAATTACTGCTTTTGGCCCATCAGGCCCCCAAGTTGCACCATTGGCTAAATAAGCTTTCGTCACTTGTCCAATACCATAGGAAGAAACACCAGCGACGCCAGCTTGGGTTACTGCTACTGAGATATAAGGGCCAATAGCAGCACCAGCAGTAGCAGTTGCAGAGATACCCAGTAAAGTTTTTAATCCACTCAAGCCCAAATTTGCCAGAAGTTCGCTGACACCGATACCACCCATACTCAGAGCAATTTTTTGCAACAATTGCACAGCGCCAGCTTCGGTCATGGGAATGCCGTAGAGTTTAGATAAACGTAAAATGAGAAAAATATCAATGGCGATGCTGCTGAGTATATCTACTACAGTGACAGGATTGAGTGCGATCGCTAATGCTTTGGTCATCACAGCTTTCCAAATTAGTTGATTCGCATTCTGTTCGCGAATCGTGAGTTTTCGCTGCACTAATTGCTCATTCACTGTATCTGCGTAAAGCATTGTATTCAGAGCCACCAAAGCTTTACCTTCACGGTGCAGAATTTCCAAAATTTTCAGCTTCAGTTCGTCAATTTGGGCATTACCCGTACGCAACTGTATACCCCTACTACCATCAGGGCGAAGAACCGCCGTTTTTACCAATGGTGATGCAGCCGCCATGACAATTTCTAAGGGTGAAACTAGTTCTTTGACTCTCTCATCCCGAATTTTGTGATAAATTGCCATCCTGTCAGCTTCTGGGTACTGGTCTACTTTGTTAAACACCAGAATTATCGGTTTGCCAGCTTCCCGCAACTGCGAAAGCGCAATTTGTTCGATCTTCGTCATATCGCCAGCAATTACAAACAGAATTAAATCTGCTTGTTTTGCTACTTGTTCGGCTAAAGCAGCACGGGTATCGCCATCAATTTCATCTAATCCCGGCGTATCAATTAATTCCACCTGAGATTGACCGACTGCTGGTAGAGTAACTCGCAAAGCGCGATCTTTTTCGCCAATGGCTTCCTCGTTAATACTCCAATTAACTCTTTGAGCATCTCGCGTTACGCCATGCAAAGGGCCAGTTTCAAACACTGGTTGCCCAACTAAAGCATTAAGTAGGGAGGATTTACCGCGTCCCACCATCCCAAAAGCAGCAATCTGTACCACCATGCGATCTAACTTCCCTAGCATGGTTTCCAGATCGTTAATTTCTGTCTCTAAACCGCGCTTTTCTTGGGGGGAAAGGTCGAGATTGGCTACCAAATTTCGTAACGCCGTTTGTGCCTTTTTATAGTTGAGTTCTGTCTGGATGTCTTCAAAGCTGAAAATGGCACTATCAAGTTCTTCCTCCCAGTTCAGGGAATCGGCATCAGTATTGGGTGAATTGCTGTGATGAGGTTCGGGCAATGTAGAAGTCATGTGAATTTTAAATTTGAGATTTTGGATTTACCTCATATCCGATCCTAGTGTTTTTTAGCAAGGGTTTGAGGAGAGAGGAAAATAGGAGGATGTTGGAGATCCATCAAGACTTTTGGCTGTGATTTCCGTAAATAGCTGAAGATTTTGGGGTGCAAAATGTTCTAGAGTGAAAAATGCATCTAGTAGCGTTAGGAACTTGACTAAATCACCTGTGCGGAAAATCGTTATTGCCGGTAACTGGAAAATGTTCAAAACTCAGGCAGAATCCCTAGATTTTTTACGGGGATTTTTGCCTCACTTGGAGGAAACCCCCCAAGAGCGAGAAGTTATATTGTGCCCTCCTTTTACTAACTTAAGCATTTTATCTAAGAGTTTGCACGGTAGTCGTGTACAGCTAGGGGCACAAAATGTCCACTGGGAAGAAAATGGAGCCTACACTGGTGAAATTTCTGGCCCGATGCTCAAAGAAACTGGTGTGCGCTTTGTTATTGTCGGTCATAGCGAACGACGGCAATACTTTGGTGAAACAGACGCAACTGTTAATCTCCGCCTCAAAGCTGCGCAAAAGTACGGTCTTACCCCAATTTTATGTGTAGGTGAAACAAAACAACAAAGAGATGGTGGGGAGACTGAAGCACTGATTAGCCGCCAGCTAGACAAAGGACTGGTGGGTGTCGATCAAGATAACCTGGTGATTGCCTATGAACCGATTTGGGCAATTGGCACAGGTGATACTTGTGAAGTAACAGAGGCGAATCGGGTAATTGGCTTAATTCGCAGCCAGTTAAGTAATCCCAATGTTTCGATTCAATATGGTGGCTCAGTTAAGCCCAATAATATTGATGAGATTATGGCTCAACCAGAAATTGATGGTGTTCTAGTAGGAGGAGCCAGCCTAGAACCTGACAGTTTCGCCAGGATTGTGAACTATAAGTAGTGTCATATCCTATATTCTCTTTTCCTCGCTCTGCCAAGGAATGCCTGCTGTTTGGGATGTTGCTTCACTACAGTCAGCGCATTACCAGGCCGAGCCTGGTAACTCATGTTTTGCCCCATCAATGGTGCTTGAGGATGCGCTTCAGCATTTGATGAAGATATGCCAACTGATTTGATAATTCGAGAACGCTGTTTCCAATGGGGACAGCAGACTTATTTAATGGGTGTATTGAATGTAACACCTGATAGCTTTAGTGATGGCGGTCAGTTTAATACTACCACTGCGGCTTTAGCACAAGCACAAGCGCTGGTAGCAGCTGGTGCTGACATTATTGATGTAGGTGGTCAATCAACGCGGCCGGAGTCAGAGCAAATAACTCTGGCTGAAGAACTTGAACGAGTGTTACCAGTTATACGCGAACTCCGAGCCAAAATTACTATACCGATTTCTGTAGATACAACTAGAGCCGATGTAGCTAAAGCTGCTGTAGCGGCTGGGGCTGATATGATTAATGATATTTCTGGCGGCACGTTTGACTCAGAAATGTTACCAACAGTAGCCAGTTTAGGCGTGCCTATTGTGTTGATGCACATCCGGGGAAACCCGCAGACGATGCAACAACAAACTAATTATCAAGATTTAATGGCAGAAATTTATAGTTTTCTCGCAAAGCAAATTGCAGCTGCAACAGATGCGGGTATCGATCGGCAAAAAATTATGATCGATCCTGGTATTGGCTTTGCTAAGAACTACGAGCAAAATTTAGAAATTTTTCGCCACTTGCGATCGCTCACAGCGCTTAATTGCCCTATTTTAGTAGGGCCATCCCGTAAAAGTTTCATTGGTCGGATTTTAAATCAACCCGATCCAAAGGCACGAGTCTGGGGAACAGCGGCGGCTTGTTCTGCGGCCATTTTTAATGGCGCTGATATCCTCCGAGTTCATGATGTTAAAGAAATGCGCGATGTATCGCTGGTTACGGATGCGATATTTCGGCAGTCAGCACAAGCTTAAGCAGCACCATTGCCATTTTCCTTGCCATTCTCATGAGTGACTGATTCGGCAATTACTTCTTTCATCAAGTCACCACTTTTACCTGGATCTACAAAGACAACTTTGGCATTCTGGCTTTCTCCTAGCCTGTAGCTAGCATTGATGTAGTCTTGAGCAACAAGATAGCGGAGAATTTCTTTACTTTCAGGATTTGTACGTAACGCTTCAGCAATTATTTGCATTGAAGTCATGGTTCCTTCAGCTTTCTTAATCGCAGCTTGCCTTTCGCCTTCAGCTTCTGAAATTAGCGCTCGTTTTTTGATTTCAGCAGCGCGTTCTTCTTCCATTGACTTGCGTACGCTTTCAGGTGGGGTAATTCTCTGAATATCTAAACGGATAATCTCAACTCCCCAGCCTGCCGTTGTCTCATTCAACTGATCTAAAATGGCTCTGTCCATTTCCGATCGCGAGACATTGGTTTCTTCCACTGTATTTTGAGCGATGATTTCCCGAAGTGTCGTATGAGCTAACTGTACAAGTGCGCCTTGAAGATCATCAATTGCGTAAAAACTTTTTTCTATATCTTTAATCCGCCAGTAGAGGATAGCATCAACTTCTAAGTAGATATTATCTCTAGTGATGACATTTTGGGGTTTAATGTCTATATACTGTTCTCGCGTCGTGTCTTCCATGACGATCTGATCGACAAGGGGAACAATAAAGTTTAGCCCAGGACTAAGTTTTCGATGGTATTTTCCTAATCGTTCTACCAAGGCGACATTGCCTTGATTTATCAGTTTTGCAGATCCTAAGGCATAACCTATAAGCGCTAAGACTATAGCAATGATTGGCTCCATATCTGCTCCTAATTTAGCTTTTGGAGAAATTTTAGTTTAAAGGACATGGT
This sequence comes from Calothrix sp. NIES-2098, assembly GCF_963875125.1. Lineage (NCBI taxonomy): Bacteria > Bacillati > Cyanobacteriota > Cyanophyceae > Nostocales > Calotrichaceae > Calothrix > Calothrix sp. NIES-2098. Next base: position 7,659,070 of record NZ_CAWNKJ010000001.1, read on the forward strand.
ACTATCTTGTCCTATTTCTAAGTCTAATGTTTTGTATCTGTAATTTTCCGAACACCAGGAGCAACAGCCGCGCGTAAGTCTCAGCTAGCCTTGTGCAGTGAGAAAAGTTTGGCTGAATGCAATCGCTATTAAAGCATTTAGATTACATAGTGGCAAGGTATAACTTCGTAATCACAATGGTTTTAGGCTATACCTTATACGTTATTGGTACTGTCTGAGCGATCGCAGATTTCAGTCTCAGCAATAATCTTCCGCACACAGTATTTTGGCAACTACAGTACTTAGCTTATTTTAATTAGTTATATTAATAGATACCTAAAATTCCAATTTTGACCCAAAACTCAACCAAGTTTTGATACTTCCTGGCAAATCAGAATTCAGACGTAAGGGTAATTGAGATGTCGAAAGAGATTGAGCGTAAGCTGGTGTGAGAAACGGTTGGTAAATTTTTGCTTCTGGGGTTGACTGTTTCACAAACGCTAAGGTGACGCCACGAATTAACTGGCGTAGGGAATTGGTTTCTTCGCCTCGCTTTTCTTTCACCAGAGTAGTAACTGTACTAACACTATATGCAGGATCGCTAATACTTAAGTGAGTACCACCAATCGCTGTTAATAAATATTTCGCACCACCCAGTTGCGCAAAAGGTGCTATTTGATGCTTTAATGCTGGGGTTAGAGCATCTTCGGTTCCAGTTAAAAATAATACTGGCTTGGTAACTTGAGATAAACCCTTATTGCCAAAGAGTTTGCCGATTAAAGGATTAAGAGCGATCGCACTTTTAACTCGCTCATCTTTTAACTGAAGTTTTTGCTCTTTTAAAGGCGCTGCTGCACACTGCAACCAATCTCCAGGCGATTCGTTTAAGGAAAGAGAATTTTTACAGTATCGCCGTAATTCTTCTAAATCGACTTCTCCCCCTAACAACGCTAAAGCAGTATAACCTCCCAAAGAGTGACCGATTACACTAACATTTTCGGTGTTAAATTTGCCTTGAAATTGCCCCGATTGAGTGTTGAGCTTTGCTAGTTCGTTGAGTAAGAAACTAATATCTTTTGGTCGTTCAATAAATTCTGTAGCAGGTAGTAGTTGCGCTAAATCAGCTGCTTGCGAGCTTTTCTTCACAGAATTAACTTGACTATCTGGATGTTCAATCGCAGCCACAGTGACGCCGTGAGAAGCTAAATGACGCGCTAAATAGCCAAAAAATCTCCGGTTAGCACCGAAGCCGTGGGAAAGTACAACCAGTGGAGCTGGCGACTGATTCTTACTCCAATAAATATCTACAGGAATAATTCTTTTACGTTTGTTGTCTTGTAGAGTTAGGGTTTGCTGCTGTACTACTTCTTTACCCATAGCAGCAGGATCGAAGCTCGGTTGAAAAGCTGTAGGGTTTTTGACAAACAGATCGCGTTCTAGTAAAGCACCCAAAGCTTGACTTTGCAGGTAATTCGCATTGAATTCTATCGCTATTTGAATGGCTTTAGTAGCATCTACAGTGACATTCTCCTGTGGGTATGCACGTAAGAATCCCACAGCATTCAAACCGTTAACTTGACGTAGAGAGAGGTTAAGTGCCGTTTGTAACCCTTCAATCGTACTACCTGGGATGGCGACTCCTAAGGATGAAATTAATTGTTGACCTTGTGGCGATCGCACCAAATCATCAAAGAATTTGTCTGCAACATCTGGATCTACTTCCAAACGCCGATTGAGCAATTCTCTGAATTGGGGGGTCAGTAAGGCACCATAAATTTGCAGGTGCTGTGGGAGTTTTCCTGTTTTGGCAAATGTTTCTAAATCAGCGATCGCTATTGATTGCTGAAACGGGCCTAGGCGAATAGTAACCTTCTCGGCGGCTAAAGTAGAAGACATCCCAAAAGCCGAACTCAGAGCAATGGTCATGCTACACACCAACCCTTGCACCCAGGATATTTTACGCCCTTGTCTGCCAAGCCGAGAACACAGATTAGCCATTAGTTATTAGTTACTAACAGTTCATAACGCATAACTCTGACTGCTGAAGATTCGCTTTTGTTGCAGTTTGGGGACAAAAATACTTAACCATTGTCCCCAGTTGATGCCCAAATTTAAAATCCGGTAAATATAGTTCTGATAATACTCAAGACACCACCTATCGGACTGAACAATGCACCGAGGGTATCACCAGTGCGGGCTACACCATTCCGGCTAACTACCACCACATCATTATTGCGGAGTATAGGATTGGTTTTCTCATTAATGCCTTGAGAGAAATCTACTTGTACTACTCGTTTAGTCACAGAACCATTGGGGTTGAGGCGAATCAAATCTACAGCACCGCTTTTCGCTCTAGCATCGTTAAATCCACCAGCAGCCAGCAATGCTTGGTTTAAGGAACTATTGGGCTTAAGTTCTACAGATCCGGGTCGTTTGACTTCGCCTACCACACCAACTTGAATGCTTGTAGGCGATAAGCTAGTTGTAGCTAATTGAGTAGCTTCTGCGGGGTTAATCTCAGTAGCAGTGGGAACAACAATTGTGTCGCCATCCTGTACAATCACATCTTGATTCGCATCCCCACTCTGCAATAGTTGCCAGAGATTTATATCTATAGTTTGTTCTGTACCAATTCTTGTGGGTCTGCGTACCTTAAGACCGCGAATATCCGCTTGTGGTGTAATTCCCCCGGCTAGTTGAATTGCTCGTGTTAGTGTTGGTAGACCAGTTCCACTGGCTCCACCTCCTTGAGCATCTGTAGTACCTGTTGTTACTAGATACGATCCAGGACGGTTAACTTCACCAATGATTGCGACTGTACGCGGTCTGCTGGGATCGGAAGCAAAGTTAGCTGCAAACAAATTGCGTGCTTCGGCTACGTTGAAGGTAGTTGCTGTGGGCACAACAATAGTATCTCCATCCCGTAAGGTAATATCCGGCCCGATTCTGCCGGTTTGGATGAGTTCCTTCAAATTGAGTGTGACGGTTTGCTCGCCAGTCCGTCCCAGCTTGCGACGTAATTGAACTTGAGTTACATCCGCTGCTAATGTTACGCCTTGTGCTGTAGTGAGTGCAGCTAATACAGTGGGGTATTGTACGCCAGGATTATTTCCGGCTCCTCCCTGCAAGCTCAGAGTATAAGCTCCTGGGCGTGTTACTTCCCCTGCCACAAAAATATTGATTGGTCGAGGTGATAAAAGGTTAACTGAAATCAGAGGGCGTTTCAGAAAGCGGGCGTATCTTTGAGCAATGTCGTCAGCAGCCTGTTCGGTAGTTAGCCCTAGAACCGAGACACTACCGATTAGAGGTAAGTTGATCGATCCACCAGGGGGAATTTGGTATTCACCAGTATATTCTGGTACTTCAAATACATTTACACGGATAAGGTCGCCGCCACCTAATGTATAATTTGTATCTATAGTAGCTGATGATGCTGCTGGTGGTGTAGTCGTAGTAGGTAATACTGGTGTCCTATTAGGTGATACTGGTTGTCGCTGAGCTAGGCTGGCAGATGGCGCAGCGACATTGACAGCCGTTAACAAGACCACACCCAGAGTTGATTGGGTGAGGATTTTCAGCAAACCTGTATTAAGCATATTTACCCGAGACTCTGAAACTACAATTGCTAAAGTACTGTCTAAACATTTTAATCGTGACTATACTTAAATATTCAAGTTCCCCGACATTCTTATTTTCTTAGAAAAACTTGACCTTCCGGAGGAGTATTTAGGGTTTGAGTTTAAATTTTCAGTAAAGCTATCTTAAAGTCTCAGCAACTTAAATGCAAAGTTTTTATAACTATGTATATAAATCTACTGATAGTTTTTGCTTAGAGTACAAAGTAATATTAGTCTAGATTGAATTGTTTGCAAACTGTATTAGCGATCGCTACTATTAATTTATCCGAATTCTCCGATCCCTTAATTACTTGCTCCGTATTTATCGCACCCTAAAAGTTAAAACTTTTTCAGAAAAAAGCGCAATTTCGCAACAAAAATAGTGCATTTATACAAAATGCGAAATTCAAAAATTTTTCTTTGGATTATCAGAAATATACTGAGATAGTAGTTTTAGCTAACAGAATTATTTTTTTGTTGAATCTGTTGGATAAAAAACTCTTCTAAAGAGGTACGAGATAAATTCATTGCCATAACTTGTCCTCCCATAACGCGGAGGTTGGCAAGAAAGTCATAGTAATTATCTTGTTGTAGTGTCCCTTGCCAAGAACCATCAGGCTTAAATACTACAGCAGGCATCCATTTGTGGAGAAATTCTTCATCACCGCCGATACCTTTGATGTGATATGTACTAGAGCTTCCTAAAAGTTCTTCAAAAGAACCAGTGCATATTAATTCACCTCTAGCGAGAATAGCAACGCGATCGCAAAGTTGTTCTACTTCGCTGAGAATATGGCTGTTAAAAAAAATGGTCTTACCTGCGGCTTTGAGTTTGAGGATAATTTCCCGCATTTGATAGCGTCCCACAGGATCGAGACCAGACATTGGTTCGTCCAAAAATACCAACTCCGGATCGTTAATCAGGGCTTGTGCCATACCAACCCGCTGTAACATCCCCTTCGAGTAGCGACGCATCTGCTTTTTACGGGCATCAGCTTGAGATAAACCGACTAATTCCAGCAGTTGGGGAATGCGTTGGCGTTGTACGCTGTAGGGAATTTGAAATATTCCGGCTGCTAGCTGCAAGAATTCCCAGCCAGTGAGATAGTCATACAAATAGGGATTTTCTGGCAGGTAGCCAATATACTGTTTAACACTGCGATCGCCTAATGGTTTACCCATTAATAATCCCCGCCCAGTGGTAGGACGGATAATTCCCAGCAATAATTTCAACAGAGTGGTTTTACCAGCACCATTAGGCCCTAATAGTCCAAAAGTTTCTCCTTGGTAAACCGTTAAAGAGCAACTTTTGAGCGATGTAACTTTTTGATGCATCCAAAAGCCAGTACGGTAAACTTTTCGCAGTTCAGAAGTTAATACTACTGGCGGAGTATTAGGAGTATTTAGTTGAGCATCAGGAGCGTCTGCAACAGACTTCATCTCGGTTTCATGCACCTTTAGGCAGTAACTTGGTATCAATTAAAGATTACCCATTGGCTACCAAGAACTAACACTAGGTGAAAAATGGGGCATGGGGCATGGGTATTGATAGCGATTAATAGCGGTGGAAAGGTTTTTTATATTCTTCCCACACTCCCCACACTCCTCATCCCTCCTGATTTATAAAACCCCTTTAGAACTGGGAATCATACCAGCACGACGGGGATCTATTTCTACCGCTATGCGCATTGCTCTAGCAAAAGCCTTAAATGTTGCCTCAATAATGTGATGGGAATTAATGCCATCTAGCTGGCGAATGTGTAGTGTTAATTGACTGTGGTTCACCAGTGCCACAAAAAATTCCCGTACTAGTTGAGTATCATAAGTTCCCACGCGCTCGGTAGGAATTTGTAAACCATAGCTGAGGTGAGGTCTGCCAGAAAAGTCTAGTGCTACCTGAACTAATGCTTCATCAAGTGGTGCCAGAAAATTACCAAAACGGACAATACCTTTGCGATCGCCTAGTGCTTTACTTAAAGCTTGTCCTAGGGTGATGCCCACATCTTCGTTAGTGTGGTGGTCGTCAATTTCCCAGTCTCCCTTGGCTTGCACCTCCAAGTCAATCAAACCGTGGGAGGCTATTTGATGCAGCATATGATCCAAAAATGGAATGCCAGTTGCTGCCTGACAAATCCCTGTACCATCGAGGTTGACAGTAACTCGGACATCGGTTTCACCAGTAGTGCGATGAACCGAAGCAATCCGAGGACTGGGGTGAGATTGGTCGTATTGGGGGAAGTTAACTTGACGGTCGCTGATTTGCATAGTTAATGGGGCATAGGCGATGGGGCATAGAGTATAGAGGATGAGTGTTTCTCAATCCAATGCCCAATTCCCTATACTCTATTCCCAAATCTTATTACTACATTCCCATAATTTCATATCCTGCATCCACATATATAACTTGTCCTGTAATTCCACTGGACAAATCGCTACATAAGAAAGCAGCAGTGTTGCCTACTTCTAGTTGAGTGACTGTACGCCGTAGAGGAGCAACTTGCTCTACATGATGAATCATATCTAATATGCCTCCCACCGCACTAGATGCTAAAGTGCGAATGGGGCCTGCGGAAATGGCATTTACGCGAATATTTTGCGGGCCGAGTTCAGCCGCTAGGTAACGGACGCTTGCTTCTAATCCTGCCTTAGCAACTCCCATAATGTTATAGTTGGGAATTGCTCTAACGCTACCTAAATACGAGAGAGTGAGGATACTTCCTCCTTCTGTCATCAAAGGTTTGGCTGCACCACTCAACTGCACCAGCGAGTAAGTACTAATTTGTAGTGCTGTGTTGAAGCCAGAGCGTGATGTTTGACTAAAATCTCCACTTAAATCGTCTTTATTTGCAAATGCCAGACAGTGAACTAAAATGTCTAGCTTGCCCCACTTATTGCCGATTGTTTCAAAGGTAGACTGAATCTGTTCGTCGTTTTGGACATCACATGGCAAGAATAAGCTGGGGTTGAGAGGTTCTACCAATTCCGCAACTTTTTTCTCCATCTTGCCTCGCTCATCTGGCAAATAGGTAATACCTAAGTTAGCTCCAGCTTTGTGTAGTTGTTGAGCAATTCCCCAGGCGATTGAACGGTTATTTGCAATACCTGTAACAAGCGCGTTTTTTCCAGTCAGATTCAGCATATAAATTTTTAATGTGAACAATCATGCTTGAGCATACTAGAATCTGACACTAGTTTGTCTTTGTTTTACACAGGATTCGTAAAAATGATTATTGGTGAGAGTGTTTACAGCAATAAAATTACTCTTTATTCCTTAAGATATTCTCAAGATATCTTGATTTTTTCTTCAAAAAACCTTTTGAATACAGCTATTATAAGTACCTTTTCAAAAAGCTCTAGCTAAAAATATCAATAATTATGTATCATTATAAACAAATAACTATGAAGCAGAGATTTTGAGTATAGGAAAGTACAGAAAGGTTGACGGTGCCTTATTGATTTTTCAGGTGTATTCTTAGGTAATCAGTTTTTGTTTTTCCGGCATTGGGTAGGGGAAGGGAGATGATCGTGACACAAGATAAAGCCCTAGCAAATGTTTTTCGTCAGATGGCAACCGGAGCGTTTCCTCCGGTTGTAGAAACGTTTGAACGCAATAAAACGATCTTTTTTCCTGGCGATCCTGCTGAACGAGTTTATTTTCTTTTAAAAGGTGCTGTTAAGCTTTCCAGGGTTTATGAAGCAGGAGAAGAAATAACGGTAGCACTACTGCGGGAAAATAGTGTTTTTGGTGTGTTGTCATTGTTGACAGGAAATAAGTCAGATAGGTTTTACCATGCCGTTGCATTTACCCCTGTAGAATTACTGTCAGCTCCAATTGAACAGGTGGAGCAAGCACTCAAGGAAAATCCAGAATTATCAATGTTAATGCTGCGAGGTTTGTCTTCGCGAATATTACAAACAGAGATGATGATTGAAACTCTTGCACACCGAGATATGGGTTCAAGGTTAGTAAGTTTTTTATTAATTCTCTGTCGCGATTTTGGCGTTCCTTGTGCTGATGGAATCACAATCGATCTCAAGCTATCTCATCAGGCGATCGCGGAAGCAATTGGATCTACTCGCGTTACCGTCACTAGGTTACTTGGAGATTTACGCGAGAAAAAAATGATTTCTATCCACAAAAAAAAGATTACTGTGCATAAACCCGTCACCTTAAGTAGGCAATTTACTTAAACCCAATTGGGGGAAGTAGAGGTGGCATGTGTTGTTTTTTTAGAGATGACGCCCATAATGGAGGTAGAGCTAAAAATTGAGTAAATTCAGCTATTGTCATTCTCTTATCCCCCACAAAAAATGGTTGAAAGTAGTAGGCTGTATCTGGAAGCATTTCGGTAGCTGAAGATGACCACTGGGTACATCCTCATCGCAGCAATTTTAATTTTGGGAGGCTTGCTTGCCACCGTGGGCGATCGCATCGGCACGCGCGTTGGCAAGGCGCGCCTCTCTCTATTTAAGTTACGTCCCAAAAATACGGCAGTACTGGTAACTATTTTTACGGGTACTTTAATTTCAGCATCAACCCTGGCAATTTTATTTGCTGCGGATGAAGGATTGCGCAAAGGAGTATTTGAATTAGAAGATATTCAAAGGGATCTGAGGAATAAGCGCGAACAGTTAAAAACCACAGAAACCCAGAAAAGCCAGGTAGAAAGCGAGCTCAACCAGGCAAGAAAAGAACAAGCCCAAGCTCAACAAGACTTACAAGCAATTAACAAGTCCTTACAGGCGGCGAATGCTAAACAACAAGCAACGCAGGCTCAATTAAATCGTACTGTTACTCAACAAGCCCAAACCCAATCCCAACTCAACCGCACTCAAAGCCAATTGGGACAAGTTGTAGCGCAATATCAAAAAGCAATAGCCGAACTGCAAAGCGTTTACGATGAGAAAAAGAATCTCTTGGCGGAAATTGAACAACGGAAGATAGAACGCCAAAGACTCTATGCTGAAGCAAAAAAAGCAATTGACGAAGCCAAAACAGCTATAGCCAAACGCGATCGCGAATTAGCCAATCGGCAAGAAGCAATTGAACAGCGAGATCAAAAAATTTCCCAGTTAGATAAACTGATTCAACAGCGCAATCTAGAAGTTGCAGCCCGCGAACAGGTGATTGCCAAGCGGGAATCTCGTCTTCAAGAATTGGAAAAGCAACAAAATTATCTAGAACAAGAAGTAGCAAGGCTGGAAAAATATTATCAGTCTTACCGTGACCTCCGTTTAGGTAAATTGGCTTTGGTGCGGGGTCAAGTTCTGGCTGCGGCTGTAATTCAGGTTAACCAACCTACCGCAGCGCGTCAGGCAGTTATCCAATTACTAAAGGAAGCTAATCAGAATGCACTGCTTGAATTAGCTGAACCTGGGACAAATACAGTAAATAATGTAGAGATACTGCACGTTACCCAAGATAGAATTGAGCAATTGATCAAGCAGATTAATGATGGTCGTGAATATGTCATGCGAATTTTTTCTGCTGGCAATTACGTTAGAGGTGAAAAACAGATAGAATTTTTTACTGATACAGCAAAAAACCAACTAGTCTTTTCCGGGGGACAGGTATTAGCCACTACTACTGCCGATCCCAAAACGATGACTTCTTATCAGTTAAGACAGCGGCTAGATCTGCTGATTTCTGCTTCTCAATTTCGCGCTCGTAACGCTGGAATTATTGAAAATGTACAAATAGATGGTACTTTTTTGCGCTTTGTTGCCCAACTGAGACAATTCGATCAACCTTTAGAAATTAAAGCGATCGCAGCTGAGGATACTTTTACAGCTGGGCCGCTGAGAGTGAAGCTAGTGGCAATATTCAACGGTCAAGTTATTTTTAGCACTTAAAAAATTATCAACACAACTTAATAGCCATATCAGCCTATTTACATAATTAAATAGGCTCTTACCAAAAAGCTTGTTGCCAGAATTGTAATAAAATTTTGAATTTTAAATTACTTATGACTTTCCGTGAATTCTCACCGACACAACCAGTCATTTTAGGCTTTGATCCCGGTCGAGACAAGTGTGGTTTAGCAGTAATTGGACTAGATCGACAAATACATTATCATCAGGTTGTAGCGGCAAGTGAAGCGATCGCCACAATCGAAACCCTGCGTCAGCAGTTACCTGTATCCTTAATGGTAATGGGCGACCAAACAACAGCCAAGCAGTGGAAACAAAGACTGGGCCAAGAATTAACAGAACCACTAAATATTGTTTTAGTAGATGAGCGCTACACAACTTTAGAAGCACGCGATCGCTATTGGCAAATGTACCCTCCCAAAGGATTAACAAAGCTATTACCGCAGGGTATGCGACAACCTCCACGACCAATAGATGATATTGTTGCCATTCTTTTAATCGAAAGGTACTTAAATCGTTTAGCTGAATCAGTTAACAGTTAAATAACTGCTTAACTAAAGTTCAGCGCGAATAGTAAAAGCATAATCGCCTCCAGGCTCTAACTGGTAGTCTTGTTTTTCCAAGAACCGACCTAGAGGTTCTTTAATTAAAGCGCGACCTTGAGAAGGCTTCACAGACAGTTCTCCCCGGCGAAAATGCCATTGGAACTGCCACTCAAACTCACCCGCACTCACTTCACCCTCAAGGAAGCCGTGTTGCCAAGATTGGCGGGTAATTTTGACATGGGCGATGGTTTCTGGCAGACGTTTAGCACTCACAATGCTGGATGTTAAGTTGGAAATTAAAGTAACCAAGTAGGCTAATTCTTGTAATACCAAACATAGCGTAAATTGAGAAACTGACAAAGTGAGTATTTGTAAATTGAGCCTAACGACTGAAGTCGTAGTTATACGGACTAAGTATGGCCAATTACAAAAAGGGTATGAAATTTAATCATTCGTTAGTTAGTAGAACGCCGTAAAATCCAGCATCAACTCTTGATAATTGGCTAACTTGGTATTCATCCTCAACTAAAAAATAAATACATATAGTAGGTTGTTTGGGATTACCGATAAACTTACGAGCACCCAGTGCAAGGTAATCTACAATCCAATATTCAGGTATACCTATTACCTCATATTTACCAACTTTTGTGTGATAGTCATCACTGTTAATAATTTACGTAAGGGTTGAATAATTGTTTAAATCAGATTTTTAACTCGTATAAGTAAACGAGCATAAATATCTATATTGGCTCTTCATTAGATGTTATGCTAAATCTCATCCGCAATAATCATAAAACCCTTGTCAAACAATAAAAATGGACATTATTTAATAATATTTTAGATATCAAGTAGAGGTTTGTTTTTGACCTATATTTTTTAAACAAGTTTTGATGTTTAACTAATAATTTGGCATACCAGGTACAAAAGAACGAAAATAAATCGCTCGACAAGTAGGGACACGGCATCTAAAGACTTTTAGTAAAACAAACATCTTATCTATACCATGCCCCTAAGATTTAGGTATTTTTTAATTTTTGAAAGTCCCTAATTACATTGAGCCTGTCTATATAGGCGGAGCTTCTTTAGCCGCAACTTCAGTCGTTCAGCTCGAATAATTTTGACAACTATTTAGAGAAGCATACAGCGATGCCTTGCCCTAAGGCATCGCGGATTTTAGATTCAATCTAAAATCCCAAATCGATTTATCGATTTACTGCTGCTGCTTCTCGTGCCGCAGCTGCTTGGTCAGGATGAATACCTAAACGTGTGAGATTAATCCGACCTTTGTTGTCAATTTCGCGCACTTTGACAATCACTTCATCGCCAACGGCTACTTCATCTTCAACTTTACCAACGCGGTAGTCAGCTAGTTGAGAAATGTGGATCATGCCTTCTTTTCCGGGTAAAAATTCTACAAAGGCACCAATAGGTATAATGCGAGTCACGCGTCCTACATAAACGTCACCTTCGTGCAGCTTGCGGGTCATACCTTGGATGATATTTCTGGCTCTCTTCGCCTTGCTTTCATCCACCGCGGAAATTGTAACGGTGCCATCATCTTCAATGTCAATTTTTGCACCTGTTTCCTCGGTGATGCCTTTGATTGTCTTACCTCCAGGCCCAATCACCAGACCAATCATGTCGGGATCGATCTTAATGGTCAACAGACGTGGAGCGTAGGGTGAAGTTTCTGTGCGTGGTTGCTCGATGGTTTGCAGCATTTTGTCTAAAATGTGCAAGCGGGCTGACTTGGCTTGATGGATGGCTTGGGCAATAATGTCCAATGACAGACCAGAGATCTTCATATCCATTTGTAAGGCTGTAATCCCCGCATCCGTACCAGCCACTTTAAAGTCCATGTCGCCTAAAAAGTCTTCGATACCCTGAATATCAGTAAGAACGCGGACTTCATCTCCTTCTTTAATCAGACCCATTGCTGCACCGCTAACAGGTTTAATAATTGGTACGCCAGCATCCATTAACGCTAGGGTGGAACCGCACACCGAACCCATCGAGGTAGAACCATTGGAAGATAGGACTTCCGATACTACGCGAATTACGTAAGGAAATTGTTCTTTCGGTGGTAGCACGGGTAACAGCGCTCGCTCTGCTAATGCGCCATGACCAATTTCCCGCCTTCCTGGGGCGCGCATCGGCTTAGTTTCCCCGACTGAGAAGGGTGGGAAGTTGTAATGGTGTAAGTAGCGTTTAGATTGGTCTACTTGCAGGTCATCGCTGAGGTTTTGAGCATCTCCAGGTGTACCTAGGGTACAAGCAGATAATACCTGAGTGAGTCCCCGGTTAAATAAGCCACTACCGTGAACGCGCTTAGGTAAGACATCAACTAAACAAGAAACGGGACGCACTTCATCGAGTTTGCGACCATCAACGCGAACGTTGTCTTCGATAATTTGACGGCGCATGAAGTGTTTGGTAATTTCCTTGAAAGTGTTACCAAGGGCTTTGCTGTTAGCGGTTGTCGCAACACGAATGGGATCTTCTTCAGGAAGTTCCGCGATCGCATTTGCTATACTTTCCTTAACTACATCCAAAGCGGCATCGCGCTCTGGCTTTGTTAATTCAAATTGCGCGAGAATTTTCTTAATCTCTTCACTGGCGCGATCGCTAATAAATTGGTCTAAAGTTGGGTCGACTTCTGGCGGTTCTCGGTGGACAATTTCTAGACCGAGTTCTTGAACTAAATCTAGTTGCGCCTGGATTAAATCTCGGACAGCTTCGTAGCCAAAATCAATCGCCTCGATAATATCGCGTTCTGGTAACTGATTGGCTCCCGCCTCTACCATGATCACACCATCTGGCGAACCTGCAACCACCAGATCCAAATCTCCCGCTTCAATTTCTGCGTAGGTAGGGTTAATAACGAAATCATCGCCTACCAAACCTACTCTGACGGCTGCCATTGGCCCGTTAAAGGGAATTTGAGCAATTAGAGTAGCAATAGAAGCACCTGTAACAGCGAGCACATCGGGTGGTACTTGCTCATCCATTGACAATGTCAAAGCGACAATTTGCAAGTCATCCCGCAACCATGAAGGGAACAGCGGACGCAGGGGACGGTCTATCAGACGGCTAGTAAGAATTGTTTTTTCTGGTGGACGACCTTCACGCCGCATGATCCCGCCGGGAATCCTACCCGCAGCATATAGTCTTTCTTCGTAATCTACTGTGAGGGGAAGAAAATCAATGCCTTCTCTGGCTTGCGATCGCGTAGCCGTCACTAAAACAGCTGTATCCCCTGATTGTATCAAAACCGACCCACCAGCTTGGGGTGCTAGCAGGCCTACCTTCAGTCGAATATCCCGTCCGTCAAAGGATATTGACTTATCAACTTCTGTCATTCAGTTTTTTTTCCTTCTATGCACGCTATTCTCTCTCTGTGGCAATCCTAACATTTATGCACTATGGCTGGCTTCAGGAACATACAAAGATAAACAACTTTGTCAACATAAAGCACGATACATCATTAGTGCCTCTACCACTTGCCCATCGGCTAATTTAGCTGCGTGCGGAATGCGCCCAATAATTTCAAATCCCAATTTCTGCCACAGTGTAATTGACGGTATATTAGTTTCAAAGACCAAATTGAACATGACTGCTTCGTAGCCGAGGCTAGCCGCGATCGCTAGCATCGCCTCTCCCATAAACCGCCCTATGCCTTGACCTCGTAACTGTGGTTGTACAATAAAACCAGCGTTGCAAATATGGCTGCACCGACCAGGGAAGTTTGGTTTCAAATAAAATGCGCCTAATATCTCTTTAGGTTTGTGTGTATTGCTCTGCTCAACTGCCCTAACAACAAAGGCATCCTGACTCAACCAATAAGCCGCAAATTCTGCTGAAGAAAGGGGTTGCTTTTGAGGATAAGTTTTCCCTTCAATAATTACTAGATTTAGTAATGCCCTGACTATCTCCTGCTCTTGAGGATGTATATAATCTAGTTCTACTTTGATGCTATTTGTTGTAACTTGATAAAGGGGAAATTCCATTAATTATGATTATTTATTAATTATTGATATTTATTATATAGTGACAATTCTATATTTGTAATAATTAACCGCCGATAGAAGATGATAAAGGCAGATAAATTTGTATCTAATTATGCTAGTAGTTCACCAAACTTAATTTGATGCATAAGAGAACCAAACGCAAAGAAAGAGGTTAAAGGCTCGTTGAACCAAATCAATTTGTTGAATTCATAGCAAATGCTATATTTCAATTAGCTAAAATAACCGATCAAAAATATGAGTAACAGTGATTTTTATAGCCTAATATTTATAATGAATTATTGACATAACCTAACAGATAATTAGTAGCTTGGTAGTTAAAAATGGCGATTTTACACGGTATTTGGTTAAGTAAAAAGCAAAATAGTTGTTTATTTATTTGGGGAGAAACTTGGCGTTCTTCACAAGTTAATCTTGATTCTAATGCTGATTTTGATATACCATCACATCCATTGGCAATGGCACCACAGGAGTTAAGCGAGTGGTTGCATTCTCGAAATCTGAAAATTGCTAACTTTATCCAACAACCGCAAGTAGCTGTAAGTGCAGGAAGAAAACGTCAAAGTATAAGTGTTACTGAAGTAAATTTGCCGGGAGCATCCCAAATCATTGGTTTACCAACTCAAATATCAGACAGCAGCATTTTGCCGATACATTCTGCTGTAGTCGAAACACAATTTATTCCTATACAAAAAACAGACTCTACATCATATATCCACCCTTGGCGAATTGAGGGTTTTTGTTTAAATCCTGCCGCAGCAATGAAATTTCTTTCTTCTCTTCCTTTAAGTACGATTAACGGGGAAGATGTTTTTTTAGGCGGAGATTTACGCTTTTGGTCGCAGGTTGCCCGTTGGAGTTTAGATTTAATTTCTCGGTGTAAGTTTTTACCAACAATTCAAAAACAATCTGATAGTTCGATAGATGCTAGGTGGCAAGTACTTTTGGATAGTGCTGTAGATGGCACAAGATTGGAAAAATTTTCTCAGTTGATGCCATTAGCTTGCCGCACTTATCAGAAACCGCTGGAGAATGAAGAATTAACTGCATCCCAAATATATATAGATTTACCGCTACAACCGCAAGAATTACTGTTAGGATTTCTCAACAGTACGATAGATACTCAAGTCCGAGAAATGGTAGGTTCCCAATCCCCAATTGAAAGTAGGGTGATGGCATCTTTACCAGCAGCGGTGCGTCAGTGGTTGCAAGCTTTAATTAGTGAATCTCAAACAGTTAGTGCAGATCCTATTGGCTTAGAAAGATTACAAGCGGCACTAACAGCTTGGACGATGCCGCTACAATACCAATTAACTCATAAAGCTCTATTTCGTACTTGTTTTGAATTGCGATCGCCTGAGGCTGGAGAATCAGAATGGAAATTGGTATATTATCTCCAAGCTGCGGACGATCCAGAGTTTTTGGTAGATGCGGCCACTATTTGGCAACACCCAGTTGAGCAATTAACATATCAAAATCGCACCATCGCAGAACCCCAAGAAACTTTTCTGCGCGGCTTGGGGTTAGCTTCCCGATTGTATGGAGGAATTGCACCCAGTTTAGAAAGTGACTATCCTGAATCTTGTAGTCTTAACCCCATGCAGGCTTATGAATTTATTAAGTCTGTAGCTTGGAGATTTGAAGATAGTGGTTTAGGGGTAGTTTTACCGCCTAGTTTGGCAAACCGTGAAGGATGGGCGAACCGTTTGGGTTTGAAAATTACTGCGGAAACGCCAAATCAAAAGCAAGGGCGCTTAGGATTGCAGAGTTTGCTGAATTTTCAGTGGCAATTGGCGATTGGTGGGCAAACAATTTCTAAAGCTCAGTTTGACAGGCTGGTAGCATTAAATAGCCCACTAGTAGAAATTAACGGTGAGTGGGTGGAGTTACGATCCCAAGATATTAAGACAGCGCAAGCCTTTTTTGCTTCCCGTAAAGAAAAAATGGCGCTTTCCTTGGAAGACGCTTTGCGCTTGAGTACAGGGGATACCCAGGCAATTGAAAAATTACCAGTAGTCAGTTTTGAAGCATCTGGTGCATTACAAGAGTTAATCGGGGCGCTGACAAATAATCAGGCGATCGCACCTTTACCCACACCCGCCAACTTTAAAGGACAGTTGCGACCTTATCAAGAGCGAGGTGCAGCTTGGCTAGCTTTCTTAGAACGTTGGGGTTTGGGTGCTTGTCTTGCAGACGATATGGGTTTAGGGAAAACCATCCAGTTCATCGCTTTTCTTTTACATTTGAAAGAACAGGATGCACTAGAAAAACCTACTCTACTAGTTTGTCCTACTTCTGTATTAGGAAACTGGGAACGGGAAGTTAAAAAATTTGCTCCTACACTCAAAATTTTACAGTATCACGGTGATAAACGCCCCAAAGGTAAGACGTTTACAGAAACCGTGAAAAAGTATGATTTAGTTGTAACTAGTTACTCACTGATTCACCGAGATATCAAATCATTGCAGAGTGTTGATTGGCAAACAATAGTGTTAGATGAAGCACAGAATGTTAAAAATTCTGATGCCAAGCAATCACAAGCAGTTAGACAATTAGAAACAACATTTCGTATTGCTTTAACTGGTACACCAGTAGAAAATAGATTGCAAGAATTATGGTCTATTTTAGATTTTCTCAATCCTGGTTATTTGGGCAATAAGCAGTTTTTTCAAAGGCGATTTGCCATGCCGATTGAAAAGTATGGCGATTCTGCTTCATTAAATCAATTGCGTTCATTAGTACAACCATTTATTCTGCGGCGACTGAAGACAGATCGTGATATTATTCAAGACTTGCCAGAAAAGCAGGAAATGACGGTATTTTGTGGACTTACTCCCGAACAAGCCACGCTTTATCAAAAAGTGGTGGAAGATTCTTTAGCAGAGATTGACACTGCCACAGGATTACAACGCCGAGGTATGATTTTAGCTTTATTAATCAAGCTCAAACAAGTCTGCAATCATCCAGCCCAATATTTAAAAGAAAGCACATTAGATAAATATCATTCAGCCAAACTTCAGCGTTTGGATGAAATGCTAGAAGAAGCTTTATCGGAAGGCGATCGCGCTTTAATCTTCACTCAATTTGCGGAATGGGGTAAGTTACTCAAACCCCATTTAGAAAAACAGTTAGGGCGAGAAATATTTTTCTTGTATGGTAGCACTAGTAAAAAACAACGTGAGGAAATGATCGACCGTTTCCAACACGACCCCCAAGGGCCACCAATTATGATTCTTTCCTTAAAAGCTGGGGGTGTGGGGTTGAATTTAACGAGAGCAAATCATGTTTTCCACTTTGATAGATGGTGGAACCCCGCAGTCGAAAATCAAGCTACAGACCGAGTATTTCGGATTGGTCAAACCCGCAATGTCCAAGTCCACAAATTTGTCTGCACTGGCACATTAGAAGAGAAAATTCACGATATGATTGAAAGTAAAAAACAACTTGCAGAACAAGTTGTAGGTGCTGGAGAAGATTGGTTAACTGAACTAGATACAGACCAACTCCGCAATTTACTTTTACTCGATCGCAGTTCTGTCATTGAAGAGGATGAAGGATAAACAATTTTGCCAGAACCACAGATAAACACGGATGCACACCGATAAATATCTGTGTGTATCTGTGGTTAGTAAAGATTTATTTAATCTGGGAATTAATCTTAAATTGTAAATGTTTATGACTAATTACACTTTGCAAGCAAGTCGTGAATGGTGGTCACAAAGGTGGCTAGATTTATTAGATTCCTATCGTTTTAAAAAGCGTTTAGAACGTGCAAGAAACTATTCTCGTCAAGGGAATGTCTTAAGCATTGAATTTAAAGGTGCAAAAGTATTAGCTAGAGTACAAGGTAGCGAAGTAGAACCTTATAAAGTTTCTCTTTCTCTGGAACCATTTAGCGATGAAGAATGGGGTTATGTAATTGAAACAATGTCCAAAAAGGCAATTTTTGCGGCTAAGTTATTAGCAGGAGAAATGCCACAGAATATCGAAGAAGTCTTTACGGCAAATGGACTTTCTTTATTTCCATTTACTCTTTCAGATGTTCGCAGTAAATGTTCTTGTCCTGATAAAGCTAACCCTTGTAAACACGTAGGAGCAGTGTATTATCAGTTAGGCGATCGCTTCAGTGAAGATCCTTTTGTACTATTTAAATTGCGCGGACGTAGCAAAGAGCAAATTATCAACGATTTACGCCTATTACGTAGCGCTAAAATTGAAGTTTCGCCAACAGAAACATCTGCTGATATTCAACAGCCAATTACTAACAATCAATCCACAATTAAACTTGACTCATTCTGGCAGTACAATCAACCACTCGATTCCTCTTTAGTAGTAATTGCGCCTAGTGCTAGCGAGACAGTTTTAGATGTATTGGGCGCAATACCCTTAGCCAAAGATGAGGAAAATGTATTAAATATAACTTCTGCTGATGTGGTAATGAAGTATTTGGAGACAGTTTACCAAGATGTTAGGCAGAAGGCTGTTTTAGCTGCAATGAATGTAGGAGAAGGTTAATACCAATTTTGATTTTAGAGCCAGTGCGTTTGTTAGCTACGCTTAAAAATGCTTGTATGGTAGCCACCAGCGTGGTTTTGAATGGAAAATTTCCATCTCTATGAGTGATAACTTAATTTTGTGTGCATGGTTGTATTTATTACATGTAATTGAATGGTATAAATGCAGAGTACTCCTGTTAAACCCACATGGAAGCGCAAAATAAAGTTATTACGGTAGAACTATCTGATGGTACAAATGTCAAAGTCGAAGCTACGCTGATTGGGGAACGCAAATTAAATGTTCCCACCCGACCTTTTCATGAAGTAGCCATTGCTATTGAATCTTTGACTAAGGAAATTGCAGAAGCAATCCAAACAGTTAAACCAGATAAAGCTAGTGTGAAATTTGGGATAGAGATTGCTATGGAAGCAGGTAAACTCACGCCCGTACTAGTTAAAGGTACTTCCACAGCAAATTTAGAGATTACTTTAGAATGGGGTCAACATTCTGTGGAAGAATTCAAAATTCAACCTAGCAACTCCATAAACAAACATTCATCGTCAAGTTAGGCGAGCATAACTTACTGTCCAAATTCCAGCCGCGCTTGTTCTACTAACTCTGCTGTAACAATCTCTTGCTTTGCTTGACGCGCCAAATGTTCAATTCGCGCTTTCGCTTGGGTGCGTACAAAAAAAGGGATATTTTTGAGTTTTTCTTTGGCTTCTGCTGTCCATGCCAAAGCATCTGAGAAATTTGATTGGCTCATATTTAATCCTCCTTTATTGAATCACCGCTAGCAATAAAAATTAATAGATTTAATTTTCTAAATTTTCTAATTTCTCAATCTATTTCCGATCAATTTGATTGTGTCATATTGCAGCAACATTAACTATTAACAATTAATTAAAAACAATACTTCAGTAAGCTTAATTACCGCTGACAAATGACATGCAAAGCGTAATAAAAAAGCTCTTGCTTTTACACAAGAGCTATAAGCATTTAATTGTCAGTGATGAAAGAAAACTGCCGAACTAGTCGAGTTCGTTCATGAACATAACTGGCTCGTTTTCACGGTCAATACCTTTCTCAAAACCACCTGCTGCTGCTCTAGCGCGACCAGCGTGCCACAAGTGACCAATGAGGAAGAAGAAACCTAAAACGAAGTGAGAAGTTGCCAACCATGCACGAGGAGATACATAGTTGAAGGAGTTGATTTCGGTAGCCACACCACCCACAGAGTTCAGAGAACCCAGAGGAGCATGAGTCATATATTCAGCAGCGCGACGAGCTTGCCAAGGCTGAATATCGTTCTTGATTTTTTCTAGGTCAAGACCGTTGGGGCCGCGTAAAGGCTCCAACCAAGGGCCACGGAAATCCCAGAAGCGCATGGTTTCACCACCGAAGATGATTTCACCAGTGGGAGAGCGCATCAAATATTTACCAAGACCTGTAGGGCCTTGTGCGGAACCAACGTTAGCACCTAAGCGTTGGTCGCGGATTAAGAAGGTTAAAGCTTGAGCTTGTGAAGCTTCAGGGCCAGTAGGGCCGTAGAATTCACTGGGGTAAACGGTATTGTTGTACCAAACCATACAGGAAGCAATGAAGCCCATCAGGGACAACGCACCCAAGCTGTAGGAGAGGTAAGCTTCACCAGACCAGATGGATGCACGGCGAGACCAAGCAAAAGGCTTGGTAAAGATATGCCAGATACCGCCAGCAATACAGATGAAGGCAACCCAGATATGACCGCCGATGACATCTTCCATGTTATCGACACTGACAATCCAGCCATCGCCACCAAAAGGAGATTTGATGAGATAACCAAAGATAACTGCTGGATTAAGTGTGGGGTTGGTAATAACACGAACATCACCACCACCAGGTGCCCAGGTGTCGTATACGCCACCAAAGAACATTGCCTTCAGCACCAACAAGAGCGCACCACATCCTAAAACGATCAGGTGGAACCCGATGATGTTGGTCATCTTGTTCTTGTCTTTCCAGTCATAACCAAAGAAGGAAGAATATTCTTCTAAGGTTTCTGGGCCGCGAACGGCATGATAAATACCGCCAAAACCCAGTACGGCTGAGGAAATTAAGTGGAGTACACCAACAACAAAATAAGGGAAAGTGTCGATAACTTCGCCACCAGCACCAACACCCCAGCCCAAAGTAGCAAGGTGAGGTAGCAGGATTAAGCCCTGTTCATACATAGGCTTTTCTGGAATGAAGTGAGCGACTTCAAATAAAGTCATTGCTCCAGCCCAGAAGACAATTAAACCAGCATGGGCAACGTGAGCACCAAGCAGTTTGCCAGATAGGTTGATCAGACGAGCGTTACCAGACCACCAGGCAAAACCTGTTGATTCGATGTCACGTCCTCCGCCCATGATCGATGGTCTATTAGAGAGCGTTACCACGAGGTAATACCTCCTCAGGGAATACAAATTGTTCGTGGGGCTGATCTTGAGGAGCCATCCAAGCGCGGATACCCTCGTTCAGCAAAATGTTCTTGGTATAGAATGTTTCAAATTCTGGGTCTTCAGCCGCCCGCAATTCTTGCGATACGAAGTCATAAGCCCGCAAGTTGAGAGCGATACCGACGATGCCAATGGCTGCCATCCACAAACCGGTGACTGGCACAAACAACATGAAGAAGTGTAACCAGCGTTTGTTGGAGAACGCAATCCCGAAAATCTGTGACCAGAAACGGTTTGCTGTCACCATTGAATAGGTTTCTTCTGATTGCGTTGGGTTGAAGGCGCGGAAGGTGTTTGCTGCTTCGCCATCTTCAAATAGGGTGTTTTCGACTGTGGCACCGTGAATCGCACACAACAATGCACCACCCAACACACCAGCAACACCCATCATATGGAAGGGGTTGAGGGTGAAGTTATGGAAACCTTGTACGAACAAGATGAACCGGAAGATTCCCGCCACACCAAAGCTGGGTGCAAAGAACCAGCTCGATTGTCCCAAGGGGTACATCAAGAAGACGCTGACGAATACCGCAATGGGAGCCGAGAATGCCAATGCGTTATAAGGACGAATGCCTACCAGACGGGCGATTTCAAATTGCCGCAACATGAAGCCAATTAGACCAAAGGCTCCGTGGAGGGCGACGAATGTCCATAAGCCGCCGAGTTGACACCACCGGGTGAAGTCTCCTTGGGCTTCTGGTCCCCACAGCAATAACAGGGAATGTCCCAAACTATCTGCTGGGGTGGATACGGCTACTGTGATGAAGTTACAACCTTCTAAATACGAAGATGCTAAACCGTGGGTGTACCATGACGTGACGAAGGTTGTTCCGGTCAGCCAACCGCCGAGTGCTAGGTATGCGCAGGGAAACAATAATATCCCTGACCAACCTACGAATACAAAGCGATCGCGCTTCAACCAGTCGTCTAGAACGTCAAACCACCCTCTACTGGGGGCGCGCCCAACTGCGATGGTCATTGGACTAAAATCCTCTTTTTTACTAAAATTTCAGCGTTTCTGAGGAATTAACGTTTTTTTTGACAATTTTCAGTAGCCTGAAAACTACTGAGATTCTGAGAACTAGCTGCTTATTTAGTCAGCGTTTCTCAGGGTTATGCCATTACCCGTACCATTGGCTAGGAGTCTAGTCTGTGGTAACTTAATGATTCTTAACTTATCACATCCATTCGGGTTTTTGACCGATCCACGCAAGTGAATCAGGTGATTTAACACCAAGCTATATAAATATTATGATTATCAGAAATTTTACAATCTGACACAAGTTTTCTCAGAAATCTAAACAATTAGCAATGACAACACAGCAGATTGGATAAGCTAGATCGAAAGCATGGGGAAGACATGCTAGAAATTTGAACCTTTTGGACAAATGACCAATCCCCAAAATTCAACTTGCAAGACATACTGCTCAAATGGCAGACTTTTAAAGGGTATATCTCACAGGCCAAGGTAGTTCAATGACGGCATCAACAATTAATAAAGGCGATTCACCTAACGGCGATAGCTCCACAGCACGTGTCCTACATCAAAAAGTTTTAGGTTCTCGTCGGTTAAGCAACTACTGGTGGGCAACAGTCGTTACCTTAGGAGCCACAGGCTTTGTGTTAGCTGGGGTCTCTAGTTACCTAAAAGTTAATTTACTCATAGTTACCGACCCAACACAACTAGTTTTTGTACCCCAAGGTTTAGTTATGGGGTTATACGGGTTGGCTGGCTTAGTTTTAGCTTTATACCTTTGGTTAGCGATTTTATGGGATATAGGCGGTGGGTATAACGAGTTTAATCAAGAAACCGGTAATATTAAAATTTTCCGCCACGGATTTCCTGGTAAAAACCGTCGGATTGAGCTTGAAAGTTCGATTCAAGACGCGCAATCTGTACAAATAGCTATCAAAGAGGGTCTCAATCCTCGTCGCGCCCTCTACCTAAGAGTTAAAGGACGGCGAGATATTCCTCTAACTAGAGTAGGTCAACCTTTATCCTTAACAGAGTTAGAAATTCAAGGTGCAGAGTTAGCTCGGTTTTTAGGAGTACCTCTAGAAGGTCTGTAAAGATTTTTAACAATAATTGAGGGGAATTTTTTATTTCTTTTTCCCTTGCTCTGTGCATTTATTTATGCCAGGGAAAAAGAAATGTAAAGAATTGTGAAAAACCAACTTTGGATGATAAATAAATCCAAAATCTATAATCGTGGGAAACGATAAGATACTCTGGTTGAGTCAGTAATTGGTCATGCGGTTAAAATTTTCACAATTTTTGGTTGCGCTTGTAATTGTTGGTGCGTTGGCATTGGGAGGCTGTTCAACACAGCAAGATGCTTCTAATGCTTCTTCTCCAACTTCAACAGCTACCTCTACAGCAACCGAGACAAGCAGCAGGTCAACCACTGAAGCAACGTCTGTATCAGAAACTACTAATGAGAGTATTCCTGGAATGAAAGATTTACCACGGCTCGAAGGTAAAGCTACTGTGGTGATGACGGTGAAAGGCTCGCCGATTACTATCGAAGTAGACGGCACTAATGCCCCAATTACAGCTGGCAACTTCGTAGATTTAGTACAACGGGGTGTGTACGATGGAACTGCTTTTCATCGAGTAGTACGCGATCCCCAACCATTTGTAGTTCAAGGTGGAGATCCCCAAAGTAAAGACCCGAAAATTTCAGTAAATAGGCTGGGAACAGGTGGCTTTATCGATCCCAAAACGAAGAACGAGCGTTATATACCCTTAGAAATTAAGCCCAAAGGGTCAGAGCAACCGATTTATAGTAAGACTATTACTCAACCACCTGTGTTGTCTCATAAACTTGGTGCAGTAGCAATGGCGCGATC
The DNA here is from genome assembly GCF_963875125.1 of Calothrix sp. NIES-2098. Lineage (NCBI taxonomy): Bacteria > Bacillati > Cyanobacteriota > Cyanophyceae > Nostocales > Calotrichaceae > Calothrix > Calothrix sp. NIES-2098. The sequence continues at coordinate 7,682,934 of NZ_CAWNKJ010000001.1, forward strand.
GCAACAACCAGACTCTGCATCTTCTCAGTTTTACTTTGCTTTAGCAGATTTAGGCTTTTTAGATGGGAACTATGCTGTCTTTGGCAATGTCACCGAAGGCTTTGATGTAGTTAACAAAATTCAGCAAGGCGATCGCATTGACTCTGCTAAAGTCACCAAAGGCGCAGAAAACTTGAAAACCCCCGGTCAATAGTTAGAGATTGGGTAATAGGTAATAGTTTTTCCTATTACCCATGACCGATCTAAAATTCCAAATTCACAAGTCCAAATTGGTTAAGGTTGTTGTCACTGGTATAGGGCTAGTTTCTGCCTTAGGAGAAAATTTAGCAGCTAGCTGGCAAAAGCTCATAACAGGTAAATCTGGAATTAAGTTCCATCAACCTTTTCCAGAGATGGAAGCACTTCCTTTAGGATTAATTGCACAACAGCCAGCTTCGTTGAAAATACTGACTGAGTTGGTTGTTGCTGATGCTTTAAAAGATGCTGGGTTATCAGCGCCTTTAGATGACTGCGCTGTAGTTATCGGATCGAGTCGCGGTTATCAAGCATCGTGGGAAATGCTAGCAAGGCAAATCTACAGTAGCGATCGCTTGTCATCCTCCTTACAAATCAAGGAGATGGAAAACTGGTTGGATACTTTACCTCACATGAATGCGATCGCCGCTGCAAGGCAAATTGGTGCATCTGGAAGCGTTTTAGCGCCAATGGCGGCCTGTGCTACGGGAATTTGGGCGATCGCCCAGGCTACTAGTTTATTGCAAACTGGAAAATATCAACGAGCGATCGCGGGAGCAGTAGAAGCACCAATCACACCCCTGACTTTGGCCGGATTTCAGCAGATGGGCGCTTTAGCGAGAACTGGGGCTTATCCCTTTGATTTACGCCGTGAAGGCTTGGTTCTAGGTGAAGGGGCAGCGGTTTTTGTTCTAGAAACAGCAGAGTTGGCAAAGCAGCGACAAGCCAAGATATATGGTGAAGTTCTTGGTTTTAGCTTACTTAATGACGCCTATCATCCCAATGCTCCCGATCCAGAGGGTAAAAGTGCGATCGCATCTATTAAACAATGCTTAGATCGCAGTTACCTCACACCAGCCGACATTGATTATATTCACGCTCATGGTACAGCGACCCAGCTGAACGATCGCATAGAAAGCATGATTATTGAGCGTGTATTTCCCCAAAAAGTAGCAGTTAGTTCCACCAAAGGAGCCACAGGACATACTTTAGGTGCATCGGGAGCTTTAGGAGCAGCTTTTTCCCTACTAGCATTGCAACATCAAATTTTGCCCCCATGTGTAGGATTGCAGGAGCCAGAGTTTAATTTGGATCTAGTTAGGTCGGCTCGTCAAGATAAAATTCAATACGCACTTTGTTTAAGTTTTGGTTTTGGCGGTCAAAATGCAGTAGTAGCTTTCAGTAAATAACTTCTTGAACAGCGCAATTAGTAGTTAGCTAATTTAAACAGACACAAGCATAGAAAACATAAAGAAAAACTCATCCATAAGGTTTGTGAATTTTAAATGAGTAAATTTTAAAGTCCACGCTACTTTACTACTTATTGGGAACAATACCAGTATATTTTCGACAAGAGATCGCAGTGTAATATCTGTCTTCAGGTATTGCTGTATATTAGCTTCCCAATAATTCAGTACTTCTATAGTCTATTGATTGTGATTGTCCCTGTTGATTGTTGCTCAATCTTGGCCGATCAACAATTCAGGCATTTATATGGTTATATAACTAGTTGAGAGGGGATTTAGGCATGAAATGGATCGAGCAATCTCTAAGAATAGTAGCCTTTTCCATACCAATGTTTTTGGAACTTGCTACTATTCCTAGTCTAGCAATACAAGCACAAGCCCAGGTTGACCCTGTATCGCTCAGTCAACAGCAAAAACAGCCTTGGCTAATCTCTCAGGTTTTTAAGCCACCTAAGCGGGGATTACCACCAGAAAGCGCTGGCGGTGCTACTCGTCAATTTACACCTCCACAACGAGGATTACCACCTGCAAGTGCTGGTGGTGCAACCCGTGGCTCTTCTTCTTGCGTCCAAAAAAATCAGTTATTAACTCCCTTAATACCAAAAGAGAATATAGGATTAACCTTTTCAGAACGTCCAACCTTTTTCTGGCACGTACCACAATCTACAGTCAAAACAGCCCAGTTTGTAATTTTGGCTGATGGAAATCAAAATGATGCAGATGATGATGTAGTTTACGAAACAACTGTCACCCTGCCAACTAAACCAGGAATCATGAAGTTGACTCTTCCTGCTAGCGCGTCTCCGCTAAAAGTTGGTAAGCGCTACCATTGGTACATGACATTGGTTTGTGATGAACAAAATCCCAGCAGAAATCCTAACTTAGAAGGGTGGGTAGAACGCACACAACCAGAACCAACATTATCAAAAGCGATAGAACAAGCCGACTTGCGCAAACGTCCAGCCCTGTATGCAGATGCTGGAATTTGGCATGAAGCACTGGCCAGTTTGGTGGAGTTACGTTGTGCTGAACCAAATAATTTGAAGGTTAGAGCTGATTGGAGAAGATTCTTTCAATCAGTTGATTTGAGTCAGGTTGCATCAGACCAAATACTTGACTGTTGCCCAAACAAGCAATAATCGCTAATACAGTGCTAACTTATGAATGTTGTAGACGCTGCTGCCATTGTCAAGTGGTGTCAGCGCTTTTTACGTAGACAGGTTCTCGTTCTCTTCCCTGCGTATAAGCAAGCTAGGCGTAGTGTCTGTTTAGCAGAAGGGGGTTCCGCAGGGTAGCGAGTTGTTGCTAGACATGACACTTCAGGCTATTAGCCTTAGTAGAAAGCCAGCGCTATGGAAGGGTTAGCCTAACCTAAGCAGCTGGCATTTATAATTTATGTGTCGCTCCAATTATGACTGTCAATGAAACGACCCCATGCAGAGATTTATAGTATTAGCCTCAAGGGTATGTAATAAGCTTTGCAAAGAAAGAAGAACGAAAATATAATAATTGCTGACTATTGGTTTCTTTTGATGCAAAATAGTGTTCAAAAGTTTCATAAGTACTGACTTCTCAAGCAGACAGAGAAGCCACTGCGTTGCAGAGGTTTCCTCTGTTGTAGCAAGTGGCGTGATAGAAAGTGAGATATTGACGGGTGAGTAGGGGATTTTTCCCATTAGCAATTACATCAATTAATACAACATCATAAAAATTACAAAATCAGTTTAAAAGCTCTTATTTTCCTTCAAACTAATTCAAGGGAAACTTAGCAAGTGATTTATTCACTTTTGATTAGGAAACTAAATACTCAGAACTCAGGACTTATATAGTATGCACGCAAAGCTGAAACAGCTAATATGGCAATGGCGTGGAGTTTTGCTAGCAGTTCCCAATGTCACAGCCGTTGTGATTGCACTGCGATGTATGGGATTGCTCGAATTATTTGAGTTGACTACACTAGATCAGTTTTTTCTTTTACGTCAACAACAGCCTGTTGATGAGCGCATTGTTATAGTTGAGATTAATGAACCAGACATCACCAAATTGAGGCAGTGGCCGATCAATGATGAAATACTTGCTAATGTCTTAAATCGCGTAAAGCAGCAAAAACCGATAGCAATAGGTCTTGATATTTATCGAGACTTACCTTTAGATCCTGGTCATCAAAAATTAGTAAAAGTATTTGAGACTACACCTAACTTAATTGGGGTACAAAAGGTATCTGAAAGTTCTAATAGTTTTTCTGTTGGTTCGCCTCCAGAACTCAGGAAAAGAAATCAAGTTGGAGCGAATGACTTTCCCTTAGATAAAGATGGCAAAATCCGTCGAGCTTTGCTGTATGCAGGTTTGAAAGATGGTAGCAATCTTGAAAGCTTTGGGCTGAAATTAGCATTATTGTATTTGCAACCTCAAGGAATTACTGAAAAACCCGCAGCAAATAATCCCAACTATTTGCAGTTAGGTAAAGGAATTTTTCCTACTTTTGAAACTAATGATGGTGGTTACTTTAGAGCAAATGCTGGTAGTTACCAAATCCTATTAAACTACCGGGGAACAATTAATCGTTTCCCAGTAGTATCTATCAATGATGTGTTAGAGAATCGGATATCACCAAACTTAATGCAAGGAAAAATTGTATTAATTGGTGCTACCGCTGAAAGTTTAAACGATCTTTTTTGGACACCATATAGCAGTAGGATAGTTGGTGCGCCGGAACGCATGGCTGGTGTCGCAATTCATGCTAATTTAATTAGTCAAATTTTGAGTTCGGCTTTGGAAGGTCGTCCACAAATCAAAACTTTATCGGAACCGATAGAGTGGTTGTGGATTTTAGTTTGGTCAATCGTCGGTGGGACTTTGTGTTGGCAACATCGACATAGTACGGCTGAAAATAAGAAATGGCGCTTACTAGCTAATACTAGTAGCAGTATTCTATTAGCAACTACTTGTTTGGTAGGTGGGAGTTTCTTAGCATTTGTTTTTGCTTGGTGGATTCCTGTGATCCCACCACTGTTAGCTTTAACTGGATCTGCGATCGCTGTCACCCAATATATCGCTCGTAGTGCTTCCGAAATGCGCCGCACCTTTGGTCGCTACTTAACAAATGAAGTCGTCGCCAATTTACTAGAAACTCCTTCTGGGCTGAAATTAGGGGGAGAACGGAAAAAAGTCACAGTTTTGATGTCCGATCTAAGAGGATTTTCCGCTGTATCAGAGCGATTAGCACCAGAACAAGTAGTGGCGATTCTCAATGTTTATTTGGGAGCGATGGCGGATGTAATTAACCAGTACAACGGTACAATTAATGAGTTTATTGGTGATGGCATCTTTGTGATGTTTGGTGCGCCTGTAAGTCGCGAAGATGATTCTCGCAGAGCGATCGCCTGCGCTATTGCGATGCAATTGGCAATGAAGCCTGTAAACGAACATAATCAGCAGATGGATTTACCCATTCTGGAAATGGGAATAGGCATTCATACAGGTGAAGTTGTTGCCGGAAATGTCGGTTCGCAAAAACGTGCTAAATATTCGGTTGTAGGTAGCCATGTCAATCTCACTTCCCGAATTGAATCTTACACGGTGGGCGGTCAAATTCTGATTTCTGAGGAAACCCTAAAAGATGCCGACATTGAGATGAGAATTGATGGGCAATTACAGGTACAACCTAAAGGAATTAAAGCTCCTATTACCATCTACGAAATTGGCGGCATTGGTGGTAAGTATAATCTTTACTTGCCTCAATCTGACGATAATTTTGTACATTTGAATGAAGAAATTGCAGTTGAATACACTATTTTGGAAGGTAAACATGCTGTAGGAACTATATTTCATGGTCAGCTTGTTTGCTTATCAGAAAATGCGGCAAAATTGCGCTCGGAAAATTCACTAGAAGCTTTAACTAATATCAAATTCAAGTTATTGAATTTACCAGAACTCGATCCTGAAGATGGCGATATCTATGCCAAGGTGTTAAAAAAATCTCAGGATGATGGACATTGTTTTCTCATTCGTTTCACAGCCGTTCCACCAAAGGCGACTGTAATATTTGAGAAACTACGTCAGATGGCGTCTAACACATAGAAATTTGATTTTCAAAAATAGCCAAAATCTGTAATATTACAGTTATATAGATGCACTAGCATTACAAGCTAGCAAACGCGCCCGCGCTCGTAGTCTTTTAGATATGCTCACCGAGGCTAATGCAGATATTCGTCAAGGTGTAGACTCCTTACGCGCCAAGAAGCCGAAACCATTCTGTCTTTAGTGCATACAAAAGAGCGCAAGCAAGCCTTTGACTTTGCTGCTAATCGTGTTGCGGCTACCAATCCGGATTAAGGATTAATCTGCTTGACAAGAGGCTATATGTATGCGGGTAGCCCTAGAGTATTAGTGAGTTTGTGGAGTGTGGATGACCAAGCCACCTCAGAACTGATGAAGAAGTTTTATAGCTTTATGTTGCAAGATGGCTTGAAACCTGGTGCGGCACTACGAGCCGCACAAACTCAGATGTGGCGCGATTCCAATTATAAAGCGCCCTATTTCTGGGCAGCTTTCACTCTCCAAGGTGAATGGAAGTGAGGTTGTCTATCTAGAATTGTAGAAGCTTTATAATTAGCTACTTGCAAAAATCAATTTTCTTAAAAAAAGCACAGATAACTCACGATAAACACTGATAAATATTATGTGTATCTGTGCTTCCGAATCATCAACTTAGGATTTTTGCAAAATGTATAGTAAACGGAATTTTTTACTCAAAAATACAGTCATAACTCAAAAAAGGGAGCGCAGCTTGATGTCAAGGCGAATGCTATCAGTTTTTAGCCATCGTGTTCTTATTCTGTTTGTCAATATGATTTTTTTGTCATCTTTTGGGATGACATTTAGGGCAATAGCCCAACAGCCAACAACTACTCCGCAAAATCTCAGCCCGGCTCAACAAAGAGCATACTCACAGGCAAAGCAACTTTTACAAGCAGCAGACAAACTTTTACGGCAAGGAACAGCCACATCTCGACAACAGGCTCTTGCTAAATACTCAGAAGCATTGAAAATTTGGCAAGAAATCGGCGATCGCGCGAATGAAGCTGGTACTTTATTAGGTATTGGGACTATCTATTATCTCCAGAACGAGAACCAAAAGGCACTGGAATATTACGATCGGGCATTAGTCATTAGACGCGAACTCAAAGATAGTTTTGGGGAAGCGATAATGCTGCAATCAATCGCCGGAGCATATTCTAATTTAGGAGACAAGCCAAAAGCTATAGAATTTTACAATCAAGCATTATCAATATTTCAAGCTCAGAAACAATCTAATTTGGCAGCTTTGACTTTAGTTAGCATTGGTAGAGTTTATTTGAGTTTGGGTGAAACTAAAAAGGCACTTGATTACTACAATCAAGCTTTAGAGCTTCAACGTGCCATTGGCGATGCGGCTGGACAGGTAGACACTCTCCAAGCAATGGGCAAGGTATATGCCCAATTTGGTGAAGCACAAAAGGCTGTAGCAGCTTTAAATCAAGCATTAGAGATTCAACGTACAAGGAAAGATATAGCTGGGCAAGCTGATACGCTCACGATAATAGCCACCCTTTATAGCTCATTGGGTGAGAATCAGAAGGCAAGGGAAGCATTAACCCAAGTGCTGGAATTGCAAAAACGATCGCCACAAATCGATCCTAGCAGCCAAGCCGTAACTTATATGGGTATAGGTGCTACCTACGCGGCTGTGAATGATTATCAAAAGGCTCTAAACTACTATAACCAAGCGCGATCGCTCTTACAAAAGGCGGGGAACTCTTATGCAGAAGCCGAATTATTGTCACAACTCAGCTTTGTCTACGACCAACTGGGACAACAGCAAAAAGCCCTCGAAGTTTTGAACCAAGCACTTGCACTCCAGCGTGCTAAACAGGATCGCTCTAGAGAAGCCTTTACGCTTAATAATATTGCCGATATTTACTCATCATTTGGCGATTATCAACAAGCCCTCGACTTTTACAACCAAGCTTTAACTCTCCAGCGCCAGCTCAAGGATCTGCCAGGGGAAGCAAATACACTGACTTATATTGCTAAACTCTATCAATTCTTAGGCAATTATCAGCTAAGTATCGATACTTATAATCAAGCCTTGGCTCAATTCCGATCTGTAGGCGATCGCAGTAAAGTTGCTCAAACCCTTGATAAAATTGGCAGTGTTTACCGATCGGCAGAAGATTACCAAAAAGCCTTAGACTACTACAACCAGGCTCTGCAACTTTGGCGCGAACAAGGAGGGTTATTTCAAGAATTTGCTACTCTCTCAGGCATCATTAGGGTTTATGAGTCATTGAAAGATTATCCTCAGGCACTGAATGCTGGGAAGCAAGCACTTTCATTATCTCGCAAACAACAAAGTAGCTTTACTGAGGCTTCTGCCCTAGCTTTATTAGGCAGAGTTTACTTAGCTTCAGGCGATTACCGACAAGCGCTAGACTTCTTTGAGCAAGCAGCCTCGAAATTTCAACAGCTAGGCGTCCCTAGCGCCGAAGCTAATGTCTTGGGCAATATTGGCAAAGTTTACGAGTCGTTAAAACAGCCCCAGCAGGCAATTGCCATTTACGATCGGGAACTAAAACTGCGGCAAAATTTGGGCGATCGCACCGGGGAAGCTGAAACACGGTATAGCATGGCAGTAAGCGAACGCGATCGCAATAATCTAGAGGCTGCTCGCAATCAAATTGAATCAACAATTAAAATCGTTGAAGATATCCGCACCAGAGTTACCAGCCAAGACTTGCGGACTTCCTACTTTGCCTCAGTTCAAAAATATTACGAGTTCTACATCGATCTATTAATGCGGCTGCATAAACAGCAACCATCTAAAGGCTACGATGCGCTAGCACTACAAGCTAGCGAACGCGCCCGCGCCCGCAGTCTTTTAGATATGCTCACCGAAGCCAATGCAGATATTCGTCAAGGTGTAGACCCCAACCTACTCGCAGCCGAACGCAGCTTGCAGCAACAACTTGATGCGCTAGAAAAACGCCGACTCAAATTACTAAGTGGAAACGATACTCAAAGCCTGGTACAAAAGCTAGAACAGGAAACTGAAGCCAACCTGGAACAGTATCGGCAACTGCAAGCAAAAATTAGAGCTACAAGCCCCCGTTACGCCGCCTTAACCCAGCCACAACCGCTTTCACTCAAACAAATTCAGTCCTCAGTACTCGATGACAACACCTTACTACTAGAGTACTCACTGGGAGAAGAACGCAGCTACCTCTGGGCTGTCACTAAAAACAGCATCAGCAGTTACGAACTACCCAAACGTGCGGAAATTGAAGCCGCAGTGCAACAGTTCCGCAAAATCTTAGTCTCACCAATTCCCGCAGCAAAACCAGATCGAGCCGCCAACGAGCTAACTAAATTACTACTGGCACCAGTTGCCCAACAATTAGGACAAAAACGCTTAGTTGTCGTGGCTGATGGGGCTTTGCAGTACGTACCCTTTGCTGCCTTAAACACAACTGGCCAAAAAGATAATCGCTATGAGCCATTAGCTATCAACCACGAAATTATCACTTTGCCCTCAGCCTCAACAGTCGCCGTACTCAGACAAGAAATTACTGGACGCAAAACTGCACCGAAAACACTAGCGGTAATTGCCGATCCCATCTTTTCACCCAACGATGAGCGCATCAAGGGTCGAGTAGCCAACCCTCAAAATGACACCTCAAAAAATCAGAACTTGGATTTGCAACAACTAGACCGATCTGCCAGAGATGCAAATATCAACTTTGAGCGTTTGCCATTTACTCGTCAAGAAGCCGAAACAATTCTGTCTTTAGTACCTGCAAAAGAGCGCAAGCAAGCCTTTGATTTTGCTGCTAATCGTGCTGTCGTCACGAATGCTGACCTAAGCCAGTATCAGATAGTACATTTTGCTACTCATGGTATCCTGAATAGTCGTCATCCAGAGTTATCGGGTGTGGTGCTGTCACTATTTGATGAAACTGGTAAACCCCAAAATGGCTTTTTGCGCTTGCGTGATGTTTTTAACCTCAAACTGCCAGCCGAACTAATTGTACTGAGTGCCTGTGAGACTGGTTTGGGTGAAGAAGTCAAAGGCGAAGGATTAATTGGCTTGACAAGAGGGTTTATGTATGCAGGTAGCCCTAGAGTCTTGGTGAGTTTGTGGAGTGTGGATGACCAAGCTACCTCAGAACTGATGAAGAAGTTTTATAGCTTCATGTTGCAAGATGGCTTGAAACCTGCTGCGGCACTACGAGCTGCACAAACTCAGATGTGGCGCGATTCCAATTATAAAGCGCCCTATTTCTGGGCAGCTTTCACTCTCCAAGGTGAGTGGAAGTAAGCTGATGCAAGAGTCAAAGCTCATCTTGGACTCTTGACAACTAAGCGCGAACTATACATGAAATTGAGAGCGATCGCTAATTACTAAAAACTAAAGGTCGTTCTCAATCCACCAATAACAATATCTTTGTTATCTGCATCCTGGTTGGGTGCTGTAATCCAGGTGAGAGAGGGCGTAATCGAAATCTTATCGGAGACTCGATGTGCATAGTAAGCTTCGATATGCAGCGATGTATCACTTTTAAATGCTGCATAAGGAACATTGCTTCTCACATTAGTAAGGGTAGGCTCCATACCGACAATTAACCCCCCATGATTGCCTTTTTTAAATAGATCGGGAAAGGCTGCTTGAATCGAGTAAGTCCAAATATCAGCATCTCCTGTACCCAGCAGTCTGGCTTTGATCAGGTTAGCCCAACCGCCAAGAGCAAATTTAGGGCTAAGAGCGAAGTAACCGCCAAGAGAATAAGCATTAGTAGTCACAGCCGATGCGCGATCGAACAATACACCAGCATCATCAAAGCGGTTTGCTAAGGCTGTACCGACAAAGCCATTCCCTCTAAAACCTTGACCGTTATTGAAGCCAAAGTTACCAGCACCAAAGTAACCATGCTGGTAAACAAATTGTAAAAATAATCCAGGGTTGGGATTGTAGTTAATTTGGGCAGCAGCTACATATTCTCCTTTAAACAAACCTCCAAAAGTTGAGTTATCACCAAATGTTGCTAAGTAGCTCAAATTTAATACTGTCGAATCTAAAACTTTATAGCTCAGTGAAATTCCTGAACCACCCCCAATGAGGAAAATTGGTGGTGCTTCGGCAAATGTCCCCACAGGGCCAACACCACTTATATAGTAAGGAGCATATTTGGGAAGTAAAATCGGACTAAAACGATATCTATTCCCAGCGATTACATTTACGTTTAAATTATCACCTATAGGAAATTGATACTCTAAACCGATGATGCGGAAGTTATTGCCGAGATCGCCTGCACCAGAAGCATTACTTGCGCCTTCTCTTGTTCCACCAACTTCTCTGCCATTATTAGTAGATGCTGTCTCAGCAAAGGTAGTGTTTGTAGTGCCTATACCTGTGACTAACAAATCCCGCCCAGTAAAGCTAGTTAAAAACCCTAGGAAGGTAAGATATTGAAAGTTTGCTTGTGCCTTGTTATCACCTGAAAAATAGGTGTTAGCTTGCATGATGACATTACCAAGTAGCTTGGTAGTAGTGGAGAATTGATTTGCCTCCAATTCTGTAGTGCGTGCAGTTAAGGTATCGACACGACCGCGCAAAGTTGCTAGTTCTGCGGCAAACTCTTCTTGTAAGCGCTGTAAAGTTGTGAGATCTTCTTTTTTAACGAGGTCAGAAGTAGCTGTAGCGATGAGTTCCTCGATCCTCCCTAGACAAGCATTGACACCTGCGGCAAATTCATAGCGAGTCATCGCTCTATTACCACGAAATGTGCCATTGGGATAACCTGCAATACAGCCATAACGCTCAACTAGAGATTGCAAAGCTTGAAATGCCCAGTCTGTAGGTTGCACATCAGAAAACTGAGACACACTGTTGATTTGACTCATGCTATCATCAGCGCTGCTTTGCTCATCATCCAACTCGTAGGTTGACGTGAAGATGTTTGGTTGTGCTTCTAGTTGGGTCTTGTCTGCTAGTTTGAGATTCGAGGCAGTATTGGTAGAGACGGGAGCAAATTGGGCAATAGAATCAACAGCGGCAAGATTTTTGGTATTTTCTGGATTTAATAAGTTTGATGAGTTAGAAGTGGGAGTTTCTGAAACGTCTTGAATTGCTGCTTGAGAGGGACTGACACTGAGGATGATTGATGAAGTAGCGATCGCCACAAATTTTACTATCGGACTAGCCAAAATTTTTTTGAATTCCAACATTTGCTTTCTCTCACACATCACACTAAATGCGCTGATAACTGAAAAATCAAATTGATACTTGAATTTTTAGACTGTAACCTGAGAGCGTTAGAGGGTCATGCAGCCGCCCAGGCTTTAATTTGCTCAATCTCACTTTTGAATCGGCAGCTATAGCAATTAGCACGCCTTTAGCCTGGGGAACATTCCCTAACGCTGAGGCGTGCGAAAATTAAGAGCGATCTCGACCATAAAGACACAGAACAGACTAAATTGGTCTCCCGCTTGAGTACTTAGCACCAGAAAGCCTGCAAAGAGGAGCGAATAGATGTCGTTCGCTCATTGAAGATTTTCTTTGATATAGTCAAGGGCGACTCTAATATCAAGCATCTTACCTAATGCGATCGCTATTTTCGTAATTTTGAATGCGCTGAAGCTAGTTTAGTCGAGGCACAATCTCATCCCCATGCCAGCTTCATCCTATGCTTGTACTGTATGGACGACCTCATACATATGGAAATCATGGGGATGTTCTACGGCTACCTTCACGGGAGCCATAAATTCTTGATTTTGCAGAGCCAAGTCTAAAGCTTCTTTGCTAGTCCACTGTGCATAGTTGATCACCCGCGTACCGTCCAAGCTTTTGTGGATGTTAGCTGAGACAAAGCCCTCTTGTTTCTTGGCTGTTGCGAGGTTACTCACTAGGTGATCTACTAAGGTTTGCTGCTGATCTGGTTCAACTGTAAAAACGTTAATTACAGTCAATAGTCCATCTTTTTCGTTAATTGTCGTAGTCATATTTACTCCTGTTTAAGCGTTGAGATTGAGTGAAAGATTGTACTTTTGTGAAGCATTGCTAGAAACATAAATACGCAAAGACATCACTAAGTATTAAGCTGTAACGCATATAAACTGTATATCAACTCGTCACGGTCTTTTGTATCCTTAGTTCTAAGGACAAATGACAGTCTTTACGAAAAAATGCCCAATTTAGACACGTATGAGCTTATTGGGTCAGATGCCACAACCATAGCTATTACCAGTGACTGCAAATCTAAATTTGAATCATACTGAGACTTTTTGAGCTATAGCGTGTCATATGACCCATTAGAACTATGCCAGACTCAAATTTACTTTGACAATGACATCGTTATAATCCTTATCACCACCCTGAGGTAAATCTTCAAAGCCAAAGATGTTATTTCCTAACATCCGAATATGATCTACCTTGTCTGAGTTAGCTCCTAAGAACGGGAAGTAAACGGAAGGATCGTTAGTCGTATTTCCATCCAAAAGGGCGTCTAGTTTTTCATTGATCACAATAAATGGGACGACGATGCCACCAGGCTGGAAATTTCCTGTAAATTTTGCCGTACCTTGGTTACTAACTGAGAGATTAATGTCTGAAATCCTCTGATTAATAGCTGCTTGAATGTAGCCAGCCTGTCCTGGGAGAATATCTGCTTTACCATCGCCGTTAGTGTCAATACCACCAGTCTCATCAGCTGTCTTATAAAAGCCGATATAGTTATTGAAAGCAGCTTCTCTATTGACTACAAACTCAGCTTTGATGAGTTGCGTCACACCACGAAAATCAAGCTGTTCTCCTTCTGGCTTTCCTTGCAGACCCGTACCCAAAGGTAAAGAGTCATTTGAAGACTGGATATTCACCACCAGATCGCTGAACTCAGCACTGCTACTATTGACCTTCCAACCGAGGGAGAAACCATCAGTGCCCAAGTCTGTTATTTTTTGTGTTGAAGCATCAGCAAATATTACATCTGTGCTAGAAGCACCCCCAGCCAGTACAGTTTCTATGGTGCTATTTCTGACTAAGAAAAATTTCAGGTTAGCACCAGAGTTAAATTTGAGTAAGCTTGCCAGATTATTGGTATCGAAACCATTGGGGTTATTAGCAATCGCAGAGAAAATAATTTGCGATCGCTTTAACGCTGCTTCGATGTAACCTGCTGCTCCAGGGGCAATACCGTTAATCGTACCTTTATCATCATCAACAACACATACTCCAAGTTCATTTACTAGATTGGAATTGCGTCCTGTAAGTTTGACTTTCAGTTTGGGATTGCCACCACCACTACTGTTGATAATAAAGATGTCTTTGTTAACATTCTTCAGCGTGAAAGTTGTTGTGCTTGCCGCAATTGCTGTGGATTCAGGTTTATTTTTATCTCCCAAATGGATTATCTCATAATCACCGTTCTGCTTTTTGGTAAACAGCACAGGCTCACCTTTAGGTAAACCAGGAAGATCCGCAAAAGTTCCAGAAATTTCTTGCGTATTACCGGTAGGAGTTAATGATACTTCTTTGCGAAGTTGCTCCGCCATTGGATCGGTTGTAGTAGAAGAATCATGAACATGATCTCCTCCTAAGAATGTATAAACCTGAATCTGCTCTTGACCTTGAGGTACGGGACCCTTGGCAATGGTTGTAATGTTGGCATTATTAGTTTGGGTAGTCGCATCATTTGGTACATCTGGTCTTTGAAGAATATAACCAGATGTAACATCTACCTCACCTGTGTAGCTGGTTCCATAGGGTTGGAAGTCTTGAGATAGCAGAGCTGTATGGTGTGCTGTATCTTTGGGAGTTTCTGATAAGGTTGCTGTTTCATGCAGCTTTCTCCCATCGTATAATTCCACTAATCCCCGTCCACCACTACCTTCACCAACAATGATGTCGTCATAGTTGTCTCCATTCACGTCACCCACTGCTAGGTTGATTTTACCTGTGAAGTTTTCGTGGTGAAATGGGGCTAAACGAGCTTTCAGCTGGTAATCTTTACCGCTATAAATCTCAATGATGGGTGTGATTCCTCCTCCTAAACCCACAACTATATCTGAGAAGCCGTCACCGTCAATATCACCAGAGGCTACCGAGGCAATTTGATTAGTTGAGGGAGCAATATTTTGGAAAGGATTGATTTCTGTTAGCAGAGGTGATGGGTCTAAACCATCGATTTTAGTTTGGGATTCTTGCTTTTGAATTAATATCGCCCCATCAAATACTTTAACTTTGAATTTATCAGTAGGCTTATCCAAAGATTTTTGTATGGTGATGACATCAGTAACGTTATCCGTTACATTTTTATTTTCTCCATCCTTACTTTTGTAATTAACATCTGCAATTGCGACATCTACACCTTTATTAAAGGCAGTACCATAAGGTGTCAGGCTAATACCTGCCGCACTAGGATTATTAGCTCTAGATAAATCTATTTGTCCACTAGTATCATCTGAACTCAAACCTAACCAAGTCTCTTTTGTATTCAGGATAGGTCTGAGAACCATCATCATTCCTGCATCTTCATGGAAAAGAATGTGACAGTGATTTACATAGCTACCAGGGAAGTCCTCAAAATGCATTAAGATTTTGACTTCTGATGCCTGAGCATTAGCGACATCACCAGGATTTCCAGGATTGTAAATGAATGGTTGACCGTAGGGATTATCTTTTGTGGCAGTGCCTTTAATATAGGCAGGTGGTAGGGCAATCGTATCGCTCAAAACCCCAGAAAGATAATTATCATTAATGTCCTTAACATCTATGCCGTTGATGGATAGGACGGTAAAATCATTCTGGTGAATGTGAAATGGATGCCATTCTGATAAAGGAATATTTGGAGGCGTGGCTTGTGGTAACGAGGCACTAGGCAATCCAGATCTATTGATCACATTCCAGATTTCTGTAGTACCCAACATCGGCATAGCTAGCGGAGGAATATTAGCAGGTTCGCTAGAAGAGAAATACCTCCCGTTGATGGTGTACGTTCCCTGAAAGGTTGAAACATCCGTGTCTTTGGGAAACCCTCCATTAGGCCCTAATACTTGTAATGCACCACCTACATTTGCGTCCCAAGTAAACTGCCTTTCCCGATCGACTGGTCCATTTATCAGGTCATCAATTTTTTTACTTTGTTGGGTTAGGATGTCATAAGCTTGAGGGAATGGTGCCTGCGGATTTGTATTAGGATCGACTGGATTTCCTGTAACTTTGACTGTCGCTAAAACTTGTGGTCCCCAAATTAAGTGACCATCGTTAAATCCCTTCTTACCTTGGATTAAAGTCGGTACATACTGTTTATCCTCAATTTCTTCCGTGGGGTTAGAAATAAAGTAGTATGTACCTGGTTTATCAAATAAGTGTTGAACAGCTACCCGAGAACCAGGATTTAAAACTGGAAAATCTGTTACTTGCCTTCTAACAACATCTACGACACCAGAAGCGTCACCATCAATACCCACCAAATTAACTTCTTGGGGAATTAGTTGTGTCCCATCGTCATACACCAATTGCAATATATGAAATGCATTGGTGGTCATATTGGCGAATGAAAACAAATCCCATTGATTAGTTGTTACTGTTAAAGTTGGATTGTATTGTCCATTGACAGTGTGAATAACATTTTCTACTGGTTCTGCTAGACCACCACCTCCATATTCAAGTGTGCCATTCTGTGGATCTCCTGTTGGCTTGGCAGGGTTGTAGAAAGTAGGCTTGGCGTTGTAACCTTCAAAAGGCGCATCCGAAAGCTGATAAATATTCTGGCCATTACTATCCTGCCCAAAGATTTGTAGGGGACTACCCGCAGGCACTTTTACATTTGCATCTGCACTTTGGTTAAGCGGGTCAGTCGAACTCGGACTTCTAAGTACTTCTTGAAGTCCAAGGGTATTGATTGCGAATGTATATATTGGACTTGTGACTGGATTAAATTTATCAAGATCGGGAAGGTTATAAGGCGCGTTAACGGACAAGAGAGCACCTAATCCTGAACCCACTTGATCGGCTGTTTCTCCATGCAGGTGAGGATGATACCAGTCAAGTCCTATAAAGTGATTGTCGGGGATGGGTATGTTTATTTCCCGGGATTCACCAGGCTTAACGCTAACAAGAACGTTATCCCCTTCTCCTTTAGCTGAGACGTGCAGCCCATGAGTATGTAAGTTAGTGGGATCGGTTAAGTCATTTACAAGTGTAATCTTGAGCGTGTCTCCTGGCTCTGTAATCAGCATAGGGCCAGGAATCAGACTGTTATACGCCCGCAAAAGGTCATAGGGAGTTGCTTCATTATTTAACCATTCAATTACCCCATTTCCTTTCTGAATAATCCCTAACCCATCAATTTGGGTCTGGGTCAGCTCTGACATCTTCAGAGTAACTTTTAGTTCTTTAGATGGACCCCAACTGGAATAGTAAGTACCCTGAGCATTGGTGGTGCTAAACTGACCATTTTTATAATTTTGGTTATCTTTTTGCCAGTCAATAAAAGGGTCTTTAAAAGCGACTTCCAGATTGGGATGCGGTAAAACTTTTAAGTAACCTGCTGTGTCATTGGGAAAAGCTTGACTCCAACTATCAAAATTACTTTTACCAATAACGTATGCGTTCTCTAATGTGGGATTAGCCATGATCGAACAGTCTCCTTACACAACCATTAGTAATAAATTCAATCAATGTCACTTAGAACTGCTTAAGAACTCAAAAATCATAAATTATGAGACTTCTTTCCTAATGAGGAGAGAGTCTTCCAATCTCCTCTTCGCGAGATCGCGTAAGGCGCAAGCAGGTAGATTGGTTAGATTTTGTGGACTTGGATATTTAGCAAAATACTTACTATGTAATTACTTACACAATGTTATGCTCATACTCATACCAATACTAGGATGATTTTGATTTAATAGCAAAAGTTTCACCTGATTGTCATTGGTATTAAAAATCTTCAAAAAAATATATATTAATTTGACAAACGATTGCTGTTGATGATTTCAATATGTCAATTCTTGACGACAGCTTTTTCCTATAAGCATTGAATAATCATCAACTTACATTTATTAAGAAACTTTAAGGTTAAAGTTTTTTTGGATGATTAGCAGAGCTGGCTTTTAGTAAACATTTCTAATCTTGAGCTTACTCAAAAAATTTGCATATTGTTTAGTAACAATTGCACAGCTTGCTCTAAATCAACTTAATTTATATTTGAGCTATCCTACTTAAAGTAGTAGCTATGCTAATACTTCTGGTTTAAACATAATTTTTCTAAGACACCTCAAATTTGAAACCACTAAAACAGTGATGTTTTTTTGTTACCATGCTGAATTGCGCAATCTTTTTGATGTGTCTGTATTATTGAACTAAATCTTTCCACCGTGATTTCTAATATAACCTCAATAACTTTGTAAGCAACTCTTTACATTTGAAATGAAATTAATTTACGGAATTTTTCAGGCTCTTGAATAAAAGTCATATTTAATCAAGATTGTTATGCAGATATTGAGAAATTTACCAGCACTCACTCCCAGCCAAAACGATAACTTATGGATTTATCTAAATATCAAACTCTATATTTTTCATTCTCCATAAAGCTTAAAATCTGAGGTTAGGTTAAATGTTTAACATATAACACGCTTTTTGCTTTAGGTAAAGTTACTCATGTAAATTTAAGTACAATGTCATTTTTTTCAAGTGATGGTCAGTAATTTAGTCTCGAATCTGAAAATTACCAACTTCAGAAGCTTCGGAACGTCTGTTCTGAGAGCATTTACTAGATTTGAGCTAGCTTGGACTGCGATCGCAATCTGATTCTTTTAAAATTTAGTTTAAAAAAATACTTTTATCATAACAAAAAATACGTAAGTATTTGATGAGGTTTATTTAAACAATTATGTAAATCTTACCAAAATAACAACATTTTTTGCAACATAGGCAACAAAGCATTTTTTACGCATTTACAATATTTAAGTACTATTTAATACAATAAATGCCCATTAACACTTAAAAAATTACAATTAGCCCAGAAAATAAGTAAAATTACTCAGTTTAATTGACTAGATTCTTAGTAATTTAGTATACAAGATCCATGCAAGGGTTATTTTGGCTAGACACAATTATGCAGCAAAGCTAAATAGCAAAATCTTTAATAGTTATATAACTGTTTAACTATTAAAGATTTAAAGTTTTAAGCATACAGTAACTATCTAAAACTATATACTGTAGATCAAATATAATCCGCTGTTTATTAACCACACCTTTAAGTTTAGCGATCGCTTTATCATATGGCAAAGCTAGCGAAAGCAACAACGGCTTGGCTATAGAGATAGAGACTTCAAATGACTCTGTTTAGGAGCTAATATCTGACAGTTCGGGTTTAATTTGCCAAAATAGGTTCTACCCGAATTCATAAAGTAAATCTTAAGTCTGTAAACTGGCTTAATAGAGCTTAATGCACTACTTAAAGCCGCAGACTTTGACTTGGGAATGGCGGAAAATGTTAATAATTTATTTTGATTTAGAGGTGTGTGACCCACCAGAGAAAAACTTTATTTTTAATTTATAAATGACCTATAGGACAACAGATTTGATATTATTACATTCTCTTATGTAACAAGTTATTAAAATAATGATGAGAAAAAAATAGAGTCATGCCAATATTTCCTAAGGAACATATACGATCAAAAATTGCAAATATACTTTTCCGGGTTTATGCTGAATATTGGTTAGATACTGATTACACCTAAAATAAAAATTGAAAATAGAATTCAGAATTAATCAAGTCAGAATTTCGGTCTAAATCTTCCCAATCCTGATTTTTGAGTACTGATTTCAATTTTCATGCTTGACAGTGTACGCAGTTCATAAAAATATGACTACTTAGATAATTAGGGAAAAGTCAGGCAATGAAATACAAAAATGCGGTTTTAGATGATATAGAACTTCAAGAAGGTTTAAAACAAATCAATCCCAAGTTTGGCGACTTTGTGACTAGGGTAGCAGGTGAAGCTTGGGGTTTACCACTAATAGACCAAAAAACTAAAGCTCTGATTACGATCGCTATTGATGCAGTCAATCAGGATCAGGTTGGCCCGGGTAATCCTTTTGGTGCACATGTAAATATGGCACTTAAGCAAGGCGCAACCCGCGAGGAGATTGAAGAATTGCTATTGTTTGTGTGCGTTTACGCAGGCTTCAATAAGGTAGCTGGCTGCTTTGGCGTACTGAACGAAATACTAGATACACCATCCTAAAAAAAATAATTGGGATTTTCCGAAATCAGTAAATACCGAGATGTAGTCCCAGAAAGTGGCTGTGATGGAGATATGCAGAGATTAAAGAGATACATCTTTAAACTCGCCTAGATAAAGCATCGTATTTTCCTCATTCATTAAGGGAAAGACCAAATACGAAGGGAGCAAGAGCAAGATTGTCAGAAGGTGAGGAGTCAGGAAGTAGCGATCGAAGTGCCTTCATAGGATACTCCAAACACTCTCTGATAGGCTTTTAGATTCAGGATCGAAGAAAATTTGGTTTTTATTCAGATCCGAATGCGATCGCCAATAGTTGCTCGCTTCCTAAACGAGAAAAATCTCTTGATATTGATGATGGTGATAGCTGTCGTAGCCAGTTTGAGGCACTTTCATCAGAGAATTTGGGGTTTTCGCCGAAGCATTTTTTGTAACCTTCTACTAACGTAGAGATTACAACCCAAGACCTTAATTTTCCCTAAAGTTGAGCTTTTTTGTTACCTAGGGTGACATAAGTAGAGTGTGACATCAAGAGAGTTTAACCATAGTGTGGACAAAGGACAGCAAGCATGGTTTCAACAATCAACAAGGCGACAAGCGTTGATTATTCAGGACGAGATCGTAAAGGAAAAGTAGCCTTCTACGTACTCCTGTGGAAACGCCAAGGAATCTCTTTAGAGATTTTCGATAACTACTGGAGAGACGTACACGGGCCAGTCTGCGCTAGGCTACCAGGACAATATCAATACTGGCAGTTTCACGTAGCCCACAACGAAGGTGGTTTGTGGCCAGAAATCGCTGGCTTGGATTACAGATGGGATGCAGAAGATAACTTTGATGGGATTGCAGAGTTAACCTTTGAAAGTGAAAGCGATCGCAATACCTGGTTCAAAGCTTCAGCTATTTTGATGGATGACGAACACAATTTGTTCCGCAAAGCCATCGGTTACAACACTAACCCTGGTAATTCCATCACCTATGTAGACCGCATTCCCACTGGCGATCCCAACGGCGAAGTCGGAGCCATCAAATTTCACGTTTTGGTGAAAAAAGCTAATGGTACTAGTAACGAAGCGTTCCGCCGTTATCTGAGCGAGACATTTGCTCCCAAAGTCAGTAGTAGCGATGCCGTACTGAAGCTACGTCTGCACCTATTTGAAGAAGTCGACAATTCTCGTCCCGATGCGGCTGGGGTGAGTCATTACGAACCAGAAGCCAAGCAATATCAAGCGGCTTTTGAAATTGCTTTCGCCAATCATTTGGAAAGAGAGAAGTTTTTCGCCTCTTGGGAGTATGCAGCTGCAACTCAAGATGCGGCTAGATATATCAAACAAATTCAGCCATTTCCCGAAAGAACGGCTTACACATTTGTATACAACTCTCAGATGACCTTAGCAGGTCAACGTAGTTCCTCGGTAGCAGAACTGATTACAGAAATTGGCGCAGTAAATCAACTTAAGGAGGATATAGAATCTCTCATGCTCAATTACAATCTCTTCACCCCACAAACCAACGGTCATACTTCTGCGGCGCAAGCAACCCAAAGCAAGCCACAGCCAACGAAAAAGCGCACCAATTATTACGAAGGTTTGTCGGCGGACTATTCTCGTCCCGGACTTGTTAGCTCTTATGTAGCTAAGAAACTGATCGAGGATGCAGAAAGAATTGTGTCCATGAAAGAATCAAGATTGCCCGAAATTGGCCCTAACTATACCCTCGAACAAATTGAAAGAGAAAACAGAGAGTGGTGGCCTACTCATTGTGAGGCGTTGAGACAAGGAAGAGGCGATATCTTAACTGGAGAATATCGTGATGACCTAGTTTATCTATGTCAAGACGGCCCCTATCGCGGCTTAGAACAGCAAAAAGAAAGAGAAAAACATTGGTGGGCATTAATTGCGCAACCAGGCGTTACTATGTGCTGGCCAATTGTGATGTTTTATGGCGAGCATACTTACTTCGAGTGGAAGTGTGTGGACGACGAAACCAACGAAACTTTGGCTAAAGGTAATGTGACATGGGTACGTCGCGGTCATCGTGGTGCTTGCTATCTGAAAACCGAGCAACTAACTTTCTACCGTGATGTCTATGCTCCTAGCGAACTAATTCAATTGATCACTACCGCGTGAGATGAAACTGGAGTTAGCAGTTAAAAATGCCGTCCTCGATGATCCAGAACTGCAAAAGAATTTAAAACAAATCAATCCCAAATTTGGTGATTTTGTAATTCGGGTAGCAGGTGAAGCTTGGGGTTTACCACTAATTGACCAAAAAACTAAGGCTCTGATTACCATCGCTATTGATGTTGTTAATCAGGATCATAGAGGCCCGGGAAACCCCTTCGCCGCCCATGTAAATATGGCTCTCAAACAGGGAGCCACCCGCGATGAAATTGAAGAACTGCTGCTGTTCTTATGCGTTTATGCGGGCTTTAATAAGGTTGCGCCTTGCTTCGCCGCCCTGAATCAGATTTTTGACAAAGTCAATTACATACCAAGGACAGCAGCAATGGTTTCAGCGCTTGAAAAATCAAACCAAGCTGATTATTCAGCGAGGGATCGTAAAGGAAAAGTAGCTTTTTATGTACTCCTGTGGAAACGGGAGTCCATTTCCCTGGAGCTTTTTGATAATTATTGGAAAGATGTACACGGGCCAGTCTGCGCCAGACTACCAGGACAATATCAATACTGGCAGTTTCACGTAGCGCACAACGAAGGCGGTTTGTGGCCAGAAATCGCTGGTTTGGATTACAGATGGGATGCAGAAGATAACTTCGATGGGATTGCAGAGTTAACCTTTGAAAGTGAAAGCGATCGCAATACCTGGTTCAAAGCTTCAGCTATTTTGATGGATGACGAACACAATTTGTTCCGCAAAGCCATCGGTTACAACACTAACCCTGGTAATTCCATCACCTATGTAGACCGCATTCCCACTGGCGATCCCAACGGCGAAGTCGGAGCCATCAAATTTCACGTTTTGGTGAAAAAAGCTAATGGTACTAGTAACGAAGCGTTCCGCCGTTATCTGAGCGAGACATTTGCTCCCAAAGTCAGTAGTAGCGATGCCGTACTGAAGCTACGTCTGCACCTATTTGAAGAAGTCGACAATTCTCGTCCCGATGCGGCTGGGGTGAGTCATTACGAACCAGAAGCCAAGCAATATCAAGCGGCTTTTGAAATTGCTTTCGCCAATCATTTGGAAAGAGAGAAGTTTTTCGCCTCTTGGGAGTATGCAGCTGCAACTCAAGATGCGGCTAGATATATCAAACAAATTCAACCATTTCCCGAAAGAACGGCTTACACCTTTGTATACAACTCTCAGATCACCTTAGCTGGTCAACGCAGTTCCAAGGTAGCGTCGCTTATCCAAAGTGTAGGAGCCACTAATCAATTAAAAGAGGACATAGTATCTCTGATGAACGGACAAGTAGCGTCGCTTAACAACAATGTAGGAGCTATAAATCAACAAAAAGAGGACTTAGTATCTCTTATGTCCAATCCAGTCAACGGTAGCTCTAGCAGTTTAGGTCATTATCTCCAAGGTTTGCAACACGTCGGCATAACCGTTAATGATATGTCCAAAGCCCTAGAATTTTACATTGACGTGTTGGGTGGAAAAATAGCAATTGGTGGGGATGGATTTGTTGGCGAAGACTTGCACAATCTCCTCTTCCAAAAAGAAGAATTGGAAGCATGGAAGCAAGGTCTTAATCCCAAAACAATCGGTGTCCCAAATATTAGAGATGGCTCGCAAGAAGCCTTGGATGTCAGATTTATTTCCTTTGGTAACACCTGCGTTGAACTCATCCATTTTAGAGATGCTAAGTTAAACTCGCAAGCACCAAATTGTATTGGTAAGATACCTTCAGGTATTGGTTATGTCAACGCACCACACCTGTCTTTTTATGTAAAAGATGATGTAGATATCAATGACTTCGCCAAGATGTTAGAAGATGAATGTCAAAAGCGAGGTCTGACTAACGTTGTTGCTAACCGAATTATTCATATTGATTCGGAAACTGCTAGAAGAAATGCGCCTCTAAAGTATGCCAAGGTAGACTTTATTGCCGATTTTGATGGTTGGTCTTTATTCTACTGTAAAGGCCCAAATGGTGAACAGTTAGAATTTAACCAAGTTAGAAGGAAAGCTAAAGAAAGATTTAGCATTGCCCAAAGAGAATATAACCAAGCTAACGGCACAAACTACTGGTTTTACAATAATTCTGCACCCACAACTTCAGCCATCAGTGCTAATACAAACCACCGCCTATATGGAACATATAGTTCTACTATCAATGCTCCAGTAGAGAAGATTTGGCAAGTTTGGACAGATCAAGCTTTTACTGATAAGTTTCCGATTTTAGAACGGTATAGCGATGGAGTTCTACGCCAAGTCAAAATGCCCGGCATGGAGATGACGCAAAGAGTTTCTATCGATCGCCAAGCGGGAAGTCTGACAATTAATCTTGTAGACCATCCTCTATTTACAGGTCGGTTTATCAATTACCTGTTTCCACCTCAAGAACCTGGCGCTTTACCAATAGTAACTTTCATCATTGATTTACAACCTGTCAGTGAAAGTGCGCTACAGCATAAAGATGCACAAGGGTTTATTGAAACCGCTAAACCAGAAAATATCCGTCTGGCTGTCGAACAACTAAAGCAAAGTGTAGAGAATCTTACAAATAAGGAGGACAAAACTATGACTCAGTCAATCAGCCGTCCTGGAACCAAATCGGAAATAGTCAGACGGATGTTTGAAGCAGGCGAATCGATGAATGTAGAAAACTTTGTGAAGTTCTACACCGAAGATGCTCACTACCAATTTAGTAACTTCCCAGTTGCTTATGGCCCGCAAGGAATTAGAGAAAGTTCAACTGACTTCTTGAACACAGTTGCTCAATGTTACCACCACATCAAAAATATGTGGGAACAGGGGGACACAGTAATCTGTGAAATGGAAGTTACTTATATCCGTCATGATGGTAAAGTTTTCCGACTGCCTTGTTGTGACACTATCATTTTCAAGGGTGATAAAGTCCAAGAACTGAGAATTTACATGGACATTAGTCCAGTATTCCAAACAGAAAAAGTTCAACCCCCAGCTGCAAAAGCTACTGCTTCTAACGGTTCCTTGCTCACAATTATTGGCAAAATGTACGAAGCGTTGCACGCTGAAAATTGGGATGAATTTATGAGCTTCTTCACACCTAACTTGTTATACAAAGTGGGTGCTAACGACCCAGTAATTGGCCCAGAAGCTTGTCGAGACTTTTTAGTTAATATCTACAAAGTGCTGAAACTGACAACCCATAATGCTAGAGGCACATGGGAAATCGGTAACACTGTGATTCTGGAAATGGATGCGAATTATGTCAACAAAGTTGACAAGCGCTTTATTCAAGTTCCTTGTACAGATATCTATCGCTTTGACGGCGATCGCATCTACGAATGGCGCGTATATCCAGATCCTTCCCAGTTGAATCTGAAATTTTAAAATATCTTTGAATTAGCCAATTCTGACTATTTCAGCAGAGGTGAGTTGAATTTAATATCTGATAAACTCCCTCTGCTATTACTCAGAAAATTACAACAACAAATAACTGGTAACACCTCATGACAAAAGAAATTAAAGGCAAAATAGGTGTACTTATTGAAGAACATTTTGATGCTACAGAATTTCGGCGCTTCAATGAGTACTTCCCCGAACAAGGTTATGAAGTAGAATATATTTCGCATTTATGGGGTAATAAAGAATTACACTTTGGTTCTAATCCCGAAAATGACCAAATAGAATTTCATGTCACTGTCACCACCGAAGTTAATGATATTGACCCAGCTGATTATAAAGGGATCATTTGCATCGGAGCCTATGCAATGGATCGCCTGAGATATCAAGTAAATGTTAAAAAAGGTCAAAAAAATCAAGCTCCAGCAGTTGCTTTCTTGAGAAAAGCAATGGCAACAGATAATGTGAAACTAGGGACAATTTGCCATAGTTTGTGGCTTTTCTGTGCCGATCCAGATTTACTCAAAGGTAGAAAAGTAACCTGTGCCCATAACATTATTTGTGATGTGGAAAATGCCGGAGCAGACGTTGTTTATGACAATGATGTCACTGCCGATTTAGTTATAGATGGCAATTTAATTACAGGCAAGCATCCGGGTGTGGTAGACGAATTCATGGCAGAATTTGTCAAAGAAATTGAGAAAGCTAGCGCTCGTAACCAGGAAGTTGTTCAGCCTGTCTGAGGATGAAAAGCAAAGCGGTTGTGTTAGTACACAACCGGATGCAAAATTAATCCCCAGACATAAGTTGCGATCGACTCTTACCTAGTAAATCTAAGGCAACTGCGATCGCACAAGCAGCCGCAACCAATGCAGTTAAAACCACAGGAGCTAGACTTTTACCAAAAATCCCCAGGCAGAAAACAAACGCTCCTGCACCTAGGCGATAAGCACTCAAAATCTTACCTTGTCGTTGTTTTTCCAGAATACAAGTTGTCAAATTAACTACCGCTAAAGTTACTAAACACAGTGTCACCGCACCGCAAAAAAGTAAACGTTCGTTGTCTGGTAAGACATCAACTGCACTTTTGAAAATCAGATGTTCAACTCCTACCCCAGTTGCTGCTAAACCCATAGCCAGGAGTAGGTGAGAATAAAGCCAAGTGAGAAAGATATTGATTCTACCTTCTTTCATGGTCTCTAATGGTGAGCCATCGATGCTATCGAAGTAAAGCCACCAGAAGCTAAAAGCAACGATCATGCCTAACAAAGCAACTGTAGTAGATGAAATAATCCATTCCTTTTGTGCTACACCCCTCACCACAGCAGCAACAGACTCACCTAAAACGATCATGGTAAAAAGCCCTAGTCGTTCTGGCATATGCGCAATATCTGGTGTGATTTGAGTAGCAAAACGACCTGTACCCAAGGGTGCCAAAAATTCTACAATTAGCCCAACTGCCCAGAGTAGAAACCGCCAAGGTGCTGGTACAAACAGGGAGATTAACCAAAAACTAGCACCAAGAGTAAAGCCCAATAGATAGCGATTGAGTAGGGGACGAGCTATTGGAACATGATATTTGGCAATTAGGAATTGCACAATCAGGACGCTGCGAGCACCGATGTAAGTAATTGCGAAACTGACAGCAGATGAGCTTAAACCATGATGGACATTCACAGCTAAAGCCGCAATCAGGATCATTTGCAGGAGGGTTAATAAGCGATCGCCTAAATCATCAGTATCAAACAAATTGGCGTAAAAAGTTGCTCCTAACCAACAAGACCAAATTGGTGTAAACAGGGCAATAAAACTCAAAACGCCTACCACAGAAACATCTTTGCTGAGATTGTGAGCTAATTCTGCGATCGCTACCACAAATATCAGATCGTAAAACAACTCCAGCCAGGTAGCACGTCTTTCTTCTCCCCGATCTTCGCCAATTCGTAATCTTGGCGGCTGCCATAATTTTTTGTTCATCAGAACGGTAAAATCAACTACTCATGGAAAACTATTTTACGAGTTTCCAGAAGTACCAAAGATATAAATTTTCCGTTCGCAATTAATTTTGGTTAGTTTCTCAGCTAGTTTGCATAATTTATCGAAATTCAGGCGTATATATTATGTAGAGATATTAAGTAACTTTACCTTCAGCACTTTTACCAAGCTATCCTGAGTTTTTGCTACACAACCAAACAAAAACCATGTAGAATGTCTGTTGTCTTCAGCCAGTGCAATTCCAAGAGTTTAACTTGATATTGCTGAGTAGATAGACAGCTAGAGTGCGTAAAGCGATATCTTCGCCCATTATTAAAAAGTTACGTCGGTTAATTTAAAATTGTCCTCAAAAATATCGAGGATAGCAGTGTTAGATATTCATGACTTCAAGCACTATTACAAACAATTACTCCGACGTTTCCATCAGTAACAAACCTGCGACATTAAACTAAAGGGCTACATCAGTCGAGTTTTAGATTTAGCAACAATATCTACCCTTTTATTTCTGTAACAGTAAAGATGAACAAAATCAGCTTCTCTTTCTCAGACACAATCACTGGTTACGTCACTGACTTTAACTCTAGCGATAAGTCTTTTGGCATTAAAACCTCAGATGAACGGGAATATAGAGCATATCTCACCCCGACTGTTTATGCCAGAATCGCGCAAAACCTAGAAGAGCCTTATAGAGATTGCACTGGTCAAATTGAACAACTCCTAGTACCCGGTCAGCACGTATTTGCCTACGGTATTTTTTATCCTCAGGGAAATGACCATAAATTTGAAGTCAAGTCCTTAGTATTCCCTAACGATAAACCAGGTGTCTATCGCCACGAAGAACCAGACTGGTGGATCAAACAAATTCGTTCGATAGCTGATAGTTACCTGAGATGGCAATTCAACTATCCCGATCGCGAAATTGATTATCACGAATACCGCACGTATCTACACTTGGCCGGCGGTAAAAAGCGCGACGACTTTTTGCAAGAAACTGATACCATTTCGCGTCTGGTTTATGGTTTCGCTTCCGCGTTTTTATTAACAGGCGAAGACCGCTTCCTAGAAGCAGCCGAAAGAGGGACAGAGTACCTGCGCGAACATATGCGCTTCTACGATCCCGATGAAAACCTCATCTATTGGTATCACGGCATTAAAGTTAGCGGACGCCGCGAACAAAAGCTACTCACCTCCGAGTTTAGTGACGACTACGACGCAATTCCCGCCTACGAACAGATTTACGCCCTAGCTGGCCCCATTCAAACCTATAGAATTACAGGCGATCCCCGCATTCTCAAAGATGCGGAAATGACCGTCGATCTCTTCGATAAATTCTTCCTCGATAAAGAAGGCGGCGGCTATTTCTCCCATATTGACCCGATTACCCTCGATCCTCGTGCCGAATCTCTAGGTCGGAACCGCGCCCGCAAAAACTGGAACTCTGTAGGCGACCATGCGCCTGCTTACCTGATCAATTTATGGTTAGCAACAGGCGAGAAGAAATACGCCGACTTCCTAGAATATACCTTTGACACGATCGCCAAATATTTCCCAGACTACGACGACAGCCCCTTTGTCCAAGAGAAGTTTTTTGAAGACTGGAGCAAAGACCAAACATGGGGTTGGCAGCAAAACCGCGCCGTTGTAGGTCATAACTTGAAAATTGCTTGGAACTTGATGCGGATGAATTCCCTCAAGTCCAAAGACGAGTACGTACAATTAGCTGAGAAAATCGCCTATTTAATGCCCAAAGTTGGTAG
This sequence comes from Calothrix sp. NIES-2098, assembly GCF_963875125.1. Lineage (NCBI taxonomy): Bacteria > Bacillati > Cyanobacteriota > Cyanophyceae > Nostocales > Calotrichaceae > Calothrix > Calothrix sp. NIES-2098. The sequence goes on from NZ_CAWNKJ010000001.1 coordinate 7,711,957, forward strand.
CGACCAACAAAGAGGCGGCTGGTATGACGTAGTTGAACGCGTTCTCGGTGAAGGTGAAGAACAACATCGCTTTGTTTGGCACGATCGCAAAGCTTGGTGGCAACAAGAGCAAGCCATCCTCGCCTACCTGATCCTCCACGGGATCTTAGATAAGTCAGAATACAAGCGTCAAGCCCACGAAGCCGCAGCCTTCTACAATGCCTTCTTCTTGGATCATGATGACGGTGCAGTTTACTTCAACGTTCTCGCCAATGGCTTACCCTACCTGTTGGGTAACGAACGCTTCAAAGGCTCTCACTCCATGAGTGCCTACCACTCAACAGAACTGTGCTACTTGGCAGTAGTCTATACTAATCTGCTAATTACTAAGCAACCACTAGACCTCTACTTCAAGCCCCAACCAGGTGCATTTAAGGACAACATCCTGCGGGTGCAGCCAGATATTTTGCCTCCTGGTAGCATCAAGATTGGTGCTTGTTGGATCGATGACGAACCATACACCGATTTTGACGCCAACGGCTTGACTGTGAAACTACCAGAAACAAAAGCGCAAGTCAAAGTCAAAGTTACAATTGTCCCTAATGCGTAGTCTGCGGGAAGTAATTAATTATGGAGATTATTATCAAGACACTGCAAGTAACTGCGATCGCTACTGCAAACGGCGATGCACCTCCAGCAGTACATGAAGAAGTCACTGTTGTAGAACTAGATGGCGATGTCGATGGCAAAACTGCACCTGAGGTGCAAGCACAAGTTTTACCTTTGGTTCACCCAAAAAGTAAATTGCTGCTGGATTTAACCAATGTGCCCTATATGTCCAGTGCTGGCTTACGCACATTGCTATTGCTACATCGGCAGTTTGCTGGTCAAGATGGACAGCTGGTATTGGTAGGAGTTGCCCCAGAAATTCAAGATACGATGTCGATTACTGGGTTTCTCAATTTCTTTAGCATCAGCGACACCGTAGAAGCGGGCTTAGAAGCTCTCCAACTCAAGGTTCACGCTCTACCTGCTTAATCCACAAAGAGGGAGGTTGAGTGAAAACTTAACTCCCTCTTTTAAGGGCTAAAACACATCTAAGGTCGTCCTTTGTCATTAGTCATTAGTCATTTGTAAATACAAACGACTCATGACAGAGGACAAATGACAACTCACTACCAGAGAACAATGGAGCGCATCGACGTTAATCCCACCCATACCTACGGCGACTTTAAGCTGCGTCGGGGTAAACCTTTCCCTTTTGGAGCTACGTTGGTTCCAGGAGGTGTGAACTTTTCCATCTTTTCCAGTCACGCCAAATCCTGTTCTTTAGTGCTGTTTAAGAAACATCAGCCCGAACCGTTTGCAGAAATTCCTTTTCCCGAAGAGTTTCGGATTGGGAATGTTTTTTGCATGGTGGTTTTTGATTTGGATTATGAGGAAATCGAATATGGCTATCGCATGGATGGCCCATTCGATCCGAAGGCTGGACACTGGTTTGACAAGAGCAAAATTCTCTTAGACCCCTATGCCAAAATTATTGGCGGACGGGATGTTTGGGGAGTCACACCCGATTGGAGTGATATTTATCATCATCGCGCCCGGATTGCCTTTGATGACTTTGACTGGGAATCCGAGCGACCGCTGGAATTGCCGCCAGAAGACTTGATTATTTACGAAATGCACGTTCGCAGCTTTACCCGCCATTCATCATCAGGGGTAAAGCATCCCGGAACTTTTGCAGCAATTCGGGAGAAAATCCCCTACCTCAAAGAGTTAGGTGTGAACTGCATCGAACTCATGCCTGTATACGAGTTTGACGAGTTTGAAAATTCTCGACCCAATCCCCAGACAGGGGAAATGTTGCTGAACTACTGGGGCTACAGCACTGTTGGTTTCTTCGCACCCAAGGCGGGATATGCAGCCACAGGCAAGTTTGGGATGCAGGTTGATGAATTGAAAGCGCTAGTCAAAGACCTCCATGCCAATGGCATTGAAGTTATTTTAGATGTGGTCTTCAACCATACTGCGGAAGGTAACGAACACGGGCCGACAATTTCTTTCCGTGGTATTGACAATAAGACATACTACATGCTTACCCCTGAAGGTTACTACTTTAACTTCAGTGGTTGCGGCAATACGCTTAATTGTAATAACCCAATTGTGCGTAATATTGTGCTGGATTGTCTGCGCTACTGGGCAGCAGAGTATCACATCGACGGCTTTAGATTTGACTTAGCATCGATTCTCGGTCGCGATCCTTGGGGCGCACCGCTAGCAAATCCACCGTTGTTGGAAACTTTGGCTTTTGACCCAATTCTTGCTAGATGTAAATTGATTGCGGAAGCTTGGGATGCGGGCGGTTTATACCAAGTAGGATCTTTCCCAGCTTTTGGTCGCTGGGCTGAGTGGAATGGTAAGTACCGCGATGGCATTCGCAAGTTCCTGAAAGGCGAGGGGCGCGTCGGAGATATGGCGCAAAGACTGCAAGGTTCGCCAGATCTGTATGCTTGGGCGGGAAGGGCACCTGCGACTTCGATTAATTTTATTACTGCCCATGATGGTTTTACCTTAGCTGACTTGGTTTCCTATAACGGCAAGCATAACGAAGCCAACGGGGAAAACAACAACGACGGCACCAACGATAACGATAGTTGGAACTGTGGTGCAGAAGGTTGGACAGAAGATGCGGGGATCAATGCCTTACGTCAACGGCAGATGAAAAATGCGATCGCCATGTTGCTAGTTAGCCAAGGCGTACCGATGATTCTCATGGGGGATGAAGTTGGCAGAAGTCAGAACGGTAACAACAACACCTACTGTCATGACAACGAACTCAGCTGGTTGAATTGGGATTTACTCAAGTCAAACGCCGACCTCTTCAACTTTACCAAGCACTGCATCGCTTTCCGCAACGCACATCCGGTATTGAGAAACCACTGGCACTTCCAAAACCGTGACTACGTAGGCAGCGGCTATGCTGATATTACCTGGCACGGTACTCAAGCATGGAATGCAGACTGGTCTGACTCTAGCCGTACCCTAGCTTTTATGCTTTGTGGCAAACACGCTAAAGGTGGCACAGTCGAAGATAACTATATCTACGTTGCCATGAATATGCACTGGGAAGCTCAATGGTTTGAAATTCCCCAACCACCAGCGGGTATCAAGTGGCATATCTTTGCGAATACTGGCGCGAACCCAGCAGAAGCTAGCTGGGAACCAGGGAAAGAACCCGTACTAGAAAATCAGCACGGAATTTTACTAGGCGATCGCTCAGTTGTGATTCTCGTAGGCAAATAAATCTTTGTTTTTTGTCAATCAAAAATGGCGAAAGACCAATCAAAAACCAAAATCTAACAAAAAAGGAGATTCAAAATATGGCTTTTAGTGCAACTCTGGCAATTGACGGCGATACCGCTAAAATTACTTTAACTGGCGAACTAGATGCGAGTTCTGCGCCCATTTTCCGAGTCGAAGTGGAGAATGCAGCTAAAGCCGGAGTTAAGCGTCTAGTGTTGTTCATCCAAGACCTGGAATATATCGCCAGTGCTGGGCTGCGAGTACTAATTTTCGCCAAGCAAAAGATGGGCGCTGATGCTGATATTTATGTAGTCGGCGGACAAGAACAAGTATTAGAAACTCTTGAGAAAACAGGTTTCAGCCAAAGCGTAATTTTACAAGATGAGTACGAAGTTGCCTAGTTCCTAAAAATTGGAGGATTAGGAATAAGTATGAAGTATGAAGGCTAAACAATTTTAGCCTTTAGCTTTTCTTATATTTAAGTACTTATTCCAGCCAAATATAGCCTTCATAAATTGCTTGTGAGAAATTACAAATGAATAAGGATAAATGACAGCTTTAACAAAAAATCTCACAATACAAATAGGATGGCTATAGAAAACGACTCCTATTATCTACCGCGACAAAAAATATATGGATACTCATAAACAATTAAGGGAACAACCTTATTACGAAGAACTGGAGTCGTTACGTCAAGAAGTAGCAGCACTTAGAGCTGCACAAGCTGCTTTTGAGGCTCAAAGAGAACTACTGGCAAAGGTAGTAGCAATGGCACGTTCTCCAGAACAGGAGGAAATGCTAAAAATTACCTTAGAGGAAGCATTACACGTATGTTGCAAACTTACAGGAGCAGAAACAGGCAGTTTATTTTTACTTGATAGCCAGGGAGTAGTTACTGATAGTATTCTCACCCAGAAGACCACAGCACAAGATACTCGCTCTCGATTAATTGGTAGCGTTTTAGACAAGGGTTTGGCAGGTTGGGTAAATCGTCACCGCCAAATTGGACTAATTGCCGATACGATTAACGACGATCGCTGGTTGCAGCTGCCTAATCAGCCTTATACTGTACGCTCTGCATTAGCCATCCCAATTCTCAAAGATGAAGTTTTGCTAGGCATTCTCACTTTGCTACATACTGAACCTAATCGCTTTAGCTGGGAAATAGCCAATTTGATGCAAAAAACGGCTAATGAGATCGCGTTAGTCTTAGAAAATGCAGAGATATATGGAAAATTAGAGGAATCCTACCATTTTCTGGATCAAGCCAAACAAGAGATCGAGGCTTATTCAAAAGCACTTGACTATGAATTAGAAAAAGGGAGACAGATTCAGAGAGATTTTCTCCCAGAAGATTTACCAAAACTTCCTGATTGGGAGATTGCGGCTTGTTTTTACCCAGCTCGCCAAGTTGCAGGCGATTTTTATGACTCTTTTATGCTTCCTGGGGGTTATGTCGGGCTAGTCATTGCCGATGTGTGCGACAAAGGTGTAGGCGCAGCATTGTTTATGGCTTTGTTCCGCAGTCTGATTCGCATCTTCTCTGGACAGAGTCTTTTGTGCAATTTAGCAATTCTTGGCGATGAGGAAGTACTGGCAGGCTTGAACGATCTCGATCTGAACAATCACGAGGCACAAATTCATGCCCTCAAAGCTGTAGGGCTGATCAATAACTATATTGCGCAACAGCACGCTCAGATGAGTATGTTTGCGACCCTGTTCTTTGGAGTACTAGACCCTAACACAGGTATCGTAGACTACGTAAATGGCGGTCACGAACCATTGTTTGTTATCGGTTCCGAAGGTGTGAAAGCAACTCTCAAACCCACAGGGCCAGCAGTGGGAATGATGCCCAATATGAAATTTAAAGTTCAGCAGGTACAACTCGATCCTGGCGACATCTTAATTGGCTATACGGATGGTGTCACAGAAGCCCGCGCACCAGATAATAAGTTATACACTAGCGAGCGACTGCTCTCTCTTTTCCAACCGCCGCCAGCCTCAGCTAGCCAACTTCTAGAGTGGATCAAGACCAACTTGTTTGCCTACATGGATAATGCTCCTCAGTTTGACGATATTACCATGCTGGCTGTGCAGCGATTAGGAAATAATCAGTGAGTAATTTACTGATTCCTTTTACTTATTGAGTAGAAATTATTACTGGTATTGACGAGATATTTTATGGAAGCTTTAACGGTCGCGGGAACGCTCGACTCTTTGAGCGAAATTGCACAATACGTCATGGCATCAGCAGTAGCAGCAGGCTTAGATAAAAAAACCTCTTATAGACTGCGGCTGGCAGTAGACGAAATTGCAACTAACATCATTGTACATGGTTATGAGGAAGCAGGCCGCGAGGGTCAAGTAGTTTGTCAAGCGACACTTGCAGATGAGTCTTTAACAATTACTCTTGAGGACACAGGCGAACAATACGACCCCACCAAGCAAGCCCTTCCAGACGATATGGATTTGCCTATGGAGCAACGCCGGATTGGTGGACTTGGTGTTTACTTGACTATTCAAGGTGTTGACAGGTTTACCTACGAGAGAGTCGGAAACCGCAATCGCAATATATTTGTTGTGAATCGGATTTCTTCTACTGCTAGTGAAACAGTACCTTCTAAATAATGCTCATCAAAAATATCCCATCGCTCTTTTTGGGCTGACATATCATTTCATCCTTGGTAGCGATCGCTTGCGAACCATTTTATCTTGCTATCGCGTAAAGCGTTGCCATGCCTTGCGGTTCGTGGCTGTACTTTCCACTGTGCCAAGGCTGATATGTCTCGTTATACAAACAGAGGCTGTTGGGATTTTTGATGACAAATTGCATCATCTGTCGATGCGGTTCGCTGCGGAAGAACTGTTTAAGATCCTGTTCGGAACGCCAGTAACTTACCATGATTACTTCGTTGATTCCGCAAATACCAGCTTTCACCTGCACGCAGCCTTGAGATTGAATTGTTGCATTCTTGATCCACCGCATATTTTTCCACATCCAGAAAAACCCCGCGCGATCGCGTGCCAAAAAGCCGTTAACAAAAACAACCGCCTCTGGATGTTCTGGCAGATCGATTTGATAACTCGAATAATTCATAATATTTGCCTTCTTGAGATACTTTTTAGCCAGCAAGCTCTACATACTCAATAAACTTATTATTCAAATTTTTGAATATAATAATTAGTGTATATTCAACTTGTTGAATATGTCAATTCATAGCCCATGTCTCTTACCTATGCCATTCTGTCGGTTTTGGTCAGCGCCCCCAATAGCGGCTATGACCTTGCCAAGCGCTTCAATCCTTCAGTAGAAGGTTCGGTTGGTTTTTTCTGGAGTGCCAGTTTCCAACAGATTTATCGAGAACTGAACCGCTTAGAAGAAAAGCAGTGGCTGCAAGCCGAATCCGTGCAGCAAGAGAATCGACCTGACAAACGAATTTATGCAGTGACAGCATTGGGTAAACAGCAGTTGTGTCAGTGGATTGTTGAGTCAGAAGAGATGGCACCAATCAAGGATGATTTGCTGGTGAAACTTTATGCTGGACATTTAGTGTCAGGCGAAACACTGGTGGCAAAACTAGAAGCCCATCGTCAGCAACATCAGCAGCGATTAGCGATTTACCGAGAAATTCAGAGCCAACACTTCCAGAAGCAGCAAGCATTATCAGAAGCCCTCAAGTTTCGGTACATGACGTTGCTGCGCGGAATTCACTACGAAACAGGTTGGTTGGCTTGGTGTGATGAAATCATGCCATTGTTGAAATAGGCGCATCATCTTGTGGGGCAGCAATTTCCAGGAGGCTCTATGGCAAATGTTGACTATTATTTCCTATTGAAGCTTTTCTCGGCTTTGGGTTGCGGACTGATGGCTGGAGTATTTTTCGCCTTCTCGTCTTTTGTAATGAACGCCCTTGGCAGACTGCAAGCGACGCAGGGTATTAGTGCCATGCAATCGATCAATATCACGGTAATCAATCCATTGTTCATGCTGGCGTTCTTAGGAACGGCTGCGGCTTGTGTCTTTGTTTTAGTTTCCTCGCTGTTAAAGTGGTATCAACCCGGTGCTGCCTACCTGCTCGTTGCCAGCCTGCTCTATCTCCTGGGCACGTTTGGCGTGACAATCCTGTTTAATGTACCGTTGAACGATGCATTGGCAAAGGTCGATCCCAGCAGTACTGACGGTGCGAATCTATGGGTCAACTACCTTGCTAACTGGACGATGTGGAATCACGTTCGGACAGTAGCAGCACTTTTAGCAGCAGCAGCATTCACGATCGCACTCTCTAATCGAGCAGCGTAACCTGTGGTTTCACGATCGTTTCAGCAAGCATCAAAGCTACAAAAATTTTATACACTGCTTTTTCCGCAGCCCATAAAAGCGATCGCTCTGCTTTCTAGCCCCTCCTTACAGAAATCGATATGATAGAAAAGTAGATAAAACTTAAAAAATATTCATCAAATGCTGATTCACTCCTCTGGCTTGTCCAAGGTCAAAGACTCAGTAACAGAAAAAATTTTCTTCGGTCATGAACCTAATGCCGAGTTAATCGCAATTCTTACCGTCTACTTTGTCCAAGGCATCTTAGGGTTGGCGCGTTTAGCCGTCAGCTTTTTTTTGAAAGATGAACTGTTGCTAAGTCCGACACAGGTATCGGCGCTATTGGGCGTAGTCGCCTTACCCTGGATTATCAAGCCAGTATTTGGCTTTATCTCAGATGGCTTGCCTATATTTGGCTATCGCAGGCGTCCATACCTCATTTTATCGGGAATTTTAGGAACCGTCTCTTGGCTGAGTCTGGCAACAATAGTTCATACTACCTGGGCAGCTACGATTGCGATCGCACTGGGGTCACTCTCAGTTGCAGTTAGCGATGTCATCGTTGATTCCCTAGTAGTCGAAAGGGCAAGAGCAGAATCTCAAGCAGACGCAGGTTCGCTACAATCTATTTGCTGGGGTGCTTCCGCTTTTGGAGGTTTGCTGACAGCTTATTTAAGTGGGTGGTTGCTAGAACATTTTTCTACACATACTGTATTTGCAATTACCGCAGTTTTTCCCCTGTTAGTTTCATCTGTTGCTTGGTTAATTGCCGAGTCTCCTGTTAATCGAGATCCTCAAAATCCTCATCAAAACAACTTAAATAGCATCAAGCATCAACTGGGACAACTCCGCCAAGCCGTTACCCAAAAAGCAATCTGGCTACCAACAGCATTTGTTTTTATTTGGCAAGCTACCCCAACTGCTGATGCAGCTTTTTTCTTCTTCACAACTAACGAATTGCACTTTGCACCAGAATTTTTGGGACGCGTGCGCCTAGTAACAAATCTGGCTTCTTTAGTTGGTATTTGGATTTTCCAGCGTTATCTCAAAACTTTACCTTTTCGCGTCATCTTTGGTTGGAGTACAGTTCTTTCTGCAACTTTAGGGATGACAATGCTGCTACTTGTTACTCACACTAACCGCACTTTGGGTATAGATGACCATTGGTTTAGTTTGGGTGATAGCTTGATTCTCACTGTCATGGGCCAAATTGCCTATATGCCAGTACTGGTATTAGCAGCCAGAATCTGCCCTCCGGGAGTGGAAGCGACATTATTTGCTTTGTTAATGTCGGTATCTAACTTAGCAGGAATGGTTTCCTATGAATTTGGGGCGATCGTTATGCATTGGCTGGGAATCACTGAAACTAACTTTGAATTGCTGTGGCTTTTAGTGATCTTTACCAACCTCAGCACATTATTACCACTGCCATTTCTTAGCTGGCTACCAGCGGCGGAAGAGCAAACTCAGATTTCATCATTGCAACCAGTCTCAGCAAGTACTAGTGAGCCATTTGTGCCTGAATTGATCTCAGAAATTGAGGCTACAAGTAATCACATCCAAAGTCGTTAATAAAAAATTATTTTGCCCAAAGACAAGGAAACGGCGATGATTTCGCGGTCAGGACTTTAGTGCTTTATTTTTCACGAACTGAAGCCTTTACTAAGTCGAGATTTCTTTTGTGTCTTTGCGCAAGATAACAAAAGGATATAAAAAATATGCAGAGTTCAAAAATTACAGAAAGCGCAATTTTAGAAAAATCTTACAGTCGCACTGACTGGCAAGGAGGATATGAATCTCAATATCAAGAATTTGATTATTGGATTGATGATATAGAAGGTCAAATTCCTCCAGAACTCCAAGGTACGCTGTTTAGAAACGGCCCTGGTTTACTAGATATCAATGGTCAACGCATTCATCACCCCTTTGATGGCGATGGCATGATTAGCCGCATCAGCTTTGTTAATGGTCGCGCTCATTTTCGCAATCGCTTTGTCCGCACTGAAGGCTATGTAGCAGAACAAAAAGCCGGAAAAATTCTTTATCGTGGTGTATTTGGCACACAAAAACCAGGTGGTTGGTTAGCTAATCTTTTTGACTTCAAAATTAAAAATATTGCTAACACCAACGTCATCTACTGGGGTAATAAACTATTGGCACTTTGGGAAGCGGCTGAACCCCATCTTCTCGACCCTTACACTTTAGAAACCTTGGGAAGAGAATATTTCAACGGTGTTTTATCTCCAGGTGAAGCTTTTAGCGCCCACCCCCGCCTTGACCCCAGTTGCAATCAAGATAATGGCGCACCTTGCTTGGTCAACTTTTCGATTCAGCCAGGACTTTCTACCAAAATTACGATTTTTGAATTAAATTCAGCAGGTCAAATTATTAGAAAGCGCGCCCATAGCGTTCCGGGTTTCTGTTTTATTCACGATTTTGTCATTACTCCCAATTACTGCATTTTCTTTCAGAATCCTGTCACCTTCAATCCCATACCTTTAGCTTTGGGAATTCGTGCCGCCGGAGAATGTATCAAGTTTGACTCAAAGCAGCCAACTCGACTGATAGTTATCCCCCGCAATCCCAAGGCTGGAAAAGCAGACATGAAGATTCTGGAAACTCAATCGGGTTTTGTCTTTCATCATGTTAATGCTTTTGAAGTGAGAGATGAAATTATCATTGACTCGATTTGCTACGAATCTTTACCAGAAGTTGAACCGGAAAGCGATTTTCGCCAAGTTAATTTCGAGGCTGGTTCGCCAGGACAACTCTGGCGGTTTACTCTCAACCTCACGGATGGAACAGTAAAAAAAGAGTTAATTGAAAGTCGTTGTTGTGAGTTTCCTAGCATTCATCCTAATAATGTGGGACGCCCATATCGTTACTTGTATATAGGTGCGACTCATGCAGAGACGGGGAATGCTCCCTTGCAATCAATTTTGAAAATTGATTTAGATTCAGGAGAAAGACAACTATGGAGTGCTGCACCTTGTGGTTTTATGGGCGAACCGATTTTTGTTCCCCGTCCAGGTTCAGAAAAGGAAGATGACGGTTGGGTGCTGGCTTTGGTTTATGATGCGGCTTACCATCGCTCGGATGTAGTAATTTTGGATGCTAGCGATCTAAATAAAGGAGCGATCGCGCGTTTGCATCTCAAGCATCACATACCTTATGGTTTGCATGGTAGCTTTACGCCTGAGGTATTCGCGCCCAATTAATCGGGATTAGTAAATTTTGATAAAAGCGATCGCTATAAATGAACACAGAATAATCTGTGTTCATTTTTCATATAATGCATAAAAGCGAAATTAAATTGTAACAAAAACTACAAAAACTCTAATTTTCTTTAAAAGAAAGGATAAGCTAGGCATATATATATATCCGGTTCGCAAAGATACCGCGATTAGGAGTAAATTTTATGGTTGCAACACCTGTAATGCCGCTGGAACCTGCAAGTCCAGCGCATATTTGTCCTTTCGATCAAGCTTGTAGCTATCTAGAAGCGGCAGCAAAAGAATTAAAATTAGATCAAGGAATCTTAGAAATTCTCAGCCACCCACGCAAAGTTGTTACAGTTTCTATTCCTGTAAGACTGGATAATGGGGAAATACGGGTATTCGCAGGGCATCGGGTACAACACTCGGATATTTTAGGCCCCTATAAAGGAGGAACTCGTTACCATCCGGCTGTAACACTGCGAGAAGTTTCTGCCCTAGCAATGCTGATGACTTGGAAATGTGCGCTGTTAGGTATTCCTTATGGTGGTGCAAAGGGTGGTATTGCTATAGATCCAAAGTATTACAGCGTTGGTGAATTAGAGCGAATTACCCGCCGTTACACCAGCGAATTAATTAAAGATATTGGCCCATCAGTAGACATTCCCGCACCAGATGTCGGTACTTCCGCCCGTGAAATGGCGTGGATGATGGACACTTATTCAGTTAACGTTGGCCATGCTGTACCAGGGGTTGTGACTGGTAAACCGATTTCAGTTGGTGGTTCCAGAGGAAGGGAAATGGCAACTGGTCGTGGGACAATGATTATTGTCCGGGAAGCCTTGGCGGATGAAGGTAAATCCCTGGTGGGTGTGCGCATAGCCATTCAAGGTTTCGGAAATGTGGGTATGGCTGCTGCTGAATTGCTACAGGAAGCAGGTGCAATCATCATTGCTGTCTCCACCAGTGCTGGGGGGATATATTCCGAAACTGGTTTAGATATTCCTGCATTGAAAGCTTACGCTGCTAGAAATCACAGAAGTGTTGTCGGTTTCCCACAAACCGTAGCAATTAGCAATGCAGACTTGCTGACTTTACCCTGCGATGTTTTGATTCCAGCAGCTTTGGAAAACCAAATTACCGAAGAGAATGTGAATCAAATACAAGCGCATATTGTTGCAGAAGCAGCTAACGGCCCGGTAACACTGCAAGCTAGCGAATCACTAGAGGCACGGGGTGTAGTAGTACTACCAGATATTTTGGCGAACGCTGGTGGTGTTGTAGTTAGTTATTTGGAATGGGTACAAGGACTTTCTTATTTATTCTGGGATGAAGATCGAGTTAACCGCGAAATGGAACATTTGATGGTGCAAGCTTACCGTCAAGTAATTGAACATTCAAGGAAAAGGCAAATGACTCTGCGTTTAGCAGCTTACACGCTGGGAGTGGGAAGAGTTGCGCAAGCACTGAGCGATCGCGGTCTTTATCCATAATTTTTATACTAATCTAATTTTAGAGGCGGATGATTTATCTGCCTCTTTTTTTTGGCGATCGCTAAATTAATACCTAAAAATCAATCAGTTAAATTCTCTAACTTACTTACCGTTATCAACTTTTCTTTAGATTTGATAAACTCAAATTAATCTAGACAATAAAAGATATATGTCTTTAAAAATGACAATTAACTACCCCGCAACATTACCTGATGCTGTTGGCAAAACTAGAGAACAATTTGAAGAAGAATCTAAATGGGCAATGGCAGTTAAGTTATATGAAATGAAACGTCTTTCATCTGGTATGGCTGCGGCATTAGTAGGCGTTGACAGGGTAACTTTTATCCTCAAACTTAAAGACTACGAAGTTTCCTTGATTGACCTAAGTGAAGAAGAATTATTATCAGATCTAGAAAATGCCTAGTCCTAACCAAATAGTGATTAACACTTCTCCCTTAATTGCTATCGTTGCTGCTTTAGGTGATTTGAAGATTTTACAGTCTCTCTATCTAGATGTTCTTGTTCCTTTTGAAGTCTCACAAGAAATACTCATTGGTGGTTCTACAGGCTTGGCTGTCAATGAATTTCAATCGGCATCGTGGTTACAAAAGCAAAGTTCGCCTTTAAACATTTCTCCCTTTCTATTTAATTCCTTAGATTTGGGAGAAGCATCAGTTATTCAATTAGCATTAAACGAAAATATTTCAACTGTTTGTATTGATGAAGCTGTGGGTAGAAGAATAGCTAGATTAAGCGGTCTGTCAGTGACAGGTTCAATTGGGATTTTATTACGTGCTAAACGTGAAGGTTATCCTCTATCTATTAAAACAGCTATTCAAGAAATGCTAAATCATAATATTCGCTTAAGTCAAACAGTTATTGATTTTGCACTTAAAGAAGCTGGAGAAAGTTTATAACGTAATAATACTAAATTATGTGTAGAACTAATGGCGCAAAAGCTTTAATTTTGACCATAGCGATCGCCTAGCATTCTATATCCCTATGGGGAGTTAAACTCTGCATAAAGTCTACATCAAAAGAGGTAAAGGCAGAATTAAGTTTGCGTAGATGCGAATTCTCTTCACCATTGCTGAAGTTGACTTGTCACATTCAATCATTGACAATTACACTAAAATTCATCCGGTTTCTGGGGGTTGACAGTCATCTTGAATACACTGGCTGGACGCTACGAAATCATTCGACAATTAGGCGGCGGTGGCTTTGCTGTAACATTTCTGGCTAGGGATATTTTGCAACCTAGCAAGCCTTTATGTGTAGTCAAGCAACTGCGTCCTAATCAGTCTCATCCCCGTGTTGTGGAATTTTTTGAAAAAGAAGCGGCTATTCTCGAAAAGCTAGGCCAACATCCCCAAATTCCCCAATTATTAGCACATTTTAACGAAAACGAAAATCTTTACATAATTCAAGAATTTATCGAAGGACAAGACTTGAGCCAAGAATTCATTCCTGGTGCGCAGCTGAGTGAGGATAATGCAACTCAGTTGTTGGAAGATATTCTAGAAGTTGTGTCTTTTATACATAGTAAAGGAGTGATTCACCGCGACATTAAGCCGCAAAATCTAATGCGACGACATGAAGATGGTCGAATTTTCCTGATTGATTTTGGAGCAGTGAAAGAACTTGGCTCTTTGATAGTGAATTCTCAAGGTGAGGTATACTCTAGCGTTGTTATCGGTACTCCCGGCTATATGCCCAACGAGCAAAAGAATGGTAAACCTTGTTTGGGTAGTGATGTGTATGCTGTGGGGATGACGATAATTCAAGCTTTGACTGGTGATTTACCCTCTGACTTGCAAGAAGACCCATTGACAGGTGAAATCATCTGGCAGAATCAAGTACAGGTGAGCGACCATCTGGCTCAGGTGTTAACTCAAATGGTACGCCGTCACTTCAGTTTGCGCTATTCTCAAGCTGCAGAAGCGTTGCAAGCCTTAAAACTAGCGCCCACAATTCTTCTTAATCCCTCAGCCGAGCAAATATTCTTTCAAGAAGCTAGAAGTCGCGCAAAACAAGGTCAGGGGACTTTTTCGATTTTTGCTTTGAAAATACTAGAATCTAAGCGACATGAGTTAGGTTTATCTGAGGATCGAGCTAAGGAAATTCAAGAAGAAGTTCTCCAACCCTATCGCGAGTATCAGCAGAAATTACAGGAGTATGAACAAGCACTAATTGATGCAGTTAAACATCAATATCCTTTTGACCAAACCACTCAAAAAGATTTGCAAGACTATCAGCAATATTTAGGATTACACCATGAAGATATCGTGGCGATAGAAGAAAGGGTCATTACCCAAAAATCGCCGCAGTGGAAAGCGCAAATTCAAACCGAGCTGTTTGAATTTGAGTTTGCTACTCTAAATGTCAAATCCGACTTATCAAAGAACACCAGAGCCTGGATAATTAATCGCATTTGGGGACGAGCCAAGTTTTTTACAGAAAACCTGGGTAATGATTTAGTTTTAGAAATGGTTGCAATTCCCGGTGGAGAATTATTGATGGGTTCTCCAAGAGATGAAGCAGAACGATATAACTCTGAAAGTCCACAACACACTGTTACGCTTCAACCCTTTTTCATGGGGAAATATTTGGTTACTCAGAGCCAATGGAAAGCTGTTGCGGCGCTAGAGAAGGTGAATATTCAATTAAATCCCGAAGTCTCTCATTTTAAAGGCACTAATCGACCTGTGGAACAAGTTTCCTGGGATGAAGCAGTTGAATTTTGTGCTCGACTTGCGCAAGCAACGGGAAAACCCTATCGCTTACCAACTGAGGCAGAATGGGAATACGCCTGTCGTGCAGGAACAACTACTCCGTTTTGTGTTGGTGAAACAATTACAACCGATTTAGCTAATTACAACGGGAATTACACTTACGCTTCTGGGCCCAAGGGTAAATATTGCGGACAGACAACGGATGTCGGAATATTTCCTGCCAACCCCTTTGGGTTATTTGATATGCATGGTAATACATGGGAATGGTGCGAAGATAGCTGGCACAAAAATTATAAAGGAGCGCCAGCCGATGGAAGTGTTTGGATGAGTGATAATCATACTCGTTTGCTGCGGGGTGGTTCCTGGAATATGAACCCGTGGAATTGCCGTTCAGCGGTACGCAACTGTAACGCGCGAGATAATAAATACATCAATGTTGGTTTTCGAGTTGCGCTGAGTTTGTCGAGCAATTAAGGTGTCTCAAAATTTGCGTAACAAGTAGTTTCTTTAACAAAGCAACGATTTTCTTTAACAGACTGATCGCTTTGTTTAACAAACCAACGACTTTCTTTAACAGACTGATCGCTTTGTTTAACAAACCAACGACTTTCTTTAACAGACTAATCACTTTGTTTAACAAACCAACGACTTTCTTTAACAGACTAATTACTTTGTTTAACAAAGCAACGATTTTCTTTAACAGACTAATCACTTTGGTTAATAAAGCGATCGCTTTCTTGATGTCTTTCCTAGAATGCCCGATTGTAGAGTTGGGAGTTGTGCTGGCTTTGAGCAATTAAGTTAGGCAGTCGATACAATTGCAATCTGAGTTGATGCGATCGCATTGTAAGCCGATGCAATGTAACTTTTAGTGGATGCGTAGACGCGGAGCAGCTTGTGGTAGACATCACCTAACGTTCGGTACGGGAGGCAAGAGCATCTTCATCTTAGCTATTAGCCTTGAAATTGATTCCAAGACGAGATGGCAAGGAAGCAAAAGATTTAGAATATGATTTTTTTAGAGCTAGAAACTAAAAACTGAAAATGACAGCATATGCCCTAAATTTACCTGACCAGTTGAAGCATGAAATTGAGCAATTAGCTCAGATTCAGGGGATTTCGCTTGACCAATTTATTCTATGGGCTGTAACCGAAAAAGTCAGTACCCTGAAAGCATCTTTTCCACAAATTGCTTATCGTCAGGCGTCAAATGGGCAACTTGTACCGATCGTCAAAGGAACAGGAATTCGAGTGCAGACTGTGGCGATCGCTTCCCAAAAATGGGGTATGAATACAAGTCAGATAAAGAATGAGTACGATCTGACTGAGACACAGGTAAGAGAAGCTCTGAGTTTTTATGCAGTAAATAAGGAGCAAATTGACGCTGCGATCGCTTCTGAGCAATCCTTAGAAATTGTGAATGGTTAAGCTCAAGCTTCATCTGGATGCAGATACATCCATTAAATCGCTACATTCAGCATTGGTATCGAAAGGGCATGATGTCACGCGTACTCCAAATGACTGGATGCCCTTGGATGCTAGTGATGAAATTCAATTATTACGCGCAACTGCTCAGGGTAGATGTATCTTTACTTTCAACGTGAGAGACTTTATTGTTCTAGCGCAACAGTATCCTCAACATGGCGGTATTATTCTTGCTGCTCAGAATAGTTGGTCACTTTCAGATTTGATTGCGGCATTAGATCGCCTTTTATCTCAAGCAGAAGCGACAGATTGGGTTGGTCAGGTAGATTGGCTCAATCGGTGGCGAGAGTAGTTATTACATTTGAACCTGATACCTCAACAACCGTCGCATCTACGCTAAACCGACTACAATATATACGCAACTCGCGCTTCCTGAAGGAGTATCCAGTAGTGCAGCCGGACTTATTAGGTTTGGAAATTAGTAAAGGAGAATTAAGACGCTTAACTGGATTTGATTCAGAAGACGTTTTTCGACCTTCTATTATGGCAGACCGCGAGAAGCGATTAGGATTTTTGATGAATGAAGGATTGGTGGCTTTAGCGCTCACACCAATTATTGTTGGTGGGATTTATGCGTTTATTATTTTGCCAATAATTGGTTCTTCAATTAAATTAGGAATCATTTTACTAATTCTAGTGCCAATTGCGGTGATAGTTGGGCGATCGCTCTGGCGGCGGTTCACTTGTCCGCAAGCGTTGTCAATTCTTTTAGATGAAGTCGATAAATATCATGCAGTCATCAAAGCCATAGATATTAACGACCAATTAGCAACATCTGGCAATACGCAAAGCAGTATCAATGACCGAGATAAAGTCATCTCAGCCTTGCAACTAATCAGAGAAGATTTAGTTCGAGCTTTGAAAACCGAACGAATTTTACGAGATAATAAAAAACTGCTTGCTAATAATCAAGAGTTATTTGTCAATAATTTAGCTAATCTCCAAGCCTTACAACTTAGTAGTCAGGCAGGTGAATACGCGCAATTCCTCAATCAATCATTGCAGATTGCCCTGGATGTGCAAGCGGAAATCAGCAAACTACAGTCGCCGCGTTGATTTAAATGAGCAACAAACCAAAAATTATTGTCCTGGATGATGACCCGACAGGTTCTCAAACAGTCCACAGCTGTTTGCTGCTGATGCATTGGGATGTGGAAACTTTACGCTTGGGATTGCAAGATAATTCACCGATTTTCTTTATTCTGACAAATACCCGCGCTTTACCACCAGAGTCAGCTGCATCTGTTACCAAAGAAGTCTGCCGTAATTTGAAAATTGCCTTAGATGCGGAAGGAATTGCAGATTTTCTGGTTGTGAGTCGTTCTGATTCGACCTTAAGAGGACATTATCCCATCGAAACAGATGCGATCGCTGAAGAACTCGGCCCCTTTGATGCCCATTTTCTCGTCCCAGCATTTTTTGAAGGCGGACGCATCACCCGCGACAGCATACATTATTTATTTATTGATGGTGTCCCTACGCCAGTGCATGAAACTGAGTTTGCTCGCGATTCAGTATTCAGCTACCATCACAGTTATTTGCCCAAGTACGTAGAAGAAAAAACCGCAGGACAAATTCCGGCTGAGTCTGTGGAAAGATTTTTGCTGGACGATATTCGTGCTGGAACTTTAGAACGGTTACTGCAACTGAGTGGTAATCAATGCGTTGTTGTCGATGGTGAAACTCAAGCCGATCTCAACTCGTTTGCCAGAGATATCTTAAAAGCAGCTAGTCAGGGTAAACGCTTTTTATTCCGCAGTGCCGCCAGTATTTTAACCGCTTTAGCCGCCTTACCTCCCCAACCGATTGCCGCCGAAAACATGGCAGAGTATGTACGTGGTGGTAAACCAGGTGCAGTTATCGTTGGTTCCCACGTCAAAAAGACAACGCAACAACTAGAAGCACTCTTACAAGAAACAGAAACGGTAGGAATTGAAGTCAATGTTGCCCAACTTCTTCACGATCCAGCGAATCAATCTGCTACACTGCTAACCGAGATCCTGGAAAGTGTAAAAGCGGCACACAACGCTGGTAAAACCCCAGTAGTTTATACAAGCCGTCAAGAACTAACTTTTAAGGACGTTAATACAAGGTTAGAGTTTGGCATCAAGGTGTCTGCTTTATTAATGGATATTGTTCGAGGTTTACCAGCTGATATAGGATTCTTAATCGGTAAAGGCGGCATTACTTCTAATGATGTCCTCAGTACTGGCCTTGCCTTAACTTCAGCCCGTTTACTCGGTCAAATTTTAGCTGGTTGTTCGATGGTTCTGACACCAACAGACCATCCTCAATTTCCGAAGTTGCCAGTAGTATTATTTCCTGGTAATGTTGGCGATGCTGATTCTTTAGCAACCATTTATCGCAGGTTGACGAACAAAGTTTTGAGTAAGGAGTCCTGAGTTATGAGTGAAGATTTTTATTTTGTCTGATATACTCAGCACTTTCTGGTGTGAGGATATTGTTGCCCAATGCAACTAATTTTGTATTGATAATTGCTCCGATTGTTCCTTGTTTTTTGGCTGGTGCTGCATGACTTCTGATTCTGCCGATTTAGAGTCAAATTCTGCACTTCCTGATGCAGATTCAATATCTAACGTTTCCGATCGAGAGTCAAATTCTGTTCTCCCTGAGGTAGAACTAAATTCTGTTCTTCATTATTTAAAGACAAATTCTGCGCCTGCTGATGCGGAAGTAAATTCAGACAAGCCTGACTCACAGACAAATTCTGCTGCTGTTGATGCATCATCAAATCTAGAGAACCCTGACTCACAGATAAATTCTCCGCCTCAAGATGCAGCCTCTCATGCTGCTATACCCAATTTAGATTCAATTTCTGCCCTTTCCGATCTAAATGCTCTTGATTTACCATTACCAGAAAATCAGGTAAAAAATAATATTCAAGTCCAATGGAAAACTGAGGAGGGAAGACTTTTATTAATTTTGCCGACAGAAGCACAAGTACCAGCCGCAGAATTTAGCTGGTACGAAGTTTGGCAACAGATGCGCCAACGCCTACAAGCAGAACGCTTTCGCACACCCAATA
Source organism: Calothrix sp. NIES-2098 (assembly GCF_963875125.1). Taxonomy (NCBI): domain Bacteria; kingdom Bacillati; phylum Cyanobacteriota; class Cyanophyceae; order Nostocales; family Calotrichaceae; genus Calothrix; species Calothrix sp. NIES-2098. The sequence goes on from NZ_CAWNKJ010000001.1 coordinate 7,731,528, forward strand.
CACCAGTGTATCTGATGGCAAAAGACCGCTTGTTAGATAGCCGACAACTCCAAGAACTGGCGGAAGTTTTAAGTGAAGTTCAATTACAGTTAAAATCTGTAGCTACTAGTCGCCGTCAAACTGCGATCGCGGCTGTCTCTTCTGGTTATTCTGTAGAACAACTCCAACTAGAAACTTCTCTCAGTTCGGAAGTTAAAACTACCCCCACCCCCTTAGCAGATGCCCTTTATCTAGAAATGACAGTACGTTCTGGAGTTGAAATTCGTCATCCGGGAAGTGTCATCATTTTGGGAGATTTAAATCCAGGTGGTATCGTAGTTGCAGATGGAGATATTTTAGTTTGGGGTCGGTTACGGGGTATCGCCCATGCTGGTGCTAGTGGCAATCGTGAGTGTCTGATTATGTCCTTGCAAATGGAACCAACCCAATTGCGGATTGCAGATGCCGTAGCTAGGGCACCAGAAAAATCGCCAACACAGTTTTCTCCCGAAGTAGCGCACATAACACCGCAAGGCATTCGCATCGCCAGGGCTATTGATTTTTCCCGCAACCAATTTAAGTAGGATCGATCGGGAGCCTTAAGTAATTACTATATTTCCTAAACCCTATTGAGCGTGTTTCGATCATGACTCGCATTATTGTCATTACCTCCGGTAAAGGAGGGGTGGGTAAAACCACAGTTTCAGCAAATCTGGGCATGGCTATAGCCAAAATTGGGCGTCAAGTAGCCTTAGTTGATGCGGATTTTGGTTTGAGAAATTTGGATTTGCTACTAGGACTAGAAAACCGCATTGTCTATACGGCGGTGGAAGTTCTAGCGAGGGAGTGTCGCTTAGAACAAGCTTTAGTCAAAGATAAGCGACAAACTAATCTCGTACTCCTACCCGCAGCCCAAAATCGCACCAAAGAATCAGTTACACCCGACCAGATGAAGTTATTGGTGAACGCCCTGGCGCAAAAGTACCAGTACGTAATCATCGATAGTCCGGCGGGTATTGAAATGGGTTTCAAAAATGCGATCGCACCCGCAAAAGAAGCCCTTATCGTCACCACACCCGAAATTTCTGCCGTCCGTGATGCTGACCGGGTAGTTGGGTTATTAGAAGCACAAGGTATTAAGCGGATTCATCTCATAATTAACCGGATCAGACCCGCAATGGTGCGAGCCAATGATATGATGTCTGTTCAAGATGTTCAGGAACTTCTCGCCATCCCCCTCATTGGTGTGATCCCCGACGATGAGCGTGTTATTGTCTCTACCAATCGCGGCGAACCTCTGGTATTATCAGACACACCTTCTTTAGCTGCCACAGCCTTTGAGAACATTGCTCGCAGATTGGAAGGGGAATCTGTCGAATTTCTTGAACTCGACTCACACCATGACAACATCTTTACTCGTTTGAGAAAGTTGTTGTGGACTAAGATTGGTTAACTAATTTTCCTGTCCCCGCAGACCTATTTGCAATGATTCTTGAACTTTTAGAAAGGCTTTTTGTTCGTTCTCCAGATACCAGTCGCACTCACGTTAAACGCCGCCTGCAATTGGTGATAGCCCACGATCGCGCTGACTTAGACCCGCAGAAGTTGGAAAAAATGCGACAAGAAATCCTAGAGATTGTTTGTCGTTATGTAGAAGTTGATACAGATCACTTGGAGTTTTCTCTAGAAAGCAACCAACGAACTACAGCTTTGATTGCCAACTTGCCCATCCGTAGAGTCAAAGAAGATACAGAAGAATTAGTAGAAACTAGTAGCGAAACGACTTTGTAGTTTTATACTAAGTATTTTTCTAGTTAATAGCGATTGGCTAATTGCTAATGGCTAATAATTTTGTGCGAAAGCCAAAATTTCAAAGATGTTTATCCTCGCCTTGAGTTCGATGTTGAATTGCTCATAAAATTGAACAAAACATCTTCTACATTATTGATTTCAAGCCGTAATAAATACAAGCAAAACTACCAACTAAATAAACAAACCAAGTAGTGAAAAAGCCAATTGCTCTCCCAACAGAAGGGCCATAAGTATTAATTAAACCCCATGCATGAGCAATCCGAGCAACAGTAAGAGCGCTACCCAAAAGCCACACCAACCATATTGGTGTGTGCATCAATTCCAGAGCAATTATAAATAACAATCCATGAGGTACATACTCAGCAAAATTGCCATGCGCGCGCACCTTTCTTTGTAGCAGACTATGATCTTTTCTTAGTTCAGGAAAGAGTTTTTGAGTTATATTCTCAACACTACTAGCCCAAGGATTAGGATTGTCTAGAGGGTTGGGCTGTTGTGCGACATCTGCTTTAGATTCCCCATGCCAAACCCTTGTTTTTAGCCTTTCATCTGCTGCAATATAAGAAAGAGAAAAGGCAATAAGACCATTCAGCCCAATAAAAAGAGTTGATACGGGAATACTATTTTCAATCATCTCGATTCCTCAAGCACATCGCTATATTTAATTGAAAATATCAAACTCATACTAAGTTGCAGTTTGTTGTAGTACCTCAGAATTAATGAGATTGCTTCCCTTCACTGCATTCCGGTCGCAATGACAGATACTATCTTTAATTGAAACTTGATATCAAAACTTATTTTTAATCATACGACTAATAAGCTTCTTGCAATAACAAAAAAATCCCGTTGTCAACTCAGCAACAACGGGATTCTATAGGGATTTTAGATCAAAAAACTATCGATAGGCGACTTGGGGGCCTGCCCAAGCATCTGTCAGCTTTTGACCAAAAGTAATTGGCTGATCTGTATCTGGATTTGTATTGACAGTCTTACCATCAATTGCCACTTTTACTAAAGGCCAATCTTCATCACCTAGTTCGCCAGCACGGAATAGTACGTGATCGGGTTGACTCTTACTCCAACCTAATAACACTGCAATCTTTTCATGCTCATCTGGATTATTTACAGGAGAAACAGTGTTAGCTTGATTATTTTGTCTATCCCAAATAACTGCTCGATCTGTCGCATCGGCTGTGTTGAATATACCTTCAAATCTCCGTGCTAAGAAGCGCTCGCCTTTTTCTGACCAACTAACAGGCACTAACACGCCAATTTTACCTTGATCTTGTGTTGCTTCTGAAGACTGAGCTTTTGCTTGCAACAGGGGATCGCTAAGTACAGAAGTTGAAGCAATTACCCGTAACTTTTTGGTTTGTACTTCTTCCACAAACAAAACACTAGTAACACGGCTGTTGTACATTTCGGGTTTTACTTCCAGTCGTACCCGACTATAAACAATATGCTTGCCGTCTGGAGAAACTACAGGAACGCTACGGTAGTAACGTACTCCACCGCCCTTAGAGCCAATTGCCTCTTGCGTAGCCATAATCCATTTCCAGGGAATAGGATGGGGGCTACCGATAGGATCTGCTGCTGCTTGTTCTGGGCCAGATTGTTCCGAAACAGGTACTTCCTTGTTGGCTTCTGGTTGTGTTTCTTTCAAAATCGGAGAAACTTGAGTTGCTGCCAACGATTGCGTAACAATTATCTTTTTTGGCAGAGAATTATCTGCTGTTAAAGATTGGATTTTAGAATTTCTTAATTTTTGTAATAAATTTAATTGGCTAGAAGACAGCTTGGTAGAGGGCGCGAGTTCTACTGCTGTTAATGAATCTTTAGCAGCTACATCATTGCTGGCAACAGAATCTTCTGTAACAACATTTGCTGCTTCTGGAGAAGACTCTATTTTTTCCGTTGATGAGAATTGCGGTTGTCCAATAATACCCATACCTTGTAGTTGAGAGTCAGATTCTCTCGTCAAGGTGTTACTTGGTGCTGCTTGTAAAATATCAGCTACATCAGGTTCGCTAACAGCAGCTATTTCTGTTGAGTTTGAACCGGATGATTCACTCTCAGAGGTGCTTTTTGCTACTTCTGATTGCCTAGCCGAGGTAGAATGACCTGATGCCGCTACTAGCGGTGCAATCAGTATCACAACGACAGCATATTTAATAAATGGTTTTACGCGAAACCATCCAGACAGCAAAAGAGGTTTAAGCATGGGTTGACTCTCTAGGGGGGCGGTTGCTGTGTGAGGAGCAGACCTGGGCAGCAATGAGGTTTGGCTATAACTATAGGTATAACAAGAAACTCAAATTTTTAACGAGATAATTTGTTCAAATTTATCACAGCTTTACAAAACTTAAGTATCATAGTTTACACCTAATAAAAGCTAATATACTGGTATTAGTCAGCCCTCTGTTATTATAGTAATAATACAGATCGACTAAGCCATATAAAGTACAAAACAAGCTAGTTTGACACTTAACACCTAATCGTACCTAGGGGTATCGCTCAAAAGGCATTAAGAGTCCAATTTCAGCTGTTAATAACAACAGCCGAGATTTAAATAAGTGGACTGTTAGGAGTTGTTTTAGGGATCGCTAACCCGCAGGCTCTCTCCCTACATATAACCTGCGACAAAATCGCAGAATTTGAATTAAGGGAAATTTGAGGCGTTACTTGAAAAGCTGGCAAAGCTGACGCGCAACATATTTATAACTCAAAAACCATTACTAGTATCTACCCAAGAGCAGAAATTGTCATCTGTTCTACATTAATTGTGAGAATACAGTGACATAGCTCAATTTAAGGGAACACACGAAACGAGATTTAGCTGGTAGACGCCCAGAAGATTGCCGTCAAACATTGCCAAAGGGTTGATTTCGCTAGCAGCAGCAGCAGTTATTACTACGTTATTTGCTGGCTAACTTAAACTTAATTATAAGTTTATCAAGGAACCTTGAGTTTCACCAATATCAAACTACTTTAGCACTAAAAAACTTATCTTTATTGTCAAGAGTCCAAAGTCTATTAACATCATGTCCGGTTAATGAGTTATGAATCCCATATCTGTGCAAAAATCTGAAAACTCTTTCTTTCTGTGTCCCCTGACCCCTTGCAGTCTCAACGATCAGTCTTTCACCAGACACGATATAACCCTTGACTCTTGACCATTAACTATTAATATTTGACTATTGACTAGCATGAAAATCGTATTTTTTGGTACTCCCCAGTTTGCTGTTCCCACTCTCGAAAAATTGCTGAATCACCCAGATATTGAGGTATTAGCAGTTGTCACTCAACCAGATAAACGCCGGGAAAGAGGGAATAAACTGACACCTTCACCAATAAAAACTCTTGCTACTGCTGCTAACTTGCCTGTATGGCAACCCCAACGGCTAAAAAAACACACTGAAACGTTAAACAAACTCCAAGAAACAGATGCAGATGCCTTTGTCGTTGTAGCCTATGGGCAAATTTTGTCACAAAACATCTTAGATATGCCGAAGTTAGGCTGCATTAACGTGCATGGTTCAATTTTGCCTAAATATCGGGGTGCTGCTCCCATTCAATGGTGTTTGTATAACGGTGAGTCAGAAACGGGGATCGCTACCATGTTAATGGATGCTGGCATGGATACAGGTGCAATGCTGCTGAAAGCAACTACACCTATTGAATTACTTGATAATGCTTACACTTTGGCTGAAAGACTCGCTACATTAGGTGCAGACTTATTGCTGGAAACCTTATTTAAACTGGAACGACAAGAAATCACAGCAATTCCTCAAGATAATTCTGAAGCGACTTATGCACCACTAATTAAAAAGCAGGACTATAGTTTAGATTGGTCAAAGAGCGCTATGCAATTACACAACCAAATCAGAGGCTTTTACCCTAACTGCACTGCCAGCTTTCGCAACCAAGCACTAAAAATTACTGCTACCGTTCCCCTTGGTTCTGCTTACAGCTATAAGCTACCACCAGAATTAGAAAAAATAACTCACAAATTGCCTGATTTGTCAACGTTATCCGGTAGTCCGGGAGAAGTGGTAAACATTACCAAGGGAATTGGAGCGATTGTCCAAACTGGTGAAGGTATGTTGTTGTTGCGAGAGGTTCAGTTAGCTGGCAAACGTCCTCAGTCGGGATGGGATTTTGTTAATGGCACCCGCTTAACTGTAGGAGAGGTGTTTGAAAAAGGCTGAAGTGTTAAGTGTGAAGTATGAATTTCATCCTTCAGCCTCGATTCTTTCATAGAATCGGCAAGATGTACAAGGGCCGCTGGGATTGACTGCACAACGAACGATTTCTGATTGCGCATTGTAGCAACAAGTGGCATCGCCGATTACCCAGCGTCCGTCTACCAAGCTTTTCTCAGCTGGTCTTTGAGCAGACTGTACGTAAAGGGCGATATTATGCAAGCGGTAACGCCCTGCTTTAAGTTGGTATTTATGGCGGCGTTCCAAAACTGCGTAGGTTTTACCTTCAAAATCGAGGTAATTTCCTGGTTGGGGTGTCCAATCAAGTTGCGCTCTACCGAGGGATTGACGCGGATGCGTCAAAATCACCTCGGTTGGTAAAGAGTCTGGCTCCATAAGCTTATGTGATTTGATTTACATTATAAAAATGGTATCTTAGTAACCTCTTTTAGCTTAACGAATTTAGATTATAATTAATAGTTTGCTAAATCTCCTGGGTTGAGATACAGCGATCGCGTTGTGAAAGTGGATCGTTGATAGACAATCGCTGTCTGTTTGAGTTATGTAAATCAAAATCTGCCAACTGTAGATCGTTGTTGAGGCTATATTAAAGCATTCAATATCAGTAACGAGCGCCTATGGCATTTATACAAGAGAGTCCAAATAAACTTATTTTGACATTCCGACCTTGGTATATGTGGATCGTAGCGGGATTATGCTGCTGCATCTGGTTGCCTTTTTTCAGCATCTTTGCATCCCAATTCACTACTAATGCGTTAATTTGTCAGCGTTCCCAAGCACAGTCAGAAACTTGTCATTTAGTTCAGACAAACATTTTATTTTTTCATACTAAAAATATCCCGATAGGGAAATTGCAAGGAGCTAAATTTGATAAACATAATATTAGCGATTCGACTGGTCAATTCCAAAGAGTTATCTTAATTACCAATGTAGGAGAAATAGTCTTTTCCTCGGTCAAGACTTTTCGCCCTAACATTACTAGTTATGAACTCAATAATATTACGGATAAAATTAATCTGTTTGTCAACAATCCTCAAGAGTCAAATTTAAAGATAGAGAAGGAAGATATTTTCATAGTTAGAATTTTTGTAGTTGTAGTCATAATGAATCTGTTATGGCTTGCTTTCTGTAGTGATGTTGTTACTTGTGTTTTTGATAAAAGTCGCGGTTCTTTAACTAAAAAATGTCAGTGGTTTTTTATCATCTCTAGAACTGTAGAGTATCAATTACAAGATATTATTGATATTCATGTTCAAGAAAGGCGAAATCGCAGCGTTACAGGTTATCGCATTACCTTATTAAGAAACTCTGGTAAGGACATACATCTGACTAGTTATCATACTAATTATTTCAAAGGTAGACAAAAAATGGATGAAACCGCTGAGGCGATCGCTAAATTTTTGGGTCGATATAAAATTCTATACTAAGTAAATTCGCATGAAGATTAATCATCGTCTGCTAAATTTTTTGGGCTGAGAACCAGCGATCGCTCGTCACTTCGAGAAACCACTTTCAGGATGTTTACTAGCAGTCAAAATATCAATCAAGATTATTATGGATAACTTTCTAGAGCGATCGCATTGTCTGTAATTTAACAGATGAATAATTATGTGTAAAACAATCTAATTCTCAGAATGCTTATTTGTCCAATACGATCGGTTATTTAAACTACCAAATTCACGAATGCACGCATGATTTGTAGTTATCATGAAACGCTGATTACGCTTCAAATTACCATTGACAAAATGCTATGATTAGCATCGAATCAATCACAATATTACTCGGTCAACTCTTCAGTTGAATTTTGTATCCAGGTTTAGCCTGCTGAGTAGTATAGGTGAATTTCCTAACACTCTGTTTGCTGCCTAGAAGAGATTGAGTAAAGATTCATAAATCTTTACAAATAGCAGCAGTCGCAGAGAGGCAAAGGAAAGAAGCTGTCCTGTGATGTGGTTGATTTATCGGGGAATCGGGCGTTGGGGACGATATGACGAAGGCTAAATTTCACAGAATGCCTATTACATAGTTTAAAGTTATGTAGCCTTTTGATTACGGAGCCTCAGCCACTGCGGTAAACTATGCCTTGATTATGATTCCTTCGCAGAGAAGAACACTCGAAAGGAGCCTTTTTTCAATGTCTCATACCGTAAAAATCTACGATACCTGCATTGGCTGCACCCAGTGCGTCCGCGCTTGCCCTACTGATGTATTGGAGATGGTGCCTTGGGACGGCTGCAAAGCTGCTCAAATTGCCTCTTCACCCCGTACAGAAGACTGCGTAGGATGCAAACGCTGTGAAACCGCTTGTCCCACCGACTTTTTAAGCATCCGGGTTTACCTGGGCGCTGAAACAACTCGCAGCATGGGTCTAGCTTATTGAGGAATTCTTTTTAATTTCTCATTTGGCTCGCAATCAAGTGTCTTAGTTAGCAAGCACCTTTAGGATCGTAGGGTGGATATTTGCCACCCTACAATATTGTTCTTTAAAAATAAATACTGTAATAAGGAGCGATAAGCTCCTTTTTTCTTTGCTAAAATGGCACTTCAATGGTATCAACTTAAACACGTTGGAATCATCCTCAACAGGGAGTAGTGAACTAAAATGTGCGGAATCGTTGGCTATATCGGCACTCAAGCGGCGACAGAAATTCTACTAGCTGGGTTAGAAAAACTGGAGTATCGTGGGTACGATTCCGCGGGAATCGCTACCATCTGGGAAGGTGATGTTCAATGCGTGCGGGCTAAAGGCAAACTGCATAACTTACGTTCTAAACTCGAAAAAACAGAAAATCCGGCGCAAATAGGCATTGGTCACACTCGCTGGGCGACTCATGGTAAACCAGAAGAGTACAACGCCCATCCCCATCTAGATACGGCGATGCGAGTAGCGGTAGTGCAAAATGGCATTATTGAAAACTACCGCGAGTTGCGAGATGAACTGAAATCAAAAGGACATCAGTTTCGTTCAGACACAGATACAGAAGTCATTCCTCACCTAATTGCCGAAATTCTCAAAACATCTTCCTCGTCTTTGCTAGATGCAGTTCGTCAAGCAGTCAAGCACCTGGAAGGTGCATTTGCGATCGCAGTAATTTCGGCAGACTATCCAGATGAATTGATTCTCGTTCGGCAACAAGCACCCTTGGTAATTGGCTTTGGACAAGGGGAGTTCTTTTGTGCCTCCGATACGCCCGCGATCGTTGCTTATACCCGCGCAGTACTACCATTAGATAATGGAGAAATTGCGCGCTTGACTCCGTTAGGCGTGGAAATTTACAATTTTGCTGGCGATCGCCTCAAAAAGCAACCTCGATTGCTTAACTTGAATCCCACGATGGTAGAAAAGCAGGGATTCAAGCATTTTATGCTCAAAGAAATTTACGAGCAGCCAGGAGTAGTACGCGCTAGTTTAGAAGCTTATTTCAGTAATAATGGTAATTCGGCTGCATCTACTCAGTCACCAATTAATCTCGGTTTACCTCCAGAATTTTACGCAGACATAGAACAAATTCAAATCGTTGCTTGCGGTACTAGTTGGCACGCCGCATTAGTAGGAAAATACTTGCTTGAACAACTAGCAGGGATTTCTACACAAGTACACTATGCTTCTGAGTATCGCTATGCGCCATCACCTTTGATACCCAACACATTAATTATTGGGGTGACACAATCAGGTGAAACAGCTGATACTCTAGCAGCTTTAGCGATGGAAAAAGAACGCCGCCAAGGTAGAGAAAGTAAATATCAAGCGCGATTGCTAGGGATTACTAATCGCCCAGAAAGCAGCCTCGGTCATATGCTTCCCCATATTATCAATACCTTAGCAGGAATAGAAATTGGGGTAGCAGCAACAAAAACCTTTATTGCGCAATTAATGGCGTTTTACGCTTTAGCGTTAGATTTATCGGCGCATCGTCAGACAATTTCCCCAGATAAAATAGCAGAGATTATTGAAGGTTTACGACACATTCCCAAAGAAATTGAAGCAACTTTAGAAACTCAAGAAAAATTAACCGAACATTTAGCCCACGATTTTGCTGAAACTCAAGATTTCATCTTTTTAGGCAGAGGAATTAACTTCCCGATCGCTTTAGAAGGCGCTTTGAAATTAAAAGAAATTAGCTACATTCACGCCGAAGGTTATCCCGCCGGAGAAATGAAACACGGCCCGATCGCGCTTTTGGATGCGAAAGTACCAGTAGTTGCGATCGCAGTTCCTGGTAGTGTTTATGAAAAGGTAATTTCTAACGCCCAGGAAGCCAAAGCCAGAGATTCTCGCTTAATTGGTGTCACACCCGTCAAAGATGGCGAAGCAGGCGAAATCTTCAACGATTTATTACCAGTACCAACTGTAGATGAACTACTTTCCCCACTTGTTTCCGTAGTACCTCTGCAATTATTGGCTTATCATATCGCTGCCCGTCGCGGTTTAGATGTTGACCAGCCCAGAAATTTAGCCAAATCAGTAACAGTGGAATAAAATAATACGGCTTATGTGAGTTGGTGTGGAGGAATAAAAAAGTTGGAAATTAAATAACAAACTTGGAACATAACTCTTGGGGGTAGATATTGCGATCGCCTTCAAGAGATTTTTTATGTTATTTACTAACTACAAGTTCTTTGTTTCTTATTACCTTAAACAGACTGTAGTTACTCATTAATTCATAGTATACAATTAGGGTTTCTTCATTAACTCGCTTGGCACTGAACCGTTCTAGGTTTTGTTTTGCTTGGTATTGAAACTTTTGTAGTTGTTGCGAATCTTTGAGCAAATGGCCTAAAGCATTTGCCAAAGTTTGACTATCTTTTGGCGGTACTAATAAACCAGCTTGTCCACCATCCAAAGTCTCTGGAATTCCATCGACATCGCTAGCAATAATTGCACAACCTGCTTCTCGCGCTTCTGTTAGCACTAATCCAAATGATTCGCAGTGAGAAGCGAGAACAAAAATATCACTTGAGAGCATATAGCGTTGTGGTTCTGCTTGAAAGCCTTCAAAATGAATGCGGTCTGCAAAAGGTGTACTTTGCACCATTGTTTCAAACATTGGGCGATCGGGGCCGTTTCCGACTAAATATAAATGTGCTTGCGGAAACTCCTGTGCAATTTTGGTGAATGCTTCAATTAACTCGACAATACCTTTGCGAGTATACATCCCAGCTACTGTAGTAATTGCTGGACGACATAAAGGTAATGGTTGATAATCTTTAATGCTACGATGGCGGGGGCTATTTAATGTACCGTTGGATACTACTCGTAACTTACTCTTAGGTATACCACGCTGTACCATTGAATCGGCTACAGCCTTACTAACTGCAATTACTCGATCTGCCAATCCCATCAGTACAGCACTACGCTGAAACTCGTTGTGTACGGTAGAAACTAAACTATATTCAAAACCTTTTCTCAAAAGTCCTGCTAGCACAACCCCTGTCATCATATGTGCATGAACAATATCTGGCTGAAACTCTTGGATTATCTGTCGATAACGCCAAGCAACCTCGATCGCATTTATTGGTGTTCTCGATCGATCGAGGTGAAAGTGTTGAACTTCATGACGTGCGAGTAATGTTTCGTATTCTCCCCCAGCTGAGGCGACAGCGACATCATGGCCATCGTCTGCTTGCAAACAAGCTAGGTCTACTGCTACATTGACGATTCCATTGCCAATTTGTTGTACATGATTGGTAAGGTGTAGTATCCGCATTTTAATTTACTCCACAGAAAGCACGTTTTAGAAATGAATGTTTTAGAACATAAAGGTATGTAGACACAAAAAAGAAAATAGTCTTATATGTCCTGGTGTTGATTTATTTGCTACCTAAATGAAGAGGGGTAGTCTTGAGCAAAGAACTATAGCGATCGCCAAATATTAGGACTCAGATTTAAAAAATATTTCCGGCGACCTAGAAAATCGTTGTATAAAGCCACGAGGTAGGCTATTTATTTGAGAACAATATGAAGAAATTGCTCTATTTTTTTTGTCTTGAACTGATGCGATCGAGAGATAGTAGGCTGCGGCTATATCCTGCAATTTCAGCATAATAAATAATGGCGCTCTCCAGAACAGCCAAATAGGATATTGTAACAATTCGACTGTAATTCCTGCTTGAGCGATCGCAGCTTTGACTAAATCATAAGTAGCTTCATGATCTCGATGGCAATCTTTCCGATGAGGTACGTATACTTCTTCTGGCTTATAATACTTTAACAAATCAACTAACTGTGTAATAGTTCGTCGTTTTTCCTCATCATTTAAATGTGGTAAAGTACCATCTCGTTTTGCTAAAAAATATATTTCTGATGAATTTACTCCTAATATTTCTAATGCCTTCTCTGCTTCTTTTTTGCGAATCTCAGTAATTACATCAGAATTAGTAGATTCCTGTCCATCCGTTAGAAAAACTACTACTACTGATACGCCATGTTCTCGTTTCAGCGCGATCGTTCCGCCACAACCCAATGTTTCATCATCTTGGTGAGGAGAAAACACCATTGCTGATTTGTGGCTTAATGTGAGTGGCTGACTTCCATTCTGCAAAATCCAGCGCAAGATAAAACTAGAGTGCAGATATTGCGCTTGCTCAAGCCAGGTATGAGGAATTAGTTTTTGTAACTGCTGTAAATAACTTTTGATGTTCATTGTTATTAGCTTTATCTAGGCTTGGATAACTCATAGTTAAAGTGCAAGATATTTAATGAATCTTGAAAAAGTTATGAGATTTACAAGCATTTATAACTTGTTTTTTTGACCTATCTTGTTATCAAATCATAGTTTAGTCAACCAAAAATGTCATCTATAATATTTTGTTATTTGTGTAAAAATATCAGCTATTTAGCAATATGAATATAAAGTTTTAACAAACGCATTAAAACAGAATATGCTAATTTTATGCCTCTATTAATATCAAAACAAAAATAATTATTGTCTAAGTAAAATATGGTGTTTAATTGGCGCTAATATTCAGTCAAGTTTTGGTATTAACAGCTTATTTGTAAAAATGTAATTTAAATTTTAAAAATCTAACAGTAATTAAAAAATACGTAGGGGCACAACAATGTTGTGCCCTTCTAAAATTGTTATAAATTGCTAGAGTTTGAAAGTCCCAAAATCTCGACTTTATGAAGAAGAATATTATCCTTGTAATCTATAGACAATTACTTTCCCTTTCCAATCTTCTTCAACGAATACTAAATACTCACCATTGGCACGCTGAAAAGCGCGGATACCATAAGGTATATCAATCCAACCACTTTCACCTGCAACTTCTGGGCCGGGTTTGAATTGTTGAACTTGTACTCCTGTTTTGGCATTATAAACGTGTACTTCTGCTGTTTTAAATGTGACGATAAATACATAGTCTCCTGCTACACTCATGGCGGCGGTAGACACTTCGCGCTTCCCTGTAGTGTCGTAAGGAACTACAGTGCGCCAACGCAGAGTAGGATTTTCTTGACTCCAATTATCAAAACGGACAATCTCCGATCCGACAACACCAGTATCGTCACCTGTTGCCGGACGAGCTACAGTGAAGCCTGACAAATACATGGTATCTGTTTCTGGGAAATACTCAATCCGCCGCAAATCGCTAAAGATACTCGGCGTTTTTTGCTTTTTCATGGAACTATATCCATAGATAGGATTGCCATGAGGATCAATTCCCTGTAGCGGGTAGTGGCGGATACCGATACCATCTATACTACGCAACGCTTTCCAAACATCGCCTTTGCTGTCTACCCACCAGCCTCCTAAGTAGGGATAATCTTCGCTTTTGTCGTACTCACCCTCATCGAACGCACCATTACCATTGCGATCGCGCCAAATCCATTCGCCTTTTTGTGGTTGATGTGGCGGCCAATTACCAGAAATTGATGCTTTACCTGCACCATTAGTTTCAACAAACATTCCCGATGGAATGGCTATTTTGTTCTTGTTGTTGGAATCAAAACGATAGATTTGCAGAAAGCTACTATACATATTTGTGATAAACAAATATGGCTTGCCTTGAATGCGGCGGAAAATCGTAGCATCTGGGGATGTATGTAACCGTGGATCTTGAGGATATTTGAAAGGATTGAGGGTGTAGTTCTTGAAAGTCCATTGCTTTCCTGGCGGTTGGCTGTAGTCCATCACAAAATGTTCTTGCTTGGTGAACAAATCGACGCCATCAGTTTGCGGATCTGCATCAGCATTATCGATAAACAACAATCCCAACAATTGCCAAACTAGCTTTCCTGATGGTGATAATTTTCTTAAGTCTGTTCCCGAATTATTAAAACCATTACTGTTTACATAAATATTACCTGCGGCATCTGCACCTACTCCTGTGATGCCGTAAAATTTTAAATCTTGGATTTCTCCAGCTTTACCTGCAAAAACACCACCTTTAGTGCCGAAAGTCCCAACCTGTAAGGGTTTATCTGTAACGTTGTAAACTAATATCTGTTGATGCGGCCCATTTTCAGCTACTAAAAGCCTACCTTGAGGATCGATGGCGATCGCAGTTGGTTGGACAACTTGAGTAATCTCTTGAGGTAATTGTTTTCCCGTGTGGGAATAATGCAGAATTCTGGCAGGAATCTTACCTTTTTTGCTTTGAATAATCCACAAATTCCCTTCGCGATCGACAGTTATTGCACCTGGTCTAGCAACGCTAAAACTGCGTAGTTCCTTCATCGTTTCGGTACTATAAACCCGAATGCGATTAGCAGCCGAATCGCTGACATATAATTCTTTGTTTGCAGTTGCTAATCCTGTAATTTCACCTTTCGTACTAGCAATTAGCATACTTTTATCCCAACCACGACCATCAGCAAAAGGTGCAGGTTTTCCAGATAAGTCATAGCGTCTGACGCAGTACCAATTTGTTCCCTCTGGCGGATAATCTTTCTCTGTTTTGCCAATTGCTCCTTGCGCTATAGCTAAGTAAATATATTTACTATCTGCTGTTACGGCTTTACCACCAGTACGACTCCAACCGTGAGTATCATCAGCCATACCAATAATTTTGCCATCTTTATAAATTCCGGCTTCCCTACCTGCTTCATCCCAAATACTATTGGTATAGACTGTGCCATTAGCAGCAACATACATTGCTTCTATATGGTTTTGTACCCATTCTTTTCCGCCACCAAAAGTATTACCAATCCAAGATGTTTTATACGCGCTGGTAGGCGAGCCGCTGACAGTCCAGCGTGTACTTATGGCAGTAGAACTAACAATTACTCCGATTGTCAAGCAAAGTAAAAACGTGACAAACTTTCTTTGTTTAAAACTTCGCTTTCGAGACATCTGCTTTGCCAATTGGTTAATTTGATAGCAGATTCTTCTGAGTTCTTGCATTAATCTAAATTTCATATCATCTCCAAATTTATATAAATAAGGTATAAAAAGTACATTTTTATTGCTTCGGAGAATATTAATGGCTAATAGTTATCTATGAGAATCAAAAATTCTCACATAACTGAAATATAGGACTTGATATCTAGCAATTAATAGTTGATATTAGCTAATTACTGAAATCTAAGTTAATTGTCAAAACCCCGAATTATTACTGATTCTGGGCTTATAGGTTGATTTTGCGTTGGGTTACTTAAAATTGTCTAGACCTAAATCAATAAATTATTGAATCTAGATGCAGCAGAATTTCAGAATTCAAAGGTACAACGGGTTTTATCCGGAATTTTTAGACATAAAGTTTGTACTTCAACAAATTACCATCTGCTGTCTATACATAGATAACAAAGACATGACATTAAAAAGTTCGGATTTACTAAAACTTTATCAAAACCACATATGTTTTTAACTTTCTTACTTCAAGCGATCGCATATTTTTTGGCAAGGTATTAATATTTACTTTTTTATTATCAAATATAGTAAAACTGAATACAGAATATTTATCGACACATCTGACATTGTACGCCTAGAATAATTCAGTAATTGCTAAATACAATAGTATAATATTCATCGTTACTAGTACTATGTAGTCAATAAAAATACAAGTTTAAATTTACTAGTTGACAGTCCAATGTAAATAGTTTAGAAAAGAGAATTCTGCTAGGAATATTTTTACTCGGTACTTTTCATCCATATTGGGGTTTGCTATAAAAACTCAAGCAAGTTGTGACTTTGCTATAAAAAAATTATGAGTTATTAACTTAAAAGTACTGATGATATAGTAAAGGGTCGAATAGAAAGAATAGCAACATTAATTTCTGCTGAAATTCAATAATAGCAGTTGAACTTGGTGTGAAAACTAACGGAAGCAAGTTCAATAAATCGCAGGAGTAAAATAGATGGAAGGTAAAAAAAATCATTTCGCTTCAGCATCTATCCTCACCCTGGGAATGGGCTGGTTTCCCAAAACACCTGGAGGATTAGAACGCTATATTTATGAATTAACTCATCAATTCGCAGCGAATCACGACTTAGTTGAATTATGTGGAGTAGGTTTACCTAAAAATCAGGTAAATACACCAATCAAACTAACTAATTTAGCAGAGCCAGATAGTGCAATTTGGCGAAGATTGTGGTCTATTCGCACTAATTTTCAGAAAACTAGAGTAGGCAAGCCTGATGCAATTAACCTGCATTTTGCCTTATATAGCTTCCCGATTTTAGATATTTTACCGAAAGGAGTACCAATTACTTTTAACTTTCATGGCCCTTGGGCATCGGAGAGCCAAGAGGAAATAGATAATCAGAGATTGAGTGTTTTACTCAAACGCTGGCTAATAGAAGAAAGCACTTATAAACGCTGCGATCGCTTTATTGTTCTGAGCAAAGCTTTTGGTAAAATCTTACATCAACAATATCAAGTTCCTTGGGAGAAAATTCACATTATTCCTGGTGGAGTTAATATTAATAAATTTCAAGCAAATCTATCGCAGCAAGAAGCTAGAAGCAAATTAGGCTGGCCTGATAGCCGCCAGATATTATTTACATCTCGCCGTTTAGTGCATCGAGTTGGACTGGATAAACTGTTGCAAGCCCTAGCAATAATTAAACCAAAAATCCCTGATGTTTGGCTAGCGATCGCCGGGCGCGGTCACATACAAGCTGCGCTACAACAACAAGCAAAAGAATTGGGGTTAGAAGACAACGTTAAATTTTTAGGTTTTCTCCCCGACGAACAGCTACCTTTAGCTTACCAAGCTGCTGACTTAACAATTATGCCCAGTCAATCTTTTGAAGGGTTTGGATTAGCAGTAGTAGAATCTCTAGCCTGTGGTACTCCTGTTTTATGTACTCCCGTAGGCGGAATGCCAGAAATTGTAGAACCATTATCTCCTGATTTAATTACTGATTCTATAGAAGTTTCAGCTATTGCCGATAAATTAGAACAAGTCTTGCTAGGAAGTATACTCATCCCTTCCCGTGAAGCCTGTCACCAGTACGCCGCCACAAATTTTAACTGGCAGAAAATAGCCCAGCAAGTAAGGGAAGTTCTGTTAGGAAATAGAGATTGATTAGGGAGATGAGGGAGTGTGGGGAGTGTGGGAATTGTGGGGAGACAAGGGAGACAAAGAAGGGAGCAGGGGGAGAAGAAATCACTATTATCTATTAGCACTTGACTGTTGACTGTTGACTCTTGACTCTTAACAAATGGCTAATGACAAATATGCTGAAAATTCTTTTTTTAGACCAGAGTGGTAAGCCAGGGGGAGCAGAATTATGTTTAATAGATATTGCTAAACCATATCGCGATCGCTCTCTTGTTGGCTTATTTGCAGATGGAGGATTTAAAACTTTACTACAGCAAAATCAAATTCCAGTAGAAGTTTTAACAAATCAAGCAATTCAAGTTAAAAAATCTAGTGGTTTAATTCAAGGGTTAAAAAGTCTCAGACTTATAATTCCGCTAATCATTAAAGTCATAAAAAGAGCAAGGAAATATGATTTAATTTATGCTAATACTCAAAAAGCATTAGTTATAGGCGCGATCGCTAGTTTTTTTGCCCGACGTCCGTTGGTGTATCATTTGCATGATATTCTCTCAAAAGAACATTTTAGCCAAACTAACCGCCGCATTGCTGTTAACCTAGCCAATCATTTTGCCTCTGTAGTAATTGCCAATTCCCAAGCGAGTCAAACAGCCTTTGTGCAAGCGGGAGGACACGCAAATCTCACTACTGTTATCTATAACGGCTTTGAACCAGAAATTTATCAAACTGATGAGTCTGATGTGAGACAATTACAGCAAGAATTAGGTTTAATAGGAAAATTTGTTATTGGTCACTTCAGCAGACTTGCACCTTGGAAAGGACAACATATTTTAATTGATGCACTAGCTCAATGTCCGCAACAAGTAACAGTAATTTTAGTCGGAGATGCATTATTTGGCGAACAAGATTATGTAAAACAATTACACAATCAAGTTGCTGATTTAGGTCTAGAAAATCGCGTCAAGTTTTTAGGATTTCGTTCTAATGTTCCGCAATTAATGGCCGCTTGTGACTTAGTTGCCCATACATCTATTTTTGCAGAACCCTTTGGTAGAGTCATTGTTGAGGCGATGCTATGCGGTACACCTGTGGTTGCAACTCAAGCTGGCGGCGCAATGGAATTAATCGAACCGGGGATAAATGGTTTTTTATTTCCACCAGGAGATACACAAGAACTAGCACGAGTGATTAATACTTGCCTTCAAGAGAGACACAAAACTACAACTATGGCTAATAATGCCAGAAAAATGGCTATTCAGCGATTTAATATGACAAGCATTAATCGGCAAATTGCTCAACTGTTAGCAGCCAAATTTAGCTAATTCTTAATATCAATTTTTAAACGGTAGATTTAGATACCCGATTTTTCACAAAAAGTTGGGTATCTGTGCTGAATTTGAGAAGATTGGTATTAGTATATTCATGAGAATCATTGATAAACCTCATCTACTTACGGATGTCATGGTTGAAGCGGCATAAATTCTGAAAAATACTATTTATCAAAAAATGCCATTAATTTTCGTCGATTCTCACCAATTCTAATTCTGTAAATCAAGCTAAAAATTGCTATGCCTAAATACATCATGTGGGGAAGTTACTGCGAAGACGTTCTAGAAAAACGCGCTCCTTATCGTCAAGCCCACTTAGACGGGTTAGCAAAGCAAAAAGAATCCGGGGTGCTGATTACTATTGGCCCCACCAAAGATGTGACACAAGTTTTTGGCATTTATGAAGCTGACGATGAAGCTACTGTGCGCCAGTTGATTGAAAACGACCCCTACTGGCAAAATGGCATCTGGACTGAATATTTTGTTAAAGAGTGGATTCAGGCAATTTAGGGAATAGTCAAGGGTCAAGAGGAGCCAGCGCTGTGGTGAGGCTGTCCGGTCTTGGGGGTTCCCCCCAGAAGGAACTGCCGAAAGGGTTTCCCGACTTGAGGAGCCACTGCGTTGCGGAGGACAGTTGCGTGGGCGGGTTTCCCGACTTGAGCAAACTGTCCGTTGGGGTTCCCCCCGTTGTAGCAAGTGGCGTGCGACTGGCGTTCCAAAGTCCAGAGTCATTGGTCATTTGTCTTGCTTGTCTTCCCTACCCTTCTCCTTTGGAGACGCTGACGCGAACGGGAACGACTTCATCGAACGGGTGACGCTCCTTCGTCGCTACCGCTTTGCTAACGCGAACGTCGCTTGACAGCAATTCTTCTAAATATTTTGCGCCTCGTTTTGCTGTAGTGTAATGAATTGGCGTTTCTGGACTCATTTCTACAATTTCGCCTGCTAGCAATTCTACATAGCGATCGCGCAGAATGCCTGCCTCAATCATGCGATGATAGTCGTCTATAGACCATTTAGCCAAAGTCTTCATAGCAGAATTGCTCGCATTCTTGTGATAGACCTAGTTTGATTTTATAGTTAATCGCATATTCCAGGTTTTTTTGCGATCGCACTACCTATTCTCTTCAAGTAAACTGTAAGCGATGGTGCGATCGCTTTCACCCGCAGGGGCTTTTTATCTACGACTGCGAAAACCTTGTTGTCCATTAACTGGGTCAAACAGTACATCGTATTTGTCAAAAAATGCAATCCCACTATTCACAACCACAGGATTTTCAGCTTTTGCAGAGATATTGATGTTCCATACATTAAACCCGTCACGATTTCCTGGTGTTAGGCTATAGTCAAAAACCCCAGGAATTGCTACCTTCACAGCATTTTCTGCGCGTAATCTGCCTGGTTTGAGTTTACCCATTAAAGAAGCAGACTTAACTTCAGTAAAACCGCTACTCGTTCCAGTATCAGCGACCATTTTACCGTTACAGTTATTGTTCAGGGAACTCCCAGAGATAGTTAAACAAACTCCGTTGAGCCGAGAGTCCCACCTGTTACCGGGTATACCATTAATCGCTGGTTGTTGGCTTAAGGAAACCATCTTAAAACCTTCTCGATTATTGGTTGTTAAACCGATAATCAAAGTAGTGTTTTTGCTACTATCGCTATTACCAGTCACGATAAATCCGTTACTGAGATTTCCTGGTAATTTTCGCAATGGGTTATAGGGAAATGCTTTTTCAGAATAGTTAACACCGATAATACCGGAGAACGGTACCCCACTTTTCGCAGAGCAGTTAGGTTTTTGCGCAATACATTGACGACTGCTAACTATTTGCACGGGAACAGGTTCTTCTGTGAAGATGAAACCCATCCGCATAGTAGTGTAAACTAGCTCTCCTTCTAGGACAGTTCCATCATTTAAGACTTCTTTGATAATTTGACCAGTTTTCTTGATGGGAGCATTGCCTAAAAATTCTTTTGGAACTCTTAGCCCAGCCGAACCTGTATCTATTAATAAACGTTTTGGTTGACCACCTGCTATTGCTACCTCCATAAAATAGCCGCGCGCCCGTTGAGCGACGGAACCTTTAGGATACAAAGGAACTGATATGGTATTGAAACTAGGCTTGCGGGCTGTAAATTGGGAAGGATCGCGCACAGCCGGATTGGCAAAAAGTTCCAGAAATCCAGCCTGTCGCTGTGCTATTTGTTCTGGTGCATAGTCCCAAAGGCTTTCGTAGTAGAAAAAGGTGACACCTAAACCACGTTGTTTCGCCGCCCTTACTTGAGACTGAATTTGTTGCATGGAAACTGGGCGATTTCTCAACCCTGCCATAATACCGATACCAGTAGGTATTAATTGTTGTGTTTCTATAATTTCTGGGCTGGTAAGTTTGCTGTAAAAACTATCCAGATCGTTACGGTAAAGTTGGACAACCAGCTCGTCTACAACGCCCAAACGCACCCAGTTCAGCCAGTCTTGGAGTTGATATTTGTAAGCAAAGTCGTAGTAATTGGGAGAAACAGAGAAAATTGCACTAGGTTTTCTGGCTTTCACAGCTTGGTTGAGCTGAATCATAAAGGCTGTGATTTTATCTGCGCGCCATTGCTTCCATGCTTGAGCGTGAGGATTGGGTGGCGGAGGACTGCCAGTTTCTTGAGTATACAAGTTAATTGTGTACTTGTCGTAGCCAAAATCAACAGGTAAACTCATGTGATCGTCAAATTGGATACCATCAGCGTCATATTGGGTGATGATTTCCATGACGAGATCGGTAATAAATTTCTGTACTTCTGGGTGAAAGGGATTCAGCCAAGCCACCTCACCCGCAGCACTAATCGAAGTTTGGGTTCCATCTTGCTTTTGTGTCAGCCAATCTGGATGGTTTGCGGCTAGTTCGGAAGTGAGGGGAGCCATAAAACCAAACTCAAACCAAGGTATGGCGAGTACTCCTTGGCGACGCGCTTGAGTAACGATGTCTGCAATTATGTCTTGTCCCTCTTTACCTTTGAAGTAAAAAGGTATACCCGCTTGTTTTGCAACTGCGCTGGGATATTTAGGATAACCATCATTCCAAACTACAGGATAAAGGGTGTTGAAGTTCAATCGGCGCAATTGGGCAATGGCATCTTGGAGTTTAGCGCGATCGCTCAAAATATCAAAGTCATTATTAGTCAGCCAAACTCCGCGAATTTCTTGAGATGGTGATAGTTGAGCCGTTGCAGGTGTGAGGTTATGCAGCAGCAATACTGTAGCAAATGCGATCGCAAACAAAACCGGGAGCAGGCGCTTAATTGACCGCCAACCTTGATAAATCAAAGGTAATTGCATAAGTATGGATATTAATTTAGCTAACCAAGCGTTAACCTGTATATTTTTGAAATGAAACTGAGTTGCCATTACCGCCTAAATATTTACTTTTAATAGAGGACGTTAGTTTATAACATTTCATACAAACACTAAATTACTGCTTGCATTAAAAAAACTGATGCAGATATCGCTAAGTCAAATAATTGACGCAGGTAGTGTGTGATTAGTGCCAATTATCCCTGCACCAAAATCTGGTACCCTCAAAGGAGACATTTAAGCCTGCGGGAGTTGCTTGTTCTCTCTGCATTAAACTTTTCAACCCAAAACTCAGCACTTAATATGACTCAGGTTAACCAAACTGCAATTGAAGGGATCTACGAAGTATGCATTGGAATTCCAGAGCCAATTTCTGCAATTCAATATTGGGAACAATTTGGTTATCGTATTGGTCAAGTTGGCGAACTATCCGCAGATGCAGCCAATCAATTATATGGAGTAAATTCGTCTTTACGCTCGATCCGCCTTTACCACCAAGATGCAGATCATGGATTAATCCGGTTGATGGTTTGGCAAAATCCCACAAATCGGGGATTAGGAACGGGGTCGATGAAAGTGAAGGGAAATCGCTGGGCAACGGCTTTAACTGCTGATGCGTTAACTATTTTAAATCATGCAGAATCAGCAAAAGCCGCAGGTTGGGATATTAGATACAGCAATCCTTACTGGGAAATTATCTACAACAAAGAAAGAAAAAGCCGACCTTTTATCGATCCAGCCGTTGGGGTGCGGGAAATGTTGTTATTGCAACCCTTAGCTAGACAAGTTTTATTTCAACGGTTTGGCTATACACTGCCTCATTATGGGCAAATTAACGAAAATTCTGCATTCAGGACTAGCCAATTTACTCACATGGGGTTAATTGTTCAGGATGACAGCAAAGAAATTCTGAAGTTTTACGAAGATGTTTTGGGTTTGTTGCGCGTGCGTGATGATGTTGAGACTAGCTATGAATCTTCGTTAGCCGGTCGAGATCTATTTGATCTCAACCCTGGCGAAAAGTTTATTGTTACAGCCTTTGATGACCCGCGTTCTTCTGTATCTGACTTTATGGCTGCACGTAGCGGTAGACTTTACATTGTTCGCTTCCCAGAGGCGATAAATTTAGAATCGCGATTTGAATCAGCACAACCTGGTAGCTTGGGGATTTCGTTATATACCTATCGCGTGCGCGGAATTGAGATATATTGCGATCGCATTCACCAAAGTTCAGCACAAAATATCACTAACATAGTCAGCAATGAATTTGGCGAGAAGAGTTTCTCTTTCATTGCACCCGATGGCTACTTCTGGACTTTGGTAGAAGATGTCTAGATGGGGATGAGGAAGCAAGGGGAAGAAGAAATAACTAATGACTAATGACTAATGCCAAAATTCAAAAAACGTTGGCTTATTTTAATTTTACTAGCTTTAATATCTGCCATATTGCTAGCAATAACATCTACAGCCATCAGTATTTATTTGTATGGTAAAAAAATTAATACTAATAAAGCAGAAGCAGCTATTGTTTTAGGTGCAGCCGTTTGGGGAGAGGAACCTTCTCCGGTTTTTAGAGAACGAATAAATCACGCTATTAATCTATATAAAAATCAGGATGTTAGTAAGTTAATTTTTACTGGTGGAGTTGGTGAAATTAATGAACCTGCTGAAGCGATCGTTGGCAAACGCTATGTTTTGGCAAGGCAAGTAAAATCAAGTGATATTCTCATCGAAACAAAATCGCGAACCACTTACCAAAATCTCAAAAATGCTCGTCAGGTAGCAGCTACTCACCAATTACATAAATTTCTGATTGTTAGCGATCCATTACACATGAAACGAGCTGTAATGATGGCAAGAAATTTAGGTATGGATGCATATCCATCACCCACGCCTACCACTCGCTATAGTACTTTCCGCAGTCAAATAGACTTTCTTATACGAGAGACTTTTTTTTACTTTGTCTACCTCGTGTTCAAAATTTAACTATTAAATTTTCTGCCTAATTGTCAGCAGCTTCAACCCGGAAGATAGCCCATAAGAGTTGAAATAATTAGCAAAAGATCTGACCAAAAAATATGTTGATGAGAATTTGGGCTGTTACTGTTGTACTAACTTCTTCCTGGTTAATAAATGGTGTTATAGCTGCTGAACCAATCAAAGCTGTAGCAGCTTCTCCACAAAGCGATGCTCAACCAATTATTGTTAGCAAAGCGGAGTTTGGCGTGCAAAGAGTTGAGTCCCAAGGTAAAACTACATTTATTCCCACCTTTAGAGTGCCACTTCAAGAAGGAAACAAATACGGTTGGCAAATTCAACTGAAAAATTACAAAGGTGCAGTGACCTGGAGAGAAGTTCTACGATTACCAAAACGTCCAGAAACTTGGAGTGTAGATAGCGGACAAGACATGACAATCTCTCCAGATGGTAAAGAAGCTGTGACAAAGCGCACACAAAATACTACCGATGGCGTAATTCAGAATTTCTGGACGATCGCACCTGGCGACCCAGATGGTAAACATAAGATACAGGTCTATATTGATGACCGCCTGATAGCTGCTTTCGAGTTTGAAATTGTGCCTTTGAAAAAGCCGAAAGCAGAAGGTAGAATCTAACAGCAACTGTGATTTAGCTTGATGTATTATCTTCAGCGATCGCAAATCAAGCTCAAATTATCACCAAGCCAGAGCAATCGCACGAGGGGTGGGATATCCCCACCCCTTGATAATAATTCCTAATACTTATTGACTAGCTGACAACATTAACAATTTATTCGTATTACTGCCAAGACTAATTAAACCTAGATATAAAATTATTCTTTCAATTATCTGAACTTGTAATTTTACTTGTATCTAACAAATGTGACATTCTCAAATCAAGTAGTTAAGATATGACTTGATATAGCAATACTACCTGAGCCATGAAAATTATTCTTTGCAAGATTGATTAATGGCTCTAAATACTAGTTCAGTAAACTGTTATATTTGTTGCATTTCAAACATAACGCTCACAATTAGTCGCGTATTGAGACTTATATAAGTAAAAGGAAAAACTACAAAATGTCTAGATCTTCATCTTTACCATCGGATTATACTATTCGCCAAGCCCGTAATATAGATATTCCAGCAATATATGGAATTACTCTCTTGAGGTTAAATGATTTAAAAATTTTAATTTATTTTTTTTTATTTATCACAATAGGTATTTTTTTAATCCTTTCTGGTATATGTGTTGTCATCGGAAATTGTTCTATTAGTCTTAAAGACTTTTTGATTAGTCTAGCATTCATGCCACTAATAGTAAGCGGTTCTATATTAATAATTTCCTCTTTAGAACTACTTGCCAGTATGTTTTTTAGACAAGATGGCTCAATACTTTTACTAATTGAACATAACGATCGCTTAGTAGCTTGTGCCATACATTCTCATAAAGGTAGTTATTCATTGTTGAATTCTTTATATGTTAAACCGAATTATCGCCGCCTTGGGTTGGGGTCTTTTTTAGTGCAAAACCTTGCAAGCAGGGTAGTTAAGCCAATTTATGTGTTTCCTACACCTGAATCATTCAGATTTTATCTACGTAATGGTTTTACTTTAGTCAAAGAGCAAAATCGTCCACGCGAACTTGGCAGAAGTGGCAGATGTTTATGTTTGATATAGTAAAAGTACGACAGCCGAAAGCAGAAGGCAGAATTTAGAAACAAGCATCGTTTGTAACTGCGAATAAAGCCCAAATTGTCACAAAGGCATAGTAGGGGTGGGGTTTCCTCACCCTTGTTAATTTTCTGAAGGCACAAACAGCCAGAAAGCTAAAGATAAATTAAAACCTAACAACTACTTTGCCAGTATTTTGACCTGTTAAGAGATATTGAACAGCATCAGGAATAGATTCTATACCTTGAAATTGAGTAGAATCGACGGCAACCTGGAGTTTACCATTGTAGAAAAGATTTAATAGGCGATCGCGTGCTTCTGGCATATATTCTTTATAATGAGGCATCAAAAAGCCGCGAACAGAAGCAGCTTTCCAAAATAGTTGGTGATAAATTCGGAGTTGGGTAATTTGTTCTATGTCCTTCGCGTATTCGGAAATAAAACCAACCACCACTAACCGTCCCCGCACTGCTAAGTTTTCCACGCAGGTATCAAAAACCTGTTTACCTACACAGTCAAAAATTAAATTAATCCCATTAGGATATTCTTGCTTGAGAATTTGGTTGAGATTTTCTGTGCGATAGTTAATAATGCGATCGCATCCCAATTCTCTTAGTAAGTTTGCCTT
This sequence comes from Calothrix sp. NIES-2098, assembly GCF_963875125.1. NCBI lineage: Bacteria > Bacillati > Cyanobacteriota > Cyanophyceae > Nostocales > Calotrichaceae > Calothrix > Calothrix sp. NIES-2098. Next base: position 7,757,943 of record NZ_CAWNKJ010000001.1, read on the forward strand.
CGCTTGCGAACTACAAGTACCAACGACATGATTACCTGCTAGCTTTGCCAATTGCACTGCAATATGACCGGTTCCCCCTGCTGCTGCTGTTACTAAAACCACTTCATTACTTTTCATCTCCCCCACTTGTTCCAATGCCACCAAAGCTGATACACCTGTAGGCATGAGTGTGAGCAATTCTGGTGTTGCTTGGCGTACCTTCAGTGCTAAGTTTGCATCAACAACTTGATATTCTCTATAACCACCACCACGTGTTGTCGTAATTACAGCATCACCTATTTGAACATCTTTGACATCTTCACCTATAGCGACAACTTCTCCCACTGCTTCTACACCCAAATCAAAAGGAGGAATTAGATTTACATAGGGAACATCGCCACGACAAAGTAATGTGTCAAAGCCACCGTTAACGCCAGCATATTTATTTTGAATTAAAAGTTGGTTACTAGTAGGTTTAGAAAGAGGAACTTCGACAAGTTCAACAGCCGATTTAAAATCTTGATTTAATTGCTTTGCTATTAACTTTCTGTATGTTGTATTCATGACAAATATGAATTTAATTTTATAGATTCCCGACTTCTTTAAGAAGTTGGAAATCTGGTTTTTAATTTATTGTATACATCTTATTAAACGCCTAAAGCTTTATCCCACTCTAATTGATGAGCCAAACCATACTTGATAAAATCTTCTTCTTTAGCTTTGTCACTTTTACCAAAAACACCTAAACTGTAAGGATTATCTTGCATCCGTTCTGCGACTTGCTCTTGTTCAAATCTGATGACTTCTTCTCTAGGTTGATCTGGTTTGAAAAAGTCTACAACTAAAACTGTTCTGTCATAATTAGTATAATTATGCGGACAGTGTGGATAGCTATGATCTAAAACCATGAATTCTCCTTCATGCCAATAAAGCTGCTCGTGGCATATTTTCATAGCTACATCCCCCTCAGGGACAATTAATCCTAAATAACCACGGTTCATGTGTGGGTTATAGTTCACATGAAGTTTAATATCCAAACCTGGATGGAATGTCCCAAAATACACATTTCTCAGGATATTGTCGTTGCTAGAGTTAACTTTTTCTATTAACCTAGACAAATTTGGGAAATATTTCTGTCTCAATGTAAGTGCTTTTTCTACTGCATCATCTGTTCCATATTCCGGATATTGTATTTGATGCAACTGAATATATTCGTCAATAAATAAACCTTGAAATAAGATCCCAAAAGCACTATATTTTGAAGCATTTTTGGTTTTAATAGTTTTACTTTTAGGGCCGAGAACATCGTAAGTAAATTTTAATTCCTCCTTCGAGGCACGATCGATAAAGTATGTGAATTCATCCCCGATCGCTTGCCAATTATCTTGTAAGCTTTTGAGAAAAGTAAATTCTTCTGGGTTGAGATGATATTCATTAAAACTTTCCATTATCTTTTCTCCTGAAGATAGTTTCATAAAAAACTGTTACATCGCGATCGAATTTTGCTTGCATCCCGCTACGATGTTGGAATTCCTGACTAACCCAGGTATTTATCCCAGATTTGTCAGGTTTGTAATGTTGTGTTCTTAGTTAGGACTTCAGTCCTCATGACAAACCCTTTAACACTCATTCTAGTGTGAAGTCTACTGTGCCTGAATCTACTGTCTTAGATAAAATTATCAAAAATGTGCGAGTAGTTCGTCCCCATGATGATGCTGTCGAACTACTCGATATAGGAATTAAGGATGGGAAATTTGCCCGGATTGCTCGTAATATTAGCCCAGATGAAGCTAAAGAAGTATTTGATGCCAAAAATCTGCTAGGCTTTCCTGGGGTTGTGGATGCTCATATGCACATCGGTATCTATCAACCGCTTGATAAAGATGCTGTGACTGAAAGCAAAGCAGCCGCAATGGGAGGCGTAACTACCAGCCTGAATTACATCCGTACAGGGCAGTATTATCTCAATAAAGGTGGCTCTTACAGAGATTTTTTCCCAGAAGTATTGGCTTTATCTGTAGGTAATTTTTTTGTAGATTACAGTTATCACGTCGCCCCAATCGCTAGCCAACATATCGAAGAAATACCTCTGCTTTTTGAACAATTTGGTGTATCTTCTTTTAAAATCTTCATGTTTTATGGTGGTTACGGGTTGCATGGTTTGTCAGACCAGCAAAACCTCTTTTTGATGATTAATAAAGAGGAACGCTACGACTTTGCCCATTTTGAATTTATTATGCGCGGTCTAACACGCTTAATAGAAGCACATCCAGAAGCGCGAGATACTATTAGTTTAAGTTTGCACTGTGAAGTTGCGGAAATTCTCAACGCTTATACAAAAATAGTAGAAAATGACTCTAGTCTTAGCGGACTTCATGCTTACAGTGCAGCGCGTCCGCCTCATTCTGAAGGTTTAGCAATTTGTATTGCTTCCTATTTGGCACATGAAACTAACTGTGCAAATATCAATTTGTTGCATCTGAGTTCGCGTAAAGCAATGGAAGCAGCTTTAACTATGCAAACTGCTTTTCCTCATATTAATTTTCGTAGAGAAGTTACGGTGGGACATTTATTATTAGATGTTGATACTCCTAATGGTACTTGGGCAAAAGTCAACCCTCCAATTCGCCCCCGTGCTGATGTGGAATATTTATGGCAAGCAGTACTTAATCATCAGGTAGATTGGATAGTTAGCGATCATGCTTGCTGTTCAGCCGAACAAAAAAGAAGTGCTAAAGATCCGAATAATATTTGGTTGGCGAAGTCTGGTTTTGGCGGTACAGAATATTTACTTTCTGGTGTATTGAGTGAAGGTAGTAAGCGGGGAATGTCTTACAACCACATGGCAAAATTGCTATCTTGGAACCCATCTCGGCGCTTTGGTTTATTAGAAAAAGGTAATATTGCTATTGGTTTTGATGCTGACTTAGTGTTAATAGATCCTAATGAAAGCTTTGTGGTACGTGCTGCTGAATCGGAGTCACAACAAGGTTACACACCCTTTGAAGGTGTAGAGTTAACCGGAAGGGTAAAGAGTACTTTTTTGCGGGGAAATCTAATTTACAACAATGGAGAGGTTTTAGGTTCGCCAACTGGACGTTATTTGAAACGCTACCATCCTGGAATCAAGGCATAGTTTAGCATCTGAGGCGAAGTTACCAATTTGTCTTTCTTGCTTGAAGATGCGATCGCAATATCTAATCAAACTTGAGATATCAAACCAAATCATATTTTGTTGCGTAAGATGAAAGCAGCACGTATTTATGACTACAGTGGTGCAACTGCTGTACGGGTAGATGAGGTAGAAGTTTTGCCACCTGGCCCTGGTGACGTCAGAATTCGGGTAAAAGCTGCGGGAATTAACAATTCTGACTTGCAGGCAACCTATGGAACCTATCGAGCATATCGTAATCAAGAACTACCCTTTATTCTGGGTCAGGAAGCGGCGGGTGAAGTTGATGCTGTGGGATTAGGAGTGACGGATTTGGTGCCTGGAATGCGTGTAGTTGGACGTGTGAGGGGTGCCTTTGCGGAAATCGCTTATGGTCTGGCAACTGAGTTGCTACCTCTTACCGATGAAGTGTCATTTACAGTAGCAGCCAGCTTGCCTATTGCTTATCTAACTGCTGGTATGGCTTTGATTCACAAAGCCAATGTCCAGCCTGGAGATTGGGTTTTGGTACACCCTGGTAGTGGTGGTGTTGGCACCGCAGCAGTTCAGCTTGCTCAGTTGCTAGGAGGGCGAGTTATTGCGACTGCGGGTAATCAGACAAAGGTACAGCGATTACTTGAGTTAGGTGCATTATACGGGATTGATTATAGCCTTCAAGATGTAGCTTCCGAAGTGCGGAGAATTACCGACAATTCAGGGGTACAGGTAGCACTCGATGGTGCGGGTAAAGTCACCTTTGCCGATTGTCTGGAAGCGATCGCCAATAATGGCCGTATTGTCAGCTATGGTACTACAACTGGACTAGATGCCGCCCTGCCTCTAGGAAAACTGCTGGGGCGCAATATTACAGTTTACGGTATCGCCATCTGGTATAACAGTGATTATCACTCAAGTTTGGGGACACTTCGGAATTTGGTGATTCCAGCAGTTGCTCAGGGAAAGATACAGCCAACAATTGATGAGATAGTTGATCTGCAAGGGGTGTCTGGGGCATTGATAAAAATGCAAAACCGCGATTTGATGGGGAAGATTATTGTAGTTCCGTAATATCAAATCAGAATCTCAACCCCAGTAAGGTAGGGAGTATAAAAAAATGAGCCAGCGGATCAAACGAGCATTTTTAGATACAGAAGATGGACAAATTCTTTACCGAATCGGTGGAGAAGGTGAACCCATACTTTTACTGCACATGACTCCCCGCAGTAGTGATGAATTTCACGAATTAATGCCTATTTTAGCTGCCAAAAAATTAGTAATTGCAATGGATTTAATGGGGTTAGGTGATTCTGATAAGCCGCCCAGAGTTTATTCAGTTGCAGACTATGCCAAAACTGCGATCGCGCTTTTGGACGAATTAGGCATAAACAAGGCAAGCATTTTCGGTAGTGTTACAGGGGGTTATATCGCCGGAGAAATTGCAGTAGCCTATCCAAATCGTGTTGACAAACTCATCCTCTGCAATGTAGTTGGATTGGACGAAGAGGAAAAAAACAAGATTTTAAATAGATATTCTCAAGGTTTTCAAATTAAAGAAGATGGCTCTCACCTGATGGAAAGATGGTTAGCTCGTATTAGTTACGTGGGACAGGGAGAGTTAAATCATCGGTGTGTTTTGGACGATTTAAAAGCTTTTAACTCTCCTGTATATCCTGGTATAGCAGTCGCAAACTATTGTCTTTCTGCTAAAGAAAGATTTCGTTTGATTAAGTGTCCTACTCTAATTTTGTTAGGGGAAAAGGCGTTAGAACCGTTAGAAAAAGTTGGTTTAGCAAAAGCTGAGAATCAATCTTGGGCTCAGGAAGTAATTCCTCATAGCCAAGGTGTCGAACTAGAAGGTGGAAGCCTTTGGATGGTTAATCAAATGGCAGAAGAAGTATTCAAAGTAATAGTAGATTTTATGGAACAGTAGTAAATGCTTGAGCTAAAGAGGTGCGTTGCGCTACGCGACAATGCACCCTAAATTTTAATCTAATAATTATTTGCGATCGTCTAGTATGACATCAAAGTGTTTAACTGTGGTTTCTGGTTTTATGAGATATTCGTTATCTCTAGGAAGAGGTCTGACTTTTTCAATGTCGTTACCAGCAAACTTACGAATTGCATCTCGTGATTCCCAGTAAGAAATCACAGTAAATTCTGTGTTATTGCCATCAGTGCGGCGAAGTACTTGCGCCCCTAAATTATCAGGAATTGATTCGATTTTTTTAATTCCAGCTTCTACCAAATAAGCATAGTATTCATCTGCTTTTGATGTTAAGGTTGTACCATGCCAAATGCGTGCGACTACTTTTTTTGATGGGGTACTAGCAGGATTATTTGGTAGAGGTTGTGCGGAAACCGCAAGGGTTTCAACCTGTGTAAAAGAAGCAATTGGCAAAATTAAAACTGAAATAGCTAATCCACAAAGAATACCCGAAAAATTATTTGGTTTAATCATTAGGTATCTCCAGGTTCATATGATAAGACTGTACCTACTCTTGATAAATCCCTATCAACCCTAATAAAAAATAATCCACCTTCATCTGTTCTGTGTCTAGGAATTATACTAAAGCTAGGACAATATAAGTAGTGATCTTTGACAAATCTATACTCTCCTACGTCACAATATCCACTTAGGCAATAACCCTCCTCGTTATAACATTGTATTTCGGGATATTTACCGTCAAAATGTGGCAGGATAATGATTAACCACACTCCACCACCGTTAGGAGCTTTCCGCAAATACTTCTTTTTTGCTACTTCAAATTGAACTGTATCCGTTCTCCCCCAAAGTAGTAATTTACTATCTAAAACAGGGATAAATTCATTTAACTTAGCATCTGGATGATTATATTGTAGATTTTTATATTTTACATGACCGTTCTCCATCCAAAGAATTTCTACATCTTCACTACCTATCACTTGCCAATCACCTAACTTAACTCCGGCAGGAATAAAAGAATAGCAATGCTTACTCAGTTGCCATTCACCAATTTGGATTTTACCCTTGAGTACAAAAAGCTCTAAATCAGATGTAAATATGCCAGATGGGGCTTTAAATTGTGATGGTAAAATAACTCTTGAAGTAGATGCACCGCAATCATGCCAAGTCAGTAATCTACGTCTTCCAGATGCTACCTCATCAGGCATTCCTTTGATTCGCCAATCTTGTTCTTCTGGTACAGTATTTGTGTCAAAAAAGTGATATTGACGAGGTAAGTATTCTTTTGAGATAGCTGTACGTCTTGCTGATAGGTTCATTCTGCCTTTTCCATCCCCACCCCAATCTTCTTTAACAGGGGCTATATGCAAAAAGTCCTCAGCCTCGTCTTCTCTTTCAGAATTGTATTGGTTTTTCATAGATTTAAGGCTTACATAGTCAATACTTAAAATGATACAGTGCGTCAAATTTTTAACGCACTTTACAATGTAAATAAATTTTTAATTATGCTAGCCTTCTTTTAACTTCCTCTGCCAAATTATCCAGCGTCACCTCTATTTGTTCGCCAGATTTCAAATCTTTCAGTGAAGATTTTTGTGCTGCTGCTTCTTCAGAACCAATGATGACGCAGAATTGAATGCCTTGTTTATCAGCTAGTTGGAATTGCTTACCTAAGGGACGCTTATCAAAATTAGTTATAACATTAATCCCAGCCTTACGCAGATTTTGTGACACTTTTAAATAAGTGGGCATCAAATCTTCTTGCATATTCACCACCATCACCTGTGCAGGTGTGGCGGCTAAGGTATTGAGAATACCAGCTTTTAGCAAGCGACTAATTAAGCGAGTTAAGCCAATGGAAATGCCGACACCAGGCATTTTTTCACCGATAAACATCCCCACTAATTCTTCATACCTACCGCCAGAACAAATGCTGCCTAAAGCTTCATGCCCGATAAGAGTTGTTTCGTAAACTGTGCCTGTATAATAATTCAGACCACGGGCAATCGATAAATCAATACAGAACCGCTTTTCGGCAACACCCAAATTCCGCACGCCTGCAATTACTGTTTCTATTTCGGTAACGCCTAGGCTCAATTGTTCGGCATCGGGGAGATTTTGTGACAGGTGTTTGAGTTTATCTAATACCTCATCTACATTACCTTTAATATTAATAAATTCAATAATTTTTTGTGTTTGCTCTGGTGAAATTCCTTCTTTGTCTAACTCTTGTTTGACTTTCGCTTCACCAATTTTCTCTAAGTTATCAATGATACCAATACAAGTTTTAATTTGATTTTCACTTATTCCTAAGGATTGAAAAAATCCTGTGAGGATTTTACGATTATTGATGCGAATGAGAAAATCACCAATGTTAATGGCTTCAAATATCTCAGTAATAATTGCAGGCATCTGAGCATCATACAGCAAGCTGAGTTGACTGCGAGCCACGACATCAATATCGCACTGACGGAATTGCCGGAAACGTCCATCTTTGGCACGTTCGCCACGAAATACCACATCCATTTGATAGCGAGCAAAGGGAAAGGTTAATTCGTTGAGGTGACGGGCAATGTATGCCGCTAAAGGAACTGTTTGGTCAAATTTTAAAGCCTTAGTTTCCGAACCTGTTTCGCCTGCTTTATCTTTCTCTGCTTGGCGATTTGGTGGCAGGATGGGGTCGATACCATAAATAATGTTATCACCTTGATTTCCCTTTGCCTGTAGCACTTCTAAGCGTTCGACAGCAGGTGTTTCGATGGGGGTAAATCCGTAACTTTCAAAAACTTTGCGGATGGTATCTAGCAAATATAGTTCTAGCCGCTTTTCGCTAGGGAGGAATTCTGGAAAGCCGCTAGGAGTAGAAAAATTAATTTTGTCACCTTTTGCCATAACCTACACTGCTAGTTTTAGAGTTGAGCTTTTGCGAAAAGTTGCGTGCGGGGGTTCCCCCCGTTGAGCAAACTTTTCAAGACAGATTTTAGAGGAGAATGGACTACGCCGCATATATGAGCGATCGCATCTCCTTTTGAGATTATCTATTTATGTACTACTACTAAAGTTCCAACTTTTGCCCAGTTGTACAGTTGACGAGCCTGCTTAACTCGCAAATTTACACAACCGTGGCTGACTGGAGTACCAAAATTGTTATGCCAGTATGCACCGTGAATAGCATAGCCTTCATAAAAATACATGGCATAAGGAACATCAGGAATGTCGTAGTCTTCGCCTCGCATTCGCGTAGTGCGATATTTAGTGTTAATCTCAAATCTACCCTTGGGTGTAGGAGTGACGCGTTTCCCTGTGGAAATACTGAAGGAATAGATACGCTTTTTACCTTCCCAAGCAAATAAACGTTGCTCGGACAGATCAATTTCAATCCAGCGAGGTTGAGATGTTTTTCTTTGGTCAGTGACAGTATTGTTATTAGTATCTCCGGAAGCAGCTTGAGCTGTTGTCAAATGAGAATCACGCGTGAGTGGCGGCGACCAAGCAAATATAGCCACCAACAATAACATCATACTGGTACAGATATTTTTGGAATAACGTAACCAACTACTGTGAATTCTGGTTTGCATGAAGTCTCACCTTCTAGTTCATCTGCTGGAAATTAAATTTATTTAGAGAAATAAGGCAAAGGACGGTTAAATGTATCAAGTTACCTTTGCTTTTTAACCTTGAATGTATGCGTATCTCTTCTACAATCTACTTTTGGTAGATATCTCTTGTGTTTTTATACATCTATAAGTAGATTACCCAGGATTGCAGGGATTGTTGCCTCAATTTGTAAATATGCAAGCTCGGTAACTAGAATTTATTAAAAGTCAGATATTTTGTAGTTTTTAATTACTACTTAATAGCGCGATGGCTACCAATTACCACGTGATATCTTTATTGATTCACATCTAGCTAATTCATACAGATAATTTGACTACGGATCGAAAAATCATAGTTTAATCTGTTTTTTAGCTACATATTTACCAAATAATTTATAAATTTTTCTGCCAAGAATTAATGATATTAGGTTGATGATATCGCACTAACTCATTTACAGATTTTGTTAAACTTTCACATTAATTCCTAACTTCTAATTCACAAGAATTAGAACTCGTTAACTTTGAGGTGTGATAAGCTGTAGTAGATGCAAAATTTTTCTAAAATTCCGTTTATATTTGGGCTAATATCCAGGCTGATTTTAGATTTACGCCCATTTATTGCGGTAGATTTTATACGTCTTGTCTTCTATATTTTACTTCAATTTTAGTTGTCTTTATTCCAGAGATTCTACGGAAATTTTCACCGAAGAATCTCTTAATAATATGGTTTTAAAGTAGTTTGTAATTTAGCTTTGCTACTTATGAATAAACACTGGTGTTCCTACTGACGCCCAATCAAACAACCATTTCGCATGGTTCGGGGCAACATTCACACAACCATGACTGACTGGAGTGCCAAATCTCCGATGCCAATAAGCACCATGAATACCGTAATTACCTTGGTAATACATTACATAAGGTACATCACTAACATCGTAGTCACTACCACGCATTCTGGCAGATTTAAGTTTGGTTTGAATTTTAAACGTACCAACGCGAGTGGGTGTAGATTTTTTACCTGTAGAAATAGTCACAGCATAAACAGGCGTTTTACCTTCCCAAGCAATTAAGTGTTGTTGAGAAAGATCGATTTGAATCCAACGTCGATCTGATTGTTTGAGTGTCTCGATGTTTTTGGCAATTGTCTCATCTTTTGCTTTGGCTGAAACTTCAGATGCACCAGGATCGATCGCACTCAAGGAGAGTGTTACACCTGCAAGTAATATTGCAAAGTGGCGCATCAAGTGATGATTAATCAAGCTTTTCATCGTAAATACACTTAAGTAGGAAGTTTAGGGAAAATTTTCATTTTTTACCCTAAAGTACCCTATCTGTTGTATCAATTTTTTCACCTGTTCGGCAATTGCCTGCCAATTTCCCTTAGTTACTAAATGCTTAGGAAATAATTGACTACTTAAACCAACAGCGATCGCTCCTGCTTCTAAAAAGTCTTTGGCATTGTCTAAATTTACTCCTCCAGTGGGAATCAAAGGAATTTTTCCTAAAGGCCCTTGGAGGCTTTTGATATAATTAGCACCTCCCACTGCTTCTACAGGAAACACTTTCACACAGCTAGCGCCCTGATTCCAGGCTGTAACAATTTCTGTGGGTGATAGCGCCCCAGGAATGATGGGTACATCTTGCGTTATTGCTGCTTGAATCATTGCTAAATCAACGTGGGGTGTAAAGAGAAACTGCGCCCCACAGGCGATCGCCTCTTTTAACTCTTGGACGTTAAATAGCGTACCAGTACCAATCGTACAGTTTGGTAATTCCGAACGAAGTTGGCTAATTAATTCGGCGGCGCGATCGCTATTCCAGGTAATCTCAATTAGCTGCATTCCCCCAGCTGCTACAGTCAAAGCCATTTGCTTTGCCAATTCCATCTCTGGCGCACGGATGACTGCGATCGCTCGGTGTTGTTGTAATTGTGATAACCAAACTAGATTAGACATTTTGACTGTGAATTAGACGCAAAAAGCATTTGGGGCTTATGCAAGTCTCACATTTTTTTGCTGAAGTTGACGGTGCCAATTTGAGATTTTAGATTGCCAAAAACCCCAAGCAACGTACCCTGGTAGTTGGGGTCAATTCAAAATGATTGGCTTCCTCTACAGATACGAAAGCAAACATGAACTCAGATTCGCAAAAACCCCTGGATGTCGAAGAACCGATGTTTTCCCACATTCCCGTGTTGAGTCGGGAGATAATTGACGGTTTAGCAGTACATCCTGGTGGATATTATTTAGATGCAACAGTCGGTGGTGGCGGTCACAGTCGCCTCTTGCTAGAAGCCGCTTTGAACGTACAGGTAACAGCTATAGACCAAGATGCAGATGCTTTAGCAGCCGCCCAAAAGTATTTAGCTGAATATGCAGATCGGGTCAACTTCATTCGCAGCAACTTTGCTAGTTATGAATTTCCCCACGCAACTTTCGATGGTATTATCGCCGATTTAGGCGTTAGCTCCTATCATTTGGATACACCAGAGCGCGGTTTTAGCTTCCGCCACGCCGCTAATTTAGATATGCGCATGGATCGAGGACAATCGTTAACTGCGGCTGATGTCATTAATGAATGGGATGAAGCGGAATTAGCAGATATATTTTTCAAATATGGTGAGGAAAGATTATCGCGGCGCATTGCCAGACGCATTGTTGAACGGCGTCCGTTGCATACTACTGTGGAACTAGCAGATGCGATCGCATCTTGTGTTCCCCCTAAATATCGTTACGGTAGAATTCATCCAGCTACCCGCGTTTTTCAAGCGCTGCGAATTGTCGTTAACGACGAACTCAAATCCTTAGAAACGTTTTTAGAAAAAGCACCAAACGCTCTTGTCCCCGGTGGTAGGATTGCGATTATCAGTTTTCATAGCCTAGAAGACCGCCTGGTGAAGCATGGCTTAAGAAATTCACCATTATTGCGAGTTTTGACCAAAAAGCCCATCACAGCCCAAGAAGCAGAAATTGCTCAAAATCCGCGATCGCGCTCTGCCAAGCTAAGGATAGCAGAGAGGAAGGAGTGATACCAATTCAAAATTCAAAATTCAGAGGTATTATTACCATCTGAGTTTTAAGATTTGAATCTGTTGCTTAATTTTGGTGAATTGATATGAGGGCAATAGGGTAAAAATAACTAATAACAAATGACGAATGACAAATGACAAATTTTAAATTATCCAATGAGGATTGATTTGTTTTGGTAATTCAATTTTGAAGGTGGAGCCTTCACCCAGATTACTAGTGACGCTAATTGTACCTTGCATCATCTGTACTAAGGATTTGGTAATTGCTAATCCCAAACCCATACCTTCATATTTCCGACTGTTACTTTGATCGACTTGGCGGAATTGCTCAAAAATACACTCTAGGTAATCTGGTGCAATACCTATACCTGTATCTTCAACTGCGATCGCAATTTTCTCGCTATTAATTTCCCAGACTTTGACTTTGACGCTACCTGCGGCTGTAAATTTAATGGCGTTTAACAACAGTTTGACTAAAACTTGTCTGAGGCGATCGCTATCATTTACAATCCAGGGAGAAGCAAGATTGATATCTACTTGCAAATCTAATAATTTTTCTTCGGCTAGAGAACGGTGTTCGGCTACGGTTGTTAAAACCAAATTCTCTAAATTAAAATCATCTGTTTGTAACGATAAATTACCAGCTTCCACACTAGCAAAGTCCAGCATATCCTCAATAATAGATAATAGGTGATTGCCATTATTGAGAATACGTTGCACCATCTCAATTTGTTGTTCAGACAAGCTGGAAGTACGCTGACGCAATAATACTTGTGATAAACCCAAAATCACGTTGAGAGGAGTGCGCAGTTCGTGGGAAGTCGTAGCTAAAAATTGCGATTTTACCTCTGCTGCTTCTAATAGTTGCAAGTTTTGTAGCTGAATTTGCTGGCGGATTTTTTCGAGTTCGTGATTTTGCTCTAAGAGAATTTCATTTTGTCTCGCTAAACGTTCTTCGCGCTCCTCTAAGACTTGCAGCATGATGGTATTATTAATGGCGATCGCTGCTACTTCACCCAAAGCATCCAAAAGATGCTGTGAAGCAGTATTAAAAGCATGGGGATTTTCCCAGTTACCAATCGCCAATACTCCTAATCTTCCTGCTTGTGCAGATTTAATAGCTACAGCATACATTGAAGCAGGTGTAAAAGCTGAAAACGCTGGGACACAGGGACACAAAGAACATGAGGGAAAGTCATCAACACCACACTCTAACTCTTCTCTAGTTCCTTGAAATAGCTGTGCTACTCCAGTAGCAAACACCTGAGTCAGTAAACCTGGCTTGATATTAAAATTCTCGTCTGAGGAAATTGATTCACTTCGCCAATCCCACAGAGGATCGCCAGATGCTAAATTGCTATTAAGTTTGAGAAAAGGTAATTTCTCTGCACCTATTCCTGCTGTCGTGGTTAATTCCAGCTTTTTAGTTTGGGCATTATATAACCCTATCAGACAGAACTGAGCGCTATCAATTGTATTACAAACTTCCCTAACTATCGCTTCTAATAAATCGGGTAAATGGGTGAGCCGTTGGTTTGTAAGGTTAGTCAGTAGCTGGAGTATTCCCAGTTGTTGCGGTAGTTGAGGGGAGATTGATTCTTTCCCCATATCAATGTGTGTTCCAGTTAAAATCATGATTACCTGACGGCGATTTGCTCCCATATCCGTCGGTGTTGCTTTCTATCAGCGATTTTATTTGCCAAACTGCTTTCAAAAGTTTCTGCCTTTACTTTTGGCACAGTTTGAAAAATATCTACTCCGCAGACACACAACGGCTGATACTTAGAAATTTTTGCTTAATATCTTCTGGCTGCTAATAATTAAATTTGTACGCCAGATTTTTTGAGGTTTTAATTGCTTACTATCTTGTTTAACTCATCGGAGGTTTACCAATAGAATTGTGAAAGTTTCTTCTATGCCGATTATTTTATCAGCTTCTTTCAATGCGTACACTATTTTTTTCTCAGTAAATTTACTGGATTTTTACTAGAAATTTATCGATTCCTTATCCAAAAACAGTTTAATTTATGTAAATTATTTATCTGTTGAAACATTTAAATTCCTTATAAATAATAATTGTGCTTTCATTAACAAATTTATATACAAACACTGATACAATAGAGATTCATTCAAATTAGATAAAATTATCATTTTCCATACAATCTCTCTAATTTCTCTTATTTAAGAGATCAGAACTATCTCCAAAGCTATATTGCCAAAGTATTAATAAATTTGTTTTGCAAAATTGATGCATAATAAAGATTACTTAATATTTAACTATAAATAAATCGAGATTCTCTGAACGCAACAAAATTGAAGCTTTAAACTTTTTTGAGATTGTAATTTATAATTATAAATTATTAAAAAACTATTCTTTAGCCTCAAATGATATACCAAGCTTCATTTTATTAATATTATGAACAATAAAAATTCCCTAAAATATAGCAATTTAAAGTGAATTTTTAATCACGAATAATTATCAACTCCAATTCTCCAGTTTAAATTAGCCAAAATAAAGAATAAAGCTATAAATTTGCCTTGTTCATCATTAACTTGGAATATTTATTGTGCATGAAAAAATTACCTTACTATGGTGGAAGGGATAATAATATCTACCATCGCATTTCTACTTGTAAGTAAAACTAACTTGATTTAAGTGCCGATGTATTTAATTTATCTGTCTCAAGTGAGACTTAGCTTTTTTTTAACATGAAGTGTTGGGTGGGGGTCAAGACCTATTGGGGGTATCACACCCTATCGTCTTTAACATCGGTATAACCCGCCTGACATCAAGGATTTATCGCGAAAGCGATCGCAAAATAGAGAAATCAAGGTATAAAATTATATATTTTCTTTATTATTCACTTGCTTCCCTTTCAGGTTTGGCTGAACGAATCTCGTCACGATAGCCTGTAAAATCAGCTATAGGAGCGTGACTAAAACTACCACAGCAAACTGTGATATCTATGAATCACATAGGCGATCGCTATTTTAGGCGTGTTGAATTTATTTCAAGCAGACAAGCCTCTAGGATGCGCGCTGTTGACGATTTCGCATCCGTTCGGGGCTACCAGTGGGAATCGCAGCGATTAAATTTTGCGTATACTCTTCTTTAGGCTCGCGATAAATACTTTCGGCTGTGCCTTGTTCGACAATTTGACCGCGATTCATCACTAAAATGCGATCGCTCATAAATTTTACGACACTTAAATCGTGAGAAATGAAGATGTAAGTTAATTTAAAATCGTCCTGCAATTCTTTCAACAAATTCAATACTTGCGCTTGCACAGAGACATCCAGTGCAGAAACCGATTCATCGCAGATAATAAATTTGGGATTTAACGCCAAAGAACGGGCGATACAAATCCGTTGGCGTTGACCGCCAGAAAATTGATGTGGATAACGGTTGATCGCATCTGCACTCAATCCCACCCGTTCTAAAAGTTCAACTACCCGTTCTCGCCGTTGTTGCTTTGTCTTACCCACAGAGTGAATTACCAAAGGTTCCACAATTGCGTCCCCAACCTTCATCCGCGGATCGAGGGAACTAAAAGGATTTTGGAAGACTATTTGCATTTCGCGCCGGAGTTTCTGCAACGGTTCGCCTTTGAGGGTGGTAATATCTTGTCCCTCAAATACAATCTGACCACTCATCGGTTCAATTAACCGCAGCAAAGTTCTACCGAGGGTAGTTTTACCGCAACCCGATTCTCCCACTAATCCCACTGTTTCCCCTGGTTTGACTTCAAAGGAAACGCCATTCACTGCCATAGTGTAGCGTTTTGTCCCGCCAAACAAGCCCTTAACAGGGAAACCAACCTTAAGATTGCGGATTTGTAGGAGAGGTTGCTTTTCGTTGAGGTCAGCTAATCTTTTAACTGTCTCTTCCCTACTAACTTCAGGAGGTGGTGAAGGTTCTTTCGCCTGAATGAGCAATTCTCCGCTTGGGGTTTCCTCCGCACTCATGTAGTCAGAAACTGTCAGCAGTTTTTGGGGATGGCGGTTAAGTGTGGGACGGCAAGCGACTAAACCTTTAGTATATGGATGTTGAGGATTGCTAAAAATTTCTGCGGCTGTATTATATTCGACAATTTTGCCGCGATACATCACCGCCACTCGGTCAGCTACTTCCGAAATTAATCCTAAGTCGTGGGTGATGAAAATCATTGCCATGTCGCGGCGCTGCTGCAATTCTCGCATCAATTCGAGAATTGTTGCTTGTACTGTCACATCTAAGGCTGTAGTTGGTTCGTCAGCAATCAATAACAATGGATTGCAGGAAATCGCCATTGCAATCATCACCCGCTGTAACTGACCCCCAGAAAGTTGATGCGGGTAGCGTTCTAGCATCGATTCTTTGTGCTGCTTCACTAACTGGGCTAACTTTTGCTCGTCAGGTTTAGGTGAATTTGGGTTAGTTTGACTCCAAGTATCGAGATATTGCTGTCCTATCTGGTCATCGCTGGGGAGGAGTTTGACTTCTTGCAAACCTGCGATCGCAATTTTTCGCGCTTCATTGACTGACACCTTCTGATGGCGCATAATCGCTTCAGTTAGCTGAAACCCAATGTTATAAACCGGATTCAGCGAACTCATTGGTTCTTGAAAAATCATCGCGATGTCGCCGCCTCGATATAGCTGCATTTGCTCCGGCGGTAACTCGGCTAAATTAATTGGCGTACCATTTTCCTGATGGCGAAACCAGATTTCCCCGCCACTCACTCTACCGGGACTTTGCAACAAACCCATTACGGCTAGGGATGTGACTGATTTACCGCTTCCCGACTCTCCTACAATTCCTAAAGTCTCTCCCCGATGCAGTTGAAAAGAGATTCCATCAACAGCTTTGACGATATTGCCATCACTGGAAAATTCAACTTGAAGATTGCGAACCTCTAGGATAGTTTCTCTCATGGGAGTGGGAATGAATTTTTACTAAATAGTTATTTGGAGTTTAACAGCGATTTTAATTGCTGAGTCGTAATTAATCTAAACAGAATAAATAAAAATATAACGGATGTAGGGGATGCTTTGGCTTTGTGCCTCAAAAAAACTCATCCCTTACTTCCGTTATCAATTATCCATAACTTTTCAGAACTGTTATAAGTTCGTAGTCGTGGCTACGAACTCACCAACATTAATGAGACACCACTAGAAAGGAATATCATCGATATTCGGTTCTTCTTCTTTAACTGCTGGATAGGTGGTGCGCTCAAAATTTGTCGGTTGGGGCGCAGGTTCAGGATTGCTAACTCTAGGAACAACACCAGCAGTACTAGTAGCTGGGGTTGGTGCAGGACGCGCTGACTCATAACTAGCGTTCTGTTGGGGGCTGGAGGCGACAGGGGAAGCCGCTGGACGCGAGGATGTTTCGCTTGATGAATTTCTCGCCACCGATGGCGCTGCACTAAAATCAAAATTGCTGCCTACGTTTTGGATCTGCTGTACTGTTAATTCAGCACGTTTTTCTTTAAAACCTTCGGGACGATCGATAGTATTCATTCCTAATCGTCCTACCAAAATGACGCGATCGCCTTGATGGTAATTTTCCTGAATTTCTGTGGCTAAATTCCCCCAACCTATAACTTTCAAGGTAGCTGGTGCATCTTCTGCTTTTTGGGAATTAGGAAATTGCACCAACATTTCCGTCACTGCCAATTTATCTGTTGTATAACGTAGTTGCGGTTCTTGTACAATTTCCGCCATCAAAACGCAGCTATTCATTAAAAATCCTCCTGATAATCAAATTGCTGAGTGGGAAGTGGGTTTTGATATGTAGCGCTAATTACTATCTATATCTATTTTTAACTTTTGCATTTTTAATATGCATTCTGGGTTTTGAGTCAGTTTTAACATAAAAGCCAAGCGATGGATGCTTTCGCACCCTTCGCTTGACTGAAGCAAGCATTGAATTCTACAACTGAGTAGTATAATTGTACCACTATAGTTGAGATTTGAGACAAGAATTATTTTTGGGATTTAGGACAGGGAGGACAAATGACAAATGCCCAAAAAGCTTAAGTTTCGACGTGAACCGGGAAAATCCCCAAGCCAATGAACCGCGCTGGGAGGTCGCGCAAGATAGGTAAGCGCAGAAAAGCAGGTGGTTGGAAAGTTTGGTCTGATGTGAGAATGCGAGTAAATATCTGTTTTTGGATAAAGGTTTGAAATCCTTGAATAATCCTTGTGGGTAATTCTCTTTGATGCTGGACTTTGGCTAAGTCTTTAAGTTCTAAATTGTGGTTCTTAAGTGGTTTGCTAATGACATTAGCTGTAACGACAGCATCTTGAATTGCGTAGTTAATACCAACACCACCCACTGGCGACATGACATGAGCAGCGTCACCGATGAGTAGCAATCCTTGGCGATACCAACGTTTGACGCGGCTAGATTCGACTGAAAGAAAGGCGACTTGTGACCAATCATGTAAATAAGAAATGCGGTCAGCCAACTCTGGCACAACTTCAACCACAGATTTTTTTAATTCTTCTAAACCAGCAGCGCGCAGTTGTTGATAGCCGTCTTTGGGGATGACATAAGCAATTTGCCATTCTTCACCCCGATCGAGCATAACGAGAATGTGCCCTTGAGCAATGCGTCCCATTCCACCTTCTGCATCTTCTGATTTGCGAGGTAGACGGAACCAAAGCACATCCATTGGTGGGGAGGTTTCAATCGATTCAAACTCACCTAGTTGTCTGAGCTTGGAGTGGCGACCATCTGCACCTACAGTAAGTATTGCTCGTACTTCATGCCAACCACCACCTCCCCGATAGCGTACACCCTGAACTACCCCATTTTCTACAATTAATTCTTGGGCATTCGCTCCCATCACCAACTGAAAACTCGGATATTTTTGCGCTTCTTGGGTAATAAATTCCAAGAATTTCACTTGGGGAAGCAATGTAATGTATGGATAATTGGTTTTTAGGTGACTAAAATCTGCCAAAGTGACGCTATCTTCGGCAGTTTGGATTTGTAATTGGCGAATTTTCGTATGGTGTAGTTGCAGCAAGCGATCGCTTAAGCCCAATTCCTCCATAATCTCCATGACTGAGGGGTGAATGGTATCGCCACGAAAATCGCGATCGAAGTCTTTGTGTGCTTCTAATAGCATCACAGGTATACCTTGACGCGCTAGCAACAATGCCAGCACAGCCCCAGCCGGGCCGCCTCCAACAATGCAGCAATCGGTAGTTTTTACATCTACAATGTCATGGGCAGGATTAACTGTTGGCTCATGAGCAGGATTTTCGGATATGGATTTAGTCATAACATGACCTTCGCAAAGTCCTAAAATCAAGGTTAGTTGCCTTTTTATGCTGCAAGCTGTTTTTTTAACTTTTTGTATTCAGGTATAAGGTGTAAGATTGGCGCTAAACTGTCATCTGTCATTTGTCTTTTGTTTCCAGTTCATGACTAATGACTCATGACTAATAACTCATAACCAATGAGCATCATTAATACTCGTGTCCCAAGTAGTCTTAGAAAATATTTATAAAAGTTTTCCCCCTCGCAAAGGGGAAAGTATTCCCTCGCCCACTCCATCGTCCTTATCCTCTGGTAAGAACAATGATGCACAGCGAGAGCGTGCAGATAATATCAATGTCCTGCGGCGGATTAACCTAACGATCGCCGATGGGGAATTTATGGTACTAGTGGGGCCTTCTGGTTGCGGTAAAAGTACCCTACTGCGGTTAATTGCTGGCTTGGAAGTGATGACAGGCGGGAATATTTGGATAGGCGATCGCTTAATTAACGATCTCCCACCCAAAGAACGAGACATCGCAATGGTGTTTCAAAATTACGCTCTCTATCCCCATATGTCAGTGTATGACAATATCGCTTTTGGACTGCGACGCCGTTTTGATGATCGGGAGCAAGGGAGCAAGGAAGCAGAGGGAGAAATCTCCGCATCTCAACATTTTCCGCGGTTGGCTGAGAATCTCCTGGTTGGGATGACGCGATCGCTACCTAAAGGACTCCGCTATATTTCCGCAAAGGAACGGGAAGTAGATTTGCGGGTGCGGAATGTTGCGCAATTGTTGCAAATTGAAGCTCTGCTCAATCGTTTACCCAAACAGCTATCTGGGGGACAAAGGCAGAGAGTAGCATTAGGAAGAGCGATCGCGCGCAATCCTCAAGTATTTTTAATGGATGAGCCGCTTTCTAATTTAGATGCGAAATTACGTGCAGAAACCCGCGCGCAAATTGTCAAATTACAGCGCCAGTTGGGGACTACGACAATTTACGTTACCCACGACCAAACCGAAGCCATGACAATGGGCGATCGTATTGCGATTATGAATCTTGGGCAAATTCAGCAAGTTGCTTCTCCCCTAGAACTATACAATCGTCCTAACAATCGCTTCGTTGCGGAATTTATTGGTTCGCCACCGATGAATTTCATTCCTGTAGAGTTTCATGCGCCCCTATTAATAACCCATTCCCAGTTTCGTCTTACCCTCCCAGAAATTTGGGGAACTGCTCTCCAAAAATATGATGGGCAAACTTTAATTTTAGGCGTTCGCCCAGAACACTTAATTGTCAGTGTACCTGCTACAAAAAATCTACCCGTGCAAGTAGATTTAGTAGAAAACTTAGGTAACGATAGTTTTATTAGCGCAAGGCTTGGGGAATCGGGATTTTCTACTAACACCAGTGATTATTTACAAGTGCGAGTCCCACCAGAAAGATCGGTTAGTGTTGGCGATCAATTGTGGTTATCTCTAATTCCAGATAAAATCCACTTTTTTGATCCTGTGACTGATTTAGCAATATTTCCTAATGCTGACTAGACATATTGCATAAGTCGTTAACATTAGCTCTTATCAGTGCCTAAACATTTATTGCATGAGTAAATTTCCGGAATTCAGTATTTATTGCTGAATTCTTTTTACAAGAACCTATCTAATAATTCTTGTCGCGATAATTGTAATAATAAAGGAGTAAATTCTTCCGCTGATAATGATGATAAAGGTTCAATAATTCTGCTTAACTCTCCATCTAAAGAACCAAACCGAACTCGCAACAGATTTTCTATAAGGTTACGACGTTCTGCTTTCATTCCTTGCTGGATACCCTCTTGAAGACCTTGCTGAAGACCTTCTTGTTTAGATTCTGCTAATTTTTGCTCGTAAATTGGTGATAAGCGCATAATTAACTCTATGTCCTCTCGATCTATATTTTGATTTACTTCCAATGTAGTCTTTAAACTCAATAACAAATCGATTGTTTTGGCACGTAAGGGATTCGTTTGGGGAAGTGCTTCTAGTTCATCTATCGCTTGTTGCTGGACTCTTCCTTTACCTAAGATTCTCAACCATAATGTTTCTTCTATACTAGGTAGTTGATGAATTGCTACAATTGCTGTTCTGAAATAATCTCTTAAAAAATGTACACCCACTCCCCAGTTTTCTGCTTCTATGCTGGTTCTAAAACCCTTTAAGATATCTTCCGATGCTGTAGGCGACAAAACCCATAACTTTGGTAACTCTGATTCGGCAATTTGCTTTTTCTCGACTTTGGATTGACGCTTTAACTCAGCAAAAATATCAAATAACTTGTTCATACAACTGCGAATTTCTGCAATTGTAGCTGCATTTCTAAAGGCTTTAAGTAATGCAGGTTCAGCCGCCAGTTTGCCTAGCAAGCCTAATTCTATTGTATCGCTTGTTAATTTGGGCGCAGGAGTAAAATATACGTCTATCTCTCGGATTTGGGCTGCGACTTTTCTGCTTGTTTCCACTTCTCCTAAGGGTTGTAACAATTCTGTAAGATAATCTTTGGCGAACTGGTCGTAGAGAAACCTAGTCATTAGCTAATTTTTTGTCTGTATAAATATTTTACATGAGTGCGTAGACACTTAGCATTGAAAGACTTGTCACTTGCTAACCTGTACCAACGAACGCTAACGCGAAAGCGACTAATGATGTCTATTAATAAAAAATCTCATCATAAAGATGAGAGTTTTGATCGCGCGTAATTGTTTTGTAACCTATAGGCTATAAGAGTAATTTAGAGGTAATTAAAAGCTAGACAATAGCAGTTTTTCCTCTTTTCGCTTCAGTAAGTTTAAATTCTCACATAGTGAGCAGGAACCCAGCGTCTACCATGTCTTGTTTGTTCCCAATGTCCAGGAATTAATTTTTGGCGAACAACTGGACGTGGACGAACAACAACATTGTTTTTATGAACAATTGGTCTGACAATGATTTGCGCTGCTGATGCTTGTGATGGTAAAGAAGCAATTGCAAGAGGTAAAGCAAGCAATGTACCAGCTAAAATTCGTTTCATCATTCAATCTCCTGTTGGTTAATTTTGGATTATGTTTCTACAGCATTCCTAACTAGCTTTTGAACAAAAATACTCACTTTAAATATCAAGATTAAAGTTTAGTTTTGCTCGCTTTATCCTGTAATTACCTGAGCGATTCTTGTTTTTTTATTAATTAAGATTGGCTGTATTACTATCAATATAAAATATTAATCATTAGAATATACAGGAGTAAAGTTAGAATGTAGATATGAATAAAGTCACAATTTTAAACACTAAAAACTTCATTTCACATATGATAATATAAACTAATTTACTTAATTTTATTAAAATTAATTGTTGAACTACAAACAAAAAATGCACTTCATTTTAGCGATGAGTGCAATTACTAATACTATCAAATTTTGTTCTTACCTTAGGCTAAGGAACTGTTCACCTATATAACTAGCAATCACTGGATTTATAGGTATATTAAGCTCATATTACTTCGAGATGAGAGTAATTATGTTAACCAACTTCAAGCATCATGAAAATCGTTAATTTGAGGAGCGTTGCCCACGAGATTCACGATGTTGTTTCATTTTGGCTTGCTGTTCTGGAGTAAGAATTGCTTGAAATTCTTGTCTTTGATTGCGTTGAATTTCGCGAATTTTTTGTTTTTGTTCGGCTGATAAATCAAGCGATCGCAATACTCGCATTGGCGATTGATGCTGTCCCTGAGTTGCAGCTTTAAATTTTTCTTGTTGTTCTGAATTTAAAACAGCAAGTATTTTTGCTTGGGATTGTTCTCCTATTTGTTTTAGTTTTGCTTTTTGTGCATCGGTTAAATTGAGGTCTGGTATTCTATCTGATGCTGTCGCTATACCTGTTGTTGTCACAGAAGAATTGCTAGCCTCCTCAGTAGAGCTATTGGGACTAGCCGATCCACTAGGTGAAGGTAGTTGACAACCCGCAGTAATAATTGCAATTGCAGCAGCCCCTATTATGAGTTTGAAGTTAAATTTATAGTTCACGATTATATCTCCTGGTGAAATAAGAATAAGCTAAATTCTAGCAACTTTGAGTTACTGAATAAAAGGAAAATTGCTAGTAATTTAGTCAAGATTAAGCCGCAAACTTTCTAGCGATAGTTGCACGTATCCTGACCCGTAAAGTTGTTATCAACATAAATATCAAATGAAATTTTCTTTAAGAAAATATAGATTTTATATGTTGATATTGTTTCGATCGAGCTAATATTTCAACGCTAATGTTGTACTCAAATTAATATTAACGCTTATTTTTCCTCAAAATATTTATGACTATAGTCATAAATATATCTATGACTTTTTGCACAAAATATCACTGCGATTTCTTATATAATCTATTAATCAAATTACTTGTATATTGATATACTTAAGTATTAATAAATTTTTACGTTCATCAAATTTTTAGCCACAAGTAGAGGGAGTTGGGGTATATAACTGATTTTCCACTCCCTCAAAAACATTATTTTAGTGCGTAACATTAACGCTGTTACCCGCTATAAAATTTTTAAGCTTGATTGTTAATACTAACATCAGTACAACATAGATATAATTTGAATTATTCTCTAAGAATTTGGTGAATTTTGGTATTAGTAGGTTGGAAGAATGCTTTTTGATTAAAACCAAAAGTATTAGCTACTAAAGAGTTAGGAAAACTATGAATTTCCTGGTTATAAATTTGTACTGCTTGGTTATAACGCCTGCGCTCGACAGCTATGCGATTTTCAGTACCTGTTAGCTCATACTGAAGATTAATAAACAATTGGCTAGATTGCAACTGAGGATTGACAACTGCATAACTGCGAAAGCGATCGATTGCTTGATTGATTTGAACGATCGCACTCACTTTTTGATCTGGGGTGGCTGCTTGTAAATAAGCTTGATGCGATCGCACTAGTAACAAGACTAACTCTTTTTCATGTTTGGCATAATTTTGGGTTACAGTTACCAGGTTGGGTATCAAATCAGCACGTCGCTGAAGTTGATTCTCGACTTGCGCCCAAGCGGCTTCAACTCTGATAGTCCTTCTCTGTACAGAGTTGTAAGTCATGCTAGTCCAAATAGTTAATGCGGCTACTAAACCTACACCAATTATTAGTAAGGTTCGGCGAAGATGCGCTAACCGCTTTTGTGCTTCTAGCTGTTGCTTGTGCTTGAGTTCTACATCTCGGATTGCTTGCTGAATAAACTTGGCAGGAATATCCGCTTCTTTTCCAGCCACCACCAATTCAGAAGCAGAGTAACTTTGAGTGTAATCGGCATAGTAACGCGAAGCTAACTCTAGTACCTCTGGCGCAATTTCTTCGGGAATTCTCTTCTCTGAATTTTTCATAGCATTCATCAGCACCAACTTCCAGGTAATTACCAACTACCACCAGCACCACCACCGCCACTATCGCCACCGCCAAAGCTACCACCACCGCTATCACTGAAACCGCCACCACTATAGCCACCCCAGGAACTACTAGAATCACCAGATCTACTAGAAGGTGGAGGCGGAGGAGGTGGTAAAGGAGGAATTATTTCTTCTGTTTGTTGCTGATAATCACAACTATGGCAGCTGTCAACGATCAGTCGCGTTCCCGAACTGTATAGCGTGGGTGATTTAACAATCTTCTCCGTGCTGGTGACAGTCAATTCGTCACAGTGAGGACATTTTTTAAATAGAGGTGAGTAAGACTCAAGGGCAACTATGTGAAATCCTTGCTTGGTAAGTTCCTGCCTACAATTAGGACATTGCCATCCCTCAAATTTAACGCTACCTAACTTTTGCGCCATTCTCTCAACTGCGCTCAAATATGGTTTAACTTGAGTTTCGTCTACTTTTTCCATTGGCTGTTGGCAATTAGCACACAAAAAAATGTAATTGCCTTCTTTTCGACGCGATCGCCCTTCTGGTTCAATGGCTATTTTCTTAGGGCGTCCCAAATAAAGAGATGTTCCTATAATTAGTGCTAAGATTCCACTTGCACCTAAAAATCCCAATAATAAAGAGTAATTGGAATGGGGTTTTAAGTAGTCTGGTTCATCCCTAGTTAGGACTGTGTTAACTGATGAACTCGGAGACTCTAGAACAACTACTAGTGCTTTTGTTCCAGCTAGCGTACCGCCTTCAAAATCTCCTTTTTTGAATCGTGGAATGATTTGTGTATCGATAATGTTGCCGACTTTGGCATCGGGTAGAATAGCTTCCACGCCGTAACCAGTCTCAATTTCTACGCGGCGATCGCCTACGGAAATTAAAAACAATACGCCGTTATCTTTTCCTTTCTTGCCAATCTTCCAATAATTAAATAGTTGAGTTGCAAATTGTTTTGGCGAAGGCGCAGGCGCAGTTTTTCTCACTGTTACTACTGCCATTTCTGTGCCATTTTTCGCTTCTAACTGCGAAATCATCTGATTAATTTGGGTTTCTGTTGGTTCGCTCAGTATTCCTGCCATGTCTGTCACCCAATCTCCAGATTGCTGTCTAGGATTAGGGACTTCTTTGACAGTCAAAGCTAGGCTAGAAAGAGGAAAAAGGAATATCACTGAGGAAAATAAACTTACCCAAAAAATACGTTTTGGTTTTAATAAATTTAATTTCATTAATTTCACCTCCAGCAGACAAATATCTGGAGCGAATTTAAGTATGAGCATCTGCTAATGTTAACTTGTAGTTTTAGCACTTTTTAAAATAGATGGCACCAAGCTTCATATCCGATCGATAGCAGTTTTCTCATACTAGAGTTATATAAAAAAAAGTTGAGGAACTTGTGAAGATATACCCTTGGATTTCTCACAAAGAGATAAAAAAAGGTGGGCATTGCCCACCCTACTATGGAATATGAACTATTAACTTATTGGACTTCTGCGGGATGTTGTTCTTGTTGCCTTTCGACAAAAATTTGCACGCGGCTGCGGTAGTTTCTTAAGGTTTCATCTACCCAATCGCGCTCATTGCTGTTGGCGAATAAGTGTACTACGGGTTCGCTGGCATCAGGCAAAACTAACAGCCAACTGTCATCGTGAGATTGACCAATTTTTACCCCATCAATTAATTCTAAATTTTGGGCGGGGTGAGTTTCGACCAAATAACGCATCAGTGCGCCTTTAGCACTCCAAGGACAGCGAACTGTATGCGATCTATGAATTACACGAGGTAATTCTGCGCGGACAGTAGCTAGCGATCGCTCTTGGATCGTTAGCATCTCAATTAGCTTGGCAATACAGAACATAGCATCAAAGCCTGGATGCAAATGCGGGAAGATAAAACCTGTATCACCACTACCAGCCAACACCACATTGGGATATTTCTGCGAAGCCTCCATTAAAGCTGTTGGGTTAGCTTTGGTGCGGATGACTTTACCATCGTGGCGACGGGCGACTTGTTCCACAGCACTAGAAGCATGAACTGGTACGACTACCGTTCCTCTGGGGTTAGAGGTTAAAATCATGTCTACCATCAGGGCTGTCAACATTTCCCCACGAATTGGTATTCCAGATTCATCGACTAAAATCAGTTGTTCGCCGTTCGCCGATACTTGGACGCCAAAGTTAGCCTTCAACGCCTCAACTACATGACCTAGCTGAGTTAACAATCCTTCCCGTTCGGTTGTTGATACAGCGTGTTTATTGAGGCTAGCGTTTAAAACTACGGCATCTGCACCAAATTTATCTAACATTTGGGGTAGCACTGCCCCAGTTACAGAATAAACATAGTCAATTACTACTTTTGCCCGACTGTTGCGCAGAGTCGAAACATGGAGGAGTTTCTCAAAGGCCGTGCAGTAACGGTCATTCACTTGGCTGGGATAGGCAACATCACCAATTTCATGAATTTGCGCCCGCCGCATATCTTCCTTAAAGTAAGCCCCCTCAATTTTCTTTTCTTGGGCTTTGGAGATATTAATGCCCTTATTATCCATGAATTCAATCAGGATATAGTCAGGGCGATCCGGGTGTACGCGCACGTGAATACCGCCAGCTACCGACATTGTGGGTATGACTGTGCGCGCTATGGGCACAGCTGTCGCATCGAGGTTTTGAATATCCACTCCGACTGACATTAAACCAGCAATGAGCGATCGCGTCACCATCCGCGATACATTGCGTTGATCGCGAGAAACCGTTACTTTAGAGCCTGGTTTTAAGGTCGAACCGTAAGCAGCTCCCAATTTCACCGCAAATTCAGGAGTGATATCAATATTAGCTAACCCTTGGACGCCACGTTGCCCGAATAAATTCCTCTGGGCGGTATTTCCCCAAATCAAATTGATGTTTAAAACTGCACCAGATTCAATCTTTTTACTAGGCCAAACTCTTACCCCAGGGCTTATTTGGGCTTCTTCTCCTACTGTAGAAAGCGAACCTACCACAGATGCTTCTAATACATTAGCGCGGCGATCGACACGGGTGCCACGGGAAATTACACAAGCAGAAAGTTGTGCTTCCTCGCCAATAATTGCCCCATTCCAAACAATTGGGCGCTTCAAATTGGCATCAGCACCAATAGTCACATTATCCCCAATTACAGTTCCAGCTTCAATTTGTACCCTGGCCCCAATTCGACAATTGTCACCAATAATAGCTGGGCTTTCAATAATAGCTGTGTGGTCAATATAAGTGTTTTGACCTTTCCATATACCAGGAGAAATTTCTGTATAAGCAAAGTCGAGTTTTACCTTGCCATATAAAGCATCATACTGCGCTTCCCGATAGGCATCCAAATGACCGACATCGCACCAATAACCTTGAGCAATGTAACCATACATTGGCTCATTTTTTGCCAGCAATAAGGGGAATAAATCTTTGGAAAAGTCAGTTTCTGTGTTGTCTGGTAGATACTCCAAAACTTCTGGTTCGAGAATGTAAGTACCTGTATTGACGGTATCGGAAAAAATTTCGCTAGTAGAAGGTTTTTCTAAAAATCGATTGATTCGACCTTCTTCATCAGTAATCACTACTCCAAATTCAATTGGATTTGGGACGCGGGTCAAAATCAAAGTAGCTTTGGACTTTTTTTGTTTGTGAAATTCAATTGCCGCTGTTAAATCGAAATCTGTTATGCTATCACCACTAATTACTAAAAAGGTTTCATCTAAAAGTTCGGCAATATTTTTCACACAGCCAGCTGTTCCAAGAGGTTGATCTTCTTCCACAGCATAGGTCATCTGTACGCCAAAATCATCACCATCTTGAAAGTAGTCTCGCAGGACATCAGGTAAATAATGCAGTGTTGCAATTACTTCTGTGATTTGATGCCGTTTGAGGAGATTGATAATATGTTCGGCAATCGGTCGATTTAAGATCGGCACCATTGGTTTGGGCAAATCGCAAGTTAAGGGACGAAGCCGCGTTCCCGAACCGCCTGCCATCAGCACTGCACGCATAAATCCTCCTTAGCTGTTTGCAGCATTTGCTGCGTCAAGACCCGTAATATACGTTGTGTTGTTCTTACTCTAGTCTCCTATGGATGTTGGTATTTGAGGAACTCCCACAAGATGCATCTGATAAAACAAGAGTATATATACTTGTTATATTCCCAGAAAACCTGTAGATGTGCCCGATCGCGAGCTGGTTTAGTAAGTGAAATTATGGGGTTTTTGAATTGAGCGATCGCCACTAGCTACGATGTCAGAGGCTACTCTAAACTGGAATAAGAGAATGTATCGTTAAGTGTCTCGCTTACCGAAAAACTCAATAGTTGAGTCAGACGTTTTCAATTTCAGCGATCGCCTGTTGAATTATTGTAGGAATACTTAACTCAAATTTTGTCTGTTGCTCTGGGAGTTATAAAAATGGCTAATTTAATTATTCTGGGGTTAATCGCAGCTTATGTTTATGGCGCTTGGAAGTTTTGGGCTGGTTTTGAGCGTACTAACTTTACACCTAGTTTGCCTAATCGTATTGGTTTAGCTTTATTATGGCCAGCTTTATTTGTTACTAATAAATCCTATCGTCGCAACTTTAGAAAAGCGCTAAAAGGTCAGTAATAATCAGCAAAATTCTTCGGAAATTTTCTCTGCTTTTGAGCTTTTTATGAAAATTCCCTAGCATTGCTAGGGAATTTTGTTGAGAAATCGATTATCCATAATTCGATGTCAGGTACAAATTATGGATTAGAGACTATTTATGTCTACGTCCATTTTGAATGACATTGATGGCTGCACCAGCAGCTGCACCATCTACCGCATCACCTACAGCATGTTTGCCGCCATGAAGAATGATACCTGTAACAGTGCTAGCTGCTGCACCGACTCCGACATCTTGACCGAGATTACCGTATCTGCGATTTCGTGGCTGTTTTCTGGTTCCGTGTACGGCATTTACAGCAGCGCCAGCTGCCGCACCTTTGACAGCATTGTTGATTACGGAACCACGTCCTCTAACAGCACCAGAGACTACACCAGCGCCTGCGCCTATGCCAATATCTCCTAACATATCAGCAGAAGCCGGTTTAGCAGGAATTAAGGAACCGCCGGCTAAAGTTGCAGCCATCAAGCCGGGTAGAATTGTGCGTTTTAAGTTGAGATTCATAATGGTACTTTACTCAAAACATCAAACGATGATAGCAAACCGAAGTTGTGGTATTTACAGATTTCTTTATCTCTATTCTAGACAACAGCGATGATTTGCTATGTGAGGAATACCGATCTTCGCATTGAGAGTAGTGCGTAGACGCGGAGCGGCTTGTCGTAGACATCGCCTCTGCTAAAAGCAGGAATTTACTGAGAAAAGTAGAGGTGGAGGAGAATGAGGGACTTTGCTATTACCACTGCTTGCGGTTTGGTCAGATGCGGCATCTTTTCTATGGCTATCCTCGTCCATTGTCTTAATTCTTCACTCTTCCTCTTGGCATTTTGCTTGCCACACCTTTTGAGTTCTTCGCCGCATCTGCATTGCTTATTGTTGTGTGCTGATAACAGTAGTGTCTTTTACTGCCTCAACTCCTTTCTTAAACCTCTACCCTTGAAAGCCACTATATCCCCTCTTATTTAGAATTTACTTGTAGCACCCTTAATGAAAAATATAATTACTCAGCAATGTTAACCAAACTATCAACTTGAGAAGCAGCTAATGTTGGAGCTTTAAACAGACGGGAGTAGAGACTTGATGGTTGCTGGTGAGCAACAACTGGTAGAACTTCACGTGCATGAGCAGCTAATTCTACTGCTTTCACATCATAAGTTTGGGTGATTAACTTGGGATAGAAACCGATACCGATGATGGGAACTAAAAGACAAGCAGTAATAAACAGTTCGCGGGGTTTAACATCAGGGATAAATTTATCGAGATGTAACTCTTCGCTTTGCTTACCGTAGAAGACTTGACGCAACATCGACAGTAAGTAAATCGGAGTCAAAATTACGCCCACTGCTGACAGCAGTACAACTACAACCTTGAAGCTAGAACTATAAACATCACTGCTAGAAATACCCAGGAACACCATCAATTCACCAACAAAGCCACTCATTCCAGGTAAAGCTAGAGAAGCCATTGAACCGACTGTAAATAGAGCAAATGTGCGGGGCATTACTTTACCCATACCGCCCATTTTATCCATCATCAGAGTGTGAGTACGTTCGTAAGTCACACCAGACAAGAAGAACAAGCTAGCAGCAATTAAACCGTGAGAAACCATTTGGAGAACAGCGCCGCTGATCCCAATTTCTGTGTAGGAAGCAATCCCAATTAACACAAACCCCATGTGGGCAATTGAAGAGTAAGCCAAGCGACGTTTGAGGTTAGTTTGAGCAAAGGCACAACAAGCACCGTAGACAATGTTTACAACACCCAAGATTGCCAGCACTGGGGCAAAGGTAACATGGGCATTAGGTAACATTTCAATGTTGAAACGGATTAGTGCATAGCCACCCATCTTCAGCAACACACCAGCCAAAATCATCGAACCAGGTGCAGATGCTTCACCGTGGGCATCAGGTAGCCAAGTATGTAAAGGGAAGATTGGCAGTTTCACGCCGAAGGCAATTAAGAATCCTGCGTAAACTAATAATTCAAATGCTTGGGAATAATTCTTCATTCCTAGAGTCGCCATATCAAAGCTGACGGTATCTCCAGAGAATGCCATTGCAAAACCAGCTACCAGAATAAATATTGATGCGGCAGCAGTATAGAGAATAAACTTAGTTGCAGCATAGCGGCGGTTTTGTCCGCCCCATATGGAAATCAGCAAGTACACAGGTACTAACTCGATTTCCCACATTAAGAAGAACAATAGTAAATCTTGGGCAACAAACACGCCAAGCTGGGCGCTGTACATTACCAGCATCAATCCATAAAATAAACGCGGCTTGTTGGTAACTTTCCAAGCCGCGAATATTGCTAGGGTGTTAATTAAGCCGGTCAGTAACACTAAAGGCATTGATAAACCATCAACTGCTACAGACCAATTCAAACCTAACTGTGGAACCCAAGAATATTTTTCTACTAGTTGGAAGCTTGAATTTTGGAAGTCGTAGTTATGCCAAAAGGCATAAATCATAAGTGCAAAGTCTGCTAGTGCTACCCCTAAACCATACCAGCGAACGGTTTTTCCTTCTTTATCGGGAATCAGCGGGATGGCCAGGGATGCCATCAGCGGCAAGAGAATTATGGCTGTTAGCCAAGGAATTTCAATAGCGTTCATCACTTTGTTACGAACTGTTTACAATCTTCTTTTAATTGCAGTATATTAACAAGTTTGTACTTTTGTAAACGTAATTTATCCCTAGAATGGCAAATCTTAAGATTTTGATAGAGATAAATACTCATCAAATTTGCCGTCCACCATTCTAATTGTAAAGTTTTGCAACGTCAATGTGGGGTGAATATTTCTCTTAACTTCAGATTAAAATCTTGCTTAGGGGTTAAAAGCCAATAAAAAAGGCGGCTTACGCCACCGATCGCACTAGATATTTGCTTGTAAGAAGAACCAACCTATCCTGTAAAGAGATTCGGAATATTAGGTGCGAGTGATTACTCGCACCATTATTAAGGGGAGCCTTGTAAACTGTATTCCTAGGCTTGAGTTGGTTGAATTTAAACAATGCGGTTAACAATCGTCCATACATCCCCATCCGATCGCACATGGGGAACGGAGATGGTTTTGAACCCGGTAATGAATGGTTTGTAATAAACTTGCCAATACAAAGGACTTAGCTCATCGGCACAAGATTTCAGCAGGCGGATTTCGGTTGCGAGTTCGCCAGCGAGTTGATTAATGCGTTGAGCATGAACCTTAGCTGCACTTCTAGCTTCTTCTAGCTGCTGCTGTAGGGTAAGTTGTTTGGATTCAATTTGCCAACGCGCTAACTCAGCTTGTTTTTGTTGGAGTTGAGATTCTAAGGCTGCGATCGCATCATCAATTCCTTTGAGTTCCACAGCTAATTGAGGATTTTCTCTAGCAAAGCGGCGGTAAGCTTCAACTATAGCAATGGGTGAATTATTTTCGCCCGCCACTACATTATTAATAGTAAGAGCAGCACGTTCTTGCTGGAGAGCCTGAACTTGTTGGCGAAGCGCTGCTATTTCTGCTTGAATCTGCTGCATAATACTTGTTTATCCTTGTTTGGTGCTTCTTGCGCCTTGGTTATCCAGAGAAAGCGATCGCACAACAGCTGTAATTCCTTCTTCTTGCCAAGCAGTTCGCATTGCCGCTTCTACAGGTTGGGAATGTTCTACATCCGCTAAAGCCAAGAGTGTTGGCCCTGCGCCACTAATTACCATGCCATAAGCACCAGCCGCCACAGCCGCCATATTCACGGCATCATAACCAGGAATTAAAGCTTTGCGATAGGGCTGATGTAACTTATCTTGTAAAGCTGTCTTTAACCATTCTCCCTTACCAGTTGCCAAACCCCGCAACAACAAACCCAAATGAGCCGTATTGAAAATTGCATCAGCACGACTTACCTCAGTGGGAAGAACTCGTCGCGCCTCGGAAGTGGAAAGTTCAAAATTAGGAATCGCTACTACTGGGACAACATTTTCCTGCCAAGGTATATCGCAAATTTCCCAAAGCGCGCCGCTGCTAGCAGCTAGACGACATCCGCCTAATAAAGCGGGAACGACATTATCAGGATGTCCTTCCATTGCGATCGCTAATTCCATCACCTGCAACTGCGAGAGAGGTTCGCCAGCCAGCTGATTAGCCGCAACCAATCCACCAACTATTGCTGTAGCCGAACTCCCCAAACCTCGCGCTAATGGTACACCTAGCTGAATCTCAATTTTTACGCTTGGTGGTATCTGCTCTATATATTGATAGAACCTCACAAACGCCTGATAGATCAGATTACTCTCATCCGTTTGTACTCCTTCAGCTTCATCACCCGTGACATGAATAATTAACCCGCCTTCATCCAGGCGAGTGAACTTAAATACGTTGTACAGCGTTAAAGCTGCACCGATGCAGTCAAAACCAGGCCCCAAATTAGCAGTAGTGGCGGGAACAGTAACAGTTACACCAGAAACAACAGACATCTGCAAATCTCACTAATCAATCAACCAGCATCCCATGTAAATGATTGATTTGCGCATTTTTGTCATTAGTCATTTGGTATTTCTTCCTTGTCTCCCCTTCCATTCCCTCGACAGATCAACCAAAAGGTCGTTCGTAGAGATAGAGTAGCGCTTCGCCAAAAGTCTTACCATCAGGACGTGTCACCTCTAGATAAGCATTAATAGGGCCGCCACCGTCTCGATAAATTACATAGGTGTAGCCATTATTTTTGAATATTAATTGCGATGCGTCATCTTCGTCATGGCTTGTGATTGTCAGGCTAGTTTTGCCATTCTTTGCACGGCTCAAGTAATATTTCGGTAGCCTGGAATTATGTTCCTTAGTACAAATTTCTACTTGGTAATTCGTACTTTCCGCATAAGCGTATAACTCAGAATTAGCAGGACAAGCTTTAAACATCCGAGTTTGTTTAAACTGTCGTATAGGTTGCCGAATCGTCACTTTACCTTTTTGAGGTAGCGGTGTAGAAAAGCCGTAATCGCGCAAATAATTGGGATTATCTGGGTCAGGTTTAAATTTTGCTTTATTTTGAGCCGCTTGAACCTGATTTTTTAAGGAAAATGCAGATATTTGATTTTGATACACATTACTGGCGTGTGATCCGCTAAAACCGTAAGCGCTAAATATTAAAAACAGACTAGCTCCGAGAAAAGGTGATTTTTTCATTAGCTGAGGTTCAAAAACAGAAAATTAGATTATTAACTCCATTATTCAAGTTCAGGATTCCGTATTTTTTTAGTCTCCATCCTGCTCAAGAAGATTAAATTTTAAAATACCAACTACGGCGATACATGAAATAAAGAATCAACCACCAAAAACATACGGTTGTTATAGCAAATAACAAAGAACCATTCAGCGCACCTGCCCAAGGTTTAAATAAATGCTCGTAAATCCAAGTGTATGTAGTTGGGGCATCGCTACCATTACCAATGTGAGTTTTAATTAATATTCTGGCAACAAAACCAGATCCTACAAAAGCGAAGATGGCATTTAATCCCATCACTTCAAAGGGAAAACCTAGCCACTTTAAACCGCGTACTTCGATTAATTCATAACAAGCAGCTAGAAATAATAGCGCAAAACCAGCAGTGAACATTACATAAGAACTCGTCCATAATTGTTTGTTGATGGGGAATAAAAAGCCCCACAAATGTCCGACTAAGGCGCAAATAATTCCAAAAATAGCTAAATTGATACTGGTACGACTTTGCTGAGGTTGTCGCCGCAGCCATTGCCCAGTAAAGTAACCGGCAAGAACGGTGACAACAGCAGGTAAGGTACTTAGTAAACCCTCTGGATCGAAGGGTTTTCCTCCTAACAAGTGTTGCTGTCCTAAAATCAAGCGATCGCAATACCCTACTAAATTGCCTTCTGGCGTCAAGTTACCAGCACCATAACCAGGAACGGGAATCAGTACCATTGCAGCCCAATAGCCGATGAGCAAAATTGCCGCTAATATCCATAAAGCACGACGCTCAAGGTTAAGTACTGCGATCGCACTTATCAAATAAGCTAGAGCGATGCGTTGCAAGACACCCATAATCCGGATCTTGGCGAACGAATCAGCAGGCGCACCATTTAGCCAGAAATCTAAAGTTAAGGAAAATAAAGCTAAAAATAATCCTAGCCCGAATAAAATTAAAGCTCTACGTGCAATTCGCCAGTAAACAGCCTGAGTAGGACGATTTTCTTTTGTATATTTGGACAGGGAAAAAGGCATCGCCACGCCGACAATGAACAGAAAGAACGGAAAAACGAAGTCTGTGGGTGTGTAACCGTTCCACTCAGCGTGTTCTAGTGGCGGATAAATATAATCCCAACTGCCGGGATTATTGACTAGAATCATTGAGGCGATCGCAAAACCACGAAATACATCTAGAGATCTAAGACGTTGAGGTAGAGTCAATTGCTTCTCCAATGGTTTATGTGCCTAGTAACGCTACGCAAAAGTCCAAAATCAAAAGTCAAATGCACTTTGAATGCTAGCTTTATTTTCGCCTTGCTGTACTAGTTCGGACTGCTCTTGATTTTTCTTAAAACTTTACTGTATCTAATGTCCACTTACTTAAAAGCAACTTTTCTTAGCGGATTACTACTTCTAGTTAGCCCTTCTGTCCAATCTCAAGAAGTTCCTCAGCCCCAATCTCAGTCTCTCCCTCCTTCCCCAACACGCGAGTTTCGTGGGGTTTGGGTTGCTTCTGTAGCTAATATTGATTGGCCTTCCCGTCCGGGATTGACATCATCTCAGCAGCAAGCGGAATTGATTGCTATGCTCGATCGTGCTGTTGCTTTAAAGCTGAATGCAGTTATCTTACAGGTACGTCCTGCTGCTGATGCGCTGTACGCCTCTCCCTATGAACCTTGGTCGGAATTTTTGACGGGAGAGATGGGTAAAGCACCGTCACCTGATTATGACCCCTTAGCCTTTGCTGTTGAAGAAGCACATAAACGCGGTATAGAATTGCACGCTTGGTTTAATCCTTTTCGTGCCCGTTATCCTCAATCTAAATCCCCTATATCTGCGAACCATGTCAGCAAGCTTCATCCCCAATGGGTGAAGAAGTATGGTAAGTATCTCTGGTTAGATCCTGGCGAACCAGAAGTTCAAGATTATACTCTGGCTGTGATTATGGATGTCGTCAAGCGCTACGACATAGATGCAGTTCATCTTGACGATTATTTCTATCCATATCCAGAACGAGATGTTAATAGGCAAGTTCTCGATTTTCCCGACGCACCAAGTTGGCAGAAATACCTGAAAACTGGCGGGAAACTCAACCGCGATGATTGGCGGCGAGAAAATATTAATACATTCGTACAGCATCTCTATCAAGCAATCAAAACGGAAAAACCTTGGGTGAAGTTAGGTATTAGTCCCTTTGGGATCTGGCGTCCAGGCTACCCAGCACAGACCAAAAGTGTTGATGGTGGTGGGGCTTTCGATGCTTACAATCAAATATATGCTGATTCCCGTCAATGGTTAGTTAACGGATGGTTGGATTATTTTGCACCGCAGTTATATTGGAAAATTGAGAAAACTCAACAAAGTTATCCTGTATTGCTGAATTGGTGGCTGAAACAAAACCAACTAGGAAGACATATCTGGCCTGGTAATTTTACGAGTCGTATCGGCGATCGCACTTCAGCTGCTTGGCCTGCCAATGAAATTCTTTACCAGATTAAGACAACACGAGGTTTTGCTGGAGCGACGGGTAACATTCACTACAGTATGAAGCCTTTAATGCAAAATCGCGATCGCATTGCGGATTTGCTAGAAAAGCAAGCATACTCTACTCCTGCACTAGTTCCCGCTTCTCCCTGGTTGGATAAGTCAGTACCGACTCAACCTGTGCTAAAAATTGAGCGAGATGCAACTACAGGTAAAATCAGCAAACTCACTTGGCAAGCTACAGGACAGGATAAGGTATGGCTGTGGGTATTGCAGACTAAGACTGGTAATCAGTGGAGTACAAAAATCCTCCCTGGATTGCAAACTTCTTACTTACTTAATAGCCTTGATTCTCAAGTACAAATTGATAGCGTAGCTATTTCTGCGGTTAATCGCTACGGTACTCAGGGAAAACCAACTCTTGGTAATGGACTTGTTGCCAAATCTCAATGAAAGAGGCGATGTCTACGACCAGCAGATCCGCATCTACGCTGTTTCCAAAACGGTAAAAACCCTTACAATCAATTCCGTAGATTATAAGGGATTCCCAGCTTAAAATGAAACTCATCTGGAAAAGTTGCGGCATCGTTTTACAGGTATTAGCGACGGTAGCTATAGCTACGCCTGTAATGGCAGAAATCGTGAATATTAACCTGCTGCAACTCAATGACATTTACGAAATTACACCAGTGGAGGGTGGAACTCGTGGCGGTATGGCACGGGTCGCTACCTTACGACAACAACTTTACAAGGCGAACCCCCGTACATATACAGTATTAGCAGGAGATGCTTTTAGTCCATCGGCTTTAGGAACTGCCAAAATTAACGGGATACCGCTAGCAGGTCAGCAAATGGTAGCGGTGATGAATGCTGTAGGCTTTGATTACGCAACTTTTGGCAATCATGAATTTGACCTACCTGAAAACCTCTTTTATCAACGCTTGCAAGAATCTCGCTTTCGCTGGGTGTCGGGTAATGTATCAGATAGTAAGGGACAGCCTTTTAAGGGTGTGCCGCGATCGCTAATATTTAATGTCAAAGGCGATCGCGGTGCTATCGTCAGGATAGGGTTAATTGGCCTGACTCTCAATAGTAATCAGCCTAATTACGTCAGTTATACCGATCCCATTGAAACAGCCAAACAGCAGGTAAAGGCACTCAAGGATAAAGTTGATATTATAGTTGCCATTACTCACCTACCAATTGAAAGCGATCGCCTACTAGCGGAAACTGTACCAGAAATTGACATCATTCTCGGTGGGCACGAGCATGAAAATATCCAGCAATGGCGGGGTCGGGATTTTACACCAATTTTTAAAGCAGATGCTAATGCGCGTACAGTTTACATTCATCAATTAAGCTACGACACTATCAAAAAAAGCCTCCAGATTAACTCTCGACTAATACCAATTACTCAGAAAATTCCCGACGAACCCAACACTTTAAGCGTAGTCAGGCAATGGCTAGAACGAGGTTATCAAGCGTTTCGCGCCAATGGTTTTGAACCAAATCAAGTGATTGCGAAATTGTCCTTTGCTTTAGATGGTTTAGAATCTAGCGTCCGCAACAAATCTACACGACTTACAGAATTAATTGCAACGGCGATGTTGAAGGAAGTACCAGATGCGGATTTAGCTATATTTAATGGTGGTTCAATTCGAGTTGATGATGTCATTCCACCTGGCCCGATTACCCAATATGATGTAATTCGGATATTACCTTTCGGCGGTAAAGTTGTAGCGGTAGAGATGAATGGCGAACTGTTACAAAGGGTATTGGATCGAGGTCAAATTAATAAAGGTACTGGCGGCTATTTACAAACAGCTAATGTTAGCCAAGCACCAAGTTCAGGAGATTGGTCGATCAAAGGAAAAATTCTTGACCCTAAAAGAAATTACAAAGTTGCTATTAGTGATTTCTTGATTAGTGGCAAAGAAAAAGGATTAGATTTCTTAAATCTGCAACAACCAGGTATGAAACTGATTGCCGAAAAACGAGATATTCGTTTTGCTGTAATTGAGCAATTAAAAAGCCAAGAAAATGTTAGCCAGGTATCGCCCTAACCAAATTGTTAACTTCATTGTTAATTGCTCTTAGCTCTTTTTAATCTCACGAGCCATTTTCAGATAATCGTCCATTTTGGCATTAGCACGACGGCGTTTACTAGCGGGAGTATCAATAATACTATCCTGCTTAGTTTCGATTTTCTGTTGAGTTTCAACTCGTTTTAGAGTCTGTGCTTGATCGGATTCTAGAAAATAACCAGATTCAGTTAATCCAAAAAGGTTGGCAAAAAAACCAAAGAAACTTTTGAAAAAATTAGCAATATTTCGGAAAACAACAGATAGAAAACCTTCAATACGAAGGTATAAGTTCTGAATAATTTGAGTTAGACGAGACATAGCCACACCCTATCTAATTCATTGCTAATACTATTATGAACTATTGTGCTTGCTCAAAGTCTCTGTCAGCAGATAGTTTTTCTGGTAACGTCAGAATTCCCAGGAGATTATGTACCATTTAGGAGATGAATTTTGTTGTTGTAAGACTTATGTATATTCAGTCGGGGGAGTGTGAAATGAGAAGAAACTCATGAATAAGCTGCCGAAAATCGACCGTCAACGCGAACATCAAGCAAATGAACGTACTTTTTTAGCTTGGTTGCGTACTTCTATTGCATTAATTGGCTTTGGTTTTGCGATCGCCAGATTTGGTCTGTTTTTGCATCAGCTTAATCTGGCGATAACACAACAGGAACCTCTTGTACATCCCTTATTCAATTCGGAAAATTTAGGGATTGTTTTAGTAATTACTGGGATTGTCACCATCGCTTTAGCAGCTTGGCGATACAACCAGGTTTTCTGGCAAATTGAACGAGGAGACTATCAACCTCATCGGTTATCAATTTGGATAATTACCGGAGTAGTGATGATTTTTGGATTTCTCAGTATTCCCATACTCCTGTTGCGCAATCCAGTTTCTTCCCGACCAACTTCTGCGTTTACTCAACCACCTTCCCCGAAAAAATTACAATAATATTTAATTTTCCAGAATTTCGGCTTTCTCTACTGAGTTATCGTTAACTCCCAATGTTAATTCTAAAGGCGTGCGCGATGGATACGCCTTCACTACCTGTCTATAAACATCATAGTTAGTGGGTAATGTTTTTTGTTGGGAACCCACGCTGTATGTAATTTTGTACTCTACAGTTTTCAATAATTCTGGCTTGCTTACCTCTTGTTGGGGTTTTTTGCGCTGTTCAATTTCATCAACTGTAGGACGTGGCGGTAGCGCTGGCCACCATAAACCGCGATCGTCGGGGCCTGTAACTGCACCTTCTGGTTTCAGTCCATTGCGATTGAGCAAGGATGTACTAGCAAAGGTTTCAAATTGCGGTGATGGTTCATTGCTTAAGTTGTTAGCATACTTCATCTGCCATGTGTAAGTGGTCAGTGCTGTTGCTTCGTATTGGCTAGTGTTTAAGGTGCTGCAACTGCTGAGTGTTAGCGCAGTTAGCATCACCACAGTCAAAGGCGAAAAAATTGGCTTTTTCATTACCGTTCTCAAATTTGCTTCTTTTCTCAACACTGGACGTTGGACTGCTTTCTCATAAGCCAGCCTTATTAATACTATCTACAATTATTTGTCAAGTCTTGTTGACTCTTTGTAACAATATTGTTATATTTATTTACATAAGGTAACAAAGCAAGGAAAACAACTATATGTACACCACCATTAACGAAGACGGCGTTCTCAACAACTACGCAACCGAACCCAAGATTTATTACGCTGAATACCCTGCAATTTGGGAGCAACGCAAATATGTTTTACAAGGTGTTTTTGCTAGCTTAATTGTTACTACTTTAGTTTTGGTTGGTATCAGCGTTAGCTAAGATTTTTTAACTCGGTATCTGTATCTCCCATCGTCATTCGTTCTTCTCTGCATTGCCTCGGTTAGTTTCGCCGAGGTTTTTTATTGCTAACCAAAAAGCCCGATCGCTTTGACCGGGCTTTGGGTGGAATATATTCCCTGTAGGTTAGATATAGAAGTAAGTTATAAATTAGTCATCTGATAATTACTTCCATACTTGAGTTGCTGATTTCGGAAAATTGCTAGAAGTTCTCAAAGTTGGCGATCGCATTTTTCAATTTATCCAAAACTTCATCCACAGAAATAGCGCCTAACTCCCCAGAAGCGCGGGTACGGATACTCAAGGAATTGCTTTCTACTTCCTTAGCTCCCACAACTGCCATCACGGGTATTTTATCCTTCTCAGCATTGCGGATCAATTTACCCAAGCGATCGCCACTCAAATCGACTTCAGCACGAATCCCTAAAGCACGCATCTTTGCTGCCACATCTTGAGTAAAATCTATCTGTGCTTCCCCAACGGGTAACAATCTTGCTTGTATTGGCGCTAACCACAAAGGGAAATCACCCGCATACTCTTCAATTAAAATCCCAATCAGCCGTTCCAGCGAACCAAAAGGCGCGCGGTGAATCATTACCGGACGTTTACGGGAACCGTCTTCAGCAACGTACTCTAACTCAAAGCGTTCTGGCAAGTTGTAATCTACTTGTACAGTTCCTAATTGCCATTCTCTTTCTAAAGCATCGCTAAAGATAAAGTCGAGTTTGGGGCCATAAAACGCCGCTTCCCCAATTCCCTCAAAATGTTCCATCCCCAACTGTTCCACAGCACGGCGAATTGCACCTTGGGCTTTTTCCCAAGCTTCATCAGAACCGATATACTTATCGCTAGCTGGGTCGCGGAAACTCAGTCTCGCTTTAAAGTTCTTCAGTTGCAGTTTATTGAACACCGACAAAATCAAATCCACCACATTGAGGAATTCGCTGTCTAGCTGTTCTGGGGTGACAAATAAGTGAGAATCATCTACCGTAAAACCACGCACTCTGGTTAAACCGCCCAATTCTCCTGATTGTTCGTAGCGGTAAACAGTACCAAATTCTGCCAACCGCATTGGTAGTTCGCGGTAGGAACGTAATTCACTCTTATATATTTGGATGTGAAACGGACAATTCATTGGCTTGAGAACGAAGCCATGTTCTAAAGCAGCAGCTTCTTGATCCTCTGCCATTAACGGGAACATATCTTCTTTATACTTTTGCCAATGTCCAGAGGTTTTAAATAAATCTACTCTGGCAATGTGGGGGGTGACTACAGGTAAATAACCGCGTTTTAGCTGTTCCTGTTTTAAAAAGTCTTCTAACAGACTTCGCAACAAAGTACCTTTGGGCGTCCACAAAGGTAAACCCGGCCCTACTTGGTCAGAAAAGATAAATAATCCCAATTCTTTACCGAGTTTGCGGTGATCTCTTCGTTGGGCTTCTTCTTTGCGCCGCTTGTACTCAGCGAGTTGTTCGGGAGTTTCCCAAGCGGTGGCGTAAATTCGTTGCAGTTGGGCTTTGGTTTCATCACCACGCCAATAAGCGCCAGCTACGCTTTCTAATTCAACTGCTTTGGGGTTAATTTGACTGGTATTTTCTAAGTGAGGCCCTGCGCACAAATCCCACCATTCATTTCCTAGGTGGTAAATCGTAATTGGTTCTTCTTTAATATCTGCGAGAATTTCTAGTTTGTAAGGTTCCTTGATTTCCTGAATCCGGCGTTCAGCTTCTTCCCGGCTGACTTCTTCCCGAATTACTGGGAGTTTGCGATTGATAATTTTGACCATCTCTTTGGTGATGGCTTTTAAATCCTTATCGCTAAACGGTTCTGGATTGTCAAAATCATAGTAGAAACCGTTGTCAATCCAGGGGCCTATTGTTACTTGCGCCTTGGGAAACAGCTTTTGTACAGCCATAGCCATGACATGGGAAGCAGTGTGGCGGATTTTTTTTAAAGTTTCCGATTCGCTGCTACGAGGTAAATACATTTTTTCAGATTGTTCTGGTTGGTTGGGAACTTGATTAGGCGACATCGGCTGCTAAACCATTGGCGAAGTGAGTGCAAAAGTAATTTATCAGTTAGAGTTCTGAAAAATCTACCCAAATATAACATGGGTGTAATTGTCATCTTAATAGGCTTTTACCGATGCTGGAGGCTCTGTTACGTCTTTGATTGAATAGTTTTTTACCAATGTTTAATCAGCCTCAAGATGCGGATTGATGAGTCTGCTAGTAGCTGTCTGCAACATGGCTGTTTTGATACTTAGACATACATAGCCTGCCTGCACTGCAAGCGATCCGCTAACCTTTTGCTGTTCAGCCTTCTTCAACTATAACGATTTAAAGTACTGCCAGTTTGCTGGAATATTGCAACTTTAAAATTAATTTGGTCT
Organism: Calothrix sp. NIES-2098; assembly: GCF_963875125.1. Lineage (NCBI taxonomy): Bacteria > Bacillati > Cyanobacteriota > Cyanophyceae > Nostocales > Calotrichaceae > Calothrix > Calothrix sp. NIES-2098. The sequence goes on from NZ_CAWNKJ010000001.1 coordinate 7,800,916, forward strand.
GGAAAATAAAAGCGAATTTCTAATTAATGACTGAATAAAGTTGCGTTCTGCTTAGATAAAAGCAACATTTCTCAACATATTGTTGTAGCCAACGATCTATCTTGAGAATGAATTTTTTTGCAAGCGATCGCAGTTGACTTTATAACTATGTTTATGTTGATCCCCGCCGATATCCCATACCTCAGATAGCTATCCCAACCTCTTGACAAAACCATAACATATGGAAATGTATCCCAAGATACAGAATTTTTGATTTATTTAAACCACGAAACCAGAAAAAAGGGTGTGAAGAATTGTAAATAAAGTTAATATTAGAAAGAAACTTAGAAGTATGCTTCTCATTTATGCAAGACTCAAATTCATCTGGGGCCGAATTGCTCAAAAGTCTGTTAGAACCGCTGTTAGAGGATTTTCAGTTTTGGTTTGCAGGATCGCGCCAATTTCTGGAAAGCAGGCAACTCTCATTTATGAGCGAGGAAGAGCAAAATGACTTGCTTTTACAAGTCAAGCAGGCGCAGGATGAACTCAACACGGCAAAGATGATGTTCAATGCTACCGATGGACAAGTTGGGATTGATATGGCAACCATAACACCTTGGCACGAACTAGTAACAGAATGCTGGAATGTGGTGATGCGCTACCATCAAGAAAAAGATATATGAAAATTAAGATTTTATTAATTAAGTTTCGATAGACTTAATTAATAGGAATAAGTCGGTATCTAAATAAAGCGTTCGAGTAAATAGATAAACCATCAAAATCATTGAAAAGCTAACTTTATAAGCTTTTGAGATTTTGAATTTGATAGACAGCCGCAGAGTCCTTAGATTCTCGCTAAATTACACAATCCTTAATAAATTTTGAATAAATCAGAAAACAATGTATACCATGCTACCTTGTTCTGAATAACGGTTAATAGACTGCCCTTAATAGACACCATTAAGACGTACAACCACTACGTCATTTATTCGCTCTAGCTGTAATTTAAGTTACTAGCATAGCGAAACGTTACCATCAAAACTTTTAAAACTCGCTTCCTCTGGAGGAAAATTCCGATGTTACACCTGCTTTACATTCTTGCTTTTACGATCCTTGCCGTTATTGCTGTTGCTAATTTAATTCGCAACTTGATTATGTTCAGTTTCGATCGAGAGCGAACTTATCCAGCAATGAATAATCAGGGCAAACTTGGTTATCATTCCTCAAACAAGCAGTTTACACCACATCCAGAGTTATTAGATGGAGCAGGTAACTTAATTAAAGAGCCTTTATTAGTGATGCGGTCAATCAACGTTGAAGATGCCCGCCAACAATTAGATGCTTTATATGAAGCTTCTCCAGGTCGTAAGGTCGAGAATCAAGAAGAAGGATAAGTCGGAGTACTGATTCCTGAGTGAAGAATAGCTCAAAATAACAGGGTAAAGAAAGGAGAGATTTTTAGAATCTTCTTTCTTTTTTTATTTTGGTTGAGATTGAGGGACAAGGAGGACAAAGAAGAAATATTCAATGCCCCATTCCCTATGCCCCAAGCCCAATTAATAATTACGCCTCAATTACAACGCGGAGATTGCCACGTTTTTTCGCAACACGACAAGCAGTAGTGTTACCAGAACGCTCAAATTCTAAATCGAGGACGGTAGTACCAACTTGCAAATTGTGGAAGGATAAGCGATTAATCGACTCTGGCAAAGCGGGGTCGATGATTCGCAAGCAGTTATTTTGCGCATCCGGTACGAGATTCACCATCATTTGCAGAAGTTGGAAGACACTACCAGTAGCCCAAGCTTGAGGCGTACAAGCCACGGGATACTGTACGGGGGCGTTATCACCATTGCGTTCGTAGCCGCAGAACAGTTCTGGAGGACGTTGATATGGTTGCTGGCTAGTCATATCAAACAAACCTTGGAACAGTTCTAGGGCTTGATCTATTAAACCAAGCGATCGCAATCCCATCGCAATGATGGCGTTATCATGAGGCCAAACTGAACCGATGTGATAGCCCATTGGATTGTAGGCAGGGGATACACTACTGAGAGTGCGTATACCCCAACCATTAAACATATCTGGGGCGCGCAATCTTTCGGCGACACTGTAGGCTTTTTCGGGTGTAAAGATGCCCAAATGCAAACAATGGCCGGGATTTGAAGTAATACTATCTACCTGCTTACCATCGCCATCCAAAGCCAAAGCACAGAAATCTTGGTCTTCCATCCAAAAATCTCTGTTGAAACGCAGCTTGAGATTTCTCGCTTCTTCTAGCCAACGGTCTGCTAAGTCTAGTCGCTTTTTCATCCGCGCAATTTCTGCTAGACGCATTTTTGCCGCATAAACGTAAGCTTGCACTTCACAAAGAGCGATCGGGCCGCTAGCTAGCTCTCCTTTATGGTCTACAATACAGTCGCCAGAATCTTTCCAACCTTGGTTAGCCAAACCGCGTTTCGATTTACGATAGTAGCTTAAGTAGCTAGTTTGTTTAGTATTGCGGTCAATCCACTCCATAGCCGCTAGAGCATTCGGCCATAGTTGCTCTAAAGTTTCGCGATCGTTTGTCCAAGCATAGTACTCAGCATAGAGCATCAGCCATAAAGGTGTGGCATCGACTGTACCGTAGTAAGGTGTATGGGGAATTTCTTGACACCGCGCCATTTCCCCTAACCGTAACTCGTGTAAAATCTTACCTGGTTCTTCTTCGCGCCATTCATCCTCAACTTTGCCTTGGTATTTCGCCAGTAGCATCAGCGTTTCTTTGGCAATTGTGGGATTTAACATCAAAGTTTGGGACGCTGTAATAATCGAATCTCGCCCAAACAGTGCCGAAAACCAAGGTACGCCAGCCGAAACAGTCTTATACTTGCCAAAGGACTGGCGTAACAAGTACATATCTTGTTCGGCTCGTTCAATCACTCGATTGAAAATGCTTTTATCTGAGCTAATACGGGTAATTTGTTGTACCCAGTGTTGTTCTTCCATTAACTCAGCCGCTTTCGCTTGTGGTAAGGTAATCGCTGCATTCACAGTAGAACTAGGCTGGTTATTCCTCAATAAATTGACCCGATAACCCAATTTTTGGGTTTCGTGGGGAGCCAACTCTAACTGCCAAACGGCAGTGTAACCTTTAAAGTAATCTGGTTGTCGATGCTGAAATTGGATACGCGATTCCATAACTAAGCCATCTAAACCTTGATAAGCCAGTGTTAAGAATTCATCGCGCACCAATAAGGGCTGAGTTTGTGTAGCTAAAAAGCCATCACCTTCGTGGGATGTGACCTCTTCAGGTAGCGGTTCTACTAGGCGTAGCAGTCTACCCCGTTTGTCTCTGCCATAGCCCCGGACTTCAAATAAATCAACAAAGTCTGCATCAAAACTGATACTAAGTTCAAAACTAACACTAGTTGTGCTATAATTAGCTACCTCTAATTCTTCAAATAGTGCCCCATTGAGTACCATTTCCCGGCGAATCCCTACAGTATCAGCCCGCAGGCGTTCATCAATCCTGGGGTTAGTGCATAGCACTGAGAGGGAAAATCCTTTTTCTGCGGTACTACTGAGTAGCACAGGCGATCGCCCTTCAATCTGCAACTCTAGACGGCTGAGAAATCGGGTATCGCAGCAAAACAGTCCCATACTAGGGTTGCCATCGTTGAGGGAACAGCCTGAAATGTTCCCCATCGTATCTGTTACTAAGAATAAATCATCATCTTTAACCGTGAGTGTTGGTTGTGGTCTTTCACTTACAACACAAGGCCACTCTGGAATCGGTAGTTGTTCTGCGGGAATATAAGTTTTTCCATCCAACAAGATTTTTTCCGGTGTCATCAGTATATCCGGTGTCATTAGGCAACATTCCGTGTACAGATCTAGATTTTCGCAATCGCATCGGTGTCAACAGGAAAAGTCCCAGCGGAGGCTGACTCCAATCTAAAACTTGGGAAACAGACGCTCTAGCAAATTTAAGTTAAGCCATTCAAGCCAGAACAATACTTACATATTCTGGGCAAAAGGACAGCTATCAAATCTACAACAATCAAATATTCAGAAATTTAAAACTCACGCAGGAAAAATTCCCTAACCCCGATCGAACAAGAGATTTGAGGTTGTTCTTAGAAAAATTAAGATAATCTAGGCTTTGGGTTTTCAGTGCGTCAGTTGCTAAACTTATATTTTTTAAAGTTTTATGAAGCTAACGTCAAGTCTAAAAAAATGCCGTATTAAACTATTTTAGGCAGAATTTAAGCGTAAACCTATATTTAGTTCTATTTTTATAGAAAAATACAACGTTTTAGGGGTTTAGCATTGCTAAACCCTAGATCGTTTACGGGTTAAAAGTGTAATTTATTACTTTAACACCATATTATAAGCTCGTTCGTATTCATCAGTCATAGACTTGACGCTAAAGCGGCTGACAACATACTCCCGACAAGTCTGACGATCTAATTTCATCGCCTCTGGAATCACCTCAATCATTTTTTCCAGAGAATGACAAACAAAACCGGTCTTCCCATGAGCAATAACTTCTGGTACTGCACCTAACCCCATACCAATTACAGGTGTACCTGTGGCCATTGACTCAATCATCACCAAGCCAAAAGGTTCCCGCCAAGTAATGGGGAACAAAGTCACAGTCGCTCCCCCCAACAGTTTTACTTTGTCTTCGTGGGAAACTTCACCCAAATACTGAACCTGTTCGCCATCAATTAGGGGTTCAACTTCTTGCTGATAATACTCGCGATCGACAACATCAATTTTGCCAGCCATTTTCAATGGTAGACCAGCAGCACGAGCAACTTTAATTGCTTCTACTGGTCCTTTTTCGGGCGAGAAACGTCCCACAAATGCGATGTATGCGGGTTGCGTTGGTTCAGGCTGGAATTTATAAGCGCTTGTATCAATACCGTTGTAGACAGTATGAATGTAGTTTAAGCCTAAGCGGGGTTCTCGTTGTGCTTCGCTAATGCTAATAAAAGGTTGCCAAGAAAAATGTCGAAAAATCTTCTCATTATCGCGGGTAAAAACACCATGCATTGTGTGTACTGAGGGTGTTTTTACGAAACTGGCATAGCCAAGGGCGCTAGCACCGACGTGCGAATGAATAATATCAAAATGATGCGCTTTTTGATACACATCAGCAAGCATCATTTGCTCGTAAACCAGTGGCTCTTTGACTGTCGGATCGAGCCTAATTGCTTTGTCATGTACTGAGTGAAGCTTGGCTTTGGTAATCGAGTCACCAGATGCGAATAAAGTTACTTCATGACCACGCCGAACTAATTCATCCGTCAGTAGCTGGACAACTAATTCTATACCACCGTACCGAAAGGGAGGAACGCGCTCCCATAAAGGGGAAATTTGGGCAATTCTCATATTTCACCTGAGCAGTTAATTATCGGCATATAAGCCCAGGAAATCTGAGGATATAAAACTCATATTTTCAAAAATTCTGGGCATATATGCCAAGATTTATGTTTACTCAGATCGACTTTATTAGTAGATGCAAAGTAAACTGAAACTGATTGATATTAAAGGTATTGGGTAATTTTTATTCTAGTTATATTGGGAAAATTTTAAACATTATAATTCCCCACTAAGGCTTACGAGCCGACAAGTCAGCCAATTTTACTCAATAGTTATTGCAGGCTTAACTACTTTTAGTAAAAGGCTTTATTTTGCAAGGTGTCACATAGCTTTAATAAAACTTTAAACTAATTGACAAAGTTATATTACATGAAATTGTTAAATATAGCAATATACTCAATAACCACGTGACTTTTTATAGGATGAAACTTATACATAGCAAGCATTTTTGGCATGATATTACATGAGTATATTGAGGCAATCCTATACCTAATTAAGTTCTCTCAATCGGCTGAGAAAGTGAAAACGATCGTTGTTGTAAATCCTTATACACAAATATAAACATCTTAAAAAATACAAGGATACTAGAGGCTGTGATAGATATAACCGATCTACAAGCTTTGGTTAACTAATGCTTACTTAGCTATTTATGAAGGTTTAATAACTAATGCTTCATCGTATTAATGAGCCAGGGAGAATAAGTTATGATTCAGGACTTGAGTTCTAATTTTTAAGTACTAAATTCCTGAATAAGATATCCTGAGAAAAGCAATTTCTGGCTTGCTTAATCTTCTAGGTTTAATGATGGAGTGGTACTAACTTCATCAACATTGCTTGCCCAACACTACTGAGATATTGAGCGCTTCATTTTGTACATAGGAGTAATTTCTGCCATAAAACTTGGGTTCTGAGTGATGGTGGATCTGCTTCAGAATGTATATTGAGCGTAGTAGCCTATTATTTGAAACATTACAATGCCAGCCAATGGATAAAGAAGACTTGAGTCAAGAACAAAGCCGTCATGGTGAATGGCTTAATCAAGGTGCAAACAACGAATGTATTGCCGTTTTTGGGCTATTTGCTCGTCAAGGCTAATCGATCGAGCTATACAAGCTTCTCTTATGCGAGAGCAGACTGCTGCACTACTGCTAACATTCTGTTTCACGATTCTTTACATATTGCAACTGTCTACTTGATTTTAGAGTCCGTTGTAATTTGTACAATGCAGCTGTGACTCAGATCTTATCCAGATTGGGCTTCCTTAGAGACATTCATGAGCATTTCGACTTCCGTGCTGAGTGATCTGCTACAGTTCCTCCCCTACCTACGACCCCAGCTATATTTCAAGGCTTCACTAACGGCGCTCTCCCATGCGATGGAAGACCAGGTTTTGGCGGCGACTTTAGTCCAGCCTTTGGTAATAGCTAGCTTCCAGAGAGAAAGGTTTTATCGCCAAGAAGCGCATCGCTACCAGCGGTTATCGGAGCGAAGTAACCAAATATACGTACTATCGGCACCAGAAACAGATTTTGCTAATAGCTCGGAATATTACGAAAAAATAGCTTTTGAGCCAGATGATGCCTTGAGCCAAGAATGGCATTTGGTGGTAGTTGCTGATAACTATGCTACTTGTTTAGTTTGTCGCGAAAGCTTAGGCTCGATTGCCAAAAATAAGCAAAATCCGGAACTCATTCCTAGTCTGGATATGGATACAGCACGCAGGTTTGAGGGAATTTGGACATCAGAACGGGGAGTCAGTCTCAAAGCAGCACAATTATTACTAGATAGGATTGTCATTTACAGACCAGATCTGGCAGAGAAAGTTGAGGATGCACGCCAAAGATTTGGGATTGGGAAACCGAGAATTTCCTCAAGCGCAGAACACAGCAGTGAGTATGCTTGTGACATTGATACCGACCCGTTTGTGCAACGCTTGGTAACTTATCTCCAAGCTAGTCAGTACAAATTACACAAAGCTTATCGTTCAATTACAGCCCAAGCACGGAAAGAACGCTTAATCAACTCCATTAGTACAGCCATTAGGCGATCGCTCGATCCGCATGAAGTACTGCAAATAGCCGCACAAGAATTGGGTCAACATATGGGGGCTGGGCGCTGTTTGATTTACCGCGCACACGCGACAGAAGCCAAAGCCATAATTGAACATGAATTTTTAACTCCAGGGGTGTTATCTGTATTAGGGCAAACCTGGGAATTAGAGCGCAATCCTCTATTTCGAGAAATAGTAAAACTTGGTGAGGGTGTTTGCGTCAGCGATACCTTGGCCGATCCTTGGGTGACTAATTCAACAGTGCTATCTGCGATCGCCAAAAAGTTTGCCATTCGTTCTTGGGTGATGGAACCAGTTTTCTATCAAGGGCGATTGCTCGGCATCGTCGAGTTACACTATTGCACTATGCCGCCCCATGAGTGCCAACCAGGAGAATTGGATTTAGTAAAAGCGATCGCTACCCAAGTAGGAGCAGCTTTAATTCAAGCAGAAGCCTATGCCAACTTAGAAGAGCTTAATCAGCAGTTAGAAGCCCTAGACCGCACCCGCAGCAACCTGATAGCCATCACTGGACACGAACTGCGCACTCCTCTATCTACCATTCAAGTTTGCCTCGAAAGCCTCGCCAGCGAACCAGATATGCCCCAGGATTTACAGCAGGTAATGCTCACTACTGCCCTTGCTGATTCCGAAAGGATGCGCAAATTAGTGCAAGATTTCTTAACACTTTCTAATTTGGAAAGCGGGCGCGTAGAATGGCATCCGGAATCGCTGACTTTACAAGAGTGCGTAGATTTAGCACTTAGCCGAATGCGGACGCGCTCCACCATTGAAAAGCCGCCCCAAATTACAACTAAAATTGCCAAGAACTTGCCTTTAGTGAAAGCTGATGGCGACTGGCTGGTAGAGGTAATTGCCAAGCTTGTAGATAACGCTTGTAAATTCACACCATCACAGGGAGAAATCAGCATTAGTGCAACGCGTAACAAGCAGCAGATGGTTGAAGTCACCGTAGCTGATACAGGACGGGGTATTGAACCAAATCGCTTAGAAATTGTCTTTGACCGCTTCTATCAAGAAGAAGGCGCACTCAGACGAAGCACAGGCGGTACAGGGCTGGGATTAGCGATTTGCCGCCAAATAGTCAACGGCTGGGGTGGAGAAATTTGGGCAACCTCCAACGGCAAAGACCAAGGCAGTCAGTTTCACTTTACCATCCCGATTGTGCAGAGCAGCCCAGAAGAAAAGCGATCGCGGGTCAAAGGTAAATAGTCAATGGTTATGGGAATTTGGACTCTTGACCTTGGACTCTTGACTAAAAACTGTTACAGTCTATGACACGATCGCAACACGATCCATTTGACAGTGTTAGGATGCCCTAAAAACGTTGAGAGACTACTTTATGGCAGAAGCACTTTCTGGAAAAACTCCGTCATATGCTGGCAGCACTGGCGGCTTGCTGTCAAAAGCAGAAACTGAAGAAAAGTACGCTATCACCTGGACTAGCCCCAAGGCACAAGTTTTTGAACTGCCTACAGGTGGTGCTGCTACTATGCACCAGGGCGCAAACCTTCTGTACCTGGCTCGCAAAGAATACGGTATCGCTTTGGGCGGTCAACTCCGGAAATTCAAAATCACAGACTACAAAATCTATCGGATTTTGCCCAACGGAGAAACCTCTCTAATTCACCCAGCGGATGGCGTATTCCCTGAAAAAGTGAACGCAGGCCGTGAAAAAGTACGTTTTGTACCACGCAATATTGGCAGCAACCCTGAGCCATCACACCTTAAGTTCAGTGGTAAATATACCTACGATGCTTAACTCTCTGCACTAGGGGCTAGAGAATTAGGGATTGGGGCTTGGGAGTTGGGTACTTCCAGTCTCATTCCCTATTTCTTAGCCTCTAGTAATTAGGTGGAAAATTGGGCATAGGGCATTGATTTTCAAGTCAGAATAAGTGTAAATGCTGTCTTAAAAATAAGTTCAGAGTGCAAGACGGGAGAAGGGTAAAATTTTCATGCCCTTGTTGTGAGTGCAAGCCTCCTTGTGGAGGTACTATGCTAACGCTTGTGAGGGTATAGTTATTAAATTTTAGATAAGGTATGATTTTTCCCGATTTTTCGCAGTTTTCTCAACTAGCTTCGCAAGGCAACTTTGTTCCGGTATATCAGGAATGGGTAGCAGATCTGGATACGCCAGTATCCGCTTGGTATAAGGTCTGTGCTGGTCAGCCTTACAGTTTTTTGTTGGAATCTGTGGAAGGTGGGGAAAAACTAGGACGTTATAGTTTATTGGGTTGCGATCCGTTGTGGGTTTTGGAAGCTAGGGGTAATAATACAACCCAGACACACCGCGATGGTTCTCAGGTAGAGTTTACAGGGGACCCGTTTACAGCTTTAGCCCAATGTCTAGAACCTTATCACCCAGTAAAGTTACCACAACTACCACCGGGAATTGGGGGTTTGTTTGGCTTTTGGGGTTATGAGTTAATTCATTGGATAGAACCCCGCGTGCCAATTTATCCCCAAGACGAGAGAAATATTCCCGATGGTTTGTGGATGCAGGTAGACCACCTGCTGATTTTTGACCAGGTAAAGCGGAAAATTTGGGCGATCGCTTATGCAGATTTACGCAACCCGGAAGTAGATTTACAAGCAGCTTATCAACAAGCTTGCGATCGCGTCACCCAAATGGTCAGCAAGCTATCTCTGCCCTTATCGCCAGAGAAAACTATATTTGAATGGACGCCCCCAGGTAGCAAGAAAGCGTCAACAGAGGAATACAGCAGCAACTTTACTCGCCCGGAATTCTGCGCCAGCGTCGAAAAAGCAAAGCAGTACATTAAAGCGGGAGATATCTTTCAAGTTGTCATTTCTCAGCGATTATCGACCAAATACACAGGCGATCCTTTTTTGCTTTACCGTTCCTTGCGCCAGATTAATCCCTCGCCTTACATGGCTTACTTTAACTTCCAAGATTGGCAAATTATTGGTTCCAGTCCAGAAGTAATGGTCAAAGCAGAACGCGATCGCGATAATGAGGTAATCGCCACAGTCCGCCCAATTGCAGGGACGCGTCCACGGGGTAAAACTAGCAAAGAAGATGCGGCTTTAGCAGAAGATTTACTCCAAGACCCTAAAGAAGTGGCCGAACACGTCATGCTGGTAGATTTAGGGCGGAATGATTTGGGGCGGGTTTGCCAAAGCGGTAGCGTCAGAGTTGATGAATTAATGGTGGTGGAACGCTACTCCCATGTCATGCATATTGTCAGTAATGTTGTTGGTAAATTAGCACCTGACAAAACAGCATGGGATTTATTAAAAGCTTGCTTTCCTGCGGGTACAGTCAGCGGTGCGCCCAAAATTCGGGCGATGGAAATTATCCACGAGTTAGAACCGAGTCGGCGTGGTGTTTATTCTGGTGTTTATGGTTATTACGATTTTGAAGGGCAATTAAATAGTGCGATCGCAATTCGCACAATGGTAGTACACGATAGCACCGTAACTGTGCAAGCTGGTGCGGGTTTAGTAGCTGATTCCGAACCAGAGAAAGAGTATGAAGAAACTCTGAATAAAGCTAGAGGTTTATTAGAGGCGATTCGCTGTTTGCGTTAAAAGAATCGCACAAAAAGTTTTTACCAGAAGCCTTGGTTGTCAACGCTAAGGCTGCAAAAAGTTATATCTCACATAATCAAGAATTATCAAAATCTATCTGAGAAGTGATTGCTTCTTTGTAACGGAATTGTTATATTTCTTTACATAAAGGCATGTAATTGCAATATAAGGCGTTACCCATTACGTTCTGAATCACCATGCAATTGAGCGTGTGATAGCTGCTGAGTATGCATTTATGGTCTGGAATCAACGCGAACGAGTGATGAAGCGATCGCTAGCTCGTCACGATTGAGCAAAACGCCTATCTTTGCTGCGTAAAGGAATTAGTTCCATTTGCGGCATCACAGCAGATTGTTAAATAGTTTTAAGATTGATGCGGCATCTTTCAAAGCGCGATCGTTACAGCTATTTACAGCAATTTTCACTTGGGTAGTGTACTGAATGATAAATCATAGATTTGGGAGGCAGGCTTGATGGATGCTGATGAACTTCTCAACCGCTATCGTGCAGGAGAGAAAAATTTCACTCAGGTAAGCCTGCACTCAGTAAATCTGAGCGAAGTATGTATACCTGGAATTAATTTGGCTGGGGCTAATCTAGTTAAAGCCACGCTATCTCACGCTAACCTGCGGGGAGCAAACCTGATAGAAGCAAATTTGACAGCAGCTTCTCTGTGGAGAACAGACTTAACTGAAGCAAATCTGATCTGGGCAAATCTCAAGGCTGCTAACTTGATTCGGGCAAACCTGACTAAAGTTGACTTGCACAAAGCTTCCTTAACAAAAGCCGACTTGCGTTTAGCAAATCTGCGTAATGCCGACCTCAGCGGTGTAAATTTAGCTGGAGCCGACTTGAGTTATGCCAACCTCAGCGGTGCTTTCTTAGCTGGGGCAAATCTTTGGGGTGCAAACCTTACAGGGGCAAACTTGAGCAAGACAGACTTGAGTCATTGTATTCTCACCAAAGCTATCTTGTTCAAAACCGATCTCACTTACGTTGATTTTACAGAAGTAGACCTAACTGATGTGGATTTGCACTACTGCCTTGTTAGCGGAGAAACTTCACCAGAAAAGGGTTTGTTGGAAGCGGTTTGAGTGTCACCACCGATTTAAAAAATAATCTGACAGATATTTTTAGAGACGTTAGGTGTAACGTCTCTAAAGCTATATGAGGGCGCTGATACCTCCACTCTGACAGTCAAAATTCTGACGATTAAATAAGTAAAACTCATGACAAGTATTAATTTTACTAAATTAATATTACTTGATAAACTTTTGTAAAGCATTGTAAAGTAATTTTACAGGCGACACACAACGTTGTCTGATTCATAAATCACAAACGCATTCATAAAACAATGACAGCAACCTTACAACAGCGCTCCAGCGCCAACGTATGGGATCGCTTCTGCGAATGGATCACCAGCACCAGCAACCGTCTCTACATCGGTTGGTTCGGCGTCCTGATGATCCCAACCCTACTAGCCGCAACCACCTGCTTCGTAATTGCCTTCATCGCCGCACCTCCAGTAGACATCGATGGTATCCGCGAACCAGTAGCAGGTTCACTACTCTACGGAAACAACATCATCTCTGGTGCAGTTGTTCCTTCCTCCAACGCTATCGGTTTGCACTTCTACCCGATTTGGGAAGCAGCTTCTCTTGATGAGTGGTTGTACAACGGTGGCCCTTACCAGTTGGTAATTTTCCACTTCTTGCTCGGCGTATTCTGCTACCTGGGTCGTGAGTGGGAACTCAGCTATCGCTTGGGTATGCGTCCTTGGATCTGCCTAGCATTCTCTGCACCTGTAGCAGCAGCAACCGCAGTATTCTTGATTTACCCCATCGGTCAAGGTTCATTCTCTGATGGTATGCCTCTAGGTATCTCCGGTACATTCAACTTCATGATTGTGTTCCAAGCAGAGCACAACATCCTGATGCACCCCTTCCACATGTTAGGTGTGGCTGGTGTCTTCGGTGGTAGCTTGTTCAGTGCAATGCACGGTTCTCTAGTAACCTCCTCTTTGGTGCGTGAAACCACCGAGAACGAATCTCAAAACTACGGTTACAAGTTCGGTCAAGAGGAAGAAACCTACAACATCGTAGCGGCTCACGGTTACTTCGGTCGCTTGATCTTCCAATACGCTTCTTTCAACAACAGCCGTTCGCTGCACTTCTTCTTGGCTGCATGGCCTGTAGTTGGTATCTGGTTTACCGCGCTGGGTGTGAGCACAATGGCGTTCAACTTGAACGGTTTCAACTTTAACCAGTCTGTAATTGATTCTACTGGTCGCGTTGTTAACACCTGGGCTGATATCATCAACCGCGCTAACCTGGGTATGGAAGTTATGCACGAGCGTAACGCTCACAACTTCCCTCTCGATTTGGCTGCTGGCGAGCAAGCTCCTGTAGCTCTGACTGCTCCTGCGATTAACGGCTAATTCTTGAGTAACAAGTCATAGTTTTTCTGTGAATCAAAAGCGCTCTCCCACTTGGGAGGGCGCTTTTTCATTGCCAAAAATTTTCTCTATATTTATTATCTGTTATCAAAGTTATCCTTGCTGAATTGATGGGAACAATATAAATGTTGTTCATTAAAGAATGCATGAGTAATGGCAATACCCCCAACAGCACAAGCATTACTAGAAAAATTCATTGTTGATAATGAAGAATTAGACAATTTGGAATCAAAACTTGCTCAATTTAATATTTTTGAAGCAATTGGCGTAGTGCGACAAGAAATACGCCATTCAAATTTTTTAGCATTCTTGTTAAATCCCTCTCAAAATCATAGACTTGATGATATTTTTCTCAAGCGATTTCTCAAGGGAGTGCTGTTAGACACAGAGCAATCTACAAATGTGAATTATGCCAATATTAGTTCTGTTGATGTAGATATAGCTGATTTAACAGACGCTGAGGTTAAGCGCGAATGGCAAAATATTGATATTTTTATACACTCACCTCGTAACAAACTAGTTTGTGCAATAGAAAATAAAGTTGACTCTAGAGAGCATTCAAATCAACTAGAAAGATACCGCAAGATTATTGAGAATCAATATAGTAATTATCAAAAAATATTCATTTATTTAACACCAAAAGGTAATAAACCATCTGATGAACATTGGAGAATTTATAAATATTCTCAGGACTTACGCAACTGGCACAATGCGATCGTTAGTTCATAGTACATAGGTATTAATTAAATCTGATTTTGAAAGCTTTGCCTTCGTAATAGAAGTCGCTGTCTTGGAAGTACTATCGAAATATTCGTGAGAAAATAGGTAGAGGTTATATTAGATAAATTTCGCTAAGGGTAATGAGATTTACTAAGCTTAATTACTGCCAATATTTATTAAGTAGTCAAATTAATTATACAATTACCAATTTGGCAGAGCATTTAGAGAGTATTAGTCATGACGCAATTAACTATTATTTGAAAACCGAAAAATTAACACCTCGTTTACTATGGGATAACGTGAAAGAGGTCGTTGAGTCTGATGAAAATGGTTACATCATATTTGATGATAGCGTTTTAGATAAAAAGTATTCTGAAGAAATAGAAATAGTCAGAAGACAATATAGTGGTAATGAGCATGGTGTCCTGAAAGGCATTGGTGTAGTTAGCTGCGTGTATGTCAACCCTACACTTCAAAGATTTTGGGTCATAGATTATCGAATTTTTAATCCTGATGTCGATGGGAAAACCAAGATAGACCATGTGAAAGATATGCTCCAAAACCTTGTGTATCATAAGCTTTTACCATTTGATACTGTTTTGATGGATACATGGTATGCGGTACACAGTTTAATGCTATATATTGATAGCTTAGACAAAATTTATTATTGCCCTTTAAAAAATAATCGTTTAGTTGATGATACATTTGGTCAAGAAAAATATAAACGGATTGAATTATTAGAATGGAACCAAGAAGAATTAGACTGTGGTAAAATCATAAAAATTAAAGGATTCCCAGCTAATAAAAAAGTGAAACTATTCCGGGTTACTGTTTCTACCAACAGAACGGATTATGTCGCCACTAACGATTTATCTCAAAGTTCCACGGATGTTGTACAACAGGTGTGTAAAATTCGTTGGAAAATAGAGGAGTTTCACAGGGAAATTAAACAACTAACTGGCATTGAATCTTGCCAGTGTCGGAAAGCTAGACTCCAAAGAAATCATATTGCTTGTGCAATGTTGGTTTGGGTTAGGTTAAAGAATTTAGCCTATAGAACTGGCAAAACTATCTATCAAATCAAGCATAACTTGCTTTCTAATTATTTAATTCAGCAACTGAAGCGCCCAAGTATTTTTATGTGCTTGGTTTGATTTATATTGTCGCGTGTCAGGGCTTTGCCCTGCCTGCTATTTGTGCCAATTGCGTAAGTCCTAATTCTAATATTGCCGAACTAATTGATAGCATTTGCACAAGTTATAAATCTAGTCTTGGCGCAGATGTTTATACTTTGATAAGTCATTATTCTATATTAATTAGGAGACATATTATGACTGATTCAGAAGTTGCTGAACTGTGCCGTAAAATATATTCCAAGCATAAACAAGCACTCGATTTAATTTTTGAACATCGTGTAGATTTACAATCAGAAATTGCTACTATAGTTTACGATTTAGCAAGTAAAGATATTGATAATCAAAAAGGTTCTGTCCTTTTTCTTAGTACTAAATCTGTAGGATTTGATCTCAGAGAATGGAAAGAGGTAAATTTACCTCTTTACTTCTATTTTGATAATGATACCGAAAATCTTAGGCTACAACTTGGCATTAGCTCTGGAGAGCAATATAGACGTGACAAAATGTACCACTTCTGCCTAAGTAACCCAACAATTTTTAAGAATAATGCTAGATGGTCTGATAGATGGATAACTATTTATCAAAAAGATATTTTAAATAGTAAAGATTATAAACTGGCAAACATTGAGGATTTAACAAAAAAAATACAGGAATTTTGGGAAAATTTTATTAAAGATGACTTTCTAAAAATAGAAAAAATAATCAATGAAAATAGAGATAAGTTAATCAACTAAAATAACTTTGTACATCTTTCAGTGTAAGGATGAAGTTTAGCGATCGCTCATTTTATCCAAGCAGGTTTACGTTTGTCCGATCGCTCTCCACGTTCTCCAAAATGCGATCGCCTACCAAACCCCACTAAACTAGAAAGTAATATCTTGGGGTAAGCTTATGGACACCGCTACAATAACTTTGCCTCTTAGCCTGAAATTAAAAATCGACTTGACTGACGATCAGTTTTTCCAGATGTGTCAGAAAAACCGCAATTATCGATTTGAGCGCACAGCAACAGGTGAATTATTAATTATGACACCATCAGGAAGCGATACAGACAGGCGCAACGTTAAAATCACTACCCAACTTGATATTTGGAATGAGCAAAATCATTTAGGTGAAGTATTTGGCCCTTCTGCTGGCTTTAAACTTCCCAATGGCGCAGATCGTTCTCCTGATGCTTCTTGGGTAAAAATTGAGCGCTGGAATGCTTTAACCCCAGAAGAACAAGAAAAATTTGCCCCGATTTGTCCTGATTTTGTAGTGGAGTTACGCTCGCCTAGCGATTCGCTGAAGGACTTGCAAGATAAAATGCAGGAATATATCGCAAATGGCGCTCAATTAGGCTGGTTAATCGATCGCAAAAACAAGCGAGTAGAAATTTATCGTCCAGGTAAAGATGTAGAGATATTAGAAAATCCAGCTACCTTATCAGGCGAAGATGTATTACCTGGATTCGTGTTGCATTTACAGCAGATTATGTAATGTACACATCTATAAACCCTCTCGTAAACCGATCGCAATTTTACTGTGTTTTTCAATCTGTCCCATCACTTGTTTAGCTCGTTGAATGACCACAGCTGGTAAACCTGCTAACCGTCCCGCTTCAATACCGTAGGATTTATCAGCGCCTCCTGGTTGAACTTGGTGTAAAAAGATAATTTGGTCGGGTAATTCCTTCACTGTTACCTGATAATTAGCGACATTTGCTAACATCCCTGCGAGTTCGTTCAACTCGTGGTAGTGCGTGGCAAAAATTGTTCGGGAACGGATATCTGTGGCGAGATACTCAGCTACAGCCCAAGCTATCGAAAGTCCATCAAAAGTTGCCGTTCCCCGACCAATTTCATCTAACAATACTAGCGATCGCGATGTGGCATGATTGAGAATATTCGCTGTTTCATTCATCTCCACCATAAAGGTAGATTGACCAGTAGCTAAATCATCTACTGCACCTACACGAGTGAAAATGCGATCGCATATTCCCAACTTCGCAAACCTAGCTGGGACAAAACTCCCCGTTTGCGCCATTAACTGAATCAACCCTACCTGACGCAAATAACAACTCTTACCACTGGCATTTGGCCCGGTGAGGATAATTAAGTCAGGTTTGTCATTTGTTAATGACTCTTGACCCAACTGGGTGGAATTGGGTACAAAGAACCCCGCAGGTAAAGACTGTTCAACTACCGGATGTCTGCCATCGATGATTTCTATTTCCCGTCCTGGTAAGATTTCTGGACGACAGTAACCTTGCTGCGCCGCTAACTCTGCCAAACCACACAATACATCCGCCGCCGCCACCGCGCGGGAAAGATGGCGAATTACTTCCGCCTGTACTCCGACTTCTTCTCGCAAGGCGACAAAAATTTCATATTCCAACTGATTCAAATCATCGCGTGCTGAAAGAATTCGAGATTCCCGTTCTTTTAACTCTGGTGTAATGTAACGTTCCTCATTTGTTAGCGTTTGCTTGCGGATGTAATTTGCGGGTACTTGGTCAGATTTAGCACGGGAAATACTAATGTAATAACCAAAAGTTTTATTAAATCCTACCTTTAAAGTTGGGATTCCTGTTCTTGCTCTCTCGTCAACTTCTAAATTGGCAATCCACTGTTGATCCGCTTCTACGGTTGCTTTTCTCTCATCCAACAGGCTATTTACACCAGGACGAATCAAGCCACCTTCCTTAATATGTATGGGTGGTGACTCGACAATATGGGCGTGTAATTTTTGTGCCAAATCTTCTAATATCGGTGGCACGTTCTGCAAAGCCCTCAGAAAGGGAGAATTCGCTTCAGCTACTAACTCGGATAATTCTGGTAGGCGTGAGAGAGAATCTGCCAAAGCCATTAAATCTTTAGCGTTAGCAGTACCAGAACCCGCCCTCCCGGTTAACCGTTCGAGGTCATAAATTTGACGTAATAATTGCCGCAAATCTTGACGTAACGCTGTATTTTCTACCAATTCTTGAATGGTATCTTGCCTTGCGCGAATGCCTTTAATATCAATTAGCGGTTGCAGTAACCACCGTCGTAAAGCCCGCCCGCCCATCGCTGTGCTAGTTCTATCTAATGCCCACAGCAGGGAACCATGAAATGTCCCATCACGGACAGTTTGGGTAATTTCCAAGTTACGCCTGGTTTGATGGTCAACAATTAGATAGTCGGTGACGGTATAGGTGCGTAACAGTTGTAGAGGAACTTGGTTTTCTTTTTGAGTATCTTCCAGGTATTCGAGAAGCCCACCAGCAGCGCGGACAGCGAGGGGGAGGTGTTCGCAACCCAATCCTTCAAGCGATCGCACTTTAAATTTCTGCAATAATCTACTTCTGGCTTCCCCTTGCGAAAATGGTACTTGCGATCGCAAACAATAACAAAAAGCTGGCGGTAAACATTGGGGGAGATGGGGTGAAGTTTCTCCCGGACGCAGTAAACTACCCAAATCGGGAGCATTCGTCGGAAACAGCACCTCCGAAGGCTGCAAGCGCATTAATTCCTGAGTCAGGTGTTCTAGATCGCTACCTTGAGATGTCAGAAATTCCCCTGTTGAGATATCTGCGTAGGCTAGTCCCCAATGATTAGCCGCAATTACCACAGAAGCTAGGTAATTATTGCGACTTGCTTTCAACATTCCCTCTTCTAGCAGAGTCCCAGGGGTAAGAATGCGCGTCACCTCGCGCCGTACTAACCCCACAGCTTCCGAAGCATCTTCTACTTGGTCGCAAATCACCACAGCGTAGCCTTTTTCTACCAGTTGGGTAGTGTAGCGTTCCCATGCGTGGTGGGGGACACCAGTCATCGCCACCCGACCCACTTCACCGCCGTGTTTGCTAGTCAGAACCAGTTCCAGTTCGCGAGATACAGTTACAGCATCTTGGAAAAAAGTTTCAAAGAAATCTCCCACCCGATACAGCAGCAGCGCATGAGGATACTTATCCTTCACCTCTACATAATGCTGGTACATCTTACTAAGCTTGCTGCGGTCTACCAGACGCGTGTCCGAGTGAGGCGCACTAGGATCGTTGGGTTCCGTTGGCTGAATGTCAAAATCAGAAGCGGTCATAAATGCAAGGAGTTACGCACGGAAAAGCCACAGGATCTGATGATAACTTGATTGATAGTGGAATTGCGATCGCTCAAGATTTTTTCATCCTTTAGTAATTTTGCCTAGAGTATGCGTAGAATTACAGTTGATTTTCCTAAAAGCTGGAAATTAGCATTATTTACCTTTAGGAATCATTCGACGAGTTTAAAGCAGCTTAGGATACCCTATTCTCGATAAATTCCCACGTTTCCTGTGATTTTAAGTGGTAATCGGGGAATCATAACTTTGTAACGTTTGATGAACCTTGCAATTATCGCAATGGTTGTTTGGTCTGTCACCAAAAATCTTACTTCAACGGTAAAGGATTGAAAGTATGCTGGCTATGCATAGCATGACATGTGCTAATGAGTTGAACTTGCAATTGGAGTCAACTTTAAAAGATTTACCACTGTGGTCAGTTTACGTTGAAGTCAAGAATCCGGTAAACGATCTAACGACAATTTTCAAACAAGAACCGCTACTACCGGGAATTATTCTGACTAAAAATCAGGAATATGTGGGGATGATTTCGCGGCAAAGATTTTTTGAACATATGAGCCGTCCCTATAGTTTGTCACTATTTGCCACACGCCCTATCGAAAATTTAATTAACTTTCTTCAGCCAGAAGTGTGTGTAATTTCTGAAGAAACACCAATTGTAGAAGCAACTCAGCTAGCATTACAGCGAGTACCTCAACTTGTTTATGAGCCGATTCTAGTAAAAACTAAGTCGGGAAAATATCAGCTAATAGATTTTCATCAGTTACTTTTAGCCTATTCTCAGATTAATGTCTTAACATTAGCTCAACTAGAGCAAGTAGAAGAACAATCTAAAATTACCGAAGCAGGTTTTCGTACCCTCAAGCATAACTATACAAAATTTGTCCAGAATGAAAAGATGGCTGCTTTGGAACAACTGGTTGCAGGAATTGCACATGAAATTAACAATCCTGTCAGCTTTATAGCAGGTAACATTGTCTATGCGATCGCCTACAGCCAAGATTTACTGGATTTAGTTAGCTTGTACCAAAAGTATTATCCCGAACCAGTAGCGGAAATTCAAAATGCGATCGCTGATATTGAACTAGAATTTTTGAAAGCTGATTTTCTCCAACTGCTGAATTCTATGAAGGCGGGTACAGAACGTATCCACGAGATAGTTTTAGCTTTACGAAATTTCTCTCGTCTTGATGAATCCGAGAGAAAAATAGTTGATATTCATGAAGGGATTGATAGTACTTTACTATTATTACAAAGCCGCCTAAAAAATCAGCAAACAGGTCAAATAATTACCGTGATTAAAGAGTACGATCAACTTCCTTTAGTAGAATGCTATCCGGGACTACTCAACCAGGCTTTTATGAATATTCTGGCGAATGCTATTGATGCTATTTTTAATAATTATGATTGCTCTAGTTTACCAGCTTCATCTCCAAAATATCCCCTAATTCGGATTCGTACTGAACTCATAGATGATAAGCATATAATTATCCGCATCGCCGATAATGGTTTGGGAATACCTAAAAATATACAAAAGCGGTTATTTGACCCGTTCTTTACTACTAAAAGTGTCGGTAAAGGCACGGGATTAGGGTTATCTATCAGCTATCAAATTATTGTAGATAAACATGGCGGTCAGTTGCAATGCATATCTGTAGTAGGAGAAGGCACTGAGTTCATTATTAAAATTCCCGTTCAGCTTGATTCATGAATCGCAAAGTATTTAGGACTTTAGTGCTTAAAAATCTCAAACTAAAGTCCTGACTACAAAGTTTTCTCTTTACAAAAGCTCAAAATAGGAACCCTTACTCACCCACTTCAACAGGAGAAGGAGGTTTGATATGGTCATTAGATACAATGACTTGACTAAATGCTCCATCACGCCAGCTATCTACTATATCTTTGATAAAGCTGGCAATAGGTATAGCAATTAATAAACCTAAAACGCCGCCTAATTTAGCCCCTATCAATAAAGAAATTACTACCCATACAGGATTTAAGCCCGTTAGATTACCCAAAAGACGAGGCGCAATAAAATTAGCATTTACTTGGTCAATTGCTACAGCTGTACCTAATACTTCTACTCCTAACCAAATATTTTGTAAAGCTACTAAAAAACTAACTATAGTAATGCCTATTCCTGTACCAAAAGGGAAAAGTGAGAAAAAGCCAATACCAATTCCAAAAAGTAGCGCTAACGGAACTTGTAGTGTCAAAAATGCTAATGTAATTGCCGATCCTAAAACTGCGCCTAATGTAGCTTGACCAATAAAATAATTATGAAAATCTTCTCGCAATAATTCCCGTACTTTTGGGCCAATGTGAGGAGGAAACCACTGAAAAATTCCATCCCAGAGGCGATCGCCGTTTAATACCATATAGACAGTTAGCACTACTGTCAACAACACATTCACGACTACACCAATAGTATCAAAAGCAACACTGAGAATTCTTCCGGTAAAAGATTGAAGTTGATTAGACAATCTTTCTAATACTTGGGTAGCTAAACCAGTTAAATTCACTGGAAGTTGTTGTGTTGCCGCCCAGTTTTGAAAAGCTTGAATTTGTTGACTGGCAGAATCAATCCAGTAGGGAAGAATATTAGCTAATTCATTCAGCTGCTGTATAATCAGCGGTACTAAAGTGATACCTAAAGCTACTAAAATCACTACAGTTAATAGTAAAACTACCACAATAGCTAGGTTGCGTTTTACCCCACGTTCCTGAAGAAACTGAATTGGATAATTTAATACAAAAGCTAGTAAGATAGCGGCAGCAAAAATACTTACTAGAGGTTGAAAATATTGCACAACCTGGAGTAATAGCCAACCATTAAGAATGGCAATTGGGAATGCCAATCCGATACTTAACCAGCGTGGTAGTTTGTTTACTGATTGCATGAGTGGGAACTCCACAAAAGGCTCTAAATTTATTTTTGCTTCTGGGGACTGGAAGGGAGTGTGGGAAGTGTGGGGAGTGTGGGAGGAGTGGGGAGAAATGACAAACGATACAATACCCCATCCATACCCATTAACTATCGATCGCTTTCAATAAAATCCAGCATGATTCGCTGATGCATAGGCCCTAAAGGTCTGACCTCGCCAGCGTTTTGGGAATAACAGTTACCCTCGCGAATATCTTCTGGTGTTAAGAAACCCATATCCCAGCCTTCATTTAAAACCAGTTGATTAAAACCTACCAACAGTGGTGCATAAAAAACGTGACGGATAACTTTTTCATCCCAATAACAGGCAAATTCAGAGAAATTTGGGTAATTATAACCAATTTCTTCTAAAATTTCTCGCTTGACCGCAATATCTGGGGTTTCGCCGGACTCAATATGTCCACCAAACAGCGCCCAGTAACCTGGGTAGAGAATAGTAGGGATATTGTCTCGCAGTTGCATGAGAAACTTGTTTTCTTGGTAGAGAATTGCGATCGCAACCTGTACCTGATGATTGTTCATAAGTTTTATTTAGCTATTTCAAAATAATCATCAAGAAGCTTCTTCTAGATAGACTTCTCCCAATTCTTGACCTGCCAAGGGTATGCTTTGATAGCGAACTTTGCCTTTAATTACTACTTGCTCTCCTTTTGCCAACTTATTTTGATTAGTAACAACCCAGATTTTTCCTGTTGAGTCATCAATTTGATACGCCCATCGTTTCACAAGCGGCACTTGCCTTTCTACTTTACCTTGGATGTAAACTGTAGCCTGATTGTCTTTTACTGGCTTAATTTCCCGAATTGGCGTGACGTTACTTCCAATACGGAAATTACCGACGTTCAATCCAGACTGTGTTAAGTTACCACAACCGCAAAGTCCTAGTATCAGCACAAAGGCCAATCCTAAGCGATAGAGAAAAATGTTTTTGTTGGTCATTTGTTGTTTGTCATTTGTCATTGGTCACCTGTCAAGCGTTAAGGGTCAATGGTTATTATTTATTTCTCTCCACACTCCGCACACTTCCCACACTCCCTCTTTGAGATGATGCAGTGGATCTGAGAAGATAAGACAGGATGATTTTGCTATTTGAGCGACGCTACGGCATAAAATAGCAAGACCATCATAGTCAACAGCCAAGCTACAGATGGCTAGAGGTGGAACTTTAGACTCAAGGCGAATATAGCTGTAAATTCTCATGGAAACAAAAACTGCCAAACTTCTTGATGGTAAAGCTTTAGCTGAAAAAATTCACCAACATCTTCTAGAGCGGATTACAGAGTTACAACCACAAATTGGACGTCCTCCTGGTTTAGCAGTATTGATGGTTGGCGACAATCCCGCATCGGCTGCTTATGTACGCAATAAAGAGCGAGCCTGCGCTAAGGTGGGTATTGCTTCTTTTGGTAAGCATTTTCCTACTGAAACTACACAAAAAGAATTAGAAGATGTAATTGCAGCTCTTAATCAAGATGAACAGGTAGATGGGATTCTTGTTCAGTTACCTTTACCCAAACACTTGGACGCTGTAAAGTTGCTGAATCAAATCGATCCCGATAAAGACGCTGATGGACTGCACCCAGTTAATTTAGGGCGATTGGTAAGGCAAGAAGCAGGTTTACGCAGTTGTACCCCAGCAGGCGTGATGCGGCTGTTGGCAGAATATAAAATTCCTCTGTCGGGAAAACAAGCAGTGGTAGTGGGACGTAGTATTTTAGTGGGTAAACCGATGGCGTTGATGCTTCTAGAAGCTGATGCGACTGTCACCGTTGCCCACTCGCGATCGCACGATTTAAAAGCGATCGCTCAAAATGCCGACATTTTGATTGCCGCAGTAGGTGTTCCGGGATTGATTACCGGAGAAATGGTGAAACCGGGCGCGGTTGTGGTAGATGTGGGGATGAATCGCGTCATCGATGCTAGTGGTAAAAGTCGTTTAGTCGGCGATGTCCACTGGGAATCAACAGCTGGCGTGGCGGAGTTTCTCACCCCAGTCCCTGGTGGTGTTGGTCCTATGACTGTCGCTATGTTGTTGCAAAATACATTTGCCAGCTATTTAAGGAGGCAAGGAATCAGCAATTATGAAGAATGAATTATGAATGATGCTTCCTAATTCTTAACTCTTAATTACTCGCGCTTTGAGTGCCAAAGCCCCTTAAAATTGTGACGTATATGACAAAAATACCAAAATTTCAGGAATTTTAAGAATGGTAGCAACTGATAAGTTTAAAAAAACGCCAGAGACAGCTACGTTTAACCTATCAGCTTATCTCAAAGAGCGACAACAGCTTTGCGACAATGCATTGGATCGAGCGATACCCATCGTTTATCCAGAAAAAATTTATGAAGCAATGCGCTATTCTCTGTTAGCTGGTGGCAAACGCGTACGTCCCATTCTTTGCCTTGCTACCTGTGAAATGACTGGCGGCACAATCGAAATGGCTATGCCAACAGCTTGTGCTGTAGAAATGATCCACACTATGTCCTTGATTCACGACGATCTACCGGCGATGGATAATGATGATTACCGTCGAGGTATGTTGACAAACCACAAGGTTTATGGTGAAGATATTGCAATTTTAGCTGGGGATGGCTTATTAGCTTATGCTTTTGAGTTTGTAGCTACCCAAACTCCTCAAGATGTTCCTAGAGATAGAGTTTTGCAAGTAGTAGCGCGTCTCGGTAGGGCATTAGGTGCTGCTGGCTTAGTTGGCGGTCAGGTGGTGGATCTGGAATCGGAAGGTAAATCAGATACTTCCCTAGAGACGCTGAATTTCATTCATAACCATAAAACAGCAGCACTTTTAGAGGCTTGTGTTGTTTGTGGCGGAATTTTAACTGGTGTATCTGCTGAAGAATTGCAACGACTGAGTCGGTATGCTCAGAATATTGGTCTGGCATTCCAAATTATTGACGATATCCTCGACATTACTGCTACTCAAGAACAATTAGGAAAAACTGCTGGTAAGGATCTCAAAGCGCAGAAAGTAACTTACCCCAGCCTGTGGGGAATTGAAAAATCCCGTTCTAAAGCTCAACAGTTAATTGAAGCAGCTTGTGCAGAATTAGAGACATTTGGAGAATCAGCTCAACCGCTAAAAGCGATCGCTCATTTTATTATCAGTCGCGATCGCTAAATCAACCCCTACGGGGAATTCATCTCTATCTTGGATTCTGCTCACATAATCGCCCGTAGGGTAGCTTGCCTCTAAACAGTTTTTTCAGGTCGCATCTTGTTCCAAACAACACAACTACTGCTAATATTTACTAACTTCACCAAAATACCATGCAGGACATAGGCAACATCTTAGACAACCGGGTGCTGCTGGTTGCTCTGGTAGCTTGTTTGATTGCTCAATCTCTGAAGCTCGTCATCGAAATAGTAAAAAATCGCAAACTAAATGTACGTGTTTTAGTCACAACTGGCGGTATGCCAAGTGCCCACTCGGCTTTAGTTACATCTCTAGCCACAGGTGTAGGGCAAACTCTCGGCTGGTCATCTCCTGATTTTGCTCTGGCTACAGTGTTTGCCATCATTGTCATGTATGATGCCGCAGGAGTTCGCCAAGCCGCTGGAAAACAAGCTCGGATTCTCAATCAAATGATTGATGAATTATTTGCTGATAAGCACGACTTTAGTCAAGACCGCCTGAAAGAATTGCTGGGACACACACCAGTTCAAGTCATAGCTGGGTCAGCTTTAGGTATAACTACATCTTTGTTAGCGAGGTCTTTCTTAGCCACTAGTCTATAGTGCAAGAAGGCAATCCTGATGGAAAAGCAAGGAGCAGAGGAAGTAGAGGAGAAATAATTAATACTAATGACTCTCGACTCTTGACTCTCGACTAACTACTGTGACCGCACATTTGAGCGCAATAGCATCACCTTACGGCTATCTACTAGATAGGCAGCAAAGCCTCGTTCGTTGAGCTTTTGCAATGTGCTGTATGCTTCTTTTTGATTAGTTGTGTAAACCGCCAGCAAATAAGGGCGTTGTCCGTAGGAAGCAAAACCAACATCACCTCCCACTACTTGTCCGACACTCGATGCAAGTTCTGGGCGATTAAAATAATCAACTAATACAGCATAGCCTTCTCCTAAAGCTTTAGGATTAAAGGCAACTGTTTGAGGCGGTGGTACATCTGCGGGTCGAGTAGTGATGATGGCAGACAACCCAACAATGTTGTTAATATACCTTGCCCAACGATTAGCATCATCAATTTTGTTAAAACCCCCGATCCGCGTTACTGTCTCTGTTAAATATTGACAGGTAGTGCTTTTGAGTTCATTAGGTAGAGCATTGCGCAGCTGCTTCTGATTATCTGCTGTGGGACTAACTACCAATAAAAGATACTCACCAGCACTAGGAGGTTGACAGATAGGAAGAGCTTGTTGAGCAGTAACATAATTCATACTACCCATCAACCCTGCGATCGCTAATACTACAGCATGTGGTAAATTCGGAAATCTCTGCACAACAGTCTCAGACATAAAAGAGGATTTTTTAACAGATTTCATCAAAACATATTTTGTTCCCCCAGATGGGAGACCCGGAGACATAGGGACGCAAAGACACGGGGAAATAATAAATGACAAATGAAAAATACTATTGCCCCATGCCCTATTTAAGTCTGTCTACCTAATTAATAGTATATTAGGATACGGTAGCTAGAGATGCTATTGGATCGGAAATTGTCGCAGAAGGAGCTTGAAATTCTCCTATGATGACATATTCCAATCGCAGTTTTAACCAAGTAATAAATTGGTGATTGGTAGAAATAATTGCCGCAGCTGGTTGAGGACATTGGGCTTTAATCTCTGCCATTTCTGGTGCTTCTAAAAAAGCTGGCTGCCTCACTAACCAAAAATCAATTTCTTTTTCTTGTTCGTGATAGTGACGAGTACGTTCTTTGAGAACCTCTTCAATAGGTTCTTCCTCCACTAAAAATTTTTGACTTGCCAAAACGTAATAGTATGTTTGCATTTCGATCCTGTGGTTGCTAATCATGAATTCCAGGGCACAGTATACAGACTGTACCCTGAAAAATTAACTCTTCTTGACTTTTTTAAACCAAGAACTGAAGGGACAAGCACTTCCTTTGTTTTCACTAATTGGCAGTTTGCCGCCAGCTGTTAGTTTTTCTAAAAACAGCGTATTGTCAAAGTAGTGTTCCAAGGAAATTATCTTTAAGTCATCGGTAACTCTAGCAATGCTCGTGCCGATAATTTCTATCGTCTCTCCAGTTGGTGCAAAATCTTTGTATGCACCGTTAAAATGTCCCCAATGTCGCCATTTGAATGTTACGGTTGGCGGGCCTGAGAACACTTCCAAAACTTCCCAAGGAAATCCTTGAGGAAAGGTTGTATGGAAGATTTGCGCTGATGATTCAAAGGTTTCAGCAGAAGCTTTGTAATGCTCTGAATCAGCCATAAATAAGTTGTAAGTACCTTGGGCTGATAAATCTGTAGCTGTGTATTCTCGACCTCCATTCGTACTTACACGAAACTTGTCATTGACAACAGATAACCACTGCTGTGGGTTGGTTTTGAAAGACACTTCCATCTCGAAGGTTCTTACCAGGTTTTGTACGATCGCTTCCAGGGTTCCCTCTAAATGACTGCGTGTACTTTCATTCGCTAAATTCTCTTTAGACCGAGAATAATCAGGAGGTGTCTGATAGCGCCATTGGGCATCAGTACTTCCTTCAATAACTTTATCCCGATCCTGTACCCAAAGTGGCAGGCTGTTAGATTGTGTTGCGCTCATAGAAGTCTTTGCTTAAGATTGTGTGCCCAATTTTTGGATTTCGCAGTTATGACCCCTCTAAGCGTTTAAACAGTTATTTAGTTAACTGTTTACAGTTCTCCGCGGATGGCTAGTTTCATCTCGCGTACAGCTCTTTCTATACCAACTAATGCGGCGCGACTGATGATGGTATGACCAATGTTGAGTTCTTCCATCCCTGGAAGACTAGCTACAGGATAAACGTTCCAGTAAGTAAGTCCATGACCGGCATTGACTCGCAAACCAGCTTGAATCGCTTGTTCGCACCCCTTAGCTAACACGGCTAACTCTTGTTTGCGGCTGGTTTCATCGACGGCCTCAGCGTATTGCCCAGTGTGCAGTTCAATGAACTTAGCTTGCACTTTGGCAGATGCTGCAATTTGTGAGGGTTCGGCATCGATAAATAGACTAACTGGAATGCCAGCACTCTGCAATTTATCAACTATCTCACCTATTTTAGCAATTTGCCCAACAATGTCTAAACCGCCTTCTGTGGTGACTTCTTCGCGTTTTTCTGGTACTAAAGTTACATAATCAGGTTTGATATCCAGAGCAATTCCTAACATTTCCTCTGTAGCGGCCATTTCTAAATTTAAGTGCGTTCTCACCGTTTGCCGTAAGAGTCGCACATCTCTGTCTTGGATATGCCGTCTATCTTCTCGCAGATGCACGGTAATTCCATCTGCACCGCCTAATTCTGCTAGCACCGCCGCCGCTACGGGGTCAGGTTCCACCGTGCGCCGTGCTTGTCGAATTGTCGCAATGTGGTCAATGTTTACGCCGAGTGTAGACACCCCAAGTTTCTCCCGATCCACAATCTTTAGGATCTTGATTTTACCGGAAATGCTGCGGGTAAGGTGAGCGTGGGTGCGATCGCTCAGTACCTAAACAAAAATTTTAAAATTGTAGAGCTTGATTGACATAGATTTCCACAGATGTGCCAGCTGGTAAAAACCAAACGTTGGTTCGTTGAGTCATTTGCGAGATTGCTTGTTGATTGCGTTGGGCAATTTGAGGTACTACAGTGTTCATCCCACCTTCTAAAATTCCAGCCAAGATATTGCGTTGTGGGTTGGTATTGCTAACGATAGTACCGCCAGCATTTGTAGTCACAACTTGAGACTCAGTACGGTTAACTAACTCTGCTGCTTTGCCAAGACCACCTAAAACGAATAATCCTAGATCCATACTGGCAATAGATGACCCCCGATTGGGAAATTGGTTAGCAATCAGCGGTTTACCTTGGGGCGCACGAATCATCAGGGCATTTTGGGGTAAGCTTTTTTCTGTAAGTTGACCTCGATCTGGCAAAATAGCTTTGACTACGTTCAGCTGGATTAAGCCTTGCTCAGAAAGAGAGCTAATTTCAGTTAAAAATTCCGTATTTGCTGGAACAGCGATCGCACCGTCTACAGTTTTTAATGGTTCTTTTAAACGCACTACAAATACATTTGTGCGATCGCCATCTGTAGACTTGCTTGTTTCTCCAAATATAGCGGTTGCCAACACAGCTTTGGCATGACTCCCGACTGCGATCGATTTTGGACTCTGCTGCGATCCTTGGCTGACTGTGGAATTTTGCTGTTCTGGTTGAGGATTTTTGGTTGGTGGTTCTGTGCGATCGTTATTTTCCGCCTGTGGTGTCGTTACATTCGCATTAGATTGATTGTTAACAGCCATCTGTCCATAGCTACCTAACTTTGATAACCTTTCCCAATCTTGGACTGGGTTTGGTGTAGATGGCGGATTTACATTAACTAATGGTTGAGTTTGTGGATTGGGAATTATTGTTGGAGGTGGTGGGTAAGATTGACCAGATCTAGGAATGCGCTCAACTGTAACTATCTTAGGTACGTAAACTGTTGAGGTAGGTGTTGGCGTTCTTAGTACTACCGTGCGTCCATCTCTAGAACTATCTGGCTGCGAATTTTGTGGAACTGCGATCGCATTTCCATTTCTTAATTGTTGTTGTGCTAGCTTCACAGCTGATGCTTGTTCTGTCAAAGCCAATTTTGTTTTCAGATTCTCTACGTTTTCCTCTAACTCTTGTTCTTTAGATTGTTGTTTGAGATGCGATGGCGTTTCTAAAGCCACAATGTTATTGTTTTTTGGCGTTTGATTAGAACTACTCATCAACTGTGATAAAAAACCACCAGCAAATAAAACTATAGCTAAAGTAGCAGTACCTACTAAACCTAACTTAGCAAAGGGATTTGATGAGAGCGATTGTTCAGTCTTCTCTTGCGTTGGTTCCGATGATGGTGGGGGCGATTTAGCTGATTCTTCTAATATTTCGGTATCGGCAGATATAGATTCTACTTCTAAACCAACTAATTTTGCCATTCGTAATTCCCAATCATCAGAGTTTTCTGGCTCTAATGGATATTTTTCTGATTTTATGTGAGCTAAATTTTGTACAGTATTATCTGATTCCAATAAATAGTCATTAGATTCCGAATTAGATAAATTTGGTGAAAAACCATTGGAATAAATTGAATTATTTTTCATATTTTTGAGCAGCTAATGGGTAGTCCAGCACATTCTCGATCTTATAATTTGCATATTTTATATATTATTTGGTTTCAGCTAATTTATTCGCTGCTAATAAATCAATGAAACGTCAATAACAGCAAATTTAATACATATAAATCTAATGTTTTTTATTTCGTTATTTATTCCCATTGCCAATGACAAAGCCTGTGAGGACATCAGCAATTGTGACTGCAACTACTACTAATAAGGGTGTTCTGGCTATGCTTTGCCAATCTTCGTCTTTGCGCACGGCGTTGACTACTCCAATGAGGGCAACAGCTATATATAGTAGGTATAGTGCCCGCAAGACGTTGAATACTAATCCTACTGCTAGTTGAGTGTTACCACCATTATTAGAACCTTGGGTAAGAGTGTTTTGAAAAAAGTCTTCGGCTTTTTTGAAGAATTGTGCTTGCGCTGGGGCGACGAAGTAGTCTAGCCAAAATATACTCAACATAGCGATCGCTACTAATATTTGCACAGAGATTAATTTCTGCTTTGGTAAATTAAATTGCCGACCTATTTTGTACGTAATTATTGTTATTAGGCTCCCCATTAAGAGACAAAATAGTAGTACCGGGCTTTTGAGGCTGATGATGCTAATTAATACTGCGATCGCTAGAACTAATGGTAGTGCTTCAATTAGTATAAAATCACACAATTTTCTGATTTCTGTTAATTTAGAAGTTATTTTTCTAAAATGAAAAGGTTTTTTGCCCAAAAATCTCCTATTAATGGTTCGGCTAGACATCCGGTAACTTTCTATTAATTCTTGGATTGAGCTTTCAGTATTATATTAAAGTAACGACCACATTTATCGTAAATAGCATTGAAGCTATTTGATACATCAATATTTTTGATTAAAAAAGTATATTAGCCGTATCTTACAATGCTATTAACAGTAGCTTAACTTTTACTGCATAGCTGCCTTAATCACTGCAAGCAAGGTTATGAAGGGTCAGATAACTGACCCTGTTTTATTTTTTTCGGTTTCCGAAAACCAAAATCTTGATGTTGTTAAGACTGTAGAACAGCAGCCTCAAATCTTGGACAAATCTTGCTTTATCTTAAGTTGTTACAAATCCCTTATGCTCGTTTTCTATTCCAAGGGCCCCAAATCGCACAGGTAATTCCAGGATCTTGGATATTAACAAACATTGTGTGTCCATCGGGCGAGAAGCAAGCACCAGCAAATTCACTGCCGTTGATAGCATTTGTTGCAAACCGATACAGTTCACCGTTCTTGTCAACACCGATAACGTATTCAGTATTGCTACCATCTTCACACAGAAAGAGATCCCCGAAAGGAGCCACAGTAATGTTATCAGGGAAATTTAATATGTTCTCAGCGGGAGACTCCACGACTAAGGTAATAGTGTTGTCTTTGGGGTTATAAGCAAAAACCTGCCCTTGCCCAACATTGCCACCATTGGTACAGGTAAAGTAGATTAAACCGTTGCCATACCAAGCGCCTTCACCACGTGAGAAGATAGCTGCACCCTTAGCTTGTCCTTGACCCCGTGTGGAAGTAGCAAAACTATTGTCATTGGGGTCAACATTATCGATCCGCACCCATCTAACAGGCAATGGTTGGTTTTTATATTGCAGAAAATTCGTCCGAGTATTAATTGCAGTTTGAGCATTAGTTGCAGGCGGTCTACCAGGAAGATCTATTACTAGCGCTTCTAGCACTCCAGTACCAGCAATGTTAGGATTCTGGAGGTCGCCATATTTAGTCGGACGGACATTAGGACGGAAGCGATAGAAGCAGCTACTGCCATCATCTTCAGTTTGATAGATGTAGCCAGTGTTTGGATCGACTGCAATGGCTTCATGGTTAAAGCGTCCCATAGCCACAAGGGGAGTTGGAGCAGCCACTTGAATGTCTGATGTTGCTGGAACCTCAAAGTTATAGCCGTGCTTTTTGGTTGCACCACCCGTTCCAGGGAGAGTCAAATTCTCTTCACAGCTAATCCAGGTATCCCAAGGAGTTGGCCCGCCAGCGCAGTTGCGAATAGTCCCTGCTAGAGAAACAAATTGCTTTCTCACTCTACGATTAGGGCCAACAACAACTGTGATTGTACCTCCCCCAATCTGGTCATACCGGGGTGAAGCTAAAAGCCCATTAGAACTAGGATTCAGTTCATGATTGCGCACCAAAATTGTGGTGTTGTTAGGGCCAGCAAAGGCAGCCATACCATCATGATTACTTCGTACTATTCCTCCATCATCCATACTTTGGCCTGTATAGGATATGGCGGTATAGTTAAAACCAGGAGGAAGTTCTAATAGGGGTTGGGTTCCTAAGTTAATTCCACCAAGCATAACATCAGCAAGTTCATCCGCATTTACGGGTAGCTTCGGCTCTAATGGGCCATAACCAATTCCTCCCGCCACTTGACCACGAGCTGCTCTGGCATACAAAGCTTCTAAAGGAGAAAGCATTGATACACCAACAGCACTCGCACCAGCGAGCTTGAAAAAGTTACGTCTTGATAAGCTCATCAGAATATTTTTTGAAAAACACCAGTAATCAAGAAAATAAAAATTGATTTTTAATAAATAAATAAGACATGGTTAAGACTTAGTACTAAGAGTAAAGAGCCTATGCGCTTATAAGCAGTTACTAACCGTCTAGTTAGAAAGTCTGAGACTTAAAATCAGCCTTATATTTTTTTCTGCCTGGATATAAAAACCTCATGGTTAAGTAGCAAAAATAACATGAAGAACAATCCTCTGTAAGTTCGGAGCCAGAAAGATCGAAGAGAAATGCGATCGCCAGATTTAGAATGATATCTACATCCACTTTTCGAGGCGATATGCTTTTAGAACTGCAACAAATTATCGTCAAACCAGGACAACAAATGTTGCTTAAAGATGTGAGTTGGCAGCAATTAGAAAATATTTTGGCAGAAATGGGAGAACACCGTGCTGCACGCATTTCCTATAGTCATGGCTGGTTAGAAATTATGGTGCCGCTACCCGAACACGAAAAAGATAAAGAATTGATTGGTGATTTAGTCAAAATCTTGTTAGAACAACTGCAAATTGATTTTGAACCTTTTGGTTCCACAACACTGAAAAATGAGCGAATGCGGCAAGCAGTAGAACCAGATACTTGTTTTTATATTCAAAATCAAGCTGCTATAATTGGCAAAAATCGGATTGATTTAACTGTAGATTCGCCACCAGATTTAGCGATTGAAATTGATATTACATCCCGTACTCGATTTGAAAATTATGAGCTTTTAGGAGTTCCTGAATTTTGGCGATATACACAACAAGGGTTAGAAATTAATTTGCTTCGAGAAGGAAAATATATCAAATCTCAATCTAGTCCTAATTTTCTTAGTATCCCAATTATTGAATTAGTCAATGAATATGTTCGGCAGTGTTTAACGATTGGCAGAAGTCAAGCGATTCGTAATTTTAGAAATTGGGTGAAGAAGAATTTGTAGCTTATTGTTAATTTACCTTTGATTGCATAGTTTGAAGTAATAATACAACTCACCTTTATTAAGGTTGAACAGGCACAAATTCATATTCATTTTTACCAGATTTTTGTTGAATTTTGACTAAAAATATAGGGTTATTAATGCGATCGCCATTTAGTGAAAACTGAATTTCTCCTGTCGCACCCTCGACTGAAAAATTTGGACTGTGCAGTACTTGTTGTAATCCGTCACGTGTACTATTTTGCTGCAAGCCAGCGATAATTGCTTTAGTTGCGTCATAAGCTGTAGCTGTTCGCCAGTTCACCGGCGCACGCCAAAGGGTTTGCGAATTTTGCAAAAAAGGATTATTAGGAAATGCTGTAGAATGCCAAGGCGTAGAGATGATCAATCCGTTGATACCTTTGCCTTCCTTTAATGTTTCTTCAGTGAACAGTGTAGGGCTACCAAATACAGTCAACTTCCCTTGGTTTGATTCTACTATTGCTAAACCTTCCTTTATTTTGTCTATATAAAGACCTAACACTAAGCCATTAGCACCACTACTTAAAGCTTTAGAAATAACATTACTAGGGTTAAAGTTACGAGCAGAAACATCACACTCTGTAGGATTAATCTGACCGCCCATCGCCTTGATAGCTTGAACAAACTCTCTGTTAAATGATTGATTATCTATTCCTTGGTAATCAACACAAATAAGAAAATTAGTTTTTCCTACATTTTTAATAGCATAATTAGAAACCTTATTTGCTATAGATTTAACGCTAGGAACAGTTCGGAAAATATATTTGCCAACACTATCAAGATTTTGAGCATAGCTAGTAGGAGATACCATTACTAAGCCATCTTTTTGATATATTGGAGCTGCGGAGAGGGAAGCATTACTAGAATTATGTCCTACGACAGCTAAAATGTTTTGATCTTTGACAAACTCAGAGGCAAGCAATGCAGCTTTACTTGGGTTGTTGTCATCATTAGCAATAGCGACTTCCAACGCTTTGCCATTAATACCACTACTATTATTTACCTCATCCTGTACTTGAGCCACACCACGCAGCATTTCTTTTGCTACATTTGGGTTTGTACCAATCGGTACGCTCACAGCAATTTTGAGCCGTTCTCCTTTCTGACGAGCTTTAGTATTATTCAAGTAAATTAATGCTTCTGGGTCAGTAGGATTAGTTTTTCGATAAGCATCAAACTTTTCAATAGCAGTGTTACAATCACCTTTAGCAAATGCTTGAACTCCAGCTTCTTTATCAAGGTTTGTATCTTGTTTCAATAAAATTTCTTCACCCAAGCTAATTCTATCGACCATAATATACTCCTCTTTGACACAAGAATTTACTATAGGCTGAACTACAGGTTGAGGTTGATATCGAATATTAAATAAGTAGACTACAGCACCACCAAAAACTACTCCGATTACTCCAATAATGCACGCTCCTATGTAATATGAAAAATTCCTATTTTGGAAACGTGGAGGATGAACAACTACCGGAGATGCGGTAAGTTGGTGTTCAGTAATTAAAGAAGCTTCGATTAGGGCTATATCTTCATCTCTGAGCCCTAAACGTTGCTGAACACGTTTCAAATTAGCGCGAGTTCTATCACTCGCAGGAAACCCATGTTTAATCTCGTCGCGGAAAGCTAGCTCATATTGCTGCAATTTTTTCTTTTTATCTTCTATAGGTGCTAAAACCTGAGTTTCAATTGCCGCAGCCTGTTCAGGTGTTAGTTTTAATGTCTCTTGTAAACCTACCAATGCAGCACGACCAGCAACAGAAATTTCACCGTTACCTCCCTCTACCCAATACTCAACTTCTCGACGATATGTGAGCATGGGATCATTACTTGGTGCTTTAGCAAGCTTAATTTTATAACCTTCTTTGATAGCGTATATCTCCGGTTTCATAGCCGGAGTGCTTTCTTGCACTTTCTTGGTAGCATACTCATGCAATTCATCAACAGAGATAAAAGCATCTTGATCACGATCTGCTGCACCAGTTTCTAGCCCCTCCACTATGTAGCGGGTGTAAGTTGAGTTATCTGTTCCTTGCTGTTCAAAAGAATACTGGGTTGAAGTCGAAGATGTGAGAATAGCCCGTCCTTCGCCACCCAATTGGTTTTTGACATCCACAAAACCATCATCTCTTGCTAACATCCCCTCAGCAAACGCACCACTAAAGCAACAATCAAGAATCACTACCTCACGTTTGGAGCGACTATTGCTCATGACTTCATGCACAAAGCTAGCTAGTACTGTTGTTGCCTTAATCGGTACTCCTCTATCTGTTTTGCGAGTATTGCGAGTAGCAAAGTAAAGTTTGCCGCTTTCATCTTTGATTCCGTGACCAGAGAAAAATAGCAAAACGAGGTCATCTCTTTGACGATCAGCAAACAAGATTTCAATAGCTTCCGCCATCTCATGTTGTTGAGGATTCAGCAGTACTTTTACATCATCAAAACCGCCAATCTCTGGATTCTGCAAAACTCGCTGCATTGCCTCAACATCTTTTATTGTCGCTGGCAATGGGGTAAGACCAGGCTCATACTCACTGACTCCAATTAGCAGTGCTACTTTCACCATCTCGTTATTGTTCCTTACTGCTGGAATTACTTAGTTACCTGCGACAAACTTTTGCGCTTGTTCAATGACTGCGGTTAACTCTTGCTGGCTGTTAGCTTTAACTTTTAGCTTTTTCCCGTTGGCTTCTACTTCCAATTCAATTGGTTTGTTACCCAGGCGATCGCGCAAAAATCCCAAAACTTTCTTAAAATTGGCTAGGCTTACCTCAGTCTGCAAAACTCCTACCAGAAAACCTCCAACAGACTTTGCTCCTTGGGGTGTTTTTGTCACTGCTACGAGTTCTGCACTTTCTACATCTAAGTCTTTTATCTCTCGCAGGAAATTTCGCGTTTCTCGCTCCTGCTCTTCTGCATCTAAGTCGGGATTGGGAAGAGCGATCGTCAGTTTGACGTTAGATTCAGAACTCATTTTGTATCCTTTCAGGTTTTAAGCAATTGACTGTCAGCAGTGATTTACACAATATTTATATTGAAACCACATCTTCTATGTAAATTTCCTGAAAATTTTCTCATATTTTTACAAATATTTTTTATTTTTAGGTAAAAATCGGTAGAAACAGCAGTTATTCGCCCTTCCCTCTAACTCGAAGCACTGGTATAAAAACGCAACGCAAACCGCCAAAAGCAAGTAGAAATAAAAAATAACCCTAATGCTAATCCCACTGCACCTATTAGCCAAGTAATTTGTCCGCGACCCAGCATAGCTTCTGCTGGCACAGTAGTTAAAAAAGCTACGGGTACTACGAATGTAAAGAAAAAGCGGTAAGCAGCAGGGTAAGCTGCGATCGGATATCTTCCTGCTTCCAATAAACCTCGTAATACTTCAGTAACGTTGTATATTTTCACAAACCAGATGCTAGTGGCACCTAGCATAAACCACAAGCTATAAAGAATTACCAAACCCAACAATAAGGGTACTGCACTGACTAGATAGTTGTTGAGAGTTAAACCAAGGCGCGTACCTGCATAACCAATAATCGCACTACCAAAAACTAAATCGGGTAGTCCCCAAGGCGACAGGGTATGAGTAGAAAGCCAAAACTGACTGCGGATAGGTTTGAGCAGCACAAAGTCTAAAGTACCTTCTTGCACGTGGCGGACAATGCTATTTAGGTTCGGAGCTAGAAATGTAGAAGAAAAACCTTGTAGCAGAGTAAAAATACCCAGTACAACTAAAGCGGCGTTCCATGACCAGCCAGCAAAAGTGTAGCCAGTACGGTAAAACAAGAATAGCCCAAACAGGCTACCCGCCAGATTACCTAAGCTAGTGATGGTAGCGACGATAAAGTTAACGCGATATTCCATCTCAGCTGCGATCGCAGTACTCCAAAATAGTTTTAAAACTTGCAAATATCTCTGCATCTTGCACCCTTAACCGAAAACCTACCGATTGCCATGAGTTTTTTGTAGAGTCAACAATATATTCACGTAATCTTAATATTATTTTGCATCACGAAAAATTGCCGAACGTTAAGATGTTGTATGTTTATGCTTAAAAGGTACGATATTCTATGCATTTCGATTTACCGGCATTAATTAAATCACTCGGCTATTTCGGTGTATGGGGAATTATATTTGCTGAGTCTGGGTTATTAATTGGTTTTTTTCTGCCTGGCGATAGTTTATTATTTACTGCTGGATTTGTCGCTTCTCAGCAACTATTAAACATTTGGATTTTAATTATTGGTGCTTTTATCTGTGCAGTTCTCGGTGATAATGTTGGTTACACTACTGGATATAGATTTGGCAGAAAATTATTTAGCAAAGAAGATTCATGGTTATTTCATAAAAAGCATATTTATAAAACCCAAAGTTTTTATCAAAAACATGGTAAAAAAACCATTGTTTTAGCACGTTTCGTACCGATTGTTAGGACTTTTGCACCTATCGTTGCAGGTATTGGTGCCATGCATTATCGGACATTTATGTCTTATAACTTGATTGGTGGTTTCTTGTGGACATTTGGAATTACCTTTCTAGGATTTTTCTTAGGAAAATCTTTGCCAGCCGAACAAGTTGATAAATATCTATTACCGATTATTGGATTAATTATCGTGATTTCTTTGCTGCCATCGATTATTCATATAATTCAAGAAAATAGAGGCAATAAATAATCAAATTACTTTCGATGCTTACCTGAGCTAGGTATAAGAGACTTTCAAATCAAAGAAACGATCCCATTGTTATAAATCTATAGGAGTCTCGGAAGACAAGGGGAGCAATGGTAAATGAAAGGCTTGTTGAGCAAATATGCAGCTTAAATGCATTACAGCGGATTTTGGTGAGACTCCCTTAGCAAATTGGAATTTTCATACATTCTCTAATGCTTCTAGTAGAAGAGATAGTTAATGAGAAATGCATATACTGCAATTACCAAGCAATAGTTTGACAAGCTTCTAGTAAAAGACCTGCTAGAAGCTTTTTCTTAATTCCTGAGTGGCATCTATCTATAGATATATAAATCCGATTTTATTGCAGAAATTACTCATAGCACAAGAGAACTGGTCACAGGCAATAAGGGAAATTTAAGTATATAAATTTTGTAAAGGTTTAATAGTAGTCTTATATACCAGTAATTTATATATTCCTCAAGGTATTCAATAATTAGTTCTGTTGATAGATTGGCTGCTTCTAGCATGACTGTTACTATTTTTTTCAGTAAAAACCTTTAATAAACAGTGAACTTATGAACATTATTGCTTGGATTGTTTTAGGTCTGATTGCTGGTGCTATTGCTAAAGCCATTTATCCTGGCCGTCAAGGCGGTGGCATTCTGGCAACAATCATCTTAGGGATCATCGGTGCATTTATTGGCGGTAGCCTGGGCATATTATTCACTACAGGTAGATTAGCTTTAGCAGCTCCTACTCTGAGTATTCCTGGGATCTTTGTGGCAGTTATTGGCGCGATTATTGCTGTCTTCTTGTGGAACTTACTAAACCGCCACAGCGCCGTGTAAAAATCAGGTTGCGGACGAATGATTGTAGAAATCTGCAAATCTGTTTAATTATTTTTGAATCTTTCTTGAGTCAAACTGAAACAGTAGCGCTTACCTAGTATTGCAGGTAGCGCTATTATTTTTTTGTGCAAATCGCTTCAAGGATGAGACACAGAACAGCCTT
This sequence comes from Calothrix sp. NIES-2098, assembly GCF_963875125.1. Lineage (NCBI taxonomy): Bacteria > Bacillati > Cyanobacteriota > Cyanophyceae > Nostocales > Calotrichaceae > Calothrix > Calothrix sp. NIES-2098. Next base: position 7,840,709 of record NZ_CAWNKJ010000001.1, read on the forward strand.
AAGAAGAACTCTCATAGGATATGCCTTGCGATCGCACTTTTAATTTAAATTCATCTAGCAAGAATTTAACGAGCGTTCTCACCTCAGTTTAAAGGCATAAAGATGAATTTGTAGGCTATGATATTTTGTAAAAAATTACACTTTATTATAGAAAGTATTTTTACTTATTAGGTTTTGTTTATTGCTCTAGCGACAGGGTAGCAGCTAGTGTAAACCTCTGTAGTCAAGGAGATTCCGTAAAATCATCTATTTATGCAATGCCTTTTTTTCTTTTGGCAACGGATAACTTAATTTACAATCTATTGTGATCTGACCTACAGGAACAAAAATCTCAGCTACTATTCAAACAGCCAGGATTGCAAAAGGGAAACGCGAACGGAACTCATAAATGAAGTGTAAGGAGTGTTAAAGTGACTGCCCAGAGGATATCGCAAGTTTTACAAGCAGTAATCATTATAGTTGTGATTGCTACAGGGGGTTTAAGTCTGACTTTGCTAAAGGGTGGGCTACTCCATGAATTAGCAACTAACAAGCCAACTAATCACAATGTCAAAGGTGGGACTAAAAATTTAACATCTCAAAATACTGCACCCGCCAAAAATTTAATTGTAGAAGTGCCAAAGCCATTTCAGGGACAAACCATTTATCATGCAAATCTGAAGCCGAATGACAAACTAGTTGCTCTAACTTTTGATGATGGCCCGGGCCCGAAAAATACCGCACAGGTACTAGAGATTTTAAAGAAAAATCATATTAAAGCTACGTTTTTTTTTCTTGGGGAAATGGTGCAAACTTATCCCCAAATCGCCAAACAAGTCGTAGCTGATGGTCATGCCCTTGGTAATCATACCTGGCATCATTGGTATCGTCAGATGGATACAGCTACGGCGGCTAGTGAAATCGATCGCACAGCAGATATTATCTATAAAACTACAGGAGTCAAAACCGCATTGTTCCGTCCTCCTGGAGGATACCTGCATAATGGATTAGCTGACTACGCCAAAAGTCAGAATTACGCTGTCATGATGTGGTCAAGTCTTACAGGGGATGCTGACCGTCATGTACCACAGGTGCCAGGAATGATCAAAAATGTAGTTAATAATGCCAAACCAGGCTCAATTGTGTTGATGCACGATGGTGGTGGTAATCATTCTCGGACTGTGAAAGCTTTACCAGGAATTATTGCTGGTCTGAAAGCTAAAGGTTATAAATGCGTGACAGTATCGGAACTGCTAGAAATGCAAGCTAAAGAAGAAGCAACAGCAATCAAACCTTCACCTGCGGTGACAAAGGATGAACAAGTAAAGCACTAAGTAGCGAATAGCTTGGTAAATACTCTACGTTAACCTTTGTGTTTTTCTGCGTTTAAAAACGTTACGAACTTATGCCAAGCGGTAATAATACCATTTCACATTAATCATGATACAAATACATCGGTAAGGGCATGGCAATGCGATGCCCCTACGAAAAATCTATCAATATCATAGTTTCTGTTAATTGGTATAAGACAACTTCATAAATTTTGATTTTTGAATTTTTAATGTTGCAGCCTCCATCTTTTCAAGCTATTACCCAGCGTCCGGCATTAAAATTACCCAATAATGCCAGAGTTGCAGTCTGGGTAGTAATGAATGTCGAACACTTCACCTTTGGCAAACTCGGAACCGCAATTCAACCCCATTTAAATAGCTACCCAGAAATTGCTAATTATGCTTGGCGAGACTATGGAAATCGTGTAGGTATTTGGCGATTGTTTGAACTATTTGCTGAGTTAGAAATTCCGGTAACAGCCGCAGTTAACGGCGAAATTTGTACGCTTTATCCAGAAATAATTACAGCCATACGACAATATGGTTGGGAAATAATGGCGCATGGGATTAATAATTCCACTGGGCATAGTGGAATGAATATGCAAGTAGAAACAGAGATAATTAATCAAACTCTAGATTTACTGCGTCAAGCAACGGGTAAAACTCCTCAAGGTTGGTTAACCCCTGGCTTTTCGATTACAGAATCAACTTTTGAAATTTTACATAATGCCGGAATTGTGTACACTGCTGATTGGGTAAATGATGACCAACCCTATTGGTATCCTTTACCTAATAACGATCGCTTGCTGGCTATTCCTTACACTATAGAAGCAAATGATATTACTTTATGTTTAAGTAACCGATTTTCGGGTGCAGAATTTGCCCAAGCTATTGAAGACCAATTTGACCAACTGTGGCAAGAAGGCAAAAATCAACCAAGAGTAATGGCAATTGGCTTGCATCCATTTATTGTTGGTCAACCACTACGCCTAAAATATTTAAAGCAGTGTTTGTTACATATTAAAAATCAACCTCAGACCTGGTTAACTACAGGTGAAGGTATTTATGAGTGGATTAATAAACTCTAGATAATTAATATTCATTTATCTAAGCTCTAAAATTAAAAATATGGATGTTTCGCAAACTAATATTTTAAAAATCCCTGTAATTGATGCCAATACAGAAAATACCAAACCCTATGGGCATCTTCTAGGTGATGATGTGAGTAAACCTGGGTTAGGAATTCCCTTTTATCAAGGACGAGTATTAGAAGGCGAAAATATTGACTTTACTTATCGGGGAACGGCAACTTTTAGAACTGCAAAAATCTTACCAGGATATCCCTCAATTATTTGGTTAGAACGCCATATGCACATGACCCAAATGTTTATTGGTTTGGGACAAGCACCATTTATTATGGTGATGGCACCACCTAATCATGAAAATGGCGAAAACTTGCCTAATTTAAATCAAGTACAAGCACTGCGGTTTCCTGCTGGTTATGGACTGTTGTTGCATATTGGCACTTGGCATGATTTTCCCATAGCGTGCGATCGCCCTGTGGTAATTCTCACCGCTAATTCTGATGAAGTTGTCACCGCTTTGAGTCAAATGCAGATACCAGGCGAAATGAATCAAGGCGATGTGTATAAAATATCGCTGCTCAAAAGATTAAATTGTGAAATTCAGTTGGATGTTGATTAATGTCCTTTGTCCTAACTTGAAAAAAGGCTTTGGGTAGAAGGCGTAATAGCAATTGAGTACTCCGAAATGGCAATTGAGTACTCCGAAATCGCAATTGTAGTACTCAAAATGGCAATTAAGGACTCCGAAATCGCAATTGTAGTAACCAAAATGGCAATCGAGTACTCCGAAATCGCAATCGAGTACTCCGAAATTGCAATTGTAGTATCCGAAATAGCTATTGTAGTCTCTAAAATGGCAATTGAGTACTCGAAAATCGAAGCGCTAGCGTCTCACTTCAAAATACTTGATTTCTTTGCGGTAAAAATTTAGAACACACAGGTAAAGGATTTTTTGATTTAAAATTACTGACTAGTCTTATTGAGTTGGTTATTTTAACAATCTGTAATATTTCACTAGTTACTAGCTAAATAAACAACTTCAGCAATCGGAGTCAGCGTAGAAACGCAGTTTTCAGTTTACAAAACGAAAGAATTGTGGGGTTAATTAGTAATTAGGAATTATGTTGAAATTGATCCCCATTGATTTTTAGTTCCATGTCCAACGACGGCTATTAGCATAGGTCTTTACCCGTTTTTAGCGGCTTCACTTGCTTAAAGTTAGAGGATTTTGGCATGAAGAACCAATACATTCCCTGGAAACTAGTACTGCTTCTCTACGAAACGCTGCGCGAAGGTAATATTCATCTGAAGAGTTTGATTTTCTACTAGCTTGGACAGAAGAAAGTTGGTTAGATTACACCTAATTTGATTTTCATCTCCTTATGGGGATGAATACAAAGTAAAATATTTAACGTTATTTGCAAAGCAAGCAGCGATGGCAAGAGCAGCTACATCTACCAGTCGCAAAGCCAAGTCCAAGTCTGTGTCAGCTTCTTCTCTTCCCACTTGGACAGATGACACTGAATTGGTAGGATTGGTGTTTGACCTTGAGGCAACTAGTTCTAGTAGCCTCTATTCTCAGTACACAATTGGACTTCATGCCTGGTTTTTAGATCGAGTAAGGCAATTAAACCCGGAACTTTCTGCTTACCTCCATGATGGGGAGTCAGAAAAGCCTTTCAATATTTCGGCGCTGGAAGGTCAACTTCTTCCTACTGGCAAACAACTGCAACTAGAAGCTAAACAAATTTATCGTTGGCATGTCAACGCTCTGTCTCAAAGAGTAGCGCAGTTTCTTAGCCAATGGTTAACTCAATTACCGCAAACTTTGGCTTTAAGAGATGCACCTTTGCAAATCAAACAGGTGAGTATTGCTCATCCACCCACCACTTACGCGCAATTGTTGCAGTCATCTGTAGAGAAAAAAGCTAGTGTCAGTCTGAGTTTTGTTTCACCTACCAGCTTTCGCCGCAAAGGTCATCATTTTCCTCTTCCCGTTCCTGTAAATCTGTTTCACAGTTACCTGCGGCGTTGGAATGATTTTTCGGGAATGTTTGTCGAACCAGAGTCTTTTTTGGAATGGATAGATGAAGGGGTAATTATCCACCAGCACCGCTTAGAGTCAGTCAAAGTAGCGGCGGGTAAACGCGGTTCGGTGACTGGTTTCACAGGTGCAATTTCTTGTGGTTTAAGTAAAGCTGCTTTGGCTAACACTGAATTTACCCAGTTGTTTTACGCCTTAGTCAAACTTGCGCCTTACTGCGGTACGGGACATAAAACTACTTTTGGGTTGGGACAAACGCGCTTAGAATGGCTGGAACCAGAACCAACTACGCCTACGCAATTGCTAACAAATCTCTTGGGAGAACGTATTGCGGAATTGACAGCCTTATTTACTGCTCAACGCAAACGCACAGGAGGCGATCGCACTGATAAAATTGCTTCTACATGGGCAACGATTTTGGCACGGCGGGAAATGGGAGAATCTTTGCAAGTAATCGCCGAAGATTTAGAGATGCCCTATACTACCGTGAAAACCTACGTCAAATTAGCTCGTCGGGCGCTCAAGCAAGAAAATCAGGATTGAATAAATCAATCAGCTTTGCTTTGCAAACACCATTAAATGCTGTTGCGGTAACAGGTTTTTGGTTTCACGCCAAACTAAACCTACAGCTTGCATTTCTTGACGGACTTGCTTTTGCGTCATTTTGTGCAGGCGTTTAATCAGAATAAAGGGATTTTCGCCCCGATATTCTACTAAAACTACCCTTCCACCTGGCTTAAGTGCTTTAACTATACCTTGCATTACTTCTTGGGGATAAGCAAACTCGTGATAAGCATCCACCATCAGCGCTAAATCAATGCTTGCAGGTGGTAGGTTGGGGTTGGTCAGGGTGGCTAAGACAGGTTCAACGTTAGTAATATTATTTTCTTTTTTAAGCAACTCAATAATATCCAGCATTTCTGGCTGAATATCTACAGCTAACACTTTCCCTTCGGTTAATAATGGCGCGATACGGAAACTCATGTAGCCTGTACCAGCACCAATATCTGCTACTACATCGCTAGGTTTGAGGTTAAGGACGCTGACTATCTTGCTTGGCTGTTCCTCGGCTTCGCGATTAGGTCTTTCCAACCAGCCTGCGCCTGTATGTCCCATCACCTGCGCAATTTCTCTACCCATGTAGTATTTGCCAATACCATCGGGGCTATGGATAGTGCGCTGTTCGTAAGCTATGGCTGTGTTATTCACACTAAGTAGAAAACTCAGGATGATAACCAAGATTAATACAACACCAACCTTTGAAGAAGTTCCCCTTCTGCCTCCTGCCATCTGCCCCCTGCCTTAGTTTACTTCCACACTCACTATAGTGACTTTTGCCTTGGCAGATGTAGTATTGTCGCCCAGAAAAAGTAAATTAGGTGTGGTGTAAGGATTTTTATAACCCGGTGGTGGCGTGAAACCTGTATATTGTCGCAGCTTACCTTGAAGAATTGGAGCAACAATTCCGGTGACGGACAGTTGATAGTTAGTATCTTTGACGGTTAGCTTATATGTTTTTGCTGAAGCCTTCGTGTCATAAGCAACATTTTCGCCACGAGTAAAGCCGACATCCTGCGCCCAAATGCTGTTTTCCCAGAAACTCAATTCTATACCGTAGGGTTGCTGTTCGTTAGCCAACTTGTTAGAGATCGCCATCATACTAAAGCCAGCGCGATTATTGGAACTGTGGCTTTCAGAATTAATTTGCACTCTAAAAGTGATGGTGTAACCTTTAATGCGATCTAAAGTCACCGGAGATTGGCGGAAATATCCAGCATAATTGGCGTTAGTGCCGCTAGTATCGAGAATCGTACCATTAGTTGTGGCGATCGCAGTCGGTGCAGGAGGTACAGCACTCCAAAGATACATCCATCCTTGTTGAGCTAATGTTTGGCTAGGAATTGATAAGCCGTTATACAGTACAGCCGCAATCGCAGCATTGCTTCCTATGAGTACAGCAAAGCCAGCAGTCACAGCAGCTAGAGGTGTTTTCATTGGTTGTTGATTACAAAGGTATTATTTGACTGTTACGGTAGTGCTATCCCTGCGATCGCGGTTCAAATTATACCTTTGATTGGGGTTTTTTCTCACGCAAAACTGCGGAGACGCAGACAATTTGATGTCCTGTAAATTACCTTAATATGTCATTGCGAGTGGAACAAAGTGAAACGTAGCAATCTCAGTGTTTTTGGGATTGCTACTCTACGGTCGCAATGACGGTTATTTGAACGAAGATGATATAAAGAGACGATATCAAGTTAAATTACGAAGGAGTCAAGGCGGCTACTAAACCATTGTTCGCCAACGCGCTCTGCGATTAATGGTCTGACGGTAAACTTGGGTGGAGTGCCGTCATTAACGTCAATGCGCACGCAAGAATAAGAAAGTTGCTTTTGAAAAGCGTAGTCTTTGCGTCCTACATAGAGATGGGAATCTGCGACTTTGCGAGTGGGGCTACCAGGAACCTCGGTAAAGGTTTCCAGAAGTTCGCTTCCCTCTGGTCTTTGGCGGCGAGGGCGGCGACCGCTACCACCGGAGATTATATAGTTGATATGGGAGTCGGCGTAACCAGTATCAACGGTGCGGAGATATTCTAGACAGTGGGCGTGACCGCTAAGTACTAAATCTACTACGGGACGTTCTTGCAGTTGGGAACCAAGAGTTTGTGCTACTTGCTCAAATACCCATCGCAAACGGTGACGCACTGCTAGAGTTTGGGCTTGCTGCCATTTAGTTGCTTCGGTAACGTAGGGGGGATGGTGGAGATAAATTACTCTTCCCCGTACTTCGGAGTTATTCCAAGATTCAATTAGTCTGTTACGCAGCCAGTTGAGTTGTTCTAAGTCAATAGTTGCTGGTGTATGAGATGCTAGTTGTTTTTCAATGTCGATTTTGATTTCGTTTATTTGGTCTAATTTAGCACTGAGGTCATCGAGTTGTTCCGCATCTTCTGGGTTATCGGGGTTTAGGCGATCGCTCATTTCTAAAATCTGGACTTCTTCCCGATCTATCTCATGGCGGCGCTTTTCCAATTCTAGACGGTAAATTCCCCCTGCTTGAGTTGTCGGTAAAGGTGAAGGCTCGTTAAAAGTATTAGAATCAAGCGCGAAAAAATCTATACCACCGTACCTAAAAGTGTAATAGCGGTTGGGTAAACGGGTAAAAATTCCTGGTTCGTAGCGCAAACATCGCCCTGTTTCTGTTTTTGCCGTGTAATGGAAGTCTAAATGCTCGTTTAATTCTTCAGAAGAAGCGATTCCTGCGAGATAATCGAGAAACGCCCGCGAGTAAGCATCGCCTTGATTAGAACCGTGCCAACCAATTTCAAAATCTTTGTAGCGTAGCATCCGCCGTAGCCGCAGCGTACTGCCTGTCAGCAGACGATACATCAAAGGAACATCGTAATAATCATGATTGCCCGGCACTGGTAGAAAAGGTAGATTAAATACCATGCGATCATAGGCAATATTTTCTGGATTCTCCCCACCTACCAGAAATTCTCGGTAAGGTTCGATAAAATTTGTCGGGTAATATTCATGGGAACCCACCACATAAATCACATCACCCGTGTGCAACACCAAACTGCACTCGTCTTTGTGGGGAAGCATCAGTTTTGCAACTTGGCGTTGGGGGTGGTGTCCGTAATGAGACTTTGTACCACTATCACCAATCACCATAAAAGAGAAGTCTGGGCGATCGTTTTTACAATCGTCAATGACCATACTAGTTTGGTCGATTCCTCTTTGCACAATATTCGGGTGTAGCCACCGCACCCTTTCCTGCATCTTGTGAATTTTCACAGAAATTGGCGGTTCGGATATCAATCTCATTAGCGATTACTCCATAATTTGGTCAAAAGTCCAGAGTCAAGAGTCAAAAGTCAAGGGTCAATAGTCAAAGATTAAGTTTCAAGGTGCAGCTTCCGACATCAAAACCGCAACGTTCAGGTTCAAAGGTGCAATTTTCGACATCAAAACCGCAACGTTCAGGTTCAAAGGTGCAATTTCCGACATCAAAACCGCAACGTTCAGGTTCAAAGGTGCAATTTCCGACATCAAAGGTGCAACATTAAGGATAAAAGGCGCAATTTTCGACATCAAAACCGCAACATTCAAGTTCAAAGGCGCAACATCGAGGATAAAAGGTGCAACGTTCAGGCTCAAAGGCTCAACTTCCGCGTTCCAAGGTGCAACGTTCAGGCTCAAAGGCTCAATTTTCATTGTTCCAAGGCTCATCTTTCACCTTAAAAGGCTCAACAGACATCATCAATTCACAACCGACCATCAAATTTACTCTTCCTCCTGCCCTCTGCCCCCTGCCTTCTGCCTTCTACTGATAACCTGCCGCTTGTAACAAGAACAACTTGGCATATTGTCCACCAGCGGCTAACAATTCTTCGTGAGTTCCCTGTTCCACAACCTGTCCTGCTTCAATCACCATGATTTTATCGGCCATGCGTACTGTCGAGAAACGGTGGGAAATCAAGAATACCATTTGATTTTGGGTAACGCTGCGAAAATGATTGAAAATATCAAACTCAGCTTGGGCATCCATTGCTGATGTTGGTTCGTCTAATACTAAAATATCTGCCCTAGTTCGCATAAAAGCACGGGAAAGGGCGATTTTTTGCCACTGTCCCCCAGAAAGTTCCTGTCCTCCCTTGAACCAACGACCAAGTTGCGTCCTAAAGCTGTCAGGTAACTGGTGAATAAATGGTTCCGCCATGCCTTTTTGGGCAGCATTTTGCCAGCGATTTGTATCTTCCAAATACTCCACATCACCAACGCCAATATTTTCCCCGACCGTGAATTGATAACGGACAAAGTTCTGAAAAATCACACCAATGCGCTGCCTTAATGCTTCGATCTCCCATTCTTGCAAATCCACACCGTCAAGGAAAATCCTTCCGGAGTCGGGAGTGTAAAGTCGGGTGAGTAATTTAATGAGAGTTGTTTTACCAGAACCGTTTTCACCGACAATTGCCAGTTTTTCTCCCGGTTTTAAATGTAGAGAAATATTCTTCAATGCAGGCTTTGAGCTTCCTGGATAAGTAAACGAGACATTCTCAAACCGAATCCCATCTTGGGGATTGATACCTCTGGTAACTGTACCCCAAGGCTGAGGCGCTTCCTCTTCAAGAAAGTCGTAAAGATTAGAAAGATAGAGGTTATCTTCGTACATCCCCCCAATAGAAGTCAGCGCACCCGAAAAAGTAGACTGACCTTGGCGGAAGACGGTGAGATACATCGTCATATCTCCCAAAGAAATCCTACCCAAAACAGTTTCGACAACAATCCAAGCGTAGGCTATGTAAAATGCTGTGGTACTTACCAAACTCAGAAGATATCCCCACAGCCCGCGCCGCAAAGTTAAGTCCCGATCTTCGCCATAAAGTTGGTCAAAAATATTGCGATAACGTCCCAGCAGCATTTCTCCTAGTTGATAGAGTTTGACTTCTGTCACAAAGTCTTCTCTCGCCAAGAGATTTTCTAGGTAATGCTGTTGGCGAGTTTCAGGCGCGCGCCAACTAAATAGACGAAAGGCTTGCCCAGCAAATTTGGTTTCCGCAATAAATGCGGGCATTGCTGCTAAAATCAGCACAATCAACGCCCACACAGAAAACTTCACCAACAAAATACCGTAAGTCACCAATGACAGGGCACTTTGCACTAAACCAAATGTGCGAGTTACCAAAGAAAGCGGACGTACTGAAGCTTCTCGCCGCGCATTCAAGAGTTTGTCATAAAATTCTGAGTCTTCAAAATGGGTGAGATCCAGTGTCAGCGCTTTTTCTAAGATGAGTACATTCACGCGCTGACCTAGTAGCACCCGTAACAGCGATTGACAGACGGTGAGACCTCGCTGACTTCCCGCCAATAACATGACTGCGATCGCTTCTAAGGCTACATACAATAAAGGGCTAGTAATGTTACGATCTGCACCAGCTTGAGATGCCAACACTACAGCATCCACAATCAACTTTCCGATGTAGGCGATCGCTGCTGGTAACAGACCAGCCACTAAAGTTAAAGTAGCAAGGATAATAGTTAAACTGCGGCTGGTAGTCCACACCAAGCTAATAGCGCGTCCGCTGTAACGGAAAACGGCCAGTGATTGTCGCAGAGCGTTTCGTTTCTTTTTAGTCTTCATTATTCTTTTTATAGCGTGGAAACACCTGCGATCGCTTGGCAATATCGACACGATGCGACCCGATACCCTAGAGGATACAAATAGTTCTCTCGCATAACCGACATACCGCCCACAGGCTAGAAGCCTGGGGCTATACATACAAAGCCCACCTGCGTGGGCTTTGTACAATTAGCAGCACCATTCTATGGTGTGACGGCGGGCTTGGGATAAGCGGGGTCATACCTGTAATTCACTAGCAGTATCCTCCTACTGTGCAGGCATTTTTCTTTTCGCGATAACATAATAAGCGCAAAGGTCTATCTCTGGGTGGATATGCAATGATGCCTATACGTCAAACCTTATCTAAATCTGACATTCAACTATCTTACTTAGAGTGGCACCAAGGTGAAGAACCCTTATTGTTTTTACACGGACTAGCCGACAATGCCTTAGTCTGGTCTAGTTTAGGAGATTATCTAGCAGCAGATTATCACATAGTTGCCCCAGATATGCGCGGTCATGGCGAAAGCAGCAAGCCAGAAGATGATTATAGTTTTGAGAGTGCGATCGCGGATTTAGAAGCTCTCATGGATCGTTTAGGATGGTCTAGTGCCCATGTTGTCAGTCATTCGTGGACGGGTAAACTAGCTGCCATTTGGGCAAAACAAAATCCAGAACGTTTGCGGAGTATGATTCTGGTCGATCCCATCTTTATCTGGAAAATGCCCAGCGTCTTCAAGCTGACATTTCCTCTGTTATACCGCGTCTTACCTTTCCTTAAAAGCATGGGGCCTTTTGCTAGTTACGAGTCAGCCAAACAACAAGCGCAACAGTTAAGCCAATATCAAGGATGGACTGACTTACACCAAAAAGTCTTTGAAGCTGGAATTGAACAAAAACCCGATGGTAGTTGGGGTAGTAAATTTACGATAGCTGCCCGCGATCGCATTTTTGAAGATGTCATGCGAGTACCTGGGTTGACACAGCCAATTTACCTACCTACTCTGTTCGTACAACCCCAAAAAGGTGTAAACCGTCAAGAATGGCAACTTAAACCCTACAAAACTCATCTGAAAAACTTAAGCATCTGCCAAGTTCCCGGAAATCATTGGCCTTTCTTGACACAACCGGACGCCTTTAACCAGACTGTGGAAGCTTTTTTAAAACAGCACAAATAAGAGAAATCTCCTTATCATTGACGGGAACGCTAGAAATCAGATGAGGATTGCTTTCCTTATATCACCGATTGGTCAGTCATGAGCCTTTGTATTAATCCCGTTTGTCCTCAACCAAATCAATCAGACCAGGAGGAACAACGCTTTTGTCAAAATTGTGGTTCCCAGTTGGAATTGTTGGGACGCTACCGAGTGATGGGCCTGTTAAGTGACAAAACTGGCTTTACTAAAGTCTATGAAGCATACGAACAAGACACAGCCAAAATTCTCAAGGTGCTTCAAGAAAATCTGTCTGGGGACGCCAAAGTAGTTGAACTATTCCAGCAAGAGGTAGCTGTACTGCAACAGTTAAATTATCCTGGTATACCAAAAATAGATGGTTACTTTCAGTATCAAACCAGAAATGGCTTGGCGTTGCACTGCTTGGCAATGGAGAAAATTGACGGACTCAACTTAGACCAATGGTTAAAGCAGCAAAATAATCTCCCCATTTCTCAAGCACAAGCTATAGCCTGGTTGAAACAGTTAACAGAGATTTTAGTTGTATTACATGGCAAACAATATCTGCATCGAGATATTAAGCCCTCTAATATTATGCTGCGCACTTCTGCAAATACTTTGGAGAAGGAAGATTGGGGAAATTTAGTCTTAATTGATTTTGGCACAGCTAAAGAATTAGCTAAAACTTTAACCAGGATGAATGCAATGATGTCCTCTGGTTATAGTGCCCCAGAACAAATGCACGGTCAAGCTGTACCGCAATCAGATTTCTTTGCTTTGGGACGTACCTTTGTATTTTTGCTGACGGGATATCATCCTGTTGATATGCACGATCTTCAACACAATGTTTTGCACTGGCGAAATCGTGCGACTCATGTCTCAACTTTGCTATTAAATCTCATTGATTGGTTAATGGCACCAGACATCAAAAACCGTCCTGCTAATGCTCAAGAAATTCTACAGCGTTTAGCAGAAATTGAACAACAACTAACTGTACAGGGAAATCAACAAACACAACAGTTAGCTTCGCCAGCTAGCAAAACTGTTTCATCGTCAGAAAAGCGTCCAGAAAAAATGCCATTGTTGGCATTAATAGCAGCATTACTCACCTCATTAGGATTACTTGGTGTTATAGCTTTATTTTTTAGCACACTAAAATTTCCTGCCGTTCCTAATTATGCACAATTACCAGAACGAAAAGGTAAGGTAGATTACTTTAGCTATGCTGAAGGTAAAGACAGCGAAGGTAGAACCGCAGAATTTAATATAGCTGTTTTATCAATTGAATATAAATGGCTGTTAGGTAGTAATTTCCAAATAAAACATAACAATACAATTATCAGTATAGAAGCTTTAAAATTAAACTTAGAACAAGAAGGTATACAGAATATAATGGAAAATCCTAACGAGATTATTTCTGTAGGTACAGCTTCTTGTGAAGGCAATGTAGCAGTCGAACAACGCCGCGCGCTAGAACGTTCTCAACAAATACAACTTTTAACCAAAAAATTATTTAGCAATATACCCAGCGTTAAAGGTTATCGCTTATTAAACCTCGGACAATTTCAACGCGATGATTGTCAGCCTAATCAAGATTTAACTGCATATCAAAGAAGCATTATTATTATTGGCGTTAAGAAAAAATCAAAGGGTGTAATTTTAGATGAAGCTTTAAGAAATAGGTTAGATAAGAAACCTTTTGCTGATTTTAAATTAGAAGATTATTCCTTGGGTTCTGCGGAGAAATTTAAGACAATCCCAAGTAATTTATAGAAAATATGTGAGTGTTATTCTATTATTAAAACTTCTTTTCTAGCAAAACTCTGCCATCATTGGCTACTACCACATAACGATACTGACGCGGTGCAATCTGCCAGAAACGTTGCAAACGGCTTTGTTGATACCCAACAGGAATGTTAATTTCAAAGTATCCGTTTTCTGGCACCCAAGCAATCCACCAAACTTCACCAGTTTTCCAGCCGATAACATTCCAAAATTGCAGACGAGTTTTCTTTTCTTCTGCTGCGGAAATCGGAAATCTTACTTCTCGCCACGACGGACGCCCAGAATTACGCAATTGCTCTAAAATCGAGTTACCGCGATTAAAGCCGTAGACGGTGTTGTAATAATAACCATATCTTGCCCTTTCAGTCAGTAGAGTAAAGCGAGTACAACCATCGTAGGGCATAGAGACAGCGCGACCATCGTTAGCATAAACTTTAAAGGGTGGTGCGCCAATATAATCACCCGATGAGTCTTGTTGCTCTTGTGGTGTCAAAGTATAAGAAAGTAATGTGTTTAATACTTGCTCCTTTTGGGGAGTGGTCAAACGATCGAATGCTGAAGTGAGAGTGATGCGATCGCCATTTAGTTTACCGTAAGGACGCGCTTCACCCCAAGGATAAGTTTTCTGCTGTTGCAATTGCTGCCAATGACGTTCCATTGCAGGTTGAACTTTTTGTAAATTCGCAATTTGATCGGCGCAATTGGCTTGAGATGGCGCGTTCGCTATTAGCAGATTGAATAATATAGCATTAGGAACCAAGCAAAATAAGCTTTTAAATTTGAGCATAGTGCTTCTGTCATTTCTTTACTTCCAAAATCATGCCTGAAAAGCTGTCTCAGAATCTAAAAATCACTAGAATGCTTAAGTATCTAAACTTGATTAAACTTAGTTAACTAAAGCCTTAAATTTCTTAACTCTTAATTTTAAATTATTTACGCTCCCATTCCAGAATATTGCTTCAAACCCATACGCCATAGCCAGCGATTAATCACGAAAAATATTAATGCCCAACCTACCAAGGATAAAAATCCTCGTCCTAAATCCACAGGTAAACCAACCAAAATACTCGCAGGAAAATCAACTAAATAAGGAAAAGGTGTCCACATGAGTATCATTCGCACGCCTTCAGGAAATACTTCTAACGGTGCAATCAAACCAGATAAAAATAAATAAAATAATAACCAAATATTTTCTAAAGCAGTTGCTCTTTCTGTCCAAAAAGCTAACATCGCGAAAGTATATTGAATAATAAATCTTAAAGTAAAAGCTAACGCTACTGATAACAGAAACAATAACAAATTACTCAAGCTAGGCAGCCAAAATGCTTGAGGATAAAGGATAAAAAATAATAGTATTAATATAAATGTAAATTGCAGCCGAGCAACTCTATCAGCAACATGAGTTGCAACATGATGCCAAACAGGATCGATAGGTTGTAGGAGTTTGGGAGAAAGTTTGCCTTCCACTACCTCTTTTTGAAAATCCCAAATTACCCACACAGCAGTAAATTGCCTAATAATAAAAACTGCTAAAAAGTAACGAGCAAAATCTACAGGTGTTAAATTTAATTTGCTATTTTGCGCCGCCTGTATCCAAATACCCATAAAGATAATAGGTAAAGAACCAGACAAAACCCAAAAAATCATTTCTGCCCGATACTCAAGTATATAGGCGTAGTAAACTGACAGCAAAGTTAGGGCTTTTCTAATAATTCGCTTCATTTATTGATTGCAATTTTATAGCTAATTTAAAAGAATTAGAATAGAAATTGTAGGGTGGGCATCGCCCACCAATAGCTTATCTAATTAACATTTAAATAAAAGGTGGACAGTGTCCACTCTACTCAAAATTTACTACACAACTCCTGCTTGAAATACTTTACCAATAACTTCTTCTACAGGCGGTTCAGTTACTTTTAAATCGACTACCTCTAAGTCAGCCAAAATCTGAGATACAGTTTGAGTTAACGTTTCTTGGGGTACTAAAAAACGCACAGTTCGTCCTTCTAAAAGTTGCACCTCACCATAAGTTGCAAGTTTTTCTTGGGGCAAACATTGAGCTAACTCAACGTGAATTTCTCGGTAAGGTGCGAAGCGTTCTAAGAGTTCATCCAAGCTGCCATCATACATCAGTTTTCCATGATGAATTAACAACACTCGTTGACATAAAGCTGTAATATCAGCCATATAATGGCTAGTCAATAATACAGTTGCTTGGTAACGCTGATTGTACTCGCGTAAAAAATCTCTCACTCCTGCTTGAGCATTCACGTCTAAACCTAAGGTAGGTTCATCTAAAAACAATACCTGCGGACGATGCAATAGTGCGGCTAAAAGTTCCGCCTTCATGCGTTCGCCCAAAGATAGCTTCCTGACTGGTTGGGTAAGCTTAGTTTCTAGGGAAAGCATCTCCGCTAATTCACCTACCCGTCGCTGGAACTCGCGATCGGGGATGTTGTAGACAGCAGCGTTAATTTTTAACGAATCGAGGGCTGGTAAATCCCAAATTAACTGTTGCTTTTGCCCCATTACCAAAGTAATCTTCTGCAAAAATGCTTCTTGGCGCGCAAAGGGAACCTGTCCTGCGACTCTAACGCGACCGCTAGAAGGATGAATCAGTCCCGTCAGCATTTTCAGGGTAGTAGTTTTACCTGCACCATTTGGCCCTAAAAAACCTACTACTTCCCCAGTAGCGATTTCAAAGGAAACATCTTGAACTGCTTTAATTTGGCGGTAAGTGCGGCGGAAAAAGTGAGCGATCGTCCCTTTAATACCAGGCTCTTTCACCGCCACCGGATAAAATTTGCTGAGGTTTTCAGCCACGATTATCGGCATAAGCCTCATTTTAAACGACCTGAGCGCAAAATACTCAGAATTAGCCACAGTCCCAACAGACTAGCAGCTGCAAACAGGACGCTGCTCAAAAAAGATAGTTGAGTTGTCTGTGCATGGTTGGAAATAATTGCTGCGCCCATAATCAGCGAACCTACCAAAATGCTAAAAGAAAGGCGGTTGGCTGCATCATCCATAGTTCGGCGTACACCATCTAAACCCCGCAGCGATAAATTCCACTGCAATGTTTCCGAAGTTACTCGATCTAATAACAGTTCAATCTGGCGGGGAGATTGTAACGAGAGACTTTTAAGATCCAATGCCGTTCTTAAGAGCGATCGCAAAGGATTGGCTCCTACTAACTGGCGGCGAAATAAGTCTGTGAGTAATGGCTGAATTTCATCGATGAAGTTGAGTTCGGGATTAAACCCCCGTGCCAACCCTTCTAAGTTAGCCAGAGTTTTGGCATACAAACCCATGTTACTGGGCAAGCGAATTTTATTATTCCGGGCGACTTGCAGAATTTCGTAAATGACATGACTGAAATTAATTTGCGATAAATTGACGTTGAGATACTTGCGCAGCATCCGGTCATAATCATTTTCTAAGCGCGCTAAAATTACAGGCTGGCTAGAATCTGCTAACTGTAAAGTTAACTGCGCGCATCGTTGAGCATCCAAATCCACGATCGCTAACAGCATTTCTGTTAATATCTGCTGGGTGCGGGGATCGAGTCTGCCAACCATACCACAATCTAACAAAGCAACCCGGCCATCTTGGAGATAAAATAAATTCCCCGGATGGGGATCGGCATGAAAAAATCCATCTATATATAGTTGTTGAAAAAAAGCTCGAAATAGCAAAGACGTGATCGCTTTGCGTTCTGTAACGGGATCTTTACCATTATTATTACTAAAATTGGCTGTCAGGATCGGTACACCCTCCAGCCACTCCATCACCATTAATTTTTCTGTAGTTAATTCCCAATAAATTTGGGCAACTACTATTTGCTGGGGATCGAACCAGCGGCTATGAGATAAATTCTGTCGCAGTTGGTCGGTATATCCTGCTTCCCTGGTGAAATCTAATTCTGCTTCTAAGGCTTTAGTAAATTCTTCGGCAATAGATTTAATTTCATAGGTTTTGCCAAAATCAGTTCGAGCTACTAAATCAGCAATTCCTTGAATTAAAGCAATATCTTGAGCAACTGTAATATCGATCCCCGGACGTTGCACCTTTAAAGCTACTTCTCTACCATCCGTTAATGTAGCGCGATGGGTTTGGGCAATCGATCCCGCCGCTACTGGTACGGGATTAATTGTCCTGAAAGTTTGCTCTAGGGGGCTTTTTAGTTGTTGGCGCAAAAGTATTTCTATTTCTGTCCAGGGAACTGGTGGAACTTCATCTTGCAGTGTCGATAGTTCTTCAATGTAGCTAGCACTAAGTAAGTCTGGACGAGTAGAAAGTAGCTGACCTAGTTTTACATAAACTGGCCCCAAATCCACCAGGATATTTTTTAGTACCGCAGGTGTAGGTAACTGTGGTTCATCAGCTTTACCACCAGTAAGTAGCCTGCGCATATAGTCCCAGCCATTACGTAGGACTACTTCGATAATTTCTCTTTGACGAGGAACTGTTTGAGTGAGGAACATTTTTTTGGGGATGGGGCATTGGGAATTGGGCATTGGGCATGGGGCATGGGGTATTAGGGATTGGGAAGAAGGTCATGGTCAGTTTGTTAAGAGGAGCCAGTCACGTGCGGAGGTTCCCTCCGTTGAGTGAACTGGCGATCAAGAATCAAGAGTCAAGCATTTCTTCTCCCCCTGCTCCCTGCTCCCCTGCCTCTTTACCCCCTGCCTCTAGTCACTCGCCTATATCAAGTTATAATGAAACAAGCAGAATTTTAGCCTCTGCCAAGGGTTTTAAATTTTACAGCTATAGCAAGTCGGTAAATCGGGGATCGCTTTGGAGTGTTTTGAGTATCTGCTTAATTTCCTGGGTACGGTCTTTTTTGACTACGAGGGTGACATTGCGATCGCGTACGATCACAACATCCTCTAAGCCTATGGTAACAATCACGTCGTCGGGATCGGTGGCGTAAAGTAGTGCCCCTTTTGTGTCCAACCCAACATGGGTAGCAAGTTCCACATTGGGAGTCTCTTCTGTTTTCAGCAAGCGCTCAATCGCATTCCAATCGCCTAGATCGTCCCAACCAAATGCCGCAGGTAAGACATATGCTAAAGTGGTCTTTTCCATGAGAGCATAGTCTATACTTTTTTTAGGTAATTGCGAGTAAATATCAGGCCCATTTTGTGCTAGAGGTTCGATAATTTCCGGTGCATGGGTATAAAGTTCCTTCAGAACCACCCCAGCTCGAAAAACGAACATACCACTATTCCAGCTAAAACGCCCCGTTGATAAGAAAGATTCAGCCGTTTCGCGGTTGGGCTTTTCAGTAAAGCGGTTGACGTGATAAGCTGGCAACTCATTAAAGTTACCAATTTTTGCGCCTTGTTCGATATAGCCGTAACCAGTTGATGGGAAAGTAGGCTCGATCCCCAATGTGACAATCGCTTCTGTGCTTGCTGCCAAAGAGCTAGCAGCATTTAATGTGTCTGCAAATGCTTCGCGATCGGCAATCCAGTGATCGGCGGGGAAAAAGCCAACGATCGCGTCTTCTCCATAACGCTGTTTGATTTCTAAACTTGTCCAAGCAACAGCTGCGGCAGTGTCTCTTCCCTCTGGCTCGATCAATAAATTTTGTGACGGCAGTTGTGGTAGTTGTTGTCGCACTCCTTCAGCTAGTTGTTTAGAAGTAATGACAAATAAAGAATCCCATCCGCCTACGAATTCTATCAGTCGATCGGCGGTTGCTTGCAGTAGGCTCCTAGAGCTACCATCAAGGCTTAAAAATTGCTTGGGTCGCCCAGAACGACTCAATGGCCAAAAACGCTCACCTTTACCACCAGCAAGGATCGCGGGGAACAATGAGTTAGTCATTATGTCATACATGCCTACTAAAGAACACTACAAGTTTACAGTGGGTTTAGCCACTGGCAGGATTTGTAGGTTGCATTAACATACGTTTAGGGAGTGGTTGAGTGGGGAGATAATTGTGATCAAACAAATGCAATGGACGGAAAATCAAGTTACGCCTCAGCAAGTACCAGCTATAGATTTAGATGAGGTTACACCTCAGCAATTACAAAAGTCAGAAAATCAGGTTGCACCTCAAGAAACACCAGCACCAGAGCAGGAAGTTAGACCCAAGGAACCAACTCATGTTTCCCGTGGCGTCGTCGAGTCTGTAGGTGAAATCCCCAATCAGCTTTATGAGCGCTTGGGCTTAACCATGCCGCGATGGCTGTTGTGGATTTTAACGGTGGTTTTGGGGATCGTTTTATCGGGGCTATTGGTATCTACCTTGGCTTTATGGACTCCTTTATGGAGCAATCTCGATCAAACCGATGAAGACGCTGGAGTAGCTACTAAAGATCAACAAAAGATACCTCTACCTGGGGAACTATGGGGAAAAATCTCTGAGTATCAGCTTTCAAGACCCATGAATATCTTGATTATGGGGATTGAACCAGTCAAAGGTACTGTTGATGGCTCACCCGAAAGTTTTGCAGGTAAAAGCGACACCATGCTCATGGTCAGGCTCAACCCTGCTGATAAATCGATTAAAGTGCTTTCAATTCCCAGAGATACGATGATTGCGATCCCCGAAAAGGGATTGACAAAAGTATCCGATGCTAATGCCCAAGGCGGCCCAGTTTTGGCAGCACGGGTAATCAGCCGGACTTTAAATAATGCACCAATCGATCGCTATATGCGCATCTCAACCAGTGGCTTGCGTCAGTTGGTCGATCAGTTGGGTGGAGTAGAGGTTTTTGTTCCCAAATCCATGTCATATGAAGGCACTTCTGGGCAACAGTCAGTTAATTTAGTTAGCGGCTGGCAAACTATTAACGGCGAACAAGCAGAATTATTTGTACGTTACCGCGAACCAGGCTTGGGAGATCTACCAAGGGTGCAACGGCAGCAAGCACTCATGAAAGCGTTACTAGAACGCCTCAATAGTCCTACTGTTTTACCCAGGTTGCCGCAATTAACCCGGATTATGCGGAAGTATTTTGATACCAACCTGAAAATCGAAGAAATGATGGCATTGGTAAATTTCTCTCTCAACCAAGATAGAGATAATTTCCAAATGACTGTATTACCTGGTGGTTTCAGCCGTTTCAGCCAAGACCCCAATAGTTATTGGTTGAATATGACTGGACAACAAAGCCTATTGAATGATTATGTTGGGGTAAATGTACCTGGTCTCAAGCCCGACGCGCGACCGGTAACTAAACTCAAAATTGCTATTCAAAATGCTTCTAATCAACCTCAGTTAACTCAAAAAGTTATCAATTATCTCAAACAAAAAGGCTTCACTAGTGTTTACGCAGCGCCAGATTGGCCTGATACTCAACGCCAAACTCAAATTATTGTGCAAAAAGGTAGACGAGAACTAGGAATTGACTTGCAACAATTAGTTGGTTTAGGTCAAATCGAAGTTTCAGCTACCGGCGATTTGGAATCTGACTTAACAATCCGGATTGGTAAAGATTGGAAGTAGTCATTAGTCATTGGTCATTAGTCAGTAGTCAGTAAGCAAATAACAACTGACTGCTGACAATTGACAGAGGACAAAGGACAAAGTTATGAAAAATTTCTGGCTACGCTTTTTGAGTTTAATACTGATTTTACTCCTAGCTGGTTTATGGGTGATTTTGTCTCCTAAACCAGCTTTTGCGCAAGCAAAGACCATTAACTACAACAATACCCATTTAGAAAATCGCGACTTTTCTTACACTGATTTAGCTGGAGCTAAATTTGTAGCAGCGGAAATGCGGGGAGCAAATTTTCAAGGAGCAAATTTAACTAACGCTATTCTTACTAAAGGCGTTTTATTAAAAGCCAATTTAGAAGCTGCAAACCTCACCGGTGCTTTAGTAGATCGGGTAACTTTTGATAGCGCAAACTTGAAAAATGCGATTTTTACAGAAGCAACTTTGACCAATAGCCGCTTTTATGATGCGGTAATTACTGGTGCTGATTTTACAGATGCGTTGATTGACCGCTATCAAGTGTCCTTATTATGCGATCGCGCCGATGGAATAAATCCAGTTACAGGTATTTCTACACGCGAAAGTTTGGGATGTAAATAAGTAAGGGTCAAGGGTCAAGAGTCAAGAGTTGTTTCTTCCCTGTCTACCTTGTCCTCCTTGTCCCCTACTCTTTCATGAAGGCAAACCCATAACTGCACGATAATGGGTTGCAAGTTGGTCTACAGTTGGAGATGGGCGTTGACTATGCCATTGGCTGTGGTTAAATATTTGTTTTCGCAAGTCATTAACGTTGATAGTAGTAACTTTGCCATTAGCAACAATTTGCTTGCCATTCATCCAAGCATGATTAACAACATTACTAGGTCTTCCTAAAACTAATAAACCAATGGGATCTGTACGGGGTAATAAGGATAAATTAGTCAGATCGTAAAGTACTAAATCGGCTTGTTTACCTATGGATAAAGAACCCAATTGATCTGCCAGATTTAATCCCTTAGCACCTCCCAAGGATGCCATTTCTACTGCTTGTCTGGGTGTAATCCAGTGCTGATAATCCAAGTCTGTAATGTTGTGTAAAATCGAGCCAATTTTAATTGCTTCTAACAAATCTTGTGAGTCATTACTCGAAGCGCCATCACAACCAAAGGTAACATTTACTCCAGCTTGACGATATTTTAAAATTGGGGCGACACCGCTACCTAGACGCAGATTACTCAAGGGGTTATGAACGACTGTAGATTGAGTTTCTGCCAGAATTTTAATATCAGCATCGCTTAACCAGACGCAATGAGCAAGAGAAGTGCGATCGCTTAAATAGCCAATGCGGTTGAGATGTTCCACAGCCGAACAGCCGTATTTTTCTTCGGCGAGTTTTTCCTGTGCTTTGGTTTCTAGTAAGTGAGAGTGACGACAAAGATTATAGCGATCGCTTAATTCAATACAGCCAGTAAATAAAGCATCACTACACAATTGAATTCCCGTAGGCGCAACTAAAATATTCACACCCTCATCGGGACGATGTAACTGCTTTACCGCTTCTTCGATGATGTCTAAGGTTGCTTGCGTTGAGCGAAAATAAGGTTCATGAGTTTGTTGCGTTTCCCCAGATGGTATCCCTGCTGTCAAGGATTCATCTTGAATTAAAGGGGCGATAAAAGCCCGAATTCCCACTTCTTTGTAAGCGCGGGCAGCTGTAGCAATGGTTTCAAACTCTTGTTCTGGAATCAATACCAAATGATCTACTACACTCGTACCGCCAGAAAGCAGAGTTTCTACCGCCGTTCCCAAAGCGCTGAGGTAAACCTTTTCTAAATCGAGGGGAGCAAAATCGTAGAGTTCCGCCAGCCATAATTCTAAAGGTAAAGGTGGAATCGCTCCACGTTGCCACATTTCCGAAGAATGGGTATGAGCATTGATGAAGCCAGGAAGTAATAATTGATTTGTGCCATCAATAGCTGTACCAATTACATCTAAGTTCGGCGCGATCGCCGCAATTTTCCCATCTCCAATCTGGACATCAACGAATGCGTAAGCATTATCAGTGGGAATTAAAGCATTCTTGATAGTAAACTTCACGATTTTAACCTTGATTAAGTAATCGAACGTCTCAGGGGATTTCAGGGTACAAAATAAAAAAAGGTGTTGGGTATTGCCATTTATGAATCAGCCTTTACGGTCATTGGGAGTTGCACCAAATGCATGGACAGTGAATCAGGCGATCGCAGACATTACTCGTCCTCCAAAGACCCCACAACCCGCTATCTTATCAACAGAAACCAAAACCCTGCGACTAGACTTGGCAAAAGCGATCGCGATCGTGATTGATATGCAAAACGACTTTTGCCACCCCGATGGCTGGTTAGCCCATATTGGCGTAGATATCACCCCGGCCCGCAAGCCAATCGAACCTTTACAAAACTTACTTCCACAACTGCGTGTAGCTGGTGTTCCGGTAATCTGGCTAAATTGGGGAAATCGTCCCGATTTACTCAATATCAGTGCTGGCTTGCATCACGTTTACAACTCTACAGGCGAGGGCGTAGGATTGGGCGCTCCTCTACCTAGCAATGGTGCTAAGGTACTGATGGCAGGTAGTTGGGCAGCAGCAGTAGTAGACGAACTTCAACAGTTACCGGAAGATATTCGTATTGATAAATACCGTATGAGTGGCTTTTGGGATACTCCCTTAGATAGTATCTTGCGGAACCTGGGAAAGACGACAATATTTTTTGCTGGTGTCAATGCCGACCAATGTGTGATGGCTACCCTATGTGATGCCAACTTCTTAGGATATGACTGCATTTTAGTAAAAGATTGCACCGCTACAACCTCCCCCGACTATTGTTGGCTGGCGACGTTGTACAACGTGAAACAATGCTTCGGGTTTGTTACTGATTCACAAGCGATTTTAACAGCATTGCAAAATGCTGATGCTTGAGTTTTGCATCTGATAATCATTCACAGGAGATATATTAATGCACGCTACTCGTTGTGTAATTCCTGTTATTAAATCTCCCCAAGATTACCAAGTTTACCGCATTAGTCCTCACGATTCTAATCGGTTAGCAATTATCTTCGATACAGCAAATGCGAATACTTCCTTAACTTGCTGTGTAGAAATTTTTGATGTTGGCGGGCAAACTCCACCTAATCGTCATCAATGGGCAGTGGAAATGTTTTTTGTCCTCAAAGGGGAAGGCATAGCTATTTGTGATGGCAAGAAAGTTCCTATTAAAACAGGAGATAGTTTATTAGTACCGCCTACAGGCACTCATTTGATTAAAAATACAGGTTCAACTCGCTTGTATACATTAACAATTATGGTGCCCAATGAAGATTTTTCTGAACTAATTCGTAGTGGCACGCCAATGGAATTAGATGCAGAAGATATGGCAGTACTAGGGAGATTAGATGCTTTGATGCCTTACTAAAATAGTTTGCAACCACAGATGAACATCGGTGTAAGCTTATAAATTCATCTTTATTTATCTGTGTGCAGCTATATTTATGTCTACAACTTAGGTAAAATTTCTGGCAACATCTGACCGGGAACTTTGGATAAAGCTAGATTTTGCCCCTGTATTCCTAATTCATTGTGGAAAGCACGAATTGTTTTCACCACATACGAAAAGGTTGTTTGATAAGCTTCCGGTTGTTTACTCAATCCATTTAAAGCTTGCAAATGATTATCTAATGCTGCTTCTAAATGTTGAGAACGTTGTGTTTTATCGCCAGTGAAATATTTATCTGTAGCAATCTGATAATGGGCTAGCCCTAAATTATTGTGTGTAGCTAGCAAATCAAAACTTAAAACCGAAGCATGAAGCGAGCGCGCGATCGCCAATGCTTCATTGTAAGCAGCGATACACAATTGCAAGTATTTATGCTTATTTTCTTGATTTGTCTGTGATAGATTTGCTAAATGCCAGTAGGCTGTGCCCAGGTTGTTTTGAGTAGCTGCACAGCCGCTAGGAACAGCCGCTGGGGTGCGATATTTCAGAGCATCACAATACACATCAATAGCCATCTGAAGATTGTGGGCTGGTTGCTCGTATTGTGCCAAATTCCAGTAGGCTGTACCGATGTTGTTTTGAATCATGCCATACTTTAGCGGTTCATCATCAGCGCTGTAGTGAGCAAGTGCTAAGTTATAAGCTGCGATCGCTTTCTTTAAATTCACTACAGGTTGATTATATTGCCCTAAATGCCAGTAAGCAGTACCCAAATTATTCTGACAAGCTGCATACTTTAATGGCTCCATTGCCACTGTTCGGTAGCGCAATGCTTCGTTATAAGCGACAATTGCTTGCTGCCAACTCTCAGATGGGTTAGCAAAACGCGCTAAATCTCCGTAAGCTGTACCTAAATTATTTTGTACGCGCGCGTAAGTTTCTGGGTGCGTCTGTGGCGATATCAGCTTTAAAGCCAACTTATAAAATTCAATACCTTGCTCTATATAAGTTTGTCCTTCTTCAGAATTGGGTGGCGTGCGGTATAACATCCAGTAAAGTGTACCCAAGTCATTTAAGATATCTGGCAGTTGTGGTGAGGTATCATCAAAGGTGACTGCCTCCTGATAAGCAATAATTGCTACCATCAGATTCTCTAATGTTACTTGCCCTTGTTCAATCCGCAGGCGATAGAAGTTTCCTAAACGATGATAAGCAGCGGCTAGTACTTCTCCTGAAGCATTCTGTGAGTGTAATCGTTCAATTTCTTCAAGTATGTGCTGCGCTTGGGAAATGTCATCATCATCTTGAGTAACCTTAGTATTAATTGTTGTTAATACTAAATCAGTTAATTCCTTACTAATATGAGCTAAAGATGGCAGTGCTGGAAGTTTCTTTTCGCTGAGTCTAAGCGGAGCTTTTTCCTGCTTAATATCAACTTTCAATAGCTCCGTTGGTAGAGAAACTGCTTGTGGTTGCTGTCCATTATTTACTGGTGTCTCTGGTTGAAAATCGAAATCATCCTCAAACTTCAGTTCGCTTTCTTCTGCTGCTTTTAATTCTGCCTGAGCGACTGCTTGCTCCAAAATCGATGGTTCAAAATTGTCAAAATCCAGACTTCTAGAACCTACAAACCTTTCTGGATAGCCTCCATTATGAGTAGTTGGTGTCGGTTCGCCTGCAAAGAAAAATACACCAGTACGCCAATGCCAAAACTGTGGTGCTGACTGCTGAATGGCAGATAACCAAGGACGTGGAACCCATAAAAGCAAGCTAGATTCTAGGAAGCGGCTGGATTCTTGGGTAGATAAATACTCCTCGCTTAAGCGGAGATAGTGTAAAAATAAACGCTGTACTGCAACTGGTTGTCTGGTTAATAGCTCTACACCCACAATTTGAAATGCAGGTATCGGTAAAGGTCGTCCTGGGGTGTCTTTTGATGCTCCGACAATCGGCGGTGGATAATTATTTAGCCATTGATTTATCTGCGCTATGGGATTGGGGTCGCTTAAATTTAAACGCAAAGTTGCTAGGCGTGGATAGGCTGGGGTGCTACTTTCCAGGCTATCTTCTGGTTGATAGAGTACTTGCCCAACGGGATAAGCCAAGGTAGAATGCAAACGGGCTGCTACTTGGTTTCTTAAGTGTAAATCGTCACAAACTGCGAAAAATAGTTGTCTTCGTAAATTCAGACTCAAGGCAAGTTTTAGGCGGTGATATACTTGCCGATTCCAAGCAAAATTGTCTGTGTGTGCAGTATCATTCACGCTCATAGTGGCTACAAAGCCAAAACACAGTTTACATTCTCTTCAGAGGATCATTTAAGCAGTCAAAAATCGAACCATAACTATGGTCTTCATCTAGTTGCTGTGCTGCTCAGTACTAATTTGGCTTTCTGGTTTGAAAGAACAATAAAGTGTATAATTATACTTCAATAAACATCATTATTGTAACAAAAATTGATAATCTTGTGGCTGAACAAACTTCTGTTGTCTAAGGATTGATTCAGCAATAGTCAATTTTGACTCTGCCTCTACATTCCAGTTTACAGAGATCCGCACCTGCCGACTCTTACAGCAAAGATACTTCCCGCAAAGAGAGTTGAATAAGCAGTAATTATCCGAACTTGGGAGTTTGTTCTATGATGCCAATGTCAATGAATGATGTAATCGATCGAATTGCGATCGAGGCAGAGCAAAATCCTAGTGACAACGTTGTCGAATATTACTGTGACCCATACGCATATAATTTGTTGAAGCCAGAAGAGATTAAAAATGGACTCTCTCCAGAGCGTATTAGCGAACTCAACCAGGAAATTATTCTGAGACAACACTTACCCTCACCCAGGCTAACTGTTGATGAGATAGATGCCATCCTCTCAGATTATCCCTACAAGCTTCCAGTTGAATTTTATGACCTATATCAGCGAGGCAATGGAGTCTTACCCATTGGGTTAGGAGATAAAGATTGGGATTGCTATTACAACTACTTTTATTTTCCCGACCCAGAGATTTGTTTGTTTTCACTTGGTGGGGCAATGAGCTTTTACAATCTTCTTAATAGTTTTGACAGATACCGAGCCAAAGTGGAGCCAAATATATTTCCACTGATACAAGCAGAAGTCGGAATTTGGGCGATCGCTGGAAGTGAGACTCAGCAACCTACTTCTCCTGTTTTTCGCTTCCACGAAGAGGATCTGTCCGTTAAAAACTTTAAGATTAGAATAGTTTGGAATAGCCTTACTGAGATGATTTCTGACCGATGCTCAGAACGTGTTTGAGCGTAGTCGCCAAGTGTAGGTTGGATAAAGCAGAACAGGTTTTTGTCTACAATTAGTGAGTAATTTAAGCTAATCCGCGCGGCGAGGTACGGTCTAGCAAGGCCCATGTACACCGACCGTTGAAAGATTATCTGTGAGAGTTCGAGAATATCAGACGCTTACGGAGAAATCATATCAACATACGCCACCTAAGTTTTTCTGAATTTAATTCGCTCCGGACTTGTGAAATCCTATACTTAGTCCTCTTGCTTTCATAAAAAATCAGGCTCCTAGCAAATGGAAACCTGAAATCTGAGAGAAATTAAATTTTATTAAAAAACTTTCTGTTCAGCTTCGGTTACGAAACAGAGAAGGCGACGAAAATCAAGCCACCAACCAAAACTGTACCGGCGATTCCTAGAAAAATATAGGTTCGCTGTTGCCCTGCATTGGGAGGTTCTGCCGCATAGACCTTAGGTTCGCGAGCAAAATTATTCAGACGACCGCCTTCTTCAGTTGTATAGGGCATGAACTAAATTCCTTGTTCTTATCTTTTGTTTAATTGTTGCATAAACTTCATATTATGTTTTCACGAAAAGTAAAAAATCTTTACATTGGTATAGAGTCAAGAGTCCATTGTCTAAACTTTTTTGACCAATGACCCATGACCAATAACTATTTAGTAATGGTGCCTGTGAGTGGTGAACTAGCGCTGGCGTAGTCTTTAATAGGCATTCTGCCAGCTATGTATGCCAAACGACCGGCGACTGTGGCTAAATTCATGGCGCGTGCCATTGCGGGTGGATTTTTAGCCAAAGCGATCGCACTATTAATTAATAAGGCATCTGCACCTAATTCCATCGCCTGGGCTGCTTCTGATGGCGCACCAATACCAGCATCTACTACCACAGGTATACCAGCGTTTTCAATGATTATCTGGATGTTAGCGGTTGTCTTCAATCCTTGTCCCGAACCGATAGGCGATGCTAAAGGCATGACTGTAGCACAACCGACTTCTTCTAAGCGCTTGGCTAACATCGGGTCAGCGTTGATGTAGGGTAATACAGCAAAGCCTTCTTTTACCAATTGTTCTGCGGCTTGCAGCGTCCCAATCGGGTCTGGGAGTAAATATTTCGGATCTGGGATGACTTCTAGCTTGACGAAATTATTATCTTCCTGTCCCAAAAGTTTTGCCATTTCTCGCCCTAAACGCGCTACCCGAATCGCTTCTTCTGCGGTTTGACAGCCTGCGGTATTAGGTAACATCCAAATTTTCTGCCAATCGAGTGCTTCGGCTAAACCTTCATGTCCCGCAGCTTTGGTTTGTACCCGCCGCACTGCTACGGTAACGATTTGACAATCACTTGCGACAATACTTTGCTGCATTTCTTCAATGCTGCGATACTTTCCAGTACCAGTCATTAAGCGAGATTGGAAGGTTTTGCCAGCGATAGTCAGTGGTGAGTCTTGGGTGCTGAGTTGTGAGTTATCTAAAGCAACAAGAGAATGATGCCCATTAGAGAAATTCGCAGAGTGAGTGAGCATGGAGGTAGATGTTTTGGGGAGGAAGCGCGAATAGTGGAAATGAGAAAGTAAAGGGTCTGATTTGTGTTCGGAAATCAAATCGGCAATTAAGGCGGCGGTTATCGGTGCTAGCAGAATACCATTGCGATAATGACCAACAGCCAAAGTTAGATTTTTACAGGGGCTAGTACCCAGAATTGGTAATTCATCTGGGGTAGCTGGGCGAAATCCCCACCAAAATTCCTCTATGGGATAATCCTGTAATTGTGGATAGAGGCGGATAGCTTTTTGTAGTAGGCTTTGAATACCTGCGGGGGTGTTGTGAGGAGTAAAACCAACATCTTCGCTAGTCGCGCCAATGATAATCGAGCGATTTCTTCTCGGAACAATGTAAGTCTCTTGCCCATACAAAACTCGTGTCAGGGGCAATTCTGGTAGAGATTCTGGCACTCGCACCCGCAGCATTTGTCCTTTGCGCGGACGCACGGGTAAGGGTAATAATTCATTTGACCAAGCACCAGTGGCTAAAACATAACGATCGGCGTGAATTACGCCTATACTGGTTTGCACGCCCAGCACTTTGCCCTGTTGCTGCAAAAATCCTTCAACGCTGACGCCATCTTTGAGTTCTACACCAAGGGACTCAGCCGCCGTCCACAGAACACGTGCTAAGGCGCGATTATCTACTTGTGCGTCTTCGGGATACCACCAGCCCCCAACTACTTCGGCTGATAAACCTGGCTGATATTGCTCAATGGCTGTTTTATCTAACCAGTAAGCTGGTGATTCACGGGCGGATGGTAACAAAGCAGCATTTTTTTGGTCTTGCTGCTCGTAAACAGGTGCTAAGATGCCACAAGGCCAGTAATGTGTGGGTAAACCAGCGAGTTCTTCAAGTTTGCGCGTCCAGTCTGGATATAAAGCACGCGATCGCCAACACAAAGCATACATTGCTTCGTTTGTCAATTTTTCCGCATCTGGTGCTAACATCCCAGCCGCCGCATGGCTAGCAGCGGCGTTAAAATCACGGCAAAGCACGGTGACATTTGCCCCGCGCAGTTTCAGTTCTACAGCGATCGCCAAGCCAATAACGCCGCCGCCAATAATTAAAATGTCACTAGTCATTAGTCATTAGTCATACATTATTAGCCATTTATCATTAGTACATAACTAACAACTCATAACTAATAACTCATCACTCATAACTTATAACTTATAACTCGCAACCAATGACGAGCAACCTCTACCATAAGGCACGAATCGGTTGCGAGTTTTGATTGCTATCACTCGATTGGGTATCTGTAGATTGAGCCTCTGTAGATTGAGTATCTGTAGCGCTTGTGTCTGAAGAGTTTTCTGTATCTGATGTTGAGTCGTTAGTCGAGGTATTATTTTGAGCAACGCTGCTCCCACTTTCAGTTGTCGAAGCGTTATTTCTGCCCGCAGCTGTACTATTAACATTAATATTAGCTGGGAGAACTTTTGAGGTTCTACCACCAGGAGGAACGCTAGCACTCTGTACGCCCATTGGAAAGTTGATGCCTAGCAATGTACCCAACAATATTGCCAAGCCTCCAGCCATCAGAATTAACGGTGTCCATCTACCCATGTTGTTTTGCTCCTTTTTAACCTTTAGTTGTTTACTTTATGCGAGAAATTGCCAAAATCTGTCAAATCTTGGTTTTCTGACGATCGATTTTCATAAAACACCAGTCAGTACGTCAGGCTAAACGCAGGTCTGTTGTAGGAGAATGGGGAGGAAGCGAACGCTGCGTTTAATTACGCGATTCGCTGCTGATACTTCGCCTTCTACCTTAACTGTACAGTTACCAGATCGCCAACCCGGCGATAGTTTATTACATTAACACCGCCATTGTAGAGGTCAATACTATTTTGCAGCAAAGTTCTTCTTTAGTTAGCTTCACAATGGACAGTATTTTGTCTGAGTCTTTGGGTAACGCAACCGACTTTGGCGATCGCATCCACTCATTGGTTTAAATTAGCAAACTGGCTTTTTGTTGTATATTGGCACATTGCCTTGAAAGTTGTCTCGCAAGTTCCAGTCTTATGACCCCAAATTCCTCACCTCAACTTTGGCTCTATGACACAACGCTACGGGATGGTACTCAACGTGAAGGACTATCGGTGTCCATAGAAGATAAGCTACGCATTGCTAGAAGACTCGATCGATTAGGAATTCCCTTCATTGAAGGTGGTTGGCCTGGTGCCAATCCCAAGGATGTACAATTTTTCTGGCAATTACAGGAAGATCCACTGAAACACTCCGAAATTGTGGCTTTTTGCTCCACACGTCGCCCTAACACCACTGCGTCATCAGAATCGATGCTGCAAGCCATTCTCGCGGCGGGTACGCGTTGGGTGACAGTTTTTGGTAAGTCTTGGGATTTACACGTCACAACAGGTCTAAAAACAACTTTAGAAGAAAATTTGGCGATGATCCGCGATACGATTGAGTACCTTTTTGCTCAAGGGCGGCGGGTAATCTATGATGCCGAACATTGGTTTGATGGCTACAAGCACAACCCTGATTATGCTTTACAGACATTAGATGCGGCGATCGCAGCTGGTGCAGAATGGCTAGTTCTGTGTGATACCAATGGCGGGACTTTACCCCATGAAGTGAGCCAAATTGTCCAGGCAGTCAATAGTCATTTATCAACAGTCATTTGTCAAGAAATAAGGACAATCCCTCAAATTGGCATTCACACTCATAATGACTCCGAGCTAGCAGTTGCTAATGCTTTAGCTGCTGTTATGGCTGGGGCAAAGATGGTACAAGGTACAATCAATGGCTACGGGGAACGTTGTGGTAATGCTAACCTCTGTTCGTTAATTCCCAATTTACAATTGAAGTTGGGTTATAGCTGTATCGGTGAAGACGAGCTAGCGCAACTTACAGAAGCTAGCCGTTTTGTGAGCGAAGTAGTCAACCTAGCTCCGGACGAACACGCGCCTTTTGTTGGTAGGTCAGCATTTGCTCACAAAGGTGGTATTCATGTCTCCGCAGTCGAACGCAATCCCTTAACTTACGAACACATTCAGCCAGAACAAGTGGGAAATCGTCGCCGCATCGTGATTTCCGAACAATCTGGTTTGAGTAATGTGTTAGCAAAAGCCCGGACTTTTGGGATTGAATTAGATCAAAATCAACCAGAAGCACGGCAAATTCTCCAGCGGATGAAAGAATTAGAAAGAGAAGGATATCAATTTGAAGCCGCCGAAGCAAGTTTCGCCCTGTTGATGTACGAAGCTTTGGGGAATCGCCAGCAGTTCTTTGAAGTTAAAGGTTTTCAAGTCCACTGCGATTTAATTGAAGGCAAAGAAGCAAGCAGCGCTTTAGCGACAATTAAAGTAGCTGTTAATGGTCAGAATATTTTAGAAGCTGCGGAGGGTAATGGCCCTGTGGCTGCTTTGGATGCTGCTTTACGCAAGGCTCTGTTAAACTTCTACCCCCAAATTGCAGAGTTTGAGTTAACAGATTATAAAGTCCGGATTCTTAACGGACACACAGGTACAGCAGCAAAAACGCGGGCACTTGTAGAATCGGGTAACGGCCATCAACGCTGGACTACCGTAGGTGTTTCAACAAATATTTTGGAAGCTTCCTATCAAGCTGTTGTAGAAGGTTTGGAGTATGGTTTGTTGCTGTACTCCCAAAAAGAACCTGTATTTCTCTCTACCCGCAAGTCGAAAGCTGAGAACACGACTATTTCTGAATCTTAAATTTATATTTTCTCAACAGGTGTTAACTGCCCAGAAATATTTTAATTAATCGCAGCTAATTGCCAATCTCAAACCTTACTTATTTTTCTTCCCACACCAAAAATACGATTGGCAATCTGGGCAAACACCAACAAGTTGTTACGAGAAACTTTCCCAAGCTTGAGCTACCAACTTACTCAGCCAGCGTCGTTGCTGCTTATCGAGCATAGAATCGTCGGCTAACACCTGGGCAGTTAACTCTTCTAAGGATTGACCCTGCGCCCGCACAATTTTAATCACTCCAGCGATCGCAGATGCAACCAGTTCTTCATCTACAGGTCTGTGTTGCAGGGCAACAATGTCTTGGGGGCTGTCTGGGATGGGATAATTCATGGCGTGGGTTTACAGAAATTCAGAATGAACAATATGTTTGACAAATTATTAAAATTTCTTCACCAAATCTTTATGCAACTGATAGGGCGGAGTTTAGCGTATTTCATGCCTACTTGAAATCTGTCTTAGTGAGTAGATTTAGCGGAGATGTCAGAAAAAAAATGAAAGAGCTACTTTATTTAGAAATTCCGACTCCAGATACAGTTGCGGTATGCGGTTGGCTGCAAGCAGATTTTCAACCGGGGACTTGTGAAAAAATAATCACTCCTGACGGATTGCGCCTCAGAGTAACTGCTGAAACTACAAATGTTGGGGTCGCTATTCCCGAAAATTTACCTAGAGAACTTTCCATATTTGTATGGTCGGTGCAGCGAACTACCTATCTAAAAGTGTTTCGTTGGGCAGACAAACCCTTTCCCCAAGAAGCACAAATTTTACAACGCTTGATTGCTGACATCAGAAGCCGCTTTCCGCATAACTATCCTGAACCTCCAGCAATTGACTTATCTCAACAATCGATATTTGCAGCCTTAGCGCCCTATTACCCCCTGACAGTCAAATATTTTCAGAAAATGCCCAATGGGGAATACGATTTGAAACGTGCCTATTGGTGGGAGCAACGATGGCGTGAGGGTGTAAGGAATCCACAACAGCCCCGTCAGGTGGTGTTCTCAAATAGCAGGGGAGCCAGGGAGCCAGGGAGCAGGGGAGATTCTGCCTCATCGCCTACCTATGACATTATCTACATTGGCGGCGCTTTAGGGGCTATCCATGCAGCAGTAATGGCTAAATTAGGATATAAAGTCCTACTGGTAGAACGAATGCCTTTTGGGCGGATGAACCGCGAATGGAATATTTCTCGCGATGAACTTCAAAGCTTAGTTAATTTAGGTTTGGTAACTAATAGCGAGCTAGAAACTGTCATTGCACGCGAGTATAAAGACGGATTTAATAAGTTTTTTGATGGTAATAATCCACCTAAATTGCGATCGCCTGTTTTGCACACCCCGACAGTATTAAATATCGCCCTCGACTCAGATAAATGGCTGCAAATGTGCGGTCAAAAGCTGCGCGCCGCAGGTGGTGAAATTTGGGATGAGACAGAGTTTCTGCGTGCAGATATTGACAAATCTCAAGTTGTAATTACAGTCAAGCATTTACCCACTCAAGAAGAGAAGCAAGTCAGCGGAAGGCTGCTAGTAGATGCGATGGGTACAGCCTCTCCTATTGCTTGGCAATTAAATGGTGGTCGGGCTTTTGATAGTGTTTGTCCGACAGTTGGGGCGGTAATTGACAAGGGATTTGAGCCGCAAGTTTGGGATTCCCAATATGGCGATGTTCTCTACAGTCACGGGGATATTTCTCGTGGGAGACAATTAATTTGGGAATTGTTTCCGGGTATTGGCGAAGAACTCACAATTTATTTGTTTCATTACCACGAAGTCAATCCGCAAAATCCTGGTTCTCTGTTAGAGATGTATGAGGACTTTTTCGCGATTTTGCCTGAGTATCGACGGTGCGACGTAGACAAGCTGGTATGGAAGAAACCTACCTTTGGATATATACCAGGGCATTTTAGTGTTGGCAGTCGCGATCGCACAGTTGCTTTTGATAGATTAATTGCGATTGGTGACGCCGCATCTCTCCAGTCTCCGCTGGTATTTACTGGCTTTGGTTCCCTAGTACGCAATTTAGAACGGCTGACAAAACTTTTGGATATTGCCCTTAAACATAACTTGCTGAGTTTCCGTCACTTAAATAAAATTCGCGCCTATCAAAGTAACGTTTCTGTGACTTGGCTATTTTCTAAAGGTATGATGGTGCCCACAGGTAAATTCTTACCGCCCCAAAGAATCAACTCCATGCTAAATACCTTCTTTGGGCTGTTGGCAGATGAACCTCCAGAAGTAGCAGACAATTTCATTAAGGATCGATGCGATTGGTTAACCTTTAACCGCCTAGCAATCAAAGCAGCACGCAAAAACCCAGCGCTGCTATTGTGGATTTGGGAACTGGCTGGCCCTAGAGATTTATTCAGATGGCTGGGAAATTATTTTAACTTTGGTCGTCATGCCTTCGTCAGTGCCGTGCTGAGTGGCTGGTTTCCCCGCTTTCTACAGCAAATAGCACCTTGGGTAGAACCTCGCCACCCATCACTGTGGTTACAGCTATTAGCTATTAACTACGCTATCAGCACAGGTAAACCGCGATCGCCCAGTCAAGTAGCAAAAATCAATCAAGCAGACACTATTCAAAAATCGGAAGCGAGAATTTTAAATTAGTCATTAGTCATTAGTCATTTGTCATTAGACTCTTGACTTTTGACTCTTGACTCTTGACTACTGATTTTTCTTATGAAAATTTGGTAACTCAACAGATGCCAAAGACTTGCGCCCCTTGGGTGGACGTTTGGGATAAACCACGGGGGAGGGTGAATTATCGTCTGTAGTAGAGCTACCCAATGAGTCTTGGCCTGCATCCGGCAAAGGCAAGTCTACCTGATTCAATTGTGAAATTTCCGCCCAATAGTCTTCATCTTCTCCGGTATCGCTTGTTTGAGCGATCGGTGCAGTGGGCGATACTGGTGAGTTTTTAGCTGATGAAGAGGCGTTATTGACTACCCAACTGATAGGGTTACTATCTTTGGTAGAATTCTGTTCTTTCACAGTTTCTGCTTGCTCATCATCCGTAACTGTAGTTGCCATTGTTTCCCAAACTGATACATCATCAGCTGGATTGCTGTCTACATCTGTTTCAATAGTTTCAATAGTAGAAAATGAAGATGTATGTGCAGGCTGCGCAGCAAAAAACATTTGGATCAGGCTATCAATTTGCTCATCAATGTTCGATGAACCCGAAGGCGAAACTATTTCTGGCTGAGTAGAAAAATCGTCAATAATCTTAGATGCTTCCAAAAGCGGAATTGTTTCTGGTGAAGTTTCTGGTTGTGCTGGTATGGGCTGTTCTTCTCGGTTTGACCAATCCCAAGGGGAAGATGGAGGGTTAAAAGGTTCACTCTTGTGATGTGGAGGTGTGGCGGAAGATTCTTTCCAGGAAGTATCTAAATTATCAGTTAAAGATTCTGGTTCTGCTGACCAAGGCTTAATTGGCTGTGCATTAGGAAACAAAGACCGAGCTTTTTTCGCAAATCTTGATTGTTTAGTATTTTTCTCGCGGGTATGGCTTGCAGTATCTTCTAGAGAATCATCACCAGGAACTGGTGTCTCCAAACATTTTTCCAGAGCCGCTTTAAATTGTAGGGTCTGGCGTTGTTGACGCATTAGCCTAGTACGTAACTCTCGACAGGAATTTTCTGACTGTAATAGCTGCTGAGATTGTTCGCTATAGTTAGTTTGCAGCAGCGAACATTCACGTTCTAGTTGGGCAAGGCGTTGCTGGCTAATTTGTAACTGTGCTTTATAAGTTTCTATGAAGATTTCTTGACGCTGAACGTTTTGTACGGCAGTTTCTAATTGTTGGAATAGAGATTTTATTTGTTCTTGCGCTGCGGCTAGTTCCTGAGTTTGTTGATTCAGCATTGACTCAGTAACGCTATGGCGTCTTTTTTGCCACTGCATAGCCTTTTCTGAGTCAACTAATTCACCTTTGAGTTTTTCTACCTGCTCGTACAAACCATCGTTAGCAGAACGCAATTCTTCATTCAATGTCAGCAGTTTCTGAAATTCAGAATCGATCGTGGTTTGTTTTTGGATGTCAGGTTCAGCAACCCAGTCTTGCTTGGCTGCATCTACAGGGATAGAAGAAATTTGAGCTTCGTACTGTTCGTCTTTTGCTGGCTGAAGAAGTGGTAATTTTGAAATTGCCATATTTTCAGTAGGCACAACAGCATAAAACGGACAACTCGCCGACTCGATTTGTGGCGAATTAGCAGAATTTAAGGATTCACTAAAAGCCCCATTATTTGAGGGTTCAGCTTCATTCATCACTCTTGACCCACCTGCTTAAAATTGTTCAGCAGTGCTGGCGTTAGCATTGCTTATCGATTGTGTCCGAATTGGGGTTGACGCAAGTAGCTGGGGGAAACCGGAGAAGTCCCTGGCTGTAGCCGTGGGGAGAGTTACTCTAGAAGCCAAGTGTAGCCCTCCTCCAGCATGAGTAATTAATCATTGATTTCAGTGTTCCCCATTTTGCATCCATAACTGATGACGTTATAACATTACAAAGTTATTTCCCGCCAACTTAAGAATGACAGGAAAATTTTTTCAGATGCTAATTACAGATGCGATCTTGCAAGATCTTAATCAACAGTTATTTAGTAATAACTTGTTGGCACGAATTCATCACTAGGGAAGCGTTAGCACTGTATCTAATTTAGCAAACAGCCTGCCATCAGATGCAATTAATCTAAGAAATGTGGCATTGGTCAAGAGTCGAGAGTCCAGAGTCAAGGGTCAAAAGTTGTTTCTTTTTCCCCCTGCTTCCTGCCCCCTGCCTATTCTCCTGCCCCCTGCCTATTCTCCTGCCCCCTCATCCTTATTCACGGTAGCCAATGAGGCGCGAATCCATCTAGGGGAAGCTTCTCTGGCTTGATTTCGGCGGTAGTAGTGTCGGCGATGGGCATGAGAGGCATTAACCAAAGACTACTAGTTGCGATCGCTTCTCCATCATCGGTTTTTAACGGACTGTTAGATACTGGTGCAGTAACTTCTTGTGCTACTACTTGGTCAAATAATAAGCCTAAACCATCTGGTGATAGGCTCATTTGCACATTTCGCTGGTCGACGGGCAGTACTAGCAGTGGTTTCTGTTGTGCTGTTTTCAGATCGATGGCTACTAAATAAGGCTGTTCTATGTATTGTTCTTTGGATACTAACTGGGTTAGCAAACAGTAAAGAGTAGGAGAAGCTGGATCGAACTGGCAATTGAGAATTGAGCCAGTTGTTTTCAACAATGGTTTTTGGATTCCTTGGTTAGTCACCAAGAATAAATCTCGCGTGTAATCTGTATTAAACTTGACCATTGCTGCTTGCGAGCCATCTTTAGAGAAAGCCTGGACTAACCCAAACTGGGGTAGAAAATCCAAAGGTTTGCTAGCATCCCCCACAAGAGGTAAAATTGCTGCTCCTTGACCTTGCGCAACCGCTACAGCTTTGCTATCAGGTGTAATCATAAAGTCTCCCCCTGGTTGGCTTTTCAGGGGTTTAGCAGTGGGTTTTTCTGTTGGTTTATCGCTAGTGGTTGGCATCACCCACAGCCCAAACTCGCCAGGATTCGATTTATTTCCGCGCTGGATGACAATTGTTTGCCCATCTGGCGATAAGTCAAATTTGAGGTTTTGATAGTCTTTACTATCTAAAATTAGGTCAACTCTACCTGGTGCTTGTGCTTGTTCGCCAGCTTTGCTAGAAATACCTGTTGTAACTGTGTATAGTTGCGCCGAAAGTAAGTCTTGGTTTTTACTAGTACGAGCCGAAAATAAAATTTTCTCCCCATCTGGAAATGGCTCAAAATCCATGACAATTAAATCTTTAGGGGTAAGAATCTTTTTTTGCTCTTGAGTTAAGTTGTAGAGAATTAACTGTCCCTGTTCTTGTGGATCGACACCTATATAAAGAATTGCGCGATCGCGTGTGCGAAAAGTGCCTGTAAAAGGCTGAATTACAGTATTTTTGCCCTCTTTGCGGGAAAATTGATCTTTAGCTCCTTGCAACTGGACTTTATAATTCGTGCCATAGGGTGCTGGTGTCAAAAGTGTATACACCATCCGCCGTCCTGCCCAACTTATTTTCCCAGCTAGAGGCGGCTCAATTTTCAAGTTATCTTCTACACTTTTCCCATCCATTGGACGGCTAAAGGTGAGAGTAAAAGATGTATCTTCTGCGCCAATTTGTTGGTTCTGCCAGTTGAAACTCCGGATGCTAGGCTTGACACCATCACCTTGCCAGATGAGCAACCCAATTAACAAACTTAGCACTAACATGAATGCGATCGCTACACGATCGAGTGGTTGAATAAATTCTTTGGATTTAGCCATTGGTCATTTGTCATTTGTCATTGGACTGGGGACTTTTGACTAATACACATAAGGATTCTTGGGTTGAGGAATCTTTTTCAGCGAAGTAGCGGCGATGGTGAGTTGGCGTTTTCCAGAGAGATTTTCTGTTAGCATTTGCCCTTCTACTTCTAGCCAAGTATCAGCTGGATAGCGATCGCGATCCTCTTGAAGTTTGACAGGCAATCCTACAGGGTAAGCATCTGCGGCACAACAACTGAGGACAAATCTGGCTAAGAAAATGTATTCTTTACCTAAATTTGGTGGTTGGATGACAAATCCCTCTACCTTAACTTTTTGCCCTGTATATGAGTCTGGTTCGGGATATACATTAAGCGTGCGTACCCAGTCTACAAGCGATCGCTCTTCGGGACGAACGCTAGCCCGAAATGATTGGGGTCTGACTCGTGAGGTTCCCAATGAATCAATTGTCACACCCCGTTGAAGTGCTTTATCACTAGCAAAGACTTGCGGTGTAATGATAAAACCCAAAATCGCTGTTGTTAAAAGCAAACTAGCACCCCAACCAGGCGGAAACATATTGATATGCATGGGGTTGGGTACGTCATCCCGCCGACGCCGTCGCCAGAGTTGTATGGATTTAAACAAACTAATAACTAACAAGCCAATAGCACCAGCAATTGCTAACCCAAAATAATCAGGGTGAATTAACAAGTTTAACTTGCCTGTAATCCAGTATTTTAAGATTAAAATTCCCCAAGCTGTAATTGCTAAAACATCCAGCCAAGGTATTAACAGATTTCGCAGTTTAGATATAGATTTTGGTTTGGGATTCATGGGAAAGGGTCAATAGTCAAGAGGAGCCAGTCACGTGCGGTGAGACCAGCGCTGCGGGAGGGTTTCCCTCCGTAGGCGACTGGCGTTCCCCGTAGGGGTTCTCGCAGAGTACCCGAAGGGAGGTTCCCTCCGTTAAGTGTAGACGCCCGAAGGGCGGCTTCTCGCAGAGTACTGGCGTTCAACAGTCAAGAGTCAAAGAGCATAAAACTATTGGCTTTGGACTTTGGACTCTTGACTAATTAATTTACATGACGTGCAAATTCAAAAACAAAGTAAACAAAAACGTTAATAATCCTGCTAAAGCAAATAAATAAAATAGAGCCTTCGCTTTGAAAATTGATAACATCAAACCTACGCCTTTGATGTCAATCATGGGGCCGAATACCAGAAAAGCTAACAGAGAACCACTGGTAAAAGTGGAAGCAAAAGATAGGGCGAAAAATGAATCTACTGTAGAACAGATGGATACAACTGCGGCTAATATCAGCATGGCC
The DNA here is from genome assembly GCF_963875125.1 of Calothrix sp. NIES-2098. Taxonomy (NCBI): domain Bacteria; kingdom Bacillati; phylum Cyanobacteriota; class Cyanophyceae; order Nostocales; family Calotrichaceae; genus Calothrix; species Calothrix sp. NIES-2098. The sequence goes on from NZ_CAWNKJ010000001.1 coordinate 7,881,341, forward strand.
ACAATTGAGCTAATCGGCCCCGCACCTAGGCTGAGTATTAATTCCCTAGGTGCTAATACTTGAATAGCAGCAGCGATCGCACTTCCGAGAACCATTACTCCGCCTAATTCTCGTAGTTCTTGAACGATATTATCTACTACTAAACGCAGTTTATCTGCAAGGGGTTTAGAGCTAGGAGATGATGGGCTGTTTGCGTCAATTAAATTATCATCTATGCGCGCAGTTAAGCTACCTTTTCCTCCTAGGATATAAGTTCCAGACTTCAACAAAGTAGAACCTGTTGTATTCTGTTGTGTTTGATAACGTCGCCCCCGGCGTGTTGCTTCTGGTGGGGCTGGGGGATTAAATTTGAGGTAACGAGCTAACGCCGGTTGGGCAATGGGAATTAAGTCTTTTTGAAAACTAAAAACAAAGCCAATAATTGTCGCGATCGTTAAAGACAATACGATGCGTAACACCACTATTTCTGGCTGATCTCGAAACGCTGTCCAAGTTGACCAAATTACTATGGGGTTAATTGTCGGTGCTGCTAGCAAAAAACCTATTGCTACTGGTGTGGGTACTCCCTGCATCAGCAAGCGCCGCGCTACCGGCACGTTACCGCACTCACACACCGGAAATAAAAAGCCGATTGTGCTACCAACTAAAGCGCCCAGTATTGGATTTTTGGGCATTTTTTCTACCAGTTTGCGCTCATCTACAAAAAATAGCAGCACGCTGGAGAATAAAACTCCCAGAAGCAAAAAAGGTATCGCCTCGACTAGCAAACTCAGAAATAGGGTGAAACCATTGTTCAGTTGATTCATGGGTGTCGCAGTCAAAAGCGGTTTGGAGTTTTGAGGGTATGCTTTGTCATTTTATCGGAATGGGGATCAAATGCAGATGGGGATAATTTAAGCTCATTTCAGTCAAGAGTTGATCTGGTGTTTATACTAACGCTTGAGAATTACAAAGCCTCAGTTACTGACAGTTAATTATGTTAATTTGGGTGGATTTACTGACAATTACCATTCTGAAGAATATTTATCCTGATAAATGGTTCCAATTATAGAGGGTAATCACTTAATGTACTATATTTAATTCCCTATGTTTATACTTACTGTAATTTTGCTAGTAAGTGTGTTAGCTTCCACGGATTTTTATAAAGGGTTCACAGTTTTTAAACAATTTAGGAGCAATGTTATTAGCTGCATCTGAGAATTTTTTTAATTTTTGGCAAAATTTCATTATCAAGCAAACAGCGCGACAAAGATTTAACATCATAAGTTCCGTAGTGCTGAATGGCAATAGGTCAAGCTAGGGATGGAACAAAGACGAGCAAAGGCTAAAATGTTAGCTTATTGATTGCTAGTTTTTATACAAAGTTAAGAGTCTCAAGTGGCACAAGATTTCAGTTTTCAAATATCACCACCATTTTTATCTCAGGGTAGCGATCGCGATCTCGGTTTAGAGTCAACTCTCCAAGAACTGTCAATGTACAACTTCCAAGTGGAACTTAGCTGTACCGCTATAGAAGTTGCACGAATGTTTGAAAAGTACCCTTTGCTACCAGGCGCAATCTTACGCGAACAGGGTAAGTTCGTCGGGATGATTTCGCGGCGACGACTTTTAGAATTTTGGATTCGTCCTTACGGAAAAGAGTTGTTTTTCCGGGAACCACTGAGTATGCTCTACAGCTATGCACGAATAGCGATTTTGCAGCTTCCGGAGACGACACCAATTTTGTCAGCAATGCAACTTACTTTAAGGCGATCGCCTGAACTGGTAGCAGAACCTGTGGTGGTACAAACTGCACCTGATACTTATAAGTTATTAGATGTATATGAACTAAATCTTGCTTCCTGGCAAATTCGCGGGATAGAAACTCAAGTGCGCTATGAACGCAGCCAAACCCAAATGATTCAAAATGACAAAATGGCTAGTTTGGGACGTTTGGTAGATGGGGTGGCACACGAAATTTTAGACCCCGTAAGTTTTATCTGGGGTAACTTAACTTATGTTTCTAACTATAGCCAGGACTTGCTCAAACTTATAGCAGCTTATGACCAAGAATCACCTGGTGGTTCCAATTACATTAATTATCTTAAAGAAGAGATTGAATTTGATTTTCTAGAAGAAGATTTATCCAAAGCATTAGCTAGTATCCGCACTGGGGCAGAAAGATTAAAAAAACTCGTCACTAGTTTGCAAAACTTCTGTCATATCGATGATGTCTATCCCAAGCCAGGAGATTTACACGCTTGTCTAGATAGTATTGTTTTATTAATTAATAGCCGGATTCAAGGAGAAATTGAAATAGTTAAAAACTACGGTCACTTGCCACCAGTATATTGCTTCATGGGGCAATTAAGTCAAGTATTAATGAATATTTTTACTGAATCAATAGATAGCTTACTGAATGAAATTGTCCGCCATCAATTCCATCCAGAGACTACAAATAGTATTGAAAAACCGCGAATTGAAATCACTACAAAAATTATTCCTCGCGAAGCAATCAAACCAGGAGCGCCCGATTCTCGCTGGGTTTCTATTTGCATTGCTGATAACGGGCCGGGTATGTCTTTAGAGTTACAACAGCAAATTATTGAATCCTACACTATGGAGAAACGTGCTGATAAAACAACTAGTTTAGCTGTTAGTTATCGAATTATTACAGCAAGACATGGAGGTAAGTTAAATTTGCGATCGCAACTTGGTAAAGGTACGGAATTTGAAATTTTATTACCTTTGCTATGATTAAAATGGTAAAAATATTGCTTTATAAATATAGAATTAGCGATCGCACCCTAGACGAGCGATAAGTTCACTATCTCACGCTGCTTTGATACACTATGGGCGATCGCTTGAGTATTTTCGGGTTAGATTTTTGGCACCTTTTGGCGCAAGCTGCAAAATCTCATCAAATTTATCCGCTTAAACCATCATATCTATTTGGGTCTTTTTTCTCCTTTTTTTTATCAGGATCTTTTTTGGGTTTCTTAGCTTCTCTGTTACCCTTTTTTTCTTTAGACATTATTTCTCTCCAAATGTAATAATGAGTAAAATTTAGCTATATGAGCTAATCAACAAATTACAGAATGTTCCAAAAGTGCAGAAAGCCGTGACCGGAAACTACTTCAATCACTATGACGGCTACAAAGCCTATCATTGCTAGACGACCATTCAAAATTTCTGATTGAGGAGTAAAACCCCCAAACCAAGCATTGCGTTGATTTGAACTCAACTCTTTAACTTTTGTCGTGTTTGGCATAAAGATGGCTCTAAATTTTTCAATTTCTTTTAAGCTTTAGTCTCGAATAAATCAACAATTTTTTGAGGCTAGTAATAGAAAGCTATAGCCGCAAAAGATGATTACCCTACTGCATAGCAGCGATTATGGAGTTGAAGTAACCATTAACTTCACTAACATCTTCAGCAGCTATCATGGAAGTGACAACGTTCTTCATCATACGGATACTTTCAGCGACAGCTTCAATCGGAGTACCGAGAGATCTGTACATTTGGCGGACACCAACAACACCAATCTCTTGAATCGGTGTAGAATCACCAGCTACGATACTGTAAGTTACCAAGCGCAGATAGTAATCCATGTCCCGCAGACAAGTCGCAGTCATTTCTTGTCCGTAGGCGTTGCCACCAGGTGAGATAATATCTGGACGCTTTTGAAATAGTTGATTTCCAGATTGCTTAATAATGTTCTGTCGGTTCTCTGTGATGGCTTTAACTAAGCGCAGACGACGATCAGCATTTGCTGTAAAAATCTTAATTTGTTCTATCTCACCAGGGGTGAGATAGCGAGCTTCAGAGTCTGCGTTTAAAATTGACTTCATGATCGGACTCATTAACAGTCTCCTACAAAAAAATGAAATTATATTTGCTCTTTCAGGATTCTATAAACCTGCTTCACTAGTAGGCTGAGAAAAAGCTACTAATGAAAGTTTCAGTTGCTTTCGATTAAAACTTAAAAGTTTAGACGCTAAAATAGCACTTGTGGTCGTAAACAAATAATCTACATTTCAACCGACAAGTAAATTTTTTCATCTTTTAACTAAAGTAATTTGCTGAAATTAAATTATCATTGTACATTCTGCCATCGCCAAGTTTTTTCCCACTGACGATTAAGCCTGCTGATATTTTTTCCCTTCAGGTTTAGCCAACTTAAAGTGGCAATACCTGATTTTGAGTTTTTCAAATTTGCTCCAGTAAAATTTACTTTGCTGAAATTGGCTTTAAATTAGGCTTATTTCTCTCAGATTTGCCTGCCTAAAATTTCTTCTTTCACTGGCTGCATATAGGTTTAGACTTCCTTGGCATCCATATTGGTTGCCTCGCAATTTGTAGCGTTATCGCTTTTTATCTATCTTTAATTGTATGCCATAATCTGCAATTTTGCTCAAATTGCAGATTTATATAAGCTGACTGCTTAAATATGCCTCTATATTTAGATTCTAGAAGACCACCGAATTTTTTAGCTGCACAGTTTGCTTATATATATTCAAACAAAATATATTTTTGGCATATCAAGCTAAAAAACTTGTTAGCTATACTTCTGGCGGTCTTCTAAATTTCATCAAAATTACATTATTTACAATGTTGCTATTAGTAAATTTTTACCACGTTGGTAAATTTCTCTGGCATAGTCAGTCCAAGTACCATGTCCCCAATAACGAAAACAGCTAGTTTGTAGCAATAAATTATGTAGGAGAAGATTGCAATAACTAGATTTTTTAGTTATAGATTCTGCTGTTGAATTAACTAATAATTTATCCACCTTTTCATGGAATGAACTGCTTAATTGATACATGGGAGATAGAACATTTTCATATCCTTTTACCCAACTAATATGGTTAGTCCATGAAGCTCCATCTAGGTGGAAATTGGGATTGGTTTGCTTTAATTCTAGGATGGCATTTTCTACAGCTTCAGGTTGGCAATTATCGGGTGCAACTTGCTCCCAAATATAATGTTGTCCTGTTGACTGACAAGTAGGATAATCTTCAGGTTTACACCCAGCCGCTTCTATTAATTCTAAATATTCTGTCCCGCAAAATCCAACTACACCTGCTTTTCCGCCACCATGATTTACCATATCCCACCAAGCTTGTTTGAAAGCGCTGGGAAATTCATTCATCATCACACCACCATTTTCGCCATCTCCTATTTGGCTAACAATTGGAGGTACTAAGACACTGCCTAATTGTTGTTTGGATAGTGTTTTGGCTTCATAGTAAGGTTGCATCTGAGCAACTAATTTAGTATCAGAACCTTGGGTTTTAATTAAGACAGTAATACTAATTGTTTCGCCTTGAGAATTACGAGCAATTAAACGATGTGGTAAATGTTTATAGCTCAGAGGTTGTCCGCTAATTGTTTCTACAGAATGTTCTTGAACTAATAGCCAACGATATCCACATTCTTTGAGTGCTTTGACAAATGCAAAGAGAGTATCAGGATGATTTGGCAGGTGCATTTCTGGTGGAGAAAATCCTTTAACTCGCGCTAATGCTTCCCAACCAAAAATTGCGGCAAAATGCTGTTGCCATGCTACGATTTGCAATTTAATATCTGCTATGGGGGTGGAGGGAATTACTGCATGACTCCACATTGTACCCAACCACTCTACATAAGGCTGATAAGTGCGATCGCAAGTTATCCGTTTGAGGTTATCGATAATATCACTGCGTCCCATTTGCCTGAGTCCCCAAAAAAGATTACCGGAGTAATCCAACATGACGCGGGGATTGCAACCTTGACTGACGAGTTCGGGAATAAAATCTCCCATGCGACTGTAACACCAGGCAAAAGGCCCGGCATTATGGTTATCACCTTCGCCTTGATGTTCAAACATATATTGCAGATTGCTAATTAGTCCGCCATTATATCCAGCAGGTATGGTTGGCTGGTGCATATGTAAGGCGATCGCAAATCCGGCGTTAATATCTTCTAAACGAAGGTTTGTATTTTGTAAGAATACAGGTGCATCATGGTTTACTACCGAGAGAACCTCTGTTTCCCAACCAGAAATATTCGGTAAGCCATCGATGATTTCGGGCAAAACAGGGAGAGTATGAGGTAATGTCAGCATTTCTGGTTGCTCCGAAACGAGGTGTATCTTAATTATCTGTCAAGGCACAACAAGAGGGCACAACAATAGTTGTGCCCCTAGTGTATGTTACTTACGTGCAGATACGAAAGAAACCATGTTTCTCGATAAGAGCAAATCTCGTGTTATCAGGCTGAGTTTTTGAGTAAGTGTACTCAGTAGGTTAGGCTGTTTGCTTCTAAAAGCTGACGGAGTGGCTATTTGTAGAATCGGTTCTAGCAACCAAGGTGCAAGACGCTGACACCAAACGGCTAAATGACTTTGCCATCCTACTAAAATTTCTGGTGCATCTCTCTGCAAGCCTGCGACAAACGTTTGCGCGACTTGTTGCGGAGTCATCGGGATTACCCAACGAAATAATTGAAAGCCTCGTACCATGTCTGTGTCTGTGAGGGAAGGTAGTAAGGCTTGCACTTTGATATTGTAGGGTGCTAGTTCCTGACGTAAGGCTTGAGTAAATCCTAAAATGGCAAATTTGGTGGCTGAATAAGTCGCCATTGTGGGTGCAGCTATTTTCCCCATTAAGCTGGACACATTCACAATTGTCCCTTGTCTGTGGTTAGCCATGCGTCGAGCTATCAGACTAGTTAAGTTGTACATTCCCAATAAATTGAGGGAGATTTCTTCTTGAACTTGGGGAAGTTTCGATTGTAAAAATGGACTTTGGTATGCGACTCCCGCACAATTAACCAGTAGATGTATGGGGCCGCAATCGCGCCACAGTTGCGCAACAGCAATATTTACCTCAACTGCTTGAGTTAAATCTATCGGTACGATGGTGGCAGATGTTCCCAGTGCCTCGATTTCTTGGGCTACTTCTGCTAACTTTTGGCGATCGCGTGACAATAAGATCGCGCGCTTGATGCCTTGTTGTGCTAGTTCGAGAGCGATCGCCCGCCCAATTCCACGGGAAGCCCCAGTAATTAAGGCAACTTTACCTTGAATCTTCATGAGTTTTTACCTCCAAAATCTCAGTCTCACCGCGTTCTCGCATCCTTTGGGTAAGACAAATTAGCAATCGTCATTGAAATCAAAACTAAGCCTGTAACAAGGAGTAATTTCTGAGTTAAATAGCAATCCCTCATAGCCGATAGACATCAGAAATTTCTCACTTTCTTTTCAAGAATCAACACTTCTTCAATTGGCTGATTGGATATAGCTCATAGGTTTTTACTTCTCCTTCATCAGAGCGTTCACCAGCTAGTTGCCATACACACGTTAACAATTTAATCAAGGCGTGGCAACAATTTTTAATAAGCATTTCTTAACACTTATTTACAACTAGTATATATATGCGCAAAATTTTGGGGATAAGTTTTTATAAATACTGCTCAAACAATATAGAAATTTCTTGACAATTAGGGCAAATTACTGGCATAAATTCCATAAAATCAGCATTTTGAGCTAACTTGTGACAGCTTTCGTCATTGCTTAGACATTATCCGTACATACACTTTTGGAAACATCATAATAGCGATCGCCGTCAGCAAATTTACGAAATACAGTTGATGAATACTCCTAGCCATGCGATTCTCAATCTGGTTGTTTTCAGCAAACAATTGCGAAATCAAGCAAGTCATGCAATTTTTATCGGTGCAATCTTGCCGGATGTGCCCATATTTGTGTTCTACTTCTTGATGAAGTTTGTTTATCGTCTACCATCACATCAGATTTGGTCAGAAGTTTACTATCAGCCCTTTTGGCAAGCCATTATCAGTACTTTTCACTCTATTCCACTAGCACTGATGGGGGTAATAATTGCCCATTTTTTGAACTGGAAAGTTATAGAAGTTGGGTTTATCAGTATGGTGCTGCACTCACTTTTAGATTTACCAGTGCATCACAACGATGCTCACCGACACTTTTTCCCCTTTAGCGATTACCGTTTTATTAGCCCCATTTCTTACTGGGATCGCAACCATTACGGCGGAATCGTCGCTTTTGTAGAGATATCGTTGGTGTTAATCGCAAGTATTTATCTATTTCCCACCATGCGCTCATACTGGAGTAAAGGACTATTATTAGCAGTCAATCTATTTTATTGGGGCGCATATTTCCGGTTTTATCTGGGAGGTCATAAATAGGAGGATAAATAGATGAGGCTCGCTGCTGTTGATCTGCTCCAACGGTATGCTGCTGGCGAGAGAGATTTCTCCGGTGTTCTTATGGAAGGTGAACTCATTGGTGTTAACCTTCAGGGAATTAATTTAAGTCGAGCTTACTTACTCGGTACTAACTTTGAGCGCTCCGATCTCAGCAACGCTAATTTAACTGGATCTGAACTTTCCGAATGTGATTTCACGGAAGCTAATTTGAGTGGAGCCGATTTAAGAGAAGCAACCCTTTATGAAGCCAGTTTTGATGGTTCCAACTTGACTGGTGCTGACTTGAGAGGAGCTAAATTAGTAGATACCTTTTTTGGAGGTGCCAATTTGACTGGTGCTGATTTGAGAGGAGCTAACTTGAGACAAACTAGGCTACAAAGTGCTAATCTCACATACGCCAACATTCACGGAGTTGATTTGAGTAGAACTATCTTTTGCAACACGCTTATGCCAGATGGCACTTTTCGAGACGATCGTTGCACTGATTGAACTAGTTTCAACTCCAGTATCTTTTTAAATAGATTCTATAATTAGCCGTCATAATCTATCTGTACACACTAGGCATAATATAAATTCTCTTTCCTTCTGCCCTCTGCCTCCTGCCTTCTGCCTTCTTCATGGCGATGGAGTAGGCGTTGGTTGTGGCTGTGGTTTTGGTGGTGGTACTGTTGGTTGAGGATCTAAGCCATTCAATGCTTGTTTTAACTGCTCTGTTGTCAAGGACTGTAAAATATTGAGATTGAGAGGAGCCTGACTAATATATTGAGCGTAAGCAGGCTGCAAATAAGAACGGTATTCAGAACGATTTAAAAGATGAGTGTCTAAGAAAGCAAGACTTAAGGCTTTGATATAAGAATAAGCAGGCGCACGGTTTGGCCCTAGTAAAGCTTCTGGTACGGGTAAGACATTATTGTCAGCAGTTGTTTCCGATATAGCTGTAAAATGTGTACCATTTTCGATTAAAACTAAGTATTTATTGGGATTTGGCAGCCAAGTAAAAGGATAAATCTGTTCAGCTATTGGGGGAGCAAAAATATCTTCACTACCTGCAACTAGCATTGTTGGGAGTTGAACTTGATTTATTCCACTTTCGCCTAAGACCGAACTATCAATCGGATTAATCGCCATCACAGCCTTAATGCGACTATCTTGAAGGGCATAATTGGCTATAGGTAACTCGTAAGCACGACACTGTAAAAATACTGATAAATTTAAAGTTCTATTCGGATTACAATCGCGGCGCAGTTTGTCAAAGTTTATTTTCGCTCCCGCTAGAGCTAAAACAGTATAACCACCAAAGGAATGACCGATCGCGCCAACTTGTTGAAAATTTAGTTTACCTCGCAGGTTGGGATCGGTTTGATTTAACTGCTGGAGTTGATCGAGTACAAACTTCACATCTAAAGGTCGGTTAATAAATTCTTGTGCTTCTGGGGGGCCAGCCAAGCCAGAAAAATATAGCTGAAAGCGTTCAGCATTACTACCAGGGTGTTCTAATACAGCAACGGCAAAACCATGAGATGCTAAATGTTCAGCTAGGTAGATGAAAGCATAACGGTCGGAAGCGACACCATGAGAAATCACAACTAGAGGAAAAGGAGGTTTAGGATCGTTTCCTGTGGTTGACGATGATGTTTGCGGTACATAAACATCGACAGGTAGACTGCGATTGCGGGAACTGTCGTTAAGTTTGAAGCTAGCGATTTGCCATCTGTAGTTTCCAGGCGATCGCAAATCTGGTTGTTGGGCAAAGTCAACTGTGGCATTATTAGTTTGAGCGATCGTTTGTTGTTTGATAAATGCAACAATTTGATCCTTCGCTCTACCCAACTCTAATAAGCTATTAACTATCTGTAAACCCTCAGAAAAATTCAATCGCAAACTGTCGCTAGGATACTTGCGCAACAAATTTACAACAGTTAAACCTTCTGGATCTGCCGCAGATAAAATTAAAGCTGCACGTATTGCATAAAAACCATTTTGGCGCGAGTCAGTCAGCAGCAATTCTCCTAAACGTCGCAATACTGCTTCGCCTAAAGGCGAGTAGGTAAATTGAGAGACTAAAACAGGAGTAATATCAAATTTCTGTTGCAGTATTTGCCGTAGTTGCGCTAGTTGTTCGGGGGTAGCACGCTTGGCATAAAAGGCTAATTCACTATTGATTTTTCCCTCTTTGGCATACTTTTCTAAAGATTCAGCCGATAAAGAAAATTCTCCAAACGGAGGGTAAAAAAAACTAATGCGTTCTGCCCCCAGCCCAGGTCTTGCAGTCAAAATCGTAGACAATATACCTAAACTAAGATATTTCAGCCATTTTTTCATTTGTCTACCTCTTTTGAATGAAGCCTGACTCGGCAGGTTTTGCTAGTATAGCCAGATCTTTAGGGATGTCAAATACTCATTAACAAGCATTTGAGCTGCATTAACTAGTATCTAAAGACTGATTAATGAATATCAAATCCTTATATATCAAGGCTGTTGCAAGTTGATCGAGATAATTTTATAACTTACGCACTGTACAAATTTGAGCGATCGCTCAGTCGATCAATAGTATAAATTGCAAGTAATAACGTAGATTTATATCCCCGACTTCTTGAGGAAGTCGGGGATATGAGCCTGCTGTTTTTGCGATCGCAAATCTCAGAAATTACCTCAGGTAAATTTGTTGTGATTTAACCGAAAGCAAAATTATATAAAACTACAAAATTAACTATGGGAATAATCATTAACCAGATTAGCCAAGGATTCTTACCTAGCTTTTTCACAATGTTGACAAACGCAATAATTAAGAAAACTAAAGCAACAAAGTTCACAAAAGGTATGAATAGGCCAATAATCCACCAAGGAGATTGATCGCCAGCTTTATAAGTAATCCAGGTATTGAGAATAGGAACCCAGGCAAACCAGGCGTTTGGCTCTCCTAGCTTCTGAAATATGTTGTAGAAGCAATAAGAACCAAAAACATAGGAAACAAGCCCAAAAATTAAACCAATCAATCCTCCTAAAGGACTGCCAGCACTTTGGTCAGTCTGAGCCAACAAGTAAACTAAGTTCAAATCATAGAGAAATAAAAACATTTTTATCCTCAAATAAAAATGAAAATCAGAGATTTAATTTTATTTTGAGAAAATCTATAATTGTAATATTTTAAACAAAAAATTATTTCCCTATCCAGAGCAAAAGATACAGTTAATAAAAAGTTAAATATAAATAGTGCCTAGAGTCGCAACATCTTAAGTTCATCCCTATGGGTTGCGTCTCGCCAATAAGCGATCGCTAGCTTCAAAATGAAAGTTGCTATAATTTGGCGATCGCTTTCTGTAAAAATACATACTGGCCTGGGATTCTGCTGCTCTGGTTCTATATATAACTTTGTCATAGCCAGGACAACTGTATATTATTAAATTATTGAACAGTCTAGGAAGATTTACTAATGCAATTAGTCAGTCGGGAGCATATCGCGATCGCTTCTGATGTTCGGAGTGGAAAGCCCTGTATTGTCGGTACTCGCATTGCTGTAGAAGATGTGGCGATCATGCATCTAAAGCTAGGATATTCTTTGGTAGAGATTGCTGGTAAGTATGACCTGTCACTAGCATCTGTTTATGCAGCAATGGCTTATTACTTCGATCGCCGCGACGAGATCGATCGCCGCACAGTAGAAGAAGATGAGTTAGTTGAAGTATTAAAGCAAAATCATCCCTCACGTCTCCAAGAAAAACCCGAAGAGATGATGGGACGTGTCGAGTTTGTGTGAAACTAAAGCAGCGCTGAGAGAGTTGTATAATTTTTGGGTTTTGCGATCGCGAAAGTTGGATTGTAGCCGATCGCTCAGTTTATTAATAATATTAAATTGCTACTATTAGGGCGTTTTGTCGTCCTGCGCAACGCACCAAAAGGTCAATTTTTTTCTAGATTAAGTTTAACTGCCAAGTCAAATAATCTATCAATGCGTTGATTAGCTTGATCTAAGCCGACTTCATCGAGATAGCAGTCAATAGGCATTGGTAATGCATTGGCGTAACGACTTTTTTGTGTCCAGTAAGTAATAGATTTTATAGTCTGAAAGTCTGGATCGCAATTCAAATACATTCTACCTATACCAGTTGTTTTGTTGAAGCGTAGCAGCCTTTTGGGGATGGGTAGCCATAGATAACACTGTAAATAATTAATTTGCGCAGGCTGAGTTCTCGAAATCAACTTTAACTGACATAAAGGCTTTGTTTTCCCTCGTCCATAAAATATACTTCTACCGTCTTTGATTTCTCGGATACTTTTATCGTAGCCTAATATCGTTTCTCTAAGCCTCAGCACCTCTATTTTGGTCAAAGGAGAAAGTGTATCTAAAAAATTAAGTAACATTCGTGGTGGTTTATCAACCTGGTTTTCTAATATCAATACTTCTTGATTGTCTTTAACCTCAATGAAAGGAATTGGTCTCTGTATAGTAATTTCTTGACGACCTTCAAGATATAAATGTAAATAAAATTTATCTAATTGATTGAAAATAGCAAATCGAATAAACTCAATTTTTAATAGACTGTAGCGACGGTCAATATAATTATGTTTATGGAAATCTGGAGCAATGGCCATGAGACGAATTGGCTGGCTGTAGTCTATCGAGTCTTCTAAAGGTTGCTCTAATTGAAGACTGTGATAATACCGAGTCAATTGATGGATAAGGTAGCGATCCTCACAATTTTTGAGTTCTAAGACAACAAGTTGATTATTTTTTGTCTTGGCAAGAATATCGCAATATTCTCCCTTAATGCTAAATTGGCGTTTCAAGGGAATCAAATCTAAAGTACTTTCTAAGGAATCCCAAATAAAATTTTCTAGTAGATGTTCTTCTTTAAACATCCAACCTTGTTCAGTTTTTCTCAGCACAATCTTCAATCCTTGGAATCACTTTCATCTTCAATAAGTTCCATTCCCATTGCTATTGGATCGATATTCTTACTAAATTTTGTTTGAGTATTGTAGTAAGAATATCGCAGATCTACAGTAGTTGGAGCAGGTAATTGTGTATCTCGTAAGTCAGCATCCGAAAAATCTGCTCCCTGCGAGTAAAAACTCTTAAAAGTTGCTTTGTGAAAATTGCAGCCACGAAAACTAGCATGAGAAAATTGACCAGTTATATATGATGAACGAAAATTAGCATCCATAAAATTTGATGCCGTAAAATCATTTAAGTGGCTTTCACTAATAATGATATTTTGAAAATTAGCTTGTATAAAGTCTGAACCTCGACAAGAGGAACGGGATAAATTTGCTCTTCTTAAATCTGAATTATTAAAATTACATTGATCAAGCCTACAACTAGATAAATCGGCTCCTTGTAGATTACAATTACTAAAATCTGCACCAGTTAAATCTACTTTTAATTCTGCTGCTCTATTAAGTACAATACTTGTAAGATTAGATTCCTTAAGAATAATTTCGCGTAAATCTAGATATTTAATCTCTTTATCAAGGATATTTACTGTTACGCCACGCAAGTCGGAACCAGAAAAGTTACGATGTCCTTGTGCATAAAGTTTAAGCAAAGCTTCCAGTGTTCTGACTGGTTGTGTAGGTTGTTGAGAAAACTTGAGATTACAACTAAATTCTTCAGTCATAAATTTTAAGTACAGATATAGTTTTTTATTAGAGTATGATTGTGGAGAAGATCGCCAATCACTTCAAAATTCTTTTTTCAGTATGCCCGTTGAGTACAGAAAGCTAACATTGACTCATAGCCACATTTTATCCAGCAAACTCGGTGGCAAATAGATTGAGCCAAAGCCATCTCGTCACTAAATGGCGATCGCCACATCAAAAAATACATAAAATCTCAATAACCCAAAATGGCATATTACTTACTCAAAATACTTTAATGGGTTCTTAAAATGCCTTATTGCTTACTCAAAATACTTCAAGGAGTTCTCAAAATACCCTATTGCTTACTCATTTAGGTATTTTACGCAAGTAAAAAGCCTTATTACTTACTCAAAATACTTCAAGGAGTTCTCAAAATGCGCTATCGCTTACTCATTTAAGTATTTTACGCAAGTTAAATGCCTTCTTGCTTACTTAAAATGCTTCAAGGAGTTCTTAAAATGCCCTATCGCTTACTCATTTAGGTATTTTACGCAAGTAAAAAGCCTTATCGCTTTCTCAATTTACTTGCTAGCTAACTCACTACAATAATTTACCATCACATAACAGCGATCGCGCTTGTAGCAACAGCTATTAAGTACTCAAGCAGAATTAATTACACAATGTCATTGCGAATAGAGCGAAGCGGAATGAAGCAATCGCAAGGGCTTAGATTGCTTCGCTTCGCTCGCAATGACTGTAAATATTTTTGTTTAGGTACTTACAATGGTGGCAATACCCCTAAACGAACCCAATAAACACTGAAACGCTGACTACGTAATACTATTATTTTTCCTTACCTGCCAATTCTTCGGCTTTCGCTACTGGATTGAATCTTAAACTTGTATCCCACTGCTTGGCTTGGCGGAACTTAGCAACTGCACCATCTTTATCGCCAAGTTTTGCTAACTTCTCACCTTGGAGAACTAACACTGTCGCTGCTTGTACCAACACAGATGGCGTTTGGCATGACTCTATTTCTGCTAATGTTTCCGGATGAACAATCAAGTAATTTTTAATTAAATTACAGCCATCATTTACTAAATCTTTTAAGTTAAAATTCCAAACAATTACTGTGTTATCAAGACTTTTAGAAATCAAACTTTGCCCATCAGCGCTAAAGGCTACGCTACGAACTGCACTGCTATGACCGCTAAGGGTTTGCAGTTCTTTACCCGTGTCTGCATTCCAGAGTTTGATGGTGTTGTCATCACTGCTAGAAGCCAACCTTTGCCCATCCGGGCTAAAGGCTACGCTATAAACTGTACTGCTATGACCGCTAAGGGTTTGCAGTTCTTTACCGATGTTGACATCCCAAAGTTTGATTGTGTTATCAGCACTCCCAGAAGCTAACTTTTGTCCATCTGGGCTAAAAGCAATGCTGTAGACCCAACTACTATGACCGCTAAGAGTATGCATTTCTTGACCTGTGTTTGCATCCCAGATTTTGATGGTGTTATCCGCACTTCCAGAAGCTAACTTTTGTCCGTCTGGGCTAAAAGCGAGGCTATAGACTGGACTTCTATGACCGCTAATACTTTGCAATTGTTTTTTGGTAGCGACATCCAAGAGTTTGATGGTATTGTCATTACTCCCAAAAGCCAATTTTTGTCCGTCTGGGCTGAAAGCAACGCTAATCACCTCTGGGCTATAGCTAGTATTTACGTAAGGTTGCGCAGCAATGGTTTGTAGCAGTTTGCTGTTCGTGACATCCCAGAGTTTGATAGTATTGCGATCGCTTCCAAAAGCTAACCTTTGCCCATCAGCACTAAAAGCAACATTGTACACAGAATCGCTATGGCTGCTAAGAGTTTTCAACGCACTGAGAATTTCCAGTTTTTGACCGATAGTTATATTCCAGAGTTTGATAGTCTGGTCGCGACTCCCAGAAGCTAACTGTTTGCCATCAGGACTGAAGGCGATACTAGAAACTGTATTGCTATGACCTCTGAGAATTTGTAGCAGTTTTCCACTACTGACATCCCAAAGTTTGATGGTTTTGTCATCACTACCAGCAGCCAACTGTTTACCATCAAGACTGAAGGCGATGCTATTGAATCTACTGCTATGACCCCTGAGAGTTTGCAGCAGTTTGCCAGTATTAACATTCCAAAGTTTGATAGTGTTGTCATCACTCGCAGAAGCCAACTGTTTACCATCAGGACTGAAGACGATGCTATTTACAGGGAGTGTATGACCCTTAATAGTTTGCAGCAGCTTCCCAGTCTCGACATCCCAAAGTTTGATAGTCTTGTCATCACTTCCAGAAGCTAACCTTTGGCGATCGCGGTTGAAAGCGATACTATTAACTTTATTGCTATGACCCCTAAGAGTTTGCAGCAGTTTTCCAGTTGTGACATCCCAAAGTCTAACGGTTTTGTCAGTACTTCCAGAAGCCAAGAGTTTTCCATCAGAACTAAAAGCGATGCTATTTACTGGGAGTGTATGTCCATTAATAGTTCGCTGTAGTTTCCCAGTAGTGACATCCCAAAGTTTGATAGTGCTGTCATCACTGCCAGAAGCTAACTTTTGGCGATCGGGGCTAAAAGCAATACTATTAACTGTACTGCTATGACCGCTATCTGAGTACTGTTCTAAAGGAAAAGTTTGCAGTAATTTTCCGGTAGTAATATCCCAGAGGTTGATAGTATTGTCACCACTGCCAGAAGCCAACCTTTGCTTATCGGGACTAAAAGCAATACTAAAGATGGGACTGTTATGACCTGATAAAGTATTGAGTTCTTGAAATTGATTCTCTTTCGGTTGTAAGTACACCGCTTCCCTCAATGAACCGACAACGTGAACCTGGGTATCGGCTAATGGTTGTTTTAACTTGTTCAGTTTTTCGACTGCTTTCAAGGCTTCAATAATTGCATTCCTGGTTTGTCCCGAAGCAGAAAACGTAGCTGATGAATTAGCAAAAGCGTTAATATCACTGATTTCGGCTTGCTTTTTCTGCTTGTTGGCTTCTATTGCCCATCGCCATGTTACAGCAGCTAAACCAGCGAAGCCTAATCCTGCGGCTATGGAAACAAACAAAGCGATTTTGAGCAAGCGATTGAGCTTTTCTTCTCCTAACTTGCGTTGCGTCCTTTCTTTTTCCAGTTCCGCCATTAACTCTTTTAACTTGGGTTCTTGTTGCTGGCGAATAAAGGCGGCTAAATAATCATGTACCAGTTGATAGCGTTCAGCAGGGTTTTCTTTTAATAAAACTACCAAGCCAGATTTAACAAAAATCGCTAACACTAACTCTAGTTTTTGACTTATAGGTAATTCTTTAGCGAAAGAAGATGTTTCCTTGTTGAGTTTTTTGCTTCTTCTTCGCCATATTCTTCTATTTCTTTGTTTCCGCGTCTGCTTTTGTTCCTTAACTAAGGCTTGCAAATCTCTTTCTAATTCAACCAAAGTTCTCAGGGGTCGAGTTCCTTTCTCATCGGTGAGCAAATACAATAATAAATCTGCTAATTGCTGATTTTCTGCACCGCAGTCACGAACAACTTCATCTAAATACTGCTTCACAAGTTGTTCTTTCGTGCCACGCTGTCGATATTCTGCCAGAGTTGTAATATTCTCAGTTTGCAGTTGCGCGCCTACCACTTGTAACTCAATGGGACGCACTTCTCCCAATTCGCTGGCTAAATCTTGCACTAGTTGGTCAACTAAGGTAGGTTCTAAGCGAAAGCTCGTATTCTCGGTTAAGCGCTGAATAATTGATTTCGCATCAGTGGGTGAAAAATTCCCCAATTTATAAAGGACATTTTTGCTGAGAATGTCATTGCCAATAATCTGCATATTGGCTATGTCATTGCACTCTAGCAGATAATGCAAGTAATCTACCCGCAGCGACAGAATTACTTTGACAGAGAGAACATGAAAACATTCTCCTAAGAACTCAAAAAATTGTCGCCTTTGGCTGGGTTCGGGGTAAGTGAAGAAAAATTCTTCAAACTGGTCAAAAATTAACACAGTGCGGAGGTTTTTTGCTTCGTTGTCCCGTAGTTGAGCGAGAAGGGCGAGAGGCAGGGCGTAGGGGGCAGGGCGCAGGGGGAGAAGGGGAGGTTCTGAGCTTGGTGAATTAGGTTCGGAACTCGGAGTGTTGAGTAAAAAGCTCGGATTATCGCCTTCTGAACTCGGAGTGTCGAGTAAAAAGCTCGAATTGTCGCGTTCGGAACTCGAAGTGCCGAGTAAAAAGCTCGGACTGTCGTGTTCGGAACTCGGAGTGTCGAGTAAAAAGCTCGAACTATCGCCTTCAGAACTCGAAATGTCGAGTAAAAAGCTTGGATTTTCGTGTTCCGAACTCGGAGTGTCGAGTAAAAAGCTCGGACTGTCGTGTTCCGAACTAGAATTGTCGCCTTCAGAACTCGAACTGTCAGGTAAAAAACTAGAATTGTCGCCTTCAGAACCCAAACTGTCGGGTAAAAAACCAGAACTATCACTTCTTAACTCCCCCTGCTCCCTGCCCCCTGCCCCCTGCCCCTCATCCAGCAAAACTCGCCCCAACTCTTCTTCCCAATTGGTGTAAAAGCGCATCACTACAGGTAAGTTATCTTGAATACCGATCGCTTTTTGTTTCAAAGCTGGAATCAGTCCTGCATTAATTAAGGAACTTTTACCTACACCCGATTGCCCATAAATCACTATCAACTTACAATCGGGACGACCAATGCGTTCGAGTAATCTTTCTACATCGAGTTGCCGACCAGATGCAGCGATTTCTGGGGCAATGTTTTCTTGTAGAGATGTAGCTTGTACAGTTTCTTCTATTACCTGCTTTGTTGAGCCTAAACGTCCAGCACCAATAAACGCCCGCAAGCCAAATTGCTGCTCAACGGAACGCTGCTGCTGTTTCATTTCATAAGCTTGGAGATATTCTTGTTGTTCAAAATAGAGTCGCTGTAAATAATTGAGTATATTTAGATAAAGCTTCAGGTCTTTGGCAGGATTAGCATTATCTTTAGCTGATTCTAAGCTAGCGATCGCCTCTTGAGTTTGTCCTAAATGGTATTGCGAAAGTGCCAGAATAAATTGATATAAGCTAAAATCATTTGCACTAATAAAATTTTCTGGTAGCTCAGATAATAAACCTGATTCCACACTCGGAATAGCTGACCAGATTTGCAATGCTTGCTGAATAAAATTATTAGCTTCCTGCCAAGATTTTTGCACGAGAGCTACTTCAGCTAAAAAACCGTAATCTTTTGCTAATTCTCTTGCTTGATTGTTAGCCTGATGTATTGTGAGAGCTTGCTGTGCAAAACTTTTTAGCTGTTCTGTCAAGTTTTGAAACTGTTGCCAAATCCTGATATCGCGGAGAATCTCACCAAGTTGTCCTATAGAATCGGCAATTAAATTAGGATTTTGTGCTTGCGTAAGTAAATCTATATATTGTTGTAAATACTTCTGGGTATTTTGCCAATTTGAATTATTAATATCTATATATTTAGCTGCTTTCAGGTAATAACACAAAGCTAGATTACCAAGAATTTTGACTTGCCGTTCTAAATTTTTAGCTTGCTGCCAAAGTGCTAGCGCTGTTTGATAATGCTCTATAGCAGAATCTATTTGACGATTAACTTGTGCGATTAACCCAAGCAATGATGCGATATCAGCCTGAATTTCTAAACTATTAAATTGTTCATCACCAAGCAAATCTCTTTGGGCGGCTTTGAGTTCAGCTTCTAATTGCAGATAAGCCGATAAATTTAATGTCAGACGATTACTAAACCAGTTATCCGCAGTTTGTTGTAAGAAAGTTACTAAATCTTGTTTGGATATAGCAAAGCTTCTCGTAATCGCCCAACTCTCTAAATCTGGCGCAATTTGCATTAGTTGCTTGTGAACGTCATCGTTAATCCACAACACCAAGGGAAAAGGAAAATGCTTGCGAAATTCTTCTCGCACCTGATTGGCGGAAGTTAGCATCTGCGGTAAATCTTGCACTAAGTCTAAGCCAACAACCATCAAGCAAGCTGGTAGCTGTTCGCCAAACTCCTCGCGGATGGCGCTGTAAAGCGTTTTGTTGTTTTGCTGTACAGCCAGGATACTGATTTCTACCCGACAGATTGCTTTCAATTGGTCGATGAGGCGATCGCGCAAGTTAGTATAGTTGCACCGTGCCAAAATTAGCTTAAACTGCCCAACAGAAGCTTCTATCGCCCAAGCTAGCTGTTGCAAAGTGCGATCGTTGTTAATCTGCATATCTTCAGTTCTGAAGAATCAATAAGTTCGTAGTCACGACTGTAGCACTGGAAAATTTAGGGCTAAAGTTCTGAGTAGAAGTTTTGCTTAAATCTAAATAAATCATTAAAAAGATTGCCCGCGAATCTCTGTGAATCATTACAATTTATATCCAAAGATATATTGCCTGGAAAAATTTTATTTATTTTAATAAGATAGGGTGATTTTATGTGCTTTTAGTTCTTGAAACACATTAGTTATTACCTTATTAGCAAAAGTTGAGCATATATACCTTTGAGCTAATACAATATTTTTTATAATTCCAATAAGATTTACGCAAGCTAACGACGGAATTCCAATTAAGTTATAAATAGTAAGAGTGTTATCTTAAAAACAAGGTCATTTACTCAATTTTTGAGGTAAAAACCATGACTGCAACACTCTTAGCAGGTAGTTCTATCGAGTCTTTCTTAGGTAATGAAGCAGAAGACCTGCTGACATACAAAGCCAAAGTTTCTCAAGATTTACTACATTTACCAGGGCCAGACTTTATAGATCGAGTTTGGCTGAACAGCGATCGCAATCCTCAAGTCTTGCGGAATCTCCAACAACTTTATTCTACTGGTCGTCTGGCATATACAGGCTATCTCTCAATTCTCCCAGTAGACCAAGGTATTGAGCATTCAGCAGGCGCATCTTTTGCTCCTAATCCGATTTATTTTGACCCAGAAAATATAGTGCGGTTAGCAATAGCTGGAGGTTGCAATGCTGTTGCTACAACGTTGGGGGTATTGGGTAGTATTTCGCGGAAATATGCCCACAAAATTCCTTTTATCGTCAAATTAAATCATAACGAATTGTTGACTTTCCCCAATCAATTTGACCAAGTATTGTTTGCAGATGTCGAACAAGCTTGGAATTTAGGTGCAGCCGCAGTAGGCGCGACAATTTACTTTGGTTCAGAACAATCTACCAGACAAATTCAGGAAATTAGCCAAGCTTTTAAATATGCCCATGAACTAGGGTTAGCAACTATTCTCTGGTGCTATCTGCGGAACAACTCCTTTAAACAAGATAAAGACTATCATCTTGCAGCCGATCTCACTGGACAAGCAAATCATTTGGGTGTCACAATTGAAGCTGACATTATTAAACAGAAGTTACCAGAAAATAATAATGGTTACGGCGCTGTCGCTAAAGCCACTGGTAAGTCTTATGGTAAAACCCATGAGCTAGTTTACACAGAGTTAACAACAGATCACCCAATTGATTTAACTCGTTATCAAGTACTCAATTGCTACTGTGGACGTGCAGGATTAATTAACTCTGGTGGTGCTTCTGGTAAAAATGATTTTGCAGAAGCAGTGCGCACAGCTGTAATTAATAAACGTGCTGGCGGTACAGGATTAATTTCTGGGCGCAAAGCGTTTCAGCGTCCGTTTGAGGAAGGCGTGAAACTGTTCCACGCTATTCAAGATGTTTATCTATCGAAAGATGTGACGATAGCTTAATTCTTCTTGGTGTCTTTGCGGTTTTGTGATTATCTAAAACACAGAGAATAATATGTATGGTGGGCATTGCCCACCATACAAACTAATTTTGAGCTATCAAAACTAACCACCGAAAATTTTCTTTTCATAACCTATCCATTCTTTCTCGCGTAAGAGATATTTTTGAATTTTACCCGTGCTAGTTTTGGGCAAATTAGTAAATTCAATCGTAGTCGGACATTTAAAAGCTGCAATTTGATGACGACAAAATTGAATTAATTCTTGTTCTGTAACTTGTACTCCCTCTTTTAGGGTGACAAACGCCTTAGGTACTTCACCACGCTTAGGATTAGGTACAGCAATAACAGCGCACTCTAACACGGCTTCATGGCGGTAAAGACATTGTTCCACTTCGATACTGGAGACATTTTCCCCGCTAGTAATGATGATATCCTTCATGCGATCGCGCACTTCAATATAGCCGTCCGGGTGCATTACTGCTAAATCGCCGCTATAAAACCATCCGCCTCTAAATGCCTTTTCGGTAACTTCCGGGTCGTTATAATAGCCAGTCATCACCATATTTCCTCGCATCACCACCTCGCCCATTGTTTGTCCATCCGCCGGGACATCATTCATCTCTCGATCTACCACTCGCAAACCATCTGCACCTATATAAGGTACGCCTTGACGTGCCATGAGTTTTGCTTTTTCTGCAACTATTAAATCATCCCAATCTGATTGATATTCGCAAACTGTGTAAGGGCCATAAACTTCCGTCAAACCATAAACATGAATGATTTTTGCGCCAATTTCGGTAATTTTTGCAATCAATGTTGGCGAAGGTGGTGCGCCTGCTGTAGTGATAGTTAGCGGTTTTTCTAATAATTGCGGACAGTCTCGATGGTGAAGCAGAGAAATTAAAATCACAGGTGCAGCGTTTAAGTGAGTTACTCCCTGTTGTTGAATTAACTGCCAAACATTAGCAGGATTAAACTTACGCAAACAAATATGAGTACCGCCAATAGCAGTTACCGCCCAAGTAAAACACCAACCATTGCAGTGAAACATGGGCAAAGTCCAGAGATAAATGGAATCAGGCGTTAATGTGGTTTCAATTATTTCTCCTAAAGAGTTAAGATATGCACCTCGATGAGAGTACATTACACCTTTGGGTTTACCGGAAGTGCCGCTAGTGTAATTAATCGAAATTGTCTCCATCTCATCTGTAATTACCCAATTTAAAGGAGTAGGATTACCAGTTTGGAGAAATGCTTCATAATCCTCTCCCTCTAGAGGCTCAAATTCTTCTATATCTTTGATATTTATTATATGTTTGACAGTTTCTAAGCTATTTTGAATAGGTCGAATAATATTTGCTAACTCTGTATCAACAAAGAGAAATTTAGCACCGCAATCATTTAATATATAAGCGACTTCTTGAGGAGCTAATCGGGTATTAATAGATACGAGAACGCCACCAGCCAAAGGAACTGCAAAATGGGCTTCTAGCATTGGTGGAGTATTGAAACAAAAAAAAGCGACGCGATCGCCTTTTTCAAGTCCAGCATTACGCAGCGCTGAGGCTAGACAATTTATCCTATCTGCAAATTCGCCGTAAGTGAAGCGTTTTTGATTATATATAATCGCCAGTTTATGATTATAGACTTTAGCATTGCGTTGAATAAAAGTTAAAGGCGTGAGAATGCTGCGATAAACTGCTTCAGGGTTCATGGCTAATGCTAATAGTTAACCTTCACACTGGAGCATACCATAATCAGTCAAGAGTCAAGAAATGCTGGACTCTTGACTTTTGACTATTAACTATCTAACATTTCTCACCAAAAAATTTGGTTGTCCGCAGCTTTTTTGAGACCTTTTCAGAATCTCTTCGCTACAAGCGCCTGGTTTGCCATCTTTAGAGTAGCAAAAGAAGACTTCTTGCAAAAACCTTCCCGAACCAGAACAGTAAGGTGCTATGCCATCAGCAACGAATTGATTATTAGAACTGACAAATGTATTTCTTAGGTCTTTAATTGTGGTGCGGAATGGTTTTTGGGGGCGATTATAAGCTGTAGGAATAGCGACAGAATCTTTGAACTGTTTAGATAATGCCAAATATTCTTGAGGAGTTTTACCAGAACAAGTACCATGTTTTTCCCACTCATGGTCAAAAAGTTTATCGCTGGGGTACAAACCTGCAAACTGCTGTTTTAATTGTTTGGGTAATTTTTCTGTAGAACAGTTAGCTGGATAGCCACTTTGGTACTGAGGCCACAGACCATGTAATACAAAACCGAGTTTCTTACCAGATTTGCATTGCTGGCGATCGCGATCGCCATTTGTCGCACAATAATCTGGAGACCAGGATAATGTGAGTACATAAAAATCAAACTGGCCGGGAGTTCCGCGATTTTGGGCACTAACGGCGTTAGGGATTGCAAAGCTGGCGATGGCTAGGGAAGATGCTACCAGGATTTTCTCGATCTGCATATTTACAGTCAATTCTTGTGTAATTGAAGTTACAGCATATACATTAACTCAGTTGGGTAAAAAATATAGATTTATTCCAAATCAAATAATGTTTACAAGAGATAATCTTAAATCTTAATGACAAATGACAAATTAATATTACTGATTCCGCAAACGCTTAAGTGGGTTGGGCACTGCCCACCTTACCCTTATTAGAAAAGTGCAAGATGTCAGTTAACTCGCAGCAGCAATATCGCTGTCTGTATCATCTTGATTTAAACCAAAGCGATCGTATAGTTCATCAACATTTTGTGGCTCAATTATTCCGGCTTTTGCACGTTGGAGAGCAGTTAATAAACGTGCGGAATTTGCAGGTGAGCGAAGTAAATACAGAGTTTCTAATAAACTATTTAATTCTGCTTCAGCAATTAAGACAACATTTTTACCATCTGCTTGGCTAATAATTACAGCTTCACCTGTCTCTAAAACTTGACTGCAAAGTTTCTCTAAATTTCCATTCGCTTCAGCAGATGTAACTTTGACTGGCATAATTATTTAACTCAAAGAGGTTTTTTATTCGTAATGATAGCGAGCTTTTAGAAAGTCAATGCGGTCATCGCTCACTAAATATACAAGTCGATGTTCTTGATTGATACGACGCGACCAACACCCAGAATACTCATATTTTAGCGGCTCAGGCTTGCCGATGCCTTCAAATGGTTCTCGGAGAATTTCCTTGACCATTTTGAGTATACGCAGTGCCGTTTTTCGGTCTTTGTCAACCCAATATTCCAAGTCTTCTAAAAATTCAGGCTGAAATACAGCAACGCGATCGCGTTTTATATCTCCCTCAGCACCCATGTACTCAAACCTTTGCGAGGATATTCTTAACTTAATACGCAATCGACAAATAAGTAAAGTCCAATACAAATTACAAATTAATATTACTGATTCCGCAAGCGTTTCAGTTCATCATCTGTGAAAGGATTTTTATCTGCTTTGAGGTCTTTTACCCAGCGTTGCCGTCTAGCTCTGCTATCTTTATCTTTAGTCTGGGCGATGTAGGCTTCAAAATCTAAAATTGCCCCTTGGTAATCGCCTGTTAGCGCCCTAGCGATACCACGACTATCACGAATTTTGCAATTATTTGGTGCTTGAGTAACTGCTTTGTCACAGGTAAATAACACCATAGGTGCTATTTCATCTGGATTTTTGCAACTGGCCAAAGCGCTTACAGCGATACTACTTAGAGATTGAGTAGTAATTTCTGGCTTTTGAGTTGCAGTAATCAAGTACTCAATTGATAAACAACCGACAACAGGATTTGTAGAACAAATCTCAAAAATTAACTCAAGAGTACGGGGAAATTGAAATTTTTCTAATCTATTCTTGGTTAGTATTTTATTAATAATTGCTGTGATAATTACAGAACCCACTAGCGAAAGAATTGAAGGTACGAATCGTAACCACCAACCAGAAAGAAAAGCTAGGTAACTTCCTCCCAGCAAACAGCCACAGCCACCTACAATGACGATACTACTAGTATTATTAGCGATTAAAAGAATTAAAGGCAATCTACTATATTTTTGTTGCCAATACAACGAAGTAACAACTAGTGTTGACCCTACTATTGACCATACTATTGACCAAACTAAAATCCACAACCACTCTATCGGTTCAGATAAAGTTTTGATTTGTGGACGACCCTCCAAAGCCGAACTCAAAATTTGACTAATCAAATTCGCATGAATTGCGACACCAGGCATACGTTCTGGCGTACCAAATATCTTACTGCTATAAGGTGTCCAAAAAAGATCGTTCAAACTTTCAGATGTAGCACCAATTAAAACAATCTTTCCTCGCATCAAGTTTTGTGAAATCCGATTCTCTAACACATCATTTATAGATACTACTGGGAAACGATTAATTGTCCCTCGGTAGTTTAAGAGTATTTGGTAACTACCCGCATTTGCCCCCACGTAACCACCATCATTAGTTTCAAAATAAGGAAAAATACCTTTACCCAACTGCAAATAGTTGGGATTATTTGCTGCGGGTTTTTCAGTAATTCCTTGAGGTTGCAAATACAATAATGCTAATTTCAGCCCAAAGCTTTCAAGATTGCTACCATCTTTCAAACCTGCGTATAGCAATGCTCGACGGATTTTGGCATCTTTATCTAAGGGAAAATCATTCGCTCCTACTTGATTTCTTTTCCTGAGTTCGGGAGGCGAACCAACAGAAAAACTATTAGAACTTTCAGATACCTTTTGTACCCCAATCAAGTTGGGCGTAGTCTCAAATACTTTTACTAATTTTTGATGGCCGGGATCCAAAGGTAAGTCTCGATAAATATCAAGACCTATTGCTATAGGTTTTTGCTGCTTGATCTTAATTAAGACATTAGAAAGTATTTCATCATTGATCGGCCACTGCTTCAATTTGGTGATGTCTGGTTCATTAATCTCAACTATAACAATACGCTCATCAACAGGCTCTTTTGGACGTAAAAGAAACAATTGATCCAAACCTGCCAATTCTAACAACTGTAATAACCCTAAAGAGCGCAAGATTATAATTATGCAGATAAATGTTATGGCTCCAAATATTTCTTTCCAATCAGGAAAAATTTTGCGAGGTAAAGCTTCTTGTTTTGCTCTTGCTTGAGCAATAGAAAGTGTTTGGTTAGCCTGTTGCCGTTGTTCAAAAATGAGGAGCTTATCTTCACTGATTTTTCTTTGTTTTCTTTCTTCTTCCAGTTCAGCCATTACCTGCTTTAACTTCGGTTCCTGTTGCTGGCGGATAAAGGCGGCTAAATAATCATGCACCAATTGATAACGGTCTGCGGGGTTTTCTGGTAATAAAACAACTAAGCCAGATTTGACAAAAATCTCTAAGATCAAATCTAATTTATTGCTATCTGCGGCGACATCTGCCACTAATGCTTGTAAATCCCGTTCTAGTTCAGTACGAGTCTTCAGGGGGCGAGTCCCTTTTTCATCAGTGAGCAAATACAGCAACAATTCCGCCGCTTGTTGATTCTCTACACCGCAGTCATCAACCACCTCTGCTAAGTAGCGCTTCACTAATTCTTCTTTAGCGTTACCCCCTAATTCTTGATACTTCGCCAAAGTTGTAATATTCTCGGTTTGCAATTGCGCCCCTATCACCTGCAATTCAATCGGGCGTACTTCTCCCACTTCCCCAGCTAAATCTTGAACTAGCTTATCAATTAACGCAGGTTCTAAATAAAAGCTAGTATTCTGGGTTAAGCGCTGAATAATTGCCTTAGCATCATCGGGCGAAAAATTCCCCAACTCATAAAGCACATTATTGCTGAGAATATCATTGCCAATAATCTTCAGACTCGCAAGGCGATTGCATTCCAGCAAATAATGCAAGTAATCTACCCGCAGTGACAAAATCACTTTTACAGAGAGGATATTAAGACATTCTCCCAGGAACTCAAAAAACTGCCGTCTTTGTTTTGGTTCTGGGTAAACGAAGAAAAATTCTTCAAATTGGTCGAAAATTAGTACAGTTCGCAGGTTGCGTTGTTCGTTGTTTCGCAGTTGAGCGAGAAGGACGGGTGGTGAGGGGGACAAGGGGGACAAGGGAGACAAGGAGAGAAGTCTGAACGGAGGAAACCTCCGATCAGAACTTCGGGAAGACAGGGGAGAAGGGGAAGTTTGAGGTTCGGAACTCGGAGTTTCGGGTAAAAAGCTTGGATTGTCATGTTCCGAACTCGGAGTTTCGGGTAAAAAGCTTGGATTGTCATGTTCCGAACTCGGATTGTCGAGTAAAAAGCTTGGATTGTCGTGTTCCGAACTCGGAGTGTCGAGTAAAAAGCTTGGATTGTCGTGTTCCGAACTTGGATTGTCGAGTAAAAAGCTCGGAGTGTCGTGTTCCGAACTCGAACTTTCGCCTTCAGAACTCGAACTGTCAGGTAAAAAACCAGAATTATCGCCTTCAGAACCCGAATTTCTACGTCTTAACTCCCCCTTGTCCCTCCGAAGTTCAGATCGCCGGAAGCCGGCG
This sequence comes from Calothrix sp. NIES-2098, assembly GCF_963875125.1. Lineage (NCBI taxonomy): Bacteria > Bacillati > Cyanobacteriota > Cyanophyceae > Nostocales > Calotrichaceae > Calothrix > Calothrix sp. NIES-2098. Next base: position 7,909,363 of record NZ_CAWNKJ010000001.1, read on the forward strand.
CTCCGACTTCTCTCCTTGTCTCCCTTGTCCTCCCTGTCCTGCAACACTCGCCCCAACTCTTCCACCCAGTTGGTATACACGCGAATAGCAACGACTAAATTATCTTGCACACCAATCGCTTTCCGTTTCAAAGCCGGAATCAGTCCCGCATTAACTAAGGAACTTTTACCTACACCCGATTGCCCATGAATGACGATTAATTTATAATCCGGGCGACCGATGCGTTCTATTACCCGTTCTACATCCAATTGACGGCCAGATGCGGCGATTTCTGGGGCAATATTATCTTGATTATCAATTTGTAACGCTGCTAAAACTTGGGTATCTAACTGTTTTGTCGCTTGTAATCTCCCTGCACCAATAAACGCCCGCAAACCAAATTGCTGCTCGATGGAACGGGCTTCTAGTTTGGCATCAAATGCTTTAAGATATTGCTTTTGCTCAAAATATATGCTGTGTAAATTAGCGAGAATACTCAAGTAAAGCTGAGGGTCGTTGTCTGTAATACTTAATTTTCTAGCTTGTTCTAAATTATTAATTGCCGCTTGACATTGTGCTAAATTATCTTGTGCTTGGGCGATGATTAATAATAACTTTTGCTGATGAGCGATGACATTTATCGGCGATAATTCCAGTGGTACGGGCTGATGAGTCGTAGATAAGAATTTTAATGCTGTTTCGGCTAATTTTTGGGCTGGTTGCCAGTGCTGCTGTGCTAATTCTGTTTCTGCTAAAAAGCTATAATCCTGAGATATTTTTAGAGTATTATTCTCGGCTTCATGAACAATTAAAGCCTGTTGAGCTAAAGTTTTGAGTTGTTGCCAATCTTCTAAATACCTCAGAATAATGCCGAATTGATCTAGAGAATTGGCAATTAAATCGGGGCGTTGGGCGGCTTGAAATGCGGCAATAGTTTGCTGAAGATAATTGGTAATTGTTTCCTGATTCACCGCCGACACTCTAAAGGTTGCGGCTATACTATCAAACGCTGCATCCACCGCCTCATGATTTCTAACATAGGGGTGATTTCTGTCATCTGCTCTCGCTTTTTCGTAATAGCAAATAGTAATTTGTGTAAGTATTTTTCCTTGACGCTCAAAATCATTATTTGTCTGCCAATAATCCCAGCTTTGATTGTAATGCTCAATCGCCGCATCAAGATTTTTATTGATATATGCAACTAAGCCTAAGACAAAATCACAGTTCGCTTTTAACTCAGGTGTTAAATCTTGTGTCCAGACTTGTAATTCTTGCCAAGCTGATTGAATTTCTGCAATAAGTTCTAAATTGATATTTAAAATATTGTCAAATAATTGTGATGCTGTCTGTTGAAGAAAATTAGTTAATTCATTAATAGTAATCGCAAATTTTTTGGTGGTTGCCCAACTCTCTAAATCCGGTGCTAATTGCATCATTTGTGTGTGAATTTCATCGTTAACCCACAACACAATCGGGAAGGGGAGATTTTTACGAAACTCCTCCCGCACCTGATTAGCAGCAATCAACATTTGGGGCAAATCTTGCAATTTTTCTAACCCCAGGATCGTTAAAGCTTGGATATCATCCCCACATTCCTCACGAATGGCGGTGTAAAGTGTCCTTTGTGATGGTTTGAGTACTAAAACGCTAATCTTGACAGCAGAGATTTCCTGTAATCTGGCAATTAAGCGATCGCGCTGTTGCAGATAATTACACTTTGCCAAAATCAGCTTAAACTGTCCGACAGAAGCTTGAATTGCCCAAGCTAATTGTTGCAAAGAGCGATCGTTATTTATCTGCTGTTCACTCATAAATCGGAACGGAGAAAGGTGGATTTAGATCCCCAACTTCTACCTTCCGGGAAGCCACTCTTCGGGTGTCTACAAGAAGTCGGGGATCTGAGATATGCTCAGTCACAATTAGCTGTTTAATTCTCTGGCTTCGGTCAAAATGGGGTTAACATCAAACCACGACTCGCCGCGATCGCGATATTCAAAGACAAAGCGACTGCGAATCAGTTTTTGATAGCCTTGGTCATCGCTGACTTTCTTTCTTTGCTTGACGTGACGTAATAATTGCCACTCATCATCAGAAATTGGCATAGTCATTTCATTGCGCCGCGCGCGAATTACTTGTTCTAAGGTGTCGCAGGAAAGAGGAAGAGTCATTTCTTCCATAATCAAGGTGTTCAGCAACCGCAACAAGTCGCGCACATGACCACCACTCATGTAACATAAGCGGTCTAAGGTGTTAGCACTGTCAAATATTTCTGTAATACGATCGAGGCGTTCTGCCGCTGGTACGTCAGGAAAGGCTCTTGCTAAAACCATCTGCTGCAAGAGTGTCATCCCCTGTTCGTGAACTTGACCATCAGGCCACTGTACCGGAACCATCGGCAAAACTTTCGGGTCTTCGGGGAATCGCTGGGTTAAGGTGCCATAATCATTGGAAAATTTCAGCGATAGGGGCATTGTATAAACTAAATGACAATTTAGCTTGGTCAGAAACTCCCCCTGATCCACAAACAGATATTCTTGTTGCGGACGACCCCAAGATTTGACGCGGTTATCGATGCGGTCGAGGTTATCGACAATTACCACTAAACCTTTCTTACCTTGCTGCTTGAGTTTAGCGATCGCAGGTTCTAAGAGTTCGCGGTTAATGGCTTCGAGTAATTGGGTTTTCTGCGGCCCTAAATATTGATTGAGTTTTTCCCGGAGGTTGGGGTCGTTCCTGGTTTTGGTGGTAATTTCGCCAATTCCAAAGGCTAAGGAAACTTTCTCTTTTTCCGCCGAGTAACCGACATCGCCAAGATTGGGAACTTTAAGCTTAACTCCCGTCACCTCAGAGTTTAAGACCTTCCACGCACCTTGCAGCAATTCATTAAGTTTGCTGGTTTCCGCCAGAGTAATTTTATCCAGGCTTTGACTCACACGCCGCGCGATCGCTAATAGCACATCAGCAATATCAACATCGGTCATTTCCAAGTCTTCACTAGACTCAAAATACACTACTTGAAAGCCGATATTTTCCAGTTCTGCTTGTAACCGTAATAGTTCTGTCGATTTTCCACACCCAATATGACCAGTAAATAAAGTACAGGTAGGCTCATTCGGCTTGAAAAATGTAATCTTCTGCTTAAGCTTGTTAATAATATCGCCGCCCCGCACCTCAGAAAAGTCTATATAATACTTTGCATCTACCGCATTACTGATAAACAAAGTGCGGCTGGGGTCAGTAGCTTGAAAGAAATTTAGCAAATCTATGGCCATAAAGCTAGTATTCTATTTATCTTAGATAGGTGCTAGCAATCATTAATTGCCAGAATAAAGTTATTTACAGCAATCAGAGCAAATATTTCGGAGAATTTCAGTTTTGCTGCACTCACCTAAATTTCAGGTGGTAATAGAAGTTACGCCATATACATTACCCTAGTTTAGTAAAAAATATAAAGTTACTGAGAAATTGCGATCGCAGAGATTAACTGTCACACTCTTTTCTGGGAGAATGCAGTCAAAGTTTGTGCATCCTCAAAGCTTGGATAACGACAATGAAGACAAAGAGCAAAGTTAATATTTGGTGGAGATACGTTCTCTTATTTACGGCGCTTTTAGTTTCTCAACCGACTTTTCATTTTGTTAACCAAGCTTTACGCGGACACCCTCTTGATATTCACTATTTTATTAGCGAACTTTCTCCCAAGAAAGTTTTTTCAGCTGGTCTGGATAATGGAGATGGCGGTGCAGACTGGAAAATAGGCAAACCAAAAGCGACAATTTGGAATGCACAGCAGTTGCGTTCTCTACCAGAACTGAGAAATTTTGCCCTAGAACTAGTAAATCGCGATCGCAATTTAAATAATTTGTCAGCTTTGCGCGCAGATCCTTTACTTTCCCTAGCAGCTCAACGTCATGCAGAAGATATGCTGGCGCGCCATTATTTCGATCATATTACTCCCGAAGGTAAACGTCCCCGCGATCGCTATCTTGCAGTCGGTGGTAGTCGCCGGATTGGCGTTGGCGAAAACATTCTTCAAGGCCATGTGCAAGGTTTCGGTTTAACTTACGGCGAAGCCGAAAAATTCCAACGCGGTTGGATGTACAGTAACGGACATCGAGAAAACCTCCTCGCTGCTGAATACACCAAATTTGGTTATGGAATTGCAACCGGGGTGGATGGTCGCATTTATGCAGTGCAGATGTTTGCTGAGTAGAAAATAAGGTGAAATTCATATTACTTATAAATTTACACCAAGTATGCATAAGTGATCCTCTATGACTTCCTGGCCTAAGTGCATTGGGTATGGCGAAACGATATTTCCCATAGACCAAGCTGGTGAGCATCTTAAATAGTGAGGAACACGACATAGTGCTTTTAAAGCTTCTTCTGGTTGAAAATCTGGGCGTACAAAGAACGGTACAATTTCCACTAGCTGTTGATGTTTGAATGGAAAGTTAGCACCGAATTTATCCTCTTGATAACCGAGTTTATAAAGTTCGGGTATTGGCTTTTCATCTTGCGCCTTCTGTGTTTTTGGGAGTTTTCCCACAGAAAAGTAATGCAGTAGTTCTAGTACTGAGTTATCGTAAAAACCGCTCAAATGTTGAAAATCTCGTGCTGGACAATCTTTGTTCCAAGTTTCTCGATTGGTGATGTACTGTGGTGTTTCTTTATCAGTGCGAATCCTCATTACTGCTAGCAAGTTCTCTAGTTGGTTACTCTCACGGCTGTACTCGCAAGTGTGACCAGGAACATGGTGAAAGTCTAGAACGTTGCGTTTTGCCAGTAGGTACTCATTTTTCAACTGAAACCAGACTGAGCCATCATTATCTTCGCCACGTTCGTTACGCCATCCTTCAGCTTCAATTAAAACAACGGTTGGCCTGTCTAAATGTTTGGTTACTATGCGTGCAGCAAACTGTACTAATTCTGTACCGCTTAACTTGATTTTACTTTGAATGCGTTTTTTATTTTCTTGGCGATCGCGACGTGCTTCAGCAAAAATCTTTCCCACAGTAATCCCCGCCTGTGAGTAAGGAATCCAATCATCAGCATCAGGAAGCATTACATCTACCGCACCCGTTGCACACAAACGAACTGCAAGCACATAGTGAATATCACCTTGATATTGGTTAGTTTTGCGACGACAAAAAGCAATTACATCTAATTCTTGGGCAATTTCTTTTGGTATATTTGCTTGTTCATAGAGTTGAGATGGTAGTCCGTATAGCACCCCAATTTGACGTAAGGTTCCATCCAGTACAGCATTCATCACTCGTCCTTTTGTTTGTTTGCTGTAGGATGGTGATTTATCCTCATCGTCTTCTGTGTCACTTAATTTTGCTGTAACTGTCTGTATCATTTGGGAGCTAATTCCCTCTCTGACACAAGCTTCACGAATAGCTCCTTTAATATTTTGTTGGGGAAGAACTCCCTTTGTTTTGATACGGCTAATTTCGATAATCGCTAAACAGTGGGGATTAGTCTCAAAATTTATCTTTGGAATAACGTTTTTTTGGAGAAAAGTTCGCCATGCTTCTCGCTTTGCTTGATGCTGCTTGCGTATTTCCTCATCGAATTTGCTACGAGCTTTAGGCAAAAATCCACCTGTATTAAGTGGCTGTAAAAGCGTTGCATCATCAATCAAAATTTTTGAAACTGTTATATCTTGTGGAAAATCTTCATTTTCATTCAGAAGAAATACATCGCGTAATTGCTGATAAACTACTTCACAAGTGTCCTTTTCTCGATAAATCAGAAAAATGTGCATTGCTTTACCCTGCAATGCTCGGTAAATAGCATCAGTAGCAATTTGTTGATAAGGTTGGCGTTTTTTGCGCGTTTTAGAAATAAATTCATAATCCCGCATTGCTAGTGGTGCTTTTATCCCAGATGGTGCAGGAATATCAGATTGCATCGGATTATCTGGGATTAAAACGCCGTTGAGTAGTTCTAATACCCGTGCAATAATATCGCCCCGTTCCAAAAAACTAAAGCCAGTTTTTATACTATGTCCTCGTTTATGTTTTTCATGCTCATACTTATAACCTTCAGTATGAACTATATAATATTCGTCCCTTTCACCCCAGTTATTTGAGTTATCTAAACTCCCAAGTACTGCGGGATTATTCAGAATATTTTCAGGCTGTTCTAGAGCGCGTGCTTTAAAGGCAGCAAGTAGTTCTGGTAGTTGTAACCTCCACAAATTTTCTTCTTCTTTGCCATTGTTCTCAATAACAAGACGTACTAAAGTTGAATCCACCTCATAATCAGATAAACGTGCCTTATTCATACCCATGAGAACAGAGATATCACGTCCATAATTAGCTTCTAAAAGTGGTTCATGGGGGTATCTTTGACAACTCAAATGTAAGAAAATCCACGGTTCTAGATTGCCATTATCATTGAATCTTCCTGCTTGGGTTTCAACATTAAAGTCTAGACGGTAAGCAAAATAACCTTCTTTTTCCTTACCATAATTATCTGTATAATTCGCCTTAAATGGCTTACTAACTACGTAAAGTCCTACTCTACCCGAACCACCTCCCTGTACTTTGCGCCATTGAATTTCCTGTTGTCTTTTTCCAGAGTTAATAATGCACTTTTTACCATGTAACATTGTTGCTAAAAGACTAGGAATAGCTTGAAATCCTAATCCTCTCTCTGCGTTGATATCGCGCACAAGTGTTTCCGGTTTAATCCGTTGCCAATCCCAATCAGGTGGTATGACACCCATTCTTTCGAGAAAGCGATCGCACACGCTATTCACTTCATCCGGTTTACCTTTTTCACGATATTTCTTCGTCCACTCCTGCGCCCAAATTCTCACTAATTCATGTATCTGCTGGGGTGTGGGAGTTTTCAATGGGTTCTCTGGCGTTCCTACAGCTAACGCCTGATATAAGGAAGAATTACTTTCTTGATCGTAACCAACATACTCAAAGCCGTGTGTCAGTGTAGATGCACAGGCAAGTAGAGCATTATTTAACTGTCGATATGGTGGCGGAACCTCTATTTTTTTATTACCACGAGAGAGTACTCGTTCCATATCACGGCGGAAGTCTGCTACCACCTGAACAAAAGGAAATGAAAGCACAGCAATCTCTAGGTTGGCAAAGGCGTCTTTTACCAAACTCATACGTGCAGGTAGCAAAATATTTGTTGGTTTATTTCTGCTCGTCATAGTCTTTATCTATCTCTTGCGTCTATTTCCCAGTTAAACCCATCAATATCAACCAAAACATCTGCTATTGATTGGTATAAAGCTTGACTTATCACATCTTCATTAACATAATCACAAAGCAAATCGATGATTGCTGCTAATAGGCTGGTACGTGGTGTATCAAGCTGTTGCTCTTTGGCATAGTTTGGTGCCCAAGCAGCATCAACAAAGTAAGCGTGAAAAGGAACACCTCCACGTAAAAGGCGACCTACGGCTTGAATGATTATGCCAGCGGTAGTCGCAGCTAAATCTTGACGCGGAAAAGCGCGTAATTCTTCAATTTTATAAAGTGTTTTGTAGTAAGAACGATGTTCTACCGATCGCCAGTAACGTGCAGCCAATTGGCGCACAGCTTCCGCACGCCCTAAAATTCCGTCTTTTTCCCAAGCCACGAAATTCGCATCTTCTACCCAATCCAAAGCACGACGGTTGATTTCTTGAGCGATGGCTTGAGTATCATGAGGATGAGGATAGGGACGGGTGAGAAAGTAAACCGCACCGAAAGCCGCTTTACCATTGGCATTCAAAATGTTGAATCCGCGCCCCATTGCACTTATTGGTGCAGCGAGGATTTTACCGCCAGTCAGTGCAAAAGTTTCGATGTCAGCACGGTTAAGCGCACCAACTTCCATCCTTGATTGATAGTTGATGTCATCCTCAGTCAAAGTTTCTGTGCGATCGCGCTGTAAATGGTAGACTTGCTCGCGCATACCCCAACAACATTGACGGATTTCCTCTGCTACCCATCGCGCCTGATCGTAGGAGTTGACGAGTAATAGTATGCGTTCCCTATCCTCCCAAAAATCTGGATTACTTTGGCCAAGCTGTTTCAATTCCTCAAGCTCCTGTCCTAAATCGCCACTACCGTTGTTACCAACTAATGCTTGTGCCATTTCTTTGAACATTCCCATCTTTTGGCGTTCTGGTGTCCCAGAAATACGGATAGGTTCATCTTTGCGGTTCGATTGAGGTAAAAACTTGAAGCGGCTTTGGGCTATTGCTTCTGTGGCACTCGCCTCCGGCATTAAAATACCTTGTGGATTGCCCACATGAAACTGAGTGGAATCTCTTAGATAAGATGTTCCTGATAGTGCCAAGACGTTGGGGCCGCGTTGACCATCCAAGTCTGTCAGCAAGCGATGAAAGTTCAAAACATAGTAACGACCAATGTTGGTATAGGCAAATATAGATAAAGCATTTTCGCTGCTATTCTCAGATTGGTTGTGATTGTCATCCTTGCGGGAATAGTAAGTACCAAACTGCCTTCCTGTTGGCGGTAGAGGTAAAATATTTAACATTGCTGTTGGCATACGACGATGCGGAGGCTCGTCATCTAAAGTGGGTGGTCGATGATGCCATTCATAAAAAACAATGCGGGTGTGCCGATCTAAAAGGGTGATGGTTAGGGCAAACTGTAAACGATAAGCTAGGGTTTCCAGCGTGTCTACTGGATCTAATTCTTCCTCCTGTTTTGAGGACTTTCGCCGTTTTTTCTTGGCTGTCTGCTGTGAATTGTTTTGACGTTTTTCTAGTTGTTCTCGCAGTCTTGCTAACCTTTTTCCTGTTTTGGGGAAAAAATCAACTATCCAGGCTTTGCAAGCACGATAAATACTATCATCAGTGGCACTTTCACCAATACTATTAATCTGTTGAATCAAAAGTGCTAGTCTCTGAACTTTAGAATTTGGTCGAGGTTGTCCAAGTAAAGGGTCATCATCAACTAATGCGTCAAAATATCGCATTATCTGCTGTACGCGTCTATTATTAGCTTTAATTTCTTGCTCAGTGACATCAGGATGATCTAATTCTTCAAGTCCAGCTAGACGACGAGCAAATTTATATAGGAGAGAATTAGGTGTAAAGTAGCCACGTTCTATCCATTTACGTAAAAACTCGTGTCCTAAACGCTTATCTAATAGGGTTAAAGTTGCTGTAACTACACTTTGTACATGACGTTCTGCGGTTGTCCATCGCTGCATCAATGGTGGGGTGACACGGTTGAATCTCATGTAATCTTCAGTTTGTACCCCAATGTCATCAAAAACACCACCATTGGTCAGTAAAACTTCTTCAGCATATACGTCATCAAACCACTTAATAACTGTGTCTATTTCATCAAACACAACAATATCGGAATGTAGATAAACGAGTTCCCCTATCTTGATGGGACGTAATTCTAGATGACGTGGTAAACCAGCCATTGCCATTGCGCCTGGAGTTGTAATCCAAACACGGGCATTTGGCATATCACGATAGACTTGCTGTGATGGGCAAGTAGCAAAAAACGGACATAAGTAGGATATGCCAGGGTTATTGTTTTGTTTTTTACGCTGGCTTTCGCTTTCTGGTGCTTTTTTCAAAGCGTGACATGGCTCATTTCCAGGTATGAGTGGCTTACCATGCAAACGGTCGAAGATGTCGCTAGCTTGTAGGAGTCCTTGCAAAGCACAAGCTGTTCCCAAAAAGCGATCGCCCCAATGTGGTTGTCCGCGTTGCCAGTGTTCCTGAAAGTCTTTCGAGGCATAGAAGCTTTTCAGGTGTGCGTCTCGTTTAGTGCGTCCTAATAACGGTACTGCAACTGGCTCATCGTTTTCTGGATCGTTACAGAACCACCAATTAATTTGATTTGCTAACCGAATTGCTGACTGTACATCACTGACAACCAAAGTGATGCGGCGATCGGGGTGATTTCGCACAACATTAACAGCAAGCAAAGTTGACTTCGTAGACTTTCCAGAAGCAACCTGTCCCGCAATATGTACAAAACCATCTAACTCCAGTGGTTGTGTATTTGGCTCACTCAGCGTCCCGTCTTCCTGAATTTTGTGAAAGTTGATTTTGCGAAAGCGGCTTACCCAATGTCCCTTTTGTGTTTCATGCCATCCATATCGGCGTGCTAGTAACTGTTCGCGGCGATCGAGAAACTCTGCATCTGGCTCTAAATCTGAAATTCGCACTGAAAAAGGGTTGCGATCGCCTGGTGTAGGAAACCAAGGTTGTTGTCGTGCAGGACTTAAATGTTCTGGTGTGAACTGTACTTGCATTGTGACTGTTTCTTTTTCCGTCTTCGCCTGGAATTGGTAGGGAACTCCTGCCTTTACTGGTTCAGCCCTGCGTTGGCGAAACTCCAAATCAGCACTCAGACAGTTTTCATATAAATTTTGGTGGACTTGATGGCGCAGACATTTCGCCGCATGAATAATCTGAGAATCTAAATCCTGGATATTAAAATCATAATTACGCCAGTTTTGCGGAATATTGCGGATATAAAAACGTAATGCGTTCAACCAGGCGAAACGTGCAGAAAATGGGATAATTTGCCGAGCGTTAGCAACTGCACGCCTCTGACTTTCATCTAAGTTTTGTAAACGTGGATGTCGCAAAGGCATACCACTGAGTATTGCCCAAACTGCTGTGACTGGTTCATCATCGATTCCTAAACACTCTATCAAGGCAAAGCCAAGTTCTACCTGAAGTAATAATTGGGCTTGCTCTCGATTTAGCTCAGAGTTATCTTTCAATTCTTTGATACGTTCTGTAAAAATAACAGGAGTCTCAAATAATGTCATTTGACTCATAATGCTATTTCCCTTTACTCAGGTGCATTATCTTGGTGCTGACTCGTTCTTCAAAAGCCGTATCGCTGAAAAGATGGGTGCTTTTTGGCAATCCTGTTGCTTCTTCACGCAAGATCTCAATGTAATCTTGGCGTTGATGTAAGCGACGGTTAGGAATAACATAAAAACTTTCGTCGTAGTGCAAATCGCCTTCACCAAATATCGGCTTCAGTTGCAAAGCCAAATCATAAGGATTTCGGTAGTCTTTGACATCTACAGCCCACACATAACCGTCACCAAAACGTAGTTGCAAGTCGTAACGGTCAATACCAGGCCAAAGTTGAACTTCACAAAGATATTCTGGCTGTTGTTGATGCAGCTTTTTTAAAGCCTCGAACAGACGTATTTCTGGGATTCCAGGCAAACAGACACGCCAATGAATACCAAATCTCAAACGACGCAGACCTTGCTTCCAATAAATACGCCGGACATGGGACAAGTTTTTCCGATGGTCGTTGCAGACGCTAGGCTTAATGCCACCTAAATGCCCATGTTTTTTAATTAAAGGGCCGCAGCGATCGCAGCACCAATAAGATTCATTTTCCTTACAGTCTTCGTATAGTTCGCCAACATCATTAATAGATATGTAACGTGTCTTAGAAAAGGTCTTGCGTAGGCTCTCTAAAGTAGTATAAGGATTCTCAATTAAGAATCGCCGCAGCAAAACATATTCTTGCAGAGCGCGTTCAGCATCCTTTTCATTGGCTGCTTGCAGTTTCTCCAGCAACCTCTGAAATAGAAAGTTTTCCAGCGCAATTTGCTGTATTTTCACAGAAGCAAACTCAGGCAGTTGCCCTCGTTTTACCAACTGTTCGTAGAAATATTGACTTGCTTCTTCACTTAGAGCTTTATCGTATATAAAGCCATATTCTGAGTCAAACTCTTTCGGTATATCCAATGGATACCATGTTTGCAAGGGTTTTTCTAAAAGAGTAAAAAGACCTTCTAAAGTACGTGGATAAGGAATACCTGTCATCTTCAATGCCAGAGTGTTGCAGGCACGCTGTAAAAAATCAGGGTACGGGTATTTAGGGATTTGATATTGAGTATCTAGGCGGAAAAACTCTGCTAACCCAACAACCAAGAAATCAAATAAGATGATTTCGCTATTATCCAAGGAGTACCTCCTTTGTATAAAATCGGCTTTGGATGGATTTCGTATCTTAAATGAAACACTGTTAATCGTATATATACAAAGAATACATAATAACTATAGCTTAGTGATACAATAAAGCAAAGCGTTTCATAAAAGAAACAAAAACCGATGGGATACAACTTAGACACAGCTTTATTAGGCGCAATGGTGAAAACGAAGCGAGGGAGCAAGGGTTTGCGAGATACAGCTAAAGAAATAGGTAATATTAGTTCTGCTACACTCTCACGGGTAGAAAATGGCAAAATGCCTGATATGGAAACCTTTTTACTACTTTGCAATTGGCTACAAGTGTTACCATCTGAACTATTTAAGAAAACAGAAGAATCCGAAGCTTCCTCCGGCTTAAATACATTAGACACAATAGAAATTCAATTGCGAGCATCGAAAAAACTCGATCCAGCAGTAGCCAATGCACTGGCAGAATTAGTCAAAGCAGCGTATCGGGATAATGCTCAACAAAGCGACAATTAAAAGCCAGATTGCAAGAATATGGCACTAACAGAGACACTACCAACTGATTTTAGGCAAAAGTGTGAAGGGATTGCCACTGAGCAACGTAGTTTATTAAACTTACGGGCATTTGACCCATTACCAGCAGATATGCTGGCGGTTCAACTAAATGCCAAAATTTTGACACCTGAAGAAATTCCCAACTTAGATCCTTGTGTAGTAGAGGTATTGCTCGATAACGACCAATGGTCAGCAGGAATTATTAATCAAAGCCCACTCTGGATTGTCCATAATCCACGCCATACACCCGCGCGGCGTGAGTCGAACCTGATGCATGAGTTTGGACACCTGTTATTAAGACATAAAATTGTCCGCTTCGATCCAAATACTGGGCTTCCTTTGCGCCGACAGAGCGATGAAGATGAAGCTACTTATTTAGGTAGTTGTCTTCAGATTCCTCGGCGGGGTTTACTTTGGGCTGTTCAGCGTCAAATGACACAGACAGAAATAGCACTACATTTTAATGCAAGTGAGGAAATGGTACGATTCCGTAGCAACGTTACAGGCGTAAATATTAGGTGAAAGTTTTATAAAAAGTTTTGAGACTTTTAAAACTTACTTCAACTTAAAATCTTTGCTACAATTTCTTGGCATTTTGTTACATTTCTAAAGGTATTAGCTGGATAAGAGTTAGGGTATAGGTTGCTAGTTTCACTAATAATTCTTTCTAAAAACTTTGAAGTTAGAGCTTGAATTTCATTAATTTGTACTGCGGTTAAATCAGATGATATGTTAAAGATACTATTTGGTAAAGCTTTGTAAACTAAGTGTAAGACGAGACGATTACTATGAATTGCAAATAATCTTTCTCTTCCATCTCTTTGTTTTTGCTCTTCTGACAATTTATGATCTACTATTCTCAATATTTGAACTAATTTCCAAAGATCAGAGCCATTGACTGATCTATTAAATAGAGTTTTGTAAGGAGCTTTCTCTATGTTCTCCCACAAAGCACTAATTTTATCTTTGACTCTCGTGGCGAAAGAAACTTCACTTTGTTTGCAGGCGCGACTAATTGTAGCTTCGTTTAAATCAAAACCTTTCTGTCCGTCTGGAATTGATTCACCAGTTTTATAAGTGTAAATAATTCCTTCTAATTGAAGTTCATTTTTGATTCTTTCTTGTTCAGGATCAAGAGCTACAAATTCGCGACGATCAATTCTGTTCTGAGTATTGTTGAATCTAGTAATTTCTGTAGCGAATTCTTCAGGACAGTTTTCTAAAGATATAAAACGAATAAGAACTCTTGCTTTTTCAACCTGCTCAGGAGAAATTTGATATGCTTTTGCTATTGAACCAACAGTCTGAGCACCATTGACTATTTTGACATCTTTACATTCAAATATACCTGTGTCTCTTCCACTGCCACCAAGTGTTTTTTTCCCAATACTAGAACACAAAACTGTTATGCCATTATTATAATACCAAAATTTCTCTGGTTCTTTTTTTACTGTATTGATAATACCTTCATTTACTTCACTATCCTTAACAAAAAGCCTAATATTTGAAGCGAATAATTTAGGAGAATGTTTAGACCACCAATCTGCTACTTCTCTTGCAGAAACTTGACCATAATATGATTGATAAGGTTCTTTAGTTTGACCCCAATCAAAAAGACACACATCTAAATTTATCGGGTTGCCTGATGCTCCTTGGGATATTATGCTATATATACTTGACTGGTTAATAATTTTCTTACTAACAATATCTATTGGATCGTTCATCTCCTCTAATAAATCATCAAGTTCTCTTTGAGGCTCATCTGCTAAGGGAGTTTGACCTGAATATACAAGAATGATTTCAAACCTTGTTCCAGCATCGTTTAATGCCTCTTCAATATCTTTAGTTTTATTATTAAATTTTGAGTTAAATCTATCATATTTAGCATTAACCAAATCTTTAAAACCTCTAGTAAATTTCATCACCTCATCTGCTTTAATACTTCCTTTACTGTCCTGTCTCCACTTGGATTGTAATATATACATTACTTTTTCTCTTCTATCAAAATAAATAGAATCTATTCCATTATCCTGTCCACCATCAACTATTGATTTTGATGCTTCTTGAGGAGAAATATCTGCTATTACCATCAATGTAAATGCAGCTAGACTTCTTGTTAAGAAAATCAACTCTCTGTCTGCTTCAGATTTGTTTTGATAATCTGACACGTCAATCAAACCATTAAATGTTCTTTGGAGGTAAGACTTGATTTGGCGTAGATGGATTTCACTCATAATTTTGGTAGATTTAATTGATTTTAGATATTATCGGATCAAATTTTTACAGGCTGGTTGATAGGATAAATAAGTTATAAAAATATACATTCAAGTTTCCGCGATCGCATTAAACAGAAAATTTTAACTTTTCTGTAAATCTCGCATTAAAACGTGGCCTATTATACAATTTAATGAAATATTTACTCATAAAAAATAGCTCCTGCAATTCATATATAATCAATGAGAAGCTATTCTATCACTAACTGTCGAAATATAATAAATTTATACAGTTTTAGTCCTTGTATAGCTTATATTTCCGTTAATATCTACCTACTCTCAAAAAATAAAGTTGTACAATTCTCTAAGTCTTCGTCATATTCATAAATAAAAAAGTTATACAATTTTTCTAAGCCCCATCCTGTGAGCTTTTCAACCAATTTATTTAAATTTGAATCATTTAAAGTAACCTCCCTAAGCAGTCATAACAAGTTTAAGTTAATAGTGAGGCAGTGAGGCAGTTTAAGAGGTAAAGCTCAACCTTCGTTTCATCAGACTGATGCTCAAATTTCTAGCTAACGAATAGATCCCAAATGGGTTCTATAGTCTACTTGGCTTTCAGCAAAAAAACTCAAATAAAACGATTAAACAATGATGCAAACTCTTTACTGGTAAAGGTTTGGGATACTTCAATCAGTTCAAGCTTCAGTTGAGAAGTTTTGCTGTGGCAAAATGTTATGCGATCGCATCCTCACTACCAAGTCCACCAACTAATTTATGCTACTGCCCTTGCGATCTCGCTACTTTCGTTAACGTTTACCGACACCGAAAGGATTTGGGCATCCTGTAGAAGTATTCTCAATGCCATTTTCTACGTGCAACGGACTGGATGTCAGTGGGAAATGCTACCTCATGACCTGCCTCCATATACAACCGTGTATGGCTACTTTCAAAAATGGCAGCGCAAAGGCATTTGACAGCAAATTCACGATCAAGTACGCCATCAACTACGACAAGATTTAGGACGAAATGAACAGTCTACAGTAGCGATAAGCCTAACGGCATGGCTTCGCTTACCGCTGATTCTCAGTCAGTAAAGACTACGGAAAAAAAGGAGCCAGTGCGTTGGGCGGCTTCGCCGACTTGAAGCAACTGGCGTGGGAGGTCTACGGCTTTGATGGTGGTAAAAAGGTTAAAGGGCGTAAGCGCCATATCGTTGTAGATTCACAAGGATTGTTGATTGGTGTTTTAGTTACTGAAGCAAATCCAAGAGAGCATTTAGGGGCTGTGGTCGTGCTAGATGAAGCTGTTGAAGAATTGTCTAAATTGGAAGTTATTTGGGTAGATCAAGGTTATTCGGGCGAAAACTTTGCTCAAGCTGTCAAGCAAGTTTGTGGAGAAAAGGTTCGAGTTGAGGTGATTCAAATGATGCTAAAGCGAATGGCATCTTAAGCTTTTGTTTACGAATCAGTTCTAAGAGTAGGTTTTTTACAACAACGTTAGAAAAAGGACAAAGCAGACAAAGAAGAAAAAACTTATTTCTGTGTTTGAAATTCCTAAATCACCTTTTTATAAAAAACCTACACCCATGAGCAGGTGAAGAAGAATAAAAATTGATAGCTAATTCCCAACTTCTAGATTAGGGTGGAGTCAAAGACATAGACACACCTGCTTTGTATTTTGTGGAAACAGTGATGTTTCTATAAAGTTTTTCAACTATGTACTCTCCAACAATGGCTTCTGAACATTGATTCTTCCACCAATTTAAAGATTGTTGGTGCATTTCTCGCATGAGTTGCTGATTTTCTAGCAGCTTTTTTAATATCTTCTCCAAATCTTGCCAATCCTCTATTTGAATTACAGGTGAGCCATTTAAATACCAACGTGAAGGCAAAGCTTCAGTCACCACAATACATCCATATTTCATCGCCTCAAAAAAACGAGTTGTTTCAAAAGATGTACCTCTAGGAACTAGACAGATTTTTGTATCCATCATAATTTCGCAATAACTGCGCTCATCTTCAACAGTTCTATTGCGAAAACCACCAGTGATTGATAATTCGACTTTAAAATCTGGATTTTTTTTCTTGAACTGATTAATACTCGATATCATGAGTTTTCGAGCTAGGGTTTTTGGCGTTCCCAACCAGCGCTTGAAAGACCATAAAGGATATGGTATATGTACTACGCTGCCAGAAAAATAAGTATCGTAGAGACGTTCTTCAATATCTTTAATTGGTATATCTTTCGAGTTGCTATATCCCAAAGGAATATCGTAGATGGGAGTGATTGTGCCTTTACCTGATAGTAAGCTTTTGAATTTATGCCAGTGATAATTCACGAAGCCAGGTAATCCGACAACTAAGATTCTGATGAATTGAATTAGTGCCAGTAAATTGAGTAAAGAAGGCTTAAGAAGAGGATTGCATCCAAGAATCGGGCGCGTGCCTATACATTTAAAGACTGCCCTAACCTTGTGAGTATATTTTGGTATACGATACCACTCATCTCCTAATACAAACACAACAACGTTTGGCCCGTATGATGGGAGTTGATCGATTTCGTCCCAGGTTACATAAAATACTAAACCACTTAGCTGACAACTTTTCTCTATAGCTTGAAATACCTTACCAAAGTAAGTAGTTAAACCAAATTCAATTGGTGGATGAGTATCATATATATTCCAAGGAATTGGTTTTTGTCCTCGTTTGATATATAGATAATATTGATTAGCAAGTGCATTAATTACGGACATATCTGTAGTCCTCTGGTAAGAAAGCAAATGAATATTAGATCCAACCGAAATTGTTAAAGCATTCCTATAGAAATCTGAACAACTTGAAAGCCAAAAATTCTACCCGCAGATCGGTCTTCTTCAGAATCTCAATAAGATTGCTTGAGAACAATTTGTTTTTTGTTGAAATTTTCTACATTGCATAGAGAAAAATTGATTCATTACTTATTTTTCTCTGTACATAATTTAAATATGATTTATGAGTAATTTTATCAAGAAAAAGTAAATAAAAATATTTGTTATGTAAATATTCTATGAACAACTGTAGGTAAGTTAAATAAGAAATTCTTATTTTTATATCTACTTAATTTGCAGCTACCAAACTGTAAAATATGGCTAATTTTATACTTTCAGAAAACTCTTATAGAGATTTTGTTATAGTTGTAACCATATATATGTAAAATATTTAACCACATACTTTTTCTTTCAAAATACACTAATGAATAAGTCTAACAAGACAAAAAAATCATTGTTTATATGTGGCATTTTTATTTGAGTTGTGCCATATTCATTTTGATTGAAATAAGGAAAAAAAGAAAATATTTATCAAAATTCCTTTTTCAATAAAAATTTAGAATGGCTATAACTAGTTAATGTTAATAGACGCACGCACACTCCCGATCAATGAAACTATTGAAACAGAAGTTTGTATCGTTGGTGCTGGGCCAGCTGGTATAACTTTGGCACGTGAATTAGCCTTTGCAGACTTTCGGGTTTGTCTTTTAGAAAGTGGTGGTATTGATTTTGATAAACATACTCAATCGCTTGCTCAAGGTGAAAGTGTAGGGAATCTTTTTGGGACGCTAGACGAACAACGTCGTTTGCAGTTTGGTGGGACAGCAAACTCTTGGAAAATTCGATTGGGTGACAATCAAATTGGTGTTAGGTACGTACCTTTAGACGAGATAGATTTTGAGAAACGGGACTGGCTACCATACAGTGGCTGGCCTTTTGAGAAATCTCACCTCGATCCTTTCTACAAACGCGCCCAAGTAGTATGTAAACTAGGAGCTTTTGCTTATGATGCTAACACTTGGGAAGATGCTCAAACTCCTCAACTACCTTTGAGCAGTAATGTAACCACTAGTATGTTTCAGTTTGGGCCGCGTGCTGTGTTTACCCATGAGTACCGTGAAGAACTTAATCAGGCTAGAAATATTACTACCTATCTCAACGCTAATTTAATGGAGATAGAGACAGATGAAACAGCTAAAACTGTAACCCGCTTACGAGTAGCTTGTTTATCAGGTAACGAATTTTGGGTTCGTGCAAAAGTTGTAATTTTAGCTGCGGGTGGTATTGAAACTGCGCGTTTATTATTGCTATCAAATAAGGGGCAAACAGCTGGTTTAGGCAATCAAAACGATCTAGTAGGTAGGTTCTTTATGGATCATCCTCTAGTTAGCTGTGGTAAATTGATTCCTACTAATCCAGATCTGTTTAAGCGTACTGCTTTATACGATTTGCGGCGGGTAAATAACGTACCAGTAATGGGCAAACTCACCCTAAGTGAAGAAATCATGCGCCGCGAAAAAATACTAAATAATAGTACATTGCTATTTCCCATCCCCAAACCATATCAGTTACAAGCTGTTAATTCGTTAAAAACACTGCTTTCGTTGTTGCACAATTCAGAAGCACGTCAAGATGTTGTCAAACACTTAAAAAGTTTTATTACCGGATTAGACTATATTTTGCCTGCTGCTTATGGGGCAATAACCAAGCAACAACCTTTTATTCCCAGTCTTGCTTGGGGTGGTTGGTCGTATATTCGAGGTTATGAAAGTAGATTTTCTGAGTTTGCAGCCCTTCATCAAACTGAACAAATACCCGACCCAGATAACCGAATAACGCTGAGTGCTAATCGCGATCGCCTCGGTCGTCAACAAGTAAAGTTAAACTGGCGTTGGAACGATATTGACATCCAAAACATTCAGCGAACCCAAGATATCCTGCAAAAAGAGATTGCTAGTGCGGGAATCGGTCAGTTACAAGTTGAACGAGATGGAAATCTCCCAAAATTAATTCATCCTGGCACACATCATCACATGGGAACAACACGTATGCATGACGACCCGAAGCAGGGTGTTGTAGATCGTAATTGCCAAGTCCACGGCATTACCAATCTTTTCATAGCCAGTAGCTCTGTTTTTCCGACAGGAGGCTATGCTAATCCCACACTCACTATTGTCGCTTTGGCAATTAGACTGGCAGACCACGTGAAAACAGTTATGGCATCGAAGCCGATAGCGATAGTTTCGCAAAACAATCTGTTTGGTGAGTGAGAACAGGACTGGTGTTAATGCTGACGCAAGTATGCGGAGAAGTGGAGAGTTTTGAATAATCAGTGGATTATCCAAACTTGAGATCACAACCAATTACCTACCAACACAAAAGCAGCCCAAAAATAGGGATGTTGGTATGCAGGATTTGCCATAATTTTGAGTTGCGCCTGTCGTAATGCTTCAGCTTTACTTAGTTGAGGATTATTCAACTGCTGATAAAATTCTTTCATTAAGTTGGAGGTTGATTCGTCGTTGACTGACCACAGGCTAGCAATAGTACTTTTGGCTCCAGAACGCAAAGCAAACCCAGCTAACCCTAAAGTAGCGCGATTATCACCTGCTGCTGTTTGGCAGGCACTCATCACTAATAGTTCAATCGGTTCTAGAATTCCCAGCCTTCTTTTTTGAAATAATCGATCGAAATCTAGAAAAGAAATGCGATCGCTCCATGTCAGTAAGAAAGTATCTTCTGGATTAGAGCTAAATTGTCCGTGAGTGGCTAAGTGAACTATGGGGAATGGTTGAGTTTCCAGGGCTTTTCTCAAGCTATCGCGAGTAAATTTTTGATCGAGCAATACTTTTGCTTGAATATTCGCTGTGACTTCTTGAATTTCATCTTTTACAGCAGGTAGAGAACTGAAGCCTTGGCGTGCTTCTATCAGTCCAGCCGCTAACACGCCTAGTTTTTTGCGTTCTAGTCCTTGGGGAAATAGCTGTAAACCTGGACTGAGAGCCACATTATATTTTTCTATCACATAGCGATCGCCATCGTGCAGCGCTGCCATTGGCAAGTTGCGTAAGAAACCATCTAGGACAAATACTAAAGTTTTCACCTGACTGCTGTTAAGTTTCTCTTCCGCAGGTGCAATTAGCCATTTATAGACTTTTTGAGACAGTCGAAAACTCTCTTCGCGGATATAACCACGGGACATATAAGAATAAAGGTGTTTGAGAGTATTTTCAACTTGCTTTTTTGACAGTTGGGTGCTGTAGTGGTGTAGGGGTTGATTGGGAATAGAAAGAATAACTTCCAGGCGATCGCTGAGAATAATCGGATAGATAACAGCTGCTTTCACATCGATTTGCTCGATAGATACAGGACGGCTATCTACACAAGCATCCTTAAAATAGTTATCTAATTCTGCTAGTTGTAAAGCTTCTATTACTTGACGCGCTTGTTTGAGATTGCTTTGATCGTCGCCTTCTTGTAACAACAAGCTGACATAATCTCGATAGATTGGTTCAATACTTTCTCTAAAATCAAACTGAACATCGGGATTAATGGCAATTAGATCGCTGCGTAGAGATTGTAAGTAGTTAAACGCAATCTCATAAGCTGCGATCGCACTTTTGATATCTCCTTTTTCTTGAGCAATTGTGCCCGATTGTGCCGCAGTCCGAGCCACTAAATCAGCTGCATCAATTTCTTGGGCGATTTTTTGTGCCTGTATTGTCAGTTTTTGGGCATCTATTAACTGGCCGTTTTGTTGATACAGTTTACCTAACTGTTGCAAAGAATAAGCCTCTGCTCTGGGATCTTTGATTTCTCTAGCTTGTTCGATGGCTCTTGCTAATAATTGAGCAGTTTTAGTAGCATCAGAGTTTTCTTTTGCACGCTTGACGGCCATCAAACTTTCAGCAAAATTTATCCTGCCATAAATTAGAGGACGGCTAGGCGGAAGCGAGTCGATGTTAGTTTCAATTGCTGGAATTAATGCTTGTGCAGCTTCCCATCTTTGCAGTTTTACTAACAAGCTGAACTGATTTAACTGAGATGATAATTTAGTTCGTGATTCTGGAGATAAATTAATCGCTTCTTCGTAGTTTATTAAAGCGACATCATATTTTTTTAAATCTTTAGCGACATTAGCCAGACTAAACAAAACTGCGCTCACATCAGCTGGAGAGTTCAACTGTTTACTAATTACCAAACTTTTCTCTAAAACTGCATTTGCTTTCTGCAAATCTCCAATAGTTTGTAGCGCTACTCCTAAACTTTTAAATCCTTGGGCTTTCAGCAGGTTATCAGGTTGATTTTGCAGTTCTGCAACCAGTTCTTCTAACAGAGTTTTCGCCCGACGATATTGTCCTAGAGTCTGCAAACCCTGAGCCTGATTGATTTGACTGATGAGTTTGCCTGTTTTATCTCCAGTGCGATCGTATATTTCTGCTGCTTGTTTCCAAGTATCTATAGCAGTTTCTGTTTGTCCTTGCAGTAGTTGAATTGTGCCTTGAGTATTCAGGGCTTGAGCTAATAATAAGTTAGTTTGATTATCTGTTTTTTTAAAGCCCTTTAATAAATTTATACTTTCTGTAATTGTACTTTGTGATTGTTGCGTTTTCCCTAAATCTTTATATACGGATGATAAGTAATTCAGTACTTGAATTTGACTAATAATTTCTTTTTGCTCTTGATAAGATTTTAAAGCATTTTCCCATATTTCAGCTGCTGCTGTATATTGACCATTTTGATAGTAATTCTTTCCCTGCCGTAATAAATCTGAAGTATTAGATAATTCTTGAGCTATCTGCGGCTGTTCTGGGAATCCTGATGGAATTGCTATAGCCGGAATACCTTTATTGACTAATAGTAGAGTCAACATTAAGCTTGCTAAAAAAAGCATTACAAGCCGGATATTTCTTTTGATAATTAACCAAAAATATCGCCACATTGGTTTTATATAAATTTTCAATTTGTTATTTTTGTTTTTTTGAGAAATGACACACTGTACAAATTAATCGTAGTTTTCAGACCTTTACTTTAGGGACTTAGCATTGCTAAACCCTACGATAGGTGTGTTTTTTTATAATTTGATAAACTGTGACAATTCGGATATTTATTTATTTCTTGCGGTACAGATGCCACCAATTCTACTTCTCCTTTGGCATTAATTATCCAATCGTTTGCAGCCACAATTAACTGTCTTGTTTGCGGCAAAAAATTAGTTGCTTGATTGCGATTTTGTGTAGTTGTAAAATCTCGCATATCAGACAATAGAGTTTGACTGCGAATAGTTGCGGTGGGATCTGCTGGTAATCCACCCCTACCAGTGATGACGAATGAATTACCTTCAGTTGCACTACAACTAGCAATTACTCTATTGCGCGGATCGTTTGGTTTTTCTGGTAATGTCAGCAATGTTGTACTGCGATTCGCCTCTGGGTTATTAATCGCTACAGTTCCCGCAACACCAAACTGAGAACTAGCTGTAATATCGCTTCCAGAGGTATTTTGCTGTTGAGATCCGATACCAAAAAGACCTGTGGTTGTAATATCAACATTACCACCACGACCGAAGAAAGCGTTGGCTGTAATATCGCTATTTTCTTCGGGTACAGCAACAATAAAATTGGTGTTGATTTTAATGTTGCCACCATCACCACCTGCACCAGCATTTCCCGCCGTTGTAGATATGCGACTTCCACGGCGTAACAATAAAAAATCTGGTACATTCAGGGCAAGATTCCCGCCATTGGTGCTGGCTGTTTCCGCAGAAATTAAAGCTTGATTGTCAAGGGTTAATTTGTTGGCTTGAATCTCGATATTGCCACCTATTCCAGCACCTTGGCTATCAACTGCAATAGCTGCACCATCTCTAATTTCCACAAGTTCGGGATCGATGAAGATATTGCCAGCATTACCAGTAGAACCCAAAGTTGTATTGGAAAATAAACCTGTATTTTTACCTGAGAGAAAAACTCTATCCTTGACTTTAACTATTATATTGCCTGCATCTCCTGCACCTTCAGTCAATGCTTCTAACTGCGCGCCATTAGTGATAGATAAAAATGGTGTAGTAATTTGTAGCGTTCCGCTTTTTCCGGTTGCACCCTCTAAGGCGGCGACAAAAGCACCACTAGGCTTAAAAGGTTCGCCAGGATTACCATCGAAAGCAACTGATTCGCTAGCATCGATAAAAATATTACCTGCATCACCTGGGGCAATCGTACTAGCACTAATACCAGCACCATTTTTAACCGAAAGTTGACTTGTTTTGATGTCAATTACATTACCTTGGCCTTGAGAACCTGGTAAAACTTCACTAATAATGCCGCTAGGGATCGCTACTGGCTGAGGAAGATTTGGGTTCGGAAGTAAAATTGCCCCATCTATTGAAATGGATTTTGCTGCGTCGATCTCAATTCTGCCTGCATTCCCACGCCCTACGGTAGTGGCTCGAATTTGCCCTCCTTGTTGTAGAGATAGAGAGCCAGTTTTAATTTTAATGATGCCACCATTGCCTTCAGCGTTAGGAAAGACAATGCTACTAAAACCACTGAAAGCCCCAATATCAGAGGTTCCTGTGAGGGCGATCGCATCCGCAGCATTCACTGTAATATTACCAGCATTACCTACACCTTCTGTTTGCGAAAATACCTGACCGCCATTGGTGGCGACAAAGTTTTTCGTATTAATCTCGACATCGCCAGCCTTACCCCCACTATTGCTTAAGGTTTGGCTTCCTAATCTGGAGTTATTTAAAGAAATTGTCTCAGCATTAACGATGACATTACCAGCATTACCACCGCGAGTAATATTTGATAATTCCGCTTGATTTGCTTCTAAAGATTTAGCGGTAATAATTAGCTTTCCACCCGGGCCTGTTGCGCCTGTACGCAAATTACTTTGCACATAATTACTTAAAGAAATTAACGGTGCATTTAACGTCACATCACCACCTTGGGCGGAACCATAGGCAGCACTTTCAATAAAAGAATTTCCTAGAGGCGCTGTTTCTTGAATAATCGCTGATTGACTCTTAAAAGTAATGTTTCCCCCAGATGAACCGTAGGATAAAATTTTCGACCCAGCTGGCATGAAAATATTATCTTTAGCTAGCAATGTAATATTTCCACCGGGGTTGGAAAAGGAGAAATTAGAAAAATCAACTCCCGAAGCATCAACAAAGTTGGGGGTAGTAATTTTTCCGCGTGAGTCAATTACAATATCACCACCACCGTCAGCACCAGCAAAGGTTCCTAGCAAAGATTTAACTGTAATATCACCCGATAAAGCAGGATTAGGTTGATATTGATTGGTTAAAAAAATCAACCCTCCCTGATTAATAATTTGATTGATGGTGATATTAGCATTGCTAGGATTGCCATTATTAGGAGGAGAAATAACATCGATATCTCCACTAATTCCTGGTGGGTTGAAAGCAGTTGTTCCAGCTCTAATATCAACAGTAGGTTTGACGCTACCATTAATTGGAACTTGCGTTACACCATCAGCAAGGGTAACATTTTCATTAATAAAATTAGTCGGATCGGGGCTAGTAATAGTTAAATTGTCTATTGTGACGCTACCACCTGCAAAAATATGAATCGAGGCTCCGGTATAACTATTAAAAGTGACATCTCCACTCGCCCGAATAATTGGGTCATCAACACTTGATAAATTTCCGCCATTACCATTCATTTGTTCGAGGCGAAAATTCCCATTACTAAAAAATTGCGCGTTCCCACCAATAGAATTGGCTGAACGCAACAGCATATTTTCACCCGCAAAGAAGCCACTGGTCGGATTATTCAAAGCAAAAATATCTATTTTATTACCTTGAATTAATAGTTGTTTGCCAGCAGCAGCGATAAAAGGTTGATTAAAGCTATCTCGAATTTTGGCAGTATCGCTAGCTTGCAAAGTTAAATTACGACCTGCTTGTAATTGTCCTTGTAAGTCGAGATTTTGAGCAACTAAAGTCAAGTCTTGCCCTACAGATAAGTTACCAGAGTTAGCGATATTACTTTCGGGTTCCAACCAACTATCTAACCCTGGAGGCTGGTTAATCCTTAGCAGGGGTGGCGCTTTGGGGTTTTGAGTACTGAATTTTTCACCGTTCTCCCATAACAGGCTGTTGCTGGTGCTGGCGAAAAACGAACCTGAAATATCTAGCCGTGCATTTTGTCCGAAAATAATCCCGTTAGGATTAATCAAATATAGGTTGGCACTACCTAAAACCCCCAACGTCCCAAAAATCTGAGAGGCTTGATTTCCTGTAACTCGTCCTAATATATTGTCTATACCAGAGGGATTGGCAAAATAGACTCTTTGCCGATCCCCGACGTTGAAATCTTGGAAACTGTGGAATAGATTACTACCGCGAATCGCCCCACCATCTATGCGGTCTATGAGATCGCCTTGCTTTTGAACGTTCGGGGTGATAACCGAGCGTTCAGAGCCTAAAGTATTGTCAGGGGTAATTTGGGCGAATACACCTGTAGTTAAGCCTAGCGTATAGGCGATCGCTCCACCGCTTGCCAAAATATTGATTAACTTGTAGTGCACCATCTGTTAGTTATTTCACTGTGGAAAATCGAGTTAAAAAATAAAATCAGCTATATTGACCGCAGTGACTCCTGTCAAAGTGATGCTACCACCATTTAAAGAAGACAAATCTAAAGTTAGATTGCAATTGTTTAGCGAAGCGAGCCGATCCTTTGCATTAATAACACCATCTTTGTTACTGTCCAAAACGCCTTTTGTTAGACCCAATTGGCTAAGGTCAATTTTGTCTTGATATCGACAAAAATCGCTAATAGTGTCGTTACCAAAGTTAGCGCCAAAGACGAACCGATCCTTTCCTTCGCCACCAGTTAAGCAATCATTGCCTTTACCACCTGTAATTAAATCATTGCCGCAACCGCCACAAATCGTATCATTACCATCAAATCCAGACAGAGTATCAGCACAATTTCCGCCTTTAATTACATCATCAAAACGAGTGCCAATAATTTTGTTGCTTGCGCGATCGCTACCACGCAAAGTAAAGTCTGGAACTGTGTTGGGAACAATCAGATTTTGAAAAGAAAAATCATAGTTAGCCGCATTTTTACCAGATGAAAAAGTCACCTCTTGGACATTACTATCAATCGTAATGCTAGAAACTAACCAATTATTTTTATAGCCGCCTAATTCTTGCAATCGAGCATAGATTTTAGCATCTTGATTAGAATCTTGAATGTTAATGTTGACTCCAGTCGGAACGCTAAAATTAAAAGAATTAAATGCAGCTTGTAAATTGCTAAAGGATGAATTCTGAGATTTGTTATTACTATCAGTTAACGTTACACCTGTATCCGTCACCGAAAGATTCACAAAATTTTTCAGCCCTGGAGAAAATTGACCGACTTCAAATGTGAGGTCTTCTGTCTGATTCCCATTATTGAAAGAAAATAAGCCGTTAGTATAACGGTCACGACTATAAACGCCATCTTCAACAAAAGCCGCAAGTGTGTTGATTACTGCTGTTTCATCTGCAATATTGGCTAAATTTCCATCAGATCCTAAATTAGTCCAAACTGCTAAATCAGCCAAATATTCGGGATCGTCACTTTTAACCCACGTCGCTGTAAATCCAGCAATACCAGTATCACCATTTGGTAAGAATTCTGATTGATTGAAGTAGGGATAGCCGAGGCTTATAGAACCAGAATCAGGGTCGGGATTAAAGAAAAATGAGGCTTCAGAATTGTTGGGATTATTGAGATTTTCAACAGAATAAACTTGGAACGGCTGTCCGTTATTTAACGTTCCCTGAAGTTTATAAGTAGATACATCTAACCTACTACTGGCTGCAATTGCACCAGAGTTGAGTTCTTTGCCGTTGACAGCAACAATTTCAGCATTATGTTGAATATTTAAAAACCCAAAATTTACCCTGTCTTGACTCACATCTTTTTGAACATTGTAATTGAGAAAAAATGTTCCATCAAAAGGAGTTTCATAATATTCTGGCAGGGCTTTATTTATATCGCCTGTATCAGGATCGATTGTTCCTAACCTACCCGTCAAATTAATAGGTGTAATGTATTCGGTACTAACTTTAGCATTGACGGTAATAGTTTTTGATGCACCTGGGGCAATTTTGTCAAATAAAACCTCAACTGTTTGGGCGTTATTATCTGTGTCAACGCTCCTACCGCCATCAAGATTAGAAAAGCTAACAAAATCTAAACCAATAGGCAATTTTTGTCTCAAGTCATCAACAATTTTTACGCCTTTTGCATTACTAAAACCATTATTGGTGACAGTAATTGTAAAAGTTACTTCATCTCCAGGAAGCGCAATAAACTGATCTGCTTTGCCATCATTGTTGTTATCAATAGCTCGTTTAACATTACTGAATGGCTGTTGATTAACAAGGGTAAATTTTGTATCTAAAGCCAAATTAACAACAGGTGCAAGCGCACTTGTGTAATCATCTTCATGAGGGTTGTGATTATTGACAACTGAATCCGGATCTTTTTGATCGGCAGCAATAATTTCTGCAATATTCGTGTAAGCAGAAGCACTAGCTGCTTTCAAAACTATACCCGTAAGAGTTAGGGTTGCGTTACATCCTGATGTAATACAATCAACCTTCCAAATTCCAGTTTTACTGTCATACCTGCCCACACTAGGTTCAGCACTGACAAACTCAAAACCAGAAGGCAATAAATCTTTGATTTTAACTCCTGTTGCATTAGCTGAACCGCTATTCTTCAATGTCAGCGTAAAAGTAGCGCGATCGCCTTCCAACAAGGAAGTATTAGATATTGTTTGACTAAGTGATAAATCTGCTTGGGGAGGTTTACATTTGCCTTTATGCCTATCTTTTGGTGAAGAATCAAACTTTTTAAAACGATGAGATGAATCAGAGAATTTAGAACTTTGATTAGTCATAAGAAAATTTGAATGAGTCAGCGTCAATATCTACCAGCCTGAAGCATGAAAATGGTAAAAAGCTTAGAACGATAGCCTTCACCCTCGATCGATAAACCAACATTATTGTATTTAAACAGGTAAAATTTACCTACAATTTGAGGTTGGTTCTGCTTTGCATACTTGGGTTGAAAATCTTAAGTTTGGTTTTATTTCGTGTCAGCAAAAAGAGTTTTGATTGGGATCAAACGATATTGCCATAATAGTAGGCAAATATCTGCTTAGTTGAATGTTAGTAACATTGCTTTTTAAATGACTTTCTAAAAACTCTAGCGATATCTCGCCAAAAATTTCTGGGAAGTGATCGCATAGAAATCATAAAAGTTTTTGATAGATACAAGGCTTTCTATGAAGTGTTGCATTCATACTACGCACCCAAAAAAATATGCTTTTTAGTTATTAAAGCATAATGTAATGAAATTATAAAAATCTAAGTAATATCTTTAAAGAGACTGTCTAATAAGATGCTCTATAAATAAATAGTTAAGTAGTTAGTCTTTGCAGCACAAGTATGTATACAAACTATAGTTAGCTCGAAAATACCTTAGAGGCTTATCCAGTAAGGCTCAAGTGTAAAATTAATTTTGCCGATTTACTCAATCTTTTATTTTATTTCGCAGACAGAAAAAATATGTTCTTATTGAAATCTTTATAATTAGGAAATCACTACTAAGTAACCGCAGTCCCAATAAACAGAAGCGACTGCTATAACTCAACAAGGTTTACATAAGAATAACTAACCGCTGATACGCGCTGATAAATCTAGATATTTAGTTGAAGCAACATAGATGAGAGTCAAAAGTCAAGATTCCACTGTTTTTTTAGATTCTTGAATTTTGACTGTTGATAACTTCTACCAGACAAATTCTCAGTTGAAAGTTGATATAGAGGGTAATAATGTCGCCAGTCTCACTAATCAAGACTTAGCATTAGAGACTTCAAGCTGATACCACACAGCAGCGCATCCAGTTCCATGACGAATCACAAATATTACTTCATTCCTTGTTGTTGATAATATTTGTGTGCGGCCATAGCCATAGCAAAAAATCCCCAAAGAATCATGCCTGCAACACTCAGCATCCCGCTACTAATAATTAGTTGCGCACAAGCACTAATGCCAATCGCACGGGAAGCACTAACAAAACTATCAAAACGACCTTCAGCATATTTACTGACATTAATAATTAACAAAATTAATCCGCCTAAATAAGGAATAGCACCAAACCAGCCCAAGGTGAAGAACATATCTAAAACGCCACTATCAATCACAAATACTTCAATTTGTCCGGTCTTTTCATTTACCTTCCAAATATTACCTAAACCATTACCTAGCCCATTAGAAAGGGCAATACTCAGGTTGCGATCGTAGCTTCCCGATCTATCTCTAAAGCTATTATCTTCTTCTAGATTAGAAAAGGTTTCAAAACGTGTGGCTACAACCTTAGAAATTGGCTCAATAGTTATTAAGGGTACAATACAAAGTGCCATTACCAAAATAATAGTAATTAAGCGCATTTGAATTTTAGATTTGACTGAACCAAAAATTATAATTACACCTAATAGCCAACCACCCCAATTAGTCCGAGTTTGTGCTAATAAAAATGATAAATAACCAACCACTGAAGCAGGAAGAATTAAGAATCCAGTTCTGGTAAATAATAATAATAGACCTGCTTGCATCACAGAACCAAAAGGCCCGACTGAGTGCAAAGTACTCCATACACGCATCCCAAACGGTACAGGATCTCCAGAACTACCAAACATTTTTGACTGTATAAGCCAGTATCTATCCCACTCTGGAGCAACCACAAATTGATATACACCATAAGCGCCTAGAAGCAATACACACCACATAAATGTGCGCTGAATATGATTGCGATAACTAGGATAATCTCGCCAATTAGTAAATAAATGAAAGGCAAAAATAATTGGACTAAGCCAATCTAAAAGACCGCGTGCTACAGGAACAGGCGAGTTATGAATTAGACCAATAAGAAAACCATAAAACACCCCAATAAAGCCTAAAAGAAAGGGTAAGCCTCCTTGGCGTATGCTACTAGGAAGGTAGCGTAAAAAGGTTCCTATAGTTACAAACACTACTAAATAGGGTGCGATTAGTATCTGACGAGTTGCGTCCCAGCCGACTCGGTAGTCTATCAAGCGAGAAACTAGGGGTGTGAGAAACCACATCCACCAGGTAAAGCCGATGTAGAGAATTGGATGGCGTAAATAGAGAAATAAACCTACTAGTAAAGCTGTTGCTGGAAAAATTAGGCGCAACATAGAAGCTGCACCAGAAAAATAGCAAACTACTGTTAGTAGTATGAATCCCCCGATTACCATCCAAGCCTGCGCGGCTCGATCTTCAGGAGAGAAGTTTTCTTGTAAAACACTATTGAAGAGTATCTGTTTAGAAGTCATTCAATTTTAGATTTTGGATTATAAAAATTGTTCTTTGCGCCTTTGCGCGAGGCTAATTCATATTTTTTTAACGTAGACGCGAAGCGGCTTCCCGAAGGGTACCACAAAGGCACAAAGTCACGAAGAAATATGAGGGAAGAGAATATTTTTATTCAATAGCCCAGAGATTTACTTTTGAATTTTGCGAAAAGTTGCGTGCGGGGGTTCCCCCCGTTGAGCAAACTTTTCAAGACGAATTTTGAATTTTGAATTGCCAATATGTTTGCCAACCTAACCAACGTCCACGCAAAGATGCCCAGCATTTTTTACCTGCTAATTGCCCTTGGCTAGGTAAAAGTCTGAGCCATTGAACTAAGCCTAAACTATCTCTTGTACCTACTAATATTGCCCAGATTAAAAAGACCGCACTGCGAAGAAGTGGCAAATATTCTAGTAAAACTAAAGTTTCATTATGGACTAAATTAATCAAGGCAATTTCATTAAAATTATGGCGTTGGTCTTCATCAAAACGTTGTGCTGGATAGTGATCGACTGCGACTTGCGGATCGTAAATTAACTTCCAACCAGCGCGTTTTAAAGCTAGAGTAAATGCCATTTCAAAATGTACTTGTGCCCCTGTACCGCGCATTCTTTCGTCAAAACGCAATTGAGCGATCGCACAATGTCGAAAACTCATATTCACGCCCTTGAGAATATCGACTTCACGAGGTTCTCCCACTCCTAGATGATGGTTGCCGATCGCTCGTCCAAACCATTGCAATTTGCCAACTATCTGCCGAGAGTCATCTAATAACTTGTTTCCTTGGTGAATCCAATCGCGCCCTCCAACACCACCAATGGAAGTATCTGAGAGAAAATGAGCGTTGATTTTCTCTAACCAATTAGGATGAGGCGCTGCATCATCATCTGTAATTGAAACAATATCTCCTTCTACTACTGCTAATCCAGCATTGAGGGCTGCGACTACACCAGGTACGCTGACTTTGACGATATGCAGTGGTAGGTTTTGGGCTGGGAATTGGGCGAGGAATTCCCATGTTTGGGTATCTGTATCGCGGACAACTACGATGACTCGATCGGCTGGTTTAGTTTGCGCCTGTACTGCTAAAAGGCAACGAGACAGATCTAGAGGACGGCGATAGGTAGGGATGAGAACAGTGTTCTTCATTCTGGATTAACTCTTCAAATAGATCCACATAGGTTTGTGCCATCGTAGTCCAGCTATGTTGTTCGGCTACGGAACGGGCTGCTTTACCCATTTGCGACATAGAAGTGTCGTTTACTAAAGACAACAATGCTGTTGCTAAAGCATCAATATCGTCGGAATTGGGCAAAACCACTCCGCATTCTGGTGTTACCAATTCTGCACCCCCTGTAGTAGTGGCGGTAATGACGGGTAAACCAGAGGCAAGGGCTTCTAATAATACGAGGGTGCAAGCTTCATAACGGGAAGGAAATACAAATAAATCTGCAACCCTCATAATTGCGGCAATATCGCGTCGATAGCCTAAAAAATGCACTCGTTCGCTTAACCCCAAAGAGGCTGCTAATTGAGGAAAGGGGCTACCCTCGGTTTTACCAACCACGGCTAAATGTAGATTGGGGACTTTTGTTAAAGCGTATAAGACTGTATCTAAGTTCTTTCTCGTGGTGCGAATATCGCCAGCAAACAGCGCTAGAGGGACATTTTCTGGTAAATTCCAGGTTAAGCGATCGCCTACACCTGGACTAAATTCATCTAAATCCACGCCGTTGACAATTACCTGAATTCGAGAACGAGGTACGCCAATATTGACTAATTCTTGGGCTACTTTCTCAGATACGGCGACGACTACTTTCGCTTTTTGGAAAGCCTGTTTTTCCCAATGCGCGTTCAAAGCAGTGTATAGCCATTGATACAAAGCATATGTATCGCGACGAGTGCGGGAAATATGTACAGGCGTAGACGCAAAGCGGCTTGTCGCTAGACATCGCAACCAAGAACTGTGAACAAAATGTACAGCATTCACATCTGCTGAAGCCTTGGTAATTGCCCCATTGACTTTGACTAAATCAATATCGGTGCGATTTTTATTTAACCAATCTGCACTTTTTTTTGCAAATATGAAATTACGAATAAATTCTGTAGGAAAGTTTTGTACGGGAATTTCAATCCAGTTAACTTGGCTATTTTCTACTAATTCAGGTGCTACTTCGCTTGCTAATAATATGAGGTGATGACCGCGACGAATTGCTTCTTGGGCAACCTCATAATTAACTCGACCTTGACCATCACCTTTTTTAACTTTGTGTGTAACAATGCAAAGTTTCACACACCACCTCCTAGAAAATTTAGTTAATTAGTATGCTTCTAATAAATATCCAAGATAAAGATATTTGGAACCACAGATAAATATAGATAAACACAGAAAAATTATTTAGATTAATTTGTTTATTTCTGCTTATTTTTCTCATGTAAATGACTTTTTTTCAGTGTGCATTGCGAGATACCAGACTGCTCGAAGAAGTCGGGTATCCGATCGGATTTAGGTCATGAAACTGAGAGTTAATGCTGCTAGAGTTCGCATATTAAACTTTTGCTGACTCAGTGCTTGCCAAAGATAAAGGCGTGCTGCATCTGGCTGTTTATTGCGGATTAAGCCAATCCCTAAAGTTGTATGCGCTTCTAACCATTTCTTGTGAAAGTATGCCTTAAATTCCTGAAGTTTGGCATCTTCCATGAAGATTTGATAACAAAATAATTCGCTTTTCGCTTTGCGAATTTTTGCTTGCGCATCTCGACTTCCACTCAGCATAGTATCAGTTTGCTCGTGGGCACGATAGCAGGCCAATCTTTCTGGAATATAGTAAGCTGCATAACCTGATGTACAGCAAAGGTAAGTTAGATATAAATCCCACATTCCGCCAACTTCCGGTGGAATATTATTCCAATCCACAAGATTATTACGAAATACACAAGCGGCGGCTGTGGGTATACTTTTGTGTATTAACCCAATTTTGTTGAAGGATTTATAAACTCCTTGTACTAATTTATGACGCTTAAAATTGCGTGTATTTTCTTCTGTACCAAAACAATTAATTTTGCCTTGAGCGTCTATTATATATTGATCGCAAAAAGCAATAATCAGTTCGGGATTTTCTTCTAATGGTGGTACTAGCTTGGCTAAAAATTCTTCATTCCATAAATCATCATCATGCAGGCTAGCAACGTATTTACCCCGCGCCATTTTAAAACCATACATCTGATTAGCGATCATCCCCATATTTTCTGAGTGTCGCCAAAACCGGATACGTGAATCTGCAAAAGATTCGATAATTGGTAGGGGATTTTCAGTGCTACAATTATCAGAAACAATAATTTCAATATTTTGATAAGTCTGTTTAACTGCGCTGGCGATCGCTTGCTTGAGATACTCCGGTCGATTATAAGTAGGAATAATTATACTGACCAATGGTTCATTAAAATTTCTATCCATAACCATTATTTAAAAAAGATTACTTTTATTTTTTAAGTAGCGTAATGCTGAAGTGATATTTTTATATAATGTAGCGATAATGTCGAACAATAAACTGATAGTTTTAGGCGGTTTGATAATTGTAAAATTGGGTATGTTACTCATTCCCAAGGACTGAGCATATTGACGGCAAGCTTCCCAATCAAACTGCCAAATATCTTCTATCCAAAAGCGGCGCAGTCCATATTTATGGAAATAACGTAGCATTTCAAAATCATAAGGATAGTATTTATGTTTATGAATCGCGTGCATATCAATTCCGATTTCTTCCCAACCAGTAAACCATTCATCTGGTGCAGTTTCCACTTTGCCCAATTGGAAGTAATTTTGTTTGGCAGAATAACGATAACGTCTGCTAATACCATGACTAATTTCTAATACATTTTCGATGGCACTATACAAACGAATTTTTGAGGCGTGTGCATCCAAGCGAGTTAAACCATAGTGCAGTACTTTAATATCATGAATATGTAGCCTGGTAGCATATTCAGGCATAGGTATCCTGACGCTATGAATGATTTGTGGTTGATGTTCGGCTCCATCATCAACATAGCCTAAAGGTGTTATGATACCAGTTTTAATACATTGTTTTGTTGTGATGAATAAATCTGGCTTTTCAAAGCAAATTACTGTTCCTGGTTTGGCTTTCAGCATTGTTTGCCAGCTTTGAGTTTTTGTAGCATTAGCAGCTAGTATTTCATCAGCATCTAAAGCCAAAATAATTTTATGTTCTGAAATTAAATCTCTGGCAGCTTTAATCAGTAATAACTGCCGATCGGCTTCATTAAATTTTTCTGAATTATTTTCAATTAAGATAACTTTGGGATATTTTTTACAAATACTTTGGCTGCCATCAGTAGAATTTTGATCGGCAATGATTATGTAATCAGCAAATTGACTAGTTACTGACAAAAAGCGTTCTAAAATCCAAGCTTCATTTTTTACTGGTGTGATGACTACGATTTTTGGATTTTGGTTACTCATTGATAATTCTCAGAATTCAAAAACTATAAAGTATTAACGGCTTACTAATTCCAGAAAAAATTGCTGTCATCTCAACAATGAAAGTCT
The DNA here is from genome assembly GCF_963875125.1 of Calothrix sp. NIES-2098. Taxonomy (NCBI): domain Bacteria; kingdom Bacillati; phylum Cyanobacteriota; class Cyanophyceae; order Nostocales; family Calotrichaceae; genus Calothrix; species Calothrix sp. NIES-2098. The sequence goes on from NZ_CAWNKJ010000001.1 coordinate 7,944,850, forward strand.
GAGATAGTTTTTTCGTAAATTTTTTCTAGCCGCTTGATGTGAACATCAATTGTAAATTCACGTTGAAACCAAGCTTGACCTTGTTCGCCCATCAGCCGGGTTTTTGCGTAGTTGGATGCTAATTCATTGATGGCAGCAGCGAGTTTTTCAATGTTATTAGGTGGCACAAGGATTCCTGTTTCACCTTCTTGGACGTGTTCGGGAATACCTCCAACAGCACTCGCAATTATTGGTCGATAGCGTGCATAGGCTTCTAGAGTTACAAGACCAGCCGGTTCAGGCCAAAGACTGGGAAATACGACTGTAAAGCATTGTTGATAAAGTGCTTCTAACTTGTCACCGCTACACCAGCCATGCCAAGTAATTCTGTTACTTAAACCAAGCCGATCTGCTAATTTTTCCATGCTTGGCTTACCCCAACCATCACCAGCAATATCAAGATGAACGCTGGGATCTGTTTTTGATAAAGCTTGAATTAACCATCCAATCCCTTTGTTAGCAATAATTCGCCCAACAAACAAAATTCGCTGATTTTGGTGGGTGCTAAAAGTTAGGGGTTCAGCAGATGTCTTGGGAATTTTAACTCCATAGCGCAATGTGACAACCTGCTGTGATGGTAGACCGCTATTAATAATTTGCTGACGAACGTAATCGCTATTAGCAATTACAGGAATTTTGAGTTTTTTTAGGGTATCTAAAGGATGGTATGCATTCCACCAGTCTTGAATAATATTTTTTGGTCGGCGGCTACCACAGCCATCTACCAAATGACCCCAAGCACATCCTAGAGGGTTCAGAGAGCGATCGCATTCTACACCACGATCTGCTAAATATTTCGTGCCGCTAGGACAGTAACTAGAGTGATTGTGAAGGGTAAAGATTACCGGACATTCTTGCCGTAGGTCGCCTAACATATCTGCATCGTGAACGTGCAGTAATTTAAATTGCCGTTGGTCTACATTTTTTAAGGATGCGATCGCGCGATCGCTAATTCCTGAAATCTGAGAAAGTACTAAAGAAGCTACATAAGTTTCGATGCCACCGCCTCCGCTAAGATTAGCAGCAGAGCATTGATAAATCATTGTTTTATCAACTACTGTAGAACTCATTTTTTAACTAACCTCAAAATTAAAAAGCTAAATTTAACCAAAACTTATGTCTGATATCACTGACATAGTGCCTCATAGCAATCTGACCTTTAGCATAAAGGTCTGTATACATAAATTGATCGTCAACACTTAAGATAAATTTATCTCGATCGAGTGGCTTTGCTTGGGCATTATGCATTGCTAAATGCACTAAAGTTTGGTCTGTAAAATATATCGGTGAATCTATTAATTGTGCAGCACGTTCTAGTGGCTTTTGCCAATCTATTTGCCTTTTTAGTAAGAAAAAACCAGCGTTTACTGGATTAATTTTTTCTGCATCATCTAAGAGAATGCGCTCATCTAGAGAAGCTTGGCAATCAGGTAAATACCAAGCACAGTTGTCTTCTAGTTGGCATAAGTTAATAATTTCCCCAGCACCAGGAAAAAATAAAATATCGGCGTCAGTATAAATTATTGGCTGTTCTATTGAGAGTGACATAAATACTGCTAGCCTTTTCCAAAACGCCTGTATAGCGCGGTTAGGATGGTGCAGTGCATAGTCTAAGACATATTTGGGGATATCACCTTGGAGTAAATCTTTCCACTCAATGACATTAACGCAAGAATTTATTTGACATAAAAGGCGAGATGATTCTGATGAATAACTGCCGTCTGAGATAACAATGAATTTTTCGGGAATACCAACGTGACGGATGAATGAGCGAATATTGGCTACCTGTAAAGATAAGTCACGTTCGCATGAAAAAGCATAGACAGTGATGTTAACTCTGCGATTTTGGCTGAGGGGAGTATGGACAACTTTGTCAATCAATTTTGTATAGATAGAGCGAATAAATTGTCCTTGAAATTTAGCAGTATGATAGCCGAAATTTACCATATTTTTATATTCCCTGTTTCTTACTTTATGAGTGATTTTGGCACTCATTCAAGATTGTGATACTTGTTGCTGTATGAATTAAGATTTATTTACTAGCTACGCAAATACTTATAAACCTTAAGAATTGATTTGATTATCAATATATGTTCGCCGGAAAATGTAATATCTATCTATGAGTATATGGGGTAAGTTTCCTACTAACCAACCAAGCGCATTGATAAATATAATTGATTCTTGCCAACCTCTAAAAATTGAACGAAAAAAGCCTAGCAAGATATATCTAAGCGTAAATTCTGGTAAGATTGCTAACTGTCCGTGCAGAAAATATAAAGCTAAGAAATTTTTGAGTTTATGAAAATCTACAAGCGGTGAAGATACTCCTTTTTCGGGTTCAAAATGATGACCTTTGGCTTGGGGAATGACAGTGATGCGTCTACCATCGCGACGTACCCGCATACAGAGTTCTAGATCTTCGTAATATAAAAAGAAATCAGGACGGAAACCACCTAATGTTTGGAGGTAGTTAGTTTTAGCAAAAATCATTGAGCCAGGAATAAAACTTACATCAAAAGGTTGGATAAATTGACCTAGATCGTTTTGATCGGCTCCAATAGTCTCTTGAGTGTAGATTGCATTTAATTCAAACTCACCACCTGCACATCTAATTGTTCCAGCCTCCTGGTTATATAACATTCCTGAAGCTAGACCAGTATCAGGATGATTTTGGAGATAATCTACTAATACAGCAACACAATCAGGTTGCAGAATAATGTCATCTTCTGTGAGATAAATATATTCGCCAGAGGCTGCCATAATACCTGTATTCATACCAGCAGCAAAGCCCAGATTTATCTCGTTGCGAATTAGAGTGACATTAGTATATTTGGTAACTAAATTACAAATTTCATCGCTTGCAGGACTGTGATTGTCTACAACTATAATTTCCAGGTTTCTATAGGTCTGTTTGCAGACAGATTCCAAAGCTTCTCGCATAAACTTTGGTCGGTTGTAACTTAAAATAACAATGGAAACTTTGGGGATAAGTAGACTAGTATTTAGATTATTCATAAAATTTTGTCCAAAATAATTGGTTATTCGTTGACAATATTAGTGCGAATAAGTTCTGCCTTGTCGATTACAAATCAACTAGCTTTAAGGTTTATATAATTTGCTGGACAGCATCTTAGGACACTATGGTAAAAGTAACTGACCAGCTAAAAAGATTTTGCAGGCTGCGAGCAAGAAGTCTTTTGACTTTTATATTTTGCGACTAGCCTACCTGACCTAATTCATTTTGCATTTGGTGATATTCCCAAAACTTACCGCGTTGCTGTAGTAATTCTTGATAGAGACCTTGTTCTACTATCCGTCCCTGTTCTAGTACTACAACTTTATCTGCTTTGGTAATTGTAGAAAGCCGATGCGCGATCGCAATAACTGTGCGACCTGCGGAAATCTTTTCTAAAGATTCCTGAATCAAGCGTTCGGTAACAGAATCTAAAGCGCTGGTAGCTTCATCCAAAATCAAAATTTCTGGATTTCGTAGTAAAGCACGTGCGATCGCAATTCGTTGTCGTTGTCCTCCAGATAATCGCACACCGCGATCGCCTAGTTTAGTATCAAAGCCTTCGGGCATTTTTTCAATAAATTCGAGAGCATTTGCTAGCTGTGCGGCTTCTCTAATTTCTGTTTCTGTTGCTCCTGGCGTACCATAAGCAATATTTTGCCAAACAGAAGTATTGAAAATAAATGTATCTTGACTAACTACAGCAATTTTGCGCCGCAAGGAATCGATGTCAAATTTTCTGGTATCAACTCCATCAATCATTACATGACCCTCGGTAGGATCGTAAAATCGCGGAATTAAATCAATTAACGTACTCTTACCTGCACCAGTTGCGCCTACTAGTGCTGTTGTTTTCGCTTTTTCAATACTTAGAGTGACGTTATTTAAGACTAGATGATTAGGGTCATAACCAAAATCTACAGAAACGATATCAATAGAATGTTTTAACCCAGGAAATTGTAACTTGCCATTGCGCAAGTAAGTTTTATTGTCAGTCCTAATTAAATCTTTAATATTGACTGCTGCACCTGCGATCGTACTCAGATGTGCCCGCGTACCATTCATATCTTGAATAATCGGTACTAGGCGAAATAGCACAAAGAAAAATGTTAGCAAAGAAGCAACTTGAAGTGTACCATTGACAACAAAAACTGTAAAGGCAAAAACGATCGTGCCAATGAGAATTGTACTAGCGATGCTTTCGGCTAGAGGTCTCACCATCGCCCAAATTAACACAACTTTTTTGGAAGTACTAACTACATTATCGCTAGCCTGATAAAAGCGCTGTCTCTCAAAACCTTGAGTACCAAATGCCTGGACTGTGCGAATTCCGTTAATAAATTCTACGATTGTGGATGTAAATTGACCGTTAGCAATAGAAGTGCTAAAACTACTTTCTCTAGCACGAGCATTGAGAGTTGATAACCCTACACCTGCTAAGAGAAATAGCAGTAATGAAGCAATAGAAAGCTGCCATGATAACAAAAACATCGAGATAAAGTAGAAGATGGCAGTTATAGCTCTGGTCATCAAGAAAGCAGCACCGCTAAACCACTGTTTGATGCGTTCAATTTCTGTGGTAATTGTATTGATTAGTTCGCCAGAACGAGTTTTAGCAAAGTAACTCAAAGGCAAGCTTTGCAACTGTTCAAAAATTTGCTTACGCAGGCGATCGCTAAGATGCAACTGCGCTAATTCTGTGTAAACTTGGGCTAAATAATTGAAACTAGCACGCATCCATGTAGTTAATAAAATCAGCACACATATTCTATATAAGCGGCTAGTCACTGATTGATTAATACCCAGAATAGCAATATCAAACCACTCTATACCCGTGCGCACTGGTTGGGCGTTGGGAGTAGTTAAGCTTTGTAAAAAAGAAAGTAAAAAGCCAATGCTGATGCCTTCAAATGTTGCAGCTAAAAAAGAAAATATAACTGCTAGCACAGCAATTTTGCGGAAATGTTTAAATTCTCGCAATATCAAATAGTTCTCTTGCCAAAAGTTAGTAGCTTTGAATAAATTACCGATCGCTGGTTTAATTCGTAAAGACATGGATATTCTTTAATAATAGTTGGGCAATGCATCCAAGCAGTTAGAGAGTTTTAGTTTAGTAATGCCAACAAAAATCTAAAATTCATTAACTGCACTGAATGCAGAGAGATTTGATTTGCAGAAATACCCGATGCTAAATAACTGGGATTTAGATTTATTTTAGGTAATTTCTATTTGATTAACTCTTATCAAGAAGAGTAATATACTTAATCAATCACAGTGTTTGTCCGTCTAAATTCAACAAATTTATCTCTGGATTGATTTCCCATGCATTTGGTAATTGATTTAGTTCTTTTTGTGCTTCCAAACTGAGGCGAACAGCATCTTCTAAAGTCCAACAACGAGAGCCAATTAAACCTCTGTCACCTTGCACTACATTAAATAGCTGTGGCAAATTTTGCAGATTATATTGACGCATCCAACGCCCTAGAGGTGTAATGTTATGCCCTTCATTTGTGCAAAACTTAATTGCTCGAAACAGTCTACCGCACTCTCCAACCTGCCAGTCATGGGAGAAAATTGACCCTGGTGAGTAAACTTGCATGAGCAAAATCAGTCCCAGCATAACCGGACTGACTAAGATTAGCAACACTAAAGCCGCAATCCCATCAATTACTCGCTGCAACTTTCTACTCAAAGAATTACCTTTTTTTAATCGCTGATTTCCAGAGGGTAAGCGAAGAAATATTGGTTTATTAGCTTGTTCGCAAGCTTCAGCCCAAAACTTCACCCAAGTCTCACCCAGCTTGGAATCTATGCTCACCAATTTAATTGGAGAATGTTTTAAGCACTCTACTAGCAATTCTTCGTTATATAGAGAAGGTAAATATGGTTGTTTGATGTGTTTAGGAGACTTTACCAACAGCTGACCCCGTCGCCACAAAAGCGTACAGTATGGAGAGCGATCGCTTTGGTGTGGCTCAGGTAGGACGTAGTGATTCTGTAGAGTTGGAATAATGGAAATAGTCATAGGTCTTGAAATGTGTAGAGAAGTAGATTCTTGACCTGATGCCAAAAGCGTGAATCTGAATTGACAAACTACTGAGGCGATGACTGCGGCGGGCTACACCTACGCACTCTTTAGATTATTACTAACGAGGTTGGCAGCTAGAGGCGATCGCAATTATGTAGAAAAACTCACTCTGTTTATTCTCTATTGATTTCCGCCTGATTTACGAGTTGATAAATCTATCAAAATCAGTTCACGCTTATGTTTTGGCTTTTATGAAGGGGCTTCGTTATCTAGAATATAAGACATTTGAGGAATAAATCTTGGCCAGAGAATTTCTTTATTTACTCTTTAAGGAGAATTTGCTTTTTTCAGAGAATTATTAAGTTATTGTGAATTCACGCTTGGACTCGCCATAGAATTCTGCTGTGTTATCCCGCCCAGCAATAATACCAATTCTCCAAAATAAGGCTACACATAAGCAGCAGGGAGAGAATTATCTGTAGTTAGAATTTAGAGAAATGGTATAAATTGCGGGTTAATAGCTCAGTGACTTTAAAAATTAGCCCAGAACTGATGTTCTGGGCTGGATAAAAGAAAGTCAGCGCAATAAAAATCTGCGTAATGACAAAGCAGGTTGTTCTATTTTTCTAGAGCTTGTTGCAATGCAAACCTTTGTGGCTTGGCATAGGGTACATAGGTGCTGTGAGAGTTTGATACTCCATTTGCAACCACCCCAATCAGGTTTAACTTGCTCAACATGGCTGTAGCTTGAGCCATTTGGCTGCGAGTTACCCTACCAATGCTTGCTACCATAACTACACTACGGCAAGATGAGGCTGTTAACATGGCATCTACCAAACCCAAAACTGGAGAACCATCTACCAGTATTAGATCGTAATTCTCCTCAAATGTTGCCATCAATTCTGTCATCCGGGGAGAACTCAAGAGATTAGCCGCATCAGTAGGTATTGGCCCTGCGGTCAAAATATCGATGTAGGAAGAGCCTGCATATTGAATACTAACTTGATTTGGCAGGGCGGCTTCACTTGTTAGTAAAGTAGAAAGTCCCTGATCGTTAGGAAGATTCAGCTGATTGTGCAGACTAGGATCGCGTAAATTGGCATCAATTAGTAGTACTTTTTTGTGTAAGCGAGCAGCACTCATTGCTAAACCTAACGCCAAAGCTGACTTACCTTCGTCGGGTAAAGCCGAGGTGATCATCAAAGATTTCAAATTGGCGACAGTATTGAGCAGCTCGATATTTTTATAAATCAGATCTAGCGATTCCCAACGTAGAGGGGATTGCAGTACTTCAACTGTCCAAGGTGCGAGAACTTCTGGCTTCCCAAAAGGTAATTTGATTGTGGATTCTCTGGGTTTAGTAGTCGGTAATTTAGGTGTTACTCCCAACACAGGTAGAGCAACGTGCTTCTCTAATTCTGCGGTGGTATGAACAGCATCATCAGATGCTTCGCGCATAAACGCAGCAATACCTCCCAACATTAACCCAACCACTGCACCCAACAACAGATTCTGCTGGAGATTGGGGCCCATTTGCATACCTTTTTGCGGTTCTTCAACAACTTCCCAATTAAATCCGCCTTTAGAAAGTTCTTGGCGCAACTGCTGTTCTGCTCTCAACAGTTGTTCTAACCTTTCGCGGCTAAATTGTAACTGCGGTAGTATGCGATTGTAATAAGCCAAAAGCGGCGGGAAGCGTTTGAGTTGAAAGCGCAAGTCGTTCTCTTTTTGAGCCAAAGTTTGATCGCGAGCTGCTAATGCAACTATAGTTGTCTGCGTTTCTACTAACTGACTCGCAAGATTCAGGTCAATTTGTCCGAGTTGTCCTTGTTCTAGAAGGTTTTCTCCAGCCGCAACTGCTCCAGCTGGTAATCCTCCTAAAGTTCTGGTGACTTCTTGTTGTAATAATTCCTTTTGTCCTTGAAGCTGTTCTTTTAACTTTTGGACGTTAGGAGTTTCATCAGTGAAGCGCAAGCGTTCTTGTGATAAAGCTAATTCGGTTTTTTGGATTTCGTTGAGTAAACCTTGATAGCGAGTAGATTGGCTCAAGCGAGAAGAAACAAGAGCATTTTGTGGAGAACGGTTAAGTTGTTCTTGCAGAGATTGTTGACGAGCTAAAGCTTCTTCGTATAGAGAACGAGTAGCACGTCGTTCTTCTTGAAGTTTGTTTAAATTTTCTTCAAGGGCTTTTGCTTGTGTTTCTGGATCTATTAAATTTTGATTTCTCCGAAACCTTTGCAAATTAGTTTCCGAAGCGTTTACTTCATCGCTGGCCTTCTTTAACTGATCTCTGATAACTTGCAGACCCTTTTGTAAACGTGCATCCTGCTGCTGCTTGTTATATTCCACATATACTTGGCGAATGGCAGCCAGAACTTTTTGGGTTTTGTCTGGGTCTTTACTGGTATATTCAACTTGGAAAATTTTAGTTGCGACATTATCGTCTTTAGTCTTGATTTGATTTAAGACTAAAGCAGCTTTAATCTCAGCTACAGTAATATCTGGATAGTCTTGTTGAAGTTTATCAACTGCTTTTTGAATTAATCCAGAACTCTGCATCAAATTCAGCTGAGTCGCCGTGTCAATTTCAACGTTAGGGTCAGTAAATTGATTTTCTGCTCCTGCTGTTCCTGGTTTAACTTGATAGTTGGGTTCTACTAACAACTGCATCGAGCTTTTGTAGGTTGGCTGTGTTTTTGTAGTGATAAAACCTGCAAAAGTAACGGAAGTCAAAAATACCAGTACAAACCAAGGAAATCTGCGTACAAGTACGGCAAATATCTGTCCGTAACCCACTTCATTGTCGGAGGCGAGATTGGGGCTAGGATTAAGAGCTTGAACCACGTTTATTATCCTTCTCCTAATAAATCACTGGATTTATGCATTCTCCAAGCTTGGTCAATAATCTGTTCGACTTTACTAAAGAATGCGCTTTCAGAAAAATTTGTCACTGCATGATTGCGGATATTTTGATAATCCCAAGTTATTTGCCCAGCTTCTAATAATGCAGCTTGTAATGATTCGGGCGTTTGTCTTTTAAAAAATACCCCGGTTTCTCTAGGTACTTGAGTATCTAATACACCACCTGCTCCATAAGCAATGACTGGAGTACCGCTAGCATTAGCTTCTACTGGAACTAAACCGTAATCTTCTAAAGCTGCAACAATGACAGACTTCGCTTTAGAAAACAAGTCTTTACGTTGGCGATCGCTTACATGACCTAAGAACTCAATATTATCTAATGCTTTGGATTTTAAGCGTTCTTGTTCTGGTCCATCACCGGAAATTAATAATCGCCAACCTAGCCAATTAAAAGCTTCAATTATTATATCTAAACGCTTATAACTAATCATCCTCGCTGATGCCAAATAATATTCATCCTTGCTAGCAGAAAACACAAACTTACTGGTATCAATTGGATAGTTGACAACAATCGCTTGCTTGTTGTAAATATCTTGAATGCGGCGAGCAACAATGCTGGAATTCGCAATATAAAGGTCTGGTTCTTGTGCGTATTCCAGGTCTACATTTCGCATTAATTGGAATACTTTTTCAATTAATGGGGCAAAATATCGATAATCTCCATATTCCCGTAAATAGGTTTCTGTATCCCACAGGAAACGGGTGACATTATGACAAAAGCAAATATGCAGCGCATCGGGATGTTTTTTGACTGCTTTAGCAAAACTCGTGCTACTACTAATAATTAGATCGTAGGCTTGTAAATTTAAAGCCCGAAAAGCGGGAAAATATAAAGGGGCAATCAAGCGAAAATATCTGACTGCACCCGGAATATTTTGTAAGAAGGTTGTATTAACTATGCGATCGCTTAAATCAATTGTTTTTTGGCGATCGTACAAAGAGGTGTAAATATCGGCTTCGGGATAGCGCTTACACAGCAACTCGAATACGCGCTCTGCTCCACCGCGCTGGGTTAAGTAATCATGGACTAGAGCTATTTTCATAATTTCAGTTCATAAACCTTTGTAGCTTTGTGCTTAGTGGTGAAAAATTTCTTTTTGAACCACAAAGGCACAAAGACACAAAGAAAAATAGGTTTTTGCCTATGAATTTGGGGTTTTATCCAACAGCTACGAGGGTTTTTTCTGTGGCGAAATAAGCGTTTTGCTCGGCTCGTAGTTGGTCGCAAAGTCTACCAGGGGGTAATTCTATATCGTCGTAGGTGAGGACTCGATCCTTTGGAATATCGCGTTTGAGGCGGCATCCTTCAGCTAATCCCATCGGTAGGAGGTTTTGCTGTTGGGCGATCGCAGAATTTTCGCATTGTCCGTAGGTCATGTAGTAGCCAATACCATCCAGGGTTTCGCCAGCTTTTAAATCGATTTTGGCGGTGGTGACTACATCTACTACCGGGCCTGCAAGGGGAGACATCACCGCATCTTGGAAGAGGACAGCACGGGCTACGGATAGGGGAACTTCAAAATGGCAGAGGTGATAAGGAGTATAGAAGCTATAAAGAGGGCCTTCACCGAGTTTGTAGAGGTTGAGGTAGTGGCGTTGTTTGGGGTCTTCGTGAGTTGCAAACACAAATACTCCTGGGCCTGGTTTTGCTCCTACTACATAATCAACAATCCCGCCTAGTTCTTTGAGCTGTTCCACGTCATACATATTGGTCATTTCATCCACATGACCGCTGAAGTCATATCCCAGCATTCCCCGTTTAGCAACTGTCATGCCTGTGGCGTTAGCAACGATCGCCTGTTCAAAGGAAATTTTTGTCCCATCAGCAAAGCTAGTCACCATGTGGGCTTTCTGACCCCAACGCTTGGCAAATGCTTCTTGAGTGGTGGGGTTGCGATAGGGGTCTTGAAGTCCTTTAATGTTACCGCACAACAACGGAGTCAGACCAATGCTTTTGACAAATCTGTAGAGGTTCATTTCTACCCCTGGCTGATCGCCGTCGCAAGCGCTGAGAATTACGCCTGCTTTGTCAGCATAGACTTTGAGGATCGGGCCAATAGTACCGTCAAGTTCGGCATTCATCATAATCACATGCTTGCGATGAGCGATCGCACTCATGACGATATGTGCGCCAAATTCCACCGCACCTGTGACTTCGATTAAAGCCTCGATACCATCAGCACGACAGAGTAAGTCTGCGTCTTCGGTGACTGCATATTTACCATGAGCGATCGCATCTTCAATTTCAGCTATATTTGCAACAATTTGAATATCTTCTATCCCAGCTTCTCTATAAGCTTGCTTGGCTGCATCAATTTTGCGGTTAGAGATAGCAACTAACTCCATTCCGGGGACTGAATTAATAATTTGATTGGCAATTCCGCGACCCATAAAGCCAGCACCAATCATCCCGACTTTGATAGGTCTACCTAACGCTGCACGGGCTTGTAAGGCGCGATCGATAATAATCATGAGTTTAATTCCTATATAAATTTAAGGCAGAATGCAGCCCCAATAAAATTGACTCTCGACAAATTACAAATGACTAATGACAACCTCCAAGAAGTTGTGAGATTGTTATACTGCCCCACCAACAGGCATCATGCTCAATAATGGCCAATTTAAATCTTTCTCAGAGATTTCAGTAACTTTTAAAGGCCATTGAATGTTAAAAAATGGGTCATCATAACGCAAACCGCGTTCATATCCTGGGGTGTAAAATTCACCAACTTGATAGACAACCTCAGCGTCATCTGTCAGCGCTTGATAGCCATGAGCAAACATTTCTGGTACATATAAAGCGCAGTGATTGTCTGCGGTGAGTTCCACACCAATATGGGATAAAAAGGTAGGAGACTCAGGACGCATATCAATAATTACGTCATAAATTGCGCCTTTAGTGCAGCGAATTAATTTAGTTTCTGCTGCTGGTGCAAGTTGATAGTGCATCCCTCGTAGCGTACCTTTTTTATAGTTAAAAGAGACATTACACTGAGCAACTTTTGGTTTTAAACCATGTGCCATAAATTCTTGAGCGCAGAAACTCCGAGCAAAAAAACCACGGCTATCTTGCTTTTTTTCTAATTCAATAATAAATGCATCTTTTAATTCAGTTTTGATGAAAATCATAGATAGCCTCAGAATTATTTTTTACATGAAAAACCAGTACTAAATTGTCACTTTAGCGATATCTGGTTTGGCAAAGGTATCATCCCAATATTGAGTACAAAGTTCTGGACGCTTGGGAGGATTTGCTGTGTAAACAAAAAATAGTGCTGACCTTGATTCTGTACGCAGAGTGCCGTGATGTAACACAGTTCTAGGGTCAGTAATAATCACTGTACCTGCTTGGCCGGGACAAGATTTCCAAGCTGATTTGGGCACAATTTCTTTTACTTCTTCATCATTAATTCCTAAATATCCGGACTGCCATAGTTTGTAATCAATCTGATAGGAATTTAAATTAGGAAAAGAAGTTAAAGATAAGGGTATATATTCAAATGGCCCGTGTTTTTCTTCAACATCGTTCAAGTAAATAATTACTTTAACCATGCGGCGATCTTCAGAATCTTTATGCCATAGCAGCGTACCAAACTGATTGTAATTAGGTAAATCTTGGCGCAGATGTACACCTTGAAAAGCTACAGGAAGACCGAGGTAATTTTCAATAATTTTCATCAGCCTTGGTGCATTACCCCAAGTTTTAAATTCAGGTAAATCTGTAACTGTATAGATTTGCGGTAGCTTTTGGGATTGTTGATTATTGCTACCTCCCATTGTAGAGACTAATTTATGGGCAGATTGAAGTAATTCTGGCGTATTTTCTAATCCTAAATCTGCGAGTGTAGTTACATATACACCTTCTCGTTTGAGTGCATTTAAAATTATGCGATCGCGTTTTTCTAAAGCAGGTAAATTCTTGCTGTGCTGTAAACGGGATAATCTATAACCTAACTCCCAATTTAATGCCGATATTTTACTTTCAACTGTCTTGAGCATGGCACGATTACTTCATTTTATTAATGTGGGAAATGTGTTCGCTTTGATTTCGTCAGATACTTGACTTAAATTGGGTCTGGGGTAAGTATTGTCCCAGTAGTGAGTACATAGTTGTGGTTGTTTAGGAGGGTTAGCTGTATAGACAAAAAACAGTGTTGACCGTTCTTCAGTGCGGAGAGTACCATGATGTATCAGTCTTCTGGTATCAGCAATAATTACTGTACCTGCTGCTCCTGTACAAGATTTCCAAGCTGATTTTGGGATAATTTCATTTAGGCTTTCATCGTTAATTCCTGAGTACTTAAGCTTGGGTTGAAGGCGATAAAAATTCGGGCGATAGATGGAAGTTAAAGATAGAGGTACGTATTCAAAAGGCCCGTGCTTTTCTTCGACATCATTTAAGTAGATAATGATTTTTAAAACTCGGCGGTCTTCTATATCTCTATGCCATAGTAGAGTTTCAAACTGAGCCTGATTTACAAAGTCTTTGCGTAAATGTACGCCATGATAGGCAATGGGAAGACCAATATAATTTTCGATAATATTATGCAGCCTTGGTTCTTTACCCCAACCAGAAATTTCTGGTAAATCTGTAACTATGTAAATTTCTGGAGGATTATGCTGATAATCGCTGTAGTTTGCTGTTCCCATACTGGGTAGTAAACTGTAAGCAGCATTCAGCATTCTTGTAGTAGAATTAAATCCTAACTCTGCAAGATTTGTAATATAAATACCATCGCGTTGTAGGGATTCAACAATTATGCGATCGCGTTCTTCCAGTTTTGGTAAATGGGGAAGATGCTGCAAAATTTTTGCCCTATAAGCTAACTCATATTTCAACGCTAAAACATTTCTTTTTAAACTCTTAAGCATGATAGTTATTTTATTTTGATTGCTAAGTTAGAGAGGTTTATTATGGGATTGCAATTCGTGATGAGATTTCTCATTGATTTCGGCAATGCTAAACTCTTTCACAGCCATGACATCAAAAACAGATAATCCAATTAAAGCTACAAAGGGAATTACTGTTTTAATCGCTGACATCGGCCATCTTCTTAAAGCCCCTAAAAATACTTTCAGACTAACTTCTTTACCGTTTTGCAACAGCATTCTTCGACAAAATTGTTTAGAATAGCTGCTTTCTTCCAGCTTTAAAATAACTTCAGGTATGTGTTTGTATTGCATTAATAGTGCAGACTTTGGCTCTTTCTGCCAATAACTCACACCAACAATACATTCTAAAAAAGTCTCTTTCGTAACAATTACACTGCCATTAGCAGCACAATACCCAGCTAAATATGCTAAAGATATCCAATTATTGGCAGCATCTGGCCAAATTTGCAGAGCTTGTTTTACTAGATCAGTACGGTAGATTGTTGCTGTGAGAAATATGACTGCACCAACACTTTTAGAAAAACAATGTTCAAATATGGCTTTACCATCACCACAACCATCTTCACTATCAGCATCAAACCAGCGGTTATCAACTATTGTTGGTGGGTGGACAGCTTCACCAGTAATTTTGTTGCGTCCTGAAAAGTTGAGAAATATTAATGATAAATCTTCGTGTTGTTTAAGTTTGTTAATTACGTAGTTAATAGCTCTATCTTGAATAGGATCGTCATCACCAATAGTCCAAACGTATTTGGTTGTAGCCGAATTTAGGCAATAAAGAATATTCTTCATTACACCTAAATTTTGGTAATGGCGATTAGATTTAAATGTAATATTACTGAGTATTGATTGCCACTTTTGAATAACGTATTGAGTTGAGTCTGTGGAACAATTATCAGAGACTAAAATTTCACAGTCAGATTCAAAACCTCTTATAGCTTGAGCCAGCCAAGCTAACTGTTTATCTAGTAATTCAGCCCGATTATAAGTAGGTATAGCAATAGTGAGCAATTTATTCATTTAATCTTTTGCGATCTAATTAATGTAAAAAATAAATTGTTGTAAGTGATAATTCCAAAATAAAAGGATTAATCCGGAGATTTTTATCTATTTTTGGAGAAAAATACATTTGTTGTTATGGAGTAAAATAATTAACATTAAAAATTAACTCAAAACTCTACATTACAGGTTTTGAGTTAATTGTTGCCAGAATAAGCAGTGTGGGCAGTCCCCACCCTACTTGTATTTAACTTTTGACTACTACACAGCGATACTATCTTTTATGCCAAAAGAAATCTTGATCGATTTGCTGTGTGCGAATTAGATACTCTAGCTGCTTTAACCGCGTAAATCCTCTGAACAAGAAAGTATCTTCAGTCATATCAATTTGACTGAACAAATTAAATAGTTGTTGCGCACCAAGTTGGGCATTCCAATCACACTTAAATCCGGGTAGCATGGTGTTAATTTTCTCAAAAGATACCCGATAGCTGCGGTTGTCTGCACCATTATCTCCAAAGGAAAGCTGACAACCTGTAAATACCTCGGCAATAATTTCTGCGATTTCTTTGACTCGATAGTTGTTGGTAGTATCTCCAACGTTGAAGATTTGCTTGTGTACAATATCACGAGGTGCTTCAATAGCGCAGACAATGGCTTTGCAGATATCCAATGCGTGAACTAAGGGACGCCAAGGAGTGCCATCGCTGGTCATTTTGATTTCTTTGCTAGTCCACGCCAACCCAGCTAAGTTGTTTAAAACAATGTCAAACCGCATCCTGGGAGAAGCGCCAAAGGCTGTTGCATTGCGCATAAAGGTAGGAGAGAAGTCATCATCAGCTAATGGCATTACATCTCGTTCTACCAAGGTTTTACATTCTGCGTAGGCTGTTTGCGGATTTACAGGTGATTCTTCTGTGACATCACCCTCGGTAGCTACGCCGTAGACGCTGCAAGAAGACATATAGATAAAGCGGCGTACACCTGCTTCTTTCGCTAACTTTGCTAGGCGAACTGAACCGTGATGATTGATATCGTAGGTAATATTGGGTGCTAACTGTCCGGTGGGGTCGTTGGAGAGTTCCGCCATGTGAACCACTGCTTCGACACCTTGCAAATCTTTGAGGATGATATTGCGGATATCTTTATTGAGAGTTTTGGCTGTCACCTCAGTACCGTTATACAACCAACCAACTTTATAAAAACCAGTATCTACGCCAATAACTTCATGTCCTCGTTCAATTAACAGAGAAGGTAATAACGAACCGAGATAACCTTCTGTTCCAGTTACCAATATTTTCATTGTTGTCTTAGCCTATGTATTTCTATGAGATTGAAGAGTTGAATAAGCTAATTTGCGTCTTAGTTTTACATTCTTTGGTTAAGCCTGTCATTTGCCTTTTGTATATCCAAATAACAGATCCATTCATGATGTAATTTAGATGCGTTTTAGCTTGAGTGCCTTTTACAGCTTTGAGGTATTGAGAAAAGCCATTTTTAGGAATTTGCGACCCAAGCGTCTCCAGAAAGTATCTCGCCAACCTGACCAAGCTGTCATATCAAGATATTGAAAGAACAAATCTTTTTTAGGATGTTGACATTCCACTCGCAATCCCGAACACCAAGGTTTAGGAGAATTTGTAAAGTGAATAATGTAGGGCTGATGCAGTAGTTGATTATAGATATCTTCAGGAAAAGGACTCTCTTTCCAGGATGAATAATTATAAATTTTCGGCATCTGATTCCATCGCGGATGAAGTTCTCGCCATTTCCCTGCAAGAACTGCATTTAGCCCATCCTGGTCGTTTCTAACATATTCTCGATTTTGCCTGATATATTCAATAACTTTTTCTCCGATGTTTTCATTGCGCCATTTTTCCAAGTTAATGACCAAAAGACCGGAATTAAAGTATTTTTCATCAGGACAAATTCCGAGTTCGTTATAGTTTCTCAAGCCATCTGACATTGAAATATATAATTCAACATCATCTTGAACTGCTAGTGCGTAGTTATCTCCTAAATCAAGATTCCATAGTTCTTCTAGATCGCCAGTTACTACCATATCTGTATCTAGATAAATCACTTTATCTAAATCTTGGTTTAAAAATTTCGTAATCATCAATCGATAATACGCAGTAACTGTTAAGTGCCTGGTCAAAACTAGATTTTCAAACTGCGTATTATCTACTGCGATCCATACAATCTTAACTTTTTCTCTGGGAAGGGATTGAGTAATCTTTTGCTTGTTAGCTTTACTAATTCCTCCATCAAGAATAAATAAGCATATCTGGCGATTACTTTTAATGTTAGCAACTAGCGATCGCACTGTTACAGCAAGCGGCATTGCATAGTTATTATCAGCAGCACAAACGATACAAATTGGCTGGATATCTGATATAACTGCCATAATTTTCACCTTGAGGACTGGTTGGCTGATTTTGGGAATAAAGGGTTGGGATGCTATCAGCTACACAGGTGAATTAAGAAATAGTGCCAGTCCTTTCAAGTTCACTATAGCGACTGGCAAATCGCAGAAGTTTTTAGAGAATTAAACTAATTGCTAAGTTTAATTCTGGTAGCAAGCTTACAGAAGATTTCAATTTAGTTAAGTAAACAACCTAAAATTCAAATCAAGTATCAAACCTGCTTTACTACTTAATTTTTTTGCCAATTAATTGACGGGCATTGCTAGATGTGATTGTTCGGGGACTTGCGCCACAATGGCTTTGCCAATTTCTAAAGAAGAAGTGGCGGCTGGAGAAGGCGCATTGCAAACATGAATAGAGTTGTGTCCGCGAACAATCAAAAAGTCATCTACCAGAGAACCATCATGCTTCAAAGCTTGGGCGCGGACTCCTGCGTGGGTAGGAACTAAATCTTCGGCTTGCACTTCGGGAATCAGTTTTTGCAAACTATTGACGAAGGCGGCTTTGCTAAAAGAACGAATAATTTCCTTGATTCCTTCATCAGCGTGTTTGGCTGCCAATTTCCAGAAACCGGAGTAAGTCATTACTTCAGCAAAATCTCGCAAGTCAAAGTCGGTTTTGTGATAACCTTCGCGTTTGAGGCTGAGAACTGCATTTGGCCCGGCATGAACGCTACCATCAATCATGCGGGTAAAGTGAACGCCCAGGAAGGGAAAATCGGGATTGGGAACTGGGTAGATGAGAGTTTTGACGAGATAGCGTTTTTCTGGGGTGAGTTCGTAGTATTCGCCTCGGAAAGGCACAATTTTCGCTTGTGGTTCAACTTGACCTAGTTTAGCAATGCGATCGCTATGCAATCCGGCACAATTAATCACAATGCGAGTTTCAAAACTACCGTTGTTGGTTTCTAATACCTGATTCTTACCGCTGGGGCGAATTTTCTCAACTTTGGTGTTGAGGCGTAAATCTCCACCCTGTTTGGCAATTAATTCAGCGTATTTCTCGCTAACTTGCTTGTAATTAACAATCCCTGTGGAAAATACTCTGATTCCGCCGACACAACTGACATGGGGTTCAATTTCTCTCACTTCTTCGGGACTAATTCGCTGGACTTTGATGCCATTTTCTAAGCCGCGTGTGTAGAGATTTTCTAGGCGGGGTAATTCTGCTTCGGAAGTTGCTACAATTACCTTACCGCAAACTTCATAATCAATGCCATACTCCTGGCAAAATTCTACCATTGATTGCGCACCATCACGGCAGAATTTGGCTTTAAAACTTCCAGGCTTGTAATAAATTCCTGAGTGAATTACACCACTATTATTACCTGTTTGGTGAAATGCCCAGTTACTCTCTTTTTCTAATACTAAAACTCGTGCATTTGGATAGCGTTTGCCTAAAGCCATCCCCGTAGAAAGTCCAACTATGCCCCCGCCGATAATTGCAAAATCGTACATTATTATTGTGTCCGTAAAAATAATTTAGTAGTTAAGAGCTAAATTTGTTTAATAACTCATAACTATTTTCTTACCATACTTTCCACGGAGCTTGATTGCTTTTCCATAGCTCCTCAAGATAATTTTTATCACGTAATGTATCCATTGGTTGCCAAAAACCGCTATGTTTGTAAGCTGATAATTGTTCCATATCAGCTAACTTTTCTAATGGTTCTTTCTCCCAAACTGTAGCATCATCAGCAATAAAGTTAATTACTTCCGGTTCTAAGACAAAATAACCGCCATTAATCCAAGCACCATCACCTTCGGGTTTTTCGCGAAAACTAGTAATTTTAGTTTGTTCCTGTCCCAAAGAAATCGCCCCAAAACGACCCGCAGGTTGGACAGCGGTAAGGGTGGCTAAGGTATTTTGTTCTTTATGCAACTTAATTAATTCTGTGATATTTACATCACTGACACCATCACCATAGGTAAAACAAAAAGTATCGTTACCAAGATGTTCTCTAACTCGTTTTAAGCGTCCGCCTGTCATGGTGTTATCGCCTGTATTTACTAAGGTGACACGCCAAGGTTCAGCATAGCCAGAATGCACGTTCATCTGATTAAATCGCATATCAAAGGTGACATCTGACATATGCAAGAAGTAGTTAGCAAAATACTCCTTAATGATGTAACCTTTATAACCACAACAGATAATAAAATCATTAATACCGTGGGCAGAATAACTCTTCATGATGTGCCATAAAATTGGCTTCCCACCAATTTCTACCATCGGCTTAGGTCTGATACTGGTTTCTTCACTGAGGCGCGTACCCAGACCTCCAGCCAAAATCACTGCTTTCATCCAATTACCTCAAAGATTTGCAGGTTGGTTAATCTTTATTCGCTTTGTTCAATTTACTGTCTAGCGATCGCAAAATAATTTAGGGACTAGTGGTTCTATAAGATCCCCAACTTCTGGTAGAAGTCGGGGAACTGACCACCGTAACTCCTCAAAGAACTCCAATCAAGATGAAGCGATTGCACCTGGAATTGAGAAAAATTCATTTGCAAAGTATTTTTCTCCGTCAACAATTTAACAACAATTTTTCTATTATTTGTAAAGCCAAGATAAATAAAAAACTTTCATATGTAAAAGATTTATGAATACCTAAAAACTTAAAAATCTCATACTTGACGAAATCGCAATAGTACCCATAAAAAATAGGGTTAGCTGACGCCAACCCCAATCATGCACGGTTTTCTACAATTGTCCCTAATAGTTATGAGTCATTAAGTAGTGATGAAATTTACTTTTTCCAGCTACTTTGTTTCTCCCGCATCTAACCCAGTTGAACTTTGGAATAAAGCATCACATTTGTTTTCAACAACAATACAGAGACTACTGAGTGATTGTTGGTAATTCTCCATGTCTTCTTGCTCCAGAGCAAGTTTGGCAGATGTCTGCAAATCATCGATTGCTTTGGTACGATTTGCTTCGGAATTTTGACCGCCATACTGCGAAAGCTCGTAGTGAATCATACCTCGTTTGAGGTAGACCTTGCTAAGTTTAGAATTGATGCTTAATGCTTGGTCAAAGTCAGCGATCGCTTTGTTGTACTCTTGAATGTAACTGCTGCTGTATTGGGCTATTTGCGAATGGACAATACCCCGTTGGTAGTAAGCTTCGGCTTTCGAGGCATTCAGGCCAATTGCTTGCGTAAAATCGCTGAGTGCTAGCTGATAATCTTGTTGCGAGTCGCCGCTATATTTAGCAATTTGGGAACGGACAACACCTCTTCTAATGTAAGCTTCAACTTCTTTACTATTGAGGCGTAGTGCATTATTAAAATCGGCGATCGCTAAGGTATACTCCCGATCGGGATCGTTGCTGTATTCTGCAAGCATGTAGCGAACATTACCCCGATTGACAAAAGCTTTGATTTCGCGCGGATTGATTTGTAGCGCTTCGGTATAGTCTGTCAGCGCTCCTTCATAATCTTTCATGTTGTAACGAGCATTACCTCGGTTAACATGAGCTTTGGCGTGATTGGGGTCTTTTTCTAAGGCTTGGTTAAAATTGTCAATGGCGCGCGCGTAATCTCTGACTTTGTATGCAGCATGACCTTGTTTGTAATAATCAGCAAAGCTCAGATTTTGGTTATTGTTTGCCTGACGAGCCATTAAACTTTGCTGAGTATAGGCATTTTGGGATACAAAGGAGCTAGTAAAATTCACCTTCATATCCAAATATCCCAATAACCCAAAACCGACCAAGCATAAAGCCACAGGATAAAACTTCTGCTGCTTCAGTTTTTGATAAAACGGGATTTTTGGGGTATAGGTTGGCTGCCAATTATACGTTGGCAATGGAGCCACTGGCGATTGTGGTCTGCGGGTGGGTTGATTGTAGCGCTTTTTCGCGGGAATCCGAGGTTTGAGATGTTCTTTAGCGGCGATCGCTTGATGTGAGGGAAAGGGATCGCGTCCACCCAAGCGTAAAGTCCGTTCGCACCAAGGACATCCCTTGAGGTGAATGTTGTAGTTATGCTGGGGATTGACACTACAAGTAACAAGGCTGTCTTCGGCTTCAGCTATCGCTGATAACCAAGTTTGAGCGCTAGGCCGCAGATGCGGGTTTTGATGACCATCCTCAAAACAACGCCAAAACAGTTCTTGCAAGTCGGGATGAAGCGTTTCCCAAGCGGGTGCAATTGGAGTTGGGAGGTAAGGTACTTGCCGTTTTCTACTATAAGTAAAATGACCGGCAGCAATCCGCGATTCGTAGGCTGGTGGCTCGCCAGATCCTTGGAAAATACCCGAAAATGGGTGAGTGCCTTCCATTAACAGTTGGAATATCAGCACTCCTAACCCAAACAAGTCATGGGTAATTTCGCGATCGTACTGGGAAAAAATCTTATTTTGGAGTTCTGGCGGGGTAAACTCTGGTTTACCAACTGGGCAACGATAAACAGCATTGCTATCGGGATCGGTAACTTGAAAAGAGTCTGTGTCTACCAAAGTTACCAGTGCGGTGTCGCTTACCAGGATATTGGATTCATTGACATCGCCAATACAATATCCACTATTATGCAAAGCGGCAAAAGCAGCTGCTAAATTGCGTGCTGTGCGCAGTAAGTATTGATAGTTAAATAAAGGACAATGTTGACGGCGGGTTCTGGGGTTGTAAAAGTCAATGATCGGACGCATCCCCCGAATGCGTGGCATTAAAAAGCCAATAATGCGATCGCTCCCATCTACCGATCGCAACAGATCCTGCGGCCAAGCAATGGAAATATGCCCTAAACTTGCTGTCGGATTTTCTGGCGGATTGGCCAGCATCGCTTGGAGTTTGTAAGCATGGGCTACTGTAGGTTTGTGATAAACTTTGGCTACCAAATTACTATGAGATGGCACCGCATAAATACAAGCCTCTCCACCACGCCCTAAACTGACGTTAAGGTTGAGAATTTCTTGTTTAGGAAGACAACGTAGTACCTGCATGATAAAGTCACTGTAAACAGGGGTTACTGAAAAATGCTCAAGCTGACGAATTCGTTGCTGATGGTTGGCTGAGTGCGGCGATAATCAGGGTTAAATCGTCGTCTGTACGCTGTGTGATTCGCTCCGAGCCTAAGAACTTAACTAATTGTTCTTTAGCTACTGTCTTATCCTGGGTATTCGCTACAAAGTCGAATAAAGGAAAGAAGAATGGTTTATGCGGTTCACCCACAACCATATTTAACGCCAGCATTTGTAGTCCATCGGTGAGAACGCCAATGTTAACTATGTCTTCGCGCCATAGTCGCATTTGGGCTGTTTCTAAAGCTCCCGGCGAAGTCAAAAAAGTGGTTTCGTTGATATATTCACCACTATCCGGTATGGTTAATGCCAGGAGATTACCCATACTATCCTTCGCTACTGCCAAGCCATCGCCAATCTGAGCCACCGCTACCATTTCTGGCGTGGCGACCATCACAATTAAGGTAGTTGCTAAATCCTGAAGTTGTTTATCGCTAGCAGCGGCTTCATCTTCCACTGCTTTTCTTGCAGCTAGTAGCGCGTCTGTTAAAAGCGATCGCACCATACCATCATCAGCTAAGGCGTCGCGCGTCACTTCTTTGATAGATATGTTTTCTATTGCTGTTTCCACAGCAATCATCGCTCCAACTTTTCCTTGGCTAGCTGAACCTGCACCATCTGCTGCTGCTGCCACCAACACGTTATCAGACAATAATTGCCAGTGGTGAGCATCCTGACACAGCTGTTTGTTTTTTAAATGGCTTGTACCACATACAGAGGCTGCTACCACCCGCCATTGAGGTATCTGTTTTGATATATTCATAAGTTTTCTTTTACAGCTAGCTGTGTTATATCAAGCTGCAACTTTTATTAAACAGTACCCCAGCCAATAGGTGGTAGTGCTACCTGCTCATCTACTTGAGAGTGAGAAACCGCTGACATACTAGCTGACAACCAAACAAACATCTCAATAAAATTGAGTCCCTTCAGTTTCAGAGGCGTACGCACAGCTATTTGATTTAAACGTGTCATGTTGGCATTTTCTACACCAACTGTAAAAAATGCAACACGTTTATTAGCTTCATCACCTTGTAAACGTTTAGTTGCTTGCTCTACCACATGGTCTAGTTCGCCCTGTGGTTCGCCATCGGTAATCATGAACACCCAAGGACGATAGTAAGCAATCCCATTGGCACGATATTGAGATTTGCGCTCTTGAATCATGTCCAATGCCTTATGAATACCAGAACCCATTGTGGTTAACCCTTGCGCTGTCAGGATTGGTGGGTTAAATTGGTCGGCAGTCACAAAGTCTTGTACTACATTGACATTACTGTCAAACGTGACGATTGCTACTTCTACTCGTCTAGCTGCTAAGGAGTTCTTGACTAATTCATCCTTTAAACTCAACAAGCCCTGATTTAAAGCCTCAATTGCTTCTCCTTGCATAGAACCAGATGTATCTAGTAATAATACGCAAGGACAACGCGGCTCTGGGTTTTCAGCAAATTCTACTACTTCATCAAGTCTTAAGGTATCATGCATAACTTTTCGTGTTATGTTATAATCCAAAGTCTTTTTTCCTTTTACTCAAAGTATATAGTTTCCAGGGTTGCAAAAACTACATTTAAGATATTTTCTGGTAGATTCCTTAACCTTTATTAATAATAATATTCTTACTCAATTCTCTACATCTTCAAGAGAATCTTAACTAAGACATAGTTGAGTAAAAGGGAAATTACTTAGGGTTTACATTAACTTTATTAAAGCATCTACTAAACTTCATAGTTATCGTAAACCCACAATACAATAAATACATACTTCTGCCCGCAGAAAAGTTTAAAGCTTTTGTGTAGAAATCCACAATTTTATATGAAAGAAATAAATAGTTCGGACTCAACAGTGTAGCCATCAGAATTATCCTCAGGTAAATATGTCCATTAACAGTCAAAGGCACCCACAAAATACCAGGCTTCAGTATGCAGTGCAAAATGTAACAAACGAGCTATACTGTGGTGTTTATGGCTTGTGAGATATACGCATATCTTCTAAAAATAATTTGTTTTTAGAGAAAAATTGACAATAAAAAATGCCTCATGACCATTATTTCAACTTACCTATATCCACGTTGATTTTCCGGAAAACTCCATAAATATGAATCTTTCTGGCACATTCACTAAACTACGTCCTCAGAGTTTGTTAAGTCAGTTATCTAAAAGTTCTGACAGTGTTTGTTTGCGAGCATTTAGTAACTCAGTTTCCTGGACTATTTACCTAGAACAGGGCAAAATCGCTTATGCTACTCACTCAATCGAACCCTTCGATCGATTAGAACGCCATTTACGCCGTCTTAGCCAACAAATTCCTTTACTCAACAGTCAAATTCGCGTTCAATTACGTTTGAGGTTTGAAGTTGACTCCCCAAGCCAATTGCTAGAACACCATAGTAATTTGACTACCGATTCTCCTGAATACCAAGCTATTACTTGGCTAGTGGAACAAGGACATCTGCACTCTACCCAAGCAGCAGTCCTAATTCAAGAATTAGTTAAAGAAGTGATTGAATCATGGCTGTTAATCAAAGTAGGTAACTTTGAATTCAGCAATTTGCCTGAGAATGCGCCAAAAATTTGCAGGCTAGATGTAGAAAAAATTTTAGAACGTTGCCAAGCAAGAGTACAGCGTTGGCAAGCTTTTGCGCCTCACATTTCTTCTCCTTATCAGCGTCCTTACCTGTTTATTAATAAATCGATCCAGAATCCAGCTTTTTTAGATTTGCAGCCAAATTTAACTAACTGGATGAAAGGTTTTAGCCTACGTCATCTGGCGGTAATTATGAACCAAGATGAAATTCAATTGGTTCAAAACTTATACCATTACATTGTTAATGGCGGAATTATTTTACATGAAGCAGATCCACCATTCGATAAATTACCAAAGACATTTGGCGAATTATCTGCCTCTCCTCAATATATTACAGAACCAACTAAACCAGAATTCGTTGATACATTAGTAGAAACAAATACAGATACTGAATCCTCCATAGATATTCCTTTAGACGAGCTAGCCCCTATTGAGGAATTGCCATATATTACTTCTCCTTCTCAAGACAATTTGCAGGAATTAACAATACCAAATAGCATAAATTTTGCGCCTGAAAGAGTAACTACTGCTACGGCTACTGCGAAAAAAACCTACAAAATCATTTCTGTTGATGATAGTCCGACTATTCTCAAAGAAATTAGTCGTTTCTTAGAAGATGAAAATTTTTCTGTAGTGACTATTGACGATCCATTAAAAGCTGTTATGTCAATTATTAGGCACAAACCAGACTTAATTTTATTGGATCTAAATATGGCAGGCATTGATGGCTATGAATTGTGCCGAATTATACGTAATAACTCCATGTTTAAAAATACTCCTATTATATTTGTTACTGCAAATAAAGGGCTTGTAGATAAAGTTAAGGCAAATCTTGTCGGAGCTTCTGGATATCTCACCAAACCTTTTACCCGCGCAGAATTACTGAAGCTGGTTTTCATGCATTTGGCTTAATTAACTTAAAATATACTAATTTGAATGGCAATTTAGAAGCAATATGGCTACAGTTTTAGTTGTTGAAGATACTCCTTCACAGTTGGAATTAATTAACAGTTTTCTGAAAGAGAGTGGATACACCGTACTGAAAGCTTACGATGCTAAAGATGGTTTATCTCAGGCAGTCAATCACCAACCAGATGTAATTATTACTGATGTCGTAATGCCAGGAATGAGTGGATTTGAGTTCTGTCGCCAACTGAAGAAAAATTCTGTAACAGAGAAAGTCCCAATTATTATTTGTAGTTCTAAAAATCAAGAAATTGACCGGATTTGGGGAATGAAACAAGGTGCAGATGTTTATTTAACTAAGCCTTTTACCAAACAACAGTTACTACGTGCTATTGAATCTGTTGTTGGGTAATCTTGGGTATGAATCAGGAAGCAGAGGAGAAATAACTAATGACAAATGACAAATCTAACAAACAGCTTGCCGAACCGGAATTTTAATCGTAAACTCAGATCCTATCCCTAGTGTGGATTGGCAGTAGATTTTACCACCGTGTTTTTGGGTAACAATCTGATAGCTGATAGAAAGACCCAATCCGGTGCCTTTGCCAATGGGTTTGGTAGTGAAAAATGGCTCAAACAGTTGAGAACTGACGCTTTCTTCAATGCCACAACCGTTATCGGCAATGCTGATAGCAATATCCCGATCTTGTAGGTATTCAGTACGGATAGAAATTTTACTGGGATTTGCCTGGATATCCTCAAGGCTGCGTTTTCGATCTCGTTCTTCTAAAGCATCAATAGCATTACCAAGAATATTCATGAATACTTGATTAAGTTGACTGGGATAGCATTCCACATGGGGTAGTTGTCCGTAGTCTCGCACAACTTGAATGCCAGGATGTTCTGGGCGGCCTTTGAGACGATGTTGTAAGAGCAATAGAGTGCTTTCGATACCTTCATGCAAATCAACTAACTGAGTTCCCGATTCATCCAAACGCGAAAAGTTACGTAACGATAGTACAAGTTGGCGGATGCGATCGCTTCCTAGTTTCAAAGAATCTACTAGCTTGGGCAAATCTGCTTGCAAATAGTCGATATCTACCTCATCCATCCAGTCTTGAATTTGGGGGTGGGGTTGCGGATGGTATTGACGATATAAATCCACAAAATTCAGCAAATCCTTGATGTATTCTTTAGCGGGAGCCAGATTAGCATAGATAAAATTTACGGGATTGTTGATTTCATGAGCTACACCCGCCATCATTTGCCCAAGTGATGACATTTTTTCGCTTTGCACGAGATGCACTTGTGCCTGCTTGAGATTATCTAATGCTTGGGAAAGTTCGGTGGCTTGTTTTTGTAAGGATTTTTGCGAGTCACGTAGTTGCAGGTGTACCCGAATCCGGGCTAGAGCTTCTTCATGTTGGATCGGCTTAGTAATATAGTCTACTGCACCCAGACTCAGCCCTTTGACCTTATCTACGGAGTCGGAGAGGGCGGTCATAAAAATTACTGGAATATCGCGGGTAGCGGAGTCAACTTTGAGGCGCTGACAGGTTTCAAAACCATCGATGCCGGGCATCATTACATCCAACAGAATAATATCGGGATGGTAGGACTGGACGCGTTGCAGGGCGGCTTCGCCACTTTTAGCGATCGCTACTCGATAACCAATTTCACTCAAAACATCGAACAATACTTGAATGTTGGTAGGGTTATCATCGACTACCAAAATAGTTCCTGTTGGGGCTGTGCTGTCAACAGACATAGTTGAACTCCTAGAAAAATTTAAATATGGGGTGCTAATAAATTGAGAATTCCTTCGTCATCAAATCTCTGGCTCAGTTCCAGCAGCTTATTGGCAAAGGGGGCATACTGGGGATTAAGTTGCTTGAGGCGGTTGGCTTCCTGCTGGATATCGCTCATAAAGCCATCCTGGGCTGCTTGGTAAATAGCGCTCAGTTCTGCTGCTGACGGTACGACTAGCTCTGTCGGATTGGCAACTGCAATAGCTGATTCAGTCGCTTCTGGTATAGTTTCGTAAATCCATCGCAACTCTAGATGGCGTTGCAATTCCCCCAGCAAAGCGGTGAACTCTATCGGCTTGGGAAAAAAGCTACTACAACCTGCATCTATCGCCTCCTGCATATCCACTTGCGACAAGGAAGCAGGGGAAGCAATAATGGGCGTTTTGGCAAAATCCAGCAGTTGACGCAAGCGGCGGGTCATTTCCAGCCCATTCATCTTTGACATCATCACATCGGTAATAATCAAATCTGGGCGCATCTGAAGCGCGCGATCCAATCCTGCTTGTCCATCATCGGCTTCCGCTACTTTAAAACCCAAAGGTGCCAGCATCCCCATCACCACAGCGCGGTTCTCTTGGCGATCGTCAATCACTAAGATTTTGCGCCGTTCGCCCTGGTAGCCAATTATCTTTTGATTGTTAGAACCACACCGATTCAGCCAATCAGCAGCAGCAGGTATGTCCACTTCAAACCAGAAGGTGCTGCCCTTACCCAGAGTGCTGTTGACTTGGATCGAACTGCCCATCATCTGCACAATTTGCTGGCTAATTGCTAACCCTAATCCCGTACCTTCACTATTGCGATCGCGCTTTCCCGCCTGCTCAAAGGGTAAAAAGATAGATTGTAACTTTTCTGCTGGGATGCCAATGCCTGTATCTTCGACTCGGAAGCGAATTCTTGTTGATGGAGTGTCCGCTGTTTCTTGGTTCCCTATTGCTTCAACCGTAAATTTTACCGTGCCAAAATCAGTAAACTTTACTGCATTGCTGAGTAAGTTTAGTAACACCTGCCGCAGCCGTTTGTCATCCGCATGGACGGCAGTTGGTAGGTTAGCTGGATGGTAATGGAAAGCAATACCCTTTTGTTCGGCTTTGATGCGACACATTTCTACTGTGGTAGTGAGGAAGTTGGCAAAGTGGAAATCTTGAGGATAGAGATCCATCTTCTGCACTTCTAGTTTGGAGAGATCGAGAATGTCGTTAATCAAGGTCAGCAGGTGGGAACCACATTGGTAAATCACGCCTAATCCCTTCTGCTGCTTGGGGGTGGTGGTGGGGTCGCGCTGGAGAATCTGAGCGTAGCCGAGAATACCATTCAACGGAGTTCGCAGTTCGTGGTTCATGTTAGCAAGGAATTCGCTTTTGGCAAGGTTGGCAACTTCCGCTGCTTCCTTTGCCTGCAACAGCTGGAATTCTGCGTACTTGCGAGTGCTAGTATCGCGGCAAACGATCACTCCTCCTGTCAATGCGCCACTTGGATCTTTTAGCGGTCTCCCACTAAATGTCACCCACAAACCCTCAGGAATTTTCTGATTCCGGATAAAAAGTTCTACATTATCTACTTCCTCACCCCGAACAGCGCGAACTATGGGAAGCTGCTCTTGGGGTATCAAAGTCACTCGATCGGCTTGAAATATTCCGTATTGCTGCGACCACTCTTCTGGCTGACCTTCAGGAACTTCTGTGTCAAACATCTGTTCAGCCGCAGGGTTAACAACCAAGAATTGATAATTTTCATCGGCAACCACCACTCCATCGCTCATGCAGTTCAGGATTTGTTGCATCAGAATGGTTTGTTCTTGGAATTTCTGGTTGCTTTGCTGAAGATCGATTTCTGCCTGATTCCGTTTCCAGGTTTCTTTGCGAATTAAATGGTAAGTCCAAAGAATAATTGCCAAGTTAAAGACAATACCCACTAAAAACGCCGCCATTGCCTGAAGGGCTGTGTTGGTAGCAGCTTGCTGTTTCTGACGTAACTCTACGGTTTCTGTGGCTTTTATCTGCTGTATCAGCAACGTCGCTTCATCAAGTAGTTGCGTTGGCGAGCGGTCAATTGCCGCATCTAGCCCTTTGGTTTGCTTGAGTTCAATGCCTTGGCGTAGTTGTCTTAGGCGTTGAATCGTGAATGTTTCTAAGCGATCGCCAGCTACTTGTTCGCCAGACGCTTTGTCGAGCAAGCTTTGCAATCGCCGCATTTGTTGATCGACATCGATCATCCGAATACCAAATGCCCTGAAGGTTTGTTGACTTCCTGTCAGTAAGTATTGCCTCTGAAGATTTTCGGTATCTTTTAAAGCGCTACTCACAGACTCCACAGCATTCAGAGTTTCCAAATCTTCGGCCATTTGCTGGTTGATTTCTAAAGTTCGGTTGGCACTCCAAAATGCTATGCCACTGACTGTTAATGCTACGAAGGTGGTTATTGCCAAGCTCCCAGTAATAGTTCTCAGAAAGTTAGATTCTTGTTTCATCTCTAATTCCTTTTGCCTATGACCGTAGAGGACGGAGTCCAAATTTCTGAAATACTGCCATTGCTTTAGGGCTGCTTAAAAAATCTAGATAAGCCTGCATTTCCTGGCGATGGGGAGAGCCTTTGACAATAGCAACACCGGATCGGATTGGTTCGTAAAAATCTTTTGATGCGGTGGTTAACACCTGCACATCAGCAGAGCTTTTAGCTTCTGAGAGGAAAGTGATGCCCACCTCCGCTTCTTTTTGCTCAACTGCTCGTAAGACTTCCCTTACATCCACCTTGACCACAACTGCCTTTGACTCCACTGCCTGCTTAATACCCAACTTAGTCAGCAGGCTGGCAGTATATCGACCAACTGCGAGATTTTGGTCGCCTATGGCTACGCTTTTAATGCGATCGTCCGCTAATTGCCGCAAATCGGAAACTCGCACGGAAGAATTAGCAGAAGCAATCAATACAATGTCGGTACTCAATAATTCTTTACGGCTTTCAAGCAGAATTAACCCCTTTGTTTGTAACTCATCAAGGGGTGGGATATCTGCCAATAAAATCCCATCAAAGGGTTCTCCCTGCTCAATTGCCTCTTTGATGACGCCAGAACCAGCATAGATAGAATGGATTACGACATTGGGATGTTCTTGCTGGTAAAGGTCTTCAATCTCTTGCAGGGCATTGCGCACCATACCCGCCGCAGCAAAATTTAAGCTCACCACTTTTGTTGGCGGCGGAGAGCAACTTCCTAACCAAAGAGCCAGCATTAAGGCTGCAAGGCACCATGCCATCCACTGGAGGCGTTTCATACTGAGTTCCTCAACACTTGCTGTTTAGTATTCCCACGTAGATACACAGCCTAACAGCAAACATTAGGTTACAGTAATTTCTCATAGTCAATTTCCATCTGTATGACACAGGCTCGCATTCAAAAACTCACCCCTGAACAACAAGCCCTCATGCCTCTGATTCGGGATGAGTGGCTCAAGATTGCTTTGGATACTTCACCTACAGATAAACAACAAGCAGAAGCAGCTATTTGCCTTGCTTATGAATGTGTTGGGCTAAAGCCACCACAAAAAATTATGTGGTTTGATAATCCTTTAGCGGCAGTTAGTTGGATGGTTGGTTATGAAAGTTTTTTAGGACATCTTGTTAAAAGCAATCTATGGTGGGTGCGAAAAGATATTGATACTGCTATTAATCTTGTTGTAAATCCTATTGTTAGACAAATTATAGAAGATACTTTTCTATATGATATGTATCCTGCATTTTTACCTGTGAGAGATTTATTTGATTTGACTTGGAATAATATTTGTGACGTTCTTAATTTTAATAAATCAAATTTTATTATCGCTTTGGCTCCCTATGAATATCCTACCGGAGTATTTGACTTACAAGAACTTGTTTTGTATGCATACTTTAACGCTATTGGCATAGACTGCTCTAAACTAAAAGGTTTGTGGCATCTTACTAAATATTGTGGTTGGTGGTGGTCTTTTAAAGAAATTGCTGTAGTTACTTCTAAACCATTAACAATTCGCTTTGATGCAGATAAAAACTTGCACGGTGAAGGAATTCCTGCAATTGCTTATGAAGGATTTAATATCTATGCTTATCACGGCGTCATATTGCCAGAAAAGTATGGTAAATTACACCCAAAACAATGGCAAGCAAGATGGCTTTTAGAAGAAGATAATGCAGAATTGAGAAGAGTTTTAATTCAAGGGATTGGTTATGCAAAAATTACCCATGAATTACAAGCTGTTGAATTAGATACTTGGCAAGAATACACTCTATTAAAAATAGATAAGGATGTTGATATGGAACCAATTGTTTTATTAAAAATGACTTGCCCAAGTACAGATTTTATTCATATCTTGCGAGTTCCGCCTGATGTCAAATCAGCAAGAGAGGCAATTAGCTGGGTAAATTGGGGGATAGATTCAGAAGATTTTAGCGTGCAAACCTAAGTTATAAAACTCAAGTTTTAATAGCTACCAATTACCATTAATTAAAGTATTAAGATTTGCTATTCTGTTCTTCGTTAGCATTAGTTTTTGTAGCTACCAAGCGAACTAACTCAACATCTAAGCTTAATGCTTCCGCTATTTGTTCGACAGTTGCACCTAAACTCAACATAAAAGGAATTGTTTCAAGTTTTCCTTCCTGCTTGGCTTCTTGATAAACTTTAGTTTGCTTTAACTCGCTAAATCCAAACATTTGCTCAATCTCCTCTCGACTTTTTTGGGGAAATTTATAGACAATAATTGTTTCTATCAATTCGAGAAATTCCCGTTGGGTAATTTCTGAGGCTATTTGTTGTCTGGCGAGGTTGATTAACTCCCTGGCTTTTGTGACTGCACTATCTGAAGGCTCTATTACTAATTTAACAGTCCCAATACCAATCGACAGTAATGCCGTGGAGTCTAATTCATCCAAATATACGCGCGTGACTCGCTCGGATGTGAGTAATTCTATGTATCTTTCTGTTTCTCCTACATCAATACTGCGGCTGGGATAAACTACAACTCCACGCCAATTGTTGGTAAGTTGGGTTTTATCCAGGTAAAGAAAGATTTCTGTAAAAAGACGAGAGTAGAATTTTTGATCTGGTTGAAATTGGACTTCTACGAAATATATGGGGTACGATGTGTTAGTTTTGGGAAGAAATACGCCATCAATACGGAAAGCGAGTTGTTTGACTTCTACCGATGAAAATTGGTAAGTATTTGCGGTTTCCGGTGGTTGGTTTATCAGCTCAAAGAATATGCTGGGGAAGCTTTGAAATAAACGGTAGAATATGGTGTCTGTTTTCACGCTGATTGATGCTGTATTGGTGGCGTAAGTTTTACTCTTTGCTTCTATATAAGAATTTATTCTCACCTCATAATTAATTTATCAAGCGGAAGGAATCTACTAGCTGTTGATATGCTATCTGGTAATGGGCGTCATTGTCGCCATAACCAGTTTTAGATAATGTCACAACAATAATACGTGAATTTTTAGGGTTACCAAAAACAACGTGTTCGTTTTCATACAACCCACTCGATTTAAACTTAATTCCAGTTTGTCCTGCAATTTTGGCAGTCTTAAATTCACGCGTAACCGAAAATTCATTACTCTGCTTCACCCATTTCTGCAAAGGTAATTTACGGTTATTACGATACACAGCTATACGAACATTAGCTGGATATTCTGTACCGCCTGCATATTCTCCAGCACGAATTTTTTGGGCGTGCTTTTTAGTCCAGATATCAACCGTACCCAATGGAGAATTAACATTATTTGTCCGAGAAGCTATCTTTTCTTCTACCACAAAAGAGTTGAGGGAATAGCCAAAGCTAAAACCCAAACGGCTGCGGTAACTAGTTTGGTCTGGTGGTACGGGTTTTGGCACATCTAAAGAAACAACTTCTTTGGCCAACGCACTTTTTGTCAATGCAGAGTTTACCTCAGATATGCAGGCGATCGCTCCGGCTGCAACCAAACCCATCAACATTGGGTGTAGAATCCATTTTTGGATTTGCTGGTAATTCACTTTCATTGTTCACCTGAAAATCTCTATCGCTTTGATAGATCCAAAGTCTCAAAGACGATTTCCGCAATTGCTCGAATCAACGTAGTAGGATCGTTCAAGTGAATGGGTAGACTTTGCTGAACGATCGGCGATCGCTCGCTAGCAAGCACCCTAAAATGAGAGCAAAAGACGATTCCTAAAACAAGCACACTCCATGCGTATTTCTTTAAACTGGCTGCGGGAACTAGTAGAAATCAAACTTAGCCCAGAAGAATTAGCTGAAACCCTGACAATGGCTGGGTTTGAAGTAGAAGATATTGAAGACCGCCGCACTTGGGCCAATGGCGTGGTTGTGGGGAGAGTGCTTGAGCGTCAACCCCACCCCAACGCTGATAAATTAAGTGTTTGTCAAGTGGATATTGGTGCGGCTGAGACTTTAAATATTGTCTGTGGTGCTGCTAACGTTCGGGCAGATATTTATGTGCCAGTTGCTACTACAGGTACTTATTTACCCAATATCGATTTAAAAATTAAGCCAGCAAAACTGCGGGGTGTACCTTCTCAGGGAATGATCTGTTCTTTAAAAGAACTGGGCTTAACTACAGATGTCGATGGAATTCATATTTTTCCACAGGAAAATCTCGCCTTGGGTAGCGATGTCCGTCCTTTGTTGGGTCTGGATGATGTAATTTTAGACGTAACTGCGACTGCCAATCGCGCTGATGCCCTAAGTATGGTAGGTATAGCCAGGGAAGTAGCAGCTTTAACTGGTGGTAAACTCAGCATTCCCGAACCCGGTGAAGTGTCAGTTAGCCAAGGTAGAGGAAATTTAGCGTTAAGTATTTCCGAAACCCAAGCTTGTCCTGCATATATCGGTACTGTTATCGAACAGGTAAAAATTGCTGCTTCTCCTGGTTGGTTGCAGCAACGCTTACAAGCCGCTGGAGTGCGTCCCATCAATAATGTTGTGGATATTACTAACTATGTATTGTTGGAATGGGGACAACCTTTACACGCATTTGACCGCGATCGCCTAAAATCGGTAGCAGGAAATGGCAATTTAACTATCGGCGTGCGCTTCGCCAATGCTGGGGAAACGCTGAAAACCTTAGATGGACAAACTCGCAACCTCTCAACCCAAAATTTATTGATTACTGCTAATGATAAACCAGTGGCGATCGCGGGAGTCATGGGTGGTGAAGAAACAGAAGTTCATGAAGGTACTCAAAGCTTAGTTTTAGAAGCAGCCTTATTTGATTCTGTTGCTATTCGCCGTTCTTCTCGGAGTGTCGGTTTAAGAAGTGAATCCTCTGGCAGATACGAACGGGGCGTCAACCGCGCTGAATTGGAAGTAGCTTGTCGTCGCGCTTTGTCACTGCTAACTGAACTGGCTGGTGGCGTAATTATCCAGCAAGAAATCGCTGATACTCGCCCCGATCCTTCCACCTGGACGCGTTCAATTGCACTGCGGTTAGATAGAGTCAATCAAGTCCTAGGGCCAATTGATTTAGGTGAAGAAACAGGCGAACTCGAAGAACAGGACGTTGAACGCATTCTCACTGCATTGGGCTGTCAACTTACTTCTTCGGGCGAACGTTTCTGGACAGTTTCCGTACCACCTTATCGTTACCGCGACTTAGAACGGGAAATTGACCTGATTGAAGAAATTGCCCGTCTCTACGGCTATGACAAATTTTGTGATACTCTGCCACAAAAAGCCGAAGCAGGCTATTTGCCTTTAGATCAGGAACTGATCCGCAAATTACGCGCTTACTTCCGAGCCGAAGGACTGACAGAATTAATTCAGTACTCTTTGGTAAAACCAGGCGAAGACAAACAAATAGTCCTGTCAAATCCCTTGTTTGTAGAGTATTCCGCGCTGCGAACCGATTTATTAGCTGGGTTGATTGATGCTTTTCAATACAACTTAGAACAAGGAAACGGTGCGCTAAACGGCTTTGAAATTGGGCGGATTTTCTCGCGAGAGGAAGACGGCTTGCAAGAAACCGAAGCGATCGCAGGAATTATGGGCGGCGATCGCACTGTTAGTAAATGGTCAAGAAGCGGTCGCGAACAACCTCTGACCTGGTATGAAGCCAAAGGTATTCTAGACAGCGTATTTCATCAACTAGATTTACCAGTAGAATATCAACCCGATTGTCGCGACGAACGTTTGCATCCCGGACGCACCGCTTCTTTGTGGATTCGGGGTAACAGACTTGGCATTTTTGGACAAATTCATCCCCAATTGCGGCGAGAAAAAGGGCTACCGGATTCTGTGTACGCATTCCAGTTAGATGCAGATGTCCTCTTAGATGCGCTGGATCAAGATGATACCTTGATACCAGTATTTCATCCTTATTCCACCTATCCAGCAAGCGATCGCGATATCGCCTTCTTTGCACCTGTGAAGGTGACAGTTGCAGAAATTGAAAAAGCAATTAACAAAGCTGGTAAAGATTTACTAGAATCAGTGGAATTGTTTGATGAATATCGCGGTGAAAACGTGCCCGCCGGACAACGCAGTTTGGCATTTCGCTTAATTTATCGTGCCAGCGATCGCACTCTCACCGATGCCGAAGTTGAACCAGTACACAACAAAGTTCGCGAAGCTTTGGTAGAAAAATTCGGTGTTAGTTTGAGAAGTTAACAATATAATTCGTAATTCGTAATTCGTAATTAAAAATTTATGAATTACGAATGAATTAATACTAATACCATTTTGAAAAAAGAATGCGACAAAGTAGGGGCACGGCGTCAGTAAGATAATTTGATATACCGAAAGATTGTGGGTGCCGTGCCCATACAAAGAATTTATCTGTCGCGAACATTATTTAATTGGTATAATTTGTCAACAGAATGCGACATATGTATCTGTAGGGGTGGGTAAACCTCGCCCTCTGGCACACCATAAATTATTTAATTAAATATTTTCATAAGTCAGTTCTGGATTTGCCCAGTTGGTTTGTTCCAGAAATTCACTAAATGTAGTTAATAACTCCGGAAATTCTGCTCGCAAATTCTCAACATCAGCCTGATAACCTTTGTGGCGATACCATTGAATCAAATCGAATAATTCCTTTTGCCAAAGCAGTAAAAAAATCCAAGCTGGTGTTTCTTTGTGGGTAACTTTTACTCCCTGCGCTTGCGAAAATGCCTCTGCCATTTGCTTAGGAGTCAATACATCGCCAGCCAACTCAATTTCGCGTCCAATGTACTGAGATGGATGTTGAATCACATAAGCAGCTACACGTCCCATATCTTTAGTTGTAATCAAATGTAAGGGCTTGTTTGGTTGAATAGAAAATGGGAAAACACCTTTGAGGATAGAAGGTCGTGTATACTTTTTCCAAAACTCCTCCATGAACAAGCAAGCACGCAACATGGTTGTTGGTAAGCCAGCAGCTTTGAAAATTTGCTCAACTTCATATTTTTGCTCGATATGAGGAATGCCAGAATTTCTATCAGCTCCACCTGCGGAATTGTAAACTAAGTGCTGAATATTAGCTTGTTTTGCAGCTTGTGCAACTTGCTTTGCTCTCTCGACTTCTAAGCGATCGGCCTTACTTAAATCTCCAGAGGTGGCGTGACAGTAAACAGATCTAACTCCTGTAAAAGCTGTACTCAGGGAGTCTGCATTATCTAAATCAGCTTCAACTAACTCGACTCCAGCATCATTCAACTTTGATAGAGAAGGCCGATTCAAGTCTATTTTCCTGGTGATGGCACGCAGATTAGTAACGCCCTGTTCGAGAAATCCTTTAACAACATTCCCACCAGTTCCACCAGTAACGCCGATGAGCAAGACTTTATCGATGTTGGACTCTATGCGATCGCTCTGAGGTGACATAGTTTTACCTGGAGTTCTGCGTTTAAATTAAGTTTATCTAAAGCTAGGAGAAGCTAATCATGATTGAGCAGCAATCTAATCTAGACAGTCAAGCTGTATTTCAGCAGTTGTGGGGATGGACAAATGAACTTCGCGACAAGCTCGAAGCTCGTTTTTCTATTCATCCAGATCCATCTAGCAAGGATTTACAAAGCTACTCAGCTTTAACAGGCCAAGCTCATGGCTCGCTTAATACTTTCTCTGGCCCGGAAATTGACTGGTTAGTGCATTCATGGCTACGCGATCCGCAATCAGGCTTTAGCAATATGCATTTAACTGTTTGGCTCGGTTCTCATATCCGTGTGCCTCATTTGGCTATTGCATTTGGTACAATGCCGCAACTATTCTGGTTCATTGATTATGTCCCCCGCACCGATTTATTTACCGATCTAGAATCATTGGATCGTTACTACGAACCAATGAATCAGACATATCTAAACTTTCTCAATGATTCCCGTTTCCAACAGTTCATCAGTAAAACGCTTTATATGCGTCAGGCACAATCTCATACCAGTTTGTGTTACAACAGCCCAGTTACAGAAGAAACACTTGCTACTGTTCACACGGTGGCTCATGAGTTCATAGACCGCTGGTTAACTTGGATAGATCGAGCCGAACCTGTACCAGCAGATGAACGTGCTGCTTTAACTGAACGCGACTTAAATGTACGTCGTCAAGTTGCCGAACGCGATCCTGCTAATAAATTTGCTGAACGGCTATTCGGGGAAGAATTCACCAATAAACTAGTGCGATCGCTGTGGGGAGGCGATCGTATTCTTAAGAGTGGCAGTTAAAATTTTCACCCAGCATCTATGACAGCCCACACCGATAATTTAGATTCCTATCGAGCCTTGGCACTCCAAGTTACCTGTCATGCAGTCAATCAAGCACGCGATCGCGCTGAAGCTCGTTCTTTAATCCAAAATACTATCAACCGCTTGGCACAGCAAATCGCTGCCAGTATTGCTTTTATCGGCTTTGACTGTCGTTTAATTGTGCTACCAGAATATTTCCTCACAGGTTTTCCTCTGGGTGAATCTCTAGCGGTGTGGGCAGAAAAAGCCTGTTTGGAAATCAATGGTGCTGAGTATGAAGCTCTTGGTCAAATCGCGCAAAAACATCGTATCTTTTTAGCTGGGAACGCCTACGAAGTTGACCCTAACTTTCCTGGCTTGTACTTCCAAACCTGCTTTGCGATTGACCCATCGGGAAATGTTGTTTTGCGGTATCGACGGCTAAATTCTATGTTTGCCCCCACACCCCATGATGTTTGGGATAAATATCTTGACTGTTATGGATTAGAGGGAGTTTTTCCGGTTGCGAAAACTGCGATCGGGAATTTAGCAGCTTTAGCATCAGAAGAAATTTTGTATCCAGAAGTCGCACGCTGTTTAGCAATGCGCGGTGCAGAAATTTTTCTCCACTCCACATCAGAAGTGTATAGCAAAGCTTTAACACCCAAAGACGCAGCCAAAATTACCCGTGCCGTGGAGAACACAGCATATGTTGTGTCTGCAAATACAGCTGGTATCGCTAATATCCCTATACCGATCGCTTCTGCTGATGGCGGTTCTAAAATTATTGACCATCGCGGCATCATCCTAGCAGAGACAACTACAGGCGAAAGCATGGCAGCTTTTGCAGAGATTGATTTAGCCGCACTCAGACGCGATCGCCGCCGACCTGGGTTAAATAATTTACTTTCCCGGCAGCGATTTGAGCTATATGCCCAAAGTTACCTCCAGTCAAAATTTTATCCACCAAACACTATGCTGGAAACAGAAGTAGACCGCAAACACTTCTTGCAAACACAGCAAGCAACCATTGAACGCCTAGCTAATTTAGGGGTGATTTGAGAGAGAGATGGGGGAGTGTGGGAAGTGTGGGGAGTGTGGGGGGACAAATGACCAATGACAAATGACCAATGACAAATGACCAATGACAAAATCAATAGATGTTCGTAATCCTCGGACGGGAAAATTTGACTATGTGATTATACCGCCGCCGCCAAAGCTACTGGCGCAGCTATGTAATCGGTTGCGGAGGGCACAAGTGCGTTGGCAGCAGTTGAGTGTAGAAGCCAGAATTGCAGCATTACAGGAATGGAAGCAGGCAATATTAGCAGGACGCGATCGCTTAACTGAGGCTTTGGTTAATGATACGGGAAGACTATCCATCTCGGAAATGGAAATTGACTCCTTTATCTCTGGTATTGACCGCTGGTGTAAGTTAGCACCAGAATTGCTGCAAGAATCAGCAAAAAATACAGCAATTCCCTTTATCGCCCTGCAACAAACCGCCGTTCCTTACTCCTTAGTTGGGGTAATTAGTCCGTGGAATTTTCCCTTATTGCTGTCTACGATTGATGCAATTCCCGCATTGCTTGCTGGTTGTGCAGTTATTGTGAAACCTAGTGAAATTGCTCCCCGCTTTGTCGCACCACTAATGACAGCACTTAATGCTGTACCTAAATTACGCGATGTATTTACTTTTATTGAAGGAGCAGGCGAAACCGGAGCTGCTCTGATTGAATATGTAGATTTAGTCTGCTTTACAGGTAGCGTAGCCACAGGGCGAAAAGTTGGTGAACTAGCAGCGAAAAAGTTTATTCCCGTATTTTTAGAATTAGGAGGCAAAGATCCGGCGATCGTTTTAGAATCAGCTAATTTAGACTTAGCAACCTCAGCAATTTTATGGGGTGCAGTTGTCAACAGCGGGCAATCATGTCTTTCAAT
The DNA here is from genome assembly GCF_963875125.1 of Calothrix sp. NIES-2098. NCBI lineage: Bacteria > Bacillati > Cyanobacteriota > Cyanophyceae > Nostocales > Calotrichaceae > Calothrix > Calothrix sp. NIES-2098. The sequence continues at coordinate 7,985,092 of NZ_CAWNKJ010000001.1, forward strand.
TGAGCGAATTTACGTTGCGGAATCTATATTTGAGAAATTTGTTGCCCAGCTAGTAACTAAAGCCCAAAAACTCAAATTAGCTCACCCCACATTAGAAACTGGAGAACTCGGCCCCATTATTGCCGAAAAACAAGCAGCAATTATTAGCGACCATCTTCTAGATGCCTTAGATAAGGGAGCAGTAATGCACTGTGGCGGCAAAGTTGAAGAATTAGGAGGCGGTTGGTGGTGTCGTCCTACAGTTTTGACTCAGGTCAACCATTCTATGAAAGTGATGACCGAAGAAACCTTTGGCCCGATTATGCCAATCATGTCATTTTCTAAAGTTGAGGAAGCAATTCAACTAGCCAATGACTCGATTTATGGACTGAGTGCGGCTGTGTTTGCAGGCTCAGAAGAATTAGCATTAGAAGTCGGCCAGCAAATCGAAGCAGGAGCAATCAGTATTAATGATGCTGCTCTGACCGCTGTCATGCACGAAGGAGAAAAAAATTCCTTCAAATTCTCTGGTTTGGGTGGGTCGCGCATGGGTGCAGCAGCATTGAAAAGATTCATGAGAAAAAAAGCTTTTTTGATCAAAACTAATTCTGCAAATGACCCTTGGTGGTTTGATAATTAAGTAAGAAAAAATTTTAACCTGACAATTGATTGATAGCAACCAATTTCAAGGAGTTTTCTATGTCTACGATTAGAGAAGGAATGCCCGTGCTTGTTCGCCATGAAGGAGATTGGGTAGGTACGTATACAGTAGTCGATACAGCCGGAAACATCCTTGATAGATATGAATCTCACCTAAGCTGCCAATTTCCCGAAAATAGTCCCTATCCTTACTACCAAATTAATCGCTACAAATGGTCGGATGGTAAAAAAGAAGAATATGAATTTCCTGGTATTTATCGAGATAAAACTCTATTTTTTGATACCGAGCGTATTCTAGGAAAAGCCTGGGAAGTAGACGATTCTACAGTCATATTATCGTTTTCTTATAAGACAGCACCAGAAATGTCTTTGTATGAAATGATTCAAATTAGCCCTGACAATAACTATCGTGCGCGTACTTGGCATTGGTTTAAAAATCATCAAATTTACCAGCGTACCCTCATCCAAGAAGAACGGTTAAGGTAGTCATTTGTCAATTTGTCTCTTGTCTCCCTTGTCTTCCCACACTCCCTCATCCCCAAAGTCCACTAGTGGGGAACTTTTTTATGGCCAGTGGTTCAGATATTGGCCAAGCACAACTATGATTTAGCAAGAGAATTTTTTTAATACCATGAGTATACTATCCAATAAAAAATTAGGCTTTGCAGGTTTTGCTACTTTATTAACGATCGCTTTAGGTAGTAACCACATATATACTCAGTCAAAAACTAGACAGTTAAGTCAACAACATCAGACTGTACAGAATGTCTCTTTTACTGAGCAGGAAAAGCCATTAAATCAAGCAGCTATTTCCCTTCCCTTTATTCAGTCTGCTCAGATAGTCGCTACAAGTTTGGTCAATCTTTTTACTCAGCAGCAAGAATTTGAGAATACTGTCAGCCAGGAAAATATTCATGCATCCAAGAAAAATTTAATATCAGCTTCCACAACCTATGCAGTTATTGATGAGTTAAAAAAATATAAGTTTAGTGTTAATGGTAATCAAGTTTTTGCGGCTGGAAAATTACCAACGGCGAAGTTAAATTTTAAACAAGCAGATTTACTGAGCGTTCTCACAAATACCAGAAAGTATTACCAAAATTACTCTACTGAAGACCCTGATATTTTACGTAAAGGGCTGCTTGATACTCAGGGAGTGAATGTAGAAGATGTTCTCAAAACCTTAGATTTCATGATTGCGGTTCTTCGCGAAGACATTGCCAATAATAGAACTACTCGGTTACAAAATCCTAATTTTATTAATAACAATTTTCGCGTAATAAAATGGACTGCTCATAATCCAAAGAGCAGAAATCAAAAACAGCTAAGGCTCACCAAATATGCTGTATTTATTCATCCTGGTTCCCGAAAAAAGACCTCTACTTATAACATTCCACTTTATAGTTTAAAAGATAATATTACTACTGATAAATTCTACACGAGATATACAAAGCAAGATGTACTATCTGGTATTTATGAGCCTGGTGGTAAAGAATTTGGTAAAGTAGAACCCCTCGCATATTTAACTCGCAATGGATTTGAAGAAGCATTGATGGAGGGCACAATATTAATTAAATTCACAGATGGAACGCAGGGATATTTTAATGTAGATAGAAGTAATGAAATGCCTTATGTCAGAGGCTTAAAAGCAACAGCCCAAAAGCGTTACTGGTATTTTAGAAAAGTTGATGATATTAAAGGTTATGGCTACAAGATAGATGCCAAAATATCCATTAAACCAGGAGTGACTTTCGCGGGTGATGTCCTCAATATTGGTTTGGGTAAGGTAATTGTGCTTGAGCATAATAGCGGTGGGCGAAAACAGCTACAAATGGGTGTGATTGCCGATACTGGCGGAGCTTTTTTACCTAATCTGCATCAACTCGATTTTTTAGCAGGTATTTTTCAGAATCAACAAGATTTTGGACGGTATGCCAGCACATTACCTGAATATGCTACAGCGTACATTTTAGTAAAAAAATAAAATCTCTGGGTTGCGAAAGTAATTTCTTTAGTTCTGATACTTGAGAGAAAAGATATGAGGCTTTAAAAACTTGCAGCTTGACTGCTGATACTAAGTTGCAGTCTGTTGTTTTAAACCAGAATTAATGAGATTGCTTCCCTACGATCGCAATGACAGATACTATCTTTGATTCCAAGTTGGTATGACTATTGACCACGCACTAAACGAGCGATATAGTTCATTTTACTGGAATTTTTATACTAACAATTAGGCAATTTTCCAATCGTGAACTTATCTGCCCGTCCTCAATTATTGCGTTTGAGCATCATGGTTATTGGTAGTGTGTTGGGTGGCTGTATTGTTAGCGCAGTTTCCCAAGTAACTGCTTTACCTGTGCCAAAATTTGGGGTGACTCAACAAGTAACGCCAGTATTGGAATGTGCAGTCACCAAGTGGTCTAATATTGAACTTTTACAAATAAACACTCCAGGTCAGAACAATCAACAAAAAACTTCTTTTGCGCTGGATTTTATCCAGTCAGAAAAGTTCAGCCGTTGGGAACACGAGTCTACCTCCCGCATACTTCAGCTTGAGGCAGGTTCAGGTACAGTGCTAAATAATTCTGTCATACAGCTATCTGAATCGTTCACAGCTGAAGCTAACGAGTATGCTCCCTTAACAGGCAAAGTTAGTTTCAAGGCGACAAAGCAGAAAACGCCACGCCCTGGACTTAACCACGGTGTGAATGGAGGAGATTATCTCGTGCAAATTAGCGGTCAAGGTACGATTCTCGCGAAAGTTAAGGATAACTTGGGGCGTGTCTTCGCGCAGGCGGGTCATCCATCTGCAAAAAATCCCTTGAGCTTTTATTGCGATCGCGTTGCTTCTGATAGTCAAAATTAGGTTAGCGAAAATCTCAAATTTTACTTCATTGATTGATATGCCTGAACCTGGGCACGTAACTGAGCAATTTCCTGGGCCATATCTAGCACCATTGCTGCACCCACTAAATTTAATCCTAAATCCCGACGCAAGCGTAGAATTTGGACAATCCGAGTAATATCGCGCTGGTGCAGCATTACCCCTATCGGTTCAATCAATCCCAACTCAGCAAAGCGTTCTACCAATACAGTGGATGTCTCTGTCACCCTAGCTGCATATTCATAGGAATAAAGCGGTTCTCCATCTTGGGAAACTACTGTTGAAGAAAGGCTGAACTCGGTCATAATTTTACCTCCTGCAACTGAGCGCGGGGATTAAAGTTGCTGTGTGCCTGAATTGTTTCGTAAGCTTCTCGTTCAATAGAACTGATATCTTTTGGCGGCACAATCTGGAGTTTAATTATTAGGTCACTTTGTTTACCTTTAGGTAACTTCCAGCCTTTACCTTTTATTCTGAGGGATTGACCAGAACGCACTCCAGGCGGCACCTTCACATTAATACTACCATCGGGAGTTGGTACATCGATTTCTGCACCTAAAACTGCTTCATCTGGGCGAATGGGAACTTCACAGGTAATGTTATCGCCCTCAAATTTAAAAAAAGCATGAGGCAAAACCTCAATTGTCAGATACAAGTCTCCCCGTTCTTGGGAAAAAGGACTAGAATGACCTTTCCCTTGAATCCTTACTCGGCTTCCTGGTGTAGCTCCTGGTGGAATCCGCACGTTAATTGTTTCATTATTTACTTGCAGACGCTTTTGCGTACCATGAAACGCCTCTGCAAAGGTAAGAGCGATCGCAGCTTCCGCATCTGTAGGAGGTTGACTAGTAAATCCACTAGGTTGCCCTGTAGCAGTACGATAGCTATAGGTTTTACGTCCGTTGCTACCTGGAGTACTATAGCGCCCTAGCAGATCGTTGATGAATGAGTCAAAATCGCTGTATTGGTCAAAATCAAAACCTTGAACGCCTACACCTGCACTTTTTGGTGGAGGTGTTCCAGCCTGAGACTGATTTACCTGATTCCAGTACTGCCCAAATTGGTCGTACTTCTGCCGCTTCTCTGGGTCAGATAGCACTTCATTCGCTTCATTAATTTCTTTAAAACGTTCCTCGGCTTTTCGATCTCCCGGATTCAAGTCAGGATGATATTTACGGGCAAGTTTGCGGTATGCTCGTTTAATTTCGTCTGGTGTAGCTTTTTTATCTACTCCCAGAATGGTGTAGTAATCTTTAAAGTCTGTCACCTTTGCCATATTACAATCTGGCGATCGCCTTCACCTATTCCCAACTGTTCACTACATCGGTCGCTCAGTCCCACCCATATCGGGATTTGGCGAGTCTTGCTCGGAGGTAATTGGAGGTGGGGTATAGTCTTTTTGTAGTTGGTTGGCGTCTACGGGATAATCTCCTGTAGTTGTAAATAATTTAGCGTCTGTAGGGTCGTTAGTTTCTGTCTCGCCTGCAATATTGGTGGCGCTAGGATGCTCGACAACTGGCTCGCCAATCATTTCACCCGCTTGTCTTTGAGCATCAAGCATGGCATTACCACCACTGGCGCTTTTTTGTTCGTAGTTAGTTTGTTGAGCTTCGGCGGCTGCTTGGTTAGGAACTGCTGCTTGCGCCGCCCTGGTTTTATCGTCCATCAGTCATTCTCCATCAGCTCTGAAGATGCCTAAGCTTAAGGTAAATTTGCAGACACCTCATCTGTCATTAGTGATGCTTTGACTCATCAACTCAAACAGCAAAAGGAAAGGTTTCTGGAGGATCGCCTATATTCTCTTGGATATTACGATCTAAAGGTTGTACTCCCTTAGTGTCGTCTATGTGGATGATGGCATCAAATTGTTCGGGGAGACAGGCATAAAAGTAGTGACTGATGCGTTCGGTTTCTGGTTGGTAAATCACGCCGATCGCTCTTTCTAATCGCCGTTTTTCCAATCCTGAAATTGTTGAATTATCTCGTAGTTGTAACCAAAACTGAGGCATTCCTGTCTCATGGAAAAGAGCTTCGTAGCTATTTGTTAAAGCGGGGCGAACTAGCTTCAATTCTGCTGTCCCTCCCCAACTAGAAGCAGCGATAACTGTACCTGTATATGTGCTAAAGCCGATCAGTACTGAGTCACGACCATACTTTTCGCGCACCAATTGACCGAGATTGATCTCGCCACCTCTACCCATAGCCGTTGCTCTAGCATCGCCTAAGTGGGAGTTGTGTTCCCAAACTACAACTTTGGCTGGTTGTCCTTGTTTATCTAGATGAGTTGTCAGCCGATCTAGAGTTTCTGCCATGTGGCGATCGCGAATATTCCAAGACGACACCCGTTCCTGAAACATAGAGCGATAGTAAGCCTCAGCATTCTTCACCAATCGGGCGTTTTGCTCGATGTAGAACAACTCGTCTGCTGCGATAGGATTATGATTTTGAGATTCAGCAGCAAGGCGTTGTAATTCCCGCAGTTGATTGACTACCTCTTGTTCACAGGTTTCGCTCAACCCAAAACTAGCAGCATAACCATAATGCTGGCTATCTTCACCAAAATGCTCAAAGCATGAGTAACGATAACGAGCGTGTTGGGCGGCGTCTACATCAACTCGATCGAGATAGTTAAGAACTTCTGCCATTGAGGCATACATACTATAAAGGTCTAGCCCATAGAAGCCTACTTTAATAGCGTTTTCTGGTAGAGCATCATTATATTCTCTTAACCAGCTAATAAATTTTAATACATCGGTATTGCGCCACATCCAGGCGGGAAAGCGTTGAAAGCCAGAAAGTGCCTCCGCAGGGGTAGGATCTTCGCTAACTCCACGCACATAACGATTAACACGGTAAGCATCAGGCCAGTCTGCCTCTACAGCAACGGCTGTAAAGCCTTTCTCTTGAATCAGCCGTTTGGTAATCTCAATCCTTTGTTCGTAGAACTCATGAGTACCGTGGGAAGCTTCGCCAATCAGGACAAAGCGGGCATTCCCGATTAAATTCATCAATGGGTCGTAGTCTGCGGTTGCTCCTGTCAGCTGATATGCAGATCTACGCACCGCATCAACCAAGTTGCTTATCGTTGCTTCTTGCATATTTCTAGCTCTTTGTTCAAAATTTTAAGAGCGCCAGATCTTGAGACAAAAATAATACGTAATCTAAAAATCAGTATAAAAACTTATCGCATAGCTTCCATCTTGCTAATTGTGCATCAAGCTGTGTGTCTTGCTCTACCTAGAGAATGATTTGTCAGGAATAGCAAAATTAGCTAAATAGAAATGAAGTCATTCAGCCGAGAAATTTGTCTTGTTATATTCAAATAAGCTATGGCAACTTGTTGAATGATTCTATATTGATAAAATTCGAGCTAGGGAGATGTAACACCTAATTAGCAAAATCAACCAAAAAGTTTTAGATCGTGCCCTTTCTTTTGCTTTAATTGCTATCAGTTTAACCCTCTTTAATTCGATAAATTTGTTATTGCATTAAATTAATTTACAAATATGCACTCTACTCAACAAGAGATTACACACACCAATAGTTACAATTACCTGCTATTTCTACCTCAAAATTATGAATCGCAGCAAAGTCATCCGATGATTTTGTTTCTACATGGTGCTGGCGAGAGAGGTGATAATTTGAACTGGGTAAAACGACATGGTATAGCAAGGATTGTAGAAGAACAATCGGATTTTCCGTTTATTGTCGTGTCCCCTCAATGTCCACAGCGAGAATATTGGGATGAATTTCGCTTGAATCTCTTACTTGATGAAGTTATCCACAACTATCGAGTGGATTTGCAGCGCATTTACCTAACTGGTTTAAGTATGGGAGGTTACGGTACTTGGCGTTTGGCAATTAGCCAGCCTCAGCGATTTGCGGCGATCGCTCCGGTTTGTGGTGGTGGAGATCCCAAACAAGCTGATAGAATAAAGAACTTGCCTATTTGGGCTTTTCATGGAGCGCGCGATCGCGTGGTTGCAATTAGTGAGTCTGAAGAAATGGTGAGGGCGCTAGAGGCAATTGGTGGCAATATTAAATTCACCGTTTACCCAGAAGCAGAACACGATTCTTGGACGCAGACTTACAGCAATCCCACACTATACGACTGGTTTTTGCAGCACCGAAACACTAATTGAAGTTGATATTTTAACTAAATATACTTAAAGAAAAAGCCAACCTGATGGAATTAGGTTGGGAAAGTTTAATCATATCAATTTTCTCTAATTTCACGAACTTAAAACTTACAAAATAGATTTTTTAATAGTAATTCAACAAAAATTCAAATCATTATCTAAATAAATATACGGTTGTATTAAAGCTATTTTTCACACTAGTATTTAAGCTAAAACTACGATAAAACATTACAGCAATAACTGCCCAAATCAGCGATACAGTCTTATATAGTAAGAAGTCTTTTGCCATTGCTGGTATCAATGGTTCTGGTTTGTTCGATCCAGTAGAGTATGGTATTAAGCCAGTAATGATTTCTACTGCTTGCTGGCGAGGTTATTACTGCACTTATGAGGTCGCTGATACATTTTTGTTTCTTACACAACTAAATATTGGGCTAAGTGAAGCGGATCAGTCAAAAGCAGAACAAGAAGATGGGCTAAAATTGTTTGGCAAAACCCCTACTCGATATACAGAGTATGGACACCTTATTCATTTGATAAGCAATAAAACCGAGACGCAGTGGGAGTCATCGGACTTTAAGATAGATAATTTACGAGAGTTAATCCCATTCACTGGTGGTTTGTTGATTGGAGACGACTTCATCCGTGAGATGTATGTTCACATGGGCTTTCACCCCGCATACAAGTTCAGGAATGTTTATGAATTAATCTTTGATAATGGGCAGCTTATAGAAGAACACGACCGTTCTTCAAAAATGGCACAGTTGAGAGAGATGTTATCACTTGATGCATTACAGCCAGGAGTTAGTGCATCTCGTAAGGAAATTAAGCAATGGATCGAGCAGTCTTTTAGCCTGGAGTACAAAGGATTTTCGACCTAACAGCTAATACAATTAGGTGCTGAAATCAGGCTTTTATGGTGATACTAAGTTGCAGTCTGTTGTAGTTCATCAGAATTAATGAGATTGCTTCCCTACGGCCGCAATGACAAATACTATCTTTGATTGGAACTTGGTGTAAGTCCAGTTAGTGACAAACTAACATCGTTCCCCGTCAGGGTTGTTGCAGAGTACCCAGCGGGTGATATGACAGCGAGATTATGAAATTGCGGCAAGTCTTATCCCTGATGTGCCAACTGCATTTACAAAAGGTGGGGCATGTAACGATTTTTTTGAATCCTTTTTGTAAAGAAAAACTTAACAAAAACCAATTTTTAGGATTTGATAAAGTTTTTTCAAAGTTTTCATTTAGTTGTCGGGAGAGAGAATATCTTGTCACTGACGGGATTTGCGGATTTTTTCTGCCGCTTGTTAGTAGCAATTTACAATAAATTTACATATGTCAATGAGTATAATTGCTCATTTGAATTACTGGGATCAGGTATTAAACTAAGCTTGAATAAAAGGCTCCAGGGTACGGGAAGATAGTTTAGTTTAAATTTTATTAAGTACTTCCCCTGAGATTTTGCATTTACCACCGTAAAATCACTTAGGATTGTAAGTCAAATTGCTTTTGGTAAAATTTACGTGACTTAATTTTGTCGCCAAGCATCACGACAAGTATTTTCACGTGTATACCAAATTCATCAGTTATTTGGAGGTGGAAAGCTTTATGGATATATGGATCGGGGCAAAAATACCTGACGATGGGAAATCGTACTTAAACAAATAATAATCTAGCGATCGCGCATAGATGAAATAATAGGTTCTGGATAACAGAGCTATCTGAAGATAATTATCAATTGGGAAATTGCTCAAATGTCTAAGCAACGTTCTCATCAGAGGAACTTTTTTGCAAATACAGCTAGCAGCATGATGAAAGCTGCCCATCCATTCCGAGGGATACTTAGATACTGGCGTATGCTCCTAATTGAAACGCTACCATTTGTAGCAGCCTGCGCAGTATTAGTGAGTGTTATCAGCCTCAACAGCCCGATCCTACTGTTTTGTTTGTTAGTAGGAAGTCTCATAGCAATAATTACACAGCAAATAGGGCAACAATTCAACTTACCAAAACGAAAAATAATCTTACTGCAAATATTAGCAGCGATCGCCCTATTAAGCGTATTTTGGCTTGACTACTTCGCTGCCCCAGCACAAGCACAATTCTTCAAAAAAGCCGAAGATTTCTTTCAAAACACCCTTACCCAAGGTTCCAGCAACGGCGGTAACACCCAGCTAGCCGTAGGACTAGTATTCAACGTTTTGCGGGCACTCTACCTACTATATATAGCTGTCGCCTTGATTGGAGTAGTCAACGCCGTGCGCAAAGACGAAGATTGGCAAAACATCGCCAGAACGCCCTTATTAGTAGTAGTTGCAGTCACAATTGCTGATGTCCTCACAGGCTTTGTTATTGGCAGTGGGAATAAATAGCCAACAGGGGAAGAAAGACAAGGGAGTGTGGGGAGAAATAATTAATAACTATTGACCAATGACCAATGACCAATGACCAATGACCAATGACCAATGACCAATGACCAATGACCAATGACCAACCCACAAGACAAAGACTTTCGTCCAGTCAATCAAATATTAGGTAGCCAACCATCATTAGGGCCATTACCAGCAGATCAAATCTTGCCGTGGACAGTCATCGCCCTAGCAGCCTACTTCATCATCAACGGCATATTTGGCGGACTATTCACAGACGAATTTCAAAAATGGCTATGGACATTGCTAATAGCTGGATGGGGAATGGCAACCTGGTGGATATTAACTGGGGGCAGAAGTTGGAGTTTCTTAAGTAAATTTATCGGAGTACCTACCTGGACAAGAGGCTTTGCACGTTATCAAAGCTTGCTACACGTAAATCATGAAGCAAAAAATCGGAAAACAAAGCGTCAATATCGCCGCCGCCAACACAAGGCTAACACCATTTGAAGACGCCTTACACTTAGCAACAATGCTGCGTATAGGCTTCAATAAACGAGATATTGGTGCATATATTCTCACCAAAGGCACACAAAAAGACAGATTTTGCTTTGTGTTTGGCTTTGATTGTCGTGGCATACATAGCACTCTACGCAGCGAACAAATAGATACCATCTTCGACAACATCGAAGCTGGATTAAAAGACATCCCTAGCGGCGAAAAAATGACACTTCATTTAGGGTCATTTATCGATGACAAAGCACGCCAGCAAGAACTAGCAACGTTAGCAAAAAATAGCCCATCAAAAGATATTAAATACCTGTTAATGGCAGAGCGAGCCAGAGCTAAAGAACTCACAAAATCTGGCATTCGCAAACCCAAATTCTTAAAAATTTATGTCACCTACACCATCGAGCCAAATGCCGCCAATGCTGATGATTTTATTGAGAAACTATTAGCTAGAACCGAAGCATGGTGGTTAAAATTTAAAGGTGATATTTCCGAAGTTCAAAACCAGCGTTTAGAAGCCATGATTACTAACGCCTATAAACAAGGTTTTAGTCGCTGGGAACAACTTTTATCCAACAAAATGGGCTTAGATATTAAGCCATTAACAGCTACACAACTTTGGGGAGAAGTCTGGAGAAGATTTAACGATACACCAGCTATAGATATTCCCCAACTACTTACAATTGATGAAAATGGGCTAAAGGAACAAGTTTATTCCGACCTATCCAGCACTAAACTTTTAGTCGAAAATATTCACAGCACTACCTTATTAATGGAATCCGGAGTTCCTTGTGCTGATAGACGTTGGGTTCATGTTAACGATCGCTATATTGGCGCACTCACCTTTCTTGATAAACCTGGCGGTTGGGCAAATAAAACTTCCCAACTGAGGTATTTATGGGAACTTCTCTCTAGAGAAACAGTAGTAGATACAGAAATTTTCTGTCAGCTAACAGCTGCTAATCCTGCATTAGTAAAAACTACCCTGCAACGAGTCTTGAAGCAGTCAAATATGACAGCAATCATGGCTCAAGAAAAAAGCAAAACAATTGATGTCAACGCTCAATTAAAATTAAAGAAATCCGTAGCAGCACAAGAACAATTATTTGAAGGAGCCGTTCCCATATATACAGGGATAGCTATCTTTGTGCATCGTCGCAGTATCGAACAATTAGATGCAGCCACCAGATATATTGAAAACTGTTTTCAACGTCCAGCGAAAGTTATTAGAGAAACAGAATATGCTTGGAAGATTTGGTTGCAATCATTACCAATTGTTTGGGAAGGATTATTAGTAAAACCTTTTAATAGACGGCAATTATATTTAACCAGCGAAGTTCCCGGATTAATGCCATTAGTACTCACTAGAAAAGGTGATACTCAAGGCTTTGAATTAATTGCCGCAGAAGGCGGGACACCAATACATTTAGATCTATTTACCCAACACAAAAATCTAGCACTATTTGCTACAACCAGAGCCGGGAAATCAGTATTAGTTTCTGGAATTTTAACTCAGGCCTTAGCGCATAATATTCCTGTAGTTGCCTTAGACTTTCCTAAACCAGATGGCACATCTACCTTCACAGATTACACAGAATTTATGGAGGAGAATGGAGCCTATTTTGATATCTCTAAACAATCAAATAACTTATTTGAGCAGCCAGACTTGCGTTTGTTGAGTGTAGAAGAACAACGCGATCGGATGCTGGATTATACTGCCTTCTTAGAATCAGCTTTAATGACAATGGTCTTAGGCTCATCCACAGAAAACCCACTACTAGCGCAAACTGTACGCTCCTTAATTAACTTAGCATTAAGCGCATTTTTTAGCGATCGCGGTATCCAACAGCGCTATCAAGATGCAATGTCAGGAGGTTTTGGTTCCCCAGCATGGCAAAAAACCCCTACCCTCAAAGATTTCCTAAGTTTCTGTTCCCTAGAACATCTACAACTCGATTCTCTCAGCAGCAGAGTTGAAGATGCACTCAGCCAAATTCAGCTACGCCTGCGGTTTTGGCTTTCCAGCCGCGTCGGACAAGCAATTTCCGCACCATCCAGCTTCCGCACAGATGCCAAACTCTTAGTATTTGCACTGCGAAACCTCTCTGATAGTGAAGACGCCGCCGTTCTCTCCTTAAGCGCATACTCCGCCGCCTTACGTCGCGCCCTTAGCAGTCCCGCCTCCATATTCTTTATTGACGAGGCACCAATTTTATTTGAATTTGAGCAAATAGCCAACTTAGTCGGGAGGATTTGTGCTAACGGTGCAAAAGCCGGAATTCGCGTCATCTTATCTGCACAAGACCCCGATACTATAGCTAAATCTAAAGCTGCATCAAAGATTTTACAAAACCTCAGCACCAGATTAATTGGACGTATTCAACCAGTAGCAGTCGATAGTTTTGTAGACATCTTGAAATATCCGCGAGAAATTATTGCGCGGAATGCTTCTGAAAGTTTCTTCCCACGTAAAGAGGGGATTTATAGCCAATGGTTGTTAGATGATAACGGAATTTATACATTCTGTCGTTACTATCCTGGTTACGAACAATTGGCTGTAGTTGCTAATAATCCCCACGAACAAACGGCACGTCAACAAGCAATGCAACAATATCGAGATAAATATGAAGCAATCTCTGTATTTGCACGTCAATTAGTAGCTTCATTACGTGGGGATTAGTTATGAAAAAGGCAGAAGGAAAAACCATGCGAAAAACTTTGATTCTTACTCTAGGGTTAGCCTTAGTAGGAACTCTACCTGCAATGGCAGAATTAGGCAATGTTTTAGCAGATTTTCAATCCTATTCCGCAGAATTACAAAACTATCTCAAAAACAATTTAAGTCCCACATTAAAGCCGATAGAAATGCAATCTCAAAATGCCTTAAATCAGGCAACAGGAGAATTGAACGTACCCAACCCAGTAGCAGCAGGTGAGAGGTTGAGTGATGTAATTGTACTTAATTCCATCTCAGATAAATTTGATAATAATGCAGTAGTCAAATCAGCAACAGCAAATAATGAGATTAATCGCTTAATTACCCGCAGTTCAGTAGCTGGTATGTTGGGTAAAAATGGACAAATTAGAACAAAAATTAAATTACAAGCTACGAAAGATACGCTAGACAATATTGACCAAATAGCGCAAGAAGCAGACAATAGTCATCAAAATTTTCTCAAAGGCTTTCAACAACAAATAGGTCAATTAAGTAATTTGAGTATGCCAGGTTTAGGTGCATTATTAAATTCTGGTCAATCCGATTTACAACTGCAAAATATTAAAATTCAAAGTCAGCAATCAAAAATTGTCGGAGAAACGCTGGCGCAGACAATGCAAACCAATCACTTTTTGCAATACTCTAACTTGAATTTAGCCAATATTTCTCAACAGATGGAAGAGAATAATCGCGCTAGGAGAGTTGATGCTTCCGCAGAAGCAGCACGGCTTTTACGCACAACTTCCCAAATGGATTTGTTTGGCAGAAAAGAAAAATAAACTTCTCTATCTTTATCTTGGCGTTCTTGGCGTCCTTGGCGGTTCGTAAAAAAACAAATGCAGTATATTCTCCAACTTCCCGCAGACACAGGCATCAACGATATTATCGGCAATGGCGCGACAACAGCCAAAAGTATTGCCGAAAGTTGGGAAAATCAATGGATAGACTTATTACAAAAAAATCCCAGTGAAAATATTTATGGTGCTTTAACAAATTTAGGCATATTTTTTGCAGTCGGAACTTTATTATTCTTCTTGATGCAATGGTTGAAGGATGTTTTAGAAAGCGAATATTCTCGTCCGATATCATCAATGATTTGGCCGTTTGTGGTGGTGATACTGTTGAATAATTCCGGGGATGGCAGTATTCTGTCTAGCTTAACCTTAGGAGTACGCAACTTTATCAATTCTGTGAATCAACAAGTAGTGAGTAAAGCCGATAGTAATTCCTATTATCAGCAAGCACTTAATATGAGTGTGGCAGAAGAAGTAGCGGGTTCCTTACTGCGTCCTTGTCAATCCTTAAATGGAGAACAACAATCTCAATGCTTTGCTAAAGCTAGCATCAAAATTAGCAATCTCTGGCAAGAATATAAAAATTTATACGGCAATAAAGTCTGGATTGAACGGTTAGAAAATAAAGTAAATCAAATTAGCTATGGAACCGGAAGCATTTCCGAAAATTCATTTAACGCTTTGTTAGGTTCAACGGTGCAAACGAGTATTAAAAACTTTTTAGTATCCTTACAATATGCTTTCCAAAATTTGATGGAGGCGACAATGTTGCTAATAGCAGCTTTAGGGCCGCTAGCGGTAGGTGGGTCTTTACTACCTGTAGCAGGTAAACCGATTTTTGCATGGCTTACCGGGTTTATATCTGTAGGAATTGCCAAAATTTCATTTAATATTATTGCTGTGTTAACTGCCGCAGTAATTGTCAATGGCCCAGCACAAGATGCAAATGCTGACCCCGATTTAATGTGGTTTACGATATTTTTAGGAATTTTGGCACCAATTTTATCTTTATTAGTCGCTGCGGCGGGAGGATTTGCAGTATTTCAGGCGATTGGTAACGCAGCTAATTGGGTAAAAGAGAGGGTGTAAATGGTACGGTTATTAGAACAGAAAAAGCCTACAGTTAGTATTTTAACAATTTTTGCGATCGCTACTTTTGGATTGCATCTATTAGTCTTACTGTTTTTAATAGCTCAAGGTTTAAATATTCGCCAGTTGAGTTTGCGAAAACAACCGAATTTTGTGCAAAATATCGATGGTAAACCTGTCAATTCAATTGATGATTTAGCCAGAGATCCGGAGGTGATTCGCCAATTTATTAGTAAAACAATGACATCAATATTCAACTGGACGGGGACACTACCGCCACAAAATATTGAAGAAGTCAGTAGACCAAAACCAGACTTGGGAATATTAATTAAAACCACGAATGGCGGAAGTCAAAAAGTTACTACTACTAGTTGGGTATCTAGTTTTGCTTTGGCTGAAGATTTCCGCAAAGGGTTTTTAAGCCAAATTGCAGAGATGACACCACCAGAAGTTTTTGCTAATAATCCCCAACAAGTTATCTCCGGAAAATTAATTATTAAACGCATCTATCCACCCAAACAAATTGCGCCAGGAAAGTGGGAAGTGGGGATGGTGGCTGATTTGATTCAAAATAAACAAGCTGATGGCAAAAGATTGATTGTACCTTTTAATAAAGATGTGTTAGTACGCGCAGTAGATTATTTTGATTATCCCCAAGCTGAAAATGCCACAATATTACAAAAAGCAATTTATAGCGTGCGTGCTGATAAATTAGAAATTTATGAAATGCGGAATTTATGTTTGTTAGATGCTTATGATAATTTAAATGGTGCGAAGTCAAATCAATGTACATCTGAAGAAAAATCGGGTAATTTTATTAGATAAATCATGCAACTACTAAAATCAGAAAATAAAAAGACTAATATTTTACCCTTGTTTGCAGCCGGAACTTTGGCGTTACATGTATTGACTTTGCTGCTATTGATGTTTCATTGGTCGATTTTGCAGCGGTTAAATCGTCAAACGACTCTGCAAAGTTTAGTTCAACTGATTGATGGTCGGGCAATTACTGTTGACCCACAAGATAATTTAGTGCGTTATCCGGAAGCGATTCGCCGTTTTGTGGGTGAGACTATAACTTTGATGCTTACTTCGTCTCCTCAACAGCCTTCCACCACAGTTTGGGATGTTGCTTCGGAATTAGTAACTGATGATTTTCAACCAAAATTACAAACAGAAATTAATAATTTAACTTCAGGTAAGCAATTAAATAATTTTAGTAAATCGTCTGAGCAAATATTAGTTATCCAGCGAATTTCCCAACCCACACAATTAGCTGAGGGTAAATGGAAAGTGGATATGGTTGCTAATCAATTAATTTTTAATGGCTCCGATCGACTTGGTGAGTCAATTCCAGTTAATAAACAAATTTTTGTCCAAGCCACAGATGAAGCAGTAGCTTCTTTACCTAATGCACCAGTGCCATTACAATTGGCAGCTTATCGCATTGGTGAAGCTAGACTTAAAATCTACAAAATTTGTGACATTAAGGATAAAAGTTGTTCTGAAAGTTCACCCTAAGATGTACGTATGACTACCTATTCAAGTTCAGCAAAAAGTTCTGTAGATAATGATTACCAACTAGAACTAGATTCTCTAGATTGGGAATTAAGAATGGCCAAATTAGTTGGCTTAGAAAATGAAGACGTATCTTCTGCAAGTGACGAAATAGAAATAATAGAAGAATCAGCGAATCCGGAACCGTCGCTTTCTCAACCATCAGAAGTTAAAACTGAGCAATCTTTCTCATCAAACCCCTTTGCTAAGTTAGGTGTAGTTGGTTCTGCAACTTTGGCAGTGGCTTTGTTTGCTGGTGGGTTTTTGACTCAGATTATGAGTAGCAGCAATCAAAAGCCAAAAAAGAAGAATATTTCCCCAGAAATTAAATCGCCAGTAGTAGATGAATCTCCCCCACAAGAGTTAGAAATACAAACTCTCAAAACCAAATTAGCTTTAACCGAACAAGCAGAAGCTGTAAAATTAGCACAACAACAGCTAAGAAATACACAAATTAAAGAAGTTTCAACAGCTTCAAAACCTGCATCAAAAAGTAACGCGCCTCGAATAGTTACAGTTGAGCGTATGCTTGATGTACCCCATCCTCCACAAACAACAGCCTACTCTCAACCCATACCACAGCCTCAAATGGTAGCTGTTAAACCGGAGATTCCACCAGCAATTAATGCCACTCCGAAACCTAAACTAGATCCATATCAGATGTGGTCAACTTTAGCTAAGTTAGGTAGCTACGGTCAGGTGACTGGTAACGGCCAACCTTCAGGAAATGTTAATACTTCTGAAACAGCCAGCAATCCCAATCCAACTAATCCTAATTTAGAGCAACAGGCAAGCAATCCTCAGCCGAACTCCATACCAACCCCAGAAAACCCAACACCAACACCAGAAAACCCAACGCCAGAAACTCTGGTTGCAAATAAAACAGACAAGCCAGATTTAATGGCAAATAAACAAGCAAAACAGAGTGCAAAATCTATCGCCGTAGGAACTAGTGTTAAAGCCGTGTTGGCAACAGCTGTGTTTGGAGAAACTGCTAGTTCTGGCTCTAGTAATGGCAGCGATGGACAGAAAAATACCTTTGTAGTTCAGTTAAAAGAACCTTTAAAAGGTGTGGATGGAAACGTTGCTATACCTGCGGGTACTGAATTATTGACAGAAATTCGTTCTCTTTCCGAACAAGGTTTACTACAGTTAGATGTGGTGAAAGCGATCGCAAAAGAGCAAAACGGAATTACTGAAACTAGCTTACCGCCAAATGGATTCATGATTCGCGGTTCCCAAGGTAAGCCTTTGATAGCACGACAATATCCCAACCGCGGCTCATCTATTGCCAGCATGGATATGGGACTGTTTGTTTTGGGAGGTTTGGGTAAAGCCGCAGAGTTATTTAATCGTAGTGACGCTCAAGTTGTAACTACCAATGCTGGCGGTACTGTCGTTAGCAATACTAACCCGCAACGCAACATCTGGGCAGGAGTCTTAGAAGGTGGAATGAACACCATAGTGCCGCAAATTTCCCAACGCAATCAACAGGCTATGTCTGATATGATGCAGCGAACCAACATCTGGTTTTTACCAGCTGGCACAGAAGTCGAAATCTATGTCAATCAACCGATGGAATTGTAACTATCAGTGATGAATGGTCATTAGTCATTAGTCATTTGTCTTGTCTCCCCACACTTCCCACACTCCCTCATCTCCCCTCCAGTACACAGTTGCAGCCATGAAAAGAAACTTCAACTTCCGCGCAAATCTCCGACAAAATTCTTATTTATTACCGCTGGCTTCTGTTGGTGTTGTGGCTGCAATTCTGCTGGCTGGACGCGCTGTAGCACAGAACGCTGTGCTGCGCTCGATTTTTTCCTGCCAAGCTCAAGGTTTAAGCGGAGTAGTACCTACTATTAAAATCTGGTATCAACAAGGTACAAACTTAAGCTTTCTTCCCTCTGGAGAAAAAATTAAAAAAGTTTGGTTAAATGACCCGTCGCAGGTAACTATCGATTTTGACGGGCCGATGTGTATGCAGTTCGGTCAAGGCGGTAATACAGGAGATTGCCAAAACTCTTCAGCCAATGTAATTCAACTTAGACGAATTAAAAAACTGGCAATTCCGGGATTACCCGATACTAAAAATACACTTTTAACAGTAATTACCGAAGGTCAAGAAAAAACCAAGTTATATACTTTCCGCATCATCTATGGAAATGGCAACCCGGAGTATCATACTTTAGCAGTTTTTCCTGATACTCCTTCTAGCAGTGAGACACCTTGTGTAAGAGTTTCACAGTAGGGAAGAAATGCTCCATGCCCTAATCTGAATATAATTAAATTAGTTTCAATATAACTGCAACTTATTAAAGCGCGATCGCCTCATTGCTAAATTTTCACTTGTGTATAAAATTATCTGCGTCTTGCCATCTCTACTGTACCTTTTAGGACATTCGCTCTCAGGCAAGCAGTCAAATTTTTAACCAAGGAGAAATTTTTTTAACTCTCCCCGAACTTGAGATTGCCAGATGAAAAAATTCTGCCACTTCAATTTTTTGCATATCCAGCTTCCATATAATAATTGAAGAAGTGCAACAAAATTAAACATCAACCAAAATCCCTCGGCTGCCATCTTCTCTCCAACCTAACCCATAGCCCTGAAGAGCTTTATTGTGGCAGAAACGGTAAATGGGGTCTGGTTGGCATCTACGCGATCCAAGTCTAAATTTTCATGAACGGGAGAACACTATAATCTATGGCAAGAATAGAAACCCGCACTGAACCTATGGTGCTCAATATGGGGCCGCACCATCCCTCAATGCACGGGGTTCTGCGGCTAATTGTTACCCTGGATGGCGAGGATGTCATTGATTGTGAACCGGTAATTGGCTACCTGCACCGGGGAATGGAAAAAATTGCGGAAAACCGCACCACGATTATGTACGTCCCTTATGTGAGTCGGTGGGACTACGCAGCCGGGATGTTCAACGAAGCCGTCACAGTCAACGCCCCTGAAAAACTGGCGGGTGTCGCTGTACCCAAACGCGCCAGCTACATCCGCGTCATTATGCTGGAATTGAACCGCATCGCTAACCACCTGCTGTGGTTTGGGCCGTTTCTAGCTGACGTGGGCGCGCAAACTCCCTTCTTCTACCAGTTCCGCGAACGGGAGATGATTTACGATCTGTGGGAAGCGGCTACTGGTTATCGGATGGTAAATAACAATTACTTCCGCGTTGGTGGCGTGGCGGTTGATTTGCCTTACGGTTGGGTAGATAAGTGTTCTGAATTTTGCGATTACTTGCTACCTAAAATCGACGAGTACGAAAAGTTAGTTACCAATAACCCCATCTTCCGCCGTCGGGTTGAAGGTATTGGCACAATTACCCGCGACGAAGCAATTAACTGGGGACTTTCTGGCCCTATGTTACGCGCTTCTGGGGTGAAGTGGGACTTGCGGAAAGTTGACCACTACGAATGCTATGACGATTTCGATTGGGACGTACAGTGGGAAACTGCTGGCGATTGCTTTGCCCGTTACTTGGTGCGGATGCGGGAAATGCGCGAATCTGTGAAGATTATTCGCCAAGCAATCAAAGGACTTCCTGGCGGCCCTTATGAAAACCTGGAAGCCAAGCGTTTAGCTGCTGGGAAAAAATCAGAATGGGATGCTTTTGATTATCAATATATTGGTAAAAAAGTTTCTCCTTCTTTTAAGATTCCTAAAGGAGAAATTTACGCCCGTGTTGAAAGCGGTAAAGGTGAATTAGGTATTTATTTAGTGGGTGATGATAACGTCTTCCCCGCACGTTGGAAGATTCGCCCCGCCGATTTCAACAACTTGCAAATTCTTCCTCATTTATTACGAGGAGTGAAAGTGGCAGATATTGTGGTAATTCTCGGCAGTATCGACGTAATTATGGGTTCTGTAGACAGATAGCCTAGACGCAAAGGGGCTTGTCGCCAGACATCGCATTTTTGGTTGCGATAAAATATATAGGGCACAACAATGTTTGTGCCCTATATATTTTGAATTTTTCTTCAATCAAATTTCAAATCTGAAACTGCTTGGTCAATATTCAAGCTTAAATATTTATCTAATGGCAAATACATCCAATTTAGAGATAGCTGTGGGTTTTGGTTAGTCTGATGAAACCCCAATGCTGTGACTAATTGTTCATCAGTGGGATGGATGACTAGGCTATACATATCGCAAAGATTAGGAAAATCTGCTTGCATTTTAACTAATGTATTTTGGGCATCCTTTAAGAATTCACAGACATTAATTAACTGCTTGTAAGGTAAATCGATTTGCCAGCTACGAACAAAAATCGAAGTACAATTGCGATCGCCTTTCTGCGCAATTTGAAATGGGTCATCGTCCCAAGTTGCACTTAGATGCAGGCTATTACGCGGTGGGAGAAAGAAATTTGCTTCCGATTCTGTTGCTACTGGGTACAAAATATAAAAACCTACAGCATCTTGGGTATCGCTACGACGCAAAACCCGCATCCCGGTAGGATATTGTTCAGCCCAGCCACGTAGGATTCTGACAATTCTGTGGGGTAGGGCTGTCGCTTTTTTGTTCATCCAGTTGTAGTTACGCGCTAAAAAACTCGCAACGAGGATGGCGTCAGTGCGGGGATTAAAGTCATCGGGGAAAAGCTTTATCGCTGCTTTAGCTGGGGTAGAGTCTTGGGAATTGGTTAATACAGACCGAATGCGAATGCAGGTAGTATTGCCATCAAAGTCTTTTTCAATCAGCCCCAAAGCTACGAGCTTATCAATCATCATACCCGCCGAGCGATCGCTCCCGCGATCGTCTTCACCATAAAAGACTTCTTGTGCTTCGCGATGGGTACAAGGAACAAACCCATCGGGTAACTCTAGTTCTGTTAAAGGCTGCTTTAAACGCTGACCTAATTCTTGGCGTTGTTTGACTAGTAAATAAACCCACAACTTCACAAAATATTCTGCCCTGCGGCGCGTTATCCCAACTCGCCCCTGTAATTGGGAAACATATTTACGCTGTTCCTCAACAGGAAACCATTGGTCAATACTTTGTGGATTTATCATATGGCAAAACTCCTGACTTTTCCCAGCTTGTGCGGCATCAGCAGCTTCAACCAAATATTGCGCTGTTAGTTACCTGCACCCATCAACTTGAGAAAAACTTCACCCCGCTTCAGGTTAATTCCGCAAACCTCAACAGTATTACTGTACTTACAGCTTACTCATTGCATAGACAGAAACTGAAAATTCAAAATTCAGCTATATACCCAATCGAAATTGCAGGTATCCCTGTTTGACTTGAAAGCTGAGTTTTGGAGGAAATTGACAATGTTATTTCCAAATGACGAAAAAAATTGCAATTGTGTAGCTACCCCAAAAGATAAATCTAGCAAAAAAACTACCAAAGACGATGAGTTGCAGCCTATACCAAAAGTTGAGTTACTAAAAGCTATTATTGAAAGTTTTGTTGACGGTATATTTATACTAACAACTGAAGGTAAATTAATTTATACTAATGAGTTTGCTCGTTCTATATCTCGCCAGTTAATGTTAGAAGAGACCGCTAATTATCAAATACCAGAGGAGATTTGGCGCGTTTGTCAATCTTTAATTGAGAGTCGCGAGTTATTTCCAGACGAGAAAATAATTATCGAATCTGAAATTTCACCAAAACCTACAGTTAAATTACGGCTAAGGGCTAGATGGTTAGAGCTATGTGCTAGTAAACACAACTTTTTATTAGTTACTGTAGAGGATTGGCATCAGTATAGCCAAAGTATTGCGATCTCAGATGCTAAAAAATACAATTTAACAGAAAGAGAAATAGAAGTATGGCAGCTACGACGCGCTAACATGACTTATAAAGAAATTGCAAAACAACTTTATATTACTATTAATACAGTAAAAAAGCATCTAAAGAATATTCATGCCAAACAGCAGCAAAAAAACAATATAAATGAATATAAATTAGCATAAATAAAGACTCTGAAATCATCTGTCACTCCAGATTCCCGACTTATTTAAGAAGTCGGGAATCTCCAATCTAGACTTCATTAACTCTCTAAAAAATTAGATAATTCAATTTTTGATATTCTCTTACCTTATGCCAACCGATAATTCTCGGCTTGTCACTTATAGCCCAGCCTATACAATCGTCCCCACCTATGAATGCTTTAATCGCTGTACTTACTGTAACTTTCGCACCGACCCAGGTAAAAGTCTCTGGCTAACTCTATCAACCGCAGAAAGTATTTTAAAACAACTTCAAAACCAAAATGTTTGTGAAATTCTCATTCTCAGTGGAGAAGTACATCCTAATTCCTCCAAGCGCGATGAGTGGTTTCAACGGATATATGATTTATGCAACTTAGCATTATCAATGGGATTTCTCCCCCACACTAACGCCGGGCCACTCAGCTTTGCGGAGATGCAAAAGCTGAAGAATGTTAACGTTTCAATGGGGTTGATGTTAGAGCAATTAACGCCAAAATTATTAAATACAGTCCATCGACACGCACCGAGTAAAATACCCCAAGTGCGGTTACAGCAATTAGAATGGGCTGGAGAATTACAGATTCCCTTTACCACAGGACTACTGTTAGGAATTGGGGAAACATTCGATGATTGTTGGGAAACTTTAACAGCCATATCTCAAATTCATCAGCGTTATCATCACATTCAAGAAGTTATCTTACAA
The DNA here is from genome assembly GCF_963875125.1 of Calothrix sp. NIES-2098. Classification (NCBI taxonomy): domain Bacteria; kingdom Bacillati; phylum Cyanobacteriota; class Cyanophyceae; order Nostocales; family Calotrichaceae; genus Calothrix; species Calothrix sp. NIES-2098. The sequence continues at coordinate 8,008,450 of NZ_CAWNKJ010000001.1, forward strand.
CCCCACAGCCCAGGACATCAGCAAAGCTTTGATGCACCACCTTTTGACCCCCATCAACTACCAGAAGTAATTGCTAAAGCACGCCAGATTTTACCACCAGATATTACAATTCAAATTCCGCCGAATTTAGTCAAAGATGACCAATGGTTACTCGCTTGTTTAGCAGCAGGCGCGAGAGATTTAGGCGGAATTGGGCCAAAAGACGAAGTGAATCCCGATTATCCCCATATTCAAAAGCAGGAATTGAGAGAAATTTTACAGCCTGCGGGCTGGGAATTAGTACCGCGTTTACCTGTTTATCCCCAGTTTGATAATTGGTTGTCGCGAGAATTGCAAGCAGCAGTGAAGCGTTGGCGAAAAACTTTACACTAATTTTCAGTGTTGTATACCCTGTGGTAGAGGCACAAAAATGTTGTGCCCTAGCTTCGTCAACAAAGATTATAAAATCTCAAATGAGGCTCAGAGGTTCTTTAATGAGGCTATTTTCTCCATTAATGAGGTTCGGAGCTTCTTTAATGAGGCTATTTTCTCCGTTAATGAGGTTCGGAGCTTCATTAATGAGGTTATTTTCTCTATTAATGAGGCTTTGAGCTTCATTAATGAGGTTATTTTCTCCATTAATGAGGTTATTTTCTCCGTTAATGAGGTTCGGAGCTTCATTAATGAGGTTATTTTCTCCGTTAATGAGGCTCTGAGCTTCATTCTGGAAGTAGAGTGTGTTATTCCTGAGAGTACAACACCATAAAATGCGAACAATGTCGTAATCTCAGCAATAAAACACCGGATAATTTAAGTTTCTACCTATCTCCGTAAGTTTGCGATAATATGGCGCTAACCTGAGAAATTGAGATTTATGACCCAGATTTTGCCTTCTTAAAGCGGATATACAATGCTTTTGACCCATTTCGCCCCTTACCCGCAGGAGACCCCGCTTATGTGGATTGTACAGAAGTGCGTGGAGATGGCGACATATTAGTAGAAGTAGGTAGAGAGATTTTATATTCAGACAGAATGACCTCTCAACTTTATGCAGGTCATCGCGGTGCTGGGAAATCTACAGAATTACTGCGGCTTCAGAAACATTTAGATGAGCAAGGTTGCTTTGTAGTTTATTTTCCCGCCGATGAACAAGATATCGATCCAGAAGATGCCCAATATACTGATATTCTTTTAGCTTGTACTCGCCACTTACTAGAATCATTAAAAGATACAACTTCGCTAGCTAGTTTGTTGAACTGGTTAAGCGAACGTTGGCAAGAATTAAAAGAAGCAAAAATGTTTGTGTTCAATCTGGGTCATACAATAAATAACTTTAAATTTAAGTAGCCATATATGAAATCAATGAATTTGGTCAACTATTTGTATCATGCCAATCTTCTACTGTAGGTCTGTGCCACCAATACTCTAAATCAGCTATATCAACATATCCTTTAAGTTCTGGATCAGGCCAAATGTGAATAGACTCCATACAATTTACATATTTTGCAGCAGCTTCTATTTCCTTCCATTGCCTTACAAAGGATTGTGCCCAAGAACTTTTACTCATAACAGACTGAGCAAAATCCAAACCTGCTGCTACCATGCGCTTGCCATTGGTTCCACGAGCATTAATTGGCTCCCAAAAAATAACCTCTGGTTCAACAAGTTTTATCTTTTCTAGATACTCCTTGAAATCATCTAGCCTCATATTTGGGGGCGTGGGAGCCATTGCAACGTAAAGCCTGCATTTAGCTTTATAAGCTTTTTGTAGAGTTTTATAGCGTTCTGTAGGTAAAGGTGCTCTAGGTTCAATCTGACGGCTAAGGTCATCATTTAAGTGTGGAAGGCTGACACCAACCGTTACATTTGGATGAACTAGAATATCCAAATCATTCACCCATAACAACCCGCGAGTCAAAATTCTAACTCTCTTATTATGCTTCAAAAGAATTTCAACAGTCTTACGAGTTATTTCTGCTGCTTGCTTGTTTTGATAAGGATCAGTTCCAGAACACAACAAGACTACACCTTTACCTGATTTTGTATTGTGCCAAGTCCTCTTTCTACTAAGAGTCCGGTCAAGCAAATCAGGGATTTCCTCGCGGATGAAAAGATACTGCCCCCAGTCCATTTGAGGATCACTTACACCTTTTTCTCTTAGTTGCCCCTGCTTTGTTCTAATAGCTGGGGTTGATGGGACGTAACAAAAAGTACAACCATGTAAACAACCGGATGCTACATTGATTACATAATCACATAGTCCCTTCTTGTTGAGTGCACTTTCCTGGAGCGGACTAGCAATTTTTTCTGTACCTCTAATAAGAGACATAGTACGCATACTCCACTACAATCAATTTATGTGACACTAAGAAATACCCAAAAATATAAAATCATTATTACTATCTTTATTAACACATAGGCATAGTATATAGAGTAATCATTTATCTAAAAATTGGTGAAAGATATTAAATAAGTTAAGAGTGCCAATATATCTGTGTGTGATAAATTTTAATTTTTAGGAGGGATCAAAATACAATGGCTAGGAATAAAACCCACTGGAGCGCTGATGGGAGCTATTTACCTGAGATTCAGCCGCATACAAAAGCAAAACACAAAATATATGAAGATTATATTCAAAGATATATTGTTACTCTTTGCGGAAATAATAGAGGTAAAAGAAAAACAGTCACGTTCATAGATGGATTTTGTGGTGGTGGAATGTATCTCGACCCTGACAATAATAACGCTTTATGGTCAGGTTCTCCCATAAGAATGATAGAAATAGTTGCAAATGCTTTAGATATCGTTAAGCGTGATAAATCTAAGCCAGATTATGAACTAGATGTTAAGTTTATTTTCATCGATAGTGAGCCTGATCACTTAGATTGTTTAAAAGTACAAATGAAAGAATCAGGGTTAGATAGATATTTATCTAACCCTGAAAAATGTGAATTTATTATAGGTGAATTTGAAAATTGTATTGACAAATGCCTGATAGAAGTCAATAGGCGTAGAGGATCTTCATTATTTTTGCTAGATCCATTTGGTTGGTCTCATGTTTCTATGGAATCTATAAGGAGAATTATATCGCTTGGTAAGTCAGAAATACTATATACATATATGATTGATGATATTATTCGTTTTTTGAGTGAAAAAGATAGGCAAGCTGAAAATGCATATCACAAGGTATTAGAAGCAAATGGATATTATGAGTTTATAAAATGTTTACCTGACGATCGTCGTATAAAGCAAAAGTATATTCGTGATGAGACTCTAAGATTATTCCGTGAGAGAGGTAGTGTTCCGTGTGTCTATAGCTTTGCACTTTTACCCAATAAAACACATCCTAAATATTACTTAATTCATTTAGCAACTAAACCACCAGCACAGCGAGAAATTAAAAATACTCTTTGGGATCACAATACTATAGATTTAGTATATCAATTTGAGTATGGAATTTATGGTTTAGGTTTTAGGACTCCTGATTATTACGAACAAAACCAGAGTGTTATTAATCTTTTAGAAGAAAATAGTAATAAATGTATAGAAAACTTAGATACTGATTTAATGCCTATAATTTATAGTAATCCTGATGGTATAACTTTTGCTGAACTGCATAATCGTACTATGCAGACTAACCCAGCAACAGTAGAACATTATGCTAAATACATTGATGAGCAACGTAGTCAAAAGGAATTAGTAGTAATGAGAAATGGCAAAATCACAACAGCTAAACGTATAGAACCTGGTGACTTAATCATAAAAGATAAGAGACCCAAACAAATAAGTTTATTCGACATCAATAAATTAAAATAACTCTGCTGTGATTAAATCTTAGGCTGAATAGTACCTTCTCCATACTTTTAAAAAAGCGATCGCTCCTGAGTCAAGTTAAATTAAGCGCGATTTATTTCTAGATATTCAACAAACTAATCTATACTAAAAACAGTTATTCAGCCCTGATTGCAATCTATGACAGCAACACCAGTCATTCACAAGCAGTATGTTGAGTGGAGAGAAAACGGTTACTGGATTAAGGAAAGCCGTGTTTCTCTAGATTCTGTTGTTTATGCTTTCTTGAATGGCACATCACCAGAGGGTATTGTTCAAAGTTTTCCGGTATTAAAGCTTGAGCAAGTTTACGGTGCTATTGCATTTTACCTAGCAAATCAACAAGCAATTGATGCTTATTTGAAAGCTGGTGAAGCTGAGTTTGAGAAACTGCGTCAAGCCTCAAAGGAACAGAATGCAGCATTGTATAATAAGTTGCTTGCTGCTAAAGGCGATCGTCAATGACAATTCGGTTTCAAGCTGATGCGGACTTCAATCAAAATATCGTGTCAGGTGTTTTGCGGCGTGAACCAAAGATAGATTTTCAAACCGCCTTAGTAACTGATTTGGAAGGTTTGCAAGATATAGAAGTTTTAGACATTGCTGCCAAAGAAGGGCGAATTTTAGTTTCTCACGATCGCAGAACAATGCCTTTTCACTTTGCTGAATACATTGCCACTCAAACAAGTGCAGGTGTCTTGATTATTTCTCAAGATTTACCAATACAAGAAGCAATTAATAGTTTAATCCTGATTTGGGCTGCTTCAGATGCACAGGAATGGATTAATAGGATTGTATTTTTACCTTTCTAAATTAAAGGTTTTCACTTGCATCAAATACAGCAATCGCAAGGGCACAGCATTGCTGTGCCCCTACTTGTTGAATAATTTATTTATAGGTATTTGCTGAATTCCAAATACCAACAAGATTACTTGCTGTTACCGTTACCATTGCCATTACCGTTACCATTGCCTTGAAGTACACGTTCAGCAAGTTTGTCCGGTACTTCTTGCAGATGGTCATATTCCCAGTGGAAAGAACCAACGCCGAGAGTGAGCGATCGCAGCTCTACAATAAAGTCGTGCATCTCTGCTTGGGGCAAGTAAGCTGAGATATTATCCCAACCTTGCCAATCATGTCTGCCTTCATAGCCTAAAATTTGCCCCCGTTTACCGCTGAGAAGTTGCAACGCTTTGGACGTAAATTCGCTAGGTGTGGTTACTTGCACTTTGAGAATCGGTTCGAGGAGTGTGGGTTGGGCTTGGGGTACTCCTGTTTGCATTGCCAACCTAGCAGCTTGTTTAAAGGCTTGTTCGGAACTATCAACGTTGTGGTATGAACCATTAGTTAAAGTTACCGCCACATCCACAACTGGGAAGCCCAAAGGCCCGTGTGCGAGAAATTCCCGCACGCCCATTTCTACGCCAGGAATATACTGTCTGGGAACTACGCCGCCAACAATGGTTTCTCGGAAGTTAAAGCCTTCGCCACGGGGTAGGGGTTGAATATCGAGGAACACATCACCAAATTGCCCGTGTCCGCCGCTTTGGTGCTTGTAGCGTCCATGAACTGCTGCTACAGGTTTGCGGATGGTTTCTTTGTAAGGAACTTGTGGGAGGTGGGTTGTCATCGGCAGATTATATTTCCGCCGCAGTCTATCTAAAGCAACTTGCAGATGAATTTCGCCTTGTCCCCAAAGAATTACTTCGTGGGTATCGCCGTGTTGTTCCCAAGCCAGAGAAGGATCTTCTTCCAACAGTTTGGTAATAGCGCTGCTGAGTTTTACTTCATCGTTGCGCTTTTCGGGAGTGATGGCGAGAGCGTAAACAGGTTCCAACTGTTCGGCTTTGGGTAAGTCCACTTTTAATTGTGCATCTGTGGAGAGAATATCTCCGGTTTTTACGCCTTCTAAACGGCTAATAGCGACAATTTCACCAGCTAAAACTTCATTTACTGACTGCTGTTGTTGTCCCATGAGGCGATAAATACCACCTGCACGAATGCCATTAAGGACAATGCCATCAGTTAATTTACCTTGCCAAACACGGACTAGGGAGAGTTTGCCACCTTGGGGAGTATAGTAAGTCTTCAATACTTGGGCAATGGGAGTATTGCCTGCTTTGCTTAAACGACGTTCTGCTGTACTTTCGGGTTCTGGTGCTTCCCGTACCAAAGCTTCTAATAAAGGTCTGACACCATAATCTTGTTCAGCCACACCAAAGAAAACGGGCACTACTAAATCTGCCCCTAATTCCATTTTTAAATCTTTGAGGATTTCTTCTTGGGGTGGTTCGATATCTTCTAAAAGTTCTTCCAATAAGTGGTCATCAAAATTTGCTAAAGCTTCGAGCATTTCTGCCCGCGCAATATGTTCTTCTTCTTTTAAGTTTTCCGGGAAGGGAATAAGATCGGCTGGTGCGCCTGCATGATATTGATATGCTTGCTCTGTCACCATATCAATAAAGCCTGTTAGCTCTTCCCCCTGCATGATGGGATATTGATGGGCTACTAGGGGACGGCTGGAAACGGCTTTGAGGGCGTGTAATGTTTCAAGAACATGAATATTTGCCCGATCCATTTTATTAACAAAGACGATGTGGGGAATTTCCCAATCGTCTAAGAATTTAAATAGAGGAGCAAGGGTGAGGACGCGATCGCGGATGGGTTCGCAAACTACAATTGCTGCATCAACTCCCATTAAGGCGTTGTATGTTTCTTGGGCAAATTCTACACTGCCGGGACAGTCAATAAAGTTAAAGCGCAAGTCGTTATATTCGGTGCTAGCGGCGCTTACTTCTACAGTCATGTGGCGATCGCGCGATTCATTCGCACTATCTCCTACTGTGTTACCATCCTTGACACTGCCTTTACGGGAAATTGCTCCTGTAACAAACAACAAACTTTCTAGTAAAGTTGTTTTTCCACTCAAATAAGGGCCAACAATTGCAACATTCCGCGAACCCGATTTTACTTTTTCGTTCATAAAACCTCCCTTGCGGTAAGTCACCACTAACCGCATTATCCTGTGTATGCAAGGATAGAAAATGGTTCTCTGCAAGGAGAATCATCTCCTCTTTAATCTGTTATTATCCTCCCTTTAATCAGCGTAATGAAAAATCGTAGTTTGTTGTAAGATTTAGCTAAAGAAAAGTTAATAAACCCAAACTTTAATACAGAATTTTGTATTTTTGTTAAAAGACTCTATTTCCCAAAACAGTTTGTGAAGAAAAATAAACTGCAAGCGTTGCCAGTCACAAAATTAATGAAATTATTCAATCAATATCATATAGCTAGGAAGGTACAAGAAGCTAGAAGGCAGGAGGCAGAAGATAGGAGAGAATTAAGCCTAATTCACAAGATTTTGCAACTTAATAATTATTTCCGCTATGCTGTACTGATAAGTTTGATTCTGCTTGGTGAAAGCCTAATCTACCCCTCTCCCAGTTTTTCTATCTCTCCACCAGACTTACTGGCACAAACTGCTGCTCAACCTGCCATAGACTTATTGAATCAAGGCTTACAAGCAATTCAAGCGGGTAGAGTTCGAGATGCGATCGCTTTATTTAGAAAAGCCACCCAAATAGATCCGAGATTGGCAGCAGCCCACTATAATTTAGGGCTAGCATTGCGACAAGCTGGAGAATTACAACCTGCGGCAGATGCATTTTATCGAGCAACCCAAGCAGATCCGAAGTTTGCTCCCGCTTTTGCGAATTTAGGCGGCTCGTTATTAGAAGGTAATAATTTACAGTTAGCAAATGATTACTTACAACGGGCACTAGAATTAGATTCTAAACTCGGTTTTGCTCACTATAACTTAGGATTGCTCAGAGAACAGCAACGAGATTTGGATAAAGCGATCGCATCTTTTAAAAAAGCAATGCAATATAGCCCGAATGCACCTGAGCCAGCTTATCATTTAGGCAGAATTTATCTACTACAAGGTAAAATCAATCAAGCAAAAGATGCTTTTAGCAAAGCGCTACAAATTAATCCCAAATATCCAGAAGTTCATTACAATCTAGGTTCAATTTGGTTTCAACAAGGTAAATTACCAGAAGCCTTAGAATCCTTTAGAAAATCAGCCGCAGCTAACTCAAATTATCCCAACGCTTATTACGGCGCAGGGTTAGTTTTTATGCAATTAAAAAAGTATGCCGAAGCAGCGCAAGTATTTCAATATGCGAGAGATTTATATAAAACTCAGAATAATCCGCAATGGGCAAGGAATGCCGAGCAATTGTTACAACAAGCACAAAATTTAAATTACCAACCTCGCTGAGGCGCGAATCCTTAACAGTGCGCAACAATAGGGTTATTGGGTGGACTCGCTGGTGTGGTCTGAACTCATCCCCATCTGAACGGTATTGTACATGCAAAAGCGCGTCAAAAGTCGGTTTTTATTTTGCGATCGCTGGTTCGATCGTCATGCGATCGTTCGCAACATGGAGGCATTTCAAGACTTAATTGTCATAGTCTTGTGTTTAGGTTTATTTGCTGTCATGTTAATTCAATTGTGGGGCATATTTATTGCCATTACCAAGCCCCTAGATTACAAAGTAGTGACAGCAAAAATACTATTTGTCTTAATTTTGGTAGAGTTATTTCGCTTGCTCATGGTTTATCTGCAAGAACATAGTATTTCTGTTGGAGTGGCAGTCGAAGTTACAATTGTCTCCGTCTTGAGAGAAATAGTTGTTCATGGTGCATTAGAAATTTCTTCCCTACAGACAGCTGCAATGTGTGGCTTATTGTTAATTCTCGGTGGGCTGCTGATAGTATGCGCCAAAACGCCACATATGGATTGCATTAGCGCTAATACTAAATTTTGCCCAATTGCTTATCCAGGAAGTATAGACAAGCAAAACCACTTAGAATTCCAATATTCACGTCGCTGCGATGAAAATCAACCTCTGTCATAATTGGGCATGGGGCATTAAACATTGGGCAATAGTCATTAATGATTTATTCTCATCTCCCCACACTCCCCACACTCCCCACACTTCCTCATCCCCTGCCTCCTGTATCGCCTCAGACTGCCGATGTAACCTTGGTAATTTTTTCTACGCTTTTGGGAAGATGAAGACCTCGTTTACGGTGAGTAGAAATTAATTAGAAACCTAAATGAGGATAAATTTATGGTTACTACAGGTAACGGACAAACTCAACAAGCGATTAGCAACCTGGAGTACGATTTTGTGACTGTGTTGCATAACAAAGCTGAAGCAGTTAAGGCTTACGACACTTACATCAAAGATGCACAGGAAGCTAACTCCCAGCCCTGTGTAGAATTATTCCAAAAATTGCGGCAGTCTGATATGGAGCAAGCTCAAGAAATCCGCCGCCATCTTCAACAAGTATTGCAGCACGGCAAGATGTAAAGCCAGTAATTAAGATACTCCAAGCCGCAGGGAATTAGCCTAGCTGATAGCACCTGCGGCTTGCTGCACTTTTTTCGCACTCAACCCCTTCAGGAAATTTAAAGTTCAAAAGCTATTAGCCCCCAATTTATTGCAGGGCGAGAAAGCAACGCTAAACTACTGTTTTAATAGCTTCAAAAATGGATAAAAATAGATTCCTCCGGGTTCCAATCAGCACCTTGACAAAACTCATCGACCCAAGAAGCTAGACTACGAGCATTAGTTTGCCTTGAAAGCTTTGCCTTATGAGGAATATCAGGCGATCGCATCTTTAGTGGTTGATTATTGCTGGGAACCTTGATCGTGACAGCAAGTGATTTTAAATTTGTCTCATCGCCAGAAATCGCTGTAGCCGTTGCTGGAGATAGAAGAGTTTTGGCTTGACTAGGAGTTTCAGCAGATATTTGCGAAGGTGGTATTGTGTCTGTGCTGGAAACTTCGCTACCTATTCCCAGCGATCGCCCAATTTGCTGTTTAGGTATAAATTCGGCAGTGGGTTTTTCGCTAAGTAGCATCGTAGTTGAAGATTCCCGATTAACCTGGGTAGCTACTGCAACTGAAGATTCGCTTTGGCGATCGCGAACTACTCCATTAGTTGCAATAACAGATGGCACAGGTATTTTTGGATACTCAATCCCCATATCGGGTGTTTCAAAATGTAGGATATGAGTAGGAGATTCAGAAGTAACTTCTGGATGAATAGTATCTAATAATACAGGTTGTTCTGTATCTTGAATCTCTTCTAAAGATGAGCTTGGAAAATGATTATTAGCTATAAAATGCTCTTTGGTAAATGTACTTAACTCTTTGTCAGGATTGAAGTTAAGACCCAATGCGGCAACTATGCGATCGGGATTATTATTTAATTCGATTAGAAAAGAAAGTATTTGATCGAACTGCGGTTCTAAAACAGACAGAGTAGCCAAAATAAAACCAGATGAAGGACGCCGCAGACCATCATAAGTACCCCAGATGCGCATTTTTACTAGCCAGGGGCGATTTTGTTCGTAGTAACTCAGCCACTTCAGTTTTAATGATTGACGTAGCTGCTGAATATTCATCGGATGCCTCACTTCAGTCAACAAAGAGTGCAGAGTTTATATAATTTGAAACAGCTTTATCCCTGGGGATGAAACCGATAATAAAGCATCTGCTTGACTCTTTGCGCACCTAATAAGTGTTGTTCTACCAGTAGAGGTACTTCGTTTGGTTGAACGCCACTATACCAAACCATCTCTGGTAATACCAATACCATCGGCCCGTTACCACATTGTCCCAAACAGCCACTAGCTGTCACCATCACATCAGGAACGAGTAAAGCTGCAAAAGCTGCTAAAACATCTGCTGCACCTTGTTTTTTACAAGTACGGTTTTGACAGACCCGCACGCATCTTGGTAAAGAAGCTGAGTCTGTACTTGGCGAATGTGATGGTTGAGCAGTATTTGACATTTTATTTTCTTACCACAGAGGCGCTGAAGACGCAGATAAAAGGGGAGCAGAATAACTATTGACTATTGACCCTTGCCCTTTAACAAAGGACAAAGGACTATTGACTAATCTATTGATAATCCTTTGGAAGCTAACCATTCGCGGTTAAATATCCGCGATTGATACCGGGAACCACTATCACACAAAATGGTAACAATAGTATGTCCCGGGCCTAACTGCTTTGCTAAAGCAACAGCTGCACCCACATTAATACCTGTGGAACCGCCCATTAATAATCCGTCTTTTCTCAGCATTTGGTAAACTACCCGCAAAGCTTCCTTGTCATCTATTTGGATAGCATCATCAGCTGGTACGCCTTCCATATTCGCTGTAATGCGACTATTACCAATACCTTCAGTGATGGAATTCCCTTCTATCTTGATTTCACCAGTTTTGATATAGCTGTAAAGTCCACTACCTAGGGGGTCAGCAACAACACATTTAACAGCTGGATTTTTTTCTTTCAAGTAGAGGGCTACACCAGCAAATGTACCACCAGTTCCAGTTGCAGCTACCCAACCATCGACTTTACCATCTGTTTGCGTCCAGATTTCTGGCCCTGTAGTTTCATAATGAGCTTGGCGGTTGGCTAAATTATCAAACTGATTCGCCCAAATAGCATTATCTAATTCAGCAGCAATTCTGCCAGATAACTTGACATAGTTATTAGGGTCTTTGTAAGGTACAGCCGGAACAGGACGAACTTCTGCGCCTAATGTTGTGAGTGCGTCTATTTTTTCTTGTGATTGAGTATCAGGAATGATAATTAAGCATTTGTAGCCTTTGGCATTACAAATATGCGCCAATCCAATGCCAGTATTACCTGCTGTGCCTTCAACTACTGTACCACCTGGTTTAAGTAAGCCTTTTTTTTCTGCATCTTCAATAATATAAAGTGCAGCGCGGTCTTTGACGGAACCACCGGGATTGAGAAATTCTGCTTTACCGAGAATTTCACACCCCGTTTCTTCACTAAAGCTGTTTAAGCGAATTAGAGGTGTATTGCCAATGGTGCCAACGAAGCCATTTTTGATATCCATTTTGCCTGTACCTAAGTTATTCTCTATAAAAATTTTGACTTATAGCGGCGGCAATATTGATGGATTCTGTAAATGCGATCGCATTAAACAATTAATAGAGCCAAAGGGTCAATAGTCATTGGTTATTTCTCCCTACACTTCTCTTCGGGTACTTTGGGAGAACCCCTACGGGAACGCTAGTTGCCTACGGAGGAGCCAGCGACGGGTACGTAGGGGAGCTTTCAAGGGTAGGGAATTAAAAATCAGGCAAGTAGAACCCTTAAGTCTCTCACAGATTACTTTCAATCAATTGGCGGTACTCGCTCTTTTGCTTCACGCCTTTGACTTCCTTCAAAAGTTCCTTGTCTTTGAACAACTGAATTGTCGGCGTTCCTGTGACACCAGCATTTTCGGCAATCTCTCGGTCTTTGTCGATGTCAACTTCTACAAAGTGAATTTTGCCATCAAATTCATCGACGACTTTATTGAGTATTGGCTTGAGAGTATGGCAAGGGCCACAGCCAGGAGCAACATATTTTACCAAAAGTAAGCGATCGCTTTCATGGAAGAGTTTCCGCAAAGCATAACCACCCTCATGGCGCGTAGCATTTAAGTTAAATTCCGCTTCTTGCTCGGCTTCAGTTTTCTTCGCTGCTGGCTGATGTTCTAATTCATTAACTGGTGTTTCTGGCTGTTGATGGAATTCCTGAATCAAACCACTAGAAGATAACCAGCGTTCTGCCAACATCGCCGCCATACAGCCAGTACCCGCAGCCGTAATTGCCTGACGAAACTCATGGTCTTGGACGTCGCCAGCCGCAAAAACTCCTTCAACGCTGGTTTCTACAGAACCGTGTTTGGTAGCAACGTAACCCACCTCATCCAGTTCTAGTTGTCCTTTAAATAGAAAGGTATTAGGAGTATGACCAATGGCGTAGAATAAACCTTTCGCGTGTATTACGCTTTCTTCGCCAGTTTTGGTATTGCGGATTTTCACCCCATCCATGTGGCCGTTACCAAAGATATCTACAGCTTCGGTATTCCAATGTACCTGGATTTTGGGATTGCTCAAAACCCTGTCTTGCATGGCTTTAGAAGCCCGCATTTTATCAGAGCGCACCAGCAAATTTACTTTAGAACCGTACTTAGTTAAGTAAATAGATTCTTCCGCCGCCGAGTCCCCAGCACCAATTACAGCCAGTTCTGCACCGTGGAAAATTGGTGTTGCACCATCGCAAATTGCACAGGCAGAAATTCCCCGACTCCAAAATTCATGCTCGCTGGGTAAACCTAAACGCTTTGCTGTCGCACCAGTGGCAATAATAATACTGTTAGCTTTAACTTCTCTTTCTTCTGAGCGTACAGTAAAAGGACGCTGGCTCAAATCAACTGATATCACATCTTCTGTATATAACTCAGCCCCCCAGCGCTCTGCTTGTGCCTTCATTCTATCCATCAATTCCGGCCCGGTAATGCCTTGAGGAAACCCAGGAAAGTTTTCTACTTCCGTCGTGGTCATTAGTTGTCCACCAGGCAAACCTCCTGCTTGGAAGCCTTCAAATACAACAGGCTTCAAGTTAGCTCGCCCTGCATATATGGCCGCCGTGTATCCTGCTGGCCCAGAACCGATGATTACCAAGTTTTCTACTGTCGGGTTGGTCATAACAGTTATACAAACTCATAACGACTACGCTTAATATAGCATAACACAACAGATAGGTTGTGAGAGAAAGCCCCAGAAGTTGGGAATACTCAAGGTTGAATATGCCACAGGCTTGCGCAGCAGAGGAAAAGTTGCGAAAGAACAGACCAAAACCAAATTAGTACTAGGAGAGATTGCAATGGTAAGTGTAGCATCTGATTTATTAGAGAAAATTCGTCAACAATTTGACAGTTGTCCTTATCCCAGAATTCCTCTAGAGCAATCTCCTAAAGATAATCCTAATTTGCTCTATATTCATAACTTAGTAACAGCTTATTATTTAAGAAACCAAAAAGTCACAGATACTACAGGAAAAGTTATTTTAGATGCTGGCTGTGGCACTGGTTACAAATCTCTAGTTTTGGCAGAAGCCAATCCAGGAGCCAAAATCGTGGGCATTGATATATCAGCAGAATCGGTTAAATTAGCTCGGCAACGCTTAGAATTCCACGGATTTGAAAATGCCGAATTTTATGTATTGCCAATTCAGGAATTATCAAAGCTTGATTACCAATTTGACTATATTAATTGCGATGAACTACTATATCTCTTCTCTGATTCTGCTGTAGCCTTGCGAGCAATGAAAGCAGTGTTAAAGCCTGATGGAATAATTCGTAGCAATCTGCATAGCTCACTACAAAGATTTCCTTATTTTCGCGCTCAGAAAATTTTTACGATGATGGGATTGATGGATGAAAATCCAGATGATTTAGAAATAGAAATTGTGTTAGACACTATGAAATCTTTAAAGGAAAATGTAGACCTAAAAGCTAGAGCTTGGAATTCCAATTATGAGAGTAATAATGGTAAAGAACCAATTTTAATGAATTACTTATTCCAAGGAGATAAAGGCTACACTGTGGCTGATATGTTTGCAGCTTTAAAAGCAGCCGCTCTAGAATTTATCTGTATGGTTAACTGGCGACAGTGGGATATCAGAGATTTGTTTAAAGAACCAGATAACTTACCAGCTTTTCTAGGGATGAGCTTACCAGAGATTTCCATAGAAGAGCGTTTACATTTATATGAACTCTTCCAGCCTATTCATAGATTACTTGATTTTTGGTGTGGTCATCCCAACCAACCACAGACATTTTTACCATTTTCTGAATGGACTGATTATGACTGGAAAGGGGCAAAAGCCTATCTGCATCCACAGTTAAAAACTGACAAATTTAAAGAACGCCTAATAAGTTGTATTAAACAAGGAAAAGTATTTCCTATCAGTCAATATTTATCCCAAGTTGAACAATCTGTTATCATAGATAGCTCAATGGCCATTTGCTTGCTACCTTTGTTAGATCGGTCTCAGTCTATCATTTCCATAGTAGAACGATGGCAACAATGTAGACCTGTAGATCCAGTTACATTACATCCCATAGATCAAGCTGAGGCTTTTAACTTAGTAAAACAGATACTGTTAAACCTAGAAAGTTTTGATTATCTAATGTTGGAACGTCAATCTTGATACTGCTTTAATACTCTTCGGTTCCGCGTTATCCTGAGCGAAATGAAATGAAGCATCTCGAAACCAGCAATAAATAGAGATGTTTAACCATGCGATCGCTCTATCCTCTTTTGGAATGCTGGCAACAAAGAGCATCCTTCTTGCAGAGTAGTCGTTCTCGTTTGCTGTACTGCAAAGTAAAACCCATTCCTTCTTACTCCTTCGGGGAAACAAGCTACGCGATAGCATCTCCGAAGAGGATTCCCGCAGGTTAGAGGGAAATGACAAATAGCTCTTTCAAGCCAGATAAAACAACAAAACAGTAATTGGATCGAGGTTTAAGATGCTACGCTGACACTGGCAGTCATCATATATATAAAGAGATGAGCAGAAATTTCGTAAAAAAATTTTTACTAGGGGTGATATGAAACCGATCTGAAGTGGGTAAGTTCTTTTTAGAACAAACAACCCACCCCACGCCAGGGAAAACACTTATGAAAACCGAACTGAAAGCTAAATTTATCCAACACATCCTCGGCAAAAAACAAGAAAACGAAGGTTTCACACTGATTGAACTGTTGGTTGTTATCATCATTATCGGTATTTTGTCTGCGATCGCACTGCCCTCTTTCTTGAACCAAGCCAACAAAGCTAAACAATCCGAAGCTAAGACCTACGTAGGTTCTCTAAATAAAGGTCAACAAGCATACTTCACAGAAAAAGGCTCTTTCGGTGCCCTTGCTGATTTAGGAGTTGGTATTAAATCACAAACTGTTAACTATAAATATGCGAGTGTTGCTCAATCTGGGTCCGGTACAGCCGCGACTGCATTGTCTGTTTCTTCTTTAACAGGAACTAGTAACGTAATTAGAAACTATAGCGGTAAAGTATCCCTAATTGTAGAAGGAACAAGCAGTGATGCAACCAGTATTGCCATTCTTTGTGAAACTACTGCTGTTGCAGCAACAGCGGTAGAACCAACCGATGGACAAACTTGCGCTAGTGGTTCTACCGCAGTAGGTAAGTAACTAATTAAGGAATGACGATCGCATAAAAAATTCAAAAGTTGAATGACGAGAATCAAAGCTATTAAGTCAAAGCAACTTTAGAAGAGGTAGATATACACAATTTTCATTCCTACCTAAAAGTAGAGACGTTCTATTGAGCGTCTCTACAATATTTTTTACTAACTATTAACTTTTATTACTGAAACATGAAAAAAAATTCACAGACTATAGATTATCCTCAGGCTATTCAATATTACGAAAATGCTATTGAAGTAGAACCTGAGATCAAATCCCATTACTGGCATTTGGGATTATATTTATTATTACAAGGTAAAGAGCAAGAAGCACAATTAACTTGGTTAATGGCTATTACAGAGGGAACTGAAGAAGAGATTCAGTTATGGACACATGAGTTAACCGAGCTTTTGTATCAAGAAATTCAACAGCAGGCAAAATTAGAAAACTATAAATTAGCCTGGATTACCAGTCAACATTTAAGAGAAATCGATTCTTATCATGTTAATAACTTACTATTTAACATATATTTAGCTACGCAATTAGAAATATTAGATGATGAATATTTTGAGCAAATTAGTATTGCTAACGTACTGCAAGAGCCAAATATTTCTTTAGATCAAGACTTGTTTGCCAAAGTTCTTTATCAACTTGTAGAATATCATGCCTTCCACAGATTAACTTTAGAATTAGTACAACATGTATTAAAAGCTGCAAACAACGTTTATGAATATAACTATATAATAGCGTCTGCATCTGTTAAATTAGAATCAGCCTTAAGAAATTCTGCATTCGCTGCTCAGTTATTAGAAACTTATATAGCCTTAGATCCTGACGATCGAGAAGTTCTAATTCGTTTAGCTTTTTGTTATCAAATAACAGGTCAGCATGTTAAAGGAATTAACACGGCTAAAAAACTCTTATCTATTTCTCCAAATTTAATTGACAAAATTTTTTATAATCATTTGCTAATTAGAGGATTATTAGTATCAGCAGGAGCTTGGGAAGAAGCTTGTTTAGCAATAGAACAACAAAAAGTTTTCGCATTATCGCTAATTCAACAATCCTTAAGAATGACAGAAAATGCTAGAATTTTGCGGCTATACACATCTATGTACTTTTTCCCTTATATAGTAGACACTCCTGAAGTCGTTAGACCGATACAAAATCAATTAATGGATTTATGTTTAAAGAACTTTGAACTTAATCTGGGAGACAAAATTAACCAATATCGTTATCTACCAACTTCCTCAAAAACAAACAAGAAAATTTTAAAAATAGGCTATTTATCTCATTATTTAGGACAGCATTCTGTAGGTTGGATTGCTCGCTGGTTGTTTAAATACCATAACGCTGATAATTTTAAAATTTATTCATACATAATAAATCCTCGTATAAACGACAATCTACAGCAGTTTTTTATTGAAGCTTCTCATCAAGTTCATAGTATCGAAACAACAGATAGTGTATTAGAACTTGCCGAACAAATACGGCAAGATGAAATTGATATTTTAGTAGATTTAGATAGTATGACAATTGATTTAGTTGCAGAAGTTCTTGCAGTCAAACCTGCTCCCATTCAAGTCACTTGGTTAGGATGGGATGCATCTGGTTTACCTACTATTGATTACTTTATTGCAGATCCTTATGTATTACCAGAAGAAAGTCAAAGTTATTACAGTGAAAAAATTTGGCGCTTACCAGAAACTTATGTTGCTGTTGGGGGTTTTGAAGTAGACACTTCCACATTAAGAAGGGAACAAATTAATATTCCCAAAGATGCAGTTGTATATTTTGTTGGACAAAAAGACTATAAGCGTCATTTAGATAATACTAGATTACAATTGAGAATCATTAAGCAAGTTCCTAATAGTTACTTATTAATAAAAGGTTTTAGTGACTTGGAAGCTTGCCAAAGATTTTATGAAAACTTAGCGCTAGAAGAAGGATTAGATCCTAAATATTTGCGCTTTATCTCTCAAGATCTAACTGAGGCAATTCATAGAGCCAATTTAGCGATCGCGGATATAGTTTTAGATACCTATCCTTATAATGGTGCAACTACTACTTTAGAGACCTTATGGCTTGGTATTCCCTTAGTAACAAGGGTAGGGCAACAATTTGCTGCTCGCAATAGTTATACCATGATGATTAATGCAGGAATTACAGAGGGCATAGCTTGGACTGATGAGGAATATGTAGAATGGGGAGTGCGTTTAGGTAAGGATGAAAAACTCAGACAAGAGGTTTCTTGGAAATTAAGACAGGGAAGAAAAAATGCACCTTTATGGGATGCAGAAAAATTTACCCGGGAAATGGAAAAGGCTTATGAACAGATGTGGCAGAGGTATCTTGATATTTAATCAGCTTGTAGTAAGAGCTTGAGAAAGCCGACTCCACTGAGGCAGGTATGCTGGCATCGGTCAGAGTCCAAAATTATCTTAGTTAAAGTTTAAAAAAGTAAATATTCAGTAAGGTGTGTTACGCCGTAGGCTAACGCACCTTAAATTTTTGATGCTGCGTTGTTGCCTAGTGCAACAACACAGCCTACACTGAAATTTCTTAACATAGTATCTGTCAAGCTTAGGGTGTGTTTTCAAACTAGCCGCTACCCACGCATGGCGTACAACAAAGAAGTTTCACTATAGTGACGTAAAAATCAATATTTTGAGCCGACTTTCACCGACTTTTGGGGTTTGAAAACATGAACTAAGCGATCGCCTTAGCTAAAAATTCTGTTTCCGACCCTAATTTAATTTTCGCCAATATTTAAGTACGATTACTGATTGACAAATGCTCAGTACCCTTAAGCTTTCACAAATGCTTTGAAGTACATTATTTGCAAAGTTTAACTCCTGCAATACTTTGTTTTTTTCTCAAGTCAACCGAATTCTTAATGGTGCTGGCATTTTCGAGTGTCTATTCCTTTTTGCTCCTATCTTATAGTTTTTGTGTCTCAATATTTATACTGATGTCAATTGTTATTTGCATAGATACTATGAAGTCCATTAGCTAAAGAGAAAACAGAATGAAAGTTGTAATTTTAGCTGGAGGATTAGGAACTCGTCTGGCAGAAGAAACAGAAATCATACCAAAACCAATGGTAGAAATTGGTG
Source organism: Calothrix sp. NIES-2098 (assembly GCF_963875125.1). NCBI lineage: Bacteria > Bacillati > Cyanobacteriota > Cyanophyceae > Nostocales > Calotrichaceae > Calothrix > Calothrix sp. NIES-2098. Next base: position 8,027,475 of record NZ_CAWNKJ010000001.1, read on the forward strand.
GTCGCCCTATGCTTTGGCACATTATGAAAATCTATGCCCATTATGGGTTTAAAGATTTTTATATTGCTTTGGGCTATAAAGGCGATTATATTAAACGCTATTTTTTAGAGTATTACAATCTAAATTCTAGTATGACTATTAATTTAAAAGATGGTCATGTAGATATTCATAATAACGCCGCCGAGGATTGGATTCTGCATCTCATGGACACAGGGTTAGACACCATGACAGCAGGTAGAGTTAAAAGATTACAGCCTTGGTTAGAGAATGAAACATTTATGGTTACCTATGGTGATGGAGTTGCTAATTTAAATATTAAGGAATTATTAGAATTTCACAAATCTCATAAATGTTTAGCAACCGTAACCGCAGTACGTCCTCCAGCTCGTTTTGGTAGTTTAACTTTTCATGGTGATTTGGTAGATGAATTTATGGAAAAGCCTCAAGCGGGAGCAGGTTGGATTAATGGAGGATTTTTAATTTTTCAACCTGAAATTTTTAAATATTTAAATGGAGATGATGATGTTTTAGAAGTTGCATTATTAGAAAAACTTGCTAGTGAAGGGCAATTAGCTGCCTATCGTCATTATGATTTCTGGCAGTGTATGGATACTTTGAGAGATAAGTACAGATTAAAAGATTTATGGGATAGTGGTAAACCTCCTTGGAAAGTATGGAATTAACTATGATAAATAGCTCTAATTTCTGGCAAGATAGACCAATTTTTATTACAGGTGCAACGGGATTAGTTGGTAGTTGGTTAGTTAAACATTTATTGACCGTTGGTGCGGATATTGTTTGTTTAGTTAGAGACTGGATTCCTCAAAGTTTTTTGATACAAAGTGGAGCCTTGGAAAAAGTTAAAGTTGTTAGAGGCGATATTATCGATCAAGCTCTATTAGAAAGAATTTTAGTAGAATATGAAATTAATACTGTTATTCATTTAGCAGCACAAACTGTTGTAGGAGTTGCTAATCGTAACCCGATTTCCACTTTTGAAACTAATATTGCTGGTACTTGGCGTTTACTTGAAGCTTGCCGTTATAGTTCTACAGTCAAACAAATTATTGTAGCATCTTCAGATAAAGCTTATGGGGAACAGATACAGTTACCTTATGATGAAAATGCTCCTTTAAAAGGTACACATCCCTATGATGTAAGTAAATCTTGTGCTGATTTAATTACTCAAACTTACGCCCATACTTATAATTTACCAGTAGCGATCGCCCGATGTGGCAACTTCTATGGTGGAGGAGATTTAAACTGGAGTCGAATTGTGCCAGGAACAATTAAATCTATCTTAAAAGGAAAACCACCACTCATTAGATCTAATGGTTCATTTATCAGAGATTATTTATATGTAGAAGATGGTGCAACAGCTTATATGTTATTAGCTGAAAAGTTATCACAGCATCCTGAATTGAAAGGCGAAGCATTTAACTTTTCTCTAGAAGTAAAATTAACAGTTTTAGATTTAGTAGAAAAAATATTAGCATTAATGCATTCAGATTTGAAACCTGAAATTTTAAATCAAGCAAGCAATGAAATTAAAGATCAATACTTATCCAGCCAAAAATCGAGAAAAGTATTAAGTTGGTATCCATTATTCGATCTAGATACAGGATTAGAAAAAACTATTAATTGGTATCAGGAGATTTTAAAGTAATAATGAATGAGAAAAAACAACTATTGCGATCGCAAATTCTCCAATTAGTAGCTGAATACTACTCCGAAGCATTTCCACAAAGAGAATTTATACCAGGAGAAACGCCTGTAGCAGTTTCCGGGAAAGTATTCGATCAACAAGAACTACAGTATTTAGTAGATTCATCTCTAGATTTTTGGTTAACAACCGGACGTTTCGCTGCGGAATTTGAGGAGAAATTTGCCCAATGGTTAGGGATTAAACATTGTCTATTAGTAAATTCAGGCTCATCTGCTAACTTATTAGCATTAACTGCGCTAACTTCCCCAGAATTAGGAGAGAAAAGATTAAAACCTGGAGATGAAATAATAACAGTAGCGGCTGGATTCCCTACTACAGTGAATCCAATTTTTCAAAATCAATTAGTCCCAGTATTTTTAGATATAGAAATTCCTTCTTATAACATAGATATTACCCAATTAGAAGCAGCATTGTCAGAGCGCACTCGTGGGATAATGATTGCTCATGCATTAGGTAATCCATTTAACATAAACGCAGTAATTGAATTTACTAACAAACACAACTTATGGTTGATAGAAGATAATTGTGATGCCTTAGGTAGCCTATATAAAGGGCAAAAGACAGGGACATTTGGACATATAGCTACAGTAAGTTTTTATCCTGCTCATCATATTACGATGGGAGAGGGTGGAGCAGTATTAACAAATGATTCTAAATTAAAAAAAATCATAGAATCTTTTAGGGATTGGGGAAGGAGTTGTTGGTGTTCTCCTGGAGTAGATAATACTTGTAATAAAAGATTTGCTTGGCAATTAGGGGAATTACCTTTTGGATACGATCATAAATATACTTATTCTCATATTGGCTATAACTTAAAAATGACCGATATGCAAGCAGCAGTGGGCTTGGCACAGTTGGAAAAATTACCACAATTTGTACAAGCAAGAAGAAATAATTTTGATTTTATATATCAAAAATTAGTTGATTTACAAGATGTATTAATTTTGCCAAAGCCAACCGATGAATCTGAACCAAGTTGGTTTGGTTTTTTGATTTCAGTTAAAGAAAATGCTGCTTTTAATCGCTATGAGTTAGTGAAATATTTAGAACAACAGAAAATAGCAACTAGATTATTGTTTGGAGGTAGTTTAATTAGGCAACCTGCCTATAAAGGTTTAAGATATCGAGTAGCTGAAGATTTAACAAATACTGATTATGTAATGAATAACAGTTTTTGGCTTGGAGTTTATCCTGCTTTAAATGAAAACATATTATTATATATGATAAAACATTTATATAAATTCTGTAGTCGATAAAGAATATGGCAAAAATATTAGTAGAGGACTTACAACATATTCTTATCCATACAGAATCATTATGGGAGGAAATAAATGAGAAGAGGATATTTATTACAGGAGGGACAGGTTTTTTTGGATGTTGGTTACTAGAGAGTTTTACTTATATAGTTGAGCAATTAAAATTGTCTGCTCAAGCAGTAGTTTTAACACGGAATCCCGATAAATTTAAACAAAAATGTCCTCATTTGTTTAATCACCCAGCTTTAAAATTTCATCAGGGTCATATTTGCAACTTTACCTTCCCAAAAGGAGAATTTTCTCACTTAATTCATGCAGGAACTTCCAATAACGCTAGTTTATATCACGATAATCAGTTAGGAATGTTCAATGATATGATAGCAGGGACAATAAGAACATTAGAATTTGCGAAAATATCAGGAGTAAAAAAATATTTATTTACTAGTTCTGGAGCAGTCTATGGTAAACAACCTCAGACAATGTCTCATATCCCTGAAACTTATCAAGGTGCTCCCGATACTTGTAGTATATCATCTAGTTATGGAGAAGGAAAAAGAGCTTCTGAATTACTTTGCGCATTGTATCGTCAACAATATGGTCTAGAAACTAAAATCGCCCGATGTTTTGCATTTGTTGGGTCATATTTACCTCTTAATCTTCATTTTGCTATTGGCAATTTTGTTCGAGATGCTATAGAAGGAAAAACTATCGAAATTAAAGGAGATGGAACACCTTTAAGATCGTATTTATATGCTTCAGATTTGATGATTTGGTTATGGACGATTTTATTTAAAGGAAAAAGTTGTTTTCCTTATAATGTTGGTTCAGATCGGGCAATATCTATTAAAGAATTAGCTAAAACAGTAGCGGAAATATGCTCGCCAGTAACAGAGATTCATATAAATAAATCTCCGTTAGAAGGTCAAATTCCTGAAAGATATATACCTTGTGTTAAAAGAGCTTATGTAGACCTTGAACTACAGCAGAAAATTGACTTGAAAATGTCGATAGCAAAATTTGTTAATTCACGTCCGGAGATAAATTATGAGTGATATCGATAATAGACTGCTATTTATATTAGAAATGGCTAATAATCATAGTGGTTCTTTAGAGCATGGCTTAGAAATTATCCGCCAATTTGCCAAAATCAAAGAAAATTTTACCGACAGATTCCAATTTGGATTTAAACTTCAATACCGAGATTTAGATACATTTATTCATCCAAATTTTCAAAACAGATTTGATTTAAAATATATTAAGCGTTTTTCTGAAACAAGACTAACAGAAGCAGAATTTATATTGTTAGTAGAAGAAATAGAAAAATTAGGATTTATCAAAATTTGTACTCCCTTTGATGAAAATTCTGTTAAAAAAATAGAAGCTCATAATTTTGACATAATTAAAATAGCTAGTTGTTCTTTAACAGACTGGCCTTTATTGGAGAGAATAGCTCAAACTAATAAACCTATTATTGCTTCCACAGCCGGAGTAGAACTAGAAGAAATTGATAAGGTTGTAAGTTTCTTTTTACATCGAGAAAAAAATATATCTTTGATGCATTGTGTAGGTGAATATCCCACAAGAGAAGAAAATCTACAATTGAATCAAATTGAATTACTAAAACAACGGTATCCACAAATTAGAATAGGGTATTCTACTCATGAAAATCCTGATAATACTGAAGCTGTTAAAATCGCTGTAGCTAAAGGAGCTACTATTTTTGAAAAGCATGTTGGTATAGTAACACAGACCTTATCTTTAAATAATTATTCAGCCAACGCTACCCAAGTCAAAAAGTGGTTAGAATCAGCACAAGTAGCCTTAAATATGTGTGGAGTAATAGGACAAAGGCAAAACTTTAGTGAAATCGAAAAGAATAGTTTGTTCTCTTTGAGGAGAGGAGTGTTTGCCAAATATCCTATTAAAAAAGGTGAAAAGGTTGATTTAAGCAATACTTTTTTGGCAATTCCTACTACAGAGAATCAAATTACAGCTAATGATATGTCTAAATATACATATTTTTATGCTGAAGAAGATTTGCCGATAAATCAAGCTATTCTATCAGTAAATACCAAGAGAGTAGAGATTAGAGAGCAAATATATGAAATTATTCAAAAAGTTAAAAAATTGCTCAAAAAAAGCAGAGTAGTTGTACCTCAACAATTAGAATTTGAAATATCTCACCATTATGGAATTGAAAAATTTCATCAATTTGGTTGTACTCTTATTAATTATATAAATCGTGAATACTGTAAAAAATTAATTGTGGTTTTACCTGGACAAAGCCACCCAGAACAATATCACAAAATCAAAGAAGAAACATTTATTGTGCAGTATGGTGATGTCAAAATAACTATTAATGGCGAAGAAAGGAGATGTAAAGCAGGCGATATTGTAACTATAGAGAGAGGTGCTAAACATACTTTCAGTAGCGAAAATGGAACAGTATTAGAAGAAATTTCTTCAACTCATTACCAAGAAGATTCCTACTATACAGATCCAAATATTGCAGATAAAAAAGATAGAAAAACCCAACTAACTTACTGGATTAATTAGCCGATCAAAGGAAATATTAATAATGTTAACAATAGTTTGGGATGTGGATGATGTATTAAATGATTTAATGCTTATGTGGTGGAAATCTTGGTTAGTTTCTCATCCTAATTGCAATATTAAATATACAGAATTTAATGAAAATCCTCCTCACTTAATACTAGGGCTTGAGAAAGAAGAGTACTTAAATAGCCTTGATAATTATCGATTGTCGGGAGGTATATCTCGCTTAGAACCAGAACCAGAAGTATTAGAGTGGTTTCAAAGATGGGGCAGTTATTTTCGTCATATTGCTTTAACAGCAACACCAATAAAAGCAGCACCTGTGATGGCGGATTGGGTAATTAAACATTTTGGTGAATGGATTCGGTGTTTTGCCTTCGTTCCCTCTTACCGATTAGGCAAATTTATTCCTGATTACGATCGCGATAAAGAATCATTTTTAGCTTGGTGGAAACAGGGGCAAATTATGATTGATGACAATCCTAATCATATTCAAGCAGCCCAAAAATTAGGAATGAAGACATTTTTAATGCCTCAACCTTGGAATAACTCTACCATGACACGAACAGAGATATTAGATTCATTAACAAAATTAGGTAGAGGTTACTAAATATGATCAAACTCTCTGATTATGTAATTCAGTTCATTGCCAATTTGGGAGTAGAACATATTTTTTTACTTCCAGGAGGAGGCTGTATGCATCTACTAGACTCTGTGGGTAGATGTCAGCAATTAAAATATATTTGCAATCTTCACGAACAAGCTTGCGCGATCGCAGCTGAAGCGTATGGACAATACACCAACAACTTAGGAGTAGCTTTAGTCACCACAGGGCCAGGGGGAACAAATACTCTTACTGGAGTTGCTGGAGCTTGGTTAGATTCTACACCTTGTTTATTTATCTCAGGTCAAGTTAAAACTGCTGATTTGGTAGGTAGGCGCGGTGTAAGACAGATGGGGTTTCAGGAAATAAATATTGTAGAGATGGTGAAACCAATTACTAAATATGCCGTAGTAGTGACAGACCCCAAAACCATCCGTTATCACCTCGAAAAAGCTGTTTACCTAGCCAAAAATGGTAGACCTGGGCCAGTGTGGATTGATATTCCCTTGGATATTCAAGCTGCTCAAATAGAAGAATCTGAGTTAGTTGGCTTTGATAAACAGGAATTAGAAAAACCAATTGATACAAATTTACTACAACAACAGATCGATGAAACTATTAGGCTATTAAACCAGTCAGAAAGACCCTGTATCTTAGTTGGTAACGGAGTTAGACTAGCCGGAGCGATAGAAGATTTCTTACAGTTAATCGAAATCCTCCAAATTCCAGTTCTCACCACATGGAAAGCTATTGACTTTTTGCCGGAATCTCACTGGTTATTTGCCGGTAGACCTGGAGCGATCGGACAGCGAGGAGCTAACTTTACTCAACAAAACTCTGACTTATTAATAAGTATTGGAGCTAGGCTAGATTTCGGACAAACTGGATACAATCATCAAAATTTTGCGCGTGGAGCTAAAAAAATTATTGTTGATATCGACCATAATGAAATTAGCAAAATGATGATGCCTATTGATGTCCCTGTCTATGCCGATGCAGGTAATTTTATCGAATATTTTTTGCTGCAAAAAGACAAAATTATCTCTCAAAACCGTAGTAGTTGGCTCAATCGTTGCAAAGATTGGCAAGCTAAATATCCTGTAATCCTCTCTGAATATTGGCACGAGTCAGATAGAGTTAATAACTACGTTCTTATTGATGTTTTATCTGAAGAAATGTCTGAAGATGATTTATTAATTCCTGGTAGTTCAGGAGCTTGTAGTGAAATTACCATGCAAGGGTTTAAAGTTAAGCCTGGAATGCGGATTTTTAATACCGAAGGGCTTGGAGCTATGGGTTTTGGTATTGCATCTGCTATTGGCGGCTGTTTAGCAAGTGGAGGAGAGCATACCATCTGTATTGATGGAGATGGCGGGTTTATTATGAATGTTCAAGAACTAGAAACTGTTAAGAGATTAAAACTACCTATTAAATTTTTTATTCTAAACAACGACGGTTATGTTTCTATTCAAAATACACAAAGAAATTATTTTCAAGGCAGATATGTCGCTAGTAATCATATTAGCGGTCTAACTTTACCTGAGCTTAGTAAAATTAGTGCAGCTTTTGATATTCATTATAGCCAAATAGCTAATCATCGAGAAATTAGAGAAAAGGTGAGAGAGGTATTAAATTCACCTTCAGCCTGTATTTGTGAAGTTCTAATATCACCTAATCAATTTACCGCTCCTCGTATTACTTCCACAAGCAAACCAGATGGTACTATGGTTTCTAAACCGCTTGAAGATATGTGGCCTTTTTTAGAGAGAGAAGAGTTTTTGGCTAATATGATTGTTACTCCTATTGAGGAATAATTTGTATAATCTTGCTCAATATAAAGTTTGCCATTGTTTAGAAAATACCAAAATGCTTATTTTTATTACTAATTAAACATCCTAAAAATAGGAATATGAAATGATTTTTTATCCTAAAAAAGAAAACATTAAAATTGCATTAAATAAAGAACTGGAAATTTTACTTAGTGAAGAATTTGATTCTGTCATCAAACGTGAAAAAGAGTCTTTTGATCGATTAGCAGAACCGTTTGAAAAATCCATTGTTTTATTTGGTTCTGGACAATTAGGAAGAAAAACTCTAGCGGGATTAAGAACATTAGGAATAGAACCCTTAGCATTTGCTGATAATAACTCTAATCTATGGCATCAATATATTGATAATTTAATTGTACTTTCTCCAGAAGAAGCTGCTGACAAATTTGGTGATAAAGCCGTGTTTATAGTTACAATTTGGAGAGCTTGTAGTACACATAGATTAGCTCACACAAGAGAACAGTTGCAACGGCTAAATTGTCAAAAAGTAGTTTCTTGTGCATTTTTATTTTGGAAATATTCTCAAATATTTTTACCCCATTACTGCTTAGATTTACCTCATAAAGTTTTTTTAGAAACTGAAAATATTAAAAAAGCCTTTTATCTTTTAGCTGATGAGCGATCGCAATCCGAATATTTAGCACAACTACGATGGCGAATATTGCTAGATTTTGACAATTTGCCTTCCCCTATCCCTCAAGAACAATATTTTCGGCAAGATATTTTTAACTTGTCTCCAGATGATGTATTTGTGGATTGTGGATCTTATGATGGAGATACTATTAAACAATTCTTAAAATATCAAAACTCATTTACTGGAAAAATTATTGCGTTAGAACCCGATCAAAAAAATTTTACTAAGCTGGAAGAATATGTTTACAGCTTAACTAGTATTATCAGAGAAAAAATAACGTTATTTCCTCTAGCAGTAGGTAAGCAAAAAGAAAGATTACGCTTTGCTGCTACAGGTACAGCTTCATCAGTAATCACAGAACTTGGTACCATCGAGGTAGATTGTGTTACTTTGGATGAATTATTAAGTAATTGTATTCCTTCCATTATCAAAATGGATATTGAAGGCGCAGAAATAGATGCTATTTTAGGAGCTAAAATATTAATTCAAAAATATTCTCCTATTCTAGCGATTTCTGTTTATCATTGCCAAAATCATTTATGGCAAATTCCTTTATTAATCCAGTCCCTTTCTAATCAATATCGCTTCTTTTTAAGCCCTCATGGTGAAGAATGTTGGGACTTAGTTTTTTATGCCGTTCCTATGAGTCGTTTAAAACTATAGTTTTAACTAATTTATATACATTAATATGCTTCAAAACACAAAACGCAACTGTCCCATCTGTAATAGCAAAGCTAAAAATTTATTGTTTGGACAAAAATTCTCTGCCTTATCTAATGGTAGCTTGTTAACAAGCTATGATGTCGTTGTCTGTGAAAATTGTGGATTTGGTTATGCTGATAATATTCCCGAACAAACTCAATTTGATATTTATTATCAGGAAATGTCAAAGTATGAATATCAAAATAGTGGAGGGAAAGAATCACAATTCGATCTGATACGTTTTGAGATGTATGTAAAGACTATTAAACCATATCTTAACTCAACAAAATCTTCAATACTTGACGTAGGTTGTGCCACTGGTCGTCTCCTATCCTTGCTTAAAGAAAGTGGATATGAAAATGTCCAAGGATTAGATCCTTCTCCTGTATGTTCTGAAGTAGCAGCAAAGTTGTATGGAATTTTTGTGCAAATAGGTAATCTTTGGGATATTGAAATTCCCGAAAAGCCTTTTGATTGCATTATATTAAGCGGTGTACTTGAACATATTCGAGATTTAGATAAGGCATTATCTAGACTAAGTAATATGTTAGCTGTTGAGGGAATACTTTTCATAGATGTTCCCGATGCTAGCCGATTTTCTGTGTATACTGATGCTCCATTCCAGCAATTTAGCATGGAACATATTAACTTTTTTTCTCCTGTTTCTTTATCTCGTTTGATGAGAAATTTTAATTTTGTTGAGCTACTTTCTTTGCAAGAAACTTATCCTCAAAGTGACAATACAACCTCAACATCAGTAATGGGTATTTATAAGAAAATAGAAAATTCATATCCGGTTTTTTTGCTTAGAGATCAAGTTACGGAAATTGACTTAAGTACTTATATTAAACAATCCCAACAAATTGAGTATTCTATTCATAAAATTATTAATGATCTTGTTGATAAAAACTCTCCTATTCTTGTTTGGGGAACTGGCACTCATACATTGAGATTGATGGAGACTAGTAGATTATCTCAGGCAAAAATTTCAGCTTTTATTGATTCTAATCATCGTTATCAAGCCAAAAAATTATTTAATATTCCTATCATTTCTCCTTATGATATAAAAAATCAACACGAACCCATCCTCATCTCATCTCGTGTGTTTCAAGAGAGTATAAAAATTCAAATTAGAGAAATACTTAAACTTGATAATGATTTAATAGTTTTGTACTAAATATTAAGCTGATGAATATAAATTATGTAAAAGCATATAAATTCTTACAAAAATTTCAATACTGTAAAATTACTAGGAATTAGTATTTTTATTTCTAAATATAATAGCAAGTATATGCTAATCATAAAGTATTTTTCTATGTAAATACTTGCTGACTTACGAAAATATAGTTAATCAGGATAATTAAACAATGTCAGATAATCTGTTTTCGATCATAATCCCTACTCGGCAAAGACACGATACACTGAAATATACGATTCAGAGCGTAATTAGTCAGACATATAAAGAATTTGAATTAATAGTTATGGATAATTTTAGCACCCGAGAAACTGCTGAAGTTGTCGCATCATTTGCAGATAAAAGAATAAAGTATTATCGCGCCCCTGAGCGATTATCAATGTCTGATAACTGGGAAATGGGTTTATCCCATGCTACCGGAGAATATATGTTTATTTTAGGAGATGACGATGCCTTAATGCCAGATGGGCTTGAACTGGCGGAAAAACTAATAAGTGAATATGCGGTCAATATCCTGTCTTGGCGGCGATATTCTTATGGATGGCCGAATGCAATAGTGCCTTGGGTTCGCAACAGATTATACCTTGGTTTATTGCAAGTGGCGGAGTTTTGGAACTCTAGAGAAAAGCTGAAACAATTTTATAATTATCAGCTTTCTCATGAATATTTGCCCATGATATACAACTCTTTTGTGCATAAAGACTTAATTGATAAAATCAAGTCGATACATGGGAAATATTTTATGTCATCTAATATGGGTATTGGGGCGGATGCTTACTCTGGGATAGTTAATGCTTACTTTTCAGATAGTTATCTATATTCGTTTCGCTCTATATCTATTATAGGAAGTTCGGCGAATAGTATAGGTGCATCAGTATGTTTTCCTGGTTTTAATGCAGAACCAATGAAAGCATTTCTAGAAGAAGAAAAAAAGTCTTTTACTATAGAATCTCATCCCAGGTTAGTTCCAACCAAGAATCAGGAGATAGGTTTTGCTGATGGACAAATTCGTACTAAAGAATTATTTTTCCCAGAGGATAATGAATTAGATATAGATATAAATAAATTATTAAATTATATAGCTTCATCAATAAATAGAGATCCAAGCCAATATCAAAGTATATTACAAGATATTGAGGCTTTAGCTAACAAACATAATATATCTGTTTCTACATTAAATATACCGCAGAAAATTACAACCGATCAATTAAATAATATACAACCTTATCAAGGAGTGATTGTAAATACAGATGGCTCGCTCAACGAACTAATTATTAATTGCGAGCAAGTAGGTATATCAAATGTTGCTGACGCTGTTAAACTAGCTCATGGAATATTGCCTAAACTGGAAAATATTGTTATTTATAATGTTAATCTCTATAAAGATAAACTCCATAATAATTTAAATATTAATAATCGAGATAATAAATCATTAACTCCCAAAATTTTAATAGACGGGGTATTTTTCCAACTATTTAACACGGGAATTGCCAGAGTATGGAAATCCCTATTAAAAGAATGGGCGAATACTGATTTTGCTAATCATATTTTGGTTTTAGATCGCGCTAATACAGCACCTATAATTAATGGTATTCATTATCGCAATATTCAATTCTACGACTATAACAATACTGAGAGCGATCGCCAGATTCTTCAACAAATTTGTGATGAAGAAGAAGCAGAATTATTTATTTCAACCTACTATACCACTCCTATTAATACACCTTCTGTATTTATGGCTTATGACATGATACCAGAAGTATTAGGGGGTAACTTAAATGAGCCAATGTGGAGGGAAAAGCATAACGGAATTAAACACGCTTCTGCTTTTATTGCGATATCAGAAAACACAGCTAAAGACTTAAGTAAATTTTTCCCAGCTATACCATTAGAATCTATTACTGTTGCCCATTGTGGGGTAGATTCTCTCTTTTGCCCAGCTTCTGATGTTGAAATAAACGCTTTTAAATATAAATATGGGATAAATAAACCCTATTTTCTATTAAGTGGATTAGGAGGATATAAAAACGCAATTCTCTTTTTTCAAGCATTTGCCCAACTCTACAATAAACAAAGTTTTGATATAGTAGCTACTGGTGCAGGTATTCTATTACCTTCTGAATGGCGAGAATATACTGCCGGATGCACTTTTCACGGTTTTCAACTAAACGATGAAGAATTAAGATTAGCTTATGCTGGAGCAGTAGCATTAGTTTATCCTTCTCAGTATGAAGGTTTTGGAATGCCAGTAGTTGAAGCAATGGCTTGTGGCTGTCCTGTAATTACTACTCCTAATGCGTCTTTACCAGAAGTTGGAGGAGAGGCTGTAATTTATGTCAAAGATGATGATATCGAGGGTATGGTTAATGCTTTATGCGAAGTGCAAAAACCTGATTGCAGAAACTTATTAATTAATGCAGGTTTAGAACAAGCGAAGCATTTTTCTTGGAAAGAAATGGCTAATATTGTTAAAATTGCTTTAATTAAAGCCACATTTCCAGAGTTGAACCTCAAAGAAATTAATATAATTATTTTTCCCGATTGGTCAGCAGATGAAGAAAAATTAGGATTAGAATTGATGGATGTTATGCAATTAATTGCATCCCATCCAAATCATCAGCAAATTACCCTACTGATAGATATCAATGATATTGCAAAAGAAGATGCTGATTTTTTCTTGCAAGGTATAGCTATGAATCTGATGCTGGAATCAGCAATAGATATAACTGAGAATTTGACAATTTCTTTATTGAGGGATTTGAGTGAGAGCCAGTGGCAAAGTTTAATTTCTTGTATTAAGGCCAGATTCGTCTTAGAACATGAAAATAAACAGATATTTGTCAATCAGCAAATCAAACAAATTCCTTTATGCTCTCTAGAAAGTTTATAACTATTAAAGTAAAATTGAATCTTGGTGTGGGAGCGAGGTAGAATCGTAGCTCTGACCTTCTGTTGTGCGATCGCATCATCACAATCGAATGTCTTATAGCCACCATTACTTTATACTTGTAACAGTTTTTTGGTTAATTTGCTCAAGCAGGTCACAAGATATTAATTAGGCTTGGACTGGTTATTTATCTGCGAATTAGTGTTACCTTCTTCCTTTTTCAATTTTTCTAAAACAACTTTGTAATCTTGGCGGTCTGGGCGTAACTTCACTAACTTTTCTAAAGGTTGAATCGCCCCCTGAGTATCTTTCAAATTTAGCCGCACATTTACTAACCCTTCCAAGGCCATTTGGTTCTCTGGTTCCCGTTGTAATACCATTTCAAAACCTTTTGCCTGTTTTTCTAATGAATTCTCTGGAGATGTAACTACTGCCTTAGGTGAGTGAATAGCCTGTTGTATGGCAGGAACCACTGAAAAGACGATAGAACCCAAGAATGACACAATTGATACTAATGTTAAAACCTTTTGTCGCCGCTCAATCTGCTTGCGACGGTTAATTAGGTATTGTTCGTCTGAACCCATACTTTATATGATGCTATGGTAAATACTTAGGTAATAGCAACCCTCCTGTTACAAGGGTACCCACTCCTTGACAGGACTTATCATCCTGTAAAGAAATATCTTTTGACACAAAATTCAAAACCTAGCTCTGTAGGGTCTGATGGAATGCGAATACAGGACTTACCCTTTCAGCAGAGATCGCCTGCCGTCGTATTGGTTCTCATACATGCAGGCAAGCATAGCAGGTAGAGTGTGTTCATAATGCCCAGGCTACCAAAGTAGCCTGTATTCTTTATAACCTTAACCGAGCAAATCAAAAAACTAAAGAAAAATAATTTACGAATAAAGTAATTTCTAGATAAGCAATAAATTTAGATTTTTTGTAGCTTCATCTATCTAAAGCACTATTTTATCTTTGCTAAAGACGTAAAATTAAATACTACAGAGATACCTCGTTGATGGCAATATAAAATTTATATAAAGATTTGCAAGAAGATTGTTTAGTTTCAGATGTTTGCGATATTCTATATAAGATTCAAATACGGGAAATAATTGAACCGTTAAATCACAAAACTTCCCAACAGCCCAGATTATATGGGTTTCACACTCTGCACATATTCCGTTGACTAAAACAAATACAATTTTACTAGTCGTATTTACCCTTGTTGTTGATGCATCTATGGAGACGACTAATAGTTGCTTTTGGTGCCTATGATGAGTGTTCGATGTAATTAGTATTTTGTGGTGGTAATTACCGTACAAAACCGAATTACGCAGCAACTTTGTAGAGTTAGTTATGGTATAGTTAAAAAGTTAAGACTAGCTTTGCCAAAAGTAAAACGCTCTACGCATCGGTGACATTTGCAAGACGGAAAGCAGTTTTGATTAAGCATTTACTAAACAAAATCTGAATTGAATCGAGGTTATGACTCAGCAAGTAATTCACCCAATGGTGAAATTGCAGCTTAACGTGCAATCACTCGTAGAATCGAATATTATCAAGCCATCTGATAGCATTTGGAAAATTGCTTTGCTCTATGGCAATGAATGGCAGTACTGGAAACAAGAACTGTTGGATTTTGGCTTTAGTATGCAAGATCCGATCGGTGAATTGTTAGCAGTAGAAGCTTGGGACGAAGAGTAAGGTTTGAAGTATGGGAGATGAAATTTTTCAGCCTTCATACTTGCTTGTATATGTCATTAGCAGGTAGCTAGTGCCGCAGCTAATTCTTGAGCAGTCTGATAGCGATCGCGTGGCAATGGCTCTGTAACGCGATCGATAATCGCTCTTAATTGAGGAGTAATTGTCGGAACACTAGTTACATCAAACCGAAAATGTCGCCCTCGCTGGTGGTAAAACTTGAAAGGATTTTCACCAGTCAGCAGGAAAATTAAGGTAGGGCCAATGGCGTATAAGTCTGATTGGGTGAGGGGTTGTCCTCGTTCTTGTTCGGGAGCGCAGTAGCCCTCAGCACCAATCCGAGTACCTGGGGCCGTACCAATTTCCTTAACCGCACCAAAATCAAGTACTACTATACGATTGTTAGAATTTCGCACCATAAGATTAGCGGGTTTAATATCCCGGTGAATCAATGGTGGTTGCTGACTGTGGAGATAATCTAAAATATCGCAGGTCTGAATCATCCAAGCGATCGCTTGACTTGGGATAACTGGCCCTGTGGTATAAATACGTTTTTCTAAATCTTGTCCGTGGACTAATTCCATCGCCAAATATTTTTTGCCGCCCTCAACAAAAAAGTCATAATATTTGGGAATTCCCGGATGATGAAGCGATTTGAGAGTATAAGCCTCCCGTTCAAATAATTCCTGGGCTTTAGCTATTTTCACCATATCGGCGTTCATCTGTTTTAACACCAGCAGTTGTGGGTGTCCGGCGATCGCACCTGCTGCATCCCAAGCAAGATAGGTAGTACCCATGCCTCCTTGCCCCAAAGTTCGTAAAACCTGATACTGGCGAATAGTCTTTTGCACCGATAAAGGTTGACCGCAATGGATGCAAAAGAGATTGTTGGGAGAGTTCCCTTCATGAGTACAGCTAGAAGATGAAGGCGCAAAGGTTTTTTCCGTTGAGCCGGGAATTTCTTTTTGCCGCGGCCAAGATTCTGGTGTTGTTACCTCCTGAAGTTGAAATTTTAGGATTGGGCCTCCCTGTGCTAGTTGCAGCAGGGAATTATCTGGTAGTTGGCTCTGAGTTACAAGGACGCCATTGAGGAAAGTTCCATTCGTACCATGACTAATTACCTGCCATGAATTGCCATTTTTGGCAGAATTGACTGGCTTAAGTTCTAAATGATAGCGGGAAACTAAACTATCATTTAATACCACATGATTATCCGCCGCGCGTCCCACTTTAATCGCGGAGGAGTTTTCAAAATACCATTGCTTGAGTGGCGTTTTTTGTTGCGGTTCTAGCAGTGTCAGAGTAACCACAATACAAGGTTAAAGGATGAAGGATAAAGGTTAAAAAATTGAGATGCAACTATCATTGGCCATAGTTTTGTTAGGTATTAACAACCTACCATTAGGGTGGTTGCAGTCTATAAAGATAGATAAGTCAAACTTCATATTTCATACTTATTTTGAACTGTCCAGATTGGGACGCACTTTTGCTCGGATTAGGATAGCGGTGATATTGTCATGACCATTGTATTGGTTTGCCAAATCAATTAGGTCTGTAACACCAGCTTCTAAATTAGTACCAGAGCCAAGCAAAGGAAGTAAGTGTGTTTGCCAATGGGTTTCTAATAAATCATTATCCGATAAACCGTCCGAGGCTAGTATAAAGAGAGTATCTTCATTAATCTCGAAAAACTCTACATCAGGATTAATTGAGTGTTCGTCACGGGGCCCTAGGGCTTGGGTAAGTTGGTAAGCATCGGGACGAGCATAAGCGATGCTGGCTTCTACTCCTCTCGTAATTTCACGTTGACCGACTTCGTGATCGACTGTGATTTGTTCCAATCCTCGTTTATGAGTTACGCAATAAAGGCGGCTATCTCCTACATGAGCAACTGCGGCGTGGCTGTCCTGAATTAAGAGCATTACTAGGGTAGTACCCATGCGCCCAACTCCAGAACGCACTTCTTTTTGATTCAGATCGTAAATTGCCTGATTTGCGAGATATACTGCTTCCCGGATTTCATCTTCTGTTGGCAGTTGGTTGGCAATCCAATGTTCTTGAAAGTATTGTCGCAAAGTATTGACTGCTAACTCACTAGCTACCTCGCCGCCCGCGTGTCCCCCCATACCGTCGCAGAGAATATATAAACCACGGGCTTGTAGAACTCTAGTTCTAGGTAACTCTAGTTTGTTAATGTTGGTTTCAATGCCAAAGTAGTCTTCATTGTGATGACGTTGACGACCCACATCAGTTTGTCCTGTATCTTGCAAGCTGCTTAACTGCATTGGCAAGACCACTGTAGGCATATCGTCGTTTTTGGCGTTGAAATCGTCTAACTCATCAAATTGCAGCATAGTTGGTGCAGTGTTGTACTGCTCCTGTGTTGGGGGCAAAGTTTCAATTGTCGGTGCAACGATTTCGGTAGACATTTCTTCCAAACGCGATCGCAATTGGGCAATGGTTTCAATCTTACCCAGTTCCAAATCACCTAACATCTGGACTACCGAGCCAAACTGAGTGCGTTGAGACTGTCTAAATAAAGCTTGCCAAACACGCCCCAAAGCTTTGATTGTTAAAGGTTGCTCTTGTTCAACAGATGTTTGCTCTGTTAAATTCGCTAGCACAGGATGAAATTCTTCCGAATACAAGCGTCCTAGGGCTAGAGTTTGGTCTTCATCCAAAAGCAAATTCGACAAATCCAAAAGACTTTGACAACAATTTACGGGTTCTAGGACTGCCCATAATTGGGTCATCTGATAGCACCAGTGTAAAATTTGCAATGAACTTGTAGTGTTTTCTTGCCACAAGTCAAGTAAACGCGGCCAATTTGAGCGATCTTGGATGAGTACGACCTGCATCTCATCTTTATGCCATGCATCATGAATTGGCGGAATTCCTGGATGTCCCTGTGGTTGTAAGGCTACATAAGGTTTAGCCAGTTGGGGAATTGCGCTTGCTTCTACTGATGGTGTTACTAGTCCCTTTTGGCGATTTTCTAACATCGCCAAAAAAGGTGAGATTTGATATGGTTGGCAATCTAAGACTTGAATACACACTTCAGTATTCGCAGCAGGTTCTTCTACACTTGGTAGCGGGTCTAATATTTGATAGCGTTGCTCTGGGTCTAAATAAGAGCCTACTACAAGCTGGGAGCTACTAGCTGTAGAGGATAGAGAAGGTATGACATCCTCATCTTTTCCTGCTTCCTGAATTTCGCGATCGCCCCCAGTTCCTATTTCCTCGCTACCAGTGGCTACTTTGCCAATAATTGCCAACCACACTGTTCCGCAGTCTGCGCCACAATTAAGACAACTTTTGGCGTTGACAGGTACGGAGGTACTACATTCCGGGCAGATCTTCTGGGTCAGGGATGCACCACAGTTTTGGCAGAATTTATTGGTATTGAAGTTTTCAAATTTACACTGAGGGCAAATCAGCATAGTGGAAGTTCCTCATTCCCGTTCCAAGGTGCTTCTAGCCATCAAATATCCAAAGTTTCACAACTGGCTACCCCTGCCTAAAGTAGACATCATAAAAAATTGTGATTTCACTTGTGAATTTTGCTGGCAGTATTAATTGTGACGCATATTAGCTAAATATTTCAGATATCGGCAAGTCAATTTCTTTAAAAAGGAGGGTAGAGAAGCAGAAAGTAAAGAGGGATGAGGGAGTGGCGGGAGTTTTCTTCCCCATTTCCTCATCTTTCCTCTCCCCACCATCTCTCCTCCTTGCCCAATGTCCAATGATTATTGACCATTGACTTTGGGCTTTTCGTGTCACACTTCATTACTCAGCGGTATTTGGATTGCAAAACAGGTACGGTTTGACCCGCTTTCAACCTCGATTGTTCCTCCTAAGTGTTTGGTAAGTTTCTGTACTAATGCTAAACCCAATCCAGTACCACCCTGCTTCCAGGGATCGTTACTGGGAATGCGGTAAAACTTATCGAAAATTCGGGGTATTTCAGCACTAGGAATTTCTACACCAGAATTAATCACTTGAAATTGGATATTGTGAGCTTTTAATTGGGCGGAAATAGTAATTTCTGCATCTGGAGGGCTGAATTTACAGGCATTGGTGAGCAGTTCTATTAAAATACGTTCTAGGCTGAATGGATCGCAGGCTACTAAAGGAAGATTAGCTGCTACGCTGAGACGCAACTTTTGCTCGCAAGAATTACGGTTGCGTGCTTTAAAGACTTCTACCACTCGCCACAGCCATTGCTGTACTTGAATAGTTTCAAGTACTAAAGGCTTTGCACCTGTATCTAACCTTTGCAAATCTAAGAAGTTACTAATGAGATTAATTTCGCGATCGCACTCATTATCTAAAATTTCATAATAGCGAGATGCTTTCGAGCGTTCTGCTTGTGGCTTTGTCATTTCTGACAAAAAGTTTTGCTCTTGATTTAGTGCAATTCCCAGCATTTGAATCGCCATTTTCATATTAGTTAATGGTGTACGTAATTCGTGGGAAACCGTACTTAGAAATTCATCTTTGAGGCGATTGAGGCTTTCCATTTCCTCTAATTGCGCCTGCACAGCTTCTTGGCTATCTTTTAAAGCAACTTCTGCTAACTTACGCTCTGTAATATCTATGCAGCATCCAATGTAACCTACAAACTTGCCATTGGGCGTAAACCTAGGAACGCCACTATCTAAAATCCAACGATATTCTCCATCATGTCGTTTGAGGCGATATTCCATCTCAAATTTGCCTCTTGCATGAAAAGCAGAATCATAGATTTCTTGGCAAAATTCTTGGTCTTGTGGATGTACTCCTTCCAGCCAGCCTAATCCTTGCTGCTGCTCCATACTACGTCCCGTAAATTTTAACCAAGATTGATTAAAAAAGGTAAACAGTCCATCAATTCCTGCCATCCATAACATTACTGGTGCAGTATTAGCCATCGTGTGAAAGCGTTGTTCGCTTTCTCGTAAAGCATCTTCTGCCTGTTTGTGCGCAGTAATATCTTCTAAAACCATGAGAATATGGGGATTTTTTCGCGGACATTTCTCAATAGAGTCAGCATCTATAAGATACTTTTCATCCTCATCAAGTAAAAACCGCGCTACAACTTTTACCCACAAAATCTTACTGGCAGGACAATCTAAACGAAATTCCCAGTTGGCAGTTTCACTATGAGATGAATTATTAAATAAGTCTCTAAACGCATCAAATAATCTTTGTTTATCTGAATGTTCAAATAAGTTAAAAACAGACGTATTAATCAATTCTTCTACGGTGTAGCCGAGACATTTGGCACCAAACTGATTAACAGATAAAATTATTCCACTGGTATCCAAACTGAAATATACAGAAGGAATATTTTCATAAAGCCTACGGTAGAACTTAAGTTCCTCTTGGTGAGGATACAGAGTTTCTGATGGAGAAATTTCTAAATCACAGGCTCGTTCAGGTACAAGTTCCAAGTGTGCAGGCGTTGCATACAAGATATCTTGTTGTTCGCGAGTGTTATGCCATACCGATTGCTGATTGCGGCTCATAAGACTGAATAACTTGCACCCAAAGACTGATACAGACAAGGGCAGGAATAAAAAAAGATTATTATACTGTTTCTAAATTGTTTTTTGCTCTAAAGAACCAAAAACTTATGTAACAAATATAATCACTATTTTGTCATTTGTAATTTTTAGTTCAAAGTAATCAATAAATATGTTTAGTAAAATACATTATTTTATTTTTTTAATTTAAAAATCCAAACTCATCTCAGAACTGCTGTTTAAAAGCAGTTTAGATCGGATTATCTTTCTTAGTAATCTCTTAAAAAAGAATAAGCAATATTACTTATTTGAGTCAGTAATTTAGCAGGTAAATATTCGATCGATTCACTAATTTGTAGCTATTCAACCAAGAAAAATTTCTAGTTCAGCACGGGTGAGGTCACGCCACTGCCCTGGTTGTAGATTATGTAATTGTAAGTGAGCGATACTTACCCTAACCAATCGCAGAGTTGGGAACCCTACAGCCGCAGTCATTCGCCGCACCTGACGATTTTTTCCTTCAGTTAAAGTTATTTCTAGCCAAGCTGTAGGTACATTTTTCCGAAACCTAATTGGGGGATTGCGATCGCCTACAGATGGTTCTTCTAATAATAAGCGGACTTTTGCTGGTCGAGTGCGGTAATCTTGAATTTTTATACCTGTTTGCAATTTATTGATAGCCTCGGCATCCGGAATTCGTTCTACCTGCGCCCAATAAGTACGTTCGTGCCCAAATCGAGGATTGGCAAGACGATGTTGCAATTGTCCATTGTTCGTCAACAGTAGTAACCCTTCACTATCCCAATCTAAACGCCCTACAGGATACACATCAGGCACGGGAATATAGTCTTTCAGGGTACGGTGTTTGGGAGTTTCCTGCGTAAATTGGCTCAGAACGCCATAGGGTTTGTGAAAAATAATATATCTGTATTTGGACATAGGGCATTGGTCATTTTGTTATTTGTTCCTTTGCTTCCTTGTTCTCCCTATCTTCCCTATTTCCCACACCCCGCGCCGACTGACAGAATTAAGCAAGAGCTTGGGCATTCTAAGAACAAGAATACAGTCAAGGGTGAATGATGCCAAGTTCCAAAATCTGTCGGCGGTCTTTCTTGTTTTTGGGAGGTGCTGCCTTGGCATACGGATTAACACTAGCACTACCAGTTACAGCTCAACCTGTACAAGTGAAGAAGGGTAAGGTTAACGGTATTTCTTTTTATCAAACAATTATCGATCTCACTGATCCCAATACTTTCATGACTATTGGATTAGCAAATAATGCAACTTTTGCTAACACTATGCAGAAAACCAGTGGTGATGAAGAATTTAACAACCTAGTAGCCCGTCATCGTGCTGCTGTCATTGCTAATGGTACTTTTTTTGCGAAAAATGCCCAAAAAACAGTCATGGGTAATATGGTGGCAGAAGGTAGATTTCTGAAATACAGCCAGTGGGAAAACTTTGGTACAACCTTAGGGTTGCGAGTCGGGAATCAACCAGAAATGGTGACAGCAAGAGTTGATGGTAAACCTCAATGGCATCAACATTGGTTTTCAATCACCTGCGGCCCTAGACTTTTACGCCAAGGAGAGATTTGGCTGCAACCAACTATTGAAGGCTTCAAAGATCCTGCTGTTTTAGGCACTGGTGCGCGGACAGCAATTGGGTTTCCTGTTGATGGAAAAAAGCTGTTTTTGGTAAATTTTGATATTGCCTTAAATTTGCAGCAAGAAGCGCAAGCGATGAAAGCCATTGGCTGTTATGAAGCAATGAATTTAGATGGTGGTGCATCGAAAGCTTTAGCTGCCAATGGTAAAATTTTAGTCCCTGCTGGAAGGCCACTGACGAATGTAATTGTGGTCTATGATACTAAGAATCCTGCGCCAAGAACTTTACAACAAGCATGGGTCAGGTTTCAAAAAGGCAATCGCTCGGCACTCGCTGGTGGTTAACTTAGAGGTACAAGATTGCGATCGCAGCAAAAACAATAACAGCAAAAGGCTGAACGCTGGCCTCAAAAGTTGCGTCAGTTGGGGATTGAACCTGATGACATTTAATCAACAGCAGTCGTCTCTTCTATGATAAGAAAAAACCCCGACCCAAGAGTCGGGGAATATCGTGTAGGTTCAATGTATACCTGTATTCTTTGTACCAAGTAAAAATGAAGAAAATCTGAGGATTGATGAGCAACCAGATATTTCTATCAAAATAAAAACCCCGATCGGGCAATCGGGGTAATATTCTAATTCCGTCTTATTTTTAGACATTATTTTTTTAACAGATAAATGTGAAGAAAATGTGAGGTCTAAGGATGATCTGCTTGCCGATGGCAGCTTGCTCATTCTCAACATGGAAGGGATAGGCGACCCACTCACCTCAGGATTTGTTAACCCCCTTGCTCCTAGCCGTAAGCAAAATGGTACAATCTACATCCATGCTAGGGGTGCCGGAATAACAAGGCTGAGATCACACCCTTAACACCTGAGTCTGGGTAATACCAGCGGAGGGAAGCTGTTTATCGAGGAATTCAATATGCGGACAGAATGGGTTGCCAAGCGGCGTGGGCAGAGCAATGTGACTCAAATGCACTACGCGCGTCAGGGTGTTATCACTGAAGAAATGCACTATGTCGCCCAGAGGGAAAATCTTCCCGCCGATCTCATTCGTGAGGAAGTGGCGCGGGGAAGGATGATTATCCCAGCTAATATTAATCACACTAACCTAGAGCCAATGTGCATTGGCATTGCTTCTAAATGTAAAGTAAATGCCAATATTGGAGCTTCACCCAACTCTTCCAATCTTCAAGAAGAAGTAGATAAGCTGAAACTAGCAGTGAAGTATGGTGCTGATACTGTGATGGACTTATCCACAGGCGGCGGTAATTTGGATGAAATTCGTACCGCTATTATCAACGCCTCACCTGTCCCGATTGGGACAGTACCAGTTTACCAGGCTTTAGAAAGCGTCCACGGCACTATTGAAAAACTTACCCCTGATGACTTTCTTCATGTCATCGAAAAACACGCCCAGCAAGGAGTAGACTACCAAACTATCCACGCGGGAATTTTGTTAGAGCATTTGCCCTTGGTGAGAAGCCGCATCACTGGAATTGTCTCTCGTGGCGGTGGTATTTTGGCAAGGTGGATGTTATATCATCACAAACAAAATCCTCTATACACCCACTTCCGGGACATTATTGAAATTTTCAAGAAGTATGATGTCTCCTTTAGTTTAGGTGATTCCCTACGCCCTGGCTGCACTCATGATGCCTCAGATGCTGCGCAATTAGCAGAATTGAAAACCCTTGGACAGCTCACCCGTAGAGCCTGGGAAGATAACGTACAGGTGATGGTAGAAGGCCCTGGACACGTACCAATGGATCAAATTGAGTTTAACGTCCGCAAGCAAATGGAAGAGTGTTCTGAAGCGCCTTTCTACGTGCTGGGGCCATTGGTGACAGATATTGCTCCTGGTTATGACCACATTACCTCAGCTATAGGCGCAGCAATGGCTGGTTGGTACGGTACAGCAATGCTATGCTATGTCACACCTAAAGAACACCTAGGATTGCCGAATGCCGAAGATGTCCGTAATGGGTTAATAGCTTATAAGATAGCTGCACACGCGGCTGATATCGCAAGACATCGCCCAGGGGCTAGGGATAGAGATGATGAACTCTCCAAAGCCCGTTATAACTTTGACTGGAACCGTCAGTTTGAATTAGCACTCGACCCAGAAAGAGCTAAAGAATACCACGACGAAACTTTACCAGCAGATATTTATAAAACTGCTGAGTTCTGTTCGATGTGCGGGCCTAAGTTCTGTCCAATGCAAACTAAAGTTGATGCTGATGCATTGACAGAGTTAGAAAAATTCTTGGCAAAAGAAGCTGTTACCCAATCTTAAATTACTCAAGTAGGGTGGGCGTTGCCGACCCTACTACTAATTTTCATGTTCCACAATAATGCAACGTCAAAAATTGCTTTGATATCAAGCGGTAAAATAAATCCTACTCACTTTTTTTGAACATTAAACCCTCTCTTGAGATATCCCTGTTCTGTCATTTTCGCAAAACAATAATCTTAGTTAAACATTGGAATCTTGATTTAATCAAGCATTGAACTTTTATTTGCTAATAAAAACTAAAATTTCTAGCCAAAAACGGAAAATTCAAGCTCCAAAAGACTTTCACCGATAGGCTTTTCCTACTTTGACATAAAAAAATATCCCCTACCCCATTCAAGGTAGGGGGTTTAGTGAATTTTATATCTTTTGTAAAACTACTTAACAGAGACAGCATCAACATCGATAGTGCTTGCGGTGGAGGTAGAATCCTCAGAAGTGTTTGGGTTATCAACGTTGATACCCTTACGGGCTTTCCAGCCTTCAATAACTAATCCAGACACCTCAGTAACTAACAGGGTCAACAGTAAAACATCATCAACTTCTCCCACAATGGGTATAAAATCTGGGGCGATATCAATAGGACTGAGAATATAAACAATAGTTCCTAAAATTACCCACCAACGGTACTTTGGATTCCGAAGCAGATCGCGATACCAAGTGTAAACTGATTGGATTGAAAATTTCATGTTTTTAACCTCCAGTTACCTTTAATTTTGACAAATTATTCTTAAAAATCCTGGTGGGAATAACCGCCCAACTTAGTCTGGAAGATGCGACACTCATCTTTCAGGAAATATGGCTGTTCTTTTTTAACGTAAAATTTTTCACAAATATTGTATGAATATCTTATGTGAGAATACTAACAACCTAAGTATTTATTTTGCTTATTGAGCGTAAATTTACTTAATTTAAGCTAGAGAAAAACGTAACTTAACGATGAACAAGCATGATTTCGGCATATTTAAAACGTTTCCTCTACAGATGGTTCTCATTATGCCGTTTGTCTTGCAAATCTTTGCAGCAATGGATTTAGTAAGCTACTTGTCATTTAATGAATGGACAAAAAGCTGTCAACGACTTATCCCTCTTCTAAGAAACAGAAATGTTTCTTTACATCCATTGGGAATGCGATTGCTTTCCTCAGACGCTTTTGTTACTTCAGGGAAAGAAAAATAGTCAGAAATTCAACTGGCGATGGGGAAACTGATTGGAGAAGCACGAAAATCATTCATGAAACCAATTAATTTCAAAAAGCAACGTTTCATGCCAGGAATGTTAAAGACTGTGAGCCAAGGTTGAATCAAACAGTAAAAAATATATGGTTGAATAATCAATCTTAGGTTATTTAAGGCACTCTTCCATGTAGTGCCGGATTCCCAGTAAGGATGTTTGCTATATACAGCAAGATTAGAGTCTGTACAAGTTGATACTCCCACAGTAGATGTTGTGCTTGATTGCTGATGAAATTGGAAGTAACTGGCTTGAATACTGACTAATAGATAGGCACTAAAAATAATTTCCCACCACCGTTCAATACTAGCATAATCAGTTAGGCGGAAATCAGCCCAGGAGCGAATTGCAACGATAAACTCCAGTTCTAACTTTTCTAGATAGCTGATTACAGCTCCACTTTCTCCGTACAAACTATCCGCTAAAACTAACTTGATTTTAAATCCCCATTCTTTCAACTCTTGAATAATCTCTATTGCTATTTGGGGTTTACTCTTATATTCATCTCCTGATTTCATGCGGTTTTTAGGCTTAAATATTTTAAACATTAATGGATAAGTAATCCCATCTACTACCCCATAAGCATTTACTGATACTATTCCATTCTCTGTCTTGCCTAAATTTCCAATATATTGGCGAGTTACATAATCTGTTGCTTTCCCCTTTTTCTTGTCTCCTGTTTCGTCAATACATAAAATTATTTCTCTTTCTCCAATCAATATTTTTGTTAACCACAGCCTAATTTCTCTTAACTTTTTGACATCCCACAGTGCATCTCTCAAAAAATGATGTAGTGATTGACCGTCTTTTAACTCTGCTATTTTCGCTATCTCTGGTAGCGATTTATTCCGGATTTCTGAGAGCATTCCCAAGTGTAAATATTTGAATGCTTCAAAATTTCTTACATCCTCAAATAATGAATCATAGTGTTGACAGTAGTTATCGATGAATGCGACTGTGCTTGCTGCCTGTCTGCGTGGCGTAACCATCCCCTTCAATTACTGTTTCCGATTTCCTTCCTGATTATACTCCTCCCGTAGTAACAAAAGAGGGATGAAAGTACGCTGTTGATTTTGCAACACCGTCTCAAAGACAAACTAGAACGTCCAGCAATTGCCGTCATTCGCGATTACGGTCACTTGCTCCAAGTAGAATGCTATCCCGGACAACTCAATCAAGTTTTGATGAATATTTGGGTGAATGCCATAAATGCTTTAGACGAATTAAATCTCAAGCGCACCGATCTAGAGATAGAAGAAAATCCCAGGCAAATTACCATTCGCACCTCAGTTAACGATTCGCAATGGGTGGAAATTGCGTTGGCGAAGCCCCGCTGAAGGCATCGCTGATAACGCCTTAGGAATGCCAGAAGACGTGAAAAACCGCATCTTCAATCCCTTCTTCACCACTAAACCCGTGGGTAAAGGCACAGGTATGGGCATGGCAATCGGCTATCAAATTATTAACGAAAAACATCAAGGCAAATTGTTGTGTTTTTCTATCCTGGGTGAAGGAACTGAATTTGTCATTCAATTGCCTATCCAGCAGCAAGTTAGCACAGCAGCCTCAAGGACTTAACGCCATTTTTTATTAAAACTTTTACAGCTAAACTAACTCTCAAATCCTGATATTCTTGCCTCTAACTTACTAAGCACAATTCTCTAGCCCACATTACCTTTTCAGTTTTTCGAGAAATTTATTTTTTGGAAGCCCCTCATTTTGCATTAATCTCTAGAATTAAAATGCTTTAGCAAATTTGCTCTAGATATGGCGGGAGGAGATTGAAACAGTGGATATTTTAGATTTGTTTTACAAGGGCGGCCCAGCAATGTGGCCTTTGCTAGCGCTATCGATTTTAGCTTTAAGCGTAATTTTTGAGCGTTTGTGGTTCTGGCTGCGAATTCTTACTCAAGAAAAAGAAATAGTCGATCGCGTTCTGGATGCTGCTGCTGATAATTGGGAAACAGCCGCGGACATTGCCAAACAAGCAACTAATCAACCCATCGGTAGGTTTCTCTTCGCTCCCTTACGCTTATTGAAACCCGATCCAGAGACTTTTCGATTAGCATTGGAAGCCACCGCAGAAGATGAGTTAGCGGGAATGCGGCGAGGTGAAAAACTTTTAGAAGCTGTAATTGCTCTCGCACCACTGTTAGGTTTGTTAGGTACGGTTTTAGGCTTAATCCGTTCTTTACGCGCAATTCGGATTGGCGACTTGGGAACTGAATCTACAGCTGGGGTGACTACAGGTATTGGTGAATCCCTAATTAGTACAGCAACTGGTCTAATTGTGGCTATTGTAAGTTTGGTATTTTACCGCCTATTTCAAAGTTTTGTCGTCAACCAGGTAAAAGTTTTTCGGAAAGCTGGGAACGATCTGGAGCTACTCTACCGTCAGTCGCCACCTGACTTTAGCAATAGCCCATCAATAATTACGCGGGAACCTTCACGGGAAAATTTTACCCCACCCCGAAAACGAGGTAGAAACAAATTTTCTGATTCACCAGAAATTTCCGATGGAACTGATTCTTTAGATTCTTAACTATTTTTAAGAATTTTATCCTGGAACCAAACACACATAAGAGTAAGACAATGAAAGTTAATTTGCATACTCCGGTTGAAGATTTCCAAATTCAACTCATTCCCTTAATTGATGTCGTTTTTTGTATCCTGACATTTTTTCTGTTAGCAGCTTTGCAATTCACTCGCCAACAAGCAATAAATATTGATTTGCCTAAAGCCAACACTGGCACCTCACCCACAGCTAGTTTACAGGGTACTAGCAATATATTACCTGTGACTATTGATGCTGTTGGTCAAACTTACGTGGAAAAACAAATGGTCAGACGAGATCAATTGGCAGATATTTTAAAGAAGTATGTTCAAGAAAACCCCAATGGTGTTTTGGTGCTGAATGCGTCGCGGACAGCAACATACAACGATGTAATTGAGACATTGGATTTACTGCGACAAGTAGGAGGCGATCGCGTATCTTTGGGAATTATACCGGGGCCATCTCAAACATCTTCTTCAACTCAGCCAGTGATTCCATCTTTCCCCATTAATCCTGGTACTAATCCTGTACCAAATAACGCACCTGTACCAGGAATCAATCCCCAAGGTAACATTAATCCCAACTTTCCCATTAACCCTAATCAACCTCAAACAGGGCGTAATCTTAATCCTGTTAATCCAGAGATTGCTCCTAGAGTTCCCAACCAGCCTGTAGCACCAGGAAAAAATAACTCTACTCCTTAAAGGTTATACTGACTCAACAGAGAAAGTAACCCTTACCCTAGAAGCTTCTACACAAATAAAGATGGAAAGACAAGGAGGAAAAACCTATTTTCTTGTATAGGCGCTACTCCTGCGTATTTGGCAAGCTAACCTCCTTGTAATACCATTTTGGCTTTGAGATTGTGTAGTGAGAATTGCAGTCTGCATCTGAGTTGTGTCAATCCATCTGATGCAATCATTTTTGTAATTGGTAACTATTCAAGCAGAATTAATACACAATTTAATTGCTTTATTTCGCTTCGCTCGCAATGACTGGAGATATTTTTGTTATCTGCTCTAAAACCTAAAGATAACCAAAATAAATTTTGAATAAATAAAAAAAATCTGCTAATTTACAAGTAATTAGTTAATTTCCAAAGTTTTTCTTCGATATCTCCTGCCTTAGTTTCTACGCTGTTCGCCATTCACGTTTCAGGGGTTGTGGCAATGAATGAAATTTGGACAGTTATAATTGTTTGGCTGGTAACATCTATTAGCTTGTTAATTATTAGCAAGCTACCTTTAGGAGTAGAAATTGATACTCCTAATAAAGCTTTCCTATCAGCCGCCGTGCTTGGCATTGTCACGACATTAGTAAGGCCAATTCTGCGTCTTTTATTTGCAGTACCAAGTTTGTTGACCTTTAACTTATTATCCGGCTTATTCACCTTTATGATTGCCGTTGTTTGTTTTAGTATTGCGGCTTGGTTAGTAGAAGGCTTTCGCTTACGTTTCGGTATTTGGAGTGCTGTCTTAGGAGCGTTTGCACTCACCATTATCAACAATTTGATCTATCGTTTATTAGGTGTATAAATTTTAAATAAAAACCACTCTCAAGTCCAAAGTAAATAGTCCACAGTTGATAGTATAAAGCTCCTTACTATTGACTATGGACTATTGCCTATTAACTATTCATTAGCACCTGGAGGAGCAACTGAAGTAGTTGATTGTTGTTTGCGCTGTTCGCGTTTTTTGCGATCGGCGGAGAGCATATCTGCCATCACTACTAGTGCTTGTGCTATTTTGTCTAGGTTTGAGCGATACAGATCCAAATCTTTACTTAATTTTTCATCAGACAGATGCAAGCCACTAGCTATATTTTTTAGAGCTTCGTTGCGTTGTTTTTCGTCTTTTACTAATTCTGGATCTGACAGTTCTAATAAAGAAAATAACCCAATTGCAAACAAGCGGCTGTATTTAAAGTTAGGATTATTGGCGATCGCTTGTAATTGGTCTTGCAAGTCAGCATCTCGATTTAAGCTCGTGCTTTGACTGAGCCACGCAATTAGATCGTTAACTGGCAAACTTTTAGCCAATTCTCGTAATCTTTCAGCATCCTGCTTGTAGCGTTGCTCATCCTGCTCTACAGCCTGACATAAGGCACTAAAAATCGATTCCTTATCCCGTTCCGGTTGATAGCCTTGCATGAAGCGGTCAAAGGTAGTGACGACGCCCAAGCCATAAATCGGATTGTAGCTAAAATCGGCATTTACTGACAGCAGATGCATTTCCACCATCAATTCTTCCACTACCCGACGATAAATCGTATTGATTGGACGGGTGTGAAGCGTGTAGAAAGTTCGCTTTGTATCAGAAACAGTACGGACGTTATTCACAAAGAAAATGTTAAGGGCGACGTATTTTTATTGTCTCGCTTAAGGGCTACTTTGCCAAGTTCGGGTTTCAACTTGTGAGTGGGCGGTTTACAATATTTTCACTCAAACACCCTCTAAAGCTGCATATCTTGCGGTCTAGTTGAGGCTGTCAATAGTCATTAGCTAAATAACTTATAACTATTGACTCTGGACTCTGGACTATTGATAAATTGTGCATCTAAATCTATGAGCTTACCTTCACAGCTAACAGATCTAGCTGAATACCTGGCTGGTGAATTTGACAATAAAGAACAAGCGATCGCCGATCCTGTTTGGTACGTTCACTTGCGCCTATGGCACAGGCCAGTTAATTTGTTTTCCGAAGACAGTATGACTTTGTTTGCCGAACAAGCTAATATTATTAACCTAGAGAATCCTTACCGCCAGAGAATTATGCGGTTAAAGGCAGGGTCTGACATTGAAGCACCCCTGCAAATTCAATATTATATGCCTAAAGATCCAGGCAGTTTACAAGGTGCAGGTCGCAATCCAGCTTTACTCGATACTTTGACTCCTGACCAATTAGAGTTATTACCAGGTTGCGTACTTACTGTCACCCAGCAAAAAATAGCGCCTCACGGCTATAAGTTTGTCGCCACTCCTCTACCAGATACTAGTTGTACTTTTACTTATTTAGGTAACACTGTGCAAGTTTCTTTAGGTTTTGAAGCCTCTGCCGCAGAATTTCACAGCTACGATAAAGGTATTGATAGAGAAACTGGCAAAGCTACTTGGGGCGCTGTTTTAGGCCCTTATCGCTACACTAAGCGAAATCAGTTCTGAGTTTTGAGTGTTGAGTCACCGAAGTTTGCCCGGAGGGAAACCCTCCTTGCAACTTCTCGCTGAGTACGAAGTTGCAGAAAATAGCTACTATCTATACTGTTATATTTTTTACCTTTTCTTAATTCTTCCAATTCAGCAATACCAGTGACTATAACTTTGGCAACCAAAGGAAGACGCTGGCTTCTCAAAACTTACAACTCAGAACAGTTTTAGCTGGCGATGCTCCGAGGTACACCTTCTAAAGCTTCCTCTTCAGTTTCAAAGATTTCAAATACTGTATCCATCATTGTGACTTCAAACACAAGTTTTGCTTCTGTATGCACATTACATATCCGGAAGCTACCCTTGAGTTTATCGGCGTCACGCATCCCCGCTACTAAAGAAGTAAGACCAGAACTATCAATAAAGTTTACCTGGCTAAGATTCACAACTACGTGGCGACTGAGTTTGGAAATACATTCCTGTAACTTCAGCCGAAATTGCCAAGCGGTGGTGATGTCTAAGCGCCCTGTCGGTGCCAAGACAATAACGGTATTACCATCTTGGGTGATGTGGGTTTTTTGCTCTATTTGAATCACTGAGCCTCCCTGCGGCAGTCCTGTCAAAGTTAACTACTGTATTTAAGGCTGTTAGTGGTGAGTCAAAAGACTTGCTTGTCTGGAAATTTCAATGCTCCTGTGACTAGGATGAAATCCAGTAACTTAGTAAATTAATTGACCCACCACTAACAGAACAATTTAGTGCTGATACTTGAGATTAACAAGCTACAGCTAAAAATGTCACCTTTTTTTACTAGGTGCTTTCTTTAGTAGTTTAACTCACTAACACAAGGGTGAGTGCCCAGGTAAGTGCTGAGTCAAGAATCAAAGAAAATGCTAGCGAACTATAGAGATGCAAAGCAAAGAACAGAAAAATTCCTATTTTTCTTTATGGGATTGTTTTGTGATGTTTTACGCCGAACTCCATACTTGTCAACGCTCATTCAGCATTATTTAGTCGGTGTCCAATTTATCCAATCTTGAGGCTTCAAGAAAGTTTCATACAGTTCGGCTTCTGGGGTATTAGCTTCTGGTTGATACCCGTATTCCCAACGCACTAAAGGTGGTAGGGACATAAGAATCGATTCTGTACGTCCGTTGGTTTGCAGACCAAAAATTGTACCCCGGTCATAAACCAAGTTAAATTCTACGTACCTTCCTCGGCGATACAGTTGGAAATTCCGTTCGCGATCGCCATAATTTATTCCATTACGCCGTTCTACAATTGGTACGTAAGCTGGCAAAAAGGCGCGACCGCAGTCTTGCACCAAAGCAAACAATTCTTCCCAAGTTCTTTGAGGTATTGTTCCGACCTGGTTGCTATATTTAGCTGCTTCTCCATTCGGGTCTGGGCCGCGATAGATAGCACCTTGACCATCTTGGTAATCTAAAAATAGACCGCCCACACCCCTAGTTTCACCGCGATGCTTGAGGTAAAAATATTCGTCACACCAGCGCTTGAATACTGGGTAATACTCTGAGTGATGTCGATCGCACGCTTGCTTGAGTGTTTGATGGAAATGTTTGGCATCTTCAGCAAATGGGTAGTAAGGTGTTAAATCCGCACCGCCGCCAAACCACCAAACTGGCCCAGCTTCAAAGTAGCGATAGTTTAAATGCACGGTAGGTACGTAGGGATTACGCGGGTGTAACACCAATGAAGTACCCGTGGCATAAAAACCGTGTCCGGCTGCTTCTGGACGTTGGGTTAAAATTGACGCTGGTAAATGGGAACCCCAAACTTCAGAAAAGTTTACACCAGCTTGTTCAAAGATTGCGCCATCACGCAGAACACGCGATCGCCCTCCACCACCTTCTGGCCGTTCCCAACTATCTTCATGAAACTTACCAACACTATCCAAATCCATCAAAGCTTGAGTAATTTCGTCTTGTAACTGTTTCATGAACTGACTGACTCTTTGTTTAGCGTCAGTTGCTGGTAGAAACTTAGATGATTCTACGTCCAGAGTTGGGGTTTGCGAGTTGATCAACATAGATTCCCGAACCTAAATTACAGTTTCCAAAAAATCAGAAATTTTTAATTAAAAAATTTCTGACCAAATTCGAGGTAAAATTCGTTTTTTCTTACTTGTCAAGCATTTATACGATTGATTAGCAAGACTAGAGTTATTTTCCCTCAAATGCGTATAGGCTTGTATATTGAACGAAGTTTTTTTTTAATTTCTTGATGGAAATATTTTGGTATTTGTACCAGACTCTGGCGGATGAGTTACTCGCACTCTTAACCTTGAGATTTCAAGGTTTTGATTAAACTCCTGAAGAATTTAACACCTGAACCAGGATAGTTTTCCACAATTCGGGGCTTGTCAACTCCCAATAATCGTACTAGTCTTTGCAACCTAAGGGGCTTGCTATAGTTAGGGCAATTTTGAGAAAGTTCGATTTGAGGGCTGAGTATTATTGCCCACCATACCAGAGTTCCCAGAAAGTGTTTAGCTAGGAGGATTAGGCAAATGCGAGGTTGTTTATCAAAATTTATTCAACGTAAACGTCGCCGATTTTGCGCTTCTCTGGTGCGAACATATCGAGAAATTAGTTCTGCTTCTGTAGATGAACTCTGGCAACAGGTGGTAAACTTCACAGACGTTTCTTGGCACCCATTACTCAAGAGTACTAACGTACCTTATGGATTAGTACCTAAACCCGGATTAATTTTTCAAGCAGTAACGCGCTTTTCGCCAATTCCCATTCGGATTTTTGTGGAGCGTGTTAATCCTCAAGAAATGTTAAGTATCAGAGTGCTGGCGATTCCTGGAATTGAGGAACGGATCACTTACCGAGTAGAGTCCACAGTTTGTGGTACTTGTTTATCCTACTCTGTCACCCTAAGGGGTTGGTTGTCACCCTTAATTTGGTCCTTGTCTCGTCCTTACGTCGATCGCGTGGCTCGTTCCCTAGTAGAAGCAGTAGAAAAAGCCGCATTGCAAGCAGTTCCCAACCAGAAAAAAAATCTCAATGACAGCTGTTTTGATTTTTAAGGTATAGGCGGATGGGGAAGATGAGGATTTAATTTTGACTATTGACTCTGGATTCTTGACAACTCCATCAAAAAACTGAATATTTACCATAGATTAAATATGTATTTTTTTTAAGTTTTATTACAGCGATCGCGGCACAAGAAAGTATCCAGTTAGTAGTTAAGTTACTTGCCACAAATGCATTTCTTGTTTTTGAAATTTGAAGTTTGAATTTTTATGTACGATGTTCTCGATTCTCGCTCGGTTCTAGAAGTGTTGCGACCAGTACAAGATCCAGAACTCCAGAAAAGTCTGGTCGAACTGAATATGATTCGCAACGTCAAAATTGATGGTGGCAAGGTGAGTTTCACTTTAGTGTTGACTACACCCGCCTGTCCTTTAAGGGAATTTATTGTTGAAGACTGTCAAAAAGCAGTGAAACAGCTGCCAGGTGTGACAGATGTCAGCGTTGAGGTGACAGCAGAAACACCCCAACAAAAAAGCTTACCCGATCGCACTGGCGTTATTGGTGTGAAAAATATCATTGCAGTTTCCAGTGGCAAAGGTGGTGTGGGTAAGAGTACTGTAGCAGTCAATGTCGCAGTTGCTTTAGCGCAGACAGGTGCAAAAGTCGGTTTACTTGATGCCGATATTTACGGCCCCAACGATCCCACCATGCTAGGACTGACTGATGCCCAAATCACAGTACGCCCTAGTGACAAAGGTGAAATACTCGAACCGGCTTTTAATCACGGCGTGAAATTAGTCTCAATGGGCTTTTTGATTGAGCGAGATCAGCCAGTAATTTGGCGGGGGCCAATGTTAAATGGCGTAATTCGTCAATTTCTCTATCAAGTGCAATGGGGAGAACTGGACTATCTAATTGTCGATATGCCACCCGGAACGGGGGATGCCCAGTTAACTTTAACCCAAGCAGTACCGATGGCAGGAGCCGTAATTGTCACTACACCCCAAAACGTAGCTCTACTAGATTCCCGTAAGGGATTGCGGATGTTCCAGCAGATGAGCGTCCCAGTATTAGGAATCGTGGAAAATATGAGCTATTTTATCCCCCCAGATATGCCAGATAAGCAGTACGATATCTTTGGTTCTGGTGGTGGTGAAAAAACAGCGGCTGAACTGGGAGTCCCGTTGTTGGGGCGCGTACCCCTAGAGATTTCTACAAGAGTTGGTGGTGACAGCGGTGTACCAATAGTCGTAGCTGACCCAGATTCCGCTTCCGCCAAAGCATTAACTGCGATCGCCTTGGCCATTGCTGGTAAAGTATCAGTTGCAGCCTTGACATAAGAAATTCCAATTCTATCTGGTTCCTAGGCCACAGCCTAGGAATACAGATTTTTAGTAGTCACTAAATTTAAAATTTACAAGTTAAAGTCTCAACTCACACAATGTTATTAAAACGTTCGCTCCCCAAAATTCGCTGGAAGTATTGGGTAAAACCTTGGCAACAAGTAGATTGGTTATTATTTTGTTTGCCTATTGCCGTTAGTATCTTTGGCGGCGTCATGATTCTCAGTACGGAATTAAAACAGCCAGTAACTGACTGGTGGTGGCACTGGCTGGTAGCTAGTATTGGTGTAGTGATTGCATTATTTTTGGCTCGTATCCGTTACGAAAATCTGCTGCAATGGCACTGGGTAACTTATGGATTGACAAACTTTAGCCTCATTGCCGTAATGCTCGCTGGTACAAGCGCTAAAGGGGCACAGCGGTGGATTAGTATTGCAGGTTTTAACGTCCAACCTTCAGAGTTTGCCAAAATAGGTATCATTATTACCCTAGCGGCGTTGCTACACAAACGCACAGCGTCCACCATTGAGAGTGTTTTTCGAGCCTTAGCAATTACTGCTATTCCTTGGGGATTAGTGTTTTTGCAACCGGACTTGGCAACATCATTGGTCTTTGGTGCGATCGTCTTAGGGATGCTTTATTGGGCAAATGCCAACCCAGGTTGGTTGATATTAATGATTTCTCCTATAGTTGCCGCTATTTTATTTAGTATCGCTTGGCCCTTATCAGAACCAATAGTTTTGTTGAAAGAATTATCCTTCAGTCCATTAGGATTATTTTGGGCGGGAGCGATGGCTATTGTTGGTTGGCAGACTCTACCGTGGCGAAAATTTGGACTGGGAGCTATAGGTGCATGGATTCTCAATATGCTTGGTGGTGAACTAGGTGTTTTTGCTTGGAATCATGTACTCAAAGAATATCAAAAAGATAGACTTAGCGTATTTATCAACCCCGAACACGACCCCCTAGGTGCTGGATATCATCTCATCCAATCTCGGATTGCCATTGGTGCAGGTGAAATTTGGGGATGGGGTCTATTCAAAGGCCCAATGACTCAGCTGAACTTTGTGCCCGAACAGCATACAGACTTTATTTTTTCAGCCGTCGGTGAAGAATTTGGTTTTGTTGGTTGTTTGGTGGTACTTTTTGTCTTCTGTTTAATTTGCTTACGCCTACTGCATGTAGCTCAAACTGCCAAAGATAATTTTGGTTCTTTATTGGCTATTGGTGTTTTGTCGATGATTGTATTTCAGCTAATTGTGAATGTTGGCATGACAGTAGGTTTAGCACCTGTAGCTGGAATTCCCCTACCCTGGATGAGTTACGGTCGCTCTGCAATGTTGACTAATTTCATTTCCTTAGGAATAGTAGAATCGGTAGCAAACTTTCGCCAACGGCAGAAGTATTATTTCTAAGTCAACATTCAAGTGTGTCTCAACTGTGTACTTTTGACTTTGGACTCCTAAGAAGTATTAAGCTATATAACAGGAAATAAGCGAGGATAAAAATCATGATCCTGCCTGGAGCAACTGTTCGGGTTAAAAATCCCGCAGATACCTATTATCGCTATGAAGGACTCGTACAACGAGTGAGTGATGGCAAGGTAGCGGTATTGTTTGAAGGTGGTAACTGGGATAAATTAATTACCTTTCGCTTAAGCGAATTGGAAGCTGTAGAGACCACAGGCAAGAAAAAAGGCAAATAACTTAGTTAAGAGTCAAGAGTCCATAGTCAATAGTCCAAAGGTTCTTGACTGTTAACCCTTAAGCTTTGACCCTTGACCTTTGACTCTTAATACTATGCGCCTTCCTTTACCACAGTTTGCTACTAGCGATCGCCATCCTAACCATATTGCTGAGGTGATCGAAACCAGTACTACCGAATTCCTGGCACAGTGTTTGGAACCGGAAGACTTAAGTTTTCCCCCGATGCCTGCTTTTGGTAGTTGGGTGCGTTCTATTGATGAAGAATCGGGCAACCAAATTTATGCAGTGGTATATTACGCCACAACAATGCCTATAGATTCCGTACACCGTGCAGTAGCTTTAGGGTTGTCTTTGCAAGACTTGCGAGAGGAACAACCCCAGATATTTGCCATGCTCAAAACTGAATTTCGTGCTGCGATCGTGGGGTTTGAAGAGCCTTCTCATGCCCAAATCCCAAGAGTATATCAATATTTACCGCCCCGTCCGCCACAAATTCATCAAGCAGTTTATCGTTGTGAACCAGAAACAATCGTTAAATTTACTGAAGAACTGAATTTTTTGCAGACACTACTTGCTCTCAAAGGTGCGCCGATAGAGTCTTTGACCGCAGCTGCCATTCGAGAGGTTTATCAGTTACGAAAAGCCGATCGCCAATGGTTAGTCAAAGCTGGACGCACCCTCAACTTGCTGCTGAAAGATGACTACGATCGCTTACGGTTTATTTTGAGTCAGGTTCATCCATAGGTAGTTTTTAGACAATTTTCTAAGTCTTGCTAAGTTAAGTTTTTTTGAATTTTTTCTCAAGGTGGTTTTTGCAGTTATATTGAGCGGGCGATTGCCTTTGAGGTAATCGCAGCTTTAATTATCGCCCTTTCAAGTTCTACCTATGGAACTCATCTTACAAGTTCTGGCACTGGAACCAACCTCCCAACTTCTGGGCAAGGAACCTATTGTTCCCTTTGCTGTTTTGCTGATAGTTATCCTAGTAGTGCCGATTCTGTTTGAGAGGCTCAGACTACCGGGATTAGTAGGTTTGGTGTTCTCTGGGGTAGTACTTGGCCCGTCAGGCTGGAATTTATTCCAAACAGAATCAGCGATTATAAACCTGCTAGCAGATATTGGGCTAGTTTACTTAATGTTTGTAGCAGGATTAGAAGTTGACCTAGAACAGTTCTATCGTCAGAAAAATCGCTCCTTAGGGTTTGGCAGCTTCAGCTTAATTATTTCCCTAGTCATGGGAAGTTTGTTAGGGCAGATATTCGGCTTTAGTTGGGTAACATCAATATTAATTGGCTCATTATTTGTTTCCTACACTCTCCTGGCATATCCAATTATTAATCGCCTGAGAGTAATGAAGAATGAAGCAGTTACTATCACTATTGGAGCCAAGATTTTTACAGATATTGGCGCTCTGTTGATATTAACTTTATGTGTAGCATCCACTAATGCTGGAGGATTCACCTTAGCAAAGTTACTTACTTTGTTGGGGTGGTTAACAATTTACTCTGTTGTTGTCTTAGTCGGATTTGATTGGATAGGTAAAGAATTTTTCCGGCGATCGGGAGGTGAAGAGGGCAACCAATTCTTATTTGTACTGCTGACGGTGTTTCTCGCTGCTGTAGGCGCTCAATTGATTGGCGTAGAAAAAATAATTGGAGCCTTTTTAGCAGGTTTGGCAGTCAATGAAGTTTTGGGCGAAGGGCCAGTTAAAGAAAAGGTGGTGTTTGTTGGTAGCGTGCTATTTATTCCCATTTTCTTTATTAATCTTGGTTTACTGATCGATTTACCTGCTTTTACCAAAAATACTACCAATCTCCAATTAACCCTGCTGTTTGTGTTTGGTTTAATTACCAGCAAATTGATTGCAGCATTGTTAACGAAACTGTTATGCCGCTACAATTGGCAGGAAATGTTAACAATGTGGTCGCTATCGCTTCCTCAGGTAGGGACAACATTAGCCGTAACATTAGTAGGGTATCAGATTGGATTGTTGTCATCGGAAGTATTAAATAGCGTTGTTGCTGTCATGCTCGTGACTTCAACGCTAGGGCCA
The DNA here is from genome assembly GCF_963875125.1 of Calothrix sp. NIES-2098. Classification (NCBI taxonomy): domain Bacteria; kingdom Bacillati; phylum Cyanobacteriota; class Cyanophyceae; order Nostocales; family Calotrichaceae; genus Calothrix; species Calothrix sp. NIES-2098. Next base: position 8,067,008 of record NZ_CAWNKJ010000001.1, read on the forward strand.
TTAGTTACCAGTCGGGTAGCTGTGGGTTTGGCTTCATCAGCTACTCCAGAGCCAGCACCAACAACACAACCCGAGCAAAAAATCGAAGACACGGATACTGCTTTTACTATTGTTGTACCCATCTACAATCCCCAAACTCAGCAGTATCTGATTGAATTGGCGACATTATTAGCACGCCAAACCAAGGGAAGAATTGTACCTTTGGCGATCGCTACTGCTGCTGCGCATATGGATGCACCACAGTTAGAGGCTTCTTTGCAGCGAAGCGAACGGTTGCTAGCAAAAGCTACAGCACAAAGCCGAGTCTTGGGTGTCGCAGCCGAACCCCTGCTACGCATTGATGATGCTTTTGCTCAGGGAATTAGCAGAGCAGCTCGCGAACAAAAGGCTAGTTTGATTGTTATGGGTTGGGGTAAACGTACTGGGTTAAGAGCGCGTTTATTTGGTAACGTCATCGATAACGTTCTTTGGGCATCCCACTGTCCTGTAGCGGTGACTCGTTTAGTAGACTCTCCTAAAAAAATCCAACGGATCTTAGTGCCAATCGAAAATTTAATGGCACCAACGCTACAGCCTGTGCATTTTGCCCAAATGTTAGCAGACTCTAACCAAGCTCAAGTGACTGTACTGAATGTCTGCGAGCGACGTACAAGTTCTAGCAAAATAGCTGCTAGGCGATCGCATCTTGCTCTATTAGTGGCTAAATTGGCTTTGCCCAATCCACCAGAAATTCAAATTATTGCCCATGAGAATGTTGCCCAAGCCATTTTACAAGCAGCAAGATTATATGATTTAGTAGTGTTACCCTTTATACGCAATCGTACAAGCCCTGGTGGTTTAGCTATTAGTGATGTAACAACACAGTTAGCTAGCCAACTTACATGCTCTATCGTCATGCTTGGAGAACCGCAGCGGATGCAAACAGTAGCTCTCCCAACCGGAGTTCCTAGTACCACATCTACACAGTAAAGTTACTTAAAAAATTACACTTAATTTATTTAGATCCATCTCTTGCCTATCCTGAGAGATATTGCCAAATCACCTTTTTTCTGAGCTATAACAGGTGAGATACTTAATTCTAAAAATACTTAATATTGTTGAAGATTTGATGAATTCTAGACTCTGAAGCTACAATCTTCAGACGATGTTTGTTATTTTGCTAATGTAATTGTTCAAAAATTGAAACAACCTGTAACAAAATTATATCGGTAGAAAATTTGGTAAATCTCACAACATCGTTGAGCTAACCATATTCTTCTGAAGTATTTTTTACCTAAATACAGGTATTAAAATATACAGGTGATAACTGCTGAAATTATCTGTAATTATTTGGGAAACTATGAGAATTTTAGTGACGGGCGGTGCCGGGTTTATTGGTTCCCATCTCATCGACCGCTTAATAGGTGATGGGCATGAAATAATTTGCTTGGATAACTTTTATACAGGTAACAAGCAAAACATCTTGAAATGGAGGGATCATCCACACTTTGAACTCATCCGCCACGATATCACCGAACCCATTAGGTTAGAAGTAGATCAAATTTATCATTTAGCTTGTCCTGCTTCTCCAGTCCACTATCAGTACAATCCCGTCAAAACTGTCAAAACTAATGTGATGGGGACACTAAATATGTTGGGACTGGCTAAACGTGTGAAAGCCAGATTTTTCTTAGCCTCAACCAGTGAAGTTTATGGCGATCCGGAAGTTCATCCCCAAACCGAAGAGTATAGAGGTAATGTTAATCCAATTGGACTGCGTTCTTGCTACGACGAAGGCAAACGCATTGCTGAAACTTTAGCTTTTGACTATTACAGACAAAATAAAGTTGATATTAGAGTTGTGCGTATTTTCAATACCTATGGTCCTCGGATGTTAGAAAACGATGGCCGGGTAGTCAGCAACTTTATAGTTCAAGCTTTACGAGGTGAACCTTTAACCGTCTACGGTGATGGTTCGCAAACCCGTAGTTTCTGCTACGTATCTGACTTAGTAGAAGGCTTTATCCGGCTCATGAATAGCGATTATGTTGGGCCGGTAAATCTGGGAAATCCTGATGAATACACGATTTTAGAATTGGCACAAGCAGTGCAAAATCAGATTAATCCAGATGCCAAGATTAAATTTGAACCACTACCTTCTGACGATCCACGCCGCCGCCGTCCAGATATTACAAAGGCCAGAACCTTGTTAAATTGGGAACCTACCGTTCCGCTACAACAAGGGTTAAAACTGACAATAGAAGATTTCCGCAATCGGATCAAAACTGAGCAAAAGCAGCTAGTTTCCTGATCGGTGCCAAGCATCACTCAGAACTTTCGTGCAGGTTGACCCCTTATATAGTTGATCCTATTGTGGTGTTTTTTACCTGTACTTAGATATTATGCGGAAAACTTCCGAACTCAAAAATAAATAGAAAAAACGAGGAGTTAAAAAGAATGCGTGTTTGCGTAATTGGTACTGGTTACGTTGGTTTAGTTACAGGCGCTTGCTTGGCTCATATTGGGCATGATGTTATTTGTGTTGATAATAACGAAGAAAAAGTCAAGTTAATGAAGTCTGGGCAGTCGCCAATTTTCGAGCCGGGACTCTCGGAAATTATGCAAACTGCTATCAATAGCGGCAAAATTGAATTTACTACAGATCTGGGGGCTGGAGTTGCCCACGGTGAAATTCTGTTTATTGCTGTAGGCACACCTCCTTTACCAACTGGCGAAAGCGATACACGTTATGTAGAAGCTGTGGCGCGTGGTATCGGCAATCATCTCAACGGTGGTTATAAAGTAATCGTGAATAAATCTACGGTGCCTATTGGCTCTGGTGATTGGGTAAGAATGATTGTTTTGGATGGCATTGCTGAACGCCAAAAAACACTAGTACCAGCAGGTGGCGTTGCAACTGAGGATAAATTGCCAGAGATTGCATCTCATTTTGATGTAGTTAGCAATCCAGAGTTTTTGCGTGAAGGATCGGCAGTCTACGATACTTTTAACCCCGATCGCATTGTGTTAGGAGGCAATAGCCAAAAAGCGATCGCTTTAATGAAAGAACTGTATACTCCGATTGTTGAACGTCAGTTTGCCGAGGATAAATCTTTACCACCTGTATCAGTGTTGGTGACAGATCTTAGTTCAGCAGAAATGATTAAATATGCTGCTAATGCGTTTTTAGCAACCAAAATCAGTTTTATTAACGAAGTTGCTAACATTTGCGATCGCGTCGGTGCTGATGTCACCCAAGTAGCAAAAGGTATCGGTTTAGACTCTCGCATTGGTAACAAATTCTTACAAGCTGGTATTGGTTGGGGTGGTTCTTGTTTCCCCAAAGATGTTGCAGCGCTGATTCATACTGCTGATGACTATGGCTATGAAGCCCAGCTACTGAAATCTGCTGTTAGCGTCAACGAACGCCAACGGCTGATTGCTTTAGAAAAACTCCAACAAGTCTTAAAAATCCTCAAAGGCAAAACTGTAGGTCTACTTGGTTTGACCTTTAAGCCTGATACCGATGATTTACGCGATGCTCCAGCACTTAACCTGATTGAACAGTTGAATCGATTGGGAGCTAAAGTTAAGGCCTACGACCCAATTGTTTCTCAAACAGGTCTACGTCACGGTCTTTCCGGTGTGTTAGTAGAAACCGATGCTCAAAGACTAGCCGACGGCTGCGATGCTTTGGTATTAGTGACAGAATGGCAGCAATTTAATACTCTGGACTATGCAAAGATGGCAACATTAATGAATAATCCAGTGATTATTGATGGTCGTAACTTCCTTGACCCTGAAACAATGGTAAGAGCTGGTTTCCAATATGTAGGTATTGGTCGATAGAAAATAGTTTTTAATTTCAAATTCTCAATGAGTTAATCATGAAGCTGTCTAGATTATTCTAGGCAGCTTTTAATTGATTTTCTAGTTATGAAGAACTCTTAGGTATACGCTCAATCTCCGCATATCCACTGAAAATTAATTTTTGACCCTCAGTTTCTAAACGGTTAAGTCGCATTTTTACTCCATCTAGATCGAAGCGATCTAAATCAACCATATTATCTAAAATTTCTACCAGTGCTAAACTCAAGGTTCTTGAGATTTCCCGTTGTGCTTCTGGTACAAGGTCAAGTTCAATTTGGGGATTTTGGAAAGAAACCCGTCGCCGCCTTTCCACAGCTAGGCTGACAGTCATATTCAGGGGTACGAGTTCGCCATTATCTAAATCTGCCTTTGCCAAAATCCGTAGGCGATTTTCTGGCAATAGTTGTACTTGAATTTCTGGGAAAGAAACTGGTTTACCGCCAGATAACGCTGTTAAGGCAGGTAGAGAAAGGTTTACTAACCGCTTTTTCACCAGTTCGGCGTTAAAAGCTTGATTAATACCTGCTTCTGATAATATTACTTGGGCGATCGCTTGGGTGGGTTGTTTGAGAGTTAATTTGCCACTTAAAACCGAGCCGAAATCAATGGCCACTGCATCCGTTTCAAAGGACATCTCCTCTACCGCGAATTCTCTACGGATGACTAAGCCACGTCCACTCATTTTGAAACTATCAATGCTGCCTTGCAACAGTTTGCTGGAGGGATAGCAGCGCACAAAGACTTCTACTGACTCGCTTTGGGTAAACAGGTGGCGAATCGTTTGGCTGGCGACTGTGTTGAGCATTCGCTCTCCCCAATCTGTGCCTTTAGGATCTGTTAAACCAGTAAGTCCGCCGAACATGAGGTTTTGGGTCTCTAGAAGTTCTTTGTACTTTTGTAACAAAATGTGAACAATACAGCAAGCGATCCCCTATTAATTGTGCTGATAGCTAGGGGTAAAATAACTGATGGGTAATACCCAACTGTATTTAATGATACTTTTTATTCAATAAAATTAGCTATCAATCTATTATTACCACCTGAGGACGAGCAAAAATTACCCTAAAACACCTCTTTGCTATTGAAGTTTCTCATAGAGGCGATAAAAAACTTAAATAATTTAAATCAATAAACTATTTACTGTTGCTGACTTTTTTCTTGAAGAAGCGATCGCCAATCGGCAATTGCTTTCTCCGTCCACAACCAATTATTACTTAATTTATCTACTTGGAAATTTACCGGATCGTCCTGGATCACCATTTGGCGAAGTTTGATAGCTTCATTCAAATATTGAGATTGTTTATCATTCGGTTGTTTAGATGCAGATTTATATAGCCCTAGAGCCAAGCCAGCATAGGAAGTTAAAGCATCCTTAGGTATTGCCGCTGATTTGATAGTTACTGGTGTAGCACTAGCAATATTCTGTTGTTTCAAAGCTAAATTTAAAGCTTTAAACCAAGAGTCATTAGCTCGATTTAAATTTTCTTCGGCGTAGTAAGCAAATCCCAAAGCATTGTTATATAAAAATGAATCTGGGTCAGCTTTGACAGCGCTTTCCCAGTAACGCCGAGCATCATCAATACTATATTTTTTATCTTTAACTTCTTTAAGTTGGACTGATTGCCAAGCTAATCTTCCTTTAAAGAAGTTGACAGCAGGATTATTAGCTTGCTTTTGCGGGATAAGATTTAAAGCTGCTTGCGCAGCCGGAAGTACGCCACGGTTAAGTAGTTCTTCCACAGCCTCTAATCCACTTTGCAAGTCACCTTGGCTCAATTTTTCCGTAGCAGTAGCGCTGACAATTCCTGTTGTAGCCGTCTTCAAATCGATGGGGGGATGATTTTCGGCTGTAAGTGACTGGGTAGGAATTGCTGGGATATTAGGTAATCTGGAAACTTGGTAATTTTGCCACCAATTTAGACCTAAAATTACTACGATCGCACTTGCTCCCACCATACCGACAATCGGCCAAATCTGACGTCGCTGGCGTCGTTTTGACGAGAATTGTTGCGATCGTCCAGAAGCAGAATCATGCCAATCGCCTGCAAAATTTGTCGAGGTTTCAGTTGATGCGATCGGATCTTCTTCCCAAAAGCTGGCTTCTTGCTCCGTAAAATTCATCTCTTGAGAAACTTGTCTTGACCGCAGACTACCCTCATTCACTTGTTGCACAAGTTCCGCAGTCATCGGAGATTGCTCGGATATTTCATTTTGACGATCTAGCTGGCGGAACAAATCTGAAACTAAAGCTGAATCTTCTGCATAAGTTGGGTCATCATACTCAATTTCATCAACGAGATCGCCCCAAGTTTCCTCTCCTAGCCAATCCAGCCCTGAAGATTCCCTTGGTAAACCCGAAGGAATCATATCTTCCAGTGCTAAAGGCATCTCCGACTCATCTGCTACAGCAGAGTACATCGCAGTTTGATTTGCTCTTAAAGCTGGATTGTAATCATTCAAATGTTCTGGACTTTCAGAAATTTCTGGGCTGAGAAAACCATCAAATTCCGGTTGCAGATAGAGAATTGGTAACGCCCAGTACATCTGGTGAGAACCGTAGGCAGAAATTAATCCCTGGCGGACTCGACTTACGCACAAATCTACAGGATAACCCTGATTTAGGTTGCGGTAAAACAGTTGTGTAAGTGTTAGCGCTACTTCATCAGGAATTCGCTCTGACATAGCTAACACACTTCTGATACCGCGTTTCACCAAACTTTCTGTGAGGTTACGTTCTCCTGTTTCTTCAGTAGTATCCGAGTTAGCTCTGTATGCTCCCAAACAGGAGTTAAACACTGCCATTTGGATATTATTGTTGACTAGCAAGCCTGCCAGATCGTCGCCACTTAAGGTTTCCGTTAAACCAGTTCTGCTACTGACCAGATAAATTTCCCCACCATTAGCACCTAGGTTACTGTGACCAGAGTAGTGCAGAACATGATATCGCCCTTGTTCTAGCGCCTGCGTTAATTCTTCTCGACCTGGTTGGTCTAGCAGAGTTAGTTCTATATCTGGAACATAATTGCCGCTTTCAGCAACTCTTGGTACATGGCGGTTAAGTTCAGCTTGGAGTTTGATGGCCTCATGTTTGAGTAGATCGAGACGAGCTTGATCTGTAGGAGAGGCTATCACCATCAATACTTTGACACCGCCTTCTTCTAATGGTTGGGGTATGTTTTTCGATGGCAAACGAGAAGGTGGCAGAATTCCAGTTTGGTAGCGAGAAAAAGCGACATAAGGCCCGGTGGCTAGCGGACGATCTCCTGCATGCATTACTTCCCAAGGCAGACGCGCTAACCTCGTGTCTTTTAGCCCTAAACGTAAACGCAGTACCTGTTGGTGGTTCTGGGCGATACCTTGTGCTGTAATCCAACTATCTCTGAGAGTGCCTTGAAACAGTGCATTATAAAGTTGCTGACCCAACGCCACTAGGTTTACAGAGTTTCTTGCGAACGCATCTCCTTGCAATACTGACTTCAACGGGTCATTCATCAGATGTCCAGCAGCCGCCAACCAATCACCTACAGGCCAAGTCACCAGTTCTTCTGCCAATGGCACCCCAGGCGCGACTTGTTCCGTCCGCACCAAGTAGTCACTTTGCCCTACTGGGGTTACGGAAATGTGAAATTCCTGGGTCACAACTTTTCCTATTCGCCTCCTAAATCTGGTTTGAAACGCGAAAGTTTCAAGTCGATTTTTCGCTTCTTCTGATACCTTAGATGCATCTTGCCACTGAATGTTTCTGATTTCTCGTTATTTTACTTTTTTAGCTTTTACAAGTTTATCCGGATTTACTGGCATTGGAGTAGAACACTTTATTGGTAGATGCACCTTGATCTTCGACTCCCCAAGCTAGCGAATGCTGACTTGGGGATTTTTTTATGCTGGCAAATAGCAATACTAATTCAGGCATTCTCAAGTGAGGTATGGAGTTAAACACCCCAGCATCGTTTCCTTAGCAGCTAGAATCCATTTAGATGTTTTGGCACGAAACTAAAATACACATCTTAGTAAATTTATCCGGAGGATGGTAGTTCACCTCAGAACAGTTAAATGGTAGATGCACCCTGATAACTAACTCCCCTAGTTGGCTCAAACCAACTGGGGGCTTTTTTATGCTTGCTAGACCCTAACGAACTCAATACATAAGGAAATTTCTCCGGATTATAGAAGTTACCTGGAGAACAGTTAAATGGTAGATGCACCCTGATAACTAACTCCCCTGGTAGGCTACCACCTACTGGGGAATTTTTTTGGTTTGACACAAATTTATAATCGCGATTGTGACCATTTTATCCGGAGCTTACTTATTTTCTGTAGAACAATTAAATGGTAGATGCACCCTGATAACTAACTCCCCTAGCTGGTTGGTACCCATTAGGGGATTTTTTTATTGTTACTAGTAACACACACCTCTACAAGAAATTTATCCGGATTATAGTAGTCGCACCGAGAATAGTTAAGTGGTAGATGCACCCTAATAACTAACTCCCCTGGTTGGCTGCCACCAATTAGGGGTTTTTTATAGTCATTCCCAATGTCATAATTTTATCCAGATGATGGTAGTTGCCCTGCGAATGATTAAGTAATAAGTGTACCCTGATAATTTGCTCCCCTAGTTGGTTCAGACTGCTAGGGGTTTTTCATTAACCACTAGCTACCTCTAAGTGATAATTTTGTCCAGATTTTCAAAACGGGGTGGAGAATACAGAAGTTAGTAGATGCACCCCCATCCTCAATTCCCCTGGATAGTTACCACGATTAGGTGTTTTATCCATTTAGCGAATATTCATCCCGTTTGTGACAATTTTATCCGGAGCGGATCGATTTTTTTAAGAACAATGAATTGGTAGATGCACCCTGATAACTAACTCCCCTGGTAGGCTAACACCTACTGGGGTTTTTTATGATGCACAAAATAACAATATTCCTTAGAGATAAATCTATCCGGAAGATTGTATTTAACCTGAGAACAATGAATTGGTAGATGCACCCTGATAACTAACTCCCCTGGTAGGCTAACACCTACTAGGGTTTTTTATGTTGTAAAAAATAACAATATTCCTGAAGATAAATCTATCCGGAAGATCGTATTTAACCTGAGAACAATGAATTGGTAGATGCACCCTGATAACTAACTCCCCTAGTAGGTTAGCAATTTACAGGGGGCTTTTTTTGAGGAGGATAGTTTGCCCCTAGCTGCCCACTAGTTAGGTAGTAAGGGCATTATTCTAACACAACAAATCTGCTGTCACCACTCTTGCCACGATCTAAATCAATTATTTTATCTTGCAGCCGAGCAATCGCCTAACTAGCAGTTATTTTAATTAAGTATATCTTATCATTATTTTGTTAGCTCTCGATGTGCAGTCTCTGACTAACTTTTACATTTGTATCTGCTAGAAGGCTTATGCAATAGTTATTCCATTGTATACTTGCTAAAAATTTTTAATTATTTCTCTATAATTTTTCTTGGTGAATTACTCCAACATTGTTCCATCTTATAGTTAGAAGGAGCTTTAAGCGCGATCGGACGTTACTTTGTTAGGTATGTTCCTTCTTCAACAACATCTGCGAATAAATATTCTCCCAGTTTTACATACCTTCTCTGGTCTAGCAACATTTGCGTTGCTAATTTTCTCTATGCAGATCTTGAATGTTTTATACTAGATGTAGTTTGCTTATATCCAAAGAGTCGCAAAGTCAGATGAATTTAGCGGTAATTAAGTTCTCCTCAGAAGAATGTGGCATTTGTCACAAAATGTCTTTTTATGACAAAAAGGTAGCTGAAGAACTGGGTTTGCAATTTATTGATGTAAAAATGCAGGATACAGCTACTTACCGCAAGTATCGCAAGATTTTGTTAACTCAGTATCCCGATAAATCAGAAATGGGATGGCCTACTTATATTCTCTGTGATTCTCCCGAAGGAGAGTTTCAGATTATCGGTGAGGTCAAAGGGGGTCATCCCAAAGGCGAGTTTAGAAGTCGTCTACAAGAAGTGCTAAATTCCACAGCTAGTCAGAACTAATTACCTCAAAAGATTTTACTTCCAGGACGGGGCCAATCATGGCAGTAGTCATGACATCTTCACGCACCTTTCCTGTAACTTTAGCTTTTTGCCCTGCTTTGAGGAGTTTTTTGTCTGCACTTCTAGGTAATTCATAAGTAACACCATCATCGGTAACTAGTGCCCATGCACCAGTACCAAGATCGCGGTGTTGGATAGTGCCAGTAACTGTAATACTCATAATTATTGCCGATCGTTGAGGAGATAAAAGATTGCGAGGAAGAGCAATATTTTTCAATTACTCTCCCTAGTTTCCCTCTTAACTTAAGCTACTTGCCTTTCATTTTTCAACGCTAAACGAGCTAATCCATAACAGAGTAGGGCATTAGCAATGAGAAAGACACGCGCCAAATAACTACTGCCTAATCCCCAAACCATAGGATCGTAAACTGCACTCACCGTCAAACACGCAGCCACACCAAGGGTAGAACCTATTGCAAACCATTTGCCACTAGGATGTCCCAGGAAGAATGCAACCAGAACAATAGGAATCAGTACACTGGCAAATAAAGGATTTAAAGCATCGGTTCCTTGGATAGTGTTACCCAATTCGGGAATAGAACTACCCAAAAGCCGGAAAGGCCACTGGGGAAGGTCAAAAATATAGAATCCCTTAAGGAAGAATAGTCCAGAACTGCCAGCAATTAAACCACTGGATAAAGACCAACTCCAAGTAAAGGGAAAGTAAACCCGTAAAAACCAAGCTAGGAGATAGGAACCTAGTACCATCAAAATCTTTGGTAATAGTGCTACAGCACCGCCATCAATCCAAAATCCAGGGTTGAGATAGCCATTATCTCTTAACCAGCGGAAGAAGTCAGAGAAACTAATTTGACCTTCAGTGGCAAGTTTCACTGCTGCTTCGGCATTGAGTTGTCCAGCGCCATAGTAATTCAAACCATCATCTTGGATAACTCTGGAAGATTGTTTGAGGACTTTCAACACTTCATCAGGGTCGTTGATCCCCTTAGCTTTGATGAGTGCAGCGACACCAGCAACATGGGGAGATGCCATACTTGTACCTTGGAAGCCAAGAAACACTCCTTCACCCTTTTCGTTGATTGTCTCTTGCAGAATCTTGCCAGCATCACTACCACCAGGAGCGGAGATATCTACCCCAGCACCAAAGTTAGAGTAAGGAGCTTTTTCTCCATCGGGGCCAAATGCCGAAACGCCGATGACATGAGGATAACGGGCTGGATAGCTGGCCCCATTAGCGTTTTCATTGCCAGCTGCTGCCACAATCACAACACCTTTATTGTGGGCATAGTTAATGGCTTCCTTCATTAACTGACTTTCACCGCCACCACCCAAGCTCATATTAATTACATCTGCGCCTTTATCGGCAGCAAATTTGATGGCTTCGGCAATATCGGCAATAGTACCACCCCCATAATCATTTAGGACTTTCAATGGCATGAGATTGGCTTCATATGCAATGCCAGCTACACCATATTTGTTATTGGTAGCTTGAGCTATAGTACCTGCGACATGGGTGCCATGCCCGTTATCATCCGTGGCTTCTTCCCGATCGTTAACGAAATCGTAGCCTTTGACAAATTTCGTCTCATACAAGTCCCGTACGCGAGTAATACCAGTGTCGATGACAGCAACCGTAATGCCACTGCCTTTAGTTTGACTCCATGCGCCTTCAATGTTGATGTTGTGGAAGTTCCACTGCTTGCTGTAATACTGGTCGTTGGGGCCAGTTAATGAAGGGGTAACTTCGTCTTCATCTGCGTTGGGTTTTAAAAATTCTCCCAAAAAAGCAACTTCACCCGGTTGGGGAATTTTTTTGTAAATATAATTCGGCTCAATAAATTCTGTAGCTGATTTAAATTGCGATTTTTGCAGTTCTTTCAGCCGTTGGCGATCGCCTTTGATAATATACACATTATCTTTCGCCGAAAATTTATTATCCAATTGGGGTGTAACCTGGTATTGTTGAGCGATCGCTTGCAAATCTTTCTCTACTATCTCTTTGGGTATATCTTCCCGAAAATCAAGCAGAATCGTCTCAAATTCACCTTTGGCTGCTAGTCCCTGAAAATTAACAAACCCAAATACAGCAGCCCCTAGCCCAATGACAAACAAGCAAAATAATATAAGCCTTCTCATATAAACTCATCACCGCTTTTTGCCAGTTGCTCACTACCATAACTTATCTGAGCCTCTGATTGGTGTAATTTGCACTTTAGTTAAAACTTTCACTCAGGACTGTTGAAACTATGGAACGTGGTCTTTTGTGGTTGCCTCTATTAGTTATGTTTTTCTGGTTAGCTTGGCAAGGCTCAAAGGAGTATCAAAAAGTTGAAGCTTACCGCGCTTGGGCAGAGCAATTTGAAAGGGCTAAGTATGATATTTATGCAGTTTTGGGTCAAAAAGGTAACAATATAACCTGGGGAAAACCCACACCAAAAGGGCCTGTTAAACTAGAAACTTTTTCTTTGCTTGATGTTCAAAAAATAAATCTTTTAGTAGATGACAAATTAGTAGAAATAGGAAATTCACCAGAGAAAGCTCGGAAGATTGAATTAGAATTTATCTTTCCCGAACCTGCTAACTCAGTTCGTGTTCCTTTTACAGAGATTCCTTTAGCAGATGAATGGGGTAAGTATTTGCAGGGAGTATTGCAAAGCCTGGCTTCTCAGGGAAAGGGATAATGAGGGGACAAGGAGGACAAAAAATTCAAAAGTAAGAAATTTTCTGGACTCTTGACTCTTGAGTCATTATCCCAAGATGGCTGTTGATTGTGGTAATTATTAACAATCAGCCCAGCTATCAGATAATTCATTATGAATGCTGTTACAGAAACACGGATACCTGTTGCCTTAACTATTGCTGGCTCAGATAGTGGTGGTGGTGCGGGGATTCAAACTGATTTACGTACCTTTGTCTTTCACTGTGTTCACGGAACTAGTGCTATTACCTGCATCACGGCGCAAAATACTTTGGGAGTAACGCGAGTAGATGCGATACCACCTGAGGCTGTGGTGGCGCAAATTCAAGCGGTAGTTGAGGATATTGGCGTACAAGCTGCCAAAACAGGAATGTTACTCAACCAAGAAATTATCTCGGCTGTGGCGCAGCAAGTAGAGGCTGGGAAAATCGATAATTTAGTAGTCGATCCAGTAATGGTGTCACGTACAGGAGCACAATTGATTGATGATGACGCAATACAAACTTTGTGCCATGCTTTAATCCCATTGGCAACTATAGTGACGCCAAACCGCTATGAAGCTCAAATTATGAGTGGATTATCGATTAATTCCCTTGATGATATGCAAGCAGCAGCCCAAATTATTCATCAGAAATTAGGGGCTAAAGCTGTTTTAGTTAAAGGTGGAGGTATGCAGGGAAATTTGCGTGGTATTGATATCTGGTTTGATGGGCAAAAGTTGACTACTTTGGCAACCAAGCTAGTAGATACAAAAAATACCCACGGTACTGGTTGTACTTTATCAGCTGCGATCGCTGCCAATCTAGCTCAGAAAAAAGACTTCTTAACAGCAGTGCAGCAAGCAAAAGACTATGTTACAACTGCACTTACTTACGCCCTTGATATTGGTCAAGGACAAGGCCCTGTGGGACACTTCTTTCCTTTGCTAGAGAATAAATCTAGTCTGTAAGTATCTTTTATCAAATAACTGACTCCTAAACTCCAATGGCAATGCTGTTGTAGGTTAGCTATATGTACTTATTCCATAATGTAAATAAAAAATCTTTGCCCTGTAGGGATTTTTCTATTATTCTTGGGCATAGTTTCACGGTTGACTATCTCTGTTACTATCTCTAAAACAATAAGTTACTTTTATTTTTCATACCAAGCCAGCTATGCAAGCAAGCACAAATCCCATTTACAACCATCCGCCTACACCAAAGGCTCCAGCCTATCCCCCATCTGTCCCGCTTTCTGTGTACCGGGAATTAGCAACTGAGTTACAAACAGCACAGGCAAGGTTAGATGCGTTGACTACGAAAAATCAGCAACTAACACAAGAAAATCAACTGCTACGTCAAGAAATGACTAAGCTTATTCAATCTTGTTTGCGGTTGCAAAAGTTGGTGGATTTTCCAGCCGCGCCGCCTAATGCACCTAGCAGTCCAGCAGCCCATACTGCTCCAAATACCAAAAATGCATCTCAGGTTGCTACAGAAGCACGTCCGCGCCAGCAAGTTTCGCGTCCGCGTCCACCTGCTGTTTCTGAAGTTCTAGAGAGTAAAAGCCGCCGTTCTTCAGCCTCTGTGCCTGTAGTGGAAATGATGCCTCCGATCCCGCGACCTGTATTCATAGAAGAACAGGAGGTGAAATCTTATGGTTCTACTGAGTCTGAACCAAAGGAAGTTAGTGGTTGGTGGTTGGTCATTACCATTTTATTAATCATGCTAGCCGCTTTTAGTGCTGGATATTTGGTTGTACGACCCCTGTTTGAACATCAGAGTCGTTAGTTAAAAAACTCTATGTTTTGGCTATAAATTAAAGATTCTCAAAAAATTTTGCTCTCAAAATCCTAAACTCAATCAGGGAATTTACCTATTTTTTATCATCAAAAATACATATTCTCATGTAAAATTGAGGATTGTTTTTTCATGTCATAACCTCGAATACTATCGAATTTTAAAGACTTGCCGCTATCCGCTTCACAACTGTTACAACAGGTCATTTAAAATCGTAAATTATTACATATGTTTTTAAAATAGTTCTACTAGTTAAAGTGTCTGACAAGGGATCTGGTTAGATAAATAAACAAAGCTAGTAGATGCAAGGAGTCCAATACATGAAAAAAGTAGAAGCTATTATCCGTCCGTTTAAGCTTGATGAAGTAAAAATTGCTTTAGTCAATGCGGGTATTGTTGGCATGACTGTTTCTGAAGTTCGAGGCTTTGGCAGACAAAAAGGCCAAACAGAACGCTATCGCGGTTCTGAATACACCGTAGAGTTTCTACAAAAACTCAAAGTAGAAATCGTCGTTGACGATAACCAAGTTGATATGGTGGTAGACAAAATTATTGCTGCCGCCCGCACTGGTGAAATTGGTGATGGTAAAATCTTCATCTCCCCTGTCGAACAAGTTGTTCGGATTCGCACCGGAGAAAAGAATACAGAAGCAGTTTAAAACTAAAAGCTGAGGTGTGAGGAGCCAGCACTAAAGACGGCTTTACCGTTGCAGGTGACTGGCGTCATGCTGACCCATATTTGTAGCAATTGGCTTTGCTGAGTGGTAAGAGAAAAGAGTTGATTGACTCAAAGCTCAAAACTCAGCACTTCCAGTTGTGGGATTAAAGCTGTAAAAGCCTTACCTCGATGACTAAGCGACCTCTTCAACTGTGGTGTCATCTCAGCAAAGGTCAATTGTTTTTCAGGAATGTAAAAAATCGGGTCGTAGCCAAAACCACCATTACCGCGAGGCGCATGAAGAATTGTGCCCCGACAAATACCTTCGGTTTGGAGAACAATCTTACCATCAGGACTAGCGATCGCTACGACACAAACAAATTGTGCTTGTCGGTTTACTTCGGGGCCTAATTCGTTTAGCACCCTAGCAATGCGTTCTGAATCAGTTTTACCGTAACGGGCAGAATACACCCCTGGTGCGCCATTTAAAGCATCTACTTGTAAGCCAGAGTCATCTGCTATTGCCCAGTTTCCTGTAGCTTGAGCAATTTGGGAGGCTTTCAAACAAGCGTTGGCGGCAAATGTGTCGCCTGTCTCTTCAATTTCTAATTCGTCTGGTTTCAGGGTTAATTCCCAACCAGAATTAGCCAGATAAGCTTGCATTTCTCGTAACTTACCTGGGTTTCCTGTGGCTACTACAAGTAGTTTAGTCATTGGTCATTTGTCATTGGGCATTGGTCATTTGTCATTAGTCATTTGTTTTTTGACTATTGACTCTAGACTATTGACTAATTTTACTCTGCCCACTGTTTCGCCCACGCAAGAGTTTGATGTACGCGATCGAGTGTGGTGGCTTCGCAGTAAAGGCGTAAAACTGGTTCAGTACCGCTAAAACGGATCATTAACCAGCTTTTGTCAGCCAGCCGGAATTTATAGCCGTCAATAGTTTGGCAATCAATTACAGCTTGTCCAGCAATTTCCGTTAAAGGTTGAGTTTGCATCTGTTGTAAAAGACGCGATCGCACTTCCATACTCGCTAGCGGCAAATCGATGCGATCGTATGCGGAAGTGAACCCTGTTTGCTGCTGTAAGTGCTGGTAATATTCACCTAAATCTAAGCCAGATTCGACAATAGCTTCTAGTACATACAATGCCGATAGCAGTGCGTCCCGTTCGGGAATATGGCTACCATAGCCGATTCCGCCTGACTCTTCACCGCCTAGCAATACCTCTGCTGCTAACATTCTGTCAGCAATGTATTTGTAACCAACAGGTGTCTCATACACTGACAGGTGATGTAGTGCTGCTACAAGCGGAATTAAGTCAGAACCACTGACTGTTTTGACAATTTCACCAGTAAAACCACGCCGTAAGGTCAAATGGTCAATTAATATCGGGATTAAGACTTGCGAACTCAAGAAGTTGGCGTTGCCATCGACGGCTGCTATACGATCGCAGTCTCCATCAAATACTAACCCCACCGCTAAATCAGTTTTATTGCTTTCTCGGTGATTTTTGATGACTGTAAATAGCTGTGACAGATATTTAGGCAAGGGTTCTGGCGCACCACCACCAAATAAAGGATCGCGATCGCTGTTGATTTCATGAATGCGATCGCCTAATAGTCTTGCCAATCCGCTAGCCGCTGCCCCATGCATCACATCAGCAAAGACAGTCAGTTTACCAGCAGCTATGGCATCGCGAATTTTAGCAATATCAACTTTGCCTTCTAAGCCTGCGGTATAACTGGGCCAGGGGTCAAACTTCTCTAACTTCCCTGGTGTAGCTGCCTCTGCTACTCCTTCAGGTAACAGTGTTTCTATTTCTTTGGTAACTTCTGGCGATACCGAACCCCCAAAATATCCCTTGACTTTTAAGCCTAGATATGCACCCGGATTATGGCTAGCGGTAATTACCAGCGCCCCCAAAGCATTGAGTTGTTTCGCCGCCCAGCTAAAAGCGGGAGTGGGTGCATAGCTTTCACTGAGTAGCACATCAAATCCTACGGCGGTGACAGCATTTGCCACAGTACGGGCAAAGTCTTCCGCCATAAATCGGCGATCGTAACCGACAATAATTTTCCGGCTACCTACAATAGAAAAATAAGTATCATATAATACTTTTGCGGCGACTGGGGCAACCAAGGCTAGGCGTTCAAAGGTGAATTCATCACCAATCACACCTCGCCAGCCGTCTGTACCAAATTTGATGGAGTTCGCTACAACTGGCATGGAGGTTTCCTAAATTTTTACCTGAGGATTCTACCATTTATACAGTAGCCTGTGTAAAAAAGAATATAGTGTTATGGGTATAATTGCTACTCAGCAGTTACAAAATCTAAGCGAACAAATTTGCTTTTAGATTCAGCTAAGTGCTAGTAAAACTTTGTATTACTCTTGTTTTTGCTGAATAATTTTAAGAAATATGCCCTAAAACAGCTTGATTAGAATTATCTCAAATATCAGTAATAATATCGACTCCAGATCAAATTACGCCTACTGGGAAATATATAAATATTAATAATCCTTAATAGTGTTAGCTATTAAGGATTGTACGTAGGAGCAAAAGATGCTCAACACCCTGATTTTTCCTTAAAAATCATCGAGAAACTGACTAAGTCGGCTAATCACCGGGTCAACCTCTTGAGGAGGAGGGGGAGGCGCAGAATAAGTCGTATTATGGACTACTTCTGGTACTGATGTTGCTGGGGTTGGAGACTGAATCACTACTGGTCGTTCAGCGACCATGATAGCCAAATGAGCAACCTGTTGAGTCAGTTGTAGAATCTGGTGTTCCATTGACTCCAAACGATGAGATTCCTTGGCAAAAAAGCGTTCCTCAAGGTCAGCCAGTTGATTTTGCAGTTTACCGATTTGTTGTTCAACCGCTTCTGTTGATGCTGTTTGCGGACCAGGTTTTACTGATTCCGGTACACATAGAGATTGCCATAGAGCCTCTTTGCAGAGGTCGCTGAAAGTTTTATCGACTTGTTTCTCCAAATAGCTTTCTACAAGAGCCAACAAGCTTTCATCAGCAACCCCTGGATTGAACGTGACCGATTTCACTACTTTTTTTGACCATTGGAACATCAGTTTTAAGCCCTAGAAGAGCGAACGGCTGATAATTGCGCCTCTCCATAAATATACTGCCCCAAGGCATTAGCTTGTCTGGTAGGCGCAGCTAAATAAGCGTTAATTTTAGCTTCCTTTAGCAGACGTTGTACATCTTCCCAGAAGAATTGACCACCCCCTCCGGTGATAATCACATCAGTAACGCGCTCTGGCAACCATGCTAGTACGCGACTACAAATTTCTCTAGAAAACATCTCTGTAAGGTTAGGGAGAAAATCATCTAGATTAGTAGGCTTACTTGCACCTTTGGGACGGTAGAATCTTTCGCCTTTTGGTTTATTGACAGCAGAAATCAATGCTAGAGATTGGCTATCAGCCCCCTCGATTTCAGCGGCTACGAGTTCATAAAACTTATTCATCCCGAAATCTTCACTCTTAGAAGCGCCTCGGGCAAAGCGGAAGTTATCTACCATCAAAAGATCGATGGTTTGATGTCCAATATCGACGATCGCAACTGAGATTTTCGTAAAATCGGGAACAGCTGCACCTTTTTGAGGTTGAGCTTCCGACCAGAGCAGGCTACCATAGCCTTCTGGCATTACCCAAACTTTATTGATATTTAAGTTTACAGATTCGCCGCGGAAGTTTAAAACATGGGGGCCAGTGACTGCACTAATCAACTGTGCTTTTTCTTTTTCAAACTGTTCTAAAGACAGAAAAGGTAGACCCAGTACGACGGAGATATCGTCTTTGAGTTTAAAATAGCCGGCACATGCTAATACCTTTACTAGTGCATCCTCTACTTTAGATTGACCGACTCCTAGATTAGCCCCAAAGTCTGCTGCTAACTGACCGACGGCATAACCACTACCTTGATATTCCAACCATAAATCCATTAAAGGATCGGTAGCTCTAGCTTCAAAAACACCTCCACGTACCTGTTCTATTGACATTTGCTTAACGTTTGCAGGTACGAACACTACATTATTTGGTTCGCGGCTGACACAAGTTTTGGTAGAAGTTCTGCCTAAATCAACGCTGAGAATAGCCTTACCGGAAAAGGTACTTGGCTTGGGAGTAGTAGGAGCATTGATCGGGGTGGATGCTGATACCCTATTCATGGGTATCGCAGCGGCATTAATTGGGGTGGCGGCGGAAGGTTGGTCTGTCATAAAAGCTCCTAGTCCTAACTTAACTGTAAAAAGTTATCCTGCTCAATCGTACAAAAATGGGAATTACCAGAAATTTCAGGCTGCGTCAAGTGTAGCTAGAAATACGCAAAAAATTAAGTCAGGCGATCGCGAATCTAGCATTATTGGGGATAGTTTAGGCCAATATTATGTATATTTAACACCTATTTTGCCGCCAAAAGCCTATGTATTTTATTTTCTAGTGCTTTTACGCTTGCGTTTGAACACCCAAACAGCAAATGCCAGAACCAGGCTCCCAAGAACGATTTTTGATACGGGAGCAAGGTACTTGTCCACAAGTTCATACTGACTACCCAACAAGTATCCTGAGTATGTTAGCAAACATACCCAAGCAGCGCTACCCAGCGTAGTGTAAATTAGGAAAGGAAGCAAGGGCATATTGCTAATACCTGCCGGAACAGAAATTAAAGTACGGATTCCTGGTACCAGACGCCCTATAAGTACAGCTTTACTACCTTTTTTATTAAACCAGTGCTTTGCTTTGATAATATCTTTACTAGATATAGCAATCCATTTACCATATTTGTCAGCCCAAGTTTTCAAACGCTTTTCACCTAAAAACTTTCCTGGGTAGTACCAGATGAGGGCACCTAATACAGAACCGAAAAGTCCGGCGAAAAATACGCCAAAAATATTTAATTTTTCTGGAGTTGCCCTCGCAGTAAATCCTGCCAGTGGCATAATTAGCTCTGATGGAATCGGGGGAAACAGATTCTCTAAAAACATCAACAGAGCAATACCCCAATATCCTAGGGAGTTGATGGTGTGAACTATCCATTCAAGCATCAGTCAATTCCTTGTAACTGCTAAATTAATTTGCTGGCTAAATTTGGCGTTAGCTTTTTCAAAATTTAATTTTCTGCGCTGACTGGAGCCAAAATAATTTGGCGTGAATAACAGTGCCAATTACACTGAAGAAATTAGGCGCAAAAGATCTAAGGCTCATGAGAAAAGGCAAAAATCAAAAATTCTTTTGACTTTTGCCTTTTGATTTCTATCTTCCCCTACGTATCTAGACTGTTGGGGTTAATGATTGCACTCTTGATTCCGATTGCCAATCTAATGGGTTCCAAACCCGATCTTCTAAAGCCATCTGCTCAATTAAACTTGCTAATCTTAAAGCTTTAAGGGCTTGTTCGCCACCGACTGATGGTTGATTGCCACCGTGGACGCAGTTGACAAAATGTTCTAACTCTGCACTTAGAGGTTGAATATTAGTTGTATAAACTTTCTCAATCAAACCATCTTGGCGATAAAGTACTTGCCGATGATCGTTTAGAGAATTGGCATTCATTTGTCGATGAATCAAAATCTCATTTTTGAGAAAATCCGCTTCAGTGAATGAATTTTTACAATGGGCAACAATCCGACGAATTTTTCTATGGGTAACTTTGCTGGCAGTTAAAGTTGCTACAATCCCATTAGCGAATCCTAAGGTGGCAGTTACGTAATCTAAATAACCAGAGTCTAGTGCCCGGCTACCGCTAGCAGTCAACTTTACTACTGGGGAGGCAGCTAATTCTAGAAGTAGGTCAATGTCATGGATCATTAAATCAAGTACGACAGAAACATCGTTAGCCCGATCTGAATAAGGACTCATCCGATGGGCTTCTATTGCCAACAATTCCTCAGTTTTTAGCACTTTGCTTAATTCACGAAATGCTGGATTGAAGCGCTCAATATGACCTACTTGAAGAATACACTGAGATTCGGCTGCGGCGTTAACTAGGGATTCTGCCTCAGAAATACTGGCAGCAATTGGTTTTTCAATTAAAACGTGAATTCCTGCGAGTAGACAGTTGATACCGACGGCATAATGCAGACGAGTCGGAACAGCAATGCAAACTGCTTCCACATGGGGGAGTAGGTCACAATAATCTTCAAAGAATTTGACCTTATATTTGCTAGCTGTTTCTAATCCTCTCTCGACGTTAATATCTGAAACACCGACCAGTTCAACATCTTTCATTGAACTCAAGACTCGGGTATGATGTT
This sequence comes from Calothrix sp. NIES-2098, assembly GCF_963875125.1. Taxonomy (NCBI): domain Bacteria; kingdom Bacillati; phylum Cyanobacteriota; class Cyanophyceae; order Nostocales; family Calotrichaceae; genus Calothrix; species Calothrix sp. NIES-2098. The sequence continues at coordinate 8,088,320 of NZ_CAWNKJ010000001.1, forward strand.
GCCCCATGTTACCCACTCCAATTACGCCTATGCGAATTGGTCGTGGTTGGTTGCGCTGTGTATATAGATTTGGTTCTGCCACTGACATGCTATCTTGCACTATGATTCTCTCCTCAACCACCAAATTTAGAGACGCTACGGTCGTTGGCCTTTATACTTAACTGCCAGTTACGATCCGTCTAAAACCATCCAGATGGTAACATAGAGGTTCTATTTATGAAGAATTTCAAAGTTTGTTATGGGTTCCCGTAATCTGAGTATGTTTTGTATATTCACTTCGCCATTGCTTAATTTTTTACACTTTACAGAAAATCTAATATGTCTTCTTATTAACTTAAGAATCTAAGTAATACTTAAGAGGAAATTAGCCAGATGGTATTTAAGTAATTAATTACCTGGATCGATATCTGATTGATAAAATTAGAATTTATCAATTTTTTTGTGTGTAAAAATACAGAAAAGTAAAAACGTCATACTGAGATTTGTCTGCATGAAAATTTTAAGAATTTATGAATAACGATCGCCACTGATACACTTTAATAATTTTTACATAATTAACCGCAATTCTTGCAGATTGTGCTGTGCAATTTTTAGAACACACTAAAATATTGAGCTTACCGATTTTAGGAAGTCATTGAGACTACGATCGCCAACAGGTCTACAAAGCCTCTAGGAATCAGATTTAGCGATTAGAAATCCAAAATTTACAACCACAATGAAAGCTGTAATTCTCTTATCTGGGGGATTGGACTCTTCCACAATCTTGTACCAAGCTAAAGCTGAGGGCTATGAGTGTCACGCCCTTTCCTTTGATTATCGGCAGCGACATCAGCGGGAGTTACAGTCTGCCTTGTTGGTAGCGCAAAAAGCTGGGGTGGCAAAACATCAAGTAGTGAATTTCGACTTACGACAATGGGGTGGTTCGGCACTCACAGACGATCGCATTGATTTACCAGAGGAGCGTTCTCTAGATGAAATGTCTCAAAACATACCTGTAACCTATGTACCTGCCCGAAATACTATTTTTTTAAGTTTTGCCCTCGCCTACTCAGAAGCGATCGCTGCACAGCGGGTCTACATCGGCGTTAATGCCTTAGATTACTCTGGTTATCCTGATTGCCGCCCAGACTATATCCAGGCGATGCAAGAAGTTTTTCGTTTAGGAACAAAACAAGGACGGGAGGGAGAACCTATTACTATCGCTGCACCCTTGATTAACCTGAAAAAAACCGAAATTATCCAGCTAGGTAATCAACTGGGTGTTCCTTGGGAACTCACATGGTCTTGTTATGCAGGTGCTGATGTCGCCTGTGGTGTTTGTGATTCTTGTCGCTTAAGGTTAGCAGCTTTTGCAGAATTAGGATTAAAAGATCCTATTCTCTATGCCCAGTAGAGTGGTGGAGATGAGGGAGTGTGGTGAGTGTGGGGAGAAAGGGGACAAGGAAGATAGAGGAGACAAGAGAGATGAGAAGAAATCATTCATGACTATTGCCTTTTGACACTTGACCCTTGACTGTGGACTTTTGACCTTTGACAAATGCCCCAATTATTCCGTTGTCGTGTCTGCTTTTAGGCGTCGGAGTTGGACTTGGTGCAACCGGGGCCCAATGACTGAAACTACAGTAAATTCGAGATTTTCAAACAAGAAAGTTTCACCTTTGGCGGGAAGTTTCTGAAGATTGTATAGCAGGAAGCCGCCTAATGTTTGATATTCCTTAGTCAAAGGCAAATTCAGGTCTAAAACTTCGTTGAGGTCTTCTAAGTTGATTTGCGCTTGTACCAGAAATGTCTGCTCGTCTAACATCTGGATGAGTAAATCTTCAGCGCTGTCCAGTACGCCTGCATCGCCAATGATTTCGGCAATTACATCGTGCAGCGTTACCAAGCCCACGATACCGCCAAATTCATTCACCACCATCACCATCGCTGGTTTTTCCTGCTGCATCATTGGTAATAGTTCGCTCAAGGGAGTGTGTTCTGGAACAAAGCGCGCCGGACGCATCCAAGGTTGAATGAGCGATTCTAAAGTCAGCTTCCCTACAGCCAAAGATTGTGCCAAATCTTTAAAGTAAACTATGCCACGAATGTCGTCTAAAGATTCGCCAATAATTGGATAGCGGGAATGACCGCTAGCAGACATTTCTTTGAGAAATCTCTGAAAGTTAGCATCTTTGGGCAAAGCGACAATGCTAGTGCGGGGAATCATGACTTCTTGTACCATCACATCCCCAAATTCAAAAACGTTATTTAATAGTTCTCGCTCTGAAAGCTGTAAACCAGTTGATTCTCGTTCTGTAGAAATAATTAACTGCAATTCTTCTGGAGTTACAGGTGGTCTCCAACCTTGTCCTGTGTATTCAATGCCAAACAGTCTTAAAAGCCAGCGATTGGATTGGTTAAGAATCCAGATGAAAGGGCTAAAAAAACGCACGATCGCTTTGACTGACGGCCCCAAAAATCTGGCTAGCTGTTCTGAGTACAGCATTGCTACTGATTTGGGGCAAAGTTCTCCTAAAACAATTTGCAGATAGGCAATCAAAAAAAAGGTGATAGGAACCGATAGAGAATGAGCGATAAATAGGCTCATTTCTCTAGGTAAAGGCCAGGATTTTAGCCATGCATCCACTAAGACAACAATCGAGCTTTCGCCAATCCATCCCAGTGCCAAACTAGAAAGCGTAATGCCTAACTGGGTGGTAGAGAGCAGTCGGTCAATACTACGTTGCAACATTTCTACGGCGATCGCAGGAATATCACCAGCTTGGACTAACTGATGGATACGCGATCGCCGCACTGTCACCATTGAAAACTCAGCTGTGACAAAAAAAGCATTGATGGCAATCAGTAGCAGCACTGATAACAATCGCAGCCCCACATCTGTCCAAATTAAGCTAGGAAAACCACTCACGGCTAAAGCTCGTGTACAACTTATGCACCCACTCTTAGATTTACAATTTTGGATTCGGGAATTAGGGATAGTGGTTGCAATTTTTCCCCAGTCCCCGTATTCAACTACGGTAGGGATTTGCGTAGCTGGATTGTTTAACGAGAGCAAATTGTTCGCGGAAGCCTTCGCAGTGCCAGTATCTCACGAATGCTTCGCAGCGAGTTCTGCTTGATAAAGGAAGCTAATCCAACTACTAGCTTTTGCTTCTTTAGATCTCATCTAAAATTTCAAAACCCACAATTCACAATTGCCTCACCTATTTTTCTACAGGAATATTCGTCACTTCCAACTTTAATTGTTGAGCAGGATAATCTGTCAGCGCCAGAGAAACCTTTTTGACATCATCGAGTAGAGCTGTAGGAATACTTACTGTACCGGAAAAAGCTGGGCCATTAGCTGGTAATTCTGCTGGTAAACCCTCTGTACTAGCACTGAGAGTTCGTCCTTTGTCATCGGTGACATCCAAAAAACTATAAAGGAAGCGTACAGAATCAGCACCTTTATTCTGCATTTTCACTTTCAGTAGTAAATCTCCACCCGAATAGCGAGCAGATTGCACAGAAAAAGTTACCCCTTTATTTTCAGCAGTGACAGGAAATCCTTTTTGGAGTTTTTCTTCAGCCACTTCTGTAGGCTTTTCTTCAGGCTTCTGCTTATTAGTGTTGGTATCCTCATCATCTTCATCTAGCTTTTCGGACTTAGCGGCCTTGGTCTTACCCTCAATTCGTGCCTTGACAATTTTGAGGATTTCTTCTTCTTTTAATAACGCTAAGTTTCCCGATTGTGAGTTAGAGGACTTACTGCTAGTAAATTTACTTGTGGGACGGCCATCTGGTGTGCTGACGCCTTTGAGTGCTGAACTCCCTAAAGTGAAGCCCCAAAATGCGCTGACAGACCCTGCTCCCAACATCAGGGTTAACAAAATTAACGTAAGAAGTACAGTGGAATTTAATTTCATCGCTCTTGAGCTATTGCGGAATCAGGCTAGTTTATTTAAACGTATTTAGGCTATTGACTGTGTCAAGTTTAGTTTTTTTGGTTTATGCCTCACCCAACCGTGGGTGAAACAAGTTCAAAGTTAGCGTATCTACGTATCCTCAAGTCCCCTTCATTGATCGGTGGGGTTAACCCAAAACTAAAATTTGTGAACCTCAATCCTTATAAGAACTTAATCAATATTAGTCTGCACTATCTCATAATCAAATTATGTAGTAAAAAAATCTGGTAAACTAGCTTCGAGGGTATACGAGCTAGTAAAATCAAGCTACAATAAAATTCGACCAGGGTTGGCCGAGCGGTTGAGGCAGCGAACTCATAATTCGCCCAAGGCAGGTTCAACTCCTGCACCCTGGATTAAAAAAATATTAAGTTAAATATGAAGTTTAAGGAGCCAGTCGCGTGGGCGGGTCTCCCGACTTGAGCGAACTGGCGTTGCTGAGTCATGAGTTACTAATAATTCTGATATCGGTTGGAGCTAAATAATCCTGGAAAAGGTTCGAGAGACTAGCTATGAGAGACTAGGTAGTTTATTCTAGCCACCTAACTCCACCTTGTATCAACCTTTTCACCGAAACAGCATCAATGAGTGAGACGATCGCTCATTACTCAGCACTCTTACTATGGTAGTGAATTTTAAAAGCGGAACTCAGTACCCACTTTCATCTGTTCAGCATTGACACGGGGAGACATCAGTAGTGATGTGCCGTAAGGATTAGGTAAATCTGGGGTGCGAAGATACGGATCGTTGGTAGCTTGCTGAGTCAGCATATCCCGATAAACACCGTTTACCAATTCACCATCGCGGGCAATTTCATTTTCAGGAAAAGAATTTGAAAACGACCCAGCGCCCAGAAAAGAGTCTAGCTGACGCTTCAAACTGCGATTTTCATAGAAATTTGGATCGTGTCGAAAAAAAGCACGCTCAATAGCATCATTTGGGGCTTCATAATTAGGTGTTGCCGTTTGGGCGTTACCTACAGAAGGAAAAGCGATACCAGTAGCTAGCAATACCCAGAAAACACTCAGGGGTTTAAGGTTTATACCCATATTCATTACTCCTCAACTTTTGGGCGAATCTTAATTTATGCTTAAATTCAGAACTCCGATCGGTTCAACCTTTGGTGTAGCACAATTTTTAACGTCTTGTAATGACTTATTCTACTGAAACCCTCAATCAATCAGATATTTGGGCAGCTACTGCTGATTTGTCCACCCTGCGTAGTAAGTTACTGGATTTATTTTGTCAACTTGCTTATCAAGAGGGTGATTTTGTTCTTTCGTCCGGGTTACGTAGCACTTATTACGTTAACAAGACACAGGTAACGCTACATCCCCAAGGCGCTTTAGCTGTAGGACGTTTACTTTTCCCTCTGTTACCTGCTGATACCCAAGCGGTAGCTGGTTTAACGCTAGGTGCTGACCCAATTGTGACCGCAGTCAGCGTGGTTTCTGTCTATGAAAATCGACCGATTCCAGCGCTGATTATTCGTAAAGAAGCTAAAGGTTATGGAACCAGGGCTTATATTGAAGGGCCTAGTTTGCCAGAAGGCGCAAAGGTTGTAGTTTTGGAAGATGTGGTCACGACAGGACAATCTGCTCTTAAGGCAGTTAACCGTCTACAAGAAGCAGGTTATACCGTAGATAGAGTAATTGCACTAGTAGACCGTTTGCAAGGAGGTGGAGAGTTATATCAATCTGCTGGATTAAATTTTGAAGCGTTATTTTCGATTGAGGAGATTCAAAAGCGGTATCGGGAATTAGGAAAATAGTTAGGTATTGAAAGATGCGTACACCTTCAGTGTACGCATTCCTCTTCATTTCACCTACAAAGATATAACTAAGTACTGTGAACCATAATTTGCTGTTCTCAGCAAGTTCGCTCATGAATACTATCTAATTCGACTGCTAGATAGATTTCGTCTACGGTAATCTTTACCTGATCAAGTTGCAATCTGCTGTAGTTGAAAACCCATTATCTATTTGCTAAATATTCATACATCTGCCAACGCGAATTTACTTCGGCTTGTGCTTGTTCTAGCAGTTGTTTTGAAACTTCCGGCTTACTCTTAGCAAGCATTTTGAAGCGATTTTCTTGATACATTGATTGTTCTACCGATTGCTTCGGTGCTTTCATATCCAATTGCAAGGGATTCTTACCCTGTTTCTGCAATTCAGGATTATACCGATAAAGCAGCCAACGCCCTGATTCTATCAAGGATTTTTGGTGATTCATGCCTGTGGTCATATTGATGCCGTGGGCGATGCAATGGCTGTAAGCAATAATCAAGGATGGGCCGTTGAAGGCTTCGGCTTCTAAAAATGCTCTCAGAGTATGTTCATCTCTTGCGCCTAAAGCTACACTCGCTACGTAGACATTTCCGTAGGTCATGGCGATTAAGCCTAGGTCTTTTTTCGGTGCAGGCTTACCACTAGCGGCAAATTTAGCGACGGCGGCTTTGGGGGTGGCTTTTGATGATTGTCCGCCTGTGTTGGAATATACTTCTGTATCCATCACCAGGATATTCACATTGCGATCGCTGGCTAAAACATGGTCGATACCGCCAAAGTCAATATCATACGCCCAGCCGTCACCGCCGACAATCCAGACGCTTTTTCTGACTAGGTAATCTGCAAGAGATTTGAGATTTTGGAGTTGGGATATAAGATTGGGGTCGGATACGCAATTGCTGATTTCATCTAGTCGTTTCTTCAGCAATTCTACCCGTTCCCGTTGTTCCCAAATATCAGCTTCGGTGTTTTGCGTGGCGTTGAGGATGGAGTTAATGAGGTTATCATCAATTTCACCACGGAATTGTTGCAGCAATTCCGCCGCAAATTCGGCTTGCTTATCTAAGGAAAGGCGGAAGCCAAAACCAAATTCGGCGTTATCTTCAAATAAGCTATTCGACCAAGCTGGGCCTCTTCCTTCGGCGTTGGTTGTCCAAGGAGTTGTGGGTAAATTTCCGCCGTAGATGGAAGAACAACCGGTTGCGTTGGCAATCACGGAGCGATCGCCAAACAATTGGGTTAATAATTTTAAATAGGGTGTCTCGCCACAACCAGCACAAGCACCAGAAAATTCAAATAATGGTTCTTGCAGTTGTTGTTGGCGAATTTGGTTGAGTTTGAGTGGTCTGCGGTCGGGATGAGGCAAACTTAAGAAGAAATCCCAGTTTTTCCGTTCTTGTTCTCTCAAAGGTAGCTGCTGCGCCATGTTAATCGCTTTTTTCAATGGCTCAGTTTTATTTTTGGCTGGGCAGACATTCACACAAATAGCGCAGCCTGTACAATCTTCTGGGGCTACCTGAATGGTAAATTTCTGGTTGGCGAAGTCTCTATCTTTCGCATCAACTGACTTAAAGCTGGGTGGTGCATTAACCAATTCACTCGGCTGATAAGCCTTGGCGCGGATGGCGCTGTGAGGACATACCATCACGCACTTACTACATTGTACGCAGACATCTTCATCCCAGACAGGAATTTCTTGGGCGACGTTGCGCTTTTCCCATTTAGTTGTACCTGTGGGGAATGTACCGTCTGCTGGTAGGCTACTTACAGGTAGATCATCACCTTCCCAGATCATGATTTTACCCAGAACTTCGCGGACAAATTCTGGTGCGCTGTCAAGTTGTGTATTTTCGTTTAGGGTTTTGGGCTGGTGAATTATTTGGGGAATGTCTACCTTATGTAGATTAGCTAGAGTGTTGTCTACAGCTTGTAAATTCATGCGGACAACTTCCGCGCCTTTTTTACCGTAGGTTTTCTCAATTGCTTGCTTAATTTTAGCGATCGCTTCTTCTTGGGATAAAACATTAGCTAAGGCAAAGAAGCACACCTGCATAATGGTGTTAATTCTCCCACCCATGCCGCTACTACGGGCGACTTGATTAGCATTAATTACATATAATTTCAGGTGCTTATCGATAATTTGCTGCTGTACCTTTACGGGTAAATATTGCCAAACAGTATCCGCATCATACGGACTATTAACTAAAATCGTCGCCCCAGGAATCGCTGCTTTGAGAATGTCAATATTTTCTAAAAATCCCCAGTGGTGGCAACCAATAAAGTTGGCTTTGTCGATGAGGTAAGTTGACCGAATAGGCTGCGGGCCAAAGCGTAGATGAGAAACCGTCATTGAGCCAGATTTCTTGGAATCATAGACAAAGTAGCCTTGGGCGTAGTTGTCGGTTTCTTCCCCAATAATCTTAATTGAGTTTTTGTTTGCCCCCACTGTACCATCGGAACCTAAGCCGTAAAACATTGCCCGCACAACATTATCTGCTTCCGTGGAGAAGTTCGAGTCAAAGCTTAGAGATGTATGGCTAACATCGTCATTAATCCCAATAGTAAAGTGATTTTTCGGCGTAGGTAAAGCCAGGTTATCAAAAACGCCCTTCACCATCGCCGGGGTAAATTCTTTTGAAGATAAACCATAGCGACCACCAACAATTGATTTTAGATTTTGGATTTTGGATTTTGGATTGCTTTCATGAATTGCAGCTACCACATCTAAATAAAGTGGTTCGCCGGCGCTACCGGGTTCTTTGGTGCGGTCGAGGACTGCGATCGCTTTTACAGTATTAGGTAATGCTGCGATAAATCTTTCGACATCAAAGGGGCGGAATAGCCTAACTTTGACGACACCGACTTTTTCCCCTTGGTTGTTGAGGTAATTTACGGTTTCATGAACGGTTTCGCAACCTGAACCCATAATTACAATTACCCGTTCGGCATCCGGTGCGCCGTGGTATTCATAGATTTGATAATACCTGCCAGTGCGATCGCCAAATTCATTCATGAGGCGTTGGACAATTGCGGGGGTGGCGCTGTAATAAGGGTTAGCACCTTCACGGGCTTGGAAGTAGATATCGGGGTTTTGGGCTGTACCCCGCAATACTGGGCGGTCGGGGGTAAGGGCGCGGTTGCGGTGAGCTAATATGAGGTTGTCGTCGATGAGCGATCGCAAATCATCATCAGCAAGTAATTTTACTTTCTGCACTTCATGGGAGGTGCGGAAACCATCAAAGAAGTGCATAAACGGGACTCGCGCCTCTAAAGTTGCAGCATAGGCGATGAGGGCAAAATCAAGATTTTCCTGCACCGAAGCCGAACATAGCAGCGCAAAGCCTGTTGCACGGGCTGCCATCACATCACTATGATCGCCGAAAATAGACAAAGCGTGGGTAGCTAAAGAACGTGCAGCAACGTGAATTGTCGCACTGGTTAATTCCCCAGCGATTTTGTAGAGATTGGGAATCATTAACAATAATCCCTGAGATGCGGTGAAAGTGGTACTCAGGGAACCTGTTTGCAACGCCCCATGTACCGCACCAGCCGCGCCGCCTTCACTTTGCATTTGCACTACGCTGGGAACTGTACCCCAGAGGTTAGGGCGATTTTCAGCCGCCCAAGCATCCGCCCATTCACCCATTGTTGAGGAGGGGGTGATGGGATAAATGGCAATTACTTCATTTAATTTGTAAGCAATCCGGGAAACAGCCTCATTCCCGTCAATAGTAGCAAAGGTTTTGTTCATCATTTACTCCTGCCTTGTTAGCCAGATGCGAAAATATCCACATTGCTCAGTAGAAGGGCATAAATAAACGTCAAGAGTCCAAATTTGGACTCTTTTTTCCAGCCATTGACAACTAGGTTTTATTTATAACTGCCTGCTACTCAAAATTAAGGGAATGCATGGTTAGATGAATTAGAGTTAGCCAATTCCAGTCCATAGTTTTTCTAAATATTCTTTTTTAAAGAACTGTCTTCTGCACAAATTCAAATTACACATTATTGGCAGATTTTAGTTCTATATTTATCTCTAATTCCCGTATCATTATCTCACAGTCTATTCTATATAAATTTATATATATTACTCTTGTACTCAAGCGAACTTAAACCCTTGGTCTATGCATTTTAGGGAAATTATTGATGATTTGGGGGTAGAGGTTCGAGAATTAATTATATAGGATTTACCGTCATCTTACTCGTGTTGTAATTTTTTAGCTATCCTAACTCATTAGGAGTAAAATCCTAACTAAAAATTTATTGATAAGACTGCGGAATCACTTACTTACAGCTTGTAGTTATAAGTTTAAAGTAACAGCTTGAAGAATTATCACCTATTCCCTATTGTTGAGTTTACTATAGCAATCCGATTTAATTATTGAGTATATGTAGGGTGGGCATTGCCCACCCTAATATTTATCAGTAATCTTAGAAAATCGCGAACAAAATTGAACTTTCAATAGTCAAGCTAATTTAGTTGATAAATAAAATCATCTATACAATAATTGTAGTGACTAATAATGCTTACATTAAATAACCGCCCTGTCATCTGTACTTTATTCTTAGGAATTCTACTTAGCCTTACTAGCTGTGCTAGCAAGAATTTCACAGCAGCTAAAGCTGAAATTACTGCTCAAAAATCTTCTATTGTCCAGCGCAAAGTAATCGATTTAACTCCCAAAATTAAGCTTGCTGAAGAACCGCAGTGGTCGCCAGATGGCAAGCAAATTGCTTTTATGAGCTTGGACAATCCTGGTAATGAAGAAATTTATGTGATGAATGCTGATGGTTCAAATTTAAAGAATCTTACCAAAAATAAAATCAAGGATCGCTCTCCTGTTTGGTCGCCAGATAGTAAGAAAATTGCTTTTCTTTCGGGACGTGATGGCAATCCTGAAGTTTATGTGATGAATGCTGATGGTTCTAGACAAACCAATTTAACTAAAAATCCTGCTGGTGATTATCCTTATGTTTGGTCGCCAGATGGCAAAAAAATTGCCTTTGGTTCTCGTCGGGAAAATAATGATTATGAAATATACGCGATCGATTCTGATGGCTCTAATATTAAGAGAATCACCAAAAATCCTGGTTATGATTCTGTGCTTTCTTGGTCGCCAGATGGTAAAAAAATTGCCTTTCTTTCTGGACGTGATGGGAACGAAGAAATCTATGTGATGAATGCTGATGCTTCTAACCAAACTCGATTAACTAAAGATCCAAATAATAATGCAGGCGCAGTTTGGTCTCCAGATAGTAAGAAGATTGCTTATCATTCTAGTCCTGAACCTTTCAATAACAATGGTTACATTTATGTAATTAATGCTGATGGTTCTGGTAACACTCAGCTGACAAATAAAGGGATCTCTCAAAACCCAGCTTGGTCTCCCGATGGTAAACGAATTGTCTTTGAATCTAATCGGGATGAGAATTCAGATATTTATGTAATGAACGCTGATGGTTCTAGTGAAATTAGATTAACTACCAATAAAAGTAGAGATTCACGTCCAGTTTGGTCGCCTGATGGTAAACAAATAGCTTATGAGTGCTTTCAAAATGGACAATCGCATATTTGTCGGCTGAAAATCTAAGTTTTTTACGCAAAAAGTTTAGATTCCCGACTTTTTAGAAAAGTCGGGAATCTTACAGTCAATCAAAGTAATAAAGCAATAGCCACTTCTGCTAGATTTCATCTGAGGGACGCAGTAACCTGTAGTCTTTAGTCAATTTTGTCAGGCGCTCAATTTTTTTATTCGCATCCCTAGACAGTGGAATATACAATCCTGTAGAGATTAATCCTGTGACAGCTGTCACATTTGCTTGAGTTGCATTGTCAAAAAGCATCAGGAACGCTGCTAATAAACTCATCACAATCGAAGCTGCGATCGCAACACAAGATAAAATGTAGCTCAAACGAGCTTGGTAGCAATGTTCGTGATAGGTTTTCCATTCCATCTCGTCGTAGGAATTGGGTTTGGCAGCGTTGGCACGAGAATTATTTTTGCGGGAGCCGGTTTTTGGGTTAATGTTTGTCATAAACTGAAAGTAAGAGTGTAATACGACTTGCCAAGAGTTGTGTAACTGCGATCGCTACCTGTTTGGAAGGTGAGAGAACCAAGCGGGTAGCGTTAAAAATATTGATTCCTGCTTTCTGTAGGCTTTAGAAATAATGCTTCCCTCCCTAGCAGTGAGATTTTCTTTAGGAGGAAAGCATATTTATTTCCCAACCAGAAATGGCAGTGTAATCTAGATATCTGTTAGTTTATTTTTGAACTACAGACTCTACGATCATTGCTGCGGCGAACAAGCCTAGTAAGATGAGTGCTAATCGCCCTAACCATTGTCCAATCAAAGGTAGCAGCATCATAATCAGATGGGATGCTCCAAAACTAGTGGACATTACCAAAGCGATCGCCAAGCCTGATATAAACAGTAAAAGGTACTTCAAAATTCTTGAAGCTAACCGAAATAAGAAATTATTATTCTCTTGAGTTTTCATAGCTTTTACTCCAATCAATTACTGCTTTTACCGAGAACATAGCCCTAAAAAATCAGACAGAAAAAGTTAATTAACTAACTTTTCCTGCCTTGTAAAAAATCACAATTTATCAGGGCTAGGGATAAAAAATTGCTGAGTTTTTTTCTCGATCTTTCCCTTGGCTAATCATCACAACTATGCCTCATTCTTTTAGGAAAGACAGATAATTATTCAATTGTGAAGTGATTATTCAATTGTGTGAATATTTCATATTCAGTTGTGCCGTGACTCGATTCTTCCTCCTCTCTCCACCAATTTTGTAAATCCTCTTTACTGATGACAAATCGATAATGGGTAGAACCCATAATGGTCACTGCTATTAGATCGCGTTTGATTCGTTCGCTTTTGATTTCTATGTGACCGTAGCCAGTGTCATGCCAACAACTAAGAAGAATTACCAGCAGCCGAGTCACTATTTTGTCAACTTCGTTCGCTTGGCTAGTTTCTCCGGGCATAGTATGGAACCTTATGGTAAGCCAGTGCTAGACCCTCAATCAGAAATTAAAAATGTGTCAAGCGTTCAATTAAAGAAGGCTGTCACTTTTGTGAGTGAGAATCTGCCGGGGTATTTGCTTTACTTAACTTTGCGGAAAAAATTTAATTATCTTTTCCCTACAACTAAGTGTCGTATTGTGTGACAATCATCTCATGGGTATTTCTCAGATGTCAAGTAGGAATACCATAGAAATTTTACTTGTACTCTGCCAATTTCCCGGCAATTAATTTAGTATCAAAAAAAGAAAAATCAAAATCTCCGTATAAGTGACAGGTGTCACAAACCTATTTTAAGCTGTAAGCTATTGTCAGTCACGAAATCCTACGTTGGGTGTCAAGCCACCAAACCAGATGAATCAACAACAGTTGAACGAAACCTTTGATAAACTAACGCCACGACGCCAAGAGGTATTGCGTCTAGTCTTGGCTGGGGAGTTAGACGATGATGCGATCGCCCAAGTTCTAGACATTAAGCCAGCAACAGTCAGAAAATACTTAGAAAGGCTCTACCGTGCGTTTGAAGTCAGTAAAAAATCTGAGTTAGTAACTTTGTTTGCTAAACACAAACCAGAATTTATCAGTGAAACTAACAATACAGAACCAGTAACCCAGATAACAAACACCGAGAGCAAACAGGATTTAGGAGAAGCACCCGATACTGTCACATTTTACGGACGCACCCAGGAATTAGAAACTCTCAGACAATGGATAATCAACGAGCATTGTCGGATGATTGCGTTGCTGGGAATGGGTGGACTGGGAAAAACCGCTTTATCTGTAAAATTAGCCCAGACATTAAAGTCAGAGTTTGATTACATTATCTGGCGCAGTCTGCGAGAGACGCCTAAGCTGAGTACGCTACTCGATAGCATAATTAAATTCTTATCCAATCAAGAAGAAATCAATACGACAGGCGATGTGAATGTCAAAATCACCCGTCTGCTGGAACATTTGCGGGCTGACCGTTGTTTATTAATATTAGATAATTTTGAATCAATTCTGGTCGATGGAACTCATCAAGAACATTACCATGATGAATACCAAGAATATAGTAACTTAATTCAACGGATTGGCGAGTTACATCATCAAAGTTGTTTAGTGTTAACCAGTCGCATCAAACCTCAAGAAATAGCCGTTCAAGAAGGCGAGAATTTACCAATTCGTTCTTTGTCGCTGCAAGGCTTAAATAATTTAGAAGCTATGAAAGTCTTGGAAGATAAAAGACTTTTTGGTACATATGCAGAAATGCAAAAATTAATCGGATTATATAGTGGTAATCCCTTAGCTTTAAAAATAGTTTCTACTTTTATTCAAGATTTATTTAGCGGTAACGTTTCGGAATTTTTATCCCAAGAAATTGCTCTGACACCTTTCGTTGGCATAGAAACTTTATTAGATAAGCAATTCGATCGTTTGGCAGAATTAGAAAAACAAATTATGTACTGGTTAGCAATTAATCGCGAACCAGTCTCAGTCAATGAATTATTTGAAGATATTGCCGAGAAACCGATATATTTGGATGTCATTAATGCTTTAGAAAACCTGAAACGCTGTTCGCTTATCGAAGCTATTGACGGCAGATTCACTCTGCAAAATGTCGTGATGGAATACATGACTGGTATTCTAGTACGACAGGTGACTGAAGAATTAAACTCGGCAAAATTTCACATTTTTAATCAATACGCTTTAATTAAAGCCACTGCTAAAGATTACGTCAGGAGTTGCCAAACACAATTAATCTTAAAACCCATTGCCAAAAATATTAGCGATATAGAGAAACAATTAGTTAAATTCCTAGAAAAAGACAATAAGACAATTAGGAGTTTAACTAAAGGTTATGCAGTAGGCAATATCTTAAATTTATTACGTTATTACAACTACAATTTATCTGGACTCGATTTGTCATATTTAACGGTATGGCAAGCATATCTACGAGGTGCAGATTTACGCAATGTGAAATTTATTGGTGCAGATTTAAACAAATCTCGATTTACAGAAGCTTTTGGGATTGTGTTGGCGGTAGCATATAACCCTAAAAAATCGATAATTGCTTTGGGCGATACTAAAAGTAAAATTCGGCTTCGAGATGCCAATGGTCATCAACTGCTAACTTTAGAAGGGCATACAAATTGGATTAGATCGGTAGCTTTTAGCCCTGATGGGGAAATTTTAGTTAGCGGTAGCGATGACAAAACCCTGATGTTATGGAACACCAAAACTGGTCAATGTTTAAAAATATTAGAGGGACATACAGAAAGAGTTTGGTCAGTTGCATTTAGCCCTGATGGTAAAACTGTAGCTAGTAGTAGCGAAGATAAAACAGTTAGATTATGGAATGCTCATACTGGTGAATGTTGGAATATTCTCCAAAAACATACTCATTGGGTGCGGGGAGTTGCTTTTAGTCCTGATGGCAAAATTTTAGCTAGTGGTAGTAGTGACAGGACAGTAATTTTATGGGATGCGCATACGGGAAAATATCTAAAAACTCTAGAAGGACAACATACAGGACGAGTACGTACAGTTGCCTTTAGTGCTGATGGTAAGATTTTAGCTAGTGGTAGCGATGACCATACAATTAGACTGTGGGATATTCGTAGCGGTAACTATCTCACAACATTGCAAGGACATACCCAAAGAGTGCGATCGCTAGCTTTTAGCCCCGAACCCAATTCTCGCATTTTGGCTAGTGCCAGTGAAGACCATAAAGTAATTTTGTGGGATATTTACAACAACAGACGCCACCGGACTTTATCAGAACACACAGAAAAAGTTTGGTCTGTAACTTTTACCGATCCTGAAGGTAAAACTTTAATTAGTAGTAGCGATGACAAAACTGTGAAAATTTGGGATGCTCACACAGGTGAATGTCTTAAAACTCTTCAAGGTTACACAGATTGGGCTTGGTCTTTAGTTTTTCATCCCAGTAGTCACATCTTAATTAGTGGTAATGACGATAAAACCATTAAACTCTGGAACTTAGATACTGGTGAACCTAAATCCTTAGCAGGGCATACCAATAGAATCCGCGCCGTAGCATTAAGTCCTGACAGTAGCATAATTGCCAGTGGTAGCGACGACCAAACCATCAGATTGTGGGATGCTCAAACTGGTCAACACCGCAAAACTTTAGTAGATCATTGCGATCGCATTTTGACAGTAGCTTTTAGTCCCGATGGTCGTTATTTAGCCAGTGGTGGCGATGACAAAATCTTAAGAATCTGGAATATTCATACAGGTGAATACCGCCAAACTCAAGAGAATCATAAAAACTGGCTTTGGTCTGTAACTTTTAGTCCAGATAGCAGCATCTTAGCTAGTGGTAGCGAAGATTGCACGATCAAATTGTGGGACGTAGATACAGGTAAATGCCTAAATACTCTCTCTGGGCATAATGGATGGGTGCGGTCTGTGCGTTTTAGCCCCGACGGTAATACCCTAGTTAGTGGTAGTGAAGACCACACCGTAAAGCTCTGGGATATAACTACAGGTAAGTGTATCCATACCTTGGAAGGACAAACTGGTTGGGTGCGGACTGTGGCTTTTAGTCCTCAAGGTCGTTTTGTCGCGAGTGCAGGAGGAAACCCAATCGTGGAAATTTGGGATATCAAAACCGCCAAACTCTACCAAACTTTGACCGGACATCAAGAAAGAATCTGGTCTGTTATCTTTAGTGCTGATGGTCAAACTCTTGCTAGTAGTAGCGAAGATGGCACGATTATGCTTTGGCACGCCGAAACCGGAGAGTTGAAGAAAGAACTGAAATCTCCCCGACTTTATGAAGGTATGGATATAACAGATGTGGTGAATCTCACAGAAGCCCAAATCAAAACTTTAAAAACCTTAGGAGCAAAGAAAAACAATGAGTAGAAAATCGCGAAATGCTTTGATTGGGATTACAACTTATGGACGCAAAGACGCAATACCATTTTCTTTGCCAAGTGCTTACATTGATGCTGTCCGCGCCGCAGGTGGTACTCCCATATTATTACCGCCAGGAGAAACTGAGCCGGCAAGGCTTTTAGAACCGCTAGATGGATTGATCATCTCCGGTGGTGGAGATATTCATCCTGTTTGGTATAACGGTTGCGACCACCCTAGCATTTATTCTGTAGATGGCGATCGCGATGCTTTTGAACTGCAACTAGCTAAGTTTGCCCTTGAGCATCATTTACCTGTATTTGGTATCTGTCGGGGTTTGCAAATTCTCATCGTCGCTTCTGGCGGAACTCTCATTCCCCACGTCCCAGAAGTATACGGTAATTCAGTATTGCATCGTCTAGATCCCGAACCAGGAAGGCGCTTACCAACAGAACACATGGTGAAAATCAATGCCGCCAGCCGTTTAGCTGACTGCGTACAAAATACTCAAATTTCTGTAGTTTCTTGGCATCACCAAGCAGTACACCAAGTACCATCTGGATGGCGTGTTGTTGCCCATGCTTTAGAAGATGAAGTCATTGAAGCTGTGGAACACGAGCATCATCCTTGGGCTATAGGCGTACAATGGCATCCAGAACTTTCAGCTGCTAACGATCCCAATCATCAAAGAATTTTTCAGGCTTTTGTTCAAGCAACATATACTAAACAAAGTTTACTAACAGCTTGAATTAACATTAAATGCTTGCTTTATTAATATTCTGCATTTGTAATCATTTTAATCTTTGTGTCTTTGTGCCTTTGTGATAGAAATTTTGAACCACAGAGACACTGAGACACTGAGACACAGAGACAAGACCTGAAATTTTTACGAGTCAACTTACTTCTCTTGTAATAATTCTTCTAATCCCGACCAAAATTTATCTAATTCAATAGCCATCATTTTTGCGCCTGCGATTGTTGGTTCCAGTAATCTTGGTGAATTATGCAGAATTATATTTGTTAATTCTTTTGCTTCCTCGGCGTGTCTTTCTTCCACACCCTGCTCAAAACATTCAGCAAAGTATTGCTCTTGTTGAATAAAGGGAAAACAATTTGCCAGGGAATTCATTAATGCTTGCATCCAATCATGAGCAAACATTTCAATTACGCACCAAGGCCCTAAAGACTGAGGATAAATCTTCTCAACTAAAGATACAAAATTAGCAGTGGTAGGGTCGAGGATTTTTTGTAATTCATCCAGACTGCCAAATTCTTCATCTTGGATAATAAATTTTGCTCCCATATTCGCAAAAGCTCGACTGAGTTGATAGTGATGAGTATCACCACCTTGTAAGCTATCATCATCACTAATAATTCTGAGCTTTCGCACTCGTAATGCTGGGCTATCAAGATAAGGTACAAAGTACACCATCACACGAGTTGCATGGCAAGCAGCTTGGTATCTTAAGTAGATTTGTCCTAGTAAATCTGGAGAACAAAGTTTTTCTGGTGGCGATAGAGCTAAACGCGAGAAAAAGGAATGTTTTGATGGTAGATATTTATCATAGATATCATCTAAAACTTCCTGAAATACCTGTTCAGCATTTTGAGTTTGCATAAGTAATAAAAATAATAGGAAAGTCTATGCCATAGATTCTACAAAAAATAATATTTGTTAGGATGTTAATTTATAATTTTTCATGATATTCTTATTTTCAATTTTTATTTATAGAAAATATTTTCATAATAGTTACATCAAAGATTTTTGTTGAAAATATCCAAAAGCTTAAACTTATATTGCGAGCAAATAGTAATAAAGATAAAGCTGAAAAGATCGAGAACTTTGCCATTTTTTGGACTTGAAAAAGCGTTTCCCTCAGGCATCGCCTTCCTGTCTGCTGCCACCCAAAGTCCCAAACTAAGCTAAAATTCAAGCATAGTAAGCATTTCTTGCTCATAATGCCCCATGCTTGAGACTTTGCAAATCCAACTTTACAAACTAGAACAATTTGCCAATGCCCTTGTCTCTAATCAACTGGGACACCTCAGCGTGGTGAGTATTGGCATTATTTTCGTGGCTGGTCTTCTTACCAGCCTGACGCCTTGTATGCTGTCTATGCTGCCTATTACCATTGGTTATATCGGCGGCTATGAAGCAAAAAGCCGTCTGCAAGCAGCAGCCCAATCTACCTGGTTCGCGCTGGGATTAGCAACCACACTCGCAGGATTGGGAATAATCGCAGCTTTTGTGGGCAAAGTTTACGGCCAAGTGGGAATGGGTTTACCGATTATTGTCAGCATTATCGCCATTCTTATGGGGCTGAACTTACTGGAAGCCTTACCTCTACAATTTCCTTCCTTGGGCGAAACGAATTGGATTTCGCAAGATTTACCGCCTGGAGTGCGTTCTTACTCTATTGGCTTGACTTTCGGTTTAGTGGCGTCACCTTGTAGTACCCCAGTTTTAGCTAGCTTGCTGGGTTGGGTGGCGAATACCCAAGACTTAATTTTAGGCGCTGCGTTGCTTATTACTTACACAGCAGGCTATGTAGCCCCCTTGATTTTGGCAGGTACTTTTACGGCTGCAATTAAAAAGCTGTTGGAATTGCGTCGCTGGTCTGGTTGGATTAACCCAGTTAGCGGTGTGTTATTGGTAGGCTTTGGTGTGTTTTCTTTAATTTCGCGGATTCCCTTTGGAAGTTTTTAAGCAATGACAACAGAAAATTCAACGACCACAGAATCAAGTTGGTGGTCATTACTAGGGCACTTCTTGCGACGAGAGTTTTTACCTGTACTGACAGATTTACGATTAGCGATCGCACTTTTACTATTAATCGCTTTATTTAGCGTTAGCGGTACGGTCATCGAACAAGGTCAATCACCTGCATTTTACCAAGCCAACTACCCAGAACACCCCGCCCTATTTGGCTTTCTGAGTTGGAAGGTGATTCAAGTAGTCGGATTAGACCATGTATATCGGACTTGGTGGTTTCTGAGTTTGTTGGTCTTTTTTGGTACTAGCTTGACTGCTTGTACTTTTACTCGCCAACTTCCAGCTTTAAAAGCTGCCCAACGCTGGAAATATTACGACGAACCGCGACAATTTCAAAAATTAGCTTTGAGTGCGGAACTAGATAAAGGTTCCTTGAATACCCTTACCCAAATTTTAAAAAACCAACGTTATAAAATTTTTCAAGAAAAAGACGATATTCTCTATGCCCGTAAGGGAATAATCGGACGCATCGGCCCGATTATAGTTCATATCGGCATTGTCACAATTCTCTTAGGAGGAATTTGGGGAGCAATCACGGGTTTTGTCGCCCAAGAAATGGTTCCCAGTGGCGATACATTTCAAGTGAAGAATATTATTGATGCAGGGCCTTTAGCGTTATCTCAAGTTCCTAAAGATTGGTCTGTCAGAGTTAATCGATTTTGGATTGACTATACTCCTGCTGGTGGAATCGATCAGTTTTATTCAGATATGTCTGTCTTAAATAATCGAGGACAGGAAGTTGACCGTAAAAAGATTTTTGTTAATCAACCTCTGCGTTATCAGGGCGTAACTTTCTATCAAACTGATTGGGGAATTTCCGGCGTTCGCGTTCAATTTAATAACAGCCCGATTTTCCAATTACCAATGGCACAATTGGACACTAACGGCCAAGGACGTATCTGGGGTACATGGATTCCGACAAAACCAGATCTAAGCGAAGGCGTTTCTTTAATAGCCAAAGACTTACAAGGTATGGTATTAATTTACGATGGCACAGGTAAGTTAATTAATACTGTACGTGCAGGAATGTCTACCCAAGTGAATGGGGTAAGGCTGAAAATTGTTGAACTAATTGGTAGTACTGGCTTACAAATTAAAGTCGATCCAGGTATTCCGATTGTGTACACGGGATTCGCTTTATTGATGTTGGGTGTAGTGATGAGTTACTTTTCTCACTCACAAATTTGGGCATTACAAAAAGGCGATCGCCTGTATGTTGGTGGTAAAACTAATCGCGCCCAAGTTGCTTTTGAACAACAAGTTTTGGAGATTTTAGATCGCTTAAGTAACAGTTCAGAAGATAACAAGGGAATTAACCCTACACAATCTTTGGCTTCCAATTCATGAACTCTAGTAGTCGAATTTGTGTTAATAATCTCAATTGATAACAACTTTTAAAACTCTTGCGATCGCGATTTTCGTTGCTTTCAAAATACTTGCATTTTACATAAGTAGACATATCAGCCTGGAGAATTGCCAGGGCTATCAATTAAAAGTTGGAACGAAAGATTTTGATGTTTGCTCAACTTCAATTTAAGCGATGGGCTTGCTTTCTACCGCTAATTGCTGTCTCGTTGAGTATTGCTTCCTGCACTGCTGATTCTAGAAGTACCAAGACAGTTTCTCTGATTGGTGCTGGAGCAAGTTTTCCAGCACCTTTATACCAGCGCTGGATTGCAGATTACAACCAACGAAATCCCAACGTAGAAATTAACTATCAATCTCTAGGAAGCAGTGTCGGCGTACAACAACTCATCGATGGTACTGTAGATTTTGCCGCTAGCGATATAGGAATTACACGCGAACAAGCAGCGAAGGTAAAAAGGGGAGTTATCGCTTTACCCATGACTGCTGGCTCGGTCGTGCTAGCTTACAATCTTCCTGAGATAACAACTGTTCTCAAGCTATCACGCCAAGCCTACACAGGTATCTTTTTAGGAAAAATTACGAATTGGAACGATCCTCAAATAGCTTTAACCAATCGAGGTGTAAAGTTACCTAATTTAGCAATTAAAGTTGTACATAGATCCGATGGTAGCGGTACAACCAGCGTCTTAACTCAACATCTAAGTGCTATCAATCCAGAATGGAAAAGTAAAGTCGGGGCTGGTAGATATATACAATGGCCAGCGGGAATTGGTGCTAAAGGTAATGAAGGTGTTACCGCCCAAATTCAACAGATTCCAGGGGCTATTGGCTATGTAGAATACGTCTACGCTACTAACAACAAGTTACCTGTAGCTGCCTTAGAAAATAAATCTGGTAATTACATCATCCCCACACTAGAGTCAGTAGCTCAAACTTTAGAAGCCGTCAAATTACCAAATAATAGCTTGATTGCTTTTATTGCCGATCCTAAAAATGCTAATTCCTATCCAATTGTCACTTACACTTGGCTGCTAACCTATAAACAATATCAAAATTCAGTCAAAGCCCAAGCATTAAAAAACTTTGTTAACTGGGCTGTGACTGAAGGACAAATATCAAGTAAGGAACTAGGATATATTCCTTTGTCTAAAAAAGTTGTGGTTCAGGTACAGTCTGCGGCGAAGAATATTGACAAATAATTCGTAATTCCTAATTGAATCCGAATTAGCAAATACGAATTATGATGGCTTCTGATGCCGCACTTCCACTACTGTATGCACGTTACCACGGGGCGTAAAATCTGCTTTTACCGTTGCTTCTAAAGGATCGCAAGCAGCGACAAAATCATCGAGAATTTGATTGGCAGACTCCTCGTGGGAAATATAGCGATCGCGGTAACTGTTAATGTATAGCTTGAGTGCCTTTAATTCCACTACACGCTCATCAGGAACGTAGCTAATATAAATTGTCGCAAAATCAGGATAGCCGGAAAACGGACATTTGCAGGTAAACTCCGGCAAAGTAATGCTAATGTCATATCGCCTACCTACACGCGGATTTGGAAAGGTAATTAGTTGTCCTTCCGCAATCTCGCGTTCGCCATATTTCATTTCTGTGGTGTCAGTTGTCATTAGTCATTTATCAGTAGTCATTTATTATTTGTGAAGAGTCAAAAGGCAATAATAGTTATTTCCACCTTGTCTCCCTTGTCCCCCTGCACCCTGTGCCCCTCTGCCTCTTCACTCCTGTTCCCAGTCAGGACAATTACTATCATCCCAGCCGTGGGGATGCATGGCACAAACTAACAAATTACCACCATACACTTGACCGTGGTAGTGAGCGCAACCAACACAGGCGGAGTTTTTTTCTGGCGTAGCTTCTACTGGATAAGGAAAACCCGGATCTACATCTGCTACTACATCTTCTAGTTCCCAGTAAACCTCCATCATTGGTTCGGCTAGGTCGTGTAAATACTGGTCAACTTCAGTGGCAATTGTAGTTTGTACTTGTTCGGTAATTTCTTCGGTTAGTTCCAAAAAAGCTTCTACCATGTCACTCATTCCGAGGAAAAAGTGTTCGACTTCAACAGCCACGGTCTCAATGATGTCAATCAAATCTTTCTGCCACTTGTCCATAAAGTTGACGCCTTTACTGGCTATAAATAGAGCGCTCAGTGTGACCTGGCTGGAAGTACCTTTGCGCGGAAGTCAAAATAAAAGTCAAAAGAATTATATTCTGGGCTTTTAGGCTGTTTTAATAGTAATTTGATTTCAACGCCCGATATTCTAGGTAGATCCTAGATAAAGTATATTCAATATTTAATGTATTTTCTGCTATTACTCAATTGCTGCTAGTGGCTACTCATCGCGTTGCAGCCTTTTTAACTCTTCTTGCAGTTCTAATACTTGGGCACGCAACCCATCTACATCATCGGTTGCTGTGGGAGAATCTTTAACCGTTGGCTCTTCATCGTCCTCTAAAATTTCGATGCGGCGCGGTTCAGCAGGCGGAGTTTTTTCTGTAGCTGCATCAGATGATGGAGGCTGTTGAGCTTGCTTCATCATATCTTCGACAAAGCGACGGGCTTCATCTGTGGTCATTTCGCCTTTTGCCACCATTTCATCTGCCAGTTTTTGGACTTGCGATCGCAGTTCCGCTAATTTTCCCCCTGCTTTCTCACCCGCGTAAGAAGCTAACCCAACACCGAGGTAAAAAGCTTTTTGAACAATATCTCCAAAACCAGGCATTGCTGCTGAACGCTCCTACAAATAGGGCGACCCGGATTCTACGCCTACCACAAGCATCCCGTATTGCTGCTACCTTCCGGTCCTGACAAGATTTGGGCGTTGAAGTCGCATAGGTCCAGGTCTATTAATAGAATAACACTAAAATTCAGTAATTGGTGTTATTCCACTACAATTCGCCATTCGTGCAGTTGGTAATTCACACAGCCATTTTGTACCAATGGGTCAAGGGCTACAATTGCTTGGGCTTCGTCCATCGATTCTGCCTCAAACAGCATCATCCCGCCTCCGAATTCTGCCCAATATCCCGTTTTCGCTTTGTGTCCTTTGGCAATTAAGTCGTGAACGTAAGCTTTATGGGCAGGTACGTATTGGTCAAAGGTCGGTTTATCGACTTTGCCTGCTTCAATCTTCACAAACCAAGGCATTTACTTGTAACCTCTTGAATTTTGTATCGTCATCTAGTTGTAATATCTTCCAATAAGTCTTCGCTGCTCAATAGTTAAGGTGTTACGCATTTAGAGTTGTATATTTACTCGTGAGGGTTGTCATTGGTCATTTGTCTCATTTCCCCCCACACTCCCTTGTCTCTCCTGCTTTTCTTCTGCCTTCTGCCCTCTGCCGTCTGCCTTCTATTTAAAATTAAATGAGTCGCTTTTTTATCGCCCTACTACCACCGCAAGACATTCAAGATTACGCTAATGAAATCAAGCAGTACTTCGCGGATAACTACACCAGTAATCACGCGCAAAAGTCACCGCCTCACATTACGCTACAACCGCCCTTTGAATGGGTAGATAGCGATGTGTCGCGCCTAGAAGCATCACTTAGAGAGTTTGCGACTGGACAACAGCCACTACCCATTACACTCAGTGGGTTTGCTGCATTTGCACCCCGCGTCATATATATAGATGTGGTGAGAAGCCAAGAACTGTTGACTCTGCAAGCCGAGTTAATGGGGTATGTAGAAGCAAATTTAGGCATTGTAGATAAAGTTGGTAAAACTCGCCCCTTTGCACCCCACATGACGGTAGCATTTCGGGACTTAACGCGGCAGAACTTTAAAGCAGCTTGGCCAGAGTTTGAACATCGACAATTACATTTTGAGTTTATTGCCGACAAGTTGACGTTATTAATTCACGACGGTAGGCGCTGGAATATCAAATCAGAGTTCGGTTTGTTAGCTAGTGAGTAAGAGGTAGAGATAAGGCGATCGCATTTACTGTGACGTGACATAGATAGCGATCGCAAGGAGCGATACCAATTGCATCTCGATACAAGTATTTTCCCTGAGTTTGACCCCTGATTCTTAAAATGTTAATACAGAGTCATTTGTGGTAATTGACTAGTATTCTACATCTTGACAATCGGAGCGAACAAATGGATATAGTAACTTTAACTACTTTCTTAACCCCATTTTTACCCTACTTGCTCAAAGTAGGGCAGACAGCAGCCGAAGAAGCTGGTAAGAAACTGGGTGAAAGTTTGGGCGCTAATGGCTGGGACAAGGCTAAATCTTTGTGGAGTAAGCTGCAACCAAAGGTAGAAGCCAAACCAATGGCGAAAGGTGCAGCCGAAGAGTTGGCAAGTTCTCCTGATGATGCAGATGCCAAAGAAACACTCCAGAAGCAACTCAAGAAATTACTCGATGAAGATCAAAATTTAGCGACGGAAATTGCTCGTTTAATGCAGGAAGATGCAGACACAATTTCTAAAGTTGTGAATAGCTTTAATCAAACAATATCCGGCAATAACAACCTAGTTCAGAATATGGCAGGCAATGGTAACAAGGCGATCGGCACAGTGGGAGGTAATGCAACTATCAATTAGTCACAAAGCCAGAGTATAGGGAGCTAAAACAGTGGGGAGAAGCAGCCTGAGAAGGTTATGGAAGCGGATAATACTTTTTTTATCTAAGTTAGCTGGCTTTTTGAAAGGGAAGCGTCGCAGATTAAAACGTAGGCGAGATTTACTCAGATTAAATACGCAGATTCCATCTCAGGTTGAACCACCAATTTCCAGCAAAGCAGAAAAAGATAAAGCTTCTGTCACTAGTTTAGATCCCCATATTCCGGTTCAGGTTGCACATACAGAACAAACAATTTCCGGTAACGACAATGTTGTGCAAAATATCAAGGGTGACAACAACATTATTGTCGGTCGGGTAGAAGGCAGTCTGACTATTAATTATCGTCGCCCAATCGACAGACCTTTTCAAGCACCGAGTTTACCTGCTAATTTTGTCGATCGCCCCCAAGTTACTCTAGAAATTAAAGCTCGTCTATTGGCAAATACATCTGCTGCTGGTGCGTTGCTCATCAGTGCAATTCACGGTTTAGGTGGTATAGGTAAGACAACTTTAATTACAGCCCTTGCCCATGATGAAGATATCCAAAAGCGTTTCTCTGGTGGCGTGCTTTGGGCAACTTTAGGGCAAGAACCAGATATTCTCACCCTGTTAAGTAGTTGGGTGCAAGCTTTGGGAGACTACGAATTTCGGGCGGTGAATGTAGAAGGAACTTCAGCCCATTTACGCAGTTTACTCCACGATCGCGCTGTTTTATTAGTAGTTGATGATGCTTGGGAACCAGATAAAGTTAAACCCTTTATGGTAGCCAGTTCCCAATCCCAACTATTAATTACTTCGCGGCGGGCTGATGTGGCTGATGCTGTGGGTGCTTATTTGCAAAAATTGAATTTGATGACACCAGCAGAATCGCTGGAATTACTTTCTAAGTCTTTAGAACGAGAAATCACAGAAATAGAAAAACCAGAGGCTTTGCGAGTAGCCGAGACTGTGGGATACTTACCCATTGCTCTGAATTTGGTAGCAGCCAGAGTTAAATGGGGAATCGCATGGGAGAAGTTGGAAGCAGCTTTGAAGCAAGAGGTGGCAAATTTAAAAGTCTTATACGGGCCGCGTCAAGAAAACTCTTTAGAAGCAACTTTCAATTTAAGCCTGAAAGCTTTACAAGACTACGACCAACAAGCCTGGGAAAATTTTATTTGGTTGGGAGTGTTACCAGAGGATGTCACAATAGCCGCACCAATGGCCGCGACATTATGGGAGATGGAATCCCAAGATGCAGCTAATGAGTGTTTAGAGCTACTGTGGAATGATGCCTTACTTCAGTCTGATGCACCTGTATTTGTCGGTGGTGTGGAGTGGAAAGGCTACAGGTTGCATGACTTATTACATGATGTTGCTCGTAGTCGCTTAACTAAATCTCCGCCTACAGGGATGGGTTTGGATTTACACGCTGCGCACAGCCAACTGCTAGAACGCTATCAACAAAAGACGCAAAACAATCTCTGGCATACCTTAGCTAATGATGGTTACATTCATCAAAATTTAGTTTGGCATTTAGAAAAGGCTCAACGAGTAGAAGAAATTCACTCCTTATTGCGGGAGGAGTCGGTAACGGGAAACAATGGTTGGCATGAAGCGCGAGAGAAAGTAGGACAAACTGGGGGTTACATCACAGATATTTCTCGTGCTTGGCAATTAGCCGAAGCAAATTGGGATGAATCCACCTTACCCCAAGTGGTAGGTTTGCAATGTCGCTATGCTTTAATTACAGCTTCCCTAAATAGTTTGGCAGCTAATTTACCAGCAAAACTGCTGGTGGCATTAGTGAAAAATAAAGTCTGGACTCCCGAACAAGGACTAGCTTACGCGCTGCAAAAACCAGAACCAAAGCAGAAAGTCGAAGCTGTTGTTGAGTTAATTAACTATTTACCAGCAAATTTAGAGAAAATCGCTGAGAAAGAAGCACTCACCATTGCTAGGGCGATTCAGGATGAGAGGTATTGCGCCGATTTCCTTATAGCATTAGCCGGGAAACGACAAGAGATATCGCCAGAAGTACTCTCGGCTGCTAGGGCGATTGAGTATGAGTTATATCGTGCCGAAGTTCTGAGTGCATTAGCCGAGAAATTACCAGAGTTGTTACCAGAAGCACTCTCCACCGCTAGGGCAATTGAGGATGAGAGATATCGCACCCAAGCCCTGATAGCATTAGCCGAGAAACTACCAGAGTTGTTACCAGAAGTACTCTCTGCTGTGAGGGCGATTGAGTATGAGAGCGATCGCGCCTCTATCTTGATAACATTAGTCGAGAATCTACCGCCACAGTTGTTGCCTGAAGCACTCTCCATTGCTATGGCAATTCAGGATGAACGGTGTCGCGCTCCAGCTCTAATCACATTAGCTGAGAAACTACCACCAGAGTTGTTAGCAAAAGCAGTCTCCGCCGCTAAGGCGATTGAGGATGAGCAGTATCGTGCCTGTACTCTGATAGCATTAGCTGAGAAATTATCAGAGTTGTTGCCTGAAGCGATCGCTATCTTCAGGGCGATTGAGGAGAACATATACTACACCTCCCTTCCCCTATATGCAAGACCCCACTCCCGACTACCATCATCTTGGCCTCCAAAAGCGATCGCTATCTGGACGGCGATTGAGGAGGAGAGGTATCGTGTCTCTAGCGCGATCGCCTTAGTCGAGAAACTACCAGCAGATTTGTTAATCAAAGCACTCACCTCTGCTAAAGCAATTAAGGATAAGCAATATCGCGTTGAAACCCTGAGTGCATTAGCCGAGAAATTTCCCTTAGAGTTGTTGCCTGAAGCACTCTCCGCCGTAAACTCGATGGAATTGGAGTGGTATTGTGCCGAAGCCCTGAGTGCATTAGCTTACAAACTACCACCAGAGTTATTAAAAGAAACTCTTACTACGGCTCTGGCAATTCAGGATGAGTATTCTCGTGCCTCACTTCTGAGAGTATTAGCTGAGAATCTACCACCTGAGTTGTTACCAGAAGCACTATCTGCCGCTAGGGCAATTGAAAATAAGAGCTATCTTGCCCCTGTCCTGAGTGCATTAGCCCAGCATCTCCCAGAATTGTTGACTGAAGCACTGTCTGCTGTTAAAGCAATTGAAAATAAAAACTATCGCATTGATGTCCTAAGTAAATTAGCTCAAAAACGACCAGAGTTTTTGTTAGAAGCTCTGACTGTCGCTAGGACGATTGAGTATGATAGCGATCGCACTCCAGTCCTCAGGGCATTAGCTGAGAAACTGCCACCTGAGTTGTTGCCGGAAGCACTCTCTGACTTGAAAGCAATTCAGGATGAGGAGTATCGTGCCAAAATCTTGAGTGCATTAGCCCAGAAACTGCCACCTGATTTGTTACTAGAAGCTCTCACTCTCACTAGGGCGATTGAATATAAAAGCGATCGCGCTCCAGTCTTCAGAGCATTAGCCGAGAAACTACCACCAGAGTTGTTACAAGTAGCACTCACTGCTGCTAGAGCCATTCAGAATGAAGAGTATCGCGCCGAAGCTTTGAGTGCATTAGCTGAAAAACTACCAGAGTTGTTACCAGAAGCACTATCTGCCACTAGGGCAATTGAGAATGAGTACGATCGCGCCAAAACCCTAAGTGCATTAGTCCAAAAACTACCACCAGAGTTGTTACCTGAAGCACTGAGCGCTGCTAGAGCCATTCAGCATCAGGAGTACCGCACCGAAGCCCTGAGGGCATTAGCTGAAAAACTACCAGAGTTATTACCAGAAGCACTCACTACCGCTGTGGCGATTGAGAATGAGCATTATCGCGCCGAAACCCTGAGTGCATTAGTCCACAGTCTACCACCCGAATTACTGCCAGAAGCTCTCACCGTTGCTAGAGAAATGGAAGTAAATTATTATCGTGCCAAAGTCCTGAGTGCATTAGCTGAAAAACTACCAGAGTTATTAAAAGAAGCACTCACCATCGCTATGACGATTGATGATGAGTGGCTGCGCGCCGAAGTCCTAAGTGCATTAGCCCCGAATCTACCACTAGAGTTGTTAACACAAGCACTCACCGCTGCTACAGCGATTGAGTCTGAGGAGTATCGCGCCCAAGTCCTGATTGCATTAGCCCAGAATTTACCACCAGAGTTGGTGACAGAAGCACTCACAGCCGCTAGGATGCTAGAGTCTGAACAGTATCGTGCCCAAGTCCTGATTGCATTAGCCCAGAATTTAGCACCAGAATTATTAAAAGAATTACTCACCGTCGCTAGAGGAATTCAGAATCAGGAGTATAGTGCCCAAGTTTTGATAGCATTAGCCCAGAATCTGCCAGAGTTATTACAAGAAGCACTCACTGCTGCTAGAAAGATTGACTATGAGGAGTATCGCGCTCAAGCCTTGAGTGCATTAGCCGAGCAACTACCAGAACTGTTGCCAGAAGCACTCTCTACTGTCAGGGAGATTCAGTATGAGCAGTATCGCGCCCAAACCCTGAGTGCATTGGCCAAGAAATTACCACCAGAGTTGTTAGCAGAAGCACTCACAGCCGCTGAGGCAATTGAAGATGAGCAGTATCGCGCCCCTGTTCTGAGTGCATTAGCTTCCGGTTTATCACCAATACCATCTGCGCAGCTTTTCTCTGTTTGGGGGGATACTCTTTACAAGCTATCGCTTCGTACTCGCCCTATCTTGTTGCACAGTATCAAGGCATTATTTCCCGTTATCTTTGCATTGGGTGGTGACGCCGCAACAGTAGAAGTGGCTCGTGGGATTGTAGATGTGGGGCGATGGTGGCGATAACAGGACGTAGGGAGTGTGGGGAGTGTGGGGAGTGTGGGAAGTGTGAGGAGTGTGGGGAGTGTGGGGAGAAATAGGACAAGCTGCTTTGCGTCTACGAACTTCTAAAGAAGCTGACGTTACTTCCGCAACCTCTGACGTTACTTCCGCGACCTCTGACGTTACTTCCATAACTTCTGACGTTACTTCCATAACCTCTGACGTTACTTCCATAACCTCTGACGTTACTTCCGCAACCTCTGACGTTACTTCCGCGACCTCTGACGTTAGGACAACAAGTTTTATTGTTACCTCACGCCCTTAAGTTCCATAGACAGCCGTAAAATAACTTAAATCAAATGTTATAAAAATTGCAATTATTTGTGTATATTGCTGAACCAAAATGTAGCTTTATTAAGGCAAGCTAGCTCTAGAATATTAGGCAAGGTAAACATCTATGACCCGCCAAAAACGTACATCCCGCGTTTTAGAAAAAGCTGAACTCAGAACCTCTGGACTTAAAGCCGTCGATCCGAATATGGATTACGGGGGAGAGCGCAGTTTAGTAAATATGATACAAATTATGGATAAGTTACGCAGTAAAATTGATGCTTATAACACTGCTCTATTCAACATCGACTCTTATAAAAGCGAGATTGAAGAATTAGAAAAAATCTTAGCCGACCTCTCCGATAAAATGCTATTGGGAGTTGCCCATACATACGGCAAAGATAGTCACGAATATGAAAAAGCGGGTGGCGTGCGAAAAAGCGAACGCGTCCGCAAAAGCACTGTTAGCCGCTTAAAAGCTGGTACAGAAGAATCAAAAAATACTTAAGGTATGGGGCATTGGGCATTTATCAATAGAGAATAGTCCAAAGTCAAAGGTCAAAAGCCAATAGGCAAGAGTCATTTCTCCTCACACTCCCCACACTTCCTCATCCTTCTGCCTTAACCTTTAAGACAACGAATATCCTGTTGCTTTCTGAACATATTGCAGAACTTTTTGATAAGACTCTGGATTACTCACGGGATTGATCACGATGGGAATAGTACCATCAGGCAGCCAGAAAGTTATCCTGCCGTTGGATTCTTGGCAAAAGGAACTAATGCAGTTGAGGTTAATTACGTATTCGCTGTTGTCATAAATAATTTTCACCCAATAAGCATCTTCTAGTTCCAAACCTGTCACGCGTTCTATGTATTTCAAAATCTTTTGATAATCTTGTGGGTTGCTTTGTGGGTTAATCACAATCGGAATAGCAGAATCCGGTAGCCAAAAGGTAACTCTGCCGTTTTGTTCATAACAAAAGGCATTAATACGGTCAAAATTGACTACGTATTTTTTCCTCTCGTAAAGGATTGTCACCCAGTACGCCACAAAATCTCCTCAAGTCCCCGTGATGTCGCTGTTCCTTTATAAAAATTCACAATTCAAATCGCAAAAAAGCTCCTGTTAATTGTGAATTTTAAATTACTGTTGTCAGCTTACACTAGTACAGCACGGTGGGAATAAAGATGCCATACCTTAGGAGTTCAGTGTCAGCCATTTTCTCAAGTTACTGCCACCGTCATCGGTATTTTAGATCGACAAGAATCCCCAACGATCGGCTTTGGCAATTTTCAATGCAACACAGCGATGTTAGTAAAGCACGGCGTCAAGAAACCATCCATTCTAAATTAAACGAAACGCTTACGCTTTATTCATTTTGAATTCACTATGGTACTAGTGCTGTTGTACCAGAGGGGGAAGTGAATGAGCGATCGCAGCTTGGATAAATCCTTGGAATAATGGATGAGGATTGCTAGGACGCGATTGAAACTCTGGATGGAATTGGCAAGCCAAAAAGAATGGATGTTTTGGTAATTCGACAATTTCCACTAAGCGACCATCAGGAGAAGTACCGCTAATCACATAGCCTGACTCTAATAACAGGCTGCGGTAATTATTATTAAACTCGTAGCGATGGCGATGCCGTTCGTAAATCACATCTTCTTGATAGAGTTTGAACGCCAAAGTATTGGGGAGAACGTGACAAGGGTAAACTCCTAAGCGCATCGTCCCGCCTAAATCGACGACATCGTGCTGATCTGGCAATAGGTTAATGACTGGGGCACTAGTATAAGGATTAAACTCAGCACTGTTGGCATCTTTTAAGCCTTCAACATTCCTCGCCCACTCAATGACAGCACATTGCATTCCCAAGCATAAACCTAAGAAGGGAATTTGGCGATCGCGGGCATATTTAATTGCGGCAATCTTACCATCCACACCCCGAACGCCGAAACCTCCGGGTACAAGAACGCCATCGACGCCTTCTAGCTGATTTTCGACTGGTTCATTTTCTAAATCTTCTGAGTTGACCCAACGCAGGCGCAGCCGCCCATAGGTAGAGATAGCAGCGTGTTGCAAGGCTTCAACTACTGATATGTAAGCATCGCCTAAGCGCACATACTTACCAACAATCGCAATTTCGATCTCGTGTTTAGGACTGTGCAAATGTTGCACCAAGTTTTGCCACTGTACGAGATCTGGTTTGCGTTGTTCCATTTGCAGCAAATCTAAAACTTGCTCTGCCATGCCTTCGCGTTCTAGCATCAACGGTACTTCGTAGATACTTTTCGCATCTTGGGAAGTAATGACGCATTCTTCGGCAACATCGCAAAATTCGGATAATTTGCGTTTTAATCCTACAGGTAGAGGGCGATCGCAACGGCAAACTAAAATATCTGGTTGAATGCCAATCGATCTCAGTTCCTTCACAGAATGCTGTGTTGGCTTGGTTTTCATTTCCCCAGCTGAGGCAATCCAAGGTAATAGAGTAACGTGCATATACAGCACATTCTGTCTGCCTACTTCCTTGCGAAACTGGCGAATTGCTTCTAAAAACGGCAGGGATTCAATATCGCCTACCGTACCGCCTATCTCTGTAATCACCACATCGGGATTTGTATTTTGGGCGACTTTTAGAATGCGGTCTTTAATTTCATTAGTGATGTGGGGTATTACCTGCACAGTACCGCCATTGTAATCACCGCGACGTTCTCTGTTGATTACTGCTTGGTAAATTGAGCCAGTCGTCACACTGTTAAGGCGTGACATTGAGGTATCGGTGAAGCGTTCGTAGTGACCCAAATCCAAATCGGTTTCTGCACCATCTTGGGTAACAAAAACTTCCCCATGTTGAAAGGGACTCATCGTACCTGGATCGACATTGAGGTAAGGGTCAAGTTTCAGAATCGACACAGAATAGTTGCGCGACTTGAGCAATCGCCCTAAACTTGCTGCTACAATGCCTTTGCCGATACTGGAAACAACGCCCCCAGTTACAAAAATAAACTTAGTCATACTAATTTGAATTTCCGGCCACTCTAAAAATACATCCCGTCATCTGAAATATGAAGTATGAAGTCTCAAATGTATGAAATTTAAGCCTACCCTGTGGGAATATCAAGGGCAAATATTCCTTAACCTTCATTCTTTAGCCTTTAGCCTTCATACTTTCTTGGTCATTGTGCCACAGTAACAATTGTGAAATCTTCTGTGATCTTGCTGTGAAAAAACTTGTAGGACTAGTAATATTAAGCCTTGTTGTCACCTCCTCAGTAGCATTGGCTGATTCATCTGTTGTAGTTGTTTTTCCCAAGACAAACTACCAAACAAGTGCAGAAAAAATCTTTTTTCTTGGTACTGCACCATCCGGCGGTCAGGTGCTGATTAATGGTAAGCCAGTTACCCGCAGCAAGGCTGGTCATTTTGCACCAAGTTTCCCCTTGCAATTGGGAGATAATTTGTTTACTGTGCGTCACCAAAATCAAGAGCTTCAGATTAAGGTGACAAGACTTACAACTCAGCCTCAGCTACCACAAGGTTTAGCCTTTGCCAAAGATTCTCTAACACCAGCAGCCGACATTGCCAGACTACCGGGGGAACTGATTTGTTTTAGCGCTATAGCACCCTCTAACGCCAGTGTTGCTGTTAACCTGGCTAATCAAACTATTGCCCTTGCACCCCAACCCATCAAGGCACAACTACCAAGTAATTTGGCGGCCTTAACGGGGAAAAATCAACCTGCTAACCAGTCTATCGCAGGAAGGTATGAGGGTTGCACCATAGCTCAACAGCTTGATTCCCAAACTAACAGTACTAATATAAATTCCGGTGGTACTATTCCCGATTCCGGCAAAAATATCGATTTGGGTACACCAGAATTTAGACTGACACTTAACGGTCAGACTGTAACTCAGTCTGGTACTGGCAAAATCCAAATTCTCACAAGAGCAAATTTGCCAGTTGTAGAAGTCACAGCCGACTCAGGCGTTGCGCGCACTGGCCCGAGTACTGACCATTCAAGACTCACACCACTACCCAAAGGAACGCGCGCTACAGTCACAGGGAAAGAAGGTGAATGGTTGCGACTAGATTATGGTGCTTGGATTAATAGTAAAGAAACCCAAGTTTTAGCAGGTGCTATCTCACCACGCACAATCATTCGCAGTGTCGGTTATCGAAAACTTCCTAGCGCCACAGAGATTGTGTTTCCGCTAGAAGCTCCCGTTCCTGTAAGCGTACAACAAAGCGATCGCGCTTTCAGCCTCACACTTTACAACACCACCGCCCAAACAGATATTGTTCGCACGGATGATAGTCCCCTAATTTCTCGCCTAGACTGGCAACAAGTAGCTCCCGGACAGGTACAATACACCTTTAATCTCAAAAAATCTCAACAGTGGGGATATAAGTTGAGATACGAAGGTACAAGCCTTGTTTTAACTTTGCGTCATCCGCCTACAATCAAAGACAAAACACGCAAACCTCTATCCGGTATCAGGATTTTACTAGATCCCGGACATGGGGGTAAAGAATCGGGTGCCAGTGGCCCAACTGGCTATTTAGAAAAAGATGTCAACTTGGTTGTATCTAAGTTGCTGCGCGATGAGTTGGTGAAGCGTGGTGCAACGGTGGTACTAACGCGAGAAGACGATCGAGATGTATCTTTAGTAGAAAGGCAGGCAATTATTAATAAAGAAGAACCCGCGATCGCTCTTTCTATTCATCACAACTCGCTACCCGATGATGGTGATGCAGAGAAAATCAAGGGGTTTGCAGCTTTTTGGTATAACACCCAAGCCCACAGTTTAGCATTATTTTTGCATAACTATGTCGTCAAAAACCTAGGGCAACCTTCCTATGGCGTTTTTTGGGATAATCTGGCGCTGACACGTCCCGCTGCTGCACCATCAGTGTTGCTGGAATTGGGTTTTATGAGTAATCCCAATGAATTTGAGCAGGTGGTGAACCCAGAACACCAGAAGAAAATGGCAAAAGTACTAGCTGATGGAATTAGCGAATGGTTTAAGAAAGCGCAGTAGGATTTGGCAAGAAGGGGAAGATGCGATGGCTACGACGGGCTACGCCTACGCATCCTCAACGCAAGACTTAAAATATTTAATGTACAAATGGAGCTAAGCGGATTCGAACCGCTGACCCCTTCAATGCCATTGAAGTGCTCTACCAACTGAGCTATAACCCCTTAAGATGCGTTATCTATTATGCCTAACCGGATGATGTTTGTCAATTAGAAATATATGATTAACGTAAAGCATGACTGCTGTAGCTTAGAGCTAAACACTCAGCACTTTATTAAGATACTTGTAGCAAGTAGCTCATACAGTGCCCCATTAGGAAGTAAACTACTAACATAGCGGCAGCAGCGAGAGCTACTAAGGTGCCAGCTAACATTAAAGAGAATTCTTTACTCTCAAAAGCTCTTTCCATTAGGTGCAGCGACCAAGCCACTAGCGCCACATCAAATAACAAAATAGGAATCAACATATTTATTAATATTTATTCATACTAGTTAATTTATATTAACACTGTTTTTGGGCGGCGTCTCCGACCTAGGATAGATGTGCATATAAGGATAAATCATAATTTAGGTAAGCATTCTTACTGGGACAGAGCGATCGCGCAAATAATTTTTGATTTGTTCTACACTCAATTGCCCATAATGTAAAAGTGATGCGAGCAGTGCAGCTTCTGCTTTCCCCTCAGTTAGTGCCGCATGAATATGTTCGCAATTGCCAGCACCACCAGAAGCAATTACGGGAATCTGTACGGCATTAGCGATAGATTTTGTCAATTCCAGGTCGTAACCAGCTTGAGTACCATCAGCATCCATACTTGTCACTAGTAGTTCTCCAGCTCCGCGCTTTTCGACTTCTTGTGCCCAAAGTAAGGCATCTTTGCCTGTATTTTCTCTACCACCTCGCACATACACATCCCAACCTGGGTTTTTGGGGTCTAATCTACGTCTAGCATCAATAGCAACAACTATGCACTGATTACCAAAGCGATCGCTTGCCCGATTAATCAAGTCTGGGTCGCGTACTGCCGCAGAATTAATACTAACCTTGTCTGCTCCTGCACGTAACAAACCTTTAACATTTTCTAAGGTTTGAATCCCACCACCCACAGTTAACGGAATAAAGACCTGTTCGGCAGTCCGGTAAACTACATCAATAATCGTGTCGCGGTCTTCATGAGTCGCGGTAATATCCAGAAACACTAACTCATCTGCACCGGCATCATTGTAAACCTTTGCCAGTTCTACCGGATCGCCCGCATCTTGCAGGTTAACAAAGTTAACTCCTTTTACAACCCGTCCCGCCTTCACATCTAAGCACGGTAAGATTCTTTTAGATAACATAATATTTTTTCTACTCCTGGGTAATTGTCCGGAATTTAAATTTTAAATGGGCGTGCGTATTCTCAAGCGAAAATCTTTGTATGCCTTGTTTATGCCTAGTTTTGTAGCCCTTCGGGTGACGCTCCTGCGTCGCTACCCTACGGGTTCGCCAGTTCGACGGGACGGAAACCGACACCGCCGACTGGACTCACTCACCACAATGGCGTTCAAACAGTCCCCAAGTCAAAGTTGATAGCTGAATTATGGCGATTATCTCCTCGAAAAAACAGCCTCAAGACCCCAATGGACAACCAAAAAAGTCCCAGCAGGAGTCAGCGAAAGCTTCTTCTCCTCAAGAACTTTTGCAAGCCGAAGCTGCGATTGATGAACAAGGTAAGCAAGAAGAAAGCATCCGTCCACAGCGATTTGCCGATTACATTGGGCAGAAAGACTTAAAGGATGTGCTAGATATTGCCATCAAAGCTGCCAAGTCAAGAGGTGAAGTGCTGGATCATTTGCTACTATACGGGCCGCCGGGATTGGGTAAAACCACAATGGCAATGATTTTAGCATCGGAGATGGGGGTAAACTACAAAATTACTAGTGCGCCAGCACTAGAACGTCCACGGGATATTGTAGGGCTACTGGTGAACTTAAAACCAGGAGATATTCTATTTGTGGATGAAATTCATCGCCTATCGCGGATGACAGAAGAAATTCTCTATCCCGCAATGGAAGATTATCGCCTGGATATTACCATCGGTAAAGGTTCCAGCGCTCGCATTCGGAGTTTACCTCTGTCAAAATTTACGCTAGTGGGAGCCACAACTAGGGTAGGTGCTTTAACTTCACCATTACGCGATCGCTTTGGCTTAGTCCAAAAACTGCGATTTTACGAAGTCCCCGAACTTAGCCAGATTGTCCTGCGCACTGCTCAATTGCTGCAAACTCCAATTACAGAAGATGGTGCCACAGAAATTGCTCGGCGATCGCGGGGAACGCCACGGATAGCAAATAGGTTACTTAAGCGGGTACGTGATTATGCTGAAGTAAAAACATCGGGAGAGATAACTGAAAGTATTGCAGGCGAGGCATTGCAACTATTCCAAGTAGATCCCTGCGGTTTGGATTGGACAGACCGCAAGATGCTGAGTGTAATCATTGAACAATTTAATGGTGGGCCAGTGGGATTAGAAACAATTGCCGCCGCCACAGGTGAAGATACCCAAACCATTGAAGAAGTATACGAACCTTATTTGATGCAAATTGGCTATCTTAGCCGGACTCCCCGTGGGAGAATAGCGACAACCGCAGCATATAAGCATTTAGGCTTCAAGCCACCTAACGAACAGATGTCTTTGCTGTAATGATTTTAGATAAGAGTTAAGGGTATGGGGCATGGGGCATTGGTGAAGAAGGCAATAGGCAATAGTCTAGAGTCATTAGTTATTTCGTTTCTGCTCCCTTGTCCCCCTTGCCCTATACCAAATCCCCATTACAAATAAAGCCAGATGATTCAGTTAATTAGTATTTTTCTCAGTCTGTTGCTTGTGTTTGGCTGGGGTACACCAGTCATGGCACTATCCCAACCTTCTAGTTTGACTCAAGAGCAGTTACAACAAGGAGATGAGTTGGCGAATAAAGCCTTTGCGGCTACTAATCAAGGTGATTTTGCCACGGCTGAAAGTTATTGGACACAGATAATTGAGCAATTTCCCACTAATGCAGGTGCATGGAGTAATCGCGGTAACTCAAGGGTAAGCCAGAATAAATTACAAGCAGCACTGACAGATTACAACAAAGCTATAGAACTTGCGCCAAACGTTACCGATCCTTATTTAAATCGGGGTGCAGCGTTAGAAGGTTTGGGCAAATGGGAAGAGGCGATCGCAGACTACAATCTTGTCCTAGAACTCGATCCCAAAGATGCGATGGCATATAACAATCGCGGCAATGCCAAAGCTGGTTTAGGAAAATGGGAAGATGCGATCGCAGACTATAAAAAATCAGTTGAAATAGCCCCTAATTTCGCCTTTGCTCGTGCTAACTATGCCCTAGCGCTTTATCAAACCGGACAAATCGAGCCAGCTATTCGCGAAATGCGAAATATTGTGCGTAAATATCCTAAATTTGCCGATATGCGTGCTGCACTCACAGCAGCTTATTGGGTGACAGGACAACAAGGTGAAGCCGAAAGTAATTGGGTAGCAGCCGTCGGACTGGATAGCCGCTACAAAGATATCAATTGGGTAACAAATACTCGTCGCTGGCCGCCTAGCATGGTGACAGCTTTGGATAAGTTCTTAAAACTTCAGTAGGGTATTGGCTATGACTCATTTTGGCATTCTCAGTCCTGGTGCAGCAACAGGCCCGCTAAACACGATGCTTCCATTGGGGCAAGAACTTCAACGGCGTGGTCATCGCGTCACTCTCTTCGGAAATCTTGACACTCAAGCCAAAGTATTAGCAGCGGGAATAGAATTCTCGCCAATTGGAGAACAAGATTTTCGAGTCGGCTCATCAGCAGAAGTTCTCGCCAAATTAGGGCAACTGCGGGGACTAGCTGCATTACAATATACTATTGAGTTGATTAAGCAAGTCTCGGCTGTAACGCTCCGAGATGCTCCACCAGCAATGAAAGCAGCAGGCTTAGAAGCATTACTAGTTAACCAAAGTTCAATAGAAGGTGGAACAATTGCTGATTTCCTTGGTATTCCTTTCGTCACTGTATGCAGTGCTGTAGTACTTAATCCAGAACCTACTATTCCTCCTTTTTGTACAACTTGGAAATATAGCCCAGCTTTGTGGGCACGTTTACGTAATCAAGCGGGTTACACATTACTTAATCGCATTGCCAAACCACTGAAAGAATTAATAGATGAGTATCGCCAAGAATGGAAATTGCCTTTGTACTTTCAAAATAATTATGGCTACTCTCAACTAGCTCAAATAAGTAATGCACCTGCTGAGTTTGAATATCCTAGGCAGGAATTGCCTCCTTGGTTCCATTTCACAGGAAGCTTCCATACTTCAGCCAATCGGGCACCTGTTCCTTTCCCCTATGAAAAATTGAACGGGAAACCCTTAATTTACGCTTCGATGGGAACATTGCAAAATCGTCTGACTTGGGTTTTTGAAACTATTGCTTCAGCCTGTGAGGGATTAGATGCTCAGTTAGTAATTTCTTTGGGAGGTTCTGCTAAACCAGAATCACTACCAAATTTGCCCGGAAATCCTTTGGTAGTTGAATACG
Organism: Calothrix sp. NIES-2098; assembly: GCF_963875125.1. NCBI lineage: Bacteria > Bacillati > Cyanobacteriota > Cyanophyceae > Nostocales > Calotrichaceae > Calothrix > Calothrix sp. NIES-2098. The sequence goes on from NZ_CAWNKJ010000001.1 coordinate 8,128,352, forward strand.
CACCTCAATTGGAAGTCTTAGAAAAAGCAACCCTAATGATTACTCATGCGGGAATGAATACAACAATGGAATGTGTGAAAAAGGGAGTACCAATGGTAGCCATTCCTGTTGCTAATGACCAACCGGGAGTAGCAGCACGTATCGCTTGGACAGGGGCAGGTGAGTTTATTCCTCTCAATAAATTGAATGTTCCCAGGTTGCGAAATGCTGTTAAACAGGTATTGACACAGGAATCTTATAAACAGAATGCGCTCAGGTTACAAGAAGCTACTCACCGTGCAGGGGGAGTAAGTCGAGCCGCTGATATTATTGAGCAAGTTGTTGCTACAGGTAAGCCTGTTTTGGCTCAAATACAGCAATGAAGGCAAAGCTTATTATGAACTTTGGTTGCAGAGTTGGAATATTAACGGCTCAAGAAGAAATTGCAGCTAGTAACTAATAGCAATTACCAAGGATGTCTGAATAAAAAAGGTTTGAGCTTTTTCTTTTTTGACTATCGGCTCCAATTGCCCGAGCGAATTCTTTGGACATCCTTATAAAGGGCTGATTTAAATTCGTATCCAAGTAGCTGTTTTAGCTTAGGGCTGGCACGATCTATAACTTCTTGCTGCATATCATGTGATGGATCTTGGAGGGGACGCACAAACTTAGGAGCGTAGTTACCAAGAATGGATACTCTGGGCTGATCGGCAGAATTAACAGAGGTATCGTGCCAACAAAGGCCGTGTGAGATAATCACTGAGCCAGCTTTTCCAGTGACTTTCTCAGCAATTTGTGAAAAGTGTACTAAGTCAGGGGAGTTGCAAAGCTTCTGGCTACCAGGCGCAAAAACAGGAGCACCATTCTCCTGTGTAAAATCTTCAACCATCCAAATTACTTGGATTTCCAGCACAGGATAAGCTGGGAACGGTGGTTTCATTGTCCAATAGGGATAGTCAACATGTACCCCCATGTTTTTTGCACCAGGGTTAAGGATGTGAGCAGAGAAAGTGCCGAGAGTCATATCATGTCCCAAAATGTTTTCAATGACCTCAATAACCGTTGGGTGCTGCACCATTAACTCGAAAATTTCGCCTTTATAGACCAAGCCGTATATTCGCTCTCTTTGTTCGTCAAGCAAAACTTTTCCTAGCGGCTTTTCTTTCTCGCTAATTTCAAGAACAAGCGATCGCGCTTTTTCAGCCTGTGTTCGAGTTAATAATTCAGGAATAAGGACATAACCTTTTCCATCAATGATTTTTTCTACTACACTCACAACGTCGTTCATGGTGGATACTTCCCTAGCAATAGCATTCTAAAATTCATCAAACTGAACTAGAACTTGTCTGCAAAACAGGCTGATTTTGAGGACGCTTTCCCTTCACCACCATCCTCAATCCACCTTTTGGGCTAAACAACAAACCCTTACGCACTGGCTGTACAGGTTTGTTATCAGCTAGTTCCATTTGCCAACGAGAAAGTATCGTGACTAAAACCAGTTTCATCTCAAACAAGGCAAATGCCATACCAATACAGCGGCGATTACCACCACCAAAAGGTATGTACTCATAAGGAGTAAATTGACGTTCTAGAAAACGCTCTGGTTTAAATTGCTTTGGTTCCGGATATAAATCTTCTCGATGATGGGTTAAATAAACAGAGGGAATTAACAGCGTTCCCGGCTCAAAGGTGTAGCCGCCAATTTGTAGCGGTGATTTGACGACTCGATTTAATGCGGACATTGTTACCGGGTAAATACGCAGAGTTTCCGAACACACAGCATTTAAATATGGCGATCGCAAAATTGCATTAGTATCAGGGTGTTCGCCCAGGTTATTTAGTTCTTGCAGCAGTTTCTCACGCACCTGGGGTAGATGGTGAATCCAGTACAGTGACCATGATAAGGAAGTCGCAGTGGTTTCGTGACCTGCTACCAATAAGGTCATTAGCTCATCGCGTAATTCCAAATCTGTCATTGGCTCTCCTGATTCATCACGAGCCGCCATCATCAAAGATAAAATATCAGTCCGAGACGGATCGGGTTTCTCTCGGCGTTCCCGAATTTCAGCGTAGATCAGTTCGTCAATTTCCTGGCGTAGACGCACATACTTTCCCCAAGGACTCCACGCTCCTAAATCTTGCCGCAATGATGGGAAAATCAACAGAATTGTTCTTAAGATAGGTATTTTGGGATTTAGGATTGCAATCAAGAGTTCCTTAAGTTTCTCGTAGCGAGAGCCATCTTCCAGACCAAATACAGCTTTCAAAATTACTTGGAAAGAGATAGCTTGCATGAACGGCAGAACTGTAAAAGGTTCTCCAAGCTGCCATTGACTAGTTACTTGTTCAGTAATATCACGTATTAACTGACCGTAAGCCAGCATCCTTTCTCCATGTAACGGAGGTGTCAATAGCTTTCTTTGCCGTTGGTGAGGCTTTCCATCTAGCGCTAGTAAAGATTGTTGTCCCAATAAAGGAGATCTCACACCTGCTGCTTCACCAGAGTCTAACTGTTTTGGATCGGTGCTAAAAATCTGCTGAATAGCCTGGGGGTTGCTAATAAATACTTGAGGAGCAAATTGCCCAAGCTGGAGAGCGAAGATATCACCATAGCGTTTTTGACATTCTTCCATGTATTCTAAAGGTCTCACCAACCACTGGAAAGTCTGTAGCCAAGGATGATTCTTAGGCCCGTCAGGCAGTTTCATTGCAGACATTTTAATTACTCTCCCAATCAATTGAAGTCAGACTGGTATTAGCAAGGCAGTAATTCACGTACATCTAAAATCTTAGAACATGAATTGCAGTCATCAACTTAACAATTCCTGAATCTGTTCTGCGTTTAATTCTTGCACATTATTTAATACTAATGCTGCCCCCGCATTCCTTAGTGTTTCAGCATAAGCATCACGACGCGCTACTATTTCTTGTACGTGGGGTGGTAAAACGCCTACACCAATCCAAGTACGCTGCGGGTGCAAATTTCGCGCTTTTTCAACTGTATACATATCAGCTACCGTATCTCCCACATAGAAGACAGGAGGTAAATTTTCGCAGCCATTCTCTAAGATTTGCACAGTAGCAAAAAGTCCTGTGGGGTCTGGTTTACCTGGTGCATCTTCCATTGCAATTAACACGGGAGACTGCAAGCCTAGACGTTTTTCTAAGATATAGTTAGCAGAACCACGAGTTGCACCGCTAAAAAATCCCCAAGCAATACTAGCTTGTGTTAGTTGTTCTAAATAGCTAGGTTGCAATAATAAAGGTTCATCACAGATATACCCATTGAAATTTTCGGGGTCTGTACCTCGGTAACGGGATTGAAAAAAAGCAACAATGGTGTTGTAATCAAGTTGTAATTGCTCGCGGGGCTGTCCTTGAGATTGGAAGTAACGGTAAATTAATTCTTGAGAGGCTTCCCAATCATTATTCCAAATACCTTCAGATTTCAACTGGTCAATATCTAATGGTGTAGGACGATAAGCTCGATCGGTAAAATACTCAACAGTATCTGCGATCGCGCGACGATAAGAACCACTAACATCACGAATCACACCATCAATATCAAAAACTGCGATCGCTTTTGGTGAAAGTTCTTGTGTCATAGGATGGGCATTGGGCACAGGGCATTGGGCATTATACCTCATGCCCCATTGCCAATAACTGTTTAGCCATCTGGTATGGTATTGCGTTAAAATAAGCGATCGCGAACTTAGTAAGTAATGCTTGGATATTCCCCGGAGGTTTGATTGACCAAGTTTATTTTAAAAATTCTTTGGTTGGACGAGAACGTTGCTCTTGCTGTCGATCAAGTTGTAGGTAAAGGCACAAGTCCTTTAACCAAGTACTTCTTCTGGCCCAGAAACGATGCTTGGGAAGAGTTAAAGAAGGAACTGGAGTCTAAACACTGGATTAGCGATTTGGATCGGGTTGAATTACTCAATAAAGCCACAGAAGTGATTAACTACTGGCAAGAGGAAGGCAGAAACCGTCCAATGGCAGAAGCGCAGTTGAAATTTCCGGAAGTTGCCTTTACAGGTAGCGCCTGAATTTTCTCAATTAGTCTCCCTGCTGTTCTACAAGTTGCCACAATTTGATGGTCTTGTCCCTGCTGCCACTAGCAATAAGTTGGGCATCAGGGCTGACAGCAACGGTAGATACAGAGTCTGCATGGCCTGAGAGAGTAGCTATTTCTTCTGCTGTGCTAACTTTCCAAAGTTTAACAGTGCGATCGCGACTGGCACTAATTAGCGTTGTGCCATCAGGCGTGAAAGCCACTGCTACAACTGACCAAGAATGGCCCAACAGTGTGGTAATTACCTGACCAGTGTTTACCTCCCATAATTTAATAGTGTTATCGTCGCTACCCGTCGCCAAAATTTTCCCATCGGGACTAAAAGCGACTGTTAGAACCGCCCATGCATGACCGGAAAGGTTTCCTACCAAGGTGCAATCTGGGCGGTTTTTAAATTCTCCTATTGCTTGCCGATCTTTCAATAACATCTCTGTAGTAGGTAACTGCCACAAGCAAATAGTGCGGTCAAAACTTGCGCTGGCTAAAAGTTGTCCTTGAGGGCTAAATGCTACTGAACTCACCTGTAATTGGTGTCCGGTAAGAGTAGAAATTTCTTTGCCAGTATTTACATCCCAAAGTTTGACTGTCTTATCCCAACTACCACTAGCGAGAATGTGCCCATCGGGACTGAAAGCTACTGATTTTACGGCGTGGGAGTGTCCAACTAAAGTGCAGATTTCTTGGAGTTGATTAATATCCCACAATTTAATGATGCGATCGTCGCTAGCCGTTGCCAATATTTTGCCATCAGGACTGTAGGCTACTGATTTCACTGCTTGGGAATGTCCTGATAAGGTAGCTAAGACTTTTTGAGTATTTAAATCCCACAATCTGATGATTTTGTCATCACCACTAGCTAATGTTTTGCCATTAGGGCTGAAACTAACACAGTTGATTCCAGCAGATAAACTAGGAAGCCCGCTTAATGTATGTATGCATTGCCATAAAGGAGTGGGAAATTTTGAACTGCCAATGGATACTGATAAATGCTGACGATCGGACTTAGCTACAATTCCCATAACTAGCATGACTTCATCAGCTGATTTAAAGCGTTGGTTGAGGGATTTTTCCAGCAGTTTGTTGAGGATTTGTGTGAGGCGATCGCTTATCTTGGTGCTAAGATATTGTTGCCAAACCCAGCAATCATTCGCCACATCATATAAATCAAAGGGTTGAATCTCGGTTAGTAAGTAAATGCAAGTAACACCTAAACTGTAAAGATCGCTGGCAAAAACAGCTTTTCCCTTTGCTTGTTCTGGTGCAATAAATTCTGGGCTACCAATGCAATCTTTACCGATAAACTGGTCGATTTTAGTAACAATTTGAGCCGCAGCATAATCAACTAAGACTAATTCTCCAGAGGCTGTACGAATTATATTTTCTGGTTTTATATCGCAATGGATAATGTTGCGATCGTGAATAAATTTTAGAACTGGTAATATCTTTACTAAAAGTTGCCAAATTTGATTTTCACTAAAAGCACCTTCTTCTTCTAGCAGAGTAGCTAAATTAATGCCTGCGATAAACTCTTGTACTAAGTAAAAGTGTTGTTCATCTTGGAAGTGTGCTAGTAAAGCCGGAATTTGAGGATGCTGTCCTAGTAGCTTTATTTGTTGTGCTTTTTTTACAAAGCTTTCTGCTGTTTGATTTTGCCTGGATAGTTGTTGAATAACACAAGGAACTGGAGGAACTTGATTCTCATCTACAGCAAGGTAGGTTTTGCAGAATCCCCCTTTACCAATTAGCTGGAGTATACGATAACGGTTTTGAATCAGCAAAATTTCCCTGCCAGATTTATCAGCCAGAATAGATTTAACATAAATTTAGTAATACTAATTCAAGATAAAAACAGTGCGTTCTCATCTTTGCACTAGTTCCTGTTAATTTATGTATCTATGGTAATCCTTCAAAACAGAGTTAGATTAAGCAGCTTATTTGAAATATATAAATAGTAGAAATTTCCACCAAATTATTTTCTTTACTATAAAATCAGCACTTTAGAGTCTTTGGATTGCTAAAGTGCTGAATAATTACAAATTAATTAAGTTTTGAAGTTTTATTGATGTTACTTATCTCCAGTAAAATCAACAACTATGGGCGGAATAGTGCTTTGTCCGTTTGGTTGGGGTTTAACTATTGGTTGTGGATGCAATGGAGTTGGCAAAGCTTCACCTGGCTTGGCAGTTTGGTTCCACAAAATCAGTGAGAGTAAACCATCAACTAAACCGTTGGTACTGCCATTACTACCACCAACCAGGATATCTGGAATTAAGCGGACATTGCGATCGCCAATAATTTGCATCAGCTGCATGGCTGTATAACCTTGTGGCCCCAATGCTTCCACGCCAGAACGGTAGGTTTCGGCTTTCGCATTACCTGTAGCGCGGATACCTTCAGCGTCAGCCATTGCGCGGAGTTTTGTACCCTCGGCTTCACCATTAGCTTGCTTAATTTGCGCTTGCGCTTTCAAATCGGCAATGTGGACACTCTGCTCTGATTTCACCATTTCTTGTTGGATATCAGCGAGTGCTGTTTCCCGGACGAGTTGTTGTCTTTGGGTTTGCGCTGCTTGCTGCACTTCGTAGGTCTTGCGCTGTTCTTCGGCAATTTTCCGGTCTGTCTGAGTTTGCATTAAGGTTGCTGGCGGCTGAATATCACCAATTAAGGTGTCTATGGCCTGCACGTCATAAGCGCGAATTGCTACTTTAATATACTCAGCAGCTTCGGCTTGACGTTCACTTCTCGCAGTCAGAAAGTCAAGGACTGTACAGTTTTGAGCAGAGTTACGGAAATAGTTACCGATAGTGGGTTCCAAAACATGGTCTACAAGATTTTGCATGGAACCAACGCGGGAAATTACCTTAGGCGCATCTAAAGCACCAACGTGGATAATTTGCGCTACTTCTAAATCGAAGGCAAACCCATCACGCGATCGCACAGTCAGGGAAGCTAGTTTAGCATCATAGCTATGGCGTTCGGTGCGACCTGACCAGTTTAAAACAATGTTGGTTGTGGGTACCAGCTCAATCTTCATGATGCGGGAATTGAGGGGGTGCTTACCAGGATAAAGTGGTTCAACCCACACACCTTTATGTCCCTGGTTCACCAAGTTCCCGTGGGTAAAGGCTGCACCACTCACGTCTTCTTGAGCTTGACCTACGAAAGAAATTACCACGCCCACATAGCCGATGGGAATTTCCGTCATTGGTACTTGTTCAACTTGCACAAACCAAGGATTCAAGTTCCACGAACCAGAAAGCAGAATCTGCTCCTGCAAGCCTCTGCGTCCACCTGCATCAATGAATTTCTGCCCATTCTGGAAGTTATCGTGTCCCGCAATTGTTGGCCCTGCTATTTCTCCACCAGCAATTGGTAAACCATCTAGAGTGGTGACGATGCCAACTTTATCAGATGACACACTGTACACCCGCAAATGTTCGGGATTCATGCCATGAGCAGAAGCGTTCGATGCCATGATCACTTTAAACAAAGCGGTGTTGATGCGGTAAGTACCTGCGGTCAAAAAGCCCATTTGACGACCTTTTTCACCACCGTGGGTGAGGAATTTCCGCGCATCTTGAAAGTTATCGCAATCGACAATTTTACCTAAGATACGTTCTGGTGGGTTAGATGCACCATCTGCCGCTACAATCAAGGCGATTTCACCTTGAGGTACAACTACCACCGATTCTTTCCGCACAGAATATTGCCAAGGCCAGTAACCCCAATGCCAACCAGGAGCTAGGGTATCTGCCTGTAAACCAGCTTCACCATTGAGGGCAATTAACCGCCCTGCGGGGAGTCCACGCCCAGATAAGGTAAACTTCCTGACGACAATGCCAACTTCCCGTTCGCCAATCACCACCAAGCCACCAAAGAACAAGGGGACAAAGACAATCACACCTCCCAAAACAATAATGGGGATGAGTCCCCCAGGTAACATTTGCATTGCCTGGTATTGAGTATTGCTACTCGGTAACTGGGCAACGATAGGTTGTTGCTGTGTCGGGTTGACTGAAACTGAGGCGATATCGTTGGTTGTAAATGTTTTTGTGGGTGTTGCCTTAGCAATATTGGCATAATTCACACTGCCAGCGATCGCTAACGATGCGACAACAGATCCAGCAAAACGAGCTAATTTATTTTGTTTCCGCTTACCAAAAGAAGATTGAAAGCTGTTCATAATGTGTGCCCTTCTGGGCAACTAATTATCTAAAGTATCACTTCACTGGGACGGGGCGAAATTTCTTAAACTTGGTGTAATTTTTTTAGCAAAATAAATATACATTTTGATGAGTTCGCTGCTAGCACTAAACTCAGAAATATTTGTTATGTAAACACTATTTCTCAGTGGCTCAAATTTTGATTTTCCCTTGTATAGTGCTTAACTTAGCCTGAATCAGAATGTTGCCAGCTGTGAAGATACAGTTAAGGGTGGACTAATAGCCCACCCTTAATTGTTGCTAAATTGCTGAGTAAAATTTTAGACCAAGCCGCCAGCCGCTTGAAACCGAGCGCGGGCGCGTTTAAAGGCTTGGGTTGCTTGAATTTGAGCTTGGCGATCGCCTGCTGTTACCTGATTCAGCTTGGTTTGTGCTTCATTATAAGCAGTCCGGGCTTCATCTAGGTTAATAGCGTTGCCACGTTCAGCACCATTTACCAGAATGGTGACTTCATTTTCTTCAACTTCGGCAAAGCCACCCAAAAGGGCGATCGCTTGCCAATCTTGATTTTTGTTAGCACGTACACGCATTACGCCTGTATCCAGGGCGGTCAAAAGCGGTGCGTGTCCACTCAAGATACCTAGCTGACCAGTGGTGCTGGGTAGAATTACTTCTTCAGCTTCGGCATCCCACACAGTTTTATCTGGGGAAATTACACGAACGGTTAATGTCATTTGTCTGTTGTCCTTTGTCTGTTGTCTTGCGTAATTTGCCATTAGTCACTAGGACTGACGCTAATGACTAATGACCAATGACCAATGACTAACCTTTGAGCTTTTCAGCTTTTGCGATCGCTTCGTTAATGTCGCCCACCAAGTAGAAGGCTTGTTCTGGCAGATCGTCCAATTCGCCAGAAAGAATCTTCTGGAACCCTTTGATGGTATCTTCCAACTTCACATACTTACCAGGAGAACCAGTAAATACTTCTGCTACGAAGAATGGCTGAGATAAGAAGCGCTCAACCTTCCGGGCGCGTGCTACAGTCAGACGGTCTTCCTCAGACAATTCATCCAAACCGAGAATGGCGATGATGTCTTGCAGTTCTTTATAACGCTGCAATGTTGCTTGGACTGCACGAGCTGTGCTGTAATGTTCATCCCCAACAATTTCGGGCTGAAGCATGGTAGAAGTAGAGCCTAAGGGGTCTACAGCAGGATAAATACCCTTAGCTGCCAAACCACGAGACAGTACTGTTGTTCCATCCAAGTGAGCAAAAGTGGTTGCAGGTGCGGGGTCAGTTAAGTCGTCCGCAGGTACATATACAGCTTGAATAGAGGTAATAGAACCTTCTGTAGTTGAGGTAATCCGCTCTTGTAATGCACCTACGTCAGTACCCAAAGTAGGCTGATATCCTACCGCAGAAGGCATCCGTCCCAACAGCGCAGATACTTCAGAACCTGCTTGTACGAACCGGAAGATGTTGTCAACAAACAGCAATACGTCTTGTTTGTTAACGTCGCGGAAATATTCGGCCATTGTCAAGCCAGACAGACCTACCCGCATTCTTGCTCCAGGTGGTTCGTTCATCTGACCGTACACTAGAGCAATTTTTGATTCGTTGAGGTTATCTTTGTTGATTACCCCAGATTCAATCATTTCATTGTAGAGGTCATTACCTTCGCGAGTGCGCTCACCCACGCCAGCGAAAACGGATACGCCACCGTGCTGAGTAGCGATGTTGTTGATCAACTCCATCATGATCACGGTCTTACCAACACCCGCACCGCCAAATAGACCAATCTTACCGCCACGTCGGTAAGGAGTCAGTAGATCGACAACTTTAATTCCGGTCTCAAACACTGAAGGTTTGGTTTCCAGATCGGTGAATTTGGGAGCCTCGCGGTGGATAGGCAATGTTGCCTCAGCACTTACAGGCCCTTGATTATCTACAGGTTCGCCCAGGACGTTGAAAATTCGACCCAAGGTGGCTTTACCAACTGGCACGTTAATGGGAGCGCCAGTATCTACTACTTCCAGACCACGCACTAAGCCATCGGTGGAGCTCATAGCAACAGCCCGCACCTGGTTGTCGCCCAGCAATTGCTGTACTTCGACGGTCAGGTTGATTTCTTGTCCAGCTTCGTTGGAGCCTTTGATGGTCAAAGCGTTGTAGATTTGCGGCAATTTCCCGCCGGGAAATTTAACGTCTACAACAGGACCGATGATTTGGGTAATGTAACCGATGTTTGTTTTTTCTGCGGTGGTGACCATGCTGAGCCTAATGATTGAAGCTATTTTTCAGATAGGGTCGTAGACGACATAATATGAAGTAATGTCACTTTTCAGATTAACACTGAACGACCCCATTCTCCGCCATAAATTGATTCTTAAGACTGGGTCTGGGGATCAAAATTAGGGTAGTTTGTCAAATAGTCTAAAATCCCCGTCGACATCGAAAAAGCTATGTCTAGCAATGGCAGACACAGCTTTTGTTCAATTTAATGTGATTTTTTGTACTTTTAATACGTAGGTTTCTGATGCTGTTTACGCAGTGAGGTAGCGCCAACCATACCTATAGCCAATAGTCCTAAAACTGTAGCAGGCTCAGGAACTTTAGTAGCTTCAGGAATAGCAGTTACCTTCACATCATCTAGGTATGCACCTGCGTTATTAGAGACTTCATCTAAATCGTTAAAACTTAGACGAGTGGTTGTGCTTGTTGCAACTAGCTCGTATGCAAAAGTCTGCCACTTTGTTTTAGCGGCTCCCGCTCCATTGGCACTGAGACTATCAACCAGGTTGTCTCCCCAGAAGATATTCAATCTATTGTCTGCTACTCCTTGACGTGGGGCAAAAGCGAATTCTAATTTGTACTTTTGACCTATTACTGTTGCCAAATCTTGAAATATGCCAGTAACGCCATTGCTATCTAATTCAACAAATTGATTTCCTTCAAATGGTTTACCAGCTATATTATCCTGCACTTCAATACCAATACCTTTAGAACCTGGTGATAAACTCCAGCCTGGAATTGAAGGAAAAATTTTGAAGCTGGGAGTAGGTATATCTGGGCTTTCAAAGCTACCATTGGTAACAATATTTGCTGCTACTGCTGATTTATTAGCAACAGCCAAAGATAAAACACTTAGAGCAAATACTGTAGTAAGCGTAGAAGCAATTTTATTGTTAAGAATAAGCATGTTACTTAATTTATCCCACGAAGTAATTGTTAAAATCAGAAAAATTTACATAAAAAGCAAGCTCATATTTGAAGTTAAACTCTTCAAGAGCAGTAAATATTTATTCTGATAAAGTGCATTTATTCAACAAAATATATAGTTGACAGAAGAAATTTATTAAATTCAACGTCTATCTATACTTCGTTTGGTAATTTCTATTTTCAATTGATGAAGTATGAGAGATGAAAAGCTCAGAAAGTATTTTTTCTAGCTTATTTAAGAAGCTTACTATTAAAATAAATTGTTAGCTAGTATCTTTCCGTAAATTTACATAAGCATTAAATTTTTAATTAGCTTAACAAGGCATCAAATATGATTTGATAGGGAGCTACGGCAATTATGCAGTAAATACTGAGACAAAATTTTGTAAAATCACTTGATTTATTCATCACAAGTTTATAATTAATTATTAGTTGTCATGATTCTCTGCATGGTATTTCATTTATAAATATGTAATCCAAGTTTCCACAATGCAAGTTAGTAATATCAATGTAATAAGCATCTCGTTGTGCTGGATGTAAATATATAAAGCAGTTTTGCTGAACTGCATACATTGAAATATGTAAAAAAAAGGAATAAGGAAGTCAAGTAGAAATATTAATCATTCTTGGCTATTGACTCGCTAGTAACTCAGGACTGGGAAATTTTTCTAGCTGATAGGTTATCTGGAACAACTGATGAAATATTCGTCATACCTGAGATACATTCACTGCCTTATATTTCTGCAAAAATTAAATTTTCTAAATATTCTGAATATCTTTAAGATAAAGGTAGGTAAGGAAAACTGCTATCAGTTGACCCGCTTCAACCTCATACGTCCACCGAGCGATCGCTTATGAATTTTTCGTCAGCGCGACAATATTTTTATCAGGAGATTCAGCAATCTGATGAGCATATCGACCTGGTAAAGGCAGCTTTATATATTGCACAGGAAGAATATCCTCACCTAGACTCTGAAGAATACCTCAATGGCTTCGAGACAATGGCAACGGAACTGCAAGAACGCTTACCTGACTCACGGTATCCGCTGCGCGTGATTCAAAGTATCAATCAGTATTTATATGATGACTTGGGATTTGCGGGCAATAAAGCAGACTACTACGATCCTCGCAATAGCTTTTTAAATGATGTCATCGATCGGAGATTGGGTATTCCCATTACCTTAGCACTAGTCTATATGGAAATATCCCGACGGATTGATTTTCCAATGGTGGGTATAGGAATGCCCGGACATTTCCTGATCCGCCCAGATATTACAGATATGGAAATTTTTGTGGATGCCTTCCATCGGGGTGAAGTGTTATTTGCTCAAGATTGCGAAGAACGGCTATCGCAAATGTTTCAGCAACCTGTGCAGTTACAGCCAGAATTTTTAGCCCCCGTAAGCAACCGACAATTGTTGGCACGGATGCTGACGAATTTAAAATTTATCTACCTCAAAAAGCAAGAGTTAGAAAAAAGTTTAGCTGCGGTGGAGAGAATTTTATTGTTGTTTCCGGGTGTGAGCATAGAATTACGCGATCGCGGCCTCATCTACTATCAACTCGGTTACTATCCCCAAGCTGCTGACGACTTGCAAACTTATCTAGCCAAAGTTCCTGACGCCGAGGATTCAGTCGCAATTCGACGGTTGCTGGCTGAGTTGGGAAGGTGAAGAGGCATGGGAGATGAGGGAGTGTGGGGAGTGTGGGGAGTGTGGGAAGAAATACTCAATGTCCAATTACCAATGACAAATGGCTAAATTTGTTGTAAACCTTCAGCTACTTGTTTGAGCCGAAGTAATTGAGCTTGCATATCATTTTTTGTCCAAGATGCGGCAAAAGTATTGAAGCCCCAACTTACAAGGGGGTTGGGAATATCAAATTCAAAACGGTTTAAGAGATTCGTTCCCTTGGGTATTGGTTGACATTCCCAGCGATCGCGTCCTTGAAAAAATCCTTTGAATCCCCAAACAACTAAACCTGGTTGTCGTTCTACAACAACAGTGTTCAAGGTTGGTTGAATTATGGGAATTTGAATGATAAAGCGACTTTGACTACCTACATCCGTACTCCAGACTTTGCCCACAGGTTCGCAACGTAAAACTGGATTAAGCCATCGGTGCATTAGAGTTAGATCGGTAATGCAATGCTCTACTACCGTGGCTGGTGCGTTAATTTGAATTGATTGTTCTAAAACTTGCGACATTCTAGATTTTTGATGCGGCTGCTGCACTTAGAGTAACTCAAAATTGACTATTCATAGCTAAGAGTTCGCGATCGTAAGGAAGTAAATAGCGCTTTGCGGATTTAGTTAAAAATTACTCACGATCCGAATTTCATAGATGTTTTTACTGGTAAATTGTTAAGCAAAATGCTCGTAAACTTACGGGGATGTCGGATTGTAATGCACAATCCACGCCAGAATTACTTACGTGTTCTGGCTTAACAATTAACTTTTAATTCCGAAAAACCATGAATGCAACTTGGCTAGGAATAACCCAGGTAATAGAAATTGGTTTGTCGATGAGGGTGCAGCCATTTTTGGCACAATCGCCAAGTCTACCACCGGAACCACCCGCCCTTAGGCAAGGAACTACCGATCTCCAAGGTATTATTGACCAGATAATTCTGTTTACACCCCGCTTGCTGGGAGCAGCGGCAATTTTGTTAATTGGTTGGCTACTGGCTAAGTTTGTTGCTCTAGCAACGCGAAAAGTTCTCAATCGCACAAACATAGATAACCGCATTGCTTCAGGAATAACAGGTCGAGAGGATGTTCCTCAGGTGGAGCAGTTAATCTCCGGCTTAGTTTTTTGGAGTATCATCCTGTTGACAGCGGTAGCTGTATTACAAGCTTTGAATCTGGAAGTAGCCTCTCGACCACTCAATAATTTTGTCGATCAACTTGTAGGTTTTTTACCAAAGTTGGTTGGTGTAGCAATTCTTTTGGGTGTTGCTTGGTTATTAGCTACGGTTGTCAAGATTATTACAGTACGCGGACTCCAAATTTTAAGGTTGGATGAGCGTTTGAGCCAAGAAACACAAGATGGTACGCCAGGAGTGCCTCAGTTATCTCTGAGTGAAACTATTGGCAATGCCCTGTATTGGTTTATCTTTTTACTATTTCTCGCCCCTGTTCTCGATGCGTTAGGGCTAAGGGAGGCGTTACAACCAGTAAAAACCTTAATTACAGAAATTCTGTCCATTCTGCCGAATATCTTAGCCGCAACATTAATTGCTGCTGTTGGCTGGTTTATAGCTAATATCATCCGGCGAGTTGTGACTAATTTGTTGATTGCAACTGGAATCGACCATTTAGGTAGTCGAGTTGGCATCTCCCCTAGTGTGGGTGTGCAACCACTATCGAATATTCTCGGCACGCTGGTCTATATTTTGATTTTGATTCCAGTCGCGATCGCTGCGCTCAATGCTTTAAAAATTGAGGCGATTTCTGTCCCTGCGATCGCAATGCTGCAACAGATTCTCAATGCTTTACCTGCAATCTTTACAGCTATAGCAATTCTGATTATTGGCTATTTTGTGGGGCGGTTTGTTTCAGATTTGGTGACGAGTATCCTGACTAGTTTGGGCTTTAACAATATTTTTGCTGTCCTGGGTCTGCCATCACCGAGACAAACAGCCGTATACACAGAAGCTGGCGCACCAATATCTACTCCAACTCGCACGCCATCAGAAATAGCTGGGATTATTGCCTTCGTTGGTATTATGCTGTTTGCGACGGTTGCAGCAGTAAATATTCTCAATATTGCAGCACTAACGGCCTTGATATCCGGTATTTTGGTGATATTCGGGCGTATTCTTGCCGGATTAGTAGTATTTGGTATTGGTTTGTTTTTGGCAAATCTAGCTTTTAGCATAATTGCCAGTTCTGAAAGTCCCCAAGCGAGGATTTTGGGACAGGTGGCGCGGATTGCCATTATTACCTTAGTATCAGCAATGGCGCTGCGACAGATTGGCGTAGCCAGCGATATTGTGAATTTAGCATTTGGACTTTTACTAGGGGCGATCGCTGTGGCTATTGCCTTAGCTTTTGGCCTTGGTGGACGCGATATTGCCCGCGAACAAGTCCGAGAGTGGCTTGACTCTTTTAAAAGTAAAGGGTAAAAGTTGATGTTTGATAGCGCACCGATCGAGGTGTAAAATCACGAAAATAAGCTTTTATTAGTGTCTTTGTACCTCTGTGTTGCAAAAATGATTTTTTCAATACAAAGGCACAAAGATTTTTAGTCTAATCTTCTGGGTGCACTGTATTATCAATAGGCTTTTCTCTATGACTAACTGGACTATCTACTTCCCAAGGATCGTCTAATCCAGAAGAGTTAGAAACTATGACTAACTCAGCCTCTTGTTGAGAACTAGAACCCCATCGATCTAAGACATCTTTAACTAAAACTTCTTGTAACCAAATCTTAGCGACAACAGTCAGAGGTAGAGCCAAAAATAATCCTAAAAAGCCAAAGAAAGTCACAAAAAATAGTTGGGAAATTAACGTCACAGCTGGTAGTAATGAAACTTGATGAGCCATAACAACTGGTGTAATAAAATTACTTTCAGCTTGCTGAATGAAAAAGTAGAGAATTAAGACAGCAACAGCTTTCCAAGGCGCGTCCAAAAGTGCGATCGCCATTGCTGGAACTACACTCATTGTCGGCCCGAGGTTGGGAATCAAGTTTAAAAATCCTGCCAAAACTCCTAAAGCTAATGCCGCCTTTACACCTAAAGCTGACAAACCGATGACACTCATCAATCCGACTACGCCCATCGCAATGAGTGCGCCTATTACCCATCCCTCTAGTGAAGTTTCGCACTTATCTAAAATCCCATTGACTCGCCGCCGATAAAATGAGGGGAAAAGACGCACAAAGACTTTACGGTAAGCTTCGGGATTAGCTAATAACATTCCTGTTAAAACCAGCACCAGCAGAATTTTCAAGACTGCTTCTAAAGAACCAGAGACAAAGGCAAAAGAGTTTCCTACTAGACGATTGATGAATGGCTGCGCTTGTTGGATGAGGCTGTCTAGATCGGGAATATAAGGTACTAGTTGATTGGGAACCTGTGTTTTTAAGGCGTTAACCCAATTATTGACACGTTCTAAACCTTGGGGAACTCGATAGGTGAGTTCGTGAAACTGCGCGGCAAAAGGCGGCACAATCAGCCAGAAAAAACCTACAATCAAAGCAAAAAATATGCCCACCGCGATAATTACAGCAATACCACGCTTTATTTTCCAGCGTTGGAACCATAGCGCTAGGCGATTTAAGGTTGAAGCTAATACAACTGCGGCAAACATTAGCAACAACACTTCTTTGATTTGCCACAAGATATATAAAGAAAGAACTATGGCGATTAAGCCAATCCATTGACCTAGGTTCACAGGCTGACTCCCGGCAGTTGGCAAGCTGCATTGTCAAGATAATGCAGCTAGGTTAGCTGATTGTACCAACTTCCGCCTATGGGATTATCAGCTAATTTTGTCTTTGTGCTTGAAATCGCCAAAACAGCGCGATCGCCATAATAATCGCCGGTGACAGCACCATAATTAAGGCAACTGCATCTGTCCCCGGAATCATCAGACTCGGTGCTGCGTACTTAATCAAGAGCGACAGCACAATTGAGAGTAGAAAAACTTTCACAATCAATCCCAGCTTATTTTCCATAAAGTTCGGCAATACGCATTGTTCTGTGGGGTATACACGAATTTGGTTTACGCCATCTAGTTTCTAGAATAGACCTAACAGATACAAAACTTTGCAATTCACGTTCCGCACTTGCAACTGTCACGATCGCCTAAAAGCCGTATTTATTACCTGCAAATATGCAGAGAAAGCATCTGATTCACTAATTTCTTAAGTCTTGTCCAAGACTCAATGTGACATTTCTAGGTGTGCTTTGGCTGAGTTGCAACATCATCCTCATCTGCCAATTCCCATGATCTATCTGCCAGTTTCATTACTCCTATTTCTGGTTTTATTGCTGCTGCTACCTTTTATTTGGTTTGCTGTAGCAGTAGATGTAGTGGAAATTGCAGTCGCTAAATTAGGATTTGCTCCTAATATTGCTTTTCTATTACTGGTGCTGGTGATTCTTACAAGCACTATTAATATTCCTCTATACCGCTTAGAAGCACCTGTAAATCTCACAGATGACTTCGCTGCTCTGTGGTTGAGAGAATTTTGGGGAATTCCTTTAAGGAAAGTGGAACGCTCTACTGTAGTAGCGCTAAATGTGGGTGGTGGATTAATTCCTGTAGCATTGGCACTTTACCAATTTACTCAGGGAAATGCTTTAGCAATATTAATAGTTACAGCTATTGTTACTGTTGTTAGCTACTATGCAGCACGGGTAGTACCGGGAATTGGTATTCAGATGAATCCGTTGCTAGCTCCCCTGACTGCTGCTTTATCTGCAATGTTATTTGCATCTCCCCATGCGGCTCCTGTAGCCTTTGCTGGTGGCGTTCTCGGAACTGTAATTGGTGCCGATTTGCTGCATCTTAAAGATATTCAAGCAATGAGTGCTGGTGTTTTAAGTATCGGTGGTGCAGGAGTGTTTGATGGCATAGCTTTATGCGGTTTATTTGCTTTGCTATTAACTTGAAAAATTAGTTATTAATCATTTGTAAACACCAGTAACAAATGACTAATGACTAATGAAAAATATAACTGAGGGTACATCAAAATGCCTGTTGAAACTAATAACAAAAATCAATTGAAACCTTCGAGATGGCGGCAATTTGGTGGCAGCTTTTTAATATTGCTAACTTTCTTATTGCTGCTTAACTTAATTGTTCCCAGTTTTTTTGGGACAAGATTGCCACAAGTTCCTTATAGCGACTTTATTGTTCAGGTGCAAGCTGGTAAAGTCGAACGGGCAATGGTAGGTGGCGATCGCATTGAGTATGTCCTGAAAACTCAAACCCCCGATGGCAAACCAGCCGAACAAGTATTAACTACTACACCAGTCGCGCTGGATCTCGATTTACCAAAGATTCTTCGCGAAAATAATGTAGAGTTTGCTGCACCAGCACCAAATCAAAATGGCTGGCTGGGTACTTTACTTAGTTGGGTGGCTCCACCGTTAATTTTCTTTGGCATTTGGGGCTTTTTAATGAATCGTCAAGGCGGCGGCCCCGCAGCGCTGACGGTAGGTAAAAGCAAGGCGCGGATTTCATCTGATGGCAGCACAGGTGTGAAATTTACTGATGTGGCTGGTGTTGATGAAGCCAAAGTTGAATTAGAAGAAATTGTTGATTTCTTGAAAAATGCGGATAAATACACCCGCTTGGGAGCGAAAATTCCGAAAGGTGCATTGTTGGTAGGGCCTCCCGGAACAGGTAAGACATTACTAGCAAGAGCGATCGCGGGTGAAGCTGGTGTTCCTTTCTTCAGTATTTCTGGTTCCGAATTTATCGAACTGTTCGTTGGTGTTGGTGCTGCACGTGTCCGCGATTTATTCGATCAAGCTAAAAAACAAGCTCCCTGTATTGTTTTTATTGATGAATTGGACGCACTGGGTAAATCTCGCGGTGGTGCTGGGGGATTTGTGGGTGGTAATGATGAACGCGAGCAAACCCTCAACCAATTACTCACCGAAATGGATGGCTTTGATGCCAATACAGGTGTAATTATCATCGCTGCTACCAACCGTCCTGAAGTCCTCGACCCCGCATTGCGTCGTCCCGGACGTTTTGACCGCCAAGTTGTAGTCGATCGCCCTGATAAAATCGGTCGAGAAGCTATTCTGAAGGTTCATGCGAGAAACGTCAAATTAGCTGAAGATGTTAATTTAGCTACCATTGCTATCCGTACTCCAGGATTTGCTGGCGCAGATTTAGCCAACCTAGTGAACGAAGCCGCACTACTAGCAGCCCGTCAAAATCGGCAAGCGGTAATTATGGCTGATTTCAACGAAGCTATTGAGCGCTTGGTGGCTGGGTTAGAAAAACGCTCTCGCGTGTTAAATGAAACCGAGAAGAAGACCGTAGCTTATCACGAAGTTGGTCATGCGATTATTGGGGCGTTGATGCCTGGTGCTGGTAAAGTTGAAAAAATCTCCGTTGTGCCTCGTGGTGTAGGTGCATTGGGTTACACAATCCAAATGCCAGAAGAAGACCGCTTTTTGATGGTGGAAGACGAAATTCGCGGACGGATTGCAACTTTATTGGGTGGACGTTCGGCTGAGGAAGTTGTCTTTGGTAAGGTTTCTACTGGTGCGTCTGACGATATCCAAAAAGCTACTGATATGGCAGAACGGGCAATTACCATTTATGGTATGAGCGATAAACTGGGGCCAGTAGCATTTGAGAAGATTCAACAGCAATTTATCGAAGGCTACGGTAATCCCCGCCGTTCTATCAGTCCGCAAGTTGCAGAAGAAATTGACCGCGAAGTGAAGCAAATAGTAGATAATGCTCACCACATCGCTTTGAGTATTCTGCAACATAACCGGACATTGTTAGAAGAGACTGCACAAGAACTGTTGCAACAAGAAATTTTAGAAGGTGTAGCTTTGCGGGAACGTCTCCAGCAAGCCGTAGCACCAGAAGAATTAAGTGAATGGTTGCGCACAGGTAAGTTATCGGAAGATAAGCCTTTGTTGCAGACACTTTTGGTTTAAGGATTTGAGATTGAATTAAAAAAGCGATCGCCCCCTAAAAGAGCGATCGCTTTTTTATTGTTCTATTGAGAAATACCTATTAATTACTGCTGAATTTGATATCTGGGGCAGTATCCTCTGGATATATAGCTGGGGACTGTACCGAAAGCAAAACCACATCTTCATTAGGTGTACTAAAGCCGTGGCTAATACCTTGAGGAATATAAATAGTATCACCTACTCCTACCAAATAATCTTCACCTTCTAAAGTGACAATAGCACTTCCTTCTATGATGTATATAAAAGATTCAGAAGCTTCATGAATGTGGGGTTGGAGTGAAGAACCTCTGGCAATCCTTACATGGTCGAATCCCACATAGGGCAGCTGTTGCTGAGATAGTAATCGAGTGATAGTAGCTCCAAAAAGTATCTCAGATTTGAACTGTGCGAAGTTTTTTATCGAGGCTGTGTTTGCTTGAGTAATCATTTTGCCGTTCTCCTGTTACTCTCATTTAAAAACGGCATAGCTCATTGATCACACTTAATACTCAGATGATAAATGTTGGTTGAACCAGCCGTTAATTATAGAAAATAGATAGATTCCTAGCTGAGTCCGTTGAATAATTAATCTATTTTATTAGCTATATAATAGCTCTCACAAGAGCCGATAAAACTCAGTCTTTAGGCATCATGTTGCTGATATTTGATAAACTCTGATGTTATTTCAAAATGTGGCTGAAGTAACTAGAACGCACAAGCTAAGATAGAAGAGTTTGTGGTTTATCTCATGAAGCGTATAGAGAAAAGCCTATGCCTCAAGATAAACACTCGCGTCTACAATAAAAAAGCGATCGCTTTTTTAGCTTAACTTGTAAAAAAGCTTCTAATAATTAAGGAAAATACCTGTAAATATCTTTTCTTGGTAACGCTCGTATAAAAACAAATATATTATCAGAAATTTTTAATCCTATTCTGTAATCTCCAACTCTAATCCGATAATAATCACCATCAGTCTTGAGTTTTTTAAAATTACTTAATTCTCCAATATTTTCAGCATTTTCTACTTCTTCGATTACTTTTTGTATTCGTTGCAATATGGCTTCGTCTTTAATTTTGCTCAAATCCTTTTCAAAGCTTTTGCGGAACTCAACAATCATCCTTTATTTCCCAAAATCTTAAAAATTGCATCTCGGCTGACTAATTCTGTATCTTCACCTTCTTTAATTGCTTTTTCAAGAGCGATATCTTCGATAATTTCTGCTAACAAATCAGAAAATACTTCTTTCTGTTCTTGAATTACTTCAATGAGAGCGCTTTTAAATAGTTGCTTAATTTTCTCTTCGTCAAAGTTAAGTTCTGTCATATTATTCCTTTAATCCCTGTTGCAATAATCTTAACATCCCCATTAGGGATGGATTATGGATATAATTTGATTTCATTCTCACACATACCCTTCATGACATAACAAAAGCGATCGCAACTCGATAAAATAAAAGTAATCCAAAACAGTTGGCGTATGACAACAGCACCAGCCTTGACTCTCGGCGAATTTCTCAAACTTCCAGAAACTAAGCCAGCTAGTGAATATATTCATGGTCGCATATACCAAAAACCTATGCCTCAAGGGAAACATTCGCGTCTGCAATTTAAATTTTGTGACGTTGTGAATCAAATTGCAGAAACGCCGCAAATTGCTTTAGCCTTTCCCGAATTGCGCTGTACCTTTGGCGGACGTTCCATAGTTCCCGATGCTACTGTGTTTTGCTGGGAGAGAATTCCCTTTGATGCAGATGGTGAAGTACCAAACACATTTGAGATTTATCCTGATTGGACAGTAGAAATTCTTTCACCTGACCAAAAAGCAACTAAAGTTATTAGCAATATTTTGCACTGTCTCAAATATGGTACTCAACTTGGATGGTTAATTGACCCAGAGGAGCGATTAATTTTAGCTTTTATTCCTGGACAAGAACCTTTAGAGTTAACAGGTAGCGAATCTCTACCAATACCCAATTTTTTAAACCTAGATTTGACAGTTGACCAAGTTTTTGGTTGGCTGAAATTTAATCGTTAAATTTGATTATTTATACTTCTGTATGAAACTTTCTTCAGATAATATTCTGATTTTTCGTCTTCACTCGCTGATATAACTCCTCCATCGTTTCAATAAAAGAATTATCCTTTCTCCAAAAAGCTGGAAAATCTCCTTGTTTCTTCACTAAAATTGCTGACACTCCGCTTTGACTACCTACTTCAATTGTTTGGGGTAATCGCTTCGTTCCTAACCAAAATTCCCTCACACTTGGCTTTTGTGCAATAGCTTGCTTTTCTAATTTTGTATATAGTGAAGTTGATAATTCTAAGGGAATTTCCTTCGTATTCAGTTCTTCTGATAGCGCTTTACCTAAATTTGACTCAGCCAACTTTGCTTGCAGTTCTGTTTTGGATAATCCCCGGAGTTCAAATAAAAGAAATGGGTTTTCATCTAACTGTGAAGCTACTAAATAATAAACTCCCGCGATATGCTTGCAAGGATTGGCGTAATCTGGACAAGAACATTTGGTTTTAAAATCCTTGCTGCTGTGGGGTAATAAATGTAATCCCAAGTCAGCAAAAGTATCTTCAATATTTTCTGGGACTTCGTTAATTAGCAACCGCGAAACAATACTGGCTTTTGAAGAAAGCTTTTGAATTGCTTCACTCCAGCGATTTTTGGCAATGGGTGTAATTTCAATTGATATGTTATAAGTTGGTTCTTTGTAAACTCCAAAGTAGGGATTGATTGAGCCTTTGACTTTAGCAGTAATTTGATTTTTCTCTACTTCAAAATTTAAAACTTTACCATTACGAGCATAGGAACGTCCGCGTTGTAGCCTTCCTTCATCGGTGAATTGCTCTAATGCTTGAATAAAGCGATCGCCCCACCAAGTTCTGCTAAATTTAGACATGAGATTTACTCCAAAATTGCGCTCTTATTTAAGGCGATGAGTTGTTTAAAGGCATCGTTATCTAATTCTGTCAACCACGATTCATCACTCCCCACAACAGCAGCCGAGAGTTTTTTCTTGTCTTCAATCATTTGGTTAATTTTCTCTTCAAGAGTGCCAATGGCAACAAATTTATGCACAAAAACATTCTTTTTTTGACCAATTCTAAAAGCTCTATCTGTTGCTTGATTCTCAACTGCTGGGTTCCACCATCTATCAAAATGGAATACATGATTGGCTTTGGTGAGTGTAATCCCGACACCACCTGCTTTGAGGGAAAGAATAAACACAGATGGTTCTGTATCGGGTTCTTGAAATTCGCTAATCATTTGTTCTCGACGTTTGCGGTTTGTCCCACCATGTAAGTAATAAGTATTGCAGTGTAAGTTGTGTTTGAGATGCTTTTCAATGTTTTCGCAAGCTTCCGTAAATTGGCTAAATATCAGTAAACTTTCACCTTCGGAAATCGCTTCTTCTACCATTTCTGATAATCGGCTGAGTTTGTGCGATCGCTCTGGGGCAAATTCGCTGTTATCCTGTAAGAATTGGGCTGGATGGTTACAAATCTGTTTCAATTTCATTAAGGTAGAAAGAATTAAACCTTTGCGTTGGATTCCTTCAGCCTTTTGCAATTGTTCCTCAACATCTTTTACCACCACTTCGTAAAGTGAGGCTTGTTCTTTGGTTAAGTTGGTGTAGAGTATTTGTTCAACTTTATCGGGTAAATCGTTGATGATGGATTGGTCAGTTTTTACCCGACGTAAAATTAAAGGTTCAACTAATTTCTTCAGGGTAACTGATTTGACGCGATCGTTATCCTTTTGAATGGGAATTTCAAAAGACTTGCGAAATTGTGCTTCTTTACCCAAGTAACCAGGATTGAGAAAATTAAAAATCGACCATAAATCTAGTAAACGGTTTTCTACCGGAGTTCCTGTCAAAGCTAGGCGATGTTTGGCGGAGAGTTTAAGAATCGCTTTAGTTTGCGCTGCTTTGGGATTTTTGATATTTTGCGCTTCATCTAAAACCAGACGTTGCCATTCCACACTGTTGAGTAGTTTCTCATCTTTGCGAGCCAGCGTAAAGGAAGTAATCACGACATCGTGCTGAAGACAAGCGGCTTTAAAGTCTGCGGAATTTTGCGTGCGATCGCCTCCATGATGCACCATACTTTTTAAGTGTGGCGCAAATTTGGCAATTTCTTTTTGCCAGTTTCCGACAACGGAAGTAGGCGCGATTAATAATGTAGGCGGTAAATCACTCCCTTGTCCTTCCTTCTCCTGTACTAGCCTCGCTATTACCTGCACGGATTTACCTAAACCCATGTCGTCTGCAAGACAGCCATTTAATCCCAATCTTTCTAAATATTGCAACCAAGAAACACCACGCTTTTGGTACTCGCGCAAATTCCCTTGCAAATTTAATTTTTCAGAAATTGGTTCAAGCTGGGTTTTATCTTGCAGCTTCGCCATCATTTCCGCTAAAACTTCATCATGTTCAATTTCCCACTCGTCCCCAGCTTCCGCACTGCGTTGCAGAAATTCCAGCAAATTCATCTCTGGCTTTTCGTTACCGTGAGATTGCCAAAATTCCAACAATTGCTGCATTTTATCTCGGTCTAATTCCATCCATTGACCGCGAAAATGCACTAAAGGAGCCTTAGCATTAATTAATTGTTCCCATTCTTGGGGTGTGACAATTTGCTCACCAATTGCCAATTCATATTCATACTGTACTAGAGAATTTAAGCCGAAATAGCTTTTGGTTTCACCTTTTGTTGGTGTTAATTTTTTACCGGAAGCTTTGAGGCGAATTTTGGCACGACGGCGACCTGCGGGAGTATACCAAGCAGGTACAATTACTTTAAAACCTGCGTCTTCTAACACCCAAGCACTTTCTTGCAGAAAAGCAAATGCTTCTTCTAAAGTTAATTGCATTCCTGTAGGTTGATCGGTTTCCAATCCCTGCCATAATTTAGGATACATCCTCGCTGCATAACCTAAATTCAGCAATAAATGCGTTTCAAAATCTTTGCCAAATTGTTTATGTACACCAGCTTTACCTGTTTTATTCATCCTCCAGTATTCTGACAAATCCAACTTCAGGGAAGGGTCTTGTTTACTGGCTACCAAAAATTGCATTTGCCAATTGTCTATCTCTTCAGCAGTAGGAGAATACAATTGGAAGCAAAGATGAAAAACAGCATCAGCTTGAGTACGGTTGATTTTAGTTTTCCATGCTAACCATTGCTGATATTCTGCAAAAGCTTGATTTGTTTTTAAGGGATTATGTCGATAGGGATAAAGACAATATTCAACTAAAGAATCGGCAATTTGTTTATCAAAAGCTGCTGTAGAGGGTGTATGCGTCACTATATCTGTCAGAATAGACTCAGAAAAGTGACGCAATAATGTTGCTCTATCGAAAAACTCAATTTTATCGCTTGGTGTTGCCGCACCTGCCACACAAATCAGCGGCATATAATCAATATACTTTTTAATATTTTCTTCGTAGCTAGGAGAAATAATTTCCCAAGTAGCGTAAATTTCAAAAGGTTGTAGAATTGATGACTTGCCTTTTTTCTTAGTTGTGACTGATTCTAACTGTCGATATTTTAACGCTGGAATATATTGGTCTTTCAGGATTATTTGCTTAAAAGCTTGGGTGTAGTGATACCAAAACAATAAATCAGAACCAAGTTGCACTTCATCGGCATTGTGTAGCGCTAAAAAATGTATATCGTTGAGAAGTTTGATAACATTATTTACTTTTGCTGTCTTAGCAGATGTTACAGTTCCATAACAATCTACCTGCCAATATTGAAAATCATCATAATCTTCTGAGATTTCTACTTCCAGATACTTAATTAATTCTGGTGAAGGTAATGGTTGATTATTGGCAGTTGGTAGAGCAAAGTATTTTGATGATACGCGTTGACTTAATTGATTTGCTGTTTCTTTTAATCCCAAAGCTTGCGTCAAAAACACGATTAACTCGGCTTTCTGTAGATGTCCGGGATGAATATTTTGCTGATTAGCACGGCTTTTTTTTATTATTGGGGTTTCTATCCACAAATAAAAAGAGCCTGGCTGAATAAAGTCAGATGCTGCATTTGGTATCCAGGTGCCATGAATAACTTTCATAGTTGCGATGCTCTGGATTTTCTAGTAATTCTATGTGTTTAGAATTACTTTACCAAAGTAGAGTGTTACATCGTCAATGATTAGGAAATAAAAAAATAAATTATCAAATCTTCGTAACACCAGTGCGCGATCGCGCCGCCATCTGACTGTTGACTATTGACTTTTGACTTCCTGCTCGATCGCTATTGCTAATTCGTCTGGATCGACAGGCTTAGTAATGTGTCTTTGGAAACCTGCGGCGAGAATTTTTTGATTGTTAGCTTCGCCAGCAAATGCTGTCAGCGCGATCGCCGGGACTCTCTCTACACCTGATGCTTTTAAGGCTCTAACTTGACGGATCAGTGTATAACCGTCGATTTCTGGCATAGCGATATCGCTGATTAATAAATCTGGTTGAATTTTGGCGATCGCTTTCAGTGCTTGACTAGCTGAAGCAACTGCTGTGACTTCAACGCCATATTGCTCTAAGATAAAAGTGATTAAATCCAGGCTATCAACATCATCATCCACTGCAACTATCCGCAAACCTTGAAGATTTGGGGAATCATTGGGTAACTGTTTATCCTCATGTTTGGCAGAGACAAGCGTCATCACAGGTAGGTTGACTGTAAAAGTTGCGCCTAAACCTTCTCCGGGACTGGCAACTTGTACAGAGCCACCGTGGAGTTCGACAATGTGCCGAACAATTGCTAACCCTAATCCTAAACCCCCAAATTTTCTGGTTGTTACATCGTCTGCTTGTCGAAAGCGTTCAAATACGTAGGGTAGAAAGTCGGGAGTAATTCCTTTACCTGTATCTGTGACTTGGATTTGGGCATTTGCTCCCATCTGCTGGAGAGAGATTTCCACTTGACCGTCTGGTGGTGTAAACTTGACAGCATTTGTCAGTAGATTCATTATTACTTGTTGCAAGCGGTTAGGATCGCCTTCTACTGTACCCACAACGGTGTCAAGCTGGGTCTTAATTTGAATCGATTTAGCTTCAGCCGCTAGCCGCACGGTTTCTAGTGCTGCTTCAATAGTCGCAACCAGATCGACTACACAAATATTTAGACTGAGTTTGCCACGAAGAATGCGGGACACATCTAACAAATCGTCAATTAATTGTGTTTGTAATTTGGCATTGCGCTCGATGATTTCTAGTGCTTGAGTTGTCTTTTCTGCATTTAATTGGCGCTTGAGCAGAAGTGTTGACCAACCTAAAATCGGATTAAGTGGAGAACGTAGTTCATGGGAAACAATCGCCAAAAAATCATCTTTCATGCGGCTAGCTTTTTCTAGCTCTATGCGAGCAGCGCGTTCTCGTTCTAAAGCCTGGGCACGTTCCTCAATGGCTAATTTTTGATCGTGAATATCTGTACAAGAGCCAAACCATTTAACAATTTGGCCTTCTTGTCGTAATGGAAATGCTCTTCCTAAATGCCAGCGGTATTCGCCATTACTAGCACGCAGAAGACGGTACTCGATATCATAAGTTTTACCGGAACTCAGGGAATTTTGCCAAACTTCTATTGTGCGTTGTACATCATCAGGATGCAAAATTTTTTGCCATCCTTCACCACGTGTTTGTTCTAAGGTTTTTCCCGTGTAGTCATACCAACGTTGATTAAAATATTCATGATAGCCATCTGGTTGTGTGATCCAAAACATTTGCGGCATTGTATCCGCTAACGTGCGAAAGACTAATTCACTTTGACGCAGCGCTACTTCTGCTTGCTTGCGATCGGTAATCTCGAAAAGCATTCCCAACATCCGAACAGGCTGGCCTTGTTGGTTGTACTGGAAGCGTCCGAAAGCTGATACCCAATGTAGGCTACCATCTGCCCAAATCACTCGATATTCGTCTTCGTAATCTTGCTGCTTTGCCATCGCCGTTTGAACCTTTACCTCAACGCGAGGTAAATCCTCTGGATGAACTAAGCTAGACCATTCCTGATAAGTTCGTTGTGGGTTTCCCGGCTCATACCCAAAAATCATTTCATGGTAAGGAGTCCAGATCGACCGATCGGTTTGAAGATCCCAATCCCACGATCCCATCCTGGCAGCATCAAGTGCTAAAGTTAGACGTTCTTGGTTTTCCCGCAATGCATTCTCTACCTGTTTGCGTTCAGTCACGTCTAAAAATGCCCCAATCACACCGCGGACAGCATCAGATTCATCTCGCAATGGTACCGCTTTGCCATAGATCGATCGCACATCTCCGTCACTAAAGACAAATTCAAATTCCAACTCAACAGGCTTGCCAGTACTCCCAGCCAGTTGCATTGGTAATTCTTGGGGTGGGATATCTTGCCCATTTTTTTGAATCTTGAACTTAAATGGAAACTGTCCATCAGCAGGAGTAGCTGTTAACACCGATCCTGGTTGTAGCCGCATCAATTCATAGGCAGCTCGGTTGACGCTCATGTGATGGCAGTGCGGATCGTGAGCAATCCAGACAGCGGCAGGAACTGTTTCCATGAAGGTTTCTAGTTCTTGTGCCCGTGCTTTAGCGATCGCTTCACTTTCTTGCAAGGCGAATTCTACTTGCTTGCGATCGCTAATATCAACATTGATTCCGACCATGCGTAAAGGTTTGCCCGCATCATCGTAAAACACTTTCGCTCTGGCGTGCATCCAATGAATACTGCCATCCTTCCAGATGACTCGCCAATCGGTAAACAATTCACCTGTTTGCAATGAAGCAATTACATCTGCTTCTGCCTTCGCTAAATCATTGGGATGAACCCATCTTGCCCACTCTTCATAACTACCCCCAAATTCACCAGGTTCTAGTCCGTAGAGAGCTTCTAACTCTTTTGACCAAATATTAATATTAGTTTGAATATTCCACTCAAAGCTGCCACTTTTGGCAACAGCTTGTGCTAAATCTAACCTCTCTTGCTTTTGTCGCAGATTTTCTGCTATTCGCTTACTAGAAGTTATATCAGTACAAATACCAACCCACTCCCGAATGCTACCGGATTTTGTGACAACTGGTACACCACGTGCAGCAAAATCACGATAAATTCCATCTCTACCAAGTAGGCGATATTCAGTTTCATAGATACTTTTTTGCCGAACAGCTTGCATCCAAACTTGGGCAGTTCGTTCCCGATCTTCTGGGTGCAATGCAGCTAACCAACCCCAACCTTTGACTTCTTCTGGACTTTGCCCAGTGTAAGCCCGCCACTCTGGTACATCAACTACCTGCCCATCAGGATCGGTTGTCCAAACTATCTGAGAAATTGCCACTACCAAAGAACGATACCGCTGTTCGCTTTCTCTTAGAGCTGCTTCTGTTTGTTTGCGTTCGCTGATATCTGTGAGCATAGCGATCGCACTCGAAAATTCACCTTTGTTATTCAAGATGGGGCTAGTGGAGACAATTGCCCAAATATCCGATCCATCTTTGCAGCGTAAACGTAAGTCAAATTGCCGTTTTATCTCTTGAATGCTCTGCTTCTGTTGGTTAAACAATTGCTCTACTTCAATTTGAGCTTGACTTTCCATAAAGTCAAAAATTGGGCAACCAATCATCTCTTCCATGCTGTAGCCAAGCATTTGAGCTAAACGCTGATTCACATATTCTGTCTGTCCTCTGCTGTCCAATATCCAGATACCTTCATTGGCTGTTTCTAGCAACCGACGATAACTTACCTGTAGCTTTGCTAGCTTTGCCTCTGATGCCTGTTTGGCATTACGTAGTTCTGCATTTAACGAACTAATTAAAAGCGCTATCGAGCTAAATATAACTAGCTCTAAAAGATCGGAGCCATTCCTCAGTGTAAGGACGTATATAGGTAGTGTAAAAAAATAGTTATTAGCTAAGATTGATAAGATTGTCGCCACCAAACCAGCAGGAAAGCCACCGTACCAACTACTAAAGACTACAGCAGCGAAAAACAGTGATGAAACGTTTATTTGTAGCAGTCGTTCCAACACTAGACCCAGCAGCAACGCCAGTAGGACTGACAAAATAGAAATACCATAGCGTTGCATCTGTGAACGCTGGACTCTTAACATACTACTTTTGGATGAGATAGATTCTTATTTTACCGCGGGCAACTTGCTTGAGTAATAAAGCTTTGGAGTACTCTCAACTGAAGTTAAATACTCAACACAGCACGCGATCGCTTGGGTGATTTCAACAAGTGTAACGATACCATAGACTTAAAATTGATTGCGCTAACGAGGCACTCTCACCATGCTAGCCAATGCAGCCACCTATGAAGTGACCTGGGAAAAATTACCAGAAGATTTTGTTTTAGATGATGAGCCAGTGGATAACATTAATCAGCCTCCCCTAGCTGCGGCTCTAACTGAAAGCTTGGAACTGTCAGGGAGATTACCAGCCAACGCCTTAACCATCACTAACTATGGCATTTGTGCTACCTTGAACCGTCAGTTCGTAGTCAAAGCTCCAGATTGGGGATATGTGCCTTCTATTCGCGTACCACGAGCCGAAGTCAAGCGCAGTTATACCCCACGGTTGCAAGGCGATCTACCAGTAATTGTGATGGAGTTTATCTCAGATACCGAAGGTGGAGAGTATTCTAGTAAACCAACCTATCCCCCTGGTAAATGGTTCTATTACGAGCAAGTCTTACAAATACCAAACTATGCCATTTTTGAACCAGATGCGGGAGTTTTAGAAGTTTATCAACGAGATAACTCAGGACGTTATCAACTGCAATCGCCAGATGCAAATAACCGTTACTGGATTGCGGAAATGAACTTATTTTTAGGTGTTTGGCAAGGAATCCGAGAAAATCGTACAGGCTATTGGTTGCGTTGGTGGGATGAGCAAGGCGAATTATTACTATGGGGAGGAGAGTTAGCCACCAAAGAACGTCAACAGGCAGAACAGGAACGCTAACGTGCCGAACAGGAACATCAGCGAGCCGAAAGATTAGCAGAACAGTTAAGGGCTTTGGGAATTGAACCAGAAACTTGAGCTTGATGTGATGCGATCGCTTGCTCAATATTTAAACTAAGAAGCGATCGCACATGTTTAGCCCTACACGACTACCTTTTCTAAGATCAACTTAGAACGCTTCACTTGCTCAGGAATAGGAACGGGGTAATCTCCGGTAAAGCAGGCGGAACAGAAATTATTAGTGTCTTCGCCTGTAGCTTCTAACATTCCCTTCCAACTCAGATAAGCGAGGGTGTCAACTCCCAACTGCTTGGCAATTTCTTCCACCGACTTGGTAGCAGCAATTAGCTGATCTTGGGTGTCGGTATCAATGCCATAAAAGCAAGGATGAGTCACAGGAGGAGAAGAAATTCGCATATGTACTTCCGCTGCACCAGCCTCACGCAAGGTTTTCACTAGTTTTCTGCTAGTGGTTCCCCGCACAATCGAATCATCGACAATAATGACTCGCTTCCCTACTAGTACATCTTTGAGGGGATTGAGTTTCATGCGAATGCCCGATTCGCGCATGGTTTGGGTTGGCTGAATGAAGGTGCGTCCGACATAGCGATTTTTAATTAGTCCTTCACCGTAAGCGACACCAGAAGCTTGAGAAAATCCAATGGCGGCTGGTATACCAGAATCGGGAACACCAAAAACAATATCGGCATCAACCGCAGATTCTGCTGCTAGTTGCCTTCCTAACCGCATTCGGTAACTGTACAAACTCTCCTCATGCATGAGGCTATCAGGACGGGCAAAGTAAATCATCTCAAAGATACACAACTTCTTCTGCGGCTGTTGATGCCAGCGAACGGAAGTTAGACCTTCTTCGTCAATCCACACCAATTCTCCTGGTTCTACATCGCGCAAGTAATCCGCACCAATAATATCTAAGCCGCAGGTTTCAGAAGCTAGAACATAACGGTCTGGCTCACCAGCTAAAGTACCAATTACTAAGGGACGAATGCCATTAGGATCGCGCACACCCATAATCCCCACAGGAGTGCCAATGACTAAACTAAAGGCTCCTTGACAGCGATTAAATGCTCTAATACAGCCATCCAGCCAACTTGCACCAGCATTAACCTCTTGTGCGATCGCAAAGGCAATCATTTCTGAGTCTGTCGTTGTCACTAAGTTGCATTGGCTCTTCAGCAACTCTTCGCGCAGCCGTACTGTATTGACTAAATTACCATTATGTGCTAGAGCTAATGTACCTAAGCGGCTTTCGACCACAGCAGGCTGGGCATTAACTTTGCGGCTAGAACCTGTAGTTGAGTAACGAGTGTGCCCAATGGCTAGACTACCTGGTAACTCACTCAGAACAGATTCATTAAAGACTTGAGACACCAAGCCCATATCTTTGTGTAGGTGTACTTTTGTACCCTCAAAGGTGGCAATGCCAGCTGATTCTTGACCCCGGTGTTGCAGTGCATACAATCCAAAGTAGGTTAGTTTAGCAACATCTTCTCCCGGTGCGTAGACGCCGAAAACACCACAAGCTTCTTCTGGCTTGTCGGGACGATTTTCATAACTATTGATTGGGTTGTTTGAGTGTTGCGGGTAGTCATCCAAACTGACGGAATCTTGGGGAATCATGCTAGCTTTGCTCCTGGTGGTGGTGTCAAGTCACTGGGATTAGGCGATATCAAATTTGGATCGCTCCAACTGATTAAGATTTATGGAGAATCAAGATGGATTGTAAAGACAGATAACGTTTTTACAACCTAAAATCCAAAATTGCGTATGAGTGGATAGTTACAGTTCTCTTAATAAAACTTTAACCGTCCATTAAAACAGTACCGTAATTATGCTAATTGACGTTAGCGATTCGCATAGGGGGGATTTTACGAATTAATTAGAGGGAGTAATTTGAATTGCTAAACGTCTAGCGATCGCGTAGGAATAGCGATCCATCATATCGTTGATACTAACGTTTATTAAGGTTTGGTTATCAGAGGTTAAGACCCCCAAACCCAAGTCAGAATTAGCTACTGTACCCAGTTTTTGCCATTGTTGGCCGAGATGTTCCTGTAAGTAGGATTCCCAAATTCCTTGTTGTTCTGACGCCACAGATACTAAAATTTGTCCGCTAGTTTCGCCAAACAGAACTGTATCTAAGCGTGTTGCTGGAATTTCTAACGTAATTTGCGTACCAAGTTTACCAGCAATACAACATTCAGCTAAAGCAATTGCTAATCCACCCTCAGCACAATCATGAGCAGATTGTATCCAGCCTGCACGAATACCCTCACGGCAAACTCGCTGTACGCGACGTTCCCAGTCAAAATTTACCTTGGGCGGTCTGCCAGCAACAGTACTGTGAATTGTGGCTAAATACTCTGAAGCTCCCAAACTTTCGTCAGATGTAGGCAATGAACCTAAAAGATAAATTCCATCACCCGCAGCCTGCCAAGCTTGACCACAAATTTTGCTGATATCTGGGATTAATCCCACCATACCAACCACAGGCGTAGGATAGATGGGTTGGGGATTACCTTGAGAATCAAGAGTTTCATTATAAAGAGAAACATTCCCACCAGTGACAGGCGTAGCCAATTCCCGACAGCCTTCCGCCAAACCGCGACAAGCTTCTGCTAACTGCCAGTAACCAATTGGTTTTTCAGGGCTGCCGAAATTGAGGTTATCTGTCACAGCTAAAGGTTCAGCACCTACGCAACTGAGATTGCGCGCTGCTTCTGCAACCACTGCCTTAGCACCTTCATAGGGATCAAGATACACGTAGCGAGGATTACAATCTACCGTAGCTGCTACAGCTTTGTTAGCTTCTGTGTTTCCGGGAGGTTCTAAAGGACGTAAGCGCACCACAGCAGCATCAGCACCACCAGGAAAGACTACAGTGTTGTTTTGTACCTGATGGTCATACTGACGATACACCCAACTTTTAGAAGCAATGGTCGGAGTATCAAGCAAAGTTAACAAAATATCATTCCAAGTTTGCAAACTGCCTTGAATTTCAATGCCAGCATTCGTGCACAGAGGTAATGAATCAGCTTTCCATTCCCAAGCTTGGCGTGCATATTCTGGAGGTTCTGTCAACAATTCCCGATGATATAGCGGTGTGTTTTCTGCCAAAGCATCCGCCGGAATTTCTGCTGCTACTCCACCCTCAAACAGAATTCGCACAATTGGTTCAGCAATTACTGTACCAGCGACAACAGCATGAAGTCCCCAACGGTGAAAAATATCGATTAATTCCTGTTCCCGTCCCTTGTGGGCAACAAACAACATTCGTTCTTGAGATTCCGAAAGCAGGTATTCATAGGGCACCATGCCCAATTCCCGCACAGGAATTTTATCTAAATCTAATTCAATACCGACACCGCCTTTAGCTGCCATTTCCGATGTCGAACAGGTGATACCCGCCGCACCCATATCTTGGGCGGCGACAACTGCACCTGTTTTAAATGCTTCCAGACACGCTTCAATTAACGACTTTTCTAGAAATGGGTCGCCTACTTGCACAGCCGGACGGTCATCTATAGATTCATCACTTAATTCTGCACTAGCAAAACTTGCCCCTCCCATACCATCGCGTCCCGTGGTGGAACCAACATACAGCACGGGATTTCCTATCCCCGATGCGCCAGATTTGACGATTTCTGGGGTTTCCATCAATCCCAAAGCCATAACATTCACTAAGGGATTTCCAGAATAAGCGGGGTCAAAGTAAACTTCGCCACCTACGGTAGGTACTCCAACACAATTACCATAGTGGCTAATCCCAGCCACAACACCTTGGAACAGCCTTTGAGTTTTGGCATCTTCTAGAGAACCAAAGCGCAAGGAATTTAATAAAGCTATGGGACGCGCACCCATTGTAAAGATATCCCTTAGGATACCTCCTACTCCCGTGGCTGCTCCTTGGAAGGGTTCAACTGCTGAGGGGTGGTTATGGGATTCAATTTTAAAAGCTAGTTGCAGCCCATCACCTAAATCTACAACGCCAGCATTTTCACCAGGCCCTACCAAAATGCGAGGACCTGTAGTAGGAAACTGTTTGAGTAAAGGGCGAGAATTCTTATAACAACAATGCTCTGACCACATCACCCCAAACATTCCTAGTTCAGCTTTGTTGGGATGTCGCCCTAGCCGTCGGACAATTTCTTCATATTCTTCTGGTTTCAAACCTTCAGCGGCGATTTCTTTAGGTGAAAAGGGGGCAGAGGATTTGGCGGTCATGGAAATAATGCACCAAAAGGACAGAGCATTATTCTATCGGTTTCTTACCGATTCGGGTTACAGTCAGAACAATTGTCAAGTTCATCTTAAAGGCGATCGCCTCTGTTCAAGATTCCACCACATCGCCAGTGCTAAAGTGATAATGTCTTCAAGCCCTTCAAGTCTGCGATCGCATTATGAATACCATTACAATCAAAATTACGGATGAGCATTTGCTGAAGTTGCAACAAAAAGCTACTAGTCTTGGTATATCAATAGAAGAATTAGTATTAATGGGTGTTGAAGAATTGCTAAATCAGCCAGAAACATCGTTTCAAGATGCAATGGATTACGTACTCAACAAAAATGCTGAACTGTACAAGCGGCTGGCATAATGCGCTATCTGACTTTTCAAGAGGTGTTGGAACTCTACAATCGCATTATCGAGCAGTCGGGTGGTTCTGCGGGTATTGCTAACCTCGGTGCTTTGGAATCAGCTTTAGCTCAACCCAAAATGACATTTGGTGGAGAAGAACTTTATCCAACCATAGTTGAAAAGGCTACGGCTCTAAGTTTTTCACTCATTAAAAATCATCCTTTTATAGATGGCAACAAACGCATCGGTCACGCCGCAATGGAAGTGTTCTTGGTGTTGAATGGTTTTGAGATTAATGCCTCCGTAAACGAACAAGAAAAGATAATTTTGCAAGTAGCATCTGGCGAGTTAGGATGAGATGAATTTACTAAATGGCTTCGCAGTCATATAACTCCTAGACCTGGTTTTTCTTCAAAACTATTTTCCTGAAAAACGATCGCTATTTTCTCATTTAATCAAATATCCAAAAATATCAGAGTGCATCAGCACCCTGATATTTATCATGAGCGCCTACTGTTAATTGATTTCCTCATCAACACTCCCGCTTGCTTTCTCCTTCGCAAAAATATTAAGCCAGTACCCGCAAGTGCTAATCCAGCTAAAGGCGAAGATTCCGGAACTGTTGCGATGATCCTCTGAAACTCAATTGGGGTATTTACTAGCAATTGACCACTGCTGCTAAAAATCTGATCTAACGAATAAATGCTGTTGGCTTCAATTGAAACGCTAGATACCGCCTTACCACCAGTACTTGTAGGACAACCTGTTGGTGCATTATTACCAACATAGCGATTCGGTTCATAGGTTATATTCAGACTACAAACAGCAGCTGCAAGATTATTCTGGCTAATAATTCTCTGTGAAATAGGGCGATCGCAAAGTCCACTTAAACTGCTTGAATTGATAAAGCTACGAATACCTAGGTCTATAACACCACTACCACTACCGAAGGAATAAAAGCGTACTCGATTAAAAGCTGCACTATGCTGCTCTAAATAAACATTTTGCGTTCCATCTGTGCCACTAGCACCATCTAATTGCACTTGGCAATTAGTCATTGTAATTAATGGCACTGAAGGATTGCTAGCGACTTGGGTAACATTATCAAATTTGCCTGTAAACCACCGTACTACTTCTTGAACCTGTCCTGAGACAGATGCTAATTCAGCCGCTTGGCTCTGTTGTGGAAAAACAAATCCCGTCAATAAAAACGCTAAGGTGTAAGCTTTCAGTTGATTCATCATCGATTTGCAACTTAAACTAATATCACCAATATTTTGATTAAATGAGTAAAATTTTAAAGGTATGTACATTTAAAATCTACTACTCAGAGTTAGATTTATTAATCAATGAACTCTCAAATCATTAAGGCTGCGTCTGATGATAATTTTATGTAAATATAGTTGGTTAGCAATTAAGTCTAGAAACTACTCTTAGATCGGCTGCGCGATCGATTGGCAAAAATAAAAGTGCGATCGCTGTTGAAACACCACCAATCGCACTTATTAACTTTAATTTCCAAATATATGTGTATTAATTGCAATATTAACCACTCACTTGGATATTTTTGAGTATCAAATCGGCTCTAGGTGGAAATCCATCGCCATATTCTACTGGGAAATGGGTAATTACATAGAAAACTTTGCCCTTTTGTTGACCGAGATAAATAGTTCCCACTATGTTCTTGCCTTTACTGAAGACAATCTTTTCTTTTGCCCAAGGATAAGGAACTTTTTGACTCCGGTCAACAACGCGCCATTTATTGGATGCAATTAAACCATTCTTGCCATTCACAAAGCTTTTTACCTGTTCTAGAGTTTTGACATTATTCAGAAAAGCAACGTGGACATAGGCATTTTCATTTTTGTTACCTCCAAAATTAGCAATAAACCTCACTCCGGTACCTTCCCCAGAACTACCGCCTTCAGCAATAAATTCTCCATCGGGAAAGTATGTGGTAAATAAATTACTGTATTGGTCATAAAGTTTTAAGGTAATAGGAATTTTTTCTCCCTCAACAGTAATAGTGTCAGTTTTAGTGGTTGGTTGATTACTTTTTGAGTTATAACTGGTTTGGATGGCTGTAGGGGTAGCTGTAAAACTATTACCTGGAGAGAGTTGAGTCTGGAATGGTGCGGCGCAACCCAAGGATGCTAAAAGCAGAATTGCCCCACTCATGACATTTACAGGATGAAGATGCATTTTACCGAAGATATATTAGTATTTACAGATAAAAAGACTTTGTAGCTTAAGTTACAGTTCCTCTCTTTAAGATGTGTATTTTTCTCTTAATATCGAGAAATTCCTTTATAAAATACAGTTGGGCTATGACCATCCAGTGATAACAATCACAGATGCCCATGATTAAGATCGTCTCTGTACAAGTGGCAAACTGCAATAATGCCTTATAACTGAACTCTAGCCGAGTCATTAATAGGGAACACAATATTTGCCGACAGTCTTTTTTTTAAGGCTGTCGGCTTTTTGTTTTTAGTCAAGAGTCCAAAGCTCAAGGTAAATAAAACTCAGGCTTTTGAGCGTGCTAATTTCAGATTTGAGATGATATCTCAATCTAAAATCGTTTAACTGTTAAACTTTTGAGCGATCGGTCAAAATCTCATAGCCCGTTTCTGTCACCAACACGGTATGCTCAAACTGGGCGGACAAAGCATTATCTACTGTCACTGCTGTCCAGCGATCGGCTAAAGTGCGCGTATGCTTGGAACCTGCATTTAAAATTGGTTCAATTGCCAAGGTCATTCCCGCACGAAGTTTGACATTTGGCATTTCTCTGGTGCGGAAGTTGAATACCGAAGGTTCTTCGTGCAGGTTACGTCCTACGCCGTGTCCGGTAAATTCTTCGACTACTGTAAAACCGTTAGCTTTTACATGGTCTTCAATTGCTCCGGCAAGATCCAGCAAGTATGCACCTGCTTTTACTTGTTCAATACCCTTATATAGAGCTTCCTCGGCTACGCGAATCAGTTTAGTGGCTTCTGGGGTAACTTCACCAACAGCAATTGTAATGCAAGAATCGCCATGAAAACCTTGGTAATAAGCACCCGTATCTACTTTTAATACATCCCCTGTGCGAATTACTTTTTTGGGGCTAGGAATTCCATGTACGACTTCATTATTAATACTGGAGCAAATCGAACCAGGAAAACCGTGATATCCCTTAAAACTTGGCGTTGCACCCATTTCTCGGATACGTTTTTCCGCATGAGCATCCAAATCAGCCGTAGTCATTCCTGGTTGCACTAACTCAGAAATTTCTTTGAGTACAGTTGCTACAATTTTTGCTGATTGCCGCATAATTTCAATTTCTCGCGGCGATTTGATTTCGATACCTCGGCGTTGTTTTTTCGGCGATGGTGGCTGAGTTGTTTGAGCAAGTAAGTTACTGAGGATGTTCATGAGGAATTAAAAGTAATGGGCGCTGGAAGGCTGAAAGTGAAATTTTGTCTAGGTTAGTTGAGAAATAATATCTATATTTAAATTAACTTATTTTTTACTTACGAATTTGCTACTGACAGTAACTAAGCCACCCAGCATAAAATTTGAGAGATG
Organism: Calothrix sp. NIES-2098; assembly: GCF_963875125.1. Classification (NCBI taxonomy): domain Bacteria; kingdom Bacillati; phylum Cyanobacteriota; class Cyanophyceae; order Nostocales; family Calotrichaceae; genus Calothrix; species Calothrix sp. NIES-2098. Next base: position 8,167,566 of record NZ_CAWNKJ010000001.1, read on the forward strand.
GCGCAAATTAGATGCAACTAGGAAACATCAATATTGTTCGCGCCACTTCGTCTGCTTTAATCAAATAATGTTTACTGGGGAGTTTTTAATTGCTGACGGTAATTTCGCCAGTCATCCCTGCTTCTGTGTGTCCTGGTACTGAGCAACGTAGGTTATATTTTCCTGGTTTTAACGGCACAAATACCCATTCGGCTGTAGCACCTGGTTTTAGTTCTATTTCGTGGATGGCTCCTTTAATTTCTGCTTTACCTGCTTCAACTTTTTGCGTCCAGATGCCATCAGCAAAATCTTTGGCAGTAAAATAGTGCTTGAGTTGGCTGTGATTGGAGAGCCGGAGATTATAGCGTTTACCAGTCACAAATTCCAAGCTGCTTGGCTCAAATTTCAGTTCGTTAGCTGCGTTTCCTAAGCTAACTGGAATTTCAACAGCAGCTTGTTTGAGTAGATCGCCAGATACATTTGCTGCTAAGGCCGAATTAATATTGCTTATACCAAAGCACAGCATTAATAACAGGATAATGTAAATCCGCTTGATTGCTTGCATTTGAGGAAATAAGTATGTAAATTCCAGAATTTTTATTGAATTTTTTGCTCTGCTAAGACAGCAGGGCCAGCAGTCACTACCACAATTTTATCTGGATGAAGTAACTCACGCGCAGCTTGATTGACTTGAGCCAGGGTGACTTGCTGAATCTTTTCTGTAAAAGAGCGCAGTTCAACTTCATCAAGTCCATACACCTGATTCATCAAAATATGTTTGGTTAATTCCTCTGGGTTGGCTAGAGAAACATTGTAGTCACCGATCAGAGTTTGTTTAGCTGCTTCAACTTCTGATGCAGTTACGCCTTGCTGATGAATTTGTTTTAAGAGTTTGTGAGTGCTGGCGATCGCTTTATTGGTATCTTCGGGACTGGTTTGAATTTCAATCCAAAATGTCCCAGTATTCTTTCCGACTTGGAAATAGCTATAAATTCCATAGGTCAGACCTTGGCGATCGCGAATTTCTGCCCCAAGTCTACTGGAAAGGGTATCGCCGCCTAAAATCTCATTCAATACTGAGGCTGCATAATATCGGGGATCTTGACGGTTAATCCCCTTATAACCCATGTAAGTACTAGCTTGAGATTTACCTGGAACGATCGAGTTTACACGCACCACTCCTTCTGGTAAAGATACTTGAGGATATTGTAATTTTGGTGGTTGACCGCTAACTTGCCAGTCACCAAACTCACTTTGAATCAGCGATCGCACTTTAGCCGGATCAAAATCTCCTACCAGTGCTAACACTGTTGTATCTGGACGATAATGTTTTTTCTTAAAAGCGATCGCATCCTCACGCTTAATTCGCTTGAGACTCTTCTCTGTAGGGAAAGTATGCAAGGGATGCTTTTTCGGATAAATAGACTGAATAAAGGTTCTATTTGCGACTTCATCTGGATCGTCCAAGTCTACTTTGAGAGAAGTTATGGCTTGTTTGCGATCCAGTTCCAACTCTTTAGCGGGAAACGTACTATTTTTAACTACATCTGCCAAAGTTTTCAACAATACAGGTAAGTCAGCAGCTAAACTATCACCTTCAATCCGCACGCCTTCGCGGTAGGCTCTAAACTCTAAACTAGCCCCTCGTTCTTCCAAGGTTTTAGCAATTGTTAAAAAATCTTTGGTTTTAGTTCCATTCATTAAGTTATCTGCTACCAGAGATGCTAATCCAGCTTTATCCTCTGGGTCAAATTCCATACCTGCGTTGATGTGACCGCTGAGGGTGACTGTGGGAGTACTGCGATCGGGCAGTAGCAATAAGCGCAAACCATTGCCAAAGGTAATTTGTTGTGGTAACTGTCGCTTACCAATCTCCATTGCTTCATCAACAGGAGGCAGGTACTTTAATAGCTCAGTAGAGGCTACAGGTGCTCCTAAAGAGAAATTTTCTGTAGTTGGTGTAGAGTGTGGTTTAGCTGTAGCTGCTTTTGCCTGTTTTTGGCTGGGTTCAAACAAACCGACTACACGCGCTTCTGGTTTGAGGTATTTGTTGACTACAGCCACAACATCAGCCGAACTCACCTGGCGGACATTGGCTAAGAAGCTTTCTGTATGCCGATAATCGCCAGTAGTTGTCTCATCATTACCCAATTGCATTGCTTGGTCAGTGATGTCACGGTTAGCTAAAATTACCGTCGCTTCTAATTGCGCCTTAGCTCGATTTACTTCTTCTGCTGTGACTCCGGTTTTGCTAACATTGGCGATCGCTTTTTTCAGCACGGAGTCGATTTTGGTTAAATTTTGATTAGGAGCAGCTGTCACTAAAAGTTCGTACCAACCAAATTCTCGCAAGCTAGCCACAGAAGCAGCGACCTCGCTAGCTAAACCTGATTCTACCAATGCCTGATAAAGTCTAGAACTACGTCCTTCTGTCAGAATGTAATCCATCACTTGCAAAGCAGGCATATCTGGATGATTCACATCCGGTAGGGGATAGACCGCTTGCAACATTTTCTCTGCTCCTGCTTCTCTCAGGATAATGGGTGAGGAGGATACTGTTAACTGTTGACTGTTGACTGTTGACTTTGGACTGTTGACTTTGGACTGTTGACTCTTCGGTAATTTCCCAAATATTTCTTGAACTGCTTCTAGAGTTGGCGCAGTTTGGAAATCTCCAACGATCGCTAAAATGGCATTGTCGGGGCTGTAATACTTGCGATAATACTGCTGTACCTGCTCCACTGTAAAATTCTCTACATCAGCTTTTGTACCCCCTACAGGCAACCCATAAGCGTGATCGGGAAAAGCTGCTCGCATGACAGCACGGTTAAGGCGGTATTCCGGGCTATTTTCATAACCTTGTAACTCAGAAATGACTACACGCTTTTCACTAGCTAATTGTTCGGGATCGATGAGTGAATTGTGCATCCGATCTGCTTCTAAGATGAGAAGCGCTTTGAGCTTATTCCGTTCTGCGGTGTTGTAATATGCTGTTTGATCGTAGCTGGTGAGAGCATTTGAGTCGCTGCCTAAAGCACTAAACAATCGCCCAAATTGCACTGGACGATTTTGTGTGCCTTTAAACATCATGTGTTCCAATTGGTGAGCAATACCATTTACTCCGGGTTCTTCGTTGCGCGAACCTACCTTGTACCAAACTTGTACAGTTACTACTGGCGCAGTATGCACTTCTTTTGTTAGTACCGTGAGACCATTCTCTAACAATGTCTTGTGGACGTTTTCTGTCACTGTTTGGGGTATGATTTTTTGTGCATGTACTGTTGATTGAGTATGTATTTGCTTAGACACTACCATGTGTTGGCTATCAGCAGGTTTACCACCAAATAAAAACACTGCAATTATCCATAAACTTAACAGCAATAATGGAAAACGATATCGATATAAGGTGGAAAACAGAGACATTGATTTTGCAGATACTCTGTAAACTAAGTTACATATTTTGGAGTGATGACTATAGTCTAATCCTTGCGATCCTTTATCACCTAGGCAAAACTACTGAGATCAGCTATTCTACCAGGAGAAATAATCAATATAAAAGTAAAATTAGTTGAGTTTTGCCAAAATCCGAATGAATTCCAGGGGTAAGCCATCAGTATCTGCAATGAAAGCTACCTCAAAGATGCGATCGCCTATTTGCTGTTGTGTAGGTTCTAAAAGCACTTTTAGCGGTTGTAGGTCTGCTGCTACCAATCTTTCTTGTAAACTATTTAACCAACTAGGCAAATCAGCAGTTAGCTCTGTTAAATCGAATGAGAGATGATAGTAGCCCACATAATGTTCGTCTGCAAAAGCATCTGGGGCTGGTTTAGGTTCGGGAATTTGGATGAGTTCAATTCTGCCACCCAATCCTTCCATCCAACAAGCTAGGGTGTAGCCTGTAGTGAAGCGTTCGCAAACTGTAAACCCCAACTGCTCATAGAAGGCGATCGCCTGATGAATATTTGCAGTCCGAATCGAAGCGTGGTGCATAATTTGCCATTCGTCATTAGTCATCAGTCATTAGTCATTTGTCCCTTTCTTACAAAGTTCTGAGCGTGGGCTGCCGACGCTCAGATTTTGGACTTTGCCATTTGTTCTTTCATCAATAGTCACTATGCTACTCAACAATGACTATTGACTCTTGACTAATGACTAACAACTATTTACTCAAATAATCGGAAATAAGGATAGCGTACAGGGACACCAGGCTCTTTTTCCAGATCGAAATTAATCACTTCCCAGCAGGGTTCGTCTGCGGGATCGGGACTAAACTCCACAGGTAAACCGTAAAGCCGCGCTGATGTATTTTCTGGCTGTTGTCCAGAACGCCAAGGAGTACTGCGTTCTAAATAGCCACTCATCAATTCTTGATATCGACGAGCAATAATCACCCGCGTTGCTCGATAACCTTGGGTATATAGCTTATCTAGAGCTTCGTGAATTTCAAACCTAATACCGTCAGGATGGGTATGTTGTCGATACCATTCACTATTCCACTTTCGCCAATGTCGCCCCGACTGTAAATGGATTAATTCACCAGTTTTAGGATTAGCCTCAAACGCCCCATGACGCGGACACAAATAGGTATCTGTCAGTGTCAGCGCCGGAATCGTTTGGCGACAGTGGGGACACTGAATTTCGGGGCCAAATATTGGGTACTGCAAGCCTGGATTCATCATGAAGTGCGTAGAAACATAGTTTTGTCTTCACCAGCACCAGTGGTTTGGATTTTACACTTCGGCTCCACCACTTTGGTTTACCCGTTTACCGCTACAAAGTCACTGACTTGTTGCAGTAACAGGATTCACTAGTGTCTTCCTCAGCATAGAAGCTTGACCCTGTGATATTCTGGTTTTGCAACCAGCCTCAAATGTTGGAGTTTCTCCAGTGTTCCTGGGTACCATATTCATATTCTATCGTGTCTACAGCTTCTTACTGGCCATCTCCTGATTTTTCTCAAGCTGCCTTTGTTGCAGCTAATGCGATTGTTATCGGTTCGGTAAACATAAAGGCAGGGGTAAGTATTTGGTATGGAGCAGTGGTCAGGGGAGATGTAGAACGCATCGATATTGGCGAATGCACGAATATACAAGATGGCGCTATCCTACACTGCGACCCTGGTTTTCCTACCATCTTAGAAGATCGTGTCACTGTAGGACATCGCGCTGTGATACATTCTGCCTATATTGAACGAGGTAGTTTGATTGGGATTGGCGCGATCGTTTTAGACGGAGTCAGGGTAGGTACTGGTAGCATTATTGGTGCTGGTGCTGTAGTAACTAAGGATATACCACCATTTTCCTTAGTTGTGGGCGTTCCTGGCAAAGTGATTCGCCAAATCTCAGACACCGAAGTTACAGAACTTCTCGAACACGCTGAACGTTACCAAAAGTTAGCTTTAGTTCATGCTGGTAAGGGAACCGATCTCGGATTTCCCAAGCCGCAGTCAGGGTGATGAGGCCGCAAGGAAGATCGGGAAGAAATAACTAATAAATTTTGCCTCTTGACTTTTGACGAATGACCAATAACCAATAACAAATGACAAAATTGTAAATATTCTTTACATATGGGGCTGGAAAAATTGCCCACTTAAGCTAACAATAAAAATGAGAGCAGTTGACAAAACTTTAATTTATTTAACAGAGGGGTTCTGAATATGGACATTGATTTTCGTGTAGCAATCGTTTTAGCACCTGTTGCCATTGCTGCTGGTTGGGCTTTATTTAATATTGGTGCGGCTGCAATACAACAAGTTCAAAACTTTTTAAACAGAGAAGCCTAAACTCAAATAAGAATTAACATTATTTAACCGACTGTTTCTTTTTGCAGGAACAGTCGGTTCATTGGTCTTAGGGCATTTTTGATTTCTCTCTTGTCCAATTTCTCTACAAACTCTCTCTTCCCCCAATCGTGGATATTGACTCTCTACTAAAATCGTTTCAACCTTTTGGTATCAATCTCGGACTCTCACGCATTCTGAAGCTATTGGCAAATCTTGGGAATCCGCATCACCAAGTCCCGGTAATTCATGTCGCGGGTACGAACGGCAAAGGTTCTGTCTGTGCTTATCTTTCATCCATTCTGACTGAAGCTGGTTATCGTACAGGACGTTATATTTCTCCTCATTTAGTTGATTGGACAGAACGTATCTGTCTAAACGAACAGCCAATTTCTTCAGAGGAATTGTACAAATTATTACAAGAAGTGCAAGCAGCGAACGCGCCTGAGGATGAATCTCCAACTCAGTTTGAAGTCATTACCGCCGCTGCTTGGTTGTATTTTGCCCAACAGCAAGTTGATGTGGCGGTGGTAGAAGTTGGATTGGGAGGACGCTTAGATGCAACTAATGTGTGCGAACAACCTTTGGTGACAATCATTACCTCCATCAGCAGAGAACACTGGCAACAACTAGGCCCTACTGTTGCGGATATTGCTAGAGAAAAAGCTGGGATTCTCAAAAGTGGATGTCCGGTTGTTGTAGGGCTATTACCTAAAGATGCCCAAGAAGTTGTGCGATCGCGCATTCAAGAATTACAATGCCCAATATTTACGCCTCAGCCTGCGCGTCCCATATCTTCAGGATGGGCTGAATACCAAACTCTAGAAAATTCCAAATTAATTCAATATCCTTTGCCTTTACAGGGACAAATTCAATTAACAAATTCTGCCTTAGCTTTAGCTGCTATAGAAATTCTCCAAAAACAGAAATGGCAAATTTCGCAATCGGCCATAATTAATGGGATGGCAAAAACTAAATGGCCTGGGCGTATTCAATGGGTTACTTGGAAAAAGCATAAATTATTACTCGATGGTGCTCATAACCCTGCTGGCGCTCAAGTATTACGCGATTATGTGGATACATTGAAGACTCCCACAGTCACTTGGGTTATGGGAATGATGGCAAATAAAGACCATGCTGATATTTTCCAAGCCTTGTTACGCCAGGGAGATAGATTATTTCTCGTACCAGTACCAGATACTTCTTCAGCCGTTCCTGATGAATTAGCAAAGTTAGCTGTTAATGTTTGCCCAAGCTTAGATTTTTGCCAATCTTATCCAGATTTATCTTCAGCCCTGGAAGCTGCTTTTACTGGTACTGAGAATTTAGTTGTTTTGTGCGGTTCTTTATATTTAATAGGAAACTTTTTAGCAGAACATAAATCATAAAAAGTTGATTTTTAGTTTAGATAATTTTCCCCAATACTTATATTATAAATTAATCTTTTATGTGCGTAATATTTATCAATTTATTTCAACATACCTACGCGATTAATTAACACTTTCAATGCGGCGATCGCTCTACAAAATATTGTAAATATCAGGATTTTGGCATTCTGATATCTTCATCTATCAAATATCAGAGTTGGGGATTGCACTTCTCTTACTTTTAAAGCTTATGCTAAGTATTTAAACTTATTATATAAATTCAGTGATATGTGTGATTAGCAAGACTTCAATGGGCAAAATTAACTGAGAAATGATGTTGCAGACAATCGTTGAAGCGATGGTGCTGTAGTAATTTCTAGTTAATAGGAGAGAAAAATGCTAAAAGTAGTTGTTGGTCACAGCGAAGACCCAGATTCTCAAAGTGCAATTACAGAAATTTTAGAACAGTGTGTTAACGATTTAGCAGGTTTCATACCTCAGGCAGGTATTTTATTCGCTGCTATTGACTTCGATCATCAGTTAATCCTCAAAGAAATTCATCAAATTTTTCCCGATATTGATTTGATTGGTTGCACCACCGATGGCGAAGCCTCTTCAGTTTTAGGATTCCAACAAGATTCTTTGACGCTCATGCTTTTTAGCTCTGACACTGTAGAAATTCATGCTGGTGTCGGCTATCAAGTAAGAGAAAATCCTTTTGCAGCTGCTCACCAAGCTGTGCAACAAGCAACGGCGAAAAGCAATAATAGTGCGAAATTATGTGTTACTTTACCAGCTAGCTATACAGAAAATGGTTCAACAACTAATGGAGAATTAATTCTTCAAGGACTAAAACTGGCTTTAGATCCTCAGATTCCAATTTTAGGTGGTACAGCGGGAGATCAATTTAGATTTCAAAAAACCTATCAATTTTACCGTAATGAAGTGCTAACTGATTCTCTACCAGTTCTGATATTTTCTGGAGATATCCAATTTTCCTATGGAATTGCCTGTGGTTGGCAACCCATTGGACGTAAAAGCATTGTTACCAAGTCTCAGGGAACTGTCCTTCACGAAATTGATGGTAAATCGGCATTGGAATATTATCAACGGTATTTAGGCGATCGCCCACCAACTGCGGAGCATCCATTAGCAGTATACGAAGGAGATAGCGATCGCTACTATATGCGAGTGCCTAACACTTACAACATTGAAACTGGTACTATCAATTTTCTCGGTAATATTCCGGAGCAAGCCATAGTTCAAGTCACAGACATTAGCAGAGACGAGGTGATTGCTGCGGCTGAAACTTCTTTGCACAATGCTCTAGCAAATTATCCTGGAACCGAACCAGAAGCCGTTTTGTTATTCTCTTGTTGCTGTCGCCGTTGGTTTTTAGGTACGAGAACAAAAGAAGAATATCAACTCGTTAAAAATGCACTCTCTTCTGAAATACCCATTTGTGGATTCTATACTTACGGTGAATTTGCTCCCTTAGAACCTGATGGTTATTCTTACTATCATCAAGAAACTTTTGTGACTCTGCTCTTAGGGACAAAGTAAAGGCTTATGGAACATCAAGAATATGAAAGCAAGCTAAAAGAATTAGAGAAAAATGTGCGCATTCTCACAAAAAAACTAGAGCGTTCAGAAGCCGATAGACACCAACTTGAAAACGTCAGCGAACGCCGAGAAATGGTCTTAAAAAATGTAATTTGCGAGTTAGAGGAGTCGCAAATAGCCTTAAGAAATCGGGGTGATGAGCTAGAGAATGCTCTCAAAAATCTCAAACTTTTACAAATGAAACTCGTAGAATCTGAGAAAATGTCTGCTCTGGGAGTTATGGTAGCGGGAATTGCTCACGAAATTAATAACCCAGTCAACTTTATCTACGGGAATTTAAATTATGCTCAGACATATTTTCAAGATTTACTGAGGCTAATTACGCTTTATCAAGAGTATTACCCTGAACCAGTAGTAGCAATTGAACAAGAAATAGAAGCAATTGAACTGAACTTTATCAAACAAGACTCAGAAAAACTATTTCGTTCTATGACTGTAGGTGCAGAGAGAATTGGTGAAATTGTCAAATCTCTGCGGACTTTTTCTCGTTTAGATGAGGCAGAATTTAAAGCAGTTGATATTCATGAGGGCATCGACAGCACTTTAGTGATTTTAAACAATCGTTTTAAAGTAGCAGCAAAAAATTATCAAGAAATTAGAGTTATTAAAAATTATGGAAAATTACCATTAATCAAGTGTTACGCCGGGCACATCAATCAGGTATTTATGAATATTATCGACAATGCAATTGATGCTTTAGAAGAATTATTCTTAAGCAAACTGACAACTGATACCGAACACTCGATAACTAAGCAGCCACAAATTCAAATAAACACTGAGATTATTGATAACAATTGGGTAGAGATTCGGATTGCTGATAATGGGTTGGGAATGGATGAGCAGGTGCGCACAAAACTATTCGATCCTTTCTTTACAACTAAAGCAGTGGGTAAAGGTACGGGGTTAGGTTTATCAATCAGTTACCAAATTATTAACGAACTACATGGTGGAAAATTGGATTGCTATTCAAAACTTGGAGCAGGAGCCGAATTTGTCATTCAAATCCCAATACAGTAGTCTCAATTAGTAATTAGTTTAGGGTGCCTTACTTGGCGATCGCACCCTAAACTAAAATTTCTCTCTCCTATGTTCGATTATTCCACTGTTGCGCCGCATCTTCTACAGCTTTATCGACCGTCTTTTGGTCTAACATTGCCGCTTGTAAGTTCTCATAAACTGCCTTTTGCAATTTATTGAAATCTTTCAAAGTAGGTGTTAATACCTCTGCTTGTTGTAGTTGTTGGGCACTAACAACTCGCGCTTTTTCTACTGTTGTAGCAGTAGCAGGAACATCTTTAAAGTAGCTATCAGATAGTGCTTTGATAGTAGATGGCAACACATTAGCAGCTTTAGCAAAAGCTAATTGATTCTCATCATTGGTAAGAAATAAAGCAAATTTAACAGCCGCATCCGGATTTTTACTCTCTTTGGGGATGACTACATTCATGACAGCGACGTTTTTCTTACCTGTTTCACCCGTAATTTGTGGTGCGATCGCGGAAGCTTGAGCAATTTTTGGCGCATTATTGGCGATCGTTTTCAAGAATTCCGGGCCAGAAGCAAGAAAAGCCGTTTCTCCAGCTTGGTATAAATCAATAGCATGGCGATGTCCTTGGGTTAATACCTCTTTAGGTAATAAACCTTTTTTATATAAATCTACCCAATACTGAAACGCTGCTTTGCCTTGAGGAGAATTAAAGGCTGCTTTACCTTCGGTATCTACTAAGGTGACTCCCATTTGCACAAAGGATTCTAAAACTTCACCGGAATCTTGCGGTACAAATGTTACAAAAAAGGCATATTTCCCAGTTTTATCTTTAATTTGTTGTGCCGCTTGTGCTAATTCTACGTAAGTACTTGGCGATTTGTTGATACCTGCCTGTTTTAATAAATCAGTGTTATAAATGGTTAGCCGTGTGGTGAGGTACCAAGGAATGCCAAAACTCTTACCATTGAGTGTGCTTGCTTTCCAAATATTGGGCAAATAGGAGGAACGTACTTCATTTGGAACTTTCGTATCTACATCAAGCCAGGCATTTCGTCCTGCAAGTTGAGATGCGAAATCCGGATTGAGGTTGACAACATCAGGTGGCGTTTTTGCTGAGACAGCTGTTAAGATTTTGTTCTCCATCGCAGCCCAAGGTATATCAACCCAGTTAATCTTTATACCTTTATTTTGCGACTCAAAAGTTGCAATTAGGTTTTGGAAGTAGCCAGTAAATTGAGGTTGGAGTTGCATAGTCCAAAACTCAATCTTTGCTGTTTCTGAAGGATTCTGTTTTGTGACTGTGCCAACATTACCTGTGCTGCAACTCACAATCCAGCTGGTTAATAAGCCGAGCAGTACAAATACAGACAATCGTTTGAATTTGTGAATTTTAAACATTTTACTAGTATATTTACGCTTGCTTACAGTCAAAAGCTTATGCAGAATTGTCGAGATTATAGGCTAAATCCATTACCTAGTACCAAGAACGTTTTTAGTATCATTTAACTTTTCAATTTAGCAGTGCGACGGGCAAAAAAGTGGTGAAAAGCTTCAATAGTCTGTTTGGCAAATCTAATAAAGGAGTCGGTATTGAACTAGCACCAGAACGGGTGAGTATAGTTCAACTACGCAAACAGCGTCAAGGCTTTAAAATAGAAGCCTTAACATCAGTAGCAGTTCCCGAAGGACTAATTACCGATGGTCAGATCGCTGACCCTCCAGCAATAGCGCAATTAATTCAGCAGGCGCTAACTGATAGCAAGATTAAAGCTTCTCGGGTTGCTACTGCTGTACCAGGAAGAGATTCAATTGTACGTTTAATACCTGTACCAGCAGAGTTAGATGATAAAGAACTGCGGGAGATGGTACTAAACCATGAAGCAGCTTTGTATTTACCTTATCCTCGCGAAGAAGCTGATGTAGATTATCAAAAACTTGGGTACTTTGTAGATGAGGATGGTATTGAAAAAGTACAAGTACTTTTAGTAGCTACACGTAAGGAGGTGACAGACGCATATATCAGTACATTTGAGCAGGCAGGATTGCAAATTGATGTTTTAGAGATTAACAGTTTTGCGCTGATTCGGACAATTCGCGACCAACTGCGGCAATTTGGGCCACAAGAAGCAGCAGTACTAGTGGATATAGAGTTTGACAGTTCAGAAATTGCCATCATTGTTAACGGAGTTCCACAATTTTCGCGCACTGTGCCGATAGGCACTTATCAAATGCAACAAGCCCTGTCGAAAGCCATGAGTTTACCGACATCACGAGATATGGAATTGTTGCAGGGAATGACGATTATGACCACTCCTGTAGATGGGGGAAAAACTGGTCTCACCGACATTAATCCTGGGATGGCAGCCCTATTAAGGGTATTGGGAGAACTCACTGATGAACTGCGTCGTTCTATCGATTTTTACCTCAATCAGAGTGAAAATTTGGAAGTAGCGCAAATCTTCCTAGCTGGTCCCGGAGGTGGGCTACAACAGCTAGATGAGTTCTTCACCCAAAGATTGAGCTTGCCGACCGCCCAAATCGATCCCATAGCAGCTTTGTCCTTAGAAGTTAACGAAGAGAAATACCCTGTAGTACAACGCGCTGGTTTAGCGACAGTACTGGGTCTAGGAATGAGGGAGGTGTAACAGAATGTACAGTCTGGATATTAACTTTCTTAAGGATCGTCCAAATTTCCAGAAAAAGTCTATTAAACAAGGAGGAGTGAAACTTCCTGTTGGGAACTTAACACCAATTTATCTGGGAGTAGCCATTGGTATATGTTTACCAGCAGCTGCGGGCGGCGCTTGGTGGTTGTTAGAAGGTAAAAATGTTGAATTAGAGCAAAAAATAGCACAGCTAGATCAGGAAAACAAGAGGTTAGACACAGAAATCGGAAATATTAACAAAATTAAAGAACAGACCAACAAAGTTAAAGGAGAAACACAAGCCTTAGTTACTGTGTTTGACCAGATTCGTCCTTGGTCAGCTATGTTGCAAGATTTGCGCGATCGCATCCCTGCAAAAGTGCAAATTGAGAATGTCAAGCAAATTCCACCGCTTCCCCCAGCCCCAGGACAACCACCAGGCAATCCAGCGGGCGGAATAGAAATCTCTGGAATGGCTCGCTCTTTTAACGATGTCAACGATTTCTTGCTCTCTCTGCAACAGTCTCGATTTTTAAAGTCGTCAGAAAGCAAAATTATTACAGCAGAGTTGATCGATGCACCATTACCAGAAGGTACTGCCAAAGAGGAAGTAAAAATTCCACCAATTCAAGTTGTCAAATACACTATTCAATCAAGTCTCAGCGATGTTCCAGCTTCTGAATTAATCCGGGAGCTAGAGCAAAAAGGCACTGTAGGATTAGTAGCTCGAATTCGTAGTATGCAACAAACAGGAGTCATTTCAAAATGACGCTGAGTGAGGATTTAAATTTTGCAGACAACAGTGGAGAATTTGGCGAATCTCCCGCCTATCCTGTACTGTTAGGGATTAGCTTTACACCCAAAATCATTGGTGCTGTGGTAGGGGTTTTAGGTCTGGCTGGAGCCGTGTATATAGGCCTAAATATGTTAATGCCAGCTTGGGATACCTATCAACAAAAGCAAGCAAAAGTGAGCGAACTGCAAGGACAAGTCGATCAAAAGACAGCTAGTATCAAAAAGATCGATCAGGTCAAAGCCGAGCTAGAACAAGCAAAACTTCAACAAGTACAGGTTTTAAGTTTATTTTCTAATGAAAAAACCTTGGATACCTTGCTACTGGATCTAAATCGCTTGGTTGAAACTAGTAATGCTCAAATTCCTGCTAACGCAGCCAGAGGAGAACTGAAAAAGTTTGTGCCAGATCCGCAGAAACCGCAAGCGATTAATGATGGCAGTCTGGGAACACAAGTCGATGGCAAGTTGAAACGCAGTAATATCAATGTTGCAATTGAGGGTACTTATGAACAAACGCAATCAATTCTTCGTAACATTGAGCGTTTACAGCCTTTATTGATAGTTAAAGATTATCAATCGACATTGGTTAAAGCACCAGTTGACCCGTTAACAGGCAAAAAAGTTCAGCAGCTTGGCCCTGCATCTATTAGTACAACTTTTCAGTTACAGGCATTAATACCACTTAGCCCCGAAGAAATAGCCGCTGCTGCTGCTGCCGCTGCTACTAAAAAATAACAGCAACTAGTGCTGATTTATGGGTACTAAGAAGAACACTTCTAAATAGATCTTACACCAGTCTTAACAACCTTCAGCGTTGTCAATCTAGGTAGGTCTGCATAGCGAAAGTCGTCTTAAGAGTCTACCTGAGTAGACTTCAGTTACTAGCCCTATCAATTGAGTTTTGGGCATACAAGTTGCTCACTCACTATCTGGCAAGGTATCTACTCAAAAATTATTTGTCAACAAGATTTTATCAGGTGAGGAATGAACTGTGAAACAGCTTCACGGTAATAATTTATTATTGGGTACTGCTGCTTTTATCTTTTTGGCAGCTCAACCAGTTTGGGCAGACACTACCCAGATTACTGACGTACAGCTAAATCCAGTTAATGGTGGAATTAATGTTGTTTTGAAAACGTCTTCAGGCTCGCGTCCGCAAGTTTTCACCACTAAAAGAGGTAATGCTTTAGTTACAGATGTTATTAATACTCAACTACGTTTACCACAAGGCAATAATTTCCGCAAAGACAACCCCACTTCAGGAATTGCCTCAGTTGAAGTTATTCAGCTTGATGCCAATAGCGTCCGGGTGGTGGTAACTGGAAGCAATAATGCCCCTAGCAATCAACCTGTCGTGCGACAGCAAAATGGTATTACTCTCGGTTTTAGCCCATCCACAGGTACCACGGCATCAACACCAACACCGACAGCACCTATACCAATACCAACAACACCCATAGCAACAACCCCATCGACTCCGGCTCCATCCCAACCTAATACAAAACCAGATGTTCTTGTTCCTAACCCAGAAGTCACAATTGATGGAAAACCTGCACTACCAGCTGGCCCAGGCCAACCGCCAAACCAAGGGCCACCCTTCTTACCTAGAGCTGTCGCTCCACCAGTAGGGGATATTGCTATCTCTAATACTGATGCCTCTCCTAGTACCATTGACCTAGCAACTCAGGAACGCGTACCTCGATTAGTACTGCGAGATGCTCCAGTGCGGGAGGTTTTATCACTACTAGCTCGTGCTGCTGGTCTTAACTTGGCTTATGTAGGAGGAGAGGGTGCAGGAGGTGGTACTGCTGCTAATGGACAAGCAATCTCTCAAACTATCTCCCTAGATATAGAAAACGAACCAGTACAAGATGTGTTTAATTACGTCTTGCGCTTGAGTGGTTTAGAAGCTAATCGTAGCGGTCGCACCGTTTTTGTGGGATCGAAACTACCTACTTCTACCCGTGATACAGTGATGCGTAGCCTGAGGCTCAATCAGGTGACAGTGGGAGTTGCCCTTAACTTTTTAGTTGGTTTAGGAGCAGAAAGTGCCATTAGCCGCGAACGACTGGTTACTAGCGTTAGTGCTGTACCTGTAGGTAATTCAGCTGCCGCAGTTACCCAAACTCAAACAACCACAGAAACTAAATTAGAAACTCAACGGGTTGATTTTAAAGACTCTAACCCCTTACTTAGAGGTTTACAGGCATTAGGAGATGAGCGCACTAATTCCGTTACTTTAATTGGCTCTCCTAGGCTGATTGATATTGCGATGGCACAGCTAACTCAGCTTGATGTCCGCCGTCGTCAAGTGGTAGTTAACGTCAAAATTGTTGATGTGAATCTTACGGGAACCCAAGATTACAATACCAGTTTCTCCTTTGGGGTGGGGAACAACTTCTTTGCTAATGATGGTGGTGCAGCATCGTTGAATTTTGGTGGCTCTAGACCTGCTACTGCTACTGAAGCAGCCAATAGTGTGAATAGTACACCAGTTATTACAAACCCAATTTCAGGTTCGCCTTTTCTCGATCCAAATAGCAGCGTCAGTATTCCAGGAACCACCCCAGGTGTTGTAGTGGTAAATCCAGATGGAACAAGCACCGTAACCCAAAATCCGGGAAGTGGAACCTTTTATCAACCTATTCCTCCTACCAATAGTAATCCGCTACAACCAGGTTTTTCTAATATCACTCCTGCAACGGATACCATTGTGACCCGGAATGCTGATGGTACATCGACTGTATCACGCGGTACTCTTGGTACAGCTGTTGCATCTCTTCCCTCTTTATACCAATTCCCCAAACGCTTACTCGCTAGTTTGCAGGCTCAGGTGACAAATGGCAACGCCAAGATTTTGACTGACCCAACTCTAATTGTGCAAGAAGGTCAACAAGCTCTTGTTAACTTGACTCAGGAAGTAGTCGGGAACATAACTATTCAAACAACTGATACTTCTGGTGGCTCTAGAACTGAGAGAACAATAGATAAACAAAAAGTTGGCTTGACCTTGAATGTGAAAATTGACCGGATTGATGACAATGGTTTTGTTTCTCTATCCGTTGCTCCAACTGTCAGCGCGCCTACAGCAGCAGAAAATACAGGAAATGGACAAATTATTTTAGTCTCTGAACGCTCTCTGACTTCGGGGATGATTCGTTTGCGAGATGGTCAAACGCTGATTCTCTCCGGTATTATTCAAGACCAAGACCGGACAAGTGTCTCTAAAATTCCCATCTTAGGCGATCTTCCTTTAATTGGTTCGCTGTTTAGAAAGACCAACAGAAGCAATGAACGCAGAGAGGTAATTGTCATGCTCACACCTCAAATTATGGATGACTCAGAACGCTCTTCTTATGGCTATAACTATAATCCCAGCCCAGAGGTGCGGCAAATGCTTGAGCGTCGCGGTTGGCAGCCTTCTAACAAGCGGTAATACAAATTCGTCATTACGAAAATTAAGAGAATTAGGGAGATGGGGGACTTATTGGCTCTCTCATCTCTAATTCAACTTTTGAGGTGTGACTTCTGTAAATCAATAATAGTTGCAGCATTACGACTGTTCGGTGTCTTGGGATTTAACATCTATCAGTTGTAATGTTTTTTCCATTTCTAGCCGCTGTTCGACATTGCGTAAGAAATAGCCATCTACCATCGCAGAACCTAAAAGTCTGCCAAGTTCATCCCGGTTGGTAGTGATAACTGACTGATATCTGTCATGGGGTAAGTTACCTAATATTCCCACAATGGCGCGTTGAATTAACTGCAATACTTCCGGGGAAGAAGGCTTGGATAGTTGACCAACAGTTTCGGGAGTAAGAGATTGTATGTATTGCCAGAAATTATTGTTGCTAGTTAATTCAGATTCAAAGTTATCTGGGTTGTAATGAGAAAGGTTACTCATGGCTTTTATCTCAAGTCGTGCTTTACTTATCAATCAATTTATCGGTTTATTGATGGCAGCAAAGTCAGCGAAACCGAACCTTAAATGAGTGGTTTGTTCTACAAACCTGTTGAGACAATCTGCACGCTCGAAAATTTAGTTATTTAAATAATTTCAGCATTAAATTTAACATTTTGGTTCTAAAAAATAATTTGCGATCAAAAATGTAGCGGCTTTTCATCAGTCAAAATATTTAGGCGATCGCATCTTTACGTAGATCCTCTGGTGGTGAGTGCGATCGCACTTTTAAGTTTATTTGAGCTAATGCTGCCTATCAAAAAATACTCTGTCTAATCAGGACAGAAGAGTATGGGGACAATCTTGAATCTGGACTTTTGACTTTTAATAAATAACTATTTCAAATTTGTATAAATTATGGGAATTTCAATGATAAATTTTGTTCCCTGACCGAGTGTAGACTCACACCAGAACTTACCACCATGCTTTTCAGTGACAATTTGATAGCTGATAGATAAACCCAAGCCAGTACCTTTACCAACTGGCTTTGTCGTAAAGAAGGGATCGAACAAACGTTGGCGAACTTCTTCTTTCATCCCCGGGCCATTGTCAGCAATACAAATTCGCACCCAGTTGTTCTGGATGACTTTTGTCTGAATTGAGATCGTACTTGTGTTGACTCGCTGCCGATCGTATTCTTCAAGTGCATCAATTGCATTACTGATAATGTTCATAAATACTTGATTTAATTGTCCCGCATGGCATTCTACTAGCGGTAAGTTTCCATATTCTTTAATAATTTGAATCTCTGGGCGTTCCAAATGTGCTTTCAAACGGTTGTGCAAGATGGTTATTGTGCTATCGATGCCATCGTGGATATTGACATCTTTAACTTCGGCTTCGTCTAAGCGCGAGAAGTTCCGCAAAGAAAGCACAATCTCTCGAATCCGTTGAGTGCCTATGCGCATGGATTGGAGGGCTTTAGTTAAGTCTTCAATTAGAAATTCCACATCTATCAACTCAATCGCATCTGCAATTTCCTGTGGTGGTTCAGGATAATGCTGCTGATAAAGTTCTACAAGATTTAATAAGTCTTGAGTATATTCACTAATATGGGTAAGATTGCCATGAATAAAGTTAACTGGGTTATTAATTTCATGGGCGACACCTGCGACCATTTGACCCAGACTGGACATTTTTTCGCTTTGGATCATTTGGAGTTGAGTTTGTTTAAGTTCTTGCAGAGTTTGTTCCAGTTCCTTAGTTTTTTGCTGGAGTTCAATTTCCGCTTGTTTGCGATCGCTCAGATCTCGCAAAATGCCTTGTAAGCCGATAACTTTACCATCAGTGTCTTTGATTGGTGAGGCATTCGATGTCACCCATCCCCAAGTTCCATCTTTTTTAGGATGGCGAAACTCCATACCTGCACCACTCTGACCTGTTTCAATGATTTGGTTGAGAAAGTCTGTAACATGGTCTAAATCATCGGGGTGAATCAAAGGAACAAACGAGCGATTTAACCATTCAGAAACTTCATAGCCGAAAATATCCTGAAACTTGGGAGAAATATAAGTGAGAGTACTATCTAATTGAGACGACCAAATCACATCATTGGCATCTTCCACAAACCGACGGAATTTACACTCACTTTCGGCAAGGATGGTTTCTATTTGTTTGCGATCGCTAATGTCCCGCATAATTCCCTGAAAGCCGATTATTTGCCCCTCAGCATTCTTAACAGGGGAAGCATTAGAATTGACCCACCGCCAGCTTTCATCTAGGCATTTGTGCCGAAATTCTACTCCTGCTCCTTTCTCACCAGTCTCTAGAACTTGATGGAACAAAGCTAGTGCTGTTGCTAAATCATCTGGATGAACCAAAGGTACCAGAGATTGCCCTAGCCAATCGGATGATTTGAAGCCGAACATGACTTGGAATTGCGGAGAAAGATAGGTGAGAACTCCATCCAGCGTGCAAACCCATAGCATATCGTTAGCACCTTCTACAAGGTTGCGAAACTTAGCTTCGCTTTCAGCCAGTGCGGCTTCGGCACGTTGGCGTTCGCTAATATCTCGAATGACGGCTAATGCATGGATTTTATTGTTGAGAAAGCAAGGAGTTGCGGTCACTTCAACATCCATTAGCGTGCCATCTTTACGCACGTCTACCGCGCGATCGTGAAATTTACTACTTGCTTGAATTTTGCGAATAAACTCTGCAAACTTGGGCAGACTATCTGGATGAATAAATTCTGGAGGCTGAAGTCTCATAAATTCTTCCTGAGAATAGCCATGCATCTGACAAGCAGCAGGATTAGCTGCGACAAGTTCTCCCGTTTCCAAATCGACAATATTTATACCATCGCTGACATTTTCAAAAATACTGCGGTAAAGGATTTCTTGTTGCTCTAGTGCTTTTTCGGCTTGTTTGCGTTCTGTGATGTCAGTTGCAGTCACTACAATTTGATGGATGCGCGAACTAGCATCTCTTAAGGGTGTGACACTTAAAGACCACCAAGTTTCTTGACCGTTGGCACAGAAATGCTCTTCAAAAAAGTTAGTCTTGCCAGTACGAACAGCCGCAGCATAGCGCTGACGGTAGAGGTTTGCCATGTCTTGTGAGAAAAATTCTGTTAAAGTTTTGCCCAAGAGACTTGTCATCGGCACAGCGCTGGTACGGGCCATCGCTGGGTTGTAATCTACAAAGCGGAATTCTGCACCATCATCGAGAACATCCAAGACAAAGATGCCATAATCTACACCCTGCCACACACTTTGTAAAAGCTGCGTTTGTTGTAAAAGTCGCTGTTCGGTGGATTTGCGATCGCGAATATCCCGGCTAATGGTTGCTAAACCAATGGGCTGGTTTGTCAGGGGATCTTTGACAACAAACAGGGTATAGTCAATTGGAATCGACTCTCCAGTAATCAGATGGCGTAAGCGAAATTCACTTTGCCAATATCCCTTCTGAATCGCAGTTGGTAAAATGCTTTGATGGAATAGTTCCCGATCTTCATGTACTATCAATTCACTGATATGTATGTTTTTTGTTTCCTCTATATCTTTGAGTCCCACCAACTTCATTCCTGCTGGGTTGAGGTAGAAAGGTTTTCCCTCCATTGATGCAATACCAATAAAATCAGCGCTGGCTTCGAGAATTGTCATCAAAGCTTGGCGTTCTTCCCTTGCTAGCTTTAAGAAGTTCTCAGCCTCTGGATCTGAATTTGGCTGTGGCAAATTTGCCAACTCTTGCTCTAATTGCACCACCCTCTGCCGGAGAGTAATTAATTCTTGCTTTAGAGTTTCATCGCTCTCGGTTTCCAGAAGTATTTTTTCTGTGGACATTTCTTTGTGGGTGGGAGAAAGCTGAGTCATATCTTTGTAACCGTAGCGTATTACTTTTCTGACTGCTCTAGGTTGACTTTATTTAGAGTTCCCTTGTCAGAGTTCGGGTAAACAAAAATTGCTTCATTTTGCCAAATTACTTCTAATAGCGATGCTTGATGAAACACTTAACAGAAAAAAGCGATCGCACTCTTGTAATTTTGGGAATGCGATCGCTAACGAAGATTTTCTTAATTACCCAATTTAATATTTCCTTTCCTGGGGCTGAAACATGGTAATCGCTACAGGGCGATACTGGATATCCATGCCAGCTGGTGAATAGTAAGCCATTGTATGTTGGAGGAATTTTTCATCATCTCTTTGGGGATAATCTTCGCGGAAATGTGCGCCACGGCTTTCTTGACGATTGAGTGCGGATGCGAGAATTGTCTGTCCGACTACCATTAAACTCCGCAATTCCAAGGCTTCGACAATTTCTGTATTCCAAGAATTGCCTTTATCGTCTAAATATATTTGGGGATATTGCTGTTGTAATTCTGCAAGTTTTTGCAACCCTTCTCGCATTAATTCTTCAGTGCGGAAAACACCGCAGTATTGAGTCATGCAATCTTGAAAGGCTTGACGAATTTGGTTAATTCGGTATGTTCCCGGCTGTTCTAGTAAGGCTTGGATTTGTTGCTGGGCTTCTTTGATGTAACGTTGTTCGTCTACTGTGGGTAATTTGCGGTTTTGCACGTATTGCGCGATCGCCGCCCCGGTTCGCTTGCCATAAACTACACATTCGAGTAAGGAATTACTCCCAAGGCGATTGGCACCGTGTACGGAAACACAAGATGTTTCCCCAGCCGCAAAAAAGCCTTCTACGAAATCATCACCACTGCTACGGACTCGACCATCAGTGTTAACTGGGATACCACCCATACAATAATGAATCGTCGGACGTACAGGCATGGGTTGAGTCACAGCATCAACGCCCACTAAGCGATGGGCTTCTTCCCAACAGAAGGGAACGCGACTCATAATTTTTTCTTTGCCCATGTGGCGCAAGTCCAGATAAACAAAGGGCCCACCCGCACTGCCATCAGGATGAATACCACGTCCAGCACGAATTTCGTAAGCGATCGCTCTTGAGGTAATATCGCGAGGAGCCAGTTCCATGCGGCTAGGTGCGTAGTTTGCCATAAAGCGATCGCCAAGAGAGTTGATGAGATAGGCACCTTCTCCCCGCACTGCTTCGGAAATCAGCACTCCTACCGGATATAAGCCTGTGGGATGGAATTGCACAAACTCCATATCTTCTAAGGGTAAACCTGCGATCGCAGTCATAGCTAAACCGTCACCAGTAGAAGCGTAATCATTGGATGTGGTGTTATAAACGCGACCATAGCCTCCGGTGGCAAACATCACTGCTTTAGCCCGTAGTACCTCTATATGCCCATCTAAGAGATGATACATCACCACACCCTTCGCCTGACCTTCTTCTAAAATCAGGCGCATTACGTACCATTCTTGGTAAACTTGGACGCCATAACGACGTAAATTATTTACCAATTCGTGCAAAATTGCGTGACCAGTCTTATCAGCAGCGTAGCAAGTACGGTTGCGGGAATGTCCACCAAAAGCCCGTTGAGCAATGCGACCATCTGGCAAGCGTGAGAACAAAACACCCATGTGTTCCAAGTCAATTACCACATCTGGCGCTTCTTGGGCGAGAATTGCGACAGCGTCTTGGTCTGCTAAGTAATCAGAACCTTTGACAGTATCAAATGCGTGCGCTTCCCAGCTATCTTCTGGATCGACATTTTTCAACGATGCTGCCATACCACCTTGAGCAGCTACCGAGTGCGAACGAATGGGGTGAGTTTTGGCAACCACAGCAATATTTAAACTGGGGTTAATGCGGGCAATTTCCACAGCCGCACGGCATCCAGCCAAGCCACCCCCAACAATAATTACATCATGTTCTAGCATATGAGTTTTTACTAATCCGTGAATTATGAATAAAAAACTATCCCTTTGCCCTTATTCTCAAATATTTTCCAAGAACTCTAGTAGTCATTGGACTTTTGACTTTTGACTTTAGTCCTAACAAAGAAATTCCCTGCCACAGGACAGGGAGATGATTGCGATTTTGGATTGTGATTTGAGATTTCGCATAAATTAGGCAATTCGTCGATTAGATGACGACTCAATCCCAAAACGCAAATCTCCAATTTGAAAATCTGTTCAGCTGGTTGCTTGTACGGGTTTTTGCTGGGAAACATTACCTGGTATGGGTTCGGTCTTTGTTCCTGGCTCTACAGCAGTTAATTCAATATGATTTAACAATGTAGTTACGAACGCAAATAACAAGAACGGCAACGATAGCAGTACTACGAGGCCAACGGTAGCTAAAGCATAAACTGGTCGTCTGGCACCCATCAGTGCCAATGCTGACGCCAAACTAATGGTAATTGTAATTAACCAAACAATAATTTGACCGTAGATATCACCAAAGGTCAACGTACAGACAAACCGATAGTTTTGAATATTATTCATGTTCATCACATTCGCCTCAAGTCTCTCCTATAGGTTCTACCTTAGAGCCAGGTTTGGCTAGCAGCCAATTTCTCAATATTTTTCCAAGGTTTGTAATATTACTTTATAAACAGCTTTTTTTGATTCAAGCTATGAGATTGCTATCTATAGTAAATTTCCAATTGTGCTAAAAAACCAAGACACAAAAAAACTTTTGTATCTTGGCTTCTTTGTGCAAGATGTTTATCTGACCACAAAATTTCTGTCTAGTACCGATCGTTGAAATCAGATGAGTATAGTTAAGCTTTAGCCTGCTGAGAAGCTGCTTTTCTCTTCTTCATTAGGAAGCCGAGACCACCAGCTAGTGCTGTGCCACCTAGAGTTAGGGGTTCAGGAACTGATTGGGGACTGATACTAACATTGTCCAAGCGCAAATAACCAGGATCGTTTCGGAAACCGAATTTCAACTCTGTAGACACTGCTGTTGCTACAAAGTTGTATACGTATTTAGTATAATCCTGAGCTTTGATATTCTCTTGGTCAAAGAGCTTATTTCCATCAACAAAAGTCTGAAATTGGTTGGTTATTCTACCATCACTCTTCAGAAAGTAACTAAGTTGGTATGATTGACCAATTGTTGTAGAAATTAACTGTGATAGGAAACCAAGCGATCCTACTGGGCCTAAAAAGGCAGAGTAATTACCACTATTGACATCAGCACTATTGACACCCGTGAAACCAGTATTCCCGGACTGAGTCCATCCTGTAAAATCTCCTGTCTCAAATCCTCCATTGATAACCGCTGCTTGTGTAACGGAAGTAGATGCACAAATAATTGCAGCTGTAAACCCAAATACTGGAAGAAGCCTCATAGAATTTATTCCTGAAAAAACTAATTGTTGTTGAAAATCAGGTATGTAGAAATTACGTATAATTGCGTATATATGCAATCCAATACGTAGTGCATACCTGCAAAAAAATAATTAGACAGATGAATTGCCAAATGACCTATCAGTTGGACAATTGAAAAAATATGAGTAGCTGCACACCTTGCACCAAATGTTATGTTCCAAGACAATCTCAGCCTTTAAATTAGCTGTTTGGCGCGCAGATAACTTAGGTATAAATTATTTGCTCTTTCGGAACTTACTTAATTTACGAAATATCAGTAAAAAAAACAACTTTATACTGAGGCTTTACAGAAAAAACATATTTAAATAAGTATGTTTGAAATATTTAAATATCCCAAAGGACAGATGTTTACGGAGTAGTCAAAAACTATACACCTTATATACTTTATAAATTTTTAGTAAAGTAGGTGATTTTTAATATAAGTGATCTTAAACGGGTAGGAAGGGTTCACCAAAGTCAAATTCTCCCTATTCACTAACTTACAAAGTGTTGAAACTATTGCGAATATTAGGAAGGAGAAGGCGAAGAATCTACGATCACTCTATTGCAAACCAATTATCCCAGTATCTCTGAAGACATTCAACTCCGCTGCCAAATTTTAATAGTCTTATCCAAGCTTCCACTTACCAACATTTCGCCAGAAGTAGTAAATGCGACTGCTGTCACCGTGTCAGTATGCCCTGTAAAAGTACCTAGTACTTCCCCGGTTGCTAAATGCCACAATTTGATAGTTTTATCCGCACTACCACTAGCAATAATTTGTTCGTCAGGACTGAGGGTAATTGTACAAACTTCATCCTGATGTCCTTTTAGGGTACGAATTAATTCCCCAGTTTCCAAATGCCAAACTTTAATTGTTTGATCGCGACTACCACTGACGAGTAATTTAGCATCGGCACTGATAGCCAGAGAACGAACGATGTGAGAATGACCATTGAGGGTGTATAGAGGCTGCACATCTTTTAAATCTGTAACACCTCCTAGATGGGATGTACACCAGACTTTGATTTTGCGGTAGCTACCGGTGACGAGAGTTTGACCATCTTGGCTCAAAACCATAGAATGGGCTGCGGTATCATCTAAAGAAAGTGCGATCGCTACCTGACGCTTCATTAAATCCCAAAACAGAATTTTGCGATCATCTCCACCAGTAGCTAACATTCTGCCATCAGGGGTAAAAGCAACGCATCTAACTACCCCATTATGCTTGTGCAAGATATCTATCAAATCTAAGGCACCTACGTGCCAAATTTTAATTGTGGAATCTGCACCCACACTTGCTAAAGTTTGTCCATCGGAACTAAAAGCTAAGGAATTGACTTCATCTACTAGTCCAGATACAACCCAAGGCGATTCTGATAATGTATCGATTAATTCGCCCCTAGTTAAATCCCATAGTTTGGTTTCGCCAAGACTCCCGCTGGCTAATATCGGCGGCCTTGTACTTAGACTACACCGATCGATGTTAGTCGTATGCGTTCTTGCAGAATAGGCAAGGCAATTAATTCCTCTAGTATGCCCTTTCAAGGTTTGCCAGTATTCCCAGTCACCAACGATCTTTTTTAGCGGATGTTCTGGTGGTACAGTCACAACTGTTTCTGCGATCGCTCTTCCATCAACCACCAGTACCATATCTTTGTTATTTCCTAGTGATTCTAAATACCAACTTAATCCACCTGCATACAACAAGTTACTAGGAGTAAGGGAAATTTTTTGTTCGGTAAATTCTACTTGTTCGCTAGGTAAAAATCCTGCGATTGCTACTTTTTTCTCGTATCCTAATTTACTATGCTCTGGATAAAATAAAGCGAGAAAAATTAATACTTGATGTTTTTGCAAATCCTCTTGAGTAACTGACCACTTAATTTTATTCTTCTTTATTCCATTAAAACTCTCACCATCAGCGGCGTAAACTAGAATACTCAATTTTTGGTTAGCTGTGAGAACATAAGAAAATTTACTATGACTGCGCAAATTTCCCTCATCATCTAAAACCATATTTTTTACAGTGTCTTGCGGCACTTTTTTCACCAACTTACTTAGGCGTTCCACTATGACTCGATCGACAATTTGTTCGCGCAAAATATAATCTTGCGCCTGCTGTTGAAAGTGCTGGTCAAAGGGTATCGTCCAATCAGGCGGTTCTGGATATTCAGGTGGTGTCGGAGGTGGATTTTTAGCTAGAATTTCTGCTTGTTGGCAAGACAATTCCATGAGTTTTGCCAATGGCTCACCCCAAAAGGTCATAATTTCACTGTGACAACCTTTAATTTGGCTTTTCATTAAAGATAAGTCATGTGTTTTCAGCTTTTTGACACGTTGTAGAAAATCAGCTTGTTGAGCTTTGAGTAAGCTAATCCAATCCATCTGCATGAGAGGGGAACACTATTGCATACCTAAGGTAAGCTATACCAAAAAATTACTCAAGTTTATAATCGTTATTGATTAAAATTCAGTAATTTTAGCAGTCAAATAGAACACAAGCTTAAGCATGAGTTCACAGTAGAGATACACCTAGATAGCGCCCAAACATATCATTAACTGATATATCTGAGGTATAGAGAGTTAATTGATGTCAAATCATTGTAACTAAAATACAGCACAATATATTGTTTCTATGGAAACAGTTCTAGCAGCAAAGAATAGTGCGATTAAAGGCTGACAAAAATGGGAGCAACAGTGCTATCCTATCAATAGCTATGTCAAAACATCTGATTTCCCTTGCTCATAAGAGAGCAATATCAGATGTGTATAAATTAGGATTTCGGTTAAATTTTAAGCTTGCTGTTCGGGAAGTGTCTGTTGAGTATCTAAGCGACTAGCATCCTGTTCCTGGACATTGCTCGCCTCTAATTTTTGAATTTTCATATGTAAATCAAAGTCACTGCTACTAATAATCGTTTCTAAATTCGCTATTCTTGTTTCTAAAAGTTCTATCTGCTGCTGTTGCAGATAGTTAGGTTTGGATTTTTTATCATCAGCACGCCAGACAGCCACTGTACCAGCTGCTGCACCACCAATAGCAGCTAAAGGCAGAATAGCACCACTTCGGGTTACAGCTGAAAGCGGAATGCATAACGCTAGGATTCCTACTGTCGTTCCCCAGATTTTTGAGGTAGCAGCGACTCTAACATCGTGGGATGACTCTAGGCTGTTTTGTGATTCTTTCGCCATAAATTTATCCTAGATGAATTATTTCTAGGTTCGCACGATCGCCTGTAAAAATACCTCCTACGTTTGGGTTAAGTTTATTTACTTTATCTAGGCGATCGCATACTGAAACTATCTCTGAAAATTAGTAACCACATTGAGTAACAAGTGCAACATTAAATTTTAACAGTAGCTCAAAAATAACGAGCGACCAAGCTCTGCCACTCTGCAATCGAAGATCTATATTTATAGGGAGGTTAAATAAAATGTCCTTTGAATTACAAAATCAATCTAATAAAAGAAATATTTTCAGATTTCTATATATAAGATACGGTATTTACTGATTTAAATAAATGTGTGTATTTATATACAATTAAAATAAAATAAGATGATAGTAGAAATTTTTAAATGGGAATACTAAATAGCACCAAGACTATTCACCTAAAGTAAAATGTCAGTTTTAGTTAATTCCTTAAATAATATTGCAGGCTATCGGATTACAGAAAAACTTTACTCAGGTAGTAAAACCCTCGTTTATCGGGCTATTAGAGAACAAGACCAAAAATCAGTGATTATCAAACTGATGCGGAGTGAGTATCCTACCTTCACTGAAATTACCCAATTCCGCAATCAATACAATATCACCAAAAACCTTGAAATTCCTGGCATAGTCAAACCCTTTGGCTTAGAAAACTATCGTAATGGCTATGCCTTAGTTATGGAAGACTGTGGCGGTATTTCTCTCAAAGATTGGCAATTGGCTAATCAGAGAACGGGTAAAAATTCTGTTTCTCTGGAAGAGTTTTTTTCTATAGCCATCGAAATTACATCAATCTTGGAAGAATTACATCGCGATCGCATCATACATAAAGATATCAAACCCGCCAATATTCTGATACATCCAACTACAGGCGAAATAAAAATCATTGACTTCAGTCTTGCTACTCTCCTACCAAGAGAAATTCAATTCCTGACCAATCCCAACGTCTTAGAAGGCACCTTAGCATACATTTCTCCCGAACAAACGGGAAGGATGAACCGAGGTATCGACTATCGTACCGATTTTTATTCCTTGGGTGTCACTTTCTTTGAACTTCTCACCGGACAGTTACCCTTCACTACCACTGACCCAATGGAGTTAGTTTATTGCCACATTGCTAAAGAACCGCCAAAAGCCTGCAAGATTAATGCTGACATTCCGGTAATGTTATCTGAAATCATCAATAAGCTGTTAGCAAAAAATGCAGAAGACCGCTATCAGAGTACACATGGACTTAAGCATGACTTAGAAAAGTGTCGCTGTTTGTGGCAAGACACAAAAAATATCCCCACTTTTGAGTTGGGAGTACGCGACTTTTCAGACCATTTCCTCATCCCCGAAAAACTCTACGGTCGCCGACAAGAAGTAGAAAGCTTGCTCAATGCTTTTGAAAGAGTAACAGGTGGCGCAACAGAAATCATGTTAGTCACAGGTTCATCTGGGATTGGCAAAACTGCTGTAGTTAACGAAGTACACAAACCGATTGTGCGGCATCAT
Source organism: Calothrix sp. NIES-2098 (assembly GCF_963875125.1). Classification (NCBI taxonomy): domain Bacteria; kingdom Bacillati; phylum Cyanobacteriota; class Cyanophyceae; order Nostocales; family Calotrichaceae; genus Calothrix; species Calothrix sp. NIES-2098. Next base: position 8,196,103 of record NZ_CAWNKJ010000001.1, read on the forward strand.
AGTTACTTCATCAAAGGAAAATTCGATCAATTTCAACGCGATATTCCCTTATCAGGATTAGTGCAAGCCTTTCGGGATTTAATTGGGCAATTACTCAGTGAAACTGATGACCAAATTCAACAGTGGAAAACTAAGCTTCTGTCAGCATTGGGCGAACAAAGTAGAGTAATTACTGATGTCATACCTGAACTAGAACTAATTATTGGTAAGCAACCTGAGGTGACAGAACTCTCTAGTAACGCTGCCCAAAATCGCTTCAATTTATTATTTCAGAGATTTATCCAAGTATTCGCTACAAAAGAACATCCTCTGGTAATTTTTTTAGATGACTTGCAATGGGCGGATGTAACTTCTTTAAAATTCATTCAACTATTAATAAGTGAAAAAACAGCTTCTCATCTTGTAGGTGAGTATGCGAATAAAGCAGAAAGTGGAGGAATGCTGCTGATTGGTGCCTATCGAGATAACGAAGTTTCAAATGTCCATCCACTGTATTTGAAGCTAAAAGAGATTGAGAAAATGGGAGTAACAATTAATACTATTAATCTTTTACCTTTAACTCAAGAAGATTTAAATAGATTGATTGCTGACACTCTAAATTGTCAAGAATCTGTTGCAGCGCCTCTTACTCAAATGATGTTTGCTAAAACTAAAGGTAATCCTTTCTTTAGCAATCAATTTCTCAATACTCTGCATGATGAAAATGTAATTAAATTTAACTTCAATGGTGGATTTTGGCAGTACGATCTTGTAGAGATAGAAGCATTATCTCTCACAGATGATGTTGTTAAATTCATGGCAATTCAAATAGAAAAATTACCGATACATACTCAAAAAGTCTTGATATTATCAGCCTGTATCGGTAATGAGTTTGACTTACAAACTCTGGCGATCGTCCATGAAAAATCTACCCTTGATACATCATTAGATTTATTACCAGCATTACGTGAGGGGTTAGTTTTAGCTCAAAATGATACTTATAAGTTATTTCAAGATGAGCATGATTCAGTAATGACTGTTCATCAACAAGCGCAGCATTTACAAATCTCAGATTTTCAATTTCCCAAATATAAATTTGTACATGACAGGGTACAGCAAGCCGCCTATTCTTTAATCCCTGTAGAGCAAAAGAAGCCAATACATTTAAAAATTGGACTTTTGTTATTAAGTAATACTCCAATTGCAGAACGAGAAGAGAAGATTTTTGAGCTTGTTAACCAGTTAAATATTGCATTAGAGTTAATTACTCACCAGTCTAAACGCGATCATCTGGCTGAGATGAATTTGACTGCTGGGCGTAAAGCATTAGCATCAACTGCTTATTTATCTGCACTCAAGTATTTAAAGACTGGAATCGAATTACTTGCTGATGATAGTTGGGATAATAAATATGAGTTAACCCTAGCTTTGTATGAGACAGGAGCAGAAGCAGCATACCTAGCTGGCGAATTTGAACAAATGGAGCAGCTTACCCAGATAGTTGTAGCACAAGCTAAAACTAACTTGGAAAAAGTGAAAGTTTATGAGGTAATTATTAAAGCTTTAGGAGCACAGAACAAACTCATTGAGGCAGTCAATACTGCACTACGAGTATTGTCTTTATTGGGATTAGAGCTTTCTAAAAATCCCAGCCAATTAGAGATCCAATTTGCGATAGAAAAAACTACTTCAAATCTAGCTCAATTCAGCAGCGATGAAATAATTAATTTACCAGAAATGGCAGAACATGAAACGCTAGCTATCATGCAGATTCTTGGTAGTGCAATTCCTGTTGTGTATCAAGCTGTTCCTAATTTATTCCCACTGATTATTCTTAAACAAATCGACTTATCACTAAAATATGGTCATGCTCCTTTATCTGCTTATGCCTATATAACTTACGGCATGATACTCTGTGGGACATTAGGAGATATTGATTCTGGCTATAAATTTGGCAAACTAGCTAAAAACTTGGTAGCTAAATTAAATGTAAAAGAAGTTAAGGCTAAGGTGGTATTTACAATGAATGCCATCTTGCGTTGTTGGAAGGAGCATATTAAAGAAACATTAAAACCTTTATTAGAAAACTATTCAACAGCACTGGAGACGGGAGATTTAGAATTTGCAGCTTATTCGCTTGGTTTTTATTGTCAGTATTCATATTTTATTGGGAGTGAACTTATAGAATTAGAAAGAGAAATAGCAAATTACAGCTATGCCATTAGTAAAATTAAGCAGGAAAGAACTTTTAACTGGAATGCTATTTATTGGCAGTGCGTTTCAAACTTGATTGAAGCCAAGGAAAATCCCCACATCTTAACTGGCGAAGTATATGAAGAAGAGAAATTACAACTACTTAATCTAGAAGCTAATGATGGAGTAGGACTTTTAAATTTCTATATAAACAAATTATATTTGTGTTACTTATTTCAAGAATTTACACAAGCAGTTCAAAATTCAGTTAAAGCAGAAAAGTACTTAAATAGTGGAATGGGAAGTTTACTTATTTCTCAGTTTCATTTCTATGATTCTTTAGCACAGTTAGCTTTATACCTGAATGTCGAAGAAGCTCGGCAACAGCAAATTCTAGATAAAGTTAAAGTTAATCAGGAAAAAATACAGATTTGGGCACACCATGCCCCAATGAATTTCTTGCATAAGCACTATCTAGTAGAGGCAGAGCAGCATAGGGTGAAAGGTGAATACCTTAAAGCGATGGATGATTACGATCGCGCCATCACTCTTGCTAAAGAAAATGAGTACATTAATGAAGAAGCTCTTGCTAACGAACTCGCTGCTCGATTCTATATACAATGGGGTAAAGATAAGATAGCTCAAGCTTACCTCACTGATGCATATTATTGTTATTTGCGCTGGGGAGCAAAAGCCAAAGTTGAAGATTTGGCAAAATCTTATCCTCAATTGCTAACTCCTATTTTTAAGCCAGACCAATTGAGTTTTTCCTCAGTTGAAAAAAGTACTTTTTCTTCGCATACAACTTTATCTACTCAAAGCAGCCACCAAACTTTATTTAGTGCTTACACTAGTGTTTCTGATTCTTTAGATTTGACATCTGTGATTAGAGCATCACAAGCGCTTTCTGGAGAAATTGAACTGGAGCAGTTGTTATCTACTTTAATGAAAGTAGTAATGGAAAATGCCGGAGCTTCTAAATGTGCTTTAATGCTGAATTCTGGTGATAATTTAGACTTAACAGTTACTGCTATTAGTTCAAATTCCTCTTTGGTATCCATTTCTACACAATTCCCTGGAATCAAGCTTTCTTGTAGCTCTGACTTTCCAATTGCGTTGATTAATTATGTCAAACGCACAAAAGAGAGATTTGTAGTTGATGATGCCAAATTGGAAGAATTTATAGTAAACGATCCCTATATTATTCGTGAACGACCAAAAAGTCTGTTGTGTATTCCGATTCTCAATCAGGGAAAACTTATTGGCATATTATATCTAGAAAATAATCTGACAACAAGAGCTTTTACGGGAGATCGCTTAGAAATTTTACAAATAATTACTACTCAAGCAGCAATCTCTCTAGAGAATGCTGCCCTCTACAAGGATTTAGCACAAGCAAAAGAACGTTTAGAGGAATATAGTCATACATTAGAAGAAAAAGTTGAACGCAGAACACAGGAACTCAATGAAAATAATCAGCGATTAAAACAATTAATACTGGATTTGCAAAATGCCCAAACCCAACTGATTCAAAGTGAGAAAATGTCTAGTTTGGGGCAGATGGTAGCAGGGATTGCCCATGAAATTAATAACCCCATCGGCTTTATTCATGGCAATATTACTCATACACAAGAGTACGTACAAGATCTATTAGAGTTGATAGCTATTTATCAGCAAGAATATCCCAATCCTTCTGCTCAAGTTGCTGAAAAGTCTGAAGAAATAGACTTAGATTTCTTAGTGCAAGACTTGCCAAAAGTTCTGGATTCTATGAATATAGGAACATCGCGTATCCGCAATATTGTTTTGGGTTTACGCAACTTCTCTCGCCTAGATGAAGCTGACATGAAACTTGTAAATATTCATGAGGGCATAGACAATACTCTGATGATCTTGCAGCACAAACTTCAAGAAAATAATGACCGTCCTGAGATAGAAGTCATTAAAGAATATGGCGATCTACCAGAGGTGACTTGTTATGCTGGTCAGTTAAATCAAATGTTTATGAATATCCTGACTAATGCGATCGATGCGTTAGATGATAAAAATATAAACTGGACTCTGGGAAATGGAAACAACCAGCAATTAAAAGTTCCCAAAATTTTTATTCTAACTGAGTTAGCAAACAAAAATACTGTTAGGATTCGGATTGCAGATAATGGTCTTGGTATCAATCCTGAAGTGCAACAAAAAATATTTGACCCATTTTTTACCACTAAACCAGTTGGGAGTGGCACAGGGCTAGGATTGTCTATTAGCTATCAAATTGTTGTAGATAAACACAAAGGAAAGTTGTTCTGTGAGTCTACACCAGGAGAGGGAACTGAGTTTGTAATAGAAATTCCCATGCAATAGTAAGAGACATTGAAGACATGAGAAAGTGTTTCTCTGTGTCTTCATATCAGCCTCAAAATATCAATAATTTGTAGGACAAACTTATATCTTGATCTCAGCTAAATGCCTTTAAAATCTATCTATTTGTCATTTGTCATAGCCACATAAGGTTTACAGGGCTTACGCTGCCCTGTAATTACTACCTTAACTCCATTGGCTGGTGCAAGTGTCACTCCTCGGCGTTGAGGTCGCTCTAGCGGCTGATCTGCTAGCGCCAGTTTATAGTTAGAGAGAGCAGTTGCCAATACTAATTTCATTTCAAATAATGCAAAAGCTTGGCCAATACAGCCACGCGAACCGCCACCAAAAGGTATAAATTCATAAGGAGAGAATTGGTTTTCCAGAAATCGTTCTGGCTTAAATTCCATTGGTTCGGGGTATAAATCTTGACGCTTATGTGTAAGATAAATGCAGCCTACTACTACTGTACCAGGTTCTAACTGATGCTCTAGAACTTGAATAGTTTCCTGCACAATTCTTGGGAGGGTAAATATTGCAACAGGAGTAATTCGCAAAATTTCATTACAGACTGCTGTGAGATAAGGTAGCCGAGCAATACTCATAGGATCGGGATGATCGCCAAGACCATCAATTTCATCAAGAAGTTTTTCAAGAACTTTTGGTGTTTTATGAATCCAGTATATTCCCCAAGCTATTGATGTTGCTGTTGTTTCATGTCCAGCAAATATCAAAGTGATTAAATCATCCCGCAATTCCTTATCACTCATCTGTTTACCTTGATCATCTTGTGCTGACATTAGCAAGGATAGAATATCTATACGATCCAAACTAATGTTTTCTCTTCGTTCAGCAATTTCTGCATAAAGTATTTCATCAATTTTTTGCTTTTGCTGTAAAAATTTTCCCCAAGGACTCCAAGAGAAATCTTTTTGTAAAAAAGGAAAGAAAAAAAAGCTAGAAGTCAATGGTGAGTGAAAAATACTCAAAAGCAATGGAAACAGATGTTTGAGTTTTTGACAACATTCTCCCTCATATAAACCAAAAATCGCCTCTAAAATTACTTGCAGGGAAATCTCCTGCATGACAGTATGAGCTGAAAAAGGCTCATTTTTAGGTAAATTTTTTAAAACATTTTCTGTGAGATTACAAATTAGCTGACCATAACCTCGCATCCGTTCTCCATGAAAAGGAGGCATTAATATTTGTCGGCGCTGTTTATGATGAGTTTGATCTAATAAAAAGAATGAATCTTCACCTACTAAAGGTTGCAAAATCCTGTTAGGTTCGCTGAGGGCAGCAAGCTTATTTTTGTCATTCGATAAAATCTCCTGAATTCCTTGAGGATGGTGTACGAATACGATAGTATTTCCGAAACCAACAATATCAGCAGTAAAAATATCAGGATACTTTTGGACAGCATTGTCCATATATGTTACAGGATCGGCAACCCATTGAAGCTTTTGTAGAAAAGAGGGAGTTTTGAGACGATTAGGTAGTTCCATGTAATTAGTTATCGTTCATTGTTGAAGTTTTAGAGAACTCCAAAAAATAAAATATCCCAATTTCTGAATCTTCTTTCTTGCTATCTTGTCCTCAATAATATGGGATATTTTGTTAGTTGGATGTGATTGATTACTGCTAATGTTGTAAGTTTACCAAATAAAGATCGCACTAGCTAGAGTTAGGCAAAACCAGTAAGTAAACAGCATATAAGTACGATGATCTGCTTGTGAAGAACGATAAAATACAATCCGTACTGCAACTATCAAACTCAAAACGGCAAGACCTATATCGTAAAGTAATACTTCTACTGTTGTTGCTATCGGCATCATTAATAATAAATGAGTTGCGAATGGTAATAATGCAAAACCTAAACTCAGTATGGCTCGACTTGCAGTTTCTCCAAAAGCAATTGGCAATGTGTTTCTACCAATAGCGCGATCGCCTTCAATATCTCGCAAATCCTGAACAGCTGATATAGTTAGCCATACACCACCCAACATTAAAATCCAACGCCATGCAACAGAAGACAAAGGTGCTACTAATTGATAAGCTGCCGCAAGTTGAGCAACTGTGCCAACTCCCATAATGATGTTTTTGGTAATCCAGTGCTTGTCCCAGCTGCCAAAGTTATTCATAATAATGCAGACTTGCCAGAGTAGTGCCCACTCTAAAACCCCAAACCACCATCCTACAAGCGAAAATAAAATCATGCTTAAAACCCATCTGACAAAAGCTCCATGAACAGAGACAACGCCTGTAACAAGAGGGCGATTGGGTTTATTAATTTTATCCTCTTCTATGCCAACCATTTGGTTGGCAATACAAAATGACAAAATGTACAACCAAAAATAAATAATGCCGCGGCCTATTTGCAAAGGTAATCCATTTAAAGGCAATAAGTTTACTTTCCAAGCAGCTATTAAAAATAGTAATCCAGGTAGTAAGCCGCTTGAGTAATCACGCCGTATGAATTGCCACATTAGAGCTACTTCTTTCAGCAAACTTTGATAAATGCGTATTAGCAGAAATAGCGGTAAACTTAAGGCTTTTATTTGTGTATTCATCATTTATATCTCTCGAATCACAGTAGGGTTCACTTACAGTAGACTCTCTAGCATTTGTCAGATTTATCTCATGAATTTCTATAAGGATTGGCAATGCCAACCCTACGTATATTTCAGAAATCAAATAGTAATGCTATAGCAATACTTAAATTCAAAAATTCAAATATTAGCCCTATATTTTGAATTTTGTTCTAGAAGTTGAAGTGAAGCATCAATAATTCAGTATATGTTTCTAGAACACGAACATATACTTAACATAAACAGCCAATTCTCAGCCAATAAAACTAGTTACACATTAATGGCTGTGAGGTAGATACACACCCTTGTAAAAATAATTTCAGTCGCACATAGCACCTTGATTTCTATTAAGGCATCAAGGTTTTTTTTGGAAAAATTAAACTCTTTATTACCCTCATAGCAGTTAGTAAATAATATTTACTTCTACTTTTAGAGGTGATTTAATATGCGTAATTTAAAATTCCAAAAATTTATCTGTAGGTTTATTTTTTAATTTTTGATTAAAAAAAGTATCCGTATTTGCCTGTAATTCCTAAGTATAATTAAATCTATTAAATACTTTGTAATAATAAGTACAATGCTTTGTCAGCCTTAAATTTTCTATAACTTTTAGGTTAAAAAGCTATATATGTAAGTTCTCATCAAGCTTGGAGGAGAAATTTTGCTTATATTTATTTAAGATAATGTATCTGAACATACAAAAATATAAACTTTTAATTATTTGCAGGCGTTTAAATATAAGTTAAACAAATATTTGATAGTTATTTAAATGACTTTTATACTTACATATTAATGCTTAAATGTCATGTCTCTTTGATATTTAAGTTGATCGTGTAAATAAACTAAGGTTTTGTGTTAACAGCCTAAGTGCTGGACGCACTTCAGCAGAAGTGAATCTAGGAACTGAAGCAGTATTATCTATGCTCGTATAAAAAAAATATATAAAAGCATCTAGCTTGAGTAGTAAATTCCACCAGTAAACAAATATCTAATACAGCAGACTGTAACAATAATATGTTGCAGCAATGCTATTACGTATTTCAAAAGTATTCCAGATACTTACGTATTTGCTAAATTATGTCTCTCCTTTGATAAAATCCTGGGAGTGTCAGCAATTCAGTCATTCAAGAGAAATCACAGTCAGTTATGACAAAGACATCTTATATTTTTCTCGCAGGGGCAAGCCGTGGTGTTGGGAGGGAAATTGCCAAATGCCTCAAAGCACAACAGCTAAAAGTTAAAGCACTGCTGAGAAAGGAAACTGCGGCTGCTGAACTAGAAGCATTAGGTATTCCGGTAGTTATTGGAGATGCTTTGAACGTAGGTGATGTAGAACAGGCAATCCTGACAGGCGAACCCGTCGATACTGTTATCAGTACCATAGGTGGTTTACCTGGTAATACTGAACGTCCCGATTATCTTGGTAATAAAAATCTAATTGATGCAGCAGTCAAAGCTGGAATACAAAAATTTATTCTTGTTACTTCTATTGGCACTGGGAATAGTATTGGCGCTTTGTCTCCTCAAGCTTTGGAAGCCTTGAGAGAAGTTTTGGTTGAAAAAGACAAGGCTGAACAATACTTAATTGCTAGTGGACTCACGTATACGATTATCCGTCCTGGTGGACTAAAGTCTGAACCTGCAACTGGCAATGGAGTTTTAACTGAAGATTCACGTGTTGTTGGTAGTATCCATCGTGCAGATGTAGCGCAGTTAGTTGTCCGTGCTTTAAATTCCGATCGCGCTAATAATAAAATTTTATCGGCAGTAGATAAAAACCAGTTGTTTGGGCAACCAGAGTTTGTGGAGTTCAGCTTAGATTAGTTTTTCAGTGCGATACTAGCTTAACCAAGTAATCTGGCGATCGCATTTCTCGTGAAATCATCATCACCTTTACTCACCAGAAATTTGGACAAATACTGTACGTTTACGCGGGCCATCTAACTCAAAAAATAATACTGATTGCCAAGTTCCCAAAGCTAATTTGCCATTAACAATCGGAATAACTTCGCTAGTGTTTAGCATCATAGCCATTAAATGAGAATGAGCATTCATCGGTTCGTCTTCTGGTACAACCCTTAAATGCAGATCGTTATGTAAATATCGCTCCGATTCAGGTGCTAATTTCCCTAGAAAGACTTTCACGTCTTCTAATAAGCGTTCTTCATTTTCATTAATAGCTAAAGCTGTTGTGGTATGTCGAGAAAAAACTAAAGCTTGCCCATTTTGAATAAATGTCGCATTAATTAAATCTTGAATTTGTGGGGTAATGTTATGAATATTTATCCCTTGTTCAGTTGGAATTTCAATTAGCTGATTAACGATTGCCATATCTTTAATTACAAATTATCTTGACTAATTCCCTAATATTTTTTGCAAACCTTGAACTAATCTTTCTATACCTGCTTTTGCTGTTTCTTGCTGCAACGCACCGTAAGCTACACGCAGATAACATCTATCTTCCATGCCAAAGGTTGTACCGGGAATAACTGCTACTTGATGTTCCTTGATTAATCTTTTAACTAACTCAAAAGCATTGATTTGGGTATGAACTTTGATAAAAAAGTAGAAAGCACCATCAGCAGGAGTAATAGTACACAAGCCTTGTAAACGATTGAGAGATTCCAGTACTAATTTTCGCACTTTGGCGATCGCACCAATATTTTCTTTAAAATATTCATCTTTTGCTTGCAATGCTCCCAAAGCTGCATATTGAGAAATAACTGGCGCACAAATCAAAATTGTATCTTGAACTTTTTTGACAGCAACTAGCAGGTGTTGCGGAATCACCATGTAACCTATACGCCAGCTAGCAAAACCATAGGCTTTAGACAGGCTGTATAGGGAAATGGTGTAGTCGCTACTACCAGCAAAAGCCGCAGGAGAAATGTGTTTTACTCCGTTATAGGTAAAGTATTCATAGGCTTCATCGCTAATATGATAAATGCTGCGAGTGCCACATAATTGATTAACTTCCCTTAATGCCGCTTCTGAATACACCACTCCTGTAGGATTATTCGGAGAAATTGTAACTATAGCACGTGTTTTTGGCGTAATTGCTTGGGCGATCGCTTCTGGACGCAGTTGGTAATTTTCATCCGTCTCTACTAATACTGGACGACAACCCGCCATTGTAATGGCCATTTCATGATTGAAATAGTAGGGCTTATTCAAAATAATTTCATCGCCTGGGCTGGTAATTGCCAGAATGGCATTCATAAAACCCATGTTGCTTCCAGCCGTGACAACTATGCAGTTTTCTTTGTTAATTTCAATACCATTAAAAGCTTCTAACTTGGCAGCTAATGCTGCTACTAATGGTGGAATTCCTTCAACTGCTTTATATAAATTATTCGTTGGTTCAGCCAAAAACTTAGCTAAAAACTCTACTGCTTGGGGTGGTGGACTGTAAGAAACCACACCTTGTCCTAAAGAAATGGTTCCAGGAGTGTTTTGAATCAGTTCCCCAACCACGGGAATGATTGGCGATTGTACCGCCTGCATACGTGATGTTAGGGATTCCATAGGAGTTTTTTACGCTGATAGGGGCGGGGGAAACCGGATATCGGCACTGAACTGTTCAACATTGACACTGCGATGAATCGGTAACACATATTCTAGATTTTCGTGGGGACGCGGAATAATATGATGAGAAAGCACTTCACCACCATTAACTCGTCCTACCGCCTCTAATCCTACAGCTACCGCAACATTTACTTCTCCCACTTCCCCCCGAATTAACACTGTAATCCGTCCCAGATCGGTATTTTCATATCCTACAAGAGTGACGCGGGCAGCTTTACACATAGCATCTCCCGCTTCCACAGCTGCGGGAACGCCATAAACTTCAATCATGCCAAGTGCCAGTGTCATACTGCTAACAAGTAATACAATCCAAATCCTATCACCTGTTGGTTAAGCTAATATGCGCCCAAGTTCTATATTCTATAGTTCAGACTGTCATTGTATTTACAAAGAGCAAATAACGGCTAAATGAAGTGACGATCAAATCGAGAAATGTATTAAGTTTTGCAGATATTTTACTTTAATTATAGTTCGTATACCAGACCGAGAACTTCTTGCGACTTTTCCAACACTTCATCGGGGTCAAACGGCTTAGTTAAGTATAGATCTGCTCCGACTTCTTTTCCTTTTTTTTGGTCAAACTCCTGTCCTTTAGCCGTCAGCATAATGATGTAAATATCTTTCATGCCCAGGACATTTTTTACTTCATTACACACATCAAATCCACTGAGTTTGGGCATCATTACATCTAAAAATACGAGGTTTGGTTGTTCAGATTTAATTTTTTCTAAGCCACTCTCACCATTATCAGCAACTAGTAACTCTACTCCTGCGTCTTCCAATTCTTCTAGGGTTTGCTCTAACAACAATCGGATATGTACTTCATCATCTACAATTAAAATTTTTTTACTCATAATTACCCCTGATTTTTTCTGTAAATATATTATTTCAATTATTTTATCGTTTATCGGCAACACATAAAACAGATAAATATGCCAATATTGCTAAAATATCTAAAAATTTGGCTGGCATTTTTATCTTTCAAAAAACCAAATTAGGCTAATACTATGGCATTTTAGCTATTATTTTGTCAATACATCATCTCGGAATTTAAATAATATTTAAATTCCAATAAATTATTAGAAGGGTCTTTTAAGAAAAAAGTCATGTGTTCTTCTGGTTTTCCAGCAAACCTGACCATCAGTTTTTGGAAGAATTGAATTTGCCGCTGCTCAACCAAACTAAACAGATAGTCAAAATCGCTTTTATATTTAAAAGTAATACCAAAATGCCGAGGATAAATTTCGGGATTTAAGTCTATCTTTTCGGGAGCCAAATGACAAACTAGCTGGTCGCCAAAAAAATTAAAAGTGGCGCGGTCTGCATACTTACGAGCTAATTGACAATCGAGTTTATTTACATAAAAATCTACTGTTTCCTCAAGTTCTTTACAGGGAATCGCTAAATGAAAGACATTTTCTGAACTTCTCATACTAAAGCGCCTTCAAACAAAAGTAAAGTATCCGATCTCAATCCTAATCTCAGACTTTCTAAACTCAGAACATGATCGAAGCTGATATTTGCTAAGTTGACATTAGCTCCCACTTCAGTAATAAAGTATGTTTGTAAATCTTTCGTTGGCGCTTCAAAAATTAGGTTGTCTGGGTTAATTCCAGAATTAAGAATTTCGGAGATAATTCCATAACGCAATTCTCCATTTTTTTGGCATATACCAGATCTACCACTTTCTCTCGCTTCGGTAATTACTTTAGTTGCGCCTGCTTCTAAGTCTTGCCAAATATATTCCACCCAATTATTTGCAGATAATTCTTGAGATTTTTCTGAATCTTTGTAACCCACTTCACTCAAGATTGTGAACTCTAAGGAGAACTCCGCAATATATTTAGCCTTTTCCCGGTTGCTGAGGTCGATAGTGCCGTTAGAAATCTCCATATGAGTGCAGCCAAAAGCCTTATGATAATCATAGAAATCATTCAGCTTACCCTGGAGAAGACATTTTTCAAAGAAAGTTCCGCCAAAATAAAATTGCACCCCATTTAATTGCAGACATTCAATTTTTTGATAAATATCTTTTGTAATTAAGGAACTACACCAGCCAAATTTAACAATATCAATGAAGTCTCTATGACTATTAATTACATCAGTAAAATATCCAGTGGGCACACCATTATCAATTAAAACTGTTAATCCAGCTTGTCTCTTCTTTTTTGTGCGTAATGGGAGATCAAGAAAAATATTCATCTGAAAATCTACCTTAATTTAAAAATATCGTTCCATTTTGCTAATAACTTGCTGTTCTCGCAGCATCTTTTCATGGAGAATAGCATTAGCGATCGCTGATGTTACTTGAGTAGCCAAAGCCTTGATAATCTTAAGGTCTGCTGCTTTATAAAAAGTAGAATCTTCACTGCTAATACTAATAATACCAATCGCTTTATCTTTACTCAGAAGTGGTACACAAATGAGCGAGTTAAGCGGGTCAGTTGCACGCATAAATCTCGGATCTGTAAGGACATCATTAACAATTTCGCCTCTACCTTCAAGGAGTACATGACCGATAATTCCAGTAATTGGTATTAAATTTGATTTGTGGTGATATTGCTGACCGAATGCAGAAATAATTTCTAATTGTCGCTTATCGGGATCGAGGAGCATAATTGCTCCACTAGTCGCAGCAATTCTTTTTTTAATTTCTTCAATGAGGATTTTGGTAACTTCTTGTAATTTTAAATTAGCAGTTAGTTTATCCGAAATAGTATAGATGAGATTAATCTCTTGATATTTATCCAGTGCTTCTTGAGCAAGCTTTTTCCTTTCTAATTCCCGATTTGTTAAATAGTTTAGCAGCGATGCAATTGCCGTAGCTGTAGAATCTCCTCGAATCCAACCAATTACTAAACCTTCTATTTGAATGGGTACTGATATGGAAAATTTTTCTTGCTCTTGCCCTATTAAAAGTTTTTCATGACTATCATAGATACCAATATTATTACCAATAATATTTAACATCTCTTGGATGATTGACAATACTTCTGGTTGAGCTAGTAATTTTCTCAAATTCAAAGTCTTCATTTACTTTTTATCCTCCAAAAGTATAAAAAATAAGTTTTCTAAACCCTTCTCAAATCGTAAGGTTTTGACTAGACTATGACGAGAAGAAACTAAGGAATCTACAATAATTAGATCGGGTCTGTCAGACATAGCTTTTTCAATAGAATCTTGATAGTTGAAAGCTTCTACAATGCTGAAACCTTTCGTCCGTAATGCTTCAGCTAAAGTTTTGCTAGTAGGAACATTTTCATCTACGATTAGCACTCGTTTTTGCGAGCGTCCAAAAGACATCAAGGTGGCTACTTCTTTCAGTAGTTCTTCAGAATTAATCGGCTTATTTAAAAATCGGTCTACCCCCAGTGCATAACCACGATTTTCGTCTTCTACAACTGACAAAATAATAATGGGAATATGCATAGTATGCGGATCGTTTTTGAGGACTGCGGCTGTGTCAAATCCGTTCATCCTGGGCATCATTACATCAAGCAATATCAAATCTGGAAGCTCTTTTTTTACTAATTCAATAGCCTCTAAACCATCTTTAGCTTCGATAATTTTGTAGCCTTCGGAACTGAGATATTGTTTAGCCAGTTCTCGCATTGCAGCTTCATCATCTACAATTAGAATAGTTTTCTGCTCATTCTCAGCAACGTCTTGAGGTAGAGGAGTAGGGAAATTTAATTGCTGAATTAAACTTTCGATATCAATGGTTTTGACACCCTTGATTGGTTCCTGGGGAATAGGTAAGCTGAAAGAAAAATTACTACCTTTACCCAGTTCGCTTTCAACCCAAATGCGCCCATTGTGATGTTCGATAATTTCTTTAGAAATTGGCAGCCCTAAACCAGTACCTTGAGGTTTATCAGTGAGGGTGTCACCTACTTGTTTAAATTTTTCAAAAACCTTGTTTTGGTCTTCTTGAGCAATACCAATACCGCTATCAATAATACTGATAATTATTTCTTTATCTATAACTTTTGCTTGGCAAGTAATCGAACCTGTAGCTGTAAATTTGACGGCATTAGAGATGAGATTAATGATGACTTGAATCAGACGTTCGCGATCGCCAATGATTTCTGGTAATTCTGGTTCTATCTCTGGAATTAGCTGTAGACTTTTTTGTTCAAATAGAGCAGTAGTAGCAGCAAATGCTTGTTCTAGCATCTTTGGGACACAGAGAGGTTGCATATTCCACTGCACCTTCCCCGCCTCAATTTTTGCCAAGTCGAGGATGTCGTTAATCAGAGCTTTTAGTCGCTCACCTTCGGAAATGATGATGCTGACATTTTCTGATACCTGCCGCATGGAACGCTGTATCTTTTTATCATCGGTAGATAATAAGGGAAATAAAGTTTCGTCGAGTTTTTTCTTAATTAATTTGGCAAAGCCAATCACAGAGGTAAGGGGAGTTCTCAATTCATGGGAGACAGTAGAAATAAAGTCTGTCTTCATCCGATCTACTTCTTTTTCAAAAGTAATATCCCGGATTAAAATTACTGAGCCAATGTAGCTGATATCACCATTTTGTTGGGAGTCTTTCAGCATGGCTGTAGCTACAGCTTTACCAATGCGTCCTTGAGCCAGTTCTACCTCAGCAGCGAACATTTCCTGACAGTTACTGCTAGTTAGAGCTACGAGTTTAGCGATCGCACCATTAAATAGCGTTTGTGCATCCATACCGACAAAATTCTCGTCTGCTAGCTCCAAAAAGCTGGTAAGCGCTGGGTTGTATTGAGCAATCTTGCCATCGGGATCTACGACTAGCAAAGCATCGCCCAAACTCTTGATAATGGCACTGACGTACCCCAAGGTATCTTGTAATTGGGTGGTGGTAGCTGTTAATTGCTCGGCTTGATTGCTGACAATCTCAAACTGTTCTTGGGTTTGGGTATAAAGTTGTGCCTGTTTGATGGCGATCGCTACTTGATCGGCTACAACTTCCAACAGTTCAACTTCCCATTCTTGCCACACCCAAGCATGGGAGCGAGAGCATATCAGATAACCAGGATCTCGATTGCCAGGAATTAAGACAGGTAAAGCTATACAACTACCGATTTGGGCTTGCTGACTGGCAGCGTTCGCCTTGACTTCGTTGCAACGTACAATCTGCTTTTGCCCCAAGCGATCGGCCAAGTCACCAAAGTATTCCAAATTCAAAATTCCAGCGATCGCATCCAGATTTGGCAACCGATGCTCGCAAGTGACTTCTAGACTGCGATTTTCTGGGTGATACCAACCGAACATGACGCGGTTGAGATCGAGGAGATTGGCAACTTCATTCACCGTAGTTTGCAAGGTGGTTTGCAGATCCAAAGACTCCCGAATGCGAGCTGTGATGCGATTCACCAGCCCCTCTTGCTCGGCTTGGGCACGGGTACGCTCAAAGGCTTTGATTTGGCGTATGGCTGTAATGGTGGCTAATACCAACAAACCTCCTACCACCACCGCCAGCAGATTAAGAGCATAAAGATTTTCTTCTAGCTTCTCACGGGGAATCACCAATGCCACTGACCACTTGGCATATTTGAGAGGAGTATAAGCTACGTAAACCGAGCTTTTCTGTCCTTGAAACTGCACTAATTGAGTTCCGTGCTTGCCATTAACCATGTTCTGGGCAATTTTGGCTAACACTGGATCTGGTGCATTAAAGAAACTTTTTTTCTGGTCGATAGTTGTATCCTGATGCGCGATCGGAAATCCTTGAGAATCGAGGGCAAAGGCGTAACTTCCTTGGCTGAAGCGGGTCTTTGCAATGACTTCCGAAATTCGGTTTACAGCTACTTGACCGGAGAGTTCGCCAATGGGTTTGGGCTTTTGGTCAGCATTAGTGGCAATACCTAATGCTTGTAAACTACGGGCACGAACTTGAGCCGCTTCAGCATCCAGTGAAACGTGTCGTAAAGGTGACACTGACCAAATCGGTACGGCAATGTTGACATGGCGGATACCTGTAGAGCGAGAAACAACCGGATCGTCTACAAGAGTATTGCCGATGATTGCTTGCTGAAAATGGCGGCGATCGCTAATATTTCGATCCTTAACAAAACCAGCTTTAGTAGTGTAGTAAGAGCCATTTGGTAAAGCCAGCAAAAATGAATTTATATCTGGCAAATGATTAACTTCCAGTTGCAGGTAAGGTTCTGCCTGCGACCAGTTTAAACTGCGTACTGCTTGATTATTAGCTACAACTTCCACTTGTGCTAACAGCGTCGCCAACCACTGATCGATTTCATATCCCGCCTGCTGTACCCGCAACAGGGCATTTTCCTGTAACCCTTTTAATATCAGGTTCCTGACAAACCAATAGCTGGCTACAGCAGTTGTTCCTACTACTAAGATCATGCCAGCGATTAATAAAAAGGAAACATTACGGCGAGACTGCCACGGGTATTTATATTTATGCCGCCAGAAATTTAGTTTGCACCAATTAGACATAATTGTGATACCTTTTTTATCTAAAATTAAAAGCTAAAAATTAACTATCACTGGCGTCAGTTTTTAATATATTCTTAGGCTCAAAAATCAGAAATTTTGATTTAAAAAATTCACAACCAAATTGCCATAATCCCGCAGTTAGTAAAATTAAACTCCCAATCAAAAATAAATGTTGTGGAGTAGTAAAGAAACTACCTTGACATAAAACAAATAAAATCATGCAAATCGAAAAGGGAATTGATATCGCTAATAACCCCAAGGCAAATTCTGTATCAAAAGTTGTTGGACGACGGAGATTTTCGCCTTGCATTTGCTGAATTTCTTGGGTATTGATTTGAGAAGCATAAATTAGAGGCCAAACGCTTAAACCAGCTTGAGGTAAGATGGCGATGAGTAAGAAGTTAATTCCCGAACTGGGGTGAATCAATGCGATCGCTGCTGCACTAAACCAAAATCCCAATGACGATCGCAGCAACAAGACAGTACCGATCGTTTTTAATTCCAACCCCTGAATATTTAGGGAAACACCCACAAAAAATAGAATCAGTGGCGTACTACAAGCTGCTAATTTTTTTACCGCATCTAAAGCTATTATTGGCACCGCTGTTTTGAGATTAAACATCACCAAGAACAATCCTAAAATAATCGCTATGTTCATTGGTTCGTTTAATAAACCCAACATTACTTTGTGCCATTGAGTTGGTTTTTTTATAGATGCAGCCGTTCTTTGATAAAACCAATACATTGCTAAAGCGTAAAGTCCAATCAGCACAAACATTTTGTTTCCAATATCTGCTACTGCTACTTCTGCTAGGCTGGTTTTTCCTAAAAATTCTTCTACAAATGGATAAGTTGTTAATCCAGTGCCTAAAGATGGAAACATCAAAATTAACGAACGAGCTTTGCGTTGGTCTTTATTAGAGATAATCAGACGTGCTAATCCAAAGCTGACCGCTAAGAAATAAATATTAATTAATAATGCTAATAATGCTAAATATAATAAAGAAATTTTAGTATCAATATCCAGAATTGATAAAAAAATCATTCCTGGCAATGCAGCATTGACAATAAATGTTTTTAAAGCTCCAACAGCAGCCGCTTCTTGAAACTTTTTTTGCAGACAATAGCCAGCAGCAATTAATAATAGTAAGGGAAATGCTTTTTGCAAGCCCAAATCATTCATTAGCTAAATATTCTCTGTGTATTGCTAGCATTGTAATGTCATCAAATTGATCTACTTCATCAATATGAGCCATTAAATTGCCTTGAATTTTGTCTAGTAAGTTAGTAAATTGTAGTTCTGGTCTATCTAATATAGATAACAATCTATCTTGACTGAAAAATTTTCCTTGAGGATTGCGGGCATCTGTCACCCCATCTGTATAACCAAACAGAATATCACCTGCTTCCAGGTAAATCTGCTCCATTTTAAATTGCATATTCGGCATCATACCAACTGCTGGCCCAGTTGGTTTTAGATATTGTTTTACTCCTTTTGCATCAATAATTAATAGAGGTTCGTGTCCGCCATTAACATAATTTAAGAGTCCTGTATTAATGTCTAATACCCCAAAAAATAGGGTGGCAAACATATTTAAATTACTATGATTATGAGCCACATAATTGTTAGTCATCTCCACAGTTTTTAAAGGATTGCCAATCTCATGTTTGTTAGCTAAATGCTGATGAGAATCTAAGGTTAAATTAGTTGTTGTCTCTTGATAAGGATGACAATCTTTACTGAGATATGTTTGACCAGAAAATATCCGAATTAGGCTACGGAATAGCGCCATAAAAAGTGCCGAACCCACACCTTTATCGCAAACATCAGCAATTACTAAACCCAAGTGGTTATTAGGCAGTAAAAAAGCGTCATAAAAATCACCTGCAACTTGACGAGCCGGAGCAAAAACTGCTGCTAAATTCCATCCGGTAATTTCTGGTAATCGCTCTGGTAAAAAATCTTTCTGCATTTGCTGACCTTTTAGCATTTCACTACGAGCGATCGCTTCTTTAATCTTATTTTTATGCCGAATCGCATTTTCAATTGCAGCAGCAGCTTGTGAGGCTAAGGTCGTAAGTAGTTTAAGATCTTCTGAGGTATATTCAAGAAATTTTTTACTGCTCAGTTCGATTGCACCAATTACCTCATTTCTGATTTTTAAAGGTGCGCAAATTAAAGAATTAATTGGAGTTTCTCTCTCAAGATATCTAGGATCTGACAATACATTATTAACGATTTCTGCCCTTCCTGTATGCACGACGCTACCCACAATGTCCTCTTCAGACTTGACGCTTTTTTGTGGTTGATAACGAGTGCCAAATGTGAAAACTACATCTAAATACTTTGTATCTTGATTCAGTAATATTAGTGAGCCATCTGTAGCCTCGATCAGTTTTTGTGCTTCTTCAAATACTAACTTGGCGATATGTTGAATATCTAAGCTTCCAGATAGTTCTTCAGAAAGGTTATAAAGAAGGCTAATTTCTCGATATTTATCCAAAAGTTCAGATGCAAGAGATTTTTTCTCAATCTCTTGATTTGCTAAATGAACGAGCAGAGACGCTACCATAGCAGCATTTTCACTACCATTTACTGCGCCAATCAATTCTTCTCTAACTTCTACAGGATATGAAAATGTGGAATTGGCGCTGATTTCTCCCAGCAATAATTTGCCAGAACTATCCAAAATTGCTGTAGGTCGATCTAAAATATTGATAGTACTTTTAACAATAGCAGCCACGGTTTCTTTCGCAAGAAGCTTTTTTAGGCTGATTTGAATCATATCGATTTTTTTTATAGAGATATTATCTGTATAACTGCTAATAATTAATTTAGTAATCGGTAATATTACGACAGATGAGATCGTTTAAGCTTTAATTAACTCGAATACCATTGTCTTGGTAGTTAAAGCTCAAACACACATTTGCTTGTATACCGCACCATGTACTGAGAATTTTTAAAATAACTACAAATAAAGATAAAGTTGTAATTAGCAGATTGTTACGCAATGAAATCGTCTGCCGGTGTCAACAAGGTATGCATCCAGGAGATCCGACTGGTGATGAGTGCAATATAATGCCCAAGTCATTGCTGTTGCTGTAGTTTTACATCCAGCAAATAGTAGTGTTGTATCATGTTCGGCTCAATACTGATTATTGCGAGGGAAGTGTCAAGCCTTCTCTAAACGGAGATGCTGCTAGTAGCTTGCTTCACCGACTGAAGAGACTTTTTTGATTGCTATGCTGTGAGAAACTACTTTATCGCACTCGCAATGATGCTTGATAACCGATCGGCCGCATATCGTTTGACAAAGAATCTCAATTTATCAATGTATGCGATCGCCATCCAGAACGCCCAATAGCCGTCAATTAAAGATGACTGCCTGTGTTAAATATGCAGCTTATCTTTTTTCTCTTGCCATTGATTTAACTTTGTGCTTGGGTCTGAATATATCTATAGATAGCCGCAATATTACGAGCATCATCAATACCTCGATGGTGTGTGCCTTGCAACTCTAAACCTAAATGTTCGAGAGCCTGTGCCATACCAAATCTTCTAGAAACCCCAAGATGTTGTGAGAATTCCTCTTTAATATTTTTATGCTCGCTAGCAAAAGGATAAGGAATATGATGATATTTACAGTCTTGAATAAATTGATTTTTATCGTAGTTGCCCCAGGAACAGAAAATGTAATCTGGAAATGATTTCATCCATTCTTTAAAGCTAGCGATCGCATCTCGGAATTTTGGTGCTTGCTCGACATCTTGCTGCCGAATACTAGTTAACTTTGTACAAAATTTTGTTAATTGGGGATGTCTTACAGGCTGGATGAATTGCTGAAACTCTGAATCAATTTCCCATGTTGTACTATTTAGCATGACTGCACCAATCTCGATGATTTCCATTTCATGCCGGGGAACTGTACCTTCATCACAACAAGTAGCTTCCAAATCTACTATTAGATAATATTGGTAATTTTTAGTTTTCATATAAATAATTAAAAATATGGGATTTGGCTGACTGCATTACGAATTGGTAATCCAGTGATACCAGAAATTTTCTTTATAATACATATACTACATAAATAATCTCTTGAAGTCAACGAGCGAAATTATTGGTAGGCATAATTCATAAATTTTGCCTAACTAATTTTCACTCCTAGGTTCCAAGCAGTAGTTAATTGCAGCAGAATTAGGTTGGAGAAAAAGGTTTCAGCCAGCCAATTTGCATAGCAGTATCCAGTGCGATCGTCGCGATCGCAAACCACAATACACTTTCTCCAGCCAATACCAAATCGGGTAAGACTGGATGATGAGAATTCCAGCCGACTTCTATCTGAGTTAAACCTCGTACTAAGCCAAAAGCAAACACGCCACCAGCTTTGAGTTGGGGATTATTATCTAGGCGGATGATATAGCGGTAGGTGACGCCAAACAGCAAGCCAGAGAAAAAAGCGATCGCCCCACTCAGCCAGAAATCTTGACTTCCCAGTATCGGAAAATACTGGCTCAGTACGAGAGTATTGACACCAGTAGCGATCGCAAAGGCTAAAAATACGGAAATACCTCCAATTATTCCGGCTTTCAGCGATTCTAGGCGTTCTGCCATGATTTGAGGCTCGAAAATTCTATTCACAATTGGGTATGGCTGGAAATTAGTACTCAGTAGTTGTAAGTGTTTATCGCATTGTGACAAATTCTTCTGCGGCTGAGGGATGTATCCCGACAGTGGCGTCAAAGTCTTTTTTAGTTGCGCCCATTTTCACAGCGATCGCTATCCCTTGAATAATTTCAGCTGCGCTGTCTCCCACCATATGCGCGCCGAGAACTCGATCGCTGTTAGCATCGACTACCAACTTCATCATGGTTCTTTCTTGGGCACCCGTTAAACTGTAATACATAGGACGGAAGCGGGTACGAAAGATTTTAACTCCATCATCGCCAAGTTTGGCTTTAGCCTCAGCTTCCGTCAAACCAACTGTAGCCGCTTCGGGATTGGAAAAGATTGCGGTTGGGACATTCTGATGACTAAATTCTCGACGGTTGTTGCCAAATTCGCTATCAGCAAAGGCTCGGCCTTCACCAATGGCTACTGGTGTCAAATTCAACCTATCCGTGACATCACCGACAGCAAAAATATTAGGTTGACTAGTTTGACTATATTCATTGACAGCGATCGCACTTGCAGTACTGTATCCCGGCCCTTCAATCGAACTAGCGACAACATCAACCCCAGCATTTTCTAAACCCAGTCCATCTACATTGGGTATTCGACCTGTAGCGACAAGAAACACATCAGCAATCACTGGTTCGGTATTTTCCCCCGATAAAGACAACTTCAATCCTTCTGGCACCTGCTCAACTGCTGTCACCACGTTATTCTGAATGATACGAATACCGTGGTTGATCATTCCTTCTTGAATTCCAGTCCGGATATCTTCATCAAAGCCCTTCAAAATCAGGTCTTTGCGAATAATCTGGGTTACTTGGGAACCTAAACCGCGCATAATCGAAGCAAATTCCGAACCTATATAACCAGCACCAATAATAGCTATGTGCTTTGGTTGTTCTTTGAGATGAAAGATTTCATTGGAGGTAATAGCATATTCCATACCAGGTAAATCTGGTTTAACAGGTCGCCCCCCAACAGCAATTAAAATTTTGTCGGCGGTAATTTTGCGTTCGTTAACTTCTACAGTATGGGGGTCTACTAAAGTAGCACGACCGGGAATCAGTGTGACTCCAGCTTTTTCTAAAAAGCTGATATGTAGTTGGGACAGCCGCCGGACTTCCTTATCTATAGATGTAATGAAATGTTCCCAGTCTAGTTCCGCATCACCAATTTTCCAGCCATAGCCTGCGGCGTGATCGAACAGTGCTGGAAAATGCGAGCCGTAGACCATCAGTTTTTTGGGGACACAACCGCGAATTACACAAGTCCCACCAACCAAATCATTTTCTGCGATCGCCACTTTTGCCCCGTAGCTAGCTGCTCGCTTGGAAGCCGCCAAACCCCCAGAACCAGCACCAATTACAAACAGGTCATAATCAAATGTCATAATTTTATATGTCTCTTTTGCAACAATTTAGCTTACGGGATATTACACAAAGAAGGTGAATTAACCTCAAAGATATCCACAGATCCAGCGTAAGTCCTACCCTTGATTTAATTTAGCGTTAGCTGAGGCTTTGGAGTCAGGAGATAGCTATCTCAGCCGATCAGCCTGTCCTTTCTTCAAGGGAAGCTAGCACCTACAACGAGCGATCGCAACTGGAAGCAATCCTGCGTTGACAGTAGCGCTGTGAGAGAAACCTCCCACAGCGCTAACTAACTACAAAACTATCAAGATTTTTGCGATAGACCGCTAGCCTTTGACCCTTGTAAGGGTTCATTAACTATTTTATGGAGTTGGTATATCGCCAGCTTTCGGTGGCTCAATGTTCACTTGAGGTGGAGGATTCTCCACTTTCGGTGGCTCAATGTTCACTTGAGGTGGAGGATTCTCCACTTTCGGCGGTTCAATGTTCACTTGAGGTGGGGGATTCTCCACTTTCGGCGGTTCAATGTTCACTTGAGGTGGGGGATTCTCCACTTTCGGTGGCGGTGGGTCGACTTTCGGCGGTGGATTGTTATCCGGTTTTGGCGGTGGGTCGACTTTCGGCGGTGGATTGTTATCCGGTTTTGGCGGTGGGTCGACTTTCGGCGGTGGATTGTTATCCGGTTTCGGTGGCGGTGGGTCGACTTTCGGCGGCGGATTGTTATCCGGTTTTGGCGGTGGGTCGACTTTCGGCGGCGGATTGTTATCCGGTTTTGGCGGCGGTGGGTCGACTTTCGGCGGTGGATTATTATCCGGTTTCGGTGGCGGTGGGTCGACTTTCGGCGGTGGATTATTATCCGGTTTTGGTTTTTCGTTATCCGGTTTCGGTTTTTCGTTGTCCGGTTTCGGTTTTTCGTTATCCGGTTTTGGTTTTTCGTTGTCCGGTTTCGGTTTTTCGTTATCCGGTTTTGGTTTTTCGTTATCCGGTTTCGGTTTTTCGTTGTCCGGTTTTGGTTTTTCGTTATCTGGTTTTGGTAAAGTTTGGGTAGTACCATCACCAGTGTTATTGGTAGTATTATTCTCCGGTTGTCCAGATTGGACTTGTCCTGTCTCTACCAAGGTATCTACGGAGACATTATCTTTGACTGTTGTGTCTTTGCTGTCTACTGAAGAATTGTTGTTATTAGTATTATTAGTTTCCTCATCCTTATTTTCCTCATTCTTTTGTTCGTTGCTGGTAGAACTTGAGGAACTAGCAGTTAGCTGTAAGAATGATGGATTTTCTACTACTCCCTCACCTTTAATTGGCGTCTGTGCAGCTACGGATGCTGCGGTTTCAGCTTGAACGCTGGCGATCGCCGGATCTGGTGTTGGTGTAACATTCTGTCTAGTTAAATCTAGACCTCTAACTAAATCGCTGGTTTGATAAAAATTTCTTAAATCAAAATCGTATAAACCTTGAAATCTACCTTTAACAATAACCATCAGTTGCCCTGCTTCTAGCACCTGACTTTGAGAAGCTTGTTTATTGGAGACTTCAATACCACTATCTGTGAGCGCACCCACAATTGTAGTATCTGTTTTTTCGTCATAACGAACAAATAATGCAGAACCACGGATTGCTGCTGCTGCATTCGGTGTTTGTATACGTGTTTGACCTCTACCTGGTGGAATGAGCAGCAATACTGTTCCATTTGATAGCCTAAAGTTGCGAGTTTTAGGTAAAAACTGGAAGACAGCTTGTTCCCCAACTCTGGCTAAAGATCCGTCGTTGAAGCGTAAATCGGCAAGAGATGCTCGACCAGTAGTTAACCCATCCCCAGGAATCATTGCATCTAATTTGCGTGCTGGACGCTTTTTCGGGCTATTTCTAGGAATTAGCTGCACCAAGTTGCGCAGATCCTGAATCTGAGCTCGTGTTAAAGGAGTAGTTGCACTTGCCCGTTCTGAAAGAGGTAATGCGATCGCTCCCCATACACTAATCACTAAAAGTGGTAACAATTTCCGAAGCATAGTTTTGATGACTCAGAAGATTTAACTAATACCGATCCGTGGTTCAAGATAAATTCTGTTTTGTAAAGTCTATTATTTTGTTATAATTTATACTTTTTATTAAAGTACGTTGTGCGCCTAAGTATTAATTAGCTAATTTTAATAAAGTGAGTATGGATAATATCATATTTATTTTAAACTTAATACATTAATATCTTTATACATGATAAAATTTAATATTTCCAAGTTTTTGGTTGAAGAAGCACAAATATCAGATATAGTAATCTTTAATCTTGAGATCGAATTTTCGACAAGAGAAGTAAAAATCGGGGACAAGTTAATTGGAAATTTGAGATTTATATAAGGAATTTCCCAAGCAGCTTGTGAATCTACCTTTGGCAAACGCGATTAACGCCATCAAAAATGCAACCCAAGGGCTGGAAAAATTTTTTGTTTGCGGTTTTGTTAAGTACTAATGGTGCAATACCAGTTTGCATTGCTATAGATAAAGCATGGGCTGAAAACTCCGATCTGGAGTCACCAAGCGTACCTGGTACTTCCAAAAATGTAGCATTAAAAGAAACATCTTTACCAAATACAGAACTAACTCATCAGCTATGTAAGCAGCCTCAGCTATATAAAAATAATCATCAATTGCTAAATTTAGAAGCGACTAAGTTAGCAAATATAGAGAAGAATCAGCAGTTTTCAAAACCCAATCAAAATATCTCTTCCTTTAAGCAGATTGACATCGCGAACTTGCATAAAGTGGTGAGTTGTTTTGATGGATTGGCTATTGAAAATTCTAAATTTACTGGTGAGTGTGACAAGAATTTGTGTAAAACATCAATTGATGTGAGGAGCGTACCCTTACAAAGACTAAGTAATTCCATACCGCTAGCACAAGCAACGACTCCAGCTACATCAGAAACCCCTAATTCTCCTCCAAGTATCGCAACACCGGAAACTCCTAGAGAATTAGAAAAGCAAAAAGATCCCCCTCCTTTAGAAGGTCAGCCTGGAACGATCCCTAACTCTTCTCCAGAAAAAATAGAGCAACTCTTAGAAAGTCCACAGATCGATTACTCCCAAAGGCTAGAGATGCTCAGACGGGTATTGCAAGAAAATGCACAGTCGTCACCTGCAAATAGCAATTGGGAACTGGGATTGCGAGTAAGAGCAAGAACATTACCAAAAGTACCGCCCTTAGAACAACAGCCACCTACACCGATAGAAAAACCTGTGGTGCAGTTTACACCTGTAGGCTTTTTACAAGCTCGTGTAGGTTACTTTTATTCAACTAATATTTTTTCTGCTAATCTTGACCCCATAGACGATAGCTTAGTTTTTTATGGGCTAACATTAGCCTCTGCATATTTGCCATTAAATTCTAAAACTTACATTAATGCTTCCATTGATGGCAACCAAATTCGTTATATAGATCAATCAATCTATAATTACAATCAGTTGAGATTCAATGTGGGTTTGTATCGGCAACTATCACGCCGAATGTATGGGCAAATCGCTTGGAGCAATCAACTGTTGTTCTACATGAACAACAGTGATACCTTTAAGGCAGGCGATCGCTTTTTGAACGAAAATTCGCTTCGATTGTCTTTAGGAAGAAGAGATCCCCTCAGTTCCAAATTATTTCTTGATAGTTTTTATGAACTGAGTCTGAATTTAGCCGATCCTGCAAGTCGGAGTCGCATAGTTAATTCTTTATGGGTATCTTTGAACTACTACTTAAAACAACCTCTGCAAGTTGGGATCAACTACCAGTTCAACTTATCAAACTTTACAGATCGCCCCGACTCTAGAGAAGATGATTTCCATCGCTTATTTGGTAGCTTAAATTATCGAGTATCAGACTCCAGCTATCTTAATCTTCAAGGTGGTTTGACTTTTGGTGGTTCTAGTGCGCCCAACATTAATTTTGATGGTTGGTTCTTTAGTCTGAATTACAGCTGGGATTTAGGTCAATTTTAAAGGCTATCCAGTAGCAGTAAGAGCGATCGCCTGCCCAATGGTATCGTAGAGGATGTTCTCCCTGGCGCATGAGAGGCTAAATATGCCAGATGTACGATTCGATCGGTACTATCGTTACGAAGAACTGACAAACATCTTGCATAGTTATGCTGAGGAATTCCCTCACCTAGTACGCATAAAAAGCATTGGCAAGAGTTATGAAGAACGTGACATCTGGCTGTTGACTGTGACTAATTTCGCCACTGGGTTAGACCAAGAAAAACCTGCCCTTTGGGTTGATGGTAATATCCACGCCACAGAATTAGCACCGTCAATTGTGTGTCTGTACTTGCTGCAAACTTTAGTTACCGCCTACGGTACGCATCCGGATATTACTCGTTGTTTAGACACCCGCACCTTCTATATTTGCCCACGTATTAATCCTGATGGAGCGGAGTGGGCTTTGGCTGACAAACCTAAATTTATTCGTTCTGCTACCCGTGCCTATCCTGAAGGTACGGAAAGCAACGACGGTTTAGTTATGGAAGATATTGATGGGGATGGCCGGATTTTACTCATGCGTATCCCCGATCCCAATGGCGCTTGGAAAATCTGCCCTACAGAACCGCGTTTATTAGTGCGTCGCGAACCAACAGAAATCGGCGGTGAATATTACCGACTTTTACCAGAAGGACGGATAGAAAATTACGATGGCGTCCAGATTAAGATTCAGCCAACTCAACAAGGATTAGACTTGAACCGCAATTTCCCGGTTATGTGGCGACAAGAATTTCAACAGCCAGGGGCTGGCCCTTATCCCACATCAGAAACAGAAGTGCGATCGCTTGTCCAATTTATTACCACACATTCTAATATTACTGGGGGTGTAGCTTTTCACACTTTTGGTGGTGTACTCATCCGTCCCTACAGCTACCACAGCGATGAAGAATTTGCTGTTGAAGACCTCCGCACGTATCAATACATCGGTAAAAAAGCCACTGAAATTACTGAATATCCAGCTATTTCTGCTTTTCATGACTTTCGTTACGATCCCAAAGATTATATCTCTGGTACTTTTGACGATTGGGCTTATGATGAGCGTGGTGTATTTGCTTGGACAGTAGAAGTTTGGAGTCCGCAACGCCAAGCCGGAATTAAAGAGTATAAACACGTTGAATGGTATCGAGAACACCCATTTGAAGATGAACTGAAACTGTTGCAATGGAACAACGAACAACTCTCAGGTCAGGGATATGTGGACTGGTATGCCTTCGATCATCCTCAACTTGGTCAAGTAGAATTAGGCGGTTGGAATAGCATATATACCTGGATTAATCCACCTCCAGAGTTTTTAGAAAAGGAGATAGCCCGCTTTCCAGATTGGTTAGTATGGCATTTGTTAATTTCCCCTCGCTTAGAGATTTATGAAGCTAGCGTCTGTAATTTGGGTAACGATCTGTATCGAGTGCGGCTAGTAGTACAAAATACAGGTTGGCTTCCTACCTACGTTACTCAAAAAGCGTTGGAAAAAAAGCTAGTAAGCGGCTGTATCTGTGAAATTGAATTACCTGATAGCGCAACTTTAGTAATGGGTAAAATTCGTGAAGAATGGGGACAATTGGAAGGACGCGCTTACCAACCTTCGTATCCTACTAGGAGGCAGAGCGATCCTACTGACGACCGAGCAAAGGTAGAATGGGTGGTACGCGGACGCATAGGTAGCACGATTAAACTTTTAGCCTGTCATGAACGTGCGGGAGTTGTCCGCACTGAGGTGAAATTAGGTTGATGAGCGACATAATTGTCGATACCAAAAAGTGGTAATGTTGAAAAAAATTCGCTTCTACAGGCAATGAATAACGACGTTGTTGCTTTTTTGATCGGTGCTAGTTTGCTTGTAATCTATCTGGTGTTCTCCGCATGGACGGAAATGGGGACAAAGCTACCCTGGAAGAAGTAGAAGCTGGGCTTTAGGATTTACATCTGGCAATAAAATCTTTCTCAGAATCCAGAACCTCAACAGGATTTTTAGGCAGAAGGTAAGATCGCCTTTTATATGGTTTTAAATGAGTTACGAACAAAAATATCCCCGACTTTTTGAAAAAGTCGGGGATCTAAGCCTCTCGATGTTAGCAAATCAAATAGGATTGCTATATAGGCATAATGAGATTTAAGTGAGCGAGTCACAAATATTTTTTG
This sequence comes from Calothrix sp. NIES-2098, assembly GCF_963875125.1. NCBI lineage: Bacteria > Bacillati > Cyanobacteriota > Cyanophyceae > Nostocales > Calotrichaceae > Calothrix > Calothrix sp. NIES-2098. The sequence continues at coordinate 8,225,447 of NZ_CAWNKJ010000001.1, forward strand.
ATGGGAGTTTTCTCTAGATAAAAAGTGTGTTTGAATGCGATATCAACTGATAATTTGTTCAATATTTAGAAAAATATTCGACTCTTAAATACTAAGTATTTTGTACTTAAAAATTTTATTGCCATTTGAAATTTATTATACTTAGTTAAGTATATATATAACTACATAATTCAGTAATTATGATTCATATACCAATAACCTCAATCAGTATTTTCTGGATTTATAGGCTAGCGTTTATCCAACTTTAGCAGGATGTCAGTTTTTCAAAATTGCAATTATATGACGCTGAAGTTGTAAATCTTAAATTCTTTTCTCTAGAGAATTATCAAGAAAACGCTAAAGTAAAAAACTCTGAGAAATCATCTAATTAATAAATTATGTAAACATATCAGGATAGCAGATAAAAAAGAAATATACCAGCCTGACAAAGCGTAGTAGCTCAAAGAATCAGCATTTTCAAATTAGAATTTTAAATCAGCGAATTGTGCAAGTCAGTACTAGCCATTAATTATGGTTTAATTTTGAAAGTGCGATCGCCAATTGCTGCTCTAAGCTGGTCTATTCGCCTTCATGCTTAATGGTATATCTATGTTGTCAACTACCTAGAGAGGGAAAAAACCCTGGAGAAATTTAGCCTTTAGCTAGTTGTAGAATGATGGTGGCAGATGAAAAATATTGATCGTGTAGATAATGCAGATTCTCGTCTTTTTATCCCTAGACTCATCCAACTTAAGATTGATGTGATTAGGCTTATTCAAGACGTGAAGACGTCTAGTAAATATCAATTTTTTGGGCGAGCGCATTACTAAAACTGATAAAGTCATGAATTTATACTAAGATTTTCTTGGTTGTTAAGAAATCTCAGATAGCTTTAGTAGCTTTTTGATGCTGAGTGTTATCTGTATTTCTTGAAAAGCTCAACTCTCATCACACACTTAAGGTTGCTCTTGAGGGCAAACATTTTACAAGACGTTATGAAATGCAAGGGCAGGTGGCTATCGTGGTAAATTTTTAGGCTTTAAAAATTTAACATTTCGCATTCGTAGTTTTAGCCAAAGGGCAAACCTGACCTTCATCTCAAATGTGTGTGCCCAATTAACCTTGCATACAACGCTATCTCAGATTCAATCCCTGAATTGACCAACAATTCTACTTGTTTGTGGAGGAGATTTTCATGTTTAGTTGGTTTCGCAGCTCATTAGTAAAAAGCAGTTTTCTCGCTTTGGGAGTCTTAGCTGCTACGTTAACTCCTATTGTAATTTCTATTCCTGCTTCAGCTCAAAATGCTCAAAAAATTGCTCAAACACCGGGTACAACAACACCAGGTGCAACATCTAACCTGTCTGATATTTCTGCAAATTACTGGGCAAGTCCATTCATTACAGCTTTAGCCCAAAGAAATGTAATTGCAGGGTTTCCTGATGGCACTTTTAAGCCAGATCAGCCTGTGACTCGCGCGCAATTCGCCGCCATGATTCAAAAAGCTTTCAACCAGAACCCGGTTCGACAGTTACCTTCTGGGGGATTTTCAGATGTTCCAGCTAACTACTGGGCGGCGGACGCAATTCGGGTAGCCTACGAAACAGGATTTATGTCAGGTTATCCAGGTAATCGGTTTCTGCCTAATGAACAAATTCCTAAAGTACAGGCGATAGTTGCTTTATCTAGTGGCTTGGGTTTGACTAGCAGCGGTACTGCATCTAGTATTTTGAGCACTTATTACACAGATGCTACATCAGTGCCAGATTATGCAGTGAATAGTGTTGCAGCTGCAACCCAAAGCAATATTGTTGTTAACTATCCAGAAGTTAGACAACTTAATCCCCAAAGGACTCTAACACGTGCCGAAGCAGCAGCACTTTTGTATCAAGCATTAGTAAAACAGGGACAACTACAACCGATTGCTAGCAATGTTCCCGCAGCTAGTTATATTGTTGCAGGTAGTACTACTCAACCTGGCACTAACCAACCTGGTGGAACCGACATTGTTTCCTTAGCTGCATCTAGCAGTTCTTTTACAACCCTAACTTCTTTATTAAAAGCCGCAGGGTTGACAGACATCTTACAACAACCTGGCCCGTATACTGTTTTTGCTCCTACCGATCAAGCATTTGCTGCTTTACCACCAGGTACTTTACAGCAGTTACAGCAACCAGAAAACAGAGAAACATTGATTAAGCTGTTGAGATACCACGTAGTTTCTGGTCAATTAACTTCTAGTCAATTATCCACTGGGCAAGTCAAGACAATTGAGGATCAACCTGTAAACGTTAAGGTTGATACAGCCAACAATCAGATTGCAGTCAACGATGCACAAGTTATTCAGGCGAACGTGCAAGCCAGTAACGGTGTGATCCATGCAATTAACCAAGTTCTGATTCCACCTGACCTAACTACCCAGCAACCAGGGACTACCCCAGGAACAACTACTGGACAAGGTACACCACGTAGAGGTCTTTTTGGTGGTACTAGCTATGTAGGGGTTGCTGGTAACATTGGTTTAACTGGTACGAACGCTCTGAGTGTCGGTAACTTCTCCGTTATCAGTAAACTTGGTCTGACACGTAATATCTCAGTGCGTCCATCAGCAATTTTTGGAGATCAGACACTAGTTCTAGTGCCCGTGACTTTAGATTTTGCCTCACAAGCAGCTCCAGTAGGCGGACAAACATTCTCAATATCTCCTTTCGTTGGTGCAGGTGTAGCTATTGATACTTCTGGCGATACCGATATTGCTTTTATGGCAACTGGTGGTGTAGACATTCCTTTAGGTTCTCGTTTTACAGCTACAGGTGCTGTTAATGCAGCCTTTTTTGATGACACTAGTGTAGGTCTAACAATAGGAGTTGGTTATAACTTCTAATTGTTGAGTAATGGGTAAGGAATTCGACTCCTTACCCATTAAGTTTTGCGGACTGAATTACAGAACAATAGGATTAACTATATGAATGTCGTTTGAGGGCTAAAGTTAATCCATCGCCAATAGGAATTAGAGAAAGTGTTATCCTCTGATTCAAGCCACCAAGAGCTTGAGTATTCTCATCTTGAACTTGAGGCTCGGCAACTCGTCAAGACCAATAGTTCGTTTTGACATAGCGATCGCGAATCCGACTCATCAACCGCTATACTATCGCTGGAGAGTAGTGGAAGGCAGATGGCAGATGGCAGAGGGCAGAAGGAAAGAAAACATTCAGCTTTTTAGTCTTTTTCAACTAAATAAATATCTGCGCCAAGCTGCACTGGTGTTAACGGCAATCTTATTAATGCTATTGACAGCTTGTGGTAGTATTGGGCTGCTACCAACTAGCCAGTTAGTACAAAAGGCGATCGCACTCCAACTAGAGCAAACTCAACAGCAACTTCAGCAAAAGTTGGATCTAGATTTTCAAGGCTTTGAGATTAAAAAGCTATCAATTAGCGAGCAAAAACCTCTCACAATCCAAAGTTTGCCAGCTTTTCGGGTGCGGGGAAACTATGATTTAGTTATCAAATTGCCAAAAAGACGCTTGACGCAACTGCAACAACCGTTTGAAATTTATTTGCAAGTTCAGCAAGAAGGGAAAACTTGGCGATTGCTGCTTCCAGAAAGGGTAAACAAAGATACTCAACCAATTTGGCATAGCTATCTCATCCTCTAGCGATATGTGCAACTATGCAAACCATCACATAATACCCGTATAAATGCCCAGGTAAAGCGATTGTAGAGGTAATGGTTTCACTGGGGGCAAGGGAAGATGTACATTAACTTTTTCATCAGTTCCATTATTGGAATTGTAATTTTAGTACTTACAGCTTTCGGTTTACTACAATGGTTGCACATACCTGCGGGTAGCTTTCTTGACTGGGTAATTGGTGGTGCAAGTTTTTGGTGGTTGTTGGTAATTGTCACCGTACCGTGGAATGTGCATTTTCAAGCTAAAGAAGTTTTAGCAGAAGCGGCGCAGTCGATAGAGAAACGCATTCCTGTAGATGAGAAACAATTAAAGTATGTCAGGCTTTTGGCAAAGCGATCGCTTTGGGTAGCACTAGCTTTACATTTATTTTCTGCTATTGGTCTTTATACACTCGCGGCTACTGGTATTAGTACTGTTGGCTATATTAGTTCCGGTGCAGCCTTATTATTAACAATCCTCCGTCCAGCCATCCGGGCTTACGAATACTTGTATGCGCGGTTAACGATGATTCGCCAAGAATGGAAATATCCGCGCGAAGATATTATGGAACTGCGCGATCGCTTTTCTGTATTAGAACAAAAAGTACAGCGCTTAGAAGAACAACTCGATGCCGAACAACCCTACTCAATTCCGGCAAATCAACAACGGTTTAGCGAAGAAACTCGCAAAGACTTAGCAAGAATTGCTGCTAATTTAGAAGAATTACGTGCTACAAATCAAACCGAACACGAACGCCTATCGAGGGAAGCTAGAAATGCGATCGCGCAACTTTCTACAGATGGGCAATTTCTCGATCATGTCCGCGAAATTATTAGATTTTTCAAAACAGCATAATTATCTATTCACCGACTAGAATTACTCCAGTCATTTAATAGGAACCCATAGAATAACACTTTTCAAAAGCGGCAAATACTTAATTAGTATAAGCACTCATTAGGGGAGAAACCCTTGAGGGGGTTTACCTACTAGCGCATCATCATCACTTTGCGTAAGATGTTGCTTCACAAATACCGATAACACCAGCGCCAGCTTGTACACCGTATTCACTGGCGCTTTTATTTTAGCTATCAATAACCGTAAAAGTGCAGATGTACCTCACCCTTCACTGGCTGTATATGTGACTACAATTTTTTGATTTGTGATTTGTCAAGGGGAAAGCATTTCTTTCCCCCATGCTTTTTATCCCTGATTCTGCTCCCTTGAGATCGCAATTGTCCTAATATCCGTCGCGTTTAAACAACCCAAACAAAGGAGCAAGGATCAAGCCAAAAGCAAAACCACCAATGTGTGCCCAGTAAGCAACTCCACCTGTTTCCACACTCATATTGGCGGCTGTTTGCAGACTTACAAAACCAGAGAGAAGATTCTGAATCACAAACAAACCGATCAATATCATTGCTGGCACTCGGATTGTCGTGACAAAAAATCCCAAGAAAACTAAAGTCATTACTCTAGCTTGCGGGAAACGCAGAATGTACGCACCCAAAACTCCCGCGATCGCACCACTTGCACCCAAAGAAGGAATGCCAGAATTCATCCCAATAAACCACTGACACGCAGCAGCTAAAGCACCGCAGATCAAATAAAAAACCAGATATTTGATATGGCCTAAGCGGTCTTCAATATTGTTACCAAAAATCCACAAAAAGAGCATATTCGAGATCAGATGCCACCAACCACCGTGTAAGAATTGCGATGTAATTAACGTCGTCCATTCTCCGGCAAAGTTGGTAGTTAACTCTCGTGGTATCACCGCATATAGTTGAAAAAATAGCTCTAATCTTGCACCACGCAAGCTAAGTTCATGAAAAAAAACTAAAATGTTCATCCCAATCAACCCATAAGTTACATACGGGGTGATGCGCGTTGGATTTTCGTCGTAGAGAGGAAACACAGGTGTTTTTCCTAATCACTTATTAATTGCAATATAGCTTGAGTGGCTGGTATGTTGCGAAGTACAGGTAATTTTGCTTGTTGTTATTTTGAGAAAAAAGGAACGGTATTTTCTATTTCCCGTTCCCCATTCCTTTCTATAGTTAAAAATATTGTTGTTTAGGCTTGTCGCTAAACAAACCCAACAGAGGGCCGAGAATCGCGCCAAACAAAAAACCGCCTGCATGGGCCCAGTAAGCAATACCACCATTTTCCATACCGATATTTGTGGGTGTTTCTAGACTGGCGACACCATAGAAAGCTTGTTGGAGAAACCAGAACCCTAAAAAGAAATATGCAGGTACTCGGAAAGTGGGGAAGAAAAACCCTAAAGGTATGACACCGAGAATTTCGGCTTGGGGAAAGCGCAGAATATAGGCTCCCATAACACCTGCGATCGCACCACTCGCCCCTAAAGACGGAATATTAGAATTCTGGGAAAAGTACCACTGGCTCAATGATGCTAAAACTCCGCAAGCTAAATAGAATATCAAATACTTAACATGACCTAGTTTATCTTCGACATTGTTACCAAAAATCCAGAGAAACAACATATTGCCAGCTAGGTGCAATAAGCCACCGTGTAAAAATTGTGAAGTAATTAAAGTTGCCCATTCTGGTACAGGCTGATGTACAGATACACCAGCAAAACTTAAGGTAAGTTCTCTGGGAACTACCGCCGCTAAGTGTAAAAATCCGTCTAATGCTCGCGGCGGAAGATTGGCTTCATATAAAAAAGCGAGGACATTAACAGCAATTAGCCCAAAAGTAACATAAGGTGTGATTTGTGTAGGATTATTATCTCTAATTGGAACCACAGGCTCTTTTCCTTATATATAAGCAACTAGCCTCACAATACTGGCTCTTGCTAGTAGTTGCTTCTACCTCATGGATGGATATTACAAATAATTAATGCTTCTGGAGGATGGGCAGATTTTTCTCAAAATTGACTATTTTTAATTAACATTGTGTCTACTTTGTGACAGTAGTGCTAATTGAGTAAAATAGTCTAATTGTACTGCTGTGGGCAAAGATGCCTGGTAGTTAGGTAAAAGTATCATCATCATGAACTGGCTAGCCCACTTGTTATTGTCTGAACCAAACGTTGAGATTCGCTTAGGTAATCTCCTAGCCGATATTGTGAAGGGGTCAGCTCGTCAAGAATTTAACTTTCATATCCAGCGCGGAATTGCTTGTCATCAAGTAATTGACAAGTTTACAGACAATCACATAGTTGTTCAACGAAGTAAAGAACGCCTCAATTCAAGCTACAGAAGATTTGCTGGTGTACTGGTAGATGTTTTTTACGATCACTTCCTGGCAAAAAATTGGTCGCAATATTCCCACGTTTCTCTTGATGAATTTACCGCAGAGATTTATGAATCGTTTTGCGCTTATCAAGGACAGATACCGCCGATAGTTAGGGAAGTGATTTCTCGCGTCGCTGCGGAAGATTGGTTGGGTTCTTACCGTAATGTATCTGGTATAGAAATTGCTCTTTTGCGGATATCAAGGCGATTATCAAGGCGACGCAACAGACTTTTTAATTTAACTCCAGCTATCAATGAACTCATCGCCCACTACGATGACTTGGAAGATGACTTTCAAGAATTCTTTCCCCAATTATTTTCTTACGTGCAGAATTGGTGTGTTGCCTAGTTGACCGCAATCTTCAGCAACCCATATTTTTTAAACTAAGATTATAAACGCAACTCCTCAAACTTGGAGTCCTTGCATGGTACAAGAATTAACACCAAACACCGCGCCAGACATTATCTACCCGGACAGCGACGGCCAACCAATGTCAGACAATACGAAACAATTTCGCTGGATTGTGACTATTAAAGAAAACTTAGAAATTTTATTTGCATCACGAGATGATGTTTTTGTTGCAGGCGATTTGCTCTGGTATCCCGTGCAAGGAAATAATAAAATTCGCCAAGCACCTGATGTTTTGGTTGTCTTTGGTAGATCTAAAGGTGACAGGGGTTCCTACAAACAGTGGGAAGAAAATAATATTCCGCCACAGGTGGTATTTGAAATCCTATCTCCTGGAAACACCACTAAAGAGATGATGAATAAACTACTGTTTTATCAACGTTACGGTGTGCAGGAATATTATGTATACGATCCAGAAACAGTAGAATTTACCGGGTTACTGCGTTCAACAGAGCAATTAGAGGTAATTGAAGAAATCAATGGTTGGACAAGTCCCCTAATGGGTATCTGTTTTCAAATCACAACCAATACCTTAGAAATTTACCGTCCTGATGGGCAAAAGTTTCTCACGTCTGTAGAACTCGATCGACAGCGAGAGCAAGAACGTCAACAGAAGGAAGCAGCACTATTGGAGTTGGAACAGGAAAGACAGCGCTATCAAGATTTGTTAGCGAGATTGCAAGCTAAGGGAATTGACCCAGAAAATCTGTGAATCTGGGATTATGGGGGCAAATTATGATTTCTTGTTGTCAAGGAAAGGCGTTCGCCCTTGGCGTTGGCGTTCGCGCAGCGTCTCGTTCGACGAAGTCGTTCCCGCAGGGTAGAGAAGCCATCGCATTTGTCATAAACAAGCAAAAATAGAACCCCAATAATTTAGTATGTCAAAAGTTGACACTAATTGAGCCAACTCATGTTTTTTACCAATTCCTTAGAAAATCAACTCCAGCGTTGGAATGACATTATTCGCAATCAGCCGCAAAATCCTAATGCTTACATTCGACGTGGTATGGTTAACTTTCAGCTTGCGAAAATTGATGAATCTATTCAAGATTTTGATAAAGCAGAACAACTAGATCCACGTCTTAAACCATATCTTTGGCAACGAGGATTATCTTATTATTATGCAGACAGATTTGCTGAAGGCGCTCAACAGTTCGAGATAGATTTGACAGTTAATGCTCAAGATGTAGAAGAAACAGTCTGGCGATATCTTTGCATAGCTCGCCTTTCTGATGTGGAATCAGCACGCAATTCCCTATTAACTGTGAAAAATGACCCCCGACGAATTATGCGTAGCGTCTACGATTTGTACGCGGGAAATTGTACAACAGATGATGTATTGAATGTTGGCAAATCAGAAGGAATAAAAGGTAATTTTTATAGCCATCTTTACATAGGATTATATTACGAAGCTGAGAATAATCTGGAATTAGCTCAAGAATATATAGTGAAAGCTGCTGATAATTACAAAATTGATGACTATATGTGGTACCTGGCGCAAGTACATAAACATCTGCGCAGATGGCAATAAATTGATTGATGGCATCATTGAGGTTGGGATTGCTACTCTACCCTGCGGGAAGGGCTGACAGCTAACGGGAAGTCGCTTTGCGTCTACGTTCTACTCGCAATAAAAAGTTTGTGTATCTAGTTAACATTGGATATTCATTATTGAGTATTAAAACCTCATTAATGGAGTTCAAAGACTCGTTGACGAGTATCAGAGCTTGGTTAATGAGAATAAAAGCCTCGCTGACGAGTATCAGAGCTTGGTTAATGAGGATAAAAGCCTCATTCACGAGTATCAGAGCTTGGTTAACGAGAATAAAAGACTCGCTGACGAGTATCAGAGCTTGGTTAATGAAGATAAAAGCCTCGTTGACGAGTATTAGAGCTTGGTTAATGAGGATAAAAGCCTCGTTAACAAGTATCAGACTCAGCTAAGTTCTAATAATTTATCCCGCAGATGCGCTCTAGCGATCGCCTAAGGCATCATCTAAAAGCTTAAAGAAATTCGCAGAAACTCGGTTATGGTTGCGTGTATCACCACTCATTGCCACTACTTCCCCATCCCAATACTCGTAACGTTGTTCTTGGGTGGGTTCCCAAACCAGATATTCTTCTGCACTCATCAAAATGCGATCTGCGTTTCGCAGCAGCGCTTCGCTATCGGGTAAAGCAACCATCGGCGCGATCGGGAAATAATTTAATGATGTACTGTTCTAGAATAGCTATTCCCACAATCTCTGAACAGAATAAGCATCAAATTTTTTATCCCTGCTAATAATTATTAAAGAGTGATTAATAGCCTGTGCAATCAACATCCGGTCAAATGGATCGCCATGATGTAGCGGGAGATTGCGAACTTGAACCGTATCACCAAAAGATATCGGAAGTAGGAGGATATCTGAAGCGTCAATTGCAGAACCTATTGTTTCATAACTCCGTTGCAACGATAATTTACCAAGGTTCAACTTGATGGCAATTTCCCAAAGACTAGCGATGCTGAGATAAACGAAATCTGCATTATTGATTGTCATTCTCAGATTATATGGAAGACTAGAGTCATTTTCAGTGAGCCAGATAAAGGCATGAGTATCTAACAGAAAAGCACTCATTCCATATATTCCTGAAAGACTTCAAGAGGTTCATCAAAGTCATCAGGTAAAGGTAAAACAAAAGTTCCTTTTAAAATTCCAGAACGATGTTTTTGTTGTACTGAGCTTTCCTGAGAAACACTTTTTGAATAATTCTCAAGTAGATATTTGGCATAATGCAAGATTTCTTGTTTAAGTGACTCTGGCATTTGCTCTAGTGTTTGTAAAATTTCTGCATCAATAGCCATGATTTCTTCTGATAGCAGGGATTTTATCTCACATAAACCTTTAAAGCTGTAAGCGATCGCAGAATAATTAACTTTATCTGCGATAGCGAAAAAAGAGCGTTCTCTTAATCGCTATCCTAACTAAGTACTAATGTCCCAGCATTTTATCCCGTAGATGCTTGATGCGATCGCGGAATTTTGCCGCTTCTTCAAATTCTAGTTGCTTCGCTGCTTCTTTCATCTGTGCTTCAAGTTTCACAATTAAGTCGGGAATGTCTTCTAAGGGTAATTCATCTATATGTTCGTCTACTACTTTCAAATCTGTTGCATTTAATCGTCGGGAAACTTCTAAAAAGGACAAAATCGCATTACTTGATTTTTTCACAATTGGTTGCGGTGTAATTCCATGCATTTTGTTATATGCCATTTGAATTCCCCGCCGTCTATCTGTTTCTTCAATGGCTTTAATCATGCTATCTGTTAAGTTATCAGCATACATGATTGCTTGTCCTTTAATATGACGTGCGGCTCTCCCAATTGTTTGAATTAAGGAACGTTCGGCGCGTAAGAATCCTTCTTTATCTGCATCCATTATTGCGACTAGGGAAACTTCTGGTAAATCCAAACCTTCCCGTAGTAAGTTGACTCCCACTAATACGTCAAAGCTACCTGCACGCAAATCTTGCAAGATTTCAATACGTTCAATGGAGTTAATTTCTGAATGCAAATAGCGCACGCGAATGCCGTTATCTTCCAGATATTCTGTTAAATCTTCCGCCATGCGCTTAGTTAATGTAGTCACTAAAACTCTTTCGTGGCGGTCTACTCTGTCTTTAATTTCTCCTAATAAATCATCAATTTGCCCTTCTGTCGGACGCACAAAAATTTCTGGATCTATGACGCCAGTTGGGCGAATTACTTGCTCAACTATATGACTATCAGAAACTTCTAATTCCCAAGCACCTGGGGTAGCAGAAACGAAAATACACTGATTTACTTTTTCCCAAAATTCCTCTGCTTTCAAAGGACGGTTATCAGCAGCGCTAGGAAGGCGAAATCCATGTTCAATTAATACTTTCTTCCTAGCTTGGTCGCCATTATACATCCCGCGAATTTGCGGTACGGTAACGTGAGATTCATCAATAACTAGCAGCCAATCTTTAGGAAAATAATCAATTAAACACTCTGGTGGTTCTCCAGCTTTTCTTCCTGCTAAATGGCGCGAATAATTTTCTACACCGTTACAGTAACCAACTTCGCGCAACATTTCTAAGTCATAGCGGGTACGCTGATCTATGCGTTGCGCCTCTAATAATTTCCCTGCTGCTTCTAAATCTGCTTTTTGTTGTTTTAATTCTGCTGCAATATCATCACAAGCTATTTCTAAGCGTTCTTCGGGCGTAACAAAGTGGCGTGCTGGGTAAATATTTACAGCTTGTAGGCTATTAATAATTTCACCTGTCACAGGGTCAATATAGCGAATCGCGTCAATTTCATCGCCAAAAAATTCGACGCGAATAATTCTGTCTTCGTAGGCGGGGCCAATTTCTAACACATCCCCCCGAACGCGAAACTTTCCCCGACCCATTTCTAAGTCGTTGCGGCTATACTGCACAGATGCTAAATCTCGCAAAATCTGGCGTTGGTTGACTTCCATACCGATTTTTAAGGGAATCGCAGCTTTCAGATATTCCGCAGGAATCCCCAAACCATAGATACAGCTGATGGAAGCAACGACTATCACATCACGGCGTTCAAAAAGCGATCGCGTCGCTGAATGCCGTAACATATCTATTTCATCATTAATCGAAGCTGTTTTTTCTATATAAGTATCAGTGACGGGAATATACGCTTCTGGCTGATAATAATCGTAATAACTCACGAAATACTCAACAGCATTATTAGGAAAGAATTCCCGCAATTCATTACAAAGTTGTGCAGCTAGAGTTTTATTGTGCGCTAACACCAAAGTAGGTTTACCAACTTTCTCAATTACCGCTGCTACTGAAAATGTCTTACCAGTTCCCGTAGCACCCAGTAAAGTTTGGTAACGGTTCCCAGTTTGGATACTACTTACTAATTGTGCGATCGCGTGTGGTTGATCGCCTGTTGGACTAAAGGGAGCTTGCAGACTAAATTCTGTCATACAGTTTTGCCAGAAATACCCTCTCCCATAGTAGCGATCTCACTCTGCACTCGTAGCACCAGATTAGCTAAACGAATATATGGCAATCTTTATTTATAAAATTTTACTTATTGCATTTACTTATGTGTACATTTTGAAGATAATTATACCTATATGAGGTTTTTTAAGGTTAAACTCTCTTATATACAAAAAATTTCACCTCAGTTTAATTATTGTAAAAACCAGTTAACAAACCACAGGAGTTAAGTTATGAGCATCAGCAGCACTGGCAAAGCAGTCAGTCCTCGACAAAGGCGTGCCAAGCTAAAAGGAGAAAGTACAGTGGAAGTAGAAAATAATCAGGGTAATAGCTTGAATACAGATAAAGTCGAACAAGGTACAGATAAACCAGTGCAGAATGAGGCTCAAGGAACACTCGCGATCTCTGGAATTCGTCCCATTGGCGCTAGCGACATAGAAGTTGCTGAAAAACTCTCAATTGCTGGGGTGCGTCCCGTTAGCACCAGTACCTTAGAAGTCGTTGAAACCTATAACGCAATGGGTATTCGTCCAATTGGTGCTAATACATTCCAAGTTGTTGAAAGTATCAATCTCTCTGGTATTCGCCCAGTTAGCTCAAGTACATTGGTAATTTCTGAAAGCTATTCAACATTTGGCAACCGTCCGATAGCATCAAATGAGGTTGACGATTCTGATGGTCTGATGGGTTTTCTAGATTAAATATAAAAATCATCTTCATAACTTTATCAACCCAGTTCTTTAGAGAACTGGGTTTATTTATGTAATATTCAATAATATTGGTGTCAAATAACAAATATTTATCAAAAATAAGAATAAATACTTTAATAATTCAATCTTCAGCTTTTAATGAAAAGTCATTTTGTTTTACAAGTATTCAAATTAAGCAAACTAGGGTTCTATAATTCCCAGAATAATTTTCTAATGCTGACTTGGGCTGGAAAATTACAAAAAATATGATTTATGCTATCTATTCTCTCTCTATTAGCATAGGCGATTAATATATCTTGTGACAGAAGGCTAATCAAAAAGTTTTAAGTTACTTTGTAAGAGTAATAACAAAAAGTTTCGGAGTTTTAACACAACTTTGAAACCAATCCCCTATTAAAAAAGGAGTAGGATATGAGCATAGAAGATCGGGCAAAAGCCACAGGTAAAAATATTGAAGGTAAAGCTCAAGAAGCTTTAGGAAACATCACTGGCGATCCAGAAGATAAAGCTGAAGGTAAAGCTAAACAAGCAGAAAGTGAAGTCCGCCACGGTATAGAAGACGTGAAAGATAACGTTAAGAAAAAGATTGATTAGAGGCAATATCTTTTTGCGTAAATTCAGGATATATCACCTGGGTGCCAACCTTTATCTACTAAAAAGATAGCTGATAATTAATCAGTTTATACCCCTATTTTTCTCCTTTGCTGGGGAATTTTAGGGGTATTGAAGCCTTTCTTTATGGAGATTTTTGGGATTGCAGTGAAGAGCTTTTTAAAGATAGGCAGACAAAATTTTAAATTCAAATAGCCTTAACGATTTTTAGGAGGGAAAAACATGATTCTGCTTCAGCAGAGTCGCAAAATCTTGATGACTGGCATCTTGATTTTGATTCTGACAATCACCACTGCTTGCGGCGGTAGTAATGTAGCACAAGTTGACCGTACAACTACTACACCAGCAATTGGTCGAGATGTAGCCTATACACAATTGGAGAGGGGTAATAGTCCCAGCGGACAAAATTTTGGTAATTGGGTGGTACAAACCTCTCAAGGATTAATTAAAGATGCCTATGTCCGCGATAACAATAAACTAGGCGTTGTAATTTCTCCACAAGTGCGTCCTCAAGAAGTACGGCCATTAGCAAAATCTTTAGTACAAGGGTTTCGCAAGAATTTCCCCAATCAAGATTTAACAGTGTTGGTATACGCTCCTGACAAAAAACTGATTTTAACGGCTAAGTACGACACTCAAACCAGCCAAATTCAGTATAGCTAGTTGCTGAGTTGACACTAATACTTAAAGTCAATGTCAGGTGATGCAAAAATTGACCTGAAAAGGAGAAAACCAAAGTGACAAGCAGCGAACAATACAAACGTCAAATCATGAAAGATTTGGCTGAGGGAAATGTCGAATCTTTAAATGATGCGACCACCGATACAACCACCGAATACGAAAACTTTGACGATTTTGCTCAACGCACTACAACAGATCAGCGTCGTCAGTTATTTGGTCGCTCTTTACATCCAGAGAAGATTCCCCCCAGTCAAATGGAGCCGGAATTACAACAAGCGATCGCCCAAATTAAACCTAACGAACGCGATGATGTCGCACGCGCCTTTTTCAAGCACCTTAAGGAAAGAGGATTGGATGAACGTCATCTAGAACAACAATTAAGTCTTTCCACTCATCACGCCAGTCGGATGAGTGCTGATGATGTCAGCAAACTTGCATCCTTCGCCTATCACAACCATCCGGATATTTTCCGGGAGGTGTTGGCAGAGCAACCAGGTATTATTAAGTTTCTCAGCAATCCTGTTGTAGCAGGCATTATCGGCATCGCCGCAGCTAAGTGGCTAGGTAGACACAAGTAAGGTCTAATTTCCAATAGCGATCGCTAAGTAGTCACAAGAAGGTGGTAAGAGCCACCTTTCTTTTTTTGCCCATGCCGATACTCGATGTTATGGAAGCGAATCCACACTGTATTGATCTAATGAAGTGGAAGAGGTAAGCTAGTAAAAATACTGTAATCTACGTAGATTTAAGCAGACCAGTCTTTTCTTTATAAGAAGAATGTACGTAACACGCACAGCATTATTGAGTTATAAAAGTAAATTTATTTAATCTTTATCTATAATTAAGTAGAAACTAGCAAACAGCAAATCACAATTAACCTTGTTTTTTCTACATTTAGGTAATTTTAACAGTTTGACCTAAAAAACTTAAAAATTTTTTGTCAACATCAGCAATTACTCTAATAGTAGCTTGATTCTTTGTAAAAATCACAACATCTAGTTAGCTAGTAGCAATAAACAGACAAAAGTAATATCAGAAACTTTAGTTATTGTGAATGCTACTTCTTTTTGTGACAGGTTGGCACCTCAAATTGCTGCAAGGCTTTGGTTTGCCATGTTAAATGCAGGCAAACCTTAAACATGGGTATATCTACCATCAACCTTTGTTTACTAATGAGGAACTAGCTCCGTGACAAGACTTGCTCTCAGAAAAAAGTTAAATAAGATGTCTAGTACTGCTGTGACAACATTTACTACATCCCAAGCAGTTTTTTTAGGTATCAGCGGAGTACTAGCTACATTAGCAGCTATTTCTCCTACTCAAGCTGCGGTTATAAAACAATTTACTAATCGGGCCGATTTCATCGCAGCCAGTGACTCCCTAACAAATATTGACTTTGAAGGATTAGCTCCTGCTGGTGATTATAAAAATTACGGTAGTACTGGATTAACCCAGTCAGGGGTTAAGTTTACTGGTTCGGATAGCTATCTGTACGCAGTTGACCCGGCATATTCTCCCTCATTATATGACTGGGGATCTGGTGCTGTGCTGCTAGGAAATAATGGTGGTGCTATTACTGCTACTCTTCCAACTGGAATTACAGCAATCGGTAGCGACATATCTAGCTTTAACTACACATCCCCCACAGTTTGGGGTTATGCTTCTGACTTCCTTGTATCATTCTCTACAGGGGAAACATTCTCTCTGAAGTTATCTGACTATCCAAATCGCACTTTTGCAGGTTTTATTTTTGATAATCCAATTACCTCGATCGCCTTCAAAGGGGTGAATGGTGGTTATCCAGAAATAGATAATTTTACTTTTGGTAAAGCTAAAACTCCATCAGTACCCGAACCTCTAACTATTTTGGGTACATTGACAGCCGCAGGTTTTGGTGTAATCTTGCGCCGCAAACAAAAGCAGCAGCAAAAAGCTACAGCCAAAGTATAAGCGAGCTACTGCAACTAGTACGCATTTATTTACCAATAAAGTATGGGTAGGTGTTTGTGCTTGATAATAGAATCACATCTCCCATCCATTCTTTATAAGTAACTGACGATCGCGATTACTGAATCTGAGCGTCAATGAATACGTAGCTTAACGACTTTAAGAATAGATTTACACAAAATTTATACAAAAAGAGAACCTGCTTTCCTTAAATCATCCTGATTTCATCTGGTTTGCAGTCTAAAATCCAGTAAATTGATAAAATATCAAAAAATTAAAGATTTGATTAAGACCCGCTAAAATCCTTGATTATAAATACTTATCACGTAATGATAATTACGGTTTTTTCAGGATAATTACGGAAAATTACCAATACAGTCAAGGCGAAACAAAGATGAGATAGTTCATACAGTGTTATCGCTGACAGTAGGGGCAATAAAAAATTAATGTTTGTCAGGGCTTTACCAGGGTAAAACTACCATTAGCTTTTATACTTTTCCACTAGTAGCGATCGCGGTGCTGATTTTGGTGTCTTTCTACCTTTCCTGCTCGCGTGGTGGGAAATGACCAATTTTAGGATATAGCTGGGTTGTAAAGGTGATGACTCTGTGGAAACAACTGCGAATCATAGTTTTGGCGATGACTTTAGGTGGTGTCATCTTCGTTTTGGTGAAGGTGTTTCTGACTCCGAGTATCAATAAGCCAAAACCAGAACAATCTCAGCGCGTATCGGATACTGTGGCGTCGTTTAAAGATCGTATTTACATAGTCTCTAGTTTTCATGCAGACTATAATGCTGTTCCTCCTAGGTAGGAGGATATAGAGGAAAAAGCTATACAAAGGTTGTATCTAAAAAGGTATCTTGCCAACTTCTATAACTGGAATGTTTTGCAAAAATTCTAGTTTTATTTGAATTAGTAACGGCAAAGCCTCGATCAAAACCTAAAATTCTCCTGATTTCCGATCTGTCTTTTTTATTGTGCTAGAAACATGACTAAATCAAGTAGCGATAAATTCATTCCCGGTTTGGTACAAGAATTACAAGAGTTTGCTTTTAGCCAAGTAGGCTCAACCAAAATTTTGCGAATGCTTGGCTACGGACTGCTGCTATTAGCATTGTTCGATGTCGCTGAAATGCTATTTCCGCCAAGATTTATGAATCCAGTGTGGGAATTTCAAACTTTTGGCGCAATGGTGGAACGCGTACCCGTACCTTTAATTGGTTTAGCGCTGATATTTTATGGCGAAATGCATTCCCGAAACAAATGGGAATTCCTTAGCGTCAAGCTATTATCTTGGTTAACTTTAGTGTTGGCTATAGTCTTTTTGTTACTTGTACCTTTAGGAATTGGTAACACTGTTCGCCTCAGTAAACAAAATGCAGCACAAATTACTAATGTATCCAAACAACAACTATCCCAAGCGGAACAGGTAGAACAAAGACTCAGTGAAGCTACACCAGAACAAATCAATCAATTATTGAGATCGCAAGGTCGTTCATCAGATGGTAAAAGTACCCAAGAAGTAAAAACTCAAATTTTGTCAGAGGTTTCTAAAGCTAAATCACAAATTAAGAATCAAGCACAAGCGACTGAAGCTTCTCAACGTCAAAGCTTACTCAAGAGTTCTGTTAAATGGAATCTTGGAGCTTTAGTGTCCGCAGCTTTATTCTTTAGTTTTTGGAAAGCAACTTCATGGGCAAGAATCAGTAGATGATAATAATATAAAAAGTTTGTCAGTGCCTGAATCTTTGAGAAATTTTTTATCAAAATTCAGATATTACAAGCCTCTGTAAAAAAATAGGGTGGGCATTGCCCACCCTATTTTCGTGTATCGCCATTAATTCAATATGGATTACACTTTAGCTAGTTCTGGTGTAGGACGTTTACTGTTGCGAATTGCTGTAATTGCCTCGGCATAATCGGGAGCGTTAAATACAGCTGAACCAGCAACGATCGCATTAGCTCCAGCTTCTAAAACCTGCCAAGTATTATTGGCTTTCAGTCCGCCATCTACTTCAATCCAAGGATCGAGTCCGCGTTCATCACACATCTGACGCAACTTAATAATTTTGGGAACTACAGCCGGAATAAAGCTTTGTCCGCCAAAACCGGGGTTGACGCTCATAATTAAGATTAAATCGCAGAGTTCCAGTACATACTCAATAAAATCTAAAGGTGTGGAAGGATTGAGTACCACTCCGGCTTTTTTACCTAGTTCTTTGATTTGTCCGAGTGTGCGGTGTAAGTGCGGCGAAGCGTTGTGTTCGGCGTGTACTGAGATAATATCAGCACCTGCTTTAGCGAAGCCTTCTACATACTTTTCTGGCTCCACAATCATTAAGTGGACATCCAATGGCTTCGTTGTCACCGGACGAATCGCCTCCACAACCAGAGGACCTATTGTAATATTAGGTACAAAACGACCGTCCATTACATCAACATGAATCCAATCTGCTCCCGCCGCGTCAACAGCGCGAACTTCATCACCTAAACGGCTAAAATCGGCTGATAGGATAGACGGAGCAATTACAATGGGCTTTTGAGATACGTTTTGGGTCATGGTTAGTGGGTTTTCAAGCATCCTCGTCTGTAAGCATTGTAACAAAATATTTAGCAATCGCTCATAAATTTGATCTTAGTTTTATGAGAGATGAGGGATGAGTAAGGGAGGTAGAAAGCAAGGGATAAGGAAGAAAAGGACGACCAATGACAAATAACAAATGACTATTGACTTTAACTATGTATAAAAAACTAACTTGGCTATTTTGGGGATTGAGTGCTTCTTGTTTGAGTGCGCCAGTATTAGCCTCAGCTTTACAAACTTCTTTAGGAACCAACGGTATTGATGCTCTGAGGCTACATCAACCTCCTTATAATTTAAGCGGTCGTAAGATTGCCATTGGTCAGGTAGAAATTGGTCGTCCGGGAATGTTTGGTTGGGATAAAGCAGTGTCTAAAAATCGTGCTGTATCCTTAGCAGGAGTTTTCTTACGTAATGGCCCAGCTAAATCAAATAGTGGTGTTGACTCTCACGCTTATAATGTTGCTGGTGTAATGGTCAGTAAAGACAAAGCTTGGCCGGGAGTTGCTCCTGAGGCGCGATTGTATTCTTCGGCTGTTGGCTCTACCAAAAACATGGGACAACCAGAAGAGTGTTTATCAGCACAACACATTGCATTACAAAATGGTGGTGATATTCGTGCCATTAATTTTAGTTTTGGCGAACCGCTAAATCGCGATCCGCGTCCTGAAGCTATTTTAGATGGCAATGCTTTGCTTACCCTCTGTATTGATTGGTCTAGTCGCGTTCATGATGTCGTGTATGCGATCGCAGGCAACCAGGGGAAAGGTGGAATTCCTATTCCTACAGATAATTTTAATGGAGTGAACGTGGCTTTTTCATCCCGCCGAGAGGGGATTTTTAATAAAGTTGACGTTTCTAATCTCGCAGGCGCTTACCTGGGAGTAGGTGGTAGGCTAGCGGGAAAGGAATTTAATGTTGGTGAACGTCGTGCTATCAGTTTAGTTGCACCTGGTAGTAATATTCCTTTGCTCAATCCAGATGGCAAAGTCAATAAGGTTACGGGTACAAGTTTTGCCGCACCTCACGTTACAGGAACCGTTGCTTTATTGCAGGAATATGGCGATCGCCAGTTGCGCACTAAACAACTTCACTGGAGTATCGATTCTCGCCGTCATCAGGTTATGAAAGCTGTCTTGCTCAATTCCGCAGACAAGTTGAAAGATAGCGGTGATGGTTTGCGCTTAGGAATGACCCGAACAATTGTTGATAAACAAAATCAAGACTGGCTAGGTTCTGATGCTTATCAAGATCCAAAAATTCCCTTAGATGCGCAAATGGGAGCCGGTCATTTGAATGCATTTCGCGCTTATCAGCAATTTAGCGCAGGTCAATGGCAACCATCAGCTGCTGTACCTGCTATTGGTTGGGATTACCGGACAGTAGATACGCTTGCACCTGTAGAATATGCCCTAGCAAAACCTTTAAAACAAGGCAGTTTTGTAGCGATTACTTTAGCGTGGGATCGCTTGGTAGAACTCGACGATAAAAATAAAAATGAGCTTTATGATATCGGAGATACATTCCGCGATCGCGGTTTAAATAACCTCGACCTCTATCTGGTCAAAACTGATGCTCAAAATCCAGATGCTGGTACTGTTTGCTCATCCATTAGTCCAGTTGATAGTGTAGAACACATTTTTTGCCCTGTTCCTGCTAATGGAAATTACAAAATCCGCGTCCAAATGCGCCAACAGGTCAACGAAGCCACTCAACCCTATGCTTTAGCTTGGTGGACTGTACCTGTTAGTTCTATTGGGGAATTGAGAAAATAAATAGAGTCAAGGGTCAAAAGTCATTTCTCCCTTGTCCTCCTATCACGATTTTTGCCTCAGTA
Source organism: Calothrix sp. NIES-2098 (assembly GCF_963875125.1). Classification (NCBI taxonomy): domain Bacteria; kingdom Bacillati; phylum Cyanobacteriota; class Cyanophyceae; order Nostocales; family Calotrichaceae; genus Calothrix; species Calothrix sp. NIES-2098. The sequence goes on from NZ_CAWNKJ010000001.1 coordinate 8,246,131, forward strand.
CTTTAGTGCTTTCAAATATAATGAGGGGTCTAACCCAACATACTTTTATAGCCAATATCTGCTAATGAGTAAAATATTAGATGTGTCAAGAATTTCAAATGCATTTATCGATGCGAAATTGAGCGATAAGAAAGGAGTATTTATACTTGTTGGGGGATAGAATGTACAAAAGTTTATTCTCAACAAAGTGTACCTTGAGCTAGATAAGCTTTGCACACAATTCAAAACCAAATTATAAGAATTTATTGATTACTACAAACTCAATGCCAAGCGATCGTTGAGTTATTTTGTAGTTTAAAATACGGTTATCTAAAAATTAGGAACTAATTAATCATCATCTATTTATCTTAACTATTCAATAAACTATGAGTAGCTGATAGTAGTTCTGTTGAATTTCAGCAAATTATTTACTGTTACCAAAACTGTAACCGCCAATTAGTTTTGCCTTTGTAAATGCCATAGTTAACAATTAACACGTCATTAGCGTCGATCTTAAAAGACGGCTAAAAAATCTATGGCGAACGAGGTGGCAGAATGAATCAGCAGAAATTTAGTGGTGTGAAAGAAAATTTCCTGCAAAGACGTTACGGTGTTCGGTTAGGAAGACGTTATGTGCTAGCGGCTGCTGGCGTTGTGCTTTTGGGTGTAATAGGCTGTTCTCAGGTTAATGGAGATACGAGCGCACTAGCCCAATCTCGTTTGCCTAATTCCGAGTTACCCTTGCCAAAAAAAACCGCTACCCCGGATACAAAATTAGTTAATGCTAACAATAAATTTGGCTTCAAACTATTTTCAGAAGTTCTGAAACACGAAAGTGGTGAAAAGAACATTTTTGTTTCGCCTTCGAGTGTAGCGATCGCCTTAGCCATGACCTACAATGGGGCAAGCGGCTCTACACAAAAAGCTATGGCGAAAACCCTAGAATTACAGGGTATGAGTTTGTCAGAAATTAACTCATCTTACACAGCATTGAAGAAGCTATTAGAAAATCCTGATGCTAACGTCAAACTGACTATTGCTAACTCGCTGTGGGCTAATAAAGATGCCACCTTACAGCCAGATTTTCTTCAGAGAAACCAGGAATTCTATAAAGCTCAGGTAACGAATTTAAATTTTCAAGATGCGGCAGCACCTAATACTATCAATAACTGGGTCAAAGATAATACGCAAGGAAAAATCAACAAAATAGTTGATAGAATCGATCCAGATCAAATGCTATTTCTGATTAATGCCATATACTTTAAGGGAAAATGGAGCAACGAATTTGATAAAAGTCAAACTGCTACATTGCCTTTTTACTTAGCATCTGGACAGCAAAAACAACACCCGATGATGTCGCAAGATGGCGACTATCGATATCAAGAAAATGAACAATTTCAGGCACTAAGCTTACCTTATGGTAAAGATGGTAAAGTTAGCTTATATATCTTTCTGCCTAAACAAAACTCAAACCTGCAAGCTTTCTACCAGAACTTAAATGCTGAGAACTGGGAAAAATGGATGGCTCAATTCCGGCGGCGGGAAGGATTGATTCGTTTACCTCGGTTTAAAACTGACTACGACGTTACCCTCAACGATGCATTAAAAGCTTTAGGTATGGAAGAGGCTTTTACCAATAAAGCTAATTTCTCTGGTATCGGTAAAAACCTTGCAATTAGCCAGGTGAAGCATAAAACTTTTGTGGAAGTCAACGAAGAAGGTACTGAAGCAGCCGCCGCAACTTCCGTAGGAATAGTGCCAACATCTGCTATGCAAAAGCCAGAACCATTCAAAATGATTGTTGACCGCCCCTTCTTTTGTGCTATTCGGGATAATCAAACAGGTAGCGTGTTGTTTATGGGTTCAATTATGAACCCAGAGTAGGAAAGTCAATAGTCATTTGTCATTGGTCAAGAGTCCAAAGTCAAAGGTCAAAGGTCAAGTATTTCATCTCCCACTGCCCCCTTGTCTTCCTTGTCTCCCTTCTCGCCTCTTTTCCATCAGAACTCCCTGCTTTCACTACGGTGATGTAGCTTCAGATACGCTCAGGGGATTTTTCGCTTCAGCTTTTGGGGATGCTTCTGGTGCAACGGTTGCAGCTATTTCCCCAGAATTGGCATATTCATCAGCATCGCCATTCAGTGCCGCAGGACGTATGACACTGATAGCGGTTTTAATCACCACAGCAGTGGGTACTGCGACAATTACACCTAGAAGACCCCCAATTCTCGCCCCTGTTAAAACTGAAATTACTACTAAAGCTGGGTTTAAACCTGTAAAACTCCCTAAAATCCGGGGTGCAATTAAATTTTCCAAAATTTGCTGGACGATAACTGCTGCCATTAAAACTCTAGCCCCCATCCAGAAATCTTGCAGCGACACTAATAAGGTAGTTAGGGCAATCCCGACAGAACCGCCAAAGGGGACGAGGGCCATAATGCCAATAGTTAAGCCAAATAACAAACCAAATGGCACTTTCAACCACAAAAATGTCGGAATGAGAGCTGATGCCATACAGGTAGATAAAATCAGCTGGGTGATAAAGAAATTTTGAAAGCTCAGGCGTACTGTTTGGGAGAAAGGCTCGCGAAATTTTGAGGGTAGCCATTCTACTAAACTTTGCCAGAGTTCACCGCCATGCTGTAAAAGATAGAAAGTCAAAATCATCGTCAAGACAAAATCTAGCAAACTAGTGACTGTGACTACAGCTAGATTGAGAACTTGTCCGGCGATCGCTTGCAATTGTCCCTTGACGCGATCGTTAATTTGCACGACTAGCGCATCCAGGTTGATCGGTAAGCCAAAAACTTCTGCTTTCTCGTTTAACAGCATCAGCTGGGAACGTCCTGAGTCAATTAACTCCGGTAAGCGAGCCACTAGTTGCTGTGCTTGGGTAAGGGCTAGCGGAAACAGGGTGACACCCAAGGCTAATAAAATTGATAAAGCCAATAAAAACACTAAAATAGCAACCGGCTCTCGCCTCGCACCGTGACGCTCCATCCAGCTAACGGGGTAGTTGAGCAGAAATGCTAGCACTGAGGCTCCGACTAAAATGACTATCAAGGAGTGGAAATAATTAAAAATTGACGAAATGGCCCAACCATTAAGTACTAACAGCGGAATAAATAACGCGATCGCTCCGATCCGCGCTATGGGTGTTAGTGTTTCCCACCAGTCGAGTAGCTTGCGTGTCTGCATCTTTAGCCGATTACAGGATAGAACTAAATAAAAATCCTTCTTTACAGCTTATTATCTCTAACTACATCACTCTCATTCATCCTCCTAGTTTAGGATTAGAATCAACCAAATGGAAAATTTTCAATCAAATCACAATTCGTCGGCATCCGATCGCGGGGACTGGGGAGAAGGGGGACAACCCCACGACCAATTCCTAGACTCAGCCACCCCTAAAACCCAGCTGCTGATCTATCTAATTCCAGTGATTGGCTTTTTCCCTTCTTTGTGGACTCTCTATCGCCATCAAGGAAGTCGGGAACAACTAGCTGCAAGTCGCCTGTCTATTACTTTGGCATTTACCTGGTTTTTGGGATATCTGTTATTAGCAACCGGGGCTGAGAATTCAGAATTGTTGGGAATGCGACTGTTAATCCTCAATAGCTTTTTGACTTCTGGGTACTTTTTGATAAGTCTTTGGTTAATTTTTCGGATTATTCAGGGCAAATCTAGCCGTTTGCCAGGGTTTAGCCGCTTTGCCGAGCGAGTAGTTGGCAAGTATTTATCTTAAATGCTGGGTGATAATTAGGCCAGTAGTTTTACTTAATTTTTTGCCAGATTTAAAGATTATATCTTCAGAGATCTGGTCAAAGTCGTTTATTGTTGTCATACTGCAATAACACATCATCCAATTTATCGAAAAAACAGAAAAAGACTGCTATAAGTGTTGTGGTTGACACAACAATAAAAAAGTTAGCACTAATAATTAAGAATTAGCTAGTATGGTTTGATTTGTCTGCATATTTATTAGTCTGCAAATGTACCAATTCGATCGTTAAGTGTGAGGATATCTGTGACCACTCAAAGAACTTCGGCGGAAGAAAACCCATCAGCAAAGGTCTCCAAAGCTAGCAAGAAAATTGCCCAAAACTCTAAATCAGGACGTTGGTTATGGTTTTGGGTGGGTATGAGCGGTATTGCGATGGTTTCAGCTACAGCAGGGGCACTGTTAGCAGTTTCTTTGACTAGTACGCCTTTGCAACAAGCCCAACTTAGCCCCCAAGAAGAAGCAGTATTCGATGGCGATCGCATTTCTGGAGGTGGGTTGCGATTTTCAGAATTAACTCGTCCTGTAAATATTTTAATTATGGGAATGAGCGTACTTCCACCAGATATTCAAAATCCTCCCGCCGAAACTAAAAATCTGAAGTACTTGCCTCAGGTAAACTCCTTTGATGGTCTTTCCGATGTCATGCTCTTGATCAAATTCGATCCAGAGACAAAAAAAATGATCATGCTTTCTATTCCTAGAGATACCCGCACAGAAATAGAAGGGCATGGAATGCAAAAAATTAATCACGCCAATCTCGAAGGCGGGCCTGCCTTAACTGCAAAAACTGTCAGCAATCTCTTAAATGGAGTAGCAATCGATCGCTATATCCGGATTAACGTTTTGGGAGTTGCTAAATTAATTGATGCTCTGGGTGGGGTGACAGCCTACGTTCCCAAAGATATGAAGTATCAAGATGATTCCCAGCATTTGTACATCAATTTGAAGGCAGGTAAACAACATCTTAATGGCGATCAAGCACTGCAATTATTAAGGTTTCGCCATGATGAACTCGGAGATATAGGACGGATTCAGCGGCAACAAATGGTACTCCGTGCTTTGATGGATCAGTCACTTAATCTGGGAACTGTAGCTAGATTGCCAAAAGTGCTTGATGTAGTTAAAGAACACATAGATACTAACTTGACTGTTGAAGAGTTGGCAGCACTAGTGGGTTTTGGGGCGCGTACCAATCGCTCAAATATGCAAATGTTAATGGTACCTGGTCGCTTTAGCGAGAAAGGTGAATTTGATGCTAGCTATTGGTTGCCAAATAGAAGTGCGATCGCCAAATTAATGGCAAAACATTATGGCGTGGAATCAGAACAAGCACAAGAACAACAAACTATTGAACCAAGTTCTGTGCGTGTAGCAATTCAAGATAGCACAGGTAGCGATTCTGCTACTCTACGACCTTTAATCAGATCGTTGGAAAAAGCTGGATATCGCAATATTTATGTATCTAAGCCTTGGAGCGAACCTCTCGATGTGACTCATATTGTTGCTCAACAAGGTGATGGCAATAGCGCCGCATCCATTCGCGATACCTTAGGATTTGGTGAAGTACGCGTGGAAAGCACCGGTAATCTCGCCTCTGATATTAGTATCCAAGTGGGCAAAGATTGGTTGCAACAAAAAGCTCTGCTAGAAAAGTCTACTCAACCTTAAACATTGCTATAGCCCTGATGAGAGACTCTAATTAGCTTTTAATTATCATGCTGCACTACCTAAATTAAAATTTGACTTTTGTTAAGTTCCTATTCAACTTAGGTAAAATTCAAAAAAGAATACAAGCCCCAAAATTTATGGTAATTCTCTATTTAGAATTTACTGAAGGGGTTGGCCTACTGCATCTCTACATTATTAAACAAAAAGGCGTGAGTTTTTACTCACGCCTTTAGTTTATTAATTTGGAAATATCTCATTATGACTAATCTATTATTTACCAATAATCTGCCATACCTTTTTTGTAAGGATCGCCTGTAAATGGTTGAACACCGATCGCAGGATAAGCATCATCATTAGGGCCAAAAATCCGCATTGCAGCTTCAGAAATAAACTGGGTTATGCTAGCGATGATTCTGGAAATAGCCATAATCTTAACCCCTTTTTAGAGTTGCTTTAATTGCTGATGTCTATACTTTAGTTCTGTTATTCTGCGCTTGCTTAAATCCTCAATATATCAACAACCTCTGCAATGCTTTTACAGATATGTTTGCAATACTTAAGCTTCTTTGCAGGCTCAACTTCTGCGTTTAATTCTAATTGTAAACACCTATTTTTTTAAACTGCTCTCACAAAGATGCTGCTAATTTAAAAAAAATCTATCGTTACATTTCATTATACTTCTAGCCAGTAACTTTCTATATTGTTAACTATAACTATTAAAAAATATTAAATAAAGTGTGAAAATTCGATTAATCTGTTCGTTTATCCCCAAAAATCGAAGCGGCTAAATAAGACTTGACAATATTTATGGTAAAAACTACCATAAATATAACAAGCATTCTTGTAAGGACGCTCCGGTATGACTACTTTCCCGGACTTGGAGATATATCCAAACCATCAACAACAGCAAAGTTACCCCAACCAGGAACTAAATTTTGCGGCTGTTGATTACAGCCTTTTGACTGACCTTTACCAGCTAACGATGGCTGCTTGTTATACAGGTGAAGGTGTAGAACAGAAACCAGCCAGCTTTGAGTTATTTGTGAGGAAGTTACCAGAAGATTTTGGCTATTTAATTGCGATGGGGCTAACCCAAGCCTTGGAATATTTAGAAAAATTGCGTTTTAGTTCCTCACAAATAGCAGCTTTGCAAGCGACGGGAATTTTTAGCCATGCAAGCGATCGCTTTTGGTCGTTGCTAGCCGAAGGGTGTTTTACTGGAGATGTCTGGGCAGTACCAGAAGGAACCGCCGTGTTTGCCAATCAGCCATTCTTGCGGATTGAAGCGCCGCTTTGGCAAGCACAGTTAGTAGAAACCTATTTATTAAATACGATTAATTATCAAACCTTAATTGCCACCAGAGCAGCAAGAATTAGGGATGTAGCCGGAGAACAAGCAACACTTTTAGAATTTGGTACGAGAAGGGCATTTAGTCCCCAAGGTTCGTTGTGGGCGGCGCGGGCGGCCTTAGCAGGAGGGTTGGATTCAACTTCTAATGTGTTAGCCGCACTACAACTCAATCAAAAGCCAAGTGGTACGATGGCTCACGCCTTGGTTATGGCACTATCAGCAATGGAAGGTACTGAAGCACAAGCTTTTAGCGCCTTTCATCGATATTTTCCGGGTGCGCCATTGTTGATTGATACTTACGATACGATCGCAGCTGCCCAAAAATTAGCCGAAAAAGTCAATTCCGGAGAAATGCATTTAACTGGAGTCAGGCTAGACTCTGGAGATTTGGTGAGTTTGTCCAAACAAGTGCGATCGCTTCTTCCTAATGTGACAATTTTTGCTAGTGGCGATTTGGATGAATGGGAAATTGCCAGATTAAAAGCAGAGGGTGCAGAAATTGATGGCTATGGATTGGGAACGCGACTAGTTACAGGTAAGCCTGTCAATGGAGTTTACAAACTTGTCGAAATTGATGGTATCCCTGTCATGAAAGAATCCCGTGACAAAGCTACCTATCCCGGACGCAAGCAAATTTTTCGCTCGTTCTCTGAAGGCACAATCAAAGTAGATAGATTGGGATTAGCTATAGAAACGCCTTTGGGTGAAGAACCTTTGTTGCAACTGGTGATGAAACAAGGGAAACCTCTGCAACCGCCAGAGTCTTTGGCAACAATTCGCCACCGTACCGCCGCCTCAGTCGCTAGTCTACTGCCAGAAACACGGCGATTAGATCGTCCTGTATCAGTAAATGTAGAGATTTCTGCTGAGTTGCAAGATTTGACACAACAAACTCACAAACGAATCGCAGAGGCACAGAAGTAAGATGAAGAGAATTGCTTTGTTTGGTACTAGTGCCGATCCACCAACTGCTGGACATCAGGAGATTCTTAGTTGGTTGTCTGAGCGTTACGATTGGGTAGCGGTTTGGGCGGCGGATAATCCTTTTAAAAACCATCAAACAGTATTAAGACATCGGGCAGCAATGTTGCAATTGTTGATTGCGGATATCCAGACATCAAAGCACAATATTGCTTTAGAACAGGAACTAAGTAGTTTCCGCACCCTAGAGACAGTCGCAAAAGCGAAAGTTCGTTGGGGTGAAGATACTGAGTATACTTTGGTCATTGGTTCAGATTTACTGAGTCAACTACCCCGTTGGTATCAAGTTGAAGATTTGTTGCGGCAAGTGCAATTATTAGTAGTGCCGCGACCGGGATATGCGATAGATGAGTCTAGTTTAGAGGGAGTGCAAAAGCTAGGCGGGAAAATTGCGATCGCCAGCTTGACTGGACTAGATATTTCCTCAACAGCCTATCGCGAACATGGAGATTCCCAAGCGCTTACCCCCTCTATCGTCGCTTATATTAATCGAGAGCATTTGTACAAATGCCAGGACGCAACCACAAAAAGTTTCCAACTCCGGTAAATCAACAACCTTTGGCTGATTTTAAAGTTGGTGTCGATAATGTAATTTTTTCTGTAGATACCGCCCAAAATCGATTGCTTGTGCTTCTGGTGATGCGACAACAGGAGCCATTTTTAAATTCTTGGAGTCTTCCCGGTACTTTGGTTCGTCAAGGCGAATCTTTAGAAGATGCTGCCTATCGAATCATGGCTGAAAAAATCCGCGTGAACAATCTCTATTTAGAGCAGTTATATACCTTTGGCGGCCCGAATCGCGATCCGCGAGAAGCCACTGATAGTTATGGCGTGCGTTATCTCTCGGTGAGTTATTTTGCCCTAGTGCGGTTTGAAGAAGCAGAACTAATTGCCGATGGCGTCACTGGTATAGCTTGGTATCCTGTGAAACAATTACCTCAATTAGCTTTCGACCATAATCAAGTTTTAGCTTACGGACACAGACGGCTGCGCAACAAATTGGAGTACAGTCCGGTAGCTTTTGAAGTTTTACCAGAAATGTTTACTTTAAATGATTTATATCAGTTATACACCACAGTTTTAGGCGAAAACTTCTCTGATTATTCTAATTTTCGGGCGCGTCTACTCAAGTTAGGTTTTTTGTGCGATACCGGAATTAAGGTATCCCGTGGTGCTGGTCGTCCGGCGAGTTTGTATAAATTTGACGCCGAAGCTTTTGCACCCTTTAAGGATAAGCCTTTGGTATTTATTTAACTGCAAAGTCAAGAGTCCAGAGTCAAAAGTCAAAATCATTGACCATTGACCATTAACTATTGACCTTGACCCTTGACCCTTGACCCTTGACCCTAAACTTATGAAAATTGCGATCGCTCAACTTAATCCTAAAATTGGTGATTTAACAGGTAATGCCCAACAAATTCTGCAAGCAGCGCAAAAAGCAGTAGCATCTGGTGCGCGGTTGCTACTAACGCCAGAACTTTCTTTGTGCGGCTATCCTCCAAGGGATTTATTACTAAATCCTAGTTTTGTAGAGGCGATGAATACTACCCTGAAACAATTGGCGAGAGATTTACCGCCAAATTTAGCTGTTTTGGTAGGAACTGTAGAAGAAAATCTCAAAGCCCATTCTACAGGCGGTAAGTCTTTATTTAACAGCATTGCTTTATTGCTTGGCGGACAGGTAAAGCAAGTTTTTCACAAGCGGCTTTTACCTACTTATGATGTATTTGACGAATACCGCTATTTTGAACCAGGGTTACAAGCTAACTATTTCACCTTAGATGATATCCATATTGGTGTCACTGTTTGCGAAGACTTATGGAATGATGAGGAATTTTGGGGCAAACGCACTTATGCAGTCAACCCGATCGCGGATTTAGCAATTTTGGGTGTCGATTTGATTGTGAATTTGTCTGCCTCACCCTACACTGTCGGCAAGCAGAGATTTAGAGAACTCATGCTCAAGCATAGCGCGGTACGTTTTCAACAGCCGATGCTCTATGCTAACCAAGTCGGTGGCAATGACGACTTGATATTTGATGGTTGCAGTTTTGCTTTAAATCGCCAAGGTGAAACTGTATCTCGTGCCCGTGGATTTGAAGCAGACTTAGTAATAGTTGAATTTGACGAAAAACAACGGGATTTTAAGACAGGTAAATTAGCACCCTTATTTCAGTCTGAAGACGAAGAGATTTGGCAGGCTTTGGTTTTAGGCGTGCGCGATTATGCCCGTAAGTGTGGATTTTCTCAAGTAGTATTGGGTTTAAGCGGGGGAATTGATTCCTCATTAGTAGCTGCGATCGCTGTGGCTGCACTTGGTAAAGAAAATGTCTTCGGTGTCTTGATGCCTTCTCCCTACAGTTCCGAACATTCCATCAGCGATGCTTTGGCATTAGGGGAAAATTTAGGTATAAAAACTACTATCTTACCAATTGCCGAACCCATGCAAACCTTCGATCGCACCTTAGCGGAGTTATTTGCTGGCACAGAGTTTGGCATTGCTGAAGAGAATCTGCAATCGCGAATTCGGGGTAACTTATTAATGGCGATCGCTAATAAATTCGGCTATCTGCTTTTATCTACCGGCAATAAATCAGAAATGGCGGTTGGTTACTGTACCCTTTATGGTGATATGAATGGCGGGTTAGCAGTAATTGCAGACGTTCCTAAAACTCGTGTTTATTCAATTTGCCATTGGTTAAACCGTAAGGGCGAAATCATTCCGCAAAATGTCCTTACCAAAGCACCCAGCGCTGAACTCAAACCAGGCCAAGTCGATCAAGATTCTCTCCCACCCTATGAAATTTTAGATGACATCTTAGAACGCCTGATTCACAAACACCAATCAGCAGCCGAAATAGTCACTGCCGGACACGACCCAGTAATCGTAGACAGAGTTGTCCAAATGCTTGCCCGTGCCGAATTCAAACGCCGACAAGCACCCCCAGGCTTAAAAATCACCGATCGCGCTTTTGGTACGGGTTGGCGAATGCCAATTGCTAGTAGCTGGGCTGCTTTAAAAAATGCCTCCCAAGCTAAAACCAGCCTTCCTCCAACCTTAGTAGGTGGGGATGGCAAAGATGACAATTTGCGAATATAGTAGACATCTTGCAAAAACCCGAATCAAGACAAAAATTAACCACAGATAAAAACTTATTTATCTGTGGTTAATATCCAAATTTCTAACTTATGTAAAAAGTCAAATAGTCATACTAGCAAATTGGCATTATCAATACTCTGCGTACCTCTGCGCCTTTCTCACTGTTCCTCTGCGTTTAAAAAATTCACTCCCTGATGCACAGCGATACCAACTTCAAAACCTCATGTGATTTTTATTTTTTCGGAGTGATTAAGCTGCGTTAAATATCAAATTCATCTTTACCTTCTCCTACTCTCAGTTCAATTTACAAAAAGCAAACTCATCTGCAAAAATAAATGTAGATTTGTGAGACATTGAGTGTTTGCAAGTAGCATTGTATTACATTTATCAAAACAGCAAGACACTCTCAAATAAATATGAGACTATAGAAGCAGTTAAACATTCTCAAACACGTGAGTCAACCAGACCCAATCTTAGCGAAAATCCTAGCGGGGACTTCTGATACAGCAATCCCTTTCGCTCAACTATGGCAACTATTAAACAGACTAGGCTTTGATGAGCAAATTCGTGGTGGAAATTATATCTTTACCAAAAAAGATATCCAAGAAATCTTAAACCTACAACATAAAAAAGGCAAAGCTAAAGCCTACCAAGTGAAACTAGTGCGTGCAGTCATTCTGAAGTACCAGATAGGAATTAAAAATGAACCTTCGCTATGAAATAATTCTCTACTGGAGCGAAGAAGACCAAGCATTTATTGCCGAAGTTCCAGAACTACCCGGATGTGCTGCTGATGGGGAAACTTATCAAGCAGCACTACAAAATGTCCAAATCATTATGCAAGAATGGCTAGAAATTGCTCAAAGATTAGGGCGTCAAATTCCTGACCCTAAACTACGTTCAGTGACTACCTAAGTGAAGAAAAGTTTTACTATTAGAGTGGGCAATGCCCACCCTACAAAATGTGTATTCAAATCATTTGAAACCTTAAATCCTGTATGATAAATTGGTTTATTTATCTTGTCGCTCAAATAATTCTAATAACCCAAGCGTACCAACAAAAAAAGTGTAAGTAGCATATTGTATTGGCAACTTATTTTTGGAAGGTGCATAAAAAGCTGCTATAACAGCCTCAACTAAATGACAGCTTACAGCAAAGCGCTCAATCCAAAAAATTGGATTCAGACTGCTGGGTACTGAAATATTATTTGCGATCGCATAAATATTCCATAATTCTAAGCCAATCGCACTAGTTATTAAAACTATAGATATAACTTTTATAATAGGTGAAATTGTTTGCTTTATAGCTTGGAAATTCATGATATAGAAATTATATTTGATTTGTGATTCTTTTAAGTAGTTTCCCACAAATGATTTGAGATTGCTATATTTGACCGATCGCAAGAAGTGAGGTTGCTATTTCAATAATTGATAACCCAATTGGGCGATTTTTTCTCAAGTCGCTGCTTCGCCGACTAGTTGGAGATGAAAAACTACGCTGGTATGAAACTATCGATTGGGACAAAGAGTGCGATGTCTGGCGTCAAGCAAACTTAATTTATCCTAACTATTACAGCAGCCAGAATTTTCACGGGATTGAAGGTGATTATTTAAATTCGGTAGCAGCGATGACTTACGAGTCTGTGACAGCTTTTGCTTCTCCACCAAATGAAACTTGGATTCGCAAGCAGTTAATTAGTGCAATTAAGTCTCAGCCAACAAGAATTCTAGATTTGGGTTGTGGTACAGGTGCTGAACAGTACCGTTTACTTTACGTTGCGATGACACGAGTCAAGCGGTTTTTGTAGATGTCTGCGGCGCAAAAAGCTCCTTTCACATGGAGTAAACCAGAGAATTTACAAGAACAAGCACCTTGTCCAGTGTTTCCTGCATGAAAGCGCCAATTTCCTGTCTGGGGCGACAGTAGTTAATTAACACTACCCATCCAGCAAGCAGAATTGGGAAAACTGAAAATATCACAATCTACTGATAGATTCTCAGATATGCTTTGCTGTTCCAATTCTAATTGTTCAAATACCTTTAATCCTGACGGAAATAAGTTTTGCATTCAGTGTGGACAAACACTTACACCACTATTCCGCAATCGCTTCCACGTGATTAGGCTTTTGGGTGAGGGTGGATTTGCCAAGACTTATGAAGCTAGGGATACAGATAGGATGGATGAACCTTGCGTGATTAAGCAATTTTTTCCACAAGTGCAAGGAACATCAGCATTAGAGAAAGCAACGGAATTATTTAAGCAAGAAGCGAAGCGTTTGTATGATTTGGGCGAGCATCCCCAAATCCCCCGCCTCATTGCTTATTTTGAACAGGATAAGCGCTTGTATCTCGTACAAGAGTTTATTGAAGGGCACAATTTACTAGAAGAATTGCAACAGCAGGGAGTTTTTAGCGAACAAAAGATAATTCAACTTTTGACTGATTTATTACCAGTTCTTCAATTTATCCATGAACGAGGAGTAATTCACCGCGATATCAAACCAGAAAATATCATGCGTCGTCAATATGATAGCAAATTGATGTTAATTGATTTTGGTGTTTCTAAACAAGCAACGCGAACAATACTTGGCCAAGTAGGAACTACAATTGGTACACCTGGATATGCACCATTAGAACAAATACGTGGTCAAGTTTTTCCAGCAAGTGACCTTTATAGCTTAGGCGTGACTTGTATTAGGTTGTTAACCAATTGTTTGCCTAAAGAAGATATTTATGATGAGCTATATGATGCTTTGAAAGCTCAATGGATATGGAGAGAACGCTTACCACCTAACACTAGTATTACTCTTACTATGGTACAAGTTTTAGACAATATGCTTCAGGATTATGTTAAAGAACGCTATCAATCTGCTGAACAAGTAATAGCAGCTTTAAATATCAACACTACTCCAGAATATTTTAAATCATCGCCAACAGTACCACCTTATTATCGTGTACAGGTTTGCTCTAATATTCCAACAATCGGAGTTGATTATACAAGACTCGAAAATTTACTCATAGCTAGAAGATGGCAAGATGCTAATGAAGAAACTTTAAATGTCATGCTCAAAATAAGTAATAGAGAGAAGCAAGGTACACTATACATAGAAGACATTAATAAGTTTCCTTACGTAGATATTCGCGCTATTGATGAACTCTGGCTTAAATATAGTAATCAGCACTTTGGCTTCAGTGTACAGCAGAGAATTTGGCAAAATCTTGGAGGAGCACAGGAGACAAATGAAAATACTTTGCGTCATTTTGGAGAGCAAGTAGGATGGTTGCGTCCTAAAATTTTACGTAAGATATTATTGTTTAATGCAGATTTATTCTTTGAGGAAAAGACACCTCTATGGTTTGATGAAGTTAACTTCTCCATAAAAGCACCAAAGGGACATTTACCATGTTTTGGTGCTTGTGGGATAAAAATAACATTAATAATAAGTTTACTTGGTTTATTTTCTGAGTAATATGGATTAGAGAATAATAAAGCAATTCAATTGTGTCTACAGCCAGAATTGCTGATGGTGCGTTTCGCTAAAGCGATAACACACCCTACAGTTTAATTTGATTAACGTAGTTGTAAAGTTTGAGATTAGCTTAGGGTGCGATCGCACTTTATAGTACTTCGTAGGGTGGGCATTGCCCACCTTACAAGACTATAATACTTCAGCCTTTTCTTTCTCCTGTCTAACTTTCTGCTTCTGCTTTTTATCGTTTTTCTTCAACTGCTTCCGCAGGGATTCCATGTAGGTGTAAAACACAGGAGTAATGTAAAGCGTTAGTAGTTGAGAAAATAATAACCCACCCACAACAGCTAAACCTAAAGGACGACGAGATTCTGCACCTGCACCTAAACCGAGTGCGATTGGTAAAGTACCCATCAATGCTGCCATTGTGGTCATCATAATCGGGCGGAAGCGCACCACACAAGCTTCATATATGGCATCAAACGGCGTTTTACCTTGGTTTTGTTGGGCATCCATTGCAAAATCAATCATCATAATGCCGTTTTTCTTAACGATACCAACTAGCATAATAATGCCCACAAAAGCGTAGATATTTAAATCAACACCAAATAGCATCAAGGTGAGCAAAGCACCAAATCCCGCTGAAGGTAAACTAGAAAGAATTGTGATTGGGTGAATAAAATCTTCATACAAAATTCCTAACACAAGGTAAATTACCGCAATCGCAATTAACAGCAAAAATCCCAAGCTAGAAAGCGAAGATTGAAACACCTGCGCTGTACCTTGGAAGCTGGTACTAATAGTTGCAGGTAATGTTTCACGAGCTAACTTTTCAATAGTTCCAGTAACGCTACCAAGGGATACTCCTGGTTTGAGGTTAAAGGAAATAGTCACAGCAGAAAGCTGTCCAGAATGGTTAACTGTTAATGGCCCAACTCCTTTACTCAAAGTTGCAACTGCATTTAATGGTACTTCTTGACCGCTACTAGAACGAATTGTTAATAAATCAAGATCGTTGGGACTTAGTTGATATTGTGGGTCTACTCCCATAATTACTTGATACTGACCGTCAGATGCATAAATTGTGGAAACCTGACGAGTACCATAGGCGTTATTTAGTGTGCTTTCAATTTGATTCGCTGTTAATCCAAAAGTTGCTGCTTGTTCGCGATTAAATTGGACGTTAATTTGAGGATTTTTGATTTGCAAGTCGCTATTAACATCTTGCAATTCTGGCATTTGTCGCAATTTTGCTTCTAAAGCTGGCGCATATTGATACAACTCTTGTAAATTTGGGCTAGAGAGTCCAAATTGATATAGCGCTTTTGTTTGTTGTCCGCCCAAACGGATAGATGGCGGGTTTTGCACAAAGGCTCTAATTCCTGGTATTCCAGTTAGTTTCGGTCTTAGTTCTTCTGCTACTTCATCGGCGCTTTTGTGGCGTTGAGAATGGGGTTTTAATTTGACAAATATGCGTCCTGAGTTAGCTGTGGCGTTGGCTCCACCTGCACCGACACTAGAGTTAATGGATTCAACATTGGGGTTGCGACGTACAATTTTGGCTACGACTTGTTGATGCTTCACCATCTCAGCAAAGGAAATATCTTGAGCCGCTTCTGTGCTGACGCTTAACTGTCCGGTGTCATCATTGGGAATGAAGCCTTTGGGAACAACAACAAATAAATATATTGTTGCAACCAAAATTACGCCCGAAAGTATCATCGTTGTGCGGTGATATTTCATTGATAGCTTGAGAGTTGCTTCGTAACCCCGCAGCATCGTATCAAATACCCATTCCGAAGCATTATAAAGGCGACGTTTCCAATTTTTAGCTTTCTGTTTTTTGGGTTTATTTATTTGATGTCCGTTACCATCATTGGATAGGTCGTGGCTATTTTCTGCTTGCAAATGTCCATCATTGGATATTTCATGACCATTATCATTCTCAAAATGTCCATTGTTAGATATGGCATGGCCATTGCCTTCATGAAAATGCTCGTCGTTAGAGAAAGCATGGACATTGCTTCCATTAATATTTCCATGATTTGGATCTTTATGCTCACCTTCATGCTTCAGAAAACGACTGCAAAGCATCGGTGTCAGGGTGAGAGAAATAAATCCAGATACTAAAATTGAGACACTGATAGTAACTGCAAACTCGCTGAATAGCCTTCCTAAAATACCACCCATGAACATAATAGGAATGAAAACAGCTACCAAGGAAATTGTCATTGATAAAATGGTAAAACCAATTTCTTTGGAACCGTTCAGGGCTGCTTGCATTCGATTTTCGCCCATTTCCATGTGACGCACGATGTTTTCTAACATTACTACTGCGTCATCTACCACAAAGCCAACAGCGAGAGTAAGCGCCATCAATGAAAGGTTATCCAGTGAATAACCAAGTAATAGCATTACCCCAAAGGTTGCTACTAGCGATAAAGGTACAGCCAAGCTGGGAATGATGGTAGCTGAAATGTTGCGTAAAAATAGAAAAATTACTAAAACTACTAAGCAAATGGTGAGGAATAAGGTAAATTTGACATCATTTACTGACTCGCGAATAGATTGGGAACGGTCATAGAGAATTTCCATATCTATCGCCGCCGGAATTTGCTCGCGGAAGCTGGGCAAAATTTTCTGAATTGCGTCTACAACTGCGACAGTATTGCTACCTGGTTGGCGTTGAATCGCTAAAACAACTGCCCGCTTACCATTAAACCAACTGGCGACTTTATCGTTTTCGACACTATCAAATACTTTACCCAATTCTCTTAATTGAATTGGCGCACCGTTACGATAAGCAACTACTAAAGAACTATAAGCTTCGGCGTTATTTAATTGTCCATTTGATTCAATAGTGTAGTTTTGGTTTTGTCCGTAAAGATTACCAGTAGGTAAATTAGAATTGCCTTTAGAAATTGCATCTGCTACTTCATCAATTCCCAATCCTTTAGCACTCAAAGATTGGGGGTCTAGATAAATCCGCACGGCGTATTTTTGCGAACCATAAACTTGTACCTGCGCTACGCCATCAACCATTGAAAGACGCTGGGCTAGCATTGTTTCTCCGTATTTATCCACTTCTGACAATGGCAGTGCTGTGGAGTTTAAAGCTACATATAATATAGGTGAATCTGCGGGGTTGACTTTGCGGTAGGATGGCGGGTTAGGCATACTAGTTGGTAACTGCCGCGCTGCTTTGGCGATCGCAGATTGCACATCTTGAGCTGCACTGTCTATATCCCGGCTCAAGTTAAATTGCAGCGTAATCTGTGCCGAACCTAAAGAACTCGTAGAATTCATTGAATCCAGACCAGCAATACTCGAAAATTGCTGCTCTAATGGCGTTGCTACCGACGAAGCTACGGTCTCAGGACTAGCTCCCGGTAAGCTAGCTGACACCTGAATTGTCGGGAAATCTACGGTAGGTAAGTCGCTTACTGGTAGCAATTGATAACTCATCAAACCAAACAGCATGATGGCTAGCATCACGAGTGTGGTCATGATCGGTCGGCGGATGAATAGTGCAGAGATGTTCATATTGGGGAATGCAGAGGGGCAGGGAGCAGGGAGCAGCGAGGGTGGGAAGTGTGGGGAGTGTGGGGAGACAAGGGGGAGAAGAACAAATGACCAATGACAAAGGACAACTGACAAAAAAGTATAAATATTTACAAATTAAAGGTTATTGTGAGGGGTTTTGATTTCCTTGGTTAGCGCCTCCTGACCCCTGTCTGGTGCCTACTGGCTGTTTAATTTGCACTTTGGCTTTTGGTCTGAGGTTAAATTGTCCGTCAGTGACGACTTGTTCGCCTTCTTTTAGCCCTTGCTGAATCACTGTTTCGTTCCCAACTGCGTTACCGACGACAACTTGACGCATATCTACGGTTTGGTCGGCAGGATTCAATACATAGACAAACTGCCCTTGTTGTCCTGTCTGGATGGCTGTGGTTGGTACAACTATGGCGTTGGGTTCTTGTGTTAGCCGGACAACTACATTGACAAATTGACCTGGTGATAAGCGTCCATCGCTGTTGGCAAAGCTACTTTTAAGTTGAATAGTTCCGGTTGTGGGATCTACACCACTATCTACAAAGAACAGTTCGCCATGTTCGGGACGCTGTTCGTCTTTGGGAATGTAAGCATCTACTGCTATTTTTCCTTGTGCCCGATATTTGTTAAGTTCTGGCAGTAGGCGTTGCGGTAGGGAAGTGGTGACGTAAATTGGGCTAATTTGACTGATTGTGACTAAGGGGTTGGTATCATTCTCTTTTACCAAGTTGCCTTGATTCACCTTCAAGCTGCCTGTACGCCCGTTAATTGGGGAAAAAATTGAATTATAAGAAAGTGCGATTTTAGCGCTGTCAACTGCGGCTTCGGCTGCGCTAACTTCGGCTTTGGCATTATTTAAGTCGGCTTTTGCAGCATCAACTGCGGCAATGGTGTTGGCAATACCTTCTTTATCTGCGATTACTGTGGCTTTTTGAGCATCAGATGCAGTACTAAACTGTTCTGCTTGCTCTTTGCTAATCGCGCCTTGAGTGAAAAGCGTACCATAGCGTTGTGCTTGGGCTTGGGCGTTTTTCGCTTGGGTTTGGTCTTTGAGGAGATTAGCTTTGGCTTGATTAACTTGCGCGATCGCTTTAGAAAGATTAGCTTGCGCCTGTTTTACCTGCGCGATCGCTTTTTCTCTATTAGCTTGCGCTTGCATTAAGGCGGCTTGCTGCGGTCGAGAATCTATCTTGAACAGCAGTTGACCTTTTTTAACATTCTGACCTTCTTGGAAATAAACTCCTGTCAGCGGCCCTGCAACTTGCGACTTTACGCCGACAGTTGAGTAAGCTACTACTGTTCCTGTTTGTCGTAACTCCATAGGTATAGTTTTACGGGTTACTGTCGCTACTACAACAGGTACAGCACGCTGCTGATTTTTGCCTTTTTGGTTATTGGACTGTGCTTCAGTAGCCGTACAACCACACAACACAATTAAACTGAACAGCACGATTCCCCTGCTCAAATGGTTCGGCAAAATGAGCTTTTGAGCTTCTAAAAAAGGTCGAGTCTTAAACCTAAGAGATAAATATCTCATACTGACCAGCGACAGCATTAATGAGAGCCTCTGAATAAATGTTTAACAGATGTTTGAAAAACCCACACTTAATATTAGCTAAAATTAATTAGCTATGCTAACTGTTAGCCAAACATCTATCTCTAGAACCATTTATGGTAGAGTCTGCCAAAAACTTACAAGAAGCTTCCTGCTATCTAATGCATAAACCATCAGGTTTTTACAGAGTCGCTTAGGTAGACTGAGTAAGAGGAGTCAAAGCCTGACAAATAAAGGTTTTGACGCAAAAACTCCTACCAAACCCGCATTTACTACCCCGCTTTGTCCTGACAACTTTAGCAAATCGGGATATTTAAACCGGATTTGGTACTCAGTTGCGCGATCGCCTCAACTCTTCGCAAAATCCCAAATCTAAAATTGTATGATTCCCAAACAACTAGCTCCCGAAATAACCCCGGAACAATGCGCTGCCAAAATGATGGAAACAATTCCGACCATCATTAAGTTCTTTCGCACAGAGATGCGGCGCAATGCTGCTTTTCTGCCAGAATCACTTTCAGTACCGCAATTTCGAGCGTTGGCTTTCCTTGACCGTCACCCAAGCGCTTCTCTTTCCCAAGTGGCGGAACACTTAGGTGTAACTAGAGCTACAGCTTCAAATCTTACAGACCGTCTCGTAAACAAAAATTTGGTCAGTCGAGTAGAAAATCCCCAAGAGCGTCGTCATGTGCTACTTAATTTAACGGAGGCAGGCAAGTATCATCTGCAACAAATTCGCACCTTGACGAGTGCCAGAATTGCCTCTGTTTTAACTAACCTACCAGAAGAACAAATGAGGAGTGTGGTAGAAGGTTTAACAGTATTGAGTAGTACTTTTGAATCGGTAATGCCGGAATAGTAGGCTTTTAACTGAAAATATCTGATAATTTAAAATTTTTAGCAACTGATGTCTTAAATTTCTAGATGCGGTCGCGCTTTCAACACTTGGCAATGCGATCGCGATAATTTATAGCATCTATAAGGCGAGGATGGGGCAGTTGACTTATAGTGCTTCCCAATCTTCTCTACTGAGATTAGCTTGACGTAATATTCTATTAAGTAAGCTTGCGCTCTCCCTGATGCGGGTTAGGAATTGTTAGCTTAAATTCACCTTTTAGCATGTACTGATGTTTCCCACCTGAATAAGGCCCATCAAATCCTGCATCTTTGAGATAACGAATTAGATTTTGCCGATTGATTGCTCCAAAAGGTGGCATTAGGCAACCTCTTTCTGGACATTCAGGTTAATTCCGTCAAGTATCGGTAGAGTATGACCCAAACGTAATCCTAAAACGATCCACCCTTCCAGAGCCTCTTGTAAATCATCCCGGCAAGCTTCTAGTGTCGCAGCATTTGCCCACACACCTGGACACTCAGGAATTTCACTATAAAAAGTTCTATCTTCCAGCAACTCATAAGTTGCTTTGTGCATTGCTGTATTGATGTAATCTGTCAACATTTCTATTTTTGAGACTGAATATAATTACTATATTCCCTTTACAATAGTTAAATTTTAGAGTTATTAGCTATAAAACGGCGTGTAATTGTTGAAATAGCTCCATAAACAGGTGATTGCGCTGTATGGGGGTATTTTCGGTCAATTTCCACAATTTATTAGATGTTTAATATTTTATCAAAAACAGCCGGAATCAATTAGATTGACTCATGGTGCGATCGCACGGAAGATTACTGTTTAATGAGCGATCACCACATTCAGGCATGAGTCGTCATCATCATGCAAGATCGCGTAACACTAACGCTTAATGCCCTCATCATCATGCAAGATCGCGTAACATTAACGCTTAATGCCCTCATCATCATGCAAGATCGCGTAACATTAACGCTTAATGCCCTCATTATCATGCAAGATCGCGTAACATTAACGCTTAGTGTCGTCACGATCGTGCAAGATCGCGTAACATTAACGCTTAATGCCGTCCGATCGAGACTTAAGATCGTCTAATTCAGGCTTAAGGTAGTAATATTCAGGCTAAAAATTAAGGCGATCGCGCTTTCAACACTAGACAACGCGATCGCAATAATTTCTGTCCTACATCTCTACATCTGGCTAATTAAATGCAGCTGACTTGCTACGGCATTTATTAGATGATGGGTAATCGGGAGGCTATCAACTACCATCCCCAGACACAACAGCATCATGTAAGAAATGGAATAGAGAAATAGCTGTCTGGCAATCGTCCGATCCTCTGGGTTTTGTAGTAAGCGCCAAGCTTTGTGAATGAATACAGCACCTAAACCAAGAGCGATCGCTCCATAAACAATGCCACTGTCGTGTAACGGATAAACCAGTAACAGTGTGGTAGCTACTGTTGCCAAAGTATAGTACCAAATTTGCTTCACTGTGGCGGGATCGCCTACAACCAAAGGCAGCATGGGGATTCCCACCTTGGCGTAGTCATCGCGAATCATCAATGCTAAAGCCCAAAAATGAGGCGGTGTCCAGAGAAAGACGCTGGCAAAAATAACCCATGCTCCCCAGTTTAACGTACCTGTAACAGCAGCCCAACCTACTAATGCCGGAATTGCCCCAGCTGCCCCACCAATTACAATATTCTGGGTAGTATGGCGTTTGAGCCAGTGGGTATAAACTACAACATAATACACTATGCCAGCGAAAGCCAGGAGGGCGGCGAGGAGGTTGGCGAAAACTGTCAGTAAGGTAAAAGAAATCATAGCCAGAGCGATCGCAAAAATCAAAGCGCCTCTGGGCTGTACCTTACCGGAAGGAATCGGACGATGGCGCGTCCGTTCCATTTCATAATCAATATCGCGATCGTAGATACAGTTAATTGCTTGGGCACTAGCAGCAGCCAAAGTGCCGCCAGTCATAGTTACTAGCAACAGCACTAAATCTACTTGTCCCTTAGCAGCAATCCACATACTGCCAGCAGTGGTAATTAACAGCAACGGAATAATCCGCGGCTTAGTTAGCTGGTAGTAACTTTGAATTACCTGTAGAAATGTCTCGTGGTGGCGAGAGACATTAGTCTCAATCATTTTGGCTCTATTTCCTGATTTTTCAACAAGTTATGTACAGCCCTTGCTCATACCGAATCGCCACTGAGGCTAAGGGAGGGTGGAGGGGAGAGGGGGGAGTGTGGGGAGTGTGGGGAGTGTGGGGAGAAGCGAATCCACTTAGCTCTCCCCCATTTTCCTTATCCTCCCACACTCCTTGTTTGCCCTATGCCCAATATTCAATGCGATCCATTCGCTGGTGTGTTGGTGGCAGGGACGGTTACAGCCACAGGGTATGTGTTGGGTTCGCGGCTAGCAAACCAGTCGCGTAATGCTAGGACGGTGAAAGCTACCAAAGTACCGAGTAAAGCTGCGCCTACAGCTTGGTGAGTGACGGTAAGCGGCTCGACTTGTAGGCGTAATTTAAAAGTGGCAACGCCCAAGAGAATTTGCAGTAGCAGCAAGCCACCTGCCATATTTGCCAGTCGTCGCAAAGCTGGATGCAGTGCTGGTCTTTGCCAAGATATCAAGACTACTGCCAAGGTTGCGACTGTGGGGGGTACTAAGCCAAAGATATGGCTGTACATCACCGTACAAAGTTGGGATGTACCCAAACACTGGTGAAGTGCCCAGCGAGACCCTACCAAGGCACCTAGTAGACTTTGTAGGTAAACCAAAATAGCGGCTGATAAACCCAACCAAGGTAAATTGCCAACGTTGCCAGTACCTTGGTAAGGGGTGAGTGCTGTACCGATAATCAGTAAGGTGATAAAAAATAACAGCGCTGTTCCTAAATGGGCAGTGACAATATCAAACCGTAACAGTTCGGTGACGGTGAGACCTCCCAAGATGCCTTGGAAGACGATTAAAAACAGGGCAAATGTGGAAGCCCAAGGCAACCATTGAGGTAAAGCACGACGATACCACCAAGATAGACCAACAAGTGCGATCGCGCTGACACCAATCAAAGCTGCGTCCAATCTATGAAACCATTCCAAAAATACTTGGAAATTCATTTGCTTGGCTGGCACTAATTCTCCATAACACAAAGGCCAGTCTGGGCAAGCAAGTCCTGCGTTCATCACTCGCGTAGCACTGCCTATTGCCATCAAAATTAAGGTGGCGATGCAGATCTTCCAAACCAAACGCCGAATCATTTCTGGTGGTTTGGAATCTGCTGCTTCATTTTGTTGTTGTAGGACAAATTCGTTCATGAACGATACCTTCTGCCCACTCTTGAGTAGAGCTACTTAAAATTATTAGTTTGTCAGTCACGACTCATCTCCACCCTAGCGTATACGACTAGAGTTGATAGATTAGCTTTCAGTTATACTTTTCACCTACACTTTGGATCGCTCTTGGTACTTTTTGCCAAAAGCTTTAGGTATTTTTCAAGTTGTTGAGAGTTATTTGATTGCAATAAAGTTTACTATCTAAATTTATTCTTAAATTTTTCCCATGATTCACATCTATCCTTGGCAATATCTGATAAAACTCTTTTACTCAAAAATATTTATGTAGCCTAAAAAATTAATAAAAATTTCAGACCTTAATAGCCCAGAATTGATGGACTGCACTACCTTAGTAAGTGTGCAGCTTTGAGATAACGTAGTAAATTCATTCAAGTAAGCCGTGAAAATTCCAAGTTCGATCTGGACATTACTCATTGGCATTGTGCTAACGCTAGTCAGCCTTTGGTACGGTCAAAATCACGGTCTGTTGCCAACAGCAGCCTCTGATGAAGCCGTCTTAGTTGATGGTTTGTTTAACACAATGATGATTGTCTCCACAGGCATATTTCTAATTGTTGAAGGTGTTTTGATTTACGCTGCTATTAAATATCGGCGGCGACCTGGTGACAATGAAGACGGGCTACCGGTGGAAGGTAACGTACCTCTAGAAATACTCTGGACGGCGATCCCAGCGATTATAGTTATTGGTATTTCTGTATACAGTTTTGATGTCTACAACGAAATTGGTGGCTTCGATCCCCATGCTGTACATGAAGCCCCAATTACTCAAAATATGTCGATGAATATGCCTGGGGCAGCTATTGCCGCAACATTAAACGATACGCCTCCCAGCACAGAACCCAATCTCAATCAGCAAAAATCTGATGAGGCGATGCAAGACCCAGCTACCGCCGCAGTCCGCAATGCTGACCAAATTCCGCAAAAACAAAACGCTCCGGGGATCGGGATTGTTTCTCCCACCATTGGGGGAACTCCAGACAAAGCCGGGAAACCCCCAGCATTGGCAATTAACGTCACCGGTCTTCAGTACGCCTGGATTTTTACCTATCCAGAAACAGGCGTAACCACAGGCGAACTCCACGTTCCCATTGGGCGTGAAGTACAAGTCAATATGACAGCCAATGATGTCATCCACGCTTTCTGGGTGCCAGAGTTTCGCTTGAAGCAAGATGTTATCCCTGGTAGACAGAGCGAGATCCGCTTCACACCCAACAAAGAAGGTGATTATGCTCTGATCTGTGCTGAACTTTGTGGCCCTTACCACGGTGCAATGAGAACACAAGTGGTTGTACAAAGCCAAGAAAATTTCGACACATGGATGCAAGAGCAGCAAGTAGCTAGCCGTGAAACGCTGAATCAAGCCGTTGCTCTGAACCCAGCCGATCTATCCCCTCATGAATTCCTGGCTCCCTACACAAAGGATATGGGAATTAAACCTGAAGTACTCAATCAAGTTCACCCTGCTCATCATTAGTCATTGGTCATTAGTCATTGGTGAACCAGTGCGGTCTTGGGGGTTTCCCCCATGAGCAACTGGTGAACCCGAAGGGTCATTAGTCATCAAATAAATGACAAAGGACAAATGACAAAGGACAAAGGACAAAAAACCCTATGACCCAAGCTCAAATACAAGAAACTGCCAATATTCCTGCCCGGATTGAAGAACCAGGGGAGAGAAAATGGCAAGATTACTTTACCTTTAATACCGACCATAAGGTAATTGGCATTCAATACCTAGTTACTACCTTCATTTTTTACTGTATAGGCGGCGTTTTAGCTGACTTAGTGCGTACAGAACTACGTACCCCAGAAGTAGATTTTGTGACGCCGGAAGTCTACAACAGTTTATTTACGCTGCACGCCACAATCATGATTTTCTTGTGGATTGTGCCAGCTGGTACGGGGTTTGCTAACTACCTGATTCCCCTCATGATTGGGGCTAAGGATATGGCATTCCCCAAACTAAATGCTGTGGCCTTTTGGATGATCCCGCCTGCTGGTTTGCTGCTAATCGCTAGTTTAGTGGTAGGAGACGCACCAGATGCAGGTTGGACTTCTTACCCTCCCTTGAGCTTGGTAACAGGTCAAGTAGGTGAGGGCATTTGGATTATGAGTGTCTTGGTATTAGGGACATCATCAATTCTGGGCGCACTTAATTTCCTCGTTACTATCCTCAGAATGCGTACCCCAGGCATGGGTTTCCATCAAATGCCCTTGTTCTGTTGGTCAATATTTGCCACCTCAGCGCTGGTGTTGGTATCAACGCCAGTGTTAGCTGCGGGTTTAATTCTGCTGGCTTTTGACTTATTCGCCGGCACGACTTTCTTTAACCCAACTGGGGGTGGCGATCCGGTTGTCTACCAGCATATGTTCTGGTTTTACTCGCACCCAGCGGTTTATATCATGATTTTGCCTTTCTTCGGGGCAATTTCTGAGGTGATCCCGGTTCATTCTCGCAAGCCGATTTTTGGCTATAAAGCGATCGCTTACTCCAGTTTAGCTATCAGCTTTTTAGGGCTAATTGTTTGGGCGCACCATATGTTTACCAGCGGTATCCCTGGCTGGTTGCGGATGTTCTTTATGATCACCACCATGATCATTGCCGTACCTACAGGAATTAAGATTTTCAGCTGGTTGGGAACAATGTGGGGCGGTAAAATCCAACTCAATACTGCCATGTTGTTTGCAATGGGGTTTGTCGGCACCTTTGTGATTGGCGGGATTAGCGGCGTCATGTTGGCAGCTGTACCCTTTGATATTCACGTCCACGACACTTATTTTGTAGTCGCACACCTACATTACGTCCTGTTTGGTGGTAGCGTGCTGGGCATTTATGCGGCGATGTACCACTGGTTTCCCAAAATGACAGGGCGGATGATTAATGAATTTTGGGGTAAGGTTCATTTTGTCTTGACCATTGTCGGTTTGAATATGGCGTTCTTACCGATGCATAAGTTAGGGATGATGGGTATGAACCGCCGTGTCGCCCAATATGACCCTAAATTCACGTTTTTGAACGAAATCTGCACTTACGGTGCTTATATACTTGCAGTTTCGACATTTCCCTTTATCATCAACGCAATTTGGAGTTGGTTGTACGGAGAAAAAGCTGGTAATAATCCTTGGCGGGGACTAACCTTAGAGTGGATGACTACTTCACCGCCAGCGATCGAGAATTTTGATGAACTCCCAGTACTGGCTACAGGCCCCTATGACTACGGCTTGGAAAGGGCTAAAGAAGGTGTACCCCTATCAGACCCCAATCCAGTTTTGTCTGCTGGTGTGAACTCGGTATTAAGAGCCGAACCTGACGAGCCATATCCATCAATCACTGCTGAAAAAGAATAAGCGTAGGGCATTGGGGATGGGGAAAATCGGGAGATGGGGAAGAAAACTCCCCACACTCCCCACACTCCCCACACTCCCCACACCTAACTCTCACCTATCCTCTAACACTCAAGATTCATGCAAAGTCAAACTATTGACACAGCACAAACAGAACTGAATCATCACCACAGTGCGGAAGCCGCCCATGCTCATGAAGGACATCCAGACCATCGGTTGTTTGGGCTAATTGTCTTCCTAATTGCTGAGGGGATGATTTTTATGGGTTTGTTCGGAGCTTATTTAGCTTTCCGTTCTACCTTACCTGTATGGCCGCCCGCTGGCACGCCAGAATTAGAACTATTACTACCTGGAGTTAACACCGTCAATCTAATTGCTAGTAGCTTTGTCATGCACAATGCTGACACTGCGATCAAAAAGAATAATACAAGCGGTGCCCGTACTTGGTTGGCAATTACTGCCGCAATGGGTGCTATTTTCTTGGTAGGTCAAGTATATGAATACACCCATCTAGAATTTGGTTTAACTACCAATTTATTTGCCAGTGCATTTTATGTTTTGACTGGCTTTCACGGTTTGCACGTTACCCTTGGCGTTTTGGCGATTCTAGCTGTATTGTGGCGATCGCGCCGTCCGGGTCATTATAGTAGCGAACATCACTTCGGTATTGAAGCTGCGGAAATTTACTGGCACTTTGTGGACGTGATTTGGATTATTCTTTTCGGATTGTTGTATCTACTCTAAGTAATAGTAAGTAGTTGTTCACTCCACGCGAATAACTACCCGACCCCCGCCTTGGGGGTTTTTTTATCCGTAGTACTGAGTGAGGCGGTTTGTGTTACCAAGATAATTTCGTGCAATCGCGCTAATTTCCCAGCGTCCAATCTTCAAACCGCAACCCAGGTACGCAAGAAAAATCGCGATCGTTCCGCGTTACCAAAATAGCATCATGAGAAATTGCAATTGACGCTATTCTTAAATCTTGCGTACCAATACGGATTTTTTGACGCAGCAATTCTACATAGCAATTAGCAGCTTTTTGGCTAAAGGGAAGTAAATTAATACTGAGAAAGTAATTATATGTCGCTTGCA
This sequence comes from Calothrix sp. NIES-2098, assembly GCF_963875125.1. Lineage (NCBI taxonomy): Bacteria > Bacillati > Cyanobacteriota > Cyanophyceae > Nostocales > Calotrichaceae > Calothrix > Calothrix sp. NIES-2098. The sequence goes on from NZ_CAWNKJ010000001.1 coordinate 8,274,237, forward strand.
GCCGGGAGTATGCTATTACCAATTTATCCAAAGAATCAGCTTGCCTAATTACATTAAATCTTCCACGAACCTGTTCTTCAAATGTAATAATTGTCACGGCTAAGTTTTCAGGAGACGTTGTACCAATACGATTACTAACAATAGGGTGTCCATTTTGAAAAAGCGAGACACAATCCGTATCCAATATCCACAAACTCACGCTTCTGTTCTCTCTTCTGCATCAAATTTGCGAGAATTTTCTGCCATTTCTGCATCAAGTTCTCGACGATATTCATCAATATATGCCAAAACCTCATCGAACATTGGATCGTCCTTAAACATACCTGCAAATTTCATCCAAGGATGCTCGGTTTTTGGTGCTTCTATTTCTTGAACAATAATTTCTACATTTTGTAATCGATTATTCACAAGTTCGTGCAAATTATATAGCGCTTCTTCGCGCGTTGGTGCAAATACCTGACAGTCTGGTAAACCCCAAACTGTTGCTTGATATCCGCCTTCTTTGGCTTCTACTAATACTGAATAGTTAAGTTTGGATGAGTCATTAGCTATATTTTTTGGCAAATTAATAGTCATCAAATTTCTCTACTTTGTCTTGTCGTGGCTAGATATATTGTAAATCCGTTGCCGATCCGCTAGAAATTTAGCTGTGGAACCAGCCAATATCTACCGCAAAGAAGCATAGCTTCTACGTACTCCATCCTCAAGAGTTACATAATATGATGATGCGATCGCATTAACTTCATACCCAAGCAGCCTCACTGAAAGGCAGTGTAGGAGTATGTTATATGGAAGTGTGTTTGCCACAAGCTTTTGAAACTTGGCATTTATAACTCTAATCTTGCCAAGATATTAATTAATCAGTCCAAAAAATTACATCGTGATGTAAGTTTTTGGTAAAATAACCTCATACATTTTCTCGGTTTAAATACCTATATAAATCAAATAATTTAACCATGTCACCAATCTTAGAATTAGGCGAACACTAATACCAAGCTTGGAAAAATTTTAGAAAATAAATATCAAGCAACTAAGCAGATGATAAGGCAGAACCTCAAGCAGGCTCTACAACAAAACTATAACTTGTTAGCAATTTAGTAGGTAGATACGCCAAATGCGTCAGTACCCTCGCATTAAAAAAACACTCCGGTATCGCTACGATACTGTGTCAAAGTTAAAGACTAGAGTATCTGGTGGTATTACTTACTTGCTATCAGACAAAACACTGAGCGATCAGGAATCTCCTTTAAGTAAAAAAATATTGAAAAATCGCTTTCAGATTGTCAAACTCCTAGCTAGGGGGGGATCTGGCGATACATACTTAGCTATCGATCTAGATTTACCAGGGCAACCTCATTGTGTTGTCAAGCATTTTTATCCTAAACATCCTCATCCTGCTGTTGTACCGATTGCCAAAAACCTCTTCGATCGCGAAGCAGAAAGTTTATATGAGCTAGGCAACAACCATAACCAAATTCCGACATTATTTGCTCATTTTCATGAAGATGGGGATTTCTATTTAGTTCAAGAATTTATTGACGGTTATGACTTAACTCAAGAAATTGTCCGAGGTAAACCTCTAAGAGAAGAAGTAGTCTTTAATTTATTAAAAGATATCTTGGAAGTGTTGGTCTTCGTTCACCAACACAACATTATTCACCGCGATATTAAGCCGCAAAATATCATGCGGCGGCACTCCGATCGCAAGATTGTGCTGATTGATTTTGGCAGTATTAAAAAAGTAGGTATTAGGGGAGCTACCCTGACAATTTCTGTGGGCACTCCTGGCTATATGCCAAGCGAACAAGCTAAAGGAAAGCCAAGACTGAGCAGCGATATTTATGCAGTAGGAATGATTGGGATTCAAGCTTTGACAGGTTTAATGCCTGAGCAATTACAAGAAGATCCCGATACTGGAGAAGTTATCTGGCGTGACAAGGCGCAGGTAAGCGATCGCCTAGCAGATGTTTTAGACAAAATGGTTCGCGAACGCCATAACCAGCGCTACCAATCCGCAGCAGAAGCTTTGCAAGCACTGATTCCCGATATGGCGTTACCACAGTACTCGGAATCTAGTGCTAAATATGACAATGCCGAACATGAATCTTTACGAGTTTATAAGAAATTTATTTTGCTACTGGGGATGGGTCTGGGAATTATTACTAGTGGATTAATTCTAGTTTTAATATATACATTTTTGCGCATGAGTGTATCGCCGCCAAATCAACCTACTCCAATAAATACATTTATAGAAAAGTTTGTTGACTCACATTCTACTTATGTGGATAAACCAGTAATTGATAAAGGTTAATAAAAACTACAAAATAGCAGATTAAATCTCAATGTATGAGTCATAAACTAATAATTACAGGGTGCTTTGATTATTCAAACCAGTGATTTTTGTAGGCTCAATGTAAATCAGAAACATTCATAATATGGATAACACAAACCAAGGAAAAGCTTTGATTAAGGGAGACGTTGCCATCTTTCTTAGAGGTTTAATTATTGGCAAAGTCCTAACAATTATGGTGATTGGCGGGCTGCTTTGGTGGTTGCTCAAGCCTGAGTTAGCGTCTCGCAATAACGCTGATTCTTCTAACCAAGCTTTAAAACCCACTTCTAATGCTGCATCCACCTTTGGGTCGCTTGCTGATGTTCCAACCGACTCATTCAATTATGGTGGTAGCACAGCTTGGGCACCTATTCGACAAGTAGTAGATTCGCAAATCCTGAGCGCTCGCCCTGAACTTAAGTTGCGCTACCTAGACCCTGTTAATAGTAGCCCCGGTTCTAGCTCAGGTATTCGGATGTTGCTTGAGGGAAAATTGGACTTTGTTCAGTCTTCTCGTCCTCTCACAGATGAAGAACAAGCTATTGCGAAACAGCAAGGTTTTACACTTGCACAACGTCAGGTTGGTATTGATGGAATAGCAGTTGTAGTTAATCCATCGCTGAAACTACCTGGTTTAACAGTTGACCAATTACAGCAGATATATTTGGGACACTTGACTAACTGGAATCAGGTAGGGGGGCCAAATCTACCAATCACTCCTTTTTCTCAACGACCAGAGAATGCAGACACAATCATTTTCTCTAGCAATAGTGATTTGAAGAAACAAGCACTTGGCTCTAATGTTAAGTATGTTTACTCAACTACAGATGCATTACGCCAACTCAGCAAAACTCCCGGTGGTATATATTACGCTTCTGCCCGTGCAGTTGTACCTCAATGTAGCGTGAAACCTTTGCCACTAGGTCGTACTGCTACTGATTTCGTTTCTCCATACCGAGAACCTTTAGTATCACCTGAACAGTGTCCGCGTCAACGCAATCAGATAAATACTGAAGCGATCAAGAATGGTAGCTATCCCATCACCACTAATTTGTTTGTGATTATTAAACAGAACAAAGGTGAAGAACAGAAAGCTGGTGATGCTTATACAAATCTTTTATTGACCGACCAAGGACAACAGGCTATTGAGCAAGCTGGTTTCGTTGGGGTACGCCAGTAGATCTGTAATAAACAGATTACAAAAATGTAGGGGTGCAAAGCTTTGCGCCCTTATTTAATGTATTTTTCGCATTGCAGCAAACGCCAGGGAAATCCATCCCCCAACGTTTTACAATCGATTGCTAGTTAAGCTTTGTGTGCGATCGCTCATGATAAACATATTTCTATTTGATACCCCACCACTGAGATTAGTTAGTAACTGGCAAGAATGGCTCACTGTATCTGCATATTTAGGCTTTACAGTCTTTGTCATTTGGGGTGTGTTTACCGCGCAGAAGAGATGAAAGCTACTTCTTGAAGAAATTGCATATCAGTTCACCTGGGTCTTTGTCGCCAAACGGTACAACAGTCCCATTTTTTTGAATCTTCACTCTAGAGCGACAGTTATAAACTTCAATGGGTGTTTTTACATCATCAACACTAAAAGAAGCTTTGTATTCCCAGTAATTTTTAGCGCTGCGTTGGATGCTGAGAATGCATACATGATGTCCATTGTAGTTTCGGCATACAGATGCAGCAGCCGGAAGCGCTACTGAGAAATTGAGTATCAATAGCAGCAAAAGAGTCACACATCCGATCCCGTTCATACGATATGAAGTGTCGTTTGCGGGAAATCATAACATTTAGCTGTGGTTAGCACAGCAGTTCTTATAAGATTTCGCTTGAATCCATCTAAAACAGGGGCTACAACTTTAGCGATCGAGTACTACTCCCCGTACTTAACGCTCAGGATTATTTGTCTTTTTCCTATGCAAAAGTTGTATTGCAATTAACCGATTTATCCATATAATGCAATTATTGTGTTATTTTGATGCGTTAATTGCATAAAGAGCTTTAATCCGAGCCTCAGAAATGCGATCCTCTTTAGTGGGAATAAAGATGAACGCCCCCGGTAATTACTGGGGGCTTTTTGTTTATAGGTTGAAAAGTGCTACATTAAAACTGATTGTCTATGCTTTAAAAGTCAACACGGGACTCAACCGCGCCACTACACCCACCATATCGGCCTCAACCTGAACATCAATCACAGATTGAATCGGTTTATAGGCGGCTGGTGCTTCCTCAATGCGGCGTTCTTCTCGTAAGGTAATGCAGTCAACTCCAGTTAATCCCAGTTCAGCTTCACTTTGAGATGCACCTTTGCGGTTGAGGTCAAAACGCGACTTTACTCTCCCCGCACCATGCGATGCAGAATTGCAAAATGCAGGATTGCCTTTCCCTACCATTAAGTAAGAGTAAGCACCCATTGAACCTGGAATAATCACAGGTTGCTCTGCATAAGCTGGACAAGCACCTTTGCGCGTTACCCAACCCTGACCTTCGGGCAAAGTAATGTTATGTGGTAAGTCATAAACTAGAGGTGCTTCCACATCACCGTAAACTTCCCGCAAACGCAGGCGTAGTAGTTCTGCTAACAGTAGCCGGTTGATAAAACCATAGTTAGCAGCAGTTGCTTCAGCTTCTAAGTAACTGGCGACTAATTCGGGATGAGAAGCAGTAGAAATGGGAAAAATCTGAGATTCGGGATATTTCAAACCTTTGGGCCAAGTTGCTTTTGCTCTATCTCGCCACATTCCTCCGATGTACTTACCCACATTCCGCGAACCAGAGTGAATCATAAAAGCTAACTGTCCTTCACGCACACCCCAAGCATGAGCAAGTGCGCGATTTTCAACTTTATCCACCCGTTGTACTTCAACAAAATGATTCCCAGAACCAATAGTTGCTAGTCCGCCATCGCGTACCAGCCCATCATCGGGAACTAATTCTGCGGGTGCAAGTTGCCAGTTACCATCCATTGAACCACCTAAGAAGATGCGATCGCTTTCTTCGGCTAGTTGTTGCACATCAGATTTAACTACACTCCCCGTAGGTTTATCCAGCATGACATCCAACCAACCGGGAACCCCATATTGAAACAATGCGCGCATTGCACGAGCTGTCATTGTCACATCACGCGTGCCGAAGAAGTAATCTCCTTTCATGCGTTCGACAAATAAATCTCGTTTGGCGAGAAATTCATCGATAGTTAAATCGGCAACATGGAGACGCATCCCACAATTAATATCAGAACCGACAGCACCAGGAATGACTTGACCGACAGTTTCCACAACTGAACCAATGGCAACACCCGCATCACCAGGGTGAAAGTCAGGCGTAGCACAGGCACGGCAAACACATCCCCCAGCTGGATGGCGAACGCTAGCAAGATTTGCTAACTGCTTCAGTGCTTTAGCTTCTACAGGGAAGCCTTCAGGTAGTAGGACTTCTGCTACTGGTGCATCCGGATAATTATTTAAGCGGACAGAATAAGTTCTATTGCTATAGCTAACATCCAAACCTTGACGCGATAAAGCACGCAAGAGACGTTGAAGATTTTTTGGCTGCATGAAAATTCCTGAGAAGTCTTAAAAAAGACTTTTGGTATTGAAGAGGTTAGGAGACTTGGGTTCAGCAGCCGCGTCTCAATAGCTGTGGTTTCCCAGGTTTGGGGGGAAAACAACAGGTGATATAACCTTCATAACATAACTTTTGATCGGTTGACAAGAATTTTGTAGTACGTGATGTTACCTGAAAATAGCAGCCAGACAAAGCTTGTAAACAAATTTTAAATTTAGCAAAAAATTTGTAATACACCCTTGACTCTCCAGTGGGGTAGAGATTTTAGGATGAAGTTAAGGTAAATCTCAGCCAAAAATCTTTCTGATTTTGAACAGAGAAGCCCCAACAGCGATCGTTCCTTTGGCAAAAGGAGCAAGAATATGATTAGCAAACCAGTAGTTTATGGACTTTTAGGTTTACTTGCTGGTAGCGCCATTACAAGCGGATCGATTATTTATAGCGCCAACGCTCAACCAAAACCTTCATTGACATCTCCTCCTTGTGCGAACAACACCATGTCACAGCAGATGCGTGGGAGACAAGAGATGGATGCGCATTTCATCGAAATGATGATTCCTCACCATCAAGATGCGGTCGAAATGGCGGATCTAGCTTTGCAAAAAGCGAAACATCCGGAAATTAAAAAATTGGCAGCAGCGATTAAAGCAGATCAGACCAAAGAAATCGAGCAGATGAAAGCCTGGTACAAACAGTGGTACGGCACTGATGTTCCTGCTAATTCTATGAATGGTATGGGAATGGGAATGCACCACGGTAGGGGACAGGGGTTTATGCATTCAGGCATGATGGCTATGAATATGAATCTGGAGTCATTGAAAAATGCCACTGATTTCGACAAAGAATTTATCCGTCAGATGGTTCCCCATCATCAAATAGCTGTGATGATGTCGCAAATGGCTTTCAATAGAGCTACTCACTCACAAATTCGTGACCTTGCTCAAGCTATCATCAAATCGCAAACTGCTGAAATTCAGCAAATGCAGCAATGGTATCAAGCTTGGTCTTGATCGGTTTTTCCTTTGATATCTTAAACTTATGACACTTAAACTCACAGTTCCTAACATGGCTTGTTCGGCTTGTGCAAACAATATTACCAATGCACTGAAAGCAGTCGATGCCAATGCTAATATTCAGGCAGATCCGAAAACTAAGCTTGTGAGTGTAGAGACTCAAGCTTCGGAAACCGTTATTAAGGAAGCGTTAGCTGCTGCTGGTTATCCCGCTGCCTAATTCTTTACAGCCCTGAGTGTAGGGACGTTAAATATAACGTCTCTACAAAATTTTAAACTTAATTACAGGAAAATCGGGGTTGAAATTGCTTTATTTTCTTAAAGCGATCGCCTGCTGCAAAAATGTTTCTAAGTTCTGAGTAGCAGTAGGATTGTCAAAAAGAACGTTGATTGAACGTTTAAGAGCTTGACGAACTGAGTATCGCCAATCAGAATCTACCGCTAATCTAACTGCAATTTGAATATATTGCTGAGTATCATCTGCAATTGTGTCTGTGACACCGATAGCTTGCAAGAAACCATAGGAGTGACGCCCACGCATCAACTCACCCGGACAAGTGACAATCGGTAAGTGACAAGCAATCGCATCTAGTGTTGTGTTTCCACCTGCCCAGTCTAATGTATCTAAATAGATGTCTGTTAAAGAAAGCAAGTCAAAGTAATCCTCACGGGGTAAAACCGGAGAAAATACACAATAGTCTTGACTGTCTAAGCCAACAGATGCGAATGCACGTTTGAGGCGTTCTTGAGGAATTCCTTGACGGAGAAACATAAACTGAGCATTGGGAACTTGACGAGCGATTTCTGCATAAATGCGATCGTGTTGCGGTAAATATTTATAGGCAGCTTGACTAGAGATGTAGACAATAGCATCTTCTCGCAATCCAAAAAATGATCGCTGGCGGCGAACTGCGTCAACTTTAATAGTAGGATAGGAAATTCCAACACCGGGCAAACGCACAAGGTTTTCTGTGTAATGCTCTTGCCCATTCATAGGTTCCATCAGTTCGCTCGATAAAAAGTAGTCAATGGTAGGCAATCCAGAAGTAACAGGTTGTCCCCAAGCCATACATTGGATTGGTGCTAAACGCAGTCCAGCAATACATAGTGTTGTAGCATCCATTCCGATTTCTGGAAAAATTAACACATCAAGTTGGTCATCAATAACTTGTTGGCAAACCTGTTCTAAACTATTTGGCAAATGATAAAACTTTGCACTATAGGACTGAAATAATTGAGTAGCCGCATCAATTTGATGACCTATATGATAGGAATAAATTTCAAATTTTTGATTGTCTGCATATTTTAGCCAGTTCAAGAATAAAACTGTGCCACTCCAGCCACATAAAAAATAGGAAAGATAGCCAACTTTAATGCGCCGATTATTGCTAATAGCAGAAATCGGACGCTCTTGAACCCAATGCGGATAATTTGCCGCCATAGTTTTGTGAACTAGTTGTCCATATTGCTGCTGTAGAAATACATCATTCTTTCCCTGATATGCCAGAAAAAAGTTGGTATGATGGCTGATTCCTATTAAGGCTTTTTTCTGTTCATCAAGGCTATTTAGAGTTAGTTCTTGAGTAAGTTTTTCTAGCCTATCCTGAAACTCTTTCCTATAAGTATCAATCTCCTCAGGAGTATGATAAATTTCTGGCAACATCAGATGGCTTAACATCTTAAATACATAGTTTTCAGGAAACTTTTCCGTAGCCTGCTGTGCAAAATTCCGAGCTTCCAAATACTTGTGGCTTTGCTTGAGGCTAATAATCATCCAGAAATAGATTTCTTCTGCTTGAGGACAATTGGTAATTCCATTCTGTAATATTTCGATAGCCGCTTGTATCTGACCAGTTTTAGACAAAACATTACTGAGTTTTAGATAATAGTCAATCTGGTGCGGACAACTGGATAAATAATATGTGTAATAAGGAATAGCATTGTCGGGTGATTCACTATCTGCAAAATAGTCACCCCATCTGCGCCAAGATTCTAGCCGAGCAGCTTCATAAACAGTGTGCTGGCAAATTTCTGACAAATTACATAGAGGAATTTGTGCAATTTCTGGTTGCTGGATAATGTAGCGATCCTCGTTTTTTATAGGAATACGAAAGTTAATTAGCGATTTAATTACAGACCATTCTTGTGTGGTTAATTGACCCGTAAGCCCTACATTCAGATCTTCAAAAACAGCCTCTTCTAAACTCAGTTTCAGAGCTATCTCAAAAAGCAAGGAGTTAGCACTATCCTGTAGTTCAGTCGATAAACTTTGACTATCAATTAGTAATGTGATATCTTGTCTATTTGGATGTGCGCAAAGAGTTCTGAGAACATCTATCAAATCTTCTGCGATCGCTGTTTCTAAATTAGACCAGTCAGGAAAAATAATACAATTAATATCTCTTAATTCATTAATTAACATAGCGTTATTACAACTAATGGTAAGTTTCCTTACATATAGGCACTACTATATGCACTCCTATTTGATTTGTAAACTTGCCACTAGCATCATCTAGCGCTACAGACTCTAAACACCTTGCTGGAATATCTAGCTATCCCAATATGGGGATAGTTTGATGGATAATTATGTAATTGTTAAGCAGATCTGTTACCTGAGACAATTTGCACCAGAAGATAGCCACTAATGTCTAAAAGCTGATCGAGTAAACTGCCGATAACACCAATGTAAAGTATTGCCTGGACGATGTAATTAGTGTTGCCAATTTTATAAGCATCCCAGGCTAGTAAGCCAAGCCCTTTTGGCCCGATTAACATTTCTGTAGCAATAACTGTAAACCATGCTACCCAAATGCCTACTTTTAAAGCATGAAATATATGAAATATTGCTGCTCGAAAGTTATTATTTTGTCTGTAAAAATGCCGCATTCCTATTGCAGTATTCACAATCATTGACCAGAGTGTGCCAATGAAAATTACAACCACGGCTGCGGCTTCACTATCCTTAAATAAAATGAGCGCAATTGGTAGTAAGGCTATAGGAGGGATACTATGAGGGATTTGAAATATCCGCTTAAATAGCTGATAAATTGTGTTATTTATACTGATTACGTAGCCGATGAAACTACCTAAAATAGCGGCTGGAATGTAACCAACAAATAATCTTTGCAGGCTAGATAAAATATCTAGGAATATACTGTGTTCCATGCCTCAGTTCTCATTTGGAAAGTCTAGGGAATACTGCGGCAATTGCAAGAAATGGTGAATAAACAAACAATGAAGAAGTTGTAAAAGTCTGTTTAAGTCAAATTTAACAAAAATTGCAAGCTAACTTAATAAATTAAATAAAATTTCAATAATTCACTTTTGAGATGCGTGTAATATCAAGTTTGGATAAATACTTGTGATTGCTTTGCTCACAATGACGTTTTCTTGTATAACTCAAATAATCAAAATTTTCTATTAAATATAATTGAATAGTATTACCCAGTAATCAGTAATCTATGTACTGATTACTGGTAACAAATTATTTCCCAAGATTCCGTTTCATTTGTTCTAATTCATCCTGAGTTTCCCAACGGCGAAACTTTTCTTCTAAGTCGTCAAAATTACTAGAATAACTGCTTGTTGATTTTGACCACCCATTTGTTTCTAAGCGCTGTTGAGCTTGAGCTTTTGCACGTGCTGTTTGCGCCTCAGTAGCTTTGGCTTGAACTTCTTGGCGTCGAACTTGAATTTTGTGTAATAATTCCTTCGATTGGTTAATGCGTTCTTTTAACCCTTGCATATGTCCCCAGCGCTGATTTCCCTCGCGCAATAAGGCTGCTTCTCTTTCTTGCGCTGCAATGGCTAAATCATCTCTACCAGCAGCTTTCGCCTTTTGAACGCGGATGTGCCAACGCTGAATTTCTTGCGCGGTGGAGAGAATTTCCTCTTGCGATCGCTTTTCTTGTAATTGTAAATCTGCAACCAGCTTTAACGTATCTTCCTCTTGCTCGCGCAGCTGTTCTAACAGCGCTTCTAATTCCAAATGGGGATTATTACGCAAGAATTCTTCTAAACGGTTTTCCAGAAACCGACTTAAATCATCAAATAAGCCCACTGTTAGAACTCCAGAGTCAGGTGTGTGACTTTATTGTAGTAATTATTATCGTGGGAGAAAAGCTACTTGTAACAGTTCACTATAAAGTAGCTTTCATCCTTCGATCGGGTTTTATCCTGAAATATGCTCTTCAACTAGCTAAAATATAACTAAAGATACAGGTGAAATTTACATAAGTAAATTATAATTTCTCTGCAAAATCATAACAGACTAAAGATAATTTCTAGGAATTATATAACTTGAGCTTGTAGCTAATCTAAACAAGTTAATTATAATTGTTAGTAGAGTACGCATTTAATGTTAAAAAGTAGTTTTATTATTGCTGCTTTGGCTACAGTCATGGGCTTAACTGTAGTCCAAGAAAGTGGATCGATAATGGCAGTATCCGTGCAGCAAAAGTCTCGCGTTCAACAACCGCATTTTAAGAATTATCCAGCAAAACCAGTATTTCAAGGAAAACCTGCTGCACTAGCCGTTAGTACGCAAGAAATCAAAGACTACGAACCGCAACTGAACGCGACTGTTAACAAAGGTACGAATTTTGCAGGTCATTATGCGATCGCCCCTCATCTCAATCGGGCTATGGGTGGTGTAGATACAGCTGCGATCGTCGATCTCAAAACGGGTCAGGTTTATCTACCCACTCAACTTTATGGCTATCACGACCAACGCGGTGCTGGATATAGTCCTCCTAGACCAGATGGTGGGTTACACTATCGAGCCAATAGCAAGTTACTCATCATTGTTGGTCAAGCTGGAGGTAAGGACGGAGAAAAAGGAATTGGGCGTTTTTACTATAAATGGGAAAACAATCAATTGAAATTTCTGCAATTTGTCGCTTCCCCTTATCAATCTCAATAGACTTGATTTTTTCGTTATAAGTGGGATTTGTGTCAACAAATCCTCAATTCTATTCTCATAAACTCATACTTTCAGTTTGTGCTGTATAAAAAGATCGATTTTTGTTTAATTTAACGATATAAAATAACAGACAAAAGCGGTTATTTAGATATGCGTTACAAAGTCAAGTTAAATAAAACAAAGTTAGGATATGCTATTTGGTGCCCTGCTTTACCAGGATGTTGGACTTTGGGAGAAACCGAAGAAGAGGCTTTAGAAAATATCAAAGATGCAATTAAAGCCTATCTAGAAACTGTAGAAGAATTAACTCAAAATGCAGAGTTACGTTATGTCGAGATTCGATAAGCTGATTGCCTTTTTCTCCTTTAAATTGTACTCGCTCAGATTGGTGTTAACCAATAAGTAATTCCTCTCACAATTTTTTTCTTAAAGCCAAATAGAGGTAATTGTTCTTCGGTTAAACCCAAATAAGTCCAATGGGGAATATCGCTTTCTACAGTTTGAAACCAGCCATTTTGATGTAAAGCTTGTCTTTGCTTCTGGCTAGATATGCGTAAATCAATCGCTAATCCCCAAAGATGTTGTGATGTTCCCGGTGGTGCAACTACTCCTAGAATTGCTGTTTCTTTACCTTGGCGTACTTTCTCTAAAGTTCTATCGTTAGCGTATTTTTGCCAAAATCTTAAATTAGTGGTGAAAGTGCGAGTACAATCACCGCTACCATAACCTGATTTAAGCGGAATTTTTTGGATTGCTTTCGCTTTATTTAAAGCTAATCCTGCTGATTGTTGTAAATAACAATCATTAGTCCCATCAACTTTGATCGTGGTGAGAGTTGATTGAAATTCCTTAGTTTCCTGCTCATTAGTAAAGATAACATTTTGAGGTAGTTTAATTTCTGGCTCTTGATTGACAAATGCTGCTCCATATTTACGCAGCAATATATATTCAAAAGTACCAGGCTGGGGAATTGTTGGTATTTTATTAGCAATAACAGACAAAAAACGCTGCTGTTCGTTTAACTGTGGATCGGGAGTAAATGGTGTAATTGGTGTGGGTGATATTAGCGGTTGGGGAGTATCTATACATGGAATTGAACTAGCACTTGAGCAACTATTGAATTGTGCAGTATTAATAACAGATTGGTAATGAGAAATCCCATTACTAGCAACTAAAGCAAAAGAAATAAAGAAAAGAATAGTAAAAAACGTTATCTTACGCAGATTTCGTTGTGTCTTCTGGAAGATAATTTCTAAAATACTAGAACGCTTATTCGATAATTTCATACATATTTTTCTGACTTAACTGCTTCCCATTCAGCTTACGCAAAGTTACTAGCCAGTATAATTCCTAATAGTAGTTTTTAGGTTTTTATTGTGAATTTTGCATCTTCAATGTATTAACTTATGACTTGTAAAAGCACATCCATGAAACTACGGTATCGGTTAAAATTGAAAATAACTCTCAGCTTTTCCCATTTGTAAGTATGACCATGCACAATTCTATTGAATTTCAAGACGCTTTTGATGTCATTGTCGTCGGTGCAGGTCACTCCGGTTGTGAAGCAGCCCTTGCTACTGCCCGCCTCGGTTGTCGGACTCTGCTATTGACGCTGAACTTAGATAAAATCGCTTGGCAACCATGCAATCCAGCAGTTGGCGGGCCAGCTAAATCCCAATTAACGCATGAAGTTGATGCTTTAGGTGGGGAAATTGGGAAGATGGCAGACCGTACCTACCTACAAAAGCGCATCCTCAATTCTTCACGCGGGCCTGCGGTATGGGCATTACGCGCTCAAACTGATAAGCGAGAATATGCCGCCGTCATGAAGAGTATTGTGGAAAATCAGGAGAACTTGATTATCCGCGAAGGGATGGCAACAGACTTAGTGTTAGGCGCTAATGATGAAGTCATTGGCGTTCAGACTTACTTTGGTGTGGCGTTCCAATGTAAAGCAGTCATCTTAACAACAGGTACGTTCTTAGGCGGAAAGATTTGGGTTGGTAACAAGTCAATGGCTGCGGGAAGGGCGGGAGAATTTGCCGCTGAAGGATTAACTGAGACTTTAAATCGTCTAGGCTTTGAAACTGGAAGACTGAAGACAGGTACACCAGCACGGGTAGACAAGCGATCGGTAGATTACAGTAAAATGACTCTCCAACCAGGGGATGAAGAATTGCATTGGTTTAGCTTTGACCCGGAAGTTTGGGTAGAAAGAGAGCAAATGCCTTGTTACATCACCCGTACCACCCCTGAAACCCATCGCCTGATTCAAGAAAATTTACATCTATCGCCTGTATACGGTGGTTGGGTAGAAGCGAAAGGCCCGCGTTATTGTCCCAGTATTGAAGATAAGATTGTTCGCTTTGCCGATAAGGAAAGCCATCAAATATTTATTGAACCAGAAGGTAGGGATATTCCCGAACTTTACATCCAAGGGTTTTCCACAGGTTTGCCGGAAAATTTGCAACTGCAAATGTTACGGAGTCTACCTGGTTTGGAAAGCTGTGTCATGCTGCGTCCGGCTTATGCGGTTGAATATGACTATTTGCCTGCAACTCAGTGTTATCCCACACTGATGACGAAAAAGATTGAGGGGCTATTTTGTGCGGGACAGATTAACGGCACTACAGGTTATGAAGAAGCAGCTGCCCAAGGATTTGTGGCGGGTGTGAATGCGGCACGCTTTGCCCGCGGTCAGGAGATGATTGTGTTTCCGCGCGAGCAAAGTTACATAGGTACTTTGGTTGATGACCTGTGTACGAAGGATTTACGCGAGCCTTACCGTATGCTTACGAGCAGGTCTGAGTACCGCTTAATACTACGTTCTGATAATGCCGACCAGCGATTAACACCGTTGGGACGAGAAATTGGCTTAATTGACGATCGCCGTTGGGATTTATATACGCGCAAACAAGCACAGATTATTGCCGAAAAAGAACGACTACACGCCACCAGGGTGAAAGAACACGATGAAATTGGAGTGGCGATCGCAGCTGATACCCAACAAGCAATTAAAGGCTCAATTACTCTAGCTGACTTGCTGCGGCGTCCGGGATTCCATTATGTCCACCTCGATCGCTATGGACTGGGAAACCCCAGCCTCAACGCTGTAGAAAAAGAAGGTGCAGAAATTGATATCAAGTATTCTGGCTATCTGGCGCGACAACAAAATCAGATTGAACAGATTGCCCGTCAGGCACACCGTCAGTTACCTGCGGATTTAGATTACACAAAAATTGATACCCTTTCTAAGGAAGCCAGAGAAAAGTTAAGTAAAGTAAAACCACTTACTATCGGTCAAGCAGCACGTATTGGTGGCGTAAACCCCGCAGATATTAATGCTTTATTAATATATCTAGAATTACGTAAAACAAAGAACCAGTCAGAGTTTCCAGCGTTGGCTTCAAAAAAACTTCATGAAGCATGAGTATAGTAGTAGGGAAGAGATTGGGTATGATAGATGACATGGATTAAGAACTGGCATCATCAGCAGTCTCTGGATTCTAAGTTGAATTTAATACCAAAGAGCAATCGACCAGTCTACGAAGACGGAAGATTGCACATTTCACAGAAAATCCTGATTCCCAGGCAGTAGAGGCGGTATTGAGCCGTCCTCGCAGCTACCACCCAAAAGCCTTATGTTAAAAGAAGCCAGCACTCATCTGATTATTCCAGAACCATCAGAAGACTTGATCGCCAACGAGCCTTGGACGATAGATGTTTATGCTGATGGCTTGATGGATGAAATCTTTGCCGATATCGACAATGTTCTAGATGCTAGTGGGAATTTTGCTTCCCAAACTGTGAATGTAGGGTATGTACCTCTACAAACAATTCAAGTCCCGCAGATTGTCTTGCCAAATGAACTACTCCAAACCATACAAGGAGTCTCCCAAATTAGGGAAAAACCATTGAATAAGGTTGTAGTTGATGCGCCTGTGAAAAAAGCAGTTACTCGCAAGCTGAAGAAAACCAGGCGTCCTGTGGGGAGATTACTGATTGTCGGGACAACGATTGTCGGCGTGGCGATCGCTGGTATTATCTACCTGCTCAACTCGAAGGTGCTAACTTTCCTAACCTTCAAGCCAATCACAGCTGCATATTTTCAGGCAACACCAACCCAGTTACAGCCAAAAGTTGATGCCCAAGCGGAATTGGTTGACTATATGTTAGGTGCATTGTCAGTCATTGAGCAGCAACAGAACAAAAATAATCAAAGCTACGCCAACCCAGGAATCGCCATTAGCGAAACTTCCAAGTCACCAGCCTTAGCTTTGGCTAGCGAGCAAAAAAATCTGCTCTTACCAACATCTCTGACAGCCAACAATACACTACCAGCCCCGAAAGCCGCAAAAAACATTGTTGAGCGCATATACATCCCCGTTTATCAAGCACCTTCGCCAATGCGCTATGCACCACCGCTGCTTCCTGGTATTCCTCAACTCGTAACACCAGTCAAGACTGCATCTCAGCCTAGTGTTGTGAAAAACGCTTTAGGTTCAGTGCGCAAGCCAGCCAAGCCGGTGAACGTCAATATGTTTGCTGCTGCGGTACGCACAGATCTTAAACCTGTGAATGTACGAACTGCACCGATTGCAATTGGGCAATCCTCCAATTTATTGCCAACATTACCAGTTGTGCCATTTCGCGCTGCACCACCACAACTTCCTACGGCTACAGCCTCAGTGTATTCCGCATCTCAACAACAGGCAGCATCAACTGTTACAGAGGCTGCTGCACCTAGCCATACTCTAGAAGGCATACTAGAGTTAGGAACTAAATCTGCGGCTTTATTTAAAATTGATGGCGTGACGCGCCGCTTTCAGATTGGTGAAAGCATTGGCTCTAGTGGTTGGACGCTAGTAGATGTGAATAACGGTGAAGCGATCGTGCGTCGGAATGGCGAAGTGCGATCGATTTACACGGGACAGAAGCTGTAAAAAGCTTACTTTTATTGGCAAAAATCTAGAACTTTACAATTCATTGAAATGCAGATTCATCATAGGTAGGGCTTGTGCCTTACCTACTTAATCTCATGGCGTGCTATACAATACCACTAAGTAAAAATGAAAACCTGCGGTCAAAAGTTGTAACCTTGTTAGTCGGCTACTTGTATTTACTAGTTATTGTTGCCAGAAAATATTTTCATCTGACTTATCTGACTAATAATACAGTAATTTCCCTTATTTGTTATCAGGGGTATGACACCTCATTACACAATAAACTCGGTAATTAAACATAATCGATGGCATTCATAATATAGATACTTCTGCGTAAATGTGCGGTGATTAATATCCTAATCGGGGAGTGATTGCGATCGCATATGTGTATACTCGCAGAGCGCAAGGAAGCATTGCTTATAGTGGTCTGGCGCATTAATTTTGCGAAAAGAATAAATTCGTAGTCAGGCTTACCCTACGGTTAAGCTGCGCGAACATTGTTGAATTTACCAAGCACTAACTAAAGTAAGTAGGTAGGCATGAATAAACCTAACTATCTAACGGAATGTAAATCTCTCAAAACCCTTGCGATTGCTTCTCTCCGTTTGCAATGACGTAGTTATAAATTTTCGCGCCCACCTACTTACTGACTACGAATTCATTAAACCTTCTGCTATAGATTGATAGCTTTTCTTAGAGTTGCTGCATCATCTTGTTAGACAATTTTACAGTGTCCAGCAAAAACGAAATGCGTATCTCGGTTTCCTTTAGTTTTATCAGGCCACTTCACCCAATAATGATGTTCTTCAAAACGAGCATCTAATACTGAGTACTTGCCAGGAGGAATCTCAATTAGAGATTCTTTAGGTAGATCTGATGATTGATCTGTCGATGGTTTTAAAAGAGTTGACGTTGTAATTTCTAAAACCCGCTCTTTATCAGCTTTGACTGTATCTTCCTTTGATTCACCAATTAATCCATCTTTGATGGCTTCAGCCATTTTTTCAGCATCAAAGATATCCATATCTGTTTGAGAGTCACAAAAGCAGCACTCCACTAAAATAGCTGGCATATGGGTATTTCTCAAGACAGATAAACTGGTATTTTTCACACCTCTATTATTAAATCCAAGTTTCACAATCTCATTGAGAACTGATTGAGCTATACCTTTAGAAGCGTTACTAATAGCGAAAACTTCCGTACCATTAACTTTACTGTTGAATGCATTAAAATGTATGGAAACAAAAATATTTACATTATTGGCATTCGCTTTATTAGCTCTTTGCAGCAGAGAATCGGTAACAGTACTAGCTGTTTTAGGAGTGCAATCAATCACAGTATGACCAGCTGCTGTTAATTTTTGTATGAGCAGCGTACCGACTTCTTTAGTTAAAATATCTTCTTTCTTGATACCTAATGCTCCTGTATCAGGCGGGCAATTGTGCCCCATATCAATACCAAATTTCATAACCGATCTCCTGGTGACTAGCTGGGAAGGAAATTTGTCTACAAGAACAATTCCATATAGTAATCCAAGAGCGATCGCCTAAAATACGGAAGACTGGCAAGAAATAGTTGGTATGTCTTAATTGTAGGAGCAGCAAACTTTAGCACCGAGATTGCTGCTCAAAATCTGATATGGTGGCTTACAACCAGTACTTAGGATAAGTCCTCTCGTGTGCCAGATTGTTGAAAACTACGGCACAGAGTACCAGAATTATCGAACCTTCTAGTGCTGGTGTGAATAGAAATTGCCATTGAGCCTTTGTCATCATCACAACTAATGCAACTGCTCCCGAAGGCGGGTGTAAAGTACCAGTCAGCTGCATCATCCCGATAGCTGTGGCTACCGCCATTCCCATCGCCCAAGGTTCCGAACCGAAAAGATGCAAAATAGTGAGGCTGACTAGGGCGGCGATAAAATTACCGCCAATCACATTCCGAGGTTGGGCTAAAGGACTGTCAGGTATACCAAATATTAAAACGCTGGTAGCACCAAAGGGAGCCATCAGCAAAGGAGAATTAGTTTTAACAGATAGATAAGCAGTTGCTGCTATGCCGATAAAACTACCAAGCCAAGACCAGAAAATATGTATGTGATGGGGTCTATCTAAAGGAACTGAACGCTTGCTCCCGCAGAGCTTAACACAGTAGTTTTTCCATTTCAAGGAAACGCTTTTGTAATTGAACTTGGGCAGATATGTGTAATTAATTCGCTCTTTGGGTAGCATAGTCTTTTATAAACTTCATCAACAACCACATTAAAAAGCAGCAACCTCAGAAAAGTTAGCTGCACAATACTTCCCTTGCCTACTCTCAAATTGAGAAATTAACAAAGGAAATGACTCCGACTTTATTGGCGAAAAAATGTCTCAAGTTTAGATAAATGCTGAATCTGCAATGCAATATTAGCCTTATATCTCAATGCGAAAAACAAGGCTTATCCTGCATAAATCAGCATTTTTAGGGGAAGATTGCTCTCTACCCATGAATGCAAACTTAAGAACTTTGTTTAATTATTATTGAATGTCAGGATTACATAACATTTTAAACTTAATATTCCTTTAAATTTGTAAAATTAGAGTTCTAACATATAGAAAAAAGTCATCTATCTCATAAATATTACTTATAAATAGCTAATTAGCAAGATTGGAAAAGCTTTTTAAGCTGTTACTTGGTCATGAGTCATCTATCTTTTGATATAGAAAATACTACGTTCAGTTAAGACCATAAACGAATGTAGAGACAGTACTCTCAAGTCTCTACATTGCCCCAAAATTACAACAATAATGCTGAAATAAACTGTATTAAATATCAATTTTTACCATCGTGGTGCAGTTGTGAGTAAATTCAGAACCGATTGCTGTTCTATCGGTCGAGAAAATAGAAATCCTTGAGCGAATTCACAGTTTAAACTGCGCAACTGAGCTAACTGTTCTGTGGTTTCCACTCCTTCTGCGATCGCTCTCATCCCCATTGAGTCTGCAATGCCAATCATCGCGGGTACTAAACCCAAATCATCTTGATTTTCTTGCATC
Organism: Calothrix sp. NIES-2098; assembly: GCF_963875125.1. NCBI lineage: Bacteria > Bacillati > Cyanobacteriota > Cyanophyceae > Nostocales > Calotrichaceae > Calothrix > Calothrix sp. NIES-2098. The sequence continues at coordinate 8,294,063 of NZ_CAWNKJ010000001.1, forward strand.
CGCTTGACGAAAGACTTGTCAATTTTCAGCGCATTTAAAGGAAAGCTATGCAGGTAACTGAGAGATGAATAACCCGTACCAAAATCATCCATAACTAACTTAATTCTGCGCTCTTGTAATTGTTGAAGAATAGTTTTGACTGCATGACTATTTTCCATAATTACACTTTCGGTAATTTCCAGTTCTAAGTTTTCTGGATTTACTTTAGTTTCATAAAGTATTTCATCAATTTGGGCGATTAAATTTGGTTGGTAAAATAATCTAGCACTTAAATTGACGCTGATAGTTAGGGATTCTGGTATTGCTGGGTCGTGTTGCCATAAATGTAATTGTTGGCAAGCTGACTGTAACACCCAGGTATTAATAGCATTAATTAAACCTGTTTCTTCAGCTACAGGAATAAATTCTGCTGGCAAAAGTAAACCACGTAGTGGATGCTGCCAACGCACTAACGCCTCAAAACCTGATATTTTGCCTGTGAGTAAAGAAACAATTGGTTGATAGTAAACAATAAATTCTTGCCGTGCTACAGCTCTGCGCAGATCGTTTTCTATCTCTAAAAGCTGGATTGCTTCTTGATACATTATCGGATCGAAAACATGATATCTAGCTCTTCCTAAAGCTTTAGCACGATACATTGCCGTGTCAGCATCGCGAAGTAAATATTCTGGGCGCTCGTAGTCTTTATTTCCCCAAGCGATACCGATACTGGCATTCATAAATACCTCGTATCGAGTGAGTTTAAATGGGATTGATAGCTGCTGGAGAATACGTTCGGCAACCTCAATGACCATATTAATATCTGTGGCGTTTTCTATCAAAATGCCGAATTCATCACCGCCTAATCTAGCTATAGTATCCATCGGTGTTAAAGATGTGCGTAGCCGATGAGATATGGCTAGTAGTAATTCATCCCCTACCAAATGTCCTAGAGAATCATTGACAACTTTAAAGCGATCGCAATCTAAATAAAGTAGAGCAAATTGATGATTAGATTGTTGTTTAGCACAATTTAAAGCATTTTCTATACGCCGGATAAACAAAGCTCTATTTGGTAAACCAGTCAGCGAATCATGCAACGCTATATCTAACAATTTACTTTGCAATTGCTGACGATTCTTAATTTCTCCCTGGAGTTTTTGCAGAGCTTTTTCGAGTTCCCCAGTGCGCTGTTTTACTCTTTGTTCGAGTTCGACGTTGAGCTTGACAACCTCTTGTTGTGCGGCTCTCAATGCCAATTGATTTTGGACGCGTACCAACACTTCTTGCAATTCAAAAGGTTTGGTAATGTAATCTACACCCCCAACCTTGAAAGCTTTGATTTTATCAAAAACATCATCTAAGGCGCTAATAAAAATCACTGGAATATTAGCAGTCAGATCCCAAGCCTTAAAACGCTGACAAACCTCATAGCCATCAACCTCCGGCATCATAATGTCAAGTAAAATCAAATCTGGTAATACTGTTTGACAAGCAGTTAAAGCCATTTGCCAGTTTAAAGCTTTGCGAACGTTATATCCTTCTCTGGTAAGCAGTGCGGATAAAACTCGCAGGTTATCTGCCATATCGTCAATCAGCAAAATATCTTTTTTCTCAGGGTCTAACCGCTCGTAGTTCATTCTGCGTTTGTTCTAGTCAATTCCATAATTTTTTCAAACTGATAGTTGTTTGCTAAATCCCGGAAAAGCCGTAAAAGTTGACTTTTTTCTGGGGGAATTTGCTCAAGCAACTCTAGAATCATGTCATCGCTACAGCTAGCTGCGGCATGACGTATATTTCTTAACCACTGTGGAGGCATTTGCGACAAATGCCAGATGAGTTCAGCTTCGCTAGGAAATATCTCGGTTTGTTGACTAGCAGCTGTATTTACAGTCTCTACTGGGCTGATATATTTTACGCCCAGATGTTCGCTGACTTTTTCTAGTAATACTTCTTTTGTAAATGGCTTGCGAATAAAATCATCGCAACCGATTGATAATATTTTCTGTCGTTCTTCCTCAAAAGCGCTGGCAGTTAAGGCGATAATCACCGGGATGTGTTTGGTTTCCCTAGCGGTACATACTGGCACTGTTAACTGTTGACCGACAACCATTCTGCGTGTTGCCAGATGGGGTGGTAAGATGTCCTGTTGATACTCTATTTGTTTTTTAATCGCTTTCGTCGCTTCGTAGCCGTCCATAACTGGCATACGCATATCCATAAAAATCAGGTGGGGTTGCCATTCCAGATATTGAGCGATCGCTTCTTGACCGTTACTAGCTTCCTTAACGCTAAAGCCGATAGCTGTCAGCATTTTCACTAACACCAACCGACTATCTCTAACATCGTCAACTACTAAAATACGATATTCTTCTTGATCCGGTGCTAACCCAATTACTTGGTTTTGACCTTGCTGAATCCGAATTTCACTAGCTGAAGCTGGGCTAATTTGAATATCAAAAATAAATTTACTTCCCTCACCTAGAGTACTATTAACAGTAATATCTCCACCCATCATTTGTATATATTTACGGCTAATAGTTAAGCCTAGCCCTGTTCCCTGATGAGAATTTCTACCAGTTTCGGTTTGGGCAAAAGCTTCAAATAAAATGTCAATTTCTTCCGCAGAAATACCAGGCCCAGTATCTTGGACTGCAAAAAATAGCCGCAGATCGTCTTGCTCGCCTGCTTCCCAGCTTACCTGTAGTGTCACTTTACCTTTATGAGTAAACTTAATAGCATTGCCCAGAAGATTTAGCAAAACTTGCCGCAGTTTACTTTCATCAGTTTGTACGTATTGAGGTAAATCGGGGGCACAGACAAATACTAGTTGTAAATCTTTAGAAGTAGCACGCAGACCAAACATTTCTTCTAAGCTTTTCAACAGACGAATTAAGTCAAAACTGTTGACATTAAAAGTCGTTTTACCAGCTTCGATTTTAGACATTTCCAAAATGTCGTTAATTAAATTGAGGAGATGCTCGCCAGCACGATTGATAATCGCCAAATTCTCTTTATTGTCAGCAGATAAAGAATTATCATTGCTCATCACCTGGGTGAAACCAAGAATAGCATTGAGGGGAGTACGCAATTCATGGCTCATATTGGCGAGAAATTTGCTTTTGGCACGGTTTGCTCGTTCGGCTGCTAATCTGCCTCTAGCTGCAATTTTTTGCGATTGAATCAGCTGTTTTTGGGTACTTTGTAGTTGTTGAATAACTTTTAAGAGTTCTTGGGTACGTTTTTTGACTTGTAATTCTAAAAGGCGATTGTATTGTGTTAATAATTTATCTGCTTGTTGAGGTTGGGTAACATCAGAATAGTTAGGAATGGTAGCAGCAATATTGCCTAATTCGTCATATTTAGGAATTCTTACAGCTTCTATCGGCATCGTCTTATCTAAATCGCGAACTTCTAACTCTTTAACTCTCAGGCTTTGCCCTGGTGAGGCTTTCAATCCAGGTAAGCGATATTTAACTACAAGCTGCTTTCCAGCTACATTCGTACTACTAAGGGGTATAGCTGTAAAAAACTTAGTTGGTTGACTCTGATTTTCAGATAAGACTTGATTTAAGATTGGATGTTGTGCTTGAAAGCTAGCAGTAGACTCTTGCTGTTGATTTTCTATATCAGATAATTTAGTTAATTTTGCTTGTTCCTCGATAGGGTTATTTTCTATTGTCCGTTTCCACTTAGCTGATTTATTGAATTGCATAATTAGCTTAATTAACCAATGCGCAGTCAGAATACCAAATTGTGCAACTATTAAAAAGGTGACTAGATACAAAAAAATAGTAGTGTTGTTTGGGTAAATTGGTTTGATAAAGTCAGCTTCGGAAATTACCACCACAATCAGCCAGTCGAGACCAAACTCGTCCTGCCAATTTTTTACCTTGACAAAATAGCGTGTTCCTTGGGTGGTAAAGCTAATCTGTTGTTTGCCAACTACAAACCCTAAGCTACCAAATCGTTGCTGTAAATATGTAGTTGTGAATTCGATTAAGGAATCTCGATCGCCTCGAATAATATTGTCTGGTAGTTCTGGTGTTGAGGAAGCTACGATCGGTCCAGAACGATCTAATATAAAGGCTCTGCCACCATTGCCAACTTTTAATTTAGCTAAAAAGTTACTAATTTTTGACGAAAGCAAATTGATATCAATGACTCCAACTAATTTATGAGTGCGATCGTAAAGTGGATAGCTGGAAGATAGGGAGATAATTTTTGGTTTATTCTCCCATTGATAAATTTTATTTCGGAAGGGCTTGCCCAGATTAATTGCATTTATATACCAAGCTTCTAGACGCGGATCGTAATTTTTAATTTCTTTGAGATCGTTGCGATTGCCTTGCCGATCTGTAGTGTAAACATAAAGTTTACCAATACCATTTTTTTGAGAAATCTCCTTAATTAATAGTGTGCCGTCATTGAGGCGTTCAATCCCGATAAATTCACCTTTGGGATTGGCAAACTTACTATAGCCAATATCCGCAACCTGCATTTGTTTCCAAAGGTAATGTTTGGTGGTTTCCAAGTCGCTAAGATTGAGCAAACCTAGCTGCATGACATCCCAGTTAACTTGATTAATTTGCTGAGGAGTCGTTAAGTATTTATCAAGGTGTTGTTCGATGCGATCGCAGATTTCACTAGCTAACTGAGTTGCAATTTCTGTCACCGCTTTTTGTCCGTTTTGCAACACCAGATAGCTGACAAGTCCCACTAATCCACAAAATTGCACCACAATCGGCACAATCACAGCAGATTTTAGGGGCATCATATTTATAGAAGCTTTCTCAACTAAGCGGTTGAGAGATTGGACTGTCTGAAGTTTAGATAACATTTTTGGTTGATATTGTCCCCATTGCTACGCTAGGGGGTGTTGCCATATAAGCTACAAGTAGGATCGGGGTCAGTACTACTTTTGTTGGAAAAATGCCCTAAAGCATTTTGTCGATTTTTGTATAAAAAATAGCACTTATATGTTTAATCTATTTTTTTTAATAATTTAGTGTCTCCCCTCCTCAATCTGGAATTTGTGTTATAACAGGCTAATTTACTGAGTTTTTCCTAGTATGCATCAGCAGATTTTCTCCGATGAAGTGCAAAATTATGTTTATACCCGTTGGTATTCGCATCCATATTGGTTGAAATTTAACCAATTAACTACAGTATCCAGTTCTAGATTCACTGTCACAATTGACACCAGAAATCTTAGTTCAATTTGAATTGTTTTGCACTTGAGTATCAAGTCTCTAAAACTCTGCTGTGTGGCAAACAATCATACATATTCAATTACAAAACTGGGAAAATTACTAGATAATATAGGCGGTTAAATAGTAAAGAAATTTTGGATATTTTTGCTTTTTAATTTTCTTTTTAAAGAAAGATTAATAACGTTAAGGAAATATTGCAACCTCGTCGCCAATTTGTAAACTATTGGCAGATGATAAGTCCGATCGTCTGGTATTGACGCTTAATCTGTAAAAGTGATTAAACCGAGATGAGGCGACCCAATCTGGAAAGGTTGCTTGTCGCTGTTGCACAAATATTTTTTGAAAATTGGTCTCAGCTTGTCCGGAATCGGGATCGCGGGTAGGGACTACGCAACGTTGACAAGGCTGAATTCCTAAAAAACTGACATTTCCTACGCGAAAAGAAACGGTCTCATCGCTGTGGCTGCTAAATAACCGATCTTCCCAAAATGCTGGTACACCGCCGATTTCTATATTGGCACGCATTCGACGGCGCATTTGTTCCACCGTCATACCAGGAAACCAAGAAGTTACTTCCGTCAAAGTAGCCGTACTAATTACTGTCGGCCCGGAACAATTGCGATCGTCAGGAAAACCCATGAGTGAATTTTGCTGCAATGTTACAGCAAACCCAAAAAAATCACTCAAAGTTGCCTCTAGTAGCTGCTGTTCCCGATCGAGATGAAAAACTTGTGGTGATTCACTATCTGGGATTTGCAGAGATATAGTTCTATCTAAGAGTGCAAATTTTGCTCGCAACAAATGAATTTTGGCGTGGCGTTTGCCATTGACAATATTACCGCGCTCATCCACAAGAGCAAATTCACGGTCATATGCTAACGAACCACTAGGGAGAACTTTTGCGCTCTCAACCTCTACGCCATCAAAAGACTTAATTGGATAGAGTAAAATTTTTGCTAGGTACGGCATTAATCAGGATGAATTTGGAGATAGCTAATTGAGGGATTGGGATTTTAGACGCAAATCTCAAAACTAAAATCCCCAATTGACAACTCTGCTCTTGCTTATCTAATGTAGCAAGATTATTCAATTGCCCATCAAATAGCCAAGCTTCCGCATCAATATATTGTTTTTAACTATGGATATAGCGGTGATTTATCAATGCCACCTATGTGATTCAGCGGCCAGAAACGCAGCACCGCACGACCGATAATATTCTGCTCCGGGACAACACCCCAGCAACGGCTATCGTAGCTACTATTACGGTTATCACCTAGAACTAGGTAGGAGTTTGGGGGTATGGTCTGGGGTTTTTCTAGAAAAGGCGGCTGCTGTCCTGAGGTGCAAACATCAATTGATGTGCGTTGTTGGCTGCTCAGGTATTTATCTTCTTGGAGGGGTTTGTTGTTGATATAGACTTTGCCGTTTCTGAGTTCTACTTTTTCTCCGGGTAAGCCAATAACACGTTTAATAAAGGCATCCTGGTATTGTTCTTTTTTTAGCTCGTCTGTAGGCGAAAAGACCACAATGTCTCCGCGTTGCGGTTGGGAAAACTTGTACTTCAATTTATCTACAATTATCTTGTCTGCCTCCCACTGGTTTGGAGTCCCATGTAAAGTGGGTTCCATCGAGCCAGAAGGAATCCAGCGCGCTTCGGCAACAAAAGTACGAATTCCTAGGGCTAGAACTATGCTTAATATAACTGTTCTACCTAGCTCTGCAATCCAAGAATGATCGGGTTGTTGACTAGAATTTTGCTCGGGCACTTGATTTTGCATGAAATTACTGAAGTAAAGATAAGATGCTGTAATTAACTTGCCAAGGGAATATTATTGTTGAGACTTAAGTAGGAGAACCGTGTTTTTATAGTTATGTTGCCATTTTTACAGGAATATACATAGTTAAAAATAAACTTTTTTCCCAATTGCGGCAAAAATTGACTACTAAGAGTGCAACCAAGTTTAACCTAAAAAGATAGTTCTCTGTTATGCATAGTCCTCTATCCCAATATTATTAATTCCATGTCATCTCCAAAAAGTTTACTGATTCGTCGCGCCCGGATAATTCTACCTAATGGTGAATTTATGGTTGGGGATGTGCTGACGCGCGATCGCCAAATAGTCGAAGTTGCACCACAAATCTCAACACTAACGCCTACTACAGAAATTGACGCTGCTGGGTTAACTTTGTTGCCAGGAGTCATAGATCCGCAAGTGCATTTCCGCGAACCTGGACTAGAACACAAGGAAGATTTGTTCACCGCCAGTTGTGCTTGCGCCAAAGGAGGCGTAACTTCCTTTCTGGAAATGCCTAACACGCGTCCGTTAACCACTAACCAACAAACTTTAGACGATAAGTTACAACGTGCCTCCACTAAGTGCTTAGTTAATTATGGCTTTTTTATTGGGGCTACAGCAGAGAATCTGCCAGATTTACTGACTGCCAAGCCGACACCAGGAATTAAGATTTTTATGGGGTCAATGCACGGTCAGTTATTAGTTGACCAAGAAGCAGCTTTAGAGGCAATCTTTGCTCAAGGCGATCGCTTAATTGCCGTTCATGCTGAAGACCAATCTAGAATTAACCAACGTCGCCAAGAGTTTGCGGGGATTCACGATCCGGCAATTCACTCCCAAATTCAGGATAATCAAGCGGCACTGTTGGCAACTCAGCTAGCATTAAAACTTTCTAAAAAATATCAGCGTCGCCTCCATATTCTGCATATGTCAACCGCCGAAGAAGCGGATTTGCTGCGTCAAGATAAACCAAGTTGGGTGACAGCAGAGGTAACACCACAGCATCTATTATTAAATACGAGTGCATATGAAAAAATTGGCACCTTAGCACAGATGAATCCACCTTTGCGATCGCCTCATGATAATCAAGTTTTGTGGCAAGCTTTGCGAGATGGTGTGATTGACTTTATCGCCACAGATCACGCACCCCATACCTTAGCAGAAAAAGCTCAAGAATATCCGAATACTCCCTCTGGAATGCCTGGGGTAGAAACGTCCCTCGCTTTGATGTTAACCGCCGCAATGGAAGGACAGTGTACGGTTGCCCAAGTTGTGAATTGGATGTCCAAAGCTGTGGCTGAGGCCTATCGTATTCCTAACAAAGGTGCGATCGCTCCAGGTTATGATGCTGATTTAGTACTTGTAGATTTAAATACTTACCGCCCAGTCCGGCGTGAAGAACTGTTAACTAAATGCGGTTGGAGTCCCTTTGAAGGTTGGGATCTGACTGGATGGGCTGTCACAACTATTGTTGGTAGTGAAATTGTCTATGACAAAGGCAAGTTAAATACAGAAGTTCGCGGTCAAGCTTTAACTTTCTTGTAGCTCAGATTTATTTCCAACTTACGTACTGTACAACTATAAATCCTTATACCTGAAGGTTTTGGTAGTACTGACCAACTTTAGGTATATCAGCGCCATTGCTGGATATTATTTGAGCGTATAAACTTGTCGCTTACAGAGAATTTATCAGTCGATAAATTCTCTGTAAGCGACAAAGTTTTTCATGCTGAAAATTTTTAGTAGTAATTAATTGCCTGAAGCAGTATATCCAAAAAATTACTATATGGACAAATAAGGAGAATAAATATGTCTTTCAAAATTCTCAGTTTAGATGGTGGCGGTATGCGTGGAGTCATTTCAGCACGCATACTCCAAGAAGTTGAACAACAAATTAGAAAGCAGAAAGGTCAGAATTTAAATGAATACTTCGACCTGATTGCTGGTACTTCTACTGGGTCAATTTTAGCAGCCGGAATTGCTGTAGGTAAAACGAGTACAGAACTGATAGATCTATATATTAATGAAGGTAAGCGGATATTTCCACTCAAATTCAAAAACCGCTATCAAATATTCCCATCATTTATTCAACAAATTCTCGAAGCATTTTCACCAAGCAAATATTCTCATGAAGGGCTGATTAAAGTCTTAATAGATAAGTTGGGATATAAGCGAATACAAGATGTAGAGAGTCCGATGCTTTTGATTCTGGCTTACGATACCCTCTATCGCAACACAACGTTTTTTACAAATTGTCATCCCGATTTAGGCTACCGTTGGTACGATGAATGTTATTTATGGGAGATATGCGTTGCTTCTGCATCTGCTCCTACGTTTTTTCCACCATATAAATTAGAGCCTGTCAATAAACAGAAATTTGGCAACTGGGTGTTCCCGCATATCGATGGTGGAGTATCAGCTAATAATCCTGCTTTAGCAGCTTTGAGTTTGGCAATGAGAATTAGTAATTCTTCAGATTTACTTGTCTCAAGAGAAACGAAACGCAAATATAAATTAGAAAATCTTCAGATGAAAGACATCGCCATTCTTTCTATTGGAACAGGACAAACTGGCGAACCATATCAATTTGGGCAAGTACACAAATGGAAGCCCTTAGACTGGGCGCAACATATTACTGATATTTTTATGGAACCCTCCTCTGAAATTGATAGCACTATTTGCCGACAAATTATGGGTGGATATGAATCTCAACGTTATTTACGCCTTCAGTTTGATTTAAATGAGAGATTTAAAGCTAAATCCGGAGAGACATATAAAGATACTCGCATTATATTGCGACCAGAAGAGCGAAAAAACAAATACACAGGCAAAAAAGTTAGCGAGGAAATTGATGACGCCAGCCCAGAGGTGATTCAACAATTGATAGATGCTACATCGGCATTTATTCATCAAGGACATACTTACTATACAAGAGATGATGTAGGCCCTAATGTCAAAGATGCGATCGCCTCTTTTATTGCTATTAACTAGTGTATCTACTTAGAAAGATATTTAGAAATAAAAAGCAAAATATTAAATTTGAGAAAAATCTCGTACACATACGAGATTTTCGAGTATTTTTACGAAGTAAAAAATAATTTTTATAAAAATATAAGTAATAACTCTATCTATTTATAAAATAAGTATTCTATTTTTAAGTAATAATAATTTGATTTTAGAATAACGACTATTTAATAATATAAATATTTTCTGTATAAATATTGGACTTCTATGTAAATAGTCGGTATACATCTAAGTTATACCCCTGAAATATATCAAAGTATTTTCAACTTTTATCGGCATTTTTTCGGCATTTAAGTACTTTACTATTTATGGCACACATTAAATAAACATAGCTTGCATAAATAAATTTGAATCTGTTCTGTAAAAACTCTGTTTTCAAATAAGTATCGCTCTATATATGCTTAAATGACAGAGTTTAAACTGTGTCATTTAGAAAAAATATTGGCTGTATTTGCCAAATGCAGCTAAATAGCTGACTAATGCTTAACAAATTCAAGTAGAAATTACCCAACAATCATTTCAACAAAATCAAACATCCAAATTATCAAGGTAATCTCAGAATGAAAAAGCATATTGCCAATAGATTAGCAACTTTCAGCAAATAAATTTGCCATTCTCAGTGAGAAAATATTCCGCCTAAATACAGTAGTTAAGATGCAAAAATCGCGCTTTTACACTGTTCTTCAAGGTAGTTTAATTTCTGCATTGATGTACTAGTCATGAATTCAGCCAAGAAATAGTAGATGCCGATCAAGCATCCTTTTTCTGATGTTTACTTATGCTGTTGATTTTGGGAGAGATTGAGGCACATATGTTAATTGATGATTCTAATAATTCTGATGAACGTGGTAGTGGCAGATAGCATAAATATAGATTCTATATTATCTATTTGCTGGAATTGAATTAAATAGAAAAGACAAAAAATTCTCAAAAATTAAGGCAGAAGGGAAAAACAAAAATGCTCTCTTCTGCCTAATTTATGCAAAAATATCTTACTGTACAATGTCACAATTCAGTATTCTTTAATTTCGGGTGCGATATTGGCAATGACTTCGCTAATAGAGTAATTGTATGAAGTTATTTGAGCTTGGCGATCGCCTTCATTACCATAAGTCAAATAGATACTAATATAACTATCTGGTTTGTAAGGCATTCGTTCTGCCCATTCAATTGCCACAATTCCTGGCGTAACTTCAAACCCTTCCCAATAGCTCTCTAAGTTTAAAGCAGCAACCTCTTGTGATTCTAAGCGATATAAATCCAAGTGGTAAAGAGGAAGCCTTCCCTCTGCGTACTCATTAATAATCGTAAAAGTAGGACTGACAATTGGTTCAGAAATTCCCAAACCTTTGCCGATACCTTGCACTAAAGTAGTTTTACCAGCGCCTAAATCACCTTCAAGTAAAATTACACTGCCAGCATTTAGAGATTTCCCCAAACTAATACCCAAATTTAAGGTAGCTTCTGCATCTGCAAGCACAATTTTATTTGCCATGATGCGCTCCACTGTACCACCGCAACAAGACTTTTGCTAGTTTCTCAGGATTGTGACGAACATAACCTGTTTCATCTTCAAACAAAACATTAGCAGGGACAATTCTTCGTCCTAAACGAGTTACATCCTCTCGATCTAAAAATACGGGGTGAGAATTTTGTTGCGCGTAGCGGATAAGTGAGGTAGCGGAAGGAGATTTTTTGTGTACTAGTACAGCATCAAATAACCGCCTATTGCCAGTAGCTGCATCAATTGCTCTAATATGATCGGCAACTGTATATCCTTCAGTTTCCCCTGGTTGAGTCATAATATTGCAGACATAAATGCGAAGGGCGTCTGTTTGAGCGATCGCATCAGCAATTTCTGGTACTAATAAATTAGGAATCAAACTCGTATAAAGGCTACCAGGGCCAATAATAATATAATCAGCTTCTTTAATTGCTCTAATAGCTGCGGGTAAGGCTGGAGGGTTAGCAGGAATACAACCAATTTTGACAATTCTACCGCCAGCCTTGGGAATGCTAGATTCTCCTTCAATGCGGCGACCATCAGCTAATTCTGCCCACAAACGAACATCGCTGAGGGTAGCTGGTAAAACCTGACCCCTAACGGCTAAGACTTTGGAACTAGCCGCAACAGCTCGTTCCAAATCTCCAGTAATATCACTCATCGCCGTTAAAAATAAATTACCAAAACTATGGCCGCTTAAACCATCCCCAGCCCGAAAGCGGTATTGAAATAATTCTGTAAGTAATTTTTCTTCATCTGCTAATGCTGCCAAGCAATTGCGAATATCCCCTGGTGGTAGTACTCCAAATTCTTGGCGCAAACGCCCCGAAGATCCACCATCGTCAGCTACAGTTACAATGGCGGTAATATTGGCGCTGTAGGTTTTCAGTCCCCGCAGCAAAGTCGAAAGACCTGTACCACCACCAATCACCACTATTTTTGGACCTCGGTACAATCGGTGATGTGCTAAAAGCACATCAATCAGTTCCTCTTCGCCTTCTGGCCTGAGTACTTTGGTAATTGAGCCTACGGTACGAGTTTGCCCCCAAAGTAGCAACAGTAAGCCGCACAGCAGTACTAAGGGGCCGCTGATATAGTTGGGTAAGATGTCAGTAATGAATCCTAAAAACCCCCTAATCAATTCTATTGCCCAAAAAATCGGGGTCAGCTTAATCCAAATCGCCAACCCCAAACTCGCAAGCAGCACACCACCAACACTGATTAGTAACCAACGTTTGACTGATAATCCAGGAGATAACCACTTGAACCACTGGTTCACTCGATGGGAAGTGCGGCTGCGCGACTGCTGTTGCAGGGCGTGGAGGGCTTGTCTGAGAAAAACAATTGACATGGCTGATTCAGAGCAGTAGGACAAATAATAATTAACAGAAAATGTACACTACCTGGTTGAAACACCAAGCATAGACTTATGACAATTTTTCATTCCCATAGACTTTGAGTAAGTCGTCAAAGTTGCCAGCATTGCCAGTCAGAAAATACCTTGTGTGGTAAAAGCGAATAGAATGGAAAAACGTATTTTAGGATTAGATCCAGGGCTGGCGATTTTAGGATTTGGGGTAATTACCTGCAAACAAAATCCAGCTAAGATCCAAGAAACAACCGTTCAGATGCAAGATTTTGGCGTCATCACTACGCCTGCGGATGCGGAAATGGGACAACGCTTATGTACCTTATTTGACGATTTGCACACCCTAATGGAAGAGATACAACCTGACTTGGTTGCGATTGAGAAGTTATTCTTCTATCGTATGTCAAGTACTATTCTGGTTGCACAAGCGCGGGGTGTACTCATGTTAGTGTTAGCACAGCGTCGTCTTCCTTATGTGGAGTTTACCCCGGCTCAAATCAAACAAGCGTTAACGGGATATGGTAATGCTGAAAAGTATGAAGTGCAAGAGGCAGTAGCGCGGGAGTTAAATTTAGAGGAAATTCCTAAGCCAGATGATGCGGCAGATGCTTTGGCGGTAGCTTTAACCGCGTGGTTTCAAGTTTAATTTCAGGCTAATAAATTCTGAATTCAAAACAAAGAATCACAGGCAGAACAAGACAGATTCAAACAACAATTTGATTTTGATTAGCAACAAAAGAAGACCCAGCAAGGTTGCTGCGCTTATCTAACCGTTTATCATCTGGCTGATACTACCGATAGTAATAATACATACCACTCTGCAAACCCATTGTGCGATCGCAACTGCATCACATAGCTTTTTGTCTTCGGGTAGTTACAGTTAAAGTTTTAAGTGCTACTGTGTATTCATTTCTCTTGCGATAGTAGAGAAATTTCTTATTTTAACAAAAAGTAATAATTAATACGTAAAGCTTATATACAAAACGACATCATGAAATTCACTCACCGTCTAAAAGCTTAGTCTATACTAGCTTTCGTAGAAGGGGTAGTTACAGCTATAATCGCTATCGCTAGTTTCAATTATTAGTCTAAGCTGCTTTATAGTACTGGTACTGTGCTAAAAACGGAAATTTCAACATCTCACTCTGATACCTCTGGTAATGCCGTAGACGCAATTGCCAAACTTGACGCTCAATCGTTGGTTTTACCTGGTACGCCGATTACTCCTAGTCAGGCGATCGTCAGTAAAACTGCTTATATTGCACCTGGAGTTGGCTCGTTAACACCAGAAGAAAATGCGATCGCTCAACAGGCTTGGTTATACTTCCAGCGTAACTGGAACGATACCACTGGCTTGGTAAACTCGGTTGATGGATTTACTTCTGTAACAATGTGGGATCAAGCAGCTGCTTGCGCTGCTTTGGTCAGTGCTAGAGAACTCAAAATTCTATCTGCATTAGAATTTGAAGCTAAGATGAGTCGAATGTTGCAGACTCTAGCATCTATGCCTTTGTATAAGGGGGAACTGCCTAATAAAGTCTACAATTCTCAAACTTTAATACCTATAAATCACGATCAATTAGAAACAAAAGCAGAAATTGGCTGGTCAGCTATTGATTTAGGACGAATGGCGATCTGGCTCAAGATTGTCGAAGCAAAATATCCACACTTGCAATCGAAAATAGAAGCTGTCTGGCAGCATTGGCAAGTTCAACGTCTGACAAACAACGGACAAATGTATGGTACTACCTTGACCAAAGGTAAAGAGCAGTATCATCAAGAAGGACGCTTAGGTTATGAGAATTATGCTGCTTATGGTCTAAAAATGTGGGGATTGAATGTTAAGCAGGCATTAAATTATCAATCCCATGTGGCCTTTGCTAATCTCTACGGCAAAGGTGTACCTTACGACCAACGAAACTATGAAAACTCCGGAGCAAATAACTACGTTCTCAGCGAACCTTATATTCTTGATGGCATTGAAACTGGATTTCAAGTTTTACCTAAAGCTTATGCAGATCGCATTTTAGCTGCTCAAGAAGCTCGCTATCTCACCACGAAACAATTAACAGCTGTTACCCAAGATAGCTTAGATCGTCCTCCCTACTTTGTTTACAACAGCTTGTTTGTTAATGGTGAAGCTTGGGCGACAATTACCGATACTCACACAAAATACAATAATTTGCGGTTCCTCAGTACTAAAGTCGCTATCGGCTGGCATGTACTTTATAACACTGCTTATACTCGCCAATTATTTAATTTTGTACTCACAAATCTCAAGTCAGATAAGGGATGGTATAACGGCTTTTATGAGTCTTTGAAGCAGCCTAATCAAGCCTTAACTGCTAATAATAACGGTTTAATTCTTGAGAGTTTGCTTTATAAACAGGTTGGACAGCCACTTACTGTTTGGGCTGGAGTAAAATCACCAAATCCTGCTGCTAAAAAGTCTTCTTAATTGAGAAGACAGGCTTAACAATTTGTCAAAATATGTATTTCCTCTTTTTATCTTTGATTGGCAGCGGCGAGATACTTCATTCATTCATGAGTGAGGAGAACAGCCGCT
This sequence comes from Calothrix sp. NIES-2098, assembly GCF_963875125.1. Classification (NCBI taxonomy): domain Bacteria; kingdom Bacillati; phylum Cyanobacteriota; class Cyanophyceae; order Nostocales; family Calotrichaceae; genus Calothrix; species Calothrix sp. NIES-2098. The sequence continues at coordinate 8,309,514 of NZ_CAWNKJ010000001.1, forward strand.
TTACCATTTGCAGTATAGGGCATGGAGAAGGGTTAGCAATGCCCAAAAACCATGTGCCTTTTGGACGTGGTTGTTTATTCTCCAGTTATAGTTTCTTTCCCAATGACTTTAAATAGTAACAACAATCATAAAGGCAATATTTTGGTGGTTGATGATACACCAAATAACTTGCGTCTGCTATCAGCAATGTTAACAGCACAAGGCTATGAAGTGCGCAAAGCTTTAAATGGAAAACTGGCACTTACTGCCTGCCGTATGGTTTTACCTGATGTGATTTTACTTGATATTAATATGCCAGAGATGGATGGATATCAAGTTTGTCAGCAACTTAAAAACGACAAAATTACTGCTGATGTGCCTGTGATTTTTATAAGTGCCTTAGATGATGTTCTAGATAAAGTCAAAGCTTTTGATGTAGGAGGTGCTGATTATATTACTAAACCTTTTCATGGTGCAGAAGTTATCTTGCGAATTGAAAATCAAATTAATTTACGATTGTTCCAAATTAAACTGCAAGAAAAAAATCTTTTATTAGAAGAGGCTCTTGAGAGTTTAAAAGCTGCTCAAGTTCAACAAATTCAAAACGAAAAGATGGTAGCCTTAGGGCAATTAGTAGCTGGGATTGCCCATGAAGTAAATAACCCGATCAGTTTTATCTATGGCAATCTCCAATATGCTGGTCAGTATATCCAAGATTTAGTCAATATTATTGCTGCATATCAACAAGAATATCCCCAACCTACTCCGAAGATTGAAAAAATAGTCAAAGATATAGATTTAAATTTTGTCACTCAGGATCTGCAAACTCTCATGGGTGCTATGCATAGAGGTGCAGAACGCATCACAGACATTGTACTGGCACTACAAAACTTCTCCAGACACGACGAAGCTGTCATGAAGCAAGTTAATATCCATGAAGGCATCGATAGCACTTTGCTGATGTTAGAACATCGACTGCGGGAAACTTTGTCACGTCCGGCTATTGCGATAGTTAAAGATTACGGAAATTTACCCTTAGTTACTTGTTACGTCAGTGAATTAAACCAAGTATTTATGCATTTGTTGACTAATGCGATTGATGCTTTAGATAGCTGGGCGAGGAATTGGAAAACAACTGAGAAACAGCAAGATGAGCATGATTTTAACTTGACAGTATCAACAGCAAATCCGCAAATTAACATTCATACAGAGGTGACAGCGGCGAATACAGTCAAGATTGCGATCGCAGATAATGGCCCTGGTATAGAAGAATCGTTGCGATCGCGTTTATTCGATCCATTCTTTACCACAAAACCCGTAGGCAAAGGCAGCGGGCTAGGATTGTCCATTAGCTATCAAATTATCGTGCAAAAGCATCAAGGACAGATTGGTTGTTCCTCATCCCCAGGACAAGGAGCTAAGTTTGTGTTGGAAATTCCTGTATATCAACCTGAATACACTTAAATATACCTTAATATGCTTAAACGCATTGAATGGGAATACACTCAGTAGCGCTGATACTCGCTGCGATCGAGTGCTTTGATATTGTATTATTGATACTTTTTGTTTATATTTCGTCATCAAAGCCAAAGGGCACACATCATACTGAAGAAACAGTGAAATCTATTTCTTGCAAGGGTTGACAGCCGAATCTGCAATGGCTGGGTAAAATCCCTCAGAAGTAGAAATGAGGAAATCCGGACTTTTTCTCTATAAGAGACTACATTTTTCAGTCCCATAAAAGCATAATAGAAGAGTGACTGATCTGTTTACCCCTTTACAATCCCTCAAGGAAGGTCACTGGTTCAAGCTCATCTGTGGAGCCAGTTTCCAACATCTGCCTGCGGTCAGAAGTTTAACATTAGCCTACACTTTGGCGGGCGCTGACTGTATAGATGTGGCTGCCGATCCCGCAGTGATTGCAGCAGCGCAAGCAGCGTTGCAAGTAGCCAGGAATCTAGCTAAGGAAGCTCAGGAGCGAGGCTTTGGCTATAAAGGAAACTTACCATTTTTGATGGTCAGCCTCAATGATGGAGAAGACCCCCATTTTCGCAAAGCAGAGTTTAATGCGACTGAGTGCCCAAAAGACTGCCCTCGTCCCTGTGAGAAAATTTGTCCGGCACAAGCAATTGTGTTTAATGGTATAAAAGATAACTACTCAGGTGTAGTATCACAAAAGTGCTACGGCTGCGGTCGTTGCATACCAGTTTGCCCCTATGATATAATTTATACAAGCTCATATATGTCAACGCCAGGAGCGATCGCACCATTAGTAATGTCAACAGGAGTAGATGCTGTAGAAATTCATACACAAATTGGGCGGTTTGCGGAATTTCAGCGACTATGGCAAGCAATTTCACCGTGGGTCGATCGATTAAAATTAGTAGCGATTAGCTGTCCCGATGGCGAAGGGATGATTGATTACCTTTATGCACTCTATGACTCGATCCACCCGCGTCCTAATGCCTTAATTTGGCAGACCGATGGCCGTCCGATGAGTGGTGATATAGGCGACGGCACAACTTTAGCAGCGGTGAAATTAGGACAAAAAGTTTTGGCAGCTAAGTTACCGGGATATGTGCAGTTAGCAGGCGGCACCAATAGCTACACCGTTGCCAAGTTAAAGGCGATGGGATTGCTGAAGGAAGCAGGGGAGCAAGAGAGCAGACAAGAAGAGCTTTCTCCCTTGCCCCCTGCCCCCTGCCCCTCTGCCTCCATCTCAGGGGTGGCCTACGGTAGCTACGCCCGCGTACTGCTGTCACCGATTCTTGAACAGTTAGAAAATAAGGAGGTGAGTAACACCAATGTTAAGGCGACTATCCGCCTGGAAGAAGACGATGTATTGCTCTGGCAGGCTGTAGAGCTTGCCCATTCTCTCGTTTCCCAGCTCAAGTCACAACAGGAGCGCTAATCGCTCGTTCGTTATCTCTAAAAACGTCACCATAGAAAGCATGACGATTACAGACGATCTCCAAAAGTTGTTAGACATTTTGCCCCAAGACTTACGGCAAGTATTAGAAGATCATCCTAAACGAGACAGTTTAGTTGAAGTAGTCTTGGATCTGGGTCGTCGCCCAGAGGCTCGCTTTCCTAATCAAGCTGAGTATCTGAGCGAACAGCCCGTAACTCAAGAACAGATAGATGATTGCATTCAGCGAGTCGGAACCTTTGGCGGAGATAATCGGGCAGGAATTGAGCAAACTTTGCACCGGATCAGCGCCATCCGCAACCGCACCGGTAAGATAATTGGTCTGACTTGTCGGGTCGGTCGGGCGGTATTCGGCACCATTGGCATGATTCGCGATTTGGTAGAAACTGGTAAATCGATTCTGATGCTGGGGCGGCCAGGAGTCGGTAAAACTACTGCCTTACGGGAAATTGCTCGTGTTTTAGCTGATGAACTCAATAAACGGGTAGTAATTATCGACACCTCCAATGAAATTGCTGGGGATGGAGATGTTGCCCACCCCGCTATTGGTCGCGCCAGACGAATGCAAGTAGCTCATCCAGAGCTTCAGCATCAAGTGATGATTGAAGCAGTAGAAAATCATATGCCAGAAGTCATCGTGATTGATGAAATTGGCACAGAACTGGAGGCTTTGGCAGCTCGTACCATTGCGGAACGAGGCGTGCAGCTAGTAGGTACTGCGCACGGAAACCAGATAGAAAACCTAATTAAAAACCCCACGCTGTCTGATTTGGTGGGGGGTATCCAAGCGGTGACTTTAGGAGATGACGAAGCCAGACGCCGAGGCAGTCAAAAGACTGTTTTGGAACGCAAAGCTCCTCCTACCTTTGAGATTGCTGTGGAAATGTTAGAACGCCAACGCTGGGTAGTACACGAAAGTGTTGCTGACACGGTAGATACTCTGCTGAGGGGACGCCAGCCAAGCCCGCAAACTAGAACTGTTGACGAACATGGCAAGGTTTCTATTACCCGCCAACTCTCGGTAGTTAACGGTCGCGGTAGCGGACATCAAGCAGCCGGGGAGGAATCTTTTTCTGGATCTCGACAGGCTAATGGTTGGCGTTCATCTGGACAAATGGTAGCCTTACCACCGCCTTCTGTAGAGAGGGAAAGAGTTACTGGGCGTAGTGAATTTGACCGCTTGCTAGATGAGTCTTTTAATTACGCAGAAACCATTGATTTTAGTGCTAGCAAACATCCAGGCCCAAATGGCGAAGAGTTACCACTGCACGTTTACCCCTATGGTGTTAGCCGCCATCAACTAGAACAGGTAATCAGCGTGCTATCTTTGCCAGTGGTATTGACAAAAGATATCGATAGTGCTGATGCAATTTTGGCACTGCGATCGCACGTCAAAAACCATGCCAAATTAAGGCAAATGGCCAAAGCCCGTCATGTACCCATTCACATGATTAAATCCAGCACGATTCCGCAAATTACCCGTGGCTTGCGGCGCTTGCTGAACATTGACGACCCAGAAATCGCAGATGACCGAGAACTGCAACTGTTTTTACACAGTGGTAGCGATGACGAAATGGATGCCCTAGAAGAAGCTAGGCTGGCAGTAGAACAGATAGTTATTCCTAAAGGACAACCAGTGGAGTTATTGCCCCGTTCTCCCCAAGTCCGCAAAATGCAACATGAGTTGGTAGAACATTATCGGCTCAAGTCCCATAGTTTTGGTGAAGAACCAAATCGCCGCTTAAGGATTTATCCGGCTTAACCTCACTTTTACCCCCTCTTTACTTCCAAGAGGGGGTAAATTTTTGGACGTTAAGGCAGAATAAAACCAAATTTCTGAAGTACACCCTTGGCCTGAGTACTAGTTAAATACTGAGCAAAATCTTTAGCCGCAGCAGCATTTTTACTACCTTTGAGTACGGCTAGGGGATAAACGATCGCAGAATGATATTTTTCGTCAGCAGCGACTACGACTTTTACTTTGTCAGAGATTTTGGCATCTGTAATATAAACTAAACCTGCATCAGCGTTGCCACTTTCTACAGCAGCTAAAACTTGGCGCACATTGTTAGCGTAAACTAATTTCGATTTGACTTGGGGTAAAAGTTTCAACTTCTGAAGCACTTGTTCGCCATATTGTCCTGCGGGTACGCTTCTCGGTTCGCCGATCGCAATTTTTTTAATTTTAGAGTCTTTGAGATTGTAGAAGCTAGTTACACCTACACTACTCTTGGGTACAACTAAGACTAGGCGGTTTTTTGCCAGAATTGTACGAGTACCTGCAAGCAGAAGTCCTTTTTGTTCTAAAGCATCAACCTGCTTTTTACCCGCAGAAACAAATATGTCTGCGGGTGCGCCTTGCTCAATTTGTTGCTGTAAAGCGCCAGAAGCCCCAAAGTTGTAACTAATATTGACGTTTGGCTGACTTTGTTGGTACAGAAGCTTAATTTCTTCTAATGCATCTTTCAAGCTAGCAGCAGCAGACACCAGAAGGTTGGTATTAGACTGTGCGACTACTGGCGAGGGTGCCAATGTTGGTAAGCTAATTGTCAATACTAGGCTAGCAATTGCTGTACCAATCAAAGCGAGAATTCGTCTTCTGTTCATAGCCAAAGTGCGATCGCGCATTTTTTCAAAAATTGAGGTTGGTAAAATCCTACCAAGATCGCCGCAAATCTACCAAGTAAATTGGTAATAGTTTCCTAACATGATGACACAGGCGAAGTGTGGGGAGTGTGGGGAGTGTGAGAAGAAAGGGGACAAGGGAGGCAAGGGAGACAAATGACCAATGCCCAATGACGCCAGTTGCTACAACGTGGGGAACCCCAACGGACACTTGCTTCAAGTCGGCAGAGCCGCCCAACGCAGTGTCCTCCGCAACGCACTGGCTCCCCCATGCGCCTAAAATTGAATAGGTAACAGTAACCCAACACCTACTGCCGTTTCATTGTCAGCTTTGACTCTTAAGCTATCAAAAGGGCTAGAACCAAGTCGATTGGTGAGGTATGCTTCTAATTGCAGCCCTGACAACAAGCCAGGATGCCAACGCAAACCTACAGTCCAAGGAATAATTGTCTCGCGCCGATCGCCATTAAAACCGTTACCTTTACCTGCTAAATCAAAGCCTAACTCTGCGATCGCCTGCAAATTTTTAGCCAAAGGAACCGATCCGCCGACATTAAATCCCGCAATTTCTAATCCCCTACGTTGTACAAAACCTAAAATCGGAGTTAGCCAAGTCGCACTTCCGCCAGCAAATTGGTAATGTATGGGAGTTGAGAGAGTAATGACAAATAATTCTCCTTGTTCATATTTTTCATTACTAAAAGCAAATCCCGCTTTTCGCAATCCTAGTTCTTGAAAGCGATTGCGATTATTTTCTGTAAAGTTTACAAAAGGATTATTTGCCCTTGCGATCGTTCCGGCAATACTAAATGTAAATGGGTCGCCATCAGCTTGATGCAAATAGCGAATCTTACCGCTAAATCCTAATAAAGACTCATCTATAGTACCTGGTACATAATCTAGAAAAGCACCAATTTCTAAATCATCTAGTATCCCGTAGCGAATGCTAGATAATATACCCTGTCCTCCGCCTTGTAAACTTAGTAATAATTGATTTTGAGGAACTGTACCCCCATCTAAAGAACTAAATCCAGCGTATGTAGTTGGAGGTGGTTGCTGAGTTGAACCAAAATGTGCTGGGTAGCGACGGTTGGCGCTAGTGATACCTGGTAACACATTTACACCAAAGCCTATGGCAGTGTACTCTTTATCTGCCACTATAGACAAAGGGCCTGTATTGCCTAAAGTATTAGAAACAAATAAATCTGTAGACAATCGAGGATTAACGACATACCTCAAACCCGCATTGTAGGCAATGGTGCGACTAGGTAAGCCTGTATCGCGGTTAATTGTGTTATTACCTGTAAAGGGTACAAAGGCATCACCCCATAATATTAAACGTGAATTTAGTTTATAACTTACACCTCCTGCCAGACCAAATGTAGTACCAAAAGAGCCAGAATTTGGTAAAGGAGGTTTGGTTAAATATAAAGCATTATCTTCAGGTAAAAAAGCTACCTTAGGCGATAAAGTAAATTGCCAATTTTCATCAGGTGTAATGGTATATGGCAGTTCTAGAGAAAAAACTGTTTGTTGATTTTTTCCTGAAGCGACAACCTCATCATTAGCATTCAAAAACTGAAAAGGACGACCGCCATATCCTATAGAAACAGCAATTACACCGCCTAAGGCTTGTGTAGCGTTTTCATTTTGCCAAAGTCGCTGTTTAGCCTGTAAAGTTAACTCTTGAAAGAAATTTGTCCCTGCATTTCTGTTAGTAACTAAATCTCGATTAACTCGTTGAGCATTAAAAATACCTTGAGTAATCGGGCCAGAATTATCAACTGTCTGTGCATCAAAAGTTAGTTCTAGATTATCGGTGACACCCCAACTAAATCCAATAGTAGGTTGATCGGTCAGTCCGTCACCGCGATCGCCTCCAGGGGTGAAAAAGCGGCGTTGTCTAATGGTGGTTAAAATCTCTCCTTGGCGCAACTGTTCAGCTGTAGTTAATACAGGACGACGGCTAGGAATCACTAAACTACTCTTTGGCGAGTCTTCAATTTGCGCTTGTAGCTTACCCGGTTGTGCAATGGTTTCATTTAAGCTATTTGTGCTACTAATCGGTGTAGCCTCAACCATTGAATTAACTATTGCTAACAGTTCTTGCTGAGATTTTGTTCTAAAACTGACTTTATAAATTTGATTATCCTGTTGCCAGATCAAATGAGAGAAACTAGATGAAGTATTTTTTCCTGTCGATTCTAATAAATATCCTTGAATGTTATGAGATAAAATAACAGATTTAGCTATTTTATGATATGGCTTTAACTCTGTTTCTATATCTATATTAAACAGAAAATCTGCATTAATTATGCCAATTAAGCAAGCATCATTTTGTTGTTGGCAAGAAAAAATATTAACTTTGAGGCTGGGTTTAGAAGTTGAGCTAATAACTTTAATATTATATTTGCTGGATTCTTCTGGTAAGTCGTCATCGAGTAATATATGAGATGGTAAACGCATTACCTGTCCAGGTGATAAACTAACAGCAATCTCCTGGATATGAGGTGTAAAAATATTATTAGAAATGGTAGAATTTGGAACTATCTTATTAACGACCTGTTCTGGCTGGTTGGGGCTTGGTACTGTGGTTGTATTAACTTGTCTTTCTAAATTTTCGGTCAATTGAGAAGACTGTTCGATCGAGCTAGTCTGCTTAGGAGCCGCTTTCGCCGCATAGCGAAACTCCTGTAAAGCAAAAGCCGTAACAGTAAAAATAGCAGTAAGTATTACACGCATGAGATTAAAGATGTTAATTATCTCATAACTTGGTCTTAATAATTACCCAAAAATGATATTTATAATTAAAAATATCTGGGCTACACACTGACGAACTGTGTTTCAGTATTCACATAAGTTTACGTGCTTTTGTGCAAGAAGTAAACTAGCGGATGGTAGTTTACATACATTTATTTTGCTGGTTGATTTATGCTAATAAATTGACAATAAAGATGATTGTTAGCAGAACAGAGAAGGCGTGTAATTAAGAAGAGAATACACGACTAAGGTATTATCTATTCTGTCTTACTTGCATCAGCGTTGCTTTATACGTCAAGTTCTGAACTTGGTTTAGAGGACTTGATTTTAATTAACTCACGATCGCGATCGCCAAAAATTAAGATACTATCTCTGACGCGATCGCTCAAAAAAATCTCGACAAAAGTCTAATTAACTTCAGCAGGTGGGTGTAGATAGTCTAGATACATCTGGATTCGCTACCAGCACCACACTTTCATGCTTATCTTCGTTCTTCAAACTTTAGCAGAAATTCTAGCTGGAGGAACCTCACTCACCAGTACAGAGCAAATTGACTTTAGCCATCCCAGTAATCGTCGAGAAGAGGGTGCAGGGCCAACTCTCAATTTGTACATCTATGACATTCGTGAGAGTAAGCAGTTTCAACAATCCGGTAGGCAAGTTGAACGCAAACCCTCACGCGGGTTGCAACCAAAAGCTGTGAGTTGGTCGCCTAGTTGGTTTGATGTCTCAATGCTATTAACAGCTTGGGATAGAACAGCCTTAGGCGAACATCATCTACTCAGCGAAGCCTTAACTGTACTGCTGCGCCATCGCTCTTTGCAAGAAGAGTATTTGGTTCCAGAGTTGCGAGGTTACGGCAATTTGTCTTTAACAGTTGCTATAGATCCGCCAATTGAGATTGGTTCGTTATGGAGTGCGCTGAATGTGCCTTTGCGTTCGGCTTTGTATGTTACAACCACGATCCCAGTTGAACCGCAATCTACCCTCGTACCGCTGGTTTGGGAGAGAATTTTCAGTTTGCAAAATCAATTGAGTGAAAATGGCAACAGCACAGTTGTGACTAAGCGGGTGGCGATCGCAGGTATGGTGAAAAGCGCAGTCACCAATCTGCCTTTAATTGAAGCAGAAGTAACTGTGCAAAGAACTACAAAATCAGCAGCCAGCAATAAAGAAGGACTGTTCTTTTTTGAAGACATTCGTATAGGTAATTATGTTTTGACAGTAAATTGTCCTGGTTATTTACCCCAGAATGTCAATGTCTTGGTGGATAGCCAAAGTTATAGCTTCAAAGAAATCTTACTAACTCCTGAATAATTAACTTTTTAACTGACTTGGAGAGAATTTCATGGCTAGACTTGATTACTTTGCACCTGGTGTCTATGTCGAAGAAATAGATCGAGGTAGCCGACCGATAGAAGGTGTGAGTACCGCAGTTGGTGGGTTTGTCGGCTTTACCGAAGATATTCGCGATGGGGCTGAACTATTCAAGCCCATGTTAATCACCAATTGGACGCAATATCTTAACTATTTTGCCCGTCCTAACTCGGATGGCTTTACCGATTTCAACGCCTATTTACCCTTTGCGGTCTATGGCTACTTTATGAATGGTGGCGGTCGCTGCTGGGTAACAAGTATTGGTACGCAATTACCAGGCGCACCCAAGCCTCCCAGCCAAGAACCCGCAACCCTGAGGATTAGCGGTCGCGGCAATCGTCCAGCGATCCGGTTTACTTTGCGCCCCGAACAAGCAGCAGGCGGTGCGATTAATATTTTGATTAGTGATAGCGGCCCTCGTGCTTTACCTGAAGGTACGGAAGGAGAACCGCCACCCAATACAGGCGAATACTTTACAGTGCAAATTCGCCGGGGAGATGAAATTCTCGAACAATATGAGAACTTAACGATGAACCGCGAAGTTCCTGCCCAGGTAGCAACTTACGCAGTCACAGCCTTGAGAAATTCGATGTACGTCAACGTAGAAGATATTTCTCAAACTGGACAGCCTCTATCTCGTCGTCCGACTAATGGCCAGTATGAACTAGCGCCACCGATTGTTGCTCAGACAGTCGATAGATTTTCCCAAGATTTTGAAGGGGTACGCGACGATCGCACAGGGGTAAGAGGGATTTTTGAAATTGATGAAATCACCATGCTAGCTTGTCCCGATTTAATGCGGGCTTATCAAGCGCAAGTGATGAACTTGGATCAAATCCACGGCATCATGGAACTGATGATTAGTATGTGTGAAGGTTCTGCGAGTGGTGATATTCCCAATCCACCCAATCGCATGGTGTTAATCGACCCACCACCAGAACATACTAAGCCCCAACAAGTAGTGGAGTGGTTGAATCGATTTAACCGCCGTTCGATGTTTGCGGCTCTATATTATCCTTGGATCAAAGTTCCCAATCCACGCGATCGCGGTAATCCAATTCTTATACCTCCTTGCGGTCACGTCATGGGTGTGTGGGCGCGCACCGACGAAACCAGAGGCGTTTATAAAGCCCCAGCCAACGAAGTACCCAGAGGAGTAATTGGTTTGGCTTATGAAACCAACTTCCGCGAACAGGAACTTTTAAACCCCCTCGGAATTAACTGTATTCGCACCTTTCCCAATCGCGGTATCCGCATCTGGGGTGCCAGAACTCTGGTTGAACCAGATAAAACTGAGTGGCGTTATATTAGCGTGCGGCGGTTGATTAGTTATATTGAAAAATCAATTGAATTGGGTACTCAATGGGTAGTTTTTGAACCCAACGATGAAGATTTGTGGGCAAGAGTAAAGCGCACTGTGAGTAATTTCTTAGAACGAATTTGGCGTGAAGGTGCATTGTTTGGTGCTTCACCTGAACAAGCATTTTATGTCAAATGCGATGAGGAATTAAACCCACCAGAAACAAGAATTTTGGGACGTTTGTATATCGAAGTTGGTGTTTGTCCAGTCAGACCAGCGGAGTTTGTCATCTTCCGCATTAGCCAATGGAATGGCATTGAAGATGAAGAATAATATCAATTCAAAATTCAAAACTAATAAATCTAGTTTGAGCGAGTGTTTTTGAGTTTTGATATAAAGAATCACCAAGAACTTTCTTCCCTTGTGCCTTCTGCCCACTGCCTTCTACTTACTAATTATTAATTCATAAGGAGTTTAGTCATGCCTGGTCAACCTGAGTTATTAGCTGCTTGTCTGTTTTATTTTGAAGCAGACGGAATTACAGAGAAATCTATTAAAGAAATTAGCGGTTTAGGTGTAGAAAATACGCCCGCACAAGAAGTACATGGCTCTACAAAAGGCGGTAAAATTTGGCGACAAGCAACTCCTACCGTCACCAAATTTACGAATATTACACTTAAGGTAATTGCCACTGCTGATATAGACCTTTACCAATGGTACAAAAAGTGTAACGAGGATATGGGAAAACCTCGTCAGTGGGATCAAAATCGTAAATCAGCTTCGGTAGTTGCTTACAATCAGCAACTCAAAGAAGTGGCGCGTTGGAATATTATTAATTGCTACCCTGTGAAATATACAGGCCCGACATTAACAGCTTCTAGTGGTGAGATGGCAAACGAAACAATCGAATTAGTGCATGAGGGTGTTGAACGCGTTAGTTAAGTTTTAACTGTGAAAAAAAGTGGTTCAAGCAGGTGAAAAACTCCCAGAATTTCTGACAGCCCATCGCTTTTATTTAGGATTGACGTTAGACGGTCAAAAAGATAATAGCGATTGCTACTTTTTAGAGTGTCAAGGTTTTAAAAGAACGCAAGATGCGATTGAAATTACTGAAGTCACTCCTAATAAGTGGGCAGCAGCAGCTAAAGGTTTAGTGGTCAGAACCAAGCTTCCTGGAAATGTTAAAAGTGGCAATATCACTCTACGTAGAGGTACGATATCTAACTCTATAGTTTTTTGGAAGTGGTTTGAAGAAGTGCAAAATGGTAAATGGGCAAAGCAACGAAAACTCATGGCTTTGTCTATTTACAGTCAAGCCAATAAAGAAGAAGCGAGATTTGAATTAGCAGGTGCTTGGCCAGCTAGTTATAAAATGGCTGATTTCAACGCCCGCAGCACTGATTTTCATATTGAAGAACTGGAGATTGCTTTCGAGGAATTTAAGCGCGTGAAGTAATCAGGAGGATTATGTTTCCGACAGAGTTTGAATTTACATTGCCTAAAGGGTATCTAGACTCAGAAGGTAATCTCCACCGCAAAGGCGTCATGCGGTTATCGACAGCGATAGACGAAATTGCACCATTGCGCGACCCACGAGTCAAAGCTAACGAAGCTTATGCTACGATTATTATCTTGTCACGGGTAATTACTCGCTTGGGTGCTCTCTCGGAAGTCACTCCTGCGATCGTGGAAAATTTTTTCTCCCAAGATTTAAATTATCTCCAAGATTTTTACCGTCAAATCAACGGCTTGGAAAGTTCAATTCCCCAATCAGAAAATACAGCCAACGTCTTGCAAAATTCAGCTTCTTAAACCAACGATCAACGGTGAGATTCCCGACTTCTACAAGAAGTCGGGAATCTCAGCAATTAACCCCTCAGAATCTAAAATCTAAATTGGTATGGGTCGCAAGCAAGATACTCTCAACACTGAATTTACCTTCATTCTTCCTCGTGGATTGATTGATAGTCAAAACCGAGTTCATCGTCACGGTGTGATGCGTTTAGCTACTGCTAAAGATGAAATTGTGGTACAACAAGAACGCAAAGTTCAAGAAAATCCTGCTTATAGTGTCTTGGTAATGCTGGCACGTGTTATTACCCGCTTAGGTAGTTTAAACTCTGTCAGTCCTGATTTACTAGAAGGATTGCTCCTTCACGATATTGCCTATCTGAGAGAATTTTATAATCGAATTAATCAGCAAGGAAATGTACAAATACCCACACAATGTCCCCATTGCAATACTCAATATTCAGTGGAGTTAAAACTAGCGGGGGAGTCGTAAGCTACCCCTCTGATACCTTATATGAGGAGGTAGCTTTTATTGCTTACCATTTCCACTGGTCACAAAATGATATTTTAAATTTAGAACATAAAACCCGTCAGCGCTGGGTTACAGAAATTAATAAAATTAATGAAAAATTATTATGAAAATTAAAGTTAACTACTCACCAACACTCAATGAAGTTAACGAACTTGATTTAGCGGTAGCAACTACACCAAAAGGCGAATGCATTATTGGTCGTGCTCCTGATTCTGATTTGGTATTAGACAGTCCTGATGTAAGTAGGGTACACGGCAAATTCTTTCTGCAAAGCGGAAATTACTATTTCTGCGACCTTGGTAGTAGGAATGGTTCAATAATTAATGGCAAATTAGCGGAAAAAAATCGACCATTCTTATTGAAAGACAAAGACGTAATCCGGATTGGCGATTATGTGATGACTGTGGAAGATATGGTTCCGTTGTCAGAACAATTGCCAGAGACAGTATTTAGAACTATAGATCCGGCACTGTTTTCTGGTTGGCGGATTAATGAAGATGTCAATAATATTAATGTAACTAATCAAGCACCAGAGCAAATTAGTTCGGAATCGGCTGAAGAACTTAGTCAACCTCAAGGCGAACTAGAAATTGCAGAATTAGAAGAATCAATTAACATACTAGAAAATATTATTGAAACTCCTCAACCAGTTAGCAAAATTTCCCCAGATCTCGATGATGTAGGTATAAATGCAGCGACACCAGTTGCAGAAGAAGTTACCTTTGTACAACCCGAAGATTTAATTAGTTCGATACCAGAGGCGGTGAATCAAGTTCCCGCAGATCTCGATGATGTAGATATAAATGCAGCGACACCAGTTGCAGAAGAAGTCACCTTCGCACAACCTCAGGATTTAATTAGCCCTGTACCAGAAGCGGTGAATGAAACTCCAGCCGTAGAAGCAGCGACCTTCATACAACCCCAAGATTTAGTTACCCCCGAAGCAAAAGCGGAGAGTGAAGTTACCTCTGAGATTAACGAGGAAGATATTGATTGGGATGCGGAAATTCCGCAAGAATTTACGATTGTACAACCGCGTAAGATAGTTATCCAACCATCTCCGGCGGTGAGTGAGGTTCCCGCAGAGATTAATGAGCAAGACATTGATTGGGATGCGGAAATTCTCCAAGAATTTACGAACGTGCAACCACGGGATATTGTTAGCCAGCCACCAGAAACAACGAGTGAAGTACCCGCAGATGTGGCAGAAATTCTTCAAGAATTCACTAATGTGCAACCACGCGATATTGTCAGCCAACAATCGGAAGCAGCAAGCGAAATTAGTGAGGCTATTAACACTGATGCTGTAGATACTTTCAAAGTAGATATTGCAGCCGTAGAAGCCCCAGAATTTTTCAATAGCTTTACTCCAGAGTTTAGCCATGAAGACATAGTTAGCGAACCATCAGAAATAGAGCATGAAGTGTCGCCATCTGTGAACAATCCAGTTGTCGATATCAGTACTTCAGAAAATGTGAGCGAACTGTCTTTGCCGATTGAAGCACCTGTAGAAATCAACGAAATCGGAGAATTAGAAGGTTTAAGCAATCAAGATGTTAATGTAAGTTCCACAAATACGGAAGACGCGATCGCAGAAAATATAGATTTAGAAACTGTAGAAGCTGTTGGCTTTATACCTTCAACAGTCGATAAAGCTTCAGCGTCAACGAATATCGAATCTGTAGAAATAACAGAAGAAATAGATGTTATATCTAGCCCGATGACTGAAGAACTAGAAGATGAAACCATGCCGGAATTAACTAGTTCAACACCTGAGTCAATTAGTCAAACTCTTGAAGAAATTTTTGGAATAGAAACAGTAGAAACTGATGAAATTACCGAAGAATTACCTGTTAGCGAGCCACAGCAAAATATCGTGCAAAAAAATATAGTTCTCATCGCTCACGAAACCAAAAAATCAGAACTAGCTGATTTTGTGACTCAGCATCAAGAGTTTTTCTCAAAATGTAGTACTGTGGCTTGGCCATCTATTAGTGAAGCCTTACGCCAACAGGCAGGAATAACTATTAGTCAACAAATTCCAGCAGCCACTTCTGGAGGATATCAAACAATTAATTCCTTGGTAAACTCAGGAGAAGTTTTAGCAGTAATTTTCCTCAGAGATTTTCT
Source organism: Calothrix sp. NIES-2098 (assembly GCF_963875125.1). NCBI lineage: Bacteria > Bacillati > Cyanobacteriota > Cyanophyceae > Nostocales > Calotrichaceae > Calothrix > Calothrix sp. NIES-2098. Next base: position 8,324,937 of record NZ_CAWNKJ010000001.1, read on the forward strand.
TGTACCTCAGCCTGGACAAGCTAATGAAGAAGCGCTGTTAAGAAGCTGCAATATTAACCAAGTTCTACTCGCAACTAATATACTAACCGCAGAGGCGATCGTACATTATATTAAACATTTATTCGAGCATTAATAATCAGAATTACCATTGAGAAAAGGGATGTTTAACTAAATTGCTGTTGAAATACTTGGGGTTGTCTGAAACTTCCTCACCTATCCAGCTTGGTAGTTCAATCTGTTGTTGTTCGTCGCTAAGTTCTACTTCTGCTATTATCAGTCCTTTATTGACACCATCAAATTCATCAATTTCCCAAATCAAATCACCAGATTCTATCCTATATCGAACTTTCTCAATTAAAGGGCGATCGCACAAAGTATCAAGCATTTCTTGAGCATCTGCAAGCGGAATTGGGTACTCAAACTCTGACCTGCTATATTTGACGCTGATTCCCTTAATTGTTAAGTAACCTTGGTTTCCTACTATACGAACACGTACAGTAGCTTCTTTCGCTGTAGAAATATATCCTTGAACAAATCGGCTACCCTCAGCTAGCTTTCTCCAGCTATCTTCTTTGACCAAAAATTTGCGCTCTATTTCTGCTGCCATTGTAGTTTAGATGAATTGTCATATATATTTTAAATCTATCAAAAATTACAATGTCAACATCCTATACTGAAAGTCTAGCGACCAAAAATATTTTCTTGAGAAACCGTTCAAGCACTAGCTTTCCTAGATAGATTTTACAAATTAGAGATAAATCATATATTTAAAAATCAAAAATTTTGTAGTCACATTAACTAATTTTGGGTAAAATTTCAAACATTTATTGATTAATAATATTCCAGCTAATTTACCACAAGCCAAATTTCCTCAAGACATTAAAAGCAGATTATTATATAATCAAGAATTAATACTACTGACTCTTGTAATTTTCCTCAATTAGGGGAAAATTGACTATAATCTACAAACGCTGACTATATTAAGTAATCCCCTATTCCCCAACACAGGGATTTTCTACCAAAAGTACGCGAGAGCCAGTTCGATTATCAGGGAAATTATGGGTTGAACTTAGCATAAATTGTCATGCAGTAGCGCCTGTCAAATGATGATCTGCTGCTTAAATCCCGATTGCTCAAATCCACTAAATTCAGATGAAAATAAGGTTTGCCAAGCTTGTAATACCCCACTCACAGGACTTTTAAGAAATCGCTTCCGTGTTATTCGAGTGCTTTCCGATGAGGGGGGATTTGGCAGAACTTATTTATCACAAGATGTAGATAAATTACACGAACGCTGTGTAATTAAGCAATTAGCTCCAAAGTTTCAAGGAACTTGGTCGCAGAAAAAAGCAATGGAGTTATTTGCTGAAGAAGCCAAACGACTGCAACAACTCGGAGAACATCCGCAAATTCCCACTCTCTTAGCTTATTTTGAGCAAGATCACTGCCTATATTTAGTGCAGCAGTTTATCAATGGGGATAATTTGTTAACCGAGTTGCAGCAACGTAAGACATATAAGGACAAGGAAATTCAAGCTATTTTACTTGATTTGCTCCCTATCCTCAAATTTATTCACGATCGCGGCGTCATTCACCGAGATCTCAAACCGGAAAATATTATTCGGCGTCATAGTGATGGACGCTTATGCTTGATAGATTTTGGCTCCTCAAAGCAATTAACAGCAAGAGTCCAAAATAAAATCGGTACTTCTATTGGTTCTCATGGTTACTCTCCAATTGAACAGATTCGAGATGGTAAAGCTTATCCAGCGAGCGATTTATTTGGCTTGGGAACTACCTGCTTTCATCTGTTAACGGGAATTTCTCCCTTTCAATTGTGGACAGAACATGGATATTCTTGGGTGACAAATTGGCGACAATATTTGCGTAAACCACTGGATGCGGAATTAGATCGGGTACTCGATAAGCTGTTACAAAAAGATATCCGCAACCGCTATCAATCAGTGGATGAAGTACTCAAAGATTTGTCACAAAAACAACCACTGCGACGTTTACCATCAGTTAAATTTTCTGGTAAAACTGCCAAGACTCAGACACAAAATTTACCCAAAAAATCAAATTTTTTGCGATTCCCGATCGCGATCGCTGCTGCTATGTTGTTATTTGGATTTGGAGACTCTTGGTATCAACAGTTTCACCGCTTACAAACCAGTTTATCTGCTCGCTTCAATCAACAACATAATCGCTCGCGTAACAGTGAAGCAGTTTTGGGTCAGCCAGCAAAAACGACTTTGGGGAAGATTTCCTTAGCTAATACTCTCCCAGGAAATGAAAATGGGATTTTGTCTGTTGCTATTAGTCCTGATGGTAGATTGTTCGCTAGCAACAGCGATCGCACAATCAAATTATGGAATCTAGCCACAGGAAAAGAAATCTTCACCCTGAACGGTCATTCCCAGAGAGTGAATGTCGTTGCTATCAGCCCGAATGGTAAAACTCTTGTAAGTGGTAGCGATGATAACACTATTAAAGTGTGGAATTTGGCTACAGGTAAAGTAATTCACACCTTAATCGGACATTCAGATTCAATTCATGCCCTAGTCATTAGCCCAAATGGTAAAATCCTGGCTAGCGGTAGCGATGATAACACTATTAAAGTTTGGAATTTAGAAACAGGAGAACATCTCCGTACTTTGGTTGGTCATGAATTCTGGGTGCGGTCAATGGCTATTAGCCCAGATGGTAAAATTCTGGCTAGCGGGAGTTTTGATAAAACTATTAAATTGTGGAATTTAGCTAAGGGATACGCAATTCGCACCTTAAAAGGAGATGGCAAAACGATTACTTCGCTAGCTATCAGTCCCGATGGTAAAATTCTTGCCAGTGCCAACCGCGATCGCACAATTAAATTGTGGAATTTAGCTACAGGTCAAGAAATACGGACACTCATCGGTCATGACACCACGGTTACATCGTTGGCTATTAGTCCAGATGGTCAGACACTTGCTAGTGGAAGTCGCGATCGCACAATTAAATTATGGAATTTATCTACAGGAGAAGAATTTTTTACCTTAACTGGACATACCAATACCATAACAACCCTCAGCTTTAGCCCTGATGGTAAAACCCTAATCAGCGGTAGTGAGGACAACACTATTAAGATTTGGGATGTAACTAGTTAGAAAACTTTATAAAGGAAGTATAATTTTACTTTAATTACTATAGTCAGTAATTGTATCTAAAATGCTTGCAGCATTCGGGCGATGCTAGTGGGGGATATGCGATGTCTGTAAATCTCTTAAACTCAAAAATTAGAGTCTTAACAGCCACATTTTTCCTGGCGTTAGGATTTGGGGGCGTTTGGTCTTCGCAATTTCCCTTAGCCGCAACTGGTGAAACAGGTGAAACATATTCTCCCAATCGACTAGTATCCGATGTTTTAACTCTCACGGGGCATTCTGGCTCAGTTAGGGCTGTAGCTATTAGCCCGGATGGCAATACCCTTGCTAGTGTCAGTACAGACAACACGATTAAACTGTGGAATTTGACTACCGGACAGGAACTCCGTACCCTCCAGGGACATAGCAATTGGATTAATACTTTAGCTTTTAGCCCTGATGGTATGACTCTTGCCAGTGGTAGTTTAGATAAAACCATCAAATTGTGGAATCTGACTACGGGAGAGGAAATACGTACCCTCAAAGGACATTCGCTCTCGGTTCAGTCTATAGCTTTTAGCGCGGATGGCAGTACTCTTGCAAGTAGTAGTTGGGATCAGACCATCAAACTTTGGAACTCTTCTACTGGAGAAGTCATCCGCACCCTCAAAGGAGAGTGCGATATTTTTAATTCCTTAGCCTTTAGCTCGGATGGCAATACTCTTGCTAGTAGCAATCAATTTGATAAGAATATCAAACTGTGGGACATTTCTACTGGAAAAGTTACGCGCACCTTGGCAGGTCATTTGGGTGTAGTGAATGCTGTAACTATTAGTCCCGATGGTAAAACCCTTGCTAGTGGTGGTTGGGATGGCACGATCAAATTGTGGAACTTGGCTACAGGAACAGAAATCGCTACCTTCAAAGCAGATAAAACCAGAGTTTGGTCGGTAGCCTTCAGCCCCGATGGTAAAACCGTTGCTAGTGGTGGTTGGGATGGGACTGTAAGACTGTGGAGTGTATCTGAGAGAAGGGAAATCCGCAGCTTAACTGGACATACCAATAGAATTTGGGCTGTTGCCTTCAACCCTAATGGCAAAAGCGTTGTTAGCGCTAGTAAGGATCGTACAATCAAAGTCTGGCCATTGTTGCCATCAAATGGAGAACAGGCAAAGCGGTAGCAGCAATTTTTTAATTTCAGTAGACAGTAGCTCTTAACCAGAGAAGCCAATTGCATCAATATTACAAGTAATTTTTCTGGTTGAGGATGCGTAGATTTAATATGATGTTCAGCAAATTATCATGAATATGTCATTGCGAGTGGAACGCAGTGAAACGACGCAATCACAGAGTTTTTGGAATTGCTTTCTTATGGTCGCAATGACGGTTATTTAGCCGTACATGAATGATATAACCCGTCTTAGACATCGCATCCTTACTCCCTATTACCCATCCAAGCATTAGCCTAGATGGGGATTTTTTTTATTTGATGAATTGCTAACAATTAAATAATACCCATTTGAAAAAAGAATGCGACAGATTGTAGGGGCACGGCACTGCCGTGACTCTCGAATATTATTGATGTGTCGCAAACATTATTTGAATTGGTATAAGGAATAAATTTTGAATTTTGAATTCTTGCTATGTCTTACCCACAAGCACCTTGGAAACTGCAAGGTCACGCTATCCAAACTCTGCATTTGGTGAATGTTGACCGAGTGCGACCCTTAGTTCCTTTAGAGTTAGATATTATCTCTGTCTGGCCTGGTAAAACTGTGGCGAGTGTGTATTTATCTTATTATGGGTCAGGTTCAGAACTAGAGTACAGCGAGTTAATTGTTGTCCCTGCTGTTGTGGGTTATCAAGGTAAATTTGGTGGCTGGGTGTCTCACATTTATGTAGACCATGTAGATTCAATGGCTGGTGGTCGAGAAATTTGGGGACTACCAAAGGAATTAGCTGATTTTGATTGGAAGGGACAACGAGTTACTGTGCGTCAGGGAAATCGCAAGTTGTGTACTCTCGATTATGGACAACAAGGTTTGGCTTGGCGACAAAAGTTAGGCGCGTCTAGTTTTAGCGCAATTGGTGGAGATTTGGTGATATTTCCCGCACAATTTGCATCTCGTTTGGGTTTAGTTAGTTCGCAGTTGGAAATTCCTGCGGAAAGTCCTTTTTATCGGATAGGTTGCGGTCAGCCGTTTTTAACTACGCGTTATGAGGATTTGAGTTTACAAGTTGGTGCGCCGGAAGTGGTGGGTCAGAGGAAGGTTGAAGTTGGTAGTTATCGGTAGGATTTGAGAGTTCTTGTTAGATAGTCGATTTGGTACAAGGATGATTTTTGTCTCACGCATAGACGCGAAGCGGCTTCCCGCAGGGTAGGCGCAGAGGCGCAAAGAAAGAAGAACGCAAGAGCTACTGGTGCGATCGCACTGCGATAACTGATGAAAATTCATTGTTTACAGCGTCCAATCTGCGATCGCACTTAGCTAACATTTTTCACCCAGTGAATTCCTTGTCCACACCACTGGATCAGCAGCCACCGATCGGATTCTTTGTCTAATGCTGGTTTGATACGGAAATTAAAGACTTCCTGCCAAACTTCTACACCGTGTTGTAATACAAAATTTGCTTCTAATTCTTGGAACTTTTCCCATTGGCGATCGCTTATGGCGGTAAATATAGGGATGATTACGCTTACCGGCATTTCAGACATATTGGTACTTTTCAAGTTGTATTAATTTGCTAACTAGTCAAAGCGATCGCACTTCATGACCGCAATTACAAATAGTTTTACAAAATCAATTTGTTGCATTGATAATTTTTGTCTCACGTTTGAGCCGACTTTGCAGGTTGAAAGTATTGCAAAATACTGCACAATTTTCTGCTATATTGTACTCTCATTTATGTTTGTATAGCAAAATCTTCTGGATCGATACCCCAATTAACCCACCGAATTGCTTCTCTTGCTGATTTGATTTTAGGTGGTACACGCAAAACATGAATATTCCCAGTACTAGGGCAAGTCATTTCTAATAAATAAATTGGTTCCAAATCTATATTGTTTAAAACTTCTAATAATGAATATTCTTGATAAGAATTAATCTCAATTGCATCCAATTCTTGCATGATACGAGCGTAACCAATACCCTGAATTAGTACTCTTCTCAATTCGGCATTTTTTTCTTCTAACAGCCATTCAGATTGCCAATTATTTGGATGTAGCTTGCTATATTTTTCGGGTAAAGTTACACCGTAATACGAGTAGAGGCTATATCCATCAATAAACTGGATTGCAGGTTCTCCTTCTGCATGAAGGCGCATCTGATTATCAAAAGATATTTTGCAGGGTCGTTCGCATATAATACAAATATTTTCAAATGCAAAAATCCAACCACTAGATTTTATTAGTGACAAAAATATTACTACTTCTTCTTGAAAAAGAGGATGGTTTTCTACAGAATGGCAAAAGTCAAGGTAGCCAGCAAAATTTGCCCATAATTCAGGTTGGATAGGGTGAATATCATAAGAGTTGATAGTATGCTGTGGTCGAAAACGAGTGCCTAGTTCGCTTTCTAACTGCAATATTAACTGCCAGTAATGTATGGTGTTTCTTTCTGCGTAATATAGTTCATCGCAGCCAAGTTGGTGTAATAAATCTATGCTGAGTTCTTTTCCTAGCTGCTCTCGCAGTTCAACAAAAATAGCTTTCAATGCCATATAATAGCTATCAAAAAAAATAATTTTTGGTTCTTTTTGACTGATAGCAGTATATTGATAAGCATTTTTTACTGCGTCTATTGCTTGTTGACGATCGATTGGTTCAGTGGACAGTACAATCTTTTTCCATTTATCTCGATATTCTTGAAGCAAAACTTCTTGTTCTGGATGCACTCTCCAATTTATTTCGTTAAATTCTTGGCTCATAAAAATTTTGTGCAACGAATTTTTATAGATAATTGTGGCTGAAGCCAAAGTGAAATACTTTGTTACTGTTATAAATATTTTCAGATAAGTCTATTAGTTGTATTGATAATTTTTGTCTCACGCAGTGTCTGTCACGTAATCTGCGGCTCTGCTTGTCTGTAATTAGAGGAGATGAAAGCTGTTACTGTTGGTTTCTCTTGCCTTACTCAGTTCTAACAAAACATTTTATGTTGAAGATTAGTGTAGCTATTGAAAGTAGCATAAGGTTAAAGAAAGGGCGAGTTTAATTTTTGCAAGTAAATGCGATGTCTACGACAAGCCGCTCCGCGTCTAAGCATTGCAGGTCGATGCAATTCAATTGCAGACCAATGCATTAATATAACAGTGCGATGTTATGCCATAACAGAGCGACGTATTAATATAACAGCGCAATGTTATGCCATAACAGAGCGACGTATTAATATAACAGCGCGATGTTATGCCATAACAGACCGATGCATTAATATAACAACGCGATGTTATGCCGTAACAGCAAGACCGCACTAATCAGTTAAGCCATATTCAGTACTTTGCGCAAGAGTGCTTGGTCTTCTAGCTTGGCTTTTAAACGCCCGTTTTCAATATCGCGAATCCAGCTTTGGCTTTTACCTGTCAACTTTGCCAATTCTCTTTGAGACAGGTTGAGATTTTTTCGCGCTTCTAAAATCTGTTCGCCTAGCAAATCGCCTGTGGTTTTAGGCTTTCTGCGATTGCGGTTAACGTTACGCCGTGGCTTTTTGTCTGAGTCTGAGTTTTGGTACTCCCATTCTGTTGGCAAATCAAAAGATAAAATTCGGGCATTCATCAGCAGATTCCACTTACCACGGGGGCCTGTATCTGTTAGTCGGGTTTCGCCACCGCCATCATTCATCCAAAATTCTAAGGCTGCTTCTGGATCTTCTGGTAAATCGATTAACTTTGCCCACAATGGTTGAATTTCTACCGGATAGGTAACTGGGTCAAATATAGGTTTAATTCCATAATGATTCAGTATTTCTAGATCGCTTTCAAATGTCCGCAGCAAGCGTTTGCGTTCTTCTCTTTGTCTAGAGGCTAAGGTGACTTTTTCTTCACCGTAAGCAACACGCAGTAAGGTAGGAACTGTAATGCGTTGCTCTCTGCCCATTTTAGTTTTAAACAGCAACCACAGCATGAGTCTGGCTGCGCCTTCATGTTGCTGCCAAATACTCATAATAGTAGTTAACAGTGTTTTTGGGAGAATGCCATATTGATAGAATGCGGTGCGCTCTTTGCAAGCTTGTTTATTTAAGAAATGCTGCGCCCAAATTCCGGCTCTAATTTTAAAAGTTAGCCCCACTAAATATTTGCATCCGCGGTCGTCTTCTTGAAAGTAATGCTCGATGTCTACTAAGTGCCACAAGCGGGTTCCTGCTACTGAGAATCCTTTGACTCGGCCTTGTTGCGGCCAATCAATGGAAATTATTAACGAGCAAGCTTGTTGCACGATGTTTTTCATTAAAGTTAGTTTGGCATTTTTGCTCAGGTCTTTGCGTTTTTCTAACCCTAAATATTTCTCTAGTTGGCGTTCGTCAATGGAAAATTCTTGCTCCCAAGGTTGCTCTAAGGCAGTTGCATAAGCTGCAAAAATTAAATGGATGCAAGCGGCTCGAATATCTAGGGCTTCAATTGCTTCAATATCTGTTGTTCGAGTGCTGACGTTGAATGGATCTTGGATGTGAAATGCGATCGCACCTCTACCCTGATTAACTTGTCTGCTATAAGATAAATACCCAGCTTCATCAATTTCCCAATTGAGAGATGTGCGCTGTGCTAGGACGTTGCAAGCTTCCCAAATCACAATCGCTGAAGCAAAAGGGTTATTTTTCCCGTTAGAAAACAAATCTGGACTGGTAGCATCTCTCGGTTCTACTTTACATCTCCCCTTTTTCGCTTGCCACGGAATTGGTGAATTTGTGGGACAGGCGATTACACATTGCGGTTCGGGATAATAACCTTCGCAATTGTTACAAAGACAAGGATCGATCCAATATTCGTTGTTTTCGATTTTAATTGCACCCGTCGGACATTGGGGACGGCAATTATCACATCCAACGCAACTGTTGTTAGGAATGGTATACGGCATAATGCACTCCAACTATACTCGTTGAGATGTTTGGCTCAAGTCTCCCCTGGATGTGTCCTCTTTGTTCATGAGAATTAAGACTCGCTACCAATTGATTTTGCTAACAAGAAAAATTTTTCTTGTTTGAGACATTGCCCATATTCATACTCGGACATTACATCCACTTGGAAGCTACTGAAGGCTGTTCACCTGAGCCTCATAATTACTTCTTTATTAACTATAGATTTCATAACCATATTGATAAATTTGTTCACAATGAGCCTAGGGAGATTTTTTAGCAACTTTATTTATCCAAAATTAAATAATAGTTATTTGAGACCTTAAAACCTTAGCCAAAGTGTTTTTAGCGAACACCAACCCTTATGATTAATAGTATTCAACTTGTTTATTAATACTTTTAATATTTTACATTAGTTTATATTCTGCCATAAGTATTACAGTTTTTCAATTAACTATATTCTGCATTCTTAACTTGACATAATGTGCAGAAATAACATTTGCTTCTTTTGTATTTGTATCAAGAGTTAACTGAAGTAAGAGGGTAGAAAGAATACTCAGGCAACATACTAAATGTTTTATTTTTAAAAGCAAAGGTATGCGGAGTTTTTCTCAAGTTTTATGAGCAAGCAAAAAAATATTGATTTGACAAGAGCATCAATTGTATAAAACCATCTTTTTATACTCAGGTAATATTTATGCAATTGATTTTTACTGCTAGCAGTTGCAGTTATCGCTGCAAATATTGAGAATGTCTGATTATCGCAGAAAAAGCAGCAAGCCATGTTAAGCAGGCATGACCTCAACAAGATTTTATAATAATTATTGGCAAAACCTTTCAATTACTAAAGTCAATCAATAAACAAGTAAATTCGATAAAAAGTCAGAAAATTTTGATTATAGATAAATGCTGCTTTAATAGCACAAATAAACTATTAAGATTAGGTTAGGATAACGATCAAAGCACCAACATATTTTTAGGCAGAATTGCCGAGGATTTATCATGGCACAACTAACAGGATTGACCTTTGGAGGTAAGACTTGGACTCCCAAATTTGCCCAAGCAATTGATAAGGATAAATGTATCGGCTGTGGCAGATGCATGAAAGTATGCGGTTATAATGTGCTGGATCTAAAAGCTCTCAATGAAGAAGGTGAATTTGTTGAAGATGAGGATGATGAAGAAATTGAGCGCAAGGTAATGGTAGTTGCTAATCCAGACAACTGTATTGGTTGTGAAGCTTGTTCGCGGATTTGTCCTAAGAATTGCTACACTCACGGCGCATTAGACAATTAAGATTGTTTGGCATTAGTAATATTGCCTGGTTCTAGGTAGGAGGATTCAAAAGCAAGGTAATTAGAGGGGAATGTTAAAAGGCAGAAGGCAGAAGGGTCAAAAAGTTTGAAAGGTAAGCTTTTTAACCTTGTTGAACTATGTAGTTATTTTTGCTTTGCTGCACTAGATGTTTACTTGAAATCAGCAAAAGGTTCGTAGTAAACAAATGCGTAAATTTTAAAGTGTTATCTATTAACAAATTCATACTTGCTGCTAACATAGCTAAATCAATATTAAGGCTATAAGCACCTTCTTCAGCTAGGTTTTCGTGAAATTTACGGGCTAATTTGCCATCAAAACAATGAAATACTTTTAAATATTTTGGGGGAAAAGATGTGAAAAGATCTGGAAAATTCCCCCAATTTTTATAGGGGTAAGTTAGAAAAAGAGGAAGAGAAAACAAAAACGCTGCTTTGTAGATGAAGGAACTTGGGGAAGAAGCAGGGAAGCAGGGAGCAGGGAGCAGAGGAGAAACTAATAATAAATACCCAGCTCAATGCCCCATGCCGGATGCCCAATGCCCAATTAATTCCCTTTGACGGCGTTTTACAGAGCAGGTGGTATGTATGGAACAAATTCCTGTTTCACTTTGGACTTTGGTTGCTGGTGTATTAGTTACGGCGATCAGCATTTGGATTGGTCAACATCACAGTCTATTACCAGAGCAAGCATCGCTACAAGCGCCGATGGTAGATGGATTTTTTAACATCATGTTTACCATTGCGATCGCTCTATTTTTGGTAGTAGAAGGAACAATAGTAATTTTTCTAGTTAAGTACCGTCGCCGTCGGGGAGATAATTCCGATGGCTTACCAGTTGAAGGTAATGTTCCCCTAGAAATTTTTTGGACGGCGATTCCATCACTGATTGTCCTCTGTTTAGGCATTTACAGCGTAGATGTTTTTAACAGAATGGGCGGTTTGGAACCAGCCGGACATCCTCATGGTGCGGCTCATGCTGCGCACGTGAGTGGAAGTGCTATGGCTGCAACTCTGGATAATCCAGGGGAAGCAAAAGTTGCACCGAAAATTGGGATTGGTGCGACTTCTACAACTCAAGACAAAGCCGCCGATTTGGTTGTGGATGTCCAAGGGATGCAGTACGCCTGGATATTTAACTATCCCGAAAGTGGCGTAAGTTCTGGAGAATTGCACGTTCCGGTTGGTGCTGATGTGCAACTCAATCTTTCAGCACAAGATGTAATTCACTCATTCTGGGTGCCGAACTTCCGCTTGAAGCAAGATGCAATTCCCGGTATCGCTACCCAATTGCGGTTTGTCGCCACTAAACCAGGTACATATCCTGTAGTTTGCGCTGAATTGTGCGGTGGTTATCACGGTTCCATGCGATCGCAAGTAGTTGTTCACACACCAGAAGAGTTTGAAAGCTGGCTGACAGAAAATCAAGTTGCGCAAAAGCAAGATTTGCATCAAGCGATCGCGGTTAACCCAGCCGATTTATCAACATCAGAGTTTCTTGCTCCCCATGTCCACGAGATGGGAGTGAGTGCAGCAACTCTAGAGTCAATGGTTAAGAGTCATTAGTCAAGAGTCAAGAGTCAAGAGTCAAAATTCATAACTCTGGACTTTGGACTTTTGACCCTGGACTCCGCATAGCGGTAAAAAATATGACAAAAGTAGAATTTCCTCGAAATACGCCACCAGATAAGAATAAGCCTCAATCTTTGGTGGTTAGTCACACTGCGCACCCAAAAGCGTGGAAATGGCAAGACTATTTCACGTTTAATGTCGATCACAAGGTAATTGGGATTCAATACCTGGTGACAGCATTCGTGTTCTATCTCATCGGTGGCTTGATGGCGATGGGTATCCGAGTTGAATTGTCAACACCGGAAGCAGATTTCCTCGACCCCAATCTCTACAACGCTTTCATGACTAACCACGGGACGATCATGATCTTTTTGTGGATCGTTCCCAGTGCGATTGGGGGATTTGGCAACTTCCTAGTACCGTTGATGGTTGGTGCTAGAGATATGGCTTTCCCCAAGCTGAATGCGATCGCCTTTTGGTTAAACCCACCAGCAGGTTTATTACTGCTAGCTAGTTTTATCTTTGGCGGTTCTCAATCTGGTTGGACAGCTTACCCACCTTTAAGTTTAGTCACAGCACCCATCGCCCAAAGTATGTGGATTTTGGCGATCGTGTTGGTGGGAACTTCCTCAATTTTGGGTTCGCTGAACTTTGTCATCACCATCCTGATGATGAAGGTTCCCAGCATGAAATGGGATCAACTACCTTTATTCTGCTGGGCAATTTTAGCAACTTCCGTGCTAGCACTTCTCTCTACACCTGTGTTAGCGGCTGGTTTGGTACTGTTATTGTTTGACCTCAACTTTGGTACTTCCTTCTTTAAACCAGATGCAGGCGGTAATGTTGTCCTTTATCAACACTTGTTCTGGTTCTATTCTCACCCGGCAGTATATTTAATGATTCTGCCCATCTTCGGCATTATGTCCGAAGTCATCCCCGTTCACAGCCGTAAGCCAATTTTCGGATATAAAGCGATCGCTTATTCTAGTTTAGCAATCTGCGTTGTTGGGTTGTTCGTTTGGGTACACCACATGTTTACCAGTGGTACACCCGGTTGGATGCGGATGTTCTTCACCATCTCTACCTTAATCGTTGCCGTTCCTACTGGCGTGAAGATTTTCGGTTGGGTGGCGACATTGTGGGGTGGTAAGATTCGCTTTACTACTGCCATGCTGTTTGCGATCGGCTTATTGTCCATGTTTGTCATGGGTGGCTTAAGCGGCGTGACAATGGGTACAGCCCCCTTTGATGTCCACGTTCACGACACATATTATGTAGTCGCACACTTCCACTATGTTCTATTTGGCGGTTCTGTATTTGGGATTTACGCCGGGATTTATCACTGGTTCCCCAAAATGACCGGACGGATGCTGAATGAAACTTGGGGACGGATTCACTTTGGACTCACCTTGGTTGGTACAAACCTGACATTCCTACCCATGCACGAATTAGGTTTGCAAGGAATGCCCCGCCGAGTGGCAATGTACGATCCCCAGTTTCTCGATCTTAACCAGATTTGTACCATTGGTTCAATCATCTTGGGACTTTCAGTTGTTCCCTTCACTATCAACATTATCCAAAGCTGGATGAAAGGGCCTTTGGCTGGTGATAACCCTTGGGAAGCTTTGACTTTAGAATGGACAACCAGTTCGCCACCAGCGATTGAAAACTGGGAAGAATTACCTGTTGTCACTCACGGCCCTTACGACTACGGTCACGATCATGTGTCGGTGGGAACGCCAGAAGTTAGTGCTTAGTAAGAAAGAGGGACTAAGGATTAGGGGATAGCGAAGAGAGATTTTCTTGCTTAAAAATACTAGCCCCTAGCCTTTATCATTGCTCAAATCTGCCGCTTCGTTGCCATCTCGCCTTGGAATCAATTCCAAGGCTAATAGTTAAAGTCTACTGAAGTAGACTAAGTAGCATATTTCAGTCCACTTGAGTGGACTTGCGCTATTAGCCCGGAACTTCAGTTCTGGGCGAGATAAATATCAGCACGATAGTTTGAATGTGACAAAAATGTAGCTAATGACAAGGTTTCCAGCCCTTAGTTCCTTCTATATCCCGGTGTACGCAGTTCATTAGGGCTACTTAAACAATATGACCATAGCGACAACAACGAGCGAACATCACCAAGAACATCATCCAGATTTACGAGTCTGGGGGTTGTTGACCTTCCTGATTTCGGAATCCCTAATGTTTGGCGGATTCTTTGCCACTTACTTGTACTTGAGAGGTGGTACAGAAGTTTGGCCACCGGAGGGAACTGAGGTAGAGTTATTTTTGCCGACGATTAACACCATTATCCTGGTGTCTAGTAGTTTCGTCATTCACTTTGGCGATAAGGCGATTAAAAAGAATAACGTCAAGGGTATGCGGTTTTGGTATATTATCACCGCAATCATGGGCGCAATATTCTTAGGTGGTCAGGTTTACGAGTACGCCACATTAGGATACGGTTTGACTACCAACATCTTCGCCAACTGCTTTTATTTGATGACAGGCTTCCACGGTTTGCACGTATTTGTGGGACTGTTATTAATTTTAGGTGTGTTATGGCGATCGCGTCGTCCCGGCCATTATTCTGCTACCAAACATACTGGCATTGAAATGGCAGAAATTTACTGGCACTTTGTAGACATCATCTGGATTATTCTCTTCACGTTGGTGTACATTCTCACTTTGTTTTAAATGACTGAAGAATGGGGGAATTAGTTATTTATTACACAATGTCATTGCGAATGTAGCGAAGCGAAATGAAGCAATCCCAGGCTTTGCGATTGCTTCGCTTCGCTCGCAATGACTGTCTTTGATGTTGCGTGGTTACTTATTATGCAAGTTGATACCAACAAATTCTCATGGTTCCAAGTTCCAGAAGATATCAAAAAGCTGTTGATGTTAGCTGCCGAGACTTGGGAAAACACATCAGAATCTGAGAAATATATGCAACAAGCTATAGCTAAAACTGGCGAATATACAGAGGTTTTCGTAGCAGCATATAGATATTTTTATTACAAAAATAATTATTTATTAGCTTTGCAAACAACAAACCAATTATTAGATAAAATTAAAGAAGCCGAAAAATTTCCTGATGATTGGGAGCAACTCAAGCCGATTTTAGTCAGTCGGAAAGAAGACTCACAAATCAGGTTATATTTGAATGCTTATGCTGCTGCTGGATTAGTATTAGCCAAGCTAGGAGATATCGAGCAGGCTAAAATAATTAGTAGTAGAGTCAAAGAGATAGACGAGAATAATGATTTTGGCGCGGGAATTCTGCTGGATATCCTCACTCGTCCACCTGAAGAAGAGGATTAACAAGTAATAATTATTTGGTCAAAAATCATGAGTCTTTTTTCATCCAATAATTTCATTTCCCTGTCTGCCATTAATCCTCCTACTTTTATTCCTGCTCCTAACCTACCTATTCAACCTGCACCGATTATTACTCCTATTAATCTGCCAGCCCCAGTTCTGCCGCTAAACTCTTTTCGATTTATGGTTTAAAATTTATGCAAGGTAGGGATTGGCTTGTAACTGGTGATGGCAAGTTACAACTGTGTAAATCTGCGAGAGCATGGGATTTATTACGCGAGAATTATCGCGTTTATCGCTTTTTGACTGAAGTGGAAGATGTTCTCAATGATGTTGCTGATGAATCCAGCCGCCTACCAGAATTAAGAATGTTGGTTAGGCGTTTGATTGTTAATTCTTACTGGGTACGCAGTCAATATTTAGAACCTTCACCTAAAACTGGAACATCTGTTTTACTGATGTATGATGAATTGGGTTTTCCTTTGACTGTGCAAACAGTCACATTTGCCCCGGGGACATTATCGACAATTCATAATCATGGAACTTGGGGAATTGTTGCAGTTTTAAAAGGTCAAGAAAAGAATACTTTTTGGCGGCGAAATCCTAGCCCCGATGCTCAAGATAAAATTGAAGCAACGGGAGAAGTTGACCTATTACCAGGAGATATTATTAGTTTTACTCCTGATGCAATTCATTGCGTTCAAGCAGTAGGCGATCGACCGACTGTGACTTTTAACATTTATGGGGAAACCGATCCCAAAGAAAGATTTGAGTTCGATCCGCTGACTCATCTCGCTAAAAAGTTTTAGGCTTTTGGAAAGGCAGAAGTTAGGGAAAAAAAGGTATTTTTTTATATTTTGATCGAGGAGGCTAAAGCACAATGGCTAGAGTAATTTTTTATGAAAAACCAGGCTGTAAAGGTGGTACGAGACAAAAAGTTTTACTAACAGCCGCAGGTCATGAAGTAGTACCACATAACTTACTCGCAGAACCTTGGACAGCGGAAAGATTGCGGTCATTTTTTGGCGATCGCCCCGTAGCCGAATGGTTTAATCAGAGTTCGCCTAGGGTAAAATCTGGTGAGGTAGTTCCTGAAAAACTGGATGCAAACACCGCTTTATCGCTAATGTTGCAAGATCCGCTATTAATTCGCCGTCCGTTAATTCAAGTAGGTGATCGCCGCGAGGTAGGATTTGAAGTAGACAAAATTGACGCTTGGATTGGCTTACAACCTGTAGATGAATCTTTCCGCGAAATGGCTGCAAACTTGATGGGCAAAGATTTACAAGGCTGCGCGCACGGTGGTCATCATGAACACCACCATCGTGAAGGCGGCTGTAACGGTCACGGTCACGAACAGCACCATCAACAAGGTAGCTGTAAGCATTAGAAATAGCGACTATACAAAAATACTGTAGGGGCACGGCACCGATAAAATTACTGTATACATCAAAAGATTGTGAATGCCGTGCCCTTACGAAATATTGCATCTCATACCAATTCACGAAAAATTTGATTCAAATAAAGCATCAAGAATAAAGTCCCAACCTGTAATAGAAGCAATGGTTGATGTGTTTAATTTCTCCAAACGCTTCCAGATAAATTGTCTTAATTCATCCAACGCTCCAAAACTTTCCCACGCCAAATATCTTTTAACTTCCTCCCACAATCGCTCAATTGGATTAACTTGCGGTGTATGTGGGGGTTGAAATAACAAAATTATATTTTCTGGTATCTGAAGATGTTGACTAAAATGAAAAGCACCATTGTCTAACTGAATAATATGTATATCTTGGGCATAATTAGCCGAGAATTTTTCTAGAAAAATCTGAAAACAAGCTGCATTTAAATGAGAGAATTCCCAAATAAAATTCTCACCAGTTAATGGTTCTACCAATCCATATAAATAAAAATTTTCTCGCTTCCATTGCATGATGCCAATAGGCTTAGTACCTTTTGTAGTAATTAATCTTCCTGCTTCTGTTTTCAGTCCTACGCGGCTTTCATCCTCACACCAATACCTAATTTTTCTTTGTCTATCTATTGGTGATATGACATATTTCTGAATTACGTCTAGGTATTGTGGGAGTTTTTTTTAAACTCTTCTTCCGCTTCTGGTTGGTGTTTAATGCCTACTGCACGCGGCACCTTTAGCTTCGCTTTCATTTGATAACGCACTGTATCATGTACTACTTTGTATGAAGCTTCTACACCCTCTACCGCTTTTAACCATGTTCGGATTTCTTCATAACTTTTAAATCCCTGGGGGTCTTCCAGTTCCTTTGAAAGCTGCTCTCGAACATCTGTGTTAATAATTGGTGGTCGCCCTGAACCTTTTTTTCTTGATACGAGACTAGTGATTCCTGACTCTGCATAAACTTTTAACCACCTTTGTACCGTCGCGCTTCCTCTGCCCAATACCACTGCTAAATCTTGTATTGTCTTTACCTGCTTTATCTTCAGTAAATACAACGCTTGAATCCGTTCTTTACCTAATGCTGTTTTTTGTTTTCTTAGCAGCTCATGTAATTCCTCGGCTGACTCCTTTATTTTTACTTTGGTGACTCCTGCCATAAACTTCTGCTCATATTTCTTCCTTAATTATCTTTATCATTTTTTTAGTGAAATGGTATCAGCCTAACTGAACTGTATTTATTGTCCCATAACCAGAAAAGAGCAAGTATCTAGCCACTCCTAAACAAACAGAAGCGGTCTTCCTCATCACGGAAGCGGTTTTCCTCATGGCGAAAGCGGTCTTCCTCATGACGGAAGTGGTTTTCCTCGTGACAGTAGCGGTCTCCCTCATGACGGATTTGTCTGTGGTTGATTCTTCTAAAGATAAAATTGAAGAACTAGAAAAACAATTAAGTCAGCTTTGTGAAAAAATGCTGACTGTGGTTGCTATTAAGTATGGCAAAGACAGCCGCGAATATGAAATGGCGGGTGGTGTTCGTAATAGCGAGCGCGTATTTCTGGGTTATTTACCAATTTCTCCAACTTCAAAAAAAATGGGCGAACCGGGAGTTATGAGTTAAACATCAAAACTTGCTTGAAAAATATAGATAACAAACCCAGATCTGTACCAAAGGGATTAAATGTTATTAAATAATGTCCGTTTTAATTGTGTAGCAATGGTTTCATATTTATTGCAAATGAGATTTAGCATAATAAGTCCTGAATAACCTGTTTTATATTTAATTGAGTAAGCTAATTTCCAACTGAAATTTAGTAATTTCTTTGAGAGCAGAAACTTGAATTGTGTATCTGCCAGTGACAGGTAACATAGTTTTATTCAGTAACTCATTTTCTGGTGTATAAATCCAAATACAAACGTTGGGATTTGTGATACGTATCAGGCTCTTGCCAGCTTTCACTTCAAAAGTATATCCTAAAGATTTACTTTGACTAACTATTCCTGTTTCTACTAGTGTTTGCTCACTCAGTGCAATTTGTTTAACGTTTTCAGGAAATAGTTTTGTAACAGGTGTTTTTGGGCATTGTTTCTTTACTGGTAATTGAGCTTTAAAAATTTCAATACCTACCACTGCTGTTACTAAAAATAATCCTCCTAAGCCAGTCCATTTTAAAAACTTTTGTCGGGTTATTTGTGGTGAATTCGATGGAGTGCGTTGAGGATAGCTTGCTATAACTCTTGTTTCAATTGCAGTGATGTCCGCTTGTTTAAGTCTTAAAGTCTGTCGAAGTAGCATTAACCTCAGCCGTATAACATAACTATCAAGGGAATTTCCGGCATTAATTGTTTTAATTAATGCCTGCTCATACTGCTGCAATTTTTGGCGATATTCGGCTTCCTCTCGCTGCCGTTTTTTTTCTGCTTCCTGCTGCTTTAGTCCTATTGCTTCTTCTTGCTGTCGTTGTTTTTCTGCTTCTTGTTGCTGTCTAATTCTCTCTTGCTGTTGCCGATATTCTGCTTCCTTCTGGGCAACAATTGGTTGTTTAATTTTCAATACTTCTTCTTCTTTGAGTTGCAGAGATTGTTGCAACTGCTTTAATTTATTACGAGTTGGTTGATTGAGGGGAAATTCTCGCTCAATTGCCTCCGAGAAAGCTTGCCGATAACGAACTAAATTCTGCCGATGTTCTTCTTGCTTTTGAGCCAACAGTTCAGCACTTGCTGATCTACCTCCGCTTGAGGAAGTCACTTCAGAATTTGTAACTGTTGGTGCAAAATCTCCTCGCTGTCGCAGCGCAATCCTTTCAATCGCTTCAATTGCCTCCCAATCACCACGGGATACAGCTAAAACTCTCACCCATAATTGTTTTGCTAATGACAAATCACCTCTGTTTTCAGCTTGAGAGGCTTGATACTTTAATGGCTCTACATCTCTCAGTGTAGCAGTTTGCTCTAATAAAATAAAATACATTTTATAAGGCGGTTCTGCTTGCCAGTAAGGATTTTGTGCAGCCTTGCCATAGCGACTATTCACAGTAGGAACTTGATAAGTTAAATATTGTGCTAAACGCTCTACTGTTGCACAATTAGCCTCACCTTGTAGTCGCAATCCTTCTAATAATGAATATGTAAAAGCACCATGTTGTAATTCATCTATTTCCCAAGATTTTTGGTTAGCTGTGCAGGAATAAAATGTAATCACTCCCTGATGTCTTTGCTCACCAATTCCCAATCCAGAACGACTACTTTCATCGCGGCAAGCATCTAAAAATAATACTACATTATCAGCACCACTACGCCGCAATCTTTGGGTGATATAATCAACAGAAATCGCAGTATGTTCTATATCCCCTGGGTCACTATCTGAGAACATTAAATAATCTCTATCTTGATAGCGATTGCCATGACCTGCAAAGAAAAACCATAAATTATCTTCTGGCTTTAATAACGCATTCTCAAACTGTGCGCGTAAAAATCGCCGCAAATGACCAAAGGTAGGTTGAGTAGGAATTGGCGGATTGGTGGGAATTGGGGGAGAATTATCAGTAAATAAGAAAACTTGCTCAAATCTGGCTTCTTGTTGAAACCAAGTCGCCATGACAGTAGCATCTCGCTTGGCAAAGTTTAGCGATCGCAGATTTTCATAGTGATTAATCCCCACAACAATCGCCCAATTCCTAGCCATACTCAACTACCAATTATTTCCGCTTAAATTTAAAAGTCATCGCTCCTTTACCTCCGGCTTTACCACCACCAACCCCAAACAAACTAATTTGTCCTTCACCATTGATTTCTACTGAAAGTTCTACCTCATCCAACTGCATTTTAGAATTGGGTTCTTCCGCTTCATCAAGCATTTCCCGCATGGCTTGCAGAAATCCCTTCATTTCTTGCTTGATTTTAGTTACCTCTACTTTGCGTCTAGTAATTACTAGTTCGCCTTTTTTTTGAGTAACAACTATTTCTTCTTTAGTTTTAACTCCGCCGAGTAATGGGCCTATATCTTCACTGCTTCTGGCTCCAATGCTTCTGGTTACATCTGTGACTGTTTCGGTGGTTGTGTTTGAGGTTTCAGCCACTTCTTCGGTAATAATCCAGATAGCTTCTGGTGTGGAATTTTCTGCTGACATAAATTTAATTATTTAAATTATTCTTGATTTAACTAGCTTTTACCCAAGCTTCCAGCGCTATTGCATTACTATTATTCAGTAGTAACACCTAAACTGGCAACAAGACGAGCATAGCAACGCAGAATGGCTAAAAATTGGGCGATCGCGATCGGCATTAATCAGTACAACAACCTTCAGCACCTAAATTACGCCAAACTAGATGCCGAAGCTATGCGCGATTGGTTTAAACAAGAAGCCAAATTTAATGAAGTTTTCCTCTTCACTGAAGATTCTCCCCCAATCCCAACCAATCCACCAATTCCCACTCAGGCAACTTACGGTAACTTGCGGCGGTTCTTAAGAGCAAACTTTGAAAAGCCACTACTAGAACCAGGGGATAATCTCTGGTTTTTCTTTGCTGGTCATGGTTGTCGAGAAGGCGATCGCGATTATCTTATGCTCATAGATAGCGATCCAGGCGATGTAGAACATACAGCAATCCCTGTTGATTATGTCACCCAAAGATTGCGCCGCAGTGGGGCAGATAATGTAGTGTTATTTTTAGATGCTTGCCGCGATGAAGGCAGCAGGCGGGGAGTGGGTATTGGTGAAGAACATCAGGGAGTAGTCACCTTTTACTCTTGCAGTCCCAGTCAAAAATCTTATGAAATTGAGCAGTTACAACATGGCTCATTCACCCAAGCTTTGTTAGAAGGGTTGAGGATAGCTGGTGAAGGAAACTGCGCCACAGTAGAAAGATTGGATAGATATTTAAAAGCAAGAGTACCCGCAATCAATCGGGAGCATCAGAAAACTCTGCAAAATCCCTATGTTATAGCTGAACCTGCTACAAAGCTACACCTAATTTTGTTACCCGACTATGCGACGCTAAATGATATTAACCAACTGAAACTAGATGCTTATGAAGCTGAAGTTAAAGGAGATTGGGAATTAGCTGAACAATTATGGATGCGGGTAAATGTGGCTGCTAGGGGGTCAGATCCCGATGTAAAGAAAGCATGGATCAGAATTTTCCAACGCCAGGGACAGTCTTCTGCACCTCCGAGAAATCCTGAGCCTTTTACTTCTTCAAGGGGAGAGAGGTCAGTCACTCCTCAACTAAAAGTATTTAAATTTGATGTGGTGGCAGTAAATGCTAAAGGTGAGGAAGTTAAACGAGAACAACGTCAATCTCAATATTTTACTGAAGACCTAGGCAATGGTGTCATGTTAGAAATGGTTGCGATTCCCAGTGGAACATTTCTCATGGGTTCACCATTAGAGGAAGGAACTGATTCTGAAAAACCTCAGCATCAAGTAACAGTTGAATCATTCTTCATGGGTAAATATCCTGTTACCCAAGCGCAATGGAGAAGAGTCGCAGCACTACCCAAAGTTAGCCGTGATTTGGAAGCAGACCCATCTTATTTTAAAGGAGACAACCGACCAGTAGAGCAAGTGTCTTGGTACGATGCGGTTGAGTTTTGCGATCGCCTTTCAAAACATACAAACAAGGAATATCGCCTACCAAGTGAAGCAGAATGGGAATATGCCTGTCGAGCAGGAACAACGACACCATTTCACTTCGGGGAGACAATTACAACTAAGTTAGCCAATTACAATGGAAATTATACTTATGCTTTAGAGCCAAAGGGCAAAAAACGTCGAGAAACAACAGAAGTAGGAAGTTTTCCAACCAATGGCTTTGGATTATACGATGTGCACGGGAACGTTTGGGAGTGGTGTCAAGATACTCGGCATAGCAGCTATCAAGGAGCGCCAACAGATGGTAGTGCGTGGTTTAATGACAATAATCAACTTTATCAAAAACTAGGAAGAGCCATGCTGCGGGGCGGTTCCTGGATCGACGAGCCTACTGACTGCCGTTCTGCGTATCGCAGCAGTCCTTACCGCGACTTCCACAACGACGTTATTGGTTTTCGTGTTGTGTGTGCCGTTGGGAGGATTCTTCGGTAGCCCTTTATGCTTTAGTCCTTTTTCCCCTTTACGCTTGTTCTTTTTTCCTTTTAGAGTACAGCGAAGCGGAACGATCTAAATTTTTTTACCTGACGTGAGTTCTACGGCGAACAAAAGCCAGAAAGCTTACAGATAAAGGAAATGGAGAAAGAGGAGATAAAGGTAGAACTTACGCATTGACAGGAAATATATCTGGGTAAATTAGAATAAGACGGCCTAGCAATGCTTTTATAAGGGGGAGAATGAGCCAGTCAGCAATCATTACCGCATCACCAGATGTGATGAGTGGTACGCCAGTCTTTGCCGGAACGCGAGTTCCTGTGCAAACCCTGCTGGATTATTTGAAGGCGGGAGAGTCCATTGATGATTTCCTAGAGGGATTTCCCACAGTTAAGCGAGAACAGGTGATTGCTTTTCTAGAAGCCGCACAAGCGCAAATTCTGAAGCTGGTTGCGTAGTGTGAATATTTTAATTGACGAGTGTATTGACCGAAGGCTGGCAAGGCAGTTATCTGGACACAGTGTAAAAACCGTACCACAGATGGGTTGGGCTGGCATTAAAGATGCAGAACTCTTGCGTTTAGCTGAAATTGAATTTGATGTATTTATTACAGTAGATCGGAATCTGCCGTTTCAGCAAAATTTGGCAGTTCTAGATTTAGCTGTTGTGGTGTTGCAAGTACCGTCAAATCGATTAGCAGATATACAAGTGCTGCTTCCTAAAATTTTGGCAATTGTTGACACCGCACCAAAGGGTACAGCAACGGTGGTGAGTGAATAAAAGTTGTTGAACGAGTATAAATTCTTTGTAGGGGCACGGCATCCACAATCTTTCGGTGCATACAATAATTTTACTGGTGCCGTGCCCCTACCCACCTGTCACTAACGCACAACAGTAGTAGGTTCCAAAGTCAAATCTTGGAACATCAAGGTGCTGAGATAGCGTTCGCCAAAGGAAGGCTGAATCATCACGATGAGTTTTCCTGCATTCTCCGGACGTTTAGCTACTTGCAATGCAGCACACAACGCCGCACCAGAAGATATCCCAGATAATAAACCTTCTTCTTTTGCTAACCGTCGCCCAAATACCATCGCCTGTTCATCGCTGACTCGAATTACTTCATCAACTAATTCCAGACGCAGCACATCAGGAACAAAGCCAGCGCCAATACCTTGAATTTTATGCGGACCTGCTTCCCCACCCGATAATACAGGACTATTGCTCGGTTCAACTGCGATCGCCTGAAAACTTGGCTTACGTTGTTTAATTACTTCCGCAATACCTGTAATTGTCCCACCAGTACCTACCCCTGCAATTACAATATCCACTTCCCCATCCGTATCAGCCCAAATTTCTTCAGCAGTGGTTTCCCGGTGAATCTGGGGATTAGCTGGGTTGCGGAATTGTTGCAGCATATATGCGTTGGGAGTCTTAGCCACAATTTCTTCGGCTTTACGAATTGCTCCCCGCATTCCTTCTGGCCCTGGTGTTAACTCTAAAGTCGCACCATAAGCTCGGAGCATCGCCCGTCTTTCATTACTCATGGTTTCTGGCATTGTTAAAATCAGGCGATAGCCACGGGCGGCTGCTACCATTGCTAAAGCAATTCCTGTATTACCAGAAGTTGGCTCTACTAAAGTAGTTTTTCCTGGCTCAATCAAACCCTCAGCTTCTGCCGAGAGTACCATACTTACTCCAATACGGTCTTTCACTGAAGCCGCTGGGTTCATCCCTTCCAGTTTCACAACTATCTTTGCTAATGCGCCCTCTGCTTGAGGAATCTTATTGAGTTCAACTAAAGGAGTTCGTCCAATAAGTTCTGTTACATCTTTAGCAATCCGCATTAATTAACTCCTAAAATTCTAAATCCGAACATCAAGTATTTTTTACTTATAACAGTAAGCTTGTATACATTTAATTAATATTTGAGTATCAGTGAGTGCATAAAGTATGTACTCTTACTAAACCACAAAATCGGAACTCTTTATACCAACTAACTATAAAATTTTACTAAATAATTACTCTTCTCTTACTTGGCGGTCTTGGCAGTTCGTTTTAATATTAAAACTCTCATCATATCAAATGAGTCTTAAACAGTAATTACTTTAAATACAATCTCAAAAATTTTTAGTTTATCTAGAACAAATTATCAATTTGACTAAATTTAATTGAATTTTCTACTTAATTTATATATCTTGAGGCTTGAATATATTTGTTGAGTACAAGTTTTAGCCAATAAAAAACTCATCTATCAGCATCATTTATTAGGAGTCAGTCAGACTTTGAGGTTGAGTGCAGAAAGACCCGAACCCTAAATCATAAATACTAGGACATCGCCCCAAAAACACTAGTACCTATACCCCCAATAATTTTTGTATTACTTATCAGATATATGTTTCCAGTTTTGAGTGCAAATCTAATAACTTTAATAAATATGATCCAACTCAGGTAAACAGCTATTGAGAAAAGCGACTGATATAAAACATATAGGATTTACGCAGAGATTCCCCTCTACCCCCCAACATTACCAGGCAACAGTCTGGAGATGAAGGGGGGACTTCTTAACTCCCTAATTGTTAACTGAAGAAACTATATTTTAGGGTCTGAGTGCGTCAGTTCTGAGCTCAAGCATAGACTATTTCAGTATTACTGAATACTAATTTAAAACTGGAATATGATTAATGTTTGTATTAAACTATCCTCTTTTAATAGTTAGTTCAGCATAAACTTACTGAAAATTGATAACTGTTAACTGATAACTTTTTGCCTATCAGTTTTATTTTTGTAATTAAATAACAAAATTCATTGTCTTACTGGGTGCATACTACCTAGGAAGGGAGAAGCAAGATGAAAGTCAAGCTTTTGAATGTTCTCGTAGTCTGTGTAGTGACCTTAGCTGTGCTATCTCCAGCAATATTAGTATTTAGCATGGTTTGGGGACGCCATATAGAGTTAGTAAAAGCACAGAATTTAACTTGTGCAGTGAACAATAATAGTAGAGCCAATGACTTTTTAGCTCCCCAAGGTGAGAGTCTAACCTATTCACACAATCAGACAAGCATTAGCACCTCTAAATCTCATCTAAAAACACGAAATTTGACTGCTGTAGAGCAATATCAACTGGCAACCATCCTAGAATGGTTTTTCTTAATAACCCCTATTTGCGTTGGGTTAGGAATTATTGGTTACGACAAATATATTGCTTATCGTAATGCTATTTTTCGAGAACAAGTTGAAATGCTAGAAAGGCTATGGCAGGAAAGTATCGAGCAGTAAACAGTTGCAAATTCATCCTAAATCAATAAAGGCACCATGACAGAAGAACGCCAACTCCAATATTTTGATTTAATCGATCAACTTCTGAGATGTCCTAACGGTCAAGAACCAGAAGTTTTAGAAGCAAATCCAGAATTAATTGATGCTGATTTTGTATATGCAGTGCTAAAAGTAGCAACTGTATTTGCCCATGAAGGTAATCAAGAAAGTGCCCAATTCTTATTTTTTATTGGACGCGAATTAGCGAAGCAACTGGGGTTGTATCCTGAAACTGAAGCTGCCAACTCTGAATCAGAAGTTTCAACTAAGGAGTAGCAATGTTATTGACTGCAACTGACGCTGGACAAATAGCGTTAGAATTTCTCATAGTAGAATGGAATGTTTCAGAACACGATAGAGAGTGGTTTACAGTTGTCAATTCTCGTCTGATTGGTGAGAGTTGGTACATAGTAGAACTGGGAGTTGCAGGATTTCCCGATCGCTGGTTTATCCAAGTTTATGATACCGGAGCCTGCGACCCAGATTATACATTTATCTCACCCATCCGGGGTTCAGATGGATATGTTGACCTGGTTGATTTACCACAGCTGGTCGCAGAAGTTTTAGTGTCGGAGCGTAATGCTAGATAGTAGTCAAGGGTCAACAGTCAAGATTTAGAAATAAAAATTGTTGCTTGGATGTTCTAACATATCTGGAAATATGTTTGTATTTCTCTTTTATACAGCTTGGTAATTTTGACTTTCGACTTTATTGCAAAATTTTAAATATTTAGCAGGTTGGGAGTGATATCAAATAAAATATCACTCCTTTTTATATATATTTAATTAAGGTGAATATTTAATATTTCTTACTAAAGAAGTAGAGGTTAATGTCATATTTAACTGACAATTTGTGTTATATTGATATAGTGATGAACGCTACAGAAATATCAATTGCTATGATTGCCGAAGACATCCTAGCCAAAGAATTCACAAGAGTAGTCAATCACTATTATCCAAGCGTTGGAGAATTACTTGAAAATTGTTATGTGAAGGTCATTACCTGTTTTTGGGGAAGACCTGCTAGACGTTTGCAGTATATAGGGATTTATTGCTCTGAAGAAATGATTCCCCATGTACAAGCCCACAAAGACGTACTCAGGGAAATAGCAGATAATATGGGACTGATTCAAGTAGTTTGTATGAATGCTGGGCGATTATTACGCGATCCGATGTCGAAGTTAAAGCAGAACAATCCGCGCTTATGGTTAGAGTTACATTGGGTTGCTGCATCTTAAAATAGCAATTGTCAGCAAACAATGAAAACAGGACTTTTCTGCAATTACGATAATCATCATCAGGATGCCCGCCGTGCCATCTTAGAACAAGTTGCATTGGTAAAACAGGCGGAAAGCTTAGGCTTTGAAGAAGCTTGGGTGAGCGAGCATCATTTTAGTGAATCCAATCTTAGCCCGTCGATGTTGGTGTTGATCGGGCACTTAGCAGCTTTGACTTCCACAATTCAACTCGGCACAGCTGCGGTGTTACTACCGTTTCACAACCCGATTCGGGTAGCTGAGGACATTGCCACTTTAGATAATTTGTGCAATGGCAGATTGTTATTTGGGATTGCCAAAGGCGGGCCATTTCCCGAACAGAACAAGCATTTTGCGATATCGATGGGTGAATCTCGTGCCCAGATGCTAGAGGCAATGGCATTGATTCAGAAGCTTTTATATGAAACAGATGTATCATTTAACGGGCAATTTTATCAATGCGATCGCCTAACAGTTTACCCAAAACCTTTGCAACGACAGATTCCGGTATATGTAGCCACTGGAGATGATGACGGTATAGGGTTTGCCGCCAAACATTCCTTTGGTTTAATGGGGGGGCCGCCGTTTTCTCTGCAAAGATTGCGCAATACTGTTGCTAAATACCGTGCCTTAAATTCTAGCGGTTCGGAAGACCTAATACTAGCTCGTTTCTTTCATGTTGCCAGGACATACGACGAAGCAGTAAGTGAAGCGTTGCCTTTCATCCGCAAATTCAGCCAGAAAATGACAGCAAATGCAGCTGTAGTCATGCAGAAAAGTTCTAGCGGACATAAACCATTCGATCGCACCAATATTTGTTTTGATGAAGACTATTTGCTGGAAAACTCAATTATTGGTGATGTCAAAACCTGTCGAGACAAAATCCAATTATTTCAGGATGAATTAAATATAGGCACGCTGGCAATCAAACCCTCATCTTACGACTTGCAAAAAAACCTGGAGAGTTTGACGCGCTATAACCAAGAGGTGCGGAATTATGTCTAAATTACCCTTGCTTCCACCAGATGATTTACCGCCAAATGAAGTCTCAAAAATGGATGGAATGTTGCATCTGGAAATGGAACAAGCGATTGGCAGATGCTTTTATCAAGCCTGCGATCGCATTACGCAAACATTATTAGCTCAATGCCAATGGTATCTCACAAGTAATGCTACTACCTTAATGCTGATTATTGACTGCCCTGATATTGTCTCTTACTGGCATATAGTCAGCAATATTCCCCAACTCGGTAACAGAATAGAACGGTTTACCACTAACGCCAAAATCCGCGTTTATCCGCCATTTGGTAAAGGCGGGCCGTTTGAGATAAGCGTAAATGAAATCTCCGCTTATCGAGATTGGATTTAATAGGACAAAGTGACACGGGGATGCGGGGACGTGGGGATATATTTCTCCTCGTCCTCGCCTTTGCTTTGCCACATAAATAAGTCGGTGGAGATAACCTTTACCAATGCCCCATGCCCAATGCCGAAGAGCTTTAGGGTTGATAGCGATTCATTCTCGCCCAATCTTGAGTTGAGCCAACATTTGGATTCTCAGTTGGGTTATTTGTACCATAAATCTGACCCTGCCGATTTATCCAATAGTAGGTGTAAGTCGTTGGTAGCTCGACATTGGCATATCCATAGGGATTTGACCAAGTTGTCACATTACCCAGGTTCTCGCGGAATTGGAAGTTTTGCCGATCTATAGATTCACTTCTTTGACGGTTCACCTCTTGCCAAGTACGCTCAGACCATTCACGGTATTCTCTCAACCGTTCCCCTTCAGACTGGGAGATTTCTAGGTTCTGCGCCATTATTCCCCGGACTCCGAACGCCCCACCATTTGTTGCTGTTACTTGCTCTGCGACCTGTGGTAGCCACGAAGCATAATTACCCCACTGTGATTGATGTGATGCGGCACTAGTTATCACCATTGTACAGATGTTGTAGCTGTATGCTATGCTACACTTTGCCAAGCCTCGGCAAGGGATGCCATTGACAATGTATGTGTAGTCAAACTCATAAGCAACCGTGCATCCAGCAATCGGTTGAGCTTGGCGGGGTTGACTCATCCGCAGATCGTAGGGCTGCATTGCCAAAAGCTTCTCGTAGACAAACTGCCAGGGATTGTAGTTTACTGGTAGTCCAGAGTTTCCTACCATAATCGTCAAAGCAGCATTATCTGGGGAAATTAGAACAACAGCAAATTGTCCGTCCTCGGCCACGCGCCAACCACTCGGTACGGCATAGGTGAAGTACTGTCCGCGCCCGATTGATAGTGAGTTAGGATGTGAACCTGGGGAGGAAAAAGGAAACTGGCTGTTGTTGTACATGCTCTTTGCAGATTCAGGTTTTGGGGAAATTAAGCTTAATGGTGAATACATCTTGAAGATGGGCTTTTCCGTACTCTAGTGCAAAAAAACCTAGAGTAAGGGGCATTCTACCAAATTCAACTTCTTCCCAGTCTGCTGCGATCGCATGTCTTCACGGTTGATCTGTGGCTTCAGTGTGAATGGGCGAATTGTGAATTGCTGAAACTGGCTACCTTTGCCGATAACCATTCATACCAATTTTCTAAACCTGCACCTGTAGTGGCAGAAACTTGAAAAATTTGCATTTCCGAATTTACCTGTTGTGCATATTCTATGCATTTTTGCACGTCAAATTGCACGTAAGGCAGCAGATCGATTTTTGTGAGAATCATTACCTGACTAGCGCGGAACATATGCGGATATTTGATTGGCTTATCTTCTCCCTCTGTAACTGAGAGAATTACTACTTTTGCTTGTTCTCCCAGATCGAATAAAGCAGGACAAACCAAGTTACCCACATTCTCAATCATTACCACTGAGTCCAATGGTGGGTTGAGTTGTTGTAAACCTTTCTCGATCATTGATGCATCTAAATGACAGCCTGTACCCGTGTTAATTTGCACAACTTTACAGCCTGTTTCTTTAATTTTTTGAGCATCATTAGTTGTTTCTTGGTCGCCTTCAATTACACTGATAGATAATTTTTCTTTTAAATCATTAATAGTGCGAGTTAAAAGAGTTGTCTTACCTGCACCAGGGGAACTCATTAAATTTAAAGCCAGGATATTTCGACCTTTAAACCAGCCGCGATTTTGAGCCGCCAAAAGATTATTTTTTGCTAAGATATCTTGCTCTAAGGATATTGTTGTGCCATGCATTTTGGCATGGATTTGCGATGCTTCTGAATGCTCGTTATGGCTATGAGCATGAGTAATTACAGTACCATCAGGCAAAGTGTGGGTGTGAGTCTCGTCATGGTGATGATTAACTTCACCTGTTGTCAGATTAGTTACTTTGCTTTCTCCATCGTCAGAACAGCCGCAAGTTACACACATACTTCCTCTATTTCTATTTCTTTAATTTTTAATTCTTCACCCGTTATTAAATTCAATTGCACGCTACCACACTCACAAATACCAAAGGGCTTTTCTAAAGAAATTTTTGCGCCACATTGGCGACATTCTGCCAAGCCGGGAATTTCTAGGATTTCTAATTTTGCCCCTTCTAAAACTGTACCTTGAGTACAAATATCAAAACAAAACCGGATAGCATCAGGCATAATAGCTGAAAGTTTACCAATCTCTAATAAAACTCGGCTAACTTTGTTGCCTTTAGCATTTTCGCTGACAATTGCTACAATATTTTGTGTAATTCCTAGTTCGTGCATACAAAATATCTATTAAATATCAACAAATTCGTGGTAGTTGATCGCCCACTAGCATATCAACAATTCTTTCAGCATTAAAAATTGTTTTTAACAAAACTACCCCTGGAGGTGAAGCGATTACTTCACCAATAATCTCAGCATCTTTGCCTGCTGGGTGGGATTTCATCGCTGATAAAACAGCCTCAGCATCTTTGCCTGGTACTACTACTACTAATTTACCTTCATTTGCTAAATATAAGGGATCTAAACCCAGAATTTCGCAAACACCTTTAACTTCTTCACGCACTGGAATCGATTCTTCGTAAAGGCGAATTCCGACATTAGAACTGAGGGCAAATTCATTTAGGACTGTGGCTAAACCGCCGCGTGTTGCATCGCGCATAGCATGAACTTGGGGGCAAACATTGATGATATTTTCCACCAAGCTATTTAATGGTTGGCAATCGCTTTTAATATCAGTATCTAATGCTAATTCGCCACGGGCAATTAAAATTGCTGTACCATGATTGCCTAATTCGCCGTTAACAATTACTGCATCCCCTGGTTGAATTTTATGGGCAGAAATATCAACTCCACTAGGAATTACGCCAATACCAGCAGTATTAATAAATAGTTTATCGGCTGCACCTCGATGAACAACTTTTGTGTCACCAGTCACAATTTGAATACCTGCTTTACTAGCAGCAGATTGCATACTAGCAGCTACACGGCGTAAAGTTTCTACAGCTAAACCTTCTTCTAAAATCACGCTACAGGTGAGATATAAAGGTTTAGCACCACTGACTGCTAAATCGTTAACTGTGCCATTAATGGCTAATTCTCCAATATCGCCACCAGGAAAAAATAAAGGGTCTACAACATAGGAATCTGTGGTAAAAGCCAGTCTGTCTCCCTGTTGCATGAGACTCGCTAAATTAAAACTAGCTTGGTCTTCTAATTGGGAGAGAATGGGATTATCAAAACTTTTGACAAAGATATCGTCAATTAAATCGCGCATGGCTTTACCACCACTACCATGTGCGAGGGTAATATGAGTATCCCGCACTTTATTGGGGCGACGGCGGATTTTTTCTAGCTTTTGAAATAACGAATTTTGTGTTGATGTTGTTGGGGATAAGTCCATGTTTAAATTGCTTTAATATAAGGCAGAGGGAAGAAGAGGCAAGGGAGTAGGGGAGAAATAAAAATAATCTTATTGTGTAGCTTCTCTACCTTCTTTGAGTAATAGTTGTGACCAAGCTAAGAAAAGTAATAAAGGAATTGCAGTAACAAACTCAAATAAAATCAATGTATTCATCTTCATAGACAAATGCCACAAAGGAGTAATAATGTAGTGTCCTAAAGTAATCTGACTCATGATGATGTATGTATACAGGCATAAATATGCAGATGAAAATGATTTTTTAATATATTGATAATATCCAGCTAGACTCAAAGGTGTCATAATTAACCACAGAGAATCTGTAATTTGAGGCGTAAACCAAGACGGTTCTGTATAGCGATCGACGTAGTGCAAAATTGAAGCAAATATATTAATGGCTATTAAACCAAGTAGCCACATCTGACGTTGATGATTGTTAGTATTCATTGAAATTCCCCTCTATTTTTTTAGATGTCATCGATAAGGGCACAACATTGTCGTGCCCTCAATTTATCTACCTGATTCATCGTGTCTACCACGATGTCTATCACAAAGCAATTCACCATTTACAGCCCAACTTTCTCGTTCAAATTCATCAATATGAATGGTTATCCATTCTGGTTTGGTATCTAAAGCTGCAACAAGGGCGTTAGTAATGGCTTCTACTAATCGCCGCTTTTTTTCAATGGAGTGTCCTCTGGCAATTTTAACTGTGACAAATGGCATAAAATTTTTCCTCAAATATTTGGTTGAGATTAGCTATACCAAAGATGTACTACAGGATGGCAGAGGTTCTTGAGATAATTCTAGCTTTGGTTTTTCTGGCATTGTTTTCTTGGCAAGTGTAGAGAGTCTGCCATATTTATAATAGGCAGCACAAGCCCCTTCGGAAGATACCATACAGGTGCCAATGGGTGTTTCTGGCGTGCAAGCTGTACCGAATACTTTGCATTGCCAAGGTTTCATCACTCCTTTAAGGATTTCTCCACATTGACAAGCTTTATGGTCGGCAACTTTACGGTTAGGAATGGTAAATTTTTGTTCAGCGTCAAATTGGGCGTATTCTGAACGAATTTGTAAGCCTGAATAAGGTATATCACCTAAGCCGCGCCATTCAAATTTTTCTCGCGCTGTAAAAACTTGGTTGATGGCTGCTAATGCGATTTGATTTCCGGCTGGTTGGACTATGCGATTATATTGATTTTCAACTTCACAACGATTTTCTAATAGCTGCTGTAACAGCATCCAAATTGATTGGAGAATGTCTAAGGGTTCAAATCCAGAAACAACAATTGGCTTATGATATTGTTGCGCAATAAATTGATAAGGGTCAGTACCAATTACCATGCTGACATGACCGGGGCCGACAAATCCATCTAGTTGTAAGTCGGGGTTATCTAGTAATGCTTGTAGGGCGGGAATCACGAGGACGTGATTGCAAAACATACTAAAGTTGGAAATGTTTTCGGCTGCTGCTTGGAGAATGGTGAAGGCGGTACTGGGGGCTGTAGTTTCAAAGCCTAGGGCGAAAAAGACAATTTCTTTGTCGGGGTTGTCTTTGGCGATTTGCAAGCTATCTAGGGGTGAGTAAACCATGCGGATATCTGCACCTTGCGCTTTGGCTTGCAGCAAGCTGGTTTTGGAACCAGGAACGCGCATGGCATCGCCAAAGGTGGTGAAGATAACGTTATGATTTTGGCAGATAGCGATCGCATCATCTAATCTACCTTTTGGCATGACGCAGACTGGACAGCCAGGGCCGTGAATTAATTCGATGTTATTGGGCAGAATTTCTTCGATTCCATATTTAAATATGGAATGGGTATGTCCACCGCATACTTCCATAATTTTGATTGGTTTTTCTAGCTGTTGGCTTAATTTGGTAATTTCACGGCGCAAGCCTTCAGCTTTTTCCGGTTCGCGGAATTCGTCAACGTATTTCATAAGTGTGTGAGGGAGAGTTGGGTTAGCGTTTGAGAAGGAATTTTTTAAACGAACCGCGAAGACGCGAAGCGCACGAAGGAAGAGAAAAGAGAGAAGATTTTTTAGATATTTGCTGCTATTTCTTCTAATAGATTTAATGTTTCTGCTGCTTCTTGTTCGTTAAGGCGATTCATGGCGAAACCAACATGAACTAATACCCAATCACCAATACAAGCTTCTGGGGGATGTTGTTCGTCAACGATGCAGGAAATGTTTACTTGTCGTTTGACCCCACCAACGTTGACGATGGCTAGTTTATGATTAATGTCTGTTATTTCGACAATTTGACCGGGAATTCCTAAACACATTGTTATTTTCCTTTTTGAGGAGGGAAGAACCACAGAAACACAGAGAATGCAGAGAGATATGAAAATAATTATGATTGTGTGTTAGCTTATGAAAGAGAATCAATCTATTAATCCAGCGGCTGTAATAACAGCTTGTCCTAAGGATATGCCGCCATCGTTTGGGGGAACTAAACTGTGAGTTAATACGTTGATTTCTAATGCTTGTAATTCTTTAATAACTTGTTCCAACAAAATACAATTTTGAAATACGCCTCCTGTTAAAACAACATGGTTAATGAGATGTTCTTGAGAGAGATGTTTGACCATCTCGACAATTGCTTTGGCTAAACTTATATGAAATTTTGCAGCGATCGTTGCTGGTGATGTTTGCTGTTGTAAGTCTGTAAGCAAGGCTGGCCACATGGGGCTAGGGTCTATACAATAAATACTATCGAAAAAGGTAAATTTAAAAGGATATTTCTGCTTTTCTTTATCATTATTTAAGCTATCGATATCTACTAGGGCTTCCATTGCGATCGCAGCTTGTCCTTCATAGCTACATTCTTCTGGAAAAATCCCAATTGCAGCAGCTACAGCATCAAATAATCTTCCTGCTGAGGACGCTAGGGGCGAGTTAATATTTTTTTCTATAAGCTGATTGAGTAACTTTAGCGGTTTTTGCTCTAAAAATTTTAATATTTCTAAATTTCCATACTTTTGTGTTAAATTTTGCCAACTGTCTGCTGCTATGAGGTGGGCATAAGTATTACGCCAAGGCTGATAAATTGCTTGTTCTCCCCCGATCATTGCCACTGGTTTAAATGTTGCCAGTCGCTGAAATTGACGGTAATCTGCTAAAAGAAATTCTCCTCCCCAAAATGTACCGTCTTCGCCATAACCTAAGCCATCTAAGGCAATACCTAAAACAGCTGGAGAATTGAGAGGAATACCATTTTCTGCCATGCAAGCGGCAATATGCGCGTGATGATGTTGGATAGGATAAATTTTGATTTGGTTGGCGGCTGCTAGTTCTTGACCAAGTTTGCTGGAGAGATATTCTGGATGTTGATCGATAGCGATCGCTTGTGGTTGATGCTCAAATAAATTTAAGTACAAATTTAAAGTATCTTGATAAGCATTAAAAGCCTCAGCATTTTCTAAATCCCCTAAATGTTGCGAGAGAATTGCTTCTCCTTCTCGTAATAAGCAAAAGGTATTTTTTAACTCACTACCCATTGCTAAAATTGGCGGTATATTATCAAATCCAGGTGGTAAGTTAATTGGTGCGGGTGCATATCCTCTGGCGCGGCGAATTGTTTGAATTTTATCGCCAACAACCCGCACGACTGAATCATCTACGCGATTAACAATATCTCGATTATGTAACAGAAAATAATCAGCTATTTTTCCTAATTTATCCCGTGCTTCATCATTATCAATACATTGCGGTTCATCAGATAAATTGCCGCTTGTTAACACAATCGGGCGATTCATCCGCTTGAGAATTAGGTGGTGTAGAGGGGTATAAGGTAGCATAAAACCGAGGCTATTTTGCCCTGGTGCTACAGATGGTGCGATAGAATGCTTACTAGTCCCTAGCCCCTTCTTCTGCAACAAAACAATAGGTGCGGCTGGACTTGTTAATAATTCTCTTTCTTTGGCGTTGATGGTGCAATATTGAGCAATAATTTCTATATCCCTTGCCATTAAAGCTAAGGGTTTGTGATAGCGCCTTTTACGCTGACGCAGTTTTTTTACAGCAGCTTCCACAGTTGCATCACAAGCTAAATGGATACCGCCTAACCCTTTAATGGCGACAATCTCGCCTTTTTGCAATAGGGTACAGACCGCATCAACATCATCCATCATCGAGAACATGGAGGCGGTGACAGATTTACCATCAGCACGTTCTAACCAAGCTTTAGCACCGCAGATATGGCAAGCTATAGGTTGGGCGTGGAAGCGGCGATTTTCAACATCGTGGTAGTCCTTCTCGCATTCGGGACACATGACAAATGCAGACATACTGGTATTGCATCTGTCATAGGGAATGGCGCGAATAATACTCAATCGAGGGCCGCAATGGGTACAGTTGGTGAAGGGATAACGGTAAAAGCGGCTAAAAGGGTCAAAAATTTCTTGTTGACATTGGGGACAAGTAGCAGCATCAGGGGAGATTTCTGTTTTTACTTTACTACTGACGCTACTGGCGATCGCAAAATCCTCAAATTTAAATTCATTTACACAAGGCGTTCTGATAATTTCCTGAATTTTGGCTAGAGGTGGGCATTCTTGCTGTAATGTAGAGACAAATTCTTCTATAGCTGCTTCGCTACCAGCTACTCGAATTAACACACCTTGCCCATCATTACAAACATCTCCCCGCAAACCGCAGGCTTTTGCCAGGCGATAAACAGTTGGACGAAATCCTACTCCCTGAACTGTACCGCGAACTCTGATTTCTTCAGTCGCCATAATTAAATTGCCACAGCAAAATTCGGTTGTTTCCAGAGTCAGCTATTACCGCAGTTTTGCCACAAATTTTGATACCGTAACACCAATTTAAACTGTCTCGTGTTGGTAGCCCAAAATCACGATTTTCACCTTTATTTTTAAAATTTGTTTGTCCTGTAACTGCATCTGCTGCCACACCTTGCAGTGATAGAATTGACCCTGGTTTCTTCCATCCTAGCAAGCGAGAATTTGCTGTATCTGCAACTACCAACCAATCGCCTGCAACATCTACACCATAAGGCATACTCAAACTACTCGCACTGGGAAAATAAACGCCTTGATTTATTTCCACAGCATCAAAGCTTTTTTGTCCCAATACTACTGCACAAGCGGCATTATTTTCTATTGGCATTCCTTGCCAAATCATCACACGATTATTGCCTGCATCAGCAACAACTAAATTGTCTCCCCAAAAGGTAATATCGTGACCCCATCGCATACTCGCAGCCGTGGGAGAACCGCCGCCATTTTCATTACGCGATATCATATCTGATTGTCCCAATACTAAGTCGGCAGGTTGACCATTTTCTATTGGTAATTGTTGCCAAATTAGCACCCGACGATTGCCTGTATCAGCTACAAATAGACGCCCTTGGTGATATAAAATTCCATAAGGCCAATGCATTGTATTTGCTGCGGCTGCTTGACTACCTCGATTTGGTTCGTTATTGGTAAAATTCGCTTGTCCTAACACCAAATCTGCGGGAACATTACTATCTTCTGGTACTTTTTTCCAAATTAATACCCGATGATTCCAAGCATCTGCAACAGCTAATCCTTCTCCACAAGCACAAATTCCTGTTGGTACGCTAAGAGTTGCTTTTCCGGGCGTACCTTTAGCATTTTGTCCTTCATGGTAAAAGTCTGGTTGTCCAATTATCCAATCAGCACTTTGACTATCTGTTGTTGGTAAATTTCGCCATCCTAATAATCGATGATGTCCTGTATCGGATACCCACAACGGCCCTGTTTCTGATAATAAACAAGCGCCACGAGGGCCAAACAGAGTTGTGGGGCTAGGTGCTAATGGTATGGCTAATTGTCCCGGTTGCAGAATATCACCTAAAATTACCTCTGCACCGTGAAGCGAAAATGGTAAATTTGGGGCAATTTCTGTTAGTTCTGGCGGTAATTGAGGTGTGGAATTAAACTTGATAGATTTATGCATTTACCGCTGAAGGATGCTGAGGGATGCTAATTATTATTCAAAGCTATTGATGTGGATCTGTGTGTATCGGCAGTTGCAATTTTGAATGAGAAATAGTTTATTTATTTCAATCTGCGATCGCAACTTCGCTATGATTCACAACAGAGCGATTATTCACAGCAATAATTGTGGTAATTTCGGGGCAATGTGCTTTAATAGCTTGTTCAATGCCTTGAGATAAAGTCAAAGCTGAAGCCGGACAATTGCTACAACTTCCGATTAACCTGACTTCGACTGTATCTGGTGGTTTAAATGCTACTAATTCCACATCACCCTGATGGCTTTTTAAACCTGGGCGCACTTCATCTAAGGCTGCTTGAATGCGCTGTAGTAATGGTGGCTGTGGTGGTTTGATCAATCCGTGATAAAGTAGGACGCCATACACCACTTCATCTTTCACGGCATTATGTAAAGCAGGTAGAGATTCTTGCTTCACACTTTTGATTAACCGCGTTAATGCTTCTTGATGCAAATCCTCAATCGCCCTTTTTAATCCGACTGCTACACCGCGTTGGCTTTCATCCCAGTCAGCAATAATTGCTTCAAAGCGGCTAATTTCTTTTACTAATTCTTCCAGATTAGGCATTAGTTCTTAGTTAAGAGTCAATAGTCCAATGACCAATGACAAATATTCACTTCATTTTTAAGTCTTGCAGTAGAAATGGCATAGCTGCACCTGTGACTAAACTGGATAATGTTATTGGTAGCCACAATGGCAATTTCAATAATGTTAGTGCTACTAACAGCAATAACCCAATAGTCGCACCAATTGCAGTTTGTGTAGCAAAATATGCAGGATCGCGCAGTAGTTTACCTTGCAAAAATAATTTGGCGGAAAACCAGCCTATCTTGAACATAATTCTTCCTATTTAATTTGTTAGTAAATTTAGGACAACTAACCCTATTACTATGGCTGGAATTACGCCTGTAGGGCCAAATAAACTTCCTAAAATGGCGGAGTATTCATAGCCGAAAACTTTACCACCTAATAGAATTCCGCCAATCGCACCACCAACCATAGACAAGACTATAGCTAGTAAGAACCACACTAATCCTGTCACCAAATTAATTTCACCAACTGCTAAACTTGTAATTAAATCTGTCATCAGTTTTGCCCCTGAAGTTGTTCGTTATTCATTTGGATCTCTGTTTGTACCTCTTGCAGTGCTTGGGCTACAACTTGCGCTTGTTCTAAATGTTGATGCTGCGTAAATATTTCCCAAGCTTCTTGATAGTAAGCCCTTGCTTTTAAAAGATTTTGTGGATTCCCTGCTTCTGGCTTTTCAGGATCGTCAGGTAAGTTGAAGAGGGCGTTAGCTTTGTTAGAAATTGTGTTGGCGTATTCTAAGGGCGTATCTTTGGGATTGCGAACTTTTAATGCTTCTTTGTAAGCGGCGATCGCTTTTAAATTATTCTCTACAGGATGGGTACTTTGTAAGTATTGTAAAGCGTTCCCCAAATTATTTTGCAACATTGCATATTCTCTGGGGTTTTCAATGAGATTAATTTGCTGTAGTGCTGACTCAAATGTCTGTACGGCTAAACCTTCACACAACTGTTTTTGTTCCATCCCCGCAGATATTGAGAGATATGCGATCGCAATATTGTTGTGTAAAATTGCATATTCTTGTGGGTAATTCTCCGCCGTAAATACTCGCAACGCTTCTTGATAAGCTTTGATGCTATCTGCTATTTGGGCTAAATTGAAGGGTACTAAAGACTGCAATACTAACCCCAAATTCATCTGTACTTCTGCTACTTCTTCTTTAGAAGCCAATTGTTGCAGAATCGGTAATGCTTCTGTATAAGCTGTTTTCGCTTCTAGCAGTAACTCCGATCCTTCCTCAGGAATTGACCTCAAAGCCCCAGCCATACCCACTTTAGCGCGGGCTTTCATCAGGGGATAATCGTCACCGCACATTTCATTAGCCCGTTTATATAGTGCTACTGCACTCCATAAATCTTGAGCAGTTTTGGGTTTTTTCTGTAAACCCTGTGCCAACTCAATCAGCATCTCGATTTTCTCTTGGGTTGTTGCTGATTCCGATGCAATAGCTGCGATCGCGGCTTTTACTGTTGAATCTGTAATACTAGGAGTCATCTGAACAATTATGAAAGGATTAATGTAGACATAGTTGCAAGTATTTTCGACTCAAGCAGGCTAGCACAGTCTCAGGCAGAGGATTTTTCTGAATCCCCACCTACTAGTGCAACTTCAGGTTAGCCGCAATTGATTAAATCAGCGAAATTTGTTTTTACTTTACAGGAATTTACGGCTGAAATTCTAGCCTTATCAAGCTGATTTTAACCAAAATATACACAATTTAATTATTGATTAATATCTTTTATAATGCTGCTATTTAAGCTACATGATGCTATTAAATTGATATTAGCTTATATCTTGTAATTTTTGATGCAATCAATAAATTTAAACAGTAAATCCTTGAATTAACTTATACCTTGTGCAACACTTCATGGATATAGCATTTATTACAAATTCCGTTATATATATAATTATCAAAGAATATAATTGTGGCACTATTTATTACAATAAATAATTATTCTATAACGGAAAGCACATTGCTATTATGTAATTTTTGCATCTATATTATTTAATTCAACTTTCAAAAAAGATTTTGGCTACGAAAACTTGTTAAGTTTTATGAATTTAACTACAATTACAGCGTAAAATCCCTGATATTCAAAAATTAATATTGATAAATAGGTGAGTCTCTAAATCCGGTTTCCACATACATGATGCTTTTCTCTTTTCAGTGAAAGCAGAACTATTTAGTTCTCAAGACGAAGAAAAATCTTGTCCTATCAATAGCACTCATGCTTTTGTTAATAGACATAGAAAAAACTCTATTTTGGCATTAAAAATTTGATGTCAAACCGTATTTAGTAAAACTCAATCAGTCCAGCGATCGCGAAAATTATTCTTGGCTTTTGAATTTCGCCTAGCGGCACTAGCCTTTTTATCAAATACAGACAAAAACGACAATACTAAAACATATCTGATGGCTAACGTACTATGGCTGCAAGGTGGTGCTTGTTCGGGAAACACCATGTCATTTTTGAATGCACAAGAACCGACAGTGTGCGATCTAATTAGCGACTTTGGCATTAACTTACTTTGGCATCCATCTTTAGGGATGGAACTGGGTAGCAATTTGCAACAACTACTGCGGGATTGTATTCTCGGAAATATTCCTCTAGATATCCTTGTATTTGAAGGTACGGTTGTTAACGCCCCCAACGGTACAGGTGAATGGAATCGTTTTGCCGATCGCCCGATGAAAGAATGGTTAAGTGACCTCTCTAAAGCGGCGAACTTTGTCGTTGCTGTCGGAGACTGTGCTACTTGGGGAGGAATTCCCGCGACAGCACCTAACCCTACCCAATCCCAAGGGCTACAATTTCTCAAACGTCAAGAAGGTGGGTTTTTAGGCAAAGATTTCCGCAGCAAATCAGGATTACCCGTAATTAATATTCCCGGATGTCCAGCCCATCCTGATTGGATTACTCAAATTTTAGTTGCGATCGCCACCGGACGTATCGGCGACATCACACTTGATGAACTACACCGTCCCCAAACCTTCTTCAAGAGTTTTACCCAAACAGGCTGTACCCGTAACATCCACTTTGCCTACAAAGCCACTGCGGCCGAATTTGGTCAGCGTAGAGGCTGCTTATTCTATGACCTAGGTTGTCGCGGCCCGATGACACATTCGTCTTGTAACCGCATCTTGTGGAACCGTGTCTCTTCCAAAACCCGCGCCGGAATGCCTTGTTTAGGTTGTACCGAACCAGAATTCCCCTTCTTTGATCTTAAACCCGGAACAGTCTTCAAAACCCAAACATTGATGGGAACTCCTAAAGAACTACCTCCAGGTATCAAAGCAAAAGACTATGCCTTACTCACAGTTGCGGCAAAAAATGCAGCACCCAACTGGACAGAAGAAGACATTTTTACTGTTTAGTCGAAAGCCCAAAGTCATAATACTTGACTCTTGACCCTTGATCCTCAACTTTTGACAAATGACAACCCAAACATTAGACATCTCACCAGTTGGTAGAGTAGAAGGCGATTTAGATGTCCGCGTAGAAATTGAAGATGGCTATGTAGTCAACGCCTGGACACAAGCCGAACTCTTCCGGGGATTTGAAGTCATCTTACGCGGTAAAGACCCCCAAGCCGGATTAATCGTCACACCTCGTATTTGTGGAATTTGTGGTGCTTCTCACCTTTCTTGTGCATCCTGGGCATTAGATACAGCATGGGGAACAGAAGTCCCGCGTAATGCGATTTTGGCTAGGAATTTAGGCCAAATCGTTGAATCACTACAAAGTATCCCTCGTTACTTTTATGGTCTATATGCGATCGACTTGACCAATAAAAAGTACCAAAACAGTCCTTTTTATGAAGAAGCCACGAGACGCTTTGCCGCCTTTACTGGCAAATCTTATGAAATTGGCGTCACTATTTCTGGTAGCCCTGTACAAATTTACGCCCTCTTAGGCGGCCAATGGCCCCACTCTAGTTACATGGTTCCTGGTGGTGTCATGTGCGCCCCCACGCTAACAGACGTTACCCGTGCTTGGTCAATTTTAGAATACTTCCGCACTAACTGGATAGAACCAGTATGGTTAGGTTGTTCTCTAGAACGCTACGAGCAAATCAAGACTTATGATGACTTTATGGCGTGGATAGATGAAAGCCCCAATCATGCCAATTCTGACTTGGGTTTTTACTGGCGCATGGGCTTAGATATTGGTCTAGATAAATACGGTGCTGGTGTTGGTAAATATATGACTTGGGGATATTTACCCCACGAGGATAAATATCAAAAACCCACGATTGAAGGGCGAAATGCTGCCACCATCATGAAAAGTGGAGTGTATGACAGCTTCTCTGACACCCACACTTTAATGGAACATACCTTTGCCCGCGAGAATACCATTCACTCTTGGTATGACGAAGGGACAGAGAATATTCATCCTTTTGACCGCACAACTCAACCAAGCCCAAAAAATACAAAAGATTTCAACAACGCCTATTCTTGGGCAACTGCGGTCAGTCACATAGAATACGGACGCTTAGAAACCGGCCCCTTTGCACGGCAAATGGTTGCAGGTGGCAAACATGGAGAGTCTTGGCAGCACTATGACGGATTTATCCTGAGTATGTTCAAAGCAATGGGCGGTGCTAGCATTCATCTGCGCCAACTGGGACGAATGCACGAACTAGTGAAGTTGTACCGCCAAGCCGAACACTGCTTACGCGAATTTCGCTTAAACGATCCTTGGTATATCAAACCCCAAGAAAAAGATGGCAGAGGTTGGGGTGCAACCGAAGCCGCCAGAGGTGCCCTGTGCCATTGGGTAGAATTGGAGGGCGGTAAAATTAAGAATTACCAAGTTGTGGCCCCGACCACATGGAATGTAGGCCCTCGCGACAGTCAAGGAATACGCGGCCCGATTGAAGAAGCCTTAGTCGGGACACCAATTTATGACCCCACCGATCCTGTAGAAGTTGGTCATGTCGCCCGTTCGTTTGACTCTTGCCTGGTGTGTACCGTTCACGCCCACGATCGCAAAACAGGTGAAGAAT
Organism: Calothrix sp. NIES-2098; assembly: GCF_963875125.1. Classification (NCBI taxonomy): domain Bacteria; kingdom Bacillati; phylum Cyanobacteriota; class Cyanophyceae; order Nostocales; family Calotrichaceae; genus Calothrix; species Calothrix sp. NIES-2098. The sequence goes on from NZ_CAWNKJ010000001.1 coordinate 8,368,845, forward strand.
TAGCACGTTTCCGCACAGCTTAAAAACATCTACATTGCTGCGTATTGGCAATTTTGAAGTTGTATATTGATAGGTTGAACTTTTAGTTCGTCCCCTATATTCTGGGGCAAAATTTTCTGCTGAGAAAGTACCAACAGCCATAAACCCCCGCCAGAAACGCCGGGGTTTTTGCTTGAAAAAAATTCGTAACGGCTTGAAAGCTATAAGATATTTTGATCGTTACAATTGAACAAAAACTTTATCTTCTCTAATTTTTAACGGATATGACTGAAGCGAAACATCAGGAACCGTTAAACATTCACCTGTCTCTAACCTATACTGAAAACTATGAGCAGGGCAAGTAATAATCCCATTTTCCACTTTACCTTTATCTAAAGTAGATCCTAGATGAGAGCAAGCATTTTGGTAACATCTAATATTAATACCTTGCCGATATAAAATAAAAGAATTACCTGCAACTCTTACTGCTAAAATACCAGATTCAGGAATTTTATCAAAAGTTGTGACCCTTACCCAGGTAGAGCCTCTTTGAGATGAAAATGGACTTGTTAAATTAGACTTAGAACTCTCAACCTTAGCCCCACTATTCACAGCAATAACTTTTGTAATTTCTGGACAATGAGATTTAATAGCCTGTTCGACTCCTTGCGATAAAGTCAAAGTAGAAGCTGGGCAATTACTGCAAGTTCCTATTAATCTGACTTCTACTGTATCTGGAAGTTTAATTGCTACTAATTCTATATCTCCATTATGGCTTTGTAAGCTTGGACGAACTTCATCAAGGGCTATTTGAATACGTTGTTCTAAAGGTGGTTTTGGTGGTTTGACCAATTCGTGATATAGCAATACTGCATAGACAACTTCGTCAGCTACAGCATGACGCAAAGCTGACATAGATTCTTCCTTGAGGTTTTGAATTAAACGCTTCAAGGCTGTTTTATGTAAAGCTTCAATTGCTCTTTTTAACCCTACAACTACGCATCTTTGACTTTCATCCCACTCAGATACAATTGCTTCAAAGCGGTTGATTTCTTGCACCAATTCTTCAAGGTTAGTCATTTATCAAGAGTCAAGGGTCAATAGTCCAAAGTCAAGAGTCAAGGGTCAATAGTCCAAAGTCAAGAGTTTAAATTAACTATGCAAATGACCAAGGACAAATGACAAACGACAATTTAAAACTCATTTCATTTTGAAATCTTTAAGTAGAAATGGCATAACTGCACCAGTAACCAAGCTAGATATGACGACTGGTATCCAAAAAGGTATTGCGGTTTCTGCAAGTGAGACTAATATTAGTAAACCTACGCCAATACCAATTGCTATTTGACGGAAAAAATCTATGGGATCGCGCAGTAACTTTCCTTTAAAAAATAACTTAGCGGTTAACAATCCAATTTCAAACATTATGCCTCCTAAAAATTAGTTAAATAATTCAAGACAACTAGTCCTAAAACAATGGCGGGAATTACACCCGCAGGGCCAAATAATCCACCTAAAATAGCTGAAAACTGATAACCTATATCTTTCCCAGCTAATAACATTCCACCAATAGCACCACCAATCATTGATAAGATAGTTGCTAATAATACACATAGTAACTCTGCGGTAATGTTAAGTTCTCCAGATGCTAAGTTACTGGAAAGACTTGCTAATACCTCTCTCATTCCTAAGCTTCCTTTCAGTAGAAATTCGTTAATTACTCATGAGTACACACTACACAAGCTAATAACTACTAACTGTTAAGCAATAACTATTTACTTTTTGTAATTTGTTATTTATGTAACAATTGCTTGCATTGCTTGGGCTACTACTTGTGCTTTTTCTTGTTGTTGATGTTGAGTGAATATTTCCCAAGCCTCTTGATAGTAGGCGCGTGCTTGTAAGAGATTTTGCAATATACCAACTTCTGGGTTTTGAGAATTGTCAACTAGGTTGCATAGGGCGTTGGCTTTATTAGAAATTGTGTTAGCGTATTCGAGAGGTGTATCTTTGGGATTACGAACTTTTAAAGCTTCGTCATAAGCTGCGATCGCTCTTAAGTTATTCTCTAGAGGATGGTCACTCACTAAATACTGCAAAGCGTTACCCAAATTGTTTTGCAACATCGCATATTCTTTGGGATGGTCGTGCAGCTGAATATGCTTGAGTGCGACTTCAAAAGTCTGTATTGCTAATCCCTGACACAAATATTCTCGTTCCGATGCTAGGGGCATGGAAAGGTAGGCGATCGCAATATTGTTGTATAAGATGGCATATTCTTGGGGATAATCTTGCCAGGTAAACACCCGCAAAGCCTCGTGATAAGCTTTGATGCTATCTGTTGTCCGCGCTAAATTGAAAGGTACTAACAATTGCAACACCAACCCCAAATTCATCTGTGCCTCTGCCACTTCTGTTGGCGAAGCTAACTGTTGTAAAATTGGCAATGCTTCTTCATAGCCAGCTTTCGCTTGCAGCAGCAGTTGCGTCCCTACATCCGGAATCTCTTGTAACGTCCCAGCCATCCCCACCTGAGCTTTGGCTTTGAGTAAGGGATAGTCCTCACCGCACATTTCATAGGCCCGGTAATACAAAGAAACTGCATTCCGCAAGTCTTTAACAGTTTGGGGCTTTTTTTGAAAACCTAGTGCTACCTCGATCAGCATCTGGATTTTTTCTTCTGTAGTTGCTGACTCCGATGCAATGGCTGCAATGGCCTCCGTCACTGCTGAATCTGTCATGCTAGGGGTCATAACTACCGTAATCTGGCCGTTTGGGGAATGGAATTTTTCAACGCCACGACAGATGAAGACACAAATATCTGTCTCATCAAGGGATATACATACTCAGCCGATTTACGCAGATTCTGAATTTCTTAAGCGAAACTCCCCGATTTTCCCCAATATCACCCCGTCTCTTTCTCCTCCTCACTACTTAAACCTGACAACACCCGCTGCTTTCAAATCCAATACAGGGAGGTTAGTCAACCTAGAGTGGGCATGAAAAAGGGAAACCAAAATTTCCAGGTACTTTCACCAGTAGTTTAGGGAACTATCCTGGAATTGAATTAATCAAGCTTTTAAACTATAAAACAATTTATTGGCAAATTTCTAGAGGGAAATTGCCAATATTAACAACAGTTTTAAATACCTTAAGTGTTGGTTAAAGTATTTTGTATCAACTGCTAACAAATAGGGAATATTTAATTTAAAATATTAAATATATTATATGCATTAACGACATTAATGTCAGCAAATATGAATAATAATTTTGTATCGCCATAAAACATTTAAGTACTAATAACTATTTAGTTTTTACTGCCAAAGTTATTACACTGCAATACTTTAGGAAAAATTTTCAAGATTAATTGAGCTAAAAATCTGACAAGAGATTATATATTATCCATACTTTTTTCATAAAATCAGTCATAGCTATAACCTTTTTGTTAAAATTGGCATCTATTAAAATTTTTCGCAATTATTAATTTTTATTTAACTAAAAGAAATAAATTAAAAAAATATCTTAATTTTAAAGATCTAGATTAGAAAACAGGTGATATCGCTACAATCCTTATCATCTGAATCATGCATCATAACTAGTAAAAAAATACCTAGCCGATGACTAACGTACTATGGCTACAAGGTGGTGCTTGTTCGGGTAACACTATCTCTTTCCTGAACGCCGAAGAACCGACAGTATGCGATTTGATTAGCGATTTTGGCATCAAAGTGCTTTGGCATCCATCCTTAGGGTTGGAACTGGGCGATAACTTACAACAACTACTACGAGATTGCATTTCTGGCAAAATTCCCCTAGATATATTGGTATTTGAAGGTACTGTTGTTAACGCCCCCAACGGCACAGGGGAATGGAACCGCTTTGCCGATCGCCCAATGAAAGACTGGTTAACAGACCTCTCGCAAGCTGCGAGTTTTATTGTGGCTGTAGGAGACTGTGCGACATGGGGAGGAATTCCCGCGATGTCACCCAACCCCAGCCAGTCTCAGGGTTTGCAATTTCTCAAGCGTAAAGAAGGCGGATTTTTAGGTAAAGACTTTCGCACTAAATCTGGATTACCTGTAATTAACATTCCCGGATGTCCAGCCCATCCAGACTGGATTAGTCAAATTTTAGTTGCGATCGCCACTGGACGCATCGGCGACATTGCCCTTGATGAATTCCATCGTCCGCAAACCTTCTTCAACACCTACACCCAAACAGGTTGTACCCGTAACGTCCACTTTGCTTACAAAGCCTCAACCGCCGAATTTGGTCAACGTAAAGGCTGCCTATTCTACGACCTAGGTTGTCGCGGCCCTATGACCCATTCCTCTTGCAACCGCATCTTGTGGAACCGCGTTTCCTCCAAAACCCGCGCTGGTATGCCCTGTTTAGGTTGCACCGAACCAGAATTTCCCTTCTACGACCTCAAGCCAGGAACAGTCTTCAAAACTCAAACAGTTATGGGAGTTCCGAAAGACTTACCGCCTGGAGTCAAACCCAAAGACTACGCTGTCCTCACAATGGTTGCCAAAGATATCGCACCAGATTGGGCAGAAGAAGACTTTTTCACAATCTAGTCAAGAGTCCAAAGTCAAAAGTCCAGAGTAATTAAACTTGACTCTTGACCCTTGACCCTTGACTCTTGACTCTTGACCAATGACAAAGGACAAATGACAAATGACAATTAAAACATTAGACATCTCGCCAGTTGGTAGAGTCGAGGGCGATTTAGATGTACGAGTGGAAATTGAAGATGGGTATGTCGTCAACGCTTGGACACATGCCGAACTCTTCCGAGGATTTGAAATCATCCTGCGTGGTAAAGACCCCCAAGCCGGATTAATTGCCACACCTCGTATTTGCGGTATCTGCGGTGGTTCTCACCTGACTTGTGCATCTTGGGCGTTAGATACAGCATGGGGAACAGAAGTTCCACGTAATGCGATTTTGGCGAGAAATTTAGGTCAAATTGTTGAAACAATTCAAAGCATACCTCGCTACTTTTATGCTTTATTTGCTATTGACTTAACTCATAGAAAGTATCGCAATAGCCGTTTTTATGAAGAAGCTACGAGACGCTTCGCTGCCTTTACAGGAACCTCTTACGAACTAGGGGTGACAATTGCTGCCAAACCGGTAGAAATTTATGCCCTCTTAGGTGGTCAATGGCCTCATTCTAGTTATATGGTTCCTGGTGGTGTCATGTGCGCCCCTACCCTCACCGATATTACCCGCGCTTGGTCTCTTTTAGAATACTTCCGCACCAACTGGTTAGAACCAGTATGGTTGGGTTGTTCCCTAGAACGCTACGAACAAATCCAGACTTATGATGATTTCATGGATTGGCTAGACGAAGACCGCAAGCATCGGGAATCCGACTTGGGTTTATATTGGCGCATGGGTCTAGATATTGGTCTCGATCGATATGGCGCTGGTACTGGTAAATATGGGACTTGGGGATATTTACCTCACGAAGACAAATATCAAAATCCCACGATTGAAGGGCGAAATGCTGCCACAATTATGAAAAGTGGAGTGTACGACAGCTTCACCGACACCCACACATTGCTGGATCATACCTTTGCCCGCGAGAATACAACTCACTCGTGGTATGACGAAGGAACCGCAGACGTTCACCCCTTCGATCGCGTCACTAATCCGATCCAGAAAAATACAAAAGACTTCGATAATGCCTATTCTTGGGCTACTTCAGTACGTCACCAAGACTTTGGGCGTTTAGAAGTTGGTGCTTTAGCGCGTCAATTGGTCGCAGGTGGTAAGCATGGCGAGTCTTGGCAACATCAGGATGGGTTTATTCTAGACGTGTTCAAGCAGATGGGTGGCCCTAGTATCCATGTGCGTCAGTTGGCGCGCGTCCACGAACTTGTGAAATTGTATAGACAAGCCGAACATTGCTTGCGCGAGTTCAAATTAAACGACCCCTGGTATATCAAACCCAAAGAAAAAGATGGTAGAGGTTGGGGTGCAACCGAAGCTGCAAGAGGTTCTTTGTGCCATTGGGTAGAAATAGAAGGCGGTAAGATTAAGAACTACCAAGTAATTGCGCCTACTACATGGAACGTCGGCCCTCGCGATGGTGAAGGTGTACGCGGCCCGATTGAAGAAGCTTTAATTGGGACACCAATTTACGATTCTAGCGATCCTGTGGAAGTAGGTCACGTTGCGCGATCGTTTGACTCTTGTTTGGTGTGTACAGTTCACGCCCACGACGCCAAAACTGGTAAAGAGTTAGCACGTTTCCGGACTGCTTAATTTAGTTATCAGGTGCGTTAGTCATCAGATAACGCACCAAAATTTCTATACAGTTAGGGTGAGTTAATTTGCTCAATTCATACAACGTAGGACATAAAATACGCTAGCCGTTGCCAAACAGATCCATTGAAGTGAAACAGCAAGTAGTATCCACAAGCAGAGTAAGCAATGTGAACCAGCCCATAATCGCATGATTCGCTAAACCCAACTCGCGATAAGGTAAAAATTCCACGAGCTTTTTGAGATTCGTGAGGTTCAAGTTCTGAGACAAAGCGATATCCATTTTCAACTTGAAATCGCTTCTCTAAACGCCACTCATGCGTATTTTTCGCTTCATAATCTTCAATCATACCCTTGCATCTTAAACACTCATACTTAAATGCACCAGAGAAGCGTGGGCGATCGCTGTGATATTTGTGAAATGGATCGTCAGCCGTGTAGTCACTGAAGACTGTATCGGGGCGATGAAACAGAAATAAATTTCTTTCTTGACAAATAGCAGTATAAATATCGTATTCAGCTTGTAAGATTGCGCTCTCAGATTTCATAATACTGTGTTGCGATCGCCATAACTCATCACTATATTAAAAAAAGACATAATAAAAAACTCCACTTGTAAAAAGGTGGAGTCTTTGCATCTAAATCAGCAAATGTTTATTGATATCTGACAGTTAGAATTAATCAACAGCAACTAACACGTCTGAAGCTTTGATAACAGCGTAAGCTTGCTTACCTTCTGATAATCCCAGTTTATCTGCTGATGATTTTGTAATTATTGCTACTACTTCTACACCAGGAGCTATTTCTAATGTGACTTCACTATTTACAGAGCCAGCAACAACTTTTTTCACAGTAGCTTTCAAAGAATTACGAGCGCTAATTTCCATTTTTGCATACCTTCTTAGTTATTTGTACGTAAAACATTAGCAAATATTTATATTATGTATATCAATCTTTTATTCTTTTTTAAGAATCTAAGTTAGCTATATAACAAGATAGATGAAACAATCTATTTATTTCTATCTTTTGGTTATTACCTACTGTTCGTTTTGCCAGTAGATGAGCATGAAATCTCCATGCATTAGCATTGAACGTTAATTGTTAATCTTAAGAAAAAACTAAAATATCGCGTAAATAATGATTGTCTAATAGTCAATCGTTATTTTTACTTAATCCAAGATAATATCCAATTTTAATCGTTATATGTATTGACAATTGAGCAATTTATTCCTCATTGCTCCAATACTGTTGTTATGGCGGTTAGTTATTAGCCTATTGTCAGAAAATAAAAAGTAAAAATTACAACTTTTTTAGCCTTTTTTACACTTTTTACCGATGAAATATCTGGGGATCTTTATAAATCATTCATAATTGAAACTTATGATAGTGATACTATATAGGTAAGCTAAATTGTTGCCAGTCAACCAGACTTCAGCAAAAGCGATTACAGACTTAACTCAGACATTCCTAACTTAATGCTGGTTGAGTTTAAAAATGAGGCAGAATATCTAAGATCTTCAAGAGAAGGAAGAGGGGAATATGCGTAAGTCTTCTGTCTCCAAATAACCAGAGTATTTAAGTTGTGAAATAGATTTATCTTTCTTCAACGGAATGTCTAATTTCCGTAACCACTTTTTCATGCGGCGAAGTCATTTTCTAATAATTAAATTTGAATTTGAATAAGTCGCATCAATAAAATGCAGTTTGGGAAGAATTGCAGCAGTTTAGAATCAATTCCCTTACTTGCAAAACAAATTTAAGGAGCCAGAATTATGAGAGCTAAACAGATTATGACTCAAGATGTAGCTACTATTCGCGGTTCCGCTAGTGTAGCAGAAGCAGTCAAATTAATGCGGCTCAAAGAATTACGGGCGTTGATTGTAGAACCTCGTCACAGTGGTGATGCTTACGGTATTGTCACCGAAACTGATATTGTGTCCAAGGTTGTTGCTTATGGCAAAGATCCTGAACGGATGCATGTTTATGAAATTATGAGCAAACCCTGCGTTGTGGTCAATCCCGACCTTGATGTAGAATATGTGGCGCGGTTATTTGCTAATACTGGTGTATGGCGTGCGCCTGTAATCCAAGGTGAATTGCTGGGCATTATTTCTGTCACAGATATTATCACCAAGGGGGACTTTGTAGAAAAACCAAAATTAAAATTTGTGCAGAAAGAACTTCACAAAGCTATCTCCAATGCTCGCTCAATTACTGCTAATTATGGTGCGGATTCTAAACGAGCCGACGAAGCTTGGGATTTAGTAGATGAACTGGAAGCTGAAGCTGGTTACTATGGCGCACCTAAACCAGAAAAAACTGCAAGACAGTTATTCTCTGAAGGTCGAGAATATGTGTCTGTAGGTTAATCGATTTGTCTTGTAAGATGTACTGTTTAAAGCATCAATTTTCTCATCGCATAACTCAGTAGCCTGCTAATTCTCTATCTCTTGTTAGCTTTCTCTCCTGAGATAAAAGTTGAAAAACTTAGGTAGTCTGGATAGATACCAGGTTGGATAATGCAACTATTGCATACTGACTAAATTGGTGCTTTACCAATCGGTGATGGTTCGTGAATAGGAAGTATTTGCTGTTAATTGTTCTTGTTTAACAGTTACCATACATTCCTCATAGTTTAATGGGTCTCATAGCATTTCTGTAACATGGTGGGTAATGCCCACCATTACCTTTTCTAAGAATTGCTATAGTCATCTTGTTTGGATTGGGAATTTTTCTTTAGGGTTATCCTTTGTCATTTGTAAGAAACTACAAATGATAGGGATTGGTATGTTGATTATTTGTTTACAGATCTATCCATAGACAGGATGTTTATGAGTTCAAGAAATCAGCAAAATCTCAGCAAAACCACAAGCCAATGGTTGCGCGATAAAGGTTACAATCTCGATGACTTAAATCAGCCTGGTGAGAATGGCGATACGGCTTTGATGAAAGCTACTAGAGAAGGAATTTACGCGGTAGTTAAAGAACTAATTGCTTTAGGCGCAGATATCAATATCAGAAACAATGATGGTAATAATGCTCTCTGGTTTGCTTGTTTTGGCAACTACTTCGATTTAATGAATTTGTTGCTTGCTGCCAACATCAATATTGATAACCAAAATGATAACGGGGCTACTGTTTTGATGTATGCAGCATCAGCGGGAAAGACAGAAGTAGTTAAATTGTTGTTACAACATCATCCTAACATAAATTTAAAAAACTTAGACGATTTTAAAGCTATAGATTTTGCTAGCAATATAGAAGTCTTAAGGATACTCAAAAATGCCTCCAAGTAAGCTATCAGAGCTAGATTATCATCAAGCAACAAAGCATTCTTACTTATCGGTACAGATCGATCCAAATTATGTGGATGCGTCAACTCAACCATCTGTATTTAAAGTTTATCCAAAGTTTTATAGAAGAGTGAAATTAAATCTCAATAATCCCGTTCACTCATTTATCAGCTTAACCAGTACTATAACTCTGGAAAAGATGTATAAGGATGGTTTGCAGAAACTGCGTGTAAATCCATCTGCGGGCGCGTTGTATCCGACAGAAGTTTATGTACAGATTCGCGATATCGAGGGAATAGTCAACGGGATATATCATTTAGAAGTTGAGAATAATTGTCTAACTCTGATTTATGAATTAATTGATGATGGCTTAGAGAGCTATATTATACCGGGCAAAAGTATAAATGGATTCATTTTTTTAATTAGTTGTGTTTATTATAGGTCTAGCTGGAAATACAAAGACAGGAGCTTGAGATATTGTTGGCTAGATAGCGGACACCATTTAGGTGCAATTGCTGCTTCAGCCTATATTCACGACCAAGAGATACAACTTATTTTTGATTTTGATAAACTCGCTCTCAATGCAGCTTTAGGGTTTGAGAATAAAGAGTTTATTACGGCTTGTGCGATTTCTGGAGAAGTGCAAGAAAAGAAAATCAGACATTTAAGGTTGCAAGTCCCTTTTGTCTGTGGCACTGATTATTTTGAAGCCAATGAATTTGTAGAATCAGGCTATCAAAAAACATCGCTCCAGAAAAGTCGCCAACAAAAATTACTCCATCCCCAGTTTAACTTTGACAAGGATAAATTTTTCCAGACTGTTTGGATGAGGCGCTCAAGTAGACGTTTTTATAAACAGTCCATTTCTCAAGAAAATTATTGGCGGATATTGCAACATCTTGCGCAGCCGATACCAACAGAGAATTTTGAGGAGATAGAAATTTACTCCGTTATTCATCAAGTTAGGGGAATAACTCCAGGTTTATATAAGGGAAAGCATCTAATTAAGGCGGGCAATTTTAGCGAAAAAACAGGTTACTTGTGCATTAATCAAGCAATTGCAAAAGACAGCGCTGTAACTTTATTTTTTGTGTCCGACTATATAAATTATCAAACGGCTATGCAAATAGCTGGCTTTTTAGGGCAAAGAGTGTATCTTGTTAGCAATTTTTGGGGCATCCATTGTAGTGCAATTGGTGCTTTCTATGATGATGAAACTCAAGAATTCTTACAAACTAATAAAGATGTTCTCTATGCAATGGCAATTGGCGTATAAGTGAGGAAAAAAAGAAGATGGCTAAAGAAATTTACTCTCCAGAAGATGATTCGCATCCAATGCAACTGACTTCAGCAGATATTATCCTGCGTCAGCAACTAGAATATTCTATTAGCAGGTACTTTTATGAAGCCTGCGATCGCACTATCCAAAGTCTGTTATCTAGCTGTCGTTGGTATTTCACCACCCACTCCAGTGTAATGGTGCTAGTTATCGAATGTCCCGATCCTGTTACCAACTGGCGCGTCTTACAAAAAATTGTCCCAATGGCGACAATACTCAACCCCATTGTCAGCAGCGCCAAAATCCGCGTCTGTCCCCCAGAAAGCCAAGGTATACCTTTTGAAATGAGAGTAGATGAACTTGCTGTTTATCGTGACTTAGCTGGGTAGAGAAATTTTCTGATTACGAATTACTCATTATTCTGTCTGATAGTTGCAGCTACCTCTTCAAAAACCAGATCGGCAGAATGTTTAACCGCAGGACTTAACTCCAATCCTAAATCAAGATTTGCTGCTTCAATGAGGTAAACTGTCACCTCTTCGGGAAAGTCATTTTGAAAGATTTTCCGTCCAGCGGCTAAAGCATTATCCCAGCGAAAATCATGCAAGTTATAACTAGGTTCCGGTAAAGCTTCCAATTCTTTACCTGGAACCTTAAAAACTGCACCTGGCTCTGAACCAGTCGAACTTGCATCAATAATAATTAATTGTTTACTACCTCTAGCTTGAAACATTACTTCCATCCCTGCGGTTCCACAGTCATACACTCGCACATTGGGATGGGGATTTTGGGCTAGATATTGTTGTAGGCGTTGGGCAACAATTACACCTACAGCATCATCACTGCGATTGAGATTACCACAACCAATAATAGTTAGCATTTGTTGATTAATTCGTTATAATAACCCAGCATCGCGACGTGACCAAAAATCATCTCGCGCAGCTTGCTCTTCAAGAAGTTTAGCCTGTTTTACCTTATCTAAGTTTGCCTGAAAATTATCTACAATAGCCTTTTCAATTTCCAAATATTTTATGCTACGAACAGTATGGACTGGCTGAACTAGGGATACTAAAGCAGCACCAAATTTTGTTACTATAATTTCTTCAGTCTGACCCGAATATTGTTTGCCAATCTTGATGTACCAAGCAAACATTTCACAGTTATTAGAATGTATATTGTACTCACCAAATACATTAGTGTATTCATGAACACGTTTTAGCTCTTCTTCTGTTAATTTAATTGTTCCTTTCCATTCAACTCCACTAGGCCCCCAGCCAACAGAGTTATTAAAATCGCCATCCTGGCTGAGGTAATAGTGACGAGCAACTCCTAATGTACAATCAATAGGTATGCTATAAATACTAACCATACATTCAGTACTAATAATTACATGATAATGATATTTTAACCAACTTAAGTATCAGTATTATATAGAAATATTACTTAATTTTTGAACAAATTTTGTACACTTGAAATTTAAATATAGTTATCAAGTTGCCCGACTTCTTAAAGAAATCGGGTATCTAACTTTTTACAAACTAGAGCTAGTATTACTTATAAACTAAAACTCTACACCATGTTTTTTGGCAATTTGAATTAGTTTCTCACACTGTTTTTGTGCGGCTTCTAGTAATAAAGCATCTGCTTTTTCTGAAGTACTACCATCTTTAGGAATTAAGTACTTAACATAAAGTGAGACAAAATCAACTAAAGCCGCTACGCCAGATAAAGCGTGTTTATCTGCTTCTTTACCCGCGATCGCAGCTACTAAACCTGCTTTAATTGGGTCTGGTTTGACTTTCATAAACTGGTCAATCAGTTTGGGAATGTAGTCTTGTGGTGGTAAGTTATTTAACTTACTTGTATCTGGAGCAAAATCAATTCCTGCTGTTTTCGCCTGCTCTAAAACGCACCATTCTGTAAATTCTTGGAGTGCGGTTTCAGGAAGGCGAGGGAGATATCTATATAGTGCAATATCAGACACAAGCTTACCTTGTAAATTTCAGTTTTTTGAAGTGCATTAAAGCAAGCCTAACTCAATGTTTCTAGAAGTTTTAGTGTGATAGGCTACGACTATTGAATAAATAGTTAGTCTGATAGGCTGCAAATAAAAAATACTCATGAATTGAGCGATCGCATGGTTTCAAATACACTTTCAGATAATTCCGAACAAAAATTGAATAAAAATTGAGCAGAAATTGGACTGTTATTAACCAATATGCTTCGGTAAGCTCTAAGCAGTATGAAGTTATAGAGAAGAGAGGTTTGTTGCTGAGGTTGTCAAGAGTTCAAGTTCAATTTTAACGTTTGAATCTCTCAACCAGTTATATATCTGTCAGTTGCGTAAGTCTTGAGCGTGTTTCTAATTTGACCGACAAACAGAAAGATACTGCCATTATTAATTTATGGAGATAAAAAAGTGAAACAAAATTAATTCAGAGCCAGCAAATTCATCCTTGAGATTATTAATTTTAATTTCCTCCAAAGAGGGGTTGACTCGTTTATCGGGGGATAAAAATATGACAACCACTAATGATGAAACAATAGACTTTGATGAGTTGCAAGACTATCTATTGAATTATCTAAAAGATATAGTTGCGTTTCAGGCGTATATTAACCGTTCACAAGCTGCTAGACGCATGGTTAATATACATTGAAGCGATAATTACTGGAAAATAAGGCTGTCTTGCTGACTTGTTGATTGAGACAATCGCAAGTTGTCAACTTCTCTATGCAGCGATCGCATCTAGCAAGTACTTGAGTCGGACATAAATTAAACACGTCAATTAACACTATGCCTAATTAAGTAACAAATATTTACATCGCTATACTTAAAGCGTTGTTTAATAATAGTATTAAGCTACTAATCATTGCATTCAGCAACAATCAATAAATAATATAATCGCAAAAATCAGGAAAACGATCTGTTGGAAGTGATGCAATTATGTAGCTTGTCACCATTTTATATTGCAGTGGGTGAATACCGTGGTAGGTGAGAATCACATAGATCTATCAATAGCCCGCGAGCAAATGCTGCAACACATCCTTCAAATTGAAGATTTGGCAGCAATGCAAGAACGGAAACGCATTGCTCGCGATATCCATGATTCCTTAGGAAATGCCCTGACATCTCTGAATATTCAGTTGCAAACTGCTCACAAGCTTTGGAGTCTCGACCCCACGCTAGCGGAAAAGTTTTTAGCAGAAGCCCAACGTCTAGGTGCGATCGCAATTCAAGAAGTTCGCCAATCTGTCAGCAATATGCGAGAGATTGTGCCTCTAGAGCAGTCGTTAACAGTTCTGATCGATTCTTTAGTACAAAATTTTCATCAAGTTACAGGGATCTTACCTTCTACCAAAATTAACTTACCTGCGTCTTTGTCTACCGAGGTAGTCAAAACTCTTTACAGAATTATTCAAGAATCATTGACAAATATCTGTAAATATGCAAGGGCTACAAAAGTTGACATCAATCTCTATCATACCTCCGATAATTTATGCCTGATTATCAAAGACAACGGCAAAGGATTCCAACTGTCGCAAAAAAAAGCTGGGTTTGGACTCCAAGGGATGCAAGAACGGGTGTTAGCCTTAAAAGGTAATTTTAAGATTGAAACAGAACCTGGATATGGCTGTCGCATCATTGTTAATTTACCCTTGGAAAAGCAAGAAACTTGGGAGCAAGCCACACCAGAAGAAGATAGTAGTTTAGAAAATACTGGTACAATTCCACCTACAAATACTGCTGTCAGAGAATTTGATTTAGAAAATACTGATACAGTTTTCCCTGACGAGACTTTAGCAACAGGATTTAGCTTTTCAAATTCAGATATCACTATACTTGAAAACACTTCAACTACAGAATTCAGTTCAGAAAACGCTGACCCGATTGCGCCTGAAGAGAATTCTGCAATAGATTTTAATTTAGGAAATGACGATATAACGCCACTCGAAGAAATTTCTGCAATAACGTTTAATTTAAAATTAATTGACACAACTTTAATGCAGAATAATGCAGCACGAGATTTTAATTTAAAATTACTTGAAAAACTTCCATTAGCAGAGGCGACAGAGCCAAATTTTAATTTAAAATTACTTGAGACTCTTCCTCTGGCAGAGACAACAGCAGAAGATTCTAGTTTAAATGTACTCGATTCAAGTCCAGTTGCAGAGACGAAAGCAGAAGATTCTAATTTAGATTTACTCGATCCAACTCCACTGGCAAAGACTAATCGCCAAAGCTTTGAACTGGACGAAAAAGCCACCTTTCCCTCTCAAGAAACAATTCTCGAAACACATAGCAATTCAGATATAATAATTGATAATGACTTTATTAGTAAATTTGGGCATAATTTGGCTGAATTAATCGGGCCAATAGCTTTTTTCCTAGTGCAGAAAGTGTTGCAATCGTCTCCTGCAATTTCTCCGCTGCAACTTATAAAAACAGTAGCATTAGAAATTACCGACCCTAAAAAAGCAATATCAGCTTTCACTTATCAGGAATTGATAGATAAATTATCCGTCCAGCTTGCGCCTGCTAAACAAACTCCTCTTAAGCAGCAACCAAGCTTTCACAAAAGCGAATCTTTGAGTAAACCTCAAGTTAAATTAACATCAGAGAATTTACTTATTAGTTCTCAGCGTACAAACGATGAAGCTATCTCTGAAACTTTTATACGTCAATGTCAGCTAGATTTAGCAGAATTGATTGGTCCAATGGCTACTTTTATAGTTCAAAAAACTGTCAAATCTTCCCAAACAATTTCTCGCGCCGAATTAATAAAAAAGTTAGCAGCAGAAATTCCCGATCCTGTCCAAGCCTCCCAATTTAAACAGCGTCTACTTTCTTAAATTCTGAAATTATCTGATTTTTCTGGAGACAATAAGTTCGTATTTCTTAAATCTTGGGAATGTTTCCGTAGTGGGTAAGGGTTTAGCAATGTAAAACTCTACGAAAAATCTATCTGTATATTTCACTCAACTTAAGTGGACTGAGGCTATTAGCCCAAAACTTCACTTCTGGGTGGAGTGACTGTCAACACAATACTTTAGCTGCAATCTGTAAGAGTTTCTATCCAATAGTTTCTTCAAAAAGATTTACATAAAATCAGCTTAAAATCTAGCGACTCAAATCAGAAAACTATAAGATTCCCTATGAAGTCTCTTAAATAAAGCCGATTTTTCAATTTCAGGGGGTACTTATGCCAGAAAACTATCACAATTACTTAATCAATGACTCTGTTCACCTCGCACAATCTACTAAAGACTCTGTATATATTAATACTTTTATTTGGTTTGATATCATTATTATTCATCTCCTCTTATTTGTAGCATTTAATGCTTATAAGAAATATCGTGCTACTGTACTACGCCATAAAGTAGCCACATTAGAGAAATTGTGGCATTTAGAAGCAGATAAGAAAAAAGCTTAAAAACTAGCTAGGAATTTGAACAATGAAATACTTATTTGTAATTTGGCTACTTATATTCAGCTTAGTTTTTCCGGGCAACGCTCTAGCTCAAATACAACAGCCTTATACTTTAATATCTGGACTGGGAACGCATCACCATCCAGTTTCTACCCAAAATCCACAAGCGCAAAAGTTTTTCGATCAAGGGTTAAATTTGATTTACGCCTTTAACCACGATGAAGCGGCGCGTTCTTTTAAATATGCGGCGGAACTCGATCCACAATTAGCTATGGCATATTGGGGTATTGCTTTAGCTCTTGGCCCTAATATTAACCTGGATGTAGATAGCGATCGCGAACAAGCAGCCTATGCAGCAATTCAGCAAGCTGTGGCTTTATCTAAACACGCATCTCAACAGGAACAAGACTACATTAACGCTCTAGCAAAGCGTTACTCTAACAACTCCCACGCCTATTTGTACAAGCTAGCCGTTGATTATAAAAACGCAATGGCAGATTTAGTCAAGCGTTATCCCCAAGACTTAGATGCCAAAACGCTATACGCCGAAAGCTTAATGGATTTGCACCCTTGGCAACTCTGGACTAAAGATGGCAAACCAGGGGAAGATACTGAAGAGATTTTAGCTGTTTTAGAATCAGTACTCAAAAGCGAACCGAACCATCCGGGAGCCAACCACTACTATATTCATGCAGTAGAAGCCTCCCTAACTCCAGAACGCGCCCTAGAAAGTGCCAAGCGGCTAGAAACTTTAGTACCAGCAGCTGGACATCTGGTACATATGCCTTCCCATATTTATTTTCGTGTGGGAGATTATACAGGAGCAATGCGTTCAAATGCGCTAGCGATCGCTCAAGATGAAGCTTATATCCAAAAAAATCACGTGCAGGGTTTTTACCCGTTAATGTACTATAGCCACAACGTACATTTCTTAGCTGTAGCCGCAGCTATGGCAGGTAAGTATCAAGAGGCTATCCAAGCAGCAGATAAATTAGTTACAAATGCCACTCCTTTTGCCTCTGAAGTACCAATGATTGAAGGCTATCTCGGTACTAAACTCCTGATTCAGACGCGCTTTAGCGACTGGGATAATATACTTAAATCTACTGTGCCCGACGATAAATTAGTTACTACTAAAGCACTATGGTATTTTGCGCATGGTATGGCTAATGCTGCCAAAGGTAACATTGAAGATGCCGCAAGCGATCGCGCTGCCCTGCTAAACGCCCAAAACACCATTCCGGCTAATGCAACAATTGGTATGAGTCCTGCTAGCAGTATCTTAGATATTGCCAGCAATTTGTTAGACGGCAAAATTGCCAAAGCCAAGCAGGACTATGATTCTGCGATTAAATTACTAGAAACAGCAGTAGCAAAAGAAGACGCCCTCAACTACATGGAACCACCAGATTGGTACATACCCACAAGGGAAGCATTAGGTGGCGTGCTGTTAGCCAAGGGAGATTACGCAGCCGCAGAAAAAGTATTTCGTGCAGATTTGCAAAAATATCCTTTGAATGGGCGTTCTTTATTTGGTTTGCAAGCCAGTTTGCAAGCGCTGGGCAAAGATAACGATGCTAAACTCGTGCAAGCTCAATTCGTCAAAGCGTGGAAGAATAACGGTACACAGTTATTAGTAGAGAATTTTTGAGATTGGGGAATGAGGTATTGGTTATTCCTTGCCTTCCTTCCCTCATCCCCAATTCCTAGCCGTTCATCTAAAATTGCCTAACAACAGGTTGACCGTCTTTAACTTCGCCAACTAAAACTAAATCGACGCAGTTGACGAAAATACCATTTTCTAAAACACCAGGAATGTTATTCAGTGTTTTTTCTAGGTTTACGGGGTCGTCAATAGAGTCAAATCTCACATCTAAAACGAAGTTACCTTGGTCGGTGATCACTGGGCCAGCCTTTTTTACACCCATACGGAGTTCTGGTTTACCACCAAGTTTTTTAATGGCATCAGTCACAGGAGTAATGGCCATTGGTATGACTTCCACAGGTACAGCAAAACTAGAACCCAAACGGTCTACTAACTTCCCGCTATCTACTACAACGATGAACTGATTTGCCAAGTAATCAACAACTTTCTCGCGAGTGTGGGCTGCACCACCGCCTTTAATCAAATTCTTCTGGGGATCGACCTCATCAGCCCCATCAATGGCAATATCAATGTGGTCAATAGCGTCTAAGGTAGTGAGAGGAACGCCGTATTGCTTTGCTAAAACTTCTGATTGAAATGAAGTAGGAACACCTACAATATCTTTGAGTTCACCAGACTGGAGGCGTTCTCCGAGAAACTGAATTGTGTACGCCGTGGTTGAACCCGTACCCAACCCGACAATCGAACCTGATTTGACTAAAGCGGCGGCGGCTTTACCAACTTCTTGCTTCATCAACTTCACGGGGTCTGCTGCTACGGTCATTCCCAAAAATGCTCCATAAAACTTATCTAGAATGAACATAACCCAAAGTTACATACATTTTGCGCTTTACTTGCCGCGTTAAGGTGGGATAACGAGGGCAAGAAGGACCAGGAAGACAGGGGAAACAAGGAGGACAACTATATGACCGTTGACAAATGACCAATGGCAATATAGCAACATTGTTAAGTGTAAATTCGTCATGAGATAGTAGATTTAACAACGGTGACGTTGTTTTTTTATCGCGTTTGTGGCTGCAATCGGTTATAATTATGCGTCAGTTTATTGGTACTTTATCCCTAGTAGTTTTGCTACAAAATTTACCAGCAATTCATCTGTTACAAGTGGCAGAAGCAGCTTCTAGCCAGCAATCTGAAGCAATTCAACAAGTAGTTAATGCCAAATGGATGACAAATTCTACCGATGGGAATTTTTATCCAGAAAGACTAATTAATCGAGCAGAATTAGCTGCAATTATGGTGAAAGTATTTCGATTGGATAAACGCCAAGCTGTAAGCAAAGAAAATTTAGCAATTCCAGATGTACCCTCTTCTCATTGGGCATTTAATGATATTCAAATAGCTTTAAAGACCGATATCATGAAAGGTTATCGGGGTAATTTGTTTTTCCCGAACCAAAAGGTGACAAAAGCAGAAGCCTTGGCAATTTTTGCCCAAGCTTATGGTGTGTTTCAGTTTCCTGAAGAAACTGTCAAGGAAATTCTCGCTTCCCATCCCGATGCAACTTCGATTCCATCTTGGGCTAGACAAGCGATCGCCACAGTAATTTCCGAAGGCTTTATTAATACAGATGCTCAAGGAAATATCTTTCCATTACGTCCCATGACTCGTGGTGATATGGCTGATGTGTTGAGTAAATATTTGCAACGACAACAAAAACAACCAGATACACCAGAAGTTCCCAAAGTTCCAGATAGCCCACAATCACCATAGAACTGATTTCGAGAATCAAACTGGATATGAACATCGACCGAATTTACGTGATGTTTTACCTAAACTCCTGTAGAGACCTTCCCGCACGGTCTCTACATTTAATTAATGTTAAAAATGTCTTTTTTATATAAAAATTTCTTTTAGCTCTTATACATGAAGAGGAGGAAAACTAATCTATTTTTTACTAATTGTTACCAAGTCTAGATAGAAAATAATTAAACTTGTAATTTTACGATGGACTCAGAAATAAAATCTCAATATATTGCCAATTTTTTAAAATATTTTTATTACATTTTGTTACATTAATAGAGGTAAGTCAAACCAAATTCTCTTGGGAAAAGAGTTGACTTATTCATTAATGCAAAAATCAGTAGTTAAACATACCAAATGACTCAATTTCCCTGTAAAAGTACAACTTACTTCAACTAAAGTTCTGTAAGCAACATTACCGTGGGAAAATCAGAGAATATTCAGAAGTAGAGATTAGAGAGGAAAACCCTATAATATGCATCTGAGCGAAATCACCCATCCCAATCAGTTGCACGGTTTATCGATTCGGCAGCTGCAACAAATTGCCCGTCAAATCAGAGATAAGCACCTACAAACGGTAGCAGCAACTGGGGGACACCTGGGGCCAGGTTTGGGTGTTGTAGAGTTAACTTTAGGGCTTTACCAGACACTGGACTTAGATCGGGATAAAGTTATTTGGGATGTAGGACACCAAGCTTATCCCCATAAACTAATTACAGGTCGCTACAGCAACTTCCACACCCTCAGGCAAAAAGACGGAATTGCTGGTTATCTCAAGCGGTGTGAAAGCAAATTCGATCACTTTGGTGCCGGACACGCTTCCACCAGTATTTCCGCAGCTTTGGGTATGGCTTTAGCCCGCGATATGAAAGGGGAAAAATTTAAAGCCGTTGCTGTCATTGGTGATGGTGCTTTAACGGGCGGTATGGCTTTAGAAGCTATTAACCATGCAGGACACTTGCCCAAAACTAACCTGTTGGTTGTTCTCAACGACAACGAGATGTCCATCTCGCCGAACGTAGGCGCAATTCCCCGCTATCTCAACAAAATGCGCCTCAGCCCACCCGTACAGTTCATTAAAGATAATTTTGAGGAACAATTTAAGCATATTCCCTTTGTTGGCGAATCTCTATCTCCCGAACTCGGACGCATCAAGGAAGGGATGAAGCGTTTAGCTGTTCCCAAAGTTGGTGCGGTTTTTGAAGAATTGGGCTTTACCTACATCGGGCCAGTAGATGGGCATAATTTAGAAGAATTAATTGCTACCTTCCAACAAGCACATCAAATACCAGGGCCAGTTTTAGTACACGTAGCAACAGTCAAAGGCAAAGGTTATGAACTTGCCGAACAAGATCAAGTAGGCTACCACGCCCAAAATCCCTTTAATCTCACAACTGGCAAAGCTATTCCTTCTAGCAAGCCTAAACCCCCAGCTTATGCTAAAGTCTTTGCTCACACTTTAGTTAAACTTGCCGAACAAAATCCCAAAATTATTGGGATTACTGCGGCGATGGCTACAGGGACAGGCTTAGATAAACTACAAGCAAAACTGCCCAATCAATATATAGATGTCGGTATTGCCGAACAGCACGCTGTCACTCTAGCAGCTGGACTTGCTAGTGAAGGTATGCGTCCCGTCGCCGCTATCTACTCTACCTTCCTACAACGTGCTTACGACCAGATCGTTCACGATGTCTGCATTCAAAACCTACCTGTATTCTTCTGCTTAGATAGGGCAGGAATTGTGGGTGCTGATGGCCCTACCCATCAAGGTATGTATGACATCGCCTATCTGCGTTGTATTCCGAATATGGTGTTGATGGCACCTAAAGACGAAGCCGAACTCCAACGCATGATCGTTACTGGCGTTAACTATACCAAAGGCGCGATCGCTATGCGCTTCCCTCGTGGTAACGGTCATGGTGTACCGCTGATGGAAGAAGGCTGGGAACCTTTAGAAATCGGCAAAGGTGAAATTCTCCGCACTGGCGATGATGTGTTAATAGTCGGCTACGGTACGATGGTCTACCCAAGTATGCAAGCTGCGGAAATTCTCAGCGAACATGGAATTCAAGCCACTGTCATCAATGCGCGATTCGCTAAACCTTTAGATACGGAATTGATTTTACCTTTAGCTAAGAAAATTGGGCGCGTCGTCACCTTAGAAGAAGGCTGCGTCATGGGTGGCTTTGGTTCTGCGGTAGCCGAAGCTTTACTTGATGCCGATGTTGTCGTTCCAGTCAAGCGCATCGGTGTGCCAGATATCTTAGTCGATCACGCGACACCAGATGAATCTAAGGCAGCACTCGGTTTAACTAGTCGTCAAATAGCAGAAAGAGTTTTGGAAGCTTTCTTTCAAAAGCAGCTATCTGCTGTTAGTTAGCTAATTGTTCGGAAATAATTAATGAGAAATACACTCTACAGTTAGCTGTGGGGTGTATTTTTTCACATACAGATATCTGACTTTTATTTTTGATCTGTTGCATATGTTTAGCCCAACCAGAAATAGTGATATATGTAATTCATAGATGGCGTATCTACCATCTCTTCATTTAATTGTGATGCCTAAGATCGACAGTTTATTTCAAAAATTTTTTATACCTTCACTTTTGCTACTTGCCAATACACCAGTTGAGGCTCAAATTACTCCCGATCAAACCCTTGGTGTAGAGGCTTCTAAAATTACACCAAATATTTTAATTAATGGTGCAAATGCAGATTTAATTAATGGTGGCGCTCAACGTGGCGGCAATCTTTTTCATAGTTTTACTGAGTTTAATATTAATAATAGACAACGTGTATATTTTGACAATCCCTCAGGTATACAGAATATTTTGACACGGGTGACTGGTGGGAATAGCTCGAATATTTTAGGAACTTTGGGTGTCAATGGAAATGCAAATTTATTTTTAATCAATCCCAATGGCATTGTGTTTGGTCAAAATGCCAGTTTAGATGTGCGTGGTTCATTTGTGGGAACGACAGCAAACGGTGTGCAGTTTGGAAATCAGGGAGTTTTTAGTGCGACAAATCCCCAAGCACCGCCATTGTTGACAGTAAATCCTTCAGCGTTGTTGTTTAATCGGGTTAGTCAAAATGCCGCAATTCAAAGTAATTCTGTTGCACCAGCAGGGATAGATCCAGTAGGTTTTGATGCTTTTGGTTTAAGAGTTGCTGATGGTAAGAGTTTATTACTAGTCGGTGGTAATGTCACCATTGATGCTGGAGAATTAAATGCTTTTGGTGGGAGAGTTGAGTTAGGAGGATTGGCAGAACCCGGAAATGTCAATCTTCTGTTTGACGGCGACAATCTCAGCTTGCAATTTCCAGAAAATGTGGCTCGTGCAGATGTATCGCTTACCAATCAATCATTGGTGTTTGTACAAGCTGCTGGTGGTGGCGATATTGCCATCAATGCTCGTAATTTAGAGATTTTAGGATCGAGTGGGTTTTCTGCGGGAATTGGGATTAATTTAGGTACACCAGAAACTGTTGCAGGAGATATTACTCTCAATGCTACAGGAGAAATCAAAATTGCCGATGCTGGAAGCGGAATTTTCAACTTAGTCAGACGAGGCGCACAAGGTAGTGGGGGTAACATTACCATTAATTCTGCTTCTTTTTCACTCAGCGATCGCGCTCAACTTACTACCTTGACTCTGGGGCAGGGAAATGCGGGTAATATTACGATTGATTCTGGTGACATATTACTCAGCGATTTTGCTCAAATGGCTGCCGTAACTTTGGGACAGGGGAATGCAGGGAATGTGACGCTGCGTGCAAAAAATGCGATTTCCCTAGCTGGTGCTAACGTCTTTAGTACAGTGGAAGCAGGAGGTGTAGGTAAAGGTGGCAACATCGACGTTAATGCAGCAACCTTATCTCTGACTAATGGCTCCCAACTTTTAACAATAACTCGTGGTGCAACTGCTACCCGACCAGCAGGAATAGGAGATGCTGGCAATGTAAATGTGAAAGTGACTGGCAATGTTGATATTGCTGGCAGGGTAGGCGGTTTTGGCAGTGGGATTTTCAGTGATGCGGATGTAGGAACAGTAGGCAATGGCGGTAACATTACCATTGATGCTGGTTCCTTTTCTCTAAGAGATGGCGCTTTTCTTCAAGCCACAACTAGCGGACAGGGGAATGCGGGGAATGTAAGGCTACGTGTAAAAGATGGAATTTTCCTTGCTGATTCCAACATCCTCAGTACAGTGGAAGCAGGAGGTGTGGGTAACGGTGGCAATATCGACATCAATGCAGCCAGCTTATCAATTACTGATAGCACTCAAGTACTAACCATTACAAGAAAACCATCTGATACCTTACCCGCAGCTCAAGGAAATGCTGGCAATGTGAATGTAAAAGTAACTGGCGCTGTGGAGATTGCTGGAGAGAAAGACGGTTCTGCTAGTGGAATTTTCAGTGCGTTGGAAACGGGAACAGTAGGTAAGGGAGGTAACATTTTTATTGATGCGGCTTCCTTATTAATGCGAGATGGCGGCCAACTGGAAGCCTCAACTTATGGCGAAGGAATTGCGGGGAATGTGATTGTGAATGTCAAAGATGCGGTTTCCCTGACTGGTAGTGCTGACATCCTCAGCACAGTAGAAGCTGGAGGTGTGGGAAAGGGTGGCACAATCGACATTAATGCTGCAAGCTTGTCGATTGCTGAGGGTTCCCAGATCCTAACTATTATTAATCAAGCATATCGCGGTCAACCACCAGGAAGAGGCGAGGCTGGCAATGTGAATGTGAAAGTGACTGGCGGTGTGGATATTGCTGGCCAGAAAGACGATATTGTAAGTGGAATTGTCAGCTACATCAACACAGGAACAGTTGGCAAGGGAGGTAACATTTTTATTGATGCTGCTTCCTTAACATTAAGCGATCGCGGTCAACTTTCAGCCTCAACTTTGGGGCAGGGAAATGCCGGAAATGTCACACTGCAAATCAAAGATGCGGTTTCCCTGACTGGTGGTGCTTATATCCTCAGCACCGTAGACGCCGGAGGTGTAGGTAACGGTGGTAACATCGACATTAATGCCGCCAGCCTATCAGTTACTGATGCGGCTCAAATACTAACTGTTACTCTAAGTGCATTAGGAGATTTACCAGCCGGCAGGGGAGATGCTGGCAATGTTAACGTCAAAGTGAGTGGTGCTGTTGATATTGCTGGAGCAAGAAACACTTTTGCTAGTGGGATTTTCAGTACGGTGGATAAAGGAACAGTCGGTAATGGAGGTGACATTATTATTGATTCTGGTTCCTTATCATTACGAGATGGCGGTCAACTTGCAGCCTCAACTTTGGGGCAGGGGAATGCTGGTAAGATCGCAGTTAATGCTGCTGATTTTGTCACAATTTCTGGTAAGAGTTCTAACTTTAATAGTGGGTTGTATGTTAACTCCGAAAGCACAACGGGTACTGCTGGAGATATGATTGTCAACTCACCCAAAATTACTTTAGATAACCAAGGTACACTCAAAGCCGAATCTGTTTCAGGTAATGGTGGTAGCATCAACGTCAATAGCGATTTACTCTTACTGCGTCGTGGCGCTCAAATCTCTACTAACGCTGGTACCGAGCAAAAAGGTGGCGATGGGGGTAACATCAATATCAACTCAACATTCATCGTTGCTGCACCTAACGAAAATAGCGACATCACAGCTAATGCCTTCTCTGGTGTAGGTGGCAATATTAACATTCGTACTCAGAGTATTTTCGGTATTGAAGCGCGTCCCAAACCATCAGAACAAACAAATGATATTACTGCGAGTTCTGAATTAGGCGTACAAGGACAAATCGCCATTACACAACCAGAAGTTCAACCGACACAAGGACTAATCGAACTACCTACCGAACTGATTGATGCTAGCCAGCAAATTGCCCAAATCTGTCCCAGAAGCCCCAATGCCAAACCTTTAGGCAAATTTATCGTTACCGGACGCGGTAGTTTACCACCTAGCCCTCTGGAATTCATGATGGGTACAAGCATTCATCTACCTCTAGCGACTTTGGAGGAGCAAACAGCTACATTGATAGATTACGTAGTGCCCGTAAGTAACGATGCAACTCCGGAGATGATCGAAGCGCAAGGTATGGTCAAAACTGCTAATGGTGAAATAGCTTTGGTTGCTAATGCACCTCAAGCTACACCAACATCTCGCCTTGCTGCTAGTGTATGTCCTGTTTCTAGCCAGAATTAAGCGTTTACACACTCAATAAAATTCGGGTGATGAAGATTGTTGATTTCAACCAGATTGAGTTTGTTATTGCTGTATAGTAAAGTACCATCGAATATTATAGGTGCGTTAGCCTACGGCATAACACACCCTACGTCCTATTACGAATTACGTAGACGCACGAAGTGTGCCTACCCGCAGGGTATTACGAATCATAAATTAAGAATGAACCTGTTGAACGATCGCTATCAAGTTATTCGCACATTGGGTGCTGGTGGGTTTGGTGAAACCTTTCTAGCAGAGGATAGCTATATGCCCTCGAAGCGCCGTTGTGTGGTTAAACAGTTAAGGCCGATTCAAAACAATCCCCAGATTTACCAGTTGGTAAAAGACAGATTTGAACGGGAAGCGGCAATTTTAGAAACACTCGGCGGTGGAAGCGACCAAATTCCGGCTTTGTACGCTTACTTTGAAGCAGACGGGCAATTTTATCTGGTTCAAGAGTGGGTTGAAGGCGATACCTTAACAGTGAAACTGCAACAAGGGTTATTTAGCGAAATTGCTGTCCAAGAATTATTAGTCAATTTATTACCTGTTCTAGAATACGTCCACGGTAAGTATATTGTTCACCGCGATATTAAACCAGATAACATCATTTTGCGGCATCGTGACGGCAAACCCGTACTGATTGATTTTGGTGCAGTACGCGAATCTATGGGAACGGTGATGAATTCTCAGGGTAATCCTACCAGCTCGATTGTGATTGGGACACCGGGATTTATGCCCAGCGAACAAGCCGCAGGTAGACCAGTTTATTCTAGCGATCTATATAGTTTGGGAATGACAGCAATTTATTTGCTGACTGGAAGACAACCTCAGCAAATAGAAACAGATCCGCAGACAGCTGAGATTATGTGGCGACAATATGCTAGTCATATTAGTCCGATGATGGCAGATATACTTGATAGCGCGATCGCTTATCATCCACGCGATCGCTATCCTACAGCTAGAGCCATGCTGGATGCTTTGCAGAGCATAGCAAATCTAGTAAATCCCATTCCGCCGACGCAACCATTCGTCAATCAATCGCCTGTGGTATCTATACCATCACCGCCTACTATTCCTGTAACTCCTCCACCTATTAATCAAAATACTAATCGCAACGGTTTTGTCATCGGTAGCTTAATAGCAGGCGGATTAATTGGTGCGTCTGTAATTATTAGTCAAGTTTTAAAACCTTCGCAACCGATAGCACAAACAACTCCAACACCTACAGAAACATCGTCACCTACAACGTCCCAAATTCCCGAAACTCCAGTTAGTTCACCGTCTCCCATACAACAAGAGACTTCTATACCTCAAGCCAGCGTCACTCCGACATTTTCAAATTCTACAAATACATACACAACACCATCTGAAAATCCCACCGCCAACAATTATTCTTGGCTGTCTCAACGACTTGTAACAGATGAAGATTTAGCAGGTAAAGATGGTTATGAATTAGATATCATGCGAAATTGGATATTTGCTATTCATGGTCGTCAGTTTGATACTCCTGGCTTACAAGATTACTTTAATAATCAACCTTGGTATCAGCCTATATATTCGCCAAAAAAATTTCCTAATAAATTACTAACATCATTAGAACAGCGAAATGTGGATTATATTGCCCAATATCAAGACCGTTATAACTTGAGATATTTTAAGAAATAAACATTATTGCGGACTACAAAATGGGAAAGATGCGATCGCGTCTTTCCCATCAGCTATAAAATTAGCTATGAGTAATGAATTCCAGCTTGTTTAAACCTGTGCAAAACTTCACTCAAGCGATCGCAATCGGCAATTAAACTAATCCTGACATAGCCTTCGCCTGCAACACCAAAAGCATTACCGGGAGTTACTACAACACCAGTTTGTTGCAAGACATCAAGGGCAAAATCTGTAGAACCAACGCCCGTAGGACATTTCACCCAGAGATACATTGTTGCCTTAGTTTTGGGAATATCCCAACCCAACTTTCCTAACCCTTCAATTAGGAAATCGCGGCGAGTTCGGTAGCGCTGTTGGACTTCATGCAAATAGACATCTGGCAGTTGCAATGCAGTTTCGGCTGCGGTTTGCAAGGCAGCAAAAATGCCATAGTCCAAGTTAGTTTTCAGGGTGCGTAAACCTTGAATGACATGGCGGTTCCCCACCACAAACCCCACACGCCAACCAGCCATATTGTAGGTTTTAGATAAGGTGTGAAACTCTACACCAATTTCTTTGGCACCGGGAATTTCTAATAAGCTAGTTGGTTGATAACCATCAAAAGCTAACTCGGCATAACACAAGTCATGCACTAACAGAATTTCATATTTGCGGGCAAAGGCGACGATTTCTTCAAAGAATTCGCGAGGAGCAGTGGCAGCTGTTGGATTGCTGGGATAGTTGAAGTAGAGAATTTTGGCTTTTTCGGCAACCTCGTCGGGAATCGCGGCTAAATCTATTAACCAGTCGTTCTCTGGTTTGAGAATCAAGCTGTAAACTTGTCCGCCAGCAATTACCGGGCCGCGAAAATGGACGGGATAAGCAGGAGAGGGTATCAGAACTAGATCGCCAGGGTTAATGTAGGCGATCGCTAAATGGGCTAATCCTTCTTTAGAACCCATTAACGGTAAGGCTTCGCTATCCGGATCGAGGGTGACACCGTAGCGGCGATTATACCAATTAGTGATGGCGCGGCGGAAACTAGCAGTCCCTTCAAAGGGCGGATAACCATGATTTGCCGGATTTTGCAAGGCTTGTATTGCCGCTTCTACCACCGGTTGTGGTGTTGCGCCATCAGGGTTTCCCATCCCCAAATCAATCAAATCCAGCCCTTGTTCTCTTGCCTTGGCCTTGAGTTCATCGAGACGGGCAAATACATAAGGTGGTAGTTTCTGTATACGTTCTGCTGGGACAATCCAATCCAAACTCATTCCTCAACCTCGTCACTTACTCCCATGACTGAGACGCGATTTACCGTGTCTCGACTATCTACTGGTGCAGTGGTAGAAACCATCGCCGCCATTAACTGTTCCAGCGCCACTTTAAACGGTAGTCGATGGATATCTGAAGTTGGAACTAGCGCTACTTCCGCTGCTGTTTGCAGTTCAGCTAAGGTAATTTTTCCCAATCCCAAATCAGTTAATTTTTGTGGCAATCCAATCTCTGCATAGAATTTCAACAATTGTTGCCGTGCTGCTGCTGCTAGCTGATTGCCTTGTACCATCTCTTCTAAACGCAGTTGCACTAAAATTCCATAGGCAACTTTTTCACCGTGAATACTGCCATGTCCGGCAATATGAGTTAAACCATTATGCACGGCGTGGGCGGCAACGGTACGACACTGCGCGCCTCCGATCCCGCCAACTACTCCAGCCATTAAAACTGTGGCGTCTACGACTTCTCGCCAAATTTCACTACCTGGTTCGTTGAGGGCGGTGGCTGATTTTTGCAATAAAATATCGCGTAAAACTCGTGCTTGTTGAACGGCACCAATAATTAAAGTTTGTTGTGAGTGGCCGCTACTTACCGAAGCTTCATACCATTTAGCGATCGCGTCGCCAATACCTGCTACTAAAGTATGCTGTGGCGCAGTTTGAATCAAGTCGTAATCAAGTATGAGTAAATCGGGGCAGCGTGATAATGCCACATCATAAAGAAACGCCCCTGCTTCAGAATACACATTAGACAGGGCAGACCAAGCTGCACAGGTAGCGGCTGAGGTGGGAATTGTCACCACTGGCAATTGCAACTGATGGGCGACTAACTTAGCTGTATCTAGGGCTTTACCGCCACCTACACCGATAATTAAATCGGCTTTATGTTCTTTGGCTGCCTTGCGTAAAGATTTCAGGCTGGCTTCACAGCAATCTGCACCATAAGAAGCTTGGGCGATATGTAAATGTTGTTGTTCTAAAAATGGTTGTAAACTCTCTTGGGTAATAGCAAGAGTGCGATCGCCTGCCACAATTAAGGGGCGACTTCCCAAACTAGCAATCTCTGCTGCTGCCGATTGTAAGATACTGGAACCACGAATTACTTTTGCTGGCGCGATCGTCAGCGTCAAGAATGAATTAGATGTTTGAGTAGACAAGGTTTGAGTGGAAGATTGATTGGGCATATAATAACTAGTTTGCCAAAACCTTGATATTTCTTAATCAAATTAACAATGCAAATAAAAATTCTGTTAAATAGTCAAGTGAAAATCACGCAGCCTTTGACAAACCGATAGATTGGTCTGAAAAAATCGCTTAACTCTCTAGCGCCCATTAGCCTAAAGTTCCGAACTACCAAAGTTTTGAATAATCATATAACTAATTAACAATACCACTCCCAGATACTTAGGAAAAGGCTTTGGTCGTGTGGGTTAAAGGCTAAGGAAGAACCAATGATTTTTCCTGCCACTATTACCGATTACCAACAGGCTGATTAACTCGTTCTCATTAGTGGAATCGCTAAATTTATATCTTAATCTAAAAAAAATATTTATTGTATACTGAAATACAAAAAAATCCTTGTTTTACTGGTAACAGATAAACCAGATTTTGCTTCCTAGAATATACTTAGTAAATGAGGCAGTATCAACTTGGTAAAAATCTCATCCCACAAAACAAATATTTATTCTCAGAGCTAGTAATAAAAATTTAATTTAATGATGTAAACAATACATAGAGGTTAAATAGAGAGAAAAGTAGAAAGGGTAGAGTCAAGGATCAAGGGTCAACAGTCAAAAGTTATTAGTTGTTTCTCCCTCATCCCCCCTGACCCCCTTGCCTCCTAAGCAGTAGGTTTTGGTAATTGCGCGAATTTTTCAGGATATATTTCCACTGCCATCTCCGGATCTTCGCGCTGAGTTAAGGTGCGCTTGATCTGACCCAAGTATAGTGGCACAGAAGTCCCTGGTTCTGGGTGAATCAGAGTACGCGCACGAATCGTTAGATCGTTATCATTACGGGAACCTAAGCGTCCATAAGAATAAAGATTGCTAGCTGCTTGACGTAAAGTAGCTTCTAATTCTGAAGGGGTAATCTGCGGTGAGGTAGCAATTACTGTTTGTGTCGAACCATTGTCATAAACGAGAGTGTACCGCACTGCACCCGGAATCACAGTGCGACTCAAAGGTACTATGGAAAGTGCAAATAAACCACCCGTAAGCACCAACATAAAGCCAGTCGTACCCACCAGCCGAAAGCGGATGCCCCATTTAAGAAAAAAAGCCAGGACTGTTAAAGCGGCAAATACCAGCGTGGCAATACCTGACCATTGGGTGTATTGAAGGAAGTCAGCTGTTGTGAGCATAAGGTTGGCTACTGAGGCATGATTTTTTAATTACAGACAAAACCATTCTACCTAGTGCTTACACCCTAACAGGCAGCTTCCCTGCTTAACTGGCTTAAATTGCGCTCGCCAAAGTCTCAATTTTTTTAATTGACAAAAGCTTTTCGCAGATAATTATGTATTACTTTAACTACTTAGTACTTAAGTATATTAATATGGTCGAGTAAAAATTCGCACGATTTTTACCGTAACTTACAGATAGTTTGTGTAGTATATAAGCATCAGTATTTTTCAGAACAATTTTCCCAGTAGCAAATATTTGACCGCCAAACCCTTGAAAATACAAGGGTTATCAGATGCTTGGTGCCAAAATACCTAACTGTGAGTAAAGTCATCTATGTTTTCTGTAGAAAATAATCCCATCAACGCAGATAGTCTTTCAGTAAATAATTACAATATCAATTTATACAGCACAGCTAATGGCTATGGGTTAGACGTAAATCACAATAGCTATGCTGCCGATGCTATCTATGCTCCTGGTTACAAAGCCAATGAACCCGTACTTGAATCAGCCAATAGTGGTTATAAATGGTCGCAGCCCGGAGGCAAAGGTTCAGGAGTAAATATTACTTATAGTTATAGTAATCTTTTAGATGGCACTTTCAAAGGTGGTCTGACTTCTATACAAATCAAAGGATCGATTGAAGAAGCTCTGGGAATTTGGGCAAAATACGCCCCACTAAATTTTAAGGAAGTTGTTGATAGTGGCCCGGCTCCATCAGATAACGATTATGCCGCAGAAAATGCTCCTCAACTCCGTTTTGGCTATCACAATATTGATGGTAGCGGTAGAGTTTTAGCCCATGCTTATTATCCCACTGGTACAGGTTTAGCAGGCGACCTCCACTTTGACAGTGGCGAAACCTGGAAAACAAACCCATCTGAAGGTATCGATCTACTATATGTAGCAGTACATGAAATCGGTCATGCGTTAGGTCTTGGGCATGATTCTAGCACTAACGCCATAATGAATCCGTATTATGGCGCGCGCTATTCGGGTTTAGGTACTTCCTTCCTTTACCAAGATGACATTAATGGCATCCGCGATATTTATGGCGCGGGTGTTGGTTCAGTCACTTCACTTTCTTCCGTAGCTAGTAAACCAGATTTAATCATTCAAAACGTCTCTGCACCAACTAGCGCCACCATTGGTAGCGCCCTTCAACTCAACTATCAAGTTAAGAATCAAGGAAATGCAAATGCCGGTTCTAGCTACAGCAAATTCTATCTTTCTAAAGATGCCACACTCAGCAGTGATGATGCGTTGTTGAACTCGGATTCCGTCACCAGCATTGTGGCAGGTGGTGTGAGTTCAGAATCTGTGATATTGACCATTGCTAGTGGTACTGCGGCTGGTAATTACTATCTGCTATCACAAGCCGATGGTTATGGTTATGTCGCTGAAAGCAATGAAACCAATAATATTGTTGCCAGTGCTATTACTCTAACCACACCCGCACCCGACTTAATCATTCAAAACGTCTCTGCACCAACTAGCGCCACCATTGGTAGCGCCCTTCAACTCAACTATCAAGTTAAGAATCAAGGAAATGCAAATGCCGGTTCTAGCTACAGCAAATTCTATCTTTCTAAAGATGCCACACTCAGTAGTGATGATGCGTTTTTGAACTTGGATTCCGTCACCAGCATTGTGGCAGGTGGTGTGAGTTCAGAATCAGTGATATTGACCATTGCTAGTGGTACTGCGGCTGGTAATTACTATCTGCTATCACAAGCCGATGGTTATGGTTATGTCGCTGAAAGCAATGAAACCAATAATATTGTTGCGAGTGCCATTACTCTAACCACACCCGCACCCGACTTAATCATTCAAAACGTTTCTGCACCCACTAGCGCCATAGTTGGTAGTACTATCCAACTCAACTATCAACTCAAGAATCAAGGGAATGCAAGTGCAGGCTATAGCTACAGCAAGTTTTATCTCTCCAAAGATGCCACACTCAGTAGTGATGATGCGGCTTTAAACTGGGATTATGTCAATGGCATTGCATCTGGGGGTGTGAGTTCGGAATCAGTTGCATTGACGATTGATAGCAATACGGCTGCTGGTAATTACTATTTGCTTTCTCAAGCTGATGGCTATTATTTAGTGGCTGAGAGCACTAAAGCCAATAATATTGTTGCCAGTGCGATTACTCTAACCACACTTGCACCCGACTTAATTATTCAAAACGTCTCTGCACCCACTAGCGCCATAGTTGGCAGTACTATCCAACTCAACTATCAAGTCAAAAACCAAGGGAATGCGAGTGCAGGCTATAGCTACAGCAAATTCTATCTCTCTAAAGATGCCACACTCAGTAGTGATGATGCGGCTTTAAACTGGGATTATGTCAATGGCATTGCATCTGGGGGTGTGAGTTCGGAATCAGTTGCATTGACGATTGATAGCAATACAGCTGCTGGTAATTACTATCTGCTATCTCAAGCTGATGGCTATTATTTAGTGGTTGAAAGCACTAAAGCCAATAATATTGTTGCCAGTGCGATTACTCTAACTACACCAAAACCAGACTTAACCATTCAAAATGTTTCTGCACCAACTAGCGCCACAGTTGGCAGTACTATCCAACTCAACTATCAAGTTAAGAATCAAGGGAATGCAAATGCCGGTTCTAGCTACAGCAAATTCTATCTTTCTAAAGATGCCACACTCAGTAGTGATGATGCGTTTTTGAACTTGGATTCCGTCACCAGCATTGTGGCAGGTGGTGTGAGTTCAGAATCTGTGATATTGACCATTGCTAGTGGTACTGCGGCTGGCAATTACTATCTGCTATCTCAAGCCGATGGTTATGGTTATGTCGCTGAAAGCAATGAAACCAATAATATTGTTGCCAGTGCCATTACTCTAACCACACCCGCACCTGACTTAATCATTCAAAACGTCTCTGCACCCACTAGCGCCACAGTTGGCAATACTATCCAACTCAACTATCAACTCAGGAATCAAGGGAATGCGAGTGCAGGTTATAGCTACAGCAAGTTCTATCTCTCCAAAGATGCCACACTCAGTAATGATGATGCGTTTTTGAACTCGGATTACGTGAATGGAATTGCTGCGGGTGGTCTAAGTTTGGAATCAGTATCATTCACCATTGCTAATGGTACGGCGGCTGGCAATTACTATCTGCTATCTCAAGCCGATGGTTATGGTTATGTCGCTGAAAGCAATGAAAACAATAATATTGTTGCCAGTGCGATTACTCTAACTACACCCGCACCCGACTTAATTATTCAAAACGTCTCTGCACCAACTAGCGCCATAGTTGGCAATACTATCCAACTCAACTATCAAGTCAAAAACCAAGGGAATGCGAGTGCAGG
Organism: Calothrix sp. NIES-2098; assembly: GCF_963875125.1. Taxonomy (NCBI): domain Bacteria; kingdom Bacillati; phylum Cyanobacteriota; class Cyanophyceae; order Nostocales; family Calotrichaceae; genus Calothrix; species Calothrix sp. NIES-2098. The sequence continues at coordinate 8,403,410 of NZ_CAWNKJ010000001.1, forward strand.
CTATAGCTACAGCAAATTCTATCTCTCTAAAGATGCCACACTCAGTAGTGATGATGCGTTTTTGAACTCGGATTACGTCACCAGCATTGTGACAGGTGGTGTGAGTTCGGAATCAGTATCATTCACCATCGCTAATGGTACGTTGGCTGGTAATTACTATCTGCTATCTCAAGCCGATGGTTATGGTTATGTCGCTGAAAGCAATGAAAACAATAATATTGTTGCCAGTACGATTACTCTAACTACACCAAAACCAGACTTAATCATTCAAAACGTCTCTGCACCAACTAGCGCTACAGTTGGTAGCACCATTCAACTCAACTATCAAGTCAAAAACCAAGGAAATGCGAGTGCAAGTTCTAGCTACAGCGGTTTCTATTTTTCCAAAGATGCCACACTCAGTAGTGACGATTTGTTTTTGAACTGGGATTCCGTCACCAACATTGCTGCGGGTGGTGTGAGTTCGGAATCAGTATCATTCACCATCGCTAATAGCATTCCGGTAGGTAATTACTATCTGTTGTTGCAAGCTGATTATGGTAACTCTATAGCGGAAAGCAATGAAACCAATAATCTGTTTGCTCAAGCTATTCAAGTGCAAGGTAATGACTGGTATAGTATCAATCTGAAAGACACAGGATTGATCGGTTTAACTCGCTCTTTAGCACAAGACGGGAATTTAAGTAGAAATGATATGATTTCCCTGTTCAGAGATGCTGAAGACTTTAGCATAATTGATGCTATTGAATTAGTGGATCTTCGCACCATTGTTAGTAATGCAAGTCGCTTTACTATGCAAGATTATGTTAGTGTTCTCTCAAACAATGTAGTGAATGGGAATACGGCAAATCAATGGTGGACTGGAGGTAGCACAACGCAGGTGACACTAGGAAACCTATCTGTTGGTAGTAGTGCTGCACAGATGGAAAAATTGATTGGAAAATGGTTCCTAGGAAGCGATCGCCCCACAGCATCCAGCACTACCACCTATCAAGCAATTAGTGGCTCTTTATTCCAAAACGGAATTAGCGCAGATGATATTAAGCAAGGTTATTTAGGAGATTGTTATTATCTGGCTACCCTATCTTCCATAGCACAGGAAAAGCCCAACTACATCCAAAATATGTTTATTGACAATGGTGATAATACCTTCACTGTTCGTTTCTTTAATAAGGGTGTAGCTAACTATGTCACAGTCGATCGATATTTACCCACTAATGCTTACGGACAGTTAATCTACGCTAGTCCAGGTAGTTCCTACAATAATTCTGGTAATGAACTATGGGTAGCCTTAGCAGAAAAAGCCTACGCTCAATTGGGTGAGTTAGGTTGGAGTCGTCCTGAGTATACCAGGAATGCTTACAGTTCTATTGAAGGTGGTTGGATGGATTATGTGACTAGTCAAGTAACTGGCTTGGATGCTACTAAGCAAATAGTGACTAACATGACCAAGACTCAGCTAATTGATTTAGTTAATTCCAATAAAGTATTAACTGCTGGCTTTGTTTATGGTGCTAATTACGGCGTAGTTAATAGTCATGCCTATACTGTTACTGCTTACAATGCCACAAATGGAACATTTAAAGTCAGAAATCCTTGGGGATATCAACATGCTGAGTTGACATGGGATCAATTACTCAATCTCAAGACAATTTTTGCTTGGTCAAATGCTTAACTCTGAGTAAGGAATGATATTTCCTCTAATTTCCGGTGGGGATGGTTAATTTCATCCTTACCGAATTTTTTTATCGATCGTTTTCTAATAAATATGATGAAAATATCTTTGACCGCTTTTATTTCTTTACTGCTTATAGCAGGGTCAACTAACGCTTGTGCTATTCCTTCTATCTCTGTTCAAAGTCAAACTAATTCTGTACCAAAAAATAGACCAAGTATGACAAATAACAATAGTTTGATTAAAAAAGTAACCTTAATTGCTAGACAAGAAAATTTACCAACTTTGGGTATTCCTGATGCTCCACAACGGAATATAGGCTTTGCTTCTGTCTTTATCTACTTGGAAAATCCTCAACTCAATACTGTCATTGTCAAAATTCGTAAAGTTGAAATCTGCAATCTCTTAGATGGCAAATTACAAAATTTTCAGTCTCAGTATAAAGAAATTGAGTTAAAACCTCTAGAAAATTCTGAGATTGCTATAAAGTTGGCTAACAAAAGTGGCTATGCAGTACACGATCGAGTTAAAGCAGTAGTTACCTATGATATAAACAATCAAAGTAATACCATAGAATCAGAAGCTGTGACTGTTAATGATTTTTCCCATTAACTCTGTCAGGAAGCAGCTAAGTTTTCGCGATCGCTAGTAACAAAAAAGACAAAAAAAAGGCATCTACAAGAGATGCCTATCATGCAGGAAAACCCCCATAAGGGTTATCCGTACACCTTCCCAACAATCAGCAACAGTGACTAACTTGAATTAGCCACACTCACAGACGTGAATATAGTAATTTTATTAACTGCAAATCCTAAATGACTCCGGTGTATACACTGAAAATAGGATGTTATCTATACATTAATATCATTCAGCTAATTTGCCTAAATATTAGACTGCTAGTAAAATCTAATAAAGAACCAAAGATGAACGCCGATATTTATCTTTATTCATCTGTAGTTTGATATCTTTAATCATGGAAATTTTTGCTGTTAAACAGTCTAACGGTCTTCAGGAATCGGGAGTATAAATATCATTACTTGATAGCTTAATACTCGAAATTTTCTGCAAAGTTAATTTTATTGATGTTTCAATCTCTGTTCTTGGTCATAGCGATAAACTAATCCACAAACAGCAGATAACATTAACCATGAAAGCGTATTGAGCCGGAAATCGTAGAGGGTAACATCAACTGTATTGAATAGTAACCAGCCAAATAAGACTACTAGATAACTGAAAAATATTAATCTATCTTCTTGATGTAAATATTTAGAATTTAGCAGTTGAATAGATATAATTAATATCCAACCGATTAAACCACAAAATAATAGAGTGCTTGGCAGGCCTGTCTCCGAAGATAGCATCAAAAATAAGTTATGGGGATGACCTAGGGAAATCTGCATTTTAGCTTTGTATAATTTAGAGAAATTGCGTAAACCCCAACCAGTCCAAGGATGTTGTTGAGTTAAAGACCAAGCAAATTCCCACTGAGTTTTGCGCATTAAAGCAACAGGCCGATCGGGATACATATCATCGTTTAACCGCGCCCAAAAGAAAGCCGGAACGAAACGGCGAAAAAATTGGGCGATCGCAGAGGGAGCAAAAGCTGCTAATAAAATACAAGTAACGATGCTAGCAACGCCACCAACAAGGATGCGCCAACCTTGGTATAGTGCATAAGCTAAACAGACAAAAATTGCGATCGCCCAACCATTGCGCGAGTTAGTAAAAATTAAGCCAATGAAATTGAGGATTCCCGTAACAATCAGAAATATTAACGGAACTTGTGAAGGTTGAATTTTATTCTTTATTAACTGCCATTGCTCAAGACCCAACCCGATACCTAGAGTAAAAATTATCACCAGATAAGCAGCTAAAGTATTAGCGTGCATTAATATTGATGACATCCGACCTGGGGGTTGTCCTCCAGGTGCGATCGTCCACTCTAAGACAACCCATAAGAACGTTAAATTCAGACTCCAGCCTAAAAAGAACTGCCCCAAGCCCAGAATCGTTATGGGCACGGAAGCAACGCTCAAAATCCAAGCTATTTGACGCAATTGGGCGGTTTTTTGAATCAGCGCACTCAGTCCGGCAAAAACGATAAAGTAAGGTATAAAATTAAATAACCCAACGAAAGCTGGGGTTTTTTCATAGGCAAACCCAGCAGTAATAATTAGCAATACACTCAGAAGAGCAAATCCCCAATTTATCGGACGGCGGATAACTTTACTCCATTGGCGCACCAAAGTAATTAAGGATGCCAAAACTATCAATACAGCCCCCAAAAAGGGACTCAATGGGAAGAGAATAAGTCCCACTTGAGTCAAATTCCAAGGTAGTTGTAAGGCTGGATTAGAATGATAAACAGCCTGTTTCAAGCTAGCTCCCAACATTCACTACGGGTAAGACGAATTTGCGCTAAGGCAAAGATAGTAGGAATAATCCGACCATAGTTAGTGGCGATCGCCCTCCATCCCAAATCTGCAAAGAACCAAGCCCACATGACTGGCCCCAGAAAGGCAAAGACACTACGCACTGCCCCATAACGGGCTGCATTGACAGTCATCCCCCGCCGTGCCATTTGCAGCGCTACATAGCTTTGAAACTGTGTTGTCGTAGCTGCGGTTCCTTGAATAGCAGCTTGTTTCGCTACTTGATAAGTAGCAAAGTGGGCAGCAAATTGGCGGGCAATTTGTTTCAGCACCAGCGGTTTGATCACAGAAGTGACAGCCAAAGCACTACCACCTTTAAAAATTAATCCTAGGGGGTCACGCTGCAATAAAAGTGGTAATGGTTCTTTAGCTTCTGATTTGATCAGGTGACGCTGCACCTGTACAGTTAGTTTTTGCTTTTCCGTTTCCGGCAATTTTTTCCACACATGCCCTAATAGATGCAAAAATACTTCTGCTTCTAAATCAACTGTTGCCAGTTGGATAGAATAAGGTATTTTTAAATACTTACATACTTGAATTAATGCTTGTCGGTAAGTTACCTGGCTGGTACGTCCTCGCAATACAGTCATTCCATCTGCTGCCAAAAAGCGAAAACGATCCTCTAGTGTATCTAACCAAGCTTTGCGGTCTTGGCTTTGGACTTCGATCGGTTCAGGTGTGTGAACGTAGTCTAAGGGATTGAACTTACGACTAAACAGAATTGCCGTTAAGTCTTGCAATTCTTCTTCAGTTGCTAGCTCTAGAGCCGCCCTCAGTTCATCCAATTTCCCTTCCTCCCTTCCGTGCTGCTTTCTGTACCCTATTCTACTATTAGCTTTCAGCAGTCATTTAGTAACGTTTGTTGCAAGATGGGAATTTTATCCGCAAATTTATCTGTATTATCCAGCGCTTGACTATGTTAAATCAGGTCTGAGGGTATGAACTGTAGTTGCAGTTAGCAGTTGTGAATTTAGCTGAGAATATTTAACCATTCTTGCCATATTCATAAATTATCGGCATCAATTGCTTAGTTGCGGTCAAAAGCGATCGCTCATTTTGATCGGTATTGCTCAAATCTTTCTTGGGTCAGTTTTTTATTTACTTATATATTTGCGTAAATATAGGCACAAAACAAATAAAAAGCCAATGAATATCTCTCACCATATAGCCTTATAAAGCAAGCTATTTGGGCATTTAAAAAATAAATCTTCAGATTATCCTCAGAATTAGCACTTATAATAAAAGTCTAAAAAATATCATTAGCCTGTATCCATTTAGTTGTCGCTTCATGGTAGTTTCTCTATCTTTAGCTCAATTACCGTAAGGAGCACAGGGGAATTTTACTGGTTATTTTTGATTAAACATCTGACGGACACAGTTATCTGCGATCGGAGGGTGCTGCAATTGACTGACCAAAAGCTTTATGCCAACTGCCTGAACTTACAAATTATCTTTGTCTGGGAGTGACAAAAAGGATAAAACATGATTACCGTCAGATCTACGCCGACATTGAATAGGCCTCTCAAATTTCGCTTCGATCTGAAACCTCTCACATTCGGCTTTGTTTTAGCCGCAGTACTGAGTAACTATCAGGATGCTATTGCCCAAACTCCAAATCCTCAAACTTTACCGCCTGGAAGGATAGAAGAGGTTCCGACTACTCCCTTACCTGCGGATGTGTTGCCCAAGCCACCAGAAAACAATCAATTACTTCCGCCGCCAACACTACCAGATCCGTCAATTCCCGGACAGGACGACTCTCATGCTAAATTTCGGGTCGATCGCATTGAAGTTGTTGGCAGTACAGTCTTCAAACCAGAACAGTTTGCTGCAATTACCAATCCCTTCGTTGGCAAAGAACTGACATTTGCAGAATTACTGCAAATCAAAGATGCGATTACGAAGCTTTACACTGATAAAGGCTATGTCACTACAGGGGCATTGATTACACCGCAGACAGTAGAAGCTGGCACGATTAAAATTCAGGTCATCGAGGGTAGTCTGCAAGAAATCAAAATCAGCGGTAATAGACGATTGCGCAGTCAATACATTCGCGATCGCATCCAACTTGGGGCGGGAAAACCCTTGAATATCCCACGCCTAATGGAAAAACTCCAACTGCTACGCCTCGATCCGCGAATTCAAAATCTCTCAGCGGAATTGCAGATGGGTGTAAGTCCGGGAACCAATATATTGCAAGTCGAGGTGCAAGAAGCCGACACATTTTCACTCACAGCTAGCCTCGATAACGGGCGATCGCCTAGTGTTGGCAGTTTCCGTCGGGGAATAGATCTCCAACAAGCCAATTTACTTGGTTTTGGTGACACCCTGAGCGTCGGATACGCCAATACCGATGGTAGTAATACAATCAATCTCAATTACGCACTACCAATTAATCCTCACAACGGCACTCTTTGGTTTGGTTTTAACCAGGGTTGGAACAACGTGATTGAAGAACCATTCAGCGTCTTGGATATTCAATCAAATACGACATCTTACGAATTTGGCTATCGCCAACCATTGCTGCAAAGACCTACTCAGGATTTAACTGTCGGGTTGTCGTTCTCGCGCCAAGAAAGTCAAACAGAGTTGGGCATTGATAACATTGGCCCGTTTCGACTTTCGCCTGGTGCAGATGCCCAAGGCAGAACCAATATTTCTGCCCTCCGCTTCTTTCAGGAGTATACCCAGCGCAGCAATCGGCACGTGTTTGCAGTGCGATCGCAATTTAGCTTGGGTGTAGATTGGTTCGATGCGAATGTGAGTCAAGATGGCCCGGATAGCCGCTTTTTCGCTTGGCGGGGACAAGCGCAATGGGTGCGACAGTTAGCACCAGATACTTTGTTTTTAGCTAGAGGCGATTTACAACTAGCAGCAGATTCTCTAGTGCCTTTAGAACAATTCGGTCTGGGCGGACAGGTAAGTGTACGAGGCTATCGCCAAGACACATTACTTACAGACAATGGGATGTTGTTTTCCGCAGAATTTCGGTTGCCGATTTTACGTGCGCCCAAGCTGGGAGGAGTGCTGCAACTGACACCCTTTATCGATGTGGGTAAAGGTTGGAATACCAAAGGCGACAATCCCTCACCAAGTACGTTGGTAGGTACGGGATTAGGACTGCTATGGAAACAGGGCAATAACTTTTCAGCCCGTTTGGATTGGGGTATACCGCTGACATCAGTAGAGGGGGAAAAGCGATCGCTTCAAGAAAATGGTTTGTACTTCTCAGTGCAGTATTCACCGTTTTAAAACAGGCGATTGCTCTGGCATTTCAGCAAATTGAAATGTGTAGGTATCAAGGACAAACTAAACAATGAAAACAACCTCTATGCGGCTGGTTTTGGTAAATAGCATTTTGAGAATTAGCATACCTTTGAGTGCTACTCTCCTCTGCTGGAGTGTCAGCAACGCCCAAGTAACATCCGACAACACCCTCAACACCACTGTCTCTCAAAGTGGCGATAACTTTACTATCATCAACGGTAATCTGCGAGGGAATAATCTATTCCATAGTTTCAGTCAGTTCTCAATACCTACAGGTGGTTCTGCCCTCTTCGACAATCCAATCGATGTCCAAAATATCTTCGCCCGTGTCACAGGAGGTAGTGTATCCAATATCGATGGGCTAATCCGCGCCAATGGTAGCGCCAATTTGTTCCTACTTAATCCTGCGGGGATTTTGTTTGGGCCTAATGCCAGTCTTAATATTGGCGGCTCGTTTGTTGCTACAAGTGCTAACAGCGTAGTATTTGCAGATGGCTTGAAGTTTAGTGCCACCGATACTGTATCGCCTCCCTTATTGACTATTAGCGTCCCTACTGGCTTGCAATTTGGCAGCAATCCCGGAGCCATTACTGTTCAAGGATCTGGGCATAATGCACAACTGGGCGACGCACTTCAGGTTTCTGGACTAAATCTCGGTACAAGAGGACTACAGGTGCAACCTGAAAAAACCCTAGCATTAGTGGGTGGAAATGTGGCGTTGGATGGAGGCTTACTCTCCGCACCAGGAGGACAAATAGAACTCGGTAGCATTACTAGCGGAAACGTTGTTCTCAATTCCATTCCTCAAGGATTTATGCTGAGTTATCCCAATACTTCAAGTTTTGGCGATATTCAAATTACCCAACGAGCTTTAGCATCTACACGCGATCTCAGCGAAAAAAGTGGCGGAGCTATCCAAATTCAGGGCAAACAAGTCAGCATCCAAGATGGTTCCCTGATATTAGTACAAAATCGCAGTAATCAAACTGCTGGCGATATTGTAATCAATGCTACAGATTTTTTGGATATTATCGGCAAGTCCCCTGATTTTAAGAGTTCCAGCAGTTTAGTGAATGAAACTACATCCTCCGGTGCGGCAGGAAATGTTTTAATTACCACTCCACAATTGAATATCGATCGCGGTGGCTATATCTTCAACCGTACTTTTAGCAAAGCATCAGCTGGCAATATTGTAATCAATACTGATGATATGCGGGTCAATGGTTTTGCGTTGGGCGATCCTTCCCCTTTTCGATCGGTAAGCCAAATCTTAGCCGCTTCTTATGCGGGTGGACAGGGTGGAAATATTGCCATCTCCACTCAAAATCTGTCTGTTTTGGCTGGAGCCAATATAGCAGCAAGACCCTATAATTCTGGCAAGGGCGGCGATCTCAATATCAAGGCAGATACGATTCAGGTGACGACTGCGGGATCTCCCAGCGGTAATTATTTTAGTTTAATTTCTACTGCCACATTCGGGTCTGGTAATGCTGGGAATTTGAACATCGATACCCGCACGCTGTCAGTGCAAGGTGGCGGGAGAGTGTCTGCTTCTAGCATAGTTTTAGGAAATGCAGGTTCGCTTACCATCAATGCGTCTGAATCAATTGATGTGAGTGGTGTCAAAGATGCTCAAAATCCCAGCTACATTGGTACAGCCGTTCGTCCTGTTGGTTTTTTTAGTAACATTTCCAAAGCTAATGCAGGTGACACCACCATTAATACGCCAATTTTTAACATTACTGATGGTGCAACAGTTTTTGTCCAAAATCTTGGCTCTGGTACAGCTGGCACTCTGCGCATTAATGCCAATACCCTCAAACTTCACAATACAGCAAACATTTCAGCGTCTACAAAAGCGGGAGAAGGCGGCAACATCAACCTGCAACTGCGGGACATATTGCTAATGCGTCAAGGCAGTTTTGTCAGTGCAGAAGCAGGTGGTAGTGGCAATGGTGGCGATATTACGATCGCCGCACCCGTGATTGTAGGGCTGGAAAACAGTGATATTATTGCCAACGCTGTACAAGGACGGGGTGGTAACATCCAAATCACCACTCAAAGCATCCTCGGACTGGAGTATCGCGACCAACTGACCCCCGAAAATGATATCACCGCCAGTTCCCAATTTGGCTTAAGTGGCACAGTTCAAGTCAATACCATCGGTATCGATCCGAACTCTGGTTTAGTTGAACTGCCAGCAAATGTCACAGATCCATCTCAAAAAATTGCTACAGGCTGTGCGGCTAGGCAAGGCAGCCGATTTGTTGCCACAGGACGGGGTGGTTTACCGCAAAATCCCACGCAACAGGTAACGAGCGATCGCACTTGGTCTGATGTCCGCGATATCTCTGAATACAAAAAAACGAGTGAGGTAATTACTCAAACACCCACATCGGCAGAGGATCTCATCCAAGCTACTTCTTGGCATCGCAACGCTGACGGCAAAGTCGAGTTAGTTGCAACCCCATCTCCCAGACAAGTGCAGTCGCAGTTAACTTGTGCTGCGATTCCGAAGAGTTAATATGCCCTGGAATTCAAACATTTCATATCATGTCCAGCAATATCATCTAAAAAAATACAAGTATAAGAAATTACGGTGTTATGCGATATTTCTCTATTCAGTTGGGTTTAGTTAATCAATTATTCACAGGTTTAATACTGCCATTAGGGGCAATATTCTTTGGGAGTAGCTGTGTCTATGCTCAGATAACTTCAGATGGCAGCCTGAATACCACAGTCTCTCAAAATGGCGATCGCTTCATGATTACTAATGGTAGTGCCGCAGGCAGCAATCTGTTTCACAGCTTTGGGCAGTTTTCCGTTCCCACAGGTGGTTCAGCCACATTTGATTTACTCAATACACCCAACATTTCCAAGATTTTCAGCCGAGTCACTGGGGGTAGCATTTCCAATATTGATGGCTTGATTCAAACAATCAATAGCAGCAATCCTGTGAGTCTATTCTTACTCAATCCCAACGGCATCGTATTTGGCTCCAATGCCAGCCTGAATATTGGTGGTTCGTTTGTGGGGACGACAGCTAATAGCGTTAAGTTTGCCGATGGAACGGAGTTTAGCGCTACGAATTTGACGAACCAACCTCTATTAACAATGAATGTACCCATCGGTTTGCAAATGGGAAGTAATCCTGGTGCGATTACCGTCCAGAACACCGGACATCGTTTGAATTTCTTTATCAACCCTCTAGTCTCTTCTCCAGATCGCAGCAACAATCCTCTGGGATTAAGCGTTAATAACGGCAATACCTTGGCATTAGTTGGCGGAGAAATTGCTTTAGATGGTGGAGTATTAACTACACCCTCTGGACATATTGAACTTGGTAGCGCCAGCAACGGAACAGTTAATCTCAACATCTCCTCTCCTATTTGGAGTTTTGACTATAGTAATCTTCAGCAATTTGGTAATATTCAGCTTTCGCATCAATCCCTAGCCGATGCTAGTGGTACTCCTGGGGGTTCGATTCACTTCCAAGGTCGGAATATTAGTTTAAATGATGGTTCTGCTGCCTTATTAATTCACCAAGGAGGTGGCAATTCAGGCGATATTAGCGTTAATGCTAGTGGATCGTTAACACTCCGGGGATTGGGCACAGATGGATTTCCACAAAGTCTGTTGCGTGCTGATAACTTTGGCGATGCGGGAGCAGGTAATATTGTCGTTTCTGCTTCACAACTATTCCTCCAAGATGGGGGATCTCTGCATGGCATGAATTTTGGTGCAGGCGCAGGAAGTAATATCTCTGTAGAAATTGGGGATTTGCTTCAGGTTGTGGGACTATCACCAATTAGCGGATTTGCCAGTTCAATTAACACAATCAGCAGAAGTTCTGGGAAAAGTGGTGATATTCGAGTTATCACCAACAAAATGCAAATTTTAGATGGTGCTGTCATTGGTAATTCTCCTTGGGCAGATGGTCTAGGAGGTAACACCACAATTAATGCTTCTGACTCCATCGAAATCAGCGGTGAAAATTCAAAAAACTTGGCTGATAGCGTCATAGTTGTAGGCACGTTCAGCCAAGCGAACGCGGGTCAATTAACTATTAACACTCCCAAACTCAGGTTGCGAGATGGTGGAGGCATAGTAGCCTCTACCGTCAATAGCGGCAACGGTGGGGATTTGGTAATCAATGCTTCCGATACTGTTGAAGTCAGTGGCGTAGGTAGCATTTCTGGTCTTCCCAGCCGCATCGGTGCTAGAGCAGAGTTGCTCGCACCACCGATTCGGCAACTATTTGGATTACCAGATGCGATCACAGGTAATACGGGCAAACTCGTCCTCAATAGCCCACACTTGGAAATTACAGATGGAGCAATTGTTGGTGTTGACCATCAAGGTATTGGTGATGCGGGAAAACTAGAAATTAATGCAGGTTCAATCCGGTTGGATAACGGTGGTAGCCTGACTGCTGCAACTGCTCAGGGTGAAGGTGGTAACATTTTTGTCCAGACAAATGATTTGCTGATGCGTCGTGGTAGTTCAATAGTGACGAATGCAGGCGGGATTGGTAATGGCGGTAACATTACTATTAACTCTCCCGTTATCGTCGGCTGGGAAAACAGCGATATCGTCGCCAATGCAGTCGAAGGTAACGGCGGAAACATTAACATTACTACCCAAGGCATATTCGGCTTACAATACCGCGATCGCCTCACCTCAGAAAACGATATCACTGCGAGTTCTAAATTTGGGGTCAACGGTACAGTAAATATTAATACTATTGGTGTCGATCCAAATTCTGGCTTAATTGAACTGCCAGCAAATGTCACCGATCCATCACAACAAATTGCTACAGGCTGTGCGGCTAGTCAAGGGAGTCGGTTTGTAGCTACAGGACGGGGTGGTGTACCGCAAAATCCTAACCAACAAGTAACGAGCGATCGCACTTGGTCTGATACCCGCGACATCTCCGCATTTCGTCAAACTCAGCTAGTACAAGCCAAAATCCTCCCATCTCCAGAAACCCTTGTCCAAGCGACATCCTGGCGAAGAAATGCCCAAGGAAAAGTGGAATTAGTTGCGGCTAAATCTTCTAATCAGATGCAACCATCCTTAACCTGTGCTGCCATGACCAAAAATTAATTTTCGTCAAGTTGCTTGGAAGTACTAGTCAACAAATAATTCAGCGAAGCATAAATATATACTTGTCTAAATATTATGGTATGAAGATAACTTTTGTGTGCTTGGGTCTAGTCTGTGGTGTTGTAGCTGCTGGAATGTCCCCATCAGTAATGGCTCAGATAATATCAGATGGCACAACCAAGACCTTCGTTAATCCCAATGGCAATAATTTTATAATTATTAATGGTACTACAAAAGGTAACAATTTATTTCACAGCTTCAGTAATTTCTCTATCCCAAATAAAGGTTCTGCAATCTTTGATTTAGTTAACACACCCAACATTACAACTATCTTTAGTCGAGTTACGGGTGGAAACGTTTCTCAGATTGATGGATTAATTCAAACCATTAATAATAATCCCAATAATGCGGTCAGTTTGTTTTTAATGAATCCTAACGGGATTATCTTGGGACAAAATGCCAAGTTAGATATTAGTGGTTCCTTTGTGGCAACGACGGCGAATAGTATCAAGTTTCAAGATGGAGTCGAGTTTAGTGCAGCAAACTCCGCAACAACACCATTGTTAACCATGAGTGTACCTATTGGGTTGCAGATGGGGCAGAATTCGGGAACAATTACCGTACAAGGAACTGGACATCTCATTACCACCGGATTTTTTGCCCCCGCCGATCGCAGCCAAAATCCCATCGGATTACAAATTCAGGCAGGCAATACCTTGGGATTGATTGCTAAAGGTGTAAATTTCTCTAGTGGTGTTGTGACTACAAATGGAGGTGGACACCTAGAAATAGGTAGTATTAGTGATGGCTTAGTCAAGCTCAACTTAACTTCAACTGGACTAGTTGGAGACTATTCCGCAGTCAGTCAATTCAACGACATTAATTTTGCAAAACAATCTTTGTTAGATGCCAGTGGTAGCGGTGGTTCAATCCAATTGCAAGGACGAAATATTAGCTTCACGGAAGGTTCTGGTGCTTTACTGCAAAACGTTGGGATACAACAACCCGCCAAGGGAATTACAGTCAAAGCTACTGAAACTGTTAGTCTCACACGAAATACATCCGATGGCAAATTAAGCAGTTTTATCCAAATCGACAACTTAGGTATCACACCAACTGGAGATATCAACCTTGCTGCTGCGCAATTATCCCTCAAAGATGGAGCAAACATCCATAACTGGACATTTACACCCATAAATGGTGGCAATATTACAGCCAATATTACAGGTGCGATCGTAGTTGATGGATTTGTCCCCACCAATCCCATCGTTTCAACTTCCATCACCTCCATCACATTGAATTCTGGTAAAGCCGGTGATATTAACGTCTCAGCTAATGACCTCAGAATTCTCGATAGTGGCAGTATTAGTACTATATCCGCAGGTTCCGGCCAGGCTGGAATTTTACAATTTAATATCGCAGATTTACTTGAAATTGCTGGCAATAACCCCTTTACAGCATTATCTAGTTCAGTAATTTCATCGGCTAGTAATACAGGTGATTCTGGTAGCTCCTTCATCAACACATCTAGACTAGTAATTCGAGATAGTGGACTGCTGGGTTCTAGCACCGTTGCATCAGGTGTAGCAGGTAACGTGATAGTCAATGCTTCCAAATCTGTAGAAGTTAGAGGTAAAGATGATGGTTCGATTCTTCCTGCCCGTATTGCTTCAAGTGCCGAAATTGTCGATCCAGTTACTCAAGCTATCCTTAGACTTCCTGCCATTCCTAGCGGTAAAGCAGGTTCTCTTACCATCAAAACCCCTTTGTTAAAAGTCACAGACGGAGGATTGGTCACTGTCAGAAATGATGGACCGAACAGTGCAGGAGATTTGCAGATTAATGCCAATGCAATTTTTCTCAGCAACCAAGGTATCATCAACGCATCAACTGCTTCTGGGAATGGGGGAGATGTCAAATTAAACATACAAGATTATCTGCTGATGCGTCACAATAGCCTTATTTCGGCCACCGCCGCAGGTAAAGGTAATGGTGGTAATGTGTCAATTAACGTACCGATCGCCATTGGGTTAGAAAACAGCGATATTATCGCTAACGCTTTTGAAGGTCGTGGTGGCAATATCAACATTACTACTCAAGGAATAATCGGTCTAGAGTTTCGTAATACCCTCACACCTCGCATAGACCCGACCAATGATATTACTGCAAGTTCCCAATTCAACGTTAATGGTACGGTACAAATCAATAACATTGGAGTTGACCCCAATTCTGGTTTAGTCGAATTACCAGCAAATGTCACCGATCCATCACAGCAAATTGCTACAGGCTGTGCGGCTAGTCAAGGCAGTCGATTTGTAGCTACAGGACGAGGTGGTGTACCACAAAATCCCACCCAGGAAGTGGGCAGCGATCGCACTTGGTCTGATGTCCGCGATCTGAACGCATTCCACAAAACACAAGCTTTACAAGCGCAAACACCAACAATACCACAGGTTCTTGCACCAGCTACTTCTTGGCATCGCAATGCCCAAGGTAAGATTGAGCTTGTTGCAGATAACTCTTCTACGAGGGTGCGATCGCTCCTTACCTGTGCAGCTATTTCTCAACAGCGAGCGAATTAATTTATTAGCACTAACGTCCAAAGTAACAAATAAAATTATGATTGATGCCAGTGAATAATGAATTAGCAATTGCAGCTGCAAAAGATATCCATACTACACCGGAATTGTTAACAGAATTAGCCGGACATGAAGATCTACAGGTTCGTCAAGCTGTAGCGGGAAATCCTAATGCGCCAATAGATGTATTATTTCAACTTGCAGGAGAATTTCCACAGGAGTTTCTTGAAAATCCCATTTTACCTTTATTACAGTTAGAAAATCCTGAATTTCACACTCTAATTCCATATTCGGTTATACAGATTATTTTAGCGTGTGAAGATACTCCTGAAGATTGGTTAAGAAGGTTTGCGACTTCTGGATGTCATGATTATTTATTGGCAATTGTTCAAAATCCTCAAGCAAGTAAGCAAGTGCTGCAATTAGTTGCAGAAAATGAATATTGCAATGCTTTTATTCGTGAATTGATAGAACTGCATATAAATATTGCAGGAGAAATGCAGTCAGATTGGCAAGAATATGCAGATAATAAATTACAATATATTCTTAATATTCTTGAATCTGGATGTTCTCAACCTGGAGAATTAGGATGTGATTTTTCTAACTCTCCTAAAGAGCAATATTATCAATTCACCTTTTGGCAATTGGGAATTGGCCCTAAGTTGCAATTTGCTAAAACTTCAGAATATTTGCGAGAGACTATCGCTAAGTTTAGCAATGCTCCACCAGAATATTTACGGGAATTGCTAACTTTAAAAACTAAGATTTCCACTCTTCTTGAGGTGGCTAAAAATCCAAACACTCCGATTGAATGTTTAATTGAACTTGCTAATCGTAATAGTAGGGTAGTACGGGAAACTGTCATGAGGAATCCTCGTCTACCACGGTCAATAGTGAATCATTTTTTTCAAGAACGATTTTTAGCAACTCATCCTCATACAGAAGTAGAAAAGTTACGAGAACTTTGTGCGAGTAAATGGTCATTTATTCGAGCAATAGTTGCAAAACATCCTAATTTAGAATTAAGCGATTTGGAAAAATTAGCGCGATCGCCTGACTGGAGAATACGAGTATCTGTTGCTAGCCATCCTCGTAGCGATCTGCACATACTCAAACATCTAACTGGAGATAAAAGTATTTTAGTTCGTCAAGCAGTGGCGTTAAATAGCCAAACACCGCAGGAATGTCTGGAGATATTATCGCGCGATCGCAATATATATGTCCGTGCTAATGTGGCTAAAAATTCTTATACCCCATTAGAGATTTTATTACTTCTTTCCGAAGATAAAGATATTCGTATACTTAAAAATATTGCTTTGAATTTTGCTATTCCACAAGAATTGCGATCGCAATTACAGTTACAGTTTCCTCAGAACGAATCTCATTACATTTACTTAGGACTAAGGCTTTTTAGTGCCTCATATGGCTATAACAGAATTGAGATAAAAGAACCATTTAGTCCAGAACAATACAACCTAGCAGCAAGTGCAATTACACCAATCCCTCAATTATTAAACCTGATTAAAGTCACACCAAATGATATTTATTGGAAAGCAGTACATAATATTTGTCAACAAGTAGTTTGTCATCCCGATCTACCATCAGAATTATTACTAGAACTTTTGGATATTCGTAGCATAGATGTATATGCAGCAGTAGCTTCTCATCCTAATATATCTGATGAAATTTGCCACAAAATAGCCAACAACAAATTCAAAGACTATAGACTGCGCTTGCTTTTGCTTCAAAATCCCAATATATCATTAGAATTTATAGAAAAATTATTGTACGATATAAAATCAGAAGTTCGCCAATCTGCATTAAGCAAATACCAAGAAAGATTCGCAAATAATGACATTAAAAGCACCTTTTTGATTCAATATAACGCAGCTAGCTGTGAGCATACTCCACTTGAAAAATTAACTAAACTAGCAAAGGATAAATCTGTACTAATTCGCGAAGCTGTTGCACAAAACCCTAGTATTATAGAAGCATACAGTTCTTCTACCAAAAGTAGAAATTGCCTAGAAAGATTAGCAAAAGACAAAAATCAGTCTGTGAGGCTAGCTGTTGCTAACAACATCAATACTGCAATTCAGATACTAGAAATATTGGCTAAAAAATATCAATATAACCGTTATCAACGTCACAGTAACAGTAAAAAACATAAAGTTTTTGTAGTAGCAGTCAAAAAATTAATTCAAATTTCTCCTGAAATTGCCAGTAAATATCTAGTTCAGTATCTAGAACCAAATTTGCACAGACTCGATTCCATACCATTTCGTTTGGCTATTCTCCAAAATTTCCCGGTACCTATCGAATATTTAGCTCCAAAATTAAAAACATTATATTTATTTCCTTGGTATGAACGTTATCTCATGGTCAAAAATCCTCAAGCATCAATA
Organism: Calothrix sp. NIES-2098; assembly: GCF_963875125.1. Taxonomy (NCBI): domain Bacteria; kingdom Bacillati; phylum Cyanobacteriota; class Cyanophyceae; order Nostocales; family Calotrichaceae; genus Calothrix; species Calothrix sp. NIES-2098. The sequence continues at coordinate 8,420,874 of NZ_CAWNKJ010000001.1, forward strand.
GAAATTATCCAAATTTTCTTGAAAGATGCAAATCGAGTTGTACGAGCAGCAGCAAAAGCAAGATTGCAAGAAAAGTAATAGGATTATAACTATGACGGTATGAGGTGGTGTGCCGCAAAATCCCACACAAGAAGTCATACCGTTTCACTTTAAATATTGATACACATAGGCAGCAGGGGGGTAGGGTGCAGGGGGAAAAAATTAGAGATTCATTATGTGTATAAGGAGCGATCGCCCTTGGTCTGATACTCACGATATTTCTCCATTCCATCAAACACAACAAATACAAACCCAAACACCCACAACACCACAAGTTCTTGTCTCTGCTACTTCTTGGCATCGTAACGCCCAAGGCAAAATTGAACTGATTATAGATAACTCTCCAACTCATTTGCAACCAGCATTAACTGGTGTTGCTGTTACAATAAGTTAAATAATGTTGTCAATCATACCTTTTTGGGAACTGTAACTTTAAGTAGTTCACAACGAGGTTAGTGATGAGAACAATTCACAAAGGAAAAAGCCTTTCGTTTCAGTTATTTCTAACAGCATTCACAACCAGTTTGTTGACTTTGGGGATTGTGTCATCAGCCCTAGCTCAAGTTACATCTGATAGCACGACTCACACTACTGTCAACTCCAACGGTAATGATTTTACAATTCTCAATGGTATTAATAAAGGAAATAATTTATTTCATAGCTTCAGTAATTTCTCTGTGCCGACAGGTGGTAGCGCAACTTTTGATTTAACAAACACGCCAAATATTACAACTATATTTAGTCGAGTTACAGGTAGTAATGTATCTAATATTGATGGGTTGATTCGTACCCTGAATAGTAATAACCCAGTCAGTTTATTTTTAATGAATCCCAATGGTATTGTATTCGGGTCAAATGCCAGCCTGAATATCGGTGGTTCATTTGTGGGAACAACCGCAAATAGCATTAAGTTTGCTGATGGGACAGAATTTAGTGCCACCGATCCAGCAGCACTGCCATCATTGACAATGAGTGTGCCGATCGGATTGCAAATGGGGACAACCGCAGGTGCGTTGGTGCAGCCAGCCGCAGGCATCGCAGTACAAGGTGCCCCTGCCAACAATTTTCTGTTTCGGATGCCAACATTGTCGATAGCACCGAATCAAACGTTGGCTCTGATTGGCGGGCAAGTTGATATCAATAGTGCCAACATTTCTGCGCCGGATGGTCATGTAGAACTGTGGGCAATGCAAAATGGTACGGTGAGTATCCCCACCTCTGGCAACTGGCAATTGGCGAGTTCATCCCCCTCGCCCACTTGGGGCACTATCACGTTGCAACAGTCTTCTTATATAAACACTAGTGGAGCTACGGGGGGCGCAATTAACATCCGGGGGCGAGGATTAACCTTGCAAGATGGTTCAAATATAGAATCGTCTACTGGTGCAAATGGTCAAGGACAGGGCATTAACGTCCAAACCACAGAATTTGTGGATTTGTTGGGTGTCTCTCATCCCGATAATTATATGTCTCCGGGCTTAACAACCACCGTGACAGGCAACGGGGCGATTGCCGGAGATATTACGATTGATACTCCACGATTACACATTGCCAATGGAGGATGGGTAAACTCCGTCAACTTTGGCATTAATTTTTTTACCTTTGCTCCCATCAACAATGCCAAAACAGGCGACATTACGGTTCATGCTGCCGATGTAGAAATCAGTGGTTATACCCCATATATCAATCCACTTACAGGAGTTAACGTAGCAAGTTTCATTACAACAGCAGTGTTGGGAGGGCAACAAAATGAAAGTGGCGCAATTACGATAGAGGCTGAACGGGTACGGTTGCTAGATGGGGGACACATCACCACTGATTTATTAGGCATTTTCCCGCCCATATTTACGACGGGAAAGGCAGGAGACATCTCCGTGACTGCAACTCAGAGCCTGGATATTCGCGGCACAACTCCAGCCAATTATAACAGTGCAATCATTAGTACAATTCATAACTTGGCTGAGGGTCAAGGGGGCAATGTTACGATTAACACGGGAAAACTCACTCTCGCTAACGGTGGAACTATCTCCAGTCAGATTGCCGGAAATTCGGATGCTACGCTTGCGGGTAGAGGCCTAGCAGGAAATATCACCATCCATGCTACTGATGTGCAAGTCAGTGATGCCATAGTTGATCTTTTTACCCATTCTCCTAGCGGTATCACCGTAGCGGTAGGGGAGAATTCCACAGGACAAGGGGGCAATATTAACCTGAATGCAAATAATTTGCGCGTCTTCAATGGTGGACAAATTACCTCCTCCACAGATGGCAACGCTGCGGCAGGAAATGTCAGCTTGCAAGTTAATAAGGTTACGGTAGAGGGTAATTCCCAAACCTTAGTGAATGGTCGCATTCTCCCAAGTACCATTACGGCAGCTTCTACTACAACCTCTGATGCTGGTTCAGTGAGTCTAATAGTAGATCAACTCAACGTTCTGGATCGTGGGCAAATTTCCGTCAGTAATACAGGTGGTGGTAATTCAGGTAACTTATTCGTCAGTGCCAACCAAATCAAGTTGGCACAAGGAGGGAGTTTGCTGGCGGAAGTTTCCGCAGGCGATCGCGGTAATATTACTCTTAAAACTGATGTTCTATTGATGCGTCATGGCAGTAGAATTGATACCAATGCCGCAGATACAGCCACAGGCGGGAATATCAGCATTAATGCACCGATGATTATTGGTTTAGAAAACAGCGATATTACTGCTAATGCTATTCAAGGAGCTGGTGGTAATATTAACATTCAAACTCAGGGTTTATTTGGACTAGAATTCCGTGACCAACTCACCCCAGAAAGCGACATTACAGCTAGTTCCCAATTTGGTGTTAGTGGCATGGTGCAAATTAATAACTTTGGTGTCGATCCAAATTCCGGGTTGATAGAGTTACCAGCAAATATCACAGATCCATCCCAACAAATCGCCACAGGTTGTTCAACAAATACTGATAGTACTTTTGTGGCAACAGGACGAGGTGGTGTGCGGCAAAATCCGACAAGAGAAGTAGGGAGCGATCGGACTTGGTCTGATATTCGCGATCTCTCTGCATATCGTCAAGATAACGTAGTTACAGTAAAAATACCCCAAGTTCCAGAGACTCTGACACAAGCAACAAATTGGTATCGTAATTCCCAAGGAAAAATCGAATTAGTCGCCGATAAATCTACTACTCAGGTACAACCATCCTTAACTTGTGCTGCTGTTCCCAAAAGCTAACAATGTTACCAAAAATACTAACTTGGGAACAATATATACTGTGAAGCCAATGAATATAGGATGATGAAAGTAACTTTTGCTTGGTTTTGTTTAATTGCTGGAATATTAACATGTGCTATTTACAACAACTCTGTTCGCGCTCAAGTCATTCCTGACGGGACTCTCAACACTACTGTTTCCCAAACTGATAGTAACTTCACTATCACTGACGGGAATCGTGTCGGGAACAATCTATTCCACAGCTTCAGCCAATTTTCCATTCCCAACAAAGGCTCTGCATTCTTCAACAACGCTTCAGAGATACAGAATATTTTTAGTCGAGTGACTGGTGGTAGTGTTTCCAACATTGATGGTTTAATCAAAGCCAATGGTAGCGCCAATTTATTTTTGTTAAATCCTAGTGGGATTATTTTTGGAGAAAATGCCAGTTTAAATATAGGTGGTTCATTTCTAGGTACGACAGCAAATAGTATTAAATTTAGCGATGGTGCAGAGTTTAGTGCAGTAAATGCTAATAGTACTCCTTTACTAACTATGAGTGTACCTATCGGCTTGCAGATGGGTCAAAATTCAGGAACCATTACCGTGCGCGGACTGGGAAACCTATTGACAGACAGTACTGGCTTTGGTACAGCTAATGCCAGCAAAAGCCCACCCGGATTACAAGCTGGAACAAATCAAACATTGGCGTTGATTGGCGCTGGAGTGAACTTTTCCGGTGGGGTTGCTTCCACCAAGGGTAGTGGGCATTTAGAAGTGGGCAGTGTCAGCAATGGACAAGTTGGACTTAAACCTACTCCAACAGGCTGGATTGGTGATTATTCCAACGTGCAACAATTTAATGATATTCATCTGGCGCAACAATCACTGCTGAATGCCACTGGCAGCAATGGCTCAATCCTATTACAAGGACAAAACATTAGTTTGACTGAGGGTTCTGCTGCTTTGCTCCAAAACCTAGGAACACAATCCTCTGGAGGAATTACAGCTAATGCCACAGGTTCCTTAACTCTGACAGGAAATACAGCCAACGGTCAATTGGGAAGTTTGATCCAAAGTAACAATTTTGGTACAGGTCAGGTAGGAGATATAGCAATCTCGGCCACCAACCTCTTCCTCCAAGATGGCGGAAGAATTGTGACTAGAACTCGGACTCAAACAGCAGGTGGAAACATTATCACCAATGTGGGCGGTAGAACCGAGATCGGTGGCTTTAACCGTGCCAATCCAGCCATTTATACTGCGATCGCCACATTTTCATTAAATAGCGGTGATGCAGGGAACATCACAGTATCCACTGGGGGTCTCAAGCTTCTCGATGATGGTAATGTTATTTCTGTAGCTGTCAGTTCTGGACAGAGTGGAGCAATCCAAGTGAATGCCGCCGATCTAGTGGAAATTACAGATCCTGGCAGTAGTCTTGCTACCTTCACTCAGGGATCTGGTAATGCAAATAGCGCAGTTATCAATACTGCTCGATTAACAATCCAAAAGGGGGGGTCTTTAGGTTCTACGACTGTAGCAAGTGGTTCGGCTGGTAGCGTGGTAGTCAACGCTTCTGAATCCATCGATATTGTAGATCGCTTTACCGAAGGTCGTGTCACTGAATTACCCGCACGCATTTTTTCCAACGCCGAGATGACCGATCCTGTTACTCAAGCTATCTTTCAACTCCCTCCGATGCCTACTGGCAATTCAGGTTCTTTAACAATCAATACACCATTGTTACGCCTGAACGATGGAGGAGCCGTGAGCGTCAAAAATGATGGAACTGGTAAAGCTGGAGATTTACAGATAAATGCTAACTCAATTGTTCTAGACCAACAAGGCAACATCACTGCATCCACCGCCTCTGGTAACGGGGGAAATGTCAGATTAAACTTACAAGATTATCTGTTGATGCGTCACGATAGCGTTATTTCTGCTACATCTGCGGGCACAGGTAATGGTGGTAACTTGTCAATTACCTCGCCTATAATTGTAGGTTTAGAAAACAGCGACATTATCGCCAATGCGGTTCAAGGTCGTGGTGGTAATATTAACATCACTACTCAAGGTATTATCGGTCTAGAATACCGCAATACTCTAACTCCTAGAGCAGATTTGACCAATGATATTACAGCTAGTTCCGCATTTAATGTCAATGGTGCAGTGGAAATTAATAATATTGGTATCGATCCTAATTCTGGTTTAGTTGAATTACCAGTAAATGTCACCGATCAATCCCAACAAATAGCGACAGGTTGTTCTGCCAATAATGGTAGTAGTTTTGTGTCGACAGGACGAGGTGGTGTGCCACAAAATCCGACAAGAGAAGTAGGGAGCGATCGCACTTGGTCTGATACCCGCGACATATCTGCATACCGCCAAACTAGCAATGTGAATGCCCAAACACCTACAACACCACAGGTTCTTGTCTCTGCTACTTCTTGGCATCGCAACGCCCAAGGCAAAATTGAGCTAGTTGCGGCACAATATCCAGCACATATCCAGCCACCATTAACTTGTGCTGCGGTTCCAAGAGTTGATTTGCCTAAAAATTCAAATATTTAAATACCAAACAAGCATCATGACTCCAGCCCTCAAATAAAAACCTTGTCACTGGTGTTAGAAACAATAGGATTTAGGGAATATTAAATAGGTATAAACCAAGACCAAGCAATGAGGCTATATTCTGTTGGTTTAGGTTTGGTAAATCGAATATGCGTAGGTTCTATACTGCTGCCAGTCGGAATCATGATTCCTGACCACGGCTATGTTAATGTTCAGATTACCTCAGATGACAGCCTCAATACTACTGTTTATCAGAATGGCAATAGCTTCACGATCGCTAATGGCAGTATCTTAGGCAGTAATTTATCTTACAGCTTCGGGCAGTTTTTTACTCTCACTGGCGGTTCAGCCTCATTCGAGTTGAATTAGTTGCACCATAATTTGCCAGAAAGATACACCGGCATTTAACTTGTGCAGCACTTGCTAGGAGTTAATTCCTTGAGAAAGTCAAACTTAACAGGCAATTTCTGCACAAAAAACCACTCCGCTTCTACACAATTGTTTTACTAAACAAACTTTTAGACTATCAGTAACTAACTATGAATTTTCAAATCAAAAACCGTCGTTGGCTATATATCAGTCTGAGTATTTTAAGTTTGTGTTTGGCAGTGACGATTACACCTGCTAGAGCATCTGTACAATTACCGACAACTTCTACTCTGAATGTATCAGCATCCACTCAGCCTACCAATTGGTTAGAACAGGGGCGAAACCTCTACCGTTCGGGACGCTTTGCCGAAGCAGTGACAATTTGGCAAACGGCAGTACAAAACTACCATAGCCAAGGCGATCGCACCAACGAAGCCCTCAGTTTGAGTTACCTTTCATTAGCGCAACAAGAACTTAATCAATGGGAAGCAGCTAGCCAATCTATTGAACAAAGTGTCAAACTATTGCAAACAATGGCACCGCCTGCCGACGCAATTCTCTGGGCACAAGTGCTGAATACACGAGGGAATTTACAACTGCATACTGGTAAAGCCGAAATTGCCCTGGAAAGTTGGCAACAAGCGCAAAAATATTACGAACAAGCAGGCGACCAATTGGGCAGCTTGGGTAGTCAAATCAACTCTGCACAAGCTTTACAAAGTTTGGGATTTTACCGTCGTTCTAAACAGCAATTAGAGGCGCTAACTCAAAAGTTAGGAGCAATGCCAGATTCGGAAGTTAAAGTTAGTGGGTTGCGATCGCTCGGTTTAGCTTTGCAAACGATCGGCGATTCTGGTAGAAGTCAACAAGTGTTAGAGCAATGTTTAGCGATCGCGCGCAAACTCGAAACCACACCTCATTTAAGTTCCATCCTGTTGAACCTAGGAAAAACCGCTGTTGACTTGCAAGATCCACAGGCGGCATTAGATTATTTTGAACAGGCAGAACAGGTAGCGACAAATCCCGGCGATCGTTTACAAGCAAGTTTAGGGCATTTCAAACTTTTGCTCGATTATGACAAACTTGAGTTGGCTACTCCACTCGCACCGCAACTACTACAACAACTGACAGAACTACCCCCTAGCCACACTTCCCTCTATGCAGCTATTAATTTTGTTGCGAGTGTAAATCGGCTGTCTAATCCCGATCAAATCTTACCGCTGAAAGATTTGGCACAACTGATGGCAAGCACAGTCAAGTCTGCACAGCAAATCCAAGACGCTCAAGCAGAAGCTTATGCACTGCATCAGTGGGGAAAACTCTATCGTCGTACACAGCAGTTATCGCAAGCACAGGAATTAACTCAAAAATCCCTGAACATTGCGCGTCAACTCCAAGCTGACGATATTATTGCTCAATCTGCTTGGCAGGTGGGACAGTTGTACAAGCAACAAAGCGATCGCCCCCAAGCAATTAGTGCCTATACTGAAGCAGTCAAAGCTTTAAAGTCTCTGCGAGGGGATTTGGTTGCTGTCAACCCTGATGTGCAGTTCTCCTTCCGTGAAAGTGTGGAGCCTGTTTACCGCGAACTTGTCAGTTTACTTTTAGATGGACAACCCAGCCAGGATGCACTGATGGAAGCTCGCGATTTAATTGAAGCACTGCAAGTTGCAGAACTCGATAACTTTTTTAGAGAAGCTTGTTTAGATCGGGCGCAGCAGATTGACCAAGTTGACCCGAATGCAACTGTTGTCTATCCGATTATCTTGAGCGATCGCCTGGCAGTCATCCTCTCCAAAACCGGACAACCGTTGCGTTACTATGTGACACAAAAATCGCAAGCCGACATCGAACAAACTCTAGATAAATTATTAGTGAGCTTGAATCCTGTCTCAGATTCCAAAGAGCGCGATCGCTTATCCGAAGAAGTTTATAGTTGGCTAATTCGCCCGGCGGAGATCGATCGAGCCTTCCAAGACAGCAAAACACTAGTATTCGTGTTAGATGGTCGCTTACGTAATATTCCCATAGCAGCTTTATATGACGGTAAGCAATATCTGATTGAGAAGTATGCAGTAGCCCTTTCGCCAGGAATGCAATTGATGACTGCGCGATCGCTTCAGAAAAACCGCATTGATGCGATCGTTGGCGGTATCAGCGAATCTCGTAATGGCTTTAGTGCTTTGCCGGCTGTGGAATCAGAAGTTAAGCAAATCTCCAAGGCAGTGCCATCTTCGATGTTGCTCAACCAGCAATTCACCAATCAAGCTCTTGCCAATAGCGTGAAATTTAGCAGTGCTGATGTTGTTCACCTAGCAACTCACGGACAGTTTAGTTCCCGCCTCGAAGATACCTTCTTACTTACATGGGATGGACAAGTTAATGTCAAAGAATTGTCCGAACTCCTAAAAAATCGTACTGGCGATTCATCAAAAGCGATCGAGTTGCTAGTACTTAGCGCTTGCGATACCGCAGCTGGCGACGATCGCGCTGTTCTGGGACTAGCTGGCTTGGCTGTCAAATCTGGCGCTCGCTCAACTATTGCTACTCTTTGGCCTGTTAAAGATAAAGCAGCCGAGATGCTGATGACGCGCTTCTACGAGCAATTACGAAAGCCCAAAATGACCAAAGCCGAAGCACTGCGCCAAGCTCAAATCAACCTGATTCGTCAAACTGATTTCCACGATCCTTTCTTTTGGTCTGCCTTTGTTTTGGTTGGCAATTGGCTTTGATACGTAAATATACTGGATAATAAACCAGTAATTTACGCATATTTTTTACGGTTAAATAGTCAAAGTTCGTTTATATTGCTAGTAGGTATTTAAACCTTTGACTTTTGTAGAAACCGATTTTACAAGTTTCTTCCCACAATCAGAATAATAGTATTTTTTGTTACTTTGTACATGAGGTGCAAGCTTGTGAAACGTCGATATTTAGCCAGTACATTAAGCGTCATCGCTTTGCTTACTAGCAGTACATGGAACAGTGCCTATGCTGTGACATTTACCCCTCCAATCAATAATGGTGCTCCTAGCCAAGCGACTGGGGGAGCTTCTCGTGGTAGTTTCTTTATCCCTGCTTCTGGTAAAGGCGCTCCCAGTCAAGCAACCGGAGGAGCTTCTCGCGGTAGTCTATTTACACCTAGTGCTGGCAAAGGTGCTCCGAGACAAGCCACTGGCGGAGCTTCTAGAGGCAATCTCTTTACACCTGCTTCTGGAAAAGAGGCTCCGAGACAAGCCACCGGAGGGGCTTCTAGAGGCAATCTCTTTACACCTAGCGCTGGCAAAGGTACGCCCCAACAAGCAACAGGCGGTGCTTCCAGAGGCAACCTCTTTACACCTAGCGCTGGCAAAGGTACGCCTCAACAAGCATCGGGAGGCGCTTCTAGAGGCGATCTCTTTACACCTGCTTCTGGGAAAGAAGCTCCTCAACAGGCTAGTGGGGGAGCTTCTCGTGTTGGTACTTACTACTTAAATCCTTCAACTGTAGCAGCAGGAGGCCCCGCAGCTCTAATTGCACTCTTACCTCAAAGCTTCTATGGCACAACTGTGTCTGAACGTCCCACAATTTTGGTATATCTCCCTGCTTCTAATGCGGAAGAAGCTGTATTCAGCCTCAAGGATGAAGCTGGCAATACCCAGCATCAAATGACGATTCCGATCGCAGGGAAAGCTGGAGTGATTGCAGTTAAATTACCGACTGATGCACCTGCTTTAGCAGTTGGCAAAAACTACCAATGGTTTCTAGCTGTCAAAGTTGACGGACAACTCAGCCCCAGTACGCCTTACGTTGATGGTTGGATTCAGCGCATCCAGCCTACTGCCGAACTGGCAGCAGCAATGCAACAAGAAGATGCTTTGAAGCGGGCGGCGGCTTTTGGTAAAAATGGCGTCTGGTATGACTGCGTGGCAACACTTGCAGCTTTACATACTACCCATCCTAACAATGTGACTCTTACCAAGCAATGGGAAGAACTTCTCTCCTCAGTTAGCTTGAAAGAGATTGTCACAGCTCCGTTATTAGCTTCTGCAAACTAATAGCAATTTGGGAATGGGGCATGAGGAAGATATGGGGGGAAGATGAGGAAATAGGGAAGACAACTCCCCACACTCCCCACACTCCCCACACTTCCTTGCCTGCCTTTGCCTTCCCTTCTACTTAGCCTTCAACTCCTATTTGGCGCAAATATGTGGCGCAGATTTAAGACTTTTATCCAACGCACTCGTAGCATTTTAATTATTACTCCCAGTGTTGCTTTGACTGTCATTGCCGGGCAATCATTGGGATTTTTCAATTTAGTTGAATGGAAAATTCGTGATGAATGGGTTCGTCAGCGATCGCTCGAAACCATCGCTGATGAAATTGTAATTGTCACAATTGACGAACAAGATATTCAATCGGTGCGTAAATGGCCAGTTCCAGATTGGGCATTAGCAAAATTACTAGATAAAATTCGAGCGCAGCAGCCCAGAGCTATCGGCTTGGATCTGTACCGAGATTTACCAGAAGGAAGCGGCCATGAGGAACTTGCTAAAATCTTTCGCAGCACTCCCAATTTAATTGGTGTTGAGAAAATCACTGGGGAACGCGTGAATCCGCCACCAGAATTGAAGAAACTCGATCGAGTCGGATTAGCAGATTTGGTGTTGGATGGCGATCGCTTTGTGCGTCGTGCCCTTTTGACAGCGGTTGATGCCAAAGAACAAGGCACGCTAAAAGCAGGATTAGCAACCCTTGTGGCGCTCAAGTACCTCGAAGCGGAAAAGATTACTCTAGAAAGCATTGACCCCAAACAGCAAAAGTTTCAATTGGGCAAAGCAATTTACGTCCCACTAAGCGATCGAGAAGCAGGCTATGCCGATGCTGATTTAGGTGGCTATCAAATTCTACTAAATTGGCATGGTTCAGAAGCGGCATTTCGCACAGTTACAATGCGTGATGTTTTAGCTGGGAGAATTCCAGCCAACTTCATGCGCGATCGCATGGTGTTTATTGGTTCTACAGCTACTAGTACCAATGACTTCTTTAGCACGCCTTTCAGTTCTTCCTTAATTTCTGCCCAAAAGCCTACACCCGGCGTTGTTATCCATGCCAATATTGCTCTGCAATTGGTGCGAGGGGCGAAAACAGGACAAACAAGCCTATATGGCGTTTCTCAAGTTTCTTTGTCATTCTGGGTTATTTTATGGTCTTTTATCGGTTCTGCTGGTAGTTGGTACTTAGCTAGTGCGCGAACCGGGCGACGAATTCCCGGTGGTAAAATTCTTTGGGCAACTCTAGGCATTAGTGGGGGATTCATTGGCGGTGGCTACGGGATGTTTTTACATGGTGTTCTCATTCCAGTCACACCCGCTTTAGCTGCATTCGTTAGCAGCGTAATTGCCACAACAAATGCTTATAAACAGAGGAAGTTAGAAGAAGCGAATCAACAATTAGAAATTGCCAACGCGCAACTATTAGATTATTCCAAAACTCTGGAGTTCAAAGTTGAAGAAAGAACTCGCGAACTGTTAGAAGCAAAGCAAGCGGCTGATGCTGCGAACCAAGCAAAGAGCGAGTTTCTGGCAAATATGAGCCATGAGTTACGCACGCCACTTAATGGCATCCTGGGTTTTGCGCAGGTACTAGAAACATCGCCAAACTTGACAAAGAAAGACCTAGAAGGAGTCAGCATTATTTACGATTGTGGGAAACACCTGCTGATGCTGATCAATGACATTCTCGATCTTTCAAAAATTGAAGCTCGTAAATTAGAACTGGTGGCAACTAATGTACATCTGCCCACGTTTTTACATAGTGTCACCGAGATTTGTAGTATTCGAGCTGAGCAGAAAGGAATTGCATTTAATGTGTCGATGGGCGATCGCTTACCAGCTGTCATTCAAGTAGATGAAAAGCGGCTACGGCAAGTTTTGATTAATTTACTAGGTAACGCGATCAAATTCACAGATAACGGTAGCGTCACCTTCACAGTAGATGTCATCGATCGAGATTTACCACAAATAACACATCAGAAGCTTCGCTTTCAAATTGAAGATACAGGTATTGGCATGTCACCAGACCAACTAGAAAAAATCTTTTTGGCCTTTGAGCAAGTAGGTGAAGCCGGACGAAAATCTGAAGGTACTGGCTTGGGATTAGCAATCAGTCAAAGAATTGCCGCATTGATGGAAAGCCAAATTCAAGTACAAAGCCATCTAGGTGAAGGTAGTCTGTTTTGGCTGGATTTGACAGTAGCAATACCAACAACCCACGATTGGCAAACAGAGACAATCGCCTTAAGCGATCGGAAAATCATCGGCATTCAAGGTAGTAAGCCTCTAATTCTGATTGTTGATGATGATGACAAGCACTGTTCGATGTTGACTACTTTACTCCAAGGAAGTGGCTGTCGAACCTTGGAAACAACCGACAGCAAACATGGATTACAGCTGGCCAATGAACATCACCCGGATGTAATTTTGCTCGATCTAGCTATGCCTAATATGGATGGGTTTGAGCTAATGATTCATTTACAAGAAAATCCCCAAACCCGTAATATTCCAATTATTGTCTCTAGTGCTAATGTATTTGAGGAAAATCGCCAGCGGAGTTTACAAGCAGGCGCAACAGCATTTGTACCCAAACCCCTGCAAATTGATGAACTCTTCAATGCATTGAGATCGCTGCTCAAAGTTGAGTGGATTTATGCTCAATCTACATCAGAGAAGTCATTTTCCCAACCTGAGCAGAAAGCAGATGCTGAATTGGTTTTACCATCACAGGATGTTTTACAGCAACTCTATCATCTAGCAATGATGGGAGATATTCCGGCGATTGAGGGAATTATAGGAGAGCTAATTCAGCAAGACAGCCAGCTAACTCCCTTTGCAACTGAGTTGAGTAAACTTACTGCCAACTTCCAAACTGCAAAAATCCGTAAATTCCTTAAATCTTTTGTCACAACGGAGTTACCTCAATGATGACCAATTCTCTTTTGAAGCCAATGCACATCCTTTTGGTAGATGACAACCCCAACAATCTCAAAGTGCTATCAGAAGCGATTCAAGGGTGTGGCTGGAAAGCACTCATGGCTACAGATGGGGAGTCCGCAATCGAACAAACCGAATACGCTCATCCCGATCTGATTCTCCTAGATGTGATGATGCCTGGTCTGGATGGATTTGAAACTTGTCGCCGACTGAAGGCTAATCCAGTAACACAAAATACTCCAGTCATTTTTATGACTGCTTTATCTGATGCTACAGATAAGGTAAAGGGACTGGAAATTGGTGCCGTTGATTACATTACCAAACCTTTTCAACAAGAAGAAGTAATTGCTCGATTAAAGTTACATCTGAAAATTTCCCATCTCACAAAGACATTAGAACAACGAGTGCAAGAACGCACAGCCGAATTAAGTCAATCTCTACAACAGTTAAAACAAACCCAACTACAACTCATCCAAAGTGAAAAAATGTCCACCTTAGGACAACTGGTTGCAGGTATTGGACATGAGATTAATAATCCGGTTGGTTTTATTGGCGGTAATCGCTCTCATATTGAGCAATATGTCAACGATTTGTTGCGCCTAGTACACATGTATCAACAAAAGCTACCACATCCAGATGCGGACATCGCAGAGCTAGTTGAAGAAATCGATTTAGACTATCTGACTGAAGATTTACCCAAATTGTTGGCATCAATGGCTCAAGGAATTGAGCGCCTCAAAGAAATCAGCTTATCGCTGAGAACCTTTGCTCGCTCTGATATGTCATCGAAGGTGGAGTATCAAATTCACGAAGGAATAAATAGCACCTTAATGCTGTTGAAACATCGGCTCAAAGGTAATGGCGATCGCCCTAAAATTCAAGTTGTCACAAAATATGGTGAATTACCCCCGATTGCTTGCTATCCCGGACAACTCAATCAAGTCTTTATGAATATCATCGCTAATGCTATTGATGCATTTGATGACTGCGATCGCAACCAGTGTTATCAAGAGATTGCTGCTGACCCCAATACCATCACGATCGTTACATCGGTTGAGCCTAGCCAAGATACTGTCACCATTTGCATCGAAGATAACGGCCCTGGAATGATTCCAGAGGTGCAAGCTCGAATTTTTGAGCCATCTTTCACCACTAAACCTGTAGGCAAGGGAACCGGGCTAGGATTAGCTATCAGCTACCAGATTATTGTTGATAAACACAACGGGCAAATCAATTGCTTATCAATACCTGGTAAGGGAACAACTTTTATGATGAGTCTGCCTATTTAGCTAAGTGTGTAGACAATTCTCTATATTAAATAACTTATAGTATTTTAAATTTTAGATTAGGAATTTCAAATTCTAGCTTGATGTGAATCTATCTGTCGCATTCTGTTTCAAATTCGTATTAATAATACTCGCAATGAAGTAGGCGATCGCTTACTTTATTAACTTTATCAACGGCACATCTTTACTAATAAGCTGTGACGCATTTAAATGAGTATATTTACCGCTTAGGTTTTCAAAAGTTTAGGGTCACAACGCCTGTTGCTACCATGTGGGCAACCGAATCGCTACGCTAAGACTACAGCTTTAGTTCCTCTTGACTCTGGACAGCCTTAACATCAGAACATTTGATCTAGGTGCGCATCAGCTTCAGCAATTTCGCAATTTCAAACAATAGGTTTTATTGCTATGTAGTCACTCATTTATGTTTTAAAGTAACCTGTTACAAAAGTTTGTAATAGCCAGTTTGATAAATTTTATTTTAAGAAAGTATAAAAATAGCGTAACTCTCGTTGGAATGTGAGTTTTTTCTCGGACGTAGCTGTTGCTGTTGTAATTAACAATCAGCTGCGGTATGCACTTCAATATAATGTTAACTTTTTCAACTTTTTCCCCGAATGAATTTATCTATGAATAGACTGGTTTTTCAGTATAGTAAATTACTATTTTAGGAATTTGCTAAATGAATGTACAAAACAATAATTTGTTTAGACTGCATAGTTTCAGAATCAAAATACTTGGGTAAGAAGTGTTATTACTTTTAATAAGTAATGTAAAGGACACAACACGGTTAAGCTTAGTTAATATTTAACAAGAATTAATTCTATTGATTTACTAAAAGAATTGATCCCCAAAAACTTATGCTGCGTTTTGTGTAGTTTACTGATACTACATTGAAAGTTTTGGAATAATTAGCATTAGAGAGATAAAACATCGGTACTTTCTCATCCTATTGAGTGCTGCTCCTAGAATTTATACTATGTTTGAGTATAAGTTCTAACTACTAATTAGACAGAAGATAGATATTTAATAAACGTACCGAGATAAAATTTTTGATTCAGGGTTTGACCATCTCTTAATGCAAATTACTTCTAGCGAGTTTTCTTGAGAAGATTAGCACCTAGAAAATTTGTTCCTGTACAACTTATTGACTGGATAACAAAGGAGATGAAAGTTATGAAAACGGTAGTTAATTTAACACAACAATCAGTTTTAGGCGAAATTGAAAGCGTATTGGATACATATCCATACCATCCTTATCAACAAGCATTTGCAATTCCTGACTTGCGCCAAGAGTTAATTGCTTTTGTCCTTAGCCGTATTCCTTGCCTTTTC
Source organism: Calothrix sp. NIES-2098 (assembly GCF_963875125.1). Taxonomy (NCBI): domain Bacteria; kingdom Bacillati; phylum Cyanobacteriota; class Cyanophyceae; order Nostocales; family Calotrichaceae; genus Calothrix; species Calothrix sp. NIES-2098. The sequence goes on from NZ_CAWNKJ010000001.1 coordinate 8,436,642, forward strand.
TATACGATGTCTGAAGGGTTCTCCGCTGCTGAAGCAGAAAAAGAGTGCTTGCTCAACTACAAGCTACCTCGTAGTCCTTTAGAACAACAACTCCACGTACAAAATTTGATTCATCAAGGTATTTACTCTATCTTCCAAGAAAAGTCCGATTGGATTAGCCATCATCTCTGTGAAAAAGTTCAGCCTGGTTTAGAACCATCTCACTGGTTTGGCTGAACTCTAGCTATGAGTGAGGAGTTACAATAACTCCTCAGTGTTAACTTGTGACTTTTAAAGGATCGTATCCCCAATTCATTAATGAATAACGCCAGCGCGTATTTTCCACATCACCTTCTGGCTGCTGCGCTGAGTGACGATGGATATAGCTGACGACTTTTTTCATGTGCGATAAATCATCATCAGTGTAGTCATCTTTTTTGTTATTCAAAATTTCGATGAGGCGTTTACCGGATTTATGTCCGATTGACTCATCATTGTTCTTTTTTTGTCCTACCGATTGAGATTCTTCTGTCTTCAACCAAGATTCTAGTTCCTTGGGTGTCATGTTGACTGAGGAATAAAACTCATCTATTACTGATTTGACATCTTTACTCATAAAGTCAAACTACTCCTCAATATTCTCTAAAGCCTCAGGTTTATGCGCGGCTTCTTTCCCTGTTTTGTCGCTTTTGACTAAGTATTGGGGGTTATCTTTTGAGGCGGCGACATGATGGCCTTTAACATCTGTAGGCGAAGTCAATTTTTTTTCAACCTCGCCCGTGGTTTCACCTTGGGCTGTATTCCACTTCACTTTGTTGCCTTTGTTTAACTCTTCAGTCATGATTTGTCCTTGCTGCTGATTTATACCTGCTTATTATGTTGACTGCGGCAGGCTAATTTATCAGTCGAGAGACATAAAAGCTGCTATAAGTAGAAACACTATGATTAAAGCGAGAGATTGTAGTTAATTTACGTCGGTTGTTGTATTTTATGAGCAACATCCTCTAGCAGAGGGGAATTAGTAGAGATGTATCGCCAAAAAAATATTAAAAAGTTCTAGCTGTAGGTGTCATCCTATAGAATCATTGTTGTCAACTGTGCTACACCTAGAGTTATTATTTTTAAAATATCATTCGCACACCTTATTGGTTATCTAGGAAAATTGCATGACAGCTGACAAAGAACAACGGGTTCCAATAGTGTTACAGCTTAAAGGTTCGGTTCTCAAAGCAATTGCTAAAAATGTACTATGGTGTGGAATATTTGGTACTATTGTTTCGATACTTCACTACTTTAAATTTCCTGTTTCTCAACCGATTTTAGGCAGTGTAATTCCTAGTATTGTTTTAGGTTTATTACTAGTTTTTCGGACAAATACAGCATACGAGCGTTTTTGGGAAGGAAGAAAAAGTTGGGGTTCTATAGTCAATACTGTCCGGAATCTGGCGCGACAAATATGGGTAAGTGTCGATGAAATTTCCCCAGAGGACAGAAAAGATAAAATTACAGCTTTGAATCTCTTAGTAGCTTTTGCGGTAGCTACTAAATTACATTTACGGGGCGAGTCTGTAAATCATGAATTAAAAGAATTAATGCCGTCGTCTATGTATCTTGAATTAAAGATTATGAATAATCCTCCGATTGAAGTAGCTTTTTGGATTGGAGATTATTTACAACGGCAATATAACCGCAATTGCTTAAATAGCTATCAGTTGATATCTATGCAAGAGTTGTTGAATAATCTGGTAGATAACTTAGGTATTTGTGAGCGAATTTTAAGAACACCGATGCCGTTGGCTTATGCTATTCATCTCAAGCAACTCTTATTACTGTATTGTCTCTTACTACCTTTTCAAATGGTAGATAGTCTTGAGTGGTGGACTGGTTTAATTACTGCTTTAGTTAGTTTTACTTTATTTGGAATTGAGGCGATTGGTTTAGAAATAGAAAACCCTTTTGGGTATGATGCCAATGACTTACCTTTAGATAATATTTGCCAAACAATGAAGCGCAATATTGACGATTTAATTAGCCTAACTCCAAATGTGCGTAGGCGTAGCCCGTCGGAGACATCGCGTCGCGATGATTTAACTAATGCTGAAGATTTGAATGTTAGTAAATGAGCGATTTTTCATAATTGCCTAATCGCAACTTCTAAGCCTTCACATACGCCTGTGAGAAAATCTAAATCTAAGCTAGCAATAGTATCGCTGGGCTTGTGATAATGCGGGTTGCGTAAGAAGGATGTATCTGTCACCATGATTGCGGGATAGCCTGCATCCCAAAATGGTGCATGATCGCTTAGTCGAGTTTGCGGTATAATTAAACCCCGATTCGGTACGGGTAGCCATTGACTAGCTACACCAACTTTGCGAATACTCCGACTCATACTAATTAAGTCAGGTATTGTGCGCAGATTCCCGATTAAACCAATAAAATCTCCGCGATTTGGATAAAAACGCTCTAGAGGGGGTGGATAACTCTGGCTACCAGGCGTAGAATCTTTATAACCTAGCATTTCTAAAGACAACATCAAGCGTAGCGGTTGCTGTTGCTGGCGTAATAAAGCTGCATAGTCAGCACTACCCAATAAGCCATATTCCTCCATATCAAACGCCACCAGCCTTAAAGGATATCTAGCTGGTTGGGCTGCAAACTTCCTAGCTAATTCCAATAAAACTGCCACACCTGTAGCATTATCATCAGCTGCTACTGTTCCCGGTACACCATCATAGTGAGCAGCAATTAAAATTGGTGGTAAATTTCGCTTTTGCTGTTTTGCTTGAGCAGGTAAATTTAGTATGAGATTCTGGCAGATTTTGCTCCCGACTTCAAAGGTGTGGATTTCCACACTTCCCCATTGGGCGAATTGCTGACGAATATATTCTTGGACAAAAAAATGTCCAGCTGTGGCCATATAGGGATCGCGTTCTCGCGCTATTTCTGTTAGGTAATTTTGTAATCGTTCTTTTAAATTCAATTATTTAAATTATAGTCGCAGTATCAAAGTTTGCAGAAAAAGGGAAACACAGAGCCAGTATGATGAAAGTGCATTTCCCAACTCAAAGATGCTTTAAGTAAATAGCTTAGATAACAAGGTTTGAGGGTGTTTGGACACACCAACCATCGTCAATGTTATCCTAGTCTTGCAACTAGCTTCTTGAGCTAAAACCTACCCTAATAATGACTATTATACCTTTGACGGGTTTTCATCCCAGAGCAAAAAGCTAGAGGCAGTCTCGCCCAATCATAATAAATATAGTAATAGTAAGACACATTTAGGAGAAGAGTAACGCATGGGCAAGGTAGTCGGCATCGACTTGGGTACAACCAACTCAGTAGTCGCCGTGATGGAGGGTGGCAAGCCGGTGGTGATTGCCAATGCAGAAGGAATGCGCACAACCCCCTCCGTTGTTGGCTTTAGTAAAGAAGGCGAAAGAGTAGTGGGACAAATGGCACGGCGACAAACAGTGCTGAATCCCCAAAATACTTTTTTCGCGGTGAAACGCTTTATTGGACGCAGGTATAGCGAGCTAAATCCAGAATCGAAGCGCGTACCTTATACGATCCGCAAAGACGAAGTCGGTAATATAAAGATTGCCTGTCCCCGCTTGAATAAGGAATTCGCCGCCGAAGAAATTTCGGCAATGGTGCTGAAGAAATTGGCAGATGACGCCAGCACTTACTTGGGTGAAACAGTAACTGGGGCAGTGATTACGGTTCCTGCTTATTTTAATGATTCTCAGCGACAAGCCACTCGTGATGCTGGCAGAATTGCTGGTTTAGATGTGTTGCGGATTCTTAATGAACCTACCGCCGCTTCTTTAGCTTACGGATTGGATCGTGGTAGTACGGAAACTATTTTAGTATTCGATTTAGGTGGTGGCACCTTTGACGTGTCGATTCTAGAAGTTGGTGATGGAGTTTTTGAAGTTAAAGCTACTAGTGGAGATACTCAGCTTGGTGGTAATGATTTTGACAGAAAAATTGTCGATTGGTTAGCAGAGCAATTTTTAGAAGCAGAAGGTGTAGACTTAAGACGCGATCGCCAAGCTTTACAACGTCTGATGGAAGCTGCGGAAAAAGCCAAAATCGAACTTTCTGCTGTCAGCGTTACCGATATTAACTTGCCCTTCATCACCGCGACTGAGGATGGCCCCAAACATCTGGAAACTCGCATCACTCGTTCCCAATTTGAGGATTTATGTGGTGATTTGGTAGGACGTTTGCGGACACCAGTCAAACGCGCCTTGAAAGATTCTGGCCTCTCGCCCACAGATATTGAAGAAGTGGTGTTAGTAGGCGGTTCTACTCGCATTCCAATGGTTAAGCAGTTAGTGCGTGACTTAATTGGTATAGAACCCAATGAAAACGTTAACCCCGATGAAGTCGTAGCAGTAGGTGCAGCAATTCAAGCTGGAATTCTGGCAGGCGAACTCAAAGATGTGCTGCTTTTGGATGTAACGCCCCTATCTGTAGGTTTGGAAACTATCGGCGGCGTCATGAAAAAACTGATTCCCCGCAATACCACCATTCCAGTACGCCGTTCTGACATTTTCTCCACTTCAGAAAATAACCAGAATACTGTGGAAATTCACGTAGTTCAGGGCGAACGGGAAATGGCAGCTAATAACAAGTCTTTAGGACGTTTCAAGCTGTATGGTATTCCCCCCGCACCGCGAGGAATTCCCCAAATTCAGGTGTCATTTGATATTGATGCTAACGGCATTTTACAGGTGACAGCCTTAGATAGAACCACTGGTAGAGAGCAAAGTATCACCATCCAAGGCGCTTCTACTTTGAGTGAGTCAGAAGTAAACCGAATGATTCAGGATGCGCAAAAATATGCTGATATCGATCGCGAACGCAAAGAAAGAGTAGAAAAGCGGACTCGTGCTGAAGGGTTGATTGGCCAAGCCGAACGACAACTTAGAGAAGTAGCTTTAGAGTTTGGGATGCAGTTCGCCCGCACTCGCCGTCAGCGTATTGACAACATCTGTCGGGAACTCAAGGATGCTTTAAAGGATGATGACGATCGCGGCATTGACCAAGCTTACGCCGACCTGCAAGATGCTTTGTATGAGCTAAACCGGGAAGTTCGTCAGTATTATGCTGAGGACGAAGACGACGACTTATTTGGTACGATTCGCGACATCTTCACCGGTGGCGACAAAGAACGAGAACGCGATTATCCCAAAGATTCATACTGGGATCGAGATTCCTATGGCAGAGACTCGAATCGAGACTATGGCAGGGATTCTACCAGAGACTATGGCAGAGACTCGAATCGAGACTATGGCAGGGATTCTACCAGAGACTATGGTAGGGACTCGAATAGAGATTATGGCAGGGATTCTACCAGAGACTATGGTAGGGACTCGAATAGAGATTATGGCAGGGATTCTACCAGAGACTATGGTTATGGCAGAGACTCTAACAAAGACTATGGCAGAGATAATCGTTCCTCCTCTGATAATCGGTCTTCTCGCAAGCCGCCTCGTCCCAGCTACCAGGATAACTGGGATGACGATGATGACGATTGGTTGTAGTAGTCCAGACAAACGAGTGAAATTGCTTCAAAATTCGGATTTGGTAATTGGTAATTGGTAATTTGTTATTGAGTCAGCAGTATTTCAGAAAATAGCTGACAACTGACAGCACCCGTTACTGATTACCAAAATCTCAAATCTAAAATTTAAAGTTGAATAACTGACTATGCAAAATTTGCAGAATTTTCGCGATTACTACGAGATTTTAGGAGTCCCTAAAGAAGCCTCAAATGAGGAAATTAAAAAGGTTTATCGGCGTTTAGCACGACAGTATCACCCTGACCTGAATCCTGGAAACAAAGCGGCGGAGGAAAAATTTAAAATTATCGGTGAGGCTTATGAAGTCCTTTCCGATTCAACTAAGCGATCGCAGTACGATCAGTTTAGCCGCTACTGGAAGCAAAAAGGCTTTGGTAACAAACAAACACCAAAGGGTAAAGCTTGGGATACTCGCGCTAACAACCGCAACAGCACTCAAGAAGTAGATCCTAGCCAATTTGCAGATTTTGAAAGTTTTATTAATCAAGTAATCGGTGTCGGCGTTGGTCGAAAAGACACTAGAAATGGTTCAGCTAGCAACACCAACAGCGATCCGTTCCGTACCCCTAAAAGTAGGGTAGAGTACACAGTACCCAAAAGCCAACCACGCCCCGCCCGTCGCGATATTGAAGCTAGATTGACTTTACCATTAGAAAAAGCTTATGTAGGTGGTAACGAACGTATTCGTCTTGAAGATGGGCGATCGCTAGAAGTAACTATGCCTTCTGGGATGGTGACAGGTCAAACTATCCGACTGCGTAACCAAGGTATTGGTGGTGGTGACTTATACTTAAAAATTACCGTCGAGCCACATCATTTATTTAAACTAGACGGTTCCAATATATTTTGCCAAGTACCTGTAACTCCTAGTGAGGCTGTCTTAGGAGGACAAGTAGAAGCACCAACTCTTGATGGCCCTGTAAAAATGACCATTCCCCCAGGAGTTAGATCTGGTCAAAGATTCCGGTTAGCGAATAAAGGTTATCCTAACGATAGTGGTAAACGTGGCGATCAGTTGGTGGAAATCCAAATAGTTACGCCAAAAAGTATTAGTCCTGAAGAACAAGAACTCTACGAAAAAATTCGTCAAATTGAAACCTTTAAACCTCGTGCAGACTTACTAGGTTTAGGATGATTTTGTGTATCTAAAAATAGAAAATAACTTTCATTTTGATGAAGACCAGAATCATCTTTTTCATCATATATATACAAGCAATAACTTTCTTTTGTCACTCTAGGCACCATATTCTACCCATGTTCTTTCACCATAAAGATTCCCGACTTTTGAGTACTTAATATCTGGAACATTCGTCATTAAAAACATGGTAATTCCCAACTTCTGTCGTTCTAAGGAATCCAGGCTATCGTACTGTAACCTTGAGTCACTGTTACTGGTTTCGCACCGGGAACTAGTCTAAATTCCTGTTAACCTCTGTCGCCCCAGAAACCACACAATCAGGAAATTGGCGCTTTAAGGCGGGGAAAACTGGACAAGGTGCTTGTTCTTGTAAATTCTCTGGTTTACTCCACGTGAAAGGTGCTTTTTGCGCCGCAGACATCCACAACAACCGCTTGGCTCTCGTCATCGCAACGTAAAGTAAACGGTACTCTTCAGCAGTTTTGAGATGTTTTGCTATCTCCCAAGCTTGAGAAACTTCTGGGATGCGCGATTCATTGTGTAAAGCAGCACGCACTTGAGCGCGAGCAACTTCAGATAGAGTAAAGTCGCCCAAAAATTGGCTTTGGGGTGGAACCCAAAACCGACCGGGAATTAAGTTTTCGTGGAGAAAAGGGAGAAAAACATAGTCCCAATCTAGCCCCTTGGCTTTGTGCATGGTAATAATTGTCAGTTGACCGTTACGGGTGTAACGCGCTTCTAAATCTTCTGTTTCTACAGCTTCAAAGCGTTCGGAACTAACTATTTCACTCAAAGCTGACAGCATTGCTCCCATTGAACTATTACCAGCTATTTGCTGGTTTACCCGTTCTGCGAGTTTGTCGGCTGTTGCTAGTTCTGCTTGGTCGTAATTTAAAGCCAAAGCCAAAAAAGAAATTAACTGGTATATGGGCAGTTCCAAGCGAGCGCGGAGTAAACTACGACATAGATGTGCAGCTTTTTGGACTGTTTCAGTTTGCGGTGCTGCCAAGGGGCCGGGATACAAAAACTCTTCTGGTAAACTAGCTAAGGCATTGAGGTCTTGGGTGGGAATTAACTGGCGTTCTACCAATACCTCAAGCGCAGCTTTTAGGTAATCAGGGGAATGGGGGCGATCGCAAAATTGCAGTAATGCTAAAATTTCTTGCGGGATATGAGAACGGCGATCGCGTTCTCCCACATCGTAAAGTGTAATTTTATGCTCTTTACATATAGGTTCTAGTGCTTCAGCTAGCCATCTTCCTTGGCGATTTTCCCGCACTAACACGGCTGCACTCACTTTTGTGGGGTCTTCAGCAAATAACTCGATCGCTCTCTTGGAAAGTAATTCTACTGTGTGATGAATATCACGGGGCGTATAAAGTTCTAGCCCTCTTCCTACGGGTGCGGGGTTAGCATCTTGTTGGGGGTCGCCAGTGTCTACAGGACAAATTCTCTGGTCACGGAAGGGAAGTGAAGAGATAGAGCCATGAGATGATTGTTGCAGCTTGACTCCGTAAAAACTATTAATCCATTCCAGCGCAAAATTAGCTGCTTCAATGACAATTCTTGTACTTCGCCCAGCTCGATCCATTGTCGCCAATCTTCGCAGGCGATCGCACTCTTCGCAAAATTGCCGAAAATAAATCGGATCGGCTGGGGTAAAAGTTGAGTTAATCGCCTGGTTAGGGTCGCCTACTCGTACTAAGTTCAGTCCTGAGTGAGGAGTAAGAAGTAAAAAATTATCCCCCTTATCCTCCTTGTCTCCCTTGTCCCCCATATCACTCGCCAAAATTTCCAGCAACCTCGTCTGTAATGGACTAGAATCTTGAGCTTCGTCTTCAAAGACTGCGAAAACTTGGTTTTGCTCAAGGCGGCGAGCGCTGTCGTTCTCTAGCACTCGCAACGCTGCTAAAATCATGTCGTCGTAGTCGATGAAGTCGCGCGATCGCATTAATTTTTGATATTGCTCGTACAAGCCTGCGGCTACGCTTAAAATTGCGTACGGATCTGTGGTTTGTTCATTCCACTGCCGTAAATCTTCGGGTGATAGTCCAGAACTTTTGGCTTCATGAATAACAGTAGTTGCTAAGTCTGGTAAGACTTCTGTGCGCAACACTGATTGACGGCGTAATCTTTCTGTTTCTTCACCGTCAAATTGGCTACCTTCTAATAAACGTAAATAAGTAGTTTGATTATTAGCAATCCACTGTTCTACGGCGGTACGAATGAAACGATGGCTTTGATTTGGTGTAATTAATGTAACATTTTCTAACTGCAACCCAGATAAATCGGGATGACGGCTGGCAATATTCAATGCCAAACCGTGCAAAGTGTAAACAGCAAAACCTGTCTGGGGTAAAGATAAATCCTCGCGTAAATATTTGCGGATTTTAGCTTTAATATTGGCAGCAGCAGAACGTGTAAAGGTAACAACTACCAACTGACGGCGAGAAGAGAGGCGCGATTGAGCTGCACGTTCATACTGACGCGCGATCGCGATCGCCGCCGCAGCTGCCATTCCCGTAGATTTACCAGCACCAGGTACGGCAGAAACAGCCAAAGGGCCAGCATACCAATCAGCCATTTGCTGCTGTCCGGGGCGCAGGCTATTACGAATGCGGGCGATCGCTTCTTCCCGCAGAGTAGAAACAGGTGATTTATCAGATAATTCTGAGAATAGAGATTCTTGCGTCACTTGCTCAATAAAATTAGTGTCTGACATTAATAAAATTTTAGATTTGAGATTTTGAATTTAATTGCCAAACCGTAGATTTTACAAATTATGGGCGTTTATCTGTGGTTGGAAATTTTCCATCACAAACCAATCAGCTAATAGTTCTTTGACACTCCCCGACCTGAACAAGTTTCGCTTGGGAGCATCTCAATTTTTCTGTCGCGATTAATCAGGCATTATCTGCAATATTTATTTACAAGTGTCTTTTTTTGCAGGTATTTTCATAGCCACTCTATTAGTGAACCATATCGGCTGCTTTTTGCCAATCAGCCTCTGCGCCTTGCTTGTCTCCCATTTGGGAACGGGCGGTACCTCGGTTCTTGTAGGCTTCAACATAGTTCGGATTAATTCGTAGTGCTTGGTTGAAATCCTCAATTGCTGCTTTCTTCTCTCCTAATTGGAAACGAGCTATACCCCGATGATTATAGGCATCGGCATCGTTAGGATTAATATGCAGTACTTGGTTAAAATCTTCAATTGCTGCTTTCAGTTCTCCCGAATGTAAACGGGTGGTACCTCGGTTCTTGTAGGCAGTAGCATAGTTAGGATTAATTCGCACTGCTTGGTTAAAATCTTCAATTGCTGCTTTGATTTCTGCCAATTGGAACTGAGCAAGACCCCGGTTGTTATAGATAAGCGCATCGTTAGGATTAATCCGCAATGCTTGGTTAAAATCCTCAATCGCTGCTTTGATTTCTCCTAATAGAAAATGAGCAAAACCCCGGTTGTTGTAGGTATTACTATCGTTAGGATTAATACGCAATACTTGATTAAAATCCTCAATTGCTGCTTTGATTTCTCTCAATAATAAATGGGCAGCACCCCGGTTATTGTAAATTTGAGCATTGTTAGGATTAATTCGCAGTGCTTGATTGAAATCCTCAATGGCTCCTTTGAAGTCTCCCGATAGGAAACTGTTAATACCTCGGTTGTTGTAGAATATTGCATTCTTCTCATCAACTTGGGCTAACAATGTTACATCGTCAGCATTAGCTGGTTTAGCTGATAGTAAAATCGCAGTAGTAGTAATTATTGGAATTCCTAACCCAAGAGTTAATGCCACACTCAAAAAGGTTAATGCTTTGGGGAGTTTCATAACATCGCCCCCATAGAAGTTAATACTATACTTCTACTTCGATCTTAAAATCAATCCAAAAGCATTTATCTAAAACCTACTTAATTATCCATAATAAGTTATAAAATTTGATATATTATCTAGCCTGATAATTGGATGCATCCAAGTTTTTATTAATGCCCGCAGCTTTACCAAGAAATAGTATTACCGATCTGTCGCCTGCTGTTTGCAAATTGGGATAACATGAATTCTTTGGATGACAGTAAATTATGTATGTAGTAATTGGTGGAGCAGGAATGATGGGGCTGGGATTAGCCCAGCAGTTATTGAACTTAGGTCACACAGTTGCCATCATCGATCTAGATCCGCTTGCCTGTCGCTTTGCTCGTGAAAAAATTGGGGTAATGGCATTTGAGGGCAGTGCAGTTAACACTACGGTACTTTTGGAAGCTGGAATTAAACAAGCAAATGCGGTAGTTGCTGCACTCAGAGATGATGCATTGAATTTATCGCTGATTGTGTTGTCTAGGAGCTATGGCGTTTCCCATATTGTCGTGCGGATGCGCGATCGCGAATTTCTAGAAGCCTATCGCTTGGCTGGAGCAAGTCATGTCATCAGTACAATTGATTTGGCAGTTGCAACTATGGCGAATGCGATTGAATACCCCGAAGTCGAGTCAATGATGCACTTTGAGCAAGGCCAAGTAGAGGTATTGAAGTTACCCGTTCCTGGCAATTGCTATGTAGCAGGTCGCACTGTTGCCCAAATTGCGCAAGACCCCCGCTTTCCTAAAGGTTCGTTAATTATTGGCTACCAATGTCATGCTTGCGCCAATCTAGAGATTCCCAACGGCAATACTGTTCTGGAAGCAGATTCGACTATCCTGGTCGTTACTCGCTCAGAATTAGTCCATCAAATGATTGATTACCTTGGCATTCAAGCTAGTCATCTTCCAACGATAGAAGTGTCTCATCCAAATCTTTGATGTAGGGCTGCACCAGATCCTCTGGCACAATGCGTTTACGCAGGGCATCGCTCACGGCAACCTTTTCCGCTAGCAGCAATCGCCGTCGAATCCTATCTAAGCCACTGCGATCGCCTCCTAGTTTACCTGCCCGATATTGATTGTAGAGATCGCGCAGTACCCGTTCCGACTTTGCTACCCGCGCTTGATAGGATGCCCATAGTTCCTCATACACTGCTTTCGGCAACACGCCTGATTTCAGCAGACTATCTAATTCATCCTGAGCAGCTTTCGCCGCAATTAATTGAATCTGCAACTGCCCAGTTTCTTGAATTGTCTCGGAAACACGGCTGATGTTGAGCTGTTTGATCAGCCAGGGTAAAGCTAATCCTTGTATCACTAAAGAAAATAAAACCGAACCAAACACCAGCTCGATGAGAAAGTCTCGTCCCGTTAGCGATAAGGGAATAGCAACTGCTAACGCCATTGACAGCGAACCTTTAATATTTCCTAAAACCAAAACGTGCTGCCAGCGTAGCGGAATCGGGCGATCGAACCAGCGTAGCCCTGCTAATAATACATAAACCGAGAGAATCCGTCCCAACTGATACGCCAGAATGACGAACAAAATGGATGGCAAAATTCTCCACAGCGTTACTGGGTTAATTTCAATTCCAATCAACAGGAAAATAAATGTATTAACGCTAAAACCTGCGTATTCCCAGAAACTTAGCAGAGTAATTCTATCTGAGGCAGAGGAACTCTGCGGCAGCCCTAAATTGCCAAAAATCAGTCCAGCGATCACCACAGCCACCGCACCTGATACGCCCAAAAATTGCCCAATTTGAAAGGTTCCTAATGCTAGAGCAACCGTGAGCAAAGGCTTAAAAGTACTGCGAAGACGACTGATATCCGTATTAATCGCTGCTTCAAAAATCAGAATTGGCAGAAACAGGTTTAATACTAAGGAAGGGTCTAAGCCAATCCGACGCGACCAAAGTTCTGTGATGGGTAATCCTGCCAGTACCAATCCTGTTACATAAGGAATTCTTAGCCGCTGAGTTATCAATGCAACAGCAGTTGCAATTAGTAGCAAAATAATCAAAATGATGACCAGTTCAGGAATGGTTCCTGCGGTTTGACTATCTACAGCAGAATTGCTATCCAAAGGGGTTTGTTGCGCTAGAATCCACTCCATCACCGATCGCCCTCCCATAAAGCGCTTTTCTCACAAAAGTTGAGAGATTGGTTACTGTTTGAGTTTACAGGAGGCTCTACACTGCTGTTGCCGTGTATTGAGAATGAATCTTAGATTATTCTCTATTCGTCAATCTGCCAGGAATCCTTGGTTAGTTCTTCATCCAAGATTTTCTTAGGACGCAAGATGATAATAATTTTTCCTAATAAAGGAATTTCTGGTTCAGTTTCAAACCATTGAATATCTAAATCCCCAGAATTATCTACTAAAAAGTAGCTAGAAGCGTCCCATTGACGTTGGGCGCGATCCACGACGATCAGCACTTTTCCGGGCTGACTTTGGGTTTGATTGGGCAGGCGATCGCTATGAGCTAAAATTACCACTGGATCTTCGGCACTCAACAGTACTTGCCAACCTGGTAATGGCACCCAAGCTTGTTCGCCAGAAAATTTGACCATGCGAAATGGTTCAATTTCTGTCACTAGAGGCACTGCTTTTAAGTCATTTGGTGTCAGCGGCCACTCGCCAACTACAGGTACAATTCTGGGTAACTCGTCCTCAGACTCCAAGCGATAAAAAGGCAACAGTGGAGCTGGACGCTTAGGAACAACTGTAAAATCTGTGAGTAATTGCTCTATTTGCTTCCTAGCTGTTTGCGTATGAGCAAACCGCAAGCCTTTAGCAATTAAGCGCGATCGCTCTTGTAAATCTGTGTTTTGGCGTGCTAATTTCCATGCACCATAAGCTACAGCATCTCCGGGATGGGCAGAAAATCCTTCTGGCAAGGTGCGGAAACGGGAAAAATCTTTAATCGCCTTAGCTATTTCTCGTGCTTCATCCAAGTCGATTTTGTGGGTAAAAGCTAATTCCGCCGCCGCTGCCCGTTCTTCTTGGGTGAGCAAACGCAGCTCATATAAAACATCACTACCGCGTATAGAGAAATGCGATCGCGTTGCCTCAGATGCGCCACCTTTTTCTAAAGAATTATAAACTTGGGAACCAACAACCACCTGATTTTGCTGAATCGGCTCAAATCCAGTTGCCTCAAAAATATCTTGGGGATTATAACCAGCTTTTTGCAAATAGGCGATCGCTTGACCCCATTCCACCCAATTACCTTGTTTTTGCCTTAACTTTCGCAGTAACTCTTGGACAGTATCTAAATCAGCGTTACTAGGATTTTGAGAGTTAGGTGGTAAGTCAGTCATAAGCAATTCAATAACTTGAAAGTAGGGAGTAGGGAGATCAGGAAGGGTGGGGAGTGCGGGAGAGGGGACTGTTCCCCCATCTTTTTCTCATGCCCAATACCCATTTTCATACTTACTGGTGTACTAAAGTTTATTGGGTAATTAATATTTCATCAGCAAATTTTATTTTATAGGAAAAAAGTCGGAAACTCTTCGACCGCTTTTATAGGTATAAATTTGTTTATGGTAATTCTTCAGGATTAATTCAGTTTCTCTTCAGCTACATCCGCAAATTTTCGCAAGGCTGGTAGTTTATTATCGACTAAACTTGGTATGGAATATAACAAGATAGCCAATATATAAAGGACTTAACTTTAATGGATACTGCCAGTCTGGAAACTAATACAGATCGTCGCCAATTAAGGACTTTAGAAAGACCAAAAAAACTCAAAATCCTGGTAGTTGATGATGAACCAGACAATCTGGATCTGCTGTATCGCACCTTTCGCCGTGATTTTAATGTACTCAAAGCTGATAGCGGCATGAATGCCTTGCAAATTTTGGCAGATGAAGGGGAAGTGGCAGTAATCATCTCCGACCAACGGATGCCAGAAATGAAGGGTACTGAGTTTCTCAGCAAGACTGTACCGCAATTTCCAGATACAGTCAGGATCATTCTGACGGGCTTTACAGATATTGAAGACTTGGTGGAAGCCATTAATGCTGGGCAAGTCTATAAATACATCACCAAACCTTGGGACCCAGGAGAACTTAAGGCTGTAGTCCAAAGGGCAGCAGAAACCTACGACTTGCTGAAGCAACGCACCGAAGAATTGCGCTGTGCTAACGCCCAAATGGCACTACTGGCTGTTTTGGTAGAGGTAACACAGGCAGCTAATAGTTTAGAAGAAACTTTAATACCCATAGCTACGGCTTTTAGTCACAGTTTTGGGGCTGATAACTGCATTCTGCAACTACTTGAGGGCAATACTCTGATTGCAACTCAGGGATCTTACGGTTATAACAGTAATCTAGAAAACTGGCTAGCACAAGACCCACTCGTGAGCGAGGCGATCGCTACTGGTCAAGTGCAAGTATCCTTAAATGTATTGAAAGATCAAAAATTAGCTGGTGTCGCTCACTACCAACAGTCTGGTGTTCAAGCACACTTAGTTGTCCCAATTAGCTACCGTAACAAAGTTATGGGAGTTTTGTCTCTACAGTGGAAACAACCTCACACTTTGCGAGATGATGAATTAAAGCTAATTCACTTATCAGCACAATTGCTAGCGATCGCTTTGACTAGCAGTTGCGATCGGGAAACAAAAATTTAGTCAAGAGTTAATTGTCGGAGCTAAAGTTCGACTTTTGCCTCTTGACAGTTGACTCTTGACTTTTTGGCTAATGACTCACGAAATTCGCGATATTTTTAACCGTATTGCTCCTGTTTACGACCAGTTAAATGATTGGTTGAGTTTGGGACAACATCGGATTTGGAAGGCAATGGCAATCAAATGGAGTAATCCTCAGCCTGGAGATACTTGCCTTGATTTGTGTTGTGGAAGTGGCGATCTCAGTTTAGGTTTAGCAAGGCGTGTGGGAACAACAGGAAAGGTCTACGGAGTCGATTTCTCTGCAAACCTTCTCGCAATGGCTAAAGAACGCTCCCAAAAACAGTACCGCCAACCAAACATTACTTGGGTTGAGGCTGATGTCCTCGATTTACCTTTTGAGGACAACAAATTTGATGCGGCAACAATGGGTTATGGTTTAAGAAATGTTAAAGATATTCCTCGTAGTCTCAAAGAGTTGTATCGCGTTCTCAAGCCTGGTGCTAAAGCCGCAATTTTAGATTTTCATCGACCAGAGAATCCCCAGCTGCGATCGTTTCAGCAATGGTATCTAGAGAATATTGTTGTACCAGCAGCCACCCAGTTGGGAGTAAAAGAAGAATACGCCTACATCAGTCCTAGCTTAGACCGCTTTCCCGTTGGCAAAGAGCAAGTAGAATTAGCTTCTCAAGTTGGTTTTGCTGCCACACACTACCCCATTGCGAACGGTATGATGGGAGTGCTGGTAGTTAGTAAATTTTAGATTTTTTTAGATTCGAGATTTTTGGATTAAAGCCTACTGGTAAAGAAATAGAAATTCTTGAATCCAAAAATCAACTATTTAATCTAAAATTCTTTTGGAAAAGTTTGCTAGCTTGGGAGGCCAATGCAGGGCTACCTCCTAAAAAGCTATGTTGCACAAATGTGGGAATCCGCACAAGTGACTAGCTTAACTTTTCCCCAAGTTCAAAATCCAAAATTGGTAAGTCCAAAATTCTGTGGATTGGTCTCATCTGTGGCTTTATCTCTCACCTCCGGTATTAGGTGGAATTATCGGCTATTTCACAAATGATATAGCCATCAAAATGTTGTTTCGCCCCTACCGAGCCATTTATATCGGTAAACAAAGAATACCGTTTACACCTGGATTAATTCCCCGTAACCAGGAACGTTTGGCTCAGAAAATTTCTAATACAATTATGGGGTCGCTTTTGACACCAGAGGAATTGCAAAATCTCGCACGCCGTCTGTTGCAAACAGAACGAGTACAAGCAGCAATTTTGTGGTTGTTAAAACTAGCCTTAGACCAAATTAGCTCAGAGGAAAAAAATCAGAAAAGCGCCAAAATTGTAGCAAGCATTTTGCGCGATTTGTTGGGCGAATCATTACCTCGTCTGTTGCGAGTTTTAGCGCGACGCGAAGATTTTTTAGAAGTACAAATCAATCAAATTTTTGATCAAGTTCTCTTAGAATTTCAACTGAGTGAAGAACAATCTACAAGGCTGTCTGATTGGCTGTTAGAAGTAGTTTTACCACCAGATGTACTGCGACAAACTATAGTTGATTTTTTAACCGATCGCACAATTCAAACTATTGATGAAAGCTTTCGCGAAAAAACTAGCGGTACTTATTGGGTAGTAGCAAATTTGTTTGGTTTACGCAATACTCTCACCAGACTCAGAGCTTTTTGCTTAGATGAGAAAGAGGCTAGCAATGCTCGATTGAAAGAATTGATTCAAGAATTGCAAATGCGCGATCGCGTCAAGAAATTATTACAAAATTTATCCTTGCAAAACTTGCCAGTAGGAACAGTCAGACAACTACGAAAAACCACGAGAGAAAGCGTTCGCCACTACCTGCAAACAAGTGGTAGCGATCTATTACAAGGCTTAACTGACTCCGTTGACTGGGAAAATATTGCATCTTTACTACTAAATCGTCTGAGTAATTCGCCTGTAGTTAATACTTCATTAGAAGTAGTAAGTCAAGAATTGGCTCTAATTTTAGAGCGATATTTAGAAAAAGATTTGGAAGCAATTGTAGCTCAAGCAATTCCAATTTTATCCATAGACCAGGTAATTGTTGACCGCGTCAAGTCAACTTCACCCGCCGATTTAGAAGCTGCAATTGAAGGTATCGTTAAAAATGAATTGCAAGCAATTGTGACTTTAGGTGGTGTTTTGGGTGTGATTGTTGGTATAGGACAAACTGTATTTTTGCTGTTTAATCAACCATAATCCCTATTCAAAATAACGGAAGCCTGATATTAAAAGCACTTCTAAGTTTGGATCTGCTTCGGATGTGTTTTTTTTAAAATTGCTACTAACACGAATTTGAACAATGAATTTGCCTGTAGGGTGGGTTTCCTCGCCTTTGTAACAATCCGTATGTCATGCCCATTAACTAACTTGTTATAAAATCCAAAATCCAAAATAAGTATTATTGCTCAAAATAAGGCAGAATAATTGTAGCGGTATTTTTGAAGATTTCAGTATTTCTCACATATCTTTTACTACCGATATTTGCAAATCTTCAACAAAAAAATCAATATATTGCCATAGATAGATGAAAACAAAGCGCAAACTTTATCTACATTATCTAGGTTTAGCTGGGGCGATTATACTGGGTGCGAGCTTGCGTTTTTGGAATTTAGACTTAAAACCTCTGTGGACGGATGAGGTAATTACTGCCATTTTCAGTTTGGGTAAAAATTATAATGATTTACCCTTAGATATGCTATCACCACTTGAGCGAGTACCAGAAATTTTTACCTTCAAACCTGGTATTACTTATGCTCAGATTGCAAATAATCTTGCTACTCAATCTACCCATCCACCGCTATTTTTTTGCGGTATGTATACTTGGCTGGAATGGATAAATCCTTTATGCCAAACTTGTGTGAAAGAACTGCGATTATTACCAGCTTTGTTTGGTGTAGGTGCGATCGCAGTAATTTATGCTATCAATAGTATCGCCTTTTCCTCTACTGCTGGAATAGTAGGAGCATTGCTAATAGCTGTTTCCCCTTTTGCTGTCTATCTTTCCCAAGAAGCACGCCACTATAGCATACCTATATTTCTGATTAGTTTATCTTTATTGGCACTAATGCAAATTCAGCAGTATATTTTTCAGAGAAAAAATATCAGAATTTGGGTTTGGGTCTTCTGGATAATTATTAATATTATTGGACTTTACGTACACTACTTTTTCGCTTTAGCTTTCATCGCGGAAATTCTCACGCTACTGATCCTGATTTACTGGAGTAAGGCAAAGGTACTTAACAAGCATAAAATTTTACTTACCCTGATTGTATCTACCAGTACAGTTGTAATTAGCTTCATACCTTGGTTACTGGTGACAGTTAGCCATTCTAACTCTTCTCAAACTAATTGGTTGCCAACTCCTAATAATATTGCACCTATATATCAAACTTTGATTAGCTGGATATTAATGGTAATTGCTCTACCTGTAGAAAACCAGCCTTTAGTAATTATAGCTATTTGTGGTTTTTTGATGGTGAGTTTTGCTATTTGGATATGGTGGCAAGCCTACAAAGGTTTAAAACTTCTATGCCGCCAAAATCACAGTAATTTAGCAATATTAACACTATTAATTTTTACTATTATCGTTATTTTAGAGTTTTTTGCTATTGTTTATTTTTTAGGTAAAGACATCACTATTGTACCCCGCTATCACTTTGTCTACTATCCTAGTTTTTGTGCCCTTTTAGGAGCGAGTATTAGCAAAAATAAAAAGGCACAAATAATGATTGTATTGGTGGGAGTTGTCAGTTGTATTTTTATCGTCAATAATATAGTTTTTCACAAGCCTTTTTACCCCGAGCAAGTAGCTCAGAATATGAATTTAGAGCCGGAAATACCAGTAATGCTCGTGGTGGGATATAGCGATTATCAAGATATAGCTTTAGGGCTAAGTTTCGCCTTAGCATTAGAGCAAGTTAGAAGCCAACCTTCTTCAGGAGAATTCCAAATTAATCATCCGATTGATACATTTAAAAGTGATAGTTTTGCTCTTTTAGATAAAGAACCTAATTTATCTGCTTTTTGGAAAAAGCTTTCTCAATTACCGATACCTACAACATCTGGGATGAATTTATGGATAGTTGGCCCTGGAATGATTAAGCAAGATTATCCGCAACATTTTGTGCTTTCTCAGCACACGACTTGTAACATAGATCCTTCACATCACTATCGCATTGGTGTTCCTTATCAGCTTTATCGGTGCAGTAATTAAAAGTTTTATATTACATTGCAAGTATAATCAGGCAAATTTTGATAGCTAGTTGTCGTATAATCACCTAAATGTACATTTGGTTTGTACAACTGGCTATATTTCCATAAATACATGAATATATGAGCGCCAATAAGATCAAAACATTTTTATTATTTAATTGCATAATACCCGCTAGTTTTGTTATTTTTACTATTTGCTTTATGCCTATTGAGCAGGTATTTCAATTCGATCCCAGCGATGAAGGTATTGAGTTGATCAAAGCTACCTTGCACTTAGATGGATTTGCTCTGTATACGCAGGTTTGGAACGATCAACCACCTCTGTTCACATTTATTTTAGCATCCTGGCTTGATTGGTTTGGTAAATCAATCTATTCTGCACGGCTTCTAACTTTGAGCTTTTCCACAATACTTATATGGTCTTTCTGCCAAACTCTCAGGATTTATCTAGGAAATTTACCAGCAATTATTGGCACTTTATTGTTAATAACTTCCTGCAATTTTCTAAGACTTAGTGTATCTGTAATGATTGATTTGCCATCTTTAGCAATGGTTATGCTCTCAATTTATACATTAACTTTATATAAACAAAATTTTACACAAAAATCTTCTATATTTTTCATTATTATATCGGGAGCATTATTAGCAGCATCTCTACAAATAAAGTTATATACAGCTTTTATAACTCCTTTAATTATATTTGATTTATTCCTATTCCATAGAAATAAAAATCCTCAATTAAGGCGGAATCTTATTTTTGATGCTATTTTATGGCTTACGGCTTTTGCAAGTGTTTTTATAATAATTGGTATGTTGTGCAACTCTCTCACTTACGAACAATTATTACAAGCACATTTAAATAACAATGTAAAAACAGCCTTTCCAGCAGGAAATAGCCTAAAGTTAGCCTTTTCATTTCTACTTCAGGATTTTGATTATTTACTTTTAGCAATTCTGGCAACTATCGTTATCTTTAAAAATCAAGCATGGGAAAAATCTTTTCCGGTACTCTGGATAATTATAGGGTTTATAGCTCTAATCAATCATCGACCAGTTTGGTATCATCATTACCTTTTAATATCCATTCCGCTTACCTGGTTAGCTACCTATGGATTAACATTATCTTTTAGTTTTTTTCAACAGCCGAAATGGTATTATAAGCTTAAGCTGGTTAATTTAAAAGAAATTACAGTTTCTGGTTTAGCAGCAGGATTTGTAATTTTCTCAATTCTTGTAACTCCAATTAAGTTAGGAGTAATTATTTTTGAAAATCATCGATATATAGAACAAACTCAGGAGCATATTCAATTTGTGAACATTTTGTTAAAACAGAAAGCATCTACTAAATGGGTTTTTACAAATTGTCCCATGTATGCTTTTTATTCAGGCTTATCTGTCCCTCCAGAAATTGCAGTTTTATCCCGTAAAAGGATAGAGTCAAAAAATATAACACCCAAACAAATTATTGCTATTTTGGATACTTATCATCCAGAGCAAGTTTTACTATGCAGATCTCAAACTCTTCAGAACTATCTAAATAGTTATCTCAATGAAAACTATTTAAAGACATATGGCAATAATTTAGGTACTCATTATTTATTGCAAGAAACTCCTTTAAAACCCTTACGAATGAAAAATGATCGATGACGCTCCTCACCATTTGTAGTTAATTGCATCGAGCTATTTATGCAAAATTCACCCTTGAGATATTTTTTCGTTGCTAGTCTTTAACTTAGGATAGGCAATCCGTTTGTGATGGAATTGCTGCCACACTTCCACAAATATGTGGGCAATTTTTGTAACTTCTTCCCGTGTGAGTCCTGAATCTACGAGTTGGTTGTCTTGCCAGCGGGCACGGAGAATATTATTAACCATTGTCAAAGCTTGTTCGGTTGAAGCATCTTTTTGTGATGACTTTGTTGATGCTTGTAGGGTACGCAACGCCGCCTCGCAGGAATCTGCCAACATGACAATTGCTGTTTCTCGCGATTGGGGAATTGGGCCGTCGTAGCGAAAATCCGCGTCGTCTACTATTAAACTTGGATCTTCTTTAGCCATTTGCTGCGCTTGGTGATGGAAATAAGCAATCAACATCGTTCCCTGATGTTCTGGGATAAAAGCTTGAATCGCTGTTGGTAAGAGATGTTCCCTTGCCATCACCAAGCCTTCATTAACGTGCTTTTTAATAATCTCTGCACTTTTCCACGGATCTTTAATCTCTGTGTCATGCTTATTCGGCCCTCCCATTTGATTTTCAATAAACCCAAGAGGATCGTGCATTTTGCCAATGTCGTGGTAAAGTGTGCCTGCTCTGACTAGTTCGACATCGCATCCTAGTTGTTTGGCAGCTGCTTCTGCTAAGGTGGCGACAAACAAGGTATGCTGAAAAGTTCCCGGTGCTTCTGTAGCTAGTCGCTTTAACAAAGGACGGTTAGGATTGGCTAGTTCTGCTAACCGAATGGGAGTAACTAAATCAAAAAGTTTTTCTAAATAAGGACTCAAGCCTAAAGCAACAATACTCCACGCTAAACCGGATAAAGCAAATAACGCTGCTTCTTGCAGAAGAATATACCAAGAAGCTGAACTCCAGAGCAGTGAGAGTATTAAGTAAATTCCTCCTTGAGTTGAGGCGATCGCCAATCCTAATAATGCTAATTCTTCACGCGATCGCAGTCGTTTAGCCATACAACAGCCTACGATTCCGCCTGCTGCACCAGCTATCAAGGCAATTTTACTAATTTCCATGCTAACTGGTAGCACTAATAACATTAGTCCGACAACTGTTGCACCTAAAGCAGGGCCATAAAAACTACCTAACAATAAACCGATCGCACTCCAGGTAGTATGTATCACACCCATCGTCACCATTCCCGGAGTACTCAAGGTTAAGAGTAAGATTAACAAGCGATCGCGCTGTCGTAATTGGGTTTTCAGACGGCGTTCGGTAATCACAAAAATACCAATTGCTGTAGTGACAATACCTGTCACCTTAATCAACTCCGGCCAGTTAGTTGCGCGATAATTTAATTGATAATGCTCCAGTACCTGCAAATTCCACTCAGTAATTTTTTGTCCTTTAGTGACAATTACCTGATTCTGCTTTACCTCAACCAAGATTGGTGAAACTTTTTGAACTGCCTTTTTTGCCTGTTCTTGGGTTTTTGCTTCATCTTTCTTCAGATTTGGTTGCAGCACAGCTAACAAGACTTTGGTTGCTAAAGGTTGAGCTTCTTGCGGTTCTAATGTTTGCACTTGTAAGCCTACTGTATCCTTTAAAGCATTTGCTGGTAGCCCGTATGGAATCCCTTGAGTGACAATTCGTTGTGCAATATCACGAATTAACGTTTGTGTTGTTGCCCAGTCTGCATCTGAAAGATCTAAAAGAATATCTTCTTGCTTGATTGCTGCCGATTTGTTTGTTTCTAACTGTAATAATTGTTTCTGAGCTAGCTCGTATTTTTGCCTTGCTTGCAAGATTTGAGCAATCAGTAAAGCAAATTGTTGTTCAGAATTTCTCATGCGGTAAGTTTCTAATTCTGCTACTACTTGAATAAATTCAGGTTTTTGAGAATCATTAACTGATTTTTTATTCTCAAGCAGCAGCTTGATAGATACTTTGGGTGTATTTAAGGAACCAGACTTAGGGGATGATTGCAAGGACGAGGATAACTTTTTACTGGCTTCCTGTCCGGTTGTGGAATTGCTTTTCTGATTTGGCAGCAATAATCCTACTGGTTTTTGTCTACTTTTTTCTAAAGCTAGTAATATATTTTTCCATTCTTCAGCCGTGCAAGTGCGGAGATAAAGCTGGCTAGCTACAGGTAAGTCTAAAGTATCAAAAAAGGGAAAAGACCCAGCTATGGCACGAAGCCGATCGCTCTCATCTAAAAGTTGTTGCAAATTACGTTCAATTTGTTGATTGATTTTTTCATCAATCATTAATATTGGCAAGGAATTGTTACTGGCGACTTGGCGTCGGGCTGCGGTTTTTTTGGTATCTTCAATCTGAGATGTACGTGGGGCTTTAATTGTTTGGGGTGCAACAGTTCCCACTCTTAGCTGGGGCTGATTGTAAAACTTATACCCGATTACTCCTGTTAGGGATACAACCGCGATCGCCAAGATCGCAGAGGAACGATTTTTATGCACCCAGCTTAAACCAGTTGTATCCATCAGCTGCTCGTGGTTAACCGCTTTGGCGATCGATCTGAGTACTATTCCTGGCTGGTGGCTGCTTTCATGATTATTCGATACATACATGAGTATGTTCTCGATCGCAGTTCTAGGGAATTTTCCCAGATGGCTGCGATCGCTTCGATCGTTAACCACCCTCAATAATTTTCCTTTACGACGCAGTACTTTGTAATGTCGTCGCCAGTGAGTTAGTTGCTGGTTCAAAGACTGTAAAAATCGCTGATGTTTCATTACCTCTGCCTACAGTTGCTTACTTTGATACCT
Source organism: Calothrix sp. NIES-2098 (assembly GCF_963875125.1). NCBI lineage: Bacteria > Bacillati > Cyanobacteriota > Cyanophyceae > Nostocales > Calotrichaceae > Calothrix > Calothrix sp. NIES-2098. The sequence goes on from NZ_CAWNKJ010000001.1 coordinate 8,460,548, forward strand.
CAAAACAAGACAAACCTAGGGGAAGTCCAAGCAGGAGCAACCGAAGTCGCTCAGAACTTCGGAGGTGGGGTTTGCTTGCAGCTAATTTGCCACAATACCTACCTACAGAGTCAGGTTAAGAGTTTCTTTGGAAATTGTAGTATAAAGAACTACTAAATTTTATATTTGTTGACTGCTTGCTAGGATTGAATGTTGGTGTCACGTCTACAATGCTTCTCCGTAGAAATAGCATTAACGCGACCGGATAACACGAGGAGCTGCGTAGACGCACAAAGGAGACTGCACATGGCTGTGATTGTCTGAGTTGTCGCGATCGCCTTGGGGAATGGTTTTCCCTAAGGGTAGGGACGCTTCTGACTCAGGCATCAAATCTGCCTCTGCTGTGGGCTGGCTCGAATCTTGGGCAAGATTATACAATCCTGACCAAACAGCCACAAGTGCATCAGCTAATTCCACCACCCCAGAAAAATTACTTTGTTCTGATGCTGCCGAATTTGCTTGCGAGTATGAGATCTGCCAACCTACTGGAATACCCGCAGTGCTATTATAGGCCCCCGATAAAGCACCAGTAATTGCACTTATACTATGTAAGTGTAAACGCCAATGGTCTTGTTGCCAAACATCACCTGGTTGAGTAGCCCGCAAAACTGCCAAACGGTAGTCTTCTAAAGTACTGAGAAAGCAGTAAAACGCCATAGCAACAGCGCTACTGAGCTTGTCTTCTTTACTCAACTCGACTTGCGCCCTTTCTAATCCTGCTCCCCGATCTAACAAAGTATTAACTTTTAATAATTGTTGTGGCAAAGATGTTGGCGTTTCCCCAATAAAGGCGATCGCCTCTGGAATCAGGGTGCGAGGGTGGAGTTTTTCTGTAAGGATTTGCGCGATCGCATACCCTACAGCTAGCGTTCCATCGCGTACCACTGGGTTATCCTCCCAGATTTTTAACACAAGCAGTAAGTTTTGTCGCAATTTCAGTGTATTTTCATGAAAAAAAAGTGCTACTGGTAATGTAGCCAGTATCACTTTCAAGGAAATATTATCAGTTACAGCTAAATTAGTAGATGGTTGTTGCTGACGCGATCGCCAATCATCTAAATCTAATTTGCCAAGAGCAATCAAACTTTCAGTACCAAGAACCGCTATTCGATCGATGTCACAGCGGTGCTGAAATTCTTTGCGATCGGTAGAGGCTAAACTTTCTCCAATTAATGCCCCTAGTAACGTGCCGCGAAAACGACTAACAAGAGAGTAGCGCATACATCAAGGATCGAGTGTTAAGTTTCCAGTAATGAAGGATTAGGAATGAAGAATAGAGAATTCCATCAACCTTGAACCTTCATACTTCATACTTCATACTTTATCTTTCCTTAAATGATGCACTAATGCTTGTAAGCCCAATATGTAACTCTGAACCCCAAAGCCACTAATTTGCCCGATGGCGATGGGTGCTATATAAGAGTGATGACGGAATTCTTCTCGGCGGTAGATGTTGCTCAAATGCACTTCCACAGAGGGTAGGTTTACACCTGCGATCGCATCTCGCAACGCTACACTAGTATGCGTATAAGCCCCAGCATTAATCAAAATTCCCTGATGTTTTCCTAGGGCTTCATGAATAGTATCAACCAAAACGCCTTCATGATTTGACTGCACAGGAAAAACTTTCACCTGTAGTTTCAGTCCTTCTGCTGCTAACAGGTTGTTAATTTCCGCCAGAGTAAGCGAACCGTAAATTCCCGGTTCTCGCTGTCCTAGCAAATTCAGGTTTGGCCCGTGCAGCACCAAAATACTTAAAGGCTGCAACGTCAAGTCCGGCACTTTCGAGCTACTAACGACGACGCGAACGCTCATCTACAGGAATCGGAATCAATTCCGGTTCCGGCTCACCTTCTGGCCCGAGTAGGGCTTCAATCAGCTTCCGCGCCAATTCTTTCAGCTTTTCCAGTACCTTTTCTATATAGTCCATTGAACTGACTGCTCCTGAGATACTACCTCAATTTTGATTAACAGCTACGCAGAAACTGGCGTACTTCCGCACCTCTGGCTTGAATTTGGCCGATCGCACTCCCAAAAGTAAGGGATAATCCACTTTATCAAAGTTTGTAGTTGTGATCTGCCTTACTTCTTTAGATTATCATATCTGTAAAGTTCAAGACGTGCCTTCCTCCAACTTGGTTAATATGAGTGTCAACTTATATAAGTATTTGGGAGGATTTAGCACTTTTGCTTTTCCATCCCAACCTTGATAACTAGACTTGGCGATCTGAAATAGTTAAGAGTAAGTCGTCAGTGCCAAAAAAACAACTGACAACTACACACAAGAGCATCAGTTCTAATCATCAATCCTCTGCATTATTGTTTTTACTAGCGGCTGTCGAAGCCTTGGAAGTTGACTTAGAGGTTGATTTAGCGGTTGACTTAGTAGTTGACTTGGATTTAGTAGTTGTAGACTTACTCGTTGATTTGCGGGTAGATTTTGCTGACGATGCTTTACCAGCCAATAATTGTAGTGCCTTTTCTAAAGTCATATCTTCCACAGATTCACCTTCTGGAATACTGACATTAGTTTTGCCATTCTTAATGTAAGGGCCGTAGGGGCCATCATAGATATTAACTGGCGTACCATCTTCTGGATGTGTACCCAATTCACGCAAAGCTGCCTTGGACTTACCATTGCTGGAACTGCGTCCTTTTTTCGGTTCCGCTAACAACTCTAGAGCACGTTCTAGCGAAACTGTCAAAACGTTATCAGCAGCTTTGAGGGAACGGTAGTCTTTACCTTCCTTACCTTGGTCGTGAACAATGTAAGGGCCAAAGCGTCCCAAACTCGCTTGAATTTTCCCCCCAGTTTCGGGATGAACTCCTAATGTCCGGGGTAAGGCTAAAAGTCCAATGGCTATGTCTAAGGTGACGGTTTCTGGCGTTACACCTTTGGGTAAAGATGCTTGTTTGGGTTTAGGGTTTTCCTCGGTCTTGTCACCCAGTTGCACGTAGGGGCCGTAAGCGCCAATTTTCACATAAATTGGTTCCCCAGTTTCGGGATGGCGACCAAGTTGGTCAGGCCCGGAGGTTTTTTGCCGCAATATTACCTCTACCTGTTTGGGGTCAAGGTCTGCTGGCGTCAGGTCTTTGGGAATCGAAGCTGTGACAACACCCTCACCGTTTTCGACTTCGATGTAAGGGCCATATTTCCCAATCCGGACTTTGGCTGGGAGATTTTCTAGTTCTACAGTCCTGGCTTTGTTGGCATCAATTTGATTTTCACGTTCCTTGACTAAGGTTTCTAGACCTTGGTCTCCCAAATAAAATTCCTGTAAGTAAGGTAGCCAGTTAGCTTCCCCAGTGGCGATATCATCCAAGGTTTGCTCCATTTTGGAGGTAAAGCTGGGATCGACGACATCAGGAAAATGTTTTTCCAGCAGGTCAGTAACCGCAAACGCCGTGAAGGTAGGAATGAGGGCGTTATTGACTAATTGGGCATAACCTTTATCGATAATCGTACCAATAATACTGGCGTAGGTACTGGGACGACCAATGCCTTCACTTTCTAAGGTTTTGACGAGAGTGGCTTCTGTGTACCTGGCTGGTGGTTGCGTTTCGTGGCCAATTGCTTCTATTTCTTTACAATCTGGACGATCGCCAACTTTCAAACTTGGCAAAATTACTTCCTGGTCTTCTAATGCGGCTTCGGGATCGTCGGAACCTTCCACATAGGCGCGGAGATAGCCGGGGAAATCAATTCTTTTACCAGAAGCACGGAACCCAGCGTCTTCTACTTGTAACTGCACGGTAATTTGGGTTTGGCGAGAGTCAGCCATTTGACAGGCGACAGTGCGCTTCCAAATTAAGTCATAGACAGCCAGTTCTCGACCGCTTAAACCAGTTTCTTGGGGCGTGCGGAAAGTACTACCCGCCGGACGAATTGCTTCGTGTGCTTCTTGTGCGCCTTTAGATTTGGTAGTGTATTGCCGGGGTTGAGGGCTGAGATATTGTTTACCGTAGCGTTGTTCTACACAACTACGAGCAGCTGCGATCGCTTGATCGGATAAATGCACCGAATCTGTCCGCATATAGGTAATGTACCCTTGCTCGTACAAATTCTGGGCAATCCGCATCGTGTCTCTGGCTGAGAGGCGCAATTTCCGGTTGGATTCTTGTTGCAGCGTCGAAGTTGTAAACGGTGGCGCTGGTTTACGTGTCACCGGGCGTTCTTCTACTTCTTTGACACTCCAAGTTTTATCTGTGAGGCGTTCTTTGAGTGCAACTGCATCCGCTTCCGTCAGCAAAACGACATTGCGACCAGCCGCGATTTGTCCGGTGGCTGGGTCAAAATCGCTGCCATTGGCTATTTTGGTTCCTCCCAAGGTCACTAACTGGGCAGTAAACGGAGCTTTTTGCTGCTCCAGAGACGCTTTTAAATCCCAATAACTACCTTCACGGAAAGCGCGACGTTGGCGTTCCTTGTTGACTAATAGCCTTACAGCTACAGATTGTACGCGCCCAGCAGATAGCCCCCAGGCAATTTTTTTCCATAGCAAAGGAGACAGAGTGTAGCCCACCAACCGATCCAAGATCCGTCGCGTTTCTTGGGCGCGAACCAACTGCTCATCGATATTGCGGCAGTTTTTCAAAGCTTTTTTGATAGCGTCTTGAGTAATTTCGTGAAACACCATCCGCTTTGTCGGTACTTTCGGCTTGAGCAACTGGTATAAATGCCAACTAATGCTCTCACCTTCCCGGTCTTCGTCAGTTGCCAGAATCAACTCATCAGCCTCTTTGAGAGCATCTTTGAGCTGGGTGACAACTTTCTTTTTGTCTTTCGGGACAACATACACCGGTTCAAAGTCGGCGTCTACATTTACCCCCAACTGCGCCCATTTTTCTGCTTTGACAGCGGTGGGAATTTCGCTAGCCGACTGGGGTAGGTCACGTACATGACCCATCGACGCTTCCACCCGATAGCCTGATGGTAGGTAGTTGCGAATGGTGCGAGCTTTGGTCGGAGATTCGACGATGACGAGAGTTGACATGGAAATTTCAAAAAAAAGAATAGCTGTTAAGCTAAACAGGCAAATTTAGATGATTTCGGCGAGAGGTTAAAATAAAACGTCGCGCTTATGAGATGTGAGTTTATCTTCACACAAACTGCCTATGAGGATAAAAATCCGCTACAGTTTCGGCACAGTCCTTTCCAGATAATAAGGTAGGAAAACGCCTGGTGTGAATTTCCAGCTATTTCAATCTTTAACTTATCTCAGCAAAATTGGCGACTACAGTTTTCAAAATACCCCCCAAGTGTAATATAGCGATACCTCCTGTAATTTCAAGCCAAGAGGCAGTTCAGGCAGAAAGGGAAGATGAGGCAGCCTAGAACAATTATTATCCCTTTAATCCTCCTCCTGCTCCTTATCTTCCTATTCCCAAGAAGGTTGTGCCAAAATTTAATCAAACTTGAGGTGAGAGCGAAGTAACATTTGTACCTATCGCTGGAGGCAAAATAATGCAAGCAATTCGTCAAGGTGATGTCATTCTACAACCTGTAGCACAAGTTGAGGGCGAAAAGATACCTCACTTGACTTTGGCAGAAGGCGAAGTAACTGGGCATAAGCATCGGATTACTGAGGGTGATGCCAAATTATTCTTAAAAAACGATACGCTGTACTTAAGTGTATATTCTACAACAGCTTTGTTGACACATGAGGAGCATAAAGCGATCGCAGTTCCCCAAGGTCATTGGATGGTGAAAATCCAAAGAGAATACGAGCCTGAAGGTTGGCGATATGTCGCTGATTGAAAAGTTAACGCCCCAACAAGAAGCTTTAATTCCAGTTTATCGGGAAAAATGGCGAAAGATTGCACTTTCAACTGAACGAATTGATCGTGAAAAAGCTGCGGAAGCAGTAAAAGCAGCCTATATAACAATTGGTAAGAATGCTCCTAACATTATTTTTTATGAAAGTCCTTATGTAGCTATCAAATCTCTTATCTTTGACAAGCTTGATTACTTGAAGCACAAATTAAATAACAAAGTTGTTAGCCAAGTAAATAATTCACCAATTAGTAAACTAAAAAGTGTGCAACGGGAGTTGCTAGAAAAGCCATTAGAGCAATTGGGAAGACAAACTTCGTTTTTTACTGATTTGAGTTGTTCAATATATTCTCAAGTTTTTCAGAATATCAAACTCGATGAAGACCTATACGATGAACTGTTGTATAGTAAATTGGATAATAATTTTTCAGACATTGTAGGTTTTAGGCTAAATTGGGTACTGGAAGAATACATCAAAATATATCTGAATGAACGACTACAAAGTGAAGATTGGCAACAAATAAACCTGCAACTTGGAAGTCGCCTATCATCTTCTTTCTATGCCTGTTTATACTCTCAGATAAATGATTTATTTACGAAATCTTTTCAGCCAGAAGAAGAGTGTAAAATTAATAGTTCGAGAGATTTTATTATCGCTTGTGTATCGTTTTCTGAGATTTTCCAAGAATGGTTAATATATCAATCTTTAATTAAAGAGTGTGGATGGATTTTTGCTTTTGATAAAGCTGCAATTATATGCGATCGCCCGCTTCATATTCGCTTCGATAATCAACATCGTCTCCACGCAGAAGGGGAACCTGCAATCGAGTACGCTGACGGATTTAGCCTCTACTCCTATCACGGTGTCACCTTACCAGAAAAATACGGTAAAGTTCACCCACAGCAATGGCAAGCGCAATGGCTATTAACAGAAGATAATGCCGAACTGCGGCGAGTGTTAATTCAAGGTATTGGTTACTCTCGAATTTGCCAAGAACTACAAGCCATTGAATTAGATACTTGGGCAGAATATACGCTGTTAAAAATTGATGCAGAAGTTGATGAAGAAGCAATTTACCTACTAAAAATGACTTGTCCCAGTACTGGATTTATACACGCTTTGCGAGTTCCACCAACAATGAAATCTGCACATGAGGCAATTTGCTGGGTGAATTGGGGAATCCCTCCAGAGGAATTTGCTATTCAAACTTAAATTATTGAATATCAGATAAAAAACTCAATATTAAATCTATATTTAGCTTTTATTTAAGCAGATTTCACAAATTTTATCAGAGCAATTATGCTTGACAAATTAACGCCCAAACAAGAAGCTTTAATTCCAGTTTATCGGGAGAAGTGGCGAAAGATTGCGCTTTCAACTGAGCGAATCGATCGTGAAAAAGCTGCAGAAGCTGTCAAAGCTACTTATGTTTTGATTGGTCTAGAAGAACCTGATGTAGTTTTTTATGATAGCCCGAATGCTGCTTTGATAACTACTTTAAGCCAGTTAGCACAGGAAATTGACTGGAGTTGTGATGGTGGGGATCTGTGGGGTGAATTAGGTATATATGAACTACCTCCTGCAAACATATGTCACAACCTAAAAGATGAATTGTATAACCAAATTGGTGAAGAAGTTTCATCTCAACTGCATTTAGAATTAACGACAGAACTAAAAAATATTGTGGTTTCTCCAGAGACATACTCGCAATTATGGAGCGAATTATATAGACAACTTGAGAGCCAACTTCAACTTGAAGTTGAAGATGCCGCAAGAATGGACTGCATTCAATGTGAATTATTAGCTTGTGAAGCAAGTTATTATGATTTTTGTATTTCGGTTTTGAATTGTAAACATGATGAAATTGTCTGGAAGTACTTTGAGTTAGTAGTCAAAGAGTGCGGTTGGATTTTCGCAGGTAAAAATATTTGTATAGTATGCGATCGCCCGCTTCATATTCGCTTCGATAATCAACATCGTCTCCACGCAGAAGGTGAACCAGCAATCGAGTATGCTGATGGATTTAGCCTCTACTCTTATCATGGTGTCACCTTACCGGAAAAATACGGTAAAGTTCACCCGCAACAATGGCAAGCACAATGGCTATTAACAGAAGATAATGCCGAACTGCGGCGAGTGTTAATTCAAGGTATTGGCTATGGGCGAATTTGCCAAGAATTACAAGCTATTGAATTAGATACTTGGGCAGAATATACCCTATTAAAAATAGATGCAGAAGTTGATGAAGAAGCAATTTACCTACTAAAAATGACTTGTCCCAGTACTGGATTTATACACGCTTTGCGAGTTCCACCAGACATGAAATCTGCACGTGAAGCAATTTGCTGGGTGAATTGGGGAATCGCACCAGAGGAATTTGCTATTCAAACCTGAAAACGGACAAGATAAATATAGTAGGTCTAAATAATCAAAAAAACTGCATTCTAGCACACATTATGACTTATGGATAAGATTTATAGCTTTGCTAGAGAAAATTTGTGTTAGCATAAAATTGGAGAAGTTAAATTCGGTGATACGAATCTTGTTTTTAGTCATAATTGCAAGCGGCTCTCCGGATAAGCATCTCTGCATCAATGGATTCTGGAGAGTTTCATGTCTATCTACGTAGGGAACCTATCCTACAGCGTCACGCAAGACGACCTAACCAAGGTATTTTCTGAGTACGGTACTGTAAAGCGAGTTCAATTACCGACGGATCGGGAAACTGGACGCGCACGGGGCTTTGGTTTCGTTGAAATGGAATCATCAGCCGCCGAAGATGCAGCTATTCAAGCTCTGGATGGTGCCGAATGGATGGGGCGTGTAATGAAGGTTAACAAAGCTAGACCACGGGAGGAGAAAGGTACTCGCTCTGGCGGTGGCAATTGGGGAAAAAATGCCAGTGGATACTCGCGACGTTATTAAGTCTACAAGATATTCATCAAGGCAAAGCTATAAAAATCATTAGCTAAACAAAAATTATCCCATAAGTAGCAGATTCAGTAATCTACTGGACTGCTTGTTTATATAATAAGCAGTTCAAATATATAGCTGAACTGCTTATTTTTCCGTGCCCAATATCATGTCCGCTAAATTAGTTGCGATATGTCATTGCGAGTGCAACGTAGACACCTGAAAGGCGGCTTCGCGCAGGGTAGTGGAACGACGCAATCCCACGATCTTTTGCGATTGCTACCCTCCGGTCGCAATGACAAATGTTCAACTGGACATGATATAGTAAGCGATTTAAGATTTTGGATTGGAAATCATATTCTGCGTTTAAGTTATGTGAATCTAACTGTCACAATTATTTTTTAAATTTAAATTATCAATTTACTTCTCAGCTATATTTTTTTGATGCGGCGACAAGCGATCGCGTTTCCCAAAAACTCTACACTAGCAAAGGAAAGCGCACGCTCTTGATATTCCTTCATTAGATTACAAAAGTGTAATAGAGAAACTAGATAACCTGTCATTTTGAGATGGCTTAATCATCAATGTAAGCAATAGTAATTCTCAAGGACAATTGTGATAAATATTCGTCGAGTATTAGCCGTGGTGGCAATTCCTTTTGTAATTGGTACATTCAGTTTTATTACACCCAATCAAGCAAACGCCGAAACTCTACGCGATCGCAACGCACAGATTGCACAACAGTCAACACCTAACAAACAACCACAAATTAAACATCGCCAACCACAAACACAACAGAAAAAGCGTCTTCCTCAACCTCATCATCAGGATGCAAATCACAACCAATCAATTCGTAATTATTAATCAGTAATTCGTAATTAAGTTTCAGATAGATGTAAATTCCTATTTGAGACTTAACAGCGAGTATTAAACATCATGAACAACAATAATCGCCGATTAAGTCAAATTTTGAGCCGCAGAGAGGCACTTACTTTATTTAGAGCAGGTGTAACCGCACTATTTGTAGTGGGATGCATTCCCAGAAAGTCTAGTTCTACACAAGCACAATCGAGTGTAGCTAAGACAGCATCATCTACACCTGCATGTGTCGTGAGTCCAGAGCAAACAGAAGGGCCGTATTTCGTAGATGAGAAGCTGAAGCGTTCCGATATCCGTTCCGATCCGGCGGATGGTTCGGTAAAAGAAGGCGTACCGCTACAACTGACGCTGCACATTTCTCAGATTGGTAGTACTGGCTGTACACCAGTTGTAGGTGCGATCGTGGATATTTGGCACTGTGACGCCCTAGGTGTCTATTCGGACGTAACAGACAGAAGTTTTAATACTGTTGGTAAAAAGTTTCTGCGCGGCTATCAAGTAACGGATGCTAAGGGAAATGTGCAGTTCACAACCATTTACCCTGGTTGGTATCAAGGTAGAACAGTCCATATCCACTTTAAAGTTCGCACAAATGGGACATCGGGGCAGGGTTATGAGTTTACCTCCCAGCTATATTTTGATGATGCAATAAGCGATCGCGTTTACGCTCAAGCACCCTACGCCAACAAGGGACAGCGCACGCAGAAAAACGCTGATGACGGAATTTTTCAAGATGGTGGCGAGCAAATGTTGCTTAAACTCACCAAGCAGGGACCAGGTTATGCAGCCACCTTTGATGTTGGGCTTCAGATGACGTGATGAGAAACATCAACAATCTATTCGGAACTTTTATGTATCGTCTTTTTCGTAAATATCATCGTTGGTTAGCAATTGTGTGTGCGCTACCGTTACTGCTGACAGTCATGACTGGTATGACTTTTACAATTGCTAAAGCTTTACATCAACGCCAATTAGCGGGTTTTCTGATCCACTTGCACACGCTGGAAATTTTTGGACTGGATGGGATTTTCCCGATTATTAACGGACTTGGCTTACTGGGATTGCTAATTACCGGAATTTACATGACAAGTTTATTTCGAGAGCGACGCTTTCCCCCGAATTCGCTTGACCTTTAACGAGCATCAAAGAAGTAGGGTACTAAGCACAAAAATTACAAAACTGTAATCCGCAAGCAGAGTGAACTGTAATTTTAAGTGAGTTAAATCAAAAACATCAACAATCTAACTTCTGGGGGATGACTATGAATATTAATAAAGCAGTAATCTTAACAGCAATTTCTGTTCTGGCTGGCACATTTGGTCTGAATTCGCTGAATCAGGTAAATGCTGCTAATCCATCTTATCGGCTCGCCCAAGCTTCACAACGGCCTAACCAACCACAAGACCAACAAGACGGACAGCGGCGACCACCTCATCCTGATTTTGCAGCAGCAGCGGCGAAGTTAGGTGTCACCGAACAACAGTTAAAAGATGCGCTAGGAGTACCTGCTAATCCTCCAAGCCAAGGTCAGAGAAATCAGCGTCCGCCTCGTCCTGATTTTGCAGCAGCAGCAACGAAGTTGGGTGTCACCGAACAAAAGTTAAAAGATGCGTTGGGAGTACCTGCTAATCCTCCAAATGAAGGTGACAGAAGTCAAGGTCAGAGAAATCGAGGTGATAGAAGCCAAGGTCAGAGAAATCGAGGTGACAGAAGTCAAGGTGACAGAGGTGACAGAAGCCAAGGTGACAGAAATCAGCGTCCGCCTCGCCCCGATTTTCAAGCAGCGGCGGCAAAGTTAGGTGTCAGCGAACAACAGTTAAAGGATGCGCTGGGAGTACCTGCTAATCCCCCAAGTGAAGGTGAGGGAAATCAGCGTCCGCCTCGCCCTGACTTTCAAGCAGCGGCGGCAAAGTTAGGTGTCAGCGAACAACAATTAAAGGATGCGCTGGGTGTTCCAGATCGTCCTCCAAGTGAAGACGATCTCCAAGAGCCTCCTGCAAACAGATAGTTTAGTAATCAACTGATGCAATAAAAAGAGGAGGCAGGAAACGAGTTTTCCTGCTTCTCTATATGTTTTTGTTTTTTTAAACGCACAGGAACTTAGAGTCAGCGCGGAGGGACACAAAGTGTTTCTGAAGAAAATTTGCTAAGAATTAATACAATACGGGTAATGTAAACCAAAATGTTGCTCCGGTTGAGGATGAACTATTCACACCAATTTCGCCACCGTGAGCTTGGATAATTTGCTTACACAGATACAATCCCAAGCCTAGACTTACAGAATTGCGGGTGCTAGTACCTCGGTAGTATAAGTCAAAAAGTCTTTCGCTTTGTTGTTGACTGATTCCGACACCGTTATCACCGACTGTACAATAAATCATTTTTCCCTGAAGCGTGGCGTTAATTGTTAAGACTAAACCAGGGGGATTGTGTTTAATCGCATTGGCAATTAGGTTAGAAAATACTCGCCATAGTTGCGTCGGGTCGGCATTGATTTCAGGTAAATCTGCGGTAACATAATTTGTCAGGGTGGCTTGGTTTTCTGCTAGCATCGGTTCTAAATCTGCGATCGCGGCTTCAACAACTGTATGTAATTGCACGGGTTGAAGTTGTAATACTATTCCCTGCACCTCACCTACATGAGCTTCTAGTAAGGAATTAATCAAATTGAGTTGGCGATCGCTACTTTTGACCATCCGTTCTAAAATCGATCGGGAAATTGTAATTTCACTGTCTGGGTTTGCTAGCAAGTTTTTCAGCACCATTAAAGTCCCAAGTACTGGGTTGCGTAAATCGTGAGAAACTGCATGGAAAAATACTCGCAGTGCTTCTTCTGCTTGCTTCCGCTTGGTGATGTCTTCAGTTAATCCCTCGTAGTAAAGCAGATTTCCCCGTTCGTCGCGCACTGCGTAGGCTTTTTCCGAAATCCAGACAATGCTTCCGTCTCGGCGATAAATTTGGGATTCAAATTCGGAGATGCTGCCATACTTTTCAATTAAGCGGACAAATTCGGCTCGACGGTTGGGGTCAACATATAATTGATGTTCAATATCCGTGAAGTTAGCTGTTACTTCTTCAGGTGATGAATAACCATAAATTTTTGCTAAGGCTGGATTAGCTGTAATGTACTTGCCATCAAGGCTACTCTGGAAAATACCTTCAACTGCGTTTTCAAAGATACTGCGATATTTAGCTTCTGCAACTTTGAGTTTTTGATAAGCAGATTCTAATTCTCTATGAGCATAAAAATCCGAGCGTTGGAGGCGATCGTAAAGGTAAACACCCATGTCACAAATAGCACATACCCAAAAAACATATAAGATAAATGTCACATTATAGATTTCTGGGTGTTCGGGTATGGGTGTTTTTAAACCAAGTACTGTATTGACACCAAAATAGTAAATTAGCAAACCCACCTGCGACATCAGGTGCAAACGCCAGCAAACGGGGATAAATGTGGCTTGGCTCAAAAATAATAGCGACCAAGCTAAAGTATCAGGTAGGGCGAAGCCTTTGATAGTAGCAAAAAACTGCGTTCCTAGGCTTATTGACCAAGATGACCCCAAAAATAACAATCCGGGATGACGCTGACCCAACGGAGTTTTATGCAAGATAAAACAGATCAGTAGAGTCAGGAACATAGCAAGATTGATGAATAGTCCCTGCGTTCTCAAGGACTCTGGTATTTTTTCAAACTCCTTTAAGGGGAAAAATAGGTCATAAATATTGCGCAAAGTGAAGGTCAACAAGCAGATCAAGGCTAGTAATAACCACAACTGCAATCTCTCCCACAAAAAGCGGTGTCTAGCAGCTAGCCACTCTGAATCGTGAACACAACTTTTAGCAACAGCAGATGTTTTATCTGATGTTGATGCTCTAAAGGCTTTCTTACCCCAGTTTTGCAGTGTTCTCAATAAGTTAGCCATTAACTTCTTACCAACTGTACCCATAGCATCCCAGGTGTTTCCCTGTTTCCAGACTGCCATAACACCTTGAGATTTGGACGGTAATTTATCAATATGGTTGTGTGAAGGGAGAATCCTAATTTGAAAATTTTATGCTGGGCAATGGTTTACCTTCGCGATCGCTCGAAAAGAAGTTACAAAAATCGTCTTTAATTACGAATTATCACGCTGGAGTTGCCAAGGGCAATGTGAACCAAAAAGTTAATCCGCGCTTGCGGTGACTAATAATACCAATCTCGCCACCATGTGCTTGAATAACTTGCCGACTCAGATACATTTTTAAAGCAATACTAGTAGAACAACAAGCTTGTGGCTCAGGGACATATAAATCGAAAAGGCGATCGCACTCTAGTTTGCTCATGGTGACACCATTGTCTTGAATTTCAGTGCGAATTTTGTCACCTTCAACTTTGCTTTTTAGGGTAAAACTTAATCCTGGTGGGTTATTTTGCAAGCAATAAGTAAATATATTTGCCAGAACCTTTTGCAACTTCGTGGGATCTGCCATTACCAATGGTAAATCGTCCCGCACTAAGTTATTCAAAGTTGCTTGATTTTGGTCGAGCATCGGCTGTAAGTATTTGATGATACAGCCCAGCATGGTATTAAAGTGTACCAATTCGCGGCGGAGAGGAATTCCTTGACCTTCGCAGTTATGAATTTCTAGCAATGAATCAATCATCCCTAATTGACGGTCATTACCTTGAATCATGCGTTCAATCACTGAACGCGACACGGGGATTTGAGATTGGTCGGTTTCTTGACTCTGTTGCTGAGTTTTGAGCAAATTCTTTAGCACCATTAAGTTCCCCATAACCGCAGTCCGCAAATCATGGGCTATGGTATGCAACACTACATCTTTGACACGTTGCATTCCTTCTAGTTCCTGCATTTTCTGTTGTAGTTGGGCGGTGCGTTCTTCTACCTGGCGTTCTAAATTAGTATTAAGTGCTGCGAGTTCTTGATAAAGTCGAGCTTGCTCAATTGCGATTGCTAACTGTTCTGACATTTGCTGTAGGAGATCGATTTCTATACCTTGCCATTGACGCGGCCCTGAACATTGATTAGCAATTAAAGCTCCATACAATTCGTTATTGAGCATAATTGGTACAGCCAAGGTAGCCCGTGTCTGGAAGTGTTGATAATGTGCTTTTATTTTGGGCGATAAAATTATTTTGTTAACATCTTCAACTAAACGCACGCGATTAGTTGTGAGGAGAGATTTTAATTCCTGAAGATAAGTTTCATCCTCTGTCGTCCAACCTAAGACAGGAGGATATTTGGGATCTACTGATTCAGCAACAGCTTTTGCTATCAGTTGGGGATCGTTGAGACCAATAAAAACCCGATCTGCTTGCAAAAATTGCCGCACTTCGGTAACAGTAGTTTGGAGTATTTGGTTTAGGTCGAGGGAAGACCGAATTCGTGCTAGGGTTTCTGTCAACAGGCGATCGCGCTGTGCGGAAAGCCGCAATTGCGCTTCTACCTGCTTGCGTTCTGTAATGTCGTGAGTAACGGCGAGAATGCAGGGGACGTTATCTAGATCGATGATTTCTGCGGAAACCAAAGCTGTAACTAGCTTTCCAGACTTGGAGCGAAAATCTACTTCCAAATTCCGCACCAAACCGGAAGTTCGCAACTCCTGCAATAATTTCATGCGATCGCTTTTGCTTACCCACATATTTAACTCAAAAGCAGTGCGACCGATCGCTTCTTCTCGCTCGTACTCTGAAAGAATTACAAAACTATCGTTAACTTCTATGTAGCGTCCTTCTTGCAGGGTGCTGAGGCTGATCGGATTGGGACTGCAACGAAAAGCTTTAGCATACTTTTGGGCTAGGCTTTGCAATTTAGCTTCTGCTTGTTTGCGTTCTGTAATATCTCGAACAATTGCTAAAACTTCATCTGTACCGCTAACAACTAACCGCGCTTCATAATCTCGCATTCCCAAAGGCGTCGCTAGCTGATATTCACAAGTTTGCAAATTGTCCGAATCCAAAGTTTTGGCGATCGCTTCTTGGCTAATTGCAACCACATCACTTGGTAATAAATCTTGTATATGTTTCCCAACTATTTCTTCTTTAGAAAGCACAATATTTGCGCCATCGCCCTTCAAATCTAGATATTCACCATCACGACTCAGGCGAAACATCAAATCGGGAATTGCAGCTAAAATTGCTTTATAGCGCATCTCACTGTGGCGCAATTTTTCTTCTGCTTGTTTGCGGTCTGTAATATCCATCACCAAACCCTCCCAAAGCAGGTCGCCATTAGCTTGTTGTTCTAGTTGGGAAGCGCCTTGAATCCACTTGATTTTGCCACTTGGGGTAATAATCCGACCTTCCCAACGCCAAGGTGATAAACTAGCTTTAGCCACAGCAACAGATTCATTTAAAGCTGTGACATCCTGTGGATGAACCAGTTTGTTAAGTACCTGCATATCTGCCACGATCGCTTCTGGTTCTAACTCATATAATTCTCGACAACCAGAACTCACGTAAAGAACAAGCTGGGAACCATCCTGGCGTTGCAGGACTTGAAAAATCATCCCTGGTAAATTTGCGGCAATTTTTTCCAACAGAGTCGCAGTCCCCTGAGGAAAATCTGGTTTATGCAGTAATTTTACAGTTTCATCCACTTTTTGTGCCTTTGCTTTGCAACCAACTGATGTATATCTCTTCTTTCAGATTAGTTCTGGTTAAGGCGATCGCATTCACCCAAACGGGTGAACAGTTGTTAGATTATGACAATATTACCTGCTATCCAATATTTTAGGAACCTAGTTTGAAAATCCTGACTAAAAAGAATCATTAACAAATCTCTGCTTTCATCTTATGTTTTAAATTTGGGATTGGCGAGTTTCTCAATTTAAGATCCATAATCTAAAATTGACTTACCCAGATATTGGTTAATTTCAACTACGAAAAACTCTGCTGGTTTCATTTGCTGATTTAAGAATTCAACTACACGCTTAAGTTCAGCCGGAATCTGCGCAGCTATAAAAATAAGCCGAATCTTTACTGCTTGTAAATTGGTTGCAACTTGTTGCCAAAACCGATCTAGATTAGCATCTTGTTCTCCAATAAGTTCTATTAATAACTGTTGGGCATTTGGTTTAGTTTCAAATTGCGTGCGAATTTTTTCCAACGACCAGTAATTTACTACATTAGCTGGATAGTTGAGCATTTGATTAACTATTTCTCGTTTTATGGGAGTACGATCGTCACGTTTCACTTTTACTAAGGTAGGAATTCCATTCTGGTCGAGGAACAAACGATCTAACGTCCAAAATCCACTGCTGTCTTCTGCATTTGGGATTATTTCTGGCTGCGAAACTAACAGCCAGTTTTTCGGTAAAGCACTATTTATCTGTTCGTCAGCTACCAACTTTTGTAATAAAGCTTCTGAAATATCTGTTTTTTGTGTTAGTTCTGCTAGCTGACTATGCTCCTGAATTAAGTAAATATCACTACTCATAAAAATTCTACCTTGGAGACCTAATTTAAGGTTCCCGAATTTATTAAACTGTTAACCATAACTCAGCTAGTTAGCAATATCAATTGTTGTAAAAGATGAGAGAAAAAGAAACATTTCTTCAAATATCATATCGACAATCGTTAACGAATGAGACTTTTATCCATGCTTTGATAGTGCTTGCCAATATAGATAAAGATTTGGCTGATGTTTTAGACAAATTTGGGACACCACCCATGTGGGAAAGAGAAGCGGGTTTTCCTACACTGCTGCGGATAATTCTAGAACAGCAAGTTTCCTTAGCAGCTGCCAAGGCTGTCTTTACACGTCTATGTAATGTTATTCAACCGCTAACACCAGAGACTTTTGTCACCCTTGACGATCTGCAATTAAAAGGGATTGGATTTAGTCGCCAAAAGATGCTTTATTGTCGTGAATTGGCGAATGCAATCCTGCGCGATCGCCTTGATTTAGCTCAACTGGAGACAATGGACGACATGACTATTAGAACTGAACTAAAGCGAATCAAAGGTATTGGAGACTGGACAGTTGATATTTACTTACTCATGGCGCTACAACGTCCGGATGTCTTTCCTAAAGGAGATTTAGGAGTAATTATTGCTTTACAAAAACTCAAAGGTTTACCAACACGCCCCACACCAACAGAAATAGATGCGATCGCTCAACAATGGCGACCCTGGCGTGCAGTTGCTACTAGAATCCTCTGGCACTATTACCTCAGTGATGTTACGGCAAAGACAAAACTGAAAAATGTTGTCAACTCTTAACCTCTCATCCTCTGTATCAATTACCTCAAGCCTTGCTCCTTCAACAAACCATCTACCCAAATAGCATCCACTTGCGGTAAAGGTGGCACAGGCTCATGGGTATAATCTATTGCCAAATCTAATCCTGCGCGATCGTATACCCCATGTATCAATGCTTGCAAATCTAACAAAGGCTCTGTATCTCCTCGACGCAGTGGTAGCAGAAAAGATGGAACTGGTTCTTGCAAATTAAACGGATATAACTCAGCTTTGGGACGAGAGTTGCTGCGACTTACCAAAATTCGGTAACTTGTCTGAATCTCAGTCCCCAAAATCGGCATAGGTTTTCCCCCTCGTAGCAGATCAATTTCCACTAGATGAGACAAACTACCTAATACCTGTTGACGCTTCCCTTCATAAGCATTTCTCCCTTCTCCAGAACGCTTATTTTTGGGTGAGAGAACCTCAATAACTGTGACAACTTCTCCTGTTCCTACTTCCCTAACTTCTAGGTATCCTTCCCGCACCTCTTCTGGCATAGGAACATTGACTGTAATCGGCTTAACTGATGATGTTGCAACTGCAACACTAGATAATTCTGCCTCAGTTTTTGCCAGCGATCGCCCTACGCCCACATCTTTATTGGTTATTTTATATACTCTGTGTTTAATCGCTACTCGATACTTTGACCGTACATGAGGAGCTATGACATCAGCTATGGCTACCATCAACCAGCTATGAACTTCTGGCCAAAGTTCAGGATTTTCGAGGTAGGGATTCATCCCCGGAAATGGCGATCGCATAGAGGTAGGATCTGATTCGCATTGCTCATATCCTACCAAATTCGGTTTTTTGGCATGGCAGGTAAGCTACCTACCCACCAATAAACTATAACTTGCCAGTAAAAACTCGCTTTGCCGGGCCAGTCATGTAAACCCGTTGGTCAATTTCAGACCATTCAATTTGTAAAGGGCCACCAGGTAACTCTACAGTTGCTGTGCGATCGCATTTTTCGGTCAACACACCAGCTACCAAAGAAGCACAAGCACCAGTACCGCAAGCTAAGGTAATACCAGCGCCTCGTTCCCAAACCCGCATTTTCAAATAGTTACGGTTGACCACTTGAATAAATTCGGTATTTGTCCGTTGGGGGAAAGCTGGGTGATGCTCAAATTTGGGGCCGATAGTTTCCAGGGGAATTGCAGCTACATCTTCTACAAAAGTAATACAGTGGGGATTGCCCATGCTGACACAGGTGACATCCCAAGTTTTTCCCGCCACCTCTAGCGGTTGATTAATTACCTTTGTATCCACAGCACTTAAGGTAGTTGGAATTTCCCCAGCCAGTAATTTGGGCAAACCCATATCCACCTTCACTTGACCATCAGCCATCAGTTGGGGTGTAATCACACCAGCTAAAGTGTGAATGCGATATGAGTCTTTATTTCTAGATTCGCCTTCTAAATCAGCCAAAAACACGCCTAAACAGCGAATACCGTTACCACACATTTCTGGTTCTGAACCATCAGAATTAAAAATCCGCATGGTGTAGTCAGTACCGTTTTCTCCTGGCAACGCAAAAATCACACCATCAGCACCGATACCAAAATGGCGATCGCACAACTCGATTGCTTGCTCTGGAGTCACTACTGGCAAGGATGAAGCGCGATTGTCAATGAGAATGAAGTCATTCCCCAAACCGTGATACTTAGTAAATTCGATTGCCATTTACCCAAGGATGAATTATCAAAGATTAGTTACTGTTGATTATGGATGAGAAATTGGGCATTTGTCCTTTGTCATTTGTCAAGAGTCAATGGTCAAGAGTCCAGCGTTAGAAGGCAACAACATTTCTTAATTTTGAATTTTGAATTGTTTGCCTCCCTTATCCCCTTTTTCTCTAATCCCTTATTAAAACATTCTGTCTTATGCATACATCACCAACAAAAACCCTTACAGATTTCGATACTTCACTGCCTAGTATTCGGCAAGTACAAAACCTAATAAAAAATACAGCCACAGTAGATGTCAAACTGGTGACGGGCGACCTAATCGCGGGTAGAGTAATTTGGCAAGATCCAAACTGCGTGTGTATTGTGGATGAAAACAGCCAGCAAACTACAGTTTGGAAGCACGCGATCGCTTACATCAAGCCGAAGAGTTAGTCTCAACCCAGCTTTATTCAATCTAGTGTCTCTTCTACAGGCAGAAATTCTTTGAGAGCTTCTGTCTCACTAGCCTTGACGATGGAAACCGATAGCGGTACTGTGTCGGGTGCGGTAAACAAAGGTTGTAGTTGATTGAGACTTACCAAGCCACCGCATAACAATACTTGATCGCCAATTCGCAAGTCCAATTTGTCTTCAGGTGAGCGAATAAACTTACCATCACGCCGGATTGCTTCTATTTTTACGCCATATTTATCGCTAATATCTAAATTTGCCAGAGTTTTACCCAAAACTGGAGTATCAGCATTAATTGTCGTCCACTGACAAGCGCTATTTTCTCCAGGCACAGCTGTTCTCCCAACGGCAAATTCAGCCAAAGCTGCTAATTCTTCATCTGCTCCCACTACCAGTAAGCGATCGCCTTCTTCTAATCGGGTTTGATTATCGGGATAGTCTATTTCCTCTCCGTTAGCGCGGCGAATTGCCATCAAACTCACCCCAATTAAGTAACGCATATCTGCTTCTTCTAAACTCATACCAATTAGGGGTGAACCAGACGGTAGGGGATACCAGCGCCGATTTAAGTCACGAGTGGCTTGCTGTAGATCGCGAGAAACTTCCGATGCAGTACGTTCTGGCCGCAAGTCTAAATAATGATCTTTGCGAATTTGCTGCATTTCTCGTTGTACGACATCTGGTGACAAGTCTAAACCTGTTAATAAATGGGTTGCCATTTCTAAACTAGCTTCAAACTCTGGTTGCACCACTTCCTTGGCTCCCAGTTGATAAAGCACTTCGATATTTTTATCTTGAGTAGCGCGGACAACCAAATCTAATTCTGGGGATAATTCCAAAGCGCGTTTCAGACAAAGGCGCGTACTCATAGGATCGGGAAGTGCGATCGCCATTCCTTTTGCATGATTAACGCCAGCAGTTTCTAAAACGTGAAAACTCACGCAATTGCCGTATACATAAGGCACTCCCGCATCACGTAATTTCTGAATGCGACTTTCAGATTGATCTATGACTACTACCGGTAGCTTGTGTTGTTGCAACAACTTGACTAAATTTTTACCTACTCGCCCGTAACCACAAACTACCACGTGGTCTTTTAAGGGCAAATCTTCTGAAACATCTCGCGGCTGAACTTCTTCTAGATAAGGTTTCAGCCAAGGCATCGATTCTGCCAAAGTAAATAAGAATGGCACCAAACGTAGAACAAACGGCGTGATAACAAGTGTTACTGCTGTAGTTCCTAAAATCAGTAAATACACTGTGCGAGAAACTAAGCCCAACGCCTGCCCTTCACTGGCAAGGACAAAGGAAAATTCCCCAATTTGAGCCAGTCCTAGCCCTGCAATTAAAGCTGTTTTTAAAGGATAACGGAACAGTTTTACTAAAGGTGTAACGATTAAAAATTTACCTACGAAAACTATTGCCACCAATCCCAAAATCAATTCTAGGTTTTTCCACAAAAACACTGGGTCAATTAACATCCCAATGGCTGCGAAAAATAAACTGGCAAAGATATCTCGTAGTGGCTCAACATAAGTCAAAGTTTGATCGGCATATTCCACCTCAGAAATCATCAAACCGGCGACAAACGCCCCCATTTCAATTGACAGCCCCAAATATTCTGTCAGTAGGGCAATTCCCAAGCACAACGCCACTACACCTAATAAAAATAGCTCTTTGCTTTCAGTACGCGCCAGGAGTCTTAACAACGGTGGGATTAACCAAATCCCTGCCACAACTGCACCAGCCGCAAATAAGCCAATTCGTACCAATGCTGTAACTACGGCTACACCAATCGCTTCACCTGGTTCGTGTAGGGCTGGTAATACTGCTAGCATGAGTCCCAATGCCAAGTCCTGCACTACCAAAATGCCCAGCATTACCTGTCCGTGGGGTGTTTCCGTTTCGTTGCTTTCCATCAAGCATTTGAGGACAACTGCGGTTGAAGATAAAGACAGAATTGACCCCAAAAACACGCCCTTAGCAGGTAAGGCTCCCCAAGCTCCCGTGACACCACAGATCGCGACCGTGATTAAAATCGTTAGTGCAATTTGTAGTCCACCGCCACCAAGAGCGATCGCTTTTACCTTCTTGAGTTCCGCAAAGGAAAATTCTACACCCAAGGCAAATAACAAAAAAGCGACCCCGAACTGAGCCAGAGTCTCCACTTGAATAACTTCTTTAATCAATCCCAGACCCGCAGGCCCCACAACCATTCCGCCGATGAGATACCCGAGCAACACTGGTTGTCGTAACAGCGCCGCAAACAGCCCGCCACAGGCCGCGACGGCGAGAACTGAAACTAAATCAACTATTAACCTAAAATCTTCTTGCACCAGTTTTAAAAAGAACTATTAAGACCTATTAACCACAGCATACAAATTTTTATATATCTTCGCTCAGGTTATTGATCCAAGGAAAACAAAATTTGCAGATTGATTGCTAAATATTCATATAGCGAGGGAATAGGGGAGACAGGGGCATACTGGGTATAATTAATTTACACTCAATACTTGTCCACACTCTACGAATCCTTGGCATTCTTGGCGTCTACCCTGTGGGAAGCCACTGCGTGTCTAATGCGGTTCGATAAAATAAAAAAACATAAGCGTGCCTTAAAAGCACGCTCAAAGATTTATATTTAAAAAATTTAGAACTTCAGCTTATCAACCACCTGCAACAGCAGGGACAATACTGACTTCATCGCCATCTTTGAGAGATGTACTTGTCCCATCCAAAAAGCGAATATCTTCGCTATTGACATACAAATTCAAAAATCGCCGCGGCTTTCCTTCTTCATCGCATAAGCGCGCTTTAATACCAGGACAGCTATTCTCTAAGGAATCGAACAGTTCCGCAATCGTACTGCCGCTGCATTCTAGCGTAGCTTGGTTATTGGTAAATTTCTGAAGAGCCGTGGGAACTAAAACTGTTACAGACATAGTTGAAGTATGAAGTGTGAGATATGAAGTATGAAGTATAAAGTATGAAGGATTGAGTTTAATCTTTCAGCCTTCACCCTTTATCCTTTAGACGAGTACTTGCTGCCATTCCAAACGATCGAGAGTGCGCGAACGCTCTAATGCGCGTTCAAAACTGTCGAGTTTGGCATCAATTGTCAAAGGTTCGCCAATGTAGCCGTGAAGTGCTTCTTGGGTTTTCAAACCATTGCCAGTGATGTATACCACAGTAGTTTCATCTGGATCAATTTTGCCAGCTTCTACTAATTTTTTCAGCACTGCAACGGTTGTACCACCTGCTGTTTCTGTAAATATACCTTCGGTTTCTGCCAGCAATTTGATTCCTTCAATGATTTCTGCATCATTGACTGATTCAATATTACCGTTGGTTTTGTTAGCTATCTCTACAGCATAAACACCATCTGCTGGATTGCCGATCGCAATCGATTTGGCAATAGTATTTGGTTTGACTGGTTTAATGAAGTCGCGTCCTTCTTTGTATGCTTGGGCGATGGGAGAACAACCCTCAGCTTGCGCTCCGCTAAACCGGACATCTTTATCTTCTACCAAACCAACTTCTACAAATTCTTTGAATCCCTTATAAATTTTTGTAAATAAGGAACCAGACGCCAGAGGCGCAACGATATGGTCGGGAAGTTCCCAACCTAATTGTTCGGCTACTTCAAAGCCTAGAGTCTTAGAACCTTCTGAGTAGTAGGGGCGGAGATTGATATTGACAAAACCCCAACCATGTGTATTTGCTACTTCCGAACACAGACGATTGACCTGATCGTAATTGCCTTTCACAGCCATTAATGTTGGGCTGTAGATCAGGCTACCCATAACTTTCCCAGCTTCTAAATCTGCGGGGATGAATACACAGCAATCTAAGCCTGCGTGAGCTGCGATCGCGGCTGTCGAATTTGCTAAGTTACCAGTGCTAGCGCAGGAAACAGTAGTAAAACCTAACTCTCTGGCTCTAGTTAAAGCAACCGAAACCACCCGATCCTTGAAGCTGAGGGTGGGCATATTGACAGCATCGTTTTTAATATAAAGCTTGTTTAAACCCAGACGACGCGCTAGACGGTGAGAACGAACCAGGGGAGTCATACCAGTTCCCACGTCAATCACATTGTCAGTTGCGACAGGCAAAAAGGGACGATAGCGCCAAATCGAATTAGGGCCAGCTTGAATTTTTTCACGAGTGACAGAATTCCGCAGAGCGTTGTAGTCATACTTGACTTCTAAAGGCCCAAAGCATAACTCACAAACATGGTTGGCTTTCAGTTCGTATTCCTCGCCACATTCCTTACACTTCAAGGCTTGAAAAGAAATAGTGGCTGCTTCTGTGAGTGCGGATTTTGTCTGAGTCATAAACCTAGCTTCCCTGTTTGTCTGTCAACTGTCGCCTGATAGTAACACGAGTAGAAATACCAGTCAAACATACCCGACCTTTTTTGTCGGGTATATGATTTTTGTCCTTGTAGCAGCTTTTTGAGGCTGAAAGTTGAAACTAAAAAAGTAAGGGCGCGATCGCACCCTTACTAAAAATTGTCAAAAATTAGCTGACGGGCTAATTATTTAAGCTTCATCTAAAGCCGCAATACCAGGTAATACCTTACCTTCGAGCAACTCCAAGCTAGCGCCGCCGCCAGTAGAGATGTGGCTCATGCGATCGGCTAAACCAACCTTTTCTACAGCTGCCACGGAGTCGCCGCCGCCGATAATGGTGGTAGCGCCCGTCTTGCTCAGTTCAGCGAGGGTCTGAGCGATCGCTTCTGTACCTACGGCAAATTTATCAAACTCAAACACACCCATAGGGCCGTTCCAAATCACCGATTTGCAATCTGCAAGCGCTTCTTGGAACACTTTGACTGAGTCCGGGCCGATATCCAAACCCATGCCATCATCGGGGATGTTGTCGATGCTCACAGTTTGAGCATTAGCATCGGGAGCAAACTTATCTGCTACTACCACATCTGTGGGTAACAGGAAAGTAACGCCGCGTTCTTTAGCCTTAGCTTCTAAACTTTTGGCTAGTTCTAGCTTGTCTTCTTCAACTAGAGACTTACCAACATTCAAACCACGGGCTTTGTAGAAGGTGAAAATCATCCCACCGCCAATGATTAGTTTGTCGCACTTCTCTAGCAGTGTTTCAATGACACCAATCTTGCTGGAAACTTTAGAACCGCCAATAATAGCTGCTAAAGGACGTTGCGGATTTTCAATTGCGCTTTGCAAATACTGCAATTCCTTCTCAACCAAATATCCAGCTACAGAAGGGCTGAGGAATTTAGTTACACCTTCCGTAGAAGCATGGGCGCGGTGTGCAGTACCAAAAGCATCATTGACATAAAAATCAGCATTGGCTGCCAATTTTTGCGCAAATTCTGGATCGTTTTTCTCCTCTTCTTTGTAGAAGCGGACGTTTTCCAGCAACAGCACTTGGCCGTTTTGTAAAGCTCCAACTTTAGCAGCAACATCATCACCGATAGAGTCATCAGTTTTAATGACTTCTTGACCCAGTAATTCAGACAACCGCTTGGCCACTGGAGTCAAACGTAATTTGTCATCCACACCCTTAGGACGACCAAAATGGCTTGCTAGAATTACCTTAGCTCCCTTCTGCGTTAAATCTTGGATAGTTGGCAAAGCGGCACGAATCCGAGTATCGTCTGTGATGTTGCCTTGGTCATCCAAAGGCACATTAAAATCCACCCGCACTAAGGCACGTTTACCAGATACATCTGTTGCAGATAAATTTGCTAAAGTTTTTTTGGACACAGCCAGACCCTCCCGATCGCCTTTTTGTTATTGTTTTGAAAGTAGAACCATCCAGATTTTACCGGAGCAAGGGGTACGGAGGTGAGAGAGATGTTCAAGACAGTTCTATTTCCCATCGATCAAAGCCGGGAAGCTAGAGAAGCGGCTGAGGTAGTTACCAACGTTGTACAAAAGTATGGTAGCCGTTTGATAATACTATCCGTAGTTGAAGAACCGCCCGCAGACGCACCTGTTACCGATCCAATGGTGTCACCGGAGGTAGTTGCCAAATTACTTGAAAGTGCCCAAACTTTATTTTCTCAACAAGGAATTAAAGCCGAAGTCCTGGAAAGGCAAGGTAAGCCAGCTTTTACCATTTGTGATGTAGCCGATGAAATTGGGGCAGATTTAATCATTATGGGTTGTCGCGGTTTAGGCTTAACCGAAGAAGGCGCAACTGATAGCGTCACTACCCGCGTGATTAATCTTTCACCTTGTCCAGTTTTGATTGTGCCTTAGGACATAAGGCAGAAGGCAGAGGGTTGAGAATCTGTTTTATCTCCTATACTCTGTCTTTTTTCCATATATCGTGAAAAATTAGACTTATAAAAAGCGATCGCTTACTTTCGCGAAAATTTGATAAAACTCATAATATTGCCTGAAAACTTATAAAGTTAATCTCGACTTGGCGTTAGCGGTGTAATCCAATGGAATCGCATAAGCAAAGACGCAGGCGTGGAATTATTCTCAGTCTTCTAGGATTTCAAAAGCTTCAGGAGGCTAGGCATCAGGCAGAAATCAAAGAAAATGATGGCGCTAGATTTACTTTAGAAGAATTGAGCTATCGCACTCAATTAGCTCCCTTTACAGTTTCCAAAGTCCTAGCACGCGCAGAAGGTGTTGATAAGCAAACCCTGGAATATTTCTTTAGAGCTTTTGGATTAGAGTTAACACCAAGCGATTATCAGCGGGTAGGGGGAACTGAGGAGCAGAGGAGCAGAGGAACAGAGGAAGCAGAGGAGGTTGGGGAAGTAATTTCCTCCCCATCTGCGTATTCAGGACTCAAAACTCATAACTCAGCACTCAAAGTTGATTGGGGTGAGGCTGTTGATGTCTCGATTTTTTTTGGACGCGCTGACGAAGTTAGCAAGTTAGAGTATTGGATTTTAAACGATCGCTGTCGCTTAGTAGCAATACTAGGTATGGGCGGAATTGGCAAGACTTCCCTAGGGGTAAAACTAGCACAGCAGATTCAAGAACAGTTTGAGTTTGTTGTGTGGCGGAGTCTGCGCAACAGTCCGTCGCTAGAAGAATTGTTGGTCAATTTGCTTCAGTTTTTTGCCTGCGGACAGCCAGTTAATGTATCTGAAAAGGGGGATTTAGTCTCACAATTCATCATGCATTTGCGATCGCACCGTTGTCTCCTAATATTGGATAATGCCGAATCTATTTTCGCTAGTGGAGATCAGTCGGGACGCTATCAATCTGGTTATGAAAACTACGGACAACTCTTCAAACAACTGGGAGAAACCACTCATCAAAGTTGTGTGTTGCTGACCAGTCGAGAAAAACCCCAGGAAGTCGCAGCTTTAGAAGGTGAAAATTTGCCGATTCGCTCTTTGCAACTCACAGGCTTGAGTGCGATCGCTGCTTTAAAATTAGTCAGAACCAAAAGTTTCTTTTGTGGCTCAGATACAGATTGGCAAAATTTAATTCAACACTATACAGGTAATCCCTTAGCTCTTAAAATTATTGCTACCACGATTCAAGAATTATTTGATGGCAATATAGCGGAATTTTTCGCTCATGGTTCTACAGTTTTTGGTAGTATTTACGACTTAATAAACCAGCAATTTCATCGCCTTTCTAGCTTAGAAAAAGAATTAATGTTCTGGCTAGCAATTAATCGCGAACCAGTAAATTTAGCAGAGTTACGCGCTGATTTAGTTTTACCGATAGCTTCGATGAAGTTGTTAGAGGCTTTAGAATCTCTCAACAGGCGCAGTTTGATTGAAAAAAAATCAGTTCCGCAAAACCCCGTTCGCTTCATCTTGCAACCTGTGGTGATGGAATATGTGACAGATCAATTAATTCAGGAAGTATGTGCAGAAATTCTGGGGGAAACGTCGCCACACTCCCTGCTTTACAGCCATGCTTTAATTAAAGCCACATCCAAAGATTACATCCGTGTTGCCCAAACTAAATTAATTCTGCAACCAATAATTGATTTGCTACTGCAAAACCTGCGAACTAAACAAGCTATTGAATCTCGGCTGCAAGAGATTTTGCGATCGCAACAACAAAAATCTCTCCAACAAAATATAGATAAATTACCGCCAGAACTAGAGCCGACATATACAGGTGGCAATATCCTAAATTTACTCTGTCACCTGGAAACTGATTTAACTGGATATGATTTTTCTTACCTGACAATTTGGCAGGCATATCTTCAAGATACGCCACTGAAAAAAGTTAATTTCAGCTATACAGATTTATCCAATTCTGTATTTGCCAAAACCCTATCTACATTGGTATGCACTACATTTAGTCCAGATGGCAATACTCTAGCTACAGGGCACTTTGACGGCTATTTTCGTCTGTGGGATGCGAACAGCGGTCAACAATTAATTACCTATCAGGGGCATATTGGTTTTATTTGGAGTGTAGCTTTTAGTCCAGATGGTAGTACCTTAGCAACTGCGGGAGAAGATGCCAAAATCAAGCTTTGGGATGTTTTAACTGGACAGTGTATTAAAACTATCCAAGGTCACAAAGGTGGCGTTCTTTGCGTGAAATTTATAGATGAGGGTAAGACATTAATTAGCAGCAGCGCCGACTTGAGCATTAAATTTTGGGATTTCAGCAGTGGGGAATGTACCAGAACATTATTAGAACATAGCAACCGAGTTTGGTCTGTAACGTTGAGTCCAAAAGATGACATTCTTGCTAGCGGTAGTGAGGATATGAGTATCAAGCTTTGGGATTTAGCTACAGGTGACTGCATCCAAACCTTACATGGTCATAATGATTGGATCAAATCCCTAGCCTTTAGTGCTACAGGAGTACTTGCTAGTGGTAGCTTAGACAAAACAATTCGGCTTTGGGATGTTGAGCGCGGTGTTTGTATTGGAGTTCTAGAAGGACATTTGAATGGGATACTAGCGATCGCCTTTGTCGATGACAGTAACATCCTGGCTAGCTGTAGCATAGATTGTACAATTCGGCTTTGGGATATTAGTACCCAGCAGTGTCTGAAGACTTTACAAGGGCATAATAACTCTGTGAATGCGATCGCTGCTAACCCTCAAGGAACCCAGCTAGCTAGCGGTGCAGATGATTTTTCCTTGCGGCTGTGGGATGTAGCGAGTGGCGAGTGCTTCCGCGTTATTAAAGGTAGAAGTAATTGGATTAAAGCGATCGCTTATCATCCCATTCTCCCCGATCTCATTGCTACTGGGAGCGAAGACCGCACAGTGCGTTTATGGACAAGCGATGGTAAATGTCGCATTTTTTATGGACACACAGATTTAATTTTCTCTGTTGACTTTAGTCCTGATGGACGCACCATAGCTAGTTCCAGCGCTGACCGCACAATTCGGTTATGGGATGTCGCAACTTGTCAGTGTACCAAAATCTTGCATGGGCATTCAGGAATGGTGACAGGAGTCGCCTTTAGCCCCGATGGTCTGCTTTTAGCAAGTAGCTGTTACGATAGCCAGATTAGACTGTGGGATACTGTCACAGGACAACTTCTTGATACTTTTCCAGTACACCTGGGAATGTCAATTGCTTTTAGTCCCGATAGCAAGAAGTTAGCAGCAGGTAGTTTTGACCAAACCGTGAGAATTTGGGATTTAGAAACTCGGCAATGTTATCAAACTCTCACAGGTAATCATAATTGGGTTTGGAGCATCGCTTTTAGTCCAGATAATCGCACTTTCGCCACAGGTAGTAGTTTTGAGGGCATTACGCGACTGTGGGATATAGAAACAGGCGAATGTCTTCATGTTCTCCCCGGACATCAAGATTTAGTTTGGGCGATCGCTTTCAGTCCCGATGGTAGGATGTTGGCTAGTTGCAGTAGTGACGGCACGATCAAACTCTGGGATATAGCCAGTGGCGATTGTCTTGCCACTTTGGCAGGACACGATATCTGGGTAATGTGTCTTGCCTTTAGTCCTGATGGTACAACCTTGATTGCTGGTGATGCTTATGCAGCTATTAAATTCTGGGATGTACAGACCCAACAGTGTGTCAACACCCTCAAGGCAGAACAAATTTATCAGGAAATGAATATTTACAGAATTACAGGTTTGACAGCAGCCCAAAAGTCGAATTTGTTAAGTCTGGGAGCAGTGGAAGTATGGGAGTGAGGGAGTGTGGGGAGAAATGACCAATGACCAATGACAGATGCCCAAACTAAGAACCATTACACTTCATTGCAAAATACAAAGCTGGGCAAAACAACATGATAGGTTTTGGTCATGTGAACAAAAACTGCACAAGACTAATTAAAGGAGAATACCAGTGGCAATGGAATCAAATCTCTTAACGGGCACAAGTGTAGTAAATAATGAAGATTTCAGCGAGTATGTGGCCCATTTACAACTACACATGACTTTACAAGCTCGCAATCTGGTTCCACCCCTGAAACAAAACTTAGAAGATAGCCGAGAGCAATTACTCCATCAAACCCAAGCCTACTTTGAAAAATTAGCATCTCGGCAAGGGTTAGTGTAGATTACACAATATTTTTATTAAATTCACATAAAATAGAAGCAGATATGGTTGATTAATGCTACCAGTGTTATCATCAAATCTGCTTTTTTTATTTATTTGCAGTATTTAGTTATCAAGATCACTCTTTTGGATCGCTACCAAGTGGCGGAAAGCCGCTAATATTATTATTGCAGCACTTACTCAGCAAGAGCAGTTAATTAAGGCTTAATAGCGGCTCGAATTAAAATGACTTCATTACTTCCTCGAAATCTCAGCGTTATCATCCGACCTGTCCAATATCGGGATCTGGACGGTATTGAACGCCTAAATCAAGAGTCATTCGCGGCCCAAACTCCCAAAGGAGCAGATTTTGCCACACGCCAGATGCAATGGCTGCGACGCTGGTATGGCTTTTTAAAATTTTTGAGTTGGTTTCCTAACCCGTTACAATACCTGTTCTGTTCCTATGTAGCAGAGCAAGGGCGGATGCTTCTAGGAATGATTCAAGTCTCACCTTTTAACCGCACGCGCAGTACTTGGCGGGTCGATCGCGCGATCCTAGACAGTGCTACTGATAAACAAGTAACTGGTTCCCAACTTTTACGCCATTGCTTTGAGTCGATTGTCGAAGCACGTACTTGGATACTAGAAGTAAATGTCAACGATTTAGAGGCGCTAGCACTATATCGGCAAAATGGATTTCAGCGTCTGGCAGAGATGACCTACTGGGAAATCGAACCCGAATTGTTGACTGAATTAGCGCAAGCAGAGCCAGACTTGCCTAACCTCCTGCCTATAAGTAATGCTGATGCCCAGTTGTTATATCAACTAGATACCGCATCCATGCCGCCTTTGGTGCGTCAAGTGTTCGATCGCAACACCAGAGACTTCAAAACTAGTTTGTTTGGGGCCTTAAGCGATGCTGTCAAACAGTGGGTCACGAAAACAGAAGTAGTAAGTGGCTATGTGTTTGAACCCCAACGCAAAGCAGCTATTGGGCATTTTCAGGTACAACTAGATCGTAAAGGTAATAGCCCCCACGTAGCAACGCTGACAGTTCACCCCGCCTATACGTGGCTTTATCCAGAGTTGCTCTCGCAACTAGCGCGCATTGTCCAAGATTTTCCCCAGCAAGGTTTGCAACTAGCTTCCTCCGATTATCAGCCAGAGCGAGAAGAGTATTTAGAACGAATTGGAGCTAAACGCATAGAACATACTCTCATCATGTCTCGCTCAGTTTGGCACAAGCTACGGGAGTCTAAATTTGTCTCCTTAGAGGGAATTCAGTGGCCAGAAGTTTTGCAAGGGCTGCAACCGGCGCGTAAACCCATACCAGGGGGTATGTCATGGACACAACAAGTTCAAAAGCGATCGCAAGATAGATCGATACCCACGAAATCAGAACCTGCGGCTTTTGGCAGTAAACCTTCTAGTTTAGAAGCATCTTGTCAGCCTGAGTCAGCGGATGCGCAGCCAGAGAAATAGTGTGACAGTCTAGGAGCGATCAAAGCCATTGATTTCAGCATTAGGATTAGATTTAGGAAGCAAGCGTATTGGCGTAGCAGGTTGTGATGGTACGGGCTTAATAGCTACAGGTATCACTACGATTGAGCGCACATCCTTTGCGCAAGATGTCGAGCAACTCAGACAAATAGTTCATGATCGCCAAGTACAAGTGCTAGTCATTGGCTTACCTTATTCAATGGATGGCTCTTTAGGATTTCAAGCACGTCACGTGCAAAAGTTAGCTACCAGGCTTTCTAAAGCTTTAAATCTGCCAATGGAATACGTGGATGAGCGATTAACTTCCTTTCAAGCAGAGCAACTGTTAAAAGCGGAGAATCGCTCGCCATCACGCCACAAATCTTTGATCGATCGCAAAGCAGCTGCACTAATTTTGCAACAATGGCTAGATGCTCGACGAGCGAAATCTCAGAGTTCAGCAATAGCTATTGAGTATTGATACCTTTTAACATGATATTCTGAAAACTGTTACCTGGTATTTGTATATATGTATCAAGCTATTTATTAGGCATTATGTCCTTAAATAGTTGTGCAATTTTCAAATTCCAAATTTACTGGTATTTATAAGTTCCATACCTCGGCTATGTTTTCTTCTCAATTTCCCGACGATAATGATAACGCTCAAGCTGGCTCCATCAGTTTGACAGACGACAAAGGGCGCACCCTCGATTGTTATATTGAGCATTCTCTCTCAGTTGATGGGCAAGAATATGTTTTACTTCTACCTGTTGATTCACCTGTAGAAATTTTTGCTTGGCAAGGTGAAGACGAAGAAGAAGAGGCTGTTCTGGTAGAAGATGATTTCACCATTGAAAAAATTTTTCCCACTGCCCAAGCTGTTTTATCGGAGCAGAATTTAATATTAAAGAATACTGCCTATGCTCTAACAGTTGCGGGTGAGTTACCTCCTGTAGAAGAGTCTGAACTCTTCACCTTAGAAATCGAAGATGATGAGGCAGATTTAGAGCCAGAGCAATTACAGCTACTAGCTAGTTTCTACGATGAAGAGCAAGAATATGCAATTTACACACCTCTAGATCCACTGTTGTTTTTTGCTCGTATCTCAAAAACAGGTCAGCCTGAATTACTTTCTCCTGAAGAGTTCCGCAAGGTACAACCATTGTTAGAAGAACATCTTTTTAATGAGGTTGAATAATATTAAAAATTCAAAATTAAAATATTACATTTCTTAATTTTGAATTTGATTGTTTAATTCACTCACAAAAGAGTTATCTCTTTTGTTAAGAGTCAAACATTTCGCCTGACGCTCGTTTTATAAAATTTTGTCTCTTGTCTATTGCTGTTAGGGTAGCTATCAAACAGCAATTTACCCATTGTTTTTTATTCACAACCTGGTTTGTAATTTTGGGTTACAAAATTCCCTATTTTCAGGTTTATCTAGAAAAAAGTTAAGTGTTTCCATAGGACTTTTATCTGATTTTTAAAATCTACTTATAGGAGGTAGTAGATAGCATGAGTTTAAAGCTTCAAGCATCTAGCATTGCGCACTACCTAGCCTATAATTAAGCTTCAAAATTAGGTAATTTTTTCAAAAATAAACTGGATGGCTATATTTTGTAGAAAATACTTTTAGCACAAATATGCTCTGTCGTATTCAAAAAAATACTAAATATTTGTTGTCAAAATTAACAAAGTACAGCAATATTAATTATTCTTAAGTAAAGTGCCACATAAAATTGGGCTAATCTTGACTCTTGAATATGACCTGGAATAACCTCTTGCAGCCAGACTTGATTTTAGAAGGTTCAATCTTAAACCTGACACCAGATATTATCCGGCAATATGGATTGAAGGGATTGGTGTTGGATGTAGATGAAACTCTAGTACCGATAAGAGTAGGGGCAGCTTCATCAGAATTACGAGAGTGGGTAGAACAAATCCGCAGCTCTACTGTTCTTTGGTTAGTGAGCAATAACCTGAGCGAAATGCGGATTGGTGGAATTGCTCGGTCTCTTAACCTACCTTATTACTTGGGTGCTGCCAAACCTTCACGACGCAAAATTAGAGCAGCACTGAGGGCGATGAACTTACCAGTTCATCAAGTGGGGATGGTAGGCGATCGCTTGTTTACTGATGTCTTAGCAGGTAATCGCTTGGGAATGTTTACCATCTTGGTTGAACCCATGATTCACCCAGATGTAGCTCTGCGCTCTCACCCTATCAGAAACTTTGAAGTTTGGGTATCAGAAGCCTTAGGAGCTTCGATCGCTCCCAAGTATACAAAAATTCACAAAGATTGATAATAAGTCAGGAAAGTAAATCTAAAAAAATAATTAAGGAATCTTTCGCAATCAAAAATATCTGGGATTATAAGTATTAATAAGATGGGGTCAGCCAAAAAAGACCCTAGCCCATAACAAATACATATAAAACTGTAAAGCGTCAGCCTTCACTTATAGAAGACCTGGCGCTTTAAAATTTTTTTAGTCCTTTGTCATTTGTCCTTTGTTGGGTGATTTAGCCACTAATGACCAATGACTCATGCCCAATGCCCAATGCCCAATGCCCAATGCCTCAAACAATCGTCGTCAAAATCGGCACTTCTAGCCTGACTCAACCAGAAACCGGACAATTAGCACTTTCTACCATTGCTACGTTGGCAGAAACACTTTCTGATTTAAAACGCCAAGGTCATCGAGTGATTTTGGTGTCCTCTGGCGCTGTGGGAGTGGGTTGTGCGCGCTTGGGCTTAACCGAACGTCCCAAAGCGATCGCTCTCAAACAAGCAGTAGCAGCTGTCGGACAAGGGCGATTAATGCGGGTTTACGATGATTTATTTACCACTTTGCAACAGCCGATCGCCCAAGTTTTGTTAACTCGTAGCGACTTGGTACAGCGCAGCCGCTATCTCAACATCTACAACACCTTTCGGGAATTGCTGGGATTAGGAGTGATTCCGGTAGTTAATGAAAACGATACGGTAGCGGTGGATGAGCTAAAATTTGGCGATAATGACACGCTTTCTGCATTAGTTGCGAGTCTAGTAGAAGCAGATTGGCTATTTTTGCTCACTGATGTCGATCGATTGTACTCAGCCGATCCCCGTTCCGTTCCCGATGCGCAACCGATCGCACTAGTAAGTAGCATTAAAGAATTAGCCGAATTACAGATCCAAACAGGCTCCCAAGGTTCCCAATGGGGTACAGGCGGGATGGTGACGAAAATTTCGGCGGCGAGAATTGCGATCGCGGCTGGCGTGCGGACGGTAATTACTCAAGGGCGATTTCCCCGCAATATAGAGAAAATCATCGCTGGAGAACCTCTAGGTACGCACTTTGAACCGCAACCCGAACCCACCTCAGCCCGTAAACGCTGGATAGCTTACGGCCTCATACCTGCTGGAAAATTATATTTAGATGCAGGTGCGATCGCGGCCATTTCTCAAGCTGGAAAATCCTTGTTAGCGGCTGGTATTAAAGCAGTAGAAGGAGAATTTGACACTCAAGAAGCCGTGCAATTGTGTGACAGCAATGGTAACGAAATTGCTAGAGGATTAGTAAACTACAACAGCGAAGAACTGCAAAAAATTCGCGGCTATCATTCACGAGAAATTCCCCAAATTTTAGGCTATGCAGGTGCAGAAACTGTAGTTCACCGAGATAATTTAGTTTTGACTTAAATTACAGATGCACCTGTAAAAGTTGATGTTTTAGATATCGAAAATAGCTTGGCTGATTTCGATAATAAGAACTGTAGACATTACGCTTTTTTAGTACATGAATAAATTGCAGAAAATTCTTTAGTATCCTGCATTTGATTGATTTTACCCACAATTTTTTCTCAACTGATATATAGAAGATACATCAGTATTTGACAATTTCAAATTCAAATTGTTATTAGCAAGAACTTTTCTGTTCCACAATCAACTTTAAGGCTGCCAAAAATTCTTGCTCAACGTAAGGTTTTGTAAAGTAAGTGGTAGCTCCTAATTGCATTGCTAACAGACGATGTTTATTAGTGTTGCAAGAACTGAGCATCACTACGGGAATTTTTGCTAATTGCGGCTCTTTCAGACGATAGCTGAGAAACTCAAAGCCATTCATATTAGGCATTTCCACATCACAAATTACCAGTTGGATGTGAGAATTCTGCTGTAACTGGGCGATCGCTGCTTGTCCATTTTCTGCCTGTAAAACTTTGTAACCTACTTTTTGCAAAGCCAAGGATACAATATGTCGTACGCTATTAGAATCATCTACGACTAGAATAGTACGTTGTTGGCTGACGATTGCTGTGTTTGGGGAATCGAGCAATTTCGCCGTGACGTTAACCTCTTGAGTTTGGTCAATTGTCTGCTGCAACAGCGCCGCCACATCAATCACTGGTAATAGACTATCTTTCCAAGTCGTACAACCATAAACATAATTGGGAAGTTTGGCTTCTGATTCTAAAGGCTGGATGATTAACTCTGGTTCTGCAATCAGCGATTCAATTTCTGGCTGTAAGGCGAAAATTTGCGAACCTTGTCTGAGTATTAATATTGGCTCAGGCTGATGCTCTTGATACTGAACTGCACTTAAAGCTGGGTTAGTAGTTTTTTCCGGCGCTAGATTTTCATTGCTGAGTAGTTGGGAGAGTTGATAGGTGGGAATAATTTTTCCCTGCCAATGTAAAAACCACTTTTGTTGGGAATAAATAATTTGGTCGGCTTTGGCAACTAAAATTTCTTCAACGCTGTTGGAATTAATCGTGAAAATAGTACGATTTGTTACCCAGACAAATAGCTGAGAAGTTGTCAGCTTTCGCGGTGTTGTAGGGATGCAAGTATTTTTGGTTACA
The DNA here is from genome assembly GCF_963875125.1 of Calothrix sp. NIES-2098. NCBI lineage: Bacteria > Bacillati > Cyanobacteriota > Cyanophyceae > Nostocales > Calotrichaceae > Calothrix > Calothrix sp. NIES-2098. Next base: position 8,497,308 of record NZ_CAWNKJ010000001.1, read on the forward strand.
GCTGCAACTGACTGAGGAATATCTTTTTTGACAATACTTTCGTAAGCTGCACGCCAACCTGCCAAAGCGATCTGCCCGATGGTTTGAGCAGCTTGCGGACTTGTGTGCAGGGAAGTTATCGTAATTTGAGCGATCGCTACAAACTCAGAGAGTTTTAATAATTCCCCAAAACCTAAAAATACCTCTGCCTGTTGTATCAGTTGTTCTACTAACTGATTAGCTTCCGATTCAGCCAGAATCATTTCTAGTGTTTCTAAAGCTTGTGTCACCTCTGTGGTAGGAATCAACTGAGATACATCTAAATTAGAGCTTTGAGGAGTAACTGCTGATGGTTTATGGGTGAGTCTAGCTTCTAAATGCGCAAAAACTGGTTCTGCTTTCGCTAAGGCACTAGCGATATCATCAGGTTTGGCTTGAATTTGAGCTATCAAAACTAATCTTAGATAATCGTTAGCTTGTAGGAGCGAAGTTGTTAGCTGAGAGTCTATGAAAGTATTTTCCAGCGACATAAACCGAAAAATCTTCTCCAAACGATGAGCTAGAGTTTGAATGTCAGTTAAATTAACCTGGCTAGCTGTACCTTTAATAGTTTGGGCAGCTCGTACCATGTGACGAATCTTGGCAGAAGTATAGTTATATGGAAGTTCTAGTATTCCGTTGTGAATTTGCTGTAGAAGTTCTGAGACTTCTTGAACAAAGTCTTGGTCAAGATTTTCTTGGATACCAAAGTCAAGAACCATAGCTATGTTCCTGTATTTAAGTAAGAGGGAATAAATGTTGAATGAGTAAAACAAAATACTCAAACATTTGAGCGCCGCTGAATCAGAATATAAATTTTTTAGAAAAGAAGTTAGAGAGCATCACAAAAGAATGATTAATCAAAAATTCAGTTGAGGGTCATTGCTTGCTGAAAACAAGAATTATTTCGACAGGTGCAGCGGGAGGTAGAAAGCTTCTTTGCTCTATTCTGCCTTCTACCTCCACCTTTATGAAAATTCTTGTGTAAATGTCTCCAACTGAGCTAATGACTCTGCCATTGCTAAAGCTTGCTCGGAAGTCTGATTGGCAATAGTAGCAACTTCCAAAATAGATTGGTTTGCAGAGTTAGAAGTTTGGGCTTGGATAGTAGCAGCTTGTGTAATACTGGCTACTAACGTTTTTATTTGATTAGTGACAGCGATCGTTTCATTAAGTTGCTGCTGAGTTTCTTCTACCAATTCAGCACTACTTTTAACCGATTCTGCTTTGGACTGGATGGTAGCAATAATTTCGTGACTTTCTGTTTGAATTCTCGCCACAAGTGGTTGAACTTCTGTAATCTCAGATTCTAACTCATGTACTAAAGAAAGTACTTTTTGTGCGATCGCGGCAAATTGTTGACCAGCTTCTCCAGTACGAGATGCTTCCAGTGCTGTGTGCATAGCTTGGAGTTTCATCTGCGAGATTACATTACTCATAAGACTGACTATTTCAGCTAGTTTTTGAGAAGGTTGCTCTATAAGGTTGACTTTTTCAGCAGCTTCTGAAACACTTGCTTGGATAGCACAGATACTATGGAAAATTTGGTTCATTAACTCATTTTCGTATTGCACCTTGTGACTAAGCTGCTGTTCTTGAATTTCTATTTGTTGGGCAGAAAGAATCATTTCTTGAGCCGAATCACCCAACATTTGAATTTGATTGTAGATGGAATTTATAGATTGCATCTGCTGAAGAGCAACTTCTGTGGAAAGGGTTTGCACTACTTTATTACTAGTGTTGAGCAGTTCCGAGACTTGCAAGCGGAGCTGTTCTTGTTTTTGACGCTGCTGAACAGAAGTTGCCTCCGCCGTTTGGTATGCTTGTTCTACCTGATTGAGAAGTCTGGCATGGTCGAGAGCAAATCCTACTTGCATAGCGACTTGAGCAAATAAATCAATCTCAGACTGCTGCCAATTACGGGGAGCAGAACATTGATGTGCAATTAATAAGCCAAATAGTTGGTTATCTTTGAGAATAGGTGCGACTAAATTGGCTTTGACAGCAAAGGGTTCGAGTTGATTAATATGGCACTCAGTCAAACCTGCTTCATAGATATTACTGATAGCTTGCACGCGACCAGCTTGGTACTTTTCGACAAAACCCTGTACAAAGCAAGGGTCTTTGATGTTTGCCCACAATGCTTTGGGAAAACCAGGAAGCACTGATTCTGCAATTACGGTGCCATACCAGTTGGCATCAAAACCATAAACCATGACGCGGTCAGTACTAATAGCTTTGCGAACTGCTTCAACGGTGGTTTTCAGAACATCTTCTTCGTTGAGCGTTTCTCGAATGCGGCGCGTCAAGTCTGCTAGTAGATGAGTTCGTACGCTTTCAGCATCAATTCGCTGAAGTAGTCTTGCGTGGTCGAGAGCAAATCCTACTTGCATAGCAACTTGAGCAAACAAATCAATCTCATATTGCTGCCAATCGCGGGGAGCAGAACATTGATGTGCAATTAATAAGCCAAAGAGTTGGTCATCTTTGAGAATTGGTGCGACCAAATTAGCTTTGACAGCAAAGGGTTTGAGTTGATTCAGGTGACACTCAGTTAAACCTGCTTCATCAACATTACTGATAGCTTGCACTCTACCAGCTTGGTACTTTTCTACATAACCTTCGGCAAAACAAGGGTCTTTGATTTTAGCTCGCAACGTTTTGGGAAAACCGGGAAGCACTGATTCTGCAATTACGGTACCGTACCAATCAGGATCGAAACCATAAACTATGACGCGGTCAGTGCTCATTGCTTTGCGGATTTCTTCTACCGTGGTTTTGAGAACATCTTCTTCATTAAGTGACTCTCGAATCCGACGAGTAATATCTACAAATACCTGAGTTCGATCGACTTGGGAATTTACTTGTTCCAGCAGACTAGTGTAGTTGAGAGTAAATCCTACTTGTGTAGCGATCTGGGCGAACAAATCAATCTCAGACTGCTGCCAAAAGCGGGGTTTAGCGCACTCATGGGCAATTAACAAACCGAATAATCGATCTTTTTGGCGAATTGGTGCGACTAAATTTGCTTTGACCGCAAATCGCTCTAACAAGCCGATGTGACAATCAGTGAGATTTGCTTGATAGATATCATCAATCGCGACAACGCGCCCATCTTGGTATTTTTCAACATACTCTCCTTCAAAGCAAGGGTCTTTGACAGTAGCCCATAAAGTTTTTGGTAAACCTGATGCTACTGATTCTGCGACAAAGATTCCTTGTCCATCGGGATTAAAGCGGAAAATCGTGACGCGGTCAGTGCTGAAGGCGTTGCGCACTTCTTCAACGGTGGTTTTGAGAACATCTTCTTCATTGAGGGATTCCTGAATGTTGCGGGTAATGTTCATCAATACTTCGATAGGTTCAGCTTCGCCTTCTTGTTTCCACAGCAAATCTGGCAGCTTTTTTTTGATTAAACTGATGTTTTTCTCTAAAACAGCTAGTTCGTTTTTGCTAGCGATCGCTGTGTGAGTCCCGACATTTTCTGGCAGTAGCCTCTGCACAATATTATTAGAGAGCGCCACCGCATTCAGGAATGGGCGAATGGCGCGATTAGCTAAAATTGCAGCGATCGCACCCACCAATAAAGTCATTCCCCCAGTTCCAATTAACAACAGCGATAACTGTTTTTGTAGTGCTAGTTTAGTTGCTGTTAAATCTTGAGCGCTTACTTGTTCTGTCTGGGGAATCTGCTCTTTAATTAGTTGGTTTCCAACGTAGTATGTTATACCTCCAATTGCCAGTATAGGGAGCATACTAATGGCACAAGAGCAAATTGTTGCTTTGGTTTTGAAGCTCCAATCTTGCCTTCCGACTTGCTGAGGATGAGAAATTTGAATTATTGTGGGGCGTTTTGAACTATCTATCTTAGAGTTCTCTATGTCTTTTTGACTACCCTGTAACTGATTAATTTTTCTTTTGCCAACTTGCTTTCGCGGAGAAGACTGAGTCATATAAAGTCAGATAATTCTACAAAAATTCTTCAGAAAAAAAGAGCCGTCGCCAGAGTCATTTCATCAACTAAGTTGCTAGGGTAGTGCACTTATTTAGGATTACTGCTGTGTCTAAAGTAGAGTCAAAAAGCCCAAAATTGTCTTTGTTATACATAAGACTTTTGGATAAAAGCGTATTTTCCACGAACTGAGGCAAACTAGAGCTTTGTAATACGGTTACAAATAGCTCTCAAAACCTGAAGTCGCTTTGTCTTCACTCTTGAGACTTTTTGCTGTGCCTTAGTTTTTGATGCACCTAATTTATACTTTTGTGTATTTAGTATATTAGTGCTTAATTGAGCAGAAGTATATTCCCTAATACTATTTTGAGTTTTAGTTTGAGATGTTAGATTGAGGATTGCCTTCTGAGTCTGGCTTGCGTGAATTCATCTGTCACCATAAATTTTCAAATTGATATAATTTTTGCAATTATTATATACAGCAAGTTGCTGTGTATACGTATGACAAAAGTAGAGTTTTTTCATACTCAAGAAAATATATACTGAGACACTTTTAATGTATAAAAAATAGGTGCCAATCTGATTGAACACCTGAGAAAAATTCCAGAATTATGGGTATAAATAAAAACAATATTTTATTGTAAGAGCACAAAATCATAGCCAGTACTAGAAGCACAAGGCTTACCAGATTCACATGGCTGAATTTTGACTAAAAAGACTCCACCTTGGCGATCGCCTGATGGTGAAAACTGAATTTTACCTGTTGCTCCCATCGCTGAAAAATTAGGATTAGATAGCACCTTTTGCAATCCTTTACGAGTACTATCTTCTTTCAAACCAGCGATAATTACTTGCAGAGCATCATAAGCTGTTGCCGTTCTCGGACTTACATCTCCACCCCAAAGTTTAGCGGCTTTCTCGGCAAAGGAATTACCTTTACTCATATTACGATTAGCATCTCGATGCCAAGGTACAGATATCACCATCCCTTTGATATCTCCTTGTCCATACTTTAAAATCTTTTCACCATAAAGCTGTTGAGAACCAAAAAGCGCTAGTCTACCTCTATTCTCTTTCGCCACATCCAGTGCAGGATTAATATTATTGATTCGCGGAATCAGAAGTATGGCTTCTGCGCCATCGCTGGTGGCCTTAGCAATAAAATCGCTAGCTCTAAAATTAGCTGCTCCTAAATCGCAATCTGTAGCAGTAACTTTTCCTCCAGCTTTACCTATTAAATCGGTATATTCTTTGACAATTTCTTGATTTGATCTTTCCTGGTTAGATGTCTCTTGAGTGGTTCTAAATGAAGAATCTCTGCAAATAGCTATATTAGTGCGGCGTTCTTTTTTGACAATATATTCAGCAAGAGTTTGATTAAAAATATTACGATTCGGGCTGACATTAAAGACATATTTACTATCCATCAGAAACTGTGCTTGATTTTGTCCAGGCTGAGTTCTACCGCTGCTTGGAGATACTCTCACCAAACCACTCTGTTGATAAAGCTTGTTGTTACGCCCAAACCCTACTACTGCTAAAAGATTAGAGTCTTTAGCCAGTTCAGTATCTATCTTCTCCAAATCTCCAAAATTATTTAAACTGGCAATTTCCAGTTGCAATGGTACGCCATTAATACCGCCACTGCTATTTACTTCTTCTTGAGCTTGTGCTACTCCCCGCAAAGTTTCTTTTGCTTCATTCAAGCTACTACCAATTGACGCAAGAACGCCTACTTTGAGAGATTTTGATCTGCCAATTTTGGCATTATTCAAATAAATTAATGTCTCTGGGTCATTGCGCTGGCTTTGCAAGGATGCTTGAAATTTGATAATAGCAGTGCCAAAATCTCCAGCTTTAAAAGCATTTACTCCTGCTACTTTTTCATCTGTTTTATCTGCTGTGACTAAAATTTTATCACCTATACTCATCCATTCTGGAGTAGATGCGATCGGCATTCCAGAGGAATTTACCATTGAGGGTGTTGAAGGCGTTGAGATTGGTTTAGAAGCAACTTTGCTTACTAACCATAAAATAACTGCTACCATTACACCCGCTATTCCCAGAGAGACTAGTAACCGTATATTCTCATCCTTATGTGTCATAAATAACTACCCCTCTTAATTAGATAAATTTATCTAAATACGGTTTAACAAAAGGTAAAATCAATTACAAAATCAAAACTGTTTAGTAATTAATTTGTCTACGATCTGGGATATTCCCATGAGGATAAATGCTAATAAGCCAGCCAGCATAACTAGTAAGACTACAATTATCAATCCATTAGTTCCAGACTGTAAAGGATTGTTTATTTGCCAACTGTGGAATATATAGACAATGAATAAGTTTGTAATTACAGCAATAATCAATAAATAAGTTTTTTCAAACAAAGAGCGAGATTGAGTAAAGATTAGAGCACCTAAAATTATCAACCATAATCCCGAACTAATCAAAGTAGTCCCTAGAAAGCTGAGGAGGGTGATAGCTAAAAACGAACTACCTGAACCGACAATCACAACCCCAGGCAATAATTTTCTCATAGAGAAATGTGTGGCTGAGGGAGTAGGCTGTGGAATCTGTGGCTGTGGTGGTATGACTTGCTGTGGCGAGATAATGGTGTGAGGTACATTCCAATGTGGAGCCATCTGAGAATTTAAATCTTGTAAAACTTCTCTGGCTGACTGATAACGCTGTTCGTGGTTTTCTTGCAATAACTTATCCAGAATTATCTCTAATTCCTGACTAATCGGTTGGGTCATGTGGTTGCGCCAACTATTAGTCCAGCTAAAGCCTTGTTTCATCCATAATTGCGAGGGAGCAATATTAGTTAGTAGATGAAAACAAGCTATTCCTAAACTGTAGAGATCGCTAGCAGGATAAGCTTCTCCAAACTGAATTTGTTCAATTGGTGCATAACCTAAAGAACCAATAATTGTCCCTGGTGAAGTGTCGATTGTTTCAGTCTTTTGTTTAGACACACCAAAATCAATCAACACTAACTTGCGTTGGGCTTCGCCCTTGCCGTAGGCATCGCGTTGACGACGAATAATATTTTCTAGCTTAATATCTCGGTGAATTACCTGTTGCTGATGTATTAATTCCAGCAAAGGTAACAAATCATTTAATAATTGCCGAATTTTTATTTCATCAAATATTCCCTGCTGTTTTAGCTCCTGCAATAAATTTTGACCTTCTATTAATTCCTGTACTAAATATAAGTAGTCATACTCTTTAAAATAGGCAAACAGTGTAGGAATTTGGTCGTGTTTTCCCAATTCTTGTAGGCGTTTTGCTTCTCGCTCAAACAACTCAGTAGCTTTTTTCTGGGCTTCACTACCACCGCCACTATAAAATTGACCGCGAACTAGCTGTTTAACAACACATGGTTCATTTAACTTATCTACATCCTCCGCTAGATAAGTACGCGCAAAACCTCCTCTACCCAATGGTTGGATAATACGGTAACGATTTCTGAGTAGCGGTACTAACCCTGTTCCACAACTTAAGCAAAAATTTGAACCGTCAGGATTTAGAGGATTCGGACAATCGGGATTTAGGCAGCAGATCATAGAAGTGTTGCTGTCATTTTATGCACAATTAAAATATACCTTAAATTGTTTTGTTCTCCAGGCTTGCCTAATTTTTTACTAATAATTCTTATAGAATGCCAGCTAGACAACAGCACATGACAGAAATATGGTCTTAGGTAATAGATGCGATCGCCTTGACTTATAACTCTATTGAGTCAGTCATATCAAGGCTCACTATCAACGTGCTGAACCTATTGTTAGAGCCTGGCAATAAGCAATATTTTTTAGCTGATAGTTGATTTAGATCTGCTATATTGCCAATCAATAAGCGCAAATTCTTTAATCTTGACGGGCTTTATAATACTAATAAAAAAATGCGATGGTTAGATAATAATGTTCCTTACGAATAATTTATATGTCGCCAACATTATTTGAATTAGTATAAGATAAAAATTAACCTAAAAAAATAAACTACAGCAAAATGAGCCACTTATGATGATTCGATAATGCGCTTGTTTTGTTATAATAACTTTTGAGTGTGATTGTCTATCAGGACGTATATGGGCATAGTTATTATATAAGTTTTGAAAAAATATGAGTGATATTGAACGTCTTGAGAAACTAATAGAGTCTAACGCTAAGTCAATTCAAGCTTTAACTGATTTAGCTAGTAGCATTTTACCTAGGCTAGATGATATGCAACGGCAAATGGTGAATATGCAGCGTCAAATGATTGATAATCAAAGAAGAATTGATAACAATACAGGAGATATTAGAGATTTAGCAGCAGATATTAGAGAGTTAACACTGGAAAATCAAAGAATTTTAAAATACTTAGAATCTCGTAATCAATAAATAGTATTGCCGAATCAATTTACTCGAAGGCAGATTGAGCAAGTGCAACAGCACCCCATAAAGGCGCATCATCACCTAAAGCCGCTGGGACAATTGCAAAATCAACTTCTGGTAGTGCTGTCTCCCGCGCCATGTGACGTAGAATTTCCCACCATCTATTACCAGCTTTGGTGACGCTTCCACCTAAAATAAACAATTGTGGGTTTACTAAATTCGCTACATTACCAATACCCACACCTAGCGCCCAAGCCGATTTTCGTAAAATCTCTTGAGCAAAATCATCTCCCATAGCCGCAGCTTCACTTATTAATTGCCCTGTGAGTAACTCTAAATTATCGCCTACTAAATCCCGGAGAATTTTTCCTATTTTGGGTTCGTTTACTAATACTTCGCGTGCATTTTGCGCCATATAGGGGCCAGAAGCTAAACGTTCTACACATCCTCGTTTACCACACAAACATACAGGGCCAGCTGGGTCTACAACTACGTGTCCGATTTCACCAGCCATTCCTCCAAAACCTCGCCAAGGCTGACCATTGAGTATCCAACCACCACCGACACCTGTGCTAATGGTGATGTAAAACAAGTCATCAGAACCTTGACCTGCGCCAAAGCGATGTTCGCCTAAAGCAGCAATATTGGCATCATTATCTACATAAGTAGGAACGCCAAACTCTTTCTCTAGTAAGTCTTTGAGGTGAATATTTTCCCAACCAGGAACGTGATGAGAAAGTCTTACTGTTCCAGTGGTAGCGTCTACTGGCCCCCCAAAGCTGACACCAATAGCCGTTGGTTTAGTATCTTGCAGCAAAGAGTGAATGAGCGATCGCATAATTTCTAAATCGGTGTTAGCATCTGCATTCATCGGAGAAAGGCGACGTTCATAACGCAGCCATTGTCTAGAACCAAGATTTACCGTGGCTGCTGCTAGCTTAGTTCCGCCAAAGTCGAGGGCTAATATTGATGTCACCGAATACTCCTGATTTATTTCTTGAGAAAGAGGTTTGCGATCGCAATAAATTTAACACTATAGAAAACGCCATAATTTAGTAACTCATGAATTCTGAACAGTCGCAACCACTCATCGATTTCTCTGACGCTAAAGAACCTGCGCGCTCTCTTGAGCTAGAAAAAGATACAATACCACCAGAAGCAGAAAATCTTGAACAAAACCCACTTTCTGAGAATTTTGATGACCAAGAAAAAAGTGCAGATAAGGTTGGAGAAGACCAAATAATTTCTGCCAATATTAGTGCAGGGTAGGAGCATTTCATTTATTTGGCTCAACAGCTAAGACTCGATCGCTAACTTTTTCTGATTCAAGTACGCCATCAATAAACTGTTGCAAGCGTTCATAATGTGTCCCTTTCCAATAAATCTGCTTGCATTCTTGGCAGTGATGAAATTCATGATTTTGCAATTGCACACTTTCTGGCAATTGGTCAATTATTGTTTCCTTCTCTATAGTTTCTAGCAATCCATTGCACCGCAAACATCTTTGAAAAGGCGATACTAACTTAAATAAATCGAAGCGTCGCAACACTTCCAATATTTGCTGCTGCGGATTAGTACTTCTGACATAATAGCCATAGGTTACTAAACTACGCATCAATAAACCTTTATCACGAGTCAACAGAATCCTTACTTGTGTATGGGATATCTCTGCTAATTCCTCATCAGTATAATCATTACGATATAAAGTATCAAAGCCTAGAAGCCTTAACGATGTCGCTAGTTTTCCTAAATGAATATCGACAACAAAGCGGATAGTACTGAGCGATTGTGGACGAACTGAAACTGTTGGTGTAGTAAGAGAACTTACAGAAATAGGATAGATGTTGATGTCATCTCCATCCCGGACAATATAAGAAAAATCTACATAATTATCGTTTACTTTTATACAATCAACTTCTGGATGAGGAACACCTAAAGACTCGATCGTGTCTTTGATTGAAGCTCTCTCACTAAATTTATGAATTATTTTGATTTGTCTTTTATCTCGTGGTAGAAAATCATTTAACTCAGCATAAAAATGGAAATAAGCAACAGCCATAACTAAATAATTAATAATTCGTAATTCGTAATTTTTATCTACACTTAATTGTGTGAGGTTGTGACCATATTGGCTATTACAGCCAATGTGGGACTACTAAAAATAGGGTAACATCTTCGTCAGAAGAGAGTTTCCACCAAGGTCAAAATCCCTGCCTGAAAATATCTTTAACTACGAATTACGAATTACCAATTACGAATTCCTTAAGTCGTGTATTCGGCGTTAATCTTCACATAGTCATAACTTAGATCGCAACCCCAGGCTTTACCTGTACCATGACCATTTCCAACGCTAACAGAAATTAATACTGTATCTTCTTTAAGATACGCACCTTGCGCGGCATTTTTTAAATAAGCACTAGCTGCTGCACGATCGAAAGAGAGAGGTTGACCATTTTCTAATAGTAAGAAATCGCCTAGCTTGATTTGCAAATTTTCTTGCTCAAAAGGTACACCTGCACGTCCGGCGGCGGCGGCGATGCGTCCCCAGTTGGGATCGCGACCAAAAATTGCAGATTTCACGAGGGATGAACCTGCAATAGTTTTAGCTATTTGACGTGCTGATAGTTCATCATGAGTTCCCGTAACTTGCACTTCAATCAAACAAGTTGCACCTTCACCATCACGGGCGATCGCTTTTGCTAAATGCTGGCAAACTGCTGTTAACATCGCTTCTAATTTTTCCGCTTCCGGCCCCATTTCCATAATAGCTGGGGTACGGGATTGACCATTTGCTAAAGCGATTAAGCTGTCATTGGTGCTGGTATCACCATCCACAGTAATAGAGTTGAAACTTCTGTCAGCCGCACGACTTAACATTTGTTGCCAAAGTCCTGGCGACACAGCCGCATCACAGGTGACAAATGCCAGCATAGTTGCCATGTTGGGATGAATCATCCCCGAACCTTTGGCAATACCACCAATGCGCACGGGGCGATCGCCTATAGTTGTCTCTAGGGCAATCGATTTAGTCACCAAATCTGTAGTAATAATTGCCCCGGCTGCTGCATCTGAGCCTGTTTCTGAGAGTGCTGCTACTAGTTGAGGAATTGCGGCTTTGAGTTTCTCCATCCGGATTCGCTGTCCAATTACCCCAGTTGAAGCCAATAATACAGAGTCGCTGGAAATATTCAAAGCTTGGGCTACTGCCATAGCTGATTCTATGGCATCGACCCAGCCTTGACTACCTGTTGCAGCATTTGCTTGCCCTGCATTGCAGAGAATCGCTCGCGTATTATGCTTGGCTTGTAAGCGTTGACGACAATAATCTACGCAAGCGGCTTTAACTTGACTGGTGGTGAATACACCTGCTGCGATCGCTTCTACATCTGACAATATCAAAGCTAAATCGGGTAATCCTGAAGGTTTTAACCCTGCGGTAATTCCTGCGGCCCGATAACCCCTTGGTGCTGTAATCCCACCAGTAATTTCCTGCCAGTCTGCCATGATTATTCCCCCCGTAACTATACAGTGGCTCGACTGGCGATTATATCAAGTCTTATGCAATTCAAAATTCAAACTTCAAGATTCAAAATAGACTTTCATAGGCGTTAGCGTCACTTCTCCCTAAGGAAGCTTACACCTTCATGAGAGAATAAATATATTTTCTCTTCTGCCTTATTTCCCAGTCAAAACGCAGATAAAAAGTGAAAAAGGAGAGCCACTTGGGCAGCTCTCCAGATCATCAGGGTGCATCTATATAGCACATTATAACATCTTTGCTGTGAGGGGCAATACCCCTTAAGCTGAAATTTAAAAAAAATAGTAAATAGTTAAGTTGGTTTTTCAGTTTATACCAGAATCAAAAACAGATCCACTTGCACAGTTTTCCAGATCGTTCGCTTGGCATCTAAACTGCATATCATTGTACGTCTGAGGGCTAATACCCATGATGAAGTTGGCTGATTGCAAAGATATGATGAAGAGCGATCGCCGCATTCCAAAAAAAAGAGAGAGCTACTTGGGCAGCTCTCCAGGTCATCAGGGTGCATCTATATAACATAAGTATAGCACTTTTGTGATGATGGTCAACACCCCCTAAGGAGAATTTTTTAGCTAAATCTTTAAAAAAATTTTTTACCTTAATTAGTAAAGAAAAAGAAGAGCTACTTAGAGCGCTCTCCAGACCATCATGGTGTATTCAATTAACAGAGTATAGCAATTTGGGATTGAGGGGTATAACCCATCTTCATAATTTCTTTTTGTAACAGTTGTGTAAAGCAAGTACGAGAAATATACTTAGCGATTTGTCCATCCACAGACGACGTAGGGACGCGAAGAATAAAATTTTCCCCACGTCCCCATATCACCCCAATCTATCGAAATTTGCAGTTCTATCAATTATCCCTTTGTAGGGACGGGGAAACCCCACCCTGGAATTAATGACAAGCAATCATTACATTGAATCGCTATTAAGAATTCAGTTTCTTCTCTACCAATTCATTAGTCAGCCTCGGATCGGCTCGTTTTTCGGTCTTTTTCAACACTTGTCCGACAAAGAAGCCTTTGAGATTAGTATTACCATTGCGGTATTTTTCTAATTCTTTGGGATTGGCGGCGATTACTTCATCTACGATTGGTTCCAATACAGCAGGATCGCTAATGAGTTCTTGACCTGCAAAAGCTTTCTCTGGAGATACGCCACCAAGCAAGTCTGGTAACTTTTGTTTAGCTTGGGCGTTACTGATTTTACCCTGTTCAATCCGAAGAATAACATCAGCTAAATTTTGGGGACTCAAACCGATTTCGCTGATGCTAAGTTTTTGCTTATTCAGATAAGCTGCAATATCTTGGGTAATCCAGTTAGCGGCGGCTTTCGGACTTGCACCTGCCGCGATCGCTGCTTCAAAATAGTTAGCAACAGGCTTATCTTCTGTCAAAACTCCTGTATCGTAGGCAGAAAGCCCTAATTCAGTTTCGTAACGATGGCGTTTTTGTGCGGGGAGTTCGGGAAGTTCGCTACGCCAAGTCTCTAATTGTTCTCCTGAAACCTCTATAGGTGCTAAATCTGGTTCGGGGAAATAGCGATAATCGCTGGAACCTTCTTTTGTCCGCATACTAATTGTACGTTGCGAACCTTCTTCCCACAGACGAGTTTCTTGGATAATGCGATCGCCTGCTTCTGTGGCTGCAATTTGCCGTTCAATCTCATATTCAATCGCCTTTTGGATGGCGTTGAATGAGTTCATGTTTTTAATTTCTACTTTTGTGCCAAACTCTTTTTGTCCTACCGGACGAATCGAGATGTTAACATCGCAACGTAAAGATCCTTCTTGCATATTGCCATCGCTGACGCCAAGATAGCGTAAAATCCGCCGCAATTCTTGGGCATATGCAGCAGCTTCTTGTCCAGAACGCAGATCTGGTTCAGAAACAATTTCGACTAATGGCACGCCCGCCCGATTGTAATCTACCAGAGAATAACTAGAACCGGAAAGACGCTCGCTACCTGCGTGTACTAATTTACCTGCATCTTCCTCCATGTGCAGACGAGTGATCCCAATGCGCTTGCGAGTTGGATTTCCGTCAGCATCTACTAATTCAATTTCTAACCAACCATGTTCGGCGATGGGCAAGTCATATTGCGAAATTTGGTAATTTTTCGGGAGATCGGGATAGAAATACTGCTTACGGTCAAATTTGCTGTATTTAGCGATTTGACAATTTAGTGCTAAACCAGCCTTGACGGCATATTCGAGAACTTTTTGGTTGAGAACTGGTAAGACTCCAGGTAAACCCATACAAACTGGGTCGATGTTAGTATTGGGGTCTCCACCAAATGCCGTCGAGCTGGTAGAAAAAATCTTGGTATTGGTACTCAGCTGACAATGGGTTTCTAGACCAATAATCGCTTCGTACTCAGTTTTTACGGTTGTAGCAGAAGTCATAAAATCAAAAATCAGGCATAATCCTTATTTAGGGTACTATTGTAGCTGCCTTATCAGTGGCGCTAAATTCGGAAATAGTAGTGATTGCTGAGTCTGGTAGATAGGGATTGCCGATTAGATAGGTAGGCGATCGCGATCGTGAGGCGCATCAAAATCAATCAACGGCCCTTTCGGTACAATCCTTGTAGGGTTAACCTTGTTATGACTCTTGTAATAATGCCGTTTGATATGGTCTAAATTACAAGTTTCCTTCACTCCCGGCACTTGGTAGAGTTCTTTAAGATAATTCCACAGATTAGGATACTCAACAATGCGGCGGATGTTGCATTTGAAATGCACATAATAAACTGCATCAAAGCGAAACAAAGTAGTAAACATACACCAATCCGCCTCAGTAATTTTATTACCGCAGAGATAGCGTTGTTTGTCTAACACTTGTTCCCAATAATCGAGAGCAGCAAATAATTCTGTTACGCCCTCGTCATAAGCCAACTGACTAGTAGCAAACCCCGCGCGATAAACGCCATTATTAATTGGTTGATAAATCTTATCGATTGTCTCGTCAATTACTTCTTGTAACTCTTGCGGATAGAAGTTAACATCTGTTTTCGCCAAAGCATCGAATTCTGTATCAAACATCCGAATGATTTCGCGAGATTCATTATTAACAATTGTCTTTGACTGAGTATCCCATAAAACTGGCACTGTCACCCGCCCGCTATAGTTAGGGTCAGCTTTGAGATAAAGTTGCCAAAGATATTGAGTACCGTTAACTGTATCGGGAATCGCTCCCGGTTCGTCAGTAAATTCCCAACTATTTTGATCGATTACCGCCCCAACAACCGATAAACCAATTACATCCGTCAGCCCTTTTAACTGACGCATAATTGCAGTGCGACAAGCCCAAGGACAAGCCCAAGAAATATATAAATGATAACGCCCCGGTTCAGCTTTAAATCCACTAGAGCCATCGGCAGTAATTTTATTGCGGAAAGTAGTTGAGGGACGGATAAATTTTCCTTGGGAATCTTCTTGCTCCCGTTCCGATATCCACTTTCCATCTTTGAGGATTCCCAAAGCCATAATTACCTCCTTAAACCTTGGTCAAGAGTCAAGGGTCAAGATTAATTACTCTGGACTTTTGACTCTTGACTATTAACTATTCAGCATTGAGAATTTTTGGTACTTTGAAAAATTCCCCTTCCTGTTCGGGCGCACAGTTGAGAATGGCTTCCCGGTCAGGATAGGGTTGTAGTTCATCCTCTCGCGTTACATTGCTAACATCAATTGCCCTTGCTGTGGGAGGGACATCACTGACATCTAGCTCATTTAACTGCTCGATATAATCAAGGATGCTTCCCAGCTGAGTGGTGAATTGCGTCTCCTCTTCTGGTGTTAACTCTAAACGAGCCAGAAGGGCTACTTTATGGACTAGTTCGCGATCGATCATTTTTTATTAGTCGTCATTGGTCAAGAGCCATTATTCCTTAGCCATTGGTCATTCGTCATCGGACAACAGACAAAGGACAAATGACCAAGGACTATTGTCTAAAAGAATACGTCAATTTGCATTCTTCCAGTGGTTTTCAGCCAGTTTTGGGCTTCAATGTAGTTATTCGGAGCCATGCGAATCGCTCTAATCCAATAGTCGGCTGCTTGGTCAAATAGTGCTTCCCCACCGTCGTGATCCCCAGCTTCTTTGAGCTTTTCGCCTTGGTAGTGATAAATCACGGCGATGTTGTTTAAGGCTTGGGGTAGACGGGGGTTTAACTCAATAGCCTGGTGGTACAATTCTAAGGCTTTGTCATGGTCGCCGTTGCTGGCATAGATTAGTCCCATATTGTAGAGGATATAGCCGCGATCGTTAGGATCTTCCTCTAATGTCAGGGCTTCTTCGTAGTATTCCAGGGCTTCAGCATATTCGCCTTCTGCTTGAGCCGACATACCATCTCGGTAATAAACAAACGCTTCTTTAGCTTTTCTGTTGGTTGGCAGTATCTTGAGAATGATATCCGCCATGACTGTAAAGGATTTGTCAATAAAGTTATCGTTTTTCTGTGTTCTTGGCATACTTGCCTCTGTAGGGTTGCAGCTATTGGCTCAAAAGATGCCCTTCATGAGAGTTTGTTTATAGGTCGTGTGGGCATAGGCGGAACCTTCCTATTTTCCTGCTTTAGTACACTGGATGAAAGGGAAAGCCACAAATTGTATCGACCTGTAATTTGGCGATCGCTATACTTAATACTTAATTCTACTTATTTCTCAGGGATTATTTTCGCCGATCGGCTGGATGCAGTCTGGGGTATTATGCTGAGGTTTGTTTACCACAGCGCTCACTGGGTAGCTAGTCATGGCTGCGGCTGGATAAGGGCGCAACACCTGTTGTAGTACTTCAGGTTTTTGCTCTTGCGGGTCTAACCACAAATTGTAATCGTCAGGAGCCAGAATTACTGGCATCCGATCGTGGACTGGTTGGAGTACTTCGTTAGCTGCTGTTGTCAAAATTGTACAAGAGGCAATTTCTTCTCCTTCAGGAGATTGCCATTTCTCCCACAAACCAGCAAAAGCAAAGGGTTGCCCATTTTGAAAACGAAAGTAAAAGGGTTGTTTTTTGTGCTGTTGTCTTTGCCATTCATAGAAGCCATCAGCCAATACTAAACAGCGTCTATACTTAAAAGCTGAACGGAAAGAAGGTTTTTCCGCTACAGTTTCTGCTCTAGCATTGATGAGTTTGGCTCCTATTCCTGGGTCTTTGGCCCATGAGGGGATTAACCCCCAACGTAACTCCTGAAATTCACGCTTGTGGCTTTCAGGTTTGTGTACCACTGTCGCCACCATTTGCGTAGGTGCAATGTTATATTGCGCTGCTAAGTCGGGAACTGCTTCGACATCAAAAGCTTGAGCTAATGCTGCTGCTGTCTGGTTTAAAGTAAATCTTCCACACATATTTTTATTTTCGACCACAGATTAAAATCAAACATCTAAAATTATGATAAATAATTAATAGTTTTTTATTTCTTCAGATAATTCTATTTCTCGGTTAGATACTGAATATAAATCAGAAAATATCCGGTTTTTTGAAAATCATTTGGTAAGATATTGTATTTTGAACCCCCCCTTCTGCACATATTCCCTATTATATTTTTGGCATGGAAATATTACGGCTGTACGATTTTTTACCTTCAGGTAATGGCTATAAGATACGTCTTCTATTGACACAAATTGGGATGCCATTTGAAAGAATAGAAGTCAACATCATCAAAGGCGAGACTCGAACACCGGAATTTTTAAGTAAAAATCCTAACGGTAAAATTCCCCTTTTGGAGATTGAACCAGGAAAATACTTAGCAGAATCAAATGCCATATTGGTGTATTTAAGTGAAGGCACAGAATTTCTACCTTATGACAGATTTCTGCGCGCCCAGGTACTGCAATGGCTATTTTTTGAACAATCTAGCCATGAACCTTTTATCGCTACATCGAGATTTTTAATCTCTATTTTAGGTAAGCCCGAAGAGTACCAAGAAGCGATAAAACAACGCCAAGAACCTGGTTATGCTGCATTAAAAGTGATGGAAAACCACTTAAGCTCTCATAGCTTTTTTGTAGGAGAGCGCTATACTATTGCTGATATTGCTTTATTTGCCTACACTCATGTAGCAGATGAAGGTGGATTTGATTTGGCACAGTTTCCAGCTATTCAAGCTTGGATAGCAAGAGTCAAATCTCAGTCAGGATATATCAGTATTTATCAAGAGTGAAAGCATGATTTTTTCTACAGTTATCAGTTAATAGTTATCAGCATAAAGCTGATAGCTGTTAACTGGCAGCTTTCTCTTAAGTTAATATTAAATATCTGTATCAATTTCCACTAATTTTTGTCGAGAAGTCGCACCTAATTTAATTTTAATATGGGATTTTGGTACATTAAATTTTTCTGCTAGTAGTTTAATTAACTCTTCATTAGCTTTTCCATCTACTGGCGGAGATTTTAAATGTACATTCAGACTACCGTCACTTTGTTCTTCAATCTTTTGCTGTTTGGAATTAGGTTTCACTTTTACTTTTTTTTGCATTGCTGATTCCTTGTAATTGCTTAAGCCATAACCAACCTAAAGCACAACCCAAAAGATAATGTGGAAAATCCCACCAAGCAAAGGTAGTGCCAAGCAACCATTTGCCTATCAATGTAGCGCGGATATCTTCCAACAATGGAGGATGCCAAAGTTGTAAAAATTCGAGTATACAGGTAACAATAAAAACCCAGATGGAAATTTGTGTGACTGCTCTTTGACTGCGGACAAACCAAAATGCAAACAGACACCAAAATATTTCATAAAATACAGCAGCTCCGTAGTTGTTAAACCACAGATGGGCAGGCCCGGTATAGTACTTAAAGAAAAAGCCCATCACTACGACGATGAGTGCAGACAAGATGATAAATGTTGATTGCTGACGATTTTGGCGCATTTTTGCAGATTTAGAGACTAAGCAAGATTTTAGCCTTTCCAATCTTGTTTTCTTAGCTCCTAGCAATACCATCCCTTCCGATTTGGAGTCAGGAGTTAAGTCCTGAGTAGAAAGTTATTTGCACTGTACACATTCATTATGCGGGATGCGGGGCGATCGCACTTTGCAGTCTCGAAGACACGTGAAGCCGCAAAATGTAGCTGTAAATACATCTTTCTCGGATTTTTTGGCTTTAAATACAAAATAATTGTCAAAAAACCTATCTCTTGAGTTAGAAATTGTATCTATCTAAAGACATAAATATTTGCTATATAATAAATTTCATCTTACAAATGGATAGTTGCCCACAAATTCTAAAAACACACTGTTTTTCTGTTAGTAGTGTTTTTCCAGACGATAAACGATTGTTTGTTTGACAAAGGTGGATTGATTGAGTGCGTAATTGCTAAGTAAGTGTTTGGAACGTATTGGCTAGGCTGACAGACGCATTAATCCACATTTTTTCCTCAAAACGAGAACCGCTTCACGTGGAAAGCTAAAGGATGAAATACTGGATCGGGAAATTAGCAATCTTTACAGTCTTGCTTTACAACGTGGTACTAGGAACTAATTACGCCACCGCCAGCCAACTTGCAAATATATATGTGCAGGGATTAAATACAGTTCCAGTAGTTGAAAACTTAGCGAGTGCTGAAAATACTTTTGGTGAGAATAGAAAAGAAGATTACCGTCGATTTCGCGAGTTAATTAAAGGAACAGAGAAATTAGAGGGGATATTCACGGTTTATCGCAGTCATGAAGATGGCAGAATTTATTTAGAACTAGCACCAGAACAGCTAAATAAAAACTACTTAGCTACAGTGACATTAGAATCTGGGCTGGGTGAAAGTGGGATTTATAGTGGATTACCGCTTTCGGATTTTCTCTTCTACTTCCGGCGAGTAAATAATAATTTACACTTTGTGGTTCGTAACGTTAAATTCCGTACAGAACCCAGCGAACCAGAACAGCGATCGCTTGCTCGTTCCTTTAGCGATTCAGTTCTTTATGCAGTAGAAATAGAAACTATCGATCCGCGTAGTAAAAATATTTTGATTAACCTGGATAGTCTGCTGATGCAGGATTTTTCTGGTTTAACACCGCTATTAAAATACTCTTTACAAGCTGATTATCGTCTAGAAGCAAGCAAGTCATATTTTGATGATATTAACAGCTTCCCCGAAAATCTAGAGATTGATTCAATTTACGGTTTTTCATCACTAGAAGGAGCAAATTTAGCTACTTTACCTGATAGTCGGGCACTGTCTTTAAAAGTACACTACAGTTTTTCCCAACTGAGAGAAAACAACGGTTATATTCCCAGACTTGCCGACGATCGCGTGGGATACTTTATTACTGCTTTTCAAGATTTTTCTCACAATCATACTCAAGAACCATTTGTACGTTACATCAATCGTTGGCATCTAGAACCATCCGATCCCAACGCACCTTTATCTCCTCCGAAAAAACCCATTGTGTTTTGGATTGAAAATGCTGTGCCATTAGAGTACCGCGATGCAATTCGTGAAGGCGTTCTCATGTGGAATAAAGCCTTTACTAAAGCAGGATTTGAAAATGCTATTGAAGTGCGGCAAATGCCAGATGATGCTGATTGGCAACCTGGAGATGTGCGTTATAACACTATTCGTTGGTTCAATTCTCTAGATGCAGGTTTTGCTCAAGGGCCGATGCGCGTTAACCCCTTCACCGGGGAAATATTGGATGCAGATATTATCGTAGATGCGGGGATGGTGCGTTCAATTCAGCAAGAATATCGCGCCTTGATGGATGCAAGTTCTAGTAAGAACCCATGTCAAAATGTGGGGGAAAGGCAGATGGCAGAAGGTAAGAATTCTATGCTTCTGCCTTCTTCGGAAATCTGCTTTGGTAAAGAGTCTTTAGATCAAGCCGCTATGGGGGCGTTGGCGTTATCTCTATTGCAGAACACTACACCGAGTAGTGAAGCAATGAAAGAGTACGTGCATCAATATTTGCGTTCTGTAATCGCCCACGAAGTCGGACATACTCTGGGTTTGCGCCACAACTTTCACGGCAGCACGATGTTAGCGCCCCAGGAGTTAAATAACACCGAAGTCACCCACAGCAAAGGTTTAGCAGGTTCGGTGATGGATTATTTACCCGTGAATATCGCACCGCAAGGAGTACAGCAAGGCGAGTATTTTCCAGGTGTTATTGGCCCTTATGATGAATGGGCAATTGAGTATGGTTATAAGAGAAGCCCTCAAGCTGCGCTGGAGTCTATAATGCCAGAAGCAGAAAAAAGCTTTTTGGAACAGATTGCATTGGCTTCGCCGCAACCAGAATTATCTTACGCTACCGATGAAGATATCTGGGATATCAATCCCTTGGCAAATCTCTGGGATATGAGTAGCGATGTACTTGTTTATTCCCAGTGGCAAATGGATAATGCTCGTGTAATGTGGCAACGACTTGATAAGCGTTATCTCCCGAAAGGAGAAAGCTATAGCAATCTGCGTATTTTATTTAATCGCGTCCTAAGATATTATTTTCGCAACGCCACCTTAGTTTCTCAATACATTGGTGGGCAATCATTTCGGCGCGTCCATGCTGGTGATGACACGTCTTGGGCATTTGTACCAGTTTCAGCAATCAAACAACGTCAAGCTTTAGCCAAGTTGCAAGAGTATGTCTTTGCAGAGGATGCTTTTCATTTCTCGCCACAATTGCTGAATCAGTTAGCACCGTCACGCTGGCAACATTGGGGTAATCCCATACCTAACGATCGCCTCGATTATCCCATACACGATCGCATTTTGAGCTTCCAAACTAGAATACTGCGATCGCTGTTAAATAGCGATCGCCTGAATCGTTTACAAGATATAGAATTAAAAACACCACCTGGGGAAGCCCTCTCCATACCCGAACTGTTTGATACTCTCCAAAAAGGCATTTGGACAGAAGTTTTAACTCTAGAACAACCAAAGTCAATATCTAGCATCCGCCGTTCATTGCAACGGGAACATCTGAAGATTTTACTAGAGATGATGTTGCGTAATACTGAAGCCCCAGAAGATGGACGTACGCTAGCTTGGTATGAATTGCGCCAACTGCAAACAGCTATTGATAGCAGGCTGAAACAATTTGGTGAAAATCTTGATATTTCTACGCTAGCCCATTTGGAAGTTTCGAGCGATCGCATCACTAAAGCTTTAAATGCACAGATACTCTCTCATTAAGATGATTTTGCTATGTGATGGGCAAAATCAGTAAATTGTCAAGCTTTGTTGCAACTTACTTTTAGGTAGATAAATTATCGCTACCTTGAAGATAACTCTGCACAGAAATTAAGCTGGGGGAGATAGTAGCCATGATGGGAGTAATGTTGGTTTCGATTTTCTGCTTGCTTTGGCTGGTTGGCTTTACACTTTTGGCAGAAGCTTGGTTTTATGAAGAAGAACAGCAGTAAAGATCGTCTGTATTGTTAAAAGAAGCTTTCAAGCTGGTTAAATAGGTCATCATCTGGGGTATTTGTGCGTCTATATCTTGCCGATTGAAAACGCCATAATACCCCATTTCTCTATAGTCTGAAAATTGCCAAATAATCTTCTTATTGAATGACTGTAGCTGACTACTTTGGTCTATAGAGTTTGCTTAACTGGATATTTTTTCATTACCAAAAGATGAGGATATATCCAGTTTTTCATTTTTGATTTTTTTCACAGGAACTCTAACTAGATAATAAGCACCCTTGCCGGTTATGTACTGATAATCATCAGGCGGCAAGCCCATGTGTACAAATCTGTCATGCTCTGCTAAAAGTAGCACTGAGCTAGTTTTGACTGGCTTAGTAATCTGCTTGTTAATACGATCTACAACTTCTTGTGCAGACGGTAAGTAGGTGACGTGCTTATGGCTGTAAAATACCACACTAGGTTTTTTGAAGCCAAGCATGACTAATTCTTCATTTGGTTGTTGTACTTGCACTATTGCCGCAGACAATTCTCGCAAAGGTAGCTGACGCTGTTGATCCATCACCAATAAAGCAGGCATCAAAACTACAATAAAAAATGCGACAAAACCTAGCAGGTTTGCACTGATAATCCACCGCCAATTACGCGTCAGGATGGAAGCTGCAATGATGATGGCACAAAGCAGCCAAATCATACCTCCCATAATTGGCAAACCCAACTGTTGAATTAGCTGATATAAATTGGGTGCAGCCGGATCTCGGCCGACTAACTTAGATAATTGAAATAAGGCTACTGCCACTGCTGATAAAAATACTACATTCACCCAAGCGCTCCAGAAAAAGGATTTGGGGGCTGGGGAAGGTGTTTGCGTATCTGAAATTAGGTTGCTCCATAATAGTGCCACTAAAATGGCTGCTGCTGGCATTAATGGCAATACGTAACTGGGGAGTTTGGTGACAGCAATTGTAAAAAATCCAAAAACGCCAAAAAACCAGATGCAAGCAAATAAACCTAATTGTTGAGAACGTTCTTGAGAAAGCCAATGCGATCGCTGCCAAAACTTCAGCTCGATCAAGGCTGCGGGTAAGTAGATTGAGTATGGTGCAAACCCTAACAGCACTACCAGAAAGTAAAAATACCAAGGTGCTGAGTGACCGTTAACTACCTCTGTGAAGCGTTCGATGTTGTGATAACCAAAAAAAGCATTAATATAAGTCCAACCATTACGCCAAATTACTAAGGCATACCAGGGAACTGATAAAACTAAAATAATTAGCATCCCCATTAAAGGACGCATTTCTTGCCATACTTCTCGCAACTTTCCTTGATAGAGTACAAATGCACCGATAATAATCCCAGGCAGGACAATCCCCACAGGCCCTTTGGTTAAAATTGCACCAGCAATTAGTACATAACAAGCTAAATACCATTTATTAGGTAATTTTGAATTAGCAATCGGGAATTGTGAATTGCTTGCGTACCCCAGAAAAAAGCATAGTAAGGCTGATGCGATGCACCCAGTCAGCAGCATATCGGAGACGCCAATTCGTCCCCAAGCAATCATTTCTGGGGTAAGGGCGACGATTGTTGCTGCTAAAGCGGCTGTTAAGTAACGACGAACGGGGCGTGAAACTTGTTCTAATTCATCTTGTCTGGCGAGCGACCAGTGTACTGTGTAAAAAGCTAAACTAACTACTCCCATCGCTGCAAGCACTGATGGTAGTCGTACTGACCACTCATTTACGCCCATAATTGTATAGGCGATCGCCTGACACCAGTAAATTAAAGCAGGCTTATCGAAGCGAGTCTCTTCATTAAAATAAGGTGTGATCCAATCCCCTCTTACTAGCATTTGACGGGAAGCTTCGGCAAACAGTGGTTCTGTTTCATCTACTAAGCCAACGTTGCCTAAATTCCATCCATAAGCTATCCAACCAATTACAATCAACCACAGAACCGACACAGCCACGGCAAGGGCTGGACGCTTTAGTATATTTTTAAACCACTCGTCAAAATTGTGGGGAAGGCTCAATTTCATCTTCATTACTTATCAGTCAATGGTTAATAGCCAATAGTCATTAGTCGTTGACTAGTTATATTTTGTTCTTTATTATTTCTGCTTTTGGTTCGCTAATTAACTCTGGACTGTTAACTGTTGTCAGGGCGAGTTTAACTCATATATCTATTTACTAGATAAATATTTTGCCAAACCCGCCCCTACTGGCTACTGAGTAAGGATCAGCTGCCATTCTTGCTTTTGGGAATCCCATTTAGGTAAGGATGTTTCTCCAACCACATACGGGCCCCAGTAGCGACGGGAACCATCTTGTGCAAAGGCTACTACAATATCTCCCTTCTCTAGCTTTAAATTACCGTTAGGTAAAGATAGCAGCATTCCCCTTTCACTTCCTTCTTGAGGCGCAAAATCCCAATGTGCTGGGATCTCAGACTGCGTTTGCGCAGCAGAAGAGCTTTTGTGTGAAGACTTTCTGGCTAGTAGGGCTAATCGCACAGGCTGATTAGTTTGGTTGCTCATGCGTAAAGTTCCGCGATCGCTGGCATTTCCAACTGAGTCTTGACTATATGCCAAGCGAGTAGTAACCTGACTAGTGCTATGTTCTACTTGGTTACTTGCGGTAGTTACTGAATTGGAAACGTTAGTGGAGGTAAATGTTTCACGAGCAACAGCTGACGATGGATTGCTTGAAACCAGAGGAGTTTCATTGGGCTGTGATGAAGCTGCGTCTGGATCTGTCGTCTCAAAAGAAACACTCATCCCAAAGCACCCCACCAGTAACCCTAACAGTCCTAAAGAACAGGCTAGAACAGCAGCGTTACGATACACTGACGTTTTCATAATTGATAGTTATTAGAAATAAGTATTTGTCTAGGCTTGACCAAATAGTAGCCTATTCTTTGGAGTTGCAGGCACAGAAACTGCCTACTATAGAGTCTCCTGAAATCAAGTCATGCTATGTATCATAAGTAGCATTTTCAGGAAACATACTAGCAAAAACAATTACCTTGATTCTCTATGCAAAAATCAGGTAGAGACCCGATGAATCGAGGCATTATCTTTGAGGAAATATCAACTAAAACAAACAATATGATACATAGCTAGGAAGTTTTTTCGGAGAAGCACAAAGAGCAATTTGGATGTTAGAAGTAGCGATCAAAACAAAGCATATAGCTACAAACCCTGAAATTTTTTTGGGGTATGAGCTTTATTTTTTTTAATATTTCACGCTTCATCTTTTAAGATAACTCTTCTTGTTGAGGGGTGAGACCTCACATGCAAAAATTCTCTGAGGATCTGTGCTTTCTGAAGATGACACCAGGTATAAAATTTAATCGACACTGAACAACCAAATAAATATCTAAACTACTGCTAAAACAAGCTTATGCTAAAACCGATATCCTCAAAAAGAGAAATATCTCATGATTTCTTGACTTGTTTATTGCCATCCCAATCATGCAAAACACCCGTCTGAATAACTTGCTTGATGCCATTGCTAGACGCTTGGAACAATGGTTTATCAACCCGTGGCGGCGCTTTTCGCTACTGATTATGAGTTTTTTGTTTGGGACTTTTCTGGGAACGGCAATTTCCACTACAGCTGGACAGAAGGCTGAATTGGACATTGTTGTCGCAGCGTTTTTAGTATTTTTAACAGAAATTACTAGCAGAATATTCTACAGCCGTAGCTTTTTATCTAAGCGATCGCTATGGATAGAATCGCTAAATATTCTCAAGGTTGGTTTTACCTACAGCCTGTTTATTGAAGCCTTTAAGCTTGGTTCGTAAAGATTATGGATTCATGGCTGAGTGAGATTTTCACAACAAATACAACTACGGAAACTTGGTTGAGACAAGCAAAAGCAGCAGCTTTAGCAGATAATTTCCGGGCGCAAGCTTTTGGAATTACACCAGAAAATGTGGATGAAGTCATCCAAGCGCGATCGCAGTTACTCAAATCTGTGCTTCCAGCTTTTCGCGAGTTTTGCCAAACTACTGTGCAAGTACAACCCCAAGCGATGTTACCTATCCTCTGGGATTTGTGGCTACCTTTAGCAATCAAAATAGCATCCCAGCGCCAAAAATTGGGACATCCTTTCATTCAGGGAATTTTAGGAGTACAGGGAACTGGTAAAACCACAATGTGCCAGGCACTAACCTTGATTCTGCAAGAGTTAGGATACCGCACTTTGAATTTATCTTTGGATGACTTATACAAAACCTATAGCGATCGCCTAATTTTAACCCAACAAGATCCCCGCTTAATTTGGCGCGGGCCGCCAGGAACCCACGATATCGATCTCGGCTTGAATTTACTAGATCGGATTCACCAGTCACAAAGTCCAGTAGTCGTCCCTCGGTTTGATAAATCAGCTTACAACGGTGCAGGCGATCGCACTACTCCAGAAATTGTCTCAGACGTGGATATTTTGCTATTTGAAGGTTGGTTTGTGGGAGTGCGACCCATCGATCCACAGGTTTTTGATAACGCACCACCACCTATTTTCACAGACGAGGATCGCTCCTTTGCTCGCGATATGAATCGTCAGTTAGAGAATTATCTGCCGCTTTGGGAACGCTTGGATAGTTTAATAGTTTTATATCCAACTGATTATCGCTGTTCCTTAACATGGCGCAAACAAGCAGAACAGCAGATGATGGCAGCTGGTAAGCCAGGAATGAGCGAACAAGAGATAGAACAATTTGTCAATTATTTTTGGCGATCGCTTCACCCAGAATTATTTATTAAACCCTTGCTTAAGTCTGCGAATTTAGTTATTGAAATTAATGGCGATCGCAGTTTTGGGAAAATCTATAGCAATTCCACAAATTAAAAATACTTTGTGCCTTAGTGCCTTAGTGGTAAAGAATATTGAACCACAAAGACACAAAGACACAAAGAGAAAAGAATCATGATAGCTACCTAATTAACTGATTGAATTTGGTTAATTAGTTCATAAAATGGTTGCCAATTATCTGACTGTGCAATTGGTTCCCAAACAGACTCAATTACAGGTCTTAATAAAGCTGTTTTCGGATTATAACGCTTCAAAGTTTGGGCAATTATCTCCATTTGTTCGGGAGCAAAATTATTTAGAATCTTATGGTATAAAATACACCAATTATCAAAAATCGCTGATGATCCCGTAGCTGGTACAATATCCGAACTATGCAAAACAAATGCTGGGTCATCTCGCCACTGAATTGAAAAGGTGCGAGCCATCTCATAAAAGAATTGGTGATAACCAACCTGGCTATCTTGTAAAAATTCTAGTGTTAAGGGAAAAAGCTCATCAAGTTCGGGCACTAGCAACTGTTCAAAGCCTAACTTTTTCAACATCAAAGAGCGATATTCTGCCCGATAATATTCATCAAAGCTAGCTAATCCATGCTCCATATCACCTCTATCAATGATTGCTTTTAAAGGTTCTTGAAGCATTTCTAAATTTAACTTACAAATACCTGGCTGATGGCTGTAACAATAGCGTCTATAGTAATCAAAATATGCCGCAGTAAAGTAGGGATCGTAAGTAGGAATAAATGCATAAGGGCCGTAGTCAAAACTCTCCCCTGTGATTGACATATTATCCGTATTTAAAACTCCATGACAAAAACCAGCTGCCATCCACTGAGCTACAAGTTGGGCTACCCTTTTAACTAATTCTGCATAAAATAGGGAATATTTCTCTGTTTCTGTATTTAGGTGACGATAATAATGCTCAATTACATGGTCTAATAACTTTTGGGTTAAATCTGGACGGCGTAAATAGTGCGATCGCTCAAAAGTTCCAAACCGAATATGAGAACTACTCATCCTTACCATTACAGATGAGCGAGTTGGCGAAGGTTCGTCACCCCGCCACAGAGATAAACCTGTTTCAATCGTGCTTAAACAGCGTGAGGTGCGTACACCCAAGTAATGCAAAGCCTCAGCAGCTAGAACTTCCCTAACCCCACCTTTAAGTGTCAGCATCCCATCACCACCACGAGAGTAGGGCGTTCTACCAGAACCTTTTGTGCCAAAATCGTACAATTCGCCATCAATACCGCGTACTTGTCCGTAGAGAAAGCCTCTACCATCACCTAAAGCAGAGTTATATTCGCCAAATTGGTAGCCATGATAACGCAAGGCTAACAACGGTTTGCGCTCTTGAAATTTGCCAAAGGCGTTAATAAAATCTTCATCAGTAACAGTTTGGGGATTTAGCCCTAGTCGCGGTAGAACTGCGTCATTGCGCCAGCGTAGTATATGTTGAGGAAATTCCGCTGCTGCTACTTCGTCGTAGTAGTCATTGCCTAAAGATTCTAAAGCTGGTTCGTATTTGAGGCGAAGAAAAGGATTGCTAGAATTTGTTTGGTTGGGAGTTTCAGCCAGAGTCATTACAAATAAAGCTTGATTAATTCTTCTCTTAATAGTACCTCTGGCATTACTGGTTCATTGCAAAAGTTTTGTCGATACCGGAATAAAGTCTCGACTAAGAACTGACTGAATACTGAGATAAAAAAGTGGGAATACGATCGCTAGTATCATATTCCCCTTCACCTGGTGTTGCTGAAGCAACTTGGTATGAACTCCAAA
This sequence comes from Calothrix sp. NIES-2098, assembly GCF_963875125.1. NCBI lineage: Bacteria > Bacillati > Cyanobacteriota > Cyanophyceae > Nostocales > Calotrichaceae > Calothrix > Calothrix sp. NIES-2098. Next base: position 8,526,159 of record NZ_CAWNKJ010000001.1, read on the forward strand.
TACTATTACATTCGATTGTGGAGTTGTTGTGTATTTTGTATGGAATTGCTATGAATTTTTTTTATGTTTCAATAGTAACTAGTAAAAGTCACTCTCAGATTATTGAGCTAAGTTTTAGATATTTGCCAGTTAGAATTAGTGAGACTTGTCAGAATATGATCTTGCCATTGCCCATTAATTAACAAATAGTCTCTGGCATATCCTTCAACAACAAAGCCCAGTCTTTTAAGTACATTACCACTGCGTTGATTGTGAGGCATATAATTTGCCATAATACGATGCATATTTAATTCTTGAAAAACATACTGATTAGCTGCTTGTAGTGCTTCTGTCATGTAGCCTTTGCCTTGTGCAGTTTCTGCGAGACTATATCCCACAAAGCAAAAGTGAGCAGCACCCCGGACAAAATTACTAAAATTGACTGTGCCAATAATTTCAGTCAGATTTTTCTTAGGATAAATAAATAGTTTTAATGAGCGATCATTAATAAATTCTATTAAATTACCCTCAACCTGATATTGCCAGTATTTTTGTGTGAAAAATCCTTCAGCCCAAGCGGGATAATATGGCGTAAGATATTCTTTATTTTCGATAAAATATTTGAGAATCTGTGGTATATCTTCTTGAATACCGATTCTTAATAATAGGCGATCGCTTGTTATCAGGGGTAGCTCTGATTTCATAAGAATAAATACTTAAGTTGACTCCTTCACCAAAATTTTTTAGGTTATTTTAACCGTTCTCATGTGTAGTAAATTTGAGTTACTGGAATTGGGAATAAATAAAAAAGTGTAATTTAGTTTACAGAAATTTTATAAGCATTGTCCACAATTGATAAATTTATCAGCAGCGGCCTTTGTTATTCGATCTAACTTGAGGAAGATATTCCCAAAGGTTAACACTGTGACTGTTACCGGAGATTGCTTTGTTAAAGATTGGCAGAGCAAGTAATTTGACGGTGAATCTACTACACAACCAAAATCTTGATAAGCTGATTTCTAATATCTAAAGCAGATGGATGAAAAAGCGATCGCATTTCCAGCACAATCCGCAGCGTAAGTTTATGCGATCGCATTTCCAAATGCTGTATCTTAAGATATTCAACGAAAAGACAGCTCTTGATAAATCCAGCCTATAACAAGGATAAGTGATGTCGGTAGGAAGAATACGCTACGATTGGCAAGAAGCAGAAATACAGGCGATATACAATACACCATTGCTAGAGCTTATATATCAAGCTGCTAGCGTACATCGCCAATATCATGACCCAAAACAAATTCAAGTTTGTAAGCTCATCTCTATTAAAACCGGGGGTTGTCCAGAAGATTGTAACTACTGTGCCCAATCTTCCCGCTACAAAACAGAAGTAAAAGCCCAAGCACTTTTAGAAAAAGACACGGTAGTTAGCATTGCCCAAAAAGCTAAACAGACAGGCGTCAGCCGCATCTGTATGGGTGCAGCTTGGCGTGAGGTGCGAGACAATTCCCAATTTGAGACAGTCCTAGAAATGGTTCAAGATGTAACCGCTATGGGTTTAGAAGTCTGTTGTACCTTGGGAATGCTCACAGCAGAACAAGCCAAGCGACTGGAAGAAGCCGGACTTTACGCTTATAACCATAACCTGGATACCTCACGGGAGCATTACAGCACCATCATCACCACTAGGACTTATGACGATCGCCTGAACACAATTGAAAATGTCCGCCAGACTAATGTTACCGTATGCTCCGGCGGTATTCTGGGACTGGGTGAAACTGCTGAAGACCGCATTTCCATGTTACATACCTTGGCAAACCTCAGTCCTCATCCCGAATCTGTGCCCATTAATATTCTCTCGCAAGTACCAGGCACACCCCTAGAAAATCAGCCAGATGTCCCCATTTGGGATGTAGTGAGGATGATTGCTACAGCACGCATTGTTATGCCAGCTTCCGATGTGCGTCTCAGTGCCGGAAGGGCGAGACTTTCTCAAGTTGAACAAGCCTTCTGCTTTATGGCTGGAGCCAATTCTATCTTTTCCAGCGACGACAACAAAATGCTAACCGTGACCACTCCCTGTCCAGATTACGACACTGATAGGGAAATGCTGAACTTGCTGGGCTTAGAAATGCGTCCACCTGCTCAAAAAGAGGTAAAGGTGACAAGTCCTGCTGTGGTGGGATGATTGAGATTGTGGGGGAATGGGCATCTTGCCTATCCCCAATTAGCTGAAAGGTGGGCAATATGCCTACCCTACTTACTTATTGATTAAAGTATCTTGGCTGCGCGCAGACCGAACAGCAGACCAGATGCGATACCAACAAACAAAGCCAAGAAACCGATATAAGCTACCACTGCAAACATTTATCTTTCTCCACAATACTTCACTAAATATATTGAATCATTAGTTAGTGGGTATTGGTGATTGGTCATTTGTCATTTGTCCTCCTTGTCGCATTTTTTCCCACACTCCCCACACTCCCTTGTCCCCCTGCTTTTATTCCCCCAGATTGCGATAAAATACAGCCCACGGCGTGTTTTTGGGGCTGGGCAATGACTTCTGTAATTAAAGTGAATCTACCACAGCAATCTTATGAGATTGCGATCTCACCTGGAAGCTTAGATCGACTGGGCGAACAAATGAGCAGTTTGAAGTTAGGTAAGAAGGTACTGCTGGTTTCTAATCCGACGATTTTTAAACATTATGGCGCAAGAGCGATCGCATCTTTAAAAACGGCAGGATTTGAAGTGGCTAATTCCATCTTGCCCGCAGGCGAACGCTACAAAAACCTCAACTCGATTCAAAAACTCTACGATGCAGCTTTAGAAAACCGCTTAGAACGTTCCTCCACGATTGTGGCTTTGGGTGGTGGTGTAATTGGTGATATGGCTGGCTTTGCGGCTGCAACTTGGTTGCGGGGTATTAACGTGGTGCAAGTTCCCACCACACTTTTAGCAATGGTAGATTCAGCTATTGGTGGTAAAACGGGTGTCAACCATCCCCAAGGTAAAAACTTGATTGGGGCGTTCCATCAACCGCGCTTAGTATTAATTGATCCAGAGGTGTTGAAAACTCTTCCTGTACGGGAATTCCGGGCGGGAATGGCAGAGGTAATCAAGTACGGTGTAATTTGGGATGCGGAATTATTTGCCCAAATGGAAGCGAGTAAACACCTAAATCAACTCCGCTACATTAAACCAGAACTCATCGACGCTATCTTAACTTGCTCCTGTCAAGCTAAAGCCGATGTCGTCAGTAAAGATGAAAAAGAAGCTGGACTGCGGGCAATTCTCAACTATGGTCACACCATCGGTCATGCAGTGGAAAGCTTGACTGGTTATCGTGTAGTCAATCACGGTGAAGCTGTGGGTATTGGCATGGTAGCAGCCGGACAAATTGCTGTAGAACTGGGAATGTGGCAAAAAGAAGATACAGAACGTCAAAACGCTTTAATTCAGAAAGCAAGTTTACCGACGCAGTTACCATCTGGACTGGATATTGCAGCAATTGTTGACGCACTACAACTAGATAAAAAAGTGAAAGCGGGTAAAGTCAGATTTGTTTTACCAACACAAATTGGTGTAGTCACAGTTACCGATGAGGTTCCAGCAGAGACTATTCGGCAAGTATTGCAGGGAATGTAAACAATTCAAAATGCCAAAATAAAATTAGCTAACTGCTAATTTATGCCATGATCCTCCAAGCAAATAATCAACTGACCTTGCAAGAGTTCCTCAATCTTTCTCCAGGTGAGGGAGATGTCACCTACGAACTCGTTAATGGTCAAGCAATTGCTAAAATGTCACCAAAGTTTTTTCACTCCAAGCTTACCCACGCCTTTCTTAATCTAATTGAACAATGGTGTGAGGGAAAAGGGATAGTTTGTCCAGAATGGGCTATAGCATTAACCCGTCGAGGAAAAGATTGGGTACCAACACCGGATCTTTTGTACATCTCTAATAAACGTTTACCTCCTGAGTGGAACGAAGATGAAGCTTGTCCTGTTCCTCCAGATTTGGTGATTGAGATTATTTCGCCGGGACAAACTTTTGGGCAAATGGTGGCTAAAGCCAAAGATTATTTAGATGCTCAAGTTTTGCGGGTATGGGTGGTAGATACTAAAGCCAGAAGCATTACAGTGTTTTACCCAGATGCACCACCACAAACTTTTATGGGAGATGAATTACTCACAGATTCTTTGTTTGAAGGGTTGGAATTTACTGTTGAGCAATTGTTCCAAAAAGCGAAAATTCCATTGAATAGCTAAACTTGATGAAACGACCAAGCAGACGCAAGCGGGATGTAATCCTCATTGTAAAAAGGTGGGATAAATTTCAATCCGCCAAAACTCAACAGGAAATACAAAAAGAGTGCGATCGCTTGACAAGTGTTCCCAGTCAATTCCGCATAGCAGTACTATAGCAAACCCGAACACACAAATACATTGATTAATTATTTCATCCGAATTGTTTGTTGGACTGAAGTTCTTGCTATTTCGCGCAAAGCTTGAGCAATAGCATCTGCTTGTATGCACATACCAATACTTAATAAGGCAAGAACTCCAATCAGTAAACATAGATATTTATACTCAGATTTATAAGTGTTATTTTTTCTTTCTCTAGGTGATTTTGCATCTTCTATAACCCGATCATCCCTTAGAGAATTACCATAATTTTTTCTGTAAAATTCAAGGTTTAACAATTTTCCTCTATATAAGAATATAGAATCATCAGAAATATAATCTTCTTCCTTAGCCATTGCATTCTCCAATTAAATTCGATTTATAGTATTTAATACCGTCAAGCTTTAGTAATAAATTCTTATATAGCTTTATTCTCTAATAACTTTCTTTTGATAAAGAGATAAATAAATATAAAAGTAACGGTTAGTTCTCAAGGAGTGAGATAACTCCAATGTGATGACATTTTATCTAGGATATGCCAGGGGAGTACAAATACAATTATGTAAGTTAGTTGATGCAGTTTTACCCAATTTTTCTTTAAATTTTATACTCCAATCGTTGTATGTAACTGTCAGTAAAGTCATGATAAAAAACATGAAAATACCTTGATAATAGTGCAGATATGTGTTCGGAGTTAGCAAATTAATGTTTTTTTTGGATGACCATCAATAAAACATGATTTGATGCTAGTACATAGAATGTAATAGCAATATGCCGCTTTCTTTTGAGCAGCCAAGTTAAAATATTGTTGCTGCATTGTTCTGTAATTAAAGTCTGCGTGTTTTCAGTGACTTACACCAGGCAACTTTAGTAAATTCGCTACAACTTAAGCCTTTGGTAAATTAAATAGAGCGATCGCTTCCCTGCTGTCTTGCGCAGAAACTCTGCTTCTTGGACTATGAGAATGCATTATAAATCTAGCTTTTAGTCAAAATTGCGGTGTGAATTTTAATACGATCGCTACTTTTACCTGGTCTTCAACTTCGCTTAGATGATATTCTTTCTTGTTGAATATATTAATAAGTTGATGTGCGATCGCAACTGTCAAAAAGTAATCTTTTAGCATCTAGGACAATGCTGCGCATATCTTCTTTATTGCCAGCTTGATATTGTGAGATAAATTCCTCAATATTAATAATACTTCTACCTAAACTTTCGTGAATGTAGTTGTCAGAAAGTATATCTTCAACAAATCCAGTCATCACTACGATGTATGTCAATTGCTCCGGTTCGCTACCGTAATAGTCAGACTGGAGAACTTTCACAAGTTTTAATTCACCCAAACTAACGCCAACTTCCTCCATCACCTCACGTCTGGCGGTTTGTTCGCAGGTCAATTCATCTATCTGCACGTGGCCTCCAGGAAGGTCTAGCCCACGTTCCAGGAGAGCGCATACCATTGAACCATCCTGAGTAAAAGGCACAACCAAAACACTTGTAACCTTTTCAAATGCAGGTAAGAAAGAATTACCCAAATCTACAAAATTTACTTTCTGTCCTGCTTGGATGATAGTTTTTTGGCGATCGCTCTCACTCATGAATTAGTAATTACTTAAACTTTAGTTCTCTTGAAAATTCGGCGTTGACGCTGAGGTTCAGTCCTAGTTGTTCTTAATGGAACTACATCTGCTTCACTACTCTCTCTTGCTACGCGAATCAGTAACGCAGCTGCTATGAGACTAGCAATCATTGAATTACCACCATAACTAAACATGGGTAAGGGTAAGCCAGTAGTTGGTAGCGCACCTGTAGCAACCCCAATATGCAGCAATGATTGTCCTACCATCACAATGGTGATACCAATCGCTACTAGGCGAGATACGGGATTTTTCGCCTTGAGCGCCACCATCAATCCTAAAGTGGCAAATAAAGCTAACAAAATTAACAAAACTATACTGCCAACAAAGCCAAATTCTTCAGCAAATACGGCAAAGATAAAATCAGTGTCTTGAATTGGCAGATAAAACAGTTTTTGTTGCGAAAGCCCAAACCCCGAACCCCAAGTCCGACCAGAACCTACGGCGAGTAAACTTTGCACTAGTTGGTAGCCATCTCCTGTAGCATCAGCCCAAGGATTCATAAATGACATTACCCGTTTGCGCTGATACTCTTTGATGCTAATACTCAGTAAAGCTAACAAAACTCCACCAACTGCTGTCCCCCCTAAGTACTTGTAAGGTATTCCCGCTGCTAAAGCGATTAGCCAGATAGTTGTGCCGCAAAGTGCTGTTGTACTTAAGTTAGGTTGGGCAATAATTCCCAAAAGTACAAGACCAAAAATTCCCAACCAAGTAAAGCGAATCCGCCAACTTAATTTTTCCCATTGGCCAAATACTCGCGCACTTTGCAATACCAAAAAGGGTTTAATCAGTTCTGAGGGTTGAATGGGAATGGGCCCGATAGCTATCCAGCGCGCTGCATCAAATGCCTTTTTTCCCATTCCCGGTACAAGGGTAATAAAAATTAAGACTAAAAAAAATATCAAAAACCAATGGGCTACTCCCAAAATTTTCTTTAAAGGGAGATGCACAATAATGTTGAATAAAATTAACGACACCAAAACCCACAGCAGTTGACGCTTAAAGTAATACAACCCATCATCCTGACGTGCTGCCGCAACGGTATAAGATGCTGAAAACAGCATAATCAAACCGACGAACAGCCAAATCAATGTTAACCAACGCAACAGCCGCGCCTCTAAAGCCCAGCTGGAGACAGAATTATCAAATATTGGTATCAGGCGGCTCAGATTCACAATGGGTATAGGTGTAAGAACTTTTAGATTTTAGTTATGAGAATTTAAATTTGGGAAGGGGGAAATAGTAATTAGTTTGTATAATATGTGCTAAATAAAAATTCCTACTACCCTAGGACTGATTATTACCAGTTAAAACAGACGAATAACCTCTAATTCGTTAGCTGTTTGAATTGTGGATGATGCTCAACGGTATAAACTATCAGGTTTGCTCAATGCAATCAACTGCTTGCACAGCACCGTTAATATAAGATGGTACAGATAATTTTTCTCTTAGTTCTGCTTGCTCTAAGAGAAAGCTCACAGTCTGTTCGATACGTAGTAGCTGCTCGTCAAGTAGCGTATCTGTGAGATTTTGCACCCCATAACTCTTATAAGCTCTCCTTTCTTGGCGATCGTAGATTCGCTCGAAAGCTAACGCTACCAAAGGTACACCGACGGCGGCACATTCGTAAACTGTGTTGTAGCCTGCTCCTCCTACGACAACATCAGCAGCGGCTAAACATTCAATCCCTGGATAATGAGACACCCATAAAGCCTCTGGACATTCTCTCGGTAAAGTAGCAGCTAAAATTCTGACTGCACAATCAGGAAATTTTTGCTGTAGATGTAACGCTAACTTGCCAAACAAAGACAATTCTGATTTTCTTCCGGCTGCACAAACCAGGATAGTTTTGACAGTTTCATCAACTTTGAGGATATGCGATCGCATAGTAATTCTATCGGCTAATTCCCAAGAGTTACGAATTAACCAGGGTGCTGTATGTTGCACCATAGGTAGATCGCAAAATGGTAGATCTTCTCCTTCACCAGGGACAATCACCTTATCAAAGTTGTCCAGCACAAAAGACCGTAGTTTTTTAGCAGCTATATAACGTGGCTTAATATCCCGATGAATCAAAATTTGTGGGATATGACGCAAATTGGGTAATATATCTACTAACTCACCCCCTAAACCTCTGGGGAAAGTATCAATAATTAAGCGATCGTAGGCAGTGTTGCATAATATTTCCCTGACTTGTAAGCAAGTTTCTGAAAAACCTGCATTTTCAGGAATTACATAAATAAAACACCCTTCGTTATTTACTTGCTGTGCATAAGGACTATTAGTAATAATTTTCACTTTTCTTTGAGTTGCAGCCAATCTACCCAAAGATAAAGCGCGAGTCAGATGTCCCCAACCACCACCCAAGGCGTATATCAACCAAGTTTTAGTCAAGATTCAAAAGTCAAGATTCAAAGGTAATTAATTATTAGCGATCGCTTATTATCGACTTGTCAAATACATTCATCCAAATGTCAAGTGAATGTTATTAACTGGCTCCCATATTACTTTCAAAATCAGCATCTCGTTCATCTTCTAAACTTACAGAATCGGCTTCTGTAAAGTCTACATTGCCAGTTTCCCGATCGTAGGAGTAGCGATCGCGCTCATCATAATAATCGCGTCCCCATCCCGATCGATAATTACCATAATCGGAGTAAAAGGCGTAGTCGTCTTCGTAGGTTTGGTTACAGTCAGGACAGCCTATTCTATCGGTACGTCCACAACGACGTTTAAACAGGAAGCCTATCATGCGATCGCACTCCCAAGCTGTAGCTGTAAATTCGATCGCGATTTCACAAGTACCAATGGTAATGCGATCGCCATTTTTCAGGATACCACCAGTTACTTGTAGACCATTGATTTTAATGTCACTACTAGTATTCTGCTCAGTAATAGTTAATTCTTGGTTTTGCCAGTCAATCAAAGCATGGTAATCTGCTATTAGATCGTCTGCGATCGCTACTCTAGAAACTCGTTGCCCATTGATTTGCTGAGGCATTTCTTCAAATACTCGCCCAATAGCCACTGGAGTTTCTAATAATGGTTCTCGCCGTTCTTCTGTATTTGGATCTATCCAACTTAACTGAATCTGCAAAGTTTATTTTCCTCCTGTTAAATTTACAGCATAAGCAAGAGCAGCTTGCTGTTCGCGAGTGAGAATATCAAATCCAAAACAGGTAAATGCAATAGGAGATAATTGAGATTTAGTAGAGAAAACTGTTGCTGCTGATGCTTTTATTAAAGATATTTTTCCTGCTTTAACTTTTACCTGATAAACAGACTTTTTATCAGGAGTTTCTATTTCATAACCATCATTACGTGTCTTAATTCGATAAACTTCTTTTTTAGCAGTATTTTCTAACTTATAATCACCATCATTCTGCCGTCTAAAAATATATAAATCTTTGCTTTGATTGACATCCTTTAGCTTCCAATAGCCTTTTTCAGTTACTACATAGCCTAAGACTTTATCGGCAGCATTCTTAATTTTAATTTTTCCAGGTTTATCTGCTTTAATTCTTGCTAACTCTTGATTTTTCCCATCAACTAATTTAGCACCATCTACTTCTTGCTTTAGAGAAAATAAGTCAGTACCTCCCTCAGTCTTAAATTTTATTTTCTCTTGCTTTGCGGCAACATTAGTAGCAGCTGGTGTATTTTGAGAAACAGTTTGATTTAAGACTTCCTTTCCAGATTTACCGCTACCACAGCCAATCATAGTAGCGATTAACAATAATGCCAGCAAACTACGAAAAATAACTAATTTCATATTTTTGTTTATTTAGAAAGGATTTTTGCTAAATTTAGTACTTGATAAAGACTGAGGAACATCATAGTAATTGTTTGATAAATTTCTCCTGAATTATCTGCTACTTGTGGAGCCATTCTCACGGACATATGCATAGCTTTTTCTGTCACCTTTAAACCTCTCAGATAAGATAAGTTAGGAAGCTTGACAGCATTGCTGACTTCATTTTGCAAAATCTTCACTGCTCCATAGCGGCGTTGGGGATAGTTTAAAGTTAAAAATACATCTAATCCCACAGCATTAGTTTTTGATTTATACTTGCTTTTGCCACTACTGCCACGTTTCCAACCATATTGAGTTTTAGATAATTCAGTAGCAGTTAGTAAAAAGTGAGATTTATCTAAAAACTGTCCTTCTAATTTCAACCATTCGTGTTGATATTTATCTATCTTCCATTGTGGTTTGCGAGGATGAATTATAGTTTGTTTATATTCTTGACTAACTGTACTTTTAAAAGATAAATTTAATTCAATTTCGCCAGATTCATCTATATCCCTAGCTAACATTTGCACAACTCGCTGAGTTACTTCATAGCGATAATTGACAATATTTAATTTGCTAAACTGGATTTTTTTAAATAATTCATAAATTAGCAGAATTGTTAAAACAAAAATTCCTAGAACTAGCAGAATTATTGCCAAACCTAATACTGTGGTTTCAACCTTTAAAACAGATAAAACAACAGTTAATACAAATGAGCCAAGAATTGCTAAAAAATATTGGAGCGCTCGTTTACCATGTTTACTTTGCTGTAGCTCTGCAAGGCGATCGAGTTCTGCTATTTCCTGCAAATCAGCCATTAAATTTTTAACTGTTGCTTTTGCTGTATAAATTTGATTTTTTCTTAATTTTTGAAGGTCTATCAGCATTTTATAAAAACTCCATAAATCCGGTGTAAATAAAAATTTACCCTGTAAGTTATAACAACATATAAGTTTATTAATTTTATTTAAGTTACGATTAAAATCAATTTTGTATGAATATACACAACCTTTTATAAGGTAGCCGTCAGTATACCAAACACAAAATTAAGTGTCAACGAAATTTATATACGTTAATGACCAAATCAAAAATTGCTTATATCGCCTTTGATACCGTTCCTGCACCGAAGGGAGCTGCAATTCATATTGCAGCTTTTTCTATTGCTTTGGCAGCAGTGTTTGAAGATATCCAGTTAGTAACAGTTTCTCCGACAATCACAGGTTTAAATTCCTATGAAATTTATCCGCAAGTTATGCAAACAGCATTACCTGCTATCGGCGATACTTTAATTCAAAGAGTTTTATATTTTCGTCATTTACTTATAGCATGGTTGCAAAATCGGAGATTTGAGGTAATACATATTCGTTCGATTTACGAAGGCTTTCCCATCGCCTTGAATAAACATAAATATTGCGATCGCCTAATTTTTGAAGTTAATGGTTTACCTTCAATCGAGTTGAAATATCGCTATCCTGCTGTTGCTGAAGATAGAGAACTGCTGCATAAATTGCACTCTCAAGAACAAATTTGTCTAGAAGCAGCCGATTTAATTGTCACCCCCAGCAGTATTACAAGCGAATATTTGCAAAATCGAGGGATACCTGCAAATCAAATTCGCATAATTCCCAACGGCGTAGATTTAAAAGTCTTTACAAATGGCCAAGCACAATTGACAAATAACGAATTACAAATCATCTATTTTGGTACGCTTTCACCTTGGCAAGGTGTAAATCTCGCAGTAGAAGCTTTAGCCTTGCTAAACCGAGAGTTTTCTGCTTGTCTCACAATAATTGGACAAGCTAGAGACTATCAAATTCAAGCAATCAAGCAGCTAGCCCTGAAGCTGGGAGTGGCTGAGAAGCTAAGTATCTTAGCATCAATGTCTCAAACGCAACTGGTTGAGCATATCCATGCTTGTGATGTAATTTTGGCACCATTGACGCCCAACGATCGCAATTTAGTTCAAGGTTGTTGTCCGCTGAAGATTTTAGAAGGCATGGCAACAGGAATACCTGTAATTGCTAGCGATTTACCAGTAGTTAGGGAATTAGGAGAAGATGGAGTACATTTTTTGTTAGTCAAGCCAGGTTCAGCCAAGTCTATTAAAGATGCCGTGTTACGCTTGCAAAATGACCAAGAACTAGCAAAAAAACTAGCAATCAATGCCCGCCAGCGAATTGAGGAGTATTATACTTGGCAGCGTGCAGGGGAAGCCTTAATTAATGCCTATACAGAATTAGGAATCAAGCGGTCAATTAAAGTTTGAAGTTGCAACTTTTCTTGAGCTAAGGAGTATTCTAAGAGAATGCGATCGCTTGCAGCTTGGCTAATGCGATTTTTGTCCTCTCTTGTCATCGCCAAAAATTCCAGCACCGCATCACCCAGTTTGTGCAGATGAGAACGAGGTAATACAAAGCCATTTTTACCATGTGAAATCACTTCTGGAATACCACCCGCATCACTGGCGATACAGCAACAACCACAAGCCATTGCTTCTAATAAAGCATTTGGCATTCCTTCCCACAGTGAAGGCTGGAGGTAAACATCACACAACCGCAGATGTTCAGCCACAGCTTCAGGATTGGGTAAATGTCCAGTAATAATTATCCTCTGGGCATTTTCGGGCTGATGAGTTTTGTATAATTGCAGCACAGATTCTTGAGATGCCCTTACCTCACCAATAATTAACAAGCAAGCAGGACGCACTTGCCGAACAGTTGTCAAAGCATTCAATAGAAACTGCTGCCCTTTTTTCTCTCGCAGTTCCCCACAAAATCCTAGTACCACCTCATCTGAAGCAATTCCTAAAGACTCCCTAGTAATTTCTTCCCTCCTCCCTTGAGATTTGGGGTTCTGCGGTGAAAATATTCCTGTATCAACTACATTTTTCAATACCAACACATCATCCTGCCCACTAAGTAGCTGAATTTTGCGAGACATATCAGCACTTACCGCTGTAATTACATTGGTGTGTTGTAGCGTCCACTGCAAGCGGGCAAAATCTCCCGGCGGAAACATTTCGCGGTCAATATCATTACCACGGGCGCTAACTGTGCTTGGTAATCCTTGAAGCCCAGCAAACCAGGTAGCTAGAAAACCGCTGGGAAACAAATAATGACCCCAAACAGCATCATAAGCATGAGAAGAGTGTAACCAATCCAGAACATTCAAAGTATGGGGCATTGTCATATCCCAATGACGATATAACCCTATCCGATAAATGCGAGTCTTTGTTTCTCTACTTTCTGGTGGTAAAACTTCACCTGGCTGTAAATAGCGACTCCAGGTGACAACATCAATTTCTATACCCATTTGCGAGAGTGTCCCAACCAATCGTGTTGCACTCCTAGCCAAACCACCCAAATCTGGCGCAAATCTTTCTGTAATGAAAAGTAGGCGTGTCATAAATTGGGGCTGGGACAAATGAAAAACAACAAAAAAGAGGCCTAACTCGACCTCTTTATAACTCCCTACAATAATGTTGCGTATATAGTAATTACAGCAATTACAGCAACCCAGTGTTAGTACCTTGCTTACCAGTTGCCAATTCAACTTTAACGATTTTGCCACCCATTTTCATAATGCGTTGCTGTTCGCGGAACCAGTTCTCGAAGGGCACTAACTTGGTGAAGTAGGTATTTTGCAGTTCGCGTTGGGTGCGAATTCGGGTTTGACTGGGTACACAAGCAGTAACTTTAAACAACCGGGCCATCTTAGATTCTCCTGTAGTAATTGTGAAAACTTTTTTATTTCAAAAAAGGGGAGTGTTTTTTAAGGCAATTCTTTAATTAATCACTGCAAAGTCTGGAAATCAAGCGTCAATACTAGACCGCTAACACTCATCATAATTGATTATTTCAACTAGGCAAGCGATAGAACGCTCTAACACTCACAATTGATTTCCAGACCTTAATCAAGCTGCACCTAAATTATCTAAGTGCAAACTAACTCTTAGCTTAAGCCAGAGGAGATGTAGTCTAGGTAAACGCCCATTTCTTTACCAGCATCAGAACCTACCAAGCTAGCGGTTACTTCTTTGATAGCTTGGATAGCTTGTACGGTAGAGCTTACGGGAACGCCCAAGGAGTTATAGGTTTCCTTCAAGCCATTGAGTACGCGCTCATCTAGGATGGAAGGATCGCCAGCTAACATAGCGTAGGTAGCGTAGCGGAGGTAGTAATCCAAGTCGCGGATACAAGCAGCATAGCGACGGGTGGTGTACATGTTACCACCGGGACGGGTAACGTCAGAGTACAACAAGGATTTTGCTACAGCTTCTTTAACGATCGCAGCAGCATTAGCGCTGATGGTGCTAGCAGCACGTACGCGCAAGTCGCCAGTTGCGAAGTAGCCTTTGAGCTTTTCTAAAGCAGCAGAGTCGAGATATTTACCTTGAACGTCTGCGGAGTTAATGACAGCGGTAATTGCGTCTTGAGCCATTATTGTAAATTCCTTTTTTCCAACAGTATTGCAATACTTCGGTATTAGCAGCGAAATCGCTTCAACCTAGGATAGGGCACCGACTACGTAGTCGAAGTAAGAACCAGCTTCAGCAGCGTCTTCAGCAGACAGCAAGGAAGCAGCGCCACTCTTTAGACCACGGATACCTTCAGTAATACCGTCAATAGGAGTACCCAAAGACTTGTACATTTCACGAGCACCGATCACACCGATTTCTTCGATGGGGGTAACATCGCCAGATACGATTCCGTAGGTAACTAGACGCAGGTAGTAATCCAAGTCGCGTAAGCAAGTAGCAGTCAATTCCTGACCGTAAGCATTACCACCAGGAGATACAACATCAGGACGCTTTTGGAACACTTGTTCGCCAGCTTGCTTAACCAGACGCTCGCGGTTTTCGGTCAAAATTTGAGCAATCCGCAGACGGCGCTCACCACCACTAACAAAGGTCTTGATCCGATCTAACTCACCAGGGCTGAGATAGCGGGCTTCTGCATCAGCATTCACGATGGACTTCGTGACGATACTCATTAATGGATTCCTCCAACTACGAATGAAACCAGAATTTGATTAAACTGGTGCGACTTTGATTTTGGATAACGGTAGCTAGTTTTTTTTCGTTTTTCTTGCTACTTAGCACTTGACAAAATGCCATTGCTAGTGTTTCACGAATTGCTTGAGTCAATATCAAGTACACAAGCTTTTAAAATTTCGCTACCTTCCGCAAAACATTCTCCGGCATTCTGTTGAGCATTTATGACTGCTCTTAACAGTTTGTAATATTTTTTTTCAGATTCACGTCAATTTTTGCAATCTGAACGCCATATTACGCAAAGTTAAGCAAGCAAGTGCTGAGTCAGCCTTTTCACCCAGCACTCAGCACTAAATCTGGTCAAGAGTCTAAAACTTTAAACTCTTGACCTATGACTGTCGACTATTGACTAACTCTCTCGTTAGTTGCCTACGCTCAAGAAGAGAAGCGTGGATAAGGCACCACATCTTCACCAAAGTAGCGGGCATACTCTGGACTATCGACAATTGCCTCAACAACGGCTCTTAGCCCCCTGCTTGCCAACAGCTTGTTGTGCTCGCTGATTTCCTCTTGAGAGGCTGGTGTGCGTCCCAACAGGTGACGGCAGAGGAACTCAATCACCTTAGCACTGGGATAAGGTGTATAGAAGCGATCGCAATAGATATCGGAACTAGCCAGTTCGCGCACAAACTCACGCACGGAGATGTCTCCTGCTTGTAGTTTGCTCTCTAGTGCAGTTAAGCGGTAATTAGCAGGTATTTGAGCGCTAAATACATCTAATACCTGAGAGTAAATCGCATCGATTGCCAATTGTGTTTCTGCTTGGTTTGTGCGTTCGCTCAGGCGATAAATGCGTGCCGGCTTGCAACGGTTGCTAATTACAGTTTGTCCTTGAACGTTGTTAGAAGAACGACCCAAGTCAGCATAAGAACTGCTTCCGTTTGATGATGAGGCTGTCCCAACCAGGCGTGGTTGTACTGTCTTAAAGCTAGGTACTACAACATCATCATTTTGCTTAGTCAGCTGGTTATACAGCTTTTCAGTATTCGGGAAGTTAGCCGCAGGTAAGGTGGGGAAGCGACGATAAGGCACTGTATCTTCACCAAATACCTCGCCATACTCCGCACTGTTCACCAAAGCACCAATAAAGGCGCGAATCCCTTGAGTAGCCAAAATCTGGTTATACTTGCGGATTTCTGCTTGATCTAAAGGTGCGCGTCCTAAGAAGTGCTTAGTTCCCAGTTCAATTACCTTGGTGTTGGGGTAAGGTGTGTAGAACTCTTTGATGTAGAGGTTGGAGTAACCCAAACCTTCAATGAATTCCTTAACAGTAATTTCCCCGTTACTCAGTTTGCTTTCTAAAGCTGAAAATTCGTTTTTCGCAATATAAGGTGCAATATCGCGTTCAAAAATCTGACGATAGGCAGCACTAATTAAAGTTTGCACAGCGGCTTTGTCGCTGATATTTGCCACCTGCTTGAAGATTTTTGTTTGTTCCCGTTGCTTGCTAACACCTTGGTTGATGCGGAATTGAATATCCGGTGCTGTCCGCGTGTCGGTAACTGTACCTAAAGTGACAAACAGCGGTGTTTCTTGCTTTTGGACTTTACCACCCACATCTTCGCGAATACTGCCAACTCGCAGTTGTCGCAATGCCACACCACCCGGAGTCAGATAGCGTTCGTAAGGTACTGTATCCTCACCAAATGCCTCGCTATATTCCACGCTGTTGATAATCGCATCAACTACAGCATAAAAGCCTTGTTTAGCAGCGATGTCAAAATATTTGTTGATTTCTTGACGACCGTAGGTGGGACGACCTAACAAGCGGCGGTGAATGTATTCGATCGCTTTACAAACATACAGCGATGTCCAGTAAGTTTTACGGAAGACATCCGACTTAGCCAAAGCACGGATAAATTCCCGCACGGAAAGTTGTCCGTTCTCCAGCTTGATTTCTTGGACTTTTAAACGCTGACCTTCGTAAACATCACGACCGAAAACTTGTAGGTATGCAGCTTTAATTACTGCTTGAGTAGAGCTTTCGGAGAACTTAATGCTTGCACCTTTAGCAGCTTTTTTGCCAATTGTGCCAGGAAGTTGATCCAATCGGAATACCTTAGGCCCAAAGCTACCAGGAAACTCACCTCTGGCTCCCGGATTGCTCAGTTGGTTATTAATACCAGGCCCTTGGTGAATTAAGATCCGTCGGGTATCTTTGCTAAAAGGCGCGGGACTGCTGCTAGGATTGCGAGTTTCTTTCGGGAAAATTGCCCCAAATTGAATTTCTAAGGGGTCGTTACCAGAACCGTAGGGATGCCGATCCGGTAATGGGCGATCGTAAGCAGCGAATGTAGTAATAAACTGAGGTACTTTGCGGAAAGGCGCACTGTAGTTAAACAGGTCTTGTTGTGGCCCCCAGTTACGGCATTCTTGTGCCTCTTGACCCAAACCGCGCAGGTAAGGTACTGTCTCTTCACCGAAATAATCGCTGTATTCTTGCGAATCTACCAAAGCATCAACTAAAGCTGGCAGACCACCGTTAGAAATAATCGCAAAGTATTTTTGGACTTCTTCACGGCTACTTGGCCCACGCCCCAAAATATGACGGAAAGCCAGTTCAATTACTCGGCTGTTAATAAAAGGCTGGTAAAACTGTTTTTGGTAAAGAGGAGATTTGGTGAGACGGCGGACAAACTCTTTCATTGAGATGTCGCCATTCTTCACCTTAGATTCTAAGTCGGAGATTGACAAGCTGTAAGCACGGGTAATATCGCGCTCAAAGATTTGTCGATAGGCAGCTTTGACTACCTCATTTTTTTCGCTTGCTGATAACCCAGGCTTCATCACAAACTTGGGCCGCCGTTCTGCCGCTTCAAAGTAAATTTGGGGCAGTTGCAACCCTTGTTGGTCTCCAGAAGGACGTTGGCGCAGTTTATTGGAAGGTGTTGCTGCTTTAAATTCTGTCAGCAACACATCCATGTACTGAGACACAATCTCTGTAGCCTTAGCATCTTGGCGGAAAAACGAAAGTGATGCTGCTTTGATTTCTTGTAAAGCCACAATTGTTGCTTCACCAGAACAAGCATTTTCAATAATTTCCCGCAAACCCCGTGTATTCACAGCAATGATATTGGGGTCGCCTGCCACGATCGCATAGGTAGCATAGCGCAAGAACCAGGATAAGTCCCGCAGGCTCTTGGCCATGTTGCTAGGGCCATAACGAGCAACGTTGATTGGTCTAAAACCTGGAGGTGTTGGACCACTTGGGGAACTGTTAAAGATTGAGCGTAAATTTTCTAGGAAGCCGCCTCGACTTTCAACGTAGGTTACAGTTCCTAGTTTCATGCCTTCTTGAACATTCCCAGCACCAGCACTGGCCATTGCCAATTCTGGTTCTCTTGGCTTTTCTAAAAAAGCCATTGGCGAACCACCAACAAAAATTCGGTTGGCAGCCCGAGATACGATAATCTCGGAATTTTCCGTGAGCGTCTGGGCAATTTCTAAACGCTTTGCACCAGATGCAAAATAGCTTGCCAGTTCATTCAGTTCACCAGTTCCCAAAAAGCGGTCTTGCTGCTCCGCTTGGGTAATCGTAGCTACTGCTAGGGTTTGATATAGTTGCGGACGCGCAACTGAGCTTCCACCACTTGCCTTAACACTCATCGGATTTGTAAAACTCCCATCATAATCATTTATGTGTTAAGTCTGGGTCGCTTTGAGGCTTGACACATCGGTGTAGTCATGCCTTAAGAGTACCGCCTTCAAAACTGCCAGTAAATTAACCCAGTCAGCTTTTAGATTAGAACGTTTTGCGGCTTCCCTGTTGATTTATTAAGAAGTATGTAGAATCTGACGCATCAAATACGATAAGTTGCAGAACTCATGCTCTCGCTTCTCTGAGATTAAGACTAAGTTTTGTATCTATTTGTGTTCAAAACCCACAAAAGATATTTTTGTAGTCCAGAGTCCAGAGTCAAGGATCAATAGTAATGGGTAAGAGTTTAGAGCCATTTGTTATTTTTCTCTCATTTCCCTTCCCGGCGCTCTTTTGTAGAGTTGAGAGTCAAAAAACTTGTTACTGAGGTTTTGTAAGTTATGCTGTTGCTATAAATACATCTAACTACATAAACTCATGCGCAAAAGTAATAATTTTTACGCAATTTTTTATCCTGCTTTATCCGCTTTGACTGTAACTTTGTCTTTTAATCCCGCTAATGCTTTACCCGGACAAAGTATAACTACCGTAGTCAATTGGGCAAAGACCAGGGCAACATTACCAACCCTTAGGTACAACAGCGAAGCACATGGTTATGAAGGCACAAAAGGAAAATTGTATTTTTATGCTGATGTAACTTCTCAAAATGGCACAGTAACTAAAGAGGGAATAACTGTCAGTGGTGACTCTAGCCTCAAATTCACTAAGAAAAATGCCAAAGCAATAAAACTAATTCAAGATATTTACAACTCCAAGATTGCCAATGATTTTCAGCAGTCTCGCTATGTAACAAAAATAGATCGAGACCAATTTTATCGGGGCGAAAATTATGGCTATATCGCTGCTGAGGTGCAAGGTGGAACTAACTTGCGGATCGTTACCCTGAAGAATTTACAAGCCGAAATCAATAATGCTAAATATTGCCAAACCCATCAATGCGATCTCTAGCACTCTTATTTAGACTTCTGACTTACTTGTAGAGTTAGGCAAGAGGGAAACACCTTTTAGTAGTAAAGTGTCAAACCTCATCTGCTAAACTCAGTTTTGCTGCCAGAATTACTTGTTATGTCCGACGCCCAAACTGTTAGCGCTGCTGTTGCCAAACTCTACAACACTTATCCCTTTCCGCCAGAACCTCTATTGGATGAACCACCTCCAGGCTATAACTGGCGCTGGAATTGGTTAGCTGCTTACAATTTTTGCACTGGTCAAAAACCTCAAAAACAAGACATCCGCATTTTGGATGCTGGTTGTGGTACAGGTGTAGGGACAGAATACTTGGTTCACCTCAATCCTCAAGCTTCTGTTGTCGGAATTGACCTGAGTGCTGGTGCTTTAGCAGTAGCAAAAGAGCGCTGTCAGCGTTCTGGAGCAAATCGCGTTGAGTTTCATCACCTGAGTTTGTTCGATGTGGAACAATTACCAGGTGAGTTTGATTTAATTAATTGCGTTGGGGTTTTGCATCATACACCTGACCCGATTCGCGGTATTCAAGCCTTGGCGAAGAAGTTAGCACCTGGTGGCTTGATGCATATTTTTGTCTATGGAGAGTTGGGACGCTGGGAAATTCAACTCATGCAAAAAGCGATCGCTCTTCTTCAAGGTGACAAACGCGGCGACTATCGCGATGGCGTGCAGTTAGGGCGACAAATATTTTCTTCATTACCAGAAAATAACAGAATTGTCAAGCGCGAAAAAGAGCGCTGGTCATTGGAAAATCAACGGGATGAAAACTTTGCTGATATGTACGTTCATCCCCAAGAAATCGATTACAACATCGAGACGTTATTTGAACTCATTGATGCTTCTGGTTTAGAGTTTATCGGCTTCTCAAATCCAGGTTTCTGGCAATTAGACAGACTTTTAAGTAAAGCACCAGAGTTAATTGAACGGACAAAAGAGTTGAGCGATCGCCAACGTTATCGCTTAATAGAATTGCTAGACCCAGAAGTTACTCATTACGAATTTTTTCTCGATCGCCCTCCCATTACCAAAGCTGATTGGTCAAATAATGACACTCTACTCAAAGCAGTTCCTGAACTTAATCCTTGTTTAGAGGGATTTCCCAGTACATGTGTATTTAATTACGATTACCAAGTAGTTAACTTATCAGCAGACGAGTTGGAATTTTTGCAACGCTGTGATGGTAATTCCACAGTGGCAGAGATTGTAGCAATTACACAGACAGGTTTGGAAAAAATTAGAAGCCTCCTCAAGCAGCAGATAATTTTGTTAAGCCCACGTTAACTAAATTGTCAACTTGATATTCCACAATCTAAAGCTACGAGAATCAATTATTTAGTAGCTTACTCTACTAGCCTTGTGCCTAGTAATTCATGCTCTCGGAGTTAGAGATGGCAATCTCTAACTCTTGTGTAATATACATATGGTTTCTACGTAAATTTAGTATGAACTATCCATATAAAGTAATAATACTGTGATTTTCACCCTATAAATTCATGAAAACTTTATACTTAGGGCTATAGTATAAAGTTTGTATCAATAAAGCTTTTTCGTCCAGTGTATAAAAAATATCAAAGAATACATTAATAGAAACTCACCTCTGAGTTAGTACTGAATAACCTTCGGATTTTGGAGAATTATTTCATGAAATTAGCTACAAAGCTAAGCATGGCTACTGCCAGTATTGCTTTGTCATTCGCTGCTGTTGGTGCTAAACCAGCCGAAGCTGCTTTTATTGGCCCATATGCTCCTAGTAACTGGACATTGATCAACAGAAATGCTGATGGCTTTGTTAACACTACTGGTGCGCCTAGTTCCGTCACCCTTTTTGGCGGAGATAACGGTAGTAACTCCTATGGAACAACTGATTACATAGTTCAGGCCGTAGCTGATGGAGTGTTGAGCTTCAAGTGGAATTATTCAACTGCGGATGCGGCTGCTTTCTTTGACCCTTTTAGCTTTGTGAAAAATGGCATTGTTACCAATCTTTTCTCTAGTCTTTCAACGACTGGTCAGGGCACCTTTAGCACAAACGTTGCCGCTGGTGATTTCTTCAGCTTCCAAGTCAAAACCAGTGACAATAAATATGGCAGAGGTTCTGTAACCATTTCTGATTTCAGTGCACCTTTCAGTGAACCTGTCCCCGAACCACTAACAATCGCTAGTTCTGCTATTGCTCTTGGTTTTGGTGCTTGGATGAAGCGTAAGCAGGCTGGTGTTACAAATAAGGCCTAGTGCATAGCAGGGTAAATAACCAGGGTGCAACACCTTAATCGATTGACAAAATTAATATTATGCCCCTAAGAGCCTTTATTCTAAAGCTGTTTTAGGGGCATTTATTTTTAATTAAAGCTTCGTATGTCAGTAGCCAACCAAAGGTTGAAGTATGAACTATGAAAATACAACTAACCTTTCTCCTGACTCCTCGAAATCAGCTTGTTCCTGTTTGCTGACAAGAAGTTAATTGTTTTTTTCTAAAGTATTGTTACCAGATCGTGATATGATTCAGCTGACTGAATGTGCAGTCATCATCGTTAGCTGTACTGGTTTTGAGTCCTGTGAGCTTGTCAGACGAATCAACTGCATCAACTCCAACAACAAGTCAAAATGCTGAGTCTGGTTCTCCTGACACAGAACGAGTAAACTCAATGGAGGAGTTCTATCAACTCTACCAGAAGTTGTTGGTAATCACACTTGTCTTAACAGGGATTATTTTTATCTCTGTGTGGATTTTTTATTCACTAAACATTGCTCTGAATTATTTGCTTGGGGCGTGTGCAGGTGTGGTTTACTTAAAAATGCTGGCCAAAGACGTTGAGCGACTCGGTGGTGAGAAAAAGCGTCTGAGTAAAAGTCGTTTTGCTCTATTTATTGGGTTGATTGTATTAGCAACTCAATGGCATGAGCTACAGGTTATGCCCATATTCTTGGGATTTTTAACTTACAAAGCCACGCTCCTCGTCTACACCGTGCAAACTGCGTTCCTTCCTGATTCTTAATAAAGTCAGGCTCACAAAGACAATACTCCCATCCTCGCTCGTTGGGGAAAATGCTTGAAGAATGCAAATGCTTAGTGTCTTAAACGCCTTTAATTCATTTCCCCTCGCCGCATTAGAAGTAGGTCATCATTTCTACTGGCAATTGGGAAATCTGAAAATTCATGGGCAGGTTTTTCTCACTTCCTGGTTTGTGATTGGCCTGCTAGTAATAGCTTCACTAGCTGCTACTCGCAATGCTCAAAGAATTCCCCAGGGCATCCAAAATTTGATGGAATATGCCCTAGAATTTATTCGGGATCTGGCAAAAAACCAGCTGGGTGAGAAAGAGTACCGCCCCTGGGTGCCATTCTTGGGCACATTGTTTTTGTTTATCTTCGTATCGAACTGGTCAGGCGCACTCATTCCTTGGAAACTAATTAAGTTGCCATCTGGTGAATTAGCAGCTCCCACCAATGATATCAATACGACTGTAGCGTTGGCATTGCTGACTTCTTTAGCGTACTTTTACGCTGGTTTTAGCAAGCGGGGTTTGGGCTACTTTAAAAAATATATTGAGCCAACACCTGTCCTGTTGCCGATCGCCATTCTTGAAGATTTCACCAAGCCCCTCTCCCTAAGCTTCCGTCTTTTCGGGAATATATTGGCGGATGAATTGGTTGTAGCGGTGCTGGTTCTGCTTGTTCCTCTATTTATACCTCTGCCTGTAATGGCTTTGGGTTTGTTTACCAGTGCCATCCAAGCCCTGGTGTTTGCGACCCTAGCCGGGGCTTATATTCATGAGGCGATGGAGGGACACGGCGGAGAAGAGCATGAGGAGCATTAAAGCTGCTCAGTAGATAGCACAGTTCCGAGAGCATCCACGCTCAAAACTTCGCCAAGCGCGATTTATGAGAACTCGGTGCAGCGTGAAAAACACGTCTTTACTAGTTAACGTACTTTTGTAGTTCTGTACTTAAAGCAAGGAAAATCAACATGGATCCATTAGTTTCTGCTGCTTCAGTTCTGGCTGCTGCTCTAGCAATTGGTTTAGCTGCAATTGGCCCTGGTATTGGTCAAGGTAATGCCGCAGGTCAAGCAGTAGAAGGTATTGCCCGTCAACCCGAAGCAGAAGGCAAGATTCGGGGTACTCTGCTGTTAACCTTGGCGTTCATGGAATCCTTGACCATCTACGGTCTGGTAATCGCTCTGGTATTGCTATTTGCTAACCCCTTTTCCTAAGGCCTAAGAGTTTTGTTAATGTAGAGGCGTGAAGATTCACGTCTCTACAAATCGCAATCTTTTGGGTATCTAGTCGTTCTGATGTAAGTTGACCCTTGTTGGCTATTGGTCTCTAAAATATGAAAGGTTGGATGTTGTTGCTAGCCATGAAAACTGCTACTCCAGCCAAAGAGGAGAGAAATGTTTGATTTCGATGCTACCTTGCCCTTCATGGCATTGCAGTTCCTGCTATTGGCAGCTTTGTTGAATGTAATTTTCTATAAGCCACTGACCAAGGTACTGGACGATCGCGATAATTACATCCGAACGAATACCCTTGATGCCAAGGAACGCTTGGCTAAAGCCGAACGCTTAACCCAAGAATATGAGCAGCAGCTCGCAGCAGCTCGCAGGCAATCGCAAGCTACTATAGAAGCAGCTCAAGTGGACGCTAAGAAAATTACTGCCCAGAAAATCGCTGAGGCGCAACAACAAGCTCAGCAAGAGCGAGAACGCGCTGCTATTGAAATAGAGCAACAAAAGCAAGAAGCTATGCGTTCCTTAGAACAACGCGTTGATGCTCTAAGCAGACAGATTCTAGAAAAACTATTAGGACCGACTTTAGCTAGATAAGCGATAGTTGAGGTTCTGTGAAAGCATAGGCGTAGATGGGCAATTGTCCCAAAGCGCATAATTAAGTGTCAAAAAAGGCACTTTTTTCCTTCGGGAAGTTAAAACACTTTAATTTCCCTTCAGGAAAATACAATGTATTAGCAAGCGAGCAGCGCACTTGTAGATGGGTAACATGGGCACATTCTTATTACTTGCCGCAGAACACTCTGAATTAGCAGAAGGCGCAGCAGAAGGTGGTTTCGGTCTAAACCTAGACATATTAGAAACCAATCTCATTAACCTGGCGATTCTGGTTGGCATTTTATTCTACTTTGGACGTAAAGTTTTAAGCAATATCCTGAGCGAGCGACGGTCTAAGATTGCCACCGCAGTTCAGGAAGCCGAACAACGCTTAAAAGAAGCACAAGTTGCTTTATCCCAAGCGCAAGAGCAGTTAACGCAAGCTCAGGCAGAAGCACAACGCATCCGCCAAGCTGCTGAAGAAAACGCCCAAGCAACAAAGCAAGCTCTATTAGCAAAAGCAGCACAAGATGTAGAACGCTTGCGACAAACAGCAGCAGCAGACTTAAACACAGAAAGAGAGCGAGCGCTAGCAGAACTGCGGCAGCGGGTAGCCGCGCTAGCATTGCAAAAAGTCGAGTCAGAACTGCGATCTGGAATTGCTGACAATGTTCAACAACAAATCATTGACCGCAGTATCGCACAGGTGGGAGGACGCTGATGAAAAGTAATGTAGAAACAGCCGAAATCGCCCAGCCTTACGCACAGGCTTTGATGTCAATAGCTCAATCCAAAAATCTGACAGAACAGTTTGGCGAAGATGCACGTGCGTTAATCAATTTGTTGAAAGATTCAGCGCCATTGCGGAACTTAATCGACAACCCGTTTATTCAGCCTGAACGGAAAAAGGCAGTAATCGCTCAGATATTGGGTGATGGCGCTAACCCTTACTTGCGCAATTTTTTACTGTTGCTGGTAGATAAACGGCGAATTTTCTTCTTGGAGCAGATTTTACAGCAGTATTTAGCGTTGTTGCGGCAGCTGAATCAAACCGTATTAGCGGAAGTTACTTCAGCCGTTCCCCTCACAGAAGCTCAACAACAGGCTGTAATAGATAAAGTTCTGTCCATCACTAATGCTCGCCAAGTAGAACTAGAAACTAAAATCGACCGCGACTTAATTGGTGGTTTGATTATTAGAGTAGGTTCACAGGTAATTGATGCCAGTTTACGGGGTCAATTGCGCCGCCTTTCTTTACGCTTAACCAGTTCCTAGTCAAGATAACTCTGTTCAGTCTTCCAAGAAAAAAGTTAGAAACATGAGCATTTCAATCAGACCAGACGAAATTAGTAGCATTATTCAACAGCAAATCGAGCAATACGACCAAGATGTCAAAGTTGCTAACGTCGGTACCGTGCTGCAAGTCGGTGATGGTATTGCCCGGATTTATGGTCTGGAAAAGGCTATGGCTGGGGAGCTATTAGAATTTGAAGACGGCACAATTGGTATCGCCCAGAACTTAGAAGAAGATAACGTGGGCGCGGTACTGATGGGTGAAGGACGGGAAATTCAAGAAGGTAGCTCTGTCACCGCAACTGGTAGAATTGCCCAAGTACCCGTAGGCGAAGCATTGATTGGACGCGTTGTTGATGCATTGGGTCGTCCCATCGATGGTAAGGGAGATATCAAGACCACAGAAAGCCGTTTGATTGAATCTCCAGCTCCTGGTATTATTGCTCGTCGGTCGGTACACGAACCGATGCAAACCGGGATTACAGCTATCGATTCCATGATTCCCATCGGTCGCGGTCAGCGGGAATTGATCATCGGCGACCGTCAAACAGGTAAAACTGCGATCGCAATTGACACAATCATCAACCAAAAAGGTGAAGATGTAGTTTGTGTCTACGTTGCCGTTGGTCAAAAGGCTTCTACCGTAGCTAACGTTGTCCAAACACTGCAAGACAAAGGTGCAATGGACTACACCGTAGTTGTTGCTGCTAACGCCAGTGACCCTGCAACCCTACAATTCCTCGCTCCTTACACCGGAGCTACCATTGCTGAGTACTTCATGTACAAAGGCAAAGCTACTCTCGTAATTTACGACGACCTTTCCAAGCAAGCCCAAGCTTATCGCCAAATGTCCTTGCTGCTACGTCGTCCACCCGGACGGGAAGCTTACCCTGGAGACGTATTCTACATTCACTCCCGCTTGTTAGAAAGAGCAGCGAAGTTGAGTGATGAATTGGGTAAAGGTAGCATGACTGCTCTACCTATTATTGAAACCCAAGCCGGTGACGTATCAGCATACATCCCCACAAACGTAATTTCCATCACCGACGGTCAGATCTTCTTATCTTCTGACTTGTTCAACGCTGGTATCCGTCCCGCTGTAAACCCCGGTATCTCAGTATCCCGTGTAGGTTCTGCGGCACAAACTAAGGCAATGAAAAAAGTTGCCGGTAAGATTAAGTTGGAACTAGCGCAATTTGATGACCTGCAAGCTTTCGCGCAATTTGCTTCTGACTTAGATAAAGCTACCCAAGACCAATTGGCGCGGGGTCAACGCTTACGGGAATTACTGAAGCAGCCCCAAAATGACCCACTGTCTGTATACGAGCAAGTAGCCATTCTCTACGCAGGTATCAACGGTTACTTAGATGATATCCCTGTAGACAAAGTTACCACCTTCACCAGAGGTCTCCGCGATTACTTAAAGACAGGCAAACCTCAGTACGCTCAAGCAGTACAAAGCTCTAAAGCACTGGGTGACGCAGAAGAAGCTGCTTTAAAGGAAGCGCTAACCGAATTCAAGAAGACCTTCAAAGCAACAGCGTAATTAGTCAAGGGTCAAGGGTCAACAGTCAAAAAACTTGAGACTCTGGACTCTTGACTTTGGACTCAGGACTCAGGACTCAAGAATATGCCCAATCTTAAAGCAATACGCGATCGCATTCAGTCGGTCAAAAACACCAAAAAAATTACAGAAGCCATGCGGCTGGTAGCGGCGGCGAGAGTACGCCGGGCGCAAGAACAAGTATTAGCAACTCGTCCCTTTGCTGATAAACTAGCGCAAGTTTTATACGGTTTACAAACCCGTCTGCGGTTTGAAGAAGCCAACTTACCCCTGCTGAGAAAGCGGGAAGTAAAAACAGTAGGTTTGTTGGTCATTGCAGGCGATCGCGGTTTGTGTGGCGGTTACAATAGTAACGTCATTCGTCGCGCTGAAAACCGTGCCAAGGAACTCCAAGCCGAAGGTGTGAATTACAAATTTGTGTTGGTAGGACGCAAGTCTATTCAATACTTCCAACGCCGAGACCAACCCATTGATGCTACCTACAGCGGCTTAGAACAAATTCCTACCGCCGCCGAAGCGACAAAGATTGCTGACGAACTGCTGTCTTTGTTCCTCTCAGAAAGTGTAGACCGGATTGAATTAATCTACACTCGATTTGTCTCTTTGGTGAGTTCTCGTCCAGTTGTGCAAACCCTGCTTCCTTTAGATCCGCAAGGTTTAGAAGCATCAGACGATGAAATCTTCCGCTTAACAACCCGTGGCGGTCAATTTGAAGTAGAAAGGCAAAAAGTGACTACGGAAATCCGTCCTTTGCCTCGGGATATGATTTTCGAGCAAGATCCAGTGCAGATTCTTGATTCCTTACTACCTTTGTATCTGGGGAACCAGCTATTACGCGCACTACAAGAATCAGCAGCTAGCGAACTAGCAGCACGGATGACTGCGATGAACAACGCCAGCGACAACGCAGGTGAATTGATTAGAACCCTATCCTTGTCTTACAACAAAGCTCGACAAGCGGCAATTACCCAAGAACTCCTAGAAGTTGTGGGTGGTGCAGAAGCATTAACTTAGGGAATTGTCAATTGTTACTTTGCGATAAATAGCCAATTGCTACTTGTATTAAGATTAGCAATTGGCTATTGTTCGTAAAACGCTTAAAGCTTCGTCTTATAGATTTCTAGTCGAGGCTGTCATGGCTCATTTGTCGTTGGACTATTGACTATTGACTATGCATAAAATTTTTTGTCTCAACACACAATATTAAAACGACGTATTATAATTGAAGTATAGAGTACATGGGTCCGTCACGGTTTCGACAGGTTGGCGAACGCTGCTCTGTGATTCAGGTCGAGAGTGAGTCGTCTCTCGGAAATCAAAGGCTCAAAACAAAAGTAAATGCGAATAACATCGTAAGCTTTGCTCGTAAGCCTGCTCTAGCAGTTGCCTAAAAACCTCTAATTGGTTCGAGCGTCTTTAGTCCGACTCCGTTAAGGGCTAGAGACCAACCCCAACGGATGCTCTAGCAAGTATTCTCTGGTTGACTTGCTAGCTAAGACTTAATCAGAGCATCCTACGTTCGGGATAATGAACGATTCCCGCCTTGAGGGTCAGATAGGCTAAACCTGTGAATGAGCGGAGGGTTAATACCCAATTTGGACAGCAGTTCGACTCTGCTCGGATCCACTAAAAATATTTAACAAGTCCACCTGATAATTCCATATCCAGGTGGATTTTGTTTTTGAGAATAGCTGCGAGCATTCTACCGCAAAGTCAGTCTAGTGTCGCATTTTTGGAGGATCGAAGCCCAAAACGATGTCTTGTTCTGGTACACAGAGTTCAACCAATCGATTGGCGATACCAACCTCTGTTCCATCTTGCTGAACTCAGATTTTGCCATTGATAATGTTCTCATGAGGTAGTCTGTCAAAAACGGTTCCCTTTGGTTACTGAAAAATGAATGCGTGTACAATAAGTATTCAAGCAGAGGAATAAAGCTTGAAACTAATATTAGTAGCACCCGATTCATCGTTAGCAGCCGCATTTCAAGAACATTTTTATTATTTACCTAATGTTGAAATAGTTAATAACTACTTTGAGTGGTTAGCCAACTATGACTGTTTAGTCAGCCCTGGTAATTCATTTGGCATGATGGATGGTGGGATAGATGCTGCCATTATCAAATTTTTTGGTAGTTCCTTGATGGAAAAAGTCCAGCAACAAATACTGACAAAGTATTTAGGCGAACAGCCAGTAGGAACATCAATGATTGTAGAAACAGGTCATTCATTGCACCCGTTTTTAGCTCACACACCTACAATGCGAGTTCCTATGTCGATTATTGGGACAGACATTCCTTATATAGCGATGTGGGCTATGCTGTTGTCTGTGCGACAACATAACCAACAAGCTCAGTACCAAATTAGTAGCATTGCTTGTCCCGGTTTAGGTACGGGAATCGGTAGAGTACCATATAGTGAGGCTGCTAGACAGATGGCATTAGCCTACGATCATTTTCTTTACCCACCTAAGCATCTCAACTGCTTTGTTGCAGCTTCAAGACAACTTTTGATTTGGGAAGGAAGTTGTTAAGGTACTAATTCTATTTTCTAATGGCGATCGCACTCTTCAATTTCCTAAATATCTTCTGGGTTAATTCCTAAGTCTCGTAGCTTTTGCGCCATTCTCTCAGCGCGTTCTCTTTCTTGTTGTACTAATTACTCTGGTGTCGGTAATTTCCGTTCTTCCCGATCGTACCAATATAACCAATCTCGCGTCCGTCCCAGGTAAGTACCCCGTTCTCGCCCTATTGCCAAACCAATCTCTGGCATCCATACCCGTGAGCCTGGTTGTAAAATATAGTTGCCCTCAACTAAGCGATAAACTTCTAGAGGTTCTCGTTTACGCCGATATGTGAGACTAGGTAAGTAAATCACATAATACAAAATTCCTAGTTGGGCATAATCAATTTTTTTTCTGTTCGTACTCGCCACCAGAGGTTTTCGAGACAACTTCTAGAGCTAAGATAGGAACAGTACCCTCCTCTTCCCAAAGTACATAACTTAAGCGTCCTCTTCTTCTACAAAGCGTTCTATTCCTAAGCTGAGAAATCCATCTGGGACTAATGGCGGTTGTAATGGTGCATAATAAATGCCCATATCTACACCAAAAAACCAGTCATTACGGTCATTCCATGCTAAAGCCAAAATCGCTTCCAATAAATTAGGGATGAGGTTTTGCAGTTCGTTATCCACAGGGGTATCGTCAGAGTCGGGAAGTTCTGCTGCGGATGGCAGACAGTCAAGGGGGTTGTACTGTACCATGACAGTCTTGAGTTAGAGTAGGTGACTATATTTTAAGGTTAAAATAATCAAGCTCCTGAGAATATCAAACTCTCAACAGTCACATTTCGCCTGTCACAGATCGCAATTTATATATGAACGCTACACAAGAAAAACTAAAACATCAATTTGCACAGGCTTTGGTAGCTGCATTTGGCGCTGAGTACGCTGAAGTAGATCCGATTTTGGTTCCTGCGAGTAATCCTAAGTTTGGTGATTATCAGGCAAATGTGGCTTTATCCCTGAGTAAAAGGTTAGGAAAGCAACCAAGACAAATTGCAGCGGCGATCGCTGATAAATTAGATGTATCAGAAATCTGCGAAGCACCAGAGATAGCGGGGCCTGGGTTTATCAATCTCAAGCTAACACCAGCATACCTAGAAGCACAATTAAACGCTATTCAGTCAGATGCTCGATTAGGTGTACCAACAGCGAAAACACCACAGCGAGAAATTGTAGATTTTTCCAGTCCCAATATTGCTAAAGAAATGCATGTTGGGCATCTGCGTTCAACTATTATTGGTGATAGTATTGCCCGGATTTTGGAATTTCTCGGACATGATGTTTTGCGGTTAAACCATGTGGGTGATTGGGGTACTCAATTTGGGATGTTAATTGCCTACCTCCGAGAAGTTTATCCAGAAGCACTGACTACGGCAAATGCTTTAGATATTGGCGATTTAGTTAGTTTTTACCGCAAAGCGAAACAGCGGTTTGATGCAGATGAAGCATTTCAAGAAATAGCCAGACAGGAAGTTGTCAGATTACAAGCAGGTGCAGAAGATACAATTCATGCTTGGAAATTGCTGTGCGAACAATCAAGACAAGAGTTTCAAGTGATTTATGACTTGCTGGATGTTAAGGTGACAGAACGGGGCGAATCTTTCTACAATCCTTTACTACCAGGAATTGTCGAAGATTTAGAACAATCTGGGTTACTTGTAGAAAACCAAGGTGCGAAGTGTGTATTTTTGCAAGGGTTTACCAACAGAGAAGGCGAACCTCTGCCTTTGATTGTGCAAAAATCTGATGGTGGTTATAACTACGCTACGACAGATTTAGCAGCCCTGCGCTACCGGATTCAACAAGATGAAGCAAAGCGGATAATTTATGTCACTGATGCTGGACAATCAAACCACTTTGCCCAATTTTTCCAAGTAGCACGTAAAGCTGGATGGATTCCCGATGATGTGGAATTGGTTCACGTACCTTTTGGTTTGGTGCTGGGGAAAGATGGTAAGAAGTACAGAACTCGTGCAGGAGATACGGAACGGTTGCGGGATTTGTTGGATGAAGCCGTTTCTCGTGCGCGTGCAGACTTAGAAATTAGATTAAAAGAAGAAGAGCGCAAAGAAACCGAAGAATTTATTAATAATGTTGCTGAGGTAATTGGTATTAGTGCAGTTAAATATGCTGACTTAAGCCAAAACCGTACAAGTAACTACATTTTCAGCTATGAGAAAATGCTGGATCTTAAAGGCAATACGGCACCTTATATGCTGTACGCTTATGCACGGATTCAAGGAATTAGTCGCAAGGGTGATATTAACTTTAGTGAGTTGGGAGACAACGCCAAAGTCATATTACAGCATGAAACAGAGTTAGCACTCGCAAAATATTTACTGCAACTTGATGAGGTTATTAGTACTGTAGAGCAAGACTTAATGCCCAATCGGTTGTGCGAATATTTGTACGAACTAAGTAAAAAGTTTAATCAGTTTTACGATCGCGATCGCGGTGTTCCGGTGTTAAATGCAGAGGAACCTCTGCGGACATCTCGCTTAGTTCTGTGCGATCTGACTGCCAGAACCTTAAAATTAGGTCTATCTCTGTTGGGAATTCAAGTATTAGAGAGGATGTAGAAGCTGGGATTGATGAAAAGGCGATCGCCAATGCTATAACAAGGCAGAACTAAAGTGCGATCGCTTTGATGTTTTCATCGATCTTATAGAATTTTAATCACACATTCTTTACCATTACCAAGGGTGGAAAAACATTGAATCTTACCCTACTGTTTTTCTGTAATCATCTGGTAACTATTAGAATTGCTTCTAGACAATTAATACTTGACACATCTAGATTAACTTTAATGATATCTATAAAGCAAAATTAACAACGTATGGATGGTAAATTAATTGTATTTGAAGGAGTAGAAGGCTGCGGCAAAACTAGCCAAATGCAGCTTTGTTCCCAGTGGTTAGAAAGTTTAGGTATCTCTGTTTTACTGACGCGCGAACCGGGAGGAACAGAGTTAGGCATAGATATTCGTCGCTTATTGCTGGAAAAGGCTGATAACAAACCAATTGCAGAGTTGACAGAATTATTATTATATGCTGCCGATCGGGCGCAACACGTGGAACAAGAACTCAAGCCAAATTTAGCAAAAGGGAAATATATTTTATGCGATCGCTACACTGAATCTACCATTGCCTACCAAGGTTATGGTCGAGGTTTAAATATGAGTTTAATTAAGCAGTTAAATTATATTGCTACCGGCGGTTTAGAAAGTGACCTAACTCTCTGGCTAGATGTCGATGTTGAAGTGGGACTGGCCAGGAAACGAGGAGATGAACAAATATTTGACCGCATAGAACAAGAAGCAATTGCCTTTCATCACCGCGTACAGCAAGGATATGTAGAGTTAGCTGCATTATATCCAGAACGCATAGTTCGGATAGATGGGAATTTGAGTAAGGAAGCAGTACACCAAATAATACAGGACAATTTACGCGATCGCTTCCAACCTTGGCTTGCTCGTTAAATCAATTGGTAGCACGCCATTTACAATTGAATAATGATTGACGATCCCTTTGCACCTCTGGTAGGACAACAACAAGCTATCGAATTGCTGACTCAGGCTGTTAAGCAAAACCGAGTTGCACCAGCCTATTTATTTGTGGGGCCGGATGGTGTAGGAAGGAGTTTAGCAGCACGGTGTTTTGTAGAGTTACTATTTTCTAGTAGTGTCGAGACAAGATTAATTGCATCTTTGCAAAGTCGCTTGCGGCAACGCAACCATCCAGATGTATTGTGGCTAGAGCCGACTTACCAATACCAAGGACAACTACTAACAGCAGCCGAAGCAGCCGAAAAAGCAGTGAAGCGCAAAGCACCGCCAGTAATTAGGCTAGAACAAATT
The DNA here is from genome assembly GCF_963875125.1 of Calothrix sp. NIES-2098. NCBI lineage: Bacteria > Bacillati > Cyanobacteriota > Cyanophyceae > Nostocales > Calotrichaceae > Calothrix > Calothrix sp. NIES-2098. The sequence goes on from NZ_CAWNKJ010000001.1 coordinate 8,559,754, forward strand.
CGGCAAATTATTGAATTTCTGGGACGACCGCCTTTAGAAGCACAGAGAAATGTTGTAGTGTTGGAACAAGCTCAAACAATGGCAGAAGCAGCAGCCAACGCTTTGCTCAAGACGTTGGAAGAACCCGGACAAGCGACATTGATTTTAATTGCACCTTCTCCAGATTCAGTGTTGCCAACTTTAGTCTCCCGCTGTCAACGCATTCCTTTTTATCGCTTAGATGCAATGTCTTTAGCTCAGGTATTAACTCAAACCGGACATCAGGAAATTTTACAAAATCAGCCATTGTTGAACGTTGCAGCTGGTAGTCCAGGAAGTGCGATCGCATCTTACCAACAACTACAGGCTATCCCTCCTGACTTACTCCAAGATTTGACTAAAGCGCCTTCATCTTACCGTCACGCTTTAGAATTAGCTAAGAAGATTGATAAAGATTTAGATCCAGAAGCACAACTCTGGTTAGTAGATTATCTCCAGCAGTCTTACTGGCAGCAGTTGTATCGAACAGGCACGATCAAACAGCTAGAACAAGCTCGTAAATCTCTACTTTGTTACGCCCAACCTCGTCTTGTCTGGGAGTGCACCCTGTTATCTCTGTATCAACAATGCAATACACAAACTTGAACTATCTTTAAGTTCTGTACTTGCTTTGACTCGATTGATCGTTGCTGTAAATTTTTTCGGGTTGTTGCTACCTACACGAGGTTGAGTTGCCCAGTCGTAAGACTTGGGAACTCCATGAGGCATCCCCTCGTGAGGTGGTTGCATATCGTAATTGATAGTTGCAATTGAATTGATAGATTTGGGAATCTGTGAATCTACTCTGTAGGCAAAACAGCAACCAAGTACTACGCTAAAGAAACAGAGTAGAGAGTTCAATTATTTGATTTGCATATCAGGGTGAATGCTACAAGAAGTTGTTACGAACAACTCTCTATAAAACACAATGATCCAACACCCTAAGTTACATTTGTGTCAAATAAGCTTGAAGAAGTGACGTATCATCCCAAGGAACATCATGATAGACCTGATGCAGGTAAGGGCTATTGCGATCGCGCCTCCACTCTTGAGGAAATAGGGCAACAAGCTCTTCTTGTTGTACTGTCAATTGAGGTTCTAAAGACTTGCCGGATAATCGATTAAATAGAGCTTGGCATAAATCAACACTAACCCTTGCTCCTAGGTGACAAATGGGAACGGGTCTGGGATTACACTCTACTAAATAAGCATAGTTTGTATTTTCATCTATAAGAAAATCGAAACTTGCAAACCCCGAATATTGAAAATGTTTGGCTAACTTCAGGACAGTTGCACGCATCTCTGCATGATTAGTAAGCCTAATCAGGCTACTAGGCCCTGTTTCCGAACAAGTTAGCTCCTTGATGGCTACAAAACCGGCTAAGACTTCTCCATCTAAAGTAACTATCGGATGCATCGCTGTCTTTCCCTGAATAAACTGCTGTACGCTGAGTACCTCAGTAGTAGGAAACCAGTCTTGCTGCAAAAATTTCTTTGCAAAGGATTTTGGCAAAGATGGTGGGTGAGGCTGAAAATCTTTGATTGCGGATAACAATTCAGATTCATTGCGGCAAACTTTTACTCCCACACCACTCCAGCAAAAGTCTTTTTTCAAAACTACAGGATAACCATTAGCTTCTACAAATTGCAATGCTTGTTCGGGTGTAGCAACCCGCGCGATCGCAGGCGTTCTTAAGCCTAGTTCACTTGCCAGTTCAAGAGTGAGGTGTTTACGAAGAGTAGCTGCAAAAAATTGCGGATTTCCTAATGAAGATTTAAGTAGATTGAGAATTGTATTCGGAATGATCGATATAAATTTCTCAAGATTATGAATTATGTAATGAACGAAAGCAACCGTAGTTTCATCGCCATAAATGAGCATATCTGGTTGCCACTTTTGAACAGTATTAACTAGTTGTTTTAGAAGTTTAGATGCATTCTTGGTTGTAGCTAAAGGAAAGTGCAAATTTAAATAACGAGTCTTAGACAGAAAAGCATTTTCTGGGCAGAGCGCAGCCACTTCAAATCCAGCTAGAGATAAAGCTTTGGGTAAACGGGCAAGCCCTAAAAAGCTGGTGTCGATAGAAAAAATTAGTAATCTTAAAGGTCTTGCGTTCATCTCACATTGTCAGCAATTTCGTATTTTTAAAAAGCAGACTATTTGATTTTTAAATCATACTTATGCTGGGCATTTTTACATGATTCCAGTTTTGATTGGCAGTATCCAAGCTATAGATATTTGATTTCAAAAATACCAAAACTATTACTTGGGATATACTTTAGCAAAAGCAATAGCTGAGATTCCACTCAGCATTAAACCAATTCCCAGCCAATGGCTCATAGCTACCTTTTCTCTTAAGAAAATTGCTCCTGCGAATGTCGTTGCAATAATTGTCAAACCAATTACTACTGGATATGCTACAGAAAGATTGAATTTACCTAAAACCAAGAGATAAAAAATAGTACTAAAAGCATAAGCTAATAAACCACATATAACAAATACATTGAGTGGATTTTGCCCAGAGCCAAGCTTCAGTAATATCTGCGCTATGGTATTGAGTCCTACAGTAACCAAAATTAAAATGATGAATGCAAATTGAGAAAGCATTGTTATAGCCAGTGAAGTTGAGTAATTCAAGTAATAGATTTTTTATTGCTAGTCCTGCAATAAAGATCGCAATCCCATAGTTCTAAGTGATTTGGATAGGGAATTTGAACTCGCTTGCCTAAAAGTTTCTCCCACCAGTGAAAAGGATGCGGTAGAGTTGCAACTTGAATACTTGGACAACCAACCAACCAAGCTCCCAGCAGATCAGTGTGACGGCTATCGCCAATTACCACAACCTGAGCAGGAGAGAGCTGCATTTTAGCTAGCGCTGTTTTGAATGAATGCGGAAAGGGTTTTCTGGCTGGACTGATTGCCGGAATTCCTAAACGATGAGACCAAAACTCTACACGATAACGACGTTTTCCATTAGATAGGATAAAAAATTTCAAGCCTTTTCGCGTTGCTTCTTGAATCCATTCCTCGGCTCCTGGTGAAAGATAGCGATCGTCTTCGGAAACGATAGTATTATCTAAGTCAAGAATTACTCCGCGAATTCCACTGTGCATTAACAATGCCAAATCGATGGTAGCGAGATTGTGCGATCGCTTGGGAAAACGATAGGAAATAAAGCGACCGCGACGCCTAAATAAATGCTTTAAAAACCGAACAAGAGGTATGAGAAAAAAACGCTTTCTAATCATAGAGACATATAATGGCTTCACAACAGTCAATAGAAAGAACTTAATGAATAATTCCTTTGCTCTTTAGCAAGAGCACAATAACTGTTGTTCCTACCCAAGCTAGAACAGTCATCAGTAAAGGGCGATCTGTTAATAGAATTTCCTCAGGGCGTTCAGTACGTCCGCCGCCTTCTTCGGTCAAATCTGTCCGACGGGCAATTTCTTGTGGATCGCTGAGAAATTGGTAACGAAACATCCCGTACAGCACAAATGGTATAGTCAACATCATCCAAGGCGTTGAAGCTCCTTGAACTTGAGATCCAGAACTCCATAAGGCATAGGTCATTAAAGTACCTGTAGTGACTGTACTCTCCATGCGGCTTAGAAGTGGAAGAGAATACCGCCACAGGACAGGACGCCGTTTTCCTCCCTTAAGTTCAACTAGACGCAGTTCTGCTTTACGCTTCTCGATACCTAAAAACAGCGCCAACATCGCGGTACAAATCAGAAACCAGGGGGATAAAGAAATATGTGTAGCAGATGCTCCACCATAAGCTCGTAGGACAAAGCCGATCGCGATCGCAACGACATCTAAAATCACTGTATGCTTCAACCGCAAATTATAAGCAACTTGCAATGCAGCATAACTAGTAATTGCCATTCCTAAACCAGGATTTCTCAGCCAGCCTATGAATAAAGCGCTAATTAGCAAAATAGCGGCGATGGCGATGGCGACTGGAACTTGAATTAAACCTGAGGCAATCGGACGCTTACACTTCACAGGATGCTGCCTATCAGCCTCTGCATCAATCGTGTCATTAATAATGTAGAAACTGCTAGAGGTACAGCAAAATAACACAAATGCGAGTAGCGCCCCTAACAGCGTTTGTAGATTAATACTAAATGCAAATAGAGGAGCAGCAAAGACAATCAAATTCTTTGTCCACTGTCGCGGACGGAGCAATTTTAGATAAGTTCTCCAGGAAAGTTGTGTTTCTACTGTTTGTGCAAGAGAAAAATTATTCTGTGTTAAGGCTTTATCAATCTTGAATAATTTCATAGTGGATGGTTAATTATGGTAGTGAAATTGATCTTTTAAAACAGTGTTAGCAAGATGGGAAAATCATCAAAAATTAGGCTGTTTCTTTCTCTAACTTCCAAACTTTTCTATTGATCTGCAAGTTAGTAGCTAATAGACAACCTAGGAGCAATACTCCACCCCAAAAATAATGCGACACTAAAATGTTGCGAACCAAAGCTGCAATCACAGGATGATTAAAACTATCTCTCTTTACTGGTGGCAGGATGATTAAAACAGTACTTACAGCCATCCAAACCTTCCAATACCAATTATCAGGGATACCTAATTGCCCTCCTAGATAAAGAGCAACTGGTAATACCAAAAGTAGATAGTAATGGCTCCAAGAAACAGGACTGATGAGTATTGCTAAACAAAGAAAACTAGAAAATTCTAAATTTTCAGTCTTGGGTGCTGTAGAAAAGCGCGAATGCCAACAGACAAAAATTGTGCCCCCAATGAACATAGAAAACAGAATATAGCGAAGAACTTTAAACAAAGGTACAACTTGGATTAATTCCCAACTACTGATAGGGCTATCACTTAGCAGTCTGAGTAAAAAAGCATCAACAGATTGAACATTGTAAGCTGCGATCGCAGTCCCTGAAAATGACAAAATGCATTCTTTCAACCAAGTCAAGTTTAGAGGTAAACCACACACAAGAATAGATAAGCCAACGATACCTAATAAAGTTGCTGAAAACCCAAAAACAACATACCAGCGCTTTTTCAGGATAAAGTAAATGATGGGAAACAGAAGTGGTATTTTGATTAGTCCTGCAAGCGCTAGAAAAAATCCACTCCATAAATCTCTGCCGCTTCGGAAACAAACCCAAGATCCTATAACTAATAGAAGAATAAAATGAGTAGAGTTCCCTAACCAAATACTATTATAAAAGGGGATTCCAAAGGTAAAAAAAGCGAATAGTAAATTTCTTTTCCATCCATATAAACCTGTAATTTTTATTAACCAAAATGCAGATAATAATACAGATGCAACCCCAAAGATAGTAAATAAAAAACCAGCAGTTTTTTCATTAAATACTGCTAATGGGGCTAATAAGTAGGCAAAAATTGGAAGATTAACAAATCCATAAACAACTGGTTTAGTAACACCATAGAGATTTTCAGGATTTTCAAAAATTAAACGTCCTGCTGGATAATAAGCTCGATAAAAGTCTGGCATAGCAGGTAGATCGTGCTTTAACCTAAACCACACTACGAAGAGAAAAACAATAATTAGTACAAAAGGTACTAAAAAGTCGCGTAGAGTTCTCAACATTTGTAAGTTTTAAAGTTTTTATTATGATGCTATTAAAATGAGGAGAAGATTAATTTGGCAGTTACTCACAATTTAATCATCGATAAGATTAGTGTACTGAATTTAAATTCATTTGATGATTAAGATTCAATGAATAAAAATGTGAATTTCAAAAAACTAAAGAAAAGGATTTAAACAGGCAAACATTTTCTGCTTAATAACAAAATCTGCGGTTCGATCGTTGTTTCTATCGAGACGGGGAGAATTAATTCTCTAGTATGAATAGATAGGATAGTTCTCATATCTAAAGTAACCAAAGATATAGGAAGTGAGTGGTGTTAATTTAACTCTCCGAACTTAGTCCAGCAGATTCCATTAACCGCCAATCAAATGTCTTTGTTTTCTCTCCAATAACGCCAAAGCTGCCGTGGTATTCCCACATTGCATAACCAATATTTTCTTGTCGTAATAGTTGGGTAATATCTTGCAGCCAACGATATTTGTCTAACTGAGGAGCAAATTCATAAACACCAAACTCTCCACAGTAAATAGGAACATGGTAGCGACGGCGAAATTGCAGAGCAGACTGTAAATCTTCTGCTAATTTATGCTGGTTATATCTGACTTTTTCATACTGTTGCAATTCTTGTATTGCTAAAGCATTTGTAGCATTTTGTTTAATGTTTTTTAAACGCTTGGCATCATAAGGATAAGGTACGTTCTCTAATTGGCTCAAGGCAGTTACCCAAAATGCTTTTTGGTGGGTAAAAGCTAGGGGATTGTAAAAATGAAACGTATAGATAATATTGCGATCGCTAACTGGAATCAGATCGGCAATCTCACTCGGGCCGCTCATTCCTGGAGCTGCTACAACTAATGTGTGTTTGCGATCTATTTGGCGAATTGCATCTACAAGCTTTTGAGAAATCTCATGCCATACTCTGGGATTATCAACATTTGGTTCGTTTAATAGTTCAAAAAGTACTGTTGAAGATTGATGCTGATATCGTTTAACAATTGTCAACCACAAGTTTTCCAAATTTTTATATGCTTGGGAGTTAATTCCTGCTTGTAAATCTAGATGTTCGTCTGGATGCAAATCGATAATAGCACTGAGGTTGTACTTCTTGGCCCAATGCAAAGCACGGTCTAGATAATTGAAGTTTTGATAGTTGATTTGGTATGGGTATTCTTTTTGCTGTAGAAATACCGGGTCAACTGGTAGACGAATATGTGTCACCTGAGTTTGTGCCAGTAGACGAAAATCATTTTCTGTTATCCAAGTTTCTAAATGTTTTTTTGTGTAGCCATATGTTGGTTGAAAAAACCAATGAGATAGATTAATGCCTCGGCTTAAATTGATATTTCCATTAATTTGATTGGGAGTTACAGATGCTGTATATTGATGAGGCAATCTGGCTAGCAGTAAAACCAAAAAACTGATTACAAAAAGCACGGAAAATTTTATTATTTTCATAGTAAGTTTATCACTTATTTCTACTTACTGTTCCCACTGACATCCAATCAGTAAATACACTTTTTGCTATTTTTAAATCCTCTAGTGATGAAGTTGATTCATCGATCGATAACTGCTTGCCAAACCAGTCATTCCCTCGTAATTTAATCGTTGCCAAAGCTGAATCAGATTCGCGTGTTGATTGTAATATCTGACGCTGTTGCTGATTGATTAAAGTCAGCGAAAAAGATTGAGGCGAGTAGAAGACGAGCGTTTTACCGTAATCTTCTGGGGTCATTATGAAACTGTTTCCTTGAAGAACCTTGCTAGCGGGTAATAGGTGATATTCATTTCCTTGAAAGAGGGGGTTTAAGCTCAAAAATTCTTGTGACCATTGGCGATCGCCTTGGCCAAACTTGAGTACGCCGATACCCATTAGGCGTTCTGATTGATATTCTGCTGGCGAAAACAGCAAACTCTGGATTACTGGTTTGTTTTTGTCTTTGTATCCACTTGGGTTATTTAATTCAACCCATTGCTTTGTAAAAGATCGGCTCTCTGCATAGAAAAATGGATAACTGGCTATTGCAGATGGCGGAATCAGTTGCGATCGCTTTCCTTGAGTAGTAGCAGCCAGTCTTAAGAACATTGGAAGATGGGTTTCTAGAATTGGAACTGTGCCATTACTTCCTAGTTCAAATTGTGTACTCTCAGCAGCCTGCCAAACAACCTGATTATGATCGACAAACTGGGAATGAGCATTACGCAGTCGGGGAACTAAAAAGTAAGCGTAAGTTCCCATTGGCATAACCCCATCTGCTGTGGGAAATAGAGTAGGATGGGTCAGTGTCAAACGGGGAGAACTGGGAAAAGGAAGATGTAATCCCAATACCAGAGGAAATAAACAGACTGCCGTTAGCGCTAAACTTAAAGACTGCTTAGGAAATCTAAAGCTCTTAACAATCTCCTGTCCGCGGTAACTACAGACAAAGCAAAACAACACGTCTACAGTCAGCATCCAGTAGCGAGTGGAGAGTAACTGTGCAGCGTAAAATAAAAAGGGCGGTAGCATCAATACACAGCCTACTACCATGTACATCTGCTCAGAGTAAATTTTAGTACTAACAGTTTTACGTGCAATTGCCGCAATACAGAAGAGATACAATATCCCAGCTCCACCCAATCCAAATGCGAAGTAAGCTAAAAAGATTTTTGGGTAGAAAAAGAAGTTATTCGTTGCCAGACCTTGCCCTGCGTAGATCAGTCCTCCCAAGGTAACTGACAAAATACTCGCAACAATGACGATCCAAGTTTCTTTACGCTTGAGCAAACTACGCAAATCTGGAATCGGTGTAGTTAACCACAGCAGAAATGGAATTGCTAAAACTGCATCAGCCCTGGCTCCAACCGCTGCAAACGCCAGAATTCCAGGAACTAATATCTGTAAAGAACGGTTATCTCTTAGAAGAGACCAGGTTAACCACAGCAGGAATGCTGAAGATACGGCTGCTGTACTTAGAAATGGTGTTTGTAACAGAAAAGATGGTGCAGTGATGACGCAGAGAACCCCTAGCACCAAAAATCGACTGCGACGGGCAACTGCTAGAAGTGCCAGCACCCCACTCCACAAGAACAAGCAGGAGAAAAGATTTCCAAGGTAAACTTCTGTAATAGGAAGTTCTAGGAAGCGCCTCAGCCAGAATACCAGCGCCACCACCCAGAAAGTTATATATTGTTTGTCGTAGTTGTAAAATTCTGTGCTCCAAGGATTGGCCCCAGATGCCAGCTGAAGAGAACCATCTAGAAGAGAGGCTTGATCGCCTTCACGAATGACATCTGCGGTAGCGTAAACTGTCAGTAGTAAAAACGGTAAAGCAAGCAACCAGGGCGAAACTCTCGATAAATTTAGGAGTTTTAGCCATTTGTGCCATGTCTTAAATGGTGATACCACAATCTGCTCCCTCTAATACTTGAGAATACTGTGCTAGCGATCGCTCCAACGAAAACTCGTTTCCTCGTTGCCGTAGTACGTCAGAATCTAGCGGTGCTTTCAATGTTTCTAAAATGGCAGTTGCTAACCCTGAGGCATCTCCTACATCTACCAACTTGCCGTACTTACCGTTATCTAGGATTTCTAGAGGCCCGCTCTGACAATTTGTTGCGATAACAGGCGTTCCGACTGCCATTGCCTCAATCAACACGCTCGGCAACCCTTCAAACAGAGATGAAAGTACAAATACAGCAGACTTTGCCATATAAGCGTAAGGATTGCTGACGAATCCAGGCAAATCCACATCTTCAGTTAAATTTAATTCCTGAATCAATGTCCTTAGCGCTGCCTCTTCACCCTCATCCTCACCTAGAATGACGAGTCTAGCAGGACGTTGTCGTCGTAACAGAGCAAATGCCCGAATCAGGGTATGAAAGTCCTTCTGCCTGTTCAGTCGTCCCACGCCCAAAATCACAGGTGGTTGGTTTGGAGAAAACCAGGGATGATCTACTTCCTCCTGCGCTTTTTGAAAGACATTAGGTGTAACGACTGGATTAGGAACGATCTGAATGCATTCTTTCGAGACACCAATTTGCATTAAATCCTCAGCAACACCATAAGAGACTGGAACTACCGCATCTGCCCAAGGAAAAAACCAGCGTACTAGCTGTGGCATGAAGCGGGTTTTTAACTGCTTTGCATTTTTCGCATCCTGCGAAATCGTATTTTGTACGTTGACTACTAAGCGGGTTTTGCTACCTACTAAACGCCGTGCCCATAGTGCTGCGATATTGGTATCATCCAAAGTCGATAGCATAACTGATGGTTTTTCCTGCTGTAGGTAACGAACCAAAGCTGGAAAACACTGCCATAGTCTCCCTCCACCCAAATCAACAATTTTTACCTCTGGGGGTAATTGGGACAGGTAATTACCTTCTACTCGCAGTAGTACTAAATCTACTTGAATCCCTTGCTGAGAAAACCCGCGTGCTAGATTCAGCATTGCTCTTTCAGCACCACCACCATAGAGGCTATGAACAAAAATAGCGAGTCGCTTAAACATTCTTTAGCCTTCCAAGTTTATTGTTGCCATATTGTGAATTGAGATCTTTGACTAAAATAGGCTGAGTCAAAACAGTAGTTGTAATCGATGTATACATTACCCAGATAAATTGGGCAGGGTCTAGCAGAGTTGTCTCTGCCAGGTTGTACAAAAAAATAAATGTTAGATATATGACAGGTAACAACCCTTCAACTGTGTAATTGAGACGCAACCAAGCGATCGCACGGATACAATTTTTGATATAGCTCATGAGGAAACAGAAAAGACCCACTAACCCCAATTGCACTGTGACATCTAGCCAGCCATTGTGGGCATTAGGTGCCATAAATAATGTTTCATACCAAACATCTGCGGAATCCCCTTCCATGCCACGCCAAAAACCTTTATAGCCATATCCTAACCAGGGATGTAACGCGATTTTACTAATTACTACCGACCAAATTCCAGTTCTACCTGTTAACGTTAGATCCCGTCCTAATAACTTCACAATTATTTCTGAATTATCAATTAAAAAAATAGCAATACTACTAACAATAAGTAAGAACGATATTAATAATGGCAATATCCAACTATTATTTAATCGCAAAGCTTTAAATAAAGGTACGAGTGCAAACATAACTAATAAAATAACCAGACCACCTTTAGAGGCTGCTAGAATAGTTAATACTACAGAAAGCCCTAAAGTTATTGCTAAAATATAGCGGTATTTTTGGGTGCCAATCTTTGCCAGCAAAAGAATTAGAGAACATAGCACAAACATTCGAGATGATACATTTTTTTGGGCATAAACGCCTCTCCATGCCCCTGCATGTTCTCCACCTTCAATACCTACTGAGGGTAATGCCAGGGTAAACAAAAAATTAATCATCACAATAATCCCCATTGCCCAAGCAAAAAGATATAACTGTTCTCTTAATGTGTATCGGGCAGAAATGCTCAATCCAAATAAAGATACTCCAAGAAATATAAGAGCTCTTCGCAGAGTTAAATCAGGCACAGGAGACCACAGGAATGAAATCAGAATGAGTCCTGTGAATGCCAAGATAAATTTGCGTTTGCTTACAAGGTAAGTAATCTTATTACGTCGTAGCACTACTAATAAAATAGTGACAGCAAGTATTCCATACTGAATCAAACTCATTATTGGAGACCCATCACCTGCTTCTTGCAGTGCTGGGTTTTCTGCTGATGTTACTCCTCCCAGAAAATTAATAGTTCCACTGTAATAAAGAAAAGAGAAAACCACAAATAAATTTTCTAAAAAAAGTAGTTTTTTTCTCATGTTTTAAAACAATAATTAATAATACATTTAAAACATAAAATATTAAATTTAAACGATTAATTTCTTTGTTAATACCTATTAGAAATATAGTAATATAAAGCTCTAGTTTTAATCCATAGCTGCTGTAATGCTGTAGTAGAGGAGAGATATTTATCAACAGTCATATCAATTTTGGTTTCGCTTTTTTTGGTATGCCAATAAGCGCTTAAACCTGATGCAAATAATTTATCAGTGAATTTAGAGAGAAAAGGAAAATTGGTTCGTATCCAATAGGAAGTCAGACAATGAATATTTGCAATTAGTATTTTTTTCGTATCTGTCCGATGGGTGAAAATATTATCGCCATGAACTCGTTGAAGTGAAAGTTTTTTGGCTAAATAAAATCCCTTTGATAAGCCAAGAGCAGTAAATTGTAAATAACTATCGTTTAATAAAACCCCTTCTGCCTCTGGCATAGGCAGAATTTTTTGTAGTAGTGTACGAGTAAAACAAATACCAGAAGTGGCAGGGATCGCAAATGGTAATTTACCCCGAATTCCTCCTCTACGCATATCTTGTGTCACGTCGCAGTTATATACAAAACCTGAATCACGATTGTCGTAGCGATCGTTGACTGGTGTCTTCATATCTGCATCAACAAATTGCAGCATATGAAAACACCAATAGCTTTCTTGATAGTTCTTTAAGACATGAACGACCTCAGACACTTTTTCAGGTTGGTAAGTATCATCCGCGTCTAAGAAACAAATGATATCTCCGCGGCTGGCAGCAAATCCCGCATTGAAGGCTGAGGCTTGCCCTCCATTTTGTTTGAGCACAGGAATAATTTTGTCTGCGTAACTGGCAATTACCTCTCGCGAGCAATCGGTTGAGCCATCATCAACCACAATAACTTCAACGTGAGTATAAGTTTGCGCCAATGCGCTATCGATCGCATCTGCTAAAAACTGCCCATAGTTATAGTTGTTGATGAGGATACTGACTAGCGGTAATCCATTCAAAGTGTTAACTGGCATTTTTCACACTCCTGAAGTTTTTCCAGAGTTCAATTAATTTGTGCTGCGTATTCGGTAATAACAAAGCGATCGCTACTCCGATAACGACCCACCACCCTAATTGATAGGGAAACAACGCCAGTCCAAAGGCAACTGCTAACAAGCCCGCAAAACTGTAGTCAGGACTGCTGACATCACGTACCAGGAAAGAATGAATCAAACCATAACTCAAGATTGTGGCAACCTCTGCCCAACCATAACCAATCAACCCCAATCGGGGAATTAGCAATAATGCGACAACAAAAAATAGGGTAATGTGAATGATGTGATAGAGGGTGATTTCCCAGTTACGTTTTAGGGCGTAAAGAGCAGAAGAATGCAAATTAAATAGAGCATTGGCTAGTAGACTGAGGGCAATGAAAGGATAGATATGCATCACAGGCGACCATTTGGCACCAAATAGCAAGGGCAGAAACCAAGGGCCCAACCAACTGACAATCACCAAAAATGGGCCTAATGCCAGCACTTGTAATGCCATGCCTTCTGTAATTGCCTGCATCATCCGATAGCGATCGCCCTGTAAACGAGCTAGCGTTGCGATCGACAGGCGATATGTCGCAGACTTAACGAATCCCAACAATTCCACCATCCGACTTGCAAGCGCTATGTAGGCCACCGCTTCTGCACCCAGCAATCGTCCTACCAGTAGCGGGTTTACCAAAGAGCGTAGTTGCCACACCCAAAACGAGGCTGAGTATCCAACGCTGTAAGCCAGCATTTGCTTGACTAAATCTGGTTGCCAACACAGTCGTGGTTGATAGCGATCGGCCCAGAAAAAAAGCACCAACAAATGCAATTGCTGTACCCACCAGCCTGCCGCTGGGCCCCAAGCACCACCTCCTTGAAAAGCGATTGGTAATGCCACCAAAAAGTAAGCAATCTGTCCTACGAATTCGATCCAGGCGACCTGTTTGTAATCTAGCTGTCGCTCCAGTCTTGCCATTGGCACTTGGCTAAGTAATACAACTGGTAGACTCAAAGACAATACCTGAAAAATCGGTTGGAAGCCCTTTAAGTTCACCCAGCCTGCCAGTAGCGGCACAGCCAATTGACTTAGCACAACTCCAATCAGACTAACCAGCAGCAACAATGTAAACGCTTGATGGTAGACTGTGCTTTTTTCTTCTCCTTCTCGGCGAACCAAGTAGACGGTAATGCCTAACTGACTGACGTTTTGCAGATAGTAAAAAAGTCCAAATGCCGCAGTGTAAAGACCATACTGTTGCGGGCCAATGGCGCGGGTGAGAAGGAGTACCCCAACTAAACTAATGACCATGCCCATTCCCTGGCGAATAGCCAGGTAGACACCTCCACGCAGGACTTGGGATCGTAGGTTCATAATTTCTTAATGAATGCTTGTTGTGCCATTGCTTAATCCTGGTGAAGTACCAGGATTAATAAATTGCGACCGATCCTGCTTGTAATAGTCAAAGCGGTGATATTCGGTTTCTGAAGCAGCACAATTAACAACTATCCCAAGAATAGTTTGTGCAGATTGCTGTAATAATTCTTTTGCAGTATTAGCACTGCTGGAATCAAGCACTCTCGGCCTGACAACTAACAAGATGCCATCAGTCATTTTGCCTAAAGTCAATGCTTCGGCCTCAACTATGAGAGGCGAGCCATCTAAAATGACAAAATCATATTGTTGCGCAGCCGCAGCAACTAATGCCTGCATCGGTTTGGAATCCAGAATTGCTAGGGGATTAGGAGGAATCACACCAGCAGTCAACACATCCAAATTGTCCATGACTTTGTTGACAGCGGCAGCAAAGTCAATCTGCTTGACAATTACATTGCTTAATCCCACTGCATTCGTTAAGTTCCAAATGTGATGTTGCTGCGGATGGTGCAGATCGGTATCAATCAGCAAAACGCGACGGCCAAGTTGAGCGATCGCTGCTGCCAGATTTGCGGAAACAGTAGATTTACCTTCCTTTGGCACTGAACTAGTTACCACTAAGGTTTTTAACTGTTTTTCTATATCCAGGAACTTCAGATTTGCTTGTAATAAACGATAAGCACCACTCACGGATGAGCGAGGAGAATCTCGCACTGGTAAAGCGGGAGTTGACCAGTCAGTATTCTTACCATGAGGTAATGTAGACTTGCCAAACTGCGGAATCGATCCCAGCCAAGGATGATTAAATAACTGGCGCGCTTCTCTAACACTTTTGACCGTTCTGTCACTCATCTCCAGCACCATTATGCTGATGAGAGCTGCTAGTATTGCCAGCAATCCACCTAATACCTGTGTCAGTATTTTTTGCTTCTCTACAGGGCTATCTGGGGCTGAAGCCATCTCAACAATGCTGGCATTGCCTGTATTCTGCTGTTCTACAACTTGCACTTCTTGGAGTTTTTTCAGCAGGTTTTCGTAGCTCGATTGCGCTGCCTGTAAGCGTTGCTGTAACTCTCGCTGCCCCTGTTCTAGCTTAGGTAAAAGTCTGGAACGCCGTTGATAAAGTTCTCTGGTATTAGAGAGGAGTTTAACTTGGCTAACTAAACCTAATCTTTCTACTTCGGTATCGACAAATTTTTGAATTAGTTGTTGTTCAATTGCACCTATCTGTAAGTTTCTATTGGCTAAATTAAAGCGACCCAGAATATCTCTAGTACGTTCTTGCAAGATGGCTCGCAGTGCAGTTTCTTTTTCTTTGATAGTAATGATAATGGGCGACTGCTCTTGATAAATTGCTCGCGCGCTAACTAACTGACTCTGGACGTCTTGATATTCTTTGACTGCCTGCTGCACGCTAGGAGATTGGCTCAGGGAACTAAGCGCGATCGCTGCATCGCTACTTAAACCGACTTTATCCCGCAGGGATGCTAGCCGAGAATTAATATCGGCAAGCTGTGTTTGGGCTTTCGTAATTTCTTTTTCTAATTCTGACGCATTTGCCACAAGAGCTTTGGATTCTTCTTCTAGATTGGTAATCCCATTTCGCTCTTTGAAATTACGTAACTCTACATTTGCTTGCTGCATTGTCATTTCACTTTTGGGCAGTTGTTCAGCAATAACTTTCCGTGCTGCTGCTGCCTGTTTTCGGCTTGACAGAATATTATTGTTAATATATACCTGCATCAATTTATTCACTACTGTTGCGGCAGTTTGCGGATTCTTCCCTTCAAAGGAAAGCTCTAAAATATCAGTTCCAGTAATTTGTTTGACCGCTAATCGCCACTGTAGATCGTCTGCTTTTAGCAGATTGCCATTGTTATTCTTTAACTGAAGTTGCGCAATAACTTTTTCCAGCAAAGGAGCTGATAGAAGAACTTCTGATTCTGTCTTCATAGGACTACTTTGCAAAGTCAAAGGTGAAAATTGCCCTAAGTCAGTACCCACACCTGTAAGTGAAGCAATTCGATCTACTTTTAATAAAAGTTTTCCCTGTGCTCGGTAGATTGGTTTTTGCAAAGAAGCAGACAACATCGATAAAATTAGCACGAACGAGGAAACACAGACAGCAGGAAACCAACGGCGCTTCAAAATCAGCCAATATTGCTGTAAGTCTATTTCCAAAGAATCTAGTGAGACTGTTCGAGCTTTAGTTTTCATGCAAAGCCTAAAGAATTTATTACAAAGAATCAGAGCTAAAGTTTTCGATAAAACTTAAATAATTAGAACTAGATTGAAATAATTTTCAATTTAGATTTAGCTAGGAAAATATATCGATATGCTAGTTTCTCGTAGTTAAAAAATAGGCTTTTCTTTTGATTTGATTGAAGTTATGAGGCATATTGGAAATATCTCCATATAGTTTCAAGTTTTCAGTAGTAATCAAATTCCAGTTATACATCTGCATAATATGTCTTTTTGCATTAGTAGCCATTTCTGCTAGTTGTTGGGGATGATGAATTGCCCAGCCTAAAGAATTAATACAAGAGTCTAAATTGCCAGATTCAAACAGCACTCCCCGTTCCTCATTAATCAATTGCTGATGAGGTGGGATATTGCTTGCTAGAACTGGGATACCTTCATGCATCGCCTCTAACATTGATAGAGGTAATCCTTCTAAATCAGAAGGAAGAACAAATAATCCGGCTCCGCGAACAATCTCCCAAAGACGATGTCCCCTAAGTTCACCAGCAAATACGATATTTCGATTATTTGCAACTTTTTCTAATAGGTTTGCAGTAAATGATTTAGTATCGCTCACACCTCCAGCCAAAACAAGTTTCCACCCAAATGGTTTGAGAGCGCAGAAAGCATCTACAAGCAAGTCAGGGCGTTTTTCTGGTACAAGTCTGCCCAAAAATAGAATGTAGCGCCCCTGTTTAAGGCCTAACTGTTTACCATAGGCAAAATTAGGGTCTGACTCTCCATAGGTGGCAGGAGCGTTGGGTATATAGGCTGTCTCGCGACCGTAGGTTTGCAAAAAGTATGTTTGCAGTGCTTCTGATACTACAACTAGTTCATGGGCGCAATTTACTGCGGTTTTCTCTCCCATTTGAAGCAAGCGAGTAGAAAAACTACCCCACTTAGCACGCTGCCAATCTAAACCGTGACAAGTAACTACAATCTTTGCAGATCTAAAAATTCTGGGTAAAAAAGTAAATAGAGATGGGCCGAGAGCATGAAAATGAACGATGTCATATTTCCTGTTATTGGCAGCTATTGCTCCCAATGCTGAGGTAAAAAAAGCGTCTATACCTCTGAAATCGATACTAGGTAGAGATATTACTCGGACGCCCTGAAACTTATAAGTTTCAAACCAAGAAGTTTGAGTATAGGAAGAGCGAGCGAATAAATCTACAGAGTGGCCTTGTGCAACCATACGAGGATAAATTTCTGCACAATAATGCTCAATTCCACCCTGTTTAGGAGGTAGACCCTTGGCACCGATTACAGCAATTTTCATAGACAAAAGTTATTTTCTGCAAAAGTATCAATAGTAAAACTTGTGGATTTACAGCAGTATTACTACTTTTTTTCGATTGGTCTTGGTGTTGGGTTTAACTGCTAGTTGATGTAACTGCATAATTTCGCATCTCCCAGCGATTTAGCATTTCACTGTAAACATCTTTCACCACAGTCCGCGCTGCATAAGGCTGTGCTGCACGCACGCATGAAGTACTTGGGTAATTTTCGGAATGTAGAATTACTTGCTGTAAAGCAGCTGCTAACCTCTCTGGCGATCGCTGTTCGCAGACAACCCCATTGTCAGCAGTTAGTAATTTTGGCGTTTCACCACATCTAGTCGTAACTACTGGTGTTCCACTGGCAAGGGCTTCCAGAACTACTAAAGGTAAACCTTCATAGGCACTGCTCAGGACAAACACGTTAGCGATCCGATGCAATCTCGCTAGTTCCTCTATGGGAATTGCTCCTAGCATCGTGACCTGAGTAGACAATCCTAATTGAGCGATTTCTGTACGTACTGCTGTTGCTAACTCGCCATCACCCGCGATCAGGAGGTGAGTGTCTGGTTGATTTAAAGCTGCGATCGCACGTACTAACAAAATTGGATCTTTTTGCGGATGTAGCCGCCCTGCAAACAAGATAAACTTTGTTTCTTCGCTCAAACCCAATTTGTTTGCTAGTTCTCGTTTCTGCGCTTTCCGTTGTTCCTGACTTAAGGGATAGAAAATTTCGTTATCAAAGGAATTCTTGATATATGCGACTCGATCTTGGAGGTGAGGATACTGCTGTCTATACAATTGGGCTGAATCAGTATTACAAGAAAAAATCTGGCTAAACTGATTAACTAGCAAGCTTTCTAAAGCAAAATATGCTGTGGGAAACCTCCGCCACAAAATCGCATTTTTATCGCCTGCTGCTTGAGTTTGCGTGTGAATATCGTTATGAATAAATAAGGTTTTGTCGGCCTGCCAATTTAAAGCTGCTAAACTTGGTTCTAGACGATGAAAGTGCATAAAGTCTGAGGTAAAACTCCGTCCCAGCAGTGCTGCCGTATACTTAACTGTAGTTGGTATCAGAGTTCTGAAGTTATCATTTTCTAAGGTAAATAGCGGGAAAAAACTGATTTCTCTACCAGCTAATTCTGCTGCTTGCCACTTGCCAACTCTTTGAGTGCGATCGCATCCTGTCCCTACTAATCGCACCTCAAACTCACTAGGAGCGTATTTAATCAATGTATTTATAAGTGTTTGTATGCCACCAATAGTAGAGTGCCAAGGATTAAATTGGTAGAAAATAGTTAGAACTGGTTTACGCATTACTTTCAAAATAGCCGTATTTTTGCTAAATATATTTTTTTGATAATTATTTCATAACTCAGTATTCAGTATTTTCTACAGCATCTCTTGAAAACATAATAGACAAAACTATCTGTAGATAGTGTCCTACACAGATATCAAAATATCCACTTAGTTATCCGATTGGATAGTGACTCAGGGAATACAGAATTTAGTAGGGTTGTACCTGATAATATTAACCTAGAATAATTTCTCGACTTCACTTAAAATTTACTTGATTTTAGGCTTACCTCATCAAAATTTAAATTTTTGATATATATTTTTTTTTATAAAAATGCTGATTTGGCTCTAATTTGCAACAAAAACATTTCCTTGAAGGAAAATTTGATAACTCTTGTGGATTGATAGTTTTATTTTTCCAAATTTATTTAGTAATATGAATGAAATCATTGAAATCATATTCAATGAGATTATTTGCTTGATGTATAACTACTGGTTTAGGGGTGTATTAGATGATATTAGCTATTAGCTTGTTAAGCTTAAAAGCTAAGTCAAACCAAAGTAACATTCGTTTATTGACTCGTGTATACCTTAGCTTTGGTCTGTTGGTGTGCTTTTTAGTGTTGCAACAAGGCTGGAACTTTTGGTTACTGTTCCTCAATCAAAACGCAGCTAATTGTATAACCAATACTCTACAGGTAGAGCGTGAAACACAACATCTACTTAATGAATTGAGAGATGAGGAAAGAGCTACCCAGCAGCCTTACTATAGCCCGATGAGAACCACCTTCTCAAACAACCTCGATAGGCTATCCCATCTTTTGCAAGATATGCCTACTCTCAAGACTCAACAGATTCATAAGATTAAATATCTCTATAATAATTGGCACAGCCAAGTAAGGCAAAGGCGTATCCTTGAACCTATTCACAGCCTTACTACCGAGGAACAGGTTTCATTAATATCTATAATTAATAATATTCAACTGCTGTCGGAGCAATACGAGCAACTTTTGCAAGAGCGCAGACACGATCTACTGCAACTATACCGTATATACACGGTTGTTAATATCGCCAGTACAATCTTGATTTTGCTAGTAATCAGCGGGAATATCTATTTTTTATATCAAAGAGTTGAGCTTCCCCTTCGTAATTTGATGAGGATAGGCGAGCTGTGGCAAGCGGGTCAGCTTGAAGCCCGACTCGGCTATGCTTCTGCTGATGAAATTGGTCGCCTCACTGAAATTCTCAATTCAATGGCTAACAAGGCTAGCCAGCGACAGCAAAACCTGAAAGCAAAAAACCAAAAACTTGAAGATCTGATTTCTGCTCTCTCCCATGACTTGCGTACCCCTCTCTTGGCTACTCGTAATACTTTGGACTGTATGCTGAAAGGCGCTTTTGGATATGTCAGCCATTCCTTCAAGGAGGTGCTTGAAGAGTACCGACAAGCTAACGAAGATCTTCTCCAACTTGTGGAAACTCTGTTGGACATTTCCCGATATGAAAATACTAATAAGACTCATAATAAATTAATCTGCAATTCCCTAAATTGGGAAAACATATTGGCTAAAGTAATTACTTTAATAGAAAGCACCTCTGATAAAAAAATAATCTTTACTTGTAAAATCTCGCCATCGCTGCCAGCTGTTTATGCTAATAGCTCAGAAATCCAACGGGTTTTGCAAAATCTATTGGATAACGCTGTGCGAGTGAGCCAGCCAAATACAGAAATTGTGCTTGAGGTAGTCACGCTAGGAGATACTCAAATAAAGGTCTCTGTCCAAGATCGCGGCCCAGGTATTACAGCGATAGAGAAGGAAAAACTCTTCCATCGCTTTATTCAAGGAAGAGGTCGGCGGGGAAAATCTGGGCTTGGTCTTTACTTGTGTCGTCAAATTATCCAGAATCACGGAGGCTTGATTGGTGTTGATAGTGTTCTTGGAGAAGGTAGTACATTCTGGTTTACTTTACCAGTGGCTAAAGAAAAAGCTGAGATCCAGAATAAAGAACAACAGATTTTAGATAAACATGTACTGTGATTTAAATATCATATTTCCCTGATATTTAAGGTGAAATTACTTAAGTTTAGCGAAACTTAAACACACTTCATCTAACCTTGATAGTTATGACTCTAAGCCTGGCAATAGTATTATGAGGGTTGGCAAGCATAAGTGCTTAAATATACAAGTACAAAAAGCAATATCTAGGAAAATTATGGCTGATAGTGTTGAATTTAAAACTATAAAAGTTCTAGTAGTTGATGACCATCCCTTGATCCGCCGAGGCATGAAAGGGCAATTTTCCCTAGAAACAGGCTTTACTGTGGTTGGCGAAGCAGAGGATGGTGCCCAAGCTATTAAATTAGCAGCACAACTTCAGCCAGATGTAATTTTAATGGATATCGATCTTCCCGATATAGATGGGATAACAGCTACGCAGAAGATCAAAAGTGACCAGACTGCTATTCGGATTCTTGCCTTGAGTGCATTTGATGACGATACCCAAGTGGTAGGGATGCTTGCAGCTGGAGCCGATGGCTATTGCCTAAAAAGCATTAAATGGGAACAACTGGTTGCTGTTATCCAATTAGTGCTCCAAGGTGGTGCTTATCTAGATCCTTCAATAGCGCAAAAGGTTGCAAGGATGCTCAAGCCAAGTTTTGTTTCTCAAGATACCCGCGCATCTGAAGGGAATCAGCGACCGATTCTTAGTAGTCGCGAGCGCGAAGTTTTGAAATTAATTGCTCAAGGATACTCAAACCAAGAAATAGCTGATGAACTCTACCTCTCATTAGGAACTGTCAAATCTTATGTACGTATGCTCTTGAATAAACTCAGCGTTGACGATCGCGTCCAAGCAGCAGCCATAGCTGTACGTGAGGGGTTAATTTAAACTGGGACAACTTCACATAAAAGCTCATACAGATCTTTCGGGTTATTCACAAATGGTAGCCTCAGATCCGCAAACGTGAGATTATCTGACCACAAAATGTAAGGCTGGCGTATTTGATGCTGGAAACTCTCAGGTATAGGCAAACATAGAACTAAGATATCGGGAGCAAACAGATTCATCTCTTCGTTAGTAGGGATTCCATAGTACGGAAGCACATGTGGACTCTTCTTCAGGCAATAACTACTGACTCGCTGTACTGTAGTGATGTTGCTACCAACGATCATAATTCGATGTAATTGCATGATTGGCAAATAAATTACTTAAATATTTTTTTGGCAAGGAGTTTGGATTATACATTATATATCTGTCAAGAGATTAAATAAATTATTTAATATTTCTTTAAGGAAATAAATGGGAATCAACAATCTTCCTAGAAATAGGAAACTTCTACATTTTTATGAATTCTTAATCTAAAAATTATTCTCACAGAAATATTTTAATTATCAATCGCTACTAATTCACAAAAATTATCGTTCCAGCTTTGAGTATATCTTAATAAAAATCTACACCGAGGCAATAAATCTCTGTGAAGAGTAGATTTATTATGAATTTAAATATAAACCTTATGCTACATCCAAGTGGATAACTTGCTGGATAGGTTTATGCTTACTTAAGGATACTGTATATATCTAACTCTAAGTAGCCATTAGATAGTATTTCCTCAATCTGTAGGCATAGGAAACTGTAATAGCACCTAGGAAAATTTTTAGTAGCTGTTAAATCTTGATTTTGTCATTAAGTATGAATATGTAATGCAGTGGACTTCAAGCTTTTTATAGATAAATACTCTAATTATGTTTAAAGTTCGACTTCTCAGGAATTTATCGAAATTTGTGCAATTTAGACATATAGCCGTACTTTCAGGAGATTACTTCTAAGCAACTTTACTGGCTGGAAATTACAACAATGTCCCAAAATTAATAAGCAATAACTACCTTCATTGCAAATATCCCCAAGAACGCTTTTGCGATAGCCGTATTTTGGCGCAGCCGACAGAGTCATTAGGTGAAACGACCTTTTAGGTGGCTAAATTCGGAAGCTGACTCACTGAAACTATAATTAACATGCCTAAACGTTCTCATAACCACTCTATTCATGGATCGCTTATAGACGAAGCCTATAAATCTCATTTAGCGAGTCTGCCGGTTCATCCTTCTGTCACCAGCAAGGTGAAGCGCATAATTGACATTCTCGGTGCTGCAATCGGACTAGGAATTACAGGCTTGGTAATAATTCCTGTTACTATAGCGATTCAACTAGATAATCCTGGCCCCATCTTTTACAGTCAGATTCGCTGTGGTCTGAATGGCAAATCCTTTAGGATCTGGAAATTTCGTTCTATGGTTGTCGGCGCAGATCGACACAAGCATCTGGTGAAGAATGAAGCGAAAGACCATCATATCTTCAAAAATCAGAATGACCCTCGGATTACCCGTGTAGGCAGGTTTTTACGCCGCACCAGCATAGACGAACTTCCTCAGTTCTGGAACGTACTACGAGGGGAAATGAGTTTAGTTGGTACTCGACCACCGACTCCCGATGAAGTGATGCATTACTCAAATCACCACTGGCAAAGGCTGAATGTCAAACCAGGAATGACTGGAGAATGGCAGGCTAATGGACGATCTAGTATTAAGTCGTTTGAAGAGATTGTGCGGATGGATTTAGATTATCAATATAAATGGTCTATTACCTATGATGTTAGTTTGATACTGAAAACGCTAAAGGTTGTGTTTAATAGGAATGGTGCTTTTTGATAGGGTTTGTATAAATAGTATTACTTGCGGGTATAACGATGCTTCACCCCAATAGGGAAATATTCTGCGTCACCAGTGGGAGCTAATGCAACTTGTGGCATTTGATATTCTTTTGGAACGTAGTTAGCAAATTCGCTATTAAGACGTAAAAGTTGCGAGAGAATGGAAGATGCGATCGCAACTCTTTTGTCTTCGCTAGCTTCTACTCCTGGTGCTAACTCTACGACTATAGATAAAAATCGGTTTTTGTCTGCGTCTTCTTTAACTTGCAAGACAAATTTACCTGTTACCCAGTCGGGAATTGGCGATCGCTCTAAACCTACTGTGACATTTTCTGGATAGATATTTGCACCAAAGTAAGAAACTGTAAAATTAGAACGTCCGAAGACATATACAAAAGGTAGGGCGCGAATACCTCTAGTGGCTTGATTGTCAACGCAGAGATGTTCATCTTGAAGCGGATCGAATCCCCATTGTGCCAAAAATTTCAGCATGGCATCGTAATTAATTACCCCACCTGTATCTAAGATGTTATAACGCACCAGAGGAATACCATTGTTTCCCGAAAACAGCAATGTGCCATCCTGCACTTCAAAAAAGCGACTGATAGGGTCGTATTGTACTAATGTTGGCAGTCGAGATTCGCCAAATAAAGCTTTCGCTGCATCGGGATGTTGTGCCAAAAAACGACGAATGCAGATACTCAAAGGTGTTTCATTACCTAACACACCTGCATCAGCAGTTCCATAAAGTGATGCAAAGTCATAGCAGGGATTTTGCGAACCGATTCTTTCACCTACCAAACTCCGCCATTCTTCACTAAAGACTTCTCCTGCCATCACCAACTTAATATGATATTGCTGCCACTGCACGTTTCGAGCAATTCCGGTATCAATTACATCTTTCAGGAATGGGGGATAACCCAACAAAACAACTTGGTCAAATCCTAAAGCAAGTTCCTGAACGGCACGCAAGATTTCTTCTTTATTATTCCCTGGTGTAATTACAGTTACAGGATAACCTTTGCTGGCAAGATAGCGACAGCAATTAGTGGTAAACATTCCACCTACCCATGTACCCAAAGTGAAGCAAATCACCGCTAAGGTGCGTCTGGTATCTGCATAGAAACTATCGTGAAAAATTTGCTCAAAGCGGGTGGCGATTTGCAGTTCATCTGCGAAGAAACGCGGCCAGAATGTGGGTTTACCTGTGGAACCGGAGGAAGCCGCTATCATGTCGCATTCTGATAACTTCCCATTGCGGCACAAGTCAGCTAGAGGATAACGCGAGATATAATTTTCTTTGGCGATCGCGGGTAAGTTTTGAAAATCTTCTAAACTTTGGATAGTCGCTGGATCGATTCCCCGTTCTGCCAGAAAAGCTTTGTAAGCTGGAACATGAGCAGCCACATCACGAAATAAAGCCAAAATCGCTGATTCCTTTGGTGTTTCTAGATGCTGTTGTAGTAGGGTATCTAGGGGTGTAGATAAAAAATCACCAAACGCTGTAATTGCTCTTTGCTGTTGTGATGTGCTGTTCATGATGCTTTTTCTAGAGTGCGACAAAATGCGATCGCGTAGTCACTATAGCGAAAAATTATCCTCCCTACTCAAATTGTTAAAAGTATTTAGGATGATAAGGATAAATGGAAAAATGACCCGTACTTTTAATCCTGAATCTTACGGTAAATTGCTAGCTGAGTATCAACCAAAAACGATTATCACAGAAGAAGAAAACGAAGCAGCAATCAGACTGGCTTTAACCTTAGAACATCGTCCCAATCGGACACCAGAAGAAGATATGTTGTTGGAACTGCTACTAACGCTAATCGAAAAGTTTGAAGAAACCCATTACCCAATTCCTCAAGGTGCGCCAAATTCGATGTTAATTCATCTGATGGACGCAAAAGATGTGACGACAGAAGCATTAGCTAATGTAATTGGATCGTTGGAAGTTGTGCGGGAAATTATTAATGGCGATCGCACTATTAGTAAGACTCAAGCAGAAGCGCTTGCAAACCATTTTAATGTAGATGCTAGTTTATTTATCTAGCTGATTTAAAAAATGACAAAAAAATCCAATTAAATAATAGGCGATCGCACCCGCCTTACAAGTTAAATCTTAATAAATTTGGATTATTTCTTTCCAAATGAGTTGAGCTAAATTACAATTGCTACCAGTATAATCTCGGATTTCGTGCTGAAAATATGGAGCCTGTAACACTGACAGCAGCTGCTATTGCTACTTTAGTCATTACAAAAGCTTTTGAAAAGACTGGTGAAATCCTGGGCGAGAAGGCTTTAGAGGAAGGTGGTAAGTTATTCTCTTTGCTCAAGGATAAAGCACCCAATACGGCGGCCGCTATTGAACTGGCTCAAACACAACCTTTAGATTACGGTCAAGCTTACCTGATTGGGCAGCAAGTAGAGGAAGCAGCAAAGAAAGATGATGAAATAGCTGAAGCTGTCGCAGCATTAGCCAAGGAAGCACAACCGCAATTAACCCAAACTATTGAAAATTATCAAGGGATAAATATTAAAGGCGGAACTAATACTATTTCTGGCAATACCTTTAACTTTTGACTACCGTCGCCTGAACGGGAACAGGTAAAGTCTCATCCCCAGAGTGAAATACCGCAAAATTTGCCCCTGAGTGGGGTAGTGGAATTTGTGGGACGTGGGGAAGAATTGCAGAACCTCCACAAACTTTTGCAGCAAAATCAACAAGTAGCCATTGCAGCTATTGCAGGGATGGGTGGTGTTGGGAAAACAGAACTGGCGTTGCAATATGCCATTAAGTACCGCGACAATTATCAAGGTGGAATTTGCTGGTTGTTGCCCAAATCTGGGGATATTGGCGTGCAAATTGTCCAGTTTGCGAGGACGCAGCTTGATTTAAACCCGCCAACAGATGTAGATTTACCCGCGCAAGTGCAATTTTGCTGGTGGCGTTGGCGTGAGGGTGAAGTGCTGCTGGTGTTGGATGATGTTGCTGATTACCAGGAAGTTAAACCTTACTTTGTGTCGCTATCTTCTCGGTTCAAAATCCTGATTACCACCCGCCAGCACTGGGGAAGGATAGCAGAATTATCCTTAGATGTTCTGCAACCAGAGGCGGCGCTGGAATTATTAAAGTCAATTATTGGGGTAGACAGGTTTGAAAGGGAAAATCAACGCAACCCCCAGGTAGCATTACAGTTATGTGAGTGGCTGGGATATTTGCCTTTGGGTTTGGAGTTGGTGGGGCGGTATTTAGAGCAAGACCCAGATTTAACATTAGAGAGAATGCTATCTCGATTACAGCATGATGGCTTGCGAGATAAATCCATATATGCTGCTGAAGCAACAATGACAGCAAAGCTTGGTGTTGAAGCTGCTTTTAATTTAAGTTGGCAACAATTAGATGCAGCAACTCAAGAATTAGGTTGTTTGCTGAGTTTATTTGCTACAGCACCTATCACTTGGGAACTGGTGGGAAAGGTTCTGGAAGCATATCGCGCTTTAACTCGCAACTCTAATAGTGTTTTTAAAGGGTTCCAAAAACTTTTTACTTTCTTTAGCAAACAAAATCATCAGCAGTCTGACAAATCATTTCACCTCAATACAGATATTTCCCTTGAGGAAGCCAAAATTAATTTGCTGCGTTGGCATTTACTCCAGCGCCAAGGTGAAGGAATTTACCAACTACATCCCTTGCTGCGGGAGTTTTTCCAAAGTCAGCTTAAAAGCTTAGAACCAGCAGAGGAATTTAAGCGTTCTTTCTGCAAGGTAATGATAGCAGTTGCCAAAACAATTCCTCAAACCCCTACCCTTGAACAAATTAACTATGTTACCCCCGCCATACCTCATATAACTGAAGTAGCAGACAATCTTATCAAAGATGTTAACGATGATGATTTAATTTGGCCTTTCATCGGCAATGCCCGATTTTATAATGGTCAAGGATTATATGATAAAGCAGCACCTTGGTATCAGCAAAGTCTAGAAGTTACCAAAAACCGCTTAGGGGAATCACATCCACTTGTTGCTACTAGCCTCAACAATCTGGCGGAACTCTACCGTTCCCAAGGTAGATACAGCGAAGCCGAACCTTTGTATGTGCAAGCTTTAGAATTATGGCGACGAAGCTTGGGGGAATCACATCCACTTGTTGCTACTAGCTTGAACAATCTGGCAATACTCTACCTTTCCCAAGGTAGATACAGCGAAGCTGAACCTTTGTATGTGCAAGCTTTAGAACTCAGGCGACGAAGCTTGGGGGAATCACATCCACTTGTTGCTACTAGCCTGAACAATCTGGCGGAACTCTACCGTTCCCAAGGTAGATACAGCGAAGCCGAATCTTTGTATGTGCAAGCTTTAGAACTCAGGCAACGAAGCTTGGGAAAATCACATCCACTTGTTGCTACTAGCCTGAACAATCTCGCGGAACTCCACCATTCCCAAGGTAGATACAGCGAAGCCGAACTTTTGTCTGTGCAAGCTTTAGAGCTATTGCAACGAAGCTTGGGGGAATCACATCCACTTGTTGCTACTAGCCTGAACAATCTGGCGGCACTCTACCGTTCCCAAGGTAGATACAGCGAAGCCGAACCTTTGTATGTGCAAGCTTTAGAACTCAGGCGACGCATACTGGGGGAATCACATCCAGATTTTGCTACTAGCCTGAACAATCTCGCCGGACTCTACAAATCCCAAGGCAGATACAGCGAAGCTGAACCTTTGTATGTGCAAGCTTTAGAACTCAGGCGACGCATACTGGGGGAATCACATCCAGATTTTGCTACTAGCCTGAACAATCTCGCCGGACTCTACGATTCCCAAGGCAGATACAGCGAAGCTGAACCTTTGTATGTGCAAGCTTTGAATATTTTTGAGCGACAATTAGGGGTGAATCATCGCCATAGTGTTACTGTACGTGGAAATTTAGCATATTTTCGCGCTCAGTTCTCTTCAGAACAGTAAAACTCTAGTTCTCAACCTCATCATTCAAGCTTTTATCTTCAAGTTCCGTGTTCTGAACTCAAAGTTTCATGTTCCAAACGAGAACGTTCCAGTTTTTAGCTCCAAGTTCCGTGTTCTGAACTCGAAATTTCATGTTCCAAATGAGAACGTTCCAGTTTTTAGCTCGAAGTTCCGTGTTCTGAACTCAAAGTTTTATGTTCCAAACGAGAACGTTCCTATTTTTAGCTCGAAGTTTCGTGTTCTGAGGTGGAATGATGGAGTTAAGAAGGCGATCGCTCCCTTAAAATTCTCTATGATATGCTGTGCGATCGCAAAACTTCAGCTTACATCAGTCTCATTTTAGTGAATCGGTGCGATCGCTTGATTCTATAGGCAATTGCCTGACTCGAACCAGTCGATTGCTTCACATGAATAATTGTTGTTGCTTACAAGCCATACCTACTTGCTACACAGTGTGAGAAATTGCGAAAATTTCTGTAAATGGAACTTTCGCTCTTGTAGCAATTTCTAAAAACCTAGTTTATCCTTCAACGCCATGCAAGTCTATTGCACAAAACAACACGTAAATAATGGCAGTAACCGTTTTTGTACGCACTGCGGTGAACCCTTGCCTCTTCCTGTAGGGCAGCTGGTGGATAAACGCTACAAAATTATACGTCAATTAGGTGAAGGTGGTTTTGGGCGTACTTATTTGGCTGAGGATCGAAATCAATCTAACCAACAATGCGTACTTAAAGAATTTGCACCGCAAGTACAAGAACAGCAAGATTTACAAAAAGCTAAAGAGTTATTTGAGCGTGAAGCAAATGTCCTCAAAAAACTCCAGCATCCGCAAATCCCTAAGTTTCACGCCTCGCTACAAGAGAAGTTAGGGGGTAGAGATTTTTTCTTTTTAGTACAAGATTATATAGATGGTGATAATTATCGCCAGTTGTTAGAACAGCGTCAAAGTCAAGGACAGACTTTTAGTGAAGAAGAAGTACTGACATTATTAGAAAAAATCTTACCTGTGCTGTCCTATTTGCATTCCAAAGATGTAGTTCATCGCGATATTTCACCAGAGAATTTAATCTGGCGGCGTTCTGATAATTTACCAATATTAATTGACTTTGGTGGAGTGAAACAATTACCAGCTTCTCAAGGTTTTTGGTTTACCCAGTTGGCGGTAAATCATACTTTATTAGGGAAAAAAGGCTATGCTCCAGAAGAACAACTAAGACAAGGCAAAGTTTTTTTTAGTAGCGATTTATATTCTTTAGCAGTGACAGCTTTGGTGCTGCTGACTGGAAAGGAACCACAAATGCTTTATGACAGCTACCAAGGAATTTGGCTTTGGGGAAAAGAAATCAAAGTCAGTCCCAAGCTAGAAGCAGTGTTAAAAAAGATGTTGGCGTATCAACCTAACGCTCGCTATCAAAATGCTAGTCAAGTATTGAAAGATTTACCTTCAAAAGTTGCTACTAAACAACCAAATCCTTACATTACCAAAATTAAGACGATGGTGGTTGCTCCAGGGCGCAAACAGACTAATCAAATTATTAGTAAAATCCATAGCAAAACGCAACTAATAGCTAATAAAATGCCTCTTCCTGCTTGGCTGCGTCCTTTTGCTGTGAGTCTGGGAGGAACGGCTGTAGTAGTTTTAGTTGGTGTAGGCAGCTTTGCGGTAGTAAATGGCATTATTCGCAGTATATCGTCAATTTCTCTCCCAAAAATCCCATCAATATCGCTTCCTGCAAGTAAACCAGTTAGCGATAAAGGAACGAGTCGCATTAGTCAAATTTTAAGCCGCCGCCAACAACTGGAAATTCCCGAAGGATTTTTCATCCGCATGGTAGATAATTTGTTCTATTCACAAAAGCCAGAATTACAAGGACGCAGCCTGACCTCTAAACCAGAAGATGCCGCATTACGAGATGAATGGTATGGTATTGCCGAAAACTTGTTGCAAAAACTGGAACAAGCTAATCTCAGTTCAGCGGCTCGTCGTAAACTAGGAAGCTACAGTCAGAGAGATTACGATACTTGGAGGCAACAAGCACGCAATGGACAGTTTGGTAACTATACAATAAATCAATTAACAAAAGATACATACGAACAATTCGATCGCTTGTTTCCCGGTCAGCCGCGTGGGAAACTGAATCAACAAACTTACGGTCAGATTTGGTATGCGATCGCAGCCGATCGAGTAAGTAAGGTACAATCTGGCAACTAAGGAGCAGATGAGGGGAATGAGGAGGATGAGAGATTGTGGGGAGTGTGGGGAGTGTGGGGAGAAATCACTAATAAATCTTGACTCTGGACTCTTGACGAATGACAAATGACTAATGACTATTAACTAATTAATATGCATCCTGTCTATTGCTCCAAAGGACACGAAAATCCCGCAGGGAGCCGCTTTTGCCTGAATTGCGGTGAGAAGTTATTAGATACGCCTGTAAATTACAGTATCCAACCGGGACAAGTTTTAGGCGATCGCTATTTAATTGTGCGTCAAATTGGGCAAGGTGGTTTTGGACGTACTTATTTAGCTGAAGATGTTAACCGTTTTCGCGAACTTTGTGTTTTAAAAGAATTTTCTCCTCAAGTTCAAACGGCTTACGTTTTACAAAAAGCGGAAGAACTGTTTCAGCGAGAAGCCAGCGTTCTCTACAAGCTGCAACATCCCCAAATTCCGCGCTTTCGGGAAAATTTCCGCATCAATTTGGATGGTAAAGAATACCTGTTTTTGGTGCAAGATTATGTAGAAGGGCAAACTTACAACTCTTTACTAAATACTCGCCGATCGCAAGGTTTGCGGTTTACAGAGGCGGAAATTAGACAGTTGTTGCAGCAAATCCTCCCAGTTTTGGAATACATACACTCTCTAGGCGTAATTCACCGCGATATTTCTCCCGATAATTTGATTCTGCGTAAGCTCGATCAATTACCAGTATTAATTGATTTTGGCGGCGTGAAACAAGTAGTAGCAACGGTCGCCTCTGAATATTACCAGCCTGGTGTTGTTGGATCTCCCGCAGGAGCAACTTTACTGGGTAAGGTGGGATTTGCACCCCCAGAACAAATGCAAACTGGTTTGGTGTCTCCCCACAGCGATTTATATGCTTTGGCAGCTACTATGTTGGTTTTACTGACAGGAAAGCAACCACAAGAATTAATTGATACTTATACCCTAAATTGGCAATGGGACAGAGAAGTTAGCCTGAGTCCAGCTTTGGGGCAAATTTTAAATAAAATGCTATCTCCTAGACCAGGCGATCGCTATCAATCGGCTCGTCAAGTCTTAGAAGCACTCAACCCCCAGCAGGCGATAAGCTATGTACCCACACAACCGCCTACCCAAGCACCTACACCTCCCACCACATCTGAGACTGTTGCGATCGCTTCTCCGCGTTACCCATCTCCCCCAGTTCCGATCTCGTCACCTCCACCTCAACCGACAAATTCTTGGACACCAACCAAAACCTTTCTCATTGTATTAGTAACAGCTGGGATTGCGGGAGTGGGTTTGTGGGGAGTAAATAATTTGCTGCGATCGGATTTGAATGGAGGCGATCCTACAATTTCACCTACACCCACACCTACAGCCACTACTACTCCGCCGCAGTATTCCCCAGCAGAACAGCAACGCAAAGATAAATTGCGCGATCGCCGTCAACAGTTGGGTATAGACAATAATTTCTACGTTAACTTGGTAAATCAACTGTTTTGGGAACAAAATCCCAGTTTAAAAGGACGAACTCTGAGCGATCGCCCTGAAGATGAAAATTTGCGGGCACAATGGGATCGACTAGCAGGCGAAGTATTAGACAAACTTGCACAACTGAGTACCAAAGCACGCCAGCAACTCGGAACTTACACATCAGCAGAACGCGATCGCTGGAAAGTGGAAGTTAACCAAGTCAACGTTGGTAGTCGTTCGTTATACGATTTAGGAGATGCTGCTTTCTTTGCTGCTTTCCCCACCCAGCGCAACAAAGATTTTGTCAATCAACCCATTGGACAAGTTTGGTATGGCTTTGTCAGTGACAAGCTGAGTGCGATTTTAGCTGGTAGCGCTTTTCAAAAAATTGTCTTTGATCAAGGTGCTACCAGTAAAACAGTTAGTGGTAATCTTAGCCCCAGTAATGGCAAAGTTTTTATTGCTGGACTTGCCAAAGAGCAATCTTTAGAAGTGAATCTCAAAGCCAATTCTAAAGTTTTGCTATCAATATATTCACCCTCTGGCAAAATCAAATTTTTAGAAGATTCTACCCAGCGCAGTTTGTCAATCAAGCTACCTGAAGATGGATTTTATGAATTTGTGGTTGTAAATACAGGATCGCAAGCAACAGATTATCAACTAACCATCACAGCCCAAACTCCCACCCCACCAACACCGACACCAACTGTTACCGACACTCCTACACCCACACCCACCGTCACAACAACACCAACACCGACACCAACTGTCACCGACACTCCTACACCTACACCCACCCCAACATCTAATAGTCAATGATTAAACCTTAAAGCCCAACTTAGTTATAGTTGTAGATTGCTCTGTGCAAATTTCAAACTTCTCGACAACAGCCAATGAGTAACTTATGATTTTAGTTACCAGCTAAGTTCTTTGTGAACTGAAGCGGGGGCAAAAACACCGGGGGTTCACGAAAATCGCCAGAACCTTGATAAGTTAATAATTTCAGCGTTTCAAGAATTTGTTTAGTTGCAAATGCCTTGCAATAAGGTAGGCTGAAAAAGACCATTTTTTTCGGTTCGCGAAAACCCTTCCCAAAAACCTTGCTCTGGTTAAGTTTCAGAACCGAGCGTTTCCATCAATCATTTCCCCGCAAGGGGATTGAAACACTGATATTTCGCCTTACGAATCTGGCTTAGGCGCAGTACAAAGTTTCCATCAATCATTTCCCCGCAAGGGGATTGAAACATGTCAGTGACAGCACCAGTAACACTAGTAGGAACGTCGTTTCCATCAATCATTTCCCCGCAAGGGGATTGAAACTTTGCGCATATTAGGTGATCATGTACTCCATTAATTGTTTCCATCAATCATTTCCCCGCAAGGGGATTGAAACACTTGCACGACGGTTGTTATCCCGTCTTTACCCGGCAGTTTCCATCAATCATTTCCCCGCAAGGGGACTAAAACTTATCTCGTTTTGCGATAATTCCCGCCCTGCAATAAATTGCGGGCTAATAGCTTAAGTGCGTTGAAACGCACTCTTAATCTTGGAGATATTATACTGATGGGTCTGACCCATCAGGTAGTTCGGCAACAGTATCCTTGAGTTCCGAGCTAAATTATGAATGGCAAACCTGGAGAAAAAATAGACTTGCGATCGCCTTTTAGTGAAAATTTACCTGATAGACTTTACAATTTCAGGTTAATGTTTTCAGATATGAACTCAGCAAGAGTTGTCGGGTACTATTCGTGACCAAACAAGACCAAAAACCCACTCGTTCATTCGCTGGAATTGCTGGCATTGTTGCCATTGCTACCTTAATTAGTAAAATCTTTGGTTTAGTACGGCAGCAAGCGATCGCTGCGGCTTTTGGTGTTGGTGCTGCTGCCACTGCCTATAGTTATGCCTACATTATTCCTGGTTTTTTATTAATTTTACTCGGCGGTGTCAACGGGCCGTTACACAGCGCCATTGTTAGTGTTTTAGCCAAGCGCAAACAAGAAGAAGCTGCTCCTTTAGTAGAAACAGTAACAACCCTAGTCGCGGGAATACTCTTAATCGTAACCTTAGCGCAAGTTGTGTTTGCGGATACGATCGTCGATTTCGTCGGTCATGGTTTAAAAGAAACCACCAGAGCGATCGCGATCCAACAGATCCGCATCATGGCTCCAATGGCTTTATTTTCCGGCTTAATCGGCATTGGCTTTGGGACTCTCAATGCTGCTCATCAATATTGGTTACTCTCCATCAGTCCCTTACTATCGAGTATTACCGTTGTTGTCGGCATTGGAATTTTGGCTTTGCAATATGGCAAAAATATTATTCTGCCAGAATACGCTTACATTGGTGGCATGGTCTTAGCTTGGGGAACTCTAGCAGGAGCCGTTCTCCAATGGTTGGTGCAGTTAATTGTGCAGTGGCGCTTAGGATTAGGCACATTAAGGCTACGATTTGATTTTAAATCCCCCGCAGTTCGAGAAGTAATTAACATCATGACTCCGGCAACCATTTCTTCGGGGATGATGCCAATTAATGTTGCTACAGACCTTTACTTTGCCAGTCCCATTCCCGGTGCGGCGGCTGGGTTTAACTATGCCAATCTCTTAGTGCAAACGCCTTTAGGGATTATTTCTAATATTATTTTGTTGCCCCTATTGCCGATGTTTGCTAGACTCGCTGCACCAGAAAATTGGCACGATCTCAAATTACGCATTCGCCAAGGACTGCTACTGACTGCCTTTACCATGCTACCTTTAGGGGCTTTAATGGTAGCCTTATCTGTTCCCATAGTCCAAGTAGTTTATGAGCGCGGTGCTTTCAAGCAAGAAGCTACACAATTAGTTTCTTCGTTGCTAATTGCTTATGGTATTGGGATGTTTGCTTATTTAGGACGTGATGTTTTAGTCAGAGTATTTTATGCTTTAGGCGACGGTCAAACACCTTTTCGCATTAGTGCTTTTAATATCTTCCTTAATATCGTACTAGATTGGTTTTTTGTGAAACCGTTTGGCGCTCCGGGTTTAGTGTTAGCAACAGTTGGCGTAAATTGTAGCTCGATGTTAATGCTGTTATGGTTGCTCGATCGCAAACTTAATGGCTTACCTTGGCGAGAATGGAGTCTACCAATTATTGGTTTAACAGCTGGTAGCATAGTATCTGGAGTCGCTAGCTATGGAGCTTTGGTTGGTTGTCGCCAGGTTTTAGGTAAAGAAAATTTACTAATTCTGTTGATAGAGTTATCTGTAGCTGGCTTAGTAGGGCTGGGTGTGTTTGCTATTTTTGCCTCATGGTTGAAAATACCAGAGATCAATAGTTTTGTATCTCGAATGCGTCAGCGCTTTTTGAAGCAATAAATAGCTGTTGTACCAATTAACGAAAACTTTGATACAGATAGATTTCTCATAGGGACATGGCAATGCCATGCCCTTACTGTATTAAGTTTTCATAGACGACATCCAACATAAGTAATATGGTGTCCGACAAATTACCCTCAATATGTCATTGCGAGTGAAACGTAGTGGAACGTAGACACGAAGTGGCTTCCCTTCGGTCGCAATGACGGTCGTTTGAACAAGACAGATACAATTGGCGATCGCCTCATCAATAACAATCCTTACTTCTTCTATCCAAACAGTATTTCCACAAATCCCTAGCGCATCATCTTGGGAAATTGTTTCTATCCTAAGGCCTATATACAAGTGGCAGAATATTGACTCTTGAGAATGAGGGAAAGCTCTCAGGAACTTTATAAAGTGTTACCTGTACATACCTAACTACGGAATTTACAGATGGCTTCTCAACAAGAAAGCAAGAACAAACAAAGTGAAACTGCCTCTAAAAAAGAAGGTGCAACAGCAACAAAAACCAATGAAAACAATAACTTGGAGCTAGATTCACTTTTTGAAGCACTTGAAGGAGACTTAACTTCTCTAGATAGTGAAGCTGCTGTTGATTTAATTGACCAGTGGTATAGTTCTTTGCACAAAGCCAAAGAACCAGAAATCAAAGAAATTGCCAATAGTCTCAAAAACCTCAAGCAACTTGTGAAAAGTGGTAAAGCCACAGGTCATGAAATTGGTGAAGTCCTCATCGAAATTGGCGACCAAACAAGCGACTTCGGTTCTGACGCTAACAAAGAACTAAAGACTCCTTTGCAGAGATTGGGTAAGCAACTCAGCAAAATAGGTGTTTCCTTAGGTAAACAAGAAGACCGCGAGCAAATTGAACAAATAGACTCGCTGGTAGAAACACTTGAGGGAGATCTGACAGAGATTGAGCCGGAAGTAGCGCAAGGTGCAATAGATACTTGGTACACCTTATTGCACAAGTCGGAGGATGAAAATCTCCAAGAAATCGCCAATGGATTGAAAGAACTTAAGCAACTGTTGAAGCGCAAAACTGCTAAAGGTGCAGACTTTGCACCAGTACTGACAAAATTAGGCGAACAAACCGAACAAGCTGGTGCTGAAGCTGCAAGAGGATTTAAAGGCCCTCTGAAAAGGCTGGGTAAGTTACTGAGCAAAGCTGGTCAATCATTAGCTGAGTAATTAAGCTGAATCAGATTTTCTTGTAGTAAGGACTTTAGCCCGAAGAACAGGACTAAAGCTCTTACTACAAACTTTTTAACGATCACAGCATAATCAAACCTAGCCTGACACCAACAGTCACAGCCTCGGTACGGGTTGAGACAGCCAGCTTTTGAAAAATCGATGAGATATGAAACTTTACAGTATGCTCAGAAATCTGCAAATGTTTAGCGATCGCTTTATTACCTAAACCAGAACCGAGCATTTCTAATACTTCAATTTCTCTTGGCGTCAGAGTTTGCACGGGGGTAGTCGCTACTTTTTCCCGCATAGGCAATAAATCCAAAAAATCTGGGTGTAGCACCACTAAACCATCTGCGATCGCAATGACAGCAGCGATAATTTCTGACTCTCTACTGTCATTAGGCAATATACCCCGAACGCCAGAACGGAATGCTGCTTCTATATCAATGCTTTCAATTTCCTCTGCGATCGTGAGAAATCCTACAGGGTATTGCTCCTCTTGAAAAAGTAGCAATTTTTCCCACATAGATGCTTGTGCATTACTACTTAAATCTAGCAGTATTACATCCGGTTGTAATTGCCCAACTTCCGCGATCGCGGTATCTAAATTTGATGCACTCCCCACAACATTCAACTGGGAATTGCTACTAACTACAGCCGATAAACCCGCCCGTACCACCGGGGAAGTAGCAACTACCAACACCCGGATCATGTAGCCTCCACCGCAGTTTTATCACTCTGCAATCGCACATAAACCACAAGTTGTTGACCGCTACGCCAGAGTTGTAAAGGAATTGATTCTTGATTTTGGTGTTGTTGGAGATATTTGCCCAGGTCATCACTGTTAGTAAATAATTGCCCAGAAATTCCGATTAACACATCACCAATTTCTACACCTGCGATCGCCGCCGTACTCTCAGGAAGAACAGACAACACCAATAAACCGAGGTTGCGTCTACCCACCCAAACAGGTTGTAAAGTCACCCCCAATCGCGGACGATTTGGAGCTTGCAAAAAGCGATTGACAGCTAAACTGGGGATCGCTACAGCCAAACCGTTAACAACCATTGTATTAATCCCCACAACTCGACCGAGACAATCAGCCAGCGGCCCTCCAGAATTACCCGGATACAGCCGGATATCAGCCATAACTGCTTTTTGATGATAAGCGTGAATAATCCCTAAAGTAACAGCACCACTATCAGCCAACGGATTACCCACCGCCAACACTAACTCACCCACTCGCAATGCATCAGAATCACCAATAGTTGCAGTGTGTAAGTCAGTAGCAGTAATTTTCAGAGCCGCTAAATCTTGCTGTGGGTCAAAGTGGGTACGCACAGCGTCAAATACTCGTCCGTCAGCCAATTCCACCTTTGCTTGGTTGCTGGTTGCGACATGGGCATTGGTAATAATTAACCCATCACTTTGCCAGATGACACCAGAACCAACTCCTTGAGAATTGCTTTGAACTTTGACTGTACTGTGGCGTAACTTAGCAGCGAGAGTTGCCAATTCATCGGTAAGGTTTGTAATTTTTGTAGTAATCATATTCCCTTCTGCCCTCTGCTTTCTTGCTTCTGCCTTAATTAGTTAACGAGAATGGGACGAACCTCTCCTACCATGTCGCCCTCTTCTGTGGTGAGAGCGATCGCTAGATTTTTCCGAATCTTCTTGATTTGAGTACTGCTCAAATGGTCGTTCGCCAACTGTAATTGCTAATTCAACTAACACCCCACCCCGGATAACTTGCAGTGGGACAGTTTTACCGACGCGATCGCTACTATTTAACAGCGCCATTACATCACCCGTATCACTCACGGTTGTGCCATCGAATGCTACCAACACATCCCCAAGCAGTACACCTGCATGATCGGCAGGGCCAGCAGGCTCGACATTGACAACAATTACACCAGTAGCAGAAGTTAAACTCAAAGCTGCGATCAGATTATTAGGTAAGCGTACAGGTTGCATTCCTACACCTAAATAACCGCGTGCAATGTGTCCCTTGGCTAACAATTGATCGACTACACGATTGACTGTAGCTGCGGGAATAGTTAAAGCAGTACCGCGCCGTCCTGATGTGTTCATGCCTACCACATAACCAGCCGCATCTACAAGCGCCCCACCCGCAAAACCAGGGTAAAGAGTCATATCGGGACGGATGAATTGGTCGATATTACCACCACTCATGCTGCGCCAAGCACCACTAATTACACTCACAGTACCTAAAGCCGCACGCAACTCGCCTGCGTTGCTTCTCGCTATTCCTAAGACTAAATGGCCAATTTTCAGTGTTGTTGCATCGCCAATTTTCGCCACCGGAGTTTCCCCATCTTGGAGTTGGAAAACAGCTATATCAGTGCTAGAGTCATGTCCCAAATGCGTAGCAGCGACAGAACGACCATCAAACAGAGTGACAGTGATTTCGTCATAACGCTGAAGCGACTCATCGGAAGTAACAATAATACCCTGACGCCAGTGAATTCCACTAGAAGAAATGCGCGTGCCAGCATTCACTGCAACTACAGCATTTCCTGCTTGTTCTACGGTATCAGCTAAACTATTGGACAATTCTAGTAATGAAGACATCTAATTTCTCCACAAACGTTTTCAGATGCTCATATCCTGTCTTGTTTTACTGATAACTGGCATCAGAAAATTGGGGAGAATGTAACCTAGAAAAATGGCTAGTATCGAAGCGCAAAATTTGCAATAGCCTCTAAAACAGTTGCAACACTTAATTAATGCATTCTAGATCAAAGTATTTCAATGCCTTCTGATTATTTACAATATTACTCAAAATTTAAACTGGATAAATCAAAACCTTGCCCAGAGAGGTGATTCACAAATATGCATATATTAAAAATCAAGTAATAACCTTACATGCAAGTAAATTTATTTATATTATTTGGGTTATTTAATTAATATTAAAAACAAGCAAAATCAATTTAAACTTTATTGCTATCTTATCTATCTTGATTAAATCATAATTATTATAATTCAGCATTCAGTAGCCAAAATTTAGGAGTGGTCTATTAAACATCAAAAGTCTCAGATACCCAACTTATTCAAGAATTCGGGTATCTTTTTGTTCATAGCTCATTTATGACTGTGATAGGGGCTAAATTGTAAAATTCAGCGCCCAATATTCAGAACCCAAAATCCTGAATTCCTATAGGAAATTAATTCTTTAAATCTTCTAATTCCTGAATTCTCTCTTCTGAATTTTGACTCTAAATCTGCTAATTTTATAGTTTTAGCATCAATATAAACACAAGAAAGTAAGTCATCTTTTTTATAAACTTTATGTAAAAAATAGCACATTCTATCTTTGCTTGACAGAATTACTCAGAGAATTGTAAATTTTAATTGAGGTATTTATATTTCTTGTTAGTTAAATAGTTTACTAAAAAAGGTGAGAAATAGACGAGATAATTTACTACTTATAGAATATTTGTTAAAAAAAAATAGCAAACTAATAGCTGTTAGCTCATAGTAATTATGTTAACTCACTGTCTATCAATTTACAAGCTTGATATTAACATAATATCTATGGTAAATTTTCCAGGTATTGCCAAGCTGAGATGTCAGATTTGGCGATCGCAGCAATTGTGGGTTGCCAATAAACCATCAATATTAACGAGAAGTGTTGCAATTTTTATTGCAATATTCACTCCGATAGGCCAATATCTAACAGATTTTGTCATGCAATATTTAAGAATAGCGAACCAACGATTAACAGTTATTCTTCAAGTAAAATTTACAATTTTGTGAAGAGGATGATTTACTGACAAAAATCCCACTATTATACTAATTTCTACCTATTTTCTAGTAAGCTATTAAATTATCGATCTCAAATATCTAATGATTTTAGATGATTTCAGACGAAATTAGGCAAAAATATCAGATTTTTTGATTCCCTATTGGTTTTGGCAGGCTTGTAGTTCACTTTTCTATTTTCATTAGGAATTGGCTGATTAATATTAACGACTTGGGTTGGGTATACCAATTGACTAAAAGGTAAAAATGATATATGAATAATGGACTTCATGCCGAGAAAAATGGGATGAAATCAACATACCATCCCCCTGCTTTAAATTCACCATTTACTCTTGATATCGCTCGCGGTTCTGCTGCGGAAAATATTGCGAATACTCAAAATAACAAAAGTACATCTCACACAGAAAAGAAATCTTTATTGCAGAGATTTTATAACCTTTCTCTTAGCCGCAAACAACTAATTGCTTTAATAGTATCTGAAGTCATTACTATTTTAGGACTCAGCGTAGTAAGTAGATGGTTAATTAGTCACAATTTTCAAAATACATTGCTTGAACAAGCAAAGTCAGAATTGGCTGTTACAGATATTAATTACAATATTCAGATCGATGAGATGGGATTGGTATCTCTTAGTCAATCTGATAACCCTACAATTATTAAATCTGCGATTTTGCATTCTTCTGGACAAGCAGTAAGTCAGCGATTGCAAGCCGAAGTCAAGCAAATCCTAGAAAACGAAATCAAAGCTGGAAAAATTGATTATGCTACCCTAGTGGGTAAAGATTTTAAGATTATTGCAAATGCCAATGCTAATCGGGAAGCTGAAATTTTTAATCCCGATAATTTAGTGAGTGAAGTATTCAATAATCTTCAACAGATGAAAGCTACGAGAATTATTAGTGCATCGGAGCTTAGTCAAGAATTACCTTTGTTAGCGAATGCTCTTAACAATCAAGATGCTCTGATTCGTTACACAGTAACGCCCGTCAAAAATCCAACTACACAAGCTGTTGTTGGTGCTTTAGTAACTGGTGATATTGTTAATGGTAAAGACCAGATTGTTAGAGACACATTAAAAGCTACAAATGGCGGCTATAGTGCTGTATATTTACGTCAACCAACAGGTGAATTTACTTTAGCAACAGCGTTAGAACAAAGTAAATCTCAGAATTTAGATCGGGCACAAGCTAATATCAAATTACCCCAAGCAGCAAAATCTTTCTTAGAAGCAGCAGCAACAGCCAAAGGTAATGTAGTTACTACAAAGTTAAATTTAGGAAACAAAACTTATGCAATGGCTGCTAAAGCTGTACCCAATACGATCGTGGAAACAGACGAGCAATCAATCGCTAATTTTGATGAAAAATCGGTAGCTATTTTAGTGAGAGGAACTCCAGAAACTGCTCTGAGTCAATTGCTACAAAATAATTTTTGGTTAGAATTAATTGCAATTATTTTAGCATTAACACTCATTTTATTTTGGACATTCGTTTTGAAGCGGGGAGTTGTTCAACCTATCCAGCAGCTAGGGCAAACAGCTAAAAAATTTAATCAAGGCGATCGCGCTGCTCGTACTGAGATTTTTGCTAATGATGAAATCGGACAATTAGCTAACACTTTTAACCAAATCGCCGATCGGATGACGCAACAACTCATCCGCCAAGAAAATGAAGCAAAATTAGCGCAAGTCGTCAATGAAATTACGGCTCGTTTTCGGGGATCGCTCAACACTACACATATCCTGAATGTAGCAGTCACCAGTATCAGAGAAGCGATCGCAGTCGATCGCGCGATCGTCTATCGCTTTGATGACAATTGGCAAGGTAAGATTATTGCCGAATCCGTTGGTAGGGATTGGCCTAAAGCCTTAGGAAAAGAGATTGCAGACCCTTGTTTTGCCAGTGATTATGTTCATAAATACCAGCAAGGCCGAGTTCAAGCGCTAGAAAACATTTATGCAGCTGGATTAACCGAGTGTCATCTTCACCAACTAGAACAATTTGCAGTCAAAGCGAATATAGTTGCACCCATTTTGCTCGATAACAAGCTATATGGCTTGCTGATAGCACACCAATGTTCCAGTACTCGGAATTGGCAACAATTGGAAATTGAGTTGTTAAAGCAAGTAGCAATTCCAGTTGGCTATGCATTAGAGCAATCATATCTTCTAGAACAAATAGAGACAGCTCGTTCCCGTGCTGAAACTGCTGCTATTGAGCAACGCCAACAAAATGAAGCACTACAAGAACAAATACTCACTCTCCTTAGAGATATTGAAGGTGCATCCCAAGGCGATTTGACTGTGCGTTCGGAAGTCACATCTGGAGAACTTGGTACTGTTGCTGACTTTTTTAACTCAATTGTGGAAAGTCTCAGAGCGATAGTCACTAAAGTCAAAACATCAGCTATCCAGGTAAATACAGCCATTGGCGAAAACGAAGTAGCTATCCGCCAACTTGCGGCCAAAGCACTCCAACAAGCAGACGATATCAGCCTCAGTTTGGTTAGTGTTGACCAAATGAAAAGTTCGATTGAATCTGTAGCAGAAAACGCGAGAAAAGCTGCCTTAGTTGCTCATCAAGCATCCTGTACTGCTGAAGAAAATGGCCAAGCTATGGATCTGGCTGTACAAAATATTTTAAAACTGCGCTCAACCATTGGCGACACGGCAAAAAAAGTCAAGCGTCTGGGAGAATCTTCGCAACAAATTTCTCATGTAGTGGCCTTAATTAACCAAATAGCTACTCAAACTAACTTTTTAGCGATCAACGCCGGACTTGAAGCCACAAGATCGGGTGTAGAAGGTGAAGGTTTTGCGATTATTGCTGAAGAAGTTGCTTCGCTAGCAGCTCGTTGCTCTGATGCTACTCAAGAAATTGCCCAAATTGTCGCCAAAATTCAACGGGAAACTAGTGAAGTTGTCACAGCAATGGAATTAGGAACTAATCAGGTAGTAGAAGGTACTAACATCGTCGAACAGGCTAAAAGTTCCCTGAGTCAGATTCTTGATGTCTCCAAACAAATTGATGATTTAGTACAATCAATTTCTTGGGCAACATCATCTCAGGTAGAAACATCGCAAGCAGTGAGCAAACTAATGCAAGAAATTTCCCAAGTTTCTACACTTACTAGCAACTACTCGCGCCTGGCTTCGCAATCTCTAAAACAGACTTTTGAAATTTCCCAGGAATTACAAGCAGCTGTAGAAACTTTCAAAGTCAATTGATCGAGGGAACAGGAAGAAAAATTTGTCTGAATATTCAGCAACAAATTTATTGATGAAAAGTTCCTTGCTTCATTGGGTGTAGGCACTATGGCTGAAACC
This sequence comes from Calothrix sp. NIES-2098, assembly GCF_963875125.1. Classification (NCBI taxonomy): domain Bacteria; kingdom Bacillati; phylum Cyanobacteriota; class Cyanophyceae; order Nostocales; family Calotrichaceae; genus Calothrix; species Calothrix sp. NIES-2098. The sequence goes on from NZ_CAWNKJ010000001.1 coordinate 8,603,358, forward strand.
AAGCACCGTACTCCGGTGTTTTAACGTTCAAGCTGGCTTGATCAATGGGTAATATCATGTCCGCTAAATTAGTTGCGATATGTCATTGCGAGTGGAACGTAGTGGAACGTAGACGCGTTCGCGAAGCGTTGCCGCAGGCTAGCGGCTTCTCGTTCGACGAAGTCGTTCCCGAAGGGTAGAGTAGCAATCACAAGGTCTCTGCGATTGCTTCCCTACAGTCGCAATGACAAGTGTTAAAACGGACATGATATGAGCTTGAATAAAAAACATCAAAATGTTGTTCACAAATGCCTGGATATTCTCTATGAATGGCCTGATATTAGCAACGAAGCCTGTTTTTAACTGTGTGTTAGCGAAACACTAGTGATGTCAGAGCGTCAACATTAAAGGTACTTAGGGAATTTCTGGTGCTTGTCATAGACATTGCACCCAAAGCTTTGAACTCAGTACTCACGAGAATCCGCCATGCTGGCTTCCTGAACGTCAAACTGCTGTGCGGCAGAAGCTTAATCTTAATCAAAATTCCATTAATTAATAATTAATATTAGTCGAACTACTGAAGTGAATGGTAAGATAACTCTTTAATCATCAAATTAAAAATTTAATTGGATCTTCCTATATTCTTTTTTAGCTTAATATTACTTGTTCTATGAAGCCGCTTGGTAAAATTTTACAACAGGCCGATCTGATTTCATCCGAACAGATAGAGATAGCTCTAAAAGAGCAGAGCCAATTTAATGGATCGCGGCTTGGTGAAATTTTAGCCTCGCATGGTTGGCTGAAACAAGAAACGGCTGATTTCTTCTCTCAGCAGTGGCCAGCTGTACTAGAGCAAAAACCAAAACAGTCCTTGGGTAAGTATTTACAAGATGCGGGACTATTAAATGAGCAGCAAATAGCAACTATCCTCGCAGAACAGCCAGACAAAAAACTTCGCTTCGGAGAATTAGCTGTACTTAAGGGTTGGTTGAAACCCACTACCATCAAATTTTTTTTAGAAAATCTGGCTTTGGAAGAGCAAATGCAGCATGACGAAATCTCAACACCTAACAGCCTAACGCAGACAGAGCAGTTGCAGGAATTGATATTACAACAGAAAAATAATATCAGAGCCGCGAACTCAATTGAGCAATCGAGTTTTGATTCTCAATTGGGAGAACAGGAATCATCAATGTTAAGACTGTTTAGCCGCAGTACTATTAGATTATTTAAATTAGATGAAAAGGCTAGTCGTCCAGATGTGGTAATGACAGAAGTGCTGTCATGGACAAATGGCCAACCGATTCTTACCCAAAAGCTTTGTCGAATGCTAGCAGATTCGCCAGGATTTATTCCCGCAGGTGCAGAAGCCACAACTTTACAACATCTGGTACAAACTCGTTTAATTTATCATTGGGAAACTCAACTGGCAGCCGAACATTTACAAAGAATACGCGAAAGTATTCTCCAAAATCAGCAATGCGACCCTTTATCTTTGCTGGAATTGTACCAACAAATTTTACAACAGGGAGAAATTCCCACTAATAATAGTTCCGAACAGATAGAACTTTTGCAAATAGGCTTGGTAAAGCAAAGACAGAAACAATTAAGAGTCTCAAACCGCATTTACCAATCAGTTTTTGATGCCAATTGGGTGCAGCAGGAAGCAGCAAAGTTAAGACTGTTGAGCCACAATACGATTAAATTATTCAAGTTAGAAGAAAAAGCTAGTTGTCCAGAAATTTTGATGTCAGCAGTGCTGTTTTGGACAGAAGGACAGCCGATTCTTACCCAAAAGCTTTGTCGATTGCTAGCGGAATCACAAGAGTTTATTCCCGCAGGTGCAGAAGCAGCCACAGTTCAACAGCTAGTTAAGACGTGCTTGATAGATAGTTGGGAAACTCAACTAGCAGCCGAACATTTACAAGGGATACGTGAAAGTATAATTAATAATCAACAATGCGACCCTTTATATTTGCTGGAATTGTACCAACAAATTTTACAACAGGGAGAAGTTCCTACTAATAATAGCCCCGAACAAGCAGAATTATTGCGTTTAAGATTAGTAGTGCAACAACAAGACCAAATAAGAGTTGCAAATCGGATTTACAAATTAGTTTTTGATACCAATTGGATAAATCGAGAATCAGCAAGATTAAGACTGTTGAGCCGTGGTACGATTCAATTATTTAAATTAGACGAAAAAGCTATTTCACCGGAGACTGTGCTGTCGGAGATTCTGTTTTGGACAGATGGACAGCCGATTCTGACTCAAAAAGTTTGTCAATTATTGGCGGAATCACAAGAGTTTATTCCCGCAGGTGCAGAAGCAGCAACAGTGCAACAGCTAGTCAAGATGCGCTTGATTAATAATTGGGAAACTCAAATAGCATCTGAGCATTTACAAGAAATTCACTTAGGTATTATCCACAATCGGCAATGCGATCCCTTATTAGTGCTGGAAATATACCAGAAAATTTGGCAGCAAGGTGAAGTTCCAATCAATGCAAGCCGAGAACAGGGAGAACTATTGCGCTTTGGATTAGCAGTGCAACATCAAGACAAACTGAAATTGGGGAATCGGATTTACCAATTGGTTTTTGATCGCGCTTGGGTAGAGCGAGAATTAGAGAAGATACTACTGCCTTCTTTGGCAAAAACAGCCATCTACGAACCTACACCATCAGCCAATACTTTGAATGTTAGCAATACTTATACACCTCCCGAACCTGGAGCAGCTAAACGATTTTGGGTGTTGCTGTTAATAGCTGGCTTGATGGTCTGTGGTTCTGGCTTGATGGTTTTAGGTTTTAGTCTATTTAGATGGTTACAAGTAGAAACAATTTTTAAACGCGGTAACGAGCTATTGCACCAAGGAGAATATCAAAAAGCGATCGCCAAATACAACAAACTTTTAGAACTCGATAGCAACTACTACCAATCTTGGACTAACCGCGGCTACGCCCTAGCTGGGCTAAAAGACTACAACCAGATGCTAGAATCCTGCACGACAGCAACTATTATTAACCCGGAAGCTGTTTATGCCTGGAATTGCCGAGGGGAAGCGCTATATAACCTCAAACAGTATAATGAGGCGATCGCTGCTTTTGATAAAGCGATTATGCTCAATGCCAAAGACCCTGTATTCTGGATCAACAAAACTGAAGCACTACTAGCACTCAAACAACCAGATACAGCGCTGATTACTGTTAATCAAGCGATTGAGCTTTTAAAAGAAGTGTGGGAAGCTGAACGTAAAGAGGCAAATGCCAAAGAGTTAGCTATTGGTTTTACCTATCAAGCGAAGGTGCTATCGCAAAAACAGGAATACGAAGCATCATTAAAAGCTTACGAGCAAGCATTAAAATATAATCCCCAATATTTCGCGGCTTTGCGCGGTAAAGGACTGGCGCTACAAGCCTTAAAGCGAGACGATCGCGCGATCGCTCAATTTTATTTTCTCCTAGAACGCCACCAGCTAACTAATCCGCAAAAAGCCGAAATTTGGTATTATTTGGGATTAAGCTTGTGTGAATTTCGCCAATATGAAAAAGCGATCGCGGCTTTCGATCGATCTCTCAAACTAAAACCCGATTACGCAGCCGCAAAACAAGGAAAACAAGCTTGTTATCAATAAATCTAGTTAAGTACTTCAATTAAAAAGGCCACCAAAAAGGTTTGGTATCTGTGTAAGTACGGCTAATAGTCCGAACATCGGGACGTTGTGCTTGTTTAAAATCCTTACCTAACATTTCGTAGAAAGCTTGGGAGGGGTTCTCGATGGGTTTGAAACTAAATAAAACCTGAGCGCTGTAATGATTGCAACCGATACCTCTGCGTTCTACAGCGCAAACAACAGGTCGATCGTTCAACTTATCAGTCGTCAAATACTTATAATTACCCGTATCATAGACAGCCTGCAAACTTCCAGCCGTATTCTGGCAGTTTTGCAAAGCATCCGCCGCTGAGAAATATTTCGGCAGAAACTTCAAGATAGCGTGTTCTTGAGTCTTACCTTCTCGATTTAAAGTAACAATCACCGTTGGCGTACTAGCGTTAGTCTTACAGGTGACTTGCACGTTGCTAGCTGTGCTGGGCTGAGAGAGTGCTGCTATAGTACCCAGCACTAATATTGGTACCGTTCCTCTAGTTGCCCAAGACTGCCATTTGTTCATATTACTTAACTTCCTTGATTGACCAAAATTTAGGCTTGATTATAGACTCAATATTATTATCTTTTTTAGTTGAATTTACTTAAATTAGACTAAAGAAAGCTTCAGGTAATTTTTCATTAGGGTAGATTTTTCCCTGTGCAAAATGAAACAAGTCCCTCGCCAAATTTTCTGTCTTAGCAGTGCTTACATCTGCTGTCTAATTGCTGCTTCTCCTGGTTTAGCGCAAATCTCTTCAGATAACACACTTCCTGGCAATATTAGTCAAAGTGGTAACATCTTTGAAATTACGGGAGGGGCACAAGTTGGTAACAATCTTTTCCATAGCTTTCGAGAATTTTCTGTTCCCACTGGTGGCGAAGCTTTTTTCAACAACGCGACAAACCTAACTAATATTACTAACATTATTAGCCGAGTTACAGGTGGTTCAATCTCTAATATTGATGGCTTAATTAGAGAAAACTACGGCGCTAATTTCATCCTGATCAATCCTAGCGGCATTAACTTTGGTGCCAATGCCCAACTCAATATTGGTGGCTCATTTTTGGCAAGTACGGCAAATAGCGTCAAATTTGCTGATGGTGCAGAGTTTAGCGCTACAGACACTTCAGTTTCTCCTCGACTCACAATTAGCGTGCCAGTCGGCTTGCAATTTGGGCAAAATCCCCAAGCAATTCGCCTTCAAGGGCAAGGACATAACCTCAGTCTGGAACGCCCGATATTCTCGCCCTTTACTAGAGGAAGCACCACTGGCTTGAAGGTGCAGCCTGGTAATACTTTAGCCTTGGTAGGCGGGGGAATTATCTCTGAAGGTGGGACGCTGACAGCCGAAGGCGGACGCATCGATTTAGGTAGCGTAGCCGGAGGCTTGGTGAGTCTCAATCCCAGTTCTCAAGGCTGGAATTTAAGTTATCAAGGAGTGACGAATTTTCAAGATATTGCCCTATCGCAAAAAGCATTAGCAGATACCAGCGGTGCAGGTAGTGGCTCAATTCAGTTGCAAGGGCGAAATATTTCTCTGCGCGATGGCTCAGTTGCGTTAATTCAAACCCAAGGAGCGCAAGCAGCAGGCGGAATTAATGTCAACGCTTCTGAGTCTTTGGCATTGATTGGTACGACAGCAACGGGACAGATTTCCAGCAACTTGTTTACCGAAACTCTCGGTGCTGGCAAGAGTGGCGATATTAATGTTGTCACCCCCCGTTTACTGCTACAAGATGGAGCAGCCATATCTGCGGCTACATATACTCCTGCTCCCGGTGGCAATATTGATATCAAAGCGGCTGATTCCGTACAAGTGATAGGATTTTCCTCAATTAACCCCAGTCGTTTCAGTAATATCACGGCGGCAACGTTTGGTGCTGGTAATGCCGGAACTCTCACAGTAACAACACAGCAGTTGACGGCACTTTCAGGAGGAAATATTGCCTCTGTTACTGGTGGTAAAGATGGCATTGGCTCCGGTGGTAACGTGACTGTCAATGCCTCAAAGTTGGTAGAACTAATAGGCGTCACACCATTTGTTTTCACTCCTAGCCAAATCACTGCTGGGACTGGCGGCCCGGGAAAGGCTGGCAGCGTCACCGTGAATACTGAGCGTTTGGTTGTCAAAGATGGCGGGAGAGTAGATGCTTCCACCTTAGCTAGCGGCCCCGCTGGTAGCGTTACCATCAATGCCAAGGATGCGGTAGAAGTGAGTGGGACTGTCCCAGGCTCAGTCAATCCCAGTTTGATCGTTTCCTCAGCTAACATCGTCGATCCGAGCTTACAACAGTTATTGGAATTGCCCGCTGTACCGAGTGGCAACTCTGGTGATGTAACTATTAACACGGGAAAATTGACGGTTGCAGATGGTGCCGAACTGACAGTGAGAAATGATGGCAAGGGGAATGCCGGAACGCTACAGGTTAATGCTGGCTCTGTCTTGCTCAATAGCGGAGGTAAGATCACGGCAGACAATCTAGGTAGCGGATCTGGGGGGAACCTCAGAATTGAGACTGGTAAGTTAACAATTAGCGATCGCGCTTTCTTATCGGCATCAACTTTTGGTAATGGTACGGGAGGAGATATTAATCTCCGTGCTGCCGACTCAGTAGAAATGTTAGGCACTGGATTTGAGGAGATGCAAGGGATTTTTCAAGTCGGCGCGCTAGCTGGAACGCTCAAACCCACCGATCGCGGAACTGGTATTTTTATTGAAACTGTCGGTACGGGCGCTTCAGGGAAGCTAACTATTGAGACTCCCTTCCTACTGATGCGTAACGGAGCGATCGTATCTAATCTGACATTTAGTAACGGAGTCGGCGGAAATCTGAATATCCGTGCCTCTGAGTTAGTAGAAGCAACTGGTTCTGCCATTCAAACAGGAAATACTATAGGCAGTACTGGCACAGCAGGTAACATCAAAATTGATACTAAGCAATTGAGATTGCAAGATGGGGGCAATATTGTTAGTGCGACCTTAGGAAATGGTCTGGGCGGAAATGTAGAAATTAAAGCCACCGATGCCGTACAAATACAGAGGACTCCACCAACAGCTGCAATTTTAACAGGCATCTACACTAACACTACCTTCGGTACAGGCAAGGGTGGCGATATCACAATTGATACAGGCAAATTGTTTATTGAAAATGGCGTCATTGGCAGTAATACAGGAGCTTCTCTACCAACACTTGTTATCCCTTTTGGGGGGCCAGGGGGAAATGTCATCGTCAATGCCAGCGATTCTGTAGAAATAGCTGGCATTTTACCCGATCCCAGATTTCCTAGTGGTTTAGGTACTACAGGTTTTAGCCCATCTCGCTCAGGAGACTTGACGATTTCGACGAAGAAGCTAATTCTGCGTGACGGGGCAGATGCATCGACTGCGACGTTAGGTGCTGGCCAAGGAGGAACTTTAACTGTCAACGCTTCCGAATCTATAGAACTCAGTGGCACCCAAATCGGAAATTTGACACTAGGTGGCTTATCAGCTGCGGCTGGAAGGGTGAACTCACCAGAACTGAAGGTCACGGGTGCTTCTGGTGACATCAATTTGTTTACAGACAAATTGATTGTTCGGAATGGGGCAAAAATTGGTGTGGAAAGTTTAGGCCAGGGAAATGCAGGCAATTTGAAAGTCGTTGCTAACTCTATCCGGCTAGATAATCAAGGAAGCATATCTGCTGCTACTACATCTGGTGAAGGTGGCAACATTTCTCTGCAAACACATTCCTTACTGATGCGTCATAACAGTCAGATATCTGCTACTGCTGGTGGAAATGCTAACGGGGGCAATATCAACATTACTGGCTTTAGCCCTACCAACTTTGTGGCCTTGCTGGAAGGCAGTAAGATTACAGCCGATGCTTTTCAGGGGGCGGGAGGAAATATCAGCATCAATACCAGAGGATTCTTTGTCTGTCCGACTTGCCAAATTACTGCTAGTTCCCAACTGGGAGTTGCTGGACAAATCAGCATTAATACACCAGAGGCAGAAAATAACTTTGAAGTTATTGATTTACCGCAAGAGGTAGCGAAACCAGAACAAGTAGTAGCGCAGGCTTGTCGCGCCTCCAGAAGAGAGAATGAAAGCGAATTTACGATAACTGGGCGCGGAGGCTTACCACCTCGACCCAGCGAACAGTTAAGTAGTGGTGCTTTGATTAGTTTTGAGCCTGCTGGTGCAAGTGCTGCTACCGAGGTGCAAAATAGCTCGCAACTACCGTTACCTGCAAGAGGTTGGTATGTGAACGCCCAAGGTGTGGTAGTTCTCGCCAGCCAAGCGCCTACTCCGAGTCCTTATGGTTCTGGGTTAAGTTCAGCTAATTGTCAATGAAATAGATTTTTTATGTCACGCCCAGCCGCGGAGTCGCAGAGAGAGAAGAATGCAAGAGTGTAGTCTGAAATCTGGTGTTAGGTTGAGTGTTTTATATCCTTATCTGTTGTTCTTACTTGTGCTGTCTTCGACAAACTCTGCTTACGCCCAGCCGAATCCTGTCACCCCCAAGCCTCCAGAACAACTTCCACCTAACCCCCTACCTCCAACAAACGCACCGATTGAGATACCGCCTTCAGCACCGCCAACGCCGGAGGAAGTGCAGGATATTCCAGGGACTATTACCGTGCAAAAGTTTGAGTTTGTGGGCAATACGGCATTTAGTCAAAGGGAGTTAGAATCTGCGATCGCCAATTTTACAGGCAAACCAATTACCTTTGCTGAACTACTCAAAGCTGCCAATCAAATTACCGAACTGTATGTAAAAAAGGGGTACATCACTTCGGGAGCCTATATCCCAGCTCAAGAATTTCGTTCGGGGATCGTCAAAATTCAGGTAGTAGAAGGCAGTTTGGAAGATATTCAAGTTAATGTCATCAAAGGACGATTGCATCCTAATTATGTGCGCAGTCGAATTGCGATCGCTACTGGCAAACCCCTGAATATCAATCGCTTACAAGAAGCTTTACAACTGCTGCAACTCAATCCTTTAATTGAAAGCTTAGATGCGGAATTGACTGCGGGTACTAGACCAGGTGTAAATTCCCTGACAGTTGCAGTTAAGGGTGCGAGAACTTTTACTACTCAACTCAATCTGAATAATAACCGCAACCCCAGTGTTGGTAGTTTTGAGCGCGGGATTACAATATCAGAAGCTAGCTTGTTGGGATTAGGCGATCGCTTCACTTTTGCTTACAAAAATACTGATGGTAGCAATAGTTTTGAGGGTGGCTATATCCTACCAATCAATGCCCGCAATGGCAGTATTGGCTTTAACTATCGCATTACCGACAATAGAATTATTGAACCTCCTTTTAACAATCTGGATATCGAAGTCAATTCTCGCGAGTTTGAATTGTCTTTTCGTCAGCCAGTGCTGCAAAAAGCCACACCAGAAGTTAGCCAAGAACTCACTCTAAGTCTCACCGCAGCTAGACGGGAAAGCAATTCTTCGATTCAAGGTGTGGATTTTCCTCTATTTCCTGGGGCTGATAACCAAGGAGAAACGCGCATATCTGAGTTGAGTTTTGCGCAAGAATGGCTACAGCGAAGTCGTCAGGAGGTGTTAGCAGCTCGTTCGGAGTTTAACCTGGGGGTTGGAGCCTTTAACGCCACGATTAATAACAACGAACCAGATAGCCGATATTTCCTTTGGCGGGGACAGCTAATATATTTGCGCCTCCTCAGTCAAGCAAAAGGACAAACTGCGATCGCTCCTACTCTGTTGTTGCGTTCTAATATGCAATTGGCAAGCGATTCTCTGCTTTCCATCGAACAGTTTAGTTTAGGCGGTCAAGGAACAGTGCGGGGTTATCGCCAAGATGCTTTGCTTACCGATAATGGTATTTTTGCCTCCGCAGAATTGCGATTACCCATTGCCCGTTTCCCCGAAGTGCAAGGAACTTTACAAGTCGCACCATTTATTGATATTGGCACTGTCTGGAACACGGGAAGAGAAAATCCCAAACCCAATACCATTGCAGGTACGGGATTCGGGCTACTTTGGCAAATGGGCGATCGCTTTACAGCCCGCCTCGATTGGGGGATTCCTTTAGTAAGTATTGATTCTAGCAAGCGGACATGGCAAGAAAATGGCGTGTATTTTCAATTGGAGTATAAGGCGTTTTAACAAGGGTCAAAAGTTAAACACAAAGGCACGAAGACACAAAGATAAAACAAGATTTCTGATTAACTTTTGAATTTATTATGATTTATAAAAAGTATCGTCGTTTATTGATATTCATCTTTTCAGGCTTATTGGGTCTGTTATCAAGTCTTAGTATTCCTGCTTGGTCGAATTCTTCTAGTTTACAAGTCACAGCCAGTCCTTTAGAGATAGCGAGGGAAGGGGAAAAACGCTACAATGCTGGAGAATTGGAAGCAGCTATCAAGTTATGGCAAACAGCGGCTGAGGGTTATCAAAAAATTGGCGATCGCGAGGGTATAACTAAAAGCCTAATTAACAAGTCCCAAGCTTTGCAAGATTTAGGACTGTATCCCAAAGCTTGCAAGACCTTACTTCAAGCTTTAGAAGTTAAAAGTCCAGATTGTAGCCAAACCCAAATCGATAGCGTCTACAAAACCCTTGCAGAAAAACAAAATTCCCTTTCTTTAACTGAAGCGATTGGTTTGCAAAGCCTCGGTGATGTTCTGCGCAGACAAGGTTTATTACAACAGTCTCAACAAATCTTGCAATTAAGTCTGTCATCAATTGCAGCATCGCCAGCGAAAAGTGCTGTCTTACTGAGTTTGGGTAACACCGAACGCACTTTCGGAAACCAAATTCGCGATCGCTGGGATTATGATGCAGTGACGGACATTATCGATCGCAAATCTCTGTCTGATGCGCTAGCACCTTACCAACAAGCTGTTAACTACTATATTCAAGCAGTAAATATTGCATCAGCGCCAGCAATTCCCAAAATTCAAGCTCAACTCAATCACTTTCAGCTATTACTAGAAACGCAAAAATGGTGGCGCGAACAGACGCAACGCCGCATCGCTTCTTGGTCGAGATTTAATGAAGCTAAATTAATTCAAAGAGCAAAAGATTTTAGCTCTCAGTTAGAGTTACAACTAAGTCAAGATACACAAAATTTGCAAAGTCAAATTACATCTAACCTGGCAAATCTTACACCCAGTCGCGCCGCAATTTACGCTCAGATTAATTTTGCTGAATCTTTGATGCAAAGCGCACAATTAAACCAGGTTGCACCGATATTAGAAAATGCGTTGCAACAGGCACGTACCTTAGGAGATAGACGAGCCGAAACCTACACTCTAGGCTACTTGGGCAAACTCTACCATAAACAAGGGCAATTAGATCGAGCAACCAAACTGACTCAGCAAGCTTTAATCTTAGCTCAAGAACAAAATATTACTGGGGACGCTAGGGAAATTATTTATCTTTGGCAATCGCAGTTAGGTAGTTTGCTCAGAAAACAGGGAGATGCCAAAGGAGCGATCGCAGCTTACACTGCCGCCTTTAATACGCTGCAATCTCTACGTAGCGATTTAAATGCTAACAATCAAGATGTGCAGTTTGACTTTCTCCAAGAAGTTAGACCTGTTTATTTAGAATTAGCAGATTTGCTATTGAAATCAAATCTAGGTGATGATGAATTAAATTCTTTGTTAGTCTTCGATCCGAGGATTAAACAAGAAAAGACGGAAACGAAAAATTCTCAAAAACGTTTAGAGTTAGCCCGCCAGATTGTAGAATCTCTGCAATTAGCAGAACTAGATAACTTCTTTCAAGACCCTTGTTCGGAAACAGCAAATGTCGCAGTGCAAATTGATAATATTGATGCTAATGCGGCTGTTATCTATCCCATCGTTTTGCCAGATCGCTTAGAAGTTATCCTTTCCGTATCGGGGAAACCCTTGGAGTCTGTCAAAATTCCCATCAGCGAAAAGGAAGTTAATGAGACTTTAGATCGGCTGTACGATAATTTAGACAACCTGAGTATTAATAACTCTGCACGTAATATTCTCTCGACTTCTAACCCCAATCCCAAAGAATTAGAAGAAAATCTTCAGACGCTATTACCAATTTTCCAAGAAGTTTATAACTGGCTGATTAAACCTTTTGAAACACTATTAGATAACAACCAAATCAAAAATTTAGTCTTTGTACTAAATGGCAGATTACAAAGAGTACCAATAGCTGCACTTTACAATGGACAAAATTATCTAATTCAAAAATATAGCGTGGCGCTGGTTCCCAGCCTACAACTACTCGCGACAAAACGATTGCAAAGCAAACAACTAAAAGTTTTAGCTGCTGGCGTTAGCGAACAAGTTAAAATACAAGGAGAATTTTTTGCTGCACTAGTTAATGTGCCCAAGGAATTAGACCAAATTAAACAAACTTTTCCCGCCTCCCAAAAGCTGCTGAATCAAGAGTTTACCGCCAAAACTATTCAAAAACAGTTGAAATCAAATTTTCCCGTTGTCCACTTAGCAACGCATGGGTTATTTAGTTCTAATCCCCAGAAGAATTTTATTATTACAGGCGATGGTAAAAGCATCAGTATTAATGAGTTGAGTACTTTGCTCAGAGAACCAGGTACAACTGTAGAATTATTGGTGCTGAGTGCTTGCGAAACTGCTACTGGCGATGAACGCGCCGTTTTAGGCTTGGCGGGAATGGCTGTGCGATCGGGCGCACGCAGTACTCTAGCTACACTCTGGCCTGTAAGCGATGCTTCAACTGCGCAATTCATGGGTGAATTTTACCAAAATCTGAAACAGCCAGGGGGGAAACAAGCAGATGCTTTGAGGAAGGCACAACTCTCGCTGTTGGAATCTTTGAAGCTGAATCCGCCTTTTCAGGAGTTGCAGAATTTACCACCTCATCCTTATTATTGGGCACCTTACGTTTTAGTGGGTAATTGGCAATAGAAGAAAGGTATTAGTTAATAATTAGGACACAAGCAAGCTACTGTATTCAACAAGTTCTTTATGAATTCCTCCAGCCGTCATCCGCAAACTATTCTATTTCTCGCTGCTAATCCTAAAGACACCACTCGTTTACGGCTCGATCAAGAGTTGCGGGATATTGGGGAAGGACTGCAACGCGCTCAAAAGCGTGACCAATTTAAGTTAGAACAACGGTTGGCGGTTCGTCCGCGTGATATTCAACGAGCTATGCTCGATGTGAATCCACAGATTATCCATTTTTCTGGACATGGAACAGGAGACAAAGGACTTGTCTTTGAAGATGAAATTGGCAACGCCAAGCTTGTGGATGGGGACGCATTAGCAGGGCTATTTGAACTTTTTGCTGACCAAATTCGCTGTGTTGTACTCAACGGCTGTTATTCAGAAGTGCAAGCAAAAGCGATCGCTCAACACATTGACTATGTGATTGGCATGAATCAGGCAATTGGCGATCGCGCGGCGATTGAGTTTGCGGTAGGGTTCTACGATGCGCTAGGGGCAGGTCGTCCCATCGAGTTTGCCTATAAACTGGGGTGTGCAGCAATTCGGATGGCAGGTGTTGCAGAACATTTAACCCCAGTTCTGCTAACAAAATCCACGTTTGGGGATGCGACAATTCAACCAGCTCTGGTGCTGTGCCATCAGTTCCCCAAGCTTCTGTTGAGCAACCGCAGAATACACCTATTGATGTTTTGATCTCCTATTCTCATAAAGATGACGACCTAAGGGAAGAATTAGTCACCCAGCTTGCTAACCTTAGAAGGCAGGGTAAAATTACTGCTTGGCATGATCGCGCGATCGAAGCAGGGGAAGAATGGGAAACTCAAATAAAACAGCGCCTGCAATCTGCTCGCATTATTCTACTGCTAATAAGTCCCCCCTTCATGGCATCAGACTACTGCTATGACGTTGAGATGCAGCAGGCAATCCAGCGACACAATGCAGGTACAGCAAGGGTGATTCCCATTATTCTGCGACCTTGCGATTGGCAAGATTCACCATTCAGTAAACTTCAGGTTTTGCCAAAAGATGCCAAGCCCGTGACACAGTGGAGCGATCGCGATGCCGCGTTTGTGAATGTAGTCGAAGGGATTCGTAAGGCTGTTAACTCCCTCACAAATGGATCAAAATAGTAGAGACTATCCAAAGTAGTTGAGTAGTCTGTAAACGCAGAGTCATAACTGTTTATAGGCAGAATTCAAAATATTTCTACTCAGTTTGTTTGTCATTGCCAAATGATGATATTGATCTCGATTTAAAAATACTTTAATAACTTTTTTAGTATGTTCTTCAACATGAAGCAATTTTTCCCTGGCCGCGATTTATTTTTGCAACCAATATGGATGGTAGAATCCAAACTAGGTTAACTATTTTAGAAATTCAGGAGAATATATGCCTTCTCTTAAACGTTTGGAGGCAAAATGCGAAGACTTGGAAGAGGAATATGAAGAAGTTCGTAAAAAGTTGAAATGGTTTAAGAAAGAACGAAACCTCAAAACTGACTCGGAAGCGAAATATGAACTTGATCAACGAATACAAGAATATGAAGAAAGATTGCAAAATATAGACGAAGAACTTGACGAGTTAGAAACGCAAATTAATCAATCTAAACAAGCGGGAAACTCTAACTTAGAAAAATACTCAAACGTGGATTATTTATATAAATCATTATTGAAGTTAGGATACTGGGAACAGCACAACCTCTTTGAAGAGATTGCTGGTAAATATTCTTATGGTGTATTTTTGATTCAAGGACCTACCAAGGAATATGGTCAAAGATGGTTACTCAATCGCTTGGCTGCGATTATCCCCAGTAGTTTAGAGGGCAGAAATATTATTGTTGATTTAAATCGAACTTCATCAAGAACAGACATTTCAGCAATTTGGGCAGAATTTGCAGATCGAATTGGTTTATTAGAAAATAGCTCACCTGCTGAAATTGCTAGCAAAATTTGTGATTTATGGAAAACACAAAATGTTATAATTGCGTTTAATAACGTTGATGAAACTATTAAAGAAAACCTGTCTGACTTATTAAACGATTTTTGGAAATTACTCACTCAAAAATTCCTAGAATTTAAGAATCAACAAAATAAATTTAAACTATTTATCTTCCTTCTAGATTATCAAGGTGTAGTCGCTCGGTGGAATGTCGGTTTTGTCGAGAATTATCATTCAGATTGGCAACCGATTTACCCTCTGGGATTACCTTTGATCGATCCATTTTCAGAGGAAGAGTTACGGGATTGGTTAAATTATCAGAGCGATTTCTTACCTCCAGCTATCTCTGCTAATAAGGCAGAAACCGTTAAAGTGCTTTTAGAGAAGCAAGGAATTCCAATACCAACTCTACGAAAAGTTTGCAATCTTTGTGGTTGTAGTTTGTCTGAACAGGAGGGTAAGTGGTTACACCTTTAAATTCTGATCGCCTGGAGTATACAGGTAGTAAACAACCGAAACAAGGAGACAGTTACAAAGGTAAGCTCATCTACCCTTACTTGCCTAGTCAAGAATTAGTGGATGTTGTGAATCTAGCGATTTACTTAGGTCGTCCATTATTACTCAAAGGAGAACCTGGATGTGGGAAAACCCAATTAGCTCTTGCAGTCGCTTATGAATTAGGGTTAGATTTTGAGGCTTGGTATGTAAAATCCACAAGTCGAGCCAAGGATGGATTATATGTTTATGATACCATTGGGCGGCTGCGAGATGCTCAATTAGCCGCATCCGGTTCTTTAACTATTGAAGATAAGCAACGCTTTAACGATCCAAATTCTTATATCCGTCTTGGACCATTAGGGCGAGCTTTTATAAATCCAAAGCGCACAGTAGTTTTAATTGATGAGATTGACAAAGCTGACATTGATTTTCCCAATGATTTATTGCTGGAACTTGATGAGCAACTAATCAAGATTGAAGAAGTAAGAGAAAACGGGAGAGAAAAGGAAATTAAGGCAGTTAATCCACCAATTGTTTTCATCACTAGTAATGATGAGAAAGATCTACCTGATGCTTTTTTGCGTCGGTGTTTATTTTACCGCATCAATTTTCCCAGTTATCAGCAAATTGTTCAAATTGTCAAAAATCGCTTCCCAGATATTGCGGATGAATTGGTAGACACAGCCGTTTCTCGATTTATGGAATTACGTGAAACTCTCTATGGCGAAACAGGAAAATTCAGTAAGAATGTAAGTACCAGTGAATTACTCGATTGGATTAAGATCCTGAAGCGAGATTCGCTGCCAGAGTCCTTAAAAAAGTTATCAGGAGATAATCGCCTGCCTTACTTAGAAGTATTACTCAAAAGTTGGGATGCTCATGTGAATTACTTGAGGCTCAGTAGCGATCGTGAATGATCCGGCACTACTAGAACTATTCACCTGTTTAAGGGAAGCAGGATTGCCACTAGGGTTGGCAGAATATCACCTGCTGCTTCAGGCTGTTCATGCAGGGTTTGGTACACACGATCGCACAGCACTAGCTCAACTATGCTGTGCCCTTTGGGTAAAATCTGAGCGAGAAAAGCAGATTTTTCAAGATTATTTCGACCAGATCATTCCACAGCAACCTGAGCAATTTTTTTTGCCAACTGAAACGGTGAAAGCTACCTCAACGGACATCAGCTTCACAACCAATCAAACAGAAAGAGCAACTAAAAGAAGACATAAAGCATCTCGAATCATATGGTTCTCGCTTTTAGGGTTTACGACTTGTATTATTGCGATCGGTGGTGCATTGTTCCTCAAAAAGTACATTTTTAAGCCACCTTCTATAGATCCATCAAAACCTGGCAGCTTAGAGTTTAGTAGCACTTCATTCCTTTTCCAGTATTCTAACGATAATAAAGGAGAAAAAGCAGCACTTATAAAAATCACCCGTAGTGATGGAAGCTATGGAGTAGTCAGTGCAAAATTGAATGCTGGAAAGCAATGTTCTCCAAACTCTCTTCTAGACGAGCAAAACAAGAATTTCCAATTAGGAGATCTTCCTTCAGTTGTCTTTAAAGATGGCGATGCACGAGAAAAAACCTTCCTGATTCCTATTATCAAGGTTAATAATGCTAATTCTTTCGCAGAATATTTTCTCTTATGCTTAACTGACCCTAAAGGTGGAGTTAAACTCGTTGATGGTAAAGACTCGTCAATTTTAGCAATTCAAAATCTGGATTACTTTAGCAATTGTTTGAGGAAGATATTTAATAAAGATATTTTTGAGCCTTTATTAATTGTTGCCACCTGCATTATTCTACTGCTTGTTGTTGGGAGGATACGGAAAATTCGGCATATCCAAGCTTCTGAAAATGAAGCACTCGTTCCACAAACTTACACCAACTTACCCAAAACAATGCTGTCGCCTGAAGTCATTCGGACAATGGCTGATGAGATTCAAGTTGCCAAAACAATCAGGCAATCTGACAGTCCACTTAGCGAACTCTTCCCCCTAATCGTTAACAATTTACCTGTCACCCATCGACAAATGAAGCAAGGGTGGCGTCATTTGCGTCAGTTTAGTCGGGAGGGACCACCCATTGAGCTAGATATGGAAGCCACTATTCAACAGGTTGCCCAGCAGGGAGTTTTATTAAATCCTGTGTTGGTTCCAAGACGTACCAACCGCATAGAACTTCTGCTATTAATTGATCGGGATGGTTCGATGGTTCCGTTTCACCACCTTTCCCAAGAGTTAGCAGATACAGCATTGCGTGGCGGGCGCTTCAGCCAGGTTAGAGTCTACTACTTTCACAACTGCCCTGATGAATATCTGTACCGCGATCGCTATCATTTAGAAGCAGAATCAATTGATGATTGTTTATCAAACTTGCCTAAAACCAGAACAGTCTGCTTGATTTTTAGTGATGCTGGAGCAGCTCGTGGTGGATTTAGTTCTAGGCGACGGCGATTGACAAAATTCTTTCTAAAAGAGCTAGGGCAGTATGTACGCTATATTGCTTGGCTGAATCCGGTTCCTCGCGATCGCTGGGAAACTACAACCGCCCATGATATTGCGGCTTTAGTTTCCATGTTTGAGGTAAATCGTCAGGAATTTTACAGCGCGATCGATGTCCTGCGGGGACGGCATCGACCGTCAAGGGACGGACAATAATATGACGAATGCTAGTAATTTGCTGCCAAAAACACGCTCTGAGGAAATTGAGCAGGCGATCGCATCATTTCAGAAACGGTTTAGCGAAGCTCATTTATACCTAGCCTATCATGCTGCATTGCCCATCGCGCTCACGCCTCATTTGATCTACTGTATCTGGGCAAATTTTCCGCTGGATATCGAAAAGCAGGACTTGAAGGTGCCGTGGATTGCTGTAGCCGACTTGCTCCTCTCTCCGCTTTGCCGTGAGGTAGGACATGAGCTATATGAGATGGATGTTGATTTACGCAATTATCTGTTAGAGCAAATGATTCATCATCCTCGCTTCGGTCAGCCGCGTGTTGAGGAATTAGCCCATTTTTTACTGTCCTATGTGCAGCGAGAATTAAATGATTCTAAATCCTCTATAAAAACGCTGGCTCAGGCTCAACGTTGGACGGCACTTGCGTATGTCTATCCGGAAGCTGTCGCCCATGATTTAGCTAACAAGCTTGCCGAATTAAGCCTCAGCGAAAAAACAGAATGGCTGCGGATGACATCGTTAACAGAAGCGATCGCCACTCCTTTGCGTCAGGCTCATTTTGAATCCTTGCTAGTGTATCTTCAGGGAATGCGCGAATTGGCTCGTGGCAATCATATCCAAGCAGAATCAACACTCAAATCTTTGCCAGCCCATAATAATCGAATTGTCGTTGCTGGAGTCACTTTACCCATTCCTGAATTCCAAGACTCTACTTGGCATATCAACCCGATTGCATCCAGAACTACCTCTCTAAAGCCATTTAAATTTGAGACAGCTAAACTAACTCGTCAACCCCGGTTTCTGCGGTTGGGTTCACGCTGGGTAATCGAGCGACATGAACAACAAGCAACCCTGTTTTATGAGCGATTAGAAGGGCAGATTTCCCTAGAAATGGTGCGTATACCAGAGGGCAACTACTGGATGGGAACTGCAAATAACGAAGGAGACTATCGGGAACGTCCTCAACATCCAGTCACCATTGTGTCCTTCTTTTTAAGTCGTTTTCCTGTGACACAAGCTCAGTGGCGAGCAATTACCAAGACTACCAAAGTCCGGATTGAACTGAATCCTGACCCTGCCTACTTTCAGGGTGATAACTTACCTATAGAAAACATTACCTGGTTTGAAGCGATCGAGTTTTGTGAGCGTTTGCAATTACAGACTGGGAAGCCCTATCGTTTACCCAGCGAAGCCGAGTGGGAATATGCTTGTCGTGCAGGGACACAAACCCCATTCTACTTTGGCGAAACAATTTCTCCGCAACTTGCCAGTTATGACGCAAGCAAACGATATCGTTCCGGTCCCAAAGGGCAAGCCAGCAAACAAACTAGTGAAGTAGGTTTTCATAATGCAGCGAATGCTTTCGGACTAGATGAAATGCATGGCAACGTTTGGGAATGGTGCGCCGATCACTGGTATGACGGCTATACGAATGCACCAGCAGACGGAAGTGTCCGCATTACCGATCACCAAAATTTCCCCAGAGTTATTCGCGGTGGTTCTTGGATGCATGAACCTACTATATGTCGTTCTGCCTATCGAAACGGCATTCCGCCAACAAACAAAGTGCTTACTATTGGCTTTCGAGTAGCCGTGTCATTGCCCAAGGCAAATCTGGGATAATCATCTGCGGATTATGGGATGTTTGTTTATTTTTTATACAATAAATAATTTACAAAATTTTATTTAAGAGTCCCTTACGAAGTACCGTTAGCATTAAGCAAAAGTCTTATAGTTAAGCAAGGCTATAGCAAAGGTTAGGGATTATCCTGTATGAGTATCCTTTCTGATCTTCAGACTAAAAAGCTGGGATTGTTTGAACTATTAGCAATAGGCTTTGATTTATATCTAAAGCATTTCCGAAGTTTTTCTAGCCTTCTCTGCGTGATACTACCCTTCTCAATTATCTTTCAAATTTTATCCTCAAATAGTCCTTCTATTTTTTTAAATCCCATTGTTTTTATTTCGTATTCGCTCTTATTAATATTTTATTTCTTCATTGTAATACCAGTTTATATTATTGTATTTGTTATCCTTGCAGAAGGCTACATCTTAGGAGAAAATCCTCAGATTAATGTTGTAACTAGAGGTATCTTGCCTCGAATTATACCATTAAATTGCTTAGGTATAAAATTTAATATTATTTTAATTTTGAGGTTTTTATTATTCATTGTTCCTGGTGTTATTTATTTAGTAAATAACGCTTACTATTCCTACGCTTTTATACTTCGAGACCAAAGAGGTAAAGCAGCATTTCAATACAGTCGCTCCTTAGTCAAAGGGAACTGGTGGAAGGTATTTTTCTTCTACGTGCTACTTTACATAATCATTTTCGGCTTACGGGTATTGATGAAAAAAATTTTAAGTAGCCTTATTTTAAACTCTCCAATATTAGTTGCTATTCTTAGCGATACATTAGCAAGCTTAGTTAGTGTTGGAGTTGGAATTAGTGGGGTTTTACTCTTTCTCAACTTAGAGTTTCAAAAAGAATAACAGAGGAAATAATTCTGGCTCTCCGAGTGTGGGTATGATAAATTAATACCTAAAAAAGGGTGAAACCATTTATATGGTAAGGTTTCATACAGACAAAACAACAGATTTGATAAAAATACAATTTGATTGTCTTGAATCCCTTGCCATTTAGTGAATTGAAGTCGTATTAAGTATTAATTCTGTATAGCAAGTCTCGGAGAGCCATAATTCTTTTTAATCGGCACGTATCATTTAAATATGGCAGACCCATCTGTTTTGACTATTTTATTCCTAGCAGCAAATCCAGCAGTAGGCTCTCAGTCGCGTTTAGAGCAAGAAGCACGAGATATTAGTGATGGGTTACAAAGAGCAAAACATCGCGATCGCTTTAAATTTGAACAACGATGGGCGATACGTCCTAGAGATATTCAACGTGCGCTGCTAGAATTTAACCCTCAAATCGTTCATTTCGCTGGACATCGCCCACAAAACAAGACATTAGGTAGTCAAGAAGCGATAACTCAAGGGTATGAAAACACCACAAAATCAGAATTTGAGCAAGAGGAGGGATTGACATTTGAAGATGACATCGGACGGATGAGGCTCATCCCGATCAATGCTCTAGCAGAGTTATTTAAGTTATTTTCAGACCAAGTGAACTGTGTTCTGTTGAATGGCTGTTACACCGAGGCGCAAGCAGAGGTAATTGCACAGCATATTCCCTATGTAATCGGCATGAAGCGCTCAATTACCGATAAAGCAGCTCTAGAATTTGCTTTAGGATTTTATGATGCGTTAGGAGCTGGTCGGGCGATCGAGTTTGCTTATAATCTGGGTTGTACTGCAATTCCAATAGCAGGTTTACCTGAGCATTGGACTCCCGTTCTCTATAAAAAGTCAGATAAAAGGTCACAATCAAACCCTATTTCCACGCAAAATGATTCGTCTGCGTTAGATAAGCATCTAATTGATGGCAAAATTCAAACACTTGCTTCCCAACGACGTGTCCAAGAAAAACGTGAAGACTTAGAACAAGAGTATCAAGAGATTCGGAAGAAGTGGAAATGGTTGAAGAAAGAATGGACTATTAAAACTGATTCCGAAGCTAAATACGAACTTTCACAACGAATAGAACAGTATGAATTGCAACTGCGAAATATTGAAGAGTTACTTGAGCAATTAGGTGGTTAGAAACCGCACGCTAGTCGCCTCAAGTTGGGCTGGTGTGATAAAACAGCAATGTTACGCGATCGCGATATTCTTTGCCCAGAAGAAGGCTATCGCTTGGATGATGAGATTAAGTACAAAAACAGCATACACTCTTTGATGGTAAATCTCACCAAAGGAGTTGCTGTGACTAGTTTTTTATTCGTTACCGATTTAGATAATACTCTCGTAGGCGATGACAAAGCGCTTGTAGAATTAAACGATCGCCTACAAAAACATCGCCAAGAATACGGTACAAAAATTGTCTATGCGACTGGGCGATCGCCTCTACTTTACCGCGAACTGCAAGTAGAAAAAAATCTCTTGGAACCAGATGCGCTCGTTCTGTCTGTAGGTACGGAAATTTATCTTGATGGTAAGGATACACCAGATGCGCGTTGGTCAGAAGTTCTCTCCCCCGGATGGGATCGCGACCTTATACTATCAATTACGGAAAAATATCCTGAGTTAGTTTTGCAACCAGAATCGGAACAGCGCCCCTTTAAAGTTAGTTTTTTTCTCGAACAAGCTGTAGCACCTGGTGTTTTATCGCAACTTGAGTTAGAGTTGCAAAAATATAATTTAAATAAAAAATTAATCTACAGCAGTGGAATCGACCTTGACATTGTCCCCCTTTCCAGCGATAAAGGTCAGGCAATGCAATTTTTACGTCATCAGTGGAAATTTGCAGCCGAACAAACAGTTGTCTGTGGTGATTCAGGTAATGATATTGCTTTATTTGCTGTAGGCAACGAACGGGGGATCGTGGTTGGGAATGCCCGCCCTGAGTTACTTCAGTGGTATAAGGACTACCCTGCTGACCACCGTTACCTTGCACGAGATTTTTGTGCGGGTGGCATTCTAGAAGGCTTGAAATATTTTGGATTTTTAGAATGATTAGTTATCTAAAAGGTATCGTA
Source organism: Calothrix sp. NIES-2098 (assembly GCF_963875125.1). Lineage (NCBI taxonomy): Bacteria > Bacillati > Cyanobacteriota > Cyanophyceae > Nostocales > Calotrichaceae > Calothrix > Calothrix sp. NIES-2098. The sequence goes on from NZ_CAWNKJ010000001.1 coordinate 8,625,651, forward strand.
GCTGGGGTTCAGACAATTAGCAGTAACCGCGTGATTTTGACTCTTGAGGTCAATAACATCGGGTATGATTTGCAAATTCCGCAACGGCTAGCACAGCATTTACCTGAGTCGGGAGGAGTGGTGCAAATCTTTACCCATTACCAAGTCCGCGAAGAAGTGCCGTTATTGTATGGCTTTTCTTCCCCAGCCGAACGGGATTTATTTCGTCACCTACAGAGTGTTAGCGGAATTGGTGCAGCTTTAGCGATTACTCTGTTAGACACTTTAGAACTACCAGATTTAGTGCAAGCAATTATTGCTGCTAACATCCAAGTTCTGATTCAAGCCCCAGGTGTGGGTAAGAAAACCGCAGAACGCATCTGTTTGGAACTGAAAAGCAAATTAATAGAGTGGCGCAAATCAGCAGGGTTCTTTGTTGCTACAGGCGGGCCAGCACCAGGAATTCTCGAAGAAGTGCAAATGACTCTGTTTGCTTTAGGCTACACTGCGCATGAAGTCAGCCATGCTTTACACGTAGTCAGCGAAGACATTGGACTACCAAAAGACGCCTATGTAGAAGATTGGATTAAACAAGCGATCGCTCATCTTAGCAGTAGCGAACAAATTGGTTAGTAGTCAAGAGTCAAGAGTCAAAAGTCAAGAGTCAAAAATTATTCTCCCTTGTCTTCCTTGTCTCCCTTGTCCCCTCATTACTCCTATCTACAATGCCCATAGATCCTTATGCTTGGCTAGAGCAGTCTTTGGCAACTATTCATCGGGCGGATTGGTATCGTTCAGTACAACCAATCCACGGTTGCCCCGGTGCTACTGTGATTTTAGAGGGGCGGGAAGTAATTAATTTTGCCAGCAATGACTATTTAGGCTTGGCAGGAGATCGGAGATTAATTCAAGCCGGGGTTGCAGCTACACAAGAATTTGGCACGGGAAGTACGGGTTCGCGATTACTTAGCGGGCATCGGGAATTACATAGAAAATTAGAATCAGCGATCGCATCTTTGAAACAAACAGAAGATGCCTTAGTATTTAGTTCGGGTTATTTAGCTAATTTAGGTGCGATCGCAGCTTTGGTAGGTAAGCGCGATTTAATTCTCTCTGACCAGTACAATCATTCCAGCCTCAAAAATGGGGCAATTCTTAGTAGTGCGGCGATAATTGAGTATCCCCACTGTGATGGTACAGCTTTAAGAAATTACTTAATTGAACACAGACAAAATTACCGACGCTGTTTAATCCTCACCGATAGCGTCTTCAGTATGGATGGCGATTTATGTCCTTTGCCAGCGCTATTAGATATAGCTGAAGAATTTAGCTGTATGCTTTTAGTGGATGAAGCTCATGCTACGGGAGTCATAGGTAAAACTGGCGCAGGGTGCGTGGAACATTTTGGCTGTACGGGGAAGCAGTTAATACAAATTGGTACATTAAGTAAAGCTTTGGGTAGTTTAGGCGGATATGTCGCCGGAAGCGCTACCTTAATTGACTTTTTACGCAATCGCGCACCAACTTGGATTTATACCACAGGTCTTTCACCCGCCGATACAGCCGCAGCCTTAGCCGCAATTGAAATAGTACAACAAGAACCACAACGCCGTCAGCAATTATGGGCGAATGTCGATTACTTGAAAACGCTAATGCAAGCACAGGTAGCTGAATTAAAGTTGCTGCCTTCAGAATCACCTATATTATGTTTTCAATTGCCAAGTGCCGCAGATGCGCTACAAGCTGGTAAGTCTTTAAAAGATGCAGGAATTTTCGCCCCAGCGATTCGTCCGCCAACTGTACCCACCAGCCGCATTAGGATATCTGCAATGGCGACGCATCAACCAGCGCATATTGAAAAATTAGTAGCAGCATTGCGCGACAGTCTCCAACTATTAGATCCCTGACTTCTCGAAGAAATGGGGGATTTGGACATCGAGAATCAACAACATGAGACCAGATAAATCTTGTTTGTCACAAATGAGTACTCGTTCACAATGAATGAGTACTGGTTAATAAACAACCCGATCTGATTGGTCACAAATGCGATCGCGTTCTCTATGGATGAGGTCTCGTTAATAAACAACCCGATCTGGTTAGTCACAAATGCGATCGCGTTCTCTATGGATGAGTACTCGTTAATAAACAACTCGATCTGGTTGGTCACAAATGCGATCGAGTTCTCTATGGATGAGGTCTCGTTGATAACCAAGACTGACTTTCAAAGTGCGATCGCCCCGATATTGTCCCATAGCCGTAGGGTGCTTTATGTCTCCAACGTTGCGGTTACTGGATATCGTTGCGTGGACAACCGCTAATTGAGAACCAAACAACTATTACTATAGATATTCCTCTTCAAAATATATTTACTCCCGAAGCACTCAAAACTATCATGTCTCGCATCACCGTTGGAGAATCCCTATGACAGCTATCTTCCCAGATGCAGAAAAATTTAAATATATCGAACCCCAACAAGTACAAGCCTATTTACTAGCACATGGTTGGCAAATGCAGCAAAATCATGGTGATAAAGCTGCTATTTGGACTCTAGATGGTTTTGAAATTTTACTCCCCCTGAAAACAGAAGTTATTGACTTTTCCCGCTGCATGGCGGAAGTCGTAGAAACCCTGGCGTTAGCTGAAACTAAATCCCAACTGGAAATTTTCGGAGATTTAATTACAAATGCACCTAACACCACCATCCAAGCAGTCGTCACACATATCGCCACACCCAACGCCGATAAACTGAGTGGTGAAATAACTCTTTTGGGTATTGTTGTGAATAAACTGCGTCCTATTCATACAGAATTAGCTGACCGTGACTACATTCTGGCACTTAAAGCTTATCAAGAACGCTTACCAATTTACTGCACAGGTGACTTAATTAAGGAAAACGGTATATTCATGCTAAAAAATCCTCATCAATTTTGCTTGGATGATAGTAGTAAATCGTAAGTTGGGCTTACCTTGTGCAACTTCATGCCATGTTTCTTAAATATGTAGAATGGAAAAAATACCTTCTAGCAACATAAAGACAATTACCATCAAACCAGGTTATCGACCCCAAGCCCCTGACATCTACATCGATGCAGATATCTATCTGTTTACCCAACTTTACGTACCAAATCTACCTATGCAATGGACACCCAATCAATCACTGCACTACACAAGACTACGTGATTTACTCGCAGCAGGGGAGTGGAAAGAAGCTGATGAGGAAACAGCGCGAGTCATACTAGCTATAGCTGGGAGAGAAAACGAAGGCTGGCTTGATCTTGAACATATTGAGAACTTTCCTTGCGAAGACCTCTGCACGATAGACGAGTTATGGGTAAAACACAGCAATGGGCACTTTGGCTTCTCTGTGCAAAAGCGCATTTATCAAAGTCTGGGTGGAACGGTTGGAACCAGAGAACATAACAGCAAAATATGGCAAGCCTTCATAGACTCAGTTGGCTGGAGAAAGGAAGGAAAGTGGATGTACTACAACGACCTGACCTTTGACCTCACAGCACCAGTAGCCCACCTCCCTTACGGGTTGTATTTATTAACGTTTATTGGGGGGTTTTGGGTTAAGTGGTGGTGGGTTCTCTTCTCTCGCATTGAGACTTGTAAACTGTAACATATAAAACCTACAGAAAATTTTAAAGATTTAAGAACCCATCATTTTCCACGAAGCCTTGCGGATTGTAGCTTTCTGTTACCTGGCACTGGGCATTCTCCCTCTGGGAGTAGAATTTTGTAATGTTATACCCTAGGCTAACGCACTGTTAATTGCTGATGGTGCTTTACTCAAAAGCGATCGCTAACCCTAAACTATTTCTCAATCATGCCTGCCAGAGATATATATCACAATGTAGTTATTCAAGCATTAATAGCAGATGGCTGGACAATTACTGATGACCCTTTATATTTGGGTTACGGTGGTAGAGATTTATATATAGATTTAGGTGCAGAACGCAGCACAATTGCGGCAGAAAAAGATAATCAAAAGATAGCAGTTGAAATTAAAAGTTTTCTCAGCCCTTCTCCTGTAAGTGACCTGCAAGAAGCAGTTGGTCAGTATGATATTTATCGCACTATACTATTAGAATTAGAGCCAGAACGTATACTGTATTTAGCTGTTGCCAAACGAGTTTATGAGGGGATTTTTTCAGAACGCTTAGGTCAGCTAATTGTCAATCGAATACAGATAAAACTTATTGTATTTGACGAAAAAAATGAGAGGGTTTGGCAATGGATAAATTAACTAAATATCGGGAAATTGTCAGACAAATAATCAATGAATACGCCAAGCATAAACCTTATCACGGCAAAATCGATCCTTTACCAATTATTGACACAGAAAATGACCGTTATCAAGTTGTACAAGTAGGCTGGGATGGAGTGCGGCGCGTACATGGCTGTACTGTGCATCTTGATATTATTGGTGAAAAAGTTTGGATTCAATATGATGGTTGTTCTCAACCTTTAGCACAAGCACTTATAGATGCAGGTGTACCTAAAGAAGATATTGTATTAGCTTTTCATCCAGAAGAATTACGACAATATACGGGTTTTGCCGTGTATTGAATTTTTGATTAAGCAATCTAGCCACATGGGTAGTTGTGGGTGAATAATTACGAATTACAAATTATCAATTCAATCGCTCCACCTGAAATGTAAAGTGTGTTATGCCGTAGTCTAACGCACCGTTAATTGCCGCTTATAGTGAAAAATTTCAGGTACGCGGTGATAGCGATGTATCCATTTAACAACAGCATTGGGCGATCGCTCTAATTAATTGAATTTTCTATAGTATCATCTACCCCTTGTTGCTATTATTTTTTGATACATCTATGAGAAACAGCAATGGACGAAAATAACCGCCACTCTTATTGGCGTGCTAATACTGCTTTAATTCGGAATCTTTTAATTGTCTGGGCGCTTGTTTCCCTTGTTTTCAGTATTTTGCTAGTTGAACCATTGAACTCAATTCGCTTTTTCGGTGTTCCCTTTGGCTTTTGGATGGCACAGCAAGGATCGATCTTGATATTTGTAGCATTAATTTTCATTTATGCCTTCCAGATGGATAAGTTAGACCGCAAATATAGCAATAGGAAGTGAGGAGCAAAGCCCTGATACCAATTCACGAAAAATTTGATTCAAATAAAGCATCAAGAATAAAGTCCCAACCTGTAATAGAAGCAATGGTTGATGTGTTTAATTTCTCCAAACGCTTCCAGATAAATTGTCTTAATTCATCCAACGCTCCAAAACTTTCCCACGCCAAATATCTTTTAACTTCCTCCCACAATCGCTCAATTGGATTAACTTGCGGTGTATGTGGGGGTTGAAATAACAAAATTATATTTTCTGGTATCTGAAGATGTTGACTAAAATGAAAAGCACCATTGTCTAACTGAATAATATGTATATCTTGGGCATAATTAGCCGAGAATTTTTCTAGAAAAATCTGAAAACAAGCTGCATTTAAATGAGAGAATTCCCAAATAAAATTCTCACCAGTTAATGGTTCTACCAATCCATATAAATAAAAATTTTCTCGCTTCCATTGCATGATGCCAATAGGCTTAGTACCTTTTGTAGTAATTAATCTTCCTGCTTCTGTTTTCAGTCCTACGCGGCTTTCATCCTCACACCAATACCTAATTTTTCTTTGTCTATCTATTGGTGATATGACATATTTCTGAATTACGTCTAGGTATTGTGGGAGTTTTTTTTAAACTCTTCTTCCGCTTCTGGTTGGTGTTTAATGCCTACTGCACGCGGCACCTTTAGCTTCGCTTTCATTTGATAACGCACTGTATCATGTACTACTTTGTATGAAGCTTCTACACCCTCTACCGCTTTTAACCATGTTCGGATTTCTTCATAACTTTTAAATCCCTGGGGGTCTTCCAGTTCCTTTGAAAGCTGCTCTCGAACATCTGTGTTAATAATTGGTGGTCGTCCTGAACCTTTTTTTCTTGATACGAGACTAGTGATTCCTGACTCTGCATAAACTTTTAACCACCTTTGTACCGTCGCGCTTCCTCTGCCCAATACCACTGCTAAATCTTGTATTGTCTTTACCTGCTTTATCTTCAGTAAATACAACGCTTGAATCCGTTCTTTACCTAATGCTGTTTTTTGTTTTCTTAGCAGCTCATGTAATTCCTCGGCTGACTCCTTTATTTTTACTTTGGTGACTCCTGCCATAAACTTCTGCTCATATTTCTTCCTTAATTATCTTTATCATTTTTTTAGTGAAATGGTATCAGTTGAAATTTGGACTCTGATAATAGTTGGACTTTCTTTTTTAATATACATTTACATTGGTTGGCAATCGCGAGTCGAAAATACGAAAGACTTCTTTGTCGCAGGCCAGGGAATACCGTCTATTGCGAATGGTGCTGCTACTGCGGCTGATTGGATGTCTGCGGCCTCGTTCATTTCAATGGCGGGGCTGATTTCTTTCATGGGCTACGACGGTTCTATTTATTTGCTGGGCTGGACTGGCGGCTATGTACTGCTAGCATTACTTTTAGCTCCTTACCTACGGAAATTTGGTAAGTATACAGTGCCGGATTTTGTCGGCGATCGCTATTATTCTAATACTGCCCGGTTAGTAGCAGTAATTGCCGCGATTTTTGTCTCTTTCACCTACGTTGCTGGGCAAATGCGGGGTGTGGGCATTGTTTTCAGCCGCTTTTTGCAAGTAGACATCAATACAGGCGTGGTCATCGGTATGGTAATCGTTGGCTTTTTTGCTGTATTGGGAGGGATGAAAGGCATTACTTGGACGCAAGTAGCCCAGTATTGCGTGTTAATTGTTGCTTATCTCATACCAGCGATCGCGATCGCGCAGTTGCTGACTGGTCACTTTATTCCTCAGCTAGCATTCACCTTTAGCGATGTTGCTGATAAGCTCAATCAAATCCAGAAAGACCTTGGCTTTCAAGAGTATACTCAAGCATTTGTGAACAAGCCAATGGTGGATGTACTATTTACTACCATTGCTTTGATGGTCGGCACTGCTGGCTTACCGCATATCATCGTCAGATTTTACACTGTACCTAGTGTACGTGCAGCCCGCTTTTCTGCTGGTTGGGCATTGTTATTTATCGCCATACTTTATACTACTGCACCAGCACTCTCAATGTTTGCCCGCTATAACTTGATTGATAACTTGCACAATCAGACAACTACGCAAGTACAGCAACTAGATTGGGCAAACAAGTGGGAAAAAACTGGACTGCTGGCTTTTGAAGATAAAAATAAAGATGGACGTTTCCAGTTAACGCCAAATAAAGACACCAACGAAATTAAGATTGACCGAGATATTATTGTGCTTTCTACCCCAGAGGTGGCTAATCTACCAGCTTGGGTAATTGCTTTAGTAGCGGCTGGCGGGTTAGCGGCGGCTTTATCTACAGCATCGGGTCTGTTGTTAGTAATTTCCAGTTCTGTTGCCCATGATGTCTACTACCGCATAATAGATTCCAATGCTTCCGAACAAAAACGGGTGTTTGTCGGGCGGATTATGGTGGGTATATCGCTGGTTTTAGCTGGCTATTTTGGGGTAAATCCTCCAGGATTTGTCAGTGAAGTCGTCGCTTTCGCCTTTGGTTTAGCAGCAGCTAGCTTCTTCCCGGTAATTTTCTTGGGGATTTTTGATAAGCGTACCAATTCTCAAGGGGCGATCGCGGGAATGTTAATCGGTTTGATTTTTACGATTGTTTACATTATCAGTGTCAAGTTTGGTGGCGGTCAACCTTGGTTTTTTGGCGTTTCTCCTGAAGGAATTGGCACTTTGGGTATGCTGATCAATTTTATCGTTACTCTAGTGGTTTCGCGCCTCACTCCACCACCACCAGAAGAAATTCAGCTACTAGTGGAAGACTTACGCACGCCTACGATTGAACAATAGCTAGCATTCACAAAATTATAATTAAAGATTTGCTCTAGAGATGATTTACACAAATGTCTCTAGACTTTTATTTTTTAGGCCATATTGTTTGATTGAGCGTTAAAAACTTTAGCAATATATTTACTAATTAATTTTAAGAAATAGCATAGCCAGCAATTTAAATGCGACAATCTGAGCTTATTTTCTCAATCTAAGGAAGACATGGACGATCGCAAAAAAGCTCTCCAGTCAATCGCAGCTGCACGCTGGCGAGTATCTCTGCTCCTTAGTGGGGCGATGATGGTGATTTATTTTGGCTTTATTCTGCTGATTGCCTTCAATAAGCCTTTATTAGGCTCATTAATCTTACCAGGGTTGAGTCTAGGTATTTTGTTGGGGGCGCTGGTAATTGTTTCAGCATGGGTATTAATTTTTCTCTATGTCCGCTGGGCAAATAACAAATATGACAACCGCATCAACAATTTAACACGCGAGTAAATAGCTATACCTGTATCAAAAATCCCAAATTGTAACCAAAATATGATCGTAAATAGTCTTTGGTATATTCCCCAACTGGCTGTAGCTGATGTTACTAGCCTGGGACATTTTAACCCGTTGGCGATCGCTTTCTTCTTCCTGTTTGTAGCATCTTCTCTAGGTATTACTTACTGGGCGGCAAAGTTAACTAAAAGCACATCCCACTTCTACACGGCTGGTGGTAATATCAGCGGTTTCCAAAATGGGCTAGCTTTAGCAGGCGACTTCATGAGTGCAGCTAGCTTTTTAGGAATTGCTGGGTTAGTTGCACTCAATGGCTTTGACGGCTTAATTTATTCTATTGGCTTTTTGGTAGGCTGGCCGATCGTCATGTTTCTGATTGCCGAACCATTGCGCAATCTCGGCAAATATACCTTTGCAGATGTGGTAGCTTATCGCTTGCAGCAAAAACCTGTACGTATCGCTGCCGCCATTGGGACGTTAGCAGTCATCAGCTTTTATTTAATTGCCCAAATGGTAGGCGCTGGCGAACTGATCAAACTACTATTTGGTTTTGATTATGAATTAGCGGTAGTCATCGTTGGCGGTGTGATGATGGCTTACGTGATTTTTGGTGGGATGATTGCTACTACCTGGGTACAAATTATCAAAGCAGTTTTGCTGTTAGGCGGAACTATTTTGTTATCTATTTTAGTATTAGCAAAATTTGGTTTTAATCCCCTCAATCTCTTCGCTGCCGCCGCAGACAAGTATTCTGGAGTATTAGCGCCTGGTAAGCAAGTTTCCGATCCTTGGGATGCGATTTCCTTGGGGATGTCGTTGATGTTCGGTACTGCGGGATTACCTCATATTTTGATGCGCTTCTACACAGTACCCGATGCCAAAGCCGCGAGAATTTCTGTAACTTACGCCACAGCTTTGATTGGCTTTTTCTATCTCCTCACCTTTATCCTAGGGTTTGGGGCAATGGTACTAGTTGGTCAAGATGCCATCAAGCAAATCGGCACTGGTGGTAACATGGCTGCACCGATGTTAGCCGAATTTCTCGGTGGAGATGCTTTCTTGGGCTTTATTGCGGCTGTCTCCTTCGCCACAATTTTAGCAGTAGTTGCAGGTTTAACACTTTCTGGTGCAGCCGCATTGTCTCACGATTTATGGGTGAATGTGGTGCGCGGAGGTCATGCCAACGAATCAGAACAGCTAAAAGTAGCTCGCGGTGCGACAATGCTTTTGGGCGCATTGGCGATTATCCTGGGTATCTTATTCAAAGGACAAAACGTAGCATACATGGTAGGTTTAGCATTTGCGATCGCAGCTAGTGCCAACTTCCCAGCTTTACTGCTATCAATGTTATGGCGACGTTTCACTACTTACGGTGCTGTAGCAAGTATGTTAGTCGGAACCTTCTCCGCTTTGATATTGATTTATTTCTCCCCCACCATCCAAGTAGCAATCCTTAATCACCCTAATGCACTTTTCCCCTTAAAAAATCCTGGCTTAGTAACAATTCCCTTAGCATTTATTGTCGGAATCGTTGTTTCTCTACTGTCTAGCGAAACACAAGCAGAAGAAAAATTTGCAGAAGTAGAGAACCGCATCCACATCGGTTCCGAAAACTGAGAATGAAAAGAACGCATAGACGCATAATCTTGTTTTCTGGTTTGCGTCTATGCGTGACATATCACCATTACTTAGTATCCGGTGGTGGAATAATCTCAAGTCCATATCTTGGGGCTGCTGCTATTACTTTTTCGATATCTGCGGGGCTAACTGTCGGTGGCTGCGTTATCTCTCCTACTGGTATAGCTACTTCTATGAAAAATTTTTCTAATCCTGCTGGCGTTACCCAACACAATAATTTTGCTGGTTGTGTGCCAACATTTGTAAATCTGTGAAGTTGACCTTTGGGAGAATGCAGAAAAGTCCCAGGAGTAGCTACAACTATTTGCTCATCAAGCTGAAATTCCAACTCTCCTTCTTGAATATAAAAAGATTCGTCTTCCTGACTATGAATATGGGGCGGTGTGCCACTTTGCGGTTGAACGGTAATCTCAACTAAAGCATAAGCTTTGCTAGTATCTTCACCCACTACCTTGAAAGTATACAAGTCTCCCAGCACCCAATAGGAAGAACCTTGTCCTGGTTGCTGCACTACTCCCTGTAAATTCACTGTCATTTTCATTTCCTCTCATTAAAACTCTGCGCCCCTCTGCGTTTCAAAATCATAATTTAGGTAATTGCGGTAGCTTCTACCTTACCCGTCTGAGAACACAACCCAACTTGCAACACAGTCTCCATTGCATCTGTACCCATGCGCGTAGCCATTTCTGGACAAGGCTTATTAGCATGAAGATTAACTTGGGTATTATCTTGCTTTTCTAAGCTGACTACTTCCCGCCCATATTTTAAGACTGTAGACATCCAAATTAACTCGTCCATAAACCTTTGCATCCGGCGGATGTAGGTTGGTTTATCAATTAAATTACCTGACTCATCAAATAATTCCCCAACATTGCCAAAATTGAGGTCATAAAAAATTGTAACTAGCCCCAACTCCCGCATCACAGGTAATAAATTTTGGATAACCCTTGTACCGCCAAAAGGCCCGGCTGAGACACCGCATAATCCCACGGCTTTGTGAATGTATTCTTTAAGGCAAGTATCAAGTACGTGCTTGAGCAAACCAGGATAACCATGATTGTATTCTGGTGCGACAATAATTAATCCATCAGCCCGTTCCATAGTTGCCGCAAACTGAGGTTCTTTGATCGATTCGCCTGCATCATCAGTTGCGATCGCTATATTTCTAATATCTATCAGTTCGGTATGTAAGCGATCGCGTGCCGCAACCTGTTCAACAATAAACTTCGCAACATATTCACTTTGGCGACCTTTACGGGGAGTTCCCAGGATTACCGGAATAAATAGAGATGAATCTAACATAGTTTTCTTCCCCCTACTGTTCTTGATAGTTCCACAACAATCCACCATCCACAAAGAACGTGCTACCTGTAATGTAGTTAGCATCAGCAGAAGCTAAGAATGCCACTAAAGAAGCAACATCTTGTGGTTGACCCAAACGACCAAGCGGAATATTTTTTAACAGCGCCCCCAATTTTTCTGGGTCATTCAACAGTTTAGTATTAATAGGAGTTTCTATCGCTCCTGGTGCAACATTATTAATAGTTATTCCCAAAGCACCCAATTCAACCGCCAAGTTGCGAGTCAGCATTTTCATTCCGCCTTTACTGGCACAGTAAGCCGTAAAATTGGGAAATGGCAACTCTTCATGCACCGAACTAATATTAATAATTTTCCCAGACCGCTGAGTCGCAATTAAATGTTGAACAAAAGCTTGAGTCGCAAAGAAAACTCCTTTTAAATTGACATTCATCACCGCATCATAATCTGCTTCTGTAACTTCCCAAAAAGGAGCGTGTTTTTCAATCCCCGCATTATTTACCAAAATGTCTAACTTACCAAAATGCTGAATGCTTTCTGCAATCAATTGACGTACTTCATCCACACTACCCAAATCTGCCTTCACAGTATAACCATTAGCTTGTGGACATTGCGCCATGTGACACTTACCGCCAAGCGCCTGTACCTTAGCCAATGTTTCCTCAGCACCCTCTGGATGAGAGCGATAGTTAATCACAACATTCGCCCCTTCTTGAGCCAGACGCAAAACTATCCCCTGTCCAATTCCTTGGCTACTACCAGTAACTAACGCAACTTTTCCTTCTAGCTTCATAAATTTTCTCCTAATATTTTTCATCAAAATTAGTCATTTTTTATTCGTCCTTTGTTATTTTTCCTTCTCTCTGTCTTCTGCTCTCTACCTCCTGCCTTCTGCCTTTCCTCAACCATTCAATTTGGCAGCACCAAAAGTAGCATTGAACTTGCGACACCAAATAGCAGCCGATTTATAATCTGCTAGGTTAATGTTGTTAGGAATCGCATAACTTTGAGCGCCACTATATTTTTGTAAGGGTGCAATAACTACATAATCACCCTTCTTTAATGAATAGGATGGTGCTTGAGTTGAACCCAATACATTATCTGAACGATGCAAGATTACTACTAAGTCCGGCCCTGAAGTAGAAGTTTTAAACGACTGCTCAAGTTCTAGAATAGATTTGCCATCTTTGGCAGTAATACGCACTGTTCCTTTAGTTGTGTGTTCTCCAGAAACAAATGTGCCCGACTTTATAGCAGTAGCATTTTGAGCCTTTGTTGACTGGGCTAAAGATTTTGCTGGCGTCGGTGATGTAGTCACAACGCCATTTCCTGAACTTTTAACATCTTGGCTATTAGATACCTGTCCAACACAGCCGATAGTAACGATAGATGCAGTAATTGCTATTAATAAATACCTGAATTGCATAATTAAAATTCCTACTTTTTGCTTGAGCTTTAAACTGATTATTGCTTGCATGAGGAATCAGGAAATTATGCAGAACTAAGGATTTACATCTATAAAGCTGATATTTTATCGAGAAAACTCTTAGGGATTTCTCAGCAAAATCTAACTTTTTAACATCTCTTGCATTAATTTAAGCTTATTTAAGCAAATTTTCATAATTGTGCTGTATACGAATCGCACATATCTCTAGTAAAATCTTCATATCAACTTTGTCAGGTTTGTAGTCATAACTTTAGTACTGAACTTAAGATTAAAGACCCGAATCAATCATCAAAGTTATTTTGTAAAGCTACTAGCTTGATATCCCAAATACTATTTAACATAAAAAATTTATTATTTAATTTTTTTGAAATTCTTTTATTAAATTATGCAACAGGCATCCATGAGCAAAACCAGTGATGATGAAATATTGTTGCAAACCCAAAGATGGCAGCGCGAGCGACGGATAATAGAACTTTTATCTTCTTTGAACTATCGAACTGGTGAACTTAGCTGCTATTTACACAATATTGCCTGCGGAGTTAGCGAGTTAATAGGAGTAGATTGGACTGTTGTTACTTATTGCCAAGAAGGTTTTGAAACTATTTTAGCAAGCAGTATTGAAATGGGTGAAGATCAACCCCGTGTTTATGCACTACACGGTCGATTGATTGGTACAGTGATGGAAATTAAGCGCACATTAGCCGTTGAAGATGCTGTCAATAATCCAGAATATGGTAGACCAGCGCCAGGTTATCGAGCATATTTAGGGATACCTTTGCAAACTTCTGAAGGTCAAGTATTTGGTACGATTTGTTCTTTTCATCGACAAGCACGTGAATTTACTACTGATGAAATCCAAATTGTCGAACTGTTTGCAGAACGTGCAGCTACAGCAATTGACCACTATCATCTCTATCAACAACAGTGTCACTTTAATCAAATACTAGAAGCAGAAGTAGAAAAACGTACAGCAGAATTAAGAGCAGCCCAAGCTAAACTTGTAGAACAAGAAAGATTGGCAGCTATTGGGGAATTTTCTTCCATAATTGTGCATGAAATTCGTAATCCCTTAACTACTATGGTTATGGGATTGAAGTATTTTAAAAAGACTGTTATAACGGAAGCTGCTCAAGAACGATTAGAGTTAGCACTCAGCGAAGCTAGCCGTTTAGAAAGGCTACTAAGTGAAATTTTACTCTACGCCAAGCCACAGGTATTGCAACTTGCTCAATTAGATGTAAATGAATTCATTAACGAGTTGCTGCTTACAATCCGTGAAATGCCAGAAGCTGTGAAAACAGAAATCAAATTTATACCCGCATCATCAATAGTAAAAATTGCCGGAGATAAGGACAAACTCAAACAAGTTTTTATTAACATTGTCCGCAATGCTTGTGAAGCAGTTGGAGATGGAGATGTTGTCACATGGGAAGTAAATTCTTCCCTAGAAGATGAAGTTTGCATTAATGTACATAATAGTGGTAATCCGATTCCATCAGAAATCCTCTGCAAGCTTTCTCAACCATTCTTTTCTACGAAACCTGAAGGTACTGGATTAGGACTGGCTATTAGCAAACGCATTGTTAATGCTCATGGTGGAAAGTTAAGCATTCAGTCTCAGCCATTAACGGGGACTATTGTCAGCGTTCAATTACCGCTTGTGAAATAGTCAGCGCGATCGCTTTATACTCAAGACAGTCTCTACAATAAGTAAAATCTTTGGATTTGGCTCGTAGTTGCGCTTTAGCGCTAGATAAAATAGCATGATAAAAATTCGCGGCATTTTAAAAACTGCTCAAACAGTACAAGACAACTTGGAGAATGGATTATCAACCCATAAAGTTGCCGAATTTAAACAATTTATTACAAGTTCAGTTACAACTATTGAGAAGATATGTGCTGAAGCTAAAACTACCCCTCACCATTTACCAAGACGCTCTCGCGAAGCTTATTATTTTCTTAAAAGTATAGACTTAGATAATTTACCCATTGCTTCCAGTCAAGCTACCCAAACTCAAATTGCAAGTATCAGCATTAAAAACATCAAAGCACAACAAAATAATATTCTAGAAAATATTTTTAATTTAGCTTCTACTGCAAATCCTAACTCTGCTGCTATAGAACAAATAACTCACAGTTTAATCAAAACAGTTACCACAATCGAAGCAATATGTTCTCATCAACAAACAACACCAGCCAATCTAACTAGTACATCTCGACAAATTTACTCTTGGATGAAGTTTTTAACAGATGAACAGAACTTACAACTTCACCTAAGCAGCACTTATCGAATACGACAAATCGCTCAAGAAATTCTCCATAAACATCAACTAAGCTCACTCAAACTTACGGTTGAATTAACTAATTTAGCAGGCTTATATAAAGGGAAAAAATCTCATACCTACGCCCATATTTCCATCAGTGAAGGATTTATCAATGCACCTGATGAAGTTTTACAAGCATTAGTCAAATCTACTATTATAGGTAAAAGTCAAGATAATTCACACATAATTCGTTCGTTTGCTGCTTCCGAAGAATACAGCAGCATACTGCTAATGCTGGATTTAATTGCTGAAGTCATCTCAGAAAACCCACAAGGTGGATTTTATAACTTAGACGATTTATTCGACAAACTTAACCACGAATATTTTGACGCAAATCTTCTCAAACCTCGCCTCGCATGGAGCAAAATTAATACTTACCGTAAGTTCGGACATTATGAGCCAGCTAGAGATAGAGTAGTGATGAGTTCGGCTCTAGATAATGCCAAGATACCTGAATTTGTTACCGAGTTTGTGTTATTTCACGAATTACTGCACAAATACCACGGCACAAAATGGGTAAATGGTAGAAGAATGGTGCATACTCCAGAGTTTCGCTCTGATGAAAGCCGATTCAAATTATATGCCGAAGCTCAAAGATGGCTGCAAAAGTTAGCATCAGGCGAAAGTTAGTAAATCAAGCTTTATCTAATTGCAGCGTGCTAAAGCACATACAAAAGGTAATAGTACGACATTAGCAATAAATCGCATCTCGCAAATTGTATAAATTTGAATCGATGCTAATAGATTTCGTTATTGCTAGACGGATGTTTAACTTTTTTTACTTATCATTCAACCACTCGCGTGTCAATGAGTACATTTTTCAGGTACTGATAAGAATAGAGTATTAATGAAGTTTTGTGAAGCGGGGACTAGGAATGTACATTGTACAGATTGCCTCGGAGTGTGCGCCTGTAATTAAAGCTGGCGGTTTAGGGGACGTTGTCTACGGACTGAGTCGGGAATTAGAGATTCGCGGACATTGCGTTGAGCTAATTTTGCCCAAGTATGATTGTATGCGCTACGACCATATTTGGGGGCTGCATGATGCCTACCGCAACTTATCAGTACCTTGGTATGGTGGAGCGATTCAGTGTTCTGTGTATTGCGGTTGGGTACATGGAAGAGTGTGTTTCTTTATTGAACCCCACTCTCAAGATAATTTCTTTAATCGCGGTTGCTATTACGGCTGCAATGACGATAATATGCGCTTTGCCTTCTTTAGCAAAGCGGCTTTAGAGTTTTTACTTCAAAGCAATAAGCGACCCGATGTTATCCATTGTCATGACTGGCAAACAGGCTTAGTTCCTGTCATGCTCAATGAAATGTACAAGTATTACGGTTTGGAGTATCAGCGAGTTTGTTACACCATCCATAACTTTAAGCATCAAGGAATGGGCGGCGTAGAAACTCTACAAGCTACAGGTTTAAATCGACCAGAATATTACTTCCAATACGATAAGCTGCGTGACAACTTCAACCCCTTTGCTTTGAACTTCATGAAGGCGGGGATTGTGTATTCCAATGCTGTCACCACAGTTTCACCAAACCATGCGTGGGAAGCCAGTACCAGCGATGTTGGTTGCGGCTTAGGCCATACTTTGCATTTGCATCAAGATAAATTCCGTGGGGTACTCAACGGTATTGATTACGATTTTTGGAATCCAGAAGTCGATCGCTACATCCCCTCTAACTATACCAAAGACAATTTTGAACAAAAATTTGATAACAAAAAAGCTTTGCGAGAGCGTCTTCTGCTCCGCCAAGATGATAAACCCATCGTTGCTTACATTGGTCGTTTAGATAATCAAAAAGGCGTACATCTTGTTCACCATGCAATTTATTATGCCCTGAATAAAGGAGCGCAATTTGTATTGCTAGGTTCGGCAACAGAACCAGGAATTAATGCAAAATTCCAGCATGAAAAACAATTTTTAAATAGCAACCCAGATGTCCATTTAGAACTGGGCTTTAACGAAGAATTATCTCACCTAATTTATGCAGGGGCAGATATGATAGTTGTCCCTAGCAATTACGAACCCTGTGGCTTAACGCAAATGATTGGCTTGAAATACGGCACTGTACCTATTGTGCGCGGTGTTGGCGGTCTAGTAAATACAGTATTTGACCGCAATTACGACGAGAATGTACCGCCAGAAAAGCGCAATGGTTATGTGTTTTATCAGAGCGATAATCAAGCGCTTGAATCAGCAATGGAACGGGCAATTGATTTGTGGAATTACTCTCCTGACGAGTTCCGCGAATTAGCTATTCAGGGTATGGAGTATGACTACTCATGGAATATTCCAGGCAGTGAATATGTAGAGATTTACGACTGGATAAGACACAAGTGGTAACTTCAATTCGCTTGAATTTGGCTACATGATGATATGGGGACGCGGAGAATAATTTGTAGCCAGCCGTGTAGTTGATACTGTACCGTTATCTAAAAACTAGATAAATAAAAAGGTGGCAAAGCCGCCTTTTTATTTGCTTAAATTTTATGTAGCGCTCGTTACCACTGGCAAAAGCTAAAAAATAAAATGCCTTGTTGTTGAATCTTGGGATTAAAGCGAGGCGGAATCTTAGCTTTAGCTTTTTGTATCATAGCCACTATCACCAAAGGCTTGCTTAATACAACAGTCAATCCGATCTGATGTACAAGACTCTATGTAGCCAATTTTGCTCACCCTTTTGACTCAGTATTGGTTCACAAGATTGGTGAGTATATATTTTATCCAAATTAGGAAATTTTGACTTTGCCACTGCTGGTATCAAGCTATCTAATTACGAAAATAGATACTTTGCTTTTTATGTAATATTTATGTGGTAAATATTATTTAATATATTGAATTTTAGCTATAGTTCACTGGTTAAAAATATCAAATTTATTAGCTGAAACCACGGAGTAGCTATTATAACTTTATCTTTTATTTGCAGAATCTAGATAATTCTTTATTATTTTTATATATAATTTGAAATATTACCTGCTAAATTCTATTGATACTTATTGATAAAGCTGCACTACCATAATTTTTATAAATAAGTTCTCTGCCTGTTAGAAAAAATTTATTTAGTAATTAATGGATATATTTAATGCATTGTAGTCAATGTATTAATTACTAGATATTGCAGAGAATTTATTTTATTTAATTTTGTAATCATCTAACCTTTTATCGGATAGTTACATTTTTAGTGACTATCAAGTCATTCATGATTTTTATAAAAACAAAATGAAAGTAGAAACCAGAAAATATTCATATCAACTGTCATCTCTACAGCAAGGAATGCTGTTTAACAATCTGGTTGCTCAAAAATCAGGAGTAGATATTGAGCAGATGATGTGTGTAGTATACGAAAAAATTGATTTTTTTGCATTTCAACAAGCATGCGAGAAAGTTGTAGAAAGACACGCAGTTTTGAGAACTAGCTTTGATTGGGAAAGTCAACGAGAACCTCAGCAATATGTGCATCAAAAAGTAATAATTCCTCTGGAACAGCAAGATTGGTGTGACTTGTCTGACACAGAACAATCAACTAAATTGCAAGCTTATTTGCAAAGCGATCGCACTCTTGGCTTTGAGTTAAATGTCGCGCCATTGATGCGCCTTGCATTATTTCAGCTAAGAGAATCTGTCTACCAATTTATTTGGACTTTTCACCATGCTTTGTTAGATGGTCGTTCCTTGTCAATCATTATTAAGGAAGTGTTCGCTTTTTATGACGCTTTCTGCGAAGGCAACGACCTACAACTTCCCCAACCACGTCCTTATCAAGACTATATCGCATGGCTACAGCAACAAGATTGGTCTAAGGCTGAAAGTTTTTGGCGGAACTTGCTCAAAGGATTTACCGCACCCACGCCTTTATTAGTA
Source organism: Calothrix sp. NIES-2098 (assembly GCF_963875125.1). Taxonomy (NCBI): domain Bacteria; kingdom Bacillati; phylum Cyanobacteriota; class Cyanophyceae; order Nostocales; family Calotrichaceae; genus Calothrix; species Calothrix sp. NIES-2098. Next base: position 8,644,623 of record NZ_CAWNKJ010000001.1, read on the forward strand.
GACTCAAATCCGCGCGATCAAAGCGGTTTTGGCGAGCAAGCAATCCGACTCTCAGAAAAAACTACGGCGATGTTGCAGTCTTTAGCACAACAACATCAACTGACGCTGAATACTTTAGTACAAGGCGCTTGGGCAATACTTTTGAGTCGTTATAGTGGTGAAAGCGATATTGTATTTGGTGCTACAAGAGCCTGTCGTCATTCCTCTGTAGCTGGAGCTGAATCAATGGTAGGACTGTTGATCAATACCTTGCCAGTTCGAGTCAAGGTGTCAGGGAAAAAACCGCTTCTGACTTGGCTCAAAGAATTGCGATCGCAGTGGGTGGCTTTGCGAAACTATGAACATACTCCCCTAGTCAACGTGCAAAGATGGAGCGATGTTCCACCAGGAAAGCCCTTGTTCGATAGTATTTTGGTATTTGAAAACTATGAATTGAATTCGGCTTTACGTTCTCAGGGTGGCAGATGGCAAAACCTGGAATTCCGGCTAGAAGAACAGACGAACTTTCCTTTGACATTAGTTGGTTATGCAGATTCAGAACTGTTATTGAAACTCAAATACGACCAAAATCTCTTCGACAATGCCAAAATCGCTCGGATGCTGGGACACCTTGAGACTTTATTGTCCAGCATGGCAAATAATCCCTGGCAGTGTTTAGGAGAATTACCACTATTGACGACCGATGAAAAACATCAAATGTTGATGGAGTGGAATCATACACAAGCAGATTTTGAGGAGCAACTTTGTATTCATCAACTGTTTGAGGCGCAGGTAGAGCAGACACCCGATGCTGTAGCCGTCGTTTGTGGACAGGAACAACTAACCTACCAACAGTTGAACTGTAGAGCTAATCAGTTAGCCCATCACTTGAAGCAACTGGGTGTCAAACCAGGAGTGTTAGTTGCTGTTTATTTAGAGCGATCGCTAGAAATGATTCCGACGGTGCTAGGGATTTTAAAAGCTGGAGGTGCATACGTACCACTAGAACCCAGTTTCCCCAAGGCACGCATTCAATTACTGCTGTCTTCTCTAGAAATTAACTGTCTAGTCACCCAAACTTGGTTATTACCTAATATTCATGACCTAGAACTGGTAGCACTGCAACACTTAATCTGTTTAGATAAATCTGCACATACTGAATCTGTATGGCAAGTTGGACATCAGCAGGTATGGAATGGTTCTTATCTAGATTTACTACCTAGCAGAAATTTGCCTGCATCTGCCAATTCAAATGATATTGCCTATGTGATTTTTACCTCTGGCTCTACAGGCACACCAAAGGGGGTTGTGGTTCGTCATCGACCCGTTATCAACCTGATTGAGTGGGTTAACAAAACATTTAATGTTAATTCTGCTGACAGAGTTTTATTTATCACATCTTTGTGTTTTGACCTGTCAGTTTATGACATTTTCGGGTTATTAGCCGCAGGTGGTTCAATTCGGGTTGTCCCTAGCCATGATGTCCGAGATCCAGAAGCTTTATTGCACATTCTTTGCCATGAGCCAATTACATTCTGGGACTCTGCACCGCCTGCACTGCAACAACTGGCTGGCTTTTTCTCCAAGGTTCAAGAAAGTAATTGCCATCCCCAATTGCGGCTAGTATTTATGAGTGGTGATTGGATACCAGTCACACTGCCAGATTTACTTAAAGCCACCTTCCCAGGAGTAGAAGTAATTAGTTTGGGTGGCGCAACCGAAGCAACAGTTTGGTCTAATTATTATCCCATTGGCAAAGTCGAGCCATATTGGAAGAGTATTCCCTATGGTAAACCCATCCAAAACGCTGAATATTACATTCTTGATGATTACCTCAATCCCTGTCCCATTGGTGTTTCTGGGGAATTGCATATTGGTGGAGAATGTTTAGCCTCTGGCTATTTAAATCAACCCGAACTTACAGCCCAAAAATTCATTCCCAATCCCTTTAGCGATAAGAAATCAGCACGACTCTATAAAACAGGAGACTTAGCCCGCTATCTCAGTGATGGTAACATTGAATTTCTCGGTCGGATTGACCATCAGGTAAAGATTCGCGGTTTCCGCATCGAGTTGGGAGAAATTGAGAATGTATTGGCACAACACAATTGTGTACAGGAGACTGTAGTTATAGCGCGGGAAGATGAGCCTGGAAATAAGCGATTAGTAGCTTATGTAGTGGTCAATGGTGAGCCTAAACCAACGATGAATGAATTGCGGCGTTTTCTGCAAGAGAAATTGCCAGAGTATATGATTCCATCTGCCTTTGTAGCGATCGCCAAAATCCCACTGACTCCAAATGGTAAGGTAGACCGCCGTGCTTTGCCCATCCCTGACCAAAGCCGACCCGAATTAGAAAAAGCCTTTGTTTCTCCAAAAAACACCGTAGAAATCGAGTTAGCACAAATTTGGTCAGCGGTTTTAGGTATTGAGTCAATTGGAGTCAAAGATAATTTCTTTGAGTTGGGGGGAAACTCGCTACTAGCAGTCAAATTATTTACACAAATCGAAAAGAAATTTGGTCAAAAACTTCCCCTAGCTACCTTGTTCCAATCACCAACCATAGAACAATTAGCTAGCATTCTCAGTCAATCAAATACATCAGCTTCTTGGTCTTCTCTGGTAACTATTCAGCCAGGTAGCAGTGCGAAACAGCCTTTATTCTTAATCCATGCCCTCGGAGGTAATGTTATTGGCTACCAAACTCTAGTGCGTTACCTGGGTACAGAACAACCTGTGTATGGGTTGCAAGCACAAGGACTTGATGGTAAACAAACTCCCCACACTAAAGTTGAGGATATGGCATCTCACTACATCCAAGAAATTCGCACTGTTCAACCGTATGGCCCCTATCTGTTGGGTGGTTTCTCTAGTGGCGGGACAGTTGCTTTTGAAATGGCGCGTCAGTTAGTTGCTCAAGGCGATCGCGTGGCTTTACTAGCTATGTTTGATACATATAGCCCTAGTTTGTATATTAATAATCCTTCGCTATTGCGTACACTTTATGTCTATTTGCTGACTTTCTGGCGACTGAGATCGACAGATAGATGGAATTATTTTCTCGCCAAACTAGATTGGTTGAGATCTATGTTAACTGGGAAACCAAGCAGCAAGTTTGACTTGTGGAATGAACACTCTTTTACTGAAGATGCCAACCCTTACAACATGGCATTAATAGAAGCTCTCAAGCAAGCCACAATGGCGGATTATATACCACAACCCTATGCTGGTAAGGTAACTTTATTTACTACTAAAGAAGTGTTGAGATGGTGTCAGTTCAAACTCTGTAGAGGCTGGAATGAAATGGCTAAACAAGGAGTGGAGATTCACGAGGTTCCTGGGACACATCTCGGTATGCTGGGAGAACCAACGGTGCAGATTTTAGCCGAAAAATTAATTGTTTGCTTAGAACAGGCACAAGCAAATAATCAGGTAGTAAGCAGTTTCACTTTTAATTGACGTCGGAAAACTCATTGCCACAGCAACAAAAAAAACCTCGGCGACCAACCGAGGTAATGGGGAAGAGGTTAAATGACGATGAGAGCTACTTTTACCGAAATCTAAAAATCTTAGCTAACGCTCAAGCCAACCAATAGAAGAGTGGTGACAAGTAATGTAGCGAATCCAGCTTGTAAAAGATATTTGCGTTGTTCCCAAATTGTTGGGTACTCAGCGTAGTAAATCTGGGGTTCAGTTGCGTAGTTGTTGAGAACGCCGTCTTCATTAACTGTGGTATACATAATTTTTTCTTTTGCTTGTTAACTTATGTAAATAAATTTAACAAGATTGTTACAATAAGTCAACACGGCTTGACAAATAATTATGGATAGTATCCATAAATGCAGCTTATCAATCGATCGCCAGCAAATGACGCAGGGACGCGGGGAAAAGTCCCTCGTCCCCACTAGCTGCGGAAATTGGGGGTTTACTTTACTTCGTTAGCAGCAAATTTAGTAATCTTGCCTTTCTTAATCGCGACAACCACATCGTAGGTTGTACAGTAAGCGATCGTGACATCATTGGTTTTGTTGTAAAGGTTAACCACCATACCCGCACCACCAGGCTGTACAGCAATTGGCTCTAAATCGCCAAAAAAGTAACGACGTAAAGCATCACCGCTACCAAATTCACCTTTATGCTTTCCGAGATATTCAATTTTTTGTTGAGCAGTTAACCCTGTAGCATCTTTGGCTTCTGCGGCTGATGCTTGAACTAGTAAAGGATTGATTGCTTTAAGGGGAGCATCCCAAACTGTAAAACAACCAACTAAAGCAACACTTGTGAGCATGGCGGCGAGTTTCATTTGTGACTCCTAATCTTGGGCTTGTCTGGAATAATCAAACTATCGCTGTTGAGACTGAAACCCATCTGAAACTCAACCATGATTTTGATGAATTTATCCCCTGAGAAATTTAACTTGCTTCTCAGCGTTTCCTCATAGAGTTATGACATCTTAAATTTACCAGTGAATTTCAGTATTTTTTTTAGCAAAGCCTCATGATAAATCGATGAGGGCAATTTAGTATGCAGTGGTATATTGTGACCAGAGTAAAAAGACAACACCGCCTCACTCACAAAATTCCAGGGCAAATATATCTCTGGCTAGCAATCCTAATCTTTGGCGCATCTAGTGCAGTCACCCGCAAGCTAACAGAAATTGGTGCCCATCACCTCATAGGCGATCGCAATCCCATATCATTGTGCAATGTCTTGTTTGTCGGCAATCTGTGCGCCTTAATGGTGCTGATTGCAATCTACTGGCGACAGTGGAATCAAACGAACTTGCGCCAGCTATCCAAAAGAGATTGGATTAGTCTCACTATAGTAGCCATCTTATCGGGAGCGCTGGCTCCTGGCTTAATTTTCCAAGCACTAGCAATTACAGGAGTTAACAATGTCGTCTTAATTAGTCGCTTGGAACCGCCATTAACTTTGGCTTTCTCTGTTTGGTTGTTGCGAGAACGGGTAAATAAATGGGAAATTGGAGGTGCGATCGCTGCATTTATTGGTGTGAGCCTGACAATTCTTCTGCCATCGCCAGATACACCTATGATGAATATGGGTGGTTTAAAATTGGGTTTAGGGGAAATCTTGACAGCCGTAGGAGCTTTAGCTGTTGCTATTTCTACAATTATTGGTAAAAAATACCTTTCCCAAATTCCCTTAGGAATTTACACTATATTTCGTACTGCCCTAGGAACAGTTATATTTTTCTTTATTGCTTTGGGACTTTACGGTCAAGAGCATTTTATAGATGTATTCTCACCTTTTCTTTGGCAATGGATGTTAGTTTATGGTTTCGTGATTGTAGTGCTAGGCCAGTCATTTTGGATTAAAGGTTTAAGAAGCTCTACAGTATCAACGGCTTCCTTAATTGGCTCTTTTACGCCAATCATCGGCATTATTGCAGCTTTTTTGATATTAAATGAAACTCCTAGTATGGCTCAATACCTTGGTGGTAGCTTGATATTAGCGGGTATATTCCTCAGCCAACTTGGTATGCAACGGCAAAATTCTCGCAGAATTGCATCTCGTAATTTGAGTTCTATGCAGGTTGAACAGCAAATAGAAATGGGTATGGGATTTAAAGGACTATAAAAGTTCTATTGGGAACTAGTAATTATTAGCTGCTGTCTAATACCACTATGTATATCTAAGGAGATATACATAAATTCAAGGCTTTTAACATGAAGTTTTTAAGATTATTAGGAATGCGTTTTGGAAAACTGTTATAGAAAAAAGCTTTGACTGTATTAGAAACTGAGTACAGTGGTACCAGCAGATATGAAGATTATGAAACGTAAATTGTGGCTAAGTTATCTGTTTGCTGCTTTAGTATGTTTACCTTTTGGTGCTATCAGCACAAACAAACTTTTTGCAGCAGATTCAGTTGTTAGGGTAGCACAAGCGAAGTCGGCTTATGACCAATATATGCGATCGGGCTACACTGCAACTAGGCAGAGAAACTACCGCAAAGCTTTGGGATTTTTTCAGCAAGCAGCACAGTTACGTCCTGGGGATAGATATGCAACTGCGGCAATTAGGAATGTTACAGGTTATATTCAAGGTCGCAGAAGTTTGATTGGCTTTGTTCCCGGAAAACCAGGTAGGGTAAGGTCAGCAGCATCGCGGGGATCGTGTTTCCAGAATGCAGAGATTGCTATTCCCTTAATTCCTAGCAGCAAAGAAGCGCAACATACCACAAATGACCATCCGACATTCTTTTTCTATATTCCGAAAACTTCTGAAACAGTAGCAGGAATAGAATTTGCTTTGCGGGATGACGAGAATACAGATCCTTTATATAAAGAAAGTTTCCCGCCAGTTGGGCAGGCTGGAATTGTGAGTGTCACCTTACCTGCTAACCAACCATCTTTAAAAGCAGGTAAAGAGTATACCTGGAGTTTTTCCATGATTTGCGATCCTAACAGCCGCGATCGCGATGTGTATCTAGAAGGTAAAATTGAACTCATGCAAGATGAGAACATTGCAGAGCAGATACAAGAGACTCCCAAACCTTTAGATCGGGCAGTTTTGTATGCAACGGCTGGATTTTGGGAGAACGCACTGAGCATTTTGGCTGATTTACGCCGTCAGAATCCTACTAATACTGAAGTCCAACAATATTGGACAGATTTGTTGAAATCAGTGAACCTTGATGAGGTTACAGATAAGCCTCTATTGCCTTGTTGCAGCGCGCAGAAATGAATTAATCATTAGTTACAGACCTGGTTTCTTGTGAGAAACTAGGTTTTTTCATATCTTTAGGACTTAGATCGTGTCTTTTTTAGGACGAGGCTGATAAAATTGCTAACCTCGCCAGTTGCCCTGGTATGTGAGTAGAATGTTGGATACTTTTTATCCAAAAATCTACTTAATTTATTTCTGAATTTTGTATATCCGAAATACTAAAGACTGCAAGGGCAATTCTGACATGCTTCGAGCTAATCACCAACAGTTAGGAAAATTGGGGCTGGTAATTGTACTAGCTATCAGTAGCGTAATTACTACATTAACGAATTCTGCACGCGCTCAAATTGTCCCAGATGGCACATTAGGAGCAGAAAGTACAATACTCACACCAAATACTAACGTTCAGGGATTACCTGCAAGCTTAATTGAAGGCGGTGCTACCAGAGGTGTCAATTTATTCCAGAGTTTTTTACAATTCAACGTTGGTGATGGACAAAGAGTTTACTTTGCTAATCCCGCAGGGATTGAAAATATCTTCACTCGCGTTACAGGTAGCGACCCCTCCAAGATTTTCGGGACTTTAGGTGTGGATGGGAGGGCAAATCTGTTCTTCCTCAATCCCAATGGTATTATTTTCGGTTCCAATGCCCGCTTAGATGTTGCAGGTTCGTTTCTGGCGACGACAGCCAATAGCTTTGTCTTTGAAAATGGCTTGAAATTCAGTGCTACAAATCCCGAAACAGCGCCACTCCTGACAGTCAGTTTGCGTCCGGGGTTGCAGTTTGGCGCAAGTCTAGCGGGAAGTATTAGTAATAATGGGAATTTAAACGTTGCACAAGATTTGAGCCTCATTGCTGGTAATCTCGATTTACAAGGTAAGTTACAGGCTGGCAGAGATTTAACATTGCAAGCTCAAGATACTGTCAAACTGCGAGATTCGGTTGCCAATCCTTTAATAGTTGCAGCAGGTAATCAGTTAATTGTACAAGGCGATCGCGCTGTCGATATATTTGCCCTGAATCACCCCGATAGTGGTTTGTTCTCTGGTAGCGATATAGTATTGCGCAGTCCCAATGCTGTAGCTGGAGATGCGCACTACTGGGCTGGTGGCAATTTTCGTATTGAGAAACTCGATGGTAATTTAGGAAATCTTACTAGTCCTGGCGATCCGATTATTCGTGCTAGTGGAGATGTCAGCTTTGATAGCTATGAAGGAGCCTCTTTGCACATCTTAGCAGGAGGTTCTGTAAATATTGGCAGTATCAAAATTATAGGTGCAGATGCAACTAACGCGATCGCAGAAAATGTACCGCTATCAACCAGCCTCTCTGATGGTACGAAATCTGTTGCGATTAACGGTAGAGGAGAACCAACCTTAGATATTCGCGCTGGAACTACTGCTTTTGCAAGTCCTGGGCTAACACCAAATTCTATTGTTGGTGTTATCGGTATGCTTAACCCTAACGCACCCAGTTCAAGTGCAGATATCAATATCGGTAGTATTGAGAATTTAAATTATTCTGGCATTGGTGAACCTGTAAAAGGCAAAATTCTTTTAACTAATCAGTATGCACCTAATCAATTACCAGGCAATATCAAAGCTGGTTCAATTTTGAATTTCGGTGATGTCACCATTGATTCAAGAGGCGACATTGCAACTAATGGAGTAATTGATATTTCTCTCGGCGTTGACAGTAATAATAATATCCTATTTCTAGCTAATAATAATATTACTATTGGTGGTTCATTGCTTTCAAATTTACGCGATACTAGCGGCGGTAATGGAGGTAATATTACCCTCATTAGTAAAAATGGGGGAATTGATACAAGATTAGGAGAGATTATATCGGCAACACCCAATGGATTTGCTGGAGATGTAACTATTGAAGCTCCTGGTGATATTTATGTAGGTAATATAACAGCTGCTAGTTATTTTCTAGATGGAGATAATAGTTCAAATGGTAAAGAATTTAGCAGCATAAATATAAAATCTACGAATGGTTCTGTCTACTTAAATGGGTCTCATCTGAATACTAATAATGCTAGTTCAGGCTATGCTGGAGATATCAATATTAGCGCTCGTCACGAAGTCAGCATAGAGAACAAAACTCAAATTTCTAGTACTGGAAATTATGGCAGAATTTTCATTGGCAACTCAGAATATGCCAACTTCTCTCCTAGTACAGTAAAGATTTTGAATTCTTGGCTAAATAGTGATGTCTTAAGCGGTACAGGTGATGCAGGTAATATTAGTGTTGAAGCAGGTGCGATATCCCTGCAAGAAGCTATTCTCAAAACAGATAATAATGGCATAGGAGAAGCGGGATCTGTCAAGATTCATGCTATTGAGAAAGATATTTCTATTAATAACAGCCAAATAACTAGTGAAAGTAATAACTTAGTCAGTAATCCTAACGATTCTAATCCCTACTTTTTACCTGGCTACATTCAAATTAATGCTAATCGAGGCTCGGTACAGGTGAATAATTCGAGAGTGAGTACAACTAATACAGGTGGGGGCTATGCTGGAAATATAATTATTAATGCACTAAATGAGATTTCTCTTATTGGTAATTCAGGTAATGAGGGAACTCTAAATAAAGGCATTTTTAGTAATGGCTATTTGGGAAACATCTTTATTGGTTATGCTGTAGACAATCAGCCAATTATTCCTAAACAAGTAATACTTGACCAGACTTTCTTGACTACTAGCAATAAAGCCGAAGGTAATAGTCAAGAAAATATTCTGACTAAAGATGCAGGCAATATAATAGTTCAAGCAACTGGAGACTTATTTCTCAATAGCAGTAATCTAGAAACTGCAACTTATGGTTCGGGAAAAGGAGGAAGTATTTATGTTGAGGCTAATTCAGTCTCATTAAACAATAAAAGTTCTCTATTAGCTAATACTCAAGGAACAGGAAAAGCCGGAAGCGTAACTGTTAACGCAACTGGTGGTGCAGTATCGCTTTCTGAGAGTAGTATTAACACTGGTAGCGATGGGCTAATTCCCACAGAACCCGAAAATGTAGAAAAAAAAGAAGGTCAAGGCGGTGGTGATATTAATATCACTGCTAATTCTGTATTGCTAACAAAGAACTCTCTTTTAAATGTTAGTACTTTTGGTTCTGGAAACAGTGGTAATGTCTATATTACGGCAGATAAAACAGTATCTTTTACAGACCTTTCTAGTTTAAATGCCAGAACTTACACAAATGGAAATGCTGGTAATGTCAATATCAAAGCTCAGGAAATTTCATTCAATAATGGCTCACTGATTCAAGCGGAAACTTTTGACAGTGGTAACGCAGGTAATTTAGATATAGCTGCTGAACTTTTATCATTAAGTAATGCATCCAGAATTGATGCTCAAACTTTTGATAGTGGTAATGCAGGTAATGCTAATATAAAAACCCAATCTTTATCATTAACAGATGGTTCGAGAATTAATGCTGATACTTTTGGTAGTGGCAAAGGTGGCAATATTACTATTAATCCTCTTGATTTTCAATCACAATCGGCTGCTGCGGTTACTCTCTCAGGAGCAGATCCTTTAAATGGATTTTCTAGTGGATTATTTGTCAATACAGAAAGCGAACTATCAAATGCTGGTGCTGGAGGCAGTATTACTATTAATACTGGTAATTTAACTATTGAGGATGGTGCTGTTTTGAGCGCCTCTTCTCAAAGTAGTGGCAGTGGTGGCAATATCAACGTTAATGTTAATAATATTGATGTTGCAGGTGGCGGACAAATTATTACTAATGCCTATAGAAGCGGGCAAGCCGGTAACATTAAAATTAATGCAACTGATAATGTTGCGATCGCGGGTCAAGACTTAACTTACGATCGCCGATTGACTCAACTAAAAAATCAATTCGATTTTATTAAAAAAACTTACGATTTTGTTACCCCTGAAAATGATGCGGAAATTAGACGCATCCTCGGCCCGATTAATCAATATAGTGGACTGTTTGCCAACACCGAAGCGAACTCTACAGGTAATGGCGGTACGATTGATGTTGTATCAGGACAAGCCACAATTAAAGATAGTGCCAGAATCTCTGTAGATAGCCAAGGAACAGGTATAGCTGGAAGTATCAGCATTACATCCAATCGTTTGACTCTGGACAATCAAGCAAAGATTACCGCCGACACCAATAGCGGTCAAGGTGGTAGCATCGCACTCAACTTGCAAGATTTATTGCTGTTTCGGCGCAAAAGTGTCGTCTCCACCACCGCAGGTAGACAAGGTGCAGGTGGCGATGGCGGTGCGATCGCAATTAACCTAGATACTAATCGCGGTTTTATTGTCTCCCCATCTGTGGAAAATAACGATATCTCTGCAAATGCGTTCTCAGGTAGCGGCGGAACTATCGAAATCAACGCCAAAGGCGTAATTGGGTTAGCAACGCTGACTAGACAAGAACTTGAGCAGAAATTAGGCACCACCGACCCGGAAAAACTCGACCCACAATTTCTCTCAACCAACGATATTACAGCGATTTCTCAAACCAACCCGCAGTTAAATGGCATAGTCAGCATCAGTTCGCCAGAGATTGACCCCAGCAAAGGAATAGTTTCGTTACCAATCAATGCCACCGACCCTTCGCAACAGATAGCCCAAAGCTGTAGCGCGGTGAATGAAAAGGTTGCTAGTGCATTTGTTGATGCTGGACGTGGCGGTCTACCCCCCAAACCTGATGAATTTCTCAGCAGCGATACTGTTTGGGAAGATATCCGCATTCGGGCTAGCAATACACAGC
>NZ_CAWNKJ010000002.1:0-222568 GCF_963875125.1 Calothrix sp. NIES-2098
GGGGTATACAACACCCCACTCATCGATGAGTGGGGTGTTGTATACCCCTGAGCCTGCACCCCATGTCTGCAATACACCCCTGAGTCTGCACCCCATGTCTGCAATACACCCCTGAGTCTGCACCCCATGTCTGCAATACACCCCTGACTCTGCACCCCATGTCTGCAATACACCCCTGACTCTGCACCCCATGTCTTTTAACTATACTAAGCATTTTAATATTACGCATTCTTAGTGCTTGCTAGGGACATTAAAGCACCCCTAAGTTACACCCCATAGCTTATATAAACCCCACTTTTGCACCCCATTTCACTATGCCATCGAATTTTACACAACTTTTTAGTACCCCATTTCTTTATACCTTTGATAAGTACACAACTTTTGCAACACCCCCATGTCTGCAATATAATTACCTGTGACAAATTTTTATACACCCCATTTCTGTTGACCAGAATCTTCAGCAATTCTGCACAGCATTAATTACACCCCATTTCTGTTAACTTTTGGCGATCGCTTCCAACAAGGTTATGCCTCATTAGTTTCTTGCGGCATAACCTTCGTGAGCGCGATTTCAATTTCCTTGAGTGCTTGGTCGATCGCCTCTAGACGTTTGCGGTTGTTCCATTCCTCATAAGCATCCTCAACCTTATCATCCATACCCAAGCCTGTTGAACTACCAACCCTACCAATGTGCTGATGACAGGTAAATTCCCGGTCTTTGCCCTTCTTGACTATCCCTTCCAACCTTGGCTTAGGATGACGTTTGAAAATTGGCTTGTCTGCCTGCCACTTAGCATAAACGTAATGTTCGATGTTCCCACTGCCAGGGTAGCGCCGGGTGATTGTGTACTCATGTATCCAAACACCTGGTGGTGACATCGGTGTCTTCAGCAGTTGCTCTCGTTCTTTTTCAAGCTGTTGCAGCTTTTCAATCAATTCTTGAATGTTGGTCATGACGGTCATGACATTAAAGTAGGTTATGCTTTTTTAAAATTTTATGGCATAACCCCCGTTACTGCGAAACCCGACCCTGGATGCTCAAAAGGTTGGCGATCGCTTCAGAACGTTTCACAACATTTTTAAATCACTGCCCTTTGCTAAACTGCCCTTAAAATCGCCTTAAAGCGTTTGAAAAGTTTAACATAGTAAGCTCTGAAATAATCGCCAACACGCGCTACAGACGCTTCTAGATGCCTCTAAATAGCTTTCCGCCTCTATAACGTTTGTGCAACGTTCTAAAACTTTCCTGGACTGTCAGATTTGCTTTGAAGCACTCCGGCGTGTTTTTAAAAGTTACTTGCGGTTTTAATCACCGTTGTGTGTTATTTTAATCACTAAAAATCAGTCACACCTTGTTTACATCTGGTTTAATAAGTGGTAAAAACAGGTGTGACCGCCATAAAGCTTGCTATACAAACGTTTTAGTCGTTTTTAAAGGCAAAAAATGAGAACTTTTTTCGTTTCTAAGTACAAGTACAATTTTATAAATGTATGTGCTAAATATTGCTAAATTTCTTAAGCGTTTTGAAATTCTGTAAACCTGATATAGCTATGTAACCTTGTGTGTTATTTTAATCACCAAAAATCAGTCACACACCTTACACATCTGGTTTAATAAGTTGTGAAAACAGGTGTGACCGCCACAAAGCTTGCTATACAAACGTTTCAGCCGTTTTTAAAGGCAAAAAATGGCAACTTTTTTCGTTTCTAAGTATAAGTACAAAATTATAAATGCGTGTGCTAAATATCGCTAAATTTCCTAAGTATTTGATAGCAGCTTCAGGAGTATCAAAAACTGGTTTTAAGACTTTGTAACATCTGTAATACTACAAGAGGCTGCGGGAACGGGCTGGAAAAAATATAAGCTTTAACTAATATTTTTATGGAACAAAAAGCGCATCAAGAAGAAAATACAAAAGAAATAAATGATCTCTACTGTGCTATAGGCGAATTCGTGATTGAGTTTGAGCAAGTTTGCTTTGCAATTTCTATGAATATTTCAATAACGCTTCTAGCGAATGGGTTGGAAAATGCCAATATTGGTCATATTTTTCTTGCTGGAATGACAGCATCTCCGTTAGGTGAAATATTTTCATCATTAATCCCTGAAGTTAAAAATCTTGATCAGCAAGAAAAAACTATAGTTAAGCAAATTTTTTCGCGGTTTCAAGCTCTTTTTCAAAAACGAAACGATATAATACACGCTACATGGTTTCTTCCTCTAAATGCTAACTCTATGGAGTTTGAAACTGCTAATGGAATAAAATTCCATAAAAGTAAAAAAGGATTTGAAATTAAAAATTTGAAATATACAGTTAAAACTTTTAAAGAATTAACAGCAGAAGCTAAAACACTCCGTGCAATATTTTATAGACTTGGTGTTTGTATATATGATGATTATGATATAAAAGATAATTTTTTTATTGATGCAGATGGAAATGTTTCAGAACAGTTCTAAAATTTTGATTTACAGATAATTTATTACAGATTTCTATGAATAAATGCTGAATATGCTCAATGAAATCGAGTGCTAAAGCTTGCCAGTATTGCTGGGGTGCAACTTTGGCAAGCGTGGCGGTAACAGGGGTGATCGCTGGTATGTGTGGTAAGATGTTACTTCCTGGTTTAATCCAGACCTAAAAACATTCGCATTAAGTCTACAAAGCTAGGCATATCCGGATGTTACTCTTGGCAAGGCATGGCATGGCATGGAATTACTTTTTCAGGAAATTTCATGACCAAATTAGTGACACCTCGACTATTAAAGACATATCTCGCTATCAAGGAATCGCCTAACTGGTTGACGGCTGATAGCATTGCTGAAATATCAGGAAACAAGCCGGACACAGTGAGAAAACACGTTCGCTACCTTTCTAGAGAAAAGGTTTTGGAGGTGTTTGAAATGCGTCCAGCTTATTATTACCAGTTGTCACAGAATATCAGTGATATATGGGTTGTACAACAACTAGAGGTACTTTTGACTACTGTTGGAAGCTAGCCTAGTTTATTTTAATTACCCCACCTCAGCAGTGGGGTTTTGCTGTCATGAAAAGCGATCGCTATGTTGTTCGCGCCAGCAATTCTTCAGTGGTCTGTATAGATTTCAATTGATTAAGCAATTGAATATTGCTTGGCTCGTCTGCAAGTTTGTAAAACCAATGTGGTCGAACGATTTGACACACAACAATTCCTTCCTGCATCAAGATATTTAGCCTGCGTACTACGGTAGCTCGACTGTATCCAGTAGTCTCTTCTAAATCAGCAGAAGTTAGCCAAGAGTTAGCATTTTCTAACTCGCGATGAATTATTACGGTTGCTTGTGAAATAGAGTTCATAACGCACTCACATAAATTTTGATGAGGTGCGTTGCGTTGCGTCGATTGACATAGAGATTATAGCAGGTTATGGGCGATCGCTCCTTTCTGTGGCGCTACTGCAAAGTCAGGGAAATCTACAAGAGAAATGCTAGCAGTGGCTTAAATGCCAAAATTAAGCCCACTCGCGTGATGATTGAGTGGAGTAAAGGTGATGTTGGGTGATGAGGAGAGGGGCGATAGTGGGGCGATGAAGGTCTAGGAAGTCGTTCAAACACCGATATCAAATTTTTTCGCTGTAGCAGATGGAATTATTAATAGTAGTACGTTAGTAAACCGTTTTCAGCAACTTTTGAGGTGATTGGTAGAGGCTCTTAAAGTCAATTGGCTTTATCAACAGCATCCAATTGACCACATAGGAATTATACAGAGGGATGCTTAATCCTTTTGCAAGAACGTTTGTCCAATCAACTACAAAAAGCCCACATTTAGCTAAGTAAGAAGAGTTACCGTATATGACAATAAAAATATTAATTAATAAACAAATGCATTTTATCGGAAATTATATCGTCAACGTTATAGAACCACGTTATGGTCTTTCCACCTCAGCTAAACTTGAGTTGGCTAAACAAAATGATATGCCAGAGTCTGGATTATGGGAATTTGAATGGCAAGAACTATGGCATAAAACAGACTTTGAGTATCAAAATATTATTAAAATTACTTGTGACAATTTACTCCAAGGTCTAATTAGATACGCAGTTTACACAGATGAAGATAGCGATCAGCCTTATTTGTTAGAAATTTTACATTTAGAAGCTATACCAGAAGACGAAAGATTAGTATCACCTTTAGGTAGATGGCTTATTTGGTACGCTGTACAGGTCGCTTTTAGGTACTGTACTCCTAGTGAGACTGGCGAATTAATTTATCTTGACTCAACGGAAGATGCAATATCATATTATCGGGATATAGTAGAAATGGAATCTCTAGGGTGGGTTTCAATCGCACCGGGAGAAGATGGTCATGCTTTTAGATTTACTGTTGCAGGAGCAAAAGACTTCTGTGAAAGACAAACAAGAGACTACGGAAAACCCAAGCTTTGTACAGTCTAAGCAAGTTAGAGTCGGTTATAAAACTGAATTAAGTCATAAGGATCGTCAAAATTGGCTGAAAACTAGAACTTATTCAGCTACCAAGCCCAGTTGCAATAGTGAGATTCACCAAAATTCTCTATAAATTAATTAAATAGAAGAATAAAAGCCTTGATTGCTTCAAATACAAGGCTTTTATTGTGTAATGGTGCAATTAGATTCTTTTAATTGACTACTCAGATTTAGCCTTGCGGTAGCCTTCTCCACTAAGGAACTCTTCATTTACTAGTGACAGAATTTTGTCTGTGTCCTTCCCTTTGTTGGCATAGCTAGCAGGGTTAGAAGGGTCTTTCTTGTTCTCCATCCCATACTTGGTATTGTGGCTAATCACTTCATCCTTATGCTGGTCAATCCAATCACGTACCAGCAAGCCATTACAGCCTGATAAATCTCTGAGTGCTTGGTTAGTAATAGCTAGCCGATCGCCATCCCCAGTTGCAACAGTATCGTTGTAGAGACAGATTGCTTGATATGACCTACGGATTTTTTCTAAAGATGCTCCCGGTGCTTTACTACCCCATACCTCAGCATCAGTCTTGGTTTGCCAGTCAATTTCTTCCTTGGGCGGTGCAACTTTAACAGGTGTGGCAGTAATAGCGGGTATCGCCACACTACCAGCTACTTTACCTACTACCTCAACAACTTTCTTTTCTAGCCAAGCTTCTAACTCTGTAATGTTGAGGGTAACTGTCTTGGGTTCCTGTGTAGTGGTTTCCATTGCGGCGTTCTCCTGTTGTAGTTGGTTATTAGTAGCTTGTAACTGGTTATTAAATTCTTCTAACTGCTTAACTTTTGCTTTTAGCTGTGCGACTTCTTGCTGTGCCTCTTTTAATTGCTGGGCTATTGATTCAGAGTTTTTGTAACGCTCAACCAACTTGGCTGTTACTGCCTTTTGGTTAGGAAGTTCTAAATCTTCTTGTAACTGTTTGACAAATTCCCAATCGGGAAGAGTAGCTTTAATATTGCAATCGCGCTCTTTCTCTGGTGCATCTGGGAACCCTACGGGCTTAGTAACGTAATAATCGGCATAACCCAAGCTGGTGACAATGTGGCTTAATTCTCGGTCTGACAGTTTTTCACCTGGGGTGATGTGTCCGAGAAATGTAGCGTAGAAAAACATTTTTGAGCCAACTGAGCCAGGGCGATCGCGCTCTGTCACTAAACAAGCACAGGCGGCCCGTAATGCCTTACAGTCATTTTGGTCTTGACCATGACGGAAGTTTAAAAGCGGTTCCTTGCTGTCCTTACCACCGTAGTACTCTTGAACTACTCGTCTTAGTGAATTGCCGCGTCTGTCTTCAATGGCTTTATTCTGTGCAGCCACATCACGGGGGAACTCATTAGAAACCTGCTTGAGCAGTTCCTTAATGCTGGCATCCTTCCGTAAGTGGTAAAAACGTTCGATGACGTAGGAAGCAGGAAACAACGTAGAAATTTTGAAAACTGGCTTTTCACCGCGTTTTTTACCTTGTCCCTCAAACATTAGTTGGTAAGATTCCTCTTCAACTGCGGTAAACTTACCTCTGGCTAAAATTTCATGTGGGCGGCGTCCAGTTGAGGCAATCAAACCTACTGCTAACTCATGAGGGTTATCGCTAGCTAACAAGCTGCCAGTAACTTCTAAATACTCTTCTGGGTTAATTTCAATCCCTGTATTGCCATCTTCATCAGCAGTCATCAGGCGATCGCTTACTCGTGTAGTCTCGTTTCTCTCTTCCCAATCTTTCTTATCCAAGCCACATAGTAACAAAGCATAGTGCTTTAACTCGTAACCTGTTACATTGCCCTGTGCATCATGCTTGGATACAGACTCAGCATTTTTACCTTGCTCTAATGGCAATGATTTAAATTTCTTGTAGAAGCCAGCACGACTCAACACAGTGCCTAGGCTGGCTTTACTGTAGTTAGTGCTGGTGTTTAGCCATTCGTTAAAGCTTTCGCAGTACGGTTTGATTTCATCGAGGCTTTTTAGGTCTTTTACCGCTTCAAACAGTTGATTTACTTGCTCTTGAACTGCTTTAGACATCTCACCTGCTCCCCTTATTTCTAAGCTGTTATCACTCTAGCTAACTTGTTAGAAAAAGTCAATAACAGTTATTGAGGAGCTATAACCTGTTAGATTATATTGATAACAGGTTGAACAAACCACAGAAAAAGCGGGCTACTAACCCGCGGCTTAAAAATAAGGATGTCTGTATGTTACTCACAATCGCAAAACCTCAGCAATCTCAACTTAGCAACGACTACTACGACGGACAATTTGATGCGGCGATCGGTCTTTCGCCAAAGACCTATGAAGGTGATTACTTCAAAGGCTACCTCGACAAAGTGAATGAATCTGGTGTAACACCGTTCTAAAAAAAACCAAAGGCTAGGGATAACCCTAGCCCATTTAAAATTTCGTTTTACCAATTCACCCTAAGGGTTATGAAATCCGAATCTTTTGTAATCGCCTTGCTCGTTGCAATTTTGATTTTGGTTAACGCACTCACTATATTAATTGCGCCAATTGTTAGGCACTGCTGGGCAAAGTACCAGCACTACAGGTTTATTCAAAAGCGTAGACGGCAATTCTACCAAGAGTTGAAAATTTTGATGAGCGATAGAGCGATCGCATAACTCACTTGCTTTGGCATTCATTCCCATACAAGACTTCTTTCTTCCCATCTGGGTAATACCTGATACACCAGCCTTCTGTCTTTGCCTGCCAGTACCGAAATGCAGTTGCCACAGCACAACTAGCAATAACCCCTAACACAATTGGCAATGCTATCTTCTTCCATCGGATTTGACTTTTAGCTTCCATTTCTCACCCCTCAGTAATTTTCTTATGGTTCCCAAAGGGGCGATCGCCTGTTAAAGCCAATTATGGACAAATAATTAGATGGATATCTAACACAAATTAGATGGTCATCTAAAAAAATAATAATAGGTCTATGTGAAAAAAATGTATCTAGAAATAGCTTGCGAGTTTCACACCCACATTGCGCCAAATCTCGCCAAAATTTCAAATAGCTATACCTACTCTACACCGTTGGCGAGTTTTGGCGCGGTTTAATGGTTGGCTTTTCTTAGTGCTATTCGTCTTACAGGATGAGTAATACTACACAACCTAAAAGCCGACCCTATCATTTTCAGAGATTGTCAACCTAATAATAACGGAAATTCTTACTTATACATAAAATGTGTTAAATATCATCTATCTAAAGATAGGTACATCTTTAGCTAAAAATTGGCATTAGTTGATGAAGAATTAACTAAGACATAATTTTCAAATAGATTATTGAAACTAAAACCCTGATCAATCAAGTGTTTTACTTAATAATTTCATTCTAATTTCGTATTTTCAATATTTAGTAGACTCACAGTGGATAGTTCAGATATCAGGAAATATATTGAATTTATTGGTGTATTAGCCAAAGTTTTTTTTGCCAACTTCTCATTTTTCAAAAGGTAAAGAATGATTTCTGAAATATCTTTGCTCTTCCCCACTTTTTATAGATTGTTAAATACTTTAGCTATAGCTAATAGCTTCAGGTTACAATCAAAAACAAAGAACGACCTAGAAATAAATAAGTCTGAAAATCAAGGAAAAAAGATAGTTCATAATGCTGATCAAGAAATAATCGACGACCCAGGCTCTGAAGCTATCTTTTTTGGATGGACAGATGATTTTTTTCTTGTAAACTTTGATTATAAACTCATTCCAATAAATAAAAATGATTGAACGTAATTGGCATAATCAAAAACTTATGGATTACTGTCTTTACAATATTCAATCACTACGTTTTCAACTTGGTAATAAGTTGAATTTGAATTAACAACTACTTAAAAAAGGGATGTAGTATTGGCTAGACCAATGCAAGATATATCAATCTTTGGCGGTTGATACAGTGTCCATTTAGATAATCTTCATAATTTTGGCTGACTTGATTGTCACTTTGAATACTTCCCATCCTTTCCAAGCGAGTAAGCAAAAAGTAAAAAAAATTTCTTCGTAATGCTGGAATCGGGTGTAGTGAGTTATTTTCAGAGCCATTACCTCGCAACACTTCCTGGGCGGTCGCACCTGTGTATCAATAATTTGCAGTAATAATATTAACTTATTTATTAAGTTCTTGACAGATTTAAGTATTGTATTTTACTTTTAAGCCTAAGTGTTGAGTCTCATCGACACCACTAAGCCGAACCTTGAAAACCTCATAACTTCGTTGACTGGTGTCGATTGCTTACACAGTAAAGTTTCCAAGCTGTGAAGAGTTAAATTTATTGACAATTTTCAGTATTTGTTGACACTAATAAAACTGGTGTCGAATTGGGTATCTGAAATCTTTGCTCAGTAAGCTTTCTAGAAGTGAACTCTTGCCGATCACATTGCCCCGCAAGGGGATGGAAACTTTGAAGATCAAAACCTTTAGGAAACCGCGTTTTCCTTGCCGATCACATTGCCCCGCAAGGGGATGGAAACCAGAGACTCGTGCTTCACTCCAAACACCTTGAATATTTGCTTGCCGATCACATTGCCCCGCAAGGGGATGGAAACCAGAGACTCGTGCTTCACTCCAAACACCTTGAATATTTGCTTGCCGATCACATTGCCCCGCAAGGGGATGGAAACGCTGGGGACACACCTTGTGCAGCTGCTCCGGCACTTCTTGCCGATCACATTGCCCCGCAAGGGGATGGAAACCAGCTATGCTTTGTCCTATCAAAACAAAAACAAAAACAAAACTTGCCGATCACATTGCCCCGCAAGGGGATGGAAACTTCTTCTATTGTTCCCTTGGCATTAATCACATTAACTTGCCGATCACATCGCCCCGTAAGGGGATGGAAACAGGAGAATCTCAGCCACAAGCTTATCGACCTCCCAAGCTTTCCGACCACATCACCCCGCAAGGGGATGGAAACCCGAAACCGTCTCGCTTGGCTTGGATCATCGCAAGACTTTCCAATCGCATTACCCCGCAAGGGGATGAGAACTCTTAACTAAATATGCCTTAGCGAGCAACTACAGCAAGTCTACAAGCTGTATACAGGATGCACACATTTACCAAACTAAAGCTTAGTACCAGCTTCACAGATTGCGATCGCGTGGAGCGCAGTGCCAGAGGCAATCACAGTTCATCACATTCAGCCGATCGCCTAAGCAATAGGTTTCTTACTATATTTCTCAAATAAATCATTTAGAGCCTCAGCGAGTAAGGCTTGTACAGTTGTATCTTGCTCCAAAACCAGTTGTCTCAATTGTTTTAATACTGCTGGGTCAAAATGTCCGGCGACCGCCCCCTAGTCAAAAGACTAATTTTCTGTAAATGTATAAACACGATTTCCTTTATTTACAGAAATGATTATTTCAGTACAGAACCAAAAAGGGGGCGTGGGCAAGACAACGTTGGCAATTCACATCAGTCATGGGCTGGTGTTGAAAGGTCATAGTGTATTGCTGGTGGATGCAGATCCGCAAGGTTCATCAAGAGATTGGGCAGCGGCACGGGGAGAAAAACCGCCATTTCCAGTAGTAGGATTAGACCGCCCTACCATTCACCGTGATTTACCAGCCCTGGCTAAAGATTATGACGATGTAGTGATAGACGGGCCACCGCGAGTCTCTGATTTAGCGCGAAGTGCAATTATTGCCGCAGATGTGGTTGTGATTCCCATTCAGCCCAGCCCTTATGATATCTGGGCAGCAGATGAAGTTATCAAACTCATCAAAGAAGCTTCTGTATTTAAAGAAAACATTAAAGCCGTATTTGTAATTAATCGTAAAATAGTAAATACGGCAATTGGACGGGATGTAGTTGAAGCACTTGAGCAGTACCCCTTTTCAGTATTGAAGTCAGCTATCAGCCAGCGAGTTGTGTTTGCAGAATCGGCAGCAACAGGTAATACGGTTCTTGAAGTTGACAAGAATGGTTCTGCTGCCAAGGAAGTGAAAGCGCTAGTTAATGAGTTGTTGAAGCTGGGGGTTGAATAGATGTCAGCGAAGAAGGTGAATTTTGGTAAAAAACCTGAAGCACGAGAATCTGTAGATTTAGAGCAATGGGTTAGCGATCGCGAGTCTTTAGTATCCCAACCGGAGCAAGCGCAACCTGAAAAGATGAAGCGTTTAACCTTGGATATCCCTGAATCACTGCACAAAGCAATTAAACGTCAAGCAGTGGATGCAGGGGTAACAATGGCTGATCTGTTGCGAGACTTGCTAGAGCAGCACTATGGAACTAAACAGTAAAAACGTATTTACAGAAATACTGAAGTGAGGAGGGAGGCGATCTCACCTGCGGAATCTGGGGTCTAAGTCAACAAATAAAATTTTCATAGCTTAGTTTGGTATTTTGTCCAATTGTCCAGTTAACTAGTTGACAATTACTTATAAACTCTTTTGTAATTTGAATTAAACCGCTATTAAATAAAATTTTTATAAAACTATGAATAAAAGAAAGAAGCACGTTGATGATGAACACTTCTGCCGAATTTATTTTGATGGTGCTACTCAACTAACTAATCCAGGTGAAGCTGCTTGTGGAGCAGTTCTTGAGAGTCCTGATGGAGAGTCCATTAACATAAGTAAAGCTTTAGGTTGGCAAACTAATAACTATGCTGAATACTCTGGGTTAATAATTGGTTGTGAAAAGGCTTTAGAACTAGGTTATAAGGGTGTTTCTATTAAAGGTGATTCTCAACTAGTTGTTAACCAAATTAATGGCTATTATCAGGTGAGGTCAGAAAGCTTACAACTACTTCACAAGCAAGCACTTAGCCTGCTACATCAATTTGATTTTTATGTCGTTAAATGGATTCCCCGCCATGAAAACGAGCAAGCAGACGCAGTTGCAGGTTCAGCTTTATTACCTATACAGCATCAAACGTTAGTGCTACGTGATAATTTTCCTGCGGAATTGCCTATAGTATCTCCTCGAAAAGGTTTAGAAGAGCAAATCCAGAAGTTGCTTACAAAGGGCGAAAATGCACAGTTGTACGATTACCTCAACATTAAATCAGGACGGGATGAATTTAGCTCAAAGCGTCTAACCGCTTTAGTGAAATTGCTTCCTGAAGAAGTGAAGGAAGCGCTCGCATCTCAACTCAAAGAGGGAGAAGATGAAGAGTTTTTAGGTATTTGTTATCGTTGGTACTTGCGTGGACTTCCCGTACAGTTTGCATTAAGGAAGGCGCGTGTGGATTTGGAAGCACGTAATTCGTTTAATAGTTCACCTGCAAGCATTCCAAGCTCCAGAGAACAACAAACCGAAACCGTTTCTTACTTTTGTCTTAACTGCGGTCGAGAGTGGTCTGAACTTGTTAAACGAGACTCCTTTATAGGAAGAGTTACCTGTTTAGACTGCGATTCTGGTAATGTCATTTGAGCGTTACAATATTGGCTGACATAATAGATAGTTAAGATTTTTCAACAGGGTGTTACCCGTATTTATGATTAGATATTTATAATTCTCTTTTTGCTTTTCTTGATAAATATTTTGTGTAGCATTCGGTGTTTTTCTTGAATTTTACGGGTAATAATCGATTTTTATTTTTCATCACTCTCACAACTTCATCTATTTTTAGCTGGTAAAATTCTTTTGATATACTTATCGGACATTCTTTTATATTGCCAAAATATAGAATAGGTCTTTTCTTATTAGTAAGTAGATATTCGTGTAGATGTCTCTCAAGATATTCTGCGCTTCCACATGAGTCTAATTGAAATATTTTAAAATTTTCATCTACCTGCTTGACTATATGCTGCTTAATATCTGAAATGTTGTACTTTTCTATGTGTTGATTGCTGGGATTTGTGTAAATATCGTTATATGTGATGTTTTGAAATTTTAAATAAGATATTTGTATGAGGTCTAGCCATTGTATAATTCTACGCTCTGGTGCTGTTGACACTCCTATTTTAGTTACAATTTCACTGCTCTCTGTTTCACACTCAATTAAATAGATATAGCTCATGTTACCGCCCTTAGTGAAATACCAGCATTGTCTACCCATCTAAGCTTTATCGCTCGCATCCTATGCCGTCCTTATCTCTATCAAATTTATGTGGATCAGGTTGGTTGACTCTGAATCGACGATACGGAATATCTTTGCAATCTAAATCCGGCGAATTAGGTGAAAGACAGAAGTCAGGATATGAAGGATCGCATTGTTGCTGTTGCTGTGGCTGGGACACTACTGGTTGAGTAGTAGTCCCCTTGCCTTGCCTAAAAATCCAAGGCATAACTGGCTTGGTTTGGTTCCAGAAGCCTAGGTTTTGCTGTTTGGCAGTAGCTTCAGCCTTGAGAAATTGGTCTTTAGTGCTGGCACATCCTTTTAAATACTGCCTGTAAACTACTGCCTGCCCTTCCTGAACCATATTGAGATTAATAGAGCGATCGCCTACATAAACCTCAGCCACAACTCGCTTGTATTTGTCTCGGTCAACTTGCCTGACTTTGATGGACTGACCTGCTGGCAGTAATTGCTTGAGTCGGGCTGCTGACTGCTGCCCCCAAGGTTGTTGTTTTAGTTCGGGAGCATCGATACACGCTAACCGGATAGTTACGGCTTGTCCTTGCTGGTTCCGTGCGCGTAATGTATCGCCATCTCCAACACTAACTACGGTCATAGCAGGTAAGTTGGTTTGAGCCACGGATGGAAGCCCAGAGATAAGCATTGCGGCTATTGCAAGGACGGCAGTCTTATTCATGGTTAAGTGAATAAATGTATTAGCTGGTAATAAAATTAACTTGTTATCGCTTTAACCGTCCGTGATATAGATCAATTAGACGACTAGCACAGTTGCAGGTGAAAGCATTGGCAGAACGCCCGAATACCTTACAATCCCTTTTTTACTGCTATCTGTCGCAGATTTTTTACTATCTGATATTCATGTTGCACTTTGTACTGTTGTAAACCAAGCGCAAGTTGTGCTTTTTGACAATCTTTCATCCTAAATCTACTTGGTCTATAGTCTTAATCTGTCAGCACGCAACAAGACTGGATTTATGGTTCGAGAGCTTGAAAGAAAACGCCAGAGTGCAAAGTTTCCGGAAACTGCCCCCGCAGCTAATCCTGTATTTTTCAGGACTTATAGCCGCCGCAATCCGGCTGGTTTGAAAGAAACTTGGGATGAAGTATGCGATCGCATACTTGTTGGCTTAGTCAAACTGGGGAAACTCAGCCATGAAGAAGCAGCCATCTTAGACAAGATGCAGCATCAGATGAAAGCCTTACCCAGTGGGCGCTGGTTATGGGTTGGTGGCACAGATTGGATAGCCAAGCCGAAAAACTTTTCTGGGGCTTACAATTGCACTTCCACCAACCTGCAAGACTGGAAAGCCTTTGGGTTAATGATGGATTTAGCTATGAGGGGTTGTGGTACTGGAGCCACCATTGAACCAAGATATATTAATCAACTACCCCCAATCCGCAATCTCCTGAATATAAATGTACAGGGTGAAATTAGTGCTACTCCCAAAGAACAGCTTCGGGAGTATACGGAAATTTCTATAAAGGGTAATCAAGTTACTATCCACGTTGGCGATAGCCGCGAAAGTTGGGTGGAATCATATCAAACCCTATTAGAACTTTCTACAGATGAGAGATTTAGTGGAGAACTTCAGGTATTTGTTGATATTAGTGATATTCGCCAAGCCAGAGAAACTGTAATGCTAATAAACAACCAGAGTCAGCCTGAGAGCCTGAGAAACCACCAGGCTGACTCTAAGTTAGACAAACTAGAAGGATGTGAACAAAAGATGAGACAGGAATCGCCATCTAATATCCAATCCCATTCACAGAGTAAACCACTGGAGACACAACGAACAACCGTAGGGGAATCACTGAATACAAAAGTTTTAAAACCCATCAGTAAAAAGAATTCTTGGCTTTGGCAGTTCAGGCAGAAATGCCGATTTTGGCACCCAATAGTTGCTGTTATAGCTACAATAATTGGAATTCTGATCCAGTTATTAATGTAATTAAAAGTACTTGGTAGCAAATTCACTACGAGAGCAAAACTGCTCTCGGTAGCATTTTTTAAGTCTCTAACTAGCATTAGCGGCTTAAAAAATTCCAGAACTGCTTACCTGAAGAGGTTTTGCTTCGATGTCGGGATAATTATATTTCCCGACATCTCCTCCACAAGCATTAACTTTTCTGTCCAACAGTTGACAGTTTTAAGTAGCATCTTTTACCCTTTACCCTAGTGTGTTGCATTCCATCGACACCACTAGCCCGAACCTTGAAAACCGCATAACTTCGTTGACTGGTGTCGATTGCTTACACAGTAAAGTTTCCAAGCTGTGAACAGTTAAATTTATTGACAATTTTCAGTACTTGTTGACACTAATAAAAGTGGTGTCGAATTGGGTATCTGAAATCCTTGCTCAGTAAGATTTCTAAAAGTGAACTCTTTCCGATCACATTGCCCCGCAAGGGGATGGAAACAAGGTGAAGAAGTCGAATCCGAATTCTCCTCGGAAGCTTTCCATAACCACTTCCCCTAACGGGGATGGAAACATATTATTCTGGGGGTTAACCAGCAAGTTATAGTCACTTTCCTAAACAACTACCCCTTACGGGGATGGAAACAAAAAATAATCATAGGGAATGTATCATTTATACTTCTTTCCTAAACAACTACCCCTTACGGGGATGGAAACCAGTAGATCCAGCTTGTTTGCTTGTGGAATAGGTTGACTTTCCTAAACAACTACCCCTAACGGGGATGGAAACCCTATGGTTATAAACATAGCTTCTGGTTTTCCTTTCCGATCACATCGCCCCGAAAGGGGATGGAAACACGCTTCCGCCGAGCGTATCTACACGATCCGCGAGACTTTCCAAACACATTGCCCCGCAAGGGGATTAAATAAACGACAATTCACACTGAAAAAAAACCTACCAACCACTTAAGGCTGATAGGGTTATAGCGTTCTCGCTGATCAAGCTAGCCTTTAGCTTTTAGGTTTTAGTTTCGGCTTTTCAACTACTGCCGCCGAACTTATTCCTGTTTGGTTCTGATTTTTCTCAATAACTTTCGGCTTAATCGTTACGTTGCCAGTATTTTGTCGTTTCCTGGCTAACTTACTCTTAAGCACTTCAGCCTTATCTTTCTTGCCAGCTTTCAAGTACTTTGGCGGTTCATCCTGTGGCATACCTAGCAACGAATCAAAGCCAAACATATCTTTACCTGGAATGAATCGAGCTTTGATTGACACAAACATTGCTTTACCCTGCTGTTCCTTTTCTAGCTTTGGATTGAATCTAAAAGGTTTTACAGGTGTATCTTTCCATATCAAAGGAATATGGCTAGCTTTCATAAAGTTAACCTTTGATGCTAGTTCAGCCTGCTTAATATACTCCAGCCGTTCATCACTAAAATTCTTCATTACAGTTATGCATGGTGTTCTACAAACTGGAATAAACTGCCATAACCCTGATAACTTAAATTCAAATTCATTCAATTCTTTTGAGATTGAATTCTCTACATTTATTGGCTCGAATGCAACCAATTGAAATGCTATTCTGTGTTGCTGTTCCCTGCCTGGATAGTGGGTAACTTTAGGATAAACAATCAATTTCTGTCTACTAATACCTGTAGATTCTATTTCTTTTCTTAACCCATTAAAAGATGCTAATTTGCTCCGTGATGAGCCAAGGGGTAATAGGTTGTATTGGTACTGCCCTATTGTGATATTTGCAATATATTTATTTCTTTCATCATCCTTAATGAAAGTGACATCGCCAGTCACAATGCCAACTGCTTGAAATATCCCTGTGGGTGTTTCCTGTTTGGTTTCTGTTGGCTGTTCTATTTCTGCTTGTTCGGTAGACATTTTGATAAAATCCCTAATGTTCCCAGTTGAAAAGCCATGTATCAATTGTATGGCTGTATCCTTACAATAGCTTTGAACCACTGGTTAGTTTGCAGCTAGCCAGTGGTTATGTCACTTTGATTCAACTTTCTATCGCTCTAATTGGTTCAATCCTGTCAGATTGATGTCTTGTGGATTTATTAAGACATGGTATTGAGCATTTTGGTTATGCCAATCTATATGACTGTGACGGTGAAAACGGGAGCTACGCTTACTTACTGAAAGACCCCAAACTCTTTAGACAACGATTCACTATTAAGGGCAAGCAGCCGATATTCTGGAAACCCCAGGATGCAAGTGAACAACGCATATTTGCTGCTGCATGGCAGCTAATCAATAAAGGCTGATTCTAGGGGCATTCCATCCACAGGATGAATTGTATTGCCTAGTGATTTTAAGCCCCTAGAAGGGCATCCTAAAGGTGGCATGAGATGTACACCTTGAATCATAAATGCGATCGTATTCTTCAAAAAGTGCGATCGCTTTTTCTTAAAAGCCAATGCTGAGAAATACGCCTGCTCAACATTGCCTCTCAAGAACTTTGCTATACAAGGATTATGACAACCCTTGGTAAGAAATTAATTACTATAGTTTCTTACTGGAGTTTACTTCGTTGCATTAATATAACAATATTGATATATTTATAAAGGAAGCTGTGCCTAAAACCCGTGTTGTTTTCTACCAGGAAGAGGAAGGGAAAGTTCCTGTCCTTGAATGGCTGACGCGACTTTTGAAAGAAGACCGCAAAGGTTATGCAAACTGTGTTGCTCGAATCAAACAATTGGCGGCATCAGGATATGAACTCCGTCGCCCTGTAGCAGATTACTTAAGCGACGGAATATATGAGCTTCGAGCAAAGCATATTCATGTGCAATACCGCATCCTGTACTTCTTTCATGGGCAAAATGTGGCGATTCTGGCTCACGCTATCACGAAAGAAGAAGCAGCTGTACCACCAATTGATATTGAACGAGCGAGCGCTCGAAAGCTTTTATTTGAAAAAAACCCAGAAGCTCATACCTATGTAGAGGAGGAAGATAATGGCTTCGACCAATGATGCAATAAAAATAATTGATAAGCTGACTAGCAGAGACCCTGAGCTTGAGGCAATGGTAGCAGAAGCTTCAATTAATGCAGAAGTGGCTCAGTTAATTTATGAAGCTAGAACTTCATCGGGGTTAACACAGAAACAACTGGCTGAACTTATTGGCACAAAACAGCCTGTGATTGCACGGCTGGAAGATGCTGATTACGAGGGACACTCTCTGTCAATGCTCCAAAAAATCGCTCAGGCTCTTAATCAGCGAGTAGTGATTCATTTGACTCCATTGTCACATGAACAAAGCGCATAGTGACATATAGGTGACAATGCTTTCATCAGCCTAATTTTCTGATGTGAGTTTTTCTAACTCATCCAGAAGCTTTAATATGCGTGTTCTATTCTTCTGAACACTCACTCCTTTATTTTTTTGTAGTCGCTTGCTAATCTCAGCTAATCGTTGAGCTAAAACTCTATCTGGTGTTGTTTCTGTTTCAGGTGTCAGTTCTTTTATTTTCGTCTTGATTTCGCTTAGAGATAAATTTTCAGCAATAGCTATTTTGAGTAAATCAGAACGTAGCTGTTCTGATTTTACTCGTGCAATTGCTTGAGCTTTAGTGTACTCAATCTCGCCCTGCCTCAGTACAGAAAGGATATCGTCAGGAAGATTTAGCAAAGGAATTCGACTAGAGCGGAATGTTCCAGCATTGAAACGTCCTATTTGAGACAATACTGTTTCAATCTGTTCAAGTTGAATCAGAACGTTCTGATTCAATTCAATACCTCTTTGTTTTGCGTTGAAAGACTGGTGCAAAATGGACACAACTTCACTCGGTTGTATTTCTAAGGAAAGCGACAAAATCTCTAGCACTGCCTCAGTTTCTTCCACTGGATTAAGGTCTTCCCGTTGTAAGTTCTCCATTAAGGCTACTTGGAGAGCTTGTTTGTCATCCAATTCATGAGAGACAATCGGGATTTCACCTAATCCAACTTCACGCGCAGCCCGTAGCCGTCGTTCACCAGCTACTAGCTCATACTCCCCATCATGCAGTGGACGAACTAGCAATGGTTCCAAAATGCCATGTTCTCTGACTGACTGCACTAATTGGGCTAACTTCTCCGGGTCGAAGTAGCGACGTGGTTGTTTGAGCGGTAATCGAATCTTTTCAATTGGGGCTGTAGTAGATGATGAGTTAGAAGAGCTACTAAGGAAGGCATCAACCGTATTTAGCTTTGGTGCTACTCGATTAGATTTTCTTGGTGGCATTAAACTTCCTCCAGTTTCTGAGCAATGGCTTCCAGGATTTGGACAGATGGGTGTTTAGGATCATAAACCGCCAAGGGCTGTCTTGCCATCGAAGCATCAGCAAAGCTAATTGTTCTAGGAATGGGCGGAAAAATTGGAGCTATAGGACTCAGTTGTTCATTGATGCCATCAAGAATAACTTTACCTTGGCTAGTACGGCTTTCGTGCATCATAGGCACTACACCAGCAATCGCCAGTCCAGGATTAATACGTTCTCTTACTTGGCGAATAGAGTCTAGCAGTAGTTCCACACCTAAAAAAGCTTTAAAGTGGGTTTGAATTGGTATAAGTACATGAGTAGAAGCTACCAAGCTCAGAATACTAAAAATTCCCAATGTGGGAGGGCAGTCAATGAGTACAAAGTCATAACTGTCTTGCACAGTTAATAATGTTTGCTTGAGCCTCCATTCACGAGCTATTACAGAATGAAGTTGTACCTCAATGGCACTCAACAGAATGTTGCTGGGAATCAAGTCTACATCGTGTATATTCTGGTGGAGCGGTAATGGAGCATCTTTTAACAACGAATCAGCAATGGTTTGCTTCAACTCGAACGGTTCTAAACCCATGAAGGCAGTAAGTGATGCTTGAGGATCAATATCCACTAGCAAAACTCGATGTCGCTGTTGAGCCAGCTGATAACCCAAATTCTGCGTCAGGGTGGTTTTACCAGTTCCACCAGCTTGATTAAAAAAAGAAATAATCTTAAGGGACACAGCGTTCACTGATGAAGCAACTAGAGTTAATTTAGCTTAAGCTATTGCTACTGATGATTGTCTGGAATGTCATAATAATTACATACTTACAAAATAAGATTTCTGTTGTGAGTGGTTATCATAGACTAAAATCAGTAATTCTGTAAATTTGTCAGTAATTTATTGATAATAAGTAGTGCTAGTAGGCATCACATCAGGGTTAACCATCTATTAACTATTTACTGGATGCGTAGATTTACCTTCTATGTCATCCTAGAAAACGAGAGTTAATTCGGTGAAAGTGTTTGTTTTTAGGATTCACAGACTTCTCTCCGAAATTTAAATCTCCACACATTTATGATTTTGGAGAAAATCGATGTCAATTTATGTAGGCAACCTCTCTTATGAAGTTACAGAAAATGATCTTAAGGGGGTTTTTGCTGAATATGGTACTGTAAAGCGGGTTCAACTACCTACTGACAGAGAAACAGGCCGTCCGAGAGGCTTCGCTTTTGTGGAAATGGGAACAGATGCTGAGGAAGAAGCAGCTATCGAAGCTCTTGATGGTGCTGATTGGATGGGTCGTGGACTCAAAGTTAACAAAGCCAAGCCCAGAGAAGACAGAGGTTCTTCTGGTGGTAATCGCGGGGGATATGGTGGCGGTGGTGGACGCGGACGCTACTAAGCTTTGAAACCAAGAATTTTACAAGCCAGTCTTTAGGTCAGACAAGGAGTCTGTCTTTTTTGCAATGTTAGCGCCTGCTCGCGCCATTGATTAAGTCAATTTAATAGGAGAGATAATGACCCAAATAGTAGTGGGTGACAATGAACACATTGAGTCAGCCTTACGTCGGTTTAAGCGAGAAGTTTCCAAAGCCGGGATTTTTCAAGATATGAGGAAACATCGTCACTTTGAAACGCCGATTGAAAAATCCAAGCGCAAAAAACTTGCCTTGCACAAACAAAGTAAAAGACGTTTCCGCACTTGATAAATGACATAGATATTAATCAATTCCCTCAGATATTTTATGAGGGTTTTATTTATGGAAATCAACACAAGTAATCAAAAAGTAAGAATGAAATTTTCTGAGCTAGCTGAAAATTAATATAGGCAAGAGTTCTGAGAGCCAATGCTGTTCACTGTTCTTGCCCGGTCGCGGCTTTGCCCTTGGTGTCACCTTTGCTAGATCCAGCCCTTATTGACTGGATGGCTTCTGTTTAATATCGTCACAGAGATGGCGATCGCTCTCATTCACTGTAGAGTTATTCTTCAAATAATCATGTAACCAATCACAGCCACGTACCAGTAAGCTATCTAAATTATTGAGATGATTTAGCTCATCCAAATTCCAAAGAATTATAGCGCCATCAGCACTGCTTAAGGCCAGAGTCTTGCCATCATCTGAGAAAGCCGCGCTTAATAAGCGATCGCTATGCCCAGTTAAAGTTTTGATTAAATTACCATCGTGTGTCCAGAGTTTTACAGTCTTATCATCACTAGCTGTAGCAATTTGATCCCCCTTGGGTGAGAAACTGACGCCATTAACCTGACCGGTGTGCCCTATCAGCTTTTTGTCCCAGCTAAACTTGCCTTTGTCGTCCCGCCGCCAAAGTATCACCGTTTTATCATTACTGCCCGTAGCAATCATTTTGCCATCAGGTGAAAAACTAACGCTCAAAACCCAACTGTTATGCCCTTTGTCTCCTGTAAGAGTTTCATATCTATAAAATTCGCCTTTGTTGTCCTGCTTCCAAAGTATCACCGTGTTGTCATCACTAGCTGAAGCAAGCATCTGACTGTCTGGCGACCAAGCTACAGCCTTTACCCAGTCATGATGCTTGTTGAGAACTTGATACTTTTTGCTATCTGGCTGTAATATTATGACTTTGTTATCCCTGCTACCCAAAGCAATAAACTTACCGTTAGGTGAAAAATTTAAGTCGAATATCTGATCGCTGTTCTGAAAAAGTGTTCTCAGGAATTTACCGCCATGTTTCCAGAGGTTCACTGTATTATCATCATTAGCAGTAACAATTGTCTGACCATTAGGTGAGAAACTAACGTTATTGCCCTCAAAAGTTTTGTTTAAAGTACCATCGAGCTTCGAGAGTTTCACAGTCTTGTCATTGCTGGCTGAAACGATTATTTTCTCACCAAGTAAGAAATGTACTTTATTAACCTGATCGCTATGAGCATTTAGAGTACTTACCACGCCACTACCAATCTGAATTTTCATCTTGCTGTCAGCCCCAGCAGTAGGAATTTTAGCGTTGCGTGAGCAAATCATACTACCAACTTGCCAAAGTTTCATCGTACTGTCAGCACTGGCAGAAACTAGGGTCTTACAGTCAGGTGAGAATCTGACACTATAAACTCCATTGGTATGTCCTGATAAAGTTGTCAGTAAGGTACCGTCAGGCTTCCAAAGCTTTATAGTTTTGTCATCACTAGCTGTAGCAATCATCTTACCGTCCGGAGAGAAAGCCACACTATTGATGCCATCTTTATGTGCTTTAAAATCTTTTAATAAAGTGCCATCTCGATTCCAGAGTTTTATTTTGTGGTCGCTACCAGCCGCAGCAGCAATTGTCTGGCTATCGGTTGACCAAGCAACATCCCAAACAAAGTCTTCATAGCCTTTTATAGTATGAAGAAGATTACCATTATATGTCCAGAGTTTTAAAGTACTGTCACGACCACCAGTGGCTATCATCTTACCGTCTGGTGAGAAAGCGAGACTGTTGACTCCATATTCATGGGCTTTTAGGGTTTTTAAGGGAGTGCCGTCTTGTTTCCAGAGTTTGAGTGTGCCGTCCCGACTTCCTGTGGCAATTGTCTGCCCATCAGGTGAAAAATCGATACTATAAACTCCCTTATCGTCATCAACTCCCTTACTATGTGTATTGATTTCTTTTAGGAAGGTGCCATCCCGTCGCCAAAATCTGATGATGCCTTTGAAATCGCCTGAGACAATTATCCGATCATCAGGTGAAAAACTCACACCCAAGACTTTATCTTTATGTCCTTCAAGAGTTTTGTACAGGCTCCCATCTAGATTCCAGAGTTTTATAGTATGGTCATAACTAGTTGAAGCAATCAACTTACCATCGTGTGAGAAAGTCACACCCCAGATCAAAGCCTGGTGTCCCTCCAAGCGATCGCGTTCTACTATCCAATAAAATGACTGTTGTAGCGCCGCTACAACTTGGGTGCGAAGTTGACTATCGCTTTGTGCAGAAGGCAATTTTTTCAGTAATATTCCAGCATGGATACCTTCAAAGAAAGCATCAAATGTTTGCTGTGAGGTAAAAAGTGCTTCTGAAGTTTTACTAATGGCTATTATTCGGTTTTTTTCTGATTGTTTTCTTTGATACTCTGCTTGGAACGCAAATATTACTGATACGATTGCCAAAAAGGTCATCATAGCACTTCCAGCGATCGCCCAGTTTCGTTGTCGTTTCGCGTTATTACGTTGTCGTTCGAGAACATGATTGAGTTCTGCTTCAACCTGTTGTCGTATTTCCTTTTCTTTTTTCCGTTCTTCTAATTCTCTTACTTGTTGTGACTGTCGGATAAAAGATACTAGATAGTCATGAACTAGTTGATATAAGTCAGCAGGGTCTTCAGGAATTTTTAACACCAGTCCAGAACCAACTAAAATTTCTAAGACTAGATTTAGTTGTTCTTTTTCTGGGACAATATCTGCTGTTTTTAAATCTTCCGCTAAATTGTCAGCAGTTTTGAAGGGACGAGTGCCTTTGTCATCTGTTAGTAAATATAAAACTACTCTGGCACAGAGTTCGTTTTCCGAACCACAGTCTTTAATAACTTCTTCTAAAAATCGCTCGACCAGTTTTTCTTTTGTTCCCAACTGAAGATATTGATCTAAAGTGGTAATTTTATCTGTTTGGAGTTGCGCTCCGACGATTTGTAACTCAATAGGGCGTACCTCGCCAAGTTCGTCTGCTAAATCTTCTACCAATTTATCAATCAACGCAGGCTCTAAGTGAAAGTGGGTTTGCTCGATCAGACTTTGCACAACAGCTTTAGCATCTACTGACGAGAAATTTCCCAAGTAATAGCGAACATTTTTATCTAAAATATTGTTATTAATGGTTGTAAAATTTAACAGGCGATCGCATTCCAATAAATAATGCAAATAATCTTCCCGCAAACAGAGAATAACCTTCACAAAAGGAATGTCCAAGACCAAGCGCAGAAACTTATAAAATGGCTGTCTTTTACTTTGATCTGTGTAAACAAAGAAGAATTCTTCAAACTGATCAAAAATTAAAACTGTTAACAAATTACGCTCGGTATTGTTCTGCAAAGTTTCACAGATAAATTCTATAGAGTTACTAGATGTATCATTGTCTACCAAACACTTTGCTAATATCCCCATCCAATCTGTATAAACTCGTATGACAATGGGTAATACATCACGAGCATCTATTGATTTCAGTTGCAGTGCTGGTACTAATCCCCCGTTTAAGATTGAACTTTTACCTACTCCTGACTGACCATGAAATACAGTCAATTTATGGTCATTACGGCTCATTCTATTCATCAGACGATTTACATCTTGTTGCCGACCAGAAACAGCAATTTCTTGAGCAACTTTTACAAGCTTTTCTGCTTGGAATAATGCTGGGTTAATTACCTCATGCTGAGGAATTAAATAAGCTGCTCCAATGAAAGCACGAAAACCATATTGATGTTCAATTTGAATTTTCTCTTGTTTAATATGAAAAGCTGCAAGATATTGACCCTGTTGGTAATAAATGTTGTGCAACCTTTCCAAAATCCGAATGTAAAGCTCTGGATCGTATTGAGGTTTAGTTTCTCTTCTTGCAGCTTTTAGAGTAGCTAAAGCATCTTGCACCTTATTAAGCTGCTGTAGCGCTCTGGCTAGTGCAAATAAATACCAACCTTGATGATAATAACGCACCAATTCTAAATTAGCGTTGGGTTGGGTGGATTGGTTAATAGCTACAATAGAAAGCGCTTTTTCAGCAGCTTGTTTAGCTTTATTCCAAGCAGAATCAGCAAGTGCTACTTCAGCGAGAAATCCATAAGCTCTTGCTTCTCGGAACCAATCTGGATAAATTTGATATAGACTTAAAGCTTTTTGAGCAACTTTTTCTAATTCATCCCACTGCTGAAGCGTTTGCAGTACTTCTCCCAAAGTGTTAATAAACTTTGCTACCAAGTCGGGACGATTTGCTCGCTCAAATAGTTCTAGACATTTATGATAATAATCTTTAGCGTGTAAGCAAGCAGCTTCCTGTTCTGCTAAATGCTGGATAGCGTAGGTACGCCACCATAACCCCAAATTGTGCAGTACACATCCTTCCTGCTCTAAGTTAAAACTCTGTCGCGCAAGTGCTAGACTGCGTTCATAATGCTGGCGCGACTGTTCCATCGAAACCGCATCTCGACCCAGGACAAATTCTAAACTGGCTTCTAGTTCTGCATCTAACTCCACACCCCGTTTTTGGAGTTCAGCTTGTGCTAACTCAAGTTCCACACGTTGCGGCGAACCGATTTCCAGGTTGAGTGCAGAATTATCGAGAAATTTCCCAGCACCCGCATCTAAAACTTTGGCAAAAACTTCTTCAGATGTTTGCTTGATGAATTGAACTAAATCAGGAGTTGCGATCGCAAAATGAATTATTGTTGCCCAATTCTCAAAATCTGTTGCTAATCTGATCAGCTTTTGCAGTACTTGGTCATTAATCAATAGCAGCACAGGGAACGGAAAATTTTTTCTAAACTCCTCCCGTACTCGGTTAGCTGAAGTTAGAATTGTATCAATATCTTTAACAGATTCCAAACCAAAAACTATTAACGCTGATGGCTGTTCATCTCCCAGTTTTTCATATATAGACGTGTAAAGAGTTTTTACTGACACAGGTAAGGTGATTTCACGAATTTTAACAGGAGATAGTTGATGTAGGCGTTGTACTATATCCTGACGGAAAGCTGCATAATTACAGCGTAGCAAAATCAACGAAAATTCTCCCTGAGAAAGGGTAATTGCTCGCACCAGAGTTTGCAATGAAAGCTCATTTTCAGCAGCTAAATTTTCTAGTTCGTGCTGATTACTCATAACCAGAATTCCTTAGCTTCTGCCAAAATTGGATTAATATCAAACCAAGAACCATCTTCGTCGCGGTATTCAAATACAAACATACTGCGAAGCAAAAGTTCGTATCTTTCATGACCTCTCAAGCTTTTCTGCTGCGCAACTTCACGCAGTACTTCCCATTCATCAGCAGTAATTGCTAAAGTTAGCTCATTGCAGCGTTGTTTAATCACCCTATTTACGCACTCTCGCGACAGGGGTGGGTCTTCTTGCTGAAGACAACGAAATAATAACATCAACAGATTTCGCAAATGACCGCCGCTAACTAAGCACAGTCTTTCTAAAGTATCAGGACTATCAAAAACTTCGGTAATCAAATGCTGACTTTGTTCCCAACTCACACCAGGAAAAGCCCTGGACATAATCATTTGTTTTAGTAGTGTCATTCCCTGTGGAAATTCCGAACCATTTAGCTTTACAGGAACCATCGGTAAAACTTTAGGGTCTACTCCAAAGCGATTTGTTAACCTACCTAAAGCATTGGAAAAAATCAACACTAGGGGAATGGTATAAACTACGTGACAATTTAGCTGTTTTAACTGTTCACCACGTTCCACAAAGAGATATTCTGGTTGGTAATAACCAGATGACTTAAAAGAATTATCAACTCGGTCGAGATTATCGACAATTACCACCAGTCCTTTTTTACCTTGCTGCGCCAGTTTTTCTCTAGCAGGCTTGAGTAATTCTTTGTTAATTGATTCTAAAATACCATTGGTGCGCGGTTCTAAATATTGTCGCAGTTGGACGCGAAGTTTGGGACTATCTTTAGTTTTAGCAGTAATTTTGGCAATACCTACAGATAACTCTCCCCCAAGTTCTATCGGCATTTGTAAAAATTCAGCAAGTTCAGTAAACAGAGTTTGAAAGTATCCAGGCTTGAGATTAATTTTTATTGCTTCCAAACTTTGACTTACTTCACGAGCAACTGCCAATAATATATCTGTAACATCAACATCAGCCATATCCAGGCTTTGGCTGGACTCAAAATAAACCACATGAAATCCCTGGTGTTCTAACTCTGCTTTTAGTCGCAGTAACTCAGTGGATTTGCCACAACCTATATGTCCTGTAAATAATTGACAAGTAGCTTGTTCCGGTGCAAGGCGGGTGATAGTTCGCCCTAATTCCTCAATAATCTTGGCACCACGCACTTTGGAGAAATCAATATAATACTGTTTATCCTCTGGTTTACTTATAACCAGAGTCTTGCTGGGGTTGCACGCTTGAAAAAAACTGAGTAAATCTAGTTTCATCACAAATCACCCGAAATCAGCTTGACACTCTTGCCCATCTCAGTGATTATACAGACGATAAAGCTACCATTTCGGAACAAACTTCTTTAGATTGACTAATTATTTATGTCTGATCAATATTTTTCATCTCCTTAGCTTTCCCTGATTCCCCAGCCACGACCGTGCAAAAGTGTTGCGAGACATTACCTACGAAAAACCCATGCTGTAAGCAGATCTAGATTTCATAGAGTAAGTGTTTCTTAGTTTTTTCTTTCTCCAAAACTGGTGAAGAAAAGAGCAGTGTAGGTGGGGGTGCGAACCCCGCACACGCCACTTGGTTATAAATCAAAATCAAGAGTGAAAGTTTCGCCATCTGAAGTTTCTTGAATTTCCTGTGTAGATGGCGTTGGAGTAGACTGTTCTTCTGGGTTTTGCTTTGTAGCACTAGGAGTAACAACAGGTGTATGTGGGACTGCTGAATATATCGGGAATGCACCTTTTTTGAATGCAAAATAGCAATCAATGATAAAGTAAAGCGTCTCTAGGTAACTTTTATCTAATTGTTGTGATTCTGCAAATATGCGTTCGCGGTAGCTGTCTTTAATGCGAATTTTTTCTGGGGTTGAGTCTTGTTTATCTGCCATTGTTATCTTCTACAAAGTATGCTTAGGTATTCTTTTTGACAATCGCTTTAGCCATTTCTAGGAGTCCAAAGGCATTAGCTTCTACCGGATTATCCAGAATTCTGAAACCATTCTTCTCTAATAACTTCTTAAATCCAGGTAACAGACAACCGCCACCAATCGCCCAAATTTCATCTCCAGTGTGTTTGGCATCAAGTGTGAGATTCACAACTTTCTTCAAGTATTTTTCATACCAGTCTTTTAAACAAGCACTATAAACATCTTTGATATCAATGTCACGGCTATACCTGGTATGTCCCATTTCTAGACAAAATCGAATCTTTGATGGATCGCCGATTTTCCCGCCATTGAGATGTTTCATTTTTTGAGAGATATCCTCTATGAGAACTTCTACACCTGTGGGATAAGGAGTATGAACTTCCCGCTTACCTTGGCTGTAACGAGAATACAGAGTTGTACCGTTGCCAAAGTCTAAAACGGTTAATTTTGGGGGAAGTTGTTGTCCAAACAATGCACCCATTCCCTCGGGGACGACTTTGAGTACTTCAATCTTTACCTCTGAAACTTTGCCAGCAAGTATTGGTTGGTATTCACCGTTGAGTACTTGTTTCAATTCTTCTGCCAAACCAACATCATGTAGGCTGACGACTAACTTTAAATGCCAAGCTTTACGGTGTGGCAGATGTGCCAATGCACCCAATAATGTAATTAGTGCATTATTGACTTTGTTCTCGTTGTTATCTGTATTACGGTCAAAATGATAACCTGTGCGAAAAGCAGATTCGCCGACAGTGTAAGCAGTACCATTGAAAACTACTCTTCCGGGGACATCTTCCATCTCAACGGAAGAAATGTAGCTGGGTACGCGAACAACATCAAAGCCATCGACTAAAAGTTTCAGGCTACCGTAACCGTTATCAAAGCCCGCTGGAAAAATTTTTTGTAAAGCGTGAATGTTGGTCATGGGGGTCAAGTAGGGCATAAAGTATTAATTAGCCAAAAATACCCTAAGCATCACCTATATATATCCTAAATAGGGGTTAAATTGAGTATCAAAATTCCCGACTATTTATAGGGTATATATAGCCCTCACTTATACCCTAGAAAAATTCTTGTGGATTGGTAACGATGTCAACTTTTGTGCTCTACTTTTACAAAAGTAGTAGAACTAGTCCAACTGACTATTTGATTGAGCAAGAAGCGCATAAATAGCTCATTGACCAATAATCCATGCTGCGTAAACTCTAACTTTTATTTATGGGGATAAGCCGCGCTTGTGATTTTAATCGCCATCTTTTGGCTATAAGCTAATCGTCATTCATTTTTCCAGGCTGATTCACTTG
Organism: Calothrix sp. NIES-2098; assembly: GCF_963875125.1. Taxonomy (NCBI): domain Bacteria; kingdom Bacillati; phylum Cyanobacteriota; class Cyanophyceae; order Nostocales; family Calotrichaceae; genus Calothrix; species Calothrix sp. NIES-2098. The sequence continues at coordinate 28,744 of NZ_CAWNKJ010000002.1, forward strand.
TAGTAAGGGTTTCAGCCCTAGTTTTATACAACTTAAATGCTGATTAGATTATTACTTCCATTTTTTATCTCCGCTTGAACTTAATTAGCAAAATTCAGGGATTGAAACTGTAAGATAAATTCAAGCATTGAGAACTTTAGAGAGCGCTACTAACTTTTGTTCTAGGAGTGCTCGTAACTGTTGAAGCTGTTCCTGACTAGCTCCCTGTAGCGAATCTTCAGATAGCTCCTTAATTTTTTGAATTACAGCTTTCACTTCTTTCGATTCAGATTTTTTGTACTTTAAATATTTATCCTTAATTGCTTTAATCAGTTGACGGGTTTCTGGGACTGTCAGGTTTTCGTTTAATACTTTATTTGTAGCGGCAATTCGCTCGGAAGTTGCTTGTTCTTCCTTTATGTCAAGTCCTTTTGCTGAAAGTGTTGCCAATGCTAAAGCATGAGCGCCCTTCAAGCCCTTTTGCCTAATTGCATCTTTCAAATCTTGAGGTAAGAATAGCATTGGCATAAGATTAGTTTTTACAGAACTTGGATTTAAGCCTAGTTCTAACAGTACTAAAAGTAGACTTTGCTCTGTATCTATAACTCCTAACTGCTCTAAACCTTGTTGCTGCTTTTCAGTGCTAACATTGATGAGATTTGTGAGTTCTTTGCTGTTACCATCTCTTTCTATTCGTTTAAGTACTGTTCCTAAAAGCGTAAATATTTCATCTATTGTTAAATCTGTAGACTTAGTTACTTCTTTAAATACCGCCTCTGCCTTATCTAAAGGGTTTAAATCCTCAAAGCCAAGAAAAGTAATAAGTGCAGATTGGGTTAAATCTTTAGGCATTGGAACCACGACAGCGCGAATGGTTTTCCATCCTAAAACCCTTGCACCCTCAGTACGCAGTTGACCATCAAGCAGCATATAGCGTCCGTTTTCCTGAAGTACCAGAATAACTGAAGAAATTTGCCCATGCTTTTTGAGTAAACGTGCTTTCGCTTGAATTGATTCTGATGTAATTGTCTGCCGAGGTTGGTTAGGATTGGAATCGATCAGGTCTAAGTCAATCTCAACTTCTCCTGATTGATTTTGTAACTGTTCTCGAAGTTTTTCCAATTCTATTTCTAAATCTGGGGATTGAGTAGCTCTTAGGCGCTCCACTTCTGACTGAAGTTCGGCAATTTTTTGTTCTTGATCTGTCTTTTGAATTGCGCCACTGAATCTGTCAGCAATTTTAGGTAAGGCCACGGTTATTTCTTCTCCTTTTTATCCTTTATCAAAGCTGCTAAATCGTCTGCTATTGGTTTGAAATCTTTACAAGCAGGATGCTTGGGACGGAATTTCTGTAAAGGCAAGCCATGAGCACTAGCATTTTTAAATTCATTCGAGTTGCGAACTTTGGGGTAAAGCTTCAAGTGTAACTGATTAGCAATTTCTGGCAATTGCTCTAAATATTGTCTATGCATTGCCACCGACTCATCATACATACTTGGTACAAAACCGAGAATTGGTGGTCTTGGTTCAAGATGCAATTCCTCCGCTGTGGAAATACACCATTCTACTAGTTCAGCTGACCCAGAAATGGCTTTCATTTCCAGTTGTACTGGTACTAAAATATGTGTTGACGCTGCTAAAGCATTGACATTAAGCATTCCTAAGGTGGCAGGACAATCCAAAATTATTAAGTTATGAGGCAGTGGGGAACTTTTAAGGCGATCGCTTAGTGCATACTCTCCTCGTTTTCTAATTACCAATTCATTTGCTATCTCAGCTAATAGTGGATGTCCTTGACAGACTTCTACTTTGTGATCCTGCCAAACCCGAACAAGAGACCAATTGCCTTTGAAGTCTTTCGATAAAACTTTTACTAAAGTGTTTGATGCTTCTGCTGGTGGTAGTCCGCAAAAAACATCCAAAGAACGCTGTGGATCTAGATCAATCATTGCTACTGAAAAGCCACGCCGACTCATTTCATAAGCAAGGTGTACACTCAGCGTAGTTTTGCCTACACCGCCCGCGTTTGCCAAAAGTGAAAGAACTATCTGCTTCATATGATTAGTTTTGTCGAATTTCAAAATCCGACATAATGGTGTTGAATATTTACTTTTAAGGACGTGACTGCAAAAAAGTGCTTTAGTTTAAACGTTTAGATTTGATATCCTCTCACCAATAAAAAAGTACCGTTTAGGGGTGGAGTTAATCAGCGATTTCCAGTCGGAGCCAGTCTTTTTGGTTGATATGTTAATCGATTTTGGATTTGAGATTGCTAGGCGGTAGCGTAGCAAAGAGTAAGGGTAAGAGACGCACTCGCATTCGCGATTTGGAATACAAGGATTTGTTCTGTCCACAGATGTGCATAAACTGAAATCATCTAAAATCTAAAATTGGTACGATCAAAGTAGTTGCTTGTTTACAGAGTAAATAAGGCTGGCTCCTACTTTTGGTTTAGTAATACCCCACCGGTGAAACACACTTTTTTTCAGGCTTTGCGCCAATAATATAGTTGCAGCAGCCTAATAGAACGAAGACGGTAGAGGTTATTATATGCAGTTTTGTCTGCTACATTAGCATGTCGGATTTTAAAATTCTACAATTGCACTGTCTGAATTTTCTATGAATTGAAGTAATTACCGCGCTCGCCTAAGAACAACTGGTACGTTCTGGATATAAAATACCGAACGGTGCGAAAATTATTATTAGTGGATATAACGCGCCTAATCAGAACCATGAACGCTTTTGAGGTTGATCGGCAGCAAAAACTACAAGCGCAACTCGCCCAAGCATACTCCCAGCTACCACCCCTAGAGCAAAAAATTGTCCAATTATTCTCAGTAATTTACGAACCTGTCAACAGAACTTCGTTTTTAGAATGTTTTAACTACATCGGTGCGCGTGATACAAATTACAAATATTTAATTAGCTCCACCTTAAAACCTTATATCGATGGATTACTAACAGCAGGTTTGCTGATTCAAGGACAAGGACAGGGGCCTCAGTGTCATCCATTACTGGTAGAGATTGCTACTCGCTCGGCAGTAAAAGCTGGCTGTTTTGAAGTCATGGTCAAAGCAGTGCAAGACAAGCTCAAAGTAAAGAGTCGTTGGCAAGATGGGCCACTGTATTTCCAAAGCGATCGCCAATTTATTCGAGAAATCCGGATTGGTCTTTACAATCAGAACCTCAGTTACATTAATAAACAAATTGAAGACTATAACAGATACAATTACAACGACGACAAGATATCTCTAGAAAATATCTTCGAGCAGATTTGCACTAACCCATTTGATGCCGATTGGTTTCGCACCCTGCCACAGGAATTATATGACAACTGCATATCAATCATCCTCATCAATGCCGCGTTGAAATGTTCTCCCGCAGATGAAGCCTTTACCTTACTGCAAGAAGAATGCGCAAAAGAAGGTGGACATAACTCAGATTACCTGCACATAGTTTTGACAGAACAATTACTACTGCGGGGTTGTATTCAAGAAGCACAGCAGAGTTTAGATTCCATATCCGAAGATTATCGAGATAATAGCCTTGTATACAGAGGTTGGTTGAATTTTTTACGCGGCGATAATCAGCAAGCCATAACCGATTACACTGCTGGTCTCAAAGCCATCAAAAAAGCCACAGGCAAGCGACAGGTGTATTTTAGTACTATGGGCGGCTTGTTTTTTATCTTGGCACTAATCAAAGATGGTTCGCGGGAAAGTCTCCAGGAAGCACTTGATTATACAAGTTTACTGGCACGTCAATCAGATCATTGGCTGAGACCGATTTATGCACAGTTGAAAATCTTGCTGCAAGTCCAATTAGGCGACATCGCTCAAAAAGAATTGATCATCAGCAACCGCATTCTATTCCCTGAAGAACACAACAGCCTAGAAACCCTATTTTTCGCCCTGTGCCATTACTGGGTAGATACCGACAGAGCCAAAAAACATCTGCCCAGGTTGTTAGAGGAATTCTACCAGCAAGCCGTGGCATCTGGTTATCACTGGTTAGCAATGGAGAGTGCAGAACTCTTGTCCCGACTCAAACCGCACAGCAGTTATGAAACCCAAGCAGAAATCCTGCGCGAAGATATCGGCATAGACAGCATTGTTGACTTGATGCAGCCACAAGAACCTTGGGAGATGTGCTTAAATGCACTAGCAAATCTTCAGAAAGCATCGCCAACACCTGTAAAGGCTCAAGCAGAACTACGCTTGGCATGGTTTATTACTTTCTACCCCAGCAAATGTCTTCTGCAACCACGCGAACAAAAGGTTAATGCCAAAGGTGAGTGGAGCAAAGGTCGCCCCATAGCCATCAAGCGCCTGAGCGGAAATCTGGGTGAGCTTGATTATCTCACATCTCAGGATCTGAGAGTATGTGGCTGTATTGAAACATTTACTTCCTATGATTATGGATATCGTGGCAAGGTTGAGTATACCTTCAGCGCCAAGGCAATCTCTGCGTTAATTGGACATCCCTTGGTATTTTGGGAAGATGCACCAACCACCCGCGTAGAAATCGTCAAGGGAGAACCAGAATTAATCGTTAAAAAGGGTAAACGCGATCGCTTAATTTTAGAATTTTCTCCCAAACTAGAGCCATCACAGAATATCCTCACTATTAAAGAAACCCCAACCCGCATTAAGGTAATTGAAATTAGTGCCGAACACCGACGCATCGCGGAGATTATCGGTAAGGAAAACCGACTCTTAGTTCCCGCCACTGCCGAAAAGCAAGTCTTAGCCGCCATCAATGCCGTCTCTGGCATCGTCACCGTGCATTCTGATATCGGTGGCGGACTAGAGGGAGCAGAAGAAGTACCAGCCCAGACTATACCCCACATTCACCTGTTGCCTGCCAATGCTGGATTGAAAATATCTGTGCTATCTCGTCCCTTTGCCCAAGGTGGCCCCTATTACTGTCCCGGCACAGGTGGTGAGACTGTAATTGCAGAGATTGACGGTAAGCGTCTGCAAACCAGGCGCAATCTCCAGGAAGAAAAGCAACTTGCCAATACCGCCCTTCAAGCCTGTCCTACCTTAACTCGTGCTGAAGAACAAGATAGGGAATGGCTCATAGAAGATCCAGAGGACTGTTTGGAACTGCTGCTGGAACTGCAAGCATTAGGGGACACAGTGGTACTGGAATGGCCGGAAGGAGAAAAACTGCGTATCAAGCACCAAGCAGACTTGAAAGATTGTCAGATGTCCATTCAACGGCAGCAAGATTGGTTTGCTGCTACTGGGGAGTTGAAACTGGATAAAGACCTGGTGCTGGATATGCAGCAACTTTTAGAACTCTTGGATAAAACCCCCAGTCGTTTTATTCCCCTGGGAGATGGTCAATTTTTGGCTTTAACCCAAGCCTTTCGCAACCGTCTTGATGAATTGCGATCGTTTTCAGAAAAGCACAGTAAAGGTATCCGCTTTCATCCCTTAGCAACATTAGGCTTAGAGGATTTTGTCGATGAGGTAGGCAAAGTAAAAGCAGATAAACACTGGAAGGCACATATCCAGCGTTTGAAGGAAGTACAAAGCCTGCAACCGGAACTCCCCTCTACCTTCCAAGCAGAACTGCGCGACTACCAGATGGAAGGCTTCAATTGGCTGGCGCGGCTGGCACATTGGGGTGTGGGAGCCTGCTTAGCAGACCAAATGGGACTCGGTAAGACCGTGCAGGCGTTGGCTGTCATCCTGATGCGTGCCCATGAGGGGCCAACCCTAATTATTGCCCCAACTTCCGTGTGCATGAATTGGGTGAGTGAAACGCAGAAGTTCGCTCCTACTCTTAATATTGTGCAATTTGGTGGGAGCGATCGCCAGCAACTACTCAACAACTTACAACCCTTTGATATGCTGGTGTGCAGCTATGGTCTGTTGCAGCAAGAAGAAGTATCGCAAATGCTATCCCAGATGCAGTGGCAAACAATTGTCCTGGATGAAGCCCAGGCAATCAAAAATATGACCACCAAACGTTCCCAAGCAGCGATGAACCTCAAAGGTGGTTTCAAACTGATTACCACCGGGACTCCCATTGAAAACCACCTTGGTGAATTGTGGAATTTATTCCGCTTTATCAATCCTGGGCTTCTGAGTTCCTTTGAAAGCTTCAATCAACGCTTTGCTATCCCCATTGAGAAATTTCAGGATAAACAAGTACGCAGCAAACTCAAAAAACTCATTCAACCATTTTTGTTGCGTCGCCTGAAAAATCAAGTATTAGAAGAATTACCCTCCCGTACCGAAATTCTGTTACACGTAGAGTTGAGTCGGGAGGAAATGGCATTCTATGAAGCGTTGCGCCGTGAGGCAATATCCAAACTGACCGAAAGTGAAGCAATTGCTGGTCAGAAACATCTGCAAGTGCTGGCAGAAATTATGAGACTGCGACGGGCTTGCTGTAATCCCAGTCTCGTTATGCCTGATACTGAACTATCCAGCGCGAAACTGCAACTTTTTGCTGAGGTGCTAGGGGATTTACTGGAGAATCGCCATAAGGCTTTGGTATTTAGTCAGTTTGTTGACCATTTACACATCATCCGCGATTATCTGGATAAACAAGGTATTAATTATCAATATTTAGATGGCAGTACCCCAGCCGCAGAACGGAAAAAACTGGTGGATGCTTTTCAAGCCGGGTCAGGCGATGTATTTTTGATTAGCCTCAAGGCGGGCGGTACAGGACTTAACCTTACTGCCGCAGATTATGTCATCCACATGGACCCTTGGTGGAATCCCGCCGTAGAAGACCAAGCCTCTGACCGCGCCCATCGCATCGGTCAACAACGCCCGGTGACTATCTATCGCTTAGTAGCAAAAGATACTATTGAAGATAAGATTGTGGACTTGCACCACCACAAGCGAGATTTGGCAGATAGCCTGCTTGAAGGTACTGATATTAGTGGCAAGATATCTACAGAGGCGTTACTGGAGTTGATTGGGGTATGAGATTAGCACAAGTTTTATGACCGAATTTTAGATTTTAAATAGTGGAATTGAAAATTCAAAATCTCAACAGGTCTCAAGCAAGCGAATTAATTAGTGGAATAAATCCAAAATCCACAATTTTTAATTTTGAAACCGTGCCAAAACATCATAATTCTGTATAGAATTAATCAATTAAATTGGGTGTATCTTTAAAAACACCCAGTTGTTGACGGTTGGTATTGACTGTCAACTGTCAAATACAAACTATCAACACATCCCTATGCTTCTCTCAGTATTTAAAACCTGCGTTCCTAGAAAAGAAATTTTAGCAGGGGAACTTTCTCCTGAATTATTAGCCGCCAAGTTACGGCTCGTTGTGGAAGGGAAAGCACCCCAATTATACCAAGATCCGACAGCATTTTTCGCCAATATTTTTGCTACTGACGGTTTAAAAACTCTAATTTCTGAAGTGTTTGGGCAGTTACTCAAGGAAGCTGTCGGTTCTCCTATTACCCGGCTACAAACTAGCTTTGGTGGTGGTAAAACCCACGATAAAATTGCTTTATGCACATTACTAAAAACGGGCGAGCCATTTCTGGACTAGACCGTTTTGTTGACCTGAATTTAATTCCAGACCGACTCATTTGATTTTCTGTCTTTTCAAAGATACGGAGTTTTTTCAGAAATCAAATAATAGCCCTATATTGCAAATGCATAAAAGTTCAATAGTTGTTGAAACTAACCATAGAGATAGTATCAATCACAAAAGTTATCAATACGTAAATCTCGCCAGATGTCAGACACCTGCCAGCCAGTGTTACCCACAGACTGGAGAACTGGAGAATCTTGCACTGGAGCGTAGATGTGAAGATATTCTCTCGATTGGCTTTTTGCCTTCACATCTGGCTGCTGCTCAATGATAGGTTCATCAGCAGAGACTGTCTCTGAAGGAGCAACTTCCTCAACTGCTGGCTGTGAAGCAACAGACTTTTTGACCATCAGTAGTTCCGGCTTTTTGATAGGTTTCATATTTATCTCGGTAATAAAAGCTTGATAGCAGAAAAACAGATGTAGCTAAAAATTATGTTTATGCCTCATCTATAGTGAGTAATTGGATAGCCCTTCACAAGTAGTGAAAACAAGACAATCTGTTCGGTCTGTTGAAGGGAGCAATTGAGTATTCGCAAGTTCTTTCTATGGGTTGGTCTCATTCAGGGCATCAGATGAAAGTCGGGCAGTATACCAAGTACATGATTTTAGGTATCTTTTCTGGCTATGAGAGTGCTTATGTACTATAAAGTTAGTACAGCAGTATTTAACTTTCAAAAAAAGGTAGATAAAATGCAAAGCTCTTGAGAAGCAAAATTTTGGATAAAAAAGCATATTTCGCTGTAAATCTAGGTTTTTGCGGTCAGTAAATGGATGAGGAAGATTATTCATATTGATATGGATGCCTTTTACGCATCAGTAGAGCAACGGGATCATCCCAGCTACCGAGGCAAACCATTAGTAGTCGGTGGCAGTCCCAATCAACGCGGTGTAGTAGCCGCCGCTAGTTACGAAGCCAGAAAATTTGGCATTCACTCAGCGATGCCTTCAGTCATTGCGATCGCTCTTGTCCAGGGCTAATCTTTGTCAAACCAAGATTTGAAGTTTACCGAGAAATTTCACAGCAAATCCACGACATATTTAAACGCTACACCGATTTAGTAGAAGGGGTAGCGCTAGATGAAGCATATCTGGATGTTACCGAAAATAAGCAAAACATCACCTATGCTTCGACTATTGCCAGTACAAGGCGGCAGAAATAAACAGAGCATTAAATAGCCAAAACTTTGCCCTTATATGTCCACTTAAAAGGTAAGCGCTATTGTTTGATTAAAGTAGTCAATAAAATGGAGAATTCGATTCTTTAAATCATCCTGGCTGACGAAACTTGCACGCTTTAGTAACTTGCAAACCAAAATACTAGACTTGTCCGAAATATTAACTTAGGAAAAGAAAAATGGTAAAACGTTGAATTAAGTGTCTACCATTTTTCTCAATTACGTATGGTTTTTGATTATATCGAGAAATATCCACATAGAACAAAACAAATTTTAGGAATTAGTTACGAACAATTTCAATCACTGTTAAATTGCGCCAGACAACGCCATCAGGAAATTAAAACTAAACTCCAGAGCCGAAAAATAAGAATTAATGCGGCTGGTGGTGGACGTCCAGAAAAGTTATTCATCCAAGAACAAGTATGTTTATGTTTATTTTATTTAAGACATATGCCAACATTTCAAGTCTTAGAAATATTGTTTAGTGTTTCCAAAACTGAGGCTAACGATACATTCCATTAATGGATATCTATTCTTCGAGACATTTTCCAATCAAGTTTATTAGAACAAGTCTCAAATAATGAGAGTGATTTACTATTTGTTCAAGAAGTATTAACCAATTTTCGGCTATTAGTCGATAGCCTAGAACAACCAATATATAGGGATTCTGACTCCGAGCAACAAAAAATTTTTCTGGTAAAAAGAGACAACATACATTAAAAAGTCTAATGGTTGGAATGCCGGAAAGAAAGGACATCGTGGAAGTAGAAATAGGTGTTCCTGGTCCAACAGCCGACGTTAATTTGTTTCGTAAATCTCAAAAAAAGTTTGATAAGTCTCAACCTTTTTCGGGTGATAAGGGGTTTCAAGGTGGCGAAAATATTACTAGACCTCATAAAGAAGACCGAAACGAGAACTAACTTAACAGCAAAAAGATGAAAACAAAGCTTTGTCTAGTAATCGGATATTGATCGAGTATTTGATTCGATTGCTTAAAATATTCTGCATAGCTCGAGAGCAATTTCGCTTAAAACTTGAGACTTATGAGCAGATTATGTTTAACAGTTTGCGGATTAGTTAGGTTAAGAATTGGTAGCTTAGTCCTGCCAACTTAGTTAGTAGCAAAAATTATAAGTTTTTTAGAAATTAGGAGTTGATTTTTATGCCTCTAAACTATCGTTAACTATTTCATACCCTTATAACTCCGTTTTTATGAAGATATCAAAGTTTTGCCCCAAAGCTTTGAACAGTCTGGCTTGGGAATTTTCGGACAGGTCTATTATATTTATTTGTTCCTGCATCGCAGAAAAACAATAAAATAGATACAGTTACCTAACTGGAGGTATAACACTGCTGAAAGCCACAAAAGCGATCGCCCAAAAATTCTACACCTTGTCTGTACTGTGTTTGTTGTTATTCTTGATGTTTACGGGAAATAGCTGGGCACAAATTCCTAGTGAGACAAAAATCACCCCTATAGTTGAAAAACTCATTGATACCAATGCCCGTGTGCGTTTAGAAGCACATGATGCACTTGTGAATATTGGTTCGGGGGCAGTACCGACGTTGGTAGAAAACCTCAAAAACCCAGATTGTAACATTCGCTGGCGTGCGGCTTGGGTTTTGGGTGATATGGGTACGGAAGCTGCGACTGCGGTGGGTGCGCTGACGGAAGCTTTGCAGGATGAAGATGTTCAAGTACGCATGTATGCAGTATTGGCTTTGGGTGAAATTGGCAGACCTGCAAAATCTGCGGTTCCGGCTTTGATGGCAGCTTTGCAGGATAAGGAACAATATGTTCGCATTTATGCAGCTTCGGCTTTGAGACGGATTGGTACGGAGGCAAAAGTTGCGGTTCCGTCTTTGATTAATGCGTTAAAAGATAGTAATCCACGGGTGCGGAAAAATGCAGCTTTGGCTTTGGGTGCAATGGGAACTGAAGCTAATTCTGCGGTAAAGGTTTTAATTCCTTTGTTGGATGATAGCGAATATTATGTGCGATATGCAGTAGTTAAGGGTTTGGGTAGCATTCTTGGCGGTTATCAGGATGTGGCTGATAATTTGCCTAGTGCAAAATTGGCGAAGGTTATAGGGGATTTTGAGCAGGTGATTCAAATTCTGGAATCACACAAAGATAATTTTACCGAAGTGGATAATGCTCGAATCCGTCGTCCTTTGGAAGCATTGAAAGCGGAGAAGGAAACCCGTTTATTTGATGTTGCGAGCGCGTGGATTTTGAAACATAAGCTAGTACTAGGATTAATAATCTATGTAGTTTTCCTCCCTTCGCTGTGGCTGATATTATTGCAAATCAAACCTTTATGGTTGTTACAAATTAATAATGCTCTAAAACCTTATACCGATTTTTCCCTGCCATTTCTCAGTATCAATGTGCCGTTGCGGTACGTGTTATTTATTGGTTGGTTTCATTTCCATCCCCAAGTGCTGGATGCATGGGTAGACAAGTATATTGAGTCAGCGCGATCGGAGTTTCCCAAAAAAGACACAGTTACTAGTCGTAGTAATTATATCCCGATTCCGGTTGTCTTAGATGGCAATACCTTACCCCAATTAACGCCGGAGAATTTACGTCCAACTTTTGAGAAACAGCGCAGTTGTTTGGTAATTTGTGGTGAAGGTGGGATTGGCAAAACCAGTTTAGCTTGTCAAATAGCCAATTGGAGTATTGAAGCACAGCAAGATCAACGACTTTGCGAACATTTGATGTTGCCTGTGCTTTTAGAAGACGAATTTCGCCAAGTTGATGGTAAGTTGGCACTAATTGAAGCCATTCGCGGACAATTGCGATCGCTTATTGATGAACCAGAACCAATATGCGAAGAGTTGCTGTTAAAGCTGCTCAGAAAAAGACGCATTTTAGTCATAGTTGATCGATTCTCAGAACTAAATTCAGCTACTCGTGAAGCTTTACAACCAGATTCACCAGATTTCCCGGTAAATGCGTTGGTGATTACTTCCCGGTTGGAAGAAAAATTAGGACAAGTAAATAAGACTATTATCAAACCATTGAGGATTGAAGCAAACAAGCTTTCGTCGTTTATGGAAGCGTATTTAATGCAGCGAGGGAAGCGAGATTTATTTACCGACCAGGAATTTTTTGATGCTTGTACAAAACTATCATTAATGGTGGGACAACGTAATATCACGGTGTTATTAGCAAAATTATATGCCGAAAAATTAATTGCTAATATCGCGTCTCCAAACATTACTGTACAAAATGGTGGTGTCCCCGAAACAGTTCCCAGTTTGATGTTGGGATATTTAAACGAGTTAAATCGCTATGTTATGGGAGAAAAATTGAATGATAGAACTGTACATCAAGATGCAAAAGTCATTGCTTGGGAATGTTTGCGGGAAAATTACCAACCAGGAACAGCAAAACGTGAGGATTTATTAGCTGTTTTAGCTGCATTAAACCCAGACAATCCAGATACACGCCTTGATTATCTGGAAAATAGTCTACATTTAATTCAAACAATTGGCTCCGCAAAAGATAAAATTAAATTCTGCCTTGATCCTTTAGCCGAATATTTAGCTGGATTGTATCTGGTGGACATGTACGAAAGCAACGAAAGCAAATGGCGATCGCTTTTCTTGAAGAAGGCTGATGATTTGGTGAAAAACAATCATCAAGATGCCATCAAAGGGTTTTTGATTGCTGTTGTTGATTGCTATTTATCTCAAATTACTAATGCGAAAGATTCTGACTTAGTACCGCAGAAATTGAGTAAGTTAACTGGGGTTGTTCCCATGACACCATAAACCTATAGGAATCTTGCTAAGTATGCTGAGAAACAAACCTTTGTATAGCAAGCTTATAACCAACTTGGTTATTCAGAAATCAAATAGGAGTCCTATACGATTCTTAGTATCAGTTTCGGGTGCATCCCACTTTTTATTCTCCCAACAATAAATAAGAACGTAAGATGGTGACACAAATCTGAAGTCAGAAAGTAATAGGACACCAGTAAGTGATAATAAAGTCATCAAAACTAGGTGTATCCATGACTCCCGAAGAAGAACAACAGATAATAGAGCATTCTCGTGCAATAGCAAAGATACTGTACAAAAATACTGCAAGTGAGCAACTGACAAGTTTGGCAAAAATAGAATCAATAGTACGCCAAAAAATGTAGGAATATATCATGCCAGAAGTAGGGGTTTTTTTTATCGAAAATGCCACAGGAGAAAGCAGGGGATACAAACGAAAAATAAAAAGTATAATTGGGATTTTGCCAATTACCAACTCTCAAGCACAAAAGCTAGAACTCAGACTACATAACCAATTGAGTCCATATTTAGAAGCTTGTTGTCTACGAATCAGCGCGTCGGTATCGTATCAACGTGCGGCAGAAGATATCGAATATTTAACTGGGGTAAAAGTATCAAAAACTATACAGCAAAGACTGGTACATCGGCAAAATTTTGAATTACCACAAGTAGAATCAATCGTGGAAGAATTGAGTGTGGATGGCGGAAATATCCGCATTCGTACTCCAGAAGGTAAACCCTGTGATTGGAAGGGTTATAAAGCTACTTGCTTACATGACAAACAGGCGATTGCTGCCTCATTTCAAGAAAATAGTCTTGTGATTGATTGGGTCAACACTCAACCACTTGCTTCGATTCTCACCTGTATTGGCGATGGTCATGACGGCATTTGGAATATTGTGCGCGATTTTGCTCCCCAACACCAGCGTCGAGAGGTGCTTGATTGGTTTCACCTTATGGAAAATCTACATAAGGTGGGTGGTTCAAATCAACGGCTCTTTCAGGCTACAACCCTTCTCTGGCAAGGAAAAGTTGATGATGCTATCGCTGTGTTTTCTGAGTGTAATCTCAAACAAGCCGAAAATTTTTGTGCTTACCTTGAAAAATATCGACACTGTATTGTCAATTATCAGTATTATCAAGCTGAACAGATTTGTTCTATCGGTTCTGGCGCTATTGAGTCTACTGTTAAACAAATTGACTGTCGAACTAAAATTTCTGGTGCACAATGGAAATCTGATAATGTTACTCAAGTCCTAGCTCATCGTTGTGCTTATCTCAATGGTTTAATCTCTGCTCGCTAAATAAAAACTGGGATGCTCCCCTAAAGATTTACTTTATAAATGGTCTCTAAGGCAGCTAGTAGTGGAGATAGTATTAAAAATACAGCCAAATTATTAAAGAACGTTCCCACAGCTAATGATATTAGATATCATCTCAATAAAATCAACAAGTTTGAGGAATTAGAGGCGTAAATAAATCAAGCGATGAAAAGTCGAATTCCTTTAGGATTGAAAAAAAGGCTCTTTAAAATAGCGATTGATTTAAATTTAATTTGTTATTATGGTAAGCCAACATCAGAGGAATCAGCATACATATATCGAAGTCAACCCAAAGCTGGTACTCATTCATTTTACTTCTTGAGCAACTTTATATGTGATTACTAAGAATAAGCGTGTAACCCTTGCAATAAGGGGTGTTCGTCAATCAGATACTAGTGTTGCTCTGATTACTTATTTATTATCAGAACTTGACTCTCTTAAAATAAATGTGAAGAAACTCTATTTAGATAGAGATTTTTTTAATACTCCTGTAATCCGATGGTTGCAGGCATTAGATATTCCCTTTCTTCTGCCTGCCATCAAAACTGGACAAAAGGGAGGTATAAAGCAATTTCTCAAGGGCAGGAAAAGTTATAAAACTACTTATACAATAACAAGAGATAAAGATGATTCAGTTACATTTGATTTATGGATTATTTGTAAGTATAGGAAGGGAAAGCGTAATCAGCGTGGAGTTCAATACTTTGTTTATGTCGCTCACAAGGTAAGAACAAATTTAAATTATATTTATCAAGATTATAGAAAAAGATTTGGCATTGAAACTAGTTATCGTCTGAAGAATATTTGTCGAATTAGAACAAATAATAAAAATCCAGTTTTGAGATTACTATTTGTGGGTATATCTTTTCTTTTAGTTAATATTTGGGTAAATCTACTTTGGCTCAGAATCAGTCGTAAAAGGAAAGGTAGCCGATTAATTTATCGCATACTTTTTGCGCTAAAACAGATGTTAGCCTTTTTATCTCAAGCCCTACAGCGGAAATATCAAGTCGTTGAAAGCATATATATTCCATCAGGTTAATATTGACCATTTTCGGCTAGCTAATTATCAGTAATCATAATCTATACTATGTCTGCTAGTCAGGATATTCTGTATTTTTAAGTATCATAAGCTACATTGTGTCTAGCTATTGCTCTTCTCTCAAAAACTTTTTGGTTTACTGGTTAATAACGCATCCCCTGAATCATCTGTATTACCGTGCGTTACGCTACGCTAACGCACTGGACTTGCGTAAATCCTATATTTTATTAAATTGTGATTTTTATCACTTTGATTTGTAATAATCCTCTAACAAATTTCAGCCAGTGAACTCATTGGTTGAATTTTTTATTGATGGTAAACAAATATTAGTAATTTACTCCTGGTGATATAGCTATCCTCTCCGCCTTAGGTAGGTTAAAACCTGTTTAACTATGCATAAAATTATTTTAATGCAATTGACAAAGCTCAGGTTATTGCTTCACTGATTGACATTAATGTTCAATCTTAGTTTTTGATAAACTTTTACGTTCGGAAAAACCAGCCAGAGCTTTTTAAAGATGAATTTGACCACTTTCTATAAAAAAGATAAGGACAATAATGATTGATTTAGAACACTTTGGCTTCTTTTTTCTGATACTAACAGTCTTGATGTTGACATTTAATGAAATGAGCTTGGCGTTGGATGAATCTGATATTGAGAGTTTTTCGTTGTGGACAGGTATTGCTGCTGTAATTGCTGGTTTACCGATAATTTTTTATCGAGTTTTAGTATTTTGAGGTGGTAATTTCAAGTGTGTAAAGAGTTGCAAAGACGCGATTTATCGCGTCTGTACTCAAGAGTCAAAAATTGGACTTTTGCAGCTAGATAAACTCTAAAAAAACTGGAGCCGATCAGTAAACGTTTTTCCTTGATGTCCTGGCTGCCCACCTGATTTCTTTTTCGGCTGATTTGATTCCTCTTGTGTTAATACTTTTTTGTTTTCGCTCTTTTTGTGGATATCTCCTGATGGAGGTTTCGATGAAGTTTTACTGTCAATTTTTAAGCTTTGTTTGAGCCTTGCTACTTCCTCTTGCAACGCCTTAATAATTTCTACCAACTGTTCCTTTGACAATTGGTTTAGTTCTTCTTCTGTTTTGGCTTTTAAACCTCGTCTATGTTGAAAACCGTAGTTTTTCCTCGTCAGAGTCAAGGTGATTTTTCACCCACAAGCGATCGCTTTTGGGTCTGTGATTTGATTAACTTGTGATAGTAGAAAATTAGGAATCGCGTTAACATAAGCTCAAAAGGTAACAAATCATGACTGAACGAGAATTTCCCAATTGGGAAGCGCTCTATCAAGAACAACTAGCCGTTATCCCACTGGCACTATCGTGATGCAGAGTAACTCATCTACCAATATCTAACCTCAGCAACTCATGAGCTATCCCAGATGAGGTCTTGGTGGAACATTATTCTGCTGAAAGGGTGAGGAATCGTTCTCCTCGATCTTTGATACTTAAGTCTGGAATTGCAAAAACTATCAAAACAAGCAATGAAAGACGATCGATTAGAGATGCAAGACCCCCGGCAGCAATATCCCGCTCCGCCCTTTCCCCAACAACCGCAGCCCGTACCAGGACTTGCTCAAAAGATGCAGCCCCAACCGGATCACGGTGAGCAAAGCTACATTGGATGTGGAAAGCTTGCAGGTCGCAAGGCATTGATCACGGGAGCCGATTCTGGTATCGGGCGCGCTGTGGCGATCGCATTTGCGCGAGAAGGTGCTGATGTCGCGCTCGCCTATCTTAAGAGCGAGGAGGCTGATGCTCAAGAGGTCATCCAATTGATTGAACAATCAGGGCGCAAAGCGGTTGCGCTTCCCGGTGACATTACCGACGAGCATTTTTGCCAAAAGCTGGTGACAGATGCAGTGCAATCTTTGAACGGTTTAGATATTCTCGTGAACAATGCTGGCGCACAGACATCTTACCCCTCAATTAGCGAGATCACGACTGAGCATTTCGATAAAGTGATGAAGACAAACCTCTACGCGCTATTTTGGATTACCAAAGCAGCCATTCCACATCTTTTACCCGGAGCATCGATTATTAACACCACTTCGATTCAGGCTTATCAACCTTCAGCGAGTCTGCTTGACTATGCGATGACGAAAGCGGGCATTGAGAATTTCAGCAAATCTCTGGCAAAACAGATGATCGAGAAGGGAGTGCGTGTTAATGCAGTCGCACCTGGCCCATTCTGGACACCGCTACAGCCGAGTGGTGGTCAGACCCAGGACAAGATCGAGAAATTTGGTTCTGAAGTTCCGCTCGGAAGACCCGGTCAGCCTGTGGAAATTGCTCCTGTGTATGTGTTGCTTGCTTCCCAAGAAGGTAGCTACATCACGGGAGAAGTTTATGGTGTAACAGGCGGCATCGGGATTGCCTAGTTCAAAATGTTGAAACAACTCTAGGAGAACTTTTATCAGAGTCACTGATCTTGAAAATACTGATAAGAGCGCGTTGAGGTGAACGCTCATCGCATTTGCACTAACTGTGACGTGCGTTCCCTCTCGCTCCCTATTCCCCTGCCCCTTTTGACATTGGTAATGTTGCGATCGCCAGATCTATAGTAGTTTGTCTAATGTAATTGGCAAATCGCGGACGCGTTTACCTGTGGCATGATAGACAGCGTTAGCGATCGCTGCCGCAGTAGCAGTAATACCAATTTCACCAATTCCCTTGACACCAAGCGGGTTGATATGTGGGTCATGTTCATCGACAAACAACACCTGAATATCGGGAACGTCTGCATTCACTGGTACGTGATACTCAGCTAAATCATGGTTGACAACGCGTCCTAGATTCGGGTCTATGACCGTATGTTCCATTAACGCCATACCAATACCATAAATAATCCCACCAATCAGTTGACTGTTGGCTGTTTTAGCATCAAGGTTCATTATCTCAATACTTCGGACAAAATTAAGCAGCAATAATGCCGTAAGATCGTAGGTTTTGATAGTTAGGATGGGATTTAATTACAGTCTCACAGAGTCCTAACTTTGAAATAAAAGTGTCGAGCAAGTGGTCATTGAGTGCACGTCGCTTAATACTTGCCATTGAGAAGACAAAGGGTTTTTGACCCAACTGGTGCTGATGAGCATCGAGCTTGGCAATATTGAGAGCAGCAAAACTGGCATTAAAATGAAAGTCCAGCTTTTTGACATCACGGGCTTGACAATCACTCAGTCCGGTAAACTGTTTAGCATCACGGAAGATAAATTCGATTTGAAAGCGCAGCTTGTAGAAACGATAAATCTCGTCTGCTGATTGGTTGATATCTGTTGAGAATAGAACTGAGTAACTCGGTTTGCTAGGGTTACGGTGGTCGAGTAAATAAGCCAGACGGATCTTACGTTTTAATGAAACGTGCCACACAACTGCTGTATAGAGTTTAACTCCTTCAGGTAGTTCGCCAGGGCAAACGCATCTAAATATAGTACAAGAATACTAAAAAAGGGCTAAAAGCAGGAAAATCTAGCGGCAAAGTTCCGTCTTAGTCGGTGGTATGGAGGATAACTAAAGCGACTAGGATGGTAAAGTGATGGATGGTCAAATGTAGAATCAAGTACCTAAAAAAGCGTGAAGCTCAAGCCCAAAATTACAATTGCTGACCACTTTGCACAGATGGAAGATCCAAGAGTAGATCGCACAAAACGGCACAAGTTAATTGATATTCTTACCATTGCCATCTGTGCAGTAATTTGTGGAGCAGATAGTTGGGTGGCAATTGAACTATATGGCTGCACGAAATATGAATGGTTAAAAACGTTTTTGGAGTTACCAAACGGGATACCATCACACGATACATTTGCAAGGGTATTTGCTCAATTAGATACCCAAAAATTCCAAGAATGTTTTCTGTCATGGATGAGAACAATACAAAAGATAACGTCAGCGGAAATAGTAGCAATTGACGGTAAGACTCTATGTGGTTCTAATGATAAAGCATCTGGGCAAAGTGCGATTGAAATAGTTAGTGCCTGGGCAACGACAAATAGAATGGTGTTAGGTCAAGTAAAAGTAGATTCTCATTCCAATGAAATTACAGCAATCCCAGAGTTGTTAAAGGTGCTAGAACTGTCTGGGTGTATTGTGACAATAGATGCAATAGGCTGTCAAAAAAATATTGTAAAGTTAATTGCCCAGCAAGATGCAGACTACGTAATTACCTTAAAAAAGAATCAAGGAAATCTTGCTAATGAAGTAGAAGAACTGATTGCTGAAGGAATAAGAACAGGCTTCCAAGGATTAAAGCATAGCACGTATAAAACAGAAGAAGTTAGTCATGGTCGTCACGAAATTCGTCATTATCTAATGATATCTAATATCGGAAATAAGCTTGACCCAGATTCAGTTTGGGCAAAATTAAATAGCATAGGCATGGTGGAGTCTGTACGGGAATTAGATGGCGAGACAACTGTAGAAACCCGTTATTTTATTAGTAGCCTGGAAGATAACGCCCAAAAGTTTGCTAATTCTATTCGCAGCCATTGGGGAATTGAAAATTCACTACATTGGGTATTGGATGTAGCATTAAACGAAGATAATTGCCGCATAAGAAAAGATAACGCACCACAAAATTTTGCAGTTCTGCGCCACATTGCAGTGAATCTATTAGGTAAAGAGAAACGGGTGAAGGTAGGAGTAAAAAACAAACAATTTCTAGCTGCAATGGATAATCAATATTTAACTAGATTACTTTCCTTAGCTTCAAGCTGATTTTATAGGACATTGAATCAGGCTATAACTAATTTTCTATTCAGGTCGCAGTTATTAAGTCATCTTGTTCACTTACTGCTAATTGTTGATTTAAAATCATATCTTCAGGGCAAATATTAAATTTTAAATATCTAAGGTTATCCTTTGATTTGTATTCAATATTTATCTCAGAAAACTGTCTTTATTCTAGATATTTGAATTTGCTTTCCAATTCTTATTAGCAATTAAGATGCGTTCGCCCTGGGTAGTTCGCTAACCATTGTCAAGCGAGTCGGGTCAGCTAAATTAACTTTGCCATCGTATTTACGCTTAGCTCCCCGTGCTTTCTGCTCACCCTCGAACACATATCGCAGATTCGCGTCTCGGCGCAGTTTACTAATCACATCCAGATTCAGTGCTCTGACTCCCTTGACAAATGCCTCTTTAGCATATGCTCCATCAACAGCAAGGTAGCGAACTTGGGGAGGTAATTGAGGTTGAGCAATTTCCAGGTGGTGGAGATAGTAGTCCATCCGCGTCAGTTCTGGACATTCGCTTTGGTCAAATGTTTGTTCAGCAAGCAGACTATAGGCCACTTCCGTTTCTACATCTACTACCGCCACCAAGGATACCTCTAATCCTCTCTCAACTCGATTGTGACTGCCATTATAAAATTGGTCTAGTCCAAAGGTCTTTTTCCCGCTTTTGGCAATGAATGAACAATCCATCACGGCAATCATTGAGTGATGAAAAGACGTTGCTGCTTTGATTAGTTCCGCGTTGAACTGAGCGAAATCAAACCGTTTTTTAAACTGTCGGCGATAAGTTCTCTCTGTTCGTCCGCTGTAGCGGCTCAAGTTGGTAAAGTTTACCTTGCCACAGGCAATTAGAATCGTCGCAAACAGCGTTGTCAATGCTTTGATCTGTGGTTTATGGAAAATCCCCATTTTTGTCAGTAAGCTTTGTACAATTTCCATATGGCTATCGAGTCGGTGCAAGGTTCTTCTAATCAGCACCTTAATGGTTCGATAGCTTTCTTGTCTATTCCGTCAACTAAAAATTGTCCGGAGTATTGTTATCTCAAACAGCTATGTTTAGACTCAAGACAATTTTTGGGGGCAAGTTAAGACGACGCTTTTTTGACAATCAAGCCGTCGAGTTATTTTTGCAGTGTGCTGCCCTTAACCGCATGATTCAATTGGGCAAGCCTGACAGTTACAAAGTTGAAGATTAACTAATACCAGATCTATCGAGAGAAGGTGTACCTTTTTTGATTCATGCAACAACGCCCATTCTGAAATTGAATTTCGCGTGGCGATTGCCCCACTCTCTGTGAGTAAATTCGTTCAAGGGCGATCGCTCAAGAAAAGTGGTTTCCTCACATCCAGCAGCCTGGGCGAATTCCTTGCAACTACCGACGGCATTTATGCAATTTTGTAAATAAGTTATATTTCTTTACTTAATGCCAGGGATCGCTATGCCAAAAAAGATTTTTTAAGCTTATGAATCTGCGGCTGCCGCGACCAGGCAAGAAAGCTGCGAAATAATGGCTCCGATAATTGTTGGCTTACATGACTTTTAAGCAAGTCATATATGCAATTGCCTAATTCTTGCTTATTTTGACATTGAGCCTTGAGCCTGCGTTCAATGGCGATCGCCCCTATTTTCATGAGGCCCTTGTTGCCGTTTTATAATTAAAGGATGCAAAAGCTTACCATCACCCGACCTGACGATTGGCATCTGCATCTGCGCGACGGTGCAGCACTGAAAGCAGTTCTGCCCTATACGGTGCGTCAGTTTGCCCGCGCGATCGTTATGCCGAACTTGAAGCCCCCTATCCGCTCGGTGGCAGATGCGGCAGCCTATCGCGATCGCATCCTCGCCGCCATTCCAGAGGGCCAACAGTTTGAGCCATTGATGACGCTCTACCTCACCGACAACACCAGCCCCGACGACATTCTCCGAGCGAAAGAATCCCAGTTTATCAAAGCGGTCAAGTACTACCCAGCCGGTGCAACAACCAACTCAGACTCCGGTGTGACGGATATTCGCAAGGGCGATCGCGTCTTTGAAGCGATGCAGCAGGTGGACATGCCGTTATTACTGCATGGGGAAGTGACCGATAACGATGTTGATACCTTCGATCGCGAGAAGGTGTTTATAGAGCGACATTTAATACCCCTCAAGCAGCGATTTCCCAACCTGCGGGTGGTGCTTGAGCATATCACCACCTCCGATGCGGTGCAGTATGTCCTGTCTGCCAACACCATCGCGGCAACAATTACGCCACAACATTTGTTGTTTAACCGTAATGCCCTATTCAAAGGCGGCCTTCGCCCCCATTTTTATTGCCTGCCCATTTTGAAACGGGAGGAGCATCGTCAGGCTTTGTTGCAAGCGGCAACATCGCTTAATCCGAAGTTTTTTCTAGGTACCGATAGCGCTCCCTATACCCGCACCAGCAAAGAAAGTTCCTGTGGCTGCGCGGGATGCTTTTCGGCTCTGCACGCCCTTGAGTTGTATGCCGAAGCATTTGAAAGCGTGAAAGCCCTGGATAAACTGGAGGCGTTCGCTAGCTTTTATGGCCCAGATTTTTATCAACTGCCGCGTAATACTGAGCGAATTACCTTGTCCAAAAAGACTTGGCGCGTTCCTGATGAAGTTCCATTTATGGAATCTGGGCTTGTACCTTTGGGGGCAGGGCAGGAAATGACATGGCAAATGGTATGACATTCGCATTGTGCATCAGCCATTGTGAAATCCTGTCGGTTAGCTTAGTCCAACGAGTAATTTGAATTCTGGCTCAACCCCCTCAGGCTTCTCTATCCATTCGATCATCTCCTGTGCGAACATTTTCTTGCCCTTCGGGGGTCCCGATTGTGGTGCATCATTTGACAAATATGATACTAATTGTGTGCATTGGGATTGCCCAAACTCCGATTGTGGTTGGATGGACGATACCTTGTGAAGAGCGATACCTACGGCACACTGCGTGAACGCTTGATAATTACCCCACAAAATATTTCTGTAAGTCAAGCAGGTGCAGAATCACCAAACAAACCTTTGTAAGTTTCAGCAGCTTCTATGCCAAAACCACCAGCTTGGGTATGGCGAACCAACGATTGAACGATTGGTACAGCTATACTCATACCAAATAAGGCATTGAAACCTGCAATTACCACTGGTGCTGACAATATAACCGTAAATTCTGGGAATAAAGCCAACACAGCCACTAACACGAGAAAAACAATTGGTGCAGCAATGCCTGCTGTTTTTGCTGCTTCTAAGATTAAAGTTTTATACTCTTCAACAGTGATGTCGCCTCTGTAAAGATCTAGAGAGTATGAAATCGCTGTTACTATAACTTGGGTGAGAATGGCGGTTCCCGTTGCAGTAATGCCAAGTCTAGCAATTGTCAGAGAATTGCTGACGATAGAATCTACAGCATTATAAACCCGGATATAGAACTGCTCTCCAACAGTCATAACTTCCGCACCGCGACGGAGATTATCAACGCCTACTTCCCAAAGAATATTGTCAGATCCATTTGAGCCACCATTGGAGCGTGGAATGATATGACTGCCATGTTTATCGCTGAGAAATTCACGAATAGTCCGTTCGTTAGCTCCCAGCTTTGATGTACCAGGGATTTTCTCAAAAAGCTTGATTACATCGGTGTCCGAGCGAGGAGAGTCACCAACTCTTAAACCAGCACGATACCTCAACCTATTTGCAATCTTGGGCATTTCTGCCGCTAATTCTGTGGCTGTCGAAGGCAAGTTTTGCAGAGCATTAGCTATAACCAGACTAGAGGTAGTAGCCCCAATAGCAGCTGCTTCAAATGCCTTGCTAACATTTTGTACAGTTTGAAAACCTTGGCTGCTGTAGTTGATAATCCTTGCAAATCAGCGACTGCATTAATGCTTGAAGTGGTAATCTCTACAGTAGTGTTTTTAATTCCATCAACCACTTCATCTAGACTGTTAGTTGCATTAGTTGCCACTTCCTGAACTTTATCTCTAACCTGAGATGCTAACTTTTGTGCTTGGTTGATGAAATCCATATTCTAGTAGACTGTCGAAAATAGTATTGAGTGTTTAGTCCAGCTTGTATGTTGATAGTAAAAAATCACAAGAGCATTAATCACGAAATTCTTAACAAGATTTTTAAAGAAATTGTAAATTAAACCTCGTCTAAGTTGAAACCCGTAGTTTTTCTTCATCAGGGTCAAGATGATTTTTCACCCATAGGCGATCGCTAATATCAAAGGGGTGAGCATTAATATCTTGTTCAAATAGATGAACACGTTCAATCAATTCTGTAGGAGATTGATAGCATGTGTGATAAGTAACATCTTCACGCAACCACTGCCACAGATGTTCGACAGGCATAAAATCAGGGCTGTAACCAGGCAAGGGTTCTAGATTGATTTGTAAAACATTCAATGCTTCTTTTACCAATTGTGCCCGGTGATAAGGAGCACCATCCCAAATTAGAGTGATGTCGCGCTCGGGAAATTCAGTTCTCAGGTGTTTTAAAACATCAATCGTATTGAATTGGTCTGCCTTGAGGTAAGGAAAAATTTTGACTTTGGCATAGTTGTAAACATAGACCCCATAAAACGAAACCTTGGCTCTTCCTGGGGAGTTGGAACTGACCCAAAAACGTTCACCTTTAATTGACCAACCATAACCTTCATCGCTGTCAAGATGAATGTGTGCCTCGTCGATAAAAATTATTAAATGACCATTATCCAGAGCATCCTCGAGTAAGCCCTTGAGTTTTAAGATAAATTCACCACGTTTTTTACTGTTGGCTTTATTTAACAACTTACGCGCTTTTTTCCATGAGAAGCCTAAATCTTTGAGAGTTCTACGCACTGATTCACGACAACATTTGAGATGGAATTGTTGGTCTATCCATGCTACTAAACGCTTTAATGTCCAACGAGGTAAGAATTCTTGATTCTGCTGTCTTTTCTGAGGTGGTATCGCTGCCAGTTCTAAAGCTTTGCGAATCTCCGAATCAATCGCTTTGTTTATATCTGAGGAAAAAAGGGGGGATGACCACCTGTGCGTTGATACCGCAATGCCGAAGCACCTGAAAGATTGTAACGATGTACCCACGCCATTATTGTCTGAGGGTTGCGTCCTGTTTCCCTACCTACCTGTGTTGCACTTTTTCCATTACATATCTCATACAGTGCCATTAATCGCTCACGGGTACGAGCATGATTTGCTTTTAATGCTTCTTCTCTCAATCTTGCGGCACTTTCATTCCAGCGCTCGCATTCTACTTTGAGCATTCCTGTTTCGTTCTCAATTACACCCACTTAAGACAGAGTAATATATCTTCTTGAAAAACTCCAGGTTTCAAGATGGATGAGGTTTAAGTTATAGCTTTTGTGGGTATAAAGCCAAAAAAATGAACAATGAGGTGAATTTAGCTCTTTATTTGGCGGTATTGGCAAATTTATTGATGTTGTAACACTATAGGAACAGCAGGGATTTGGCAGATGTGTGTTCAGTTGACCCTGGCGTTGTACGGCTAGGAAGAATTAAAGGTGGCAGGTAGAGCGATCGCACCCCCAAGAATATCATTGAATTTTTGAGTTGCAGTTAGAATTATGGCTTCTTGATAGCTTAGAAAACAATCTATAACATGAAGTCATCGCAGAGAATTTTGATTATCTTAGCTGCGCTAATTGGGTGGCCGCCGAGATACGTGCAAAATGGGACACGTTGTAAAGTTTTGTTAAGAGGTAAACAAAAAACCTGTGATTTACAAGGATTACAGCCGCTTAAGCAAGCACTAAACTTTCGACCTCATCCAATGAGGGTGGCACAGTCTCCATATCAATTAGGTAATCACCAAACCGCTTAACATGAGCCGTAATATAAGGACTCACAACCGCCACATCCTCACGACTAATCAAATATCCCTGCTTCTGTAAATTTCGCAGTATATCAGTTAAATCAACAACATTTTGGAACAAAACAGCATTTGCTACTAAATCCTTATACTTAATTACCTTTTCCTGTTCAATTGGGTCATTCTTCATCACAACTCCAAAGCCACCAAAGAAAAACCACTTCGAGAATTTATGATAAGCCTCCACAATATTCGTCACAGCAGTAATTTCTTTTCTCAGCTGCATATCCGATATGTATTGCAGCAAAAAAACAGTTCTTACTACTTGTCCTAATTCCTGAAAAGCCTGATATAACCTATTTTTACGGCTATAATTACCCAATTTACGCAATAAAATTGCGCTTGATACTTTACCTGTTTGGATTGATAGAACTACCTGTAAAATATCTTGCCAATGAGTTTCTATCCGCTTCCAATCAACAGTTTCACAGAACAAAGAATCAATATGTTGATAAACAGTCTCTTTATCAGGACGATAAAAATTTAAATCTTTCCAATTACGAATCCGAGGCATTAACTTAATTCCCAACATATGTGCCAATGCAAACACAGGTGTTGATTGACCGTGGGTATCAGCATGAATTGTATCGGGTTGAATATCGGAAGAGTTTTTTAACAACCCCTCGATGATATGAACAGCCTCCCAAGTGCCACAAGAAATAAACTGGCTAAATAAAGCCACATAGGTATCAGAGACATGGTGGTAAGCTATTCCTCCGTAGCCCCCATAGCGAATATGATACTCAGACAGTAAATTCTCTTCGTAGAGTTCATACTTTGTTCCATCTGCCGCCGCACTCTTACCATCACCCCAAACTGACGGCAGATTTAAAGCATTATAGCGGTTAATAATATCCACCAATGCTGCATTGAGCTTATCCACAGTCACATGGCGACGGTTGACAAATGCCAGTTCCTTCGCGGTGACAATGCCTCGCATATGTCTCGCCGCTTGAGTCGGCCCCAAATTGCAACCATAAGTAAACGTCGTTAAAAGATAACGTTCCGTCGCACGTTCAATTTTAGGATCTGAACCTGACAGCGGCCCAAAGTGACGGGTAAAATTCGTCCAGTAGTCAACATTTCTGAGGATATCGATTAAATTTCTTTCTGGAAATTGTTCTTCGATTTTCTCTATTAAGGCAATGGCCGCAACACTCAACTCGTTACGCTGATACTTTTTGAGTATGGGTTCGCCTTCATCATTAATAATAAATTGGTGGTTATTGGGATAACCTGCATCCACCGCCGCTGCCGTGTCCGTCAACCAAGATTTTAGTGTCAAGGTAAAAAAAGAAGCGGTATTAGGAAAGCCTAAATTCTCACAGTATTGGTCAACTAACGGCAAACACTCTGACCAAGGTAGTAATTGTTCGCGGTAGTCGGCGTAATCTTCACTACCAACAACGCAGATATCTCCTGACCTTAATTCGGCTGCTAAGTAATAAAAAATACAAGCCTCGAAGTGCCGACGAACTAATTTGGTTTTCTCTCCTCGCTTGACTACAACTAATTTTCGCCACTGTTCTGAAATAAAATCTAGTTCAATACTTGCTTTGAGAAATTCTCCTCGACGATGAGAATTATCTAGGACAAATTGTAATGCCTCGATAACACTTTGTTCGTTAGTAGTTGATTTGAACTCTAATGCTTTTACTAAGCGAAAAAATGTCCGACGGTGATTTTTATAAAATTTCCAAATTAGAGGAAGATGATTATTACCCCTATAAGCATTCATCGCCTCACATTCCGAAAGCAGTTGCTCTGCTCCTCCGTCTTGAATAAATACATTATTTAGTTTATGAAACAGAGATATTCCCTGATTTGTTAGTAGCTCAGTAGAGAGATTTAATTCCAGTATCTGCTCTGGAGAATTAGATGAATAACTATCGGTTGCTTCAATCTCTGGGTGAGAGGATACTGGTTCATGATTTAATTGATTTTCCTCCATAAAAACATGGATGACATTAGTCAACACACCAACTAATTTCTCTTGTGTTTCTTGAATTCTCTTTTTGATGAGTTCTAATTCTTTTGTAGCGTCATTATTGATTGAGCGCATTTGTTTTAAAAACATCTCAACCAAACTATCTCGCGCTGTAACTTGCGCCGCATAAATTAAGCATAAAATCAAAGTAATCCGTTTGGATAAACTAAAATCCTTGATTTCATGGGCATCTAATACCCGTACTTCGGCAGCAAAATGGTGAATTTTGGCAGTGGTAATATCCTTTAGTATTGGCTTAACATCACCCAAAGAATCTAGCCAGATTAAATGTACAATAAAGTCATTGATATTGTTACGGGTAGGGCTTTTAGGTAGTTGCTTCAGGCTGTTGAATGAGGTTTGATACTCAAGTGGATGACGCTCTAACAAGTCCAGCAAGCGTTCTTGGTAATCTGACGAGATGCGACTCAGTACGAGGGAAAATAATCTTTGGTTTACTACATTTCTCACTCGACGGACTAATCTATTTAATGTGTTAAACCCTGGTAATTCATATCTATTTTTAACTAATTCAGCAATGGCTACATTCATTAAATCAGCAGGATTATCCATAACAGTCGCCGATTCATTCACTGCTTTTATAGCTATATGTAGCCCAGTTTGATTAAATTGATTTACCTGGAGATATTCGCGGATAGCAGTCCGGTGCCGATACATTGTTTTGCGATTTTCATAACCCAAAACAGTATCAACTGAGAATTTTAAATTGCTGCGAATATGATTAACTATTTTCAGAGGAATTTCTATTACCGAAGGAAAGTAACCTAGTCGCTGGAATGATTTTAATAGACATACTAAGTTAAGAATATTACTTTCACCTTTAGTTGTTGCGTAAGCAAAAGCAATTTCACTCTTGTTGGGTGTGTAAATCTCGGTGAGTTCTTTGGGGGTTAATTGACGCTTAAATCGAGGGTAAGCGGTACGTTCTATCGATGTCACCATCAGTATGTGTTTGTGGGATTTAAAACTTCAAAAGATATATATCACCAATCAGCCACAAGCGTTGGATTTTATGTAGAGAAACATTACCAAAAAGAACTGTTTATGGGCAAGTTTTTAACATGGAATGTGTGGGGAGTTGATTGTGTCGTACCCAATGTTAAAGTACCCAATTACCTTTTATGGGCAAGTTGGTTTTTATGACTCATACTGCTCCACCCAAAAAAGTCACAAACCTAGAGAAACGCACACGAGAATATCTGCTACCCCACGAAGTCGAAGCCATGATTAAAGCAGCTTCATCAACAGGGCGGCATGGTCACAGAGATTCGACTTTAATTTTACTGGCTTATCGTCACGCTCTACGTGTATCAGAATTAGTAGCACTGCGATGGGAGCAGGTAGATTTTTCTAGTGGCACAATTCATATCAATCGACTCAAGCATGGTATTAGTTCAACGCATCCTTTACGTGCTAGAGAGTTAAGGTGGCTACGACAACTACAACGAGAATATCCTCACTCCCCTTATTTGTTTGTTTCTGAGCGTGGTACTCCGATGGCTGTTGCCACAGCTTTTAATATTATTAGTCGTGCTGGCACTCTTGCTGGGTTAGGGTTATCCGTGCATCCGCATATGTTACGTCATGCCTGTGGGTTTTATCTGGCATCTGTTGGTCATGACACTAGAGCTATTCAGGCTTATCTGGGACACAAGAATATTCAACACACTATTCGCTACACAGAATTATCGAGCGATCGCTTCAAAAATTTCTGGCTCGACTGAACCTAAAATCAATGCTTTCAACCTGATTTCTTTACAAAACTTTACAACGTGTCCCATTTTGCACGTATCTCGGCGGCCACCCTGAACGTCTTCCTGAAATGAGTGAAGCTGCCATATATGCCGTTATGACTCGTATTATGTTACGTCGTCTAGCCGTCTAAAGATTTACTTTATAAATGGTCTCTCAGGGCATTGCCTTGGTTATTAAACAGCAACCAGAGCGAATATAGATTAAGCTGTTACCCCGCCTACATAGCAATTGATTATTTTTTTAACCTAAAGTCCCTAAATAGAGAGTCGTGCTAATACATTTTCTATCCCCCTGCGCGCTTGGTTGAGATGAATCGGGTCATCTCTCATCACAAAGAGGAAATTCGCAGCCAAGAGCATGGCTTCGATTTCAAAGACTGTCTGAGCAACGTCCGCGTTGGGATCTATCTCGCTGAGAACCCGTGCATCAAGGATGCACTGCTTCAATAATGACATCCACTTGTCTAGCACTTCGACGACGCGATCGCGGGCTGGCCCCGGGCGCGTGTCGAGTTCTGCGGCGACTGCGGCAAAAAAACACCCACCCGGAAAAACTTTGCGTTCGAGATGGGAAAGAAATGCATTAACTACTACCTTCAGCCGTTCAGTTCCTTCCTGTGCTTGCATCGCAGGCTGAAGTACTTCACTCTCAAAAATCAAGGCTGCCGTTTCAATCGTCGCTAACTCTAGTTCTTGTTTGTCTTTGAAGTGGGCGTAGAGTCCACTCTTGCTCATCCCCACTTCAGCAGCTAGAGTCCCAAGCGATAAGCCATTCAGTCCCTTGATTGTTGCTAACTTCGCCGCAGTTAGCAGAATAGTGGCGCGACTAGTCTGGCCTTTTGAGTGGCGAGGCTTGCCGTCTTCTGAATCGGTTTTTAATGACGAAATATTACTCATGGCTTGACAATAGCACGAACGGTCGTAATAATCAACTTTAACAAATAAAAAACGACTGTTCGTGCTTTTATGTATCGCTCTTGATGTCATCCGCTCCGGAGGCAGAATCAGGTCAAGCTAATTGACTTACAGACAAATTAGATTGCCGCAGATATCCGACACCATTGGACGACAAAAAGTTTGACACTGCATGAAAGGACGGAGACTGTATCACCGATGTGTGCATCACTTTTAAAGTAGTAGGAATAAATATCATGACAATATTGTTGAATGAGACGCTTGGGAAACTGAAGACCAATGTAAGGGGTCATGTGGTGCTTCCTGAAGATCCGCCTTATGACGAAGTTCGGGAAATTTGGAATGCGATGATCGATCGGCGACCTGCTGCGATCGTCCAGTGTGCAACAGCCGATGATGTTGCTCATACAATCTTGTTTGCGCGAGAAAACGGACTGGAAATATCAATCAGGGGTGCTGGACATAATATTGCGGGGAATGCTTTGTGCGATCGCGGCGTGACGATCGATCTTTCAACCATGAAGAATGTCCGTGTCGATCCTCAAAAGCGGCGTGCCTATGTCGAACCAGGTGCGACGCTGGCTGATTTCGATAAAGTGGCACAGATGCATGGGTTAGCAACTCCAGTGGGAATTAATTCAACAACTGGTATAGCCGGTCTTACTCTCGGTGGTGGTTTTGGTTGGTTGACTCGTAAGTATGGCATGACGATTGATAATCTTGTTTCTGCGGCAGTAGTCACAGCAGACGGAAATCAAATCCGAACCAGCGAAACCGAAAACCCTGACCTTTTCTGGGCGATTCGCGGTGGCGGCGGTAACTTTGGTGTAGTCACTGAGTTTGAATTCGCTCTCCATCCTGTGGGCCCTGAAATATTGGCTGGGTTAATCGTTTTTCCGTTTAGTCAGGCTAAACAGGTGCTAACACAATATCGGAAATTTGCTCAATCGGCTCCTGAGGAACTGAATGTATGGGTGGTACTCCGCAAGGCTCCGCCACTACCTTTTCTACCCGAACACGTGCATGGTAAAGAAGTAATCGTGCTAGCTGTCTTTTATGCAGGTGACATTGCAGAAGGTGAGAAGCTGATTGAACCTCTACGCAGTTTTGGCGATGCCTATGGCGAACACATCGGCCCTCAACCCTATGTAGTATGGCAGCAAGCATTTGATCCCTTGCTGACAAAGGGTGCTAGGAACTACTGGAAATCTCATAATTTCATAGAATTACAGGATGGGGCGCTGGATGCGATCGCCCAATTCGCAGGCAAATTACCCTCACAAGCGTGCGAAATCTTCATAGCATTGATTGCCGGGGCATCCAACCGAATTTCAGCAGATGCTACAGCATATTATCATCGAGATGCAAAGTTTGTGCTGAACGTGCATGGACGATGGGACGATCCCGCGCAGGATCGAATATGCATTGCGTGGGCACGGGAGTTTTTCCAAGTTTCTGCACCTTATGCATCTGCTGGTGCCTATGTAAACTTCATGACCGAAGAGGAAGGCGATCGCGTCGCCGCCGCTTACGGAGCCAACTACGAGCGCTTGTTACAGATTAAGAGGCGCTACGATCCTGAAAACATTTTTCATCTCAACCAGAATATCAAACCCTGAGTTGGCTTTACTTTTATCGCTACGCCTGTACGTCGCATATTTTGAGTTGGGTTTAAATTCCCGACTCAAAATGTCTTTAGAGGTTATACCATTTTGGATTTTAGATTTTGCGGAAAGTTGCCAGGAGGGTTTCCCTCCGTAGCAAACTTTCCAAGACGGATTTTGGATTGTGAATTGTCTTCTGTGTATAGCTTCTGCGAATCCATCTGTCGCAATCATTAGGCTAAGAGTAATCCTTTACGGTAGCTTCTAGAGTTGTCTGCACAACCATAAAAGAGCGTTGTTTGATTTTAGATTAGTATTCCGCAAGGAAACGATAGATATTCGGCTAAAAACTAGCGTATCATCGAACTTAAACCTATTCCTGCCCAAATTGCATTATTTGAGACTGCTTAGATAGTGTCGTCGTTGAAAGTAGTATTTTGATATACGACAATATAGCCTCCAGAATGTTGCAATCTCGTTGCCGATTTCATTCTCAGGCTTTGCTAAATCATGGTTTAATTTCGCCCAATTGAAACTTTTGGTTGGAGTCAAAGTTAATCAACTGGTGGAATCTAGCTTTATCCTGGTTTAATCATTTACGATTCGTCCTCAAGTCTCAATCTTACTTCCTCTACAAAAAATCTCTCCTACCTGGTTTTTAGAGGAAAACCCAACAGCAATCTACTACTCGCAAGTTGGGTATTAGCTTTTTTGAGTATATCCATGACCAAACCTATAATATAGGGAGCAACAAATCCTAATGACTAGGCAGCTACTTGTTTTGCCACAATACTCATTTTTACACCACCTTGAGGTGCCAATAAAAAACCTCGACGTGCAGGATTAACAGGATATTTATCTTCTAATTTTAATTGATAATTTAACATAATCGTCGCCAGAATTAATTTCATTTCAAACAGAGCAAATACTTGACCTAGACATTGACGAGAACCTCCACCAAAAGGCCAAAATTCATAAGATGAGTATTTACGATTAATAAACCTTTCTGGTTGAAATTTGTTTGGTTGAGGATATAAATCTTCTCGACGATGAGTTAGATAAATACAAGGTGTCACATATGTCCCAGCAGGAACATCATATCCCCTTAAATTAACAGAGCGGAGAGTAACTCTGGGAAAAGTGAAAAGAACTACAGGGTAAATCCGTAAGGTTTCTTGACAAATTGCTGTCAAATAAGGAAGTTGAGTAATTGTGAGTGGATCGGGAGTCTTTAAACCTTGTAACTCATGTAACATTTTCTCATAGACTTCCGGTTGTTGATGAATCCAGTATAAAGCCCAAGCAATTGCAGTAGCAGTCGTTTCGTGTCCAGCAACAAGTAAAGCTAAGAGATTATCTCTTAATTCGGCATCACTCATGCTCTGTCCATCTTCATATTTTGCCTGCATTAGCAAACTCAGAATATCAAAACGATTTGGTTGCGATTGTTGGCGACGCTTCCATATTTCTGACATCAGTATTTTATCAATCTGTTGTCGCAAACTCAGATATCTTCCCCAAGGACTCCAAGAGCCTAAATCTTTCTGTAAAGCCGGGAACAATAAAAGACTAGCACCAAGTGGTGAATTAGTTAAATTTAACCAACTTGTCATTAAGGTTTTCAAATTTTCAAAGTTTAACCCCTCATCAATACCAAAGACTATTTTTAAAATAATCTTCATGGTAATGTTTTCACTCAAATGACGAGCAATAAAATTTTCACCTAGTTTGAGTTGTTGTATTACTTGTTGAGTAATCTCACAAATTTGTTGCCCATAATTGAACATTTGTTCTCCATGCAAGGGAGGCATCATTAGCTTGCGCTGTTTCTGATGACGTTCTCCATCTTGCACAATTAATGAGTTTTCGCCAATTTGAGGTTTGAAGATTTCATTGGCAGCACCTGGAGCATCAAGATTTTTTTTGGGAGGATTAAATAACTCTTGAAGGTCTTGCGGATGGCTAACAACTAAAGTCTCTATGTTGCCAAAAGAATTAGTAAAAAAAATATCTCCATAATTTTTAGCACAACGTTCCAAAAAATCTAACGGTTTTAGGGTAGATTCAATTTGTTGGATAAATTTAGGAGTTTTAAGTTTTTCAATTTGCTTGATTGTCATATGTGCTAGATGCCCCGAGAAATATTTTGTTTAAACTTTTAGTATAAACAGCAAGAAGCTGCATTGGTTTTCGTCAAACTGCGAATAATCCAGATTTTTTAAGACGAGAGAGTAAACCTGAACGGCTACTGTAATCCTTCTGTATCTTTTGAATGCTGGCTTTAAACTCTTCTAACGATCCTTGATATTCTGCCAAGTCTCGCAAATCAATAAGATATGCAACTGCTTGTTCATAGGGTTTTGATTGCTTCAGTTCGATTAACTTATATACTTCTAACCACACTTTATCTTTTTTTAAAG
This sequence comes from Calothrix sp. NIES-2098, assembly GCF_963875125.1. Taxonomy (NCBI): domain Bacteria; kingdom Bacillati; phylum Cyanobacteriota; class Cyanophyceae; order Nostocales; family Calotrichaceae; genus Calothrix; species Calothrix sp. NIES-2098. The sequence continues at coordinate 62,973 of NZ_CAWNKJ010000002.1, forward strand.
CCAGTGCTTCTAATTTACGGATTTTCTCCTGTTGTGCTCTCAGGAATTCCTGTTTATTGCGGCGTTCATTTTGCTCTTGAGCACCTGTTAATAATTCTGCTAAAGAGCGTCTAGTAATCTTATCATTACCAGAATTTTTTGGATTTTTAAATATTGCTCTTAGTCTCTTAATAAGCTGAAGCTTAACATTAGGTTCATCCCTCATTACTTTGAGTAGAAATTCATTTTTCTCCTCTGATGACAAAGTACGAATCCATTCTTCTATTGGTTCAACTTCATCTTGTTGCGAAACACTTTCTCCTGTTGCAAACGCTATCAGATCTCGGTCGATATCAAAAAATTCTATAAAAGCTTCCAAATAGATGGGTAGTTGATTCAAGTTCGCAGGTACAGGTGGTTCAAGCAACTCCTCTTGCTCTTCATAGATAGAGATGGAAGTAGCTTTTAGCCAAGCAAGGTATAAAGCTCTAAAATCTCCCTGTAAAATGTCATCTCGAATCTGCAATAACCTAGTTAACCATCCTTCACCTTCTATCCAAGTTCGATATTCTTCATCATCAAGATTGATATCTAAGATTATATAGCTTGAGTTTGTAGATACTGTAATTTGCTCGGGTAGACAGTAAGGCTCAAAAACTGAGGAATCAATCACCGATTTTGGCAGACGAAATACTAATTGTCTAGTACCCCAATTTGCCACATATAGCATAACATCAAAGCACTTTTCTAAAAGCTCTTTAGGTTCGCCTCTAAAATCACCATAGCTATAAGTAAAAATCGCACTTCTTGATGTTAGCTGTACGCGGCTGGAAAGCTTACTAATATACGTTTGTTCTGATGTTGTTAATGGTTTGTCTACTGCTTGAAATTCGTAATACTGATATTCACTCATTGTCTTATTTATTTTGACGATGTTAATTTATTTAGATAAATTCATAACAATTGATTCCGCCCATTTTTTATAATTTTGCTGTTATTACTTTTCAATAACAGCAAAACAGCTTAATATTTAGCTAACTTTTTGTTTTCCAAATAGCGATAATTGTCCAGGGGAAATATTGCCTCTTCTAAAACGATGGTAATAAAGATGACAGCCACTACATAGACAAGCTAAGGTTTCCAAACGATTATCGAAAGGATCGTAGTTCCAATGATGTACTTGCAATGTGTAAGCTTTACGTTGAGAAACAGTTAAATCAATAGGTTTTTCACCGGGGCGCAAGCATACTCTCCCGCACCTAGTACAACGCCAATCAGAAGCAGCTTTTAAAGCTATGGCTATTTCTTTCCAATTGTTTGGATATACACCTTGACTCATGAAAGTTTTTATAGCTGATAATGCTGATAATTACAACAGCTTACCGCAACTTTAAGTCTAGTTAAATCAGCGATCGCTCAATAGCAAAATTTACAATCAATCTTTCTCTTGAGCTTCCGCTTGTTCCTTAGCTACAGCAAGAGCAATAACCTGCCGTAGCCATTCAGAACGGTTGGGCTTGTTACGCACGTAAGTATCTAATTCCTCTGGCAGCAGTACAGATATAGGTTTTGCACCAGATTTTACTCCTACTCCTTTTGATTGAAAGCGAGTAGCAATATCCTTTCTTTCCATAGTAATTAGCCTTTTCTCTCAGCCTATTTTAACAAAACCCGTATATATACGGTTATACATTAATTATTTTAATCATTTAACAGGTTCAAAATTATTGAAATAGCCATATATATATGGGATAATAAAGATAGTGAGAGATAGGAAATGGAGCGCCAAAAAAACTCCCGGCAACGGAACCGATACCGAAGCGTGAAGTTTTAAGATGTAGCGCTAAATCCAAAACTCTTACATACACAACAGAAAAAGCACCCCCGACGACCAATCTAAAGGTGCTTCTTCTGAGTTCAATACTAGAAGGATTGTAACACATGAATTTGTTTTCTAATACCCTAATATTTCACTCAGAACAAGATGCTCAATTAGTTGCCCAACAAGTTTACAACTGCCACCAAGAAGGTAATGTTTTAATTTGTCCGATTCAAGAACAGAGGGCAGTAGATTTAGCAATCAATTTAGCAGATGTTGCCTTACCAATAATTGAAGGTACTAGTTGTTTACTTCCCTTCCCCAAGCATAAGCGTGAGTGTCAAGATGATGATACACCACAGATTTATGTAGCTTGTTTATCTGCATACAACAATGGCTTTTTACACGGAATGTGGATAGACTGTACACAAGATGCGTCAGACATTCAAGAAGACATTGAATGGATGTTATCTTGGTCGCCCTGTCGTAATTATGAAGCCTGTGAAGAGTTTGCAATTCATGATTTTCAAAACTGGTATGGTATTCATCTGAGTGAATACGAAAGTATAGAAAAACTAGCCGAACTAGCCCAAATTTTATCAGAGTATGGTGCAGCCTATGCAGCTTATTATGAATATGACAGTAGTGAGGCTAGCGTAGAGGATTTTCAAGAACATTATTGGGGCGAGTACGAAAGCGAAGAAGACTTTGTATATGACCAACTCGAACAACAAGGATTGATTAAAAATCTAGAAGACATGGGTATTTCTAGCTTCTACCTCAATTGGTCAGCAATAGCTCGTGATTGGTTTATTGACTCCTACTACTCAGTAGAAGAAAGTTACAACAAAGTCTACGTTTTTAGCCGTCACTAATAAAATAAAGAGGGTAGTTATCAACTACCCTCTCTCTTAAAAAAAATTGACATATGAATTTAGATAAAATTCATATGTCAATCTTAAAAAAAACCATAATCATTTACGTTGACGAGGGGATTTCTTGATAGATGATTCTTGGATATAATTACCAGGAATCACCACTTGTGTTTTATTCAATCGCAAATGATAACAATAGCTGTTGGTGTTAGGACAAGCAATCAAAGAAGGATAATTTACACCAAACCAAAAACCCAGTGAAGTAAAAATCAATAGACCCACCAAATAAAATGTACTGCCGGAAGTACCAGAACCAATCCATCCACCAAACCACAACAGATTTAACTTTAAATCGTGGATTTTTTCTTTTTGCAGTTGCACTCGCTTTTCTTGAGTTTGTACCCATTGTTGAGAATCTTTCAACTTTTGGTAAGCCAATTGAAGAGCTTTAACTTGAGACTTTTTTTCAATGCGAATATCAATGGTACGTTTTTCAGAAGCCAGCAGTTGTCCTAATCTGTATTCGTTCCATTCTCGGATTCGGGCGGCAATGGTATCGGCTTGTCGGAAGAAGGCAACAACGGTTTCATCTCCAAATCTGTCGCCATTATGGCGCGAAGTGGGGACTTTCCCTCAATCTGCTCCAAAATGCGCTCTTCCAATTGGGCATAAAAACTTTGAATATCCTCTTGGCTTTCAGATAGCTGACGCGAAACATTTTTCAGGTACAGTTTGTTAACTAAACCAGGAATCTCAGAAGCACGTTTTTCTGTGACCTTATCTACCAAATTAATCAGAGAAGCTTCCGATGAGGCAGCAGCATTACTAATATGCTCAGTAATATTTTGCTGAGGCTTTTGTTGAGTTACCGCAGTTAAGTCAACACCAAAATGAGTTGCTACTGTTTGGAGATTATTACCTTGCTTATGCAGCAGCTCACTGGCTTGCAAAAATCGCTCACGCTCAGACTGACTATATTGTTTTTGGTTGGGTGATAATCCACAGGCTGTACAAATTATGACAGCTTGTGATAATTCGACAGCTAAACCAGATTGTTCTTGGACATAATTCAACATCTCTAAAATGTTCATCTGTGCTAACGGCTCAATTGAAGATGAGCGTTTTTTATCTTCTTGTTGAAAGTAAGCAGATATTTGTTTTTTAGTTTTACCAAGCTCCATCAACTCACGACAGCTAAGAATTCTGAGAGCCTCATCTTCTGTATACTCAGCTTTGTCAGTTAAACCGCAAGCTTCTAAACACTGAGCAATTTTATCGTCTGTCAGGTTAGAAAAAACTTCATTTCGTTGTTGCATACTCTTTCACTCACTCACTCACTTGCTGATGATGCTATTTCCGAAAGGATTAAACGGCTCTAGAGGCGAATCTAACTCCAGACTGAGATCATCTATAACCTGTTGAGATTCAATTTCCAATTCATGATTTTGTGCTGTAGTAGTTGTAGAAGCCTCTACCAATATAGATGCTTCTTTCTGTTGTTGATGACTATTAGCATTATTGATAATTCTCAGAGAGCCTACCCCTAACTTGGTACGCAGATATAAACTGTGCAACTGCCAACGATATTCGGCATCATAGAGTAACTGTACTGCCTTGGTATGAGAATTAGTTTGGTGCTGACAAGCTAAAGGTAGCCAACAGACCTTGGCGGCGATCATCAGCATCTCGTTTTTTGAGTATGGTCTTGCTTGCTCATCTTGGAGAAATTCCATGAGCATTGCTTCCGGGCTATCTTCTTCCACCGTCGCCCGTAATCGGATTTCAAATGTCCGTTTTCCCATCTATTTATCCCGATTTTGTTTGCCAGCTAGAATTGGAGCTTGGGGAATTGCTTGCCGAAAAAGAAAGTTAGACAGAGCATAGCAATCAGTCAGTCTTGTACACAAAGCACGATGCTCCGGCGGAAAATTAAAACTAATGCGTACATCCTCCTCCAAATCACCTCCAAGGCACAGATGAGCATGAGGTAAGTGCTGAGATAACAGTTGTTTGAGTTCTTGGCGAAAGTAATCAAAAGTGCCACCACCAATAATTATCTCATCAATGTCAAAGGGAATGTGAGCCAGTATGAACTTAGAGATAGTTTTCCAATATTCAAGACGAGCGTATTTCACCGCCGAAGAAATTTGGGCAGCTTCAGAAGAGCGATTTTGAGAGTTTTTTGACAGCACCAGATGTAGAAAGTTTTTCGGTTTAATATCCTTGCCTAATTGGTGAATCGTTTCTAGTAAGCGCTGTTCTCTTTGTCTGGTAGTCTGGTCAAAAGTCCGGCTTTGTACAAGCTGAAGCATTTTAGTCATTCCCAGACGCTCCGTCTTACCGCTAATTACTCCTTTGTCAAACAGAACAACAGAGACATCCCTGTAACCAAACATCATGGATGCAATCTTCTTGTTGCTAAAAGCTGAACCAATCTTTTGTCCTCGTGAAAGAGCGTGACCACCTCCTTCCGGTACGCATAAGAACAGATTGACATTCACCCAAAACTTTTGGTCACAGAAGCAGAATTCACTAAGAGCTTTTCTGACTCCCATCTCAAATTTTTCTCTAGCTTCCCATTCGCTGTAGGGCAGCAGTAAAGCTAAAGCTAAATCAAACTTGTTTGGCAGTTTAGTTTTAATGGCCATTACCCCCACTGCCGAGAGAACTTTGGCGATCGCCCATTCGTACTTAAGATCCTCTAGGGCGACCCGAGCATCAAAATGACCTTGAGCTAAGTAACCCACAACGTAGATATTACCGTCATACTCAACCCAAGCTTCATTCTCCGGTTCGAGAGGAGAGATTCTGCGAGTTTTATAAAAATCGATTGCCTCTGTTTCAACTTCAATCACCTCTGGACTCATCAGCAGTAATTGAGGTGTTCTAGCCGAATCCCGCCAAATAATTTTCGTTCCTGACAGGCCAGGATCTAGAGTAAGCATTGCTGAAATTTCAGTCATGATATTCAGCCTCTAAAAATGGAAAAAAGCCTTAAAAAACGTGATTTTTACTCCCAAAAGTTGACAACAACCTGACAACTATTTACTAATTTGCAACCAATAACTTTAGGGATTGACAATATTATGGATACATTTGGGTAATTTTTTCAAGTAATTTTAATTTATTGAGAAAATTATCAATAAGCAATGGATGTCATGAGCGAAAAAGTTCCCAAAAGTTTCCCAATGTTCTCCCAAATCTAACAATTGCTTGACTAGAAAATCTCATAAATAAAAATTATGGTGCGAGTTGGTCAAATATCGGGAACCCCAAAAAACTTTCGCACAGTACGCAAAAAAGTTTTGCCCAAAAAACTGGAGAATAATTTAAAATTTAAAAAAGCATCAAAGCGGTATTAACAAATATAAAGTTTTGAATTACCCAATACTACAGAAAGTAACTTTTGCGCTTTTAAAGACTCAAGCGCAGCAGATGATGTCCATGTGTTTCTGGAAGAACAGCCATTACTTGAGTAGCCGTTCATCTTCTACAACAAGGAATTCTGGTAGTGTCGTCATCCGCATTGCTTATTTTAAAACGGTTAATTGGGTAGGTTTTAACTTTTGTAAATATCATCCGGACGCTGTGAAAGTATTTAGAAAGCTACCAAAGAGTGACAGATTATTTTATGGGATAAAGCCTAATCGCTATGCTGCATTCAAAGTTTGGTGCGTTGATTGTCAGCACTTTGAAAAGATAATAAGCTTCCTCAAAAATTACCCAGATATAGAAATTGAATTTGTAATCAGTGAGCCTAGCCAAATACCTGAATTATTCCAACCGCTAAACCTGAAATTCTATGAAAGGAGTGGTTAGTGTTAACAGGAAAGAATACAGAACCACAACAGGCAGTACATTACTTCATGGAAGGATATTACCAGGAAGGTACTTCACGTTGGTCTGGTCAAGGTGCAAAGAAACTGGGATTATCAGGAGCAGTAGATCATCAAGAAACATTTTCTAACATTGTTAATGGGCGATCGCCTGACGGCAGCCAAAACCTCTGTGCCAGGAAGTTGAACTCATCCCAACGTCGCGCCGCAACTGACTTTACCTTCTCTGCACCGAAAAGTGTCAGCCTGCAAGCATTGGTAGGCGGGGATGAAAGACTGATAGCAGCCCATCAGTTAGCAGTAAAGAAGACATTAGAACTGATTGAACAACGTTATAGCTACACCAGAGCCACAACCCAACAGGGGCAACAACTGATTCGGACTAACAACTTAGTAGTCGCGGAATTTGACCATATTGAAACCAGAGAACTAGACCCACATCTGCATACTCATGCTTTAGTCATGAACATGACGCAGTTAGAAAATAGCTCATGGTACAGCCTGTTCAACGATGAGATTTTCAAAAATAAGAAATTTCTCGGCATGGTCTACCAAAATTACCTGGCTCTGGAGGTGGAAAAATTAGGGTATCAGGTAGAACCTAAAAAGCACGGGCAGTTTGAGATTAAGGGCTTTCGAGACGAAGACCTCAAAGAATTCTCCAAACGCAGACAGCAGATATTAAATGCAGCAGGTTCTGATGCAACCTGGGCAGAGCGAGAAGCCGCTTGGACTGCCACCCGTAACAAGAAGCAGAAAATTAATCCGCATGAATTGAAAGCGTCCTGGAAAGAAGAAGCGGCAGCCCTGAGTATCAAGTTTGTGCAGCCAAAGTTGGCACAGCCTCTACTTCAACAGAGGTTAGTAAGTGAAGAGAACGTAGAGGATGCGATCGCTCACTGCTCTGAAAGAAACGTAGCATTCACCCAGGAAGACTTAGAAAAATTCATCCTCAACCAGGGATTAGCCACAGATGTAAGCTTAATTGAGCCATTAATTAAGGCTAACTCTCAATTACTCAGTTTATCACCAGAAAAACGCGACTTTACCACCCTAGCGGCAGTTCATCGAGAATTAGCAACCATTAAATTGATGCAGAAGGGGCAGGGTCAAGTTAGCCCACTGGCCCAAACAGAGGTAGCTTCTAGCCATTTAGAGAAAACTGCTTTAAACCCAGATCAGCGTCGAGCGGTACTAGATACAGCAACCACAACTGACCAATTTACAGCATGGCAAGGGGTAGCTGGTGCTGGTAAGACTTTTGCACTCAAGGAACTAAAAGCGATTGCTGCTGCATCGGGCTACACTATCAAAGGCTTTGCCCCCAGTTCGATGGCGGCTAAGGTTTTGAGTCAAGAGTTGGATATCCAAGCCGAAACTGTTGCTAAATTGTTAGTTTCTGAACCACCCCAAGAAATTGAACCCAATTCTTTTTGGGTAGTGGATGAAACTGGGTTACTCAGTGCTAAAGATGCCCTTGCACTTTTAGAACGGGCCACCTTGGAACAAGCCAGAGTTTTGTTAGTAGGAGACACAAAACAGTTATCAGCCGTAGAAGCTGGCAACCCTTTCAAATCGCTGCAACAGGCAGGAATCAAAACCAGCCACTTAAACGAATCGAATAGACAACGTGCGCCCAAACTCAAATTAGCAGTAGACCTGGTGGCAGAAGGTCGAATTCAAGAGGGATTTGAACGCTTAGATGAAAATGGCTACATCCAGACTGTAACCCCAGAATCCAAAATTGAGGCGATCGCTGCTGACTATATCAAATCCACACCCTCTGAACGAACACGAACCCTAGTATTAGCAGGAACAAACTTTGAACGTTTAGCCATCACCCAAGCCATTCGGGAGCATTTAAAAGCTGAAGGCAGTTTAGGAACCGCGACCAATATCACCCAACTGCAAGCCAAAGACCTCACATCAGTACAAATGCGCTACACACACAACTTTGAGTTGGGTGATATGGTGATGCCCACTCGCAGTTATAAGCGTCGGGGGCTATCCCAGGGTGAGTTGTATGAAGTGGTAGGCAAGGACACCGACCGATTGCTACTAAAGGCTACCGATGGCAAGCAACTTGAAGTAGACACGGGATTTAATAAAGCAGTTTACCAACGACAAAGTATTGAAATAGCTAAGAGCGATCGCTTACGCTGGACAAAAAACGACCGACAATTAGGACGGCGTAACGGTCAGGAGTTTGTCGTTAAAGCCATTGATGGTAATAAAGCTCAAATTGAGTATTTAGATAGTGGTCTAACCGAATCAGTCAACCTGCAACAAGCCCGGCACCTAGATTATGCGATTGTCAGCACTACATATAGTAGCCAAGGGAAAACTGCCGATAGGGTGCTGATAGCTGCTGACCATACCATTGGGCAGGAAAGCTTTTATGTTGCTGTTAGCCGTGCCAGGTATGACTTGAAACTATACACGGAGGATAAAGACAATTTACTAGCCTTGGCGCAGTTGAGTAAGGCTAAAGAAAATGCTCTGGTGCTACTGCGACAGAAGAAATTAGAGAAGCAACACCAGTCAAAACTAGAGAAAGAACAGGTTGCAAATGCTGTAATTGTAGCTAGAAGCCCGGAAGCAAAGGAGAAGGGGAGCGGAGGAGCAGAAGAGCAATCTTACAGTAAACCTTCCCCTCTGCGCCCCAGCACAAGAGCCTCTCTGCCCAATTCTTCCCTTCTACACAAGAGTGCCCTTGTAAAGGAGCCGAATTCTTCTCAAGAGCGCCCTGCCCCTCTGCCCCCCTGCACCCCTGCTCCTCCGCCTCCCGTTCCTACTCAACCGCCTGTTATTAAAAAACCAATCCCAAAAACAGCACAAAGGGAAGTAGCATTTTGGACTCCCGGTAATTTGGGTGAAGCCCCCGAAAGACTAGACTCTCAACACTTGCGAGAATTGGTAGAAGACAGTGCCATTCACCCAGAAATTGCCGCCCTTAACTTCAAAAGTCTGCATCAGACTCAAGATTGGGAACATGAAGCTTGGGAATACCTGATGTACAGCGACAAACTGCCACGCACTAACACAGGCAGGTTGTCCAATGGCACGATCAGCAAATATGCTCACATTGAAGATGGTGGCTGGTGGTGTGATGCTGGCGTTAATCCCAAATCCTTTGCTAACCTACAGCCTGGAGATAAACCTGATAGGAAGTTATGGGGATGCTATAAACCCAATAATCCAAGAGAAAAAGCTGATAAGCCAGGCAAATTCATTAAATATGAGCATCCACCTAAAACTGAACTGAGTATCTTCCTGCTTGATGTGCCGGATGATATTGCAGAACGTATTTATGAAAAATTTGGGGTACAGCCAACCGAAAGCGATCAGAAGAGTGGATTTTGGTACTGTGTTTGGAAACATAATCTCCCAGTCACTATCACTGAGGGAGCGAAGAAAGCTGCCAGTTTGTTGAGCCAGGGACACCCTGCCATTGGACTGCCCGGAATTTACGCCGGTTATCGTAGTAAGGATGATAGCGGTGAAAAGATGAAAGCTAGACTCATGGACGAGTTAGCTGTCTTCGCCACAAAAGAACGGGAAATTACTTTCTGCTTTGACTACGAGACGCGGACTGAAACTCAACGAAATATAGAAATTGCCATCTCGCGCACTGGTAGATTATTGGAGTCACAGGGTGCTAGGGTCAGTGTGGTGACATTGCCAGGCCCTAATAAAGGTGTTGATGATTTGATTGTGGCAATGGAGCCACTAGCATACGAGAAAGCATATTCTGAAGCATCAACCCTCAAAGCATGGCGAGATAACAATAATCAACAGCGTCATGCTTCACCTGCACCACCCAAAAAATTGAGTATTGAAGAACGTAAGCAACGACTGCAACAACGTTTAGAGGAGCAACAAAATCAATCAGCATTCAAGGGAGCAATCAATGAACTAACTAACCAAGAGTTACTGTACTTAGAACAAGCTGTTAATGAATATTTTGCCTTTCCTGTGGCGCAAATACCACCGACAATTAATAAGCAAGCTATTGAAAACCAAATTGACTCCTTAAAACAACAACTTGATAGTTTGTGGATAGAACACAATCAACAAGAAAAGGCTATTAAATCAATGGAGCATTATCCATTTCATAAGTTAAGTGATAAGTATAATAATGCTCTAGATAAGCAGTTAGAAACTATAGAAACTATCAAAGAATTATTTACGCAAAAACAACATCTAGAATCAAGTATCAACCAATGGGAAAACCAGGTTCAAAATCATGAAACCTGGAAGAGAGAGCAGAAAACTATTGAGATGAGTACTATTTATAATTTACTCAAATCACCTCAAATACAAGAGCGACTCACGAGTATTAAAGAGGAGCAGAAACAACAATCAAGAGAAGTTCAAGCTAAGTTGGCTATTTATCGTCAGCCATCTCCACAGTCAAAGCGAGGCTTGAGAAGATGAAGAAGTCAGAGGACAAGAATCAAAATTCACTTCTGCCTCCTGCCCTCTGCCTTTCTTGATAAAGCTAACGTCTTAATTTGGATGATTGTGATTGTGTTTGAGTCTTGGGTTTCAAATAATTATTGACGATTGCTTCTACCTTATTGAGAGACTCAACATCTTTTTCGGTCGCAGCAGTAGTTAAGTCACCCTCTAGCATGACTGGTCTACCATCAATAGAAGTAATGGAAAGATTACTTCCTTGCTGATGAAAGTGAAAACTTTTAGTTTCGTAACTCATAGACCCATCAGAATTAGTCTGACCAAAAAGACGCAGCATGGAATCAACACTTTTAGCAATAGCTTTACCTTTAGCCTCCATAACGCTATCAGTAACTTTTTCAAAATTCTGCTTAAGAGTGTTGGTTGCTGATGAATGTATATCAGCAACGGCTTGAGTTACCTGCTTGTGAACAGTATTGACTTCCTCTGAAACTTTACCTTGGATAGCACCCACAGCAGCTTGGTGACGTTCTACACCCTGTTGAATTTCGTTTTGTACTAGTTCCTTAACTTCACCAAAACCAGATTTGACAACATCAGCTTGTGTTTTCAAATCATTTCTCATAGTCTCCATTTGAGATTGCATTTCTGTCTTCAGAGATTCAATCTGACTGTCGATTTGAGCCTTAATTTTATCTATTTTTGGAGTCAGAGCAGATTGAATTTGAGTTTTAATTTCATCTACTTTAGGAGTCAAAGTAGATTTAACTTGCTCGTACAAGGATGAGGCAGATTTTTTAACATTAGTTTCCAGATTAGTTATCCATTCTTTCAAAGATTGATTCTTGACGAATGGAGTGGTGTGGCTATTAATTGCTTCCAACCCTTTCTGTAGCTGCTCAATCGTTTGATGCTGTGCTTCAAAAGCTGATTTTAAGTTGTTCAATTCAGCAGATAATTTTTGAATCTCTAAAGGAGATTTTTGTGATTGACTACTGAAATTATTAATGACTTTCTGCTGTTCTTCAACCTTTTGCTGTAAAGCATCAACTTGTTTCTGTAACTCTTTAATACTAACGACTGATTGCTTACTAGATTGAGCAACACTAGCGCTAGTACTCAATTTTTGAGAAGTTTTACTAGCCAATCCCAGTTTATCTGTGAGAATTTTTCCATCTTTAGCATGAAAAACTTTGTCCTGACCAATCATAATTCGGACAGAACCTTTCAATTTTGGCGGTTCATTAATAGCTGTATTCAATTGTTCTACTAAATCTGAATTCATCAGATTTACAATGACTTCTCCATGAGAATTAGCCTTATATTGAAGTTCTCTACCTACAAATATTGATACATCCTTGCTGGGAGCTACTCCTTGAAATTCTCCTTTTTCAAGTATCTTTTCTAAGATGTCATTGAGAATTTCTAAATAATCATGCTGTACTTGTTTAGCTTCGGATTTAATTTCATCCATGATTTTCTGCCTTTAAAATTGAATTTAACAATGCAGAGGGTTCAATAACCGCATCTGGTAAAACTACACCACCTAAACGATTGAGTATTTCTTGTCCTTCAACTTGTATATAAGCCCATTGGTCATCAATCTGTACCGCAATAGATTTTCTATTGATATCTAAATCATCGAGCTTGTAATCTTCTAATTGACCATTTAAGATAAACACATGGGGACTGATAGTATTGCCGTAATAAATTTCAATCATTTCTGGTACATAGTTGTCTGGAAATGGTGGTTCATCCCAAAACTCCGCAGCATTAATGATATCAATGCGATATTTTTCAGCTAATGCAGCAACATCTAAGGGAAGTTTTGCTAACAGATGTAATTCATAATTGGAGAAGTTCTTCATCAATTACCTCCTAAACTTCATTTTGCAATGCTTCTTCAGCTTGCTGTTTCTCATCTACTAAAGGCAATAACTTTTCAGCCGAAAATTTTCTAATTTCTAATTCTTCACCAGATGGCTCTTTCAATGTAGATTTGGATATAAATTCCTGCTGGAGTTCATACCACTTTTCTACACTAGCCACCTCGGAATTACGATCGCTTTGTGGTATCCGAATTTGCTCTAAAAGCGGCAACCCCACCTCTTTACCGGAGCGAAACCCAGGACTAACAATAATTGTTCTCCCTTCTGGTAAAGAATTAAATTGGTTCACCTCAAATAAATTCCGGGTACTATTTTGTTCAGAAATTGAGGTACTTGCACCACCTTTACCACCAGAACTGCGCGAACGTTCTCTATGCTTAATTTGTTCGTTACCTAAGAAATTACTAAAACGTTCAGCCGCTACATCATCTTGAGGATTAAAGAAAGCCTTCGTAGCACAACCGCCAAAGATAGCGTTGGTAGTTTCTTTGGAATAAGCCCTTTCAAGCTGTGATAAATTTTGCAATCCCAGTAAACAAATTAAGCCATCCTCCCTATTTTGATTAAGCCAATCTACCAAAGCTGGTAGATATAAAGTTGGTAATTCATCTAGTGCCAATAGCAATGGTTCTGTGCGTTTACCAGCCAAATTACGAGAACATAAAAGATGCAGAATAGACACCAATAAAGGAGAAATCACATCTCGCTTCTCCTTATCCATGCCAAACACCACCATCTTCCGCCCTTTCAAATCCAAGGGAATATTTGTTTGACCACAAAAGCCAGAAAGAGTAGAAGGGGTCATAAAGCGAGTAAATAACCCGCTCGTCGTACCGACAATACTAGCGGCGGTTTCTGGAGAACCAGCCACAGACAGGAATTGGTCAAAAGCAACTTTTACCCAAGGATTTAAAGAAGCTTGTTGAATGCGGTCAATTAATTTAGGCAGACTGAGAATTGCATGGCACATCATAATGTCTGGGAAATCAGTACCTCGTGCCAGCATAAAAATTGCTTGAGCTAACTGATCTCCAGCATTGACAAAGAAACCACCATCCGAGACATCACCACCAGAAGATAATTTAAAATTGCGGTTGAGAACGATCGCTAACTGACGTGCCATCTCTGCATCAGTTTCACTCCGCAGAAAATCCAGGGGATTAGCCACACAGGATTCAGGAAAACCGGGGGCGAGAATAGAAACCTCATACCCATGCATAGCTGCATATCCTGCCAGTTTCGCTGCTTGCCCTTTAGCCCCAGCAGTAGCAGATTCTTGATGAGCATATTTAAAATCGTAGAGAATAATTGGTAGTCCCTGGTCGATAGCAGAACGCACCAAGGGATTAATCATCGAGAAGGTTTTACCTGAACCAGCACCACCGCAAACCAAAATTCCCCGTTGCACATCTGGCAGATAGAGTCGGCTTTTATCTTCAGGAATATTGGTAATACGTTTGTTATCCACAACCTGAGATTTCGTACCCACAGGCGTACCGATGTAGAGAGCTACTCTGTTATGTCTGCGCTCAGTAATTTGTTTGCAAGCCAACTTACGAGCTGCTGTTTTCTCCCTAGCGCCCGCCCATCGCGCCCGTGCTAACTTGTTGGATGCTCCGCGCCCTTCCATAGCTTTCGCTAACATTAGCGCCCCAATACTTACAAGTAATGCCAAACCCATTGGTGAGAAGAAAGCATTGTAAAAGTTTTGAGGAACAAGATTATCTACTGGTTGGGTAGTTTTAGCGATTTTAGCCATCTTCATCCTTTACCTAAAATGACTAAATCATTCTCCTTAACTGGAACCCAAGGGACTGGCCCAATAAAGTAGGGAGTGCAAGATTTACCAGTTCCAAAGAAATTAACGCAAATACGAAAGAATAAACCAAAGTTAGCTGTACCTGTGGACTCATTAACACCTGTAAGGACGACTTTGAAACCAGAACCATAGACCAACCTACCTGTAGGTTCTTTACCACCATTGACACGTTGCAATATGCCAAAACCGCCATCTACCTTTTGTGAGGAACCAGAAGCCCAACGCTTACCGTAAAGATTGCCTTGTTGCCCCGCAATATCCCCCAATTCCAAGTAAGGGCATTCTTGACTCACCCCACAAGCAACAGCAACAGTTTGATTAGAACGAGTTACCTTACCTGATACAAAATAGCTTTCTCTTACCCTAGAATCTCCACGTTCAGATTTACCTAAAACCACAGAAGCAATACCAACTACATCCAACCCTGAATTAATTGGTTGGGGCATTTTATCAAAAGGTACTCTATTTAACCCAGGAACTTGATTAATAAAACTTTGTTGCCAGTTGAGAAATTTACTAATCCTTGTTTCTGTTAATTGCGGAATTGAACTTAACGAATACTTGCTTAAATCTAAATTACCGAGTGGAAAATTACTTGTTTTTGGATAGTCATGTAAAACTTGTGAAATTGTACCATTGGGAGAAATACCCGACTTCTGAAGTAAGTCTTGAATAGGTTTAATTTGACTCACATTAATATTGTTCAAATTGGGAATTGCTTGAACTAATGAACCGATAGTCTGCCACTTCATTAAACCAAAATCTTGTAATGTTAAAGAGTCAATCTGATTTGAGGTTATTTCAGCTATCAGTTTCAAAGTAAATTGACTTTGTGTAAAAGCTTCATCCACATCACCTAACATAACCACAGAATCGATATTCTGTCCGGCTGACCAAGAACGGGAAGGATTATAGCCTAATTTAGCAGCAATATCTGCTGAAACATTGATGTATCCAGGCTCCTGAACTGGATCTAAGCTACTCCAGTTTATCTTTGTCCAATCAGGAGACTTTAATTGATATTTACCAGAAGTATGAGTAACTGTTGGGATTTCTGCAATTGCTATACTTGGTAATTCTAATAGTAAAATAGCAATTAAAGAAACAGAAATTGTTGAGAAAATAGCTTTATTTATAATCACCGCCTTTGCCCCCATTGCATTAATTCATTAAAGAGGTTTTGGGGAATACCTGATAACCTGATAGCTTCCGTTCTGGGTTTACCTTTCCTCAGTAAGCGGATAGTATCTTGTGCTTTCCGCCATTCTACCGACTTAGGTTTAATTGTGCCGTTACCAACTGCAACAGCTAAACCAACGGCAATAGAATTGGCATCATTTCTTAATGATGAAGCATTTAAAACTGGAGAATTATTGTTGGAGAATCTATTTATTGGAGTCGAATTTCGATTTGCAGTATTAGTGCTAGTGTTTAAATTCCTGTTATCTGGCTTTTCAACGGAAAGAGGCTTTGGTCTATCAGAATCTGGTTTGATAATCAGACTTGTGTACTGTGGCTTACCTTTAGCCGGAATTAACTTAAATTGATACTGTTTTTGACCAAGAGAACTATTAGTAATCACTGTCATCACAGTACTACCATCAACAGAAGAAGTTAGAGAAGGAAAATCAATCGGTTTAATCTGCCTCAAAAATAAAACTGTCGCCCCTCCAGTTCCACAATTTTCATCATTTGATGCACCACGCTGACATAAATTGCCATTAGAACTAAGAGCAAAATGCGAAGGGTCTCCCAGCCAAACTTGCTTAATAGTTTCACCTGTAGAGATAAAGTTGATAGTTAGCCCGTAACCACTCCAAACTTTTAAATCAATTCCATTGGAGTTGTGACCTTGGGCATCTTGTGAATATACATTTCTAGCTGGCGGTAGTGCTAAAGATATGCCAGGTGTAGCACTGATAAATAAAGTAGTTATCAGTAATAAACTTAAACGTTTCATATCATAATAGATTGATTCACGAAAACTTGTACTTGCTTACCGGCTTCAATGACAAATACTTGTTGTTGCTGCTGTAGCCCTTGTAATTGCTGCTCATTGGAGTTTTTCATCCTCGACAAAATCTCATTAATACTTCCTTGGGCAAAACCAGCTGCTAAATCTTTCTCACCATTACTTGTAGTCGTAGTAGTCGTACCTAATGAGCTAATTGTTGTTTCGGAATTAGCTCGATTTTGAATTTCAGCAGCCTTAGATAAACCTCCTAGCAGAGATGCCATGAGCGAATTGCCTAAATTACTGCCACCTTTACGAGATTCAGCCTTTAGTAAATTACCGTTTTTACCTAATATCAAAATAGAATTTGGCGGCAGTTGTTTTTCTTGTGTCTGACCATCACTATTAATGAGTGCAGAAACTGCCGTCATCTGAGCTATTTCTGAGTTAGTCGGATTGAGGATAGCAACAACATAAGACCCTTTGGGTAATACTTCCTTACCATCAAAAGCTTTGAGAGGTTCTGATAGTTTAATCAAACAATTTTGTGCTTGCTGCTGATTATTTACGCCACTACCCACCCAAGCAATGGGAGTTTCCATTGTCCCAGCTGCACGAGTCCCAACCAATACCCGTTTGCCATCATAGTTAGTCTGCGGTGACTGAGGTACTTCTTGATTGCGATTAGAAGCACTGGCTGGTTTAACTCCTGTACCTCCTTCCACGCCAGCATTTTTTAAATCTGTCACCTCATTGTTTGATTCTCCACTCCCAGAATCGCTAGAAGCATAATTTCCGATATTGGCTACTGCTAACCATTCCTGCATCGGGTCTTTGGGCGTGGTTTTAACCTTTGGTAATGGGTTGGTATTGCCAACGTTAGATTTTACGGGTTTAGGTTGCGGTGCAGAAGTAGGTACAGAAGCAAGCTGTTTAACTGGGGGAGTAGCTTGATAGCTTGTACTAGGTCTGGTAACTGCAATAGGTGGTGGTGGTGCTTGATAAATTGTTGGCGATCGCGTTATTCTTGGCTGAGTCTTAACACTAACAGTAGCTGTCGGGGTAGTTGTTGGTGATGGCGTGGGTGATACATCCCCATTATCTTTTTTACTAATAGATTGCAATTCACCTTTTTGGGTAGTGATAGCCATAGCGGTTTTGAGATTTCCGTCCTCCGTATCCTTCTCTTGTTCTTTCATCTCTTGGCTAGTTTTTGCACTTTGTTGGGTTTGATTATTGCCCTTTTCATTTAAAGCTCCTGTCAATGTGCCAATCATCGCCCCAAAAATCAGAACTAATAGCAGAACTCCACCAGAAACTGTCAAGCCTTTCAACAAAGGATGTCCCGCTATCGGGCGAGTTGTGACAACTTCTTCTGGTTCCTTTGGTTCCTCAGAGAGGGTTACTTCTATCGATGATGATGAATTTTTTTCAATCTCTACACCATTCATCTGAGCAAATTCTTGGCTACGATTGTTAGATTCTTTATTAGTAGAAGAATTTGAATTTTCAATAACCTGACTTGACATAATATCACCTGCCCAAATCTACGTCTTGGATGCGATAAATTTCCATTCCCGCAATTCTGGCGTTATAAGCTGCTAACTGTTGTTTTGAAGGATTATTCGGTAAAGGAGGAGTATCTACCGCTCTGACAAAAATAGTTTTATTAAAAGAAATTCCTTTACCTGACTGGTCTTTACCTTTAAAAACCACTAAATTGGCAACCATATCTATGCGCCATTGCCCATCTGATAATTTTTGTGGAGGCGCAAGATAGCGCACTACTAGGGCTGATTGTGTATCCCCATTAAATACATCAGATGGCGTTAAAGCTGCTATTTCGCGTAAAAAACTAGCCCGAAAATCTTCTGATAATGCAAATCCTGCATTCCAAGTATTTGTAGTAACTTTTTTATCAGCTATTTGGATACCAGGGTCAATTTTTAAATTTCTGGAATCGAGATTTTCGTCTGATGATTTAGGGAGAGCATTCCAACTCATTAAATTCATCATAGTCCGCCCCACAAAATCCATAATAGCTTGGTCAGTGCGGTCTTTTTCTCCCATCGCAACTGCCCTAATAGAAGTTCCATCTTGCAGTTCAACCAAAGTCGGCTTGCTATTAGAAATCTTCCCTAATCTACTCGAATTAGCGAGAGTAATTAAAAATAAAAATATTAAAATAACAGTTTGTCCTATAGATACCAAAGGAGTAAAATTAATCTCTTTCTTATCCAGTAATCTCATCTGAATACCCTCCCAGAGATTAACCTACCACTACTAGAGAAAGCAGAGAAAACTGCCATCCCTCCACCAGCACCTATCGCGATAGCCAAAATCGGAGAAAGAATTGCTTCTATTAGCTGTAAAAACAAAGGATTATTACTATCTGCATTCACAATTGAACTAGCAGCAATCCCACAAATAATTGAATATGACATCAGTACTAAAGTAAGTGCCAGCCAGCCTGCAATCCAAGCATAGATAGGTTTAGTACCAAAAGGAAAAAGCGAAAGTACTAAAAAGATAGGCGCAATATAAGCATTCAATAAAAATGCTACCTGCACAACATACTGAAACGCTGCTTGTAAACCGCTAAAGATAATCCATGATAAAGCTTGCACCATTGAATTGATAGTTTGACCAGCAATATCTAATGGATTCCAGCTATTTGAATAAGATGGTAATCCATGTTTGTCCCGATATTCTTGAGCTTTTTGTTTGGCTTGATTGATTTTAGTCTCTCGACAAGTTTCTCTGGGATTAATTGGTTGTCCTTGGTCATTTTTACCATTCTCAGGCTCTTTTTCACATTCTTGAAGTTGTGCTTGAACTGAAAGGATAAAAGCCTGATTCATATTGGTACTACGAATCGCATCTCTTAGGCTGATACCGTTGCGCGTAATATTTAGCACCTTATCATTTAAATTAATAGCTGTATTGCGAAACATTAAAGACGTGCTAGCTAGTAATTGTCCATTATTGATTGTCAACATCAAACATACCAATAATGGATATACCATCTCATTTAAAACATCATGGCTCCATCCTTCTTGCATCATGCGTGAATACCAACCTACTGACCAGAAAGAAACAAATACAACACCACATAAAGCGGAGACAGTAACTACTGCTTTATATATTTCACTTTGACCAGTAGCTAAATCCTGCCAATCTTGGTTAAACGAAGATACAACCAATCGTGAACCATTGATAGCACCATCAACGATATCTTCAGCATTAGTATGTCCAGTTACATCTAGTAAGTACCAGAAATTAGTTACATTATTTATCATTTGTTTTTTCCCAAAAACCATCAGCAAATGCAGCTGCATCTAATATTTGTCGAGCGCTAGAATTACTATTAGCTTGCTCTTTCTTTGCTTGTTGATCTAACCTACTAGAGATATCACTCAAATTAATGTTCGCGGCTGATAAAGCTCTAGTTTGTTTTTGGGCTTCACTATGAATCGATTTAGTAATAATTGTGGTTTGCAGATTCTGCACTGCCATTTTTTTGAGAATGTCTTGAGTAATCACATCATTTTGAACCTCATCTGCGTTATTAGATGAAGTTGCCAAAGCCTGATTAGACATTTCACCCTCTTTGGCTTGAGTTTTCTGTCCTTCTCTACCCAAAACCGATTCAGCCAGCCCATAAGTATAAGATTGATGCCAGTTTCTTTGAGCATTATCACCTTGGGTTTGTGAATCAGTTTGCACTAAATCAGTATCTTGTTCTTGAATAACAATCTTAATTTTTTTACCAGCTTTTAAGGGGTCAGGTATCCCTAAATCTCCCACTGTAGAACTGATAGCTTCGTTTAAATCTGCGTTCAATTCTTGCCACTGCTGGCTGAATTCTTGTTTGTACTGCTCAATAGAGGTTTTTAGGCTCACAAGAACCTGTTGGAGTTGATTGAGAAAAGATGCTCCAGCTCTAGCTGGTAAAGCTGAAAATACAATCAATAGAACTATTAAGCTACTAAAAACTGCTAAACGGCGGCAGATAAGGGCTAATGTCAAGTTTTTGATTGGTCTCATATAAATTATCCAGTGGAACTATAAAAGTTTTAGGAGAGCAAGCAGATATTACCTCTGCGTTATTTCCTAAGAGTTTTTTTCCAGTTACCATTAATGGTTCTGGTGGATATTTAGCTAGTTGTCTAGATAATCTTTCAAATAAACTACCTTCATACCTGGGAGTTTCAGGTATTAAATGCATGGGTTTGTTATACATTAATATGTATTCTTTTTCTGTTTGAAAATTAGTTGTAATCCCAGGCTTTTCTAATTTAATTTTTAACGGTGATTGTGTTTTATGTGCATAATATTCAGCTTGCAGAAATCGATTACTCTGTACATAGCGGTCAGCCGTAGCTAAACGTTGCTTGCAAGCTTCTTCTTTCTGCGCGATATATTTTTCATGTTGTGCCTGATTCCATTTCCAAACTTCAAATGATGCCCATGCTGCTACAACTCCTAAAATTGCTAGCAAGACTTTATATTGTGCTAATCCAGTAACAAATTCTAACTTTTTCATAGAGGCTTACCCTGTTTAATGCAATCCACGTAATACTTAGAAAACTCCGCAACCCATTGAAATTTATCTGCATACATAGCTTTAAATCGGTCACGGGCTGCTTGCTCCTCCCGACTATTTGCCACCAACGCCAACATTGAGTAACAAGGATAGTAACGACAGCGAATATATTTGTTGTTGTAATCCAACAGCCAGAGCGTATATAACTGCTTAATATTGGGGCGAAAGCTTTCATTTTTCTCAATAATTTCTTGAGGAATTCCCAAATGTTCTGAAAAACTCTTAGCAGCCCCAGGTACTATCCGCCCAATCAAACGACAGGGCATATTTTGTAAAATCTGCTCCCCAGCTTCGGAATTAGCAATCGACAGAATATCTTGTCCTGCCAGCATAACTCGACAACCTGACTTGCGCGCCGTAGCACATTTACGACCTACCAACCGCGATAAAGCAGCGAACCGCAACAGCACACTGCTTTCATCCATGAAGAACGCGCTATTGGGTGCTGAGAGCGATTGGCGAGATGCGGCGATATATGCAGACATCCCGAAAA
Organism: Calothrix sp. NIES-2098; assembly: GCF_963875125.1. NCBI lineage: Bacteria > Bacillati > Cyanobacteriota > Cyanophyceae > Nostocales > Calotrichaceae > Calothrix > Calothrix sp. NIES-2098. The sequence continues at coordinate 84,662 of NZ_CAWNKJ010000002.1, forward strand.
CCTCTGCATCCTTACTAGATTGCAGATTTGTCAGCGCAAAGGTAATTAACTTAGCATCAGTATCAAAAGTTGAAGGACGGCAAATTGCATTGCCGATACTGCTATTTTTCCAATATTGAAAGCGCAGCCGGATATAATTAAGCGCTCGCTCCACATTCTCATCTTCATATCCCAGGCTGATATGCTCCTTGTCAAAGAAATGTTCCATATCTGCTAACGTTGGGGTATTCTCCCAAGCCGCAGAACCCAATCCTTCTTCTTTAGCTAAAGCAAAACGTCTTTGGATATCAGGATCGTCGTAAAAAGCCTTTGTCCCTAGGGGAATCAAAGACTCGATTGTTTGGGACAAGAAGCCGTCAAAAGTCTGCGAACCCAAAACTAATTGCAGAACAATTAAGTTCACATCATTCCTGTGCGCCTTAGCTCGTTCTTCCCTTTGCTCTACAGGGATTTTTGATAAGTCCAAAGGTTGCACCAAATTATTGGACTCCTTGGAGATATCAAAGTAAAAGCCATTGTGATAAGGTGTGTAGTCGCCAAACGTACCTGTACCATCATCATTGGGTAGGTCAATCATCAAAACACTCATATCCTGAGCTTGGCACTCGGCAATGATGGATGAGACTAAAACAGACTTACCTGAGCCGGTTGTACCCAGAATCAAGATATTTTTGGTTTTTGAGAGGTCAATTTTGACTGGTGAATCCCCTTCATCTGCAATCAACTCAAACCCTTGCATATCTGCGGGACTATTCTGCACTATATTGGTCAGTCCCAGAATTTCGCTAGCAAAGAAAGTTTGCCGCCGATTGTACGGACGCATCAGAATTGGTTCTAGCCTGATTAACAAAGTCTGCAACCAGATTAACCAAGCATATTCCACTTCACGGGTAAGTTCTGTCGGTTGGGAAATATAACCAGAAATCAGTCTGCAAGCATCATCTATTTCCTCTGCTGTATCTCGATAAACCAGCACTACCAAGCTTAAATTGAGTGGCACATCTCCTGTATACAGTTGTCTTTGTGCTTCCACTGACCTTTCTACATTAATTTGGGCAGAAACATCAATGGATTTTTTCTGCTGCACATTTAAATCTAACGCCCTAGAGCGTTTAGTAATCATCTGCTGGGCCGCACGGGTAATTCCTCGGTCAGCTGGGGAAAATTCTGTAATGATTTCCACATCAAAAATGTTGTGGCGCGAAAATAAATCCCATAAGAAACGAATTTGATGTCTGGTAGAAGCAAAGATTTCTGGTTTGCGGCTCAGTACCATTACGCCAACATACTTCTTCTCATCACCATTTGGTAAGCAAATCCAGCGCTTATCTGCAAAAGGTACACCATTGTTGAGGATGATAGAAGTTAGATGAGGTTGATTGATGATTTCGATTGGTTTATCAAACAAAGCTTTTTCATCAATTTCTTCTCGAATACCTTGCTCATCAAATACCAAAGTGTGCGGAATGATGACTTCTTTAGCTCCAATATTTTTACAAAGCTCTTGCCATAAATCTTTATCTGTTTTCGGCTGAGGATTTAACCCCATCTCTGCAAGAATCTGCTGGTATCTTAATGAAGCTTCTAGGGCTTTCGTTAATATTTGCGTTAATCTTTTCAGGGTTAATTGATTCACGCCAGAATCTGTAAATCTGCGTTGTAAGAAATTAGCCAGTTTCACCAAAAACTTATCTACTGGGTCTGAGGTTTCTAAAGATTCAGAAGCTATGGTAAATGACCAATAAATATTGAGTTTGATGTTCTTCCGGGCTTTTTCTTTGGTGAGCTTTTGTGTGCGGGCAAGTCTTCCCCAGTCTAAGAATTCGCACTCTAGAGAAGCTGGATTATTTAGGCGCTGCATCAAATATTCTGCACTATCGCTATCATCACAGAAAGAACTCCATCTAAACGTGATTTTTTCTCTTTGTGGTATTTCTTTACAGCCATTTTCAAAAGCTTTGGCTACTGCTTCTATCTCTTGTGCAGAGTTGAATAAAGGATGAATTCCCGTGCAAGAATAACCAAAGATTAATTGCAGAGTATTACTACTCTCAGTTAGATGCTTTTTACTGAGTAGATAAGCTCCAATAATGTATGAATCTTTTTTGAGTCTGACTATTGTAGTTAAATCCAACCAATCTTCAAATGGATTGAGAGTTTTTGGTTGAGATGAGCGAGTCAATTTGACTTTTCGCTTTCCAACTTTTTTCTTGTGCTGTGCCTGAGTGTAGGTGGCATATCCTCTTGTCCATCTGGGAAGAATTGGGGAAATTTTAGACCAATAAAGATATGGTTTATCTCCTGAGAGTAGGGCGATTGAGAAACTTGCCCAAAATGCCAAACCTAAGCCCCAAAAGATATCTAATCCTATGAGTAGGCACAATAGTACAAAAACTAGGCAAAATACCAGGGCGAAAATTACGAACTGTCTGCCTGTAAATGGGCCAAATTTGGGACTTTCACCTAAGCTCTGATTGACTTTGATAATCTCTTCTTTCATAGAACTTTCAGCAGGATTCCGTCAATCGATTTGATATAAGGATTCAGGAGTCAGAATTCAGGAGTCAGAAGGGTTAAAGAATGAGGAGAAATGTTTGATGAATTAATTTACTAATCTATTAGATTAACTCTAAATTCTGACTTCTGGCTCCTGGGTGCTGAATTCTTATAATTTGGAATTGTAGATGTCCGGATTGAAGAAAAGAAGAATTCTTCAATCAAAATTGAAAATCTAAAATTCCGTGCAGAATGACTAGAATTTAACTCTAAGTCCAATATCTGCGTCTGAATTTTTATTCCACTTCTGGATTTAATACGTCAAGTGCAGGATGCATTATTACCAAATAACAACGACTGAAATACCACGATAAATATTACGGATATGAATGTGAAGATGGGTTGCTGGATGACGTTACTTACTTCCTCTCCACGCCCGTATGCGGCAACTCCTTGGTAAACAGAAAAGCAGAAGTAACCAAACAAAACGATAGTCAAAGATGTAAATAGAATTACTGGCAGATTAGTCAGAACTGCATTACTAATAGTTCCACCACCTGAAGCACTAGTAATCACACAGGTCATTGCTTTTTGGGCATTAGAAAATATTGAATCTGCTCTAGCTGCTCTTGATTGCAATGCAACAGAAAGTGTGGTGGCGACTGAAACTAATTGCCAGCGTACTGGAAATAATCTCTCAAGTAAGTTTTTTGTGGCTGGATTAATTCTTGCTTTACTATCTACTTGCATGGATGCTGATGTAGATTTTTTAAGCAAAGCTAAAGCCACAGGGGGTGTTTTTCTTTGCATAATGAATGCCAAAGATTACAAAAGGTATTTAATGGTTATTTGTCAGGTTGCTGCCTTTAATTGAAGACTATTACGAGGGGTTTCCCCTCTAGTATTGGAGAAATATTGATTATGAGCGTTGGTTATTAACCTTGATAACTAACAAGAGTTAAAAAATACCAGAATGCAATAATTTTAGACTTCTTCGTGAGCCTCAACCGAAATATTTTAGATTGGAATACTCTAATTCAAAATCTAAAATTCGCTAATTTTAGATGCCTTTACCCTGACAGTCCTTTGCTTCAATGAATTCCTATAGGAAGGAATAAAGCCTTTGTGGTAAGAAGCATAATTATTTTGCAAAGGAACAATAAAAAAACTGTAGTCCAAGTTACCTGGTATAAACACAGCTTGCAAAATTAATTCTACTTTCTATATATTTATTTACTAACAAAATTTCTATAATCAAGGTTTTTACTACTTTGACAGCTTGACTCAATAATATATTTATGTATTGAACAAGACATTATATTGTGTTTTGTAAACCAATGAATATTTATGATAAAAATATGTATTAAAAATACATATACTACTTCGCCACATAGATACCCATAGTCAACCCCGATCGATCAATGGTGAAACATGTCCAAATTCATAATTTTGATGTCTTCAATTAGTACACAGTCGATCAAGCGTGTTTTTTTATGCATCATTTAGTACACTATTAGTTTATAGTGTGTTAACTAATAGCTGATAGTGTATAGAAAAACTAATAGTTAACCCTTTACTCTAGGAAGTGATAATGTGATGAATACCAGAATGCGAATTAGACAGGTCAAAGAAGTTGAAATTGAAGGGTTAGGAGAGCGGATCAAGCAAGCTCGATTTAATTGCAGTAAGTCTCTCGAGCAAATATGTGATGAGGTTGGTGTATCGCGCACTTACTGGTACGACATTGAAAAAGAAACTCTTAAAGGAGCCCTTTCAATTGAGAATCTTCGCAAAATCGAACAAGTGTTGAGTGTAGACTTTGGTGTAACTCTTTTTGGCGAAAGTAATGTTTAATTACACCGATATTCATCCTATGCTGCTACTTTCAATTTCTTGACTGGAGTCATTGCAACTATCTAGCTCGTAGAGGATTGATTTGCAATCGACCTTAAACTCACATCATCAAAGTATAAGAGATGGGAAATCATGAACAAACCATCCTCTAATGACTCAGAAATACCTGCAACAGAGGCAACTAAGGATATCTCCCATCAAACAGATTCAGTTTCAGCAACTATTACAGTGATGGCTGTGGAAATTTCTGAACTGACACAGGAAGAACAGCGAGATCGTCTCCACTTAGAACGGAAGGTAGAAAGAGCATTTTTTGAAGCAGGTAAGGCATTGATGGAGTTGCGAGATCGCAGGCTATACCGCTCGACTCATAAAACTTTCGAGGATTATTGCCGTGATAGATTTGGTCATAGTCGCCAAAAGTCAAATTACTTGATTGCGGCAGCTGATGTCTACGAAAATTTGACAACAATTTGTTGTCAAAATTCGCCAGATCGAGATTTGACAACAAATGAATCACAAATTCTGCCGACAACTGAGGGGCAAGTCCGACCCATTACAAAGCTAAAACCGCAGGAACAGTGGGAAGTATGGCAGAGTGCAGTACAACAAGCAGGTGGTAAAGTGCCGACTGGTAGAATCGTGAAGGATGTTTTACAACGCATCATGGAACGTACCAAAGTACCAAACACCTACTTTGTTGGCGAAGTCTGCCAAATCCTAACTAAGGATAATCCAGAACTTAGAGGTAAAGGTGGCTGTTGGGCAATTGTCACTCAAGTCAACGAATTTAGTTGTACCGTGAGAATGTGGGATGCAGAGTATACCATTGGGTTGAAGCATTTAAAATCCTTCAATTACTTGCCTGATGATTGTCAGCAGATGCAACTCATATGCGGTCGCATTAGTCGAGTGTATTCCAGTACCTTAGAGGAATCAGTGCAAAAATTTCTGGAGTATTTGGGAAAAGTGAACCGTCCTTATTTAACTTCTTTGGAAGAGAAATTGTTGCGTGTATTAGAGTCAGAAATTCTCCCCTAAAGGTTTCGGGACTGTCAAAACTTTCACCAGTATGGATTTACTCCGAATAAAAAAATATTGATTTGACAAATTATAGCTCACAACGATGCGCAACAGGCGGCTTTCATACTTGCAACAAAATCGGCAACACGGAAGAGATCGGCGAGTTTTAATACTGTCCAGGAGCAATTCATGTTACTCTAGCGAAAGCAATGATACCCAGAAATGGTCTTCGTCGATGTTTGAAGGAGGTTAAACCGACAAAAGCAATATATTGAGATAACCAGAATGTGAGGGGAGTCGTTAGAAAACAGGATTGGTGTCCGAAGGACTTGGCGGTCAAGAAAACACCAAAATTGTTTAGAGCCTAACGATACCTTACGACCGACCCCTGTTGCCAATATTAGCATATAGGGGATGGAGTAGTATGCCTTTTTTTAGACAAATAGCAAAAAAGGCATCTAGCGCTACAATTTCTCCCAACTCTAGCCCGACTGTAGGTGAAAAACATTTTGATAGCTAGATTATCTAGTTACCAGTCACAAATAGTTTAGGAAGAAATTTCTCGGCTAGATGCCTCTTATATGAGGATAATGTCGTGAATACTCAAATTTTCCAGCTAAAAGCTGTTTTGTTTGGCTTTGAAATCAAGCATAGGACTGATTTTTGGTTTTTTGACTGTCAACCCCCAAAGCATTGCCTAATCGCTTAGGAGTTTTGGCAAGTCACTTAAAAAGAAATCGGTTAGCTGCCCACACGCCAGACCTATGCTAAGCGGTTAACAACTAACCGTAACAAACATTAAAGTAATTTCAATGTAACAATGTCTGCGTCATAAAGGCAAAGTAAGCGCAACACCGAATCAAGTGCATCACAGAATATCAAACTAACTTCTTAAGTTTCGTTACTCAAAATTTCAGCCTTTTCAGGAACGAAACTGCTTTGTTAAAAGATTGAAATCTTGTTATTAAGGGAGTTGGAATGAAGTTGTTAGCTGTTGGTAACACTTGATATGAACACCGCTACTTTCGCCTTCGAGAGTCAGGGTAGGGGGCTTTTCAACAGTAGGTATTTAGGTTGACGACAATTAATTGCAGTAAATTCTCAATTATTTAATGTTTTTTTCAGATTTTTAACCATTGTTTTGGTTTGAGAACCCAAACAATTGGTCAAATCTCAAAAACCTACACTGGAAAAACGCTGGAAGTAGAAGAAGAATCTTCACTACACCTTGCATTCAACACCCTACGCTCTCAAACAGTGGGTAGCTCCGATGTACGCGATCATCATCGGAGAATAGAATAATGACACTTCCCAATGTAATTAATATCAATTTTACTAATGATAACGACCAATTAACTGACAACCATTGGCTTGAATGGGTAATTGCTTCAGGTGTTGACCCAAAATTAACTGCTCTCAATGTCCGTTCTCTTAGCGGATCGATAGTATACGAATATTTACTTTACGCGCTACCCCAAACAGCCAGACGTAACGATGGGCGATTACGAGATGGATACTTAAGACAATATGCTCACACTACATTAGGGGGATGGTGGGTAAATGGACTAGACCCACTCAACAATTGGCTTCCTATGGAATGGGGGCGTTTCAAACCAGATCGTCCCCGCATCGATTTTGAGAAAAACAAACCCGTTAAATACGAATCTCCTCCCAAAACACCCAACCGCGTCACTTACTTTGATGTTCCCAACTGTATTTGGGATAAAGTTGCCCAACGGTACAATATCAAAAGATATCATTCTCCCTTAGCATTACGTCTGTTTGACCGACTCAATCCGCGCTTATTTTGGGAGTGGGTGCAGTTACATAGAGAAATTCCCATCATTCTTTGTGAGGGAGAGAAAAAAGCAGCCAGTTTACTGAGTCATGGATTTGTAGCGATCGCCCTCCCAGGAATTTGGAACGGACGCGTGGGGCAGCAGGACTTTGATGAACGGTTACACCCAGACTTAGTACCGTTAGCACAAAGCGGGCGCAAGTTTATAATTCTCTTTGATTATGAAACAAAAGCTTCAACCTGCTGGTCAGTTTTTCAAGCAACCGTTCGTACTGGTAAGGCGATTGAGGCATACGGTTGTACAGCTGAAGTGGCGCTGTTACCGGGGCCAGAAAAAGGTGTTGATGATTTTGTGGTTTCTAGGGGTAAGGATGCTTTAGCACTACTGTTAGCAATCATTGATGATGCCAAAGCACTGGCTGATTATCGCTGCTCGTATCGTGGCAGAAAATGGGGACTGAGCAAATATAAACCAGATGTGACAGTCAATATCAAATATCTAACCCAAGCTCTGGAAATTCCTATTTTTGAAGAACTTGGCGATACTATTGAGGTTATCGATCGGGGAGCAAAAGAAGATGAGTCGCACGAAGTTAGCTTTGCAACCACCCCTCTATCTGACTCCAAAAACCTAGTCGAAAATTACCCTAAGTCTCTGACTGCCCAATATTCTTCCACAAGCAGAGCATCTTTTCGCTTTCCTCGTTCGGGGCTTGTGGTTTTGTGGAGTGATATGGGTACAGGTAAAACTGAACTCATGCGCTGGTGGCGTAACCACAATCCAAAAGCAAGATTCCTCAACAACGGACATCGCGTCAACCTGCTGAAAAATCTGGCTCTGCGCTTAGAAACTGCTATGTACTCAGAATTGGGTTACGTAGGCTTGGCTCAAGCTACTGCTTTGAGCATTACTATTGATAGCTTGCATAAGCTCAACACTCAAGCCCTCACATACGGCTGCATCTTTATTGATGAAGCTTGCCAATACCTCACACACCTCTTGCACAGTAACACTTGCAAGGAACATCGCGCTGCAATCCTGGAAGTGCTGGAATACATAGTATACAATGCTCCACTGGTTGTGATAGCTGATGCTCATATGGACGATGTTACTATCGACTTCTTCCGAGCAATGCGACCGCAATCAGAAGTCCCATACATCATCAAAAACGAATGGCGCAATGGAGATCGGACAATTTACTGGTATGAAGGTCATAATTCCAGCGCCCTAGTTGCTCAAATTTCAGCAGCGCTAATGGCTGGACAAAAAATTATGGTAGTTTCTGACTCGAAGCGCTTTATTAAAAAACTCGAACAGTCACTAACAGTGCAGATACGCTCAAAAAACGACAACAACAGCGCTGACGAGCAAAATCTTCCAGGCTTGAAAAATCAGCTACGCATCTGGTCTATCCATTCAGATAACTCCGGATCTGAAGAAAACATTGCTTTCATCAAAGATATTACCAACGCCGTCAAAAACCTCGATGCTTTACTGACCTCTCCCAGCCTCGGGACTGGAGTAGACATTGCCCAATATCATTTTGATTTGGTTTTTGGTGCGTTTCATGGAGTTTCCCAAACTGCAACCGAGTGCGCCCAACAGCTGTATCGTTATCGTCCCTTAGTTCCATTTCACGTTTGGGTGGCAAAGCGCCCTCCCTTTGGCTACAAAGACACTAACGCCGCCAAAATTAAAGAACGCTTACTGCAAACCAATGAAATGACAGCTTTTTTATTGCGAATTGACCGTCAAACTGGCTCTCGGGGCGCAGAGAAAGACTGGGCGCTAGAGGCTTATTGCCAAATTTTAGCTAAACGCAACCAGTCTATCAATAATCTGCGTGATGATTTGCACTCGCTGCTGTCCCTTATGGGCAATACATTTATATCCATAGGAAGTGATGACAATCGGCTTTCCCTTGAAAATCTTAAAAAAGCTGCGGCGGCGTTGGATACTGCTTATCATCTGGCTGTTACCAGGGCTAATAATATTACAGCGACTGAGTATCGTCATCGTAAGAGCAAAGATTACTTGTCACCAGAGGAAGTTTTTGAGTGCGAGAAGTATCGTATTCGGTCAGCTTACGGTATGGAGGTGACACCCCAACTGGTTGAAAAAGATGCGGGTGGTCGGTTAATTGGTGCGCTTGCTGACTTAGAAGCAATTTTAGAAGAACCATTCGAGTCAATTATTGACTTTCAAACTGGGCAAAAATACCCTGCGCCACCAAAAATTGTCATAGATAAAGACCGCACCGAACGGGACAAATTACCTTTGTGCATTGACTGGGGGAATTACTCGGCGCGGTGGCTGGCCCGCTTCAACTTGGGTTTACATCACATTCTTAAACGATTGATAGCCGGGGGCGAGATTACAGCAACCGACCCAGACTTACTCAATATGAGGGAGATTGCCTCACATTGTGCTGCTCACATTAAAGCAATTCTTGGTTTTACTGTCCCTTCAGAATGCGAACCCATTTGGTTACTGGCCACTTTAGTCGAACAGCTAGGACTAAAGTTATCATGTCGCAAACAGGGGCCACGCGGTCAACAAGTGAAAATTTACTCACTTTCACTAGAGGAATTAGAATTTGCTTTTCATGTAATTGCTTACCGTCACCAAGGGCTTACATTCAAGGAGTCGGATGTTTGTTTGGTTGCTGGAACTCCCGCTTCATTAGAGGAGATCGTGCAGTCCCAATCTGCTGTAGAGCGAAAACAACAGCTCGTATCCACCCCCCCCCATAAATGTATAGGTAACTCCCCTCATCAGGGGGGGGATACTACGGATTTTGACCCACCTCCTACTGACCCCACTACCCTACTCCATTGTGTGGAAATGCTTCGTTCTGTTGTTGCTCAAGGAGTGGACGCAATTAAAGTCATTCTCCAGCGATGGAGTGGAGTTTTGCGCTGGGAGACTGTGTTGGAGTGCGAAGCGAGATATCCTCATGAACTGCGGCAACTTCATGCTGCTGTCCCAGAATTTTATGCCTTGCTAAATGAGGAAGTTTTACCAGTGACAACTCTCCCAATACGGTTCGGTTAAGTTCTAAGCGGTGTTAATTACGGAGAAAGTGAGCGTTTGTAATTTAGCTGTTTGGGTTCTATGTATGGGCTTTTTGTTCGGAAATTTGGCTCTAGTTTTTTTGACAACACGAGGATTGCTTCTACCTTCAGGTTCAGGAATCTGCTCATCCAAAATTTCGCGCTTTAGCCAGGCGAAAAAAAGGGAAATTCTTCAATTTGGAGCCGCTGAAATTTAGGAACAGCCCGACGAACAATATTCAGCGTGCCAGTAAAACTTAATCGTAAGGGAGAGATGGAAGCAGATTCGGCAACTTGAAACATGAGCGAACGCACAGCCCAATGACCAAGCAGCCAGCCATAAATTTCCTGAACAACTTCACGGGGATTGAGAGAACGAATCAGAGTTTTACGCCCTAAAAGATGGACTTTAAGTTCATCAATAGTACTCTCTATTTCCCAACGGCGATGATATTCTGTTGCTAACAATAGAGCGGGGAATTTCTCAACATCAGTCAAACTGGTAATTAAACGGTAAGTTTGCGCTTGGTCATCAGTATCAATAGTGTATTCAATTACCCGCGTCCTAATTTTTGTGCCACCTTTTTTTTTTAGATTTACCGTCCGGGGCAATCCAAGATAGATAAGAACCATCGGGCAAGACTGTCTCGATTGAGAACTTGACATTCTTTGGTATCCGCCCCAAGTAATCACATTTTTGATTGACAGTGGCTTGTACCATTTTGTAAGAATGTAGCCCTCTATCCCACATCAATAACATTCCTTTTTGTACAGAGCGTAAGAGCTTTTTTGCTCTGGTTCGTTCGCCAATCCGGTATGGACACATCAATGCGTCAACGATTAAATGTGTTCCAGCTTCAATCAACAGTACCAAACGAACCTTGGGGAAAGCAGCTACCGTACCTGGGCGTGTTGCTGGGTAGCCAAATACTCTTGCATTTGTCACTGTATCTGGAACATCAAATACTGTCCCGTCTAGTGCCATCAACCGCAGCCCTCCCAAAAAAGCCCCTGGGGTTTGGGCTGTGGCACAAGGACGCACTACCAAATGAAACAAGCGGCTCATCACCCTACATCCTACACGCTGTCTGGCTTCCGTTATTGACGACTTGCTAGGTACTCGCCAATACTGCCCAACTCTGATCCACACTTCACTCAACCCATCCACCAGATTTTTCAGTACTGTTCTCATTGATGCTTTTGACCACAAGCTCATTGCAATCACCAAACAAATCACCAAATTTGTTGGTAAAGCCCGCTTCCGTTCCTCATTACTGTCTGTGTCTGCGATCGCCTGCGTCATTGCCTGTGCCGGTATAGCTGTTTCTAAAGCTTTGAGTACTGTACCCGACTCAATTGCTGACGAGATTAATGAGAATTCTTTGAGTTGCATTCAACATCAGTACACTTGAGTGACAACCCTCAGTCTACCTGCTTTTGACCTTAACCGAACCGTATTGAGAGTGGAAGACGGAATATAAGGAAAAATCGTAGCAAAATTCCAAATCGCATTCTGAGTTGGTGAAGTGGAGTTGAAGGGTGCAACTTATTGCTCTTTTAGGCGATCGCTCTGCCACATTGAGCTACACTAGCATTTCTGGATCGACGGGTCTTTCCAGTAACCTTCAAAAGGGAGCAACGCGATCGCCTAAAAGAGCATTTCACCTTGTAAAACCTCAGCCTTCTACAGTATTAAAAGCGTATATTAAATTACATTTATCTTGAAGAATTATCATAGAGAATTTGTTAGTTGAAAGTGAGTTAGAGAAAGCAAATTGCGGGAGAATAGGATTGATATCGAAAAGAACCATTTTCGCGCACAAGGCTATGTCCGATACCTCTTATCCGACTGGGCGTGCATCCCCAAAAGCAAGCGATAATACTCCTATTGATTTGACAGTAGAGTCATTAAAAAAATCTTTTGAAGCCCCAATTGAGCGGTATTTTGCGGCAACGGAGGATGAGCAGGATGTCATTGCTTTGATGCTTGCTAATATCCGCGCACTTAGTACGCGGCGCGAATACCAGAAAGATTTGCGGAAATTTTTCGTGGCGATGACTGGTGTTGACCCAAATCCTGACAGTGTGTTGGAGTTTTTACACCTCAGCGAAAAGCGGGCAGTGGCGGTGGTGTTGAAATATAAGGCCAAGCTACTGGCTGTTGGGTTGAAGGAAGCAACAGTTAACCGTCGCCTCAGCAGCATTAAATCGTTGGTGAAGTTTGCCCGCAAGTTGGGTGTGTGCAGCTACACCCTAGAAGATGTAGAGTTGGAAAAGGTAAAGGCGTATCGAGATACCACTGGGGTAGATGCCGAAAGCATCAACAGTGCAATTGGGCTAATTGAGCGCTCAACTGTTCGGGGAAAAAGGGATTATGCGCTATTGCGTCTTTTATGGGAAAATTTGCTGCGTCGTGATGAAGTCAGCAAATTAGACGTGAAAGACTTTAACCCTCATGAGTGCAGATTACGGATTTTGGGGAAAGGAAAGGGTACAAACGATGAATGGGTAAGATTATCAGTGGCTTCGGTGAATGCCATCTGCGATTGGTTGCAAGTGCGAGGTAATCTTAGTGCCGCTTCACCTTTATTTATCTCTCTTGACAACCGCAGCAAAGGGCATCGGTTGACTGGAGATGGCATTCGCAAAATTGTCGTCAATTATTTTGATGCGGCTGGTGTAAAAAAGTTAATGTCACCGCACCGTATCCGCCACAGCGGGATTACAACTATTTTGGATGCGACTCAAGGGGATGTACGCAAGGCACAAAAAGTTAGTCGCCATGTGAAGCTGGATGTATTAATCCAGTACGACGATAACCGCAAACAAGGTCAAGATGAAATGACCAATTTATTGGCAGATATGATTGACTAAGGAAGCTAGCTGGGTAATTCTATTGCGGTACTGGATGGTATAGACCGTCTTCTAGGTGGAACTCCCATCCTATGCTTCTTGGGTCGCGGTTACGAGTCCAACTGATGAAATCTTGGATGGAAAGTTTTTCAAAGTGGTCTACAAGATATGATGCTGTTACACCTAGTCTTGAGGCTAAGTTTTGGGCTGGTAATGGTTCTAGTTCTAGCTGTGGTGGGTGGTAGTTATTTGATTTGCGCTTAGAACTAGAATATGAGCGCCCAGAGAGGACAGAGATTGCTCCTTCTATTTTTGCTAAACGTTGGGCAATTGCTTCGGTTTTCTGCTCTAACAGTGAAAGTCGTTGTTTTGAGCTATTTTCTACACCAAATTCTACACTGGCTTCTTGCCTATTAGCGAGCGCGCTCAATTGAGCTTCCAAGTTGTGTAGACGAGTTTCTACACTCACTTCTGTACCAGCAGTTGGTCCCAGGACATGAGACAAACCTTGGATAACTAAATCGGTAGCAGTGGTGTGACGTTCTTGTGCGGCAGCGCGGAGCGCTTTGGTCAGGGTTTTGGGAAGTTTGAAATTAATTGATTCGCGTTCTATAGAAGCCATGTCTACACTACTTATATACCCTAGTACAGACAGTTTACCGCGTAGTATGACACTGTATGTGGTGTGAGTTCGCAGATCGGATGAAATTTGAACAACGAATTTATGAGTATTAAGACAACGAAACTCGCGCATAAATTGAAATAGACTGTGGAGTTAGGCTGGGAGCTAAATAGTCAATTCGCAAAGCAACTGAAATTTTCTGACATGGAGAAATGATGATGTATCGAATCTATCCCACTAATAAAATTCGGTTAATCCAGATATGAATCGTGGCTAGAGAAAGAAAACCATTGAAGCAGGCAGCAATTCTTTCCCCTCTCACAACGAGCCGACGATATTTTCGTTGAAACCAAGCAAAACAACGCTCTTGTTGAAAACGCGGCACGGAAATTTTAATTGGTCTACCCCGATTTTTCTTGCTCTTCCAAGAACGTCACATCTGTTTGCCAACGCTGAAGCCATCTGTGTGCTGCACTTTTTGATACCCAAATTTCCCCTTTTGGAATATCACACCAACGACTTCCTGTTATTAATATATACAGCAATGTGTTCAGTACATGACGAAATGGTGCATGAGGCATTCCGCGTTAGCGAAGCTTACCGAAGGTATCGCGTTTTTCTGGTTCTTGAGGAAATATATCTTCAAACAACCTCCATTCTAAATCGCTTAATCCTTCAAACCGTCCAGCCATACCGTGTTACACCTTTCTGATTTGAAAAGCAGATTATCACATTTCTGGTATTAGTGGGATAGGTTCATGTATCCGATTACATTATTTGTTGCTGCAAGATGTGAAAAAATTTCAGGAACAAACCTCACTCAACCCCTGAATATTCAGCAACCATCTAGAAGTGAAAATATAAACAAGATACAGGTAATGTTCAATGTTTTCACTGCTGTAGTGATTTTATCCGAAAAATCTCAAGATATAGTCTAATAGTATTTTTATCCATTGAATAAATCCAAATTGAGAGAGTTTGAATTAATGAATTTTGAACTTGTTTCCTTGCAACTACAGGTACGTCCGAATGATCTAGATAGTTTTGGTCATGTTAACAATGCTACTGTTTTGGAGTATTTAGAAACTGGGCGTTGGCATTGGCTAAAACAACACAACTTACAGGGCAAACAGAAAATTCTTCCAGTTGTTGCTCGGATTGAAGTTAATTATCGTAAAGAAATTATCCTGGAAAATGTGATGATTCATACCAAGTTAGAAGAAGACAAGAAAGCATCTAACTACCAAGCGAATTTTTGGCAATCAATTGAAATCCTTAAAGAAGGCAATCCATTAATTGCGGTTGAAGCTCGCATCAAATTAGTATTTATTGATTCGACCAAACGAACTTTGCGGACACTACAAGAATTTTTAGAAGGAGCAAACGATAATACCTTAACTACTTGAGCTTGAATAAAATTTTCACATTCACCAGGTAACAATTTCCCAACATTTAAAAGTGGATTTTGGGGATTTTTGTGCCTTTTTTGGGTTAGGACTTATAACAGTTTTCATCTCTATACAACTTCAATTCATCTAATGAAGTTGCACGTTAGTGCTTGTTATAGTTCTGATGATTAAGGGAGAAAATTAATTGTCCCCTTCTTATAATTATTGGTGATTTCTCTAAATTAAATTCTACAACGTAAAAAATGGTCAAGGTAGAATGGGCGATTACTCCTGTTGAGGATGATTTTGAACTTTGGTATCGTCAGGCTATTGAGAGAGGTTTCTGTCAGGATGTTCCGAAAAATATTTACCAGTACAGCAAGGAGAAATTTTAGTTAGAGTCAGCAATGATAAATTTTTATGAGGTTATGAACTACTTTCATGGCGACTAGCTAAAGATTCATCAATATCTTGACTATAGGTCAACTCTTTTATACCCTCGCTTTTCTCTTCGCTCTTGGAGCTTATAGTAAGTTAGTAACGCGGCTTGATAATCAGGACAATCTAAATCTTTTGACTTGCCAAATCCTCTATATATGGCACTGCCCCAAGTTTTAGCGATCGTCCATTCTCCAAATAGGTTTTGGCAAAGGGTTAAGGTGTAGAATCGCGTATCTCTTTGCCACTTCGATTGAAGCCATTTGTCAAGTTGGTAGGCAATTTTTACAGTCATCTCAACCACGCTTTTGCTGCTGGGAGCAAGAATCTGTCAACACAATGATTTTAATAATTAGGCTCGGCTTGTGCGTTACTGGAGTACCTATTACTCTTGCGGTTGCCCCTTTAATGAATTTGATTTAATTTAATACAATATTGTTGTTCTTATATTAAGTATTTAAGCAGAAAGTTTTTCGGAAAAATTTACCTGCAACATAACTTGTGCGCGTATTGAATTAGCAGCTGTCTCTGCAATTTCTGCTCTATCAGAATCAGTAAGAAGTACTGCAAGTAGCGATTTGAGAACTTCGCGGTTAGATATAAACTCTTCACCGTATAAATCATCTTGTAGCAGTGTCGCTTCTAAATGAGGTAATAGCTCAGGCGCAGGAGATAACAACCGTTCTTTAATGCGTCTCCTTGCAGTCTCTGTTGCCGCCTTTGTACCTACACCTAAATCCCATGTTTCAATTATTAGCCTGATTTCACGGTTAAGTGATACACGCAGCGTTGATAGGCGACCAAATAAAGGAAGGTTAAGCATTAAAGGTGGTAGTGCATTACCCCAATCCAAACCAGCACCAATAGTGCAATTGGCTTCATCTTCGATACGAACAGCTTCATCGAGCCATCCTTCACCAAAAAGTAAATCTATAGCTTCTTGGGTTGTTACTGGCTCGTTCATCTCAGAATTATTATTTTGCTGTTGATGATTCATAAATTTTCACCCGCTCTTCGTCTCAATACACCATACTCAAAGTAAACCAAATTATCGTATTCTTCTTCAGTCCCGCAGTTAAACATATTTTGGTTTTCGTAAAATCCTACAGACCTTGGTAAAGAATGCAACCCAACTCTACCTTCATACCCAAGCTCAACACTTCTAATTCTGGCAAAATTTAAAAGTGCTTGACCAACACCTTTGAATTGAGGCGGACGCTGAATTTCAATTCGGTTAGTGGGGGCAGTTGCAATACCATCAATATAAACTAGTCTCTTACCAATATTCAACCGGGAACCGTGCATTTGTGTTTCTATTATCATTAAACCTTGAGTTGTATTTTCGCACTCAACTGCATAACCTTCAAGATTTGCTTGATTGGCAATAGATCTTAATTTAAATATCCAGTCCCAGTATTTATCTTCTTGAGTAAATAACCTTAACTTTTCGACCCAAACATTGACATAATCATCAACGTGTCTTTGTCCTAAATCTACCAAATATGCTTCAACAGATGTGTTATCGCTACCCCTTTTTAATTCGATTTTTAGTTGCACATAAAGCTCCTAATGCTCAACTGATGATTAAAGCTTGTGGCTGCTATTTGACTGATAGATAAAAGAGTAAATGTGAATGCGTATATCAATAGCTTTATGCCAACCAGCAAGCACAGCATCATCTGAAATGTCTCCAAGAACTACCAAACTATCTTCTTTATCCACATAGTAAGGTAAAGGTTCAGCCTCTAACCAACCATAAGCGATCGCTTGGGAGTTCTGCTCGTCAAAAACTGAAACTTTTAAGCACTGCTCGTACCTGAAGTAGTAATAGGGTAAATAGCAAGCTGGATATTCTCTTAAAGATTCGCGATTAACTGTGTATGATTGCCAACGTAGTCGCTCACCCTTAATTTCTTTTGCATTAGCTTCTAGCCAATCATAAAGTTTTTTAGCTTGCCGCAATGCGTGGTCTTTGCCTTCAAAAACAACGCTGGGAAGAAAAATATCGCCGTCAAAATGCACCGCGACTTCAAATAAATCTTCATCCTTATCCTCATCTTCAGCTTCTGTTACCTCAATGATTCCAGCCTTGTATAGTTCGGTCATTTCCCTGCATTGCTTCGTCAGATATACCCCTACATTATTAAAATTTTAGCTTTCAGTTACAAAATAATCAGAACGCTCTGTTGGTTCTAATCCCTTATCTGGAGGGAAGTTTTGTTTGTGTACACGAGCCAGTGCCGTGGTGTTAGCGCAGGTCGGCAGTCCGATTTTGGAGGTTTTCTCCTGAAAGAACTGCCATGCATGGTTTCCCACTCCAGTCCGCACAATGGAGGTTCCCCCGGCAAGTGGTTGATACCATTAGTAGGAATTGCGATTTTACATCGCTACGATTGCGGATTTCAATTGAATCTAAAGTGTTAACATCACAGTATTGCTGAGGGTCTGTTAGGTTAGCCACGCTAAAAGCGATCGCAGATAAGAAAAATGCTTGGAAATTAATAAAATACTAACTGTTGTGACTTGGCAAGCGTGCCGTTCGGTTTAGTCTGCCATTACCCAAATATCCGATTTATTATAAAAATCCCCACGCTGTTCCAAAGTAAAGCCACCCAGCAACAATCCCAGCCATACCTCAACAATTGGCATTTTTAAAGCACGTTGGAGTTGAGGAAGCGAAATTTCATCTTGAATATTTGCAAGGCAGTGAGCGATCGCATTTTGCCACTTCTGCACATCTTCATCACCCGCTAATTTGTGAACATCTTCTACAGTCCTGACTTCCTCCAACATTTCTAAGACTTTCTCTTTCTCCACAGGTGCTACCACTGAATCACCCTTAGAGCCAGTATTTAAAAACTGATGCGGGCCATGTGGTTTGAAAGTTTGCGGTACTGTTGGTTCAATCAAATCATCCAAATCAAGCTGCATTGTGGTTCGCACTAACCCAGCAAAGATATCAGTGCTGACAATTGGCCCGTCTGGGCTATTGCGATCGCGCACATCTTGCAATAACATCAGCGCCCGAGATTTGAGGATATCTGCAATTTGATTAAACGCAACAGCAGCAGTTTCTAACTGTGCTTCCACAGATAAATCCTGGAGTTCTGTATCCAAACAATCCCACACCGGAGCAAGCGAAGAAGTTGGTGGCGCTTCTGACATCTCATCAAGTACATCCCAAATCGTTAATTGACGGTATGCAGTCATTGCTATGACTCCGGATGTAGTGGACAGGGACGCACTGGACAGTGCTTGGGGCTAATCTCAAACATATCCTTATATTGATACAGTGACACACCATATTCTTTAGCAAATGCCTGCAATACCCGATCTGTGTATGCACGTATCTTGCCAGCAGTTAGCCCAAAGCAGTGAATTGGTTCGAGGCGACAAATCGGTTTTTGCCCCAACCACAGTTCAGCACCCAATGCATGTAATGGCTTATCTCCCGGTTCCTTGTATAAATACAGTACAGCAAAATACGTTGCAGGCGGTTCAACTGTTATCGAATCAATGCTGCTATGATCTTCAGTTCGACTACGGTAAAACGAGCGACGATTATGGCAAATACGCGGATTCCAGCATCCATCCCCTTCAGTACCATGCAGCACCTTAGCCTTAGCAGTTGGTAACTTGGCGCACAACTGACACTTAGGATTTAACGGTTTTGGCATTTCCTACTCTACTTCCTCTTCGCCAATAGCTTTGTAGTAGGCAGAGATTGCCGCTTCTTGCTCGCTGCGGAGTGTATACCGTCGAAAAGCTTTCTCGCTAGTGTGTCCTGTCAGTTTCCGCGCATGAGTTGGGTCTACACCTAATAACAACAAATCAGTAGCATAAGTATGACGGAATTGATGAGGATGCAAGTCTTCAATACCAGCCAGTTCCCCGATTTTCTCGACAGCAAAGTAAATACCGTGATAACTTAGGCGATCGCCCTTGTATGACGGATGGTGCGAAATCATCAGTGGACTGAGGCTAGTCAAAACCTCCCCCTGCGCCTTTCGCCAATGCAAATACTCTGCAACCACCTCTCGGCTTTCTTTGCGCAACGGCACTAAGCGTGGTTCATTCGTTTTTGTATCTGGTAAGAAAAGGAGTTTACCATCGAACGAACCAACATTTAACTGTACAATTTCCCCGGCGCGGAGTCCGTGGCTGAGGATGTGGACGAGTGCTGTATCCCGTTGTTTTGTTTCTCCAAGCAATTCTAAAGCAGACCAAACTCTTTCCATTTGCTCAGGAGTCAAACTTTGGGCTTGTGGGAGCGGAACTTTCTCCAATTTCACTCCCAGAGTGGGATTAGTAGTGATGATTTCTGGGTACGTATAGCACATCCATTTGAAAAAGCTTTTGAGCGCAGCTATCCCTGCATTGATGCTGCTTTTTGATAGTGATTTACCCGCATCAGTCTTGACTTCATCTCGTAAATATTCTTTGTATAACCCAAAGTGACGCGATCGCAGTTCATGATAGTGCAACTGCGTCCATCCTAAAAACCGCTTAAGTTCGCGTTCATAAAGCTTACGGCTGTTGGGTGCGAGATTGTTACTGCGTAAAAATTCCAATACCTTAACCCAACGGATATCAGTTGGTGGGGTTTTTAGATTAGTCTTTTTACTACCAACTGGATTCCTATTAACTGCGGTATCTTCAATTGGAATTAGTTTAATAGGTGGTAAAGATTCTGCATTTTCCATCATTTATTATTTAATAATTGCCAGTAATTGTATCAGCAAAATTGAAGTCACGTTATATATTATCTGTGGTTTTACAGATGATATTATCGGTGTTTTATATCAGATTTTTTTGGATAAATATGTTTAATTAGCTAACAGCAAAATCTGTCAAATGCCTTAAATAAGGAGCTTGGTATCCTAGAACAATATCTGCTTTTGGTATTCCTCTATCTACTAATTCATTGGCAATACCCACTTCCGTATTATCATTTTGAATCCAAACTTTTTCATCTTGAATATCAATGTGTACTGTACATCCATAAATCCGGTGACGATTCTCCCATCCCATATGAAGAACTTGATATTTATCAGATTCATTATTAAAAATAGGAATAACTTCAATTTCTCCATTGGCTGGTTTAATCTGGCTATACTCTGTGAGCACTTCTTTGATAATTTGTCGATATTTATCTACTTTATCCATGTTACTATTTCCTCTTGAACTGGGTCAAAAATTAACAGTTTTAATTGATATTCTTGAATACTTAATTTAGGGAGACGGCGATTAAAAAAATCATTATATATTTCTAAGTTGACTGCTAGATAGAGTACACGCTCTGGTTGTTTCTCACGCAGAACAATACGATAATTAAGAAACTGACCAAGCGCTGTATGAAACTCTGATAAAGTTGAGGGAGCTAGAAAACTCTTAATTTCGACAGCAATCTGTTCCCGATCTCGTTGTGCAGCAATTAAACGTTCAGCACCCAAATCTATAAATACTTGGTCATCTTCTAGCTGTAATGATAATGGATCGTCAGTAATCGTCCACCCATCTTTTTGTAAAGCTGTTTTGACAATTTCATGAAATACATCTTTTGCTGCCATTCACTTTATATTCTTATGATTTTATACCTGTTCATTTTTTAATTAACTGCATAGTCTGTAAACTGACGCTTGAATGGCGAATGAAAACCAATTACTATGTCTTGTTTAGGTATTCCCAAGTTAATCAGTTCTTCGGCAACTTCACCTTCTGTACCATTGTGTTGCAGCCAGACTTTTCCATCTTTAATATCAATATGTAAAAAACAACCATAAATGCGACGCTGATTTTTCCAACCCACATTCATCAGTTGATAATGGTCGCGTTCGGTATCAAATAGAATTTGCGTTTCTACATCTGGGTCAGGACTACCAATTTCTGCGTATGACAGTAGAACTTGTTTTACTATTTCTCGATACTGATTTATTCTATCCATTCCACAATTTCCTCTGTTTCTGGGTTATAAACTATTAATTTTAGTTGATGAATCCGGATAACATTTTGTACAAGCCGGATGGTAAAAAATGAACTGTAAGCATCAATTGGTATGGCTAAATACAGTATGCGCTCCGGTTCAATTTCAGATAGTGCTAGTCGGTAGTTAATAAATTGTCCCAGTGCTGTGTGAAATTCAGAAATTGCTGATGTTCGTACAAAACTTTTGATCTCTACTGCAATTTTTACCTCACCCCTTTGAGCAGCCAGAAGCTTTTCGGCACCCAAATCAATATACATATCCCCTAATTCAAAACTGACTGGTAATGGATCGTGGGTAATTTCCCATCCATCGGTAATCAGTCCACGCTTAACTGCATCGTGAAAAACATCTCTTGCTGGCATATTTTCAATCTTCTCAAATAGAACCTCCATATTTAGTGTCCCCTAAGGTAAAACCCATCGAAGTGGCGATTGCTTCCGTATACTCAAGCCTCAACCAGACTATGCCTGACCCCACTTCTGTGCTTCCAGCATAGGCTTTCTCAGAGCAGGCTTCAAGAGCGTAGATAGCGATCGCCATCCTCAGCATTCAAGAGCCTAAGTCAGGTGTTTGGTCATATTATGGTTAAAATTACACCGTAGTACAACACTACAAGACAAAATAAGTAGACATTATCTTTTATCCGATATTAAATACGATTAATACCTGTGACTGTAACCATAAGTTTGCCGGAGCGGCAGGTTTATGGTTTCAAACCCCCTGAGCAGGTAAGAATGGAAAATTAGTTCTGATTTATGGGTGGCAGGAAATCAGAGGGAGTATTGGCAGCCAAATCATCGACATCATCAAACCACATACACTGCCAGACAAGCTTGTTGCTTTGATGAGAGTGCACAGGAGTCATCAAAAGCTGTCGCCAAAAATCAACGCTTTGAGTTTGTTCATTGGCTAATTGGTTGAGTTTCTGGCTACCCAACCACAGATGACAGATTGAGCAAAACCCTGGACGAGAATACCTGGATAATGGTGGAAATTTTTCGTGGCAGTGAGGGCATTCCTCAATTAAGGGCTGATGGTCATGGTCAGGGCATTCCTCAATTGTGTTAACTAACCATAACAGTGGATTGTAGATGACTCGATTATTGACAAACCAATGGTCATAACATAAGGGACACCAAGCTTGATGCAAACGCAAAATGCTAAACTCGAAAAAAATGCTGGCCCATTTTAATGGCCATAAACAAGATAAATCTTGACGTAAGGTCAATTCTTTTAGAGCTTGAATCAGAGTGGTGGCAATGTCAATTCTTTTTTCGTTGCTTGAAGTTAAAAAATCTTGACCTCTAAATAAATGATTAATGATGTTAATAGAACAAACACTACTTCTTTTATGCCTCATCAATGGAATAACTTTTGATAAAACTAGTTCTCCAGTAGTTATGGTGTGACAATCGGCAAGGCGAGCAATATATCCACTCAAGCTTTCGACATAGAGCGTACCGACACCGATTGGTTCCAATGGGAATAATTTAGAGCGTTCTGGAATTGTTGGTTTTTCTAAAGCCCAAAACTCATCTTCGGTATAATAATCAACTGACATCAAGATTAATTCCTACGGTATCTCTTTTAGCCTGACGTTTTCCAACACGACCTTTCGTTTGAGATGGTTGCTTCACATCTTCATTGGTCAAACTAAGTCCTACTGTGGCAACATCGTTGCGCCATCGTTTCTCTCCAGCTTGTGCTTCCTGTTCTATTTGCTGCCGTCGTGCTTTTGAGTATTCATTTTGTTGAATATACTTTACGTTGAGGGTTGTTGCGTTCTCTACCAAAGCATTTCGTAAAGCTTTTGTTAACCAAGTTTTGAGAAGACCAACGCTACCAGATGAATAATCCAACAGATATTCATATTGTTCTACCAAGCAGGGTTCTTCAAGTAAAGGTAAATGCGCCTGAAATGTTCTGATAATCCGCATAAACTCAGCGATATCTTCTTTGTTATCTGTTGAGTAACGAGGTAAATGTATATCATCGCTGCGTCGGCTAACTTGACCACTGAGGTGACAGCAGTTAAGTAAATCGTAAGTACCAAATAAAATATGTACAACACCAGTAATATTGGCAAGAGATTTTATCCAATTCATCTGATGTAACATTTGCTTTCCCCCAGCAACCATCAGTAAATGTTGGGCTTCGTCTATCATCAATGCTGTTAATTTATGGTGTTGCATAGATTGTTCTAAAGCACGACGCACCGTATCGGAACTTTTAGAAGCAAAGTATGTAGTAGAAAGAAAACCTGAATTATTTTGATAATTTAATGAACTATTTGTAGCAATTGAATCAAAAGCAATTTTTTCTAAACATTCTAAAACGCGGAGATAGTAATCTTTATAATTAAATTTTCCTCCTTCATTAGCAATTGCCTCAATACCTGCAACTGGAATTTGATAAATATGATTTTTCATAGATGCTAATGCATCTTCCATCAATAGTTTTTCAGACCTTAGTCGCAAAGTCGTCTTACCTACTCCTGCTGGGCCAACAACAAAGAAAACACAAATATCTGTTGGTTGTTGAAGGTTAAGCAACAAAGTCTCTAAAGCTTGTTTTAATCGTAAGTGTCCAATTGTAATTCCTTGAAAATAGTTCAACCGTTCGGTTAATGATTGTGTCAAGAGTTCTTGTGGAAATGGACGGTTGTTTTTTACTGCCATAACTCCTCTTGAGAGTAAGGTTGGATTTTTCCCAAATCTATTGCTGAAGTATTTAATTGATGTGTTTGTGATACTTCTTCTGTACTAATAATTTCATTGCTATCAACTGGACGCTGAGTAAGAATAGAGGATGTTTGTTTCTTACCATTTTTATATATTAAGTGTCGCAAATCAGTTGCAGCTAAATCATGAAGTCTTTGTGTCTGTAAAACTTCTTGAGCTTCTGCTGATTCTAAATACTGTGCAAGTTCTTTAGCTCTAATTGCTATTTTTTGATTATACTGATTTTTTTGCTGTCGTAATTCAATACTTATCAGTCGAATTTCTTTTTCGGAATGACCTTGTAAGGATGAATAATATTCAGATATACAGCGTACCCAATTACCTTTAACATAAGCATAAGCAGTTCCTACATCAAATGGATCATATCTAACTGGTACTTGAGTGCCTTCAACTTCAGGATTAAGAAATGAATCATCAATTGACCAATAGTAGATATAATTAATTTTTATCCCGAGTCTTGGTATGACTTTTGCACTTCCCTTTGCAGTTGAGGGCAAAGTAAAAATTTTAAAGTTTTCATCATCTAAAATTTTTTGTCCATAGCGCATCCCACTCTGATTCACACCTCTTGCAAATGCAGCAAGAGGAGACATTCCCAGTGCTGGATGCTCTCTACTGTCATAAATTACATAAGCATATTCACAAAAATATTCATATAATTCTGGCAATGTCCAGACAGCTTGTACTTTTGGGTTATTTGTTTTATTTACCAAGCGTACCTGTTTAGTAATTTGAGTATTGCCTTTAAGGTTGTAAAAAAATTCTGTATTAGTTGTGCCGAAAAATCTTTCAATGACTGAACCAAATCTAGGACTAGCAGATGGTCTTTGCTTTTTTGTGCAACTAAAGGCAGCTAGAAGAGTTTCAAAGTAAATACTGCCAAACTCTACACCATTATCCATTACTAATGTTTCTGGAAAGCGTCCAAATCTCTGCACACAAATTCGCAATACCATCATGCAGGAACGATAGGATGGCGGGTCAAACGTTAAATAGATTGCGAAAATACGACGCGAGAAAGCATCAATGAGAATAGTTGCCCAAGGTCTGCCTAAAGGGCGCCCAGTGCGCGAACAAACTAACTCGATATCTAATTCTGTATGATCAATGTGGCAGATTTCAAATGGCCGACTCCCGTGACTAGGGGTGGAGAGCGTTAATTCGTGATAAAAAGGACTCTTTTGGTAAGCGGCTCTTGACCCTTGCCTATGGCGAGTTTGTCCTACTTTTTCTCGTTGATTAATGCGTTTACAGAAAGTGATCCGGCTGGGGCAAGGGTCTGTTTTCCCAGCTTTTTCCCATTCTCTAATGAGAATACCGTAAGTTGCTAGTTTTCCTCGCTGTTTGAAGTTCTCATAGTGCTGTTCAATAATTTGGTCAATAAACTCCCAAGTATCGGGTGAAAAGCGATCTACCCTGTTCCCTTTCTTGCCACGATTGGGTAGTAACCCAATATAGCCCCAGCCATAGTTATTCAGAGCCTGATGATATTTTGATTTCCAACTACGAATTGTCCGCTCAGGTACAGAACTATTAATTGACGGGCTGCCATGCAAATATGGTTCAATAACTTTATAGCGGTAATTAGCTACTGCTAAATCCTCAGAACTGGCGCATTTGATGTGTTCCCAAATTTCTGTTGTTTTTGCAGATAATGGTTGAATATGAATGATTTCTTTTTGTGCAATCAGTGCATCAAAGTTTGCATGAGTTAACCCAATCAGTTCATTTTCGCTTTGAAGCGCAATCTTTGTGTCTCCGATTTGAATTACACACCAACTTTTACCATCCCAAACCAGCGTTGAACCAACTGTCACATCAATTCGTTGCCCACTGGCGATACTAGCAGAAGCCTTTTGAGCAATGATGAGATCATAAGTCCTAGCCATTTCTTGGCTGCTGAAAAGATGAACTTTTTCTGGCTCATTCAAGGCTACTGCTTTGAGATCTATATATATTTGCTTTGTTGCAATCAAGGCATAGATATCATCTGCCCAATCGGTATTTGTTGATTCTAGTAGTTCTTTGAGGGTTACTCCAGGATTGGCATTAATACACTCAACAACTGTTTTTCTTACCTCTTTGTTAACTGTATTTTCTTGGTTGAAATAACCTTGAAGAAACTGATAGTTCCGGTAAGCAATCCAGTTGATTTCAAGATCTGTACGTATAGCTATAGCCAGCCAAGTTAGGACGTAGAGTATAATGATTAACTTCTGATCTACCCGATTTCAATGGCTAAACCTTACAGTAATGACTTCCGGCAAAAAGTAATGCAAGCGATTGAGTTGGATGGTCTCAAGAAAAGTGAGGCGAGCCAACTGTTTAATATCAGCCGCAATACAATTAACTTGTGGTTCCAGCGCAAAGCCGAAACAGGCGACATTAAGCCAAAGTCGAGGCAAGCATCCCAACAGAACAGCAAAATCAGCGATTGGGAGAAGTTTCGGGTATTTGTCAAAGCACATGGAGATAAAACTCAAGCAGAGATGGCACATTTATGGGAAGTTCCGATTAGTCAGCGAACGATTTCCCGGGCATTACAGAAGATTCGTAATAGTCGTAAAAAAAAACATACGGATATTGCCAACGCTCTGAAGCCAAACGAGCAGCTTTCTTAGAACAACTGGAGAACCCAAAAGCCCCTCACTTGGTCTATGTCGATGAATCTGGCATGGATGAACGAGATAATTATGGCTATGGTTACTCACCTGTGGGGGAACGGTTTTACGACTTCAAATCAGGTCGGCGGCAGGGACGCATTAATATGATTGCTGGATACCGAGATAGCCAATTGATTGCGCCATTTACTGTCGAGGGTGCGTGCAACCGCACTGTCTTTGAAACCTGGCTAGAAACCTGCTTGATTCCAATGTTACGTCCAGGTGAGTGGGTGATTTTGGATAATGCGACGTTTCATCATGGTGGTCGGATTGCACAATTAATCGAAGCTGTGGGCTGTCAACTGATATATCTGCCACCCTATTCCCCCGATCTAAATCGAATTGAAAAATGTTGGGCATGGTTGAAAAGTCGGATTCGCAAACTGTTACCCAACTCAGATAATTTACGCCATGCAATCGAAGCCGTTCTCAAGCAGGCAGCGTCCTAATTAAGATGGCTATAGCTATAAATAATAGTACAGTCCCATTGCTTGAACTTTCGTTTCTGCTGGTGGCGCGTGCCAACGACCTTCTTCGCTTTGCTGATAGCGTGTAGGTTGTTTCTGAGCTAGTGTTTTGAGCCGCTCACTAGCTTTCCATTCTTCAAATCCCGCACTATTACGCCTCATTACCCAAAAATCTGGAGTATGAGATGTCACCACACAACGTCCGCTCAGGGAATGAAATGATAAACTTAGACGAATTGGCTGGTCATAGTACTCTAATACATCTTCATCATTTTCGTACTCTACGAGCGCCGGCAGTTCTACTTTATGAGATTCAAACTGAATCGTTTTCCCCATTTTGCGACTTGGATAACTGCCGCAAACATTTTTCGCTCCGCCACCTACCTTCCTCACAGGTTCTGAATTCCGGATTTTTTGCACTAGCTCTTTTGTCGTCTCTGGTAAACAAAGGCGGCGACACCAGTCTTCAAACTCTCGGTCGCTGAGCATACGAAATACCGTAACTTTCGGCAGGTTTATGCTTGATTTTTATACTTTCGGCAAGCTTATCATTTCAAAACTCAACTTTTTCTATTTGGCTACTAAACGTAATAATCTACTTTTGGGCTATGTCTGCGGCAAGGTTATGGTTTCAAAAACGGCAAACTTTTGGTTACAGTGACAGGGTGTGTGACTGTAACCATAAGTTGTCCGCCGCGGTCAGTTTATGGTTGAAAATCTATGAGTTAAAGTAAAAGGTTACTTACCATAAAGCCTGACTGGCTTTATGGTCGAATACCCGTTTTGTACTTTGCTCCCGGTGTACACGCCTGCTATAGGCGATCGCAAAGTACAAAAAATCTCCTTCCTCTCATTGATGACGAGTGAGTTTAATGCTTGGGCGGTAAAAAATTAGAAGGCGTATTGTCAACCAAATCTTCGACATCATCGAACCACATGCACTGCCACACCAGCTTGTCATTGTGATTAGAGCTAAAATCTCCTATCAAAAGCTGCCGCCATGAGTCTTGTGTCACTATCTGTTCATTAAAGGCTTGATTGAGGCCAAAACTACCCAACCAGAGATGACAGCTTGAGCAATATCCTGGACGAGAACACCGAGTCAATGGTGGAAATTTTTGGTCGCAGTGAGGACACTGCTCGAGAAGAAGTTGATGTTCGTGGTGAGGACAAAACTTGATTGTGTTGACTAACCAGAGCAAAGGATTGTAGATAATCCGATGATCTGTGTGCCAATTGTCATAACATAAGGGGCACCAAGCTTGATATAAGCGCAGAAGACTAAATTCAAAAACCAAACTTGCCCATTTCAGGGGTGTCAAATTAGATAAATCTCGACGTAAAGTTAATTCCTCAAGAACCTGAATGAGGGCCGTGGCGTAAATACCTCTTGTTTCGTTTGCAGTTGCCAGAGAATGTCGAATTCCAAATAAATTATTAATGATGTTGATGAGGTTTGGCTCAGACATTTTTTGTCCCATGAGAGGGACAATGTGGGACAAAATTAACTGTTCGGTAGTCATGAAATGATATTCAGCAAGGCGAGCCACATACCCACTCAAGCTTTCTACGTAGAGGGTGCCAATACCAATAGGTTCTAATGGAAACAATCTACTGCGTAGTGGAATTGCTGGTTTTTCTAGGTTCCATAATTCATCATTAGTATAATAATCAACTAACATCTAGATTAATCCCCACTGGATCTCTTTTAGCTTGCCGCTTTCCGACACGACCCTTTTTTAAAGGTGATTGGCTTCTTTCTTCAGCTGCTAAAGTTTCTATCTGAGTTCCTACTTCGTTGCGCCATCGTTGCTCTCCGGCCTTGGCTTCAAGTTGAATTTGCTCACGTCGTGCTTTTGAGTACTCGTTAAGTTGAATATACTTCCAACTCAAGGTCAGGGCATTGTCTGCTAACGCAGCTCTTAAAGCTTTTGTTAACCAGGTTTTGAGGATACCAATGCAACCTAACGAGTAATCCAAAAAATATTCGTACTGTTCTACCAGCGATGCTTCTTCAATTAATTAAACTCAACGAGTCAGTTACCCGACCCGTTGGTCTTCAAAACCGTGCGTGAGGTAGGGTAGGTAGCCAGCGAGTTACCAAATATTGGCACTTTTCCAACCACCCCCCTCCAAACGAAGCATGACCGTTTCCGTATCACTTCGCTTTCTAGTAATTTTTACGTTTGAGAGCGTCACCGTCGTAGCGTCCGTATTGGATTTTCTCATGGCACTGACGGCAAACCACCAGGGTTTTACGTTTACGTGCTGACATTTTAAGCATCCATTCAGGGCGTTCCTTACAACCTTTTTGCTGAATATCTGCTAATTTGCGGACATGGTGGACTTCAATATTATCCGTTGCTCCACAAATTTCACATTTTTGGGCTAAAAGACGTTGAACGACTTCACTACGCCCGTTCCAGATATGATTAGCCAGGTTATCGTCTATGTTGACCCACTTATTCCATCGCAAACAGACACCACCAAAATGAGTTATCAAAGGCTTATTGTCATCGCGCTCCATTGTAATTTGTAATACTTTGTAAGTACCGTCTTTGGTATCAATGGTTGTGCGATACCGTTTGTAAATTTTCTGGCATGTAGTTTTGAACTTCTTTGCCAGAGTCTTTACTAAGGAAAGCTCCATGACTCGTTTAAGTAAGGAGAGAGTGTGAAGGTTGTAAGCCATGCGGTAATACTGGACTAATCCTCGATATTCCGCTTGATACTGGCTAACTATGCTGTAGGCATTGTCGTTGACTCTTTGCGTCAGGTGTATCGGCTTCCCAGAGCGCATATATTTAACACAATGGTCTTTAATTACGCTTTTTGGAACCAAAAGACCCACACTACCGTTGATACATCTTTGACCACGATGGTCATGCTTATCATCGGCGTGTAGTATGTGGATTTCATAACCCAGGAATTTAGCAGCTTCGTCCCTTGCATGGGTAACGAGCGTCTTTTGTTCACTGAGTTCCAGTTTTAAATTTTCACGTAGAAATGTGGCAATTTTCTGTTTGATTTCCACAGCTTCAGATTTTGAGCCTACAACTCCCAACAGAAAATCATCGGCATACCTTGTATACCAAAGGCGACGAAAGTTTGGGTCATTAGGGTCACGAGATGGAATAGACTGTGCCTGTTGGTTCAGTTTCCGTGCTTGTGATAATTCTCCCGCTTTTCGTGCTTTTGACGCAGCCTTAGTTAAATCTCTGTACGGTGGATAGACACTCCTTCGTTGACCTCGTGTGTATGCTGGTATTAGTTCGTGTTCAACGTATTTATCCAGCTTGTCTAACACCAGATTGGAAAGTATTGGGCTTACAACTGCACCCTGCGGAACCCCGCTATAGGTGGCATTATATTTCCAGTTTTCCAAATACCCTGCATCCAGCAACCCCTTGATTAGTCGAATAAAGCGATTGTCGTGGATTTTATCTTGTAGTATTTTTAACAGGATAGTATGGTTTATTCTGTCAAAACACGCACAGATATCTCCTTCGACAAACCACTTAGTAGCTCGACCTTTTTGGGTAATTTCTTTGAGTGCTGTATGACATCCGCGTTGAGGTCGAAAACCGTGAGAATGTTCGCTAAACTGAGGCTCATAGTAGGCTTCTAGTATGGAACGAATTACTTCTTGAAGTAATTTATCTGACCAAGAAGGCATACCGAGAGGTCTTAATTTACCGTTCTTCTTAGGGATATAAGTACGTCGCACTGGTGTCCATCTATATCGCTCATATCTCAGAGCCTCGATGATGGCATTGATTTTCTCCAGGGACATTCCATCCACTGTTTGCGACGTAGCGCCTGGTGTCATAGCACCTGCGTTGCTGTTTAGCTTGGCGTAGGCGCGTAGGTACAAGTTTGGGTTATATAGCAATCGATACACGTTTTCTACTGGCAACCCACGTTGTCCTCGCTCACGTATGATGTTCAGTATCGTTTCGGCTGTTCGCATCTCGCGTACCTCTCGATTTCTGTTACATCCAATTACCTGTTCCACTTCGCCCTGTAAACGGTTCTCCCGTTTTCCCTGGTGGGGCGTTACTCCCACGACTACTATTGAAAACTCCGTTACCATAGGACTCGCGTCCCTTAGGCAATCCCATGTTCCGTCACTGATGAACGTATAAAGAACGACTTAGGCTCCTACTCATATCCTTGAATGAGTTCATTACTCATCGTTTATCGGTCAGGGCGTACCATAAACAAACGTCGAATTTATGGCTACCGATAACATCGGTGTACAAACGTGATACCGAAGGATGTGCAGTTCCACCACTGGACATTAGGGTTCAGGCATTCAGCTTTAACCATATCGTTCAGGCGTTGCAAAACCGTAACATACACGTTTTCTGTTACTTTCCGCTTTACGAACATGCTCTTGTCCCCTCGCCCTTTCGGGTCTAGGTTAGTTGTTCGCCTTGGAGTCAGTTGCCCTGAACTCCAGCCAACTGTGTTGGCAATTCAATCAGTGCGTACCACGGCGCACACTTTCACCTCACACGGCTCCTCAACAATTTGGCTCAAGTTATGAGTACCTCTACTACCATCGTTGGCAGTTTTGCGATCGTGGCAGTGACGATGTAATGCTTGGAGGTTGCTGTACCTATCCAAACCGCCTAGAGACTTGGGAATGATATGGTCAACTTCGATTAAATCGTCTTCTCTAAAGTACAATCCGCAGTGAGCGCACTTACCTTTCTGTTCTTTTAGGAGTTTTGCAACTCTCGTAGGAACTAGGGGGTGTTCTCCTCTTCTAGAACTCCAGTATTTCAGGTTTCCATCAAATGGGGATGCATTGCCCTTAACTTTGATATATCTAACAATCGGTTTGCTGGAATACCTGATTAAGGTTTCTGCAACTTTGCCATCTTTGGTTACTGCGAATACCCAATTGTCGCCACCTACTGTATGCCAGTACTTTCTAGTTACCCATGCCGCTGATTTATTGGGGTGGCGGCGTTGCGCCCATCTAGAAAGCTTTTGATATACCAAGTGGTCAAGCGTAGAGAATGTTTCTTTGCTTACAACTGTCGAATAGTAATTTACCCATCCCCTAATGACGGGGTTAAGTTTTGCTATTAGTGCAGCTTGTGGGGCTGATTTGTGAGCATCGATAATTTCTACGATTGCGTCGTAGTGTTTCTTAATCGCTTTCTTACTGGGTTTGATGAGTGTTTTAAATCCTAGCTTTGTTCCATTGGATGAACTACTGGAGCTATTCGAGCCAACTTCGTATTGCCTGACATTGAACCCCAGGAAGTCAAACCCAGCATTATCTGAGAATTTTTCTTCTGGTTGTTTGTAGTTTCTTTGCCATTTATCAAAGGTATTATCCTTGATAGGGAGCAACATCTTCTCCGAGAAGTTCTTCTTTCGAGGATTTAAGAGAGTGTGACTAATGCTCGTTTTGCTAGGACTTAATTCCAATCCCATTCCTGCTAACCACGTTTTAGCTAACTTTTGCATCTCAGATATCTGAGATGCTTTTGGGGCTAAGATAACAAAATCATCTGCATATCTTATTAAGGATATGGATTGTTGATTTGCTTTCTTTTCTCCTTTGAGGCTGCGTGCATAATCTATTACTAATTGTTCCATCCCATGAAGGGCGATGTTAGCTAATAGGGGAGAAATAACGCCGCCTTGAGGTGTGCCTGAGTTAGTTTTAAAGAACTGTCCATCATCCATTACACCCGATTTCAACCATGCTTTGATAAGTCTCCGCATTGTTGGGAATGTATTGATTTTGTTAAGTAATTCTTCGTGGTTGATTTTATCAAAAGTGGGTAGCCAGCTAGCGAGGTTTCCACTGTTTTGGCTCCTTTTCTAACTAGCCCCCTCCGAACCGTGCTTACGAGATTTCCAGGTACACGGCTCTCCAGTATTCTGTGATCACGAGACTCGTTGAGACATTGGTTTACCAGCGTGTATTGCATCATGGCATTGAGGGCAAACCATGAGAGTTTTCCTTCTACGTGCGGACATAATTTGCATCCATTGCGGTTTTTCTTTTCTACCCTTGGTTTTGAGGTCTTTAAGGGCACGAATATGGTGAACCTCAATGTTACCTTTTGCACCGCAAATCTCGCATTCGTCAGCAAGCAGACGCTTGATTAGTTCATTTCTGAAAGCGGGCTTTCTACTTGTTGGTAGGTCTAAAATGTTTGCTTTTAGGTTACGTTTTAATTGTATGCCGCCAAAGCGAGCCACTAAGGATTTCTTACCTTCTACAGGGACGGTTATTTCCACACATTTTCTTCTTCCTTGTGGAAGCTTAACAGTCTTCTTATACTTGGCGCAGATTTTCGCTACGCTAGTTCTGTATTTACAGGCAAGGGTTTTCATCAGCGAACTCGACATAACCCATTGGAGTTTTCGCAGCCATGCAATATTTTGAGCCAGACTATAGAATTGTACGTACCCTCGAAATTCCGATTGGTAAATGTTGATAATAGTAAAATCATCATCATTTATTAATTCAGGGCGATGAATGGGTTTACCATTCCTCATGTATAAGGCACATTTTTCTTCTATAACTCTTGCTGGGATTCTAAGTGCAACAATTCCGTTGATTGAGCGTTTACCATTGGTATGCTTATCGTCAGAATATTGAACTAGAACTTTGTAACCTAAAAAGCTTGCTGCTTCATTCCTGGCATTAGTAATTAAGGTCTTTTCTGATGACAGTTCTAACTGAAGATTTGCAGCTAAAAAGGTCTTGATTTTCTCCTTAATTGCTTTAGCTTCCTGAAATGAGCCAATAAAACCAAGTAGGAAATCGTCTGCATAGCGGACGTAATTTAGCCTTCTGTACCCAGGGTCACGAACATTTTTCGAGGGCATTTTCTGGTATTTAATTTCCAGTTGACGTGCTTTCTCAAATTGTCCATTCTGCCTGTAGTACCAAGCCAGCTTTACGAGTTTTGAATACTCTGGATTTTCTGCCCGACATTTGCCGCGTGTATACTCTGGAATCAGTATTTGTTCGATAAATTTATCGAATTTGTCAAGATAGATATTGGCAAGTATGGGTGATAGAATCGAGCCTTGTGGGGTTCCGCTAAGGGTCGAATAATATTTCCATTGCTCGCAGTAACCTGCCTTGAGTAAATTTTCAATCAATCTTAAAAAGCGGTTATCTTGGATTTTCTCACGTAGGATTGACATTAAGATTTTATGATCTATATTGTCAAAACAACCGCGAATATCTCCTTCAATAAACCATTTAGTTCCTTGCCAAGTTCGGTCTATTAATGTTAGTGCCGTATGGCATCCGCGCTTGGGTCGAAAACCATGACTGCTGTTGGAAAATTGAGGTTCGTAGTACGCTTCTAGTATCAAACGTATTACTTCCTGAACCAATTTATCATTCCAAGTGGGAATACCCAGCGGTCGAGTTTTTCCATTTTTCTTGGGAATATTAATTCGCCTTACTGGTGTCCACCGAAAACGTTCATAGCGAATATCTTCTATGAGGTTTTCAATCTTTTTAAGGGACATCCCATCTACAGTCTCTGATGTAACTCCTTGTGTCATTGCCCCATTATTTTTATAGATGCGGCTGTACGCTAAGAAGTACAGATTCGGATTGAAAAGTTGTCTGTAAATACCATTCAGAGGTAAACCACGTTGTCCTCTGTCTCGGATTACACTTAAAACCGTTTCGGCGTTTCGCATCTCGCGTACCTCTCGATACAAGTGTAAAGATTACCTGTTCCCCTTTGCCACAGCAGTTATTACTGTGAATCCCAGTAATAAAGTGCCTCATGTGGACGGCTTTCCCGTCCCCGGACTACTATGGGAACTCTGTAACCATAGGGGTCGCCCCCTGTAGGTCATCCCGCGCTTGATTAACTCAGTACGTAACAGTGTGATTTAGGTGTCCCATTCATTCGTTAAGCCATCTCATCGCTGGCTGACTCCGTTTGAAGAAGTTGTGTGGTTCAAATGCTTAAAACTACACACAAACGGTTATTCCTGTTAGGCGTTGTAGGAATAGGCAATCGCGTATACCGTCAGAATTGGGCTTCAGGTAGTTTAACCTTCACCATGTCACACAAGTCTTGCCGGACTCTAGTTTTAACGCCTTCTCTCTATTTCCGGCTTTACCAACATGCTGTTGTCCCTTTTGTCTTTCGACTCCAGGTAAGTTGGTTGACTTAAAGACGTTCTTCTTAGTCTTTCCCAACTTAGTTGGGGATACCGCGTTAACTGTCACGGCGCACACACTTGGATATATCGGCATCTAGTACAAATTTTGGTTTGTACCGGATTTCGTTAAAGATTGCTTCGATGGCATCATGACATGACCTTCCGGCTCTGAACCCGTATGAGTTCGGTTCAAATCGCGCTTCCCATTCTGGCTCTAATGCCAACTTGACAAGTGCTTGCAAGGCGCGGTCTTTCATTGTAGGAATTCCTAAAGGTCGCTTCTCCTCCGTTCCAGGTTTGGGTATCCAAACGCGTCTGGTTGGGCTGACTTTTGAACCCAGTTTTAACTGATTTATCAGGGCAAGACGTTGCTTTGGGGTTAGTGCTTTAATACCATCCACACCAGCCGTCTTTTTTCCGCAGTTATCTTGGGTTACTCTACGAACCGCTAATGCTCTTGCAGACCAGGATTTCATCAACGTTTTCTGAAGTCGGCGAGTTGCTTTCACATCACCACGTTGAGAGGATTGATAGATTCTCTTTTGCAGCTTGTACACTTTACGTTCCAGCTTGCGCCAGTTGATATCGTGCCATTCCACCGTAGTCTTAATACTCGTTTTAGACATATTTACTGTTACTGGAAACTCTATCTTCCAAGCCACCGTGATTCTGTCTGCTTATCCTCACCATTACAGTGAAGCTTTTGCTTGTGAATCAATCTTTCCGTCTTGTTGTATCTGGTTAGCACCTACTCAGACATCGACCTGTCTGAGAACTAACAAGCGGTTACTTCGTTTCTGATAGTCATTTGGTCGAGTTTTTAGAGCGGTACTCTCCACCGGGGTTAGAGGAAGTGCTTGTTGGTCAACCAGGAACTTGCCAACTCCCCATTATCCTTATTACAGCCAAGCATTCGCTTCTTACTCAATCTCGCCCGTCAAGGCATCCGGTTAGTACTTACTCAGGTATTCGACCGCCTGAGAGCGTTTGACGGGTTACTTCGTTCCGAATAACAATGCTGATACCTTTAGAGTGACACTTTTCACCGGGTTTATCGGGGGTGCTTATTGGTCGGCAATATAACCGCCAATCCCATATCCTTTGCCTTTTGGCGTAGCGTTTCAGCCTGATTTCGCTACTTACACATAACGGTGATTCAAACGTGTCTTTCTTGCGTACTCATGGGTATCTTGCTCGACGATTACCGGGTTTTAGGCTCCCAGTACTACCGCCTTTTATTCCCGCTTTACGGATTGATGACTAGTCGCTACCGTAGGGAAAATGCTTTCACCTTAGCACTTGAGGGGTGGGTTATACTCCCACATTGTTATTCAGTTATCTAGGTTTGAACCTAGCGGTTAATCCCCTAGAATCCTTATGGGGTCTAGTTTCTAACCAACGAATCGCACATGGTATGTGTGTTTGAAATGTTTGGAGTACTCGAATAAACTCAGTTACATCTTCTTTGCTATCTGACAAATAACGAGGTAAATGAATGTCATCACTGCGCCGATTGACTTGACCACTGAGGCGGCAACAATTAAGCAAATCATAAGTGCCAAATAAAATATGTACAGTACCAGTAATATTGGCGATAGATTTTATCCAATTCATCTGATGTAACATCTGCTTTCCTCCAGCAAGCATCAACAGGTGTTGAGCTTCGTCTACCATGAGCGCTGTCAGCTGATGGTGCCGCATTGCTTGTTCTAAGGCACGACGCACAATATCAGAACTTGCAGTGAGGGCACTGCTCAATCAAGGACTGATGCTTATGGTGAGGGCATTCCTCGATTGTATTAACTAACCACAGCAGTGGATTGTAAATTACCCGATTATTGGTACGCCAGTTGCCATAGCATACTGGACACCAAGCTTGATGTAAGCGCAAAATACTAAACTTAAGTCTGCGAACCCACACACATAGCTATCTGTAACGACTTGTAAAATCTCCTTGACTTATTCATCAAGCAAATAAGAGAGTAAAAGACAAAGACAAATAAATATACTTATTTGCCAATTTTTAAGGTATTACAGGCTCAATCAACAAAATTTAAGCCGCAATCATCACAGTTTTGGGTTGGGTTTAGAGGAAGATAAGGTATCGAAACATCATGATTGACGACCTAGATCGGACTCTAGAAGAATTACTTAAGCGATCGCTACCACCAGATCTAGTTCGGCAGGTGAGCATCAGTTTTGCTACACCTGATCCTCAGTTTCCGCCTCCTTCAGTAACCCTACCAGCAATAGATCTATTTCTTTATGACATTCGAGAAAAACGCGAACTACGTAACAATGAATGGCTCGTAGAACGCCAGAGCAATGGTACGGTCGCCAAAAAGCCTCCTCTAGTGAGGGTAGATTGCTCCTACCTAATCACTGCTTGGCCTAGTGAAAGTTCTACTACTCCAATTCGAGATGAACACCGTCTACTAGGGGAAGTGATGAAAGTGCTGTTGCGCTATCCAATACTTCCATCTGAGATACTTCTGGGAAGTCTTGTAGAACAGGAAATACCACTGCCGACGATGACACTTCAGCCGATTCAACTGCAGAGTTTGGGAGAATTCTGGCAGGCGCTGGGAGGAAAGCCGAAAGTAGTTTTGAATTACACCATAACCATCAGTGTGACAGTCCACGAGGCAAGGTCGGCAGCACCGTTGGTGACAGAAACACAGGCTGGAACATAGGAGTCATAGCCAATGTCGCAGTGGGTTTTAATCGAGCCAGTTCGTCATCAGGTAGCAATCGCCGGACGGGTGATCAACGCTCAGACAAAGAAAGCTATAGGTGGTGCCAACGTGATGATTACCAAAGCACCAGAGGAGTTTACTAAATGGCTAAATCTCAAATCTTTACAGTATGGAAATCACTGGCAGGTCATGGTCGAACGCCCTGACCGAACCAGAAGCGCTGTTGATGGACACTTTCACTTTTTAGATCTTCCTAACGGCGAATATAGGTTGACTACATCATTACTAGGTGCTGGAAAACGCTACGATACCGCCCTGGTAGGTATCACAGTATCCCGCCAAAATGACAAGATTATCATGGCTACTGCTGATATCGCCCTACCGCCCACAACCATCAAAGGCAAAATATCTGACCAGAATGGCGATCCTGTAGTATTGGCTGAAGTGTGGGTGAACAGAAGTACAGAAAGTGCCTACAGTAATCAACAAGGACAATACTTATTGATGGAATTGGAGGCATCAGAGAAACAGGAGCGCACAGTTATGGTTTCGGCTCCAGGCTACGAAATAGCCTCTGTGGAAGTACTGCTCAGTCAGGCTGGCGTAGAGAAGACTTTGGATTTTGTCTTGAAAAGAAGAAATAGTGTGTCAACTGTTTCAGGGGCAAGCCAATGAAGTTTTCATTGCCATATCCAAAAAGTTTCCTTGTATAAGGGATGGCCTTGTGCCTTTCAACTAGGTGAGGCTAACTCACCGATCTCAGATACGTAGTTCACTAACCATTTTGAACCGAAGGAAGGAAGACTATGCCACCAACAACTTATTTCTCACCTGGAGTATATGTTGAGGAAGTCCCCTCTACTATCCAGCCTATTGCAGGTGTGGGCACTAGCACACCAGGCTTCCTCGGAGTTGTACCAGATGCAATCAAGATTCCTAAAAGCAATCCAAACTATGACCCAACCCTCCCAGTAGGAGACAATAACAAATCTTTTATAGAAGAAGATGTTACGCTTACTATTGCTGCAGGTGAAGTGAAGCTATGTACCAACTTCAGTGAGTTCAAAAAGTTTTTTGGAGACTTCTCGACTGACCTAGGGCAAAAAATACTGACCCATGCAGTTTATGGATTTTTTAACAACGGTGGCACTCGCTGCTATGTTGTGCGGGTAAAGGCTGCGGGTGACATTACTGCTGAGTTTCTAAAACAGAAATTTGCAGCCATTGACGAGATCGCAATTGTTGCTGCTCCTGGGATCACAAAAACAGATCATCCCGAGGTTATTGATGCTATCACCATCCACTGTCAAGAGCAGACTCAAGACCGTTTTGCTATCTTTGACAGTGAGGAAGTAGTCGAAGACCTAACCCAACTCGACCCGAAGTCTAATAACAACAAATTACCTCCCTTTTCAAACTATGCTGCTTACTACTTCCCTTGGCTCCAAGTTTTCGATCCGGTGACAAAAGTCCAAAATCCACAGGGTGATGGGTTCATATACGTCCCACCAAGCGGTCACATAGCGGGGATCTATGCTCGAGTAGACAATACTCGAGGCGTGCATAAAGCACCAGCTAACGAACCTGTGTTGGGATCTCTGGGACTGAAGTACAAAATTAGCAAAGCTCAACAAGACGGACTAAATCCCCAAGGCGTTAACTGTATCCGCGACCTCAATGGTAATATCCGCGTATGGGGAGCACGCACACTTGGCGGTGATAAAAACGGCGAGTTTAAGTACATTAATGTCCGCCGCACAATGCTCTTCCTGCGCAAATCAATCGATCAGGGTACTCAGTGGGCAGTCTTTGAACCCAATGATACTAACTTGTGGGCGAAAATTATACTCAATGTCACTGCCTTTTTGACCATTGTCTGGCGTAACGGGGCTTTGTTCGGCAACACACCCCAACAGGCATTCTATGTTAAATGTGATGCAGAGACCAATCCTCCTGAAGTTCGAGAACTGGGTCAGGTAATTACAGAGATTGGGGTGGCAATTGTCAGACCAGCAGAATTTGTCATCTTCCGCATCAGTCAGTGGGCTGGACCTAGCAAATAATTTAAGGGTAGGGAGTTGTTGATGGCGCTATGTTTCATTTGCTATCGAATAGGAGTAGAAAATGCTCAAGTATAAAACACCTGGCGTTTACTACGAAGAGCGCTTTCCATCACCAGTGGAAAAACTGCAAACAGGAGTGCCTGCAATTCTTGGATACATCAAGGGTAACGCAAAATTTAATGAACCTCAGCCCCTAACCCACTGGTCTGAGTTTCAGCGAGACTTCGGTGCGCCACTTCCCAATGGTTACTTGGCTTATGCAGTCCGAGGCTTCTTCAAGAACGGTGGAAGTTTATGCTATGTGGTTCCTCTCAAAGATACTATCCCGCCTGAAGATGCTTTGCTTGAAGGTTTGGCAGCGCTAGAACCACTTTGCACTATCGACTTAGTTTGCACTCCGGATATTATGCGATCGCCACCACCTATGAATTTGACAAATGATCCTTGTGCGCCAGATCTGACAGACTCAACAATATGGTCAAACTTGTCGCCACTTAACCCAGATAGCGTAATCACAATGCAGTCTGCTGTCTTAGAACATTGCCATCGTTTGGGCAATCGCTTCGCCATCCTAGATTCTTTACCTCACACCAATGAGCAACAACTGCACAATCAACGACGGGGACTCAATGGGGCGAGTGCTGCCCTTTACTATCCTTGGGTTCGAGTACAAGATGACTCATACCTGAAAAGCACCTTCGTCCCACCTTGTGGTCATGTAGCTGGAGTGTACGCCCGCAGCGACCAGAAAATTGGTGTCTACAAAGCACCTGCAAATGAAGTTCTTAAGGGTGTTCTCGAACTGGAAGTCAATTTGACAAACCGTCAACAGGGTCTATTGAATCAAGAAGGGATCAACTGTCTGCATACTTTTCCTGGTCGTGAAATTTTAGTTTGGGGTGCCCGAACCCTAAGCCATGACCCTGAGTGGACATATATCAACGTGCGACGGCTGTTCCTGACCGTTATCCGTTGGATCGAACGCAATATGTTGGAGGTAGTGTTTGAACCTAACGATGCCAGTTTATGGAATCGGATCAAGCGTGATCTGACGGATTACTTCAATGACCTGTTTCGACAGGGGGCTTTGAAGGGCAGTCAACCAGAGGAAGCTTTCTATGTCAAATGTGATGAGGATACCAACCCGCCGCAAGTGCGTGAAGCAGGACAAGTGGTCACGGAAATCGGCTTAGCTCCAATTGAACCCTGCGAGTTCATCATTGTTACCATCATCCACGGCACTACCGGAGTCACCATTTCCGGTGTTCCCAAACTTGGTTAGTAAATTCAGGAGGTTTGATTATGGCAACTGGAGATCGCAAAGATCCATTGATGGCTTATAACTTTACACTAGAGATTAGTGGAAAACGTGCTGGTTTTCGAGAGTGTTCTGGTTTGGATTCCAGCCAAGACCCCACTGAATATCGCGAAGGTAACGAAAAAGTCCTCACAGTACGGAAATTACCTGGACTGGTTAAGTACTCCAATATCAGCCTTAAATATGGAGTAACTGACGATACATCTCTTTGGCAATGGTTGACAAAAGCAGTGACGGGTGACATAGAGCGCGTGGATGGCACTATCTCCCTTTTGGATGATAAAGGTGCAGAGAAACTCAAGTGGAAGTTTAAGGCTGGCTGGCCTACCAAATGGACAGGTGCAACCTTCAACGCCACCAGTAACGAAGTGGCGATCGAAACCCTGGAAATTGCTCACGAAGGAATAGAGAAGGGCTAGAAGCGATCGCTAGGAGGACATAATGCTGCAAACAGAGTTTCCTTTCACCTTGCCTCAAGGCTACGTGGACTCGGAGGGCAGCCTCCATCGCGAGGGCATAATGCGGTTAGCTACTGCCTACGACGAGATTGAGCCATTGAAAGAGTATAAGGTGCAGACTAATGCTGCTTACTTAGTAGTCATCCTGCTGTCACGGGTGATCACCAAACTAGGTAACTTGGAACAGATTAATCCCAAGGTCATCGAAAGCTTATTTGCCGGTGACTTTGCATTCTTGCAGGACTTTTATCTGCGGATCAACCAGAATGGTAACAGTCGGCTGCTCGTGGAATGTCCACATTGCAAAGGTGAGTTTGAGGTGGAAACAGCCACCTTGGGGGAGTAATTCGCTATCCAGCAGACAGATTGTCTGCTGAGATAGCCTATATTGCCTATCACTTTCACTGGTCTTACGATCAGATTATGACCTTGGAACACCCAGAGCGACGGCACTGGGTGAGCGAAATTGCCAATATTAACCAGCAGTTTTCACATAAATGAACCACATCTTTTGTCAGGGCGAACGGTCGAGAGCCTCTATGACTATTTACAACAATTTTGCTGAAACCAAACAGATCAACAACACTGTAAGGAGGTCATGATGTATGACGGTAGGTGCTCGCAAAGATCCCTATCTCGCTTTTAATTTCCTTGTTGAGATCGGTGGATTAACAGTTGGCGGTTTCTCCGAAGTTAATGGTTTGCAGGCGGAGCTGGAAATCCTAGATTATCAGGAGGGTGGTGAGAATCAGTACATTCACAAGCTACCTGGTCCAGTTCGCTACCCGTCTAACCTAGTTCTCAAGCACGGGTTGACAGATAGCAAAACTTTGTGGAATTGGCAGCAAGACGCAATCAAAGGTACTATCAAACGCTTTAATGGGTCTATTATTCTGCAAAACAGTACTTATCAAGAAGTATGGCGCTGGAATTTTTTCAAAGCGTTTCCTGCACGCTGGATTGGACCCGATCTGCGTGCGAATACTGCAGAAGTGGCTTTAGAGACTCTAGAACTGGTTCATCATGGAATGATACAACCCCAATAGTAGATCCAACACCAATAGGCTGACGAAATGACAACATCTCCTGAAGGTCTGCATCAAGAGGGCGATCACAACGATCTCGCTCACCAATCTACCCAAAATAAGACCTGGCAGGATGCTCTTGACCCGCAATTGACCTGGCGGCTCAGGCGTCCGCTAGTCCAACCAGGTGCTATTGGGAGTAGACTCGCTAGGGCTGTGTTGTCGCGGACGCAACGAGTGAGTAACCGTTTGCCATTACTAACAAAATTAATACAGCCTTGGATTCATAATATTGGTTATTTTCACTTCCAGCCCAGCCCCAACGACCATATACTGCGGCTACCAGACTTTGATTCCACTTCTGACTCACCTGATATAGCTGCTGCGTTTAATTCTCAATCCCCTGCCAATAATGCGATCTCAGACCAAGCCGACCATCATAATACTACCGAGATGTCCCCCAGCTTGGAGGTGACTAAATTTACTCTTCTGGCTCAGGCAAGACATCAAGTTGGCTACCATAGCCAACCTTTATCATCTCTAGCTAAATCTACAGATGATACATCTAGCAGAGATAACCCACAACAAAACATCTCATTGCCCACAGATGCAATCACAATTAGCAAACCAACTTTAACTTCAGGACAACCAATATTACACAGAGCAGCCTCTAATTCTATCCCTAGTTCCCAGCCACATCTATTAGACGTAAATGCTCAACTATACCAAAGGCTTCAACGTCCGCAATTACAACCAAGGCTAGTTTCTATTCAACTAGCTCGTACTGTTCAATCACGAATACAACACTTAAGCGATCGCTTACCGTTACTGAAAGAATTAGATCAACATCAGCCTCATCAAGAAGATTTACAAGTACATAAAAAGTCTAATGATGAGATACAACGTTTGCCAGACTTTGATTCTGGCAAGGATTTACCTGAATTAACCGTATCTGAAGATTCTCAAGCTATCGCCAATGCCAATGTTGCTCGATTTAGCAGAGA
Organism: Calothrix sp. NIES-2098; assembly: GCF_963875125.1. Classification (NCBI taxonomy): domain Bacteria; kingdom Bacillati; phylum Cyanobacteriota; class Cyanophyceae; order Nostocales; family Calotrichaceae; genus Calothrix; species Calothrix sp. NIES-2098. The sequence continues at coordinate 128,778 of NZ_CAWNKJ010000002.1, forward strand.
TAATCCTCAACAAAACATCTCATTGCCCACAGATGCAATCACAATTAGCAAACCAACTTTAACTTCAGGACAACCAATATTACACAGAGCAGCCTCTAATTCTATCCCTAGTTCCCAGCCACATCTATTAGACGTAAATGCTCAACTATACCAAAGGCTTCAACGTCCGCAATTACAACCAAGGCTAGTTTCTATTCAACTAGCTCGTACTGTTCAATCACGAATACAACACTTAAGCGATCGCTTACCGTTACTGAAAGAATTAGATCAACATCAGCCTCATCAAGAAGATTTACAAGTACATAAAAAGTCTAATGATGAGATACAACGTTTGCCAGACTTTGATTCTGGCAAGGATTTACCTGAATTAACCGTATCTGAAGATTCTCAAGCTATCGCCAATGCCAATGTTGCTCGATTTAGCAGAGATAATCCTCAACAAAACATCTCATTGCCCACAGATGCGATCGCTACTAGCAGACCAATTCTAACTTTAGGAAAACAAATAGTACACAGAGTAGGCTCTAGTTCTATCACTAGTTCCCAGCCACATCTATTAGACGTAAATGCTCAACTATACCAAAGGCTTCAACGTCCGCAATTACAACCAAGGCTAGCTTCTATTCAACTAGCTCGTACTGTTCAATCACGAATACAACGTTTGAGTAACCGTTTGCAACTGCTGACAGAGTTAACCCAGCATCAAAGCGGGGTACAACATCTGCAAACAAATCAAAAAAATCATCATGAAATACAACGGCTGCTAGACTTTAACTCTAACAATGTTTTGCCAGCATTAACAGCATTGCCCAATTCTCCACAAGTGCGTTACATTAACCAAACTAGCCAGCCGACGCAGAGAATTTTTGAAAATACCCTCTCCAGATCAAGCTATACCCATGATTTTCTAGTTGACAAATCACTTGCTCCTGATGCAACTACATCTATTGATCAACCTACTAGACAAGATCCAGAAAAAAACACCTCATCATTTTCACCATCCGTAATCAAAAACAGTGAACTTGCTGCTAACACTGCACAGACAACATCAAAGCTCGATTTAGAAAACCAACTACAACACCAACTCCTGCGTCCAATAGTCCAACCAGGTGTACTCAGCTTTAAACTAGCCCATGTTGTTCAATCACAGATACAACGCTTAAGCGATCGCTTACCGTTACTGAAAGAATTAGATCAACATCAGCCTCATCAAGAAGATTTACAAGTACATAAAAAGTCTAATGATGAGATACAACGTTTGCCAGACTTTGACTCTCGCGTTAACCCACCTAAGTTAGCAGAGTGGTCTACTTCTAATGCCGAAACTTTTCTCGCCCAACAAGTGCATCATATTAACCAGACTAGCAAGCCGAGTGGATCAGCTACCTCACGAAGCTCGAAGGCTAACAAACCGACTATTGTTCAAGGAAAAGCAAAGCATCAAGTTACACATGAAATGTTTGTCAGGGTGGATAGCCGTGCTAACCTACCATCTGCATCTGTAGTCAGATCAAAGCGAAATGGTACAACTACGATCCCAGCCCAAAAGATAAAGCAATTTATTCATCAACCAAAAACCTCATTCCCATCATCAGTTAAGACTCAAAGTAATGGGATTGCTTCTAGTAGCACTCCCATGACTGCAAAGGAACAAATAGCACAGATATCAAAATTCAACTCTACCCCTAATTTCCAGTTACATTCATCAGAACAGCAACGGCAACAACGACTCCAACACCCCCTAGTTCAATCAAGTATAATTGGCTCTCAACTAGTACGTACTATCCAGACACGAAAGCAGCAGCTAAGTAATCATCAACCACTGTTAGCTAAGTTATTCCAGCGCCAGCATAGTAGATATCACAACCAAACTCAGTCAGATCCGAGAGTTGATGTGCAGCGATCGCTCCAGGAATTTCGTCACCCTAGTGATTTAAAAGTGTTAGCAACTGAAAACACCTTGACAACAAACCCCTCTAAATTTGAGCTAGTTAACAGATCGCAACCTAACGAGCAACCAAAGGCGACCGTATCACCTTTGGCTAGAGTTATATCCGCGAGACAAACTAGATCCAACCCTACACAACAAAATTTGCAGCCTGTGAAATCAATTACTGTTTCCAGAAGCAAATCTTCTGTTTTTTCTAGTCATGCAGATATCTACTCGCAAATATCGGCAACACCTGTGACAGCAATTTCTCATAGAACAGACCATGTTTTAGAGCCACAAAGCTCTGCACCCATACAAAGAATTATGATTAAAACGAACGAAAATAGCCAGAAAATCCAACTTTCATCTGTACGACCTTTAGTGAAGGAAATTAGGAGGAAAAAACTGCTTAACTCTCCTATGCCCTTAGTTCTCTCTAGTTCATCAGCTTTTGATCGCTCAGGAGTGAAATTACAACCAACGAACAACTCAGTTATGTCTGGAACTCACAATTCATTTACCAACAGCCATCAGGAAAGTGCAATCATACCCAGCAATTCATCACAGATTAATGATACTCAATCTCATACTAATAATCAAAACAATTCAGCGAGAACCAGAGAACGCGATCGTGAGAATGCAATCGATGTAGACGACCTAGCAGATCGGGTAATGCGGAAGGTAATGAGGCAACTTGCCATAGAAAGTGAACGACGAGGAGGATGGCAATGGCCTTAGAAAAATTGAAAATCGTACCAGAAATTGGCGCAGAAATTACTGTCTTGTTTAATCCCAATGAAATCACTATTGATAAGACAGCCAATTGGCGCGTAGCTCCTACCGATGAATCAGACGTGCCAGAATCTCAATTTACTCATGGTGATCCAGCACAATTGACCATGAATTTATTATGCGACACCTATGAGGCAAAGACCGATGTCCGCACACACACTGATAAAATATTTGACCTCGCAACTATCCAGAAACACGGTTCATTACACCGACCACCTTTGTGCAAATTGATGTGGGGAAAGTTTGATTTTAATAATTTTCAGTGGGTGCTAACGAATTTAAACCAGCGTTTTACCTTATTTCTGGATAACGGTACGCCTGTGCGTGCTAACCTCACATGCACTTTTAAACAATGGCGTTCAGATCAAGAGGACGCTAAACTAACAAATAAGCAGTCGCCAGATGTAGCTAAGACACGCCTTGTTAAAGACAAAGAGAGAATTAGTAACATTGCTTATGAAGAATATGAAGATCCCACCCTCTGGCGGGCGATCGCCCAAGCAAACAAGATTGATAACCCCACCTACTTAAAACCGGGCATAGTATTAGCAATTCCTGCTTTGCGTCCTGGTTCTTCATTGGGAGGTGACATCTAAAATATGCCGAATTTAGGTGACAAGCAAAAAATAGTCCCAGATTTCCGTGTGTTGATTAATGGCACACCTATCCCAATTGATGTATCGACTGATCTGATGACTGTCGTTGTCCAAGAAGATATAGAAGCACTCAGTATGTTTACTCTTAAACTTACTAACTGGGATATCCAAAAGCACAAAGTAACTTGGTCGGATGATGAACGTTGGTTTAAAATGGGCAACGAAGTCGAAATCCATATGGGTTATATAAATCACCTCGAAAAGCTCATCAATGGTGAAATTATTGGTCTCGAACCAGAATTTGATGTGAATGAAGCTCCTAGTGTGATTGTTCGTGGTTACGATCGCCGCCATCGTTTATTGCGTGGACGTTATACTCAGGCTTTTCTTCAGATCAAAGATAGTGAAATTGTCAGCCAAATAGCCAGCAGCAAAGAGGTGAATCTAACACCTAAAGTAGAAGACACAAAAGTAAAGCTGGATTATGTCTTACAACACAACCAAACTCACTGGGAATTTTTGCAGGAACGTGCTCAACGTATAGGCTATGAAGTGGTTGTAGAAGACAAGATCCTGTATTTCCGACCTCATCAAAATGCTGATAGCCCTGTGTTAATGCTAGACCTCGACACAGACTTAATGGAGTTTTATCCCCGCCTGACTACATTACCTGAAGTTGGACAAGTGAAGGTGCGCGGCTGGAATCCCAAGAAAAAAGCAGAAATAGTTGGTTTGGCTAAGGCTGGGGATGAGGGTACGATGATGGGTGGTTCTACTACTGGCCCTACGACTGCTAATCAAACCTTTGGTTCTGCTATTAACACCAGCGTCAAGCGACCTGTATTCAATCAAGGAGAGGCAAATCAAATCGCCTTGGGATATTTAAAAGACATGGCGCTGGAATATATCACTGGTGAGGGAACTTCCATTGGTCGCACAGATTTACGAGCTGGTAAAGTTCTCAACATTCAAGGTATCGGTAAACGCTTTAGTGGCAACTACTATATGACCTCAACCACCCACATCTATTTACCGAAACGAGGCTATCGCACCCGCTTTACTGTCAGGAGAAATGCAACATGATTGATGTTAGTCTATTAGCAAATCTTTTACATTCAGATAATCAAGGTAGTCGTTTTTACGGTGTAACTGTAGGTATTGTCACTAATAATAAAGATCCTGATGGTTTGGGGCGAGTGAAAGTTCGTTTTCCTTGGTTGTGGGATGAACAAAAAAATATCGGTGTCGATAGTCACTGGGCTAGGGTGCTGGCTCCGATGGCTGGGAATAATCGAGGGCTTTACTTTTTACCGGAAGTGGAAGATGAAGTTTTAGTTGCCTTTGAACATGGTTTAGCTGAATTTCCCTATATTTTGGGGGGTTTATGGAACGGTAAGGATAATCAACCAGAAAATAATAATAATGGTCAAAATAACAAGCGTACGATCAAGTCTCGTAGTGGTCACATTATTAGCTTCGATGACACCAATGATAAGGGAAAAATCGAGATTGTTGATTCATTAGGGAACAACAGCATCACCATCAGCACAGATGATAATGCGATCGCCATTGTGTGTAAAACTGGCAAGCTCAAACTCAGCGCCGAAGGAATTGAAATTAGCTCTGGTGCAGGGATTGATATCAAAGCTACGGGCGAATTAAATATCAAGGGCAGTGTGGTGAATATCAACTAAACCGATCAGATTTGATTTTTTCAGAATAATTCTGAGGAGGAAAATTGCTAGAACAGCCAGCAGCTAAACAAGGCGACCAAATAGTGGCTGTAGATATGCATATCGTGATGATTCCCAGTCCAGCAGGGCCCGTACCAACACCATTACCTCATCCTTTTAAAGGCATCATTAAAGGTAATCTCAGCCGCAACGTCAAAATTATGGGTATGTCAGCAGCAACGGTAGATAGCACTGCGGATAATATACCGCCCCATATTCCCACACCACCAGGGACTGCTTTTCAAAAACCACCAACTAATAAGGGTACTATCATCACTGGCAGTACAACTGTCAAAATCAACGGCAAAGCTGCTGCTCGTACAGGCGATCGAGCCATAACTTGCAACGATCCGGTAGATCTGCCAGTAGGTAATGTTTTGGCTGCTGGTACTGTATTCATCGGTGGATAAGAGAGGGTGTATTTATGAATACTAATTTTCTGGGTGTAGGCTGGGAGTTTCCAGTAGAACTGGACAAAAATGGGAAAATCAAAATGGCCTATTACGAACAAAGTATCCGTAGGGCTATCAAGATGATTATAGAAACTGCCCCAGGTGAACGGGTGATGCGTCCCGACTTCGGCTGCGGTATCCACAATTTTGTTTTTGCGGTCAATAGCGCTGGTACAGCAACTAGAGTTGCAAGTGAGGTGAGTGAGTCTCTGATTAAGTGGGAACCTCGGATTGATCTAATTAATGTAAATGCCTTTCCTGATCCCGACAAAGCCTACATATTGCTAATCTCCATCGATTATCGGGTGCGTGCTACTAACAACGAATTCAACATAGTCTATCCATTTTATTTGGAATATCAGGGTGTATGAATTTATGAAAGTTCCGGAGATTGACAAGCGCAACTATGACGATATTGTTGCCCGTACGGAAACCTTAGTTCAAGCTTTTACAAGTGAGGTAAAGCCGACATTTGAAGCACTTAAGAGTCGTACTCTCAATCAAGATATTACTGACCCTGATACGGGTAAGATAATTGCTGCTGGAACTTATATAAATGATGATTTAGCCAAGCAAATCAGTGAAATTAAAGGACTGAACCTGGTAAAAGTGCAGCCTTGGCAAGCATCTGAAGATCATGATGCTGGTGGGGCGCTGATCCATATCTTTGCGCGAATGGTGCAACTAGCGATCGCTCGCCTCAATAAAGTACCAGAGAAGAATTTCTTGGCTTTTTTGGATTTGATTGGTATTCAAACCCAACCGCCCCAGCCAGCCAGAGTCCCCTTGACTTTCAATTTAGCAACTGGTAGTCCCCTTGATACTTTCGTCCCTGCTCAAACTCAAGCAATCGCTCCACCAACTGAAACCAAACCAGAAGAAATTACTTTTGAGACTGATCGCGATTTAGTTGTCACCCCATCCCAACTGATGGCGGTGTTTGTGCGTGACCCTCTGAGCGATCGCTATGGTGATTATACAGAAGTAGCTCAGGGTTTGGTAGATAAAAGCTTTTCTGCTTTCAGTGGCGATCGCCCCATTACCCACAGTTTTTATTTAGCCAACGACGAGTTATTTTTATTACCTAATCACAAGACAATTACTCTGACGATTCACTCAACTGATGCAGAGCGACTCGCAGGACTCCCTATTTCTTGGTACTACTGGGATAGTAATAATATTATTCAAGACTTAATAGTTACTTCCTCACTCAGAGAAAATGACCAGTGGCAAGTCTTGATCGCAAACTTCCCAATCCCAACAAAGCAAACAATCAACGGGGTGAAAGCTTCATGGGTAGAGGCTCGACTCAATACTGCTTTACTGCCAGACTCTCAATTACCAAAAATTAATTATATCAGTGTCAAGGTAAATATTCAGCATAGTGAGTTAGTTCCTGACCTTGGATTTACCAACTTCTTGGCACTTGACCTGAGTAAAGATTTTTATCCCTTCGGTACACAACCAGCCTTTAACGACACTCTATACCTGGCTAGTGAAAAAGCATTTGCCAACCCAGGAAGCAAGGTGACGTTAAATGTGAAACTTAGTGAATTTTCACCCTTACCAATCAATCCTGCGGCAGACTTAGAAATTGCATGGGAAGTTGGAAATGGTCGTGTTTGGGAGCTAGTAGGTAAGTCAGTTTCTCATAGTTCTGGTAGTAACTCTGGCTTCATTGATATGACTCAAGCTTTTACTAAAAATGGCAAAATTGAATTCACCCTACCCTCAGAAATTGGCTTAGAAACAGTTAATGGACAAAGCAATTATTGGATACGCGCTCGGATTATTAAAGGTAACTACGGTACGAGAACGGCTCTTACTCAAGAACTTACACACACTACACTAAGTGAAAATAGTCAAGACACCGATCCAAATGAGAGAAAAATAATTAAAGTTACTAGTGTTCGAGGTTTCTTACCAGGCGATCGCATTCAAATTGCTTCTGGTGGTAATAACCAAGAAGACGCTGAGATTGAAAGCATTAATTTGGCAGAAAGTAAATTTATCCTACGTGCAGCCCTCACCCACGATCACCCTATCGGCACAAGTGTAATCCTGTGGAGCAACTCAGCTTTAGGTCCACCATCAATCGCATCCCTTACCCTGAGTTATGACTATAAGCAGAGTGCTGCTGTGTCTGCCTGTCAGACTTACAATGACTACACCTATGTTGACTGTACAGCCGCAGCAACTCAACTAGACTCTTCTGGCTTTGAACCCTTTACCCTCACAATAGACACACAGCCAAACCTCTACTTGGGATTTGACAAACCTTTCTCTAACCGATCCGTTACACTCTATGTTGGTTTAGAGACATTACTTTACCAAGCAGAAATATCTTTCAAAAATCAAAATTTAACTAAAGAACTAGCTCCAATCAACTGGGAATATTCCAGTTCTTCAGGTTGGATTTCTCTGCAAGTTCACGATGAAACTCATGCTTTTACGCAACGGGGCTTAATTCGCTTCACGGGTTTACAACATATTCAGCCTCGCACAGAATTTGATCGCAACCTTTATTGGTTACGTGCTTACACAAAAAACAATAAAGATCAACAGCAAACCTTGCCGCCCATGCGACATCTGCTACTGAATACGACTTGGGCTACTCAAGTAATCACAATCGAAAATGAAATTTTGGGATCTAGTAATAGCCAACAAAACCAGGTTTTTCGCACAACCAAAACACCAGTATTAAAAGGACAACATCTGGAAGTGTTTGAGCCTCAGATGCTTTCACCAAAAGAACGGAACAAAATTATTGAACTTGAGAGTAAGGATGCGATCGCACCGATTTTAGGTTTTGCTGGTGAATTGGAAGGTGTTTGGGTGCATTGGCATCAAGTACCGAATTTCAATGCTTCTGATACATGGGATCGTCACTATATTCTGGATCACCTTACTGGTGAAGTGCGTTTTGGCGATGATCAACGGGGAAGAGTCCCGCCTCAAGGTCGTAACAATATCCGTATAACTTACCAGACTGGTGGCGGTGAAAATGGTAACTGTCCAGCAAAAACTATTGTTCAACTTAAATCGGCAGTACCCTACATAGACAGTGTTACAAACTATGAAGCTGCTGGTGGTGGTGCTGATCCAGAGACACTAAATGCTATCAAAGAACGGGGTCCCAAAACACTCCGTCATCGGGGTAGAGCTGTAACTGCTCAGGATTTTGAAGATTTGGCCCAAGAAGCATCTCCTGCTGTTGCTAAAGCCAAGGCCATTACTCCTTCTAAGAAAAATGGTATTGGTCTAGTTGATTTGATCGTTGTACCCCATAGCCAAGAGCCTCAACCAATCCCCAGTTTAAACCTACTGGAAAACGTTGCCAATTACATTCGCGATCGCTGTGCGCCTACCTTGGAGTTGCGAACCAACGGCCCGGATTGGATCGCCATTAGCGTTAAAGCAGAGGTAGTACCAGTGTCTTTAGCAATGACCATGAATCTTGAGGTAACTATAGTCAATGCCTTGCAGGACTTTCTGCATCCACTCACTGGTGGTTGGGAGAAACAGGGATGGCCTTTTGGTCGCACACCGCACAAGTCTGATTTTTATAGATTACTGGAATCGATTGACGGCGTTGATTTTGTCACTACTATGTCTGTGCAGGAAAGCCAGCAATCGATCTTAACTAGGAGTTTAGTCTACTCTGGCAATCATACCATCAATATCACTTCACCATCACCGGAGGAAGCCTAATTATGACCTTACCTTTACCAAACCTAGACGATCATACTTACGCCGAACTGGTAGAAGAAGCTCGTTCTCTGATTTCTAATTTATATCCTAAGTGGACAAACCATAATCCCACAGATACAGGGATCATTTTGATTGAATTATTAGCTTGGTTGACAGAGATGAAGCTCTATCAAATCAACCGAGTGCCAGATCAAAATATTGTCACTTTTCTCAAACTGCTCAACGGACCAGAATGGAGTTTTCAAGGCGATTTGCCAGAAAGGGATAAACAAACCAAAGCTTTAAACGCAGCTATCCGAAACACACTGTTGGATCTGGAGGAACGCTACCGAGCAATTACTTGTGATGATTTTGAATACCTAGCTATTCATCAATGGCCACAGACACCAGAAGCAAAAGCTTTGGGTGATGAAGGTAAAATCAAGCGATCGCACTGCATCGCCCAACGCAATCTCACTTGTGCTGATCCCAAAGCACGACAACAGTCAGCACCCGGACACATGCGCCTGATTGTAGTACCTGATATCTCCGACAATCCCACGCCCAAGCCAACCGAGGCTTTATGCCAAAGTTTATGGAAATTTCTGGATGAGCGACGTTTATTGACCACACGGCATTATGTGGTGGAAGCACAATATGTACCAGTAAAAATTACAGCAAAGTTATTCCTTGTAGACAATGCATTACCAAACAAAGTCTGCAAACAAGCTGTGCAAGATATTCGCCAATTCTTCCATCCTTTAACAGGAGGAAGAGACAGTCAAGGTTGGCCCTTTGGACGAGATATATACGTATCTGAAGTATATCAATTGCTGGAGACCGTAGGCGGAGTAGATTACGTAGAAGCAGTTAAATTACAGACACAAGAAACTTGGCGGTTCAACCGTGCTTGCAGCAACGCACTCATGAGCATTACTTTAAACCCGGACGAATTAGTAAATGTGGAGGTAAACGAAAAGTCTTTTGAGATCAAGACAATTGGTTAATCCTAAATCAGGTAATGTATATGGCAAATAACATCCCACTGACACAGGTAAGCTACTATTTACAATATCTGCCAGCCATTTTTCAGGAAGATATAGACCAGTATGGAGTCAACTTTATTGGTCGCTTCTTACTGGCTTTTGAGAAAATCATCACAGGTTTAGGGGATGTTGATGAACCTGGAATAGAAGAAATCCTCGATGGCATTACCGATCCAACCACTCAAGAATTGTACTTAGCTGGGATCTCCCGCTACTTTGAACCTGGCCCTGGTTTGTCTGCACATAAGCGATCGCCACCCGAATTTATAGAATGGCTAGCAAGTTGGGTAGCTCTCAATCTGCGCGAGGATTGGAACGAAGAAGATAAGCGTCGCTTGATTAGCCATGCAGTCACTCTGTACCGCAAGCGTGGCACAAAAGCTGGTATCAAAGAAATGCTCAACACTTATATTAGTCCAGTTGTTGAGATCTATGAATTTCACGAGCCTTTACAAGTAGAAAGAATTTCTACTGTCGGTATCAATACTATTCTTGGTAACGGTTTACCCCACTATTTCTTGGTCAAAATATTCTTGTCTAACTTTGGCGAAGAAACTTTTAACACCTGTAAAGACCAACAAAAGCTAGCTAGAGGGATTCTTGAGCAAGAAAAACCAGCCCACACTTATTATGACTTTGACATCGAAGTACCGTTGATGCAAGTTGGAGTGCGATCAACGGTAGGAGTAAACACGATACTTGCATCTCCAGCCTATGAAGTCCCAGCTATTCAACTTGGAATATATTCCACAGTCGGAGTTGATACCTTGCTAGGAACACTAATACTCGGAAAATTTAACAGTTAAACCATTACAGAATCAGGATTACAAACATGACAAACAATCATGATGTGGAAAAAAGACTACGTTATTTTAACGGTCAGTTCTTAAATAACGATGACTTCACAGACGAACAGAAATATCACCTAGACAGACAACGAAGACATAATCGACTGTTGCACACACCAGGTATTGCTGAAGGTCTGGAAATTATTGCTGAGTGTAATTCACATCATATAGAAGTACGCCCTGGTACTGCTGTAGATCAGCAAGGTAGGCAGATTGTTTTGACTACAAAAGAAGTGAGAAGCCTCAGAGATTTTGGGTGTGGTAAGGTTTATGTAGCGATCTCCTATCATCAAGAACCATCGGATCTCGCCACAGTGGGAGCAAGAGACGAGACTCGCTGGCACGAACATCCCAAAATTGAAATTTTAGCACACAGTGACGATATTGAAAAAGGCGATCGTATTCCATTAGCCTGCTTGGTTTTAGGTGATGGTGGCAAGATAGAACACCATCACGAGCATGTTCGTTACTATGCTGGCGTTCGCATCAGTCCAGAGGTAGATTTACGTAAACTTACTTTCTCAAGTAAAAGTGTACATTGTAGTTGCTGGCCAGAACTTCATTTTGGTGCTGCTCATCGCATTGACCTGATAGGTAGTCTCTATGTCGAAAGACATCTTGGTATTGGAGTAGAAAATCCCAAAAATAGATTAGATGTCAAGGGTGGAGCAGTCATTGGTGCAGATTACTGCGAAAGACAAGAAGCTCCATCAGATGGTCTTTTGGTAAAAGGAAGGGTTGGCATTGGGAATAATAGTCCAGGATCAAGTTTAGAAGTCACAGGTGCAACGAGAAATAACAATGATTCCGCCCTTAATGTTACAGACTGTGATGGGAAGAGTCTTTTGTATGTAAGAAATGATGGCAACCTTGGCATCGGGACAACACAACCGCAAGATAAGCTGCACGTTAGTAGTGGAAATATCCGACTCGATAAAGACAGTGAATTGTTTTTCGCTGATAACGGACAAATTAGGAGTTTAGACAATAACCACAGTATTTTGTTCAACCCATCCCAGAACAAGATGGAGTTGAGGGAAAAAGGCGACTTGATCTTTTCCCCAGGTGCTGTAGAAGGAAAAGAGACCGCAAAAGTTGTGATGTTGGCAAACGGCAACGTTGGTATTGGCAAGGCTGATCCAAATGTAAAGTTGTATGTTGAGGGCGGAATACAAGCTACCAATCTTGGGGGTACAGGGAGTGACTATGCTGAGTGGCTTCCTAGACTTCAGCAAGATGAAGTTATCCAAGAAGGCGATATTACTGGAGTGTTTGGCGGCAAAATTACTAAGAAAACTAACGATGCCCAAACTCTTATGGTCATTAGCAGTCAGCCGCTTGTTCTGGGGAATATGCCTAGTCAAGAAAACAAACTCCCACATGAAAAAGTGGCATTTATGGGTCAGGTGCGGGTTAAGGTGAGAGGAAAGGTTCAAGCAGGTGATTATATTGTCCCGTCGAGGTTGAATGATGGAGTAGGTATAGCAGTATCGAGCGATAAAATTACTTCTGCTGCTTATGCTACTCAAATCATTGGTACTGCCTGGGAATCTTCACAGCAAGAAAATGTGAAGCTGATTAATGTGTTAGTCGGTCATCAGTCTAATTATTCCTGGATAGGAAAAATTCTGAATACTATGCAAGCACAGCAAATAGAAATTCAATCGCTCAAGACTGAAATAGAGTCGCTAGAAAATTCAGCAGATTTAACTGAGATTCGCAATCAACTTGCAGAAATTCAATCGCTTAAAGTTGAAATGGAGTCGCTAAAAAATTCAGCAGATTTCACTGAGATTCGCAGTCAACTTGCAGAAATTCAATCGCTCAAAGCTGAAGTGGAATCTGTCAAAAACCAATCTGATTTAACAAATATCCAAAATCAAATTACAGCAATTCAAAGCTTTAAAACAGAGGTGGAATCAAACCAAAAACAATCTGAACTAACTACAATTATTGAAATTGCAGCATTGAAAGCAGAAATAGAAAATCTAAAAAACCGATCTGAACTAGATGCTATGCAAGCTCAACTATCACAAGTTCCATTGCTAAAAACAGAAATAGAATCTCTCAAAACCAAATCTCTTATCACTGCTAATAATGAAATTGCTTCACTCAAAACAGAAATTGAGTCGATAAAAACTAAACTCAAGCAATCTAATTGGCTAGGTAACGATAATATTGTATCAACTTGGTTGGGTTAATGTTGGTACTTAGAAACACGGTTTTAACGAACTGCAAATTTTATTAGGGTGCTTTATAAATGTAACGCACCCCACCCAACATACAACTTTTGGGTTAATAGAAAGCTTTAAAGGTCGCTCTATAGGTAAAAACCTATCTGGGCAGGGGTTAATAAAGTTTATTCTCTGCCATCAGCAACAAAAGCCGATATTATTTGGTGTTTCTCTGATTCTGGTGCGTGATTTGAGCAGAAATTCAATTTTTTATGGAATATTATTCAACCTCAGTTGAGCATATTTTGGCAGAGCTAGAGAGAATTGGCCTGCTGATTCAAGTCCAAGTCTGGAGAATGCAGCACATCCAGCCAAGTGACAACGAATTACAGGGACTTCTCGTTTCCGAACAAGAGATAGAGGAACTCTTAAGACAACCTATCGGTTTACCCCGTTGGGCAAATATTCCCACACCATTGTCCTCAATCGAGATTCAAACTGCTCTAGAAGGTATGGCTGCTGATATTGCTCAACGCCAAACTGAGAGTATTCAAAAAGGTATCAAATTACGCTTGTATGAACTAGTTTGTCACTTTCAGATCACACCATTTGACAGAGATACGCTATTAATTTGTTTAGCTCCGGAATTAGATTTGGGTTACGAGCGTCTTTATGCTTATCTCCAAGATGATGTAAGAAAGAAGCGACCTTCTGTAGACTTGGTGTTAAATTTACTATGTGCGGATTTCAAAAGCAAGCTCGCAGCGCGTCAACGTTTCCTCTCTACTGCTCCCCTACTCAAACATCAACTGCTGCATTTGTTTGATGATTCGTCACAGCAGCAACCACCACTGCTGAGTAAATATGTCAAAGTCGATGAACGGGTAGTTAATTATTTACTTGGTAATGACGAACTCGACATCCGGCTTTTACCCTATGCTAAATACGCCTGTACTCAAAAAAAACTTGAAGATTTGTTACTACCACTGGAAATTAAAGAACGCTTAAGCATACTAGCCCGAGAGAAACAAGTAATTAAAGCCGGACTAATATTTTACTTCCAGGGGACTTACGGAGTTGGCAAGCATACTACTGCCGAGGCATTTTCTCAGGAATTGGGAATTGGGTTGTTGACAGTAGAGTTAGAAAGACTATTACAGGCAGAAGCAGGAGAATTTGCAAGAATTATCGCTCTAGCTTGTCGTGAAGCAGTTTTACAGTCAGCAGTTATATACTTTGAAGGCTTTGACGCACTTTTGACAGATGACAAAGCGGCTTGGCGATTAGCCCTATTGCGACAAGTGCAGGAGATGCATTTGCTGACCTTTCTAGCTGGCGATATCACCTGGGAACCATCCGATGCACAACCTGAATTGACCTTTTTGCGAGTGGAATTTCCTTACCCAACAGCAGCCCAACGGGTGGAGTTATGGAGGAAGTTTATAGGGGAGCAAGGCTTTGCACCTCTACAGGATTTGGCTAACAAATTCCGTTTGAGCGGCGGGCAAATTCGTGATGCGGCAGCTACAGCACGCAATTTAGCTTGCTGGCGAGATCCAACACAAGGGCAAATAACTATAAATAACCTAATCGCTGCCTGTCGCTTGCAATCAAATCGCCAGTTAAGTGAAATGGCTCGTAAGATTACACCACGCTACAAGTGGTTAGATATTATTTTACCTGATGAGCAAAAAGGAATAATACAAGAACTTTGTAATTATGTTAAATATCGCAGCTTGGTTTATGACGAGTGGGGATTTGAGAAAAAACTGTCTTTAGGCAAAGGATTAAACATTCTATTTGCAGGGCCTCCAGGGACAGGTAAAACAATGGCGGCTGAGGTTGTAGCAGGAGAATTGGAGTTAGACTTATATAAAATCGACCTTTCGGCAGTGGTCAGCAAGTATATTGGCGAAACAGAAAAGCACCTATCTCGCATCTTCCAAGAGGCAGAAACTAGTAATGCAATTCTCTTTTTTGATGAAGCCGATGCCCTATTTGGCAAGCGCACCGAGGTAAGTGATGCCCATGACCGCTACGCCAACCTTGAGGTCAGCTACCTCTTGCAAAGAATGGAGGAGTACGACGGCGTGGTAATTTTGGCGACAAATTTTCGCAAAAACATGGATGAAGCCTTTGTGCGGCGCTTGCATTTCACCATCGATTTTCCCTTACCTGACGAGAAGCATCGCCGCTGGATTTGGCAAAAGCTATGGCCGGAGGCTACTCCTCGCAGTGCAGACTTGGATTTGGATTTTATGGCGCGTCGCTTTGAGATTGCGGGGGGGAATATTCGCAATATTGCACTGGCGGCGGCTTTTTTGGCAGCGGATGAGGGCGGGGTAGTGAAGATGAGTCACTTGATGCGTGCGACTCGACGGGAGTACCAGAAGATGGGAAAGGTGTTGATGGAGGGGGAATTTGGGGAGTATGTGGGGCAGTTGTAATCTTAGATTTGGGAGTTTGGATGGTTAGAGCAAAGACGGCAAATAGACGCTGCGTTGATTTAACAGAACAAAACAGTGGTTTAGAGTCAGCAGAAAGTTTTTGAAATTCGTATTATTCTACATCTGGAGATAATGTTATGTTTCACCGTCATCAAGAGCAGATATCGAAGAAAAGTGATAAGGTACTGCCAAAGCAACAAACGACAAGAAATACAACAGTGCCGCAGGTCAATGTGATGCACCCAGCAACATTGATTCAAAGGGCGAAAGCTGACCCCAAATCGCTGAGTGCGGATGAGGTGTTGACACTTCAGGAGACGATAGGGAATCGGGCGGCGAGTCGGCTGTTGGCGGGGCGAAGTCCAACCCTGGTGCAGGCCAAGTTGACTATTGGAGAGCCAGGGGACAAATACGAGCAAGAGGCAGATAGGGTTGCTTCTCAGGTAGTCGAACAACTCTATGCTCCCGCTTCTGCCCAGTCAAATCAAGGGCAGTCGGTACAGCGTCAGGAAGAAAAGAAAGAGGAACTCCAGGCGAAGTCAATCCTACAGCGTCGGGAAGAGATCGCGGTTGGGGAAGCTTCAACGGATTTGGAATCGGCAATTAACAGTGCCAGGGGAAGTGGACAGCCTTTAGATGCGGGTCTGCAACAGTCAATGGGGCAGGCTATGGGGGCAGATTTTAGTGGGGTGAAGGTTCACACGGATGCACAGGCTGACCAGTTGAATCAATCGGTTCAGGCAAAGGCGTTTACCACAGGGCAGGATGTGTTCTTTCGGCAGGGAGCATATCAGCCGGGGAGTCGCGGGGGGCAGGAGTTGATTGCCCATGAGTTGACCCATGTGGTGCAGCAGAATGGGGGGGAGTTGCGGACGCCGGAAAAGGATGGAGACCCAAGCAACCAGGAATCGAAAGAGAACATAAGCCTAGCAGGAGGAGTCATCAGCCTCCAGAAGAAGACCGCGACGGAGTTCAGCAAGGAGACTGGGGTACCTCATAGTAGTGAGTTAGAGAGCATCACGCACGAGAGGGTTGATATGACAACTGCGGAAAGAAATGCTGCGAAGGTATACTGGGCAAATGCGGGATTCGGGCTTATACCGACACGCACAGTGTGTAATCATCACATACCGTACAAAGAGGTTAGAGACAAAGTACGAGAGGCTCTCGTCCATCGGAAAGCTGACGAAGTAGCTTGGCGATTGTCTCAGGTAGCGCTAAGTGTATTGCCCAATGAGACGGGATTCAATCGTCAAGAAATAGAAAATAGTATAGATGAACTTATAGCCTCAACAGCTAACAACCCTAAAAACCTATTCTATTGGCCAGACACGACAGGCGACGACGGTGGAAACACGAGAGACAATCCGGCTTTTAGTGACAACTACGATATAAAGCAACTACGTGTCCGAGGAGAACTGGTAGATCAGTTGAGAGCATATGATCAGTCATTTGAAGATATAATGTCTTCATTAACTAAACCGATATCATAAGCTAGAAGTATGTAACGCACCATCTATGTTTTCTGACCCTCCGTTATCGTAAGTGCGATCGCCCGATCTTGTAGCAACTGGCTTAAAAGTCAAGTAATCGCTCCTACGCTGATATCATGATGACATGGATATCTCCTAAGAAACACATTCCGTAGCGTTGGAAATAGGGATGAGTTCTAAGCCAAAAGCTTGAGCTTTTCTCTTGAGGTTTTTAAGTATCCGGTCTTGATACTGTTGCTCGTAAGCATCAATGCCAGGGTCAGTATAGTGCTCGCCAGATGTCCAAAGGCGATAAAAAATACGTGCCAGTTTATGAGCGGTAGCAGTAATTGCCTTGGGAGCGCCCATCCGTGATTGCATACGACGGTAATATGCACCTAAAGCAGAATGACTGCGACATAGAGTTTGTGCCGCCATGCGAAAAGCAGTCGCAGCACGACTGGCAACAGGGCGAGTTTTGGAACTTTTAACTTTACCGCCAGTAACACGACTACCAGGACATAGACCTAACCAAGAAGTAAAGTGCTTAACAGTAGGAAAGCGATTTGGATCTAAACCAACTTCAGAAAGCAGTACCAGTACAGTTAAAGCACCCAAACCATCAACAGCAGTAAAATCGACACCACTGATGCGATATAAATGTGTACGTAAATCAAACTGTGGTGCATTACCTGGTTGCTTTTTACCCCGACGCTTGGGTTTAGCTAAAGGCTTTTTTTCCACATCAACTTTATCAGTAAATGAAGCCAAACATTGCTCAATTTGGGTATCGCACTTCTGGATTTGAGCTTGATAAAACTCGTAAAGTTCTAATTCTTGCTCAAGGATAAAAACTAATTCTGAACGATAGTCTCCAGTTAAAGAAGCAGCTATTTCTTCTAAGCTGGCTTTAATACGCCCATCCTTCAAACTTGCTAATTTCACTGGGTTTCGTTCCCCAGATACAATTTCTCTAATTATGCTCAAGCCAGTAGTGCCTGTAATATCGCTGATGACTCGATGTAATTGTATATTCATCTGTGTTAACGCTTTTTGCATCCTTTGTACATGGATGCAGGCACTTTTAATCAGATTATCCCTTTGACGTATGTAACTGCGAAGCTTACATATTTGGTCTTCGGGACGGAATGAGCCGGATAGTAAACCGTAAGTATGTAATTGTTGTAGCCACTGACAATCTAATACATCAGTTTTCCGACCAGGTACAGTTTTAACATAGTGAGCATTGACGAGTTTAACGTCAAAACCTCGACTTTCCAAAATCTGGAATACAGGTATCCAATAAACCCCTGTCGATTCCATTGCTACGGTTTCAATTTGGCACTGCTTTAACCATTCTGCCATTGCATAGAGGTCGGCAGTAAAACAAGCAAAACTGCGTATATTGTCCTCATCTCTCCCCTTAGGCACACTTACCCAATGCCTATCAGCACCAATATCTATTCCTGCGGCATTTGGGTTGATTTGGGATAGTAAATTCATCTCCAAATCTTGTTTTTTTGGCTTTTTGTAGTTGCTCATGCGACAAGGGCAGCATTGATTGCATCGCTGATTTTAATTGGGTGTACCATGCCTGGGTGGGCAAGTAAATCTAATCTCCTAAACGGGATAGTAGCTTTAACTACTTCACCAATACCATTGCCAACAACACCCAGAACCACGCTTACATTCGGACGAATACTGTACCAGTGTAATAACGGCTTTGACTGTCATGATACTTTTTTAGTGTATAAGTTATTAGTATTAAAACTCTTGTTAACTGTGTTTCTTTCATTTATTGCGGGCGTGTAATCGCGCCCCTTGGGCGCTTATATCACGTACAGTGCGCTCGCTCTTGTCGCGACTGTCTAATTGTGATAGCTTGTCAATTGATTTTTGACAAAATGGAGACCGATCACGTGTATTGGTTGAGTGATGAGTGTGATCGCCTTGAGTTTCCAAAGTGTGATCACTCACTCATAGGTGGTGTTGAGGCAAGAAATCCTGGTAATCTGACCTGACAACGTACTCAATTGAATCTACTAATTATAGAGCGATAATTTAGCTACCCAACATAGCGCAATATTATGTTTTACCAATCCAGGCAGATATTCAAGAAAGGTAACGAGCCACTGCAAAAAGGACAACAGACAACGTATAGACCAACGCCGCAAGCAAATACGACGCATCCGGCAATGCTCATCCAGAGAGCCAAACTTAACCCTAACTCGCTGAATGCGGATGAGGTGTTGACACTTCAGGAGATGATAGGGAATCGGGCGGCGAGTCGGCTGTTAGCCAGTCGAAGTACAACCCAGGTGCAGGCCAAGTTGACTATTGGAGAGCCAGGGGACAAATATGAGCAGGAGTTGATTGCCCATGAGTTGACTCATGTGATGCAGCAGGATCAGGGTGGTGCTGTACCACAGAACATTCAATTAGCCCAACAAAACGAACAAGTAAGAGATCTAGACAAACCCACCTCTAATCACAGAGAAACAGGACTAATTCAGCGCCTTGCAGCTATACCTACTGCACAGAATGCTAGTGATCAGGCTGTGCAAAATGTAGAGACTTCTGTGGGTGGATCACAATTATTGTCTGGATGGAATACTAACCTTAATGCTTATACAGCGGGACGCAGCGGACATAATTTTACAGTAGCGGAAAGACAGGCGCTTAATGCAAAGGGCGACCAATATGGATGTTGTATCTGCGGAACAAAAGATCCCGGAACAGTATCACAACCAAACCGCCCAATAGTCAAAGGAAAACAGGTAGGAAATTTCATACCTGATCATGAACCACCAGACTCTCTTGTGGGTGGTGGTTACACAGGTACTATTCGCTTTTATCCCAGGGCGAACGCATCTTAATTGCTAATAAGAATTGGAAAGCAAATTCAAATATCTAGAATAAAGACAGTTTTCTGAGATAAATATTGAATACAAATCAAAGGATAACCTTAGATATTTAAAATTTAATATTTGCCCTGAAGATATGATTTTAAATCAACAATTAGCAGTAAGTGAACAAGATGACTTAATAACTGCGACCTGAATAGAAAATTAGTTATAGCCTGATTCAATGTCCTATAAAATCAGCTTGAAGCTAAGGAAAGTAATCTAGTTAAATATTGATTATCCATTGCAGCTAGAAATTGTTTGTTTTTTACTCCTACCTTCACCCGTTTCTCTTTACCTAATAGATTCACTGCAATGTGGCGCAGAACTGCAAAATTTTGTGGTGCGTTATCTTTTCTTATGCGGCAATTATCTTCGTTTAATGCTACATCCAATACCCAATGTAGTGAATTTTCAATTCCCCAATGGCTGCGAATAGAATTAGCAAACTTTTGGGCGTTATCTTCCAGGCTACTAATAAAATAACGGGTTTCTACAGTTGTCTCGCCATCTAATTCCCGTACAGACTCCACCATGCCTATGCTATTTAATTTTGCCCAAACTGAATCTGGGTCAAGCTTATTTCCGATATTAGATATCATTAGATAATGACGAATTTCGTGACGACCATGACTAACTTCTTCTGTTTTATACGTGCTATGCTTTAATCCTTGGAAGCCTGTTCTTATTCCTTCAGCAATCAGTTCTTCTACTTCATTAGCAAGATTTCCTTGATTCTTTTTTAAGGTAATTACGTAGTCTGCATCTTGCTGGGCAATTAACTTTACAATATTTTTTTGACAGCCTATTGCATCTATTGTCACAATACACCCAGACAGTTCTAGCACCTTTAACAACTCTGGGATTGCTGTAATTTCATTGGAATGAGAATCTACTTTTACTTGACCTAACACCATTCTATTTGTCGTTGCCCAGGCACTAACTATTTCAATCGCACTTTGCCCAGATGCTTTATCATTAGAACCACATAGAGTCTTACCGTCAATTGCTACTATTTCCGCTGACGTTATCTTTTGTATTGTTCTCATCCATGACAGAAAACATTCTTGGAATTTTTGGGTATCTAATTGAGCAAATACCCTTGCAAATGTATCGTGTGATGGTATCCCGTTTGGTAACTCCAAAAACGTTTTTAACCATTCATATTTCGTGCAGCCATATAGTTCAATTGCCACCCAACTATCTGCTCCACAAATTACTGCACAGATGGCAATGGTAAGAATATCAATTAACTTGTGCCGTTTTGTGCGATCTACTCTTGGATCTTCCATCTGTGCAAAGTGGTCAGCAATTGTAATTTTGGGCTTGAGCTTCACGCTTTTTTAGGTACTTGATTCTACATTTGACCATCCATCACTTTACCATCCTAGTCGCTTTAGTTATCCTCCATACCACCGACTAAGACGGAACTTTGCCGCTAGATTTTCCTGCTTTTAGCCCTTTTTTAGTATTCTTGTACTATATTTAGATGCGTTTGCCCTGGCTTTTATCCACATTGTCTAACCCATTCAAATATGCAAGCTGCTGTAGTAGCTAGGTATAAAAAGGAAATGAAAACACTACGGAGCGCAAATGATAGTGATTGGGCAACAGGTGTACAGGGACAATGGTTTTGGAATTAATTAACTTCAAATACTCTGTGTAACAGAGAACGCTCTACTTAAAGCAGAGGAGCAGTACAAAAAATGAAAAGTCGATTAAAATGGATTTCTTCAACTGGAGGTCCTTTCGTCCTCATTCATACGCTAGATCTAAACAAATGGTTCGGAGGCTATTCGTTCACCACTGAGGAAAACAAAGTAGAAATTCATTTGGAAGGAGGAGGTTTGGTACTAGAAGAAGATTTTCTCAATCCCCAGAAGACTCACTATGGAAAAGCTTGTGAATATCCTAATCTTTGCCGAATAATAGATTTAGATGGCAAACAAGTAATCGTACTAGGGGATGAACCAGCTACTACAGCTTGGTTCCCTTACGCCGATGATTCAGGAGGAATTTTTATAAGATGGATTTATGCAAACGATGAAGAATCCATACTAAGAAGTTTGAATGGCATACCAAAAAAGGGATGGGAGAGAAATGGAATATTTAATGCAAAGTCGTCTAGTTTTAAATTAATAGATTCTTTTAGTCCAGGGATAAACATAAAAGACAATGAATCACTAGCTATTACATTAAATCCAGGAAATTATGAATTGGCAACCCTTGAGTATCAACCTGATATATCTACACATTTAAGGTTACACAAACTCGAAGCTATCCCCTGATATGGTTGTGCGATCGCTTGTCAATTGATTTTTGAGAAGATGGGGAGCGATCACGTAGAAATTGGTTGGGTAATGAAGATAGCGATCACTTTGAGTTGCAAAAGTGAGATAGCGTGTATTGGTTAGATGATGAAGAGTGCGATCTCTTTGTTTGTGGAGATTTGTGAAAGCGATTGCCTGATTTGTAAAGTCCGATCGGGTGGAAATTTGTTGGGTGAGGAACAGAGCGATCGCTTGATTTGTAAAGTGTAATCGCGGATCTTGTAGTGCGATCGCGTGTATTGCTTTGGTGATGAAGAATGCGATCGCTTTGTTTGTAGAGATTTGTGAAAGCGATCGCTTTTGGCACAGTGATGTGTGTGAGAAAATCCATTCATGGAAGCTTCGTAGGATTTGCTAGGCGATCGCATTCTTCAGTGCACCTATAGCCACGACTCAGCAAAAGTGTTGCGAGACATTAGCAGCCAAAACCTTTATAAATCAGGCTTTTTAGCTAAGTCATCAGATTTTTTCTTAGTTGCTTTCTTACTTACCGAAGAAAGGCAGAGGGAGAGATTTGCAGGGTATTTGTGAGAGGCGATCGCTAAGTACAGACCACCACAATTCTGGAATTAGTGGGATAGGTTCATGGAACCATTATGCTGTCTACTTTGAGCAGCTGACGGTGTATTTAATTACTCTATAGTACAACTATGAACTGTAATCTCTAGAGAGGCAATAGCATGGCAAATATTCAAATAGCTAAACACTCAAAGTTGGAGTAATCAGATTTTTTTCTTAGGTGTTTCCTTACTTGCGCCAAGTTTACAGTATCTCGATTCCAGATTTTAGAACTCGTGGCGATGAGGCGGCAACGCGTAGCGTCTCGTAGAGAAGGTTGGCAGCGATCTTGAGGGACTTAACGGGAAAAGTCATCAATGAAAGATTATACCATTTGAAGACTCTAATTTTTGTAGCCTAAAACCCTTATGGCTACGTTGTTTTTTGTTGTATCAAACAGCTTTTATGCGAATTCTATTACTTTATCCTCTGTTTCCCAAATCATTCTGGTCTTTTGACAAAGCTCTGGAATTAATTGGACGTAAAGTTTCTCTTCCACCTTTGAGTTTGATCACTGTTGCAGCTATCCTGCCTCAAACCTGGGAATTTCGCTTGGTAGACCGGAACGTTGGTTATGAAACTGAAGCAGATTGGGACTGGGCAGATCTGGCGATCATCTCCGGCATGATCGTGCAAAAAGACGACATGCTGTATTTGATTGCAGCGGCGAAGCGGCAGGGCAAACGAGTCGTGGTTGGAGGACCTTATGTCACCTCCGTACCTGAGGCGGCGCAGTCGGCTGGGGCAGATTTTCTGGTGTTGGATGAAGGTGAAATCACTCTACCGATGCTGGTTGAAGCATTGCAACGAGGAGAAACGAATGGCATCTTTCGTGCCAATGGCGAAAAGCCTGATGTTACCACTACACCCATTCCTCGATTTGATCTGCTCAATCTCAATGCATACAGCGATATGTCGGTTCAGTTCTCGCGGGGGTGCCCGTACCAATGCGAATTCTGCGACATTATTGTCCTCTATGGACGCAAGCCACGCACTAAAACACCTGCCCAACTGTTAGCAGAGTTGCAAAGGCTCTACGACCTGGGTTGGCGTAGATCGGTCTTTGTCGTAGACGACAACTTCATTGGCAACAAACGCAATGCCAAGCTGATGCTACGAGAACTGGTACCCTGGATGGCAGAACATGACTACCCTTTCAGCCTCTCAACAGAAGCTTCGGTTGATTTAGCCCAAGATCAGGAATTGCTGGCTCTGATGATCGCCGCTAACTTTAGTGCTGTCTTTTTGGGTATTGAAACGCCAGACACAGATAGCTTATCTCTGACTCAAAAATTTCAAAACACTCGCAACTCTCTTGTAGAGTCAGTTCAAATCATTAATCGAGCAGGGCTACGGGTAATGGCAGGTTTCATCATTGGGTTTGATGACGAGAAATCAGGCGCTGGCGATCGCATTATTGACTTTGTTGAAGCCACTGCTATTCCCCAAGCACTCTTCGGAATGCTGCAAGCATTGCCCGGAACCGCACTCTGGCATCGACTTGAGAAAGAGGGGCGCTTACAGACAGAACACAAAGCGGTTAGCGGAAAACAAACAACGCTGATGAACTTTGTTCCAACCCGCCCATTAGAGGAAATTGCCCAGGAGTATATCAAGTGCTTCTGGCAGTTGTACGAACCCGATCGCTATTTGGCGCGGGTTTACCGCCATTATTTGACTATGACACCGATTTCTCATAAAAAGAAAAATCCTCAGATGTTGGAGTTAATGGAAATTCGGGCGCTGTTCATCATCTTCTGGCGGCAAGGAATCAAGCGCAGCACTCGCTGGCAGTTCTGGAAACAGCTATTTGCAATTATTCAGAAAAACCCAGGAGTATTCACGCATTATCTGACCAGTTGCGCCCATATCGAACATTTTCTTGAATATCGTCAGATTATATGGGAAGAAGTTGAAGTCGAACTGGTTGATTACTTATCGCGCGAGCCGAAAAATACTGAATTAGCAACAGATAGCTCCATGTAAAAACCTGTTTTCTTGCTTCAATCACAGAGGACACCAAATCCGGTCGTGAGGTCGAGCATTGGTCGAATCATCCCCATTACTTTCATTCCACGAATTTAGGATTTGGTGTAATCGGCAACTGAGAATGCTTCTAGCTCTGCAATGAGAATTGGGCAAACGTTGGTAGTTTTAGAAAAAATTAATGCAGTAAAAAATTAAGGGGCTAGTCAGTAGCTATGCCCCTATTTTTCTGCTTATTTTTATAACCGCGAACGCTGATACATCTCCCATTTATTGCAGTACTCCTGCTGCCGATACTCTTCTGGGATTTCCATTTCTTTGCACTCGTTAAACAGCGATTCAAAAGCCTTCCAGAATTGCCCGTCTCGTGGCTCATTCACTAAATCCCACTTGTTGAGCGCTCGCTGCAACAAAAAGAATGCTGTCAGCTTTTCGAGTGGTTGTAAATCCCACTTCTGAGATGAGAAATAATTATCTATTGCTTTGCTTGGGTCAAACCCAGTTCGTTGCAGATATTTGTATCCATCAAAACGTAAAGCACAGGTATTTAGTGTATCGTCGTTCATTTTTCTATCCTAATTGTGTACTCATCTACTGCGATATTCTATTAATATTCCTCGCTTTATCAACCAAGAGCGAGACATAAATCTGTGAAACTTCATGTATTCCTAAGAAAATCCAATATCTCCCAAAATATCGACCTGAAAAACTGATTTATCACACTTTGTTATAGCCACTTTGATCGCTCACCATCTCCTTTCGCTGAGTTGGTGGCTGGAGCATACGCAAGATCTATGGCAACAAGTTTTCGCTAATTTGGGGGTTTAATTAGCTGAAATAGGTTGTTTGATAGTTGGGTGCATTATTTAACTTTCTTATAGAAAACTTTTAATAGACGCAAGTGGATGCGATCGCTTCCTCTAGACTCAAGCGCAAAGGCGATCGCACGCTAGAGCTTATTTTTTGGCAGATATCTATATCTATTGCCATCTTTTATTTTTTCGACTAAACCTTCTTGTACTAATTTATTCGCGTTCCTATATACAGTATCCGTGCAAATATAGTTTAGTTTTTTAGATATTTCGCTTGCAGTAACTCCATTTGAACATTGAATAATTATCTGCTTAATCTTGTCTTTATTATTAGTCATAGTTTTTCTTCATTAGTTGTTGGGAAAAAGGCAAGCGCCGTTTAGAATTGCGCTCGCCTTTTTCCTCTAAGAAATTGCCTGCTCAACTGCATCAACCAACTTTCTTGCTAGTTCAAGAGCGCGTTTTGCCCTTGGATCTGTTTCTGCTAAGAAATCAATTGTAAGAGCAGTTGAATCACATCCTATGAAAGTTGCAACTTGGACTGCAAACTCATGAACTAATTCGTGACGTTGTTCTGAGGTCATTAGTTTAGTGCAGTAGCGATCGCAGCCCCTAACTGTTTCAATGTTCTTTCTTTAGCAAACTCAGCCGCCGCCCGTGCTGATTCTGCCAGGATGGTATCAGTGTTAGGGGTCAGCTTGAGCGCACCGCCCAAATACCCCAGTGCTTTACAGTAATTGTCAGAGAGATTGGTAGATGCCAAACGTTTTACAACTTGATGATTATTTTGATGAAATGCTTTCAAAGCATCAATTTGAGCATCGGTTTCAGGGGTTCCCAAAACATCTATAATCGCGTTAATAGCTTCTAATACTTGTGCTGTTGTTAATTCTGATGTTGATTGAACCATTTTACTTATTCTCCTTTTAACCAATCGTTAGATTTTTCTGCCAGCGATACTAGAAAAGCCAAAGAAAGATTTATCGGTGTAACCCATCTTGGAACTAATGCAGCTTTTGGGGATGGTACAGCAGCCATGAGAAAGGCTGGCAGTATCCTGATTGAGAAATTTACAGCAGATGGTGAGAAACCATTGTCTAGAGTAGTTGTTAAGCATGGCTTAGTTGATACTCAAGAGAATAAACTAGAAGATATAGAGCATATATTACCAACATGGTTTGAGGCTTTCACGATTTACAATCATTTCCACAATCAACCTATTGACTTTAATTAAACTATGGACACGAACTTATGATTAAGAAATTAATTAAGATTATATTAAAAATCTTACCAGATGATACACTCTGCTTACTTGAAGAGGAATGCTTTAAGGAAATGGAAACAAGAAATTTTATTATTTACGAAGATGATTTAAATCAATCTGGGCAGAATTAAATCAGTAGCGATCGCAGTCTTTCTCTTGGGAAAGCTAAATTTATAAACAATTAATAAATAATATGACAACTACATTAGACCTATCAAAATTCCTATACTGCCGCAATTGTGGTATGAAAACCCAGCATTACAAAGATTTAAAATATGACTGGGGCTATAGCTGCCGCACTTGCACGACTTGGCAACATCAAAGCCAATTATTTGAAATTCAGCAAGGTTATCCCGCAGCTTTGATAGTTGATAGCATGAAAGATGATGAAATTAAATGGGCTGGTGGCAATTTACAAAATTTTATCGAAGCTGCTCATGCTTTAGAGCTTGAGTATGATTATCAAAAAACTGAGGATGGATATGATTTTTTAGCCTGGCATCCAGATGATGAAGAAAAATCAGCACAAATTAGAATTGCCACTATGGAATATATAAAAGATTAGCGTAGGAAGCGTAAGAACCGTAAGCATCGCTTCCAAGACAATATAAATTTTCCTCTAAGAATTATGAAAGCACGAAAGATAACAGGAACATTCAAATACTGCAATTCAGGCAGGGAGGAAGTTAAAACAGTTAATTGCCTATTTGATGAAAATGCTGAAAAATACGAGTTGACAAAGGTTTATGTTGTAGAATTTGGTTGTCAACTAGTATTTTCTAAATCAGACAATACTTTTTTAGTTAACGATTAAATTTATAACGATAACGCGCTTTAATATGAGAGTTAATGAAGCATGAATATGCAATCATTGCCACTAGAATTTGAACTGGCAGCATCTAAAATTGCAGCACAGTATTATCCACATAGGCGTTATAAACTAGTTTTCACAATTGAGGCTAATTATATTGAGATTCAATTTCAGGGGTATCTCGCTGAAAGTTTTGACCCACGCAAACGCCCATCAAATAATCCAACTGATGATTTTTACCGCGACAAAGAAATAGACTTCACAGTTAGTTATGGAAACGGACAGCTATCACTATCTGGATGGTGGCGGAGAGCGATATTAACTTTTGATTACAATACTCAGTCTTGGAGTAATGAAGATGGGGAAGAAATTAGTTGTCCCTATCCCGATGGCTATGAGTTCGAGAATATTGCAGCAGCACTCTACCCTTTGTTACGGCAGTATTTTTAATTAAAACAGTGGGGTAGCAAGTTGCTGGGCGGGATGAATATAAAACAGAAGCCTGTGAATAAAAAGAATTCATCACCAGGGCAATTGAGCCTACCTTGGAACCAGTGCCAGGTATCGGAAAATCCCCAAGTAAAAGATGTTGCAGAAAAATTTATTCGTGCCAATTGCTTTAAGTCTTGAAAATTTGCTATCTTTGATTCTAGTTACTTTGTCCCCCACCCCCTGTTTGTTCGGGAGCGACACTCGCAGCATAAGAATTTGGTACTTCTTGGAAAATCATGAGTGAATGGGGTGGAAAAGGGAAAAGGTACTACTAACAAGCTGCTTTGGTGTTCGTTCATTCAACTTACTTAACTTCAGGGCTTGCCTTGAAGAAGTATAAGGATAACTGTATTTTATATGCAGATGTCCAATGCTGATCGCATTTTGCTGTTGCAATTTGTGATTTGAGTTGTATACACGGATGCCCGGTTAAACAAAGCAGTATAAAGTCAAGCTTTTAGCTACCGGAATTGTTGCAAACGCTCTCTTCAAGGCAGCCTCCTAGATTAAACCCAAGGAGGTTAAATAAAGTGCAACGTTCCGTCAATATCACCAAAAGCAATAAGACCGCATTCAATGCGATCGCCCCAGGCTGTCTTGATCTGGGGCTTTTGCTTTTGCAGTTTCTATTCACAGAAAAAAGCCCGGAATCTCTTCCAGGCCAATCAATTAAACTCACTTACATGATATAGCCATGTCAATAGAGAAACATAAATTTCCTAAACCGCCCAAAAAACGCAGAGGTTCACTGCTTTGGTGGTTTCGTCAGAAATGCAGATTCTGGCAGCCAATTGCAACTGCGATCGCAGCAATCTTTTCCTTGCTGCTAACACTGCTAAAGCTTTGGCAATATTTCCATCCTTAACTGTGCTTTACGCACATAATTAAACTTCAAAGGTGGGCATTGCTCACCTTTTTTGTATGTAACGTACAGTCTTAGCATGGGGCATTGTCAATGCTGTACAAAGTGCGATCAACTTTTGCCGTTATGAAGCGATCACAGAGTCAGACTTAATCACAACTTCAGTTCTTCGCGCTTAGTGTTTGAACCAATCATCCTGAGCAACTGCTGATTAAGGTAACTTTGAGTGCAAACGTAGAGACTATCCCAAATACCAGACTAGGACAGATTTTGCTACCGACTGTATTGACTGTTGGTTTCTCTAATACCAGATACTTGCGATAATGCAAAAGCAAAGTTTGCTTTTGTCAAACTGACAGTAGCATTATATTACCACACTACAACAGTTGAACTTATCTCTAAAATGACATGACAGAAGAGACATTTAAATAACTGCATGAAAACTAATTTTATAGACTTTTCTCTTAACTCTCAACTTTATACCTAAAACGAATAGCCTGATTCCGAAGGGCAGGAAATTCCTTTCCAGAAACTTCCTCTGCTTCTTTAGCCAATTGTTCAGCGTCCTCCTCATTACCTTCTGCCCTAGCTAACTCTGCTAGTCGAAGTAGTACACCAGCTTTCATATCAGTGCGATTAATTTCGTTACAGAGTTGATGGCATTCAGCATAATATTTTCTAGCATTTTCATAATCCTTTTGAAGAAAGTATAATCGACCTAAGTTCAGCAATGGGGCTGCTTGATAATACAAATATGGAGAACCCCATTCACTATATAGTTCACGATACTGAGTTAAAGACTTATGAAGTTCATCATAACTTGCATGGAAGTTTTGGAGCTTGAAGTAGAGATTACCAAGCACATTACGTAGTTCCGCTTCTTGAGCTGCCAAAGCCTTGTCTTTATGAACTTTAGTTTGTTCAATAACTACAATTTCTAAAGCTTGGCAATAGCACTTTAAGGCAGATTCTAAGTGTTTTTGGCGAAGTAATAAAGTTCCTAAATATCGTAGTGACTGGCATTCGCCTACAGGATTTTTAATTAATTGGAATTTCTGTAGTGACTCATCAAATTGCTGTCGGGCTTTATCAAATTTTTCTTGTTCCATATAAGCCCATCCTAGCTCATTTAAGAGTTGTCCTTGTGCTGAAATATTATCTAGAGCTTTAGCACAACTAAGAACAATAGTTCCACATTTTACATAGTCATTCCAATATCCCTTGTACCACAATTCTGTACTTATACATTCCCATATTTCCTTCAACTTATTAAAAGCACGAACGCTTTGAGAATTACGTAATAAACAAAACTCTTGATAGCTTTTTAGAAGACTAGGTAGATTTAACCTTTCTTCAGATACGAGTAAGTCAGTTGTATTCATAATTACTTTCTATTTCGTAACTTTTTATATACCAAACTTCCACCTAGTTATTTGTTCTAATTCTTCAAGTGATGGTTGCCATTTCTCTAATAATCCACTACGTATACTTCTCCTCACCCACGGATGTAAATCATATCTTTGATTACCCTTAACGTCTTGTGCGTGTAAAATTAAAGACCATCTCTCTAGTTGAGTCCGTGCAGCTCTTCCATCTGAATCTGATAGCTCCAAAGTACCGCATAATTCTTCTAGAGGAACACCTGCGTCTACCCGACCCATATAATGCAGTACTTTTTTGGCTGCATCACTAATTCGCTGCCATGCTGTTTCTAGGGTAAATCGATAAAATACTTCAACTTCTCCGTCAGCTTTCTCTAAGGCTGATAGAACTGGCTCTAACGCTTGATCGTCACAAACACGTCCAATAACAAAATGCAGTGCTAGTGGGGCACCACAGGATAACTCATGCACACGATGTAGCTGTTCATCATCCGCCTGTAACAGGGCTAGTATGTTTTTACACTCTGCTGCCTCAAATAACAATTTGCGTGACCATTCTTCTTCTAGTCCTGGACATTCAATTGGTTTGACAAATGAAGGACTGCTCTTGAGACGGCTGGTTAAAAGTGCCCGACTGGGGTTTAGCATCCGGACAAGCTTAGAAAGAATATCTTCTATATCTGCCGTTTCAGCATTATCCAAAACAACTAGTAGTTTTTCTTTTCTAAGACATCTGATTACCTGTTCTCGTTCTGGAGGACAATCTAATTGCCGAGATATTTCGTAAAGAAACTGATCCCAATCAAGAGTCTCAGATTCATTTGTAATACGATTTTCAACTAGCTCACTCTCCCTAGCTTGAACCCACAGCACATCAGTAAATACATTTTTTGCGAGTGCTGCTTTAGCAATTTGACTAGCAGCTTCAGTCTTACCATATCCTGCAACGCCATTTAAGGAAAGAATAGGCAATTCCAGGGAATCAGTTAACTGACTAAGCACTCTTTCAATTAGTCGCTCGCGTCCCCACACTGTTTGGCAGCGAGCATTAGGTATATACAATCCACGATGCTGTGTCTTTTTTTCTAAGTCATTGACTTTTGCTTCTCGAAAATTATTGGTTGGTTTTTGACTTCTTGGGGTGTCATCAACAATTTCTTCCCAATTTTTTATTCCTACAGCATCACAGATAGCAACAAATACATCTCGGTCAATTGGCTCCCCCCTCCTAAACCGCTTTAAGGTTGATTCTGTAGTTTGGGCAGCCTCACACCAAGTAACAGATGTTGCTGCCCATCCTTTCTTTCTTCTCGCTTGATCAACAATTTTTAGACCTTGTTTAGATGCTCTAAGAGAAATTGCCATACTTAAGCATATTTAAATACAAGTATATATTCCAACAAAAACTCTTTCCTTGCGGTTTTATAAACGCATTCGCTAGCTTTGCACAATTTAACTGATATGCCACGTTTAGCCAACGCTTGGCTTCTATTCGGCTCAATTTTGGTTCACTTTAGAAGTAGTCACAAAGATAAGCCAAAACTAGAACGTTGAAATCTAGGTGCATCGGGGATTCTAGAGATATGAGACGAACGCCAGCACTAACCGAACGTCTCCTTTGTTCAACCAAATAGCTTGTTTAAGGACGACTTTGATGAAACCCCAACAACAGCCCTTCATCCACACTGATGTACCCATCATAACAACTGTACCTGTTGACCCTGCTACGTTACCTCAGTGTTGGGTCAATGCACCTGGATTGATCTTGGCAACCGCTGCTTTAATTCGAGCAGTTACCACCCTGATTCAGGTCTTACGAGAGCCTCGTAAACAAAAATAGTCGGATTAATTACAGGTCGTACCTTCTTTTCTTGAGAAGGTACGATTTTTTCTTTGTATACAACGAAGAACCCCCAAATTCTTTGGAAGACATCGTACAAAATTTGTGTAATAGTATACAATTATTTTAGCGCTCGCCCCTTCGCCTTTCCCCCAGAACTACCCCGGCAAGTAAAGACCTGAAGAATCGCACTTGCTTGGCGTGGCCATAGCGACTGGTAGTATGCAAAGATGTGTGGCCCAAAGTCTGCTGCACCAATTGCACAGGTACTAGCAGTACAAAAGCTTAAGCAAATTCATACAAGCTAGGCGATCGCATTTTAATCAATGACTTGCCTTCTACTAGATTTAATCTGTCCACGCTTGGTTTTACTATCAAGGCGTTTTTTTTGCGAACTGCGCGTTGGCTTAGTAGATTTGCGTTTTCTCTTGAATACAACTGCGCTTTTAATAAGTTCTTTAAGTCGTTCTAAAGCCTCTTCCCGGTTCTGCTCTTGGCTGCGGTGTTCTTGGGCTTTGATGACAATTACTCCCTCTTGGGTAATGCGTCTATCGTTTAGCTTCAACAGCTGCTCTTTATAAAAAGCGGGTAATGATGAAGCTTCAATGTCAAAGCGTAAGTGGATGGCGGTAGCAACCTTGTTGACGTTTTGACCACCTGCTCCTTGTGAGCGAATCGCGCTAATTTCGAGTTCGCTATCTGGGATGAGAATTTTTTGAGAAATTTGCAGCATACCTTATATATAGCGTAGCGCGATGGCGCAAGCGATCGCCTATGGTGGGCACTACAGTTTTAGGGCAACCGTGGATTTTACCAAGCAGCAATAGCATGAAGCGATCGCTTCTTTAAAACCTTGGCAGCACTGTACCCGTGCCCGCGTTTTTCTTCGTGCGGACATAAGCCTTTGTTGTATCGGTTTTACTATGCCCCAACTGGTTTTGCACCTCAAAAACATTCTTATAATGCACCGCCCTGGTTGCATGAGAGTGCCTTAGCCAGTGACAAGAAAATTCTATTTTGGCCACTTCAGATATATCTTGAATCAACCGTTTAATTGCGCGATCGCTCAACGGCAAGCCCCTTTTTTTTGGGTCAGGTGACATATTCGGGAAAACTGGCATCTTGTCACTAGCCATCCCCCGGTACTTTTTAAACTGCGATGATGTCTCGTGGTCTAACCCAATCTCCCGGTACTTCCCACCCTTCCCTCGAAACTTAATTGTGTAATACCCCCTTTGCCTATCCTCCGGTGTTGGGTCAAATTGCCATTGAAAGTTGTGCCAATATAAACCCGGATAATCTTCTTTGGGTTTCCCTGGTTCATCACCTGGAACAGTTACACGACCAACTTCACCAACCCGCATCCCACTATAAAAAAGCAAACTAAAAACTAGCCAGTGCTTCCCTCCCAACTGCTTGGCTGCTTGGGCAAGTTTCGCCATCTCCCAATCTTCTAAATACCGCTCTGCCTTCGGTAACTCACTGAAATTGTCGTAATTTATAGTACTTGCAATATTCCTCAGGAAATAGCCAACATTTTCTCCACTCCCGTAACTCCAGAGCGAACGCAACATCAATACTTGGTTAGATTTAGTATAAGGGGAAACCTCACCCCAAGAGGCAATAAATTCAAGTAACTTTGGTTGCTGGATTAATCTTAAATCAGGTATACCTTCATTGCGTACCCAATCGAGTAATTTTTGACCAAAATGATAGTATTTCCGCTTAGTTTGCTCGCGGTTCTGACTACCCGCCCAAGCCACGATTAACTCCTCATCACTACCCACAGCAGGAGTGCGGTAATAATACTGCCTAATAACCTCGCTAACCAGCTCCGGAGTAACTTGTTGCTTAGTATTCTGAGTTACACTTATGTGCTGGTCGCTCGAGAGAATTTCTACGGAGCTAACCTCGATACCTTCGACTGACATATCAGAAAAATATTTACTCGACCATAAACATATAGCTTCCTGGAAGTGCAGTTTCAGGAAGCTTTTATATTCTACAATGCAAGCGTGGATATGCCGGCATTGCCCCCAACTGTATTTGTGGTCAAAGTCCGCCCCGGCTTTGGGGTTTTTTGAGTTCAAGATGTTACAGGGCTTAATCAATCTCTGTTACTAGCCATTGCCACTCGGTTACTACAGAGTTGGGGATATTTAGAACCAATGGCTTTCCACTCTCTACTGGCACATGAAGTTTGAGCGCATCGATGGTTGGCAGTTTGGCTAAGACATCAGTTAATTGATATTCACCCACATTGGAAGCGGGTGCAGTTACAGCATAAGCATCTGACGCCAACAGCAATTTTCCACCTGCTGTTTCAATTTCTAATGGTTGGGGGTGAGCAATTTCAACCACACCAGGAAACCCTACCAAGCGTAACCTTAAGTCTTTAACTGGATTGTTGTAATTTTGTTTGAACAGCAGCACTTGCCAAGCATATCCAAATTCATCTTTGATGGATACTTGCGAGTGGTAGCGCAAAACGCTAGGTGAATCGTGATGTTGACGCAGCAGCGCCTGTGCTGGCTCCACACCCCATCCAGCAAAAGTTAACACTAGAATGATTACCAGGGCGCAACGCCAAAAATATTGCCAAAATTTTCGCTTTTGTTGACACATACACTCAATACTTATTTGACTGGGTGATAAAGACCATCTTTTTGAGAAAATTTCCATCCCGTACTCATGGGGTCGCGGTTACGAGTCCAGTTGATAAATTCTTGGGCAGTTTTGGTTTCCCTTTCTGCAATTAAACTTTGAGGACTAA
The DNA here is from genome assembly GCF_963875125.1 of Calothrix sp. NIES-2098. NCBI lineage: Bacteria > Bacillati > Cyanobacteriota > Cyanophyceae > Nostocales > Calotrichaceae > Calothrix > Calothrix sp. NIES-2098. The sequence continues at coordinate 163,971 of NZ_CAWNKJ010000002.1, forward strand.
CAGCGAGTCTTGCGGCAAGGTTTTCGTTGGTTCTGGGTTGCAGTTCAACTTGGGGTTGATGGTATGAATAAGCTTGTCGGCGTTGCATAATAGAGAGATGAATTGAGGTCATCTACTGTGCAATGTCCATACTGCGGAACTACGAAAATTCGTAAGAACGGAAAGCGAAAAGGTAAACAAAATTACATTTGCGTATCATGCGATCGCCAATTTATTGATGTGTACGATCCGCCAAAAGGATACTCAGAGGAGCTCAAAGAAGAATGTTTAAAAATGTATCTTAATGGTATGGGTTTTCGTGGTATTGAACGGGTTAAAGGTGTACATCATACTACGATCATTTATTGGGTCAAACAACTAGGAGAAAAGTTGCCAGACGTTCCGAAAGAAGATATCGTACCAGAAGTTGGAGAACTAGATGAATTAGAGACATTCATAGGTTCAAAAAAAACAAAATCTGGCTGTGGACAGCAGTAAATCACTTTACTCAAGGCATTTTAGCCTGGGTTTTAGGAGACCATAGTGCTGACACCTTTGAGCAGGGCGAACGCATCTTAATTGCTAATAAGAATTGGAAAGCAAATTCAAATATCTAGAATAAAGACAGTTTTCTGAGATAAATATTGAATACAAATCAAAGGATAACCTTAGATATTTAAAATTTAATATTTGCCCTGAAGATATGATTTTAAATCAACAATTAGCAGTAAGTGAACAAGATGACTTAATAACTGCGACCTGAATAGAAAATTAGTTATAGCCTGATTCAATGTCCTATAAAATCAGCTTGAAGCTAAGGAAAGTAATCTAGTTAAATATTGATTATCCATTGCAGCTAGAAATTGTTTGTTTTTTACTCCTACCTTCACCCGTTTCTCTTTACCTAATAGATTCACTGCAATGTGGCGCAGAACTGCAAAATTTTGTGGTGCGTTATCTTTTCTTATGCGGCAATTATCTTCGTTTAATGCTACATCCAATACCCAATGTAGTGAATTTTCAATTCCCCAATGGCTGCGAATAGAATTAGCAAACTTTTGGGCGTTATCTTCCAGGCTACTAATAAAATAACGGGTTTCTACAGTTGTCTCGCCATCTAATTCCCGTACAGACTCCACCATGCCTATGCTATTTAATTTTGCCCAAACTGAATCTGGGTCAAGCTTATTTCCGATATTAGATATCATTAGATAATGACGAATTTCGTGACGACCATGACTAACTTCTTCTGTTTTATACGTGCTATGCTTTAATCCTTGGAAGCCTGTTCTTATTCCTTCAGCAATCAGTTCTTCTACTTCATTAGCAAGATTTCCTTGATTCTTTTTTAAGGTAATTACGTAGTCTGCATCTTGCTGGGCAATTAACTTTACAATATTTTTTTGACAGCCTATTGCATCTATTGTCACAATACACCCAGACAGTTCTAGCACCTTTAACAACTCTGGGATTGCTGTAATTTCATTGGAATGAGAATCTACTTTTACTTGACCTAACACCATTCTATTTGTCGTTGCCCAGGCACTAACTATTTCAATCGCACTTTGCCCAGATGCTTTATCATTAGAACCACATAGAGTCTTACCGTCAATTGCTACTATTTCCGCTGACGTTATCTTTTGTATTGTTCTCATCCATGACAGAAAACATTCTTGGAATTTTTGGGTATCTAATTGAGCAAATACCCTTGCAAATGTATCGTGTGATGGTATCCCGTTTGGTAACTCCAAAAACGTTTTTAACCATTCATATTTCGTGCAGCCATATAGTTCAATTGCCACCCAACTATCTGCTCCACAAATTACTGCACAGATGGCAATGGTAAGAATATCAATTAACTTGTGCCGTTTTGTGCGATCTACTCTTGGATCTTCCATCTGTGCAAAGTGGTCAGCAATTGTAATTTTGGGCTTGAGCTTCACGCTTTTTTAGGTACTTGATTCTACATTTGACCATCCATCACTTTACCATCCTAGTCGCTTTAGTTATCCTCCATACCACCGACTAAGACGGAACTTTGCCGCTAGATTTTCCTGCTTTTAGCCCTTTTTTAGTATTCTTGTACTATATTTAGATGCGTTTGCCCTGCACCTTTGAGCCATTATGGGAAATTGTTGAACAGTGGAAAAGCTATTTTTATGTGACCGATGGCTGGAAGGTTTATCCCAATTTTATACCTGATGGAGACCAAATTGTGAGTAAAACATATATGACGCGAGTGGAAAATGAAAATACCCGATTACGTCATTATCTTGCACGTCTTCACAGAAAAACTTTATGCTATTCCAAATCAGAACAAATGCTGAGACACTCAATTAAATTATTACTTCATTATTTGAAGTATCAAATTGTACCTACATAAATAAATTCATCTCTCTATTCAGCAACGCCAGCTTGTCTTTTTGCTCTAGTGTTGTATCTACCAGAGGCCATCGCTCTCTCCATCTGCTCCAACTTCTTAGTAATCGCTTCTAGTTTGGTTTCCAGCTTCTTTTCTAGCTGCTTAACTGCAAAACTACTAGGGGTAATATCGATATCAATATTGCTATCAAACTGAGCTATCAATTCCTCTAAGGCTTGCAGCAATGCAATTGTATGACCTTGCCGATGTAGTTTTGATAGTTCTCTGACTGCTGGAATTAGAGCAGTAGGCACGCGAATCATTTCGCTTGGTGGAGTCTTGTGGTCAGCCATGATATCAATTTTGATAGCAATAAACTGATTTTAGGATGAAAGCGATCGCCCTCACCCAATACAAGCGTTCACGTAGTGTCTCGCAGAGAGGAAACTAAAGCGATGAGGCAAGAGCGATGGCACGAATAGCACTCAGGTGAGTTTACTTTCCGAACACTTTATTAAGCACATCCGCAATGAGATATTATGTAACAAAAACATTAATAAAATTAATTTTTTCCAGCAAAATTATGATGAAAATTTTTTATAAGAATGTGATTTTTGGATTATTAGCTTTACTAATTACCATACTTATTTGCGGTACAATTCCGACTTGGGCAGCAAACCCTAATTTAGATGGCGACTCACAGCCTACAAGAATCAAGCTAAATGAATGTCTTGCAGATGTAAAAGAGGTGACAGCTTGGGGCGAGGAAGAAACATTGGATGCAGCTCGTGAAACTTGTGAACTCCGCAAAGCTCACGCCCAACAAAAGACGCGGTTTTTAACATCTTTAAAGAAACTACAACAGGAGTATAAAGATTCTACAAATCACGGATTTGATAAACATTTACCTACAGCTATTGCAGATTCATGGACAATTGTGAAAAGTTGCATTGATTTCAAAGAAGGATTTACATATCCCCACAATATAGCTTTATTGAAAGTGCCAGAGAATGTTCGCATTCGTTGTTACTCGCTAGGTGCAGATTTAGTAGAATCCGCACTGTTTAATCAAAAATAAAAGTCCAGCAGATTTAGTAGAGCGATCGCGCTACACGCTATCATCCATCCAACCGCACTTAGGGCTTATATTTAGCTAATTTATTTATTTCTACCACGTAAACAACAACAATGTTGACTAGTCATTCTGTACGTCGTATAATTTTAATATATTGCTATTCTACAACGTAAATTAAATAAACCAAGTAAATGAAGGTTCAAAGGGTTCGCATCCCCGATACTGACAGAGTGACGTGGTTGGTGCTGGATGACAACTATCTATCAATTCAACCCATTCAGAGCTATTTGCAGTACCTAGAAAGCATTGAACGTTCTCCCAACACAGTTCATGCTTACGCAGGTCACTTAAAGCTGTTCTGGGAATTTTTGAGGGATTCCAAAATTGATTGGAAGGATATCAGTTTAGAAAAGCTAGCAGATTTTATTCACTGGTTGCGTAGTCCAGAACCAAAGGTTATTTCTATTCAAACCCAAGAAGCCAAACGAACTGAGCGTACTGTTAACACTATCCTTTCTGCCGTTTGTAACTTCTACGATTTTCACTACCGGATGGGAAATGTAGAAGAACTGAAAGTTTACGGTCAGCAGTTTTACTCTGGAAGTCGTTCATATAAGCCATTTTTACACCACATTACAAAGGGCAAACCAGTAAAAAAAAGTCTCATCAAATTAAAAGAACCTCGCATACCACCGGAGATTTTAACAGGTAAGCAAGTAAGAGAGCTAATTTCAGCTTGTAATTGTAGACGAGATAAGTTTTTGATTTCCTTGCTTTATGAGAGTGGAATGAGAATTGGACAAGCTTTAGGGCTACGTCATGAAGATGTTCGTTCATGGGATAACGAGATTTATATTGTCCCAAGAACAAACAATGTTAATGGTGTAAGAGCTAAATCTAAAAACTCTTATGTAGTTCACGTTTCCAAAGAACTAATGACTCTTTATTCCGATTACTTAATTTACGAGTATCCAGAGGATTTGGAGTCAGATTATGTATTTATTAATATTTGGGAAGGTGAAACAGGAAATGCTTTAACTTACTCAAGTGTTGCGGCTTTATTTCGTCGCTTAGAAAAGAAAACGGGGATTAAAACCAGCCCACACATATTTCGGCATACCCATGCTACAGAATTAATCCGCCAAGGTTGGGACATGGCTCACGTTCAGAAGCGGTTAGGTCATGCCAGCGTCCAAACTACTATCAATACCTACACTCACTTGACAGATAACGATCTCAAAGAAGCTTATCAAGAATATTTGCAGCAACGAGATAAATAAATGGAACCTCTTCACATCTGCTGGTCAGAATCAAAACAAAAAGATTTGGAGACTCAACTAGTAGGATTTTGGGCAAAAGACGTATGGAATAGAACCGAATGTCCTTTAGCTAAAGATGTTATCTGGAAAGGTAACAATGGCAAAACTATTGGAATCAAGGAAATACAGTTTAACGGCAAATCTAAATCAATTAATACAGAAATTAAATATGTTCTATGGCAGAGATTGGAAAAACAGGAACTATCGCCAATGACTCTTTGGCGACAGGTTCATATCCATATTCGCTGGATTACTGAATGGATAAACCAAGTAGCTCCTAATACTACTTCCTTTATGGAAAAAAGCCTAACACAATGGGAGCTTTCTTTTCGGTCATATGTAGTATCTCAAGGAAAGTTATGTACAAAAAAAGAAAATATATAGCTGAAGGTGAAATTCGATTTAGTCCAAAATGTGACTATCGGATATCTACCCTCAGAACAATATATGAAACTTTGCAGGAAGCTTACGATGAACGTTCTGAGTATGAGAAAGATATTTGGGATATGCGAAAGTTAGGGGTAAAGCTTGTCAAATCAGCAAGAGACCACCACCTAAACTTTACGTTAATTTTGCAGCCTTGGTTGCGCCAAGCGACTAAATCTTATATTCGCTATTGTCTTGCTATTCAAGCAGGAGGAACTTGCCGTAATAAACTTAAGTACCTCAGCCATTTTTCTGAATTTATTAATAAATTAGCTACAGAAATTCGTCCCGAAGATATTAATCGTTCATTGATTGTTGAATATTTAAGTGACTTAGCATCTTTGGATTTAACCAGTTCATATAGACAAGGTTCAATTGGTGCTTTAAAGGAATTTTTAGAGCTATCTACAAGAGAAGGATGGGTTAATGTAACAGAAAAAAGTTTAATTTATCCTAGTGATTATCCCAAAACTACTGAACATTTACCTAAATATATTTCTTCTTATGTCATCGAACAATTGAATCAACATCTAGATGCCTTACCACCTTACATTATGAGGATGGTGTTGATTTTAGAAGAAACGGGAAGACGGATTAGTGAAGTTTGCTGTCTACCTTGGGACTGTATTAAACAGGATTCTCAGGGAGATTGGTTTTTAATTCACTATCAATACAAAATGAAAAAGCAAGATAGTATTCCTGTCAGTAAGGAATTAGCAGCAGTTATTCAAGAACAGCAGGAATTTATTATTAGTCAATGGGGTCAAGGTTTTCCATATCTTTTTCCTACTCCTAAGCCTTGGGGTAAGGGAGAACCAATGAGTGGTAGTAATTTTAATTATGCTTTAAAAAAGCTGGCTTACGAGAAGAATATCTGTGATGAATCAGGAGATATTTATCAATTTCACTCTCACCAATTTCGTCATACAGTAGGGACGCGCATGATTAATAATGGGGTTCCGATACATATTGTGCAGCGTTACCTTGGGCATACATCATTAGAAATGACGTTACGTTATGCCCACATCCACGACCAAACCCTTAAAGCGGAATTTGCTAAATATCAGGGTAGGATGGTGGATATTACTGGCAAGATTGTTCAAACAGAAAGCGTCATTGCAGAGATGGCTTTCGGGTCAAATCTAGACAATATTGATGAGCAATGGATGAAGCAGAATATACTAGCCCAGGCGTTGCCTAATGGTCTTTGCAGCTTACCTGTAGTCCAGGGTGCTTGTCCTTATGGAGCTAACAAATGTTTAAGTTGTACTCATTTCAAGACTGATATTAGATATTTAGACAAACACCAAGAGCATTTAGAACGCACTAACAAAATAGTTGAATGGGCGCAGCAAAATCAAGGCAGTAAGAGAGCTAAGGAGATTCTTAAAGAAAATTTACCAGTTCAAGAAAATTTGGAGCGCATTATTGCAACCTTGGAGATTAACCATGAGGCATGAAAGAAATATAGATGGTTTGCGTCAAAGTGCTGAACAGAGAAGTCAAGAAACTTTAAAGCGAACTGATGAGGCAATAAACAGGTTGGTCAAGGCAGGAGAAAAAATTACTTTTCAATCGGTAGCTAAAGCAGCAGGAGTATCAGTTGCCTACCTTTATAAATATGATGAAATTAAACAACGCATTGACCAGCTAAGAAAGCAACAATTTCCCATTAAAGGATTGCCACAAACGCAGAAAGTATCTGAAGATTCCCAAAAAGCTGTTGCGAAGACTTTAAAGGAGCGAATAAAGAAGCTGGAAGCTGAGAATAGGGGGTTACGCGACCATATTGAGGTCGTTCAGGGAATAGCTATGCAGGTTACAGATTTAAAACAACAGGTAGAAGCTCTCAAGGCTGAAAATTTAAAACTTAAGGAGAAGTTAGAAGAGTCCGACCGCACAATTGCTTCTGCTCAGTTGCAAACAGTTGATGATTTAAAAGTGTCATCCCTAGATAAGAAAAGGTCAAAACGCCTAAGTATAAATAACAAAATTCAATTTGAGCTAGACGAATTGGGGGTTAGGATAAATTCAACCTTGTCGAAATTAATTAACTCAGCACCAGAAGAATTAGTGCTAAAGGCTATTGATGCACTTAAGGAAGCCCTAACAAACACCGAGGTACGTAATCCCTCTGGTTTCTTAGTGGAAGCCATTAAAAATACTTGGATACCTAATGAAGAGTATGTACAAAAAGTGGAACTCGACGTTTTCAATGAGTGGTATGAATTAGCACGAAAAAAAGGTTTAGTTCTTGCCAGCCAAAGCAGTAAAAATGGGATTTTACTTTACACAAATCATGAACAGTGGATACCATTCCCAGAAATGCTAATCAAGTATCCTATAGAAGAAATTAGATAGCAAATTAACTAACATCAAAAGCTTAATGAAAGTATCAGGATTTTCCCAGCACTAGTGTATCTACGATAGGAATATAGTTCTCCTATAGACAAACTTTAAAATAACTCAGTTTAAATACTGTAGATATTCAGAAAAAGTTTATGCCACAAATATCTTAATCAGCTTCTAATTCTGCTGCCATTAATTAAATCTAGTATTAAAGAGAAATACGGTATGCGGGGAGATCACGTTTACTACAATTGCGGTGCTTACAGCCATCATGGTATTGACTGTGGTGATGGTACAGTCATTCACTACACCAAAAGTCAAGGAAATATTTCTCGTATTTCTTGGGCTGACTTTGCATCAGGAATGACAGTTTTTGTAAAAGAGTATGGTCAATGTGATACACCAGATACTGTAGTTTGGCGTGCTGAAAGCAGATTAGGGGAAAATGCTTACGACCTATTTGATAATAATTGCGAACACTTTGCTACATGGTGCAAAACAGGTATACACGCAAGCGAGCAAGTAAGAAATGTAGGAGCAGTTGGAGTGGGAGCATCTGGAAGTGGAGCAGCAGTTGCAGGTAGTCTCGGTGTTGTTAGTGCTGCTGGAGCAGCTGCCGGGTTAAGTGGAGCAGGGATTATGTCAGGTCTGGCTACCGTAGGCGGAGTTGTTGGAGGTGGTGCAGTTGCAGGCATTGGTGCGCTTGGTTTAGCTCCTGCTGCTATCACAAAAATAGCTATGGATCAGGTTTTAACAGATGATGAAAACCTTCCAGATGATGAACGTGAAGCTCGTGCTGTTGGAAGAACCATGACAACTGTAGGTGCTTTAGCTGGTACTGCTGGAGCCGTTGGTACAGTCGCTGCTGCTGGAAGTGTTGCTGGTTTGAGCGCGGCTGGAATAACTTCTGGATTAGCAGCAGTTGGGGCGACAGTTGGAGGTGGAATGGTAGCAGGTGTTGCTATTACGGTTGCAGCACCTGCGGCTGCGGCTGCGGCTGTAGGCTTTGGTGCTTACAAACTCTGGAAATGGATATCAGAATAATAATTTACTACTGTTAAGCGAAGTGAGCTAGACCAATCTGCACTTTGTAGTTTAAATACTACTTGCAACTATTAAATCCACCTAGCTAACAGGTGGATTTTTCAAGTAAAGATTCAAAAAAATATGATAGAACTTCAGACTACATTTGAAATTCCCGATTGGATAGTACAAGGTTTAGAAAGCCAAGAATATGTACGAATTGGAGGAGTTATTCGTGATGCAAAAACAAAACACATCATTGCTATGTTACGTGAAACAGTACCTGACATTTCACAAGCATCAACATTACTTACCCAAGCTGGCTCAGTTGCTAGTCTTGTTAATTTAGGTGTATCAATACTTAATTTAGGCGTGTCGGTAATAGGATTTGCTTTGATACTGAAACGTTTAAAACAAATTGAGCAATGTCTTGAAGAGGATTTAAATCAAATTCAAGCAAACATAAATAATTTACACCGTAATTTTAATATTTCTGTTCATGCTAATTTTACTACTGCTCTTGATCTAGCTCGTGATGCTACTACAATGCTTCATCCCGAAAATCGCAGAAGTATGGCTACATCAGCTATTAATAGATTTTTAGAAGCTCAACATACTTATAATCAATATGTAGATATTTCAATCAATGAAAATATTAACTTTACTGATAAGTATATATTATTTTTATCGTTAACCTATATAGCAAGAACACGTTGTTACTTAGAATTAGAAGAAATTAATTCAGCTATTTATTGCTTGAATGAAGGTAATGAAGTTCTTCGTCGTCATGTGGAAAAATATGTAAAAACTCTTCTTATATCTCAGCCAATAGCAAAAATTGTTCCAAAAACAATTGGTAATAATTTTGTAATATTAGGTTTAGGGAGTAGTTTAGAGAGTTCTGTTGAACTAAATAGACTAGTTAGTATTTGTAAATGGCTTGAGCCAGAATTTAATAGTATTTTAGATGACCAATATATATTGCTTGAGGCTCAAGAAAGAAATTTAGTCAAATTTCATCTTGATGGGATGGGGATGATACCGCTAGATGTAATTGCCACTGCTGCAACTCCTATGCTACCACTACCAATAATGCTTGGAAAATTTGTTGTAGATAAAACTGTAGAAACATTTTTTCCAACAGAAGAGAAAGCTGTAAAAGAAGAGCGTGATTGTACTGGTAAAGAAAAAAATAATTCTTACGATTTACTTCAGGTTGTAGAAAAGATTGAACAAATAATTGAAACTTATAATCGCTTTGAAACTTATTTAGTAGAAGTGCAAGTTATCCAACAACTAGGAATGAGCTTTCAAAACTGGCTTAAATTAGCTTCTCAGAAAGAAGCCCAACAGCATGAAGTAGAAACTATCTGTATTATCCCATTACAACCACTTAACCTATAGCGATGGAACTATTGTTTTATTTAGACGAAAGCGGTAACACAGGTGATGCCATTGCCAAACATGGTGTTGAAGACTCTTTTGCAGGGCAACCATCCTTTGCACTAGCTGGGGTTGGTGCTTTTATGGAAGATGAGTTAGAACAAATTGTACAAAACTTGAAGAGAAAACATAATGTTTATCTGTCAGAATTGAAGGCTTCCCGTCTCTTCATAAAAAAACCTAAATTTATTCAAGAATTGGTACAGACTTTAGTGGAAAGAGATTACCCCTTGTTCATCGAACTGATGGACAAAAGGTATTTTATTGCAGTTAATATTGTATTATTTTATTTACTACACGTTTTAACCGTTAAGTATCCTTTGTTTCAAGGCTACGCGAGATATTTAGCGGGTTTAATTTCAGAACAGCTTGATGATGTTGTTTTGATTGAATTCAGTGAGTTTTGCCGATTCCCATCAAAAGAAAAACTTGTTCAATTTACTCAGTTGTTTCGTAAGGAAGTTTTGGCTACTTTTGACAAAGTGCCAATCGATAGCGATTTACTTAAACAGGTAACTCTTATTGTAACGAACGGTGTGCTAGAAGCAGAGCAAAACAATGAGTTAGATGAAGACATATTTGAGAGATTTTTACCTCCACCTGACCGAAATAACAAGGGGGAGATAATCGCAATGTTGCCTCACACCAGTGCTTTTACCAATATGTATGCACGAATCAACCGTTTTGTAGATGATGATATGAAAATACGAATAATTCATGATGAACAGGCACGTATTGGCGAGATTCTAAAAGTGCATGAAGATACACTCAGGACAAATCAGTTAACTAATATACTTCAGAAATTAACTTGGTGGGATAAAAACGTTAATTATAAATTCACAGGTAAATCTAGTTTGGAATTCACTAAATCTAATACAAGCATTGGTATCCAAGTTGCAGACATTCTTGCAGGATTCTGTACCAGATACTTCAACAAGATTAAAGCTAATCAGGTAGAAGAGGTGCGTTGTCATCACATAACGATTGAGCTACTCAAAAGTGTGTATTCGGGTGATGGTCGAGGGTTAAATATAATTGCTTCAGATGCTTCGATAGAAAGATTTTATTCGCCATTTTGAAAGTTTAATGGTTCAATTACGGTTGTATAACCCTATACCCCTTTTCGATGTCCTTATCCAAAATTTCTTTTGGTTTTTCTACTTTTATCTCACATTCATCAGACCGAATACTTTCTTCGTTGTAGAAAACATTTATGACGTAAAACTTTTATAAATCAAAGTGTTTGTTGTTAAACCTATAGATAACTGCACAATCCCAATGCACCCGTGCTGTATAGTCGCGGTCAAATGTAAACCCGCACTGTGGGCATTTACCAGTGAATAAAGGATGGGTGTCTAGCAGTTCTAGCTGTTGCTGTTGCGTCCATCGCTGTTCGGGTTGCAAAATCAACTCGCCATTGTAGTAACTTGCGCCTTCTGGTTGCCATAGTTCCTCTACTTGGGCGTTGGGGTCTTCTCGAAAGTCGAGGCAGCTGTCACCATCTACCCCCGTTGGGTGAACGGCACAGACGAGGTGGGGGTTGTGGGCATAGAGGAGACAGCGATCGCATTGGTTGATTTTTGGCATAAGTACTAGTGTACTCGCTTTGAAAATGATAACTTGTCAGGTCTACATCTTTATAGTACATTTGTACTTTACAAGAGAAATCCCTATCCCCACTGATAAGGTGGGGATTTTATTTTATGCTGGGGTGTAACATCTCTGGTGGCTTACAGAGAGCGGCCCCATCACTCCCCATCCTTAACTTCGAGCTGATAAATCTGCATCGATGGGTGTTCTTCCATCATCCGCCAATAGTACCCAGTAGGCAGCGGCGACACATTACCACCACAGCAATACAAAAAGATTGGCTCGTCCCGCTTCATCACTTTCTTAACTGTTTGCTCCAGGCTGGGGTCAGGGTTATCGCTGTCGTACCAAATGATGTGGGATTTGCCAAAGTATCCGGCTGCCATGAGACTAGCAGACAGCCATTCCATGATTGACTGAATTTCTTTTGGCTCAACGCCACAGCTTTGTTGAGCGTAACTTTCGATGGTTGGCTGTGCTGGCTTGGGTTTGAGGAAGTTCAGTAATTTCATGATATTGGGAATGCAACTATTACCAGGATTCCCAAATTAGGGGGGTGCGTAGCTTGCTGCCTTTGGCATCCCTTAAGAGTCACATTTACCGCATCATTGCACTTTTTTCCTTTAAGAATTTTTTAGGGGCGATCGCCTATGACACAACAAAAACCCCACTTCACCTGTGGGGTTAGTTGGAATACGAGAATTATTGAATGCTGTTGGCGTAGTCGTATTTACCACCACGTTCAAGGGCGCGTTTGTAAGCAGGGCGCGCCTGAATGCGTTCAATAAATTGCTGAATCTTTGGTCGATTCTCAATTTGTTCAGGAAGCGTAGCGACAATTTCCAAAGGAAAGCTCATTTGGATATCGGCGGCGGTGAATTCTTCGCCTACAAACCATGTACTCTTACCAAGTTCAGCTTCTATATAGTCAAAGTGAAGCTTGATTTGGGGCGCGATAAATGCATCGTTGGCACTGCTGTTTTCTGCTGCAAAACGGTTAAAGATGAGGTTCATCACTAAAGGTGGCATTGCCGAACCTTCCGCATAATGCAACCAATAGGTGTAACGCAGACGCTCTGGTGTACCAGATGGTGGAATTAGCCGACCGTTGCCGTAGCGCTCTACTATGTATTCGATAATCGCTCCTGACTCAGCAATAGTTTCCCCTGCATCTGTAATTACTGGTGACTTACCAAGCGGATGAACTTGCCGTAGTGATGCTGGTGCTTGCATCGTCTTTGGGTCGCGTTCATAGTACTTGATGTCGTATTCGATACCTAATTCTTCAAGCAGCCATAGCACGCGCTGCGATCGCGAGTTGTTAAGATGATGGACAACAATCGTCATAGCTAGTTTCTACCTCGCTGTTGCATTTCTTGTTGGCGCATGGGCATAGCGTCAATTTGCTCAAATATTGCCTTAACCTGGACTGGTGTAGTATCTTGGCGCTTAACACCACCATCTTTGCCCACCAAAATTACACGAAAATTATCTTTGTCAACTCCAAAGCGCGATCGCAAATTGGCCACAGAAGATTCATCTATTAATTGTCCATTGGCATAGCTTTTATCAGCCAAAGCCTGAACCAGAACTAAATCCCGGTCAGCAAAACCACTATTATGCTGTTGCAATAACTGCATCTGTTGTTGGTAATTACGGTTATCAACAGATGGCGCAAACACTAGTAGCACGCGGTTTTGCCATTTTTGGGCACTGAGGTTAAATGAAGACATTTTGATAGGATGATTGCTTGAAAGCAGGGCAGTACCAGCAATGCTGACTGGCAACAGGGTAGACCACGCGGTGAGAGTAAAGGCAATTAATACTGACTTATTCACGCTCTTGGTTGTTATCTTATTGCATCATCTCAACCTATCATCAGTTTCCCCACTCTTTATATATCTGGTGGTTTGTCTTGGGTATTAAGTAAAGGTTCTTAAGATGCAACTTTTCCTCTAAGAATTTGGACTATGGGCGTGTAGGCGATCGCACCTCCCCTACTTCTCCTCTATCTTTGAGTAAATCTGTAGTTGGGCTTGTGGATAAAAGTATTAATCTTGGAAATCTCTAGTTAAAATCATACATTTTCAGTAATATGTTATACAAAAACTTACTTTGGATATTACCAATCGCCTCTACACTCAATTTTTTAGTTGCCATACCAAAAGCTCAAGCTAACTGTCCTGGATCTGTTCAGCCACTTGAGGAAGTGCAACCGCAAGTGCAGCAACGTTGGGATGAATTACAGCGCCAAGAAACTTACCCTTGGGGTACAACAAAAGTGTATGAAAGCTTAAAAGGCGCTCGCATCACCCTAGCTAAGAGTTTCGATCGGCTGCGTGGCTCACACAAACAAGAAGCCCTCAACTTGCTACGACTTGGCAATTACTTGCATAGCGTTTATGCCAGTGATGGCCGCTTGCTTTCGGCAGTGTATGACGCTTGTACGCGGTTTGATATGTTAACAGAGAAAGCACGTTATAGCTGGTATTACAATACTATTGGGCGATCGCTACCCTCCAATTTGCCTCGTGAAGCTCTGCGGAATGCTGGCCGTCCATCTTGGCGACAAGTGCGTGTACCCATTAGCGAGGCGCAAGAGCAAAAAATCCGCAATTTGTTCTGGAGCAAAATGGGCTACAGCCAAGCGAACAATGGTATGTGGATTGCCTGGGTTCCAGAACACGGTTATTTTGAAATTAATGTACCCAATGGCTACAACATCAAGCAATTAGGGCAATTTTGGCGTTCGGCTCCACGTAACTATCGCTATATCGTACTATCAACTGACGGTTCATTAATATCAGACGCTAACATGGATCAGCGGTAGAAGGGCTACGCCTACACCCTTTTGGTTTTCCTCTCTGCGAGACGCGCTCACGCGAACGCTTGTATGCTCGTTTGAGGCGAAGGCGTTTGCTGAAGTGCTGAAAGTGAAATAATAAACCAATATGCCCTGCTGGTAGGAGATATAGCGATGACCTATACCATGCATGAAGCTCAAGAAGTAGCAAAGCTGGCTGCTGCTGACATCGAGGCTTGGCTGCGCTCTAAACCAGAAACCATTGACGTTGTTAATGTTGAAAATGACCTAGATTACCAACGCAGAGATGTTGACCTCATCTGGACAACGCAAAGTGGCGAAATTTTGATCGAGATTAAGGGCGACAGGTGGAATAAAACTCGTAACTTGTTTTTTGAAACCCACAGCAATTTGGAGAAAGGAACCCCCGGCTGCTTCATGTACACCGAGGCAGATTGGCTTTTTTACTATTTTGTCAATACTCGCCAACTCTACAGACTACCAATGCCCAAAACGCGGGAGTGGTTTCACATCACCATGCGGCGGTTTCGGGAACGCTCAACTACAACACCAGTGGGGAGCGGTTGTTACACTACTTTGGGGCGATTAGTACCAATTACCACAGTGATGTTGGAAGTTGCTGGGGTGAAGATGGAGCAGCTGTAAGGGGCGATGGGGCGATCGCTGATGAAAATTCTTAGAGGAAAAGTTAGCAGAGGAGGAGCGATGCCTCCGGTTTTTGTGCTTCCTACGCTCTGTTACTAACTCTGTACTAATTTTTATAGCTAAAATAGATTTTTCAGGTGGGAGAAGAAATAAATTTTCAATATTTATACTTCACTAATAAAATTTCTCTCAGATCTGTAACCGTTTCACAAACTATATCTGGCTTTGAGGCTTTTAGTAAGTCTTTTTCTAAAGAACCCCAAAGTGTTCCAATGGATAAAACTCCTGCTGCTTTAGCGGCTTGAATATCTTTTGCTGCATCACCAATAGCAACTGCCTCTGATGCTTCTAATCCTAAACTTAGTAAGCCTTTTTGAATAGGGTCTGGATGAGGTTTATGATTAGTGGTGTCGTGATAACAGACAGTTGCATCTATCTTCCAATCACAATGTTTTATTACCTTCTCACAATATGGTCTTGGGCTAGAAGTAACTATACATATAGGTACACCAATTGCTTTTATCTCTTTTAGTAGCTCTGATATTCCTGGATATGCATATAGCTGTGGAATTAGTTTATACACATTAGACCATTGTTTGTTTCTGCGGAATTGTTCAGCCACTTGAGAATCTATAAGGGTTTGGTCAAGGTCTATTAAAATTCCCATAATTTGCTATACATAATTTGCTATAGTTTATAACTACTAAAAAGCTTAAAATGCTACTTCAAACAACTTAGTCTTTTCAAAATATTCCCAAGCAATTCCATCTGGATCTTTCTTATGGCTCCATTCTTTAAAAAATTCAACCCCTTTTGCTTTATTTTTAGAAATAGTAGATGGATTTACATTCAACCTTTCCGCTAACTTTTTAGTATTTAAAGCATTATTTGTATTGCTATCTATTTGATGAATTTCAACTATTTTATTTTGCGAAACATCTAAATTTTCAATTGGTAAGGTTAGTTGACAACTTAATTGTTCAGCCCCATTAATATTTTTTTCTTTAAATACTTGAGACGGGTAAGTTACAGTTTTTGAGGTTTCATCAATCAAATAAGCTGTAATAAATTCATGTAAAACTTGGTTAACTGTCATGCCATTTTCAGCACATTTAACTTCAAATTTTTGCTTTTCCTCTTGACTCAAAATAACCTGAATAGTTGTATTATTGTTTTCACCTATTACTTCTGTAGCACTTGTTTTTTGCGATTCAACTATTTCTGCTTTGGTTGAAATATTTGGAGTTATTATGTCTGAACCAAATAATTCTGTTGTTTCTGTATTTAAAGTAATAATTTTTCCAAAAACATTACTTAGAAAACTTTTGAAATCGTCTGCATTTTTAAGAGAAAATGCTTTTCCTTCAGCAATTAATTTTTCGTTTCCTCGTGATTTATCAGAACGATGCTTAGGTTCATAATTTATACAAGCAAGAACTCTACCTTGCTCAAGACAAAATTTAGCTGTATGCATTGTTCCACCTTTAATGTCAGTTTCAATAATTACTACAGCAGAACTTAGGCCACTTTGTATACGATCTCGCTCTACAAATTGATTTTTAAAGAGCTTATTACCAATTGGATATTCACTTACAAGGCATCCACCATACTCAATAATTCTTTGAGCCAATTCTCGATTTTCAGACGGATAAATCCTGTCTAATCCATGTGCTAAGACAGCAACAGTACAACCTTTTCCGTCTAAACAACCTTGATGACCAGCAGTATCACAACCTTGTGCTAAACCACCTACAACTATCAAACCTTGCTCTGCAAATCGTTGAGCAATTCTAATTGCTGTTCTTTTACCATAATCAGTAGGCTGGCGAGTTCCAATGACAGCTACTGAGCATTCTGGTTTTAAGCAATTGATATCTCCCTTAACATAAAGAACTGATGGAGGATTTGTTATGGTTCTTAATTGTTGTGGAAATTCTGGATCGTCAATTCCAATAACCTTAATACCAGCCTTGTCATGTTCTTCTAATAATTGTTCAGCACGATTGAAAGCTGATTCTAATTGTGAATTAGTTAGATTAATATATGTAGATGCTACTTCATAAAGTTCTTTTAAATTTGAAGGTTTAAATGATAGGTTATTTAAAATACGCTGAAGAGTACTTTTACCTACTCCTGGTACTAAATTAAGAGTTAGTATATTAAGAGTATCCAATCGTTGCATAAATATTAGTAACTTGCTGTTTTGCCTAAAGCTAATTTTACTACTCTTAATGCACCAGCTTGTTCTAATAAAGTTTCGCAAGAAAGAAAAGAGTTACCAGTCGTAGTAACGTCGTCTAAAAGAAGAACTGTTTGTCCTTTAAGCAGGTGATGGTTATTAACCTTAATAGAATTTAAGTCTACATTAATATCCCGATTTCCACCATTTGATTTTTTTTCAACCTTCTTATATCTTTGCAGGCAAGAAGTAGCATCTATACGTCCTTGTTGAGTCAGCAACAATGCTACTTGGTTGATTCCAGTATTAATATTTTGAGGGTCACTGGAAGGAACCGTTATGATAGGAAAGTTTTTATCCAGAAGTAGGTCAATTTCTTTAAAAAAATAGTCTATAGCAATCCGAAATCATTTATGAGAAAATACTGAAGAGATATAGCAGTAATATTTACGACAAGTGCTTGGATGATAGCGATGTGGATACAATCATTAGAAGATTTTATCAGACATAGCCAAGATAAACGTGAAATTACAAGAGCAATGGCAGTCAAAATGTTGCTTTATGGATACAAACATAAAGAGATAATGCCAATATTGGGTGTTTCATCAGGCTTTATAAGTACATGGAAAAAAGCATTTTTTGAAAATGGAGTAGATGGTTTAAAGTTAGCATATAAAGGCAGCAAAGGATTTTTAGATACACAACAACATAGGGAAGTGATTGAATGGCTACAAACAAAGAATGAATGGACGCTTAATGAGCTAGAATACCAAGTAGCATCTAAGTATGAAGTAACATTTGAATCTAAACAAAGTTACTATGATTTGTTTCATGAAGCACGTATTAGTTGGAAGAAAACTCAAGCTAATAATCCAAAGCATGACCCTGAATTAGTCGCTTTAAAAAAAAAGAGATTTGTGAATTGTTGGAAAAGCGACGACCCCAAATCGAGACAGGAGAGCTAGTGGTTTTCATCATTGATGAATGTCATTTACTCTGGGGAGACATAATAGGATATATCTGGGGTAAAATGAGTGAGCGCATTTCAATTCCAGTCGTCAATGCTCGTGATAAACAAACATACTTTGGTGCATTAGACTATAAAACTAAGGAATTTCTCACCTATTCTGCTAAGAAAGGTAACTCAGAAAACACAATTAATTTTTTAGAGTATCTCCGCTCACAACGTCCTGATGCAAAACTTTTAATCATTTGGGATGGCGCTAGTTATCATCGCTCTCAAAAAATCAAAGATTATTTAGATTCTTTGAATGCGAATTTAGAAAAAGAACAATGGTTGATAACTTGCGAAAGGTTTGCCCCAAATGCACCCCAACAGAACCCTGTAGAAGATATTTGGTTGCAAGGCAAAAGACTGATTCAAGAGTTGCATTTTTTCTGTCATTCCTTCTCTGTTGTCAAGGCTTTATTTGAGTTATCGCTTAATTGTCAAATTTTTGACTTTCCTAAGCTCCATGAATATGGTGTTTTCTCATGAATCAGTTAGGATTGCTATATCTTTCTTTTGTCACTCCGGGAAGAGTAAAATCAGAAAGAAGGGCTGAAAGCCAGGAGGGGAGGATGACACAGCCAAGAAGCCCCAAACCTAGCATCAAATTTGTGGATGAATATTGTGCAATCTACAGAAACATCTTTCCAGAAATTAGGAGTTTTGAAAATTTCCGAGATTTACATTTGGGAAATAGTATGTCTGTATTAGTAAAGCTGCTTAAGGAAATTTTAGCCCCACCGACTGAACGCGGGGATTTTGATGTGTTAATCGAGCGAGAAGGGGAGATCGCACTCCATGTCTTTCTTTTAGACGAAACTGCTTTAAATCTTGTTAAGCCAAAAAATTTCAGAATATTTGCTGACAGCACACCAGCCTGAGTGTAGCTAAAATGTATCAAATGATATATCAAGTATTACACCAAGTTTGTTATTTGAGTTCAGAGGCTAGATGACCATAAAAAAGCCCCTAGTCATTCATCAGCCAGAAGTTGGCAAGCTAATCCGCGAACTTCGCTTGCTGTCAAATTTGACTCAGGAACAGTTTGCAGCACATTTGGGTGTGACATATCCCACAATTAACCGTTGGGAGAATGGACGCACTAAACCATCGCCTTTAGCAATGGAAAAGATTGAGGTGCAACTAATCCAGATGGGCGATCGCGGTAAGGATTTGCTAGAGAAGTATTTGGAAAATTAATATTCTTTGAACATTGGAAAATTTTCATGCTAAAAGTAGTAATTTTATAGAGGTAATTATCTATGACTTTAAGTTTTACCAATGTAATAGCCAAAATCGCATCTGTAGATTTATTTAAAAGAAATAGTAATACAAACAATATAGAAACTGGTATTTTTATTGGTCGTCCTTTTCACATTGATTATGAAAAAGCATATATTTTAGTTGCTGATTCTTGGAAGCTAAAAGCTAAAGGAATTCCCCAAGGGTCTTTTCTGCTAGCTTATTACGAGAATGAAAATGATGTTTATGAGGTATTGCTTCTCAGGGTTGTAAAACCAGCAAAGTTGCCAACTGATAATGATGTTATCAGTTCAATGATTGAGTATTACAAAGATAATTTGAAAACTAGTGGTAAAGAAAGTCAGTTAGATAGCTACACAAAATATGAATTTAGCTTTTCTGGGCTGGAATGCAGAATTTTAGGAACGTTTTATAAAGATGATAAAGGATGTACACGTTTTGGTGCTGATGTTGAAAACTTTTATAGCGCTCATAATTATAGGGTAATTAAGCCAAACCCAGACGTATTAGAACTTATCGTTAACTTCCGTGAAGAGGGCATCACAGGTAAGCCAACTGATATCAAAATTGGCAAGGTTCGCTACAGCTCTAGCCTTCGCTTCCAGGCGCAGGAAGATGATGTACCTGTATTTGTAAGTCCAAAAGACTTTCTTGGTAAACGTACTGCTCTATTTGGAATGACCCGCACAGGTAAGTCAAACACAGTTAAAAAGGTCATTCAAGCTACTGTTTTGATGAGCGATAAAGCTGCTTATGCACTCAACGGTAAGTTAAATGGTAGCGCCGTAGCGAACTTAGAGCCTTTAACTGAAGATGGTTTACCAAAGTATCCAGTCGGTCAAATCATATTTGACATCAATGGTGAATATGCAAATGCAAATATGCAGGATGAAGGTACAGCCATATTTGAAATATACAAAGAGCGAACCATCCGGTACAGCACTCTCAATAAAGATGGTTTCAAAGTGATGAAGGTGAACTTCTACAGAGATGTAAAATCTGGATTTGAATTAATACGCAGCCATTTAGGACTAGAAACTGCCGATTATGTAAAAAGCTTCTTATCAATTGACCTTGAAGAACCAAAGGATAAAACTGATTTTTCGGCTACTACGCGATATGAGCGTAAAAAAGCTGCTTATTTGTGCTGCTTGTATAAAGCTGGATTTATTGTGCCTAATGGTTTTACAGTCAAGTTTCAGGGTCAAAAGGAACTCAATCAATTAGTAAAAGAAGATGGAAGCATAGATCCCAGTAAAGGTATATCACTTGAGGAAGCGAGCAATTGGTTCACTACCATTTGGGAAAACTACAACCATGAGTTCTTCAGTGATTATAAAAAAAGTAAAGGACGTGAGTGGGCTGATGAAGATTTGAAAGCTCTGCTTATTTTCCTGACACGGAAAACTCAACCCAGTGGCAAAGCAACTATTAATGGGTATATCAAATTACGAGATATTGCTATTCTTCATACAGAAACAGTTGGTAAACCCTTTGAAGAAGAAATTATTGAGGAGCTTCGCAAGGGACAGATTATCATTGTAGATTTGTCACAGGGCGACCCAGAGATTCAACGCCTGTATTCCGAACGCATTTGTCGCCAAATTTTTGCAGATGCAATGAATCGCTTCATTCAAAATACATCTAACAACTTCATTCAGTTTTACTTTGAAGAAGCTCACAATCTTTTTCCTAAACAGAATGATAAGGACTTAAGCCAAGTCTATAACCGGATTGCCAAAGAGGGTGCAAAACTCAATCTTGGCTTAATTTATGCTACTCAAGAAGTGAGTTCAATAAGTTCCAACATTCTCAAAAATACTCAAAATTGGTTTATTGCCCATTTAAATAACGAGGACGAGACAAAAGAAATTAAAAAGTATTACGACTTTGGAGACTTTACTGAATCTTTAGTCAGGTTTAGTGCGGATAGTGATAAAGGTTTTGTACGCATGAAAACCTACTCTAATGCCTTCGTAGTTCCTACTCAAATTGACCGTTTCTCTAAATAAAAAGTACGTACTATATGGGATATACAAGCAAACGTGGGCGGCGGCCTAATGAGTATGCCAGCAAGTCTGCACATAGTCACATAATTAATGATGAATCATTACAGGAGTTTCTTAGTCAATGTAATCTCCCTAAATCAGCAGATGAAGTAACTATTTCCGACTGCCTTAACTTTTCCTATGAACCTGTAACAAAAAATCCAATCCGCAATATTATCGCTATTGATGGTGGATACAGTGAAGTATCTGTACAAACTGGTTTCCCATCGTCAACTGTCTGCTTTTTTCAAATCGGGGCGCTCATCTTTAGCATTGATGATCTTGATGGACTTGGTAAACAGCCTTTCATAGACCCAGATGATATGGCGAAGTTAAAGCAGATTCAACGTTTAAAACTAACTCTGCCTGTTCGTAATATTCAATTTAAAACTGAAAGTACACTTGTAAATTCAGTACGTAGAACTATTCATAACTTTTTCTGCCAGAAAGTAGACAATGAAGAATTGATTACAACACTACGGTGGTTCATCTTTCAGGAATATGAAACAAGTTTATCAACTTGGAACTTAGCAAGTTGTCCAGTTTGCGGACAGACAGGTATTCCCCTTAATCTGGGAGACATGACAAAGGACTATACCTTTTCTTGTAATCATTGCAGCACTGAGATTTTTCTAACAGATGTATTCCGGCTACATGAAGCTATTGATGAAGAGTTAGGTGCTGGCGGTATTTTAGGATATTTGATGACTACGTTAGAGCAGATTATCCTAGTTCACCTCATTCGGCTCATTCTTAAGATGAAGCCTGCTTTATTGGAAGAAATCTTGTTTGTTAAGGATGGCCCACTTGCCTTTTTCGGGCAAACAGCAAATATGTACCGTCCGATGCGATCGCTTGTTAACTTTCTGTTTAAACATCACAATTTATACCTGGCTGGATTAGAAAAAAGTGGAGCCTTTGTAGAACACGCCGATGAAATATCTGAGAAGCTTGCAAACGGAACTCTACTAATTCTAAATAATGATTACATTTACAAGTACATTCTCCCTGGTAAGGCTGACCCAAGCAGACCTTATGGTTCTACAACTTACTACAGCAATAAGTTGATTTTTAAAACATTAGCAGGCGGGATGTATATTGTTTCCTTACCAACTTCAAATAATATGACGAATCCCAAAGAAGCAGACTTTCAAAACTTGGGTGCAATTTTAACCAACATTGAAAAGCTCAAGTGTGATATGTACGATAGTTCCCTCATTCCTGTTGCTTTAGCAAACAAGCTTGTCTCTTTAGCTGACCATCCTAGCTCTAGAATTCTTCAGAAGTTTGCCAAAGGTGCAATTATTAGTTGATGGTTTTGAAAGGTTAGCGATCGCTCATGAGCAGGCTTGATACCTCCCTCGAATCTTCTGGCGCAGAATTTTTGGTACTAGGTCATTTACTGATTGAGGGCATTCAGGCATTCAAAGCCTACACCAACTTTCCTGGCTATGACCTCATTGCCACTAATCCCGAAAAAAACCTATCCTGCCGTATCCAAGTCAAGAGCCGCTGGGCAACCGACTTTGACGGAGGTTTTCCCATCCGCAACTTTGACTGTGACTTCGTTATCTTCGTTGCCCTGAACAGAGGTTATAGATATCGAAAGAAAGCCTCAGAGCAAAATAATGGGCGACAAGAACCACAGATTTACGTCTTTCCCGTTGATGTTATTCGCAAAGCCCAAAATCCTCAAAGCCAGTGGGGTAAAGTATTTCTAAGACATTTAGATAATCCCAAGCAGTATTCGAGTAATTGGTATTTAATCAAAACCTTTCTCATGTTTGAGGATTAATAGAAAAGCGATCACACACCATGCCTAAAATTATTACAACCTTAAGTACGGTTATCCGCACCGATACAATTGTTCTATTTTTTCTATAAAGGCATTAAAGTACATAATTCATTGGGTTTTGCATTGATTAAGTTAGCTTTCCTTTCTAGCGATCGCAGTTCGTCTAGTCAATACGTGTGGTAATGATGCTAGTGCATTGGTAGTAGAGAAATGAAAAATAATACTAATATCGGACTAGGAATAATTACAATTACTATTTTGGGATTAATAGCTTGGGGATTATTTCATGAAATTGGTCAAGCACCTTGGCAATTCATCACAATTTTAATTGCTTTATTGGGGGCATTAATTACATTTGCTGGTAATTTGCAAATTCAAATTCGTAATGAACAAAAACCTAATAAAGTCGAAATATACGATGAATCTATCCCACTAATACCAGCAATATGATAATCTGCTGTTGATGAAGATAAGTTGCATTAAGGTATGGCAGGGCGATTTGAAGGATTAAGCGACGTGGAATGGAAGTTGTTTGAAGATATATTCCCCAAGGAGCCAGAAAAGAAAGGGCGAGGAATGCCCCATGCGCCGTTTCGTCATGTACTTAACACCTTACTGTATATATTGATAACAGGATGTCGTTGGTGTGATGTTCCCAAGGGAGAAATATGGGCATCAAAAAGTGCAGCGCACAGATGGCTGATGCGTTGGGAAACAGACGGAACGTTAGAAAGTTTACAAGCACGTACACTAGGAATTGCTCAAGAGAAGGGTTTAATTAACTGGAATTACGGTGCTGTAGACGGGTCTTTTTCCCCCTGGAAAGGGTGGCGGTGAAGGAGTTAAGTATGGTCATAAAGGTAAAGGAATTTTAATACATACCCTGACTGACGGTAATGGAATGCCTTTAGCCAATTGCACAACACCTGCCAATGGCAGTGAACGAGATCAAGTTATTCCACTACTCGATAGCGTCAAAGTCAAAACTAATAAACCCGGTAGACCACGTAAACGAGTAAAGGTGTTGGCAGCTGATAAAGGTTACGATTCTAAAGATAAACGTGCTGCTTTACGTAAACGCGGTATCAGGCCACAATTACCCAAGCGTGTTTGGAAGAGCAAGAAAAATCGGGGCAGACCCATCAAAATCTCCGTTCCACGTTTTCAACAAGAGCGTTGTTTCGCCTGGTTTCAAAGAAAATATCGCAGGCTTGTTGTTCGATGGGAAAGAATTGCTGCCTGCTTCAACGGTTTTCTTTCTCTTGCCACAATTCACATCTGGATTAATAGAACCTGCTAGTGCAGGACGGCAGGGGCCAGTACCAGATTTAATTAAACTCCCCAGTTTTAAACATGAGGTAGATTACTTGGCCCAAAGAGTGCAACAGTTACACGAGCGTAATACTCCCTGGAACGAAATAGCAATTATTTATCGCTCTAAATTTATGGGCGATTGCATATATAACCACTTCCAGCAAGCCCAAATCCCAATCGAGTGGGTAAATGCCAGCAGTGACAGCCGCAACTATCACCCAGCCGAGCTTACTATCAAACTTATGACTATGCACTCATCCAAGGGGCTAGAGTTTCCAGTAGTGTGCATTCCTGGTATTGGTTATATGCCTTACCAGTACAATACACCCGCAGAAGAAGCACGGTTATTGTATGTCGCCATGACACGGGCTATAGAGCAACTGATTCTGAGTTGCGCTCGCCCATCGAAATTTACCAGCCGTTTGGAGAAAGTACTCTTCAAGGTCACAGTTAAAGCAGCATGATTCAGATGCATAGCGATCGCTCCTATGCCCCATCACTACACCAAACAGCGCTGTTAGCGTTCGCTGTCTAGCATCTTCATCTGATGCTCGTCGTAGCGTGTTCCAGCGATCGCTGATGCCGGAATCGCCGCTTCGATACGGCTTAACTCCTCTGGTGATAATTCCACCTCAACAGCTTTTAATGATTCTTCAAGTTGGGTGCGCTTGCGTGCGCCGATTACTGGAATAATATTTCTGCCTTTTGCAAGTACCCAGGCAATAGACTTGTCCGAAATATTAACTTAGGAAAAGAAAAATGGTAAAACGTTGAATTGAGTGTCTACCATTTTTCAAACTTAGTTATGGTTTTTGATTATATCCAAAAGTACCCACACCGAACAAAACAAATTTTAGGGATTAGTTACGAACAATTACAATCACTATTAAATTGTGCCTGCAAACGTCACCAAGAAATTAAAATTCAGCAAGAAAGCCGAAAAATAAGAATTAATGCGGCTGGTGGAGGTCGCAAAGAATTATTATCAATCCAAGAACAAGTATGCTTATGTCTATTTTATTTAAGACAGATGCCGACATTTCAAGTATTAGGAATGTTATTTGGGATATCTAAGACAGAAGCCAACGATACTTTTCATTCTTGGATACCAATACTGCGAGATATTTTACCAGCTAGTTTATTAGAACAAGTCTCAAATAATGAAAGCGAATTACTCTTTGTTCAGGAAGTATTAACCAATTTTAGGCTATTAGTCGATAGCCTAGAACAGCCAATCTATAGGAATTCTGACCAAAAAGAACAACAAAAATATTTTTCTGGCAAGAAGAGACAACATACATTGAAAAGTCTAATGGTCGGGATACCAGAAGGTAAGGATATTGTGGAGGTGGAAGTGGGCGTTCCTGGGCCAACAGCAGATATAAAATTGTTTCGTCAATCTCAAAATAAATTTGATAAATCTCAACCCTTTTCAGGTGATAAAGGTTTCCAAGGAGGCGAAAACATCACTACTCCTCATAAAAAGAAACCAAAACGAGAATTAACTCAACAGCAAAAAGATGAAAATAAGGCTTTGTCTAGTAATCGAATATTCATCGAACATTTAATTCGATTACTTAAAATATTTCGCATAGCCTCACAAAGATTTCGATTAAAGCTCGATACTTATGAGCAAATTATCTTAACAGTATGTGGGTTGGTTAGATTAAGGATAGGTAGTTTAATTTTACCAACTTAGCAACTAGGAATAACTAGAAAATTTAGAAAAATAGGAGTTGATTTTTATGCCTCTATACTATCAGTAACTATCTTAAACCCTTGTAATTACGTTTTGACGCAAATATCAAAGTTTTGTCTCAAAGCTTTGAACAGTCTGGCTTTGGAGTTTTCGGACAAGTCTAATGGCCAACTGTGAAGGACTAACTCCTTTAGTTGTAGCAATTTGCTTTAGCTCTTCAACAAAACGCTGGTTTTGGGCAAAGTTTTCTTCCCTAAAACGCGGTAAATAGGCACGGAAGTCACCTTGAGCAGATGGAGTAGAACCACTCAGTAGACCTCGCGAAAGAACGCCATAGGCAGTCACGCCAATACCAAGTTCTTCTAGTACGGGAAATATCTCGGTTTCAGGACTACGGCTAATGAGCGAGTATTCAATCTGAAGGTCGCTGATGGGGTAAACAGCGTGTGCGCGGCGAATAGTGTCTACTCCCACCTCTGATAAACCGATATATCGGACATAGCCAGCCTTTATTAGTTCAGCGATTGCTCCTATGGTGTCTTCAATAGGAACTTGTGGGTCTAGTCGAGCAGGACGGTAAATATCGATGTGGTCTACTCCCAATCGAGTAAGACTATAGGCTGCGAAATTTTTAACGGCGGAGGGCCGCGCATCTGTACCTATCCATCCACCATCAGGAGAGCGCATTGCGCCAAATTTCACAGAAAGCAGGGCTTTGTCTCGGCGGTCTTTCAGCGCACGACCAATCAGCATTTCATTGTGTCCGGTGCCGTAGAAATCACCTGTATCTAGCAGCGTTACACCGTAATCAAGAGCTGCGTGGATGGTGGCAATACTTTCGTTGTCGTCCGCCGTACCGTACATTCCGGACATACCCATACATCCAAGAGCCAAGGGGAAAACAGTTAGACCAGTAGAGCCGATTTGACGAAGCTCGATTCTATGTTCAGTGGTCATAGTTTTTTTCCAATTGTTCTGTGTTTACCCTAAGCGAATTAGTTTCCATTTGCAACAAGGCAGCGGCAAGTTTAATAGTATTTATGTACTATTAAAGCCAGAGCGCGTAGGCGTAGCCCCTTAAAGTAGACATCGCTCTCATCTGCTAATCTAGGCTATGAAAAAATATAAGCGATATCACTGTTTATTCAACTAAGTGTTTGAGGAACTGGCTTGATTGAGAAGGTCAATAGCATCTTGGTCGAGATGAAGATTGACAGCTTTGATAATATCGTTGAGTTGCTCAACCTTGGTTGCACTAACAATAGGAGCAGTAATAGTGTGATTAGCAATGAGCCACGCCAGAGAAACTTGGGTGGGAGTAGAATTATAAGTTTTTGCCACCCGATCAATTGCCTCTAAAATTCGCAAACCACGAGGGTTTAAATATCTTTTTACAGAACTACCACGCAGACTAATAGACAAATCTTTTTCTGAGCGATATTTACCAGTGAGAAAGCCACTGCACAAAGAGGAATAGCTAATTACACCAATTCCATGTTCAGTGGAAATTTGTTGTAAATCCTGCTCATAACCATCTCGGTCATACAAGTTATAACGAGGCTGAAGGCTCTCGTAGCGAGGATAGCTATACTGACGGCTGATTTCTAATGCCCTCCGCAGACGTTCTGCACTATAATTTGAAGCACCAATTGCACGTACTTTTCCCTGACGAATCAACTCTGCGTAGGTTTCAAGAGTTTCTTCAAGTGGAGTAGTTTCATCGTCAATATGCGATTGATATAGATCAATATAATCAGTTTGTAACCTTTGCAATGAGTCTTCAACAGCTTGTTGAATGTGTTGACGAGAAAGCCCTTTGCCTTTAATGCCCATATCGTTGCCAACCTTAGTTGCAATCACCACTTGGTCACGATTTTTACGCTGTTTGAGCCATTTTCCTAAAATTGTCTCGGACTCTCCACCAATATTTCCTTTCACCCATGTGGAATAGACATCAGCTGTGTCAATAAAATTACCTCCAGCCGCTATAAAGTTATCTAAAATCTCAAATGAAGTATTTTCATCAATTGTCCAACCAAACACGTTGCCACCAAAACATAATAGTGATACTTCTAGTCCTGAATGTCCAAGTTTACGTTTTTGTGTAATGACCATAAGTTTTCTCTCAAGACAGTTTTATAATTTCTTGTGCCAACTATGGCTTTATAAAAAATACAATATGCTCTTTAAACTACGATAAATATATCGACAAACCGTTATTTAATAGCACACGAAGAGTATCATGAAAAATCATCCAAAATCAAGTCTTTTTATCGTTCTATTACTTCTTTTGTCTTGACTTCTGGGAGAGAATCTCAAGCGGTTATGCTTACCAACAATAGAAACAAAGCTGTTGCTCCCGTCTTACCAACTCTACCAATTTTTGAGAGCAGCGATAAAAGCGGGCTGCGATCGCCCTAATCAAGCGAGGAAAACTGATGAGCGATACCTGCCAGGTTACTTGGGAAAGCCGCCCCCTCAACGCTACATCATCAAAAATCAGGCAGAAAACGATTTGAAGGGGCTATTTGCCTTTATGCTGAAGCGGAAGGGAGAAAAAACATTTATGAGACAAAATCCCACCTACCACCTTAGCTTACTGAAAGCCCTGACTCTAGCTTTCTTTGTATTGGCATCCGTAATGCCCCCAACTGTTTTAGCCAACGAAAGCGAAAAAGCGACATTCAACAGTACAACCACGCTCCAAACTATACTGAAGAGCAGTCATCGCTCAGAGCAGAATCGCCTCCGAGACAAGTACCGCCACCCCGCCGAAACTCTCGAATTCTTCGGTCTGCGCTCCAATATGACCGTAGTTGAATTATGGCCGGGGGGTGGGTGGTATACTGAGATATTGTCCCCATTTCTAGCACCCAAGGGACAACTCATAGTTACTAACTTGGCTCTCCGCACGAGTAAACCCGCTTTGGCTTTCCAAGAGAAACTAGCAGCTAATCCAGAGATTTTTGGTAAGGTCAAAGTAGCCCAAATCAATCCCCCAAATGAACTTACCCTGGCCCCAGACAACTCTGTGGACATGGTTGTTACCTTCCGCAATATTCACAACTGGGTCAAAGCTGGCTATGACGGGCAGGTTTATGCAGCAGCTTACAAAGCACTCAAGCCAGGAGGCATCTTAGGGGTGGAAGAACACCGCGCCAAAGTAGGCACTTCTTTAGCTGAGAGTATAAAAACTGGCTATATGTCTGAAGACGGGGTAATTGCTGCTGTACAGAAAGCAGGCTTCAAATTGGTGGGCAAATCAGAAATTAATGCTAACCCAAAAGATACCAAAGACTATCAAGGTGGAGTGTGGACACTACCTCCAACCTTGAGCCAAGGGCAAAAGGATAAGCAACGTTTCCTCTTGATTGGAGAGAGCGATCGCATGACTCTTAAGTTCGTCAAACCAAACTGATGATTGCAATAGGTGCGTACGTAGCAACGATGACCATCGCATCTGCACGGAAATGACTGTTGGTGTGCGCCCTTCTTAAAGGATGCATAGCGATCGCTCCTCCCAATTCACCCGCCGTTTGGAGATGGCATTAGGTAAAGTGGAGTGGTAGCGAAAGAAATTTGATTGTGTTCACAATATATTCTTAGAGGAAACCCAAGCTTAGGCGTAATCTGTCGCAGACATCACACCCAGCTCTCATGACTAACATCCACGACCTTGGCATGACTGATAACGAATATGCTGCTCTTGTTGCCAAAGGATACAACCCAAATTTAGAACTTGAGCTAATAGAACTGGGCGAAAGTCCAGCTATAGCAAGGAAGTTGAGCCTAATTGTAGGGCTAACACAAGATAAACCACCCCAAACTGACCTGGAGTGGGAAGAGTTTATGGCAGCTTGGGGGGATTAGTTCTCTTGGAAAGTGGGCGAGCGCTGTACAAAGGTACTACGCGTTTAAGCAGTGCGTCTAATTGGTATCTTCGGAAATAATGTCAGTGTAACTGTAGAAGTAGGGTAGAAGTAGTCTTGTATGCTCTTGTACCTAAAGAAGTTATGAAAGAAATCAGCTATTTAGAAGCATGGCAGTTATGGTTTTCTGGTCAGCAAACTAGCAGTTATCTTCTTTGGGGAATGCAAATATTGTGGTGGGGCAGAATTGGTAAAGTCATTCAGTTGATATCAGCCCTCACAATTTTAGCTGAGATTATTGGTGCAGAGAGAATTCGTAAATTTGGTAAGTCACTACGTAAAGATTTTACTATTTTGAAGTTTTGGCAAGATTTTAAGCAAGTCAGCCAAGAATTCTTACAAGATTTATCACAAACTAGGATAGCTGGAAAATTTGATATATTAAAACTGATTTTCTTTAGCATCAAGTGGCTACCTAAAAGCGCGAAGATAATACTTCTTACCTTAATAAGTGGTTCTGCTATTCTACAAGAATTGTTTATTAATACTTTTATTATTAACTCTATGGCTTGGATATTAGAAAGACCTTATATAAGCAACTTAATAAAAGTAGTTAGTGTTCTCTTGCTCCTGATAGGTTTTCACTTCGACCTTCTGGCATCTTAGCTTTTTAGTGAATTAAGCAACTTGCCTTGATTATTTAAAAGTGATCGACCCCTAAACCCTGCTAAAATCCCTGTATTCAATACACCAACTACCATGTCTGGCAAAGGATTTGGGCAACGCCAACCTTCAAAAATCGATAAAATTATTGAATCTGCG
Organism: Calothrix sp. NIES-2098; assembly: GCF_963875125.1. Taxonomy (NCBI): domain Bacteria; kingdom Bacillati; phylum Cyanobacteriota; class Cyanophyceae; order Nostocales; family Calotrichaceae; genus Calothrix; species Calothrix sp. NIES-2098. Next base: position 195,004 of record NZ_CAWNKJ010000002.1, read on the forward strand.
GTGCGCTATTGCCAAAAACGCAATCCAGAAGCACTGGATAAAATTTTTGACAATCTGCCTGTGAAACTCAACAAGCAGGTGTTATACCAATTCACGAAAAATTTGATTCAAATAAAGCATCAAGAATAAAGTCCCAACCTGTAATAGAAGCAATGGTTGATGTGTTTAATTTCTCCAAACGCTTCCAGATAAATTGTCTTAATTCATCCAACGCTCCAAAACTTTCCCACGCCAAATATCTTTTAACTTCCTCCCACAATCGCTCAATTGGATTAACTTGCGGTGTATGTGGGGGTTGAAATAACAAAATTATATTTTCTGGTATCTGAAGATGTTGACTAAAATGAAAAGCACCATTGTCTAACTGAATAATATGTATATCTTGGGCATAATTAGCCGAGAATTTTTCTAGAAAAATCTGAAAACAAGCTGCATTTAAATGAGAGAATTCCCAAATAAAATTCTCACCAGTTAATGGTTCTACCAATCCATATAAATAAAAATTTTCTCGCTTCCATTGCATGATGCCAATAGGCTTAGTACCTTTTGTAGTAATTAATCTTCCTGCTTCTGTTTTCAGTCCTACGCGGCTTTCATCCTCACACCAATACCTAATTTTTCTTTGTCTATCTATTGGTGATATGACATATTTCTGAATTACGTCTAGGTATTGTGGGAGTTTTTTTTAAACTCTTCTTCCGCTTCTGGTTGGTGTTTAATGCCTACTGCACGCGGCACCTTTAGCTTCGCTTTCATTTGATAACGCACTGTATCATGTACTACTTTGTATGAAGCTTCTACACCCTCTACCGCTTTTAACCATGTTCGGATTTCTTCATAACTTTTAAATCCCTGGGGGTCTTCCAGTTCCTTTGAAAGCTGCTCTCGAACATCTGTGTTAATAATTGGTGGTCGTCCTGAACCTTTTTTTCTTGATACGAGACTAGTGATTCCTGACTCTGCATAAACTTTTAACCACCTTTGTACCGTCGCGCTTCCTCTGCCCAATACCACTGCTAAATCTTGTATTGTCTTTACCTGCTTTATCTTCAGTAAATACAACGCTTGAATCCGTTCTTTACCTAATGCTGTTTTTTGTTTTCTTAGCAGCTCATGTAATTCCTCGGCTGACTCCTTTATTTTTACTTTGGTGACTCCTGCCATAAACTTCTGCTCATATTTCTTCCTTAATTATCTTTATCATTTTTTTAGTGAAATGGTATTAGATAATACAGTTGCAGCTCTATAGAAAAGGATATTGATAGCCTCAGTTGGCTGTGTGGTTACTTCGCATCCGAAATTAACAGCACTTCAGACAACGATAAACCTTATCATCCCATTACGCTATTATCAAAACTGTTGATTAAATGTGGAATGCAACCATTTGTTGACTTTATGCCCGACATCGGTTGTCGCATTTCTATACTCAACACCGACAAATTTGCAGCCTTACCTCCTAAAGTTCAAGCAGCAGTCAAAGAAGCTTTTGAGGTAGTAGAAACTAGTGGGGAAGAAGCACAAAGGATAAATGAGGCGCTGCTAAAAGAGTTTGAAGTGTAGTAGATAAATTGTGGAATTGATTGATGAGCGTAGTTTACCGCCTTTGGCATCACCCTTAATTCTTAGAGGAAATCTGGCTTAGGGGCGATCGCAGCTTGTAAAAGAAGCGAGTTATAATTTCGCAGGTTCCAATAAAACTATTAAACTGTTTTCCCACTCATCAAAAAACCCATCCGGCCATCGGTCAATCCTGCCATCTTTATCAATACGTGGTGACAGAACTTTAATAAAAGCTTGACCTTGTTTTTCTTGACGTTCAAAGTAATGTAATTGCACATCTTCTGGCTCAATTTTTCTGCTATGAACAGCAAGACGAATACCGTTTAAAATATGGTCGCTATGAGTTTCTACCACAACTTGAACACCACACTTAGCAGCCAGTACTAACAGTTTAGCAAGCTTTGTTTGTGCTTGCGGATGAAGTGCGGTTTCTGGGTGTTCAATCAAAATTAATGCACCTGGATTGGAGGCGAGGATTGCCACGATAATTGGTAGAGCATAAGTAATGCCATATCCAACATGGTCACTAAATTTTAAGTTAACCAAATCCATATCTAGATGTGCGTTAACTTGTATGCCTAAACCAGAACTTATTTCTCCCATCCATGCCTCAACTTGGTCTAGCAAATTCATTGATTTTGCTTGTGGGTGAGCGAGGTTAGCGATGGGGATTGCTTGACTGCCGTAGGTATAGAGAAAATGCGCTGTATATTCGCCAAGCGCACCAATTTGTTTAACTTGTCGCGTTTGGTAATTTAAAATTCCTGATACAGTGGTAGCACGTTCTGATTGAATGTGATGAAATTCTCCACTGAAAATACTTGACTCATAAACATCGGCATCAACAGATTTAAATCCAAGTTCTAAAACATCAGCTTCTCTCTCTAATGAGTTGTAGTTAAAGTGCCATGTTCCTTTAGTTTCGTTGTTTAAACTTAGCTCAAAGCCTACATAATCTTGTTTTGCATTCTCATACAAAGTATCACTAGCCCTACCAATATTTACCAAATTCCCATTGAGTAATAAGCCAGTGTTTGGTAGTAAACCTTGCTGGTAAGATTGGCGCAGCAGTGATATTGCTTGCAATACTGATGACTTACCAGTATTATTGTAACCAGAAATTAAAGTAAGTAATTTTAAATCAACTAATTGATTCTCAAATGACTTAAAATTTAGCAGTCTTAATGAGTTAATCATTAATATCTAAAATAGATGTGTTCTTATTTGTTTAATTTTATTAGAGTTTGGTTGCTTAACTCCAGTAATTTCAGAAAAATATAATTTTTTCAATAAGATGACACCTGAAACTATCAAAGAGTTTGTCACTATTGCTAGCAAAATAGCGAAGAGAAGAAATCAAGCGATCGCAGTGTTCAAATATAATAATACTTATTACATGACTGATGCTCGTGAATGGGAAAATGGTCGTGCTTATGGGCAATATATTACCACGGTAGAACCTGAATAAAATCAACCGTCAAGTGTTTCATCTTGCTGAAACTTTTGCCAATCGAATCTAAGCGTCAGCATTTCAAACAAGACGGGAGGCAACACATCTAACTCTACAGGTTCACCAGTGTAGATGATATCTGGAAAGTCTTGAGGGTAAAAGATTCCATGAGGAATATTCTCTCCTTTAAGCCACATCTTGGCTCGATAATCAATGCGCTCACCTGATGGTAAATCAATCCAAAAATGCGGCTCAATCCCTTGATTTTGCAAAGTCACAACCCCATACATTGGCTGATGCTCAATGCCGTGATTAGTTAGTACAGTGTGACAGATGCGAACCATACCATCACACTCTGTTTGAGAAGAATCATATGGGTCAAGGAGTTGTTTAATTATTTCTCTTTGTGTCATTTCATTAATCCTTAATCAATTCCAAACCAGTCTCTCTTGCCACCCGTTGAGCTACAGATTCGCTAAAAGGGCGAGGATTAGCTTGCAACCATTGAGAAAATTCATGTATTAAAATCTCGTTATAACTATCTAGATTTTGCTCTAACCAATCTGCCTGTAAGCCATAACCAAGGTCTTCAAGAGCAAGGATGACACAGGCATAATTGAACATATTACACAAGCTGCTAGCCCTAACCTCAGCCAATGCTTCCATTAAAAGCGGGGGGCGATGCCTATCGTATACGCTGCTTTCCATTTCAATATCACCTACTCTTCGGACGCGGCTAAGTTTTGCTCTTGCATGATTGGCGTAATCAAATTGAATATCTTCGTTAGTCCCTGGCGCAATGATTCTTGAGAGAAGTTATAGCCACGCTCGGCAGCTATAGTCATGATTGCAGTGTTATCTTTTGCGCTCATTGCTTCCATGAGCAGGTCTAACAACACCTTATCTTGAAGGGCTTCTGCAAAAAAGTTCATAACTTGTAGTTCGCTTTGAGCAGCATTTAGAGACTCATTCATTTCCGTCCTCATCCCGCTTTACTTCTACCACCTTAACGTCAAACCCTTCCCACTCTTCCACAGTAAACCCCGCTTCAGTTTCGTCTGGATACTGCCGCGCCATTTCCTGCCATGCAGCTTCTTCGTTGATTGCCCAAATGTAATGCCCCTGACGTTCGCGCAGGTCATTTTTACCAGTGCAGTCATGAGCATAGAGGGCATTACGGGTGCAGCGATATTCGCGCATATTTTTTAGAAACTTGACTTTGCACCTGTTATTTTAGAACGTTGCTGGATATTCAAACTCTGGTTTCCAGCCATCATTACGTCCGCTTCCCAAGAGTGATTGCGCTTCATGATACGTTGAAAGCAAAAATTTGTGACGTTTTTCTTTCGTGTCGCCTGTTTGTTGAATAAGTGTTTCACGTAGCGGATGGTGGCTGGTAATCAAAAATTCGTTGCGGTTGTGTAGGCGATCTAAATATTTGATATTAGGAAGTCTATCAAATTTCCCCCTTTCGCCCCGGTTACATTCTTGCGATGCCAAAACTAAGTTCCATACACCATCGATATTTCCTATCCGTTCGTTCAAAGCGTGAGGAAAAAAATGGTCTACATCGGCTAAGTTTGTAGAACCTGGCTCAATCGAAATATCTGCAAACGAATAAAAACACTTGCCCTTCTGATATCCGTTGAGTGCATCACGGCATGAGGTAACATCTACCCGCCGCCTGCGATCGCTAAATGTAAACAGCAGTTCATTATCTGGGTTGTAACCAATAGATATTAAATTACGCGAAATGTTTAGTTCCCAAGCTGTCTCTACAAGCCGCCATCGTGCTTCCACTTCATGAGGTAAGTTTTCAGACTGGAGCTTTTTTATCAGTTGAAATAGCTCATCGGTCAAGACAATACCTTTATTAGACCCTCGGCGCTCATCCATAAAAAACCGTACCGCCGTTTCTCCGACGCTAAGGTTATGGAAAGCATCAATCACATTTTCAAATCCACGCTGCACGGTGGTGTCAATCAATTTTGTTTTAGTTATCTCTCCGTTATTAAACTGGCGACAAGCATCTAAAAAGCGGCTGGAAGATGAGGTAGTTTGCTTATCCACAATTTTTAAATGCTCGATAATATGCCTTGAATATGGTTGTGCTAACTCCTCCAAGGTGATGATACTTTTTCCTTGCGGTGCTAATTCCAACAATGACTTTGCCAGTGCAAATTTATAACACGCAACGTTTTTACCAAACAATATAATTGAGCGCCAATAATCCTCTGGCTTCGGGTCAATTGCAAAAAACTTTGACTCGCTCATTGTATTTTTAGATACTCATAACTTTCGGCAACAGCCTAGCTTATGAGTGACTAAAAACACATCGATTACAACACGGATATCAGTATTAGTCGGCTAATAGTTTGTTGTAAACTATGCGGGTTGTAGCCGTAGGCGCATCATGACTCATCGGTATCCGTTCAGTATCATTCACCCAACCGCTTATTACGGTCAGCGTGTAGCGGTTTATTTCAACCTGCACTATCGAGTCTTCTCACTCAAGTCAGGGGGAAAAAGCGGATCGCTGCTAACTCATGCTGGTGTGTGTCAACTAAGGGATGCCGTGTTTGAGGTTGAGGGCAAAGGACGAGAACGTGCTGTTAGGCAAGGTCGCAAAAATGTTCACGCCTATGTTGTGGGAATTTTAGAGTTGTTAGGGTGGGATCAACTGACTGATAACGCAGTGCGATCGCTCATAGAATTAGGCTACCAACGGGTAACATATAACCTGCATCCCGACCACCCACAGTTTTATTGCAAAGATACAACAAGCTACACACCAGTGAAGGCTTCAAAATCTGTGATTTTAACTGGAAATGTGGCTTTAGCTTTGGAATGATAGAAGTTCTTGAGACGGGCGGCTTAACCTAAAGCCTCATTCTTGTGGATACAAGATATTTTGCCAAGCTTGTTTTAGTTCCTGTTCTACTGAGGAGCGCAACATATCATCAACTTCAATTCCTAGTCTTTGAGCAGCGTACTCTATCAACTGATTCCGCCAATAATCTACGTAAATGTATCTTCCCGCTTTCAAACCTGCTGGAGACATCAATTTAAGAAACTCAAAAGCTATATTTTTCGCTGTTTGTACTGTGTCTTCCATTTTTTCTATCCTCTAGTAATGGCCATACAAATAGATTGTAAATACATAGTTTACTATGTAAAATATTAGAGTAAGCAATCGCTCATTCTGACTATCCCCATTAGAACCATCATGAAGCTGCAACGTATTGAGGCAGGTGAATATCTTACCCCTGATGACAGGTTTTACGTCCGCAATACCTATTACTCCAACGGGACACCTGGACGGAATAACGCAGCTAAGGGCTGGTTGATTGAAGATAGAAGCGGGGCAACTCCATTTCGCTTCAGTAGCACCCAAATGAGCAAGCTGAGGCGAGTGGATACGCTGGCACAGGCAAGAGAAATTGTGGCAGAGATTGTTCAACGTGATGCTGACGCGCAAAAGCTACGCCAAGCCGGATGGTGCAAGGAAGAAAACCCACAGCAGCCAGGGGTTTGTTGGCGATCGCCGTACACTGGTAGGTTGTTAACACAAACTGAGGCATTACTAGAATTAAATTTAATGTCATGAAAACATGAACACACTAGAACTAAAATCAGGAGATAAAATCGGAGTATTTTTCTATGACGACAAGCGAGGTAGTAAAGCCTTAATTGAAGAAATTGATAAAATATCACCAACTGGTGTAGTTACTCTAAAATCGGGGACTCGCTACACTAAATACGGAAAAGAAGTTGGCGCTCTTGGCGACCCTACCCATTTATGTACTGTAGAAAAAGCTACTGCTGTCATAGAAAAAGCTAAACAACGTCAGCAACAAAAAGAAGAAGAATATAAGGCATACGTAGCATCACCTGAAGGTAGACGTGATAAAGCTGCGGCATCAGCAGTAAATGCTGCTATTAAAGTACTCAATCAGTATGGCTGGTATGCTGATGTTGATGGTCACATGGATGTAATAGAAGCAGAAATTGAGGAAATTATAAAAAAATATCTCAGCCAACACGAACCTATTAACTAAATTAAGTTTCTACTAATGTTCTATGGATACCGTTGCTATACAAAAGATGATGAGCCTTTAGGTTGGCTATACACATTTGACTGTAATCTTGAATATGCTTGGACTAACAAAGATTTACATTGGTGCAAGCATTGGAAGACAGAAAAAGGAGCTAAAAAACACTTTGATTATTACAATAATAACTGGCGATTTAAGAGTAAAGGAGGTTATCTCAAAATTGAGGTAATGCCAGAGTTTTCTAAATCCAAATCTTCTGCTAAGTCTAATCAACAGCTTTGGAATGAAGCTAACCGTGATAAAGTTTATCAGTCACAAGAAAAGTACAATCAAAAGCGCCCTATAATATCGTTTCGTCCGAAAGCCGAACTCTTGCAATGGCTGGAAGAGGAACGATGTACAGATAACAATGGTGAACCTGAAACTGATGCAGCGCTACTCAATAGAAAATTAGAAAAGTTGAGAAAATTAGAGCAACAATGATTTTAAGACAGTGAAAGCAGAAGAATTAAAAGAATTAATTATTAATATCCTTCAAGAAAAGCCGAGATTTTTTGATCATGTTAATACTAAAGATGTCAAAGCTCTGCTATTAGAACATTATAATATTTCTGTAAGCGAAAAAATGGTTATTAAAGTGATGATGGAAATAGTGAAAGAAGGGATAAATAAATTTGGTGGTGATGGTTATGAGTGTGGGGATGGTAGTACACTAACATGGTCTGATGAACACGAAGTAGCTGGTTCAAAAATGACAGGACTTCATAAGTATTGGTGGTTTAATATTTAGTGAACTCTAATGAAATTTATTTTTAATAAAGAATTTAATGATGAATAATCTAGACCGCCTGCTGGTAATATTAAAAGAACAAGCCGACTTAATTGATAAACTTAATACACGTTCTGATTTTCGCTATAAAAGTACACAAAAGCTAGTGTTGGATTATGGAAAACCTTTTGTAACCAAGGTCAAATCACCATTTAAAGGCGAACCTAAATCATGCTTTGAAAATTGTTACAAGGCATTATGGAACTACCCGCAACTAAGTTACTGTGAAGGTTTTGCTATTGATGATGAGTTGAATTTAGCAGTATCTCATGCTTGGTTAGTTAACAATTCTTTGGAAGTGATTGACCCAACTTGGATTGGTAAACGATTTAAAGGTAGTACTTATTTTGGTGTCATATTCAATAGAGAATTTGTGATGGAGATGGCAGAAATTACTAAAAGTTACGGAATTCTTGATAGCGACTATATGAATGAACACCAACTTAAACGAGAAGGTTTTTCACCATCAGCACTTCATCCCGTATTTCATTCTTCTGTAAGTGTGGCTGAGTGACATAGTTTTAGAAGCGATCGCTTCTCCAATCCTCTAAGAAAATGCCCTACCCAAACGGTTGCCCCCAGCGCTCCCACATTTCTTTATTAAAAGGCGATCGCCACTTCTGAATCATTGCCTGTTCTAAAGTTTGCCGTGCTTTTCTTTCTACCGGAGCATCCCACCAAAATCCAATATTAACCGCCGTCTCCATCTGATAGCGATAATGTAAGTCTTGGTAACTGCTGATGTAATCTTTGCAACCATGAGTCCCACGCCAGCGTTTGTTACTTCTGCACGTCTCACCCACATACAGCAAAAGAGAAGCAGCAGAATCAATCACAAAATACAAAGCTGCTTGACCAAAATCATCTGGCATCCGGTAAAAAGCCATTGATTGTAAATGCAGCTTAAACGGGTCTATCGCTTCTGGGTCACAGTGCGCTGGAGCTAGGTCAAACAGTGTCACCTGCTGTGGTGGTTTACTCTCCCTAACTTGTTGCTGATACTGAAATATTTGCGCTTTCCACTTCAGCAGGGCATTAGCATCCATCACCAATGCCTCTGCTCTACGTGCTGGTTTGGGCATTAAATCTGCAAACAGGTTTAGTTGCTGGGGTTCCACAGTGCAATGTAATAAATCTGACCAGAGTCATAATAAAGCATCACTGTCAGGTGTGATCGCTCCAGGGGAAAACTTTGCGATTTACTGACTATCTAAAAGGAGGATGGCAAAGGAAGATTTAACAAGTCATGCTGGAAGTAACACCAATAAGTTTTTTATGAGGTGTAACATGACTATTACTTTAAATCACACGATTGTGCCCGCAAGGGATAAAGAAGCTTCAGCAGAGTTTTTTGCCAGTATTTTTGGTTTGAGGGTTGAAAAAGGTGTAGGCCACTTTGTGGCTGTCCAAGTAAATGAAAAACTCACACTAGATTTTGACAATAGAGAAACATTTGAGTCGCATCACTATGCATTTCAGGTGAGTGATGAGGAATTTGATGCCATATTTGCGCGAATTAAAGACAAAGGCATCGAATATAGCAGCGACCCTATGCATCACAATAAATGTCAAATCAATCACAGGAAAGAAGGACGTGGCTTCTACTTTTATGACCCCAACGGCCATAACTTAGAACTTTTGACCCGCGTGTAAATATTTACTTAACTACCTAAGCGGTTAACACCACAGGCATCCCTCCGGTTTTTAACTTTTTAAAAATCAGCCGCCTTTGATTCGTAGAGGAAAATTGAGTTACCAGTTTTCCTCTAAGAAATTTTGCCGTATTAAATTACACAAATTAAACTTCTGTTCTAAGATACGAGGGAAGCAGTAGTTTATCCCCTGCTTGGGAACCCAAGAAGCGATCGCTTAGTCTTACACTCCGTATGAAGTATCATATTTGCGAACTAGAAGCGGCCCCCGAATGGCTCACAATTGAATCAATTGATTACATTGCCGAATGTCTGGAAGCTTGTGAATCGCTGGAAATGGTGGCAGATTTACGGGCAATCTTCCCAAGAGCTGCACTACGCTCGGCTAGCACAAAGGTAAGCGATATTCAGCGCCAAAAACTTGTGCAATGGTTACAGCTTTTGAACCAAGAGGAAAAAGCAGCATAAGAGTTTTCTTAGAGGAAAAGCGATCGCTCGAAGAGCATTAGTATTTATTGTTCAGTCCAAGTAGAATATTACCTTGGTCTGTTTTGTCGCACAAAAGCATCAGCGTTACTGAACAATTAGGCATATATAAGGATGTGCCACTGTGCTTAATTGCGCTTAGATTCTTCAAACCAATATTAAACTTGAGTACCTATTTTTAGCACTAAAGATAGAGACATTTTTGAAAAGTTGAAGCAAACTTGTAAGAGCAACTTTAACTATTCAATAATGGTGTGGTAATGTGGCTAAAATATGGTGTAGATGAAGAAGGTACATTAATATATATTGAAAATGTCACTAGTGGCAAGACTACAGTTAAATGTCCTTATTGTCATGGTGATTTAACTGCCAAAAAAGGCAAGGTGAAAGAACATCATTTTGCGCATAATGACCAAACCTGCCGCCCCATAGCTAACCGAGAATTTCCAACTCTACCACTGTATGACAATTTCAACATTCAGCTATCAGGTAAAGATTTGGAGCAATTAAAACTGCTGTGGAGAGAGTATGGTTCCAAAAATTATCCAATTGATTATCACTTAGTTTTTCCTGGTTTAATAAAAGCAGGTGTGTTACATAAAAATGTTTACATAGTTCCAGCTACGTATGAATTCAGCAATTTAGGTAAAATTCCTGTTCGAGCGCTAGATTTGATGCATTTTAACGAAGTGCAAGAGCCACTATTACTTAAAAAGCTACTGAAGTTGAAGCTAGCTTTTGAACACGCCAAACACAAAAATGCCCCAGATTTGGCATACAGACTCACTGATTTAAAACTGTACCGCACTCAACTTAAACGTATATTATCTTGTTCACTCTATTTTTTAGAAATTGAAACGAATAAAGGAACTCTGTACAAAATAGGAGTTACCACTAAAACTATCAAAGACCGATTAGCAGAAATTAAACTAGATTTATTAGCACATTACCAAACTGTTGCTATTAAGGTGTTAGGAACCTGGGAACACCGAGGGAATATTGAATTATATTTTAAACATCGCTATCGTAACTTTAATTATCCCATTGGGAGTTTAACTGAATACTATAAATTTAATGCTGAGTCTGCCAAAATAGTGCTGCACGACCTGCAACAAATGAAACTTAAAATACTTTCTCAAGTAGAAATAGATATTTTAGAAGATAAGTCTAGCTTAATTCAAGTGGCTGCTTAACTCAAATACTCTCACTCTATGGTTGCGATGCCTGCGGTGTATCGCAACTGTAGAACATAAAAACTACAAATGTGATTTTACCCCCCGCGTGACCAAATTTTGAACCATAGCTTGACCAAAGGTGTCACTTAAAGGAATAAGTGGTTCTTGGCAACTTTTGGTGATCTAGGTTGGGGAAAGGCAGAGGGCAGAAGGAAGGAGGAAGGAAAAATTCCCATAATTGAAGCTTTGCTTGGATTTTAGAACATCTGCATCACAAAAAAGCCGTAAGCGATCGCCCCTTGAAGTCACAAACCCCACGCCCGGATAAGAAAACGTTTTAAAACCTTCTGCCTTCTGCCTTAAAGTGCGTAACCTTCATCATCACCAAAATCTGACAAGAACCAAAAAACTGAATAATTCAACTTTCCTCTTATAAATATATAAGTATTAATTTATACAAATTTTACTTGTGCTACAGGGATTGAGTTAGGTTGAGGGGAAGCATTATCTTCCGCCCCTCGGAATAACTCCATACCACGTTATTGTACTAAATTATGCTAAAACCAGATTCATATGTTAAAACTGATACTCGTGCGTAAATTATTTATTTTTACGCAATTAAAATTCTTCATTAATCGGGGATGTGTCATGTCCATATCAATTTTGAATACCCTAAAAGAAATAGTTCAGGTAGCGGAGGGTACTGCAAATACTACAGTACATTGGGTAGGTGAGACGGTGACGGATGTAACAGGCTGGGCTGAGGAGAGGACTAAAGATACACTTAATTTCGTGGGTGAAACTGCTCAGAAAACTTTAAAAACCGCTGAAGATGTTGCTAAGATTGCTAGAGCGATTAATAACAAAACCATAACTTTTGCTGAGGATGCGGTAACACGCGCATATTTAGCGGCTAAAGGGGAGCTAAACTACGACATCATCAAAGATGGCCCTTTACTAAAAAGTATGAAAGATTTACGGCCTGGCGATATCTTGCTTAAGCAAGGTGGAATTGAGGTTACTGACCTTGGGGGCAAACTTGGTATTGAGGAAGGTGTATCGCTAATTATCGATGGTGTACAAATCGTTACTAACCGATCAAATCACAGATATATTGGAGCGGGTTTGTTGGGACATGCAGCCATCTACATTGGGTCTGGCGATGTTGCCGAGGCTATAGGGGCGGGGTGTACTATCCGAGAACTTGATGGTGACTATAACAAGAATTTTAATTTCTACGCTATCCGCCCCAAAGACGAAAAACTTGCGCAGAAAATTGCAGAGCTTGCCAAAAAGTACGCTTCAACCAATAGGATTTCCTACTCTCGATCTGGGCTTCCCTCTGCTGTAATAGGTGGGACTATCTCAAGTACATTAAGTAGCGATCTAACAAAGCTCAAACGCCAGGGATTGGATAGTGAAGGTAAAACATCAATGTTCTGTTCGGAATTTGTTGCCTTCATCTTAAATTGCACTACTGACGATTTGGGGCATCCGCGGATTATAGCTGTATCCCAAGATCGCATTACACCAGAGGAAATTTATGTACAATTACGGGATAATCCAGATTTCTCTTATATTGGTGAACTGCGCAAAAATGTACGTTAATCAAAATCTTCCTCAACCTCCAAAATTTTTTGTCTTTGTTTAAACGCCTGGAAAATCAATCTAAATGCTCCTTCTATAGAAGGAGCATTTAATATTTGGAGATGCTCCTGGCATTACAAGTATGTTCCAATTTCAATTTGTCACCAGCCTGAAACCCATGCATGACAGGACTTTAGGAAAAATATCACCTCTAAAAAGTAGCGGACATTTCTTAGAAGCTCGCATTGTTCAGGTGTTAATAGACCTCTTGCACGAATAATGTAAGCATGAAAAAATACAGGTCAAAAAACAAAGAGCAATGAGCTACGAACAGATAAAAGACCTGCCACCACCAGAATTCAACCGGTTATGTGGAGTGCATATTGCTACGTTTAAGAAGATGGTAGAAGTTCTAAAGCCAGAACTAGTCAGAAGCGGGAAAAAAGGTGGACAGCCAAAGTTAAGTGTGGAAGACCATTTACTAGTAGCACTGGAATATTGGCGAGAATATCGTACTTACTTCCATATTTCTAAAAGTTGGGGTATACATGAATCCACTGTATGCCGGATAGTACGGAAAGTAGAAAATATCTTGATTAAATCAGGAGCATTCCGACTACCAGGGAAAAAAGAATTACAAGCAGCCTATGAATGGAAGGTATTGGTAGTAGATGTGACTGAAACCCCAATAGAACGCCCAAAAAAAAACAGCGCCGATACTATAGCGCTAAGAAAAAACGGCATACTTTCAAAGCACAATTGGTAGTTGACCAAGCTAGTGGCAAAATTCTTTGTACAGCTTATGGAGTTGGTCGCATCCATGACTTTCGTTTATGGAGAAATACTAAGGTCAGATTTCATACTTCACAGTTGTGTTTAGCTCTTCAAGGTTATCAAGGTATTGCTAAACTCCATCCCAACAGCTGCATACCCAGTAGGAAACCTCCTGGGGAAAATTTATCTACTCCAGAACGCCAGCACAATCGTCACTTAGCTAGCCTACGTATTGTTGGCGAACATCTCAACCGTCGATTAAAAATTTTTCGCATCCTCAAAGAACAATATCGGAATCGTAGAAAACGTTTTGGCTTGCGATGCAATTTGATTGCTGGACTTATTAACTATGAACTTGCTCTTTTTTCTTGATTCATGCAAGAGGTCTAATAACTCTAGTTGAAAATCTGAATGCTCAGGTAAGGGGCCAGGAGCAGGACTATATCGCTTCAATCCCGCCCCTTTTTTTGATTGATGAGGCTCTCCGTCACCAATCATCGTTTGTCTAACTGCCGAGTTCAAACCATCCGCCCCAATCAACAGTTCTGCCTCTACTGTCTTGTTTCCATCAAAGTAGACTTTGACACTGTTGTCATTTTGCTCAAAACTAATGCACTGATAACCGAAATGAATATTTTCAGTTGGTAATGCAGAGGCGAGGATTTCTTGCAAACGTGACCAGCGGATCTGCAACATTGGCTGACCATATTTATCCATTAAGTTCACAGCTTTCTGGGCAATGATTTCACCACAGCTTTTTTTTAAGGTCAGCATTCGAGTTTCGCTACCCGCCTGTTTGAGTAAGTCGGTGATTCCGGGAGCAATTGCTTCGAGACTATGCAAGCCGTTCGGTAGAATACTTAGACCAGCACCTATTGGGCGCAAAACAGTTGCTTTTTCATAGATTTGAGCGTTGATACCTTTTTTATGAAGTGCGATCGCTACTGCTAAACCACCTAGTCCAGCACCAATAATAGCTATTTTTTTGTTCATAATTATATAACTGACGCAGAAAAAGCATAATTTTTGAAATTTCTCAAAAGTTACTATTAATTTTTCAATTTTTTTTGTTTGATTTCTTTACTTTAGATATCCAGCCTTTGTATGTATCCAAAATTTTTGAATAGGGAATAGTTGTTTCAAAAATCAAGTCAATAAGTGAGGGTGGAAAATTATTGGGAGATAGTTTGTGCAGAATTTTAGCAATACTTTCTCTTAAGAAAAACTCGATAAATAATCGAGTAGACGAAGGAAAAGCATAGTCGCCTAGCTCAACTAAAGCAAGGCCATCCGGCTGACGGCGTATAGTAAACTGTTCGAGAGCCTCAGCTAGATTGTCAGAATACTCATCCAATAGATTGTCAAATACAACCACATCTTCAAGTGCAGCATTGCAACCTTGACCAATAGAGGAAGAGACTGCATGTGCCGCGTCTCCTATGAGTAAAACATTATCATCTTGGTGATAACGGTTACAGCGAACTGTTAAAATTCTCGATATTGGTTTATTGAGAAAAGCTTCGGCGTCCTTGTCCGTCATTAATCGACCAATTTCTGGAAAATTACCCTGAAAGAATTTGAGAACTGCTTCTACTGTGGAAAGACTAGCTACTTGATTTTTTTCTGGCGGAAAGTTAATTGCACCACTCATTGTTCCATCGACTTGATGTAATGCCACCATAATTGTTCCGTCATTTAGTCTCCAAGTATGGATATTATCTACTTTCAATTGTGTGCTTGAATTTTCGCTACTATCTAAGTAAATCGATTTGTAGTCAATGGGATAGTATTTCTGTTCACATTCAAAATCTTTTGCAGTCATAAAATACTCTCTAACCGCAGAACGTGCTCCATCCGCACCAATTAATAAATCGTAATGAGTAGTGAATTCCTCTTTTGTTTCTATGTTTCGCAACTTTATATTTTTTGACGCTAAATCGACAGAAGTACATTGGCAATTAAAGTGAATATTAAGGGTACTATTATTGTACTTTTCAGTCAACTTTTCTAATAGAGCAATTGTCAAGCTTGTACGGTCAAGTGTGGTGAGAGGTTTGTTTCTTGGCGTCAATCGCGTCTTGCCATTTTTTTGGTGAAACAGGGTTCCCGTCATTTCCACACTAATGGCTTTGACCGCTTCTTCTAAGCCCTCAATTTTTTTTAAAGCATTCATTCCCCTTTCATTGAGAGAAATGGGGAAAGTTCTAGATTTTGAAAATGGGACAATTCTTGGATTACTACGACATTCATAAATATCGATTTGGTATTTGTTGTCACGACGCAACAAGTAATGAGCCAGCAGAATTCCGCTAGGTCCAGCACCCACAATAGCTACTTTCTTGAGCATAATTCTCAGACTAAAGCAATGATTGCAAAACCCGAATATTTAATTTTACTTATTAAAGTCGTCGTATTTGATTTATGAAATTACTTTAAGAGGCAATAAAGAAACAACATAGTATTGATTAAGGTACAAGCCTACAGATTTTTTCAAAAATCAAATCGGATTCCTATATTTCTTTCTAAATAAGTTTGAAAAGAATTTCATCAATCTTAAGAGGGATTTATTGATAAGGCTTTAGAGATATTAATCAACACTATTTCATCACCTCTAATCCAATCAATAGATATAAGACAAATCCCATATTCAGGGCAGTTTACGGAAGCTGCGAAGAAGTGGAAAATTCACCATTACAACAATCAGGTTTAATTTTTGAAAAAATTACGTACACCTTAAGCTTGACTTCATCCATTTTTGATTTAATCAAGCAGCATAAACAGCAATATCTCTCAAACTTTAAAATAAAACACGAGGAAATTTTACAATTTCGGTTGAGAGGTGAAATGAGCAGACCCGCCTAAAAGTTACGCGCTTGGAATATGTTGAGCCACGACCGTGCAGAAGTGTTGCGAGGTAATGGCTTTGAAAATGACTCACTATGCCCGATTCCAGCACTACGGAGAAATTTTTGCTTACTTTTTGCTTACTCGCTTGTCAAGGCTGGGAAGTATGAAAAGCAACATTCAGAGCAGCCAAACAACTGTTAACTAGTTAACACAAGGGATAGAGATTCAAAAGCTTACCCAGTAAGGTTTTTGTCCTTGTTTTGAAGCTTGCAAAGTATTTTTCGCTACTACTATAATCTACGAGAATCGCTTTGTCTGATGGTGATTACAATGCTTAACAACTTAATAGACTTGTCCGAAAACTCCAAAGCCAGACTGTTCAAAGCTTTGAGACAAAACTTTGATATTTGCGTCAAAACGTAATTACAAGGGTTTAAGATAGTTACTGATAGTATAGAGGCATAAAAATCAACTCCTATTTTTCTAAATTTTCTAGTTATTCCTAGTTGCTAAGTTGGTAAAATTAAACTACCTATCCTTAATCTAACCAACCCACATACTGTTAAGATAATTTGCTCATAAGTATCGAGCTTTAATCGAAATCTTTGTGAGGCTATGCGAAATATTTTAAGTAATCGAATTAAATGTTCGATGAATATTCGATTACTAGACAAAGCCTTATTTTCATCTTTTTGCTGTTGAGTTAATTCTCGTTTTGGTTTCTTTTTATGAGGAGTAGTGATGTTTTCGCCTCCTTGGAAACCTTTATCACCTGAAAAGGGTTGAGATTTATCAAATTTATTTTGAGATTGACGAAACAATTTTATATCTGCTGTTGGCCCAGGAACGCCCACTTCCACCTCCACAATATCCTTACCTTCTGGTATCCCGACCATTAGACTTTTCAATGTATGTTGTCTCTTCTTGCCAGAAAAATATTTTTGTTGTTCTTTTTGGTCAGAATTCCTATAGATTGGCTGTTCTAGGCTATCGACTAATAGCCTAAAATTGGTTAATACTTCCTGAACAAAGAGTAATTCGCTTTCATTATTTGAGACTTGTTCTAATAAACTAGCTGGTAAAATATCTCGCAGTATTGGTATCCAAGAATGAAAAGTATCGTTGGCTTCTGTCTTAGATATCCCAAATAACATTCCTAATACTTGAAATGTCGGCATCTGTCTTAAATAAAATAGACATAAGCATACTTGTTCTTGGATTGATAATAATTCTTTGCGACCTCCACCAGCCGCATTAATTCTTATTTTTCGGCTTTCTTGCTGAATTTTAATTTCTTGGTGACGTTTGCAGGCACAATTTAATAGTGATTGTAATTGTTCGTAACTAATCCCTAAAATTTGTTTTGTTCGGTGTGGGTACTTTTGGATATAATCAAAAACCATAACTAAGTTTGAAAAATGGTAGACACTCAATTCAACGTTTTACCATTTTTCTTTTCCTAAGTTAATATTTCGGACAAGTCTAATAAACCAGTTTGCGCTCACAAAAGTGCAACAAAAGTGCTGACTATTATATTGATATGAGTTTAGTAGCTATAAAAATATGAAAATCATTGTAAAGAGTGGGTACAGATTACCAGAAAAAATCAAATTCGAGTCCGGGTTGGTTGTGAATCCGTTCGGTACGGAGTTTACGATTCCCGATGGAGAAGATATCAGTAAAGCGCAATTTTACTGGGACGTTATTGAAGAAAATTATCGCGGAGAGATGGAACACGCCGGGTATACCATTAAGGCGTGGGACAAAGCACAGCAATATTTTGAAGTATCGCAAGAGTAGGTCAATATTAAAGAACATTATTTTTGCGATCGCTCCACCCACAGCTTCAGAAGGACAGCATTAACCCAGTTGAGCAATGCTGGTATTCCGCTAAGGGTGATACAAGAGATATCAGGACATAGGAACTTAGAACAGTTGCAGAAATACCTTGAGGTTAGTGATGAGCAGGTATTAGGTGCGGCGGCGAGTTTGGCGATGTTGTCACCTGTGGGTAGAAGTGGTGTAGAAATTGATATTGATGAAAAGGTAGAAATTGATGCGAATAGTCCCCGTTAGGGGAAAGTGGTTATGGAAAGTTGACCTTCAAGGTAGTCGCTGCTCCCTTCTCCAAGGTTTCCATCCCCGTTAGGGGTAGTTGTTTAGGAAAGTCTGTTGTCCAAGTGGTAATAGCTGCTCAGGCGACAACGTTTCCATCCCCGTTAGGGGAAGTGGTTATGGAAAGCTTCCGAGGAGAATTCGGATTCGACTTCTTCACCTTGTTTCCATCCCCTTGCGGGGCAATGTGATCGGAAAGAGTTCACTTTTAGAAATCTTACTGAGCAAGGATTTCAGATACCCAATTCGACACCACTTTTATTAGTGTCAACAAGTACTGAAAATTGTCAATAAATTTAACTGTTCACAGCTTGGAAACTTTACTGTGTAAGCAATCGACACCAGTCAACGAAGTTATGCGGTTTTCAAGGTTCGGGCTAGTGGTGTCGATGGAATGCAACACACTAGGGTAAAGGGTAAAAGATGCTACTTAAAACTGTCAACTGTTGGACAGAAAAGTTAATGCTTGTGGAGGAGATGTCGGGAAATATAATTTTGACGACATTTTCAACAGTGCATCTATTTAGACTATGACGCTTTATAAAACCCAAAAATAAGCCTGTATAAAAGGCAACTTTTTTGAGGCATCTCACAGGAGTTTTTAAAAGGCTCGACGCGTAAAGCGTGAAAACATTTACTAACTGGACGTTTTATAGAATACTGACATATCTAGGGAATATATTGATGAGTTGTCTTTTTTTTGATACTGTTAAAAACGTAAATTAAGTAATAACCCTTAGGGTTATAGTATCCTTTATGAAATTGAGTAACAAACTTAGCATTGCTGCCGCTGGGGTAGTTATGGGACTTGCAAGTGTCAGCATACCTTCTAGCGCCCAAGCTGCACAGTTATTTAAGTTAGACTACAATTTAGGCGGGAGTAGTGTTGATGCAACTTTGACCACTACTGATTTAGATCCTGTAACTAATAGCTACACAATTACAGACATCACTGGCACAAGAACATTCCAAGATGTTACACAAACCATATTCGGACTGCTGCCAACAGGTACTGATGTAGATGGGACGCTAACTGACAACAAGTTATTTGCAAATGCTCCGTTTCTAGACTCTAATGGCTTCGGTTTCTTTGTTAACAGTGGTTTATTGAGAGTGTCTGTGAGTCCTTTTGGCGTTGGCGGCGCTTTTGGCGACTACGGTGAGTGGAATGATCGTAGAACAGGTGTCGGAGGTTCCAATTTTAATGTTACCAATATCACTAACGCCCGGCCAGTTCCCGAACCCACTACAGTAGCGGCTGCTATTGCATCTGGTGCAGGTTTAATTGCAGCCAAATTGAAGCAGCGTAAGAAACAAAAAGCTTCTCAGGCTGCGTAATCTTAAATTATCTATGTTACGGCATCTACCACTTAAATATAATTTTTATACAAACTAAAACTGTTATCTAAATTAGTCCCTTTTTTAAAACTGTAACTAAGTCGTCTTGTAAATTGATTCTTGTTTTGCCCTTGCTTAATTAATTGAGTATTTGAGTAAAACTTCAAATGAGTAATTACTCAATCTTTACCAACTGGATTATCTAAATATGCCTCTAATGCTTTAATGACAATACTTGTAATGCTGCTACCTTTGCCTTCCTCTATGGCTCTAATCTTGATTTTGTTGTGCAAACTGACGGGTATTTCTGCATTGAGTCGAGTAGTTTCTTCCTTGCTGGCTTCTTCAATAGCTAAGTTCTTAAGCTCATGTTCCCGCCGTGTCTTCTTCGCCTTAAGTACCATGCTTGATAAACCTCAACACTTCTTTTTTAAGTGAGTCAATTTCTTTGGCAGCATCACTGTTGGGTTCATTGAACACAGTTAAACCTTCTGCTGCTGTTGTCGGATAAGCTACCCGTTGAGTAGTTCCAGCTTTGAGTACAGGTAAGCTGTAATCTTCCAAGGCGTTAGTAATTTCTGTGCTAAGTTTGGTATTTTTGATAGCACGACTGATAACAAAAACAGCTTTTGGCTTACCCTCAGTCACTTCCCATCGTGCGGCAATGATATCAACCAAATCAGCGCAAGCCCAAATATCATAGGGACTTGGTTGTACTGGGATAAGAACTAAATCGGCAGTTTTGACAGCAGCCGCACTGAGTTTGGCGATTTGTGGCGCTCCATCAATAACTATCCAATCATATCCATGCGAAATTGCTTGCAGATCCTTAGCTAGTGTCTCTCGGTCAAGTCCAACAACAGGGATAATGCTGCCGCCGTTGGCTTCATTCCAGTCTCTAGTACTTCCCTGTGGGTCAGAGTCAACGAGTAAAACTTTATATTCATCTCGCTGTAGAGCATGAGCGAGATTAGTTGCAATGGTCGTTTTTCCTGATCCTCCCTTCTGGTTCAGGACAGCGATAACTGTTGGCATTTATGGACTCCAGCATTTTTGAGTAAAAGCTCATTTGAGTAAATACTCAAAGTATCAAAGCATGATTTCACTGATAGGGCAAGTTGTATATCGCTGGATTTAACATCAGTGATCGGGCTAGTAGCGATCGCTCCAACATCGGGATAGGGATTTATTACGACATTGGGGTTAAAAGCTAAAGTCATCGGTAAAGGATGGCGAGTTAAGCGCACTGACCTGGAACAGTACGTTGATAAGCTGTTTTGAAACTCGCCAAATTAAAAAGTCACTTTCAAAAAAAATGTCTTTCAAGAGTACGTTGATAAATTGCTGCAAATATCGCCAAATTACGACAGTGTGAAACTCGCCAATAGCATAGAAGCGGTATAGCTATTTGAAACAGTGGCGAGATTTGGCGTGATTTAACACCAGTGTTCAAAAAGGCGATCGCCCCTTTGGGAACCATAAAGGCATTACCAAGGGATGAAAGATGGAAGCTAAAAGTCAAATCCGATTGAAGAAACTGGTATTGCCAATCGTGTTAGGGGTTATCTCCAGTTGTGCTGTAGCTACTGCATTCCGATACTGGCAGGCGAAAACACAAGGTTGGTGTGTTCGTGCTTACCCAGATGGTAAAGAAGAAGTTCTATATGGTAGTGACTGCCAAAAGCCAGCAGACTGAGCAATAGAGAAAAGTCTATACACCCCACTAATGCACCCCATAACTTTTATGATGCTTATCTGCACATTTAAGAAATGGGGTGTTATGATTGGGGTGTAAGACAAAGTAAAAGGTATTTCTCAATCATGACACGCTCACTAGAACAAATTGCAGAAGGTAAAAATACTCAGGATTTAAGAAAAGAAGCTGTTGAATTTTTACGTAAAACTAAAATACCTTTTGTACAGCAAGGTATCGAACGTACCGCAAGCTATATCCAGTCCAATGGACGTAAGCAAGATTGTGTAGAGTACATCAGTTTGTGTGAAGCAACACTGGCACAAGAACCGAAAAAACCTGCCGTAGAAACTGCTGTAAAAACACTAGATACTACAACTAAGCAAACACCAGTTAAAAATTCTAAAACTCGCAAAAATACCAAAAAACAACCTGTAGAATTTGTAGAACCTGTAGAAATTAAACCTGAACCGATACCCGAAAAGATTGAAGCTACAACAGAAACAACCAGACCAACAATAGAACACTCAGAATACTCTGATTCTGAGGCTGAAAAGCTTGGTATAGCCAAGAAACTTTACTATGCAACTGCTGCCAAAGATGGTTTAACGGGGTTAAGAGAATATCAATTAAATCTGTGTAAAACTCAAAAATACTTCTTACCAGAGTTTGCAATTTTGGTAGCACGTACCAGAGTAATTATTGAAGATTACGCTAATGCTAAAAGTCCAGACGGTAAGGCACACCCTGGCACTATTCAAAAGATTCGTGTGGATGTAATGCGATATCTAGCTGATATCGTTAAGCCAGAGATTGATAAATTCCCGCCAGTCAATGACCGCACACTTGAAGATATTTTTAACGAGTTTGAAGCTTCTGTTCGCGGTGCGTTCGCAGATATCGGCAAAGCCAAATATGAACTCAATCGCAAGAAGAATGAAGCGGCTGAGGAAGATGTAAGAGCTATCAAGGTCAGTCCATTTATTGAATGGGCTATTGACCAAGTTTCAGATTTACCAGAGTCACCAGCCAGATGGAGAGAAGTTGCGATCGCCCTAATGTTGCTCACTGGCCGTCGCCAAAGTGAAGTAATGAGTTCAGGGATTTTTAAATATGCCGACGAAACTCACGTTATCTTTGAAGGACAGTTGAAACGTCACGTTGCAGAACTGGTAGAAGCCGAAAAGATTCCCGTACTTGGGAAAGCTGCTAGAGCCGTTGTGAATGCTATTAACTGGCTTGAAAGTCATGGTAAGCGCACCATACCAACTGAACGTACACCAGAAGCACTACAAGCAGCTGCTAAAAAATCTCATGACCGATGCTCTAGATATATTGCAGAGGCAATGGATAAGCTCTCTGTATACTGCCAAATAATCAATAACAAGTCTTGGGAAGTTACAGAGAACGGCAAACTAGTTAACAAGTTCAAAGGGCATTTATGCCGTCAAATCTACGCTCAGGTGTGTAGCGGTCTTTTCAACGATTCCAACGAGTCCAAAAAACGTGCGTACATTAGCCGAATACTACTAGAGAATCGTGACGCTGCACTAATTTATGACCGTGACATTGAAGTGAAAGATTGGGATGAACTTAAGCAACTTTGCGGAGTGATTGAGGAATAGCCATCGTTATTGCCTCACCCTGACTACATTAACCAAGAAAGTAAACAGGTAAGAAATACCCCATGTATAAATTTTTTAATTACTTGGGGTGTTTAGGTTTGGGATATGTACGAGCAAACAGCTTTAGTTCCTCGGTCGGTGGTTATTAAAAAGACCCATCTAAGCTGTGTATTTAAGCGGTTTCTACACTTAGAATGCAATACTTCTTACTACGCAATGTAAGACACTGTACATATACAAAATTTTTATATATACATATTAAACAATACACATCTATCTTGAGGTAGAAATAAAGAATACTAGTTTTTCAGTATAAACTTTGTTAAAACAAAAAAATCGTCAAAATAATACTTTCTTTTTCTCAATTTTTACCTAAAAATTAAGAGTATTTGCCTTAATACTGAGTTATTTAAGTAACAATATTTTTTTATATAAAAGTTTTAATATAAATAATTTAAATATTTATCCTTTGGTACGTTTTTTCAGTACCAGCTATTGTTGTATATGTAAAATCATTAATAAATCCTTTGACTTTGAGATAAGATATATCAATTTTAAAATTGATACTTATTTTAAGTACCGTGCTAATCTTTGAATATCGACTTCAAAAAACAACCACATAAATTATGAATAATATTTTTGTACCTATTGCCTTTGTTGCAATGTTTTTGGCAGCTATTGCTGTTTTACCTGACAACCCACAACGATTAAATCCTGGAGAAGCAGCAAGAACTGCGAAAGATCTTGCTGAATTCGGAAAATTTGTAAAGGAAGGTGGAGAGAAAATTCATGATAATGTAACAAATACTAGAAAGTTTATCGATGACAGACAAACTGATTTTTATAATGACCAAGCTAGGCAAAATTTAGAGAATGATATGCACGAGAAACGCGAACAAATTTATGATGACATAAATGACTATGCTGTAGAAAGAGAAAGAGGAAGACGAAGAACAAACAATTATTAAGTTAGAGCTTAATTTAATGCTACTAGTTGTGGATAAAAACTGAAACTAGTTGAGTAGAGAAAAACCACTAGAGAAAAAACTGGTGGTTTTTCTTTAATCTTTATTTACTCAAATAGTTGCAGTAGAATAAATTACCATAGAGTATTTAATTATCATCTTGTTTCAATCTCTTTTTAATCCACTGAGTCAATAGAGGCAGAGTAATACGGTACTTTTCTTCGGAATTGTAAAGCAAGCCTTTTTCTTGTAAGCCCAAAATGGCACTTTGGAGACTACCACCTCGTAAAAGATTATGCTTCTGGGTGTATTGACGGCTGAAAGGTGTTTCAGTAGGGTTTAAAGCTAAACACTCTAGGACTTGTACTTGGCTTGGTGGCAGTAATAACAGTAATGACTCGAATACTACAGATAGATCTTTTAAGAGATCATCAACTACTTTTTGTACTTGTTCTGTCCCAATTTGTTCATTTGGTGCATATGTAGCTTCCAATCGTCGAACTAAAGTCTGAGTATCTCCTAAATGCCCTTCTACTGTATTTAAGAAAAGTTTTAGTCCCTCCTCATTAAAGGATAATTCTCTCTTATTTAGCCAACATATTAAACTATCCTCTTTTAGAGGTGAAAGATTTATATGGACTACTGTGCTTTGGTTATTTTCGTCAACACCTGTTTTTATGTTTACCTCAGAAATTGTAGCCACTACAACATAACTTACTAATTGTTGTTTGTTAATTGTATTTTTTAAAAAATTTTCCCATATATGGTCTTTCCTATCCCAAGAGCGAATATGAGAAAAATTCTCTAAAATCAAAACAATTCTTTGTTTTAGAGCTTCTGCTAGTTCTTGCGGTAGCTTAATTAAAACTCCAAATGCCTGGAATAAAAACTTATCTTTTTCGTGTCCAGTCAGTTTGTTTTGACTTTGCGCTAATCCAAGTTGTAGTCTATTGTTGGCATCGAAATTCAAATCAAATAGATTTTTAGCAATGTTTATGTGCCACTTTTGTATACGATTTAAAGCTTCTTCACCTTTAAAGGTATGGATTATACCTTGACATAATTGTTTTATAAAGGTTTCTTTATTTATGGCTTGAATGCAGTCTATCTTTAATACTTTTACATAGGCTTGACGAGAAGCTTGCTGTATTAAGATATGCCGACCACTGCCAGGTACTCCAGTGATTAATAAATCCTCATCATTTTCTAAGGCATTAATAATGCGTTTAAACTCATTTTCTCGCATTATAGGCACTGCCGAGTTTGTATCTGGAGATGGAAACTGTATGGTTTGCGACATTTTACCTCTATCTGTGGACGGTTATAGCTGGTAGGTTCTGGAGAAAGAGTAATTGGGCAATAATTATTTTGATGTTTACAGCTACATAATAGCATTGGTACTTAAAATACGTACCAAGTTATTAAATATCAAGTAAAGCAAATTTTTAGTGTATAGATATTAGCGGAAGGCATTACCCAAAGTTCTCACACTTCCAAAACATTCCGATCGCTTCACAACCTTCCAGTCCCTTCCATAAATTCCAGCCCCTTCCAGTCCATTCCAGCCCGTTCCCGCAGCCTCTTGTAGTATTACAGATGTTACAAAGTCTTAAAACCAGTTTTTGATACTCCTGAAGCTGCTATCAAATACTTAGGAAATTTAGCGATATTTAGCACACGCATTTATAATTTTGTACTTATACTTAGAAACGAAAAAAGTTGCCATTTTTTGCCTTTAAAAACGGCTGAAACGTTTGTATAGCAAGCTTTGTGGCGGTCACACCTGTTTTCACAACTTATTAAACCAGATGTGTAAGGTGTGTGACTGATTTTTGGTGATTAAAATAACACACAAGGTTACATAGCTATATCAGGTTTACAGAATTTCAAAACGCTTAAGAAATTTAGCAATATTTAGCACATACATTTATAAAATTGTACTTGTACTTAGAAACGAAAAAAGTTCTCATTTTTTGCCTTTAAAAACGACTAAAACGTTTGTATAGCAAGCTTTATGGCGGTCACACCTGTTTTTACCACTTATTAAACCAGATGTAAACAAGGTGTGACTGATTTTTAGTGATTAAAATAACACACAACGGTGATTAAAACCGCAAGTAACTTTTAAAAACACGCCGGAGTGCTTCAAAGCAAATCTGACAGTCCAGGAAAGTTTTAGAACGTTGCACAAACGTTATAGAGGCGGAAAGCTATTTAGAGGCATCTAGAAGCGTCTGTAGCGCGTGTTGGCGATTATTTCAGAGCTTACTATGTTAAACTTTTCAAACGCTTTAAGGCGATTTTAAGGGCAGTTTAGCAAAGGGCAGTGATTTAAAAATGTTGTGAAACGTTCTGAAGCGATCGCCAACCTTTTGAGCATCCAGGGTCGGGTTTCGCAGTAACGGGGGTTATGCCATAAAATTTTAAAAAAGCATAACCTACTTTAATGTCATGACCGTCATGACCAACATTCAAGAATTGATTGAAAAGCTGCAACAGCTTGAAAAAGAACGAGAGCAACTGCTGAAGACACCGATGTCACCACCAGGTGTTTGGATACATGAGTACACAATCACCCGGCGCTACCCTGGCAGTGGGAACATCGAACATTACGTTTATGCTAAGTGGCAGGCAGACAAGCCAATTTTCAAACGTCATCCTAAGCCAAGGTTGGAAGGGATAGTCAAGAAGGGCAAAGACCGGGAATTTACCTGTCATCAGCACATTGGTAGGGTTGGTAGTTCAACAGGCTTGGGTATGGATGATAAGGTTGAGGATGCTTATGAGGAATGGAACAACCGCAAACGTCTAGAGGCGATCGACCAAGCACTCAAGGAAATTGAAATCGCGCTCACGAAGGTTATGCCGCAAGAAACTAATGAGGCATAACCTTGTTGGAAGCGATCGCCAAAAGTTAACAGAAATGGGGTGTAATTAATGCTGTGCAGAATTGCTGAAGATTCTGGTCAACAGAAATGGGGTGTATAAAAATTTGTCACAGGTAATTATATTGCAGACATGGGGGTGTTGCAAAAGTTGTGTACTTATCAAAGGTATAAAGAAATGGGGTACTAAAAAGTTGTGTAAAATTCGATGGCATAGTGAAATGGGGTGCAAAAGTGGGGTTTATATAAGCTATGGGGTGTAACTTAGGGGTGCTTTAATGTCCCTAGCAAGCACTAAGAATGCGTAATATTAAAATGCTTAGTATAGTTAAAAGACATGGGGTGCAGAGTCAGGGGTGTATTGCAGACATGGGGTGCAGAGTCAGGGGTGTATTGCAGACATGGGGTGCAGACTCAGGGGTGTATTGCAGACATGGGGTGCAGACTCAGGGGTGTATTGCAGACATGGGGTGCAGGCTCAGGGGTATACAACACCCCACTCATCGATGAGTGGGGTGTTGTATACCCC